>CAVZMH010000024.1:0-153578 GCA_963776345.1 uncultured delta proteobacterium | reverse complement strand
CAGAAGAGCGCGTCGGCGACCTCGAGGACGGTGAGCGTGGCGCCGAGCCCGAGGCCGAGCACCGCGACGGTGAGGGCGAGGAAGCCGCGGCGCCGCGACAGTCGCGCGGCGAGCGCCGCGACCGCGTGCAGAGGGTGATGGCCGGTCACCCCGCCAGCGTGGCACGTCGGCCGGCGCCTGCGCCGCACGTCGCAGCGAGTGGCGTCGACTGCAACGGTGTCTGGTCCGGGTGTCTTCCTGCCGAGCCTCGATGGAGGCCAGGAGGCAGTACATGCATCTGCGACGACTCTTCGGTGTCCTCGTGCTCGGCGGCGGAGCGCTCGCCGCCAGCGGGTGCGGCGGCGACACCGCCCTCCGCGCGGCGCCGGGGAACGGAACGCAACAGCTGCTCCCCGACGGCGGGATGGTCCCGCCGACGCCGATGCCGATCGGGGGCGGCGGGACCAACGGTGGTGGCGGCACCGGCGGCGGGACGGGCGGGGGCGGCGGGACCGGCGCTCCTCCGGGCTGGTGAGCCGCAGGCCGCCTGGCCCAGAGCGTCGAGCCGCCGTCGGGGGGGGTGCGCAGATGTCGGCTTGGCGGGCCCGGACGGCCTGATAGGCTAGTTCGCTCCAGCCCCGATGACCGTCCTCGCTCCGGCCCTCGCCGTCGCGCTGCTCGCCGCCGCGCCCTCCAGCCCCCGGGTCCGCATCCTCAACCGCCGCATCGAGCGGAACCAGGTGCTGGCGACGGCCCTGCGCTCGGCCGGGCTCGACGGCGTGCAGACCGACCGGGTCATCGGCGCGCTCCAGGGCGTGTTCGACTTCCGGAAGTCGAGGGTGGGCGACCAGCTCCGGCTGGTCCTCCGGGACGGCGAGCTGGACCACTTCGACTACCGGCAGAGCCCCATCGACGAGTGGCAGGTCCGCCGCGACGGCGAGCGCTACGTCGCCAGCAAGCGCGAGATCGAGGTGGAGACGCAGGTCTCCCGCGTCGAGCTCGAGGTGGCCAGCTCGCTGTACGACGCCGCGGTCGCGGCGAAGGAGGACCCGACCATCGCCCTGGCCCTGGCCGACGTGTTCGCCTGGGACATCGACTTCTACGTCGACGTGCGCAAGGGCGACCACGTCCGCTGTCTGGTGGAGAAGGTGCTCAGCAAGGGACGCCTCCTCCGCTACGGCGAGGTTCTCGCCGCGGAGTACCGGGGCGAGAGCGTCGGGACCAAGCGCGTCTTTCGCTGGCAGCTCCCGGACGGCGAGTGGTCCTACTTCCAGGAGGACGGCACCTCGGCGCGGAAGGCCTTCCTCAAGTCACCGCTGAAGTTCGCGCACGTCACCAGCCGCTTCGGGATGCGCTTCCACCCGGTGCTCGAGTACCTCAAGGCGCACCAGGGAGTGGACTACGCCGCCGCGGTCGGCACGCCGGTGTGGTCCGTCGCCGACGGCGCCATCACCGTGGTCGGCAACACCGGTGCGGGCGGCAACACCGTCTGCATCCGGCACCGGAACGGGTTCGAGACCTGCTACCTGCACCTGTCCTCGTTCGGCGCGGGCGTCCATGCGGGCGGGCGCGTGGCGCAGAAGCAGGTCATCGGCTACTCGGGGAACACCGGGCGCACCACCGGGCCGCACCTGCACTTCGCGATGAAGCGCAACGGCGCGTTCGTGAACCCGCTGAACCAGAAGTTCCCGCGCAGCGAGCCGGTACCCTCCACCCTGCTCGCCCGGTTCCGCGAGGCGGTGGCCCCCATCGCGGCGAGCCTCGACGCCCCGTCCCTGGCGACGGTGACGCGCCCCGGCCACTAGGCCCCCCGGGTCAGCTGGCACCGGAGGGGCGAACGGTCGCAGCCTGCGCGTCGATCGCCGCGCCCCCGGGCCTCTCCCACTCGAAGACCTCCGTCTCCCCCAGCGCGACCGGCCGCCGCTCGAACACCAGGACCGCGCGCAGCCCGTCGGTGAAGTACGGATCGCCGGTCAGGTTGCGATGCGGCCTGGTGGGCGGCGCGGGATCGGGCCCCTTCACGAATCCGAACTTCACCAGCGCCTGGGAGTAGAGCAGGTCCTGGATCAGCCCGAGCCGCACCTCGTCCACGTCCGGGTCGATCTTGTGCGTGGTCAGGTTCCAGGTTTTCAGCGTCCAGCGCACGCCGATGTCCCGGCTGATCTGTCCCAGCCACACCGCCCTGCCCCGGTACTCGAGCGGGGTGAGCCAGAGCCTGATGTGGTTGCGCTGTTGGATCGATTGCCGTGCCTTCTGGGCGGCGACGTCCTGAAACCGCCCCAGCGTGTAGAGCGGGCTCACCGGCGAGTAGCGGTAGCGGGAGCCCAGCAGGAAGGACTTCAGCGTCCTCCAGGAGGAGCCCAGGTAGACCACCTCGGTGGGGTGCCATGCCCGGCGCAGGAAGGCGGGGAACAGGTCGTCCTGCTTGCCGATCAAGACCAGGTTCAGTGGATCCCCGCGGGCACTCTCGCTCTTGTTGGTGGTCCAGCCCGGCAATCGCTCCAGGGCGGCGCGCAGCTCCGCCTCGGACTCCAGGCGAACGATGGACTCCGGGGGGTACAGGCGGTCGACGTCGCGGCGGCTGGCGTCGGTCTTCAGGCCCGGCACCCGCAGGAAATAGGTGAAGCTCTTCACCGCCCCGTGCCGGGGAGCCACCAGGTCCACCGCGACCGGCTTGATGCCCTCGTCCAGGTTGGTGAAGACGAATCCCGCCCCCCTCGTCCCCGGCGGGACGGGGCTGCGGAACTGGCTCTGGTCGAAGAACTCGTCCATCTGCCGGTTGGCGGACCGGGCGAACCGGGTGTGCCGCACGTGCGCCGCCTCCCGGGCGGAGAAGTAGTCGGCGTCGAGCCCGGCGGCCAGGAGCCAGTACGGCACCTCCTCCTCGTTCTTCACCTCGATCCACACCGGCTGGATCCCGCTCCGGGCGAGGTCGGTGCCGAAGAGCGCCCGGCTCTCCTTGGCGCTCAGCACAGCGACGGTGACCTCCACCCCACCGTCGCGCTGGGTGACCGCGCGCTTCGCGAGCGGGACGTCCTCGACGCGGCCGTGCCGATAGCCGGCCAGGGCAGCGAGATCCACCTGACGCACCGAATCGAACAGCGCCCGGAGACGTCGTCCGCGCCGCCAGCCGAGAACCAGCAGACCCAGCACCAGTCCGATCGCCAGGATGACGACGTCACGCATCCCCATGGATCCGGTGACGATAGCCGAGAGCGGCGGGTTGCCGAGGCGATTCCCCGAAGGGCGGTTGACCTGGAGCGGGTAGAGTCGCTCCGCCGATGACCGACAGCCCCGTCCGCCTCGTCCCCGACGCCCCAGCGGTGGCGCCGGAGGTCCTGCATCTCCGGAGCGACCCGCACGCGCTCCAGCGCTCGTTCCTCGCCCACGTGCAGTACACCCGGGGGCAGGGCCCCGACCGGGCGACTCCCTGGGACAAGTTCCTGGCGATCGCGATGGCGGTGCGCGACCGGCTCGCCGAGCGGTGGGTGGCCACCAAGCGGACGTACCGCTCCGTCGACCCGAAGCGCGCGTACTACCTCTCTGCCGAGTACCTCCTCGGCCGCGCGCTGGGGAACAACCTCATCGCCACCGGCCTCCTGGAGTCGGCACGGGAGGGGCTGCGCACCGCCGGCCTGGAGCTCGACGCGCTCATCGACCTCGAGCCCGACGCCGGGCTCGGCAACGGCGGCCTCGGCCGGCTCGCGGCCTGCTTCCTCGACTCGATGGCCACCCACGGCTACCCGGGGATGGGCTACGGCATCCGCTACGAGTTCGGCATCTTCCGCCAGGACCTCATCGGCGGACACCAGGTGGAGCGCGCCGACGAGTGGCTGAGGTTCGGCAATCCCTGGGAGATCGTCCGACCGGAGAAGGCCGTTCCGGTGCGGTTCTACGGCTCGGTGGAGCACGGCTCCGGCCGGAACGGCACGCCCGCCTCGCGCTGGGTGGGCGGCAAGACGGTGCTCGGCGTTCCCTACGACATGCCCATCGCCGGGTACGGGGTGACGACGGTGAACACCCTCCGGCTCTGGCAGGCGCGGGCCTCGGAGGAGTTCGACCTCCGGCTCTTCAACGACGGCGACTACGAGCGCAGCGTGGTGGAGAAGAACGAGTCGGAGGTCATCAGCAAGGTCCTCTACCCCAACGACCAGAATCAGGCCGGCAAGGAGCTGCGGCTCCGGCAGGAGTACTTCTTCGTCGCCTGCAGCCTGGCGGACATCGTGCGCCGCTACCTCCACCGCCACGAGGACTTCCGCGCCTTCCCGGAGAAGGTGGCCATCCAGCTCAACGACACGCACCCGGCCGTCGCCATCGCCGAGCTGATGCGGCTGATGGTCGACGAGAAGCACGTGCCCTGGGACGAGGCGTGGGAGGTGACCGTCGCGACGTTCGGCTACACCAACCACACCCTGCTCGCCGAGGCGCTGGAGATGTGGCCGGTGAGCTTCTTCGAGCGGCTCCTCCCCCGCCATCTGGAGATCATCTACGAGATCAACCAGCGCTTCCTGCGCCAGGTGCAGATCCGCCACCCCTTCGACACCGAGCGGCTCGGGCGGATGTCGCTGATCGAGGAGGGTCCGGAGAAGAAGGTCCGGATGGCGCACCTGGCGGTGGTGGGCAGCCACAGCGTCAACGGGGTGGCCGAGCTGCACACCGAGCTGCTCAAGCGCGACGTGCTCCCGGACTTCGCCGACCTCTATCCCGAGCGCTTCAACAACAAGACCAACGGGGTCACGCCGCGGCGCTGGCTCGTGCTCTGCAACCCCGGGCTCTCGGCGCTGGTGAGCTCGCGCATCGGCGACGGCTGGCGGCGTGACCTCGAGCAGCTCCGCGGGCTCGAGCCGCTGGCCCAGGACGGGGGCTTCCTCCACGAGCTCCGCGCGGTGAAGCAGGCCAACAAGCAGCGCCTGGTGGAGCACGTCCGCGACACGCTCTGGCTGAACCTGGACCCCACCGCCATCTTCGACGTCCAGGTGAAGCGGCTGCACGAGTACAAGCGGCAGCTGCTCAACGCGCTCCACATCGTGGCGCTGTGGATGCGCGCCCGCGAGAACCCCGCCGCGGTGGTGCACCCGCGGGTCTTCCTCTTCGGAGCGAAGGCCGCGCCGGGGTACCTCCTGGCCAAGCTGATCATCCGGCTGATCAACGGCATCGCCGAGGTGGTGAACGCCGACTCTGGCCACACCGGCATCCAGGTGGCGTTCCTCCCCAACTACCGGGTGACGCTGGCGGAGCGGATCATCCCCGCGGCGGACGTCTCGGAGCAGATCTCGACGGCGGGGAAGGAGGCCTCGGGCACCGGGAACATGAAGTTCGCGCTCAACGGCGCGCTGACCCTGGGCACGCTCGACGGCGCCAACATCGAGATCCGCGAGGCGGTGGGACCGGAGAACTTCTTCCTCTTCGGCCTCACCGCCGACCAGGTGGAGGAGACGCTCCGCAACGGGTACCGGCCGGCCGAGGTGGTGGCCGCCGACCCCGAGCTCAAGGCGGTGCTGGACCTCATCCGCTCGGGGTTCTTCTCGCCCGAGGACCCCGATCTCTTCCACCCACTGCTCGACGCGCTCCTCACCGAGGACCGCTACCTGGTCCTGACCGACTTCCGTGCCTACGCCGAGGCGCAGGGCGAGGTGGCGCGGGCGTACGCCGGCGACCCGGAGGACTGGTCGCGCAAGGCGCTGTTGAACGTGGCCCGGGTGGGCCGGTTCAGCTCCGACCGGAGCATCCACCAGTACGCGCACGACATCTGGGGCATCTCCGCCGTCCAGGTGACGCTCTAGCCGCGCCCCTGGTGCACCCGAACCACGCTGCCGGCTGAGCAGGGACGCTCGAACCACGTCCGGCGTGGGCCGAACGCCATCCTGCGAAACGCCGGTCTCGCTTGCGACTGTGGGCTCCTCCGCGAAACCCGGGAGGGGTCCTCTTGCAACGAACGATCGAACGTCTGGTGCCGAGCCTCGAATGGCGGCGCCTCGCCCTGCTGCTGCTGGTCGTCTCCGCCGGCGCCCGCGCGCAGTCCGGGGCATCGGTGCTCACCGGGAACGTGGTGGACGCCAGCACCAGGGCCCCGGTGGCGGACGTGGTGGTCACCGCGACCTCGCCCTCGCTGCAGGGCGAGCAGGTGGTGGTCACCGACGCCTCCGGCCTCTACCGGGTTCCGCAGCTCCCGCCCGGCACGTACACCCTCCGCTTCGAGAAGGAGACCTACCGGCCCTTCAGCCGCGGCGGCGTGGACGTGGCCGCGGAGCGGACGCTGCGCCTCAACGTGGAGCTGCTCCCGGAGACGGCCGGCGAGACCACCGTCTCGGTCATCGGCGCCGCGCCGGTCATCGACGTGGGCTCGAGCACGGTGGGGAGCACCATCAACCAGGACTTCATCCGGAACCTCGCGGTGTCCAGGCCCAACGGCATCGGCGGCGCGAACCGCTCGTTCGACTCGCTGGCCGCCACCGCGCCCGGGGCCAACAACGACACCTACGGGGTGAGCATCAGCGGCTCGCAGAGCCCGGAGAACAGCTACCTCATCGACGGCCTGGCGGTGAACGACACCGCCTACGGGGTGAACGGGAGCCCGCTGACCATCGAGTTCATCGACGAGGTGAACGTCATCACCGGCGGCTACATGCCCGAGTACGGCCGGACGATGGGCGGCGCGCTGAGCGCGGTCACCAAGTCGGGCGGGAACGAGTTCCACGGCTCCATCTGGGGGAGCTTCACGCCCGGGGCGCTGGCGGGGAGCGCCGCGGCGTCCAACGCGGTGGGCGGGACCGGCGTGGTCTCGGTGACCAACGACCTCTACAACATCGGCGACTTCGGGGCGACGCTCGGCGGGTACATCGTGAAGGACCGGCTGTGGTTCTTCGCCGGCGTCCAGCCCTCGTTCCAGCGGCTCTCCTGGACCCGCAGCTTCAACACCGCCCAGGTGGACGCCAGCGGCAACCCGGTGGCCGACCCGATCACCGGGCAGATCGTCTACACCCCCATCGCCAACAGCGCGCAGCGCCGCTTCAGCGACGAGAAGTCGATCAACTTCATCGGGAAGCTGACCTTCCTCGCCAGCGCCGACCACCGGCTGAGCGTCTCGGTCACCGGCACGCCCACCACTGGCGGGGGCGGCGCCTCCTTCCCCACCCGACTCCCCGGAGGACTGCAGGCGCGCAACGGGCTGAACGCCGCCGGGGTGTACGGCGGGGGCACGTTCAACGCCACCGGCAACATCAAGACCAACGACAGCTCGTACAACGTGGTGGGCGAGCTCAACAGCTCCTTCCTCGACAAGCGGCTGCTGCTCGACGTGCGCGTCGGCTGGCACCACCAGGTCGACGAGGGCCTCCCGGGCGACGACAGCGGGCTGAACACCGGTCAGACGGGCGCGCTGGCCGGGACGCCGAACTACATCCTCCACCCGAGCATCCTGCGGAACATCGCCGACGTCGACCAGGTGCCCGACTCGGTCCGTCAAGCCTGCAGCGGCCCGGACGCGACCACCCGGTGCGGAGTCCTCGGCTGGTTCACCGGGGGCCCGGGCTTCATCGAGCGGCTGGTGCTGGACTCGTACCAGGCGCGCGGGATGCTGACCTTCCTCGTCAGCGCACTCGGCCACCATGTGCTCAAGGCCGGCATCGACGGGAACCTCGGCTACTACGAGCACATCAAGGGCTACACCGGCCGGAACGCCTACACCGAGGTCCCGGAGAGCACGGTGCCCGGCCCGACCCGGGGCAGCCAGCCCTACGCGGTCTTCGACGCACGCAACTTCGGATACCTGACGGGGCCGGACCAGCCGGTCTTCCTCGACCTCAACAACGCCAAGTCCAAGTCGGTGATCGTCGGCGGGTTCGTCCAGGACAGCTGGAGCATCCTGGACAAGGTCACGCTCAACCTCGGCCTCCGCTACGACGCGATGACCCTCGCCGGCGCCGACGGCGTGGTGCGGATCTCGCTCAAGGACCAGTTGTCGCCCCGCATCGGGCTGATCTGGGATCCCACGCAGGCCGGTCGCTCGAAGATCTACGCCAACTACGGGCGGTACTACGAACAGATCCCCCTGGACATCGCCGACCGCGAGCTCACCGTCGCCTCGGGCTTGCTGGGCTGGCACGACTACAACTGCAACCCGCTCTCCAACGGGGTGGACTACTGCAACGCCCACACCCGGCGGACCAGCACGGTGCGCCCGAGCCAGTACTGGAGGGTGACCGCCGCCGACCAGGTCCCGGTGGATCCGAACCTCAAGTCCGCCGCCAACGACGAGATCGTCGCCGGCGCCGAGTACGAGGTGCTGCCCAACGCCCGGGTGGGCCTCAACTACACCTACCGCAACCTCGTCCGGACGGTGGAGGACATGTCCAACGACGAGGCGAACACCTACTTCATCGGTAACCCCGGCGAGGGCATCGCCGACACCTTCCCCAAGGCCAAGCGCACCTACCACGCGGTCACCGCGAGCTTCGTGAAGACCTTCTCCGACCTCTGGCTGGCCCAGCTCAGCTACACCTGGACCCAGCTCCGCGGGAACTACGACGGCCTCTACCGCCCGGAGAACAACCAGCTCGACCCGAACCTCAACTCGACGTTCGATCTCAAATCGCTGCTCCTCAACCAGGACGGGCCGCTCGCCGCGGACATCACCCACAACGTCAAGCTGTACGTGGCGAAGGAGTTCGTCGTCGCGCCGGTGGTCAGCCTGACCATCGGGCTCTCGTTCAACGCCGCCTCGGGCCCGCCGATCAACTACCTCGGGGCGCAGGTGCTGTACGGCCCCGGCGAGGCGTACATCCTGACCCGCGGCTCGGGTGGCCGGCTCCCCTGGGTCACCTCGTTCGACGCGCGGCTGGGCGTGAACTACCGGCTGAGCAAGGACAAGGTGTTCACGGTCAGCGTCGAGGGATTCAACGTCTTCAACTCGCAGCGGCCGGTCACCGTCGACAACAACTACACCTTCGACACGGTCGGTCCGATCATCGGCGCCACCCAGGGCACGGTGCCCAAGCAATACGGCGGGCGCCAGAACCCGGACGGCAGCTTCGCCCCCGGCAACGGCAGCCTGCCGAAGCCCTTCTACGCCAACGGCGCCCCGGGGGTCGTCTCCCTGCCCGACCCGACGCAGCAGCCCATCGCGGCCAACCTCAACCCCAACTGGGGCCGGCCGCAGCAGTACCAGCCCGTCCGCACCGTCCGCTTCGGAGCGAGGTTCACGTTCTGATGACCACCCATTCGAGCCGCGAAGGATCGACCATGAACTCGCTTCGACCCGTGGTGTCCGCCGGTCTCCTGGCCCTGCTCGCCGGCTGTCAGGACGCGGCGCCCGCTCCCTGCCTCATCCAACGGCCGCCTCTGGGCGGCTACACCATGAAGCTCACGCTCCAGGGAACCCCGCCCGCGGGCTGCGACGCCATCCTCCCGCCCATCTTCGGAGACAACTGGCGGCTCGACGGATACACCGACCGGGCCATCTACATGAAGTCGGACCTGATGCCGTATCCGCCGGAGGGTGGGGACCCGGACCATCCGGTGCTCGGCCAGGGCACGCTCAGCGAGGAGCCGGTCGACGGCATCTGCACCATTCCCGACGTCACCGAGATGCGCTCCGACACCGACCCCTTCGGCATCGGGCAGCCGACGCTCGCCTACCACGCGCACGACATGCGCTTCCTGAGCGGGGCGCGCTACCAGGGGTCGGAGTTCGAGGCCACGGTCGAGGTGACGATCGGCGCCTGCACCGCGACCTACCAGGCGCAGGCGCTCACCCCGACCCAGACCGGCGGAACCTGCGTCACCGACGCGGACTGCAACCCCTTCGCCGATCCGGAGAACGGCCGCCCGGTGGGCTCGGGCATCAACCCGGACTACGCCGTCGCCTGCACCAAGGAGCAGTGGGTGGTGGATTACCTGACCGGGGACCCCGGGGTGGGGATCTGCTTCTTCACCAAGCCGTTCCCCGGACTGAAGTGACGGCGGCGGACCGGGCCATGGGCGCGAGCGAGCTGCTGAGCACGTTGAAGGCGGTGGCCGAGCCCACGCGGCTCCGGATGCTGGAGCTGCTCCTCGGCTGGGAGGGGCCACGCACCGGGCCGGTCCGGTCCGGCGAGCGTGGGCTCTGCCTCTGCGACCTCGAGCTGCTGGTGGGGGTCGGACACGCCCTGGTCTCGCACCACCTGCGCATCCTCAAGGAGGCGGGGGTGGTGGAGTCGGAGAAGCGCGGGCGGTGGACGGTGTACCGCGCCAGGCCCGAGCCGCTGGCGCTCATCGCCCGGAGCCTCGAGGGGCTCTCCGCCCGGCCGGAGCATCGCGCCGCCTGACCGTCCGGTCCCAGCGTGCCCGTCCGGTACAAGCGACGGCCCCCGCAGATGCGCGATGTCTCCTGCCGTGCGACTCGTGGACGATCTGCAGCTTCCTGCTGTGCGCCCGGCGCCTCACCCGTCCGGCGTGGGAGGGCTCCGGCTGCTCTCGCAGCTGGCCCGCGCCGGCTCGGTGGGAGAGGGCAGGCAACGGTTCCGGCTGGAGGCGCTGGAGGCTCTCCGGCAGGCGGTCCCGTTCGACTTCGCCTTCATCGCCTCGCCTCCTGCCGGCCGTTCCGACCCGGCGGCGCTCGGCGCCACCCCGGCGATGGTCCGGCTCCTGACCCGTCACGTCCGGGCCTCCTGGGTCGAGCTGCGGGCCCTGCGACCGCGGGCCGAGGAGGGCGTGCTCCAGCTCGCAGGCGCGGTCACCGACACCCCGCTGGTGCGACTCCTCCAGCTCGATCGGCGGGTGGCGGCGCTCTGCATCGGCTGGCTGTCGGACGACACGTCGGCGGTGGTGCTGGGCCGGGAGCTGGTGCCTGCCTTCCGGGGCGTGGAGCTGGAGCTCCTGCGGCTGGCGCTCCCGGTGCTCACGCTGGCGGACTCTCACGCGGCCGACCTGGCCGACTCGCTCGGAGCCACCCTCAGTCCGCGCGAGGCGGAGATCTTCGAGTACCTGCAGCGGGGCTACAGCAACCGGCAGATCGGCCTGGTCCTGGGGACCTCGCCGCTCACCGTGCGGAACCAGCTGGCGAGGCTGTTCCGCAAGGTGGGCGTCGCCTCGCGCGCCGAGCTGGTGGGCCTCGCCGCCGGCAGCGCGCGCAGTCGGTGAGCCCTAGCCGGCGCGGGCCGTGGCCGGCGCGGGCCGGCGGGTGGCCATCGCGGCGAGCCCGACGAGCTCGGAGCGTCCGCTCACGCCGACCTTGCGGAAGAGCCGGCACAGCTGGTTCCGCACCGTGAAGTGCGAGGTCCCGAGCGCGGCGGCGATCTCCCGGTTGTTGTAGCCCCGGCTGACGTAGTCGAAGATCTCCTGCTCGCGCGGGGTGAGCCGCGCCCCGAGCGCCTCCTGGACCTCGCTGGCCCGCCGGTCTCCCAGCCCGACGACCGGGAGGCACAGCCGGAGGAGCTCCAGCTCCCGACGGGTGAAGGGCTCGCTGGCTCGCCCCAGCACCACCGCCGTCCGGCCCTCCTCGAGCGCGGCGAGGCACAGGTGACGGACCGGGCGATCGGTGCGCAGCAGGCGCCCGAGCTCGGAGTCCGCGCTCACCAGCCCCGAGGCTTCCACCACCCCTCCCCCACCGAGCGCGGCGGCGCGGATCCCCGCCAGCTCGCTCCAGACGGTATCCGCCCTCCTGGCCAGGAGCCGGGCGGCGAGCGGCGGCAGGCCCCAGCTGACTGGCTCGGGCCCGGCGGTGGAGGCGCCGCTCTGGACGAAGGCGACCTCGAAGGGGACGACACCCTGGAGCAGCGCCAGCGTTCCGGAGCGGAACTCGGCACGGTCGTGGGCACGGACGGCAAGTGCGGCGATCTCCGACAGCAGTTGCGGAGCACTGGTGAGTGACATGCGCCTGTCGTTCTTCTTGGTACATCCCCCTCATCCACTGTGACAACGCCCGTTGACCCCTGTTGCGGGCCTTCGCCGCACCCCGCGGCCTCCTCGCTGCAGTCTCCGGCGAACCGCCGTCGTCCGGCCGCGAACCGACTGGTACGGACGGACCACAGTGCCGGTTGGTTCAGGCGCAATCCTGACCCGGCCCACCTGCCGGCCCCATCCTCCCGAGCGTCACGCAGTCCGAGGAGGGGTGCACTTGGAACGAATCACGATTCGTCGCCGCGTCGCGGGCTCCGGCCGGGGCGAACGCCTCCGCCGGCTGTTCCTCGCCGGCGCACTGCTGGGCGCCTCCACGGCGCTTGCTCAATCGAGCATCTCGGTGCTCACCGGCAACGTGGTGGACGCGAGCACGCGCGCACCGGTGGCCGACGTGGTGGTCACCGCCACCTCGCCCTCGCTGCAGGGCGAGCAGGTGGTGGTCACCGACGCCTCCGGGCTCTACCGCGTCCCTCAGCTGCCGCCCGGCACGTACACCCTGCGCTTCGAGAAGGAGACCTATCGCCCGTTCAGCCGCGCCGGGATCGAGGTCGCCGCGGATCGCACCCTGCGGCTCAACGTGGAGCTGCTGCCGGAGGTGGCGGGCGTGGAGACGGTCACCGTGGTGGGAACCCCTCCGGTGGTGGACGTCGGCTCCAGCACCGTCGGCACCACGGTGAACAGCGACTTCGTGCGGAACTTCGCCGTGTCGCGGCCCAACGGCCTCGGCGGCGCCAACCGTTCCTTCGACTCGCTCGCCGCCACCGCTCCCAACGCAGCCAACGACCTCTACGGTGTGGCGATCAGCGGGTCCCAGAGCCCGGAGAACAGCTACCTGATCGACGGTCTGGCGGTGAACGACCCGGCCTACGGGGTGAACGGCACGCCGCTCACGGTGGAGTTCATCGACGAGGTGAACGTCATCACCGGCGGCTACATGCCCGAGTACGGACGGACGATGGGCGGGGCCCTGAGCGCCACCACCAAGTCCGGCGGCAACGAGTTCCACGGGTCGATCTTCGGCACCTGGACGCCCGGCAGTCTGACCGGGGCGCCCGGACCGCTCACCGTGCAGGGAGGCACGCCCGCGATCCTCGGCGCGCGAGACCTCGACCAGATCTACGACCTCGGGGCCACGCTGGGCGGCTACATCGTCAAGGACAAGCTCTGGTTCTTCGCCGGCTTCCAGTTCGCGTCGCAGCGCTACTCGTACAGCCGCACGTACCAGAAGGCCCAGGTGGACGGGTCCGGGAACTTCGTCAACGACCCGGTGACCGGCCAGCCCATCTACAGCCCGATTCCCGGTGGAGAGAGCCGCAAGTTCGGGACGGAGAAGACGATCAACTTCATCGGGAAGCTGACCTACCTCATCACCCCGGACCACCGGCTGAGCGTGTCGGTGAACGGCACGCCCACCACGGGCGGCGGCGACGGCAACTACCCTATCCGGGTGCCGGGCGTCCTCCAGGCGCGGAACCCGGCGAACCCCGGGCTGTATGCCGGCACGGGGTACAACGTCTTCAACCTCAAGACCCGTGACGACTCGTACAACGTCAACGCCGAGCTCAACAGCAGCTTCCTCGACAAGCGGCTGCTGCTCGACCTGCGCTTCGGCTGGCACCACCAGGTCGACGAGGGGCTCCCCGCCGACGGAAGCGGCTTCGACACCGGGAGGGAGGGGACGCTCGCCGGCACGCCCAACTACATCCTCAGCACCGCGGACCTGGTCAACATCGCCACCATCGAGCCGAACGTCCCGCAAGCAGTCCGCGACGCCTGCTCGGGTCCGTTCGCCAACACCGAGTGCGGCTTCCTGGGCTACGCGGTCGGCGGGCCAGGCTTCATCGAGCGGCTGACGCTCGACAGCTACCAGGCCCGCGGCGTCCTGACCTTGCTGGCAAACGGGCTCGGCCACCACGTGATCAAGGGAGGCGCCGACGGGGCCATCTCCTACTACGAGCACACCAAGGCCTATACCGGCCGGGCAGCCTGGCAATACCTCCAGGGCAACGGCACGCCCGACGGGTTGCCGGCGATCAACGAGGCCCGGCGCTACGGCTACCTCACCGCGCCCGACCAGGCGGTGACCCTGGACAGCATCACCGCCAAGAGCAAGTCCACCATCATGGGGTTCTTCCTCCAGGACAGCTGGAGCATCATGGACAAGGTCACCCTCAACGTCGGCCTCCGCTACGACACGCTGGCGCTGGCCGGCGAGGACGGCATCACCCGGATCGCGCTGAAGGACCAGCTCTCGCCGCGGATCGGCTTCGTCTACGACCCCACCCAGCAGGGGCGGGCGAAGATCTACGCCAACTACGGGCGGTACTACGAGCAGATCCCCCTGGACATCGCCGACCGCGAGCTGAGCACCGAGCCGCAGATCTACGGCTACTCCAACACCGACTGCGACCCGGTGGGCGCAGGCGGGCTGGCGCGCTGCGACGCCGCCAAGCGGCTCACCTCCGGGCTCCGTCCCAACCGGAAGTGGCGCCAGAGCGCGGCGGACCAGGTCCCGGTGGATCCGGACCTCAAGTCCGCGGCCAACGACGAGATCGTCGCCGGGGCCGAGTACGAGATCCTGGCCAACGCCCGGCTGGGGCTGAACTACACGTACCGGAACCTCGTCCGCGCGGTGGAGGACATGTCCAACGACGAGGCCAACACCTACTTCATCGGGAACCCGGGCGAGGGCATCGCCGACACCTTCCCCAAGGCCACGCGCACCTTCCACGCGGTGACGGTCAGCTTCACCAAGACCTTCTCCGACCTCTGGCAGGCGCAGGTCAGCTACACCTGGTCGCGGCTCACCGGGAACTACGACGGCCTGTACCGACCCGAGGACGGGCAGCTCGACCCGAACCTCAACTCCACCTTCGACCTGAAGAGCCTGCTCCTGAACCAGGACGGGAACCTTTCCGGGGACATCACCCACACCGTCAAGGTGTTCCTGGCGAAGGAGTTCGTGATCCTCCCGACGTTCAGCATCACCGGCGGCGGCTCGTTCACCGCGGCCTCGGGCGCTCCCATCAACTACCTGGGCGCGCAGGTCACCTACGGGCCGGGCCAGGCGTACATCCTGGAGCGCGGCGCCGGCGGCCGGCTGCCCTGGGTCACCTCGCTCGACGCGCGGCTGTCCTTCAACTTCCGGTTCTCGAAGGACAGCGTCCTCAGCGCCAGCATCGAGGGCTTCAACATCTTCAACTCGCAGCGGGCGATCACCGTCGACAACAACTACACCTTCGACAACGTCGGCCCGGTCATCGGCGCCCGCAACGGCAGCGTCCCCACGCCGTACGGGTCCATCGTGAGGGCCGGCCCCAACTACGACCCCAACCTGACCTGGGACCAGAACGTGGCCGCCGGGAACGCGACGGTGATCTCGCAAGGCAACGGCTCGCTGCCCAAGCCGCGGTTCATCGGCGGCGCCGCGGCGCAGGTCCTCCTCCCGACCCCGACCCAGACGGTGGGCTTCGTGAACACCAACACCAACTGGGGCAAGCCAACCAACTACCAGCCGGTGCGCAGCTTCCGGTTCAGCCTCCGCTTCACCTTCTAGAGGATGCCAATGCACTCCAGAGCCGCAGGCATGCACGCCGTCCTGGTCGCCGTCCTCTCGCTGGCCGGGGTGGTCCTCACCGGCTGCCCGACGGCGGCCCCCGCCCCGTGCCTCATCCAGCGACCGCCGCTGCAGGGGTACACCATCAAGTTCACGCTGCAGGGCACCGCGCCCGCAGGGTGCGAGAACGTCCTTCCGGCGATCTACGCCGACAACTGGCGGTTCGACGGGTTCTCGGACAACGCGATCTACGTGAAGTCGGACAGCATGCCGTACCCCGACACGGGCGGACCGGACAGCCCGGTGCTCGGCCACGGCACCTTCTCCGCGGTGCCGGACGCGGACGACATCTGCACCATCCCGGAGCTCACCCCGATGACCTCGGACACCGATGTGCTGGGGCTCGGGCTGACCAACCTCGTCTACCACGCGACGAACCTGCGCTTCCTCGACGGCGCCCGCTACCAGGGCTCGACCTTCGAGGGGGACGTGGACATCACCTTCGGCACCTGCACCGGCACCTACAAGATGCAGGGGCTGACGCCGTCGCCGATCGGGTTCATCGGCCCGTGCGACACCGACCTGATCTGCGACCCGTTCGGAGATCCGGCGAACGGGAGGTTCGCCTCGGGCCTCAACCCGGACTACGCGATCGCCTGCGTCAAGGAAGACTGGGTGACCACCTTCCTGACCGGAGACCCCACCCTGGGAATCTGCTTCTTCACCCAGCCGTTCCCTGGATTGAAGTGACGAGGGCGAGGGACCGGGGCAATGGCCGCCCCGGTCCCGCGTCCTCCTGTTGGCCGGAGCAGCGACATGAGCGCGAACGAACTCCTCAGCGCGTTGAAGGCAGTGGCTGAACCCACCCGGTTGCGGATGCTGGAGCTGCTGCTCGGATGGGAGGGGCCACGGGCCGGGCCGGTGCGCTCGGGCGAGCGCGGACTCTGCCTCTCCGACCTCGAGCTGCTGGTGGGTCTGCCGCATGCGCTGGTGTCGCACCACCTGCGCATCCTGAAGGAGGCCAACCTGGTGGAGACGGAGCGTCGGGGGCGCTGGACCGTGTACCGGCCACGTCCCGATCGCGTGGCGCTGCTCGCCGAGGCGTTGCGCACGGTGGGCACCGCCCGGCCGCTCCCGTCGAGCCGCCCGGCCTCTCGGCTGCCTGAGCGGAGCCTCCCCGGGCGGATTCAGCCCTGGCGAAATCGCCTGCGGAAGGCGGCCGGCGTCTCGCCCAGCGCGCGCCGGAAGACACGGGTGAGGTGACTCTGGTCGGTGAAGCCGGTGTCGAGGGCGATCTCGGCGATGGGACGTTCGGTGTCCGACAGCAGCCGCCGCGCCTCGTCCACGCGGAGCCGCCGCAGATACTCCGCCGGTGTCGTGCGCAGGTGGCGCCGGAACCCGCGCACCAGGCGACTCGGGTCCACCTCCACCGCCCCGGAGAGCGCACCGAGGGTCCAGCCGTGGAGAATTCCAGCGCGAAGACACTCCTCGGCCCGGTCCAGCCAGTGCGGCCGGGAGGGTCCGCGCTCGCTGTCGGCGGCCCGGCCCACCGTGGCCAGCAGCTCCAGCGCCAGGCCCTCGGAGAGGAGCGGGGAGTGCGCGTCCGGTGCCCTCAGCTCGGCGGCCAGCCGGGCGGCGAGCCCGCCGAGGCCCCTCTGGTGCAGGGTCGCCGGCTCGGAGAGCAGCGCCTGGTAGCCCCGGTCCAGCCGCGAGCGCTCGGGCTCCAGCTCGACCACCAGCACCTCGGTCTCCGCAGGGAAGAAGGCGTTCCAGTGCCTCGCCCCCGCCGGAGTGACCAGCACGGTGTCCCCGCGCTGGAGGGTCGAGGTGTGCCGGTCGAGCTGGCCTTCCCAGCCGCCGCGAAGGACGACCGCGACGCTGGCCGTGGCGTGGGCGTGCGGCTGGAGCCGCAGCCCGGGAGCGAACCAGGCCCGGGTCATGAGCAGCCCACCCGCCTCCAGGGCGACCGCCCGCTCGTAGTGCGAGAGGGCACGCGGGATGGGACCTGGGACGGACATTTGGCCCATTCCCATGTTCGGTCGGGCGGAGGAACGATTGCAGCACAGTTCCGTCTGGTCCCAGACCCCGCGTTTCGTCCAAGAGCGCCGAAGGGGTACCACCGGAGACTCACCGCTCGCCCGAGGAGGGGCGTCTCCCATGCTCGCTGCCGCACTGCTCGTCGCCGTGCTCGCCACCCAGCCGGCGGATCCGCTCGCCGGCGCCAACCAGGCCTTCGCCCGCAAGGACTGGGCCACCGCCGCCGCGCAGTACGAGGCGGTGGTGAAGGCGCACCCGGAACAGGCCTCCAGCTGGGCTCGCCTGGGCCGTTCGCTGCGGGAGCTGGGCAAGGCGCGCGAGGCCCTCACCGCGCTGCAGAAGGCGGAGCAGCTGGGGTTCTTCCCGCCGCTGATGCAGTACCAGCGGGCCCTGGCGCACGAGCGGCTGGGGGAGAAGGACCAGGCGCTGGCCCTGCTCCAGCCGCTGGTGAAGGAGGGCTTCGGACCTCCCGCGGGGTTCCCGCCGGTCGACTCGGAGCCGGCGGTGGCGGGCGACGCCCGGTTCAAGGAGCTGGCGGCGAAGTTCGCGGCGCTCGCCGCCCCGTGCGCCCAGCCCGGCTCGCCCTGGCGGCAGTTCGACTTCTGGGTGGGGAGCTGGGACGTCTACGATCGCAGCGGGAACCTGGTGGGGCAGAGCCGGATCGAGCGCATCCTCGCCGACTGCGTGGTGCTCGAGAACTGGAAGGGGACGGGCGAGGGCAAGAGCTGGAACACCTGGAACCCGGCCCGCAAGCGCTGGGAGCAGTCGTGGGTGGACTCGAGCGCGACGCCCGTCTTCTTCACCGGGCAGCTGGAGGCCGGAGTGATGACCTACCACTCCGACCAGCCTCAGCCGGACGGCAAGGCGTACCTGCGCCGGCTCACCTTCACCCCGCTCAGCGGTCACCGGGTGCGCCAGTTCAGCCAGGGGTCGGAGGACGGAGGGAAGACGTGGAGCACCGAGTACGATCTGATCTACATCCCCCAGGGCGCGCCCTTCGCCGCGCTCTAGCGCCACCGCCTCCCGGCGCCGGGCGGCCCCGCGGCCCGGGGGGGGACCCCGAGGCTTCCCGGCGCACGGGAGGACGGTGGATCGCACCCCATCACCTCACCGCTCCCCTCGATGGAAATGACCGCCGGGACACCGCCGATGTTGCGCGGATTCGTCCGCGGCCCGGCGATGTGCCGGGCGCCCCCACCGTCGAAAGCGCGGTCGCGCTCGCGCGTTACACTCCTGCACGCCGATGACGATGGACGCCTCCCCTCGTGCGCTCGATCCGCTGGATCTCCAGCTCCTGGCGCTGCTGGAGATGGACGGACGGATCTCGCACGCCCAGCTCGCCCGCCGGGTGGGGCGCTCGCGGAGCGCGATCCAGGAGCGCATCGAGCGGCTGGAGCGGATGGGCCACATCACCGGGTACACCATCCGCCGCGGCAACCGCTCGTCCGAGGTGCACGCCTATCTGCTGGTCTCCGCCACCGCGGCCAGCCACGAGCAGCTCGCCGCGGCGCTCCAGACCTTCCCCGAGGTCCGGGTCTGCGACTCGGTGAGCGGAGAGCTGGACCTGGTTCTCCAGGTCCAGTCCAGGGACATCGCCGGCGTGGACCGGATCCGGGCGGCGGTCGCCGCGCTCCCCGGCGTGGCGCGGACCCGCACCGCGCTCGTCCTACAAAACCGCTTCCAGCGGGGCTAGCCGGTCCGGCTGAGCGGCGTGGGCTCCAGCCGCCGGAGGAGCCAGTCGCGGATGGGCGCCCAGATGCCCTGCTCGTAGGGCGGCCGCACCCAGCCGAAGTGGCCGATGCGCGGCGCGCCGATCTCCGCCGGGCTCACCGAGCAGACCTCGCGGTCGCCGCCGTAGAACGAGACCAGCGCCTCCACGCCGCTGCGCGGTGCGTAGAGGTCGTCGGCGATGTGCAGCGCGCGCACCGGGAAGCGCAGGGCGGCGTAGGCGGCCCGCGCCTCGGCGCCGAGGTCGTCGAAGAGGTAGTGGCGGCGGCGTCCCCACCGGGCCCACTCGCGGGCCACGCCGGGGGGGAGGTCCTCCCCCTGCCCCAGGGCGCGCATCGGGAGGAAGCCGGCGAGCGCGGTGAGGCCGGGGATGAGCGCGTGCCAGGCGCTCCACATCAGCCCCCTCCAGGGCCACGGCCAGTGGCCGGCCCAGCCCAGCTGCGAGCCGACCAGCGCCGCCCCCGAGAGGTGGCGCGCGGAGGGAGCCAGCCCCACCAGCTGCCCGCCCGCGCTGTGGCCGAGGAGGAGCAGCGGGGCGCGGGGGTGCTGCTGGCGCATCCAGGAGAGCGCGCCCTCGAGGTCCAGCCGCCCCCAGTCCTGCATCCGGGCCGGCTCCCGGCGCAGGGGACCCTGGCGGGAGTCGCCGATGCCGCGGTAGTCGAAGGTGAGGACCGCCAGGCCCGCGTCGGCGAGGTGCCGGGCGATGCCGGCGTAGATGCGCCGGGGAACGCCGGTGGCGCTGGCGATGACCACCGCGCCGTCGGCGCGGGCGGGCTCGAGCACCGTCCCGGCGAGGGGGCGGCCGTCGTCGGCCTCGAACACGAACTCGATGGGACGCACCGGGCACCTCCGTGCGATAAGTAGACCAGTCGGTCTACTCTCTAGACCGATCGGTCTAGCGGGATCAAGGAGGCACGGCGCATGGACACCCGGGAACGGATGGTGGAGGTCACGGCGCGGCTGCTGGCGCGGCAGGGCTACCACGCCACCGGGCTGGCGCAGGTGCTGACCGAGGCGGGCGCCCCGCGCGGCTCGCTCTACTTCCACTTCCCCGAGGGGAAGGAGCAGATGGCGGCCGAGGCGGTCCGGCGGCTCGGGGAGCAGCTGGGCCTGGCCCTGCAGGCGAAGCTGGACGGCAAGCCGGACGTGCGGAGCGGGCTCCAGTCCGTGGCGCGGATGTTCGCCCGGCAGCTCGAGGCCTCCGAGTTCGCGCTGGGGTGCCCGGTGGCCACCACGGCGCTCGAGGCCTCCGACGAGGCCCCGGCCCTCTCCGCCGCGTGCGCCGAGGTGTTCGAGCGGTGGACGGTGGTGCTCGCCGAGCGTCTGCGGAAGGAGCGGCCGCGGGTGACCGCGCCCGATCGCCTCGCCCGGACGGTGCTCTCGCTCATCGAGGGGGCGCTGCTGCTCGCCCGGGTTCGACGGAGCGTGGAACCGCTCCGCGACGCCGAGGTGGCGATCGGAATGCTGCTCGAGGGCTGAGCCCGACCCCGGGCCGGGGCGAATCGCTGGCCCTGCGTCCGGAACCGCGCTTGAGTGACGCCCGTGCCCGGAGGCGCCGCATGCCCGGAATGAAGGTCATCCTCTTCGGAGCGACGGGGATGGTGGGCCAGGCCGTGCTGGGCCAGTGTCTGCGCGACGACAGCGTCGCGGCCGTGCTCTCCATCGGCCGCAGCCCCACCGGACGGACCGACCCCAAGCTCCGCGAGCTCGTCCGCAAGGACCTGTTCGCCGTCGACGTTCCGGAGGCGGAGCTGCGGGGGTACGAGGCCTGCTTCTTCTGCCTCGGCGTCTCCTCGGCAGGCATGAGCGAGCCGGACTACACCCGGCTCACCCACGACCTGACGCTCGGGTGGGCGCGGGTCCTGGCGCGGGTGAATCCGGCGATGGCCTTCCTCTACGTCTCTGGCGCCGGGACCGGCGGCAAGGCGATGTGGGCGCAGGTGAAGGGACGCACCGAGGGCGCGCTGCGCGCGCTCTTCCCGGCCGCGTACATGGTCCGGCTCGCCCTCTTGCGCCCGGTACACGGCGAGGTCTCGAGGACGCGCTGGGCGCGCATCCTCTACGCCGTCCTCGGACCGATCGCGCCGGTCATCCAGGCGCTCGCCCCGTCGATGGTGATCACCACCGAGGAGCTCGGCCGGGCGATGATCCGCGCCGCCCGGGAGCGGCCCTCCACGCACATCCTCGAGATGCGCGACCTGCGCGCCCTCGCGGCCCGGAGCAGCCCCTGAGGGGTGGCGACCGGGTCCCTTGGCCCGGCTCGGTGGCGCTGGTGGGAGCCCGGTGCGGCCTGGCGGCGCTTCCGGCGGAGTGGGTCCGCGACGTCGAGCGGTCCGAGGAGCTGCACGCCCTGGCGAGCGAGCTCGCCGCTGCAGCGAGCGGCGGCGTGCCGGCGCCGGCCTCACGCTAGCCTCGGTCGCCCGGGAGGTGCCCGATGCTCCTCGTCCCCCTGCTGCTGCTCTCGGCCGTCCCGGAGTGTCCCGCGGTGGGCCCGGGCTCACCGGGGCTCGCCCAGCTCTCCTGGCTGGCCGGCGCCTGGTCCGGCGACGACCGCGGGACGCTGAACGAGGAGGTCTGGCTCGCGCCCTCCGGCGGGATGATGCTCGCCATGCACCGGGACACGGCCGGAGGGAAGGCCACCGGGTTCGAGTTCCTGCGCATCGAGCAGGACGCCGAGGGGCTTGTCTACCGCGCAATGCCGGAGGGGCGCGTGGCCACCGACTTCCGCCGCATCGCCCAGGGACCGAGCTGCATCGTCTTCGAGAACCCGGAGCACGCCTTCCCGCGGCGCATCCTCTACTGGCGGGAGGGCGCGGCGCTGCACGCGCGCATCGAGGGCACCCGGCAGGGGAAGCCCGCCTCGAGGGAGTGGGTCTGGACGGGCGCCGCCCGGTGAGTGAGCCGGCGGTCCGCGTGCCGCCGCCTCGCGCTTCCATGGCATGGTCCCCGCGATGCCACGCTCGATCTCCCATTCCGCGCTCACGCTCGCGCTGACCCTCGCCGCCGCCGCGCCCGCGGCTCCCGCCGATGCCGGGACGGCGCCCCTTACGCCCGACCCCCAGCTGCTCGCCAGGGCCCGGGCGCTGCTCGAGCGCGCGCCGCTCGTCGACGCGCACAACGACCTCCCCTTCGCGCTGCTGGAGAAGACCGGTGGGGACCTGACGAAGGTCGACCTCGGGCGGCGGCAGCCGGAGCTTCCGGCCGACATCCCGCGCCTGCGCGAGGGGCGGGTGGGCGCGCAGTACTGGGCGATCTTCGTCGACTCGAGCACCCGGCTGAACCGGACCGCCCTGCACGACGCGCTCCGGGTCTTCGACGTCGCGCTCCGGACCATCGAGAGCCGGCCGGAGCTGGAGCTCGCCCGCTCCGCCGACGACATCGTCCGCATCACCCGGGCCGGTCGGATCGCCTCCCTCCTGGGCGTGGAGGGCGGGCACATGATCGAGAGCTCGCCCGGGGTGCTGCGGATCTTCCACCGGCTCGGGGCCCGGTACCTGACGCTCACCCACTGGGCGAACGACGAGTTCGCCGACGCGGCGACCGACATGCCGCTCCACGATGGGCTCACCAAGCACGGCGAGCTGCTGGTGCAGGAGCTCAACCGGCTCGGCATGTTCGTGGACATCGCGCACGTCAGCCCCGACGTGATGCGCGACGTGCTCCGGCTCTCGAAGGCGCCGGTCATCTCCTCGCACTCCGATGCCTTCGCCCTGGTGCCCCACCCGCGCAACGTGCCGGACGACGTGCTGCGGCTGGTGGGGCGCAACGGGGGCGTGATCCACGTCAGCTTCATCCGGGAGTTCGCCGTCCCCAGCCCGGAGTGGCTGGGCCAGAAGAAGGAGGCCCGCCGGGCCATCCGGCAGCGGGTGGCGACGGAGGCCGAGGTCGACAAGCAGCTCCTCGCCTGGGAGAAGGCGCATCCCCAACCGGGTGGGTCCGTGGCCAACGTGGCCAACGCCATCGACCACATCAGGGCGGTGGCCGGCGTGGACCACGTGGGCATCGGCGGCGATTTCTACGACGACGGCTCCGTCTCCATGGTCAAGGGCCTCCAGGACGTGACCACCTACCCGGTCCTGTTCGCCGAGCTGCTCCGGCGCGGCTGGAGCGAGGAGGACCTGGTCAAGCTCGCCGGTCAGAACCACCTGCGGGCGATGCGGGAGATGGAGCGGGTGGCCGCCGAGCTCCAGAAGTCGACCTCACCGGCCACGACCGAGGGACCCCGGAGCCCCTGAGGCGGCCCCCCGGGACGCCGCTCGCCAGTCCAGCCGGCGAGGAGGAGTCCGGTTCAGCTCGAGCGGCACGTTCGCCCGTGAAATCGGGGCAGTCCGGGGTCGCGTGGGGCGCTATGACACCGTCAGCCGCCCGCCGTAGAAGGGTGGCTCCCGCCCATGTCCTTCACCCATCTGCACCTGCACACGCTGTACTCGCTGCTCGACGGCGCCATCCGGATGAAGGACCTGATCAAGACCGTCAAGGCCAAGGGCATGTCGGCCGTGGCGGTCACCGATCACGGCAACATGTTCGGGGCCATCGACTTCTACAAGAAGGCCAGGGAGGCGGGCATCAAGCCCATCCTCGGCCTCGAGGCCTACGTGGCCGGCAGCAAGGGCCGGACGGACCGGACGGAGAAGGTGGCCAACCACCTCATCCTCCTGGCCAAGAACGAGGAGGGCTACGCCAACCTCCGTTTGCTCTCCAGCAAGGCGTACCTCGACGGCTTCTACTACCACCCGCGCATCGACAAGCAGCTGCTCAAGGAGCACAGCGGCGGGCTGTTCGGGCTCACCGCCTGCCTCGGCGGCGAGGTGACCTCGGCCTGCTACCGCGGGGACATGGACGCCGCGCGCAACGCCGCCCGCGAGTACAGGGACATCTTTGCCCCCGGGCACTTCTTCCTCGAGATCCAGTCCAACGGGCTGCCCGAGCAGGAGAAGGCCAACGCCAACCTCAAGCAGCTCGCCCGGGACGTGGACCTCCCGCTGGTGGCCACCGCCGACGCCCACTACATCCAGCGCGAGGACGCCGCGGCGCACGAGCTCCTGATGGCCATCGCCTCGGGCAAGACGCTGGCCGACAGCAAGCGGATGCGCCACAGCACCGACCAGCTCTACGTCACCAGCCCCGAGGAGATGCTGGCCTACTTCTCCGACGTGCCGGAGGCGGTGCACAACACCATGCGCATCGCCGAGCAGTGCACGCTCGAGCTGACGCTGGGCAAGCCGATGCTCCCGAGCTTCCGGGTGCCCGAGGGCCACACCCCGGACTCGTACATGGCCGAGCTGGCCACCACCGGGCTCGAGGGGCGCTTCAAGGAGCTGTCCTACCCGGTCGACCGGGAGCTGTACCTCCACCGCCTGGGGACCGAGCTGGCAGTCATCTCCAAGATGGGGTTCAGCAGCTACTTCCTCATCGTCCAGGACTTCATCAACTGGGCCAAGCGGCAGGGCATCCCCGTCGGCCCGGGCCGCGGATCGGGCGCCGGGAGCCTGGTGGCCTACGCGCTCCGCATCACCGACCTGGACCCCATCCCCTACAACCTCCTGTTCGAGCGCTTCCTGAACCCCGAGCGGGTGTCGATGCCGGACTTCGACATCGACTTCTGCCAGGACCGGCGCGACGAGGTGATCCACTACGTCTCCGGCAAGTACGGCCAGGACAACGTGGGGCAGATCATCACCTTCGGCTCGCTCAAGGCGAAGAGCGTGCTCCGCGATGTGGCGCGGGTGTTCGGGTTGCCGTTCGCCGAGGGTGACCGGCTGGCGAAGCTGGTCCCCGAGGTCCTGAACATCACCCTGAAGGACGCGATCGAGATGGAGCCGCGACTCAAGGAGATGATCGACCAGCCCACCGTCCTCGGCACCCTGGAGGGCGGTCGGGAGGTGACCTCCAAGGAGGTGCTCACCATCTCCATGGCGCTGGAGGGCCTGCATCGCCAGGCGGGGATGCACGCCGCGGGGGTGGTGATCGCCGACAAGCCGCTCTGGGAGTTCGTCCCCGTCTACCAGCGGCCCGGCGAGAACGCGCTCATCACCCAGTTCGCCAAGGACGAGGTCGAGGCCGCGGGCCTGGTGAAGTTCGACTTCCTCGGGCTCACCACGCTCACCGTCATCCAGAACGCGCTGGACCTCATCAACCGGGGCCGCCCGCCCGAGCAGCGGGTGCAGAGCCACCAGATTCCCACCCACGACCCGGCGACCTACGAGCTCATCTCCCGCGGCGACACCGCCGGCGTGTTCCAGATGGAGTCCAGCGGCTTCACCGAGATGGTGATGAAGCTCAAGCCGTCGTGCTTCGAGGACGTCATCGCCGCCGGCGCGCTCTACCGCCCCGGGCCCCTGGACTCGGGGATGGTGGACGTCTTCATCAACCGGAAGCACGGGCGGGACCGGGTGAGCTACCCGCACCCCTCGCTCGAGCCGGTGCTGAAGGACACCTACGGGGTCATCGTCTACCAGGAGCAGGTGATGCAGATCAGCCAGGTGCTGGGCGGGTACTCGCTCGGCCGCGCCGATCTGCTCCGCCGGGCGATGGGGAAGAAGAAGGCCGAGGTCATGGCCGCCGAGCGCCAGGGCTTCCTCGACGGCTGCCAGAAGAACGGCGTGGACCCGAAGGTCGCGGGCGAGATCTTCGACCTGATGGAGAAGTTCGCCGAGTACGGCTTCAACAAGAGCCACTCGGCCGCCTACGGCCTGATCACCATCCAGACCGCGTGGCTGAAGGCGCACTACCCGGTCGAGTTCATGGCCGCGCTCCTCACCAGCGAGAAGGACAACACCGACAAGGTGGTGGCCCACATCGCCGAGGCCCGCGGGCAGGGCTACGAGGTGCTGCCGCCCGACGTGAACGTCTCCGAGCTGGCCTTCGGCGCGGTGGACGGGAAGATCCGCTTCGGCCTCGGCGCCATCAAGGGCGTGGGCGAGAGCGCGATCGAGGCCATCCTCGAGGCCCGCAAGTCCGGCCCGTTCCGGGACCTGTTCGACTTCGCCGAGCGGGTGGACAGCCGGCGGGTGAACCGGAAGGTCCTCGAGGCGCTGGTCAAGGCCGGCGCGTTCGACTTCGAGGGGCGGCCACGGCGGCAGCTCTTCGAGGCCATCGAGAAGGCAGTGGAGCGCGGCGCCTCGGCGCAGCGGGACCGGGCGGTGGGCCAGTCGTCGCTCTTCGGGCTCCTGGACGACCCGGGGCACTCGGGGGCGGCGCTGGCCGCGGTGCGGCCGGAGTACGCGCCGGCGGAGGAGTGGCCGGAGAAGGAGCGGCTGGCGATGGAGAAGGAGGCCATCGGCTTCTACGTCTCCGGCCACCCGCTCCACCAGTACGCCCGGGAGCTGCAGCGGTACGCGCGGCCCGCGGCCTCGGTGCAGCGCGCCCGCCGGGACGACGTGGTGACGGTGGCCGGGATCGTCGCCGCCCTGCGCGAGCGTCCCACCAAGACCGGCAAGCGGATGGCCTGGGTGACGCTGGAGGACCTGAGCGGCTCGGTGGAGCTGGTCTGCTTCCCGGGCAAGGAGGGCGGCCGCTCGGTGATGGGCAAGGACGGGAAGTGGACCAAGGCCGGCCCGCGCCCGGGGTACGACGCCTGGGAGCCGCTCCTCAAGTCCGACGAGCCAATTCTCGTGGTCGGCACCGTCCAGGTGAACACCCGGGACGAGGAGAACCCCACCGCCGAGCTGATCGTCGAGCAGGTGCAGTCGCTCAAGGAGGTCCGCGACAAGCGGGTGAAGCGACTCGAGCTGCGCGTCCGGGCGGATCTGGTGACCGAGGACCGGCTCGAGCGGCTCTCGGGGCTGGCGAAGGAGCACGCGGGGAGCACGCCGCTGGCGGTGAGCATCGTCCTGCCCGGGGAGGCCGAGGCGCTGATCGGCAACACCGGAGTCCGGGTCGACGTGACCGACGCGCTCATCGCCGCGGTGGACCGGCTCTTCGGCGAGAAGGTCGTCGAGCTCGGCTGAGGCGCCGGCGAGCCTTTCTTGATCCGCACCGGCCTGCAGCTCGTGGTGCTCGGTGCGCTGTTCGCGCTCTGCCGCTGGGTGGTGGCACGCACCGGGCTGCCGGTCCCGGCGGGCCTTCTCGCGCTGGTGGTCCTGACCGTGCTTCTCCTGACGCGGGCCGTGCCCGAGCGCGCAGTGGGAAGCGGAGCCGATGCGCTGCTTCGCATCCTCCCGGCGCTCTTCGTGCCCTCGGGGATCGGGGTCCTCCGCGAGCTGCCCCTGCTCCGGGGGCACGGGCTGACGCTGGCGCTGGTCCTGGCGGCGAGCGTGCTGGTGGGCCTGCTGATGGCGGGCGTCGTCGGCCAGGCCGCTGCCATCCGGGAGCGGCGGTGATCGCGCTCGAGGTCGTCGGAGCGACCGCATTCACCGCGGCCCTCTACTGGGCCTGCACCCGGGTGCAGCGGCGGCTCCGGGCATCGCTCCTCCACCCGGTCTTCCTCGCCGTGCTCGCCGGTGGCGCGCTGTTCGCGATGCTGCCGCCTCGCTGGCTCGATGCATACCTCGAGGGCGCCGCGCCGATCACCTGGTTGCTCGGACCGGCCACGGCGGCACTCGCCCTGCCCTTCTTCCGGCGTCGAGCGTTCCTCGCTGCCCATCCCTGGACCGCGCTGCTGGCCGTGGCCGCCGGGTGCGCAAGCACGGTGGGCGTGGTCTGGGGGCTCGGGGCGTTGCTCGGGTTGTCCGGCGCGCTGATGTGGGCGGCCGCGCTGAAGTCCGTCACCTTGCCGGTGGCGCTCGGGCTGACCGAGGTGGTGAGGACGCAGCCTGGAGTCACCACCCTCTGCGTGTTCAGCAGCGGGCTGCTGGGAACCGCGGTCGGTCCCGCTCTGTTGAGCTGGGCCCGGGTCCGCTCGCCGGTGGCCCGGGGACTGGCGCTGGGAACGCTCTCCCACGTCCTCGGCACCGCCCGCGCCCTCGAGGAGGACCCGCTGTCCGGGCGCGGCCGGGGTGGTGGCGCTGACGCTGTCGGCGCTGCTCGTCGGCGCCGGGGCGATCGCCCTGTCGGTGCTGCTGGGCTGACCGGGCCGGGCTTCCCCGGCGGTTCAGCGCTCGAACACCGCCACGCCCTGCGCGTAGTCCACGGTGATCCGGAAGTACCGGAGGCCGCTTCCCCCGAGCGCGCCGACGACCGGGGCGTCCATCATCGAGGACATGAAGCTGTCGAAGGCCGGGTCGGGCCGCCGGGTGAACCACACCGGGCCGACCTTCTGTCCGCCGACGACGACGGCCGGCACGCGGATCATGTCCGCGCCCGTACCGACCTCCGCCTTCTCCACCACGGTCCACTGCCGATGCGCCTTGCGCCAGCCGTCGAAGATGGCCGCCTTCATGAAGCTGGCGGCCCGGTGCGGCGCGCGGCCACCACCCACCGCGGCGAGCGCGGCCGGGGTGAGCTCGGTCGTCGCCCCGGTGTCGAACAGCACGTCCAGCGGCTTGCCGTCGACCTCGATGGTGATCCGTCCGAAGGCCAGGGAGTCCGGTCCGGGCCTCGGCAGATGGAACGGAACCCGATGGCCCCTCGGCACGTCACCGCCCGCGCGCAGCAGCAGCCGCTTCCCCGGATAGTCGAAGGTCCAGGTCCGTCCGCCGAACCAGTCCTGGGCGAGGAAGCCGTCGAGGTCCGGCTCGAGCGGAGGGGCGGCCCGCACCATCGCCGGCCTCGCGGGCGGAGGGATCGAGGCTCCCGGCGCCCAGGCCGGCCACCCGGTGAGCGCGAGCGCGTCGGCGCCGGCGTCCGGGTGCTCCACCCGGAGGCGGGCCTCACCCACCAGCTCCGGGGTCAGCATGGTCCGCCCGCCGCCCGAGTCCGAGTAGAGCCGGACCACCCGTCCACCCTGGAGACGCGGGGTGAGGACGAAGCGTCCCTCGAGGAGCTGCACGGGAAGAGCGAGCGGGTGACCAGGAGCGGGCTGCGCGGGGGCGGTGATCGTCAGCAGCGCCGCGAGGGCAAGCAGTGGGCTCATGGGCCGGAGGTCTACGACGGGAGCCCCGGAGCGTGTGGTGAAGTTGTGTCGCCCGCAGGCGAAGGGTGTCCGGCGACCCGGCCGGCGGCGAGGTCAGCGGGCCGGCTCGAGCTTCCCGGGGCGGCGGAGCATCTTCTCGATGTCCATGACGTGGGTCTCCTCGCCGTGGACCATCTTCCGCGCGTACTCCTCGAGCACCACGCTCTTCCCCTCCGTCTGCTTCAGGAGCTTCTTGTAGGCGGCGATGCCCTCGAGCTCGTGCTCCAGCGCCTCGCGGAGGATCTGGTCGATGTCGTGCTTGTGCGTCTCGAGCAGCTTGCCGATCCCCAGCGAGGGGTGACCTCCCAGCGCGGTCACGTACTCACCCGCGGTCACGGCGTGGTCGAGCGCCTCCGTCGCCTGGGCGCGCATCCACGAGACGATGGGGATGCGGGAGTGCCCGAAGATCATCAACGAGTAGTGCGAGTAGCGAACGACCCCGGCGAGCTCGAGCTCGAGGATCTCATTCAGGGTGCCGATCACCGCGGCCGACTCCGACTCGTTCATCGTCCACCTCGCGTCGAGAGAGAAGAAGCCACCAGATTGCGAGACTGGCCGGAAGCTGGCCTCGTCGTCCAGCGCCTCCGGCACGAGGTGTCAAACACCTCCGTCCGGCCGACTCGTCCCGGGGCCGCGGGGGAGGCACGCCGGATGCGCCCGGCCGGTGGCGCACCGAGGCGCTCGTCCCGGGAAGTGTCCGGGGAAGTGTCAGACACCTCCGATCTCGACACCTCCGATCTCACCTCCGACCTCACGCCGGGAGTCGCCCGGCCAGCTCGGAGAGCGAGGCCACCACCAGGTCCGGCTCGGCGATGCCCCCGCCGTCCCAGTGGCTGCGCGGCGAGCGGCGGACCCAGGCGGCCCTGAGCCCGGCCGACTTCGCCCCGAGCACGTCCCAGGCATTCGAGGAGACGAGCCAGGTCCGGTCCGGGCTCGACCCGCCCCGTGCGACCAGGTGGTGGTACACCGCCAGGCTCGGCTTGTAGGTCCGGACCTCGTCCACGCTCACCACGTCGGTGAGCGGCGGGAGCAGCCGGGCGTGGGTGAGCAACCCTCGCAGCGTCGCCCCGACGCCGTTGCTGAACGCGACCAGCCGGTGTCCGGCCCCGGCGAGCTGCGCCAGCCCGTCGTGCGCGTCGGCGAAGGCCGGGAGCCGCCGGTAGGTGTCGAGCAGGCCCGCCTCGGCGGTGCGCAGGTCCGCCCCGAGGATGGCCGAGGTGGCCCGGAAGGCGTCGCGGGTCACCACGTCGAAGTCCTCGTAGCGTCCCATCAGCGCCCGGCGGAAGGTCCAGTCGATCTGCCGCTCGCGCCAGATGGCCGCGAATCGCTCGGCCAGGTCGCCCACGTGCTCGCGCAGGGGCGCATCCATCCCCAGCGGGTCGACCAGCGTCCCGTACACGTCGAAGCCGATGAAGGCCATGTTCCCTCCGGGGCAGCCGGTTCGCGGGCGGGATGCTCCACCTTCGCCGCTGGGCTGGCAATCGCGGGCTCCCCCGGGGCACGTCGGTCCCGGAGCTAGGATAGGCCCCGTGCCGGCCCCATCCGCCGAGGCGCGGAGGATCCGCGGCGAGTACTTCACGCCCCCACCGCTGGTGCAGGCGGTGCTCTCGCTCGCCGTTCCCCACGTCGGACCCGGGCCGCTCACCGTGGTCGACCCGGCGTGCGGCGATGGCGCGTTCCTCGCCGCCGCGGCCCGGGCGTTCCCGCGCGCCCGGCTCCACGGGCTCGAGCTGGACCCGACCCACGCCGCGTCCGCGCGCCGCGGCGTCCCCGCCGCGCGCATCCTCGTGGGAGACGCGCTCCGCGGCGGCTGGGATGCGCTGGCCCGGGCGCTCCCGGGCGAGGGCGAGGAGCTCTGGCTCGGGAATCCGCCCTACAACGGGACGTCGCCGCTGCTCCGGGACGCCCGGGCCTATCGGGCCCTGCGAGCCCGCGTCGACCTCGACGAGGCCCTCCCCCGGGGGACCAGCCTGCGCGACGACTACGCCTTCTTCCTCCTGCTCGCCTCGGAGCGGCTGGCCCGGCGCGCGGGCGTGCTCGCCTGGGTGACGTCGGCCACGCTCCTCGACGCGTACCTCTACGCTCCGTTGCGGCGACGGCTGCTGGACCGGCTCGAGCTGCGCGAGGTCGTCGACCTCGGGCCGGCCGTCTTTCCGGGAACGCGCGTGCGGACCTGCATCACCGTGTGGCGGAGCCGGCGAGGTCCGGCGCCCTCGCCCCGGTTCCGCGCCTGGGCGCCCGGCTCCGCGCCCGTCGAGGCGTCGGCTCCCCGGCGCTTCCGGCTCGAGGGACCGGAGTGGAGCCTCCGGCCGGTCCCGGCGGAGGCCGAGCGACTCGACGCCCGCTGGCGCGCGCGGGGTGAGCCGCTCGACGTCCTGGTCCCGGTGAGCTGCACCGGCCTCAAGACGCGCTTCGACGAGCTGCTGGTCGACGAGGACGCGGAGAGGCTCGTGGCCCGGGTCGACGCATTTCTGCGGACCCGGGACCTGCCTCGCTTCGCCCACGCACACGGGATTCCTCCCGCGCTCCTCCCCAAGCTCGAGGCGCTGCGCCGTTCACCCGGCCTCCCCTCGCGCGCCGACCCGCGGGCGGTCCGCCCCTTCCACCGCTGGGCGGGCGCGCGCCACCGCGGGGGCCTCCCGGAGAGCTCGCGGGCAGCCTGCTACCTCGACCGCCGGCTCATCCCCCGCGGCGACCACCGGCTGGTGGGCGCCTTCGACCCGCACGCCGGCGACTGCAAGCTGGTCTTCAACCTGCGGGAGCTGCCGCTCGCCGCCGCCCTGCTCGGGGCGCCCGGCTGCATCCCTGCCCACCGCCACACCCGGTTCGCGCCGCTCCTCGTCCCCGAGCGCGTCCGGAGCGAGGGGCCGCGCGCGGGGCTCCGGGCCGCGTCGCTCGGACCTCTGGTCCCCAACCTCTCTCGCGCCGGCCTCGCCTGGGCGGCGCGGGTCGGCGGACCGCGCGAGGCCTTCCGGCGCATCGCCGCCTTCGTCAACTCGCCCGAGGTCCAGGAGGTCTGGGCGCCCGCGTTCGGATGCACGCGGGTTCTGCCGGTGCCGCTGGACCACGGATGAGCCCCGGGCGCCGGATGGTTCCTCTTGCGACTCGCCGCCGCCGCGGGTGAGCCTCGGCCCGGGGCGAGTCGAGGAGCGCGAGCGATGAAGCTGTCAAGGTGGGTGGTCCTGGGGTGTGTCGTGGGGACGGCGGCCGATGCGGCGGATGCGAAGCCGGGGCACGGAGGCACGGCGGTGAAGCCGGTGGTCTGCCGCGCCGTGGCCGACGCCCGCGGGAAGAGCGGACAGGAGCTGGCGCAGACCCTGGAGCGGGATGCGCTGGAGCTCGCGCCGAGCGGCTACCTGCTCGCGGCGCTCATGCCGGGCGACCCGCCGGTGGCCTGCTACCGGCACGAGGGCCCCCCGCCGAAGCCCGGGGCGAGGTGAGGCGCACAGCCGCCGGGGCTTCGCCCTCGGGCCGGTCGCCGCGGGTGCGGGAAGTCGCCCGTGGCCTCGGCCGACTTCGCCCGGGCGTATGCGGAGGCGACCTGCACGCAGTCGGCGCGCTGCAACCTGCTGGACGCGGCACTGGTCGCGTCCTGCGAGCAGAGCGTGAGCGCGGTCCTCGGCGACGACGTGCAGCGCGGCATCGCGGCCGGGCGCATCCGTTACGACGGCGACCTGGCCCGCGCCTGCGTGGACGGGCTCCACGGCGCGCCCTGCCTCCGCGACGGCCTCCCCGACGCGGTGCAGGCGGACTGCCTCGCCGCGGTCGCCGGCGAGGTCGTCCCCGGCGGCGAGTGCTCCGGACTCTTCGAGTGCGCCGGTGGGCTCTGCATCCCGGACGCCGCCGGCGCGTGCCCCTCGAGCTGCCCGACGGTCCTCGGCAGGAGCGCGAGCTGCCAGCTCCACCAGGGGCCCGAGTGCGACGTGCGCCAGTCGCTGGGCTGCATCCAGGGGGAGTGCCGTCCGCTCGGACAGGACGGCGCGGGCTGCGACAGCGACCTCGACTGCGACTCGCAGCACGTCTGCGTCTCGGGGACGTGCGCGGCACTTCGCGGCGAGGGGCAGGAGTGTGAAGGAGACGCGGCCTGCGAGGTCGGGCTGGCCTGCGTCGGGAACCGGTGCGTCGCGCGCGCCCGCGAGGGCCGGCCCTGCGCCACGACGCTGGACGAGGTCGACGCGGCGTTCCGGTTCGCGGGGTGTGTCGAGGGACTCATCTGCCGCGGCGCGGGATTGACCGCGGCCGGCGCCCCGGTCGCGGGCGTCTGCCGGAGACCCTCGGACACGGGCGGCAGCTGCGACGACGAGCCGGCGGGGCTCCAGGAGTTCCTCGACGGCTGCCTCACCGGGCTGCTCTGCGCGGGAGGACGCTGCGGGGCGCCACCCAGCACCGGTGCCTGCGCGCTGCACGACGTCTGCGACACCACCGTGGCCTACTGCGATGCCGGGCAGTGCCTGCCGCTCGAGGACGACGGAGCGGCCTGCCTCCGCCCCGCGCAGTGCCGGAGCGGAGGCTGCACCGCCGGCCAGTGCAGACCGGCGGTGGAGGTCTGCCACTGGCCGCCGTAGCGGCTAGTAGCTCATCGAGCAGTAGCCGCCGCTGGCGTTCACCCAGTTCCGCTGGATGAGGTACTGACGGCTGCCGAGGGTCACGTTGTACTTGGCCCCGTTGGACGCGGTGGACTCGGTCCCGAACGTCCAGGCGCACTTGTCGGCGTTCTCGTAGCCCCGGTTGTCGTACCAGGCGTTGAGGTCGGGATCGGTCACCGCCTCCTCGAGCTCGTGGGCGACGATCGACGCCATCCCGTCCGCGCCGGCGTTCCCGTTCGGGCCGGTGGTCTGGGCCTCGCATGCCGACGGACAGCGGTCGGGGTTCCCCACGAACGAGTACTTGATGTCGGACCCGGAGATGGTCCCGTGGGTGTGCCAGCCGCAGTACTGGGTGCAGAAGCCCGAGCTGGCGGTCACGTCGCTCGAGGTGAGGACGAAGTAGACCGCGTTGGTGTCCTTGGGCAGCCGGCCGGAGCTGATGGCGCTGGAGACGACGGTCTGGATCTGCGCGTCGGAGAGCGACGTGCCCTGCGAGTAGCTGTCGGTCGTGGAGCCGGCGTAGTGCACCGAGTTGCTCACGTGCACGTTGGAGCCGTTGTAATAGGTGGTGTTGATGTTGAAGTACGGCGAGCCGCCGATGCTGCTGGCGAAATCGGTGAGGATGGTCGTCGCGGTGTTGCCGCTCCAGTTGCCGTACCAGATGTAATAGACGTTGGTGGTGCCGGTGATCACCGGTCCGCCGTGGTAGGTGATCCCGTTGCTGCGCACCCGCGCGGCCGCTGATGCCTCTCCGATCTGCTGCAGCGTCACCGCGCCCTTGCCGGTGGGCAGCAGATCCTCACCCGCCGTGTTTCCTTGCTCGACGCCCGCGCCGCAGGCCGACAGCGCCATCGCTGCGCACAGCACACCGCCACGAAATCCAACGCGCATCGTTCCTCCCCTCGAGCCGGCGATGCGCCGGCCCTGTCCGGCGATTCGCCGGACACGCGAACGGTAGACGAGTCCGCCGACGTGGACACCCAGGCCCAGGCTGGCGCAGCACCGTTGCATCTATCGAGGAAGATTGGTGCTTCTGCTCCTCGACCCCGTCGGGCTGCCTGATCCGGCTCCCGGCCCGGGACCACTGAACGGGCTGTCAGTCCCAAGAGGTAGTGTGTCGCCCATGGAACGCACCGTCCGTCCAGCTCCGCTTCTCGAACAGCAGTCGCTGCTCGGCGGTGTGGACCTCGTGCGCCCCGGGCCGCGACCCGGAACGCCGGTCCACGTCGATCCGCGGTGGCAGATCGGCTTCGCCAAGGCCCTGGCCCTGGTCGTGGAGCACGGCCGCAAGGCCCGCGAGGCCACCGAACTCCCGCGCTGGAGCCGCTGCCCCCGGTGCCAGCGCGTGGGCGACACGCTGCGGGAGTTCGGCGTCCGCACGCTGCGCGGCCGGCGGGTGGCCCAGTCCTGGTGCCGCACCTGCCGCGGGGTCCACGGCCCGCACCGGCTCCCGGCACAGGCCAGCTGGCTCGACCACGAGCCGAACTAGCTGACTGCGGCCGCCCTGACCTCGCCGACTGCAGCCCGCCTGACGACACCCCGACCCGGACCTCGGCTGCGGCCGCCCTGACCTCGCCGACTGCAGCCCGCCTGACGACACCCTGACGCGGACCTCGGCTGCGGCCGCCCTGACCGAGCTGCGGCCGCCCTGACCTCGCCGACTGCAGCCCGCCTGACGACACCCTGACGCGGACCTCGGCTGCGGCCGCCCTGACCTAGCTGACTGCGGCCGCCCTGACCTCGCCGACTGCAGCCCGCCTGACGACACCCTGACCCGGACCTCGGCTGCGGCCGCCCTGACCTAGCTGACTGCGGCCGCCCTGACCTCGCCGACTGCAGCCCGCCTGACGACACCCTGACCCGGACCTCGGCTGCGGCCGCCCTGACCTAGATGTAGCCGAAGCGGCGGCGAAGGAACCACTCGCCGCCGAGCAGCACCGCCAGCGCCACCAGCCAGCCCCAGCGGTCCCAGAGTGGCGCGTCCTTGCTCCGTCCCACCTCGATGAGCGGGGGAATCCAGCAGCGGGGCATCCGGGAATCCGCCCATCGGCAGCTGGTAGCCTCGGCCGCCGGTGGCCCGGGCGATGTCGGCGAGCAGCTCGGTCCGCACCGACGCGTCCGCCATCTCCGGACCCACCGAGCGCACCGCCACCGCGTCCTCCGCCTCCCCGAGGTCGCGCCCATCCAGGCGTGCGGTCGCCCGGAGCTTGTACGCGCCCGGAGGGACCGGCTCGAACACCACCCGGCCCACACCGTCCGGTCCGGCGGCGGCGGTGCGGGTCTGCAGCACCCGCCGGTCGGCGAGCGAGAAGAGGTCCACCCGCACCTCCGCGGAGCCCGCCGGCTGGTAGTCCGGCTGCCGGGCGGTCACCACGGCGCCCACCGGGTGCCCGGGCTCGACCGTCGGCGGATCCGCGGCGATCTGCAGCGAGGTCAGGTCGGGGTCGCGCACCAGCCAGCGCAGAGCGTTGCTCCAGAACCGGTCGTAGTGGCGATTCTGCTCCCCGGTGCGGCGGGCGGTGAAGGCCCAGGTCCAGCTGTCGTCGGTCATCATCGCCATGGCCCGGCCACGGCCGTGGTCCCAGAGCGCAAGCACCGGCGCTGGCTGCCCGTCCACCTTGAGCGTCGGATGCGCGAGCAGCACCGTGGCCCCCTGCTTCACCCGCACCATGTTCATGCCGCTCGCGGGCGGGAGCTCGTCCCACGAGCCCTGGGTGCCGCCCTCGGTCGTCTGCACCCGCATCACCGGATGCCGCAGCCCGTCCGGGGTGAGCCTGATCTTGAACGGCTCGACCGCCGCCGGCGTTCCGCTCGGGTCCACCGGGAGCGCGCGGTCCAGCACCGGGTACGCCGCCCGCCCCTCGCCGAAGGCGTGGTCCCCCCCGATGACCAGGAGCGCGCCGCCGCCCGCCACGTACTGCTCCAGGTTCCGCTCGTAGCTGGCGATGGACAGCGCCGGCTCGGCGTAGCCGAAGTTCTGGAAGACCACCACGTCGAAGGTGTGGAGCTTGGTGTCGAAGATCTCCTCCATCGGGAAGGGGATCAGCGACAGCTCTCGCTCGGGGTTCCGGGTCTGCGTGTCGTCCGCTGAGGTCCGGAGGATGTAGAACGACACCAGGTCCACGTTGGGGTCCTGCTTGAGGAGCCCCCGGAGGAACCGCTCGTCCCAGCTGGGGCGCCCCACCACCAGCAGCACCCGCACCCGGTCGCGGATCACCTTGAGCACGAACGAGCGGGTGTTGTTCTCCACCACCGCCTCGCCGGGGAACACCGGCGCGCCGACCGTGTAGACGAAGCGCCCGGTCTGGTCCGGGGTGAAGGTGAAGGACACCGGCGTGCGCTGGTCGTCCTGGTCCAGGTGCACCGTGCGCGTCCCCACGGTGAGCCCCTCGCGCTGGAGCACCACCGGGACGTCGCGCCCCTTGAGCCCCCGGGCGTGCAGCTCGAGGTCCACCGTCACCGCGTTCCGGACGAAGGCGAAGTCGTCCACCTTCACGGCCTCGACCGCCAGATCCACCAGCGCCGGCTCTCCGACGCGGACCGTGGACACGGGGAAGCCGAGCGCGCCCAGCTCCTCGGACTGGCGCGTCTGGAGCCCGGCCTGGAGCTCGGCGTTGTCCGCTCCGTCCGAGAGGAGAATCGCGCCGGCGAGCTTCCGGCTCCCGCCGGTGTCGGTGGACTTCAGGGCCCGGAGCGCCGCCATGAGGTCGGTCCGGTTCCCGCTGCCCGGGGTCCGCAGCGCCTCGGACGACACCGGCGCGAGCTCGGGCGAGAAGCCCAGCACCTCCACCTGGTACCGATCGCGCAGCGCCTCGAGCCCCGGGGCGAAGCGGTCCAGCGCCTCGGCTGCCGCCGCCGCCCGGGTCTGCCCGTCCGGGTGCACCGGGAAGCCCATGCTCGCGCTCCGGTCCACCAGCACCGCGAGGCGGTTCTTCACCCGGACCTGGGCGAGCTGTCGCAGCCCCGGCTCGAGCAGGAAGAACAGCGCCATCGCCCCGGCGAGCAGCCGGAGCACGAGCAGCACCCTCCGGCGGAGCGCCGACGGCTCGCGCCGGAGCCCGAGCACCGCCAGCACCACGCCCGCCAGGACCAGCACGGTGAGGAGCCCGAGCGCCCAGGCCGGAAGCGGAGAGAGGCTCACCAGCCGCCAGGTGGTGGTGGCGCCTGCGTTCATCTCCGCTTCTTGAGGATCAGCGGCAGGTGCACCGCGTCGTCCTTGTAGTCGAGGCAGAGCGCGTACATGCAGACGTTGATGCCCACCCGCACCGCCAGCTCGCGCTGGGGCTCACCGCCCGGCGAGACCTCGTAGGCGTACGCGCCGCTCTCGTCGCGCTCCCACGCGCCGGCGAGGTCGTTCTGCGAGTACACCACCGCGGCGCGGTTCCCGAGGCTCACCGCGTGGAGCTGCGGATGGAGGAAGAGCCTTCCGGGTGCCGAGTCGAGCAGGAAGAAGGTCTTGAACAGCACGTGCGTGCTCGGCACCGGCTCGAGCGGCGAGCCGGGGAGCACCCGGGCCAGCTCCCGGCGGAAGCTGACGTCGAAGCCGCGCCCGCCGCTCCCGTCGTTGGCGTCGGCGAGCATGAAGCCGCCGAACGTCAGGTAGCGGCGCAGCGCCTCCACCTCCGCCGCGGAGAGCGGGGGGAACTCGCCTTCGCCGCCGAAGTAGAGGAAGGGGTGGTCGAACAGCCGGGGACTGGTGAGCGCGAGGCCGCGGGCCTCGGGCACCACCTCCACCGAGGTGCGTCGCTGCAGCTCCCAGGCGAGCCGCCGGAGCCCGGACAGCCGTCCGTCCCACCGCCCGCCGTGCTGGGCCACGCCGGGCACGAAGCGTGCTCCCTCTCCGAAGGCCAGCGCGCGGCGGCCCAGCGTCAGGAGCGGGAGGCTCCGGAGGAGGGTTCGTCGAGAGAGAGGAAACGCCATTGCCGGAGCCAGGGGGGCTCGCTTACCACGCCCCTCGCCCGAACAGCCGCGCCGGCGCGCTTCATCCTGCCCCGGTGGACCGTGTATAGACGGGGCGCCGCGTCTCCCGTCCCCCTTCCATGAAGGCATCCGACTCCGAACCCGCCGAGGCGCTCCGCCGGGCCCAGAAGGCGCTCACCGCCGGCAACGTGGTGGCCGCCCGGCGCCTCGCCCGGCAGGCGCTGGCGGCGAACCCCCGCGAGAGCGAGGCCGGCGAGGCCCGCGACATCCTCGCCCGGACGGACGTGGCCTGGCCGCTGCTCGGCTACGGGGCCGCGGCGGCGGTCTGCTTCCTCCTCCTGGTGCTGGTCGCCGTGCTCCGGAGCGCACAGCCGTGAAGCGGCGTCCAGCCACCGCGGCGGAGGCGGCGCGGGCAGAGATGACGACGGAGACCGCGGTCCCCGCGGCTGCCCGCCGCCCGGCCCCGCTCGGCAAGAGGGGCTGGCTGGTGCTGGGGGTCGTCGTTCTCCTGGTGAATCTCCCCGTCCTGCACCTGCTCGTCCGGGGCCAGCCGCCCGCGTCCGGACACATCCCCTTCTCCGACGACTTCTCCGACCGGGGAACCGTGGGGCGCAACTACCGCTCGCTCGGCGGCTACCCGCGGGTCATCAACGGCGAGCTGCTCTCTCCCGGGACGAAGAACAACCCCTTGTGGCTCGACGCCGCGCTCCCAAACGACGTGGTGGTCGAGGTCTCCGCCCGCCCCATCAGCCCCGACGGCGAGATCCGGGTGACGCTCTTCGGGAACGGGCTGGACGCCGACACCGGCTACCAGGCCGTGCTCGGGCCCTGGAGCCCCATGGGCTCGCCGGCGCGGCTCGGCCCGAGCCTGGTGCGGCTGGACGAGAACGGGGTCACGCTCTCCCGCTGGCTGTCCCGGGCGCGCGTCCCCGGAGACCTGCGCTCGGCGGGGTTCGGCAAGGACTCGGCGCTTCGCGTCGAGGCGACGCCGGCCAGCCTCGACCCGGGCCACGTCTACCGGATGCGCTTCGAGCGCCGCGGCTCGGTGCTGCGCTGGACGGTGGACGGCCGGCTGATGGCCGAGCTGGACGATCCGTTCCCGCTCACCGGGCCGGGGCACGACCGGCTCGGCCTCTCCAGCGGCGAGTGGGACGTCTACTACGACGACCTCCGGGTGAGCCCCGCGAGCGGCGGCGCCTTCGCCCCCGTCGCCGCAGCCCCGCCCGAGCCCGCCGCAGGGCCGTTCTCCGACGACTTCGAGCGCACCCAGCTCGGCCCGGACTGGCTCGCGACCGACCCGGCCGCCGTCTCGCTCCAGCAAGGGGCGCTGGTGGTGCAGCGGGCCCGCAACCACCCGGTGTGGCTCCGGAGGCCCATCCCGGACGACGCCGTCATCGACCTCGACGTCTGGACCGACAGCCCCGACGGCGACATGAAGGTCGAGGTCTGGGGCGATGGCCAGTCGTTTCACCGCGGCGATCCCGGCGCGTCCTACGACGCGACCGGGTACGTGCTGGTGATGGGCGGCTGGCGGAACAGCCTCTCCGCCATCGCGCGGCAGCACGAGCACGGCGCCGACCGGGTGACCCGCGCCGACGTGCGGGTGGTGCCCGGCCGCAAGTACCACTGGACCATCCGCCGGCAAGGCCGCGTCCTCACCTGGCTGGTGGACGGACAGCCCTTCCTCGCGCTCGACGATCCGGATCCGCTGCGCGGCCCGGCGCACCGGTACTTCGCGGTCTCCGGCTGGGAGTCGAAGGTCAACTTCGACAACCTCAAGGTCCGGCCGCCCTGAGCCTGGACGGGCGGCGCCGTCCTTCTACGGCTTCGGCTCGGCGATCAGGTCGAAGTCGGGCATCTCCGAGCGAACGAACTCGCGCATCCGGTCCACCAGCGCCGCCTCGATCTGCCGGGCGCGCTCGCGCGAGAACCCGAAGTGCGTGCCGATGTCCTGGAGCGTCATCGGCTCGTCCGCGGTGAGGCGCTTCTCGAAGATGTACTTCTCCTTGCCCTCGAGCGTGCGCCCGAAAACCTTCAGCTTGTCGCGGAAGAGCCGCTTCAGCTCCTCGGTCGCCAGCCGTTCGTCCGCCGCCGGGAAGCCGCTGGAGGGGAGGAGGCGATCGCCGCGCGTGGCGTCGCCGTCGTCGCCCACCGGCGCGTCGATGGACACCTCGTCCGGCCCGAGCCGCTGGTCCATCTCCACCACGTCCTGCTCGGTGACGTTGAGCCGCTCGGCCAGCAGCTTGGGCGTCGCCTCGTAGCCCAGCTTCAGCATCCGCTCCTGCTCCTGGCGCAACTTGAAGAAGAGCTTCCGCTGGGCCTCGGTGGTCCCCAGCTTCACCATCTTCCAGTTGTCCATGATGTAGCGAAGGATGTACGCGCGGATCCACCAGGCCGCGTAGGTCGAGAGCTTCACCCCGCGCTCCGGATCGAACTTCTTCACCGCCTGCATCAGCCCGATGTTCCCCTCCTGCACCAGGTCCAGGAGCGCGAGCGGATTGCGGTGGTACTCGTGGGCCAGCTTCACCACCAGGCGCAGGTTGGCCGAGACCAGCCGGGCGGCGGCGTCCAGGTCGCCATGGTCGCGGTAGAGCCGGGCCAGGCGGCCCTCCTCCTCGCGCGAGAGCAGCGGATGGCGCTGAACCTCGGCCATGTACGCCGACATCGCGTCGGTCCGGGCGAGACTGCCCTCGCTGGACCTGGGCGGGGTGACCGCCGGCGCCGCGGCCACCACCGGTTCCAGCTCCGCCAGCTCCTCGCCATCAGGCTCCACCGGCTCTGCGAGCTCGGCGACCTCGGGGGACTCGACTTCCTCCTCCTCCTCCGGCCGTGCCTCCCGGACCTCCTCGGCCTGGGGCGCCCGCTTCCGCGCGCCTCGGGCGCCCGTCGCCGGCCGGCGGGCGGCGGGACGCGCGGACGGAGCGGCGGGATGCGCGGACGGAGCGGCGGCCCGGGCAGCGGGCTTGCGTCGTGGTTTCGCCTTCTTCTTCGGTGGACGGGCCATGGACGGACGGACGGCCTGCTTCTAGCAGGACCCCCGGGCTGCGTGATTGCCACGGTGGATGGGAGGGATTAAGCCCGTGCCCGATGAGTGACAACCCGCCCGCGCCCGAACGCGGCGATTCTCCCGTGCCCCCCGACGCGGCTCCGGCCGCGGAAGAGGCGACCCCCGAAGGACCCTCCGACTACCTGGCCGAGGTGGGATTCGAGGACCTGGCCCTCTCCCCCGAGATCCGGCGCGCCCTGGTCGACCGGGGCTACACCCACCCCACGCCGGTCCAGGCCCAGGCGTTCGACCCGGTGATGCAGGGCAAGGACCTCATCGTCCGGAGCAAGACCGGGACGGGGAAGACCGCCGCCTTCGGGCTCCCGCTGCTGGAGAAGATGGACTCCCAGGACAAGGCGGTGCGGGCGCTGGTGCTCTGCCCCACCCGGGAGCTGGCGCTCCAGGTGGCCGCCGAGCTCCAGGACCTCGCCAAGTACAAGGGCGTCCGGGTGACCGCGATCTACGGCGGCGCGTCGATGCAGGAGCAGGAGGACGCGCTGGTGGCCGGCTCGCCCATCGTGGTGGGCACGCCGGGCCGGATCTACGACCACATCCGGCGGAAGAACCTCAAGCTCCAGGGTTGCCGGCACGTCGTGCTCGACGAGGCCGACGAGATGCTGAACCAGGGGTTCTACGAAGAGGTCACCCGCATCCTCGACCAGCTCCCCAAGGACCGGCAGGTCCTGCTCTTCAGCGCCACGGTGCCGCCGGAGATCCAGCACCTCATCAGCCAGTACACCACCTCGCCGGAGATGCTGATGCTCTCCGGCGACGTCCTCACCGTCGACCACATCCACCACGTCCGCTACGACGTGACCGACGCGTACCCGAAGCCCCGGAACCTCATCTACGTGCTGGAGATGGAGGAGCCGGACAACGCCATCGTCTTCTGCAACACCCGGGACGACACGGCGCTGGTGACGGCGGTGCTGAACCGCAACGGCTTCGACGCCGAGCTGCTCAACGGCGACCTGCCCCAGAAGGAGCGGGAGCGGGTGATGGCCAAGGTGAAGCGGGGCGAGGTGGCCTTCATGGTGGCCACCGACATCGCCGCCCGGGGGATCGACATCTCCGATCTCCAGTACGTCATCAACTACTCCCTGCCCGAGGACCCGGCGGTGTACCTCCACCGCGTCGGGCGGACGGGGCGCATCGGGAAGAAGGGCACGGCGATCAACCTGATCTCCGGGCGCGAGCTGGGCACCTTCACCGTGCTGGAGAAGAAGTACGGCATCAAGTTCGAGAAGCGCGAGATGCCGGCGCCCGACGAAGCGATGCGGATGTGGACCGAGCGGCACGTCCGGGAGATCCAGTCCGCCGCGGCGGGCAGCGTGTACGAGGGCTACCTCGGCCTCGCCGGCGAGCTGAAGCAGCGGCCCGACGCCGACGACGCCATCGCGTATCTCTTGAAGTTCTTCTTCGGGCATCTGCGGATGGAGAAGCTGAAGGCCGCCGGAGCGCCGGAACCGGCGCCGGCGCCGGCGCGGCCGCACCGCGAGCGCGAGCGGTCCCGGGGCGACCGGCCGCCCAGGTCCGAGCGTGGCGGACGAGGTGAGCGCGGCGAGCGGAGCGACCGTGGAGACCGGCCGGAGCGCGGCGAGCGCCCGGACCGGGGCGAGCGTTCCGGCGCCCCCCGCGAGCGACGGGAGCACCGCGAGCGCCCGCCCCGCCGGGACAAGCCCGAGGAGGGGTCGCCTCCGGAGGCCGAGGCCGGCACTCCCGGACAGGTGCGGCTGTGGATGAACGTCGGGAGCTCGGAGGGGCTCGACGCCGCTGGCATCACCTCGATGCTCGAGGGCCTGGGCGCTCCGGCCGGAAAGCTGCAGCGCCTCGAGGTCCGCCCGACCTACAGCTACGCCTTCGTGGCCGAGGAGGACGCGGCGGCGTTCGAGAAGCTGGACGGGCAGTCGCGAGGCGAGAAGTCGCTTCGACTCGAGCGGGCGAGGCGCCGATGAGCGAGCGCCCGAGCGCCGAGGCCCTGCGCCACGTTCCGCTGCTCTCGGGGTTGAGCGCGGCCGAGCTGGAGGAGATCGCCGGGCTCGCCGAGGTGAAGGGCCTGGAGCCGCAGCTGCCGCTGTTCCGCGAGGGCGACCCCGGCGACGCGCTGGTGTTCCTCCTCTCGGGCTCGGCGCAGGTGGTGAAGCGGGACCCGGCCGGGAAGCATCAGATCCTCTCCGTCGTCTCGGCGCCGGCGGTGCTCGGGGAGATGGCGGTGCTCGAGGCCGGAGGAAAGCGCAGCGCCTCGGCGATCGCCGTCGGGCCGGTCACCGTCGCCGCCATCCCCGGTCCGGCGCTCCGGACCCGGCTGTCGAGCGGGAACGTCGCCGCGCTGAAGATCGCCCATGGACTGGCCCGGCTCCTCGCTCGCCGCCTCGGCGCGGTGAATGCCCGGCTGGTGCAGCTGCTCCAGAGCGGAAACGCCGAGGCCGGGGTCGCCGAGGCGCAGCGGGCGCTCGGTCACGACACCGCCTCCTGAACGGCCGAACGGTCTGACCTCTCGCCCTCGCTCGCGGGGCTACGGCGCCGCGGCCGGACCGCGCTTCACGGCCTCGCGGAGCGCCCGCACGCCGGCACCCGGCCCGCCAGGGTGAGCGAAGACGCAGGTGCCCGCCACGAGGACATCGGCGCCTGCCGCCACCGCCAGGGGACCGGTGGTCAGGTCCACCCCGCCGTCCACCTCGAGCTCGCAGCCGGGACTCCGCTGCTGGATGAGCGACCGGGCCCGCGTCAGCTTGGGCAGCATCTCGCGGATGAACTTCTGCCCGCCGAAGCCCGGGTTCACCGTCATCAGGAGCAGGAGATCCAGCCCCTCGATGACCTCCTCGACCACGTTGAGCGGCGTCGCCGGGTTGAGCCCCACCCCGACCTGCTTCCCGAGCTGTCGGACCTGCTGGATGGCGCGGTGCAGGTTCGGAGTGGCCTCCTGGTGAAGAATCAGGAGATCCCCCCCGCCTTGATGAAGTCCGCCGTGTACCGCTCCGGCCGCTCGATCATGAGGTGAATCTCGAGGGGGAGCTTCGTTCCCCGCCGCATCGCCTCCACCACCGGGATGCCCAGCGTGAGGTTGGGCACGAACAGCCCATCCATGATGTCGATGTGGAAGCGGTCCGCCCCGCCCCGCTCGGCGTCGGCGACCTGCTCGCCCAGCCGCCAGTAGTCCGCGGCCAGGATGGAGGGAAGTACTTTCACCTAGGTCGACTGACCTAGCCCGGCTGCCGCCGCCCGGTCCACCAGGAAGGTGACCCGGCCCGACGCCGGCGCGACGCCCCGGGCGGGAATCTCGGCCACCGGCGCGCTGCCTCGCAGCACCTTCCGCAGCGCCCAGGCCTTGTCGTCGCCCGTGGCCAGGAACAGCACCTCGGCCGCCGCGTTCAGCACCGGAAAGGTCAGGGTGATGCGATGCGTCCGGAACTTCTCCACCCAGTTCGCCGCCACCCACGCCGCCCGCTCGTCGAGCGCCGGCGAGTGCGGGAACAGCGACGCCGTGTGGCCATCCGGCCCGAGCCCCAGCAGCACCAGGTCGAAGCTGGGGAACGACGTCGTCCCGGGGAACAGCTTCCGGAGGGTCTGCTGGTAGTCGGCCGCCGCCTCCGCGGCCGGCAGCTCGCCCCGGATGCGGTGCACGCTGGACTGGTTCACGAACGGCTGCCCGGTCAGCGCCTCCCGGGCCATCCTGGCGTTGCTCTCGGGGTCGTCCGGCGGGACGTTCCGCTCGTCGCCGAAGCAGAACACCGTCCGGTCCCAGGGTAGCCTCGGGCCCGCCGCCATCTGCTGGTAGAGCGCGCGCGGCGTCGTCCCCCCCGAGAGCGCGAGCGTGAAGCGGCCCCGCGCGTTCGCCGCCGCCCAGGCCCGGTCATGCACCCACTGCGCCGCGGTGCGAGCCACCGCGTCCCGGCTCTCCAGCACTCGAAGTTGCGGACCCGCCATCGCCACGCACCTCAGGTCTCGTCGAAGGCCGCGCAGTGCGCCGCGCCCCAGAGCGCCGCCCGGTCGTTGAGCACCACCAGCACCGGGATGTCCTCCAGCAGCGGTCGCATCCGGCCCTTGTCCAGGAAGGAGGAGAGGAACAGACCATCCCGCTTGAACCGGGGGAGGAGCTTGGGCGCGATGCCCCCGCCGAGGAAGACGCCGCCGGTGGCGAGCATCCGCAGGGCGACGTTCCCAGCCTCCGCCCCGTACAGCGAGACGAACAGCTCCAGCGCCTGGACGCACACCGGGTCCGCGTCGTCCAGGCCGCAGCGGGAGATGACCGCCGCCGGGTCCTCCTTCGCCAGACGCTCGGTCAGCGCAGGGTCCTCGGGCTGCCCGGAGCGCGCCCGGAGGAAGCGGTAGATGCGCACCAGCCCGCTGCCCGAGAGGATCCGCTCGGCGCTCACCCGCCCCTTCTCCCGGGCGACGTGCTCCATCAGCTCCGCCTCGAGCCGGTTCCGGGGCGCGAAGTCGGCGTGCCCGCCCTCGGTGGCGAAGGGACGGTGCCGCTCTCCGTCCCAGTACAGCCCCGCCGCCCCCAGCCCGGTTCCCGCCGAGAGAATGGCCTGGTTCCCGGTGGCGTCCTTCGCCCCAGGCTGCAGCGTCGCGAAGTCGGCGGGTCCGAGGTGCCGCAGGCCGTAGGCGTTGGCCTTGAGGTCGTTGAGGAGCGTCACTCGCCGGACGCCCAGGACGTCCGCCAGGCCGCGCGCATCGACCACCCAGGGCAGGTTCGGAGTCTCGGTGCGCCCGTCCCTCACCGGTCCAGCCACCCCCAGCGCCACCGCGCTGGCCGCCGGCCGCACCTCCTCCACGAAGCGGCGGACGATGGTCTCGAGGTCAGGCGCGGAACGGCTGGGGTAGACGATCTCCTTGGTCAACAGCAATTGCCCGGCGTGGACCTCGAACGTCGCCAGGCGGGCGTTGGTGCCCCCGATGTCGCCGGCGACGATCACGTCCCCGTGTTCTCCCAGTGGCGGCCCTCCCGGCGGAGCAGCTCGTCCGCCTCGGCCGGGCCCCAGCTCCCCGAGGCGTAGTTGGGAAAGCTCCGAGGCGGGAGCGCCTTCCACACGTCGAGGATCGGCTGCACCATCGACCAGCCCGCCTCCACCATGTCCGCGCGCTGGAACAGCGTGGCGTCGCCGATCATCGCGTCGTAGAGCAGCGTCTCGTAGCCGGTGCTCGCCACCTTGCCGAAGTAGTCCAGGTAGTCGAAGTCCATCTCCACCGCGCCAACGGTGAGCAGTGGTCCGGGCACCTTCGCCCCGAAGCGGAGCGAGATGCCCTCCTTGGGCTGGATGTGGATGTAGAGCCGGTTGGTGGTCAGCCGGTCCACCGAGGTGTGCTGGAAGAGCATCGCCGGCGCGTGCTTGAACTGGATGACGATCTGGGTCACGCGCCTGGGCAGGCGCTTCCCGGTGCGCACGTAGAACGGCACCCCCGCCCAGCGCCAGTTGTCGACGATCAGGCGCAGCGCGACGAAGGTGTCGGTGTGGCTCTCGGGCGGGACCTTCTCCTCCTCGCGGTAGCCGGGCACCTTCTTCCCGTCCACGTCGCCCGCCCCGTACTGCCCGCGCACCGCCTGGTGCAGCACGTCCTCCGGCGACATCGGCTCGATGGAGTTGAGGAGCTTCACCTGCTCGTCTCGGACCGCATCCGCGCTGAACGAGATCGGCGGCTCCATACCCACCAGGCTCACCAGCTGGGCGATGTGGTTGGGCACCATGTCCCGCATCGCGCCGGCGGTGTCGTAGTAGCCGCCCCGGCCCTCGACCCCCAGTTCCTCGGCCACGGTGATCTGCACGTGGTCGATGTAGTTCCGGTTCCAGATCGGCTCGAACATCCCGTTTCCGAACCGGAACACCATGAGGTTCTGGACCGTCTCCTTCCCCAGGTAGTGGTCGATCCGGAAGATCTGCCTCTCGCCGATCACCGACTTGATGCTCCGGTTCAGCTCCACCGCGGTGGGCAGATCGTGTCCAAAGGGCTTCTCGATCACCACCCGGCGCCAGCGGCCGTTCTCCTCCTTCGCCAGGCCGCTCTGGCCCAGGTTCTGCACGATGGGGGCGAAGAAGGTCGGCGCCACCGAGAGGTAGAACAGGTAGTTCCCGGGCGTCCCCACCTGGCCGTCGGTCTTCTTGAGGAACTCGGCCAGGCCGGTGAACGACTCGGGCTTCGTCGCGTCGGCGGAGAAGTAGAAGATGCGCTCGGAGAGCGCTCCCCAGGCCGCCCGCATCGGCTCGGTGGAGAGGACCTTGTCGTCGGGCTTCACCTCGTCCCGGAACTGCACGTTGCTCATCTGCGTCCGGGCCACGCCCACCACCGCCAGGTTCCGCGGGAGGAAGCCCGCGTTCTGGAGGTTGAGGATGGCCGGGATGAGCTTCCGCCGGGTCAGGTCACCCGAGGCCCCGAAGATGATGACCACGCACGGGTCGGCGGTGCGGTTGTGCGGAGGGGTGAGCGCCGTCTCCAGCTTCTGCACCATTTACTTGGGCTCCACGTGGCCGCCGAACTGCTTGCGCATCGCCGAGAGCAGCTTCTCGGCGAAGGTGTGCTGCTGCCGCGAGCGGAAGCGAGTGTAGAGCGCCGCGGTCAGCACCTCGGCCGGCACCGCCTCGTCGACCGCCGCCTGCACCGTCCACCGGCCCTCGCCCGAGTCCTGGACGAACCCCGAGTAGCTCTCCAGCGTCGGGTCCTGGGCGAGCGCGATGCTGGTCAGGTCGAGCAGCCAGCTGGAGACCACGCTGCCCCGCCGCCACAGCTCGGCGATGTCGGCGATGTTCAGGTCGTAGCGGATCTCCTCGGGCAGCTGCTCCGAGCCCGCATTCTTGAAGATGTCGAAGCCCTCGGCGTAGGCCTGCATCAGGCCGTACTCGATCCCGTTGTGCACCATCTTCACGAAGTGCCCGGAGCCCGGGGGGCCGCAGTGCAGGTACCCCAGCTCCGCGGTGCTCTTCCCGTCGCGCCCCGGTGTCGCCGGGATGTCGCCCTTGCCCGGGGCGAGGGTCCGGAGCACCGGCTCGATGCGCTGCACCGCCTCCTTCGGGCCGCCCACCATCAGGCAGTAGCCGCGCTCGGCGCCCCACACCCCGCCGCTGGTGCCGGCGTCGACGTAGTGGATGCCCTTCTTCGCGACCTCCTTCGCCCGGCGGACGTCGTCCTTGAAGAAGCTGTTCCCGCCGTCGATGATCGTGTCGCCTGCGTCGAGCAGCCTGGCCAGCGACTGCACCGTGTCCTCGGTGGGCCCGCCGGAGGGGACCATGATCCACACCGCGCGTGGCTTCTGGAGCTTCGACACCAGCTCCTCCAGCGTCTTCGCCGGGGTGGCGCCCTCCCTGGCGAAGGCCGCGACCACGTCGGCGCCGCGGTCGTGAACCACGCACGCGTGCCCGCCCTTCATCAGCCGGCGGACCATGTTCCCGCCCATCCGACCCAGGCCGATCATCCCGATCTGCATCGCTGTCGCTCCTGACTGCCGACTGCCTGTTGGGGACTGCCCTCTCAGACCGCCCGGTCGATGGTCTCGCGCAGCTTCCGGAGCGCGGCATCGAGCGGCCCGCGCAGGTGCACCCGGAGCGCCCTGCGCTTCCGCGCCGCGAGCACCTCGAAGTCACCCCGCGCCTGCGCCGCCTTCACCACCCCGAAGGTGTACTTCTGCCCGGGGACGGGGAGCTGCACCGGATCGTCGCAGGTGACCTGCAGGAACACGCCCGAGTTCGGCCCGCCCTTGTAGGCCTGGCCGGTGGAGTGGAGGAACCGCGGCCCGAAGCCGAGGCAGGTGGCGACCTTCCGCGCGTCGCGCACCCGCATGCGCCCCGCCTGCAGCACCGCCTCGTTCTCCCTGGTCATCGGGATGTACGCGAGCAGGCCCAGGTAGTCGCCCGCCCCGAGCCGCCCGAGGTGCGTCCGGAGCACGTCGGCCAGCGTCTTGCCGCCCTGGAGCGCCTGGACGTTGGCCGGGTCCGCGAACAGGGCCACCGGCCCGTCCTCGAGGAACGGGCGCTCGTCCGGCAGCGACCCGGTCTTCTCGTACGCCTCGGTCAGCTTCCGGGTCTCGACCTTGCTCGCCTCGACGTCCGGCTGGTCGAAGGGGTTGATGCCCAGGACCGCCCCGGCCACGGCGGTCGCGATCTCCCACCGGAAGAGCTCCTGCCCCAGCGCGTAGGGGTCCTCCACGGCGATGCGCACCACCGGGTGCCCGGCCCTGGCCAGCGCCTCCACGCCCCGGTCCTGGCCAGTGTCCGGCGCCGACTCGAGCCGCAGGTAGGCGAAGAGCCGGTCTTGCCCGTACTGCTCGGGCGCGCCCAGCGCCTCGCGGTCCACCGGGATGAGCCCCTTGCCCTGCTTGCCGGTCGACTCGGCCAGCAGCTGCTCCAGCCAGGCGCCCACGTCGCCGATGCCCGGGCTGGTGACCAGCGTCACCTTGTTCCGCCCCGCCTTGCCCAGCGTCCCCAGCACCGCGCCGAGGATACCGCCCGGATTCTTCGAGGCGACGACGCTCCCGGCGCAGGCCTGCACCATGGTCAGCGTGCTCCCGAGGAACCGCGGGAGGTCCACGCCCATCGCGCCCGCCGGCACCAGGCCGAAGTTGGACAGCGCCGAGTAGCGCCCGCCGATGCTCGGCCTCCCCGGGAAGATGGCGCGGAAGCGGTGCTCCTTCGCCACCTGCTCCATCTTCGAGCCCGGGTCGGTGACGGCCACGAAGTGCCGCCCGGCCTTCTCCTGCCCCACCGCCTCCACCGTCTTCGCCCAGAAGAACTGGAAGAAGATGTTCGGCTCGAGCGTGCTCCCGCTCTTGCTGGAGACGATGAACAGCGTCCGCACCGGGTCGACGCGCCTGGCGAACGACTGCACCTGGACCGGGTCGGTGGAGTCGAGCACCAAGAGCTCGGGCTTCCCCTTCACCGGCCCGTACGTCTGGGCCATCACCTCGGGGCAGAGCGAGCTGCCCCCCATCCCGAGCAGCAGGACCTGGCCGAACCGGTCCAGCTCGATCGACTGGAGGAAGCTCCCCAGCTCGGGGCTCACCGGCGTCTTCGCGTCCACGACGTCCAGCCACCCGAGCCACTTCGCCTCGTCCTGACCGGTCCACAGCGAGGCGTCGCGGTCCCAGAGGCGCTGCATCTTCTTGCCCTGGTCCCAGTCGGCGAGGGTCCGCTTCACGTCCGAGTCGAGCTCGGCCGGAAGATGCAGGGAGATGCGGTTCACTTCCGCCCTCCCTCGCTCTTCAGTCGGCCGTCCACCGCGGAGATCAGCTGGCGGAAGCTGTCCTCGAAGCTCTTCACGCCCTCGTCGACCAGCTGGTCGGTGACCGCCTTCATCGAGATTCCCGACTGCTCCAGCTTGCGCATCACCGCATCCGCCTGCTCGAGCCCCTCGTCCAGGGTCCGCCGGGCCTTGCCGTGGTCGCGGAAGGCGTCGAGCGTGGCCGGGGGGATCGTGTTCACCGTGTCCGGCCCGATCAGCTCGTCGATGTAGAGGACGTCGGAGTACCTGGGATTCTTGGTGCCGGTGCTGGCCCACAGGACCCGCTGAGTCTTGGCTCCCCTGTCGGCGAGCGCCTGCCAGCGCGAACCCGAGAACAGCTTCTGGTACTTCTGATAGGCCTGCTTGGCGTTGGCGATGGCCACCTTGCCCGCGATCTCGTCGAAGAGGGCCTTCTGCCGAGGGGTGGGCTCGGCCTTCACGCGGCTGGCGATGGTCTTCTCCACCAGGGTGTCGATCCGGCTCACGAAGAAGCTCGCCACCGAAGCGCTCTCCGAGACGTCCTCGCCGCGGGCGACTCGCTTCTCCAGTCCCCGGATGTACGCCTCGGCAACGGCGACGTAGGCGTCCTGGCTGAACAGCAAGGTCACGTTGATGTTGAGACCATCGGAGACGCACTGCTCGATCGCCGGAACACCTTCCACCGTCCCCGGGATCTTGACCATCACGTTGGGAACGCCGAGCTTCTTCCAGAGCCGGCGCGCCTCGACCACGGTCCCTTGGGTGTCATGGGCCAGGGTGGGTGTGACCTCGATCGAGCAGTAGCCATCGCGGTGTCTGGTCTTCTCCCAGACCGGCCGGAAGATCCGCGCCGCATCACCGATGTCCCGGATCGCCAGCGCCTCGAACACCTCGCCGGCCGACGCGCCGCGGGGAGCCCACTCCTGGAACAGGTCGTCGTAGTCCTGACTGCCCTCGACCGCCTTCTGGAAGATGGTGGGGTTCGACGTCAGGCCCTTGAGGCCATCGTCCTCGATGAGTCGCTGCAGCTTCCCCGTGGTGACGAGACTCCGCTGCATGTAGTCCAGCCAGATGCTCTGGCCCAGCTCTCCGAGCGCTTTGAGTGGATTCATGGCTGCTCCTTCGACCAGCGCCGTTCCAGCGCCTTGACCTTGCCCAGCCGCCGCTCGTGACGTTCCTCGTGGGTGTAACGGGCGGCCAGGAACGTCGTCACCAGATCGTCCGCCAGGGCCGGACCGATGATCCGCGCCCCGAGCACCAGGACGTTCACGTCGTCGTGCTCCACCCCCTGGTGGGCGGAGTACCCGTCGTGGCACAGGCCCGCGCGCACCCCGGGGATCTTGTTCGCCGCCACCGAGGCGCCCACCCCGCTCCCGCACAGGAGAATCCCGCGGTCGGCCCGGCCCTCGCGGACGACCATCCCCAGCTTCTCGGCGAAGTCCGGATAATCGACCGGGGCCTCGGAGTCCGTGCCCAGATCCGTCACCTCGTGCCCGAGGGCGCGGACGACCTCCAGGAGGTGCTGCTTCAAGGCGTAGCCGGCGTGGTCGGCGGCGAGCGCGATTCGCATGGCCTCAACGTCCCTTCTTCCCGAGCTGCTCCTTCGCCGCCGCCACCACGTGCTCGGTGGTGAACCCGAAGTGCTGGAGCAGATCCTTGAGCGGCGCCGACGCCCCGAAGCTCCTCATCCCCAGGATCTTCCCGCTCCGCCCCACGTAGGTCGCCCAGCCGAACGTCGCCGCCTGCTCCACGGCGACGCGGGCGGTGACCGCTGAGGGGAGCACCGACTCCCGGTACTCGGGCGACTGCTGCTCGAACAGCTCCCACGACGGCATGCTGATCGCCCGGGCGCGGATGCCCTCGGCCTTGAGCTTCTCCTGGGCCTCGACGATGAGCCGCACCTCGCTCCCGGTGGCCATCAGCAGCACCTCGGGCTTGCCACCCTCGGCGTCGGCCAGCACGTAGGCGCCCTTTCGCACTCCCGTCGCGGGACTGACCTTCGTCCGGTCGAACGTGGGGAGCGCCTGTCGGCTGAAGACCAGGATCGCCGGGTGGTGCCTGCTCTCCATCACCACCCGGTAACACTCGGTGACCTCGTTCGCGTCCCCCGGGCGGAGCACCAGGAGCCCGGGCATCGCCCGGAGCGACGCGATCTGCTCCACCGGCTGGTGCGTCGGCCCGTCCTCGCCGAGCCCAATGGAGTCGTGGGTCATCACGTGGAACACCGGGATCTCCATCAGCGACGCGAGCCGGACCGGCGCGCGCATGTAGTCCACGAAGGTGAGGAACGTGCTCCCGAACGCCCGCAGCTTGCTCAGCACCATCCCGTTCACGATGGCGCCCATCGCGTGCTCGCGGACGCCGAAGTAGATGTTCCGGCCTCCGGGCTCGCCGGATGCGAGGTTCGGCTCACCCTTGATGGTGGTCTTGGTCGAGCCGCTCAGGTCGGCGGCGCCCCCGAGCAACCAGGGGATCTTCTTCGCCAGCGCGTTCAGCACCTGCCCCGACGACTCGCGGGTGGCCATCCCCTTGGGGTCGGCGGGGAAGACCGGCAGCTCGCTGTCCCAGCCCGGCGGGAGCTCGAGCCGGTCGATCCGATCCAGCTCCGCCGCGAGCTCGGGGAACTCCTTCCGATGCCGCTCGCGGAGCGCCTCCCAGTCCTGCCGGAGCTTGCGTCCCCGCGCGCCGATGCCCTGGGCGAAGTGCTCGCGGACGCCCTCGGGGACCAGGAACTGCGCGTCCTCGGGCCAGCCGTAGCTCTTCTTCGCCGCGCGGACCTGCTCCTCGCCGAGCGGCTCGCCGTGCGCGGCGCTGGTGTCCTGCTTCTTGGGGCTGCCGTAGCCGATGTGCGAGTCGACGACGATGAGCGTGGGCCTGCCCTGGCCCTTGAAGAACGCGAGCGCCTTTCCCAGCTGGCCGAGGTCGTTGGCGTCGGTGACGTGGGTGACCGCCCAGCCGTACGCCTCGAAGCGCTTCGGCACGTCCTCGCTGAAGGAGAGCGAGAGCTTCCCGTCGAGCGAGATGTGGTTGCTGTCGTAGAGCCAGCAGAGGTTGGGCAGCGCGAGGTGCCCGGCGAGGGAGGCGGCCTCGGAGGTGATGCCCTCCATCATGCCGCCGTCGCCCACGATGGCGTAGACGTCGTGGTCGAACAGCGTGAGCCCGGGCCTGTTGTACCGGGCGCCCGAGCCACCGCGAGGCGATGGCCATGCCCACCGAGTTCGCCGCGCCCTGGCCCAGCGGCCCGGTGGTGCACTCGACGCCGCTGGTGATGCGGTACTCGGGGTGACCCGGGGTGCGGCTGTCCATCTGGCGGAAGGACTTGAGGTCGTCGAGCGAGACCGCCGGCGCGTCCAGCACCCGTCCCTCCCGGTCCAGCTGGCGCACGCCGGTCAGGTGGAGCACCGAGTAGAGGAGCATCGAGGCGTGCCCGTTGGAGAGCACGAAGCGATCGCGGTTCGGCCAGGTCGGGTTCGCCGGGTCGTAGCGGAGGACGTTCTGCCAGAGGGCGTATGCCACCGGGGCGAGGGCCATCGGCGCGCCGGGATGCCCGGAGTTCGCCTTCTGCACCGCATCCATCGACAGGGTGCGGATGGTGTCGATGGCGAGCTTCTCGATTCCTTGCTGGGGCACGGGTACTCCCGATGTGGGGAAACGGCGCCGTTAGGCCGACGACCTGTTTCTGGCGCACCGCAGGGCTCGACACAAGGCGCAGGTAGGTGACGGTCGCCCAGGTGGGAGGGTTGCGTCACGGCTTCAACCCGTGCGTTCGCGCGCCTGCCCATTCCTTTCGTCGCCCCCGGGTTGCCCGGTACACTCCCCTCGAACGATGTCCGACACGCGCGCGGCCATCCGCGAGCTGCGCTCCCTCAGCGAGAAGCGAAGTACGCAGGGTCTCACCGAGCAGGAGCGGGGCCGGCTCGCCGAGTTGCGGGAGAGGCTGGGCTTGCCGTCCGAACCGGCGGAGGCCCGGCCTGCAGGCCCTCAGCCTGGCGCCGTCGCTCCGCCCTCCGGTCCAGCCGCCGACGCCCCACGCACCGTCACGGCGGCCAGCGCGACCGCGGTCGCGCGACCGGCAGGGCCGACGCCCGTGCCGGTCTTCTCCCTTCCTCGCCTCGAGACCCCGGTCACGCCACCGCGCGGCGTCGAGCCCGCTCCCGGGCCGGTGAGTCCACCAGCCGACGTCCGGCAGCCGGTCGCGGAGCCCACCACCCAGCCCACGCTCGAGGCGGCCGGCGAGCCCCCGATGGACCCAGGCCTGAAGACCCAGGCCGCCGCCGAGTGGACGACGACGCTGCCGGAGCTCGAGCAGTCCGCCGCTGCCGAGCCCACCACCCAGCCCGTGCGCGAGGTGGCCGCCGAGCCCCCGACGGACCCGGGCCTGCAGACCCAAGCCGCCGCCGAGTGGACGACGACGCTGCCGGACCTCGAGCCGCCCGCCGTTGCCGAGCCCACCACCCAGCCCACGCTCGAGGCGGCCGCCGAGGCCCCGACGGACCCGGGCCTGCAGACGACGCTGCCGGACCTCGAGCCGCTCGCCGCTGCCGAGCCCACCTCCCAGCCCACGCTCGAGGCGCTGCCCGACCCGGGCGCGACCCTGACGCCGGCCGGCGCCGACGAGCTCCTGGCGGCACCCGAGGACACCGCACCGTCGCTCGAGCTCCTTCCTCCCGTGGAGCCTGGAGCCGTTCCTCCGGACGTCGCGCTCGAGGCCGCGGCTGGAGGGGACACCGGAGCCGCCGACGCGCCCCACCGCCCGAGCCTCGCCGAGCGCATCGACGCCGTCGTCGAGGCCTCCGAGGCCGAGCCACCTCCGGGCGCGGAGGAGCTCCCCTGGGGCGCGGTCCAGGCCACGCCGGAGGCGCTGGCCCCGGCGGATCTCGGAGCGACGCCGCTCGACGTGGCCGACTCGGGCGAGCCCGGCTTCGCCGACGCCGCCGCCCCCATCGAGCTGTCCTCGGCGGACGTGGTGCTGCTGGAGAGCGAGAGCGGCCCCGAGCCCGAGCTCGGCGGCCAGCCCGAGGACCCGGTGCCGCTCGCCGGGCTCTACGAGTTCGTCGGCGAGCAGCCCCAGGACCCACGCGCGCTCGCGTTCGACGACCAGGGCGACGGGCCCACCTTCGCCCCCGAGGACCTCCAGGCGACGGGGGCGGAGCTGGCGGCCGAGCCCGGGACCTTCCAGCCGGCCGCGCTCGAGACGCTGCCCGAGCTGGAGGCGGAGCCCCCCCCGCCCCCTCCGGCGGCGCCTCGGATCTCCGTCCCCAGGCCACCGCCCGGACCACCGCCGCCGCGACCGGTCGCCGCGCCGGTGGCCGCGCCCGAGCCACCTGCCGCGCCCGAGCCGCAGCGGGCGCCGGCCGCGCCTCCGGCCCCGGTGATGGCGTCACGCGCCTCCGGAGCCGGGGCCGGTGTGCCACCGCCGCCGCCCCCCGCGGCGTTCGCCCTCGGCGACGACGGCCGTCTCGTCCCGGCGCTCAGCGCGGCGCGCCCCGAGCCGCCCCAGCTCAACACCGCCTTCGGCCGCAGCGGACCGTTCGCGAAGGGGAAGTCCCTCCTGCTCACCCCGGCGTCGCTCGACGTGATGGACGACGCCGAGTCGGGCCCGTCCGAGCCCACCCCGCCCCCTGCGACCGACGTGGCCACGGGGGCGGAGGTCTTCGGCGGCGCGTACCTCAGCCCGACCTTCGTCGAGGGGGAGCACCGCGTGGTGCTCCACACCCTCGAGGGTCAGGTCCGCCGCGGAACGGTGAAGGACGTGGACCTGCTCGACCCGGTCATCCGCCTGGCCCAGCCCGGCCGGCCGCCCGAGGCGATCGCCGCCGAGCGGGTGAAGGCCATCTTCTTCATGCAGGAGCCCGGGACGGCGCCCCTCTCCTCGACGGGGCGGCGAATCCGCGTGGCCTTCGCCGACGGCAGGCAGATCGTCGGCTTCTCCGAGGACGTCGACGCGGGCGAGCAGGGCTTCTTCCTCGTGCCCGCCGACACCCGCACGCACACCGCCCGGATCTACGTCTTCCGGGCGGGGGTCCAGTCGATCAACGCCGCGTAGGGCGCCCGCGTCACTTCGACGCGGTGGGCGGGCCCTGCTTGATGAGCTCCATCTCGACGTTGATGGTGACCTCGTCACCGACGATGACCCCACCGGCCTCGATGGACTTGTTCCAGAGCAGCCCGAAGTCCTTGCGGTTGACCTTGGTGGTGGCGGTGAGACCGCGGCGCATCTTGCCGCCGGCCAGCGTCTCGGGCGTGTACTCGAGGTTCAGCACCACCGGCTTGGTCACGCCGTGGATGGTGAGATCGCCCGAGACCTTGAGGCTGTTGCCCTCGCCCTTGGTGACCTTGGTGGACTTGAAGGTGATGGTCGGGAACTTCTCGACGTCGAAGAAGTCGGGCGACCTGAGGTGGGCGTCGCGCTTGGGCTCGCGGGTGTCGACGGTGGTCGCGTCGATGGTGATCTCCGCCGAGCTCTTGGTGAGGTCCTTGTCGTCCTGCTGGATGACGCCGGTGGTCTTGCCGAACTGACCGCGGACGTTGCTCACCATCATGTGCCGCACGACGAAGGAGCTCTCGGTGTGGGCAGGGTCCACGTCCCAGGTCGAGGCGGCGGCGGGGAGTGCAACGAGGGCTGCAAGGGCAACGAACGAGCGCATGGGGTGTCTCCGGAATCGAGGGGTAGCTGAGACGCGGGCCGTTGGATGCCTCCCCCGCGCGCGTGATTCAACGATTCCGTCGTGAAACAGACCGTCTCACTGGATGAAACGGTCGGAATCCCTCGGGGTATTCCGGTCAGGGCTGACCAGCGTCAGGTGCTTGCTGCGGGACCGGAGCTGCCGCTTCAGCCTCCAATCCTGGAGCCGGAGCAGCCAGTCCGACGGGCCACCCAGTCGCAAGTAGGCCCAGGTCAGCAGCAGCGCCAAGGCGTCGGGGAGGACCCGGTAGAAGCTGGAGAAGGCCCCATTCAGGAACACGAAGCCCACGCCGATCAGCGCGAACACGTTCCCGCTCACCGGCAGGCCCCAGAAGCTGGTCTGCCGCCGTCCGAAGCTGAGCCCGTACGCGACCCAGAGCGCCGAGCCCATCACGAAGCCGCCGGAGAAGGGGAGGGAGCGGAGCGCCGGAACCGCGAGCGCGAGGAGGACCGTGCCGATGCCCGCGAGCACCGTGGTGCCCACCGCGAACAGCGCCATCCGCCGGGAGCCCCAGGTCTGCTCGAGCGCTCCGCCGAGCTGCCAGACGATGAGCGCCCCGAAGATGACGCCCATCGGCGAGTTCTCGACGAAGCCGTAGGTGAGGGGCTGCCAGAGGAGCCCGCGGAGCACCGCGCCGGGGACGAGGAGAAGCAGGCCGCCCACGCCCTCGTGGGTGAGCGCGAAGACCACCGAGCCGACGACGAGCGCGACCGCGAGCCACGCGGCGGCACCCTGGAGACCTGGAAGGACGGGCCGGAAACCCCGGCGCATGGGACGCATCCCCAGAGGTCTCCCCGACCCGGGGCCGGCGCGCAACCCCCCCGCGCCCGCCGCGTTCGATCAGCTCCGGGAAGCCGCCTCTCGGTGCCGGTAGAACAGGGTGATGGTCAGGCAGTGGAACTCCTTGTCGGAGCTCTGGGTCACCACGCGGTCCACCACCTCGACCCCGGGGTTGTCCCGGAGCCACTTGGTGATGTTGTCACCCATGGTCTCCCGGTCCCGGGCGAGCGTCGTCGAGAACACCTTCACTCCGGTGAAGGGGGCGCTGGCCATGAGGGATTCTTCTTACCTCCGATGTCGCGGAGGGAGCAACGGCATTGGAAAGCTACAGCGAGCGTGCCCTGCGGGCGACGCAGGCCGACTCCTCGCGGCACGACGGACCGACGCCGTCCGGGTGAGGGCCGAGGGGGGTCCGGTCCGTTTCCTCCACGCCGCACAGGACGCAGTGGCGCTTCCGCTGCCGCCGCTCGGCCCGCCGCTGCTCGGCGATCTCCTTCGCCCGCTCCCGCGAGGTCTTCGCGCCATCCGTCGTCATCGCGCCGTCACCCTCTGTTCAGCATCGATACCACGCCTTGCCGGGAAGGGGGGCCCCCGATGATGCTGGGAAGCCGCTTGCCGATCCTCCGTCCCCGCGCGTGCTGGGTCCTCCTGGCTCTCGGAACCTCGGCCATCCTGGGCTGCGGCCCCGGAACCGGCGCCCCGGAGTCCGGCCCCTCGGCCAGGTCCACCGCCCGGGCGCTGGTGCGTCCCCACCTCGCCCGGAACGCCCTGTCCACGCCGACCGCCCGCGACTCGTCCGGCGCCGCGGTGACGCCAGGGCCAACCGCGGTGGTGCTCGGGTACCTCGCGCCCGACGGCACCCTCCGGGTCGGGTGCGTGGACAGCGAGGACGGAGCGGAGGCGCTGGTCCGGCCGCCCGACGAGGAGCGATGACCGCTCGCCGCGTCCGGGCGCTGGGGCTCGCGTGCCTGCTCGTCTGTCCGGCGGCCCTGGGCGGAGCCGAGATCCGCATCGTGAACGCCAACGGCTCGGGCGAGGGCCTGAACGACCGCACGGCCACCGTCCCGGTGGGCGGCAACCCGGGGACGAGCATCGGCGAACAGCGGCTGATCGCTTCCCAGTATGCCGCCGCGCTCTGGTCGGCCACGCTCGGCAACCAGGTCCCCATCTCCATCCGCACCGAGTTCACCGACCTCGACTGCTCGGGCGGCACCGCGGTGCTCGGAGCGACCGGGCCGACCGCGCTCTACGACAGCAGCCGCTTCCCGGCGGCGCTGGCGAACGAGCGCGCCGGGCGCGACCTCGACCCGGGGCGGGAGGAGATCGACGCACGCTTCAACTCCCGCGTGGGCCAGTCCGATTGCGCGGTCACCCACTGGTACACCGGCCTGGACAACGTCGCGCCCACCGGGATGACCGACCTGCCCTCGGTGTTCATGCACGAGCTCGCGCACGGGCTCGGCTTCATCAAGTCGGCGACCGCGTTCCGCGACCAGGCCCTCGACGACACGAGCGGTGTCCTCCTCTCCCAGCTCTCCACGGCCGACTACGACGCGGCCATCCGGCGGCCCCTGGGCGTGAGCTGGATCGGCCCCGCGGTGCGGGCCACCAAGGACTCGATCCTGGACAAGACGGACGGGGTGCTCCGGCTCCCGGACGGAGGGGCGTTCCCCGTCGCCCGCGCCCGCTTCGGACCGGGTCACGTCACCCTCACCGCCCCGCTGGTGCTCGCCCAGGACAGCGATGGCGGCAGCGCGGTCGATGCCTGCGCCCCCATCGTCCCGGTCCCCGGCGCGCTGGTGCTCGCCGAGCGCACGCTCCGGCCCGACGGCGGACTGGTCTGCTTCGTCTCCCAGCGCGCGCTGAACGCGCAGGCCGCCGGCGCGGTGGGTCTCCTGGTCCGCCACGGTGCGCCCGGCGCCGGACCGGTCTCGTACACCGGCGACGCCGGGTCCGACCTCACCATCCCGGTGTGGGGCATCTCCTACGAGGACGGCGCGACGCTCGAAGCGGTGCTCGACGCCGGCGGCGCCACGGTGCTGGTCGACGGAGACGGGCGGCGCGCCGGCGAGAACCTCGCCGGGGACGTGCTGCTCTACACCCCCAGCGCCTTCTCCGACGGCTCGAGCGTGGGGCACTGGGACTCCAGCGCCTCGCCTCCCCTCTTGATGGAGCCCACCATCAACCCTCACCTGCCGCGGACCCTGGACCTCACCCCGGCAGCGCTGCAGGACGTGGGCTGGTCTCCACCCACCGGGCTGAGCATCGGCGCGACGACGCTCGGACCGGACTTCAGCGGCGGCCGGGCCCCCCGGTTCATCGTGCAGGTCGTCAACCGCGGGAGCGCCCCCGCCACCGGGGTGGTGCTCGATGCCAGCGCCGACCCGTCGCTGGTGCTCGAGTCGACGTCGCTCGACTGCTCGGGGGGCCTTCCCTGCGCCCTGGGGGACCTCGCCGCAGGAGCGGTGAAGACGGTCATCGCCAGCTACGCCCTGAGGAGCGGCGCACCGTCACAGGTGTCGGTCGCGTTCCACATCTCGGGCGGAAGCCCCGCGCCGGCCGCCCGCGACGCGAGCACCACCGTGGTCGCCACCCGGGCCTCGGGCTGCAGCAGCACCGGAAGCGGACCGGGCGGGGCGCTCGCCCTCCTCGCCGTCGTCGCCTGGGCGAGCCGGCGCCGGCCGACGCGCGTCGACCGCCGCGGAGCGACCGGGGCTCAGGTGGGGGTGAGCGCGGTCTCCGCCGAGTTCCGCGTCCGCCGGCGCTCGATGAGCCAGGCGGCCACCACGCCCACCTCGTAGCAGAGCAGCATCGGCCCGGCGAGGATGCCCATGTTGATGGGGTCGCCCGTCGGGGTGATGACCGCGGCGAGGATGAGGCAGACCACGATGGCGTGCCGCTGGTACCTCATCAGGAAGCGCGCCTTCACCAAACCCAGCGCGGCGAGCAGGGCCATCACCAGCGGCAGCTCGAACACCACCCCGAGCGCGAGCAGGAGCATCAGCACCAGGGACAGCTGCTCGCTCATGGTGAGCAGCGGACGGGTCCAGGCCTCCTGGGCCAGCGAGCTCTGACCTGCGGCGAGCGTCTTCTGCATCTTCCACAGCCTCGCCACCTGGGAGCCCTGGCTCCCGGCGGCGCCGGCGAGCAGCGAGGCCGACTGCTCCAGCGACTCCGACGCCTTCCCCAGCGAGCCGGACTGGAACGCGTCCACCGCCTCCATCCGCTTCTCCAGCGATTGTCGGAGCGCCGGCGCGGCGCCCAGCCCGAGTCCGTCGCGGGTCGAGTCCAGCAGCCGCCCCTCGGCCTCGAGCCGGGCCTGCAGCTCCACCACCCCGTCGGCAAACCGGTCGGGCGTGGACACCCGTCCGTCGCCGAGGCCGGTCAGCCGCTGGACCTCACCGTCGGCCAGGTTGGCGGCGCGCTCGAAATCACCCGAACGGGCGAAGCGCAGCGCCTCCAGCTCCACCGCCCGCGCCCGCTCCACCCGCGCCTTGATCGGCCCGGTCTCCCCGCTGGAGAGCAGGAAATTGAACATGGTCGGCAGCACCACCAGGTAGCAGAACGTCGCGCCGAGCAGGAAGGCGATCGAGCCGAGCAGCACGAAGGGGAAGGCGTACTTCCGCTCGCGCGGGTAGAGCCCCGGGGCGACGAAGCCCCAGACCTGCCCCAGGAGCACGGGGGTGGCGAGGAAGATGCCGGCGTACAGGCCGACCTTCATCAACACGTTCAGCTCCTCGATGCCCGAGGTGTAGATGAGGCTCCGGTCCGCGGGCGGGAGCGCGTCCAGCACCGGCTTCATCAGGAAGCCGAAGATGGGCCGGGCGAACACCAGGCCCGCCGCGCCGAGCACCAGCACGGCGATGACCACGCGGAGGAGCCGCTTGCGTAGCTCGCCGAGATGCTCGGCGAGGCTCATCCGCGCCTGGATCGGCTCCTCAGCCATGCTGCGCGGGGTCGCCCTCCGGATGCGCGGCGGCGACGGGCTCGGAGGGCGGCGCCGTGGCCGGCTCCACGGGCGTGGCGGGCGCCGGCGGCTCCTCCGGCGTCAGGGGCGCGGGGCCGGCCGAGGACGCGGCGACGACTCCCTCGGGCGGCGGGAAGATGGACGGGTACGCCGGCGGGGTCAGCTCGCCCTCCGGACCGACGGCGGGCGGGGGCACGGGCTCGGCCGGCGCGGGCGGCTCGATGCGCTTGGCCTGCGCGGGGTCCTCGGTGAAGACCTCCTGGTCCATCTTGTAGAATTCGCGCTCGACCAGGCCGCGCACGTCGTCCGTCTGCCGCCGGAACTCGCGCACGAACTTGCCGATCCCGCGTGCCAGCTCCGGCAGCTTGTCCGGGCCGAGCAGCAGCAGGGCGACGATCATGATGACGGCGATCTCGCCGGCGCCAAGGTTGAACATCCTTCCGCGCTCTTAAACCTCTTTTGAGGCGGTTGCCATTCCCCCCGGGACCGGGGTCAGCGCGATGGCCATCCGGCCGAGCGCCGGCACGTTGCCCAGCCTGCCGTCGGGTTGCACGAACAGCACCTGCGATACGGCGCGCGGCGGGGACTCATAGACGGAACCGGCGCACCTCCCCGCGAAGGACCTCGGCCTCCTCCTGGAGCCGGGCGATGGCCTCCTCCAGCTGACGCACCGAGCGGGCCTGCTCCTCGCTGACGCCCCGGATGGCCTCCATGGTCTTGAGCACCACCGCCGAGCCGCGGGTCTGCTCGCGCTGCGCACGCTCGAGCTGCTGGACCCGCTCGCGCATCGCCTCGAGGCCCCGGGTGATCTGCCGGCTGCCGGCCGCCTGCTCCTGGCTCCGCCGCTGCACGTCCGCGGTGACGGTCTGCATGTGCTGCGCGCTCTGGGTGATGCGGGCCGTGCCGTGGGCCTGGGCCTGCGCGGACTGGGTCACCGACTGCACCGTGTCGGCGATGCGCTGGACGGCCGAGGTGACGCTCCTGCTCCCCCGGGCCTGCTCCACCGTGGCCCGGGCGATGGCCTTCACCATCAACGTGCTCCGGTTGGCGGTGGCGCTGATCCGCTTCAGCGCGGTCTCGGCGTCGCGACCCAGCTCGACCCCCTCCTGCACGTGCCGCACGCCCTGCTCCACCGCCTCGACCGCGTTCCTGCTCTCCTCCTGCACCCGGGCGATGAGCTCGGAGATCTCCTTGGTCGAGGCGCCGGTGCGCTCGGCGAGCTCCTTGATCTCGTCGGCGACCACCGCGAAGCCCTTGCCCTGCTCGCCGGCCTGGGCGGCGATGATCGCGGCGTTGAGGGCGAGGAGGTTGGTCTGCTCGGCCACCTCGTCGATGACGTCGAGGATGGCCACCACCTCGCCCACCCGGTGGCCCAGCCCCTCGATGACCCGCGCCGCCAGCTCGCTGGACTCGCGGATGCGGTCGATGCCGGCCAGCGTCTTCTGGAGCGACTGGACGCCGTTCGCCGCCTCCGCCGACATCTGCTCGGAGAGCCGCGCGGTCTCGTTGGCGTTGGTCTCCACCTGGCCGATGCTGAGGTCCATCTGCTTGATGCTGAACGAGGTCTCCTCGGTCGAGCCGCCGAGCTCGTCGATGGCCTTCGCCACCTCCAGGATGCTCCGGGTCATCTCGTCGATGGCGGCGGTGGTCTCCTGGACGCTGGCCGCCATCTGCTCCACGCCCTGGGCGACCTCCTCGTTGCCGCGGGCGATCTCCGCGATGCGGGCCGAGCTCTCCTCGGCGGTGCGCTGGAGCGCCTCGACGTGCGCGGCGACCTCCTGGTGCGTGCCCATCGCCTCGGCCATCGAGCGGCTGGTCTCGGTGACCTGCGACTGGATGCTGGCCGCCCCCGAGCTCACCTGGGCCCCGGAGCGCGAGAGCTGGTCGATGACCGAGCCCACCCCCTCGCTCACGCTGCGCACCCGGGCCAGCGTGTCCCGGAGACCCTGGGCGATGCGGTTGAGCGCCCCGGCCAGGACGGCCAGCTCGGCCCCTCCCTCGAGGGTGACGGTCTGGGTCAGGTCCGCCTCGCCCATCCGCCGCGCGGCGGCGAGGATCTCGCCCAGCGGACGGGTCAGGACCAGCCGGCTCAGCACCAGGAGCACGGCGGCGAAGGCCAGGAAGCCCACGACCATGGCCAGAACCAGGGTCCGCCCCAGCTGGCTCAGCACCCCGGCCTCGTCGCCACGGTGGATGGCGGCGAGCAGCCCGGCGTCATGGGAGACGTAGAGCCAGATGGCCGCCAGCACGGCCAGGAGCGACAGGCTGGAGACGCCGAACAGCGCGTTCCTCAGCCCCAGTTGTCGGAGCCACCGCACCACGGATGAGCCCCGGACTGTACTCTCCCCGACCGGTCCGGCGGCCAGCTCGTTCGTCGTCCCCGGCCGGGGCCGGCGCGCTGCGCTAGATTCTGGCGTCCCTGCCCGTGTCCACGCCCGTCCTGGTCCTCACCCACCCGCTGTTTCTCGAGCACCAGCCCGGGCGCGGGCACCCCGAGTCACCGCTCCGCCTGTCGCGGACGCTCGACTACCTCGAGCAGAACCGGCTCCCCACGCTCGAATTCCGGGCTCCCCGCCTGGCCCGGCCGGAGGAGCTGGCGCGGGTGCACGAGCCCGAGCTGCTGGAGGAGTTCGCCGGGCTCCAGGGCGCGCACGTGGCCGTCGACGGGGACACCTTCGCCTCGCCCAGCACCCACGACGCGGCGCTGGCGGCGGCGGGCGCGGCCATCGAGGCGGTGGAGGCGGTGCTCGGCGGCACGCACCGGACCGCGTTCGCCCTGGTGCGCCCCCCGGGCCACCACGCCGAGCCAAACCGGATGATGGGTTTCTGCTTCCTCAACAACGCCGCGGTGGCGGCCGAGGCCGCGCGGACCCTGGGCGCGGCGCGGGTGCTGGTCCTCGACTGGGACGTGCACCACGGGAACGGGACCCAGGCGGCCTTCTGGGAGCGCGGGGACGTGCTCTACCAGTCGGTACACCAGTACCCGTTCTACCCGGGGACGGGCGCCTCGCACGAGACGGGCGAGCGGGCCGGCGCCGGCTACACGGTGAACGTCCCCTTCCCCGCCGGACGGACCGACGCCGACCTCGGCGCGGCGTTCCACGACATCTTCCTGCCCATCGCCCAGGCCTTCCGGCCGCACCTGATCATCGTCTCGGCGGGCTTCGACGCGCACGAGGACGATCCGCTGGGCGGGATGCTCTGCACCGAGCGGGGTTTCGCCGCGATGTGCAGCGCGACGAAGTCGCTCGCCGACGAGGTCGCGGGCGGGCGGCTGGTGCTGCTGCTCGAGGGCGGGTACTCGCTGCTCGGGCTTCCCCGGAGCGTGCACGCCTGCCTCGAGGTGATGGCCGGACGGCACGACGACTTCCCGCACGGGGCGAGCCGGGAGGCGATGAAGGCCATCGAGGCGAGCCGGGAGGCGCTGAAGCCGTACTGGAAGCTCTGACGCGCGTCCTCGCCGAGAGGGGTGAGAGAAAGAAAGGAAGTCTCCTGTCTATTTCCATGAACTAGACAGGAAACCTTCCTTTCTTCCTTGCCCCCCTCGGTCCGCCTCGGGCCGGGGCGCGACTGGGCGGGCTAGGCTGATCCCGGTGAGCTCGTGGTCGCCCTCCCCGCTCGTCCCGCGCCTCGGGCTGGTGGAGGCGACGCTGGTGGTGATGGGCGGCATCGTCGGCTCGGGCATCTTCATCAATCCGTCGGTCGTCGCCCGGCACGTCCACACCGGGCCGCTGATCATCGGGGCGTGGCTCGTGGGCGGCGCCGTGGCCCTGGTGGGCGCGTTCGTCTACGCCGAGCTGGCGGAGCGGATGCCCCGGGTGGGCGGGCAGTACGCGTACCTCCGCGAGGCCTTCCATCCGGTCGTGGGCTTCCTCTACGGGTGGGCCCTGCTGGTGGTCATCAACGCGGGGGGCACCGCCGCGGTCGCGGTGACCTTCGGTCGCTACGCCGTGGAGCTCACCTCCGTTCCGCTCGACGAGAAGACCGTGGCCGTCCTCACCCTCGCGCTCCTCGCGGCCATCAACTGCCTGGGGGTGAAGAGCGGGAGCCTGGTCCAGGGTGCGCTGATGGTCCTCAAGATCGGCGTCCTCCTGGCGCTGATCGTCCTCGGCCTGGCGCTCCACCACCCGGCGCCGCCGGAGGTCGCTGCCCGGAGCGATGGCCTGCTGGCCTTCGGCGGGGCGATGGTCCCGGTGCTCTTCGCCTACGGCGGCTGGCAGGCGGCAAACTTCCTCGCCGCCGAGGTGCGCGAGCCGCGGCGCAACCTGCCCCGCGCCCTCATCGCCGGCGTCCTGGGCGTGGTGGTTCTCTACCTCGGAGCCAACTGGGTCTACCTCCAGGGGCTCGGCCCCGAGGGGCTGGCGGCGACCGGGACGCCCGCCTCGACGCTGATGCGCGGGCTGCTCGGCGAGCGGGGCGCCACCTTCATCGCGCTGGGCATCGCCATCTCCACCCTCGGCTTTCTGAGCCACTCGCTCCTGACGATGCCGCGGGTCTACTTCGCCATGGCCGCCGACGGCCTCTTCTTCCGCGGCGTGGCCCGGGTCTCGGAGCGGACGCGCGCGCCGGTGGTGGCCATCGTGCTGCAGGCGGCGCTGGGCATCGCGGTGGCGCTCTCCGGCCGGTACGAGCAGATCCTCGGCTACGTGGTCTCGGCCGACTGGGTGTTCTTCGGGCTGTCCGCCGCGTCGCTGTTCGTGCTGCGCAGCCGCGCTGTCCGGAGCGGCGACCCGGAGATCCGCTTCGGGGTTCCCGGGCATCCGTGGAGCACCGGCGCGTTCGTCGCCGTCGCCGGCCTGGTGGTCCTCTCCACCGCCTGGGCGTACCCCGTGAACACCCTCGTCGGCCTGGGGCTGGTCATGGCCGGGCTCCCGGTCTACGCGCTCTGGAAACGAGAAGGGAGAAGTCCCGCGTGAGTGAGCCTCGCAACGTCCTCGTCACCGGCGCGTCCAGCGGGCTCGGCCGCGCGCTCGCGCTGTGGTTCGCCCGGCGCGGCGCGCGGGTCTGGGCCGCGGCCCGGCGGACCGAGCTGCTCGACACCCTCGCCGCCGATCCCACCGCGCGGCCTGGCACCATCGTCCCGCTCCAGCTCGACGTCTCGGACGTCGCCGCCATCCGCCGGGTGCTCCCTGAGATCGACTCCCAGGCGGACGGCGGCCTCGACGTGGTCATCGCCAACGCCGGCGTCGGCGGCGAGGCCAACCCGCGGAAGGACACCTGGGAGAAGGTGGAGCGGATGATCCAGGTCAACGTCACCGGCGCGGCCGCGACGCTCGCCACCCTCGCCCCGCGCATGGCCGAGCGGGGACGCGGGCACCTGGTCGGCATGTCCTCGCTCGCCGCCCGGATCGTGACGCCGAAGATGGGGGTCTACTCGGCCACCAAGGCTTTCCTCGAGGTGTACTGCGACAGTCTCCACCTCGACCTCAAGAGCGCCGGCGTCGCCGTCACCTGCATCCACCCCGGCTTCGTGAAGAGCGAGATGACGGCGAAGAACAAGTTCAAGATGCCGTTCCTGCTCGAGACGGACGATGCGGCGGACCGGATGGGGCGCGCCATCCTCCGGCGGCAGAAGAGCTTCGCCTACCCGTGGCCCATGGTGCTCGCCAGCCGCGCCGGCCGGCTGGTGCCCGAGGCGGTCATCGCCCGGGTGATGGGAAAGGGCGGCAACCGCCGCCCGCCGCCTAGCTGACTGCGGCCGCCCTGACCTAGTTCGGCAGGCTCATGAACTTCGAGGGGTCGACGCTGTCCTTGGACGGCGTCTTCTCCTCGGGCGCGGTGCCCTTCTTGAACCACATCACCGCCGCGGTCCGGCTCGTCGACGAGGCAAGCTTCCCGGTCTTGGTGTCGACGGTCTTCTTCTCCAGCGAGTCCTCCAGCCAGTCAGGCGGCGCGAACTCAGGTTGCGGCCGTCCGTCCAGGGCCCGCTGCATGTAGCTGAGCCAGATGGGCAGCGCGGCGCGCCCGCCGGTCTCGTACCGGGCGAGCGGGTGCGGGTTCAGGTCGTAGCCCACCCAGGCGACGGTGACGAGATCGCGGGTGAAGCCGGCGAACCAGGCGTCGAACGAGTCGTTGGTGGTCCCGGTCTTCCCCGCAGCCGGCTTCCCCAGCCGCTGCGCCGGGCTGCCGGTGCCCTCGCGCACCACGCCGCGGAGCAGGTCGGTGAGGATCCACGCCGACTCCGGCGCCATCACCTGCTCGCCCGGCTCGTACAGCCGCGCGTAGCCGCCGGCGATCCGGTCGGTGAGCGAGGCCCAGGGGTCGTCGAACGCCGTGTGGTCCTCGAGCGTGCGGCCGTACCGGTCCTCGATCTTCCGGAGCATGAAGGTGGGCTTCTTCACCCCCAGCCGGTTGAAGGTCGCGTACACCTGGGCCAGCTCGAAGGGGTAGACGCACGAGCTGCCCAGGGCCGCCGAGAAGTCCCGGTTCATCGGCGTGCTGAGCCCCAGCTTCTTCACCCACTGGGCCATCGGCTCGATGCCCACCGCGACGAAGGTCTTCACCGCGGGGATGTTCATCGAATTGATGATCGCCGTCCTCAAGAGAACGTCGCCGTGGAAGTCCTCGGAGTAGTTCTCGGGCTTCCAGCGAACCTGATGCTCGGGGTCGTTCTCGACGATGGGGCTGTCCACGATGACGTGGGCCTCGGTCCACTCGAGCTTCTCCAGCGCCGCCGAGTAGACCAGCGGCTTGAAGCTGCTCCCCGGCTGCCGGCAGGCCTGGAACGCCCGGTTGTACTCGTTGGCGTCGAAGTCGTAGCCGCCCACCATCGCCGAGAGGTACTGCCGATGGGGGTCGATGGAGACCAGCGCGCCCTGCAGCTCGGGCTCCTGCTCCAGGCGGTAGAGCTGGACGTTCTGGGGGAGCGCGTCGAAGAGCTTCCGGTCGTACTGCTCGCGGTCGTCCGTCAGCTCCTTGGCCTGCACCGCCCGGACCACGATGACGTCGCCCGGCTTCACCACCTTGCGGGCCGAGGTGAGCATCGCCCCCGGGTAGTAGGCCTCGGGGTTCACCTTCCGCGCCCAGCGCATCCCGAGCAGCGGCAGGACTCCCTTGTGCGTGCCGACCTGCACGTCCACCCGGGTGTCGTCGACGCCGGCGACCAGGGCCACGTAGTAGCGGCCGTTCTCGATGGGCTTGCCCTCGAGGGCCTTCTCGCTCCGGTCGACGAACGCCTTCCTCTGCTCGGGCGTGTCGAGGGTCAACACCGGGCCGCGGAAGCCCTGCCGCTTGTCCACCTGGAGGAGACCGCCGAGCATCGCCTCCTGCGCGGCGCGCTGCTTCTCCGAGTCCATGGTGGTGAAGATCTTGAGCCCGCCCCGGAGCAGCGCGGGGTTCCCGTAGTGCTGCACCACGTCCTTGCGCACCTGCTCCACGAAGTAGGGCGCGAACTCGTGGAACACGTCCTCCACCGGGTAGACGTGGATCTCCTCGGCCATCGCCGCGTCGTACTCGGCCCGGGAGATCATCCCCTTGTCCTTCATCTGCCCCAGCACGTAGCCGCGGCGCGCGCGGGCGCTCCTTGGATTCAGGAAGGGCGAGTACTTGCTCGGGGCCTGGGGCAGGCCGGCGATCAGCGCCGACTCGGCGAGCGTGAGGTCGCGCACGTCCTTGCGGAAGTAGTTCTCGGCCGCCGCCTGCACCCCGTAGCTGTGGTGCCCGAGGTACACGCCGTTCAGATAGAGGAAGAGGATCTCCTCCTTGCGGAGCGTCTTCTCCAGCCGGAGCGCGAGGATGGCCTCCCGTGCCTTGCGCTTGAGGCCCGCCGAGCCGCTGCGCCTCGTCGCCCGCTCGAACCCCTCGGAGGAGACGAGGACCGCCTTGGCAGTCTGCTGGGTGAGGGTCGAGCCGCCCTGCACGCTCCCCGCCCCGGTGGACTTCTTGAGCACGGTCTTGATCGCCGCCCGGAGCGTGCCGAGCGCGTCGATGCCGGGGTGGTCGAAGAAGCTCGCGTCCTCCGAGGCGATGAAGGCCTGCACCAGGCGCTTGGGGATGCGCTCGTAGGGCACGAGCTTGCGGCGCTCGTCGTAGAACTCGCCGGCCAGCACCCGATCGTCGGCGTAGACCTCGGTGAGGAGGGGAGGTGCCCAGGCCGCGACGCGGGGAATCTCGGGGAGGCCCTCGCTGAACGCGTAGTAGACGGCGGCGCCGCCCATCACCGCCGCGGTCATCCCCACCAGCGCCAGGAACGCCAGGACCTTCGCCCCGCGGCGCGTCCACACCTTCCAGGGCGGGCCGGGCGGCGGGAGCGGACGCTCCGCGAGGACCAGCCGGTGCCGGGACCGGTCGTCGGGCGGGGGGGATTCGGAGATCGGCGGAGACGTCATGGGGTTGAAGCGGGCGGCGAGGTTACCAGAACGCCCCCGGATTCCCGCGGCCGGGGCCGCTCGCTCGGTCGCCCCGGCCACCCCGCCGGGCACCGGGTTGTGCGAACGTGGATGGTGCGGGCAGCCAGCCGAGGAGCAGGGAGCATGCAGCGACCGACCAGCGCGTTCACCCACCCTCCAGCCTCCCCCGCGCTCGCCCGGCCGCGGGTGTGCGTCATCGGCGCCGGACCGTCCGGCATCACCGCGGCGAAGAACCTGCTCGCCGCGGGGCTTCACGACCTGGTGGTCTACGACCGGAACACCGAGGTGGGCGGGAACTGGATCTTCCGCCCGGGCGACAGCCACTCCAGCGTCTTCGAGACCACGCACATCATCTCCTCGAAGCGGCTGTCGCAGTACGAGGACTTCCCGATGCCGGACAGCTACCCGGACTATCCGGGGCACGCAGAGCTCAAGGAGTACTTCCAGAGCTACGCCAGGGCCTTCGGGGTGGACCGGGCGCTGCAGCTCGGCACGGAGGTGAGGAGCGCGCGGCGGCGCCCCGGCGGTGGATGGACGGTGACGCTCGGTGACGGGCGGCGCGAGGAGTTCGACGCGCTGCTGGTCGCCTCGGGGCACCACTGGGACCCGCGGATGCCGAGCTACCCCGGTACCTTCACCGGCGAGCTCCTCCACAGCCACGGGTACAAGAGCGCCGAGCCGTTCGCCGGGAAGCGGGTGCTGGTCATCGGCGGCGGCAACTCGGCGTGCGACATCGCGGTGGAGACCTCGCGCCGGTCGGCCCGCACCGACATCAGCATGCGCCGCGGCTACTGGTTCATCCCCAAGTTCCTGATGGGGCTCCCCAGCGACGTGGTGAACGACCGGTTGATGCGCAAGCTGCCCAGGCTCCTCCGGCAGCCGATGATGAAGCTCACCATCCGTCTGGTGCAGGGGAAGAACGCCGACTACGGGCTCCCCGAGCCGGAGCACGGGCCGCTCGAGGCGCACCCCACCCTCAACTCCGAGCTCCTGTACTTCATCCGTCATGGCGAGGTGCATCCGCGCCCGGACATCGCCCGCCTCGACGGAAGGACCGTGCACTTCGTCGACGGGACCTCGAGCGAGTTCGACGCGATCATCGCCGCCACCGGGTACGTGACCCGCTTCCCGTTCCTCGACACCACCGAGGTAGGCGACTACTCGGGGCGCGAGGTGCCGCTGTACCTCAAGATCTTCCACCCCCGGTTCGAGGACCTCTTCTTCATCGGGCTGTTCCAGCCGCAGGGGTGCATCTGGCCCCTGGCGGACTGGCAGGGGAAGCTGGTGGCCCGCGCGCTGCTCGGCGCCTGGAAGCGGCCGGCGAACATCGACGCCGCCATCCGCCGCGAGATCGAGCGCCCGGACTTCGCCTTCACCGACTCCATCCGCCACGCGGTCGAGGTGGACTACCACGACTACCGGAAGCGGCTGGTGACCGAGGTGGAGGGCGGCCGGGCGTTCTGAGCGGCCCCTCCGCCCAATCACTGCATCCCCGCGGCCTCGCGGATCCGGTCCAGCTCGGAGGCGTGGGCGGGGCAAGGCGCGGCGGCTTGAGCGTCGAGCGTCCGGAGGTCCGGCGCCTTGCGGAGGGCGCAGCACACCCGGCCATCGGTGCAGGGCGTGGACAGCCCGATGAGCTCTCCGACCAGGGACGCGAGGAGCGCGGTCAGGCGCCGCTCGGCGATCGGTCCGGGAGCTCCCAGCGGGCCGAGCGGCACGAGCCCCGTGGCGAGCACGGCGTTCACCGCCCCGAAGGGCGTCGAGCAAGGCACCGGTCCGGCGACGACGAGGAGCGTTCCCCGGGCGCCCACCCGGCTGGTCAGGAGCTCGGCGCAGTCGGCCGGGCGGACCGCAGGGAGGGACAGGACCGCGCCGAGGTCGAACCCGTACGCCAGGTACCGCTCCCGGAGCGGCTCGAGCATGGCGCGGGCCGGCTCGACCGCCGCCTCGCCGAGCGGGACGATCTGGAACCGGGTGAGCGGCTTGATCTCCGCCCGGAGCGTCCGTGGAGTCCCCGCATCCACCCCGTGGGGTGGAGCCTCCATCCGCGCGGAGGGACCGCTCCCGGCATCGCGCCGCGCCGCGGCGACGGCCTCCCGCGGGGCCTGCTCGGCCGGGGCCGGCCCGCGGGAACATCCGGGGAGCGCGGCGAGCGCGACGGTGAGCAGGCTGGCGGAGGAACGCATCGCGCCCGTCCTACAACATCGCCGCTGCCTTCCGGCGTGGGGAGTGTCCTAGGCTCATCGGTCCGAAGCCGTGGAGGACGCATGAACGGAGATGTGAAGCGCGCTGCCTGGACCGGCGCGTGGGTGGCGATCGCGCTGTGCTGGCTGACCGGCTGCAACGCCGGGCCCGCAGGGAGCGCCGCCCCGGCGAGCGTGACCGAGGCGGTGCGGGCGGCGACCGATCGCTCGGCAGCGCGACGCGACGTGGTCACGCTGTCCAACGGGATGAAGATGCGGAGGGTGAGCCTCCCGTCCGGCTACAGCCACGTGCTGGTGGGCCGGGTGGGCCCGGACGGTCAGCCGTCCATCGCCTGTGTCGACAGCGCGCCCGCGGCCGAGTCGTTCCTCGCCGGCGGCAAGCAGGGGGACGGCCAGTGAAGGGGCTCGCGGGAGTCCTGGGCGGAGCGCTGCTCCTCGCCGCCGCCGCCGCGCACGGCAAGGCGACGGTGGTCATCGTCAACGCCGACCCGCCCGATGCCGGGTTCAACGACACCACCCCGGTGGCCGCCGTCGGGGGGAACCCCGGGACCACGCTCGGCGAGCAGCGGCTGGCCGTCTTCCAGGAGGCGGCCGCGCATCTGGGGCGACGCACTGGACAGCCCGGTCCCGATCACCGTGCTGTCGCACTTCGAGCCGCTGACCTGCGACACCAGCGGCGCCACGCTCGGAAGCGCGGGCCCGACCAACATCTTCGCCAGCGACGACCCCACGCTGGACGGCGGCGTCGCGCCGACCGTCTTCCCGAAGCCGAGCACCTGGTACGTCTCGGCGCTGACCGAGCGGTTCGCCGGGAAGCCGCTGCTCTCCGGGACGGGCACCGATCCGGCCAACTACGACATCCTGGCCCGCTTCAACTCGTCGCTGGACGATCCGAACGCCACGAACTGCAACGGGCTCCGCTTCTACTACGGCCTCGACAACCAGCACGGAAACCTGATCGACCTGCTCACCGTGGTGCTCCACGAGTTCGGCCACGGCCTCGGCTTCCTCAGCCTCACCGACAACAGCACCGGCGAGCTTCGAGCAGAACGAGCCGGACATCTGGAGCTACTTCATGCTCGACGAGAGCACCGGGAGCCACTGGAGCGACCTCGACGCCGCCGGGCGCAAGGCCTCGGCGATCAGCGGGGGCCTGGCGTGGGATGGCCCCTCGGCGAAGGCCGCCGTGCCCTCGACCCTGGCGTACCCTCCGCTGGTGCGGGTGACCTCCGCGCCCGCCACCCCGTCGGTGGTGAAGGACTACAGCCAGGTGACCGTCGCGCAGTTCAGCGGCCAGATCGGCACCTCCCCGGTCTCGGGCCCGCTCGGCGTGGGATCGACCCAGTGGGGATGCACCGGCTCCGGACCGCTCGCCGCGCTCGATGGGCAGATCGCCATCCTCGACCGGGGCGGACCCGACCCCGGATGCGGGCTGCACCTTCGTGGAGAAGGCCCGGAACGCCCAGGACGCAGGGGCCATCGGCCTGCTGATCGCCAACAACGTCACCGGTCTCATCACTCCGTCGGGGACCGCGCCCGACATCACCATCCCCGTCCTCTTCATGACCCAGACCGACGGGCAGGAGCTGAAGGACGCGGTGGGCGCCGGCACCGTGAACGCCCAGATCGTCCGGGACCCGAGCCAGGGCTACCAGGGCGCGGACGCGTCCCTGCGGCCGCTCCTGTACGCGCCGAGCACGCTGCAGCCGGGCTCGTCGGTCTCGCACTGGGACACCTCGGCCTTCCCCAACCTCCTGATGGAGCCCGTCATCAACGGGGACCTGCCCCACACGCTCGACCTGACCCTCCCGCTCCTCCGGGACATCGGGTGGTTCGCGGTGGACCTGGCCATCACTGGCAGCGGGCCCTCCACGCTGGGCTCGGGAGAGAGCGGCACCTTCACCTTCACGGTGACCAATCCGGGGCCCGACGTGGCCATCGCGGTCACGGTCACCAACGCGCTCTCGGGCCTCACCTTCGTCTCCAACTCGGGTGCCTGCACCACGGCCTTCCCCTGCGAGCTGGGCGATCTCCTCCGGGGCGACGAAGACCATCACCACCACCCTCAAGGCGAGCTCGGGGAACAGCGCCACGACGACGGCCACCGTCGCCTCCGTCTCAAACCTCAACACCGCGAACGACCAGGCGAAGCTGACGGTCAACGCCGGCGTGACCGGCGGCGGCAGCAAGAGCGGCTGCACCGCCTCGTCCGGTCCGCCCGCACCGTGGCTCGCGCTGCTCGGGCTCCTGGCCTTCGTCCGGCGGAGGCGGCGGGCCTAGGCGGTCGCTTGGGTGGAGTGGGTGCCGGCGAAGCGGCCGGCGAGCCAGCCGAGCACCCGGGTCCACCCGTCGGCGTGGCCCCGGGTCGACTCCTCGGCGGTGAAGCCCCGGTGGAGCACGCTGACCCGCGTGCCACCGGGCACCGGCTCGAGCGTGCAGCGGATGATGGTCTGCCGGTACTGCTCCCAGCTCGGCTCCCAGGTGTACTCCAGCAGTCGCGGTGGCTCGACGGCGAGGTACTGGCCCCGCACCTCCGAGCTGCCCTGTGCGCTCCTGGCCTGGCAGCTCCAGCTGCCACCCGGGCGGAGGTCCACCTTCCAGTCCTCGGTCTGGTACAGGTCCGGGCTTCCCCACCAGCGGGCCAGCTCGCCCGGGTCGGTGAGCGCCCGGAACACTGCCTCGGGCGGGGCGGCGATCTCCACCGTCGCCCGGACGGTCCCTGCCTGCACGTCGGCCACCGCGGTCATCGGTCTCCTCCCTCGAGGTGTCGCTTCAGGCTCTGCAGATTGAGCGCCCAGAAGGCTCGGTAGCCCTCGATCCAGCCGAAGGCCTCGGCCAGCGGCGCAGGGGTGAGCTCGTAGCGGCGCATCCGTCCCTCGCGGCGCTCGCGGACCAGCTGCGCCTGGCGGAGGACTCGGAGGTGCTTGGAGATGGCGGGGCGGCTGGTGCGGAAGTCCGCGGCGAGCTCGCCGACGGGGCGGCCCCCGGCGCGAAGGCGATCCAGGAGGGCGCGCCGGGTGGGGTCGGCGATGGCGCGGAAGACGTCGGCGTGTGCCCGGGCCCGGTGCATCGGTAGCCAAATGGTTACCTGATGTCCGGGCCCCCCGTCAAGTGAGGCCCCGGACCCCGAGCAGCGGGCCCCGGGGCTCCGGCCTGGGGATCGACGCCGACCGGCAGCCGAGCAGCTCGCGCAGCCGGTCGGCGTCCTCGGTGTGACTGGCGGGGGCGGGACGCTCGGCGGCGCCGCCGGACCCGGGGACGTGGGTGAGATGCCCGTGCAGGAAGAGAAGCTCGCTCCAGATGCTCATGACCCGACCTCCATCGCGTCTTGAACGCGGTCGAAGAGGTAATGGCCCGCTGAGAGAGAAGACATGAGAGAGTTTCTCAATTCCACCTTGAATGGGGCTCAAGATGAGCAAGGTGCCACTCCACGTCCTGCCGGGGTTCGTCGCCGCCGCCCGCCTCCTGAACCTCTCGCGCGCCGCGGCCTCGCTGCACGTCACGGTGAGCGCGCTCAGCCACCAGATGCGAGGTCTGGAGGAGCTGCTCGGGCAGCGGCTGTTCGACCGCGGACCGCGCGGGCTCCGCCTCACGCCGCACGGCGAGCGCCTCTTCGGGCAGGTGGCGCCGCACCTGGACGCGATCTCCGCCGCGCTCGCGCCCCAGCCGGCGCGGAGCCCGGACACGCTGACCGTGAGCGTGATGCCCTCGGTGGCGTCGAGCTGGCTCATCCCCCGGCTCCCGGCCTTCACCGCGCTGCACCCCGAGGTGGAGCTCAGCCTGCAGTCCACCAGCGACCTGGTGGACTTCGAGCGGGAGGAGGTGGACGCGGCGATCCGCTTCGGGCCGGGTGGCTGGCCGGGGCTGCGGGCCCACCTCCTCTTCGAGGAGTGGATGGTGCCGGTGTGCAGCCCCGGGCTGCTCCGCCGCTTCCCGCAGGCCGGGCGCGGGGACTTCGCCGGCGTCCCGCTGCTCCGGGACCTCGGAGAGCGGTGGCACGCCTGGTTCGCGCGCTTCGGCGGGAGCCCGCCCGCGCGGTACGTGGCCGCGTTCGACGACACCGACTCGCTCCAGCGCGCGGCGGTGGAGGGGATGGGGGTGGCGCTGGGCCGGCTGACGATGGCCCGGCCGCTCATCGAGAGCGGGCGGCTGGTGGCGCTCACCCGTCACCGGCTTCCCGACGGATACGCCCACCATCTGGTCTACCCCCCGAGGTCCGAGAACCACCCCGCGCTGGTCGCCTTCCGGGCCTGGCTCCTCGCGGTGGCCGGAACCGAGTCGGCCCGGACGGCGGGCGACCCTCGCCCGGCCAGCCCGGGGCGGCGGGCCGGGGCGAGGAGGACACGCTCCTGAGAGGAGGGCCTCAGCGCGCCGCGCTGGCCCCGCCCGGGGCCACGATGCCGGCACGCCGGAGCACGTCCACCAGCTCCTGGGGCAGCGGCGACTCCAGCTTCAGCCGGGCGCCGGTCTCGGGGTGCGGCAGCTCCAGCCGCTCGGCATGGAGGAACAGCCGCTTCAGCCCCCAGCGGGCCCGGGCCTCGCGGTTGAAGCCGAAGTCACCGTACCTCCGGTCGCCGGCCACCGGGTGCCCGATGGAGGCGAGGTGACGGCGGATCTGGTGAGTGCGCCCGGTCTCCAGCGTGACCTCGAGCAGCGCCGCCTCCCCGCCCTGCCGCAGCACGCGGTAGCGGGTCACCGCCTCCTGCATGTTGACCCCGCGGCGGGCCTTCGACTCGGCGGACTGCTGGCGCTCGGAGAGCGGCAGGTCGATCCGCCCCTCGGCCCGGGGGAAGGTCCCCTTGGCCAGGGTGAGGTACTGCTTCCTCGCCCCGCCGTGGGTGAAGACCTCGGTGAAGTGGACCATCGCCGGCCGCCGCTTGGCCACCACGATGACCCCCGAGGTCTCCCGGTCGAGCCGGTGCGCCGGACTGGCCCAGAAGCCGTTGCGCTCGGCCTGGGGGCCGAGGTGGGCGCGGACCAGGTCCACCAGCGTGCCGCCCCGGATGCCGCTGCCCGGGTGCACCGCCAGCCCGGACGGCTTGTCCACCCCCATCACCCAGGCGTCCTCGTGGAGGATGCGGAGCCGGGCGACCTCCTCGGGCGCGGGCGGCCGCGGCGGGACGGTGGCCTCACCGAGCAGCGCTCGCTCGTCTCCCCGGATGGTAAGCACGTCGCCCTCGGCCAGCGGCTGCTCCGGCTGGGCGCGGCGGCCGTTCACCCGCACCTTCTTGGTGCGGATCATCTTCTGGAGGTGGCTGGCAGGGACCCGGGGCAGGCGCTGGCGGAGCACCTTGTCGAGCCGCACCCCCGCGTGGTCACTGTCGATGCGAAACTCGAGCATTTTCCTCGGGCGGTGGATGGAAGCACACCGATAGACTGAGGATCCATCTATGCCGAAGACATTGAGAATCGAGGAGCTGTTGAAGACCGGCTCCACGGAGTGGAACAAGCAGCGGAAGGCGGGGACCGTCTCCACCGACCACACCGGGGCCACGTTCGAGAACCTGTTCTCCGCCAACACCGACCTGTCCGGGCTGGTGCTGGTGGGGTCGGAGTGGGACCGGTGCGACCTGTCGAAGGTCAGCTTCCGGGACACGGACCTCTCGAACGCCTATTTCCACGGGGGGCGGCTGCAAGACTGCGACTTCCGGGGTGCCAACCTCGACGGGGCCACGTTCGAGCGGCTGAAGCTGCTTCGCTGCGACTTCTCCGGCGCCCAGGGCCTGGAGGCGCTGGAGCTGGACGACGTGGACATGGACCGGGTCCACGGGCTCGACGGCGAGGAGGCCCCCCCTCCGCCCCCGCCGCCGGTGCACGGGTCGACGTCCTTCACCCGCGAGCAGCGGCAGGCCACGGTGGCCGCGCTGGCCGGGTCCGCCGAGGGCGAGCCGCCTCCGTTCCAGCCGCAGGACCCGCCGGGCACCCTGCTCTACCGCGGGCTGAAGCGCCTCGGCTCGATTCCCTCCTGGGTGCTCGACGCACCCGGACTTCGCCCGCCGCTCCCCACCCGTCTGCCCCCGGGCGCCGGGCTCGAGTCCCTGCTGCGCGAGGCGGTGAAGCAGCGGCTCGAGGGCAGCCGGCCGGTCACCGACCCCGAGACGGTGAAGCGGGCACAGAACGCGCTGCGGCTCGGCTCGAAGGAGGCCCCGTTCGCGGTCATGTACCTCCGCGAGGTCGGGGTGGAGCCCGCCTTCCGCTTCTCCGCCGCCAACGCACTGCGCGAGCTCTTGCGGGCGGAGCTCGAGGTGGACGACCACACCGCCGCGGTGGACCCGCGGGTGGCCGGCGCGCTGTGGGAGCTGCGGCTGGCGCACAACGCCGAGGAGGCGCTGGGCGAGGTGCGGCGCCGCCTCGCGGCGACCCAGCTCTTCGAGGCGCTGCTCGAGGCCGGCTTCACCCCGGAGAACAACTGGGACGAGGCGGTGGAGGCGCACGAGTCGGCGCTGGACCTGGTGGCGATGGCGGTGGGCGACGACCGGCAGGCGCTCGGCGAGGCGTTCGCTGCCTACGCGAACCTGCCCGAGGAGGCGCGGCTGCGGCGGCTGGCGTACCTGGCCGAGTCGGCGACGCACCTCGAGCAGCTGTCTCGCCTGCCGGCGGGGACGGAGCCGGCGTGGCTCCAGGGCCCCGAGTTCCGCGAGTGCCACGAGCGGGAGATGCTCACCTTGCAGGCCTTCCCGGCTGCGGAGGTGCCGAAGCGCGTCGCCGAGCTGGCCCAGGCGGAGCTCGGAGTCCCGGCCGGCACCGTGCCCGAGGACAGCGAGGGAGACCTGTTCGTCCATCTCCGCTGCGCGGTGTGCGGCAAGGAGAAGCTGCTGGTCCAGTCGCCGGAGGAGTGAGGGGCTGTGCCGCCGCGGCTGGGCCGGAGGAGCGCCCGGCGCGCCGAGATCGGCGTGAAGCCGAGGCCCGGACTCGACACGCCCGGGGCTCCGGATGCAGCAGGGTGGGCTCCTGGGTCGACGGCGGCTCCCCGGGCGTCGGGGGCCGTGCTCAGGACGAACGGCCTGCGCGAGCTCCGAGCGCTCAGGGGAGGCGCGGACCGAACCGCGCCAGCGGCGCTCGCACCTCGCGACGCGCGGCCCGCTCGAGCCGAGGGTGGAGATCTCGGCGTGCGAGGGGCTGGAGGTGACCGGGGTCTCCGCGAGCCGTGCGTGCTGGAGACGAAAGATCGCCAAGTTGCACTCCACGTTCCGAAACGATCTCTCGGTCCGGTGAGGGGGCGCCGCACCCATCGCGTTCGCCGAGGAACTCACGCGCCGGGGACGTGGAGTGCGTTTTCCGGATGCCACGTGCAATTCCGCATCCCCGGACGGACGCTTCGACGTTCGAGAAGAGCGCCCTCCTCCGGGCACCCCACCCCGGCGAGAGATCGTTCGGGGATGTGACGTGCAACTCCACGTCCCGCTCGTCGCGCCGGAACGTGCTTTTCGGGCTTGTCCCGAGTTGGACCCGTCCGGATACTCGGAGCGCCCGGGGAGCGCGCAGGCCGCTTCCCCAGGGGCAAGATGGGTCCCGCGGATCCGCGTCCTCAGCCGAGAAGGTTTCAGGACCTGGCGATCGACCGCTCCGGTCACCCGAACAGGTCGAGCTGCCGCACCGTCCCGAGCGGCCGGGCCTCGATGCCGCGGTCGCGCAGCGCCCTCGCCAGCTCCTCCGCGAATCCGTGGTGGGTGAGGACCTCGGAGGCACCGGTCGCCTTCGCGTAGGAGAGCAGCCCCTCGAAGTCGGCGTGGTCGGACAGCGGGAACGCCTCGTCCGCCCCGTACCGCCGCGCCGTTCCGGGGTCCACTGCCCACCCGGTGAGCACCGCGGTCCGCCGGGGCCACGGCCGGAGCAGCCTTGCGAACTTCCACACGTGCGGCGGGAACACGCCCACCTCGCCCGGGAGCCACGTCCCGTCGAACCGGCGCACCGCCCCCACCTCGACCCCGAGCGAGCGGTACACCTCGGCCACCGCGCAGACCGACTCGTGGGCCACCACGCTGTGCCCCCGCGCCGTCAGCGCCCGGATGACCTCCTGGCTCTTTCCGAGGCTGTAGCCCAGGAGCACCGGCGTCGCGCCGCGCTCGAGCGTCGTGCGCGCGAACGCCTCGATCGCCCCGAGCACCTCGGCCTTGGGGGGGAAGCGGTACCTGGGGTGCCCGAACGTCGACTCGAGCACCAGCGTGTCGCACTCGGCCACCTGCACCGCCTCGGCCGTCGACGACGCCTCGAGGTTCAGGTCGCCGGTGTACGTCACCCGCGTCCCATCCGAGCGGATGACCCGCAGCTGCGCCGACCCGAGGATGTGCCCCGCCGGCAGCAGCTCGAGGCACAGCGGCCCCAGCTCGAACGGGCGGTTGTAGGGGACCGGCAGCGACGAGGGCAGCGCGCCGAGCCGGTGCGACATCAGACGGAGCGTCGCCCGGGTGGCGATGACCCGCTCGTGCCGGGCGATGTGGTCCGAGTGGGCGTGGCTCACGAAGGCGAGCGGCGCCTTCCGGTGCGCGTCCAGCCAGAGCGCCGTGCCCGACAAGTGGAGACCTCCGCGCCGCAGCTCGACAGGCATGACGTGGGGGCGGACTCTAACGAAGAACCGCGAAGACCGGCTCGACTGCCCGGGAGGAGGTCGGACGCTCGTCGCTCATCGGTCGAACGCCGTCTGCCAGGGCGGCCCGGCGGCGTCTGGACTCATACCCCGGCGTGCTGACAGTCCCCGCCCAAGCCAACTCGACCTCGCCACGGCCTCGACCGCGACCGAGCGTCACGAGGGGACCGGCCGGCGCCGGGCCCACAGCGCCCCACCGAGCTCGGCGGCCACGATGCCCAGCACGATGAGCGTCCCGCCCGCGAGCTCGCGGCTTCCGAGGCGCTCCCGCCCGAGCGCCACCGACCAGATGGCCGCGAACACCGGCTCGAGCGCGAAGATGAGCGCCGCCCGTACCGCCGACGTCCGCGCCTGGGCCCAGGTCTGAGCCAGCAGGCAGACGGCCGTGCTCAGCACGCCGGTGTAGACCACCGCCCACCACAGCGCGGGCGAGGCCGTGAGGTGCCTGGGGACGAAGGGCAGCGCCACCAGCGCCAGCAGGGCAACCACCCAGAGCTGGACGGCCACCAGCGGCGTCGAGCGGTGCACCCTCGCCGCCGGCTCGAGCAGCACGATGTAGAAGGCGAAGACGACCGCGCAGGCGATGGTGAGGAGGTCTCCCCTTCGCCGTCGCGCCTCCGCTCCCGGAGATGCCGCCGGTCAGGAACCACAGCCCGGCCACCGCGAGCGTGACCCCGAGGAGCACCGGCGGGCTCGGCCACTTCCGGAACAGGACCAGCCCGACGAACGGCACCAGCAGCACCGAGAGGCCGGTGAGGAACCCGCTCCGCGACGGCGTCGTGTACTGCAACCCGGCGGTCTGGGTGATGAACCCGACGAAGAGCAGCGCCCCGAGCCCAGCTCCGGTGACGAGGAGCCGCCGGTCCGCGAGCGCCCGCCAGTCCCGGACGCTGAGCACCGCCGCGCCGACGGTGAAGCGGAGCGCCAGGAAGGTGAACGGGTCGGCGAGCCTCACCGCGTCCTGCACCACCACGAAGCTGGAGCCCCAGATGGCGGTCACCACCACCAGCACGCCGTCGGCCAGCGCTGCCTTCTCCGTTCGGCCGTTCACGGGACGAAGAAGAAGACCAGGGCCAGGATGGCGTAGACGCCGATCAGCATCGCCCCCTCGAGCCAGTGGGTCTCTCCGTCGAGCGTCACCAGGGCGGTGGCGCCGACGGCGAGCGCGAGCGACAGCACCTCGAGGTGGCTGAACTCGAGGGTGATGGGGTGCCCCAGCGGCCCGGAGAGGAAGAGCAGCAGCGGCGCGACCAGCAGCGCGATCTGCTTGCTGCTCTCGAAGCAGATGGTCAGCCCGACCTCGAGCTTCCTCTCCAGGGCCATGAGGACCGCCGTGCTGTGCTCGGCGGCGTTGCCCACCACCGCGATGACGATGACGCCCACGAAGGTCGGGGTGAGCCCCCAGCCCTGGATGACCGTGTCCAGGGAGCCGACGAGCAGCTCCGAGACCACCACCGTGGCGGCGGTGGAGGCGAGCAGCACCGTGAGCCCGAGCCCCACCGACCAGGGACGGGACCCGACCATCGTCTCGGACTCCAGCTCCGGCTCGAGCGGATCCGTGCCCTCGAACAGCTGGGAGTGCGTCCGGAGCGAGAACAGCAGGCTCAGCCCGTACAGCGAGACCAGGATGATCGACACCAGGAGAGAGAGGGGACGCATCAGGTGCGTCACCCGCTCCCCGAGCGTGGCGTGGAACAGGTCCGGCACCACCAGCCCCACCACCGCCAGGTACATGAGCGCCGAGCTGGAGAGCGCGGCGGTGGCGTTGAACCTCGGCCGCGGCTCCTTGAGGCCCGCCACCAGCACCGTGGCGCCGAAGACGAAGAGGAGGTTCCCGAGGATGCTCCCGGTGATGGAGGCCTTCACCACCGCCGTCTGACCGGCCTTCAGCGCGGCGATGCCCACGATGAGCTCGGCGGCGTTGCCGAAGGTCGCGTTGAGCAGCCCCCCCAGCCCGGGGCCCAGATGGCACGCCACCGCCTCCGTCGCCGTGCCGATCCACCGCGCCAGGGGAACCAGTGCCAGGGCCGCCAGGACGAAGACCAGGGTCCCGGCGTGAAGCCAGGCGGCCACCACCGCGGCCGGCATGAACACCAGCAGGACCAGGAAGACGATGTCCGCGCCGCTCGGGCGGGGACGCTCGGAGGTGGCAGTCACGGGCGGAGGGGGTGCTTCTCGCCGGTCCCCATCCCTGGATCAAGCTGCTAAAGGTCGGATCGACCGGAGGTGCGTGGCCATGGGTGAGCGTCTGCCGCGGAACATGAGCGACTACGAGGCGGAGGTCGCCGCCTTCAGGTGGGACCGGCCCGAGCGCTTCAACTTCGCCATCGACGTGGTGGACCGCTGGGCCAGCGAGCGGCCGGACGCCCCGGCGATGCTCCACTGCGACGACCGGGGCAACCGGAAGGTCTTCAGCTGGCGCGAGCTGGCGGAGCGGTCGGTGCACGCCGCGCTCTTCCTCCGCGACCTGGGGCTGCGGCCGGGCGACGGCGTCTTCACCATGCTGCCCCGGCTGGCCGAGTGGTGGATCCTGGCCCTCGGCTGCATGCGGGCGAATCTGGTGCTCATGCCCGGCACCACCATGCTCACCGGGAAGGACGTGAAGTACCGGCTGGAGCTGGGGCGGGCCCGGGCCGTGGTCACCACCCCCGAGCACCTGCCCAAGTTCGAGGTCGGCGCGCACTCCGACGTCATCGCCTGGGTCTGCACCGACGAGGCCCCGGTGCCCTGGGTCCGCTTCCGCACCCAGACGGTGGACGGGGCCCGCGCCGCCGAGTTCCCCGACACCGCCGCCGACGACCGGATGCTGGTGTACTTCACCAGCGGCACCACCGGGATGCCCAAGATGGTGCCCCAGACCCACGCCAGCTATGGCATCGGGCACGCCATCACCGGCAAGTACTGGCTGGACCTCGGGCCGGACGACGTCCACTTCACCCTCTCGGACACCGGCTGGGCCAAGTGCGCCTGGGGCAAGGTGTTCGGCCCGTGGAGCCAGGGCGCGTGCTCCGTGGTCTACGACTTCCGCGGCCGCTTCGAGGGCCGCGCCATCCTGGACCTCCTGGCCCGGGAGAAGGTGACGACCTTCTGTGCCCCGCCCACCGCCTGGCGGGCCATCGTGCTCGAAGATCTCAAGAAGTGGACCTTCCCCGCGCTCCGGCACGTGGTGAGCGCCGGTGAGCCGCTGAATCCCGAGGTCATCGACGCCTGGAAGCGCGCCACCGGGCTCACCATCCGCGAGGGCTACGGCCAGACCGAGACCGTGGCCGTGGTCGGCATGTTCCAGTGCCTCCCCTTCAAGCCCGGGTCGATGGGGAAGCCGTCACCGGGCTTCGACGTGCGGATCATCGACCACAATGGGAAGCGAGGTGCCGGCGGGCCAGGAGGGCGACATCGCCGTCCGGGTCAAGCCCCGGCGCCCGGTGGGGATGTTCGCCGGGTACCTGGGCGACGAGGCCACCAACGCCGCCGCGTTCCGTGGCGACTTCTACGTCACCGGCGACCGCGCGGTGCGGGACGAGGACGGCTACCTCTGGTTCGTCGGACGCTCGGACGACGTCATCAAGACCTCCGGGTACCGGGTGGGCCCCTTCGAGGTCGAGTCGGCCCTCCTGGAGCACCCGGCGGTCGCCGAGTCGGCGGTGGTGGGCGTGCCCGACGAGAAGCTCGGGCAACGCATCAAGGCCTTCGTGGTCCTCAAGCCCAGCGTGGTCCCCTCGGACACGCTGGCCATCGAGATCCAGAACCACGTGAAGCGGACCACCGCACCGTACAAGTACCCGCGAGAGATCTCCTTCGTCTCCGAGCTGCCCAAGACGGTGAGCGGGAAGATCCGCCGGGTGGACCTCCGCGAGAAGCGCTGAGCGGACGCCCGGAGACCGGGATGGGAGAACGGCTCATCGACCGCTTCATGCCCGTGGCGGACGTTCGGAAGGTGCACGAGATCCGCATCGCGGCCACGCCGGAACGGGTCCTCGAGGTGGCCGAGTCCTTCGACCTCGAGTCGCTCACCCTGGTCCGCGTCCTCTTCCGCGTCCGCGCGTGGCTGCTGGGCGCCCGGTCCGCGGCACCGCGCTCCCGCCGGGGGCTGCTCGAGGAGATGACCGCCATCGGCTGGGAAACCCTGGCCGTCGAGCCGGGCCGGCAGCGGGTGGTGGGCGCGGTGACCCGGCCCTGGGAGGCAGAGGTGCGGTTCGTGCCGGTGCCGCCGGAGCGCTTCCTCGCCTTCGCCGAGCCGGGGCAGGTGAAGATCGTCTGGACGCTCGAGGCCGAGCCGGACCCGCTGCGACCGGGCGGCTCGCTCTTCCGCACCGAGACGCGCGTGGAGGCGACGGACGAGGAGGCGCGGCGGCGCTTCCGCCGCTACTGGTGGATATTCAGCCCGGGCATCCTTCTCATCCGGCGGGTGCTGCTCCCCGCCGTTCGACGCGAGAGCGAAGAGCCCGCGGGCACACGCGGCCACGGCTGAAGGTGCCCGGGTCAGCCTCCACCCGCCCCAGTGTCTCGACGAACCGGTCGCCGCGAAGGGGGTGTTCAACTAAAACGGGACGGGGGTCGCGATTGCTTCGGAACTTTCTCAAGACGATTGTCCCGCCCGCGGCGGAGCGCGGCGTGGAGTGGTCGCAGCACTCCGAGTACTTCGTGGGCAAGGAGGCGCTCTCGAAGGACGACGCGGCCGCCGCGCGGGAGGCGTTCTCGCGGGTGCTGGCCGAGCGCCCGGACCAACTCGACGCCAAGGCCGGCCTGGCACGTGCCGGGTTCCTGCTCGCGGACCCCGGCTCGGGAGCACTGGTGGAGCAGGTCCTGGCGCAGGCGATCGGCGGGACCACCGAGCTCCTCCGGGTGACGCTCGAGGAGCTCGGTCCGGCGGCGGAGGCGCGCGTGCTGCGGCCGACCATCGCCTGGCGGGTGGCGCAGCGGCTGGACGCCGAGGGCGATCGGCAGGGCGCGCGCCCGTACTACGAGGTGGCTGCGGCCGCGGACGGGCTGGTCGGTCTCAAGGCGCGGGTCCGCTCGCTCGAGCTCGACCCAGAGCCCAAGGTCCCGGCCCTCTCGGCCGCGGCGAACCTGACCGCCAGCGAGCCCGAGCTGCAGCGCCGGGTCACGGTGCTCCTCAAGAAGTTCCTCCCCGAGGAGCCGCGGAGCATCGAGCTTCCGCCGGAGGACACGCGCCTCGAGTTCGAGCTCCGCCCGTCCCTGCACGACGAGGCGCCGCCGGCGCCCCGGCCCCCCCCGCGCATCGTGCCGGTGCGGGTCGAGGGCGTCGCGGACGGGGCGCTGCTGGTGGTGAACCGCAACGGCACCCGCCCGCTCCCGTTCCGGAAGATCCTCGGCCTCGCGCTGGGCGTCGTGCCCGCCGCCGACGGCCGCAGCACCGTGCTCACCGATCTGGTCGTCGCCTGGGCCGAGGGAGAGACGGGCGCCACCGTGCTCCGCGCCAGCCTGGGCGACCTCGGACTCGACCGGCTCTACCCGGGAGTCCCGCCGAAGGAGGCCTACTGGCGGCTGGTGGGGGAGATCGAGAAGGCCTCGGGGGCCAAGCGCCTGCCGCCCGGGGGAGAGGGTGCGCCGCTCCCGCGCTACGCCGGCCCCGAGGAGATGACCCAGGCCTGCCACGGCGCGGGCTGAACCGGCCGGCTCAGGCGGCCAGCGCCCAGCGGTCCACCGGGCCGTCGTCGAGCCGGCGGACGCGGGAGGCGTCCTCGAGCACCTCGAGGTTCCCCACCACCTCGGAGAGGGTGAGGTAGAGCCGCGCACCCTCCTGCGGCCCGAACAGCGTCTCCGAGAGCTCCACCGGCGTGCGCGGCCCGGCGTCGAGCGCAGCGAGGAGCTTGTCCTGGCGGCGCTCGTAGAAGCGGAGCAGCGAGTCGATGGCCGCGCGGTGTCCCTGGAAGGGGGCGCCGTGACCCGGCAGCACCCACTCCACGTCGAGCGCGCGGACCCGGGTGATGCTGTGGACGTACTGCACCAGCGCGCGCCGGGTGGTCCGGGCATCGGCGAGCTCGAGGAACGGGTTCGGCGACGTGCGGGCGAGGAGGTGGTCGTCGGCGAAGAGCAGCCGGTGCTCGGCATCCCACAGGCAGACCAGCCCCGGCGTGTGGCCCGGGAGGTGGAGCACCTCGAGACGGACCTTGCCCACCTGGAAGCGCTCGCCCTCCACCAGCGGCCGCGCCCGCTCCGGCTCGACCCGGCGGCTGAACTTCCCGCTGTGGCGCCCCATGGCCACGAGCCGGGGGAGCTGGTCCTCGGGCACGCCCTGCCGGCCCAGGAAGGCGACGTAGGCCGGCGCCTGGGTCTCCCAGACGCTCTCGCCGACCACCTTGTCGGTGTCGCCGGGGTGGATCCGCACCGGCGCGCCGCTCAGCTCGGAGAGGAGCTGGGCGTTGCCGAAGTGGTCGACGTGGCCGTGGCTGACCAGGACGTGCGTGCAGCGCCGGAGGTCGAGACCGGCCGCGGCCGCGCCGGCCCGCAGCGCGTCGACGCCCTCGGGTGTGCCGATGCCGGTGTCGAAGAACGCCACGCCGCCCCGGCCGTCCTCGATGGCGTAGGCGTTCACCGGCCCGCCCGCGTCGGGGAACGGGACCGGCATCGCCAGGCGGTGGATGCCGAGGGCGCGGAGGACCGCGTCACCGTCCGGGATGGCGTGCGGCGTGGTCACTTCGCCGCGTGGATGGCCGCACGGAGCTCGGGCAGGACCTTGAAGAGGTCGGCCACGATCCCGTAGTCGGCGACCTGGAAGATGGGCGCCTCGGGGTCCTTGTTGATGGCCACGATGGTCTTGCTCCCCTTCATCCCGGCCAGGTGCTGGATGGCGCCCGAGATGCCCGCGGCGATGTACAGCTTCGGCGCCACCACCTTGCCGGTCTGGCCCACCTGGTAGTCGTTGGGCACCCAGCCGGCGTCGCACACCGCGCGGGAGGCGCCCACGGCGGCCCCGAGCTCGTCGGCGAGGGCCTCGATCTCCTTGAAGTCGCCCTTCGTGCCGCGGCCGCCGGAGACCACGATGCTGGCCTCGGTCAGCTCGGGCCGGGCGCTCTTCACCTCGTTGAAGGCGACGAACTGGGTGGGCGCGGTCGACACCTCGGCGGGAGGCGGGAAGGCCTTCACCTCGGCGGCGGCGCCGGCGGGCTCGGCGGCGGAGAACTCGGTGGCGCGCAGGGTGAAGACCTTCACCGGCGTCTTCAGCTTCACCTCGGCGATGACGCTCCCGGCCCACATCGGCCGGGTGAACGTGATGTCGGCGCCCGAGCCGGAGAAGGTGAGCACCTCGGAGGCCATGGCGGCCTTCAGGCGCGCGGCGACGCGGGGCAGGAGGTCACGCCCCTGCGCGGTGGCGGCGGCGCCAACGAAGTTCGCTCCGATGGAGGTCGCCAGGGCCGCCACCGCCGGGGCGAAGGACTCGGCGACGTAGTGGGCGAAGGCGGGGGAGGCGACGGTGTGGATGACGGCCGCGCCGTAGGGCTTCAGCTGCTCGGCGAGTCCGCCCGGGTCCTGCGCCAGGACGGCGAGATGGAGCGGCGCGCCGGTCTTCTGCGCCAGGTCCTTCCCCGCGGCGATGGCGTTGAGGGTGGCCTTGCGCAGGTGCCCGTCGGGCTGGGCCTCGGCGACGATGAGGACGGTGGACATGGCTCTCAGTTCCCCTCAGATGACCTTGGCTTCGTTCTTCAGCTTGGTGAACAGCTCCTGCACGTCGCCGACCTTGATGCCGGCCTTGCGCGGCGGGGGGGCGGAGAGCTTCAGCACCTCGACCTGCGGCGTGGTGTCGACGCCGAGCGTGGCCGGGGTCAGCTCCTCGATGGGCTTGCTCTTGGCCTTCATGATGCCGGGGAGCGAGGCGTAGCGCGGGAGGTTGAGCCGGAGGTCGGTGGTCACCACCGCCGGGAGCTTGACCGAGACGGTGGTCAGGCCGTTGTCCACCTCGCGGACCACCTGCGCGCTCTTGCCGTCCGGGCCGACCTGGATGGCGGGCGTCTTGGCCTTCTCCGCGTCGCTCTCCAGCGACTCGACCTTGGAGGCGAAGGTGGCCTGGCTCCAGCCCAGCCACTCGGCGAGGTACTGGCCGGTCTGGCTCTGGTCGTCGTCGATGCTCTGCTTGCCGAGGATGGCGAGGTCGGGCTTCTCGCGCTCGATGACGCCCTTGAGGAGCGCGGCGGCGGACATCGGGTCGAGGGGCCCGGCGTGGTTCACCCAGACCGCCTTGGTGGCGCCCATGGCCAGCGCGTGGCGGAGCTGCTCCTGGACTTCCTTGGGGCCGATGCTGGCAACCACCACCTCGCCGCCGTGCTTGGCGGCCAGGCGGAGGGCTTCCTCCACGGCGATCTCGTCGAAGGGGTTGATCTTGTACTTCAGCCCCTCCTGCACGATGCCCGACCCGTCGGCCTTCACCTTGATCTTCGATTCCGGGTCTTCGACCCGCTTGGCGGTCACCAGGATCTTCACGTGACACTCCCCTGAGATCGGCCCGGCGGCGCTTGACGCAGCGCGACAGGCACCCGCGTTGATTTACGCGTCAGCCCTGGGGTGTGCAACCCGTTTCGTGTGGCTCCGGGTGCCCTGCGTGCGACGGGGCGGCAGGCCTCATCGAGGCCCACCGCCCGGACTGTCGCGGCCTACTTGGCCGGGACGTAGCTGAGGTCGGCGCGGTACTTGATGGTCTCGGTGCGGGTGAACTGAACGGTCTTGCGGAGGCTGGCGAGGATCGACGCCCCCTGCTCCTTCCCGTAGGCCTCCTCCATCATCTGGTCGAGCGTCTTGTCGTTGGGGGCGAACGCGGCCCAGCTCGCGCGACCCTGCGACAGCACGAACAGCGGCCCCTCTCCGCCGTTGACCAGCTGGAACCAGCCGCTCGGTCCGGCCTGCGGGTAGCTGGTCTTCTTGATCCCCTCGTTGACCTTCTTCACCCCCTCGACGAAGTCGTTCACCCCCTCCGGCTTGACCCGGAAGTAGGTCAGCAGGCTGTAGGCCGAGGGCGGGTCGCCGGAGGGCTGGGTCAGGCTCAGGTCGGCGCGGCGGAGGTAGTAGCTGCCGAAGACCTGTCCGAGCGTCGGGCCGATGGTCCTGTTCACGTCTGCATCGTCCTGCTGCTCGAACTTCTCGCGGCCGTCGAAGTCCTTCCAGGCGTGCCCGAAGGTGCCGGTGAAGTACGTGCCGCTCGACTCGCCGGAGACCACCTCCCAGGTGAACCAGCCCCAGGTGTCCTTCTGGGCCTTGTGCCAGCCCATGTGCTTCTTCCGGGCGGCCTCGTACTTCTCGGCCAGGCCCGGCCTCGGGGTCTGCCTGTTGATCAGGGCCACGTTGCCGGCCGGCTGGGCCAGGGCCGGGAACACCGGCGCCAGGGCGAAGAAGATCGCCAACGCCACATTTCGCTTGAGCACGCTTCTCTCCTTGATGGGGTTGAGCCCCGGGTGAGATGGCCTGCATCGCAGAGCGGCTCGAACGATCCCGGGGCGGCTCGGCCCTTAGCACGTGCGCTCGAGAGACTGCCAGGAGACGTGCTGCGACGCGTCGCGCTTTTCCGGGTGAGGCCGCTCCGTTCGGACGTGCTACGTGGTCCCGAGCAAAACGCCTGTGCCTCGGAGGGGTGACATGTCGCGGAACATCTGGCTCGGAGCGTTGCTGGTCGTCGTCCTCGGGCGCCCGGCGCGTGCGCAGGACGAGATCCGGATCGGCGCGGTGCTCCCGGTGACCGGCAAGGAGTCGAAGATCGGCGGCGCCTACAAGCAGGCCACCGAGCTCGCGGTGAAGGAGGCCAACGACGCGGGCGGCGTGCAGGTGGGTGGCAAGAAGATGAAGGTCAACCTGTCGCTGCTCGACGACACCTCCGACGCGGCGAAGAGCGCGCAGCTGGTGGAGCAGCTCATCACCCAGAACAAGGCGCACGCCATCATCGGCGGCTACGGCTCGCACCTGGTCCAGGCGCAGTCGGTGGTGCCGGACCGCTACGGCGTCCCGTACCTCTCCGGCGGCGCGGGGGCGACCGCCATCTACGGCCGGAGCAAGTGGGTGTTCGGAACCCTCTCGCCGGTGGAGCACCTGGCCGAGACGCAGATGGCCTTCCTCGACGACCTGGTGAAGCAGGGCAAGCTGAAGACGCCGCTCACCATCGCCCTGGTGACCGAGAACACCGAGCACGGGAACGACTACGCCAAGGGGGTGAACGAGTTCGTCAAGAGCCACCCCGGCTACAAGGTGGCGGTCCAGGAGAAGTTCGAGCTCAACACCACCGACTACCGTCCGCTGCTCCAGCGGGTGGCCGAGGCGAAGACGGACCTCTTCCTGGCCGACTCGCACCTGGAGGACTTCATCGCCATCCACCGGACGTACACCCAGATGGGACTGCACCATCTGATGCTCACCCACGGGGCACGCGGCTCCGACACCGCCGCGCGGAAGGCGCTCGGACCGGCGACGGACTACGTCTTCGCCAGCGGCTGGTGGTCCGACCTCCTGCCCTATCCCCAGGTCAAGGACTTCAACGCCCGCTACAAGGCGGCCACCGGCGTCGAGCCGCAGTGGTACCACGCCATGGCCCACGAGACGACGCGCGCGCTCCTGACGGCCATCTCCAAGGCGGGCTCGCTCGACCCGGAGAAGATCCGCGCCGCGCTCGCTGCTCTGAGGCTGGAGAAGAGCATCGTCCCGGGCCAGGTGCTGTCCTTCACCAAGACCGGCCAGTGCGACCTGCCGTTCGTGGTGACCCAGAACAAGCCCGGCGGGAAGGTGGACATCGTGTGGCCCAAGGAAGACCGGACCGGGCCGCCGGTCGCGCCCATCCCCACCAAGTGAGGCCCCGGTAGGGCGGGAGTCCCGTGCAGAAGCTCGTCGTCGTCGCCCTGAACTCGCTGCTCGCCGCCGGCCTGTACGCCACGATGTCGTACGGGCTGGCGGTCATCTACGGGGTGATGCGGATCATCAACCTGGCGCACGCCGGGCTGATGATGCTGGCGGCCTACGCGACGTTCGCGCTGAACGACCGGTTCGGGATGGACCCGTTCGTCTCGCTCCTGGTGGTGGCGCCGGCGTTCTTCCTGCTGGGCATGGCGCTCTACGCCACGCTCGTCCGCTGGCTGCCCCGGTCCGCGGCCGGGCCATCGATGCAGTCGTTGCTCCTGCTCTTCGGGGTGTGGCTGGTGCTGCAGAACCTGGCCTACGCCATCTGGGGCGGGGACACCCAGTCGATCCTCACGCCGTACACCATGCAGTCGGTGGAGGTGCTCGGCGGCCGCTTCGGCGTGCCGCAGATCCTGGTGTTCGGGGTGAGCATCCTCTCGCTGGTGGGGCTCAATCTCGTATTGCGCCGCACCTACCTGGGCAAGGCGATCCGCGCGGTCACCCAGAACCGGGACGCGGCGATGCTCTCCGGGGTGAACGCCGGGCAGATCGCCGCGGTGGCCTTCGGGCTGGGAACGGCGTTCGCGGCGATGGGCGGGAGCATGATGAGCACGCTCTACGCCTTCACCCCGGACTTCGGGCGCAGCTTCCTCCTGAAGGCGTTCTGCATCATCGTGCTCGGCGGGATGGAGAGCTTCACCGGCGTGGCGGTGGGCGCGCTGGTGCTGGCCTTCATCGAGAACTTCGCCTCGGCGTACACCTCCATCCCGGTCTCCTACGAGGAGGCGATCAGCTTCACCTTGCTGGTGGTGGTGCTGGTGGCCGCGCCCGGCGGGTTGCCCGGGCTGTGGCGGATGTTCGATCGGCGCGCGGTGGCGCGCTGATGGGCCTCCTCCGCCGCCATCCGGGGCTCCTGGCCGGGGCGCTGCTCGCTGCGGGACTGCTGCTCGCGCCGCTGTTCGCCGAGCGGGGGACGCTGAACGACCTCTGGAACATGGCGTTCTTCGTGGTGCTCGCCTCGGCGTGGAACCTGCTCGGCGGGTTCGCCGGGCAGGTCTCGCTGGGGTACTCGGCGTTCGTGGGCATCGGGGCGTACACCACGGTGCTCCTGGCCAACGCGGGCTGGTCGCCGGCGCTGACCTTGCCGGTGGGCGCGGCGCTGGCGGTGGCCTTCAGCGTGGTGGTGGGGCTGCCGACCTTCCGGCTCCGCGGTCCCTACTTCACCATCGCCACCATCGGGGTGGGGGAAGCGGTCCGGGTCATCGCCTCCGGGCTCGAATTCACCGGGGGATCGAGCGGCGTGCGGATGCCGCCGGCCGCGTTCGACTTCAGCGCCAACTACTACGCCATGGCGGCCCTGGCGCTGGTGACGCTCGCGCTGGTGGCCTGGCTCCGGCAGCACGCCTTCGGGCTGGCGCTGGAGGCGATCCGCCAGGACATCGACGCGGCCGAGGCGCTGGGGGTGCACTCGACGCGGGCCAAGCTCCAGGCCCACGCGATCTCCGCGGCGCTGGTGGCCATCGCCGGGGGGCTGTACGCGACCAACTTCCAGTACATCAGCCCGGGGAACGTGTTCGACTTCCAGCTGTCGCTGACCATCGTGCTGATGCCGATCGTGGGCGGGATGGGGACGCTGACCGGTCCGGTGCTGGGGGCGGTGCTCTTCAGCTACTTGCGGATCAAGCTGCTGGCGAGCCCCGCGCTGCGCGACTCGTACCTCTTCATCTATGGGGGCCTGCTGATCGTGGTGATGCTCTTCGAGCCGCGGGGCATCGTGGGTCTCTGGGAGCGGCTGGTGGGGCTCCGGCCCGGCCGGCGGACCCCGGTGGTCCCGGAGGCGGGCCGTGCCGGCTGACGGGTCGCCCATCCTCGCGGTCGGCTCGGTGAGCAAGCGCTTCGGCGGGCTCCTGGCGCTGGACTCGGTGTCGTTCGAGGTGCAGCGGGGGGAGATCTTCAGCGTCATCGGCCCGAACGGCGCGGGGAAGACCACCCTCTTCTCCTGCCTGGTGGGCTCGGTGACGCCCACCTCGGGGAGCGTGCGCTTCCGCGGGGAGGAGCTCTCCGGGCTGCGCAACGACCAGATCGTCGCCCGGGGGCTGGTCCGCACGCACCAGATCGTCCGCCCGTTCCGGGAGATGACGGTGGCGGACAACATCCGGGTGGGCGCGCTCTACGGCCGGATGCGGCTCCGGGGCGCGAAGGCCCGGGAGCGGGTGGACGAGGTGCTGGCGCGCACCGAGCTCGTGCACCGGGCGCAGGTGAAGGCGGGCGTGCTGAGCATCGGCGAGCTGAAGCGGCTGGAGATCGCCCGGGCGCTGGCCACCGGACCCGAGGTGCTCTGCCTGGACGAGGTGATGGGCGGGCTCAATCCGGCCGAGATCCAGCAGGCGATGGTCCTGGTCCGAGCCCTGCGGGACTCGGGGCTGACCATCTTGATGATCGAGCACCACGTGCACGCGGTGGCGGGGCTGTCGGACCGGCTGGTGGTGCTGAACTTCGGGAAGAAGATCGCCGAGGGCCGCCCAGCGGAGGCGCTCCGCGACCCTGCGGTGGTGGCGGCCTACCTCGGGGACGACGCGGAGGCCCGGGCGTGAAGGCGCTGGAGATCCAGGGGATCGACGTCTTCTACCGGGACGTCCAGGCGGTGTGGGACGTGTCGTTCGACGTGGATCCGGGCGAGATCGTGACCCTGGTGGGGGCGAACGGCGCCGGCAAGACCACGACGCTCCGGACCATCGCCGGACTGCTCAGGCCACGGCGAGGCACCATTCGCTTCCTGGGCGAGGACGTGACGGGGCTCCCTCCCTATCGGCTGGTCGAGCGGGGGCTGGTGCTGGTGCCCGAGGCGCGGCAGCTCTGGCCGCAGATGACGGTGCGCGAGAACCTGGAGATGGGCGCGTACGGGAAGGAGGCCCGCGCGCAGCGCAAGGAGACGCTGCGCACGGTGCTGGAGATGTTTCCCATCCTCGAGCAACGCGCGCACCAGAACGCGGGCACGCTGAGCGGGGGCGAGCAGCAGATGTGCGCCATCGGGCGGGGGCTGATGGCGCGGCCGAAGCTGCTGATGCTGGACGAGCCGTCGCTGGGCCTGGCTCCGATGCTCGTCCGGCAGGTGTTCGCCGCGCTCAAGGAGATCAACGGCCGCGGCGTGACCGTGCTCCTGGTGGAGCAGAACGTGCACCAGGCGCTGGCGCTGGCGAACCGCGGCTTCGTGCTGGAGACCGGGCGCCTGACGCTGAGCGGGCCGACCAAGGACCTGCTCGGGGACGCTCGGGTGAAGGAGAAGTTCCTCGGCGAGGCGGCGCTGTAGCTCGGGCGCTGTCCTGCCCGGAGACGGCGCTGCGCCTCTCTGGACTGAGTTCGCCCGGGACACGGGCCGGCGGCCTGAGGGGTCGACTAGACAGGAAATGCGCCTGACTATTTCTGGGAAATAGACAGGTGACTTACCTGAATAGTCGAACCCCCTTTGGGGGTGCCGGAGCGCGCGCGTGCACCACCGTGGCCCCGAATCAGAGCGCACCCGCTCGCGCAGGCCGTCCGGACGAGCCCGCGCGCGACGGCCCCGGCCCTCCGCGTCCCCAGGAGCCAAGCTGCGTTGCGAACCGGCGCCGCGGGTCGAACGGCCGCGCGGTCGACTTGCCCTCGTCCGAGCGCGCCGCCGCAGGTCAAGACGGACCCTCACTCCAGCACGGGGCTCCCCGGCGGGAATGCAACGGTCCAGCGCGCCGAGCGCCTCGTCGCGGAAGGTTGCAGGGCGTTCCCTCGCTCGTCCGCTCGGTCCAAGGACGCGATGAGGATCGAAATTTCCCGGCAACGATGTGCAAGGTGTGGTGTCCCACCCTCGGCTTCACGCGCGGGACGAGAAAATGGTTGCTCCGGAGCCTCGATCCGGGATTCACCCGTCGGACGTTCGTCGGCTCTGACGAAGGCGGACTCAGAGGACACTGGATCATGCAGCAGCGCTCTCTCGGAAGATGGGCGGGGGCAACCCTGGCAGTCGTGGCGGGAGGGCTCGGCTGCACTGGCCAGGTGTCCTCGAGCGGCCCCACGGGTCCGGGCGGCCCGGTGACCATCCTTCCCGCCGACCGGGCGACGACGTGGAACCCCGGGTTGAACTCCGTCGGCGGCATCCCCAGCGCCAGCTGGCCCATCTGCGCCACCTTGTCCCCCAGCGGTGGCGATGACGCCTCGGCGATCCAGTCGGCGATCAACGCCTGCGGCGCCAACAAGGTGGTCAAGCTCGACGCGGGGACCTTCAAGATCGGCCGGACGATCAACATCCCCTCCACCGTGGTGCTCCGGGGTTCGGGCGGCCCCGGTGCCGGCGCGTCGCAGACCACCCTCCAGCAGACCGGGGGCCGGACCAACATCGCCTTCGATCCCGGCCAGTCGGGATTCACCCAGATCACCAACCTGGCGGCGGACGCGGTGAAGGACTCCTTCACCGCCACCCTGGTCAGCGCTCTCGCGCTCAACGCGGGCGAGCTGGTGGTGGTGGACCAGCTCGACGACCCCCAGGTCACCGTGTGGGGCGACCAGGACGACGGCCCCGGAGGGGCGAGCCGCGGCTGGTTCGCCCGCGGCCCCGGCTCACAGGGCGAGGCGGCCGGCCGCCCCACCGGGCAGGTTCTGGAGGTGGCCTCGGTCAACGGAACCACCGTCACCTTCACCACCCCGTTCCACATGACCTACAAGACCGCCAACTCCGCCCAGCTGCTCCGGCTCTCCAGCAGCAGCTCGGGCAGCGGCCCGGTGGTGGCGGCGATCCGCAACGCGGGAATCGAGGACCTGCGGCTCACCGGCGGCAAGGGCGGAGACAACGGGGCCAACGTCTCGATGAACTGGTGCGCCTACTGCTGGATGCGCAACATCGAGGCGGACAAGAGCGACGGCTCGGACGTGGCGATGACCGGCACCTTCCGCTCGGTGCTGCGCGACTCGTACCTCCACGAGACGGTGAACCCCAGCCCTGGCGGCGGCGGCTACGGCCTGGCGATGAACTGGCACGCCTCGGACAACCTGATCGAGAACAACATCTCCTGGAACTTCAACAAGGTGATGGTGATGCGGGCCACCGGGGGCGGCAACGTCATCGCCTACAACGACATGGATGACGGGTGGATCGACTACCAGGCCTGCTGGGTCGAGGTGGGGCTCAACGCCTCGCACATGACGACCCCCAACTACGAGCTCTTCGAGGGCAACCAGAGCTTCAACTTCGACGGCGACTCCACCTGGGGAAACGCGGTCTACATCACCGTCTTCCGCAACCACCTCACCGGGATCCGCCGGGCCGCCTCGCCGCTCGACACCTACAGCAGCGGGGGCCTGGTCTACGAGGACACCCAGAACCGGCGGGCCATCGGCCTGATGACCGGCCACCGCTATTACACCTTCATCGGGAACGTGCTCGGGAGCAGCGGGCAGAGCATCCCTCCGGCGCGCTCGCAGGGCGTGGGCACGCCCGGACCGTTCATCTACGGCTCGGGCGTCACCGCCTCCCCGTGGCAGACCGACAACACCCCGATGTGGCAGCTCGGGTACAACCCCACCGACTGGAACCGCTCCGAGGATGCGACGGTGCTCGGCACCGTCATCCGCGACGGGAACTACGACTACGTCACCAACCAGGTCCACTGGGACCGGCCGGAGCAGCCCGTGCCGGACTCGCTCTACCTCGCGAGGAAGCCGGACTTCTTCGGCAGTAACCCCTGGCCGTGGGTCGACGCGCTTGGAGCGACCAAGACCGCCGTCCTCCCGGCGCGTGCCAGGTTCGACGCCCTCCACCCCTGAGGACTACTCGAGCACGAACAGCCGGACGCCCCCGCTCGTCGCCGCCGTGTGCCACCCGGCGGTCTCCGCGTCGCCGAGCGGCCCGTCCACCTCGTCCATCGTCAGCGCGAGGACCGCGGCCGGGCCGGGCTCCCCCGCGGGAATGGAACGGTCCAGCGCCCCGAGCGCCTCGACCGCGCGCACCGTGAGCTCGGAGGCCACCGCCGGCCGCCCGTGCACGTCCTCGAACAGCGTCCCCGTCCCGGTCGCCAGCGCCGCGCGAACTTGAAGGCCGGAGACCGCCGCAGCCCGCGCCACCTCCCGGGCGAAGCGCAGGAGGTCCGTCGCGTCGGTCGCCGCGGCCGAGACGCCGGTCATCCACAGCCGGCTCCCGGCCTGGGCGATGGCGAACTGCCACCGTCCGAGCCACCCCTGGGCCTCGCGCGCCGCCTCCGCCAGCGCCTCCTGCGCCGCGGCGAGCCGATCCGGCGCCGGCGGGACCACCTGGGCGACGTAGGCCACGGCCCGGAGCACGGGTCGCGACGAGCCGTCCGAGGCGAGCTCCTTCGCCCAGGGGCGCGGCTCGGGCAACGCCCATTCGCGGAGCAATCCCAGATCTGCGGGGACTTCCCGGACCGACTCCGCTCCCGGGCCGAACAGCGCGTCGAGGCGTTCCGGGCCGGTCACCGCCGGGCCGCCGCCGTCCGACGGGCGCCGGGCATGCACGTTCCACCACGGCAACAGCAGCGCCGCGTCCGGGCCGGAGACCGCACGCAGCACGCCATCGCGCTCGGCGAGCAGATCGACCCCCTCGAGCGCCTCGTACCCGAGCCCGTCCCTCGGGAGGAACTGCACCACCCTCGAGAGGCGCCCGTCCTCCCGCACGCAGAGGATGGCCAGCGGGACGCGCAGACACTCCTTCAGCCGCTCGGTCAGGCGCGCCGGCGTCATCGCCCCGGCCTCCGGCGAGAACCAGCCCGACCCGCGCCAGTCGTCCGCCATCGCGGTGAGCTCGTCGGTGAGCACGCGGAACACGTCGAAGAGTGACGAGAGCCGCTCGGCCTCGGACACCACCACCGACACCAGCCCCCGCAACCGGACCCGTACCTCGTCCAGGCACTCGGGACGGACCAGCGCCTCCACCCCGTCGAAGGTGAGCCCGGAGATGTCCGCCGGCCTCAACGCCCGGAGGCAGCTCCGGATGCTGACGTAGGTCGCGCCCTCGACCAGCATCGGCCGCCCACCTCCGGCCAGCGCCCGCTCCACCCGCCCGAGATGCACCGGGAGCGCCCGGCGGAGCTTCCGCCGTCGCTCGGTCCACTCCGCCGAGGGGCTGGTCCGGCCCGACTGCGGCAGCTCTCCGCTCCCTCCCCGGAAGAGCGAGACCACGATGTGCGAGAGCGGTCCTCCCACCGAGGTGGTGAAGGCCAGCGTCCCGGGCAGCGGCCCCGGCCCCGACGGAATGGGACGGAGATGCCGCCGGTCTCCGCTGAAGACGTGCTGCGTCTTGTTCACCTGCACCAGGCCCGACGCCCCGAGCGCGTGGCCGAAGGTCAGGAGCCCCCCGTACGGGTTGCTCCACCCGTCGCGCATCCGCTCCACCGCCCGGTGCCAGTCGAGGCCCATCCCGAGCAGGAAGGCCAGCTCGATGCTGGGGAAGGCGTCGTGCACCACCCCGAACCCGGCGCCGGGGAACGTGGCCGGCCTCACCGCCGCGTCGTCGGCGGTCGCGGCGAAGGCCTCCCGGATGGCGGTGGCGAAGATCAGCGGAGACTGCCGCTCGAGGAAGCTCGGGTTGCTGCTCCCCTCCCCCACCCCGAGCACCTCCACCACCGGCGAGCCGGCGTGGCGGGGCGAACGGGCGGCGAGCACCTGCGCCACCAGATCCTCGTCGGAGGTGACCAGCGTGGCGGCTGCGCCGCAGCACGGGGCGGCGATGTCGTCGCCGTCGAAGTAGGGCGTCCGCCGGGTGCTCCGGCGAGGGAGGCGTCCGGAGAGCATCGCCGCCGGGTAGGCGCCCGCCGCCTGGAACTTGCGCATCGAGATGGTCGCCAGCGCGGCCTCGATCGCCTGGCGCGAGACCCCGAGGTTCCGGCGCATGCAGTCCATCAGGAGGTCGCCGACGACCAGCATGTCCAGCCCGCGCGCCTGGTCGAGGTCCCCGAGCACGGTGCGGATCTGGTACTGCGAGGCGTAGCCCGAGGGGAGGATCTGCCCGGCGACCACCAGGACGGTCGCCCCGCGCTCGGCGGACCGGGCCGCCCGCACCGCCTGGGCGAAGGCCCACGCCCCGCTGTCCGAGGTGCCGGCCAGGAACTGGCACCGCGCACGACGCGAGAGCTGGAGCGTCGCCTGGAGCGTCTGCGGCACGAGTCCCACGTTCATCCGCTCGTTGGGATCGAGCCCCGGCATGCAGGTGACGAACAGGTCGGTGATGCGATCGCAGGTCCCGCGGTAGCTCGCGTCCCCGAGCAGCGCGTGGAGGCTGGACAGCGCCCGGTGTCCCGCCGAGGCCAGCAGGTCGGTGAGCGTCACCGGCTCGGTCAGGCCGTAGTCACGCTCCCAGTCGGCCGGCCGGGCGCGGCCGTCGTCGCTCCGGTTGGGGTAGCGGAAGAACAGCCGCGCCAGCTCGGCGGCCTCGGGCTCCGGTGCGGGCTCGGAGAGGAACTCGGATGAGCGCCGCTCCGCGGTCAGGAACCGGGGGTTGCTCCCGTACTCGCCTGCCACCACGAAGACGCGCCGGCGCACGGCGAGCAGCAGAGCACGGCGGGCAGACGAGCGCCCACCCGGAATTCCCCCCACCGTCAAGGAGACGCCGGTGCCACCCGCCACACGGTTCCGCCCGCGTCCTCGGTCACCAGCAGCGCACCGTCGTGCGCCACCGCCACCCCCACCGGGCGGCCCCAGACGTTGCGCGCGTCGACCACGAACCCGGTCAAGAAGTCCTCGTACTCGCCGGTGGGCACCCCGTTCCGCGTCGGGATGCGGATGACCTTGTAGCCGGTGCGTCGCTCACGGTTCCACGAGCCGTGCTCCGCGGCGAATCCGTCCCCCTCCCGGAAGGTCATGCCGAGCGAGGCCGAGTGCGCCTGGAGCAGCACGTCGGGCACGGTGGCCTTCCCGGCCAGGTCGGGACGGTGGCCCCCGAGCCGCGGCTCCTCGTGGTTGCCGAGCCAGTACCACGGCCAGCCGTAGTAGGCGCCCTCGCGCACCCGGGTGACGTGGTCGGGCACCAGGTCGTCCCCCATCCCATCGCGCTCGTTGGTGGAGCACCACAGGTCCCCGGTCGCCGGATGCACCGCCATGCCCACGCAGTTGCGGAGGCCGGTGGCGAAGATGCGGCCCTCCCCGCCCGCGGGCTCGAAGACCAGGACGTTCGCCCGGCGCTCCTCGAGCCCCCAGGCCGCACCGGTCGGACGGTTGGACTCCCACGCCCGCACCTCCTCGGCGCTCTTCTTGCCCATCCACTCGGCCACGTTGGACTGGCTCCCGACCGAGACGAACATCCGCCTCCCGTCGAGCGAGAAGACGACGTCGCGGGTGGTGTGGCCTCCGCTGGTGGGCGCGAGCTGGGCGACGACGACCTCGGGCCGGCCGCGAGCGGCGGTGTCCCCGTCGCGGTACGGGAAGCGCACCACCCGGTTGGTCTCGGCGACGACCAGCCACTGCGGCGCGGGGCCCGGCGGGTAGAACGCCATCCCGAACGGTCCGTCGAGCCCGTCGGCGAAGGTCCAGCGCTGCTCGGCCCGCCGGGCGCCGTCCCTCGCCCGGAGCACCCGGATACGCCCCCGGGCGGTCTCGGCGATGAAGACGTCGCCGCCCGGAGCGATGCGGATCTGCCGTGGCTCCTCGAGCCCCTCGGCGAAGAGGTCCACCCGCCAGCCCGGTGGAGCGCGGGGCCATGCGCCTTCCGGCCTCGGGACGATCCGGGGGCTGTTCCGGGCCGAGCTGGTGGCGAAGGGCACCGGGAGGTCCTCGACGCGGATGTGGCGCAGGACGCCGGGCGCATCGGACCGCCAGTCGCCGAACGCCGCGGGGCCGGTGAGCACGGAGCCAACGCCCGCGTCCGGAGCGCTCACCCCCGCCGAGACCTGCCCGGGCACCCCTGCGTCCGGAAGGGGCGAGGGTCCAGCCGACACGCTCGGAGGCTGAGGGAGCTTCGAGGCCTCGAGCGTTCTCAGGTAGGCGACGAGGTCCGCGCGCTCGCCCCGGTCGGTGACCTTCTGGTCCATCGTGGTGCCCGGAACGAGCGCACCTGGGTTCGTCAGGTACTTCTGGAGCAGCTCGGGGGTCCAGGTCTTGCCCCAGCGGGTGAGCGCGGCCGAGTACCCGAAGTCGGTGCTCGCCGCCTTCCGCCCGACCACGCCGCGCAGGTTCGGGCCCCGACCGCCGGCCGCGCCGGGCTCGACGGTGTGACAGAGCACGCACCGCTCCAGGAAGACGGACGCGCCGCGGGAGGCGCCGGGCGGCGGCGCTGCCGCCCCCAGCAGCGGGACGAGCAGGACCAAGGTCGCGGGCCAGCGAGTGGGGTGGGTCATGAGGTGCGTGCCGAGCATCAGTGCACCACCCAGAGCGCGACAAGCCCAGCCACCAGCATCGCCGGCACCAGCCACACCGACACCTTGACCACCTCCAGCGGCGGCAGGTCGACCCCCCTGCGCGCGGCGGCGGAGAGGACCAGCAGCGTGGCCAGCGTCCCGTGCGGCGTGAGGCAGCTCCCGATGTTGGTCCCGAGCAGCGCGGCATGCATCCACGCCTCCGGCGCATGGAGCGCGTCGAGCAGCGAGCGGACCAGCAGCGTGGCCGGCAGGTTGTTGAGCGCGCTCGAGGCGCGCTCGCCACCCCGGTCATCGCCGCCAGCCCCACCCAGGCCGGCCGCGGCTCCGCCAGCCACCGGACCAGCGGCCGATCGAGCCCGAGGTTCTCCACCGCCTGCACCAGGGCGAAGAGCCCCACCACGAACGGGAACACCCCGAGCGAGAGGTGCTGGACCCCGCTCCTCCCCAGCCGCTGGCGCGCGACCCCCACCGCGCCGAGGACCAGCACCCCGGCGAAGGTCGTCACCCACACCGGGACGCCGAGGGCGGGACCGAGGAAGTAGCCGAGCACCAGGAGCACGAGCACGCCGCAGGCCGCGAGGAAGAACGGCCGGTCCACGATGACCGTCGAGGCGCGGGGCAGGCGCGCGGTGTCGAGCGTGGAGCCCAGCTCCCGCCGGCAGGCGAAGCGCAGCCCCGCCCAGAGCACCAGGAGCGTCGCCAGCTGGGGCAGCCCCATCGCCGCGGCGAACCGCGCGGCCGGGACGTGCGCGGCGAGGAGGAGGTTGGTGAGGTTGCTCACCGGGAGCAGCAGCGAGGCCACGTTGGAGACGAAGACGCAGACCAGGATGTACGGCCGCGCCGGCACCTCGAGCCGCTGCACCGCCGCCACCACCAGCGGGGTGAGGATGACCGCGGTGGTGTCCAGCGAGAGCACGATGGTGATCAGCGACCCGAGCACCAGCACGCTTCCCAGGAGCCCCGCCCCGCTCCGCGCCGAGCGCGCGGCGAGCACCGCGGCCCACTCGAAGAACCCGCTCGCCTCGAGCAGGGCGGAGAGGAGGAGCAGCGCCAGCAGGAAGAGGAGGGCCTCGCGGGCCACGAGGACCAGCGCCCAGACCTGGGCGGGATGCACGAGCCCCAGGGCCAGCGCGACGGCCGCCGCCGCGCAGGTCCACCATCCGGCGGCGATGCCGCGCGGACGGATCATCACCGCCACCAGCGTCGAGGCGAACAGGACGAGGGTCAGGAGGGTCCGCACGGATGGCAACGGGCCGGCGCACCCTAGCCTCGACCGGCCACGCGCGGTATGAGCGGGGTTCCTCCCTCGCGATGCGACGCCCCGTCCCCCGCCCCTCCCGCGTCCGTTCTCGCCCCTCGGCGTCGCGGAGGAGGCTGGCGCAGCGGGCGGACGCGCTGGCCTACGCCCGGGGAGTCCTCGATGCCGAGGCCGCGGCCATCCTCGGCGCCAAGGAGCGGCTCGGGGCGGGCTTCATCCGTGCGCTGGAGCTGCTGCGGGCCTGCGAGGGCCACGTGATCGTCACCGGACTGGGGAAGCCCGGCTTCATCGCCCAGAAGCTGTCGGCGACGCTCGCCTCCACCGGCGTCCCCTCGCTCTACCTCCACCCCTCCGAGGCGCTGCACGGCGACCTCGGCCGCGTCAGCCGGGGCGACGTGGTGCTGGCGCTCTCCAACAGCGGCTCGACCGAGGAGCTGGTGCGGCTCCTCCCCTCGCTCCGGCGCCTCGGGGCGCAGATCGTCGCCATCACCGGCGACGGCGACTCCCCGCTGGCCCGCGGCGCGGACGTGGTGCTCGACGTGGGCGCCATCCCCGAGGCCTGCCCGCTGGGGCTGGTCCCCACCGCCAGCTCGGCCGCGCTGCACGCGGTCTCGGACGCGCTGGCGATGACCCTCCTCAAGACGCGCCAGTTCAGCAGCGAGGAGTACGCCGCGCTCCACCCGGGCGGAAAGCTGGGTCGGAGCGTGATGCGGGTGCTGGAGGTGATGCGCGCCGGGCGCGCCAACCCGGTGGTGCGGGCCGACGCTCCGCTGCACGAGGCGGTGGTGGTGATGACCAACACCCCCGGGCGTCCTGGCGCGACCAACGTCGTCGACGCCTCGGGCCGGCTGGTGGGCATCTTCACCGACGGCGACCTCCGGCGGATGGTCGAGCGGGGGAAGACCGACTTCGCCCTGCCGGTCTCCGCGGTGATGGGCCACCACCCGCGCTGCGTGTCGCCGGAGGACCTGGCGCTGACCGCCGCGGCGCTGATGCGCGAGGCGCACGTGGATCAGCTTCCGGTGGTCAACGCCGATGGCCACCCCGTCGGGCTCATCGACGTGCAGGACCTGCTCGCCGCGCGGCTGATCTAGGGCCTGGGCCCGACCACCCTCGCGCTGGCGAAGGCCTCGGCGCAGCCGAGGTCCAGCGTGTGGACCGCGTCGGGATCGCCCCCACCCACGGCCAGCGCCCGCTCGCCCGCCTTGAGCACCGTCTGGGGCGGCAGCGCGCTCCGGCAGAACACCGCCAGGAAGCGCACCAGCCCGGGAGGGCCGTCGATGGCCGGACGGTCCGACAGCACCGTGGGCCCGCCGGGGCGGATCCGCTCGATGGCGCCGGTCGCGGGCGTCGACGGGCTCACCAGCAGCACTCGTCGGGGGCGCAGGGCGAGCACCACCACCGACGCTTCGCGCTCCGAGCTGACGCCGAACGCCACCTTCGTCCCCGCGGGCAGCGGTGCGCCCTCGGGGAGCGGGTCCAGGCGACCCTCCTGTCCCACCTCGTAGACGCCGAGCGCACCTCGCCCGGTCGACGGGTGGAGTCGCCAGGGGATGACCCAGAGCGCGACGTAGAGGGCGATCGCGCCGGCGAGGGCGAACAGGGGACCGCGCACCGCACGGCGGCGTGGACTGGACGGACGGGGTGTGTCGACCAGGGCGAGCAGGGTGGGCTCCGGTGCTCCCTGACTTGCCCCGGACCCACCCCGCGCCGCAAGCCTTCCCTGCGCGAAACAGGCGGCCACTGTGCCTGCGGTGCGCCCCGGGACGCGGTAGTCTGAGGGCTGGAATTCCCTTGGATCTCGCCGTCGCTCGACCCGGGCGCGCGAGGCAGGACCGGTTGTCCTCCCTTCGCGCCTTTCGCCATCCGAACTTCGTCCGCTTCTGGCTGGGCGCGTTCGTCTCCAACGTCGGCACCTGGATGGAGACCATCGGGGTGGGCGTGTACGTCACCCAGGCCACCGGGCGCGCCGGGTGGACCGGCACGGTGGCCGCGCTGATGTATCTGCCCACGCTGGTCCTCGGCCCGCTCGCCGGCGCGCTGGCCGACCGGACCGACCGGCGGCGGCTGCTCTCGGTCCTCACCACCGCGCAGACGCTCCTCGCGGCCGTGCTGGCGGTGCTCGCCTTCACCGGGCGGCTCTCGGTGCCGACCGTCGCGGTGCTCGCCTTCCTCGCCGGGTGCGTGAACGCGCTGGTGTCGCCGGTCTACTCGTCGCTCCTCGCCGAGCTGGTCCCCGCCGAGGATCTCCTCTCGGCGCTCAGCCTCAGCTCGGCGCAGTACAACCTCGGCCGCATCATCGGTCCGTCGCTCGCCGCCCTGGCCATCGCCGCCGGGGGGCTCGCCCTCGCCTTCCTCTGCAACGCCGCGAGCTTCGTCGCGGTGCTGGTCTCGCTGATGCTCGTCCATCTGCCGCCCAGGGCAGAGCACGACGGACGCGGCGACCTGTGGGCGGAGATCGTCACCGGCTTCCGCGTCGCGCGCGAGGACGCCGGCATCCGCACCGCGCTGGTCCTCACCTGCCTCGTCGCGGTGCTGGTGGCGCCCTTCATCGCGCTGATCCCGGTGTACGCCATCACCATCTTCGGCCACGGCGCCACGGGCACCTCGCTGCTCGCCACCGCCCAGGGCGTCGGAGCGATCGGCGCGGCGGTGCTCACCGGCACGCTGGCCGACCGCTGGGGCCGCCGGCGCCTGATGAGCCGGATGACCCTGACCCTCGGCGTCGTCGCGGTCGCCTACTGGCTCGTGCCCCGGTTCTGGATGGCGGTGGTGCTGCTCGTCATCCTCGGCGGCGCCTACCTCTCCACGCTCACCGGGGTGAACGCCACCTGCATGAGCCGGGTCTCGCGGCTGCTCCAGGCGCGGGTCAGCAGCCTCTACACCATGGTGCTGGGGGTGGGGTACGCGGTGGGGCTCCTCACGCTCTCCTGGCTCGGGGACCGGGTGGGGCTCCGCCTCACCATGGCCACGGCTGCCGCGCTGTTCACGCTGGCGGTGGCCTGGATGAGAGCGGCGCGGGCTGCTCGCCCTCCTCGACGGGCCGGCGCACTTCCTCGGCCGCGACGAGGTCACCTTCGCCGTGCCGACCCTGGCCGGGCCGGCGACGGTGAAGGAGGTGCCGGTCGCTCGCGAGACCGGCGCCGTCGCCAGCTAGGGCGAACCGCCCAGCTTCTTCTGCACGCCGGAGCGCGAGGCGTAGTCCGGGTCGCTCGCCTGGAGCTTGGTCCACAGGGCGCGGGCGCTCTCCCTGTTGCCCGCCTTGGAGAGCCGGTCACCGAGGGCGTCCACCGAGGCCGGATCCGAGCCGACCGCCACGCGCCACACGTTGTCCGCCATCGGCTGCCGCTGCAGCCCGACCAGCGCCCAGGCCATACCCGCGCGCAGCCGCGCGTTGTTGGGCTGGTAGGGCATCACCTGCCGGAAGTCGTCGAGCGCGTCCTGGTACTTGTTGGCGACGAGCTTGGCCTCTCCGTCCTCGATCAGCCGGGCGAAGCTGGCCTGCATCTCGGGCGTCACCTCGGTCTTCTGGAACGCCTCCATCGTCTCCTTGCTCAGCTGGGGCGGCGCGGCAGGTTCGCCGCCGAGGGTCCGGGGGCGGGCTGCGCCGGGCCCGCGGCCATCGGAGCGGCGGCCATCGGTCCGCCATCGGCCCTGCCGCCACCACCGGCTTGGCCTCGGCCCGGATCTTCTGCTGCTGGCGGGCGAACCTCGTCGCGCCCCCTGCGGCGATGACCTGGTCGATGCGCTGGGCGAGCGCCCGGGCCGACGCCGACTGGGGGGAGCTCGGCGCCACCTCGGCCGCCGTCTGGAGCTCCGTCCGCGCGGCCTTCAACGCCGCGACGTCGTCGCCCTTCGTCTCGAAGGTGACCGCGCCATGCCCGTACAGCGCCTCGGCGTTCCGGGGCTGGATCTGCAGCACTCGCTCGTACGCGGCGAGCGCGCCCTTGCTGTCGCCCATCAGGGCCAGCGCGTTCCCGAGCAGCGCGGTGGCGTCGAGGGCCGGGCCGAGCGCCTCCAGCGCGCAGGCCGCCGCCGGGCCGTGCTGCTTCTGGGCCGCGAGGCTGCGGGCCTGCTCGACCACCTTCTCCACCGCCATGTCGCTCGAGAGCCGGCAGCCGGCCGGGGCCGCGTCCGGGAGCGCGCTTCTTCACCTGCTTCCTCTGCTCGAGGAAGAGAGAGCGGACCGGCTCGGCGGTCTTCTCCGCCTGGGTGAAGAAGTCGCGTGCGTCCGCCCATCGGCCACGGCCGTAGTAGAGCTTGCCGATCGCCGCCGAGACCTCGTACGGCTTGGGCTGCGTCTTGAGGTCCGGGGTGGCGTCCATCTTCCGGAGCAGGTCGTCCGAGCGTCGACGCCGCGGCACCCGGGGTGATGCTGGGGTGTCCGGCAGGAAGCTGGCCGGCGCTCCCGGGCGCGCTGCTCCCCGTTCCCGCGGCCGGCGGCGCGCCGCCCGGAGTGATGGCCGGATGACCGGGCGGGAGCGCGGCGTCGCCCGAGCCCGGCTGGGCCTGGTCGAGAGGAGCGGCGGGCGCGGGCGGGAGGGGCTTCGCGGGGACCACCCCACCCGAGATGGGGGGATGCCCCGGGGGGAGCGGCTGCCCCTGCGCGAGCACCAGCACCAGGGCGGTTGCGGCCATCGTCATCGAGGTCTCCACACGGCGGAATCGAGGCGCTGCACCGGCTGATCTCGCACGCCGGCCAGCAGCTCGGCGACGGTTTTCTGGAGGACGGGGTGGCGCGCCGCCGGATCCAGCTCGGCCAGCGGCTCGAGCGCGAAGCGGCGCCGGTGGAGCTCGGGGTGGGGGATGTGCAGCCCCGGAACGTCCACCACCCGGTCTCCCCAGAGGAGGATGTCGAGGTCGAGGAGCCGCGGTCCCCACCGCTCGACGCGGACCCGGCCGTGCGCCCGCTCGATGTCCAGGAGGGCGGCCAGGAGCGATCCGGGCGTGCGACCGGTCGACAGCCCCACCACGGCGTTGCGGAACTCGGGCTGGGGGGGGCCCACCGGGGCCGCGGCGTAGAGCGAGGAGCAGCGGAGCACCGCCACGTCCTCGAGGCGCGCGAGGTCCTCGAGGGCGGCGGCCAGCGTGCGCTCGGGGTCGCCGAGGTTCGCGCCGAGGCCCACGTACACCGGTCCGTCGCTCGCCGCCGCGGCGCTCACAGCCCCAGCACGTCCCGCATCCCGTACTGCCCGGGGGGCTGGCCGCGGACCCACAGCGCGGCGCGGAGCGCGCCCTTGGCGAACTGGTCGCGGCTCGTGGCGCGGTGGCTGAGCTCGATGCGTTCGCCCGGCGCGAGGAAGAAGACGGTGTGCTCGCCCACCACGTCACCGCCCCGGAGCGTCTGGACGCCGATCTCCCCCGGGGGGCGCTCGCCCACGGTCCCGGCGCGGGCCAGGCGGAGCACCGAGGCGTCCTGCCCGCGGGCCTTGGCCACCACCTCGGCGATGCGGAGCGCGGTGCCGCTCGGGGCGTCCTTCTTCAGCCGGTGGTGCAGCTCGAGCACCTCGGCGTCCCACCCGGTCCCGAGGACCCGGCCGAGGAGCGACGCGGCCTCGAGCATCACGTGCACGCCCACCGACATGTTGGGCGAGACGACGAGCGGGATGCGCGCCGCGGCGCGGTCGAGCCGCTCGCGCTGGGCGATGGTGAAGCCGGTGGTGCCGGTGACGAAGGGGACGCCCTGCCGGGCGCAGGCCTCGGCGAAGTCGGCGGACGACTCGGGTGCGGTGAAGTCCACGGCGACGTCGGGCCGCACCTCGGCGAGCGCGGCGGCGAAGTCGTCCCGGAGCGGCAGCTGGAGCGCCGCGACGCCGGAGAGCGTGCCGACGTCCCGCCCGCGCGCCGGCGAGCCCGGGCGGGCGACCGCGCCGACGACCTTCACCGCGGGCTCCTCCGCCGCGGCGCGCACCACCGCCGAGCCCATGCGGCCCGGGACCCCGGCGACGAGGAGGGTGAGTGGCACGGCGGAGCGATGTAGCACGCCCGGCGCCCGTGGCGCGCGAGGCGGCGAGCGGCCGTCCCGCCGGGCCACTCTCCTCGGGGCCTCCGCGGGAGCATCCCCTGGCGGCCGTCGGTTCGACCGCCGATCAGACGGTCGCCGGCGCGGGCACGGGCTCGGCGGTCTCCTCCGGCCGCCCGGTGCGCGCGGCGCCGACGGCGGCCACGGTGACCAGGCCGATGCCGAGCGCCTGTCCCCATCCGGGGAACTGGCGGAGCATCACCGCGCCCACCAGGAGCGCGGCGGCGGGCTCGACGCTCATCAACGTCCCGAAGGTGCCCGCGTCGAGGCGCCGCAGCGCGAGCAGCTCCAGCGAGTACGGGATGACGGGCAGGAGCAGCGCCAGCCCGGCGCAGGCGAGGACCACCATGGGCGTCAGGTGCCCGAGCGCCTGGACCAGCCCCAGAGGCGTGGCGGCGAGCGCCGCCGCGGGCATGGAAATGGCCAGCCCGGCGAGCCCGTGGAAGCGCTGGCCGATGCGCTGGGTCAGGAGGATGTACGACGCCCAGCCCATCCCGGCGCCGAGCGCGAAGGCGATGCCCACGGTGTCGGTGAGGCCCGACCAGGGCTGCGTCACCAGCAGCACCCCGGCGAACGCCAGCGGCGGCCAGACCAGCCCCCAGCGTCCGGTGCGGCGGAGCACGGCCACGGTGAGCGGCCCGAGGAACTCGATGGCCACCGCGGTGGCGAGGGGAATGCGGGCGATGGCCTCGAAGAAGGTGATGGTCATCCCGGCGCTCACCACTCCGAGGAGGAGGGCCGCGGCCAGGTCATGCCGGTGGAGCGCCCGCAGGCTCGGCCGCGCGACCGCCACGAAGAACACCCCTGCCCAGCACAGCCGGAGCCACGCCGTCCCGGCCGGGCCGATGACCGCGAAGACCGGCGTCGAGGCGGCCGCGCCGATCTGGACGATGAAGATCGAGCAGAGGGCGAACAGCAGACCGGTGGAGGTTCTCTTTGCGTCCGCCATCTCCGCCCTCATCTAGCGAGCTGGCGTTCGCCGCGCCGGTACAGATCCCTCAGCTCAGAAGGCCCAGCCGCCGCAGCTCGGTCGCCAGCGCGATCCGGTGCGGCTCCCCGAGCGGGACCAGGGGGAGGCGGATCTCCGGGCCGAACATGCCCATCAGATGGAGCGCCCACTTCACCGGAATGGGGTTCGGCTCGGCGAAGAGCAGCCGGTGCAGCGGATTCAGGCGAACCTGGAGCTCGAGCGCCCGGTCACGCTCGCCGCGCCGCGCCGCCTCCACCATGTCCGCCATCAGGCGCGGCGCCACGTTCGAGGACACCGAGATGACGCCCTCACCGCCGCAGGCGATGAACGGCACCACCGTGTAGTCGTCGCCCGAGAGCAGGGTCAGCCGCGGGCCGCACTTCTCGCGCAGCTCCACCGCGCGGATCATGCTCGCCGTCGCCTCCTTGATGGCGACGATCTCCGCCAGCTCGCACAGCCGCTGCATCGTCTCCGGGAGGATGTCGCCCGCCGTCCGGCCCGGCACGTTGTAGACGACGATGGGGAACCCGGGGTGCGCCCGCACGCAGGCGCGGTAGTGCTCGAGCAGCCCGGCCTGGTTGGGCTTGTTGTAGTAGGGGGTGACGATCAGCGCGGCGTCGGCGCCCACCTCGCGGACCCGGCCCATCGCCTCGATGGTCTCGGCGGTGCTGTTGCTCCCCGCACCGGCCACCACCGGCACCCGGCCCTTCGCCTCCTCGACCACCACCCGCACCGCCCGGACGCGCTCGGCCAAGGTCATGGTCATCGCCTCGCCCGTCGTCCCGCAGGGCACCAGGCCCGCGGTGCCGCCGGCGAGCTGCTGGCGAACCAGCGCCCGGTAGGCGTCCTCATCCAGCGCCCCGCCGCGGAACGGCGTGGCCAGCGCGGTCATCGAACCCTGGAGCTTCATCGCGCCGGCCACCCTACCGTCCGCTTGGCTCGCCGCGCCAGAGGTCCTCCACCCGCTCGCGCCGGCGCACCACCCGGGCCCGGGCACCCGAGACCAGCACCTCGGCCGGACGGGGCCGCCCGTTGTACGTGCTGGCCATGCTCATCCCGTAGGCCCCGGCGCCCCGGATGGCGAGCAGCGCGCCCGGCTCGGGTAGCACCAGGCGGCGGTCGCGGCCCAGCACGTCGGTCGATTCGCAGACCGGGCCCACCACGTCCACCGTCTGCGCCCTGCCCCGCCGGCCCCGCACCGGGACGATGGTGTGCTTGGCCCCGTAGAGCGCCGGACGGAGGAGGTCGTTCATCCCGGCGTCCACCACCACCAGCGTCCGCCCCCCGGCCCGCTTCCGGTAGAGCACCCGGGTGAGGAGCACGCCGGCGTTCCCCACCAGCACCCGGCCCGGCTCGACCAGCACCGTGGCCCCGGTGTCCCGGGTGGCCTCGCGCACGGTGGCCGCCCAGCGGTCCGGGGAGGGCGGCTCCTCGTCCTGGTAGCGGATGCCGAGACCGCCGCCCACGTCGAGCCACTCCAGCAGTTGCCCCCCGGCGCGGAGCGCGCGGTACAGCCCCGCGACCTGGCGGAGCGCGGCGGCGAGCGGGCCGAGCCGGGTGAGCTGGCTGCCGATGTGGCAGTCCACGCCCCGCGCCCTCACGCCGCGCATCCGGCGGGCCCGGGCGTAGAGCGCGCGGGCCTCGGAGAAGGGGACCCCGAACTTCGAGGTCGAGTGCCCGGTGGAGATGTGCCGGTGCGTGCCGGCCTCCACCCCGGGGTTCACCCGGATGGCGAAGGGGGCGCGGCGGCGGAGACGGCGCCCCACCCGGTCGAGCGCCTCCAGCTCCTCGGCGCTCTCCACGTTGAACATCCCGATGCCCGCCCGGAGCGCGTAGGCCATCTCGGGCTCGGTCTTGCCCACCCCGGCGAAGACGGTGCGCGCGGGGTCACCGCCCGCCTCGAGCACCCGCGCCAGCTCGCCGCCGGAGACGACGTCGAACCCCGAGCCCCAACGCGCGAGCGCCGAGAGGAGCGCCAGGTTCCCGTTCGCCTTCACCGAGTAGCAGATGAGGTGCGGGGCGCCGGCGAACGCCTCGTCCACCACCCGGAAATGCCGCCGCAGCGTCGCCTCCGAGTAGACGTAGGTTGGCGTCCCGACGCGCGTCGCGATGCGCTCCAGCGAGACGTCCTCGACGTGGAGCACCCCGCGGCGTGGATGGAAGTGGTCCATCGCCGCCCTCTACGGACCCGCGTCGGGTGCGCCGGGGGGGCGCGGGGCGGGCGATGGAGCGCTGGCCGGCGCGGGAGCCGGCGAGCGCAGGTTGTTGGGCCGGACCCCGCAGCCTGTGGCGGCGAGCACGAGGGCGAGGAGCGCGGCGTGCCTAGAAGCGAATCCCGACCTGGGCACGGAGCGCCTGGGCGACCGAGGGTGAGACGGGGGCGCTGAGGTACCCGAACTGGAGGCCGTCGAACGGGAAGAGCACCCCATACATGAGCTGGGCGTAGAACCCGTCGTCGGTCTGGTACCGCACGCCCGCGTCGATCTCCAGCCCGAGCTGGGTGCTGGTCCCGGACGGGGTGCTGGTGGGCTTCAGCGCCTTGGAATACACCAGGGAGCCGAAGACGCTCAGCGAGTCGTTGAAGGCGTAGGAGACGCCCGGCTTCACGTAGAGCGCATCGGTGATGCCGCCGATGATCTCCCGCCACAGGATGAGGTCGACCCGGTAATCCTGGTTGAAGCGGAAGTTCCGGATGTCGCGGTCCTGGCAGAGCGCCTGGTAGCTCGGCGCGCCCGGGCTGCAGGGCCGCTGTCCGTACTGCGCGCCCTCGTAGTCGCCCCACTGTGCACCGGAGGTGGTGGAGCCGGGCCGGGTCTGGTTGCTCTGGCGATTCGGCTTGTTCCCGAACCCCGGCGCCGAGTCGCCGCTGGCGGCGCCCACCTCGAGCCCGATCTTCAGCGCCCCCTCGAGGAGACGCCACTCCGTCTGCAGGGCGCCGCCGTACTGGGCGATGGTCAGCTCCTCTTTGAAGGCGCGACTCCCCGCGTCGCAGCTGGTGCTCGACCCGTCGAGGTAGGGAAGGCAGGCCTTCGCCTTGCCCAGGTATGCGGCGACCTCCAGCTCGATCCGGAAGGCCTTGCGCTCGAACTTCAGCCAGAGGTCGGGGATGAAGAGGTAGGCGCTCCGGGAGGTCCGGCTGAGGGAGGGATTGAGGGTTGGTGTAGGGGTCTTGCTCGTTGAAGGCGGTGTTGCTCCCGTTCTGGTTGTACTCGTAGTTCTGGCTCCGGTACTGGAAGAACAGGCCGTAGTTGAAGATGGAGCCGCCGGCGTCGAGCTTCGCCCGGGCCTTCTGCTCGGTGTCCTTGCGCGCGAGGATGATCCCGAAGGTGTGCGCGTCGTCGCTGTTGCTGACGTCGTACGGCTGGCCCTGGGTGTTGACGTGGCCGCTCACCAACCCCTCGAGGTCGAAGTCGATGGTGGGGACCAGGAAGAAGCCGGGGAGCGGCTCGGCCACGAACTGGAACCGGTCCACGGTGCTCCCGTAGTCGCAGTCCAGGCAATTCCCGTCGTTGTGCACGATGCCCAGGCCGTACTGATCTGCCATCCGGCCGAACTTGAGGAGCCCGATCGGGGTGGCCACCTCGCCCCAGACCCGCTTCACCGCCAGGTTGCTCTGCGTGGAGTTCACGCCGGGGATGTTCGGGACCTGGCTGGCGCCGAGGATGCCCATGTCCACCCGGTCCTGCCGGATGTAGGCGTACTGGGGTGTGCTGCCCCACACCAGGTTGTCCAGGGCATCCACCTGGGCGCGGATCCGCACCTCCTCGGAGATGTTGAGGGTGGGGTCCAGCCGGAAGCGCATGTTGGTGCCGGCGATGCTGTGCCCGCCGCCGGTCGCGATCCCCGGAGCGCCCGTCCCGTCCGGCCGGGGGAACAGCCAGTAGCCGCTGAAGTCGGGAGGCTGGTCGAGATCGAACTTGTGGAACAGCTCGGGCCGGACGCGGAAGTAGCCGTGGAGCTCCAGGAGGTCGAGCTTCCGGTGAGTGGCGGCCTCCGTCTCCCAGGAGCTGCCGGCCGAGGTGGCGGCGACGGTGGCGGCCTGAGCCCGCATCTCCTCGCGCAGCTCCTTCTTGGCCGCCTCGACGCGCGCGTCGATCTCCCGCTGGATGTCGGCGTCACTCCGGAACTTTGGTTCGGCGAGGGGGGCGCCGGGCGGTGGCGTCTGTGCGAGCGCGGTGGCGGAGACGAGCATCGCCGCCAGGGCAGTGACCTTCACTGTGAATCTCCGGAGGGGTAGGACGAAGGGCGCGGCATGAAGACACCCGCGCGCATCTCTGTCAATGAAGTCTGCTCCGCTGCGCGCCCCGGCCCTCTCTCTTGCGCTAGCATCCCACCAACATGAATCGGAGCATCCGGATTCCCCTGCTGTCCCTCGGCGCGGCACTCTTGCTCGCGCTCATCGGCGCGTGCGGCGACAGTCTCAGCCAGTACGGCGAGGCGTGCTCGGTGTACGCCGTGACGACCGACTGCACCGCGCCCGAGAGCTGCTTCTGCCGGGTGGGCCAGAACTGCGTCTGCACACACCGCTGCGAGCTGGACAAGGACTGTCCCAGCGGCAGCCAGTGCCTCGCCGGCCAGAACCCGGCGACCAACACCCAGGACCTCTTCTGCTTCAAGGACGCCGGCCGCTGACCGCGTGGGCCGGCCCGGCCGGGCCCTGGCGCAGCTCGGTCAGGACCCCGCGCATTCCCTTGGGGTGAACGAACGCCACCCGCGCCCCCCCGGCGCCGGGGCGGGGCTCCTGATCGATGAGCGGGGCGCCGGCCTTCCGGAGCGAGTCCATCGCCGACTCGATGTCCTCCACCTCGATGCACACGTGGTGGAGACCCTCCCCGCGGGTGGCGAGGAAGCGGGCCACGCCCGAGTCGGCGGTGGTGGGGGAGATGAGCTCCACCCGTCCCATCCCGTGGCCGAAGATGGCGGTCCGCACTTGCTGCTCCGGGACCTCCTCGACGTGGGTCAGCTCGAGCCCGAGCGCGTCGCGCCACAGCCGGATGCTCTCCTCGAGATCGCGGACCACGATGGCCACGTGGTCCAGGCCCTTCGCGCGAACGGTCATCCCTTGCTTCTCCTCGCCGGCTGACACCGGGGACAGAGGTCGGTTCTCCGGCCCGCCTGCCGCAGCAGCCTGAGCGGTGTGCCGCAGCGAGGGCAGGGCTCGCCGGCGCGAGCGTAGACCCGGAACGGGTTCTCCGTCCCCGGCTCCTCGACGTAGGCGATCTCCTCGCCCTCCTCGGCGGACAGCGCGAAGGCCAGGCCGCGGCGGATGGCGGTGGCCAGCCGGTTCCACTCCGGGAGCTCCAGGTCCCGCGTGGGGCGGGCCGGGTGGAGCCGGGCGCGCCAGAGCGCCTCGGCGGCGTGGATGTTCCCCAGGCCCGCGAGCCGCCGCTGGTCCATGAGCGCCACCTTGATGGGGGCCCGGGTCGGGCCGAGGGCGTCCCGGAGCGCACGGCCCGAGAGGGGGGTGAGGAGCGGGTCGGGCCCCAGCGACCGGAGCACCGGGAGCGAGCGGAGCGCGTCCGCCGGGTGGGGCTCGATGCGTCCGAAGAGGCGCGGGTCCCGGTAGTGGACCACCGTGCCGTCGGCCAGCAGCAGGCGCGCCCGGCTGTAGGGGACGGCCTCGCCCGCCGGGCGCCGGACCCACTTGCCGGTCATTCCCAGGTGCGACAGGAAGCCCTGGCCCGAGTCGAGGGAGACGAGGAGCACCTTCCCGTGGCGCTCGGCCCGGGCGAGGCGTCCCCGGAGCCCGGCGAAGGCGCCGCGGCCGCCCCCCCGGAAGACCCGCGTCCGCTCGGCCTCGGCCCGGGTCACCTCGGCGACGCCGAGCCACCGCTCGAGCGTGCGTCGTGCAATCTCCACCTCCGGAAGCTCGGGCATTTTTGGGTTCGCCAACTGCCCCGGCTCGGCATTAAGCCCCTCGTCCGACGACAGGAGGAGTCATCCATGGCAGACCTGGGCAAGAAGTACACCCCGAAGTCCTTTCCGCATCTGAAGGCACTGAAGGGCATCAGCGACGGCGTGCTCGAGTCCCACTTCAAGCTCTACGAGGGCTACGTCAACCGCACCAACAAGCTGACCGAGACGCTCTACGGCCTGGCCAAGGAGGGTCAGGCGTCGGGCGCGAACCCGGCCTACGCCGAGATGACCCGCCGGCTGGGCTTCGAGTACAACGGGATGGTCCTGCACGAGTACTACTTCGCCGGGATGAAGCCCGGCGGCTCGGGCAACCCCGGGGCGAAGCTGAAGGCCGCCGCCGAGGCGAGCTTCTCCAGCTGGGACGTGTACCTGGCGGACCTCAAGGCGGTCGCGACCATGCCGGGCATCGGCTGGGCGGTGACCTACCAGGACCCCACCAACGGCTGGCTCTCCAACCACTGGATCACCCTGCACGAGACGAACAACATCGCCGGCTTCCGGCCCATCGTGGTGATGGACGCCTGGGAGCACGCCTTCGTGCCGGACTACAAGCCGTTCGAGCGCGCCAAGTACGTCGAGGCGTACTTCTCCAACATCGACTGGGGAGCGGCCGAGAGCCGCCTCAAGTAGCGGGACGCGCTCCGCGGGCGAGCCGGGCGTCCAGCCGCGCCCGGGCGTCCGGCCACTCGGCCGCGAGCATCGAGTAGAAGGCCGCGTCGCGCGCCCCGCGGTCGGCCGCGGGAGAGTGGGCGCGCATGACCGCGTCCAGGCGAGCGCCGAGGCGCTCGATGGCGGCGCGCGAGCGGACGTTGCGGGCGTCGGTCTTGAGCGAGACGCGGAACACCTCCCAGCGCTCGAAGGCGTGGGCGAGCATCAGGCGCTTGGCCTCGGTGTTGACGGCGGTGCGCTGGGCGGCCGGGGCTAGCCAGGTCCAGCCGATCTCCACCGCGTGGGGCACCCCGGGGGGTCGGCCGACGTCGGAGCCCGGCGGGATGAGCCAGAACTCGATGTTGCCGAAGCGGGTGGTCCCCACCACCCGCCCCGTTCGCGCCTCCAGCGTGGCGAAGGGGAGCGCGAGCGTGCGCCGCTGGTCCTCGAGCGCGGCGCCCACGTAGGCCTCGAGCTCGCTCCGGCTCCGGGGCACCGGGGTGAGGCCGAACGTGTCCCGGGGACCCTCGATGATCGCCTGGAGGCCGTCGAGGTGCTGGGGGCCGAGCGGCTCCAGCCGGACGTGCCGCCCCTGGAGGGTGACGGGGGTGACCGGTTCCATGCGACGCCGAGCCTGTCACGAGCGAGCCGTCGCCCGGGAGCACAGTGACCGCCGCGCCGGGGCGTGGCCGGGCTGGTCACCGCGATGGTCATCGACCGCTTCGGCCTTCTCGGGGTGCCTCAGCAACCGTTCGGCCCCGGTCGCGCGCTCGGGGCGGTCCTGCTCGTCGCCGGCGTCCTGCTCATCCGCCGCTGAGCCGCTCCCGTTCGTCGCTCGGCGGCGGTACGCTCGGACGCGATGAGCTCTCCACCCTCGAGCGATGGTCGCTCGCCTCCGCAGCTCCTTCGCGCGCCGGCATCGCCGCCGAGGCCGAGCGGGCCCGAGGCGCTGGTCCGCACCTGCCTCAACTGCGGCGCGCCGCTCGAGGAGCGCAAGTGCAAGCTCTTCTGCCGCTGCGGGTACTACGCGTCGTGCTCTGACTTCCTCTGAGCCGAGCCGCCCGCGGGCGCCCTGGCGTCGCGCCCGGGGAGGCACTATCCATCCCACTCAGGGAGGCCCTGTCATGTTCCGAACGTCCGCTCGTGCCCTCACCGCCGCCGGAGCCCTCGTCCTGGGCGGCTGCGGAATTCACACCTCCGAGGGGATGGCCAAGGCCCTCATCTCCGACCAGGAGGAGGACCAGCTCGGCCAACAAGTGAAGCAAGAGCTGGACAAGCAGGGCACCAAGTACGTCCAGGACGCGGAGATCGTGAAGTACGTCCGCGGGGTGGCGGACAGGATCTTCGTCTCCGCCAACAAGGATCGGCCGGGCGTCAACTGGAAGGTCTACGTCATCGACGACCCGAAGCAGGTCAACGCCTTCGCCACGCCCGGCGGAAACCTCTACGTGTACACCGGCCTCCTGATGGCGGCGGACAACGAGGCCCAGCTCGCGGGCGTGTGGGGGCACGAGTCGGGGCACGTGGTGGCCCGGCATTCGGCCCGGCAGATGGTGGACGCGATGGGTCTGGAGACGGTGCTGGGCATCGCGCTCGGGCAGAACCCCAACCAGCTGGCGCAGCTCGCCGGGACGCTGGCCGCGCAGGGCGCGCTGCTCTCGTACAGCCGGCAGGACGAGACCGAGGCGGACGAGTACGGCGCCCGCTATGCGGCCCAGGCGCGGTACGACCCGCGGGGGATCATCCAGTTCTTCGAGAAGCTGAAGGCGATGGAGGGGAACCAGCCGGCGTTCGCCGCGTTCCTCTCGAACCACCCGCTGACCGCCGACCGCATCACCCACCTCGAGCAATACATCGGGGAGAAGCACCTTTCGGGGACCGAGCTCGGCGCCGACCGGCTGCGCCCGATCAAGCAGAAGCTCGCCGCCCAGGCTCAGGCCGCGGGGGTGAAGCCGGTGACGCTGAAGTGAGATTCCCGCCGGGCCGGCCTCGCCGGCGGGCGCCAGAGGTCAGGGGCGCGCGACTCTACGACGGCTCCCCCGCTGGGCCGGGCGGGCCCGCGGGGTCGGGGCCGGGGGAGGCGACGCCCCAACGGCGGTGGGGGGCGCGCGGAACGCTGGTGAGCCGCACCCCGGCGAGCACCAGCACGCCGCCGACCGCCACCTCCCACCCGATGCGCTCGCCGAGCACCCCCCACGCCGCCAGCGCCGTCGCCACCGGCTGCAGGTTGCTGAAGACGGCGACCTTCGAGGCGTCGGTCCTCCCCAGCGCCCAGTACCAGAGGAGGTAGCTCACCACGGAGGTGAGGAGGGCCAGGTAGAGGATGGCGCCCTTCACCACCGCGCCCGCCCCGAGGATGAACTCCGGGCGCAGCGCCCAGGGTGTGGCGGGAAGCAGCCACAGCGCGCCGGCGATCATCGACCAGGCCGTGGCCCGGAGCGCCCCGTGCTCGCCGATGAAGGCCTTCCCCTCGGCGGTGTAGACCACCCAGGCGGTGACCGCCCCGAGGATGAGCAGGTCGCCGACGAACACCCCGGAGAGTGCCCGGAGCCCGTGCGCCAGGAGCAGGACCAGCGCGCCGGAGAAGGCGAGCGCGAGCCCGAGGCCCGCCCGCGTGCTCGGCGACTCGCGCCCCCGGAGCATCGAGTACAGGTACACCCCGATGGGGGTGAGCGCGTAGAGCAGCGAGGCGTGCGCCGCCGTCGACCGCGTCAGCCCGGCGAAGAACAGCCCCTGGTTCAGCGGCCCGGCGAGGAACCCGAGCCCGAGCACCGCGGGGATGGCCCGCCGTGGGGGCAGCGCCGGCCCGGGCAGCAGCACGACCAGCGCCGCGAACACCGCGCCGCTCAGGAGGAACCGCCAGAGCACCAGGGTCGAGACCGGGACCTCGGTCAAGGCGCGCTTGGCGACCAGGTACGTGCCGCCGCTGATGGCGGTCTGGAGCAGGAGCGCCGCGACCACGCCCGGCCCACGCCCGCCCCGGGCGTGCACCGGCTCGAGCTCGGAGGCCACGGGCGCGGTCAGGGCGGGGGAAGTCGGGCGAGGGCCCATCGGGCGGCGTCACTCACCACAGCGCTCGGGTCGTGCGCCAGCTTTTCCAGCACCGGCCGGGCGCCGGCGTCGCGGGCGGCGCCGAGCGCGTAGGCGGCGTTCCGGCGAAGCCCGTCGTAGCCGGCCCGGGCGAGCGCGGTCCCGGGGACGAGCTCCCGGTAGGACTCGGCGGTCATCGCCGCCAGCCCGCGCGCGTCGAGGCCCGCCACCGCCCGGGGCAGGAACCTCTGTCCGGGCGCGGGCAGGGGGCCCGCGTTGAGCGGACAGACGTCCTGGCAGACGTCGCATCCGAAGACGTGCGGCGCCATCGCCTCGCGGTGCTCCACCGGGACCGGCCCCTCGTTCTCGATGGTCTGGTACGAGAGGCAGGCCCGCGAGTCGACGCGCCCGGCGCCGTCCAGCGCGCCCGTGGGGCAGGCGTCGACGCAGAGCCGGCAGGAACCGCACCGGTCCTCGGTGGGCCCGTCGGCGTAGGCGTCCACCTCGAGCTCGACCAGGAGCACGGCGAGCACCACCCACGAGCCGAAGCGGGGCGTCACCAGGCATCCGCTCCGGGCGACCACGCCGAGGCCCGCGCGCGCCGCCCACACCTTCTCCATGAACGGGCCGTGGTCCACCGAGCCGTAGGTCTCCAGCCCCGGGTACTCGGCGCGGAGCAGCCGGCGCAAGGCCCGGAGCCGGTCGCGCAGCGTCGCGTGGTAGTCGCGCCCGCGGGCGTAGCGGGCGACGGGCGAGCCCTCCACCCCGGAGGTGTCCGTCCAGTAGTTGCACCCGAGCGCGACCACCGTGCGCGCGCCCGGAAGCAGCCGGAGCGGATCGAGCCGGTCCGCGGCACGCTCGGCGAGCCAGTCCATGTCCGCGGCCATCCCGGCGGCGAGCCAGTCGAGGAGCGCCGGCGCCGGGATGGGCTCCGGCCGGGCGAAGCCGCACAGGTCGAACCCCGCCTGGAGCGCCAGCGCGTGCAGGCGGGCTGCCGGGGCGACCGCCCTCAGGGCGCCGGCGTCCCGCCCGGAATCCACGGCACGTCCTTCACCCCCGCCCGGTGGTTCGCCGCGCGCGCGAGGACGAACAGGAAGTCCGAGAGCCGGTTGAGGAAGCGCAGGGTGATCTCGTCCACCTGCCCCTCGCGGAACAGCGGCACGACGGACCGCTCGGCCCTGCGGCACACGGTCCGGGCGAGGTGCAGCGCGGCGCTGGCCGGCGTTCCCCCGGGGAGGATGAAGTGCGTCTGGGGCGGGAGCTCCTGCTGGAGGCCGTCGATGCGGCTCTCCATCGCCGCCACCCACTCCTCCCGGACGTGGGGAATGTGGGCGTCGGCCCGGGTGCCGCGCGGGGTGGCGAGCACCGCCCCGACGGTGAAGAGCTGGTCCTGGAGGTCCTGGCACCACGCGTCCAGGGTCCCGAGGCCGGCGGCGCGCGCCACGCCCAGGGTCGCGTTCAGCTCGTCCAGCTCGCCGTAGGCCGCCACCCGGGGGTCGTCCTTCGCCACCCGGCCGCCCCCGAAGAGGCCGGTCTGGCCGGTGTCGCCGGTGCGCGTGTAGATCTTCATCGTCTGCGCCGGCACCCTAGGGCCAAGTGGCCGCTGCACGGAAGTCGGGGCCGGTCCCGGCGTCTGGTATGAGGGCCGGGCGCTGGCCCCACCCGTGAACGACGAGCACTCCGAGAGCGGCGGGCGACGCAGCGGGCCCTGGCTCATCCTCGCCGCGGCCACGCTCTGGTCCACCGCCGGAGCGGCGATCAAGCTCTGCGGCCTCTCCGGCTGGCAGATCAACTTCGGGCGCTCGGCCGTGGCGGCGCTCGTCCTGGCGGCGCTCGTCCCCGGCGCCCGGCGGCGGCCGGACCGCTCGGTGGGCTGGGTGGCGGTGGCCTATGCCTTCACCGTGCTGCTCTTCGTCCTGGCGAACAAGGCGACGACCAGCGCCAACGCCATCTTCCTCCAGGACACGGCGCCGCTCTGGGTGCTGCTCCTCAGCGGGGTGCTCCTGCACGAGCGGCCGACCCGCGGCGAGCTGCTCTCGGCCCCGCTCTTCCTCGTGGGCCTCCTCCTCTTCTTCCTCGACCAGCTCTCGCCCGGGCAGGCGGTGGGCAACGTCATCGCCGTCGCCTCGGGGGTGGCCTTCGCGCTGTGCATCCTCGGGCTGCGGAAGCTCGGGTCGAGGAACGTGGGCGCCATCGTCTGGGGGAACGCCCTGGCCTCGCTGATGTCGCTCCCCATGGCGCTGCGCGGCCCTGCCCCCACCGCGCGCGACGTGGGCATCGTGCTCTTCCTCGGCCTCTTCCAGCTCGGCGCGGCCTACGCGCTGTTCGCCCGCGGCGTGCGGCACACCCCGGCGGTCGAGGCCTCGCTCCTGGCCCTGGTGGAGCCGGTGCTCAACCCGGTGTGGACGTATCTCCTCGCCGGCGAGCGCCCCGGACCGTGGGCCATCCGCGGGGGAGCGATCATCCTCGCCGCGACGCTGTGGAGAACGCTGGCGCCGTGGGTCGAGGCCCGCCAGCGACCCGCGCCAGGCTGAGCCGAGCCCTCCTCTAGAAGCTGGTCCGGAGCCCGACCCGGAACCCCACGTCGATTGCCGGCCCGTCCGGGAACGGGTCCTCGACGATGCCGACCCAGAGCTCGGTCCTCGGGTCCACCCGGAACATCCACCCGAAGTCGATGGAGAAGTCGGTCAGGTCCATCGGCCTCAGGTCGGTGTCGTGAAAGGGCGGGGTCTGGATGAAGATGTTGCCGTAGAGGAAGTTCCTCCAGCTGAGGCGGACCCGCGGGCCGCCGGAGAACGAGGCGAAGAACACGTTCTCGAAGTCGGCCAGCGTCCCGGTCTTGGGGGTGAATCCGATTCCTACCGAGCCGCTCACCGTGAGCCAGCTCAGGAGCGGCGCCTCGCCGGTGAGGATGAGGCCGGTCTGCAGCATCCCGGCCCGGTACCCCGGCGCGGTGGAGGTCGGCAGGCCGAGGACCAGCAGCAGCTGCGCGTGCTCCCCGAGCATCCGCCCCACGCCGATCCGGCTGTCTCCGATGCCCAGGTCCACCGGACCGTACCGGAGGGTCTGCCCCTTGCCGTAGACGATCTCGTACTTGTACTTGTTGAGGGGGCGGCTCTCCCGGGCGACGTACTTCACCCCGAGCGCCGAGTGGTACCAGTCGATGAACTGGTCCATGTATCCGTCGTACGCGCCCTGGATCTGCACCTGGCCGAAGACGAACCACCGGTCATCGATCCGCCGGGTGACCCAGGCCTGGAGCCGGCCGAGCTCGGCGTCGAGGGTCACCGACCGCACCGAGTACGAGTACAGCTCGATGGCGCTGGAGTAGTCGAGGTTGAGCGTCAGGCCCCAGTCTCCACGGGGCATCATCAGCGGCGGGGCGAAGAGCACGCTCCGGTTGGCCTCGATGGGGTTCTGGGGCGCCCAGGGCGGCAGGCCCGAGAAGTCGGGCGGATCGATCAGCGCCGGGTGAACCGCCAGCACTCCGAGGACGAGGAAGGGGAGCATCGCGCGCCGGGGACGTCCGGACCGACCCTAGAGCAGCCGCTGGTACTCCTCGAGCGAACGGTTCCAGACCGGCACCCCGCAGTAGCGCGGCCCCTCGGGGCAGAAGGGGGTGGCGCCGGCCTCCTTGCGCAGCGTGCAGGGCGGGACGAGGTGCGCGGCGATGCGGGGGTGGACCGCCCGGACCTGACGGACCTCCTCCAGCGAGGCGCGCCAGATCTCCTCCTGGGCCGTGTAGCAGAGGCGGTGCACCCACTTGTGGTGGAAGTGCAGGAGCTCGCCGGACTCGAGGAAGCGGATGGGGAAGGCGTTGGGTAAGAGATAAAGCGCGGACTCCGGGGCGACCCCGGCGTCCACCAGCCGCTCGATGGCCACCCAGGCCTCGGCGCAGGTGCGGGTGAACACGTCGAGCGCCTCGGGCACCTCGGCCAGGAGCGCGGCGACGACGACGTCCGGCTCGCCGGGGACGAAGGTGGCCTGGAGCACCGGGCGGCTGGCGGGCGTCATCCGGTGGCGCTGGTCCTGGCTGTCGGCGGCGTGGCTCAGCCTCTTCTGGAAGGTGTAGCTCGCGTGGACCAGCGTCCGCATCAGCTTGCCGTGGGTCCCGAGCTGGAGCACCTCGGCGAGGTAGGGGTTCTGCCTCGGCGAGAGCACGCGGTCGAGCGCCGCCGAGTCGTCCAGCGCCGAGCGCGGCAACCCGAGCACGTTGCGGACCGCCTGGGCGATGGCGGCCTCGCCGCGGGCGCTCCAGTCGACGAGGGTGCTGGTGCGGCCCTGGAGCCCGGCGTCGAACTCCGTCCGGTGCGCCCGGGCGTCCGCGCCGCCCACGCCCAGCGCGCGCCCGGCCTCGCGCAGCGCCCGGGCCTCGTGGGTGGACTCGAGGGGGAGTGGGTCCTCCATCTCACGGAAGAAGAGCGGGTCGATGGCCTCGACCTCGCGGACCATCGCGGAGATGACCTCCCGCGCCTCGGTGGGCACGTCGTACGCGGCGGCAAGCCGGTGGTAGCGGTGGAGCGTGAGGCCGGAGATGGTGTGGTACAGGTGGGCGAACGTCCCGATGGGCAGGACGTAGCGGGCCACCTCCTGGCAGCGCTTCTTGAGGGTGCCAGCCCACTTCTCGGGCGTGCGGCGGCGGCCGGGGAAGAGGCGGTAGAACTCGGCCTCGGCCCGCGGGAGGAGCAGCGCGCCGATGCGGGCATAGGCCGCCATCTGCGACTCGACCACGCCCCGGTAGAGGGCCTCCAGCGGCTCGGGGAGCGCCGGGACGATGACCCGGTCCGGCTTCACCTCCACGTAGCGCTGGCTGACCTGCTCCGAGTTGTAGAAGGGGTGGGCGTGGAGCACGCTCCAGATGAGCTGGCGACTCACGTTCTCCAGGCTGAACTGGAAGGTGGCGTGCTGGAGCGTGGTGTGGTGCCCCGCCTGGTAGGTCTCGCGGGCGATGCGGTCCCGGACGGCACGGGCCTTCTCGTCCTTCCGCACGTCCTCCGGGCTGACGATGCGCGGGCTGTAGCAGGTGCGGGCGGCGGCCACGGCGTTGTCGAAGGGCTCGACGAAGCCGTTGGTGAGCCGGACGATGGGCGCGGCGGATCTGAAGGGATGCGGCGACGGCATCTGCCCGTCTTTCTTGCACGGCCGGCCGACGTTTCGCCACCCGAGGTGAGGGGCGGTCGCTCACGGAAAGTTGCAGCGCCCGAGGGCTGCCGTCTGGGATGGTGGCGCCCATGTCGTTCAACCTCGCCGACCGCGCCCGCCGCGCCCTCCTCGAGCTGGGCTTCGTGCCCGACTTCCCGCCCGACGCCGAGGCCCAGGTGGCAGCGCTCCAGCGTCCGGGCGCCCCCTCGGCCGCCGGGGCGGAGGACCTGCGCGGACTCCTCTGGTCGAGCATCGACAACCCCGACTCGATGGACCTGGACCAGCTCGAGTGGGCCGAGGCGCTGCCGGACGGGAGCATCCGGCTCCTGGTGGCCATCGCCGACGTGGACGCGCTGGTGCCCGGGGGGTCGCCGCTGGACCGCCGGGCGGGCGCGAACACCGCGTCGCTCTACACCGGCGCGGCGGTCTTCCCGATGCTCCCGCGGCCACTCTCCGAGGGCCTCACCTCCCTGCTCCCGGAGGGGGATCGCCTGTCGGTGGTCATCGGCTACCGGGTCCGTCCGGACGGCGCGGTGGACGAGGGCGCGGTTCGCCGGGCGCTGGTCCGCAACAAGGCGAAGCTCAGCTACCCCGAGGTGGGGCCCTGGCTGCAGGGCGAGGCCCCGGTCCCGCCGCGCGTCGCCGCGGTCGCCGGACTCGACGCGCAGCTCCACCTTCAAGACAGGGCCACGCGGGCGCTGCGGACCGCGCGTGAGCGGGCGGGGGCGCTGGTGCTCCGGACCATCGAGCCGCGTCCGGTCATGTCCGACGGGACGGTGGTGGACCTCGAGGACATCCCCGACAGCCGGAGCCGGGAGCTCATCGAGGACCTGATGGTGGCGGCGAACGGGGTGATGGCGCGGTTCCTCGACGCCGCCCACCGCTCCTCGATGGCCCGCATCGTCCGGAAACCCAGGCGCTGGGACCGCATCGTCGCGCTGGCCCAGAGGCTCGGCACGGTGCTCCCCGAGGAGCCGGATGGCCCGGCGCTCTCGAGGTTCCTCCAGGGACAGAAGGCGCGCGACCCGCTGCGCTTCCCCGACCTGTCCCTGGCGGTGGTGAAGCTGCTCGGACCGGGGGAGTATGTGCTCCGGCCCGCGGGCCAGGACTCGCCGGGACACTTCGGGCTCGCGGCGAACGACTACAGCCACTCGACCGCGCCGAACCGGCGCTACCCGGACCTCGTCACCCAGCGGCTGGTCAAGGCGTTGCTGGCCGGCGCTCCCGCTCCGTACTCGGATGGCGAGCTCGACGGCATCGCCCAGCACTGCACGCAGAAGGAGGTCGCCACCCGCAAGCTCGAGCGGCTCATGCGCAAGGTGATCGCCGCGCTCCTGCTGCACGACCGGGTCGGCGACAAGTTCGAGGGGCTGGTGACCGGCGTGACGGAGCACGGGACCTTCGTCCGCCTGTTCAAGCCACCGGCCGAGGGCCGGGTGGTCCGGGGCGAGCACGGCATGGACGTGGGCGATCGGGTCCGGGTGCGTCTGCTCTCGACGGATCCCGAGCGCGGCTTCATCGACTTCGGGCGCGCCTGAGCGGCCGACCCGCCTCGCTCAGGCCAGCGCCCAGCCCCCGCTCGACTCCCGCGCCACGCCCTCCGCCCGGAGCTTCTCGAGGATGGCGAGCGTGCTCCGCTCGGCCAGGTAGGGGTGCGCCGTCGGCGTGTCCGCGTAGGCCTCCGCCGCCAGCTCCTCCAGCGGCCTGACCAGGGTGCTGAGCGCGGCGTGCACCCGCCGCTCGCGCATCGCCCGGTGGTCGATCAGCGCGGTCAGCGCGGTCGGCCCGTCCGGCAGCGGCGGCCCGTGGGCCGGGTACACCGCGCGCACCGGCAGCTCCCGGAGCCGGGTCAGCTGCCGGAGGTACTCGGCCATGTCGCCCTCGGGCGGGTCGATGAGGATCGTCCCCTGCCCCGCCACCATGTCGCCGACCACCGCGGCCCGGGTGGAGTTGTCGACGAGCGTGATGTGCCCGCGGGCGTGCCCCGGGGTGTGGAGCACTCGCCAGCGCATCCCCGGCGCCCCGGCCAGCACCAGCTCGTCGCCCTCCTCGAGCAGCCGGTCCGCACGGAATGGCAGACGGTCCGCCGTCCGCGGGTGGCACCACACCGGAATCCCGAGCTGCTCGCTCACCGCCGCCGCCCCGCCCACGTGGTCCAGATGGTGGTGGGTGAGCACCACCGCCAGCGGACGGCAGTCCTCGGCGGCCAGCGCCCGGACGTGGGCCGTCAGCCGCTCGATCTCCGACGGGTCCGACGCGCCGGGGTCCACGATGAGCAGCTCGCCCGTCCCGAGGATCCAGGCGTTGGTGTGCGTGGCCGGGGGCAAGGTCGGAGACCGCAGCGCGACCAGCCGCACGCCCCGCTGGAACTCGATGCGGGTGTCCGCAGCCGTGGGCGAGGCGAGCCAGGCGACCGCGTCCACCGTCCGCCGCACCCGGCTGAGCACGTTCAGCGCATGACGGTTGGGCGGGTGGAGCAGCGCCCGCCCCTCCTGCCAGAGCGTCAGCGCGTCCGTGGGCCGCACCCAGCTGCCCTCGGCCGCCTCCCCCGGCCACACCTCGGCCCGCGTCCCGGGCGGCACCTCCACCAGGAAGAAGCGGGCGTCGAACCGCAGCGGCATGAACGGCGGGGTCACCCAGCGGCCCGCGGGCTCGAAGTCCAGCGCGTCGACCTGGAGCCCGAGCCGGCCGAGCACCGCGCCGAAGGTCTCCTTCCCCTCGAGCAGCGCCTGACGGGCAGCGGCCAGCGTGGGGGCGTCCGGGGTCCGTCCCCGCGCGGCGAGCACGCCGGTCTCCTCGAACAGCTCCCGGGCCGCGGCGGCCACCAGCCTCGAGTCGGGCGGACCGGCGCCCTCGACCACCACCTCGGTGTCGCCTGCGTCCACCCGCCCGCCGGGGAAGGCGTAGAAGCCCGCGGCGAAGGACACGGTGCGCTCGCGCCGGAGCCAGAAGGTCTCCAGCCCGCGCGGCCCGACGCGTACCAGGACCACCACCGCGGCGTCTCTCGCCTCCGCCGGCGGCGGCGCCTCCTCCATCCCGGGGATCGCCTCGCTCATCGCTTGCCGGCGGACCCTATCGCATCGCCGAGCTTTGCTGCGGTGACTCCTGCGAGGGCCTGCCGGGCCCGATCCAGGCTCTCTGGAAGGACGTACGCCCGGGACAGACGGACCGGGGACGCGTAGCGCTGGTACAGCGGGGTGTAGCGGGCCACCGGGGTGAGCCGGCCGGAGGACTCGTCCAGGACGTAGAGGCTCGGGCCCTCCCCCTCCTCGAAGTACCGGGAGAGGGTCTCCCGGCTCTCGACCGTGAAGTGCTCCACCCCGGCCTCGGCCAGGGCCGCCGACAGCGCCCCCAGGTCGTAGCCCTCGTCCCGCTCGGTGAACTGGGCCAGGAGCTTGAACCCCTGCCGGCGGACGATGCGCTGGGCCCAGCGGTTGGACGACCCCCGGAGCGCCCAGAGCAGGGCCACGTCGTCCGTCCGGAGGAAGCCCGCCGGGTCGGCGGGGATCTCGAACTCGCCCGGTGCCTCCCGGTAGTAGGCCTCCAGCATCCAGTCGAAGCTCACCGCGGTGTGGTGCAGGTACACCGAGAGGAACATGTGGTGCCGGCTGAGGAGGAAGTCCTCGAAGGCGAAGGCCGCGCTCCTGGAGAGCGCCAGCTCCACCTGCCCGTCCCGCTCCGCCGGATGCAGATTCTGCACCAGCCAGTCCAGGTCGAACCGGCCGTAGTTCACCCCGGTATAGAAGGAGTCGCGGAGCAGGTAGTCCATCCGGTCGGCGTCCAGCTCGCCGGAGACCAGCGCCCGGAGCAGCGGTGCCCAGTCCACCCTCCCGTTCCGGAAGTCCAGCCCGCCGGGCGGCGTCCGCCCCGTCACCAGCCCTGCCAGCGCCTCGCCCGAGATGCCCTGGTCCCCCACCCGGGCCCGGAGGAGGTCGGCGAGGTCGGTGTCCAGGAGGAGCTTGACCGTGAAGTCCTCGTGATGGGCCTGGCCGCCGTCGGCGCCGGTCCAGGCGGGAAGCCCCAGCGCCGCCCGTGGCGGAGCGATGCGCTCGCTGGCGTGGCTGAGGGGCATGTGGCCCAGGTCGTGGCAGAGCACGGCGAGGCGCACCGCCGTCCGGAACCGCTGACGGACCGGGTCCGGCAGGTCGCTCCGGGCGGCGAGCGAGTCGAAGAGCCGCCCCACCACGTGCATCGCCCCCAGCGAGTGGGCGTGCCGGGTGTGCGTCGCCCCGGGGAAGGCCAGCTCGCCGAACCCCAGCTGCCGGACGTGGCGGAGGCGCTGGTACCAGGCGCTGTCCACGACCGCCGCCTCGTCGGCCGAAACCGGAAGGGTGCCGTGGATGGGATCGCGGATGCGCATCGTGTCGGCAGATCGTGCTACATCCACAAGACAACTGCATGCACATCACGCTCCTGCACAACGCGGACGCCGATGCACTGGAGGAAGACCCAGGACGCGAGGCGAGGGCGGACGTGGAGCGAGTCTCCGTCGAGCTCGCCCGGGTGCTGGGGACAGGCGGCTACGAGGTGTCGGTCCTCCCCGTGGGACAGAGCCCCGCGGACATCGTCGCCCCCCTGAGCGCCCGGACCACGGACCTGGTCCTCAACCTCTGCGAGTCCATCGGGGGAGATGCCCGGGGAGAGATGGCCGTCCCCTGCCTCCTGGACCTCCTCGGGCTGCCTTACTCCGGCTCGGGCGCCCTCGCCCTCGGGCTCGCCCTCCACAAGGACAAGGCCAAGGAGCTGCTCCTGGCCCGAGGCGTCCCCACCCCGCCCTTCCGGGTCGTCGAGCGGCTGGCCCAGCTCGACGGCATCGAGCTGCCCTTTCCGCTCATCGTGAAGCCCTCCCGCGAGGACGCCTCGGTGGGCGTGGACTTCGACTCGGTGGTGGAGGACGAGCGCGGGCTCCGCGACGCCGTCCGCCGCGTGCTCCGCACCTTCAAGCAGCCGGCGCTGGTGGAGCGCTTCATCCGCGGCCGCGAGGTGTACGTCTCGCTCCTGGGCAACGCGCCCCGCACCGCGCTCCCGCTGTCGGAGATCCGCTTCGGCGACGCCTTCGCCGGGCGGCCGCACATCGTGAGCTACCGGGCGAAGTGGGAGACCTCGTCGGCCGAGTGCATCGACAGCCCCTCGGTTCCCTGCACCCTCCCGCGGGAGCTCGAGGCGCGGATGGTCGACACCGCGCTCGCCGCGTTCGAGGCGCTGGGCTGCAGCGACTACGGCCGGGTGGACCTCCGTCTCTCCGACGATGGCCAGCCCTGGGTCATTGACATCAATCCCAACTGCGATTTGCATCCCGAGGCGGGTTTCGCCAGGAGCGCAGCGGCGGCCGGGCTGGAGTACTCGGCGCTGGCGCTGCGGCTGGTGGAGGTCGCGCTCGAAAGGACCCATGGACATCCGTCCCGCCGTCCCAGAAGACAGGGAAGGCCTCGCGAGGCTGCTCGACCGCATCGAGAACTTCTCACCCGACGAGGTTCGCTGCGCGCTCGAGGTCATCGACCTGGGGTTGCAGCCGAATAACCCGGACTACCACCTGCTGGTGGCGCTCAACGGGGGACAGCTCTCGGGCTACGTCTGCTACGGCCCGACCCCGATGACCGACGGGACCTACGACCTCTACTGGATCTGCTCGGAGCCCTCGCTCCGCGGAAAGGGCATCGGCGCGGGGCTGGTGGCGGCGATGGAGGGAGACCTCCGGAGGAAGAAGGTCCGATTGGTCCGGGTGGAGACGTCGGCCACCGAGGACTACGGCCCGGCGCGCGGCTTCTACCAGTCGATGCGCTACCTGGAGGAGGCCAGGTTCCGGGACTTCTACAAGGTGGGGGACGACCTCATCCTCCTGAAGAAGAAGCTCTAGTGCGGACGCTCCGGGTTCCCCTTCTCCTCCCTGCCCTCCTCGTGGCGGGTGCGCTCCCGGCGCTGGCCGACGAGCCGTCGCCCCAGCGGGGGACGGTGCGTCCCGCGGTGTCCGACGTGCTCCGGGCGCCGCGCCCCCCCGGCGGCGAGTACTTTGGCCTCTACCTGGTCGACAAGAAGGTCGGCTGGTACTTCACCGACCTCGAGGCGGTGCCTGGGCGCCCCGAGGTCCGGTCCGTCGCGGACTTCGTCTTCAAGGCGGTGGTGGGCAGCAACACCGCCGAGCGGCGTCACCGCGAGGAGCGCATCTACGAGTCCCGGCCGGGCGGGCGGCTGCTCTCCTTCGTCATCAAGGACGAGGGCGACGGCGGGAACCAGGTGCTCACCGGGAAGATGACCCCCACCGGCTTCAGCGTGAAGCGCCACCGGCCGGGCCAGGCCGACGAGACCTTCACCCTTCCCGCGATCCAGGAAACGGTCGAGGACGCCGACCAGCTCCGCGTCGCGCTGCTCCGGGGCAAGGAGGTCTCCGGCATGGCCCTCGACGGGACCGACCTCGGCCAGTACCGGATGACCAGCACCCCGGCCGCCGAGGAGCGCCGGGTGGTGAACGGCGTCTCCATCCTGCTCCGCAGGGCCACCATCGTCTCCGAGAAGGAGAAGGTGCCGATGCAGGCGGTGGTCGCGCCGGACGGAGCGGTGGTGGAGATGTCCTACGGCTCGGCGATGATCGCCCGGGCCGAGCCGAAGTCGGTGGCCGAGCGGCTGGACCGGGTGGACATCTTCAAGCTCACCCGGCTCGTGCTCCCCTCAGCTCCGCCCGCGTCGGCGCGGAAGGTTCCGGGCGAATGGACGCTGGTGCTCGCCGGCCTTCCCGGAGAAGTTCCAGCGGAAGACTGACCGCCAGAGCTACCAGACTCTCGGGGGCGGGAAGTCCGAGGTGACCATCCGCGCCGCGGCGCCCGAGCCGGCAAAGCTGGTGAAGCGCGGTGCGCCGCACCCGAAGGACACGGCCGAGTACTTGAAGACCTCCATCCTGGTGGAGTCCGACAACCCGGCCATCGTGGCCAAGGCCAGGGAGATCGCCGGCACCGAGACCGACTCCTACGCCGTGGCGAAGAAGGTGGTGGCCTGGGTCGGCCGGACCATGAAGAAGGACTACGGGGCGAGCGCCGACCGGGCGACCGACGTGCTCCGGACGCTGCGGGGCGACTGCACCGAGCACTCGCTGCTCAGCATCGCCCTGCTCCGCGCCCTCGGCATCCCGGCGCGCGGGTGGACGGGGTGGTGTACGTGCAGAACGCGGATGGCGTGCCGGCGCTGTACTGGCACGAGTGGGTCGAGGCCTGGGTGGGAACCTGGACCCAGCTCGACCCCACGTTCGGGCAGCCGGTGGCCGACGCGACGCACCTCACGCTCGGCGAGGAGAGCAGCGCGGAGATCATGCCCCTGCTCGGCGAGCTCAAGGTGGTCGCCGCGCGGTGAGGACGAGGCTCAGCGCCTGGAGACGATCCACAGCAGCAGCATCGCCCCGATCACCGAGGAGATGATTCCTCCGGGATGCAGCACCGCGATGTTTCCGCGCCAGAGCAGCGAGCTCAGGAAGCCGCCCACCAGCGAGCCGGCCATGCCCAGGATTGCGGTGCCGAACCATCCCATCGGCTGCCGGCCGGGGAAGAGCGCCCGGGCGATGGCGCCGACGATGAGCCCCACCACGATCCACGAACAGAGTCCGTACACGGTGCGCCGACCTCCCTCTGGAGGGTGGCGAGCCTGCCCCGGCCGGCCCCCTCCCGGCCACTGGCATCCGCACGAAGGCCGCTGACGGCATCGGCTGACCTCGAGCGTTGCCCGGGCCCTGGGTGGACGGCGATGCTGCCGCGCTCCATGCATCCAGCTCCCCTCCTCGCTCTCGTCCTCCTCGGCGCCGAGCCTCCCGCTCCGGCCCAGGAGGTCCCGAAGCCCCTCCCCGTCGGCAAGTACCTCGCCCCGTCGGTGGCGCGCGAGCCGCGCACCCTCGGCCCCACCGGCTCCCTCGGCCCGGACGTCTACCGGCGCCGGAGGAAGGCGCTGATGGAGAAGCTGAAGACCGGCGCCACGCTGGTGGTGAACGAGGCGCGGTTCGAGGGCATGCGCGAGGGGATGGACTTCTACTACCTGACCGGCATCGACGAGCCCGGGGCGGCGCTGCTCCTCGACCCGGCGTCGCCCGACCCGGAGGGGCTCTTCCTCCGGCCGCTCGACCTCGAGCGCGGGCAGTGGGAGGGCGAGCGGGCCAAGCTGCCGTCGCAGGCGATCGAGCTGACCAGCGGCATTGCCCAGGTGTACCGGAGCTCCGCGCTTGGCCATGCGCTGATCCACGCCTGCGGCCACGGCGGGCTCAACTTCGTCGGACAGCTCGTGCCCGCGCCGGAGCCGAAGCCGAAGGTGATGACCTGGTACGCCGAGGCGCAGGACCGCTCCTACGGCTGCAAGGTCAACGACCTGCACGGGACGCTCGCCCGGATGCGCGAGGCGAAGGAGCCGGAGGAGATCAAGCTGATGCGGCGGAGCATCGAGCACACCGCCGCGGGGCACGCGCGGGTCCTCGAGGTGCTCCGGCCGGGGATGCGCGAGTTCGAGCTGAAGGACGCCATCGAGGACGCCTTCCGCCGCTCGGGTGCGCGGCACCTGGCCTACGACTCCATCGTCGGCTCCGGCCCGAACGGGGCCATCCTCCACTACCCGAAGGACGACCGGGTGATGAAGGAGGGCGAGGTGGTGGTGGTGGACGCGGCCGCCGAGGAGCAGCTCTACGCCACCGACGTCACCCGCACCTATCCGGTGTCCGGCAAGTTCAGCCCCGAGCAGCGGGAGATCTACGAGATCGTCCTCAAGGCGCAGGCGGCGGGCATCGCCGCGGCCAAGGCCGGCGTCACGCCGCGGGCGCTGGAGCGGGCGGTGCGCAAGGTGATCGACGAGGCCGGCTACCACGACGCGGCGCTGCACGGGTGCTGCCACTTCGTCGGGCTCGAGGTCCACGACGCCGGCGACTACGACGCGCCGCTGCCGGCGGGGGCGGTGCTCACGGTGGAGCCCGGCATCTACCTTCCGCAGCGCGGGTTCGGGGTGCGGATCGAGGACGAGATCCTCGTCACCCCGACCGGGGCGGAGGTGATCACCCGCGCCGTCCCGAAGGACCCGGACGAGATCGAGCGCAGGATGCAGGCCCGCCGCGCCGACGCGCGCTGAAGCACGGCCAGCCTCCATCGCCTGGCATCAAGGCGCCCTCGGAGCGGGCACGCTCCCGGCTCGGCGGGCCGTAGTACCGTCGGCGGGATGCGCGTCCTCCCGGCCCTGCTCCTGATCGCGATGCTCCCGGCTGCGCGGGCCGGCGGGGCCGAGCAGGAGACGCCGCCGATCCCGCACTCGGACCCGGCCGTCTCCCGGGCCATCGCCCGCGTCTACCCCTCGCTGGTGCAGATCCTGGTGCTCTCGACCTACAGCGACGGGGGGCGGGAGAAGAAGTCCGGGGGGACCGGCTCCGGGGCGATCATCTCCGCCGAGGGGCACGTCATCACCAACCACCACGTGGTCGGACGGGCCACCGCCATCCGCGTGGTCCTCCCCACGCGCGAGGAGCTCGAGGCGACGCTGGTGGGGACCGACCCGCTGAGCGACATCGCGGTCATCAAGCTCGACCTCTCCCGGCGCCCCAAGGGGTCCGCGCCGCTCCCCACTGCCGTGTTCGGGTCCTCCGAGTCGGTGCGGGTGGGGGACACCGTCCTGGCCATGGGCTGTCCGCTCGCGCTGTCCCAGGCCGTCACCCGCGGCATCGTGGCCAACGCCGACCTGCGCATCCCCCGGCCGATCGAGATCGAGGGCGAGAACGTGGGCTCGGTGGTGAAGTGGATCGGCCACGACGCGCAGATCTTCCCCGGCAACTCCGGCGGGCCGCTGGTCAACCTGGAAGGAGAGATCATCGGCATCAACGAGCTGGTGATGGGGCTCGGCGCGGCGATTCCCGCCGACCTCGCCCGCTCCGTCGCCCAGCAGCTCATCGCCCGGGGCAAGGTCGAGCGCGCCTGGACCGGGTTGACCTTGCAGCCGCTGCTCAAGGACTCGCCGCCGTCGACGACCGGGGTGCTGGTCTCCGGGGTGCTGCCGGGGACGCCGGCCGCCGAGGCGGGCATCCGGCCCGGAGACCGCATCATCGCGGTGGAGGGGCGCCCGGTGACGGTGCGCTTCGAGACGCAGCTTCCGGCCTTCACCAACGAGCTGCTGCAGCGGACGCCGGGCAGGCCGCTCGCGATGCAGCTGGCGCGCGGGACGCAGAAGCTCGAGGTGAAGCTCTCCCCGGCGACACGCGACGCCGCGCGGGGCAAGGAGACGGAGCTCAAGGAGTGGGGCATGACCGCGCGGCGGCTCACCCGGGTGGAGTCCATCGAGCTCCAGCGGCCGGACACCCGCGGCGTCCTGGTGGGCACGCTGCGGCCGGGCGGCCCGGCGGACAAGGCGGTGCCTGCGCTTCGGCGGGACGACGTGATCGTCTCGGTGGCCGGGAAGCCGGTCGAGTCGCCCGAGGCGCTGGTGAAGGCGACGACGGACATCGTCCGCACGGCGAAGGCGCCGGTCCCGACGGTGGTGGGCTTCGAGCGCGGGGCGGAGAAGATGCTCACCGTCGTCGAGGTGGGCATCCGCCCGCCGCAGGAGCCGCCCCAGGAGGCGCGCCGGGGCTGGCTGCCGGTCAGCACGCAGGTCCTCTCGCCCAGGCTCGCCATCGCGCTCGGGTACAAGGGCCGCAAGGGCGCGCGGGTCACGCAGATCCTGCCCGACGGCGACGCCAGCGGCCTCCGGGTGGGGGACGTGGTCACCAAGGTGGACGACGCCCTGGTCGAGGCGAGCGAGCCCCAGGACGCGGACGTGTTCGATGCGCTGCTGCGGGCCTACAAGCCCGGGACCAAGGCGGTCCTCGCCGTGCTCCGAGACGGGAAGCCGCTCGAGGTGACGGTCACGCTGCGGGAGGCGCCGCGACTGGAGAACGAGCTGCGGGTTTACGAGGACGTGGCGCTCGAGTTCCGCGCCCGGGACATCTCGTACCTCGACCGGGTGAAGCGCCGATGGCCGAAGGAGACCGCCGGCGCGCTGGTGAGTCAGGTGGACGCGGGCGGCTGGGCGTCGGTGGGCGGGCTCCGGACGGACGACCTGGTGCTGGCGGTCGACGGCAAGACGGTGAGCGACGTGAAGGAGCTGGAACAGGTGCTCCGCCCGATGAAGGAGAAGAAGCCCGGGCAGGTGGTGTTCTTCGTCCGGCGCGGGGTGCAGACCCTCTTCGTCGAGGTGCAGCCCACCTGGAACGGGGCGAAGGAGGCCTCCCGGTGAGCGGCCCCGGCGCGGTGGGGATCCTCGCCATGCTGGCCGCGGCGGCGCCTCCGGACCTCGAGTCGGTGGCGCGGTCCACCGCCGAGCAGAGCGGCCGGGCGGTGGTGACGGTCCGGCTGGTGCTCAAGCTCAAGCTGAGCGGCCAGGAGCACGAGCAGAAGATGGAGGTGCCGGGCGTGCTCATCGACCCCTCCGGGCTGACCGTGGCCAGCGCCTCGAGCATCGACCCCTCGGGAGCGCTGCGGCGCATGGTGGACGCGCAGCGGCAGCGGGTGACGCTCGAGTCCGAGGTGAAGGAGACGGTCCTCCTCCTCGAGGACGGGACCGAGCTGGACGCGGTGGTGGTGCTCAAGGACACCGACCTGGACCTCGCCTTCATCCGGCCACGCGACGCCAGCCTGAAGCTCTCCGCCATCGCCCTGAAGCCGCGCGCGGGGACGGTGCCGCTCCTGACGCGGATCTTCGTCCTCGGCCGGCTGGGGAAGCTCGGGAACCGGGCGCTGGGGGTGGCCACCGGCGAGGTGCGGGCCTTCGTGCGCGGGCCGGCACCGTACTACGTGACCGACGGTGAGACCTCCGGCTTCGTGGGCTCGCTCGCGTACACCTCGGACGGCGTGCCGCTCGGCATCTTCGTGAAGCGCTTCGCCACCAGCATCGACGGACAGGCCGGCGGACGCGGCTCCGACTCGGTCATGACGGTGCTCCGGCCGGTGGACAAGGTGCTCGAGCTCGCCGCGCAGGCGAGGACCATCCCACCCGCGCCGGCGCCGGAGAAGCGCGATGAACCGCCGGCGCGGTGACCGACCCAGCGTCGTGGTCCGATGCAAAGGCGGGGACCATCTCGGCGTTCTGGCCAGCCTGGACGGTCGCTGACCAAGGCGCGGGATTCGAGCGACCCAGACGCCCCGCTCAGTCGTCGTCGTCGCCCACGACCCCGCCGCCGTGATGCGCGAGCAAGCCCGCTCGACCGAGCTCGGCGGCGAGGGCCTCGGGCGAGGTGAGAGGCAGCGTGCAGGTGAAGTTCCGGCAGACGTACGCCGCGGCCTCGGCGCCGGCGGTCGTCTTCCCCTCCGCCAGCTCCGAGAGCACCGCCGGCGCCGCACCGGCCGCGAAGGCCGCGACCGAGAGCGTCGGCGCGTAGGTCTTCCCGAGCATCGAGAGGAACGGGCCGCGGGCGCGCGCCGGACCCGTGAGGGCCACGTCCGGCACACCATCGGCGAGCAGGTCCGCCGCGCACCAGAGGTGTCCGTAGGCGAACGGATTCGCCAGCGCCGCATCGCGCATCCGCGAGAGGTACACCTCGGCGCGCTCGAGGTACGCGCGGCGGCCAGTCAGCGCCGCGAGCACGAGGTTCGCCTCGGTGAGGAGGCTCGCCCCAGAGGGGACCGCGTTGTCGTGCAGCGCGTACGCCTCCACGACGAGATCCGCCTGGTCGCGGGGCGCCGTCCGGTAGGCCCGGTGCTCCGGGTCCCAGAAGCGCTCCTGCGCGGCGTCGGCCAGCTCGACGGCGGTCTCCAGCCAGCGCGGCTCGAACGTCGCCTGGTACAGCGCCACCAGGCCTGCCGCGAGACCGCCCCAGTCCTCGAGGAACGCGTCCACCTTGCTCGTCCCGTCCTGGTGGACCCGGAAGAGCCGGCCGCCCTGGAGCTGCCGGTCGAGCACCGCGCCGGCGGCCCGGGCCGCACGCTCGGCCCACTCGGGCCGCTGGAAGGCCCGCGCGGCGAAGGCCAGGCCGCGGATCATCAACCCGTTCCAGCCGGCGAGCACCTTGTCGTCCCGACCCGGCTGCACGCGCTTCGACCGCACGGCGAGGAGCCGGGCGCGGACCGAGTCGAGCCAGCGGCGCGTCTCGTCGTCGCTCGTTCCCCAGGCGCGGGCGAGCTCCGCGAGCGGCACCCGGCGCTCGAGCACGCTCCGCCCGTGCTCGAAGGTTCCCTGCGCCGTGACGCCGAACGCGGTCGCGGCTCGGCGGCCGTCCTCCGCCCCGAGCACCGCGTCGAGCTCGGCCGGGCTCCAGACGAATGCCTTCCCCTCCTCGCCCTCGCTGTCGGCGTCCTGGGTGGCGTGGAAGGCGCCGGCCGCATCGGTCATCTCCCGGCCGAGCCACTCGACCAGGCGCTCCGCGCTCTCGCTCCACCCGGGCCGGGGGGAGATCTGCTGGGCCTCGGCGAGCAGGTGGAGCAGCAGCGCGTTGTCGTACAGCATCTTCTCGAAGTGCGGCACGCGCCAGAAGCGGTCCACGCTGTAGCGGTGGAACCCGCCGCCGAGCTGGTCGTGGATGCCGCCGGTCACCATGCGGTCGAGCGAGTGCAGCGCGCCCTCCCGGAGCGCCGCGTTCCCGCTCCGGCGCCAGGCGCGGAAGAGGAGCGCGAGCCCCATGGTGTTGGGGAACTTCGGCGCGCCGCCGAGGCCGCCCTCGACCGGGTCCAGCGCCCGGGCCAGGGACCTGCCCGCCGCCGTCACGTCGTCGCCGGAGACGGGGGTGGTGAGCATGCCCAGCCCGTAGGTCGCCAGCTGGCGGAGCCCGTCCTTGAACTCCCCGGCCTGGGCGATCACCTTCGTTCGGTCCTCCGTCCAGGCACGGGCCAGGGCGTCGAGCAGCATCCGGAACGACGGCAGCCCGTGCCGCGGCTCGGGCGGGAAGTACGTGCCTCCGAAGAAGGGCACGAGCTCCGGCGTGAGAAACACGGTGAGCGGCCATCCGCCCTGCGCGCCCATGAGCTGCACCACCCCCTGGTACACCTGGTCCAGGTCGGGCCGCTCCTCGCGGTCCACCTTCACGTTCACGAAGTGCGCGTTCATCAGCTCCGCGGTGCCGGGGTCCTCGAAGGACTCGTGGGCCATCACGTGGCACCAGTGGCACGCCGAGTAGCCGATGGAGAGGAGGATGGGCCGCTGCTCGTCCCGCGCGCGCCGGAGCGCCTCGTCGCCCCACGGGTACCAGTCCACCGGGTTGGTGGCGTGCTGGCGCAGGTACGGCGAGGACTCGGCGGCGAGCCGGTTGGGGGAGCCAGGCGGGTGCATCCCGGGAGCCCTTAAGCCCCGCCCCCACCCGTCCGCAACCGCACCCACGCGGATGCCGCTTGGCGCCACCGCCCCCTTCGGCCACTGTCGCACCGTCATCCCCGGGGAGGCACCATGCTCTCGACATCCATCCGGCTCGCCAGCGCTGGGACGCTGCTCCTGCTCGCCGGTTGCGCCGCGAGCACCCGGTTCGTCCAGACGTGGAGCGCACCCGACGCCGCGCCCCTGCGGCTCCGGGCGGGCGACACCGTGGTCGCCATGGTCATCAGCCGGAACGAGCTCACCCGCCGCTCCGGCGAGGACGCGCTCGCTGCCGAGCTGTCCCGGCACGGGCTCCTGGTCATCCCCGCGTACCGAGTGCTCAGCGTCGATCAGGCGCTCCAGAAGGAGCGCGCCCTGGCCACCCTCCACGAGACGGGGGCCGTGGCCGCCTTCGTCGTGCGCCCGCTGCAGACGACCCGGGAGGCGACGTACGTCCCGCCGACCTACTGGGCGCCCGTGCCCTATGGCGCGTGGGGGCCCTACTACGGCTACGGGTGGGGCGCGGCCTACAGCCCGGGCTACGTGGTGACCGACACCGTGGTGCGCCTCGAGATCCTCGCCTACGACCTGCGGCAGGAGAAGCTCCTCTGGGCCGGGCAGAGCGAGACCACCAACCCCGAGACACTGGACTCGTTCGTCGGCGACGTGGTGAAGGTGGCCGGGGAGGAAATGACCCGGGCCGGCGTGCTGGCCGCGCAGCCCTGAGCTTCGGGGTGTCAATGCCCCCTTGGTCCCCTTCCGGGTCGCTGGCGTCCGGTGCTAAGGAGTCGCCATGTCCTCGCGGTCCATCCGAGTCACCTCCGCAGTCCTGATGACCGTCGCTCGCGGCCTGCGCGGCCGGCACGAAGTTCAAGGGCACCTGGAAGGCGTCCGACGCCGCCCCGCTCTCGGTCAAGCCGGGCGACCTGGTCATCGCGATGGTCATCAGCAAGGAGGAGACCACCCGGCGTACCGGCGAGGACATGCTCTGCGAGGAGCTCCGCCAGCGCGGGCTGCGTCCCATCGCCTCGTTCACCCTCATCCCGACCGATCAGGTCGGCGACCGGGAGAAGGCGGCCGCGGCGATCAAGGAGACGGGCGCGGTGGCTCTCTTCGCCATGCGCCCGATCGCGGTGAGCAAGGAGCAGACCTACGTGCCCCCCATGTACACGGGCCCGGGGCCGTACGGCGGCATGGGGCCGTACTACGGCTACGGCTGGAGCTCGGCCTACAGCCCGGGCTACGTGGTGACCGACACCGTGGTGCGGGTGGAGACGGCGGTCTTCGACCTCCGGCAGGACAAGCTGCTCTGGGTCGGGCAGAGCGAGACCACCAACCCCGAGCGGCTGGACCTCCTGATGCGTGACCTGGTGAAGGCGGCGGGAGCGGAGATGCGGCGGGTCGGGGTCATCGCCCCGCCGGCCTCCTGACCCCCGGCGCGGACGCCGGCCCCCGGGCCCTGCTGGCAGGATGGGGCATGGCCGCCGATCCTCCGGGCCCCGAGCACTTCGAGCACCTGCGCCGGCTCCTCGCGCTCGAGCGCCGCGCCGAGGAGCAGCGCCTGGCCTCCGAGCGCGCACAGCTCGGCCAGGGCGAACGGGAGTCACGGGGGCTCTCGGCCGCGGACCTCGAGGCGGTGGACGAGGACGTGGGCCTCGGCGGACGCTTCCTGGTGACGCTCGCCCGCGCCGGGGGGCTCCCCTGGCGGAACCCGTTCGGCCCCGGCGCCGTGGTGGAGGCCCGGCCGAGGCGCGCCGAGGTGGCGCCCCCGGAGCGCGCGCTGGTCGTCCGGGGCGGACGCGACCGCGTGGTGCTGGCCTTCGACCGCCCACCGCCCGAGTTCGTCCGCAGCGGGCGGCTGGTGCTGGATCTGGTCGCCGACGACGTGACCTTCGGGCGCGCCGACGCCGCGGTGGCCGAGGTCGGCGCGGCCGACCGCGGTGCGGCCGGGCGGCTCCGGGGCGTCCTCCTCGGCAAGGAGCCGCCCCGCTTCGAGACCGAGCGCCCTCCCGATGGCCTGGAGGCGCTCAACCCCGAACAGCGCAGCGCCGTGGAGCGCGCGCTGGCGGCCCGAGATCTGATGCTCGTCCACGGTCCGCCGGGGACCGGGAAGAGCACCGTGCTCGCGGCCGTGGCGCGCATCGGCGTCGCCCGGCACGGACGCATCCTCTGCACCGCCGCGAGCAACGCCGCGGTCGACCACCTGGTCGAGCTCTGCCTGGCCGAGGGCCTGCGGGTCGTCCGCGTGGGGCATCCGGCCCGCGTCTCGCCGCGGCTCCTGGAGCACACCCTCGACCTCCAGGTGGAGCAGCACGCCGACCGGAAGCTCGCGCGCCAGCTGTTCGACGACGGCTTCGAGCTGCTCGGACATGCGCGGCGGCAGCGGCAGCGTGGACGGAGCCGCGAGCGCTTCGCCAACGCCCGCTCGGCCCAGGCCGAGGCCCGCGCGCTCTTCGACGACGCCCGGGCGCTGGAGCGCAAGGCGGTGCGCGACGTGCTCGACGGGGCGGACGTGCTCTGCGCGACCCTGACCGCGCTCGGCGGCTCACCCCTGTCGGCGCTGCGCTTCCCCCTGGCGCTGGTGGACGAGGCGACGCAGGCCACCGAGCCCCTGACCCTGCTGGCGTTCCTGCGCGCCGAGCGGGTGGTGCTCGCCGGCGACCACCGCCAGCTCCCGCCGACCGTCATCTCGCAGGAGGCCGCGGCCGGAGGGCTGGCCAGGAGCCTCTTCGAGCGGCTGCTCGGGCTCCACGGCGAGCCGGTGCACCAGATGCTGCGCGAGCAGTACCGGATGAACGCCGAGCTGATGGAGCTCCCCTCGCAGGCGTTCTACGGGGGCGAGCTCCGGGCCCATCCGCGCGTGGCCGGAAGGACGCTGGCCACGGTGCTCCCGGGCGCGACCCTCGACGCGCCGCCGCTCCTCTTCCTCGATTCGGCCGGCAAGGGGTGGGAGGAGGTCGCGCCGGAGGGGAGCGAGAGCCTGGAGAACCCCGGCGAGGCGGAGGTCGTCGTCGCGCGCGCCCGGGCGCTGCTCGCCGCGGGACTGCCGCCGGAGCAGATCGCGGTCATCACCCCGTACCGCGCCCAGGTGTCGAGGCTCGCTCCGGCGCTCGAGCCGCTCGGCATCGAGGTGGACACGGTGGACGCGTTCCAGGGCCGGGAGGCGGAGGCGGTGCTGGTGAGCTGCGTCCGGAGCAACGCCGAGGGCCAGCTCGGCTTCCTGACCGACCTGCGGCGGATGAACGTCGCCCTCACCCGGGCGAAGGTGCACGCCTTCGTGGTGGGCGACAGCGCGACCCTCGGCGGACACCCCTTCTACGTCCGGCTCATCCAGCGTTCGCAGACGCTGGGCGGATACAGGAGCGCCTGGGAATGGGACGAGTTGTAGCACCTTGCAAAATTTGCATAGCAGCATCTGCGGACCATCCTTTTGGGGCTGGACCGGGCTCGTGCAAACCGGCGTCTCCACGAGGGGTGCCGGGGCCCGTTTTCCGGCATGGGGCCTGCTTCGACCTTAAACAGAGCCCCATGGAACCGGTCCCCCAGAGCCCCGAGCTGGCCACCGTGACCCGCGACGAGGACATGTGGATCCTCCGCGTGGAGTCGAACGGGAAGGTGCATGAGTACCGCTGCGGCAGCGAGCTGCAGGCGCGGGCGCTGGCCATCCTGCTGCTCCCGGGCACCGAGGACCGGACGGCGGAGCCCAGTCCGACGCTGTCCTGAACGGCGGACCGGCGTTCAGCCCACGCGCGAGACGGGCGCCTCGAGGCCCGTCTCCGGGACGTCCCAGCGTGGCGCACGGGCGCGGACGACCGCCTCGAGCTTCCGGCGCACCGGGAAGACGAAGAAGCGGAGCAACAGGAGCTGTCCGAAGGTGAAGACGCAGACGTCGGACACGAACTTGGCGAGCACCACCGGCACCCCGGCCCCGTCGGCCAGCGTCCGGACCAGCGCGGCGTGAACCAGCATCCCGACGGTGGTCCCGGCCACGAAGCGCAACGCCTCGGGCCGCCACGCGCTGGCCGAGCTCCGGAACGCGAACCGGCGATTGCCGAGGAAGGCGACCGTGCTCCCCACCGCCACGCCGAGCATCGCCCCACCCGCGCTGGAGGCGTGGAGCCAGCGCATCGCGGAGAGCAGGACGCCCACGTCGACGAGCGTGGCGACGGCGCCGACCATCAGGCTGGGCACCGCCCATGAGCGCAGGGAAGCTTCGCTGCCGGGGAGACGCATCGTCGGGTGGCTGACGTAGCAGGCCGCTCGGGGCTCCTTCAAGCGGACCCTTCCAGCCGTGACGGAAGTGTCACATCGCTCAGGCCGCGGCCGAACAGCTCGCGGTGACCGAGCTCGGGCGCCCGCTCGAGCCGGTCCGCGCGCACCACGTCCCGCAGGAGGGCGGTGCCCTCGGGGAGCTCACGGACGGCGAGCAGACCGCGCTCGAGCCGGAGCGCCTCGAGCATGGAGATGTGCGGCGCCACCACCCAGGCGTCGTGCAGCGCCGGCATGGTGCAGGCGAGGACGCGGACGTCCTGTGCCCGCCCCGGGGCGACCTCCTCCACGGCCTGGCGGAGGTCGTCGCCCTCGGGCGGGGCGAAGAGAGCGGCCAGGTCGGCCTCGCCGCCGAGCAGCGCCTCCAGCGACGCCTGGTAGCTCCCGAGGAAGAGCTGCTGGCCGAAGAGACGCCCCGGGTCCAGCCCGCGCTCCCGGAGCCAGGCCACGGGGAGCAGGTGGCCGGCGACCGACGTTCGATCCACCCAGGCGGCGATGCTCCCGCCCAGCGTCTCGAGCTGCAGCGGCGAGTCGGCCCGGACCAGCAGCGCGGACCGCGAGCGGACCGAGCCGCGCCGGAGCGGGCGAACCAGCACCCGCGCGCCGAGCGCCTCGGCCCGCGCGGCCACCAGCGGAGGGGCCCAGGCCGCATCCACGTCTCCGCGGCGGAGGGCCTCGGTGAGCGCCTCGTACTCGACGAAGTTCACCAGCCGCACCGGCCGGCCCACGATGCCGGAGAGCACGCGGGTGAGCCGGCCCGCGGCTCCCGGCACCGGAGCGACCGGGAGCGAGGGCGGGAGACCGAAGCGGAACGCGGTGCGGGGGATCGTCACGTGCTCCTCCCTCAGCTGACCTCGGCCCGGAGCCGGGCCACCTCGTCGTCGGCCAGCCCGAAGGTGGCCTGCAGCATGTCCAGGATGCGCAGCTCGGCGGCGGACGGCTTGCCGGACGACTGGGCGATGCGGACCGCGAGCCCGAAGGCGCGCACCCGCTGGGAATGGGTGGTGAGTCCGTGGGCGAGCACCCGGAGCCGCTCGGGAAGCCCCTGCTCGCTGAGCGCCTGCACCGAGTCGCTGAGGTACGACTGGGCGCGGGCGGCGTCGATCTCCTGGAAGAGCGGATCGGAGGCCAGCGACTCGATCAGCGCCCGGGACTCGGCAGGCTTCACCTTCCCGTCGGCAGCGGTCACCAGGACCATCACCTCCGAGTAGAGGCGCTCCAGCGGCTCGCCGAGCACCTCGTTCAGGGAGCGGCCCGACTCGACGACGTCGACCAGCTCGGCCACCTCGTCCTCGGAGATGCCGAGCGCGGCCTGGAAGGTCTTGAGGAGGCCCAGCTCGGCCCGGGTCGCGCGCTGGTCGGCGAGGGCGATGGCGGCGGCGAGCCCGAAGGCGAGGAGCCGGTTCTGGTGGGTGGGCAGCCGGTCGCGGAGGCGCTGGAGGATGGCCTCCAGGCTGGACTCGGCGGCGAGGCGCTTCACGCTCTTCTCGACCAGGTCGCTGATCTCCTCCGGAGCGGTGCCGTCGAACTCGGGCCGCTCGAGCACGCGGCGGAGCAGCGCCTGGATCGACCCCTCGGTGAGCTGCCCGTCGGCCATGGCGGCCAGGAGCATCACCTCGACGAGGGCGGCGTTGCGGTCTGTCCGCGTGGTGCCGGCGGTCTCGGGCTTCATGCCGCGTCTCTTTCTGGGAGTTGGGCGGCTCCGAGGGCCGCGAAGTCGAAGAGCTCCCGGTCGGCGAGGTGCGAGGGCCGCACGTTGCCCATCGCCGAGAGGACGCTGCTCCGCACGTGGGGAATCTCGGCTTCCAGATCGTCGAGGAGCCGCTTCATCCGCTTGCGCTGCAACCGCTCCTGGGTGCCGCAGAGGTCGCAGGGGATGATGGGGAAGCGCTTTGCCGCGGCGTACTCGGCGATCTCCGCCTCGGGGGCGTAGATGAGCGGGCGGATGACCGTGTTCCGGCCATCGTCGGAGCGGAGGATGGGGGGCATGCCCCGCAGGGTCCCGGCGAAGAAGAGGTTGAGGAGCAGCGTCTCCGCCGCGTCCTCGCGGTGGTGGCCGAGGGCGATCTTGTTGCACCCGAGCTCGACGGCAGCGTTGTAGAGGATGCCCCGGCGCAGCCGCGAGCAGACGCTGCACATCGTCCTTCCGGGCGGGGTCTTCTCCAGGACGATGGAGTAGGTGTCCTCGCGGAGGAGCCGGAAGGGGACGCCCTGGTCGGCGAAGTACTCGACCAGCTGCTGGCCGGGGAAGCCGGGGTGCCCTTGGTCGAGGGTCACCGCGAGGAGCTCGAACCGGACGGGGGAGCGCCGCTGGAGGATGCGGAGCAGCTCGAGCAGGGAGTGTGAGTCCTTGCCCCCGGAGACTCCGACCATGATCCGGTCGCCCTCGGCGACGAGACCGAAGTCGGCGATGGCCCGGCCCACGTGGCCGAGGAGGGTCTTCTCCAGGCGTGCTTCGGTGTCCACAGCGGGCGGCATCCTAGAGACCTCCGCTGTAAAAGACGACCCGCCCGTGAACTCCTTCCACCAGCCCACCCATGATGTGACCGACACGGCCGGGACCGAGGCAGTGGTCCGGGCGCTCGAGCCCGAGCCGCTGTTCGCGGTGGACCTCGAGGCGGACTCGATGCACGCCTTCCGGGCCCGGCTCTGCTACCTGCAGATCGGGACGGACCGCGACATCTGGCTGCTGGATACGCTGGCCCCCGGGGTGGAGGCCTCGGCGGTGGCCACGCTGTTCGGCGACGCGCGGCGGACCAAGGTGTTCCACGCCGCGCAGGGCGACCTCCAGTTCCTGGCCGAGGCCGGGGTACGGGTGCGCGGACTGTTCGACACCCATCGGGCAGCGACGCTGCTGGGCTGGCCCAAGGTGGGGCTGGCGGACCTGGTCTCCGAGCGGCTGGGGGTGGCGCTGGACAAAGCGCACCAGCAGTCGGACTTCTCCATCCGACCACTTCCGGCGCAGATGCGGACCTACATCGCCGACGACGTGCGGTACCTCTCCGAGCTGGGGCGGCTGGTGAGCGCGGCGGTGGTGGTGGCGGACATCGTCGAGGAGGTCCAGCTCGACTGCGAGCGGCTGACGGACGAGGCCGTGGCGCGGCCGGCGGTGGCGGCGTTCGGAATGAAGGTCCCCCGGACGCTGCCCCCGGCGGATCAGGCGTTCCAGCTCGCGGCGGGAGCGCGGCTCCACGCCCTGCGGCTGGCCTGGGCGGAGGCGGCGGACGTGCCGATGGGCCGGATGCTCTCCAACGCGGCGATCCAGGAGCTGGTGACCAGGCCGCCGCGGGACAAGAAGGCGCTCTCGCGGACGCAGGGGGTACGGGGGCAGGTGGTGCGGGAGCACGGCGACGAGCTGCTCACGCTCCTGGCCGAGCTGCGCGCGGCGGCCGACCGGGGCGAGCTCCCGGTTCCTCCGGCGCCGACCCGCGACCCCGGCCGGCGGCGGCGGGAGGAGGCGCTCAAGACCTTCCGGGGGGCGAAGGCGACCGAGCGCGGGGTGACGCCGAGCGTGGTGCTCACCAATCCGATGGTGGAGCAGCTCGCGGCGGTAACGCCCGCAGATCTGGAAGCGCTGGCCCGCGTGCCGTACCTCGGGGAGAAGCGGCTGCGGCTGTACGGCGAGCAGCTGCTGCGGGTGCTCGCCGACGCCTGAGCCGCGCGCGGTCTACAGGCCGTTCGCCGGGAACCAGCGCAGGCGCGAGACGTCCGGCTCCGCGGGGCGCGACGGAGGCGCGGAGGCGCCGTTCGAGACCACGGTCCAATCCGCCGGCTGCCCGCGTCGACCGAGCGCGCCCCGAGGTCGGGTACGCGGCGCTGAAGCGGTCGCGCGGCGACAGGCCGCGCCGGGACCGGGCGCGTGGTCCGCCCGCGGCGCGACGGAGGCGAGGAGGCGCCGTTCGAGGTCGGGGGACACGGGCCCGACTCGCGGACGGCGAGCGCCGCCGCCAGCATCTCCTCGGCCGGGTCCCCGAGCCTAGCAGTCGCCAGCGGGCTGGCGAGCCCCTTGCTCTACGCCCCTTTCCAGGGGGAGCAGGCGATGCGGATCTGCGCGGTCTTGCTGCTGGTCGGGTCGGTGGGGTGCTCCGGGTGTTCGGGGGGCGAGACGCCGCCGTCTCCGGACGAGGACGCCTCGGCCTCCGCGCGCGATGGAGGGATCTGGTCGCCGGACCGCGGCTCGGGGATCGAGGTGCTCGCGCGCGCCCGGACGCTCCCGCCGAGTCACCCCGCCACCGCCGCCGAGCTGCGGCCCGATGCCGGACCCGGCCCGTTCACGGACATGCGGGTGCACGTCGAGGTGAGCGGCCAGGTCCGCACGGTTCCCTGCGCGGTGCCGAGCGGGAGCTACTGCGACGGGTTCGCCGTCGTCGACGCGCAGGGAGACACCATCGCCGTCGACACCTACGCCTACCTCGGACCGAAGCCGACGTGCCGCTCTCGCTGGGCGGAGGGCGCCCGGCTGGCGTCGATCTCCGGCATCTGGCAGCAACGGACGTCGGGCACGGCCTTGCTCTCGGTCCTCGCGCTCGCCAGCTGCGACGGCCTCGAGGGTCCGGAGTCGCCGGCGGGCTCCCCTGCCCCACCGTCGGACGACGTGCGCCAGCTGGTGAGCGGCTGGGCGCCCGCGCTCGCCGTCTCGGTGAAGGGCGTGGTCGTCGCCCGGTGGAAGAGCGCCTCCGGGGCGTTCGGCTTCGCGCTGCAGGACCCGGACGGCGCCCGCGCGAGCGGGGTGCGGGTGATCCGCTCCCGGACCTCGCCCATCCCGGCCAGCGCGCCGGAGATCGGCGACTGGGTCCGGGTCACGGCCCGGACCTCACGTTCGGCGGAGCACGTGCTCGAGCTCTGAGCGGACACCGAGACCGACCGTGGCGCGCATCCCGGCGAGCTCCGAGCCGCGCGCGCGATGCCGCGGGCTCTCGTCGGTCTCCGGGCTCCCCGGCGCTCAGCGCTCGGGAGCCGCCGGCAGCGCGCGCCCGGAGAGCGCTCCGTACTTCGAGCGGAGGTAGGCGAGGAAGTCGACGTCCGTCAGCCCGTGCCCGGTGACCGCCTGCACCCGCTCCTCGGCGGAGCCCCAGGCGCCGTGGCGGTGGATCCGCTCCCGGAGCCACTCCCGCAGCGGCCCGACCTCGCCGCGCGCCACCCCGTCCCAGAGCGAGGGGAGCTCCCGCTCCGCCGCACGCATCAACGATGCCGAGTACAGGTTTCCCAGCGCGTAGGTCGGGAAGTAGCCGAACTCGCCATGGGCCCAGTGGATGTCCTGGAGCACGCCCTCCACGTCGTCGCGGGGCCGGAGCCCCACCGTGCGCTCCATCTCCGCGTTCCACGCCTCGGCCAGGTCCTTCACCTCCAGCTCGTCGCGGAGCAGGCGGACCTCGAGCGAGGTGCGGAGCACGATGTGGAGGTTGTAGGTGACCTCGTCGGCCTCGACGCGGATCGCCGAGCGCCGCACCCGGTTGATGGCGCGGTGGAAGTCCTCCAGCTCGACGCCCCCCAGCGCCTCGGGGAAGGCTGCCTTGAGCCGCGGGTACAGGAATCCCCAGAACGGGAGGCTCCGGCCGACCAGGTTCTCCCAGAGGCGCGACTGCGACTCGTGCAGTCCCATCGACGGCGCCGCGGCGAGCGGGGTCCGGTGGTGCTCGGGCGGGAAGCTCTGCTCGTAGAGCCCGTGCCCGAACTCGTGCAGGGTGCCGAAGAGCGCCGGGGAGGGGTTCCGCGGGTCGATGCGCGTGGTGAGGCGAACGTCGGTGGGGTGCGTGCCCCCGGTGAAGGGGTGGATGCTCCGGTCCTGACGGCCGGCGTGCAGGTCGAAGCCGAGCAGCTCCAGCAGCTGCATGGTGAACTGCCACTGCTGCTCGGGATCGAAGAGCCGGCCGTCGAAGACCTCCGGTCCTTCGAGCGCGCCGTCCAGGGCGTCGACCAGCGGGACCAGCGCCGACCGGAGCCGCTCGAGCACCGGGAGCAGCCGCGCGGTGGTCATCTCCGGCTCGAAGTGGTCGAGGAGCGCGTCGTACCGCTCGCCGCCGTGCCCGATGGCGTCGGCCTGCTCGCGCCGCAGCTCCAGGAGCCGCTCCAGCGCCGGGGCGAAGCGGGCGAAGGCGCGGTCGGTGCGGGCCTCGCGCCAGGCATCGAGCCCGGCCGACTGGGCCTCGGCCAGCGCGCGCACCAGCGACTCGGGGACGCGCACCGCGTGGTCCCGCTCCCGGCGGAACACCTTGAGCATCGCCCGCGTCGCCGGGTCGAGCGCGCTGCGCTCGGCGCGCTCGAGCCAGTCGCCCACCTCGGGCGCGACCAGCCGCTGGTGGTAGAGCCCCTGGAGCGTCGCGAGCTGCGCGGACCGCGCCGGCCCAGCCTTCGACGGAAGGTAGGTCTCCTGGTCCCAGGTCATGAGGCCGAGGATGCCCCCCAGGTCCTTGAGCTCGTGCATGCGCGCGCGGAGCGCGTCCAGGGCTGGATCCGTCACGGTTCCCATGGGAGTGTGCGCGCCCGGGCGCCCCGCGGGCAACGCCGATGGCCAACGTGCTCAGACCGCTGCTCGACGCCGAGGACGAGCGCGCCTTCCTCCGTTTCCTCGCCCAGACCCCCTACGAGGTGTACCCGCGGCGCGTGCCCCCGGACTGGAAGCCCTTCCTCGCGCGCCCGGAGACGTATGACGCGCTTCCGCCCGAGCTCTACCTCGCGGCGGCCGACCTCGGTCCGGTGCTGGTGGACCGGGTGAAGCGCGGCCCCGACAAGGGGCACTGGCGGGTCGACGAGGTGCGCTCGCCGGTGGTCTTCTGGGAGCGCTCCCGGCTCGACGAGGACGGCGCCCTGGTCTCCGGCGAGCTGTGGGCGGAGCTGGACGTCACGCCCCAGACCGGACGGCGGGACGCTGCGCCGGACCGGTTCCGACGCCGGTTCGCCGATCTGGAGGACTGGCTGAAGAAGACCTGCCGGAGGAGCGAGCCGGTGGGCTGGCTCATCGGTCCGTCCGCGGCGCGGCGGGCCCGCGAGGGGCTGGTGCTCCGCGCGGCCGGTCACCGCGGCGAGGTGCTGCGACCCTTTCGCTGACCGCAGCGGTCAGCGACGGTTGCGGCGGTTGCGGCGCCGCACCCACACCGGCGCCGGCCGGCCGACCAGCCCCAGCAGCAGCAGCGCCGCGGCAGCGACGAGCGGTGCGAGGAGGTCCGACGGGGACACCGGAAGGGTCGACGTGGCAGCGAGAAGCACCGGGGAAACGTCCTTTCGACCTGCGAGACAGTTGCGATTTCAGACCACTTCGCCGGCCGCCGTCCAGCCGCCCCCCATCCCTGCGGAAAGTGGACGGTCGCCACGGGTGGCACCGAGGTGTTTCCGGGCCTCCTCGGATCTGCTCCATGCGCAGCCCACACTGTCGTCCCGACCGGATGACCGTCATGGCAACCCTCGGGCTGGTGCTCCTCGCCGCGGCGGTGGTGGGTGTGGCGGCGCTGACCCTGATGCTCGGCCTGACGGTCTGGCACCTGCGCCGTCCCGGGCTGGTGCCCACCGAGTGGCCCGGCATCTCGGTCCTGAAGCCGCTGTGCGGCGCGGACGACGACCTGGCGGCGAACATCGCCTCCTTCGCCGAGCTGCCGTACGCGGGCGAATACGAGGTCGTCCTCGGTGTCCGCTCGCCCGGGGACCCGGCCTGGCCCGTGGCGGTGGAGGCGGTGCGCCGCTGGCCCCACCGGATGCGTCTGGTGCGGCAGGAGCGCGAGGTCGGCCTCAATCCCAAGGTGAACCAGCTGGTCGGGATGGCACGGGCCGCGCGGCACGACCTGCTGGTGGTCAGCGACTCCAACGTGCGCGTCCCCGAGGCCTACCTGGCCGACATCGCCGCGCACCTGGCCCGACCCGGCGTGGCCTGCGTCACCCACCCGGTCGGGGGCGCGGGGCAGCGCACCCTGGGCGCGCTCCTGGACAACGTCCACCTCGCCTCGACCGTGGCGACGGGGATGGTCGCGGCGAAGCGGGTGGCGGGGAAGGGCCTGGTGGTCGGGAAGTCGATGGCGCTGTGGCGGCACGACCTCGAGCTGCTCGGCGGCTTCGAGTCGGTGGCCAACGTGCTCGCCGAGGACCACGCCCTCGGCAACCGCATCCGCCGCGAGCTCCGGGCGCGGGTGGCGGTGTCCAGCCTCCCGGTGTGGAACATCGCGGTGGAGAAGAGCGTGGGGCACTTCTTCCAGCGCTACCTCCGGTGGAGCGTCATCCACCGCACGGCGATCCGCTTTCCCACCTACCTCGCCGAGTCGCTGCTCAACCCCATCCCGCTCGCGGTGATCGGCTTCGCGCTCCGGCCGACCCAGGGGGCGGCGGCGACGCTGGCGGTCTGCGCGGTGCTCAAGCCGGCGCTCGACGCGGTGGCCTTCAGCCGGCTCCGGCGCGAGCTGTTCAGCTGGCGAGCGTTCGGCGTGGTGTGGGTGAAGGACCTCCTGCTCTTCGTCACCTGGATCCACGGGCTCTTCGCGCGGACCGTCGTCTGGCGGGGCAACCGGCTCCGGGTCCATCCGGGGAGCCGTCTGGTGCCGCTCGCCGGCTTCTCCGAGACGTTGCCTCGGCTCCACGGTCCTGCCGCGGCGGTGATGTCAGATCTCGGGGCATGACCGTGCACACGCTGGCGCACCTCTCGGACCTGCACTTCGGGCAGGGGCCGGCGCGCGAGGCGATGGCGCGGGCGCTCTGCCAGGCCCTCGTCGAGTCGGCCATCGACCACGTCGTGGTCACGGGCGACGTCACCCACAAGGGCCGGGACGTGGAGATGTCCCTCTTCCTGGACGTCTTCGCCCCGCTGCTCCGGCAGGGACGGCTGACGGTGGTGCCGGGGAACCACGACCGGGTGGGCGACGACGCCGGCCGGGCGCTGATGAAGGGGCGCCGGGTGGCAGTGGAGGAGCACGCCGGCCTGTACCTGGTCCTGGTGGACTCGACCGCCGAGCACAACCGGAGCTACTGGGCCTGCCACGGCGAGCTGACCCGCCGGATGCTCGACGAGGTGGACGCGGCGCTGGACGCCGCGCCGGAGAGGTCGCTGGTGGCGGTGCTGATGCATCACCACCTGGTGGAGCTGCCGGTCGAGGGCTGGCTCGAGCGGATGAGCGAGCGGCTGCGGCTGCCGTACTCAGGCGAGCTGCAGCTCGGGCGCGAGCTGCTGGAGAGGGTGCAGGGGCGCTGCGACCTGGTGCTCCACGGCCACCGGCACGTGCCGCGGGAGATCCACCTCTTCACCGACACCCGGCGGCCGCTGGCGCTCTACAACGCGGGCAGCTCGACCGAGCTCGGGCGGCTGCGGGTCTTCATCCACCAGGCCGGGCAGATGCCCATCGCTCCGCGCTGGCTCTGGGCGGACCCGGCCCGCGCGTGGGGGCCGCGCCGGGTGCCGGTGATGGTGCCGGCGCCGATGGTGACCGAGCGCAGCGTCG
>CAVZMH010000023.1:0-49170 GCA_963776345.1 uncultured delta proteobacterium | reverse complement strand
GAGCGCCCGGAAGATTACCAGCGTGCTGAATGAACCGAGGGTCGGGTGCTGGAACGCGCTGGGAGCGCGGTAGAGCGTTGGGAACCCATCGATGTTCTCAGAGGTGGACCGTGGTGCTGCTGACGATGATGTTGAACTGGATGGCCCTGGTAGCGGCGCGCCGAGCGTGCCCGAGCGAGCGGCGCGCAGATCGCCGGGTGATGCCGGCGGCGGTGGCCGAAGCCGCCGTGGCATAAGCCGAAGCCTCTCGGTGACGTGGTCCTGCCCTATCTGGTCTTGGGTGAGGGAAGTAGGCGCCGAGACCGACCCGCCGTCCTCGGCGACGAACACCTCGTGCCTGGCCCTGCCACCAGGCGAGGGCCTCGTCGCGACATGTCCCGCCGGAGGGCGTAGGTCTCGCCGGCCCGGACGATGGGCTCGAGGATGGACCCGATCGGCTCGGCGTCGGTCGGAGCGGCGGGGCGGATGTCATCACCGGAGCCTCGGGTTCCGTCCTCGCGAGTCCAGGGCCTCGCCTTCGCTGGACAATGGGCCCTCCAGTCCGCATACCAGGGGAGGAGGCTCCTGGTCGATGCGCCGCTGGACTCTGGCCCTGCTCGTTCTTGCCCTCGCCGCGTGCAAGCGCGGGGGCGCGCCGGCTCCGGAGGCCCCGGCGACGTTGCCGCTGCTGGCCGAAGGCGAGGTCGACCTCGGACGCGGCGCGATCACCGTCCCGGAGATCGCGCTGCCCTCGCTCGCGCCGCTGGTGGAGCGGATCGGCCCGAGCGTGGTCAGCCTGAGCGCGATGGCCACCCCCAGGCTCCCTCCGGGACACGAGCGCTTCCTGGGCGGACGGGCCATCCCGCAACAGGAGAGGGGCGGCTCGGGGTTCGTCGTCGACCGCTCGGGCCTGGTGGTCACCAACAACCACGTGGTCGAGGGCGCGAGTGCCATCTCGGTCCGGCTCGCCGACGGCCGTCGCCTCGACGCCGACCTGGTGGGCCGGGACGCGCCGACCGACCTCGCGCTGGTCGGCTCCGCGCGCCGCCGCGGACCTCCCGTTCGCCACGCTCGGCGACTCGGACCGGCTCCGGGTCGGCGACTGGCTTCTGGCCATCGGCAACCCCTTCGGGCTCTCCACCAGCGTCTCGCTCGGAATCCTCAGCGCCACCGCCCGCGACCTCGGGGCCGGGCCGTTCGACGAGTTCCTCCAGACCGACGCGGCCATCAACCCCGGCAACTCCGGGGGACCGCTGTTCGACATGGCCGGCGAGGTCGTGGGGGTGAACACCGCCATGGTCAACAACGACAGCGGGAGCCGGATCGGCTTCGCCATCCCCTCCTCCCTCCTGAAGGCCCTCCTCCCGCAGCTCGAGCGGACCGGCGGCGTGGTGCGCGGAGCGCTCGGGGTCTACCTCCAGGACCTCACCCCGGACCTGGCCACGGCGCTGGGCCTCGCGGGCCGTCACGGGGCGGTGGTGAACGGCTTCGTCCCCGGCTCCTCGGCGCGCGCGGCCGGGGTGGAAGTGGACGACGTCATCGTCTCGCTCGACGGCCGCCCCATCGAGTCGGCGCAGGCGCTCACCCGGCTGGTGGGGCTGCACCGGCCCGGAGAGCTGGTGAGGCTCGGGGTGGTGCACGGGAACACCACGGGCTCGGTCAGCGTCCGGCTCGGGGAGCGCACCGACCTCGAGGGCACCGGGCCGCTCCAGCCACCGGCCGAGCAGGGGTCGCCGCCCGAGCAGATGGTGCCCATGCGGCTCGGCGTGGAGATCGGCGAGGTCACGCCGGAGGTCGAGGAGGCAATCGGCGTGCGCGGTCCCGGGGCGCTGGTGCTCTCGGTCGAGCCGGGGTCGCCCGCGGAGCGCGCGGGGCTCCATTCCGGGCTGGTCATCGTGGAGGTGGCGGGGTTTCCGGTGCACTCGGCGAAGGAGGCCAGCGAGGCCATCCGCGCGGCCCGCAAGAGCCCGCCTATCGTCTTCCGGCTGCTCGGGCCCGGCCGGGTGTCGGCCGTGGCGAGGGTCCAGCCCTAGGAGCCCGGGCCAGGCGGCGGGAGCGGGCGCACGACGTTGCCGAACCCGTCCGAGCCCTCGCCCGCGACGCCGGTCGCGTACTCGATCACCCCGAAGATGCCCTTGGGCCCGGGCGGCCGGCAGCTGAAGCGCAGGCTGATGGCGTCCGGGTCACCGGGGCGGATCCGCCGGAGGTGCCGCTCGAGCGTGACCTGCTCGCCCATGCGGACCGCCGCCGGCAGGAGCGGCGCCTTCTGGATGTCCGGCACCAGGACCTCGTCGTTACCCTGGTCGGCGTGGGCATCGAGCGCGAGCCGCCCCTCGCGCCCGGCCAGCACCGCGGCCCGCACCACCACCCCGCCGTCCGCCTCGCGGTCGAGGCTCCAGCGCTCGAGCCTGAGGCAGGCGCCGAGCGCCTCGAGGTGCGCCTTCTCCTGCCGCTCGCGCTCGAGGAGCTGGCGCTGCAGCTGGAGCCGCGGCCCCAGCACCGTGCCGAGGAACAGCCCCAGGAGCAGGGCCACCAGCGGGAGTCCGAAGATCCAGGGGCGCGGCATCCGTTCGCGTCACCCTACCGCCCGGGCGGTGCCCGGGCTAAGGGATCGGCCACCCCATGGTTCTCGCCTCCACGCTCCTCATGCTCGCCGCCACTCCCGCTCCGCCGCCGCCGGACCCGGTGCTCCGCCAGCTCTCCGAGACTCGCAAGTTCCGGAACGGCACCCCCAACACCATCCGGATGAACCGGACCGGGACCGAGGTCTTCTTCCTCCGCTCGCCCGCCGACTCGCCGGTGCAGTCGCTCCACGTGTTCGAGGTGGACGCGGGCCAGGCCCGCGAGCTGCTGTCCGCGGACGCGCTCCTTCGCGGGGCGGCGCAGCAGCTCAGCGCGGCGGAGAAGGCGCAGCTCGAGCGGCAGCGGGTGGCGGCGCGGGGGCTGGTCGGCTACGCGCTGTCCGAGGACGGGAAGACCGTCGTCGCCCCGCTCTCGGGGCGGCTGTACCGGGTGGACGTGCCGGCGCTCATGGCCGGGCGCCCGGCCGAGCAGGCGGTGAAGCTGCTCCCGCCGACGGGCGCGCTCGACCCGCGGCTCTCTCCGGACGGGAAGCTGATCAGCTACGTGAAGGGGGGGGACCTCCACGTGCTGGAGCTCGCGAACGCCAAGGCCAAGGAGCGGCGGCTCACCACCGGCGGCTCGGAGCGGCTGACGCACGGGCTGGCCGAGTTCGTCGCCCAGGAGGAGATGGGCCGCTTCGACGGCAGCTGGTGGAGCCCGGACGGCAAGCAGATCGCGTTCGAGGAGGCGGACGCCAAGGGGGTGGAGGCGTTCACCCTCGGCGACCCGGCGCATCCCGAATCCACGTTCGAACGCGTCCCCTATCCGCGCGCCGGCAAGCCGAACGCCAAGGTGCGGCTGGGCATCGTCACCCTGGCGGGCGGGAAGACCACCTGGGTGAAGTGGGACGCCGATCGCTACCCCTACCTCACCCAGGTGAAGTGGCCGAAGCGGGGCGCGCTGACGGTCTACGTGATGGACCGGGCGCAGCAGCACGCGCTGCTCCTGGCGGTGGACCCGAGGACCGGCGCCACCCGGACGCTGCTCGAGGAGCAGGACCCGGCGTGGATCAACCTCCAGCACCTCGGCGGCGGACGCAACGGAGAGCCACCGCCGCTGTGGCTCCCGGACGGGTCGGCCTTCTTCTGGGTCACCGAGCGGAACGGGGCGCCGGAGGCGGAGCTCCGCGCCGCGGACGGTCGGCGGCTGGGGGGCTGGGTGCGGCCGGACCAGCAGCTGGTGCGCCTGCTCGGCTACGACGCCGCGGAGCGCGCGCTGTACTACCAGGCCAGCCCCGAGTCGCCGGACCTGGTGGTGATGCGGGTGCGCGACGGCGGGAACCCCGAGCGGGTGGTGGGGCAGCCCGGGGAGCGGGTGGTCGTCTCCGGCATGCTCGCGGAGGACGGGCCCACGCGGCTGGTCTCGATCGAGACGCCGACCTCCCTCCCGGACTGGTCGGTGTTCGACCGCGGCGGCCGCTTCATCGGGCGGCTGCCGGTGACCCGGGCCACGCCGCTCCGGCCGCCGGCGCCCGAGTACCGGAAGCTGGGGACGCAGGGCTTCTGGTCCTTCGTCCTGCGGCCCCGCGACGCGCGCCCCGGACAGAAGCTGCCCACCATCGTCTCGGTGTACGGCGGCCCGCACCACAACCAGGTGGAGTCGAGCGCCAGCTCGCTGTTCGCCGACCAGTGGCTCGCGGACCAGGGGTTCCTGGTGGTGGGGTTCGACAACCGGGGCACGCCCCGGCGCGGCCGCGAGTGGGAGCGGGCCATCCGCGGGGACTTCGCCGGTCCGGTCATCGAGGACCAGGTCGCGGCGCTGCAGCTCCTGGCGCAGCAGGTCCCGGAGGTGGACCTCGGCCGGGTGGGCATCACCGGCTGGTCCTTCGGCGGTTACGTGTCGGCGCTGGCGGTGCTGAAGCGGCCGGAGGTGTTCAAGGCCGCGGTGGCGGGCGCGCCGGTGACCGACTGGCGCAACTACGACACCTTCTACACCGAGCGGTACCTCGGGCAGCCGGGCGACCCGGGCGACGTCTACGAGAAGAGCTCGCTCCTGCCGCTCGCGCCGGGCCTCGAGCGCCCGTTGCTCCTGGTGCACGGGACGACGGACGACAACGTGTTCTTCCTCCACTCGTTGCAGCTGTCGGACCGGCTGTTCCGCGCGGGCCGGGTGCACCAGTTCCTGCCGCTCGGCGGGTACACGCACATGGTGGCGGACCCGGTGATGCTGGAGTCGCTGTCCCGGCGGATGGCCGAGTTCTTCCGGACGGCGCTCGGCCCGGGCGAGGCCAAGTGACACGAAGGCCCGGGACCGCCGGAGAGTCGGGCCCGGGCCTCGCGTCAACGATGCGGTGCTGAGGTGGCCCTAGATGGGCCGGACGTTCTGGGCCTGCAGCCCCTTGGGGCCACGGGTCACGTCGAACTGGACCTTCTGACCCTCGGCGAGGGTACGGAAGCCCTCGCTCTGGATCGCGGTGTGGTGACAGAAGACGTCCTCACCTCCGCCGTCCTGGGTGATGAAGCCGAAGCCCTTCGCATCGTTGAACCACTTCACGGTACCGGTGGCCATGCGTCTCGCTTTGCTGTGCTCGCGTCGGCAGGAAGCGCCGCGCGGTCTCCTCTCCCTGGGGCGGAGGACAGCCAAAAATTCTGCGCAGGCTCAAACCAGGTGGCAAGCACTCCCGTCATCCCGGACGCCTCTGTGTTTGATGACGCGCTGCGGCGTCCGAGAGGCACGCGGTGGTGTCCGCGCGGTGGCGCGCGGTGGTGTCAAACACCTCCGAGGTCGAGCAGAGGTGTCAGACAGAGACACCTCCGAGGAGGTGCCCGGCCCGGCGGGCCTCAGACCTCGAGCAGCAGCCGCTCGGGGTCCTCGATGCACTCCTTGATGCGGACGAGGAACTGCACCGCCTCGCGGCCGTCGATCAGCCGGTGGTCGTAGCTGAGGGCGAGGTACATCACCGGGCGGACGACGATCTGCCCGTCCCGCACCACCGGGCGCTCGACGATGTTGTGCATCCCGAGGATGCCGGTCTGCGGCGGATTCAGGATGGGCGTGCTCAGCATCGAGCCGAAGATGCCGCCGTTGCTGATGCTGAACGTCCCGCCCTGCAGGTCCGCCAAGGTCAGCTTGTCCGAGCGCGCCTTCTGCCCGAGGTCGGCGATCTGCTTCTCGATCTCCGCCATCGACAGCGTGTCCGCGTCGCGCAGCACCGGGACGACCAGGCCGCGGTTCCCGGACACCGCGACTCCGATGTCGTAGTAGTGCTTGAGCACCACCTCGTCCCCCTCGATGGAGGCGTTCACCAGCGGGAACGCCTTGAGCGCGTCCACCGCGGCGCGGACGAAGAAGCTCATGAACCCGAGCTTCACCCCGTGGCGCTGCTGGAACCTCTCGGCGTACTGCTTCCGGAGCGCCATCACCCCGTGCATGTCCACCTCGTTGAAGGTGGTCAGGATCGCGGCGTTGTTCTGGGCGGACAGCAGGCGCTCCGCCACGCGCTTGCGCAGCGGCGTCATCTTCACCCGCTCCTCCCGCGCGCCGGGCGTGCGTGGCGCGGGCAAGGCCACCGGGGCCGGGGCCGCTGCAGCCGCGGGAGCGGGGGCCGCCGCGGCGCCACCGCGCCCGCCCTCGAGCACGGTGAGCACGTCGTCCTTCATCACCCGGCCCGACGCGCCGCTCCCGCGAAGGGTGGCCGGGTCGAGCCCGTTGGCGTCCGCGATCGCCCGCGCCACCGGCGTCATCGGGGCCTGGCGGGTGGCGTCCGGCGAGGGAGCCGCGTGAGCCGCCGGCACGGGCGGGGCCCGCGGAGGGGAGACCTCGGCGGGGCCCGGCGCGGGCGGCGGCGCCGGACGGGTCGCGGCGGGCGCGGGCGCACCGGCCGCGGCGGCGGCGCCGCCGGCGATGGTCCCCAGCACGTCGCCGATCTTCACAGTGTCGCCCTCCTTGTGGGCGATGGCGGCGATGGTCCCGGCGGCAGGCGCCGGCACATCGATGGTGACCTTGTCGGTCTCCAGCACCACCACCGGCTCGTCGACGGCCACCGGCTCGCCGACCTTCTTGTGCCACTTCCCCACCACCGCCTCGGTGATGGACTCGCCCAGTGCAGGGACGGTGAGCTCAACGGCCATCGGCGTGCCCTCGTGACAGTGCGGCGTCGACCAGGAGCACCTGCTCCAGCTCGTGGGTCTTCTGGAATCCGGTGGCGGGGCCCGCGCTCGCCTCCCGGCCGGCGTACCGCAGCGGAAGCGGCCGGCCCTTCGCCGAGACACGACCGGTCAGCCTGGGGAGTACGAAGGACCAGGCGCCCATGTTCTCCGGCTCCTCCTGGACCCAGGTCAGCTCCTCGAGCCCCGGGTACCGGGCGATCTCCGCCCGGAGCTGCGCCTCGGGGAAGGGGTGCAGCTGCTCGAGCCGGACGATGGCCACCGAGTCGTCGCCGGCCTTCGCCCGCGCCGTGAGCAGGTCGTACGCCACCTTCCCGCTGCAGAGGAGGAGCCGCGTCACCTTCGACTCGCGACCGGGCGGCGCGTCCGAGATGAGCCGCTGGAACCGGCCCGAGGTGAACGCGGACAGCGGCGACCCCGCCTCCTCGCGCCGGAGCAGGCTCTTGGGGCTCATCACCACCAGCGGCTTCCGCCACGGCCGGATGGCCTGGCGCCGCAGCAGGTGGAAGATCTGCGCGCTGGAGGTGGGGTAGCAGACCTGGATGTTGTCCTCGGCCGACATGGCGAGGAACCGCTCCAGCCGCGCGCTGGAGTGCTCGGGGCCCGCGCCCTCGTACCCGTGCGGCAGCAGGAGGGTGAGGCCGCTCAGCCGCCGCCACTTGTCCTCGGCCGCGACGATGAACTGGTCGATGATGACCTGCGCGCCGTTGGCGAAGTCACCGAACTGCGCCTCCCAGAGCACCAGCGCGTCCGGGTAGTCCAGCGAGTAGCCGAACTCGAAGCCCATGCACCCGGTCTCCGAGAGCGGGCTGTTGTAGACCTCGAAGCGCGCCTGGCCCGCGCCGAGGTTCTGCAGCGGCACGAACGTCGCGCCGGTCTTCATGTCGTGCAGCACCGCGTTGCGGTGGCCGAACGTTCCACGCTCGGTGTCCTGCCCGGTGAGCCGGACGTGCGTCCCGGCGCCGAGCAGCGTGGCGTAGGCCAGGTTCTCGCCGGCGGACCAGTCGAGCGGGAGCTCCCCGCGGGCCATCGCCGCGCGCCGCTCGAGGATCTTCCCCATCTGTCGAAGCGGGGTGAAGCCGGGCGGGACCTTCGCCAGGTGCTCCAGCAGCGGGGCGAGTGTCTTCTGGGGCACGCCGGTCTCGGGCTCGGGGATGCCCTCCTCGGGCCCGCCGCGGAAGCCCTTCCACAGACCCTCGTGCGCGCTGGGCTCGCGGAGCTGCGGAGTCTCCTTCGCCAGGTTGTAGGCCTGGAGGAAGTGGCGCTTGCACGTCTCGCGGATCGCCTCGGCGTCCTCGGCGCTCACCCGGCCGTCGCCCGCGAGCGTCCGGGCGTAGAGCTCGGACACCGGCGGGTGGTGCCGGATCGCCTCGTACATCAAGGGCTGGGTGTAGCTCGGCTCGTCGCCCTCGTTGTGGCCGTAGCGCCGGAAGCAGACCAGGTCGATGACCACGTCGCTCTGGAAGGTCTGGCGGTACTCGGTGGCCAGCCGCATCGCGTGGACGCAGGCCTCCGGGTCGTCCCCGTTCACGTGGAAGATGGGAATGTCCAGCATCTGCGCCACGGCTGTGCAGTAGATGCTGGAGCGCCCGTCCTCGGGGTCGGTGGTGTAGCCGAGCTGGTTGTTGATGACCAGGTGCACGGTGCCGCCGGTGTCGTAGCCGCGCAGCCGCGCGAGGTTCAGCGTCTCGGCGACCACACCCTGGCCGGCCATCGCCGCGTCGCCGTGGATGACCAGCGGGAGCACCTTGCGCCGGTCCTGTCCTTCGAGCCGCTGCTGCTTGGCCCTCGCGCGGCCTTCCACCACCGGGTGAACGAATTCCAGATGACTGGGGTTGAAGGCCAGGCTCAGGTGGATGCGCTTGCCGCCCGAGGTGGTGACGTCCGAGGAGAAGCCGAGGTGGTACTTCACGTCGCCTCGGCCCATGAACTTGCGCGGGTCCACCGGCCCGTTGAACTCGCTGAAGATCTGATCCGGGCTCTTCCCGAGGACGTTGGTGAGGACGTTCAGCCGGCCGCGGTGGGCCATGCCGATGACCACCTCTTCCACCCCCAGCTCCCCGCCGAGCTCGAGCATGGTGTCGAGCATCGGGAGCAGCGACTCGCCTCCGTCCACGCTGAAGCGCTTGGCGCCCTGGTACTTGGTGTGGATGAAGGCCTCGAAGGTGTCGGCGTAGGTGAGCTTTTCGAGAATCCGCCGCTGCTCCGCCGTGCTCGGGTCGAGGCGATTCTCGGTGTGCTCCATCCGCGGCATCAGCCAGCGGCGACGCCCCGAGTCGAGCAGGCCCATGTACTCGACGCCGATGTGCCCGCAGTAGGTGCGGCGGAGCCGGGCCAGGAGATCTCGGAGCTTCACCCGCTTGCGGTCGGGGAAGACCTCCGAGCTGTCCACCACCTGCTCCAGCTCCTCCGGGCTGAACGCGGCGTCGCTGGCCATGGCCAGATCTGCGATGTGGTTCATCCGTGGCCGCGGACGCCCCAGCGGGTCCAGCTGGGCGAGCAGGTGGCCACGCAGCCGGAAGGCGTAGAGCGTCTGGTCCACCCGGGCCTGGAGCTGCATCGCGGACAGCGCCGCCGGCAAGTCGCCGACCGTGACCGCCTGGCCCCGGGCCGGCGCGATGGCCGCTGCGGCCCCGTGTCCGTTCGCCCCCTTCGCCGACACGGCCGCCCCGTTGGTGGCCGGGTGCCCATTCGTCTGCCGTGGCCGTCCGTCGGTGGACCCGAGCAGGGGACGGCCGCCGGGGCTGGTCCCGGAGAAGAGCTCGCGCCAGCTCGGGTCGACCGAGGCAGGGTCCTCGAGCCAGCGGGCGTACAGGCCCTCGATGAAGTCGATGTTCGACCCGGAGAGAAACGTATCCGTGGGGTTCGCCATTGGGGGGGCTTCGCCCTTGGGGTTTTAACCTCGAACCACCGGCCAGGCGGAACTTTGTCCCCCCCGAGACGGCTCAGGAACCGGGGCTTGGCGGTGTGGGTCGGTAGTGCACGGTGGCACCGCCCGGACCGCCGTCCACGGGGGAGAGGCGGGTGAGCAGGCGCCGCCGGTCTGCCAGACAGACCGAGCCGTGCCCCTCCCGGCAGTAGAAGAGCGCCACCGAGTAGACGGCGTCGGAGGCCGTTCCCAGCGGGGGAACGGGCGCCTTGGCCCGGAGCACGCCTCCGGCGGCCTCCAGCTGGACGGGCGCCGGACGCCCGCCGACCGACAGCTCCACCCGCTGTGGCGCTCCGTCGGTGAAGGTGTGCCCCTCCGGAAGACGCACCTCCAGCACCAGCGACGCGCCATTCGATGCGACCGCCGCATCCTCGAGGTGCTGCACCGGCAACGCCCGCGTGGACAGCACCGGGCGCTCGACGAGCCCCCGGACCGACGGAGGCGTGACCCCGGTGAGCGCGAGCGGCGAGAGCGCGCCGGTCGCCGCGTCGACGGTCACCAGGCGATGATGGTCGGTGTCCGCCACGACGAGGCGGCTGCCGGCCGCGGTGAGCCCTCCCGGCTGCGCGAGCCGGCGCGCCACTGTGGACACCTGGCCGTCCGCCAGCGAGACCCGTCGCACGGCCCCGTTGAAGGTGTCCGACACCCAGAGCACCGGGCCGACGAGGGCGAGCCCGAGCGGATGCTGGAAGCGCGCCCTGGACAGCGCGCCGTCGCGCAACCCGAACTCGAACAGCCCCTGGCCGGCGAGCGTCTTCACGGTGCCCGCGCGCGGATCCACGCGGCGGATGGCGCTGGCCTCGCTGTCGGCGACGTAGAGCACCTGGCCATCGGTGGCGAGCCCGGAGGGCTGGGCGAAGGTGGCCTCGGCGAGCGGGCCGTCATCGAGGCCTTCCCGACCGTTGCCCGCACCGGAAGACAGCGCGCCGGTCGCCACGTCCAGCCGCCAGAGCTGGTGCGCGCCCGCCATGGCGATCCACAGCCTGTCTCCGAGGAACGCCAGGTCCCACGGGCTCCGGAGCGCGGCGGTGCGCGCGTCGGCCGCGGGCTGGATGGCTCCCTCGGCCTTGTGGCCCGTGCCGGCCACGGTCTCCACTCGGCCCGTGACGAGGTCCACCCGGCGGACGGCGTGGTTCCCGGTGTCGGCGACGTAGAGCGCACCCGTGCGCTCGGCGAGACCCTGCGGGGCGCGGAAGGACGCGGTGTCCGGCGGTCCGTCCCCGAAGCCCTCGAGCCCCGAGCCGACGGTGCGCACCAGCCGCCCGGCGCCGTCGACGATCAGCACGCGGTGGTGCCCCGAGTCGGCAAGCGCCAGCCCGCCCTCGGCGAGCGCGAGCACCTTGCCGGGGAAGGCGAGCGGCCCGGTGTCGGGCAGCGGCGGACGCTGGAACTCGGGCGGACCTCCGGCGAGGACTCCGCGCGCCCGGCCGTCGTCCAGCGCCGCCTGGATCCACAGGGTGAGCGGTCCGAGCTCGGGCTCGCCGCGGAACCAGGCGACGGCGTATCCCCGCGCATCCACCAGCACCGAGGTCGGCCAGCCGTGGACGGCGTACTGGTCCCAGACCACCAGGTCGGAGTCGGTGCCGACCGGGTGCCCGATGCCGTGACGGGCCATCGCCTCGGCCACGGCCTGGACCTCCTTCTCGGCGTCGAACTTCCCGGAGTGGATGCCCACCACCTGGAACGCCTGGCCGGCGAAGCGCTCCTCCACGGCCCGCAGCACGGGGAGGGCGTGCAGGCAGTTCACGCACCCGGAGGTCCAGAAGTCGAGCAGCACCACCCGGCCCTTCAGCGCGCCGCGCAGGAGCAGCGGCCGGTCCGTCCCGAGCCAGCTGCCCACCCAGTCCAGGTCGGGGGCCCGCGGGTGGCCTCGGTCGAGGAGCGCACGGATGGACATCGATGGCTCCGGGGAGCCTGGGCCCGGGGTGGGCGCCGCGGCGAGCAGGGCGAGGAGGGAGAGCGAGGGCGACAGGGGGACCTTCGGGGGCAGGGGTGACGCTAGGAGAGCTACGCGCCGCGCCAGCGGTCGGTTTCGGGGCCAGGCGCCCCGGGACTTCTGGTAGACCCCGCCGCCATGTTGCTTCAAGGCAAGCGCCTGCTCATCACCGGCGTGCTCACACCCCAGTCGCTGGCGTATGGCATCGCCGAGCTGGCCCAGTCGGAGGGGGCCGAGGTCGTGCTCACCTCGTTCGGCCGCGGCATGTCCCTGACCGAACGATCGGCGAAGCGGCTGAGCCCGGTCCCCGAAGTTCTGGAGCTGGACGTCACCAACGCCGAGCACTTCGCCCGGCTCACCGAGACGCTGAAGGCCTCCGGAAAGCCCATCCACGGCGTGCTGCACGCGGTGGCGTACGCGCCCGAGGACGCGCTCGGAGGGAACTTCCTCAACACCCCCTGGGAGAGCGTCGGGACCGCCTTCCGCGTCTCGACCTTCTCCCTGAAGGAGCTGGCGGTGGCGGTGGCCCCGGTGATGACCGAGGGCGGGAGCATCGTCACCCTGGACTTCGACAACAGCACCCAGGCCTGGCCGGTCTACGACTGGATGGGCGTGTGCAAGGCCGCGCTGGTCTCGGTCGTGCGTTACCTGGCGCGCGACCTGGGACCGAAGAACATCCGGGTGAACGGGGTGGCCTCCGGCCCGCTGATCACCATCGCCGCCAAGGGGATTCCCGGGTTCAAGCAGCTGTCGGACACCTGGAGCCTCTCCGCCCCGCTGGGGTGGAACGCCCGCGACCGCCACCCGATGGTGGCCCGCACCGCGGTGGCGCTCCTCTCCGACTGGTTCCCGGGCACCACCGGCGAGGTGGTGCACGTGGACGGAGGCCGCCACGCCATCGGCTCGCCGCCGGTGGACACCTCGAAGGAGTGAAGCCCCTCCTCAGAACCTCTTCAGCGCGACGATGTCGTTGTTGGTCGGGTCCACGTAGTAGACCGACCCGAGCGCCGGCGCGGAGATGAGGGTCGAGAGGCCGGCGACGTTCACCACCCGCGGATAGCGGTAGATCCACTTCGGCTGGAGCCCGGGTCCGACGTGGAGGACCACGTCACCGAGCGAGGCGCTGTTGAGCAGCACGCTGAAGCTCCCGTCCGCGCCGGCCTGCACGCTCCTCGGGAGGCGGGCCGGATTCGGGCGGTAGAGGTAGAGCCCCGGGACGCGCGCCGTGGCCGCGGGGGCCGAGTCGTTCAGCGCCCAGAGCTCGAAGGTGGTGTTCGGCGGGTCGTTACGGAGCGTGACGATGGACCCGTCGTCGAGGGTGGCGAGCACCGTGGGCTCGGTGCTTCCGGCCACGCCCTGCTTGTAGACGTAGCTCCCGAGGATGGTTCCGGTGGTGCCCACGCGGAGCACCACGAACTGTGGCGGAAGCGCTGCCGTCACCCCGCACTGCACGCTGGCCGACACCACGAAGCTGCCGTCGGGGACTGGCAGCAGCCGGGACACCCCGGTGGCTCGGCAGAACCCACCGCCGAACGCCGGATCGGCCCGGTCCTGGAAGGCGGCCAGGTTGTTGGCGAGGCCGAACACGGTCCAGGCCTGACCGCAGCTCGAGGGCTCGTCGTTGGGCTCGAGGTAGGTGCGGGCCGCGCCGATCGACCCTGCGGTGGAACCGGCATCGGCTGCGCCGAGCGCGAGGGTGTTGCTGGTCCCGAGCGAGAAGAGGATGCCCCCGTCCGGCGCCGAGACGCAGACCGCCGCCTGCGACGCCGGGGCGGCGGCGCACCCCCCTCCGGAGCTGGTGTTGAGATCGGGCAGACAGACCAGGTCGTCCACCCGGGTGAGCGGCTTGGTGAGCGTCCCGGGCAGGAGGTAGGCGGTCCCCGGGCGCACGTCCGTTCCCGCGACCGGCTGCTCCAGGCTGATGGTCACCCGCGACAGCCGCTGGACGGCCGGTCCCTGGAACACCGTGCGTCCGAGGGCGTCGAAGTCGACGGCGAGGAACCCGGCGTCGACGGGGAAGGGGAAGGTGACCCCGGCGTCGGTGCCCGCATCGGTGCCCGCGTCGATGACCACGACTCCCTGGGCGGACCAGGGGCCCATGGCGCGCAGGGCCGCTCCGGTCGAGGGGGCGACGAGCCCCACCGGGCTGATGATCGGGCCGCTCGACGGCTGCACGGTGATGGCCACCTTGCTCGGATCGAACGGGACGTACGTGCCGTCCGCTGCCCGGAAGAATCCCGGGAGCCACTCCACGTTGGGGTTCGTCGTCGGGTTGGGATCGACCGTGGCCAGGGCGACCTGGATGCCCTGCGGGGTCGCCGGTGGCGCGGCGGCGGCCAGGGCGATGCGCCCGGGGACGGCCCGGTCCCAGAGGACGCGGCTGAGGAGAACCCCCTGCTCGAGGTGGCTCGCGTTCCCGTTGGTCGCCCGGGCGTCGACGGTGAGGCCGATCGACTTCTCGACGTCTGACAGCACCTCGAAGGGGACGTTGAACGGATCCCCGGTGTAGCTGTCGATGCCCAGCCCCGGGGCCGCGAGGAAGGTAACGTCGTACAGCGGCGCGCCGCCGTCCGGATTGGCGCGCTGGACGATGCCGTCCGCCTCGCGCCCTGAGAGGCGCACCGTGGGGGGCAGGAGCAGCGGCCGGTCGCTGCCCACGGTGAGCGTCACCGGCGCCAGTGGATACACGCGCGCGGGCAGCGCAGCGAAGAGCGACGCGGTGGTGGTGTCCAGGAGCACGTTGAGGCTCTTGGTGCTCACGTTGCCCAGCTGGTCCACGCCGATGAAGGTGAGCTGGAGCTGCCCCACGCCCGAGTCGGCGGTGCCGCTGGTCACCAGCGTGCAGCGGGTGAAGTCGACGATGCCGGTGTACGGCGGCACGTTCCAGGTGAACACGCCGGTGCTCGGCGCGCCGCCGCAGGTCACGGTGACCGAGCTGACGCCGTTGATCGAGATCGCGTCCACGCTCACCGGCGCATTGAGGGAGATGGTCTGCCCCTCCGTGGGCGAGTGGATGGTCAGCGTCGGGCCCACGCCGCCGTCCCCGGGCACGTTGGGCAAGTCGAGGTCGAGGCAGGCCGGGAGCACCGAGCAGCACACCGCGAGCAGCATCCGCCTGCAGCGCTCCACGGACGTGGACACGAAGGCTCCCTCCCGGGTCGGAACCGCGTCCGGGGAGGCTACCAGAGCCCGTTCGCCCGGGCGGGGAAAGCGGCTCTCCACCCCGTGGTCAGGCTCGCCCCAGGGTCCATCCGTCGCTCAGGGAACTGTGCAACCCAGGTTCGCGCCGCACACGCCCGTGGTGAGGGCGTTGTACGTCTGGGCGCACCCCGCGTAGCCGAGGAACGTGTTGGTGGCGGAGAGGTCCGGGGTGTTGAAGGTGGCCGCCTGCCAGACCGCGTCGATCGCGTGCCCGGCGCTGAACCGGACCACGCTGTTGGTGAGCAGATTGGACGGGGGGACGTACTGGGTGGCGTCGCCGATGATCAGGGCGGCGTCGTCGGTCGAGCCCGAGGGCCGGCAGTTGGTGGAGACGAAGCCGCTGAAGGCTCCGGCGTACTCGACCACCACGTGGTCCAGTCGTGACCCGGTTGCCGCGAGGAGGTAGAGCCCGGCCCAGTCGCCGGCCACCGGGGTGGCCTCTCCGGAGGTGAAGACGATGGGCTCTGCCGCGGTGCCCTGGGCGACGAGGATGCCCAGGAGATCGTTCGGGGCGTTCCCCACGCTCCCGAAGTACACCCGCGCGCCCGGCTGGGTCGCGCTCGGCCGCGCGAATCGCAGCTGCGCGCCCGGCTCGACCGTCAGGGTCACGGGCGCGGTGGACCCGCTCGGCGCATGCACCGTCAGGCTTGCGGTCTGGATCCGCACCGGAAGGTGCTTGTGGATGGTGAGGTCCCCGAACACGTTGTCGTTGGGGCCGATGACCAGGACCTCGGGGCGGGCGTTGCTGGCGGCGGCGTAGCTGCCCGGGGGGATGCTCCCCAGCGCCATCATGGTCATCTGCAGCGCGAACCCAGGGGTGTTCTGAATCGTCAGCGCGGTGGAGTCCGTGGTGAAGGCAGCGCTGGTGTCGAGGTAGATGCCGCCTCCCACCGGTGAATCGACGGTGACGTTGTTCAACCGCAGCACGGGGACCGGTGTGACGCTGTAGTTCGGGCCGGCCACTGCGATGGCCGGGTTCCCGTACGTGCCGCCGAAGGAGCCGCCGCCCTGGAGCGTGGTCCAGCTGAGGTCGATGAGCGAGGTGGCGCTCGCCCCCCGCAGGATTCCCCACGGCTGGGTGGCGTTCGCCCGGACGAAGGAGATGGACCCTCCGCTGCCCGTTCCGGCTGCGACCAGCGAGGCCCCCGCGAGGACGGTGATGGACGCGGTCGCTCCCAGCGAGACGATGGCACAGGGCTGGATGGTGACGGTGGCCGGTCCGTTGATCTGCAAGTTTCCGGGGACCGAGTGGGTCACCCCGTCGCCGGCCCAGGTCTCGCTGGCGGTGATGGTGGTGCTATGGGTCACCACCGTCCCGGTCGCAGGCCCGCAGCTCGCTGCGGCGGTCACGGTCACCGTGGCGCTCCCGGAGCGGGAGGGGTCGGCCACGCTGCTGGCGGTGATGGTGTACGTGCCCGGCGCGGTGGCGCTGAAGCTGGCGCTGTTTCCATCGGCGACCAGAGCTCCTCCGGCAGGTGAGACGCTCCAGGACACCGCGGTCGAGCACGGCCCGCTGGAGGTGACGGTGGCAGTCAGCGCGGAGACGACGCCGGCGGCCACGCTGGTGGGGTTCGCGGTCACCGTCACTCCGCCCACCGCGCAGGTCGCTCCCCGGCTGCTCCCTCCGCGCCGATCGAGGGCCACCAGCGCGTTGTTCAGCGGATCCACGTAATAGACCGTGGGCTGGCCATCGGCCGCGACCAGCGTCGAGGCGTTGGCGAGCAGGGGGTACCGGTACAACCAGCGGGGCGTCAGCCCCGGACCGAAGTGGAGCACCACGTCCCCGAGCGTGGCGCCATTCAGGAGGACGGTCAGGCTCCCGTCCGATCCGGCCACCAGATTGCGGGCCAGCCGCGGGGTGGTACCTCCGGTGTAGACGTAGAGGCCGGGCACCCGCGCCGTCGCCGTGGGCCCGGAGCCATCCGCCGGCCAGGCCTCGAAGACGGTGTTCGGCGGATCGTTCCGCATGGTCACCACCGTCCCGTCGGCGAGGGCGGCCAGCACCAGGGGCGGGGCGGTGAGCGGGATGCCCTGCGGGGCGAGGTAGCTCCCTGTCACCGCGCCGTTGGCGTTCACCCGGACCAGCTCCTGTCCGGTGGTGTTCCCGCACAGCACGTCGAACAGGACGGCGAAGCTGCCGTCGGGGAACGAGAGGAGCCGGTTGACCCCCTCCGCGTAGCACCCGGTGCCGAAGACCGGGTCGGCGGTCCGAGGCTGGGGCACGAAGACGTTCCCCGGGAAGGAGAAGAACGCCCACGCCGGTCCGCAGAAGGCCCCCACGTCGTTCGGCGAGAGGTAGGTGCGCGCGCTGCCGCGAGCGCCGGCGGTGGACCCTGGCGTGGGCGGACCGAGCTCGAGGCTGGTGCTGGTGCCGACGGCGGTGGTCTCAGCTCCGTCGGCCAGCGACAGGCAGCTCACGGTCTGCGTGGCGGTGGGCGCGGCGTACCAGCAACCGTCCTGCGAGCCGGTGAACGCGTCGGGGAGGCAGAGCAGGTCGTCCATCCGGGTGAGGACCTGCCCCTGGATGCCCCCGTCGACGAGCTGCTGCACCAGCGGGAAGGGAACGGTGTAGCTCGCCGCGGCCCGCACCGAGCCCGAGGGCTCGCCCAGTGCGATGACGTCGCTTCCGCCGCGCTGGACGACGCTCGGCCGGGCAAAGAGGACGCGTCCGAGGGCGTCGAGCTCCACCGCGGAGTACCCGCCGTCCGCCGGGAAGGGCGCCCCGGCGTCCGCGGCCACGCCTCCCGGCGGAAGCGAGGGCCCCACCACCCGGACCGAGGGTGGATCGAACGCGACGTAGGTGCCGTCGCCGCTGCGGAAGAAGCCCGGGAGCCACTCGGCGGTCGCGCCGGGGACGGCGTCGCGGGTGGCGAGCGGGACGTGAACGCCGGCCGCCGTGGCCGCCGGGTCGGCCGCGGCCAGGGCGATGCGCCCCGGGACGGCGCGATCCCACAGCACGCGGCTGAGCAGGACCGCCTGCTCGAGGTGGCTCGGGTTCCCGTTGCCGGCCCGCGCGTCCACCGTGAGGCTCGTCGACCGCTCCACGTCCGAGAGCACCTCGAACGGGACGTTGAAGGGGTCCCCGGCGTAGGTGTCGATCCCCAGGCCCGGCGTCTGGAGGAAGGTCACGTCGTAGAGCGGGGCGCCACCGTCCGGGTTGGCGCGCTGGAGGATGCCGTCCGCCTCCCGTCCGGCGAGGCGCACCGTGGGGGGGAGGAGCAGCGGCCGGTCGCTGCCCACCGTGAGCTGCAGCGGTGCGAGCGGCACCACCCTCTCGGGGAGCACCGCCGAGAGCGAGGCGGTGGTGATGTCGAGGAGCACGGTGAAGCTCTTGGTGGTCACATGGCCCAGACGGTCCACCGCGATGAAGGTCAGGTCCAGCTGGCCGAGGCCGGCATCGCCCGCGCCGCTGGTCACCAGCGTGCAGCGGGTGAAGTCGACGATGCCGGTGTACGGGGCCACGTTCCAGGTGAAGACGCCGGTGCTCGGCGCCCCGCCGCAGGTGACGGTCACCGACGCCACCCCGTTCACCGAGACCGCCTCCAGGTTCACCGGAGCGTTGAGGGAGATGGTCTGCCCGGGCCGCGGCGCACGGATGGTGAGGTCCGGACCCACGCCGCCGTCAGAGGCGAGGTCGGGGACCGCGAGGTCGAAGCAGGCCAGGAGATGGCCGGCCAGCAGGCACAGCCCGAGTGCACGGCACAGGCGAGTGGCCACGGCCACGGGCAACCCCCAGCTCCGACCGCGTGGTGGCCGAGCTTACCGGGGGCGCGCCGCCCTCGGGGCGAGGAAAGGGCACCGGTCCGATCCGACCCGGGAGCCAGCACCACCGCATTGCGGCAATGGCGGGGGTCGCCCGTTGTTCTGTACAGTCCCGGGAACGCTCGCGCCGGGCGACGCGCTCCCGGATGGCGTTTCACGAGGGGGAGGACCGTGATGTCACGTCGCGTGGCAGTGCTGCTCGCCCTCGCCTGGTCCGCCGTCGCCGGGGCGCAGCCACGTCCCAACCTCCTGGTGCTCGACCTCGAGCCCCGTGGCGTGGGACTGCCCGAGGCCCAGGCGGCGACCGGGAGCGTGGTCCGGGGGCTGCGCCAGCTCGACGTGTTCCAGGTTCTCAGCTCGGACGACGTCCGCCAGCTCCTCGCGCTGGAGCGCACCCGCCAGCTCTCCGGCGCCAAGGCGGAGAGCAGCGTGGGTCAGCTCGGCACGGCGCTGAACGCCTCCAACGCGGTGGTGGGCAGCGTCACCCGGGTGGGCGGGAAGCTCCAGGTGGAGATCCGCCTGCTCGATGCGCAGACGCAGAAGGTGCTGAGCCAGAAGACGCTCAACCAGGCCACGGTCGAGCAGGTGGCCAACCAGCTCCCTGGGCTGGCGCAGGAGCTGATGTCGCCCTTGCTCCGCGAGCAGCAGGGCTTCCTGGTGGTGAAGTGCCGCGAGGAGGCGGCGGAGGTCCTGGTCGACGACACGCTGGTGGGGAGCACCCCGCTCAAGGGCTCCCTCGACCTGGCGCGCGGCACCCACCGGCTCACCGTGCGCAAGGACGGGTTCATCGCCCAGACCCGCTCGGTGCGCATCGAGCCGAAGCAGACCACCGTCGAGGAGGTCGAGCTCGCGCCGTCGGGCGACTACGCCAAGATCTACAAGGACAAGTACGGGAAGATGCGGGTCGGGGCGTGGGTCGCCACCGGCGTGGCCGTGGCCGGCATCACCACGGCGATCCTCATGAACTCCTCGGCCTCGAGCCAGTACAACGACGAGTTCAAGCCGCGCCAGGCGTGGCTCCAGGGAGCCGCGGGCACCGGGCCGCAGACCAAGCCGCCGGAGATCGCCAACAACCCCACCGCCAGCGCGGCCTGGGACAGCTGCACGGCCAGCGGCGCCGTCGCCTGCAAGCAGGCAGCCGAGGACACCAAGAGCAGCGTGCAGGTGAAGCAGTACGTGGCCATCGGGGCCGCGGTGGTGGGCGTGGCCTCGGCCGGCGTCGCCACCTGGCTCTGGCTCAGCGGGAAGGACCCCAACCGCTACGCCGACGTGGTGGCCGGGGTTGCCCCGAATCCCAACGGCGGCGCGACGCTGGCGCTCGCCGGCCGCTTCTGACCGGGCGCCCGCAGGCACGTCCGGCCCGGCACCGGGCCGGAGCAGCTCGCAAGGAGGGCTGAACGCCCGGGCGTGAGCCCGTGCGGGGACGCAGCTGGCCCCAGGGATTGCCCACAGGCAGGGTGCGGAAACACCCAGGCTTTCCACAGGGATTCCCACACCCATGAAATGTTCCGCTTTGACTGCTTGCCTGGTGGGCCCCTCGGCGCTAGGGTGTGTCCCACTGCGCGCGCCGGCTGCTCCGGCGCTTGGGGGACTCGGCCCGGATGCGCTTGGCAGACCAGAACGCTCGGAAGAATCGGCTGGAGCGGGAACGCCGCGCTGTGCTCGATGCCTGGCCCCTCCCGGCGCAGGCCGCGGTCCCCGAGGCGGACGAGCCGCTGGACCGCGCGGTCGAGGGCGAGGACGAGCCCATCACCGAGAAGCTCCCGGCCACGCCCGCGGCCGGCAACCCCGACCAGACCTGAGCCGCCGCCGGACCGCTCAGCGGCGCCCTCGGAGGTGTTTGACACCTCGGTGCTGACACCTCGGGGCCCGGGAGCGGGCCTAGACGGTCGCCGGGGCGACCGAGTCGGTCTGGAGAGCGAGCCCCCGGCCGTCGGGGGTCACGTCGAACCGGGCCACGCCGCCCGCCTGGAGCGCCCCGAAGAGCAGCGCCTCGGCCAGCGGCTTCTTCAGCGCCTGGTCCACCAGGCGCGCCATCGGCCGCGCGCCGAACGCCGGGTCGTAGCCGTTCTCCGCGAGCCAGGCGCGGGCCGCCGCGGTCAGCTCGAGCGTGACCTTCTTGTCCGAGAGCTGCGCCTGGAGCAGGCCGACCTCCTTGTCCACCACCTTGAGGATGGTCTCGGGACCGAGGCCGGAGAAGAGGATCCACCCGTCGAGCCGGTTCCGGAACTCCGGAGTGAACGTCCGCTCGATGGCCTCCTTCGCCTTGGAGGTGTCGATGACCTGGTCGCCACCGCCGAAGCCGATGGTCTTGCTGCTCATCTCCCGCGCGCCGGCGTTGGTGGTGAGGATGAGCACCACGTTCCGGAAATCCGCCTTCCGCCCGTTGTTGTCGGTGAGCGTGGCGTGATCCATGACCTGGAGGAGGATGTTGAACAGGTCCGGGTGGGCCTTCTCGATCTCGTCCAGCACCACCACCGAGTAGGGGTGCTTGCGGACCGCGTCGGTGAGCAGCCCGCCCTGGTCGAAGCCCACGTACCCCGGCGGCGCGCCGATGAGGCGGGACACGGTGTGCTTCTCCGAGTACTCGCTCATGTCGAAGCGGAGGAACTCCACCCCGAGCACCCGCGCGATCTGCTTGGCCAGCTCGGTCTTCCCGACGCCGGTGGGTCCGCTGAAGAGGAAGCTCCCGATGGGCTTCTCGGGCGACCTGAGCCCGCTCCGCGACAGCTTGATGGCCGAGACCAGCTCGTGGATCGCCGGGTCCTGTCCGAAGATCACGCTCCTCAGCGCCGGCTCGAGGCTGGCCAGGGCCTCGCGGTCGGAGTGGGAGACGCTCTTCTGCGGAATCTTCGCGATCTTGGCCACCACCGCCTCGACGTCATTGGCGGTCACCCGGTGGGTGCGGTCCTTCTCCCCGCGGAGCCGGTCGGCGGCGCCGGTCTCGTCCACCACGTCGATGGCCTTGTCGGGGAGGAAGCGGTCGTTGATGAACTTGGCCGAGAGCTCGGCGGCGGCGCGGATCGCGTCGTCGTCGTACTTCACCTCGTGGTGCTCCTCGTACCGGGACTTGAGGCCCTGGAGGATGAGCACCGTGTCCTCGACGCTCGGCTCGCCGACCTCGATCTTCTGGAAGCGGCGCGACAGCGCGCGGTCCCGCTCGAAGCTCGCCTTGTACTCCTGGTAGGTGGTGCTGCCGATGCAGCGCAGCTTGCCGGAGGCCAGGACGGGCTTGAGGAGGTTCGAGGCGTCCATGCTTCCGCCGGTGGTCGCGCCGGCGCCGACGATGGTGTGGATCTCGTCGATGAAGAGGATGGAGCCGGGCTGCTTCTGCAACGCCTTGAGCACCGCCTTCAGCCGCTCCTCGAACTGGCCGCGGAACTTGGTCCCGGCGAGCAGCGCGCCCATGTCCAGCGAGTAGATGACCGCGCCCTGGAGCGGCTCGGGCACCTTCTCCTCGTGGATGCGCAGGGCCAGGCCCTCGGCGATGGCGGTCTTCCCCACCCCGGTCTCGCCCACGTAGATGGGGTTGTTCTTCCGCCGGCGGCAGAGGACCTGGATGGTCCGCTCCAGCTCCTTCTCCCGGCCGATCAGCGGATCGATGCGCCCTTCCTCGGCCTCGACCGAGAGGTTCATGGTGTAGGCCCGGAGCGGGTCCTTGTGGCTCCCGCCATCCTCCTCGCCTCCGAGCCCCCCGCCGCCCTCGCCCTCGTCCTCGCCCTCCGGCCCCTTGGAGATCCCGTGCGAGAGGTAGTTCAGGAGGTCGAGCCGGGTGATGCCCTCCTGCTGGAGCAAGAAGAGGGCGTGGCTCTCGTCCTCGCGGAACATGGCCACCAGGACGTCGCCGCCCTCGATCACCTTCTGCTCGGCGGAGAGCGCGTGGATCGCCGCGCGCTGGAGCACCCGCTCGATGCCGATGGTCTGCTGCGGATCGGCGCTGACGCTGGCCGGGAGCCGCTCCACCGTCTCGGCGAGGAACTTCTCCAGCCGCTGCTGGAGCCGCTTCAGGTTGGCTCCGCAGGCGACGAGGATCTTCTGGGTCTTCGGCTCGCGGGTCAGCGCGAGCAGGAGGTGCTCCAGCGTCAGGTACTCGTGACGCATCGACTTCGCGTCGTTGATGGCCTGACGGAAGCTGGCCTGCAGTTCCTTGGCGATGAGCGGCGCAGCCACGGTTCTAGATCTCCTCCGGTTCCATCGTCAGGCGGAGCGGGAACTCGTGCTCCTTGGCCAGCGCCTCCACCAGCTCGATCTTCGTACGTGCCACGTCATACGTATAAACGCCTGCCACGCCGATGCCCGTGTTGTGCACGTGGAGCATGATCAACACCGCGTCCGACTCCGATTTGTGGAACACCTCGCGGAGCACCGCCACCACGAAATCGCGGGTGGTGTAGTTGTCGTTATGGAACAGCACCTTGTAGAGCTGCGGACGCTTGAGCTTCCGCTCGCTCTTGCTCTCGGTGACGACCCCGCTGTCCGGATCCGCGCGCTCGGGCATCGGCCTTCCTTCTAGTCCTTGAAGCCGGTCTCCGCCCGCCACGCGGGCAGCCCGGCCTGGATGGCGGCCCGCTCGTGGGCGAGGAACTCGCGCACCGCCCGGTCCAGCCCCCGGTGGAAGAGGGCATGGGCGCTGTAGGTGAGGCTGGGAGTGAAGCCGCGGACCAGCTTGTGCTCGCCCCCGGCCCCCGGCTCGAACCGGACCAGGCCGCGGCGGACCACCTCGTCCATCCCGGTGTAGAGGCAGACGTTGAAGTGCAGGAAGGGAAACTCCTCGAAGCACCCCCAGTAGCGGCCGTAGAGCACCCGATCGCCGGAGAGGTTGAACGCGCCGGCCACCACCCGGTTCCCCGCCCGGGCCTGGACCAGCTCCACCCGGTGCCGGAACCGCTCCAGCACCCGGGCGAAGAAGCGGGGGTTCAGGTAGCGGCGGCCCCAGGCGAACCTGTCCACCGTGCTGGCGTAGAGCCGGAAGGTCTCCTTCGGGTCGGCCTCGGCCAGGGCCTCGCCCCGGAGGACGCGGATCTGCAGGCCCTGCTCGGCCGGGGCGCGCCGCTCGCGCCTGAGCTGGTTCCGCCGCTTGCTGGTGAAGCGCTGGAGCACGTCCTCGGGGGCGCGGTAGCCCTCGTTGAGGAAGTGGTACTGCACCCCCTGGCGGACGGCGAACCCGAGCGGTTCGAGCGCCAGGGCCTCGACCTCGGTGGGGAAGAGCACGTGCACGCTGGAGAGGCGCTCCTCGCGTGCCAGCTCGAGCGCGCCCTGCGCCAGCTCCAGCATCCGCGCGCCCCGGTCCTCGCCGGGTGCGACCAGGAAGCGACGCCCGGTCGCGGGGGTGAGCGGTGCAGCGACGACCAGCTTCGGATAGTAGGGGACGCCGGCCCGCTCCGAGGCGGTGGCCCAGGAGAAGTCGAAGACGAACTCGCCGCTGCTGTCGGACTTGAGGTAGGCCGGTGCGGCCGCAACGAGCCGGTGCCCGCGCCAGAGCGCGAGGTGCCGCGGCTCCCAGCCAGAGGCCGCGGCGACGCTCCCGCTCGCCTCCAGGGCGTCCAGCCAGCCCCACTCCAGGAAGGGCGCGGACTCCTCGTCGACCAGCGCGTTCCACGCCGCCTCCGGGATCTCGGAGATCGCGCGGTGGACCTTGAGCTGCGTGGGAAGCGACTGCGACATCGGTCAGCTGCCCCGGCACGATGGGACGAGATAACGATACACCCTGTGCGCTCGCCACGGACGCCGGGGCCGGTCCGCCGACCGATCCTCCGTCCAGTCGACTCCGGCCGAGCAGACCGACGGGGGAATTCCCGGGGCCCGCTCCCGCTCGCCCGGCTCCGGGGGTGGGGTGCCCGCTCAGCGGGTCAGCTCGCGGGCGAGGAGCTGGCCGGCGGCGGCGAGCCCTGCCCGGGCCCGCTCCTTGCCGGCGTCGGTCTCCATCAGCCGTCCGGCGGCATCGCTGGCGGTGCCCGCCGCGAGATCGGCGAGGAGGAGGAACGCGCCGAGGTCGGACGTGACCGGGACGGCGCGCCCGGGACGGAGCGGCCGGTCGCGGAGACTCTTGGCCACCTTCTCCAGCAAGCCCTCCTCGTCCAGCTTCCTCGTCCCTCCGAGCAGCGCCTGCCAGGTGGCGGCCAGGAGGTCCTCGAGGAGCTGGCCGGAGAGCGCGGTGCTCAGGCGGTCCGCCGCCTCGTCGTGCTCCACGTGGTGCGCCTCGGCGAAGGTGGGCGCGAGCTTGGCCACCACGATGGCGCGGGTGGCGAGGTGAGCGAGGCGGGCCGGGTACCGCATCAGAAGAGCCAGACGCCCTGGCGCACGCAGGCCCGCAGCACCAGCTGCTTGAGCTGGGCGTCCGCGAGGTTCCGGAACGCGGCGCGCGCGGCGCCGAGGTCGCGCCGCTGGCAGGCGGCCCGGACCTGGATCGCGTACCCGAGCGGCGTCTTCTCGATGAAGAAGCTCTGGTCCACCAGCCGGGCGGCGTCGAGCGGCTTGTTCCTGGCGAGCGCGTCCTCGGCCTGGTCGAGCAGCTTGCGCACCTCGGGCTTCATGCCGTTGGGGGCCGCCGCGGGGGCCGGCGGGGGAGGCTCGGGCGCGACGGCCGTCGGGGGCTCGGCCGAGGCCACGGTGGGGTGCGCCGGCCCGGTCACCTTCGCCGTGTCAGGGTGACCCCGGCGGAGCGGCCTCCGGACGGGGGTCTTCTCGCGAACGGCCGTCGGCCCGGGCCCTCCGCTCTCCTCGCGCGTCGCGTCCGCAGCGGCCGGCTCCTTCGCGGCGCCGTCCCCGGACGGTGTGCTGGCGCCGGGCGGGGCGGGCTCGTGCGCCGGAGCGACGGGCGGCGCGGGGGGAGGCTCGATCCGCTTCATCGGCTCGAGCGGACCGAGGCCCGCCGTCGCCGTCTCCGGCGCGGGTGTCCGCTTCGAGCTCCAAAGCACGCCCACTCCGCCCGCCGCGACGCCCACCACCGCGACCGCCACCAGGAAGGGCCAGGTGCGCCGGGGCGCGGCCTCCGGGACCGACGGGGGGACGGTGACCGCACCGGAGCGAACCGGCTCTCGGGCCGAGGCACGGGTGCGCGGCCAGGACGCGGTGGGGCCCGTCGGGCGCGGGGTGTGCGTCGGCTCCATCGGCTGCCCGAGCGCCGAATCCACCCCCATGGGCTGCCCGGTGTGAAAGCTGGAGAGAGGCCGGCCGGTGAGCTCGAGGACGAAGGCGCCGATGTCCTGCGGCCGCGCGGCGGGATCCTTCTGCAGCGCACGCTCGACCGCCGACAGCACGTTCTCCGGGAGCGCGGGGGCGAGCTCGCGCAGGGGCGTGGGCTGTCCGTGGACCACCCGGTACACCACCTCCGCCAGCGAGCCGCCGGCGAAGGCGGGCTGGCCGCCCAGCATCTCGTAGACGATGGCGCCGAGCGCGAAGACGTCGGTGCGGCCGTCCACCGTGGTGTTCTTCCCGGTGGCCTGCTCGGGGGACATGTACTGCGGCGTCCCCATGAGGATGGCGTCCTGGGTGCGGAGCGACTGCGAGCCGCGGATCTTCGAGATGCCGAAGTCCAGCACCTTCACCCGGGTCGGCATGTCCTCCTCGGGAGCGCAGAGGAAGACGTTGTCCGGCTTGAGGTCTCGGTGGACGACGCCGGCCCGGTGGGCCGCCTGCAGCGCCGAGCCGATCTGCCGGGTGATGGCCAGCGCCTCGTCGAGCGGGAGGCGTCCGCTGACCAGCCGCGCGGCCAGCGTCTCGCCCTGCAGGTACTCGAGGACGATGTAGGGCTGCCCGGTGGGCAGGGTGTTGAAGTCGAGCACCTCGACGATGTTGGGGTGGCCGAGCCGGGAGGCGATCTCGGCCTCGCGCCGGAAGCGCTGGAGCATCTCCTCGCCGCCCGCCGCGGCGTCGAGCAGGACCTTCACCGCGACGTGCTTGCCGGGGAGGCGGAGGTGCTCCGCCGCCCACACCGCGCCCATCCCGCCGCGGCCGATGAGGCCCTCGATGCGGTAGGTCTCGCCCAGCACGGCACCCACGTCGAGCACGTCGCGGCCAGCGTCCATCGGCAGGGCTGGACTATACTCGTCCGCCGACCGTGACACTCCCGCCGGCGGCTGCCCTCGCCCTGCTGCTCCGTCTGTCCCTCGCGGCCGAGCCGGCCGTGGACCCTCTCGACGTCGGGGCCGTGCGCGACAAGCTGGTGGTGGTCGAGGACGGGCAGGGTCACTACCTCGCCGTCATCCCCTTCGGGGACAGCATCTGGGACCACCTCTACTGGTCGCAGGACGGCAAGGAGTTCTTCCAGCAGCGCGTGTTCGGAGGCGGGTCGAGCGGGACCGAGTCGTTCGACCGGAGCTTCTGGGAGCCGCGGGTGCACGGCCGGAGCGGCGCGAGCTTCGGGATGCACGACGGCACCTACAAGCTCTGGTGCGGCGAGAGGACCACCACCTTCAAGCCGGTCGAGCAGGGGAAGGCGACCGCGATGCTCGCCTCGGCGAGGTTCCATCCGCCGCGCTGGCAGTACCGGGCCTACGCGCTCGCCCGCGACGACTCCGGGACCTACTACTACGTCGATCGCCGCCGCGAGGAGGGGAGCATGGAGTTCCGGCTCTACTCCGGGCCGCGCGGCTCGATGAAGCCCTTGAAGATGGTGAACCTGGTGAGCGACTCCGAGGGCGACATCTTCTCCACCCGGAGTGGCGAGCTGCGCCTGGTGCTGGACCGGAAGGAGAGCGCCTGGGTGCAGAAGGGCAAGCGCCAGCAGCTGAAGAGCCTGCCGGTGGAGGACAACGTGGCGCTCATCTACGCCGACCTGGGCGTCTACAGCGGCCAGCCGCTCGGCACGCCCTGCGATCTGCTCTAGCCGCTACTTCAGCTGCAGGTCGAAGGTGGGCGAGGCCACGGTGCGTCCGTCGGGCAGCACCGCGTCCACGTTCCACAGGAGCCCGCCCCCGGCGGCGCGCTGGCTCACCGCCTCGGGGAGCCGGAGCTCCCGGCCGGACACTCCCACCGCCTGGTGCAGGACGACCAGGTCCGGCGTCAGCACGGTGACGTTGTAGCTGGTCGCGCCGGGAACCTCGGACCAGCGCAGCACCGCGTCGCGCGCCGGCTGCACACCCGGCGACTCCGCGCGCAGCGTTGCCGCGCCGTTCCCGCGCTCCACCGGGGGTGGGCGGGGTGGCGCGGGCCGGAGCGCCATCCAGATGCCGACCGCAGCGGCGATCGCCGGAAGGGCCAGTGGCAGCAGCGAACGCAGAGGTGAGCGGCGCCAGGGCGCGTGGTGAGGCGTCGTCGGACGCACGGGCGACGGATCGTCCGCGGCCGGCTCGGTCGCCGCCCGCCGCACCTCGGCGAGGATGCGCCAGGCCTCGGCGCACTGCGCGCAGCGGGCCCCGTGGTCGACCAGCACCTGCATGCGCTCGAAGGGGAGCTCCCCGGCGGCGGCGGCCCAGGAGTCGTCCGGGGGCGGGCAGTCGGTCCCGGTGGTGTCCGGAAGGGCGGACCGGAAGCGTTGCTGGAGGTCGTCCGACGGCCACGTCATGTCTCTCCCCCCTCGAGGCATTCACGGAGGTCCGCCAGGCCCCGATACACGAGGTTCTCGGCCTGCTTCTCGGTCCATCCGAGCGCGGTGGCGATCTCCGCGGTGCGAAACCCTTGCAGATGCAAGGTGACGGCGGTGCGGCGCCTTTCCTGAAGCCCGCCGAGGCAGTCGCGGATCTCCGAGCGTGCCTCCGGCCCGGGCGCCCCCCGTTCGCCGGCCGCCAGCTGCTCGGCCTGGCGCTGCTGCCGGCGGAACCGGCGGATCTCGTCGATGACCACCGTGTACGCGACTCTCCAGAGGTAAGACGCTCCTCGGGCGGCGGTTCCCTCACCGGCAGGTCGCTCCAGCAGGCGGACGAGGGCCATCTGGACCAGATCCTCGCGGTGCGCGGCGAGTGCGGGCGGGCAGTGCCGCTCCACTGCACGGATCAGGACCTCGCGGATCCGTTCGATGCTGCCCGCGTCTGGACCCTGGGGGCCGTCGTCGCCCCCCTGCCTACGAGTCATTCAGCGCGACCCAGGTAACACAGGGTTCCGCTTCGGGTAACCTCCGCGAACACGATGGGCTCGCGGTTTTTTCCAGCGATCGTCCGGGTTTTCGGACTGTGGGTGCTGCTCCTCCCCGGTCCAGGTGCCCACGGGATTGCACGTGCAGAGGCCCACGGCCAGATCGCGGAGTGCGAGCAAGAGACGCGGCGCGATCCCCGCGCGCTCGACGGGTACATCTGCCTCTTCCGGTACTCAGATGGACGACCGGGCCGAGATCCTCCGGTTCCTCGACGCGCAGGTCCGCCGCGATCCGCGGAATCCCCGGCCGCACCTGTACGCGGGCATCATCCGGACGCTCGCCGGAGAGGGCGTGGACGAGCGCGAGTGGCGGGTGGCGATCGACGGCTTCCGCCGCGAGCACGAGGCCGCCGGCGAGATCTACGCCATCACCTCGCTCCTCTCGGCCCGCTGCATCGGTCGGCTGGTCTGCGACGACGAGGCGCGCGCCCTGCTCCGGCGCGCCGGGGAGCTCGCCCGGACCTCCGGCAGGTTGGATCTCCGGCAGGTGGTGGAGATCTGGACCTTGAAGGTGGCCTTCGCGCTCGACGACCTGGAGGCGGCCGAGGCCAGCGAGGAGCGGCTCCTGGCGCTCGGCCCGCCGGCGTCGGCGTGGGTGAACTCGGAGGCCCTCCAGGCCCGGGCTCATCTGGCGACGCTGCTGCTGGACTACGCGCGGCAGCGGACCCTCTACGCGGAGCTGCACCAGGCGCTCGATCTGGACGATCCGCGGCGCCCGGTGGCGCTCGGCGGACTGGCCGCGGCGACGGTGCACCTGGCGCTGCAGCGGCTCGAGAGCCGGGAGACCGCCGAGCGGCTGGTCCGGCAGGCCATCGCCGAGCAGGAGCGCGCTGGCCTCCCGCTCCTGTACCGGGAGACGGGCTACCTGGCCTCGCGGATGCAGCTCGCGCTCCTGCTCGGCCCCACGGAGGAATCCTTCTCGCTGCTCCGCTCCACGCTCGCCGCTCAGCTCGCCCGCAGCTCGTGGCGGACCCCGCTCTACCCGAGGCTGACGCTGGCCGAGCTGCTCGCCACCGCGGAGCCACCGAGGCTCGAGGAAGCGATGCAGGTGGCCCAGGACGCGGTCGAGGGCGCATTCCAGCTCGGGGGCGACTTCGAGCAGGCGCGCGCGCTGGTCCTTCGCTCGCGGATGCGGTTCCGGCGCGGGGAGCTCTCCCTCGGACTGGCCGACGGCCTCGCCGCGCTCGACCACGCCGAGCGCCTCCGGGAGCACCAGCGCGCGATGGCGGTCCGGCTCCGGTACGCCGAGTCGCTCTCCTTCGCCTACCAGTCGCTCGCCGGGGCGGTCATCCGGTATCGCCCTCCCGGTGACCTCCCCGCGATCGACGACGCCTTCCAGGTGATGGAGCGGCTGCGGGCGCGGGGGCTGATGGAGACGCTCCTCGCCGACGGCCGCGACGGCGAGCCGCTCCCGGTGCAGCCGCCCACGCTCGCCCAGGTCCGGGCCGAGCTCGGGCCCGGGGAGGCGCTGCTCTCGTTCCAGGTCTGGCGGCCCGACCCGACGATCGACGCTCCCTACCGGGAGGGGAGCTCGTGGGTGACGGTGGTGACCCCCGAGCGGGTGGATGCCTTCCCCGTCCCCGGCGCCGAGGTGCTGGAGCCGCAGATCCGCGCCTGGACGGGATTGCTCGAGCGCCGGGACGGGTCCGACCGCGCAGCGGGGCTGAGGCTCCAGCAGGAGCTCCTCGCGCCGGCGCTCGCCTCCCTTCCGCCGAGCATCGACCGGCTGGTCATCGTCCCCGACGGGCCGCTGCACCGGCTCCCCTTCGATGCGCTGTCTGGCGGCCCGGGCACGCCGTACCTCGTCGAGCGGTTCGGGGTGTCGATCGCGCCCTCGGCGTCGCTGTGGCTCCGCTTCCGCGCGGCTCCCCGGTTGCCTCCCGGCAAGGTCCTGGTCCTCGCGGACCCGGCAGAACCGTCGGCGCGCCTTGCGATCCGCCGCGACTCGACCGGGGTGTTCGGTGCTCTGGTGCACGCCCGGGACGAGGCCGAGGTGGCGCTGTCGGCCTTCCCGACCGGGGGAGAGCTCCGGACCGGCCCGCCGGCCTCGGAGTCCTTCCTCAAGTCGGCGAGCCTCGACGGCGTCTCGCTGCTGCACCTCGCCACGCACGCCATCGCCGACGAGCGGGAGCCCGAGCACGCCGCGGTGGTGCTGGCTCCCGGCAGCCCGTCGGAGGACGGCCGGCTCGAGCCGCGGGAGATCGCCCGGCTTCCCCTGCGCGGGAAGACGGTGGTCCTCGCCGGGTGCGAGACTTCCGCCGGAGCGGTCTTCCGCGGCGAGGGGGTGATGAGCCTCGCGCGGGCGTTCTTCAGCGCGGGCGCCACGGCGGTGGTGGGAACGCTGGACCGGGTCCGGGACGACGAGGCCGGCGTGTTCTTCTCCTCGATGTACCGGGCCCTGGGCCGCGGCTCGAGCGTCGGCGAGGCGGTGGTGGCGGCGAAGCGCGAGGCCATCCGCCAGGGGGCCCCGCCGGCGGCGTGGGCGGAGGTGGTGCTCCTCGGGGATGCCCAGGCCCGGCCGCGTGAGCGAGAGACCCCGGGCGCCCTTGCGATGGGGCTCGCCGGGGTCGCCCTGGCCGTCGCCGGGCTGGGGGCGGGCCGCTCTTGGCGACGAACCGCCCGGTCCAACTCACGGAGGTAACCTCTCGACGCGATGAACCGGTGGTTCTTGCCAGCCATTGTCCCCGCGTCCGTGTGGGGGCTGGTCCTCGCGGTTGCGGGGGTGAGCAGTCCAGCCTGGGCGCAGCGCGTCCGCAGCGTGGCCGAGTGCGAGGCCCTCGTGCGGCGGGAGCCGCGCTCGCTGGACGGCTACGAGTGTCTCTTGCCGCATCGGTTCACACAAAGGGACGAGGTGCTCCGGGTTCTCGAGTCGCGGCTCCGGCGTGACCCGGAGGACCCGCGGCCCAGGCTCTACCGGGCGATCCTGCACCACCTCGCAGGGGACGCGGCGGACGAGCGCGAGTACGCCCTGGCCGCGAAGGGGTTCGTCCGCGAGCACGACGTGACCGGAGAGGTCTACGCGCTGACCTCGCACGTGTCCGCCAGGTGCGTCTACCCGGCGACATGCGACGAGCAGGCACGCGCGCTGCTCGGGCGCGCCGGCGAGCTGGCGCGTGCCTCGGGAGAGCTCGTCCTGCTGCAGCGGTGGGAGATCTGGCGGATGAAGGTGGCCCTGGTCACGGAGAGCCTCGTGGCTGCGGAGGCGAGCGCGTCGAGGCTCCTGGCGCTCGGGGAGCCGGCCTCCGCCTTCCTCAAGCTGGAGAGCCTCGAGCTCCGTGCGCACTTCGCCGCCAAGGTGCGGGACTACCACCGGGCGCGCGTGCTCTCCCGGGAGATGGTGGACAGCCTCGCGCCAGGCGATCCGCGACGGGCGCTGGCGCTCGGGGGCGTTGCCTCGGCGACGGTGCACCTCGCGCTGCAGGGGATCGAGAGCCGGGAGAACGCGGAGAGACTGGTCCGCGAGGCGCTGGAGCTGCAGGAACGGGCGGGGCTCGCTCTGTGGTACCCGCAGATTGGCTATCTCCCGGCGCGCATCCAACTCGCGCTGCTGCTCGGACCCACGCCCGAGTCCTTCCTCCTGCTCCGCTCGGCCCTCGCCGGGTACCGGGCCCGTGCCGGCTGGACCAACCCCGTCTGGGCCGAGCTGTCGCTGGCCGAGCTGCTGGCCACGGCGGACCCTCCCCAGCTGGAGGAGGCCCTCCGGGTGTCCGAGGAGGCAATCGAGGACGCGTCCGACGACGATCTCGGGAGCTTGGGAGGCCTGGTCCTGCGCTCGCGGATCCGCTTCCGGCTGGGTCAGTCTTCTCTGGCGCGGGCCGAGGGGCTCGCCGCCCTGGATCTGGCGGAGCAGCTCCGGGAAGGGGAGAGCGAGATCCCGATGCGGCTGCGCTACGCCGAGTCGCTCTCCTTCGCCTACCGGTCGCTGGCTGGGGATCTGGCGGCGTCCCGGGCTCCGGATGACGTCTCGGCGCTGGACGAGGCATTCCAGGTGATGGAGCGGCTCCGCGCCAGGGGATTGATGGAGACGCTGCTGGCGGAGGAGCGGAATGGCTCGGTCCGACCAGCCTCGGCTTCGGTTCGGCCCCCGACGCTCGCTCAGATCCAGGCCGAGCTGGATCCACGAGAGGCCCTGCTCTCCTTCCAGGTGTGGCGCCCGGAGCCGACCATGGCCGCGCCATTCCGGGAAGGAAGCTCATGGCTCACCCTGGTGACGTCCGATGGTGCCCGACTCTTCCGGGTTCCCAACGCCGACGTGCTCGAGCCGCAAGTCCGGGCCTGGACCGGCTTGCTGGTCCGCCGGGATGGCTCCGACCGCGCGGCGGGGGCCCGGCTGTACGACGAGCTCCTCGGCCCGGCGCTCGCCGTCCTGCCGCCCAGCGTCGAGCGGCTGGTCATCGTCCCGGACGGGCCGCTGCACCGGCTTCCCTTCGATGCGCTGTCCGGCGGCCCGGGCACGCCGTACCTCGCCGAGCGGTTCGGGGTGTCGATCTCGCCCTCGGCGTCGCTGTGGCTGCGATTCCGCGCGGCTCCCCGGCTACCTCCCGGCAAGGTCCTGGTCCTCGCGGACCCGGCGGACCCGTCGGCGCGCCGAGCGGTTCGCCGGGACGCGACCGAGGTCGTGGGTGCATTGGTGAATGCCCGGCACGAGGCCGAGGTGGCGCTGTCGGCCTTCCCCGCTGGCAGCGAGCTCCGCACCGGCCCGCCGGCCTCGGAGGCGTTCCTCAAGTCGGCGAGCCTGGACGGCATCTCGCTGTTGCACCTCGCCACACACGCCATCGCCGACGAACGGGACCCCGAGCATTCGGCGGTGGTGCTGGCGCCGGGCGGCCCGGCGGAGGACGGCCGGCTCGAGCCGCGGGAGATTGCCCGGCTGCCGCTGGGGGGCAGGACGGTGGTCCTCGCCGGGTGCGAGACGTCCGCCGGACCGGTGTTTCGGGGGGAGGGGGTGATGAGCCTGGCCCGTGCCTTCTTCAGCGCGGGGGCCACGGCGGTGGTGGGCACGCTGGACCGGGCGCGGGACGACGACGCAGGCCTGTTCTTCGCCTCGATGTACCGGGCCCTGGGACGGGGGGTGACCATCGGCGAGGCGGTGGTGGCGGCGAAGCGTGAGCGCATCCAGGAAGGGGCCCCCCCTGCGGCCTGGGCCGGGGTGGTTCTGCTCGGGGATGCCCAGGGCCGGCCGCGGGCGAGGGAGGCTCCGGCCACCGTTCCCCTGGTGCTCACGGGGGTCGTCCTGGCCTTCGCCGGGCTGGGCGCAGGCCGGTGGTTGCGACGACAACGGGGTGGGTGAGGGAAAACCGGGCGGTCGAGCGTTCATGAGGCGACGAGGGGACGTGGCGTCGCTTCCGCCGGCCCAAGGGAGGGCTCCCGGGGGGGAGAAAGCGACGCCACGTTCTCCGCCCGAGCCCTCGCCGGTTGAAGTCGAGACGCCACGGCCTTAAAGGTCGGGCATGTCCGTGAACATCCAGCTGGAGTGGACCCCCAACCCGAGCACCCTCAAGTACGTGGTGGACCGCACCCTGGTGCCGCGCGGGGCCATGAACTTCACCAGCCCCGAGGGAGCGTCGGCCCGTTCCCCGCTGGCCTCGAAGCTCATGGGCATCGAGGGCGTGCGAGGGGTGATGCTCGGCAGCAACTTCGTCACCGTCACCAAGGGCGAGGCAGGCGAGTGGGACGTGCTCAACGACGCGGTGATGGCCACGCTGGACGCCCACCTGGGCGCGAACGAGCCGGTCATCGCCCCGGGGGCCGTCGACGAGCTGGGCTCACAGGCGAGCGGCACCGAGGTGGAGGAGCGGATCCGGCAGATCCTGGATCTCGAGATCCGCCCCGCGGTGATGCAGGACGGCGGTGACATCACGCTCGACCGGTTCGAGAACGGGGTGGCCTACCTGCACATGCGCGGCTCGTGCGCCGGCTGCCCGTCCTCCACCATGACCCTGAAGATGGGGATCGAGAACCGCCTCCGCGAGGTGGTGCCCGAGGTGGTCGAGGTCGTCCCGGTCTAGCCCTGCGGCCCGGGGGGGCAGAGGCCTCGGCCGGTCGCGCTCCAGTCTTGAGACAGAAGATCAAAGCGGCCGAGGTCCGGCGCGAGCTCCTCCCCGAGCAGTCGCCCGAGCTGCTGCACGAGCTGCATCTGCTCACCCGCGGCGGGGACCTGAACGCGGACGCGCTCCGCAAGCTGAAGCAGGTGAACCACCTGGTGGGCCTGCTCCGGCCGGCGCTGGAGGACGTGTTCGCCCGGTTCGGCCAGCCGCTGGTCGTCGACGCCGGGAGCGGGAACGCCTACCTGGGCTTCGTGCTGTACGAGCTGTTCTTCAAGGGGCAGGACAAGGGAGAGCTCGTGTCCATCGAGGCGAGGGCCGCGCTGACCGCCCGGAGCGAGGAGCGGGCCCGGCGGCTCGGGTTCTCGCGGATGCGGTTCGTGACCGCGCCGCTGGCCTCGGCGCCGTGGCCGGAGCGGTTTCATCTGCTGACCGCGCTCCACGCCTGCGACACGGCGACGGACGACGCCCTGGCCGCGGCCATCCGCCACGGGGTGGACCACGTGGCCGTGGTGCCGTGCTGTCAGGCGGAGGTGGCCCGGCAGCTTCGGGAGAACGCCCCGCCCTCGCCGGCGCTGGCGGCGCTGGCCGGCCATCCCTGGCACCGGCGGGAGTTCGGCTCGCACCTGACCAACGTCATCCGGGCGCTGGTGCTGGAGGCGCACGGGTACTCGGTGACGGTGACCGAGCTCACCGGCTGGGAGCACTCGCTGAAGAACGAGCTCATCCTCGGGCGGAAGATCCGGGGCGAGTGGCGGGACGCGCGGAGGCGGCTCGAGGCGCTGCTAGCGGACACCGGCGTTCGCCCGGCGCTGGTGCGGGCCCTGGAGACCGCATGAGCGACGAGGGACGGACGCTGGACCCGACGGACTGGGAGGCGGTCCGGTCGGTCGGGCACCGGATGCTCGACGTCCTGGTCGACGGGCTGCGCGACGTGCGGGAGGGACCCGCCTGGTCACCGCTGCCGCCGGAGGTGAAGGCGCGGTTTCACGAGCCCGCTCCGCTGGAGGGGCGCGGCGCCGACGCGGTCTGGGAGGAGCTCCGCCGCTCGGTGCTGCCGTACCGGCTGGGGAACGTGCACCCGCGCTTCTGGGCCCGGGTGATGGGGACGGGGACGGTGACCGGGGCGCTGGCGGCGCTGGCCGGGGCGGCGATGAACAGCAACCTCTCGGGGCTGGAGAGCTCGGCGGTGCACGTCGAGGCCCAGGTCGTCGGCTGGCTGAAGGAGCTGATGGGGTTCCCGGCGTCGGCGAGCGGGCTCCTCACCAGCGGGTGCAGCCTGGCGAACCTGATCGGGCTCCAGGTCGCACGGGACAGGGTGGGCGGGGCGGGGGTGAAGGCCGAGGGGCTTCAGTCCGTGCCGGGGCGGCTGGTGGGCTATGCGTCCGAGGAGGCGCACAGCTCGGTGGCGCGGGCCTTCGCGGTGCTCGGGCTCGGCAACGGCTCGCTCCGGCGCGTCCCGGTGGACACCGGGTTCCGGATGGACGTCGGCGCGCTGGAGCGGGCCATCGACGCCGACCTGCGCGCGGGCCACCGGCCGTTCTGCGTGGTGGGGAGCGCGGGCACGGTAAACACGGGCGCCACCGACCCGCTGCCGGCGCTGGCCGACCTGGCGCGCGCGCGGGGGCTGGCCTTCCACGTCGACGCGGCGTTCGGGGCGTGGGCCAGGCTGTCGCCGCGGCTCCGCGACCAGGTGCGCGGCCTCGAGCGAGCGGACTCCATCGCCTTCGACCTCCACAAGTGGGGTGCGGTTCCGTACGGCGTGGGCTGCGTGCTGGTGCGGGATGCCGAGGCGCACCGGCGGACGTTCCAGGCGTCGGCGGCGTACCTGGCGCCGCATCCGCGCGGGGTCTCGGCGGTGGAGTACGCGGGCCACGAGCTGGGGCCAGAGCTGAGCCGGCCGTTCCGGGGGCTCGGCCCGTGGATGGCGTTCCAGGAGCACGGGCTGGATCGGCTGCGGCAGGCAGTGGAGAAGAACGTGGAGCAGGCGGCGCGGGTGGCGGCCAGGGTGCGTCGCGAGCCCGAGCTGGAGCTGACCGCGCCGGTGCCGCTCAACGTGGTGACGTTCCGCTACCGGGGCCGGGGGCTGTCCGACGAGCAGCTCGACGTGCTGAACGCCGAGGTGGTGATGCGGATCCAGGAGTCCGGGGTCGCGGTGCCCTCGACCACCCGGCTGCGGAGGCGGACGGTCATCCGGCTGGCGATCGTGAACCACCGGAGCCTGGACGACGACCTCGACCTGCTTGTCGACACGGTGCTGGAGACGGGACGGGCGGTGGCGGCTGAGGCCCGTCCCTAGCGGTCCGATCCGCCCTCGCTGGATCGACACCGGCCCGAGGCCCGCTCCGAGGAGTTCCTCGGAGGTGTTTGACACCACGTGGGGTCGGAGGTGTCTGGTCGGAGGTGTCTGACACTCCCGGCACGGTCGAGACGCGTCGCCCGCCCGGGGGCCCGCTCGGAGGTCTTCGCTCGGAGGTGTTTGACACCTCCAGGGGACGTCATTCGGCCCCGGCCAGACAGTGCCTCCCCTCGCCTCTCAGCGCCGACGCCCGGCGCTCCGGATTTCGAAGGGTTGGCTCGACTACCCGTACGCCTCGCGCTTGATGCGAGCCGGGGTGAAGCCGACCGCTTGCAGATTTGCCACGGTGGACTCGAGGAATCGCGGCGTGGGCGCGGTGCCCTCCTCGAGCGCCTTCTTCCGGTCCCAGGAGGCGATGGCCGGGCCGCACAGGTAGGCGATGGCCGTGCCGGTGTCCGGCACGAGCTCGCGGAGGAGCTCGGCGGTGACCCGGCCCTGGCGGACGCCCGCGGGGAGCCCGGTGGTGTCGCTCTGCCGGGTGAGCGTGTGGACCAGGGTCAGCCGCCCGGGAAACTCGGCGGCGAGTCGCGCCAGCCCCTCGCGGAAGATGATGTCGTTCCAGGTCTTGTTGGTGTCGATGAAGGTGTGGCGCAGGTCGGGATGGCTGCGGAGCGCGCCCTTGAGGATGCTGTAGTTGGGGACGACGCCGGAGCCGGCCACGAGATGGACGATGTGGTCGGTGCGCTGCTCGACGTCCGGGGGGAGGATGTACGGGCCGGTGAAGCCCACCACCGGGAAGTGCGTGCCACGAGGAGTCCCGTGCACCAGGAGCGGAGAGAGGAGTGGAGCGTGGAGGTCACCGGGACGGTAGGGCTCCTCCTTGATGGTGATGGCGAGCGGCTCGTGCGGCGCGGAGGCCATCGAGTACGCCCGGACCAGCTCCTTCTTGTCCCCCTTCAGGTGCTCGATGAACGCCACCTGACCGGCGATGACCGGGAACACGTGGGGGTCGATGGTGAGGAACTGCCCGGCGCGGTAGGGAGGGATCTCGGGCGCGTCGAGGACCAGGGTGACCGTGTCCGGGGTCTCCTGGATGACCTCGGTGACCACGACCTCGAAGCTGCGCGGCTTGTTGCGTTCGGGTGGCACGGCTGGATGCTGGCATAACGGCGCGTCGCGCGATGGGCCAGCTACCAGCGACCGAGCGGGTGTTCCTCCAGGCCCCCCCGGGGCTCGAGGAGGTGCTGGCGGCGGAGGCGATGCCGCTGGGCCGCGTGCGCCGGGTGTCCGGAGGCGTCGAGCTGGACGGCGCGCCCGGGGTCCACGCGGAGGCGGCGCTGGTGCTTCGGGTGGCGGAGCGGGTCCTCCTGCGGCTGGCCGAGTCGCCCGCGCGACGCTGGAGCGACGTCGAGGCCGTGCTCTCGGCGGTGCGGCTGGACGGGATCGCGCCCCGGGCAGCGCCGGTGACGCTCGAGGCGGTGGTCCGGCTCCCTGGGGCTCCCGGCACCGGTGCGTTGCCGTCCCTGCTGTCGCGGGCCTGGGCTCGTCCGGTGGAGCGGGCGACGGGGGACACGCGCGAGGGAGAGGCGCCGCGGCTGGTGCTGCGCGCGGTGGACGGAGCGGTGTCGCTCTCGGCCGACGTGGGGGGTGCGCTGCTCCACCGGCGCGGGTGGCGGCAGGAGGTGTCGCGGGCGCCGATGCGCGAGACGCTGGCGGCGGGGGTGCTGGCGCTCTCCGGACATGCTCCGGACCGGCCGGTCTGGGATCCGATGTGCGGTTCGGGGACGCTGATCATCGAGGCCGCGCTGATCGCGCGCGGGGTGGCTCCGGGGCTCGGTCGAGGATTCGCCGCGGAGGGGTGGCCGCTCGCGAGCACGGTGGACTGGGGCGGGCATCGGGAGCGGCTCCGGGCGCGGGTCCGGCCGCACGCGCCGGCCCCCGTGGTGGGCAGCGACCTGAATGCGGGAGCGCTCGGGACGGCGCGGCGCAACGCCCGCCGGGCCGGGGTGGCCTCGGACGTTCGCCTCGAGCGGCTCGGCGTGGCGAACCTGCGTCCGGGAGAGCTCCCCCCCGGCCTCCTGGTCTCGAACCTCCCCTACGGGAAGCGGGTGAGCGCCCCGGCGGCCCCGGAGGTGTTTGACACCGCGCTCGCCCGCGTTCTCACCGGCCCGTTCGCCGCGTGGCGTCAGGCGCTCCTCGTCGATGACCCCGAACGCCTCCGCCGCGTGGGAGGGCGGGAGCCGGACCGGGTGCACCCGCTCCGGAATGGCGGAATCCCCGTGGTTCTGGGCGTCTGGGAGCCGATCCGAGGTGTTTGACACCTCGGACGGCCGACACCGACACCTCGGACGGCCGACACCGCGGACGGGCGCTCAGCCCAGGGCCGACGCGGGCGCCGGGATGCCGTCGGCGCCTGAGCGCCAGGGACTCCAGGCGAGGAGCAGGTTCCCCACCGCGATGTCCGACTTGCGCGCGGAGATGGTGAACTCCACCATCGCCAGCGCCTCGGGCGCCGCCGAGGCCTGCAGCTTCTCGGTCTCCTCGCCGAACTCTGCCTCGGCGTCGGCGAGCTGCTTCTTCGCGGACTCGAGCTGCTGGGTTGCGGTGCCGACGTCCTGGCGCTCCTTCACCGTCCGGCTGCCGCTCCGGAGCGCGGTCCGCGCGCGGTTCAGGTTGGTGACGCTCACCGTCTTCCGCCCGAGGAAGGCTCCGAGGAGCGTCGTGCCCACCGTGACCACCGTGTCCAGCGTCTGTCCCGACGCCTGCGACTCCTGATCCGCCAGCGCCTTCTGCGCTCGCTGGACCGCGTTCTGGAGCGTCTGCAGCTTCGGGGCCCAGCGCCTCCGCAGCGCCTCGACGTCCGCGTCGCGCTGCTCGCGCCCCGAGTGGGTCAGCCGCGCCTTGAACTCGGCGAGCGATTCCCCCGGGGTCGAGACCGCGTCCAGGGCGTCGCACCGGAAGAGCTTCAGCGGCCGGGACTGGTACAGCGCTGCGGCCAGCGACTTCTTCCACTCGTTCCAGGAGCCGGCATTGGTCACCGCGGCCGGGGCATCCTCGAAGGTGGCTCCCTCGGCCGGAGCGCTGGCCAGGCGAGACCCTGCGTCGCCCGGAAGCTCCTGGGCCTGGTCCCACTGGACGCTGCTCCCGTCCACCGGCGCGAGCAGGGCCACCGACTCCCAGGCGTCCACCGCGGACTTCTTGTCGACGTAGTGCAGGCGCGCCTGGCCGAGGATGGCCGGCCGATAGCTCAGGGCGCCGGCGCCGGCGGTGGCAGGGAGGAACCCCTCGGAGGTGCCCGCCGGGAGCACCGGTCTCCGTCCCGTGGCGCTCGGGTGGGGGGAGCTCGGCGCGGGGCTCGCCGCAGCCTCGGTCGCCGCGCCCCCGGCGCGCTGGCCCGCGGTGAGCATCTGGATCTGCTCCTTGTTCAGCGGCCCACGCAGGTAGGAGAGGGTCCAGCGCGTCTGGAACAGCTCGGGTGCGTCCTCGTGCACGTCGTTGAGCAGGAAGACGCGCGAGCCGAGCCCCGAGAGCAGTCGGTCCATCTCCTGCCGGTCGAACGCGTGGCTCGCCGTGTCCATCGCCCCCTGGAGCCCGTCGAGCACCCGCAGCTTGTCGCGCTCGGTCTGCAGCCGCCCGATGAACCAGGTCCCGGCGTTGGCCAGACCCTTGTAGTCGAGGTCCACCGGGTTCTGGGTGGCGAGCAGCACCCCCACACCGAACGCGCGGGCCTGCTTGAGGAGCGTCAGCATCGGCAGCTTCGAGGGCGGCGCGGCGCTCGGCGGGAAGTAGCCGAAGATCTCGTCCATGTAGACCAGCGCCCGGAGCGAGCTGGTGCCCGACTGGGTGCGCATCCACGCCAGCACCTCGCTCAGCAGCGTGGTGACGAAGAACATCCGCTGCGCGTCCGAGAGGTGCGCGATGGAGAGCACCGCGATGCGCGGCTTGCCGGCTGGCGTCCAGAGGAGCTTCTGGACGTCGAGCGGCTCCCCCTCGGCCCAGGCCGCCGCGCCCGGCGAGGCGAGCACGTTGTTGAGCGCCAGGGCGAGCCCGGCGCGGTCCTTGCCCGGGTAGAAGGACTCGAGGTCGAGCACACCCACCTTGTCGAAGGGCGGCCGTTGCACGCCCTGGATGAGCCCGGGGAGGTCGACGTCCTGTCCGGCGGCCCATGCCCGCTGGACCAGCTGCGAGAGGAGGATGTGCTCGCGACCCTGCATCGGGTCCGACTCGATGCCCGCCAGCGCCAGGAGCCCCGAGACCGCGCCCTGCACCCGGGCTCGCAGCGCCTCCTCGTCCTCGAGCACCGCCTGCGGTGGCGCGGTGAAGGTGCGAAGGAGCGCGAGCGGCCGGCCGGCCTTGCTCGCGGGCGTGTAGATGGCCACCTCGCAGGCCTCGCGGAAGCGGGCGATGCGCGCCCCGTCCTCACCCCAGTCCGCGAGCCCCTGCTTCCAGGTGGCGGCCGTCTTCTCCGCGAGCTGGTCCGGAGACAGCCCCTGCTTCTTGGCCTCGTCCGGGTCCACCCAGGGGCGAAAGTCCGCCGGGGCGAGCGAGGGGAAGGTGAGGGCCAGGTTCGCCAGGTCGCCCTTCGGGTCGATCGCCAGGGCGGGGATGCCGTCGAGGGCCGCCTCCTCGAGCAACCCGATGCAGAGCCCGGTCTTCCCGCTCCCGGTCATCCCGACGCAGACCCCGTGGGTGGTGAGGTCCTTCGAGTCGTAGAGCAGGAGCTCGGGCTGGGTCTTCCGGGTCTTCGGGTCCCAGCGCCGGCCCAGGTAAAAGACGCCCAGCTTCTCGTAGTCCGGCATCGGCCCTCCTAGAGGTGGTGCGGCTCCACTCCAGTGCACGCCGGGGGGTTGGAGCAATGGTAAGGAGCGAGCCATGGCCACCGAGCAAGCCCTGAAGCACTTCGCCGCCCACCGCGACGGCTATCTGGACAATCTCAAGAAGCTGGTGCGCATCCCCTCGGTCTCGTTCCCGGGGTTCGACGCGGGGAAGGTGCGGGCCAGCGCGGAGGCCACGGCGAGCCTCCTGCGCGAGCGTGGCTTCTCCAACGTGCAGCTGCTCGAGGTGGAGGGGGCGCACCCGTACGTCTACGGGGAGATCCTCGAGGCGCCCGGCAAGCCGACGCTCCTGCTCTACGCGCACCACGACGTGCAGCCGGCCGGGGACGAGGCGGCGTGGGCGAGCCCGCCCTTCGAGCCGGTGGAGCGGAAGGGACCGCCGGACGACAGCCCGCGGCTCTACGGGCGGGGTGCGGCGGACGACAAGGCAGGCGTGGTGGTCCACACCTCGGCGGTCGAGTCCTGGCGCAAGGGCGGTGGCGGGCTCCCGCTGAACGTGAAGATCGTCGTGGAGGGCGAGGAGGAGGTCGGGTCGGGGCACCTCACCGCGTTCCTCAAGAAGAACGCGAAGCTGCTCCAGGCGGACGCCATCGTCCTGACCGACACGAGCAACTTCGACACCGGGCTTCCATCCATCACCACGGCCCTGCGCGGCATCGTGGTGCTCAGCGTGGAGGTCCGGGCGCTGAAGCAGTCGGTGCACTCCGGGATGTGGGGCGGGCCCGTCCCGGACCCGGTGATGGGGCTGTGCCGGATGCTCGCCTCGCTCACGAACCCGGACGGCTCCGTCGCCATCCCGGGCATCCGTGAGCAGGTGAAGCCACTGACCGAGGCCGAGCGGAGGAGCATCGCCGCGCTGCCGGGAGACGAGGCGCATTTCCGGAAGCAGGCCGGGCTGCTGCCCGGGGTGGAGCTGCTCGGCAACGGCATGCATCCTTGGGAGATGAACTGGCGGCAGCCGTCGATCGCCGTCAACGCGTTCCAGGCCAGTACCCGGAAGGACGCGCGAAACATCATCTGCGACTCGGCCTGGGCGCGGGTGGGGGTGCGGCTGGTGCCCAACCTGGATCCGCAGGACGTGCAGCGACGGCTGATTGACGCTCTGGAGAAGGCGGCGCCCTGGGGGCTGGAGGTGAAGGTCCACCCGGACGACGCGGCGGGGTGGTGGTACACGGACGCGGACCACCCGGCGTTCCAGGCGGCGTTCCGGGCGCTGAAGAAGGGCTACGGCGCGGACCCGGTGACCATCGGGTGCGGGGGCAGCATCCCGTTCGTCGAGCCGTTCGCCCGGGAGCTGGGTGGCGTTCCCGCGCTCCTGATCGGCGTCGAGGACCCGTACACCAACGCCCACTCGGAGAACGAGAGCCTCCACCTGGGCGACTGGGAGAAGGCGGTGAGGAGCGCCATCTACCTCTACGAGGAGATCGGCGGCGCGCTCAAGGCCACCAGCCGCTGAACCTCCACCGGAGGTGTCCACCGAGGTGTCGACACCTCGGTGGCCGACACCTCGGTGGCCGGACACCTCGGTGGCCCGGGTCCTGCTTGGGTTCCCCCGAAAAGGGGGTACCACACGATGGGCTGGCCGCTTCGCATGTTCGTTCCGGGGGAGATCTATCTGGTCACCCTGCGGTGCATCCACGGCCGCTATCTGCTCCGTCCGTCGAAGCGGACGAACGAGGTCCTCGGCGGTGTACTGGCGAGGTCGGTCCGGCTAACCGGAGTGGAGTTGTTCGCGTTCGCCTTCGCCTCGAACCACATGCATCTGCTCGTCCGGGCGCCACTGGGGAATCTGCCCCGGTTCATGCAGCACCTGTCGACGAACATCTCGAAGAAGGTTGGCCTGCTCACTGGCTGGCGAGGCGCATTCTGGGAGCGCAGGTACTCGGCGCAGCCGGTGCTCGATGAGGCGGCACTGCTGGATCGGGTCCGCTACCTCCTCGCCCACGGGGTGAAGGAAGGAGGCGTCCGGAGGTGTGAGGAGTGGCCGGGCCTGAGCTCGCTCCGGCTCATGCTGGATGGGAAACCGAGGACATTTCCGTGGTTCGACTGGACTCGTCGCTCGAACAGCAGCGAGATCTTCAGAAAGCGGTCGCGCTTCGACGAGCGGTGGGTCGACCAAGAGGAGCTCGCGCTCACTCCGCTCCCGATCGAGAGTCTTCGCGAGCGCGGGGCACTCGGACGCTTCCTGCGCCGGGCGACGGAGGCCATCGAGAGGGAGGCAGCCGGCACGTACCGGCGAGTTCTCGGAGTGGCGGGGGTGTTGCGGCAACGCCCGCAGCACAGGCCCGCTCGCCCGAAGCGGAAGCCACGGCCGCTCTGCCACGCCACGGTTGCGGCGCTCCGAGAGGAGTTCCGCGAGCGCTACCGCGCGTTCGCCGCGGCGTTCCGCGAAGCCTCAGTACGCTGGAAGGCCGGTGACTTCCAGGCGCAGTTTCCCGAGCGTGCGTTCCGGCCATTCCTCTGGCCGACGTCTCCACCAGCCCAGCTTGCCGCCTGATGCCGATCAACCCGAGCGTGCGTGGATGGGGCCCGGGCGAAGCCGCAGGCTCTGGGCATCCTCGCCGCTGAATCGGGCCTGGATCTCGGAGAGGATCGAGAGCGCGATCTCCTCCGGTTGCTCCGCGCCCAGGTTCAGCCCCACCGGGCTGTAGAGAGACGCTCGCTGCCGATCCGTCGGGGAGAAGCCGCCTTCACGCAGCTCGTCCAGGAGGCGTTCCGTTCGTGCGCGCGGACCGAGCACGCCCACGTAGGGGCAGCCGGACTCGAGCGCAAAGCGTAGGTACCCGCGATCGTGACCCAGGTTGTGCGTCATCACGATCACGGCGGAATCCGGCTCCAGGACCAGCTTCCCCTTGACCGCGGATGGGCTGGCCGTGACCCGGACCTGCGCCTCCTGGAAGAGGTCGGCGGGAGCCCCGCCGGAGGTGTTTGACACCACCGTGACGTGGAAGCCGAGGGTGGCGGCCAGGCGGACCAGCGGCACCGCGTCCTGGCCAGTGCCGAACACCGCCAGCGCCCGTGGCGGGCGGATGGCCTCCACCAGCACCTCCACCGGTCCGCCCTCCACCTCCACCCGGAGCGTTCGCGTCTTCCTCTCGGCGAGCGCTGCCTCGGACTCGGCGAGCACCCGCTCCCGCACCGGCCCGGCCGGCAGGTCGGAGAGGACGGCCGCCCCGTCCCGCAGCAGCCGCTGCCCCACCTGGACCGGCCCCGCGCCCCGGAACACCGTCGCCAGCACCCCCGTCCTCCGCGCGCCCACGCACCCGGTGATGAACTCCAGGGGGTGCGTCTCTCCGTCCCGCGGAAGCCGCTCCAGGAGCACGTCCACCCGGCCGTTGCACCCCAGCCCGAAGGTCCAGGTCTCCTCGTCGTCCGCCGAGGTCGAATCGTAGGTGACGACCAGCGGTCCCTCCCGCGTTCGCCACCAGGCCTTGCTCAGCACGTCCCGCTCGAGGCACCCACCGCTGATGCCGCCGGCGATCCACCGCTCGGCCGAGAGGAGCAGCCGCGCCCCGGGCCGCCGGTACGTCGAGCCGCTGGTGGCAACCACCGTGGCCAGCACGACGGGTTGGCCGGCCGCGCGGAGCTCGGCCCAGCCGCGGACGATGTCCTGGAGTTCCCTCACGACCCGACCGATCTCAGCGCCAGCCCGCCTCCCCACGCAAGCAGGCCCACTCCACCGAGTCGCCCCAGCAGCGTGGCCACCGGCGCCGGGAGCACCCGCTCGACGACGACGAACGCGGTGAGCAGCGCCATCGCCACCCAGTTCATCGCTCCGACCACCAGGAGGACCAGCATCAGGACGCCACAGGAGGAGACGGAGACCGCGCCGTGCCCGAGTCCGGAGCGGAAGGGGTGGATCGAGCGCGCCCGCAGCTCCTCGGGGATGGAACGACAGCGCTCGAGGCACGCCGCCTTCCAGGGCGAGAGCTGCACCAGCCCCGCCGCCCCGAGAATGGCCACGTCGAGGGGAATGCTCTGGGAGGCCATCTCGTGGGTCATCAGTCCCCAGGCACCGAGCCGCGCGTCGAGCACGGCCATCCCCGCGCTGGCCGCGCTCCAGACCGCCAGGTAGCCGCCGAGCAGCGCCGAGGCGTCCGCCAGGGCCCGCCACCGCCCGGTGCTCTCGCCCCGGACCAGCCGGAGCAGCATGGGCACCTCGGGGGGAACCATCATCCCCACCATCATCGTCGTCCACATCAGGATCCGGGCGCCGAGGGAAAGCCCGTGGTGCCCGGCGGTCGCCAGATGCAACGACCAGCCCCACCCGAGCCCCGTCAGCCCGGCGAGGCCCAGGAGGAAGGGCCAGACCGGACGGCGCTCGGGGCGGTCGATGGGAACGACGGCGGTCATCGCTACTCGGCGACTCCCTTGTCCCTGAGGATCCGCCAGACCTTCTCCGGGGTGATCGGGATGTCGATGTGCCTGACACCCAGGTGGGCCAAGGCGTCGACGACGGCGTTGGCGATGGCCGGGGTGGCGCCCACCGTGGCCGACTCACCGACTCCCTTGGCGCCGAAGGGGTGATGCGGCGAGGGGGTCACCGTCTTCGCCGTTTCCCAGGCCGGGGTCTCCATCGCGGTGGGCAGCAGGTAGTCCATGAAGCTCCCGCCCTGAATGTTCCCGCTCTCGTCGTAGCTGATCTCCTCGAGCAGGGCCGGGGCCATGCCCATGGTCAGCCCCCCGTGGATCTGCCCGTCGACGATCATCGGGTTGATGATGTTCCCGCAGTCATCCACCGCGACGAAGCGGCGGATCTTCACCATCCCGGTCCCCCGGTCGATGTCCACCACGCAGATGTAGCTGCCGAAGGGGAAGGTGAGGTTCGGCGGGTCGTAGTAGTCCACCGCCTCCAGACCGGCCTCCATCCCCTGGGGATGGTTGGTGTACGCGGCGAAGGCGATCTCCTGGATGGTCTTCGAGCGCTGCGGCGCCCCGCGCACCGAGAACTTCCCGGTCTCCCAGACCAGGTCGTCCTCGGCGACCTCGAGCAGGTGCGCGGCGATCTTCTTCGCCTTCTCCCGCACCTTCCGCGCCGCCATGGCGCCCGCCGCGCCCGCGGTCGGGGTGGAGCGACTGGCGTAGGTCCCGAGCCCGTAGGGAGCGGTGTCGGTGTCTCCTTCTTCCACCTGCACCGCGGAGGCAGGGATGCCCAGCTCCTCGGCGATGATCTGCGCGTAGGTCGTCTCGTGACCCTGGCCCTGCGATTTGGTCCCGAACCGGGCGATGGCCTTGCCGGTGGGATGCACCCGGAGCTCGCAGGAGTCGAACATCTTGATGCCCAGGATGTCGAACTGCTTGGAGGGCCCGGCGCCGACGATCTCGGTGAAGCTGCAGATCCCGATGCCCATCAGTTCCCCACGGGCTCGCTTCTCCGCCTGCTCCTTCCGCAGCCCGCGGTAGTCGATCTTCTCCATCGCCAGCTGCAGCGCCGGCGCGTAGTCGCCGCTGTCGTACTCCCAGCCCAGCACCGACTTGTACGGGAACTTCTCCTTGGGGATGAAGTTCTTCATCCGGAGCTCCGCCGGGTCCATCTTCAGCTGCTGGGCCAGCACGTCAGTGATGCGCTCGATGGCGTGGACCGCCTCGGTCACCCGGAACGAGCAGCGGTAGGCGACGCCGCCCGGCGGCTTGTTGGTATAGACGCCGTCCACCTCCACGAAGGCCTTCTTCACGTCGTACGAGCCGGTGCAGATGGAGAACAGCCCCGCCGGGAACTTGGAGGGGTTCGCCGCGGCGTCGGCGTAGCCGTGGTCGGCGAGGGTCTTCATCCGCAGCGCGATGATGGTCCCGTCCTTCTTCGCCGCCAGCTCGGCGGTAATGTGGTAGTCGCGGGCGAACGAGTCGGCCTGGAGGTTCTCCATCCGGTCCTCGATCCACTTCACCGGCTTGCCGATCACCACCGAAGCGGCCACGGCGATCACGTACCCCGGGTAGACGGGCACCTTTCCGCCGAAGCCCCCGCCGATGTCCGGGGAGATGATCCGGATCCGCTCCTCGGACAGCCCGACGTGGCCCGCCACCAGGGCGAACACCGTCCGGATGGCGTGGGGCGCCTGGGTGGTCATGTAGACGGTGAGCTTGCCGTTCACCCGGTCGAAGTCGGCGATGCACCCGCAGGTCTCGATGGAGGCGACGTGGATCCGCGGGATGTACAGGTCCTGCTTCACCACCACGTCCGCTTCCGAGAACGCCTTCTGGGTCCCGGCGCGGTCGCCTGCCTCCCAGTGGAAGATGCGGTTGTCCTTCTTGTCCTTCTTGTCGGTGCGGAGGACCGGGGCGTTCGGCTCCAGGGCCTTGAAGGGGTCCACCACCACCGGCAGCGGCTCGTAGTCGACCTCCACCGCATCCACCCCGTCCGCGGCCGCGTAGCGGCTGGTGGCGATGACCGCTGCCACCTCCTGGGCCTGGTACATCACCTTCTCGGTGGGGAGGACCATCTGGGTGTCCGACATCAGGGTCGGCATCCAGTGGAGGTTGTACTTGGCCAGCGTCTCGCCGGTGATCACCGCCAGCACCCCGGGGACCTTGAGCGCCTTCTCGGTGTTGATCGACTTGATCTTCGCGTGGGCGAAAGGGCTCCGGACGATGTCCATCCACAGCATGTCCCGGAGGACGATGTCGTCGATGTAGTTTCCCTTGCCCCGGATGAAGCGCGGATCCTCCTTGCGCTTCATCGAGTGCCCCATGCCCCCCACCTCTGGACTGGTCTTGGGCTGCATGGCGTGCCTCCTAGCGCGACCGCTCGGCCGCGTACTGGATTGCCTTGACGATGTTCACGTACCCGGTGCAGCGGCAGAGGTTTCCGGAGATGGCCTCGCGGATCTCCGCCTCGCTGGGGTTCTTGTTCCGGGCCAGGAGCGCGCAGCTGGTCATCAGCATGCCCGGCGTGCAGTAGCCGCACTGCAGCCCGTGCTTCTCCCAGAAGCCTTCCTGCAGCGGGTGCAGCTTCCCGTCCTTCTCCAGGCCCTCGACGGTGGAGATCTCGCGTCCGTTGGCCTGCACCGCCAGGATGGTGCAGGACTTCACCGGCTGCCCGTCGAGGAGAATCGTGCAGGCCCCGCAGTGGGTGGTGTCACAGCCGATGTGCGTGCCGGTGAGCAGGAGCTGATCCCGGATCAGGTGCACCAGGAGCAGGCGGGACTCGACCTGGACCTCGTGCGCCGTCCCGTTCACCGTCACCCGGATGGTGTGCGTCGCCATGGCTACCGCCCTCCCGCGCGTTCGACCGCGATCTTCAGCGCGCGCCCGGAGAGGACCCGCGCCATGTCTCGCTTGTATTCCACCGACCCTCGGCGATCGGCCGAGGGTGAGCTCGCCTTGGCGGCTCGCTGCGCTGCCTCGCCCAGCGTCGCCGCGTCCGGGCGCTTGCCGACCAGGAACTTC
>CAVZMH010000022.1:0-603414 GCA_963776345.1 uncultured delta proteobacterium | reverse complement strand
GTGAGCCCCCCCCGACCCGCCGTTGCCCACCACGACCGGTCGGTGCTTGCCCCGACCGGCCGGTGCCCTGGACCCGGGCTACGACCCGAGACCAACCTCCGCACGCGCGCTTCCGACGCAGAGCGCCACCGGTCTGGCCCGAGGACGAGTCATCCCAGCCCGGCTGCCCGCGCGACCAGGAGCACTCCCGCTCCGACGGTCAGGGCTCCGAGGGCGCGCGCCACACGTTCACCTGCCGGGGCCAGACGTTCGGCCGTGATGGCCGCCGCTGCCGCCACCATCGCTCGGAGGTCCATCACTCCAACGACCAGGAGGACCGCCGTCGGACCGGCACAACAGGCGCTGCAGCGAGCCCCGAGGCGCAGGCCGTGTCGCCAGGCCGTTCCGGCATCGGCCGCCAGGCCCCGCTTGGGCAAGTCCCGGCAGCAGGCAAGCTGACGCGCCTTCCACGCCGTGAACTGGAAGGCTCCTGCCATCAGCACGACCGCCCCCGACGCGAGCGGGACGGCGCGCGCCACCATCGCGCGCTCCATCTCGACGGTCGCCACGGCGACCCCGACCGGGAACACCGCCACGCCCAGCAAGCCCCAGACCACGAAGTAGCCGAGACCCACCCGCACGGTCAGCCACCCGAGGCGCGGGTTCCCGGTCAAATCCACGGTCTCCCGGTAGCGCCCCAGCATCGGGACCAGCGATGGCAGCATCATCGCCACCATCATCACCGCCCACATGCCAGTGAACGACGCCGCGGCGCCGATCCACGTCTGACCGGGCATCCGCATCCAGGCCATCGACATCGTCCAGCCCCCGGGCATCGGCATCCCGGGCATCGAGGACATGGACGCGCACCAGACGACCGTCACCGCCGCGCTCGCAGCGAAGAGCAGCGCCGAGATGCCCAGGACCGCCCGATGGGATACTCGCTCGGGCGGCATCGCGACTCCGGTCATCGCTGGTCGTACTCGTCGTGGCGGCGCCACCAGATGCCTTGCTCGTTGCGCCCCTTCGGTGCGCGGTCGAGCCACTGGTACATGCCCCACAGCCCGTCCAGTCCGCGCGCATAGCTGGAATACGTGTGGTAGACGGTGCCGCCCTCGAGCACGAACGCGCTCAGGCCCGGTCTCTCGCGGGTGTACGTGGCGGCGTCGGTTCCAGTCATGGCCGCCATCTCGTGGACGGGGCCCTCCTCGCCGCGGAGATCCCACCGACCCTCGCGGCGGTAGTTGTACTCGATGCCACCGTTGCGCTGTTGCTCCTCGGTGACCCGGACGGCGAAGTCGGTGTTGAAGTCGCTGCCGAACGAGGACGCCCAGGGGAACGTCCACCCCATCCGCCGCCTGTACGCCTGCAGCTTCGCCAGCGGCGCCCGCGAGACCGCCGACAGCGTGACGTCGTGGTTGGCGAGGTGAACCGCGGTCCCGTTGAACCCGTCGGCGATCGCCGAGCAGGACGGGCACCCGGCCGTGTAGTCCGGCCCGAACATGAAATGGTAGATGAGCAGCTGCGAGCGCCCCCGGAAGAGGTCCTTCAGCGAGGCGCTACCCTCGTCGGTGTCGAATCGGTACTCCTTGTCGATCCGGACCCACGGCAGCTCCTGCCTCCTTTGCGCCAGCTCGTCGCTGCGCCGTGTGAGCTCCTTCTCCGCCTCGAGCAGCTCGAGCCGCGCCGCGAGCCACTCGTCACGTGTGCCGGTCCTGTGCTTCGTCATCGCTCTTCTCCCTTGTCGGCAGGGTTCAGCCCCTGCGCAGGACCAGAGATACCGTCCGCCGAAGCGGCGCGGGAGTAACAACGGCGACGCGTTAGGCTCGGACGATGGATTCCTCGATCACGGCTGCGGGGCGCGCGCTGCGCGCGGGGGATCCGCTCGGCGCGCTCAAGCGCGTCGCCCTGCGAGACGACCCGCCGGCCCTCGCCCTGCGCGGGATCGCGATGGCCCAGCTCGGGGAGCTGGGGCGGGCGCGGGAGCTGCTGCGACGGGCGGCGCGGGGCTTCGGGCCGCGGGAGACGGTCGCGCGGGCGCGCTGCCTGACGGCGGAGACCGAGGTGGCGCTGGCGGCGCGCGATCTCGCCTGGCCGCCGCGGGCGCTGACCGAGGCCCTGCGCACGTTCACCGCTCACGGCGATCGGGAGAACGCGGCTCCACGCCCGGCTTCTGCTGATCCGGCGGCTCTTGCTGCTCGGCCGGGTCGACGAGGCGGACGCCGCGTGCGCGACGCTCGAGCTCGGCGCCGGCCCCCCCCGTCTCGCGGCCGTCGCCGCCCTGGTCACCTTCGAGATCGCGCTCCGCCGGGGGCGAGCCGCGCAGGCACGCGAGGCCCTCGCCCGCGCGCGGGAGGCGGCGGCGCGGTCGGGCATCGGGGCGCTGTGCGCCGAGGTCGAGCAGGCTGGCCGGACCCTCGTCCTGCCGGCGGCGCGCCTCGTCGCCGCGGGCGAGGCGCGGCCCCTGACCCTGGCCGAGGTCGAGGCGGTGCTCGCCTCACCGGACCTGGTCGTCGACGGCTGCCGGCGGGCGGCACGCCGGGGAGAGCGGGTCGTTCGGCTCTCGCGCCGGCCGGCGCTCTTCGCGCTGCTCTGCGGTCTGGCCGAGGCCTGGCCCGGCGAGGCGGCGCGCGGGGACCTGATCGAGCGCGCGTTCGGGGCGCGCCGGGCGAACCCGTCCCACCGCGCGCGCCTGCGGGTCGGGATGGGACGCCTGCGCCAGGAGCTGCGGGCGCTCGCCGAGATCCAGGCCACCGCCGGTGGCTTCCGCCTGGTGGCGCGAGGAGCGGGCACGGTCCGGCTGCTGGCGCCGCCGATCGAGAGCCCCGACGCGGGCGTCCTGGCGCTGCTCGCCGACGGCGAGGCCTGGTCGACCTCGGCGCTGGCTCTGGCCCTGCGGTCGAGCCAGCGGACGGTGCAGCGGGCCCTGGTCGCCCTGGAGGAGGCCGCCCAGGTGCGCGGGCTGGGCCGCGGCCGCTCCCGGCGCTGGCTCTCCGCGCCAGTGACCGGATTCGCGACGACCTTGTTGCTCCCGGTCTCCGGCGGATTCGGTTAGGGAACGAGAAAGGAGCAGACGATGCGCAAGGAGAGCGACACCGATCAGCCAGCGGAGATCGTGCGCGAGTACGGGCCCTTTCCCGGCGCACCGCACGTGCACGGCGTCAGCTTCGACGGGAGCCTGGTCTGGTTCGCCGGCGGCGAGAAGCTGCAGGCCTTCGAGCCGGCGAGGGGCAGGATCGTGCGCGCCCTGGACGTCGCCTGCGATGCCGGGACCGCCTTCGACGGCCGGCACCTCTTCCAGATCGCGGGCGACCGCATCCAGAAGATCGATCCGGCGACCGGCGAGGTCCTGTCGACGATCCCGGCCCCCGGCGGCGGGCGTGACTCGGGGCTGGCCTGGGGCGAGGGGACGCTGTGGGTCGGGCAATACCGCGACCGGAAGATCCACCAGATCGATCCCGACACCGGGGCGATCCTGCGCACGATCGAGTCGAACCGCTTCGTCACCGGAGTCACCTGGGTGGACGGCGAGCTCTGGCACGGGACCTGGGAAGGTGACGACGCCGACATCCGCCAGGTCGACCCCGCGACAGGCGAGGTGCTGACCCGCCTGACGATGCCCGAGGGGACGGCGGTGAGCGGACTGGAGTCGGACCGGGGCGAGCTCTTCTACGCCGGCGGTGGCGAGAGCGGCCGGGTCCGCGCGGTGCGGAAGCCACGCCGCCGGTCAGGGCGCTAGTACGCGACCGCGCGACTCTGCACTGGAACACGTTCCTGAGTTGGTTCACGCGCTGAGCGCCGCGGCCCGGCTCCAGTTCCTCCCGGATCGGCCGATGAGGACCACGAAGGACAGCTCGGGGATCGAGCTTCACGGGCTGTCGGGAGCGTACCCCGCGTCCAGCGAGGGCGACGTCCGGGTCCAGGGTCCAGGACGCCGGCCGTGGCTTTCTCCGTCGGCGGCCGCTGGCACGACTGTCGCACCGGCTCACACCGGGCACTCGCTCACAGGAGTCGCCATCCTATGCACATGCCTCACACCCTGGACTGGGACGGAGAGCACCTTCCCGAGCAGCTGAAGCGCCTTCCGCCCGGCCGCTACGTGCTCATCGAGGCGGACGCCTCCGAAGTGAGACTCTCGAGGGAGGAAGAGACCGGGCTCATCGAGGTCCAGCCCTCGGGGCTCTCATGAGCGGCCCGGGGCCGTTGCCGCGACCCCGTAGGGACCGTACAATGTACGGATGCGGTCCAAGGCTGAGGAGCGTGTCGAGTTGAGGTTGCCTGCTGGCCGGAAGGCGAAGTGGCTCCGCGCCGCCGAGCGGGCCGGTGTCTCCCTGTCGGACTGGGCGCGTCGACGTCTCGACCAGCACGCCGACGAAGAGCTGGGCGTGGAGGAGCCGCCCGCTCCCTCGAAGGAGGACATCGCCGCGGCGCTCGAAGCTGTCGGGGCTCTGCGCGGGACGGATCTCCGGGAGAGGGTCCGTGAAGGGAGGAAAGCTCCTTGGACCGTGGAGTGATCGTTGCGGACACGGACGCGTTCATCGATCTCCTTCGAGCCGAGGGGGCGCACCGCAAGCTCGTGACGTTGCTGGGCGCGGGGCGACTCGCCGCGACCGCCATCACCGTGTTCGAGATCTGGAAGGGGCTCGAGTCGGAGACCGCCCGCGACGCGGCCCGGCGTGCGTTTCGCGGTGTTCGCGTGTACCCGCTGAGCGACGCTGCTGCCAGGCGCGCAGCAGAAGTCGACCGACTCCTCAGGCCGGACCCACCGATCGAGCGCGAGAGCGGGACACGCTGATCGCGGCGGCACTCGCCGGCGTGTGTCTCGCCATCCAGCGCCCGCTCCTCACTGCGAACCTGCGTCACTTCCGGCGTGGCCCGGGCTGGAGGTCGTCGCGGCGCGTTGAGGCCGGTCACCGCATCCTCCCCAGCTGACGGTTGAGTAGCGCTCATCCCCACGCGCTGTGTCTCGTCAGCGGTGCTCCGCCTTCACCGTCAAGCTCTCGACGCACGGATGAAGCTCGCGGTACCGAGTTCGAGCGCGCGGCGAGGAGCACCTCCGGGGGAGGCCCGGGAGCCAGCTGCTCCGGGAGCCGACGGTCAAGATCGCTTCGATGCGACCCCTTCCCCGTGGACGAATCCTCCCGGCGAGGATATCCAGCACGGGCCCGAGGAGGATCCATGCCCCCCCTGGATCACCAGACCGCAGTCGCTCGTGCTCGCGAGGTCGCCCAGGCGACCGTTGCCCCGGCAGCCCACGCCCACGACCGGGCGGGGACCTTCCCCACGGAAGCCATCGCTGCGCTCGGAGACGCCGGACTCCTGGCGCTGAACGTGCCAGCCAGCGCCGGCGGCTCGGCGCTCGGACCGCGCGCCTTCGCCGAGATCAACGCCATCCTCGCCGAGGCGGACCCCTCCGTGGCGATGATCTACATGATGCACGTCTGCGCCACCGAGGTGATCGTCGCCGGGGCCAAGGCGACCAAGAGTCCGGTGTTCGCGACGGCGCTGCAGGACATGTCCCGCGGCAAGCACCTCACCACCCTGGCCTTCAGCGAGGCCGGCTCGCGCAGCCACTTCTGGGCGCCGATCTCCAGGGCCTCCCGGACTGCCGGCGGCGTGCAGCTCAACGCCCGGAAGTCCTGGGTCACCAGCGCCGGCTTCGCCGACAGCTACGTCGTCACCACGCTCTCCTCCGAGGCGAAGGGTCCGACCGATTCCACGCTCTACCTGGTGCCGCGCTCCGCCCCCGGGCTGCACGTCGCCGCGCCGTGGGACGGCCTGGGGCTGCGCGCCACCGCCTCCTCGCCCATGACCCTGGAGGCGGTGGAGGTCGGAGAGGACCGTCGCCTCACCGACGAGGGCGGGGGCTTCGCCGCCAAGCTGAACATCGTCCTGCCCTGGTTCAACCTCGCCAGCGCCACCGTCGCGCTCGGCATCTGCCGCGCCGCGGTGGGCGCCACCGTCACCCATCTCAAGACCAGCCGGTTCGAGCACCTGGGCAACACCTCGCTCGGCGAGGCGCTCCCCACCCTGCGGCAGACCCTGGCCCAGATGCAGATCGACACCGACGGGCTCGCCCACCGCATCGACGGCTGCATCCGCGCGCTCGAGAACCCCGGGCCGGCCACCATGCTCCAGGTGCTCGAGGTGAAGGCCTCGGCCGGCGAGACCGCGACCCGAGTCACCTCCCAGGCGATGCACGCCTGCGGCGGCGCCGCGTTCTCCAAGCACACCTCGATCGAGCGGTACTTCCGGGACGCCCATGCCGGGTCGGTGATGGCGCCCACGGTCGACGTCCTCCGCGAATTCATCGGCAAGGCCCTGCTCGGCATTCCGCTCTTCTGACGAGTTCCTCCATGCTCGAGACCATCACCGTCGGCGCCGTGGCGTACGATCCCAAGGTCGTCGGGATCTGGGAGGGCCTCCGGACGTACTTCCGCGAGGAGGCGAAGGTTCCGGTCGAGGTGGTGCTGTACCTCAGCTACGAGGCGCAGGTCGCCGCGCTCCTCGCCGGACGGATCGACATCGCCTGGAACACCAACCTCGCCTACCTCCAGTCCGAGCACCTGAGTCACGGACGGTGCCGGCCGCTCGCGATGCGGGACACGGATCTCGAGTGGTGGACGGAGATCGTCGCCCGCAAGGGAGGCCCGGTGCGGCAGCTCTCGGACCTCCGCGGAAAGCGCCTCGCGCTCGGGAGCCGCGATAGCGGCCACGCCGCCATTCTCCCGGTGCACTTCCTCGCCGAGGCAGGCCTGGTGGAGGGACGCGACTACCAGTCCGTTCGCTTCAACACCGACCTCGGGAAGCACGGCGACACCGGGACGAGCGAGGTGGACGTCCTCAGGGCCGTCCTCAACGGCGAGGCCGACGCCGGCGCGGTGGGCAGCCCATTCTGGGCGGGCGTCCTCGCGGGCAACCTCGTCCCCGCAGGCGCCGTCGAGCCCATCTGGTCCTCTCCCCACTACCACCACTGCATGTTCACCGCCCGCGTCGGACTGCCCGCCGAGGACGCGGCTCGCTTCACCGATGCGCTCTTCAAGATGAACCACGAGCCGCGGCTCCGGCCGATCCTCGAGGCCGAGGGGCTCAAGGAATGGGTCGCGCCCCACGCCGAGGGCTACGCCTCGCTCCGGGACGCCGCGCTCCGCCAGGGGTTCTTCGCCCCGAGGAGCTGAATGGGCTCCCTGCGCCCCACGCTCGATCTTCACCCGGAGGCGCCGAGCTTCGCGACCGGCCTGCTGAACGAGCTGGTCGCCGCGCTCCGCGAGCTCGCCGACGGGGAGCTGCTCGCCCTGCACGGTCCCGCGGAGCTCCAGCAGGACCTCGAGCGCTGGGCGCGCTTCACCGGGAACACCCTCGTCGAGATGACGCCGGGGAGCGAGACCACGCGGTACCTCGTCCGCAAGGGCGCACCCCGCTCGTACGACGAGGCGCCGGCGGTCGGATCGCGGCTCTGGCTGTACACCAACTTCGACTGCAACCTCGCCTGCGACTACTGCTGCGTGCGCTCCTCGCCCAGGGCGGAGCCCAGAACGCTCTCCCTCGAGGACGTCCAGCGGGCCGCCCGGGAGGCGCCTCCAGCCGGCGTCCGGGAGCTCCTCGTCACCGGCGGCGAGCCGTTCCTCCGCCAGGACATCGCCGAGGTGCTGCTGGCCTGCGCAGGCGCCCTGCCCACCACCGTCCTCACCAACGGGCTCCTCTTCGCCGGCAAGCGCCGGCTGACGCTGCGCGAGCTCCCGCGCGACCGCATCGTCTTCCAGATCAGCCTCGACAGCCCCACCTCCGCGCTCCACGACCAGCACCGGGGCCAGGGCACCTGGGAGAAGGCCCGGGCCGGCATCGCCGCCGCGCGCGAGGAAGGGTTCCGGGTCCGCCTCGCCTCGACGGTCTCCGATGCGCGCGCCGAGGAGGAGTTCCGGGCCTTCGTGCTGCGGGAAGGAATCCCCGAGCAGGATTGCGTCCTGCGGCGGGTCGCGCTCCGCGGCTTCGCCGACGAGGGCGTGGCGCTCTCGCGGGCGGACCTCGTGCCGGAGGTGACCCTCACCGCCTCCGGCATCTACTGGCACCCGGTGGGCGCGACCGATGACGACTTCTTCGTCACCTCGCGGCGCTTCCCCCTCTCCGAGGCCATCCAGGCGGTCCAGCTCGCCTTCGAGGACGAGCGGCGCTTCGCCACGGCGCTGGCCAGCGTGTTCCGGTGCGCCTGATCCGCTCGCCGACGAGCGGCGCGTGCGCCATGGGCATCATGGCCAAGGTCCCGCGGAGCGGAGAGGTCAAGACGCGCCTGGTGCCGCCGCTCAGCCACCAGCAGGCCAGCCGCCTCAGCGAGTGCTTCATCCAGGACGTGGGCGCGGCCATCGCCCGGGCCGCCCGCGCACGGCCCGAGATCCACGGGTTCGCCGTCTATGCTCCCGAGGGCGCCGCGCAGGGCCTCGCCGGTCTCCTTCCGGAGGACTTCGGCCTCGTCCCGCAGCGGGGCTCCGATCTCGGCGAGCGACTGCGGAACGCCACCGAGGACCTGCTCGGTTCAGGATTTCACTCGGTGTGCCTCGTCAACTCGGACAGCCCCACGCTTCCGCCGGCGCTGCTGGCCGAGGCGGCGCGGGCGCTGCAGGCTCCCGGAGATCGCCTGGTCCTCGGTCCCGCCGCCGACGGTGGCTACTACCTCATCGGGCTCAAGCGTCCCCACCGGCGCGTCTTCGAGGACATCGCCTGGAGCACCTCGACCGTGCTCGGCTCGACCCTCGAGCGGGCGCGCGAGGAGTCGCTCGAGGTCTCGCTCTTGCCCGAGTGGTACGACGTGGACGACGTGCACTCGCTGCGGGCCCTCCGGCGCGAGCTGTTCTCGCCCGGGCACGAGGCCGACGGCGGTGCGGCGTCCCGCGCACTGCTCGAGTCGCTGCTGGCGGTCGTCGACCTCCTCGAGTGACCGTGCACACCCGACGCGCAGCCCTGCTGGCGCCCGCAGTCGTGCTCCTCGTGCTCGAGCTCGCGGGGCTCCGGTTCCTCGAGCACGACGCGGTCCCCTGGTTCATCGCCGTCGCCCTCGCCCAGGGGGCCGTCTACTTCGTCGCGGTGTGGTGGGTCTCCTCGGGCCACCCGTCCCCGCTGGGGCTCGTCCTCGCGGTCGCCTTGCTGCTCCGCCTGCCGCTGCTCCTCTCTCCGCCGTTCCTGTCGACGGACGTCTATCGGTACGTCTGGGATGGACGGGTGCAGGCCGCGGGGATCAACCCCTACCGCCACATCCCCGCCGCCCCCGAGCTCGAAGCCCTGCGCGACGAGCGGATCTACCCGCACATCAACCGGCGCGGCTACGCGGTCACCATCTATCCGCCGGGGGCGCAGGCCTTCTTCCTCGCGACGACACGCATCTCCGAGTCGGTCCCGTGGATGAAGGCGTCCATCCTCGCCTTCGAGGCGTTGGCGATCTGGCTCCTCCTGCGTCTGCTGCGCGCGGCCGGACGCCCCGACGGCGAGGTGCTGCTCTACGCCTGGCACCCGCTCGCGCTCTGGGAGCTCGCCGGGAGCGGCCACCTCGACGCGGCCCCCATCGCCTTCATCCTCGCCGCACTCCTCGCTCGATCACGCGGCAAGGCTGCCCTGACCGGGCTGGCACTGGCGATCGCCACGCTCTTCAAGCTCTATCCCCTGGTCCTCTTCCCGGCCCTCTGGCGTCCGAGGGACTGGCGGATGCCCGTGGCATTCGCCGCGACGGTCGCACTCGGCTACCTGCCCTACGCGAGCGTCGGTGCGGGCGTTCTCGGCTTCCTCCCCGGCTACGCCCGCGAGGAGGGCCTCCTGAGCGGCTCGCCGTACTTCCTGCTCCAGATCGCCGAGGCGCTCATCGGGACCCCGCTGCCACCCGCTCTGTATCTCGTCCCGGCCGGCCTGCTCCTCGTCGGGCTCGCGGTCTGGGCCGTCCGGCACGGTACGGAGCGAGGCCACGCGCGCGCCTGCCTCGTCCTCGGTCTCGGCGCGGTGGTCGCCGTCTCGCCCCACTACGCGTGGTACTTCGTCTGGCTGCTTCCGCTGGCCGCGCTCACCCGCTGCCTCCCGGCGCTGCTGCTCGGGGCCACCGCCTTCGTCCTCTACATCTCGTTGCTCTGGGACACTCCGGGGACGAGGCTCTGGTCGAACGCGGGGGTCTACCTTCCGGCGCTGGCGCTGTTCCTTGTACTGTGGGCGCGGGACCACCGGCGCGCCGGTCTCGAGCTCGGCGGTCACCCCTAGGAGCGCATGTCGACCGGAGCGCCAGCGATCGACCCCGGGCGGTACTTCGACGCCGCCGGCGAGCTCTCCCCGGTCGTGGACCGGCCGCCGGTCTGCCTGTACCTCGAGGTCACCAACCGCTGTAACCTCCTCTGCACCACCTGCCCGCGGACGTTCGAGACCCTCGAGCCCCCGGCGGACATGAGCTGGGAGCTCTTCACCCGCATCGTCGAGCAGGTGCCCGACCTGCGACGCGCCGTGCTCCACGGCGTGGGAGAGCCGCTGATGGTCCGCGACCTGCCGCGGATGGTGCGCCACCTCAAGGACCGCGGCGTGCACGTGCTGTTCAACACCAACGGGGTCCTGCTCGACCGGGCGCGCGGGCAGGCGCTGATCGACGCCGGCCTCGACGAGCTGCGGGTCTCGCTGGATGCGGCGCACCCCGAGGCGTTCCAGGCGGTCCGGGGCGTCGACGCCTTCGACCGCATCGTGGCCAACGTCCGCGCCTTCGTCGCCCTGCAGCGGGAGCTCGGGACGACGCTCCCCCGGGTGTCGCTCTGGCTCACCGGGCTCAAGGAGACCCTGACGGAGCTCCCCTCCTTCATCCAGCTCGCGCACGACCTGGGAGTCCCCGAGGTCCACCTGCAGCGGCTGGTCTACTTCCCCGGCGGTCAGGGCCTGGGGCGCCCCGAGTCGGCGCTGTTCGAGAACCTCGACGCCGCGGAGCGGGGGGTCCTCGAGGCGGCGACCGAGGCCGCCCGCGCGCTGGGCGTGACCTTCAACGCCTCCGGGGCGGTGGAGCCCGAGGTCAGCGTCCAGAGGCAAGCCGGTGCCCGGCCGTGGTCGCTGTGCCGGCGGCCCTGGACGCTGATGTACTTCACCGCCACCGGGCGCGCCCTGCCCTGCTGCATCGCCCCGTTCTCCATGCGCGGCTACCAGAGCTTCACCCTGGGCGACGCGACGCAGGAGACGCTGCGCGAGATCTGGAACGGCGCCCGCTACCAGGCGTTCCGGGAGGCGCTGGTCGGCGATCACCCGCCCGACGCCTGCGCGAGCTGCGGGCTGCGCTGGAGCCTCTGAGCGCCCGTGCGCGTCACCGCCGTCATCCCCGCGCTCGACGAGGAGGCCTCCATCGCCGCGGTGGTGCGCTCGATCCCCGCAGCGCTGGTGTCCGAGGTCATCGTGGTGGACAACGGATCGACGGACGGCACCGCGACGCGCGCCCGAGAGGCCGGAGCGCGGGTGGTGAGCCAGCCGCTGCGGGGCTACGGCCGCGCCTGCAGGGCCGGGGTGGACGCCGCGTCGCCCATGAGCGACGTCCTGGTCTTCCTCGACGGCGACGGCTCGGATCGTCCCGAGGTCATGGACCGGCTGCTCGCGCCGCTGGAGGCGGGCACTCACGACTTCGTGATCGGCTCGAGGATCCGGGGAGACCGCGAGCCGGGCAGCATGAACCGCGCGCAGCTCGTTGCCGGCGCGCTGGCAGGCACGAGCCTCCGCCTCCTCTACGGCGTCCGCTTCACGGACATGTGCCCCTTCCGCGCCATCCGCCGGGACGCGCTCCTCCGTCTCGAGATGCGCGAGGAGACCTACGGCTGGAATCTGGAGATGCAGATGAAGGCCGCCCGGGCCGGGCTCCGCATCCTGGAGGTCCCGGTCCCGCACCGCCGTCGCACGGGTGGGACGTCGAAGGTCTCGGGCGATCTGGTCGCGACCGTCAAGGCGAGCGCCCGGATCCTCTGGACGCTGGCCCGCGGCGCGCTCGACCGGCGTCCGGCGACCGCACGCGGATCGATCAGCTGATCAGCTCCAGGATCCGTCCAGTCAGGCTGCGCCGGCTCGCCTCCGAGGAGCGAGCGGCGAGCAAGGCGTCCACACCCAGGAAGCGCCCGGCGCGGTAGACGGCGAAGGTCCCGTTCAGGACCAGGAGGAAGAAGTAGGTCCAGGGCCATTCGGCGGGGGAACGGTAGAGCCCGAGCCACAGGTTGGCCGCCATGATCGCGCCCACCGTTCCGCCCAGCCGGGTGAAGACTCCCAGCATGAGGGAGACGGCGACGAAGACCTCGCCCAGGTAGACCTGCGGGGCGAAGAAGCCGAAGTTCGGGAGCACGACGTCCTTCACGAAGTGCGACTGGCCGGGGACCGCCGCGTACCTGACCATCTCGCCGATCCAGTAACGCAGCCCACCGGTCCCGTCGGCTCGATCGGTGTACGTCGGGGGAATCTTCCACAGGGACTGCTGCCACCACATGGCGCCGAGGAGGAGCCGGGCGCCGAAGGTCCAGAGGTGCGGGAACGTCCGCTGGGTGCGGTCGCGCTTCCAGTTCCGCGCAGCGACGGCGAGGCTGGCGAGGAGGAGGATCCAGAAGACGACGGTGGTCCACTTCGCCTCGAAGAGGAACTGCAGCGCTTCGCTGAAAGGGTTGGTGCGCATCCAGTCACCGTCTATCGAGGGGCCGTTTTCGTAACATCCTCGGCTGGTATCCACACCGAGGTGACGTGGTCGTCGATCTCCAGCGGGGATTCACGGGACCGCCGCGCGTTGCGTTGCGCGGATCTTCGCTCCCGACAGCGGCCCCCCGAGCGCCCCGCTGATGTAACAGACGTCGAACGCGCCCGCGCTCAGCGGGAGCAGGGACCAGGCAAGGGCCGCCCAGCCGAGCGCCTGGCTTCGAAGTAGGAAGCCTGCGACGAGAAATCCCGCCCCGGCGGCCAGACGAAAGGCGCGTCCCGCCGGGCTGTTGATGAAACGTGAGAATTTCGAGTGGTTGAATGCCTCGGACAGGCGCATGAGCGCCTCCTCTCGAATGGCTCCTTGCTCGAGCGCGACTCTACCCAGCAGGGACTCCTGGAGCGACCAGCATCGGTGAATCACCGCACCGGGTGGGGCGCCGCTCCCTGCTTCCGGCCTCCCCCGCTTGCCTTCGCGCCAGGCCGGGATGAGAACGTCACCGGTCCTTCCGGCGAGGGTTCGACGATGAAGTTCAAGCTCAAGGTCAACGGACAGACGCGGGAGGTCGATGGTCCAGAAGACCTGCCGCTCCTCTGGGCGCTACGGGACGGACTGGACCTCAAGGGGACCAAGTACGGCTGCGGCATCGCCCAGTGCGGGTCATGCACCGTGCTGGTCGACGGGGTCGCGCGCCGCTCCTGCGTCACCCCGCTGTCGCAGGTGGGGAACGCGGCGATCACCACCATCGAGGGGCTGTCGCCCGACGGGACCCACGCCCTCCAGCGGGCCTGGGAAGAGCTCGACGTCCCCCAGTGCGGGTACTGCCAGGCGGGCCAGCTGATGTCGGCGGCCGCGCTGCTGGCGAAGACGCCGAACCCGAGCGATGCCGAGATCGACACCGCGATGGGCGGCAATCTCTGCCGCTGCGCCACCTACCTCCGCATCCGACGGGCGATTCACCGCGCCGCCGAGCTGGGGAAGACCACCGCCGCCGGGGCGACCGGGAGCGGGCGATGAGCGAGCTCACACGACGCTCCTTCCTCCAGGCCTCGGCCGTCGCCGGCGGTGGCCTCCTCCTCTCCAGCTTCTGGGACCCGCTCGAGGCGGCCCCCGCGGGCCGTCCGGCGGAGGACCCGGCCCTCAACGCCTTCGTCCGCATCCACCCCGACGGGACGGTGACCATCGCCGCCAAGAACCCGGAGATCGGCCAGGGCGTGAAGACCATGCTCCCGATGCTGATCGCCGACGAGCTCGACGTGGAGTGGAAGCGGGTGCGGGTCGAGCAGATGCCGCTGGACACCACCCGCTTCAAGGATCAGTGGGCGGGCGGAAGCATGGCCACGCCGATCAACTGGCTGCCGATGCGCCAGGTGGGCGCCGCCGGCCGCTCGATGCTGGTCACTGCCGCGGCCAAGAAGTGGAAGGTGCCCCCGGCCGAGTGCACCACCGCGAAGGGGAAGGTGCTCCACAAGAAGAGTGGTCGCTCTCTCGGCTACGGAGCGCTCGCCACCGCCGCCGCTGCGCTGCCGCCGCCCGACCTCGCCTCGGTCAAGCTCAAGGACCCCTCGGAGTTCACCATCATCGGCACCTCCGTCCCCGGGGTCGACAACCGCGCCATCGTCACCGGCAAGCCGATCTTCGGCATCGACGTGACCGTGCCGGGGATGCGCCACGCCACCTTCGTCAAGTGCCCGGTCTTCGCCGGCAAGGTGAAGTCGGCCAACCTCGACGAGATCCGCGCCATGCCCGGCGTCTTCAAGGCCTTCGTGGTCGAGGGGGGCGCCGATCTCCACGGGCTGCTCGGCGGCGTGGCCATCGTCGCCGACAGCTTCTGGCAGGCGCAGTCCGCCCGGCGCGCGCTGAAGATCACCTGGGACGAGGGGGAGACCGCCCGGCAGGGAACCACCGTGTTCGATGCCCGAGCCAAGGAGCTGGCCAAGGAGCCTCCGCACCGCTCGCTCCGCAAGGACGGCGACGCGAAGGCGGCCCTGGCGGGCGCGGCGCGGGTGGTCACCGCGGAGTACGCGTACCCGTTCATCGCCCACGCCTCGCTCGAGCCGCAGAACTGCACCGCTCACTTCGCGGACGGCAAGCTCGAGCTCTGGGCGCCGACCCAGACGCCCGAGGACGGACGCGAGCTGGCGGCCAAGACCCTGGGCCTCAAGGAAGAGGCGATCACCATCCACCTCATCCGCGCCGGCGGCGGGTTCGGACGGCGCCTCCAGAACGATTACCTGGTCGAGGCGGCGTGGATCGCCCGCGAGGCCGGCGTCCCGGTGAAGCTCCTCTGGACCCGGGAGGATGACCTCCAGCACGACTTCTACCGGCCCGGGGGGTACCACTTCTTCTCCGCCGGCCTCGACGCCGGCGGGACGCTGACCTGCTTCCGCGACCACTTCATCACCTTCGGGACCGCCGACAAGTTCGCTCCTTCCGCGAACATGTCGGACGCGGAGTTTCCCGCCCGCTTCCTCTCGAACGTCGCGCTGGATGCCTCGGTGATGCCGCTGGGTGTTCCGACCGGGGCGCTCCGGGCCCCGCGGAGCAACGCGATCTGCTTCGCGTTCCAGAGCTTCCTCGACGAGCTGGCGCACGCGGCCGGCAAGGACCCGCTGGAGTTCCGCCGCGCGCTGCTCTCGGTGAAGCCGTCCGCGCCGCAGCCGCCGCCGGGAACGGCTCCCGGCGCGACGATGCCCCCGGTGATGAACCCGGAGCGCATGCTCGGCGTGCTCGAGCTGGTGGCGGAGAAGTCCGGCTGGGGGAAGCAGCGCCTCCCCCGCGGCACCGGGATGGGGGTCGGCTTCTACTTCAGCCACCGCGGACACTTCGCCGAGGTGGCGCGGGTCGCGGTCTCCCAGAAGGGCGAGCTCCGGATCGAGAAGGTCTGGGTCGCGGGCGACGTCGGGAGCACCATCATCAACCCCAGCAACGCCGAGAACCAGGTGCAGGGCGCGGTGCTCGACGGGATCTCCGAGGCGCTGGGACAGGAGATCACCCTCGAGGGCGGCCGGACCAAGCAGGGCAACTTCCACGAGTACCCGCTCCTGCGCATCCACCAGGCGGTCCCGGTGGAGGTCCACTTCCGCAAGACGGACTTCCCGCCCACCGGGCTGGGCGAGCCCGCGTTGCCGCCGGTCATCCCGGCGGTGCGCAACGCGATCTTCGCCGCGACCGGCAAGCGGGTGCGCTCGCTCCCTCTGTCCCGGCACGACCTCTCCTGGTCCTGAGGGCGGCGGGGCGCCGGTCATATGGCCGGGCACGTCGAGCGACCAACACTCCGGGCACGACGCCCAGCATGCTCCGGAGGGTTTCATGTCGCGACGTCCGTGGTTCGCGTTGTTCGTCTGTGCCGTGGGTTGCGGCGGCGGGACTGGATCGACCGAGTCGTTTCTGACCGGACTTCCCTCCCGGCAGACGCTCGAGGTCACCGCCCCCAGCGGTCACGCACCAGCTGCGCTCGGCGCGCGCTCTCCGGCGCTGCTCGGTGAGACCGCCAGCCTCTACGTCCTCACCAGGCAGATGACCGAACAGGTGAACGGAGCCGTCGGAGGCGCACTCGACACGCTCGGTGCCATCGCCCGGACTCCTCCCGCCGCGGTCGGGCCGGACTCCGCCGCCTGGGGACCCTTGACCGACGCGCTGTCGCCGGTGGCCGGGCGCCTGGTCGTCGTCCGGGTCGGTCCCGGCGCTCACACCTTCCGGCTCGACCTGCGCCCGAAGTCGGGCGGCGACGCGGACTTCCAGACCTTCCTCCAGGGCGCCTCGACCGGCGCGGCGCCCGGCGGACCGAGCCAGGGGTCCTTCTCCGTCGACCTGGACCTCGCCCACCAGCTCGACCCGGTCGCCAATCCCGGCGAGGGCCACCTCGTCGCCGGATGGACGGTTGCCCCCGACCACCGTGAGGTGCAGATCCACCTCGTGGACGTGCATGCCGCTGCCGACCCGCCGGCCACGGCCGAGATCGCCTCGGTGATGCGCGCCGACGGCTCGGGCAGCCTCGTCTTCGACGCCCAGGCGAATCTCGTTGGCAGCCCCGCGTCGCTCGAGGCCGGGCAGGTTCGCTCCCGCTGGATGCCCACCGGAGCTGGCCGGGCGGACGTCGAGGTCCAGGGCGGCGACGCGGCGGACGGCTCCCAGGTCACGGAGTGCTGGGACGCGAGCTTCGGCCGCGTCTACGCCCGAGGGAGCGCTCCGGACGGCGGCGTGATCTCCGAGGGTGACCCGAGCGCCTGCGCCTTCGGCGAACCCCTGCGCTAGCGTGCCCCATGGGCCCGACGCGTGGCACCGGACGACCTCGAGCAGCAGATCGCTGCGCTCCACCCGGCGAGCTTCGCCTGGGCCCTGGCCTGCACCCAGTGGAACGCCGCCGACGCCGAGGAGGTTCTCCAGTCCGTGTACCTGTCCGTCCTCGAAGGCCGCGCGCGGTTCGACGGTCGCTCCACCCTCAAGACCTGGCTCTTCTCGGTGGTGCGAAACACGGCGGCAACGGCCCGCAGGCGACGCTGGCTGGAGGCCCGGGCGCCGTGGAGAACCCTGCTCGGCGCGACGCCCGACCCGGGTCCTCTCGACGCTCTCACCTCCGAGGAGCGAGGGGCGCGCATCCGCCGCGCGCTCGGCCAGCTGCCGGCCCGCCAGCGTGAGGTGCTCGATCTGGTGTTCTTCCATGAGATGACCGTCGAGCAGGCCGCCCAGGTGATGGGCGTGGCGCTGGGAACGGCGCGGGCCCACTACCACCGTGGCAAGCTCCGCCTCCTCGAGCTTCTCGGACCGGAGGACCTGCGATGACGCCCGGAGACGACGACGCGCGCATCCGCGCCGCCCTGGCCGAAGCGCACCGGCAGGACGCGGACCACGCCCCTCCCTTCGAGCGAACGTGGTCAGCCGCTCGACTTCCGCGCGCTTCTGCCCGGCGCCGGCTCGTGCTCTCCGCCGCGCTGGTCGCGGCGGTCGGGGCGGGGGTGTGGTTCGTGGCCCGTCCTCATCCTCCGGCGGCGTGGCGGCCGACCGGCACGCGGTGGATCGGCCCGACCGACTTCCTGCTCGAGACACCCGATCTGGTCACCCTGCGGGCGCTGCCCACCCTGGATCCGGCCGCGGACCCCATGCTGAGCCCACCGCCTGCACCACGACGAGGCGTCCCATGACCTGTCGCGCTCTCTGGATTCTCCTGGCGAGCCTTGCGCTCGCCCTTCCGACCCGCGCCGAGAGCCCCGGCGCCGCGGCCGCCGACCCGATCGGGAGCAAGCTCTTCCCTCCCGAGCTGATCATGGCCCATCAGGCCGAGCTGGGGCTCGATGACCGCCAGCGCGAGGCCATCCTCAAGGAGCTCGAGCGCGCGCAGGGACAGTTCCCCCGGCTCCAGTGGCAGCTCCAGGCCGCCAGCCAGCAGCTCGCGCAGTTCCTGGATGCGCCACAGGTGGATGAGGCCAAGGCGCTGGCCCAGGCCGGCGAGGTGATGAAGCTGGAGATGGAGATCAAGAAGGCGCATCTCACGCTCTTGATCCGCATCCGGAACGCGCTGACCGAGGCGCAGCGGAGCAAGCTCCAGGCGATGCGCCGCCCCGGACCCTAGATGGCGGCGCCGGTCAGTCACACGGCTGCCCGAACCCGGCGACGTGCCGTGGGCCCTCCCGCGCCTGCTCGCCCACGTCCGTCACCCAGGCGCTGGCCGCACTGGGGCAACAGATCCCCTCCCACCGGAGCCACAGCAGCCGGACCGCGGATCCTTTCGCCCCGGGGAGGCCTGCCACGGGAACGGGAAGGCGAGAGCCCTTCCCACGCGGCTGCAGATGCCATGGGCCGAGGATCCGCTTGCCCTCGCCTCGCTCGAGCACACGAAAGCGAACGAGGTCGTAGCGCGCGAGGCCGTTCTCCTGGAGCTGGCCCCGCCCCTGGACCTGGACGCCGAGACCTCCGCTCGCCTCGAGGTAGCTGAGGCACGTGACCAGGAGTCCGCCCCCGGGAGACACGGACGGCTCCGGCGGCGGCTCACCACAGGGCGGAGGTGATTCCCCGGCCGTTCCCAGGCCGGGTCGAAGGCCCTCCGGATCGGCGCCCTCGACACTCACCAGTCTCAGCGGATGAATCGCCGAAGCCTCGATCCGGCCGCGTGGGAGGACGATGCCGTATCGCTCGGATTCACTCACCGCCAGCGGAACTGCGAACTGGCCGCTCCCACATTCTCCGTGCATGCATTCCGGCGCTTCGAACCTGACCTCGTCCACGCGCCCCCCGCCGATGAACACGCCGTTCTCCCCGAGGTCCTTCCGCATCCGCGACTGCACCTCCGGGGGAACCCGGCTTTCCGTGCGCAGGCACCTCTGCGGCCAGATCACCCGGCTCCGCTCGACAACGAACAGCGGAAGGTCGCCGGGACGCGCGTCCCCCTTCGCCCCGAGGGCGACGAGCCCGAGCGTGGCGAACACGATGGAGAGCACGCCACCACTCTAGCGCGCCTCCATGATGCGCCTGCCCATCGGGCGACGGCGATGGACCGGCCGCTCCTCGCCTGCCGCCCGGATTTCTGCTCAGCTTTCCCTCGATGCTCGACGCACAACGGGGGGACGTTCCGGCTGACGGCGCACCCGTGGAGCCCGCGCTCGCGGACGCGCCGGTGGTCCTGCGCACCCGCGGACTCACTCGCTCCTTCGGCAAGGTCCGCGCGGTCGACGGCATCGACCTCGAGGTCCCGCGCGGCGCCATCTACGGGTTCCTCGGCCGCAACGGCGCCGGGAAGACCACCACGCTCCGGATGCTCATGGGCGTCCTCCGCCCCGACCGGGGAGAGATCGAGCTCCTCGGCCGGCGCTCCGTCCGCATCCGCGTCGCCCAGAAGCGCCTCATCGGCTACGTCTCGCAGGAGCAGTTCTTCTATCCGTGGATGACCGCCGAGCGGCTCGGCGCGTTCGTCGGCAGCTTCTACCCGACGTGGGACGGCGCGGAGTTCACCCGCCTCCTCACCCTCCTCGACGTCCCGCCGCGCCGGAAGGCCATCGACCTCTCCGGCGGCACCCGGTCCAAGCTCGCGCTGGCCCTCGCGCTCGCGCCCCGCCCCGCCCTCCTCCTCCTCGACGAGCCCACCTCCGGCCTCGACCCCGTCGCCCGGCGCGAGTTCCTGGAGATCCTCGCCCACGAGAGCAAGCGCCTCGGGCAGACGGCCCTCTTCTCCTCGCACCTCGTCGACGAGGTCCAGTTCGTCGCCCAGCGCGTGGGCATCCTCGACCAGGGCCGCCTCCTCTACCAGGGCCCGATCGACACGCTGCTCGAGCGCGTTCGCCGCGTCACCTGGCACCCCGACCTGCACCAGCTCCCGCCCGGCTTCCGGGCCGTCCGCACCGACCTGGACGTCGCCGCACCCGGCGCCGTCCTCGAGGCCGAGCCGCCCGACTGGGCCGAGCATGCCGCCGTCTTCGCCCAGGTCGACCGCCTCACGCTCGAGGAGGTCTTCCTGGCGATGGTCCGGAAGACCACGCTCCCACCCGCGTGATCGCCATCCTCGCCAAGGAGCTCCGCGAGCACGCCCTGGTCCTCGTCGCCTGCGCCGTGGCCGGCCTGTTCGTCCTCTTCGCCTTCGCGGTCAACCCGGACTTCAACGGCCAGAACGCCAGCGCCTTCCTCGGGCTCCGCAGCTTCCTCCTGGGCTTCTACCCGCTCCTGGTCATCGTCCTCACCAGCCGGATCGTCGCCCGCGAGTACACCGGCAAGACCCAGCTCTTCCTCGAGACGCTCCCAATCTCTCGCGCCCGGGTGCTCACCGCGAAGCTCCTCCTCGGGCTCGTCCTCGCGCTGCTCGCCGTCGCCATCGCCTTCCTCACCTTCCGGCGGCTCGCCCTGGCACACGAGGTCCTCGGACGCCGCGGGCTCGGCGTCGTCGCCCTCCGAACCTTTGCCTACGCCACGTGCATCTACGCCTTCCTGTTCGCCGGTGGGCTCCTCGGGCGTTACCGCGTGGCCATCCTCCTCCTGCTCGTCGTCGGCTTCTCGCTCGTCGACGCGACCAGCACCTTCCGCTTCGAGGAGTTCGGGCCCATCCGCCTGGTGGGAGTCGACCTCGCCTTCGAGCGCGCCCGCCTCCCCACCCGCGCGCTCTGGGTCACCGCCGGCCTCACGCTCGGCTTCGTGGGCCTCGGCTACACACTGGCCCTGGTCCGTGAGGGAACCGTCTCCGCCCTGCTGGCCCAGAAGATGTCCCAGCGGGAGAAGGTGACCATCGCCTGCATCCTGATGGGGATGGTCTTCCTCAAGACCTTCTACGACGAGGCGCGCGACCCCCGCCCCTTCGACCTGGCCCGCGCCGTCACCGTCGACAGCTCCCGGGTGGTGGTCAAGGTCGCCCTCGGTCAGTCGGTCGACCGCGAGCGCGCCGACGCCCTGGGTCGCCGCATCGCAGCAGGCCTGAGCGACCTGCGCGACGAGCTCGCCTTCGACACCCTCCCCGAGGTCTTCGTCCTCCCCGCCCGCGAGCTCGACGCCGACACTTACAACCGGGGAACGCTGAAGAACGCGCGCGGTGTGGCGGTGCAGGCCAACTTCACCGCTCCGGGCTTCGACGACGGGGCATTCGTCTCCTGGCTTGCGCGCGAGCTGGTGGAGACCGCCACCCGCGGGCGCGCCACCGAGGAGCGCCGCCGGTGGCTGCTCGACGGCTTCTCCACCGACTGGAGCCTTCGCCAGGCGAGTGACGCCGCCCGCCGACTCCAGACGCTGCGCGCCGTGTACGGCTTCCCGGATGGACCCACCGAGGAGCTGCTCCGCGACTGGGTCTCGACCCGCGAGCGCCACGGCGAGTGCCTCAGCGCCGCCCTGGCCTACAGCGGCATCCGCGTGCTGCGCGAGACGCTCGACCCGCCCGCGCTCCGGCGCTTCCTGCACGAGGCGATCGCCCGCCGTCCCTCCCTGGGCGTCCGCGCCCTCGCCGTCCGCGAATCGCCGTGGTCGGAGCTGCAGCGCACCACCGGCCTCACCATGGACACGTTCCTCGCCGCCTGGCGCGGCCGGCTCGCCGGGGAGGCCCGCTCTCTCGAGAATACGCTGGCCGAAGTCCCACGCCTGTCCGCCACCCTCGACCTCGCGCCGATCTCCGCGAAGGGTCGCGAGGTCCGCTACCGCGTCGCGCTCACCCCCGAGCCGCAGGCGCCGCTGCGCGTCGCGTTCCTGACCAGCACGCTCAACCCCTTCGACCGGGAGCTGGAGTCGAAGGATCTGATCATCGACGAGCGCGCGTACCCGGACCTCCGCACCGGCGTGCTCCCGCGCACCGTCAGCCGCGGCGAGCGCTTCGGCTGGCAGGTGAGCGCGCCCATCGACGCGCTCGACTGCCGCGTGACCACCGGATTCCAGCGGGTGGAGGTGCAGTGAACCTCGCGCTCATCCGCAAGGAGCTCCGGGACCAGCGCGCCTTCGTCGGCCTCGGGATCTTCCTCTGCGCGCTGGAGATCGTCGAGCTCCTCGTGGTCGTGCTGCCCGACCAGCGGCCCCTGTGGCTCAACTGGCAGCACGAGCTGGTGGCCGAGGGGAACTCGATGCTGATGCTCCTGCTCGCCCTGGCCATGGCCTGGGGACTGCTGGTCCGCGAGCACGATGAGCGCACGCTCGAGTTCCTCGACGGCCTCCCCATCTCGCGGCCGGCGCAGTTCGGCACCAAGGTCGTCACCGCGCTCGCCGTGCTGATGATCTACCCGGTGTTCGCGGTGGCCATCATTCTCCTCGAGCACCTGCTCTCGCGGAACTCGCTGGACCGGTCGCTTCACGTCCAGCCGCTGGCGATGCAGCTGACGATGACCCTGCTCGCCTCCGCCGTGGTGCTCGCGGCGGGAATGCTCCTCTCGTTCCTGCGCCGGCTGGGGTGGCTGGTGCTGGCGACGCTGCTGATCGGCTACATCGCCCTCGAGACGCAGCATCCGTGGGTCCGCGCCTTCAGCCCCCTCCAGCTGCTCGTCCCGGAGTACACGGGGCGAGACTGGCGATGGCCCGCGCCGCTGCTGAAGTTCCAGCTTCCGGTGCTCGTGGCGTGCCTGCTCGGGGCGGGCCTCCTCTACAGCGGGCGCTTCGAGGACTGGCTCCGGTGGCTGGGCCGCGCGCTCGCCACCCGGACCGCGAAGATCGGCATGGCAGTCGCGGTGGTGGGGCTGCTGCTGGTCTTCGGTTCCGTCGCGGCGAAGAAGTACGGTGCCCGGCCAAGACAGCCGGAAACGCTGGCGGCGGACGACGATGACCAGGACGACGACGAGGACGAGACGCCCCGACAGAAGGTCGAGTTCGCGCCTCCCGTGCCGATCAGCTCGGTCACCCGGCACTACCGGTTCTCGTACCTCTCCTCGGTCCAGGTCCGGGCAGGCCCCCTCCTGGATCGGGCCGACGGCGTCTTCGAGACGGTGCAGACGTTCTTCCGCGCTCCGCCCGGCGACACGATCGTCGCCGACCTCACCGGGTCGATGGCCCGGACCTCCGGGACTGCGTTCTGGAACACGGTGCGGATCGACCTCTCGACGCAGGAGAGCCCGGACGGCCTGGCCGCGACGCTCGGTCACGAGACCACGCACGTGTTCGTCGGCCGTCTCTCCCGGGGCAACGAGAACTCCCTCGGCCGGCGGCTTTGGACCCTCGACGAGGGGCTGGCCAGCTACGTGGAGCACCGGTTCTTCCACCCTGACACGCCGCTCGAGTCCCAGGAGCGGATCGTCGCCGCGCTCCGGACCCGACGAGAGCTGCACGCCGAGGAGCTGGTCTTCCCCGACCTCCTGATCCGCGATCGCGGGCGCGAGATGGTGTACCCCGTCGGGCGGCTGTTCGTGCAGGCGCTGGTGGAGCGCTACGGCGACGACGCGCCGGCGCGGATCTTCAGGCAGGCCGGCACGCGGGACCTCCCGCCGAAGCTGGGGCAGGACGAGCTCTGGAACGAGCTGTTCCTGGTGAACGGGTACGACCTCGGGCTGGTGGCCGACGACTTCTACGCGGCGGCGGACCGGCTCGCGCGAAAGCACCGGGCGTGGGTCGAGCGGCTCCCCAGGCCACGCGGCGCGGTGGAGGTGAGGAATGGCCTCATCGAGCTGAGGGCCTCGCTCGATGGACCGCTCCCCGACGGCTGGTCCGTGGTGTGCCGCTACCGTGCCGCGGAGGACACGCCATTCGAGCGCTACCAATCCGCGTTCGAGCTCGACAGGACGTTCCGGTGGCTGCGGTCCGAGGTGTCGGGACAGCGGATCTGGTTCCAGCTCGGGCTCAGCGACGGATCAGGCCCGGTGCTGTACGAGCCGTGGGCCTCGGTGCCGCTCGAGTGATGTGACACTTTTGTTTGGACTAACAGCGACTCCGACAAATTTGTCACCTGAGATCCCATTCGCTCATTGAGTCGATGGCGTGCGGATCACCGCCCCGCCGTCGACCTCCGCGACCTGCGCCGTGAGCGACCAGGGGCATGCTTACAAATATGTCGACTTCTTGAGAAGAAGCGACAATTTTGTCTGATGACTCTCTCCGCGACGATCGAGCTCGAGAGGGAACGCGACGCGTCACGGGTGGCACTCCGCTTGCTGGTGTCCATTGGCCGATGACGAAGAAGGACCTCGTCGTGGTCGGCAACGGGATGGTCGGGCACCGCTTTCTCGAGCTCCTCCTCGAGCGCGGGGAGGCCGAGCGCTGGAACGTCGTCACCTTCTGCGAGGAGCCGCGGCTCGCCTACGACCGGGTGAACCTCACCAGCTTCCTCGGCGGAAAGACGGCCAGCGACCTCTCCCTGGTCACGCCCCACCGGTACGAGGACGCCGGGGTCACCGTGCACCTCGGCGACCGGGTCACCGCCATCGACCGTCAGCGCAAGCGGGTACTCTCCGCGGAAGGCCGTCGCATCCCCTACGACGCGCTGGTCCTGGCGACCGGCTCGGCGCCCTTCGTGCCTCCCATCCCCGGCCGGGACGCCTGGGGCTGCTTCGTCTACCGCACCATCGAGGACCTCAAGCGGATCCGCCTCTGGGCCGCACAGGTCCAGACCGGCGTGGTCATCGGCGGCGGCCTCCTCGGGCTCGAGGCCGCCCACGCGCTCACCCGCATGGGGCTCGAGACCCACGTCGTCGAGTTCGCCCCCCGCCTCATGGCGATGCAGATCGACGACGGCGGCGCGGAGATCCTCCGCGCGAAGATCGAGGCGCTCGGCGTCTCGGTCCACACCGGCAAGAACACCACCCGCCTCGCTTCCAGATCCGGCCGGGTCACCGAGATCCACTTCGCCGACGGCGGGGTGCTCGCCACCGAGATGGTCGTCTTCTCCGCCGGCATCAGCGCCCGCGACGAGCTGGCCCGCAACTGCGGCCTCGCCATCGGCGAACGCGGCGGCATCGTCATCGACGAGCACTGCCGCACCTCGGACCCTGACATTCTCGCCATCGGGGAGTGCGCGCAGTACCGCGGCCGCACCTACGGCCTGGTGGGCCCCGGCTACCAGATGGCCCGCACCGCGGTCTCCACCCTGAGCGGCGGCGAGGACCGCCTCGGTGTCTTCGACATGAGCACCAAGCTCAAGCTCATGGGAGTGGAGGTGGCGAGCTTCGGCGACGCCCACGCCACGCACCCCGGGAGCCGGGTCGTCGCCTTCACCGACTCGGTCGCCGGCATCTACAAGAAGCTGGTGGTGAGCGCCGATCGCCAGCGTCTCCTCGGCGGCGTGCTGGTCGGCGAGGCGTCGAGCTACGGACATCTCCTCGCGCTCACCCAGAGCAAGACCGCACTGACCGCACAACCCGAGCAGCTCATCCTTCCGCGAGGCGGAGGCGCGGCGCTGCCCGGCGTGGAGGCGCTTCCGGACGCGAGCACGATCTGCACCTGCCAGAACGTGGCCAAGGGCGCGATCTGCCGCGCCATCCGCACCCTGGAGCTCGCCTCGGTCGGAGCGATCAAGTCGGCCACCACCGCCGGGACGGGCTGCGGCTCCTGCGTGCCGCTCCTGGGCGAGCTCCTGACCCGGGAGATGAAGCGGGCCGGCAAGGCTGTCTCCAACCACCTCTGCGAGCACTTTCCCCGCTCCCGCCAGGAGCTCCACCACCTGGTCCGGATCCAGGGGATCCGCAGCTTCGACGCGCTGATCGCCGCGCACGGACGCGGCGCCGGCTGCGAGATCTGCAAGCCCGCCGTGGCCAGCATCCTCGCCTCGACCTGGAACGAGCACGTGCTCGACGACCGCCACCTCGGCCTCCAGGACACCAACGACCGCTTCCTGGCCAACATCCAGCGCGACGGCAGCTACTCGGTGGTTCCGCGCGTGCCCGGCGGGGAGATCACCCCCGAGCAGCTGATCGCCCTCGGACTCACCGCGCGGAAGTTCGGGCTGTACTCGAAGATCACCGGCGCCCAGCGGGTGGACCTGTTCGGCGCGCGGCTCGAGCAGCTCCCGGAGATCTGGCGTGATCTCATCGCCGCGGGCTTCGAGTCCGGGCACGCCTACGGGAAGGCGCTGCGCACGGTGAAGTCGTGCGTCGGCAGCACCTGGTGCCGCTTCGGGGTGCAGGACTCGGTCAGCTTCGCGATCCGCCTGGAGAACCGGTACAAGGGCCTCCGCGCGCCGCACAAGCTGAAGTCCGCCGTCTCCGGATGCGCCCGCGAGTGCGCCGAGGCGCAGGGCAAGGACTTCGGCGTCATCGCCACCGAGAAGGGCTACAACCTCTACCTCTGCGGCAACGGGGGAATGAAGCCGCAGCACGGGCAGCTCTTCGCCACCGACATCGACGAGGACACCCTCATCCGGTACCTCGATCGCTTCCTCATGCTCTACGTGCGCACCGCCGAGCGGCTGCAGCGCACGGCGGCGTGGCTCAACAACCTCGACGGCGGCATCGAGTACCTGCGCCAGGTGCTCATCGAGGACTCACTCGGCATCTGCGCCGAGCTCGAGGCGGACATGGCGCGCATCGTGGACACCTACCGCTGCGAGTGGAAGGCCACCGTCGAGGACCCTGCGAAGCTCGCCCGCTTCCGCACCTTCGTGAACTCCTCCGAGCCGGACCCGAGCCTGATCCAGGTCCCGCAGCGAGCCCAGCATCGGCCTGCCACCTGGGAGGAGAAGCTGCTCCACCTCGTCCCGCAGGAGGCCGGATGACCGCCGTCGCGCTCCGGGCCGAGCCGTCGCGGTGGGAGGACGTCTGCGCCCTCGAGGACATCGTCCCCTGGACCGGGGTCTGCGCCCTGGTCGACGGCCGACAGGTGGCCATCGTCAGGACCGGCGATGCGCTCTACGCCATCGGGAACTTCGATCCCTTCAGCAAGGCCTTCGTGCTCTCGCGCGGAATCGTGGGCGACAAGGGCGGGATCCCCAAGATCGCCTCCCCCATCTTCAAGCAGACCTTCGATCTGCGCACCGGGCGGTGTCTGGACGACCCGCGGGTGTGCATCCCCACCCACGAGGTCCGCGTCGAGCGCGGGCGGGTCCTCGTGCATCGCGAACCGCGCATCGGAGATCACGATGGAGCATGAGACGATCGCCGCGGTCGCCGCGGCCGCGCGGGCGAAGGCCGGGCTGCTCAGGCACAGCCCGTGGCAGTACCTGGTCCTCTCGGCGCTGGCCGGCGCCTACGTCGGGCTGGGCATCGTGCTGATCTTCGCCATCGGAGCGCCGCTGCAGGCGGCGGGCTCCGGCGCGACCAAGGCGGTGATGGGCGCCTCGTTCGGGGTGGCGCTGACCCTGGTGATCTTCGCCGGCTCCGAGCTGTTCACCGGGAACAACCTGGTGATGACCGTGGGCACTCTCTCGCGCACCGTCACCACGGGAGCACTGGCCCGGGTATGGGTGGCGAGCTTCGCCGGGAACCTCCTCGGCTCGCTGCTCCTCGCCCTGGCCACCGCCAGCTCCGGGGTCCTGAGCAAGGCTCCGGCGAAGGAGTTCGTGCTCGGGGTCGCCGCCGCCAAGATGGCCGCGCCGGCCGGCGAGCTGTTCTTCCGCGGCGTGCTCTGCAACGCGCTGGTGTGCCTCGCGGTGTGGATGGGCATCCGCACCAAGGACGAGACCGCGCGGCTGGTGCTCATCTTCTGGTGTCTCTTCGCCTTCATCGGCGCGGGCTTCGAGCACAGCGTGGCCAACATGACCCTGCTCGGCATCGGCCTCTTCCTGCCGCACGATCCGGCCCTGGTCTCCTGGGCGGGATTCGCGCGCAACCTCACGTGGGTCACCGCGGGCAACATCGTCGGAGGGGCGCTGCTCATCGGGCTGCCCTACTGGTTCGTCGCGCAGGGGCAGGGACGCGTCCTGCGGGCGGTGGAGGAGCCGGCGACGCCGGTCGCGGCGGCCCGATGAGACAGGGGCTGGTCGGCCAGCGCATCGTGCTCTTCGAGTCACGGCTCGGCGAGGAGCTCTCGGAGCTCGTCCGACGCAGCGGAGGGGTGCCGGTGTGCGTTCCGGCGGTGGTCGAGCGGCGTCGCCCGGTCGGACACGAGCTGGCCGCGCTGCTCGACATGCTGAGGACCGGCGATGGCGCGCCGGCGTTCGTCTTCTCCACCGGCGTGGGAGCGCGGGCGCTGTTCGACGAGGCGCGGGCCCTGGGTCGCGCCCCGGAGCTGGTGGAGGCCATCCAGCGGGGAGGCTCCATCTGCCGCGGACCGAAGGCCGTGGCGGCGCTGCACCGGGAGGGGCTCGCCGCGACGATCAAGGCACGCTCGCCGTACACCACCGTCGAGCTGATCGAGGCCCTCGCCGCGCTCGATCTCGCCGGGCTGCCCGTGGTGCTGGTCCACTACGGGGAGAGGAACGAGCCCCTGGTGGAGGCGCTCACCTCGCAGGGCGCGGTGCTCCTCGAGCTCCTGGTCTACGAGTGGGGGCTGCCCGAGGACACGGCCCCGCTGGTTCGTGCCGCGGAGTCGCTGGTCCGCGGAGACTTCGACGCCGCCGCGTTCACCACCCAGGTCCAGGCCCGGCATCTGATGAGCATCGCGAGCCGGATCGGCCGGAGAAACCAGCTCGTCGCCGCCCTTCGCTCGCGGGTGGTCGTCGCGGCGGTTGGACCGACCTGCGCCCGCGTGCTCGACGAGCTCGGTGTGCCGCCGCACGTCGTGCCCGACCCGCCGAAGATGGGCTCGATGCTCGAGGCGCTGGCCGACCGGCTCGCCACCAGGAGCGCGGCGTGAGCCTCTACCCGGCCTTCCTCAAGCTGTGGGGCCGCCCGGTGCTCCTGGTCGGCGGAGGAAAGGTCGCGGCGAGCAAGCTCCGCGGGCTCCTCGAGGCGGGGGCGGTGGTGACGGTGGTCGCGCCCGAGATCTCCGCGGAGCTCTACCGGCCCTTCGTGCGACTCCTGCGCCGCCGTTTCGAGCCGCAGGATCTGGACGGTTGCTGGTTCGTGGTGTCGGCCGCGCCGGCCGAGGTCAATCGAGAGGTGGCGCAGGCCGCCCGGGCGCGCCGGATCTTCGTCAACGCGGTCGACGACACCGACGCGGCGAGCGCGTACCTGGGCGGCGTGGTGCGCCGGGGAGGCGCCACGGTGGCGATCTCCACCGGCGGCCGCGCGCCTGCCCTGGCGAGCTTGCTCCGCGAGGCCCTCGAGCGGCTGCTCCCGGACAATCTCGGGGACTGGGTCGCCTTCGCGGAGCGCCTGCGCGGGCGGTGGCGGGCGGAGGGCGTCCCGATGGAGGAACGGCGTCCGCTCCTGCTGCGCGCCCTGGACGATCGGTACGGAGAGAGGGCGTGAACGGCCCGGGACTGGTCTCGCTGGTCGGCGCCGGCCCCGGGGATCCGGAGCTCCTGACCCTGCGCGCCGTGGCACGGCTGAACGCCGCGGACGTGGTGTTCTACGACGCGCTGGTGGACCGCGCCGTCCTCCGCCACGCCCCGCGGGCCCGGTGGGCGTACGTCGGCAAGCGGGCAGGACGCCCTTCCATCTCCCAGGGGACCATCGAGCGGTTGATGATCCGGCGGGCGCTCTGCGGCGAGCGCGTGGTCCGGCTCAAGAGCGGAGACCCGTTCGTCTTCGGCCGCGGCGGTGAGGAGGCGCTGGCGATGGCGGCGGCGGGGATTCCCTGCGAGGTGGTGCCCGGGGTCTCGACCGCGGTGGCAGCGCCCGCGCTGTCCGGAATCCCCGTCACCCACCGCGGTCTCGCCGCGGCGTTCCTGGTCGTCTCCGGTCATTCCGAGGGGGCGTTCGCTCCGGTCCTGCGCTCGCTCGAGCCCGGGGCGGCGACGGTGGTCGTGCTGATGGGCCTCCAGACGCGCGCCCTCATCGCGGATGAGCTCCTCTCCCGCGGCTGGAACCCGGGCACCCCGGCCGCGGTCCTGCTCTCCGCGGGGACTGCGGAGGCCCGCTCGTGGCGCGGGACCCTGGCCGCGCTGGGGACCTGCGAGCTCCCGGAGCTGCATCCCACGCTGCCGGGGGTGCTGGTGATCGGCGCCTCGGTGGGCGTGGCCGGGCAGCTGGAGGCGCTCGCGGCCCAGCGGGAGCCCGAACCCGCGATGGCGGAGGGCGGCGCCTCCGACTGATCCGATCGGCCCTGTCGAACGAGGCGCGCCGGCCCTAGGTTCGGGGGCGCCATGTTCAAGGCCGGCGTCGCGGGCTGGGACTACAAGAACTGGAGCGGCACCGTGTACCCGGAGCACGCGGGGCGCGGGTTCGACAAGCTCGAGTACCTCTCGCTCTACCTCCCGCTGTTCGAGATCAACCGGACCTACTACCGCGCCGCCACCGCCGCCGAGGCCCGCGGATGGCTCGCGCGCGTCGCCGACCGCCCTGGCGTGGTCTTCACCGCGAAGATCCCCGAGCAGTTCGTCGCCCCCGGCAAGAGCTGGACCCGCGAGGACGTGGCGCGGGCGCGCGAGGGGCTCGACGTCCTCCACCACGGCGGCCGGCTGGGCGCCGCGGTGCTCCAGTTCGCCTACAGCTTCAAGCGCATCAAGCGCGACGCGACCATCGACGAGGACGCCCTGAAGTGGCTCCTGAAGGCCGCCGCCGCCTTCAAGGGGCTCCCGGTCTTCGTCGAGTTCCGGCACGACAGCTGGGACGCTCCGGAGGTCCTCGCCGAGCTGCGCGCGCGGAAGATCGGCTGGATCAACGTGGACCAGCCGCACCTCCCCAAGGACTCGCTCCGGCTCCGTCCCTACGCCACGACCTCCACCGGCTACATCCGGATGCATGGCCGCAACTACCAGACCTGGATGCGCTTCTTCGGCCGGGGGTCGAAGAAGAGCGCGGAGAACGTCGAGAAGCGGCAGAAGAGGACCCCCGAGCAGCGCCACGCCGAGGAGGCACAGAAGGACGCCCGGTTCGACTACCTCTACCCGCGCTCGGAGCTCGAGGAGATCGCCCGGACCGCGCGGGACATCGCCGCCCAGCCCGAGGTCCGCGACGTCTACCTGGTGAACAACAACCACAGCTTCGGAAAGGCGCCGACCAACGCGCTGATGCTCGAGTCGATGCTGACCGGGGAGGACGTCCCCGCGCCACCGGACCTCTTCGACCACTATCCCGAGGCGCTGCGCGGCCTCGCACACCCGGTCCCGGCCGAGACGCTTCGAGCCAGTTGTACTTTTCGCGGCTGATGTTCTTTCCGCTCTTCCCTCCGGGGTGTCGGGTCAGGATCTTCTCGCTCATCGCGCCACCTTCTTCACGGTGTCCCACGTCCGCGTGGTCAGGTCCTCGCCAAACGTCTTCTCGATCAGGGTCATGAAGACCGGCCCGCGAGGACTCGGCAGGTAGGCGGTGAAGACCTCGCGTCCCGACAGGTGGAGAATGCGCGCACCGTCCCGCTCGATGGGCAGGGCCGGTGCGCGCTCCGGTTCGGTGCGGAGGAAGGTCACGATCCGCTTCGCCGTCGCAGGGACAGCGTGTTCCTCGAACGGGTCCACCGCGAGCAGCTGCTCCAGCGCCGCCACCTCGCGAATGATGGTCAGGAACGTCCGGCCGAGGTGCTCCTGCATCGCCTTCTCGGCCTTGCGCTGCAGCGCCAGCTCGGACGCCGTGCGCGCGCTGAACACCACGTTGCCGCTCCCGAGCACGGTACGGACCTCGCCGAACCCCGCCTTCTCGAAGGCGCGCTTCAGCTCGGGCATCTTCGCGTTCATCGGCATGACGCCCCGGAGGAACGCCGCGTAGCGTGGCATCGGTTCCTCCGGGCTCAGGCGGGCGTGTGGCAGACCGCCTCGATGTTGTGCCCGTCCGGGTCGACGATGAACGCGCCGTAGTAGCTCGCGTGGTAGTGCGGACGGGGGCCCGGCGGTCCGTTGTCCCTTCCGCCCGCGACCAGCGCGGCCCGGTAGAAGGCGTCCACCGCCGCGCGCGACTCGGCACGGAAGGCGACGTGGACGCGCGGCTCCTCGGGCTTCCCCTCGGCCACCCAGAAATCCGGCTTCGGCGGCACCCCGTACCCCAGGACGACCCGACCGCCGGTGTGCTCCTTCGGGATCTCCATGAGCACCCGGTATCCGAGCGGCGCCAGCGCACCCTCGTAGAACCGCCGGCTCGCCACGGGGTCGCTGACCTTCAAACCGGTGTGGTCGATCATGCCGCCGCCCCTAGCACACGCCCCGCGCAACTGCCCGTCCCGCCTGGACTCCCGGTGAACGCGCCCGACCCGGGTGTAGAAACGCAAAGTTTCTGGTGACAACATCGATCGGGGCGTTAAGCAGGCCGCCATGACCGCTCTTCTGCTCCTCGTCCTCGCCCAGGGCGCCGCCGACCAGACCCCGCTGCTCGCGTCCGCCACCGGTCCGGTGCTCACGTTTGCCGAGGCCCGCCGCCGCGCGCTCGAGGGCAACCCCGACCTGCGCGTCCTCCAGGCCCGGCTCGATCAGGCCCACGAGCTCTCGCGCAAGGCCTGGTCCGGGTACCTCCCGCAGCTCGAGGCCGGCGCGAGCTGGCAGCGGAACAACGTGGGCTCCACGCTGGCGTTCCCCTACGGCACCCAGTACCCGGTCCGTGACATCGGGACGGGCGGGACCTCGCAGCTGGTCGCCGAGCCCCCCACGATCGACGTGGTCCTCCAGCAGCGCGACGCGCTCGGCACGACGGTCAGGGGCAGCCAGGCCATCATCGCCCCCTCGCTGTGGGCGTCCATCGACTCGGCCTACCTGAGCGAGCGGGCCGCCGAGCTGAACACCGAGAACTCGCGGCGGGAGATCCTCCTCTCCGTCGCCCAGCAGTACCTCGGCGCCGTCGGGCTCAAGGAGGCCATCGCCGTCCGCGAGGCGCAACTGCGCACCGAGCAGCAGCGGGAGAAGGACACCCAGGTCCGCTTCGACGCCGGGTCGGTGAACAAGATCACCCTCCTCCGCGCGCAGATCGACCGGGCCCAGGCCGAGCAGGACCTCCGCCGCGCCCGCTACGCCTACGCCAGCGCCAAGAGCGCCCTCTCCGCGCTGCTCGACCGCGCGCCCGACTTCGAGGTGGACACGCCGCCCGAGGCCACGATCCCCGACAACCTCGGGCTGCTCGAGGAGCAGGCCCCCGGGCGCCGGCCCGACGTGCTCGGCGCGCTCAAGAACGTCGACGCGGCGAAGGCCGGGGAGACCTCGTACGTCCTCAGCTACCTGCCGAGCATCGGCTTCAGCGGCCAGTACAGCTACAGCAACACCACCGGCTTCACCGGGAAGCACGACGCCTGGTTCTTCTCCTTCGGCGCGAGCTGGACCCTCTTCGACGGCGGGCTCCGCGAGGCGAACCTCCGCGAGGCCTCGGCGAAGCGCCGCGAGGCGGAGGCCGCCGCCCGTGGCGCCCAGGTCCGGGCCCGGGACGAGGTGCGCCGGGCGCTCAACGACCTCGAGTCCGCGCAGGCCAACCGCTCCAAGGCCGAGGAGCAGGTCCGGCTGGCCCGGGAGAACGGGGCCCTGGTCCGGACCAACTTCGAGGCCGGCGTGGCCACCTACCTCGAGCAGTCGGACGCCATCACCGCGGTGCTCAACGCCTCGCTCCAGCTGATCAACGAGCGGCTCAACGCGCAGCTGGCGGTGCTCCGGCTCGAGCGGGCGGCGGGACTCGACAGCAGCACCATCCCCTAGCGAGCGCCGGCAGGGCATTCATCGATTTTTTCGCAGCGTTACGTCGTTCTTTCGTCATATTCGGCTTCTGTCACTCCGGGTACACGTGTCCGTCTCAAAAGGAGCGCGCCATGGAGATCGAGATCCGGTTCCAGGGGCTCGAACAGTCCGAGCCGCTGCGCGAGCACGCGACGTCCCTGGTCGAGACCCATCTCGGCCGGTTCCGGTCCGAGCTGACGCACGTGGAGGTCATCGTCGGCCGGCGGAACGGCGGGTCCCGGCCGGAGGAGACGCGCTACCAGATCACCGTCAGCGGTCCCCGGCTTCCCTCGACCATCGTCGACCACCGCGGGCTCAACGCGGCCCTGGCGCTGGCCTCGGCCATCGAGCGGACCGCCCGGGCGGTGGTGCATGATCTCGGGCGGGCTCGCTCGCGGGAAGTCGCCGCGCGGACCGGCTGAGGGGCGCCTCCGAGCGAGGCGCCCGCGGTGGGCTCACTCCTCGGCCGGCCTGGACGCGTGCTCCCGGAGCGAGGTGAGGAGATCTCCCCACCACAGCCCCATCGTCCGGATGAACGCGGCGACCTCCTGGCCGTGACGCACCGGGTGATCGGGACGGAGACTCGCCCAGCCACGGTGGGTGACCGTGACCAGCGTCCCGCTCGGGCTCGGATCGAACACCACCTCGACCTCGGTCCGCTCGCCCGGCGCGAAGTTCACCCCGCGCCACTCGAAGAGCAGACGGGACGGCGGCTCCCAGACCGTCACCGTCCCGGTCTGGAAGACCCGGGTGGTGCCTCCCGTCTCGAACGACTCGTAGAGGCGACCGCCGAGGCGCGGCTCGAGGTGGATGAAGCCGCGGTTCCCGCCGGCGACGCGGTACTTGAGCCCGCGCCGCCACCACTGGTCGATCTCATCGGTGAACACCCGGAACGCCACCTCGGGGGGAACGGCGACCAGCACCGTCGCCCGCGCCTGGTCTCCGGGCCGCGGCTGCTCGCGGGCGGTCATCGACGGCGGCCCCGCTGGACCCGCTCGGCGTGCGCTTTGAACGCCTGCAGCTGATCGCCCCACATCGCCTCGACGTCCTCCACCCAGGAGCGGAGCTCGGACAGCGGCGCGGTCCGGAGCTGGATCAGCCGCGCCCGCGCATCGTCCTCGAGCGCCTCCTGCGCGATGAGCCCCGCCTTCCGGAGCACCCTGAGATGTCTGCTCATCGCCGGACGGCTCATCGACAGCGCCTCGGCCACCTCGCTCGGGCGCTGGGGCCGCTTCCGGAGGCGCTCGACGATCGCCCGCCGGGTCGGGTCCGCCAGCGCGGCGAGCGTGCGGTCCAGGTCAGCGACCACGAGGTGCCGGATCCCGGACCCGCTGCATGAACCACCAGTGGTGACCCTCGAGGTCCTCGGCCCGGTAGGTCCGGTCGCTCCAGTAGTCGTCCCCGTAATCGGTGGTGGTGGGCTCGTCGAGGATCCGCGCACCGGCGGCCCGCGCGCAGGCACAGTGCGCATCGGCGTCATCCACGAAGACGGCGAGCATCTGGGTGTTCACTCCGCCCACGGACCGCGGGCTCTTGCCCGGCACGGGACTCTTCCGCTCGGAGCTCCCGCCCGGGCTGCTGACCATGACCAGCCCCTCGCCGAACTTCAGCTCGGAGTGCTCGATGCGCCCGCCTTCCCCCTCGACCTTCAGCTGGACCTCGAAGGCGAACGCCCGGCACAGCCAGTCGATGGCCTTGCTCGCGTCGTCGTAGAAGACCGCGGACGAGATCCGCGGCCAGCCGTCGGGTGGCTTCTTCATCTGGGCGACCTCCAGCGTCGTTGCCGATGGAGGTAATGGTTAACTCAAGACGTAACCATCTGCAAGCGGCGCCCGGGCGGGTCAATCGCGGAGCGGACGGATCAGCTCGGTCCGGTACTCCGCCGGGTCGGACGCCGAGTCCGGGGCCACGGTGTAGACCTCCCAGAAGTCCTCTGCCTCGGCGAGCCCCTTCGCCGCGATCCACCGCTCCAGCTCGGGCCAGGCCCCAGGCAGGCCCTCGTACCCGCCGTGGTGGACGGTGCGCGCCGCCCGCATCGCCCGCCACGTGCCCGGCGTCACCCGGCCGGACGGCTTCACCGGCGCGGAGACCGGGACCCCGAGCTCGAAGTCCCACCGGCCCGGGACCATCCGGAGGTGGTGCGCGAACACCGGCCCCGTCGGCCCCAGCTTCTGTGCCTGGACCGTGGACACGAGCTCTCCCACCGCGGGGCCGAAGACCTGCGGCATCTGCTCCCTCGGGATGAGCAGGGGGATGACGGCGATCGGACGGGCGGAGAGCGTGACGATGCGGGGCGGCTCGATCATGGAGGTCAGGATGCCCCGGACGGCCGGAACTTCTTCGCCGGCTTGCTGCAGGAAGGTCACCGCCCGCCGCATGCGGTCCTCGGTCCGGAACGGCGAACGCTCCCGGTGTGTGCGGACCCCGCCGCTGACCCGCTGGACCGAGAGGTTGCGCTCGGCCGGCTCGGCAGGCTCACCGACGGACCGAGAGGCCGTGCGCCGCCGACTCACCAGCGGACCGAGAGGTTGCGCTCGCGCGGCTCGCCAGGCTCATCGACGGACCAAGAGGCCGTGCACCACCGACTCACGAACGGACCGAGAGGCCTCGCTCGGCCGGCTCGACAGGTTCACCGACAGACCGAGAGGCCGCGTGCCACCGACTCACGAACGGACCGAGAGGCTTCGCTCGGCCGGCTCGACAGGGACCGAGTGGCTGTGCTCGGCCGCTCGCGGGGGACCGAAAACTGCCGGGCGGGCGGTTGGCTCCGGGCGTCCTCGACCTCGGACCCGCGGTCGGGCCCGCGGGGGGGGGCGACCGAGTCCGGAGCAATCGTGGACATAGCAACTTCGCATGTCAGAGGTCCGTATCTCTGGACGCCATCGTCGGTCCAAGCTGTTGAAACCTCAGGGAGCGGTTTCGACGGACCGAGGAGCAGCGACCCTGAAGTTGCTATGTCCACGATTGCTCCGGGCTGGGTCCCCCCGGCGCGCTCCGGACGCCTCCGCATGCTCCCGGAGGGCCGCCCGCTCGCATGCGGTGCGCTCGAGGGCCTGGCGCGGCGGTCGCGGGAAGCGCCGAGCTGGACTCGTCGGGCGCGGCCACGTTGCTGGCACGTTCATCGCACCGGCCACCGTTCCATGCATGCCGCGCCTCGACTTCCCGGGCACGGGCCTCACGCGACGTCCGAGCTGGCGGACGTCTGCGTCTGCGCCGCGCTCCGTCTGCTCAGCCGCTTCGCGAGCCTCGAGCTGGCCCGGGCGCTGATGGTCCACGACGCGACGATCACCGACTTCCATCTCCTCGTGGCGCTGGCCACGGATCCGGGAGCGCAGATGCCGCTCGCCCGGACCCTGCACCTGAACCCGTCGGCGGTGAGCCGCGCGGTCACCCGGCTCGCCGAGCGCGGCCAGCTCGAGTCGTTCTTCCGCGGCCGCCGCGCCCGCTGGCGCCTGACCGCGGCAGGATGCTCGACGCTCGAGTTCCTGCGTCTGGCCTGGGCTCCGGTCGACCGCGATCTCCGCCGGGCCCTTGGCCAGGAACTCGTGAAGCCGCTGCTGCTCCGCGCGGACCGCATGCCGCTCCGCCACCGCGTGCCGAACGGCGCCTGGTGGGACTGACCCCGCGGGCCTGAAGGGCGACGCCGCGGACGCCGCTCAGGTCTTCTGAACGTGCGCCGGATCCATCCAGAACACCTCCCAGTGGTGCCCGTCAGGGTCGAGGAAGCTCCAGCCGTACATGAAGCCGTGATCCATCGGATCGACCGCGTGCTTCCCGCCGGTGGTGACGGCCTTCTTCACCAGGTCGTCCACCTCGGCGCGACTGTTCACCGCGATCGCGAACAGCCCCTCGTTGTGGGTCCGGGTGTCGCAGATCTGCTTCTTGCTGAACTCGCGGAAGCGCGGCTCGGTGAGGAGCATGAAGTAGCCGTCCTCGCTGAGCACCATGCAGGCGGCGCTGTCGTCGGTGAACTGCGGGTTGAACGAGAATCCCAGCCCCTCGAAGAAGGTCATCGACCTCCCGAGGTCCTTCACCGGGATGTTGACGAAGATCTTCCGGGGATTCTTGACGGGCATGGCGGGTCTCCGGTGCTGCGAATTTGCCCTTTGAGACGCCGGGGCCCGCGAGAACTCATCGGTCCACCCGACCGCCTGGGGCTACGCCGGGAGCCGCAGGGGGAGACCGAAGCGCGGGAACAGCCGCTCGGTGTCGAGGAAGGTGTTGAGGCCGGCGACGCGCCCATCGGCCACCTCGAGCACCACCAGCCCCCAGGCGTGGAAGCCCTTCCCCGGGCCGCTGGACCGGAACTGGCCGAACGCCGGCGCGCCGTTCGCCGCGGTGGGCACCAGGCGCGAGCCCCGGCAGCCGACGCCGCGGCCGAGCATCCAGTCGCTCACCGCCTGCGGACCGCGCAGCCACAGCGCGTACGGCGGCATCGACATCACCACGTCCTGGTGGAGGAGCGCGGTGAGCGCCTCCATGTCATACCGCTCGAACGCCTCGACGTAGCGGTGCACCAGCTCGGGATCGACCTCCGGGGCCACCGCCTCGGCCTGGAGCTGGCGCGCCTCCAGCGTGGCCCGGGCGCGCTGGATGGCGCTGTTCACCGCCGGCACCGACATGTCGAGCGTGTCCGCCACCTCGGCGGCGGAACAGCCGAGCACCTCCATGAGCAGCAGCGCGGCCCGCTGCCGTGGAGGCAGGTGCTGGAGCGCGGCCATGAAGGCGAGCCGGATGCTCTGGCGGAGGATGGCGCGCTCGGCCGGGTCGGAGTCCGCGGGGATGGCCTGTGACTCGGGAACGGGCTCGATGAACTCCCCGGCGGCCCGGGTGCACAGCTCGTCGTTCACCGTGCCGACGGGCCCGAGCTCCATCGGTCGGATGCGGCGCGCCCGCTCGCCGAGCGCATCGAGGCACACCCGGGTGGCGATGCTGTACAGCCAGGTGCGGAGCGAGGAGCGCTGCTCGAACCGATCCAGGCTGCGCCAGGCGCGGACCAAGGTCTCCTGGACCGCGTCGTCCGCCTCCTCCGGAGAGCCGAGCATCCGGTAGCAGTGCCCGGTGAGGGCGGGGCGGTGGCGCTCGAGCTGCGCGCTGTCGATGGTGGTGTCCGGCATGGAGCGGGGAGTGTAGCGGCCTCCCCGCGGTCGCGCGCCAGTCACAGCCGGTGCTTGCAGTGACCTGTCAGCTCGGCCGGCGCGGGGCCCGGAAGGCGGGACGGGGGCGAGACCACCGGCGCGCTCAGCCCGGCTCGAGCGCGCGCTGGATCGTCTCCACGCCGGCGCGGATCGCCGCGGGACGGACCGCCCCGAACCCGAACACCAGGCCGCCGCGGCGCTGCCGGCCGAATCCATAGTCCGAGAGCGGCGCCACCTCGACCCCGAGCCGCGCCGCGCGGTCGCGGATCCGCACGTCGGAGACGCCGGGCGGGAGCATCGCGCAGAGCTGCATCCCGGTGTCGCAGGGGCTCGGCTCCAGCATGCCGGCGCACCGGGTGCGCAGCGCCTCGAGCAGCACCTCGGACCGCTCGCGGTACACGCCGCGCATCCGGCGGAGGTGCCGGGCGAAGTGGCCCTGGTCCATGAAGGCGGCGAGCGCGGCCTGCTCCAGGGCGGACGCCGGCGCGGGGAGCGAGGCGCGCGCCGCGGCGAACACCTCCACCAGCGCCGGCGGGACGACGAGGTAGCCGAGCCGCAGACCGGGGAACATGGTCTTGCTGAACGTGCCCACGTAGAGGACGCGGCCGGCGTCATCGAGGCCCTGGAGCGCGGTGAGCGGACGACCGCGGTGGCGGAACTCGCTGTCGTAGTCGTCCTCGAGGATCACCGCGCGCCGCTCTGCCGCCCAGCGGAGGAGCGCCATCCGCCGCGGCAGCGAGAGCGTGACCCCCAGCGGGTACTGGTGCGACGGCGCGAGGATGGCGAGCCGGGCCCGCGGCGACCGGGCGATGCCGGCCTCGACGTCGAGCCCCTCGGCATCGACCGGGACCGGGACGGGCTGCGCCGAGGCGCCCAGCACCGCCCGGCGCGCGCCGAGGTACCCCGGGTCCTCGAGCCACACCGGGTCTCCTGGATCGACCACCAGCCGCAGCACCTCCTCGAAGGCCTGCTGCGTTCCTCCGCTGATGAAGACCTGCTCCGGGCCGCAGCGGGCGCCGCGGGCGGCCACCACGTGCTCGGCGATGGCCCGGCGCAGACCGGGGTGTCCTGCGGAGTCACCCCCTTCCAGCAGCCGCGCGCTGGCCCCTGCCTGCGCCCGGGCGACGACACGGGACCAGAGCGCGACCGGGAACAGGTCGAGCGCGGGCAGGCCGGGACGGAAGGCGCGCGGCGCCGGCCCGAGCCGGGGAGCGCCAGTGGCGGTCGACCGGAGCGCCCGGGCGGCCCGCGAGAGCCGGGGAGGCGACGCGTGCCGCGCGGCGCCGACCGGCAGCGGAGAGAGACCCTCGGAGGGGAGCTCGGGCGCGACCCGCACCCCCGACCTCGGCGCGGTGACCAGGTACCCCTCCGCCTGGAGCGCCTCCAGGGCCTGCAGCACCGTGGTGCGCGCCACCCCGAGCTCGGCGGCGAGCGTCCTCGACGGCGGGAGCCGCGTCCCCGGCGCCACCGCACCGGACAGGATGCGGCCACGGAGCGCCTGATCGATCTGCGCGTGCAGGGGCGCCGACGTCTTCCGGTCCACCTTCAGGAGGAGGCTGGCCAGCGTCCGATTCTGGTCTGGTGCAATTGTCCTCATCTGGCCTTGAGTAGCATACCAGCGCCGGTGCAGGGTGCCGGGCATGGTTCCCTGCTCCGTCGTCGAGCTCCGCCAGTACACGCTCCACCCTGGACGCCGGGGCGAGCTCGTCCAGCTCTTCGAGCGGGAGTTCATCGAGGCCCAGGAGGCGGCGAGGATCCGCGTCCTCGGCCAGTTCGAGGACCTGGATCGTCCGGAGCGCTTCGTGTGGTTCCGCGGCTTCCAGGACATGGCGGGCCGGCGGGAGTCGCTCTCCGCCTTCTACGACGGGCGGGTCTGGCGGACGCACCGGGACGCGGCGAACGCGACGATGGTCGACTCGGACGACGTCCTGCTCCTCCGTCCCCTGCATCCGGTGGATGGCTTTCCCCGGCGCGCCCGCGGGGCGATCGGAGAGCCCGGCGCGAGCAGGGTGCTGGTCCGCATCTTCCACCGCGCCCCCGGCGCCGACGACCTCGCTCGCTTCTTTCGAGAGCGCGTCCGGCCGGTCCTCGAGGGCACGGGGGCCTCCCCCGTGGCCTGGCTGGAGACGGAGGGCGCGGTGAACGACTTCCCGCGGCTTCCGGTCCGGGCCGACGCCGACGTCCTGGTCTGCATCTCGGTCCTGCGAGACGAGCGCGCGCTGAGAAGGCACCTGGCCCTCCTCGCCGCGGACCTCCACTGGGCCGACGACGTCGGCCCGGCGCTCCGCAGCAGGCTGAGGGCAGAGCCCGAGCAGCTCGTCCTCCGTCCCACCCCGCGGTCGAGCCTGTGGTGACGAGCCGCGCCCTCGCCGACGTGCGCGACTTCGAGGGCTGGGAGACTTGAGATGCAGCTCCCCACCGGTGACCTGCACGACTTCGACTTCCTCGACGGCAGCTGGACCATCCACAACCGCTTCCTCCGGAGCCGGCTGTCCGGAGACCACGTCTGGGAGGAGTTCCCCGCCAGCTCGCGCTTCGAGCGCCGCCTGGGCAGCCTGGTCAACGTCGACGAGATCGAGTTCCCCACCCGCGGCTTCACCGGGATGACCGTCCGGCTGTTCGACGTGCAGGAGCGCCGCTGGGCCATCTACTGGACGGACAGCCGCCGGGCGGTGCTCTTCCCGCCGGTGTTCGGCGGCTTCAGCGGCGACCGGGGGCTCTTCTACGGCGAGGACTCCGAGGGCGGCCGCCCCGTCCAGGTCCGCTTCATCTGGGAGCGTCGCGCCGGCGATCGCGCGCACTGGGAGCAGGCCTTCTCGCTCGACGGAGGGGACTGGGAGACCAACTGGGTGATGGAGCTCAGCCGGCCGCGCTGAGCCCCGGGTCACCGGCCGCGCCCCGGTGTGCGATGGTGCCGGCGTGCCTCCGGACTCCACGGCTGCCCATCTGGCCGAGGTGCTCGCCTCGCTCGCCCGGCCCGAGGCCTACCCGCACCCGGTCGACGGGGTGACCGTCATCCAGACCCACGTCTCGGTGATCTTCCTCGCCGGCCCGTTCGCCTACAAGGTGAAGAAGCCGGTCCACTTCGACTTCCTCGATGCCCACAAGCTCGAGCGGCGGGCTGCGATGTGCGCGCAGGAGGTGGCGCTGAACCGGCGGCTCAGCCCGGACCTCTACCTCGGGGTGGTCTCGATCACCCGCGGGCCGCAGGGGCTCACGGTCGGCGGAAGCGGCGCGGCGGTCGAGTACGCGGTGCAGATGCGGCGGCTCCCCGACGACCGGATGATGGACCGGCTGCTCCAGGCGCGGGCGCTCACCCGCGAGATGGTGGAGCAGGTGGCCGAGGTGCTCGCTCCGTTCCACGCCAGCGCGGACGCCGGGCCGCAGGTCGCCGCGTTCGGCACGCCCGAGGCCGTGCAGCGGCTCTGGGACGACCACTTCGCCCAGGTGACGCCGTTCCTCGGCAAGACGCTCACCCCGATCCAGGACGGATACCTGCGCGCGGTGTCCGCGGCCTGGACGGTCCGCAAGCGACGGAAGCTCGAGGAGCGGGTCGCGCAGGGACGGATCCGCGACGGACACGGGGACCTCCGCACGTCCTCGGTCTGCTTCACCGAACCCCTCACCATCTTCGACTGCCTGGACTTCAGCGCCCGCTTTCGCTGCTCGGACGTCGCCTCGGACGTCGCCTTCCTGGCGATGGACCTGCGGCTCCGGATGCGCCCGGACCTCGCCGACGCGTTCGTCCAGCGCTACGTGGCGCGCTCGAGAGACCCGGCGCTGCGCCGGCTGCTGCCGTTCTACGTGTGCTACCGGGCGTGCGTCCGGGGGAAGGTGGAGAGTCTCCGGGCGGAGGAGCCGGAGGTCTCGCCCGCGGACCGCGAGGAGGCCGCGCGGATGGCCCGACGCGCGTTCGGCGTTGCCTGCGATGCGGCGAGCGAGGACCTGCCCCCGCTGCTGCTGGTCGTCTCCGGGCTCTCGGGGAGCGGCAAGTCGACGCTGGCGAACGAGCTCGGTCGCCGGCGCGGGTGGGAGGTGCTCTCCTCCGACGTGGTGCGGAAGGGGCTGCACGGCCTCCGGCCACAGGAAAGCGCCGCGACCGCCCTCGACACCGGGCTCTACTCGGCCGAGGCGACCCGGCGGACGTACGAGCGGCTCGCCTCCGATGCCGGCGCGGCGCTCGACCAGGGCAAGTGCGTCATCGTCGACGCAACGGCGCAGGCCGCGTGGCAGCGCGAGGTTCTCGCCTCGGCCGCGCGGGCGCACGGTGGCCTCTTCCTTCTGGCGGAGGTCCGGGCGTCGGACGACGTCATCCGCGCTCGCCTGGAGGCACGGTCTGGAGAGCCTGGCGCGGTGTCCGACGCCGGCTGGGACGTCTACCTCGCCCAGAAGGCCCGCTGGGAGCCAGTGACGCTCGGGGACTGGGCCCACGTCGTCGTCGACGCGAACCTCCCCGCTCCCGACGCGCTCCAGCAGCTCGAGCAGGATCTCCACGACCGGCTCCGACCTCCGCGCGTCCTCTGAGATCAGCGCTCGGGCAGGGGGATGAGCTCATTCTCGTCCCCTCTCACCTTGGCGAACCGGCCGTTCCTCCAGTCGTCCTTCGCCCGCTCGATGCGTTCCTTCGAGCTGGAGACGAAGTTCCACCAGATGTGCCGTTCTCCCTCGAGCGGAGCCCCGCCGAGCAGCATGACCCGGGCGGGTCCGTCCGCCGCGACGACCACGTCTGCATCGGGCCGGAGAATCGCCATCACCCCCGGACCGAGCCGACGGGTGCCGATCTGCACCCGGCCCTCCACCACGTGCACCGCCCGCTGGGGGTGCGTCGCGTCGACCTTGAGCGGTGCGCCGGGCTCGAGCCGCGCGTCGACGTACAGCGTGGGCGACAGCACGCCGACCGGCGACTCGACGCCGTACGCCGTTCCGGCGATGACGGTCAGCCGCGCGCCGTCGCGCTCGAGCCCCGGAAGCGTGCTCGCCGGATGATGCGCGAACGCCGGCGCGTCCTCCTCGTGCGCGGTGGGGAGCGCCACCCAGCTCTGGATGCCGTGGAGCCGCACGCCACGCGCCCGCTGCTCGGGGCTGCTCCGCTCCGAGTGCGCGATGCCGCGTCCGGCGAGCATCCAGTTCACGTCCCCGGTTTGGATGGGGCGCTCGGTGCCCAGGCTGTCGCGGTGGATGATCTCCCCCTCGAACAGGTAGGTCACCGTCGCCAGCGCGATGTGCGGGTGCGGACGCACGTCCAGTCCCGAGCCGCGCTCCATGACCGCCGGGCCCATGTGGTCGAGGAAGATGAACGGCCCGACCATGCGGCTCCCGGCCGCCGGAAGGAGCCTCCGCACCGAGAAGCCGCCGAGGTCACGCGGGCGCGGGTCGATGACCAACAGGATCCCCGGGAGTTTCTCGAAGGTCATGGACTTCCTCTCGGCCGAGGTTATGACTCAGAAGAGGAGGCTCGAACATGGCCAACGAGCTCGATCTGAAGAACGAGATGAAGAAGGGCGTGGATCTGCTGAGGACCTTGCGTGACGAGATCAAGGTCAAGCTCCACCTCGCAGGGATGGACGCGAAGGACCAGTGGGCGAAGCTCGAGCCCGAGCTCTCCAAGGTCGAACGCGCTGCCGAGCAGGCGACGGAGTCCTCGAAGAAGCTGATGGACGAGGCGCTGAGTCGCCTGAAGACCCTGCGCGACTCGCTCCGCTGACCCGGGGGGCGGACTCCTCGATGAGCGAGACGCTGTTGATCGTCGGCGTCCGGAAGCTCGGACGCACGGTGGCTCTCCATTTCGCACCCAAGGGGTGGCGCGTGCTGTGCGCCTCGCGCACGGCCGCCGACGTCGAGGCGCTCGCCCGGGACGTGACGGCCGCCGGAGGCCAGGGGGTCGCGGCGGTCTGCGATCTCCGGAGACCCGAGTCGCTGGCCCGCTTCGGCGAGGATCCGCCGGATCTGGTGATCGTCGCGCAGACGGTGGGCGGCCGGTTCGGCGCGCTCCCGCTGCTGGAGATCCCCGAGGCCGAGCTGGCGCAGTCGCTCGCCGCGTACCCGCAGGGCACCTGGAATCTCTTGAGGGCGGTGGGACCGGCGATGCTCGCCCGCGGCCGCGGCAGCTTCCTCCAGATCGGCACCTCCTCCGGCGTGCGCAGCAAGGAGGGCTTCGCTGCGCTCGGAGCCGCGCAGCACGCGCTGCGGGCGCTGGTCCAGGTCGCCGCCCGCGAGTGGCGCGCGCGCGGCGTTCACGTCGCCTACCTCCCCATCGACGGGCCCATCGCCTCGGAGCGGACGCGGGCCGCCGGGTTCGGCGCCGAGCGGCTCATCTCGCCGGAGGCGATCGCCGAGGCCTGTGCCTTCCTGCACGCGCAGGGGCCCGACGCCTGGACGCACGAGCTGGTGCTCCGGCCGACGGGCGGCGACTGGTCGGCGCCGACCTGAGCTGCAACTCGCAGGGAATTGGCGCGCCCGCGCCATTGCGGGCGATGGTTCGGGCCCCGGCATGCCCGCCCCGCCCGTCTCCCTCTCCGAGCTGGTCCGCGTCTTCTTCCGGATCGGCTGGCTCGCCTTCGGCGGGCCGGTGGCCCAGCTCGGGCTGATGCACGACGAGTGCGTCGAGCGTCGACGCTGGCTGGACGACGCCGAGTTCGTCCGGGCGCTGAACTTCGTGCACGTGCTGCCGGGCCCCGAGGCGTCGCAGATGGCGATCCTCATCGGCTGGCGGGTCCTCGGCGTCCTCGGCGGCGTCCTCGCCGGGGTGCTGTTCATCGCCCCGGGGTTCATCACCCTGGCCACGCTGGGGACGATCTACGTCCGCTACGGCTCGAGCCCCGAGCTGCTCGGGGTGCTGTCGGGATTTCGCCCGGTGGCGCTTGCCCTGCTCGCCTCGGCGATGCTCCGGCTGAGCAAGGCGGCGCTGCGGACGCCGTTCCAGAAGGTGCTGGCCGTGCTCGCCTTCGGGGCCTCGGTCTTCCTCCACGTGGGCTTCGTGCCCCTGCTGCTCGGCTGCGGCGCCCTCTCCATCCTCCGCTCGCGCCTGCACGGGACGGTGGTGGGGAGCGCGGTGCTGGCGCTCCTCGCCCCGGGCCGGGCGGAGGCCGCGATGCCGGCGCTGGAACGCCTCCGCGACGTCTCGCTCTTCTTCCTCAAGGTGGGCCTGGTCTCATTCGGCGGCGCGTACGCAGTGCTCCCGCTGCTGCGCGAGGGCGCGGTGCTCCAGTCGGGCTGGCTCACCGACGCGCAGATGGTGGATGCGCTGGCGCTGGGCGAGACCACGCCCGGGCCGTTGATCAGCATCGGCGTCTTCATCGGCTACCTCGCCGGGCACCCGGTGGGCGTCGGCCTCGCCTCGGCGATGTCCGCGGGGTTCTGGCTCTTCCTTCCCTCGTTCGTGCTGGTGCTCGCCGGAGCGCCGCACCTCGAGCGGATCACCGCCTGGCCCGGGGTGCAGCCGTTCCTCCAGGGCGTCACCGCGGGCGTGCTCGCCCTGATGGCGGCGGTGTCCCTGGCGCTCGCCCAGGCGACGGTGATGCACGCGGGCCGGATCGACTGGGTGACGCTGGTGCTCGGCCTCGTGGCATTCGCCGTGCTGGTCGCCGGCGGAAAGCGGGTGAACGTGGCGTACGTCGTGCTCGCCGGCGGCGTGGTCGGCCTGGTCCGCGCGCTGCTCGCAGCCTGAGCTCGGCGGACGAGCGGTCGACGGGCTCACTCGTCTCGGCCAGCGGCGCTCGTGCCGGCGCGCGGGAGCCGGGGCAAGCGAGGCGGTCGAGGTCCGTGGCGGACGGCTCCGCGCACCGGCCGGTACGGCAACTCGGTCCCACTCCGCGCCGAGCGGAGCAGAAGCCCTCCCCGGCTCATGTCCCCGCGCCCGACGAAGTCCACCGGGAAGAGCAGCCGGTCGTCGAAGACCTCGAGCAACAGGTCCACGTACTTGTCGCTGGCAATGCTCCCGAGCAGCACCACCTCCGCCTCCGGGAGCCGCGCCGCCAGCCCCCGGGCATCGCGCTCGAGCGGATGGCGGTACCGCGCATCCTCGAGGTCGACGCGCACCCGCTCCCAGAGGTCGAGGTCCGCCGGGGTGATGCGCCGCTCGGGCTCGACCAGACCCGCGCCAGGGGTGATGACCCACGACGCTCCGAAGGTCCGCGCGTAGGCGAGCTTCCCGCGGAAATAGAGGCCGCTGGCGAAGGCGAACACCTCGCCGAGCGCCGCCCCGGCCTCGGACCGCAGCTCCATCGCCAGCGGGAATCGGGCCGCCGGACGCCGGAGCATCGACATCCGCACCCCATCGCAGCGTGCCGGGGACAGGAGGAACACCCGCCGGGGCACGGGCGGGTGACGGCTCACGTGCCGGCCTCCACCAGCGTCTTGAAGAGCCGGGTCAGCGCCTCCTGCGGTACCTCGGCCCTCCCTGCGTGGACGGGCGACGTCTGGATGACGGTGCTCCTCGGCGCCACCAGCCAGTGGAAGCGCTCCTTCGCCGGGAGCCGCGCCACGGGTCCCGCATCCGGATCGCCGGCGCAGATCCGCTGCACCGCGCCGAGGTGAGCCGAGATGGCGTCGACGTCGGCGTGCGGGTCGAGCGCGCGGAGCCGCACCACGTCCAGCGCCACCCGGGCGGCGAGGTAGTCCTGGGCGAGACACCAGACGATGACCCCGGCGTTCAGGAACTCGCCGCGCTCGACCCGGGGGACCACCCGGACCACCGCGTAGTCAAACGCGCAGGGCACGGACACGATCGGCCTCCTCCTCGAACACCGCGGCGCTGGCGAGCCTCCTCGACAGCCACTCGACGTACGCCTGTCGCTGGGCCGCCGCGCCGCCCACCCGGGCGTCGTCCGGCAGCCAGGCGTCGGGCACGGCGCCGGCGAGCTTGCGGAACAATCCCTCGGACAGCTTCGGGCGGAGCCGCTCGCCGGCGGCCCTGACGTCTCCCGCGACGGGCAACAGCACGTGGTCGCGCACCTGGGGAAATGGAGAGCTGGCCCGGGCCGGCGCCTCCGCCCAGTCGTGGTGCACGTAGAGGCTCGCGCCGTGGTCGATGCAGTAGAGCTTCCGGTGCCACTCGAGCAGGTTGGGGTTGCGCGGGGTCCGGTCCACGTTGAGCACCAGGGCGTCGAACCAGACGATGTCCGCGGCGAGCTCCGCGGGCGGCGGGGTGGACGCGGCCGGATCGTACCCGAGCGAGCCCGGCAGGTAGTCCACGCCGAGGTTCAGGCCCACGCTGGCCTTGAGGAGGTCGCGGATCTCCCCGTCGGGCTCGGTGCGTCCGATGTCCGGGTCGAGCGTCACCAGCGCCAGCGTCGGCACCGGGAGCCCGAGCGCCCGGCCGATCTCCCCGGCGAGCAGCTCGGCCACCAGCGCCCGCGGCCCCTGCCCTGCGCCGCGGAACTTCACCACGTACAGCCCGTCGTCCTCCGCCTCGACGATCGCCGGCAGGCTGCCGCCCTCACGGAGCGGCGTGACGTAGCGCGTGGCGGCGAGGGTGCGGAGCACGGGCGGCCCACCATAACCGGAGCCGGGCCGGTTGCTCGCCGGGGGACGCACCGTTGCCGGGCGAGCGACGGGCCATCTCCCGGTCCTGCGTTAAGTCTCTCCTTGCCATGATCCAGGTTCGCAAGAGCAACGAGCGGGGCCACGCCGACCACGGCTGGCTCGACACCCACCACACCTTCTCCTTCGCCGACTACCACGACCCGGACCACATGGGGTTTCGCACGCTGCGGGTCATCAACGAGGACCGCGTCGCGCCCGCCCAGGGCTTCGGCAGGCACGGGCACCGGGACATGGAGATCCTCTCCTACGTGCTCGAGGGCGGGCTGGCCCACGAGGACTCCACCGGCGGCGGCGGCGTCATCCGCCCCGGCGACGTGCAGCGGATGAGCGCCGGGACCGGCGTGATGCACAGCGAGTTCAACGCCTCGCGCTCCGAGCCGGTGCACTTCCTCCAGATCTGGCTCCTGCCCGAGCGTCGCGGCATCGTGCCGGGCTACGAGCAGAAGCACTTTCCGCCCGAGCAGCGGCAGGGGCGGCTCCGCCTCGTCGCCTCGCCGGACGCGGCCGATGGCAGCCTCGAGATCCACCAGGACGCCCGCGTCTACACGACGCTGCTCGGCAACGGCCAGTCGGTGACGCAGGCGCTCGCTCCCGGCCGGCACGCCTGGGTGCAGGTGGCCCGCGGACAGGTCCGGATCGGAGACACGGTGCTCTCGGCCGGCGACGGCGCGGCCATCTCGGACGAGCGGTCGGTCACGCTGACCGCGGATGACGCGTCCGAAGTTCTGCTCTTCGACCTCGCCTGAGGTCGGGGTCCGGTGCTCCGACGGCTCGCCCGAGGTCGGCAGCGAGTCGACGCTCCAGCGACGGATGCCCGCGCCAAGCTCGAGGCTGGTCTCACCGACGGCGCGGGTTGTCGCGGCACGGGAGCCCGCGCGGCGGAGCGACGCCTTGCCGGCCTCCCGGCCGCCCGATCGGAAGAGGCCGCATGCTAGGCTGCGCTCTCCCGACCCCTCATGCACCGCTGGTCGCCGCTCCTCGTCCTGCTCGTCGCGTGCGCCTCGGGATCCGAGGCGACCCGGCCCGCCGTCCCCGCATCGGCGGCCGCGAGCTCCGTCGCCACTGGCCCGAGCCTCTACGAGCGCCTGGGCCGCCGTCCCGGCATCGACGCAGTGATGCACACCTTCGTCGGCAACGTCGGCCGGGACAGGCGCATCAACCTCCGCTTCATGTTCGTCGACATGGACGTGCTCCAGTCCCACCTGACCGATCAGGTCTGCGCGGCCTCGGGCGGCCCGTGCACCTACGCCGGCCGGGCGATGAAGTCGCTCCACGCGCCGATGCACGTCCGCGCCGCCGAGTTCGACGCCATGGGCGAGGACCTGGTCTCCGCGCTGAAGACCCACGCCGTCCCCGAGCGCGAGACGAAGGAGCTCCTCGCCATCATCGCCTCCACCCGGGGGGACATCGTGGACCTGGAGGCCAGGTGAGCGAGACCGTGCCACCGACGGCACGCTCGCCCGTGCCGCTCACCGATGTCCTCGTCCCCGCCGAGCTCACCCCGGGCACCTTCCTGCACCATTTCCGCGTGGACCGGCGCCTCGCCTCCGGCGGCATGGGCGCGGTCTACCTCGGCTTCGACACCTCCCTGAACCGGCCGGTGGCGCTGAAGACGCTCCGCCCCGAGCTGGCGCGCGACCCGTCCTTCCTCGCCCGCTTCCAGCGCGAGGCCCAGAGCCAGGCCAACCTGGTCCACCCCCACGTGGTGCAGGTCTACTTCGTGGGCGAGGAGCGCGGCGTCTGGTTCATGGCCATGCAGCTGGTCGACGGCGGCTCGCTCCAGGACGCGGTGGACCGGCAAGGTCCGCTGCCCTGGACCGAGGTGGCCACCCACTTCGTCGGGCTCGCCGAGGCGCTGGTCGAGGCCGCGCGGCTGGGCATCGTCCACCGCGATCTCAAGCCGGCCAACGTGCTGCTCGATCGCTACGGCATCGCCCACGTCGCCGACTTCGGGCTGGTCACCGCCACCCACGCGCCCGTCGGACCACGACACGCTGGTGAGGAGTCCGATGGCGAGCGTCGCCGGCCTCAGCGTCGCCGGCTCGGTGATGGGCACGCTGCCGTACATGCCGCCCGAGCAGCTCAGGGGACAGCAGCTCGACCAGCGCGCGGACGTCTACGGCCTCGGCGCCACCGTCTACCACCTGCTGGTCGGCGACCCGCCGGTGAAGGCGCGCACCGCCGAGGAGGCGCTGCGGGAGATCGAGGCCGGCATCGTCCCGGTGCGCCGCGCGAGGGCCGGACGTGCCGCGGGCGCTGGCCTGCATCGTCGACCGCTGCCTCCAGCCCGACCCGGCGGCGCGCTTCCAGTCACACCTGGAGCTCGCGCGCGCCGTGCGTCGGGCAGCACCTCAGCCCGTGGTCGCCCCCGTCGCCGGTGGTGCGTCTGCTCGCTGGTGTGCTGGACCTCCTCCCCGCGCTCGCCATCCTCCGCTTCTCGCTTCGAGAAGGCGCCGTGGGCCGCGCCGGTCTGGTTCGCGCTCTGGCTCGCGCTGGGCATCGCCTTCCTCGATGCCTCGCCAGGCAAGTGGCTGATGCGCCTGCGGGTCCGGACGGTCGCCGATGGGGACGTCCCGCCGCTCGCGCGCAGCGTTCGCGCGCTCTGCTGCAGTGGGGCTGGTTTGTGCCGCTCTCCCTTCGCCTGCTCGTTGCTCTACGCCTCGGTGGGTGCGCTCGCCACGGCTGCTGGGGTTCGCCGGAGCCGCGTGGGCCGCCATCGTCCTGCTCGGCACGGTCTCGCGCGCTGGTGCGCAAGCCCACCCTGGTCGACCGGCTCACCCGCACGCGGGTCCTGGTGGACGTCCGATGACCTGGAAGACGGCGCTGCTCCTCGCTCCTGCTTGCCGGCGCTCGCCGCGGCCGAGCCCCGCGCCTGGACGCTCCAGAAGGGCACCGGTCGCGCTCGCTTCCGGGTCGAGGCGCCGCTCGACGCCATCGACGGCAGCGCCGCGGGCCTGTCGGGCGATCTCCGCTTCGACGAGGCCAGCTGGGCCGAGGGCACGGGCCGCATTCGCATCGACCTCGCCGGCTTCACCACCGGCCTCAGCCTCCGCGACGAGGACCTGCGCGACCAGTTCTTCCAGGTCGACCGGTTTCCCGAGGGCGTGCTCACCATCGCCCGCATCGAGCGCCCGAGCCAGGGCGTGCTGGTCCCCGGCCGCGAGGGCCAGGCGGACGCCGTCGGCACCCTCTCGCTCCACGGCAAGGAGCAGCCGGTGCGCATCCCCATCACCGTGCAGCTCTCGGACGAGGCCGGGCACCGGGACCTCCGCGTCGCCGGCGCGTTCGACGTCGCCTTCGCCGACTACGGCATCCCGCGCCCGGCCCGCCTCTTCCTCAAGCTCGGCTCGGTGGCCCGCGTCCGCTTCGAGGCCACCTTCCGGGGCACCGCGCCGGCCGCCCCCGCCGTCGCGCTCTCCACGCCACCCGCTCCCGCGCCCTCGGCCTCCCCGGCCCGTGCCGCCCCCCGGCTCGAGCTCTCGGTCCTGGTGGCCCGGCGTCCGGAGAAGCCGAAGGCCCAGCCACGGGCGCCGAGCTGGGAGTTCGCCTTCACCAGCCCCGAGGGGCGGGGCGAGCGGCTCTTCCGCGATCCGGCCGTGGGCGGCGAACAGAACGGGCTGGCCTGCGCCTCCTGCCACGGCTGGCGCGACGAGCGGACCGGCGCGCTCGACCCGCTCGGCCACGCCTCACCCAACAGCTCGCTCTGGGACAGCGCGCGGCGATCGAGCTTCTGGCGCGGGTTCGCCGGCACGCCGGAGGAGGCGACCGACCTCTGCGTGCGGCGCTTCATGCTCCGCCCGGCCGGCGCCGACCCGACCCAGCTCGCGGACCTCGCGGCGTACCTCCGGCGCATCTCGCCCGACTCCGCCCCCCCGCTCGACTACCGGCCGCTCCTGCTCGGGCGGAGGACGGCCATCGACCGGCCCACGGGCGGCGATGCGGCGCGCGGCGCGGTGCTCACCGAGCGCTTCTGCGGCCGGTGCCACGGGGAGGGGGCGATGCGCCCGCCGCTCTCGGTGGGCCTCTACGAGCCCGACTACCTGGTGGCCCGGGTGCGGTGGATCGCCCCGCACGACGCGCGGCAGATGCCGCCCATGCCCATGGACCGGCTCACCGACTCGGAGCTCCGGGACATCGTCACCTATCTGGTAGGGCGGCCGGACGAGCGCATCTTCCAGCGCAGGCGGCCCGGCGCCCCCCGGACCGAGGCTCGAGCCGGGACCCCCGGCCCCCTGGCGGCGGTGCGCCCGCCGAATTAGATGGGTCCGCCGTGAACACGCCGCAGCTCACCAGCGCCCGCCCGGGCCCGAACGACCCCTGCTGGTGCAGGAGCGGGCTCAAGTACAAGAAGTGCCACCGCGAGGCGGACGCCCGCTCCGGGGGGACGACGCCGCGCGTGCGCAGGGTGAAGCCGGGCCGCATCTCGCCGGTGCGCGCCGTGCCGCCCGAGATTCCCCGCCCCGACTACGTGCCCTCGGGCCGCCCGGGCAGGGGCGTCCGCGGGGACCCCGCCACCCGGCTCGAGCGGATGCGCCGCGCCTGCCGGGCCGCCGCCCAGGTCCTTCGAGAGACCGGCGCGCAGGTGAAGCCGGGCGTGACCACCGACGGGCTCGACGCCGTCGCCCACGCCGCCTACCTCGCCCGCGGCGGCTATCCGAGCACGCTCGGGTACCACGGTTTCCAGAAGAGCCTGTGCACCAGCGTCAACGAGGTGGTGGTGCATGGCATCCCGGACGACCGGCCGCTGGAGGAGGGCGACATCGTCAACTGCGACGTCACCATCTACCTCGAGGGCATGCACGGCGACTGCTCGGCCACCTTCCCCGTGGGCGAGGTGGACGAGGCGGCGAAGAAGCTCCTCCGGGTGACGGAGGAGGCTTTGATGAAGGGCATCGAGGCGGTGAAGCCCGGCCGCCAGGTCCGCGCCATCGGCCAGGCCATCGCCGCCCACGCCGCGGCCAATGGATTTGGCGTCGTCCGCAACTACTGCGGCCACGGCATCGGGGAGATCTTCCACACCGAGCTGCAGATCCCCCACTTCGACGACCCCGCGGCGACCACGGTCCTGGAAGAGGGGATGATCTTCACCATCGAGCCGATGCTCACCGAGGGCAGCTGGGGCGTGAAGCACTGGAACGACGGCTGGACGGCGGTCACCGCCGACGGCCTCCGCTCCGCCCAGATGGAGCACACGGTATTGGTGGTCCGCGACGGCGCGGAGATCCTCACCCTCCCTTAGACCGACCGGTCGGCAAGCCGCTCCGGGTGTGCAGGGGAGAACAGCCCACGACACGCCGGGCCGGAACAGGGTCGACGGAACCCCCGTTCGGCGGCCGCTTGCGGCGGCTCGTTCCCTCCCGGGTGCGGTTCGGGGGTGGCCTCCTTCGCGCTGCACCGGTATATGCGGCGCCCGGGGACACCGACCGGAGTTCCGAGGAGAGCCGATGGCGTTCGACATCCCAGTGACCCGCACCAAGACGCCGAAGCCGCGGCCGCCCGCCGGGGACCTCGGCTTCGGCCGGTTCTACAGCGACCACCTCTTCCTCGCCGAGCACGACGGCCGCAGCTGGACGGGGGCCCGCGTCGTCCCCTACGGCCCGCTGCCGCTGGACCCCGCGGCCAGCGCGCTGCAGTACGGGCAGGCGATGTTCGAGGGGATGAAGGCGGTGGCCGGCGAGCGCGGCCCCCTGCTCTTCCGGCCCCAGATGCACGCCCGCCGGATCAACGCCTCGGCGCGGCGGCTGTGCATGCCCGAGGTGTCCGAGGAGCTGTTCCTCGCCGCGCTCCGGGCGGTGGTCCACGAGGACGCGTCCTGGGTTCCGACCGAGCCCGGCGCCTCGCTCTACGTCCGCCCGACGATGATCGGCACCGAGGCCTACCTCGGGGTGCGGCCAGCGAAGCAGTACCTCTTCTACGTCCTCACCTCTCCGGTGGGGAACTACTTCGGCCCCCGGCCCACGCCGCTGCGGCTGTGGGTGGAGACCGAGCACGTGCGCGCCGCGCGCGGCGGCATCGGTGCGGCGAAGGCCGGCGCCAACTACGTCGCGGGCATGGCCGCCTCCGAGCGGGCCAAGGCGGCCGGCTTCCACCAGGTGCTCTGGCTCGACCAGACCCACCGCTACGTCGAGGAGGCGGGGACGATGAACGTCTTCTTCCGCATCGGCGACACGGTGGTGACCCCGCCGCTCGAGGACTCGCTCCTCGCGGGCGTCACCCGCGACTCGGTGCTCACCTTGCTCCGCGAGTGGAAGGTGAAGGTCGAGGAGCGGCCGGTGACCATCGCCGAGCTGGCCGAGCACTCGGCCCATGGGCAGCTCAAGGAGGCGTTCGGCACCGGCACCGCCGCCACCATCTCCGCCATCGGCGAGCTGCAGTGGGGCGAGAAGACGATGCGGCTCGGGGACGAACGCGGCGAGGTCGCCGACCGCCTCTACCGGACCCTGACCGAGCTCTTCGGGTCGCGGCGGCCGGACCCCCGCGGGTGGCTGGTCCCGGTCGAGCCCGCGTAGAGCTCCGTTCCGGCGCGCGGTGAGCGCATGACGGACGGAGTGGTCATCGTCGGAGGCGGCGCGGGCGGGACGCTCACCGCCCTGGCGCTCGCGGGGGTGCCGCGGCTCGGACCCGTGACGCTGGTGGACTCCGGCGGCGCCTTCGCCCGCGGCACGGCGTACTCCACCGACGACCCGGTGCACGTGCTCAACGTCCCCGCGGGGCGAATGAGCGCCTTTCCGGATCAGCCCTCGCATCTGGTGGACTGGCTCGCCGCGCGCGGTGGGCCCGCCGACCCCGAGAGGTTCATCGAGCGGCGGCTCTACGGGGCGTACCTCGGCGAGCTGCTGGAGTCGGCCGGGGACCGAGTCCAGCGGGTGACGGACCAGGTGGTCTCGCTCGCGCCCCGGCCGGGCGGAGTGCAGGTCCACCTCGCCCGGGGAGCGCCGCTCTCGGCCCGGGCGGTGGTCCTCGCCCTGGGCAACTTCCCGCCCGAGCTGCCGCCGGGCTGGGACGCGCTGCCGCCCCGGCTCGCCTGGCGTTCCCCCTGGAGCGGCGGGGACTGGCCAGCGCCGGACGCCGAGGTGCTCCTGCTCGGGGCCGGCCTGACCGCCCTGGACGTGGCGCTCTCGCTCGAGGCCCGGGGGCACCGCGGACGCATTCACCTGCTCTCCCGCCGCGGCCTGCTCCCGGCCACGCACCCGCCACGGATGAGCGAGCCGGTCGCGCTGGGCCAGAGGCCCGCCCGGCTCGGCGCGCTGGTGCGGATGTTCCGCGAGGCCGCCGCCCGGGAGGACCCGCGCGCGGTGCTCGACAGCTTGCGCCCCGAGCTGGGTGCGCTGTGGACCGCGCTCCGGCCCGAGGAGCAACGGCGCTTCCTCCGGCACCTTCGCACCCACTTCGAGCGGCTTCGGCACCGGGTCGCGCCGGAGGTCGGCGCCCGCATCGCGGCGCTCGAGGCGGAGGGACGGCTGGTGCGTCACGCGGGCCGCGTGGTCTCCGTCGCCGAGCAGGGCGCCCGGATGGTGGTGCGCTACCGGCCGAGGGGCGCGCGGACGCTGGCCGTCCTCGCCGTGGACCTGGCCATCCCCACCACCGGGCCGGCCATGGACGTGCGCTCCCTGGAGGACCCGCTGGTCCGCTCGCTCCTGGCCTCGGGACAGGCGCGGCCCGGGCCGCACGGGCTCGGGTTTGCGACCGCCACGGACGGGGCGGTGCTCGGGCCACTTGGAGACAGGCTGTGGACGCTGGGAGGGCTCCGGCGCGGCGACCTCTGGGAGTCCACCGCCATCCCGGAGCTCCGCGCCCAGGCCCGGGCGCTGGGCGAGACGCTGGGGGCGAGACTCAGGACGGCAGGTGCTGGATGAGCCCCCACACCAGGAGGGTGCTGAGAGCGTCGAAGGCGAGCGCGACCAGCAGCGCCACCAGCGCAGCGTCCACCACGGGAGGGCGATTGTCCCACATCACGGCACCTCGAGAGGCATGCCCGGTCCGATCGATTGCAAGCCCGGATCCAGACAGCGACTCCGAGCAATTCCGGCCAGCTGCTCGCATGCGACGCCTCGTCCAGAGAACGTCCTTGCATTCGTTGCATTGCACGGAGTTCCAACCCGGGGAGACCTCTGGAGGTTGCGGATCCGTCACCTGACTGTCACACGCTGCGTCAGGGTCCCGGCCCAATCTCCCGCCGCACGCTGCGCTGGAGGTCCGCCATGGCCCGACATCCCCGGCTCGTCGTCCCCGTGGGCCCCGAGGACCACGTGCTCGGCCCGCCGGACGCGCCCCTGACGCTGCTGATGTACGGCGACTACACCTGCCCGTACACGCGCCGGGCCTCGGCCTTCATGGAGGTGGCGAGGCGGAAGCTCGGACGCCGCGTCCGCTACGCCTTCCGCCACTTCCCGCGCGAGGAGCTGCATCCGGAGGCGGGCCTGCTCGCCGAGGCCGCGCACGCCGCCGCCGTCCAGGGGAAGTTCTGGGAGATGCACCAGGCGCTGCTGCTCGCCGACGAGGGCGTGGATCCGGCGGCGCTGGCGGAGCACCTGGGGCTCGACCTCGAGCGCTTCTCGAGCGAGCTGCAGGCCCGGACGCACCGGGCGCACGTGGCGCGCGAGGTGGACGGCGGGGTGCGCAGCGGCGTCACCGGGACGCCGACCATCTTCATCAACGGCGAACGGCACATGGGCAGCTGGGAGACCGGCTCGCTGCTCCGCGCCCTGGGCGGCGCGCCGGCGATGGCGCGCTCGGCGCATCTGTAGGCCGTGGGGCGGCTGGAGGGGAAGGTGGCGGTGGTGACGGGCGCCGGCTCGGGCCTGGGCCGGGCCATCGCCACGCGCTACGTCGCCGAGGGGGCGCGAGTGCTGGTGACCGACGTGAACCTCGCCGGCTGCGAGGCCACGGTCGCCGCCATTCCCGAGCGGGACCGGGCGCGGGCGGTGGCGCGCCGGCTGGATGTCGCGCGCGAGCCGGAGGTGGAGGCCGCCGTCGCCGATGCGGTGCAGCGCTGGGGCCAGCTCGACGTGATGGTGGCCAACGCCGGCATCGGCGCGCCGGGGTTCCTGGCCGACCTGCCGCTCGAGGACTGGCAGCGGGTGGTGGAGGTGAACCTCACCGGGGCCTTCCTCTGCGCCCGCCACGCGGTGCGGGTGATGCGCGAGGGCGACCGGGGCGGGAGCATCCTGGTCATGTCCTCGGTCGCGGGGCTCCACGGGACTCCGATGCTCGGCGCCTACGGGCCGACCAAGGCGGCGGTGCTGCAGCTGGTCCAGACGCTGGCGCTCGAGGGCGCCCCGAGCCGCATCCGGGCCAATGCGCTCTGCCCGGTGTGGACCGAGTCACCGATGGTGGACGCCTTCGTGCAGGGCCTCGGGCTCACTCCCCAGCAGGGGGCGAAGGTGCTCACCCGGGACATCCCGCTCGGGCGGCTGGGCAAGCCGGACGACGTGGCCTGGGCGGCGGTCTACCTGGCCTCGGACGAGTCGGCCTTCGTCACCGGGGTGGCCCTGCCGATCGACGGCGGGCACATGGCGGGGCGCCTGCCGTAGTAAGCAGGCCCTCCATGCAAAGGACCGCGCTTCCGCTCGCCCTGCTCTGCCTGCTCGCCTGCGCCCACGGTCGCGGGCTGTCGCGCGAGGAGGCGAAGGCGCGCTTCTCGCAGCTCGTCGAGGACTACTTCGGCGAGGCGTACGGCTTCGAGCCCACCGTCGGCGTGCAGATGGGCTTCCACCAGCTCGACCCGCGGCTGGAGGACTTCGGCGCCCCCCGGGTGGCGGTCCACGTGCAGAAGCTCCAGGGCATGCTGGACCGCGCGGTGGCGCTGTGGACCGAGCGGGTGGCGCTGCCCTTCGACGACCTGGTGGACCTCGAGGCGCTCGAGTCGCGCATCCGCGCCGACTTGCTGGAATGGGAGAAGATGGGGTTCCGGCTCCAGAACCCGATGACCTACTCGCGCATCCCCGGCGAGGGCATCGACGTGCTCCTCAAGCGTGACTTCGCCCCCGGCGCGGACCGGCTGAAGTCGGTGACCGCGCGGCTCCGGGCGGTCCCGTCGGTCTACGCCGCGGGCAAGGCGAACGTGAAGACGCCGCCCAGGGAGTGGACGGACCTGGCGCTGCGGATGGCCAACGGCTCCCTGGGCTTCTTCCAGGACTCGGTCCCGGCCTGGGCCAAGGAGGCGGCCGGGGGCGACACGCTGGCCCTGGCGGACTTCAACCGCGCCAACACCACCGCCTTCGCCGCCACCCAGGACTGGATCCACTTCCTGGAGAAGGAGCTGAAGCCCCGGAGCACCGGGAGCTGGGCGATCGGGCCGGCCTACTTCGCGGACAAGCTGCAGACCGAGGAGATGGTCTCCGAGCCGCTGGACGCCCTGCTGGCGAAGGGCGAGGCCCAGCTCAAGGCGGACAACGAAGCGGCGGTCCAGGCGGCGCAATTCATCGACCGGCGGAGGACGGCGGCGCAGGTGATGGCGGCGATGCAGTCGGACCATCCGACGGCGAAGGATCTCCTCCCCTCGGTGCGCCGGTCGCTCGAGGGCGTGCGCCAGTTCGTGGTCAGCAAGAATCTGGTGTCCTTCCCCTCGGAGGTGCGGCCGAAGGTGGAGCCCACGCCGCCCTACGCCCGGAACGGCTCGTTCGCCTCGCTCGACGCGCCGGGGCCCTACGAGACCAAGGCCACCGAGTCCTACTACTACGTGACGCCGCCCGAGGAGACCTGGAACAGCGCGCAGGTGGAGGAGCACCTCCGCGCCTTCGCCACGCCCATCCTGGCGATGACCGACGTCCACGAGGCCTACCCGGGGCACTTCCTCCAGGCGCTCTGGACGCCGCGCGTGCCCACCAAGGTGCGGAAGCTCCTGGTCACCAACACCAACGTGGAGGGCTGGGCGCACTACGCGGAGCAGATGGTCATCGAGGAGGGCTTCTCGGACACCGACCCGCGCATCAAGCTCGCCCAGCTCGAGGAGGCGCTGCTCCGGGACTGTCGCTTCGTGGTGGGCATCCAGCTGCACACCACCACCCTGACCGTGGAGCAGGGCGCGGAGCGCTTCGTGAAGGAGTGCTTCCAGACGCCGGCCAACGCCTACGAGGAGGCGCGGCGCGGCACCTACGACCCGACGTACCTGTACTACACGTACGGGAAGCTGCAGATCTACGAGCTGCGTCGCGAGTACCTGAGCCAGAAGGGCGGGACGCTGCGCGAGTTCCACGACGCGTTCCTCGCCCAGGGCGCGCTGCCCATCCGCCTGGTCCGCAAGCTGCTCCTCGAGCAGAGGTGAGACATGCCCCCCCTGTCCTCTCCCCGCATCGTCGCCTGGCTGCTGCAGGCGCTGCCGACGCTCTTCCTGGCGATCCTCTTCCTCCAGTCGGGCATCGACAAGGTGATCGACTTCCGCGGCAACCAGGGCTGGCTGACGCAGCACTTCTCCAAGAGTCCGCTGCGGGGCGTGGTGACGCCGATGCTGGTCACCATGACCATCCTCGAGGTCGCCTCCGGCGTCCTCTGCGCAGTGGGGCTGGTGGAGCTCCTGGTGCTGGGCGTGCCGCGCATCGCCTTCTGGGGCATCGCCCTGGCGGCCACGTCCTTCATCGCGCTCTTCTTCGGGCAGCGCCTGGCCAAGGACTACAACGGCGCGGCGGTGCTGCCGGCGTACTTCCTGGTGGCGCTGGTGGGGCTGTGGACCACGGGGCGGTTCCGCTGAGCGAGGCGCCCCCGGCACGCGGTCTCCGGCTGCGGGTCCTGCCCGGGCTGCTCGCCGTGGCCCGCCTCTCCGGGACGGCGCCGGTGCCGCCCTGGGCGGATGGACCGGGGGTGGTGTCCATCACCCGGCGCGCCGGGGAGCTGAGCGTGGTGTGCGCCGAGGAGCGCGTCCCGTCGGCGGTCCGGGCCGAGCGCGGCTTCAGGGCGCTGGAGCTGGAGGGGCCGATCGCCTTCCAGGAGGTTGGGGTGCTCCACGCGCTCACCGGGCCGCTCGCCCGCGCCGCGGTGTCGCTCTTCGCCGTGTCCACCTTCGACACGGATCTGGTGCTCGTCCGGGAGGAGACCCTGGCCAGGGCGCTGGAGGCGCTCCGCGGTGCGGGCCATCGGGTCGAGGACGCGCGAGGTACTTGACGGGAGCGGCGCGCGTCGCTCGCTCCGGCAGATGCCGGTGCGCGTGTCCCGGGCGCCGGGCGGCTCTCACCCGGCGACGACCCGCAGCTCGGGAGGCGCCGGTGGCACCAGCGCCTCTGCGGTCCGGTCCCACCCCACCGCGAACCGCACGGCCCGCTCGACGACGCGCGGGTCCGAGAGCAGCCTCCGGTGCCCGAGGCCGTCGGTGGCGAGCAGCTCCGAGCCGGCCCAGGCTCGATGAAGCGCCTGGGCGGAGAGGAACGGCACCTCGCGGTCGCCCCGGTCGTGGATCACCAGCGCGCGCCCGGGGAGCCGCGGCGCCACCACCCCCAGGTCCATCGTCTCCAGACCCCCCTCCTCCAGCACGCGCTTCACCCGTGCCCGCATCGCGCCGGCCGTGACCGGAGAGAGCGCCAGCACCTGCGTGAACCGCTGGAGGTACGCCTCCATCGAGATGGGCCCGGAGACGAGCACCGCCCGGGGAAGCGGCGCGCCCCGCCCGGCGGCGAGCACCGTGGCCGGGACGCCGAAGGAATGGGCGATGACCGCCTCGATGGACGGCTCGCGGCGGAGGCTCGCCTCCACCGCCGCCACCGCGATGGCGAGGTTGAGGCGCCTGCCCGGGGATCGCCCGTGCCCGGGGAGGTCGATGGCCACCACCCGGCGGCCGGCGTCGCGCAGCGGACCGATGAACGGAGCGAGGTCGCCCGAGCCGCCGTTCCAGCCGTGGACCAGGAGCACCGTCGGCCCACCCCCCTGCCACACGTAGCTGGCGATGCGGCGCCCGCCCGCCCGGAAGTGCTCCACGGCGTCCGGGGCCGGGCTGAAGGACGGCACCCGGCGCGGCCCGGTGCGGCAGAAGAGCTCGAAGGCCAGCCGGCCCGCGCCCCGGGGCGACACCGTCCCGAGGCCGGAGAGCAGGCTGGAGAAAAACCGAACGTTCGTACTATTATTGGACATGACGGCGTCTCCTTGTGCGGCGTGCGTACGGCGGGGAAAGGGGTCAGCTCGCGGGCATGGCCTGCGCGAGCAGCTGCTCGAAGGACCGCCGGGCCATCGCCTCGGCGCTGCGCTGGCGCAGGAGCCGGAGCGCGTGGTGGAAGCCGAGCATCAGCCCGTGGATCTGAAAGGCGAGCAGGTCGCAGTCGAGGTCTGCGCGGAAGAGGCCGGACTCGACGCCGAGCCGCGCCGAGCGCGACAGCACGCCGAGGAGCCGCTTCTCCTCCTCCACCAGGTAGTCGCGGACCGGCCCCGGCCGGTCGTCCAGCTCGAACGAGGCGGCCGCGAAGATGCACCCGCCGCGAGGTCTCGGGCGAGCTGGCCCACTTCACCCAGAGGTTGAACAGCGCCCAGAGGCGGGCCGGGCCGCGGGGCTGCTGGAGCGCAGGGCGGATGACCCGGTGCTCGAAGTCCACCGCGGCGGCCCGGAGCACCTCGATCTGGAGGTCCTCCTTGCTCCCGAAGTGGGCGAAGAGGCCGCTCTTGGACATGTCCAGGGCCGTGGCCAGCTCGCCGATGCTCAGCCCCTCGAGGCCGTCCCGGCTCGCCACCTTCGTCGCGTGGCGGAGGATGCGCGCCCGGGTCTGGTCGCCCTTGCTCACACCGCCTTAATACGAACGGTCGTTCTTTTTGTCAACTCCCCGTCTCCCGGGTGGCCCGAGGGCGGACCCCCGCGGCGTCGAGCACCGTCCGCAGCGCCTGGGCCAGCTCCTCGAGCCGGAACGGCTTGTCCACGATTTCCCGGATTCCAGCCGCCCGCGCCGTGGCGGCCGGGACGGACCACCGGTTCCCGGTGGACAGCACCACCGGCAGCGCCGGGCGCAGCCGCCCCACCCGGGCGGCGAGCTCCACCCCGTCCATCCGCGGCATCTGGAGGTCGGTGAGCAGCAGGTCGTACTCCTCCGGGTCGTCGGCCAGGAGCTCCAGCGCCTCCTCCGGATCGTTCACCGCCGTCACCTGGTACCCGAGCCGCCGCAGCTGCTCGCTCACCACCCGCGCGATGACCGGCTCGTCGTCCACCACCAGGAGCCGCTCCCCCGCGCCGGGCGGGGCGACGTCCGGCGGCGCCGCCGCCTCGGGCCGCTCCATGCTGGAGGCGGGGAGCTCGACGTCGAAGGTGCTCCCCTTCCCCGGCGCGCTGCGGACGAAGATCTGCCCGCCGTGGTCCTGCACGATGCCCTGCACCACCGCCAGGCCGAGCCCCGTCCCCTCCCCGGGCGCGCGGGTGGTGAAGAACGGCTCGAAGATGCGCTCCAGCACCTCGGGCGTCATCCCCACCCCGTCGTCGGTCACCCGGAGCCGCACGGTGCCCAGCTTCCCGTCGCCGCCCGAGGGAGGGAGGTTCCCGAGGTAGACGCCGATCTTCCCGGTTCGGCCCTGCAGCGCCGCCGCGGCGTTGGCCACCAGGTTGATGACCACCTGGTGCATCTGACCCTGGTCGGCCAGCACCATCGCCGTGACCGGGTCGATGGAGGCCTCCAGCTCCACCGAGGCCGGAAGGGAGGCACGCATCAGCTGGAGCGCCTCGGCGACCACCTGCTGCAGCTGCACCGGGCGATGCTCCTGGCCGGTGCTCCGGGCGAAGGTCAGGAGCTGGCGCACCACGTCGCGCGCCCGGGCGCTGGCCTGGAGGATCTCCGTGGCGCGGCCCCGCATCGGCCCGGTGCCCTCGTCGCGGAGCAGCTGCGCCTGCCCCATGATCGCGGTGAGGACGTTGTTGAAGTCGTGGGCGATGCCGCTGGCCAGGGTCCCGATGGCCTCGCGCTTCTGCGACTGCCGCAGCTGCATCTCCAGCTGGGCGCGCCGGGCCTCGGCCTCCTTGCGCTCGCTCACGTCGCGGCCGATGCCCAGGAGGTCGGCCGAGGCGTCCGGGGACATGGCCAGCACCACCTCCAGCACCCGCTCGCCCCCCGCGGAGCGGACCGGGACCTCGAGCGCCGGCCCGGGCGCGGCCCTGAGCTGCGTCCAGAGCTCCTCGGCTCGCTCGCTGGCCAAGAGCGAGGCGAACGGGCGGCCCAGCCAGTCGGAGGCGCGCAGCCCGGTCACCGACTCGAACGCCGGGTTGAGCGAGGTGATGCGGCCCTCCTGGCTCACGGTGAAGATGACGTCGCGGGCGCTGTCCACCAGCGAGCGGTAGCGGCTCTCGGACACCCGGAGGTTCCGGGCGGCGAGCAGCTGGAAGGCCACGATCAGTCCTCCGTACACCGCGAAGTCCGTCCAGAGGGCGAGCGGAGAGTTGCGAATGGAGGGCGGGGGCAAGAGGCCCACCGACCCGGCCACCGCCAGCCCGAGCCCGGTGAGGAGGCAGACGGCGGCGGTGAGCACCGTGGCCCGCGTGCCGAGCAGGAGTCCCGCGGCGACGATGAGCACCAGGAACCCGAGCGGCGCCGACCCGCCGATGCCGCCCGCGGTGTAGGCGGAGATCGCGAGCAGGAACCAGCCGCAGGCGAGGTACCCCGCGGAGGCGAGCACCACCCATCCGCGCCGGACCGCCCAGGCCAGCACCACGATGACCGTCCAGCCGAAGACGGTCTGCAGCGCGTAGCGGGGGAAGGCGGACGGGGCCACCCAGGTCGAGGCCACCAGATACGCGAGGAAGCCCGCCGCCTGGATCCACAGGAACGAGAGGAGGAGCCGCGCGCCCCGGGTGCGGATCTCGGCCGGGTCGGTCACCGAGCCGCGGCGCGGCTCGATGAAGAGACTTTCTTGTGTCGACCCGGGCGATCCGGGCGCCCGCCAGCGGAGCTTCACGAGTGCGCCCTCGCCAGCCATTCTGCCAGACGCTTCGCGCGGGGTGGGCATCCTCGACAGGTGCGAGGGCTCCGCACCTGCCGTAAGGTCCCGCGCGCATGCGCTTTGCCGCCCTGCTGCTCCTCGCCTCGGCCCCCGCGCTCGCCGCCCCGCCGCGCACCTTCCGGGTCGACTACTTCCACACCGGCAGCGGGGGGCAGGAGATCTTCAGCCTCGACCGGCTGATCGTCGAGCCGCTGCCCTGGCCGGGGAATCCGGCGCGGCCCCTCGACGACACCGACTCGGGGAAGTACCGCTTCCTGGTCCGCGACGCGGCGAGCAAGGCCCTGCTCTACTCGCGCGGGTTCAGCTCCATCTTCGGCGAGTGGGAGGAGACGTCCGAGGCGAAGGAGCGGGCCCGCACCTTCGAGGAGTCGCTCCGCTTCCCGCTCCCCGGAGGCCCGGTGGAGGTGACGCTGGAGAAGCGCGACCCGAAGAACGCCTTCGTCCCGGTGTGGACCTTCAAGGTGGACCCCAGGGACCAGACGGTGAGCGACGCCGTGCCCGACAGCCCGGGCCCCTCATTCCCCTCTTGAAGAACGGGCCGTCGGAGTCGAAGGTGGACCTGCTCATCCTTGGCGACGGCTACACCCGGGCGCAGCGGGGCAAGTTCGAGAAGGACGCCCGGCGGCTGGTGTCGATCCTCTTCGCCCAGTCGCCCTTCAAGGAGCGGAAGCAGGACTTCAACGTCTGGGGGCTCTGCCCCGAGTCGCGCGAGCCGGGCATCTCCCGCCCCTCCACCGGCATCCACCGCCGCAGCCGCATCGGGAGCACCTACGACGCCTTCGGCAGCGAACGGTACGTCCTCACCTTCGACAACCGCTCCTTCCGCGACGTGGCGTCGTTCGCGCCGTACGAGTTCGTGGAGATCCTGGTCAACGGCAACACCTACGGCGGGGGCGGCATCTTCGCGCTCTACAGCACCGTCGCCGCCGACTCGCTCTGGTCGCCCTACGTCTTCGTCCACGAGTTCGGGCACCACTTCGCCGGCCTCGCCGACGAGTACTTCACCTCGGAGAGCGCCTACCTCCCGGCGGCGGACCGCGCCGAGCCGTGGGAGCCCAACGTCACCGCGCTCAAGGACCCGGCGACCATCAAGTGGAAGGCGCTGCTCTCGCCGGGGGCGCCGGTCCCCACCCCCTGGAGGAAGGAGGAGTTCGAAATCTCGAGTCGCGCCATCCAGGTGGAGCGCAAGAAGATCCGCGCCGACCGCCGCCCCGAGTCCGAGATGGACGCGCTCTTCACCCGGGAGAAGAAGGAGGTCACCCGCATCCTGGGGACCGACCACTGGTCCGGGAAGGTGGGGGCGTTCGAGGGCGCGATGTACGAATCCCGCGGCTACTTCCGGCCCGAGGAGGACTGCATCATGTTCACCCGCGACGAGGTGCCGTTCTGCCGCGTGTGCCAGGCCGCCATCTCGAGGATCATCGATCTGTACACGGCGGGAGCCTCCCGGTGACCCGGGTGGCCCTGGTGGCGCTCGGGGGCGCGCTGGGCTCGGTGGCCCGCTACGGCGTGGGGGCGATCGCCGCCCAGTTGCTGGGCCCGGCGTTTCCCTGGGGCACGCTTCTGGTCAACCTCACCGGCTCGTTCCTCATCGCGCTCATCATGCACCTCGCGCTCACCGGGACCAGCATCTCGCTCGAGCTGCGGATCTTCCTCACCACCGGCATCATGGGCGGGTTCACCACTTACTCCTCGTTCAACTACGAGACCCTGGCGCTGCTGAGCCAGCGCGCGTATGGCCTCGCCGGAGTGAACCTCGCCGCGACGGTGCTCGGGTGCCTGGTCGCCGGAACGCTGGGCCTCGCGGCAGGGCGGGTTCTGGTCGGAGGGTAGGCGTCATGGGTCATCGAGTCCTCGAGGGCGAGCAGACGCTGCTGCGGATCTTCCTCGGCGAGTCGGACCAGTGGCACGGCCGGCCGCTGCACCTGGCGCTGGTGGAGCGCCTGCGGAAGGAGGGCGCCGCGGGGGTGACCGTCCTCCGGGGCGTCGCCGGCTTCGGCGCCCGGAGCGTGGTGCACACCACCCACATCCTCCGGCTGAGCGAGGACCTGCCCATCCTTCTCGAGCTGGTGGACACCCCCGAGCACGTGGAGCGGCTGCTCCCCATCCTCGACGAGATGGTGGGCGAGGGGCTGGTCACGATGGAGCGGGTCCGGGTGCTGAAGTACGCCCCGGGGACCCGCCCCGCGCCCTAGCGGCCGGTGCACCGTCACCGTCCGGGCCCCTTCCGGGGAACTGTGCTGGCGCCCTGCCCGCAGGCTCCGGTAAGGGGGGCGCCGGAGGACGCCACGTGGCTCTCGACCTGACCGACACCCTGGGGCACCCGCGGGACACGGACACCGTCAGCGGCATGGCCCGTGGGCTGATGGGGAGCGAGATCCTCCGCATCGCCGGGGAGATCCGGGCCCTGGTGGCCAAGGGAACGAAGGTCTGCAACCTCACCGTGGGCGACTTCGCCCCCCGCGAGTTCCCCATCCCGGCCGGGCTCCGCGACCTCATCGCCGAGGCGCTCCGCGCAGGCGAGACCAACTACCCGCCGGCGGACGGGATGCTCGAGCTGCGCCAGGCGGTGCAGCGCTTCTACGCCCGGGGCCTCGGGCTGCACTACCCGCTGGAGAGCATCGTCATCGCCAGCGGCGCGCGGCCCGTCGTCTACGGCACGTTCCGCAGCGTGGTGGACCCGGGCGAGGTGGTCGTCTACCCGGTGCCCTCCTGGAACAACAACCACTACACGTACATGACCGGGGCGAAGGCAGTGGTGGTGCCCACGCTCCCCGAGCAGGGCTTCATGCCCACCGCGGAGCAGCTCCGGCCTCACCTGCCCCGGGCCCGCCTGCTCTGCCTGGGGAGCCCGCTCAACCCCACCGGGACGATGTTCACCGCCGAGCAGCTCAAGGCGGTGTGCGAGCTGATCGTCGAGGAGAACCTCGGGCGCAAGCACGCCGGCCGGCCGCCGCTGATCGTGATGTACGACCAGATCTACTGGGCGCTGACCTACGGCGGCGTGAAGCACGTCACGCCGGTGGGCCTGGTCCCGGAGATGGCGCCGTACACCGTCTTCGTGGACGGCATCTCCAAGGCCTTCGCCGCCACCGGGGTCCGCGTCGGCTGGGGCGTGGGGCCGCCGTCCATCATCTCGCGGATGCGGGACCTCATCGGGCACACCGGGGCGTGGGCGCCGCGGGCCGAGCAGATCGCCTCGGCGCGCTTCCTCGACGACGTACCCGCGGTGGAGCGCTACCTGACCGACATGCGTCGGGGGCTCGAGTCGCGACTGCAAGCGCTGCACCAGGGACTGATGGAGCTCCGGGCGCGTGGGCTCCCAGTCAGCGACATCGCGCCGCAGGGCGCGATCTACCTCTCGGTGCGCTTCGACCTGGTGGGGCGCGGCGGGCTGAAGAGCAACGAGAACATCCGCAAGCTGCTCCTCGAGCGCGCCGGCTTCGCGGTGGTGCCGTTCCAGGCCTTCGGGCTGGCCGACGAGACCGGGTGGTTCCGGCTCAGCGTGGGCGCGGTCTCGGAGGCGGAGATCCGCGAGGCGATTCCCCGGGTCGAGGCGGCGCTGCGGTCGGTCGTCGACGCCGCGGCCTGAGAGGGAGGCGCGGCAGGGCGCCCCGAGGGGACGCGGGCGGGCCCGGGTCCCTGGTCGCCGGCGCACGTCCAGAGGGCCTGCGCGACCCCGCGGCGCTCTCCCGGGGGGCGCCACCTCCGGACGCCAGCCGCGACTCCGGCGCACGCACCCCTCGGCGTGCGCCTCGCCCGGACGCCAGCCGCGACTCCGGCATGCGGCCCGGACGCGCGCCGCAGGATCAGAGCCGCCGGCCGGCCTGATCCGCCCGCTCCGCGGGAGAGGCCGCCCGGCCGGCCGGGGCCAGCGCATACGTGGACATAGCAACTTCGGTCCGAGGCGGCGGACTGGCGCCAGCGCAAGTGGTTGAACTCTCGCTCTCGCTCGAGCGCGAGGAGGCGGTGCGCGAGGTCGAAGTTGCTATGTCCACGATTGCTCCGGGCGTCGCGGCCCGGGCAGCCCCTCCGCGAGGGCGGGCAGGCGGTGCGGCTGATCAGCCGCGCGCGGGACGCCTCAGACGAGGAGACTCTCGCGGGCGCGTCGCTCGAACGAGGCCAGCTGCGCCTGGACCCACGCCTCGTCACGCCCGAGCTCGCGCGCCACCACCCGGGCGACCGCCGGCGCGCACTCCAGCGCCGCCCGCGCATCGAGCACCAGGGCCCGGGTGCGCCGGGAGAGCACGTCCTCCACCGAGCGGGCCATCTCCTCCCGCACCGCCCAGGTCACCTCACACATGAGGTAGGGGAGGCGCGGGTGCATCGGGACCGCGAGCTCGGGGTCGGACTCGGCGAGCGCGCGCACCTGGTCCGCGTCGGTCCCGTAGGCCGCGAGCATCTCGCTCGGGGTCCCCGCTGCCGAGTGCTCCACCTGCTCGTCGGGCGGGGCCCCGTGCAGCCGGAGCTCGGCGGTCGTCGACGGGCGTTCGGGCAGGCCGCCCACCCGTGCGGCGTGGTCGACCACGTCCTCGCCCATGCGCCGGTAGGTGGTCCACTTCCCGCCGACGATGGTGACCAGCCCGCTCGGGCTCTCGAAGATGCTGTGGTCGCGGCTGAGCGCGGCGGTGGGCACTGCTCCCTCGGCCCGGACCAGCGGACGCAGGCCGGCGTAGACGCTCAGCACGTCCTCGCGACGCGGGTCGCGGGTCAGGTAGCGCGCCGCGTGCTCGAGGAGGAACGTCACCTCCTCCTCCAGCGGGCGTGGCTCCACGCTCGCCTCGGGCACCGGGGTGTCGGTGGTGCCGACCAGCGCCCGCCTGTGCCAGGGAACGACGAAGAGCACCCGGCCGTCGTCGGTCCGCGGGATCATCAGCGCGTGGGCGCCGGGGAGGAAGGAGTCGGGCAGGACCAGGTGCACGCCCTGGGACGGCGCGACCAGGGGCGGCGCATCGGGCTCGTCCATCCGGCGGACGGCGTCGGCGAACACACCCGTGGCGTTCACCACCACCGAGGCGGAGATCTCGTGCTCCCGGCCGGACTCCTCGTCGCGCAGCCGGAGCCCGCGGACCCTCGGGCCGCTCTTGACCAGCCCGACCGCGGGCGCGTGGTTCAGCAGGACCGCCCCCAGGTCGTCCGCGGTCAGGGCCAGCGTCACCGCCAGCCGTGCATCGTCGAACTGGCCGTCGAAGTAGCGCACCCCGCCCTTGAGCTGGTCGGGCTCCAGCGTGGGGATGCGCTCCAGCACCTGGGCCCGGGACAGGAGCTGGCTGGTGCCCAGGCGGTGGCGCCCGGCCAGCACGTCGTACAGCTTGAGCCCCACTCCGTAGTACGGGCCGGACCACCAGGCGTACGCCGGCACCACGAATTCGAGATCTCCCACCAGGTGCGGCGCGTTCGCCCGGAGCCGGCCCCGCTCGAGCAGCGCCTCGCGCACCAGCCCGACGTTGCCCTGCGCCAGGTAGCGCACGCCGCCGTGGACCAGCTTGGTGGATCGGCTGGACGTGCCCTGGGCGAAGTCGCGGGCCTCGAGCAGCAGCGTCCGGTACCCGCGGGCCGCCGCCTCCACCGCGGCCCCCAGGCCCGTGGCGCCGCCGCCGACGATGGCGATGTCGAAGGGGTCCGAGAGGCGGTCGAGGTTCCGTGCGCGGTCCATCACGTCGAACGGGCACGCTACCAGCGGCCGCACGGAAGGCGATCGCTCTTCCCTCCGGGTGCCCTCCCGGGGCAAGGTGCCCTTCCGTGAGCAACACGCCCTTCTACCCGTTCGTTCCCCGCAAGCAGCGCTCCCACGTCACCAAGGAGCCGGACGCCGCCGGACGCTGGACCAACCAGTTCCCGGACATGATTGGCTACGGACAGCAGGGCGGGGGCGCGGTGCCGGCCGACTTCCACTGGCGGACCAACCCCAAGCAACACCAGGAGGAGCTCACCGACGCCGAGCTCCGCGTGGAGGCAAAGGCGCACCACGCCCTCCCCGAGGCGACGGCTCCGGCTTCGCTTCCGCCGGGCAAGACCTAGCGCGGCGCACCGCTCCAGCGGTCAGGGCACCATCCGGTAGACCACGAACTCCGCGGGTCCGGCGAGCCGGTCGTACAGCCGCCGGGCCGTCACGTTCGCTGCCTGGGTGTGCCAGTAGACGCGCGACGCGCCCACGGACCGGGCACGCGCTCGAACGGCGTCGATGAGCGCCCCGGCCACGCCGCGGCCGCGCCACGCCGGTGCGGTGAAGAGGTCCTGGAGGTAACAGGTGGGCTCGACCAGGATCGTGCTCCGGTGGAAGAGGTAGTGCGCGAGCCCGACCAGCTCCCCGCCGGCCGCCGCGACCAGCGCGTGCACCGGCTCCAGCGGATCGAGGAACCGCCCCCAGGTGATCCGCGTCACGACCTCGGCCAGGGCCGTTGGCCCCACCCGACCGTAGAAGGCGTTGTACCCGTCCCAGAGCGGTCGCCAGCGCGCGAGGTCATCGGGATCGACGGGTCGGACGACGAAGGCGCGGGGCTCGGGTGCGGTCACGGGCGGCGGAGCTTGCACCCGCCCGACGCGCCGCGAGGAGCACAGAAGCAGTAGGATCCCAGGCGTCCGTTCCGTGCAAGTCGCTGGCGCCTCGAGCGACGTCCCGTTCCGCGCAGGGCCCTCGCCCCCGGACGAGCGACGTGGGCCCCGGCGCGTCACTTCACCAGCGTCCACACCCCGGTGCCGAGCCCGATGGCGATGATCGCCCCGCGCACCATCCGCTCGCCGATGCGCCGGGCCAGCCACGCCCCGCCGTAGCCGCCCAGCACCGCGCCCACCGCCATCAGCGCCGCCAGCGGCCAGCGCACGTGCTCGCCCAGGGCGAAGTACAGGGAGGCGATGCCGTTGATGCACACCGCGCCGAAGTTCTTGAGCCCGTTCATCTGGTGGATGCTGGTCAGGCCCACCAGCCCGAGCTCGGCGAGCATGAGGATCCCCATCCCCGCGCCGAAGAAGCCCCCGTACACCGCCACCACGAACTGCGCCGCGGAGAGGACCCAGAGGTTCACCTCGTGCAGCCCCCGCGCCTCGACCTCTGCGCTGTGGCGCTCGCGCCACCCCCGGAGCGGCTCCTGGACGACGAAGAGCGCGGTTGCGCCCAGGATGAGCCAGGGGACGAGGGCCCTGAACAGCGCGTCCCCGGCCACCGTCACCAGCCAGGCGCCGACCAGACCGCCGGCCAGGCTGGAGACCACCAGCGAGGTGAGCACCCGGCCGCTGTGGGACCCGAGCTCCCGGCGGTACCCCCACCCGGCGCTCAGCGAGCCCGGGACGAGGGCCACCGCGTTGGTGGCGTTCGCCGCGACCGGGGTCACCCCGGCGGCGAGCAGCGCGGGGAAGGTGAGCATCGTTCCCCCTCCGGCCACGGCGTTCATCGCCCCGGCGGCGATGGCGGTCACGAAGAGGAAGAGGAGCTGTGCGGGATGGTGGCTCACACGGGGGAGCCGCGGCTCTTAGCACCCGCGTCGGTCCCCGCGCTCAGAGCGGGTTCCGCTGGGCCATGGCGTTGTACGTGGCGTACTTGTACAGCTCGGACAGCGTCGGGTAGTTGTAGCAAGTGTCGACGAAGAGCTGCGCCCCGGCGCCGCAGAGCAGCGCGGTCAGTCCGATGTGCACCAACTCCGACGCCTGCTCGCCGATGACGTGCACGCCGAGGAGCTTCATGTCCTCGCGCTTGAAGATGAGCTTCAGGAACCCGCCGCCGTCGCCGATGATCTGCCCGCGGGCGTTGGTGGCGTAGGCCGCGCGCCCCACCACGTAGTCCACTCCCGACTGCTTGAGCGACTCCTCGGTCTCGCCGGCCATCGACAGCTCGGGGATGGTGTAGAGCCCGTAGGGGAGGATGGGCGCGAGCTTTTCCTTTGGGTACAGCGAGAAGGCGTGCGCGATCGCCACCCGGGCCTGCTCCATCGACGTGGAGGCGAGCGCAGGGAACCCCACGCAGTCGCCGGCGGCGTAGATGCTGGGGACGCTCGTCTGGTAGTGCTCGTTCACCACCACCCGGCCCCGCTCGCCGAGCGTCACCCCCGCCTCCTCCAGGCCGATGCCGGCGGTGTTCGCGCTCCGGCCCGAGGCGACCAGCAGCGCCGCGGCGGCGATGGACCCGCCGTCCTTGAGCCCGACCGTGACCCGGCCCTCCTCCACCTCGACCGTCTCCACCGTGGCCGGCATCCGGAACTGGACGCCCAGCCCTTCCATGCGCGCCTGGAGCCGGGTGGACATCTCGAGGTCCAGGAACGACAGGAGCGGCTTCCGCGACTCCACCAGGGTCACCGGGATGCCGAGCGCGGCGAAGGTGCAGGCGTACTCGCAGCCGATGACCCCGCCGCCGAGCACCACCAGCGAGTGGGGGACCTCGGACATGAGGAGGATGCTGTCCGAGTCGTAGACCCCGGGCGCCTGGAAGTTGAACAGCGGCGGGTGGAACGGCGTGCTCCCGGTGGCGACCAGGATGACCTTCGCCGTGAGCCGCTCCTCGGCGCCCGGTCGCCGCACCAGCACCGTGTGCGGATCCACGATGCGGCCCTTCCCCTGGTAGACGTCCGCCCCGTGGGCGCGGAGGTTCTGGGCCACGCGGACCTGCTCCTCCTGGGCCACGGCGCGCTCGCGGAAGAGCAGCTCGCGGACGCCGGTCCGGGCCTCGAGCCTCATCTCCACGCCGTACAGCCCGCGCTGGCGGAAGCCGGAGAGGAACAGCGAGGTCTCCCGGAGCGTCTTGGAGGGAAGTGTCCCGGTGTTGGCCCCTGCCCCACCGAGGTTCGACTGCCGCTCGACGACGGCGACCTTCTTGCGGAAGTACCCCGCCTGGGCCGCGCCCTTCTCCCCGGCGGGCCCTGAGCCGATCACCACCAGGTCGTACTCGGGCATCCGTGAAGTTTACAGCACGGACCAGGCCCTCAGGCACGGTGACGTCAGGAGGGCACCCGCGCCTCCAGTCGAACCGCCGACCCGGTGGTGGTAAGGGGGCGGCCATGGCGCTGCCCCCGCTGACCGAGGCCCTGCAGCCCCTGCTGGAATCGCTCGACGAGGCGCTTCACCAGCGCGAGCGCGAGCGGCGCTCCGGTCCCGCCGGACGGCGACCGGTGCAGGTGCTCTACGGCGGCGCGCACCTGTTCAAGGACAGCGCGGCGGCCCGGATGGGCACGCTGGCCCGCGCCGCGCTGGACACCTACGCCCCGGACGGGCCCACCTACGCCCACGCGCTCGGGCTCTCGCTGAGCCCGACGCAGGCGACGGACCTCCGCGCGCGGGTCATCGCCAAGATGGAGCGCGAGCCGGTGGAGGACCTCCGGATCGACTTCGAGGACGGCTACGGCATCCGGCCCGACGAGGAGGAGGACGCCCACGCCGATGCAGCCGGTGCGGCGCTGGAGCGGGGGCGGAAGGATGGCACGCTCCCGCCGTTCATCGGCCTCCGGCTGAAGCCGTTCTCGGGGCGGACGTCCCGGCGGGCGCTCCGCACGCTGGAGCGCGTGGGGGCGCAGCTGGGGAACGAGCCCATCCCCGGCTTCGCGCTCACCGCGCCGAAGCTGGTGCTGCCCATCCAGGTGGAGCTGCTCCGCCGCTCGGCCGAGGCGCTGGAGCACCGGCTGGGGTGGCCCGCGGGGGCCATCGCGCTCGAGCTGATGGTGGAGACGCCGTCGGCGCTGGTGTCCCTGGACGGCCGGCTGGGCATCCTGGCGCTGGTGGAGGCAGCCGGCGGGCGCTGCCGCTCGGTGCACGTCGGTCCGTACGACATGACCTCGGCGCTGGGCATCAGCGCGGCGCACCAGTGGCTCGGGCATCCCTCGGTGGAGCTGGTGCGGCGGCTGCTCCAGCTCGCCCTCACCGGGACGGGGGTGACCGTCGTCGACGGGCCGACGACCTTGCTCCCGGTCGGTCCGCACCGCGAGCCCAAGAACGATGCGGAGAAGGGGGCGAACCGCGAGGCGGTCTTCCGGGCCTGGGCGCGGACCGCGGACGACGTGCGGCGCGCGTACCGGGACGGCATCGTCCAGGGCTGGGACCTGCACCCGGCGCAGCTTCCGGCGCGCTACGGGGCGCTGTTCGCCACGCTGCGCGAGGAGATCCCCTCGGCGGCAGCGCGGCTGCGCAGGTTCCTCGACCAGGCGGCGCAGGCCACCCGGCTGGGCGCCGAGTTCGACGACGCGGCGACCGCGCGGGGCCTGCTCAACGGGCTCCGGCGGGCGGTCGAGTGCGGCGCGGCGACGACGGTCGAGGTCGAGACCGCGCTCGGGCATCCCCTGGAGCATGCCCGGGCACGGCTCGGAGCCTGACGCGACGGCAGTGGGGGATCGGCTGAGCCCGCAGTCCCGCTCAGCGCCCGCGCTTCCGGTGCTCCGCCACGTCCCGTAGCGCCTCGAGCACCAGCGCGGTCCAGCCGGTCTGGTGACTCGCCCCCAGCCCCCGTCCGGTGTCGCCGTGGAAGAACTCGTAGAACAGCGCGAGGTCGCGGAACGCCGGATCCTTCGCGTAGCGGACCTCGTCCCCGTGTGCCGGCCGTCGCCCCGACGCATCGGGGAGGAACAGCGCGAGCAAGCGCGAGGAGAGCAGATGCCCGACCTCGGAGAGCGTCAGGTGCTGCCCCGACCCGGTGGGGCACTCGACCGTCAGCGCGTCGCCGTAGAAGTGGTGGTACCGCTCCAGCGACTCGATGAGGAGGTAGTTGTTCGGGAACCACACCGGCCCGCGCCAGTTCGAGTTCCCGCCGAAGATGCCGGTCGTCGAGTCACCCGGGTCGTAGTGCACGCGCCAGTCGGCGTGCCCCTCCAGGACGTACGGGTGCGCGGCGTGCACCCGGGACAGGCTCCGGATGCCGTAGGGGGAGAGGAACTCGCTCTCGTCCAGCAAGTACCCGAGCATCCGGACCAGCCGCTCGCGGGGGGCGATGGCCAGGAGCCGCGCGCCCGGGAGGCCGTGCTCCGGCGGCCGGTAGTAGACGTGCGCCGCCAGGTCGGGCCGGTTCTCCAGGAACCAGCGCATCCGCTTGCTGAACCCGGGCAACCGGTCCACCTCCCGGTCGCCGAGCACCTCGGCGGCGAAGAGCGGGATGAGCCCCACCATGCTCCTCACTCGAAGCGGGATGCTCTGCCCGTCGACGACCAGCTGGTCGTAATAGAAGCCGTCGGCCTCGTCCCACAGCCCCTGGCCGCCCATGGCGTTCATCGCGTCGACGATGGCCACGAAGTGCTCGAAGAACTTGCTGGCGATGTCCTCGTACGAGTCGTCCACCTGCGCCAGCTCGAGCGCGATGCTCAGCATGGTGGTGCAGAAGAAGGCCATCCACGCCGTGCCGTCGGCCTGGGTGAGCTGTCCGCCGGTGGGGAGCGGCCTGTTCCGGTCGAACACCCCGATGTTGTCGAGGCCCAGGAACCCGCCGGAGAAGAGGTTCTTGCCGTCCGGGTCCTTCCGGTTCACCCACCAGGTGAAGTTGAGCAGGAGCTTCTGGAAGGCGCGCTTGAGGAACCCGATGTCGCGGCGGCCGCGCGGCCCGGTCTTCTTGTAGATGCGCCAGCAGGCCCAGGCGTGCACCGGCGGGTTCACGTCCGAGAACGCCCACTCGTACGCCGGGAGGTGCCCGTTGGGGTGCATGTACCATTCGCGCAGGAGCAGGATCAGCTGCTCCTTGGCGAACACCGGGTCCACCTCGCAGAACGGCAGCATGTGGAACGCCAGGTCCCACGCCGCGTACCAGGGGTACTCCCAGGTGTCCGGCATCGACAGGACGTCGCGGTTGTAGAGGTTCTGGGCCCAGTGCGCGTTGCGGCCGTGCCTCCTCTCGAGCGGGGGCGCCGGCCCGGACGGGTCGCCCTCGAGCCAGTCCCGCACGCTGTAGTGGTAGTACTGCTTGCACCAGTGGAGACCGGCCCAGGCCTGCCGGGCGATGCGCCGCTCCTCGTCGCTGCTGGTGGGCGGCAGGTGGAGGGCGTAGAACGCGTCGGCCTCGGCGCGCCGGTCCTCGAAGAGCGCATCCACCGAGCCGTCGAAGTCGGACGCCAGGCCGTGCTCCACCGCCGCCAGCCGGAGCCGCAGCGTCGCCGAGCCGCCCGGCGGCAGCTCCAGCCGGTAGTGGGCCGCCATCTTCGTTCCCAGGCGGTCGGGGTTCACCGCCTCGCGCCGCCCCTGCACCACCGCGTCGTGGATGGCGTCCTTGGGCCACCGGCTCCGCGACGGCGCGTTGAACAGCCGCTCGGCGTTCGTCTCGTTGTCGCAGAACAGCAGCTCGGGCATGGTGCCCGCGGGGTGCGGCCCCGGCTCGAAGCGGAACAGCCCGAGCGAGGCGTGGCGCGCGAGCACGTGCCCGTCCTCTCCGAGCAGCTCGGGCCGCGGCCAGTAGCCCTCGGTCATCCGCCCCCAGGCCCAGGTGTTCCGGAACCAGAGGGTCGGCAGCACGTGCAGCGGCGCCGGCTCGGGCCCGTGGTTGGTGAGCGTGAGCCGCATCCACAGGTCGTCCGGCGCCGCCTTCGCGTACTCGACGCGCACGTCGAAGTAGCGGTTCCCGTCGAAGACGCCGGTGTCCAGCAGCTCGAACTCGGGAGCGCCGCGGCCGCGCCGCCGGTTCTCCTCGAGCAGCTGCGTGTAGGGGAACGCACGCTGCGGGTACTTGTAGAGCGCCTCGAGGTAGCTGGAGGTCGGCGTGGCGTCGAGGAAGTAGTACAGCTCCTTCACGTCCTCGCCGTGGTTGCCCTCGTTCCCGGCGAGGCCGAACAGGCGCTCCTTGAGGATCGGGTCCTGCTCGTTCCACAGCGCCACCGCGAGGCACAGCCGGCACTCGCGGTCGGTGATGCCGAGCAGCCCGTCCTCCCCCCAGCGGTAGGTCCGCGAGCGCGCCGCGCCGTGCGGGAAGTACTCCCAGGCGTCGCCGGTGGCCGAGTAGTCCTCGCGCACCGTTCCCCACTGCCGGTCCGAGAGGTACGGACCCCACCGCTTCCAGTTGAGGGTGCGCTGGCCGTCCTCCGCCAGGCGCTGCGACTCGGGATCCACCGCCCGGGGGTCGGACACGATGCGCTAGCCAACCAGCACACGTCGGGCGCTGCAACGGGAGAACAGCGACAGGAAGCGGCACGCGCCACCCCCGGACACTAGGAAAGTCTCCGTCGGACCATGAGCCCCACCGGTCACAGCTCGTCCACCTCGCGCCTCTCGGTGGGGCTCGCCCTCTTCTCCCTCTACGTCATCTGGGGGTCCACGTACCTCGCAATGCGGGTGGCGATGGACGGCTTCCCGCCCTTCCGGATGGCGGCGCTCCGCTTCCTGGTCGCGGGCGCGGTCATGCTGGTGGTCGCCCGCCTCCGCGGCGAGCCGCTCCCCAGCGCCCGGCAGTGGCGAAACGCGCTGGCCATCGGCACCCTGCTGCTCGCTGGCGGCAACGGCGGGGTGGCCATCGCCGAGCAGACCGTCAGCTCGGGCCTGGCGGCGCTCATGGTGTCGGCGATGCCGCTGTGGATGGCGCTCTTCGCCGGGCTGTGGGGGCGCTGGCCGGCCACCAAGGACTGGGTCGCGCTGGTGCTCGGCTTCGGCGGCATCATCATCCTCAACCTCGGCAGCGAGCTGCGCGGGAGCCCGGGCGGCGTCGGCGTCCTGATGTTCGCCACCGCGGCCTGGGCCTTCGGCTCGCTCTGGAGCCGCCGGCTGGACCTGCCCAAGGGCATGATGGCCGCGGGCGCGGAGATGTTCACCGCGGGCTGGGTGCTGGTCGCGCTGAGCCTGCTCCGCGGCGAGCAGCTGCCGGCGGTCGTCCCCGCGCGGGCGATCTGGGCCCTCGCCTACCTGGTGGTGTTCGGCTCGCTCGTCGCCTACACGGCGTACCTCTTCTTGCTATCGCGCGTTCCGGTTCCCGTCGCCTCGAGCTACGCCTACGTCAACCCGGTGGTGGCCCTGGTGCTCGGGGCCGCGCTCGCCGGAGAGCGCCTGCCGCCTGCCCTGCTGGTCTCGCTCCCGCTCATCCTCACCGCGGTCGCCCTGGTGCTCCGGCCGGCGGCGGCACGGGTCCCGGTGCCGGTGCTCAGAACTCCACGCCCCAACCGAGGGTGAGCCGCGACGGAGTCCCCGCGTCCGGCCGCTGGACCGCGGTCTCCAGGGCGGTCATCGGCTCCCACCCTACCGCTCCTCCGCGCACCTCGGGAGGGGCTGAAACATGTCTCCACCCTCCCCGGCTGCTACCGTCCCGGGGCAGTGTCGCTCCTCCTGCTGGCGCTGCTCGGCGCCGCCTCTCCCGACGTGGTCTGCCTGGAACCCGGCGTCTGCACCCCCATCACCCGGCTCGGGCGAGAGGGGGAGGTGGAGCGGATCCGGCACACCGAGCGGCTTCCGGCGCGGGTCGAGCCCGACGCTCCCTTCGCCGCCTGGCTGACCTGGTCGACGCCCCCCGACGTGGTGCGCCGGCGCGTCGAGCAGCGGCAGCCGGTGGAGCTCCGGGCGGTGATTCCCGCGGCGCGTCTGCGGCTCGCGGTCGTCCCCGGCCTGGTCACCGAGGGGTCCGGGACGCCGGGCGTGCTCGCCTTCCTCACCGCGGACCCGCTCGCCGGCGGGAGCGAGCCGGTGCCGCTGCCGGAGCCCGTCGCGGCGGCCGAGTCGCTGGAGCTGCTCACCCCGGCGCAGCGGAGCGAGCTCGGGCGGTGGCGCACCACCGCCGCCGGCTGGCGGTCGCGCCTGGCGAGCGAGTGGACGGCCTTCGGCCGCTCGCCGAGGACCCCGGCGGTGCGCGCGAAACTTCTGGAGACCCTGGGCGCCGCGCCGGCGCCGCTGCTGCCCGAGCAGTTCCTCACCGAGGCGCAGCGGACCGAGCTCCGCCGCCGGGGCCACGCGCTCGAGGGCCGCATCGTGGTGGAGGACCTTCCCGGCGACGCCTACCGGGTCCGCGTCGAGGGCGTGCCGCTCGACCAGCTGGTGGAGGACTGGAACGCAGGCCTGCACGGGCTGGTCGGCCGCCTGGAGCGGGTCCCGCGGCCACGGTTCCAGGTCCGCCGCGGGCACCGCCACGACGAGGTGAGCTTCACCCTGGACGTGCGCTCGGACGTGGACGAGACGCGCGTCTCGCAGGTGGCGCGCCGCCTCCGGGAGGTCCCCGGGCTGGAGGCGGACGGGACCGACCTTCCACCGCCGGGCCTGTGAACCCCGAATGATCTCTCCCCTGGTGCTCTTGCTGCTGGTGGGCGTCACCCCCGCGCCGGCGCGCTTCGACCAGACCGGGCGCAGCATCGGTGCGCCGCTCAGCGAGCGCACCGCGAGCTACGTCCTCGAGGCCCGATACGACCCGGCGACGCGCCACCTGACCGGGACCGCGCGGCTCACCTGGACCAACCGCTCCGACGTCCCGCAGGCCACGCTCTGGTTCCACGCGTACTGGAACGCGTTCAAGAACGCCGACACCACGTTCTCGCGCGAGGCCAACCGGGGCGGTGGGTCTCGCTCGGGCACCGGGGCGTACGACCGCGACGACTGGGGCTGGACGGCGCTTCGCTCGGCCCGGCTCCAGGACGGAACCGACGTCCGGCCCACGCTCCGCTGGGAGCGCCCGGACGACGGGAACGCCGCGGACCAGACCGTCTTCACCCTCACCCTGCCCGCCGCGGTCCCGCCGCACGGCACGGTGAGCCTGGACCTCGCGTGGGAGGCGCGGGTGCCGAAGCTCGCCGCTCGCACCGGGGTGGCCGGCAAGTACACCTTCTTCGGCCAGTGGTTCCCCAAGCTCGGCGTCCTCGAGGTGCCCCCGCAGCGCGGAGTCCGCACGCCCACCTGGAGCTGTCACCAGTTCCACGCCACCGCGGAGTTCTACGCCGACTTCGGCAGCTACGACGCGGCGCTCACCGTGCCGCGCGCGATGGTGGTCGGCGCCACCGGCGTCCGCACCGGCCGCAGCGAGAACTCCGACGGCACCGTCACCCACCGCTTCCACCAGGATGACGTCATCGACTTCGCCTGGACGGCCTGGGAGGGCGCGGTGGAGGTGAACGACGTCTTCCGGAGCGATGGCCTCCCCGAGGTGGCGCTCACCGCGCTGGTCCCGCCGGACGCCCGCGCGACGGCGCCGCAGGTCCTCGCCGCGGCCAAGGCGACGCTGGAGCACGGCGGGCGGCGCTGGCTGCCGTACCCCTACCCTCACCTGACGCTGGTCGCGCCTCCCCTGGGAGCGAACGCCGACTCGGGCGGGATGGAGTACCCGACGCTGGTCACCGTGTACTCGCGCACCGACCCCGCCGGGCCGAGGGACACCCTCCTCTGGGAGGTGGCGGTCCACGAGGTCGCGCACGGGTGGTGGCAGGGGCTGCTCGCCTCCAACGAGCTCGAGGAGGCGTGGCTGGACGAGGGCATCGACACCTGGGCCACGGCGGAGATCCTCGACGGGGTCGGGCTGCGCTGGGACCTCGCCCAGCTGGCGCCCCCGGGGACGCGCTGGCTCCTCGCCCCGTTTCTCCGCTCGTCGCTCTCCGACGACCAGATCCGCTCCCGGTCGGCGGCCCGCTTCCAGTCCTCCATCGTCCGCCCGGGCTGGCGGTTCAAGGATGGACGCGACGTGGGGCGCAGCACCTATGGTCGGGCTGCCGGCGCGCTGCGGATGCTCGAGCGCGAGATCGGCCCGGAGGCGTTCGCCCGGGTGATGCGCGCGTACGCGGCGCGGTGGGCCTTCCGCCATCCCGGCACCGACGACTTCCTCGACGTCGCCTCCGAGGTCGGCGGTCGAGACCTCCGCCCGCTGGGCAACGCGCTCCTTCGTGGCACCGCCGGGCTCGACGACGCGGTGGCCGCGCTCCGCTGCACCCGCGTGTCCACGGCGGGCGGCCCGGGCCTCTTCGACGGCGACGGAGAGACACCGGCGTTCCGGCCTGCACGCCGCGCCGGCGCCGACCCCGGGGACGCCCGGTGCGAGGTGCTGGTGGAGCGCCGCGGCGACCTCGCGCTCCCGCTCGACGTCCGGCTCACCTTCGAGGACGGGACGCGCCTCACCCGGGAGGTCCCGCCAGGAGAGCTCTGGGGCCGCTTCACGACGGTGCGGCCCTTCCCCGGCGGGCGGGTGCGCCTGGCCGAGGTCCACCCCGGCTCCTCGCCGCCGCTCGACGCAAATCCCTTGAACGACGCCCGCTCGCTCGACGCCACCCCGGGCCCGGCGCTCACGGTGACCGGGTGGCTGGTCTACGCCGCCCAGCTGTTCGCCGCGGCGGTGGGGTCGCTCCTGTGAGCCGCACGCGCGGGGCGGCAGCGCTGGAGGCGGTCGGCGTGGGGTTCCGCGAGTGGCGGACGGTGGCGGTGCTGCTCTGGGCCAACTGGCTGGTCGCGGGCCTGATGGTCGCCCCGATGATCGCCCCCGTCCTCGCGGCGCTCGGCCATGCCCCACGGGCTGCGGGCAAGCCGCTCCTGTCGTTCGAGCTGCTCCTCGGCCTCGGCACGGTGATCGATCGCGGAGGAACGCCGTCCGTCGCCGCCCCGCTCCTGCTCCTGGTCGTGCTCCAGACGTTCCTCGCCGGCGGGGTGGTGTGGCGGACCTGCGCGGGCGGGCCATTCCGGCTCGGAGCCTTCTTCGGCCAGTCGGGGCGGCTCCTCGGGCGCAACGCGCGCCTGTACCTCTGGCTGCTCGGGCTCCTCGCGGTGGCGGCGCTGGTGCCCGCGGGACTCGCGCTCCTCATGCGCGCGCTCGGGCTGCCGACGGTGTTCACCGTGCCCGAGGAGACGTGGGCCTTCGGCCGTCTCCTCGGCGGCTGGAGCATCCTCCACCTGGGCGTGGTGGCGCTGGCGCTGGCGCTGTGGAGGCTCACCCTCGACGTCGGCCGGGTGCTGCTCTTCCGGGACGACGAGCGGGCCACGCGCCGGGCCGCCTGGCGCGCCGTGCGGCTGGTCCTGGCCTCCCCGCTGGCCGTGCTGGCCTACGCCGCCCTCGGCGGAGTCGCCACGCTGGTGGTGCTCCTGGCGGCCCGCGCCCGGGCCTCGCTCCCCGAGGGCAGCGCCGGTCTCGCGCTCCTCGCGCTCGGCGCCGGGCAGGTCGTGCTGTGGATCCGCCTCGCCTCCCAGGTCGCAGGGACGCGGCTGGCGGCGACGCTGGTGGAGCGGGTGAGCGCGCCCTCGAGGGTCGCCGGGGAATCTCTCCGGGCTTCTGACGGGCTGACGTTCACCCCGGGGACGCTCGAGGAGCCCTGACCGCGGCGCGCCCGGACGGTGCGCGGACGGTGAAGCCGACGCGGGCGCCGCCCTCGGCGCGATTCTCGGCGAAGGCGCTTCCGCCGTGCGCCTCGGCGATCCGCCGCACCAGCGCCAGCCCGAGCCCCAGCCCGTCGCTGGTCTCGCCGCGCTGGAAGGGATGGAAGGCGCGGTCGCCGGCGTCGGAGAGCCCGGGGCCGGCGTCCTCCACCGAGAAGCGCACCACGCCGTCGGGCCCGTCCACCCGGAGCCGGGTGACGCCGCCGCCGTGCACCCGTGCATTCTCCAGGAGGTTGGACAGGGCGCGCTGGAGCAGCGTGGGGTCGCCCTCGAGCGACAGCGGGCCGGACTGGAGCTCGAGCAGCGCCGGCGGCAGCGCCGCACGCTCCAGCGCGCGGGCGCCGAGGTCGCCGGCGTCCAGCGGAAGCCGGGCCATGGCGCTGAAGTCGAGCCGGGCCGAGGCGAGCAGCTCGCCGACCAGCGCGTCCATCTCCAGCACCTCGTGCTCGAGCTGGTCCAGCACCGAGGCGTCACCGCCGCGCCCGAGCTCCAGGAGCAGGCGGACCCGGGCAAGCGGGGTGCGGAGCTCGTGGCTCACTGCGGCCAGGAGCTCCCGCTGCTCCTTCAGCTGCCGCTCGATGCGCTCGGCCATTCCGTTCATCACCTCGGCGAGCGACCGCACCTCGCCGCGGGCGTGCCGCACGTCGAAGCGGCTCTGGAGCCGACCCTCGCCCAGGTCGCGGGCCACGCGGGTCAGCTCCTCCAGCGGCCAGGCCAGCTTCCAGGCGATCCGCCCCGACATCGCCCAGAGCATCGCCAGCACCACCCCCAGGGCGAGGAGCGCGGTCCAGCCGCCGCGGCCTCCGTGGGGCCAGGGCTGCACCCGCACCGTGCCCACCGTCACCCCGTCCCGTACCACCGGCGCGCTCGCCATCCAGCCGTGCGCCGGCGGCCCGAACCGGCCGAGCTCCTTGCCGAGGGCGTCCTCGAGCTCCACCGCCCAGCCGAGCTGCTGCGAGAGCTCGGAGGCCCAGGCCCTCCGCTCGCCCGGATCGCTCCACACCCGCGCCGCCTGCGCCCCGATGAGCGCCTGGACGTTCTCCCACTGCGCGCGCGCCGAGGGCCCGCGCAGCCGCTCGATGCCGGCGGTGACCGCCGAGACCACGAAGGCGGTGACCAGGATGGAGACGCCGAACCAGACGAACAGCCGCCGCTGCATCCGGGCGCGGTTGCGCCAGAGCGTGAAGTCGGGCCAGCGCCGGCGGTGCCAGGGATGACAGGGCGGGACCACGCCTACTGCTCCCGGCTGAGCACGTAGCCCACGCCGCGCACCGTCTTGATGCGACGGGGAGAGCGCGGGTCGTCGCCGAGCTTCGCTCTGAGGTGCGAGATGTGGACGTCCACCGTCCGCTCGCCGACCACCACGTCGCTCCGGCCCGCCTCGGCGAGGAGCGCGTCCCGGGGAATCACCCGGCCCGCCCGCCGCATCAGCGCCACCAGGATGTCGAACTCGAGCCCGGTGAGGTCGATGGGCTTGCCCTCCACCGTCACCTGCCTGGCCCCGACGTCCACCTGCACGTCCGCCACCGCCAGCTTCTCGCTCACCGCCTCGGGGGCGCTCCGGCGGAGCACCGCGCGGAGCCGGGCCAGGAGCTCGCGCGGGCTGAACGGCTTGGGGACGTAGTCGTCGGCGCCGATCTCCAGGCCCACCACCCGATCCGTCTCGTCGCCCTTGGCGGTCAGCATGAGGATCGGCACCCGGCTCCTGGTGCGGATGCGCCGGAGCACCTCCAGCCCGTCCATGCCCGGGAGCATCACGTCCAGGAGCACGGCGTCGAAGGCCGAGGTGTCCAGCGCCTGGATGCCGCTCTGGCCGTCGTAGGCCGGCGTCACCTGGACGCCGTTCTGTCCGAGCCAGCTCACCAGCAACTCCTGGAGCCGTCGGTCGTCGTCGATGCACAGCACCCGGACGGACATGGCGCGCGGCGGACTCTATCAGCGCACGGGCTGGTCGCCGGGCGGCATGAAGGGAGAGGGACGAGCGGGCGCCCCCCGGGCCGCGTCGACGCACAGCCCGGCCACGTGCCGCTCCCAGGCCAGCCGCCGCTCCCAGCTTCGCATCCGGAGATGGTGGAACCCCGAACCGAAGCCGACGACCACGCCGGCGGCGAGGAGCGCGATGCGGAGGTCACGTCGCATGGCGATTCCTCCTCACCCGTTCCAGCGCCGGCGCCAGCCGGAGGCGAGCAGGTCCGCCAGCTCGGCCCGCTGCCGGGTGTCGAGCGCCTCGTGGACCCGCGCCGCCTGTCCGCGGAGCGTCTCCCGCACCGTCGCCAGCCGCGCCTCCGCCCGGGCGAACGCCTCCTCGAGCGCCGCGAGGTCGAAGGTCTCGCCGCGGATGCTCCGCGCCACGTCGGACCGCATCCGCTCGGCGTCGTCGTGCCAGCCGCGCATCGTGCCCCGGAGCGCGTCCGCCGCCTCGGCGATCACCTTCTCCTGCCCGGGCGAGGTGTCGATGCGCTCGAAGAGCCAGCGCAGCGGCCCCCGTCCGCCCGGGCGGCCCGGCCCGTCCCAGCCGTCGTGTCGCCACCCGCCCCAGCGGCGGCGGCCCCAGTGGCCGGGACCGTGGGCGTAGGCCCAGCCCCCGCCGCGCATCGTCCGGGCGAGGCCGTAGAGACAGACCGCGCCCACCAGGAAACCCCACATCGTCGTTCTCCAGTCAACGGGCGGCCGGATCGCCGCCCCGCGGGAGCAGAGGTAAGCGGGGGCTGTGAAGGGACCTCCGGGGCTCCGGTGAAGAAGTGCAAACCTTGGGGGGACCGGGGTGCCCCGCTAGCGGGGGACGGGCGGGGCGCCGGCCTCGAGCCGCTCCGCCTGCTCGCGCAGCGCGCCGGCCTGGGCGGCGAGGCGCATCCACCCGGCGGTGTGCTCACTCCGCGCGAACCACTCGGTCCCGGCGCGGCCCAGCTCGAGGAACCCCAGCGGCTTCCGGTCGCGGCTGTAGTCGACGCGCAGGGCGACGGCGGGCGTGCCCTCGCGCGGCGTCTCGCCCCGTCCGAGCGCCTCGATGGGCGCGAGCCTCCACGCCCGGTCAGCCCAGGCGGTCGCCTCGGGGCTCGGCGCGTCGGGGTTCTCGGCCGGCGCCACCCGGGTGGAGCCCTGCGCCTTGCGGACGATGAAGTCCCGGGTGGCTCCGTCGAGCTGGAGCTGCAGGGCGTCCGGCTCGTCGGAACGGAACGCATGGAGGCGCCGGTCCACCAGCCGGCTCGCCGCCGCCGAGAGGTCCTGCACCAGCGACTCCTGGATGAGCCACAGGTGGTTGTCCGGCGCGAGGAGGTACGCGCCCGCGGCGCCGGGCGGGGTGGAGACGACGAACTCCAGCGACTGACCGGGGAGCGGGAGCCCGGGGGTGGTGGCCAGCCGGAGCCGCTTGCTGGAGGCCTCGAGCCCGAGCTCGGTGCGGCGCTCGGCCGTGGCGATGCCCAGGTCGCGGGTGGCCATCGGGGGCGAGGCCCGGTCGAGGAGCTGCTCGGCGGTCTCGTTCCCGCGGAGCTCGCGCTCGGGCGGGGGCGGCGCCTCCTTGATGGCGCGGAGCACGTCGGAGAGCCCACCGTCGGCGCGGCCGCGCATCCCGGCGTCGGCCCGGATGCTCGTGGTGGAGGCGGCCGGACCGGCGTCGGCGGTCATCCCGGCGTCGGCCGCGACGCCGGCGTCCGGCGCCTGGAGCGAGGGGCTGGTGGCGATGCGCACCCACACCGTGCGGTCGGTGTCCGAGGCGCGGAAGACGTCCACCTGGTGCGAGCCGTCATCCCAGTGCACCGCCTTGACCTCGCCGCGGGCCAGGGGCGCCACCGGCACCTCGCCGGGCGCGCCCTGGGGCGGTGGCCGGGTCCACACCACCGCGGCGAGCGCCAGCGCCCCCGCGGCGATCGCGGCCTGGACGAGGACCGGGCGCCCTCTCACGGCGCCTTCCTCCGCCGGGTGACCCAGAGCCCCGCTCCGAGGACCGCGAGCGGCGCCACGAAGACGGTGACGTAGAACCAGGCCACCTCCTGTCCGCGGGTGTGCTGGATGGGGAAGTCGATCTCGCCGCCCGGCGCGCCGAGCGACTCTTCCCCGAGGAGCCAGCGCACGCCGTCCACCGCGAAGGCGCGGTTCCCGCTGCTCGCGTCGAGGGCCAGATCGGTGAAGGCGTCGGAGTCGGCCACCACCACCGCCCGTCCCTCGTCGGCGCCCTTCTTCGGCAGGGTGATGGCCGCGGCCACGTCCCAGGCCTTCCGCTTCTCGTTCCTCGGGTCGAAGAGGAAGTTGCCGTCCAGGTCGCGGAACGTCTCGGGCAGCGTGGTGACGGTGAAGACGACGTTCACCCCTGCCGGCTTCTGGGTGAGGAGCTCGAGCGAGCCCGTTCCGAGGAGGAAGAGGGGAAGCCTGCCGCTCGCCCGGACCAGGGTGCCGACGCTGGCGTGCGGCCCGAAGCTCGCCGTCACCAGCTGCCCGCGGTCGCTCGGCTGGTGGGTGCGTGCCAGGTACACGCGGTCGTTCGCCAGCGGGGTGGGGATGAACTTCACGCCCAGCGGCTGCAGCAGCGCGTCGAACTGCGAGCCGGACTCGGGGTCGAGCGCGACCAGGAGCCGGCCGCCCCCGCGCAGGTACCGGACGAGCGCCTCGACCTCCTCGCGGAGGAAGGGCGAGGTGGGACCGAGGACCAGCACCGCGCCCGCGTCGCGCGGCACGTCGCTGGCCAGTCCCTGCGCGGCGCCGAGCGGACGGACCTCGTCGTTCTGGGCCCGGAGCAGCTCCTGGAACATCCGCACCGTCCCCCGGGCGTCGGAGAGGTCGGCGTTCAGCGCCGCGCGCTCGCCGTGACCGGTGGTGAGGTAGATGATCCGGGCCGCCCGGGCCACCTGGTAGAGGCGGCGCTGCACCTCGGGGTCCAGCTCGCGGAGCTGGCTCCTCGACGTGTCCAGGCTGGTGCCGGTGAGGTAGGTCTCGTGGCGCTCGCCGCGGCTCACCGCGATGGCGCCGTTCCCGTTCACCCCGAGCGCCCGGGCCCGGGCAAGGTCCACCGCCGCATCCAGGCGCTCGACGCGGAGCAGCGGGCTCTCCGTCGCCAGCGACGTGGCGTAGTCGCGCACCGCCGCGCCCACCTCGGAGCCCGGCGGATAGAAGAGGGTCAGGGTCACCGGCTCGGTCAGGCCGCGGACCAGCCCGCGGGTCGAGTCGCTCGCGCGACCCGGGCGGAAGAAGCTCCAGTCCAGGGAGACGTCGCGGGCGTCGGCCACCCAGCCGAGGGCGAGCGCGGCGGTGAGCACCGAGACCAGCGCCACCCCGGTCCCCACCGCGTCCTGCACCCGCGCCACCTCGACCTCGGGCGCGCGGGACATCGCGGCGTACGCCAGCTCGCCGAGGAGGAGCGGAAGCACGGCCGACGCGCCCAGGAGCGCGGTGAGGATCTGGAGCGCCGTCGCCACCCGGGGGGCGCTCTTGTGGACGTCCGGCCCGCCCGCGGCGAGCACCACCTCGGACTGGGCGAACCAGGCGACGACGGCCAGCACCGCCAGCGTGGAGAGCACGGCGAACACGCGCTCGACGCGCGCCCGGGGCGCGGCCGCCGACAGCGCCGACCGGTTCCACCGGACGACGGCGGCGGCGGCGACGGCCAGGACCCCGAGCACGTCCAGGAGGGGGCGGACCGGGCCCGCGCCCACCACCCGCTCGGCGAGGAAGACCGCCAACAGCCCGAGCACCGTGGCCGCGGTGAGGAGGAGGCTCCTGGCGTTCATCGCCACCGCCGCGCCTCGAGCACCCGGGTGGTGGCGAACAGCGCCACCCAGGTGACGAGGAGGTAATAGGCCACGTCGCGCAGGTGCACCTGCCCCGACTGGAACGGCGGGAAGTGCGCGTTGTGCAGCGCGAGCGCGGCGAAGAGGCCGGAGAACGGCGGCTCGGTCACCGCCGCGAGCAGCCAGGCCACCAGCATCGAGACCAGCAGCGCCGCCCCGAGGATGGCCGACACCACCTGGGTGCGGGCGAGCGAGGACCCGAGCGTCCCGAGGCCGAGGGAGGCCGCCCCGAGCAGGAGCAGCCCGAGGTAGCCCGCCACGAGGTGCCCCACCGAGATGTGCCCGTGCACCAGGATGAGCAGCGGCATGTACAGGGTGAGGAGCGTGAGGCCGGAGAGGAACGCCAGCGCCCCGAGGAACTTCCCGAGCACGATGTCCCAGTCACGGACCGGCGAGGCGTAGAGCAGCGCCAGCGTCCCCAGCTGCCGCTCCTCGGCGAGCAGGCGCATGGCGAGGAAGATGGCGGCGACCATGGCCGGGCCGGACGCGAGGTAGAAGAACCGCGTCAGCACCTCGGTGGAGCGCCGCGCGCCCTCCAGGGCAAAGGCGTTGAACAGGAGCCCGTCGATGAGCAGCACCGACGCGGCGATGATCCACCCGGTCATGGTGCGCAGGTAGCCGCGCAGCTCGCGCCGGGCGATGAGGAGAACGGGGCTCATGCCGCGCCCCCCCGGCCGGCGAGCTTGAGGAAGAGCGACTCCAGCCGGTCCGCCGAGACGTCGAGCCGGAAGAGCTGGGCGCCGGCCCCCAGCGCCGCCTGGGCCAGCGCGGGCCGGAGCGCATCGGGCGCCTCGACGCGGAGCACCGCGTGGCCCCCTGGCGCAGGCTGGACGCCGACCCCGCGCACGCCGGGAAGGGCACGGAGCGCCGCGGCGACCGCCTCGACCGGCCCGGCGATCTCCAGCTCGACGCCGGTGCCGACCCCCAGCCGCTCCTCGAGCTCGGCCTCGCTCCCCTGCGCCACCAGCTCGCCGTCGCGGATGACCAGGAGGCGGTCGCAGGTCTGGGCAATCTCCGGGAGGATGTGGCTCGAGACCAGGACGGTGTGGTCCCCTCGCAGGCTGCGGATCAGCGCGCGCATCTCGACGTTCTGCACCGGGTCGAGCCCGTTGGCCGGCTCGTCGAGCAGGAGCAGCTCGGGCCCGTGCACCAGCGCCTGGGCGACCCCGACGCGCTGGCGGTAGCCATGGCTGAGGGTGGAGATGCGCTCCCGGTCGAAGGCGGCGAGCCCGGTGCGCTCCTCGGTCTCCACCACCCGCGCGCGGACGCGGCCCGGCTCGACCCCGCGCAGCCCGGCCACGAAGGCGAGGTACTCGCCGACGCCCATGTCCTGGTAGAGCGGCGGCTCCTCGGGCAGATAGCCGATGCGCGCCTTGAGCTGTCTCGGCGCGGACATCAGAATCTTGCCCGTCGAGCCGCACCGTGCCCGAGGTGGGCAGGAGCACGCAGCCGAGGATTCGCAAGGTGGTGGTCTTCCCCGCGCCGTTGAGGCCCAGGAAGCCCACCACCTCGCCCGAGTCGATGCGGAACGACAGGTTCCGGATGGCCGCCCGTGCTCCGTAGTACTTGGAGAGCTGCTCGACCTGGATCATCAGGGGGCGCCTTCTTTCCCAGGCACCGGGCCCCCGGTCAAGGGTGGATGGCGTTTCCCCTGTCTACGCGGCGCTGGGGAGCCGCACCTTGCCCAGACAGAACCGGAGTGCGTCCTCCAGCCCCGGCCAGCGGAACCGGAACCCGGCGTCGAGCAGGGCGCGAGGAACGACGTTGGCGCCCGAGAGGACCGACTCCTGCCCCATCTCACCGAACACGGTGCGGATGATGCCCGCGGGGACGGCGGCGACCGTCGGCCGATGAAGCACCCGCCCGAGCACGTGGGTGAATCCGGCGTTGGTGACCGGCTCGGGGGCGGTGAGGTTCGCCACGCCGTGGAGCGAGCCGGTGCGCAGCGCGAAGTGGAGCGCGCCGATCACGTCCTCGAGCGAGATCCAGCTGAACACCTGCTTGCCCGAGCCGAGCCGCCCGCCCGCGCCGGCCTTGAAGATGGGGAGCATCTTGGCGAGTGCCCCCGCATCCGGGCTGAGCACCACCCCGGTGCGGAGCTTCACCACCCGCACGCCCGCCTCCTCCGCGGGCCGGGTCGCCGCCTCCCACGCCTCGACCACCTCGGCCAGGAAGCCGGTGCCACGGGGCGAGGACTCGTCGATGGGCGTGTCCCCGCGGTCGCCGTAGTAGCCCATGGCGGACCCGTTGATCAGCACCGACGGCCGGCGCGAGGCGCGGAGGATGCCCGAGACGACGGCCTCGGTGGTGCGGACGCGGCTCTCGCGGAGCTCGCGCTTCCTGGCCTCGGTCCACCGGCCCTCGCCGACGTTGGCTCCGGCGAGGTTGACCACCGCGTCGAGCCCGTCCACGAGGGCCGCCTGGTCGCCGCGGCCGAGCCGGACCACGGTGTGACCGCCGGCGGTGAGGAAGTGGGTGAGCGCGTTCCCGATGAGCCCGTGCGAGCCGGTGATGCCGACCTGGAGGGGCGGGCCCGGCAGCTCGGCGTGGCGGGCGAGGTCGGCGGCGGTGAGGGCGTGGCGGTAGGCGAAGAGCGCCTCGATCTTCTCCCGGGCGATGCCCGCGCCCAGCCGGCCGAGCAGACCGAGCGGGAGCGCATACCGCACCTCGTCCTCCAGGATGGAGCGGGCCTCGCCGTCGGGGAGCATCCGGTGCGTCTGCTCCCAGCGGGTGAACGGGCCGGACTCCTGCCGATCGGTGAAGGAGCGGCCGTCCTCCAGCGAGGTGTGCACCGCGACCCAGCGGCGGGGGACCGGCCCGACGTGGACCCGGAGGACGGTGCGCGCACCGGGCTGGATGCCCCCCGAGCGCTCGAGGACCTCGACCCGGTCGAACGGCGGGGTGAGTCGCTCGAACGCGCCCGGGCGCGCGTGCCAGTCGAAGAGCGTGCGCGCGGGTACGGGCATCGGGCTGCGTGCGACGTACCGCTGCTCCTGCATCACGCTCCTCCGGCCGCCAGGACCGGGCGCCACTTCCTGCGCCGGGGCGTGCTTGTTATGAGCGCGAGTGAGGCCCACCGCAACCTTCACCGCGCCATGGAAGTCACCTCACCCGATAGCATCGCCGCTGCCGTCGCGGTGCTCCGCCGAGGCGGGCTGGTGGGCCTGCCCACGGAGACGGTGTACGGGCTGGCCGCGGACGCGGAGAACGAGCTGGCGGTGCGGCGCATCTTCGCGGTGAAGGGCCGCCCGTCCACCCACCCGCTCATCGTCCACGTGGCGCACGCGGGCGCGATGTCGCAGTGGGCGACGGAGGTGCCGCCCGAGGCCCACATGCTGGCCGCGGCGTTCTGGCCCGGGCCGCTGACCCTGGTGCTCCGGCGGTCCTCGCGCGCCTCGGACGCGGTGACCGGTGGGCAGGAGACGGTGGCCCTCCGGGTGCCGGGACACCCGGTGGCGCTGGCGGTGCTCCGGGTGTTCAACGGCGGGGTGGCGGCGCCGAGCGCCAACCGCTTCGGGCAGGTGAGCCCCACCCGGGCCGAGCACGTGCGAGAAGACCTCGGCGCCGACGTCGATCTGGTATTGGACGGCGGGCCGGCGCGGGTGGGCGTGGAGTCGACCATCGTCGACCTGAGCGGCGACGAGCCGGTGCTGCTCCGTCCCGGTGGAGTGCCGGTGGAGGCGGTGGAGAAGGTGCTCGGGCATCGGATCTCCCGGGTCCCTGGCCGGAAGATGCGGGCGCCCGGGCTCCTGCCCTCGCACTATGCGCCGCGGGCCGGCGTGCTGCTGGCCGAGCCGGGCGCCGCGGTGGCGAAGGCGCTCTCGCTGGCCGAGGGCGGGCGCCGCGTCGCGGTGGCGGTGCCCGAGTCGGTCGAGGTGCCGGCGCCGCTGGTCGCGCTGCGCATCCCGGCGGACGTGGAGGGCCTGGCGCGCGAGCTGTACGGCGTGTTCCGCGCCGCCGACGAGGCGAAGGTGGACGTGGTGGTCATCTCGGTGCCGGGCGAGGAAGGCCTCGGGCTGGCGGTGGCGGACCGACTGCGGCGGGCGGCGGCGCCTCGAGAACACTGAACTCCGCACAGGCGCCGGGCGGGACGTTCAGTGGGCGCCGCTGGAGCAGTTCAGCTCCCGGCGTCCTTCGCCTTGCCTCGGCTCCTCTCACGCCGCGGCGCCGGTCTCCGCTTCCTCGCCCCGGAGCTGCCGGAGCATCTTGGTGAGCCCGCGCACCCACGACGGATGCGCGTTCAGGCTCGGGACCAGGGTGAGCGACTCCCCGCCGTGCGCGAGGAAGTCGGCCTTCGCCCGGATGCCGATCTCCTCCAGCGTCTCCAGGCAGTCGGCGACGAACGCCGGACAGAACACCGCCAGCCGCTTCACCCCGTTCCGCGCCAGCTCGGGAATCACCACGTCGGTGTACGGCCGCACCCACGGCGTCCGCCCGAGGCGACTCTGGAAGGTGACGGTCCACTTCCCCGGCTCGAGCCCCAGCCGCTGCGCCATCGCCCGGGCGGTGAACACCGCCTGCATCCGGTAGCACCAGCGGTTCGCCGGGACCTCCACGTCGCAGCAGTCCGCCCGCGCGAGGCAGTGCGCGCCGGTGGGGTCGCTCTTCTTCACCTGTCGCTCGGGGAGCCCGTGGAAGCTGAACAGCACGTGCTCGGGCCGGGCCTCGGCCAGCACCGGGCGCCCCACGTCGGCGAACGCGTCCAGGAAGGCCGGCCGGTCGTAGAAGGGCGGGAGCACCCGAAGCGCCTCCACGTTCCACGCCTCGCCGACCAGCCTGTACACCCGCTCCAGGCTCGAGCCGGTCGAGCTCGAGGCGTACTGCGGATAGAGCGGCACCACGGTCAGCTCGCGCACCCCCCGCGCCCGCAGCTTCTCCAGCGCCGAGCCGAGCGACGGGCTCCCGTACCGCATCCCGAGCTCCACCGCCCACCCGGGCCCCAGCGCGTCCTGGAGCCGGTCGCTCAGCGCCCGCCCGTGGACCAGGAGCGGTGAGCCCTGGGGCATCCAGACCTTCCGGTAGGCCTCGGCGGACTTCCTCGGGCGGAAGGGGAGGATGACCCCGTAGAGCAGCGCCGCCCTGCCCGCCGGGGGGATGTCCAGCACCCGGGGGTCGCTCAGGAACTCGCGCAGATACCGGCGCACCGCCCCCGTCTCCGGCGCGTCCGGGGTCCCGAGGTTGATGAGCAGCACGCCCTGCGGAGCGGAGTCCATCAGTTGAGCGCGTGCGGCTGGGTCAGGGCGAACTCGGAGATGCGGGCCTCGAAGGTCGACCCGTCCGGGCGCACGAAGGTGTAGCTCCCCCGCATGGTCCCGAAGGGCGTCCTCAGCATCGCCCAGCTCCGGTACTCGAAACGCTCACCCGGGGCGAGCCGCGGGGTCTCGCCCACCACGCCCTGCCCTCGCACCTCCTCCACCTGCCCGTTCGCGTCGGTGATGACCCAGTGCCGGCTCCGGAGCTGCGCCGGCGCCGTGCCCTCGTTGGCGATCTCCACGGCGTAGCTGAAGGCGAACTGCCCGTTCTCGGGTGCGCTGCGCTCGGCCCAGAAGCTGGGCTGGACGGTGACCCGGATGCCCTCGGTGACGGTGCTGGACATGACCCTCCCCCGGAGACCATGGCCCGTCCCCCGCCCGGGGTGCAACGGTCAAGTCCCGGGCCCGCCCTGCTCCGGTGACGCGCGCTCACTCCGGCCTCGCCACCAGGAGGCCGCGAAGGCCAGGCCCAGCACCCCGCCGATGACCGCCAGAGAGAGCCACACCGGCACCGGCACCCAGGGCTCGGCGATCATCTTCAGCCCCACGAAGCCCAGCACCACCGCCAGCGCCGGTTTCAGGTAGTGCAGCCGGGACAGCAGCGACCGGAGCACGAAGAACAGCGACCGCAGCCCGAGCACCGCGGTGACGTTGCTGCTGTAGAGCACGAACGGGTCGCGGCTCACGCCGAGCACCGCGGGGATGGAGTCGAGCGCGAACATCAGATCCGTCGTCTCCACCACCAGCAGCACCAGGAAGAGCGGGGTGACTTGAAGTCCACGGGTGCCCCGGACGACGAACCGATCCTCGGGCGCTGGGTCGGCCACCGGCAGCACCCGCCGGGCAAACCGCAGCACGGGGTTGTGGGCCGGGTCGGCCTGGGCCTCCCCCCCGCGGATGAGCTTGGCCGCCGTCCAGAGGAGGAACGCCCCGAACAGGTAGAGCATCCACTCGAACTCGCGGACCAGCGCCGCACCGCCGAGGATCAGCGTTCCCCGGAGCACGAACGCGCCCAGCACGCCCCAGAACAAGAGCAGGTGCTGCTCTCCCGGACGGATGCGGAAGTACTCGAACACCAGGAGGAAGACGAAGAGGTTGTCGACGCTGAGCGCGTACTCGACGACGTAGGCGGTGAAGAACTCCAGCCCCGTCCGCTGCCCACGGCCCCACCACAGGGCGGCGCCGAAGCCGAGCGACAGACTCACCCAGAGCAGCACCCAGCGCCCGGCCGCGGCGGCGGTCTGGGGCCGGTGGCCGCGCCGGCGGGCCACGCCGAGGTCCATCGCCAGCACCCCGAGGACGCCGACGTTGAACAGCAGCCAGACCCACCACGGCGTGCTCATCCGGCGGCGCCGCCGCCGTTCCGGACCGCCGGCCGGCGGAGCACCATCATGGCCCGATCAACCACGGTGAGCGCGCCGCCGGCCGGGGTGAAGGCGCCGGTCTTCCCGTCTCCGTCGGCGGTGTCGACCAGGATCTCCCAGTCGCTCCCCCATTCGATCGCCGGGAGCACGAACTCCACCGGCTCGTGGTGGGCGTTCATCAGGATGAGCAGCGAGTCCCCCATCACCTTGTTCCCCCGGGTGTCGGTGGTGGCGATGGCGTCGCCGCCGAGGAGGAACCCCAGCGAGCGGACGAAGGGCTGCGTCCAGTCCTCCTGGGTCATCTCGCTGCCGTCGGGGCGGAACCAGGCCAGGTCCTTGAGGTCCGAGTCCCAGATGTGCCCGCCGCGGAAGAAGCGCCGTCGCCTCAGCACCGGCTGCTCCTGCCGCATCTGGATCAGCCGGCGGGTGAAGGCCAGGAGCGACTTCCTCCGCTGGTCGAGGTTCCAGTCCACCCAGGAGGTCTCGTTGTCCTGGCAGTAGGCGTTGTTGTTTCCGCCCTGGGTGCGGCCGAGCTCGTCGCCGGCGAGGAGCATCGGCACGCCGCTGGAGACGAAGAGCGTGGTCAGGAAGTTGCGGACCTGCCGGTCGCGGAGCGCGTTCACGTGCGGATCGTCGGTCTGGCCCTCCACGCCGCAGTTCCACGAGTTGTTGTCGTCCGCGCCGTCCTTGTTGTGCTCCAGGTTCGCCTCGTTGTGCTTCTGCTCGTAGGAGACGAGGTCCCGGAGGGTGAAGCCGTCGTGGGCGGTGACGAAGTTGATCGCGGCGTAGGGCCCGCGCCCCGAGAGCTGGAACAGGTCCGCCGAGCCGGTGAGCCGGTAGCCAATCTCCCCCGCCAGGTTGTCCTCGCCCTTCCAGTACTTCCGGAACGCGTCGCGGTACTTCCCGTTCCACTCCGAGAAGTCCACCGGGAAGGCACCGACCTGGTACCCGCCCGGGCCCACGTCCCAGGGCTCGGCGATGAGCTTCACCCGGCTGAGCACCGGGTCCTGGTGGATGGCGTGGAAGAAGGGCGCGTTCCGGTCGAACGTCATCCGGGTGCGGCCGAGGGTGGTGGCCAGGTCGAAGCGGAACCCGTCGACGTGCATCTCCTGCACCCAGTAGCGCAGCGAGTCCATCACCAGCTTCAGCGTCTGCGGGTGGTCGAGGTTGAGGCTGTTCCCGGTCCCGGTGAAGTCCTGGAAGTGGCGCGCCGACTCCGGGCTGGTCAGGTAGTACGCCAGCGGGTCCAGGCCCTTCAGGCTCAGCATCGGCCCGAGGTGGTTGCCCTCGCCGGTGTGGTTGTAGACCACGTCGAGGAGCACCTCGATGCCCGCGCGGTGCAGCGCCTTCACCATGCCCTTGAACTCGTTCACCACGTTGAAGGGGCCGGTGCAGGCGTAGCGGGCGTCGGGGGCGAAGTACCCGAGCGTGTTGTAGCCCCAGTAGTTGGTGAGCCCCTTGGCCTCGAGGAATCCCTCGTCCACCGCGTGGTGCACGGGGAGGAGCTCCACCGCGGTGATGCCCAGCGTCTGGAAGTAGTCGATGACCAGCGGGTGCGCGAAGCCGCCGTAGGTCCCGCGGAGGTACTCGGGGATGTCCGGGTGGCGCATGGTGAAGCCGCGCACGTGGGCCTCGTAGACGATGAGCCGCGGCCAGGTGATGCGCGGGCTCTCCACGCCCTCCCAGTTGAACCGGCCGTCCACCACGATGCCCCGGGGCATCCCCGGGGCGCTGTCCCGGTCGTCGAAGGACAGGTCCGACCTCCGGCTCCCGACGCGGTAGGGGTAGACCGGCGCGTCGAAGTCCACCCGGCCGTAGATGGCACGGGCGTACGGATCGACCAGGAGCTTGTTGGCGTTGAAGCGCAGGCCGTTGGCCGGGTCGTACGGCCCGTGGGCCCGGAGGCCGTACAAGGTCCCCGGCCCCACGCCTCTCAGGTACCCGTGACGGACATTGCGCGTCTGCTCGGGCAGGGTGATCCGCGCCGTCTCGCGGTTCGGCTCGCGCACGTCGTAGAGGCAGACGTCGATGCGGTCCGCCCGCTCCGAGAAGACGGCGACGTTCACCCCCTCCCCGTCCCAGGTCGCGCCCAGCGGCTGCGGCTTTCCCGGCCAGACCGCGGTGGGGACCGTCATTCCACGGCCTCCAGGACCGCCACCGGGAAGTCGGCCAGGAGCGGTCCCAGCAGAAGTCCCCCCTCGAGTGGCTGCACGTCCGCCCCGGTGACGACGCTCCGCAGGCGCCGGCCGGCCAGCTCCGCGGGGAGCCGCACCCGCGTCGAGCCGTGGGCCGGACCGAGCCCGGCCCTGAGCGCGCCGGTGACCAGCCGGGGCGCGGCCACCACCACCGCCTCGTCCCCGAGCCGCCGGGCGAAGGCCAGCGCCCGCGCCGCGGAGTTCCCCTCCACCTCCAGCGCCTGGTAGCCGCCTCGCCGGAACAGCTCGGGCCGCGCCTGCCGGAGCCGGAGCATCACCGCGGTGAGGAGCAGCTTGCACCGCCCGTCGGTGGGATCGGCCCACGCGTCGCGCGCCGTGCTCAGCGGCGCCTGGGCGTGGCGGCGGAGCAGCTCGGAGAGCATCTGGTCCCGGAGCTGGAAGTCCACCGGGCGGCGGTTGTCCGGGTCCACCAGCGAGAGGTCCCACAGCTCGCAGCCCTGGTAGATGTCCGGCACCCCGGGGCTGGCCAGCTTCAGCGCCAGCTGCACCAGCGAGTTCACCTGCCCGGGGCGCTCGAGCTTCTCCTTGAGGAGCCGCGCCTGGTCGAAGAACACCCGCGAGACGCCCGGGTCGAGGAGGCGGTCCACGAAGCGGGTGGTGGCCTCTTCGTAGTCCGGGTCGGGGTTTGTCCAGCCGGTGTGGACCTTCGCCTCCCGGATGGCCTTGAGCATGTACTCGCGGATCCGCGCACCGAACGCCGGGAGGTGGGACGGGTCCAGCTCCCCCATGGGCCAGACGCCGAGCAGCGTCTGGTAGAGGAGGTACTCGTCGTTGGCGGACGGCGCGGGGCCGCCGGGGAGCTCGGTCTTGTGGACCGCGTTCAGCTTCCGCCAGGTCTGGAGCGCGCGGCGCCACTCGGCCGGCATCTCCGAGAGCACCGCCAGCCTGGCGCGCAGGTCCTCGCTCCGCTTGGTGTCGTGGGTGGAGCTGGCGAGCAACCCTCCGGGCCAGTCGCCGGCGCGCTCGACGTTGCGGTGATGGAAGGTCTCCACGCTGGCCCCGAAGTGCTCCGGTTCCCCGCCCACCTCGTTGAGCGCCACCAGGCGGTTGTAGACGTAGAAGACGGTGTCCTCCAGTCCCTTCGCCATCACCGGACCGGTGATCTGCTGGAGCTTCATGGCGACCCGCAGCATCACCTGGCGCTCGGGGAGCGGAAGGTGTTCCGGGTACCGCTTGAGCAGCAGCTCCTCCAGCCACTGGAACAGCGAGGCGCTGGTGATGGGGTCCGCGACCCGCGCCCGGGCGATGGCCCACTGGATGTAGTGCGCGTCGCGCTCGTCGACGCCCGGCGCGGCGGAGACGTAGGTCCGGTACACCGGGAAGTGGGCGATGAAGCCGATCAGCGCCCGGCGGATGGAGTTCAGCGTGAAGTCGCGGGTGCGGCGGTTCATCTCGGATATTCGATTGAGCTCGCGGGCCAGCCCGTTGATCTCGCTGGCCATGCTCGCCGCCACCACCTGCCTCTTCTTCTCCACCAGCAGCGCCTCGAAGCTCGTCGGCTGCCCGATGAACTCCTCGTAGATCTCGGTGAACTCCCGGGCCGCCGACATGTCGACCAGCAGCCCGGTGGTGAGGTTGGCGAAGCGGTACCCGGTGGTGCCCTGCACCGCCCAGTCCTCCGGGATGCGCTCCTTGCCGCCCTGGATCTTCTCCACCACCACGTACAGCGCTCGGCGCAGCGGGGCGGAGGGATCGGCCCCGGCCTCCGCGCGCCAGCGGCCCAGCAGCGCCTCGCTCACCGCCGGCCAGCTCCCATCGTCCACGGAATCCCCGGCGAGCTTCCGCGCCTGGTCGAGGAAGTACCGCTCTTGCAGCCGGAGGAAGTAGGCGCTCGGGTCGAACAGGCCGTCGGGATGGTCGATGCGGAGGCCCTGCACCTGGTCCCGGGCGAGCAGCTGGAAGGTGAGCGCGTGCGCCTCCTCGAACACCTCACGGTCCTCGACCCGGATCGCCGCCAGGCTGTTGATGTCGAAGAAGCGCCGGTAGTTGATCTCCTCGCCGGCCACGCGCCAGTGCGCCAGCCGGTAGGGCACGTAGCGCTCGAGCAGGCGGTCCAGCGCGTCGAAGCTGCGCGGGTCGCCGGGGTGTCCGTTGAGCCGGGCGAGGTTGGTCCGCACGTGCTCGGCGACCACGGGCGAGCTGCTCACCAGCACGTTCAGCCGCCGCTTGAGCACCTCCTTCTCCCGGTTCCGCTCCAGCACCTTCTCCGGCGTGGTCTCGGCCCGCGACGGCAGGTTGCGGAGGCCGGTGAGGATGCTCTGCAGCTCGGTGAAGTCGGGATGCGAGTCGCCGAGCTGGCTGCCCACCTGCTCCAGCCCCGGGCCGAGCACGTCCTGGTAGGCGCGCGGGTTCAGGGGGAAGCGGTGCTCGAGGTAGCGGAGCGCGATGGTCCCGCCCTGGTACTCGAGCTGCAGCTCGCCCCGGTCCAGCACCACGCCGTACTGGTCGCCGAGGACGGGGAGCAGGACCTTGCCGCGGAGCTCGGTCTTCACCGGCTCCCAGTCCACGTCGAAGAAGTGCGCGTGGACCGCCGCCGGACCGTTCTCCAGCACGTCCTCCCAGAGCGCGTTCCCCGCGGCGATTCCCATGTGGTTGGGCACCGTGTCCAGCAGCAGCCCCAGCCCGTTCGCTCGCAGCGCGTCGGTGAGCGCGGCGAGCCCCACCCCGCCGCCGAGCTCCGGGTTGACCTCGCCGTGGTCGACCACGTCGTACCCGTGGGCGCTCCCGGGCATCGCGCGGAGGATGGGCGAGGCGTAGAGGTGACTCACCCCGAGCCGGGCCAGGTACGGCAGCGCCGCGCTCGCCCGGGCGAAGTCGAGCTCACGGTGCAGCTGCACCCGGTAGGTGGAGAGCGGGCTCTGCCGCTGGGCCAGGACGTGCTCCCGGGTCCGGGCGTACAGCGGCCCGGCGAGGGCCGGCTCGTCGACCTCCGGGGTCTGGCCGGGCGGAGCGGCCTCTCGGGCCTCGTCGAGGTGCGGGTGCATGGGTGTACAGGGTGCTTAGCGGAGGACGCCCGGCCCGGCGAGCCAACAGTCCCCTCGCGCACACAGGGTCTCGCTCCGGGTCAGCCGCCCGGGCGACACTGCACGCTCCCCGTGGCCCTGCCCTCTGGCGCTGACCGGGGCCACGCTGGCCCGGCCTGCGCCCGGCCTCGTCCTGACCGCCCCGCTGCTTCTGTGGAGCGACACGCTCGATGCGGACGCGAGGACCGGCCTGGCGGTCGTGGGGGGCGCCTGCGCGCCGATGGTACTGACCCGGTTCGCCTCGGGCCACGGACTGGCGAGGACGCTCGACCCGCGCTGGCACCGGAGGGCGTGGCGGGCGCGGGCGCCGCGGGCTCCTGTTCTCGCGGCTGCTCTGGGCCAGCGCCGAGCTGGGAGACGGGCAGGGGCCCACACTCTGGGTGGACGTCGCGGCCACACTGGCCGCATTCGCGCTCTTCCTCGTTCCCCAGCTCGCGGGGCTGCTGGTCCGGGCCCACGCCGAGGCGCTGGGCTTCGAGCTCCAGGACCCGGGGAGCGCCTGGCCTGGCCCGAGGCGGTCCCGCAGCACCGGGGCACGTTCGCTCCGCCGGAGTCCCGAGCCGCGCTGGCTCGGCCGCGCGAGCCGCTCGAGCTGGAGGTCGCCGGGCGGCCCTCGCCGCTGGTGCTCGAGCCCCTAGCCGGCGGGCGCGACCCGGGCGACGAGGACTCAGCACCGCGGGCGAGACTCGCGCCGGCAGACATCGATGGCCGCTGGGCAACCGAACGGGCCCGCGCTCACGCCTGCCGCGCGGGGCCTGGGCTGAACGTCACCATCCGCCCGTCGGAGGCGTACCGGACGGGCTCGCCCGGGACGCTCGCCAGCGCGCCCCCCCTCCGGACCAGCGCGGTGGTGTGCCCGGTCGCGGGGTCGTTCGCCGTGTACTGGCCGGTCCTCGAGTCGCGGCCGGTCAGGCAGATCCAGTGCTGCCGGGAGAGCCCCTGGACGTCGTGCGTCACCCGGAGCAGGACCGGCCGTCCCGCGTCCAGCTCGCGATCCATCCCCGGGCCGTCGAGCTCGCCCGGACAGGCCCGGGGCGCTCCCCGGACGGCCGCTCCCGCCACGCCCCAGTCGACCAGCGGGCCCTGGAAGCCGCCCGCCTCGCGGAGGTGGCGGACCAGGGCGTCGGGGGTCAGGAGGGTGCCGCCGAGCCGGCTCAGCGCCATGGCGCAGGCGGTGACCGCGCAGCCGGCATGGGCGAGCGTGGGTCCGTCGCCCGCCACCCCGAGCCGCTCCGTGCGCCAGGCCGGATCTCCCTGCCGGAAGAGCGGCGTGCCGTCCGGGCCGCGGGGATGGCGCGCCTGCGCCGGGGCGCTCCACCCCCGGGTCAGCCGGAGGAGCGCGCCCTGGAGGAGCGTCTGCCGCTCGGCGGCGCTGAAGAGGCTGCCGAGCGACAGCCGGGGCACCGTGCCCGCCACGACCACCGGGTCCTCGGGGTGGGTGCCGGCCAAAGGCCGTGTAGGCAGGGTGAGCACCTGCCCCACCTCGATCCGGTCGGGGTTGGAGATGCCGTTGAGCCGGGCGATCGTGCGCACCAGCTCGGCGGTGCTTCCAGGCATGCCTTGCTGCTGAAGCCGACGAGCGATGGCCGAGAGCGTGTCCCCCGGCTGGACGACGCACTGCTGGGCAGCGTCGGGCTGCGCCGGGCCCGAGACCTCGGGCGAGCCGGAGACGACGGGGCCGACGGACATGGAGGGCACCTCGGAGCGAGCGTGCCGACCGTCAGTGCACCGTCCAGGCCAGGGCTTCGCCCTCGGAGGACCTCGGCGCCCGAGCGTCCAGCGTCGAGGATGGGCGACCGGAGCCCCGGACGTACGAAGGGCTCCGTGGTCGCTTTCGCGCAGCCGACCACGGAGCCCCACAGGGTGCCGGGGGCATCGCCCCGGCGAGACGACTCAGCTCAGGTGCTTGTTGACCAGCTTGGTCATCTCGAACATCGAGACCTGCTTCTTGCCGCCGAAGACGGGCCTCAGCTTGTCGTCGGCGTTGATCATCCGCCTCTCCTTGGCGTCCTGGAGATTGTTCTTGCGGATGTAGGCCCAGAGCTTCTTCACCACCTCGGTACGGGGGATCGGCTTGCTACCGATCACCTGCGCGAGGTCCTCGGACGGCATCAGCTCCTTCATGAAGGCGGCGTTCGGCTTGCGCTTGGCTCCCGATGACTTCTTTGCCGGCTTCTTCGCGGGCTTCTTGGCGGCCATTCGGTCGAATTCTCCCTCCCCCTCTGTTCAGGGGACGTTGTACGGCTCGTCGTCGAGTCGATGGCTTCGTTTCTTCGACGAAGCCAAGGCTGGGCGGATATCAGACTTCAGAGGAGAAAACACGCCTGGAAGGTGTTTCCCCCTCTGAGATTCCTGGGAGGCCCCTCTGACATGCAGGTGCTGATCACGGGTGCAAACGGGTTCCTGGGCAGTGCCCTGGCCCGCCGGCTGGTGGGACACGGGCACCGGGTCCGGGCCCTGGTGCGTCCCGGAAGCGACGCGGCGGCCCTCGAGGGGGTGGGCGTGGAGAGGGTCGCCCGGGGACGTGACGGAGGCAGCGTCCGTGCAGCGGGCGGTCGAGGGGATGGAGGTGGTGTTCCACCTCGCGGGCCTGCGCCGGGCCCCCGAGCGCTCGGCCTTCTTCCGGGTCAACGCGGAGGGGACGCGGACGGTGTGTGACGCGATGCTCCGGGCGGGGGCCCGCCGGATGGTGCTCGCCGGCTCGCTGGCGGCGGTGGGGCCCTCCCGTCCCGACCGGCCCCACGTGGAGACGGACCCCTTGCTCCCCGAGGAATGGTACGGCGAGAGCAAGGCCGAGGCCGAGCGGATCGCGCTGGGGACGGCGGGGCTCGAGGTCACCGTGGCGCGGCCGCCCCGCATCCTCGGGCCGGGAGATCGCGAGAACCTGGTCTTCTTCCGGCTGGTCAAGCGAGGCATCCGGCTGGAGATCGGGGGTGGGCCCAGGCCGCTCTCGGTGGTGGACGTGGACGACGTCGTCGAGTGCCTCCTCCTGCTCGCGGTGCGGCCCGAGGCGGTGGGGGAGGCCTTCTTCACGCCGGGGCCGGACCAGACGAGCCTCGAGGAGATCCAGGAGCTCGGGGCGCGGGCGCTGGGGGTGACGCCGCGCACGCTGCGGCTGTCGCCGGGGCGGCTCCGGGCGCTGGCGGCGATGGCGGACGGCTGGAGCCGGCTGACGGGCAAGCACCTGCCCTTGAACCGGAAGCTCGCGCGCCAGCTGCTCGCGCCGGCGTGGACCTGCAGCGGGGAGAAGGCGCGGGCGCGGCTGGGGTGGGTCCCCCGCATCGACGCGCGCACCTCGATTGCCCGGAGCGCCGCGTGGTATCAGGCCCACGGCTGGATATGAGCGCCAAGGCGGCTTTCTACGACGTCGACGGAACGCTGGTGCGGACGAACATCGTCCACACCTACGCGTACTACGCGATGAACCGGGGCTCCCTGACCGGCATCGCGGCGCGGACGCTGGCCACGGTGGCCCAGATCCCGGTCTATGCAGGGCTGGACCTCATCAACCGGAAGGTCTTCAACGAGTACTTCTACCGGGCCTACGAGGGGCTGTCCGAGGACCGGCTGGTGGTGCTCGCCGAGGAGCTGCTGGAGGACGTGCTGAAGCCGGCCATCTTCCCCAAGGCGCAGGACCTGATCGACGAGGCGCGACGCGCCGGGTGCCGCATCGTGCTGATCACCGGCGCGCTGGACTTCACCGTCCTCCCCCTGGCCCGGCACCTGCGCGCCGACGACGTCATCGCCAACAAGATGCAGTTCGTCGGGGGCTTCGCGACCGGAAAGGTCGATTCCCCCGATCATCGAGGGGGCGAACAAGGCCAACGCCATCCGCGAGTACTGCGTGAAGCACGAGCTGCAGCTGGACCAGAGCTTCGCCTACTCCGACAGCTTCAGCGACTACGCGATGCTGGCCATGGTGGGCCGGCCCACGGCGGTGAACCCGGACGTGCGGCTCCGGTCCATCGCCCGGGCGTACCACTGGCCGGTGCTCGATCTGCGCTAGAGAGGATCCCCGGGATGCGCCAGCTCAAGACGCTGAAGCGGCTCTACGACGAGGAACGCCACGTGGTGGTGACCGAGAAGGGCAGCCCGCCCCGGGTGCTCTTCTTCGGGGAGGACTTCCTGCTCGAGGACCTGCCGCTGGACACCCGCGTGGTGTTCCCCCGCCAGCCGCTGCAGGGCGTGCCCAACGTGAAGGCGGCGATCCGCTGGGCGCTGAACCACCCGGAGGGGATGGACCCGCTGCACGCGCTGCTCCGGCCGGGGATGAAGGTGACGGTGGCGATCGACGACATCTCGCTGCCCCTGCCGCCGATGGCGCTGCCGGACGTGCGGCAGACAATCCTCGAGATCGTGCTCGAGCTGTTGACCGACTCGGGCGTGGACGACGTGCATCTGGTCATCGCCAACGCGCTCCACCGCCGGATGACCGAGTCGGAGATGCGGCGGATGGTGGGCTCGAAGATCTTCGACGCCTACTACCCCGACCGCTACTACAACCACGACGCCGAGGATCCGGACGGCATCGTGGAGCTGGAGCGCACGTCCGCCGGCGAGGTGGTGGCGATCAACCGCCGGGCGGCCGAGAGTGACCTCCTGATCTACGTGAACATCAACCTGGTGCCGATGGACGGCGGGCACAAGTCGGTGGGCACGGGGCTGGCGAACTACGCCTCGCTACGGGCGCACCACAACCCCAAGACCATCCGCGACTCCGAGAGCTACATGGAGCCGAGCCGGAGCGCGCTCCACCGGAGCACCGAGCGCATCGGCCGGGTGATCGACAAGAGCCTGAAGGTCTTCCACATCGAGACCGCGCTGAACAACCGGATGTTCGACGGTCCGACCGGCTTCCTCGGCAAGAAGGAGGAGGACTACACCGAGTTCGACCGGCTGAAGTTCCAGGGCCTGAAGTACACGCTGTCCAAGCTGCCGCGGGCGGCAAAGCGGAAGCTGTTCATGAACATCCCGGCGCCTTACAACGTGACCGGGGTGAACGCGGGCGCGACCGAGCCCTGCCACGAGAAGACGCTGGAGCTGTGCTGGAAGCAGTACTCGGTGCCGATCGACGGGCAGAGCGACGTCGTCATCTACGGCGTGCCGTACATCTCGCCGTACAACGTGAACTCGATCCTGAACCCGCTGCTGGTCCAGGTGATGGGGCTCGGGTACCTGTTCAACCTGAACCGGGGCGTGCCGCTGGTGAAGAAGGGCGGCGTCATCATCCTCTGCCACCCGGCGTACGACGAGTTCGATCCCGAGCACCACCCGAGCTACATCGAGTTCTTCAACCGCCTGCTGCCCGAGACGCGGGATGCGATGAAGCTCGAGCACATGTACGAGCGCGAGTTCGCGGAGAACCCCTCGTACGTGCACCTGTACCGGAAGGGCCACGCGTACCACGGCGCTCACCCCTTCTACATGTGGTACTGGGGCGAGAACGGCCGGCAGCACGTGGGCAAGGTCATCTGCGCGGGCGCCGAGAACAACCACGTCCCGGAGCTGCTGGGCTGGGAGCGCGCGGACACGCTGGGCGAAGCGATCGACATGGCCCGCGGGTTCATGGGCCGCAGCGCGAGCATCACCTGCGTGAAGACCGCGCCGATCCTGCAGTGTGACGTGAGGACCTAGACCAGTCGCAGTCAAACCCGACAGGTAGACACCCCGCTGCCAGCGCGGAGGGAGCGATGAAGGTCCTCACGATCTATGCGCACCCGAGTCCCAGGTCGTTTTGTCACGCCGTCCTCGAGCAGTTCACCAAGGGCCTTGCCGACGCCGGCCATTCCAGCGAGATCATCGATCTCTACGGCATTGGCTTCGATCCGGTGTGGCGTGATCGGGACGGGCCGAACTGGATGGATGAGAACGTTCCGCAGGACATCCTGGACCGGGCGAACCTGAAACAGGGGTTGCTCGACAGCGCTGGGGGGCCGCTGCGCCGATTCCTGGTGAGGCGCTGGATTGGCGAGAAGGACCCACGCGCGCTCATCAGGGCCTTGCGCGAAGAACACAGGCCCAAGGACGTCCTCGAGCAACAACGAAGGGTCGCCGCAGCCCAGGCGCTGGTCTTCATCTCACCGGTCTGGTTCGTCGGCTTCCCCGCGATCCTGAAGGGATGGTTCGATCGGGTCTTCACCCTGGGGTTCGCCTTTGGGCTCTCGGAGGCCGGTTGGCGAGGCGACGTCGGGGGTCGGATTCCCCTGCTGAAGCACGAGAAAGCGCTGATCATCAACACGACGATCTTCAACGAAGAAGCGTACGGGTTGGGCTTCGGCGAGGCGATGAAGCGCCTGATGGATGAGTGGTGCCTCCACTACCCGGGCATCCGAACCGTTGAGCACGTCTACTTCTACGCGGTCAACGGCGCGACCGACGAGACCCGGCGTCGTTATCTGGATCGCGCATACTCGCTGGGTCGAAACTTCGAGCGCTCGACAGCCGCCTAGATAGGTCCGGGCGGACGCCTCGCGGCACGCCCGCCCGGGGACCGTTGCTCTACGCGGGGCGAGACCGTCAGGGGTGGCCGCCGTCGCGGTGCTCCTGGTCGTCCGAGCACGTTCCGCCGTCGGCGCCCGGGCAGTCGTCGTGGTGCTCGTCGTTCCCGCCGGGGGCGACGCACACGCCGTCATCGCACTCGAAGCCGGCCTGGCAGGCCCCCGACGCGACCACGCCGCCATCGGGCCCACCGTCATCGTCCACGCCGCCATCGGGCCCACCGTCATCGTCCACGCCGCCGTCGCGGTGGTCGCCGTCGCCCTCGTGGCCATCACCCTCCATCCCATCGCCCTCGTGGCCATCACCGTCCATCCCATCGCCGTGCCCGTGGCACGCCCCGGGTGCGATGCCACCGTCGCTCACCTCCTCGGTGGACACCCGGACCTGCGTGAGGTGATCGAGGTGGAGCCGGGTGCTGGCGCCGGAGGAACCCTCGATGCGGGCGTCCACCCCGATGGGTTGCTCCCCGCCGCGGCTGACCTCCGTCACGCTGGAGATGTGCCGGGGCCCGTCCAGCGAGACCGAGAGCTGGGCCGGCCGGGCCAGCGCGAGCTGGGCGGGCTCGAGCGTCACAAGGAGTCCCTGAGCGTCGGCGCTCGCGCGCAGGGAGACCGTGGTCGTCGCGGTGAGCGCTCCCGCCGGGACGTCGAGCCGGACCGCGGGGCTTGGCAGAGACAGCGAGCCGCCGCCCGGGCCGATGCTGGACTCGATCTGCTGTGTGCTGGATCCACAGCCGGCGGCAGAGCCGAGCAGGACTGACAGGGCGATGGGGATGGTGGTCGTCGCTTTGGTGAATCGGGAGACGTGCATGAGGTTCGGCCTCACTTTCACTGAAGCCTTGCATGCACCCTCGCCCTTCCGTCACCGCGAACGCTCCACAAGAAAAGTGCATCGAGCGGCGCAACGAACGACGCGAGCGGTGTCTTCTCACCTTGCGCCGCGGTGCGCGCGGACGATTCTCCACGAGCCGTCGGTCGAGGCCACGGCGCGCGCAGGTCGCGAGGCCTCCCCGCCGAGCAGCGTCCGAGACGAGGTGCCGGTTCCAGGTCCTCGCCGGTTTCCGCGGGGCCGAGCCCGCTCCCTCGGATGACGCTGTTCGACGGCGGATTGGGCGCAGCTCGCGGATTCGGCCTTGCCGTGTCTCCCCTCGTGCGGGTAGCGCGACCGTGATGCCTTCCCTCTCCCGTCTCCTCTCGATCGCCGTCGTCCTCGTCGCGACCGCCTGTGCCCAGACCTCGGCGACACGGCCTCCGGGCCCCATCACAGCGCCCGCGCCCGCCGCCAGTGCCTCCGCCGGCCCGATCGACCTCGGAGCCATGGACACCTCGGTCCGGCCGGGCGACGACTTCTTCGGCTACGCCAACGGGAAGTGGTTCGCGACGACCGAGATCCCGCCCGACCGCGCCGTGTGGGGCGTGGCCGGCGAGCTCGAGGAGCGGCTCCGGATGCAGACCCGCGCACTCCTCGAGGCCGCCGCCAGCTCGAACGCTGCACCGGGCTCGCTGGAGCGCAAAATCGGCGACTTCTACGCCTCGGCCATGGACGAGGCCGCGATCGAGCCGAAGGGCCTCGCGCCCCTCCAGCCGGCGCTTTCCCGCATCGCCACGGTGAAGACGCGCGCCGATCTCGCCACCTACCTCGGCGAGGAGCTCCGCGCCGACGTCGACGCGATCGACTGCACCAACTTCCACACCTCACGGCTCTTCGGGTTGTGGGTAGCGCCGGATCCGACCGCTCCGGCGCGGAGCGTGCCCTACCTGCTCCAGGGCGGCCTCGGCCTCCCCGACCGGGAGTACTACCTGTCGACCGCGCCGAAGATGGTCGAGACCCGCGAGAAGTACCGCGCGCACGTCGAGGCGGTGCTCGGGCTGGCAGGCATCAAGGACGCGGCCCGGCGGGCTGCGGGCGTGCTGGCCCTCGAGACGAAGATGGCCCAGGTGCATGCGACCCGCCTCGAGTCGCTGGAGGTCAAGAACGCCAACAACCCGTGGCCTCGGACCGAATGGGCGCGCCGCGCGCCGGGCCTCGACTGGGCGCGCTTCTTCGCGGCGGCCGCGCTCGACACCCAGCCGACCGTCTTCGCCTGGCACCCGCAGGCCACCGCGGGCCTCTCGGCGCTCGTCGCACGGGAGCCGCTCGAGCGCTGGAAGGACTGGGCGACCTTTCACGCCATCGACCGCCGCGCCGCGTTCCTGGGCAAGGCGTTCCAGAGCGAGGACTTCGCCTTCTACGGGCGCGTGCTCGGCGGGGCGACGGAGCAGGCCGCGCGCTGGAAGCGGTCGCAGGACTGGCTCGACGCCCTCGTCGGCGAGGCGGTGGGACGCCTCTACGTCGAGCGACACTTCACGCCCGAGGCGAAGGCCAAGGCCTCCCGGATGGTGAAGTCCATCGCCGAGGCCTTCGTCCGCCGCATCGACGCGCTCGACTGGATGGCGCCGTCGACGAAGGCGCAGGCCAAGGCGAAGGTGGAGGCGCTCTACGTCGGCGTGGGCTATCCCGACCACTGGTCCGACTGGTCGGGGCTCGAGGTCGTCCGCGGCGACCTGGTGGGGAACGTCGAGCGCGCCGAGCGCTTCCACCTCCGGCAGCGGCTCGCCGACCTCGGCAGACCGGTCGACCGGACGTCCTGGTGCATGAACCCACACGTGGTGAACGCGGTGAACCTGCCGATGCGGAACGCGCTGAGCTTCCCGGCCGCAATCCTCCAGCCGCCCTACTTCGATCCCGACGCACCGGCGTCGGTCAACTACGGCTCCATCGGCGCGACCATCGGGCACGAGATCAGCCACAGCTTCGACGATCAGGGCGCGCTCTTCGACGCCACCGGCAAGCTCGAGAACTGGTGGACCAAGGAGGACCTGGCGCACTTCGAGGCCTCCGGCGCCCAGCTCGCCGCCCAGTACGACGGGTACCAGCCCTTCCCGGACCTCCACGTGAACGGGAAGCAGACGCTGAGCGAGAACATCGCCGACCTCGCGGGCCTTGCCGCGGCACACGACGCGTGGCAGGCCTCACTCGGCGGCAGCCCTGCGCCAGCGGTCCAGGGCTTCACCGGCGAGCAGCAGTTCTTCCTCGGCTACGCCCAGTCGTGGCGCACGAAGTGGCGCGAGCCGCTGCTGCGGCAGCTCATCGTGAGCGATGGCCATGCCCCGGACGCCTACCGCACCCAGACGGTGCGGAATCTGGACGCCTGGTATCCGGCGTTCGAGGTGAAGCCCGGGCAGGCGCTGTACCTCGCGCCGAAGGACCGCGTCCGGGTCTGGTGAGGAGCCCATTTGCCGGAGCGCCGGGTCGTCCGTCCGACTAACGTCGGTCTCATGAACCCTCGCTCGTTGAAGCTGACGGCCCTCGCCCTGGGAACGGTGCTCGCCGCCTGTGCCGCCCCGGCCACCGCCGTGCGCCCATCCGTCATGACCATCGAGGAGGGGCTCGTCGACAACGGAGGTGTGTTGCTCTACTTCAAGTCGGTTGGGCGAGGTCCGCCCCTGGTCGTCGTGCACGGCGGGCCGGGCGCGTCGCACGATTACCTCCTGCCCAACCTGTATCGGCTCGCCTCGAGCTACCGGCTGGTGTTCATCGACGAGCGAGGGTCGGGCCGCTCGCCGCGGCTGGAGGACACCAGTCAGTACACCGTGGAGAAGATGGCCGACGACGTGGAGGCGGTGCGGGCCGCGCTCCAGCTGGGCAAGATCGCGCTGCTCGGCCACTCGTACGGCGGAGTGGTGGTGCAGGCCTACGCGTTCAAGTACCAGGACCATCTCAGCCACCTGATTCTGGGCAGCACGTTCTCCAGCACCCGTGAGCTGAACGAGGGGCTGGCCCGGATGAAGCAGGCAATGCCGGCCGAGAAGCGCGCGCGGCTCGAGGCGCTGGAGCGGGCCGGCCTCTTCGGCACGGGCGAGTCGTGGGAGCGAGGCCGCTATCCAGAGGAGTACGCCAAGCTCGCCTGGGGCGTCGGCTACTTCCCCAACCTCTACGGCGCGCGCCCCGACGCCAACTACGACCCACTGCTCCAGAACACCACCAACTCCTGGGAACTCTATCGCACCATGTGGGGCTCGCATGGCGAGTTCGTGGTCGACGGCAACCTGCGGGAGGTCGAGTGGGTCGACCGGCTCCCCGAGATCAAGGTGCCGACGCTCATCCTGGTGGGCGAGCACGACGAATCCGATCCCGCGATGTCCCGCGAGATGAACGCGAAGATTGCCGGATCCAAGCTGGTCGTGCTGCCCAACTCGGGGCACATGACCTTCGTCGACCAGCCGGACCTGTTCATCAAGGCGATCACCGACTTCGTCCGCTGAGCGTCGACGGGCAGGGCTCACCACGCTGACTCACCGTCCGGGGAGACCTCCGTCCGCCCAGTGAGAGCGGAGGTCCGACGTCGAGGTTGCGCCGAGGATCCAGACCGGGCGCTTCGCCCACCGTCCGATCACCACCGGCCGGGTCAGATCGACGCCGGTCGGTGCGAGCGTCGGATCCTCAACCCTGGGGAGGCACCCAGATGGCCGGCTCCGCAACGGCGCTCGGCCGGAGTGTCCGCCTGGGTGAGTCCGAAGGCTCGTCCCTTCGACGCACCCGGGAGCGACAATGAAGAGCGTCCTGATTGCTGTGTCTCTGGTCTCGGCCGCCATGGCCGTGGCCTGCGGCAGCGATTCCCACACCCACGGTGTTCAATCTCACCCTGTCCCCCGCAAGCGAGACGCCGGCCTGTCCCGATGCCGGGACGAGCGCGACCGGAACGGCGAAGGTGACGATTCCCACGGACAACGCATCGGTGGTCGTCGACGTGACCTACTCCGGCCTCTCGGGACCGGCGACGGCCAGTCACATCCATTCGGGTACCGCGGCTGCGCCGGGGCCGGTGGTCCTACCCTTCAGCGCTCCGCTCGATTCGCCGTTCACCAGGACCGTCACCGCCGCGGACTATGTGGCCGCGACCGGAGCTCCCCCCGACTTCGCGACCTTCGTGACCGCGCTCAAGGCCGGTGGGGCGGGATACGTGAACGTCCACACCGGCGCCTGCAAGGCGGGAGAGATTCGCGGCGAGATCCAGTGACCGCGGGCTCGCTGGAGGTCAAGCTGGTGCGGTGACGGGAAGGTCGACCATCCGGGGCGGCTCCGCCTTTCCGGCCGGGCGGTCGGGGCGAACGCTCCTGTGCTTCGGACTGCTGGCGAGCTGCGCTCATCTCGAGGAGCAGCACGAGCGCCAGGAGCGAGATGTGCGCGTTGCTGCGTACACCGGGCTTCTCCGCGGCATGGAGATGCCCTCGAACGGCACGCCCCTCCTCTACTGCCTGGGCTACGTGCGCATCCTGGGGGATGACCCACCGACGTGGGAGGTGGCGGACGAGGACCCGGAGGGACTGGCGGCCCTCGCCCCGCTCCAGGTGCGGGTCGCTGCGGCGTCCGCCTGTGATCGCCAGCGCGGGCTCGGGGCGGATGCGGTCGACCGCACGGTGCGGGTCACGATCGAGCTCGTCGAGCGCCCGGAGCCGTCGACTGCCGTGGTGAGGCTCGGTGTCTGGAGGAAGCAAGGGACCGAGCCGTCCGGGAGTGCCCGTGGCGAGGGCTGGGCCGTCCGGTTGGCCCGGGTGGCGGGGACGTGGCAGGCCAGCGGGCGGGAACGAACCTGGTCGAGGTAGCTCGGCGCCCAAACATCTCGTGACCGCGCTGACCCCGGCTGTCCGGAGGCGATGTCCGGGTCGGCCAGGCTTTCTCGTTAGCTCATGGGTGGCACTGGAGCCGGTCCCACCACGGACACGTGGAGATGCCGATGTCTGCCAACGCCTTGGGACGAGGGGCTGGGGCCGTCTCGGCCCTGTGGTGGGTCGTGTTCACGGGGCTGCTCGGATGTGGCGAGCAGATTCCACATCCGACGGGAGTCTCCTCGAGAGATGCGGTGGCGGGGGTTCCGCGCTGCGGCGCGATCTGCCCCGCGGCTCCTGGCACCACGAGCTGTGTGAGCGACAACGATGGGAGCCAGGTTTCCTGCGAACAGTTCGCCTGTGACTCGGTCTGCACCTACGCCTCGCTTCCGGGCGACGTCTGTGTCGACAGCCGGCGGGACGCGACCTCGACCTGCGGCAACGTCGGGGTGAGTCAGGTGGCGAGTCAGTGCCTCCTGGATCCCACCCATCCCGGCTGCCGCCCGCTCGATCGCGCCGGCTCGACGGCCTACGCCACCTGCAACGATGGCAGCTCGTTTCCGGTCATCGATCTCGGCCTCGGTCGTTCTCGCAGCTCTCGGGCCCGCAGACGAAGCAGGGGACGGAGCGAAACTCGATCAACCAGTTGATGAACAACGCTGCGGCCGCGATGGGGTGCGTCTACGACGTCGATGCGAACCCGATCCTCGAGTCCGGCGAGCAGAGGACCGTGGCGAGGACGACGGCGAGGACGACGACGACCATCACCATCGAACCCGACGCCATCGGAGCGGCGAGGGCGGCCACCTTCGGGCAATGGCGAGGGCAACCGGGCGAGAAGAGGCACCCGAAGAGCGCCGCGGCCGGGTGGAAGAAATGGTTCGGGTCCCGGAGCGACCCGGCCCGCGGCTGCGGAGTCGTCTACTTTCATCGGACGCTCGGGTGCGCGTTCCCGATGGCGAACGCGTCGTCGCCAGTCCCTGACGCCGCGCAGGCCACCGAGCCCCTCCTGCTCCGCAGGTACCTGGCGGAGGGTGCGGAGGGCGGAGCCCTGGGACTCCCGACCAGCTTCCCGACGTCCGCCGGATCCGGGGTGTCCTGGCAGCGGTTCAGCTGGGGCTACCTCACCCATCGCTCACCCGACGCCCACGCCTACCTGATCGGTGGGAAGGGCAGCGGCGCGCTCGCCCTCGCCTACAGCCCCGCCGTCCTGTACGGCCGCGAGTTCGACACCGTCGGCAGCGAGCCGAATCACCTTCCGCTCGCATCGGATCCCGTTTGCATCGACCCGAGCACGCGCGGCGGGTGCGGCGCCGGATTGCGCGGCCAGCGCTCGACCACCTATCCGTACCTGGGATCGACCAACCACTACGTCTGGGAGGTCGGGTCGAGCCTCGCTTTCCGGGTCCAGGGACAGATCGCCGAGAAATGGTTCCAGGATTCGACCACGCCGGAGCTCGGCTGTGCCGGCTTCCCCACCGGGCCGGAGATCTGCGGCGATCCCGGATGCACCTTCTCGACCCAGGAGTTCGCCCGTGCCGCACTGTACCTGGTGCCAGAAGGTCGACGAGAGCCCGTCGCCCGGATCGACGGCGATGCTCTCGCCGCCTATCGCGCCACCGGTGGACCTCAGGGCCCGCTCGGACTGCCAGCCAGGGATGCGCCGAGCTGCGGGAGCCGTGGTCCACGAACCATCGATTTCGAGCACGGCCGGCTGGAGCTGACCGGGGCCACGCGCAACGTCGGGAACGGCAACTTCGCTCCGCTGCAGGGTACGACCGTCTTCGCGCCGGAACCCGCCCGCGACCTGCAGATCGGCGCCTACCAGAAGGGGGATGTGCTTCACCTGGTGGCGAGCGCGGTCGAGAAGGGCACGACGGGATCTCATCGTGTCCGCTTCGTCATCCCCTTCGCCATCTTCGGGTTCCGGGCAGGCACGTGGCTGGAGACGAGCCTCTGCCCTCACAAGGAGAACCGCGTCCGGCAGCCGATCCTCGCCTCGGGAGGCGGCTGGGTCGAGGTCGCCGACGATGAGGGCTACCTCCCGGCAACCAACGAGACCTGCCGCGTTTCCACCTGGTACCCGGTCTTCTCCACCACGCGCCCCGACAGCCGTGGCGGTGCGAACTGGGCTCCGGGGTTGCTGCTCCGCTTCTCGCCGCCGTCGCCCACGGAGACGATCAGGGTCTGGCGGCAGGTCATCGACCCCTCCGGGCAGGCAGGGCCGTGGGTCGACATCACGGACACCATCGGCAACTCGAGGATCCTGCCCCCCGGAACCTTCCTCACCCAGAACCAGACCTCGCTGGCGGCCATCGCGGAGGTGTTCGATCCCCTTCCCACGGACCTCTCGAGCGACCCGGTGAACCGGGAGAACTGCTACCGGATCGAGACCGTCGGCGCCGGGGACAGCAACGTCGCCTGTGCCTTCGTCTCCAACGTCGTTCACCCGATCAGCCGGATCGAGCTGACGCTCACCACCTTCGGTCAGGTGAACACGGAAGGACCGATCCCGGTGCGAGTTCGCCTCCAGGACGGCGCTGGGGGAGCCACGCCCACCGGAAACATCTCCTGGCTGGACACGCCGGACTGTGAACTGGGGCACGAACGGAAACGGTGCAGTGGGGGTCTCGCCGGGGCTGGTGACGCAGACCTTCGACCTCGCGACGTCGAACGTCTCCAACCTGGAGGACATCACCCAGATCTCGGTGGAGCTGGTCGATCCCACTCCCTACGCGTCGCTCTGCATCCAGGGCATGACGCTGGTGATCGACAACGACGGCACGCCGCACGACCGGGTCGCGTACGAGATGCCGGCGGCGAAGGGGAAGTGCATCGACGCCGCGACCGGACCGCTCACCATCTCCTTCTGGGAACTGCGGAGCGCCGGGGCGTGGCAGTCGCAGCTCCAGAGCTACGACCAGATCACCCCTCACTTCTTCAAGTTTCCCGGTGGCTTCGACTTCCGGTCATTGCTCGAGACCACGGTCGCCAATTCCCTGGGCCCCCGCGGTTCGCACTTCGTCCACTCCAGCCCCTTCCCCGTCGTCAAGGGCACCGACGATCAGCGCGCCGGCGTGTCCATGTCCATTGCGGACGCGCTCGACCTCAACATCGGGTTCGAGCTGGCGCTGGTCACGACGTTCGGATGCGTGTGGGACGACACCGTCACCCCACCCGGGATCTACGACGAGTTGGTGGACGTCGGCTTGGTCGTGGATCCCGACACGGTCTTCGCCGAAGCGAGCAATCCCGGCATCTCCGCCGGCCTCGAGCTCCTCCTCCAGGTCATCACCTTGTTCAGCTACGACGTGAACGGAGAGATCACCGAGCAGGTCCGGAGCAGCCTCGGAGGAGGTGGCACGAACCTCGGGTCGGGAGGTGCGGGCACCCCGTTCAAGTTCTACTGGACCTTCACCCCGCGAGGTGTTGGCTCGATCACCGACGTCGGGCTGTCTCCGGTGCTGTCTTCGGCCCCGCCGTTCGCGCCCACCGGTGGGAACTGCCCGACACCGCCATGAGGAATCGGACCTGGTTGCCCAGGGAACATGGATGACCCGTGAGGTGAGACCCGCGCCGGCTCGTCACCGCATCGGCCATCGGGGCGGAGAGGCCCCGAGGCCGGCGCGACGAGCGAGCGTCACACTCAGGCGGCTGGCGTCCTGAGCTCTCCCTTGTCGACCAGGATCTTCCCGTCGACGGTCACCGTCGCCGCGGGGACGAAGCCGATGAAGTTCCACGAGCTCACGTCGGAGCCCCCTGCCCAGCTGGTGTCGCCGGTCATGATGCTCACCATCCCCCAGACCGGCGTGGCGTTGACCTTGCTCCCGGCAGGTAGCCGGAGGTTGGGATTGGTCCCGATGTTCACCACCCCGACGGCATCCTTCGCGCCGCCCGAGCCCTCGTAGTCGGTCTTGAACTGCTCCAGGGGTCCACTCTTGGCGTGCATCTCCACGACCTTCCCGCCCTTGATGGTCAGGGTGAGCCCGTCGATGGGCTTCTCGTGGTACCAGAAGCGGTCCACCACCACCGTTCCCTCGGCACTGCCGGGGACGGGCACCAGGTAGACGTCACCGGCGGGCAGCCAGGCGATGAGGGTCTGCCCCTTCTTGGCCATCTCCGGAGTCACCTGCCCGTCGCTGAAGACCACCGGCCGGCCCTCGATGGACATGGACACCGTCGTGCCGTTGGCAGCGGTGACCGTGAGGCGCTTCCCGGCGAGCCCGCGGACGATCGGGTCTGCAGCCTCCTTGAGCTTGGCCGGTTCGACGTTGATCCCGTTCCAGTAGAGAGTGGAAAGCTGCGCCGGCGTGATGCCGAAGCGCTTCGCTCGCCAGTCGGCGGGCTCCATCCCGTTCCCGAGGTTGATGGCCTTGATTCCGCCCTTCACGTAGGCCGCGTTAGCCTCCTGGAAGGCCTTGCCACGCGCTGCGAGCCGGGCGGGATCGACATCGCTGCACAGCTTGGGATTGTTGCCGGATGAGACCGAGATGTCCGCGGTCATCGCGGCGATGAGCTTCAGGGTGGCGGCGGCGTTCCCCGCGTCGCGCTCGGTGGGAACCTCGTGGCAGATGCGGCGAACCGACTCGTCGCTGCTGAGCGCCAAGAAGCTCGCGCCTCCGGCCTTCTCCACCTCGACGGCGATCGCGGTGAGCAGCGGCAGGTCCTTCGTGGTTCCCGAGACCCGCACCAGATCTCCCTGGGCGATGCCCGTGCTCTGGACGAGCCGCTTGGCGACCTCATCCGGAGTTGGTGGGCTCGCCAGCGCGACTGCGCCCCACAGGCACAGCGCGAACGTCAGACGGTTTCGAGTCATGAATTCACTTTCGTTGGTTGATTGCACGACCACAGGGCGGCTCTTCCGAGAGGAAAGTCAAGCGACCAACGAAAGCGAGATCCTGGGTGGGGGATTCCTGATTCAAGGACGCGGAGATCGGACGCGGAGATCGCCCTCGACCCAGATTGGGGTGATCGCGGCGACGATCGAGAAGTCGCTCCTCGACGTCGCGGCATGCACCAACGTAGGTCGGCGGCGCGTCCTCTACTCTAGAAATTTGCTGCCGACCTCAGAGCGCCTCCGCGACGAACCGCCAGAGCGCCATGAACTCCCCCCGGCCGAACCCCGCGCCCGACTTGAAGAGCGTCGTGTTCCAGCGCCACTCGAAGTGCCCGATGACGTCGAGGTGGTCGGCGAGGACGAGCCGTGCCGCGCCTCTGGTGACCGTCTGCGAGGACGCCGGCACGATCCCGTCGTTGGCCCGGGGCGCGTCTTCCACCGCCGCACGCTCGGTGCCAGGCGGGCGCGCCGCGATCCAGGGTCCATCGGGGAAGCGAGCCGGCCGGAACGCCTCGCTGGCCGTGGCAGCGTAGCAGAGCGCGTACGCCGCCCGGCGGTCCAGCCCGTGGAGCCCGCCCCAGAGCGTCGGTCGCGGCGCGACGGTCACGATCTCGACCAGCCGCCTGGTGTCACCCTCGCCGATGCGCGCGTTCAGCTGCGCCATTCGCTCCGGCGCGAGGTCGTGCAGGAGCCGCGTGTCGGACATGACCATCCCGCGGAAGCGGGCGATCTGGCGCGCCGTCTCCTCGTCCATGCCGGCGAGCAGCGCGAGGGCGGGGGCGTTCACGTTGCGCCTGGGCGCGACGGCCTCGAAGAGCGTCACGAGGAAGCTCAAGCCGGGGAGCCCCAACCGTCTCCGGAGCTGCCCCGCGGCGGCCAGGATGGTCGCGAGCGACATCCCTTCGAGCAAGAGGTGGGAGAGCCCGTGCACCAAGCTGCTCGCGATGGGCGTGCCGTGATGGGGGGCCGAGAGCGTCACCACCGTGCCCACGCGCTCGGCGAGCCGCTCGCGCAGCGCGGGGTCCTCACCGTTGAAGTGGTAGCGCGGGTTCAGGAGCAGGCGCGCGTCGAGCCCGCCCGTGGAGTGGCCGATGACGTGGATGCGCGGGTGACCGCGGCGCGACTCGCCGCGCAGGAGGGCGCCGCCCAGGAGCTGCAACACGGCGTCCTGCAGGCTCCGGACGCGCACCTCGAGCGACCCTATCGGCGGCGGCTCGTGGACGTGGATCCGCCCGCGCAACTCGCGCCTGGCGGACACCAGCGCCTTGATCACACGGTCGAAGTAGACGATGCGCGGCCCGCCCGGCCGGCCGAAGCTCCCGAACCCGAAGAAGCCGGGCACCAGGAGGACGTGGTCCGCACGGCGCATTGCAGCAGGATACCCCTCTACCCCGCCTCCGGCACGAAGAGCCGCCGCTGGCAAGACGGCGGGCGGGCCCGAAGTCGTGCAGAAGTCCGCACGCCCGTGCCCGCCTCTCGCCCCCGCGTCAGCGGGCGCTGACCCTGGAGTTGCCGATCACGATCTCCACCCGGCGATTGTTCGCCCGGTTCTCGGCAGTGCTGTTGTTCATGATCGGCTTGCTCGACCCCAGGCCGATCGCGCTGATCTTGTCCGCGTCGACCCCCCGCGCGACCAGGTAGTCACGCACGGCGTTCGCCCTCATTGTCGCCTTTGTCCTTGCAGCCGACAGCAGGCCGACGGGCTACTTCCAGAGCGCACGTTGGGGGATGAGCAAGGATCAGGTTCAGATGCTCTTTCCGGACGCGCACCGGACCAAGGTTGAAGCAGTGCTCTGCAACGAGCGCAAGACCTCGATCGGGTCCGTCGCGGTCGAGTTTCGGTACTTCTTTTTCGGGCCCAAAGGGCTGATCGGAGTCTCGCTCTACGGCCCGCGAAAGGACAGCTCCGATGAATCCCTCCTGTCCACCTTTCGCAGCAGGTACGGTCGGGAGGACGCGAGCGTGGACCTGGCGGAGCCGGTGCGGGGCAGGAAGTACAGCTGGCAGCTCTCGGAGGCGGATGTCGAGCTTTCGCTCTACGTGAGCAAGGACGGAAGAAGCGGCTGGAGAGCGGATTACGCTCAGCACGGTCAGCACGACGCCATGTTGCGCCTCACCGAGCAGGTCATCGACTCGGACCGCTTCTAGCGAGGCCACGGCACGGACAACCCCCGTCGAGAGCCCGGCTCGTCCCCTCACCGCTGCTGGGTCTTGAGCGGGGTCGCCTCCGGCTTGGCCTGATCGGGCTGCTTCCCCGGCGGCCCGGAGTAGGCCCGCTTGAGACCTTCCTGCATCCCGAGGAGGAAACCGTTCTCGATGGTCTTCTCCAGCACCAGCACGAGCTGCAGCGAGGGGTCGCGGAAGTCGTCGCTCACCGCAATGCGGCCCGAAGATTGTGTCCCCTCGGTCGGGCCGGAGACGCTCAGGCTGATCTTGCCCAGGAGTGCCTTCAGCTTGCTGCCGAGATCCGCGTCGGCGGACTGGATCTCCGTTCCGGTCAGGTGGGGATCGACGGTTCCGGTCAGCCGGCCGTTCTTGGAGGCAAAGCTCATCTTCATCGAGAACGCCCCCGGGGTGAGCTTCACCCCCGTGATCGCCGCGATGTAGGAGTTCATCTGGGAGAGGTCCAGGTTCTCCGCGACGGCTTCCCCGGCGAAGACGAGCGGCGTGGCGTACGGCTCGGCGGTGACGGTGACCCGCATCGTTCCCTTTCTGACGAACTGGCCCCGGGCGACGAGCACCAGCGGTCCCTCGGTGAGCCCGGGCCGCGAGCCGAGGTTCTCGAGCGTCGCTTCGATCTCGTGAAACCAGAGGGTGGGCTGGTTCTGCTCCCGCACCCAGGCGTAGAGCACCTCCGCATTGGTCAGCTGGAGCCGTTCGAGCACCGCGGCCACGGGCACGAGTTCCGACAAAGAGGGCAGCCGGAGCTTCCCACCTGGCTTCGGTTGCTCGAGCACCAACTTCACCCCGCGGGCGTCGATGCTACCGATGAGGCGGCCCCGGAAGAGGCTCGCCCAGCGGAGATCCACCGCCACGCTCTCGGCGTAGAAGATCGGTTCCTGCACTCGAGTCTCTAGATTTCGGATCTTGAGGTGGGTCACCGTGTAGCGGAGCGGGAAGAGCGACAGTCGGGCATCGAGGAACTCCCCATGCGCGCCCTCGAGGCCGTCGAGCGCCGCGCGGGTCCTGCTCCGGGCGAACGGGTGGAGCGAGACCGCCACGACGAGGACCAGCAACGCCAGCGAGGCCGGCACCAGGAAGGACGCCCGCAGGAGCGCCGGGCCAAGGCGGCGTGACGACTTCTTCCATCGGTCCCGGGTGGATGCGCGCATCGGCCGGAGTGTACGCCTCCTCCCGCGGAGACAGCACCCGTCCCTGACGTCCTGCGACGGGACAGACGCACCTCGTCCTCCCCCCGGTGGCCTTCCTCCTGCTCCGGCCCTCGTCGAGAGCGGGCTCGAGTGGAGATATCTACTCGCCGGCCTCGATAATTCTGGCGTTGATCGGCCTGGCAAGCCAACGCCTGAGCATCGACGGCGTCACCACCGTCGTGACGATGCCAACCACGAGCAACGCGGAAAACAATTCCTGATCAACCAGACCCTCTCGATAAGCGATGCTCACCACCACCATCTCCATCACGCCGCGCGCGTTCATGATGATCGCAACGCCGAATGCTTCGTTCGTCGGCAGGTGCTTCATGCGTGCCGCCGCATAGCCTCCGAGCCACTTTGACACGACCGCCACGAGAATCAGACCAACCACCAGCGGGTAGTTGTGCAACGTGCTCAGCTTGAATTGAATACCTTGAAAGCCCAGGAACAATGGCCCGAACACACTGACGGTCATCAAGTCGCAAGTGCGCGTCAGGTTCTCGAAGCGAGCGTCGGTGAGCAAGGCGCTGGTGATCAACAATGCTGCCAGGAATGTCCCAATCGCTGAATGCAAACCAAGCAGCTCGGCGACCGCCCCAAGTCCCAGCATGAAGACAAGCGTGAGGACCGTCACTGTGTCGACCGAGGTCGGATTGGTGGGCGTCCGCCACCCGGCGCCTCGTCTCGAGAGCTTCACGAACACGACTTGACAGGCAGCGAAGACGACAAGCAGCAGGACCAGCTTGGCGATTGCGAGCGAGGCTGCGATCAGGAGGCCATTGGCTCCCTTCGATAGCGACGTCGCGATCACGACGCCCAGCACCATCAGGACAACTGTATCGGAGAGCAATGCGCTCGCGATGGCGACCCGCGCAACGCGCGTGGTCGAAATGCCAAAGTCGCTCAGGATACGGAGTGCTACCGGGAGCGCGGTCACGGAAATGCAGAGCGCCACCACGAGCCCCGGAATGAGCTCGAGCCCGATTGCGAATGCAAACACTCCGGCCATGAACGCAGGAATGATGAACCCAAGCATCAACGCGAGGGTGCCCGTTCCGCGAAACATTTCCAGCAGGTGCTCGACCCGCATCTTCAGACCAGCAGTGATGACCACGAACAGCACAGAAAGGTCAGTCAATGCGGTCAGGCCCGCGCTCGGGGCGATCCATGCCAGCAACGAGGGCCCGAGCACGATGCCCGCCAGCATGTGCCCGAGCAGTGCCGGTTGATGCAGTCGTTCGGCGATCCAGCCAAGCAGATGGGCAAAGACCAGTACGAGCGACAGACTGGCGATCAGTGTCATCCAGTCATCCGGCGTTGGCCACGACGGCCCGAACGCTTGGATCACGACGGCCCGGGCACACCCGCATTCCCAAGGCGAGGACGCAGACCTCCGGGTTCAACCAGTGAGGTTCAGGAGGAGGCGCACTTCCCGCAAAGCGCCTCTCGGAACTTCTTCTGGCGGAACATGTTGAAGACGGCGTTCTCGAGCGCCCGGTTCAGAGTCTGCTGATAGCTTTCCGTGTTCCCGACCTTGCCGTAGCCGTTCCCATTGCCCGTGATCTCGCCCTTCCAGCAGGGAGTCGAAGAGTTCGCCCCGCTGACGACGACCTGGAGTGCCACGCCGGCCGAGAACTCGGCATTCACGTACGTCTTCTCTTCGAGGTACACGTCGTCCAGCGTGACTGCGAGGGTGGTCGCCGTGGGTCCGGGCCCGGGATTTCCGGCCCGCTTGAGAATGCCCTCCAGGGCGCTCTTGACGAAGGCTGTCGTATCCCCCGTCATCTTGATGGGGTAGTCGGTGGCCGGCTTCTGTTCCTCGAAGCGTCGACCCACCTCACCGGGGTTGTCCCGACCGTCCACCACCGTCACCCCGATCGCTCCAGAGCAAGTCGGCACGGTGCGCGGCAGGGGGCCCGAGGCATAGTACTTGGGAGGAAACGACGCGCCTTCGTTGAGTGAGGCGGCGCAACCGAGAGCGGCGAGCGGCAACAGGATGGGCATCCAGAATCTCACGATGAACCTCCGGCGGTGAGGAGTTCTCGTCAGGACCAGTGGCCTAGGCGGGATGGCTGTCCTTACCCCACCACTTGCCTTCAACGCCATTCAGTCAGTCCCTCGATCCCGAATCGCGGCGACTTGGGGCCATTCTGTCCTTGTTGCTGGGTTGCTGGACGCCTCATTCGCTCCCTGCGTGCGATGGCACCCGCGCCTGCGGCCGGGGCGGCTCACGCCGGACCCCGTCCCGCGGGCGATGACCACCGGCGTACCGGCGACCAGCACCGAGCGGACGGCCACCGGCGTCCCCTCGATGTGAGGTGAAGATTCCTGCAGGAATGTCGAGCCGTTCAGCGTCGCGAGCAGTCTCAGGCGTGGCGATGGCGGCCCGAGCGCACCACCCGTAGCAGGGCGAGCAGGAGCACTGCTCCCACGAACGCCACCGTGATCGTCCCGGCGATTCCGGCGAACGGCGCGTGCCAGCCGAGTGAACGGAAGAGCAATCCCCCGACGAACGCACCCACCACGCCGATCACGATGTCGCCAACGAGCCCGAAGCCACCGCCGGCGACGAGGGAAGCGAGCCATCCGGCGATCGCTCCGATGGCAACCCACAGCAGGAACGTCTCGAGAGTCATGGTTCACACCTCCAGGGCCTGAAGACAGCCGAGCCCTCGCTTAACCTAGCCATCCGAAGGCCCGGCGCGAGGCGTTCTGTCTGCAGGCGCACGTTCCGTCCCTGACGCGTCGTCCCGCGGGAGCGATTCCGAGGGGATAGACGGGAGCCGGACTCGCGCCAGAACGTCGATTCCAGGCGCAATCAATGCGCGGCCTATGCAGATGATGCGCCGAACGCGAGGCCCTGCGATCTACAGGGGCAGCCTTCTGGCCTGGTTGCCTGCCTTCCCCGAATTCGGTGACGGACGGCACACATCGTGCCTGCCTCCTTCTCGGCTCGAATCACCGTGAGCCTTTTCATCCACACCAACCCAGGAGACGAACATGGGCGAGTTCATCGACAAGGCCAAGGGCAAGATCAAGGAAGTCGTGGGTGATCTGACGGGCGACAAGGGGCTCAAGCAAGAGGGCGAGAGGGACACGTTCAAGGGCCAAGTCAAAGGCGCTGTCAAGGACGTGAAGAACGCGGTGAAGGATACGGCGGAGGATACGAAGAACGCGGTGAAGGATACGGCGGAGGCGATCAAGGAATCCGCGAAGAGATAGAAACAGACAACACCACCCGGGGAGTCCGGGAGGAATTCGTATGAGCGATACAACGTTGATCGTCCTGATCGTCCTGATCGTCCTCCTGTTCGGCGGGGGCGGCTTCTACTGGCGCAGGCGCGGCCGGTAGGGAGGAGGACCGATGTCGACTGCGTGCGGAGTGGACTTCCCGTTTCACGACAAGACAAGAGGAGAGACGATCATGTCTCACCTGAACGATCTCAAGAACCTCGACGCCGACACCATCCTTGGCGCCCTCGGGGTTCAGCGTAAGCGAACCACGGACTGGGTCGCCCCCGCGGTCGGTGGCCTGGTGGTCGGCGCCATGGTGGGCGCCGTGGTCGCGCTGCTCTTCACGAATGCGTCGGGTGCCGAGCGGCGGCAGGGTCTGGCGCGCCGCGTGGACAAGGTACTCCACCCCTCGCCATCCACTTCGCCCTCCCCGTCGATCTCACCCGAAGCAGCTGGCCAGTTTCGCCCGGGGAAGTCGCCCAGCGTCTAGTTCGTAGGCGCGCAAAGCCGACCAGGCGGCACTCCGGACCGCTTCACCCGCGCTGCCTTCCACCGCGTTCTTGCCGCGGACGGCGAGGACCTCCCCGGCAATCTCACCGGGGGTGGTCAGTTTCCGAGGATCTCGGGCACCCGGACGCGGTAAGACGCTCGCCTTCGAGCGCGACCGCATGCTGGATACCCTCGACGCCACCCGCCCCTTGAGCTCCGCCGCGCGCGCCTGGAGCGATGTCTTGAGCGACCGGCGCTTTCGCCGCGAGCTCCTGCTCACGCTCGCGGCACTGGTGGCGGTCCTCGCCGTCCTGACCCGTTTCCTGAGCTGGGTGGAGCTCCGGCCCGGAGTGGTCCTGCCCGATCCGGTGCTGGCCGTGATTCCGCCGCGAGACGTCACCTGGGTCACCTTCGCGCTCGTCTACGCCGGCATCCTCACCGCGGTGGCGGTGCTGCTCCCGCACCCGCGGCGCCTGATGCTGGGGTTCCAGGCCTACGTGGTGATGGTGCTCCTGCGCATGGCCGCGATGTCGGTGACGCCGCTCGAGGCGCCACCGGGCATGCTGGGGCTGCAAGATCCCCTGGTGCAGTTCCTCGGAACCGGTGGCCAGCTCCTCACCAAGGACCTCTTCTTCTCCGGCCACACCTCGACGGCGTTCCTGCTGGTGCTGGTGGCGCCGGGCCGGGCGACGCGGGCCTTCTTCCTCGCCTGCACCGCCGCGGTCGCCGGCTGCGTGCTGTGGCAGCACGTGCACTACACGGTGGACGTCCTGGTGGCGCCCCTCTTCGCCTTCGCGAGCTACGCCCTTGCCTCCCGCCTCCAGGTCTGGACTCGGGACGCGGCGTTCAGAGCTCCCGGGTCATGAACACGCTGAACGGATCCTCCCGGTACTCTCCGAACGGTCCGCAGCGCCGGAAGCCCGCGCTCTCGTAGAGCCGCAGCGCGGGAACGAACGCCGGCGCCGAACCGGTCTCCAGCCAGAGGCCTCGCAGGCCTCGCGACCTCGCCTCCGCGACCAGGTGCTCGAGGATCGCCCGGCCGATTCCATTGCCGAGGAAGGGATCGGCGACCCGCATCGACTTCAGCTCGCCGCGCTCGGCGTCGAGCACCTTGAGCGCGCCACAGCCGGCGATCTCCTCGCCGACCCAGGCGGACCAGAAGGTGACGCCGGGCTGCCGGAGCTTCTCCACGTCGAAGGCGTGCACGCTCTCGGGCGGCGAGTTGGCGTGCATGCCCGCCAGGTGGCGCGCGATCAGCGCGCGCGTCGGCGTGCCGGACAGGTCATCTTCCACGAAGCGCACACCGGAGCTCACCATCCCTGGAGGGCGTCCTCGAACAGATGGGCCAGGTCCGACTCGCCCACGGGCCGGGGAGAGAGCTTGGTCACCCGGGCTTGCGGCAGGGTTCCCTGGACCAGCGCCGGGATGTCGGACTTGCTGTAGCCGACCGAACGCAACCCGTTGGGCATCTTCAGGCGCTGCATGATGCCCACCAGCCGGTCAGAAAGGATCTTGCCGGCGTCCTCCGGCCTGGCGCGCGAGATGTCGGCTCCCAGGATCTCCGCGGCGACGAGGTGGCGGTCCGGACAGGCCTCGGCGGTGAAGCGGAACACCGCCGGGGCGTTGAGGATCACGGACATGCCGTGGGGAATGATCGGATGACCGACCGCGAAGCCCTCGGCGTGGAAGTCCCGGACCATTCCCGAGACCGGATAGGACATTCCATGCGGCAGGTGCACGCCCGCGTTCCCGAAGCCCACGCCGGCGAACGCGGCTGCGAGCTGCATCTTCTCGCGCGCCTCGTCGTCGTCCGGATCCTCGACCGCCCGGACGAAGTACTTCGAGACCGAGCGCATCGCCTCCAGTGACCAGACATCGCTGATCGGGTTCGAGCCCTGGTACGCCGGGCGGACGACGGGCCGTTCCGGCCGGGGACGGCGGTGGAAGGGCAGCGCGGTGAAGGACTCGATGGCATGACTGAGGACGTCGAACCCGCTGGTGGCGGCCACCTGCGGCGGCATGCTCCGGGTGTTCTCGGGATCGAGGATCCCCAGCAGCGGCTTCAGCCTTCGATGGGCGATGCCGGTCTTCGCGTGGAGCGGCGTGTAGTCGAAGATGGCGACCCCGGTGGTCTCGCTTCCCGTTCCGGCGGTGGTGGGGACGGCGATCAGCGGCTTGATCGCGCCCGGGACGGGCTTGCCCTTCCCGATCGGGGCGTTGACGTAGTCGAGGAAGTCCGCCGGGTAGGTGGCGTAGAGATCGGCCGCCTTCGCCGTGTCCATGGTCGACCCGCCTCCGACGGCGACGAACGCGTCGAACCCACCCTCGGTGGCGAACTCGATCGCCTCGCGGAAGGAGACGTCGGTCGGCTCGACCCGCACCCGATCGAAGAGGGCGAAGGTGATCCTGTTGTCGCGCAGGCTCTGGAGGACGGTGTCCACCGGCTTGAGCTTGGCCAGGGTGGGATCGGTGAGGACCATCACCTTTTGCACCTTCATCTCCGCCAGGTCCATCCCCACCTCGCGCGTGACTCCTCGCCCGAAGCGGATGGCGGAGGCCGCCATCTCGAACGCGTACTCGAGTTCCATTGAACCTCCCCGAGGTGTCGTCACCTCTTGCCCTTCTGGTACGTCCCGACCAGCTCCGCGTTGCCCACCACGTGCCCCTGCATCGCCTTCAGCACATCCGCCTTCGAGGGCCTGCCGAGATCAGGCAGCGCGATGTCGAGCGCATACAGCTTGAAGACGTATCGATGACGTCCGATGGGCGGGCACGGCCCACCGTAGGCGGGCTTCTTCCAGTCGTTGAGCCCTTCCCTGGCCCCCTGCGGAAGCGACTTCCCCGACGCGCCTTCTCCGAGTGCAGTGCTCTGTGGCGGCAAGTTGTAAACGACCCAGTGGACCCACGTCATCCTCGGTGCGCTCGGATCCGGGGCATCGGGGTCGTCGACGATGAGGGCCAGACTCTTCGTGGAGGGAGGGACTCCGCTCCAGGCGAGCGGCGGCGAGGTGTCGGTTCCCTCGCAGGTGTACTTCGCCGGAATCGCGCCCTGATGGGTGAAGCTCGGTGACGAGATCTGCATCGGCGCCTCCGAATCCTTGGCCCGTGCGTACGAGGAGAGCAGCAGGCCAGAGATGAGCAGCACCCCAACGCGTGGCATGCGGCGAAGTCTAGGCCTTCCGTGGTATGCCAAGACCATGTCGGAGTCACGCGAGGTGCGCTGTTTCGACTACGTGACTGTGCCCTACGATCGGGTCCGCGAGCTCCTCCGTTCCGACGCTGCCGGGATCTTCGCCCGCGCCACGGCCACGGCGAACGACCGCGCCCGCGAGCTCATGGCCACCTTACGCCTGAACGTCGGCCCGGTGGAGGTCGGGGTCGACGTCCAGCTCAAGATCGGCGCCATCATCGACGAGGTCACTGCGGTCGGCGACCCGCGGACGCGCCTCGACTTCACCTGGCAGGCTGCCCAGAACGCCGGCTTCTTCCCCTCGATGGAGGCCACGCTCAGCGCCTACCCCCTGTCGCCACACGAGACGCAGCTCGATCTGCAGGGTCGCTACCGCCCCCCGCTCGGGACTCTGGGGACGGCCATCGACGCCGCCCTGGGACATCGGGTCGCCGAGGCCACCCTGCTCCGGCTGCTCCGCGACGTCCGGACGGCGATCATCACCGAGCTCGGCGCGGGATCAGCAGCAACGTAGCGGGTCTGGACGAACCGCTTGCGGCGCAGCGCGCCCGAATCTCGCCGCGAAGCGTCATCGGCAGGCGGAGATGGACTGGAGCCGCAGGGGGTCGTGGTAAGAACCGAAGAGCTCACTCCGTCACCGCCGAGGAGGCGCCCGTGTTCGAGCTCAAGCCGCTGCGCGCCGAGGCCATCCCCGCTGCGCTCGCCAAGGCCGAGCGCTACCGGCTGCTCAACGAGCCCGAGCAAGCCGAGAGCATCTGCCAGGACGTGCTCCGCACCGAGCCCGGCAACCAGCAGGCCATCACCCTCTACTTGCTGGCCGTCACCGACGGCTTCCGCACCGGCCATCCACCCGACGTCCCGCGGGCTCGCGCGCTCCTCGACCACTTCGCGTCCGAGTACGACCGTTGCTACTACGCCGGCATCGTCGACGAGCGCCTCGCCCGGGCCAAGCTCGAGTCCGGCGGGCCGCTCGGGCCCCAGGAAGCGTACGACGGCTTCCGCCGCGCGATGCGCTGGTACTCACAGGCGGAAGCGCTCAGGCCGCCCGGAAACGACGACGCCATCCTTCGCTGGAACACTTGCGCGCGCGTGCTGATGGAGAATGTGCAACTCCGCCCCGCGAACGACGAGCCCAGCGAGTTGCGGCTCGAGTAGCCGCTCCCGGGGACGCATCGTCACTCCTTGACACCCCGGGGCTGTCCCCGGAGACTTTCGCTGCATCGTCGGCGAACTCCTCGCCCCCTGATGGAGGTCTGGATGTCGGCCGTTGCACCGCAGGCGCCGCCCACCTCGATCCTCACGCGTGCGCCCCAGCGGCTCGACGCCTGGTGGGTGAAGCCCGTCATCACCGTGGCCATCCTCGGCGGCTTCGTCGTCTACGCCACCTGGGCCGGGCTCCAGAACGCGAACTACTACGCCGCCCCCTACCTCTCACCCTTCTATTCGCCCTGCCTGAGCGCGAACTGCTCGCACCTCAGCGTGCCGGTGCTCGGTGATTGGTGGAAGTGGTCGCCGGCCATCCTCATCCTCTGGGCACCGGGCGGCTTCCGGCTGACCTGCTACTACTACCGCAAGGCGTACTACCGGGCCTTCGTCTGGGCCCCTCCGGCGTGCGCGGTGCCCGACGCGCGCGCCCGGTACTTCGGCGAGAGCCGCTTCCCCCTCATCCTCCAGAACATCCACCGCTACTTCTTCTACCTCTCCATCCCCATCCTGGTGTTCCTGTGGTGGGACGCGCTCCTGGCCTTCCGGTTCGGCGATGGCTTGGGCCTCGGGGTGGGCACGCTGGTCCTGCTGGCCAACGCCTCGCTGCTCACGCTCTATACGCTCTCGTGTCACGCCTGCCGGCACGCCTGCGGCGGCGGCCTGGACCACTTCTCGAAGTCCCCCACCCGCTACCGGCTGTGGAAGAGGCTCAGCGTCCTCAACGAGTGGCATGCCCAGATCGCCTGGGCGAGCCTCTTCGGAGTGGCCCTGACCGACCTCTATGTTCGCCTCCTCGCCACGGGCGCCATCCGTGACCTGAGACTCTTCTGATGGCCGAGTACGAGACACACGAGCACGACGTCCTGATCATCGGCGCCGGCGGAGCGGGCCTGCGCGCGGCCATCGAGGCCTCCGCCCAGGGCGCTGACACGGCGCTGATCTGCAAGTCGCTGCTCGGCAAGGCCCACACGGTGATGGCCGAGGGGGGGATCGCCGCCGCCCTGGGCAACGTCTGGCCCGAGGACAGCTGGAAGGTCCACTTCCGCGACACGATGCGCGGCGGGAAGCTCCTCAACAACTGGCGCATGGCGCAGCTCCACGCCCAGGAGGCTCCGGCCCGGGTGCTGGAGCTGGAGGAGTGGGGCGCCCTCTTCGACCGGACGAAGGACGGACTGATCCTCCAGCGCGACTTCGGAGGGCACCGTTACGCGCGGCTGGCCCACGTCGGCGACCGGACCGGGCTGGAGATGATCCGCACGCTCCAGCAGCACGCGGTGCACAAGGGCCTCGCGGTCTACATGGAGTGCACCCTGGTGAGCCTCCTCAAGGACGGCGACCGGGTGTGCGGCGCCTTCGGCTACTGGCGCGAGTCGGGGAAGTTCGTCCTCTTCAAGGCGAAGGCCGTGGTGCTGGCCACCGGCGGGATCGGCAAGGCGTGGGAATTCACCTCGAACTCCTGGGAGTACACCGGCGACGGCGTGGCGATGGCCCTGGACGCCGGAGCGGACCTCATCGACATGGAGTGCTACCAGTTCCACCCCACCGGGATGGTCTGGCCTCACAGCGTCCGGGGAATCCTGGTCACCGAGGGCGTCCGCGGTGATGGAGGCGTGCTCCGGAACTCGCAGGGACGTCGCTTCATGTTCGACTACATCCCCGAGTTCTTCAAGAAAGAGACAGCCGACTCCGAGGCCGAAGCCGACCGCTGGTACACCGACAAGAAGAACAACCGCCGTCCACCGGAGCTGCTGCCACGCGACGAGGTGGCTCGGGCCATCAACGCCGAGGTGAAGGCCGGCCGCGGCAGTCCACACGGCGGCGTCTTCCTCGACATCGCCACCCGTCGGGACGCGGAGACCATCAAGCGCCGCCTGCCGTCGATGTACCATCAATTCAAGCAGCTGGCGGACGTGGACATCACCACGACCCCGATGGAGGTCGGCCCGACCGCCCACTACATGAACGGTGGAGTGCGGGTGGATGGAGATCGTTCGGCCACCGCGGTCCCGGGCCTGTTCGCCGCGGGCGAGGTCGCTGGCGGGCTCCACGGCGCCAACCGCCTGGGCGGAAACTCCCTCTCGGACCTCCTGGTCTTCGGGCGGCGAGCTGGAGCGGCCGCGGCCGAGTACGCGAAGTCCCTCGGAGCGACGCTCTCCATCGACGCCAGGCGCGTGGAAGCGCTCGCGAGGGAGGCCCTGGCTCCCTTCGATCCGGGCGGCACCGAGAACCCCTATACCCTTCACCACGAGCTGCAGAAGACGATGCAGTCGGACGTGGGCATCATCCGCGTCCAGCACGAGCTCGAGCGCGCGGTGGAGAAGATCGGCGAGCTGCGCGCCCGGTTGAAGCGCGCCCGGGTCGAGGGGCATCGCCAGTACAACCCGGGCTGGCACCTGGCGCTGGATCTCCGCTCGCTTCTGGTCTGCGCCGAGGCCGTGGCCAGGGCGGCGATCGAGCGGAGGGAGAGCCGCGGCGGTCACGCCCGCGACGACCATCCGAAGCCGGATCCAGCCTTTGCCAAGGTGAACATGGTGGTGCGCAAGCGGGGCGACGGCTTGTCGGTGTCCCCCGAGCCCATCGCCGCGATGCCCGAGGAGTTGAAGTCTCTGCTCGAGGGGTGACGGATGGCGCGGGTGGCGAAGCTTCGGATCTGGAGGGGTGACGCCTCGGGAGGCCAGCTCCGTGAGTACGACGTGCCCTGGGAAGAGGGCATGGTCCTTCTCGACGTTCTGCACGTGCTCCAGGCGACCCAGGCCGGCGACCTGGCCGTCCGCTGGAACTGCAAGGCCGGAAAGTGCGGCTCGTGCAGCGCCGAGGTGAACGGGAAGCCGCGGCTGATGTGCATGACGCGGATGAGCGCGCTCGACACCTCGGTGCCCATCACGGTGGCACCGATGAAGACCTTCCCGGTCCTGCGCGATCTGGTCACCGACGTCTCGTTCAACTTCGAGATGGCCAAGCGGGTGCCGGCGTTCAAGCCCGCGCCCCGGCTGCCCGACGGAACGTACCGGATGATGCAGGAGGACATCGACCGGGTGCAGGAGTTCCACAAGTGCATCGAGTGCTTCCTCTGCCAGAACGTCTGCCACGTCATCCGTGACCACGCCGAGAACAAGAAGCACTTCGCCGGCCCGCGGATGTTCGTCCGCTACGCGGCGCTGGAGATGCATCCTCTGGACACCAACGACCGGCGGACGCTGCTCAAGGAGAAGATGGGCCTCGGCATGTGCAACATCACCAAGTGCTGCACGGAGGTCTGCCCGGAAGGCATCCGGATCACCGACAACGCGATCATTCCCCTCAAAGAAAGGGTGATCGACGAGTTCTTCGACCCCCTCCGCTGGGCGTGGCGGAAGCTGACCGGAGCGGACGCGGGCTCGAAGTAGACGCGAGCGGGCAGAGCGGGGGTCGAGGATCGCGCGGTGCGTTGCGCTCCTGGACGGAGCGGCTCATCGTTCGTCCTCCGGAACCGAGAGTCAGGTGGGTCCTCAGGATGTCCGCCGAAGAGATCGTCGTCGCCTACCACGAGCGCACCAAGCACCACGTCGGCCACTTCGCCGCCTCGCTGGGCTACATGGACTGGGCCACGCAGCCGGATCCGTTCCGGCGCTACGACGGCGCCGCTCTGGTTCGGTTACCGCTCCCGAAGGAGGGTCGAGCGCTGCCGTACTGGCAGCTCTACCTCACCCGGAGCGTGACACCGGTCTCGCTGGGCATCGACTCGATCTCGGTCTTCTTTCGTTACGCTCTGTCTCTGACCGCGTGGAAGAGCGCTCAGGGGACCACGTGGGCTCTCCGCGCCAATCCGTCGAGCGGAAACCTGCACCCCACGGAGGGATACGCGCTCCTGCCAGGCATGGATGGACTTCACCAGCGTCCCGGCGTCTACCACTACGCTCCGAGGGAACATGGGCTCGAACGTCGCGCAGAGGTCGTCCCCGGTGTCTGGACGGAGCTGACGCGCGCGCTCCCCGAGACCTCCTTCCTGGTGGGTCTCACGTCCGTTCTCTGGCGGGAAGCCTGGAAGTACGGCGAGCGGGCGTTCCGGTACTGCCAGCACGATGTCGGGCATGCGCTCGGAGCCATGCGCTTCGCCGCGGCCGCCCTGGGCTGGAAGCTCCGTCTCCTCCACGAGAGCGACGTGGCAGTCTCCCTGCTGCTGGGCCTCGATCGTGATGGCGACGACGGCGGTGCCGAGCGAGAGCACGCGGAGCTCCTGGCGGTGGTCACGCCGGGTGCCTGGGACGACCCACGTGGCCTGACCCTGCCCGAGGAGGCTGTCCACGAGGTGTCGGCCGGCCGATGGCACGGGAAGGCCAACGTCCTGAGTCCCCACCACGGTGTGGAGTGGCCAGTGATCGACGAGGTGGCGCGTGCCACGTCGACCCCTGGGACTCCGTTCGAGGACGATTTCTCCGCGTGCCCTTCCGAGGGAGACCTCTTCGAGTCGCCCGTTCGCTCGGGTTCATTCACGGCGGAGAGGGTGATTCTGGGGCGCCGGAGCGCGGTGAGCATGGACGCGTCCACCGCGATCTCGGCGGCGACCTTCTTCCGGATGCTCGGCCGTCTGGTGCCCACGCGAGGTGAGAGGCAGATGCCGTGGGATGCCATCCCATGGCGTCCCCGCATCCATCTGGGCCTCTTCGTGCACCGCGTGACCGGCCTGGCGCCGGGCCTCTACGCGCTTGCCCGTGATGCCGCAAAGGTGGACGCACTTCGAGAGATCATGCGTCCCAATTTCCTCTGGCAGCGCCCGCCCTCGTGTCCCCGCGGGCTTCCGCTGTATTTGCTCGAGGAAGGGGACTGCCGCGCTCTGGCTGCAAGTGTCTCCTGTGGCCAGGACATCGCCGGCGATGGGGCGTTCAGCCTGGGGATGATCGCCGACTACCTGGACAGCCTGCTCGTCCATGGGGCCGGGTTCTACCGGAACCTCTTCTGGGAAGCGGGCCTCGTCGGCCAGGTCCTGTACCTCGAAGCCGAGGAGGCGGGCATTCGCTCGACCGGAATCGGCTGCTACTTCGACGACCCGGTTCACGAGGTCTTCGGCATCAAGTCGCGCGACTGGCAGAGCCTCTACCACTTCACCGTCGGTGGCCACGTCGAGGATGTCCGGCTCACCACCTTGCCTCCGTACGCGTGGCAGCCTTGACTGGCGAACGGACCGATTCCCTGGAGGCAGACTCGATGGATGCCACCGCCTTCGTGCGAGAGCTGGAAACCTTCAAGGCAGAGCGGCTCTCGCCCATCGTCGGAGCGGGCCGGACTTCGCTGGCGGAGGGCGCGCCGGGCGACGCGACGAAGATGCTGCAGGTTGCCCTCGCCAACGAGATCAGCGTCAGCGAGCTGGCGGCGCTGTGGATGCCGAGCACGACGGAGATCGACGTGAAGCTCGCGTTCGCCCGACAGGCTGGAGATGAGGCTGGGCACTTTCGACTCGTCGCCGACCGGCTCTCGGCCCTGGGGTTCGACGTCAGCGCGTTCCGTCCTCCCGGTGAAAGCCCGCTCTTCGCGTATCTGAAGGGTCTCTCCACAACGGTGGAGCGAGTCGCCGCGGGGCTGTTCACGCTGGAGTCCATCGCCTATGCGGTCAACGAGAACTTCATGACGTTCTGTGACCGGCGTGGCGACGGAGAGACGACCCGCATCTATCGCGAGTACATCCAGCCCGACGAGCGCGCGCACCAGCAACTGGGTCAGCGGCTCCTCGCCAAGTACGCGACCACGCCAGAGCTTCAGCGCGCGGCGTGGAACGCGGTTGCCACGGTTCTCGAGATCGCTGCCGCCGCACGCACCCGGACCGCCGAACGGATGGGCACCGCCAGCTTTCCCGGGTGCTGAACAGGGGTCCCATGTCCGGCAAGCTGGTTCCGAAGGTCATTCTCGAGGGGACCCGGCTCACCCACAAGACGGACCTGGCGTTCGCGCTGAACGAGCACCCGCGAGTGGTCGGCCCGAGGAAGTACCGGTACCACTCGCCGCTGGTCTCGGCAGAATGGTGCGCCTTCACCAACTTCCCGTGGGGGCGGGGCCTGATCAACTTCGACGGTCCCGGGGAGGAGGCCCTGGCGCTGGAGACCTACGCCACCTGGGCCCGGCTGTTCGAGCTGCAGCGTTTCTACTCCTGGATCGTCGACCGCTTCCACGTCTCGACCCAGGTGTGGCAGAGGCGGGAGCGGCGACGGGAGCTGGATTTCCGGTGGCTCGAGGAGCGGCTGCTGCCGCTCGGGTTCCGCATCGTGCTCTGCACCCGGACACCGGGCTCGTTCGCCGCCGCGCGCGAGGAGCGCCTCACCGTCTCCGGCAACCCGCGTCAGTACGACGATCTCTCGGTCTTCGTCCGGGAGCAGGACGACTTCCGCGAGGCGGTGCGCCGCTCGATCCTGCCGGTGCTCGAGCTCGACGTATCCGATGGTGACGTGGCGCAGGCGGCGGACCGCGTGGCCGACTGGCTGGAACGCACCGGCGGGCTCTACCTGGCTGGTTAGGAGCCCGCTAGCCAGGATACGGCGGGCGGCTGCGACGCGGAGGAGTGGTCCCAGGTCGAGACCGGGCCACCGCTCAGGCGGCCTCGGACTGAACGCCGTTCGCCGGCGAACAGAACAGGAGGAGCCGATCCCCCTTCGCCTGAGGAGCCGATGGCGTCTTGCCGAGCCACAACGCCGCAGCGGACGCGAGGGGAAGGAGGCTCTCCGGGAAGGAGCCGTCCTGCGCGGGATGGACGTCGGTCCAGAACGAGTGCGCTGCGCGCAACGCGAACGGGGTCGCCGTCGTCGTGAAGAGCGGCAACCGAACGCGCAGCTTCTGCTCGTCGAGCTGCGCGTCGGCCGCGAAACGAGTGTAGACGGCTGCCGCCGCCTCGGAGCCCGTCCTGTCCTGCCGGACGGCGCTGAGCCCCAGGTACCTCGCTTGCCGGCATTCGGCGCCCACCGGCAACCGCACCCGGGCGACGAGCAGGAACGCCAGCAGCCCGTCCGCGTCCGACGCCAGGTAGAGCATGTCGCAGCGACGTAGCTCGTCGTCCAGGACGGTTCTCCCCCGCGCGCCGCTCGCCAAGACGAGCCTCTCCATCGCCTCGAGCACCGCCGGGGCCCAGGCGCCCTTCCTCACCTTCGCGACACAGACCTCGCTCATGGGGCGGGCCGACGAGCACGAGAGATGCCAATCGACCGCCGAGGGATCCCCGGGGGATAGGCGCGACCGCTTGTAGCGGCCCGCGCTATTCGTAGCGCCGAAGGCGACAACGTCCGCTGGCCCGCAACAGCCGCTCGGGCTGGTGTCGGAAGCTACTCCTTCGAGGCTCCTGGCACGACGACCGCGACACGGTTCACGCCGCTGCAGGCCAGATAGAGCTGGCCCTGCGGAGTGGCGACCATGTTCCGGACCACTCCGCCGCCCGACGGGATGGGAGTGGAGCTGAACCGCTTCGTGGCCGGATCGAAACGCACCACGGTGTTGGGGTGCACCCCCGATTCGCTGTACCAGACCAGCCCATCGGGGGTGCTTGCGATTCCATAGGGCCGGGACTGAGCGCCGCCCGGAGAGGGCCACTCCTCGACCTTGCCTGACCTGGGATCGAGGCGGCCCAGCATCCCCCGCGCGTAGTCGGAGTAGTAGAGGGTGCCGTCCGAGGCGAGCGCGATGCGACGCGGCCGGGCGCCTTCCGGAAGGGTGAATTCGCGAACCACCATCGTGGCCGGATCGACGCGGCCGATCTTGTTCGCGCCGAATTCGCAGAAGTATGGCGCTCCGTCGCTGCCAATGACCATGCCGTAAGGGACGGCATCCGCGGTGGGCACATCGACGAACCGGGTCGTGCCCGTCTTCGGATCAAGCCGCCCGATCAGGTTCGACTGCTGCAAGGTGAACCAGAGGCTCCCTGCCGAATCGAACACCGGAGTGTGCGGGTCGCGAGCTCTCTGGTCGCTCCATCGATACTCCCGGACCTTGGCCGTCCGGGGATCGAGCTGACCGATGTAGCCCTTGTAGCTGGCCGTGAACCAAACCGATCCGGCGCCGTCGACGACCAGCCCATGCGGACCGGAATCCGGAGTGGTGAGCGGATACTCGCGAAACTGTCCGCTCACGACGTCAAGGCGTCCGAGCTTGTTGGCCTTCTGCTCGGTCGTCCACAACGCGCCATCAGGGGCGACAGCCGGGTCGTGTGGGAGCGCGTTCGCGGTCGGCACAGGGAACTCGCGGATCTCGACCTGGGGCGCCTTCGCCGCGAAGGCCACCGCCGCGACCATGACGACGCCAGGCAGCGCCGTCCGTGAGATTGCCCGGTTCATTCGCGTCAACATAGGCATCCTCGCGTCGCGGAATCAGACGCGCTCGACGATGGGGAGATGATCGAAGGAGACGAGCTCGCCGTACTTGAGGCCGGTGCCGGTGTTCATGAGGACGACGCACTCCTCGCGGTCGATCGTTCCGCTGGCGACGAGCTTCTTGATGCCCGCCCAGACCGCTCCGCCCTCCGGCGCGGCGAAGATGCCCTCGCTCGAGGCGATCTCCTGCATGCCGGCGAGCGCCTCCTCGTCGGTGACGGTGAGGGCGGTGCCACCGGAGCGCCGGAGCAAGTCGAGCATGATCGAGTCGGCGATCGCCGCCGGGACGCGGAGCCCGCTGATGCGGGTGCGTGCATTCTCCACGGGCGGAGCGTGGTCCAGCCCCTGCTGGAAGGCACGGACGATGGGAGCACAGCCCTCCGTCTGGACGGCGATCATCCGGGGCCGCCGGGAGCCGATCCATCCGAGCTGCTCGAGCTCCTGGAGGGCCTTCCAGATTCCGACCAGGCCGGTGCCGCCGCCCGTGGGATAGACGATGACGTCGGGGACTTCCCAGCCGAGCTGCTCGACCAGCTCGAGGCCCATCGTCTTCTTGCCCTCGGCGCGGTAGGGCTCCTTGAGGGTGGAGAGATCGAACCAGCCTTCCTCGGCGGCACGCTTCCGGACCCAGGCGCCGCAGTCGTTGATCAGCCCCCGGACCAAAACGACCTCGGCGCCGTAGAGGGCAGCCTCCTTCTTGTTCAGCTCGGGAGCATCCACCGGCATGTAGACGTGCGCTTTCAGGCCCGCCCGGGCGGCATAGGCGGCGAGCGCGCCGCCCGCATTCCCCGCGGTCGGAAGCGCGACTTGCCGGGCGCCGAGCTCGCGGGCGCGGGAAACGGCCGCGGAGATACCGCGCGCCTTGAAGGAGCCGGTCGGGTTGCTGCCCTCGTCCTTGAGCAGAAGCCGCTTCAGCCCGGCGCGGGCGCCGAGCTGCGGGGCCTGGAGGAGCGGTGAATCCCCCTCGCCGAGCGAGACGATGTGTCGCGAATCCCGGACCGGGAGGAGCTCGCGCCAGCGCCACATGCCGCGGGGGCGCGCGGCCACCGTCTCCGGGGACAGGGTCCGGGCCGCGCGCTGCAGGTCGTAGCGGGCGAGGAGGACCTTGCCGCAGTCAGGGCAGACGTTCTGGAGACGTTCGGCCTCGTGCTGTCGTTCGCAGGCGCTGCACTGGAGGTGGGTGAGCGTGCTGCCGGTGTCGAAGCCGGACGCGGGCATGGGAGTCACTTGCCGGGCTTGTTCAGCGCCGCGGCGATCGACCGGACCACCGAGCGAGGGCCGAGGCGAACGCTGAAGCCCAGCACCTTGTTCTTCCATCCATGGATCACGAACGGCTTGCCATCGAGCATGGCCCGATAGGCGTCCCTGGCCACCTCGGTGGACGACATCACTCCGGACCGGAACAGGCGGGTCTCGCCGCTTCCCGCAACCGAGGCGAATTCGGTCGCCGTGGCGCCGGGGAGGCTCACCGTGGCGGTCACGCCGGTGCCTCGGAGCTCGTGGGAGAGGGCCTCGGTGAACGAGTTCACGAATGCCTTGCTGGCGTAATAGACGGCGCAATAGGGCCCGGGCTGGAGACCAGCCGTCGAGCCGATATTCAGAATCCGCCCGCGACGCCGGGTCTGCATTCCCGGCAGGAAGGCGTGGGTGAGCCGGACCAGGGCCCGGATGTTGACGTCCACCATCAGCAGCTGCGTCGCCAGGCTGCTCTCGGAAAATGCCGCGACGTTGGCCAGCCCGGCGTTGTTGACCAGGAACTCGATCTCCAGCCCCTGGGCCTGAACCTCGCGGATCACCCGCTCGACGTCCCCGGGCGCCGCCAGGTCCGCGGCCATGACCTGAACGGACACCTTCCGCGCAGCCCGCAACTCGGCCGCCAGCGTCTCCAGGCGATCCCGGCGGCGAGCCACCAGGATCAGATCGACTCCGTCGCTGGCAAAGAGCCGCGCGAACTCCTCTCCCAGTCCTGAAGACGCCCCGGTCACCAGCGCAGTTCGGCCCATGGAGCCGAGGCCTAACGCATCGAGCGGGCGAACGCCCCTGCAACTTCGTTACAAGGGCCGGTCGAAGGAGCGCTTTCATGACTTTCGTCCGGCTGAGCGTCCAGGAAGGCATCGCCGAGGTCCGGCTCGAGCGAGGCAAGGTCAATGCGTTGAACGAGCAGGTGGTGGACGAGCTCTCTCACTGCCTCGGCGATCTCGCCAACGACTCACGGGTTCGGGGGATCCTCCTTACCGGAAGCGGCAAGTTCTTCTCCTTCGGCTTCGACATCCCGGAGTTCATGGGGGCATCGAAGGAGGTTTTCGCTGGATACCTCGAGAAGTTCACCACGCTCTATCGCGACCTCTTCGCCCATCCCAGGCCGGTCGTCGCGGCCATCAACGGCCACGCGGTCGCCGGAGGCTGCATGCTGGCCATCGCGTGTGACGCTCGGGTCATGGCCAGGGACAACGCCAAGATCGGTCTCAACGAGATCGGCTTCGGTTCCTCGCTCTTCGCCGGGAGCCTCGCCCTGCTCCGCTTCTGGGTCGGCGAGCGGCGAGCGCAGGAAATGGTCTACAGCGGGGCGCTCTACACCGCGGAACAGGCGCTGGCCCTCGGCCTGGTGGACGCAACCGTCCCGGAGGACGCGCTCCTCGATGAGGCCCGGCGACGGCTCCACGAGCACGCCGCCAGGTCGCCCACGGCATTCCGCAGCATCAAGCTCCTCCTCCGACAGCCGATCCTGGAGGAGATGCAGCGAAGAGAAGCCGCATCGGTCCGGGAGTTCGTCGAGATCTGGTACTCGGCGGAGACGCGCCGAGAGCTGGAGAAGATCAAGATCCGCACCTGAGGACGAGCTGGAACCCGGGCTCGGTCCCGGCCCCTGCGCTGGCGGTGCACATCCTGTTCTTCGGGATCCCGATCGCCTGGATGGACCGGTGGTTCAGAAGCGCCGGACCCAGCGCAGAGCCGTCGGCAGCATTGCCTTGAGCCCTGCGAGACGAGGTGTCGGACACCTCGTCTTCGGCCGCTCAGTGATGATGGGCCACGTGGTGATGTGGCCAGAACGTCTCGTCACTGTTCGGCACGAAGGAGAGGATGAAGATCAGCGTCCCGGCGACGACCGTGACGTAGAAGTGGCCGATGTTGGGCAGCAACGCTCCCGACCAGAAGAGCCAGACTGCCGCGACGGCGTTGAGGAACCGCAGCCGCGGAATCCAGATCGACATCACGGAGAACACCGCGACCAATCCTCCGAGCAACAGGTCGTGCCAGAACACGGTCGAGCGGGTGGGTTGCAGGAACGCGCTGGCGAACACCGCAGCGCCGAGGAGAACGCTGAGGACTCGAGCGATCATGACGCACCTCCGGCACCCACCCTCCGCCTTCGGTGCACCCGCCGCAAGTCCGCCTGCTGTTGGATGGTCGCGTAGAGCACGCGCCCTGTCCTACTCGAGTGCGCGCAGGCTCAAGAAGGCGTCCGAGAACACCGCGGCGTGCGTACCGGGCGCGTTGTTCAACCCCGCGAACATCGCCCAGCGGCCTCCGATCACGCGCACCGACGTGACCTCGTTCCCCCGGCCCGCAGGGCCGGCAGGCAAGGTGAGCCGCTTCCGGACGACTCCGTCCAGTCCCACGATGACCGCGAGGTTGTCACGCGTGTCGCTGACGCTCAGCCCGGAGGGGTTCTGAGTGTAGTTGGTGGACCCGACCCCCAGCACCGAGCCGTCTCCGAGCGACGCCAGGTCCCAGAACATGTCGCCGCCCTGCACGTCGATGGACGGTTCCGCAAGAGCATGGCCAGTCGACAGCTCGAAGGCCTGCATCCATGCGTCCCAGTCCGGGGGATTGCTCCCCACCCGAACCCTTCCCGTCAGGTAGAGGATCTGCGCCGTGGCCCGGATGCTCAGCAGGCGCTTGTTGGTGCCCAGGCCCGAAAGGACCGCGTAGGTGCGCTGCCCGTCCGGTGAGAGTCTGGTGATGATGGACACCCCGTAGTCGAAGTGGGCCTCGTCCGCGCCCGCCATCAAGTGTTCGTGGAAGAAGGCGTCGTGGGCGGGGAGCACGTCCGCCGTGCTCGGGACGACCACGTACGCGACCCCGGTTGGGTCCACGTCGAGATAGACGAAGGCCGCCCGGTCGCCCTGGTGGAAGTTGTCGAATCCGCCGCCGATGATCCCGATCGCCAGGAGGGCCGCCGGAGGCTCCACGACGGTGGTCCACGCTAGGTGGAAGGCTCCATCTCGGAACTCCACGCGGTGGGCCCGGACGGAGTTGTCGGACCAGCGCACGACCACGAGATCGTCCTCCCCCGATGGGGCGATGCGTGCCCGGTCGAGCGAGAAGGGGAGGGGCGGAGTGCCACCCGTGTCGGGGATCCCCGAATCGAGTGGGACCGTGGCCTCGGACCCGTCGGCGAGGAAGCGGGTCAGCTGCGCCTTGATCGGTTTCAGGAAGAGATCGGTCCCGGGCGCTGGCTCGATCTCCACGATCGTCGCCGCGCCGGAGGGATGCACGGAGAAGTCGATCAGGAAGCGCCCCTGGGGCGGCACGTACTCCTTGATCGTCTTGAGGTCTGCGTCCAGCCACACGAGCTTGCGCCGGGGCATCGTCACCAGGAGCTGTTCCTGGAGGGTCTCCACCAGCACGATCCATCTCTGATGGTCCCAGGGTTCGACCTTGACGGCCGCGGTTCCGGGCAGTGTCACGTCCCTGGGTGCGAGCTCGGTCTCGGGGGCGGGAACAGGCGCCGGGCCGCAGGCAGCGAGCGCCGCCAGGCAAAGGAGGCCGGGCAACGCCCGGAGCGTGAGTCGAGAGGTCGGCGGAGGGTTCACGTCGGCGTTTCCGGTGAATCAGGTCAGCCGACGACCGCGAGCGGACCTGCGGCTTGTACGGTGCTCGACAGTGCCGAGCCGAGCTCTTCGAGCACACCTTCCCCACTCCTGCTCGCGCTGTGGAACCCCACCCGGCCTACCGAACGGTCCTATGGCGCAAAGACACCGCTGGCTCGCCGCTGTTGCATGCGCTCGCTCGCTTGCGCGCGCTGACTCCCAACCGTGCGACCAAAGCAACGAAGACCCCCCTCGTCATGGCCGAGACCAGCACGACCAGGGCGGAAGCTCGGACCACTGCTCTGCGGGTAGCGACGATCGTCGATGCACCTCTTGCCTCACTCAGCGCTTGGAACCACGGAGACCGAGATCGCCGCACCACGTGGGCCGGGAGAGGTTCTCGCCGCACAGCGCGCGACATCGACCTGCGAAGTGGGTGCCTCGGATCGCGTCCGGACTCGCGGGGTGCGTCGAGCGCCCGGCCGCCTTCGCCGTACGATGGCGATGCGGTCGCAAGCAGGAGAACCGGCGCATGGCTCAAGGACTGGCGGAGACCCTCGGAACCGATCTCGCAGGGAAGTACCGCTTCATCGGAGAGATCGGCCGCGGCGGGATGGCCAACGTCTATCTCACCGCCACCCGCGGAGCGCTGGGCGGCTTCCAGAAGCTGGTGGTGATCAAGCTGCTTCGCGCCGACCTCGCCGAGGAGCAGGAGTTCCGTCAGATGTTCCTCGCCGAGGCGCGGCTGGCGGCGCGGCTCAACCACCCCAACGTGGTCCAGACCTACGACGTGGGCGAGGACGACGGCCGCTACTACCTGGCCATGGAGTACGTCGATGGCCAGACCCTGGAGAGCATCCGCCATTCGTCCATCCCCACCCGGACCTTCGCCCCGCGGATGCAGCTTCAAGTCTTGCTCCACGCCCTGGCGGGCCTGCACTACGCGCACGAGCTCACCGACTACGACGGCAAGCCGCTGAACGTGGTGCACCGGGACGTCACCCCGAGCAACATCCTCGTCGGGTACGACGGGCGGGTGAAGCTGGTCGACTTCGGCGTGGCCAAGGCGCTCGACTCGGGCACTCAGACCCGTGCCGGGGTGGTGAAGGGGAAGACGGGCTACATGGCCCCCGAGGCGTACACCGACAGCGGCCACGTCGATCGCCGCGCGGACATCTACTCCATCGGCGTGCTCCTCTGGGAGACGATCATCGGCCGCCGGATGTGGAAGCAGCTCAGCTCGTCGGACCGGCTGCAGAAGGCGATCGAGGGAGAGGTCGAGCCGCTCCGGCAGCTGCTCCCGGACGTCCCTGCACGGCTCGAGCAGATCTGCATGAAGGCCCTCAAGCCTAGGCCCGAGGAGCGCTACCTCACGGCGGCCGAGCTCCATGCGGACCTCGAGAGCTACCTCAACCAGCACCCGCCGCGGGTGAGCGACCGGGAGATCGGCGCCGCGCTGAGCGAGGGGTTCGCCGAGGAGAAGCAGAGGCTGAGGATGGTCATCGAGCACCAGCTGAAGAACGATGCCGACGTCCAGACTCTCCCCGATCTGACCCCGCAGGGCTCTCGCCTGGTCACGAGCCACGGGACCGGGTTCAGCCGGTTCAGCCTCGGCTCGTCACGGAAGCGGAAGGACGACCGCCGGCTGGCGATGGGCGCGGCGGTGCTGGTCGTGGCGCTCGCCCTTGGCGGAACGCTGGCCTGGTTGACCCGGAGCGGCGAGTCACACCCCGCCGCCGCCGACGCGGCGAAGCTCCTGACGGCCGCATCGGTCGCCCCGGCCCGGGCAATCCGCGGAGTGACCGACACCGAGATCCTCATGGGGATGAGCGCGGCGTTCTCCGGCCCCGCACAGCAGCTCGGGACCCGGATGAAGCTGGGGATCGAGACGGGCTTCGAGGCGATCAACGAGCGCGGGGGCGTCGCGGGCCGGAAGCTGAAGCTGGTGGCGCTCGACGACGGGTACGAGGGCAATCGCGCGCTGTCGAACATGAGCGAGCTGCTCGAGCAGCGCCAGGTCTTCGGAGTGATCGGCAACGTGGGCACGCCGACCGCACAGCATACGGTCCCCTACGCGGTGAAGAACCGCACCCTGTTCTTCGGCGCGTTCACCGGGTCAAACCTCCTCCGCAAGGACCCGCCCGATCGGTACGTCTTCAACTACCGCGCCAGCTACCAGGACGAGACGGCGAGGATGATCCACTACCTGCTGGAGGTGAAGCGGATCGATCCCCGCAGCATCGTGGTCTTCGCCCAGCACGACACCTACGGGGACGCCGGCTACGACGGGGCGGTGAAGATGCTCCGCAAGTCCGGGCACGGAGACGTCGACCTCCTCAGGGTCAACTACGAGCGGAACACGGTCGAGGTCGAGGGAGCGGTCCGCACGCTCCTCAAGTACCACGACACCACCGTGACGGTCCGGGGCTCCAGTGGCCCCGAGGTTCGCCGACGCCACCCGGTGAAGGCGGTGATCATGGTCTCCACCTACAAGGCGGCGGTCCGCTTCATCCAGCGGGTCCGGGACGCCAGCATCGAGCCGGTGTTCCTCAACGTCTCGTTCGTCGGGAGCAACGATCTGGCCGAGGGGCTGAAGGATCTCGGCCCCAGCTACGCGGATGGAGTGATCGTCACCCAGGTGGTGCCGCACTACGAATCGGGAGCCACCGGCGTGATTCACTACCGGGAGGCCCTCAAGAGGTACCACCCCGACCAGCACCCGGACTTCATCTCGCTCGAGGGCTACGTGGCGTCCCAGCTGCTGGCCGAGGGGCTCCGCCGGGCCGGCCGCGATCTGGACGCCGAGAAGCTGGTGGACGCCCTCGAGTCGATCAAGGACTACGACCTGGGAATCGGGACGGTGATGAGCTTCGGCCTCTCCGAGCACCAGGCCTCGCACAAGGTCTGGGGCACGGTCATCGACGCCCAGGGGCAGTTCAGGACCCTGGAGATGGACTGACCCCCCGGGCCAGCGCCACCTCCGCCTCGAGGCTCTGCCGGTCACGGCCGAGGGTGATGACCGCCAGCACCTTCCCCTTCGCCGACAGCTCCACCCGACAGTCGCGGGCCTCGGGCGTCCCATCCATGCGGGCCGCGTCCCACTGCGTCGCGTGCCCGACGTAGCTGAACGTGGCGTCGTAGTGCGCGCTCCAGAAGAAGGGAACGTCGTCGAAGGGCTCGGTCCCGCCGAGCATGGTGCGGGCCACCGACTGGCCCTGGCGCTCTGCGACCACCCAGTGCTCGACGCGCATCCGCTCCCCGGTCCGCGCGTCCTGCCAGCGTGCGGCGTCCCCGGCCACGAAGATCTCCGGGACACTGCTGCGAAGCCGAGCGTCGACCAGCACGCCGTTGTCCACCTCCAGGCCCGCCGCCTGGGCCAGGTCGACCACTGGCCGCACGCCGACTCCGATGACCACCAGGTCGGCGGCGACGCGGCTTCCGTCGGACAGGGTCACCGCGCCGGAGTCGATGGCCTGCGCGGTCCGGCCGAGATGGAAGACGACGCCATGCTTTTCGTGGAGCTTCCGCACGAAGCGTCCGAGCTCGGCCCCGAGCACCCGCTCCATGGGGATGGCGTCGGGAGCGGCCACCTGCACCTCCACGCCGCGGGTGCGGAGGGCGGCGGCTGCCTCCAGGCCGATGAAGCTGGCCCCGAGCACCAGCGCCCGGCTCCCCTCGCCGGCGCGAGCGATGATCGCCCGGGCGTCGGCCAGGGAGCGGAGGGTGAAGACGTGCGGCAGCTCGGCGCCCGGAAGCCTGGGGCGCACCGGACTCGCGCCCGTCGCGAGGAGGAGCGCGTCGTAGGGGAGCTTCCCCCCAGCTTCGAGGGTCACCTCGCGACGGGCGGGATCGATGGCCGTGACCCGGGTGCCGAGTCGGAGCTCGATGCCCTTCTCGACGTAGAACTCCGGGGAGCGGAGGGGAATCCACTCCTCCGGTGCGGTGCCGGCGAGGTAGTCCTTGGACAGGTTGGGCCGATCGTAAGGGACCGAGGTGTCGGCGCTGAGCAGGGTGAGGCTGCCGTCGAAACCTTCGTGCCGGAGCATCTCTGCCGCGGCGTTGCCCGCCGCGCCGCCCCCGACGATGACGATGCGCCGCGGTGCCGAGGGCGGACGCTTTCGTGCCGGAGCAGGAGGTGCCTTGGCCGTGACATGCACCTTCGACCCGCGCCGCTCCACCGTCCAGCGATCGACGGGGTTCAGCGCCGGTGCCCGCAGCGCCTCGCCAGTGCGGAGCGAGAAGCACGCATGGTGCCAGGGACAGCGAACGGTGCCGTCCACCACCAGCCCCTCCGCCAGCGGGCCTCCGTAGTGGGTGCACTTCGAACCCACGGCGAAGAACTCCCCGCCGCTCCGCACGAGGAGCACCGCCTCGCTCCCCACGTGCCCCTCGAGGCTTCTCCCGTCGGCGAGCGACTCGGCCTCCACGCCTCCGGCGAGGTCTGGCCCCTTCGGCTGGCTCTCTCCTGCGCTCATCGCGTCCTCCCGCCCCGCTGGATGCTCGAGAAGGCTCCGGGGTGACGGAGCGTGCCCGCGCTCCCCTGGTCGCCGCAACGAGGGACCTCCCCGCGCCGCGGGGCGATGTCGCTCAGCTCACGGCCGCTGCCAGCACTTCGACCAGCGCCGGGCTGCGGCGCCGCTACTGCTGGAGGCCGGCCTTGACGGACATCGGGATCTTGAGCGCCGCCGAGATGGGGCACCCGCTCTTCGCGCCCTCGGCAGCCTTCGTGAACTCCGCCGCGTCGATCCCCGGCACCCACCCCTTCACCTCGAGCGTCGACGAGCGGACCTCGAACCCGCCGCCGGCCTTCGGGCCGAACTCGACCACGCAGCTGGTCTCGAGCCGCTTCGGCGGGTGACCCCCCTGCGCGAGGGCGTGCGAGAGCGCCATCGAGAAGCAGCTCGCGTGCGCCGCGGCGAGCAGCTCCTCGGGCGTGGTCGCGCGCGCCACCCCCTCCGTCCGCGCCTTCCAGCTCAGGCTCGCGCCCTGGAAGGTCCCGCTCGCGGCGCTGATCTTCCCCTGGCCGCTCATCAGATCGCCCTGCCACTCCGCGGTCGCCTTGCTCTGCATGGTCCCACCTCCGTGGTCCGGACTATCTGCCGCGCGCCGCGCCCAGGCGCAATGGGCGATGACAGGCGCACGGCCCGGCCCAGTCTTGCAGTGTGAGTTCGGTCCCCGGCGGAGCGAGCCAGCCCCTGGGATCAGCCCGGGGTCTTCAGCTCGACGGCGATGATCCGCAGCTCCGCGTCGCCGATGTTCCGTACGCGGTGTGGCGGAAGGGGTGGCCCCCACAGGCACTCCCCGGGCCCCGGCGGCGAGGCCATGGTTCGCGAGTCGACGAGGACCTTTCCGTCGGGATCGAGCCGGAGGAAGTCGCTCCAGCTGATGACGTACAGGGCGCCTGGCCACACGTGGGTGTGGATCGCGGTCTCTTCGCCAGGACGGACCCTGGCGTCGAGCACGCGGACGTGCTCGTTCTCCAGGAGGACCTCGTGGTGCTCGGGGTCCACCCTCATCGCGTCGAGCGGGCCGAGAGGCGTGGGGCTCCGTTCCGCTGCGCTCATCCGCCGCACCCTCCGATGCATGGCTCGTCTCGAGCTCGATCGCGTGGCTCGGACGCGAGCGTAGCATCCCGGTGCGAGGGCTCGTCGGAGCGCTCCCCGAGCGACGGTACCGGCTGACAGCGACTGGCCGGTCACCGCATTGGCCAGCCCCCGGGCCTCGATGACTCACACCCCTAGAATTCTCGCCCGACCAGGAAGCATCCGGTGGATGCTCCCGGGGTCGATGCTCCGTTCCGCTCGCCTCGCCCAGGATGGAGACGCGCCGTCGGCCGCGCTCCTCGACCGGGTCGGCGTCTCCCGCCTCGCCCGGGTCGGCGCCCTGGACCGGAGCGACCTCCCCGTCGCCTGCGCGATCCGGCCGCGCGGCCACGTGCTCCAGGTGTGCAACGGCAAGGGGCTCACCGACGCCACCGCGCTGTGGAGCGCGGCGATGGAGGCGGCGGAGCTCTGGGCCAGCGAGCGCACCCCCGACGACGTCCGCTGGGGCGCGCCACCGGCCGGGGAGCGTGCCTGGGGCCCGGAGCTGCTTCCGGCCTCCGCGCGACTCCGCCCAGCGGCGCTGTGGAGACGCGCGCAGCGCCGGCCCTGGCGGGTGGCACATCGCCTCGGCGACGGAGGGCCGCTGTGGGTCCCCGCCGCGGCGGTGACCTGCAGCCCGCCCGGTTCGTCCGGCGTTCCCGACCTGGGCATCGCCTGGACCTCGAACGGGCTGGGCGCCCACCCGCGCTCGGCGAACCTCGCGCTTCGTCACGCGCTGCTCGAGCTGGTCGAGCGTGACCTCCTCCACCGCGCCCTGCCCCGGGGCTGGACCGAGGCGGCCGTCGCCGCACACGCCGTGCAGGGCCGCGCGCTCGAGGACACGCCCACGGTGGCGGCGCTCGTCGAGCGACTCGGGACCCGCGGGCTCGAAGCGCGCCTGTTCGACCTCGATCCACCGGCAGGGCCCGGCGTCGTGGTGCTCCCTCTCGCCGGGGCGCTGGTCTTCGACGCGCAGCGGGACGTCATTCCGCTGACCGCAGGCTACGCCGCTGGCGTCACGCGGGAGGAGGCCCGGCTGGGGGCGCTCCTCGAGGCCGTCCAGTCCCGGGTGACCGACACCCACGGCGCTCGCGAGGACGTGGCTCCCATGGACCCCGCGTCGGCGCGGCGGCTCCGGGCCGCATGCGCGGCGCCCACCAGGCGGAGGACCACCCGGCCGGCACGTCGCCTCGAGGACCCCGCGGGCGCCGGTCCGGTGGTCGCGGCGCTCCACCGCGCCGGGCACCCAGAGATCGCCGTGGTCACCCTCGCCTCCCTCGCCGAGGGCGTCGCGGTGGTGCGGGCCTTCGTCCCGGGCCTCCGCCGGTCGGAGCTCCTGTGAGCGGCCGGAGTCAGCACCGCGCCGGACCGGTGATCGCCTTTCTCGGCCCCTCGTTGCCCGCCCCGGAAGCCCGGGCGCTCGGCGAGCTCGAGCTCTGGCCTCCGGCACGCCGGGGCGACATCTGGCGCGCGCTCACCGTTTTGCCGCGGGCCATCGCCCTGGTGGATGGGGTGTTCGAGGCCTCACCATCGGTGTGGCACCACGAGCTGCGCGCCGCGCTGGATGCGGGGGTGCGGGTGTTCGGGGCGGCGAGCATGGGGGCCCTGCGCGCAGCCGAGCTCGCCTCGGAGGGAATGCGCGGCGTCGGCCGCGTCCACGCCTGGGTGCGCGACGGCCAGGTGCGCGACGACGCCGACGTGGCGCTGCTTCACGCCGGCGCCGAGCACGGATGGCGCGGGTTCACGGTTCCGCTGGTGACGGTGCGCGACCGCGCCGAGGCCGCCGTCCGGGCCAGGGTGCTTCGTCCGGCCGAGGCGCGCGCGCTGATGCGCGCCGCGTCGGGGATCCACTTCACCGACCGAACGTGGCCCGCCCTCCAGCGCGCAGTGCCCGGGCGACTGCGGAGGCGCTGGGCCGACGTCGAGCGGTTCCTCGGGAAGGCGGGCGAGGACGTCAAGGCCCGGGACGCGCGGGCCTGCCTCCTGAAGGCGCTCGCCGTGCGCGGGCCAGGGAAGCCACGGACGTCCCACCCATCGGCCGCGGCACGTCGGCAGCGCCTGGTCGAACCATCGTTCGCGGGCCGGCACGGGCCGGTGCGCGGCACCGATGTCCTCGCGGTGCTCCGGGCGCACCGAGATGCGCCCTCGCTCCTCGAGCGCGGGCTCGACCGGGCGCTCCTCGCCGGGTGGGCACGAGGGCTCGGGCTGCGCGCCACCGAGGGGGAGATCGCCGCCGTCGAACGTGCCTGGCTGCGCGCCCACGGTGTCCCCAAGGCCCGGCGCGCCGAGCTCTGGGCCGCGTCGGGGCTGGACGCGGGGACGGCGCGGCGCCTGTGCGAGGACGTCGCGCTCGCCGCGCTGCTCCGCGCCCACGCCAGGCAGGTGCTCCCCGACGGGCCCTCGGTGGACGAGGCCCTGCTCGACGAGGCCCGTCTGGCGGGACTGTTGCCCGAAGCAGTGGAACGCGCCGGGCGGCGACGGCGACCCCCGAGGGGCAGCCGCGACTAGGGCAAGCTGGCGACGCCGGCGTTCGCCGCGGCGCCGGTCTCCGACGGCGGGAGGCTCGCGCTCCCTGCGGCCGCGCAGGTCACGGTGAGGTCCATCGGGGTGTAGATGCCGAGGGTCACCGAGCCGACCAGTCCGTTGAGGAAGGAATGCTGCGTCTCGACCTTGGACACGCCGCTGGTGCACTTGCTCTTTGCCTCGATCGTGTCCGGCGGAACGAGGCCCCAGGCGAAGGAGGCGGCCCATTCCTTCTCGATCCGCTCGCTTCCCGGCTTCATCCCGGTCTCGATGGATGCGTGGTAGCAGCCGGCAGACAGCAGAAACAGGACCGCGAGCGTCGTTCGATTCATTGAGCCCCTCCTTGAGCGTGTGTCTGTGCGAGGCGAGCCGGACCGGCAGGCGGCGACAGCCCGGCGGCCCCTCCTAATGCGCAAGATCGGGTCAAAAGCTGGCAGACGGACTCAAGCCCCCGGAAGAAGGGGCCTTCGGGCGGACCGGACCCGGCGCGAGGCTCCCCTCGAGCGCCCCGGCGCAGGTCCTCCGCCCTAGGATGGCGGCGTCGGCCGATGACCCTCGAGCGAATCGCTGGCGGGACCTGTCTCCCTCCCTTCCCGGTGTACCCGCAGCTCGTCGAGGCTCTCGCCGCCGCCCGCCTGACGGCGCCTCTGGAGCGTGACGCGAGGGTGGCCCACGTGCTCGGAACGTGCGCGGGTACAGCGATGCCGACGCGGAGACAGTGGCCACGATGGCGACCAGGCTCGGTCTGGAGAGCCACGCCTGCGTTCGCATCTCGCAGACCGTCGATGCGATGTTCATCTTCTCCACGGCGTACCTGGTGCAGAGCCGCTGCGGCCGGGTGTCTCGTCCTTTGCTACCGCGGCGCCGTGGGGACCGTTCGTGCACGTCGGGCAGGAGTTCCGGTACGTGAATAGTCGGTAGGAACGGCGGCGTTTCCGGTGGAGCAGCTTCCCACCATGAGGGCGATTCCGCGTTCGCTCCTCAGCTTCTTCGCCACCGAGGAGCGCCGCGCCGAGTATCGCTACGCGCTCGGCGAGCACGGGCCGCACCAGTACGTCTCCGCGCTCCGGCCGAGCGACCGGGTGAGCGAGTTCGGTGATTGAGCCCTCCGTCGCCGCCTCGCAAGGCTTGCGTGTCCAGCGATCCTCCAGGAGAGGGTTGCGCGAGAGGCCGCCCGGGCGGTGGACGCGCCTGGATCTCAAGATCAGGGTCCGGCCTCCGGGCTCCGAATCCAGCGACTCGCAGCTCGCTGCCTTCAGGCAGTTGAGGTACGCGTCGCTCCGGTCGCCGGCCGCCTTGCAGTCGGTCATGCACGCGTCGTAGTTCCACGTCCCGCAGTTCTTCCAGATGGTGCAGGCCGCATCGCAGTTGGAGCAGTCGCGCTTCTGGCCATCGGGTGCGGCGGGGGGAATTCGACGGAGCTCGCGCCGAGTGTTGGAACTGCTGCGTCAGCGCGCGAGAGGTGCCCGCCTCACTGTCGAGCGGGCCGATTGCCCCACTCCCCTACCTCGGCCGCACCGTTTGCGCGTCGGTCGAGCACGCCGCCCGTGACCCGTCGCGCTTGTCCCAAGGGACCTCGTGGCTTGGGGCGTCTCGCTCTCCAGGGCATGGCCGATGCACGCCCTCCGTGCGACCAGGACGACGGCGGAGGGATGCAATGAAGACGAGGGACATCAACAAGAGGATCGACGTGGTGGCTGCGAAGGCCAAGGCGCTCAACATCAAGGCCACCGACAAGCTGCATCTGGCCGTGGCCCGGGCCGGGTACAAGCTGCAGGAGACCGCGGAGAAGATGGCCGAGAGCGCGGAGGAGCTGGCCATCAAGGCGCAGCAGCTGGCCAAGCACCTCTCGCCCAAGCCGGTCCGGAAGCAGGCCAGATAGGCCGGCCTGCACCTGGCGAGGCATGAGCGGCAGCGCAGCTCTCGAAGCAGAGAGCTCCAGCGCGAACTCGGCTTTCGATTCAACCACCGGGCGGTGCAGCCACCGCTCGGTCGGTGTGACCGTTTGCCGGGCCAATCCAGTTGACCTCCGCACGCGCCGGAGAATCACGTTCCACTCTCAGGACCAGATCCATCCAGGAGGACATCGATGCCCGCGCTCAAGGGAAGCAAGACGCACGAGAATCTGAAGGCCGCCTTCGCCGGCGAGAGCCAGGCCAACCGCCGCTACCTCTACTTCGCCAAGGACGCGGACGTGGAAGGGCGTCCAGACATCGCCGGGCTCTTCCGTGACACCGCCGAGGGCGAGACCGGCCACGCCCACGGCCACCTGGACTTCCTGAAGGAGGTCGGGGACCCGGCGACCGGCGAACCCATCGGCGACACCGGGAAGAACCTCAAGGCCGCGGTGGCCGGCGAGACCTACGAGTACACCCAGATGTATCCCGGCTTCGCCCGCCAGGCTCGCGAGGAGGGCTTCGCGGAGATCGCCGAGTGGTTCGAGACCCTGGCCAAGGCGGAGAAGTCCCACGCCGGGCGCTTCGCCAAGGGGCTGCAGCAGATCCAGGCCGACGGCTGACCAGAGGAGCCGGCGATGAAGCCCACGGCGGACGGCGCGCCTCCGGAGGGGTCCGACCCGCATGCCCTGCGGTACGACAACCCCCGCTTCTTCGCGCGGGGCCACCTTCAGGAGGAGCTCCACCGGGTCTTCGAGATCTGCAACGGCTGCCGGCTCTGCTTCAACCTCTGTCCGTCCTTCGCAGTGATGATCGAGACCATCGACGCGAAGGACCCTCAGCGCGAGGAGGCGGAGGGCAAGCACCTCGGTGACGCTCCGATGATCGAGGAGCACGAGGCGGCGGAGAAGCTGAAGCACGTGCAGGTCGGCACCGAGAACCCGGTCGACCGGCTCGACGCCGCCGACTACCGGAAGGTGGTCGACCTCTGCTACCAGTGCAAGCTCTGCTTCCCGAAGTGCCCCTACGTCCCGCCGCACGAGTTCGCAGTGGATTTCCCGCGGCTGATGGCCCGGGCCAAGATGGTGGAGGTCGAGGAGAAGGGGATCGGGCTCCGGGAGCGCTTCCTCGGAGCCACCGACACGGTGGGCAAGCTGATGACCCACGTGGCGCCGCTGGCGAATGCCGCGGCCCACAACGGCTTCAACCGCTTCCTGATGCATCACACCATCGGCGTGCACCAGGACCGGCAGCTCCCCGACTACGCCCGGAGGAGCTTCCTCGACTGGTGGGCCCGCCGGGAGCGACCGGCGCCGCCGGCCGAACCCACCGCCGACGTGGCGCTCTTCGCCACCTGCTTCGTCAACTACAACGACCCGGAGATCGGCCAGGAGGCGGTGGAGGTCCTGGAGCACGCCGGCTGCAAGGTGGACTGCCCACGGCAGGTCTGCTGCGGGATGCCCAAGCTCGACGGCGGGGACCTGGAGGGCGCCCGGGCCCTGGCGCGCGAGAACCTCGCCCTGCTCGGCCCGGCGGTGCGGGCGGGGAAGACCATCGTCTCCCCCGGGCCGAGCTGCACCCTCCTCCTCAAGACCGAATACCCCGAGCTGGTGCCGGGCCCCGAGTCGAAGGCGCTCGCCGCGGCGGTGATGGACCTCAGCGACTTCCTCCTCCAGCAGGCCAGGGCGAAGAAGCTGCCCCACGACTTCAAGGCCCCGATGGGCAAGGTGGCCTTCCACGTCGCCTGCCACAACCGGGTCCAGAACTTCGGTTACCGCGGGCGAGACTTGCTGAAATGGGCGGGCGCGGACGTCACCCTGGTGGACCGCTGCTGCGGGATGGACGGCACCTGGGGGATGAAGACCGAGTTCTTCGAGGAGTCGCTCAAGGTCGCCGAGAAGGCCGCCCGGGCGGTGGACGCCGCCGAGCCCGATGCCGTCTCCAGCGACTGCCCGCTGGCAGGGCTGCAGCTCACCCAGAAGACGGGGCGGCGCTCGTTCCACCCGGTGCGCCTGCTGCACTGGGCCTACTTCGGGGACGGGACGGTCCCTACTCCGGCGGCACCCGGGACGGAGCCCGGAAAAGAGCTGCCATGATTCCGCTCACCGAGAAGGACCTCTGGCCACTGCCAGTCTACGAGCGCGTGCGCGACGAGTTCCGGCGCGAGGTCATCGCCGCCAAGCAGCACCGCCGCGTGGCGCTGGGGCCGGTGATGACGCTGATCTTCGAGAATCGGCTGACCGTGAAGTTCCAGGTCCAGGAGATCCTCCGCGCCGAGCGAATCTCCTCCCCTGAGGGGATCGCCGAGGAGCTCGTGGGCTTCAACGACCTGGTGCCGGGGTCCGGCGAGCTGTCGGCCACAATGATGATCGAGCTCCGGGGAGCCGAGGAGGTCGTCGCCGCAGAGCTCCAGCGGCTGACCGGCCTCTCCCGCCACCTCCGGCTGGAGCTGGGCTCCAGGCGCATACCTGCCCGGTTCTTCGAGGAGGGCCGCGACGACGGGCGCAGCATCTCCGCGGTCCAGTACCTGCGCTTCCCGGTGGGCGACGCCGCCCGCGCCCTGGCCGACCTCGCCCAGCCCGCGGCGCTGGTGGCGGACCACCCGAGCTATTCCCACCGGGCGCCGCTGAGCGACGACGTGCGCCGCTCCTTGGCCGCGGACCTGGAGGAACGACATCCGGCGTAGCCGGGTCCTTGCGAAGCGCCAAGGCTTCCGCTCGAATCGAGGGCCGGTTCGATGAGGAGGGCACGCATGATCCGAGGCATCCACGGACTGTTCTACTCGTCGGATCCGGAGGCGACCCGTGCCTTCTTCCGGGACCGGGTCCGCCTCCCGGGGAGCGACATCGGCGAGGGCTGGTGGATCTTCGACTTTCCCGAGGGCGATCTGGGTGTCCACCCGGTCGAGGACGACGACGATGCGGGCACGCACGACGTCTCCTTCTATTGCGACGAGATCCACCGCACGGTCGCCGACCTGGAATCGCGCGGCGTACGCTTCACCGGCCCGGTCGCCGACCACGGGTACGGACTGGTGACCTACTTCGAAGCCCCTGGCGGTTTGCGGGTCCAGCTGTACGAGCCGCGGTACCGGAAGGGCGGGAACCGGAAGCCGGCGCCGAAGGCGAAGCGGGGGGCAGCCTCGTCGCCTCGGGGGCCCCGACGGTCAGGCAGCGCCCGCCGGAAACCGCGCACGTCCGGCCAGCGGAGTGCCCCCCGAAAGCGCTGACCCTGGCGCAAGGGGAGCCGGCCCTAAAGCTGGGCCAGCGCGTCCTTGTAGAGTTCGTCGAGGAGCGCGCTGTACTTCCGCTCCACCAGCTGGCGCTTCAGCTTCAGGCTCGGGGTGAGGTCTCCGCTCTCCACCGTCAGGTCCTGGGGAAGGATGACGAAGCGCTTGATGGTCTCGAAGCTCGGCAGCTGGCCGTTGAGCGCGGTGACGCACTGCTCGACCAGCGAGAAGACCTCCGGCGAGCGCACCAGGTCCTGGTAGCTCTGCTGCCCGTGGCCGTGGGCGCCGGCCCAGGCCTGGATCGATTCGGGGTCGAGGGAGATCAGCGCGGAGACGAAGTGCCGGTTGTTCCCGTGCACCAGCACCTGGCTCGCGTGCGGACAGGCGACCTTCAGCTTCAGCTCCAGCTCCGACGGAGCGATGTACTTGCCGGTGGAGGTCTTGAGCAGATCCTTCTTCCGGCCAGTCACCTCGAGGAAGCCGTCGGCGAGCTGCCCGAGGTCCCCGGTGTGGAGCCAGCCGTCGCGGTCCAGGGTCTCCGCCGTCTGCTCCGGCAGCCCGTGGTAGCCGCGCATCACGCCCCGGCTCCGGATGAGGATCTCCCCGTCCTCGGCGATCTTCACCTCGGTGCCGGGCAGGGGCGGGCCCACGGCCCCGAACCGGTACCGTGCGGGGACGTTCACGCAGCTCGCCGCGCTGCTCTCGGTCAATCCGTAGCCCTCGAGGATCAGCACCCCGGCCGCGTGGAAGAACTCCGCCACCGTCCGGGAGAGGGGGGCGCTGCCCGAGACGAAGAACCGGAGCCGGCCGCCGAACCGGGCCTGTAGCCTGGAGAACACCAGCCGCGTGGCGAGGGCGTTCTTCAGCGCGAGCAGCCCCCACGGCTTCCGGCCGGCCTGCACCAGCCGGGAGACCTGCGCTCCGACGCCGAATGCCCACTTGAAGACGGCGTAGGTCACCCCGCCCGCGTCGCGGGCGGTGCCGATCACCCGGTTGTAGATCTTCTCAAAGATGCGGGGCACGGCGGCGATGAAGGTGGGCTGGACCTTCGGGAGGTTGTCCACCAGCCGCTCCACCCGTCCGTCGACCGCGGTCAGGAAGCCGATCCGGAGTTGCGCCACCTCGAGCACCTTGCCGAAGATGTGCGCCAGGGGAAGCCAGAGGTACTGGACGTCGGCCGCGGTGAGCAGCCCCAGCGCATCGATGGCCTCCGCCTCGTAGATCCACGCGTCGTGCGTCAGCTCCACTCCCTTGGGCCGGCCGGTGGTGCCCGAGGTGTAAATCAGCGTCGCCAGGTCCGTGGCCCGGACCTTTCGCGCGGTGGCCTCGAACGCCGCCGGATCGCGGGTATCGGCCTCCCGCCCCAGGTCCATCAGGTCCTCCATCCTGATCACCCACCCATCGCCGCTCGGCGTCCCGTCGATGACGATCACCTTCTTCACCGTCCGGAGGTCGCTCCGGCGAGCGGAGAGCTTCTGGACCTGGTCGTCGTTCTCAGCGAACACGAAGACCGCTCCCGAGTCGTTGACGATGTAGGCGCAGTCGTCGGCGGTGGTGGATGGATAGATGGTGGTGGTGGCGCCGCCTGCGCAGAGCGTCCCCAGGTCCGCCCCGATCCACTCCAGGCGGGTGCTGGAGAGCAGCGCGCAGCGTTGCTCCATCTGCAGACCGAGGGAGCGGAGCCCGCACGCCACCGCCCGCACTTGCTCCCCGACCTCCTTCCAGGTCATGGAGGCCCACGACTCTCCCTTGGGGTGCAGGAACGCCAGCGCCTCGGGGGTGGCGGCGACCCTCGCCAGGAGCAGCTCCGGGATCGTCCGGGCCGAGGCCGTGGTGGCGGGTTGGGAGAACGACCTCGACGCCTCGGTCTGCAGTCTCATGGCTGGGCTCCTTCCCGATCCCGCCCCTCGGGCGGGACGCCGATCAGTGGACCGGCCCCGGTGACGCCCGTCGATCCGGACGGGCCGCGGTCTCGAAGAGCACCAGCTCGCTGATGTTCTCCGGCGTGATGATGCCGAGCACCTCGTCGTCCCTCGCCACGACGATGGTCGAGGGCTCGTGCTCCCCGAACCTGCTCAGCGCGGCCTCGAGCATCTCGCCGGGCTCGGCCGTTCCGAAGTCACGGTGCATCCAGTCCTCGACCGGAGCGCCGTTGCCGGCCTGGGAGAGGCCACGAACCAGATCGGCGCGAGTCAGGACTCCGACCGCTCGATGGTCCTCCACCACGGGGAAATCGTGCTGGAAGCCGGCGAGGGTCAGCTCCACGGCCCTGGAGAGAGGCTCCCGGCGTCCGATGGCCCTGAAGTCGGTGATCATCGCGCTCCGGATGGGCAGACCGGCGAGGGCCGCCCTCAGCTGGGCGAGCGAGGACTCCTGCCGCCCGCCCATCCAGACGAAGAGCGCGATCAGGACGAGTATTGGATTGAAGAACAGTCCCAGCATTCCGAGCACCAGCGCCATGGCCTGACCGAGACGGGCGGCCACCTCCGTCGCGCGGGCGTGGCTCATCCTGAGCGCAAGGGCCGCTCGGAGGACCCGTCCGCCGTCCATCGGAAAGGCCGGGAGAAGATTGAAGGCGGCCAGCGAGACGTTGATCCACATCAGCTTGGTGAGGAACAGGCCACCGACCACCTGCAGGCTCTCGAGGCCCAGCGGGCCGCCGGTGGCGCGGACGATGCCGAAGAGGGCAAGAGCGACCACCAGATTCGTGAACGGACCGGCGAGCGCGACCAGCAGCTCCTGACCCGGCTTCTCGGGCATTCGCTCCAGGCTCGAGACCCCACCGATGGGCAGGAGGATGATGTCTCGCGTCCGGATCCCGAACCGGCGCGCGGTCAGCGCGTGGCTGAGCTCGTGGAGCACGACGGTGGCGAACACGGCCAGGATGAGGCCGAGACCGTCCAGCGCCGCGCGGACTCCCCCCTGCAAGAGATGGGTGAGCCCGACCCAGAGAAGCAGCAGGAGGAAGGTGGCGTGAACGAAGATGTCGATGCCGAAGAGCCGGCCGATCTTCCAGGACCAGCGTCGTCCCGGCCTCTCCGCTCCGGTGGCGCCGGGCCGCGCGAACTCGCCCGTCATCTCCAGTCTCCCCCGGGGGCCGAGGCGTCGATCGGCAACGCCATGCGGGAGGCCCGGAGGAAGTCCGTCTCGGTCACGATCCCCATCAGATGCCCGTCGCTTCCGATGACGGGGAGGGAGCCGAACCCGTTCTCGAGCAGCAGGTCGATCGCGGTGTGAACCGGGGTGTCGGGCGTGACCGTGACGACGTGGCGGGTCATGGACTCCCCAACGCGCACCTGCTTCTTGCCCCTCGCCAGCGCCTCGAGCACATCCCGTGCGGACAGGATGCCGACGAGGTTCTGCTTCTCGTCGACGACCGGGACGTGACGCAGCGAGCCCAGCTTCATCTCCATGTCCGCCCTGGCGACCAGGTCCGTCTCCCGGAGCGTGACGAGCGCGGTCGACATCAGGCTCTCGACCTTCATTGCCGGTGCCATGGAACACTCCTTCGAGGGGCGCGCGCGCAAAGCTTGCGCCTCCATTAGCCTCTCCAGAGAGGCCTGCGCGTGAGGGGTGCATCGCCCGCGCCAGCGGAGGGATTGATGTCGCGAACCCCGAGAGCATCGTCGCGGGCGTCACGAAGAGGACCACGCCGAGAATTGCCTGTTGCTGGGTGCAGCTCAGCGAGGAGATGAAGAGCCCGATCCCGACCACCGGGGACTCGACCGCGCAACCGAGGTGCTGCTCGCGTCCAGCGGCGATTTCCGCATCGATGACACGCTGAGCCCCCCGCCTCCGAACCCCTGCACCACGCCGGTGCTGCTGATCCACAATCCGCAGGGACGCTGGTTCGCCGCGGGCATCCTGGCCAACGACGAGGGCGACGAGTAGAGCGCCGCCCCGGCCGGCCGTTCACCGGACCAGCCCGTTGACCGGCCCGCCGTGGAAGAACGGCCCCGGGGTCATCACCCCCTTCTGCTTGAAGACCACCCCGTCCTTCATCACCAGCTGCACGTCGCGGAGGGCGTCGATGGTCTCCAGCGGATTGCCCGGCACGGCGATGAGGTCGGCGGCCAGGCCGGGCTTGATCGGCCCACGGGTGCTCTCGGTCTGCGCGCACCGGTAGCCAGTGGTGGTCATCGCCCTGAGGATGTCGCGCGCGGGGATGCCGGCGGCCTTCCAGGTCTCGATGAACTCGATCGCCACCTCGCCGCGCGTCTTTCCCGGGACGTAGTAGTCGGCGTCGGTCGAGTAGGTGATGTTGACCTTGTTCTCCCAGGCGTTTCGCAGGCTGGCGACGTCGCGCTTGAAGCCGGCCTCGGTCTGGTGGTCGGTGAGCGACAGCGGCGTCTCGGTGCCGGCGCGGAACGTCCCCTTCTTCGCCATCAGCTTGTGGTTCGCGTCGTCGAGCCCGAGGTCATGGGCGATCGACCAGACCCCTCCCTCGATGGCGCGACGGGCACCCTCGACGGTCTGGGCGTGGGCCTCGACCTTGAGCCCGCCCTTCGCCGCCTCGGCGACCACCAGCTTCACCTCGTCGACCGAGTAGCCCCAGGGCTTGCAGTCGGCGCAGATCTTGATGACCTTGGCCCCGTACAGCATGTTCTGCCGGACCGCCTTCACGATCTCGTCGGGCGTGTCCGCGTCGATGTACTCGGGGTACACGACGTGCTTGTCGATGCCCATCTCGGGCGTGGGCCAGAACTGTCCGCCCATTCCCCCGATGATGATCCCCGCGTTGACGATCTGGGGACCGGGGAGCCAGCCCTCCTCGATCGCCTGCCGGAGCGCCGTGTCCGCGTAGTTCCCGTTGTTCCCCATGTCCCGGACGATGGTGAATCCCGAGGCGAGCATCTGGATGCCGTTCGAGGCCGCCTGGATCGCCCGTAACGGCGTGCTGTCGGTGATGACCGTGACGTAGTAGTTGTTGCGCTCGGGATCGACCTTGTAGGTGATGGCCAGGTGGTTGTGGGTATCGACCAGCCCCGGCAGGACGGTCAGGCCGGACAGGTCGATCACCTCGGACCCGGGCGGGATGGCGACCTTCGGTCCGATCGCCTCGAACTTCTTGTCCTTGATCAGGATGATCTGCTCCGTCGCGACGCTACCGGTCGAAGGGTCGATCAGCCGCCCGGCGCGGACGGCGGTGAAGTGCGGAGCCGCCGGCGGCGGAGCGTGCTGCGCCCTTGCCGAACCTGCGAGCAACAGAAGGGCCAGCAGGGCACGGGCTGCGGGAACAGCTCTCGTCGTGGTCATTCGGTCTCATCTCCCCGGGCGGAGCGATCGCGCGCCAGGCTCCGGCGCACGGTCACGGACCGGGGAGCATGCCGGATCGTCGCGCTGGCGAGGTCGCTTTCTCCGGTTTGCCTCCAGGAGATCTCCGGGGTGCGGCCCTTCCTCTGCGACGCCGCGCAGGCCACCGACCTGAGCGACCTGTTCACCTCGTTCCCCTGACCCGGGGTCGCTACTGGATCGTCCCCTGGATGGCGATCGACCGGGGGTTCACCCCCGCGGCCGTGGTCGCCCCCAGGCTGGTCAGCGCCCCGGTGGCGCCGTTGACGGAGTAGCCCGAGATGTCCCCGGATCCGTCGTTCACCACGTAGACGAACGCCCCCGACGGGTCGACCACGATCGCGTACGCGTTGACGCTCGCCGCCACCGTGGCTCCGAGGCTGGTCAGCGCGCCGTTGGTGGAGCTGATCGAGTAGCCGGAGACGTCCCTGGAAGCTCCGTTCGCCACGTAGGCGTACCCACCCCATGGGTCCACGGCCACCGCGTTGGGGTTCGTCCCCGCGGCGACCGGGGACCCCACGGCGGTCAGCGCCCCGCTGGTGCTGCTGACCAGGTAGACCGAGACCGTGCCGCCGGAGTTGCTCACGTAGGCAAAGCTCCCGGACGGATCGACCGTGATCCCCGTGGGGCCAGTCCCCGCGGCCACCGCCGTCCCGAGGCTGGTCAGCGCCCCGGTGGTCCGGTCGATGGAGAACGCCGAGACGTCATTGGAGACCGCGTTGGCCACGTAGAGGAACCTGCCCGTGGGATCGAACACCACGGAGACGGGCTGCGACCCGACGCCGACCGCCGACCCCAGGCTGGTCAGCGCGCCGCTACCCGGGTCGATGCTGAACCCGGACACGTTGTTCCCACCCGCGTTGGCCACGTAGGCGAATCGACCGGAAGGGTCGATGGCGATGGACGCGGCCTGGGTCCCCGCAGCGACGGGGGACCCGACGGCAGTCAGCGTCCCGGTCGTCCCGTCGACCGAGAAGATGGACACGTTGTTCGAGCCGACGTTGACCACGTAGGCGAACTTCCCCGACGGCGCGAGCGCCACCGCGATGGGCTGCGTCCCGGCGGTCGCCGGGGTGCCCAGGCTGGTCAGCGCCCCGGTGCTCGCGTTCACCGAGTAGCCGGACACCGTGCCGGAGCCGATGTTGGCCACGTACGCGAACCTGGGGACGTACTTCACCGCGGTCGCCCCCCGGGCGAAGGCGATCGACACCGGGCCGGTCCGGCTGGCGAAGGCGTGGAGCTGGGTCAGCGCCCCGGTGGTCCCGTCGATGGTGAACGCCGAGACCTGGTTCGTGAAGCGGTCGACCACGTAGGCGAAGGCGCCCGAGGCGTCGATCGAGATGTCGTTCGGGTTCGCGGCGGTGACGGAGCCGGCGCTGGTCAGGGCTCCGGTGGTGCCGTTGATGCGCGAACACCGAGACGCTGTTGGAGCCGAAGTTGGTCACGTAGACGAATCGGCCGCCGGGATCGACGGCGACCGCGCTCGGGCTCGGCCCGGACGCCACCGCCCCTCCGAGGCTGGTCAGCGCCCCCGTGGACCCGTCGATGGCGTAGACCGAGACGTCCCCGGAGGTCGCGTTGGCCACGTAGGCGAAGCGGCCGGTGGGGTCGACGGCGACGGCGTAAGGGCCGGTCCCGGCCGGCACCGTGCCCACCGGCGCTGAGCGCACCGGTGGCTGAGTCGATCCCGAAGGCGGAGACGGTGTTCTCCCCGTTGTTGGTCACGTAGGCGAACTTGCCCGAGGGGTGGACGGTCACCAGCGACGGCCCGGCGCCGGTGGAGGCCGGCCCCACGGCGGTGAGCGCACCGGTGGTCTGGTTGATGCTGTAGGCCAGCAGCTGGTTGCTGCCGGCCGCGGTGACGTAGGCGAACTTCCCGGACGGGTCGACGGCGACCGCGAAGGGCTGCGACCCGGCCGCGGTGACGGCGCCCACGCTGGTCAGCGTCGCCGCTGGTGTCGATGGTGAAGCCGGACACGGTGTTCGAGCCGAGGTTGGCCACGTAGGCGAACGTTCCCGCCGGGTTCACGGCCACCGACCTGGGATTGGTGCCCGTGGTCACGTAACCGGTGACACGGAGCAGGCCCGTGGCCGCCTCCACCGCGTAGGTGGTGAGCGTGCCGTCGTCGAAGTTGGCCGCGAAGGCGTACCGAGCCGATTGCGGGTCGCGTTCACGGTGATGCTCAGGCCGACGCTGGTGCTCCCGCCGGTGTTGGTCGCGGTGACCGTGTAGCGTCGCGGTCGCGGCGACGCCAGTGGGCGTCCCGCTGATGACGCCGGTCGATGGTGTTGAGGCTCAGGCCCGCCGGGAGCGCCGGGGAGACGGACCAGGTCACCACCGGGCCACCGCTCACGGTCGGGGTGTTGACCACGATGGCCGTCCCCGTGGTGTACACCGCCGGGTTCGCCGAGTACGTCAGCCCGCTCGGCGCCACGTCGTTCACCCGGATGCTCACGCCGACGGTGGTGCTCCCCCCGCTGTTGCTCGCGGTCACGGTGTAGGTCGCGGTCGCGGTGATGGCGGTGGGCGTCCCGCTGATGACGCCCGTCGTCGTGTTCAGGGCCAGGCCCGCCGGCAGCGCCGGCGAGACCGAGTACGAGACCACGGCGCCCCCGCTCGAGCTCGGGCTGTTCGCCGCGATGGCCGTCCCCTTGGTGTACACCGCCGGGTTCGACGAGTAGGTCAGCGCGCTCGGCGCCACGTCGTTCACCGTGATGGTCACGCCGACCGTGGTGCTCCCCCCGGTGTTGGTCGCGGTCACCGTGTAGCTCGCGGTCGCGGTGATGGCGGTGGGTGTCCCGCTGATGACGCCCGTCGTCGTGTTCAGGCCCAGCCCCGCGGGCAGCGCCGGCGAGACCGAGTACGAGGTCACCGTCCCTCCCCCGTTGCTCGGCGTGTTCGCCGCGATGGCCGTCCCCGTGGTGTAGACCGCCGGGTTTGCCGAGTACGTCAGCCCGCTCGGCGCCACGTCGTTCACGGTGATGGTCACGCCGACAGTGGTGCTCCCCCCACTGTTGGTCGCCGTCACCGTGTAGCTCGCGGCCGCCGCCACCGCCGTCGGCGTCCCGGTGATGGCCCCGGTCCCGGTGTTCAGGGCCAGGCCCGCGGGCAGCGCCGGAGCGACCGAGTACGAGGTCACCGTCCCTCCCCCGTTGCTCGGCGTGTTCGTCGCGATGGCGGTCCCCCTGGTGTACACCGCCGGGTTCGACGAGTACGTCAGCGCGCTCGGCGCCACGTCGTTCACCGTGATGGTCACGCCGACGGTGGTGCTCCCCCCGCTGTTGCTCGCGGTCACCGTGTAGCTCGCGGTCGGGGTGATGGCCGTGGGCGTTCCGGTGATGGTCCCGGTCCCGGTGTTCAGGGCCAGCCCCGCGGGCAGCGCCGGAGCGACCGAGTACGAGGTCACCGCCCCTCCCCCGTTGCTCGGCGTGTTCGTCGCGATGGCGGTCCCCTTGGTGTACACCGCCGGGTTCGCCGAGTAGGTCAGCGCGCTCGGCGCCACGTCGTTCACCGTGATGGTCAGGCCGACGGTGGTGCTCCCCCCGCTGTTGCTCGCGGTCACCGTGTAGCTCGCGGTCGCCGTCACCGCCGTCGGCGTCCCGGTGATGTTGCCGGTCCCGGTGTTCAGGGTCAGGCCTGCCGGCAGCGCCGGGGCGACCGAGTACGAGGTCACCGCCCCGCCGGCGTTGCTCGGCGTGTTCGGCGCGATGGCGGTCCCCTTGGTGTACACCGCCGGGTTCACCGAGTACGTCAGCGCGCTCGGCGCCACGTCGTTCACCCGGATGCTCACGCCGACGCTGGTGCTCCCCCCGGTGTTGCTCGCGGTCACGGTGTAGGTCGCGGTCGTGGTGACGGCGGTGGGCGTCCCGGTGATGACCCCGGTGGCCGTGTTCAGGCCCAGCCCCGCGGGCAGCGCCGGAGCGACCGAGTACGAGATCACCGCGCCCCCGCTCGAGCTCGGGCCATTCGGCGCGATGGCCGTCCCCTTGGTGTACACCGCCGGATTCACCGAGTAGGTCAGCGCGCTCGGCGCCACGTCATTCACGGTGATGGTCAGGCCAACGGTGGTGCTGCCCCCGCTGTTGCTCGCCGTCACCGTGTAGCTCGCCGCGGGTAGCACCAGGGTGGGCGTCCCGGTGATGGCCCCGGTGGCCGTGTTCAGGCTCAGCCCCGCCGGCAGCGCCGGAGCGACCGAGTACGCGGTCACCGTCCCGCCGGCGTTGCCCGGCAGGTTCGTCGCGATGGCCGTCCCCCTGGTGTACACCGCCGGGTTCGCCGAGTACGTCAGCCCGCTCGGCGCCACGTCGTTCACCGTGATGGTCAGGCTGGCAGCGGTGCTCCCCCCGCTGTTGGTCGCCGTCACCGTGTAGCTCGCGGTTGCCGTCACCGCCGTCGGTGTCCCGGTGATGTTGCCGGTGGTCGTGTCCAGGGCCAGCCCAGCGGGCAGCGCCGGGGCGACGGAGTAGGAGGTCACCGTCCCTCCTCCGGTGCTCGGCGTGTTCGCCGTGATGGCCGTCCCCTTGGTGTACACCGCCGGGTTCACCGAGTACGTCAGCGCGCTCGGCGCTACGTCGTTCACGGTGATGCTCACGCTGGCGGTGGTGCTTCCGCCGGTGTTGCCGGCGGTCACCGTGTAGCTCGCGGCCGGCGTGACCACGGTGGGAGTCCCGCTGATCACCCCGGTGGTGGTGTTGAGGCTCAGGCCAGCCGGGAGCGCCGGGGCGACGGAGTAGGAGGTCACCGTTCCTCCTCCGTTGCTGGGCGCGTTCGGGGTGATGGCCGTGCCCTTGGTGTACACCGCGGGGTTGGTGGCGTAGACGAACGTCCCCGGCGGCACGTCGTTCACGGTGATGCGCACGGTCACCGTGGTGCTCCCGCCGGAGTTGCTCGCCGTCACCGTGTAGTTCGCCGCCGCGGTCACGGCCGTGGGGAGCCCGCCGATCACCCCGGTGCTGGTGTTCAGGCTCAGGCCCGCAGGGAGCACCGGAGAAACCGAGTAGGAGATCACCGTCCCTCCCCCGTTGCTCGGCGCGTTCGGCGTGATGGAGGTGCCCCGGGTGTAGACCGCTGGATTGGTGGCGTAGGTGAGGTTGGTCGGCGCCACGTCGTTGACCGTGATGCTCACGCCGACGCTGGTGCTCCCCCCGGTGTTGCTCGCGGTCACCAGGTAGCTCGCCGTCGCGGTGACGGCGGTGGGCGTCCCGGTGATGACCCCGGTGGTCGTGTTCAGGCTCAGCCCCGCGGGCAGCGCCGGGGCGATCGAGTACGAGATCACCCAGCCGCCGCCGCTGCTCGGCACGTTCGGCGAAACGGCGACGCCCTTGGTGTAGACCGCCGGGTTGCTCCCGTAGACCAGGCTGCTCGGGGCCACGTCGTTGACGGTGATGGTGAGAACCACCGTGGTGCTGCCGGTCACGTTGCTCGCGGTGACCAGGTAGGTCGCCGCGGGCGTCACCGTGGTCGGCGTCCCGCTGATGACGCCGGTGGAAGGGTCGAGGCTCAACCCTGCCGGGAGGGCTGGCGTCACGGCGTAGGACGTCGCGACTCCCCCGTCATTCCCGGGGACGTTGGGCGCGATGGCCGTCCCCTTGGTGTACACGGCCGGGTTGGCCGCGTAGGCCAGGTTGGCCGGCGCCGCGTCGTCGATGGTGAGGGTCAGGGTCGCGGTGGCGCTTCCGCCGGAGTTGGTGGCGGTGACGGTGTAGCTCGCGGTCGCGGCCACCGCGGCGGGCGTCCCGCTGATGACGCCGGTCGACGGGTCGAGCCCGAGCCCGGCGGGGAGGGCCGGGGAGACGCCGTACGAGACCACCGCTCCGCCGCCGCTGCTCGGCGCGTTCGGGGCGATGGCCGTCCCCCGGGTGTAGACGACAGGGTTGGTCGCGTAGGCCAGCCCCGTGGGCGGAACGTCGTTGACGGTGAGGGTCAGCGTGGCGGTGGTGCTCCCGCTCGCGTTGGAGGCCTTCACCGTGTAGCGGGTCTGTGGGGCGACCGCGGTGGGCGTGCCGGAGATGACGCCGGTGGTCGGGTCGAGGCTCAAGCCTGCCGGCAGCGCCGGCGACACGGAGAAGGAGCGGATCGTCCCACCGCTGGCATGCGGGGTGTTGGGGGCGATCGGCGTTCCCTTCACGTACACCGCCGGGTTGGCCGAGTACGCCAGCCCGCTCGGCGTGCCGGGGCCCTCCGGGCCCGACGAGCCGCACCCCGTGCTCGCCAGGCCGATCAGGCCGGCGACGACGGCCAGAGCGAGCCGTTCCGCAGAGCGATGGAAGCGCATCGCGACCCCTGTCCCGAGCCGCCGCAGCAGGTGCGGCTGCCGAAGACGCAGGCTTGACGCAATTCCCGGTGACGAACAACGGGTAAAAAGTGAATCAGGTCGGCGTCACCCTCCGCGCTGCATCGATGCGGCCGCCCCCTCGTCCGGCGCGACGGACAGGCCTCCGCCGGCGTGCAAATCCTGCGGTCAAGCGGGGGAGCGAGGGCGGGCGTCACCCGGAGCAGCGGATCAGTTGGCCTGGAGCAACAACACCCAGTCCGAGGAGCCGTCGCCGTTGGCCCCCGGCGGGGTGAAGCTCCGCGACCCGGATGCAGCGAACGGACCCCCCGGAACGGCGGTCGTCGTCGCGTTCGAGGGATCGAACCAGGCGGCGATCGTCGACCCGGACATCCGGGTCATGTCGACGGTCACGGTCGACAGAAAGGTGAAGTAGGCGAGGCCCAGGCGCCCGTCGGGAGTTCTGGCTCCGAGCACGTAGCGGTCACTCCCCCAGCTTCCGGTCCCGGAAGTCAGGAGGTTCTGGTTGCCGTTGGGGTCGTCCGGGACGAGGTGCATCCAGTCGAGCGGAGCGAAGAACTGCGAGGCGATCGTCGCGGCCCGGCCGCCGCTGCTCGGGAGCGCTGACTTCCAGTCGGGGAATTGGCCGGCGTATGCGTCGTAGAAGTTGTTCTGGCTGGTGTCCGGTCCCGTCCAGAAATTCCAGATCGGATCGTTGCCGAACACGAATCCGGTCTCTCCGGAGAGGATGGGCTGGTACATGTCGGAGCGAAGCTGGAGCGGCGAGGTCGGGGCCGGAGGAGCCACCACCGCCTCGTCCTCGTAAGGGCCCTCGATGAAGAGCACCGGGCGCACCCCGTGGTCCGCAAGGTAGCCGGGCTGCGTGAACTGATAGTTGTGGGGCGCGGACTCGACGTAGACCGTGTCGACGTCGATCCAGGTCGGCCTGGGCTGCGGACCGTAGCTGCCGTAGCTCGGCTCGCCGCCCCAGTGCGCGGTCATGAGCTGCGTCCCGCCACCGGCCTTGATGCCGTCGACCAGGGCGTTGACCAGCGCGACCTGCGAGCCCGATGGCGTGTAGTCGCACCCGTTGACCCAGAGGAGGTTGGGGTACGCCGCGGCGCCGTACCGGGCGCCGAGGTACCGGCCGTAGGCGGTGAGTCCCGTCGTCCCCGTGGCCTGCATGTCGTTGAACCAGCCGTCGGTCCCGTTCGGCCCGGCGTAGCCGAGGTAGGCCGGCGCGAGGAGCACGAGGATGTTCCGCTCCCGCGCGCGCTGGAGGAACCAGTCGACGTGCTGGAAGTAGGCGTCGTTGGGAGTCGACAGGTCGTTGCAGCCGGTCGTTCCCCCGGTGCTCGGGCACTGTCCGGGGACGGTGCCGGTGAAGGGCACGTTGCCCGCGGCGTTCGCCCAGTTCGGGCGGTGCGAGGTGAACGAGTGTTCGACCAGGTTGACCAGGATGGCGTTGAAGCCGCGGCTCTGGCGGTCGTCGAGGTACAGGAGCGCGTCGGCCTCGCTGAGCTGGGCGATGGCCGACCAGGCGGCGTCACCCTGGACGAGGAACGGCCGGCCGCTCGCGTCGACCAGTAAGTTCTTCGAGGGCGAGATGGCGAGGGGGAAGATCGACTGGGCCGCGGAGACGGTGATGGTCAGGGACACCGAGGCGCTCCCCGCGCCGTTGCTCGCCGTGACCTGGTACGCCGCGCTCGCCACCGGGGCGCCCGGCGTCCCGGAGATGACCCCGGTCAAGGGGTCGAGCACCAAGCCGGTCGGGAGCGCCGGAGAGACGGCGTAGCTCGACGGCGCTCCCCCGCTGCTGCTCGGGATGTCCGGAGGGATGGCGACCCCGACGGTGTAGCTCGCCGGGTTGGTGGCGTAGGCGAGACCGGTCGGCAGGCCGACCGAGCTCGTCGGGGTGACGGGCGCCGACGGCTGGCTCGCCGGACCGGTGCCGACGGCGTTCGTCGCCGAGACGGTGAACTGGTACGCCGTCCCGTTGGTCAGGCCGGTGACCGAGGCGGTGGTGGCGTTCACGTGGACGGTGGCCCCCGCGGCGGGCGGTGACACCGCGACCGTGTAGCCGGAGATGGGCCGCCCGCCGTCGCTCGCCGGTGCCGTCCAGCGCACGGCGGCGGCGCCGTCGCCGGCCTGCGCGGTGACTCCGGTGGGCGCGCCCGGGACGGTGGCCTGGCTCCCTCCGTCACCCGTGCCCGGTGACACCCCGCCCGCGCAGCCCAGTCCCAGCCAGCCCAGAACCACCAGTCGAGCAAGCTGCCGCATCTCGTCCCACGCCTCCCTCGTCCATCCAGGACAAGGGTCCGGGACCGCGCCGGCGTCCCGCCGCGAGACATGGTGTCGATCGCCTGAGGCCTCGCGGTCAACCGGCGATCGGCGGCGCGCGCCTTCCGGCAAGCGCGTCGCACGCCCCGCGCGAAGTTTCCGCCGCAGCCGCACTGGAACGGGCTTGCCCGGCCGCTCCCCGCGCTCGCGCCCGGAGTTCCCAGGCCCCTCCCGCTGCTCCTGAACTTTCCCGAACAATTTCATTTATCGCGTGGGGGGATTTGACACGCTGCTTCAGGTTGGCGATTCTTCGCGGCCCATGACGTCGGAGCTCACCGCAGCCAGCGCCCGCGCGACCGACCTCGCGCCGCGGCTGCCCTCAGCTCCTCGCTCGTCCGTCCTCTCCTCCGTTGCGGTCGTCGGCCTGCTGCTGGGCCTGGTCCTGCTGCCCCTGATTTCCGCGGGGTGCGGGCCGCCGACCTGACCGAAGCACGATTCGTCAGGACCTGGCCCCCGCACCCAACCCGGTGCGGGGGCTTTTTCGTTTTCGGAGCACGCGAATCACGAGGCAGTCGATGGATGTTGCCGAGACACAGGAGCAGTGGCGGAGGGCCCTCCCCGCAACCACCCCCGCGCGGATGACCGGCGCGCAGATCCTCTGGGAGGTCCTGGCGCGCGAGGGCGTCGAGGTCGTCTTCGGCTACCCCGGCGGCGCGATCATGCCGGCGTACGACGCGCTGCCGGCGAGCCGCATCCATCACGTCCTCGTCCGGCACGAGCAAGGCGCGGCCCACATGGCCGACGGCTACGCGCGCGCCTCGGGCAAGGTCGGGGTCTGCGTCGCCACCTCGGGACCCGGGGCGACCAATCTGGTGACCGGCATCGCCACGGCGATGCTCGACTCGTCTCCCATCGTCTGCATCACCGGGCAAGTCTCCTCCGCCCTGCTGGGGAGCGACGCGTTCCAGGAGATCGACATCACCGGCATCACCCTGCCGATCACCAAGCACAACTACGTGGTCACCCGGGCCGAGGAGCTGGCGGACACGCTGCGCGAGGCGTTCGAGGTGGCCCGCTCGGGCCGTCCCGGGCCGGTGCTGGTGGACATCACCAAGGACGCGCAGCAGGGAACCGCTCCCTTCCGCTGGAGCGACGAGCCGGTGCGCCTCCCCGGCGTGCGCCCGGTGCACCGGCTGGGCCACGAGCAGATCGAGCGGGCGGCCGGCCTGATCGACGGGGCCAAGCGTCCGCTGATCCTCTGCGGGCACGGGGTCATCAAGGCGAACGCGAGCGAGCAGCTCCTGCGCTTCGCCGAGAAGGCCGGGGTCCCGGTGGCCTCCACCCTCCTCGGGCTCGGCGCCTTCCCCGCCTCGCACCCGCTCAGCCTGGGGATGATGGGCATGCACGGCGAGGCCTGGGTGAACCAGGCGGTGCAGGAGTCGGACCTTCTCATCGCCGCCGGCATGCGGTTCGACGACCGCGTCACCGGCAACCTCAAGAACTTCGCGGTCACCGCCAGGAAGATCCATCTGGAGATCGACCCGGCCGAGGTCAACAAGAACGTCAAGGCCGACGTGGCGCTGATCGGCGACGTGCGCCGGTCGCTCGAGCGGCTGATCCCGGCGGTGAAGACTCGAGAGCACGGCGAGTGGCGCGCGCGGATCGCCGAGTTCCGCGGGGACTCGGCGTCCCGCGACGTCCAGGGCATCCCCCACGAGGGCCGGCTCCGCGCCCCCCACGTGCTGCACGACCTCTGGCACCTCACCCGGGGCGAGGCGCTGGTGGTCACCGACGTCGGCCAGCACCAGATGTGGGAGGCGCAGTACTACCGCCACGAGCGGCCGCGCTCGCTGATCACCTCCGGCGGCCTGGGCACCATGGGCTTCGCCCTGCCCGCGGCGATGGGCGCTCGCTTCGCCCGACCGGCGGACGAGATCTGGGTGGTGGCCGGTGACGGCGGATTCCAGATGACCGCCTGCGAGCTCATCACCTGCGCGCAGGAAGGGATCAAGGTGAACGTGGCCCTGATCAACAACGGCTACCTGGGCATGGTCCGCCAGTGGCAGGAGTTCTTCTACGGCGGCCGGTACGTGGCCACGCCGCTGAAGAGCCCGGACTTCGTCAAGCTGGTCGAGGCGCACGGGCTGACCGCGCTGCGCGTGACCCGCCGCGAGGAGATCCCCGCCGCGGTGGAGACGGCGCGGAACGCCCCGGGCACCGCCGTGATCGAGTTCTGCGTGGAAGGCGAGGAGGCGGTCTACCCGATGGTTCCGGCCAATGCCGACCTCCACGCGATGATCCGCCGTCCGTCGCGAATCGAGGAGAGCATCCATGAGCCATGACTCCGCCTTCGCCCCCACCGGGCGGCGCATCGCCCGGACCTTCATCGTCCATGTCGAGGACCGGCCCGGGACGCTGAACCGGGTGGTGTCGCTGTTCCGGCGCCGCGGCTTCAACATCGACTCCCTCACCGTCGGCCGCACCGAACGGGCCGGGATCTCGCGGATCACCCTGGTAGTGCAGTCCGACGAGGACACCGCCCAGCGGCTGGAAGCCAACCTCTACAAGCTGGTCAACGTGCTGGAGGTCCACGACGTGACCCACTCGCCCGCCGTCTCGCGGGAGATGGCCTTCGTCAAGGTGCGCGCGGGCGCCGAGCGGCGCGGGGAGATCCTCCAGCTCTGCGAGGCCTTCCGTGCCCGGGTGGTGGACGTCGCGCCCGAGTCGCTCACCGCGGAGATCACCGGCACGCCCGAGAAGCTCGACGGGCTGATCGAGCTGCTCCGGCCGTTCGGGATCGCGGAGATGGTCCGCACCGGGGCCGTGGCGATGGCCCGGGGCGCCGCGACGCGGGGCGCGGCGGGAGCTTCCGAGGGCGAGCTCGCCGCCTGAGGGCGGGGACAGGACACACCACGCGCGCCAGCGCGCCACCACGATTCGAGGAGACACCAGCATGAACAACGGCAGCGGAACCGAACGGGTCATCGTCTTCGACACCACACTGCGCGACGGCGAGCAGGCGCCCGGGGCGAGCATGAACCTGGGCCAGAAGCTGCAGGTGGCGAAGGTGCTGGGGCACCTGGGTGTCGACGTGATCGAGGCCGGGTTCCCGGTGGCCTCCCCGGGGGACTTCGAGGCGGTGCAGGCCGTGGCCCGCGCGCTCGAGGGGCCCACCGTGGCGGCGCTGGCCCGCGCCAGCCGGGGCGACATCGATCGGGCCGTGGAGGCGCTGGCAGAGGCGAAGCGACCCCGGGTCCACGTCTTCCTGGCCACCAGCCCCATCCACCGGCAGCACAAGCTGAAGATGTCGCGCGACGACGTGCTTCGGCTGGCCACCAGCAGCGTCGAGTACGCCCGGTCCCGGTGCGAGGACGTCGAGTTCTCGGCCGAGGACGCCGCCCGGACCGAGCCGGAGTTCCTGGCCGAGGTGGTGGAGCGGGTCATCGAGGCCGGCGCCACGACCATCAACATCCCCGACACCGTGGGCTACGCCGTGCCCGCGCAGTTCGCCGAGCTGATCGCTTTCCTGAGACACACGGTGCGGGGGATCGACAAGGTGGTCCTCAGCGTCCACTGCCACGACGACCTGGGCCTGGCGGTGGCCAACAGCCTGGCCGCCTTGCAGGCCGGGGCGCGGCAGGTGGAGTGCACGGTGAACGGCATCGGCGAGCGCGCCGGGAACTGCTCGCTGGAGGAGGTGGTGATGGCCCTGCGCACCCGGGCCGACTACCTCCATCTGCAGACCGGCATCCGGACCCAGCAGCTCTGCAACGCCAGCCGCGTCGTCGCCGCGGCCACCGGCTTCCAGGTCGCGCGGAACAAGGCCGTGGTGGGGCAGAACGCCTTCGCGCACGAGTCGGGCATCCACCAGCACGGGATGATCGAGTTCCCGCTGACCTACGAGGTCATGCGGCCGGAGGACGTGGGCTTCAAGAGCACCAGCCTGGTCCTCGGGAAGCACAGCGGCCGGCACGCCCTGGCCACCCGCCTCCGCGACCTCGGCTACGAGCTGGAGCCGGCGCAGATCGACCAGGTGTTCGAGGAGCTGAAGAAGCTCGCCGACAAGAAGAAGGAGATCTACGACGGCGACCTCGAGGCGTTGCTGGTGAGCCTCTTCCACCAGACCTCCGCGGGCAGCTGGACGCTGGTGAGCCTCACCGCCGCCTCGGGCACCGGGACCCCGCCGAGCGCCGCGGTACGCCTCCAGCGGCGCGGCGGGCGCACGGTGGAGGAGGCCGCCACCGGAGACGGGCCGGTGGACGCGGTCTTCAAGTGCATCGACCGGATCACCGGGGTGAACGCCAGGCTCCGGGACTTCCGGATCTCCAGCGTCAGCGCCGGGGAGGACGCTCAGGGCGAGGCCACGGTGGACGTCGAGTCGGAGGGCCGGCAGTTCCGCGGTCGGGCGGTGGACACCGACATCGTCGTCGCCAGCGCGCTCGCCTACCTCGAGGTGGTGAACCGCATCGCCGCCGGACGGCTGCCGCGGCGGAGCCCCGCCATCCCCGAGGTCACCTGTGGCGCAGTCTGAGCCAGTGCCGCGGACCCTCTTCGACCGCATCTGGGAGGGCCACCTGGTCCGCCCCGAGACGGCCGAGACGCCCGCGGTGCTCTTCGTCGACCTGCACCTGGTCCACGAGGTCACCTCCCCCCAGGCCTTCGCGGTGCTGGCCGAGCGCGGCCTGCGGGTGCGCCGTCCAGACCTGACTCTGGCCACGATGGACCACTCGACGCCCACCACTCCCGCGGGCCCGGCTGGCGAGGTGGAGATCACCGATCCGGAGTGCCGGACCCAGCTGGAGGCCCTGGAGCGGAACTGTCGCCACTTCGGGATCGAGCTGCATCCGCTCGGCTCGGACCACCAGGGCATCGTCCACGTCATCGGGCCCGAGCTGGGCCTGACCCAGCCGGGGCGCACGGTGGTCTGCGGGGACAGCCACACCAGCACCCACGGCGCGTTCGGGGCGTTCGCCTTCGGCATCGGCACCAGCGAGGTGGCGCACGTGCTCGCCACGCAGTGCCTGCTCCAGCGGAGGCCGAGGTCCTTGGAGGTGCGGGTGAACGGCCGGCTCGGGCCCTGCGTCACCGCCAAGGACCTGGTGCTGGCGATCATTCACCGTCTCGGCGTCTCGGGCGGAACGGGTCACGTCCTCGAGTACTCGGGTGAGGCCATCCGCGCGCTCTCCATGGATGCGCGGATGACCCTCTGCAACATGTCCATCGAGGCCGGCGCCCGCGCGGGCCTGATCGCCCCGGACGACACCACCTTCGAATACCTGCACCGGAGGCCGCGCTCGCCGAAGGGCCCGGCCTGGGAACCCGCGCTGGCGCGCTGGCGCGCGCTGCGCACCGACCCCGGGGCGCGGTTCGATGCGGCGGTGGACATCGACGCCTCGGCGCTCGAGCCCACCGTCACCTTCGGCACCAACCCCGGCATGTCGGCGCCGGTGTCTGGCCGGGTGCCCGAGCCGGACCGCGAACGCGAGCCGGCCGCCCGCCGCGCGCTGGAGTCGGCGCTCCGGTACATGGGCCTCCGGCCCGGCCAGCCCCTGCAGGGGCACCCGATCGACGTGGTGTTCATCGGCTCGTGCACCAACGGCCGGCTCTCGGACCTCCGGGCCGCCGCGTCGGTGCTCCGCGGGCGAAAGGTGGCGGAGGGCGTGCGCGCCCTGGTGGTGCCCGGCTCGCGCGAGGTGAAGCGCGCCGCGGAGGCCGAGGGGCTCCACCGGGTGTTCCTCGAGGCCGGGGCCGAGTGGCGCGAGCCGGGCTGCTCGATGTGCATCGGCATGAACGGGGACCAGGTCGGACCGGGGAAGTCCGCGGTGAGCACCTCCAACCGCAACTTCGAGGGCCGCCAGGGTCCGGGGGCGCGCACCTTCCTGGCCAGCCCCCTCACCGCCGCCGCCGCCGCCATCGCCGGCGCGCTGGCCGATCCCCGCGGCCTGGTGGACGCCCGGGCGGAGGGGAGGAGCTGATGGAACCCTTTCACACCCTCACCTCCCGGGCCGTGGTGCTGTCCCGGGCGGACATCGACACCGACCAGATCATCCCCGCGCGGTTCCTGAAGGTGACCACCCGCGATGGCCTGGGACGCTCTCTCTTCACCGGCTGGCGGTACGACGCGCAGGGAGCGCCGCGGCCGGAGTTTCCGCTCAACGACCCGCGGGCCAAGGACGCCCGCATCCTGGTCGCCGGTCCCAACTTCGGCTGCGGCTCGTCACGCGAGCACGCGCCGTGGGCGCTGGTGGACCACGGCTTCCGGGCGGTGATCAGCGCGTCGATCGCCGACATCTTCCGGTCGAACGCTGTGAAGAACGGGCTGGTCCCCGCGGTGGTGGACGAGGAGGCGCACCGGGCGCTGCTGGCGCAGCCGTTCGCCGAGATGACGGTGGATCTGGAAGCGCAGGAGGTCACCGCGCCAGGCGTCCGCGCGCGATTCTCGATCGACCCCTTCGCCCGCCGCTGCCTGCTCGACGGGACGGACGAGCTGGGCTTCCTGCTGGCCCAGTCCCCGGCGATCACCGCGTACGAGCAGGCCCGCCGCCGCGAGGAGGGGGCATGAACCACCTGGTCGCGGTGCTGGGCGGGGATGGGATCGGCCCCGAGGTGACCGAGCTCGCCGCGCGCGCGCTGGTCGAGGCGGCAGCGCTGCACGGGGCGAGGGTCGAGCTGCGCGAGGGCCTCATCGGCGGATGTGCGATCGATCAGACCGGCTCGCCGCTTCCGGAGGAGACGCTCGCCCTCTGCCGCTCTGCGAGCGCCGTTCTGCTCGGGGCGGTGGGCGGACCCCAGTGGCCGCCGGAGGCGAAGGTCCGGCCGGAGCAGGGGCTCCTCGCGCTGCGCCGCGAGCTGGGGCTGTTCGCCAACCTGCGCCCGGTGACCATCCATCCGCAGATCGTCCCCAGCTCGCCGCTCCGGCCCGAGCTGCTCCGGGGGGTCGACCTGCTCGTGGTCCGCGAGCTGACCGGCGGCATCTACTTCGGCAGCAAGAAGCGCGAGGGCGACCGCGCCGAGGACGTCTGCTCCTACACGGTGGGTGAGGTCGAGCGGGTGGTGCGCGCCGCGGCCGGCTACGCCCGGGCGCGCCGCCGGAAGCTCACCTCGGTGGACAAGGCCAACGTGCTCGAGACCTCCCGGCTCTGGCGCGAGGTGGCCACCCGGGTGGTGGAGGACGAGTTCCCCGACGTGCAGCTCGAGCACCAGCTGGTCGACTCCTGCGCGATGCAGCTCATCCGTGCGCCCCGGTCCTTCGACGTGGTGGTGACCGAGAACCTCTTCGGCGACGTGCTCACCGACGAGGCCGCCGTGCTCGGAGGCTCCATCGGCATGCTGCCCTCGGCCTCGCTGGGTGACGGGCCGCGGGGGCTCTTCGAGCCGATCCACGGCTCGGCGCCGGCCCTGGCCGGCCGCGGGGTGGCCAATCCGTACGGGGCGATCCTCAGCGCGGCGATGATGCTCCGCCACTCGCTCGGGCTGCCCGGGGCGGCGTGGGCCCTGGAGGCCGCGGTGGGCGCCGCGGTCGAGGAGGGCGTGCTGACCGAGGACGTCGCCGGGCCAGGCCGGCATCCCGCCACCACGCAGGAGGCGGGCAGCGCGGTGCTCCGTGCGCTCCGCCGCACCGTGCCGGCGAGGGCGAGAGCGGAGACCCGGAGGGAGGAGCACTGATGCCGGGCGATCCGCGCCACCGGAGCCGCGCGCTCACCGAGGGTCCCGACCGGGCGCCCGCGCGGGCGATGCTCAAGGCCATCGGGTTCAGCTCGGAGGACCTGGCCCGCCCGCTGATCGGCGTGGCGAACACCTGGACCGAGACCATGCCCTGCAACCACCATCTGCGCCGCCTGGCGGAGCAGGTGAAGCAGGGCATCCGTGCCGCCGGCGCGACCCCGATGGAGTTCGACACCATCGCCATCAGCGACGGCGTCACCATGGGCACCGAGGGGATGAAGGCCTCGCTGGTCAGCCGCGAGGTGATCGCCGACTCCATCGAGCTGGTCGGCCGTGGCCACCTGTTCGACGGGATGGTGGCCCTGGTCGGGTGCGACAAGACCATCCCCGGCGCGGCAATGGCGCTCCTGCGGCTCGATCTGCCCTCGCTGGTCCTCTACGGCGGCTCGATCGGCCCCGGCCGGTTCGAGGGTCGCGACGTCACCATCCAGGACGTCTTCGAGGGCGTCGGGGCGCATGCCGCGGGCCGGATGTCGGCGGCGCAGCTCCAGGCGCTGGAGGACTCGGCCTGCCCGGGCGCCGGCGCCTGCGGCGGTCAGTACACGGCCAACACCATGGCGCTGGCCATGGAGGTGCTCGGGCTCTCGCCCGTCGGTTACGCGACCATCCCCGCCGAGGACCCGCGCAAGGACCAGGCGACGCGGGCGGCGGGTGGGCTGGCGGTCGAGCTGCTGAAGGCGGGCGCGCGGCCGCTCCAGCACCTGACCCGCGCCTCGTTCGAGAACGCCATCGCCGCGGTCGCCGCGACCGGCGGCTCGACGAACGCGGTGCTGCACCTGCTGGCGCTCGCCCGCGAGGCTGGCATCCCGCTGGCGATCGACGACTTCGACCGGGTCAGCCGGCGCACCCCGCTCCTGGCCGATCTCAAGCCCGCCGGGAAGTACGTCGCCGTGGACATGGACCGGGCCGGCGGAGTGCCGCTGCTCGTCAAGCGCCTCCTCGAGGCCGGCAAGCTCGACGGCGAGGCGCTGGCCGTCGATGGCCGGCGCTGGTCGGAGCACGCCACCGGAGCCCGGGAGGCTCCCGGCCAGCGGGTGGTGCGGCCGCTCTCGGAGCCGGTGAGCCCCACGGGCGGGCTGGTCATCCTGCACGGGAACCTCGCGCCCGAGGGGTGCGTGGTGAAGATGACGGGACACGAGCGGTCCTCGCACCGCGGGCCGGCGCGGGTGTTCGAGCGCGAGGAGGACGCCTTCGCCGCGGTGCGCAGCGGGAGCATCCGCAAGGGCGACGTGGTGGTCATCCGCTACGAGGGCCCCCGGGGCGGGCCGGGGATGCGGGAGATGCTCGGGGTCACCGCGGCGCTGGTCGGCCAGGGCCTGGGCGAGCACGTCGCGCTGATCACCGACGGCCGCTTCAGCGGCGCCACCCGCGGGCTGATGGCGGGCCACGTGGCTCCGGAAGCGGCTGCCGGCGGTCCCATCGCCGCGATCCGCGAGGGTGACCTGGTGGCGATCGACGTGAACGCCCGCACCCTCCGGGTGGAGCTGCCCGCCGAGGAGATCGCGGCACGTCTGCGCGCCTGGAAGCCGCCGGCCCCACGCTACGCCTCGGGCGTGTTCGCCAAGTACGCGGCGCTGGTCACCTCGGCGGCCGAGGGCGCGATCACCCTCCCCCCACACCCTTCAACCCCCAAGGAGCAGTGAATGGCCAACCTCTACTACGACAAGGACGCTCCGCTCGAGCCCATCCAGAAGCGGAAGGTCGCGGTGATCGGCTACGGAAGCCAGGGGCACGCGCACGCGCTGAACCTCAAGGACTCCGGGGTCGACGTGCGCGTGGGTCTGCACGCCGGGAGCAAGTCGGCGAAGAAGGCCCAGGACGCCGGGGTGCGCGTGCTCCCGGTGGCCGATGCCGCCCGCGAGGCCGAGGTGATCATGATCCTCGCGCCCGACGAGAAGCAGAAGAAGATCTACGAGGAGGACATCGCCCCCCACCTCTCGCGCGGCAAGGCCCTCTTCTTCGCCCACGGGTTCAACATCCACTACGGGCAGATCCGGCCGCCGCCCGAGGTGGACGTCATCCTCATCGCCCCGAAGGCGCCGGGGCACATGGTTCGCCGGCTCTACCAGCAGGGCCAGGGCACGCCGTCGCTGATCGCGGTGCACCGCGACGCCTCGGGCCAGGCGAAAGCGCTGGGGCTGGCCTACGCCCGGGCGCTGGGGAGCGCGCGCTGCGGCGTGCTGGAGACCACGTTCAAGGAGGAGACCGAGACCGATCTCTTCGGCGAGCAGGCGGTGCTCTGCGGCGGAGTGACCGCCCTGGTCCAGGCGGGCTACGACACGCTGGTTCAGGCCGGGTACCAGCCGGAGAGCGCCTACTTCGAGTGCCTCCACGAGCTGAAGCTCATCGTGGACATGATGTACGAGGGCGGCCTGGGCTGGATGCGCCACTCGATCAGCGACACCGCCGAGTACGGCGACTACAGCCGGGGCCCGCGGATCGTCACCGACGCCACCCGGGCGGAGATGAAGCGAATCCTGCGCGAGATCCAGACCGGCGCCTTCGCCCGGGAATGGATCCTGGAGAACCAGGCCGGCCGGCCTCAGTTCGAGAAGCTGCGCGAGGAGGGGAAGGCGCATCCCATCGAGGAGGTGGGCCGCAAGCTGCGGGAGACGATGAGCTGGATCCGCGACGCGAAGAAGGACTCCAGCGAGTCAGGCTCGCACTGAGCCGGAGCGCCGGGACGGAGTGGCAGGTGATCACCGAAGCGAACGCACAGGAGAGGACGTGGACACGTTGAAGGCGCAGAGGCCGCCGATGTGGCTCGACGGCAAGCTGGTGGCGGCGGCGGACGCCAAGATCGATTTTCTCACCCCGGCGCTGCACTACGGCGTCGCCGTCTTCGAGGGCATCCGCTGCTACCGCACGCCGCGGGGTCCGGCGGTGTTCCGCTTGCCCGAGCACATGGCGCGGCTGCTCAACTCGGCGCGGGTGCTCGGCTGGCGCGAGCTCCCGTACGGAGTCGCCGAGCTCACCGAGGCGTGCCTGGAGACCATCCGGGCCAGCGGCTACCAGGAGTGCTACGTGCGCCCGCTGATCTGGCTGTCGGACGGCGGCTGGAACCTCACGATGGATGGGGGCAAGCCCCGCTTCGGGATCGCGGTCTGGGAGTGGAAGGCGTACCTCGGAGCGGAGGCGGTGGAGAACGGCGTTCGGGCCAACATCTCCTCCTTCACCCGCCACCATCCGAACGTGATGATGACCAAGGCGAAGATCAGCGGGAACTACCCCAACTCGGTGCTGGCGAAGACCGAGTCGCTCCGGCTCGGGTTCGAGGAGGCCATCATGCTCGATGCCCAGGGCCTGGTGGCGGAGTGCACCGGGGAGAACATCTTCCTGGTCAAGGACGGCGCGCTCCTCACCCCGCCCGATGCCACGATCCTGGAGGGTCTCACCCGGGACTCGATCATCCGCCTGGCCCGCGAGCAGGGCCACGAGGTGGTGAAGCAGCCCATCTCCCGTGACCAGCTCTACGGGGCCGACGAGGTCTTCGTGTGCGGGACCGCCGCCGAGGTGGTCGCCCTGCGGGAGATCGACTTCCGCACCATCGGCACCGGCCGCATGGGCCCGGTGACTCGCAAGCTCCAGGGTGCGTACTTCGCAGCGGCCCGGGGGCAGCGGCCGGGGTTCGAGCACTGGTTGACGCCGGTCGCCGCGGCCGGGCCCACCAAGGTGGCCGCCGCCGGATGAGCGCCCGGCTCCCCCGCCGCTAGCCCGTGCCCGGCTCGTCCCCGGGCTCCGCCGCCGGCCGCGGCTCACCCCGCTGGGCGCGGCGGGAGAAGCGGAGGATGGCGCGGAAGAGCTCGTCGATCGCCTCGGGGTCGAGGTGAGCGGACTCGGCCCACACGCGGCGCTCGGCGAGGAGGCCGGCTTCGCGGGCGGGGTCGAGGATGGGATGGCCGAGCCCGGCCTTGGCCTTGCCGGCCCGCTGCGCGAGCGTGGCGCGGCGTGCGAGGAGGGCGAGGAGCTCACGGTCCACCGCGTCGATCAGGTCGCGCGTCTCCTGGAGCTCGGGCGACCGGGCGCCGAGGTCGGGGATGGCGAAGCTCGCCGATCCGGGGACGGCGTCCTCGGGCGTGACCTCGAGCGCCCGGTTGATCTCCGCCAGCGCCTCGAGGAGCTGCTGCCGGGCCTGGTGGGCGAAGGGGTTCTCACGCTGGATGGCGGCGAAGAGGTGACCGGCGTCGGAGCGCACCGTCTCGATGGTACGGGAGATGGCCTGGAACGACGGCGGGGCGAAGGGCACGTCCATTCCCGCGCCGGCGTCGAGCATGCCCTTGGCGACGAAGAAGGTGAGCGCGTGGGTGTGGGCCATCACCCGGTCGTGGCTCTCGGGCGTCTGCTCGATGACCTCGCAGCCGATGCGACGGTAGAGCTCGGCCGTGCGCGCCGCCGCCTCCGGATGCCGGGGTGACGGGCAGACCACGACCCGCAGCGGGCGCTCGGCGAGGGCGAGGCTCACCGGCCCGAACAGCGGGTGGGTGGCCACCCAGGGAATCGCCTCGCCGAGCACCGATTCCAGATCTGCGTAGGGGTGCACCTTCACGCTGCCGACGTCGAGGACGATCTGCTCCTTGGTCAGGAAAGGCCGCAGGGCCTCGAGCGCGCTCCTGGTGCGCGGGACCGGCACCGCCAGCACCACGAAGCTCGCCCCCGCCACGAGTTCCGGGAGCCCGGCGGCCCGCACCCGCTGCGGCACGTCGACCCGTGGATCGAGCGCGCGGTACGGGACCTGCCCCTCCTCCAGGAGCGACCCCAGCGCTCGCCCGAAACGCCCGAACCCCAGGAGCGCGACCACCATCCCGCGGACTGTACCAACCCCGGGGCGGTGTTCACGCCGGAGCAGACCTCGGCCCTGGAGCTGCGGCCCCCCCGGCGTGATGCCCGCGGGGGCGCCTACGTCCCCGTGGCGACGGTCACGCTTCCACAGCCCGACCAGGTGTACTTGGCCGCCGCGTCGTGCACCGGGATGGCCCCGGCGTTGCTGGCCGAGTTGAGTGTCCGGCGGACCTCCAGGGTCCCTCCGGTGATGCAGAACGACGGCGTGGACTGGTACGTGAGGTTCGCGTCGAAGCCAGCGGTGTACTGGTAATCGTACGTCGTCGAACCGTTCACCAGATGGCCGGTGAAGCTGCTCCGCCCCTGGCCCACGATGGTGCTGGCGGTGACCGTCACCTGCCCGGTCCAGTCGTAGGTTCCGTTCTCGGTGATGTTCCCGGAGCTGTAGTTCCAGGTCACGGTCAGGTTCCAGGTGACCGAGGGGGAGCTGACCGTCAACGTCCCGTTCAGCGTCTCGGAGAAGCCGCTGCCCGAGACGGTGCAGTTGCTGTAGGTGATGCTCGTGCTGGTGTACGTGTAGCAGCCCGTATTCAGCGCTCCACTGTGGCGGGCGAACAGAGCTGCTGGGGAGTGTTCGCCAGCGGTGAGCGCCGGGTCGCCCGGAATCGCCATCAGGGCGTGAAGCGATCCGGCCAGAGAGTCGGTCAGCGTTGGAAGCCCGGCGGCGCCGGACACCTGACCGTTCACCGAGGCGCTCACCGCCGAGTTGAGCTGGGTCTGGGCCCTGGTGGCCGTGGCCTTCTGCGCCGTGGTGGGCGCCTGGGGAGTCCCGTAGCTGAACGTCTTCAGACCCGGCGTCCCGTTGTTGTTGTTGCCGTTGCCACCGCCGCAAGCGCCGAGAAATGCGGCGAATCCCGCCAGTATCAGCTTCCGCATCTGTCCTCTCCTTTTGCCCCGAGTGGGCCCCGAGGCGAGTCGAACCGGCGAGCGCCGGGCAGTCCCGCGCTCCCCATTGCGCAAGACGAGGGACAAAGCTGGCAGGCAGTTTCAACCCCCCGAAAGAAGGGGGCTTCGGCTCAGAGCTTGGCGTGGGGCGCGGCCCCGATCGCCTTGAGCTCCGCCTCGATGCGCTGCTCGACCTCCGGCTGCCGCTGCGTTCCGGGCAACGTCCTGAGCAGCGCGAGCTGCTCGCGGAGAACCGGCGCCCGGTCCTTGCCCTGCGCCTCGAGGATGCGCGCCTTCAGTCCCAGGATGCCCACCTTGCGCGGCCCCTGGGGCATCAGCGCGAGCGCACGATTCACCGCCGCCTCCGCCTCGGGCGCCCGCTTCTCCTCGAGGAGCACCCGGGCGAGCCGCGCCGGCGGGTTGTAGTCCGCGGGCATCTCCTTCTCGCGCGCGGTGAGCAGCGCCTCCGCCTTCGCCAGCTCGCCCAGGTAGAGGTAGGTCTCGGTCCGGTGCGCGTCGAAGGTGGCGGCGGTCGCGACGTCCGGCGCCACCCCCGCGGCCGCCTCGAGCATCGCCGCGCGCTTGCGCATCGCCGCCACGGCCTCGTCGTGGCGCTTCAGCTCGTCCAGCTGGTCAGCGAGGTTGGCGTAGAGGTCGCTCCGGTCGTCGACCGAGAGCGCGGCGGTCCGGTCACCGGCCAGCGCCTCCATCCGCGCCAGCGCCGCCGGCAGCAACGCCTTCGCCTCCGGCATGTCCCTGGCGGTGGCGGCGCACTCCGCGGCGCTGGTGCTGAAGTCCGCGCCGGGCGGACTCGCCGGCATGCCCGGGAGCTCCGCGCGCGCCAGTGCCACGCATTCTCTCAGCGCCTCGGGCGTGCGGAGGCGGCCCAGCGCCGCCACCAGCAGGCTCACCCGCTCCGGGCGCAGCGGGTCGTTCCTGGCCGAGAGCTCGAGGGCGCGCCGGTACGCCGCGACCGCCCCGGCGCGGTCGCGCTTCTGCTGCGCCGCGTGCCCCTGCTGCTCGGCCCGCGTGGCCTCGGACACCTTGCCGCCCTTCCGCGCCGCCTGCCAGGCGGCGGTGGTCTCCAGGACGAACTGCCGCATCTCGTTCACGGAGGAGGAGCCCAGCCAGCGGCCGATCACCTGCTCGGTGTCGGGATCGATGAGGAGGAAGGTCGGAAGCCCGTCGGCGGGGAACTTCTCCACCACCTCGCGGTTCTTCTCCGCCTCGGTCTCGACCGCGAGCCAGACCACCGCGTCCTTCGCCGGCCGCAGCCCCGCGTCGGGGAAGACGAAGGCGCGCATCGACAGGCACGAGTGGCACCAGGTGGCCCAGGTGTCGAGGAAGAGCGGCTTCTTCTCGGCCCTCGCCCTGGCCAGCGCGCCCCGGTAGTCGTCCTCGAGAAAGACGATGCCCGACGCAGGCGGGCCCGCGGGTGCGTGAGGGACCCCGGGGGCCGGAGCGAGGAGGGTCAGGGTGACGAGCGCGGTCAGCATGTCGATCTCCGGAGGCTAACTCCCGGACGCGGTCGCTCGCCGCCCATTGCAGCGGACCGGCGGCGAGAGCCGCGCCGGCACTGCGCTCCGGGGGAATGCGAGCGGGCGCTCCGGGCCGGCTCCGGACTCCGCTAGGCTTCACCCCCATGAACGAGGCGCTCCGGTCGCTCCGCGTGGACCGCGGCGGCCTTCCCCATGTGGTCGAGGTGGTGCTGATCGGGCCGGGCAAGGGAAACGCCTTCGGCCCCGAGTTCTGGGCCGAGGCCCCGGGCGTCTTCGCCGACCTCGGATCCGACGCCGGCGTGCGGGCGATCATCGTCCGCGGCGAGGGCGTGCATTTCACCTACGGGCTGGATCTGATGGCGATGGGCCCGGTGGTGCTCCCGCTGGTGACCGGAGGTGCCGCCGAGCGGGCCCGTCTGGTGGAAGCAGGCGAGGGGTTGCAGCGGGCGTTCCGGGCCGTGGCCGCATGCAGCAAGCCGGTGCTCGCCGCGATCGATGGCTGGTGCATCGGCGCCGGGGTCGAGCTCGCCTGCGCCTGCGACGTGCGGCTCTGCACCACCGTGGCCCGGTTCAGCCTCCGCGAGGTGAAGGTGAGCATGGTCTCGGACCTCGGTGGGCTGCAGCGGCTGCCCTTCATCGTCGGCGAGGGGCATGCGCGGGAGATGGCGCTGACCGGCGACGACTATGGCGCGACCGCGGCGGAGCGGATGGGGCTGGTCAATGCGGTCCTCGAGGACCCGGCGGAGCTCCTGGCTCGCGCGCGCGCGCTCGCGGCCCGGATCGCCGCCAACCCGCCGCTGGCGGTGGCCGCGACCAAGCGGGTGATGAACGCCCGCATCGACGACAGCGTGAACCGCGGGCTCCGCGAGGCGCTGATGCAGAACGCGTCGGTGATGCCCTCGGCGGACTTCCAGGAGGCGATCGCCGCCTTCGTCGAGCGCCGGCCCCCCGTGTTCGAGGGGAAGTGACGGAACGCTCCCGGCGGGGTGCGCTGCTGGCGAGGGTGGGGGCCGACCGTCCGTTCGGCAGTCCGGCACCCGCTGCTTGGAATAAGCGGCACGGCCTGGCGTCGAAGGTCGTTGAGGTCGCAACGATGAAGACACTTCTTGCCGCGGTGTTGCTGCTCGGGCCGTTGCTGGCGAACGCACAGGTGGCCACCTCGGACCCGGACATGATGCAGGCCCCGTCCGTGCCCCAGCCGGAAGGTGCTCCGGTCGCCCCTGACCAGACGAGCGTCACCCCGTCCGCCGGGGGACAGTGGGTCTACACCGGCCAGTACGGATGGGTGTGGATGCCCTACGGCGATGCGTACAGCTACCTCCCCTCCGACGGCGGCGTCCCGGACATGTACGTTTATTACCCGTCGTACGGATGGTGCTGGGTGACCGCGCCCTGGCTCTGGGGGCTCGGGCCGAGTCCCTACTTCGGCGTGTACGGGTGGTCCCACTTCGGATGGTACGGCCGGGGCTACGGCCGCTGGTACGGCTTTCGCGGTGGGGCGGGCTGGGCCGGTCGCGGGGACTGGGGACACCGCGGCTGGGCCGGCCCCTACGGAGGCCGCGGCTTCGGCCATCCGGGTGACCGGGGTGGCGCCCCCGGCGTCCGGCCGGGCGGATTCGGCGGTGGCGGTCACCCTGGCGGGTTCGGGCGGCCCGGTGGCTTCGACGGCCGTCCGGGTGGAGTCGGCGTCGGCGGCAGTCCGGGCGGATTCGGGCGGTCCGGTGGCCGCCCGGGCGGATTCGGCGGCGGCGGCAGTCCGGGCGGATTCGGGCGGCCCGGTGGCCATCCGGGCGGATTCGGCAGCGGCGGTCACGCCGGCGGCTTTGGCAGCGGCGGTCACCCCGGTGGCTTCGGCGGTGGCGGTCACCCCGGCGGCTTCGGCGGCGGCGGCCATGGCGGTGGCTTCGGCGGCGGCGGTCACGGCGGTGGCTTCGGCGGCGGCGGCCATGGCGGTGGCTTCGGCGGCGGCGGCCATGGCGGTGGCTTCGGTGGCGGCGGCCATGGCGGTGGCTTCGGCGGCGGCGGTCACGGCGGCGGCGGCCACCGCTGAGGTCAGGGCTCGTCCCCACTCAGCTTCCCCGCCCTCACGAACCGATGCGTGGTAGACCGCCCCGGATCCAGACCCCGGGGAGAACCATGCTCAGGACGCTCGCCCTTCTCCGCCTCGCCCTTCTCGTGCTCCTGGTCGCGCTGCCCGCCTCCGCGAAGGAGACCGTGAAGCTGGCCTTCATCGGCCCCCTCACCGGCGGGAACTCCGCCATCGGCCTCGGCGGCCGGAACTCGGCCGACGTCGCCGTGAAGCTGCGAAACGCCGACCCCAAGTCGAAGTACCAGTACGAGCTGGTCGTCCTGGACGACGAGTGCAAGCCGGACACCGGCGTCCAGGTCGCCACCAAGGCCGGGGCCGACAAGTCTATCGTCGCGGGCGTCACCCACTATTGCTCGGTGGTGGCGGTGGCCACGGTGGAGACCTTCCACCGGCTCGGGCTGCCGACCATCGTCTGGGGCGCGGTGCTCCCCGACATCACCTACGGCCACTCCTACAAGGAGATCCACCGGGTGAACGGGACGATGATCAACCAGAACGAGACCGCGGCGAAGCTGATGCTCAAGCAGGGCTTCCGGCGCTGGGTGATCATCCACGACACCACCGACTACGGAAAGGGCCACGAGAAGTACTTCACCCAGTTCGCCACCGCCGGCGGCGGGAAGATCCTCGGCAGCTTCGGCGTCACCGCCGACCAGCAGGACTTCACCGCCGAGCTCACCCAGGCCAAGGCCCTGAACCCCGAGGTCATCTTCTTCGGCGGCCTCACCCCGATCGGCGTCCGCATCCGCGCCCAGATGGACAAGCTGGGCATCAACGCCCAGTTCCAGGGCACCTCGGGCATCGTCAATGACGACTTCATCAAGGCCCTCGGCCCGCTCGCCGAGGGCGTGGTGGCCTTTCGCGAGGGCGCGCCCGCCGAGAAGCTGCCCGGCGGAAAGTTCTTCCTCGAGAAGTATGCCGAGCAGAAGTACCCGAACCCGCCCGAGGCCTATGGCCCCTTCGCCTACGCCGCGGCGACGCTCCTGATGGACACCATCGACAAGGTCGGCCCGGACCGGAAGAAGATTCTCACCGCCCTGGGCGAGGTGAAGAACCGGGACTCCATCGTCGGCCCCATCACCTTCGACGACCACGGCCAGAACACGGTCGCCGCCATCACCGCCTATGTCGTCCAGGACGGGAAGTGGGTCGTCTGGGAGGACAGCGAGTACGCCGCCGGGAAGCGGAAGCTGAAGGGGCGCTGAGCGGCGCCGGTCTGGGCGACGGCCCGTGGATCTCCTCGCGCAGTACGTGATGAACGGCGTGATGCTCGGGCTGATGTACGCCCTGGTGGCGCTGGGCTTCACGCTCTTCTTCGGCGTCCTCGACGTGGTCCAGTTCGCCCATGGTGACGTGCTCACCGCCGGAGCGTTCGTGGGCCTCGCCGCCTACGCCGCGCTGCTCCACGCCGGAGTCCAGGCCGCGGTGCCTCAGCTGATCGTCGTGGCGCTGGCCGCCACCCTGTCGATGGCGCTCCTCGGGGCCGTCCTGGGACGCGTCCTGGTCCTTCCGCTCAAGGGAGCGCCGGCGCTGAACACCCTCCTCGCCACGCTGATGGGCGGCACGGCGCTCCGCGAGTGCATCCGGCTCTTCTACCCGGGGGGCTCACAGCCCCAGCGCTTCCCCGCGCTCCTCCCGACCGCCTCCTGGTCGATGGGACGCTTCAACCTGCGGGTGGACAACCTCCTGATGCTCCTCGCCGGGGTGGTGCTGGTCCTCGGCCTCTCCCTGCTGCTCCGGCGCACCCGCCTGGGACTGGCCATCCGCGCGGTGGCCCAGGACGAGGAGACCGCCCGTACCATGGGCATCGACTTCCGGCGAGTGGTGCTCCTCACCTTCGCCATCGGCTCGGCGCTGGCAGCCTTCGCCGGGGTGATGAACGGCCTGTACTACAACGAGATCAACTTCGGCTCCGGGCTGCTGCTGGGGGTCATCGGGTTCAGCGCCGCGGTGCTCGGCGGGCTGGGCAGCTTCACCGGCGCCGTCCTCGGCGGCTTCCTCTTCGCCGGGCTCCAGACGCTGGGCGCCGTCGTGATGCCATTCGCCTCCGCCTACAAGGACGTGTTCGCCTTCGCGGTGGTCATCCTCCTCATGACCTGGAAGCCCACCGGCCTCATCGGGGAAGAGCTGGGCGAGCGGGTATGAGAGCGGCGCAGGCCGGGGCGCGAGCGGCGCTGTCCGCGACGGCGATCGCCGCCGTCGCCGGGCTCCTCCTCTACGGGTTCCTCGCCGCCGAGTCGGAGAAGACGGTGGGCCTGGTCCTGGCCGGCGCCGTGGTGGTGGTGGCCGGGGGCCTGCGAAGCAAGGTGCTCCCCCGGCTGGTCCAGGCCGCAGGCGAGCGGGCGGTGCTGATCGCCCTGGCCTTCGCCGCGGTGGCGTTGATCGGCGTCTTCCACGACGACCCCTTCGTGCTGTTGCTCATGGCCCGGGCGCTGCTCGTCCTGGTGGCCTGTCTCGGGCTGCACGTGCAGCTCGCGGACGCTGGCGTCCCCAACTTCGCCGGCGCCGCCTTCTTCGGGGTGGGCGGCTACACCGCCGCGGTGCTCGGCCACGGGGCGACCCCGCATCTGCTGGTGCTGCTCGCCAGCGGCGCCGTGGCCGCCGCCGTCGGCTCGCTGCTCCTCCTCCCCCTGCTCCGGACGCGGGGGCACTACGCGGCGCTGATCACCATCGCCTTCGGGCTGCTGTTCCGGACCTTCCTCGAGGTCAACGAGACGCTGGGCGGACCGCAGGGCCTCAAGCTCGGCGGTCTCCGGCTCCTCGGCGCGAGCTTCAACGACGACCGGCAGCTCCACGGGGTGGAAGTCTCCGGCTACGCCTTCTACTGCCTCGCGGCGGTGGCGCTGGCGCTGCTCGCGGTGTGGCTCGTCCGGGGCGTGGAGCGCTCGTGGATCGGCGTGGCGCTCGACGCGGTCCGGCTGGACGAGACCGCCGCGGCCTGCTTCGGGATCTCCATCGGACGCTGGAAGATCGCCGCGTTCACGCTGGGCAACGCCATCATCGGCGTCGCCGGCGGCCTGTCGGCGATGATGGTGGGCTTCATCGCCCCCAACAACTTCACCTTCCAGGAGTCGCTGGTGCTGGTATCCATCCTCCTGCTCGGGGGGCTGGGGAACCTCGCCGGGCTGGCGGTGGCCGCGCTGATCGTCATCTGGCTCCCGGAGAAGCTCCAGCCCATCCAGGAGTACCGGTACCTCCTCTTCTCGGTGCTGGTGGTGCTGGTCCTGGTGCTTCGCCCGACCGGGCTCATCCGCCGCATCGCCCGGCGTCCCTTCGGGAGCCTCGCCGCATGAGCGTGCCGGAGGCGCTGCTGGTCTGTCACCGGCTCACCCGCCACTTCGGGGGCCTGGTGGCGCTCGCGGGGCTGGACCTCGAGGTCCGGCGGGGAGAGCTCCTGGGACTGATCGGGCCCAATGGCTCGGGGAAGACCACGTTCTTCAACGTCCTCACCGGGCTGTTCCCGCCGACCCAGGGCGAGATCCTCTTCGCCGGAACGTCCCTCGCCCGCGCCACGCCCCAGGCGATCTACCGCGCCGGCATCACCCGCACCTTCCAGCGCTCGCGGCTCTGCCTGGAGCTCTCCATCTTCGACAACCTGGCGATCGGAGCGCACCAGCGGCTGGACCACGGTCTGGCGTTCAACCTGCTGCGCCGCCAGGCCCTGCGGGAGCAGGCGGACGCCACCGCCACCGCCGCCCGGGAGCTGCTGGAGATCTTCGACCCACCCCTGGCGCGGCGCCTGTTCGAGCCGGTGCTGGGGGTGGCGATGATCGACCGCCGGCGGGTGGAGATCTGCCGGGCGCTGATGAGCCGCCCCCGGCTGCTGCTCCTCGACGAGCCCTCCGCCGGGATGACCGCCGAGGAGACCACCCGGCTGATGGACGACATCCTCGAGGTCCGACGGCGGTTCGGGGACCTGACCATCGTCCTCATCGAGCACGAGATGTCGGTCATCGAGCGGGTCACCGACCGGTGCGTCGTGCTCAACTACGGCAAGAAGCTCTGCGAGGGCACCTTCGCCGAGGTGTCCACGGATGCCGAGGTCCGACGGGCCTACCTGGGGCTGACATGACGGGGCCGGACGAGGCGCTGGTCATCGAGCACGTCTTCACCGGCTACGACCGGGCGGACGTGCTGCAGGACGTGTCGCTCCGGATCGAGCCCGGCTCCATCACCTGCCTGCTCGGCTCGAACGGCTCGGGGAAGACCACGCTCATCCGGTCCATCCTCGGCCTGACCCCGCCCCGGAGCGGCCGGATCGCCTTCCGCGGGACCGAGCTCACCCGGCTGCCGACCCACCACATCGTCCGCCTCGGCATCGGCTGCATCCCGGAGGGGCGCCGGGTGTTTCCCAGGCTCTCGGTGCTGGAGAATCTGCTGGTGGCCGCCCACGACGAGCGCCGGCCCGAGGTCGTGGCCCGGCGGCTGGAGCAGGTGTTCGCGACCTTTCCCCAGCTCGCCGAGCGGCGGGCGCAGCTCGCGGGGACGATGTCGGGCGGCGAGCAGGCCATGGTCTCCATCGGACGGGGCCTGATGTCCGCGCCCCGCCTCCTCCTGGTGGACGAGCCGTCGCTGGGCCTGTCCCCACGGCTGGTGCAGGAGACCTTCGCCGTCCTCCAGCGGATCCACCAGGCGGGGGTGACCATCTTCCTGGTGGAGCAGAACGTGCACCAGACCCTGGGCATCGCCACCCGGGGGTACGTGCTCGCCAAGGGACGGGTGGTGACCGAGGGAACCGCGGCCGAGCTGCGCGCCGATCCGCAGATGCACGCGGCCTACTTCGGAGGCGGCGGAACGGAGGTGAGGCGATGAGCTCGAGCGTGGACCCGGTGACGCTGACCCAGCAGCTCGTCCGGTTCGACACCATCAACCCCACCAGCCCCGAGCTGGACTGTGCGCGGTTCCTCGCCGAGCTGCTCGAGGGCGGAGGGTTCTCGGTGCGGCTCCACGAGTTCGCCCCCGGGCGGGCCAGCCTGGTGGCGCGCGCCCCCGGTGGCAGCGGAGCGCCGCTGTGCTTCGCCGGTCACATCGACACGGTGCCGCTCGGCGCGACTCCCTGGACCCGGAACCCGTTCGCCGGGGAGACGGACGCCGGCCGGCTCTACGGCCGGGGGTCGAGCGACATGAAGAGTGGCATCGCCGCCCTGGCCTGCGCGGCGCTGGACCTGGTCCGGACCGGGACGCTGCGGAAGGCCGGGCTGACCCTGGTCTTCGTCGCCGGGGAAGAGACGGGGTGCGAGGGTGCGGCCCACCTCGCCCGGACCGCCGGAGCCCTCGGCATCGCCGGGGCGATGGTGGTGGGTGAGCCGACCGACGGACAGCCGCTGGTGGGCCACAAGGGCGCGCTGTGGCTGGAGGCCCGGACCCGGGGAGTGACCGCGCACGGGTCGATGCCCGAGCGCGGGGTGAACGCCATCTACCGCGCCGCGCGCGCGGTGGCGGCGCTCGAGTCGTTCCGCTTCGACGTGCCGCCGGACCCGCTGCTCGGCCGGCCCACCCTGAACGTGGGCACCATCCGGGGCGGGCTGAACGTGAACTCCGTTCCCGACGAGGCGGTCATCGGCATCGACATCCGCACCGTTCCGGCCCAGCGCCACGCCCAGGTGCGCGAGGACCTGGCCCGGGCGCTCGGCGCGGAGGTGGAGCTGAGCTCCCGGGTGGACGTCCCGGGCGTGCGCACCGACGAGCGCGACCCGTTCATCGAGCAGGTCCTCGACCTGGTGCAGCGCCGGCAGGGACGACGCCCCGCGCCGGCCAGCGCGCCCTACTTCACCGATGCCAGCATCCTCACCCCGGCGTTCGGCGGCATCCCCACGGTCATCCTCGGGCCCGGCGAGCTGGTCCAGGCGCACCAGACGGACGAGTACGCCGAGGTCCGGCGCATCGAGGAGACCACGGAGCTCTACACGGAGCTCGGCCGGCGCTGGTGCGGAGCCTGAGGACGGCGTTCACCGCGTGGTGAGCCTGGGGTCCGCGAGTCGGCGGAGGGCCGGCAGCTTCGACCGACGGAGGAGCGCATCCGCGAGCTGGGCATCGCGGCGGGCGGCGGCTCCCTTCCCCACGCCCTGCTCGGCGCGAGCGAGCCAGTGCAGGACCTCGCCCCGCCCGGGACCGTCAGGGTTCACTTCCTCCCACGACGCCGCGAGCGGCAGGAGCAGCCGTTCCGCCTCGACAAACCGCCCGGCATGGAGCTGGACCCGCGCCGCCCCGACGAGGCACGGCGTGACCTGGATCGAGGGCTCGACCTGCGCCTGCACGAACAGCTCCCGGCACCGGAGGAACTCCGTCTCAGCGCCGGAAAGGTCACCGAGCTCGAGCCGGACCGTGCCGAGCTCCGCTGCGACCCCCGCCTGGATCCTCCGTGGCAGCGACTCCAGCTTGTGCTCGCGCACCGTGCGCTCGATCCGCTCGAGCGCCGTCGGGAACCGCAGCTGCAACCGGTCATCGAGCGCGGCCACCACCGCCGCCTCAACCCGGGCTGCCTCCTCGGAGGGGCTGGCCATCGATTCCGCCTCCCTCGCGAGCGCCTGCGCGCCGGCCGAGTCTCCCACGAGCGCTAGGAGGCGCGCCCTCCGCGCACGCCGGATGACCCCGGACCGGTGTGGCTCTTGGCCGAGCCGGGCGACCAGCCCGGCGAGCTCCTCCTCCACGATCCTCCACTCCTCCGTTCGCTGCGCGAGGCCGAGCCCCGCGGCCAGCGCCATCCCGAACCCACGCCGGTCATCGGACTCGGCGGGGTTCTGCTTCCGCTCGAGCGCAACCGCCTCCCTAACCAGGGCGATTCCTTCCTCGAGGCGCCCGCTGAGATAGAGCGCGACGCCGAGCTGGAGCTTCGCGTCGCGCACCCGGGTGGTCTCCGCGGCATCGAGCCGCTCCTGGTCGGCGAGCACGGTCCGGAGGATAGCGGCGGATTCGGCGGCCCGGTCGTTGTCCCGGAGCGCCTCGGCGTAGAACCGCTCGGTGATGATGAGCGTGTTGTGCGGGCGCTGCGCACCGAAGGCACGGCGAGCACGCTCGACGGCGTCGGAGGCCACGGCCAGGTCGTTCACCCGGTCCCCGAAGCGCCCGTGGGTATTCGCCAGGGCGCCGAGGGTGTGGATGGTGCGCTCGTCCAGCGGGCCAAAGTGCTTCTCGGCCAGACGGGCGCTCTCGCGAAGCGCCGCATAGGACTCCTCGGCGCGGTTGAGCTTGGCCAGCACGTAGGCCTTCTCCGCAAGCCCGTTGACCGCCTGCTCGGCGGTCCTCGGCAACCCTCGAATCGCCTCGGGGACGACCTCCTCGATGATCGCCAGGGCTCCGGGGACGTCGTGCAGCACCACGGCATCCGCGAGGGTCGTCTTGGCCTGCAAGGTGAGCGGATGCGTGCGGCCGAGCGTCGCCTCGGCCCGGGGGACCGCAGCCCGGAGCACGGGCTCCGCCTTCGCGAGCTCACCGAGACCGTCGAAGCTCTGCGCCACGATGACCCCGAGCTCGGCCGCCACCCCTGGCTCGGCGGACAGCTCGGTTTCGATCCGATCCGCAGCCGCGGTGAGGAGGTCCGACGCGGTCACCACCCCGCCCACCCCGGTATTCGGAGTCGCGCGGGTGAGGATGGAGGCGATGAACTGCTTCACCCGGGCGGCCCGCTCGGCCTCGGCCCGCGCCACCCGGGCCTGCCACAGGGCCACGCCGCTCGCGGCCCCGACGAGCAAGGTGACGGTGGCCGCCGTGGCCACGGCGATCGCGTGCCGGCGGACGAACTTCCACGCCCGCTCGCCGACGCCCTGGTCCTTGGCGAGCACCGGCTCGCCGGAGAGGTAGCGCGAGACGTCGTCGGCGAAGGCCTGCACGCTCGCGTACCGCTCGCTCACCGGTCCTCGGAGCGCCTTCCCCAGGACCGCGTCGAGATCGCCCCGGAGAGCGCGCGCCAGCTTGGGGTCGTCCGCGACGCGGGTGCTGGCCGGAGGGACCTCCACCTTCGACACCGCCTCGACCAGCGCAGCCCAGGACGTGCGCGGAAGACGATACGGGCGCTGTCCGGTCAGGAGCTCGTAGAGCACGACCCCGAGCGAGTAGACGTCGGTGGCGACCGTGACCCGCTCGCCGCGGATCTGCTCCGGCGAGGCGTAGTCGGGCGAGAGCGCGGGCCCGAGCTCCCGCGTCAGCTCCGACTCTCCCGGCCCCTCCTCGCGCAGGAGCTTCGCCGCCCCGAAGTCGAGCAGCCGCACCCCCTGCGAGGTCGAGACGAGGATGTTGGAGGGCTTGAGGTCGCGGTGCACGACCAGCCGGGCGTGCGCGTAGGACACAGCGCCCGCGACCTGGAGGAAGAGGGCGAGCCGGTCGCGGACGTCAGCGCGTGCGTGGCGGCGTACGCGTCGATGGGAACGCCGTCCACGTACTCCATCGCGATGTACGGCCGCCCGGCCTCGGTCGCTCCGGCGTCGTAGAGCCGCGCGATGTGCGGGTGCTCCAGCGCGGCGAGCGCGTCGCGTTCCTGCTGAAGGCGTTCGGCCATCCCCGGCGCCCAGCCGGTCCGGGCAGCTTGACCGCCACCTGCCGCTGGATGGTCCCGTCCACCCGCTCCGCGAGCCACACCTGCCCCATGCCGCCCGCGCCGAGCGCACGGAGCAGGCGGTACGGGCCGACCAGTGTCCCTGCCTGCTCCAGTGAGCCGGCCTCTCCTGCCGCCGCCAGGTCCGCGGGTGAAACCGGGTTTCGCATGAAGCCGTCGGTGGTGCCCGACCGGGAGAGGATGGAGCGCAGGCTCGAGGCGAGGGGCTGATCCTCCTGCGGCAGCCCGGAGAGCCACCTCTCCCGCTCGTGCTCCGGCAAGGTCAGCGCCTCGGAGAGCAGCACGTCGATTCGCTGCCAGACCTGCGGGTCGATGTTCACCGGGGGGCCCATCGCTCAGCGTCCCATCATGCCCCCGAGAAGCAGCCGCGCGCGCTCCCAGTCGCGCCGGACCGTGCGATCGGTCGTACCGAGCGCCGCGCCGATCTCCTCGTCGGTGAGGCCGAGGAAGTAGCGCATCTCCACCACCTGGGCGAGCCGTGCATTCACCTTGGTCAGCAGCCCGAGCGCGTCATGCACCTCGAGGATCTCCTCCTCGGAGGCGCCCAGCTCGGAGGCCGCCGCGGTCCCGAGCGTGACATGGACTACGTCGCCCCCGTGTCGCTCCGCCTGGCGCCGGCGAATCGAGTCGACGACGATGGAGCGCATGGTCGACGCGGCGTAGGCGAGGAAGTGATCGCGGTCCTTGAGCTCGAGGTGACCGGCCTTCTGCAGCCGCAGGAAGGACTCGTGCACCAGGGCCGTGGTGTCGAGGATGACGTTCCGGCCCCCCCCCGAGAGGCGGGCACGCGCGAGCCGCCGGAGCTCGTCGTAGAGGAGCGGGAGCAGCTCGTCGGCGTGGTCCACCCGAGCAATTTCTCACGGTGCCGGGCGGCATGCACCGTGAGTACGAATGGACTCGGGTGACGCACCTCGCTACAGCGCGGCGAGGAAGGCCAGGAGGTCGGACTTCTCCTGCGGGGTCAGACTGAGGCCGAAACGCGCGTCGTAGAACTGGATCACGTCCTCGAGCGTGGCCGCCGAGCCGTTGTGGAAGTAGGGCGCCCGGGCGGCGACCCCGCGGAGGATGGGCCCCTTGAAGCGGCCGACGTCCTTCCACTTCCCGGTGACCAGCGCGCGTCCGGGGTCGGTGGTGGTCTTCAGCTCGCCGGTGACAAGGTTCCGGAGCGTGTAGACCGGCAGCCGCGAGACGTCGAGGCCGCCCACCGGGTCGGGCACATCGGTGCCGATCCGCAGCGGCGCGGGAACCGAGTGGTCGCCGGCGTTCGGCGCATCGTGGCAGGTGGTGCAGGTCCCGGGGATGGTCGCCAGCCCGAGGTCGTCGTTGAGCCCGGAGACTCCGACGATGGAGATCGGCTTGTGGTTGAAGATCTCCTGCCCCCTGGCGATCGCGGCTCGGGCGCTGGCCCGGCCTCCCGCGTACTCGTCGCTGCTCGCGCCGGCCCAGGCGTCGAAGAGCGTCATCGCCGTCGGATCGAAGGTCCGGCCCGTGGGATCGCCGCCCAGCGGATCGTTGATCCCGAAGTAGAACTCCTCGGTGACCAGGGCCGCGGGTCCGCCCTGCGCCCCGCCGAGCTCGAGCGATCCGGCGCGCCGGTCCCAGGTCTGGGCGGTGAAGAGCTGCATCTCGAAACCGACGATGGCCTCCCGCTGCGCGTCGGCGAGCGGCGCGGCCGCCTGGGCGTGCCCGAGGGTCGCCGCGTTGGACTGGTCGGCCAGGTCGAAGTGGAGCGCGGCGAATCCGGTGGACGACGTCGCGTCCCGGAAGGTCTCCCGGCCGTCCCACATCACGGTGCTCAGGAACCGAAGGTTGGTCGACGGGAGCGGCCGGCGGAAGAGCGAGAGCTCCTTGGCGCTGGCGAACCCGTAGGGATCCTCCACCGCGATCAGCTCGAACTCCGCGGTGCCCGGGATGCCCAGACCCACCCGGATGAGGGCCCGGTCCAGCAACAGTCCGAATGCCTGCCGCCGTGCGAAGAAGGTCGACAGATCGGCCATCGGGGACGTGGAGCCGTCCACGGCGCGGAAGAGCGGGTCGAGTCCGGCGGTCTGCCGGAACCGCCGCTGCACCACGTCCGGGGTGATGGTCATCCCGGCCTCCGGGACGTGACAGCTGCTGCACGCCCGCCCGTTCGTCCCCAGCGACTGGAAGAAGGGGTTCGCCGGGTCCTGCAGCGGACCGCCGGCGGCGTTGATGGTGCGGGAAAAGCCGAAGCGGTTCGGGACCAGCGCCTCGCTCGACGCCGCTCGCGCAGCGCTGAGCGCCGCCGTGCCCGAAGGCGCGGACGGGCCTCCACCGCCCGCGCCGCGCTCGTCGGCGCCACACCCTGCTCCCAGAACGATGAACGCCGACAACAGACACCCGAAGCCCTCGTGGCGCCGACCCATGTGCAGTCCTCCCCCGGCATCGGGGTGAAGTCCGGCCGACGCCCGAGCGCGTCTCCGCAATCAGATCCGGCCGATGAGCGCCGGAGGCGCCCTGTACTCCTCACGAGAAACGGGACGAAATCCGGACATGCCGGCGCGATCGCCGTGGGCTCGGGGCAGAAGGCGCCGTGATTCCCGGGGCTTTCGACGGTGCGACCGGGTGCGTCGCGGCGCGGGCCCGACGTCCCGCTGCCCGGCGCCTCGACGCGGGCGACGGCGAAGGATCGAAGGCGAGGCGCAGCGGTCGCGATCAGACGGACGGAAAGCGCTCGCGTCCTCCAGGAAGCGCCGGGCCAGCTGGAACCAGACCGAGTGCGCACCGGAGTGCGCGCGTCTGCTTCTCACGCTGGCGGGTGGCCGGGAGGCCATGGAGGAGATGTCGGCCGCCTTCGATGCGCTCTGCCAGCGGGTGGGGATGACGCTCGAGGCCGGGTGAGGCACGGCGGGGGGGCATCACCGATGATTCTTCCCGGCATCGGCAGTCCACTCTCCTGGGAGGAGCGTCATGTCTCGATTGCGAGTTCACGGCTTCGGGATCTCGATCGACGGATTCGGCGCCGGTCCCGGCCAGGATCTCGACCACCCCCTCGGCGTCGGCGGTGAGACGCTGCACGCCTGGGTGTTCCCGACCCGCACCTTCCGGCGCATGTTCGGACCGGGCGACGGCACCACCGGGATCGACGACGACTTCGCGGCCCGAGGCTTCGAGAACGTCGGCGCCTGGATCCTCGGGCGGAACATGTTCGGCCCGATCCGGGGCGCCTGGCCCGACGAGGCGTGGAAGGGATGGTGGGGTGACGAGCCGCCGTACCACGTCCCGGCCTTCGTGCTCACCCATCACCCGCGGCCCTCGATCAAGATGAAGGGCGGGACGACGTTTCACTTCGTCACCGGGGGAATCCACGAGGCGCTCGAGCGGGCGCGCGACGCGGCGGGGGCCCAGGACGTGCGTCTGGGAGGCGGGGTGTCGACGATCCGCCAGTACCTTCGCGCAGGGCTCGTCGATCTCGTCCACCTCGCCCTCTCGCCGGTCCTCCTGGGGAGGGGAGAGCACCTCCTCTCGGGCATCGACCTCCTCGAGCTCGGCTTCCGGCGCACCGAGCACGTCCCCTCGGAGGCCGCGACGCACGTCGTGCTGACCCGCTCGCCGGCCTGAGCGGTTCCTCGACGCGCCGCACGAACCCCCCGGGGGACCGAGGATGCGCTAGGCGTGACCGGGCGTCGCCGCTAGGCTGCCCGCCCGTGTCCCTGACTCGCCGCGAGCTGGTCGAAGCCGGTCTGTCCCTGGGCGTGGCCATGGTCGCCGCGCCTGCGCTCGGCTCTGCCGCGGCCCCGCTGCCCCTCACGCCCGAGAACGCGCTGGGCCCGTTCTACAAGCCGGGCGCGCCGACCTCGGCCAACCTCATCGTGCCCGGCGACCCGGGTCTGCCGCTGGTGGTGAGCGGCAAGGTGATGGACTCCTCCGGCAAGCCGCTCTCCGGGGCCACCGTCGAGGTGTGGCACGCGGACGGGCGCGGCATCTACGACCTCGAGGGCTACCGCTACCGCTCCCGCCTCGTCGCCGCCGCGGACGGGACGTACCGCTTCCAGACCCTCATGCCCGGGCACTACCCGGAGCGCGTCGCCCAGCACATCCACTACCGGGTGAGCGCGCCGGGCCGGAAGGTGCTCGTCACCCAGCTCTACTTCGCCACCGATCCGGCGTTCGCTGGTGATCCGGACCACAACTTCTCGAAGGACCCGATCCTCGCGGACCGGCGGCTCATCCGGCCGGTCGTCCTCGACGGCTCGGGAGACCCGCGGGCAGCGGTGGTGTTCGACACCGTGCTCGGGACATGAGCGCCACGGCCTGCGCCGCCTCGCTCCTGCCCTCGGCGCACGACCGGGCTCCCGGGACTCTGCCCTCGGCGCGATGAGCACTCCCGTGGAGCAACTCCCGCCGCGCGCGCCCCTCGTGCCCGAGTCCGGCCCGGAAGACCTCGGGCCCCGCCTCTCGTCCCGGGCCGCGGCGATTCGATGGCTGGCGGGCCTGTCCATCCTCACGCTCTGCTCCTGGGCCCGCTGCCTCGTGACGGGCTCGCCAAAGGTGGACGAGCACTACCCGTCGCAGGCGGCCGGGACGCTGCTGCTCCTCGCCATGTGCCTCGGGTGGGCGCTGGCCGTCACCGGGTGGGGCAGGATGCTCGCCGACCCGCCCGGGCGCCCGCGCCGGCTGTTCTACCTGGGTCTCCTCGCCGTGGTGGGGATGCTGCCGCTCCTGAGCAACGACCTCTTCAGCCTCCTCGCCCAGGCGGATCTCAGCAGCCGCGGCAAGGACGTCTACAGCTCGGCCATGGCGTACCCCGAGAGCGTGTGGTTCTCGTGGATCGGCATCCGCTGGCGAGAGAGCCCGAGCCCGTATGGCCCGATCACCCTCCTCGCGGCCTGGCCCAGCGTGCTCGGCGGCGCCAACCCCTACCGCGCCGAGGCCTGGCTCAAGCTGGCCTGGCTCGTGCCCCTGGTGGCGCTCTTCGAGATCTCGCTGCGTGCCGTCCCCGATCGACCGGCGTTCCACGCGATGATCTGGCTGAACCCGCTGTTCCTGGTCGAGGGGCCGGGACAGCTGCACCCCGACCTGTTGGGCGCCCTCCTCATCACCGCAGGCCTGCTGCTGCGCCGGCGGGCACCCCGGGTCGGCGCGGGCATGGCCTGGTCGCTGGCCGTGCTCGGCAAGCTCAACTTCGGCCTCGCCTTCCCCTGGTTCTGGCTCTCGGGGACGAGCGGCTGGGCGCAGCGGGTCCGGAGGGGGGCGCTCCTCGCGCTGTGCCTCGGCGCAGCCGCCGCCCTCGCCTATGCCCCCTTCTGGCACGGCCCCGGCACGGTGCGCGGACAGCTGCGCGGCCTCGCCACGAGCACCATGGTGCCAGGCGGCACGCTGGTCGACGTGGCCGGCACCGTGGCCGGTGCGTTCGCCAGCGGCAGGCTCAACCTGGACCGGCTGGTCGAGACCTTCGACGCGCGCCAGCAGCAGGCCCGCGCCCGGGCGACCCGGGCCGCCCAGGTCCTCGCGACGCTCCTCGCCCTGGCCGCCATCCTCCCGCTCGGGCTCGGGCTGCTCCGCCGGCTCGACGAGGAGCGGCTGGCGCTGGCCACCGGGGCATTCGTCGTGGCGGTGGTGACGCTCGGCAGCCCGAGGTTCCAGTCCTGGTACCTGCTGGTCGCGCTGCCCTTCTTCGGCCTGAGCTGCCCGCCGGCGTGGCGGCGCTGGTGGGTGTGGGCCGTCGGCTTCGCCGTCCTGCCCGAGTTCTCGGTCGCGCTGCCCCGGTCAGTGCCGCTCCTCATTCCCTGGGGCGCGACCACGCTCCTGAGCGTCCTGGTGTTCCTCGCCTGGTTCCGGGCCCGGTTCTGGGCGTTCGCCGATGCGCCGGCCCGCTCGGCGGCGCCGCGCTAGTCAGCCATCACCCCGGAGCGTGGCGACCGCGTGGTCACAGGCGCGCGCGGTGACGGCCATCTCGGTGAGCGTGGGGTTCTGCCACCCGGACGTGGGCCAGCAGGCGCCGTCGGTGAGGTAGAGGTTCCCGACGTCCCAGGAGCGGCAGGTCGGGTCGAGCACCGAGCTCCTCGCGTCGGTGCCCATGCGCGCGCCCCCGACCTCGTGGACGAACATCCCCGGCGTGGAGAGCGTCCACTCCTTCTGCATCTTCTGGATGTGGCCGGTGACGAACGGGGTGTGGAAGAGCTCGGTCACCTCGGCGCACCGCCCACCGCCGGCCTCGACGATCTCCCTCGCCGCGGCCCGGGCCGCGCGGGCCAGGACCAGGTCCTCGTCCTTCCACTCGCAGACGATGTGCGCCGCGGGGATGCCCCAGGCGTCCTTCAGCGTGGGGTCGATCTCCATGCGGTTGTCGCGGTGGGGCAACGTCTCCGAGCGCGCGCAGAGGAATCCGAAGGCCACGTCCCTGTGCCGCCGGAGGAAGTTGGGCACCGGCAGCCGCTGGATGCCTCCCCACAGGCCGAAGCCGCGCAGGTACGGCTCCCGCGTCGACCCGAGGTTCTGGTAGCGGGGGATCATGATGCTGTCGCTGCCCAGCAGCTCGTAGGGCCCGCCGGTGTCCGGGACGTCCGGCAGGTAGAAGTAGACGTTGCCGGCGCTGTGGTCCATCACGTAGCGCCCGAGCACTCCGGAGGACGCGCCGATCCCCTCGGGGTGCGCGGCACTTCTGGAGTTCATGAGGATGCGCACGCTCTCCAGCGTGGACGCGCAGAGGAACACCAGCCTGGCCCGCGCCTCCTCGGTCCGACCGGTCGCCGTGTCCACGAACTCCACCCCCGTGGCGCGCGTGCCGTCACGGTCGACGAGGACGTGGGCGACGACCGCCCCGCTCCGCAGGGTCAACCGGCCGGTCTCCCCGGCGGCGCGGAGCGTCGTCGCGGGGCTGGAGATGCGCGAGAGCGTCTCGCCCCGCTCGGGAGGCCTCCGGGCGAACAGGCCCCGGGAGATGATGACCCGGCGCTCGGGGAACACCCGCTCCACGCGCTCCTTGAAGAGGCGCTCCGCGGGCGTCATCGGCCGCGCTTCGCGGAACTCGCCGTCGGGGAGCTGCGGCAGCCCCTCCCGCGAGCCGTGGACCCCGAGCAGGCGCTCCAGCTCCGAGTAGTGGGGAGCGAGGTCGGCGTGGGTGATGGGCCAGTCCGGCCCGAAGCCATCCCGGCTCGCCGCCTTGAAGTCGAAGTCGGAGAAGCGCGGCGTCACCGCGTCCCAGACCAGCGAGCGCCCCCCCACCCGCCGCGAGCGTATCCACCGGAACGGCTTGTCGGGCGGCGTGGTGTAAGGGTTGTCCACGTCGTCGACGAAGAAGTCGGGGTTGGTCGCCCAGTAGGTGGGGTGGCTCTTCTGGACCTCCTGGCGGTGCGAGACCAGGTGCCGGTAGAGCTGCTTGCAGCCATTGGTCAGGAACGAGCCGTGGTCCCGCCGGCGCACGACCGGCGCGCCGGCCTCGAGCACCAGGACGCGCAGGCCCGCCCGGGTGAGCTTCAGCGCGGCGACCCCGCCCGTGGCGCCCGAGCCCACGACGATCGCATCCCACCCCTCGGCTCTCTCGATGACCTCCATCGATCCTGTCTACCCCTCGAGCGCCTGGACCTCGTCCGCGGACAGCCGCATCGTGCCCGCCTCGAGGTTCCGGCGCATCTTCTCCACGGTGCTGGCGGCGACCACCGCGGACACGGGGAAGGGCTGGCTGAAGAGGTAGGCCAGGGCAACCTGCGCCGGGGTGCAGCCACGCTCCCTGGCCAGCGCCCGCGCCCGTTCCCTCCGGGCGACGTTCCCGGGACTGCCGTAACTGCCTCCCCGGACCCGCTCGGAGGTCAGGAACCCAGAGCCGAGCGGAGCCCACGCCAGCACGTGAAGCTGCGTGCGCTGGTGGAACGCCCGCGCCTCGCGGTTCGCAGGCCCGGCGATGCTCACCGAGCCGGTCCAGGGCGGGCGCACCCAGTCGACGAGCGAGTAGTGGGGGCTCGTGGCGGCCATCGGCGGAAGCCCCCCCTGCCGCGCCGCCGCCTCGAGGGCCTGGATGCGGGGGATGCTCCAGTTCGACACGCCCCAGGCCTGGATCTTCCCCGAGCGGAGGGCGGCGCCGAGCGTCTCGACGATGGGCTCGAGCGGCGCACCGGGGGAGTCTCGATGGAGGAGGTAGAGGTCCAGCCGCTCGACCCGGAGCCGGCGCAGGCTGGCCTCGAGGTCCCGGGAGAGCGCCGTCGCGCCGAGCCGGTTGGGACGGATGCCCGGGTAGGGGTGGCCGCCCTTTCCGACCAGGAAGAGCCGCTCCCGGAGGCGGCGCGAGGCCATCCAGCGTCCGAGGAGACGTTCGGTCCCGCCGAGCTGGTACGAGGCCGCGAGGTCGAAGGCCGTGCACCCCGCCTCCACCAGCGCGTCCAGGTACCGGAGCTCCTTCTCCCGGCTGGACCCCGGGGCGAGCCCATCGGGGAGGATGCTGCCCAGGCGCGAGGTGCCTACGACGATGCGGGGGATCAGCGCCATTCGACGCGTGAATCCGCGGCGGCCGCGGTCGGGGCGAGACCGGGGAGAGCGGAGGCCACCGCGGTGCACAGGAGGCCGAGGAGGATCTGCGCCCCGTGGATGAGCAGGGCGAGCGAGGCGGCGCTCGCCGCCGTCAGCGCCAGGGCCTCGGCGCCCACCACCAGCGTGGCCTCGGTGGCGCCGAGCTGTCCGGGGATGAGGTCCCCCAGCGCGCTTCCCACCATCAGCATTCCGCGGGTGACCAGCACCCGGACGAGGCCGGAGGGGTGGCCGATGGCGGCCAGGGCGACGCCGCACTGGACCGCTTGCGCCACCCGGCCGGCGGTCTCCCAGGCCAGCGACCGGAGGAGGTCGGCCCTGGACGCGCCGGCGGCGTCGTCGAAGGCGGCGCCGAAGCGGTGGAGGCGCTTGCTCAGCCCCCCGAGGAACCGCCCCGGGCTGGCGCGCTGGCGGAGGAGGAGGATGCTCGCCCCGAGCACGCCCGCCACCACGCCGTTGGCCAGGACGAGCCCCGCGGTCGCGCCCGGCCCGAGCAGCGCCAGCGTGGCGACGAGCAGCGGCACCACGAACGCCGCGGTGGACAGGAGCACCACGCCCTGCATCTGCACTGCGGCGACCGCCGCCCGTGCTCCGCCGGCGCTCCGGCTGAGGAGAAGCGCACGGGCGGCCTCGCCCGAGCCCCGGCCCATCGGCAGCACGAGGCCGACGGCATAGCCGGCCGCGCCCACCCGCAACCACTGACGGGCGGAGACCTGCGCCGCGCTCGCGCCGTAGAGGGCTCGCAGGGCGAGCGTGCTGCAGGCCACCATCGCGGCCTCGAGCGCGGCGAGCATCGGCAGGGCGTGGGCGCTCGCCCCGAGGCGCTGGAGCACCTCCTGGGCGCCGGCGGCCCACACCGAGAGGGCGAGCACGGCGGTGCCGGCGACGGCGCAGGCGAGCCGGACGAGCGGCCGTCCGAAGAACCCCGGTCCGCGGAGGTTCATCCGGCCCTCGACGTCGAGAGCACCTCGGGCAGCCGCAGCCACACCTGGGCGAAGGCCTCGGCGTACACCTCCACCAGCGCCCGCGGCTGCGGCGCGATGGGGTAGGTCTGCGAGAAGAGGCAGAGCGAACGGTCGAGGATCGCCCGGGTCTGGGGGTACTGCGCGAGGTCGTAGCTGACGCGGCCCTGCGCCGGGCGAGCGGCGGCCTCCGCCTCCATGCGCTGGAACAGCGTCTGCCCGGGGACGGGCCGGCTCTGCCACAGCACCACCTCGCAGCCCTCGGCGCGGAGCGCGCGGAGCATGGCGTCACGCACCGCCACCGGCGGCGCGTCCAGGCCGAGCTTCGTCGCGTCGAGCTGCACGCGGTACTTGTGGAAGGCCGGCTCGCGGTCCTCCGGAACCATGGGCGGGGTCACGCCGGGCAGCTCGCGCAGTCGCCGGGTCAGGAGCCGGGCGTTCTCCAGCGCGCCGGCGTTCCACTGCGGCAGGCGGCGGAGCTGCGCCCGGGCCACCGCCGCCGACAGCTCGCCGGTGCGGTAGTTCCATCCCACCGCCGCCGAGTCGTAGGCGCGGTTCCCGTCGAGGGCGTGGGTGAGGTCGTAGCTGGCCTCGTCCTCGGGGCGGCTGTCCTCGCCGAACATGCGGGCGCTGTGGGCCCGCCGGTAGACGGCCTCGTCGTCGGTGACCAGCAGGCCGCCCTCGCCACAGGTCACGCTCTTCGAGGACTGGAGGCTGAAGCACCCGGACTGGCCGATCGTTCCGGCGGCCCGTCCCCGGTACCGGGCGCCGATCGCCTGGGCGGAGTCCTCGACCACGACGAGCCCGTGGCGCGCGGCGATGTCCACCACCGCCTGCAGCTCGCAGGGCACCCCGTGGAGGTGGACCGGGACCACCGCCCGGGTGCGCGGGGTGATGGCCGCCTCCAGCCGCGCGGGGTCCAGACCAAAAGTATTCGGCTCGACGTCCACGAACACCGGAACCGCACCCTGGTGCAGCACGGCCATCGCCGTCGCCACGAAGGTGAACGCCGGGACGATGACCTCGTCGCCGGGCTTCACCCCCGCCCCGATCAGGGCGAGGTGGAGCGCCGAGGTGCCGCTGTTGGTGGCGAGGCAGTGGCGCGATCCGACGAAGGCGGCGAACTCCCGTTCCAGCCCCCGGACCTCGGGAGCGAGCTGCCCGGAGAGGACGCCGCGCTCCAGCACGCCCAGCAGCGCCGTTCGCTCCTCGTCCCCGAGCACCGGCCAGCGGACGTGGGCGCCCGCCGGGACGGCCGGGCTGCCGCCGTGGATCGCCAGCGACCGCACGCTAGACCGCAGCGCGAACGCGGCGGACGACCTTCTCCACCCACTCGTGGAGGAGGGTGTTCTGCTTGAACAGGTCGTTCACCGCGCGCTCGCCCTCCCGGTGGTAGGGCGCCTTGAAGAAGAGCGAGAACTGACGCTGGATGCCGCGCTCCCCGCAGCGCTGGGCGACGTCCATCAGGCGTACCAGATCGACCACCAGCGGGGCGGCGAGGATCGAGTCCTTGCAGAGGAAGTTGACTCTTGATCTGCATCCGCTCGCCGAGGAAGCCCAGCACGTCGATGTTGTCCCAGGCCTCCTTCTCGTCCCCGCGCGGGCGGTAGTAGTTGATGTGCACCTGGTGGTCGGACACCTCGTAGCCGAGGATCTCGTCCAGCACCGAGAGCTTGCTCGCGACCTTGGTCTTGTTGCTCTCCGGATCGTCGAGCACCCGGCCGTCGTTGTTGCCCAGGATGTTGGTGGAGAACCACCCCTCGACCTTGAGCTGCCGGACGGCGAACGCCGGAGCGAGCGCGGTCTTGAGGAGCGTCTGGCCCGTCTTCCCGTCCTCACCGGTGATGGGGATGCCCGAGCTCTCCGCCAGGGCCTCCAGCGCCGGGACCTTGGTCAGGCTGGGGGTGAAGTTGACGTGGGCCGCTCCCAGCTTGCAGGCGAGGTACAGGTACTTCATCGCCGGGCTGATGCGTTCGTCGCTGCGCTGCAGGCCGGCCTCGAAGGCCGCGACGGTGCGGTGCACGTCGGAGACCTCGGCGTGCCGCTCGGTCGAGCCGAGGTTCACGATGATCAGCCGGTCGAGCTTGTTGGCCGCCTTGAAGTCCTTCACGTTGCGGGTGAGGATCTCCAGCTCCTCCCGGTGGCTGGCGGCGGGGACCACGTGGCTCGCATCGGCGGTCCCCAGGAACTTCGGGGAGACCACGCCGGGCCACGGCTTGATCGCCCGCAGCTCCGGCTCGACCTTCCGCAGCAGCTCCGCGGGGACGATGCGCTCGCGGAGCGCGGCCTCGAAGATGTTCGTGTCCCGGAGGTCCCAGCCGCCGAACACCAGGCTATCGAGCGGCGCGCAACCGAGAGTCTGGGGCAACCCGGTTTCGGTCACCATCCCGATGCGTGGAGCGAGCCCTCGCTTCATCAGGGCGACGCCCGCGATCACCGTGCTGGCCACGGCTCCACCCGCGCCGACGAAGCAGACTCCCAACCGGCTCATGCACGCTCCCAGGGTAACTCGATCAATGTGGCATATTTTGCGAGGATGTCCCGCTTAGAATTCTCGACCACCCTCGGAAACTTCTGCTGCGGGCTTCTCCGGCCAATGTCCTCCATGAAGCGGCGGGCCCCCCCGGGCGGCAGGGCGAAGAGCGCCGGGGGGAGGATGGCCACGTCCGCGGCCCGGTGCTCCCGGTAGACGCGGTTCTGTGCGCAGAGGCTCTCGTCGAAGGCGGTGGTGAAGCGGTGCGGGTCCGCCGGCGGCTGGTCGAACTCGACGAAGAGCTGGTAGCGGCCCTTGCCGGTGCCGCCGACTCCCACCTCGGCCCCCGCCGAGAACTCCACCACCGAGCACCCAGCCGCACGGACGGCGGCCTCCATGGCGCGCTCGATCTCCACGAAGGAGGTCAGCTCCTGGGTCAGCGAGAGCACGCCCGAGGTCCGGCCCACGAACTCCATCCGGTGCGGGAAGACGCTCTGGAACTGCACCAGGTCCCCGATCAGGTAGCCGAAGAGGCCCGAGGAGGTGCTCACCGCGATGGAGTAGTCGACCCCCGGCTCCACCTCCCAGAGGGCCAGCCGGCGCGCGCCGGGCTTGCCGTGCTCGGAGGCGGCGACGAACTCGAAGAACACGCCCCGGTCGGGGACCACCAGCATCCCCGGCTCGCCGATGCGATCGGTGACCGCGAAGATGCCGCCCTCGGTGGCGTTGTAGTTGTCCATGATGACCACCGGTCGACCGACGCGCTTCTCGATCACCGGCCGGTAGGGCTCGGCGTTGATTCCGCCTCCGAAGAGCACCTCGAGGTTCGGCCACAGCTCGGAGACGGTGCTCACCGGGCGCCCACGCGCCCGGGCGGCCCGGAGCAGCTTGTCGAAGAACACCGAGAACCAGCAGGTGGTCCCCGAGAGGGCCCGGACGTCGTGGTCCAGGTAGGCCGCCGCCATCCTCTCCAGCTTTTCATCGTAGTCCTGGATGTCACGGAGGTCTGCCCTGGGCAGGACCCCGTCCCGGACCGGCCAGGGCACGTTCCGCTGCATCAACCCCGGGTTGTTGGTGGTGTTCACCGCGCCGTCCGGCTTCAGCGTGGAGGGCGGGAAGAGCCCGAGGGTGAAGCCCCCCAGGAACCGGGCGTGTCCGACGTGCGTGACGTACTGGACCACCACGTCGAACGCGGCCTTCTGCTGCCACCGGATCTGCTGATCGGAGATGGGCAGGAACTTGTGCTGGGAGAGCGTCTGGGAGCTGCCGGAGGACTGACCGAAGTACCGGATCAACCCCGGCCAGAGCACGTCCCGCGCGCCGTGGCGCATGCGCTCGAGGTAGGGCTCGAAGTCGGCATAGGTTCGCAGCGGCACGCGCTCCTGGAACTCGGCGTGGGTGGAGACCTCGGCGAGCCGGTGCGCACGGCCGAACTCCGTCCGGGCAGCCGCCCGACAGTTCTGCCTCAGTGCACCGATCTGGACCTCTCGTAGCCGGTCACGACCGCTGGCGACGCGGTTCCAGGCCCCGACCCGTGCCCTTGCCGCCGTCCAGGCCAGCGGGCCGATGACCGCTCCGCCGCGACGAACTTTCATGAAATGACGCGGGGCTGCGTAACATCCGACGACCCCTCTGGCAACGGCCAAGCTGGCCTGGCCCGCGTACTCCCTAGGGCCAACGCGGAGCGTGTTAAGAGAGTCGCCCTACCCTGCCCCACCCTCCCTTTCGATGCCGCCGTCCGATCCGCCCCTGACCGAGCCCGTGGCCCGTGAAGGGACGCACGCGCCCGGGGGGGCGCTCGGGCACATCCCCGGCCGCGAGCAGCGCGCGGTGGCCGCGGTCCAGGCCACGCCCGGGGAGCCGCTCGTGGCCCGGATGGCCCGCGCCCGGGATGCCCAGGAGGCCTGGGGGCATACCCCCCTGTCCGAGCGGGTGGCGTGCCTGCTGGCGGCCGCGCGCGAGATGCTCCAGCGCCGTCAGGAGCTCATGGCGCTCGTCGCCGAGGAGGTCGGCAAGGTCGAGGCGGAGGCGCTCTTCAACGAGGCGCTCGGCCCGCTGGACGCGGTGAAGGGCTGGGCCCGTGTGCTCGGCCCCGTGCTCGAGCGGCGAAGGGTCCGGCTCAACCCCTTGAGTTTCCCGGGGAAACGGGCCTACGTGGAGGCCGTCCCCCGGGGGGTCGTCGCCATCATCGCCCCCTGGAACTACCCGGCCGCCGGCCTGTACCGCTCGGTCTTCCCGGCGCTGATGGCCGGCAACAGCATCATCCTCAAGCCGAGCGAGTACTCGCCACGCTCGAGCAGCTGGTTCGCCGAGCTGCTCGCCGGACGCCTGCCGGCGGGCGTGGTGCAGGTCGCGGTCGGTGGCGGCGAGGTCGGCGCGGCCCTGCTCGACGCGAGGCCGGACGCCTGTGTCTTCACCGGCTCGACGGCGACCGGACGCCTGGTCTCGGTCCGTTGCGCCGAGCTGGGCATCCCCTGCAGCGCGGAGATGGGCGGGAAGGACCCGGCCCTCGTCTTTGCCGACTGCGACCTGGAGCGCACGGTCGCCGGGATCACCCACTGGGCGCTGAGCAACGCCGGCCAGGCCTGCGGGGCGATCGAGATCGTCTACGTGGAGCGCCCGGTGGCCGAGGCGTTCGTCGCCCGGATGCGCGAGGTGTGGACCCGGCTGCGGGTCGGACCCGGCCATGGAGCCTCGACCGACGTCGCGCCGCTGGCCAACGAGCGCCAGTTCCGCCTGGTGAAGCAGCACGTCGAGGACGCCAGGGCGCGCGGGGCGACGGTGGTCTCGGGCGGCGCCCCGCTCGGCGAGGGGCTCTGGTTCGCGCCCACGCTCCTCGACCACTGCAACGACACGATGTCGGTGGTGCGCGACGAGACCTTCGGTCCGGTGCTGGCCATCATCCGGGTGGACGGGCCGGCGGAGGCCATCCGGGCGGCCAACCAGCTCCGCTACGGGCTCGGCGCGTCCATCTGGACCAGCGACCTCGACCGCGGCCAGCGCCTGGCGGAGCGGCTGGACTACGGGGTGGTGAGCATCAACAACCACGCGTTCACCGGCGCGATCCCGAGCCTCCCCTGGTCCGGGACCCGGGCCACGGGGTTCGGCGTCGCCAACAGCGCCTTCGCCCTGGCCACCTTCGTCCGGCCGCGGACGCTGGTGGTCGATCGCCGGCGGGCGCCCGAGCTCTTCTGGATGCCGTACGACCAGACGCTGGTCGAGCTGGGGGACGTCCTGGCGGATCTCCAGGGCAACCGCCTGGGGGGCGCCTGGAAGCTGCCCGGCCTCCTGCGGCGCCGGATGCGGACGCTGCGGGCGTTCTTCCGGAAGCGGCGCTCACCCGAGCTGCGGTGAGATCTGGTCGGCCGCGCGGGCGGCGATCGCCATGATGGTGAGCTGGGGGTTGACCCCGAGGGGTCCGCGCACCGTGCTGCCGTCGACGATGAACAGCCCGGGGACGTCGTGGCACTGGTGATCGATCCCCACCACGCTGGTGCGCCGGTCGGTGCCCATCTGGCAGGTCCCCAGCGGATGGTAGCTGACCAGCGCCATGTCGGATGCCGACACCTCCCGCTTCCGGAAGGCGTCCAGCCCGCGGCGCGGCTCCAGGCTCCCGACCCCGAGGACGCCGGGGTACAGGCGGCGAGCTCCCGCCGCGACCAGCATCTCCATCGACAGCTCGAGGCCGCGCTTGAGACGGGCGACGTCCGCCGGGGTGACCGTGTAGCGAATGACCGGGAGCCCCCGGAACTCCCTCCACACCCGGCCGTTGCGCGTGGCGTCCGCGGCGAGCGGCCCGACGCCGGCCGCGTGACGGAGCTGGGCCAGCGGCTCCATGAGCCGGCGGCCGACCGAGGCGAACATGCTCGGCATTGCGTTGTGGGTCGCCTGCGCCGCGACCAGCAGCAGGCCCTCGCGGAGGAACTCCTCAGACCCGTACCCCTGGGGGATGTGGTCGAAGCCGCGGATCTCCTCGTCGAAGAGGCCCAGCGCCACGCAGCTCGGGTGGAGGGTGAGGTTCCGTCCGACCTGGCCGCTCGCGTTGGCGAGGTTCTGCGCCATGAGGAACAGCGGCGTGGGGATCGTCCCACCCGCCAGGATGACCGCCCTGGCGCGCACGCGGATCCGCGCCCCGTTCGGCGCGCGGCCCTCGATGCCCGTCGCGCGCCCGCTCTCCACCACCACCCGGTCGGCCTTCAGCCCGGTGAAGAGCAGGGCGCCCCGCTCCAGCGCCGGCGGGACGTAGGAGAGGTTGGTGCTGCGCCGGGCGTCGCTCCGGCAACCGACGTGGCAGAAGCCGGACGCCTCGCACCCCGGCGCGTTCCTGAGGAGCTGGCCGTGCTTCCAGCCGAGCGCATCGCACCCACGCTGCATGACGTCGGCGATGGGCCCCACGTGGCGGCGAGAGGACGGGCCCACCTCGAGGTGCGCCTCCACCTGGTCGAAGTAGCGAGCCATCCGGGACGGCTCGAAGGCGTCGGTCCCCATCTCCTCGCACCAGCGGTCCAGGACCCAGGAGGGAGTCCGGAAGGCGGTGCCGCCGTTCACCCCCGTCGAGCCACCGACCATCCGCCCGACGAAGACCGGGAAGGTCGCGTTGCCCACCGCGAAGGCCGGCCGGTAGAAGCGCTCGTAGGCGCGCACCGTGCTGCCGTCGAAGCTGTGCCGGTGGTAGAGCTGCCCCTCCTCGACGAAGACCACCGCATGGCCGCGCGCGGCGAGCTCGTACCCCACCACTGCCCCGCCCGCGCCGGTCCCCATGACCACCACGTCGCACTCGACGTCGCCGCCGGTCCACGAGCTGGCGGAGTGAACCTGCCGGGCCCAGTGCGGCTCGGTGACCGGAAGGGGCGGCCTGGGCCTCGCCCCCATCGCCCGCTGCACGTGCGGGGAGTCGAAGTGGACGACCTTGTAGACGCTCGACAGGACGGACAGCGGAATCTTGAGCAGCGGGTCGCGCTCCCACCGCGTGAGCAGCGCCTCCTGGCGGGCCGCGGAGAGGGCGTGGAAGGGGCGGCCGGTGCGCAGGCGGGCGGCGGCGTCGAGCGCACGGTGGGCGGCAGTCCAGGCGGTGGCCAGCCTCGGCGACAGCCGGGCGACCAGCGCGGCGACCTCGCGCACCGTCGTGTCGTCGGCGCCGGGGATGGTGCTGGTCCCCGGGATGATGGCCTCGGCCAGGGCCAGCGTCGCGCGGTCCACCCCACCGGCTGGCGACGACGGCTGGGTGCTCTCGAGAGGGGAAACGTCCACGCGAAGCTTTTGACACGCGCCCGTGGAGTGCCGTCAAGTGCGCGCCACGATCATGTCCCTCTCGACGGCTCTCTTGCTCCTGGCCCTCGCCTCGAGCGGCGACGGAACCGCGCCCGCGCCGGAGGCCCGGCACCGCACAGTCATCGCCCCGGCGGCCTTCAGCGTGTTCAAGGAGGACTCCGGTCCGGTGAACTACTACTCGGTGGGCGCCGAGGACGGGGTGCCGCTGATCCGGGCCGTCTACCGGCCGGGGCTGGGCAATGTGGTGCTGAAGGCCACGGTCCCGGAGCAGGCCCGGCACACGGTCACCTCGGTGAGCTGGCGCTGGCGGGTCCACTCGCTCCCCCGGGACGCGAACGACTGCGGGCCGGGCGCCTCCGACGCCGCCGCCTCGGTGTTCCTGGCCTTCAAGGCCGGGTTGAAGCTCATGGTGATCAAGTACGTCTGGAGCACGGTCGGCACCGTGGGGACCTCCTGCCAGTCGGCGCGCGGGTGGTTCTTCGACCGGGACACGATCCTGGTGCAGGTGGGCGGACCGCTCGACGTCTGGAACTCGTACGCGGTCGACCCGAGGAGGGAGTTCGTGAAGCACTACGGCGGAAGGCTGGAGGACGTGCCCGACTTCGTGGCCATCGGGCTGATGACCGACGGGGACAACTCACAGACCCCGGCCGAGGCCGACTACGCGGACTTCGTGGTCGAGTGGTGAGCGCGCTGCATGACTGACGCGATTGTCGGCGTCGGGGTGCCCGAGGACGTGCGGCAATGGGACGCGCGGACCGCGGCGCTGATCGCCGGGGCCACGCTGGTCCGGCTGCTGTTCGTCTCCACCACCGGGATCGCCAACGGCGAGGCCTACTACTACGTCTGGTCGCGCTTCCCGTCCCTGAGCTACTACGACCATCCACCGCTGGTCGCCTGGATGACCTGGTTGACCACGCAGTTCTCGCACGGGCCGCTGGCGGTCCGGTCGGGACCCGTGGTCTGCGCGGCGCTGTTCGGCGTTCTGGTGTACCGCCTGGGGCAACGTCTCTTCTCGCCGCGCGCCGGCTTCCTGGCGGTGGTCATCGTCACCGCCATCCCGGTCTTCTTCGGCTCGAGCTACGCGCTGAATCCCGAGGCCCCTCTGGCGCCGCTGTGGGTGCTCGGGCTGCTGCTGCTCGACGGAATGCGGGAGCACGACGAGGCGTGGCGCCCGCTCGCCGCGGGCCTGGTGGCCGGTCTGGCGTTCCTCGCCAAGTACTCGGGCGTGCTCCTCCTCGGGGTCGGGCTCCTCTACGTCCTGGTCTCGCCACGGGGTCGACGCTGGCTCCGCCGTCCCTCGCTCTACCTCGGCAGCCTGGTGAGCCTCGGAGTCGCGCTCCCGGTGCTGATCTGGAACCACCAGCGCGGGTGGCCCTCGCTGGTCCTCCACTTCGTGGAGCGCAGGGGCTCCACCGACGTCGCGGCGCTCGCCCTCAACGCGGGGCAGGCCATCGTGGGCCAGCTCGTGCCGTTCCATCCGCTGATCTTCCCCGGCCTGATGGTCGTCCTGGCGATCTGCATCCGTCGCTCGCGCCGGGACGACCGGTTCCGGTTCCTCACGCTCGCCAGCTGGCCGGTCCTGCTCTTCTTCCTGATCATGATGATGCGGGTCCGAGACGCCGAGTCCCACTGGACGATGGTGGGCTACATCCCGCTGGTCGTCGCGGGCGGCGGAGTGCTGGACGAGCGATGGGAGCACCTCTCGGCGTGGCTCCGGTGGTACATCGCGGCCTGCCTCGCGGTGGCGGTGATCGGCGTCGCGGCCGTCTATGCCCACTCCCAGGACCCCGCCCTGCGCCGGCTCCTCCCTGCCGGCGCCTACGACCCCGACCGGGACTTCTTCAACGAGATGAACGGCTGGAGCGCGCTCCAGGCCGAGGTGGGTCGGACGGCGCCCTCGCTCGGTCCGGGCACGGTGGTGGCGAGCTGCCAGTACGCGCTCTGCGCGCACATCCTCACCGCGCTGGACGATCGCCCACCCGTCTACTGTCCGGGGCAGCGGAGGACCGAATTCGACTTTCTCGGACGCCGCGATCCGCCACCGGGGTCTCCGGTGCTGTACATCCACGACGACCACTACCACCAGGACCCCGCGACGTTGCTGCCGGACCGTGACTGCAGGCCTCTCCGTACCCTGGCCGTGGAGCGCGCCGGGGTGGTGGTGCAGAACTACCACTTCTGGGCCTGCCTGCCCCGCGGGCGGGCCGAGTGAGCTCGCCACCCGCGAGGTCCCCGCTCCAGCGGGTCCTGGGTCGCCTCATCGATTGGCAGCTCCGGCGCCCGGTCCAGGTCCTCTCGGCGATTGCCGTCCTGACGGCGGTCTCGATCGTCCTCGCCACCCGGCTGAGGCTCGAGACCGGCTTCGAGAGCCTCCTGCCCGAGTCGCGGCCGAGCGTCCTCGAGCTCCGCCGGGTCTCCGCCCGCACCTCGAGCCTCTCCACCATCTTCGTGGTGCTCGAGGGGCAGGACCCGGCCGGGCTGCGGCGGGCCTCCGACGCGCTGGTCCCCGCCCTGGCGGCCATCGGGCCGCCCTGGGTGGGGCAGGTGGAGAACGGGGTCCACGACGCGCTGGCCTTCGTCCGGCCTCGCACCGGCCTCTACACGGACCTCGCCACCCTGAGGAAGCTCCGCGACGACGTGGAGGCCCGCTACGCCTACGAGGTCGGGAAGCGCAGCGGGCTGCAGCTCGACCTGGACGAGGCCCCGCCGCCACCCATCGCTCCGGACTCGCTGAAGGCCGGGCTGGGGGTGAAGCCCGAGGACGAGCGGAAGTTCCCGGGCGACGGGCACTACCAGAGCGCCGACGGCAAGACCGCGGTCATCCTCATCCGCAGCGGCGTGGTGGGCGCCGACTTCAAGCAGGCGGAGGAGGCGGTGGCCCGCGTCTCCGAGGTCGTCCGGCGGGTGAACCTCCGGTCCTTCGATCCGGCGGCCCGGTTCGACCTCAGTGGCGATCTGATCATCGGCCTCTCGGAGTACCGGCTGATCAACCGCGACCTCACCGAGGTGGGCCTCGCCGGGACGCTGCTGATCCTCGGCATCGTGTTCGTCTATTACCTGCGAATCCGGACCGTCGTCTCGATGGGCCTGGGGATCGGCATCGGGGTCGCCTGGACCTTCGCCCTGACCGAGCTGCTCATCGGTCGCCTCAACCTCGCCACCGGCTTCCTGTTCACCATCATCGCCGGCAACGGCATCAACTTCTCCATCCTCCTCATGGCCCGCTACATCGAGGAGCGGGGGAAGGGGACACCTGCCGAGGCGGCGATCGTCGAGGCGATGCGCCACACCTGGCGGCCGACCCTGACCGCCGCCGCGACCGCCTCGGCCGCCTACGGCGCGCTGGTGGTCACCGAGTTCAAGGGCTTCCGCGAGTTCGGCTGGATCGGGGGGCTCGGGATGCTGCTCTGCTGGGCGGCGGCCTTCCTCTCGCTCCCCCCGATCTTGCTCTTGATGGAGCGCATCGTCCCGCTCGAGCGCGTCTCCTGGTGGCGGCGGGCGCTGCGGGTGCAGGGCGAGGGCGTCCCCTTCGGACGGCCCTTCGCCGCCATCGTCGCCAGCGCGCCGCGGGCCATCACCCTGGTCGGCGGCCTGCTGGCCATCGTCGGCGCCGTGCTCACGGTCTTCTACGTCCGCTCCGACCCGATGGAGTACGACACCAACAAGATCCAGAGCGACCGGCAGGCGGTCTCCGAGGTGCACCGGCTCTTCCACGTCGCGCTGGGGATCACCGGCTTCGTCGGTGTGAACGGGATGGCGGTGATGACCGACCGGCTGGACCAGGTGGCGCCGCTCAAGGCCGCGCTCGAGGCCCGCCGGGATGCCGCGCCGGCCGATGCGAAGCCGTTCAAGGCAGTGCACACCCTCGAGGACTTCGTGCCCCGGGATCAGCAGGCCAAGATCCCGATCCTGATGCAGCTCCGGCGGCGCATCCTGAAGGCGCACCGGCTGGGGCTGGTCCCGGACTGGGAGAAGGTCGAGCCGTACCTGCCCCCGGAGGACCTGAAGCCCTTCGGGATCGCCGAGCTGCCCGACGCCATCGCCCGGCCCTTCACCGAGAAGGACGGGACCCGCGGGCGGATCCTCTACATCAGCCCCATCGACGGCGAAGGCGACGTCACCTCGGACGCGCACTACCTCCTGCGCTGGGCGGACGGGTACCGGAGCACCATCCTCCCCGACGGAAGCGAGATCCGCGGCTCGGGGCGTGCGGTCATCTACGCCGACATGTGGAGCGCGATCCTGAAGGACATCCCCCGGGCGCTCGTGGTGTCCATCATCGCCACCCTGTGCATCGTCGCCCTGAGCTTCCGGCGATGGCGCTCGATGACCCGGGTCATCCTCTCGCTGCTGGTCGGCGTGTTCTGGACCGTGGGCATCCTCGCGCTCTGGAAGGTCAAGCTGAACTTCCTCAACTTCATCGCCCTGCCGGTCACCTTCGGCATCGGCGTGGACTACGCGGTGAACATCGTGCAGCGAGACCTCGAGCTGAGAGATCCGCTGGAGACGCTGCGGCGGACCGGGGGGGCGGTGGTCCTCTGCAGCCTGACCACCCTGCTCGGCTACCTGGCGCTGACGCGCTCGCTCAACTTCGGCGTCAGGAGCCTGGGCCTCACCGCGGTGATCGGCGAGGCGGCGTGCTTGCTCGCCGCGCTCCTGGTCCTACCTGCGGCGCAGCTCTGGCGGCGTCGGCGACAGCGCCCCGCCGAGGAGCCGGTGCCCTCGACCGGCGAGGCGGCGACGGGCTGAGGCCCGGGCTCAGCTCCGAGCGGTGACCGCGGTCGGCGAGAGGCGCGCGCCGGCCGGTACCGTCCTCCCCGGTCCCGCGCCGGACCGTTCGCTGCGCGGCGCCAGTCCCCGAGCTCGGGCACGGGTAAGCCGGCGCGGATCTGCCGAGGGAGGACCCCGTGGGACCCAGCCTGTGCCGAGTCTTGATCCTCACCGCGCTCGCCGCCGTTCCCGCCGCCCGGGCGGCCGCGCTCGAGTCACCGCAGCCCTCGCAGTTCGACGCCTCGCTCCTCGACTGGAGCAAGGACCCCTGCATCGACTTCTACGCCTTCACCTGCTCGAGGTGGCTGGGGGCCAATCCCATCCCCGCCGAGGAGGTGGCCTGGGGCACCAGCTCGCCGCTGAACCTCTGGAGCAAGGACCTCCTCCGCCAGACGCTCGACGACGCTGCCCGGCCGGACCCGGGCCGCTCCCCCAACCAGCGCCTCATCGGCGACGCCTGGGCCGCCTGCATGGACGAGCCCGGCATCGAGCGGGCCGGGCTCTCCCCGATCAAGCCGGACCTCGACCGCATCAGCCGGCTGAAGGACAAGCGCGACCTGGCGCGGGAGATCGCCGTGCTCCACCTCGCGCTGCCCGGCGCCGCGGAGATGGGCAACAACGGCACCGACGCCGCGCTCTTCGGATTCGGGTCGACTCCCGACTTCACCGACGCGCAGACCACCGTCCTGATGGTGGACCAGGGCGGGAGTTGACGGCGCGCCAGCGCTTCTTCGCCGGGAACGCCTTCTCCTGGTGCCAGGCCATCCGCCCCGAGTTCGCGCGGGTGATCGTCCGGACCAACCCCCACTCGCTGCACGAGTACCGGGTGAACCACGTGATGTCGAACCAGCCCGAGTTCCGCGAGGCGTTCAGCTGCCCGGCGGGGAAGCCGATGGCGCGGGCCGGCGCCTGCCGGGTCTGGTGAGCCCGGCGGCGGAGCGAGGCCGGCGGGCCGAAGGGCTGCGTCCCGACGGTGATCGGCACCGGCGTGGAGAAGAGGTACGCCTGCTGCCAGTGGAAGTCCCACGACGGGATGTCGACCAGGCAGCTGTCCCCGGCCTTCACCGTCACCCGCCGCCCCTTGGTGTGCATGTGGGGCAGAACGCCCCAGAGCACGCCGCTCGCCGGCGAGCCCAGCTGGTACGGTACGAGGAGGTGTAGCCGGTCGCGCCCGAGCCTAGCCCATGGATGTCGCAGGCCCGCCCCCCCGAACCACGAGCGACGCGCCGCGGCGCTCCGGGCTTCACCCCGGGGCCGCCGCCGGTGATAGTCACATCCTCGAACCCATGGAATCACCCGTGCTCTCGGTGTCCGACGCCCTCGCCGGCAAGCGCATCCTCCTCACCGGCTGCACCGGCTTCCTGGGCAAGGTCACCCTCTCGATGCTCCTCCACCGCTACGGGGAGGTGCTGGGCCGGGTCTGGGTCCTGGTCCGGCGCGGCTCGGCCACCAGCGCCGAGGCCCGCTTCCTGGAGAAGGTCGTCCGGAGCGAGCCGTTCCAGCCGCTCCGGGACCACCACGGGGACGAGCGGGCCGAGGCCTTCGTCCAGGCGCGCTGCAGGGTGCTCGACGGCGACATCACCGACCCGCTGTTCGGCCTCTCCGCCGAGGAGCTCCAGGCGCTCGCCGGCCAGGTGGACGTGGTCGTCAACTGCGCGGGCCTGGTCTCATTCAACCCGCCGCTCGAGGTCGGGCTGAAGATCAACACCTACGGGGTCCGGAACGCGGTCGAGCTGTGCCGGCGACTGAACGTCCCGCTGGTGCACATCTCCACCGCGTTCGTCGCCGGCAACCGGAGCGGGCTGGTCTTCGAGGATGAGGAGATCGTCGGCTACTTCCCCCGGAAGGGCGACCTGGACGGACGTGACTTCTCCCTGCAGAACGAGCTCGATGACGCCGCCCGGCTGGTGAAGCGGCTGCGCGAGCAGGCCGAGGACCACGCGCTCACTTCCGAGTTCCGGGCCCACGCCATCGAGCGGCTCGAGGAGGAGGGGCGCGACGGGCGCGACGAGAAGACGCTCCGCCTGGCCGTCGGCCGCGAGCGGAAGCTCTGGCTCACCCGGAAGCTCACCGACGCGGGGATGGACCGCGCCCGGAGCTGGGGCTGGCCCAACACCTACACCTACACCAAGTCGCTCGGCGAGCAGGTCATCGCCGGCACGCCGGACCTCGCGTACGCCATCGTCCGCCCGACCATCGTGGAGAGCGCGCTGCGCTACCCCTTCCCCGGGTGGAACGAGGGCTTCACCACCTCGGCGCCCCTGGCGTTCGCCGGCCTGAAGGGCCACCGCCTGGTGCCCGCCGGCGAGCGCGCCATCCTGGACATCATCCCGGTGGACCTGGTGGCCGGCTCGCTGATCGCCATCACCGCGCGGGCGCTGACCCACCCGGAGCGGCGGGTGTACCAGCAGGCCTCCGGGGACCAGAACCCGTTCTACGCCGCGCGATCGGTGGAGCTGGTGGGGCTCTACCGGCGCAAGTTCTTCCGGGAGAAGGAGACCGGGAGCGCGCTGCTCAACGACATCAAGAGCCGGATGGAGCCCCAGCCGGTCTCCAAGCGGACCTTCCTCACCCGCTCTGCCCCGCTCTTCGTCACCGGTGCGCGGCTGCTGAGGCAGGGCATCGAGGACCACGGGCCACGCTGGGGGGCGCCGCGGGTCTCGGCTTTCCTGGACAGGGCCAAGGACCAGCTGGAGCGGGTGGAAGAGCAGGCCTCCTCGCTCTCGTCGCTGATCGACCTCTTCCTGCCCTTCCTCTGGGAGAACCGGTACGTCTTTCGCTGCGACAACACCCGCGCGCTCTACGCCGCGATGGAGCCGGAGGACGCGGCGAAGATTCCGTGGGACCCGCAGGGGATCGACTGGCGGCGCTACTTCCTCGAGGTGCACCTGCCGGGGCTGGAGAAGTGGGTCTTCCCCGGGTTCGAGGAGGAGCGCGAGCGGCGCAAGGCGATTCACGCCCACCGCGACCTGCTCGAGCTGTTCGACGCCGCGGTGCACGCCCACCGGCACCGGGTGGCCTTCCGGCGGGTGGAGGACGACCGCGAGGAGCGCTTCACCTACGGCGAGGTCCACCGCTGGGCGGCGAGGGTGGGGAGCTTCCTGCTTCGCACCGGGGTGAAGCCTGGCGATCGGGTGCTGCTCATCTCCGAGAACCGCCCCGAGTGGCCCATCGCCTACTTCGGCATCCTCCGCGCGGGCGCCACCGTCGTCCCCGTCGACCCGGCCTCTATGGAGACAGAGGTCGTGGCCATCGTCCGCCGGAGCCAGGCCCGGGTGGTGCTGCTCTCCGAGGACGCGGCGCACGACCTCGCCGGCCTGTGGCGCACGCTGTCCGAGCAGTCGCTGGAGGCGAGCCTGGCCACGCTGGCGCAGGCGATGGAGGGGGACCCGGGGCAGCCCGGGCGCGTCGGCGCGGTGCGGAAGAGCGCCGCACCGGATGACGTGGCCTCGCTCATCTTCACCTCGGGAACCACCGGCACGCCCAAGGGCGTGATGCTCACCCACCGGAACTTCGCATCGCTGGTCCCGAAGCTCGCCGCCTCGTTCGACTTCGGGGTGGGGGACGGGCTGCTCTCCGTCCTGCCGCTTCACCACACTTTCGAGTTCTCCGCCGGGCTCCTCACTCCGTTCAGCCGGGGGGCCGAGGTGACGTACCTCGACGAGCTCACCACCGACCGGCTGGGCGAGGTGCTCGAGTCCGGACACGTGACCGCGATGATCGGCGTGCCGGCGCTGTGGACGCTGTTCCACCGGAAGGTGACCCAGGAGCTGGCGGCCAAGCCGGCCATCGTCGAGCAGGCGATGCGGGCGCTGATGTCCGCGCACGGCTCGCTGCGGAACCGGAAGAACGTCAACCTGGGCAAGCTGCTGTTCTGGCCGGTGCACAGGAAGTTCGGCGGGCGGATCAAGTTCCTGGTCTCCGGCGGCTCGGCGCTCCCGGACGAGGTGCACAAGGCCTTCCACCAGCTGGGCTTCGACCTGGCGGAGGGCTATGGCCTCACCGAGGCGGCGCCGGTGCTCAGCGTGCAGGCGCCGGACAACAAGCGCGTGCCGGGGAGCGTGGGCAAGGCGCTGCCGGGCATCGAGCTGCGCATCGACGGCCCGGACAACGAGGGCATCGGCGAGGTGTGCGCCCGCGGGCCCAACGTGATGGCCGGCTACTTCGCCGACCGCGAGGCCACCGAGGCGAGCCTCCGCGATGGCTGGCTCCACACCGGCGACCTCGGCCGGCTGGACGCCGACGGCCAGCTGTACCTGGTGGGCCGCAAGAAGGACGTCATCATCGACGCCAACGGGAAGAACGTGTACCCCGACGAGCTGGAGGAGCTCTACGGGGACCACCGCTCGGTGAAGGAGCTCTCGGTGGTGGGGCTCCCGGACGAGGCCGGCGGCGAGACGGTGGCCTGCCTCTGCGTGCCGGAGTACGGCGAGCGGCGCCGCGAGGAGGTGCGGACCGAGCTCGAGGAGCACTTCCGCCGGATCTCCTCCGAGCTGCCGTTCCACCGGCGGATCAAGATCCTGCGCTTCTGGGACGGCGAGCTGCCGAAGACCAGCACCCGGAAAGTGAAGCGCAAGCCGGTGATGGACGAGCTGCGGAGGCTGGAGAAGCTCGCCGCCTCCGGGGAGAAGGCGCGTCCCGCCGCCCACGGCAGCTCCACCGACTGGCTCCAGCGCCTGGTGGCCGAGGTCATCGGCAAGCCGGCGAGCGAGGTGCGGCCCGAGTCACGGCTCGCGGCGGACCTCGGATTCGACTCGCTGATGCTGACCGAGCTGTCGGTGGCGCTCGAGTCGGCGGGCATCGCGCTCCCCGAGGCGGGTGACCTCTCCGGGGTGGAGACGGTGAAGGACCTGGCGCGGCTGCTCGGCTCCGCGGCGCGGCGCCTGGCCGAGCCCGCCGAGCGCCTGCAGCCCGCGCGCACCGAGGTCGAGCCGGGCAGCCGGGAGATCCCGGTGCCGGCCCCGGTCGCCACGCTGGGGCGCTCGCTGCTCGACCTCTGGCAGAAGGCGACGTTCGGGGGCGTCTTCAAGGTGGATGTCTCGGGCAAGGCCTATGTCCCGCAGAGCAGGAACTTCCTGGTCATCGCCAACCACAGCTCGCACCTGGACATGGGGCTGGTGAAGTACGCGCTGGGGGAGCAGGGCGGGCGCATGGCCTCGCTCGCCGCGCGCGACTACTTCTTCGACACTCCGCTCAAGCGGGCCTGGTTCGAGAACTTCACCAACCTCATCCCCATGGACAGGCACGGGAGCCTGCGCGAGTCGCTGCGGCTGGCGGGGGACGCGCTCCAGCACGGGTATCATCTCTTGCTCTTCCCCGAGGGGACGCGCTCTCCCGACGGGCAGATGCGTGAGTTCTACCCGACGCTCGGCTACCTCGCGCTGACGTACGGGGTGGACATCCTGCCCATCCACATCCACGGCGCGTACGAGGCGCTGCCCAAGGGCAGCATGATTCCGAAGCAGACCGAGATCCAGGTGCGCATCGGCCCCGCGCTGGGCATCGCCGAGCTGCGGCGCCGCGCCCAGGGCCTCGCCCGGAGCGAGAGCTACCGGCTGGTGACCCGCATCGCCGAGGAGGCGGTCAGACGGCTGCGAGAGGGCGGCGTGTTCTGGCTCGAGCCTGACGTGGAGCTGGCGCCGGCGCCGGCCCGGCCCCGCCGGAGCTCCGGCGGAGGCCCGCGGTGAGCGGGACGCCACGGAGCATCCTGGTCACCGGGGCCACCGGATTCCTGGGGAAGGCCGTCGTTCCTCTCCTCGCGGCCGCGGGGCACCGGGTGCGGATGCTGGGTCGCAACGCGCCGGCGGCGGAGCTCCTGTCGCACGGCGAGTTCGTGCAGGGCGACCTCGGCGACCGCGCCGCGGTGAAGCGGGCGCTGGCCGGGGTGGACGTGCTGTACCACCTCGCGGGGATGGTCTCCTTCGACCCCGCGGACGGGCCGGCGATGTACCGGCTGCACGTGGCCGGCACCCGCGGGCTTCTGGAGGAGGTCCGGGCGCGGGGAGGCCTGCAGCGGCTGGTCCTCGCGTCCACCAGCGGGACCGTCGCCGTGTCGCGCACCGAGCGGGTGGCGACCGAGGAGGACCTCCCGCCGATCGACGTCGTCGGGCGCTGGCCGTACTACCTCTCGAAGATCTACGAGGAGCGGCTGGTCCTCGAGTTCACGAGGAAGCACGGCCCCCCGGTGGTGGTGCTCAACCCGAGCCTGCTGCTCGGGCCCGGCGACGAGCGGCTGTCCTCGACCTGGACGGTGATGAAGTTCCTCCAGCGGGACCTGCCGGCGATGCCCGGCGGGGGAATCAGCTTCGTCGACGTGCGCGACGCGGCCGAGGCGTTCGTCGCCGCGCTGGAGCGGGGCGAGGTGGGGGGAAAGCACCTCCTCGGCGTGAACATGTCGATGTCCGAGTTCTTCGGCCGGCTGGAGCGCATCTCCGGCGTCCCCGCGCCGCGGCTGCGGCTTCCCTCGAAGGTCAACGTCGCCGGGGCGAAGCTGCTGGAGAAGCTGGCCGAGGCCCGCGGACGCGAGCCGGCGCTGGACGCCGCGAGCGTGGACATCGGCGAGCACTGGTTCTGGCTGGACGCCCGGAAGGCCGAGCGCGAGCTGGGCTTCGTGGCGCGGGATCCCCAGGAGACGCTCCAGGACACGGTGCTGGATCTGCTCTCGCGGATGCCCGAGCGGCAGTGGCCCGGGACGAAGGGGCGGCTCGCGAGCCTGCGACGGAGCTGAGCGCGAGAGGTCGCCTCGCCCCGCTCCATCCGCACCTCTCGGCACGCCGCGCGGTCTGCCTCAGGCCCGGGTGTCCGAGGGCCCGGGTCTCTGGCACTCGCGGTGCAGTCGCCAGGCGCCGCACCGGCGGATGCGCGCCGAGGGGAGACCATCATGCAGCCACAGCTCTTCGATGCACCCCGCTCCGCGGTCTTCGGCGAGTCCGGGCTGCTGCTCGGCGGAGCGCTGATCCTCGCGTACTTCCTGCTCTCCGCGGCGCTGATGCAGGACTTCTCCCGGTCTTCCCTGCCGCCGCTCGCGGGAGAGACGACCATCCTGGTGCACTCGAGGTAGGTCCGGTGCCCATGGGTCGAAGGGCTTCGACCGGGTCCCGGTCGACGCCCCTCTCTCGTCCTCACTCCGCCTCGACCACCACCGGCGCGTGGGAGCGGGTGACGCGGTAGGCGCTGTAGAGCGCGCCGTGCCCACCGAGCCAGAAGGCGATCAGCAGCCCGCCGACGGCGAGCGTGCCCAGGCCACGGCTGCGGGCGATCTGTTCGAAGGACTTGAGCGAGGTCTGCGAGGTCTTCATGGCGGTCTCCGGTCGAAGGGGAGGCCAGCGTTCGTCGCCGGCCACGCCAGGATCGGATTGCACCCCTGAGGCCAGCCCGAACGGACTCCATCTCCTTGAATTCACTTGGGTCTTACGTCGCCCGCGTTGCGGTCGGCGCCACGGAGCGGGATCCGCTGTTGCGCGGCCGGTCAAGGCGTCGCCTTCGGGAGTAGGTTCGCGGATGCGGATGCCAGGGCGCGAGAAGAGTCGGGAAATCCCCGAGGAGCCGAACAGCGTCGACTCTCCACCGTCGGCGGAGCGGGACGCGCACGCGACGGCGACGTACGGAATCGGAGGCCGGTCTGCCGGCCCTCCGGACGTGCGCCGCTTCCGGCTGCGGGTGGTGGAAGGTGCCGGCGCGGGCCAGAGCTTCGAGTCCGCCGGCGAGCGAACCTCCATCGGGAGTCACCCGCTCAACGACGTCCTGCTCGACGAGCGGACGGTGTCCCGTTTCCACTGCGAGCTCCTGGTCGACGACAAGGGCGTCTGGGCCAAGGACCTGGCGAGCCGGAACGGCACCGTGGTCGACGGCGTGCTGGTGAAGGAGGCGGCGGTCCGCAACGGGAGTCTGCTCCAGCTCGGGCGGGTGGTGCTCCGCTTCGAGCTCTCCGGAGAGAAGACCAAGCTGCAGCTCTCGGAGCTCCCTCGCTTCGGCTCGCTGGTGGGCACCTCGGTGGCCGCGCGGATGAGCTTCGCCCTGATGGAGCGTGCCGCGGCGTCCGACTCCACCGTGCTCCTCGAGGGCGAGACCGGCACCGGGAAGAGCCAGGCGGCCGAGTCCATCCACCGCCAGTCGAGCCGGCGCGAACACCACTTCCTGGTGGTGGACTGCGGCGCGCTCCCGCCCAACCTGCTCGAGTCCGAGCTGTTCGGGCACGAGAAGGGCGCCTTCACCGGGGCGGTCAACCGGCGGGTGGGCGTCTTCGAGGAGGCGCGGGGCGGCACGGTGTTCCTCGACGAGATCGGCGAGCTTCCGGTCGAGCTCCAGCCGAAGATGCTGCGGGTTCTCGAGGCGCGGGAGATCCGGAAGCTCGGGAGCAACACCTACACCCCGGTGGACGTGCGCATCATCACCGCCACCAACCGCGACCTCCGCGCGGAGGTGAACGCCGGCCGCTTCCGGTCGGACCTCTACTTCCGTCTGGCAGTGGTGAAGATCCCCCTCCCTGCTCTGCGCCAGCGGGCCGAGGACATCCCGCTGATCGTCGACAAGCTCCTCAGCGGGCTCGGCGCCGACGCGCGGGTGAAGGCCACCCTGGTGGATCCGCCCTTCATCGCCCAGCTGCAGCGCTCCGCGTGGCCGGGGAACATCCGGGAGCTGCGGAACCACCTCGAGCGCTGCGTGGTGCTTCAAGAAACGTTGCTCCCGGGCGAGGGCGAGGAGACGGGACGTCCGGCCGACGACGCGCCGAACACCATCGACCCCCGGGTGCCCTATCCGGAAGCCCGCCGGCGGGCCCTCGACGCCTTCGAGCGGCAGTACGTCGAGGCGCTTCTCCAGCTGCACGGCGGCAAGGTGTCCCAGGCGGCGGCCTCGGCCGACATCGACCGGGTGCACCTCTACCGGCTCATCAAGCGGCACCACGTCCGGGATTGACCCGAGCGGGCCGGCGCCGTTGCGCCGGACGCACCATCCACGGCACAGGCGTGACCGCGGTTGCACGGGTGGCGGTGTGCGCTCAGCCCGTAAGCGCCCGCAACCACGCCGCGCCGCGCCCGGCACGAGCGCTGCACAGGCAGCGCGGCGCCGGCATGCCGCCGGAGGAGAGATGACGATGAGTCCCCAGACCGAGTCCGTTTCCAACATCTTCCAGACCTCTCGCCGTCGCTCGCATGGGCTCCTCGTGGGAATCCTCGTGGTGCTCGGGTACTTCTGTGGCGCCGCGGTGATGATCCGCGACTACTCGGTGGTCCCCTCGAGCGTCGACCAGATCGCCTGAGCGCGAGGCGGCGGCAGGCAACACCCGGCGGCCCGGGACGATGGACGTCCCGGGCCGTCGTGCTTTCCGCGAGCGGGCCGGATGCGCACACCGCCCGTCCCGCAAACGGGCACGTTGCACCGGACGCGACATCCGGGCGGAGCCTTGTCACACGCTGCGCAATGCCCTGCACGACCGGGGAGCCGACAACCGCCCGGAACTCCGGGGCCGGCGGGGTCGAGCCGGGCTGGCACCGCCGGTGCAATGTCCCAGCCTCATCGAGACACCTGACGGAGGACGCCATGAAGCCCGAGACCACCAACCCCAATCCCCAGCTGTTCCGCTCCGCCCGCCGGTGGAGCCCCATCCCCTTCATCCTCAGCGGCGCGCTGCTGGTCGCCGGCTACGTGGGCGCGAGCGCCGCGCTGATCGACAACTACTCCAACCACACCGCCCAGGTGGGCGGACCGAGGGCCTGAACGGAGAGCGGGAACCTCGGGGGGACTCCCGGGGGCGTGGCGGATTCGAGCGCATGGGCCCCTCCTGCGCTCTGACTCGTGGGGAGACCGCCGCGACTCCGGGACCCCATTTCTTGAGAAGAGCGGCCGGCGACGGCCGAACCCGAGGCCCGGCGGAGCGACCGCGACCGCTCCCGGGCCTCGGTCCTTATCCAGGGCTCAGGCGGTCGCCGCGGCGACGAACTGGCTCGCCCAGCGGGCGAGCCCGAAGATGGTCTCCTGGGGGTTGACCCCCAGCGACGTCGGAAACACCGAGCCGTCCACCACGAAGAGGTTGTCCAGCCCGTGGTAGCGGAGCGTGCTGTCCACCACCGACGTCCGCGGGTCCCCGCCCATCGCGCAGCCACCCATCTGGTGCGCGGTGGCCACTCGCACCCGGCCCGGCTCCCAGGGGGCGGCGTCGAGCGCGGCGTCGATGTCCGCCGCCTTCTGGATCCGCACCGGGGCCGAATGGAGCGAGCGCACCTCTCGGGCCCCCGCCGCGAACTGGATGCGGGCCATCTCCTTGCACGCCGCGCGGAAGGCCTCGAAGTGGAACGGCCGGAGCGGGTAGTCGATGGAGACCCGCCGTTCCTGGGGGTCCCGGAGCTTCACCGTCCCGCCCACGTCGTCCGGGAGAAACCCGTCGTGGCAGATGGCGATGGTGCTCTGGATGTACGCGAGCTGCTCCATCAGCGCCTGGTGCTGCTCGCCGATGCCGGGGAACACCGTCGCCGCGATGAGCGGCATGATCGGCGGGACCTCGAGCAGGAAACCCACCTTGCCCGCACCGCGCTCGCTGAAGTGCCGCGAGTAGGCCGCCTGCGGCGCGCCGCTCCAGGGCACCACCGGCTCGGGCATCAGCGCGCTCATGATGACCACCGGGTGGAGGAAGAAACGCTTCCCCACGTTCCCGTTGCCGTCGAGCTCCGACCGGAGCAGCAGCGCCGGCGAGTTGATGGCCCCGCCGCACACCGCCACCGTCTTCGCCTTCACCGTGAGGGTGACGCCCGTCGGCCGGTCCGTCTCGGGGTCGAGCAGCATCGCCTCGACGCCGCCCACCCGCCGGCTCCCCAGGAGGATCCGGCGGACGGAGGCGTTGGCCTGCACCGTCAGCCCCTTCTCCACCGCGTCGGGGATGAGCGTCACCAGCATCGACATCTTGGCGTCGAGCGGACAGCCCAGGCCGCAGTAGCCGAGGTCGGCGCAGTTGTTCACGTTGCGCCGGACCAGCCCGCGCGCGTACCCGAGCTTTCCGCACCCGTCCCAGAGCACGCGGTTGTTGGCGTTCATCCGCTCCAGCGGCCACTCCGCGATGTGGAGCCGCTTCTCGATGGCCTCCCAGTGGGGGACCAGCGCCTCCTCGGTGAGCCCCTTCACCCCGTGCTGGTCGCGCCAGCGCTCGAGCACCTCGCGCGGGGTGCGGAACGAGGTGCACCAGTTCACGGTGGTGCCGCCGCCCACGCTCCGGCCCTGGAGGATGAGCACCGATTGGTCGTCGGTCGCCCGGTTGCCCATCTCCTGGTACAGCCGCGGGTACGAGTGGTCCTCGCGCCCGTCGAAGCTGTGGCGCGTCCAGTACCCGCCCTCCTCCAGCAGGATGACCTCGAGGCCGCGCGCGGTGAGCCGCTCGGCGAGAACCGAGCCGCCGGCCCCCGAGCCCACCACCACCACGTCACAGTGCAGGGTGGTGTTCACGGGGTGGTCGCGGCCGGTCAGGATTCGCCCGGGCGCGCTCATGGCAGCGCCTCCCCGTGCCAGACGCCGTTGCCGTCGGGGCGGGGCTGGTCCCCGCCCCGCCACTCGGGCTGGGAGGCCGCGTCGGCGAAGATGCCCGGCGGCCCCGAGTAGCCCACCGCGGGCCAGATGCTCGGCGACTGGTAGTAACCGGCGAGCACCAGGGTGCGCAGCGCGGCGTGGCCGGTGCGCCGCACGGCCAGCCGGCTGTCCCGCCACTCGGCGAGGACGCGGTCCTGATCCTCACCCTCCAGGCGGGTGAAGGGCCGGGTGCGGCCGCCGAAGAGGAACCCGGCGAGCCCGTTCTCGAACAGGCCGAGGAGCTGGCGCAGCTCCTTCTGCGCGCTCGGCTCGACCCGCGCCGCGATGCGGTCCGCCGCCCGGGCCACCCCGATCTGGTCCACCGTCGGCCAACCGGTGCGGGGCCGCACCATGCGCCGGGCCACCGCGTCGAGCACCGCGAACTGGGACGGGGTGAAGACCAGGAGCCCGTCGGGCGGAAGGGGCACCAGGGCGCCGCCCCGGAGCGCGAGGAAGCCGGCGCCCCCCGCGGCGAGCAAGGCGCCCCCGAGCAGGCCGCGCTTGATGACGGACCGGCGGCTCAGGGTTCCGGGGGCCGGTTCAGGCTGGGGCACGTCCATGGCGGCCGGGGACTCTAGGCAAAGCGGTCGCCGGACCGCCACGGACCGAAGGGTCGATCCCCGGGGGCGTCACATCCGGCCCCCTCCTCGACACCGTGTGCTCCCGTGTCTAAATGGGACGAGCGATGGGCAAGACGCTGGCGATGATCCTGGCCGGGGGCGCCGGAACCCGGCTCGAGCCGCTCACCCGCGAGCGGGCCAAGCCGGCGGTCCCCTTCGGCGGCCGCTACCGGATCATCGACTTCTGCCTGTCGAACTTCGCCAACTCGGGTGTGCTGAAGATGAAGGTGCTCACCCAGTACAAGTCCGACTCGCTCAACAACCACCTCTCGAGGGCCTGGCGGCTGAGCAGCTTCCTGGGCCAGTTCGTCGACGTGGTGCCGGCGCAGATGCGGACCGGGCTCGACTGGTACAAGGGCAGCGCGGACGCCATCTACCAGAACCTGAACCTCATCACCGACGAGGAGCCGGATGAGATCTTCGTCTTCGGCGCGGACCACGTCTACCGGATGGACGTGTCGAGGATGCTCGAGTACCACCTGACGCAGAAGGCGGACTGCACCGTGGCCGCCATCCCGGTGCCCATCGAGGAGGGCCGGGACTTCGGCATCATCGACGTGGCGCCCGACGGCCGGATGCAGGGTTTCTTAGAAAAGCCGAAGCACCCCCCGCCCATGCCCGGGAATCCCCGGATGTGCCTGGCCTCGATGGGCAACTACCTCTTCGAGACCGAGACGCTGGTGCAGGAGGTCGTCCGCGACGCGGCCAACGACCGGAGCGCACACGACTTCGGCAAGAGCATCATCAGCGAGCTGTACAGGCACTCGCGCGTCTTCGTGTACGACTTCGCGCAGAACAGCTACCCCGGCCAGGAGCCCAAGGAGCGCGGCTACTGGCGCGACGTGGGGAACATCGACGTCTACTACCAGGCCAACCTGGACCTGGTGGGGGTGGACCCGGTGTTCAACCTCTACAACGACCGCTGGCCCATCTACACCCAGAACCGCTCGTACCCGCCGGCGAAGTTCGTCTTCAACGACGAGGAGAACGAGCGCGTCGGCTACGCCACCGACAGCCTGGTCTGCGACGGCTGCATCATCTCCGGCGGCCACGTGCACCGGAGCGTGCTCAGCCCCAAGGTGCGCATCAACTCGTTCTCCGAGGTGAGCGAGAGCATCCTCTTCGAGAACGTCACCGTCGGACGGCGCTGCCGCATCCGGCGCGCGGTCGTGGACAAGAACGTGGAGATCCCCGCGGGGATGACCATCGGCTACGACGAGGCCGAGGACCGCCGGCGCTTCCACGTCACCTCCGGGGGCGTGGTGGTGATTCCCAAGGGGATGAAGGTGGCCTGAGCCCCAGGGCGGCTGCTAGCGCTGGCCGCGGAAGATCCACGCCAGCACCGAGAGCGCCAGCGAGACCAGGATCATCGAGACGATCGGCAGGTACACGCGGGAGTGGTCGCCCTCCCAGCGCACGTCACCCGGCAGCCGCCCGAACCAGGACAGGCCCCCGGACCAGACCAGGAGCCCGGCCACGATCAGGCCCACCCCCAGAATCATCAGCGTCAGTCCTGGACCGCGGCCACTCATCGCCTTCTGGTCTAGCGTGGCGGCAGTGGCTCCGCCAGCGCCGGCCGCCCGCTCCCTGGTCGTCCTCGCCGCCCTCCTGCTTGGAGCGTGCAGCTCGCCGCTCCTGCCGGTGTTCACCGCCTCGGGCGACGCTCCGAGCCGCACCGGGCTCACCCCGCTCGGCGACGGCGCGGTCTTCGGCAACGACGCCGGCCGGGTCATCCGCCTCGACGCCGCCGGCCGGGCGCTGTGGACGGTGGAGACCGGCGGAGAGATCGAGCTCCCGCTGGTGGTCACCGACGACGGCGTGGTGGGAGCGGTGACCGGCGGGGACACGCTGGTGGCGCTCGACGCCGACACCGGGCACGAGCGCTGGCGGGCGGGCGAGCAACCGGCGGTGGCGGCGCTCGCCGCGGTCGGGACGCGGCTCCTGCTGCTCGGACGTGAGGGCGAGCTGCGCTCGTTCCCGGCACGCGGCGGTGGCATGCCGCTCCGGCGAGGGTGGAACGCCTCGCTCGGCGTACGCCCCCGCGCTCCTCCCCGGGGGCTGGTCGCGCTCGAGGGAGGCGTGCTGGCCATCGGGCCTGCCGCGCTGCTGCTGCTCTCCGGCGACGACGGTTCGCTCCGCTGGAAGGCGCCGGTGCGCGAGGCCACCGGGGCGGTGCTCGACGGCGACCGGCTCTGGACCGCCGAGCAGGCCGGCCGGCTCCTGGTGCTGGACCTGCGGACAGGCGCGCAGCGGCGGGTGGTGCCGGTGGGCCAGCGCATCGTCTCGCCGCCCACGGTCGCGCTGGGCCGGGTCTGGGTCGGGCTCGAGGACCACTCGCTCCTGGGCATCGATGCGCGCGGCGAGCAGCCGCCCTGGCGCGCGTCGCTCCCGGCGCCCCTCCTGGGCGGCGTGGCCGAGTGGCAGGACCGGGTGCTCGTCCCGACGGCCGGGCGCGAGGGACGGCTCCTGGCCATCGACCTCGCCCGCCCCGGCTCGCCGGCGACGGCGCGGGTGGACAGCGCGCTCCGCACCCGGCCGCTGGTGCACGGCAACGTGGCCTGGGTGCTCGCGTCCGACGGGCGGGTGCTCGGGTTCCGGTTCCGCTGACGCTGCAGTCGGGCCTCCCGGCCCCCCGGAAGGCTCCCGACTTCCCGACGATCACCACGGGGATGGCTGGCAATGGAGCAGGCGGTCTGGCGTCCTCCGCCGGATGAACCTCGTCATCGAGAACCTCTCCAAGAGGTACCCCAACGGAGTCCAGGCGCTCCGGGACGTCACCCTCACCGTCGGTCCGGGGATGTTCGGCCTGCTAGGGCCCAACGGCGCGGGCAAGTCGACGCTGATGCGCACCCTGGCCACGCTGCAGGACCCCGACACCGGGTCGGCTCGCCTCGGCGACCTCGACCTGCTCCGGGACAAGCACTCGGTGCGGAAGCTCCTGGGGTACCTGCCCCAGGAGTTCGGGGTCTACCCGAAGGTGAAGGCCATCGACCTGCTCGACCACCTCGCCCGGCTGAAGGGGCTCGCCGACCGTGCGCTCCGGCGCGCGACGGTGGAGGCGCTCCTCCACCGGACCAACCTCTGGGACGCGCGCCACCGGGCGCTGGGCACGTTCTCCGGCGGGATGAAGCAGCGCTTCGGCATCGCCCAGGCGCTCATCGGGGAACCCCGGCTGCTCATCGTCGACGAGCCCACCGCCGGGCTCGACCCCGAGGAGCGGGTGCGTTTCCACGACCTGCTCTCGGAGATCAGCGAGAGCGTCATCGTCCTGCTCTCGACCCACATCGTGAGCGACGTCGCCGACCTCTGCAGCCGGATGGCGATCATGCACCAGGGCGAGCTCCGGCTGGTCCAGCAACCCGCGGAGGCCATCGCCGGACTGCGCGGACGACTGTGGGAGCGCACGGTGGAGAAGTCCGAGGTGGCGCGTCTGGGCGAGTCGCTCCAGCTCATCTCCACCCGGCTGGTGGGCGGACGGACGCGGGTCCGCGTCCTCGCCGACGGTGCGCCCGGTCCCGGCTTCGGGCCGGCGGAGCCGGAGCTGGAGGACGTGTACTTCGCCGTCCGACGCGGGGCGGACGCACGCTCCAGGGCGGCCTGAATGCTCCTGGCGATCGCCGGCTTCGAGCTCCACCAGCGGCTGCGGAGGATCTCGACCTACGTCTACTTCGCGGTCTTCCTGGTCCTCGCCGCGTTCTTCATCCTCGCCGCGGGCGGGGCCATCCCCGGATCCACCGTCGACTTCGGGACCGGCGGCAAGGTGAACATCAACTCGCCCTGGTCGCTGGCGATGCTGATGACGCTGATCGCCAGCTTCACCGTGGTGGTCAACGCCGCGATCGCCGGCCGCGCCACCCACCAGGACATCGACGCCAACACCACCCCGCTGCTCTTCACCCGCCCCATCACCCGGGCCGAGTACCTGGGCGGCCGCTTCCTCGGCGCGCTCGGGGTGATGCTGGTCCTGTCCCTGGGTATCGGGCTCGGGGCGTGGCTCGCCTCGATCCTCCCCTGGATGCCGGCCTCGCGGGTGGGCCCCCAGCGGCTCGCGGCCTACGCGGTCCCGTACCTCCTGGTGCTCATCCCCGACATCCTGCTGATGGCCTCGGTCTTCTTCGCCCTGGCCGTGCTCACCCGGCGCATGCTCCCGGTTTACGTGGGCGCGGTGGTGGCGCTGCTCGGCTACCTCATCGGGGTCAACCTGACCGGCGACGTCGAGCGGCGGACCGTGGCGGCGCTGGTGGATCCGTTCGGGCTCATGGCCATCGACAGCGTGACCCACTACTGGTCCATCGCCGAGAAGAACACCCGGCTCCTCGGGCTGCGGGGGGACTTCCTCTGGAACCGCCTGCTCTGGACCGGCGTGGCGCTGTCGCTCCTCGCCTTCACCTACCGGCGGTTCTCCTTCTCGATCGCCAGCGCGCCCGCGTCGCGACCGGCGGTGGAGGAGCCCGAGCAGCGCGGCGCCCCGCCGAGCATCCCCCGCGCCCGGCTCGACTTCTCGCCCCGGGCGACCCGGGGGGTGTTCCGGGCGCTGGTGGGGCTGCAGCTCCGCGAGACGGTGAAGAGCGTCTTCTTCGGGGTCATCGTCCTGGCGGGCGTGCTGTTCATCGCCTCCACGGCTCCGGACATCGGCAAGCTGTACGGCACGCCGACCTACCCGGTGACCCGCCAGGTGCTCTCCATCGTGGCCGGCTCGTTCGCCATCTTCATCCTGGTGGTGCTCACGCTCTACGCCGGGGAGCTGGTGTGGCGGGAGCGCGACGCCGGAATGGGGCAGATCTACGACGCGCTCCCCACCCCCCGCTCGGCGGTGGTGGCCTCGAAGCTCGCCGCGCTGGTGGCGATCGTGGGTCTGCTCCTCCTGGTGGTCGTCGCGGCGGGCGTCACCATCCAGGCCGCCAAGGGCTTCTTCCACTTCGAGCTCGGGCTCTACCTCCGCTCGCTGTACGGGATCTCCTTCGTCCTCTTCGCCTGCCTCTGCTCGCTGGCGGTGCTGGTGCACGTGCTGGTCGACCAGAAGTACCTGGGCCACTTCGCCATGGTGGCCTTCCTGGCGCTCTCGCTGCTCCTCCCGGTGCTGGGCGTGGAGCACCACCTGCTCCGCTACGCCAGCGTCCCCGCGCACCCCTACTCGGACATGAACGGGTACGGGCACTTCGTCGCTCCGCTCTTCTGGTTCGAGCTCTACTGGGTTGCCATCGCCCTGGCGCTCGCCGTGGCGGCGTCCCTCTTCTGGGTCCGGGGCACGCCGCAGACCTTCCGTGAGCGCTGGCAGCAGGCGCGCGCCCGCCTCGACCGGAGGACCGCGACCGTGCTCGGGGCGGCGCTCGCCATCGCCGTGGGCTCGGGCGCCTTCATCTTCTGGAACACCAACCTCCGCAACGAGTACCAGACCCGCTCCTCGCGCGAGGAAGCCCAGGCGCAGTACGAGCGGCGCTACAAGCAGCGCTTCGGCGCCCTTCCCCAGCCCCGCGTCACGGCGGTGAAGACCCGGGTGGACATCTTCCCGGCCGAGCGGCGGGTGGAGATCGACGGGGTGGACACGCTGACCAACCGCACCGGACAGCCGATCGACGAGCTCGTGGTTCGCCTGAACCCGCGAGCCACCATCCGGGCCCTGAGCTTCCCGGGCGGACAGGAGCAGCTGGTCTCCGACCGGGAGGCCGGCCTGCACGCCTTCCGGTTGCCCCGGCCGCTCGCCCCGGGCGCGACGACCGAGCTCGCCTACCACCTCACCTACGCCAACCCCGGATTCGAGAACGAGGGGAGCGACACCCGCATCGTGGAGAACGGCACCTTCATCGACGGCGAGTACCTGCCCGGGCTCGGCTACTTTCCCCAGAAGGAGCTGTCGGACGACGAGGCGCGGCGCAAGCACGGTCTCGGTCCCCGGGAGCGCGCGCTCGACCTCGACGACCCGGCCGCCCCGGCCAACAACTACATCACCCACGACGCGGACCGGATCCAGTTCGAGGCCACGGTCAGCACCAGCGCGGATCAGCGGGTCATCGCCCCGGGCTCGCTGGAGCGGGAGTGGGTCGAGGGAGGCCGCCGCTACTTCCACTTCGTGGAGGACCGGCCGATCTTCCACTACCTGGCCTTCCTCTCCGCCCGCTACGTGGTGGAGCACGACCGCTGGAACGGCGTCGCGCTGGAGATCGCCCACCACCCGGAGCACACCTACGACCTGGCCAGCATGCGCCGCGGAATGAAGGACTCGCTGGACTACTTCACCCGGGCGTTCGGGCCGTACAAGCACCCGGTGCTCCGCATCGTCGAGTTCCCCGGCTACGCGACGTTCGCCGAGTCGTTCTCCAGCACCATCCCCTTCTCGGAGTCCATCGGCTTCATCGCCGAGGTGGAGAAGGGCCGGCCAGACGCCATCGACTACCCGCTCTACGTCACCGCCCACGAGGTCGCTCACCACTGGTGGGGGCATCAGGTGCTCAGCGCGGACGCCCAGGGGATGACGGTGCTGGTGGAGACCCTGGCCCAGTACTCCTCGCTGATGGTGATGAAGCACGCCTACGGGCCGCAGGTCATGCGGCGCTTCCTGCGCTACGAGCTGGATCGCTACCTCTCGGGACGCAGCGCGGAGCGGAAGAAGGAGCTCCCTCTGCTGCGGGTGGAGGACCAGGGCTACATCCACTACTCCAAGGGGAGCCTGGTGATGTACGCGCTCCAGGACCTCATCGGCGAGGACGCGGTGAACCGGGCGCTCCGGGAGGTGGTGGAGGAGTACGGCGACCGCGGCCCCCCGTACCCCACCTCGCGCGTCCTGCTCGCGGCGCTCAGACGGCACACACCGGAGCGGTTCCAGTACTACCTCACCGACCAGTTCGAGCAGATCACTCTCTACGAGAACCGCGTCGTCTCCGCCCAGGCGAGGAAGCGCGGCGACGGCCGGTACGACGTCACGCTGGAGCTGGAAACGCGGAAGGTCCAGGCGGACGCGCTGGGCACGGAGCACGAGGTCCCGGTGCACGACTGGATCCCAGTGGGGGTGCTGGACGACAAGGGAGAGGCGCTGGCGCTCGAGCCACGGAAGCTCGACGGCCCGCGGACCACTGTCACCCTGGTGACCGACCGGCTTCCGGCGCGGGCCGGGATCGACCCCCTCGACGAGCTGATCGATCGCCTCCCGGAGGACAACCTGATGCCGGTGACCGTGACGCCGTGAGCCGGCCCTAGCGGCGGATGAAGGCCAGCCGGACGCCGAGGGCGACGAGCACGCCCCCGGTGATGCGCTCCCGCCAGGCGCCGGCGGTCACCCTCCGGCCGGTGCGCGCGGCGAGGATGGCGACCAGCGAGTCTCCCAGGACGCCGAGCGTCGCCAGCACCAGGCCCAGCACCGCGAACTGGAGGAAGACCCGGCCTCGCTCCGGCCGCACGAACTGCGGGAGAAAAGCGAGGAAGAAGACCGCGACCTTGGGGTTGAGCAAGCCGGTCAGTGCGCCGTGCGCCAGGAGGCGCGAGCTCTGCACCCGCGGCGCCCCGGTCCCGGCGCGGTCCGGCGCCGCCACCGGCCGGTCGCCGAGGGTCCCGGCGATCATCCGCGTCCCGAGCAACACCAGATACACCGCGCCCACCAGCTTCACCGCGGTGAACGCCGTGGCCGAGGCGAGCAGCAGCGCCGAGAGGCCGAGGGCCGCGGCCACCGTGTGCGCCAGCGTCCCGAGGTTGAGACCCACGCTGGTGAGCAGCCCGGCCCGCAACCCGCCCTGGAGCGTACGGGCCATGACCAGCGCCTGCCCCGGACCGGGCGCGGCGACCAGCGCGGCCGCGGCGCCGAGGTACGTCCCGAACGTCGTGGCGTCGAACAGCCCAGAGTCGGCCCAAGGCATGGCCGCCCGCTCTAACCAGCGTGGGGCCGGAGCGCATCCTCTCCTTCCGCTCTGCCCACGCGTCCCGGAGCGCCGTGACGGTGCTACTCGGGCAGGACGACCCCCGAGCCGCCCATCTCGGCGGGCAGGTCCTTCATCTTGGGGAGCCCATCGCGGAGGTACAGCACCGTCTCGGCGTAGTTCAGGTGCAGCATCGGATCGAAGGGAAACGCCTCGAGCACCGCCGCGAAGACGTAGACCACGCCCCAGGTGGGGTGCTCGGTCAGCAGATGCCCACCGCAGCTCCGGCACCACTTGCGGATGCTGCGCTCGGTCCTCTGGAAGGAACCGATCTGGTCCAGCCCCCGGACGATGTTCACCGCGGTGGGAGGCCAGAGCGTGAAGGCGCTCACCGGCCCGGCCGACCACTTCCGGCACGAGCTGCAGTGGCAGAACCCCATCGCGGCGGGCCTCCCGACCACCCGCAGCTCGACGGCGCCGCAGAGGCAACGTCCCTTGTACTCACGCTCGGTCTGCATCGTGTCCTTCCCGGGCGAGACACCCGACGCGTCCGGACCGATGAAACGGAGTGCGGCACGGGTTGCGCCTCCGCCCGGACTGCTCCGCCCCCGGGCACACGCATCTGTGCTGTCGACGCGCGCCTCACCGACTGGCCGGTGCGGCCGACGCCGTTTCGGTGGACGGTGGGCGCGGCTCCTCCACCCGGTTCTTCACCGGGGAGATCGATCGGAGGTAGGCGAAGATGGCCTTGAGGTCCTCGTCGGTGGCCTCGCGGTAGTTGAACCAGGGCATGGGCGGAAGCAGCGGGCGGCCCCGGCCGAGGTGGCGGCCGTTCCGGATGGTGGCGATGAAGTCCTTCTCGGTCCAGGTGCCGAGGCCGGTCTCCGGGTCGGGCGTCAGGTTGCGCGAGAACGAGACGCCCCACGGTCCGGCGAACGCGGTCATGGTGCTCCCGAAGGCGAGCCCCCACGGCTCGGCCGAGGCGGGGGCGGTGGGCATCTTCAGGGTCTCCGGATGGCCGGAGAGCATCCGCTCCTGGTCCCACGCCGGCCCGCTGGGCGTGTTCTTCAGCGGGGTGTGGCAGTCGTTGCACCCGCCGATGGTCACCAAGTACTTGCCGCGGGCGACCTGCTTCGGGTCGGGCTTCCTGGGCGTCTCGGCGGCGGCGGTGAGGGCGGCGAGCGTGGACAGGGCGACGAGGATGCGCTTCATGGCGGTTCTCTCCTGCTTGGGGGATGGACTGCGGGGTCAGCGCTCCACGAGCGGCGCCGAGACGGGTGGCCTGCGCTCGAGCCCGCCGATCCAGGCGCGGACGAGCTGGACGGCGGAGCCGTCGACGAGGTGCGTGCCGAGCGGAGGCATCTGCGCCGCCGGGTCGCGGCTCGAGAGCCGGTGGAGCAGCGCGCTCCGCTCCGGGCTGCCCGGGGCGACGCGGAGCATCGGGTCCCGCGCGCCCGGAGCCTGGTAGCGGCTCGGCACGCCGATGGCGGTCAGCGCCGGGCCTCCGCCGGCGCCGGGGCCGAACCGCTGCACGAGGTCGAGGCCGACCGACGCGAGCTCGCCGCGGAGGTCGTGGCAGCTCCCGCAGTTCCCGTGCAGGTAACCCAGCGCCGCGCGGGCGACCGGGGTGGAGGCGTGCACCCGGGGCGGCGTCTCCAGGAGGGCGCGGGGGAGCTTCCTCACCATCCCGGAGCGGACCGCCCCCGGGAGGTCCAGCGCGCCGTCGGGCTGTGCCTCGGCATGGGGGGCGAGCGGATCCCGGTCGGGCGAGAGCTGCAGCGCCGAGAACCCGAGCACCGGCGTCCGGCCCGCGGCATGGCAGGCCTCGCAGTCGCCGGCCGAGGGGAGGTCGTGCGCGACGCCCGGGCCGATGGTCACCACGGCCCGGACTCCCGCGGCGAGAGCGGATACTGGGGCGTCCAGGTCCGCACCCCGGGGGCGAGCGTCTTCGCGGCCGGGTCCGCGTAGAGCCCGGTGCCCGCGAGGCGCGCCGGCGCCTCCTGCCGCGGGCGAGCCCAGGCCGGGGCCGCGCCCGAGAGCGCGAGGAGGGCCAGCGCCAGGGCGAGGCTCGCGGGCAGACGACGGCCCCTGGCGTCCACCCCGGCGAGGTGGCGCCCTGTCTCGAGGTGGTGGGTCACTGGATCAGCTCAGGGGAATCTGCTTCGCGTGGCGCGCGAGCCACTGCCGGAAGGTCTGCAGCCCCGGGTACAGCGCGCGCGCCTGCTCCAGCGGACGCGCGGCGCAGAACTCGCGCTCGAAGTCGTGGTAGTACTGGAACATGTTCCCCAGGTCGTCGGCGCCGGGGAAGCCGAGCTTGCGGTAGGCCTCGAACGGCATCGACTGGTAGCGCACCGGTTGCCCGAGCGCGGTGGAGAGCTCGGCCGCCATCTGCGCGCCGGTCAGGTGCTCGCCGGCGATGCCGAGGGTCCGGCCGATCGTCTCCGGCCCGCGCACGAAGACCCCGAAGGCGCAGGGGCCGATGTCCTCGGCGGCGATGCCCGACAGCTTCTTGTCGCCCATCGGCAGGGCCAGGACCAGCTGTCCGGACGCGTCCTTCTTCGGGCCCATGCCGAAGTGGATGAGGTTGTCCCAGTAGAACGAGGTGCGCAGCAGCGTGGTGGGCGCCTTCTCCTCGGCGAAGACCGCGTCCGCCTCTCCCTTGCCGTCGAAGTGCGGCACCTTGTAGCGGCCCATCAGGGTCGGCATCCGCGGGTCGGAGAGCGGGACGAGCTTCCGGGTGTCCTCGAGCGTGGACCAGATGACGTGCCGCACGTCCGCCCGGGCGGCGGCGCGGGCCATGTTCCGGGCCTGGACCACCTCGGTCTCGGCCGAGAAGTGCTCCCAGAAGTTGGTGACACAGAACGCCCCGGCCGCCCCGGCGAACGCGCGCTCCAGGCTCGCGACGTCGCCTGCGTCGGCGCCCACCACCTCCGCGCCCTGCGCGGCGAGCGCGCGGGCCTTCTCCGAGTCGGGCTTCCGGGTGATGGCCCGGGCGGTGAAGCGGCGGGCCGGATCCTGGAGGATGGCCCGGACGAGCCCGCTACCCTGGGCGCCGGTGGCGCCGACCACTGCGATGACTGGCTTCTTCGATGCCATGACCTTCGTCTCCTCCGAGGCCAGGACGAGACCACCTCGCCCGCTGCCTTCGTCGTGGACGAGGGGTATACGGGTCGACGTCCGTCCCCGGGAACGCTCGTCGCCGCACACCGGTTGTGCGAATCTGGGGGGGCTCCGATGGACTGGAATGATCTCAGGTACTTCCTGACCATCGCCCGGTCGGGTTCGCTGGCCAAGGCGGCGCGCGAGCTGTCCGTGGAGCACACCACCGTGAGCCGCCGTCTGAGCGCGCTGGAGGGAGATCTGGGGACCCGGCTCTTCGCGCGAGGGCCCGGCGGCCTCACCCTCACCCCGGCGGGGAAGGACATCCTGCCCATCGCCGAATCCATCCGAGACCAGATCGCCGCGCTCGAGCGCTGCGTCGCGGGGACGGATGGCCGGGTCGCCGGAACCGTGCGGCTGACCATCCCCGAGTCCGGGATCAGCTACTTCACGCAGCGCCTGACGGAGCTGCGGAGCCGCCATCCCGAGCTGCTGATCGAGCTGATCAGCGACAACCGGACGCTCGACATCCGGCGCGGCGAGGCGGACCTGGCGGTGCGCTTCGCGCCGACTCCCGACCCGGAGCTGATCGTCCGCAAGGCCGGGACGGCGGGGTGGTCGCTCTACGCCTCGCCCGCGTACCTGGCGCGAAAGGGGCCGCTCTCCTCACTCGAGGACCTGAGCGGCCACGAGCTCATCGGCTACGCCGACCTCCTGTCCGAGGTGGAGGGCGAGCGGTGGGCGCGGTCGCTGAAGCCGCCGCCGAACGTGGTGATGCGCGGCAACAGCATCGCCGGGGTCGCGCGGGCCGCGGTCGAGGGCATCGGCATCGCTCCTCTGCCCTGCTTCGCGGCCGCACAGGAGCGAGGCCTGGCGCGGATCACCCCGAGACTCGTCGGCGAGCGTGACATCCTCCTGGTGGCGCACCCCGACCTGGTCCGCGTCGCGCGCGTGCGGGCCACGCTGGACTTCCTCGTCGAGCTGTTCCGCCGTGACGCCGAGCTGTGGTGCGGGAGGCCGGCCAGCCCCCTCGAAGGCTGAGCCGACCTCCGGAGCGAGCTGCTCAGAAGCTCTTGCTGTTGCTCGTCCAGATAGGGCTGTGCGAGCGCCGCTGGTCCCGCGCGGCGACGAAGCGAGACTTCACCAGGCCGAGGGCGACCTTTCCGATCACGTCCTTGGCCACCGTCCCGCGGTAGTGAGGGACGGTGCGAGCCAGGCACAGCGCGTGCTCGAAGACCACCACCGGCTCCCAGGTCCAGGACGTCGGCGGCGTCGTCCCCTCCGCTCCATCCTCGGACTCGGTCAGGGTGACCCAGGCGGCGATCGGGAGGAACGAGACCTCGCCGGCGCTTCCGTCCGCGTTCTCGCAGAGGAGCACCTTGAGCCCCAGGTCCCCGGGCGTGAGAGGGCTGCAGGCGACGCTGGGTCGTGTCACTTCGGTCATGTCGGCGATCCTCGCTCCGGCCGCCACCACACGGGAGTGCGTGGGGAGCACGGAAGCGACTTCACCGTCACTCATAGCACGGGCGGGTGAAGCGCGCGTCAGGCGGGCTGGAGGAAGCGGGCGATGACCCGCTTCAGCCCAACCGTGCGGAAGCGCACGGTGAGCTTGGCGTTCGGGCCCGAGCCGTCGCAGGCCATCACCTCGCCCTCGCCGAACTGTGCGTGGCGCACCCGCATCCCGATGACCGAGCCGTCCTCCATGTACGCCGCCTCCTGGGCGTAGCTCCGGTCGATGCGCGGGCCGGTCTCGTCGGGGCGCGGGCGGCGCTCGGTGCGACCGTACGAGGTCTCCGGTGGGGGGGCCCGGAGCTCGGGCTGGAAGTCGAAGAGCTCCTTCGGCACCTCGCGGAGGAAGCGCGACGGTGGATTGAACCGCAGCTCGCCGAAGAGCGAGCGGGCCTGGGCCAGCGACACCAATAGACGCTTTCGCGCGCGGGTGAAGCCCACGTAGCAGAGGCGCCGCTCCTCCCCCATCTCCTCGTCGTCGCCGAGCTCGTCGAGCGCGCGCTGGTGGGGGAAGACGCCGTCCTCCATCCCGGGGATGAAGACCGCGTCGAACTCAAGGCCCTTGGCCGCGTGCAAGGTCATCAGCGACACGCGTCCCTCGCCGGCCTCGGCGTCGGCCTCGGCCACCAGGCTGATCTGCTCGAGGAACGCCTGGAGCGGGGGGGCCTCGGCCTCGAGCGCGTCTGGCCCGGGCGGCGGACGGGCGGCCCGCTGGAGGTCGAACTCCTGCGCCGCGCCCACAAACTCGCGCAGGTTCTCCGCCCGGCCGAGCGACTCGTCGTCCCCCGCCTCCATCAGCGACTCGACCAGTCGCGTGTCTTGAAGCATCCGCTCCAGCGCCGCGGCGGCCGAGGGCGCCTCGACCGCGAACTGCACCAGCGGCTCCATCAGCGCACGAAAGCCCCGGAGCCGCTTCTGCGCTGCGGCCTGCAGCGTGGGGATGGACTCCACCTGGTCCAGCGCCTCCCACATGGAGATGCCCTGCTCGGCGGCCCAGGCGCTCAGCCGCTCCTGGGTGGTGTCGCCGATGGCGCGGGCCGGGACGTTGACGATGCGGAGCAGGTCCGCGTCCGAGCGCGGGTTGGCCATGAGCCTCAGGTACGAGGCCGCATCCTTGATCTCCGCCCGCTCGTAGAAGCTGCGACCGCTGACCAGGGTGTACGGCACGCGGGCGAGCCGCAGCGCCTCCTCCAGCACCCGGCTCTGCGCGTTCACCCGGTAGAAGACGGCCATCTGCTCGTAGGAGACGAAGTCCTCCCGGTGGAGGGCGTGGATGCGCCGGGCCACCTCGTGCGCCTCCTCGCGCTCGTCGCGGGAGATCAGGAGGTGCAGGAGCTCGCCCTTGGGTCTCTCCGTCCAGAGCCGCTTGGGCATCCGCCGGCGGTTCTGGGCGATGACCGCGTTGGCGGCGTCTAGGATGTTCCCGTCGCTCCGGTAGTTCTGCTCGAGCTTCACCACCCAGGCGCCGCGGTACAGATCGGGGAACTGGAGGATGTTGCTCACCTCGGCGCCGCGCCAGCGGTAGATGGACTGGTCGTCGTCACCCACCACCACCAGATTTGCCCCGGGCGGCGGGGCGAGCTGCTGCAGCAGCTCGTACTGGACCGGGTTGGTGTCCTGGAACTCGTCGACCAGCACGTGCTGGAAGCGGGCCCGGTACTTCTCCAGCGTCTGGGGATCCTTCCGGAGCAGCTCGACCAGGAGGAGGAGCAGGTCCCCGAAGTCCACCGCGTTCGCCGCCCGGAGGAGCTTCTGGTACGCGCGGTAGGCCCGCTGGACGGCGAGGCCGCGGTAGTCGTCGGGCGACACGCGCTCCACGTCCGGGCCGCGGCCGGCGTTCTTCTCCACGTCGATGCGCCGGGCCACGTCGCGCGGGTTGAGCACCGGATCCACGCGCTCCTCGCGCATCGCCCGCTTCACCAGCTGGAGCTGGTCGGTGTCGTCGTAGATGACGAAGGAGCGGGTGAGGCCGACCTTCTCCGCCTCCCGCCGGAGGATGGTGGCCGCGGCGGAGTGGAAGGTGGCCACGTTCAGCTCTGTAGCCCAGGGGCCGAGCAGCACGCCGAGCCGCTCGCGCATCTCGCGCGCGGCCTTGTTGGTGAAGGTGACGGCGAGGATGCGCCAGGGCGCGACCCGGCCGGCGAGGACCAGATGGGCGACGCGCCGGGTGATGACCCGGGTCTTCCCCGAGCCGGCGCCGGCGAGGACCAGGAGCGGGCCTTCCCCGTGGAGCACGGCCTCGCGCTGGGGTGGGTTGAGGTCCTCGAGGAGCTGGTCAGCAGACTGGAGCGGCGCGGGCCCGGACATCGGAGCCGGGCACCCTCGCATCCCTGCGACCCGGATTCCAGACGGCGGGCGGACGGCGCGGCCCCGTGGGCGAGACCGGCGCGGGAGTGCACGACGGGCCCTGCCCCTCGCCGGCCCAACGCGAGGGGACGGTCAGCTGTTCACTGAGCGGCGTCGGACTGCGAGCACCACGACGATCGCCAGCCAGAGCGCCGGGGCGCCGCTCGCCGTCGTGGAGCAGCTGCCCGTCACGTCCTGCAGCGAACCATCCCCGGGCGGCGCAGTCCCGCCGCCGGCGTCCACTCCGGCATCGCCCGGCCCGGCATCCGCCGTCCCTGCGTCGCTCGCCGAGGAGAACCCGAAGGCGCCGAGGTCCAGGGCCGACGCGGCAGCTCTCGGGCGGGTTCCGAGCGGAAGGACGAACTCCTGATCGGGGACCCCGCTCACGGTCGCTCCCGACCCATCGACGAATGTCGCGCCAACGAGCCCCGCGCCGATGGCGGGCGAATCCGGCGCGAGGTGCAGGTCCGAGGTGCTGACGAATCCCGGGCTGGACCCGGTCAGGGTGCCCGACAGCGTGCCAGCCGTCGTGACCTGGCTGGAGATCCAGTCTTTGCTCCCCACGAGGATGGCCGCGGTGGTGCTGTCGGCGGCGAGCCCCGTGCCACCGACCGTCGCCTGGACGATGCTGTTGACCAGGTGGATCTGACTCCCCGCGGCCGGCTGGATGGCGTGAAAGAGGCGATTCGAGGGATGGGCGAGGATGAAGGTGTTGTTGATCGCGAAGAGGCTCCCGTTCCGTCCGGCGGCCGCAGGATCGTCCGAGCCCCAGAGAATCACCTGGCTGTTGTTCCCAGAGCTCGCGGGGCGGATGACGACGTTCCCGACCAGCGCGGCGTTCGCGTTCGCCGCGTCGGTGAGCGGTCCCTGGATGAGATCGATCTCGTAGTTCCCGGCGTTCTCGATCAGGTTGTAGGCGATGAAGGCATCGTGGGAGCGCACCTTCACGTTCTGCCCGCCGACCGAATCATGGATGTGGTTGCCGACCAGGACGATGGACTGCCCCTGGACGTAGAAGTTGTGCGAGTAGCCGTCCCCTGCCCCGTTGTGGAACACCTCGCTCGAACGGACGGTCAGGGTCGCGGGCCCATCCGACATGAACCCGTCCTGGCAGTCGTGGACCGAGACGTCCTCGATGACGACGTCGAGCGAGCCCGCGGTCAACCGGAACGCCGCGCCGTTGTTCGAGGCGTTGGCGGCGTTCTTCAGCTCGAGGTGCTGCACGAGCCAGTGGCTGCCCCCGGTGAGCTGGAAGATGGCCCGGGGCACCGAGCCGGCTCCGGAGAGGTCCAGGCCCACGGCGTCGAACACCGGCCGGGGCCCGGGAACGCCACGGAGGATGATCGGTGCGGCCTCGGTGCCGGAGGCCTTCAGCTGACAGGCATCCGTGTACGTCCCCGGGTCGACCTCCACCACGTCCCCGGGCTGGAGAGCGACTCCGGCCGCGAGGGCGCACGGTGACTTCCAGCTCCTGGACGGACCGACGGGGTAGGTCGTCGCCCAGCTCGATCGTGCCCCGAGCGCCATGAGCAGCACGAGCACGCGGAGCGAGGTCACGGACCAGAACTGTACCGTCGCTCTGGCGCGTGGACCGATGTGGGTCCGGAGCGCAGGGAGTCCCATCGGCGGAGAGCACGCACGTTGGGCGCGTCGCACCGGCGAAGAACCGTGCCTGCACCGGACCTTCCCAGCCTCGCCGCGCCGAAGGAGCGCCCGGCGTCAGCCGGCGGCAACCGCCTGACCGGTCCGGGGCCGCGTCAGCAGCACCAGGCGCTGGCCGGAAGCGAACTCAGGGCAACTGGATCGCACACGCCACCAGGACGCTGGTCACGTCGGCGTTTCCGACGATGCCCACGCCACCGTCCAGGATGACGCAGGTGCAGACGCCGGTGCACGGGGGCGACTGTGGCTGACGGAAGATGGTGACGTTGTAGGCCGTGCCAGTCGGCACCCGATTCGCGAATGCAAAGGGCGGTTCATAGCTGTTCGGGATGGTCAGGTTGGGCTCGCCAGGCGTGGCGAGCACGAGGCTGGACGCGCCCGCGGTGAGGAGGGTCCCGCCGATGAGGTATCCACCGGAGCCTGCATCGCTCGAGGTGCCACCATCGCTCTTGGTACCGCCGTCATTCGGGTTCCCGCCGCCGTCCGTCCCGCTGCTGCTGCCACAACCCAGCACCATTGCCAGAGCCGCGAACGCCGTCAGAGCCTTCATCGTCCACCTCCACATTCCGGTGTCATTCGTCCCCAGTCCCTGTCGGCCCCTGCCTCCGAGGCGCGCCGGCGGCAGGAGCATGGGAGCCCCGAGCAACACCGTGGCCTCAGTGAATGGGTTGCTGCTGCTGGGAACCAGTCCGTCCGTGGGTCCCGGCGCCAGCGATCCGGCGCGAACGCGAAACATCGAGGGGTCTCCCTTCCCGCCATCGAACGGCGGATGCTTCCCGAGTCGGAGAAACACGGCGTACACGGGCCTCTTGGCGGCGAGCGAGTACGGATCCCCTCGTGCCCCGTGCTGCCCCGCGAGATCCCGCTGCGCCTTGCCCCGTCGCGAGGGCGCGGGTAGACAGGGAGCGAAGGGACGCCATGGATCCGCGAGCGGGTGTCGGCGCCGAGGATGATCGACGGCTCGACTCGTGGAAGGAGATCGCGGCGTTCTTTCGTCGCGATCCACGCACCGTCAAGCGCTGGGAGAAGGAACGCGCGCTGCCCGTGCATCGCATCCCGGGCAAGGGCCGGAGCGGGGTCTACGCCTACGCCCACGAGCTGCGCCGCTGGCTGGAGCACAACGCGCTCGAGGCCGAGCCGCCGAGGATGCCCGAGCCGGCGCCGGTGGCCCCCGCTTCGCCCCCGGCGAGCAGCTCGGTCGAGACATCACCGCAGCCTTGGCGTCCAGGCATCCTTCTGGTCCTGCTGATCCTCGTCCTCGGAACCGCCGGACTGCTGTGGGTCGCCGGCGCGAGTCCTCGATCAAGCGGCGCTCGTCCCCTCCACGGCGCGGATCCCGAGATCGCCCGCGCGTATCTTGAATGTCGCTATGCCTGGAGCAAGCGCACCGCCGAGCGGCTCCAGGAGGCGGTGGACTGCTTCACCCACCTCATCGAGCGCGACCCACGCTTCGCGCCGGCCTACGCCGGTCTGGCCGACTCCTACAACCTGCTGCGTGAGTACTCGCTGATGCCGGACAGCGAGGCTTTCCCGCGGGCCATCGCCGCCGCGCAGAAGGCGGTGGAGCTCGACCCCGACTCGTCGCTGGGCCACCGTTCGCTGGCCTTCGCCGCGTTCAACTGGAGCTTCGACGTGCCGGCCGCCGAGCGGGAGTTCCGGAAAGCGATCGCCCTCGACTCCCGCGACGCCGAGGCCCACCACTGGTTCGCCACCTCCCTGATGCTCCTCGGCCGGCACGCGGAGGCGCTCGAGGAGATCGGCCGGGCACAGGAGCTCGAGCCCACCTCGGCCTCGATCGTCGCCGACCGTGGCCTCATCCTCTATGCCGCCGGTCAGCAGGGCGAGGGGCTGGAGCTTCTGGCCCGCCTCGCGCGCACGGAGCCTGACCTGGTCTCACCGCATCGGTACCTGGCGGACATGCACTTCAACCGGGCGGAGTACCAGATGTACCTGGTGGAGGGCCGGCGTTTCGCCGAGCTGCTCCGTGACCCGGACTCGCTGGCCGCGGTCGCCGAGGAGGAAGCGGCGATGACGGACGGCGGCCCTCCGGCCCTGCTGGAACGGCTCCGCCTCAGGCGCCTGGCCCGTTACGAGAAGGGTTCCGCCGGGGCTTACTCGCTCGCGCAGATCGAGTCCCTGCTCGGACGGAAGGAGCAGGCGCTCACCCACCTCGAGGAGGCGTGCGCCCGGCACGAGCCTGCCGCGTTGGCGATGCGGGTGGACCCGACGATGGCCAACCTCCGTGACGAGCCCGGTTTCCAGGCTCTGCTTGCGCGGCTCGGACTGTCCGCCGGCCTTCCCGGACCACCCTTGCCGCACGCAGCGAGGTGACCCGGGGCCGTGGCGCATGAGGGACGCGCCGCTGCGCCGGAATGGCCTCCCCGGGGTGTCGCCCGACCCGGATTCCAGACGGCGCGGACTGGTGGTCCCGGGGTGAGACCGGCGTGGGAGCGTGGGACGCGTCCGGTTGAGCAGAACCAGGCCTCGGCTGCGTCACTCCCCAGGTTGCTCGGAGCGAGGAGTGCCAGGCCATGCAAAGGTCGATTCACCGTCGGGGCTCCTTGCTGGCAACCACCTGCGCGCTCGCCTGTGTCGCTGCGCTGGCCCACGGCTGCAATCCGGACGACGTCCGCGACGCGACGGGGGACGTCGGTGCGGGGTGTGTCGACAAGAGAGAGTGCCGCGGCAACCTGCAGTGCCTCACGCAGGACTGCCCAGCCGGACAGCTCGACCCTGGTGGGCACTGCAGGGTCGTGCCGCAGTCGATCTGCGCCTACTGTCTCCACGACTCCGACTGCGCCGGCGGATACTGCGGCACCGACCTCCACTGCTACGTGCACACGGGGCCGGGCCCCAACCCTGACGCCGGCTCGCTGGACATCGTCTGGACCGTCGGCTCGCAGGGCCTCGACGCCGGTTGCGCCGGAGCCGAGGTCGGCAACGTGCTGGTGTCGGTGGATAGGCAGAACCCGTTCGCCCAGGGCTGCGCCGTGGGCCACCTCGAGGTCGACGAGCTCAATCCCGGGCAGCACACCGTCACCGCGGAACCGTTGCGGACCGATACCCAGTGCTTCGCGAACCTGGGTGGCACCTGTCAGGTCGAGTCCACCACTGCGACCGTGACTCCGGGGACGCGGACGACCGTCCACCTCGACCTGCACGTCTTCGGCGAAATCGACGTCACCTGGACGCTGGACGGCCTTCCCCCGGACGACCGGGCGTGCTCCGCGCTCAGGACCCAGAAGGTGCAGGTGGACGTCTTCGACCAGTTCACGCTCGTCCGCTCGGAGGAGTTCCCCTGCACGTGGGGGCAAGCGAAACTCCTCGATCTTCCGAGCTTCCACACCTACACGGTCAAGGCGCACGCCGTCCGCGACGACGGCTCGAGCGCGGGGCTGGTCGACTCGGGCCAGCTCCGTCTCCTCGAGCCTGGATCGTTGCTCGACGTGGCATTCCCGTTCGTCTTCGACGTCAACTCGATCGGCACGCTCGAGGTGACCTGGACGGTGAATGGAGTGGCGCCGCCAGCGACGCCTGATCCGTGCGCGGCGGTTGGAGCGGAACACGTGTCGATCTCCTATCCGTCCGGCCTCGGCGAGCCGCGCTGCGACCTCGGGCGGACCACCTTCACCGCGGTGGTGCCCGGCACCTACGACCTCATCGGCATCCTGGAGGACGGCAACCAGACGCTCCTCGACTCGAGCTCCCGGTCGTTCACGGTGGTGGGAGCGCAGACCTCGGCCGTCCACTTCGACTTCACCGCGGTTCCCGGAGGCACTGTGCTCCAGGTCGAGCTCCGGGCTTCCCCGGACACCTTCCCGGTGACCTCGTGGACCACCGTGACCGCCACCGTCCTCGGACGGGGGAACTACCTGTCGGGGGTGGCCTGGAGCTCCACCCCCGCCGGCGGCTCGATCACACCCGCGATCGGCGGGGGCGTCACCTTCACCGCCCCGGTCCCAGGCGACTACACGATCACCGCGACGAGCGTGCAGGACGGATCGATCTCGGGGTCGACCGTGGTCCACGTCACGCCACCGGCGTGCCGCCCGACTCCACAGGTCGTCTTCGAAGACCACACCTTCGCCCCGGCGGACTGGACCGATGCGCTGGCGGCTGGAACGACCGCAGGCATCTCCGCCTCCGCGCACGCCGAGCAGCGCCTCACCGGCGGCGTCCCGGGCGAGTACCGGTGGGTGGCGAACCACCTCGCCGGCGTGGGCATCCTCCTCCATCAGAATCTCCTGACTGCGGCCGTCTTCGACCCGCGCACGCAAGGCGCCATCAGCGGCATCGACGCCAGCTTCGACATCTCGGGCGTCGATGGCTTCGCGGCCAACGCGTACTTCCTCGCGCTCCTCCAGGACGGACAACTCTACCGGACCACCCGGGGCGCGGCCGGCCCCGCCGGGAGCTGGGGGAGGGTCTCGTACCAGGGGCTCACCGCAGCGGACTTCGTCCTGGTGAACGGCTCGGCGCCGGGCCCGCTCGACCTGGAGACCGGCACGCCGATTCAGGTCGGCTACCTCGTCGCGATCTCCAGCACCGTCACCACCCTCATCGACCACCAGAGCGGGCTCGACAACTTCAAGGTCACGGTGAGCTGCAAGTGAGCGCGACCGCATCTCCGGAGGTAACAATCGTGAACATCCTGAAGCGGAGGCCGGCGGCTCTCTGGGCGGTGGCGGTCCTGCTGGTCGGCTGCGGCAGCAGCTCCCCTCCCCCCTCCGACAAGGGAATCGGCCCTGCCGGGGGGACGGTGACCAGCGCCGAGGGCGCCAGGGTGGTGATCCCGCCCGGCGCCCTCTCCTCGTCGGTCGACGTCCAGGTGACCAAGGACGGTACCGGCGCCGCCGCACTGCCCACCGTCGCTGACCTGGTCGCGGTGGGGGACGTCTTCGCGCTCACCCCGCACGGGACGACCTTCGGCAAGCCCGTGACCCTGACCCTCCCCTTCAATCCGGCCCGCGTCCCGTCTGGCGCGCGGATCATGCTCTTCAAGAACGGGTTCCGGCAGACGGGCTGGACGCAGGTCAGCGGGGCGACGGTGAGCGGCTCCACCATCACCGGGGAGATCTCCAGCTTCTCCTTCCCCCTGGTGGTCGCTGTTCTCCCTCCGCTGATCGTGGCGCAGCCACAGGATCAGACGGTGAGCCCCGGTCAGACGGCGACCTTCTCGGTCAGCGCCGTGCCACAGACCGGCGGCACGCTGTCCTACGCCTGGGAATCGTCGCGCGACCAGGGGGCGACCTGGGCCGCCATCGCCGGCGCGACCCAGGGGACCTACACCACCCCGGCGGCCGCGGCGGGCGACAACGGCATGCGGTTCCGGGCCATCGTCTCGCTGGCCGGGGTGCCCGGCTCCGACAGCACCTCCGATGCGGCGCTGCTCGGAGTGTCCAGCCCAGGGGGAGTCATCCAGGTCTCCGCAGGCTGGCACCACGGGCTCGCGGTGAAGAGCGACGGCAGCGTGTGGGCCTGGGGGCGAAACGACCAGCACCAGCTCGGCGATGGCACCACTGCCGCCAACCGGTTGTCCGCGGTCCAAGTGCCGGGCCTCCCAGCGATCACCCGGGTCTCTGCCGGTCACTACCATTCGCTCGCGCTGGCCGCGGACGGGAGCGTCTGGGCCTGGGGCGCCCCACTTCCCGCGGCGGGTGCACAGACGCAGCTCGTGCCGGTGAAGGTCGCCCTGACCGGGCACTTCGTGGACATCGCCGCCAGCGACAGTTTCTCCGTCGCGCTCCGTGACGACGGGACGGTGTGGGCCTGGGGACTCAACAACTCCGGCGAACTCGGCCGGGGCACGAACGGCGGCAGCACCGGGGACTCGACGCCGGCCCAGGTGCTCGTCGTCGCCGGGATCGGCGCGATCTCGGTGGCGAGGAACCACACCCTGGCGCTCAAGTCGGACGGGACGGTGTGGGCGTGGGGGAACAACTCGTTCGGGCAGCTCGGCGACGGAACTCCCACCCTCAAGAGCACGCCGTTTCAGGTCCCCGGGCTCTCCGGTATCTCGGACCTCCTCACGGCCTTCGGCCGGTCGTACGCCCGGAAGAAGGATGCTCAGGGGAACGTGAACACCGCCTTCGCCTGGGGCGGCACGGTGTTCACCGCAGGGGTGGCTCAGTTCGCGGGCGCGCTTACCCCCACCGCGCTCGCCGCAACGGCGAAGCTCTACACCGATGTGCTCGGGAGGTCCTCGCCGATCCTGATCTCGGACGGCGTGAGCAACGCTGCGGGCTCGGACACCTTCCTCCTGGTGATCGACGCAGGGAGCGTGCTGGCCAACGGCGCGAATGCCGATGGCGTGCTCGGCAATGGAACGACCGCCGACAGGTCGACCCCGGCGGCCAACGGATTCAACCAGGCGGTCAGCCTCTCCACCTCGGGCCGATGGGTGCTGGCGCTCCGATCCGACGGGACGGTCTGGGCCTGGGGATACAACCAGGACGGCGAGCTCGGCGACGGCACCTTCATCAACCGCCCGTCGCCGGTGAAGGTGCAGGGCCTCTGAGGGCGAAGCGGCTCAGGTCTTCTGGATGTGCGCCGGACTAGCCCGGGCCCGCCGACGTCGCCACACCACGCCGGCGACCAGCCCGAGCGCGAGCAGCAAGGCTCCGCCGGCGGCGAGGTGCTCCAGCCGCCCGCGGGCCCGTTCCCGCACCACCGCCTCCGGAACGGGACGGATCGCGCCCTCCCCGAGGACGATCATCCCGGCCCAGGCGGCCGGCGGAGCGCCTCCCCGGATGCGGTCCCGCCGCGCGCCGGCCATCGACTCCGCGAGCGAGGCCCCGCCGCCGAGCCGCCGGTAGAAGGCCTCGAGCAGCTCCGAGGACTCGTCGTCCCGGAGCGCCCAGAGGCTCCCCACCACCGCATGCGCCCCGGCCTCGAAGAACGACCGCCCGAGCCCAACGACACCCTCGCCCCGGAGACCAAGCCCCGAGGCGCTGCGGCAGGCGGCGAGCACCACCACGTTCGCGTCGAGGTCGAGCTGGTAGATCTCCCGGGATTGCAGCAGCCCGTCCTCGGCCTGGGCTCCCGGTGAGAGGACGACTGCGGACCGCTCCGGCGCCTCGACGTCCACGATGGCGTGGGTCGCAAGGTGGAGGACGTCGAAGGTGTGGAGGTCCACCGTCTTCAGGAAGTGCTCGCTGGCCTCGGCGCCCGCCAGCATCCTGCTGCCCGGCGCGCCCGCCGCCGCCGCCACCCTGGCCTCGTCGCGGGCCCGCGGGAGGGGCGCAAGCGTGATGCCCGTCTGCCGCCAGGCGTCCGCGATTCCAGCGCCCGGACCGCGGGGCAGCTCGGGGTCGGCGAGCGCGAGCAGCGCGCCGGTCCGCGTCCCGGGCTCTGCGCTCCGCCAGTGCTTCCAGAGCGTGGCGGACGGGGTGATCGACACCGCATATCGCTCGGCGACGAGCGGGCCGCGCTCGTTCGCCCGTAGCGCGTCGAACGGGAGGGCGTGCAGCGGGCCATCGGGCACCACGACGAGATGGGTCACCCCTCCCGGAAGACCCTCCAGGGCCTCGCCCAGGAGGTCCCGGTAGAGTCGCGCCGCCCCTGCTGCCTCCGATCCGTCTCGCCGCCCGAGCAGGGCGAGCCACTGCTCGATGGCGGGCTGAAGCCGCTCGGCATCCGGGATCCGATGTGCCCGGACGGACTGCCGGGTGACCGCCAGCACCCAGGAGCTCCCGTCCTCGTAGGGTGCCTCCGGATTGGGCTCGCGCGTCCAGGTCTGGAACAGGAGCATCGCCTCGTCCACGCCCAGGGCGCGTTGCACCTCGGAGAGACGAGGCGGCACGAGCTCGAGGCTCCGGAACCCGGGCAGCGCGCGGGCGACATCGTCGTTCCAGGTGGCCTCCTCGCTCTCGGCCGCAGCGAGCGCGCGCTGAACCTCCTTCCGCTCCTCGCCCAACCCCGAGTCCAGGAGGCGCCTCTGCAACTGCGAGATGCGCTGGTGAATCTCGAGCCCGCGCTCGCGCAGGTCGTGCGGCAGCTCGCGCCGACCGCGAGCGGCGAGCAGGTTCTCGAACAGCACCCGGGCCCGGAGCCGTTCCATGATCCCGAACCCCGCCTCGGCATCGGGGGGCCCGCGTGCCGGGTCGAGGAGCCACCCCGCGACGAGCTGGTGGGCGAAGGCGGTGGACGCCCCATACCTCGCACGGACCGTCGCGTCGGGCTGTCTCCCGCGAAGCCGCTCGAAGCTGTCCAGCGCCGCGCGCGCGTCGACCACGCCGCGCGCGCGGTCGCCACCCCGCCAGAAGAGGTCGGCGCGCACCAGGAGTCCGTAGGCCCGTTCCCATTCGTGCGACTGGAGTCGGCACAGGGCGAGCGCCTCGTCGGCGTACCCGAGCGCCTCGGGCAGCGCCGAGTGGTCGCGCTCGTAGGTGAAGCGCGCCAGCAGCCAGAGGACCGGGAATGGGTAGTTGTGTCCTCTCTGCTGGTGGGTCCGGCGAAGGTGGTGCAGCTCGTCGACGGCGGCGCCGGTCGGACCGTGGAGGAACGCGAGCTGCAATCGGGTCACCAGCGAGCCCGAGTAGCGGCTCCCGAGGTCGACGCCTCCCCGGTCCTCGGCGTCCAGCGCCTCCTGGAGCATCCGCTCGGCCTCCCCGCGGTCGAGCTCCCCTCGCTGGGCGAGCTCGAGGGCGGCGGTCCCCATCCCGCCCAGCGCGGCCGCGTGCGCCGCAGGCGAGAGCGACTCGACCAGCTTCGCGCGGGTGCGGAAGGTGTCGAGCGCCTCCGCGAAGCGCCCCTCCTCCAGGAACAGGAATCCGAACTGGTCGAGGATCCAGCTCCGGAGCCAGAGGGGACCGTCCGGGCCGACCGCCACCTCGGCCTTCCGGAGATGGCGCTCGGCCGCGCCGAGGTCGTCCGCCATCAGGGCGTCGCGGGCTCGCCAGATGACGGCCATGGCGTGGAGGTCGCCCAGACCGTGGCGGGCGGCGAGCGCGTCCGTCTGGTCGAGCTGGTCGCGATGCTCCTCACAGCTCCGTCCCACCATGCATTCCATGGCGAAGAGCGCGAGCCGCGCGTACCCCTCACCCTCGGGATCTCCGCTGTGCTGGAAGGCGGAGATCGACCGGCGGAACAGCTCGCGGCCGTCCAGCCCGCGCTCGTCCCTGCACAGGCCGAGATAGAGCAGCGCTCCAGGATTCTCCGGTTGACGGCGGAGAATGGCCTCCAGCCCTCGCTCGGCCTCCAGGCGACGACCGCCATGCGCGAGGTCCCAGTAGCAGCGGTACGAGGCGAGTGCCCGCGGCTGCGCCCGGACCATCGCATCGCACTCCGCCGCCGAGCGCGGCACCGCGCCGGCGTCGGCGACGGCCAGACTCGACAGCAGAAGGAACCCGCGGAACGTCCGCCCCACGGGCCTACTGTACGCGGCTGAGGAACGCCCCAGACGAGATCCGCCGGCCGCCAGGGGCGATGGCCTCGACGCGCCACACGACCTCACCCCCGGCTACGACGGCGGCGAGCGACTCCGCTGGAATCTCGACTTCGGGCGACGCCAGTCCGCTCTTCCTGTACAGCACGGTCAGATCGCGCGTGGAGACGACGACGGTGTACCGGCTGCCGTCGGGCGCGCCCGTCCAGCGGAGCACCGGGTGCGTCCGATCGAGCGTCTTCGCGGCCGGGTCTGCCGCGAGCACGGCGTCCTCCGAGCCGCGGACCACCGGCGTGGTCTCTCGGTGCCCAGGCCGGGGCAGCAGGAGCAGCGCCAGCACGGCCGCTGCGGCGAGCGCGCCCGTGCCCACCAGCCAGCGCGCCGGCCCGGCTCGCCGGAGCGGAACCACCTCGGCGGGCGCTGCGGCGGCGTCCTCTCGCCCCGCGCTGCCGAGCTCGCGCGCCAGCCGCCAGAGCGCCGAGCAGTCTGCGCAGCCGAGGTTGTGGGAGAGCATCGCCCGCACCTCGTGCTCCGGACGCTTCCCTGCCACCGCCTCCCAGATCGCGTCGGGTGGGGCGCAGTTCGGACCCGGCGCCGAGGGCGGGAGCGCGGCCCACGCCGCTCGAAGCTTCTCGACTTCCGCGTCGCTCATGGCACCAGTCCCTTGTCCTCGAGGCACCGACGCAGATCCGCGAGCCCCCGGTAGAGAAGGTTCTGCACCCGCTTCAGGTCCCAGTGGAGCACGCGCGACGCCTCCTCGGCCCGGAACCCCTGCAGGTGGAGCAACACGGTCATTCGCCGCGGCTCCGCCAGCCCCCCCAGGCAGTCCCGGATGCCGACCCCGAGCTCGGGCAGGGGTGTGGCTCCATCCTGTGTTCCCTGCTCGCCCACCATGGACCTCCGCGACCTCAGCTCCTCTGCCCGGCGCCGGCGCAGCTCGTCCGCGATGACGCTGAACGCCACGCGCCAGAGGTAAGACGCTGTCCGGACCTGATTCTGCTCACCTTGCTCCTCGCGCTCGAGGACCCGCAGCAGGGCAGCCTGCACCAGGTCCTCTCTCTGTGCGGCGAGGTCGGACGGGCAGGCCCGGGCCACGGCGGCGCGCAGGGTCCGCTGCATCCACGCCTGACGCTCGGGGCTCGTCTTCGACTCTGCAGGCGGCTGCTCGGGGCGCACCGCTCACCATCCTACGCTCGCCGGCGTTGCGTACTCCCGGCGGAGCCCGGGAGTTCACCGCGGCGGTAACCAACCTCGAGTCACGGCGCGACGGGGACGCGCGCCACGGGCTTCGAGGAACGCTCGGCCGGGCGGAGGTAGAGAACCAGCGCCGCGGACATGGTCAGGGCGAAGGTGGCGAGGCCGTGGGTGAGCGCGACCCCCAGGTGAAAGAGCACCGCGATGAGGAGCAGCGCGCTCGGGGCGAGGGCCTCACGCCGTCTCTCCCATCGGTCGCAGCGGCCGCTCCGAGGCGAGCAGGTCGACGCGCCGGAGGACCGCGCGGAGCGTCGCTCCGCTGAGCCGCCCCTCTGCGTAGCCCTGGACGGCGGCCCAGAGCGCGCCCGCGTAGCTGCGGCCGAACTGGTTGGCTCCCAGTTCGCGCGTCACGAGCGCTCGCGCGACGGCACGCCACGCCTTCGCTTCAGGGGGCAGCTTCCGCCGGCATGGGCGCGCCGGGAGGCTCTCCAACAGGCCATGGAGTTCCTCCTGGAGCTCGTTCAACCACTGATCCCGGGGGGAGGGCCCGAACAGGGGCACCACGTTCGTCTTTGGCACGGGCATCCTCCTCGGCTGAACACCACGACCCTGCGACGAGGCCGTGACGTTGCCAGAGCTGACCGCACCCGTCGCAACTGGTGGCCATCGTTCCTCCGTCGTGGTGCAAATTGTGGTACAGACTGCACCACAAGTGAAAACCGGACAAGGTTCACCCGCGCGGTACACTGCGCACATGCCCAAGGGGAGCAGCAAGGTGCCGCCGTTGCCGAGGAAATCGGCTGTTCCAAGGAAGGGGACGAGCCTGCGTCTTCCCGTGGACCTCCTGGCGCGCCTCGACGCCTACGCCGCGCGCCACGGGGGGAAGAGAACGGACGCGATCGTGCACCTGCTCCGCTGGGCACTGGAGCAGGCGGGGGACTGATGTCCCCAGTGAACAGAGCGGCTACCAGCATTCGCATCTTCGGGCTCGTCAAGCCCTCCCCCGTCGGCGGCGCCTCCGCGATCGGGTCGGGATCCGTCACCGTGGGGCGGGCCCCGGCCGCCGACGGTGGGACCCAGGCGCAAGGGGGCGGAGGCAGCGGAAGCTCGGGCGCCGGCTGCGGCTCCGTCCCGCCCGCAGGCGCGCTCCCCTGGCTCGGGCCGGTGGCGTGGATGTTCAAGCGTCGCCGGAGGCTCTCCACTACTTCATGGCGATTCCATGGGGGCGCGCCGGGTGGTCGAAGGCGGTGTTGAAGTCCAGGTCGAAGCGGGTATCGAGGGTGAGGGCGTCACGGGTGACCTTGATCACCCGGACCTTGCGATCTCCGTCGAAGTGGATCCGCCCGAAGTCATCCTCGTCGAGGAAGTAGTCGGTGACCACCAGGCGCGCGTCGTCGTCGGTCAGGTCGATGTCGTGGGGGCCGGCGCCGACGCCCAGGTTCACGACCGAGAGCTGCTTGAAGGCCCTGCGGTCGCTGATGTCGAGCAGACCCACCTGACCGGCCTGGAAGGAGCCGAAGATGAGGCGATCCCCGCTCTCCGGCATCGCCAGCAGCTGCACCATCCCACCGGGGACGGGGACCTCGACGTGGGGAACGATGTCCTCGCAGTCGAAGGACTGCACCACGCTGCCGTCGGTGGGGTCCACTGTGTAGACCAGCCCGCTGAACATGTTGGCGGTCACCGCACGACCGTGAGGATCGTTGGGGATCAGCTTCACGTCCATCGAGCCGAGCGCCTCGGGCAGGAAGACCGTGCGCGCGATCTCGCGGCGCGAGAGGTTCCAGAAGCGCAGGGCGCCGCGAAGCTCGACCGGTCCGGGCCATGAGTTGAGCGTGGACGCCGGATTGATGAAGTCGCTGGTGACGAACAGGTCGAGGTCGAAGCGGGCCGAGATGCCGTGGGGGTTGAAGCCATCGGTGGGCGGGTTGGCGGGATGCTCCGCCACCAGCCGGAGGTGGCGGTCGAACTCGGCCACGCGGCCCGGCGCGTCTCCCGTCGCCGATCCCATCTGCGTCACCAGGAAGCCCCCGCCGGGCAGCGGCAGGAAGTCGTCGGTGATGCTGGAGCTCGGAGCCCTGGTGGAGAAGAGGAATCTCCGGCTTCCGGGCGTCGGAGACGTCGAAGAAGAAGATGCCGTTCTGGCCGGAGAGCACGCTCAGCAACCCGCCGCAGGCCAGGATGTTCTTGTCGGTGGAGAGGTGGCAGTGGTGCGGCTCGTTGCCCACGTTGCCGGGAGGCGGAACCGCGACCGTGCGCAGCACCTTTCCGTAGTTCGCCGAGTTCTCGTTGAAGTCGATCACCGCCAGAAAGTCCGGGCGGACCCGCTCGGCGTCACCGGCCCAGATGTAGAGCGTCTTCTCGGCGCTCCTCTTGCGGACCTTCTCCTCGTGCTCCTCCCGCTGGCCTCGATCTCCGGCGCGGGCCGGCCCGGCGCTCCATGCCGCCAGCGCGATGACCGCGAGGCCCACGGCCATCGTTCTCTGCATCCACCATTCGCTCATGTGACGTCTCCCTCGATGGAAAGGCACCGCCAGGCCAATGGCGCGGCTTTGCCTCCCCTCAAGACGGAAACGAGCGGCGAAAGCGGACACGGATCGCTGCCGTTCGCTGTCGGGGGCGCCCCGGCGAGGAACTACAGGCAGTCGGTGGCACCGATACAGGTGCAGAGGAACTGGCGGAGCGCCTGGACGTCGGGCTTGGCCACCGGCTCGTACAGACTCGGGGTGCCTGCCTCGTCGATCCAGGCCGCGAAGCAGGAGTTCACCGCGTCGTCGCCGTAGATATCCGCGTAGGAGCGCAGCGCCTCTCGGCCGCCCGAGGTGAAGGCGAGGCGAGCCCTCTCGGCGCGCGGGTCGACTGCAGTGTCCCCCGACGGTGAGCTCAGGCCTCCGCTACCACAGGCGGCAAGGAGCAAGAACGTACCCAGAACGCAACGGCGCATGACGAACCTCCCGATTCCCCGCCACGAGGAGTCGAGACGGGACGATCGGGGGAACGGGCGCATGGAGGAACGATTCCATCGACACGCCCGGGACGCAGCAGGCGAGGTCGCTCCCGCAGCGGGTGGTGGATCGCCAGGAGGCGACCCTGGAACGAACCAGACGTTGCCGTCAGGCCCGGCCGTGATGCCTCCCGGCGTGGGGCGCCCAGGGAGCGTTCCCGCCGGGCGGCGCTCGAGGCTGCGCTGGTGAGGTTCCTGCTCCAGCGGGCCATGCGCGCAGCGCGGTCGGCAGCTCCCTTGTGAGCGCGCATGCGGCGTGACAAGAGGAGGACCACAGGCAACGAGAGCGAGGTGGACGGGCATGAATGCGATCGAAGGGGCCGCCGCCGAGACACCCTTCGTCCTGCGGCGGAACGACCGCGGAGTGGTGACCCTGACCCTGAATCGGGGCGAACGATTCAATCCGCTCTCGACCGCGATGATCGCGGCGCTGGAAGGGGAACTCGACGCGCTCGCGGCGGACCGCACGGCGCGGGTCGTCGTCCTCGCTGGCGCCGGGAAGGGTTTCTGCGCCGGGCACGACCTCAAGGAGATGCGCGCGCACAGCGACGACAAGCCGTGGCAGCAGAAGCTCTTTGCCGATTGCAGCAGGATGATGGTCAAGATGACCGAGATCCCGCAGCCAATCGTTGCCCGCGTGCACGGGATCGCCACGGCGGCGGGATGCCAGCTGGTGTCGATGTGCGATCTCGCGGTGGCGTCGAACGAGGCGCGATTTGCGCTGCCCGGGGTGAACGTCGGAATCTTCTGCTCCACCCCCGCCGTCGGCGTCGCCCGGAACATCGGTCGCAAGCGCTCGATGGAGATGCTGCTCACGGGCGAACTGGTCGACGCGCCCACCGCCCTCGGCTGGGGCCTCCTGAACCGGGTCGTGCCCGCGGCGTCGCTCGACGCCGAGGTGGCTCGGTTGGTGAGCATCATCCTGGCGCGAAGCGGGAAGGTGGTCGCCACCGGAAAGCGCGCCTTCTACCGGCAGATTGACCAGCCGCTCGAAGGTGCCTATGCGACGACCAGCGAGTCGATGGCGTTCAGCATGCTCGAACCGGACGCCGCCGAGGGGATCGACGCATTCATCGAGAAGCGGCCGGCCCGGTGGCCGGAGCGCTGAATGCCGGCCTCCGCCGGAGGACCTCGACCGGCGGAAGTGGCGGAGCTGGCGGAAACGGGCAACGGGTCGTTCCTCCCTCGACCCGGAGTCGGTGAGCTAGGGAGCGATGCGACCGATCTCGTCCGAGCCCGGTACCGTGAACCAGACGTTTCCGTCAGGCCCGGCCGTGATGCCTCCCGGCGCGGGGAGCCCAGGGAGCGTTCCCGGGGAGGTGGGCAACGGGAACTCGGAGGCGACCGGGCGCGAACCCAGGCCAATCCCTCCCGGGGGGAGTACGTCCGGACCCAGGGACCTACCAGCGCTCCAGTGCGCGCGGCGCACCTGAATTCCTCGTTCGCGCCCTCGTGCGGCGGCGCCCGGCGCATCGTCGCCGTCGTCCTCCGCTCCTCCAACGCCCAGGCCATTCTCGAGCACCCGCGCGGCACTCCGAGCACGGAGGCCGCCAGCGGACGCCGCACTGCGGCGGGACGGGCCCTCGCGCTCACCACGGAATCGTCCCACCGTCGCACGCGACGAAGTGGTAGTGCACTGGGCCGCTTCGTCGAGGGTGGGTGAATCGAATCGGTTCAACGCTGGCACTCCAGCGTGGGGAGGAAATCCATGTCCAGGTCCGGAGTCTTCGCGGTGTGGTTGCTGGCGGCTTCGCTGGGACTCCCGGGAGTCGCTCTCGCGGAGCGGCCGCCAGATGCTCTGGCCAGGCCCGGGCACGCCGGCACCGGCATGTCCAGCATGGGCAAGCGCGCCGCGACAGTGCGTGCGCGTATCCGGGCCCAAGGCGGGGTGACGATGCGGCTGGCCGCGCCGGCGGCAAAGGCGGCCCTGGCGCCCTCGGTCGTGGGCGCACCGGTCGGGCGCGCCGCCGTGAGCCGACCCCCTCCGAGCGATGGCGATGAGGACGAGGGGGGCGAGGAGCCGGACTGCTCGGCCGACCCGGCCTGCCTCGACGAGGGCGAGCTTCCGCGGGGCGGGCAGGCGGAGACGTCCATTGCCATCGACGACACCGGGAAGCACATCGTCGTCGGCTTCAACGACTTCCGTGGCTTCGATCTCGCTCAGACCTCGGTGTCGGGCTTCATGTACTCGGACGACGGTGGCAAGACGTTCACCGATGGTGGGCAGCTGCCCGGCGGGCCGCCCGACATCTTCGGGTTCCCTCAGGTCTTCGGCGACCCCGACGTGAAGTACCTGGGCGGCTGCAACTTCGTCTATTCCTCCATCCTCCTGGTGGTGAAGGACTTCGCGCTCGGGCCGGCCATCGTCCAGACAATGAGTATCCACCGCTCGCGCGACTGCGGGCACAGCTGGGAGGGCCCCTTCGAGGTGACTGCCGCCTCCAATCCGAGCGGGGTCCTGGATCCCGACGGCTTCCCGGTCGATGCAGCGGACAAGGAGTTCATGGACGTCGATCGGCGCACCGGCCGCGTCCTGATGACCTGGACAAACTTCACCCCGGTCGCGCCCGGTGGCACGCAGATCCTCAGCACCTACTCGGACGACGTGCTCTCCAGCACCCCGCCCACCTTCGCCAGCGCGGCGATCATCAGCGCCACCATCCGCGAGGGCACGGGCTCGATTCCACGGTTCGGCCCGGAGAAGGACCGCGCCTACGTGGCCTGGCGGAGGCTGCCGGGGGGCCTGAGCAACAGCATCGCCTTCGCCCGCTCCGATGACGGAGGGAAGACCTGGGGCGCCCCGGTGGAGATCTCCGCGCCGTTCTTCATCATCGACTACATCTTGGGGAACGACCGGGTGCACAGCTTCCCCTCGATGGCCGTGGACAAGTCATGGGGACGCAACCGGGGCAACATCTACGTCGTCTACGCCAGCAACGACTCGCAGGACGGCGCCGACATCATGCTGCTGAGAAGCTCCGATGGCGGCCGCCACTTCGACAAACCGGTCGCTCTCAACAGCCGTCCTGGCGCCGACCGGGCTCAGTGGTTCCCCGCGGTCACGGTGGACAACGACACGGGTCGCGTCTTCGTGCACTATTACGATCAGGGCACGGCCGCGTCGGGGGATCTCACCGACGTGTCCTACCTGTTCTCCGACGACGGTGGCCGCCACTGGAGCCAGCCGCTGCCGCTCAACGATCGTCCGTTCCACGCGGGCTGGGGCAATGACACCAGCCAGCCGAACCTGGGGGACTACAACCAGTGCGTGGCGATGAAGGGGAAGTTCTATCCCGTGTTCGCCCTGGCCTCCCGTCCGCCCGCGGGTTTCGTCGATGGCCAGCCGGACCTGAGCCTGACGGTGCCGGATGCGCTGGTGCAGATCCTCCCCAGCGCGGACCACAAGTTCGACGCCTCTCCGCTGGACTGGCAGGGGGAGACGGTCAAGGACAGCGGTGGAAACGGGTTCGTCGACCCCGGCGAGCTTTTCACCCTCAAGGTCGAGCTCCGGAACTACGTGACCAATACCCTGAGCAAGGAAAAGCTGAGGGACGTGGTGGCCCGCCTCTCGACCAGCACACCTGGCGTCGACGTGCTCCTCGGGATCTCGGCCTGGCGGGACATCAAGCCTGGTGAGGCACAGCAGAACGTCCTTCCCTTCTTCCTCTTCACCCGGCCGTCGTTCATCCCGGGGACACCGATCGAGCTGCGCCTCGAGGTGTACACCGACGACCACCAGCGCACCGTGCTGCTCCACACCCTCTTCACCGGCACGCCGCAGAGCACCGTCTTGATCTCCGAGAGCTTCGACGGCTCGGGTGCGATTCCGACTGGGTGGAGGGCGGTGGCGCAGACGGGTGACCCGTCGATCAACTGGAAGATCATGCCCGGGTCGCCCGGCAGCCCGGGCTTCTGCGGGACGCAATCGAACGGAGCGTTCCACACCAACACCGACGGCTCGGCCTGGCAACGGCTCTTCAGCCCCGCGTTCGCCGTGCCGGGGAACGCGGAGTACGTGACGGTCGACTTCGACATCTGCTACGATACCGAGGACGACCCGAGCTTCAACATCCTGGCGTACGACGGGTTGTTCCTCCGGGTCACCGACCTCACCACCGGCAATACCCTGAGATCGGTGCTGGCGGAGGCGTTCGAGGATCGGTTCGAGACCGGGGCCTTGCAGCAGTATCCGAAGCACTTTCCCCGCAATGGCGACCCGGCCTACTTCGAGGACATGTCGGCATGGGCGGGGGCGTCGAACGGGTTCCAGCACGTCCGGCTCCGGCTGCCAGGCATGGCCGGGACCACCGCCCAGCTTCGCTTCGAGTATGCCCAGGACTTCATCGGCACCTGCGCGGACGTCCGGCCCGGGCATTCCTGCGGGGTGATCATCGACAACGTCCAGGTGAACACCGTCACCTCCGCGCCGCATCAGCCCTGAGCGGGCCGTTCAGCCGGGCGAGCCACCCCGCTCGCCCGGCTGGCCGTTATCGCCGGATGCTCGGCGGGGCCATGCGTCAGGTTCGGCTCTTCGCCGCGGCTGGCCTCCAGTGCCGCCGAGCCGCGGAGCTGATCCTCGACATCGTCGGATAAGGGTTGCGCGCGTCGCACTACGGGCCCGGCTTGCGGTGCTCGAGGAGGCTGCAGGCGTTCACGGTCTTCGACGGGTCGACCGCCTCCTCACCCAGCTCGACGCGTCGAATGACCCCCTGCTTGTCGATGAGGAACGTCGCGCGTTGCGCCAGTTCGTAACTCGTGGCCCCCACCTGCTTGAAACGGAGCGGTACGCCGTACTGCTTGAGCACCTTGCCGTTCTGATCGCTCAGCAGGGGAAAGTGAACGTCGATCTGGCGAGCGTATGCCGCGTTTGCCGCTGGACTGTCGTTGCTGATTCCAAACACCACCGTGTCGCTTGCTTCCAGCTTGGGCCCATCAGCCTGATAGGCTTTGAGTTCACTGGTTCAGGTATCGGTGAACGCCAGGACGTAGAAGACGAGCACCACGTTCTTCTTGCCACGAAGATCGCCGAGTCTGACTTCCTTCCAGTCGTTGCTCAGGAGCGTGAAGTCTGGTGCCTTGTCTCCGGGACCGAGCAGATGCCCGGCCGGGGCCTCGGCATGGACCGGGGAAGCGACAGCAAGGGCTGCCAGCGCACCGATGAGGCGAAGAGCATTCATTGGCCACCCCTCTCGAGATTCGGGCCGAAGCCTATCCCCGACGCACAGCCGTCAAGCGGACCTTCCGCGCCGACGTTCTCTCCTGCACACGCTGCGGGGTCTGACGATTCATCGAGGCGGCGACTTCTTCGGCACGGCGTCGACTGCCAGGACGCCCATGTCGTCGGATCCAAATCCGCGGGCGATGAGCGCATCCATGCGCTTGGCGATCGCTGGCAGGACGGCGAGCTCCCGGCCCTGGGCGGCATCGATCATCAGCCGGGCGTCCTTGCGGGCCATCGTCAGCTCGAAATTGGGCGTGTAGTCGCCAATGGCCATCGCGGCGCCCCGGTAGGTGAGGACGCCCGTGGGGTTGAACTTGCCGAAGAGTGCGAGCGCATCGCGCGCGTCGATAGCCAGAGAGGCGGCCATCGCGTACACGTCGGCCAGGCCGCCGCAGATGGCGATGATCATCGCGTTCCCGAACAGCTTGTTCGCTGCGGCAAGGTCGCGACGCTCGCCGAGGTACTCGACGCGGCCAGTCATCGGGCGCAAGGCCTCCTCGGCGCGGGCGAAGGCCGTCCGTGGTCCGGCGACGAGCATGATGCCGCCCGCCTCGCGGCACATTCTTGGACTCATGAAGACGGGCGCGTGCAGGAACGCGATTCCCCGTGCCTCGAGTCGCTTGGCGCGCGCGGCGGTACCGGCCGGTGAGGTGGTCGAGTGATCGATGACCAGCGCAGAGCGCAGCGCCTCGCCCGCCGCGTCGAGGACCGGGTCGACGGCGGCGTCGTCGGCCAGCATGACGTGCACGCGGTCCACACCGGCGATGGCCTCCGGCACCGTCTCGGCGGCACGAACGCCGAACGCCTCGAGGGCCCTGGCCTTGGCCGCGGTGCGATTCCACGCGCTCACGCGATCGCCGCGTTTCGCTGCAGCCTCCGCGAGGGCGGCGCCCATCAGACCGGTCCCGAGAAACGCGACGTTGGCCATGCGTGGCAACATCCTCCGGACGACGGTCGACGTCTAGGTCCCGGCGTCGCTGGCGTATCCCGTGCGAGAGCGTAGGGTCCGCCGCTGCTGCCCACCGTCCTTAAGTGGAGTTCCATGCATCCGACCCGTCTCTCGCTCGCGGCGCTCACCGTCGCCGTGGTCACGCTGGCGACCTCACCGGCCTCCGCCGGCACCTGTGACCACCCGTACTTCCCCATCAAGCAGGGCCAGAAGCTGGTCTACGCCTACCCCGCGGCTGGCATGCAGGTGACGATGGTCGTCTCCAAGGTCGAGGGAAACCACTTCACCTGGGAAGTCACCACCAGCATCCCCGGGGGGAGTGCACCCGTATCGACGGTGGTGCACGGCGAATGCACGGCACAGGGATACTCCACCGACGCCGATCACGCCGCCAGGACCAGGATCATCTCCCGGACTGGAGCGCAGTTCGGACCGTTGAGTCAGATGAAGGTCGGGGGCACCTGGGCTTCCGGCACGACGAGCGAGAGCGAGGCGCCGAACATGACGGTGCACACCGAGACCAGCTCCACCAGCAAGGTGGTGGCAAAGGAGCGGGTCAAGGTGCCTGCGGGCGACTACCAGGCGCTGAGGATCGATTCGGTGATGGAGATGAAGAGCACCATGTCCGGACCGAACGCCGCGAAGATGGCCAAGGCTGGGTTCGGGACGATGAACGTGAAGAGCACGATGTGGATCGCAGAGGGGGTCGGCCTGGTGAAGTCGCAGACGGTCGCCGACGATGGCGCCATCTCGCCGGGGATGGAGCTGGTCAGCTTCCAGAAGTGATCGGGGCTAAGCTCCGAGCCCATGCCCCTCCGCGGTTCGTTCGTCGAACGCTATGGCCGCTGGGCCGTCGTCGCCGGAGCCTCGGAGGGCCTAGGTGCGGCATTTGCCGAGGCGCTCGCGGCGCGCGGCATGGGCCTGGTGCTCCTGGCGCGGCGCGCGGAGGTGCTGGAGACGACGGCGGCGGATCTCCGCGCGCGCCATGGCGTCGACGTTCGACCCATCGCCTCCGACCTCGCCGATGCAGCGTCCTTCGCACGCCTTGGCGAAGTGTGCTCGGACCTGGAGGTGGGGGTGGCGGTCTACAACGCCGCCTACTCGTTCGTCGCACCGCTCCTCGACCGCCCGCTCGAGGACGCGCTGCGCGTCGTCGACGTGAACGTGCGCGGCCCACTCCGCTTCGTGCACGGGCTGGTGCCGGCGATGGTCGCACGGAGGCGTGGAGCGCTGGTCCTCATGTCGTCCCTCGCCGGCTTCCAGGGCTCGCCGAGGCTCGCCGCCTACGCTGCGAGCAAGGCCTTCATCACCGTCCTCGGCGAGAGCCTGTGGGCGGAGCTCGCGCCGAAGGGAGTCGACGTCGTCGCCAGCTGCGCCGGGGCGATCCGCACGCCGGGGTACGCCAATGCCCTGAAGAAAGAGGCGCCGGGGACGCTCGACGCCTCCGAGGTCGTCGAGCAGACCCTCGCCGCGCTCGGACGGAGGCCGCTGGTGATTCCCGGCGGCGTGAACAAGCTCGCCAGCTTCGTGCTGCGCCGCCTCGCGCCGCGGACCACCGCCATCGGGATCATGGGCAAGTCGGTGTCGGGGCTCGAGTGATGCTCGGATTCTTCTCGCCCTGGATGGTCTACGCGGCGGTGTTCACGCTCCACATCATCGTCCCGGCGCGCCATGTCTCGGGGTACGTGCGCGACGCCGACGGAAGGCCGCTGCGCTATCGCCTCAACGGCCTCCCCGTCCTGCTGGTGGTGCTCGCGCTCTACGCCGCCGCTGCGCACCGGGGCGTCATCGGCTGGGACTTCTTCTGGGAGCACCGCTGGGAGGGGCTCGCCGGCGCCTGCACACTCGGCCTGCTGTTCACCCTGGCCATCGTCCTCGGCGCGTCGCCGACCGGAAGATCCTTCGTCGCGGACCTGTATCTCGGCCGCCGCGAGAATCCGCAGTGGGGGGCGGGCCGCCGTGGCGCACGGGTCGACGCCAAGATGTTCCTCTACCTGATCGGAGCGGTGCAGCTCGAGCTCAACGTCCTGTCGTTCGCGGCGCACCAGGCGCTGGCGCACCCGGGGCAGGCCTCACCGGGCGTCATCCTCCACGCCGCGCTGTTCACCTTCTTCGTCCTCGAGTACCTCCTCTTCGAGGAGGTGCACCTCTACACCTACGACTTCGTCGCCGAGCGCGTGGGCTTCAAGCTCGGCTGGGGCTGCATGGCCTTCTATCCGTACTTCTACTGCATCGGGCTCTGGTCGGTGGCGCGCCAGCCCGACCCGCACGCGCCGGTCGCACTGCTCCTCCTCGCCGCAGGGGTGTTCTTCGTCGGCTGGTCGCTCTCGCGCGGCGCGAATCTGCAAAAATTCCTCTTCAAGACCCACCCCGAGGCGAAGCTCCTCGGCGTGCTCGCGCCGCGGGCCCTCTCCGACGGGGAGCATCGCCTCCTGTGCAACGGCTTCTGGGGGCTCTCGCGGCACATCAACTACCTGGGCGAGATCTCGATGGCCATCGGGCTCACGCTGGCCCTGGGGTGGCCGCTCGACCCGTGGCCCTGGCTCTATCCGCTCTACTACGTGGCGCTCCTCCTGCCCCGCCAGGCGGACGACGATCGCCGGTGCGCGCGGAAGTACGGCGCGCTCTGGACGGAATACTGCCGTCGCGTCCCGTTCCGCGTCATTCCCGGCGTCTACTGACGTCCGCCACGGCGCGGCCTGCTCACCGCAGACGTCTCGCCTGTTCGACGGCGGACGCCAGCGGGCGCTACCGTCTCCCCGTGTCCCCGCTCCGCCTCCTCGCGGCCGTCGCGGCCCTGCTCATCGCCGCGATCGCGCTCGCCTGGCTCGGCCAGCGCCGGCTGCTCTACTTCCCGGACCGGTACGACCTCGAGCGTGCGCTCCGCCCCGCCGCTGCCCTCGGGCTCGAGGCCTGGGCGCCCGCGGGCACCTTCCTGGGCTGGCGCGCGGCGAGGCCGGGCGCGCGCGGCACGCTGCTCGTCTTCCACGGGAACGCCGGCTCGGCGCTCGACCGCGGGTACTTCGTGGACGTCTTCGCGCGCGCGAGCCCGGACCTGCCGCTCGACGTCGTGCTCGTCGAGTACCCCGGTTACGGCCCGCGCCCGGGCTCGCCGGCGCAGGCGTCGCTCCTCGCCGCCGCCCTCGAGGCGGTGCGCGAGGCCCGGCGGGCGAACCCCGGCCCGGTCCTGCTCGCCGGCGAGTCCCTCGGTTCGGCCGTCGCGGCGCTCGCCGCCGCGGAGTCGCCCGGCGAGGTCACGGGCCTCCTCCTCGTGACCCCGCTCGCGAGCGTGCCCGCTGTCGCCCGGCGGCACTATCCCTTCGTGCCCGGGGGATTCCTCCGCGACGGCTGGCGAGCCGACCTGGCGCTGCCGCGCTACGGCGGCCCGGTGGCGTTCCTGGTGGCCGGGCGCGACGAGGTCACCTTCGCGGATCTCGGCCGGGCGCTCTTCGAGGCCTACCCCGGGAAGAAGCGCCTGTGGGTGGACGAGCGGGCGACCCACAACTCCATCGAGTGGAAGCCGGCGCTCGAGCGGTGGCGCGAGATGGTGGAGCTGGTCGCAGGCCGCTGACTCGCGGCGCCCCGGGTTCAGCCGGATCGCTCCGCCATCTCGCGCGTCACGTCGAGAAGGCCGTTGACCAGGACGTGCGCGCCGGAACCCACTCCGAGCGTCCAGTACCGCCTGAACCACCGGCGAGCCTGATCGTCGGTGGTGGCAGTTCGCATCGTTCCGGAGAGCAGGGTTCGCCTCTCGTCCAGGACGCGCACCGACAGCGAGTACACCGTCTTCGCCCACCCGGGCGCGTTGAAGTCGCGGAAGTCCTCAGGGCTGACCTTGGTAAACGCGATCACCGGTCGCCAGAGCTTGCCGACCATCCCCATCGCGATCTCCTCGAGCGGCCTCTCCCCGAGAAGAACCCAGCCTCCCTGGTCGGCTGGCAGGCTCGCGGCATCACGCAGCCTGAGGGTCTTCGGTGCTGCCGGAGGCGCTTCGCCGTGCAGCAGGTGAGCAGCGAGGTCCGGCAGCGCCCGGAGCGCCCCGAGGACGCCCACCAGCGGGTGGCGCCGCCCGACCTCGATCAGGTCGACGGCCATCAGCGCGTCCCAGGTCCTCGCCACGTCGGCCTGGACCGTGGTGGCCACCGAATCCGAGACCTCGTACACCGGAAGAAAGTCGTCGACGAGCATCCTCCAGCCATCCTACGACCATCACCTTGCCTCGCGCTTCTTCACCGACGCGACCAGCGCCTCGAACTGCTGGTTTCCGTGGAAGGCCTTGAGATCCGGATCGTTCCCCATCTCCCGTGCGATGTACGGCGGGAGGTGGTGCTCCAGCGAGTCCCGGAGCAAGCCGAGACCCTCCTGCATCCTTCCGTCCAGCGCCGCGAGGCCGGCCAGGTTGTACTCGGTCATCGCGGTCTGCGGATGCGTCGGCCCGAGGACGCGCTGCTGGGCCTTCCAGAGCGCGCGGTCGAGCGCCTCCGCCTCCCTCCGGCGTCCCTGCTCAGTGAGGGCCGCGGCCAGTCCCATGGTGGCGAGGAAGGTGTTCGGGTGGTCCGGCCCCAGCACCCGCTGTTCGATGGCCAGCGTCTCCCGGTAGAGCTTCTCGGCTTCGGCCGCGCGGTGCTGGTCCATGAGCGTGTTGGCGAGATTGCTGACCGAGCCGAGGGTATCGGGATGCTCCGGGCCCAGCACCCGCAGCCGGATCTCGACGGTCTGTCGGAAGAGCGCCTCGGCCTCCGCCGCCCGGCCCTGGTTCCGGAGCAGCAACCCCAGGTTGTTCATCGAGGCGAGTGTGTCCGGATGCTCGCTTCCCAGCGCTCGCGTTCGCACCCCGAGGACCTGTCGGTGCAACGGCTCCGCCTCCTCCAGACGGCCCTGGTCAGCCACGACCAGCGCCAGGTTGTTCATCGCGGTGAGGGTGTCGGGATGCTCGGCCCCGAGCACCCGGCGACGTCCTTCCAGGACCTGGCGATCGAGCTCCTCGGCATGTGCGAACTTGCCCTGGAACATGGCCAGGGCTCCGAGGTTCCCGAGCATCCCCAGGGTGTCCGGATGGTCCGGCCCGTTCACCCGTCGGCTGCGCTCGAGCGCGTCGGTGAGCACGCGCTCGGCCTCGGGATAGCGGGCGCTGCGGGTATAGGTCGTCCCGAGCTTGCTGGACGACCGGAGGGTGTCGGGGTGATCCACCCCGAGGACGCGCGTGCGGACGGCGACCGCCTGCTTCAGGAGCTCCACCGCGCGTGGGTAGAGTCCCAGGGTGGCGTACACCCCGCCCATGGTGTCCATCATCCTGGCCTGGAGCTCCGGGTCCCCCGCCAGCCCCGTCTCCACGTCCTTCGATGCGCGATCGAGCAGCTCGCGGGCGGTGATGCTGTTTCCGCGCGCCTCGCTAGGGTCCGACACCTTGAACATGCCGGTCAGGAAATCGGTGACCCGTCGGGATGCAGCAGCCTCTCGGCGCGCGGTCTCCAGCGCGGCATTCGCTCGATCTCGCTCGCGGGCGATCCGTCTTGCCTGCACTGCCGTGCTGGTGGCGAATCCGAGCAGGAGCAGGACCAGCCCGGCGGCGATGGCCACGCCGACCCGGTGACGCCGGACGTAGCGCGCCACCCGGTAGGAGGCGCTCGGCGCCCGCGCCAGCACGGGCTCGTGTCGGAGGTGCCGCTGGATGTCCGCCGCGAGCTCCGAGGCGGTGCCGTACCGCCGCGCACGATCCTTTTCCAGCGCCTTGAGGATGATGGCGTCGAGGTCTCCCCGGAGTATCCGGGCGAGTCCGCCGATCTCGGTGCTCCGTGCCACCGCATTGTCGGAGGCTCGCGCTCCGAGCGTGGTCACCTTGGTGCTCGGCCGGGGAGGATCGACCTCGCGAATTCGACGTCGCAGCTCCTCGCGGCTCCCGCTCCGGAGCTCCTCCGGCGGGAAGGGCAGCTCGCCGGTCAGCAGCTCATAGAGCACGACACCGAGCGAGTAGACGTCGGTGCGGGTGTCCACCTCCGGGCCACCGGGGTCCGCCTGCTCCGGGCTCATGTACTCGGGTGTTCCGAGCATCGCTCCCACCTCGGTGAGGAAGGTATGGCCGGTGAGCTGCTGGCCGCTCGCGGCCTTGGCGATGCCGAAGTCGATGATCTTCGGCTGCGGCCTGCCGTCGATCTCGCTGACCAGGATGTTCGAGGGCTTCAGGTCGCGGTGAATGATCGCCTTCTGGTGGGCGTACTGAACGGCGTCGCAGACCTGGCAGAACAGCTCCAGCCGCTCACGGGTCGAGAGCCGGTGCGTGTCGCAGTAGAGGTTGAGCCGGACTCCGTCCACGTATTCCATCACGAAGTACGGCCGGCCTTCGGCCGTGCTCCCTGCGTCGATGACCCGGGCGATGGCGGGATGGTCCAGGAGCGCCAGGGTTTGGCGCTCGGACTCGAAGCGGGCGATGACCTGCCGGGTGTCAAGGCCGGCCTTGATCAGCTTGACTGCCACGCGGCGGCGGACGGGCTGAAGCTGCTCGGCGAGCCAGACCTCGCCCATTCCCCCCTCGCCGATCGGTTCGAGGAGCCGGTAGGGGCCAATCTCCCCCGGAGTCGCGCGCGCCTCCTCGGGCGAGGCCGGGTTCACGAAGCCTTCCGGCTTCAGCAGCGGGAGGGTGTCCTCCATGCCCATCTCGCTGCCCCCATCCTTCGGCTCGCCCATGGCAGACGCTCCCTCGAAGGAGTGCAGCGTAGCGGCTTGCCCGGGTGCCAGGGTACGTGAGAGCGGCCGCGCACCTGGATGAGGGACCCGCGGAGCTGACACTCCCGGCCAGCCCGGCGGACGCGCGGCTATAGTCAGCCGCCATGCCGACGCCCCGCCGTTTGCACATCGCTTACGCCATCGACACCTTCGACGGCGTGAAGACCGGCGGCGTCATCTCCGCGCAGCGCTTCGTCGCGGCGCTGCGAGAGCGCCACGAGGTGACCGTCATCGCCGGCGGACAGAGCAGCGACGGGCGCGTCGGGCTGCCACGCTTCACCATCCCGCCCTTCGGCCGGGTGATGCGGGAGATGGGCTTCATCTTCGCCTGGCCCTCGCGCCGGGTGCTCGAGCCGGTGCTGCGACGCGCCGACGTGCTCCACGTCCAGTTCCCCTTCTGGCTCGGCATCCGGGCCACCACCCTGGCGCGCCGGCTGGGGACGCCGGTGGTGGCGGCCTCGCACCTCCTTCCGGAGAACATGCTCCACAACATCGGCGTCCACTCCCAGTGGTGGGTGGACCGGACCTGGCGCTTCTTCATCTCCGCCCTGTACGGCCGCGCCGATCACGTGGTGTCCCCCACCGCCTTCGGCCTCGACCAGCTGCGGCGCCACGGCCTCACCGTCCCCGCGACCATCATCTCCAACGGGATCCCGCCGCAGTTCCGTCCCGGGCCGGCCGAGCGCGAGGCGCGCTCCCGCGACCGGTTCCTGGTGCTCTCGGTCTCGCGACTGGCGAGGGAGAAGCGGATCGAGGTGATCATCGAGGCGGTGCGCCGCTCGCGCCACGCCGCCCGCATCCAGCTGGTCCTCTGCGGACATGGGCCGGAGGAGGACCGGCTGCGGCGCCTGTCGGCCACCCTGCCGCTTCCGGCGGAGATCCGCGTCGTCGAGGAGGAGGAGATGCCGGCGTTGATGCGCTCCGCGGATCTCCTGGTCCACGCCGCCGAGGTCGAGCTCGAGGGGATGGCGCTGCTCGAGGCGCTCGGCACCGGCCTCCCGACGCTGGTCGCCGAGGCGCCGCTGAGCGCCGCGAGCCGGCTGGCGATCGGCGACGAGTTTCGTTTCCCCGCCGGCGACGCCGAGGAGCTGGCCCGCAGGATCGACTTCCTGATCGACCACCCGGATCGACTGGCCGCGGCACGCCAGGCGAGCCTGGCCGCCGCCCGGGGGCTGACGCTCGAGGCCTCCGTCGCCAAGCTGGAGGCCGTCTACCTCCAGATCTCCCGCCCCGCGCCCGCTACCGGAGAGGCCGCTCCCGCCGCACCAGCCACAGCGAACCCGGCAGCGCCGTGAAGTCGGCGAGCATCGCGAGCAGGAACGCGGCCGAGGTCACCAGGCCGAACTGACGCAGCGGCGGGAAGCTGGAGAAGGCCAGGCCCAGGAACCCGGCGGCGTTGATCAGGGTGGCGAAGACGATGGCCCGCCCGGAGACCCGCAGCGCGTGGCGCATCGCCCCGTCGAGGCCGCCCGCGCCCTCCCCCTCGTGCAGGTGGTGGAAGAAGTGGATCTGGTCGTTCTCGGTCGTGCCGAGCACGGTGGTGGCGATGAGGATGGTGGCCACGTTGAGCGAGCCTCCCAGCAGCCGCATTCCGAGGAAGGTGACCAGGATGGCGAAGACCGAGGGGATCATCGCCATCAGCCGTGCCGAGGCGCTGCGGAAGACCACCAGGAAGGCAGCGAAGATCAGAGCCGCGGTGAGACTGAAGCTCTCGGTCAGCGTCGGCACCAGGCTGGCGCCCACCTTGGCCTGAAGGATCGACTCGCCCACCACCTGCATGCTGGCGCCCTGGAAGGCGGGGTCGCCGGCCACCACCTCGTCCCAGACCCGGCGCAGGTCGCGGGCCAGCGCCTGGTAGTCGGCCTCCGTACCCCGAGCGAGCAGCACCGTGAGCTGGGCGTTGGAGAGCGTCCCCACGTCGACGAAGCCGCGCAGCTCGGGCTGGCTGAGGAGGAGCTGCTCCACGTCGCCGGCCAGCCGGGCGAAGGTGGCCGGGTCCTGCGGCAGCTCCTCCCCCTGGCCCGCCAGGGCGCGTCGCATGCGCAGGAACGTGGTCGGACCCACCACCGAGGACACCGCGGGCAGCGCCTCCACCCTGGTGGTGAGCCGGTCCAGCCCGCGCAGCACCTCCGGGTCGACGGCCGCGCCGGGAGCCGTCTTGACCCAGACCCGGACGGCGTTCAGCCCGGAGACGTGCTCGCGGAAGAAGACCATGTCGCGGTGGATCGGCAGGCCCGGGTCGACGTAGTCGAGCGAGTCGACGCCCAGCCTCATCGGCGGCAGCCGCCCGGGAATGCCGAACAGCGCCACCAGACCGGCCGCCGAGAGGGTCAGCGAGGCGACCAGGAGCGGCCAACGCCAGCGAAAGGTGAAGCCGGGGATTCCCTCGGCCACCCGGTCGTAGAGCGCGGAGCGGATGGGGACCGTGCGGCCGGTCGGGGTGCGCAGCAGCTTCTGCAGCGCCGGGAAGAGCGTGAATGCCACCACCCAGCCGATGGCGAGGCCGGCGGCCGTCCATAGCCCCATCTCGCGAATGGGGCGGATGCGCGACACCGCCAGCGCGGCGAAACCCAGCACCGCAGCCACGCTGGAGGCGGTCACCGGCAGGAACTTGTTGGCCAGGGCGTGGAGCTGGTGCTCGTCGACGGGCACGCCCTCCGGCTGGTCCACGAAGCGGGAGTGCAGGTAGACCAGCGACGCCAGCGCCGTGACCATCACGGTGAGCGGCACCACCGCCGAGACCACGGTGAAGGAGAAGCCGAGCAGCTGGCCCGCCCCCATCGCCAGCGCCACCGCGGTGCCGAGCGCCGCGAGGATCGCCAGCAGCGAGCGGACCGAGCGGTAGAGGAAGAGCGCCAGCCCGACCACCAGCAGGCCAAAGACCGGGAACCAGCGGACCGACGCCTGCCCCGACTCCCGCTCGATCCAGGACTCCACGTAGGGGGCGCCCACCTTGCGGACTTGGGTCACCGCGGTGAACGGCGTGGTGGCTGCCGCCCGGTCGATCGCCGCAAGCCACCCGTCGCGCGCCCTGGCGCCCTTCGACGGGAAGCCGACGACCAGTCCGAGGAACCGGTCGCCGACCAGCCCCTGCTTGCGCAGGAGCTTGGTGCCGGTGGCGAAGCGGCGGAGCGCCTCGGCTCCCTCGGGCGTCGGCGCGAAGCCGGGGTGGGCGCGCCGCCAGGTGTCCACTGCGGAGACGACCGTCAGCTCGGGCACCCTGGTGAGCGCCGCCGCCAGCGCGTCGGCGTCGACCAGCGCCGCCGGCTGGAAGGGGTCGCTCGACTCGAGCAGCAGCAGCACGAACTGCCCCTCGGGGAAGACCTTCTGGAAGTCGCGGGTGGCCAGCCAGTCGGGGTCGTCGCGCATGACCAGCCCGGAGATGGCTCCCTCCGAGGGGATGCGCATGGCCAGGACGGCCGCCGCCGGGACGAGCAGCGGCGAAGAGGAGCAGGATGGGGACGCGCAGCGCCACGATGCGGGCGAAGATGCGCTCGAGGCGGGAGCGGGAAGTCACGCCGGGCTCACGGTAGCACCGGGGTAGAGTCGATCCATGCGCACTGCGATCGTTGCCCTGGCCACTGCCCTCGCGGCCACCCCGGTGCAGGCAGCCGCCGACCCGCCGGTGACCTTCGTCGCCTGCGCCCCCGGCTATCCAGGCACCACCGAGGAGGCCCAGCCCTCGATGGACGCCTTCGCCTCCGCGGTGACCAGGCTGGCCAGCTGGGCCCCGGGGCAGGTGGTGGCCGCCTACGTGCCCACCGAGAAGGAGGGCCTCACCCGCATCCGCGAGGCAGGGGTGGCGCTGGTGCCGCTGCCCTTCCTCGTGCAGCACGGCACCGCGCTCGGGCTGACGCCGCGGCTCCTGGTGGAGCAGAAGGGGCTCGGTCCCAGCGAGCGGTGGACGCTGGTGGCGAAGAAGGGGCGCGTCGCCAGGCCCGCGGACCTGGCCGGCATGACGGTGTTCTCCATCGCCGGTTACGCGCCCGGGTTCGTGCGCGGCGTGCTCGGCGCGGCGTGGCGTCTGCCCGAGTCCACCAGGGTGACGGAGACGGCGCAGGTGCTCTCCGCGCTGCGCCGGGTGGTCAAGGGCGAGGACGTGGCGGTGCTCCTCGACGGCGCCCAGGGGGACGCCCTGCCGACGCTTCCCTTCGCCGCCGAGCTCGAGGTGCTGGCCCGCTCGGAGCCGCTGCCGGCGGCGGTGGTGTCGACGGTGGGCAAGCGGCTGGGGTCCGCTCGCTGGGCCACGCTGGAGAAGGCGCTCCTGTCGCTCCCGGCCGATCCCGCCGGGGCCAGCGCGCTCGACGGCATCCGGATGGTCCGCTTCATGCCGCTCGACCCGACCGTGCTCGCGGCGGTGCGCAAGCTGTGAGGCGCGGCCCTCTGGTCCTGCTGCTCGGTGCCGCTGCCTGCGCCGCGCCGCTGCGCGAGCTGCCGCCGTCCGCCGCCGGGGCCGTGCCGGAGGACCCCGCCGCGCTGGCGGCCGAAGCGCGCGAGGCCACGCACCGGAGCGAGCACGAGCCGTCGGCAGACGTCCGGCGCGCCCTGGCCGAGAAGGCCGTCGACGCAGGTCAGCGCTGCGTGCGGGCGGCGCCCGCCTCGGCGGAATGTACCTACGCCCTGGCGCTGGCGCTGGGCGTCCAGGCGCGCGAGCGCCCTTCCACCGCCACCCAGGGACTGAAGGCCATGGTCGAGCTGCTCCAGAAGGCCAACGGCCTCGATGCACGGCTGGACCACGGCGGACCGGCCCGGGTGCTGGCGCTGGTGCTGGTGCGCGCCCCCGGCTGGCCGCTCGGTCCGGGCGACCCCGAGACCGGGCTGAAGTCTGCACGGCAGGCGGCGGAGCTCTTCCCCGACTATCCCCCCAACCAGCTCGCCCTCTCGGAGGCGCTGCTGGCGGCCGACGACCAGGCCGGCTCGCGGGCGGCGGCGAGCCGCGGGCTCGAGCTGGCGCGGGCGGCAGCGGGCGAGCGCGACGCCGACGACTGGGTCCGCGCCGGCGAGGCGCTGCTCGCCGGGCAGACACCGCGCTGAACGGGAGGGGCATAACCAAAGGTGATGGAGATAGGGCCAAGAATATCTTGGCGATCCGCTGCCATGGGCGGCACCTTCAGTCCCGCGCGGCACTCATGCCGGCGCACTGGAGAACGCACCCATGGATACCCACGAAGCGACCCTGAGCCTCTGGACGCCGGCCATCGAAAACCCCAGCCGGCAGCTGTTCATCCGCTTCCGCCTGCTCTCGATGGCGGGACTGGGCCTCGCGGTGTTCGCCGCGGCCCTGCTTGCCAGGTGACGCGGACGGCGGCTATTTGACGGGCGGTATCGGGATCGCCCCGGTGAAGATGTACGCCTGGAGGAGCGCGATGATGCCGATCACCGCCGCCCCGGCCACCGAGTGCCACCACACCTTGCGGAAGATCGGCCCCAGCGCATGCGCGCGCTCGTAGGGGTCGTCGTAGCAGGCGGCGCAGGCGACCATGATCGACTGGGCGTCGATCATCTTTCCCATCACGCCGCCGGTGGAGTTGGTGGCCACGATGAGGATCTCGTTCAGGTGTAGCTGCTGGGCGGTGATCCGCTGCAGGCTCCCGAACAGCGCGTTGGACGCCGTGTCCGACCCGGTGAGGAAGACGCCCAGCCACCCGAGGTAGGCGGCGAAGAAGGGGTAGAGGACGCCGGCGGAGGTGAAGGCGAGGCCGAGGACGGCGTCGGTGCCCGCGTAGCGGGTGAGGAACCCGAGCCCGAGCACCTGGCCGATGACCAGGACCGGGATCTTCATCCGGTTCAGGGTGCGCCCGACGGCCTCCTTCCACTGCGCGGCGCTGAGCTTGAGGAACAGGCCGGTGAGGATCGCGGCCACGAACACGCCGGTGCCGGCGGCGGAGAGCCAGTTGAGGGTGAAGCGCGCGGCCTCCGGCTTGGCATTCACTGCGGCGACCGGCGGCATCCGCTGCACCATGTTGTGCAGGTGCGGCATGTCCCAGACCGGGAGCGAGAGCGTGCCCCCGAACTTCGAGCCGAGCAGGGTGGTCTGGAACTTGACCCCGGAGAAGAGGTTGTTGAGGAACGTCTTGGTCTCCGGCCAGCCCCACAGAGCGCAGCAGAGGATCAGGATCGCCCAGGGAGTCCAGGCGTAGATCGTCTCGCCGACGGTGTACTTGTACTTCCACCGTCCGCTCTCGTCCCCGGCGGCCTGGGCCGCGGTCGCAGCCGCCGCCGATGCACGCTCCGATTGCAGGAGGAAGCGGGTCTTGGGGTGCCAGACGAAGCGCAGGAACAGCGCGGTGCAGATCACCGAGAACACGCCCGCGACCACGTCGGTCATGAGGTGGGTGGGAGCCCAGCCCGAGGCGAGGAACTGCATGATGGCGAACGAGCCGCCGGACACCACCGCCCCCGGCCACACCTCGAAGGCCTCCTTCCAGGTGCCACCCTCCATCTTCACGAAGGTGACGACCAGCCAGAAGGGCACCAGCATCGACACCCAGGGGAGCTGGTGGCCGGCCATCGTCGAGAGCGTGAGCTGGTCCAGCCCGCTCACCGCCGCGAGGGTGACGATCGGCGTCCCGATGGCGCCCCAGGCCACCGGGGCGGTGTTGGCGAGCAGGTTGAGGACCGCGGACTGGAAGGGCTTGTACCCGAGCCCGACCATCACCGCGCCGGCGATGGCCACCGGGGTGCCGAAGCCGGAGGTCCCCTCGATGATCGCCCCGAAGGAGAAGGCGATGAGCAGGACTTGCAGCCGCCGGTCGAAGGAGATGTGGATGATCGACTCCTTCACGATCTCGAACTTCCCGGTGATCACCGTCATCGTGTAGAGGAACATCGCCCCCAGCACGATCCAGATGATCCCCAGGAAGCCGGAGAGGACCCCGAGCACGAAGGCCGAGATCGCGGAGAGGACCGGCATCTGGAACGGCACGCAGGAGACGAGGAACGCCGCGATGACGCCATAGAAGGCGGCATAGGGCGCCGAGATGCCGAGGTGCTTGACGCCCTGCTTGTCCCGGTGCGGGTGGAGCGCGATGAAGTAGAGCAGGACGACGATCGGGACCGCTGCCACGAGGGTCGACAGGAACGTGTTTCCCGTCGGGTTGTAGTTCTGGTGGTACATGACGCGGCCTCCTGTGAATCGCCCGACAACGGCAACCACGAGCGCAGAACTCCAGCGCCCGGCGCACCCCTCCTCGACCGCACGTCAACTGGGGGCTGCTTCTAGCCTTGCGCAGCAGACCCCTCAAGGAGTCTTCGCGTCTGGTGCACCGCGTCGTGGCCACCGAGGTCGGAAACTCGACGCAAATTGAGTGCAGCGAGTTGGCCCGCCCTACGGAGCATTCCCCGTACCGTGGCGGGTCGTCTTCGGCCTCCAGCTGCTTCGGGCCCGATTCACTCCGAGCGCCGGCTCAGTTCTCTGCGTGCTCGCGCCGTGCCGTCGCCTGGCCCGTCCCGACCGAGCGCAGAAAGCGCTCGACGCCGAAGCGTCCCACCATCCGGCCGGGGCGAGGCGAGCGGCGCGGCCGCGGCGAGTTGGCCCGCCCTACCGGAGCTGGTCGAAGAGGACCCTGACCTTGTGCCGGCCGGCCGGATCCGACGCGATGGCCCCCAGGTCCTCGTGGCTCACGTACCGCCCCTGGAAGGTGTAGGGGCGGGCCGCCTTCGCCAGCGCGTCCACCTGGGCCGCGGGGAAGGCGAAGTAGAGCGGCGCCGGCGTGCCGGCCAGGTAGTGGCCGAAGAGGAACATCACCAGGGCGTGCTCGGTGGAGTGGAAGCCGTTCTTCCACTCGTTGCACTTGGCGGTGTCGGTGTCGGGCCAGGGGTAGACCCAGCTCCCGGTCCGCGAGACCGACGAGACCAGCTCGCGCGCCGGCCGGCTCCGGTCCACGTAGTCGGCGCGGAAGTGGGTCGAGGTCAGGTCGACCTTCGAGATCCAGGCTGGATCGTGCAGCGCCAGCGTTGCCGCCAGCTGATCGCCCTCGGCGTAGGCCCACCAGTCGGAGCCGTACGCGACCGTGGTCGGGCCGGTGGGCCTCTTGGCCCAGCGGTCGTAGCTGGCGTCGTAGGCCTGCCCCAGCGTGACCGGCGCGTTGGTGGCCAGGAACGAGGCGAAGGGCCGGTCGTCGAGCCGCTTGTCGATGAGCAAGAGCGCCCAGTAGGACTTGAGGATGTGGCCGTAGTCGGTGTGGTCGCTCCCGTACGTGCCGATGTCGCCGGTCGAGCCCCAGAAGATCCCGTCCTGCCAGAAGCGGTTGCGCACCAGCGTCCCCAGAGTGCGCAGGTCGCCGAGCGCCTGGGCTTGCCGGGCCGGATCGGTGAGCACCGGCTGGACCAGCAGCTCGAAGGCGGTGACGGGGTCGAGCTGCGCCACCAGCTGCCAGCTCCCCGTCGCCCCCATCCACTGCTCGGTGGTCATGGTGGCGTCCAGCCCGTCCTTGATCCGGCCGCTGGCGGCGTCCCAGAAGCGGGCCGGATCGAAGAGGGCGTCGCGCCCGGCCAGCACCACCTGCTCCGCCGTGGCGTCGCGGGTCACGAAGAAGTACGCCGCCGGTCCCATGAGATCGTAGGCGAGGTCCTGGGACCAGCGGGTCCCGGCGCCCAGCGGCGTGCCGTCGAGATTTAGGTCGGCGTGCCAGCCGCCGTTGGTGTCGACGGCGTGGGCCAGGAGCCAGTCGGTGCCGGCGCGGGCGTTGGCGAGCAGCGACTCGTCGCCGGTCAGCATGTAGCCCATGGCGTAGGCGTAGATCTGCCGCCCCATCATGCGCGGCTTGCGGGCGGTGTTGGCCGTGACCGCGCCATTCATCCCGCGCCAGGTCGGAAAGTTGCCGACCGGCGCGCCGAGCGCCTCGTTGCTGGTCCAGAACGGCAACAGGTCGTCGTGGTGGTGGGCGATCCAGGTGTCCGGGGCGAGGCTGGCGGCCGGCGTCGTGGCGGGCGGCGCCGTGTACAGGTACGGGTCAACCGGAGGAGGAGGCGGCGGCGGCGTCGAGGAGCTCGAGCAGCCGGCCAGCGAGATCGCTGCGAGGGCGACGGCGAGGAACGATCGAAGCTGGCGCATGGATGGGGATTACCTCGGCGCCGTGAGGATGACCACCGGCAGCGGAAGGCCCGAGTCAACGCGGCGGGCCGAGCTCGACGCCCGGGCCGAGCACGCCGACGAAGACTCCGAGCACCACGGCCGCCAGCGCCAGCCACGGCCAGCTCCGGGCGACTCCGAGGGATGGCTCGGCCGACCCCGCCGGAGCGCGACGCGCCCACACCCCCGGATACCAGGCGAGGAGGGACGTCCCGCCGAAGGAGGCGGCCGCCGCCGAGATCAGGACCAGCGAGAGTCCATGCGGATTGAGGAGGCCGGCCAGCACGAAGGTGGTGCCTCCGGCGAGGTACGGAACGAGCGCCAGCGTGCGGCTCCGGGCCACGCGTTCCTCCATGACCGATCCGAGGAATGGCTCCAGCTCCGGCATCAGCAGCCGGGGCGCCACCCAGAAGTAGAGCACCGCGCCAAGGACGGCGAGCCCGAGCCGCCAGCCCAGGGCGGGCTGCAGTCCCCGGACGACGACCGCCCAGTCTCCGATGCCTCCGAGGCCCGAGAAGAGGAGATAGCCGAAGGGCTGGAGCACGTTGACCGTCAGCACCAGCCAGGCGAAATCGCGCGCCCGGCCCCATCGGCTCGGGAGCGTCCTCAGCGAGGCCCAGGCCAGCGCGGCGACGACGAGATTGGCGATGCTCCCCCCGGCCGCGAGCCAGCGCCCGGCAGACGACGGGAGACCCTCCACCGCGCACTCGAAGAAGATGGCGTTGAGCTCCTCCGGCCGTCCGCCCACGAGGAGACACGCCCCGCCATGGCCCAGTCCCTCGTGCACCACGTTGCCGAGGGCGTAGGCGACGACGGCGATCGCCCCCACGGTCCACGGGTCGAGCGCCGTCCCCTGTCTGGCCGGAGCGTCCATCGATGGTCCATGACCATAGCGTGGCCGCTGCTGCACCACGCGCCTCGACCCGGCCTCAGTCGAAGACGACCGTTCGCCCCTTGTGAACGATGACCTTTCGCCGGAGGTGGCTCCAGATCGCCCGCGACAGGACGACCTTTTCCAGATCCCGCCCGAAGCGGATCAGGTCCTTGGTCGAGTGGCGGTGCGTCACGCGCTGGACGTCCTGCTCGATGATCGGGCCGGCATCCAGCGTCTCCGTCACGTAGTGGCTGGTCGCTCCGATGATCTTCACCCCGCGCTCGCGGGCGGAGTGGTACGGCCGCGCGCCGGGGAAGGCGGGAAGGAAGGCGTGGTGGATGTTGATGATCCGGCTCGGGTACGCCTTCACGAACCCGCCCGTCAGGATCTGCATGTAGCGCGCGAGGACGACGAGGTCGACGCGATGGCTCCGGAGGAGCTCCAGCTGCTCCCTCTCGACCTGGTCCTTGTTCTCCTTGGTCACGGAGAACGCGCGGAAGGGGACGCCAAACCTCCGGGCCACCGGCTCGAGGTCAGGATGGTTGCTGACGATGACCGGCACCTCGACCGTCCACTCCCCGGACTGGCAGCGCGCGAGGATGTCGTAGAGGCACCAGGGGTCCTTGGAGACGAAGACGGCCATCCGGACGACGTCATCCGAGTAGTGAAGCGACCACTCCGTGTCGGGCTCGGTGCCGATCAGGAGGCGGAGACGTTCGGCCATCTCCGCATCGCTCATCCCGAAGCTCGAGACGTCCCACCTGAGGCGCGTGTAGTAGTGATTGTCGGCTTCGGGGTCGACGTACTGGTCGTGATACAGGAGCCGCCCGTGGGTGTAGATGAACTGGGTCAGGCTGGCGGCCAGGCCGAGGCGCAAGGGGCAGTGCAGCAGCAGCGTGACCGAACGGGACTCCTTCGATTCTTTCGGGGAAGCATTCATTCTCGGCTGCAGCCTGGATCCTGGCGCTCCGCCAAACGCTGATCGTGAGCTCGCGATCTACGTCCCGCTCCGATGAGGGGCAAGCACCGACACGGGACGTGCGGAACCCCGGGCTGCCGCTCGAGGGTCCCGCCGCCGCCGCCGTTGGCACGCCAATTCGATGTCGGGAACCGGTCAATTCGGGGGGGGGGCGCAACGAAGGTTCCGGTCGGTGTCCTCCCTCCAGAGGGCGTGGCGGTCGAGGAGGCACGGGATGAACATCAAGAAGCTGTTTGGAGTCCTGGTGGTGGGCGGGATGAGCCTGGTGAGTCTTGCCCGCTGCGGCGATTCGACCAGCACCCCGCCGCCCAGCAACAACCTCAACCCCGGAAACCTGCCGCTCCTGCCGGACGGAGGGCTTCCGGATGGTGGCCACCTCCCCAATCCGGATGGCGGACCCCTGGGCTGGTAGAGCTGCCCTCAGCACCCCCAAGAGCGGCTCGCCTGCCGCCTTGATCTGCTCCTGCCTTGGGGCACCTCGGGTGTCCGGGCTCTGGATGCATCGCGTGCCCTACCCGAGGCGCCACCCGCGCGGCAGCGCAATCTTCCGTGCGCAGCGCCTCGCGGACTTCGTTGGCTTGCCCGGATGCCGCCTGTACAGTGCCGCCGGACGCAACGACCCGGTGAATCCACGATGAACGCAGCCTGCGGCTCGTGCAAGGCCGAAATCCCACCGCTGGCCACCCGGTGCCCGCGGTGCGGCGCCGACGTACCGCTGGCGCTCCATCCCGTCCACCGCTGGCCACCCGGTGCCCGCGGTGCGGCGCCGACGTACCGCTGGCGCTCCATCCCGAGGGCGGCTCCGGCGGCGTCTCGCCGCTCGCGGGCAACCGCCCCAGCCCACCGTTCTCGCTGGAGGCGACCCTGCTGCCCGGCAGACCCTCTGCGGGGTTCACCGAGGCCACCATTCCTCCGGGTCGTTCCTGGCACGAATCGGGCGGCGGCACCGAATCGTTCGACACGCCGGCCTTCGGCCCGGGTGCGCCGGAAGAGCTGGGCCCGCTCCGGACCGGCGAGGCCTTCGGTCAGCGGTACCACATCAAGCGCCGCCTCGGCCTGGGCGGCATGGGCGCCGTCTACCAAGCCTGGGACACGGAGCTCGGCATCGACGTCGCCATCAAGCTGATCCGCCCGGAGATCATGGCGGACGCAGCGGCCGCCGCCGAGATCCAGCAGCGCTTCAAGCGGGAGCTGCTGCTCGCTCGCCTCATCTCGCACAACAACGTCGTCCGCATCCACGACATCGGCGAGATCAACGGGATGAAGTACATCACGATGTCCTACGTCGAGGGCATCGACCTGGCGACCATCCTCCACCGCGAGGGTCGCCTCCCGGTGCCCCGGGTGGTCAACATCGCCCGGCAGATCTGCGCGGGCCTCGCCGCCGCGCACGCCGCGGGCGTCATCCACCGCGACCTGAAGCCGGCCAACGTGATGATCGGCGTCAACGGCGACGCGGTGATCACCGACTTCGGCGTCGCCCGGCTGACCTCCGACGTGGGAGGTGAAGGCGGAGCGAGCATCGGAGACGCCTTCTCGGGTTCGGGCCGCCGCGCGGGCCGCTATTCCGACTTCACCCGGGTGGGCTCGGTCATCGGGACCATGGAGTACATGCCGCCGGAGCAGGCCCGCGGAGATCCCGTCGACCAGCGGGCGGACATCTACACGCTGGGGCTGATGCTCTACGACATGCTGGCCGGGCCCACCAGGAGCTCCCGGGCCGAGAGCGCGCTCGCCGAGCTCCAGTTGCGGACCCGCGAGCCTCTCCCCCACGTGAAGTCGGTGGTGCCCGAGGTGCCCGAGGCGCTCGACGCCCTGATCGCCCGCTGCATCGAGCCCGATCCAGCGCGGCGCTTCCAGAGATCGGCGGATCTGGCCGAGGCGCTGGAGCGGATCGGCGACGATGGGCGCCGGATCCGGGTGAAGAGCACCGTCGGCCTCTGGCGCGTCCTGGGAATCGGGGCCGGCGCGCTCGCGGTCATCGCCCTGGCCTGGTGGTACTTCTCGCCCAAGCCGGCGCCGGTCTCCAAGGCTCCGATCAGCGTCGTCCTCGCCGACTTCGCCAACGGGACCGGCGACCCGGCCTTCGACCGGACGCTCGAGCCGGTGACCAAGCTCTCGCTGGAGAGCGCCGACTTCATCACCGCCTACACCCGCAGCGACATCAAGCGGGCGCTCGGGGTCCAGCCTCCGGAACGGCTCGATGCCCAGGCCGCGCGCGAGCTGGCGGTGAAGCAGGGGGTCGGGGTGGTGCTCTCGGGGAGCATCGAGCGGGCGGGCAGCGGGTTCCAGATCAGCGCCGCGGCGACCCAGGCAGTCACCGGCGCGGTCCTGGCGAAGGCGCGGGGAACGGCGGACGGCAAGGACGGGGTGCTGGCCGCGACGGTCAAGCTCTCGGACCGGATCCGCGAGGCCCTTGGCGACGACGCCTCGGACGCCAAGCAGCGCTTCGCGATGGAGACCCTCTCCGCCACCTCGCTGGCCGTCATCCACGACTACGCGCTGGCGATGGATGCGCTGGCCAACAGCCGGTTCGACGACGCCCGGAGCAGCTTCGCCAGGGCCGTGGCCGGGGACCCGAAGTTCGGCCTCGCCTACGCCGGGATGGCGATCGCCGCGGCGAACGTCGGGAACCAGCAGGACGCGGAGCACCAGATCACCGAGGCGGTTCGCCACGTGGACGGGATGACCGATCGGGAGCGGTTCCGGACGCGCGGGCTCTACTACTTCCTGACCGCCGACTACCCGTCGTGCGTCAAGGAATACGGGGCGCTGATCGCCCGCTACACGGCGGATGCCGCCGCGCGCAACAACCTCGCGCTCTGCTGGACTCGCCTCCGCGACATGCCCAAGGCGCTGGAGGGGATCCGGGCGGCGGTGAAGATTCTTCCCAACCGCGCGCTGTACCGGGTGAACCTCGCGCTGTACGCGGCCTACGCCAGCGATTTCGGGACCGCGGAGGAGGAGGCCAGACGGGCGAAGGAGATGACGCCCATCGGGTTCGTGCCGCTCGGCTTCGCCCAGCTCGGCCTGGGCCGCCTCGACGCGGCCGCGGCGACCTACGCCGAGTTCGCCAAGGTCAACGCCCTCGGGGCCTCGCACGCGGCTTCCGGGCTCGGCGACCTCGCGGCGTACCAGGGGCGCTTCACCGAGGCGGTGCAGATCCTCGAGGCCGGAGCGATCGCCGACCGGGCGGCGAAGAGCGCGGACCGGGCCGCGGCGAAGCTGGCCGCGGTGGCCCACGCCCAGCTCGCGCTGGGGCGGAACGCGGAGGCGATCGCCGCGGCGAAGCGTGCGCTGGAGCTGAGCACCTCGGTCAAGATCCGCTTCCTCGCCGCGTGGGTGTACGCCCAGACCGGGGCGAAGCGGGAGGCCTGGAAGCTCGCCGACGGGCTGGGCGCCGAGCTGCAGGCAGAGCCCCGGGCGTACGCCAAGCTGGTCGAGGCCGAGCTCGCGCTCGCGGCCCGCGACCCCCGGAAGGCGATCCTCGCCGCGACCGACGCCAACGTGCTGCTCGACACCTGGATCGGCCGCTTCACCCTCGGCCGCGCCTACGTCGAGGCGGGGGCCTTTGCCCAGGCGGACTCCGAGCTCGATCGCTGTGTCAGCCGTCGCGGCGAGGCGCTCGCGCTCTTCCTCGACGAGGAGCCCACCTACGCCTTCTTCCCGCTGGTCGACTACTACCGGGGCCGGGCCCGGGAAGGGATGGGAACGGCCAACTTCGCCGAGGCGTACCGCCGTTACCTCGCCTTGCGCGGCCCGGCGGGCGAGGACCCGTTGCTCCGGGACGCCCGCCGCCGCGCGGGCCCCGACCCGCGCCAGCCCTAGAGGGTGACGGTGGCGAAGTTCGACGGGCCGCTCTGGACCGTGACGGTTCCGTCGGGAGCCTTGACCGTCGCCACCACGAAGTAGGTGTAGGTCCCCCGCTTCTTGATCCCGGTGTCGGTGGCCGAGGTGAACTGGCCGGTCCTGAGGTTGGCGACGAGCACCTTGCGGGCGAGGTTCTCCGGCGTGACGCCGGCGCCGGCCACCCGGTAGACCTGGTAGCCGATCGCTCCGCTCACGTTGGGCGCCTGCCACGCAAGCAGGACGGAGAGCCTGGAGCAGTCGTCGTCGTCATCCTTGCGCTGCTTCCGGGACCGATCGTCTCCCTGCCCGCTCTTCACCACGGTCGCAGTCAGACCGGTCGGGTTGCTGGCCAGCGTCTTGGCGGTCTCGAGGTCCAGGTCGCCAGAGCCGAGCGGCTCGTCGGCCGGGATGCCGAGGTCGCCGTAGCCCAGGTCTCCGTACCCGAGGTCGCCGTAGCCGAGGTCGCCGTAGCCCAGGTCTCCGTACCCGAGATCCCCGTAGCCGAGATCTCCGTAGCCCAGGTCCCCGTAGCCGAGGTCCTCCGGCCGGGCGTCCAGGGACAGGCCGCCGCCGATCGGCGTGGCCGGCGCCAGACCCGTCACCGGATCGACCACGCTCTGGCTCATGCTCTGACTGCCGATGCTCCGGCGGCCCCCGACCTGGCGGAGGTCCATCGTGGCGAAGTCGTTGGAGCCCGGGTCGAAGCTGTCGAGCATCCCGTCGAAGTTGATGTCCAGGGGCGCGCTGGGCGCGGTGGTGATCGTCCCGTCTCCGTTCCAGTCGAGCGCCTCCGGCGTGCTGGAGGCCAGCCGGCGCGGATCGGCGTCGACGCGGACATACGGGGTGGTGTCGAGAGGCCCGAGCGGCGTGCCGTCGCAGTGACGGGTGGCGGGGGTGGTGTTCAGCGCCTGGTCGATGAAGCTGGTGCTCTTGGGCGCATACCAGCGCGCCAGGTAGTCGGTCGGACCGAGCCCGCTCGCCTCGACCAGCCTGGACTCGTTCAGCGCCAGCAGCGCCTGGCGCGAGAAGTCGATGACCGGCGTGCCCTCGGGCGTGAGCAGCCCCGCCACCTGGAAGAGGTAGTTCATCACGCTCTGGTAGTTGGGCCTGCAGTTCGGCTCCAGGCCGCCCGAGGGGCCGATGCCTCCGTGCCGGAGCCCGAGGTTGTGGCCGAGCTCGTGCATCAGCGTCGCCGCCTGGACCAGATCGCTCTGGTTGTCCCACAGGCCGAGGGTCACCATGAGATCCCCGCCGGAGACGTCCGAGATGCCGGAGGTCTTCCGCGGCTGCGCCGGGTCAGTGGGCGACGGGTAACCGAGGGCGTGGGCGAAGAGCGCGTAGTGGAAGATGTCCTTCCGGTTTCGCGCAAAGCGCGGATCACGGTAGGCCCGGAAGCCGTTCTTCCACCCGACGATGCCCGGGACGTTCGAGGCCGGGAAGGCGCACTTGGCGGGGTCGGAGCAGACCGATTCGGGGATCGCAACTCCGCCCTTCGCCAGGGCAGCGGGGACGATGGCGCAGTCCGGGGTCCAGGTGGCCCCGCAGGCGGCGACGCTCCAGCCGGGCGGTGGAGCGCCGATGTCGAAGTGCACGGCGATGGGACCGCTGGCGCGCGCGGCGCGCGGCGCGGCGCCGTGGAAGGCGTTCGCCACGGCGAAGAGGGCGGCCTTGCTCGGCAGGTGGGTGTGACCGGTTCCGGTCAAGTAGTCGATCTGGACGAAGAGGTCCTGGATGCCTCGGCTCGCGCCCATCGCCTGGAGGTCCGGCAACGGCACGCCGGTCGGGTCGGTGAGAGGCCAGCTCGGGTAGACCGAGCCCAGGCTCGCGGAGGCGCAGGGCGGCACCGTGCGGGAGAGCTCCTCCCATTCGGCCCGTTCCTCCCAGGCGTCGACCAGGCCGTCGCCGTCGGAGTCCTGCACCTCCGTGCTGAGCACGGCGGCGCCCCAGGTGAGGCAGCTGCAGCCCCGGTCCTTGCCCGCATCGACGGTGACCAGCGCCTTCATCGCCCCGGGCTCGAGCGGCACCGAGCCGAAGGTCACCGCACCGAAGCCTGCGTCGCTCCCGGAGGGGCGGGTGCCGACGAGCGCGCTGTCGGCCGGGGAGAGGGTGCTGGACAGGAGGACGCGCCAGCTCTGGCCGTCGTCCTGGCGCTTCTTGTCCCCGTGGTGATCGTCGTCGCGGTCCCCGGCGGCACCCGTCGACAGCAGGAGCGACAGCTTGGCGTGGGGGGCGGTTCGCGAGGCCTCGTAGAACCCCTCCAGCGTCGCGGTCAGCGGGCGGCCCGGGACGTCCTGAGCCCCGCTCTTGTCGAAGATGACGATCGACCGGAGGGGCTGCCTCGGTGCGTTGTAGCCGCTCGCCGGATCGTAGCCGGTGACCCGGTAGACCACGACCAGGCCCGCCCCGAGCGTCGTCGGGAGCCGCTTGCTCTTGCCCGCGTCCGGGAGCGTGACCTCGTGCGCCCCGCCGACCAGCACCTGGACCGGGCGGGTGGTGTCCGCCGGGCGGATGCGCGGGAAAGAAGCGCAGCACGTCGGCGCGGTAGGTGTAGACGGTCCGGTTGTCCTTCCCACCGTCGTCGTCCCAGCACGGGCTCGCGCTGGCCGGGCCGAGCAGCACGGTGCTCCCGCGGATGTCGTTCTTCTTGAACTTCGCGCCTGGCAGGGCGGAGGGCGCCGGCGCCGCGCCGCGGTAGATCGTCTGCCAGTAGAGGTAGGCGGCGACGATCTCCGCGCCCGCGGGAATCTGCGCCGGATCGACCGTCACCTGCCCGGTGGCGAAGCCGTTGACCCCCTGGTGCTGCAGCTGCACCCCGGAGACGAGCGCATCGCCGGTGACGAAGAAGTTCTTGAAGTACTCGAGCCCGCCGTCGGCCCGTGCCGCGGGGGCGAGCAGCGCGACGGCGGCGAGGAGCAGCGGCGCGGTCGACCGGCGCATGGCACCGGGGACGGTCGGGACTCCGTTCATCGTTCGAACCTCCGCTGTCGCCACCGGGGCGGCCCGCGTTCTTACGGGTCGCCCGGGGGGAGTGGCAAGGAATGGACGCGCGGTCATCGGTGACCCCTCCCTCGCGGACGCTCCATCACTGCTTGCGGCGCGAGGCCGGTTCGGAGCGGCGGGCGAGCGCGCGCACCGCACCGCAGCACATGGCCGGAGGGGCATCACGATGCCCGAGATGCTCCGTCTCCAGGGCGCTGGCCTCTAGGATGCGGACGTGATCTGCCGGAACTTCACGAAACGGGGACGTGGATGACCAAGGTCGCGCTCGCAACGCCGAACCCGGAACGCGCGTTCTACAGCGGGTTCACGGTCTTCATGGCCCTGGTCGTCTTCGCCGGCTTCGCGCGGACCTATTACCTCCGACCGCTGCTTCCGGCCCCTGCACTCGCCGGTCAGCTGCCGGTCACCGGTCTCATCCACGTCCACGCTCTCCTCTTCAGCGGGTGGATGGTGCTGCTCGTCGTCCAGGCGCGCCTGGTGGCGACGGGGAGAGTTCCGCTCCACCGGCGCCTCGGGCTCGCCGGCGTGGCGCTCGCCGTCCTGATGCTCGGGGTGGGCACCGTCACGGCGCTTCAGGCCGTGGGGCGGGGTGTCTCGCCACCGGGCCTCGACGCCCGGCGCTTCCTGGTCGTCCCGCTCTTCGCCCTGCTGGTCTTCGCCGTCCTCTTCGCCGCGGCGGTCGTCGCCCGGCGCCGTCCGCAGGCGCACAAGCGGCTGATGCTGCTGGCGACCATCGGACTGCTGCCCCCAGCCCTCGCCCGCTGGTTGATCTTCTATCTCGGGCTCGGCCCGCCGGTGGTCCTCGGGGTCACCACCTTGTTCCTGGTCCCGCTGGTGGTGTGGGACCTGAGCACCCGCGGGCGGCTTCACCCGGCCACGCTCTGGGGTGGCCTGTTCGTGGTGCTCTCGGTTCCCGCGCGCCTGGCCATCGCCTTCACCCCTGGCTGGCTGGGCCTCGCTGACCGGCTGACCTCGCTGGTCCGCTGAGTGCCGGCCCGCGCCGCCTGCGCCTAGCGCTCGGTGTCGCCGGCGGGGACCATTCCCGGCGTCGACGGACGCTCCGGCTCGCCCTCCGGCTCGGCCTTCGCTCCGATGCGAGCGAACCAGGGATAGAGGCTGGGGAGGATGAGCAGCGTGAGGAGGGTCGAGGTCACCAGCCCGCCGACCACCACCGTCGCCAGCGGCCGCTGCACCTCGGCGCCCACGCCGCTGGCGAGCATCATCGGCACGAAGCCCAGGGCGGCGACGAGCGCGGTCATCAGCACCGGACGGGCCCGCTCCCTCGCCGCACCCATGGCCGCAGCACCCGGTGCCAGCCCCGACACCTCCAGCGCGAGCAACCGGGACATGAGGACCACGCCGTTGAGCACCGCGATTCCGGAGAGCGCGATGAACCCCACCGCGGCGGAGATCGACACCGGCATGCCGCGCATCGCGAGCAGCAGCATCCCGCCCACCGAGGCGAACGGGACGTTGAGGAAGATGAGCAGTGCCGGGCGCAGCTTCCGGAAGGCGTAGAGGAGCACCGCCATGATCAGGACCATCACCGCCGGGATGACGATCAAGAGGCGTCGCTTCGCGTCCACCAGGGTCTCGTACTGACCACCCCAGTCGAGACGGTAGCCGCGCGGCAGCTTCAGCTCGCCGGCCACCAGCGTCTCGGCCTGCTTCACCACCGAGCCCAGGTCGGCGCCGCGGACGTTGAAGCCGACCACGATGCGCCGCTCCCCGTTCTGCCGCGAGACGAGGCTCGGCGAGGTGGTCAGCTCCACGTCGGCGACGCGCCCCAGCGGCACAAGGCCCCCGCTCGGAGCGGGGATGGACAGGTCGCCCAGGGTGAAGGCGTTGGCCCCTCCCCCCAGCCGGAGCAGGATGGGGACCCGCAGCGGCCCGTCGTACGTCGCTCCCACCTCCACGCCGGTCCGGATCGACTGGACGGCCTCGAGCAGGTTCTTCACCGTGAAGCCGGCCCGCGAGGCGTCCAGCGGTCGCGGCCGTACCTCCAGCAGCGAGACCGCCGGCGGCGCGATCACCCGGGTGTCGACGGCGCCGGGGACCCGCCCCACCACCTCCGCGGTGCGCGCCGCGAGGCGGCTCAGCTCCGCCAGGTCGTCGCCGTAGATGGAGATGGCGACGTCGGCCACCGAGCCACCCAGCAGCTCGTTGAAGCGCATCTGGATCGGCTGGGTGAAGGAGATCTCGGCGTTGGCGTTGATCGACTTCGCTGCCCGGTCGATCTCCGCGATGATCTGCACCTTGTCGACGCCCGGTCGCCAGCTGTCCCGGGCCCTGAGCAGCACGAAGACGTCCGCCTGCTCGAGTCCCATGATGTCGGTGGCCACCGCCGGGCTTCCGATGCGAGAGACCACCTCCTTCACCTCCGGAACCTTCTGCATCATCACCGCCTCGAGCTTCCCTGCCTCGGAGACCGCGGTGTCGAGCGAGATGTCCGCCGCCCGCGTCACCTGCGCCACCAGGTCCCCCTCGTCGAGCTGCGGGACGAACTCGCTTCCGGCCCGGGCGAAGAAGAGACCCCCGAGCGCGAGGAGCACCGCCGAACTGGCGGCCACCACCCAGGGGCGGGCCTCCGCGGCGCGAAGGAGCGGCCGGTAGCCCCGCTCGATCCACCGCACCAGGAACGGAGCACCGTCCGGGACGTCCCTCGGCCCGAGGAAGAGCGCGGTCGCCGCCGGGACGAAGGTGAGCGAGAGCACCAGCGAGGTCGCCAGGGCGAAGACCACGGTCAGCGCCATCGGCCGGAACATCTTGCCGTCCACGCCGGTGAGCGACAGGACCGGCAGGTAGACCAGCAGGATGATCAGCACCGAGAAGAAGACCGGCTCGGCCACCGTCCCGGTCACCTGCTCGACGTGACGGACCCAGAGCGTCCGGCGGCGCTTGGGGTCCTGGAGCAGGTGGGCGGAACGGTCGAAGCCGTGGAAGACCGCCTCCACCATCACCACCGCGCCGTCGACGATGAGGCCGAAATCCAGCGCGCCGAGCGACATCAGATTCCCGGGCACGTCGAAGGCCACCATCGCCGCGGTGGCGCCGAGCATGGAGAGCGGGATGGCGGAGGCGACCAGCAGCCCGGCCCGCCAGCTGCCGAGCATCAGGAAGAGCACCGCCCCCACCAGCAGACCGCCCTCGAGCAGGTTCTTGAAGACGGTGCGGAGCGTGCCGGTGACCAGCGTGCTCCGGTCGTAGACCACGTCGACGAAGACGTCCTCCGGGACGGCCTTGCGGACCTCCACCATCTGCTTCTTCAACCGCTTCATCACGTTCAGCGCGTTCTCGCCGCGGAGCATCTGCGCCATCACGTAGACGGTCTCGCCCTTGCCGTTCTCGCTCGCCGCACCGATGCGGGTGGAGGAGCCCATCGCGATGTCGGCCACCTCGGCCAGACGGACCGGGTTGGCGTTGGAGTCGCGCCGGGACACCAGCGCGTAGCCGAGGTCGCCGGCGGTCCGGGGCAAGGCCACCGCGCGGAGCAGGGTCTGGCCCGAGCCCGCGGGGAGAGCCGCGCCCGGCGCGGTGCCCGTGGCGCTGGCCAGCGCATCCTGCACGTCCTGCAGCGTGAGCCCACGGGCAGCGAGGCGCATCGGGTCGGCCTTCACCTCGAGCACCCGCTGCTCTCCGCCCCAGGTGTTCACCTCCACCACGCCGCGGACGCTGCGCAGCATCGGGGCCACCTTGAACTGGGCGATCTCCAGCAGCTCGGAGGGGCTGCGGCGCGGGGAGTCGAGAGTGAAGTGGAAGATCTCGCCCAGGCCCCCGGTGACCGGGCCGAGCTCGGGCGGGGTGACGCCGGCGGGAAAGGACAGACCGTTGAGCCGCTCCTGGACCATCTGCCGGGCCCGGTACACGTCGAGGCCGTCCACGAACACCGCGGTCACCGCCGAGATGCCGTAGCGTGACAGGCTCCGTTGCTCCACCAGCCCGGGCAGGCCTCCCAGCGCCACCTCGATCGGACGGCTGACCAGCCGCTCCACCTCCTCGGGGGTGAGACCGGGGGCGCGAGTGAGCACCAGCACCTGGTTGTTGGTGGTGTCGGGAAGCGCGTCGAACTTCAGGAGGCCGCCTACCAGGGCGCCCACCACCATCAGCGCCAGCGTGGTGCCGACCACCAGGACGCGGTGGCGGACCGACCAGCCGACGAAGGCCTGGATCACGGCCCCTTCTCCGGCGCCGGCGACGCGGTGGAGGGCGCCTCGGCCAGCGCTGCATCGGCGGCCACCTCCTCGCCGACCGCGATTCCCTTCACCAGCGCCTCTGCGCCGGAGCTGGCGATGACCTCGACCGGAACCCGCTCCGGCTTGCCGTTCCTCCGCGCGACGACGAAAGCTCTCCCCGCGAAGAGCCCCACCCCTCGCGCCGGGACCACGGCGACATGCGCGGCGCCGGGAAGCGTCACCACCACCCGGCCGGTGAGGCCTGGCTGGAGCTGGGTGCCCTTCTCGGGGATCAGCCAGACGGAGATGGTGCCGTCGCGTGGGTCCATCACCGGCGCACGGGCGACGAAGGTGAGGGGATGGTGACCGCCGCTGGAGGTGATCAGCTCGAAGGCCGCGATCTCGGTGTCCACCGGCCGGGAGAAACGTGCCTCGACGCGCGAGTCGCCCTCTCCGGCGACGCGGACCACCGGGTCTCCGGTGGGCTCCCGGCTGTCCCCCACCGCGACGCCGACCGCGGTGACCATGCCGGCGATGGGGCTGCGAAGGCAGACCGGCTTCTTGCCGGACACGATGCCGGCCGCCTCGGCCGGCTCGATCTGCGCGACGCGAAGCGTGGCTGCCGCGGATTGCTGGTCGGCGCGGGCCTCTGCCAGCTTGGTCTCGGCCTCCAGCACGTCGACCAGGCGGACCAGCCCCTGGGACTTGAGCGCGTCGAGCTGGGCCTTGCGGCGGCCGTAGGCGTCGACCCGGGTGGATGCGGCAGCATAGGCGCCGGCGGCGGTCGAGACCTCCGGCATCACCACCTCGACCAGCGGCTGACCCTTGATGACGCGGTCCCCGGGGCGGACGAGGACCTGGATGACCCGCGCGCGGTAGGGCGGGACCACGCCGGCCTGCCCCTGCGGAGAGGGCAGCACCTGGGCCGGGGCCTCGAGGAGCGGGACGCCCTCGCTGGAGCGGGCCAGGACCCACGGCGTGCGCGCGCTGGGGATGGGCGGCTCCTCCTCGGGGGCAGCACCGTGCTTCCCGCAGCCGGAGGAGCCGGCCGCCGCGGCCGCGACCAGGAGCGTTCTCAGCAGGCCGGCGGTGGCGTTCCGGAGTCTCCTCACTTCGTGCCTCCCAGCGTGAGGTCGGCGAGCAGCATCCACACCTTGACCTGTGCCCAGGCGTGCGAGGCCACCGCCCGGGTGCGCCGGGCACGCGCCGCGGCCCATGACCGGCGGGCGACCAGCACCTCGAGCACCGTGGTCTCGCCGGCACGCATCGAGGCCTCCCGGACCCGGGCGCCCTCCGCAGCGGCGGGGAGGAGCTCCGTCTCGACGGCGGCGAGGACCTCGCCGGTGTGCTCCACCTCGTGCAGTGCGCGGGTGAGCTCGGTGGCGGCCACCTCCAGCGCCTCGCGGTGCTCTCCATCCGAGCGCAGCGCCGCGGCGGCCTGGGCTGCGGCCTCGCGCTCGCCACGGTCGAAGAGCGGGACCGAGACCTCCAGCACCGCCTGCACGCCCCAGGTCGCCAGGTAGTCGCGGGTCCCCTTCACGCCGGTGCCCAGCCCCCAGCCTCTGGCGGAGCGGAGTTCCACGTCCCTGGCGCGTTCGGCGTCTCCGACCATCTTGCGAGCGACCACCGGGGGGAGCTTCCCGGCGGCCTCGAGCAGCGCCGGCCAGTCGGAGCGCAGCGGCGCGGGAGGCGAGGGAAGCGGCCCGGAGGCGACCAGCGACCGCTCTGCGCCCTGTCCCATGCTCACCGCCAGCTGGAAGCCACGATCCACCACCTCCCCCTCGGCGGCGATGGCCAGGACGTGGGCCTCGGCGGCGTAGGTGGCGGCGTCGGCGGCCTCGGCGCGCGTGAAGGCGGCGGCCGCGGCGGCGTGGGCCATCCGGGAGGAGAACTCACGGGCGAGCTCCGATTCCTGCAACGCGTCCGCGAGCGACTGCTGTGCGGCCCACAGCTCCATCCAGGCCTGGGCCGCGGCGAGCCGGTGGGAGAGCGCGGCTGACCGGGCCTCCGCGGTGAGCACCGCGCCCTCGGCGGCGATCGAGGCCTTGCGGTTGCCCGGAAGCCCGGAGAGGTTCCAGGACTGCATCAGCGTGGTCTCGCCGAAGAACTTCCACTGATCGTCGAGCGGGTCCTTGGCCGCCCCTGGCTGGACGGTCAACGTGGGGTTGGCGATCATCGACGAGACGGACTGACCGACGCGCCGCTGTTCGTCGACCGCCGCCTCGGCGCCGAGCACGGCCGGAGCGCGTGCGGCGAGCCCCAGGGCCTGGTCGAAGCTGACCGGCGTCCCCGGCGCGTGCTGGATCACGTGAGGCTCGGTCCGGCTGGCGGACGGCTGACCGGAGGCGGGGCCGGGCAGCGCCGGCAGGGTGGCGAGCGCGAGCACCCATGGCTTCAGAGCCGAGCGCGCGGCCTTTCCTCGATGGAGCATCCCACCCTCCGCCAAAGCAATGCGCGTGCCCGGACCAGGGGCGGATTCGTGAATCCTCGCCTCGGGCGCCGCCGCAACGACCGGCGGGGAAGGACGGCGCCACCACGCCGATCCGCTCCGGCCAGATGCCGGAATCTCCGAGGCTGCCGACGTGAAGGCGCGGCGCTGACGACGCGGCCTTGCGCATTCCTTGCGTCCACCGTCTGCACCGGCGCACACACTGCAGCGCGCTCTCCGTCGCCCTTCACTTCCCCCACCACCGGGTGCGGAAGTACCAGGTGAGGCCGCCGGCGATCAGCGCCATGGCTCCCACGGCGATCGGATAGCCATAGCGGTAGTGGAGCTCCGGCATCACCTCGAAGTTCATGCCGTAGATGCCGGCGATGAGCGTCAGCGGCATGAAGACGGCCGAGATGACGGTCAGCAGGCCGAGGCGGCGGCTCGCCCTCTCCTGCTGGGCCGATTCGTACCGGCGGTGGAGGTCGCCCACGCGGCGATCGAGGCGGTCGATGTCATGGTCCGTGGCTTGGGTCACCTCGATCGCGATCTGGAAGGTCCCCGCCAGATGACTCAGCGGCAGCGTGGCGAGGTTGCTGGCCTTCAGGACCTCGAGCACTGCGAGCTCCTCGTCCACGAAGCCGCCCAGCGACAGCACCCGGCGCTTCAAGGCCAGGATCTCTCCGATGGAGACCGCCCAGGGATCGGAGTCCATCCGGTCGGTGAGCGCATCTCCCTCGCCGCGGAGGGCCACCACCTGCTGTCGCATGCGCGCGGAATGGACCAGAGCCAGGGCGCAGACCACGCCCGCGGTCGATCCTTCCCGGAGCTTCAGCCTGTCGAGACCCACACCAAGCACCGCGGACTGTTCGAGGTCCGCGTGCATGGTGACCAGGAGCCGGTCGAGACAGAGGAAGCCGAAGTGAGTGGCCCTCTGACCCTCTGCTCCCGATGGCAGGGGGTAGGCGACGAAGACCGCGTCCGCCAGGGGCAGGATCCTCGTCTCACCCTCCCGCTGCTTCAGGAGCTCCAGGAGCTCGGGATCCAGACCGAGCCTCGCCAGCCAGGCCTCGACGTCCTCCGGCCGGGCACCGGTGAGGTGGATCCAGAACGGGCCTCCGCCGGCTCGCCACGCCGCGACCGCCGTGGGCTCCGCCTCCGGCCTCAGCAAGCCACCGTCCTCGAGGGCGACGCAGGTGATGTTCACGGCGGCTCCCGTGGATTTCCGAGCACCCGCTGCGGCGGTGCGAGCGGATGGCAGACCCCCCGGGAGGCTACCGAGCCCGCGGAAGGGGAGCATCGGACCTTGGGACTACATCCGGGAGCGGTGCGCTACTTGCGCTGGGATCCCCGGGGGATTCCAGCCCGAGCAAGGCGGAGAGCAGGCCAGGCTGGCTCGTCGGCTCGCAGCGACACCGCTGGTCCGCGGGCACGCCGCGGAGAACGCTCTCCACATGGCGGCCGCAACCGCTGAATGTCGCCTTGCCGCAGACCCGGCAGGTCACCCTGGTGCACATCGGACGCGTCTCCTCGCTTGGGGCTTCGTTGACCTGCTGAGAGCCAGCAGCGCCTCCGGAGGATTCGCGGCCGGGCACGCCTCAGTGTCCGCCGGACGCGTCGTCCACCGGACGCGTGACCCAAGGCGCGACGGCGAAGCAGAGCGCCATCACCGCGTACCCGAGAGCCCAGGGCCACGCCGGAGCGAGCGACAGCACCGTGTCGGCAGGTGTCCAGCGGTAGGAGTGGACCAGGCCGACGGCCGAGAGCACCGCGCCGGCGAGGCACCACCCGGCGGCGAGGCGGAAACGCCGCTCGATGACACAGACCGTGGCCGCCGCGAGGATCACGCTGCTCAGGATGAACCCCTGCTCGAGCCTCAGCGCACCATCCATCCACAGATCGGAGCGGAGGAAGGTGCCGAGCAGGTCCGCGGAGAACGGCTGCCCTCCCGGCACGCCGAGCCCGGCCGCGTGCAGCCCGGACTTGGCCATGTAGACGCCCCAGGCGGCGAGGCTCGGCAGGAGCCCCACCACCACCGCGGGGGCATGCGCGCGCGGCGTGGCCTGGAACGCCTGCGCGCCCATGACGATGCCGATCCACAGGACGATGGCCATCCCGGCGTCGATGGGCACCGCCCAGGCGATCCACCGCACCGTCCCCGTCAGGCAGATGAGGGTCATGAAGGCGCCGTTCAGGACCGAGTACCCGGCGCGCGCCCCCAGCGCCTTCCACCCCGGATGCCCGATGTAGATGGTGGTCGGGAAGCACGAGCCGAACGCACAGGCGGCCAGGGTGCCCACGCCGTTCACCGCCAGCGAGATGCCGGCCGGGTAGGGATCGCCGGCGGCCCGGGCGGACTCGATGTTCTCGATCGAGCCCACCGTGGCGAAGAGCCCCATCGGGAGGATGACCGAGAAGTACGCCGCCCAGAACCCGCCGCCGAACGCGTCGACGAGCGCTCCGAGCACTGGCACCGGCGGATGGAACGCGGGTCCCGGAGGAGCAACGCCTGCCGGCGCCAGACCGGTGAGCCAGGCGAAGCCGGTGCCGAGCGCGATGGCCACCAGGCCGCCCGGGAGCCCGCCCCGGAACCGGACGCGGCCGAAGTAGACCAGGAGGATGATGGCCAGCGTGCCGAGCCCGATGATCGGCCGGGTGTACGCCCGGAACAGGAAGCCGATGGCGATGAAGGTCAGGGCGATGCCGGCCAGGGTGGAGAGGAGCGCGGCGCGCGGGGTGGACCTCCGGACGCGCTCGGAGACCGTGCTCCCCAGCAGCTCGATCGCTCCCGAGCCGAAGCACGCCACCAGGCCCGCCTGCCACGCCACCCTCGACGGATCGGCCGCGCCCGCGGCCTCCGCCGCCAGCTTCGCCGGGAGCATCACCAGGAAGACGTAGGCGAAGAGCGAGACGGTGTTGATGCCGTAGGGCAGCGCGCAGACGTCCTGCCGTCCGGTCGCGCGCGCGAGCCGCATCGCCTGCCAGGCGTAGAAGAGGTTGCCCACCAGGAGCGAGACCGCCGCCCCCGGGAGAATGCGCCCGTAGACCAGCGCGTCGGGGAAGCCGAGCACCGCCCGGCACAGCTCGGACAGGACGAGCAGCTGGACCAGGTTGTCCAGCGCCAGCCCGAAGAACCCGTCGACGTCCCCGCGCACGAACCAGCGCATCTGGCTCATCGACCCTCGACCATCGCACGACGGGGCGCCCCGCGCCTCAGCCGGTGAGCCGGGGCAGCAGCTCGTCCGCCAGGGTCGTCACCCGTGCGGCGAGGTCCCGGGCCTCGGCGAGCAGCTGCCGCTTCCGGGCCGAGCGGTTCCCCAGGAGGAAGAAGAGGCGCGCATCCCGGATCGCCTCCGCCCGCCGGGAGATGAACCGGCGGGTGAAGAGCGCGAGCGGCAAGGCGCCGGCGGCGACGGCCACCGCCCACCAGGGCCTGAGCCACGCCCCCGCGGCCAGGGCCAGCGCGCCGACCCAGAGCGGACCGACCACCAGCCCGGTCAGCAGCTTCACGGTGGCCACCATGTCGGGCTCGGTGCGGGCGAGCCGCAGCCCGAGGCGGGTCCCCAGCACCGGGAGCCCGAAGGCGAGCACGCCGAGCGCGGCGAGGGGCAGGCCGAGCGCCAGGGCGAGGACGTTCCGCAGCGCGAAGCGCAGCACCGTCCAGGGCCGGTAGCGGATCCCGAGGTCGGTGGCGTCGGCGCGGGTCAGCGTGAGGCGGCGCTGGAAGGCGAGCACCTGGTCGGCGAGCGCGGCGGCGCGCTCGGGCTGCTCCGCCCGGAGAAGCGCCAGACCGCGGGCGAAGAGCCGCTGCCGCCCGGCGTCGCGGGCCGGCGCCGCGTTGGCGAGCACGTAGAGCGCGTCCGCCGCCTCGACGAGCGGCAGGTCCTCCCAGGCCGCGAGGTCGAGCGTCAGGCCTCGCAGGGCCACGGCGATCCGCTCGGTGAGGGCGCGCACCCGCTCCGGCTCGGCCGGACCCGGCTCCACGTCGAGCGCGGGTCCGAACTCGACCCGGACCGCGCTGCGGAAGCGGGCCTTCTCGGCGTAGGTGAAGCCGACCGGCACGATGCGGACCGGGACACCCGCCCCGAGGGCGAGCCGGGCCGCGCCGGTCTTCAGCGCACCGAGCGACGGCTCGGAGTGACTCCGTCCCTCGGGGAAGAGCGCCACCGCCCGTCCCGAGGCCAGACCGCGGGCGGCGGCTCCCAGCGCCTCGAGGTTCTCGCGCATCCGGCCCGGATCGTCCTGGGCGCGTACCACCGGGAGCGCCCCCAGCGCGCGCACCAGCGGCCCGAGCACCGGTATTCGGAAGATCGGCTCCTTGGCCAGGAAGGTCAGCGGACGCGAGGCGACGGCGATCATCAGCCCCGGATCGACCAGCGCGTTGGGGTGGTTCCCCACCAGCACCAGCGGACCCTCCGGCAACGGCGGACCGGCGCGCTCGATCCGGTAGAAGAACCCCAGCGCGAACGCCACCACCCCGCGGACGGCCCGGTAGATGCCGGGACCCGGGGCCTCCCGGACGGCGCTCGGGTCGGCGACCTGGGGCGGGGCGGATCCGGACACCGAGGTCACCGGTCCGGCCTGGCTCAACCGGCGGCGCGAGGACCCGCGGCCCGGGCGCGCCCGGTGCGGACCGCCTCGGCGAGCCCGCCGAGGACCTCCTCGGTCGCCTCCCAGCCCAGGCACGCGTCGGTGATGCTCTGGCCGTACCTCAGCTGCGCCCGGGGCCCAGGAGCCTGCCGGCCCTCGACGAGGTGGCTCTCCAGCATCACCCCGAACACCGCCTGGTCGCCCTCGGCGCGGCGGAGCCCGAGCTCGGCCGCGACGTCGATCTGCCGGCGCGGGTCCTTCCCGCTGTTGCCGTGTGAGCAGTCCACCATGAGGCGGGGCCGCTGGCCGGCCTCGCGGAGCCCGGCGCAGGCCGCCGCCACCGATGCCGAGTCGAAGTTCGGGCCGCTGGAGGAGCCGCGGAGGATGAGATGGGTGTCGGGGTTGCCCTTGGTCTCGACGATCGCCGCGAGGCCCTGCTTGGTCACCGAGAGGAAGCAGTGGGGATGCCCCGACGCGGTCACCGCGTCGATGGCGATCTTCACGTTCCCGTCCGTGCCGTTCTTGAAGCCCACCGGCATCGAGAGGCCCGAGGCGAGCTCGCGGTGCACCTGGCTCTCGGTGGTGCGCGCGCCGATGGCGCCCCAGGACACCGTGTCGGCCAGGAACTGCGGGGTGATGGTGTCGAGGAACTCGCAGCCCGCGCGGACGTGCTGCTCGGCGAGCCCGACCAGGAGCCCTCGGGCGAGCGTGAGCCCCTCGTTGATCCGGAAGCTCCCGTCGAGGTGCGGATCGTTGATCAGCCCCTTCCACCCCACCCGGGTGCGTGGCTTCTCGAAGTAGACGCGCATCACCAGCAAGAGAGCGTCCGAGAGCCGGCGCTCCACCGCGGCCAGCCGTTCGGCATAGGCCCGTGCGGCGTCCACGTCGTGGATGGAGCAGGGGCCCACCACCACCAGCAGCCGGTCGTCCATCCCGTGGAGGACGGCGCTCACCTCGCGGCGTGCGGCGTAGACGAAGGCCTCCGCGGCGGGCCCGAGGGGCAGCTGCTCGATGAGGATGGCAGGGGGAAGGACCGGGCGCAGCCGCGCGATCCGGACGTCGTCGATTCGGTTGTGGGGCATGTCGGACATCGCTCTGGGGGCCGGAGCTTACGCGGTTCCGGGGCCTGATCTCAGCGCCCTGCCTCGCCGGAGCCAGGCGACCGCCAGCCCGGCGGCCAGCCATGAGGCAGCGGCGGGTGGGAGGTTCGCAAGGAGCGGCCCTCCCGGTCTAGCGAGCCGCGGCGGGCCCCGGGCTCCCGAGGTAGCGATCGAGCCACCCCACCTCGCGCTGCGTCGCGTCCAGCACGTGCGCCGGATCCCGGAACATGTGTCCCTCGTCGGCGTAGACCACCAGCTCGGTCGGGACGCTGAGCGTCTTCAGCGCGTGCCAGAACTCGTAGCTCTGCGGGGCGGGGCACTCGGCGTCGCGCTCGCCCACCAGCACCAGCGTCGGGGTCTTCACCCGGGTGATGAACTGCATCGGCGAGCTCCGGGCGTACACCGCCGGGTCGGCGTACACCGTGGCGCCGAAGTACGGCAGCATCCACTGATCGATCTTGTTCTGGCCGTAGTAGCTCTGCCAGTTGGCGATGCCCGCGCCCGCCACCGCGGCCTTGAAGCGCGACGTCTGCGTCACCGCGAACATGGCCATGTACCCGCCGTAGCTGTGCCCGCGGATGCCGACCCGCGCGCCGTCGACCCGGGCCGTGCGGACCGCCCGGTCGACGCCGGCGAGGATGTCCCTCAGGTCACCGTGCCCGAAGTCCTTCACGTTCCCCCGCGTGAACGCCTCGCCCTGCCCGAAGCTGCCGCGGGGATTCGGGGCGAGCACCGCGTAGCCCTGGCTCACCAGCACCAGCAGCCGGATGTCGAACGCGTTCGTCGCCACCCCCGCGGGCCCGCCGTGCACCGAGACCACCAGCGGTCGCCTGCCGGGCCATGCGTCCTCGGGCGGCAGGTACAGCCAGCCCTGGACGTCCCACCGGTCGCTCCTCCACGAGAGGCTCTCCACCCGCGCCGCCGGGCTCCGCAGCCCCGCGTTGGCGTGTGAGACCTGCGGTCCAGCGGCCGATGGGCCCGGCCCACACCTCGGGCGGCTCGATGCCGGTCTGGCGCGCCACCGCGACCGTCGACCCGTCCCGGGAGAACGCAGCCGAGGTGCCCCAGCGCGCGGTCAGATGCTCGGGCCCCCGCCAGAGCGTCGCCGGCGTGCCCGGCCGGTCGGGGTCCACGCGGAGGAAGGCCGTGTCGCCGCCCATGAGCGCCGTCGCGACGAGCCCCGCCTCGCGCGTCCACACCAGCTGGGCCGCCGAGGCACGCATCCCCGGAGTCACGTTCCGGGCCCGAGCGCCCGTCACCGGGACGACGAGGACGTCCCCTCCGTTCGCGCCGAAGTCGCTCATCAGCCCCTCGATGAACGCGACGCGCGTGCCGTCCGGGCTCCAGGTGGGCTCGCAGAGCTGGAGCGCCGGATGGTGGAGCACCCGCGCCGGCCCGCCCGCCGTCGGGACGATGAACAGCTCGGCGGTCCACCAGTTGTCGTCCCCGGAGCCGTGCGCCCCGGTGGCGGCGAAGGCGGTGCCGTCGGGGCTCCAGGCGTACTCGTAGATGAACAGGTCGTCGGGAGAGACGGGCAGAAGCCGTCCACCCTCTGCCGGCACCAGCGCGATGCGCTGCTCCCGCACCGCCGACCCGATGACGCCGGTCTCGCGCGCGCTGGGGCCCAGCGGCCCGAGCGCATCGGCCGCGCCCTCGAGGTAGAGGACCGCCAGGCGCTTCCCGTCCGGCGACCAGCGGGGCGTCTCGAGGTGGCCCGTGGCCTGGGTCAGCTTGCGCACCCCGCCGCTCGGCACGTCGGCCACGTAGAGCTGCGGCTGTCCGGCCTGCTCGGCGTCGGAGAGGAAGGCCAGCCGGGTGCCGTCGGGCGAGAAGACCGGCTCGTCCTCCTCGTGGTCGGCGCCGTCCTTCGCCGCGGTGATCCGCACCGGAGCGCCGCCGCTGCGCGCGGCCAGGCGGATGATCTTCAGCCGCCCGGACGGCCCGGCCGGCGTGGGCGCCGCCTCCACCCATGCCACCCGGCCGCCATCGGGGGAGAGGGCGACCCGCTTGAGCTCCACCAGCCGGTTCAGCTCGGCGAGCGCGGACTCGACGCCGGGCTGCCCGGGGGCTGCGGAGAGCACGGAGAGCGCGAGGAGCGGGAGCGACGTCAGGGACCACCTCCGGGGGCGAAGGCGCGGGAGACTAACCGGCGTGCGACGGGATGCCAGGACCTCGGTGGCCCACCCGGTATTTCCGAAGCGCACCTGCCGGGTGCTCGAGCCGCGTCCCTAGCCTCCGGGGCGAACCCGAAGGAGGTCTCACATGCATCGCACGCTGTCCGCCTTCATCCTCGCCGCCGCCGTCCTCGGCTGCGGCGGATCCAGCAACAACACCTCGGACCCGGTCGCGGCCTGCAAGAGCGTGTTCACCACCGTGTGCAACAAGCTCTTCCAGTGCAACGCCGCCGGCGCGGCGCAGCTCTACGGCAATGCCTCGACCTGTGCCTCCACCCTCTCCGCGGGCTGCACCAGCACCAACACCTCGTGCCCGAGCGGGAAGAGCTACAACGCCTCGGCCGCCAGCAGCTGCATCAACGACTACGGCAACGAGTCATGCACCGACGTCACCAACGGCGTGACGCCGGCGAGCTGCAACAACGTCTGTCAGTGACCTCGTCCGCTCAGCGCTAGAAGCACTGGGTCTTGTAGCTGCTGCACCCGCCACCGCCAGAATAGGTGTAGCAGGACCCATTGCAGGCGTACGGCGCGGACCTCGGGCAGCAGACGCCCTCGAGGTACGAGTAGCAGTAGCCGGTGTTGCACTGCTGCTGGCTGCTGCTGGAGTTCGTGTTGGAGCCGGTCCCGCCGTCCATCGGCAGGCAACCGCTCAGGGCGAGCGCTCCGGCGACCCACATCCACCGCTTCATGTTCGACTCGAGACCGCTCGTCCAACGAAGAGAACCGGACGACCCGCGCGGACGAGCAACGAGACGGGCGGACCGGCTCCCCCTCCGACCGTTCGTTCAGCAAGGAAGACGCCAGTCTGCAGATGGGCGAGACGACTGGTTCCGGGGCTACCCCGGCCGGGTCGGCGAGACCTGCCGGAGCGAAGTGGACCCACCGCCCGCGAGCGGTTGGATATGCTCCGCGGCCCCACCCTTCTCCACCGAGGCGGCAGTGCTGCGTTCGATCTCCCAGGTCATCCTCTCCGTGGCGCTCGGCGCCGGCGCCGCGCTCGCCCAGCCCGCGCCGAAGCTCGACCTTCCCCGCCCGAGCCCGAAGGGGTCGGCGACCCAGACCGTGGGCCTGACCGACATCTCCATCGTCTACTCGAGCCCCTCGGTGAGGGGCCGGAAGATCTGGGGCGAGGTGGTGCCCTTCGACGAGCTCTGGCGCGCCGGCGCCAACGAGTGCACCAAGGTGACCTTCTCCACACCGGTGTCGATCGAGGGCAAGCCGGTGCCCGCCGGCGCCTACTGCCTGTTCTTCCTGCCGCAGAAGTCCGGCTGGACCTTCATCCTCAGCAAGAACACCGAGCTGTGGGGCGCGGGCGACTACAAGCAGTCTGAGGACGCCCTCCGCGTCACGGCCGCCGCGAGCACGGTCCCGCTCCGCGAGCGCCTGGCCTTCGCCATCGTCGACTTCGACGACGAGAAGGGCGCCCTGGTGATGGAGTGGGAGACCCAGCGGGTGGCGGTGAGGTTCACCACCGGGACCCGGGAGAAGGTGCTCTCCCAGATCCGCGCGCTGAAGGGCGACGACTGGAAGCCCTACAACGCCGCCGCCCGCTACCTGCTCGGCGCCGGCATCGAGCCCGCGCTGGCGATGCAGCTCGCCGACCGCTCCATCAAGCTCAAGGAGGAGTGGAACAACGTCTGGACCCGGGCGCAGCTCCTCCACGCCGCGGGGAAGAACGCCGAGGCGGTGGCCGCGGCCCAGCGGGCGCAGACGCTGGGCAAGGCCGCGAAGAACTTCTTCGAGGAGGAGGACGTGGCCAGGGCCCTAGTCAGCTGGAAGAAGTAGCCGGCCAGGTCCAGCCGGCGTACCGCTCGCGCAGCTCGGACTTGCGGAACTTGCCCGCCGAGGTGCGCGGGATGGACTCCGCGAAGACGATGGCCTCGGGGACCCAGAACTTCGGGAACCGGGCCTTCAGGAACTCCTGGAGCTCGGGCGCGGTCGCCGAGCGGTCGCGCCGGAGCACCACCGTGGCGAGGGGCCGCTCACCCCAGCGCGGGTGCGCCACCGCCACCACCGCCGCCTCCTGCACCGCGGGGTGCCCCATCAGCACGTTCTCCAGATCGACCGAGGAGATCCACTCGCCGCCGGATTTGACCAAATCTTTGGTGCGGTCGGTCAGCTTGATGCTCCCCGTCGCGTCGAGGGTGACCACGTCGCCGGTCCGGAACCAGCCGTCCGGAGTCCAGCGGTCCTTCACCTCGTCGTTGTGGTGGTAGCGCGCCGTCACCCAGGGGCCGCGGACTTGAAGTTCGCCCATCGTCCGGTCGTCCCACGGCACCTCGCCGGCCTCGTTCACCGCGCGGATCTCGACCAGCGGCGACGGGCGTCCCTGGCGCGCGCGCTGCGCGTACCTCCCGGCCTGGTCGAGCGACGCCGCCTCGGGCCCGAGGTGGCACACCGAGCCGAGCGGCGACATCTCGGTCATGCCCCAGGCGTGCACCACGGTGACCCCGTGCCGGTCGAACCCGCGGAGGAGCGACTCCGGCGCGGCCGAGCCCCCGACGATCATCCGCAGGCCGGGCGCCAGCGCCCAGCGCCGGGGCTCGCGGTCCAGCGCCTCGAGCACGCCGAACCAGACCGTCGGCACCCCGGCGGAGACCGTCACCTGCTCCCGCGCCATGAGGTCGAGGACGCTCTCCGCATCGAGCGCCGGCCCGGGGAACACGGTCTTCGCGCCGGTCATCACCGCCGCGTAGGGCAGACCCCAGGCGTTGGCATGGAACATCGGGACCACCGGCAGGACCGCGTCGGCGTGCCGCAGCGCGAGCCCGTCGGCGAGGGCGGCGCTGAGCGTGTGCAGCATCGTGCTCCGGTGCGTGTACACCACGCCCTTGGATTGCCCGGTGGTCCCGGAGGTGTAGCACATGCCGCACGGGTCGCTCTCCGCGAGCCTCGGCGCGGTCCAGCCGCCGGTCGCGGTGGAGAGCAGGGCCTCGTACTCGCCGCCCTGCGACGCCGAGACCACCACCACCCGCTCGATCGCCGCCCGCGGGCGGACCTTCTCCCAGAGCGGCAGCAGCACCTCGTCCACCAGGAGGAAGCGGTCGTCGGCGTGGCTGACGATGAACGCCAGCTCCTCCGGCGCGAGGCGGAGATTGAGCGTGTGCACCACGCCACCGGCGAGCGGGACGCCGAGGTAGGCCTCGAGGTGCGCGGCGTGGTTCCACATCAGCGTGGCCACCCGGTCGCCCGGGCGCAGGCCGGCGCGGGCCAGCGCCTCGGCGAGGGCCCGGGCGCGCTTCGCCACCTGCCCGTAGGTGGTCCGGTGGAGCGAGCGGTCCGGCAGGCGGGAGACGACGGGCACGGCCGGGAACATCCGCTCGGCGCGGACCAGGAGGTGGTCCAGCGTCAGCGGGAACTCCATCATCGTTCCGAGCGACATCGGCGAGGGGCCTCCGGGGAGGGCGAGCGACACCGGGGAAGCAGGCGCCTACGCTGTCACTCCCCCGCACCCGACGCCAGAGCCTCGCTCGGCCGACCGGCGCCGCTCCGCTCGGGCGTTCCCTACTGCGAGCCCGTGGTCGACGCCGTCGCCGTGGTGGCGGTGCTGGTGTTGGTGGTGGTGGTGGTGGTGCTGGTGGTGGTGCTCGAGCCTCCGCCGGCGCCCGCGGTCGGGACCCGGTACGTGGCGGTGGGGTCGACGGGCGGCGCGCCGGGGACGCGGTAGTTTCCGATGAGGAGCGCGGCGGCCTGCGCGGAGGGGTCGAAGGTCGGCGCGTTGTTGATGGTGGCGGCACTGGTCTGCGAGCTGCCACCGGTGGTCCCGGGCAGCCCGACGCTCTGGGCCCACGCGGCATGAGGCGAGGACAGCACCGCCCCCAGCACCGCCGCACGGGTCAGCCACTTCCATCCTGTCGTGCTCATGCCTGCCCTCCTTCTCGCGTCATCCGCTGCATAGACCGTTCTGCCTCAGTACGCCCGACCTGCCGAGGCGCTTGCGGTGAGCGGCAGCGCGACCCCGTGGCGCCTGTCCGGCCACGGACACTTGCCCCGGCTCTCCGCCGTCCGGAGCGGCGCCGGATCAGCCGGGAGCTGGATCGCCGGACGCCGGTGCCAAGACCCCGCGGTAGATCTCCTCCACCCGCGAGACCAGCGGCCCGGGCTGGAAGCGCGCGAGGGCCGCCGCCCGCGCCGCCCGGCCCATCGCCGCGCGCCGAGGCGGGTCGGCGAGCAGGGAGAGCGCCGCCGACGCCATCGCCGCCGGATCCCCGGGCGGCACGAGCCAGCCCGTCTCGCCGTGGGTCACCACCTCGGGCACGCCACCCACGTCGCTGGCCACCACCGGGACGCCCGAGGCCAGCGACTCGAGCGCGGCGAGGCCGAAGCTCTCCTGCGCGCTGGGGAGCAGGAACAGATCGGCGTGGGCGAAGAGGTCGCCCAGCGAGCGGCGCTCCCCGGCGAAGGCCACCGCGTCCCGGACGCCGAGCGAAGCCGCGAGCGCCTCCACGGCCTCGCGATCCGGCCCATCGCCCACCAGCACCAGCACCGCCGCCCGGCTGCGCCGCACCTCGGCCAGCGCCCGCACCGCGTCGCCCACCCGCTTCACCGGCCGGAAGTTGGAGGCATGGAGCAGCACCGCGGGACGCCGGCCGGGGCTCCAGTCGAGCGCGGGGAAGAGCGCCGGCACCTCCCCCGCGCCGTCGTCGAGCGGGTGGAACGTCCGGGGGTCGACGAAGTTCGGCACCACCGCCACCCCGACGCTCGGCGGGAGCGCGAGCGTCTCGATCGCCACCCGGCGCAGCCAGGCGGACGGGGTGAGGACCGCGCCGCTGCCGAGCACCGCCTCGCGGACCTGCGCGCGCATCGCCGCGTCGTGCGCCACGCCGGTCACGTCGGTGCCGTGCAGCGTGGTGACCAGCCCCGGAGGCCGGCGACCCTGGCCTCGCACCAGTTCCCGGGCGAGCAGCGCCGCGGGCCCGTGCGGGAGCGCGTAGTGCACGTGCAGGAGGTCCAGCGATTCGCGCACCGTCACCTCCGCCATGGCCCTCGCCAGCGCGATCGGCTGCGCCACCGCCTCGGACGGGGGCCGGGGTGAGGTGGCGACCCGGTGCACCGTCCACGGGCCAGCCCCTTCCAGGCGCACCGGGACACCCGCGGAGAAGACGTGGACCCGGTGGCCGCGCGCGGCCAGCTGCATCGCGAGCTGAGAGGCGGCGACTCCGCTCCCGCCCACCGTGGGGAAGCAGGCGATGCCGACGCCGAGCGCGCTCACGGCCGCACCGTCCGCAGCTCGGGCGAGAGCGGCGCGGCGGCCGCCACCAGGCTGGAGACCAGGGCGCGCGGACCCACCTCGGCGGCGATGGCCCAGAATCCGTGCACGCGCTCCTGGGGCCGTCCTCCCGGGTTCAGCGCCGCGGTCACCTGCTCGAGGGCGGTGAGGGCGCCCGTTCCCACGCCGCTCGAGGAGAGCACCGCGCGCTGCAGCCGGCCGATGAAGCGGTCCACGCCGCGCGCCAGGTGCGCCCTGGTCTTCTCCACGTTCCGGGCCAGCGCGGGGTCGAGCGCCACCGCCTCGGGTCGGAGCGCCTCCAGCTCCCGCTCGACGGGCCCGAGCAGACGCTGGCGGAGCGAGCCGTCCATCCAGGGAGGCCAGGCGTGGAGCCGCGCGGCCAGCGCGTGGACCGGCTGGTCCGTGTCCTCCGCAGTGAGCCCGAGCCGCCCGAGCGCTCCGGCGGTCCACGGGTCCACCACCCGGAACCTCGCCCGCGGGCCGATCATCGGCAGCTCCACCCCGGCCAGCTGGTAGAGGGGCGGGAGCTGGGCGAAGTAGGTGCACTCGGCCGGTCCACCCAGGTACGCCGCGGTGGGCAGCAGCGTGTCCTGCACCAGCGGGCGCAGCAGCGCCGAGGTGCTGAAGGAGAGCGGAACGTCGGCGAGCCGCGCGCGCAGCTCGGCCAGCGAGACCCTCCCGAGCGGCGTGCGGAACCCGTCACCGTCGCGGTCCGGCCGGAAGCGGGGGCCCGCGGGGCCGGCGGGGTGGAAGAAGGCCAGCGAGGCGTCGGCGCGGGTGTGCACCTGCTCGTGGAACCCGTGGCGGGCGAGCTCCATGCAGCGCGCCTCGAGCGCGGCTCCGATCGCGTCGTGCTCCTCGAGCGCGAAGCGGACCAGAGGCGCGGCACGCGCCGCCATGGCGGGGGTCCGCGGATCGAGCAGCACCAGGCCCTCCTCGGCGAACAGCTCGGAGAGGACCCCGGCGAAGGCCGCGCCGGGCGAGCGCCCCGCGACGTAGTGCCGGCCGAGGAGCGCCGACACCGCGGCGCCGTGCGGCAGCGGGGCCAGCGTCCGCGAGAGGGCCGCGAGGTGGACCTCGACCTCCGGCGGGAGCCGGCGATGGGCCAGGGACACGCGGGCCTCGGCGGCCGGCTCGGGGGGAAGCCGGCCCGAGCTCCAGCTCCCGCGCACGCAGCCGTCGAACCGGGCCACCTCCGCCCAGTCGTGGTCCTCGGTCTGCAGCCAGAAGACTGGAATGCACGGCCGCCCCGTGCGTTCGCCGAGCCACCTGGACCGCGCCACCGCGGTCGCGGCCTTGTGCAACGTGTACAGCGGACCGAGGAAGACACCGACTTGCTGTCCGGTCACGACGCAGGTCGTCCCCGGGAGCTCGAGCGCGGCGAGGGCCGCATCCCGCGCGGCGGAGGCCGGCAGCGCCGCCGCCTGTCGCTGCAGCTCCTCGACCACTCCCTGCACCGGCCGGCGCCGCGAGGCGCGGGCCGTGGCCTGGTCCCAGGCCTTCGGGTCCAGCGGGCTCGCGGGCAGGAGTGTCGCGGCGTCGGCTTCCCCGGCGATGAACTGCGCGAAGAAGTCCGAAGCCATGCCAGATTCCACCGTACCAGTGCCCATGCACCCGTCCAAACGCGCGCGCCGCGTCTTGCTTGCCCCGATGGTCCTCACCCTGCCCCTGCTGCTCTCCACCGCGAACGCTGCGCCCACCCTGCGCCCCTCCCAGCCCGATGGAGCGCGGCTGGAACGCTGGCTCGATCGGTTGCTGGTGGTGGGAGGTGTCCTCTACGTCGCCGCCCACCCGGACGACGAGAACACCCGCCTCCTGGCTTACCTTTCCAACCATTCGCTGCTTCGCACCGGCTATCTGTCGGTGACGCGGGGCGACGGCGGCCAGAACCTGATCGGCCCGGAGCTGGGCCCCGCGCTCGGGCTCATCCGCACCCAGGAGCTGCTCGCGGCGCGCGCGATGGACGGGGCCGAGCAGCTGTTCACCCGGGCGCGGGACTTCGGCTACTCGAAGAGTCCCGAGGAGTCGCTCTCCATCTGGGGGCACGACGCGCTGCTCGCCGACGTGGTGCTCGCCATCCGGCGGTTCCGTCCGGACGTGATCATCACCCGCTTCCCCCTCGAGGCCGGCGAGACGCACGGGCAGCACACCGCCTCGGCGCGGCTGGCGGTGGAGGCGTTCACCCGCGCCGCGGATCCCTCGTACATGCCGGATGCCGAGCACCGGCGGCTGGGCCCGTGGAAGGCGCGCCGGGTGGTGTGGAACGAGAGCAACTTCTTCGGGAAGTCGGATGCGGAGCTGGCAAAGCTCCCTCACCTCGACGTGGGCGGCTACGACCCGTGGCTCGGGCTGTCGTATCCGGAGCTCGCCGCCGACAGCCGCAGCAACCACAAGAGCCAGGGCTTCGGCGCGGCGCGACGCCGCGGTCCGACGATCGAGGCCTTTCACCCCCTCGCCGGCGAGGCGATGAAGGACGGGCCGCTGGATGGCGTGACATTCGACTGGTCGCGCGTGCCCGGGACGGCGCGCCTGGTCTCGGAGCTGAAGCGGGCACGCCAGGCGTACCGGACGGGCGCTCCCGAGGCCGCGATCCCGGGGCTCCTCGCCGCGCGCGCCGAGCTGCGGCGGATGCCCGAGCATCCGTGGAAGGAGGCGAAGCTCGGCGAGGTCGACCGGGCGGTGCTCGCCTGCGCCGGGCTCTTCGCCGACGTCACCGCGGACCGCCCCAGCACCTCGCCCGGCGGCAGCGTGACCGCGACCACCAGCGTGCTGCTCCGCCGGCCGGCGCAGGTCTCGCTCACCTCGGCCCGGGTGGGTAGCCGCGCGCTGCTCGGGCCGTCCGCGCTGAAGGCCGGCGTCCCGCTCGAGGCGAAGGCGCCGCTCGAGGTCCCAGCGGACACGCGCCTCTCCAACCCCGCCTGGCTGGACGCGCCGGAGCCGGGCCTCTACCCGGTGCGGGACCCGGCGCTGGCGGGGCTCCCCGAGGAGCCGGCGCCGCTCGAGGCGGAGCTGGTCTTCGCCTTCGGGAGCGAGTCCATCACCGTCCACCGGCCGGTGGCCTACAAGTGGACCGACCCGGTGATCGGAGAGCGCTACCGCCGGCTCGAGGTCCTGCCGGCGGTGACGGTGGATCCGCCCAGCGGGCTCCTGCTCTTCCCGGACGCCTCCCCCCGCCAGCTCGAGGTGACGGTGCGCAGCGTCCGCGGCGCCTCGGGCACGCTGGCCCTCGAGCTTCCACCGGGGTTCTCCGCCGAGCCAGCGAGCGCGCCGTTCACCGTGAAGGCCGGCGGCGAGTCCACGCTCCGCTTTCGGGTGAGCCCTCCGCGGACCGCCGCGCGCGGGACGCTCCGCGCGGTCGCCACGGTGGACGGCCAGCGGTTCGATCGTGGCCTGCACCGCATCGACGCGGCCCACATCCCCATCCAGACCTGGCTCCCGCCGGCCACGGTCCAGCTCACCCGCGCCGACGTGGCGCACGCCAGGCATCGCATCGGCTACGTCCCCGGCCCCGGAGACGAGGTGCCCGAGGCGCTGCGTCAGGCGGGGTACGAGGTCACGCCGCTGTCGCTCGCCGACCTGCGAGAGAGCGCCCTGGGCCGCTTCGACGCCGTGGTGTTCGGCATCCGGGCGTTCAACGTCGAGCCGCAGCTGCAGGCGCTCCACCCCAAGCTCATGGAGTACGTTGCCTCGGGCGGGACGGTGCTGGTGCAGTACGTGACCAGCAACTGGATCTCCTCGGCGCCGCCCGACCTCGGGCCCTTCCCCTTCCAGATCGGCCACGGACGGGTCACCGACGAGACGGCGGCGGTCGAGGCGGCGGCGCACCCGGTGCTCACCGGCCCCAACCGCATCGGGCCCGACGACTGGGCGGGGTGGGTGCAGGAGCGCGGGCTGTACTTCGCGGAGTCGTGGGATCCGCGCTACGCCGCGCCGCTGGCGATGCACGACCCTGGTGAGCCGCCGTTGAAGGGCTCGATCCTGATCGCCCGGTCCGGGAAGGGCGCCTTCGTCTACACCGGGCTGTCGTTCTTCCGGCAGCTCCCCGCCGGGGTGCCGGGCGCGTTCCGGCTGTTCGCCAACCTGGTGGACGCGGGTGGCTGAGCAGGAGGCTGAGGAGCCGGCCGAGCGCTGGAGCCGGCTCTACGCGCTGATCCTGGTGGTGCTCGCGCTGGAGATCGCCGGCCTGTGGGTGCTGGCCCGGGCCTTCCCGTGAGCGCGCTCGACTGGACGGTGCTGGTCCTCACCCTCCTGGGCATCGTCGCCTTCGGCGCCTGGCGCAGCCGGGGGGTGCACACCACCGATTCCTTCCTGAGGGCGGGGAAGGACATCCGCTGGTGGACCATCGGCCTGTCGGTCATCGCCACCCAGGCCAGCGCCATCACCTTCCTCTCGGTGCCGGGGCAGGCGTACCAGGACGGACTGGGGTTCGTGCAGTTCTACTTCGGGCTACCGATTGCCATGGTGCTGCTCTCGGCGATCATCCTGCCGGTCTACCACCGGCTCTCGGTCTACACCGCCTACCAGTACCTCGAGCAACGCTTCGACCGGCGGACGCGGCAGTTCACCGCCCTGCTCTTCCTGGTGTCGCGCGGGATGGCCTCGGGGCTGGCCATCTACGCGCCGGCCCTGGTGCTCTCGGCGGTGCTGGGCTGGCCCGTCCTCCGCACCAACCTGGTCCTCGGCGCCGTGACGATTGCTTATACCGTCGCAGGCGGGAGCCGCGCGGTGAGCCGGACCCAGACCGCGCAGATGGCGGTCATCCTGATCGGCCTGGTGGTGGCGCTCTGGGTGGCCATCACCCGGCTGCCGCCGGGGGTCTCGTTCGGGCAAGGCGTCGCGCTGGCCGGCGTGCTCGGCAAGCTCCAGGGGGTCGACACCTCCCTGCGCCTGGACACGCGCTACACGCTCTGGTCCGGCCTGCTGGGCGGGCTGTTCGTGCAGCTGGCCTACTTCGGCACCGACCAGTCCCAGGTTCAGCGCTACCTCGCCGGAGGTCCGCTGGCCGAGAGCCGGCGGGGCCTTTTGATGAACGGGCTGCTCAAGGTGCCGATGCAGCTCTTCATCCTCTTCATCGGGGTGATGGTCTTCGTCGTCTACCAGCTCACCCCCCCACCGCTGTTCTTCAACCGGGCGGAGCTTGAGCGGGTGCGGGCGACGCATCCGGCGGAGGTGGTCCGGCTCGAGGCGACGCAGGCCCGGCTCTTCGCCGAGAAGCGCGGGGCCATCGACACCTGGCTCGCCGGCGGAGGGAACACCGACGCGCTGCGGGCTGCCGAGGACCGGGTCCAGGCGCTGCGGAAGGAGACCGGGGCGCTGGTGGCGCGGGCCCACCCCGGCGCCGACCCGAAGGACGCGGACTTCATCTTCCTTCGCTTCGTGCTGGACCACTTCCCGCGCGGGCTGATCGGGCTCCTGGTGGCGGTCATCCTCTCGGCGGCGATGTCCGCCAACTCGGCGGCGCTCTCGTCGCTCGGCGCCACGACGGTGGTGGACTTCTACCGTCCGCGCCACCCCGATGCGCCGGATGCGACGACGCTGGCGGTGGCGCGCTGGTCGACCGCGGCCTGGGGCGTGGTGGCGGTGGGGTTCGCCACCTTCGCCTCGCTGCTCGACAACCTCATCCAGGCGGTCAACGTCCTGGGCTCGCTCTTCTACGGCCCCATGCTCGGCGTGTTCCTGGTGGGCTTCTTCCTCGCGCGGGTGGGGGGCCGCGCGGCGTTCTGGGCGACGGTGGCAGGGGAGATCGCGGTGCTGGCTGCAGCAACGTTCGGCAGCATGGGGTACCTCTGGTACAACGTGCTCGGATGCGCCGTGGTGGTGGGGCTCGCCCCCCTGCTGCAGCGCGTCTGGTCCCGCCCCACGCCGGTCTGAACCGGAGAGCCCACATGCCATTGACGCGCAAGTTGCTCCTGACCTCCTGTCTCGCCCTATCGCTTCCCGCCTTCGCCCAGGGTGCGGCCCCGGCCGCTCCGGCGCCTGCGGCGGCGCCGGCGTCGACCTTCCAGTCCGACGTGGCCGGGGTCCTCGCACACGTGCAGGAGCAGATGGTCTCGCTCGAGCAGGCCATGCCGCAGGGCAAGTTCAACTGGCGCCCTGCAAAGGGCGTGCGCTCGGTGGCCGAGGTGTACCTGCACGCTGCCGGCTCGAGCTACTTCTTCGGCAAGCAGATGGGCTTCGAGATCCCCGCGGAGGTCGCGGCGCAGATGAAGACCTTCGACAAGCAGACCACCGACAAGGCAAAGATCCAGAAGCTGCTCACCGACTCCTTCATCTGGTTCGGCAACCAGGTGAAGCAGATGCCGGATGCCGAGCTGGGCAAGACGGTGAACTTTTTCGGGCGCGACTTCAGCAAGCGCGCGCTGGTGCTGATCGCGCTCGGGCACTACCAGGAGCACCTCGGCCAGTCGATCGCCTACGCCCGGTCCAACGGCGTCGTGCCGCCCTGGAGCAAGGGCGAGAAGTAGAGACCGAGCGCGCCGCGAGGGGCTGATGTCGCCGCGCCGAGGCGACGTCGTCCCTCGCCGCGCAGCGCCAGGCCGCCGAGCAGCCGCGCTCCAGCCGCCACTCGATGGCGACCGGCCCGTGGGCCTCCGGGACGGTAGGGTCCGGACCTCCGACGTCCAGCCCACGGAGGGACTGCCCATGTCGCTGTCGAGAAGAGCGCTGCTGGGAACCGGAGTCGCACTCGCCGCCGCCCGAGTGGAGGCCGCGGGAAAGGACGGAGGGACCGCAGCTCCGCCGTCGGAGGCATGCCCCGACCGGATGCCGGAGATTCCCGCCGCCCGGCACACGGAGGCACAGAAGAAGGCCTCGGCCGAGTTCCTCGCCGGGCGCAACGTCCCCGTGTTCGGCCCCTTCGTCCCCCTGCTGCGCAGCCCCGAGGTGATGCTGCGGGCGAAGGCCATGGGGGACTACCTGCGCTACCAGAGCACCCTCCCACCGAAGCTGAACGAGCTCGCCATCCTGCTCACCGCCCGGCACTGGACGCAGCGCTACGAGTGGGCGGTGCACCAGCCCATCGCGCTGAAGGCGGGGCTCTCGCCCGAGGTCGCCGCCGCCGTCGCCGAGGGCCGCCGCCCGGCGAAGCTGGACGCGGACGAGCAGCTGGTGCTCGATTTCGCGCACGAGCTCCTGCACAACCAGGCCGTCTCGGACCCGACCTACGCGGCCGCGGTGCGCCGCTTCGGCGAGCAGGGGGTCATCGACCTGGTGGGCGTCTGCGGTTACTACACCTTCCTGGCCATGGTGCTGAACGTGGCGCGGACGGCGCTCCCCGCGAACGCGAGCAGCACGCTGAGCGCCTTCGTCTGCGGGCGCTAGCGCTCACGGGGAGCACGATCGGGCCGTGAGCTGAGGTAGCTTGGCGGGCCCTCCGACGCCGCTTTCCTCGGGAGCCCGATGAAGCACTGGTCGACCATCGCCCCGCTGCTCGCCGCCGCCCTGCTCGGGGTCGCCACGGCGTTTCCTCCTGGAGGAGTGCTCGCCGCGGTGTGCGGCCTGGCGCTGGTGGGCGCGGTGCTCGCCGCCGTCCACCACGCCGAGGTGGTGGCGCACAAGGTCGGCGAGCCGCTCGGGACGCTGATCCTCGCCCTGGCGGTGACGGTCATCGAGACCTCGCTCATCGTCTCGATGATGCTCGCCGGCGGACCGGCCAAGGCCGCCCTGGCCCGCGACACCATCTACGCGGCGGTGATGATCATCTGCAACGGGGTCATCGGCCTGTGCATCCTCATCGGGGGCATTCGCCACCGCGAGCAGTCGTTCCGCATCGAGGGCGCCGGGCCCGCCTTCGCCGCGCTGGTGGCGCTCTCCACCCTGGCGCTGGTGCTCCCCGGCTTCACCACCAGCGCGCCTGGCCCGGCCTACACCCCCGCGCAGCTGCTCTTCGCCGGGCTCGCCTCGCTTGTCCTATGGGGCGTCTTCGTCTTCGTGCAGACCGTCAGGCACCGCGACTACTTCCTCCCGACCAGCGCGGCCGCGGGCGACGACGTCCACCTTCCGCCCCCCACGGCGCTGGCGGCGTGGACCAGTCTCGGGCTGCTGCTGGTGTCGCTGGTCGGCGTGGTGGGCCTGGCGAAGGTGCTCTCGCCGCGCATCGAGGCGCTGGTCCGCGCCGCGGGGGCCCCGGATGCGGTCATCGGCATCGCCATCGCCCTGCTGGTGCTGCTCCCCGAGACGGTGGCCGCGGTCCGCGCCGCCCGGGCCGACCGCCTCCAGACCAGCATGAATCTCGCCCTCGGCTCGGCGCTGGCCACCATCGGCCTCACCATCCCCGCGGTGGTCGCCACCTCGCAACTGTTCCACCTCCCGGTCGTCCTGGGCCTCCAGCCGAAGGACCTGGTCCTGCTCGGCCTGACCTTCATCGTCGGCGCGGTCACGCTCGGCCCGGGGCGCACAAGCATCATGCAGGGAGCGGTGCAGCTGGTGGTGTTCGCCGCCTTTCTCTTCCTCTCAATGGTGCCCTGACGCTCTACAGCAGCGGACGGATCTTGATGCGGAAGGTCGCCTGGCGCCCGTCCTGCTCGACGGAGACCGAGAGCTGGTGCCCGGGCCCCTTCCTGAGCAGGTCACGCAGCTCGGAGACGCGGTGGATCCGGAGGGTCATCAGATCACCCTCCGCGGTGAGGAAGAGGCCACTCAGCCGCGCTCAGCGCTCGGCGTCGCGGGAGGGGAGCCCGGGCGCGGGCTCTCTCCAGATGTAGAGGGACCAGTAGACCGGCATCGCGATGATGTTGCCGAGGAAGAGCACCACGGCCCAGAGCGCCCTCTGCTCGGGCCGGACTCGCGGGTTCCGGAAGAGGTCGGAGATGTCGGATCCGCCCGGCGCACCGAGAGCCCCGCGGCGAAGCCGATGACCAGCTAAGGCTGGGGTCAGGGCCGGGTGAAGCTCCAGGCCCAGGCGACCAGCACCGCCTGGAGCGGAAGCCGTGCCCAGAGCATCCAGGTCGGGACCGGGTGCCGCCCGAAGGAGAGGCGGTTGAGGGCCATGTTCACGTTGGCCGGGAACACCGCGATCAGGAGCGCGACCAGTCCCCAGGCCGCCCAGCGCCGCGTCCCGGGGACCAGGAGCCCCACGCCGCCGAGGAGCTCGCAGGCGCCGCTGATGGCCACCAGGGCGGCCGGGGCCGGGAGCCAGCGGGGGACGATGCGGATGAAGACCCCGGGGGTCACGAAGTGCATGACGCCCGCGGAGATCATCAGCCCGGCGAGGAGGACGAGGAGGGCGGTCTGCACTGGGGCCGGCGATGCTACGCCATCCCGTTCGGACGCAGGCGCTGGAAGCTCTCGCGGCGTGCGCGGCGACGAGCAAGAAGCGCTGAGCTCCGGAGGCGGGTTCGTTTCCGGGAGGCGAGCGAGGGTCCGCCGCCGGGTCGAGGCAAAGAAACGCCCGCGCGCGGTGGGGGGGCGATGGCACCGTGGCGGGCGTCGTGACCGGGAATGCTTTCCGGCCGTCTGCACGCGGGCAAACACCTGCGCCGGCCAGCGGTTAACGCGCCTCGACCGGAGTGGGCCCGGCGCAATCGCGTGGCTCCTGCCGTCCGAGGTCATCCCCCGGGCCAGCCCGCGTCCGCCGCACCTTCCCTTGGGGTGCGGGATGGATGCTGCCGGTCGTAGAGGGCCTCGCGGTACTGCGAGGCGATCTGCTGCGCCCGGGGCCGCTGCTGCTCGGTGAGCACCTGCGCCTCCACCTCGAGGTACGCCCGGGTGTCGTCGTCGTCGAGTCGGGTGAGGAGATCCGGGGCATGCGCCTGGGTGGACGGGCGCCGCCCGCCGTGACGGCCACCCCGGCCCGCGCCCGTCATCGACGCCTGCGGAGCCGCCGCCGGCACCTCGGAGCCCGCGGCGAGTCGCGCCCGGAGGGCTGCGTCCTCGCGCTGGAGCTCCTCGTCGCGCCGCCCGAGCGCATCCACCTGCGTCGCGGTCAAGCGCAGCTCCTCGCGGTGGAGGAGGACCGCGGCGATGGACGATCGAGGCAGGTCGGCAGGCTGGGCGACGGCGCGCGGTGCGGTCGTCGGCGCCGAGGCACAGGCGATCGCGATGGCTGCGATGAGGAGGGCGAAGCGCACGTCGGGGCGAGGAACACCGGAGCGACCCACAGGTTGAGGCGGCGCTGGCGCATCCATCCCGGAGGGACTAGGTCCGACCCGTCGATGCATCGAGCACTCCGAGTCGTCGCCTCCGGCTGTGTCCTCGCCCTGCTCTGGCGTCCGCCGCCCGCACGGGCCTGAGGCGTGGCGCCGCCCGTGGGTCTCACGGGCACCTGCGGCGCGGCGCTCGACGAGGAGCGGCGGTTCCAGCTCGCGCTCACCGGCGGCGGCCTGCGCACCGATCTCACATTCGACGGAAACCGCCAGCGGCTGGAACAGGCCAGCGCGGCAGTGGCGTTCACCTACCGGCCCTCCGCGCTCTCCTTCCAGGTCTCGCTCGGGGCGATCGTCGCCGGGAGCCTGGAGGGGCCGCTCGGCAACTACGACCTGAAGCCGGGAGTCATCGCCAGCGCCTCGGTCGGGTACACCTTCCTCGACGGGACCGGCCCCCGGCCGTACCTCGCGGTCAGCGCGGCGGTGAGCATCGCCGTTGCAGGCACGCAGTCGAGGTCGGACCCGGCGGACCGGCCGACGTTCACCGCCTCGGACATCCGGGCGTCCGCCATCCTCGGCAAGCGGCTGTTCGACGTCTGGCTGCCCTACGTCGGGGTGGCCTTCTTCGGAGGGCCGGTCTGGTTCGCGCCGGGTGGCCAGTCGTTCACCGGCAGCGACGTCTACCACTACCGGCTCAGCGCCGGCTCGAGCTTCAGCCTCCCCGCGCACCTCGAGGCCTTCGTCGAGGTCGGCTTCCTCGGAGAGCAGGCGGTGCTCGGCGGGCTCGGGTACGCCTTCTGAGCGAGGCGTCGACGCAGGCCGGACCGGCACCAAGGTGCAGGATGGCCTCGCCCCGGCCGGCGTGGATCGGCACCAAGGTGCACGATCTCCCCCACGACCAAGAGGTGTAGGACCTCCCCCGGAAGGCGCCTTCCGAGGAGCGGTTCGCATGGGCAACTCCATCCGGGTGTGGTTCCTCGGTGTCCTCGGGTTCTGTGCGGTCTTCCTCCTCTGCCTCGATCGCCACTGGGGGCTCATCGCTCCCCGGCCGGTGGCGGCGGCGGTCCCGGCGCCCACCCCGGGCCCGGCGCAGGTGAGCGTCGCCCGGAGCGGCGACGACATCCTCCTCTCGGGAGTCGTTCGCCCGGGCGAGGAGCACGCGCGGGTGGTGGCCGAGCTGCAAAGGGCCGCCGAGGGAACGCGCGTCGTCGACCGGCTGATCGACAGCCCGGAGGTGGGTCCGCTGGCCGACCGGCTCGGTCCGCTGGTGGGGACCTTCTTTCCTTCCGGGCGCGAGCTGCACGTCGGCGCAGGACAGGTGCAGCTCGTGGCCGAGGTGCCCGATTCCGCCAGCAAGGAGACGCTGGAGCGGCGGGTCGAGGCGTCCTCCGGCGGGATGCACGTGGTGACGCAGGTCACCGTCGCCACGAGGCCCGAGCCGCTGCAGCAGGAGGTGGACACCCTGCTCGGCGGGACGGTCATCGAGTTCGCGAGTGGGAGCGCGGCGCTCCTGCCCTCGAGCTTCCGGGTGCTGCGGGCGATCGGCGGAATCCTGGAGAAGGACCCGGAGGTTCGGGTGCGCATCGAGGGGCACACCGACGCCTCGGGGACGGTCGAGGAGAACCAGGCGCTGAGCGAGCGGCGGGCGGAGACGGTGAAGGCAGCCCTGGTGAGGCGCGGCGTGGCGGCGGCGCGCATCGAGACCACCGGCTTCGGAAGCTCGCGCCCGCTGGTGCCCGAGCGCACCGCGGAGGACCGCGCCTTGAACCGCCGCATCCATCTCACGCTGTTCAGGTAGCAACCCTGGTGGAGGCCGAACGATGCTCGCGCTGATCTCCGAGATCCTCCTCTGTCTGCTGGCCGCGGCGGTGATCGGGTTCCTGATCGCCTGGTTCCTGCGGATGCGAGAGGTGGCGACGTTGACTGCCGAGGCGGAGCGTCTCCGCGCCACCGCACCGACCGGCGTGCTGCCATCCGCGCTCGCCACGCGCCTGGAGCTCCTGGCGCGGATGATGGAGGAGCTGAAGGCCCGACCGACGGCCGGGTCCGCGGCGGCCGACCTGCACCGGCTCCTCGAGCGCCAGGAGGCGCTGCAGGGGACCGTGTCCGAGCTCGCCCGGAGACCGGCGCCGACCCCGCCGGCGCTCGACCTGACACCGATGGTCCAGAAGCTCGAGAGGCTGCAGGGCGACGGCGGCGAGGTGACCTCGAAGCTGGCGAGCGTGACCGCGGCGCTGACAGCGCTGCGCGCCCCCGACCTCTCGGGGCTGGAGCGCCGCCTGGACGCGGTGGCGGACCGGGTGGACGAGCTCGCGCGGAGACCGGTGCCGGCGGTCGACCTCGGACCCCTCCAGGCGATCGCCAGCGTGGTAGACCTCTCCGGCGTCGAGCGGCGGCTCGACGCGCTCGCGCAGGAGATCGCCGCGTCGCAGACCCGGCCAGCATCCATGCGCGCCAGCCCCGCCCCGCCGCCGAAGCAGGAGCGGGACAACCTGATCCTCATTCACGGCGTGGGCCCGGTGCTCCAGCGCCTCCTCCACCGGATGGGCATCTACCGGTTCGAGCAGGTGATGCACTGGGGCATGGACGACGTCGCGGCGGTGACCGCACGGCTGCCCAGCTTCAAGGGGCGGATCGAGCGCGAGGGGTGGGTGGAGAGCGCGCGACGCGAGTACGAGAAGAAGTACGGAGAGGTCAGCTCGGCGGCAGAGACCCGGACGCACTGATCCGAAGGCGAAGCGAGCGCGGCCGGGGACGACCTCGACGCGGTCTGCCCCCCGCGGACGCGAGCCTCCCGCCCGTCGGCTATCCCGGTGCGCGTGCCGCCCGGCCTCCGCGGCCTGGCGCGGTCATGGGGTGCTCGACGCGGGGCCGGTCTCTGCCCCCGACCTGACGGCGCGGACGCGCCTGTTGGCGGCGGCCAGGACCGGCCGGAGCACGAGGAAGCGGAAGAGAGGGTTGAGTGGCGTACGAGCCTTCCCGGTGGCGTAGAAGGCGGGGACGTCGGCGTGGATCCCGAAGTCGACGTCGCTGAGGGCGGGCGAGCTCCCGTCGTTCACGAACTGTACGAAGCTGTCCGACCGACCGTCCCACGTCGGGCTCCCGTGGGAGTGGAGCCCGAAGCCGATGGTCCGGCCGCTGGCGCGGAGCCGTTCGAGCGCGGCCCGGTGGAACGGCAGGTCGACGATGTAGCTGTCGACATGGAGCCAGCGACCGCCGAGGAACGCCTCGGCATAGGAGTGGTCGACGTAAGGGCCGCGGGGCACGATGAGCGGCGCGAGGAGCCGGGTGTCGATGCCGGCGAAGTGGATGCGCGCGGGGATGCCGGCGGCCCGGAGCATCGACACGAAGAGCGGGGTCTTGGTGTTGCAGAACCCGATCTTCCTGGCGAGCGTCTCCGAGGCGCGGCCCGCGTCGAACGTCGGCGCCCATCCGAACTCCACCTGGTCACGGACGAAGTCGTGGATGCGGACCGCGCGCTCGACGTCGTCCCTCGCTCCCCCGGCAACGCGGGCGACCGCCGCCCTCACGGCCGGGGCGTCGCGGTCGAGCGAGTCGGTCGCCTCGAGGAATGGAGCGGTGTCATTCATGCGCTCACCGGATCCGCATCGGGAGGCAGCGCCCGGGGGCCCTGCTCTCGGCGCACGAGAGGCTATCGCAACAACACAGCACAGGCCTCCGCGGCCCGGGCGGACTCCGACGAGCGCTCTCAGGCCGCCCGGTCACCCGCGACCGGCTCCGGGCGGTGCGGCGCCGCCGTGGGGAGGATCCTCGGCAGGAGCAACCCGCTTCGCGCCTTGTACCCGGCCCATCCCGGGTACCGCGACAGCGACGCGTCCTTGTTCAGCATGTTGGGCAAGAAGATCCCGATCCACACCCACGCCAGGACCGCCCAGGGAATCCAGTGCGCGACGAGGAGCGCGTAGCTCCCGTAGACCATCATCTCGCCGAGGTAGTTTGGGTTCCGCGTGTAGCGGAACATCCCGTCGTCGATCAGCCCGCGGCGCACCCGCAGGGTGAAGTACTTCTGGCAGTCGGCGCTGAGCATGATCGCCACGCCGAGCGTGTGCAGCCCGATGCAGAGGGCGAGCAGCGGCAGCCCGGGCGCCGCGCGGGGTCCGAGCACGTCCGAGACGAGCAGGAACGGGAAGAGCCAGTAGGGCCCGAGCACCGTGGCCACGCTCATGAACGCGCCGCCGAAGGTGAGGCGCCGCTCCCACGACGGGTCGGGGAACGCCACGTGCTTGAGCAGCCAGCAGAGGCCGTAGGTGCCGTGCAGGGCGAGGTACACCCAGGCCGCGGTGGAGAAATTCCGGTAGGCGAGCATCAGCGCGGCGATGAAGAGCAGCGTCCCGCCCTTCTGCACGTTGATGACCCAGGCGAACTTGAGGACCCTCGGGCCGCCGAGGAAATCCTGGCTCAGGTGACGCGAGAAGCGCGTCCAGCTGGCGACGACCGGCGCGACGCTCTCCGTCTGCATGGCAGCGCTCATCCGGGAAACCTCCGCGGTTCGGCTCGCTCGGCCGACCTGGGCCCGCACTCTGGCTCGAGCGGGGGACTCGCCGTCAACCAGGACCGATGCGGCGAGCCCGGCGTCCGGCTCGGTCAGGCGTACTGCGCCTCGCCATTGCCGAAGGACCAGTTCTCCTTCTTCACCTCCACCAGGGTGATGAGGACGTCCTGCTTTCTCAGGCCGAGGCGCCGGTGGAGACCCTCGGCGACCGCGCGGTAGAAGGCCTTCTTCAGCTCCGTCGTCCGGCCCTCGTTGAGGAAGACCTGGATCACGACGCACTCGGCGCTGCGTTCGATGCCGAGGTACGTCCGGTCGATGACCAGATCCTCCGGAGCGTGCTCGGTGATGACCTGGAACCGGTCGTTCGCCGGGACGTTGATCTCCTTGATCATCGCCTCGTAGACGACGTCGCCGAGGGTTCGGCGGTACTCAGGGCTCTTTCCGCGGGGCAGATCGACTCGAACGAGTGGCATGCGGTGAACGGTGCACCCGGACCGAGGAAGGTGCCAGCACAGTTTGTGCGCGAGGATTGGGGGCCGACAGGTCGGATCGGGGTAGGAAGGACGGGACCAGCGATGTACTCCGTGATTCTCGCCGCAGTGGACGACTCCTCTCGCTCGGAGGGCGTGCTCAACGCCGCCCTGGCCATCGCCGAGCGGTTCGATGGCCAGGTTCACCTGTTCCGGGCGGTGACCGTCCCTCCGCCCTTCCCGCCCGCGGCGGCCACGGAGCCGGATCCGTTCCCGGCGCAGCTCGAGTCCCGGGCGCGACAGAGCCTCGAGGCGCTCGCCGCCCATCGGCGGCGGATCGTCATCGAGCCGCCGGACCTGGACACCCCCCAGCCCTGGCAGGCCATCCTCGCCGCGGCGCGACGCGTCGGGGCCGAGCTCATCGTCGTCGGCAGCCACGGCTTCGGCGGCTGGGACCGGCTCCTGGCAACGAATGCGGCGAAGGTGGCGGACCATGCGAATTGCCACGTGCTGGTCGTCCACGACCCGCCGCGCGCGCCCTAGCGATGCCCGGCCGCTGCTAGTTGGAGGGGAGGAGGCGGCGCTGCGCGGCGGGGAACGGCCGCGGAAGCCGCGCCGGTCGATGTCGAGCCCACCAGGAGCGACTGGTTCCCCGGCGACGAGGCCGACCGCGCGGAGCTGGTTGAGCTATGCTGCACTCGAGGAGTCTCGATGCTCGAGGAGTTCTTCGCGCAGTTCCGCGCGAACATCGTCGGCGTGGATCACCGTCTCTCCGGCCCGTACGGCGAGCGGGCGCTGCTCTACGCCGACTGGACGGCGAGCGGCAGGCTCTACGCGCCCATCGAGCGGCGGCTGGTGGAGCAGTTCGGTCCGCTGGTCGGGAACACCCACTCGGAGTCCAGCGCCACCGGAATGGCGATGACCCGGGCCTACCAGCGGGCCCAGGGTCTCTTGAAGAAGCACGTCAACGCAGCGCCCGACGACGTGATCATCACCCAGGGCTCCGGGATGACCGCGGTGGTCAACAAGCTCCAGCGGATGCTCGGGCTCCGCCTCCCGGAACAGCTGGCGCCGTTCTGCCGCCTCCCCGACGAGCTCCGGCCGCTGATCCTGCTCACCCACATGGAGCACCACTCCAACCAGACCTCGTGGCTGGAGACGGTGGCCACCGTGGAGGTGGTGCCTCCGGACGAGCGGGGCCTCGTCGACCTCGGTGCCCTCGAGTCGCTCCTCCAGCAGTACCGCGATCGCCCGCTGAAGATCGGCGCGTTCACTGCCTGCTCCAACGTCACCGGAGTGCGCCCGCCGGTGCACGCGCTCGCGCGGGTGATGCACCGGCACGGCGGCTACTGCTTCGTCGACTACGCCGCGTCCGCTCCCTACGTGGACATCGACATGCACCCGGCCGATCCGCTGGAGAAGCTCGACGCGGTGTACTTCTCGCCGCACAAGTTCCTCGGGGGCCCGGGGACGCCGGGGGTGCTGGTCTTCGACTCGAGGCTGTACCACAACCGGGTCCCCGACCAGCCGGGCGGTGGGACGGTCAACTGGACCAACCCCTGGAAGCAGCACAGCTTCGTCGACGGCATCGAGGCGCGCGAGGACGGCGGGACGCCCGGCTTCCTCCAGACCATCAAGGCGGCCCTCGCGGTGCGGCTCAAGGAGGCGATGGGCACCTCGCGCATCCGGGAGCGGGAGCACGAGCTTCTGCGGCTCCTCCTCGCCGAGCTCCGCACCATCCCGAAGCTGCACATCCTCGCCGATCACCTCGAGGACCGGCTGCCGATCGTCTCCTTCTACGTGGAGGACCTGCACTACAACCTGCTGGTGCGGCTGCTGAACGACCGCTTCGGGGTGCAGGTCCGCGGCGGCTGCTCCTGCGCCGGCACCTACGGGCACTACCTCCTCCACGTCGACCCGAACCGCTCCTCGCGCATCACCGAGAAGATCGACCACGGCGACCTCTCGGAGAAGCCGGGATGGGTCCGGGTGTCGCTGCACCCGACCACCACCACCGCCGAGGTCCACGCCCTGACCGAGGCGGTGCGCGCGTCCGTCAAGAACGCCGACGCCTGGGGCGCCGACTACCGCTACTCGTCACGGACCAACGAGTTCACCCACGAGAGCGGGGAGACCGGAGTGCCGGACCTCGAGCCGTTCTTCCAGCTCTAGCCCGGCGCCTCGGGCCACGCAGCGCACTGGAGCACCACCCGGTACCCGTCGGGGTCCTCGAACGTCCTGCCTGCGACGTCCCAGTAGGGGTTGTACGAGGGGACGGGCGCGAACCCGGCGCTCTGCATCCGCGCCACCGCACGCGTCCATTCCCCCCGGTCGGGCAGGTAGAGCACGAGCAGGTTGTCCCGGGTCGGCGACCGGCCGACCTCGTGGCCGCGCCGGTGGGTGAGCTCGAGGTGGTACGGCGCCCCGGGCAGGCCGAGCATCACGCCGTCGAAGCCCTGGTGGTCCTCGAACGAGTCGAGGACCTGGAGCCCGAGGCCGTCGCAGTAGAAGGGCAGCTGCGCCTCGATGTCGTCGGTGGGTCGGGCGACCCGCAGGATGGGAACGGTGGTCATCCGAGCGTGACCTCGACGAAGGCCTCGTACTCCGCCTGGCCGCCGGAGAAGCCGGGCATCTCCACCGCCTCGTCGGGGAGGACCGGCGCGCCCGAGGTGAGGCGGTTCAGCCCGGACCATCCGTCGTGCATCCACACCGTGCCGGCCGGGATGCGGTCGGTCACCTCCGCCCGGGCCGAGAGCTCGCCCCGCGCGTTGTGGATCCGGACCGGGTCACCGGCGCCGATCCCGCGCGCCGCCGCGTCGGCCGGGGAGATCCACAGCACCGGCTCGGGGTCGGCGCGGGCCAGCGAGGGCAAGGCCCGGCCCTGGTCGTAGAAGGCGTGGAAGTGGGTCAGCGTTCGCCCGCTCCGGAGCGCCAGCGGCTCGGTCCGCGGCCCGGGCGGCGTGAAGACCGGCAGCGCAGGAAGGCCCAGACGCCGTGGCCCGCTCGGAGACGAGCTCCACCTTGCCCGACGGCGTGTCGAACGCGAGGTCCGGATAGGCCACCGGTGAGATGGCGAGGGGCCAGATTCCACCCTCGGCCGAGAGCGCCTGGACGGTGGCGCGACCTGTGGAGGGGTGATCGAGCAACGCATCGAGTGGTCCGGACTCGTCGGACCAGGGGAAGAAGTCGGCGAGGTCGAGCCGGCGGGCGAGCTCGCGGAGGATCCGCGTCACCGAGCGCGCCTCGCCGGGTGGCTCGAGCACCTTCGGCATCAGGTAGAGGTGCGTGTTGGTGCTCTTGCACCCCAGGTCCTCCAGCCACGAGGTCGAGGGCAGGACCAGGTCGGCGTGCTCCCGCGCCGTCCCGTTCCAGAACAGGTCGTGGGAGACGACCAGGTCGAGCTTCCCGAGCGCGGCCTTCACCCGGCCCGAGTCGGCGTACGACGAGAGCAGGTCGGTGCCGAAGAGGAGCAGCGCGCGCACCCGACCGTCCTCCAGCGCCTCCGTCACCCGGGACATCTGGCTCGGGACGACGGGCGTGGAGGACCGGCGCTGGCCGGCGATGTCGGCCAGCATCTGCCCGTGCGCGCGTGCGCCGTGCCGCGGGCCCATGCCACCGCCACGGACACCGAGGTTGCCGGTCAGCGCGCGGGAGGCAGGCGACGGCGCGTCCCGCCTCCCAGCCGTGCGCACCCTTGTGCATCGAGCTCCCGCCCAGGAGGATCATCGCCGGGCGGGTCGTCGCGTAGCGCCGGGCGAGCGACACGATCTGCTCGAGCGGGCACGCCGGTGACCTCCGCCGCCCACTCCGCCGGGTGACGGGCCAGGTGAGCGGCCAGCTGCTCGAAGCCGACGGTGTGCGAGGCGACGAACTCCCGGTCGTGCAGCCCCTCCGAGACGATGACGCTCATCATCCCCAGCGCCAGCGCGGCGTCCGTGCCGGGCCGGAGAAGCAACGTCTCGTCCGAGAGCGCCGAGGCCTCGGTGCGGCGCACGTCGAGGGTGACCACCCTCGCTCCCCGTCGACGCGCTGCCTGGAGATGCCGCCCGGTGGTCGGCTGGCTGGCGAGGTTGGCTCCCCAGAGGAGAACGAGCGCCGCGTTCGCCGCCAGGTCCTCCGGCGTGTGGACCCTCAACACTCCGGTCAAGGCGAGGCCAAAGGCACCGAGACCCCAGCAGACCATCGATGGGGTCCACCACTGCCAGCCGGCCAGGTTCGCGAAGCGGCGCAGCAGCTCGGAGTGCAGCCGGGTGCCGTAGCTGTTGGCGAAGAGCCCGTGACCCGACCAGGCGCCCACCGCCTCCGCGCCGACCGCCCGCGAGGTCGCGGCGATGGTGTCCAGCGCGTCGTCCCAGGAGGTGCGCTGCCACGATCCACTCCTGGGCCTGCGCCGCAGGGGATGGAGCAGGCGCTCGGGATTACCGATGATCTCCCGGCTCGCGTGGCCGCGCTGGCAGAGGAAGCCGCGACTGTCCGGGTTCCCCGGGTCGCCCCGCACCGCGGTCACCTGGCCGTCCGGATCGATGTCCACCAGCATCCCGCACAGCGTGGGATGGCAGTTCATCGGGCACATGGTGCGAACGGTGCGCGGCGCGGCCATGGGGCGCAGCGTACCGGCCCTGGCGTGCGCGTCACAGCCAGGGTGAAGCGGGAGCGATCAGGGCTTCCCGTCGTCGGGCCGCCCCTCGGGGGGTGAGCGAGTCCTCGGCGCTTGATTCGTGAGAGACCGACGGCGAGCGTAGACCTGGTGACGCGGGTCCTGATGCTCCCCGGCTTCGGCGGTCGCGCCGACCAGCCGATCCTCGTCGCGCTGGAGCAGGCGCTCCGGGCGCGAGGTCTGTCCGCGCTCCGCGCCTCGCTGGCACGCGGCCGTCCCTCGTCGGGGCTCGAGCACGAGGTCGGCCAGGCCCGGACGCTCGCGCGATCGGATCCGGCGATCGCCGCGTATGCAGGCCGCTCCTTCGGAGGTCGCGTGCTCGCGCGGCTCGCGCTCCAGACCGCGCCCGGGGCGCTGGTGCTGCTGGGCTTCCCCGTGCGCACGGCGGCCGGACGCCGTCGGCCCGTGGACGAGGCCGTGCTCGAGCAGCTGACCTGCCCGACGCTGATCGTTCAGGGCGCGGCGGATCCGCTCGGACCCGTCCGGAGCCTAAGGCGGCTCGCGGCGAGGAACCCGAGGCTGGAGCTCGAGGTCATCGCCGGTGCGTCACACGCCTTCGGCCACCGGGAGTCACGGGCGGTCGAGGTTGCGGCGGACTGGCTCGCAGCGCGGCTGGCCTGATCCACGACGACCCGTGCATCGGACTCGCGGGCTCCCGGTCTCGGCGCCGCCGCCCGTCCCGGGGCGCCCGAGCGTCAGTCTTCCCTCTTGCCCTTCCCGTGGCCGTGGCCGTGGCCGTGCTCGGGGTGCTCGGCCACGACCTGCTGAAGGGTCTGGTGGCTCGGAACATAGACCTCGTTGTACCAGCGCTCCTCGACGAACAGGACCCGCTCGCCGCAGGCATCGTATTCGCGGCAGTGCTTGCGCCAGTGCTTGGCGTGCCCGGGCGGGACTCGGAGGTAGATCGGCGGCCGCTCCGCCGTGACCGGCGCCCTCTCGATCACCACCGGAATCGGAGAGACCACCGGCGGCTTGGGGAAGTTGCCGACCTCGATGCGGCCGTAGAAGCCCGAGCCGCCAACGGAGACGGTGACGCCGACGTCTCCGGCTCGAGCGGGGGTGGCGGCGAGGATCGCTGCGGTGACGAGGAGATGGAGCTTCATGCCACGACCATACACAGCGAGGAGCGGCTCCTCGATCTGCGCGCACCGCGGGGCGAGTGGGCGAAGCGGGCACGCGCGCCTCGGCCATCGCACACCCCGGCACGGGCACGCGGCGGGTCCCCGGGGCTTCGCCGCCTCCGGCTCAGGCCTTGCTTCCGGCCCGCCTCAGCGGTCCTCCTCGAAGACCGCCTCCACCTTGTTCTTCTTGACCGCGAGCGCGAGCGCGGCGTGGTCGCTCTCGTTCTGGTCGGCGTAGGCGATGGCGAAGGCCTTGATGGCCTGGTCGAAGGTGTCGCTCTTGCCCATGTAACCGCTCAGGACGGCGGAGGGACCGGAGCGCGCGTGGGCGAGAGCGAGTGCCCGGCCGCACCAGCCGGCGTAGATCTCCATGTCGAGGCGGCCAAAGATCTCCACCCGGGCGCCGAGCTTCATGTCCCGGAGCTGGCGCACGAAGAAGTCGCGCTTGCGACCCGCGGTCCACCCGAGGAACATGTCGCTGGCGGGCTGCATGAGCCGGTAGCCGTCCACCACCCGCTGACCGTGGTTCTTGAAGACGCTCGCGCCGGCGTACGGCTCGAGCACGGAGGTCCGCGCCTCCTTGACCTGGAGGAACAGCGGGTCGCCCTCTCCTGCAGTGAAGAGCAGGACCCAGCAGTTTGTCCCCACGCTTCCGATCCCCACCACCTTGATCGCAGCGTCCCGGAGCTCGTACCGGTCGAGCAGCGCACCGTACGCCGATGGGAGGGAGGCGCGATACCCCGCCAGCGCGTTGTGCACCACCTGCTGGATCTCGCCCGGCGGATAGCCCTCGGCGTGGAAGATGGTCGGGAGCTGATCCTTGATGACTGGCTTCTCGCCCTTGTGCTCCACGAGCTTCGGGAAGAGGTCCTCGGCGGCGCTCTTCCCGCGCTCCTTCTCGATGCGCTTGATCACCCGGTCGCGGATCTCGGGATCCGCGATGCCTGCCATCAGATCGTCCGCCCGCATCGACTGGTACCAGACCTCCAGCGTCTTCATCTCGCTGAACTCCGCCATGGACTCCCGGTACGTCCGGACGCAGTGCAGCACCACGTCCTTCGCGATCCCCTCGCTCAGGCCGTTGTCCCGGCACGCGACGACGAAGCTCGCGGCGAGACGCTTGACGTCCCATTCCCAGGGCGCGGGCAACGTCTCGTCGAGGTCGTTGATGGCGAAGATGAGCCTTCGCTCCGGCGTGGCGAATCCACCGAAGTTGCACAGGTGCGCGTCCCCGCAGCACTGGACGCGAACCCCGGACACCGCCGTGGACGCCAGGTCGGCCGCCATGGCGAGCGCCGACCCGCGGTAGAAGGTGAACGCCGAGCGAACCATCCGGCCGTGACGGAGTGGCAGCAGCTCGGGCATCCGTCCCTTCTCCGCGCTCAGGACGAGCTCCACCGGGTCCGGTCGACTGGCCGGTGGCTTCCAGCCGGCGTGTGCACTCCGGGGGCACGTCTCTCTCAGGGCCTTGCCCGCGGCGTAGCGCTCCGCCCGCGTCTGTTCCTCCGCGGAGCCTTCCAGCAGTGCCTGGCGTCGTCGGCCGGAGGCCTTGCCTGCGACGGTGGAGGTTCTCCTGCGTACGACGGCGGAGGTTCCCATCCCAGCCTCCCTGATGTCTGTGCGCTCCAAGTTCGTCGTCGGGCGCCCGCTCTGCCTCGACCGCTGCAGACGAGGCGCGAGCTGCTCCGGGGTGAGCGCTCGAGCTCGAATCCACCGTGTTCTGCCCCGCGATTCGATACGACCAAGGTCGTAGAGGCGCGGCCCCGGCCAAGCGTCTCGCGCGGATTGAACGGGAGCCCGGCGCCGGTTCCTCGGTGGTGGCGAGGTCGTCGGGGTGGACCAGCTCCAGGAAGGGGCGACTGAGCAGCTCCTCCCGCGTCCACCCCAGGGTCAGCTCGGCGGACCTCGCCGCCGGGTGGAGCGCCTCCGCGCAACCTCGCCGCACCCGGGGAGCTACAGTCCGGGCCACCCGGTGGCGACCATCCTCGGAATCTCGGCGTACTACCACGACTCCGCGGCGTGCCTGCTGCGCGACGGGGACATCGTCGCCGCCGCCCAGGAGGAGCGGTTCACCCGGGTGAAGCACGACCACCGCTTCCCCGAGCACGCGGTCCGCGCCTGCCTGCGCGAGGCCGGAATCGGCGTGGACGCGCTCGGCTGCGTTGCCTTCTACGACAAGCCATTCCTCAAGTTCGACCGCATCCTCGAGACCCATCTGGCCATCGCCCCGCGCGGGTTGCCGGCCTTCGTCCAGGCCATCCCCGCGTGGCTCGGCGAGAAGCTCTGGGTGCCGGACCTCATCTCCGACGCCCTGGGCTACCGGGGGCCGGTCGTCTTCTCCGAGCACCACGAGTCGCACGCCGCCTCGGCGTTCTTCCCCTCGCCGTTCTCGCGGGCGGCGTTCCTCACCATGGACGGCGTCGGCGAGTGGGCCACCTCGTCCTGGGGCGTGGGCGAGGGCAACCGGGTGGAGCTGATGGCCGAGCTGCAGTTCCCGCACTCCCTCGGCCTGCTCTACTCGGCCTTCACCTACCACGCCGGGTTCAAGGTGAACTCGGGCGAGTACAAGCTGATGGGCCTCGCGCCGTACGGCGAGCCCCGGTACGTGCCGGCCATCCGCGAGCACCTCCTCGACCTCAGGGAGGACGGGTCGTTCCGGATGAACCTCGAGTACTTCGACTACGTGGGCGGGCTCCGGATGACCTCGCCCGCGTTCGATCGGCTGTTCGGCGGCCCACCGCGCGAGCCGGAGACGCCGCTGACCCAGCGGGAGATGGACCTCGCCCGGTCCATCCAGGAGGTGACCGAGGACATCGTGCTCCGGATGGCGCGGCACGTCCGGCGGGAGACCGGCGAGCGCGACCTCTGCCTCGCCGGCGGCGTGGCGCTGAACTGCGTGGCCAACGGCAAGCTGCTCCGGGCGGGCATCTTCGACCGGCTGTGGATCCAGCCGGCGGCGGGGGATGCCGGGGGAGCGCTGGGGGCGGCGTACGTCGCGCACCACCACCACCTCGGCGCGCCGGCCCGGCCGAAGACGGGGCGGGACGCGCTGCGCGGCGCCTTCCTCGGCCCGGCCCACGACGACGAGGCGATCGCCGAGCTCCTCCGGCGCCGGGGCGCGCCCGGCGACCGGCTCGAGGAGCGTGCCCTGCTCGACGCCGTGGCCGGGCTGCTCGCCGAGGGCAAGGTGGTCGGCTGGTTCCAGGGACGGATGGAGTTCGGCCCGCGCGCGCTGGGGAACCGCTCCATCCTCGGCGACCCGCGCTCCCCGGACATGCAGAAGCGGATGAACCTGGCCATCAAGTTCCGCGAGGGCTTCCGTCCCTTCGCCCCCGCTGTGCTGGCGGAGAAGGCGGCGGAGTGGTTCGACATCGACTGCGAGAGCCCGTACATGCTGCTGGTGGCCGAGGTGAGGAAGGCGCGGCAGCGGCCGATGTCCGGCCATCAGCAAAGCCTCTGGGGCATCGACAAGCTGAACGTCGCCCGCTCGGACATCCCGGCGGTCACCCACGTGGACTACTCGGCGCGGCTGCAGACGGTGCACCGGGACGACAATCCGCGCTTCCACGCGCTGCTCAGGGCCTTCGAGACCCGGACCGGCTGCCCGGTGCTGGTCAACACCTCCTTCAACGTCCGCGGCGAGCCCATCGTGGAGTCGCCGGCCGACGCGTATACCTGCTTCATGCGCACCGGGATGGACGTCCTGGTGCTGGGGACCTTCCTCCTGCGCAAGGAGACCCAGCCCCCGTTCGAGGAGTCGGAGGACTGGAGGCGCCGCCATGTCCTGGACTGAGGACGTGCGCACCGCGCTCGGGCGGCTGGACACCTCGCCGCGCGGGCTCCGCAAGGCCGCGTTCGGGATCGGCGGCGTGCTCCTCGCCCTCGCCGGGGTGCTCCTCTGGCGCCACCGGGCGCCGGCGGTTCGACTCGGCCTCGCGGGCGTGGGAGCGCTGCTCCTGCTCGCGGGCGCGCTGGTCCCGACCCGGCTGCGCGCGCTCTACCTCGGGTGGATGACCGTCGCGCTGGCCATCGGCTGGGTGATGTCCCGGGTGGTGCTGACGCTGGTCTTTGCGGTGGTGCTGACGCCGCTGGCGCTGGTCGCCCGGCTGACGGGGAAGCGCTTCCTCGCGCTCGGGCCAGACCGGACGGCGTCCACCTACTGGGTCCGGAGAAAGCCCGGAGCCGGCGGCCGTTACGACCGGATGTACTAGGCTCGCCGACCCCCGTGTCCAAGCTCCGCATCCTCGGGCAGTACTTCCAGTTCCTCGGCGAGCAGAAGAAGTGGTGGCTCCTGCCGCTGGTGGTGGTGCTGCTCCTGCTCGGGGTGGTCATCGTCCTGACCCAGGGCAGCGCCATCGCGCCCTTCATCTACACGCTCTTCTGAGCAGGCCGATGGCCAAGCGCCGCACCCGAGCCCGGCCGCCGGCCCCCGCGACTCCCTCGCCTCCCTCCACGAGACGGGTCCGGCTGTTCCGCGCCGTCACCGTGGTGCTCGCGCCAGTGGTGCTCCTGGGCGGGCTCGAGCTGCTCCTGCGACTGCTCGGCGTGGGCCACCCGGCCGGCTTTACCGTTCCCTGCCAGGCGCAGGGCCGCCCGGCCGCCTGTCCCAACCCGGACTTCGCGCTCCGCTTCTTCCCGCCCGGGCTGGCCCGGCAGCCCACGCCGTTCGTGCTGCCGGAGGAGAGGGGTGCGGGGACGGTCCGGGTGGTGGTGCTCGGCGAGTCCGCGGCGCAGGGAGACCCCGAGCCGACGTTCGGCGTCTCCCGCTTCCTCGAGGCGATGCTCGAGGAGGCGGCCCCTGGCGTCCGGTTCGAGGTGGTGAACGCGGGGGTGGTGGCCATCAACTCGCACGTGCTGGTGCCGATGGCGCGCGACCTCGCCCGCCAGGCGCCGGACGTGGTGGTGGTCTACGCCGGGAACAACGAGGTGGTTGGGCCATACGGGCCCGGCACCGTGCTCACCGGTGGGACGCCAGGGCTCGGGCTCATCCGCGTCTCCATCGCGCTCGGCACCACCCGCCTGGGGCAGCTCCTCGGCGCGCTCGGCCGGCCACGGGGGAAGGACGCGCCCACCGAGTGGCGGGGCATGGAGCTCTTCCTCGACCACCAGGTGCGCGCGGACGACCCGGCCATGGAACAGACGTACCGGGCGTTCCGCGGGAACCTCGCCGACGTCGTTGCCGCGTTCCGGGAGCGCGGGGCCCGGGTGGTGGTGAGCACCGTCGGCACGCGGCTCCGCGACTTCGCCCCCTTCGCCTCCGCACACCGGCCCGGACTCGACGCGCCGGCGCTCGAGCGGTGGAAGGCCGCCGTGGCGCGAGGAGAGGCCGCCGAGCAGGCCGGGCATCCGGCCGACGCCCTCGCCGCCTACCGGGAGGCCGAGGCGATCGACGGGACCTTCGCGGAGCTGCAATACCGCATCGGACGGGCCGCGCTCGCGCTCGGAGACGACGCGCTGGCGCGGGAGCGGCTGGCCCGGGCGCGCGACCTGGACACGCTCCGCTTCCGCGCCGACGCTCCCTGGTCCAGCTCACCGCCGAGGTGGCGCAGACGGCGGGACCGGGCGTCGAGCTGGTGGACGGCGCGGGGCGCTCGCCGCGGCGAGCCCCCACGGCGTGCCTGGCCCGGAGCTCTTCTGGGAGCACGCCCACCTCACCCCCGAGGGCAACGAGGTGCTGGCCCGGGCGCTGTTCCCGGCGGTGGTGCGCGCGCTCCCCGCCTCGGCGGGCGTGCACGACGTCGCTCCGCCCTCGCACCAGCGCCTGGCCGGGCGGCTGGCGCTCACCGGCTACAACCGGTACCTGGTCGCCAAGGAGGTCCTCCGCCGCCTCGCCCGTCCGCCCTTCGCCGGGCAGCTGGACCATGCGCTCCAGCTCGCCCAGGTGGAGCGCGTCCGCGACGAGGGCGCGCGCGAGACGTTCGAGGCGACCGAGGCGGCCTACCAGGCGGCGCTGGCCCGCGACCCAGGAGACCCGTGGCTCCACTGGAACCACGCCATCCTGCTCGACAACCGCGACGTCTTCCTCGCTCGACGCGGCGAGCCCGACGCGGGCCGCGCGGTCCCCGAGTACCAGCGCGTGCTGCAGACCCTGCCCCGCTTCGGCGAGGCGCGCATCCGGCTTGCCGAGGCCTTCGCCCGGCTGGGACGCCTCGACGAGGCCGAGGCCCAGTGCCGCGAGGCGCTCCGCGTCCGCCCCGACGACGCGCAGGCCCGGGCCACGCTGGCCTACGTGGCCGAGAAGCGCCGGAGGTAGTCCTCCAGCGCCACCTCCATCCCCACGTCGCGGCCCGCGCGCTCCGAGAGGTACCACTTGTTCTCCAGCAGCTCGCAGTAGAGCTCGGGCGGGTCCCCGCGCCCGGCCAGCCGGCGGACGGTGGGCTGGTAGCGCTCGGTGAGCCAGCGGTAGGCAGCGACCTGGAGCGGCACGCTGCGGTTCTCGGTGCGCGCCAGCGTGGCCCGGAGCTCCTGGATCTCCTGCACCATCAGCTTGGCCTGGCGGTCCTCCGCGTTCAGCCCGGTCAGGTCGTGGAGGAGGTCCCGGTGGTAGTCGCGGTCGGTGACGATGGCCCGCATCCGCAGGCGGCTGCCGTCGCCGGTGGCCTCGAGCTTCACCTCGCCCACGGTGAACCCGAGCGCGTTGAGGCTCTTGATGCGCTCGTGGATGCGCCAGCTCTCCGATGGGGCGACCCACTCCTCGCGGGTGACCTCGCTCCACAGCTGCTCGTAGCGGGAGCGGATCTCGGCCGGCGTCCGGTCCAGGGTCTCCTCCCCGCGCTCACCGAGCATCGCCGCCACGTCGAGCAGGTCCCCGGCGACGTTCTCTTGCAGGAGCTCGAGGTCGTGGAGCCGCTGCCCGGTGGAGAGCTCGCCGTGCATCTCGGCGGTCTCGGCGTCCACCAGGTAGGCCTGGAGCTGACCCGCGTCGCGCCTGAAGAGCGTGTTGGAGAGGGAGCAGTCGCCCCAAAAGAAGCCGGCGAGGTGCAGCCGCACCAGCAGCCCGGCGATGGCGTCGAGCAGCCGCGGCCGGTACTGCTCCAGCTTCGCGTTCTCGAACAGCGTCCGGAAGGGGATGGAGCTCTCGAGGAAGCGGGTGAAGAGCAGGCTCGCCTCCTCGCCCTCGCGGCGCACCCGGGCGTGTCCGGCGGCGTGCACCGCCGGGAGCTCGCGCTGCTCGAGCCAGCGGAGCGCGTCGTACTCCCGCTCCCCGACCTTCGGCGGGAGCTCCTTGGCCGCGTACAGCGTGCGGTCGTACTGGAGGAAGAGCACCTCGTGACGGGAGATGCCGCGCGGCACCTCGACGATGCGGGTGGTGACCTCGCGCCACCGGGCCATCGGCAGGTGCCAGGGCAGGTCGAGGAAGTCCGGGTTGCCGGGGAGGATCTCCAGGCCCACCAGTCCGTCCGGCGCCATGGGGTGGACGGCAGCATCGGCCAGTCCGCGGCCCGGGGTCCAGGCGTTCCGCTAGAGTGACTCCCCCCGTGCCCCCGCCTCGCCCCACTGCCGAGGAGCTCGTCGCCCTGGCCGCCCTCTGGAACCAGAGCGAGGTGCTGCGCCACAACGGGATGCGGGTCGCGTTCCAGTCGGATCGGGTGGTGGTGGAGATCCCGGAGGTCCGCGCCGAGCACCTGGGCGGGCTGGGGACCTCGGCGGTGAACGGCATGGTGCTGGCCGGCCTCTTCGACCTGGCCGTGGGGAGCACGGTGGTGCTGGTGGATCCGCACCGGCGCAGCGCCACGGTGCAGCTGTCGATGAGCTTCGAGCGGGCGGTGTTCGGCCGCGCGGTGCGCTGCGAGGCGTGGATCGACCGCGAGGGCCAGCGGACCCTCTTCGCCAGCGCCCGCATCCTCGACGCGCAGGGACAGGTCTGCGCGCGGTGCCAGGCGGTGGTGGCCGTCAGCCGGCAGGCGCTGGACCAGCCCCAGGGCGCGCCGGGCGGCTGAGCCCCCCTGGGCGCGCGGTGCCACCGGGTCGCCGGCGCGCCGCAGCCGACACAGTTTCGTCGCGGGCCGAAGCATCCCCGGGCTGGAGCCGGGCAGAGGAGGAGGATGACCGTTACCGGACCCGCGATGGACGCTGGACGAGACGAGCGGCGACTCACGCTGGCGCTGTTCGCCGTGGCCTGGGGCGCCAACCAGTTCACGCCGCTGCTGCTGGTGTACCGCCAGCGGTTCGGGTTCGGACCCGCGGTGCTCGGGGCGCTGTGGGGCTGCTACGCGCTGGGGCTGGTGCCGGGGCTGCTGGCGGGAGGCGCCGCGTCGGACGCCCGCGGACGCCGTCCGGTGGTGCTCCCCTTCTTCTTCCTCTCGCTCCTGGCGACCGGCGTGCTGATCGCCGGCGCGGCGTGGAGCCCGGCGCTGGCGATCGGACGGGTGGTGGCGGGCGTCGTCTCGGGGGTGGTCTTCGGCGCGGGCTCGGCGTGGCTGGTGGAGCTGTCGGCGGCGCTGGCCACCCGGCGCGCGGCGCTGGCGGTGACCGCGGGCTTCTGCCTCGGGCCGCTCGCCGCCGGGCTGATCGCCGATGTGCTCCCCTGGCCTGAGGTGGTGCCCTACCTGCCGCACCTGGTGCTCATGGCCGCCGCGCTGCCCGGGGTGCTATCGGCGCGCGAGACGCTCCAGCCCGGGACCCATGCCCGGCGGCTCCCGCCCTCCCCCGAGGTGCGCCGCGCCTTCCGATGGGGCGTGGCGCCGCTCGCGCCGTTCGTCTTCGCCAGCGTGGCGGTGGCCTTCGTGGTGCTCCCGACGCGCTTCGGGCCGCTGCCCCACCCCACGGCGCTGGTGGGCCTGATGACCGGGGTGACGCTGGGCATGGGCGCGGCCATCCAGTCGCTGGGGCGACGGCTCGAGGCGGCCCGAGCCGGGCGCTCGGCGGTGACCGGGCTCGCGGTGGCGACGCTCGGGCTGGGGGTGGCGGCGTGGACGGCGCAGGCGCCCACGGTCCCGGGAGTGCTCCTCTGTATGGCGCTGCTCGGAAGCGCGTACGGGCTGGGCCTGGTCGGTGGCCTCTCGGCGGCGGGCCGGCTCGCGGACGCCACCACCCGCGGGACGCTGGTGGGCTGGTTCTACGCCTGGGCGTACCTGGGCTTCGGCGCGCCCTTCGTCGTCGCCTGGCTGACCCGGTGGATCGAGATGTCGCGCGTGCTGCTCGGCGGCAGCGCGCTCGCGGCGCTGGCGGCGCTGACGGTGGCCCGCGAGCTGGCGCGCTGGACGGCACCATCGAGTGGCGCCGCGGCGGCCCGGTCCGCGGCCGCCGGTCAGCCCTGAGTCCCGCCCGCCCCGCCCGGGGCGCCGCCCGCGCGCCTGGCCGAGTCGCGAGGTTCGTGACTAGCCTCGCCGGCCGATGAAGGGGAGAGGCCGATGAGCGGCAAGCCGGGCGCTCCCGAGGAGGGGACCGGTCCGTCGGAGTCACCTGGCGACGAGCCCGGAGCCACCTTCGTCCGCCGCCCCCCCGACGAGCGCACGCAGGATCTCGCGCCCTCGCTCGCCTCCCGCGGCGAGGCGGATCCGGACCTCCCCCGGCTGCGCCCCGAGGAGCTGCTCGCGGGTCGCTTCTCGATCGTCCGGTTCATCGCCCGTGGCGGCATGGGGGCGGTGTACGAGGCCGAGGACCTGAGCCTCCGGTCCCGGGTGGCCCTGAAGATCATCCGCAGCGAGCTCCTGGCCGACTCCTCGGCCCTGGAGCGCTTCCGGCGCGAGGTGCTGCTGGCCCGGCGGGTGGGCCACCCCAACGTCTGTCACGTCTACGAGTTCTACGACGCCCGCACCGCCGAGGGAGTCCCGGTCCACTTCCTCACCATGGAGCTTCTCGAGGGCGAGACCCTCGCCCAGCGCCTCCGCGAGCGGGGGCGGATGACCACGGCCGAGGCGCTGCCGCTGGTGCTGCAGATGTGCGACGGGCTCGCCGCGGCCCATGCGGAGGGCGTGGTCCACCGGGACTTCAAGAGCAGCAACGTCCTGCTGGTCCAGCGGCGCGGCCCGGCCGCAGAGTCCGGATCGACGCGCGCGGTGATCACCGACTTCGGCATCGCCCGGCCGCTCGAGACCGGGCCGGGAGCGGAGCCCGCGCTCACCGGCGGCGCCGGGATGATCGGCACTCCGGAGTACATGGCGCCCGAGCAGGTGACCGGCGGCGCCATCACGCCGAGCACCGACATCTTCGCGCTCGGCGTGGTGATGTACGAGATGGTGACCGGCGAGCTGCCCTTCACCGGCGACACGCCCCTGGCCGCCGCCGCGAAGCGCATCCAGGAGACGCCGCGCGCACCGCACACCGTGCTTCCCGGCCTCGACCGGCGCTGGAGCGAGATCATCGTCCGCTGCCTGGCTCGGGAGCCGGAGCGCCGCTTCCGGAGCGCAGGGGAGGTGCGCACGGCCCTGCTCGCCCCGCCCAGGCACCCGGTGCGGAGGGCCGGGCTGGTCGCCGGCGCCGTGCTGGCGCTCGCCGCAGTGGCGGTCCTCGGCTCGCTCTACGTTCGCCGGGAGGCGCGGGTGCGCTGGGCGCGTGACGTGGCGTTCCCGAAGCTGGTCGAGCTGGTCGAGCTGAACAAGTACCCCGAGGCCATGGCCCTGGCCGAGCAACTCCAAGACATCCTCCCCGGAGACCCGAAGCTCAAGAAGCTGCTCCCCGAGATGTCCCGGCTCTACACGGTCGAGACCAGCCCGCCCGGCGCGACCGTCGAGGTGAAGCGGTACGGCGCTCCCGACGGCGCGTGGCGGCGGCTGGGGATCACCCCGCTCCGGGCCTTCCGGCTTCCCTTCGGGCTCCACCTCTGGCGCATCGCCCTGCCCGGCCACGAGACGGTGATCCGCGCCTACCCGTCGGTCTACGCGGGCCCCGAGGTGACGCTGAAGCTGGCCCTGGACCGAACGGGAACCATCCCTCCGGACATGGTGCACGTCCCGGGCGGAAGCGTGGGACTCCCCATTCCGGGGCTCGACCACCTCCCGGAGGTCGTCCTGGGCGACTACCTCATCGATCGCACCGAGGTGACGAACCGCCAGTTCAAGCGCTTCGTCGATGCCGGCGGCTACCGGCGTCGTGAGCTCTGGAAGGAGCCGTTCGTTCACGCCGGACGAACCCTCGGCTGGGAGCAGGCGATGGCCCTGTTCCACGACCGCACGGGCCGGCCAGGTCCGGCGACCTGGGAGCTCGGGGACTATCCCGAGGGGCAGGGGGACCATCCGGTCACCGGCGTGAGCTGGTACGAGGCGGCGGCCTACGCCGCGTTCGTCGGCGAGGAGCTCCCCAGCACGTACCAGTGGACCCACGCCGCGGGCACGTACGCGGCCCCGCAGATCGTCCCGGCGAGCAACTTCCGCAACGCCGGAACCGTGCCGGTGGCGACCCTCGCGGCCATCGGCCCCTACGGCACCCACGACATGGCTGGCAACGCCAAGGAGTGGTGCCGGAACGCGGTGAAGGACGGTCGGCGGTTCATCCTGGGCGGCGGCTGGAACGAGCCGTCGTACATGTTCAACGACGCCGACGCGCAGGATCCGTTCACCCGGGGAGCCGCCTTCGGATTCCGGCTGGTGAAGCCGCTCGACGACCGGACCGCGCCCGAGGCCTCCGCAGTCATCCCGCTCGCCCACCGCGACTACGACCAGGAGAAGCCGGTGCAGCCCGAGGTCGCCCGGGCGTACCGACGGCTCTACGCCTACGACCGGGCGCCGCTCGACGCCCGGACCGAGGAGACCGACGACAGCTCGGACCGCTGGAGAAAGGAGAAGGTCAGCTTCACCGCGGCCTACGGAGGCGAGCGCGTCACCGCGTACCTCCTGACCCCACGCGCCGGGCGACCTCCGTACCCGCTGGTGGTGTTCTTCCCCGGCTCGAACGCCATCCACCAGCGCTCGAGCACGGACCTGCCCGGGATGCGCCTGCTGTCCCCGATCCTCCGGAGCGGGCGCGCGGTGCTGTACCCGGTCTTCAAGTCCACCTTCGAGCGTGGAGATGCGCTCGACTCGGACTACCAGGCGCCCACGGCGTTTTACCGGGACCACGTCATCATGTGGTCGAGAGACCTCGGCCGCAGCATCGACTGGGCCGAGACGCGCAAGGACCTCGACGCGAAGCGCCTCGCCTTCTACGGCGCGAGCTGGGGGGCGTTCCTCGGACCGGTGATGATGGCGGTGGAGGACCGGATCAAGGTCGGCCTGTGGGTGGGCGGCGGGCTGGAGTCGCAGGAGTGCCTGCCCGAGGCGGACCCCTTCAACTTCCTCGGCCTGGTCCATCAGCCCGTGCTGATGGTGAATGGCCGGTACGACTTCTTCTTCCCCGTCGAGGAGACGCAGGTTCCGATGTTCAAGCTGCTCGCCACGCCAGGGAAGGACAAGCGCCACCTGGTCCTCGAGGCCGGCCACGTGCCGCCGAACGACGTGCTGACCCAGGAGGTCCTCGACTGGCTGGACCGGTACCTCGGGCCGACCGGCTGACCCCGTGCTGCGCGTCATTCCCCTCGGCGGACTAGGCGAGATCGGCCTGAACTCGATGGTCTTCGAGTGCCAGAACGAGCTGCTGCTCGTCGACGCCGGTCTGCTCTTCCCCCCGCCCGAGCTGCCCGGGGTGGAGCTGATCATCCCGGACTTCAGCTACCTCCGGGACGCGGCGGCGCAGCTCGGCGCGGTGCTCCTCACCCACGCCCACGAGGACCACATCGGCGCGCTGCCCTTCCTGCTCCGCGAGCGCCTGGTCCCGGTCTACGGCACCCGGCTCACCCTGGCCCTGGTGGCCGAGCGCCTCGACCAGATGGAGGTGCACGCCGACCTGCGGGAGATCCTCCCCGGCGAGCCCTTCCACCCGACCCCGGCCTTCGAGGTGGAAGCGTTCCGGGTCGCCCACTCCATCCCCGACGCGGTGGGCTTCCTGCTCCGCACGCCCGAGGGAACCCTGGTGCACACCGGGGACTTCAAGCTCGACCAGACCCCGCTCGACGGGCGGCCCACCGACCTCGACCGGCTGGAGGCGCTCGCCGAGGGCGAGGCGCTGTGCCTCCTGAGCGACTCGACCAACGCCGAGGTGGAGGGTGAGACCCCGCCCGAGCGGGTCGTCGCCGAGACGCTGGAGCGGCTGATTCCACAGGCCGGTGGCCGGGTGCTGGTGGGCCTCTTCGCCTCGCACCTGCACCGGGTGCAGCAAGTCATCCACATCTGTCACCGCACCGGTCGCCGGCTGGTGCTCGCCGGCCGGAGCCTGGAGCGGAACGTGGAGGCCGCCCGCCGGGCGGGACGGCTGGAGGTGCCGGAGGGCCTGCTCTGCTCGGTGGAGGAGGCGGACGGGCTCCTCCCCCACCACGTGTGCATCCTCGCCACCGGCGCGCAGGGCGAGCCGCGGGCGGCGCTGTCCCAGCTCCTCCAGCCCGAGGCCGAGAGGCTGCGCATCGAGCGGGGCGACACGGTGCTCCTCAGCTCGCGCCCCATCCCCGGCAACGAGCGGGCGGTGAGCGTCCTCATCAACGCGATGCTCGCCGCGGGCGCCCGGGTGCTCCACGCCGGCATCGAGCCCGGGCTGCACGTGTCCGGGCACGCGGCGCGGGCGCAGCAGCGGCGGATGCTGGAGGCAGTGCGTCCCCGGCACTTCGTCCCCATCCACGGCGAGCTCCGCCAGCTCACCGCGCACCTGGAACTCGCCCACAGCGCGGGGCTGGCCGCCGAGCAGTGCTTCCTCGCCCGGGACGGCGACGTGCTCGGATTCTCCCGCGGCCAGGGCGCGTTCTGGGGCAAGGCGCACGTGGGGCGGATCTTCGAGAGCCGGGCCGGGGGTGGCGACATCGCGCCCGAGTCGCTCTCGGCGCGGAACCGGCTCGCCCGGAGCGGCGTGGTGGCGGTGGCGGTGACCGTCTCGCGCGACACCGGGGCGTACCTCGGGCTGCCCCAGCTCGTTGGACGGGGGCTGACCCGCGACGAGGAACGGGTGCTCGAGTCGGCGGCCCTCGACCTCGTTCCCCTCCTGGAGGAGCTGAGCCCCGCGGTGCGCCGGGACGATGCGTTCCTCCGCGAGGCGCTGGTCCGCGTGACCCGGCAGGTGTTCCGGGAGCGGGCGGCCCGCCGGCCGCTGATCCTCCCGATCCTCGTCCGGGTCTGATGGCGGAAACCGAGCGCCCCAGGGTGTGGACAACCCCCGGCCGGCGGCCGGCCAAGCACCTCGCCGGGCAGGCCGGAGACCACCCGGGAGGCCCGCTCTGGTATGACCCCCGCGCCCTGGCCACCCGGGTCCGTGGCTCTCCCGATGCTGCCGTTCCTCCTCAGCACGCTCCTGCTCGCTGCCCCCGACGAGCCACCTCCCCCACGCTCCGTCCCCGAGCTCGCCCGGAGCCCCAAGGTGGACGGGAAGCTGGGAGACTTTCGTGGTGGGGTGCCGCTGACCGGCAAGCCGCTGGAGGGCCCGAGCGCCAGCGTCACCGCCCGGCTGGGCGCGTTCCGGGACACCCTCTACGTCGCGCTCGAGGTGCAGGACGAGGCCATCACCGACCGTGACCGGGTGAGCCTGGCGCTGCACTTCCCCGAGGCCGGCGTCACCGCCGGAGGCTCGGTCTTCCGCTTCGGCCCCGGGGGGAAGCTGGACCCGCGCCCGGAGGACGGGGTGAGCGCCGGGACGCTGGCCCTGGTCGACGCCGCGGTGCACCACACGCGCAGGGGGATGTCGCTGGAGGTGGCGATTCCGGCGCGGGCACTGCCCCGGTTCCCCGCCCGTGACGCGCTGGTGCTGGAGCTGTGCCTCTCCTACGAGGACGTCGACGACCCCGCGCAGGCGGCGAAGGAGATCTCCACCTGCGTCACCGGCGCGCCGCCGCCCGAGCTGCTGGCGCTGCCGGCCGGATTCCGGCGGGGGCTCCACCCCCGCCCGCCGGCCGAGGTGCAGACCGTCGAGGGCCGTCCGGGCGGCTGGGTGGGCTACAACGGCCAGGTGGACCCGAAGTGGGTCCTGGGCGACCGGCCGCTGAACGAGCAATCGCTCCGGGTGCTGGTCTCGGACGCCCCGGTGGACCCGGTCGCGGAGCGGGTCTACGTGCCCTCGCGCATGCAGCTCCCGGACGGCAAGTCGCTGCTCGCGGTCCTCACCGGCCAGGATCCGTTCGTCCAGGACGAGAGCTGCGCCCCGGAGCGGGAGATGCGGCTGGCGGTGTTCTGGGTCCGGGGCCGGGTGGGGGAACGGGTGCTGGACTGGCCGGCGATGAGCTGCGCCCTGGGCAGGGCGCTGTCGGTGTCACTCGGTGAGGACGGCGAGCTCTCGGTCGGTTATTCCAGCGGCGCCACGGTCCGCTTCACCTGGGACCGGGACCACTTCGAACGCGTCGAGTACGGACTTCTGTGAGCACACACGAGAACAAGGCGCTGTACATGGCCACCCTGGGCTGCCCGAAGAACCGGGTGGACTCGGAGGTGATGCTGGGGACGCTGGGCGCCCGCGGCTACACCCTGGTGGAGAGCCCGGCCGAGGCCTCGGTCATCGTGGTGAACACCTGCGCGTTCATCGGCCCGGCCAAGCAGGAGTCGGTCGACACCATCCTCGAGCTGGCCGAGTACAAGAAGACCGGCCGGTGCAGCACCCTGGTGGTCACCGGGTGCCTGTCGCAGCGGTACGGCCCCGAGCTGGCGAAGGAGATGCCCGAGGTCGACCACTTCCTCGGGACCGGCGCCTACGTGCAGATCGGCGACCTGCTCGCCGCCGAGGCCGCGCCCCGGCAGGTCATCCCCGATCCGCACTACGTCCACGACGCCCGGACGCCGAAGGTCAACTCCAGCCCGAGGTGGACCGCGTACCTCAAGATCTCCGAGGGCTGTGACAACGCCTGCGCCTTCTGCATCATCCCCACCCTCCGCGGCGCGCAGCGGTCCCGCCCCATCGAGGATCTGGTCGCCGAGGCCCGGACCCTGGCGGCGAGCGGCGTCCGCGAGCTGAATCTTGTGGCCCAGGACCTGACCGCGTACGGGCACGATCTGCCCGGGCGCCCGCAGCTGCACACGCTGCTCGAGGCGCTGTGCACGGTGGACGTGCGGTGGATCCGCCTGCACTACGCCTACCCGCGGGTGTTCCCCGACGCGCTGATCGAGGTGATGGCCCGCGAGCCGAAGATCGCCAAGTACCTGGACATGCCGCTCCAGCACGCCTCGGACCGGCTGCTGCGCTCGATGCGCCGCGGGCGCGAAAGCGCCTTCCTGGTCGCGCTCCTGGCCAAGCTCCGGGCGCGCATCCCGGGGCTGACCTTCCGCACCTCGCTGATCGCCGGGCTACCGGGCGAGACCGAGGAGGACTTCGAGCTCCTCAAGGAGTTCGTCCGCACCCAGCGCTTCGAGCGGATGGGCTGCTTCCAGTACTCGGACGAGGAAGGCACCGCGGCCTACGACTTCCCGGACAAGGTGCCGCCGAAGGTCATCGAGCGGCGGTGGCGGGAGATCATGGCCGTCCAGAAGCGGATCAACCGCGAGCAGAACCGCGCGCTGATCGGCAAGCGGCTGGAGGTGCTGGTGGAGGGCCCGAGCCCGGAGTCGGAGCATCTGCTGGTCGGCCGCCACGAGGGCCAGGCGCCGGACATCGACGGGGTGGTCTACATCAACGACGGGTTCGGCTACCCGGGCGAGTTCGTGACGGTCGAGGTGACCGAGGCCCACGACTACGACCTGGTGGGCCGGGTGGTGGACCGGCCCGAGCGCAAGACGCTCGCGACGGCCTGAGCCTCCGCTGGGCGGGGCCTGGGGTCAGCGCGGCTCGCGCTCGCCCGCTCCGGGTGCGGCCCCGGTGGCCGCATCCTCCGTCCGCCTGCACGGCGGCGCCGGAGCGCCCTTCGGACGGACCAGCGTCATCCGGGCGTTCGCGAGGTCGATGATCACCCGCTGCGCGCCCCACCCCTCCGGCCCGAGCGCGCCGATGGCGGGCGTGCGCGTCCAGTCGGTCCGGTTGCGGACCGGAACGTCGCAGGCCTCCCATCCCGGGGCGAGCTGCACTGCGCGCAGGACGCTCTCCGCCCCGAGCAGGCGGGCCTGGAGCCGGGCGAGCTCCGTCGAGCGGCCCGTGGCGAGGACCAGCGTCTGCAGCACGGTGGCCGCGGTGCCGGTCAGCTGCACCGCGGCGAGCAGGCGGTCGGTGTCGGGCGCGCGGGTGACCTCCACCTGGGTCTGCTCGAGGCTCGCCGGAAGCTCCGGGGCCGCACGGCTGACCAGGACCGTGCGGGCGTCCAGGTCCACGTCCAGCACCGACCGCCCGAGCACGTCCAGCCCGAGCCAGAGGATGCAGCTCGACTCGGGGACCACCGCCGCCCGGAAGGGTGGGAGCGGATGCGAGCCGAGGGTCACCCCGGTGAGGGGAATCTCCGGCACCGTCTCCCATCCGCCCTGGAGCAACGGCCGCCGGACCTGCACCTCGGTCGAGGGGGTGGTCCCGAGGCAACGTGCCGAGAGCAGCGACCGCGGCTCCTCGAGCGCCAGCCGGATGTCCGCGCTCGCGCCACCGACGGTCCCCTCGACCGGGAGCCCCGGGCCGGACCGCAGGGCGAGCTTCACCGTCGGCCCCGCGCCCGCGGAGCCGCCGTGGGCGCAGCCCGCCCCCACCACGAGCGCCAGGAGCGCGCAGAGTCCCCCGGCTCGCCTCACCGGGCCGCGGTGGTGTCGATGATCTGCGTGCCCGGGGGAGGCGTGAGCTGGAAGGTGTCCTTCGGCAGGCCCACGTTCATCTTGAGGCCGGAGAAAGTGATCGCGTTCCGGCTGCCATCCGGATCGATGACGATGCTCCGGCGGACCTGGGCAGTCTTCGGATCGATGTCCAGCTGGACCTCGCGGAAGCGCGCGTCGGGCTTCTTCGGCACCAGGGTGAGCAGCGTGCCCAGGCATTCCTTGCACTCCGTCCGCGAGATGTCGAACTCGTCGGCGAGCTTCCCCTTTCCCCAGAGAAACGTCACCGACGCCGAGAGCTGGCTGGTGGGAAGCGCGGCCTTGGTGAGGGTCTGCGCCTCGGGGTCCAGCGCGTAGATCCGCTCCCCGGAGAGGACGAAGGTCCGCTTCGAGGGCGTCAGGTACTCCCAGCGCATCTTCGCCGGCTTCTGGAAGGCAACCGTCCCGGTCGAGACCACGGTCCGGTTGAACGTCTTGTAGAGGTACTCCTGCCTGAAGTCGGCGGTGAAGTCCTGGGTGCGCTCGTAGAAGCCCTGCATCCGCTCCACCAGCGCCTTGACCTCGGGCGCCATCGGACGCTCCGCGGCGGTGGCGGGGGCGGCGGCGACCACGAGGAGCAAGGGGAACAGTGACATGGAGTGCAGCCGTGCCATGCAGAGGCTCCGACGTCCAGTCCCGGACCGGGATTCAGTTCCCGGCCGGCCGCGGGAGTGGCAGCCTCTCCACGCTTTCACCGCCAGGAGGAAGTCATGGGTCTGACCCGTCGCCTCGCCGTTCTCGCCTTCGCCCTCTCCGTTCCTGCTCTCGCCCAGGAGTCTGGAAAGTCCGCCGCGCCAGCCAAACCGCCCCAGCCCAAGCCCAATCCCGCCCTGGTCGAGGCCTTCAAGGACCTGAGCGGAACCTGGAGCTGCACGGGGAGCATGGACAACCCGCAGTCACCCGGAACGCAGATCAAGACCAAGTCCGAGATGAAGATCGCGCCCGAGCTGGACGGTTTCGCCTACTCCGGCAGCTTCAAGATGGAGAAGAACGCCGCGATGCCTGCCGGCATGAAGGGCCACATCCACTGGGGCTGGGACGATGCGAAGGGCAAGCTGGTCGAGTTCGGCTTCGACAACGTGGGCAGCACCTGGTCAGGAACCTCGGATGGGCAGAAGGTCGATACCGTGGTCTGGGCGGAGGAGGGGGCGATGATGGGGCAGCCCGCCAAGACCCGGACCACCGTCACCCGCAAGGGTTCGAAAGAGATGACCGTGGTGAGCGAGATCGACAACAAGGGCGCCTGGCAGAAGATGGGCGAGGACCACTGCAAGAAGATGTAGCCGTGCCCCTCGAGCGCCCGGCCTTGCGCGGGTGGCCTCCCCGCGCGGGCCCGTGGCAGTATGCAACCATGTTGCCCCCGGCTCCCCCACTGCCGGATGCGTCGGCGCAGGCTGCACTCCAGGCAATCTTCCAGGGGACCTCGAGCCAGACCGGTGAGGGCTTCTTCATGGCCCTGGTCGAGAACCTGGCGCGGGCGCTCGGTACCCGCGGCGCCTGGGTCACCGAGTTCCTGCCCAGAGAGCGTCGGCTCCGCGCGCTGGCCTTCTGGCTGGGCGGCGAGTGGGTGGAGCACTACGAACACGACATCGACGGGACGCCCTGCCAGGGGGTGATCGAGAACCGACGAATCCTCCACATCCCGGAGCGCGTCCTGGAGCTCTTTCCGGAGGAGGTCGACCTCCGGCGGATGGGCGCGGTCAGCTACATGGGCGTCCCGCTCCAGGACCTGGACGGCTCGGTGCTCGGCCACCTCGCGGTCATGGACGTCAAGCCCATGCCGGAGGACCCCGTCCGGCTGACCCTGTTCGAGATCTTCGCCGGGCGCGCCGCCGCCGAGCTCCGCCGCTTGCGCGCCGAGCGCGGGGTCCGGGCACGAGAGGCGCAGCTCGCCCGTCTGGTCGAGAGCGCCATGGATGCGATCGTCCAGCTCGACGGTGAGCTGCGAGTCGCGCGGATGAATCCCGCGGCCGAGCGGACCTTCGAGATGCCCGCCGAGCACGCCGAAGGGAGCCCACTGTCCAGCATCGCCACTCCGGAGGACGCGGCGAAGCTGGAGGCGCTCTGCCGCGCGCTCCGTGACCGGCCTCCCGCGGAGCGCAGCGCCTGGGTTCCAGGGGGATTCAGCGGCCTCACGGCGGGGGGCGGCGCCTTCCCCGCCGAGGCGACGCTCTCGCTGTTCGAGCTGGATGGCCGGCAGCACTTCACGCTCATCCTCCGGAACGTCAACGAGCGGCTCGAGGCCGAGCGACGCATCGTCACCCTCACCGAGGAGACCGAATACCTCCGCACCGAGCTGCGAGACCTCGGCCGATCGGGGGAGATCCTCGGCCGCAGCGCGGCGCTCCGGCACGCGCTCACCGAGATCCGCCAGGTGGCGCCCGCGGACACCACGGTGCTGATCCTCGGCGAGACCGGGACGGGCAAGGAGCTGTTCGCGCGGGCGATTCACGAGGCCAGCCGCCGCAGCAGCAAGCCGCTGGTGAAGGTGAACTGCGCCGCCATCCCCGCTTCGCTGATGGAGAGCGAGTTCTTCGGCCACGAGCGCGGGGCCTTCACCGGAGCCACCGCCAGGCGTGACGGGCGCTTCACGCTGGCCGACGGGGGGACCATCTTCCTCGACGAGGTGGGCGAGCTCCCGCTCGAGCTGCAGGGGAAGCTGCTCCGCGTCCTCCAGGAGGGCGAGTTCGAGCCGGTGGGAAGCTCCCGGACGCGGAAGGTGGACGTCCGGGTGGTCGCCGCCACCAACCGCGACCTCGCCAAGACGGTGGCCGAGGGAAGGTTCCGCGAGGACCTGTACTACCGGCTGAGCGTCTTCCCCCTCACCCTCCCGTCGCTCCGGGAGCGGGGAGACGACGTGGTGCTCCTGGCCGAGGAGTTCGCGCGGCAGTTCGCCGCCCGCGCCGGGCGCCGGCTCGCGCCGCTCGACCCGGACGGCGCCGCGCGGCTCCGGGCGTACGCCTGGCCCGGCAACGTGCGCGAGCTGCAGAACGTCATCGAGCGCGCGGTGATCACCGCCCGGGAGGGGAAGCTGAACCTGGACCGCGCGCTCCCCGCCGCGGGCGTGGAGGACGAGCATGGAGGCCGGGCACCGGAACCCGCCGGGGTGCTGACCGCGCGGGACCTGGCCCGGCTGGAGCGCGAGAACCTGCGCCGTGCCCTGGAGTCGACGGGCTGGCAGATCGCCGGCGACGCCGGAGCGGCCCGGCTGCTCGGCCTGGCTCCGTCCACGCTGGCCTCCCGCATCAAGGCCCTCCGGCTCCGGCGGCACCGCTGAGCGAGCGCCGGAGCGGCGCATCACTCGCGGTCTCGTTGACCGGGACGCAACGCCTCGCCACGAGATCTCGTGAAGCGGCGAGATCTCGTGACGGGCCCGGGACGGCTGCCGGCCGGAAATCGAGGACTTCCGGCTCGCCACCCCATGGCACGTCCACTGCTCTTCGGTGGCGCCACGCCGGCGCTCCTGCCGCGCGCCAACCCACACAAGAAGGAAGAGCATGCAGACCGAAGCGCATACCCTCATCGAGTCGACCGCCGATCGCCGTTACGCCCGCTGCATCGAGAACTCCCGCCGCGTCCGCTGGGACGTCGACCGGGACGTGTTCCGGGGACGGGAGTTCGACTTCTCCGGCCACTTCCTGCCCGACGGGCTCTCGATGGTGAGCCGGCTCGAGTTTCTCGGCGCCGGTGACCGCCGGCTGCTGAGCCAGATCCAGGGCCGCACCTACGCCAACGTCTTCGGTCTGGTGGAGCGGTTCATCAATGCCAAGGTGCTGGAGCTCTCCCGCGGGTACTGGCTGGGGGACCAGGTGGCGCTCGAGGCGCTGGTGGGATTCAGCCAGGAGGAGCTGAAGCACCAGGAGATGTTCCGCCGGATCGAGAAGATGATCGGCGAGAGGATGCCGGAGGGCTACGCCTTCGTCCCGAACCCGGACGAGGTGGCCTCGGTGGTCCTCGGCAAGTCGACCTGGGCGGTGCTGGCCCTCACCTGCCACATCGAGCTCTTCGTCCAGGCCCACTACCTCGAGTCCATCCAGCCCGACGCGTCCGTCTCCCCGCTGTACAAGGACGTGTTCCTGTTCCACTGGAAGGACGAGTCGCAGCACGCGATCCTCGACGAGCTGGAGTGGACCCGGGCGGATCGGACCCTCACGCCTGCCGAGCGCGACCGCGCCGTCGACGACTTCATCGCCCTGGTCGGCGCGGTGGACGGCATCCTCCAGGCGCAGGCGGCGGCCGACGTGTCGTACTTCCGGAAGATCGCCGAGGGCAGCTTCGACGCCGGGCAGGTCGCGCAGCTCTCCGACCGGGTGCTCCGCGCCTACCGCTGGCAGTACATCATCTCCGGCGCGCAGCACCCGCGCTTCCTCAAGCTGCTCACCGGGATGATCACCCCGGCACAGGTTGAGCGAGTGACCAAGGCTCTCGCCCCGATCGTCGGCTGAGCCGGCTGAGCAGTCCGTGAAGGACGGCACGGATGCCTTCGGAGTGCGTGTCATCCTGCCGGAGACATGCATTCCGAGGGCATCGGCTTCGGGCCCGCGCGGCTCAGCGACCGAAGAGCCGCTTCCGCTGCTTGACGCTCAGCGCGTAGAAGCGGTCGCGCAGCGCGCGCGCCTCGGCCTCCGGGATGTCGCCGCCCTCCTGTCCGTGGTCGAGCCGCCAGCCGATCGCCCGTGAGAGGGTGGCCGAGACGGCGGCGGAGACGTTCAGGCTCCGGGTGAAGCCGCGCATCGGAATCCAGAACGCCTCGTCCGCGGCCGCGAGCGCGTCGGGGGTGACACCGGTGCGCTCATTGCCGAAGACGAGCGCCAGCGGACGGTCGAAGGCGAGCTCGAAGACGCTGCGCGCGTCCTCCCGCACGGCGGAGACGCAGATGCGGTACCCGGCCGCACGGAGCGCCCGGGCGCAGGCCCCGAAGGTCCGGTAGCGGTGGACGTCCAGCCACTTGTCGCACCCCTGCGTCACCTTGTCGTGCGGCGCGAAGGGTACGTCCGGGTTCTCCACCACGTGGACGTCCTGGAGCCCGAAGGCCTCGCAGCTGCGCAGCACCGCGGCCATGTTGAAGGTGTCCTCGAGCTGGTCGAGCACCACCGTGAGGCCGCGCAGCCGCCGCCCCACCACCGCGTCCACCTTCTCGCGCCGGGGCGGCAGGAGCAGCGTGTCCGCTGCGGGCGGGGGACGGGAGGGAGCACCCCCCGGGGGAGAGCGCTTCGTCACCGGCCCTTCCTCGACGGTGAGCGCCTCGCCTTGCCGGCCTTCCTCGCAGGCGTCCTCTTCTTCCCCGCCGCGGCCCGTGGACTCGGGCCGCTGGACGCCGGGACCGCCTTCTTCGACGAGCCACGTCCGGTCGCACGCTGCGGGACAACGGCCTTCCGCCGGCGCGCCGGCTCGGCTGGAGCGGCGGTCCGAGGCCGGGCGGGTGCCGCGGGCGCCCCGGACTCGCCGGCGCGTGGGGCAACCGCCAACGTGTCCCGGAAGCCACCCACGGGCCGCGTCTCGCCCACGGCGCTCGCCCGGGGGCGCCTCCGGGGGCGCCCGGCACGCCCGAGCGCGGGGAGCGCGCCGCCCGAGAGCACCTGGGCCACGGCGTCGAGCAGCGGCCCGAGCCCCTCGCCCGTGGCGGCGGAGAGCGGAAAGACCGGAACGCCCCGCGCGGCCATCGCCGCCTGGAAGGGGGCGAGCCGCTCCCGGGCCTCGGGCAGGTCCACCTTGTTGGCGGCGACGATCTGCGGCTTCCCGGCGAGCTCCGGGCTGTAGCGGGCGAGCTCCCGGTCGAGCCCGTCCAGGTCGTGCAGCGGCGCGCGGTCCTCGTCCGGCGGCCGCCAGGTCCACGAGGTGGATGAGCACCCGGCACCGCTCGACGTGGCGCAGGAACTGGTGCCCGAGCCCCGCCCCCTCGGCCGCGCCCTCGATGATGCCGGGGATGTCGGCCATCACGAAGGACAGGCCGTCCTTGTAGGGCACGACGCCCAGGTTCGGGACCAGGGTGGTGAACGGATAGTCCGCCACCTTGGGCCGGGCGCGCGAGATGCGGGAGATGAGCGTGCTCTTCCCGGCGTTGGGGAACCCGAGCAGGCCCACGTCGGCGAGCAGCTTCAGCTCCAGCACCAGCCGCCGCTCCTCGCCCGGCGTGCCGTCCTGCGCGAAGCGGGGCGTCTGGCGCGTCGAGGTGGCGAAGTTCATGTTCCCGAGCCCACCCCGTCCGCCGCGGGCGACGACCGCCCGGGCGCCAGGGGCTGCGAGGTCGGCCAGGAGCTCTCCCGAGTCCTGGTCGCGGATCAGCGTGCCGACGGGGACGCGCAGGACGAGGTCCTCGGCCGAGGCGCCATTGCAGTCGCTGCCCATCCCGTGCTGCCCGTTCTTCGCCCGGTGGTGCTGCTGGTACCGGTAGTCGAGCAGCGTGGTCAGCCCGGTGTCGGCCTCGAAGATGACCGAGCCGCCGTTGCCGCCGTCGCCGCCGGAGGGGCCGCCGCGCTCGATGAACTTCTCCCGGCGGAAGGCCACGCAGCCGTTCCCGCCGTCACCGGCCTTCACCTGGATGGAGACCTGGTCGACGAACTTCACGGGGGCCTCGCTGGCTGCTGAATGGTCGAAGCGGGCCGGCGTCCCCTCGTCGGAGGGTGCGCGGGCCCGCTCGGGGTGCTGGAGCCGTGCCCGGACGGACCGGGCAGCTGGATCAGGCGCTGGCGGGCGCCTGGGGGTAGACCGAGACCTTCTTCCGGTCCTTGCCGAGCCGCTCGTACTTCACCACGCCGTCCACGGTGGCGTAGAGCGTGTAGTCGCGGCCCAGGCGGACGTTGGAGCCCGGGTGGATGACGGTGCCGAGCTGGCGCACGAGGATGCTGCCGGCGTTGACGGCCTCGCCGCCGTACACCTTCACCCCGCGCCGCTGTCCTCCCGAGTCCCGCCCGTTGCGCGAGCTGCCCTGTCCCTTTTTGTGAGCCATGGTGTGATTCCTAGCGGCCGGCGGTTCAGCCCGCGACCGAGACGACCTTCACTTCGGTGTAGGGCTGCCGGTGCCCCCTGCTCCGCGTCCAGCCTTCCTTCTCCTTCCGGAAGTGCAGGACGCGGCGGTACTTGTCCTGGGCGAGGATCTTCCCCACCACCTTGGCCCCGCTGACGAGCGGGCGGCCGGCCTTGGGGGACTCCGTCCCGCCCAGCCAGAGCACCTCGGCGAAGGTGACCTCGCTGCCGACCTCGCCGGGAACCTTCTCGATGCGGACCACGTCGCCCTCGGCCACGCGGTACTGCTTGCCGCCGGTGCGGATGACTGCGTACATCTTGGACCTGCCCCTGGTGTGAAAGGGCCGGACGGATAGCCCGCAACCCCCCGGAAGTCAAGGCGGAGCCGACTGGCGGACACGCTCGCCCCGCGGGGTCCAGAACCCGGCAACCCACCGCCGCTTCGCAACGTTCGGCACGTCCAGGGTCCTCCGGACATGCTCTCGATGAATCGTCGTGAGGTCATCTTCCGGATCGGGGGGATCCTCCTCGCCATCCCCGCCTCTCGGATCCTGATGGCTTGCGGCAGCGACAGCGGGGGCAACCCCAACTCGCTGTCCTTCACCTCGTCCTCCGACGACGGCCACACCCATACGGCGAGCCTGCTGCTGACCGACATCAGCGCTCCGCCCGTCGGGGGAGCGACCAAGACGACCTCTCTCGACCAGAGTCACACCCACACGGTCTCCCTGACGGAGGCCGACCTCGATTCGATCCAGGCCGGGAACACGGTCACCAAGACCACGTCCGAGGACGAGACGCCGGGCCACGTCCACACCCACCAGTTCGCCTTCCACAAGTAGCCGAGGGCGCGCGCCGGACACGCGCCCCGGCGGCGACTGACGCCCGCTTTCCCCTCCGGGCGTCAGTCGCCGAGCTTGGATTTCAGCGCGGCGTTCACCAGGGCGGGGTTCCCCTTCCCCTTCATCGCCTTCATCACCTGGCCCACCAGGAATCCGAGCACTTGCTTCTTGCCGGCCCGGTACTTCTCCACCTCGCCGGGGTTCGCCACCAGCACGGCATCCACTGCCGCCTCCACGGCGCCCGAGTCCTGGACCTGGCTCAGCCCCTTCTCCTGGGCGATGTCCTTGGGCGCGCGGCCCGAGCGGAACATCTCGGCGAACACGTCCTTCGCCGCGTTGTTCGACAGCTCCCCTGCGTCGACCAGCTTGAGCAACGCCGCGAACTGATCGGGCGAGAACTTCAGCGCCCCCAGCTCGGTCGACTCCTCCCTGAGGAGCCGGAGCAGCTCGCCGGTGAACCAGTTGGCCAGCTTCTTCGCCGGCCCGCCGTACGCGGACTGCACCTTCTCGAAGAAGTCCGCCAGCGCCCGGTCGCCGACCAGGATCTTCGCGTCGTAGGCCGGGAGCCCGTAGCTCGCCGTGAACCGGTGCAGCCTGGCCCGCGGCAGCTCGGGCAGGTCGCGCTCGATGCGCTCGACGTACCCCGCCGGGATGCGCAGCGGCGGGAGATCGGGCTCGGGGAAGTAGCGGTAGTCGTGCGCCTCTTCCTTGCTGCGCATGCTCCGCGTCTCGCCCCGGACGGCGTCGAACAGCCGGGTCTCCTGGGCCACCTTCCCGCCGGACTCGATCAGCTCCACTTGCCGGCCGATCTCGTAGTCGATGGCCTTCTGCACGAAGCGGAAGGAGTTGATGTTCTTCAGCTCCGCCCGCTGCCCGTACTGGGTCGCGCCCTTGCGCATCACCGAGACGTTGGCGTCGCAGCGGAAGCTGCCCTCCTCCAGGTTGCCGTCGTTGACCCCCAGGTAGACCAGCACGTCGCGCAGCGCCTTCATGTACTCGGCGGCCTCGGCGCTGGAGCGGATGTCCGGCTCACTGACGATCTCCACCAGCGGCACGCCCGAGCGGTTGAGGTCCACCAGGCTCTCGCCCCCGCCCGCGTCGTGGACGTTCTTCCCGGCGTCCTCCTCGAGATGGATGCGGCGGATCCGGATCCGCCGCGGGCCGTCCTCACCGTCGATCTCCAGCGCGCCATGCTCGCAGAGCGGCTGATCGTACTGGCTGATCTGGTAGCCCTTCGGAAGGTCCGGGTAGAAGTAGTTCTTCCGCGACCAGATGCTGACCGGGTTGATGCGGCACTCCAGCGCCCGGCCCGTCCGCACGGCGAACTCCACCACCTTCTCGTTGAGCACCGGGAGCACGCCGGGCATGCCCAGGCACACCGCGCAGGTGTGCGCGTTGGGCGGCGCGCCGAACTCGGTGGAGCAGCCGCAGAAGATCTTGCTCCGGGTGAGGAGCTGCGCGTGCACCTCGAGACCGATGACCGGCTGGAAGTCGGACACGCTCACGCGGCCTCCAGGACCGGCGAGCGCCGGTGGAAGTCGTGCTCGCGCTCGAAGGCGCGGGCGATCCGCAGCACCCGGGCCTCGTCCCAGGGCCTGCCAAGAATTTGAAGTCCGATCGGCAGCCCGGCCTTGGTGAAGCCGCAGGGGAGGCTCAGCCCCGGGAGCCCGGCGAGGTTGCACGGGAGGGTGAAGACGTCGCTCAGGTACATCGCCAGCGGGTCGCTCACCTTCTCGCCGATGCGGAACGCCGCGGTGGGCGAGGTGGGCGAGAGCACCGCGTCGACGGTGCGGAAGGCGTCCACGAAGTCCTGCTTGATGAGCGTCCGGACCTTCTGCGCCTTCAGATAGTACGCGTCGTAGTAGCCGGCCGAGAGCGCGTAGGTGCCGAGCATGATCCGCCGCTTCACCTCCAGCCCGAAGCCCTGGTCGCGGCTGCGCCCGTACATCGCCAGGAGGTTCTTCGCGTCGGCGACGCGCAGGCCGTAGCGAACCCCGTCGTACCGGGCGAGGTTGCTCGAGGCCTCGGCCGGAGCGATCAGGTAGTACGTCGCCAGCGCGTACTTGGTGTGCGGCAGCGAGACCGGGACCAGCTCCGCGCCGAGCTTCTCCAGAGCCCGCGTGGCTCCCTCGACGGAGGCGCGCACCTCGGGGTCCATGCCCGGCAGCTCGAAGTACTCGCGGGGCAGCCCGAGCTTCATCCCCTTCACCCCGGACTCGAGCTCCGCCAGGTAGTCCGGCGCCTTCACCGGCGCCGAGGTCGAGTCCCGGGGGTCCGGAACCGCGATGGCCTGGAGCAGCGCCGCGCAGTCCGGCACGTCCCGGGTCATCGGGCCGACCTGATCCAGCGAGCTGGCGAAGGCCACCACCCCGAAGCGCGACACCCGCCCGTAGGTCGGCTTCAGGCCCACGGTGCCGGTCAGCGCCGCGGGCTGCCGGATGGAGCCGCCGGTGTCGGTCCCCAGCGCGCCGAAGACCATCCGCGCCGCGACCGCCGCCGCCGAGCCGCCGGAGCTTCCACCGGGGCTGGTCTCGAGGTTCCAGGGATTCCGGGTGGGGAAGTACGCCGAGTTCTCGGTGGAGCTGCCCATCGCGAACTCGTCCATGTTCAGCTTGCCGAGGATGGGCGTCCCGGCGGCCCGGAGCAGCGTCACCACCGTCCCGTCGTAGGGGGCGACGAAGCTCTCGAGGATGCGCGAGCCCGCGGTGGTGGGCAGCCCCTCGGTGAGGAAGAGGTCCTTCAGCCCGATCGGCACGCCGTCGAGCGGACCCGCGCGCTTGCCGTCCTTGCGGCGGCGGTCGGCGGCCTCGGCCTGGGTCAGCGCGCCCGCGCGATCGACCCGCAGGAAGGCCTTCACCCGGCCGTCGAACCGGTCGACGCGATCGAGCGAGGCGCGCACCGCCTCGACGCTGGAGAGCTCGCCGGACCCGAGCTTCTTGCCCAGCTCGAGCATGGACAGTTCGGTCGGTTCCATCGCGTCGCTATTCGATGATGCGGGGCACGGCAAAGCTCGTCCCGACCTTCGCGGGGGCGTTGGCCAGCGCCTTCTCCGGCGGGAACGACGGGCGCACCTCGTCGGCGCGCCACGGAGCGACCTCGCCCGCGGCGTGCGAGGTGGGCTCGACGCTGGAGGTGTCCACCCGCGACAGCTCGGCCACCGCGTCGAGGATGGCGCTGAGCTGGGTCCGCATCAGCGCCTCCTCCTCGGCGGAGAGCGAGAGCCGGGCCAGCCCGGCCACGTGCCGGACCTCTTCCAGGGTGAGCGACATGGTCAGTCGTTCTTGAACAGGTTGAGGATGGCCCCCAGCACGGCGTTCTTCTGCTCGGGCTTCTTCACCTCTCGCTGGAAGTGCTCGAGCTCGCCGGCGTCGAACCACACCCCCTTGCAGTTGAAGCAGGTGTCGATCTCCACCTGGCCCAGCTTCAGGGTGTGCAGGTCGAAGCCGCACTTGGGGCACTTCATGTAGTGGAGCGTCCGGAGCGCCTCCTGCTGTTGCTCGGCCATCACCTGCGCCTGCTGGAACGCGAGCTTCCGCTTCTTCTCCACGTCCTCGCGGGCGAAGTACTCGTCCTCGTCCTTGGAAGGCTTGTCGAGCATGGTTCTTCCCTTCTGCCCCGATCACTGAAGGCCGTTCAAGGCCTGTCGCGCCCGTGCCGCCTCGGCGCCCTCGGGTGCAGCCTCCAGATAACGGCCGTACGCCTCGACGGCTTCCGGGGCCTGGCCCGCGCGGCGGTATGCCTCGCCGAGCCAGAAATCGGCCACTGAGTACCGCGGATTCACCTCCAGGGTGCGCCGGAACGCCCTGACCGCCGAGCGGGGATCGCCGAGGTCGAGCAGCGCGATGCCCCGCGCCAGGTGGGCCTCCGGCCGGGCAGGCTGCAGGGCGATGGCGCGCTGGTAGGCGTCGAGGGCGGACCGGGCCCGCGCGTGAGCCCGCTCGCGGTCGCCCTGGGCCATCCAGTCCTCGAAGGTGCGTGCCCGGGCCTCGGGGGGCGGGGCCGGGCGGGAGCGGAGCGGAGCGCCGGCAGGGATCGTGGCGGTCATGCTGGCCTGCATGGTGGTGGCAGGCTTGCCCGGGTCGACGGAGCCGCGGCGAGGCTCGGGGTCGGCGCTGGCCCCGGTCCCAGCATCGGCCGCCGTGCCCGCGGGCGTGGTGGCGCCGGCATCCGCCCGGCCAGCCATCCCGGCCAGCAGCTCCTCCTTGGCCCGGCGCTCGCGTTCCTGGACGTCGGCGTCCTCCAGGGCCCGCGCCTTCTCCGACTGCTCGATGCGGACCCGGTCCGCCGCATGTCGGATCTTGTCCTCCTGTGCCGGGACCCAGATCTGGAAGTAGGCCGCGGCGGCGACCGCGGTGCCGGCGACGGTCAGCACCACGGCGACCCAGGGGGCCTTGCTGGCACGCTCCGGCGACTCGCCCCAGTCGTCCACCACACCCGGGTCGACGCCGAGGCCGGCAGGCTGATCCGCCTCGTCCGCCCGGCCCTTGGGCTCGACCGTGCCGTCCAGGATGAGGTCGTCCGGCGAGGGCAGGCTCGCCTCGCCGATGTCCGCGAGCGAGAAGGCAGCCGGGGTCCCGGCGCGCGCAGGCTCGGTGGGGCGGTCGGGAACGGCGAGCGGCTCGGTGGGGCGGTCGGGAACACCGAGCGGCTCGGTGGGGCGGTCGGGAGCGGCGAGCGGCTCGGTGGGGCGGTCGGAAGCAGCGAGCGGCTCGGTGGGCTCGGAGGCCGGCAGGCGCGGGTCGGAGCTCGACGCGGCCGGCTCCGGGTCGAGGGGCGTGTCCAGCTGGATGGGCGTCCGGGCGGGACGGCCCCCCTCGGGTGGGGTGGCCCCGGGGGGCGCGCCCGGCTCCGGCTCGGGAGCCTCGTCCGCCAGCCCGGCGCGGTGCAGCCGCTCCTCCAGCGCATGGATGCGGTCCACCTCTTCGAGCAGCAGGAAGAAGGGCTGGAGCTCGGCGATGTCCCCCAGACGCTTCCAGGTGTCGCCCTGGAGGCTGATCTCGTCGTCGCGGGCGAACTTCCGCTCCACGATCCACTTCTGCATCGACGTCAGCTCGCGAAAGGCGATGACCCGCCCGCTCGGGCTCCGGACCCGCCAGGCCGGCTTCTCGACGACCGGCGGGGGCACGGCCGTGAACTCGCCGCTCGCGCCCACCGCCTCGGTCATCAGGAGGACCTTCTTGCGGACGCGGAAGACGTGACCGCAGCTCGTGCAGCGCACGGTGGTCCCCGCCTCGGAGACCCGCGCGTCGTCGAGCTCGTAGAGCGTCTTGCACCGCTCGCAGCGGAGATCCATGTCCTGGAGGCTCGTTGCATTGCACAGGGCTGGAAAATTGACCACCCCCGCCCCTGGCTCGACAGTCGACGGCTGCTTCAGGTCGCAACAGGTAGCCCCCCTCTGGGGGCGAGGGAACGGTACGTCATGGCGGCCAGGCGGCCCCGTCCGGAGAAGAAGGTCCTGTCGAAGCAGGAGGTCTCCTCGCGCAAGAAGGCGCTGGCGGTCCGGCGCGTCGAGGGGTCGGGGGTGGGTCGGCGCGCACTCCTCGGGGTGGCGCTCCTGGCCCTGTCCTCGCTCGCCCTGGTGGCGCTCCTAACCGACCCGGGGCTGGCCGCCCCGCGAACCGCGCACAACGGCGCCGGACCGGTGGGTCATGCGCTGGCGGCGCTCCTGGGCGGCTTCCTGGGCATCGCCGCGCCGGCCATCCCGCTGGCGGGGGCGTACGTCTCGGGCGTCCTCCTGGTCGGCAAGCGCGAGAAGCGCCGGTGGCCACAGGTCCTGGCGGCGGGGGTGCTGCTGGTCGCCACCTGCGTGCTCGTCCAGCTGGGGCTAGGGACTCCGGGGCTGCACCCGCGGAACCCGCCCGGTGGCGCGCTGGGCGTCGAGGTGTCCACCTGGCTGGTGGACCTGTTCGACGTGGTGGGGACGGTGATCGTCGTCTCGGCGGTGGCGTTCGCCGCGATGCTGGTGGCCACCAACTTCGCGCTGCTCCGCGGGGTGGTGGCGCTGGGCCACGTACTCGGCGAGCTCGGGGCGAAGGCGCGCACCGGGCTCCTCGGGTTCTGGGAGGCGCAGAAGAAGTCCTGGGCGGCTCGGACCGAGGCGCGCGCCGCGTCGAAGCTGGAGGAGGCGGCGTTCCTCGCCCAGCTCGAGGCCGACGAGGAGGAGCTGAGCCAGGCCGAGTCCGAGGCGATGGAGGCCGAGGCGGTGGCCGAGGAGGCGCTCCGGCTGGCCCGCGAGTCCGAGAGCCGCGCGCTGGAGCGGCAGAAGGACGTTCCGGCCGCGCTGCTGCCGGGAGCGGATCCGGCCTGGACACGCGAGCTCGCGGCGGTGAACGGCGCCCCGCAGGCGCCCGAGACTCCACGGAAGCGCCGCAAGGGCGACCAGCCGGAGATCGTGACCGCGCCGGCAGCGGTTGCGACCGCGGCGGTGGGGGCTCCTGCCGCGGCGGCGGCGGTCGAGGCCGCCTCGGTGGGGGCCATCGTGCCCGCGCCGCCCCGGGCCATCGAGCCGCGCACCCCGCTGATCGTCGAGCCCAAGGCGCCGCCGAAGCCGACCAAGCCCAAGGAGCAGGACCAGTTCGAGTTCGTGGGTGGGCGGACGCAGTTCACCCTGCCCCCGCTCGACGTGCTGGACTTCGACCGCCCCGAGCGCAGCGCGCTGGACAAGGAAGTGTTCCTCAGCACCGCGGAGAAGCTCCGGGCCAAGCTGGCGGACTTCGGCATCGTGGGCGAGGTGGTGGAGATCCGCCCCGGCCCCGTGGTCACGATGTACGAGTTCCTGCCTGGGCCCGGGATCAAGGTCTCGAAGATCGCCGCGCTGGCCGACGACCTGGCGATGGCGATGGAGGCGATGCGGGTGCGCATCGTCGCGCCCATCCCCGGCAAGGGCGTGGTGGGCATCGAGGTGCCGAACCGCGACCGGGAGACGGTGTTCCTGAAGGAGATCGTCGAGCAGGACGTGTTCCAGCGCTCGAGCAGCAAGCTGACGATGGCGCTGGGCAAGGACATCGAGGGGATGCCCTACGTGATGGACCTGGCCAAGGCGCCCCACGTCCTGGCCGCGGGCACCACCGGGTCCGGCAAGTCGGTGGCGGTGAACTCGATGGTGATGAGCATCCTCCTCAAGGCCACGCCGGAGGAGGTCCGCTTCATCATGGTGGACCCGAAGATGCTCGAGCTGAGCGTCTACGAGGGGATTCCGCATCTCCTGTTGCCGGTGGTCACGGATCCAAAAAAGGCGGCGCTCGCGCTGCGCTGGGCGGTGGAGGAGATGGAGCGGCGGTACCAGCTGCTCTCCGAGGTCGGGGTGCGGAACATCGCCGGCTACAACAAGCTGGTGGAGAGCGCGAAGGGTGACGCCCGCGTGCTGCTGGAGAAGAAGCGCGAGGCGCCGAAGCCGAAGAAGGCCGCCGCGCTCCTGGTGGTGGACGTGGGCGAGGGCGAGTCCGAGGACGACGCGCTGGCCCGGGCCAAGGAGGAGTCGCTCGGCGTCCCCTCGCCGCACGAGGCCGCGGAGGATCCGCGAACCACGCTGGAGGCCGAGGGAGAGGCCGGCGAGCCGGTCAAGGCCTCCGCCGACGCTCCGGCCGACGACAAGCCGAAGGAGCTGAAGAAGCTTCCCTACCTGGTGGTGATCATCGACGAGCTGGCCGATCTCATGATGGTCGCCAGCCGCGAGGTGGAGACGTCGATCGCCCGGCTGGCGCAGATGGCGCGCGCGGCGGGCATCCACCTCCTGGTGGCGACGCAGCGCCCGTCGACCGACGTGGTGACCGGCGTCATCAAGGCGAACTTCCCGACCCGCATCAGCTTCATGCTCCGGACCAAGCCGGACTCGATGACCATCCTCGGGACGGTGGGCGCCGAGTCGCTGCTGGGGATGGGCGACATGCTGCTGATGCCGCCGACCAGCGCGAACATGGTCCGGGTGCACGGGGCATTCGTCAGCGAGACGGAGATCAAGCGCGCCGTCGACCACCTCAAGGCGCAGGGCAAGCCGGTGTACGACGAGTCGATCCTCAAGCCGCGCGAGGAGGACCTGAGCGACGCGGGCCTGGAGGACGAGCTGAGCGACGAGCTCTACGACCAGGCGCTGGCCACGGTGAGCGAGATGCGCCAGGTGAGCATCTCGATGCTCCAGCGGAAGATGCGCATCGGCTACAACCGCGCCGCGCGGATGATCGAGCGCATGGAGCGCGACGGAGTGGTGGGCGCGGCCGACGGCGCGAAGCCCCGCGAGGTCCTGCTCCGGCCGCTCGGCGAGATGCCCGGCGCCGGCGCCGCCTGAGCTGGACAAGTCCTTGTTAATACATAGCTTTTCGAGGTGTCAAACACCTCGTTACCGGTCAGCGTCGCGGGAACCTTGGACAGGTCGCGCTGGGCAGAGGCGGGCTCGCTCGCCGACACGAGGGATCCGTACCATGGGTCGGAGCGACACTGGCCCTGGAATGGACCGGCCGACCGGTGCACAACGTTGGACGACGCGCGCCAAGCGCCGCCCCCGAGGACCGCCCGCGTAAGATCGGCTCTCGTGCCGCCCTCCGCCCTCGCCGAGCAGTACGAACGCCAGGAGCGCTGGCGCCGGTGGGATGAAGCGCTCTCTCGGGTACCGATCGTCGCAGGCCAGCGGGTGCTCGATCTCGGCTGTGGCGTCGGCCACGTGACTGCCCGTCTGGCTCGACTCGGGGCCCAGGTGACCGGCGTGGACCTCGACCAAGATCTCCTAGACGTCGCCCGGGCCCGTTGCCCGGACGTTCGATTCGAGCGCGCTGACGTGACGGCGCTGACCCCGGCGACGTTCGGAGTGGTCGACGGCATCTGGTCGAGCTTCGTGGCCGCGTACTTCCCGGACCTCGATCCGCTGGTCGCGGCCTGGGCCCGGTGCCTCGTGCCCGGCGGGTGGTGCGCGCTGGTGGAGATGGAGGACCTGCTCGGCCACGGGCCTCTGGCTCCCGAGCTCGCGGCGGAGCTCCCGCGCTTCTACGACTCCGCGCGCCTCGCCGGACGCTACGACTTCCTCTCCGGCGCCCGGCTCGCGCAGGCGGCGAGACACGCGGGACTGCGAGTCCTCTCGGAGAGCATCCTGCCCGACGACGAGCTGAGCTTCGACGAACCCGCCGACCCCGACGTGCTGACGGCCTGGCGCCTCCGCCTCGCGCGGATGGGCGGCCTCCAGGCATTCCTCGGTCCGAGGTTTCCGGCCTTCGAGCGCGGGTTCCTGGAGGCGCTCGCCTCTCCGCAGCACCGGACGTCGACCCGGGTGGTGCTGGTCGTCGCGACCACCGCCTGACCGTCGCGCGGGCTATCCGGCGACGCCCACCGTCAGCAAGGCGTTCATCGCCAGCTTCACCGGGCCCTCTCCGAGAGCCGCTGCCATCGCAGCGCGAGCGGCGCTCGATAGCGGGGCCCAGCGCTCCTCCCCGACGCCACGCCGCATCATCACGATCGGCGCCATGGTCCGCTGCATCGACTCCCAGAGCGCGTCCACCGAGGGGAAGTCGACCTCGGTCGACACCGGATGGACCACCACGTCGACGAAGGACCTCCCCATCTCGGAGCGGCAGGCGTCCGCGGTGGTGAGTGGCCCCTGGTCCGACTGCGGGGGGCCGCCCTGGCCGAACGTCTTCCAGAGCGTTTCGCGGAGCGCGCCGAACATCGCCGCCATCGCGGGAACGCTCTCCAGCGGTTGCCAGCTCGAGACCACGGCCCGCGCACCTGGAGCCAGGATGCGACGAAGCTCGGCAAAGCCCCTGGCCCGATCGGGGAAGAACATGAGGCCGAACAGGGAGAACGCTCCGGCATAGGCGCCGTCCTCGAAGGGGAGCGCCTGCCCGTCGCCCACCCGGGCCGTGACGCCCGTGAGGTCGAGGGAACGGGCGCGTCGCTCGAGCCGTTCGATCATCTCGGTGGAGAAATCGAGCGCGTCGACGGTGAGCCCGGCGCTCGCCGCGAGGAGGGCCAGCGTCCCCGGGCCGCAGGCGACGTCGGCCACGCGCGAGCCGGCGGGAGGCGCGGCGAGCCGCAGGGCCTCCCGCGCGAAATGCTGGAACTGCGGAACCACCTCGGCCTCGTAGGCCGAGGCGACGAGGTTCCAGGGGACCGGGGTGGCGAGTGGGGAGGGCGAGGTCATCGACTTGAAATCAACCTATTCCAGCGGGGGACAGGGCGCCGGCACAGTTGGGCAGCCGGTCCGCCCGTCCGAGGTGTCCGTCCGAGGTGTCTCCGTCCGAGGTGTCAGACACCTCTCTCGTTGACACCTCTCTCGTTCATTCGGATCGGCTGTCCGGCCGCATGTAGGTGAGCACGTGGTGCGTCAGGAGGTTCCCGGCCATGTCCGTGACCGACGCCTCGCCGTAGAGGATGCGGCGTCCCGCACGGAGGATGCGCGCCTCGGAGCGGAGGTCACCCAGCACGGCCGGCCGGAGAAACGACGAGCTCATCTGCAAGGTCATCGCCGTCGGGTCCTCGCCCATCACCGTCATCCCGGCGATCCAGAACGACACGTCCGACAGGGTCATCGCGCAACCGCCCTGGAGCACGCCGCCGGGGCGCTCGAAGTGCGGCTGGAAGGGGAGCAGGAGCCGGGCGCGCCCCGGCCCCAGCTCCTCCACCCGGTAGCCCCACCAGCGCCCGAAGGGGCTCCCGTCGATCATCCGCTGCGCGGCCTCGACGCTGATCAGAGCCTCCCCGAGCATCGCCGAACGCTCCCTACTTGGCTGCCGGAGCAGCCTTCTCGGCCTTGGGCGGCTCAGGCTGACCGTTGTCGTTCCAGATGTCGCGGTAGAGCTGCCAGGTGCTTCCGGTCTTCTTCCACAGCACCAGGCCCTTCCCTTCCAGGCCCTTCCCCGCCGCGTCCTCGATCCGCCAGCTGTTCACCTCTGCCGCCATGTTCCCCACGGCGTGCACCTCGTGGGTGGTCAGGACGATCTTCTTGAACCCCTGCGCCAGCACTCCCCCGTAGAACTTCTCGATCGCCTCGCGGCCCTTCACCATCGGTCCACCCGGCGGGAGGATCTCTGCGTCGGTCGCATAAAGCTTCGCGAGGGCGGCCGCGTCGCCCTTCGCCAGGGCCGCCTCGAACCTCCGGTTCCCGGCGTCGATCCCCGCCTTGGCCCCACCATCCGAAGCCCAGGCCACGAGCGGGACGGCGCACACCACCAGGCTCAGCACGGCTCGGCGCATCGCATGCCTCCGCGGTTGAACGGCGGCCCCGAGTCAACCACGCTTGCAGTGAACCGGGGGAAGACAGTAGCCGTGGTCGGTCGTCATGCCCCGCCGCCTCCCCCTATTCGCCACCGCCGCCCGCGGGACCGAGGACCTCCTCGCCGAGGAGCTCACCGAGCTCGGCGCCGCCCGGGTGCGCGCGGATCGCGGGGGCGTGCGGTTCTCCGCCAACCTGAACGAGGCGCTCCGGATCGCGCTCTGGTCGCGCATCGCCATGCGGCTGCTCTGGCCTCTGGCGGAGGCCGAGGCACGGGGAGCGGAGGGCCTCTACGACGCGGCCCACGACGTTCCCTGGGAGGAGCACCTCGACCCCCGGGCGACGTTCGCCGTCGAGGCCACCCTGCGCGACTCCGAGCACACCCACTCGGGATTCGTGGCGCTGAAGATCAAGGACGCCGTCGTCGACCGGCTTCGCGAGCGCCGAGGCGCGCGGCCCGACGTGGACACCCGACGCCCCGACGTGCGCGTGGTGGCCCACCTCGCCGGCACCCGGCTCTCCCTCTCGCTCGACGTGGCCGGCGCACCCCTGAACCAGCGCGGGTACCGGGTTCGGCCGACGGTGGCCCCGCTCAAGGAGACGCTCGCCGCAGCCATCCTCCGCGCCGTCCGCTACACGGGAGACGAGGCCCTGGTCGACCCGATGTGCGGCTCGGGGACCTTCCTCATCGAGGCGGGCCTGATCGCCGTCCGGCGCGCTCCGTCGGTCCACCGCACCTTCGGCATCGAGCGCTGGCCCTCCCTCGGCGCCGAGGCCAAGGCCGCGCTCGACCGCCTCCGCGCCGAGGCGCGGGCCAACGAGCGGCGGGCGCCGTTCCCCATCCGCGGGTTCGACCGGAACGCCGAGGCCCTCGAGGCGGCGAGGGCCAACGTCCGCGCGGCGCGCCTGGAGCGGGAGATCTCCGTCGACGAGGCCGACGCCACGCACCCCCTCCCGCTCGGCGACCTCGACCACGGTCTCCTGGTCACCAACCCGCCCTACGGAGACCGGCTCACCGCGGGCGGACAGAAGGGGATGAAGACCTTCTACTTCCACCTCGGGGAGCGCCTCGGGGCGCTGCCCGGATTCCGGCTCGCCGTCCTCTCCGGCAACCCGGCCTTCGAGGCGGCGTTCCACCACCGACCGCTCCGCCGGCGTCCGCTCTGGAACGGGCCCATCGAGTGCACGCTGCTCGAGTACGCCGCGCGCGGCTATCTAGACCCGGTGCTCGCCACGCCGGAGCAGTCGTCCGATGTTCCCGCGGTGCGTCCAGAGCATCGCCACGAAGAGCACCGAGGTCAGCGCGGCGGAAGCGGGCGGAGTGCCCGGCACCAGCCAGGCCACCGCGACCGCGACGATTCCGGCGAGCAGTGAGCCCACCGAGCTGATGCGCAGCGCCACCAGCACCACCCCGTAGGTCACCGCGCCGGCCAGCGCCGCCCGGGGGGCGAGCACCGCGAGCACCCCCAGCGCGGTGGCCACGCCCTTCCCTCCCCTGAACCCGAGCCAGGGCGGCGCGACGTGCCCGGCGAAGGCGGCTAGGCCCACCGCGGCCGGCACCAGGGCCCCAGGGTCCACCGAGCGGGCGAGCAGCACCGGGAACGTACCCTTGAGCGCGTCGAGCATCAGGACCAGCACGCCCAGCGGCTTGCCGGCGACCCGGGCCACGTTGGTCGCGCCGATGTTGCCGCTCCCCCGCTCGCGGACGTCCACCCCGCGCGTCGCCCGCACCAGGAGCAAGCCGAACGGGACGCTCCCCGAGAGGTACCCCAGCAGCACCAGACCGGCGGCGATCATCGCCAGCCGAGGCGGGTCTGGACGATGACGAAGGCGTAGTTGGCGACGAGCGCCGCGACCAGCGCCGCCCGTCCGGCGCGGGCCTCGCCCGGCGCGAGCTGCGGCACCGGGAGCGACAGCCGGAACACCCACTGCACGAGCCCCAGCACCGCCGCCCCCGCCAGGAGGCAGCCGGCGAGCGCACCCAGCGGGTTCGACTCGAAGGCGAAGCCGAACCGCAGATGCGCGAGCCCGTCCGCGGCCCGGGTCAGCCCGCATCCGGGGCACGGCCAGCCGGTGTGCTCCCGGAACACGCACCGCCAGAGGGGCAGGCGCGCCACCGGGACGAAGCGCGCGACGAGCAGCCCCAGCGCGCCGGCCAGCCCGAGCGCGTGCAGGAGCGTGAAGCGTCGCTCGCGGGGGGTCCAGTGGAGCGTCACGGCCGGCTCACAGCGAGTGCGACCCCTCGGCCATCCCGCTGACCAGACCGGCGATGGCGGCAAAGAAGGCGGAGAGCAGAAGTCCGCAGCAGCAGCCCAGGACGACCAGCGGCAAGAGCACGATCCCCGCCGCCTTGCCCATGGTCGTCTCCTGGAGGCTGGAGATGCCGAAGATGGCGAGGACCAGCCCGTAGATCCCGGCCAGGATCCCGAAGCAGGGGATGATGCCGAGGAGGTTGGGGCCCGCGGCGTAGCAGAGCGCCCGGACCGTGGCGCCGTACCCGTTCCGCGCGGAGCCGAAGAGCATCGCCACCAGATGGATGATTCCCGCGCCCGCGAGCAGCATCAGCGGGTAGATGATCAGGGACGCCAGCAGCGAGCCAACGCCCAGCCCGCCGGAGAACGCGCGCATGGCGTTCTCCACCTGCGGATCCGCCCCGAAGTTCGCTGGGAAGGTGGGGCGGAACATCCCCAGGCCCACGAACGGCAGGCCCACCGCGACGGTGATCGCGTGGAGGATCCACGCGTAGTAGAGCGCCTCGCTCCACGGGCACGTCGGGGCGAACGGTGGGAAAGAAGGTCTGGGGGGAGAGGACGCTCCGCTTCCAGGTCTCGATCAGGCCCTTGACGACGCCGATCTCCTTGCGCCGCTCCCACGGCGTGAGCTCGCGGTGCCCCGGGATGGCCCCCCCTCCGGGCGGCGGCTCCCCGGTGAAGCCCCCCGAGCCGACGCCTCCTCCCGCGCCGCCGGCCCCGGCGACAGGCTGGTCCCAGCGCGGCGGGGTCGCCGGCCGCGGCTCAGGCACGTCCACCTGCTGCCCGCAGTTGGGGCAGAACTGAATGCCGCTCCGGTCCGTGCCGAAGACGGTGGAGCAGCGCGGGCAGCGGGCTTCCATCGCAGGCCTCCGAGGGCTGCGGCGAGCCTAGACAGCCGCCCTTCCCCGTTGGAAGGTGAAACCGTGCCGCGCGCGTACAGCATGCAGGCGGTGCAGCACGCGGCCTCCCGGGCGGTGGCGCTGGTCCGGGACTTCCTCCTCGCCGAGGCGGCCGGGTCCCAGGTCCACGACGTCCAGGAGGATCCGCGCTTCCAGCACCGGGGCGTGGATCTCCTCTGGGAGCGGCCCGGCTCGGAGGTGCTCGGGGTCGAGGTGAAGGGCGACCGGCAGGGTGGGCGGCGGGGCACGTACTTCCTCGAGCTGGTCTCCAACGCCGAGAAGGACACCCCGGGCTGCTTCCTCTACAGCCGCGCGGACCTCCTGGCCTACGTCTTCCTCGACCGGCGGGAGCTACATCTCTTACCCCTGCCCGCGGCGCGAGAGTGGTTCCTCGCCCGGTCGTCCGAGTTCCCGCTCCGGCACGCCCACACCCGCATCGGCCGGGCGCAGTACACGACGGTGGGCGCCACCGTGCCGGCGCGGAGGGTGCTGGCGGAGCTGCCCGGCGTCCGCCGGGTGGAGCTCGTCCCCGGGACCTCGAGCGGCGTCCGCACCGCCCGCTGACGCCCCCTGGACGCCCGGTGCGTGCTAACCTGCGGGCCAGGGGGAGACGGCCCGGGAGTGTCCTCGTTGCGCCACGCGCTGCTCGCCTTGCTGCTGCTCACGGCCTGCTCCTCCGAGACGACCGCGCTGCCGGACGGGGGACTCTTCCCCGCGGCCTGCTTCGTCCCCGGCGACGGCGGCGTGTTCCTCACCGGCCTGCCGGCGCCGGTCCCCGGGTGCGCGGCCTCGCCCGGCGCGACCGGCGTGCTGGACCTCGCCACGCTCGGGTGGGCCAAGGAGGGTGGCCTCCTGGTGGTGCCGCCCTCGGCGCCCGGGACGGCGCTTCCGGTGGTGTTCGCCTTCCACGGCGCCGGCGGGAGCGGTGACGAGGCGCGCACGCGGTTCGCGCTCGAGGGACCGGTGGATGGAGGGGCCATCCTCGTCTACCCCAACGCCATTCAGGGAACCTGGGACATCACGCCCGGCTCCCGCGACGGGCGTCGGGTGGACAGCCTCCTCCGCCTGCTCTCCCGGGAGCTACTGCATCGACCCGGAGCGGATCTACATCGCCGGCTTCAGCGCGGGCGCGGTCTTCACCCTCTACCTGGGGTGCAACGTGCCGGGCGCGTTCCGCGCGATGGCCGCCGTCGCGGGCAGCGATCGGCGATTCGACACCAGCTGCTGCACGGCGCCCATCTCGGGACTCTTCATCCACGGCACCCAGGACGAGGCCATTCCGCTCCTGGAGGGGCAGGCCGCGCGCAGCAACACCCTGCACCGCGACGGGTGCAGCTCGAGCCCCGCGCCGGACGGCCCGCGCTGCGTGGGCTACGCCTGTCCGGCCCCCTACGCGGTGGACTACTGCGAGTGGGGCGGCGACCACGACGTGCCCGACTGGGCCGGTGCGGAGATCGCCCGGTTCTTCTCGCTCCTGCCCTGAGCTCCCTCAGGCGGCGGGACGCGGGGCGGACTGCCCGTCGACCCGCGGCCAGTCGGTGGGCATCCTCCGCCCGTCCGCCACCCGGGCCCGGAGCGAGGGGGTGCAGCCCCGGGCGGCGAACGCCCGCTTCCAGGCCGCGAAGCTGCCGCCGTCGCGCCAGGCGTCCATCGCCGCGAGCCCTGCCTCCGGGCCGCACTGGGCCAGCATGTACTCCACCCAGGCCCAGCGGGCGGAGGTGGGCCGCACCTCGGCCTTTCCCTTCAGCCCCCGGCGGAGGCGGTCCAGCCGCTCGTCGATCTCCCGGATGCCCGCGAACGGCGCGCCGTCCAGCGGGGTGTGCCGCTTGGCGACGAAGGGGGAGACGCCGAGCGCCACCGGCAGGTGCCCGGCCAGCTCCCGGGTGAAGCGGACCAGCTCGTCCACGTCGGCGTCCGTCTCCAGGGGGAGCCCCACCATCGAGTAGACCTTGAGCCGCTCCATCCCGGCGGCGGCGGCGAACCGGGCCGCGCGCACCAGCTGCTCCTCGGAGTGCTTGCGGTCCACCAGGTCCCGCATCCGCTGGCTCGCCCCGTCCGAGGCCACGGTGAGCACCCGGGCCCCGCCGCGGCGCAGCGTGTCCACCAGCTCCTGGGTGAGCCGGTCCGCCCGCAGCGAGGAGACGCCCACCTCGCGGCCCGAGTCGACCAGGGCCCGGAGCAGCTCGACGATGCGCGGGTGGTCGGTGACGGCAGCCCCGACCAGGCCCACCCGGCGGGCGGCCGCCGGGACGAGCTCCAGCACCCGCTCGGGCGGGACGGTGCGCATCCCCCCGTTCGTCGTCCGGCGCATGACGCAGTAGTGGCAGCCCCGGCTGCAGCCCCGCTCCGGCTCCACGAGGAACATCGACGAGAGCTCGGTGTGGGGGGTCAGGACCTGGGAGCGGGCGGGGAGCCGGCTGTCGTCGGCGCGGGTGACGTGCAGGGACACGCCGCCGCGGCCCGGGACCCGGAATCCCGGGGTCCGGGCCAGGCGGTCGAGGAGGGCGTCCCGGTCCGTCTCCTCGGCCAGGGCGTCCAGGAGCTGGTGGATGAGCCCGTCCGCCTCGCCCTGGACCAGGACGTCCACGAACGGCTCCAGCGGCTCGGGGTTGGAGAAGGTGAGCGGCCCGCCGGCGACGACCAGAGGCCAGTCGGTCCCGCGCTCCGAGGCCAGCACCGGGAGGCCCGAGAGGGTCAGCACGTCCAGCAGCCCCGGCAGCTCGAGCTCGTAGGCGACGGAGAAGGCCAGGACCGGGAGCTCGCCCACCGGGGTGGCCGACTCGAGCGTGAAGAGGGGCGTCCGGCTCTCCCGGAAGGCCTCGACGTCGTCGGGGAGGAAGGCCCGCTCGGCGGTGGCCCCGGGATGGGCGTGGATCTCCCGGTAGATGGTCTGGAACCCGAGCGAGCTCATCCCGACGTGGTACGGGCTCGGGTAGCAGAGGGCCACGCGCAGGGGCGCCACCTTGTGCAGCGTGCCCTGCTCGTCGGCGAGCAGGGCCTGGCGGTGCGCGAGGAGGTCCCGGGAGGAGGTCACGGCGCTCCAGGGCTAACGCGCCCGGGGCCAGTGCGTCCAGCCGGGCCCGCAAAGACGAACCCCGGCGACCCGCGAGGGGGTCACCGGGGCCGTGGGATCCGTCGGTCGACGGTCCGTCTCAGGTCACGGGGTCGTGACCGGCTTCCAGCCGTCGTTGCTCGGGAACTCCCCGACGAAGAAGCAGAATCCCGTGTCGGGATCGCCCGTGTAGTCCGTCGCCCAGGCGTCCTTGATGCAGTCGGTGTTGTACTTGGAGTTGATGCCCGAGGCGAACGGCTGCGAGAAGGGGTCGCAATCCTCCTTGGTCCCGCAGGTGACCGCCGGGTTGAGGGCCTGCATCGTGTACGGACGGATGCAGGCCCCGTTGGTGTAGGTGACGTCGCCCTTGAACTCGGTGCCCAGGTAGATCGCGGTGTTCAGGAACTGGAGATTCGTCACCGCGAAGCTCCTGGTGGCGGTCACCTGCATCGTGCTGAGGGTCGGGACGGTGCAGAGGTCGTTCGCATCCGGGAACTGCGCGTCGAACGTGCCCTTCCCGTAGATGGGCAAGTTCGGGTCGGGAGGCAGGGGGGTTGCATTGTTCGGCGGGATTGGCAGCGTGGACTGCCTGGAGAAGGCCACGATCAACCGGTTCTCGAACGGGTCGAACTGCCAGAGGTCGGCGAACACGTCCGGGCCCGTGGTCGGCGTGCACCCCGTGCCTGCGCCGGCCTGGGTGAACTTGACCACGTAGGGGCCGTTGGCGGAGCTCTGGAGCTGGCAGTCCGCCGCGGTCATGGAGCCGCAGCCCGTCAGGCCGAGCACTGCGGCGCCGACGAGGGTGGTGAGAATGGTGCGCTTCATGGTCCTTGGATTCCTGGAGAGGGCGTTCATTAGAAGGTCACCCGCAGGCTGAACCGGAACTGGCGAACCGGCTGGTAGGCGTTGGCTTGACCCCAGGCAGGGTTGGTCGCCGCCACCACAGGTGTCTGGAATGCGTCAGGGAGGACCACCTGGCCGCGGGTACCGTCGGCATAGCGGTACGGCTTCGGCAGGTTGCCGTTGCCCTGCCCGCAGCTCGAGACGTCGTTCGAGCCGTTCACTGCCGTCTGTGGGCAGAGGCCGCCGTACTGGGTGTTCGGAGGGTTACCAGCCGTGGTGACTGTCCCCGGAGCGGCCCCGATGATCGGGCCGACCGAGTCCTGCGTGTACCGCTGGTCGATCTGGGTGGGCCGCTGCGAGTTGAAGATGTTGAAGGCTTCCACCGAGGCGGTCAGCACCAGGTCCTTGGTGAACCGGTAGTTGAAGTTCACCTTGCCGTCGAGGCTGGTCACCCAGGGCAGCCGGCCGGCGCTGCCGCGGCTGAGGATGTAGGCCAGACCGTCGCCGTAGATCGGGTGCGCGCCGAGCGCATCGACCGGGGTGCCGGAGTTGGCGTTGAACGAGCCACCGAGGCTGATGCTGAACACCGGGCTGACCACGAACTCCTTCGCCAGGTAGACCTTGATGAAGTGGGTGATGTCGGCGCTGAGGACGCCGTCACCGTTCAGGAGCAGGGTCTTGAGGTCGAAGTTGGCCGTGATGTTCGGGTCCAGCTGCTGCTGGTAGTTCGGGGACCAGAGGCCGTCGTAGTTACCGGTCAGGCGCGACCAGGTGTAGCTGACCTGCGCGAGCCAGAGGTCGGAGAAGGTCTTGTTGAAGGAGACCGTCACCGCATCGTAGACGCGCTTGGCCTTCGGGAACGAGTCGGCGATGCCCTCACCGGGGTTGCCGATGAAGTAGGTCTGGCCGTCGGTGTTGGACATGTCCTCCAGCGCCCTCGGTAGATTCCGGTGGGTGTAGCTCGCGGAGAGCCGGGCGTTGGGGATGAGCTCGTACTCGGCGCCCGCGACGATCTCCTCGTTCGACGGCGACTTGACGTTCGGGTCGATCGCGCTCGGGTAGGGAGCGCCGGTCACGTTCCAGAGCTGGCTCGGACCGGCCGGTGACACGCCCGCGCCCACTGCGCGGCGAACCGTGTTGGCATCACACACCCTGTATCCCTGGATGGGATCACACAGGTGCGCGGCTCGCGGCTGGACCTCCGCGCTCAGCGAGCGGTTGGCCATGTCGAGCGGGATGTTCTCGTAGTAGATGCCGTAGTTGGCGAAGATCTTCGCGCGGCCCTGCTGCGTGGGATCCCACACCACGCCGATGCGCGGGCTCCACTGGTCGTTGAGGACCAGCCGGTTCAGCCCGTCGGTCCCCTGCATGGCCAGCGAGTCGTAGCGGAGACCGAGGTTCAGCGTGACCTTGTCCATGATGCTCCAGCTGTCCTGGACGAAGCCGCCGGCGATCTGGGACTTCACCTTCCGGTTCACCACGAAGTCGTTGATGATGGTGTCGACGTCGGTGATCGGCCGTACCGGCGGTAGTCGTACACGTAGGTGCCGGCCGCCGTTCCGAAATGACGGCGAGCGCCGCCGGAGTAGGCCTGGGTGATGTCGTAGTCGCGGCCTGGTAGTCGAAGCCGGCCTTCAGCACGTGGTGGCCGAGCGCGCTGATCAGGTAGGTCAGCACCCCGCGGCCCTGGTAGCTGTTCAGCTTGATCTGGCTGAGGAAGCCGGGGCCGCCGTAGAAGTAGTTCGACACCGGGCACGCGCCGGGCGTGGCGCAGGCCTGAACAACGCTCGAGGGCAGCGACTGATCGAGGCTGGTGAGGTCCGGTTCGCGCCCGGGCTGCGGACGCCCGGAGTTCCTGCGAGCGTCGACTGGTTCGTCACGTCGAAGCCGGAGCCATCGGCCGGCAGGTTGTCGTTGGTCTGGTTGTGCCAGCCGCCCGGATGTCGAGGAGCAGCTTCTTGTCCAGGAAGGAGCCGTTGTACTTGCCGGTCACGTCCATGGAGTTGGTGTTCTGGATGCCGCGAAGGCGTTGAACGTTCCGTTGGCGTAGCCCGAGGCGGTCACGATGCCGCGGGACTCGTTCTGGGGACGGAGCGGGAAGCTCGAACCGCCGCCGCCGCGGTGGGGGTACCGGTGACGGACACGCTCACGCGATGGTCCTGGGTGATCTGGTAGGTGAGCTTCCCGATGTAGTTCCAGGCGTGCTCGTCACCGAACCGGCGCTGCTCGGAGTTGGGGATGGCAGTGAGCACGCCCGTTCGAGGGTGCTGAAGGTCCGGGTGTACGAGTACCGGGTGGCCGAGTACTGGATTCCGGCGAAGAACCAGAGCTTGTCCTTGATGATGTAGCCACCGAGGGTCGCTCCGATGTCGCCGATGTTGGACAGCGCGACGTTGGAGTTGATCACCGCCTGGATGGTGGCGACCTGCGCGGGAGTGCCGGTGAGCCCACCCGGGGTCCAGGTGCCGAACACCGATCCGTGGAACTCGTTACCGCCGGACTTGGTGACCGCGCTGATCGCGCCACCGGTGGAGCGGCCGTACTCGGGCATGTAGCCGCCGGTGACGACGTTGACCTCGTCGATGAACTCGGAGGTCAGCGGGGTGCCGTTCACGCCGTAGGCCGGGTTGTTCACCGACAGACCGTCGATCAGGTACAGCTGCTCGGGGGACTGGGCGCCGTTGATCGCGACGCCGTAGACGTCGCCCTGCGCCTGGGGTGCGGCGAGCGCCAGCGAGTCGAAGGACCGGTTCGCTCCGGCGAGGCCACCCGGCCGCGCGATGGCGAGGTTCCGGATGAAGTCCTGGTTGATGGTGGCGCCGGTGGTGGACGAACCGACGTCGACCACGGGGGGCGAGCCGACGACCGAGATCTCGGTCGCACCGGCAGTCTCGGGGAGCAGTTCCACGTTCAGACGGAGGGTGCGGTCGGAGACCACGTCGATGCCCGTCCGGCTGAACGGTCGATAGCTCTCCTTCTCGAACCGCAGGGTGTAAGTTCCCGGCGGCAGCTGCGGGATGCGGTAGAGGCCGGTCGTGTCGGTGACGACGACCTGCTCGCCCTGCAGGTTGGGAGACGTTGCCGTGACGACCACGTCGGTGACGGGTGCCTTCGTGGCTGCGTCGACGACGTTACCCGTCAGCACCGAAGCGCCGGTCTGGGCCCATGCTCCTGATCCTGCGAGCAGGGCGAGGCCGAACAGTGCCGCGCGGGCATTCCTCCAGATGTCATTCTGTCTTTGACTCACCGAGACCCCTCCAATGTGGCCGGAAAGCGGGAAAGCAGTCGCGCATGCTCCTCGGGCCTACTCCGACCTGTCAATAGAAGTTTGCATCATCTCGGTAGACATGACGGGCAGGTGCAGACGGGCCATTGCCCCTCACGGTCTGCCCAGTCGTGGGTATTCCCCCGGCGAACGGCTTGTACAACTCCCCCGTTTTGATGTAGGCGCGCCCATTCCGGTTTCTGGGGAGACCACAGGTCCGAGCCGCACCCGACGGGGGCCAAGCGGCTACAGGAGACGAGTCACGTATGTTCGATTCAGTGCTGGGCCGCGGCGTCACGCCCAAGTCCCGCTTCGGATCAGGTGCGGTCGTTTCGATCCTGCTCCACGTGGGGCTCCTGGGCTTCGCCCTGTGGTTCTCGACCCGGCCTCCCCCCAAGGAGGACAAGGACGTCACGGTGGTGCTGAAGGTCGCGCCGCCCCCGCCTCCCCCTCCGCCCCCACCGGCCTCGACCACCAAGAAACACACCGAGGTCAAGAAGAGGCCCAAGGACAAGCTCATCCAGCCGAAGGAAGTGCCCCAGGACAAGCCCAAGGAGGCTGACCCCAACGACGAGCCCGAGGGCGTCGAGGGCGGCGTCGCCGGCGGCGTGGTCGGCGGTGTCGTCGGCGGCGTGGTTGGCGGTGTCGTCGGCGGCCAGCTCGGGAGCACCACCCTGTCCTTCGGCGAGGGCATGACCCGTCCGGAGCTCCAGTCGAGCCCCAACGGCAAAAAGGCCCCGGACTACACCCGCGAGGCGCGCGAGGCGCGGGTGAGCGGCCTGATGATCGTGAAGTGCGTGATCACCACCGAGGGCCGGATCCAGAACTGCCAGATCATCAAGCCCATCCCTCACATGGAGCAGGCGGTGCTTTCCTGGCTGCAGTCGTCGCGCTACACGCCAGTCACCTTCCAGGGGAAGCCGCAGCAGGTCAGCTACGTCTTCAACTTCAAGCTCAGCATGGCCGAGTAGCGATTCGGCCGATCGGCAAACTCTTTCACCGGCGCATCACGGAGGCGCTCCCCACAACCATGCAATTCACTCTCACTGACCTTTGGCACCACATGGGCCTGTTCGCGCGACTCATCGTCGCCGTGCTGGGCGTCATGTCCGTCGCGTCGCTCGTGGTGATGGCCGAGCGGCTCATCGTCTTCAACAAGTCGCGCAGCGAGTCGCGCAACTTCGCCGAGAAGATGGCCAACACTCTCTCGAAGAATGATCTCATGACCGTCGCCGGGACGAAGGTCGGCGAAAAGGTCGGCCACCTGGGCCGGGTGATCGGCGCGGGCCTCAACGCCCTCCGCCTCAGCACCTCCAAGGACAAGGACCTCCAGGTCGAGTCCGTGGCCCGCGCGCTCGAGCGGCAGGCCCAGCGCGAGGTCCAGAGCCTGAAGCGCGGCCTGGGGCTGCTGGCCACCGTGGGCTCAACCGCCCCGTTCGTCGGTCTCCTCGGAACGGTGATGGGCATCGTGAACGCCTTCCAGTCGATGGCGCTCACCGGCTCGGGCGGTCTCGGCACGGTGTCCGCCGGTATCGCCGAGGCGCTCATCACCACCGCCTTCGGTCTCCTCGTCGCGATCCCCGCGGTGATGGCCTACAACTACCTGCAGGGCTGGGTGGACGCGCGCGCGGTGGACATCAGCGAGTCGTCCAACGAGTTCCTGGACCTCGTCGCCAAATCGGCCGCCGGCGCGGGCCCCGAGCTCTGAGCCCCTGGGCTGAGTCGAGGAGAGTCACGCCATGGCGATGACGGCAGGCGGCAGGGGCGGGATCAAGTCGGACATCAACGTCACGCCCCTGGTGGACGTGGTGCTGGTGCTGCTCATCATCTTCATGGTGGTGACGCCCATGCTCCAGCGCGGCAAGGACGTGAAGCTCCCGGTCGCCGCGAAGCAGAAGCACGACGAGAACGCCAAGGACGTCGACCCGATGATCGTCTCGGTCACCGCGGACAAGCGGATCTGGCTGGAGAAGGATCCGATGACCGACGACGCGCTGAAGCAGGTTCTCGCCGGGAAGCTGGCCGCCGAGCCCTGGAAGCCGATCCTGGTCAAGGGCGATGCGTCGCTGACTTTTGGCGACGTGCGCCGCGTGCTCAAGGACGCCCAGGACGCCAAGGCCAAGTCGGTGAAGCTCGGCGTGGAGGAGAAGTAGATGAGCCTCGGGGCGAAGTACCACCTCCACAAGAAGCGCAAGTACGCCATCACCGAGGGGCGACCGAACTCGGACATCAACGTCACCCCGCTGGTGGACGTGGTGCTCGTCCTCCTCATCATCTTCATGGTGGTGACGCCGCTGCTGGAGAAGGACATCATGGTCCGCGTCCCGGACGAGACGGAGACGGACGTCCAGCCCGAGGATCTGAGCGATCAGCTCGTCGTCTCGATCTCCCCCACCGGGCGAGATCAAGCTGAACTCGGAGGTCCTGGACGACGAGGCGTACCAGACCCGCATCAAGCGCGCGCTGGCGGCCAAGTCGTACGAGGAGAAGCTGGTGTTCTTCCTCCCGGACGACAAGGCGCCCTATCCGCGCGTCGTCCAGGTGCTGGACTGGTCGCGCGCCGCCGGGGCCTACATCCTCGGCGTGGTGACCGAGCCGGTGGCGGGCATCCTCCCCGGTGGCGAGGCCGCGCCGGGCACCCAGCCCGCCCCTGGCGCGCCGGGGGCCGCTCCTGCCGAGCCGGGGAACCCTCCTCCCGCTGCGCCGGCGACGGGCGGCTCGCCGTAGCGGACGCCTCCCACGCGCCGAGGTGACGAGGCCGGCTCCGGGCTCCCCGGGCCGGCCTCTCGCTTTCTGCCGCCGCGGACGCCCCGTCTCGGGCTGGCGACGGTCCCCGAGCGGTGCCGCTCTCGGGCGCCGCCCGGCACTGCGCTTGCTGTCTCGGCGGCCGCAGCGCGGAAGGGAGGCGGATGAACAGGCTTGCCCGGGTGCATTCCGGCGCGCTGATGGGGGTGGACGCGGTCGTGGTGGAGGTGGAGGTCGACATGTCCGTCGGCCTCCCCTACTTCAACGTCGTCGGGCTCCCCGAGGGCGCGGTCAAGGAGAGCAAGGTCCGGGTCATCTCGGCGCTCAGGAACGGCGGGTACGACCTCCCGGCCAAGCGCATCACCGTCAACCTCGCGCCGGCGGACATCCGCAAGGAGGGCGCGGCCTTCGAGCTGCCCATCGCGCTCGCCGCGCTCGAGGCCGGGGGGCTCCTCGAGCGGAACTCGCTCGACCGCTGGGTGATGGGGGGAGAGCTCTCGCTGGACGGGGTGGTGAAGCCCGTGCGCGGCGTCCTCCCGCTGGCCATCGCCGCCCGGGACCGCGGCTTCGAGGGCGTCCTCGTGCCCTCGGTCAACGCCGCCGAGGCTGCCCTGGTGGACCGGATCCACGTCTACCCGGTGGCCCACCTCTCCGAGGCGGTGGCGCACGTGACGGGCGAGGCGCCGATTCCCCCGTTCCAGCGCGACCTCGCGCAGGAGGACCGTCCCGCCGGCGAGCTGGACATGTCCGAGGTGCGCGGCCAGGGCGAGATCAAGGAGGCGCTGGAGCTCGCCGCGGCCGGCGGCCACAACGCTCTTCTCTGCGGCCCACCCGGAAGCGGCAAGACGATGCTCGCCCGGCGGCTCCCGGGGCTCCTGCCGCTCATGTCCTTCGACGAGGCGCTGGAGGTGACGAAGATCTACTCGGTCAGCGGGCTCCTCGGCGGGCCGCGCCCGCTTCTCACCGAGCGTCCGTTCCGCACGCCCCACCACACCGTGTCCGACGCGGGGCTCGTCGGCGGCGGGCCGATGGGGCGCCCGGGCGAGCTGTCGCTGGCGCACCGCGGGGTGCTGTTCCTGGACGAGTTCCCCGAGTTCCGGCGCAACGTGCTCGAGGTGCTCCGCCAGCCGCTCGAGGACGGCGTGGTGCACATCGCCCGGGCCAACCACCACGTGAGCTACCCGGCGCAGGTGATGCTGGTGGCGGCGATGAACCCCTGTCCGTGCGGGTGGCTGGCGGTGGCCGACAAGCGCTGCACGTGCTCGCGGCACCGGGTGGTCGAGTACCACGCCCGGGTGAGCGGGCCGCTCCTGGACCGTATCGACATCACCGTGCTGACCCGGCGCGTCGAGGGGTACCGGCTCGCGGCCTCGGCCCGGCCGGAGAAGCCGAGCGCGTGGTACCGCGAGCGCGTCGAGGCGGCGCGGGCCCGGCAGCGAATTCGGTTCGGCGACGACCCCGGCGTTCGATGCAACGCCCAGATGTCCCCCCGGCTCGTCCGGCGGTATTGCCGGACCACCCCCCATGCGGAGGAGATGCTCCGGACGGCGATGGACCGGTACGGCCTGTCGGCGCGAGCGCACGACCGCATCCTCAAGCTGGCCCGGACGCGGGCGGACCTCCAGGACCACGGCGACATCGAGGACGTGGACGTGCAGCTCGCGGTGGACTTCCGGGTCATGGACCGGCGCGACTGGCTGATGGCGCTCCTGGATGGGAACGAGGCGCCCTCGAGCGCGCTGGCGGCGATGCTCGACGCGGTGCCATAGAGCCTGAGCCGGCGGTGGAACGGAGCCGATCGAGGCGCGCTCACTACCGGGGGTGAAGGGCACCCCGCACCGGTGGAGTCCGGAGCCGACTCGGTCGTCGTCCGGGGAGGAGGTCCTGCTTCGACGAGGGCGAGTCCCGCAGGGACGCTCCGGCCTCGGACGGGCGGCGAGTCGGCTCTGGAGGGACGCGGACCGGCCACGGCATGCAGGCCCGGCTCGAGCAGGTCCCTGGCCTCGAACCCCGGCGGCGGCGGGGTATCGCGAGTGGACGCCCCGAGAACGCCTGACGGGCGCTCCCCGAGCGCAACGCCGACGCGCTCCGACGGGTAACACGTGCGCCGTCCGACTCCGGAGACGCTGAGTCACGAGGGGAGCGCCCGGGGGCCCGCCTCCAGCGCTCGAGACGCTATAGCATCGTCTCGCACACCCCTGGTGAAGACGCGACGAGACTTCAATGGGTTGTGCGAGGGCAACTCGGACTGTCAGTAGGCGAAATTGCTATAGCGTCCTGAGCGCTGGAGCCGGCTGCCCCCGGTCTCCCTCAGCCCGGCTCCAGCTCGCAGGCACTCGGGGAGCCTGCGCCAGGGTTCAGCGCTTCGGCGCGGCGTGGACCGGCACCGGCGCGGAAGGTGTCGCCGGAACCGAACCGACCCCGGATGGGGGAACCCGGCCCGCCGCGGCGAGGGCCTCCTGCTCGCGTCTTCGCAGCCAGGGCGTGAAGGTGATGAGCCGCGCGACGCGACGCCACGTCAGGTACGAGTACAGCCAGGTGAAGATCACCGCGATCCGGCTGCGGAACCCCACCAGGTAGAGCAGGTGCACCGTCGCCCAGATGATCCAGGCGACGAAACCCTTCACCTCGAAGCGGGAGAAGATCGAGCCGACCGCCGCCCCACGGCCGATCACCGCGAACGACCCCCTGTCCGCGTAGTGAAACGGCTCGAGCGGCTTGCCGTGCACGCGACGCAGGATGTTGCGCGCCGCGGCACGGCCCATCTGCATCGCCGCCGGCGCGAGGCCGGGGACGGGCTGACCGTCCTGCGTCACCGCCGCCAGGTCGCCCACCACGTAGACCCGCCGGTCGTCCGGCAGCTCGAGCTCGGGGGTGACCTGGACGCGGCCCGCCCGGTCGACCGGCCCGCCGAGAATCTTCCCGAGCGGGGACGGCGCCACACCGGCGCCCCACAGCACGGTCCGCGCCGGGATCCGCTCGCTCCCGAGGAGCACGCCCTCGGCGTCGATGGCCGAGACCCGCGTGCCGAGCCGGACCTCGATCTGCAGCGACTCGAGGTCCTTCCGGGCACGGGCGCCGAGGTGCTCGGAGAACGCCGGCAACAGCCGGTCCTGCCCCTCGATCAGGACGATGCGCGCGTCGCGGGTGTTGATCCGCCGGAAGTCGCGGGGGAGCGCCCGGTGGGCGATCTCGCTCAGCGAGCCCGCGAGCTCCACCCCGGTCGGGCCTCCGCCGATGATGACGAAGGTCAGCCAGGCCCGGCGGCGGGCCGCGTCCTCCTCGCGCTCGGCCTCCTCGAAGGCGAAGAGCACCCGCCGGCGGACCTCCAGCGCGTCCTCCAGGCTCTTCATCCCCGGCGCGTACTCCGCCCACTCTCCGTGGCCGAAGTAGGTGTCCTGGGCGCCGGCGGCGACGATCAGGTGGTCGTACTGGACCGAGCCCCCGTCGGTGAGCTGGACGGTGCGGGACGCCCGGTCGATCGACGAGACCTCGGCCAGCATCACCTCGGTGTTCCGGGCGCGCCGGAGGATGGCCCGGATCGGCGAGGCCACGTCGCTCACGTCCAGGGCGGCGGTGGCCACCTGGTACAGCAGGGGCTGGAAGAGGTGGTGGTTCCGGCGGTCGACGACCGTCACCCGGACGTCATCCGACCGGCCGAGGATCTTGGCCGCCTCGAGGCCAGCGAATCCGGCCCCTATCACCACCACGTGGGGTCGCTGGGCGGGTTCCATCGCTGGCCGGGATGTGCGAACCAGGGGCTCCGAAGTCAACGGGTTCGAACAGACGATGGTACTGAACAGACTTTCCAGCCCGTTCCGCTACGCCGCGATGGGGGTGTGGTCGATCTTCTGGATCTCCGCGGCCCTGCTGCTCGGCACGGTGAGGCGCGACCCCTCCTTGCCGCTGCGGTTCGCCCGCCGGTTCTGGGCGCCGGGAATGCTCCGCTTCTCCGGGGTCGACCTCCGGGTCGAGGGCGCGCCGGACGCGATGCACGGCGGCCCCGCCATCTATGTGATGAACCACCAGTCCACGCTCGACATCCCGGCCGCGTTCGCCGTGCTGCCGGTCGACCTCCGGTTCATCGCCAAGCACACGCTGCGGCCGATCCCCTTCCTCGGGTGGTACATGGCCTGGACCGGGATGGTCTTCGTCGACCGGACCAACAGCACCCAGGCGGTCGGCACGCTGAACGCCGCCGCCGCGCGCGTCCGGGGCGGCATCTCTCTCCTCGCCTACCCCGAGGGCACGCGGTCGCGTGACGGGCGCATCCTCCCCTTCAAGAAGGGGCCGTTCGTCCTGGCGCTCCAGGCCGGGGTGCCGGTGGTCCCCATCGCCATCGAGGGGTCGGTCCGGGTGATGCCCTCGGGGCTGAAGCCGCTCGCGCCCGGCGTGGTCCGAATGGCAATCGGCGCGCCGATTCCCACCGCCGACCTGTCGATGGACCAGCGCGAGGAGCTCGTCCGGCGCGCCCGGGACGCGGTGGTCGCGCTCCATGCCTCGCTGTCCGCGCCCGGGCTCGGTCCAGCACCCGAGGCCTCGGGAACCGAGCGCACCGCCTAACGCCGAACCCGATCATCCGTCCCCGCTTGCCCTCGCGGCCCGATCGCCGCGTCGCTCCTCCGTCACGTGACGACGGCCACGCTCCGTCGTCGCTCCTAGCCCTCGGCCGCGATTGCGGCGCGATCATCCGGTCGATCCAAGTGGTCTCGACGTTGGGGTGTCCGCCGGCGCGGGCGCATGCGCCCGCGTCCCCGGACGGGGCGGCGCCCTCCTCCGGGGCAGCGGTCACGGCCCGGCTCTTGCTGGGTCGCCCCCGAACACCGGACACGGGGGAGGCGTGGCGTGAGCAAGGTGAGCGAGAAGCTGAAGGCGGTCGCGGCCGCGGTGGCGGCCATCGAGAAGCAGTTCGGGAAGGGCGCGATCATGCAGCTGGGGCGCGACGGAGAGGTCGCCCCGGTGGCGGTCATCCCCAGCGGGTCGGTGGGCCTCGACCGCGCGCTGGGCGTCGGCGGATATCCGCGCGGCCGGGTCGTCGAGGTCTTCGGGAACGAGTCGTCCGGCAAGACGACCCTGGCCCTGCACGCCATCGCCCAGGTGCAGGCCCAGGGGGGAGTGGCGGCGTTCGTCGACGCCGAGCACGCGCTCGACATCACCTACGCGCGCAAGCTCGGAATCCGTATCGAGGACCTGCTGGTCTCGCAGCCGGACACCGGGGAGCAGGCGCTGGAGATCACCGAGCAGCTGGTCCGGAGCGGCGCGGTGGACCTGGTGGTGGTGGACTCGGTGGCCGCGCTGGTGCCGCGGGCGGAGATCGAGGGCGAGATGGGCGATGCCCACATGGGCGTCCAGGCCCGGCTGATGAGCCAGGCGCTGCGCAAGCTGACCGGCGCGGTGAGCAAGAGCGGCACGGTCATCTTCTTCATCAACCAGATCCGGATGAAGATCGGCGTCGTCTTCGGGAATCCGGAAACCACCACCGGCGGCAACGCGCTCAAGTTCTACTCCTCGGTCCGGATGGAGATCCGCCGGCTGGGGAACCTGAAGGACGGCGACGCGGTCATCGGCACCCGGACCCGGGTGAAGGTGGTGAAGAACAAGGTCGCCCCGCCCTTCCAGGAGACCGAGTTCGACGTGCTCTACGGCCAGGGCATCAGCCGCGCCGGCGAGGTGCTGGACCTGGCGGTCACCCTCGGACTGGTCGAGAAGTCCGGCAGCCACCACCTCCTCGACGGCGAGCGCATCGGCCAGGGCCGGGAGCGCGCGGTGGAGTGGTTCCGCGAGCGGCCGCAGGCGCTGGAGTCGCTCGTCACGCGCATCCTCGCCGCGGAGGTGCGCCCGGCGCCGCCGTCGAGCGTGGCCGAGCCGGTGGCGGCCTGAGATGAGCCCCGGACCCGTTCAGCCCGCGATGGCCGAGGGATCGATCGGGACCTCGATGCGAGCTCCCGGCAGGACGAGCACCGAACCGGTGCCCTCTCTGACCAGCAGCTGCCCGAGCGCGAACTGCGCCTCGCGGGAGAACCGGGCCTCGGCGCGTCCGGCCTTGACCCGGGCGCCGAGCACCCCGTCCGGGCCGAGGCACAGCGTCGACGGGTCCAGCGCCTCGCCGGTCCGGTCGCTCAGCCGGAGGTAGACCCGGGCGTCGTCGGTGTCGATGGCGTTCACCCGGTACGCCGGACCCTCGACCGTGACGTAGGCCCAGTCGTCACCGATGCGCAGCTGGAAGCGCCCGTCGTCGGTGGGCACCAGGCCCGCGTTGAAGGCCTCGATGATCCGCGGATGGGTGATGCGCTCGCCGTCGTGGTGCCAGTTCAGCTCGCGGTCGAGGACCAGCCCGCTGTCCTCGCGGGTGTGCCAGCGCTTCGGAAGTCCGATCTCCGCCACGCCTTCCTCGATGCGACCGACCCGGGCCGAAGTCAACCTCGACCACGCCGGCTCACATGCGCCGGACCAGCTCGGTGTACCCCCGGAAGACCAGCGCGCCCCAGGTGTTCACCACCAGCGCGGCGCCGACCAGGACCCGGACCAGCGTCTTCCGGAACGACCAGCCCGACAGCCCGAGCAGCAAGACGAGATAGGGCGTGTAGTCGAGGCTGAACCGGAACCCGAACTGCATGTACCCGGTGTTCTGGTAGAAGAGGCCGGGCAGCGCGCAGAGCGCCACGGTCAGCCACACCGGCCAGTGGAGCCGCGGCCGCGTCCGGGGGAACACCAGCAGCACCAGCCAGGGCATCGTCACCAGGAGCGACAGCCCGCGCGGGTCGTAGCCCAGCCGGAAGGGCGACCACTGCACCCGGGGCAGCATGAGGAACGCCGCCTCGAGGTTCCGCCGGAGGTACTCCGGGCTGAACAGGCCGTGGGTGTCGATGTCCACGTTCACCCGGTTGTCGTAGAGGAACCGGTGCCCGAACTCGCCCGGGCTCCCGAAGCGCGCCCAGTTGAAGAGCATGGCGAGGATCGCCAGCGGCGCCGCTCCGGCGATGAAACCGAGCACCGGCTTCATCCAGGGCCGGGGGTTCCGGAGCGCCTCGCGCAGCTGCTGAAGGCGTCCCGTCGGCCCCGGCGTGAGCACCTCGAGGAAGAAGAACAGCCCGGTGAAGACCAGCGGCGTCCGGGTGAGGGTGGCCATCGACCAGAGCACCCCGGCCAGCACCGGCCGCGCCCCGCCGACGGCCGCCCGGACGTAGAGGCAGGTGAGCACCACCCCGAGCACCTCGGCCAGGAACCACACCTCGCCGCGGATGGTGCAGGAGAAGAGGAGCGTCCCGAACCCGAGCACGCCGGCCAGGAGCAACGCCTCCTGGTCGCTCCGGTGCAGCTCTCCCCGCCGGGAGAGCCCCCGGGCCAGCCAGTAGAAGAGCGTGATGGCCAGCGCGCCGAGGATGACGCCGAAGCTGGTGTCGTTGAATTGCCAGCCGTTCACTGCGACGAACGGGAGCATCACCACCGCCGGGAACGCGGGGAAGCTGACGTACCAGCGGTCGGTGGGGAGCGTCGGGCCTGCGCAGCGGGTCTTCACCCCGCCGACCTCGCGCACGCAGGCCCAGTCCTCGAGGTTGGGCAGCGTCTCGGGGTCGAGGTCCAGCCGCCCGTCGAGGAACGCCTTCGCCTGGTACACGAAGTGCGGCGCGGCGCTCTGCCGCAGGAACCGGGGACCGCTGAAGCACGCCAGCGCCAAGAGGCTGCCGGCGAAGACCAGGAGCTCGTTCCGGTAGGCCCGCATCCAGGTCCAGGCCGCCACCTCCGCCGTGGACTGGCGGCGCGCGGGCGCGGTCACGAGGCCGTCCCCCGGGTGCGGAGCCGCAGCCAGTCCAGCGCGGCGTAGGCGCTCGCGGTGCGGATCTGCTCCCGGTCGCCGTGGAACCGGTGCGCGCGGACCTCCGCCCCCTCCGGCCCGGCGAGCCCGATGAACACCGTGCCCACCGGCTTCTCGGCGCTTCCGCCGTCTGGTCCCGCGATGCCGGTCACCGAGAGCGCCCAGGTGCTCGCCGCCGACGCTCGCGCCCCGCGCGCCATTTCCCGCGCCACCGCCTCGGACACCGCTCCGTTCGCCACCAGCGTCGCGTGCGCCACGTCCAACCAGCTCTCTTTGAGGCCGTTGGCGTAGGTGACCGCGCTCCCGAGGAAGTACGCGCTCGCGCCCGCCGACTCGGTCAGCATGTCGCCGATGCGCCCCCCGGTGCAGCTCTCGGCCAGGGCCACCGTCTCACGGCGGGCGAGCAGCTGCCGCCCCACCACCGAGGCCATCGTCTCGCCGTCCACCCCGAAGAGGTGGTCGCCGAGGAGGGGGCGGGCCGCGGCGTCGGCCGCCTCGAGCACCTCCCGCGCCTCCTCCGCCGTGCGGCCCTCGGCCATCAGCTTGAGGTGGTTCTCGGGAAAGTGCGTCCGGAACCCGAACGTCACCCGCGGGTGGGCGGCGAACAGAGGCCGCACCCGCGCGTCGAGGTGCGATTCGGCGAGGAACACCGTCTTGAGCAGCCGCAGCGCCCGGAAGCCCGTGTCGCCCCGCTCGGCCCGGAGCGCGTCGATGCGGGGAAGCACCGCCGTGTCCACCAGCGCCCGGTACTCGCGCGGGACGCCGGGGAGGAAGAACAGCACCGCCTTCCCCAGCCGGAGCACGAACATCGGCGCGCTGCCCGCGGGGTTGAGCACCACCTCGGCGCCCTCGGGCACCTTCACCTGCTTGACGTTGTTCTCGGTGACGGTGAGGCCGCGCCGGGCGAAGCGCTCCCGCAGCGCCTCCAGCGCCCCGGGGTGGAGGACCAGCGGCACGCCCGCGGCCTCCGCCGCGACCTCGGCCGTGAGGTCGTCCGCCGTCGGCCCGAGACCGCCCGAGACCAGCACCACGTCCGACCGCGCGGAGAGCGTCCGGAGCGCCTCGAGGATCTCCTCCCGGACGTCGCCCACCACGGTCGTCCGGGCGACCTGCTCGCCGTGCGCGAGCAGCCGCTCCTGGAACCAGGTGCTGTTGGTGTCGGTGGTGACGCCGGTGAGCAGCTCGTCACCGGTGCAGAGAGCCTCGATGCGCATGGGTCCGGATGAGACGGCTTACAGAAAATCCTGCTCGTCCACCTCGTCCTCGTCCTCGAGCACGCCATCGGCGGGCATCGGCTCGCTCGCCTCCCGCCGCTCGGAGAGGCGACGTCCGAGCAAGAGCCCTGACTCGACGAACCCCAGGAGGAGATACGCGCCGAAGTACACCACCAGCACGTACGAGGGGTGGATGCGGGTCGCCACCAGGACGCCCGCCAGGCACACCAGCATGAAGACGCTCAGGGTCCGGCGGTTCAGCCGCACGTCCTTGAACGTCCGGTAGCGAAGCGTCGAGACCATCAGGAGCGACAGCACCGCCACCACGATGGCGATGGGCACCTGGGCGCCCGTCCCCAGCGGGTCCCCTCCCCGCATCCCGTGGTGGGCGATGACCATCGAGACGATCATCCCCGCCGCCAGGGGGATGGGCAGGCCGACGAAGAAGCGGCCGCTGCCGGAGTGGTCGGTCGCATGGGCCAGCACGTTGAAGCGGGCCAGCCGCAGCGCCCCGCAGGCGGTGAACATGAAGGAGACCAGCAGGCCCACCAGCCCGAGCGGTGCGAGCGCCCACTTGTAGACCAGCATCGCCGGAGCCACGCCGAAGGAGATGACGTCGGCCAGGCTGTCCAGCTCCACCCCGAACTGGGTCTGGGTCCGGGTGAGGCGCGCCACGCGGCCGTCGAACCCGTCGAAGAACATGGCGAAGAAGATGGCCAGCGCGGCCTGGTAGAGCTGGGAGGGGCTGGCCTCGCCAGCGCAGAGCGTCAGGGCGTAGAAGCCGCAGAAGATCGACGTGACGGTGAACAGGTTGGGCAGGACGAACTTGAGCTTGTGCAGCTTCATCGATCTCCGGCCCCTGCGACGGGCGGGCCCCTGTCCTGGCTCTGCCCGCCGGGGCGGGGGACTCTAGCACCATGGACCCGGCGCGGGCCGTCACCACCGCAGGGCTCCTGGCCCTGGCCACGGGCGCTTACCTGATCGCCGTGCGCACGTACTACCGGCTCCGCAGCCCGCGTCCGGAGCGGGAGCTGGTGCCCACGCCGGACGGGACGCGCATCGCCGTCCACCGGCGCCGCCCGGAGGTCCGCCGCTTCCTCGAGCCGGTGCTCCTCTGCCATGGCCTCGCCGCCAACCACGTCAACTTCGACTTCGACCCGCCGCATTCCCTGGCCCACGCCCTCGCCGCCGCCGGCTTCGAGGTGTTCAGCGTCGACTGGCGCGGGGCGGGGGCGTCGCGGGCCCGCCGGTGGTGGCGACGCTTCCTCTACGACGCCGACGACCTCATCGCCCAGGACGGACCTGCCCTCCTCGCCCACGCGCTCGAGCGCACCGGGGCCTCGCGCGCCTTCTGGGTGGGCCACTCGCTCGGCGCCCTCGTCGGCTACGGAGTGCTCGGCGGGCCGGAGGGCGGGCGCATCCAGGGGCTGTGCGCGCTCGGGGCGCCGGTCTTCTTCCGGTACACGGGCTGGGTGGCCCGGCTGTCCAGGCTCGCGCTGTGGCTGGCCTGGCCGCTGGCCTTCCGACAGCGCCTGCTGAGCATCGGGCTCGCTCCCCTCCTCGGCCACGTGACGCTCCCGCTCACCGAGGTGCTCGTCAACCCCAGGGCCATCGACCCGCGGGTGCTGCGCAAGGTGTACTGCAACCTCGTCTCCTCGATGGGCTACCGGCTCCTCCGGCAGCTCGCGGACTGGAACGCGCACGACGCGTTCCGCAGCCGGGACGGCCGCATCGACTACCGGGCCCGGCTGCGCGAGGTGACCACGCCGGTGCTGGTCATGGGCGGGAGCCAGGACGCGCTCGCCACGCCCCCGGTGATCCTGGGCCAGGCCGAGCTGCTCGGCTCGGAGGACAAGACGGTGATGCTCTTCGGGCGCGAGAACGGCGACACGCTGGACTACGGGCATGGCGACCTCCTCTTCGGCGAGCACGCGCCGATGGAGGTCTACCCGCGCATCCTCCGCTGGGTCTCGGACCGGGCCACGCCGGACCCCGAGCCCGCCCCGCGCCCGGTCAGCGACGCGGGCTGAGCGGGGAGCTCGTCCGGACGCATGGCGCGGGCGCGGGCGCCACGTCGCCGATCCAGCCGTCGATGTCCACCTCCACGCCCTGGCCGCACTCGGCCCACACCGGGCCGTCCCGGTTGGAGCGAGCGGTGATCGCCCGCAGCTCCGCCACCCCGCGCTCGGTCACCAGCAGCGCCGGGCCCTGCGTGCGCTCGATGGTGACCTCCGAGGCGGTGAGCCGCGCCCCCGTCTCGACCGCCAGGCCGGCCACGCCCGCGCTGCCGATGGTCGACCGGACGAGCGTCACCTGCGCCCCCTCCGCCGCGAGGACGCCGATCCCGCTGCACTCCTGGACGTGGACTCCGGTGAGCGACGCTCGGCCGCCGCGGATCTGGAACGCGTCTCCCTCTGCGGAGTCCGCGCTCCTGAGCCCCGCCACCGTCGCCCCCTCCACCGTCAGCTCGGCATCGCGGGCCATCAGGCCCAGCGACCGCCCGCCCTGCACCTCCAGCCCCCGGATCCGGACGTCGGAGGAGACGAGCTGCACCGCCGCCGTTTGCCCCGCCGACTCCACGCGGACGTCCTCCAGCACGGCCCGGGAGAGCACCACGGCGACGCCGGCACGCTCGGCGCCCACCGAACGCAGCCCCCGTCCCTCGACCCGGGCGCCCTCGCCCGTGAGGAGCCCGTACTCGTGGCCCGAGACCCGGATGTCCCGGAGCTGGAGCGCGCCGCCGGCGACGTAGATGCCGGGCCCGCGGCCCCCGCGCACCTCGAGGGACTCGGCCGCCCCCGCGCCACCCGACAGCCAGAGCCCGGTCACCGCGTCCTGGACCTGGACTCCCGCCAGCCGGAGCGCCACCGGACGGGTCGCCTCGACCGCGCGCTGGAACGGTCCCTTGATGACCACCTCCCGGAGCTCCGCCCGGCCGCCGGGGAGGATACGCACTCCGGGGACTCCGGAGACGGAGGCCTGGAGCGCCGAGCGGGCGAGGATCAGCTCTGCCCCCCCGGCGACCTCGATGGCGGCGCCCCGTTGCCCGCTCAGGCGCACCGACTCGAGCGTGGTCCGTCCGCTCTCGACCACCAGCCCCCCCGCCCCGCCCTGGATCTGCACCTGGTCCAGGCGCACCGTCCCGCGGGTCCGGACACAGGGCCCGGGCGGGCTCGAGGCGAGCACCACCGCCGCACCGCCCACCAGCTCCACGTCCTCGAGCAGGAGCCCCCCCGGGTAGACCCCAGAGGCCAGACGGATGCGTCCCCGGCCCGGCGTCTCGCCCAGCGTCCGGAACGGGCGCGCGCGGCTCCCGTCGCCCCCCGGGGGCGCGGAGGGGTCCACGAAGAGCTCGGGACCGGCCACGGCGGAGGCAGGGGACTCCCGGGCAGCGGTGTCCCTGGGCGGGACGACGGCAGGACACGCCGCGCAGACCAGCGCTCCCAGGGCGACCGGAAGCCGGCCCCGCGCGATCAGGCGCCCGGACCCTCGGGCTTGCGGGCCGAGGCGGTCCTTTGCCGCTGCGGGTGCGACGGCGCGACCACCACCGGCTTCGGACCGCGATCGCCCACCAGCCGCGCGAACTCCTTGAGCGGGTCGCGCGCGACGTCGTCCTTCCAGTACTCGAAGTGCAGGTGGACGCCGGTGGCGGTGCCGGTCCGCCCGGCGAGCCCGAGCGGCATCCCCTTCACCACCTGGGTTCCCTCGAGCACCAGGGTGCGCGCCAGGTGGCTGTAGCGGGTCATTCGACCGTTGCCGTGATCGACCGTGACCTCGTAGCCGTACCCGTGCATCCAGCCGGCGCGCACCACGATGCCGGCGCCGGCGGCCATCACCGGCTGGTTGCGCTCGGCGACCATGTCGATGCCCGAGTGCATCTTGTTGCGGTGGGCGATGGGGTGGAACCGGCGCCCGAAGCGGCTGGTGACGCGCACCTCGTCGAGCGGCCACTGGAAGCGCGGCCCGGGCGGAGGTCCCATCCGCTCCTCCAGGCGGGCCACGCGCTCCTCGACCGATCGGACCAGCTCGGGGGGCACGCCGCCGTAGGCCTGCCCGTCCCGGTCCAGCGCGGCCCGGAGCGAGCCACGGGCGATCTGCACGTCCTCCGCCTCTTCGCTCCCCGCGGGCTCGGCCAGGAAGCGGTCCACGTCGGACTGGATGCGTTCCCAGGCCGCGAGCTCCGAGTCGGGCAGCGACGAGCCGGGGCGGCCGTCGCTCCGCCGGGCCTCGGCCTCGAGCACGAAGGCCACCAGGCGCGCCCGGAGCAGGCTCGAGGTCATCGGCTCCTCGGGCGGCGCGGCGACCGGCCCGGGGTGGGGCGCCGCCTCGGGCTTCACCGGCTCACCGGTGGCGGGAAGGTGGGCGACCTGGACCGGGTCGGGGGTCAGCGCACCGGCCTGACGCGTCGTGGCACAGCCGACGAGGCTGACGGCGGCCAGGGCTGTGACGAGGGCGTGACGGGTCATCGTCCATGCGCTGCCGGCCGCGACGCCGTGTCAGCCGGGTGACCCTGGCCCACAAGACCCGCGTGAGTCCAGCCAAAAGGACACGGGAGCCCCTGGCCCCCACAGATGCCTACCTGGCCGCCAGAGTGGCGCGGAGGATGTCCGCCGCGCGCTCGCATCCGGCCCGGTCGACGTCGAGGTGGCAGACCAGGCGCAGGGCGCGCGGCCCCACCGAATTCACCAGGAGCCCCGCGGCGCGGAGCCGGGTCACCAGCGGCGCTGCCTCGACGGGGACGTCGGCGTACACCATGTTGGTCTCGACCCGGTCGAGCTCCACGCGGACGCCGGGGATCTCCGACAGCCGGCGGGCGAGAACGCGGGCGTTCTCGTGGTCCTCGGCGAGCCGGGCCACGTGGTGGTCGAGCGCATGGAGGCAGGCGGCGGCGAGGATGCCGGCCTGCCGCATCCCGCCGCCGAGCCGCTTCCGGAGCCGCCGCGCCTCGGCGACGAACCCCCTGTTCCCCGCGAGCACCGAGCCCACCGGTGCGCCCAGCCCCTTGCTGAAGCAGACGGTGGTCGAGTCGGTGAGCCGCGACCAGGTGCTGGCCGGCACGCCCGCGGCGACCTCGGCGTTGAACAGGCGGGCCCCGTCGAGGTGGACGAGGAGGCCGGCGGCGCGGGCAGTCGCGACCACGTCGGCGAAGACGCCGGGCTTCCACACCGTCCCGCCGCCCCGGTTGTGGGTGTTCTCGAGGATCAGCAGGCGCGAGCGCGGCAGGTGGTCGTCGTGGCCGCGGAAGGCGGCCTGGACCTGCGCCGGGGTGAGCAGTCCTCGCTGGCCGATGACGGTGCGCGGCTGCACTCCCCAGAGCGCGCCCATCGCGCCGTTCTCGTAGTGGAACGGATGGCTCCCCTCCTCGAGGATGACCTCCTCGCCGGGTCGGGTGTGCACGCCGATGGCCACCTGGTTCCCCTGCGTGCCGGAGGGAACGAAGAGCGCGGCCTCGAGGCCGAGCCGCTCGGCGACGCGGGCCTCGAGCGCGCGGACGGTGGGGTCCTCGCCGTAGACGTCGTCGCCGACCTCGGCCTCGGCCATGGCGCGGCGCATGCCCAGCGTCGGGCGGGTGACGGTGTCGGAGCGGAGGTCGATGGGAGCGGTGGCCACGGCGGGGTCCGTACTACAACCGGGGCATGGCTCGCGAGACGGTGGCCGAGCGCAGGGCGCGCGGACTTGAGATCTTCGAACGGCTGGGCGAGGCGATGCCTGACGCGCGGATCGAGCTCGACTACCAGACCCCGCTCCAGCTGGTGACGGCCGTCATCCTGTCCGCCCAGTGCACGGACAAGCGGGTGAACATGGTCACCCCCGCGCTGTTCCGGCGCTATCCCGACGCGCGCTCGCTGGCCGAGGCGGACACCCCCGAGCTGGAGACGATGATCCACAGCTGCGGCTTCTTCCGGGCGAAGGCCAGGGCGCTCAAGGGCATGGCCGCGGCGGTGGCCGAACGGCACGGAGGCAAGGTCCCCACCGCCCGGGCCGACCTCGCCGCGCTCCCGGGCGTGGGGCCGAAGACCGCCGGGGTGGTGACGGTGCATCTGGAGGGTGAGCCGGCGTTCCCGGTGGACACCCACGTGAAGCGGCTCTCACGCCGCCTGGGCTTCACCCGGGCCGAGGACCCGAGCCGCATCGAGGAGGACCTCCAGGCGCTGGTCCCGCACCAGCTCTGGGCGAAGGGGCACCAGCTCCTGATCTGGCACGGCCGGAGGACCTGCTTCGCCCGCTCGCCGGCCTGCGAGCGGTGCGTGGTGCGCGAGCTCTGTCCGCGCATCGGCGTGGGGAAGGCGAAGGCCAAGGTGGTGAAGGGCGCGCGCCCGCCTCGCTCCGCGGCGGTGGTCCCTCCGGCACCGCGACGTCGTGGCGCGACGCGGAGGAAGCCGCGGCGAGCTGCGGCCACCCGCTGACCGGGCGGGGGCCAGCAGTACGTCGCCTATCTCACCGCAGTCCGCGAGCCGACCGGCCACTTCGCCGCGGCCCCGGCGCCATACCGCCGGCACTTCCCCCAGGATTTCGCCCAGACGGCGACGGCGCCGTTCTCGCCGTAGCCCCGACGCAGGCGCTGGCCCGAGCGGTGCCGGATCGAGAGCGCGGTCGAGGGGCCCTCGACGGCCTCGGGGGGCTCTCTTCCGTCGCTTCGCCCGCCGGCGCATCGACAGGCGCTGCAGCACCGGGAGGAAGTCGACGTAGAGCCGACCGTCGAGGTGGTCGATCTCGTGCTGCGCCGCCGTGGCCAGCAGCCCCTCGCAGCGGAGCCGCTGCAGCTGTCCCTCGACGTCGAGGAACTCCACGGTGACGATCGCCGGGCGCTCGACCTCCTCGGCCTCGCCGGGGATGGAGAGGCAGCCCTCGCGGTACACGGACGGTCCGCCCTCGGTGGAGACGATGCGCGGGTTGATCATCGCCACCGGCTGCACCTCGGGCTGCCGGGGCCGGGTGTCGAGCACCAGCACCCGCTGCAACACGCCGATCTGCGGCGCTGCGAGCCCCACGCCCGGCGCAGCGTACATGGTCTCGAACATGTCGCTGACCAGCGTGCGCACGGAGGCGTCCACCGCCTCCACGGAGAGCGCCTTGCGGCGGAGCAGGGGGTGGGGCCAGAGGAGAATCTCGCGAATCATCGTCCCTGGTCATAGCCAGGGGTGCGGGAGACACGCAACGCCACCCCACGTGGACGCCATGCGTGGGCGGGTCGACGTCGCCCTACCGCAGTGGTCCGCAACCTGACACGGGCGTCACTCGCCCAGCGAGCGGGCGTAGGCGTTGCGGAGCCCGTCGTCGGACAGCGCCCGCGCCGCCTCGGAGAGGAGCGCCTGCATCCGCTCCGCGCGCGCCTGCACCCGGGGGTCGGGGTGCCCCGACCACCGCAGCGGGTCGTACTCCGCCGACAGCCGGGCGAAGGCCCGCGCCACCTCGTCGGGCCCGGCGTTCCGGGGAAGCCCGAGCACCGCGAAGTAGTCGGCGTCCTCCACCTGCGACCACCGGGCCTCGAGGCGGGCCGCGGCGACCTCCACTGTCTCCGCCTGTGCCTCCTCCTGCGACGGTGGCTTGAGCTCGATCCACCCCACCGCCACCGCCACCGCCACCGCCTTGCGCCCCGCATCGCGCGAGACGCCCAGCATGAGCAGGAGTTGCTGCACCGTGCGCTCGCCGTCGATGGCCTCGAGGAGCCGCCTCTCGCGGTCGCCGAGCCCGAGCGCCTGCGCGTCCACCCGCCGGAGCAGCTTCGGCACGGCCCGGAGCGAGGGCACGAGCCGGTCCACCTCCTCGGGAGGGAGTCCGCGGCGCACTCCCTCGGCCGCCAGCGCCGACAGCGGGCGCACCGCGGCGCGCTTGCCCTCGGGGGGTGGGGTGTCCGCGCTCAGGCGGTAGAACGAGACGGGCTCGGAGAAGGCCTCCAGGGCCCGGGCCTCGGTGAGGCGCTGGAGGAACGGCACCAGCTCCGAGTCGGTCATCAGCTTCCGCCGAACGAGCTCCTCGGTCAGCTCGGCCTCGCCCAGACGAAGGATCCGCAGCTCGCGCTCGGCGCCGGCGGACACCAGCCCGTCGCGCACCGCGCGGTCCAGGAGCGACTCGGTGGACACGGTGCTGGCCGCCGCGGCGAGCGCGCCCTCCTCGAGCCACAGCACCCGGAGCGCGTCGGCAGCCCGGAGCTCGAGACGGGCCGTCGCCCGCCCCTGCTCGAGACGGAAGAGCAGCGCCGCGAGCTCCTCCAGCGTGACCCGGCCCGCATCGGCCACCGCCCAGCGCGCACGCTCCGTCACCCGTCGCGCCGCGTCGGCCGCCTCGGCCTCGGCCTGGGCGCGGGCCGCCGCCGCCCGGCGCTCCTCCTGGGCCTTCAGGCGCGTCTCCGCCTGCCGGCGCACCTGCTCGGTCTCGGCGCGGGCGCGCTCGAGCTCGTCGCGGGCCCGCGCCGCCTCGTCCACCGCCGCTCGCGCGGCCTCCTCGGCCTCGGCGCGCGCCGCCGACTGCTGCGCCACCCGGATCTCCCCCTCCGCCATCCGCTCGCGGCCCTGCTCCAGCTCCTCGCGCAGCCGGCGCAGCTCGGTCTTCAGCTCCAGCAGCTCGCGGCGGAGCGCGTCCGCCTGCTCGCGCTCGGTCTGGAGCCAGGCGTCGGCCTGCCGCCGCGCCTCCACCGACGCGCGCTCCTCCGCCGCCAGACGCTCGGCGAGCTCGGCCGCCTCGCGCTCCAGCGCCTGGTTGGCCTCGGAGAGGTCCGCGCCGGCGGAGGTGGCCTCCGACACCGCCGAGCGCAGCCCCTCCAGCTCCGCCGTCTGTGCCTGCAGCTGCTGCCCGAGCCGGTCCAGCTCCGCCTGGGAGCGGGCCTCGAGCCCGAGCCGGGCGTTGGTCTCGGCCTCCGCCCGCGCCTCGACCTCGCGCAGCGTCTTCGCCAGCAGCTCGGCCTCTGCCATCCCCGTGGCCTGCGCCGACTCCATCGCCGCCCTGGCCTCGGACGCGCTCTGCCGCTCCTGGTCGAGCGCGCGCTGCAGCTCCGCCGTCGCCGACTCCGCCGCCTGCTGCGCCGACCGCGCCGCCTCCACCTGGGCCCGCGCCTCCTCGGCGTCGATGCGCGCGGCCAGCGCCGCCCCCGAGGCCTCGCGCGCCTCGCGGGCCCGGGTCTCGGACAGTGCCTCCGCCTCCTGCCGGCGCCGCTGCTCCTCCTCCATGGCCTGCTGCGCGGCGCGGGCCTCGTCCTCGCGCGCCCGGGCCTCGGAGGCGATGTCGTCGAGCAGCGCCGCGGCGCTCGAGCTGGCGTGCCCGAGCGGCGCCAGCCGGTCGTCGGTCGTCGCGCTCCAGGCGCCGGCCGCCAGGGCGAGCATCGGCGCGGTGTGCTCGAGGTCGGGGTGGACGCCGGGGACGAGCGGCGACGGCTCCTCGGCGGCGTGGAGCATCTCCTCGTCGCCGGACGGCTCGGGCTCCGGCTCGCCCTCGAGGAGCGGGCCCGCGTCGAAGGCCTCGAGGTGGTCGGACGGCGCAGGCTCCGGAGCCGGCTCGGGTGCCGCCGGCGTCGCGACCGAGGCGGGGGCTGCGGCCGGGGGCTCCCAGTCGAGGTCCAGCGTCTCCGGGAGCGCGTCGAGCGCGATGGACCCGAGCCCGGTGCCGAAGGTGTCGGTCACCGGCTCGTCGGCGCCCAGGTCAGCAGCGAGCGCCTCGTCCACCGCGCGGAGCAGCGTCTCGGCGCGGAACGGGGTGGGCAGCACCGGGCCACGGTGACCGTCCACCATCCGGCCGAGGAGGAGGATGGGGAGGCGCGAGGTCTCGGGCCGGGAGGCGAGCTCGCGCAGCAGCGCCGCACCGCGCCCGCTCTCCACGCCGGGGGCCAGCAGCACCAGCGCGGGCTGCAACGTCGTCGCGGCGGTCAGCGCGTCGGCCGTGGAGGTGGCGAGCTCGACGGTGTGACCGGCGCGGACCAGCGTCCGGCGCACGAGCGCGATGGTCGCCAGGTCATCGTGGACGAGGAGGAGCGTGGACGCCACGGTCTGTCCGGGAGAGCCTACAGCATCGCCCCGGGGTCGACGTCGAGGACGACCCGGACCGCCGCCGGCAGCACCTCGAGGTCCCGCTCCAGCTGGTCCAGCACCGGCCCGAGCAAGGCGTGGCGGGGGGCCTTGAGGAGCAGCTGCCAGCGGCTCTTCCCCCGCAGCCGGGGGAGCGGCGCCGGGGCGGGTCCCAGGAGCCGAACGCCCGTCTCCGGCCCAGGCAGGAGCGCGGCCACCCGGTCCCCCAGCTTCCTGGCCACCGCCGCCGTCTCCCCTGGGTCCTCCCCCTCGATGCGCACCGCGACCAGCCGGCTGAACGGGGGCCAGGCCAGGGCCTCGCGCCAGGCGAGCTCGTGCTCGGCGAACCCGTCGTAGTCGTGCGCCGGGACCCGGGCCACGGCGTCCGCCTCCGGATTCCAGGTCTGGATGAGCACCCGCCCCGGCTCCAGGCCACGCCCGGCGCGGCCGGAGACCTGCGTCACCAGCTGGAACGTCCGCTCGGCGGCGCGGAAGTCGGGCAGGAGCAGCCCGGTGTCTGCCGAGACGACGCAGACCAGCGTCACGCCGGGGAAGTCGTGCCCCTTGGCCACCATCTGCGTGCCCACCAGCACGTCCAGCTCGCCGCGGGCGAAGCGGGAGAGGAGGTCGGTGAGCCGCTCGGCGGTGGTGGCCGCGTCGCGGTCCAGCCGGGCCACCCGGGCGCCCGGGAAGCGCTCGGCGACCTCGGCCTCGACGCGCTCGGTGCCCGTGCCCACCGGCACCAGCGGCCCGCCGCACGAGGGACAGCGGTCGGGCACCGGCCGGCTCTCGCCGCAGTAGTGGCACTGGAGGTTGCGCCCCCGGAGGTGGAAGGTGAGCGAGACGTCGCACCGGCTGCAGGGGACGCCCTGCCCGCAGGCCTCGCACACCAGCGCCGCCGAGTGGCCGCGCCGGTTGAGGAAGAGGATGGCCTGCTGGCCGCGCCCCAGGGTCTCGCCGAGCGCGTCGACCAGCGGAGGGGAGAGCGCGGGCGGCTGCTCGGGAGTGCCCGTGGGCCGCACCCGCACGCGCCGGAGGTCCACCAGCTCCACCCGGGGCATCGGACGGTCGTCCACGCGCGCCGGGAGCCGGAGGTGGCGGTAGCGGCCGCGCCGCGCGTTCTCCACCGTCTCCAGCGAGGGCGTGGCCGACCCCAGCACCACCGTGGCGCCGGCCTGCTTGGCCCGCACCACGGCGAGGTCACGGGCCTGGTAGCGAAGCTTCTCGTCCTGCTTGAAGGACGGATCGTGCTCCTCGTCCACGACGATGAGCGCCAGGTCTCGCACCGGGGCAAACACCGCGGAGCGCACGCCGACCGCGAGCCGCACCGAGCCGGAGCGGAGCCCCTTCCAGTGAAGCAGCCGCTCACGGTCGCGAAGGCCGCTGTGGAGCACCGCCACCGCGCTCCCGAAGCGGCTCCGGAACCGGCCCACCAGCTGCGGGGTGAGGGCGATCTCCGGGACCAGGATGAGCGCTCCACCACCCCGCGAGAGGGCGTGCTCGGCGGCCTGCAAGTACACCTCGGTCTTGCCGCTCCCGGTGACGCCCTGCAGGAGGTAGGGCAGGAACCTCCCGGCCTCGAGGGCACCGCGCAGCTCGGCGAGCGCCTCGGCCTGCGCGTCGGTGAGCCGCTGGGGCCGGACCTGTCCCAGCCCCTCAGCCACGGTGGGCTCCACCGCGCGCTCCTCGACCTCGACCCACCCGCGCTCCACCAGCCGCTGCACCGCCGCGCGGGCGCCGGGAACGGCGCGCCCCAGCTCGTCGAGCTCCGCGCGCCCACCGACGGCGAGCAGGTATCCCAGCGTCGCCGCCTGGGCCGGGGCGCGCTTCAGCGCATCGACCGACGGAGCGCCCCGCACCACCACCGTGCGCGCGACCTCGGGACTCGGCTCGGGACCCTCCTCCGGGTCGGCCAGCCCCGGCGGGAGCGCGGCCCGGAGCGCCTCGCCGAGCGGATGCCGGTAGTACGTGGCGGCGAACTCGACCAGCGCCAGCACGTCCGCGGGGAGCGCCGGCGTCTCCTCGAGCAGGGCCGAGACCGCCTTGAGCGGCCCGCCCCCCTCGGGCGCCTGGCCCGGCCCGAGGTAGAAGCCCAGCGCCCGGCCCCGGCCGAACGGGACCAAGATGCGTTGCCCGCGCTGCAGCCTGCCTTCCAGCTCCTGCGGCACGAGGTAGGTGAAGGGCCCCTTCACCGGACGCCCCACCGCCACCGAGGCGAGCTGCTCCATCGCCGAGAGGCCGCTCCGTCAGAAGAGGCGGTCCGGGACGTTCGCCCTCGGGTCGCCGGAGAGGGTGGTGAACCGGACCTGCCGCTCGCCGTCGCGCGAGACTTCCACCGCGCGGGGGAACCAGTCGCCCGCCGGCGAGTTGTAGTCCACGAAGCGCACGTCCCAGCGCGTGGCGCCGTCGGTCCAGCGGATGCGCGCCGGCAGCCAGCTGTCCTTGAAGACCCAGAACTGGGCGTCGGCGTCCTTCGAGCCTCCGACCACGTACGCCACCTGGCCTCCGAAGCGGGCCAGCCACGCGTTGCCCACGTTCACCCCGCGCTTGCGGAGGTGCGCCTGCAGCGCGCTCGAGCCGTCACCCGCGCTCCGGGCTCCGAGGAGCGCGCACAGCTCACCCAGGCCGGTGCCCAGGGCGCCGACCGCCGGGCCCTCGGTCTTCAGCTGACCGCCGGCCTGCACCACCGCGAGCTTCCCGGTCTCCGGGCCACTGGCCTCGAGGCGGCATCGTCCCGGGAGGCGGAGGTACACCCGCGCATCGGACTGGACCTCGCCCTGCCCTCCGACCTCGGTCGCCGCCGCGCCGGAGAGGACCAGCGTGCCCTCCACCCGTGCGCTGCTGATGCGCTGCTCCTCCCGGCCCGACAGGAGGTGCCGGAAGATGGCGGTCGGGGCCGGGACGTAGGCCAGGGCCGTCCGGACGGCCAGCAGGGCGAGCAGGAGGAGCGGCAGGCGGAGACGGCGCACGGGGGGCCGAGGACTGTACACGAGATGTCCGCGCGGGCTAGAGCCACCGGTGCCCATGCCCACGCTCGCTCTCCTCGTCGGCGTCATCCTGGTGGCCATCGGCCTCGGCACCTTCGTCGGGACCGGCGCTCACGCCCCGACCGCCCTCATCCCCGCCGCGCTCGGCGTGCTCATCGCCCTCGCCGGGCTGCTCGCCCGCAACCCGCGGCTGCGGATGCACGCGATGCACGTCGCGGTGCTGGTGGCGCTGCTCGGGGCGCTGGGCTGCGTGCCCGGCGTGCTCAAGCTCCCGGCACTGCTCGGCGGGACGGCCGAGCGGCCGGTGGCGGTGGGCGCGCAGGTCATCACCTTCGTGGTCTGCCTCGCGTTCGTGGCGATCGCGGTCCGCTCCTTCATCGAGGCGCGCCGCAGCCGCACCAGCGTCGGGTAAGGAGGCACGCTCGATGTCGCTCGCGGTCCGGCTGAGGAAGCAGGGAGGCCCGGAGGTCATGGTCCTGGAGGAGGTCCAGGTCCCGCCTCCCGGTCCGGGCGAGGCCACGCTGAGGCACACCGCCATCGGCCTGAACTTCATCGACGTCTACCAGCGCGACGGCCACTACCCGCTCCAGCTCCCGAGCGGGCTGGGACAGGAGGCGGCCGGGGTGGTCACCGCGGTCGGCGCCGGCGTCGCGGCGGTCCGGGTGGGGGACCGCGTGGCGTACGCCGGTGCCCCGCTGGGCGCGTACTCCGAGACGCGCAACTACCCCGCGGACCGGCTGGTCCCGGTGCCCGAGGGCGTGTCGGACGAGGCCGCCGCGGCGTCGCTGCTCAAGGGGCTCACCGCCTGGTACCTGGTGCGCAGGACGTTCCGCGTGGAGCGCAGCCAGACGGTGCTGGTGCACGCCGCGGCCGGCGGGGTGGGGCTCATCCTCTGCCAGTGGCTCAGGCACCTCGGGGCGACGGTCATCGGCACCGTGGGCAGCGAGGCCAAGGCCCGGCTCGCGCAGGAGGCCGGGTGCACCCATCCGCTGGTGCTCGAGGCGAACAACCGCCGCGACCTCCCGGCGAAGGTGAAGGAGCTCACCGGGGGCGCGAAGGTGCCGGTGGTGTACGACTCGATCGGCAAGGACACCTTCGACGCGTCGCTGGAGTGCCTGGCTCCGTTCGGGCTGATGGTGCTCTTCGGCGCCTCGAGCGGCCCCGTGCCCCCGTTCGACCTGCAGCGGCTGGCCGCGGGCGGCTCGCTCTACGTCACTCGCCCCACGCTGGGGACCTACACCGCCAAGCGCGAGGATCTCCTGTCCGGAGCGCGCGAGCTGTTCGACCTGGTCGCCCGCCGGGTGCTGACCATCCACGTCAACCAGCGGTATCCGCTGCGCGAGGTGGCCCGGGCGCACGTGGATCTCGAGTCGCGGAGGACGACCGGCTCGACGGTGCTGTTGCCCTGAGCGCGTAGCCTGCCGGTGCGAATGACCCGACTCGTCGCCCTCGCCTGCCTTCTCCTCTCGCGCCCGCTGCTCGCCGCGGCCCCTCCCCTCGACTTCGACACCGCCCGGGGCGCCCGCGAGGTGGGGATGGGCGGCACCTTCCGCGAGCTGGGCATCGGGGCCAATGCCGCGGACGGAAACCCGGCGGCGATGGGGCTGTTCCAGTCCTACCAGCTGGAGTTCGGCGGCGGGTACGACTGGAAGTCGAAGGGCTGGTTCGCGGCCGGCTGGGTGCGCGACAGCACCAACCCGGAGTTCTCCGGCGCCTACAGCCTCCACTACATCTCCAACGACTACGGCGCCGGGAACGTGGGGCAGTGGGCCCACTCCCTCGCCATCGCCACCCGGCTGGGGGACAAGGTGTCCGTCGGCATCGGGGGACGCTGGCTCATCCAGAGCATGCCGAAGATCAACGCGGCGAGCATGAATGTCGGCGTGTCGATCCTCGTCCTCCCGCAGCTGACGCTCGGCTTCGCCGGGTACAACCTGATCGACACCCAGCCACCCGGAGCTGTCCCGCAGCTTCGAGGTGGGCTTCGGGCTGCTGCTCGGTCCGGTCCGCCTGGCGACGGAGGTGCGGAGCGACATCGGACGCGGCCCCCTGCATCCCATCTGGAACTCCGGGCTGGAGCTCTTCCTCGGGCGCAGCCTTCGCCCTGCGCGGCGGGTGGGAGTGGCGCGAGCCGGTGCAGCAGAACTTCGTCACCGCGGGGCTGGGGCTGGTGATGGACAACACCGGGCTCGACGTCGGCTGGCGGCACGGCCTGGCCGGGGCCGGCGACCTCATCGTCGGCGGGCTGCGGTTCCAGCTGCAGTGAGCAGCTCGGTCCCCCGCACCAGGGGGACGCCCACGGGGCGGCGCAGCAGCGCCGCGCGACCAGGCTCAGGCGCCCTCCTCCGGGGGGACCACGTCCAGCGCGGCGAGGAAGGGCGCGAGGTCGTCCGGGAGCGGCGCCACCAGCCGCAGCGGGCGGCCGGTGCGCGGGTGCGGCAGCAGCAGCACGTGGGCGTGGAGGAGCGAGCGGGGGACGGGACGGTCCCCGAGCGTCGGCGGCCCGCCGTAGAGCCGGTCTCCGGCGATGGGCGCTCCGAGGGCGGCGAGGTGGGCGCGGATCTGGTGCGTGCGGCCGGTGCGGGGCCACACCGCCGCGAGCGCGAGCTCCGCCGTCCCTCCGAGCCGGCGGAACCGGGTCTCGGCCTCGAGCCCGTCGCGTGCGCGCGCCAGCCACCGGCCCGGACGGCTCGGGTCCCGCGCCAGCCGGAGGGTGCAGGTGCCGGCGGCCGGGAGCCCGGGCCCGGTGACGGCGAGGTACTGCTTGCGGGCGACGCCGGTCCGGAAGCTCGCCGCGAGCGCGGAGGTCGCCTCCGGCGACTTCCCGAACACCGTCACCCCGCTGGTGCCCCGGTCCAGCCGGTGGACCAGCCCCGCCTCGCGGCCGAGGTGCGCCGAGGCGAGGAGGAGCAGGCTGGGGGCCCCGCCCGGCGTGGGCTGCGCGGGGAGCCCGGGCGGCTTGTCCACCGCGAGCACCTCCGCGTCCTCGTGGAGGATGCGCAGCGGTGCGGGGGCGGGGCCGGGCTCGGTGGAGGAGCGTCCGCTCTCCTCGAGGACCACCAGGACCGGCGTGTCGGCCGGCACCGCGAGCGTGGCGTCGCGCTGGCGGCGGCCGCGCACGTAGACCGCGCCCCGGCCGACGAGCGCGCGCGCCTCGTCCAGCGGGCAGCCGAGCCCGTGGGCCACGCTGTCCGCGAGCTCCCCGGCGGCGCGCGTCTGGAAGGCCCTGCGCTTCACGCCCGCCGCGCTCCGCCGGACGCCTTGACCCGGGAATCAACGTCCTGCCAGCGTGCCCAGCCATGACCACGCTGGCCAGGGCGGTGCAGAACCTCGGGCGATCCGGGCCGGTGCTCCGCGAGGCCTCGGCCAGCGGGAACCTCAAGGTGCTCGCCTCGCTGCTCGGGCCGGCCTACCGAGGGCTGGTGATGCAGGAGGCGCGCGGCGCCCGGAGCACCGCGATGCAGGCCGAGCACCGGGCCCTCTTCGACTGGCGCTACCTGCGGGACCGCCCGCAGCTCAGCCGGCTGTACGAGGCGGCGAAGACCTCGCAGTGGAACGGCGCCACCGACCTCGACTGGTCGCGGTCGGTGGATCCGCTCGACCCCGAGCACCCGCTCATCCCCGAGCACTTCCACCCGGTCTCCACCACGCCGGCATGGCAGACGCTGAGCGCCGAGGAGCCGGATGAAGCAGCGGCACGATCTGCTCTCGTGGCTCTTGAGCCAGTTCCTCCACGGCGAGCAGGGCGCGCTGTTCGCGGCCTGCCAGGTGACCGAGGCCGTGCCCTGGCTCGACGCCAAGCTCTACGGCAGCAGCCAGGTGGTGGACGAGGGTCGGCACGTCGAGGTGTTCCACGGCTACCTCACCCGGAAGCTGGAGAAGCTCTACGAGATCAACGACAACCTCTACACCATCGTCGACGCGCTGATGACCGACTCCCGCTGGGACATGAAGTTCCTCGGGATGCAGATCATGATCGAGGGGCTGGCGCTGGGGGCGTTCGGGACGCTCCGGCAGATCACCGGCGAGCCGCTGCTCAAGCAGCTGCTCACCTACGTCATCACCGACGAGGCCCGCCACGTGCACTTCGGGGTGCTCGCCCTCCAGGAATGCTTCCAGGGCCTGAGCGAGCGGGAGCGGAGGGAGCGCGAGGACTGGGCGTTCGAGGTGTCGCTCTTGCTCCGCAACCGCTTCCTGGCCTGGGAGTTCTACGAGGAGCACTGGGCGCACGCCTTCAAGCGCGCGGAGTGGGAGCGGCTGACCCTCGCCAGCACGCTGATGGGCTCGTTCCGGCAGACGATGTTCAAGCGCATCGTCCCGAATCTCAAGCGCATCGGGCTGCTCTCCGACCGCATCCGTCCCCGGTACGATGCGCTGGGGCTCCTGGCGTACGAGACGGGCCGCGCCGCGCCGGAGCTGACCGCCACCGACCTCCTCGAGGACCGCTAGAGTCGCGAGACCGAGGGACCATGGCATCGCTGAACGCGCTCCGCGTCGAGGCCGAAGCATGGCTGGAGGAGGTAGGACGCGCCCGGGCGAAGGCGGCGCCGGACGTGGCGAGCCTCGCGCCCCTGGACGCCGCGCACCGCGAGACGGTCTCCCCGGAGACCGCGCGGGCGGTGGGCGCGCTGCTCGCCTCGCAGCGGGTGCCGGAGCCGGAGCTCCCCCGGCTGCGGCTTCTGGTGCGCTTCCTCCAGGACGCCTCGCTGGAGGCGGCGGCGCGGGAGGCCAGGACCGCGCTGGAGGCCTCCCTCTGGCGGAGCGCTCCGGAGAGCGGGCTGGAGTCGCCGCTGGCGGAGACGGAGGCAGCGCTCGCGCACACCGAGGAGCGGCCGGCGCGGCTGCAACGCGCGTCGGCGGTCGATCGCGGCTGGGAGGCGCTCCTGTCGAAGGCGCAGCGAGTGCAGGCGGAGCTGGCCGACGGGGCGAGCGCGCTCGGGGCGGCGAGCCTGCCCGCGCTGCTCGATGCGCGGCGGGACCCGACCTGGGCGGCGCTCGACACCGATGCCTTCCTGCGGGCGACCGGCGACGCGTACCGCGACGTGCTCGGCTGGGCGCTGGGGAAGGTGGCGGCGCGCCTCGCTCCCCTGCCTCGCGGCGACGCCACGCTCGCCGACCTGGACCGGGCGCGGGCGCTGCCGGGCTACGCCGGGGCGCTGGAGGCGGCGGACGAGGCGCTCCGGGCCTGGGCGGCGCGACTGCCCGGCATGGTGGAGCGCTCGCCGCACATCCGGATCAGGACGGTGCCGGCTCCCGCGGCACAGGTCATCCCGGTGGAGGTGCCGGAGCGGGTCGAGCTCCTGCTCCCGGCGCCGGACGCAGGGGCCCCCGAGGTCCCTCTCCGGTTCTTCTGGACCGGCTGCGCGCTGCACCTCGCGTCGATCGAGCCCGAGGCCCCGGTGGAGCACCGATGGATGGGCGACCGCGCGGTGGTGGCGGCGTCGGGCTGGCTGGTGCGCGGGCTGCTCTGGCGCGAGCGATGGCTTCGGGAAGCGCTCGCCCTCGGCCGGGCGACGGCGCGCGAGGTGGCGCGGATGGAGGCGCTGGTGGCGCTGGGGACGCTGCGGGCGGAGGCGGCCCTGGAGCCGCACCGCCGGACCATGGCTACGTCCGGGCCGACGCTGCAGCGGCTCGGCGAGGCGGCCGACGCGCTCTCCCTGGCGCTGCAGGTCCGTGTGGGCCGGGGCCAGGCGCTGGCGATGGCGGCGGACCTGGACGTGACGCAGCGGCAGCTCCGTGCGGCGGCGCTGGCGAGCTGCCTGTGGTCCGAGGCCGACCGCCGCTTCGACGCGGACGAGTTCCGGAACCCGAGCGCCGCGCGCTGGCTGGTGGCGCTCTGGAGCCGGGGCGCGCCCGAGGCGCCGGAGCAGATGGCGCCGGCGCTCTGCGCGAGCCCCCTGGGGCTCGAGCGGCTGGGGGCGGAGCTGGTGTCGGTGCTGGGAGCCTGACTCAGCGCCGGCCGCGAAGGGCGCGGACGATCTTCGACTTCGACGGCGAGGGCAGGCGGGGCGCGCGGGTGCGGGCCTGGCGGGCGAGCTGGAGCTCCAGGAGCAGCAGCTCGTCGGCGAGCTCGCTCCCGTCGGGCGCGATGCGGGCCAGGGGGGCGTCCGACCGGACGCCGAGACCGTGGACCATCCGGACCGCCCGCTCCTCCTCCGGGGCGAGGACGCGGTGATTGGTGCGCAGCGCCTCGATGACGGCTCCGGCCTGCTTCTTCGGCGTGCGCTCCATGTCTCGCTCGTCCTCGTCCCACCTCTGAACGGGCGTCCAGAGGAGCCGCAAGAGACCCGCGGCGTTCCGACAACTTACGAGCCGGTCAGGGGAGATCAACTTTTCGAGCGTGAGCGTCCGCCGGGCCCTCCGGCAGGGCAAAAACCCGAGCAGGACCGGGCCTATCCGGAGGTGTCCTCGTCGGCCTCGGTGTCCACCCCGGCGTCGGCGCCGGCCTTCCGCTGGATGCCGAACCGGTCCAGGGCGTCGGCGATCCCCTCGGGCTTGTCGGCGTCCGGGAGGTGTCCCTCGGGGACCTGGATGGCGACGGGCTTGCCCAGGTCGCGGATGCGCTCGTCGAGGAGCACGTGGAGCTGCGCCGGAGCGACGCCCGCGCCGCCCGGCACCGCGAGGGTTCCGTCCAGGTGCGCGCGGAGCACCACCGCGGTGGCGGCGTCGACCACCACCTCTCCCGAGAGCTTCTTCGGCTGCCGCTGGTCCATGAAGCGCTGGCGGCGGGCGCTGTCCTCGTCGAGCCCGCTGCGGGCGTAGGCAACCGGCGGCGGCGTCTCGCCCCGCTTCACTGCTGCGGCGGCGTCCGCGAGCCGGACGGTGTAGCGAACCGCGGGCCGCCCCTCGACCGAGGTGGGCCCGTCGAGCACGAGCTCGAGCCGGCCCTGGAAGAGCCCGTCCAGCTCGCCGAGCGCGCCGGCGATCTCGTCGCGGGTGCGCTCGGCGATGCCGCGGTCGCGGAGGCGCAGCCGGTACTTGCCGTACTTGCTGCGGGCGAAGACCTGGCCGCGGGCGCGCACGACCTCCAGCCCCTGGTCCCGGCTGTTGTCGATGCGGGCGTGGAAGTCGCCGGCGACGCCGCCGGCCGCCGACTCGAGGAGCCGATTCTCGGTGAGCTTCACCCGGTCCTTGCCCGAGCCCCACTCGAAGGAGACCTCGGCGCTGAAGCGATGTGCCCCGAGCCGCTCGGTGACCTCGGCGGGGCCCATGTCCACCACCCGGTGGGCGAGCCTCGGGTCCGAGGTGAGCTTCTGCGGGTCCAGCGCCTCCTTGGCCGAGGCGACGACCGGCGGAGGAGCCTCGGGCGAGAAGATGCGCTCCTTGGCGGCGCGGTCGACGGGGTCGGTGCAGGCGGCGAGCAACGCCAGCCCCGCGATGAGGAGACGGGGAGAGTGCAGCACGGAACTGGCACCCTACCACGGGGCTTTCGTCTCCCGGCCGGACGCGGCTAGAAGCTGCTGCCGCCGTGCAGAACCTCCGCGACAAGCTCCTCAAGGCTGGCCTGGTGACCGCCGAGCAGGCGGAGAAGGCCGAGAAGGCGCCCCCGACGCGCGAGGGGAGCAAGGGCGGACCGTGGATGGTGGCGCGGCTCCAGCCGCCGGCGGCGATCCCCAAGCTCCCGCCACTCGCGGGCAGCAAGGCCTCGCAGCGCCTGGAGGCGAAGCGGCAGGTGGAGCGGGACCGGCAGCTCCGGGAGCGGGTGCTCGCCGCGGAGGTGGCGGTGGAGCCGGGCGAGCGGACGTTCTACTTCGTGACGCGGAAGAACCGGCTCCGGCGGCTGGAGCTGTCGGAGGCCCAGGCCGAGGCGCTGGAGGAGGGCCGGCTGGCGGTGGTCGAGCGGCCGGACCCGGCGCAGATCGAGCACGCGCTGGTCCCGGCGGAGCTCGCGCTCTCGCTGGTGGGCGAGTTCCCGAAGGCGGTGCGGTTCCTCAACGCGCCGGGCTCGCCGGTGGGCTTCCTCAGCGACGAGGAGGTCAAGGCGCGCGCCGCCGCCGAGGCCGCCGAGTCGCCCGAGCAGCGGGCCGCGGCCGACGCGCCCGAGAGCGTGGAGCAGCGGGCCGAGGAAGCAGCGGACGCGGCGGAGGCCGCCGGCCCCGGGACCGAGGACGCGCATGCATCCGCCCCGTCGACCGACGACGCGGGCTGAGGGCTCGTCCGGTCGCGCGGCGCCACCTCCGACGACGGGCACAGGATCCGGGGCGCCGTCCGGCGGCGGCGGTGAGAGGTGTCACGGCATGGGCGAGCAAGACTGGACGCAGGCGCTGGAGAAGACGGGCCACGGAGTCATCCCGGGACTGCTCGACGGAGCGGAGTGCGCGCGGCTGGCGGCGCTCTATGACGAGCCCGCGCGGTTCCGTTCCCGGGTCGTCATGGGCAAGCACGGCTTCGGCCGGGGCGAGTACCAGTACTTCGGTCACCCGCTCCCCGAGCGAGTCGGCGCGCTGCGCGCGTCGCTGTACGAGGCGCTCGCTCCGGTGGCGAACCGCTGGGTTGAGGCGCTCGAGAGGCCGAGCCGGTATCCGGACCGGCTCGAGGACTATCTCGAGAGGTGTCATGCCGCGGGGCAGAGCCGGCCCACGCCGCTGCTGCTCCGGTACGGCCCCGGCGACTTCAACTGCCTCCACCAGGACCTCTACGGCCCGGCGGTCTTCCCGTTCCAGGTGGCGGTGCTCCTGAGCCGGCCGGAGGTGGACTTCACCGGCGGCGAGTTCGTGCTCACCCAGCAGCGGCCCCGGATGCAGTCGCGGGTGGACGTCGTGGCGCTCCAGCAGGGCGACGCGGTGGCCTTCGCGGTGAACGAGCGTCCGGTCCAGGGGACGCGCGGCGCGTTCCGGGTCCGGATGCGGCATGGGGTCAGCGAGATCCGGTCGGGGCGCCGGCACACGCTGGGGATCATCTTCCACGATGCGGAGTGAAGGGCCCCTCCTGCTCGAGATGGAGCAAGCGACCCTGCGGAGGAGGCACGTCCTCCGGGCAGAGGACCGGCAGCGACGTCAGCGGCCGGGCGCGGCGATCGCCTCGACCTCGATCAGGAGCTCCTCGCGGACCAGCGACTTCACCTCGACCAGGGTGCTTGCCGGGCGCGGACCATCGCCGAAGAAGCGCTCCCGCACCTCCCGGTAGATCGCGATCTGCGAGGCGTCGCGGACGTACCAGTTCGTCTTGACCACGTCCTTGAAGCTCGCCCCCGCCGACTCGAGGGCGACCTTCAAGTTCCGGAACACCTGCTCGGTCTGCGCCCGCACATCACCCGGGCCGACGAGGTTTCCCTTCTCGTCGAAGGCGACCTGCCCGGAGACGTACAGCGTGCGGCCGGCCGGGACGTCCACGACGTGGGTGTACCCCCGAGGCTCGGAGAGCCCTGCGGGGATTGGAGAAGGTCGAGGTCGGCACGATGGAGCCTCCGGGGTGGGCACAGGCGAGGACGGCGGGAGCGAGGCAGGCGGCGAGCAGGACGCGCACGAGCAGAATGCTCGCCGGTCTGCCGAGTTGCAGCCGGCACAGACGGCCGCCGGCGCCGAGGGTGCAGGGCGCTCCGGCCTCGGTGACTGGCCCCCTCCGCCGTGAGGTGTCAGAACGGGTGTCTGACACCAGACACCGGGCCCTCAGTGCCGGGGAGCGGCGATCGCGTCGAGCTCGAGGAGGACGTCGTCCCGGTACAGGCCCTTGACCTCGACCAGGGTGCTCGCGGGGCGGGGACCATCTCCGAGGAACTTCTCCCGCACCTCACGGTAGGTCGCGAGCTGCGAGACATCCCGGATGTACCAGGTCAGCTTCACGATGTCGGCGAGGCTCGCGCCCGAGGCCTCGAGGGCGGTCTTCAGATTCCTGAACACCTGCTCGGTCTGCGCGCGCGCGTCACCGGGGCCGACCACGTTGCCCTTCGCGTCGAGGGGCACCTGACCGGAGATGTAGAGCATGCGACCTGCCGGGACGTCGACCACGTGCGTGTAGCCGCGCGGGGTGGAGAGGCCGGGAGGATTCGAGAAGGTCGGACCGGGGGCGGTGCTCCCGGCTCCGGGGTGAGCACAGCCGACCGACAGAATGGCGAGCAGCGAGGCTGTCAGCGGCCATCTCATGGGACCCTCCCGTGAATGTCGGCCCTTCTTACCCGAATGCGTCGATCCCGGTGATCGCCTTCCCCAGCACCAGCGTGTGCACCTCGTGCGTGCCCTCGTACGTCAGCACCGACTCGAGGTTCAGCGCGTGCCGGAGCGGCGGGAAGTCGTCGGTGATCCCGTTCGCCCCGAGGATGGTCCGCGCCGACCGCGCGATCTCCAGCGCCGACCGAACGTTGGCCCGCTTCGCCAGTGACACCAGCACCGGGCTCGCCTTCCCGTCGTCCTTGAGCCGCAACAGCCGGAGCCCGAGCAGCTGCGCCTGGACGATGCGCTCCAGCATGTCGGCCAGCTTCTCCTGGGTGAGCTGGAACGACCCGATGGGCCGGTTGAACTGCCTCCGCTGGAGCGCATAGGCCCGCGCCGACTCGAAGCAGGCGATCGCCGCCCCGGTCACCGCGAAGGCGATCCCCGCCCGCGCATTGTTCAGACAGCCCAGCGGACCGCGGAGCCCCTGCACGCCGGGAAGCACGTTCCGCTCCGGGACGCGGACCTCGGTGAACGACAGCTCCGCGGTCCACGAGGCGCGGAGCGACAGCTTCCCCGGGATCTCCTTCGCCACGAACCCCGGCATCCCCTTCTCCACCAGGAACCCCCGAACCGACTCCGGGCCGCCCTCGCCCGTCTTGGCCCACACCACCGCCACGTCGGCCACCGTCCCGTTGGTGATCCACGCCTTGCTCCCGTCCAGCACCCACCCGTCGCCGTCGCGCACGCCCCTGGTCCGGAGGCTCGCCGGGTCCGACCCCGCCTCCGGCTCGGTGAGCCCGAAGCAGCCGATGCACGTTCCCCGCGCCATCGCCGGGAGGAAGCGCTGCTTCTGCTCCTCCGAGCCCCAGCTGTGGATCGGGTACATCACCAGCGACCCCTGCACCGAGGCGAAGCTCCGGAGCCCCGAGTCGCCGCGCTCGAGCTCTTGCAGCCCGAGCCCGTACGCCACGTTGCTCACCCCGGCGCAGCCGTACCCCGAGAGGTTCGCGCCGAGGACGCCGAGCTCGCCGAGCCGGGGGATGAGCTGCGCCGGGAAGGTCCCCTCGCGGAAGTGCCGGCCGATGACCGGGAGCACCTCGGTGTCCACCACCCGGGCCACCGCCTCACGGACGGCGCGCTCGTCGGCCGACAGCGCGTCGTCCAGCCGGTACAGCGCCTCCACCCCGCTCCGCTCCACGTCCCCTCCTTCCCGGCCGCCCTGACCTCGCTGACTATCGCCCGCCTGACGACACCCTGGCCTGGACCTCGACTGCGGCCGCCCTGACCTAGAGAGGCAGCACGCCCTCGACCTGCTGGAGCAGCTGGAGCCGCCGGGCCATCACCGGGCTCGAGCCGTCCTCGAGCGCCGCCGTCTCGTGCAGCACCCGCTCGAGCGGAAACCGCTTCACCGAGCCGTCCTGGGTCGCCACTCCCCCGGGCAGCGGCGCGTTCCAGGCCACCATCTCGTCCGTCGCTCCCTCGAGCAGCCCCGTCACCGCGCCGAACGCCAGCCGTGCCGACACCATCCGGTCGAGGAAGCTCGGATGTCCGCCCCGGACGATGTGCCCGAGGACCACCGCCCGGACCTCCACCTGCCCCAGCTGCTCCTCCACCCGGCGCACCAGGCGGGTGCAGGGGATCTCCACGCCCTCGGCCTTGATGATCAGCACCCGGCGCTTGCCGCGGGTGAAGCACCCCTGGATGACGGCGGCCACGGCGCGGACCAGCGTCTCCTCGTCGCGCTGCTGCTCGCGGAAGAGCACCGCGTCCGCGCCCACCGCCACCGCCGAGGCCATCGCCAGATATCCGCAGGCCCGCCCCATCACCTCGACCACGAACGCCCGGTGGTGCGCCCGGGCGGTGTCGTCCACGTGGTCGCAGGCCTGCACGATGGTGTTGAGCGCGGTGTCCGTCCCGATCGCCAGCGCGGTGCAGCCGATGTCGTTGTCGATGGACGCGGGGACGCCCATCACCCGGACGCCGTGCTCGCGAACCAGCGCGTGCGCTCCGGTGAGCGAGCCGTTGCCGCCGATGACCACCAGCCCCTCGACCCCGGCGGACCGCAGCGCGTCGGCAGCCCGCGCCCGCCCCGCCGGCTCACGGAACCGGGCGCTCCGGGCCGAGCCGAGCACCGTGCCACCCTGGCTGCCGAGCACGTCGAGCCCCGACTCGCCGAGCAGCGCGCACGGCCCGGGGACGACCTCCACCATCCGCCCGTCGATGAGCCCCTCGTACCCGTCGCGGACGCCGAGCAGCCGCACCCCCCGCGCCGCGCAGGTCTTCGCCGCCGCCCGGAGCGCGGCGTTCATCCCCGGGCTGTCTCCGCCCGAGGTGAGGAGGGCCAGCGTCTTCATCCCGGCGCTCCCTTCTCGGCGGCGTGCCCCGCCCGGTGCGCGCGCCGGTGAAGCACCAGCGCCAGCGCGAGCACCGCCGCGGCCAGGAAGTAGGCGAACGGAAGGTAGCGCTTGCCGAGGTGCAGCTTCTCCACGCCCTCCGCCACCAGCACCACCATGCCCAGGAGCTCGGCCACGATCTCGGCGCCGGGAGGTTGTCCGCCGGGCTGGAACCGCTCCCAGCCCGCCAGCCCCAGGAGGAGCACCGCCGCGATGCCGGCCATCCAGGGGAGCACCCCTCCCCCCTGCTCCTCGGCGAGGGCGAGGTACACCAGGCTCAGTCCTCCGAAGGCGTGGCTGACCGCCTGGAACCGCCGGACCCGCTTCCGTACCTGGCTGTGAAGCATGGCTGGCGAGGCACTCTGCCACGCTCCCGGACCAGGTGCCGCTCCGGCTAGGGTGCCGCTCCCATGAGCGACTTCCAGCAGCGGGGCGCGGTGGTGACCGGAGCCAACCGCGGCATCGGGAAGGCCATCGCCCTCGGCTTCCTGCGCGCGGGCTGGCCGGTGGTGGCGCTGGCCCGCACCGCCGAGAGCCTCGATGCGCTCCGACAGGAGGCCGGCGCGCTGGTCGAGCGGCTCGCGCCGATGGCCTGCGACCTCTCCGACCCCGCCCAGCTCGAGGGCGCGGCGCAGGCGCTCGCCGACGCGGACCCGGTGCCCGCGGTGCTGGTCAACAACGCCGGCATCTCGCTCTCGGCCCCGCTCGACAGGACGAGCCCCGATGAGCTGCAGAAGGTCCTCCAGGTGAACACCGTGGCGCCCTACCTCCTCTGCCGGGCGCTCATCCCCCGCATGGCGACGGCCGGCGGCGGCCGGGTCATCAACATCGGCTCCATCGCCTCGCTCAAGGGCATCCGCTACACGTCCGCCTACTGCGCCAGCAAGCACGCGCTGCTCGGTCTCACCCGGGCGCTGGCGGTCGAGTGGGGGAAGAAGGCGGTCACCGTGAACGCGGTCTGCCCCGGCTGGACCGAGACCGACATGTTCACCCGCGCCCTCGAGGCGGTGGTCCACAAGACCGGCCGCAGCCCCGAGGAGGCCAGGGACGCCGTCCTGGCGAGCAACCCCATGGGCCGCCCCGTGAAGCCCGAGGAGGTGGCAGCGCTCGTCCTGTACCTCTCATCGCCTGCAGCAGCCGGTCTCACCGGAGCCGCACTCCCCGTGGACTGTGGTGAGGCTGCATGAGCGGACCTTAGGATCTCTTGCGTCACCAACCCACTGACGCTAATACCGGCCGTCTCCTACATGAGGGTGCCTCATGCAACTCGAGTCGCTCAAGATGTTCTGCGACGTCGTCGAGACTGGCTCCTTCTCGCGCGCCGCCCAGCTCAACCACGTCACCCAGTCCGCGGTGAGCCAGCAGATCCGCGCGCTGGAGAACCGCTACGAGCAGAAGCTGCTCAGCCGCAGCGCCCGGCAGGTCACGCCGACGCCGGCGGGTGAGCGGCTCTTCCGCGGCTGCAAGGAGATCCTCGCCCGCTTCGGCGAGGTGGAGCAGGAGATCCGCGAGCAGTCCGCCGAGGTCGCCGGCACCTGCACCGTCTCCACCATCTACTCGGTGGGCCTCCACGAGCTGCAGAGCATCCAGAAGGGCCTTCTCAAGACGCACCCCAAGGTGAACATGCGGCTCATCTACCGCCGCAGCGATCAGGTCTACGACGACGTCATCCTCGGCGCGGCGGAGATCGGCGTCGTTGCCTACCCCCAGCCGCGGGCCGGGGTGGACGTGATTCCTTTCCGCGACGACAGGCTCACGGTGGTCTGCGCGCCGGACCACCCCCTGGCCGGCAAGGCGAAGATCTCGCTCACCGCGCTGGCCGACACCCCGTTCATCGCCTACGACCGCGAGGCCCCCACCCGGAAGGCGCTGGACCGGCTCTTCCGCGAGAAGGGCGTGGAGCTCGAGCCGGTGATGGAGATGGACAACGTCGAGACCATCAAGCGCGCGGTGGAGATGGGCGTTGGCATCTCCGTCCTCCCCTCGGCCACCGTGCAGCACGAGGTCGCCCAGGGCACGCTCGTCGCCCGCCCCTTCGCCGAGGGCAGCTTCACCCGGCCCATCGGCCTGCTAGTGCGAAAGGGCAAGTACCTCGACCGCGCCTCGCAGGCGGTCCTGGACGCGTTCAAGGACGCGGCCGCCGCCGAGGACTAGCGAGCGGCCGCTCCGGCGGCGGCCGGCGGGGAGGCTACTTCCCGCCCCCGCGCTGCTTCATCATCTCTTCCATCTTCTCGCGCTGCTCGGGCGAGAGCCGCTGCATCATCTGCTCGCGCATCTGCTTCTGCTGCTCGGGGCTCATCGTCCCGCCCATGCCACCCTTGGACTCGCTGTAGCCGGAAGGAACCTTGAACGCCGAGTCCGGGACGGACTGCGCCTTCACCGAGGTCGCCTCCCAGGTCATGGTGCTCTCGCCCTTGGAGTTCTTCGCCACGACCTTCAGCGGGATGCCGGCCACCCCCTCCTTCTTCAGCGCCTGCCACCAGCCACCCTCCTCCACCGGTCGCCGGCGGCGAGGGCCTTCTCCATGTCTCCCGCCGAGACCAGGTTCCGGTCGATCCACGCCTCCTGCTGGTTCTCGCTCCCCACGCGGCTCATCTGCACGTGCTCGGTGGAGCGGCCGGCGACGGTCTCCTTCCCCAGCTTCTTCACCGTCCACTTCGTTGCCTCGGACTCGTCGCGCTCGCCCTTCTCCGAGACGATCTTCTGGTACGTCTTGTTCTGCTCGTGGACCATGTAGGTGGTGTTCGGGTCGTCGGCGCGGTGGATGATCACCTGCTTCATGGGCCCGGTGATGCCCGGCATGTTCATCTGCTGCTCCATCCGGGAGTTGAGGCCCTTGATGGTGATGGTCCCGTTGCCGGAGAACGAGCGAGAGCCGCCGCCCTCGCCCGTCTTGGGACCGGTGACGGTCATCTTCGTCTCGATGACGCCCTCGAAGGCGAGCGCGGGAACGGCGGCAAGGCAGAGCGCGGCGGCGAGGACGCGGGTCATGGGGAAAGCTCCTTGAAGGGGCAGCATTGTGCCGGAGTCCTGACGGCCGCGGGTCACGAAAAATCAATCGGGTCACGCCAGTCGACGCAGCCGCGCTGCGTAGAACCCGTCCATTCCCTCGGGCCCGGGCAAGGTGCGCAGCGCCCCCTGGGCCAGGGGCCAGCCGAGCCGCTCGGCGACGGCCGGAGTCTCCAGCGTGAAGTCCGGATGGCTCCGGAGGAACAGGTCGACCTGGTCCTGCCCCTCCTCCGGCTCGGTGCTGCACACCGCGTAGACCAGCAGGCCACCGGGCGGCACGACCTCCTGGCAGCGCTCGAGGATGCGGCGCTGGAGCGTGGCCAGACGCGGCAGGTCCGCCTCCTCCCGCCGCCAGCGGAGCTCGGGGTGGCGCCGGAGCGTCCCCAGACCGGTGCAGGGCGCGTCGAGCAGCACCGCGTCCACCCGCCCGATGGACTCCGGGAAGGGCTCGGTGGCGTCGTGGGTCAGCACCTCGATTCGGTCGTCGAGCCGAAGCCGGCGCGCCTCGGAGCGGATCTTCTCCAGCTTCGCCGCGTAGAGGTCGACCGCCAGCACCGGGTGGCTCTCGGCGAGGTGGCACGCCTTCCCGCCCGGCGCGGCGCAGGCGTCGAGCACCCGTGCGCCCTCGGGGATGGCGGCGTAGAGGCCGACCAGCTGCGCCGCCTCGTCCTGGACCTGGAACCGGCCCTCGGCGTACCCGACCAGCGCCTCCACCGGCCCGGGCGACGGCAGCCGGAAGCCCACCGGTGAGCGGACGGTGGGCAGGGCCTCGAGGCCCGCCTCGGCGAAGAGCGCCCCCAGCTCCTCCCGCGTCCCGGCGCGGCCATTGGTCCGAACGGTCACCGGCGGTGCCTCGTTGTTCGCCACCAGCATGGCCTCGGCGCCCGCCCGGCCGTACCGGCGGAGCCAGCGCTCCACCAGCCAGCGCGGGTGGCTCTCCCTCACCGAGAGGTGCTCGGCGACGTCCGACTCGGACGGCAGCGGAATCGCCTCCAGCGCCGCGACCTTGCGGAGAACGGCGTTGACGAAGCCCGCGGCGCGCGACAGCCCGAGCTGCTTCAGCCCCTCCACCGTCTCGGACACCGCCGCCCGCCGCGGCACGCGGGAGTGGAAGATCTGGTACGCCCCGATGCGCAACGCGGCCAGCACCCGGTCCTCGAGCGCGGCGAGCTTCCGGTCCGAGAACCCCGCGATGACCCGGTCGAGCCCGAGCCGCCGGCGCGTCGACCCGTACGCGAGCTCGGTCACCAGCGCCGCGTCGCGCGGGTCGCGCAGCGGCGCCTCGGCGAGCCGCTGGTCCAGCACCACGTTCAGGTAGGCATCGGTGGCCTCGACGCGGGCCAGCACGTCGATGGCCACCGCCCGGGCGTTCATTCCAGCGCCGCCATCCACTCCACCAGCTGCGTGTCGCTGAGCGCCCCCCGGGGCTGCACGGCCAGGAAGAGCGCCTGGAGCACCTCCTCGAGCTGGTCCCGCTGCCCGGCCTCCACCGCCGCGCCGCGCTGGAGCGCCACCCACTCCCCGCGGGCCCAGGTGGCGAGCCCCGCGGGCGTGAGACGCCCGGCGAGCCGGTCGGCGATCCGCGCGCGCACCTCGGCGCGGGTGAGCCCCGCGCCCGGGCGTCGCGTCCCGGGCGGCGGCGGGGGGGCGCCACGGCCGAGCGTCTTCCCCACGCCCGGGGCGACCGCGGGCGCGGGCGTGCCCGACGGGGACGACCTGGCGCGGGCGGCGCCGGCGCCGCTCTCGACGCTTTCGCCGCGGGCCGCCGGGTCGCGCGTCGCGGCCTCGCCGCGGGCCGGACCGAGCGTCTTGGGGCGGGTGGCGGTCGCCGGCGCAGGAGCGGGAGCCGGAGCGGCCCTCGGGGGCGCACGCTCCGCCCCCGCGTTCGCCGCGCTTGCCGGTGCCTTGCCCGCGCGCGACCTCGGCCCCGGGCCGGCCTCGGCCGCCCGCCCCAGCGTCTTCGTCGCCCGCGCGGCCGCCGAGCGGCTCCCCGCCCGCGCCAGCCGCTCGAGCGCCTCGAGGTAGGCCTCGGCCCCGGTGCCCGCGACGTGGGCGGCGCGTACGTCCTTGAGGACCGACCGCCGCTGCGCGGTGGCCCGTCCCTTCGCCGGCGCGAGCAGCACCTCCACCACCGGCACCCGCGACGCCGACACGGCCGCCCGCAGCACGTGCGAGCCGAGCGCCAGCGGCCCGGGGTTCAGCACCACGCCCTCGGCCCAGACGCGCTGCTCCCAGAGCGCATCCACCAGCGCGCCCTCGTGGTTGCTCTGCACCGTCCGGAGCACGTGCCCCAGCGCCCGCGCCTTCTCCGCCAGACGCCGGTCCACCTCGGCCAGGGTGAGCCCCGGCGGGTCTCCCTCGCGGTGGCCGAGGAACTGCAGCGTCGGCCCGTGGAGCACGAGCACGTTCATGGCACGCCTCCTCCGAACGGACGCTCGCCTTCCCGGAGCCGATGCCCGCTCAGAAACTCGGCGGCGGTCATCCGCCGCTTGCCCTCCGGCTGCACCTCGAGGAGCCGCAGCGCCCCCTCGCCGCAGGCCACCTCGAGCGTTGCCTGCGCGGCGAGCACGACGCCGGGGGGCCCGGAGCCGGCCACCACCTCGGCCCGCCACACCTTGAGGAGCTGGTCTCCGAGCTGGGTCCATCCCCCGGGCCAGGGCACGAAGGCCCGCACCCGCCGCTCCTGCTCCACCGCGGGGCGGGTCCAGTCGATCCGCCCGTCCTCCTTCTCCACCAGCCGGGCGATGGTGACGCCCTCCGCCGGCTGGGGTCGGGGCGTCAGCGCGCCGGCGAGGAAGCGGGGTAGCTCGTCCCGGAGCAGGGCGCCGCCGAGCTCGGACAGGCGCAGGTGCAGGGTCTCCGAGGTGTCCTCCGGAAGGATGGGCGTGCGCCGCACCGCGAGGACCGGCCCGGTGTCCAGCCCCGCCTCCATCTGCATCAGGCACACGCCCGTCTCGGCGTCCCCCGAGGCGACGGCCCACTGGATGGGGGCCGCGCCGCGCCAGCGCGGGAGGAGCGAGGCATGCACGTTCACGCAGCCGAGCCGCGGGGCGGACAGCACCTCCACGGGCAGGATTCGCCCGTAGGCCGCCACCACCGCCACGTCGAGCCGCATCGCGGCGAGCGTCTGGGCGAAGTCGGTGCCCTTGAGCCGCGGCGGCTGCAGGACGGGCAAGGCCGCCCGCTCGGCCTCCGCCTTCACCGCCGAGGGCGTGACGTGCTGCCCGCGGCCGCGCGGTCGGTCGGGCTGGGTCACCACCGCGACCACGGTCCCCACCGCCTGGCAGGCCCGGAGCGCCGGCACGGCGAAGGGGGGCGTGCCGAAGAAGGCGATGCGGGCCGCCCCACCCCCTCCAGCCTCAGCCCCCCGCCCCAGGGGGACGCCCGCGGAGCCGCGCGCGGGCGCGGCGCGTCTAGGCTCAGCCATCGTCCGTTCCGTCGAGGCGCGCCCGCTTCGCGGCGACGAGGGAGGTCAGCGTGGCCCGGCCGCCGCTCGCATTCCCTGCCGCCAGCGCGGACTCGAGGGCGGTCAGCTCCTCGTGCTCGCGCCGCCGCAGCGCGTCCACCGTGGCGTGGAACTCGGCGAAGACGTCCCTCAGCTCGTCGTGGCTCCGCAGGGGGCGCCAGCGGGGGAAGCCGCCCTCGGCCAGGCGCCGCAGCTGCCCGCGGAGCACCCGCATCGGACCTGCCACCCGGTGGGTCACCAGGAGCCCCACCAGCGAGAGCACCAGGGACATGACCAGCGCCATGAACCCGGCGAGCACCAGCACGGTCGTCTCGGTCCCCTGGAGTGTCGCCTGCGACTCGGGGCCCAGCGTCTCGCGGGCCTGGTGCAGCGCCAGCCACACCGCGCCTCCGAAGGCCGAGCAGAGCGAGGCGCCGCCCAGCGCCAGCCCCACCGCGTACTTCAGCTGGAATCGGCGATCGACCAGGACCTGACGGCGGGTGTAGGCCTCGGGGCTCACGGAGCGTCGGCCCACCACTCTACCCTCGCTCGCGCCGGAGCCATGCCTCTGGCGTCGGCCTCTCGCTGGATTGGAAAGCAGCCGGGCGATTGGCGTAAAACCCCGGGGGCTCTCAGGACAGCACCCACGGAGGGGACGGATGGGACGCACCGCAGCTGCGGTCGCACTGGCGCTCTCGTTGGGCCTCCTCGCCGTCGGTTGCAGCAAGGATCCGGGCACTCCAGCCTACTGGGAGGACCAGCTCGACGCGGCCCAGCGCCCCAGCGAGAAGGTCCGGGTGCTGGAGACGCTCCGCTCCAGCAAGCGCCTCGACAAGCGCTTCGCCCCGATGCTCAACGCGCGGATGGCCTCGGAGAAGAGCCCCGAGACCCGCGCGGTCATCGCCCGCGCGCTCGGCGAGCTGAAGGATCCCTCGAGCGTCGAGCCGCTGGCCGCCGCGCTGGACGTGAACACCGCCGATGGCGCCACCTCGCGGATGAACGCCGCCATCGCCCAGGCCCTGGGGGACCTCAAGGACCCACGGGGCGCGCCGGCGCTCATCTCGCTGCTCAGGAGCCGGGACGACTACGTTCGCCAGGACGCCATCGGCGCGCTGGGAGAGCTCCGGGCCCAGGCCGCGGTGCCCACGCTGGTGGAGCTGGCGCTCGACGACAAGAGCCCGCCGGCGGTGAACCGGCGCGCCATCGTCGCCCTGGGCGAGGTGGGCGACCCCCGCGCCGTCCCCACCCTCCTCAAGGCGATGTTCAAGCAGCGGGGCAACACCGTCTTCGCGCAGGAGGCCAGCTTCTCCCTCTTCCAGATCGGCAAGCCCGCCGCCGACGCCCTCACCGCGGTGCTCGAAGGGCGGGACCGGGACCTCGCCGCCTGGGCCCGCGCCAACGACGTGGTGGAGGCGGTGGTGCTGGTACGCGCCGCCGAGTCGCTGGGCGACTTCCGGGCGACGGGCGCCGAGCCGGCGCTGGTGAAGCAGCTCTCGTACAAGACCACCGCCCCGGAGCAGACGCTCTACGCGCGCATGGCGGCGGCGAGCACGCTGGGGAAGATGCGCTCCACCGAGGGCCGCAAAGCGCTGGAGACGATGCTCGACGAGCCCGAGCCCCTCGCCCGCGCCGAGTACGCCCGCGCCCTCGTCCTCATCGGCGGGCGCGAGGCGGTGCCGGCCCTGCAACGCTCCGCGGCCCACGGCCCGTGGGAGGCGCGCCAGTACGCCATCGGCGCGCTGGGGATGCTGGGCGACGAGCGCGACCAGCCGACCATGGAGCGGGTGGCGGCCGACGAGCCCAAGCTCACCGCCGCCGACTGCAAGCGCTACGGCTGCAACCTCCCGGTCGAGGAGGTCGCGGCGAACCGGCTGAAGACGGTGAAGGCCTTCCAGGGGCCGCTCAAGGCCGCCGCACAGTGCAAGGCCGCGATGGCCTGCTGGGCCAGCAAGCTCGGCGACGCCGAGGGCCCGGTCCGCCAGAGGGCGGCGCTGGAACTCGGGCGGATGGGCAAGTCGGAGGCGGTCAAGGCGCTCTCCGACCACCTGACGGACAAGGAGCCCGAGACCCGCGCCGCGGTGCTCCAGGCCCTGATGTGGCTGGTGCAGGGCGACGCCGCCGCGGCCCGGCAACTGGTGCCCGTCCTCCCCAGGCTCGAGCAGCAGGTCTCGGCCGACCGCGGCCGCCAGGACTACGCCGCCACCAACGAGCAGCTCCGCCGGCTGGTCACCGAGGTGCGTCGCCGGGGGGAGCAAGCCTGACCGCACCCTCGGCGCTGGCCGCCTCGGCGGCCAGCGCCGGCCGGCGGGGAGCATGGAACGCGCTGGGGAGCAGGCTGAAGGGCAGCACCTTGGCCAGCGCCGCGAGCAGGAGCACCCCTCCGGGCGCGGCGAAGATGGCCAGCGCGGGGATGGCCTTCGCCAGGTCGACCAGCTCGAGCTTCATCCGCCGGCGCTCGTCCGCGGCGAGGGACTGGCCGATGGCCAGCTTGCCGAGGAACACCCCCAGCTCGCCCATCATCCGGGCCTCGAGCAGCAGCGCCCGGACGTTGTCGTCCAGCGAGCGCAGCATGTTGCTCACCCACTCCTCGCCGAGCGAGGCGGCGTTGTCGCTCACGGTGAAGACGTCGAGCACCTGGCGGTGCTCGGCGTAGAACTCGGCCACCGCGCCCTCGATCTCCCGGAGCGCATCCGGGGAGATGCGGAGCGCCCGCGCCAGCGCCCGGAGGAAGGCCAGCTCGGCCGGTGAACGCCGCCCCTCCACCAGGGAGGCGAGCAAGGTCTGCTGGAGGATGAAGCGCCGCAGGGGCAGGCTCCGCACCGGGCGGACCAGCACGTCGAGGTCCGGTCGCTCGCGGAAGACCTCCTTCACCCGCGCACGGAGCACCGGGCCCACCGGCTTGGGGAGCCCGAGCTCGTCGACCTGCCGGAGGATGGCCCGGCGCGCCGACGGCGACGGCGGCCGCTCGGCGCAGGCCAGCGCGGTCAGCACCTCGACCAGGAGCGCCTTCTGCTGCGCCGCCACCGCCAGGCGCCGGCGCGCCTGCTCGAGGCCAAGCGAGGTGTGCAGCCACGCGGCGAGCGAGAGGTGGGCGAAGAGCTGCGCGTCGACGTATGCCGCGCCGTTGTGGAGGAGGAGCCCGTAGAGCGGGTCGGCCCCGAGCGACATCGCCCGGTCCTCGAGCAGCGACTCGAGCCGCGCCACGCTCCGGCGTGGCAGCGCGCCGGTGCTCCGGAGCGACGTCTGGAGCGTCTCGGCGAGGCGGAGATGTCCGCTCCAGGCGGCGAAGAGGATGGTGAGCCGCTCCACCCGGCGCTCCGGCCCCAGCCCGGCGATGTCCGCCAGGTCCAGCGCCAGCCGCACCAGGGTGCGCAGGACGGCGAGCGACAGCTGCTCCTCGCGCGTCAGGCCGTCCGGAATCTCCACCTTCTCCGGGGTGCCGTAGAGGAGCCCGCTGTCGTGGAGCACCACCCGGACGTGGGCCCGGGCGCGCGCGCGGGGGCTCCCCGGAGCGCGGGCGTCGACCAGCGGCTGGTGCTGCGCCAGCTCCTGCTCCAGCAGCGCGGTGAACCAGCCGGACTGACCGAAAGCCATGACTCCTGCGCCCCACCCCTCGTCAGGAGTTGCTCTAACCCCCGGCAGCCGAACAGTTCAAGCGCGCGCGGCTGGCGGCGTGGACGTCCCGGGCCCGGTCGGCCCCCGGGAGGTCACTTCACGGCCTTGACCCGGGCCCGCTTCTCGTCCGCCTCGTCCGGCACTGCCTGAACCGGCGACGGCTTCAGGACGCCATACTTCTCCAGCACCTTGCGCTCGATGCCGGCGGACACCTCGGGGTGGTCGCGCAGGTAGTCCTTGGCGTTCTCCCGGCCCTGGCCGATGCGCTCACCGGCGTAGGCGTACCAGGCGCCGCTCTTCTCCACGATGTTGTCGGCGGCGGCGAGGTCGAGCAGGTCTCCCTCCCGGGAGATGCCGGTCCCGTACATGATGTCGAACTCGACTTCCTTGAACGGCGGGGCGACCTTGTTCTTCACCACCTTGACCCGGGTCCGGCTCCCCACCACCTGCTCGCCATTCTTGATGGCGCCGATGCGGCGGATGTCGAGCCGCTGGCTGGCGTAGAACTTCAGCGCGTTGCCACCGGTGGTGGTCTCGGGATTCCCGAACATCACGCCGATCTTCATCCGGATCTGGTTGATGAAGACGACGCAGGTCTGGCTCTTGGCGATGGTGCCGGTGAGCTTCCGGAGCGCCTGGCTCATCAGCCGCGCCTGGACGCCCATGTGCGCGTCGCCCATCTCGCCCTCGAGCTCGGCCTTGGGGACGAGGGCCGCCACCGAGTCCACCACCAGCACGTCGATGGCGCCGGAGCGGACCAGCATCTCGGCGATCTCCAGCCCCTGCTCGCCGGTGTCCGGCTGGGAGAGGAGCAGGTCGTCGGTGCGCACCCCGAGCTTGCGCGCGTAGCCCAGGTCCAGGGCGTGCTCGGCGTCGATGTAGCCGCAGATGCCGCCCTTCTTCTGGGCCTCGGCGACGACGTGCAGGCAGAGCGTGGTCTTGCCCGAGGACTCCGGCCCGTAGACCTCCACGATGCGGCCCCGGGGCACGCCGCCCACGCCGAGCGCGATGTCCAGCGAGATGGAGCCGGTGGAGATGACCTGGATGTCTCGAATGAGCGGCTCGTCCTTGCCGAGCCGCATGATGGAGCCCTTGCCGAACTGGCGCTCCACCGCGCCTATCGCCAGCTCGATCGCCTTTTCCTTCTCGGGGTTGAGCGACATCGGTGCCTGGACCTCGCTTTGCGCGGACCTGAACGCTGTTTCAGTATGGCCGAGGCCGATCTCCTAGTCGACCCCCCTGACACCTCTGGGCCAGATGAAGCGCGCGGTGAGGAGCCCGGCGACACCGGGGAGCAGCGTCCCGACCCCGTAGCGGAACCCCAGCACGCAGGCGAAGACGCCCAGGGCGAACACCGCCCGCCGCGCCCAGCCCCGAAGCGATGGACGGACCGCCCCGGCGACCGTCACGGCCTCCAGCGCCAGCACCGACGCGAGCCCCAGGCCCGTGGGCGGATCGGACAGCCCCCACAGCGAGAGGCAGGCGGCCACCGTCATCACCAGCACCGCGAGGCCGCGCCCGTCGGTCGCCTCGGACGGGCGTTCGTGCCGCCAGTGGGCCAGGTCCTCCGGGGTCACCTCCAGGGCGTAGGGATAGCCGAGGGCGAGCAGGCGCTCCACGGCCACGGCGCGGGCCGAGGTCCCGTCGGAGGCCCGGAGGGTCGTGAGCTCCCCGGAGGCGAGCAATTCCTGGAGGCGGTCGGCCGTGGCCCGGGGGCTCCCGAGGTCCAAGGTGGCGAGCCGGCCCACGAACGCCCGCCGCGCGCCGGCGTCCGCGCCCGGGGCCCGCGCCGAGGCCAGCGCGCCCTCGAGTGGGTCCTGCGGCACCACGGCCTCGAGCTCCCGGACAGGACCGGGGGCGATGTGCGCCTCGTGCTGTCGTTCCACCGGTGCCGCTCTCCTTACCAGGAGGGCGATGCGGGGGCCACGCGACCTGCCAGCTCCCCGCCACCCCGGGCCCGCAACTGCCGGGGGCACAGTCGTGTTCACATCCAGTGCCCGTGGATGAACCAACGGACGAGGACGCGGCGCTGATGCTCCGGGTGGCGGCCGGCGACACCGCCGCCTTCGCCGCGCTCTACGACCGGCACCACCGGTCGGTGGCCCGCTTCGCCCATCGCTTCGTCCAGGACGCCGGAAGGGCAGAGGAGCTGACGCAGGACATCTTCGTGAAGCTGTACCGACATGCAGGCCGCTACCGGCCCACCGCGCGCTTCAAGACCTTCCTCTTCCGGGTGGCGGCGAACCACTGCCTGAACGAGGTCCGGCGCGGCGAGTACCGGGTCTCGCACGTGGCGGAGGAAGGCGAGGAGGGCCGCCCCGTGGACACTCCCGCCCCCGACGCCCAGTCGCCCGAGCGCGCGGCGGAGGGGCGAGAGCTGGAGGTCACGGTGGCGGCGGCGCTCCAGCGGCTGAGCGAGCGGGAGCGGACGGCCTTCACCCTCTGCCGGTTCGAGGGGATGGCGTACCGCGACATCGCCGAGGTGCTCTCGGCGAGCGAGGCGGCAGTGAAGAGTCTCATCCACCGCGCGACCCTCTCGGTCGCCCGGGCGGTGGAAGCATGGCAGGCCGGAGCGCACGCCCCGGCGAGGAGCGAGGCATGAGCTGCACCGTGGAGGACGAGTTGACCGCATACCTGGACGGCGAGCTGTCCGCCGTCGAGGCGGCGCGGGTGCGTGACCACCTGAGCTCCTGCTCCGATTGCCGGGCCACGGAGGCCCTGCTCAACCGGACCCTGACCGAGCTCGCCACGCTCCCGGCCTTCGAGCCATCCCCGGGGCTGCGCCGCCGCGTGCTGGCCGAGGTGGACGCCCTTCCGCGCCCCTGGCCCGAGCGGCTCCGCCAGTGGCTCCGGCCCGGGGTCCTCGCCCCGGCGCTCGCTGCGGCGGCGGTGGTGGTGGTGGTGGTGGGGCAGCGGACGGTGGCGGAGCGGGCCGAGCAGCGGATGGAGCTCGCGGTGGCCGAGCACTACGAGCTGCTCAGCGACTACGAGGTGGTGGGACTGGCCCCGGACGACCTCGAGGTGGTGGAGCAGCTCGACCAGCTCCAGAAGGAGGGGCGGCCATGAGGACCTGGCTCCTGGCGGTGTGCCTGCTCTGCGCGAGGCCGGCCTGGTCCCAGGCTCAGCCCACGCCTCCGGAGGACGCGGCGGCGCGGTTCGACCGGATGAGCGAGCAGGAGAAGGCCGCGCTGCGCGAGCGGCTCCGGCAGTACAAGGCCCTGCCCCTCGACGAGCAGGCGCGGATCCAGGCCAACGTGTCCCGCTGGCGTGCGCTCCCGCCGAAGGAGCAGGCCCGGGTGCGGCAGAACCTCGAGGCCTTCCAGCGGCTCTCGCCAGACGAGCGGCAGAAGGTCCTCACCCAGTGGCGCGAGTTCCAGAAGCTGTCCCCCGAGCAGCGGCAGGACCTCCGCCAGAGCATGCGCGAGTACCTCCAGGCCAACCCCGAGCGTCGTCGCCAGATGCTGGAGAACCTCCGCGAGTGGAGGTCCATGTCGCGCGAGCAGCGCGAGCAGATGCGCCAGCGCCTGCGCGAGATGCGGGAGAGGCGGGGGCGGTGACAGGACTGTTCGCGGTCCTGTTCCTCCTCTCGGTCGATGCAGGCACCCCCGGAGCTCGGGACGGGGCCGTCCCCGCGCCGCCCGCGGCAAGGAGCGCGGAGGACGAGGAGGTCATCCGCAACCTGGACGTGCTGGAGCACCTCGCCGAGGGCCAGGCGCTGGAGATGATGCTCGAGCTCGAGGCGGAGCGGACCAAGCCGGACCGCTGAGCGACGGACGGTCAGCGCGAGCCGCCGGCGCCGGGTGCCAGAGCGAGTCGCTCGCGAGCTGTCGAGGTGTCGCTGTCGAGGTGTCTGTCGAGGTGTCTGTCGAGGCCTGTCGAGGTGTCAGACACCTCGTAAGCGGACCCTGTCGAGGTGTCAGACACCTCGTAAAGAGCGAGTCGCTCGCGAGCGGACCTCGCGCGGTGAGCGCGCAAGTCCTCGGGATTTCTCGGGATCCAGGGTGGGGTCTCTGGCGCCACGATGAGGGCCCCGCATTGGCGTTAGAACCTGCCCGGCAGGCCGCTCCCCCCCTCGCCTGCTAGAATTGCTGCACTGTGTCAGAACTGGAAAACGGCTTCCGCGCCGAACCCGACCCGGAGTGGCGAACGCGCTGGGCGCGCCTTCTCACCACGCCCGAGCAGGCAGTCCGGGCGCTCCGGCCGGGCCGCCGCATCCTCATCGGGTCCGGGGCCGCCGAGCCCACCCGGCTGGTCCAGGCCATGGTGGACTCCGCCTGGCAGCTCTCGGACAACGAGCTGGTCCACCTCATGACCCTGGGGCCCGCGCCCTACACCGCGGCCGCCTGCGAGGGCCGCTTCCGGCACAACGCGTTCTTCATCGGGGCCAACGTCCGTGACGCGGTCCGCGAGGGCCGGGCCGACTTCACCCCGGTGTTCCTTTCGGAGATTCCGCACCTCCTGAAGTCCAGCCGCCTGCCGGTGGACGCGGTCCTCATCCAGGTGAGCCCGCCCGACGCGCACGGGATGGTGTCGCTCGGCGTCTCGGTGGACATCGTCCGGGCCGCGGTGGACTCGGCCCGCCTCATCCTCGCCGAGGTGAACCCGCGCATGCCGCGGACGCCCGGGGACACCCTGCTCGACATCCGGCGGTGCAAGCACCTCGTCGCCGTGGACACGCCGCTCCCCGAGCGCCACCCGGCGGCGGCCGACGACGTGAGCCGGGCGATCGGCGAGCTGGTGGCGGACCTGATCCCGGACGCCGCGACGCTGCAGATCGGCATCGGCGAGGTCCCCACCGCGGTGCTCTCCTCCCTGAAGAACCACCGCGACCTCGGCATCCACACCGAGATGCTCTCCGACGGGGTGATGGAGCTGGCCCGGCTCGGCGTGGTCAACGGGCTCCGGAAGACGCTCGCCCCGGGGAAGATGGTCGCCAGCTTCCTGATGGGCACCCGCGCGCTGTACGAGTGGGCGCACGAGAACCGCGACCTCGAGCTCCGCGGGAGCGAGTGGGTCAACGACCCGTACGTCATCTCCCAGAACGTCCGGATGGTGTCGATCAACACCGCGCTGGCGGTGGACCTCACCGGCCAGGTCGCGGCGGACACGCTCGACGGCAGCTTCTACTCGGGCATCGGCGGCCAGGTGGACTTCGTCCGCGGCGCGTCGCGGAGCTACGGGGGGCGCGCGCTCATCGTCCTCCCCTCCCTCGCCCGCGGCGACACCGTGAGCCGCATCCAGCCCACCCTGCCCCAGGGCTCGGCGGTGGTGACCAGCCGCGGCGACGTGCGCTTCGTGGTCACCGAGTACGGGGTGGCGGACCTGTGGGGCAAGTCGGTGCGCGAGCGCGCGCTGGCCCTGACCGCCATCGCCCACCCGGACCACCGGGCGGAGCTGCTCGCCGCGGCGAAGCAGCGCCGCTGGGTGTTCCAGGACCAGCCGGTGCCGCGCCCGCCGCTCGATGTGCGCTCCTGGATGGAGAACCTCAAGGACGGCAGGGAAATCCGCGTGCGCGCCGCCCGCCTCACCGACGAGGCCAAGGTCCAGGAACTGCTGTACGGGCTGTCGCCCGAGTCGGTCTACACGCGCTACCACCACCTGCGGACCCGCTACCCGCGCGACGAGATCCAGGCCATGCTCGACGCCGACCCGCAGCGCGGCTGCGCCTTCGTCGCCGAGGTGCCCGAGGACGGCACGCTGCTCGGCATCACCCGCTACGACCTCGATCCGGTCAGCGGCATCGGGGAGCTGGGCATCGTCATCGCCGACGCCTGGCAGAGGAAGGGCGTGGGCACTGCGCTCATGAGACGGATGATCGAGGTGGGCCGGGCGCACGGGCTCAAGGGGCTCCGGGCCGACGTGCTCGCCGTCAACTCGGCGATGATCGCCCTCCTCCGGGACGTGGGCGCCGACGAGGTCCCGCCCCCGGACGGCGGCGTGGTGGACGTGGAGTTCCGGTTCAAGGACACCGCGCCGGCGCCGGCCAAACCGCCGGCCTCGCCCGAGGCGGTGCTGGTCAGCGCCCGCCCGGTGGTGCCGCAGCCGGCGAGCTGACCGGCCCGGACGCCCGCGCAGGGTCCGCCCACAGCCCCAGCAGCACCAGCAGCGCCGTCTCTCCGAGCCAGCTTGCGGCCAGGGCCGGGGCGGGCGGCGGCGCGGCTCCGCCCGACTGACCGAGGAACTGAAGGACGGTGAGCGCGACGAGCACCGTCAGCAGCACCAGCCGCCGCCCGCGCGGGAGGTCCGGACGGGACCGGAGGAAGAGCCAGGCCCCGGCCAGCAGGAGGAGCAGCTCGAGCCCCAGCGCCCACTGCATGGACCGCCAGAGCCCCAGGCCGACGTGCGGCGAGGTCTCCCCGAGCAACGGAAGGCCCCGGACGTGCTCCACCGCGTCGCAGACGAAGTGCGAGGCCACCGCCGCGGCCGCCACCCATGCCGCAGCTGCGCCCCGGCCGAGCATCAGCCCGCCGGTGCTGGCCAGGGCCGCCGCCAGCCCGGACCACACCACCGTGCCGGCGAGCCCGTGGGAGAACGGGAACACGAATTCCAGATAGTGCCCGGTGGCGAAGTCCGGCGGAACGATGACCCGCTCCACGCCAGCGAGCACGAAGACCCCGAGCAGCACGTCGAGGAGGAGCGCCGCGCCGAGCAGCGTCCCCAGCCGGAAGCTGCGGGAGCGGGAGGACAGCGCGAGCCCGACCCCCAGGTGACCGACGAACATCGCGAGCTCCTCCCAACGCCGGCCAGGGCCACGCCAGGCCGTGCCACCACGTCTCCCGCGGCGCACGACGCTGACCGGGCGCAGGGGCCGGGGACTCTCGACCGCGGCTCGACCGGCTGTCCAGCAGAACGCCGGGAGTCCGGGGGCCTGTTCGGCGACCGCTTCCATCTGGAGCGCCTCCGCCCGGCGCCCGACAGCTTCCCCGGCCGGCTCGGGCGGGAGCTCGAGGCGCGGCTCGTCCGGACGCGCTGAGCATCCGCAATCCCTGGAAGGGGGGTGGACACCACAGACCCCCGGTCCAGGACTGCCCGCGGACGGCAACCGCCGGGCGGAGCCGTGTCCTTGAAGAAGCGGGGGTGCCGGAGCGTCCGGAGTGGCGGCCGACCCGCCTTTTGCTGATGGGGCGGCCCCGCTAGCCTAGGAGGCGCCGTGCGTTCCTTCGTCCTGCTCGCGCTCGTCTCGACGTCGTCGCTCGCCGCACCCTCCATCTCCACCGAGCCCGCCGGGACGCTGGGCCGTCCGGACCTCGCCTCGTCGAACCGCGTCCAAACCCTGGTGACGCTCGATGCGCGCCGGGTGCTGGCCATCGACGCCGCCGGGCTCACGCGACTCTGGGACGTGGCCGACTGGCAGCAGACCGGCGTCGCCTCGCCGGGTGCGCGCGCGGTCATCGGCCCCGCCGGTCTGGCGCTCCCCACCGACCGGGCTCCGGGCTGTCTCCTGGCCGCGCCGCTCGCCACGATGACCGACGGCCGCCTCCTGACCGCCGAGGGGCTGGCGCTCCGGGTCTGCGACCCGAGCGGGAAGCGGCCCCCGCGAGACCTCCCCGTCCCGGGCGCGGACGGGACGACCGCGCTGGCCGGCGCGCCGGACGGCTCGGCGGCCTTCCGGGCCACGCCGGAGGGTGACGTGGAGCTCATCCCGCTCGGCGGCGGCCAGGTGAGCCGCTTCCATGCGGCGGACGGGCGCATCCTGGCGCTCCGGCCCACGACGGACGGTCGACTCCTGGTCGTCGGCCAGGACGGCATCGTCCGCGGCTACGACCGGGGGGGCGGCAGCTTCACCCTCGACGTGCTCCGGGGGCGCGGCCGGGCTTGCGACGGCGAATCGCTCCGGGCGCTGGCCTTCTCGGAGGACGGCACGCTGGCGCTCGTCTCCGCCGTCACCGGCGGCGAGGAGTGCGACGAGGCGCGGACCTCGGGCGCGCTCCGGCTCATCGAGCTGCCCACCGGTCGCATCCGCTGGGAGGTCCGCCCGGTGCAGGTGACCGCGGCGCTCTTCGCCGCGGACGGCTCGGTGCTGGTCGCCGCGGCCGGTCAGGTGCGCGACCGGGCGGACCCCATCTCCACGACCCTCGTCCGGCTCGACCCGCGCAGCGGCGCGCCGGCCTCGCCCCCGCCCGGCCACCGCGCCGAGGTGACCGCGCTGCGGTTCTCGCCCGACGGAGCCCGGCTGGCGTCCGGCGACGCCGCGGGCGTCTGGTCGGTCTGGGACGTGGGCACCCGCGCGCAGCGGCTCGCGGGCGCCGTCCCGGGCGGCGCGCTGCTGGACCTCCGCTTCACGCCCGGCTCGGAGACGCTGCTCTCCCAGCACGAGGACGACTCGGTACGCACCTGGCGCGTGGCGGACGGAGCGGCCGGCCCGGTGCTGGTGCCGCCGCCGGCACCCGACCCGGTGCGGTCCACGCCGGCCTGCGCCTCGGCCCAGGCCCAGGTGGCGGAGCTGATGCGCCCGGCGGCGGACAGCCCGCTCGGGGTCCGTGACCCGTCGGGGTGGGCGGGCCTCCAGACGGTGCCCGAGCTGGTCCTGTCGTCCGACGGCGAGAACGTGCTCGCGCCGGTGGCCGAGGAGTCCTGCGTGAGCCTGCTCCGGAGCGGCTGCTCCATCGGCTGCAGCCGGCACTACCACCTGGAGCGGGTGGCGGTGCGCACCGGACGGCGGCTCCAGACGCTCCCCCTCGACCAGGAGCTGCTCGGCGGCTGCGTGCCGCCGGGCGGCGCCTTCGTCACCCGCGGTGAGCGCGGGGGCATCCAGCTCCGCGACGCCGAGGGCGAACCGCTGGCGCGCGCCGGGAGCAAGCTCGGCAAGGTGACGGCGTGCGAGGCCACGCCGGACGGGAAGCGGATGCTGCTCGCCTCGTCGAAGCTGCTCGGGTTCTGGGAGGTGGGGCGGCCGACGCTGCGCGACGCGGTGCCGCGCCGGGCACGGACCGGCGGCCCGGTGGCACTCTCGCCGCGCGGCGACGTGAGCGTGGACGCGGACGGCCCGGAGCTCCGGCTGCGCAGCTGGCCCTCGGGGGCGGTGACGGGGCGGCTGACGCTCGCGCTCCAGGACGACTTCCCCTCCTCGGCAACCTTCTCGCCCGACGGCCGGCTGCTGGCGGTGGGTACGGCCCGGGGGGTCGTCCACCTCATCCGCATCGGCGGCCCGACGGCGACCGCCCGGCGTCCGTACCCGGGCACCCCAGAGTGAGGGCGGGCCATCGCCCCTTCGTGTTCACCCAGCCAGCAACGGGGCCAGCACCGCCCGGTCGAAGTAGACCTCGTTCCGGACGAGCTGGTCACCGCGAAGAACGACGAGGTCCATCCCGTCCGCCTCGATCATCTCGGTTCCGCCGGGGCGACGGAAGGTTGCATGCCAGAGAAACGCCACCCCGGGGGGCTCGCAAGCTCGAACACCTCGCGGCGCGCCCAGGTCATCTGCCAGGAAGCGAAGAGCTTCCGGAGGTAGCGGCGCATGGCATCGCGTCCCTCGACGTAACCCCGGGTGTTCGGATCCCGATAGCGCACGTCCTCCGTGTAGCAGGCCACCACGCGCTCGACGTCCTGGGAGTTCCAGGCGTCCAGGAATCTCGTGGTCAGTCCCTCGAGGTCTTGCTTGCCCATGGTCGCCTCCCTTCGTGGCACCAGTGAAGCTGCGTCCGCGGGCCGGGTGCAATGGGCCCTCGGGGAGTCGTCCTCGGAGACCCGGGCGCGGGGCTGCCGGCCTGAACCAGTCCGCCGTACGTGGCGGACTCGGTTCGCGGGCCCATCACTCCACCGTGACGCTCTTCGCGAGATTCCGCGGCTGGTCCACGTCCGTCCCGCGCAGGTCGGCCACGTGGTACGCGAGCAGCTGCAGCGGGACCGCGGCGACGATGGGCGCGAGCAGCGCCGAGCTCGCCGGGATCCGGATGACGTCGTCCGCGAGCGACGCCACCGCGGTGTCGTCCTCGTCCACCACCGCGATCACCTTTCCGCCGCGCGCTCGGACCTCCTCCACGTTCCCGACCATCTTCTCGTAGGGCACGTGCGGCTCGCGCGGGGCGAGCACCACCACCGGCAGCTTCTCGTCGATGAGCGCGATGGGGCCGTGCTTCATCTCCCCGCCGGCGTACCCCTCGGCGTGGATGTACGAGATCTCCTTCAGCTTCAGCGCGCCTTCCAGCGCCACCGGGTGCATCGGCCCGCGGCCGAGGAAGAGGAAGTCCTGCGAGGCCTGGTAGGTCCGGGCGATCTCCTTCACTGCGTTCTCGCAGTGCAGCGCCTCCTCCACCCGCTTCGGCACCTCGGTGACCTGGGTCAGCAGCTCCTGGGCCCGCGCCACGTCCAGCGTCCCGCGCAGCCGCCCGAGCTTCACCGCCAACAGATAGAGCGCCGCGAGCTGGGTGGTGAACGCCTTGGTCGACGCGACGCCGATCTCCGGCCCGGCGTTGGTGAGGACCGTGAGGTCCGCCTCGCGGGTCAGCGCGCTCCCCACCACGTTGCACAGCGTCAGCGTGCGGGCGCCGCGGGCCTTCGCCTCGCGCAGCGCGCAGAGCGTGTCCAGCGTCTCGCCCGACTGGCTGATGGCGACGGCCAGCTGCCCCGGCTCGACCAGCGGGTCGCGGTAGCGGAACTCGGAGGCCAGCTCCACGTCCACCGGGATGCGGGCCAGCGACTCGATCATCGCCCGGCCGACGAGCGCCGCGTGCCACGAGGTGCCGCAGGCCAGGAGCGTGATGCGCGACAGCTTCTGCACCTCCTCCTGGTCCAGCGTCCAGCCCTCGAAGAACACGTCGCCCTCGGAGAGGAGCACCCGCCCGCGCAGCGTGTCCGCCAGCGCCCGCGGCTGCTCCCAGAATCTCCTTGTGCATGAAGTGCTTGTGGCCGCCCTTCTCCGCCATCATCGGCGTCCAGTCGATGCGGCGGGTGGGCCGGTTCACCAGCCGGCCCTGGCGGTCGTAGACATCGACCCGGGTGCGGCTCAGCACCGCGAGGTCGCCCTCCTCGAGGAAGACCATGTCCCGGGTGTGCTCGAGCAGCGCCGGCACGTCGCTGGCGACGAAGTTCTGCCCGTCGGAGAGACCGACGACCATCGGCGAGCTGTCCTTGGTCGCCACGATGCGGTCCGGGTCCTTCGCCCAGACCACCGCCAGCCCGTAGGTCCCCTTCACCTGCGCCACCGCCGCGCGGACCGCCTCGGGGAGGTCCAGCCCGTTGCGCAGCTCGGCGGCGATCAGGTGCGCGAACACCTCGGTGTCGGTCTCGCTGGCGAAGACGTGGCCCCGCGCCCGGAGCATCGCCTTCAGCTCGAGGTGGTTCTCGATGATGCCGTTGTGCACCACCGCGACGCCGTCGTACGCTGTGCGGGTGCGCGTTCTCGTCCGTCGGGCGGCCGTGGGTGGCCCACCGGGTGTGGCCGATGCCCAGCGTGCCGGACGGGGGCTCGGCGCCGATGCGCGCCTCGAGGGCCTTCAGCTTCCCCGTGGCTCGCACCACCTTCAGCGTCCCGCCGCTCACCACCGCCAGGCCAGCCGAGTCGTAGCCGCGGTACTCGAGCTTCTTCAGGCCGGCGACCAGGATGGGCGCGGATTGCTGGTCCCCGACGTAGCCGACGATGCCGCACATGTCGTCAACACTAGCGCCGTCCGGGCGCCTTGGCGCGCCGGCGGCTGGGCCAGCCCTGCTTCACGATCCGGGGAGCACGATTGAAGACCAGGGTGTCAGGAGGGACATCCTCGGTCAGGGTGGTGCCGGCCCCGATGTAGCTCCCCTCGCCCACCTTCACCGGGGCGACGAGCTGGCTGTCGGAACCGATGAAGACCCCGTCGCCGATCTCGGTCAGGTGCTTGGCGAATCCGTCGTAGTTGCAGGTGATGGTGCCGGCCCCGACGTTCACCCGGGCCCCGATGACGCTGTCGCCGAGGTAGCAGTGGTGGTGGGCCTTGGTGCCCGGGCCGATCCGGACCTTCTTGGTCTCGGCGAAGTTCCCGAGCTCCACGGCCTCGGCCAGCTCGCTCCCCGGGCGCATCCGGGCGAAGGGGCCGATCAGGCAGCGCGGGCCCACCTTCGAGTCGGTCATCACCGAGTAGGGCAGCACCTGCGTGCCGTCGCCCACCTCGCTCGAGGTGAGCACCGAGCCCTGGCCGAGCGTCACGCCCTGGCCGATCCGCGTCTTCCCCCGGAGCGAGACGTTGGGCTCGAGGACGGTGTCCGGCCCGAGCGTCACCTCGGCCTCGATGGTGACCGACGCCGGGTCGTGCATGGTGACGCCGGCGCGCATGTGGGCGAGGTTGACCCGCTCCCGCAGCACCCGGGTGCAGGCGGCGAGCTCGGCGCGGTCGTTCACCCCGGCCGTGTCCTCGAAGTCCGCGCTCACCGACCCGACGTCGCCCCGCTGCGCCGCGAGCGCGACGAGGTCGGTCAGGTAGTACTCGCCCTTCGCGTTGGCCGGGCGGAGCTGGGCCAGCCCTTCGCGGAGGAACACCGCGTCGATGGCGTACACCCCGGCGTTCACCTCGCGGATGGACCGCTGGTCGGCGGTGCAGTCGTTCTCCTCGACGATGCCGGTGATGCGCCCGGAGGCCCGGAGCACGCGGCCGTACCCGGTGGGGTCGGGCGCCGTCGTGGTCACCAGCGCCAGCGACACGCTCCCCCGGCGGAAGGTCTCGACCAGCGCCCGGAGCGTCGATTCCTGGAGGAGCGGCGTGTCCCCGTAGAGCACGAGGACCGGTCCCTGGCCCCCCCCGAGCGCGGCGAGTGCCACCCGCACCGCGTCCGCCGTTCCGCGCTGGTCGGCCTGGGTGACGAAGCGGAGCGACTGGCCCGGGAAGCGCGCCTCGAGCGCCGCGCTGACCCGATCTCCCTGGTGTCCCACCACCGCCACCACCGGGTTGCACCCGAGCGCGAGGGCGCGGCCCACCGGCCACGCCGCCAGTGGCTGCCCGAGCACGGGGTGCAGCACCTTCACCGTCCCGGACTTCATGCGGGTCCCCTTCCCCGCGCAGAGCACCACCGCCGCCAGAGGTTCGTTCATCGTGGCCCGGCACATTGCAAGGCGGCTGCCGCGGAGGTCAAACCCCGCGCGGCCCCCCGAAGGGGCGAGCCAACGTTCAGTCCGGGCTCCTCGTTCAGCGCGGGGCGCGCGCGCCGCGGACCAGGAGGCGGGCGGCCCGGAGCGCGTGGCGGGCGTCGGACTCCCGGCGGGCGTCGCGGAGAAGCCGCGCACGGGTCCGCAGCACGCATGCCAGCGGCACCTTGAGCTCGCGCGGAAGCCCGGCCAGCGGCGCCTCGCCGAACAGGCAGAGCGCTCCCGCATCCATCCCGGTGAGCCTGCCGGTGATGGCGTCGATCTGCCGGAGCGCCTCGTCCCGTCGCCCTTCGCGGCGGAGCCGGAGCGCCGCGGCGAGCACCTCGGCCAGCTGCCGCACCAGACGGAGGATGAGGTCGCGCTCGGTCAGCATCGAGAGGAGGATGCAGGATCCGGTCGGCCAAGGGGAGAGGGCCGCGACGGGCAGCGCGCGCCGGTAGCGGTGACGAGGTCCGGTCACGAGGTGTCCGGTCACGAGGTGTCGGTCACGAGGTGTCCGGTCACGAGGTGTCTGACACCCCTACGTCAAGTCGACTTGACACGGCCGCCACGCCGCACCGACGCTCGGTCGATGCCCGTTCGCGTCCCGAGCACGCTGCGTGAGCGCCGCCTGCTCCAGGGCTGGTCGCAGGACCAGCTCGCGCGGCGTGCGGGTGTGAGCAGGCAGGCGCTGAACGCGCTCGAGCGCGGACACGCGCAGCCCTCGATGGAGACGGCGCTCGCCCTCGCCCGCCTCCTCGGGACGACGGTGGAGGAGCTCTTCGGCGCAGGACGCCTCGGTCCACCACATCTTCCCGTGCGCGCCGGCGCCGCACCGGGGACGCGGCTCCTCCTCGCCGAGGTCGGGAGGCGGGTGCACGGCCACGCGCTCGATCCGAGCTCGGGAGAGCCCGCGGACGCGCTGGTCGAGACCGAGGACGGGGCGCTGACGCTGCTCGAGCCGGAGCGATGGCGCCGGATGGTCCTCGTCGCCGGGTGCGACCCAGCGCTGCGGATGCTCGCCGTGCGGGCGGGCAACGCCCGCTGGCTCGGCGCCGGCACCGGGAAGGCAGTGGACCTCCTGGTCCACCGGCAGGTGCACGTCGCCGGCGTGCACTCGCTCACCGACCGGGACCGTCGCCGGGTCCGTGGCGCGGTGCTGGTCCATCTCGCCACCTGGCCCCTCGGGCTCGCGACCCTTGGAGGGAATCCCCGGGGCATCCGCGGCGTGGTCGATCTCGGCCGCGCCGACGTCCGGCTGGTCAACCGCGAGCGAGGCGCCTCGGCCCGGGCGCTCCTGGACCGGCTCCTCGCGGACGTGGGGCTCGCTCCCCCCGCCGTCCGCGGGTATGCGGACGAGGTGCACGGACACGACGCCGTGGCGCAGGCCGTCGCGCTCGGGGCCGCCGACGTCGGGCTCACCACCCAGGCCGCGGCCACCGCCCACGGCCTCGCCTTCCGCCCGCTCTCCGAGGAGAGCTTCAACCTGGTGGTCACGCCCGACGAGGTGGACCGGCCCGAGGTCCAGGGGCTCCTCGCCACGGCCCGGACGCCGGCGTTCCGCCGCGACGTGGGCGCCCTCCCGGGCTACGGCACGGCGCGCTCCGGACAACCGGTGGGCATGACATGAGCGGCCGGCCCGGGACGAGAGTCCTCGGCGTGCTCCCGGCGGCGGCGGCGCTGCTGATGGTCGGCGTGCTCGCCGTCCCGCTGCTGGCGCTGGTGCTCTCGACCGGTGCGGGCGACCTCCTCGACGGGCTCCGCCATCCCCTCGCGCTCTCCGCCCTGCGCCTCAGCCTCCTCACCACCTCGCTCAGCCTCACCCTCACGCTGGCGCTCGGCACCCCGCTGGCCTGGTGGATGGCCCGGCACCCGGGGCCCACCGAGCGCGTGGTCGCCACGCTCGTGCAGCTCCCCATCGTGGTGCCGCCGGCGGTGTCCGGCCTGGCCCTGCTGCTCGCCTTCGGTCGCCGGGGCCTGCTCGGGCCGCTGCTGGAGCGCGCCGGCTGGACGCTTCCCTTCACCACCGCGGCGGTGGTCCTCGCCGAGCTGTTCGTCTCGGCGCCGTTCTACGTGCAGTCCGCCGCGGCCGCGTTCCGGAGGCTCGACGAGGACGTGCTCTGGGCGGCGCGGAGCCTCGGGGCGGGGCCCGCGCGCCGCTTCTTCCGGGTGGCGCTCCCGCTGAGCCGCCCCGGGGTGGTGACCGGCGCCGCCCTGAGCTGGGCGCGGGCGCTGGGCGAGTTCGGGGCGACGCTGATGTTCGCCGGAAACCTCACCGGGCGGACGCAGACCCTGCCGCTGGCCATCTACAGCGCGCTGGAGACCGACCTTCGCCCGGCCAAGGCGCTCAGCGTCCTGATGGTGGCGGTGGCGCTGGGGGTGCTGCTCCTGCTCGGGCGAGGCACGGTGCTGGAGGCGGTCCGTGCTCGATCTTGAGCTGGAGGTCGTTCGCGACGCCTTCGTCCTCGAGGTGACGCTCTCGCTCCCGGGCGGGCCCACGGTGCTGGTCGGACCGAACGGCGCGGGCAAGAGCACGCTGCTCCGGGCCATCCTCGGGGCCGTGCCGGTCCGGCGCGGGCGCATCCTCCTGGACGGGCGCACCCTGCTGGACACCGCGCGCGGCATCTCGCTCCCGGCCGAGGAGCGGCACGTGGGCTGGGTGCCGCAGGAGTACGCGCTCTTCCCCCACCTCACGGTGCTGGAGAACGTCACCTTCGGCAGCCCAGGCCCGGCCGGGCGCGCCAGGGCCGGGGCGGTGCTGGACCAGCTCGGCCTCGGGCCGCTCGCCGGCCGGCGGCCCGCGGCGCTGTCCGGGGGCGAGCGCCAGAAGGTGGCCCTCGCCCGGGCGCTGGCCGCCGAGCCCCGGGCGCTGCTGCTCGACGAGCCGCTGGCGGCGCTGGATGCCGACACGCGGGAGACGACGCGGGCGCTCCTCGCCGAGACGCTGCGCCGGGTGGCCATCCCCTCCCTCGTCGTCACCCACGACATGCGCGACGTGGTGGCGCTCGGGGCGCCGGTGGTCCTGCTCGAGTCCGGCCGGGTGCGGTCGCTCGGTGGGGTGGCGGAGCTGCGCCGGTCGCCTCCGAGCGACTTCGCCCGGAGCCTGGTCGCCGCCGTGTCAAGCTGACTTGACACCGCTCCGGGCCGCGTCGTGAGGTCGGCCTCCATGCTCGCATGCAGGCGCGCTCTCTCGCTCGTCGCGGTCGTCCCGCTGCTCCTCGGCACCATCGCCCGGGCGGCAGCCGATGGAGGACGGCCGGATGGGGCGACGCTGACCGTGTTCGCCGCGGCCTCGCTGGGGGAGGTCTTCGGCGCGCTCGGGGAGACCTTCGAGCGCGCGCATCCGGGGGTGAAGGTGCGCTTCAGCTTCGCCGGGAGCCAGGAGCTGCGGACCCAGCTCGAGCACGGCGCTCCGGCGGACGTCTTCGCCTCCGCCGACACCCGGCACATGGACGCCGCGCACGCCGCCGGCCTCGTCGATCCGCCGACGATCTTCGCCACCAACGCGCCGGTCATCGTCGTCCCCTCCGACGACCCGGGAAAGGTGCGTTCGCTGGCCGATCTCGCGAGCGCGAAGCGCCTGGTCATCGGCGCGCCCGAGGTGCCGATCGGCGCGTACACGCTGCGGATCCTCGACCGGGCGCGCGGTCAGGCCGGAGCCGACTTCCCGGCGCGGGTCCAGGCGCGAGTGGTGAGCCGCGAGCTGAACGTTCGCCAGGTGCTGACCAAGGTGACGCTCGGAGAGGCGGACGCGGGCATCGTCTACCGCAGCGACGCCCGGAGCGCGGGCGCCCGGGTACGCGTCGTCGAGATTCCCCCCGAGGTGAACGTGCTCGCCGAGTACCCCATCGCGGTGGTGACGCGCGGGCCGCACCGGGAGCTCGCCCGCCAGTGGGTCGCGCTGGTGACCGGCCCGGAGGGGCAGGTCGTGCTGACCCGCGCCGGATTCGGGCCGCCGGGGCCCCGATCGCGGTGACCCGACCGGGCCGATCTGGACGCGCCGCCGGACCGGAGCCCGAGCGGTCTCCCCCGGCGTGCACGCCCGGGGGACTCGATGCCCGAGTGCCTGCCGAGGTGTCTGACACCTCCACGGGGCCGGGAGCGGGGGCCGGTGCGCCGTCGTTCGTCTTGCGCCGGCCCCGTCGCGCGGCAATGAAGTCAGCCACGCCGATGAAGACCCGAGCCCTCGTCCTTCTCCTGCTCGTCCTGGTCGTCGCCCCCGCGCAGGCGGCCCGGCCCTACCGCGGGGGCGTGGTGGCCAGCGCCTACCCCCAGGCCGCCGAGGCCGCGCTGCAGATGCTCGACCGTGGCGGCAACGCCGTGGACGCCGCGGTGGCGGCGGCCTTCGCCGCAGGGGTGGTCGGCCCGTACCACAACGGGCTGGGCGGAGGCGGCTTCGCCCTGGTCGCGCTCGCCGGCAAGGACACCCTGGCGCTCGACTTCCGCGAGGTCGCCCCGGCGGCGGCGACCCGCGACATGTTCCTGCGCGACGGGAAGCCCGTCCCCGAGCTGTCCATCGACGGAGCCCTCTCCGTCGCCGTGCCCAACGCGGTCAACGGCTACCTCGCGCTCCTCGAGAAGGCCGGCTCGCTTCCGCGGTCGGTCGTGCTCGGTCCTGCCATCCGCCTGGCCCGCGATGGCTTCGTGGTCAACCCCAAGTACCGGCAGACCGCCGCCGCACGCGCGGAGTGCCTCCGCCGCGACCCCGACGCGGCCCGCATCTTTCTCCGGCCCGGCCCCGACGGGCGTCCCGACGCGCCGGCGCTCGGCGCGCGCATCCGCCAGCCGGAGCTGGCGCGTACCCTGGAGCGCATCGCCGCGCGCGGGACCTCGGTCGTCCGCACCGGGCCGGTCGCCCAGGCCATCGTCCAGACGGTGCGCGGCGCGGGCGGCATCCTCTCCGAGGAGGACCTGGCGCGCCTCCGGCCCCGCTGGCGAACGCCCCTCTGGGGCACGTACCGCGGACACCGCATCGCCGGGTTTCCTCCGCCCGGAGGCGGCGGAGTCATCGTCCTCGAGACGCTCGGGGTGCTCGAACGGCTCCGCCCCGAGCGCTTCGAGCGGCGGGCCACGGCCGACGTCCACCTCTACGTCGAGGCGCTCCGGCGGGCCTACTTCGACCGCGCGCAGTTCGTCGCCGACCCGGCCCAGGTGGAGGTCCCGACCGACCGACTCCTCTCGCCCGGGCACCTGGCGGAGCTCGCCGCGAGCATCGATCCCGGCCGCGCCACGCCCTCCTCTGCGCTGCAGCGTCCGCCGGGCGCGGCGGCCGGAGCCGGCGCGGCGGCCCGCCCTCCGTCGGAGGCCAAGCACACCACGCAGATCTCGGTGCTCGACCGGGCCGGCAACGCGGTGGCCCTCACCACCACGGTCAACACCTGGTTCGGGAGCTGCCTCGTCGCCCGCGGCACCGGGGTGCTCCTCAACGACGAGATGGACGACTTCTCCATCCAGCCGGGCGTCCCGAACAGTTACGGCCTGGTCTTCGGCGAGGCGAACGCCATCGCGCCGGGGAAGGTCCCGGTGTCCTCGATGGCGCCCACCCTCGTCTTCCAGAAGGAGCACCCGGACCGGGTGCTGCTCGCGCTCGGCGGCTCCGGTGGCTCGCTGATTACCACCGGCGTCATCCAGGTGGTGATGAACGTCCTCGACGCTCGGATGAGCCTCCCCGCCGCGGTCGCCGCGGGCCGCGTCCACCACCAGTGGCTCCCGGACGCGGTCTCCGTGAACCCGGACTCGCTCGACCCGGCCACCCGCACCGGGCTTGAGGCCATGGGGCACACCTTCAAGGTGGTGGACTCGCCGCTCGCCGACGTCGAGGCGGTGATGGAGGATCCCGAGACCGGGCTGCGCACCGCCGCCTCGGACCCCCGTGGCGAGGGCGTCGCGCTGGGGCAGCCCTAGCCGGGCGGCGCCCCGGGTGAGATCGCCGGGCCCGAGTGCGCCACCGCCATGCGCCAGCCGGTCGGGGTCCGGACGCAGACGTCGGTGAAGAACGCCAGGTCCTCCAGCTCGACCCCGGTGGAGAGCCGGACCCGGGCGCGCTGCAGCCCGGTGAGCACGCCGACGCCCGCCACCACCCGCGCCCGGAGATGCTCGGCCGCGAGGTCGAGGATCTCGCCCGGGATGTCGATGGCCCCGCGGAGGAACGCCTCGCGCCGGGTCTCGGTCCCGTCCGATCCCAGCAGCACGAAGTCCTCGGTCACCAGCGCGCCGAGCGCCGTGGCATCGCGGCTGCGGATGGCGTGCATCACCGCGTCCTCGAGCGCGAGCAGGGAGCGCTCGTCGGACGTGAGCAACGCCGGCGGATGTTCGACGCGCTTCATCCCTTCTTCCGGGTGTAGATGCCCTCGAAGAGCACGGTCCAGTTGCGCCCGTCGTCCGTGGACTGCTCCCAGCGCTGGCGGATGCGGTCCCCCTCGAGCTTCTGCCAGACGATGCGGTTCAGCATCCCGCGCGAACCCGAGCGGCGCCCGCTGAGCACCATCTTGCCGTCACGGAGCTCGCCTTCCAGCACCAGCACCATGCCCAGGTCGTCCACGAAGGTCTGCGTCCACCGGCCGGCGGGCCCGTCGTAGCCGGTGAGCGAGCTGCCGTGGCTCCCGTCGGCGGCCGTCCAGCTCTCGCGGATGGCGCAGCCGTCGAGGATCTTCTCCACCTTGTTCTCGCCGGCCGGTGTCCCCTTGGGCGTCTGCACCTCCCAGTCGCCCACCCAGAAGTCGAACTGGTGGTACGCGGGGCTGGAGCACGGCGGGCCCTTGGGCGGCGCCGCGAGGAAGCGTTTCTTCTGGGCCGTCGCGGACAGGGGGACGAGCACGGCGAGCAGGAGCAGCAGGACACGCATCGACGGCACCCTCCTCCCCGGCGCGGGAGCCGTGCGCTCCGGCGTGCCGCCCGGGCAGAATAGACGTCGCCGGGTCACACTGTCTCGCCAGCGCACGTGCTCTTCGACGCCCACCTACACCCCGAGACGCTGTCCGACCTGGATCTCGAGTCGCTCCGCGCCTTCGGCGTCGAGCGGGCGGTGGCGCTGGGGCACCACTTCCCCGAGCCCACCTCGCGCGGGCTGCGCGCGCACTTCCGCGACCTGCTCGAGGTCCAGCTTCCGAGGCTGGAGCGGGCCGGCATCCGCGGCTACGTGGCGCTGGGCATCCACCCCCGGGCCATTCCCCGCCGCGGCCTGCACGACGTCCTGGCGACGCTGCCCGACCTGTTCCGCGGGGGCCGGGTGGTCGCGCTCGGCGAGATCGGCTTCCACCGCGGCGGGCCGGACGAGGAGGAGGCGCTGGTCGAGCAGCTCGAGCTGGCGCGCCGGCTCTCGCTCCGGGTCGTCCTGCACACTCCGGCGCTGGACAAGGAGCGGTGGACGCGGCGGCTCCTGGCCCTGGCGCGCACGCACGGGCCCGAGCCGGGGCGCGTCCTCGTGGAGCACGCCAGCGCCCGCACCGTGCCCCTCATCCTCGCCCGGGGACACTGGGCCGGGCTGACGGTGCAGGTGGGTGAGCTCACCGCCGACCGCGTGGTGCAGCTGGTGCGCCGCCTCGGGAGCCGGCGGCTGACGCTGGGCAGCGACGCCGGCGACCGGCCGGGAGACCTCCTCGGGCTGCCACGCGCAGTGCATCTGCTCGAGCGCGCCGGGCTCGGCAAGGTGCTGGTGGGCCGGCTGGCGTTCCGGAACGCGCAGCGGTTCTTCGGGGTGGAGTAGGAGCGGCGCCAGGGACGCCGGTCAGTGGACCGACGCCACGACCTCGCTCGGCGTGCCCACGTCGGCGAGCTCGAGGCGGGGCGCCTGGCGCGGCTCGGCCGGCTCGGGCGCGCGACTGCGCTCGGCCGCGTCGAGGAGCCGCTGGGTCCCCTCGTCGAGCTCGACCGCGACGAGGATCGACAGCCCGCCGGTGCCGCTCACGGCGCACTGCTGGTAGCGCGCCCAGCGGCCATCGCCCAGCTTCACCAGCTCCCCGATGTCGGCCAAGGGCACCTCCGGACCGCGACTGGACGGCGAACTGTAAGCAGCGTCGCTGACCCCCAGCAAGCCCACCGCGTAAAGTTGCCACAAGTACCTGGAATAACTTGAGCTAGAGGGCCTCCCGGGGTGGGCCAGACACCCTGCTCCGCGGGGCCCGGGGTCAAGCTGTCAACGAAGCCCGGTGTGAACCGGTGCATCCGCGCAGCGGGCGGTGACGCATCAGGACTTGGGGCGGATCTCCACGCCCAGGAGCTGCTCGAAGGTGGTGATGACCGCGCCGATGTCCTGCTCACCCTTCCCCGCCGCGCGCGCCAGCTCGTAGCACTGGCGAACCGCGGCGGCGGTGGGCGTGGGGACCCGGTGCGCAGCGGCGCTGTCGAGGAAGAGGCCCAGGTCCTTGTGCATCAGGTCGATGGCGAAGTGGGTCTCGAAGTCGCGGCGGAGGAGCGCCTGCCCCTTGAACTCGAAGTAGGGCGAGCGGAAGCCGGAGGCCTGCACCACCTCGAGCACCTTCGCCGGATCCACGCCGGCGCGGGTGGCGAGCAGCATCCCCTCGCCGAGGCTCTGGAGCATCGCGGCGATGAGCGCATTCCCGGCGAGCTTCACCTGGCTCCCGGCGCCCACCGGCCCACAGTGGATCCACTTCTCGCCCACCGCGCGGAACACGGGCTCGGCCCGCGAGAGGGCCGCGGCGGTCGCTCCGGCCATGATCAGCAGCGTCCCCTTCTCCGCGCCGTTCTTGCTCCCGGTGACCGGCGCCTCGACGAGGTCCACGCCCAGCGCGCCCGCGCGTTGCTCGAGGCTGCGCGCCTGGTCGGGCCCGATGGTGCTGAAGTCGATGAGCAGCTGCCCGTGCCGGGCCGAGGAGAGCAGGCCGTCCTTGCCCGCCACCACCTCCTCCAGCGCGGCGGGCGTCGCCACGCAGGTGCAGGCAACGTCCACCCCGGCCATCAGCTGGGCCGGCGTGTCGGCCACCTTCACCCCCAGCGGCTCGAGCGCCGTGGCCCGGGCGCGGGTGCGGTTCCAGACCGTCACCTGGAAGCCCTTGGCCGCGAGGTTCTTCGCCATGCCCCGGCCCATCAGCCCGAGGCCCAGAAACCCCACGCGTTGCCCACTGGCCATTGTTCGCTCCCCTTTCGCGGATAGGACGCGGATGTGATTAAGGTGGCAGCCGTGAAGTTTCCAAGCCTCTTGCGGGTGCGCGAGCGACTGCTGGCCCCGCTCACACACCCGGACCAGGCCGAGCGCCTGCTTGCCGAGACCTTCCGCACGCTGGGGACGCTCTGCACCCGGCTGGCGGACATGGTCGAGGCCCAGCGGCTGACCCGCGCCGGGTACCACGGGCAGGGGCGCTACCTCGAGCGCCTCGACCGGGGTGCCCACCCCCCGAAGCCCGACTGAGCACCCCCCCGGGGAAGATTCCCGGGCCCCGTCCGACTCCCCTTCACCGTTGGCCGATGCGCGGCCTCCGGCGTCTGGGGGCGAGCGGAACCGATGGGGCTTGGACTCGAGGAACGGAGCGCGGCGGATGCCCGGATCCGCCGGGCGGTGCGTAGCGGCGATCAGGACACCGCACTGAGGATGCTGATGGACGCCTACGGGACGCAGCTCTTCGCGGTCTGCGCCCGGTACGTCCCGGACCGCACGCTGGCCGAGGACGTGCACCAGACCTGCTTCGTGCAGGCCTACCAGTCGCTCCACCGGGTGCTGGAGCGCGAGTCGATCGCCGCGTGGCTGATGGCCATCGCCCGGAACCGCTGCCTCGACGCGCTGAAGATTCACCGCCGCCGCCGGCGCTGGCAGGTGCTCCAGGCGACGCTTCCCGAGGTGGACGATGCCCGCCCCAGCGCCGAGGACGAGGTCCATCGGTCGTCGCTGGTGCAGCGGCTCCGACACGCGCTCGACGTGCTCTCGGCGGAGGCGCGCCGGGCGGTGGAGCTGCGGTACGGGGAGATGCTCTCCTACGAGGAGATGGCCGAGCGGTGCGGCGCTCGGCCGGGCACGCTGCAGATGCGGGTGGCCCGGGCGATGCCGGTCCTCCGCCGCTCGCTCGAGGGACAGGGCGTCACCGGCTCCTGAGGCCCCCCGGGGGCGAACGCGCTCCTCAGTGCAGCACGGACTTGAGGAAGCGGCGGGCCGCCTGGTTCGCGTCCTGCGCCGCAGGGGGGTTGTAGCGGCCGCCGCTCGGGTTGGCGAAGGCGTGGTCGGCGTCGTAGCTGCGGAACTCGTGCTTGATGCCCGCGTCCTTCAGCGCCAGGTCGAACGCCGCGACCTTCTCCGGGGTGATCCACCCGTCCCGCTTCGCCCAGATGCCGAGCACGGGGCCGTGCAGCTTCTTGAGGAGATTCACGTCGGTCACCGGGAGGCCGTAGAAGATGACCGTGCCTGCCACCTTCCCCGGGCCGGCCAGCGAGGCGTTCAGGCTCTGGCCGCCGCCCATGCACCACCCGAGCGTGGCGATCTTCTTCCTCGGCGCCGCCTGGGCGAGCCAGTCGAGGCCGGCGACCTCCACCTCGGTGGCGTGCTTCTCGTCCAGCTCGGACATCAGCTTCTGCGCCTGCTCCGCGGTGGTGGCCACCGAGCCTCCGAAGAGGTCCACCGCCAGGACCAGATAGCCCTGCGTGGCGTACCGGTCGGCCTCCGCCTTCACCCAGTCGTTCAGCCCCCACCACTCGTGGAGCACGAGAAGCCCGCCGCGGGCCGCGCCCTTGGGCCGCGCAACGTACGCGGTGCTGGTCTTGCCGCCGGGCAACGAGAGCTCCACCGGCTTGCCCTTCGGCGCGGGCGGGCGCGGATCCACCGGGTGGTGTTCGTGCGCCGGCACCGCCGCGCCCGCGTCTGCACCCTGGACCTGCGGGGTCTCCGCACCGAGGGCCACGCCCACCAGCAGCATCGACAGCACCTGGGCTGCGCGGAACGACACTGGCCTGCCTCCTCGCCCCCCCGAAGTGGCCGATCTTCCTAGCACGTCGGGGTCCGCTCACGAGGCTGGCTAGGGGTTCGGGTGGTGGCCCTTCGGGGCGCCGTGGCCCTCGCCCGCGGGCGCCTCGAGGGCCATGTTCCAGGGCTCGACGGGGAGGTTCGGCCCGGAGGTCCAGTCGTTCATGGCCCAGCCCGTCTCCGGGGCGTAGGTCTGCCCGTCGCTCCAGTCCGCGCGGGTGCCGAGCAGGGTCATCACCGGCCTGGCCTGCGTGGTGAGCGGCGAGGTCTCGCCCTGCACCGTCCCCGGGACGGGGGCGGCCGGATCCGAGGGGCGAAGGGCGAGTCCGGTGGAGGTGCTGACCAGAATGGCCCCGAAGCGGCCCGCGTTGCCGAGGCTGGTGGTGTCCGGCTTGTCGGACAGGGGCCCATGCTCGTGGGAGCAGCCGAAGGCGCCGAGCGCGAGCGCTCCGGCGGCGACCAGGGGTCGAGGGAGAAGGGGCATACGGGCGGGGGGCCTTAGCACAAACCGCCACGGCCGGGGCAGAGTGCAGGGCACCAGGCCGTGCGCGTCTTCCACTCGGACCACCACCTCGTCCCGCTTCCACCCGGCCACCGCTTTCCCATGGGCAAGTACCGGCTGCTCCGGGAGGCGCTGCTCGCGTCGGGCGTGCTCCGGGCCGATGAGCTGGTCCCGTCCGAGCCGGTGGAGGTCGAGGCGCTCCTGCGCGTGCACACCCCGCGCTGGGTGGCCGCGGTCCTCGAGAACCGGCTGACCGAGGCGGAAGGGCGGCGGCTCGGGTTCCCGTGGAGCCCGGAGCTCGTGGTGCGCTCGCTGGCCGCGGTGGGCGGCACCTGCGCGGCCGCGGTGCGCGCGCTGGCCGAGGGCATCGGCGGCAACCTCGCCGGCGGCACGCACCACGCCTTCCCCGACCACGGCGAGGGCTACTGCGTGTTCAACGACATCGCGGTGAGCATCCGTGCGCTGCAGGTCGCGGGGAGCATCCGCCGCGCGCTGGTGGTCGACCTCGACGTCCACCAGGGCAACGGGACCGCCGCGGTGTTCGAGGGCGATCCGGAGGTGTTCACCTTCAGCATGCACGGCGAGCGCAACTTCCCCTTCCGCAAGCAGCGCTCGAGCCTCGACCTCGGGCTGCCGGACGGCGCCGGTGACGAGGTGTACCTCGACGTGCTCGCGCGCCACCTGCCCCGCGCGCTCGAGGCGGCCCGCCCCGACCTGCTCTACTACCAGGCTGGCGTCGACCCGCTGGCCGAGGACGCGCTCGGGCGGCTCGCGCTCACCCACCAGGGCCTCGAGGCGCGCGACACCTTCGTGCTCGAGGCGGCGCGGCGCTCGGGCGTGCCGGTGGTGGTCACACTGGGGGGCGGGTACGCCCGGCCGCTGGAGGCCACGGTCCGTGCACACATCGGCACCTATCGCGCCGCTCGGACGGTGTGGGGTTAACTTTCGGTCCGTCGCACCCGATGGCCGAGCTCACTCCCGAGGTTCTGGCGACCCTCTATGACGAGAGTCCCGAGCCCGTCTTCGTCTTCGCCCCGGTGCGAGAGGAAGGGCGGGTGGTGGACTTCCGCTACCTCTACGCCAACCCGGTCGCGCTGCGGGCGGTGAGCTCGACCCTCGAGGAGAAGCTCGGACAGAGCCTGCTCGCCTCTGCCCCCGACGCCGAGCGCTCGGGACTGCTCGCCAGCTACGCGCGGACGGCGGAGACCGGCGAGCCGACGGACCTCCGCATCCACTACGACGACGGGCGGGTGTCGGGCTGGTTCCGCATCCACGCCAGCCGCGCCGGCCCCGCGCTCCTGGTGCACTTCCGCGACGTGACGCAGGAGACCCAGACCCGCGCGGCCCTGCGGGAGACGGAGGCGGAGCGCGACCGCACCGAGCTCCGCCGCGCGGCGCTCGAGTCGCTGCTCGCCCAGGTCCCGGCGGAGATGGCGTACCTGCGCGGCGCCGAGCTGGTCTACGAGTTCGTCAACGACCGTTACCGCGCGCGCCACCCGGGCCGGGAGTTCCTCGGCCGGCCGCTGGCCGAGGCGCTCCCGGAGTGGAAGGGCGATCCGCTGCTCCTGGCGATGCGCGAGGTGTTCCGGACCGGTGCGCCGTACCGCGACCAGGAGCATCCCCTGGTGGTGACGGCGGCGGGCGGCTCCGAGCGGCGCTGGTTCGACCTGGCATTCCTCCCGGTGACCGGGGCAGACGGCGCGGTGGACGGCGTGCTGTCCTTCGCCACCGACGTGACCGAGCAGGTCTCGGCGCGCGCCCGGAGCGACGCGCTGGCCCACGAGAAGATGGCGCTGGCCGACGAGCTCGAGGGCGAGCGCCGGCGGCTGGCGGTGGGCGAGGAGCGATTCCGGTCCATCGTCGAGACCAACGCCGACATGGTCTGGGTGGCGGACTGGAACGGGCACCTGCGCCACGCCGTCCCGGCCTGGTGCGCGCTGACCGGGCAGAAGCCCGAGGAGACGCTGGGGCTCGGCTGGATCGACTCGGTCCACCCGGACGACCTGGAACGGACCTCGCAGCTGTGGGTCGACGCGGTGACCCAGCGGCGGCGATTCGAGGCCGAGTACCGGGTCCGCAAGGCGTCGGGAGGCTGGGCCACCGTGGCGAGCCGCGGCATCCCGCTCCTGCGCGCCGACGGGAAGATCCGCGAGTGGGTGGGCACGACCGTCGACGTCACCACCCGCCACCGCGAGGAGGAGGCGCTGCGCATCCTCTCCGGCGGTGCAGCGGAGCTCTCCGGCACGCTGGACTACAAGGCCACGCTGCGGGCGGTGGGAGAGATGGCCATCCCGACGTTCGCCGACGTGTGCATCATCGACCTGGCGGACGAGTCGGGCGTGCTGCGGCGGGTGGAGGTGGCGGGGTGCATCGAGGAGGAGGCGCTCGCCACCTTCAAACGGATGGCCCCGCGCACCGATGCGGACTCGCCGGTCATGGAGGCGCTCCGGACGCGGCGCTCGGTGCTGCGGGAGCGGCTCCCCGCGGCAGTGAAGCTGGAGATCGCCGAGGACGCCGAGCGCCTCCGGCTGTTCGAGCGGTTGAGCCCGACCTCGCTGGTCTGCGCGCCGCTGTCCGCTCGCGGCAGGACACTGGGGGTCATCAGCTTCCTGACCGTCCGCAGCGGGCGCCGCTTCGAGCGGCTCGACCTGGGGCTGGTGGAGGAGCTGGCCCGGCGCGCGGCGCTGGCGATGGACAACGCCGAGCTCTACCACCGCGCGGAGGAGGCCAGCCGCGCCAAGGACGAGTTCCTGGCCACGGTGAGCCACGAGCTCCGCACGCCCCTGGCGTCCATCCTCGGCTGGACGCGCCTGCTCCGCCGGGGCGGGCTCACCTCCGAGAAGCAGACCCGGGCGCTGGAGACGCTGGAGCGCAATGCCAAGGCGCAGACCCGGCTGGTGGAGGACCTCCTGGACGTGAGCCGCATCGTGTCCGGCAAGACGCGGCTCAACGTGGAGACGGCGGACCTCGCGCGCATCGTCGAGGCGGCGGTGGACTCGCTCCGTCCGGGCGCGGACAGCCGAGGGGTGCAGCTCCAGGCCTCGGTCGTGCCGTGCCCCCTGAGCGGCGACCCCGAGCGGCTCCATCAGATTCTCTGGAACCTCCTCTCCAACGCCATCAAGTTCACCCCGCGCGGAGGCCGGGTCTCGGTCTCGCTCGCCGCCGGTGACCGCGCGGCGATCCTCACGGTGAGCGACACCGGGCAGGGAATCCGTCCCGACTTCCTCCCCCACGTCTTCGAGCGCTTCCGCCAGGCTGACGCCAGCTCCACCCGGGCGCACGGGGGACTGGGGCTCGGGCTGGCCATCGTGCGCCACCTGGTCGAGCTCCACGGCGGGATGGTCTCGGCGCGCAGCTCCGGCGAGGGCCAGGGCGCGACCTTCACCGTGCGGCTGCCGCTGGCGCTCCCGGTCCCGCTGGAGCGGCCGCTGCACGAGGCCTCCGCCGGGCAGCAGCGGGTGGATCTCTCGGGCCTGCGACTCCTGGTGGTGGACGACGAGGCGGACACGCGGGAGATGCTGTCCTCCGCGCTCGAAGCCCACGGGGCGGAGGTGGTGACGCTCGCCGACGCCGAGCAGGCGCTCCACTGGCTCGGCTCCAGCCGGGCCGATCTCCTGGTCTCCGACGTGGCGATGCCGCGGATGGACGGCTGCGCGCTGATCCGGGAGATCCGCCGCATGGGCGCCGGCCCGGTCAGCGAGATGCCGGCGGTGGCGGTCAGCGCCTTCGCCCGGCCGGACGACCGCCGCCGGGCGCTGGAAGCAGGATTTCAGGACTACTTGACGAAACCAGTGGAACCGGAAGTTCTGGTGGCGGTGGTCGCCGCCCTGGTGAGGCCTCGGGCAGCTGCCTGAGCGCGGGCGGGCGCGGGCACCCCCCGGCGACCGGTCGCTGGTGCGGGGGGTTAGACGACCGGCGCGGGGACATGCACGAGGGGGTGGGATCCAGTCAGCGCCCCGCCGTAGCATCCGTCCCGGTTCCCCCGTGGAGACGTCCGCCTTCACCAGCGATCCAGCCCTGCCGGACGCTCCGGCGACGCACTCGATCGCCCTCTGGCGGACGCTGCTCGAGGCCACCGGAGACGGCGTCCTGGTGGTGGGGCCGCAGGGACGGATCGTCGCCGCGAACCCTGCCTTCTGCCGCCTCTTCGCGCTCCAGTCGCCGGCCGGCACGCTGACCGGGATGGCGCTCGGGGACCTGTGCGACCGGCTGGGCGAGGCCTTCGCCGACACCGCGCACTTCCTCGGACGCACGGCCGAGCTGCACCGGCAGGACGGGCCGGTCGCCGGCGAATCCTGGAGCATGAGCGACGGGCGGATGCTCGAGTGCGACGTGCTCCCGGTGGTGGTGGACGAGCGGCGGGCCGAGCAGCTCTGGCTCTGGCGGGACGTGACCGACCGCGCCCGCCTCCGCTCCGGAGAAGGCAACGGCGAGCCGCACGAGTCGAACCTCTCGTACCTGGACGAGCTCACCGGCCTGTACAACCGCCGCGGCTTTCTTCGCTACGCCCGGGTGCAGCTCGACGCCGCGTCCCTGGCCCGCCGGCCGATGCTCCTCATCTTCGTCGACCTGGACGACCTGAAGGACATCAACGACCGGCACGGCCACGCCACGGGTGACCGGGCGCTGGTCGACCTCGGGACGGTGCTCAAGTCCACCTTCCGCGAGCGGGACGTGGTGGCGCGGCTCGGCGGCGACGAGTTCGTGGTGCTGGTGACGGACTCCTCGGTCGTCCGGGAACCGGACCTCCTCGCCCGCCTCGCGAATCGCCTCGACGCCCTGAACGGCCGCCCGGGCCGGGAGTTCCAGCTCGGGTTCAGCACCGGGGTGGCGGCGTTCGATCCGGACGCGCCCGAGCCCCTGGAGGAGCTCCTCTCCGAGGCGGACAGCCGGATGTACCTGGACAAGCGCCGCCGCAAGGACGCCGCGGCAAACTGAGCCCGGGGTTTTCTACGCCTTCGCCAGCTGCCGGAGCACGAAGAGCAGGATGCCGCCGTGCCGGTAGTAGTCGAGCTCGTTCGGCGTGTCGATGCGGGCGGTGACGGTGAACTCCTTGCTGCCCTGCTCGCCGGTCGCCTTCACCGTGAGCCGCTTCCCCGGCGTCAGCCCGTCGGCCACCCCGCCGATCTCGAAGGTCTCCTTGCCGTTGAGCCCGAGGGTCGAGGCGTCCTGCCCCGCGTCGAACTGGAGCGGGAGCACGCCCATGCCCACCAGGTTGCTCCGGTGGATGCGCTCGAAGCTCTTGGCCAGCACCGCCCGGACACCGAGGAGCAGCGTGCCCTTGGCCGCCCAGTCACGCGAGCTGCCGGTGCCGTACTCCGAGCCGGCGATGACCACCAGCGGGGTTTTCTCCACGGCGTACTTCATCGCCGCGTCGTAGATGCTCATCCGCTCGCGGGTGGGGTGGTGCACGGTGACGCCGCCCTCCACGCCCGGCACCAGGAGGTTGCGCAGCCGGATGTTGGCGAAGGTGCCGCGCACCATCACCTCGTGGTTGCCGCGGCGGCTCCCGTAGGAGTTGAAGTCCTTCGGCTCCACCCCCTGCTCCATGAGATACCGGGCCGCGGGGCTCGCCTTGGCGATGTTCCCCGCCGGGCTGATGTGGTCCGTGGTGACGGAGTCGCCGAGCAGCGCGAGCACCCGGGCGCCGCGGATGTCCTTCACCGGGGCGGGCTCCTTGGGGAGGTTCTCGAAGAACGGCGGACGGCGGACGTAGGTGCTCCTGGCGTCCCAGGCGAAGGTGCCGGAGGCCGGCACCGAGAGCTTCTGCCACCGCTCGTCGCCCTCGAGCGCGTGCGCATACTGGTTCCGGAACTGCTCGGGCTTCACGTGCGCGGCGATGGCCTCGCGCACCTCCTGGTCGGTGGGCCAGATCTCCCGGAGGTAGACCGGATTGCCGTTCCGGTCGACGCTGATCGGCTCGGAGGTCAGATCGAGGTCCATCTGCCCGGCCAGCGCGTAGGCGACGACCAGCGGCGGGCTGGCGAGGAAGTTCATCCGGACGAAGGGGTTGATGCGGCCCTCGAAGTTCCGGTTGCCCGAGAGCACCGCAGCGACGACCAGGTCCTGCTCGGTGACCGCGCTGGAGATGTGCTCGGGCAGGGGCCCCGAGTTCCCGATGCAGGTGGTGCAGCCGTAGCCCACCAGATGGAACCCCAGCGCCTCGAGGTACGGCATCAGGCCCGCCGAGCGCAGGTAGTCCGTCACCACCTTGCTGCCCGGGGCGAGCGAGGTCTTGACCCAGGGCTTGGTGCCGAGCCCGCGCTCCACCGCCTTCTTCGCCAGGAGCCCGGCCGCCAGGAGCACGGCGGGGTTGCTGGTGTTGGTGCACGAGGTGATGGCGGCGATGACCACCGCGCCGTGCTGGAGCCGGTAGCTCAGCGGGCCCTGGGTCACCACCGCGCTCGCTGCGAGCCGTGAGGGCCCGGAGACGGGCGGCGCGGGCTTGGGGGCCTTGGCGGCCGGCGCCGCGTCGTCGTCCTGGGGCGGGGCGGTGTTCACCATCTCTGCCAGGCTCTTCTCGAACACCTGCTTGGCGTCCTTGAGGGGCACCCGGTCCTGCGGCCGCTTGGGGCCCGCGAGGCTCGGCTCGACCGTCCCCAGGTCGAGCGAGAGGAGGTCGGAGAACACGGGCTCCGGAGTCTCCGCGGTGTGGAGCAGGCCCTGCGCCTTGCAGTACGCCTCCACCAGCTCCACCTGGGCCGCGGGCCGGCCGGTGAAGCGGAGGTAGGCGAGCGTCTGGGCGTCGACCGGGAAGAAGCCGATGGTCGCGCCGTACTCGGGCGCCATGTTGGCGATGGTGGCCCGGTCCGGGAGCGAGAGCTCGGCGATGCCCGGCCCGAAGAACTCGACGAACTTGCCGACCACGCCCCTCTTCCGGAGCATCTGGGTGACGGTGAGGACCAGGTCGGTCGCGGTGGCCCCGGGGGGGAGCTTCCCGCTCAGCCGGAAGCCGACCACCTGGGGAATGAGCATGGTGAGCGGCTGGCCGAGGAGCGCCGCCTCGGCCTCGATGCCGCCCACGCCCCACCCCACCACCCCCAGCCCGTTCACCATCGTGGTGTGTGAGTCGGTGCCTACCAGCGTGTCGGGGAACAGCTGCTTGCCGTCCTGGAAGACGACCTGGGCGAGGAACTCGAGGTTGACTTGATGGCAGATGCCGGTGTCCGGGGGCACCACCCGGAAGTTCCGGAACGCGCCCTGGCCCCAGCGGAGGAAGGCGTAGCGCTCGCGGTTCCGCTCGAACTCCAGCTCGGCGTTGGCCTGGAGACTGGCGGTGGTCCCGAACTGGTCCACCACCACCGAGTGGTCGATGACCAGGTCGGCCGGGTTCCGGGGGTTGATGCGGTTGGGGTCGCCGCCGAGCGCGGCCAGCGCCTCGCGCATCCCGGCCAGGTCCACCACCGCCGGGACGCCGGTGAAGTCCTGGAGGAGGACGCGGGCGACGTGGAAGGAGATCTCGGTCTCGGGGGCGGCCTTGGGGTTCCAGGCCAGCATCTTCTCCACGTGCTCGCGCTTCACCACCCGCCCGTCCTCGTGCCGGAGGAGGTTCTCCAGGAGCACCCGCAGCGAGAACGGCAGCTTCCGGACCGCGGGATGCGCCTTCGCCAGCACGTCGAGCGAGAAGACCTCGTAGGTCTTTCCGCCGGCCTGCAGGCTCCCTCGAGTCTTGAACGAGTCGGTGGTCATGGCGGTTCCCAGCGTATGCAACACCGAGGCGAACGGCGCAACGACCGCGCCGCCGATGGAGTCCATGCGGCGCGCGCACGACCGCCCCGGGCTCCGAGCGCCGCACACCTTGCGCGGACGGCCAGTCTCTACCGGGGTGCGGATTGACCGGCCCTCGCGGGCCGGAGCAGTCTCCTCGGCCGCCATGGCCGAGTGCCCGCACGTCGAGTCCCTCAAGCCGGTCCACCCGCACACCACCAAGGGCTGCGAGGACTGCCTGAAGATGGGCGGGCGCTGGGTGCACCTCCGGCTGTGCCTGTCGTGCGGCCACGTGGGCTGCTGTGACTCGAGCCCCAACCGGCACGCCACGAAGCACTTCCACGCCACCCAGCACCCCATCGTCCAGTCGATGGAGCCGGGCGAGGACTGGGGCTGGTGCTACGTGGACGAGGTGGAGTTCGAGGGGGACGCGCTCCCGCCCCGCGGATGAGCGAGACGAGCATGCGTGAAGCACGGTCACGGGACGAAGGCTGGATCTCCTGGCGGCTCGGCGCGCTTCTCCTGGTCGTTGGCTGGGGCGTCACCGGCTGCGCCACCGCCTCGCCCACGCCCGGGGCGCAGAGAGTCATTCCGGTGAACGGAGTGCTGCCTTCGCCGTGCCAGAACCTGGGCACCGTCATCGGCCAGAGCGAGGCCCGGGCCACCGGGTCGACGGGGGATGAGCTGGTCTCCTGGGCAACGGGTGATGCCATGGCGAGAGCCGCGGCCGTCGGCGCGACGCACATCTTCCTCTCGCCGGTGTCGGTGAAGGAGCGGGACGGAAGGCCCTTCTCGGCGACCCTCACCGGCGTCGCCTTCCGGTGTCCGCCGTCGGCCCCGTGAGGTCCCGGCGTCGGACCCGGTGCTCGAAAGAGCCCGGCGAGCGCCTGGCCTAGCGGGTTTCCTCGAGCGCCCGGAGCGCGGCGCGGGACACCGCCTCGCGCGCCCAGGCCGGCTCGACGACCTCGGCCTCTCCGCCGAAGGAGAGGATCCACTGCACGAGCCACCGCTCCTCACCGGCGACCTTCACCTCGACCCCGCCGTCGGTGAGCTCGCGGGCCTCGCCCCCGAACCGTTCGCGCAGATACGGGGCGGCGGCGGCGGTGAAGCGGACGCGCACCTCGCCGCGCTCGGCCGGGTCCGGCACGCGCGCCGGGGGCATCGACCGGGGAGAGAAGGTCCGGTCCATCCGGTGAATGTCCGTCATGCGGTCCAGCCGGAAGAGCCGCTCCTGGCCCCGGCCCAGGTCCCAGCCGTACAGGTACCACTGCCCGCGGTGGTTGAAGACCTCCACCGGCTCGACCCGGCGGCGCTCGGCGGCGGTGCTGCCGCGGGCGGCGTAGTCGAACTCGAGCTCCCGGCGCTCCTCCACCGCGCGGGTGAGGACGCCCAGCTCCGCCGAGGCCAGGGAGCGGGCGTTCACCGCGCTCCCCAGCTCCCGGTAGAGCCGCTTGGCCTGCGCCGGGAGCACCTTCTCCAGCTTCCCGAGCGCCGAGGCCAGCGCGCTCTGGGCGGCGGGTCGGAGCAGCTCGGCCGCGGCGGCGAGCGCCGCGGCCTCGGGGCCGGTCAGCCGGGGCGGCTTGCTGAACCGCTGGTCCAGGTCGACCCACACGCGGTCGTTCTCCACGTGGAGGTCGATGAAGTCGTCGGGCTGGAACGGCGGGCGGCCCACCATGGTGAGCAGCTCGAGGTCCCGGAGGAGCTCCTCTCGGCTCACGCCCAGCTGCTTCGCCAGCGCGTCCACCGTCACCCCGCGGTGCCGGGCGACGTAGGGCACGACGAAGAGGAGCCGGCGCAGCCGCTCGTGGACGTCGCTCACGCCTTGCCTCCGTGCCGTGCGGCCACCGCCCGGGCCAGCTCCCGGAACCGCGCCCGCGCGGGCTCGGGCGAGACCACCCGCGCCTGCGGCCACAGCGCGAGGACGTGCGTCAGCAGCGCGTCCAGCAGGGTGACGGTGAGCACCACCTCGGTGCGGTTGCTGGTGCGCTCCACCTTCGCATCCGGGAAGTGGGCCCCGGCCTGCGCGGCGAGCGGGCCCTGGAGCTCGAGCCGCACCTCCACCGGGGACTCGATGCGCCACTGCCACGGGGCGTGGGGCACGTGGGCGTCGATGACGAAGTCCGCTGGCACCTCGAAGTCGTGAGTGCGCGGCTTGCCGGTGTTCATCTTCAGCGCCCGGATGCGATGGACGTGGAAGGTCCGGAGCCCCTGGCGAAGGTGGCAGAAGCCCACCAGCGACCAGACGCCGCGCCGGAGGACCAGGCCGTAGGGGTCGACCTTCCTGCTCGACGGCTCGGGCCGCCTCGGCGAGAGGTAGGCGAGCTCCACCCACTTGCGCGCGCTGGCCGCGGCCCACAAGGTCTCGAGGTGCTCGGGGACCGCGGCGGTCTCGCGGACAGCGCCGAGCTCCATCCGCACCCGCGGCGTGGCGAGCTCGCCGCCGGCGAAGAAGCCGATCTTCCGCAGCGCGTGCTGGAGGTCGTGCCGTCCGGGGAAGGCGCCCGAGGCGAGCACGGCCGAGCCGGCGGCGTAGAGCACCGCCATCTCCTCGGGGGTGAAGCCCGGCTCGGGCAGGTAGTAGGCGCTCCGGTCTAGGAGGTAGCCGTCCTTGCGGTCCTCGTCGCCCTGCACGTAGGTGAGCGGGATGCCCAGCTCGAGGAGCTCGGCCTTGTCGCGCTCGAACTTCCGCTCGGTGGCCTCGTCGCTGCCGCTCCCGTAGTCCTCGGGGAAGCTCTCCTTGAGCTCGGCCCAGGACACCGGCTCGTGGGCATCGAGCAGCAGCGCCACGAGATCGAGCAGGCGTTCGGTACGGTCCATGGCGGGGGGGCGGAAGCTTGTGGACGAAGGACCCTGGCCCGTCAAGGCTGAGCAACGGGTGGTAGCGTCGGATGCCGTGCAGGCCTCCGGACGGGTGCGGGCGCTCCAGCCCACGGTCTTCTCCGAATTCAGCGCGCTGGCCGTCCGCTCGGGCGCGGTGAACCTCGGCCAGGGCTTCCCCGACTTCGACGGGCCGGAGGTGGTCCGCGAGGCGGCGGTGGCGGCGCTCCGGCGAGGCGAGAACCAGTACGCGCCCGGGCTCGGGGCGGTGGCGCTCCGCCAGGCCATCTCGGAGCACGCCCGGCGCTTCCTCGGCCTGACCGTCGATCCCGACACCGAGGTGGTGGTCACCTGTGGCGCGACCGAGGCCATCTTCGACGCGGTCCAGGGGCTGGTGGACCCCGGCGACGAGGTGGTGGCCTTCGAGCCGGTGTACGACTCGTACGCGGCCAGCGTCGCGATGGCCGGCGGCGTGGTCCGCCCGGTGACGCTGCGGCCGCCCGACGCCGCGCACCTGCGCTGGTGGTTCGAGGAGGGCGCGCTGGAGGCGGCCTTCGGCCCGCGGACCCGGGTGGTGCTCCTCAACACCCCGCACAACCCCACCGGGAAGGTCTTCACCGCGGGCGAGCTCCGGCAGATCGCGGCGCTCGCGCAGCGCTGGAATGCGGTGACGGTGGTGGACGAAGTCTACGGGCACCTCACCTATGACGGGGCCGAGCACCGGTCGCTCGCGGGCCTGCCCGGGATGGCGGAGCGCACGCTCACCATCAGCAGCGCGGCCAAGACGTTCGGGTTCACCGGCTGGAAGGTGGGCTGGGCGATGGGGCCGCGGAGCCTGCGGGACGCGGTGCTGGGGGCGCACCAGTACGTCACCTTCGCCGTGCCCACGCCGCTGCAGCTGGCGGTGGCGGCGGCGCTGCGGCTCCCGGACGCGTACTTCCAGCAGCTCCAGGCGGAATACGCGCGGCGCCGGAGGAAGCTGCTCGAGACGCTCGACGCGACGGGGCTGGTGCCCTGGTCGCCCGAGGGCGCGTACTTCGCCTGCGTGGACGTGGCGGGCCGGGGCTTCGCCGACGACGATGCGTTCTGCCGGGACCTCACCACCCGGGTGGGCGTGGCGGCCATCCCGCTCTCGGCCTTCTACCTGGACCGCTCACGGGCGCCCTGCGTGGCGCGGTTCGCCTTCTGCAAGGCGGACGCGACGCTCGACGAGGCGGCCCGGCGGCTGCGCGCGGCGAACCTCGGAGCCCCGCGCCGCTGACTCACCAGGGCCGGACACGCTGCCAGACCGCGAACGCGTTCCCGAGGAGGTGCATCCAGAACGGGACGCGCGTCGAGCCGGTCCGGAGGCGGGCCAGGCCGAGCACGACCCCGTCGGCCAGGACCTGCACCAGGTCGAGCGCGCGGTACTGCCCGTGCGAGCCAGCGCGAAGAGCAGCGCGGTGCCGACCACCGTCGCTCCAGGGCCGGCCCGCGGCAAGAGGAGCCGGAAGAGGATGCCGCGGAACACCAGCTCCTCGAGCAGAGGCGCGAGCCCGACGATGCCCACGATGCGAACCGCGAGCGCGGCGCCGTGGGCGGTGAAGCGGGCCGGGGGCGGCCGGCCGAGCGCCCCGGCCAGGAGCTCGGTCGCGGCGACCCAGACCACCCAGAGGAGCAGCCAGCGGACCAGCACCCGAGCGGGAACGGGCTTCCAGGCCAGGCGCTCGCGGGCGTCGGGCCTCACCGCGACGAGGAGGCCGAGGATCAGGACCCCCACCGCGAACGGTGCGACCCGGACCAGCGACTGCTGGAGCTCGGAGCCCATCTCGGGCCGACCCTAGCCGAGTTGGGCCCGGCGTCAGCCCGGGTCTGGCCGGAACTGGAGCGCGACGCCGTTCATGCAGAAGCGCTCGCCGGTGGGACGGGGACCGTCCTCGAAGACGTGGCCCAGGTGGCCGCCGCACCGGGCGCAGTGGACCTCGGTGCGGACCATCCCGTGGCGCTCGTCGGTCTCGCTCTCCACGGCGCCCGGGAGCGGCGCGGTGAAGCTCGGCCAGCCGGTGCCGCTCTCGAACTTGTCCTTCGCCGAGAAGAGGGCCTGCCCGCAGCCGGCGCAGAGGAAGGTGCCCGCCCGCTTCTCGCCGTTCAGCGGGCTGGTGAAGGCGCGCTCGGTGCCGTGCTGGCGGAGGACGGCGTAGGCGGCCGGCGAGAGCCGCTGCTTCCACTCGTCATCGCTGTGCTCGACCTCGAAGTGCTTCGGATCCATCTCTCCGCCTCCTGCCTCCTTCTACGCTCGAGGTGCCCGTCGGGTTTCATTTCTCGGGGCCACGGGTCAGACATCTCGCCCTGACGCCCCCGACCGGGTGACGGTTCACGGTGGGTTCCTGCGCATCGCGCGTCGGGACCCACCGCCCGGGGCGCGGGGGCGAACATCCGGAGGAAGCCCGAATGCATGGAATGCCTGAGGTGCGACGGCTCGTGAGGGTGCTCGCGCTGTGCGGGCTCGCCACGGCCTGCGGCTCGAAGCTGAACGGCACGTACACCAACCCGAGCGGCATCGCGATGCTCGAGATCAAGTCGGGTGGCAAGGCGACCATGGGCCTCGGCGGCGAGACCCGCGAGTGCACCTACACCGAGGACGGGAAGCAGCTTCACCTCACCTGCGCGGGCGACCGGATCGCCGTCCGGATCAACGACGACGGCTCGCTGTTCATGCCCGGGTTCGCGGGGGTGATGAGGAAGACGAAGTAGCGTGGCCTGGAGCGAAGGCGGCGTGGATTGACCGGCGGCGATCAGTCGGACACCAGCAGCGAGAACGCCTCGTGGACGGCTTCGGGGAAGACCACGTGCTCGCCCGGGAGCTCGCGAAAGACCACCCAGTACCCGGCTGACCGGAGCGCGGGGACGATGGCCCGGCTGGACGATGCGATGGGCACCAGCTCGTCCAGGGTGCCGTGGGTGACGAGGAAGCGGGGGTGCCCCACCCGGCCCGTGAGCGCGATGCCCGTCGGGGAGAAGGCGAACACCCAGCCGAAGAGGTCGCCGTTCGACGGTCCGAGCGAGAGCGCCATCGTGGCTCCCGCCGAGAATCCGCCGACCGCGACGTGGCCTGCGTCCACCGGGACGCGGCGGAAGGTCTCGGCGAGTGCCGGCGTCGATGAACCGGCGGTCGTCGCCGAAGTCGCCCAGCTTGTAGTCCCAGCTCCACTGCCGGCTCTCCGGCATGAGCACCGCCACCCCGTGCTCCTCGGCGTCGCTCCGGACCGTCGGCCAGATGTGGGCTGCCGAGCCGCCGGCCCCGTGGAACATGACCAGCAGGGGGACGCGCCGGGTTCGGGCGGCCTCCGGGACGAAGAGGAGCGCGTCTCGCGGGGAGCCCAGCCCGAGCCGCCGGAGTCCGGGCTCGGCCGGGTGGAACTCCGGCTCTGGCCGGGCATGGAGCCGGACCCCTTCGGGAACCGGGCCGGTCTCGATGCGAACGTTCGGAGGGGGACCGCCCGCGCAGCCGGTGAGGAGGAGGAGGGCGAGGACCGCTCTCGGGGAGAACACCCGGGACAGTGCAGCACGACCGGTGGGGGGCGGTAGGACGGCTGACGGATGCCGGTGGTCCATTCGCTGCCCCGGCGGGCTCCTCGGACGAGCGGAGGGGCGGGGAAATGGCTAGATCGTCGACACGGGCAGGAGACTGCCCCCAGGAGAGCACCCTGAAAGACCTGTCCGGGAACACCCTCGGCCTCAAGCCCAGCGAGCTGCAGCAGCTCCGCAACACCTACCGCCGTCGGGTCTCCCCGCACGAGATCGTCAGCGCCGAGCTGGCCCGGCACCTCACCGAGCTCTCGCTGCAGACGAACCGTCAGATCGGCGTGCTGCTCAACCGGAAGGGCGAGGTGGAGCAGGTGGTGGTGGGGAACGCCCACCAGCTCGAGCTCCCGGACATCGGCCGCGCCCGCGCCGGCCAGGTGCGCCTCCGCGGCCTGCGGCTGGTGCACACCCACCTCAAGTCCGAGCCCCTGACCCGCGACGACCTCACCGACCTGGCGCTCCTCCGGCTGGACCTGGTGGCCGCCGTCGGCGTCCGTCCGGACGGGCTGCCCGGCGTCCTGCACTTCGCCCACCTCGTCCCGGCGAACGGGGACGGAAGCTACTGGCGGCTGGAGACCCTTCCCTCGGTGCACGGACCGCAGCCGGACCTCGCCTCGACGCTCAGCGCGCTCGAGGACGAGCTGGCGCAGGGCACGGCAGCCCGCACAGTGGCCGGGCGCGAGCGGGCGATGCTGGTGGGCGTGGCGCTCGACGGGCAGCGCGGCCGCGCCGAGGCGTCTCTCGTCGAGCTGCGTGAGCTGGCCCGGACCGCCGGGGTCGAGGTGCTGGACTCGGTGCTGCAGATGCGCCGCGAGCCGGACCCGCGCTACCTCATCGGCCGCGGCAAGCTCGAGGAGCTCAACCTCCGCTCGATGCAGCTCGGGGCGGACATGCTGGTCTTCGACCGCAACCTCAGCCCGTCCCAGAGCCGGCACATCGCCGAGGAGACCAGTCTGAAGGTATTGGACCGCACCCAGCTCATCCTCGACATCTTCGCCCAGCGCGCCCAGAGCGCGGACGGCAAGGTCCAGGTCGAGCTCGCGCAGCTGAAGTACCTCCTGCCCCGGCTGGCCCAGAGCGACGACTCGCTGTCGCGCCTTGCCGGCGGCATCGGCGGCCGCGGACCCGGCGAGACCAAGCTGGAGATCGATCGCCGGCGGGTGCGCGACCGGATCGCCCACCTCGAGCGGCGCATCGAGCACCTCTCGCGCGAGCGGCAGGTCCGCCGCGGGCGCCGGGAGCGGCGCGAGCTGCCGGTCATCTCCATCGTCGGCTACACCAACGCCGGCAAGTCCACCCTGCTCAACGCGCTGACCCACAGCGAGGTGCTGGTGGAGAACAAGCTCTTCGCCACGCTCGATCCGACCAGCCGGCGCCTGCGCTTCCCCGAGGAGCGCGAGGTCATCATCACCGACACGGTGGGGTTCATCCGCGACCTGCCGCCGGATCTGGTGAACGCCTTCCGGGCGACGCTCGAGGAGCTGGACGACGCCTCCCTCCTCCTGCACGTGGTGGACGCCTCGGATCCAGCCCACGACGCGCAGATCGAGGCGGTGGAGCAGATCCTCGGGACCCTGGATCTCCTCTCCAAGCCGCGCATCCTGGTGTGGAACAAGGCGGACCGGATCGAGCCCGGGCTCCTCCAGACGCTGGTCCGCACCCGCGGAGGGGTGGCGATCAGCGCCGTCACCGGTCAGGGCCTCGAGGCATTGCTCCACAAGGCAGACCGCACGCTGTTCGCCGAGGGCGCCTCGGTCGAGCTGGGCGCGCTGGTCGCTCCCCTGCGCCGCCCGGAGCGGGACGAGGCCGGAGAGGCTGCCCCGGAGCCACCCGTGCGCTCGCCGGGGGCCGTGGCCGTCGGCGGCTGAGCGCGAGCGGTCCGTCGAGGCCACCGGTGTCCCTGAGCCAGTGTCCCGAGCCAGGGCCGAGGCCCGGATCCGCACTCCCCGTCGGTTCGCAGGCGCCTCCCCGCTGGACGGCCGGGCGGCGAAGCCTCTTTCCGGCCCCTTGTCGCCGAAACCCTGCACAACACCGTTGCTCTCCAGCCCCAACGGTCGGAGATTGAGCCGCTCGTCGCAGGCATCATCCCCCGACAAGGAGTTCCCCATGGCCCTCAACGTCCTGACCTCCGCTCCGGAAGGCGCCGAGAAGGTGCTTTCGAGGGACGCCCTGGCCTTCCTCGAGCCGTTGCACCGCCGCTTCGAGGCGCGGCGTCAGGAGCTGCTCGCCGCCCGGGCCGAGCGCCAGAAGGCGTTCGACCGCGGCGAGATGCCGGACTTCCTCCCCTCCACCAAGAGCATCCGCGGCGGCGACTGGAAGGTGGCGCCGACCCCCAAGGACCTCCAGCGCCGTCACGTGGAGATCACCGGCCCCACCGAGCGGAAGATGATGATCAACGCCCTCAACTCGGGGGCGGACGTGTTCATGGCCGACTTCGAGGACTCGCTCTCGCCCTCGTGGCGGAACGTGACGCTCGGCCAGCAGAACTGCATCGAATCCATCCGCCGCACCATCTCGCTCGAGTCGGGCGGCAAGAGCTACCGGCTGAACGACCGGACCGCAGTGCTGCTGGTGCGTCCGCGCGGGTGGCACCTCCCGGAGAAGCACGTCACCATCGACGGCACGCCGATCAGCGCCAGCCTCTTCGACTTCGGGCTCTACTTCTTCCACAACGCCCGCGAGCTGCTCGACCGCGGCACCGGCCCGTACTTCTACCTCCCGAAGATGGAGAGCCACCTCGAGGCGCGGCTGTGGAACGAGGTGTTCGTCGCCGCGCAGGAGGCGCTGAAGATCCCGCGGGGCAGCATCCGGGCCACGATGCTGATCGAGACCCTGCCCGCCGCCTTCGAGATGGAGGAGATGCTCTACGAGCTTCGCGAGCACGCCAGCGGTCTCAACGCCGGCCGCTGGGACTACATGTTCTCCTTCATCAAGAAGTTCCGGAACCGGAAGGACCTGGTCCTCCCGGACCGGGTGCAGGTGGGCATGACCGTGCCGTTCATGCGCGCCTACACCGAGCTGCTGGTCAAGTCGTGCCACACCCACGGCGCGCACGCGATGGGCGGCATGGCGCCGTTCATCCCCAGCCGGAAGAACCCCGAGATCAACGAGAAGGCGCTGGCCAAGGTGCGCGAGGACAAGCTGCGCGAGGTGAACGACGGCTTCGACGGCACCTGGGTCGCGCATCCCGACCTCGTCCCCACGGCGAAGGAGGTCTTCGACCAGAAGCTGGGGCCCAAGGACAACCAGAAGGAGCGCCTCCGCTCCGAGGTCCAGGTCACCGCGGCGCAGCTCGTGGACCCGCGCGTGCCCGACGGGAAGATCACCGAGGCCGGCTTCCGCCTCAACGTCGACGTGGCGCTCCAGTACATCAACTCCTGGCTCCTGGAGAACGGCGCCGCTGCCATCTACAACCTGATGGAGGACGCGGCGACCGCGGAGATCTCCCGCGCCCAGCTCTGGCAGTGGATCCACCACGGGGCGAAGCTCGACGACGGCCGCCCGGCGAGCGAGGCGATGTACCGGACCACCCGTGACGCGCAGCTGGCGCGGCTGACCGAGTCCGGGCCCGGCCGCTACCGCGAGGCGGCGGAGATCCTCGACAGCCTGGTGCTGACCAAGACCTTCCCCGAGTTCCTCACCCTGCCGGCGTACCGCTATCTCGACTAGGAAGGGGACATGTCCTCCCCGTCGCTGGTCACTTCCGCCCCGGCCCCCGCGCCCATCCCGGCGCCGGCCGGGGTGATCGACCGGCTGGTCGCGGTGGTGGGCGAGAGGAACGTCATCCGCGACCCGGCGGACCTGCGCACCTACGAGTGCGACGCGCTCGCCAGCTTCCGCGCCGCCCCGAGCGTGGTGGTGCTGCCTGCCTCGACCGAGGAGGTCGCCGCGGTGGTGCGCATCGCGGTCGAGGCGGGAATGCCCATCGTCCCGCGCGGCGCCGGGACCGGGCTGTCGGGCGGAGCGCTGCCCGTGCCTGGGTGCCTGCTGCTCGGGCTCTCGCGGATGAAGCGAATCCTCGAGGTGGACCTCGACGACGGATGGATCCGCGTCCAGCCGGGGGTCATCAACCTCGACGTGAGCAAGGAGATTTCGCCGGCGGGCTACTACTACGCGCCGGACCCCTCCTCGCAGGGCGTGTGCACCATCGGCGGCAACGTGGCCGAGAACTCGGGCGGCGCGCACTGCCTCAAGTACGGCTTCACCGTGAATCACGTCCGCGGCGTCCGGCTGGTGACCGCGGCCGGCGAGGTGGTGGACCTGGGCGGCCCGGCGCTGGACACGCCCGGCTACGACCTGGTCGGGGTGGTGGTCGGCAGCGAGGGGACGCTGGGGGTGGTCACCGAGGTGGTGCTCCGGATCCTCCGCAAGCCCGAGGCCACCCGCACCTTCTTCGCCACCTTCCCCTCCACCACCGAGGCCGGGAACTGCGTCGGGGAGATCATCGGCACGGGCATCGTTCCGGCGGCCATCGAGATGATGGACCGTCTCGCCATCCGGGCGGCGGTCGCGGCGACCGGGCTGGACTGGCCGGACGTGGGCGCGGCGCTGCTCATGGACGTGGACGGGTGCGCGGCCGAGGCGGAGCACACCGCGGACGTGGCGGTGTCCATCGCCCGGCGGACCGGCGCGCTCGAGGTGCGCGTCCCGAAGAACGACGACGAGCGGCTGCTGATGTGGAAGGGCCGGAAGAGCGCCTTCGCGGCCATGGGTCGGCTCGCGCCCAACTACATCGTGCAGGACGGGGTCATCCCCCGGAACGACATCGCCCGGGTGCTGGCGGAGATCGCCCGGCTCTCCGAGGAGCGCGGGCTCCGGGTGGCCAACGTCTTCCACGCCGGCGACGGCAACCTGCATCCCCTGGTGCTCTACGACGCCAAGGTCCCCGGACAGGAGCACGCGGCCGAGGAGCTGGCGGGGGAGATCCTCCGCATCTGCATCCGCTATGGCGGCTCGATCACCGGCGAGCACGGAGTGGGCGCGGACAAGGCGCCCTTCATGGCCGAGATGTTCACCGAGGCGGACCTGGACACCATGGCCAAGGTGCGCTGCGCCTTCGACCCGGGGACCACCTTCAACCCGAGCAAGGTCTTCCCCACCCCCAGGCTCTGCGGCGACCGCCCGGGCCCCTACCGCCCGCACGCCACCGAGGTGGCCGGGCTGGCGGACCGCGGATGAGCGTGGTCGCGGCGAGCCTCGACGCGCTGGCCTCGGCGCGGCAGGAGCGCCCCGGCACGCTCGCCGAGGCGACCGAGGTCCTCCGCCGCGCGGAGAAGGAGAACGCGCGAGTCCTCTTCCTGGGAGGCGGCACCGAGCTGTCGATCGGCGCGCCCCCGGCAGGGGTGGAGGTGGTGCTCGGCACCGAGCGGCTGGAGCGCATCGTCGAGCACGCGCCGCTGGACCAGATCGTCACCGTGGAGGCGGGGGTCCGGCTCGCGGCGCTTCAGGATTCTCTCGCCCGCTCCGGCCAGATGCTGGCCCTCGACCCGCCGTGGGCCGCCCGGGCGACGATCGGCGGGCTGGTGGCGACCAACGCCTTCGGGCCGCGGCGGACGCGCTACGGCAGCATCCGCGACCTGATCATCGGCATCTCCATCGTCCGGGCCGACGGCACCGAGGCCCGGGGCGGGGGCAAGGTGGTGAAGAACGTCGCCGGGTTCGACGTGCCCAAGCTGATGGTGGGCTCGCTCGGCACGCTGGGGCTCATCGCCACCGTCACCTTCCGGTTGCACCCGTTGCCCGAGGCGCAGGCGACGGTGCTCTTCGCCGACCTCGACGCCGACGGCGTCCGGCGGGTGATGCTCGCGCTCCGGCAGGCCCAGCTCGAGCCGGGCGCGGTGGCGGCGCTGGTGCACGAGGGCGGGGACGACCTCGGGGTCCGCTTCGACGGGCGGTTCGAGCTGGGCGTCCGCTTCGAGGGGTTCGAGGCCGGGGTGCGGCAGCAGACGGAGAAGCTCGTCGAGCTGGGCACGCGCCAGGGCTGGGGCGCGGAGCCGCTCGGACCCGACGCCGCCCGCGCGTTCTGGGCCCGGCACGACCGCGCGCGCGAGTCGACGGCCGCGTTCCGCGCCAAGCTGGCCGCGCAGCCGATGGAGCTGGAGCGGGTGGCCAACGCGGCGCTCGGCTCGCTCTTCCCGGTGCTCGAGCATCCGCGCGCCGTCTGTTACCCGGTGCTCGGGCTGGCCTTCATCTCCGGCGACGTGCGCGCCGCCGCGCCGGTGGTGGCGGCGGTGAACGCCGCCCGGGAGGCGCTGCCGCACGGGAGCGTGGTGCTGCACGCCGCCCCGCCGGAGGTGCGGGCCGGCGTGGACGTGTGGGGACCGCCGCCGGCGGCCCTGCCGCTGATGGTGCAGATGAAGGACCGGCTGGACCCGGGACGGCGGCTCGCGCCCGGGCGGTTCGTGGGCGGACTCTAGGGGGCCTCGGGATGGCGGAGCGGGACCTGGTCGAGGATTGCGTGCACTGCGGCTTCTGCCTTCCGCATTGCCCGACCTACCTGAGCTGGGGCGAGGAGATGGACAGCCCCCGCGGCCGGATCGACCTGATGCGCGGGCTGCGGGAGGGGAAGATTTCGATGACCCCCACCGTGGCGTCCCACTTCGACCGGTGCCTCGGATGCCTGGCATGCGTGACCGCCTGCCCCTCCGGCGTGAAGTACGACATCCTCATCGAGGAGACGCGGGCGAAGCTGGAGCACACCCACCGCCGCCCGCTGCGCGAGCGGCTGTTCCGCGGGATGGTCTTCTCCGTCTTCCCGCACCCCGGGCGCCTCCGGGTCATCGGTGCGCTCCTGCTCCTGTACGCCCGGAGCGGGCTCCGGTGGCTGGTGCGCCGGAGCGGCCTCCTCCGGCTCCTCCCGGCGAACCTCCGGCAGATGGAGGCGCTCACGCCGGAGGTGAGCTGGAAGGAGCTGACCCGAGCGCTGCCCGGGCGGGTCCCGGCGGTCGGTCCGGCGCGGGCGCGGGTGGGCCTGGTCGCAGGCTGCGTGCAGCGGGTGTTCTTCCCCGGGGTGAACGACGCCACGCTGCGGGTGCTCGCCGCCGAGGGATGCGAGGTCCAGGTCCCTCCGGGGCAGGGCTGCTGCGGGGCGCTGTCGATGCACTCCGGGCGCGACGAGGAGTCGCTGCGCTTCGCGCGGGCGCTCATCGAGCGCTTCGAGCGCACGCCGGTGGACGCGATCATCATCAACGCGGCCGGCTGCGGCTCGCACCTCAAGGACTACGGCCGGCTGTTCCGGAACGACCCGGCGTGGGCGGAGCGGGCCCGAGCCTTCTCGGCGAAGGTGAAGGACGTGCACGAGTTCCTCGTCGCGCTCGGTCCTCCGCGGGCGGTGCGTCACCCCATCGCGGCGCGCGTCGCGTACCACGACGCCTGCCACCTCGCGCACGGGCAGGGCATCCGGAGCCAGCCCCGGATGCTGCTCCGGGGCATCCCCGGGCTCGAGCTGGTGGACGTGGCGGACGGCGAGCAGTGCTGCGGCAGCGCCGGCACCTACAACCTGTTCCAGCCGGAGAGCGCGGACGAGGTGGGGACGCGCAAGGTCTCGGCCGTGCTCCGCACCCGCGCCGACCTGCTCGCCTCGGCCAACCCTGGCTGCACGCTGCACATCCAGCGGCTGCTCGAGGCGAAGGGGACCACCCTCCACGCGGCGCACCCGGTGGAGATCCTCGACGCCTCCATCCGAGGCGTGGGGCTGCCCACCGGCAAGCCGGACCACGGCGAGGCCCCCGCGGCGCCCGCCCCGCCACCGGCGACGCGCACCGGCTGAGCCCGACAACGGGGCGAACCGCCCCGAAGCTCAGCTGCTGCTGCTGACGCCCGCTGCCAAGGGTAACAGCGCGACCGCGATGACGCTCCGTGGACTCACTCGGCGCTACTTCGGGCAGGGCGTGACGGGATGCACGGTGATCCGACGGTTCTTCCTGCGGATCTCCTCGAGCGCCTTGGCGCCCATCTTCTTGGCCTCGGGGCTGCCGGGCGCCGGCTCGGGCACGACGTTCTGCCGATCGCCGACGCCGGTGACCTCCCGGAACGTCTTCGCCTCCACGCCGGCCTTGGTCACCAGGTACTGCTTGACCGCCTTGGCCCGGTCGATGCTCAGCTTGACGTTCTTCGCATCCGAGCCCTCGTTCGAGGTGTGGCCCACCAGGTCCACCACCAGCTCCGGGCAGCTCTTCATGTAGGCCACGAGCTTCTCCAGCGTCGCCTTGCTGCTTGGATGGGTGAAGAGGAACTGCGCCGTCCCGGCCTTGAAGTCGAGATCGGTGAAGTCGGTGTCCACCGGCTTGGCCATCTCCGCGGCGTGCTTCCGGTACTGGTCGATGAGGCCGGTCACGCCCGCCGCCGAGCCGGTCAGGCTGGTCGAGAGCTGATCGAACCGGGTCTTCGTCTCGTCGATCACCTTCTGCACGTCGACGATCTTTCCGCCCTTCACCGCCTCGTCGAAGGAACCCTTCGCCGTGGAGAGCAACGAGTCGAGCGCGCCCAGGCTCTGGCCGTGGGTGGCGAGCGCCTGATCCACCTTGGCCTTCAGCGCCTTCCCGGCCGAATCGGCGTCGGCAGCCGCCGGGAGAGCCTTCACCGCCGCCTGCAGGCTGGCGTACTGGCTCTTGAACGCGGCGATCTTCGCGGTCACCGTCTGCGAGAGCTGGTTCCAGGCCGCGGTCACCGGCCCGAGGTCCTCGCTACACCCCACCAGGGCGACGAGACACAGGCCCGCCACCCACGAGATGATCCGCTTCATCGTTCGAGCTCCCCTCGTCGGCGCGTCCGCGCGCCGACGGCCTGTGGCCCAGGGACAACGGCGCGGTCAAGGGAAGAAGGGCACCCTGCACGTAGGGACAACCCCGGTCGTTCCACCGGGAAGGCGGTGAGCGCGAGGCGATCGCACGGGAGGTGCGTCGCCTCGCGGCTCGGGCCCGCTCAGCCCCGCGTCACTGGCAGGTGCTCGAGAGGCCGTTCAGCTTGTCGGTGCAGACGGTCACCGCGTCGATGAACGGCTGCGTGTTGCTGGAGCTGCAGGCCGGCAGGTTGCTGAGGCAGGTCCCGAAGTCCCCGTACAGGGTCTTGTCCGCGGCCGTGCACCCGCTACCGCTGAAGGCCTGGTCGCACTGGGCCGTGGTCATGCTCCCGATGGGAAGGGTGACGCCGCAGGCCGACACCTTGCTGGCGTAATCGTTGTAGCCCTTCACCACCTTGTCGCAGTCCGAGCCGCCTCCGGAGCTCGATCCGCAGCCCACGCCACCCAGCAGCAACAGCGTCACTCCCAGTGCCTTTCCGCGCATTCGTTCTCTCCCTTTTCAGCCCGATGGCTGATGCAACGATGAGACAAGAGGGAGCGGGCGGAAGGAAAGGAGAAAGTCCGGGGGTCCTCGGCCCCAGGCGCGGTCGTGAGCTTCCGGGAAGACGTGCCTTGCGGCGAAGCTGGAAGAATCCTTCGCCGCTGCCCGAGGGAGGCTCAGGGGTCGACGACGAGGGTCCCCGCCATGTCGTCGTGCCCGTCGCCGCAGAACACGTCACAGGCGAACGAGAAGCGGCCGGCCTTCTCCGGCGTCACCTCGACGCGTGTCGTTCCGCCCGCAGGCACGTCGGCCCGGATACCCAGCTCGGGCAGCTTGAACCCGTGCTTCCGGTCCAGCGAGGTGAGCTCCAGCACCACGTGCTCGCCGCGCCTGAGGTGGATCTCCGCCGGCGAGAACTCGAACTTCCTCGCCGTGATCTGGATGACTCTCGGCGCCGCCCGCGCGGCGGTCGGCGCCGGCGAGGAAGACCAGGGCCAGTGCGGTGACCAGCGCCTTCACACCCGCGCCCCGTGCACGTCGTACTCCTCGACGCCGAGCTCGCGCGACTTCCCGCGCACGTCCACCTCGCGGTAGCCGAGCCCGCGGCCGGGGTGCTGCGCATCCCACGGGACCGGCGCCCGCTTGGGGACGCTTCCCGGCGCGGGCAGCGGGAACATCAGCGACTTCGCCGAGTGATGCGCGATGTGCCCGGTGGTCCGGTGGTTCTCCTGGTGGATGTGCCCGTAGAACACCGTGAGGTGGCGGTAGGGCTCGAGCACCGAGAGCACCTTCGCCCCGTCGGCGGTCGCCCAGTCCCACTGGGGGAACAGGTCGAAGAGCGGCCGGTGGGCGAGGACGACGATCGGCGCGTCGCGGTCGAGCTTCCCCAGCTCCGCCTTCAGCCAGTCGATCTGCGTGTCTCCGACCGCCCCCGAGGGGTCGGACACGTTGTCCAGGGCGACGAAGTGGACGCCCTTGTGCTCGAAGCTCTGGTGCAGCACGCCGAAGTGCTCCTGGTACGCCTGCCCCTTGTCCAGCGAGGCGTCGTGCTCGCCGGGGAGGAAGAAGGTCTTGGGGACGTGCAGCTCGGAGACGATGGCCTTGAACTCCGCCATTCGCTTCCTGCGGAGCGCGTCGTCGTCGGTGGTGTGGGTCAGGTCCCCGGTGAAGACCACGAAGTCGGGCCTGGCCTTCGAGGCGTTCACCGCCTGCACCACCTCCTTCAGCGTCCGGTCCGCCTCGGGGTTGGGCGGGCCACTGAACCCCCAGTGCGTGTCCGAGAGCTGGAGGAAGAAGAAGTCCTCGGGCTTCTTCCCGCCGGTTGCAGCCAGGGAGAACCCGGGGAGTCCCGAGCCGAGGACGACCCCGCCCAGGCCGAGGAGCTTCAAGAGCTCCCGTCGATCGATGTGCATTGGTGACCACTCCTGTGTCGTGACCCGTGTGTGGCGACGAGACTCGGTCCACCCGGCGCGCTATTCCGTGGCCGGCGCTGGAATGAATCTCGCGGTCGCGGAGTCCTGACCAGGCGTGAGCGACGATTCTCGGGAATTCGAGCAGTTCGCCCGGCCCCACGCCGCGGCGGCGCTGCGTCTGGCACGGACCCTGGTCCGCAACGAGGCCGACGCCCAGGACGTGCTTCAGGATTCGTTCCTCCGGGCCTTCCGGCACTTCCGTGGCTTCTCCGGTGAGAGCCCGCGCGCCTGGCTGCTGTCCATCGTCCGGAACGTCAGCTTCACGCTCTGGCGCAAGCGCGAGCGCGACGACCCGGGCGACCTCGAGCCGGCGCTGGAGAACGAGCCGGACCCGCTGCCGTCGCCCGAGGCGCGGTTGCTGGAGACCTGTGACGCGAACGAGGTGCACGCGGCCCTGGACCGCCTCCCCGGCCCTCCACCGCGAGGTGCTGGTGCTCCGGGAGATGGAGGAGTGCAGCTACCGGGAGATCGCGAGCATCCTCGGCGTGCCCATCGGCACGGTGATGTCGCGGCTGTCGCGTGCTCGCGCGCAGCTGGTGAGGGAACTGGTGGGCGACCCGCGGAGCAAGAACTGATGAATCCCTTCGACGAACATCCTCGCGGAGCGCTGCACGCCTACCTCGACGGCGAGCTCTCGCTGGAGGGCTCACTGGAGGTCGAGGCCCATCTGGAGCAGTGCGCCGCCTGCCGCCGTGAGCTGGAGACGCTCCGGGCGCTGCGACGTCTCCTCCAGTCCGCCAAGGGCAGCGCGAGCGAGGCGGAGTCGGCGCTGATCCGGGTGACGCGCGGGGTGCGCGCGCGCCGGCGGCGCGTCTTCGCCATGGGCGTCGTGGGGGTGATGGCGGTCGCGGCGCTGGTGGCGCTGATGCTGGTCCCCGGGCGCACCTCGGGCATCGTGCACGAGGTCGCGGCGCTGCATGCCCGTGCCCTCGACGCGGGCACCAGCGTGGAGCTCGCCTCCGACGATCCGGCCGCCATCGCGCGCTGGCTCTCCACCCGGCTGCCCGGGTCCGTGGCGCCGGCGGGCGGAGGAGACGGGTTCGCGCTCCGGGGCGCACGGGTCGACGCGCTCGACGGCCGGCCGGTGGCCACGGCGGTGTACCAGGTGCGCGGCCACCTGGTGGACGTGTTCGCCTGGCGCTCGGCGGAGGCTGACAGCGAGCCGCGGCCGTCGGTGACCGGGCGATGGACCGTCTGCCGCTGGTCCCACCGCGGCGTGGCGTACTGGATGGTGTCGGACGTGGGCCAGGAAGACCTCAAGGCGCTCGCGGCGCTGATCAAGGAGCGCCGGACGTGAAACGCCGGGTGGCGGCCCGCCTGGGGGCGGGGCTGGTCGGCGCCGCGGGGCTGGGCGAGCCCGAGACGCAGGGGCGCACCGACGGCGAGCTCTACTTCCTGGTCTCGAACGGGGTCCGGCTCACCGGCATGCCGGGATTCGAACGGTCGTTGCCCGAGGACCTGCGCTGGGACCTGGTGGCCTTCGTCCGGGCGCTCCCCAAACTCGACGACGAGGAGCTCAAGGCGCTGTCACGGCGCTGAGGCGTCAGGCCGCGCGTGCTTCCTCGCTGGCCGACGATGCGTCCTCGAACGCCGACGAGAGGATGGCCTCGGCGAGCGACCAGTCGGCCGGGCGCGACTCGCTCACCGTGGCCGCGGTCCCGCGAACCCGCCGGCTGTAGAGGCTGAGCGAGGGGTCGAGCAGGAAGCGAAAGAGGAGCGCGGTCCAGGAGCGGTGGTGGACCAGCCCGTCGTAGAACTCGGGGGCCATCGCCTTCAGCCGCGGCAGTCGCGACCAGGGCACGGTCATCAGATCGTGGTGCTCGTTGTGGTAGCCGACGTTGAACGCCACCAGGTTCAGCGGCCCGTAGTACGAGAAGGTCTCCTGCCCTGCCTTGCCGCTGGTCAGGTAGTGCTCCTGGATCCACCGCGCGCCCACCGGGTGGAGGCCGATGGCGAAGATGCTGGAGAGCGTGAGGTAGAGCACCGGCCTCCAGCCAGCCGCGGCCCACAGCCCGACGAGGAACGCCAGCTGGACCGCCACGTTGGCCAGGTACCAGCCGTCGAACATCTTCACCCGCTTCAGCCGGGGCACGCGAAGGCTCTGCCAGGCGAAGAACGTCAGGAGCCAGAGCGCCTTCCGCACCGTGCCGTTCCCCACCAGACGCGCCTCGAGCGGCGAGGCGAGGTCCGCATCCAGCTCCGGATCGCCCTGGAAGCGGTGGTGGAAGATGTGGAACTTCCTGAAGGAGATCGCGGCCGGGAAGACGATGGGGAGGTTGGCGAGGATCTGCAGCCAGGCGTTCCAACGCGTCTTCCGGAACACCAGGTTGTGGGTGCAGTCGTGGATCAGCGTCCAGAGCGCGTGGTCCGCCAGCGCGCCCAGGAGGTACGCGGCGGGCACCAGCACCCACCACGGCTGCGCCCGGAGAGCCCAGGCGACCGCAATCTGCAGCCCGACGATGGCCACCACCCAGAACGCGGTGCTCCGGTCACGCCCGAGCAGCGCGCGCGCCTCGGGGTGCGCGGCGAGGAGCGCCTTCGTCCGCGCGAGGTGCGGCTCCGGGTAGTCGACGACGTCCCAGGCAAGAGCCGGCCCAGCCATGGGCTGGCTCATACCACGTCCGGCGCCCGGGAGGCCGGGCGCGGCCAGGCGGCTACTCGGGCGACGGTGGACGGGCGAGCAGGGAGATGCCGCCGCAGGGCGGCGACTGCGTCTTCAGGATGTCGCAGTAGACCGCCTCGACGCTCCCGTTCAACGTGTCGGTGCCGAAGGTGATGTTGGTCAGCGTCACCTTGACGTGCGTCGTGGTGCTCCCCACCTGGGTGACGGTCATCGTCCCCCCGGTGGCGAAGGTTCCGGTCGGGCTGCAGCTGGTCGCCACCGCGAACGCGCCGTCCCACCACTTCCCCGCGCCGGGGACGTTGGTCAGATGGAACAGGGAGAAATACGAGTAGTCCCCCGCCACCACGGCCGCCGGCGTCGTCGGGGTGGAAAGGTTGAGCAAGCCGAAGCCGAACACCGTGGTGGTCCCGGGAATCGTCGTCCCGGTGAGCAGCGCACAGAGATCCGTCCGGTCGCCCATCACCACGTTCACGGTGTTGGTGCCCGGAGAGATGCCGAAGACCGCATCCTTCACCGTCAGCGCGTGTCCATTCACGGTTCCGGTGATCGTCCCGCTCCCGGGGGTGGGCCCGGCATCGGGCGTGGGGTTGCTGCTGCTACTCCCGCACGCACACGCGAGCAGGCACAGCGCCATCCAGCGCTTCATTTGTGCTCCCCTCCTCTGGAGGACCCCGGTCAGTCCTCTCGTTTCGGAGCCCGCGTCATCAGCTCCACCACTGCGCGACGCGGGCTCTTTCCCTCGTACATGATGGCATGGACCTGGTCGCAGATGGGGAGCTCCACGCCGACCTTCCGGGAAAGGTCGCGCGCGCTCCGGGCGGTCTTCACCCCCTCGGCCACCTGCGTCATCTCCGCGAGCACCTGGTCCAGCGCCCGCCCCTTCCCCAGCTCGATGCCCACCCGCCGGTTCCGCGACAGGTCGCCGGTGCAGGTGAGCACCAGGTCACCGAGGCCGGACAGCCCCATCAGCGTCAGCGGATTGGCGCCCATGCGCACCGCGATGCGGCTGATCTCCGCGAGCCCCCGGGTGATGAGCGCGCTCCGGGCGTTGAGGCCGAAGCCCAGCCCGTCCGACATGCCCGCGGCGATGGCGATGACGTTCTTGAGCGCCCCGCCCATCTCCACCCCGATGACGTCGATGGAGGTGTACGTCCGGAACGACTCGGTCTGCAGCGCGGCCTGGACCTTCTGGGCCACCTTCTCGAAGTGCGAGGCGACGGTGACCACCGTCGGCATCCCCGCGGCCATCTCCTTGGCGAAGGAGGGGCCGGAGAGGATGGCGATGGACGGGTGGTACTTCTCCGGGAGGCAGTCCTCGAGCAGCTGGGTCATGGTCATCAGCGTCTCGTTCTCGATGCCCTTGGCCACCGTGAGCAGCGGCACGTGCTCGGGCAGATGCGGGAGCGCCTTGCGGACCACGTCCCGCATGACGTGGGACGGGGTGGCGAACACCACCAGCTCGGCGCCGGCGAGCGCCTCCTCGAGCGAGACAGTGGCCCGCACCCTCGGCGACACGGGGATGCCCGGGAGATAGGTCCGGTTCTCCCGCGCGACCGTTGATGGCATCCACCACCGCCTGCTCTCGCGCCCAGGCCCGGACTTCGTCGCACCGGCTGGCGAGGGTGTTGGCCAGCGCCGTCCCGAACGCTCCGAGGCCGATGACCGCTGCACGCATGGCGAGGCCTCCCTCCGAAGGGGCCTCGCACTCTACGCCATCACCATGCGGGGAGGGCAGGCGCGACCCGGGGCCGAGTAGGCTCTCGCATCGTCATGCCGCGGTCGGTGCCCATCGAGCTGCTGAGCTTCCGGCGCACGTTCGCCCTCCTGATGGTGCTGGTGGCGGTTCCCTCCGCGGGCCTCACCGGCCTGGGCGTGGTGGCGATCCTCAACGAGCGCGCCGCGGTGGAGAAGCGGCTCGCCTCGGTGTGGCAGGACCGGCTCGACATCCTGAGCACCCGGCTCCGCCAGGCGCTCGAGGCGAGCACGGTGGCCCGGGTCGATGGGGGCGTCCTGGTCACCGCCCCCTCGGGCCTCGTCCTCTCGGGCGAGGGGTTCCGGCTGTCGCGCGACGTGCTCGAGTCCCCGGACACCGACCTGGTGGCCGCGCTCACCCCGCTCCGGAGCCAGCTCGCCTTCCTCCCCGAGCGGCCGACCTTCCTCAGCCTCCCGGGGCCCGGCGGACCGCTGCTCATCGTGGCGCTCCGGACCTCGAGCGGGGTGGTCGGCGCCGCGCTGTCGCAGCGCGCGCTGGAGCAGCTCCTCGCCCAGAGCGCGCAGGACCTCAAGGGCAAGGCGGAGCAGGTCCGCTTCGAGCTCACCGCGGTGCAACCGGCGCGTCCGGGACTGGTCGGCAAGTTCATCGGAGGGGTGCCCGGGGCGAAGAACGCGCTGGAGGTCACGCCGCTCGCCGAGCGGCCGCTCCCGGCGCCACTGCAAGAGTTCCAGCTCCGCGCCATGCCCGAGGCGGGCGACCCGGTGGCCTTCGCCTCGCTGCGCAACCGGCTGGTGTATGCCGGGCTGCTCGGCGCCTTCTACGCCACGCTGGTGGTCGGGGTCGTCTACACCGCGCGCGCGCTGTACCTCCAGGCGCGCCTCTCGCGGCTCAAGACCGACTTCGTGAGCCTGGTGAGCCACGAGCTGCGCACCCCGCTCACCTCCATCCGGATGTTCATCGAGACGCTCGCCCTCGGCCGGGTGAAGGACCCCGCGCAGACCCAGGAGGTGCTGGAGCTGCTCCAGCGCGAGACCGAGCGGCTCTCGACGATGATCGAGCGGGTGCTCGACTGGGCGCGGCTCGAGTCTGGCCGCCAGCGCTACCGGAAGGAGCGGCTCACGGTCCGGCAGATCCTCGACGCCTCGCTGGACGCCTTCCGGGCCCAGCGGCTGGACAGCGAGGTGCAGCTCAGCTGCCAGCTTCCCGAGGCGCTCCCGGTGGTGGAGGGCGACCGCGAGGCGCTGGCCGCCGCGCTCCTCAACCTCCTCCACAACGCCTACAAGTACTCGGGCGCCGAGAAGCACATCGAGCTCCGGGCCGGGGCGACCGACGGGGGCGTGGACATCGAGGTGGAGGACCACGGGGTGGGCATCGCCAAGCGCGACCGGAAGCGCGTCTTCGAGCGCTTCTACCGGGTGGACAACCTCCTCACCCGCCAGACCGAGGGCTCGGGCCTGGGGCTCTCCATCAGCCGGCGCATCGTCGAGGCCCACGGCGGCAAGCTCACGGTGAGGAGCGAGCTGGGCAAGGGCAGCACCTTCACCATCCACCTGCCGGCGGCGAAGGAGGCGCAGGCGTGAGCCAGGAGAAGCCGCGCGTCCTGGTGGTGGAGGACGACCTGTCCATCCTCACCGGCGTCTCGATGAACCTCCGCTACGAGGGGTACGAAGTGCTCCAGGCGCAGGACGGGGCGCGGGGCCTGGAGATGGCGGTGCGCGAGGCGCCGGACCTCATCGTGCTGGACGTGATGATGCCGCGGCTCAATGGCTACGAGCTCCTGCGCCAGCTGCGGTCGCGCGGGGTGCGCACGCCGGTGCTGGTCCTGTCCGCCAAGGGCATGGAGCGGGACAAGGTGCTCGGCCTCGACCTCGGCGCCGACGACTACGTGGTGAAGCCCTTCGGCGTCGCCGAGCTGATGGCGCGGGTGAAGGCGGTGCTCCGCCGCCGCTGGGGCGAGGACGGGCAGGTGGTGCGCTTCGGGGACGTGGCGGTGAACCTCACCACCAAGCAGGTGACGCGGGGCGAGGCCCCGGTCGAGCTGACCGCGCAGGAGCTCAAGCTGCTCGCCCACCTGGTCTCGAATCCCGGACGGACGTTCTCCCGGGAGGAGCTGCTCTCGGGCGCCTGGGGCATCGACTACGAGGGAACCCCGCGGACGGTGGACACCTTCGTCCGGCAGCTCCGGCAGAAGCTCGAGCCGGACCCGGAGGCGCCCCGTTACATCCTCACCGCCCGGGGCCTGGGGTACCGGTTCGAGCGGGGCTGAGCCCCCGGAAACGGGAAGATCCCGCGTTCCCGGCCGACTGTTCCGGTAGGGGACATGAGACCGGCCGCCGCACCTCCCACGCTCTGCTTGACCGTCGTTCCGGCGCGGTGGCAGCGTCGCGGCATTCCGGCGCCGTCGAAGTTCCGCAGTCCAACGACATTGGATCCTTCACTGCGGGCGGCCGTTGTCGCGCTCCGGCCCGTCCTGCTCGGCCTCGCGCGGCGGATGTGTGCCTCGGAGGCGGACGCCGCCGACGTGGTCCACGACACGCTGGAGAGCGCGCTCCAGGCCGGCGACCGGCTGCAGGCGGTGCAGAACCTCCAGGCCTGGCTGGTCACCATCCTCCACCGGCGGATGATCGACCTGTTCCGCCGGCGCGAGCGGGAGCAGCTGGGGGATCCCCCGGAAGAGCCCGCGGTGACGCAGGACACGCCCCTCGCCGACGCGCCGCTCTGGACGCGGATCGGCGTCGAGCAGCTCCGGGCTGCGGTGGAGCGCCTCGAGCCCGAGTTCCGCGAGGTCTTCACCCTGCACGCCTTCGAGCACCGGTCGTACCGGGACATCGCCGCGGCGCTCGAGATCCCTCAGAACACGGTCGGAACGCGCCTTCTCCGGGCGCGCCGGAAGCTCCGGGTGTTGCTCCTGGGCGGCCGGGAGGAGAAGACATGACGCCCGAGGACCACAGCGGCGGGCCGATCCAGTGCGAGCAGCTGGGGCCCTTCGTCGACGGTGAGCTGGGCGCGGTGGAGGCCGCGGCGTTCCGCCGTCACCTGGTCCAGTGCGCGCGTTGCCAGCAGGAGATGCACGGGCTCATGCAGCTGTCGGCCCTCGCCGAGCAGGCCCGGGAAGAGGGTCCGGTCCGGAAGCCCGAGCTCGCGCCGGTCTGGATTGCCGCGGCGGACCGGCGCGCCCGACCCCGTCGCGCGGCGTGGGTGGGGGTGGTGGGTGCGGTGGCGATGGCCGCGGCGCTGGTGCTGGCGCTCCGCGGGGGCCGCCCGCCGGCCCGGATGTGCCCGCGCTGCTCGCCGCGCTCGATGCGCGGACGGTCTCCGGCTGGCCGAGCGCCGCCGGCCCCGCGCAGTACCGGCCTACGCCATCACCCGCGGCACGAGCCGGTCCGCGACGAACGCGCTCGCACGGGCCGAGCTCCAGTTCGAGGCCAACCAGAGCTGGCGCGAGCTGGCCACGCTGTCGCTCCTCCGGCGTGACTTCCAGCGCGCCGAGGGGTTCCTCCAGCTACCTGCCCGTCCGGGCGTGCTCTCCGACCGCGGTCTCATCCTCCTCGAGCAGAGCCGCTGCGAGGAGGCGCTCGAGTACCTCGACCGGTCGCTCCGCGGCTATCCGGGCTTTCTGCCGGCGCGCTTCAACCGCGGGTCTGTCTCCGGACGCTCAGCCTTCCGCACGCCGCCGTCCAGGCGTTCGCCGCGGTGGCGACGCGGACGGCGGGCGGCTGGAGCACCGAGGCCGGCACTGACCAGCGCGCCACGGAGGAGTCGCGTCGGGGCCAGAAAGAGCGCGAGGCGGCCTTTGCTCGAGGCCGGAGGCGGCTGGTTGAGGCGCAGAGCGCCCGCGCCGGACGTGCTCCAGCGCTTCCCGGCTCGCTGCGCAGGTGCGCTTCTACCACGCCCTCGGCCGGTGCGCCGACGCGGCAGGACATGGAGCGGCTCCGACGACCGCCCGTGAGCTTGACGCCCTCGACGGCGGGATGGTGCTGCGCCGCCCGGGTCCGCGCGGCGCTCGCTACCCAGCGTTCGGCCAGGGTCGAGCTCGCGGGCCGGTTCCGGTACTGGTTCCTCGAGCAGAAGGTGCCGTCCGGGGCCGAGCGTCGAGGCCTTCGTCCGCCGGCCATGGCGGCCGGGCAGCACGACAGCCCCTGGAAGCGTTCGACAGCTTCGCTCCCGACGATGCGAGCGACCCGGACGAGGCTGGTGAGGAGACTCGGCGATCCGTTTCCGAGATCCACTTCGCCGCTGCGCCTGGGCCCGCGAGCAGCGCGAACGCGGCAGATGCTCGAGGCCGAGCGTATCGTGCGGCGGTTCGCTCCCGCTGCGGAGCGACGTCGCTGGTGTACGCCTGCTGGTACCTGGAGCATGGAGTCGATCGAGATCGAGACGCTGCTCGGACGGTTCAAGGAGGCGGCCTGCGCAGGCCGAGCAGAGCGCCGAGGGATGCGCCGGCTCGGGGCGCTCGGAGAGGAACGGAACGCGCTGCTCCAGCTCGGGGGGGTGAAGCTCGCCGCCGACCGGCTCGCCGCCGCGCGCGCCACCTTCGAGGAGATGTGGCCCGCGAGCCCAGGCAGTGCCGGGTGACGGTGTTCCGAACGAGAATCTGGCCATGGGCTACGTCCGGCGACGGGACGGTCGCTCGGCCCGAGGCGCTCCTCGCCTCGCTGCCGTCTGCGACCTCCCGAGGACTCCTGGCGGCTCGAGCTCCGGCTCGACCTCGCGCAGCTCGGCGGCGACCCGCAGGGGTGCGCGACGTCTCCTCCGCCTGGAGCGCGCCGCCGCTGAATCCGGCCTCGGTCCTCGGGAGGCGGCTCATCGAGGCGAGCTCCTCCTCGAGCGCGCCCGCGTGGATCTCGGGGACGACGCGGGCTCCGTCCGACGGAGCGCGCCGGAGCGATACCAGAATGACCTCGAGGTCCGCCGGGCCCAGGCCGGACACCGGCGTCGCTCGCTTCTTCGCCGCCGTCCGCAGGGGAGCAGTCGCCGATGCCATGACGGAGATCGCCCCGGCAGCCGGCGTCACCGCGCCGGACGGTGCGCCCTGGTGCGTGGGCCCGCGATCTCACGCGCACCGGGTGGGCCGCCCTGGGTCCCGCCGGAGAGGGCGCGGCCGCCTGGGCCCCGCGGGACGAACGTCCAGATCTCCGCGCTGGTTCCGCCCGAGGTCCGCCGGTTGCTGGCGAACTGCCAGGAGCTCTCGGTGCTCACCACCGCGGACCTCCACGGGGCGCGCGGATCTCCTCCCGGAGTCGCTCGCCTGGAGCTTCCGGATGGCCTCGCGGGAGGTCCCGATGGCCTCCGGGTCCGGACGTCTGCTCGTTCCGGGATCCACGTCCGCCCCCGGAGCTCGGGCTCCCTCCGCTGCGGCTGCGGGACTGCCCGATGGCCAGGGGTGGACCGTGCTCGATGGCGCCGGAGGCCACGCCGGCCCGGGTGCTCGAGGCGATGCGCGGCGCGGGGTTCGTGGAGTTCGCGGTGCACGGGCAGATCGACGCCCAGGTCCCGGACGGAGCCATGCTGATGCTGTCCGAGGACCGGGACCGGGCCTACGCGCTCTCGGCCGCCACGCTGCGCTCCACGCGTCTGCAGGGTCGGCCTCTGGTCATCCTCGGCGCATGTCACGCCGGGGCGGGCAGCGACATGCGAGACGAGCCGTGGAGCCTGCCCCGCGCGATGGTGGAGGCCGGAGCGCGCGCGGTCATCGCCTCGAGAGCGGAGCTCCCCGACGCCGAGGCGAGCCAGTTCTTCGAGGGCGTTCGTCACCGGGTGGAGGCAGGTTCGAGCCCGCGGGTGGCGCTCCGCGACGAGCGGCTGGCGTGGATCAAGAACGGCAGGCCCTGGGTCCGCGAGGTGGTAGCGTTCGACTGAACGCGAAGGGGGGCTGCATGAAGCCGGTCGGACTCCTGGCGGTGGTGATGGTCGTCCTCTCGGGCTGCGCGACCACGGAGGTCGCCCGGTGCCCGACGTGTCGCGGGCCGGTGGTGTACCCGCCCTACAAGGGGACGGTGCCCAAGGCGATCCCGCCCAGCAAGCTTTCCGCGCTTCCCGCGGATCCCGGTCCGGGGTTCCTCTACACGCGGGTGGTGTACGGGCACGCCAAAGACGCGGCCTACGCGTACGTCGTCCACGTCGGCGAAGGCGGAACGCGGCTCCTTGCCGTCGTGGGTCCGCTCCTTCACTCGAAGGAGCACAGCGACTTCCCGCCGTTCTTCGAGTCCCTCTGTCGGGCATACGGTCGCCACGGCCCGGGGCAGGGCGTCTGCTGCCCCCAGGGGAAGGGAACCCAGGTGGAGCCGGGCGGTGGAGGAGACGACCGGGTCAAGAAGATCACGCTCACGCCGCTCACCCCGCCGAGGCCGCCCCCGCCCTCGGATGGCTCGGCCCTGGTCTACAGCTTCCAGGACGCCCAGGTGGATCCGGAGGACCCGCAGATCGCGGGCGACGCCGTGGGCGCAGCGAGCTCCGGCGTCACGGCGCTGAATGGGGGGTAGCCCGGTCCGGGCCACCGCCGGAGCGATCTTCGCCGCGCTGCTCCTCGCTGGCTGCGCCGCGGTGTCTGCCCGTGGGCGGGGGCCGACGGCGCCGCCACCGAGCGATCCGAGGCGATGCGTCGAGCGGCCGAAGCTCACCCCTCCGTCTCCGCCGGCCGGGCTCGAGCTCCGGAGTGGCGCGTCGGCGCCGGCGCGGTGTCCGGAGGGCGAGGCGCTTGCGCCGGTGTTTCACCCCGAGCCGCCGGGTCCGGCGATCGCCTCGCCCTGCGGTGCCGACGGGTGCTGGGCGTGGAGCGGTGCCGGGACGAGCCGACCGCTCCTCGGCGTCGGCGGGCGCTTCACTGTCCACGCTCCGCGGCCCGTGCCGGGTGGTCACTCGCTGGCCGAGCTCGCCGTGACGGGCGAAGGGACGTCTCGGGACGGCGTCGAGGTCGGCTGGCGGGTGTCCCCCACCCTCGAGGGTGACGCGCGGCCGCACCTCTTCGTGCATCGCTGGCGCGCGGGCGACCCGTGCTGGACGGACTGCGGCTTCGTCCCCTGGAGCGCACGCTGGGCGGTGGGAGACGCGCTGGACGTGCTGGAGGGCGCCGGGGTCGCCCTGGGCGTCGCCGTCACGGACGGGCGATGGTGGGTGTGGTTCGACGGGGACTGGCTCGGCTTCTTCGAGTCGGCGGACTGGGCCGGGCGACTCGATGCCGCGGCGAGCGCGCACTGGTACGGGGAGGTCTTCTCGCCTGGCGCGCGCGCGGCCGGCGAGATGGGGAACGGGCGACCCGGGACGGACTCCGACGCGGCCCGGGTGGAGGGCCTGTGCCAGATCCTCCCGGGGAGCTGGAACTGCCTCGGCGGCGCGTTCGTGTTCCCGTTCGCGTCCGAGCTGGATCGCTACCCGGTGAGGCTGCGCGGCGACGGCTTTCGCTACGGCGGCCCGGGGACGACCGCCGCGCTCACACCGCGTCCACCACCTTCGTCAGCCAGCGGAGGAACGCCGCCGGCGACAGGAACGTCAGCGCCATCTCCCCCACGTTGAGGCGGGTGGCGCCCCCGAGCAGCACGGCGGCGTTGGGCTGCAGCGGCACGCCGTCGACCAGCGTCCCGTTCCGGCTCGCGGCGTCCACCACGTTCCAGCGGGAGATCTGCGCCGGGTCCGGCGTGAAGTAGGCGTGGAACCGCGAGACGCTGGCGTGGGGGAAGATCAGGTCGTTGTGCTCGGCGCGGCCCACGGTGACCCCGGAGCCGAAGGGGTTCGCCCGGCCCTGCACCTTCTTCACCACGAACACCACCGGGTTCTCCGGCGAGGGCGCGTGCTCGGGCGGCCTCGCGACCCAGCGCGCCTCGGACAGGTCGCCCTCCCAGACGAGCAGCGGCGTCTCCAGCGCGGACTGCAGGCCCGTCTCGTCGTCCACCAGGCGGCGGACCCAGTCGGTGAGCGGGGCGCTGGACGGAAGTTCCATCGTGGGGTGAGCGAAAGGATTCCGCACGCCACGGTGTAGGTTCAAGTTTCCGTCCGGTGGAGATATGTGGGAGCGACACATGTACCGCCGATACACCGTGCACCGAGACGGAGACCTCCTGGTCGAGGACCTTGGCCCTGACGGCAAGCCCCTCGAGCCCGAGCCAGTGCCCGCCGAGGACCGGCTGCCGGTGGAGCTGGTCCTGCTCGCGCCGGACTCGGTCGATGGGCGTGCGCAGCTCCTGGACCTGCTCGAGCTGGCGTTCGAGATGGAGTCCACGCCCGACGCGGAGCGCCCCGCGCCGAAGCCGGGCCGCTGAGCGCGGCGCTCCCGGGGCTCGGCGGGTGCAGCCCCGGTCGTGGTCCCGGGGTCGAGCCTTCGACCCGGGCCCCGCGCTCAGCCGCTTGCACCGGGGCGCGCCTGCGCCACCACCACCATCCGGTCTGCGCCCGGCTCCCACGCGCGCCCCTCGAAGTCCCGGTCGCGGGTGAGCGCCTCGAGCCCGGCGCCGGCGAGCGCGTGGTCCACCTCCCGCGCGGTGAAGTGGCGGAGGAGAAGCCGGTGCAGCCCCGCGTGCCCCTCGCGGGTGCGGCGGCTGCGGAGGTGCGGGGTGAACACCGCCCGCTCCGGCTGGAGACCCTCGTGCGGGTCGATGTCATCGGGGAGGAGCCACCGCGCCGGCGGGACCGACAGATCGAAGGCGAAGCTCGCGCCGGGCTGGAGGTGCTCGCGCGCGGTGAGGAACAGCGCCTCGAGGTCTCCCCGGGTCGCCACCAGGGCCACCGCATCGCGCGGGGCGAACACCGCCGCGAATCGCTGCGACAGCCGGAGCGAGCGCAGGTCGGCGCGGAGCAGCTGCATCTGTCCCTGCATCTCGCCCGGGAGCCCGGCTCGCGTCTCCTCGGCGCGGGCGAGCATCCGCGGGCTCGGGTCCACCCCGGTCACCGGGACGCCACGGCGGACCAGCGACTCGGCGAGCCGGCCATCAGCGACGCCGAGCACCAGCACCGGGCCTCCGGCCTCGGTCAGCAACGAGGCGTAGCGCGCCACCTCGCCGCGCGCTCCGCCCACCACCGTGAGCGATCTCCGCCGTTCTCCGCGCCCCATGGGTGTGAGCCGTCCTGCGCCGAACGGACTACCACACCGCCCGGGCCGCCGTTGTGCGCGGGGGTGTGTGCGTGCACTCCGTGGGAGGGGCCGGACCTTTCGCTGCGTGCCGAACTCCGTAGAATGGTCCCCTCCCCGAATGACCACCGGTTCCTCCGCGACCATTCCCGCACACACCGTCCTGGGCCTGCGCGCCCAGAACGAGCGCCTCGGCTTCCAGGAGTTCCACCTGGTGCTGATGAACACCGACGGAGTCGGGAAGTCGTTCCCCATCACCGACACCTCGCTGAAGATCGGCAAGTCCCCGGACAACGACGTGGTCATCGACTCACCCACGGTGAGCCGCAACCACCTGGTCATCCAGCGGCAGGGCGACCGGTTCCTGGTCCAGGACCTCCAGTCGACCAACGGCACCTTCATCGACGGGGCGCAGATCCGCGAGGCGTACCTCAAGCCCGGGCAGCTGCTCGAGCTGGGCGACGTGCAGCTGCGCTTCCAGTCCACGCTCACCCCGGTGCGCATCGCCCCGTCGGTGGAGGACCGGCTGGGCGAGCTGGTCGGCAAGAGCGTGCCGATGCGGCAGATCTTCGCCCTGCTGAAGCGAATCAGCTCCACCGACTCGACGCTGCTCCTGGTCGGCGAGACCGGGAGCGGCAAGGGCGCCGCGGCCAAGGCCATCCACCAGCTGTCACCCCGCCACGAAGGGCCGCTGGTGGTCTTCGACTGCGCCGCGGTGAGCGACAGCCTGATCGAGAGCGAGCTCTTCGGTCACGAGAAGGGCGCCTTCACCGGCGCGGTGAACCAGCGCATCGGCTGCCTGGAGCGGGCGCACGGGGGCACCCTCTTCCTCGACGAGATCGACGACCTGGCGCTGGACCTCCAGCCCAAGCTGCTCCGGGCCATCGAGGACCGCGAATTCCGCCGCCTCGGCGCGAGCAGCGCGTCGATTGCATTCGACGCGCGCATCGTGGCGGCGAGCAAGAAGGACCTCTGGACCGAGACCCAGGCCGGCCGCTTCCGCGAGGACCTCTACTTCCGCCTCTCGGTGTTCACCGTCAGCCTGCCGCCGCTCCGCGACCGCAAGGAGGACATCCCGCTCCTGGTGGACGCCTTCGCCGGCGAGACCCTCTGGGACCGTCTACCGGCCGCGGTGCGCGATCAGTTCATGGCCCACGCCTGGCCGGGCAACGTGCGCGAGCTGCGGAACGCGCTGGAGCGCGCCCAGCACATGGTGGACATCCCGGAGCTATCCAGCGGCTCGCTGCTCCGCGAGTTCGCCAGGGACGTCCCGGCCGGCGGTGACGTCCTCCCGGCCAGCTACGGCGGACCGTTCAAGGAGTGCAAGGAGGGCCTGGTCCGGCAGTTCGAGCGCGAGTACCTGACCCGGCTCCTGGCCCGGTCCAAGGGAAACGTGGCCAGGGCCGCCCGGGAGGCCGAGCTGGACCGGAAGCACCTCTACTCGCTCCTTCACAAGTACGGCCTGGTCCAGTCCGACTCGGAGTGAGCCGCCGCCGCTCAGCGCTGCTGGCCGGGAGCTTCGCCCTCCTGGCGCTCGTGGCCGGCATCGTCTGGCAGATCCAGCTGCGCCGGCCCGAGGGCCGCCTGACCGACGTCGGCCCGCGCGTGGTGAGCAACCAGACCGCGCAGCCGGTGTCGCTCTACGGCGAGAACCTCCGCCGGGGGATGAAGCTCCGGCTCTCGGCGCCGTTCGACCGCACGGTGCCGATGACGGTGGTGGACGCGCGGCACGCCTACGCGCGGCTCCCCGCGGACCTGGCGCTGCCGGCGGAGACGCCACAGGTCACGGCGGTGCTCTCGGTGGAAGGACAGCGCAGCCGCTCCGGGGTCGGGCTCACGGTGGTGAACGACGCAGGGTTCGCCGACTACACGCTGCTGGTCCGGGCGGGGGACGTGCTGTGGGCCAGCTCGCCGACCACGGACACCCTGGTCCGCGTCGACCCGGTGAAGGGGGAGGTCTCGCGCTTCCCCGCCGGCGACGGGCCCTCGGCGCTCGCGGCCTGGACCGAGCCCGACGGGTCGCCGCGTCTGGCCGTCGCGCACGCCTGGGCGCCCGAGCTGTGGATCCTCGACGGCGCGACCGGCGCCGTGCTTCGCACCCTCCCCGCGCCCGCCTACGCCACGGGCCTGGTGGTGGACGCCCGCCGGCGGCTGCTGGTCGTCGCCGAGACGGTGGAGAACACGGTGCGCGCACTCTCGATGGAGGACGGCCGCGAGCTCTGGCGGAGGGAGGTGCTGCCCGACCCGAAGCCGCTCGCCCTCGCCGGGGCCGCAGTGGTGGTGGGGAGCCAGGGCAGCGGCGAGCTCGAGGCGCTGTGGCTCGACGACGGGCGCGCCACCCCGTCCATCGGGCCGAGGCCGGGCACGGCCATCGTCGGCGGGCACACCGAGCCCCACGCCCGCGACGTGATGGGCGGCAAGGCGCCGCGGTCGCTGCTCTGGGCGGTGCGGCTGGGGAAGCTGTTCGTCACCAGCATCGGACCCAACATCGGACCCAACCCCCAGCGGATGGAGGTCTCGATGAACGGCGGGGTCGGGGTGGTCGACCTCGGGGCGCGGCGCTTCGAGCGGCACCTCGGGTTCGGCGCCGGGGTCACCGAGGGCATGGCGTTCGACGAGGACACCGCGAGGCTCTACGTCGCCGACACCGCGCTGGGGCTGGTCCGGGCGGTCGACGCGGCCGCGCTCGCCGGCGGCGACGACCGCGCGCGCAAGGCCGAGCTGTGGCGGCTCCCGGTGCTCCCGCCTCCCGAGTTCCCTCTGGCGCGCGACGCCGCGGACTACGGGGTGAACGGCCGGGCCGGGGTGGAGCTGCACTCGGGCCCGCGGGCGCTCGCGCTGTCCGCCACCGGCACCCAGCTCTACGTGCTCGACCGGTTCACCGGGACGGTGGCGGTGGTGGAGGACGTCCGGACCCAGCACCCGCGGGTGATCCGGCAGATCCCGCTCGAGCGGTCCATCGGCCCGCGGGAGCGCCGCCTGGGCCAGGTGCTCTACTTCGCGGACATGGGCCGGAGCGGGATGAGCTGCGACAGCTGCCACCCCGAGGGCCATGACGAGGGCATCCTCTTCGAGAAGACCCACCCCTTGCGCATCTACCGGAGCCCCTCGGTGCGAGGCGCGCGCGAGACGCCGCCGTACTTCACGCCGGCGAGCACGTTCAGCCTCGCCGAGACCGCCCGGATGGTCGGCGACCGGAACCGCTACCTGAACCCCACCCTGACCGAGTCCGAGGTCCGGCAGCTCACACTCTTCAGCGCGACCGTGACCAACCTGCCGAACCCGTACCGGGGTCCGGACGGCGCGCCACCGGCCTCGGTCGCCCTCCCGGGCGGAGGCACCGGCCGGCCGCTGGAGGGGATGCGGCTCTTCGAGGGGAAGGCCGACTGCGTCCGCTGCCATCCCCCGCCTCTCTTCACCACCGACCAGGAGCTGTCGACGCGGGGGCACTTCATCGACGTGGGCACCCCGCGCGCGTTCCCGCTGCGAACGGGAGATCAGGAAACGGTGTTTCGGGGCGTGGGCGTTCCCTCGCTGGTCGGCAGCTGGGACGTGTTCCCCATGCTCACCACCGGGCTGGCCGGCTTCCGGGAGGAGAGCGGCCGGGCCGTGGTGTCCGACCGGGTGCCGCTGCGGGCGATGATCGACCGGTACTCCGCGCCGCCGCACGGCGACGCCGCCGCCCTCCAGTCGCAGGAGAAGGCCGACCTGCTCGCGTACCTCCTGACGCTCTGAGCCGGGATGCGCGGCGCCCCTGCGCCGCTCCGCGGGCGTCCCCCTGGTGCGGGGGGCTGAGGCCCGCGTCCCGGGGCTGCGCGGCGTCGAGCAGGTGTGGAGCGGAGCCCCGGAGCCGGCGCCACAGCCCACGCCTGCCCACCGCCGCGCGATCCATCAACTCCCCGCATTCCCGGCGTTTCGCTCCACCGGCGGTCCCTGGATCGCTCGTTGCTAGCGAGGAGGATGAGGAGATCGTCTGACATGACCCGAATTCTCGGAAGCCTCGTGGTCGGCCTGGGCCTGCTCTGGGCCGTGCCGGCGTTGGCGCAGAACAGTGACAACCCCGAATGTCTCGGCACCCAGTGCGGCACGCCCCAGGAACAGGGCGGCGGCTGTGGCTGTGGCTGTGGCTGCGGTTGCTCGGTGTGGGTGAGCTACACCGACGACGGCAAGACGCTCAGCTACACCGACGACGCCGACGGCGACGGCAAGTCCGACGGCTTCGACAACTGCCCCTTCGTCGCCAACCGCGACCAGGCCGACGGCGACGGTGACGGCGTGGGCGACGCCTGCGACAACTGCCCGGCGGTCGCCAACCCCGACCAGCGCGACACCGACGGCGACGGCAAGGGCGACGCCTGCGACGACGACAAGGACGGCGACGGCATCGCCAACGCCCAGGACAACTGCCCCACCATCCCCAACGCCGACCAGCTCGACACCGACAAGGACGGCATCGGCGACGCCTGCGACCCCGACGACGACAACGACGGCGTGCCGGATGCCCAGGACCACTGCCCCCGCATCGCCGACGCGAGCAATCCGCTCAGCATCCCCGGCCAGCAGTGCGTGGTGGACACCGACGGTGACGGCGTGGACGACGCCCGCGACAACTGCCCCACCGTCGCCAACCCCGACCAGAAGGACACCGACAACGACGGCATCGGTGACGCCTGCGACAAGGACATCGACAACGACGGCGTGCTGAACGCCCAGGACAACTGCCCCACCGTCGCCAACGCTGACCAGCGCGACGACGACGGCGACGGCGTGGGCGACGTCTGCGACCCGCGCTACTGCGTGGTCATCGACCCGTCCAACCCCAACGCCTGCCTCGACCCCAACGCGGCCTTCGCGGTGAGCGCCGGCGGCAGCATCACCCTCAAGCGCGGCGAGGCGCTCCGGCTGCCGCTGTTCGCCAACCGGAACAACGTCGGCATCAGCTACAGCTGGACCGTCTCCGCCCGGCCGGCCGGCTCGTCCGCCGCGGTCAACAACCCCATCGGCGTGGCCAGCGTCAGCCGCCACTGGAGCTACGCGTACGCCGACAGCGTCGGGCAAGCCGACCTTCACCCCCGACTCGGACGGCGACTACACCATCCAGCTCACCGCGAAGATGGTGACTCCGGACGCCCGCTACCCCGGGGTGAGCCAGTCCACCGCGGCCCTCACGGTCAAGGTCCAGCCCAGCAGCTCCAACGGCAGCGGCTGCACCGCGCTTCCCTTCGGCGCTCCCGCCGCCGGCCTGGCCCTGGCCGCCCTCGGCCTGCTCGTCCGCCGCCGCCGTTCCTGAGAAGCAGGACTCCGGAGACCGATCGGGACAACTGACTCCCCTTTCGCGCCGCGTCCCGAGCGGCTCCGGAGTCCACTCGCCACGGAGAGTCCCCCGCTCCCCGTGGCGGGTTTTTTTTTCGGCTCGACGTGGGGACGTGTCGCACCGGCGCGCACGATTCGGGCACGCCGGACGATGGTGGAAAGATCCACGGACGATCCGCGGCGCGCGCCAGAGGCTACACTCCGCACTCTCCAACGCATGCGCAGGCTCCTCGCACTCGTTCTTCTGATCTCCAGCGCCGCCTGCACCGACGCGGGCGTCTACGCGCTTCAGGGGAGCGGCATCCCGGGGCCGGATCGCACCGCCTTCGAAGGCGACGTCTGCGTGCCCCTGGCGACCGGCGACACCTTCCCGGTGAAGGTCCTCTTCCTGGTCGAGGGCGGGAACACCGTGCCGACCTCGACCGTGGGGGCGATCGTCACCAGCATCCAGAACGCCGCGCAGCGCGCCGGCACCAACGTGAAGTTCGCGCTGGCCGCGTACCACGTGACCGCCCAGGGTCTGCAGGGCACCTTCGTGGACGGAACGCAGATGCTGGGGCAGCTCCTGAACTACCCCGCCTTCCAGCAGGTGGGGCCGGTGAGCATGCGGAGCGCGCTCAAGCTGGCCAAGAGCATCCTCTCCGGTGACATGCAGACCGCCTGCCGCGGATCGGTGAACCGCACCCGGTACCTGATCGTCATGCTCCAGGCCTCCGCGGACACCAGCTGCGACTACCCCGCGCTGAACGCCGGGCTGGCCACCCAGTGCACGGTGCTGCCCACCTCGCTGGATTGCTCCAAGTGCGAGCTCAACGAGGTGACCGGCGAGATCAAGGCGCTGGAGCAGCAGTACGGCGCCGGCCAGGTCAGCATCCAGCCCATCTACATCTTCGACAACCCGCCCGGTCCGGATCAGGCGGTGGTGGATCAGGACACCGTCATCTCCACCGCGGGTGGCGGCACCACCCCGCGCACCGCGAACGACCAGACGCTGGACGCGGTGCTGGGCGGCGTCAGCTTCGCCTCGGTGCAGCGCGATCTCACCATCAAGCGCTTCTTCGCCTTCAACCGGAACGCGCTCGCTCGCGCCGGCCAGCAGCTGGTCGACTCGGACGGCGACGGGCTGTCCGACGACGAGGAGAAGGCGATCGGCACCGACCCGCTCAACCCGGACACCGACGGCGACGGGCTCGGCGACGGGCTCGAGCGCGCCGCGGGGCTGGACCCCCTGAAGGACGACATCTCCGGCGTCATCCAGTGCAACAAGTTCCTGGACGACGACGCCGACCTCCTCAACGAGTGCGAGGAGCGGGTCATCGGGACCGACCCCTGCGTGGCCGACACCGACGGGGACGGCCTCAGCGACTTCGTCGAGGTGATGTCCCGGACCAACCCGCTGGTCCCCGAGGACCTGACCGACACCGACCGCGACGGCGCCTCCAACGCCGACGAGGTCACGGGCCACACCGACCCCTTGAGCAACGACGGCGAGTACCGCGCCGACCGGGGCTACGTGGTGCAGGTGAGCGACGCCAACCCGACCGCCGACGGCCGCGCCTGCTACCACGTGCGCGCGACCAACGTGTCGCTGGTCGCGACGCAGGCCCGGCCCGACCCGCTGGGCAACATCATCCCCGCGGGCACCAACGACATCATCCTGTACTTCCAGTCCGGCCGGTCCAACGACCCGCACGGCGTGGGCATCGCCGAGACCTTCGAGCAGCGGGTGGTCTTCTCCCCGCCCAACACCAAGAACCCGCCGGGGACGATCAGCCTCACTCCGGATGCCTTCGTGGTGGGCCGATGATCCTGATCCAGGACCGGCGGGGGGCTCACCCCACGGACTCAGAGGGGGCCCGACCCCACACCCACACCTTCTGGAGCGGCGCGACGAGCGCAACTTCCACGAACACAGCGGTTTTTTCGGACCCGGACGAGCGGCGCGCCTCTTGCTTCCTTGCTCCCTCGCTCCTGCGGAAGGGATTGAAATGATGAAGAACGCACGATGGATTGGTTCGCTGGTGGTCGGCCTCACGCTCGCGTGGGCCGTGCCGGCGTTGGCGCAGAACAGTGACAACCCCGAATGTCTCGGCTCCCAGTGCGGCACGCCCCAGGAACAGGGCGGCGGCTGTGGCTGTGGCTGCGGCTGCTCGGTGTGGGTGAGCTACACCGACGACGGCAAGACGCTCAGCTACACCGACGACGCCGACGGCGACGGCAAGTCCGACGGCTTCGACAACTGCCCCTTCGTCGCCAACCGCGACCAGGCCGACGGCGACGGTGACGGCGTGGGCGACGCCTGCGACAACTGCCCGACGGTCGCCAACCCCGACCAGCGCGACACCGACGGCGACGGCAAGGGCGACGCCTGCGACGACGACAAGGACGGCGACGGCATCGCCAACGCCCAGGACAACTGCCCCACCATCCCCAACGCCGACCAGCTCGACACCGACAAGGACGGCATCGGCGACGCCTGCGACCCCGACGACGACAACGACGGCGTGCCGGATGCCCAGGACCACTGCCCCCGCATCGCCGACGCGAGCAATCCGCTCAGCATCCCCGGCCAGCAGTGCGTGGTGGACACCGACGGTGACGGCGTGGACGACGCCCGCGACAACTGCCCCACCGTCGCCAACCCCGACCAGAAGGACACCGACAACGACGGCATCGGTGACGCCTGCGACAAGGACATCGACAACGACGGCGTGCTGAACGCCCAGGACAACTGCCCCACCGTCGCCAACGCTGACCAGCGCGACGACGACGGCGACGGCGTGGGCGACGCCTGCGACCCGCGCTACTGCGTGGTCATCGACCCGTCCAACCCCAACGCCTGCCTCGACCCCAACGCGGCCTTCGCGGTGAGCGCCGGTGGCAGCATCACCCTCAAGCGCGGCGAGGCGCTCCGGCTGCCGCTGTTCGCCAACCGGAACAACGTCGGCATCAGCTACACCTGGACCGTCTCTGCCCGGCCGGCCGGCTCGTCCGCCGCGGTCAACAACCCCATCGGCGTGGCCAGCGTCAGCCGCCACTGGAGCTACGCGTACGCCGACAGCGTCGGGCAAGCCGACCTTCACCCCGGACTCGGACGGCGACTACACCATCCAGCTCACCGCGAAGATGGTGACTCCGGACGCCCGCTACCCCGGGGTGAGCCAGTCCACCGCGGCCCTCACGGTCAAGGTCCAGCCCAGCAGCTCCAACGGCAGCGGCTGCACCGCGCTTCCCTTCGGCGCTCCCGCCGCCGGCCTGGCCCTGGCCGCCCTCGGCCTGCTCGTCCGCCGCCGCCGGCAGTAGGCCGGCCTCGGCTCCCCGGGGGGGATTTCTAGCTCAACCCATCGATCCGACTCCCAGGAACGTGAACTCGAAATCCCCGTTGTTCCCCACCACGGCGAGCTTGATGCTCGCCGTGGTGCTGTCGTCCTGTAGCGGCGCCTCGCTGGAGAAGACCGCGACGCAGGTCAACGCGCTCGACGATCACCTCAGCGTGCGCGGCCGGGTGTGCACCGATCCCCCGGACCCCAACGGCTTCCCGGTGAAGGTGGTGATGCTGGTCGACCAGTCCGGGTCGATGTGCATCAGCGACCCTCCGGGCAGCCAGGGCACCGCCGGCCTCTGCGAGCAGTTCGCGACCGCGGTGGGGATCCAGACGCCGGCCCGGGTCAGGGCGCTGCAGGCGCTCACCCAGCAGTTCGCGGCCCAGCCCAACGTCCAGGTGAGCATCGTCCCCTGGGACACCAACGTGAAGAACGTCTGGCCCCCGGTGGCCACCGGGCAGCGCTTCGCCCGTCCCATCGGCATCGACACCTACCTCCAGAACCTCCAGGCCGAGCTGGGCAAGGGCACCGACTTCCAGGGAGCCCTGTCCTACGCCTACGGCGTCATCGCCTCGGACATCGCCGACACCAACACCACCAATCCGCAGCTGCTGCCGCGGACCCGCTACGTGGTGGTGCTGCTCACCGACGGAACGCCGTATCCCCGCTGCTCGGCCAACGACAACCTCAGCCAGTACGCGGACCCGAACAACCCGGAGCTCATCTGGGCGGACTCGCTGCCCGACTACTGCAACCTCACCGACGCCCAGGGCACCGACGCCATCGACGGCTTCGTCCCGGGCACCGACCGCAACCAGAACTACCAGATCTTCAGCTACGTCGATCAGCTGATGTCGCTGAAGCCCGCGTACAACGTGGGCGACATCCGGCTGCACACCGTGCTGCTCTTCAGCGACCAGGGCGTGGCCACCTGCAACGCGATCGGCCTGCTCTGCCAGGACATCTACGGCGTGTACCCCAACACCGCGCCGGCGGATTACCCGCTCGCCGCGCGGCAGGTGGCGCGCTGGCTGCTCCAGCAGCTGGCGGCCCGCGGCAACGGCGTGTTCCAGGAGTTCCGCAACCAGGACATCCAGAACCTGGGGCTGGGCGCGCTGGACTACACCTCGCTGGCCAGCAAGAACGTGCTCAAGTCGCTGATCGTCCGCTCCCTGCGCAGCGTGCCCAACGGGAACGGGAGGGCGGTGGACAGCGACGGGGACGGCCTCAAGGACGACCAGGACCAGCCCTTCGTCAACGGCAGCAACCAGTTCATCGGCGACTCCGATGGCGACTGCTTCGACGACCACTTCGAGGTCATCCACTCCGACCTGGGCTTCGCCGCCGGCAAGAAGGACATCCGCGGCTGCGACCCGGCCTCTCCGCTCACCCGCAACTGCGTCTGCCGGGACACCGACGGGGACGGGCTGAGCCAGTTCGCCGAGGCCTACCTCAAGACCCGGGCCGGGCTGGTGGACTCGGACGGCGACGGCATCCCCGACGGGCTGGAGGCTCTCTACGGGCTGGATCCGCTGACCCGCAACTACAACGTCGACACCGACAACGACGGCATCGCGGACGACGAGGAGATCCGCGCCGGCACCGACCCCACCCGACCTGACCGCAACCTCTACGACCTCGCCGCCGTGCAGTACACCAGCTCGGCGGAGGTGCAGCCCGACGGCAGCGTCTGCTACGACTACGTGGTGAGCAACCTCGAGCTGGTGACTCCGCCGAACGGCGTGGGCGCAGCGCAGGCGGGATACAATCTGTTCAAGGTCTGGTTCGCCGAGGCCCCGGAGAGCGCCGTGTCGTCCGACTACGGAGTGTGGAAGGCAGCCTGCGCCTGGGCGCAGTACGACCCCTCCGGCATCCGCGTGCCCGCGGGTCCCGACATCCAGGTGGACGACGCGGCGTTCCTCCCGCCCAACCTCCTGATCAGCGATCCGGATTACCTGACTCGCTGCGTGGGGACCCCGCCGTGACGACGCACCGGGCGCGGCTGCTCGCCGCGGCCCTGGCGGGGATGCTCGGCCTGGGGATCGCCTGCACGCAAAGTTACCTCTACGACGAACGGCGGCGGGACCAGCTGCCGACGGACCGGACCCTCACCCTCGAGGGGCGCTTCTGCACCCTGGGGACCAACGACGTGGTCCGGCCGATCAAGATCCTCTTCGCCTTCGACGCCTCGCAGTCGATGCGGGTGAGCGACCCGAACGGCACCCGGGCCTTCGCGGTGGTCCAGCTGCTCAACTCGCTGCCCCGCGATCCGAACATCGACTTCAGCGTGATGCTCTTCGCCGGGAGCACCACCGCCTTCCTCACCAAGAGCGGGCTGGCCGAGTTCGAGCCGCTGCTCTCCTACACCCCGGCGGACTTCACCACGCTCGAGGACCAGATCCTCAACTTCACGAACCCCAACGCCAACCGGGACTCGACCGACTTCATCAAGGCGCTGTCGGAGATCTACGCGGTCCTGAGCACCGACATCACCGCCAACCGCAACGCCGCGGTGGGCGCCCAGACCGACGCCCGACCCCGCTACATCGTCATCTTCCTCTCGGACGGCCACCCCACCTTCAACCAGGACGACGAGCTCTTCCAGGGTGACGCGGTCAAGCGCATCCGCCAGCTCCGGATCCTGGTGGACGACGTCATCTTCAACACCGTCCACGTCTTCGCTCCGGTGCAGCCGGTGTCCAGCATCTGCGACGTGACCGGCGACGCGGGCTGTCCCTTGCTGATCATCAACCAGGACGCCGAGCGCCTGGAGAAGATGGCCACCCTCGGCGGCGGCAACTTCCGCGACTTCCGGAACAACGAGGCGGTCAACTTCCTCAACTTCAACATCGGCCAGACGCGGCGGGCGTACGTCCTCAAGGAATTCGTGGCCTCCGACATGTCCGCCCCGGCCGACTCGCCACCGGACGCCGGCGACAGCGACCGCGACGGCCTGACCGACGACGAGGAGCTGGCCCTGGGCACCGACCCCAACAACCCGGACACCGACGGCGACGGGTTCAGCGACGGGGTCGAGGTCCACTTCTCCAAGCTGGGCGCGAGCTTCAACCCGCTGGGCTTCATGCTCCCCGACGGCGGCGGGCTCGATCCCGGCTGCCCGCCCGCGCTGCGCGGGGTGGACAGCGACTGCGACGGGATCACCGACTGCGACGAGCAGATCATCGGCACCAACTCCACGCTGATCGACTCGGACAACGACGGCATTCCGGACAGCATCGAGTGGCAGCTGGGGACCCAGCCCTCGGCCCAGGACCTGGACGAGGACCCGGACAACGACGGGCTCTCCAACCGCAACGAGCTGCGGCTCCACACCAACCCGCTCCTCTCCGACACCGCGACCCTGGGGGTCAACGGGTACCGCTACGTGCTGGAGGAGGACGGTCCGGTCGACGAGCAGGGACGGCAGTGCTACCGCTTCCGGGTGGAGAACGTGACGCTGGCCCCGACGCTCGACTACCGGCCCGACGGCGGCGTGTGGCTGCCCGACGGCGGCCAGCTCTTCCGCGCCGACGGCGGCTATCTCTTCCCCGACGGGGGCATCGGCTACGGTGCGGGCATCAACGAGATCCAGATCTCCATCGCCATGCTCCCGGCGGACGACCCGGCCGGCCGCACCATCCTCCGCACCTTCCGCACCCGCGCCGCGCGCTACCCGGTGGGAGGCATCAAGGAGACGGTGGACGGCGTCATCCGCGTCGAGCCGACCGACTTCATTCCCACCTGCTACGCCCCGCCGGCGGTGGACGGCGGCCTGCCCGACGCAGGCCCCTGAGCCGTCCGTTGCCCGGGCTCCGAGGAGGATCGATGAGCCGAGCCGTTCCCGGCGCCCGGACACACCGGGCTCCGAGCTTCCTGGGTGGACTGCTCCTGGCGGCGCTGGCCGCCGGCTGCTTCAAGGGTGAGGTGGGCGAGCTGCCCGCCCAGGTGATCACCCACCCCGATCTCAACTGCAACACCGCGCAGGACGCGGCGGCGAACGCCGAGTGCCGGCTGACGCTCGGGCAGGAGACGCAGGAGTACATCCAGCAGCGGGGCGACAAGGACTGGTGGGTGGTCAACGTGGGCGCGCTGCCCCCGCGGGCCATCGTCCACGTCGTCGCCGGCTACAAGCCGGGGGCAGGACAGGACGCGGGCAGCTTCAACACCGCGGTCAACTTCCAGATCAACGTCCTCGACTCGGTCAACGGCGCGGTGTCGAGCAGCATCGTCTCCGGGGTGGACCAGCACGGCTCCAACCCGCCCACCATGCTCGACCTGACCTTCCGCTACACCAAGGCCAGCAACGACCTGTACATCCTGGTGCAGGACGACAACGGCATCGACTACGACAACCTCGCGCCGTACAGCATCAAGGTCGAGGTGGTCACCGATCCCGACTCGAACGAGTCCAACGACACCCCGGCCACCGCCACGCCCGTCACCTTGAGCCCGGTCACGGGCGGGGTGGGCGGCACCAACGGCGGGTTCCTCTCCACGCCTGGGGACATGGACTACTACTCCATCGCCTCGCCCAACCCGAACTCGGTGATGTGGATCCGCGTGGGGCAGGACCCGGCGTTCCCCTCGCCGCCCCCGCACCGCTACCGGCTGGAATACTTCCTCCGCGATCCCGGGGGGACGGTGGTGGCCACCGATTCGTCCTCGGCCGGGTCGACGGTGAGCCAGGCGCTGGTGCAGATCGGCACCGCGCGGCTGCTTCAGAGCACCGGCACGTACACCCTCGAGGTCCGGGCCTACATCGACCCGAACAATCAGACGGTCATCCCGCCGGGAGATCTCAACTTCAAGTACAAGGTCGAGGTCATCATCGTCCCCCTTCAAGATCCGTCCGAGCCGAACAACACCATCGCCGACGCCAAGGCCAAGGCCTCACCCGACCTCGCGCTGAACGGGCCGGGCTCCTCGGGCACCATCACCGGCCGGATCAGCTTCGTGCCCGACCCGGACTACTACCGGGTGCGCCTGGTGGGGGCGACGGCCGGGCCCACGCTCCTGCACTACACCGTGACCCCGTCCACTGCGCCGGCGCGGTTCCCGCCGGTGCCGGGCAAGAAGGACCGGCTGCTCACCGTGACCACCGAGGTGCCGGCGGGCGCGCAGAGCGCCTGCGCCGCGGGGGACGCCGGGGTGTGCATCATCAGCGCGGCCCAGGCCAACTACAACTACCCCATCGCCACCAACCTCTGTCAGGCCCAGACGCCGCAGTGCCTCCAGTCGGCGCGGTACGAGAACTACGACCCCTCGCCCAAGTTCCCGAACCTGGCCAACTTCGAGGCGGTGCTCCAGGTTCCTCCCAACGTGGCGAACACCGACTACTTCTTCAAGTTCGAGGACGACGGGAACAACTGGGCGGACGACACCGACTACACCATCACCGTCAACTGGCTGGGCGAGCCCGACGGCGCGGAGGCGGTGCCGGATCCGCAGCGGCCGGCCACCATGGCGTCGGGCGCGGGCAGCACTCCGCTGACCGGGTACCTGAGCTACGGCATCGGCGCCACCGACACCAGCCTCGGCATCGCGCCGATCACCGACGTGAAGGACTACGACGGTCGCGGCGACGACGTGGACACCTTCGCGGTCGACGTCCCGGTGGGGGCGGTGGCCGACGCCCGGCTCTTCTTCCAGTGGCGCATCCCCTCCGCCACGCTGACCGGCGCGCCGTACGACCTGGGCATCCATCTGGGCTTCTGCGTCCCGGACGGCGGCGTCGACTGCGCCAGCGTCCAGACCCGGACCCAGACCGGCGGCAGCCAGCTCGGGCTCATCTACGAGACCGCGGCCGGTGACCTCGTGGTGGAACTTCGGCGGGACGGCGACCCCGCTCGAGCCCGCGTACGACCGCTCGTACTCCGGAACGATGCCGACCGGGAACGTGCTCACCGTCCTGCGCGATTACGCCTGCGGGTGCCTCGAGCAGCGCCTGGTCCCCGCCTCGGGCACGGCGAAGATGTTCGTCTCCGTCTTCCCCATCAACCGGACGTCCTGGGTGACCAACGTCCCGTACACGGTGGAGACCGGGTTCGGGGCGTACCCGTACACCTTCACCGCGCAGGGTGGAGCGACGGTGAGCTGCCCCACGCCCTGCAATTTCACCAGGAACTGACGGAGAAGCCGGGGCGGGCAGGAGAGCCCGCCCGCCCGGAAAACATCAAGGAGGAGGAGCGACGGCCGGGCCGCAGCTCACGGTCACCGTCTTGGCGGGCTTGTTCTCGGCGTTGGAGTTGATGGTCAGCGTCCCGTTGATGGTCTGGCCCGTGGAGGTGGGCTTGCAGGTCATTTGGATGAACGCCGTCTGGTTGGACTTCACGGTGTTGTTCAGCGACCCGTCGGACGCCTGGATCAGCGTGGTGTTGGTCAGCGTCCAGCCCGGGTCGGCCTGGAGCGCATATGTACTCACCACCAGGTCCTGCTGACCCTTGTTGGTGACCTGCAGGGTCTGGTTGTGCTGCTGGCCTGCGTAGATGGTCTGGTCCACGATAGAATCGCGGTCGGTGACGATCTGCGGCTTCACCGGAAGGTCCGCGGTGCCGGAGCTACCACCGCAAGCAACACCTGCGGCGCCGAGCAGCACCGCACACGAGACGAGAACGCGCTTGATCATGAAGAGAAGTCTACCGATCCCGCCGAGGCCCTTCCAGCGACCAGCCGCGTTCGCGACGCTGGTGCTGGTGTGGCTTTGTGGGTGTAGCAGCGGTCGCGACGACTTCATCGGTGCGCGGGTGAAGGACAGCTGCAACGGGAGCTGGCCGGTCTGCAACCAGACCGCGAGCTGCTTCATCGGGAACGAGAGCTACATCGAGGGCCGCTTCCCCGGACAGGGGAAGATCATCGTCCGCCTCGACGAGCCCAGCGAGGTGAAGGTCAGCTTCTACTTCGACGACATCACCGCGGTGGGCACCCTGACCTCCATCGTCTGGTACGAGACCGGGTGCAAGGCCAGCATCCGCGCGGACGTGGACGGGAAGACCGTGGCCGCCGAGTCGAACTCCACCGGCGTCTTCGAGCGGAGCGAGAACCTGCTCGACCAGGACGAGCACCTCATCTCGTTCAAGAGCGACCTCGAGGCGACCTACCTCATGAAGATCGAGGTCATCCCCGCAGTTTTCTAGATCTTTCCTGATTTCACCCGCTGCACCAGCCGGTCCGCCACGCGGTAGGCGTTGGCCATGATGGTGAGGGTGTTGGGGTTGCCGCCGCTGGTGGGCATGAAGCTGCCGTCCACCACGTAGAGGTTGGGGACGGTGTGGGCCCGGCAGTCCCGGTCCAGGACGCTGGTCGCCGGGTCGTTGCCGAAGCGGCAGGTGCCGTGCTGGAGGATGGTGGTCTCGCCCGCCTCGGTCACCCGCCACACCGCGTCCGGCTCCATCGCCTTGAGAACTTCCTCGCCACGGTCGATGAGGTAGCGGGTCACCGGCAGGTCCGCGGGGTGACGGTCGATGGTGATCGCCGCCACCGGGAGCCCGTAGCGGTCGAGCACCGAGCTCTCCACGGTGACCGACGTGCCCGGCGTGGGCAACCACTCGGCGTAGGTCTCGAACTGCAGCACCTTGCTGTCGCGAAAGACGCGGAAGCGGTCCTTGAGCTCCTTGCCGAAGACCCCCTTGGCGCCCTGGGCCAGCACGATGCCGGCGCTGATCGGCGCGGGGTGCTCCCAGAGGAAGCCGATCGCCCCGCCCTTCCTGCTCCCCAGCTTCGCCGAGGCGGGGAGCACGTAGTGGTCCGAGAGGCTGCGCTGGACGAAGGGCGCCGGATCGTCCAGCCAGGGCCAGCTCTGCTTGCGCTTGGAGATGCGGAACGAGGCCCTGGACCTCCCGAATCCGCTGAACGTCAGGTTCTTCCCCACCAGCCCGCTGTCGTTGGCCAGCCCGTTCGGCCAGCGCGCCGAGCGCGAGTTGAGGAGCAGGCGCGCGCTCTCCACCGCGGTGCAGGAGACGACGACGATCCGCGCCGGCTGTTCCTGCAGCACGCCGGCCTCGTCCAGGTACACCACGCTCTTCGCCCGCCCGTCGGCCGAGACCTCCACGCTCCGGGCCATGCACCGGGTGCGGAGCTCGACGTTGCCGGTGGCGAGCGCCTCGGGAATCAGCGCCGCGTGGGTGCTGGACTTCGCGCCCACCTCGCAGCCGTAGCTGCCGCACAGCGGGCAGTAGGCGCACCCCGCCCGCTGCCGGTACGGGCGGCTGTTGATGGCGCGCGCGGTGGGGTACGGGTGCACGCCGATCTTCTTCCCCGCCCGGTCGATCTCCTTGGCGATGGGGTGCTCGTCGAGCGGAGGCAGCGGGTACGGCTTGCGGCGTGGCTCGGCCCAGGGGTGCTCGGTCACCAGGCCCGAGACGCCGATCTCCTCCTCCACCTGCTCGTAGTAGGGGAGCAGATCCTCGTAGCGGATGGGCCAGTCCACCACCGTCGAGCCCGGAGGCGCGCCGAGCATCGACTTCATCCGGAAGTCCACCGGCTTCAGCCGGTAGAAGAACCCGCTCATGTGCACCGTGCCGCCGCCGACGCAGTTGGCGGTCCAGGCGTGGTTGCTCCGCGAGTACTTCCCGGACTGCCCCACCCGCCAGAGGTGCGGCTCGTCCCACGGCAGGGGCATGAAGAAGTTCCGCCGGGAGATCGAGATCTCGTCGTGCGTGAAGTCGGCCTCGGTGTAGCGGGGGCCCTTCTCCAGCAGCACCACCTTGTACCCCGCGCGCGCGAGCTGGAGCGCCATGGGCGCGCCGCCCGCACCGCTGCCGACCACCACCGCGTCCACCTCGGAGAAGGCCATCCCGCCTAGCCCTTCCTGGTCTGGCAGCCGTGGTGATGGTGGCCGGACGGATCCGCACAGCCGCGCCGGCCCTGGCCGTAGCCGATCAGCTCCCAGCCGCGCCCGCCCCTGTTCCCGCCGTGCGCCGGATCTCCGAACAGGCCCTCCATGGTCAGCCCGATGAGCACGGTCCAGTAGTGCGCCTCGCCGCTCCCGGGGGGCGAGTCCTTGAACTCGGTGAGCAGCGCGTCCTGCTCGGCGGGGGCCAGCGCGGCGAACGCCCGGTGGTGCCGGGTCTGCGCCCGGCGCATCAGCGCCTCGGTGCCGCGCACGAACTCGTCGCGGACGTGGCCGAGCGTGGGCGTGGACAGCGCCCGGTCGATGTACTCGGGCACCCCGAGGTCGATGGCCCCCGGCTCCTCGTCGCGAGGACAGATGCGCTCCACCGCCGCCGCCACCGCGTCGTACTCCTCGTTGGTGAGCGAGCGGTGCGAGCTCTCGACCACCGGGCCGACGGTTGTTTCTTTACGCGGATTCTTCTGCTCGGACGGCTTGCACGCGGCGTAGAGCAGCGCGGTGCCGGACATGAAGCCGACGTGCTCGATGAAGTGACGCCGGGAGATCTCCTCCGGCTCGGTGTCGTCCAACCTGGGTGGAAGTGTCTCCGACATGGGTGGGAGTGTCCCCCGAAGAATCGACGCGTCGCAAGGCGATGCGCGGGTGGGCGCTTCGCGTCGCTCGGGTAGAATGCGAGCCCGGATCTTGGGGGTGAAAGTGAAGGCAGGGATGCGTCCCACATCGATGGCGCTGGCGATCGGCGCGATGGTCGCGCTCGCGTTCGCCGGCTGCGGCAAGACGCTCGGGGAGCTGATCTACAACGACAGCTTGCTGTGCGGGGGCTCGAACCAGGCCTGCGCGCCGGACGGCGGCAAGTTCGATCTCTACATCGTGGACCGCACCACCTTCGAGGTGGCCAACCCTTCCGTCCCCACCTTCGACATGGTGGCCAAGCCCGGCACCACCAGGGTGGGCTTCGCCTACGTGGTGAAGAGCCCGCGCCAGGACTCGGGGGTGGTCGCCATGTTCCCCGACGCCGGCATCGTCGACTACGACATCATGTTCCAGGAGTTCGACGTGGACGGCGGCGTGGGGTTCGGCGCGCAGCGGGTGCAGACGGTGCAGCGCTACTTCGGGGTGAGCGTGGCCTACCAGGCCAACGGCGACCCGGCGGTGGCGTACCTCGGCGGCCCGCCGGACTTCACCGAGACCTTCTGGTTCCAGAACGACGCGGCGATCTCCTACCGCATCGGCGGCAACTGGGCCGAGCAGGTCGCCGCCATGAACTCCAGCCCCCCGGCTGCCAGCCCGCCCTCGGGGCCGAGCGACAACGGGAAGATCGTCGGCTTCTATCCGGCGCTGATCTTCGAGGGGAACAACGCGGTGCTCGCCTACCGCGACGGCCACTTCGGCCAGTCCGCCGGCACCGGTGACTGGAACTCGGCGGATCTGGAGATGGCCACCGGTGGGCCGACCACCTGGACCCCGGTGGCCCTGCTCCAGTCCGGGGACAGCAAGCGCGCCTACGGCGGCCACAGCCGCATCATCTACGGCGCCAAGACGCTGAGCAGCGGCCCGCGCGGCGCGGCGGTGGTCTCCGACCGTGCGCCCAGCGGGCCGGACACCTTCGGTCAGGACATCGAGTTCTCCGAGCAGCAAGCGGACGGGAGCTGGAAGAGCTGCGGCGCCTTCCAGCCGCTGACCATCCTCGACACGCCGAGCATCCTCGGGGCCAACGGCGCCTCCACGGTCCCCAACACCCAGGCCGGTCCGTCGATCGACTACCGGGACAACTTCGGATACGCGGTGGCGGTCACCAACCGCAGCGTGAACGGCGCCTTCTTCACCGCCTGCGCGGCGAACAGCGACTGCACCCAGCCCGGGAACTGGGACACGCTGGACCCGGTGTTCCAGCGCGGCAGCGGCGGCTGGTACGCCGCGGTGGCCATCTCGCCAGACGGAGACCCCTCGGTCGCGTACTACATCTGCTCCAAGCAGCCCAACCGCAACGAGAGCAGCTGCACCGACGACCACTACCTCGCGGTGGCCAACCGCGGGCCTGAGCCAGGTCTGGAGCGACCACGAGCTGATGGTGGACACCGGGCCGGTGTTCCAGACCCGGATGGTCTTCCTCGGCAACCGGCGGATCATCGGCTACCGCAACGGGGCGAGCGGCATCGTGCAGATCGCGGTCGAGAAGCAATGACTCGCGCTGCGCTGGTCCTGCTGACCTGGTCGGTGGTGGCGGCCGCCGTCGCCTGTGGTCAGGGGGCGAACTCGCTCACCGGGAGCCTCTCCGAGGTGTTCCCCCTGGACGTCTCGACGGCGCACGTGCTCCGCAACGACGAGGCGCTGGTGGTGAGCTACGAGGCGAACAAGGGGCGGGACATCGACCTGGTCCTGCGCTTCACCCTCTCGCTCGACCAGCTCCCGCTCCAGACGGGGCAGACGGTGAACATCGCCGGATTCACCGACGGCGGGATTCTGCGGGCCACCTTCCTCCACAACGCGGCGGGCGAGCCGGCGCGGGCGCTCCCCCCGGTGTCGATCGGGGAGTTCACGCTCGACCAGGGCGGGAACCCGGGCGACGACACCTCGGGAAGCTTCAGCGCCTCCTTCGTGAGCGACGGGACCTACGGCAGTGGACGCGCCGTGTCGGGGACCTTCCGCGGCACGGCGCTCGACGCCGGCTACGGCGACTGGATTCCCTGACGTGAGCGGCTGTGGGTGTAGGAGGCGCAGGTGGGATTGACGAATTTCGTCAGTGGAACCGCGCCAATGGATGCGTTGACAGCTCTCCACAGCGTCCGATTTACTCGGTGGCGACCCATGCGAGTTCGAACCGCGCTCCGCGTCGTGGCGCTCGTGTCCACGCTCGCGGGACCTGCTGCGCTCCCTCCGCCCGCCGCGGCCGCGACTGCGAAGAAGACCGGCCGGTCGACGAAGAAGTCCACCTCGAAGTCCGGCGCAGCGAAGAGCAGCAGCAAGAGCAAGAGCACCAGCGCCTCGAAGAGCTCGACCGCCAAGGCGACGCCGGCGAAGTCCTCCGCCACGTCGGCGGCGAAGGCCGGGTTCGACCCGATGGCGCCGTCCACCTCCATCCCCGCCGCGCCGGCGACGGCCTCGGCCGCCGGCGCCCCTCCCCAGCGCGGCCCGACCCGCATCGACTTCGACGACCGGCTCATCCAGGGCCAGACCAACAGGTCCGGCGCGGTCTACCTCTACGACCGGAAGGAGCTGAAGCAGCGCTCGATGATCAAGAAGCGCGAGACCTTCCGGGAAGAGATCGTCGGCGCGGTCTACGACTCCGAGCTCTGACTTGAGCGGCCAACCGGCAGTGCTCCAGGTCGTCATCCTGCGCGACGGGCTCCTGGTGGGGACCGAGGTCTTCGTCCCCGGCTCCTACGTGCTCGGCAGCGCCGACGACGCCGATCTGCGCCTGGACGACGCCGCGGTGGATCCGCACCACGCCGTCCTCTACTTCCAGAACGGCAAGGCCGCGGTGCAGGACTCGGGGTCGGTGGGCGGGCTCTACGTCAACGGGCACCAGGTCACCGCCTGCGAGATCCGCTCGGTGGACGAGGTGGTGCTCGGGCCCTTCGTGCTCAAGACCCGGGTGCTCGGCCCCCGCGCCACTCCGAAGACCACCCCCTCGCCCGAGGTCTCGGCGCTGCTCGGCACCGTGGCGCCCGCGTCCATCCCCCAGGTGGCGCCCATCTCCTCGCCTCGCCGCTCCGCCGCGCCCCCTCCGCCCCCCGCCGAGCCGGACGCCACGGTGCCCGCCCCGTACACACGCGCCCCGGTGGTGAACGGACAGACCGAGGGGCCGGGGACCATGCCCTCGGCCCGGCGGAGGAAGGGCAAGGCCCAGCGGGGCGACGACGAGCCGCTCGCGCCCTTGCCCTCCCCGTCGGCCGCCGAGCCGATGCCGCCGCTCGACACCTACGAGCATCGCCCGGCGCCGGCGCGCCCAGCAGCGGAGCGGCCGTGGAGCGATCCGCCCCCGGCCCGGCCCGTGGCCCGCGCGCCCGAGCAGTCCCGTCTGCCGGCGGCCCCTCCCCCGCCGCCCGCCGCCGCGGCCCCCGTGCCCCGGCCTGCGCGTCGCCGGCCGGCGGGCGCCACCGTGCGCGGGCCGCGGCTCTTCTCGATCCCCACCAAGGGCGCCCGGGGCAAGCCCCGCATCTACTTCGAGCTCTACTGGCAGGACGCCCGGCAGGGGGCGCGCAGCTTCGGGCCCACCTCGGCCAAGAAGCCCATCACCAGCGGCCTGGCGGACGTGGCGATGGTCCCGTTCTACGGCTTCACCATGCCCGAGGGCTTCCCGCTCGCCGAGTCCGCGGGCCGCGGCGCCTACCGCCTCTACGTCCCGCCGAAGGCGGAGGTGGACCGGCGCCGGAGCGACGGGCGGTTCGCCGCCGCAGCCCCGGGCGACGTCGAGTCGTACGACGGCCGGAAGTGCGTGCTGCTCCAGACCGGCAACGCGGTCGCCCTCCACGAGGGCGAGATGACCTGCTTCGTCTACGTCGCCCCACCGCCCGAGCGGACCTTCGTCAACCCGCTCCGGGGCAAGCCCTGGTTCTTCATCTTCCTCGTCCTGGCGTTCTTCGGCCCCACCGTGTGGTGGATCCTCTTCGGCCCGCAGGGGCCGGAGCTGGCCGACTTCAACGCCCGGAACCTCAACCCGGTCGCCGTCCGCCTGATGGTGCCGAAGAAGGAAGAAAAGAAGAAGGAAGAGAAGAAGCCAGAAAAGAAGGAAGAGAAGGTCGAGAAGAAGGAAGAGAAGAAGCCCGAAAAGAAGAAGGAGCCGGAAAAGAAGGTGGTCAAGGCTCCGCCTCCCAAGACGCCGCCCCCGCCCGTTCCGCCCACCCCGCAGCCGCCGGCCAACGTGCAGAAGGCCCTGGCCAAGGTGAGCGCGGCTGGCCCGGCGATGAAGTCGATGCTCGCGGCGATCAACAAGCTCGGGCCCGGTGGCAACGCGGCGGCCTTCAAGCTGAACGGCCTGGTCGGCAAGGGCCCGGTGGCGAGCAACGTGGGAATGCCCGGGCTGGGCGTGGGCAACGGCACCGGCGGCGGCCGCGAGCTCCTGATGGGCAAGGGCGGCGGCGGCATCGGTGCGATGGGCGCGGGCGGAGTGGGGAAAGGTCCGGTGCGCGCCGGCGTGGCGCGCGCAGCCTCCGACCGTGTGAGCTCGCAGGGGCAAATCGACAAGGAAGCGGTGGCGAAGGCGATCAACTCCCACCTCTCCGAGGTCCAGCGCTGCTACGAGGCGGCGCTGCTGAAGAATCCTGGGTTGGCCGGCAAGGTCGTGCTGGAATGGAGCATCTCCACCCAGGGCAGGGTGGTGAGCTCGAAGTCCAAGAGCTCGACATTGAAGGACAGCTCGGTCGAGAGCTGCATCCTCCGCTCGCTCAACACCTGGCAGTTCCCGCCCGCCAGAGGCCAGTCGGTGATCATCAGCTATCCGTTCATCTTCAACGCGGTGGGCTTCTGAACGAGGCGGCGACGCTCAGCGAAGGCGGCGCCATCTCCCCCACTGTTCAGGACACGACTTGAAACGAACGCTCTTGCTCCTGGTGTGCCTCGCTCCCGTCCTGGCGTACGCGCAGGGCGAAGAACTGGAGAACCCGGGCACGGTGCTCGCGGTCCAGGACCGGACCTACCGGATGTCCAGCGAGCTGTGGATCGGCATCGGCATCGCGCCGCTCGACGCGTTCTACAAGGGCCTCACCGCACAGGTGGGCTACGTCTACCACTTCAGCGACTACTTCGCCTGGCAGGTGGGACGCGGGCTGCTCTCGTACAACATCAAGACCGGGCTCCGGAACCAGCTGGAGACGCAGTTCGGGGTGAGCCCCACCGCCTTCCCGCAGCTCAACTGGATCGTCGGCTCGGACGTGATGTGGACGCCGATCTACGGGAAGACCTCGTGGCTCAACAGCAGCGTCGGCCACTTCGAGGTCTTCGGGACGCTGGGCGGCTCGGTGGTGAACGAGCGCATCGCCGCTGACGTGGCCAGCGGCACCGGGCAGACGGTCTTCCGCCCCGCGGTGCACCTGGGCCTCGGCGCCCGCGTCTTCACCAGCAAGGGCGTCTCGTTCCGGCTCGACTTCAGCAACGAGTTCGTCATCTTCAAGGGGCTCGAGGCCAACATCTTCCTCGTCCAGATCGCGCTGGCCCTGAACTTCGGCGGAACCGAATGAGGGTCGTCCGGACGCAGTCGGCGACCGCGGCCGCGGTGGCGCTCCTGCTCGCGCTTCCGGCACTCGCCCAGGCTCCTCAGCCCGCCCCTCCCCCGCCGGCGCAGGGCGCGCCTGCGCCTCCGCGTGCGCCCGCGGCCGCCCCGGCCGCCGCGCCCCGTCCTCCGGCCGGAACGCCCCCGGCGACGACCACCGCGACGCCCGGTCAGGCTGCGGGGCAGCCGCAGGCCGGCGCGCGGCGGCGGCACCGGGCACGGGCGCCGAGGCGACCCAGCCCGCGCCCAAGGTGGACCCGAAGATCTTCGACGAGGCGCTCCGCGACTACTTCGACAACAAGCAGGAGGATGCGGCGCGCAAGCTCTACGCCTTCATCGAGTCCACGCCTCCGACGGACGAGAACTACGCCTGGGCGCAGTACTTCCTCGCCCGCTGCTTCATCGACCTGAGCCTCCGCCACGCCGGGGGGGTCTACCTGGCCAAGGTGGCTCACGAGCGGAGCAACCCTCAGGTGCTGCCGAAGACGCTCGAGGCGCTGAAGGTCCTCACCCTGGTCCCGCACGACGAGGTGCTGATCGACGAGCAGATCTTCGGCTCGCTGGACCTGGGCTTCCTCCCGGACAGCGTCAGCGACTACGCCAACTACCAGCAGGGCCTGGTGGACCTCCGGGTGGGCAACGAGCGCTGGGCCAGGACCCACTTCGTCAAGCTCGACGAGGGCGGGGTCGAGGCCAGCCGCGCCAAGTTCGCGCTCCTGGTCACCCGGCTGAGGAACGCCAAGAACGTCGACGACCAGATGATCGACGACTTCCTGGAGCTCTCCAAGGACGAGAAGCTCACCATGGAGGCGCGGAACGAGGCCCGGCTGGCGGTGGCCCGGCTCCGCTACGAGAAGAAGGACTACGAGGGCGCGCTCAAGGCCTACGACATGGTGCAGCTGCCCTCGCTCGACCCCGGGCGGGCCACCCTGTACCTGGAGGAGGCCTGGACCCGGTACAACCTGGGGCAGCTGCGGGCGACCATCGGCCTGCTCACCACGCTCGACGCGCCGAGCTTCCGGGACGAGTTCCTCCCCGACAAGTACATCCTCCGGGCGCTGGTCTACCGCGACCTCTGCCAGTACCTCCCCGCCAAGCGGGCGGCGAAGGAGCTCACCCGCCGCTTCAGCGACTCGCTGGAGGCCATCCGCGACCGGGACGATCTGACGCAGGACTTCCGGCTCCGCCGGGCGGCCAACAGCCACGGCTCCACCAAGCGGACCGCGCGCTTCCTCGAGTCGCTGAACCTCGAGGGCGAGAACCTGGGCCGCCACGCCGGCGGCTTCGGCGAGCGGCTCTACAAGCACCTCACCAAGGTCTACGACCTGGCCCACGCCGAGGCCGAGCGCCTCTACCGGCAGCGGCTCCAGGAGGCGGTGCGCGAGGAGGCCGACAAGCTGCTCCGCGCCGACGAGCAGGTGCGGCTGATGGAGTACGAGGTCGGCCTCAAGCTGTACGAGCGCGTCAAGCGCGGCGCCAAGCTGGCCCAGCCGGAGAAGGAGACTCCCCTCACCGCGGCGCAGATCGGCTTCAAGTTCACCGGTGAGTACTGGAATGACGAGCTCCGCAGCTACCGGGTGAGCATCCCCAGCCGCTGCATCGAGGAGGGCGCCCAGTGACGGGTGGACTCCTGCTGCTCCTGCTCGCGCAGGCCAAGAGCCCGCTGCTGCCCACGCTGGACAAGAGCGTAAACCCGGTGGTCACCCGGGCCCGGGAGAAGACCGAGTACCTCGAGAAGCTGAAGCGAGACATCTTCAAGGTGGACCGCTCCCTCCTCGAGACCGAGCGGCTGATCGCCAAGAGCCGCAACGCCCCGTACCTGCCGGACCTCCAGTTCCGCCTGGCCGAGCTCTACGTGGAGAAGAGCCGCTACGTGTACTTCCTCCAGGTGGAGCAGCGCGGCGGCGACAACAAGGGCGCCATCGTCAGCCCGGAGACCAAGCTCCTGAAGCAGAAGGCGGTGCAGCTCTACAACCGCCTGCTGCGCGAGTTCCCGGACTTCCACGACGCGGACAAGGTCACCTTCTACCTGGCGCACGAGATGCGCGAGCTCGGTCAGTTCGACGAGATGCTCAAGACCCTGAACGAGCTCATCGCCAAGTACCCCAAGAGCCCGCTCCGCCTCGAGTCCGAGCAGATCATCGGCGACTACTACTTCGACAAGACCGACCTGGCCGAGGCCGAGAAGCACTACCAGGAGATCCTCAAGTTCCCCCAGAGCCCGGTGCACGACCTGGCCCGCTACAAGCTGGGGTGGATCCGGGTGAACCAGCAGAAGTTCAACGACGCGGTCACCTTCTTCGAGGGCGCGGCGGGGAGCGAGCCGATGCCCGGCCAGGACGCCCAGAAGGCGCTCAACGTCAAGCGCGAGGCGCTGCTGGACCTGGTCTACAGCTACACCGAGGCCCGGCCGGCCAAGGGGGCGCTGCCGTACTTCGAGAAGCTCTCGGACAGCCGCACCACCTACGCCCTGGCGCTGGACAAGCTGGGGAACCGCTACTTCATCAAGCAGCAGTACGAGTGGGCCATCCCCGCGCTGCGGAAGCTGATGGAGATCCAGCCCGACCCGGACCTGGACATCGAGCGGGCGGAGAAGCTCTACGACTCGCTGAAGGCCGCCAAGGGCCGCGTCCCCACCCAGCAGGACGACATCAAGTTCCTGGTGCGCGCGGCGGTGAACGTGAAGGTCGATCCGTTCAAGGACGAGACCCTCCGCCGCAAGCAGCTGGTGGAGCTCGAGGAGCTGACCCGCGACCTGGCCACCCAGCTCCAGGCGCTGGCCCAGAAGAGCGACGACCGGAAGGTGTATCTACAGGCGGCGAGCGCCTACAAGGAGTACCTGTCCCTCTTCCGGCCCGAGAAGTACGTCCGGGACATCATGCACAACCGGGCCGATGCGCTGTTCGCCGCGCACGCCTACCCCGAGGCGGCGCGGCAGTTCGAGGAGCTGGAGGCCTACGAGACCCGGGCGAAGAACGCCGGCGGGGCCGAGGCCGCGGCCTACGGCGCGCTGCTCGCCCACTTCAGCGCGCTCAAGCCCGGCGAGGTGGACCGGATCACCGCCTTCGAGGTGGCCGACGCCCGGCAGGCGCTGAAGCTCGACGGGGCGAAGTTCATCGCCAAGTACCCGCGCAACCCCAACGCGCTCACCGTCAAGTTCAACATCGCCCGCGCCTACTACGACGACGGCGAGTTCGAGCGGTCGAGCCAGCTCTTCACCGCCTTCGCCATGGAGTACCCGACGCAGAAGGACGCGCCGGTGGCGGGCAAGCTGGCCCTGGACAGCCTCCGCCAGCTCAACGACTTCAAGGGCATCGAGGAGACCACCCGGAAGTTCCTCGGCAACGGACAGCTCCCGGCCAGCTTCCTGGCCGAAGTGCGGAAGTTCCAGAGCGAGAGCAAGGGCGAGGCGCTGGGCGAGCTGGCGCTCCAGAGCTCGGCGGAGACCGGCGACGTGGTGGAGGGCCTGCTCAAGGTCGCCTCGGAGAACAAGGGCGGCGACATCGCGGAGAAGGCGCTCTACGGCGCGTTCACCGCCGCCCGGGAGAAGAAGGACTACGCCAAGGAACGGGAGATCGGCGCCAAGCTGCTCACCGACTTCCCGAAGACCGCCTACACCTCGGACGTGCTCGCCACCATCGCTCGCCACTCCGCGGAGGCCGGCCGCTTCCCCGAGGCTGCGCAGTGGTACGAGCAGCTCGGCGCCCGCATGGGCCAGGACGGCACCGCCTACGACGGATGGATGGCGGCCGGACGGCTGCGGATGGTGCTGAACGACCTGCCCGGGGCCCAGAAGGACTTCCAGAACGCCGCCAACGTGGGCGGGAACCGCCGCGGCGAGGCGCTGGCCCTGCTCGCCCAGGCGAAGCTCAAGGCGCGCGATCTGGCCGGGGCCAAGGCCAGCGCCAGCCAGGCGCTCGGGGTGGACCGGACCAACCCGCAGGCCGCGGCGGTGATCGCCGAGGTGGCGGCCAGCCAGGGCGAGCGGCCCGACGTGCTGGCCAAGACGCTCGCCCCGGTGGTGAACGCGCCCTCGAGCCAGGGCGAGGACACCGCCAAGGCGCTCTGGTACCTCGGCGAGCTGCTCTACCGGAACTTCAAGGCCATCCCCGCCGACCAGATCGACCAGAAGGTGGCCGCGCTCCAGCAGCTCCAGGGCGTGTACAACCAGGCGGCGTCGATGGGCAGCTCGGAGTGGGCGGTGGCCTCGCTGTGGAAGCTGGGCCTGTCGCTCCAGTCGCTCGCCGAGGCGGTGGAGGCCACCCCGGTCCCCGCCGGTGTCTCGGCCGCGGACGCGCAGCAGTTCAGGTCCGCGGTGAAGCAGCAAGTGCAGCCCATCAAGGAGCAGGCCGACGAGGCGTTCAAGACCTGCCTCGCCAGGGCCACCCAGCTCGAGGTGTACAGCACGGCGGTGCTGGGGTGCCGCGCCCGGAGCGAGACCGCGCGCTCGCCGCTCCCCGCGCCTCCGGCCGCGGGCAACCTCCCGCCCTCGTTCGCCGAGCTGCAGAAGAAGGCCGAGGCCAACCAGGACGCCGCCTCGCTCGAGGCGCTGGGCCTGGCCTACCTCGAGGCGCGGCAGATCCCCATGGCGCAGCTGGCGCTCTCCCGGGCCACCGAGCTCGGGGAGACGCGGAGCGCCGCCCAGAACGGGCTCGGGGTGGCGCTCCTCTACCAGGGTGAGCCGATGGCGGCCCGCGCCGCCTACGGCAAGGCGCTCGAGACGGACCCCGGCAACGAGAAGGCCCGGGCCAACCTCGCCGCGCTCCGCTGTCGCTACGGTGACCAGGACGGGGCCCGGAAGGAGCTGGCCTCGGTGAAGAGCGCCGCCCTCTCCGGGTTCGACGTCGACCCCGAGTGGAGGACCTGTCGATGAAGCGCGCCGCCCTTCCCCTTGCCGCCGCCGTCGTGGGGATGGCGCTCGCCTGCGGCCCGACCAAGGTCGAGGGTAGTCTTCAAGAAATCCTCGACCTGACGTACCAGGACATCAAGCTGCGCTTCTCCGGCGACCAGATCGCCGTGCGCTGGACCCGGCCGCGCGGCAGCGGCGAGGACGCGGTGCTGGAGGTCTCGGAGAAGCTCGACGGGTTGACCGTCCGCACCGGCGACTACGTCAACCTGGCCGCGCCGCTCCCCGACTTCGCGCTGGCCGACGCCGGGATGCCCGACGGGGGCGTGCTTCCGGACGGCGGCGTCTTCGATCAGCAGCGCGGGGTGGTCACCCGGGACGTGTTCAACGACCCGCGCAAGTCCTTCCCCCTGCTCTCCGACGGCTACATGGTCCTCTACGACGTGCCGCGCGACGGGGGCACGGTGAACGGCAACTTCAGCGTGACCTTCCAGCGCTGCGTGGACTTCGGCTGTGGCCGGACGGTGTTCGGCGACTTCAAGGCGAAGGTGCAATGACCCTGCGCACGACGGCGTGGTGGTGGGCGCTCCTCATGGCCGCGGGCTGCGGCGGCAAGTACGGCCGCAAGGTGCCCGACGACATGGTGAACACGCTCACCTACGAGAACAAGATCGACCTGGTGGAGGCGGAGAACGACCTCTTCGTCGCCTACGACAAGGTGGACGAGGGGGAGAACGAGATCCTCCGCACCCGCGACCAGATCCGCCGGGCCAAGAAGTCCGAGTCGCTGGCCAGCGAAGAGATCGGCCAGGCCAAGGACCAGCCCAGCAAGGACGTGGCGGTGCTGGCCCGCGAGGAGGCCCAGGCCCGGGTGGAGTACCTGCGGGCCAAGCAGGATCTCAACACCCGGAACCGCACGCTCGACGAGCTGAACCGAACCTGCGCGGTGGCCCGGTACCAGCTCGCGCGGCTCACCGCGGTGCGCAAGGTGAAGGTGCCCGGCAGCGAGCGCTACGAGCCCAAGGACTTCGAGCAGCAAGTGAAGACCTGCGAGGCCGAGCTGGGCGAGAAGAAGAAGGCCTCCAAGCCCGAGCAGGAGCGGATGGAGCGGGCCCGGGCCGAGTGGGAGAAGAAGCGCGACGTGCTGGCCCGGAAGACGTTCGACGCCCGGGCCAGTCCCTTCGTGGAGAAGCTGTGATGGCAGGAGCGGCGTTCCTCCCGGCGCTGCTGCTGCTCCTCGCCGGACCCGAGACGGGCAAGCTCCGCGAGTCGGTGAAGGCCGACGAGGCCCGGCTCCGCGACTCGCCGGACGACGCCGACGCGCTCCGCCGGCTGGGCATCGCCTACCTCTCGCTGGAGGAGCCGGACAAGGCGGTGCCGCCCCTGCGCGAGCTGGCGCGCCGGCAGCCGGGGCCCGAGAGCACGCTGCTGCTCGTTCGCGCGCTGCGGCTCGCCGGCGAGGCGGCGGAGGCCAAGACGCTGCTCGACGCGGCCATCGCCTCGAGCCCCTCCGACCCCGCGCTGCACGTGGAGCGCGCGCTCCTGGCCCGCTCGCTGGACGACAACGAGGGCGCGGTCCGCGCCTGGACCCGGGTCACCGAGCTGCAGCCGCGCGACGCCACCGCCCACTTCAACCTTGCCGAGTCGCTCCAGCGGAGCGCCCGGGTGGACGAGGCCATCGCCACGTACCGGAAGGCGCTGGAGCTCGACCCCAACCTCACCGTGGCCAAGGTGAACCTGGCCAAGGCGCTGGCCGAGAAGGGGCTCACCGGGGAGGCCAAGGAGCTCTTGATGGCCGCCACGCAGGCCGCCCCGCTCGACCCGGCCACCCACTACAACCTCGGCGTGCTGCTCCTCCGCGAGGGCAACGTGGCCGGGGCCATCGGGGCGTTCGAGCGCACCCTCCAGCTCGAACCGCGCTCGTCGCAAGCGCACAACAACCTCGGCGTGGCGCTCGACTGGAAGGACGACTTCGAGGGTGCGCGCCGCGAGTTCCTCGCCGCGACGAAGGAGGACCCGCGCTCCGCCGAAGCCTGGTTCAACCTCGGGCTGTCGTACTTCCGCACCGGAGACAACATCCGCGCCAACCAGGCGTTCGCCCGCGCCCAGAGCGTCAACCCCAGCGCCAGCGCGCCGTACACCCAGCTCGGGCAGCTGTACTTGAAGCAGGGCAAGCGCACCCAGGCCGTCGCGGCGTTCCAGAAGGCCATCGCGCTCATGGCCGAGGACCGGAAGGCCTCGCGCAGCACCGAGGCGTACCGCGGGCTGGCCATCGCCTACGTGGGCCTGGGCCGGTTCAAGGAGGCGGTGGCGGTGCTGGAGAAGGCGGTGCGCGAGTTCCCCCAGGACGGGAGCGCCCGCGCCGCGCTGGCCGACGCCCACCTCGCCATGGGCGACCTGGACGGGGCGATCGTCGAGGCCGAGCGGCGGCTGCAGCTCGAGCCCACCAGCGAGGCCCGCCTCGAGCTCGCCGCCCTCTACGCTCGCAAGCGGGTGAGCGCCAAGGCCGAGCCGCTGTACCAGGCGGTGCTCAAGGAGTCCCCGGACGACACCGCCGCGGCCCTCGGCCTCGCCGACCTCTACCTGGCCAAGGGCGACTACGCCGCCGCCGAGCGAGTGCTGGGACGGGCCAAGGAGCGCCATCCGGACGACACCGCGGTGCTCTCGCGGCTGGGCGTGCTCCACTCGCGCCGCGGTCGACCGGATCTGGCCCTGCCGGAGCTGGAGCAGCTGGTCCGGCGCGACCCGACCCAGCTCGAGGCCCGGGCCGAGCTCGGCTCGCTCTACTTCCGGGGCGGCGACCCGGACACCGCGCTCAAGACGCTGAGGAGCGTGCTGGCGACGGACAGCCGCCAGCCCTTGGCCCACATGTACCTCGGCCAGGTGCTGTTCGAGCGCGGCCAGCCCGCGGAGGCCGAGAAGGCCTTCAAGGCGAGCCTGGCGGTGGACCCCAACTTTGGCGCGCCCCACTTCTACCTGGGCCAGCTCTACGAGTCGCAGGACCGGAAGAAGGACGCGCTCCGCGAGTACCGCGAGGCCGTCGCCCGGCAGGCCGATCTGTCGCCCGCGGTGGAGGCGGTGAAGCGGCTCGAGGCGCAGGTCCCCGGCGAGGCGTCCTCGCAGGGCAGCGCCGCGCGCCCGGCGCGGTAGTCAGCTCGGCGGCTGCCCCGCCGCCCCGTGCGGCGACTTCCTGAACACCAGGAAGCGCATCACCAGCAGCTGGCCGATGCTGAAGACCAGCACGTCGGCGATGAGCTTGGCCACCACCACCGGGACGTCGAAGCGGTCGGCGAGGATGCCCACCAGCGAGGCGTGGATCGTCATGGCGATGAGCGTGGAGAGGATGAAGCGCACCGCCTGACCCGCCACCGGCGTCCCCCGCGCCCGGAAGGCGAAGATGCGGTTCAGGAAGAAGGCCAGCGTCGCGCCCACCGCCACGCCGGCCGCGGCGCTCACCGGGGTCGGGAGCCGGAGGAGCCGGACACAGACCAGGAGCACGCAGACGTCCACCACCGTGGTGAGCGCGCCGACCTGGAGGCTCCGGGCAGCCCAGGAGCGGAGCACCCGCTGCAGCAGCGCCCGGAACGACGAGCGGCCGAAGCGGATCCACCCCCGGACGACACTCTCCGGGCTCCCGCTCTCGGGTTCGGGCTGGGGCTTGCTCACCCGCGGCCCCCCGGCGCGGCCGCTAGCGGTGTCCGCCGACGCCACCCGAGTGGCCGCCGCCGCTGCCACCCGAGTGACCGCCGCCACCCACGGCGGTGCCGCCCCCTCCGCCGACGTGCACCCCACCGCCGCCGCCCACGCGGGGCGCCGAGGGGGCGGAGAAGCCGCGCGAGGGGGCCGAGAAGCCGCCCGGCGACGAGGAGAAGCTGCGCGACGGGGACGGGGTCGAGAAGCTGCGCGACGGCGCGCCGAACCCGCCCGTCGAGGGGCTGGAGAAGCCGCGGGACGGCGTGCCGAACGTCTGCGAGCTCGAGGGAGCGCCGAAGCCTCGCTGGCCCGCGACCGCGGGCGACCCGCTCGAGCGTTGCTGCGGCGTCCAGTACCCGAGCGAGCGCGGGCGGGGACCCGGGGCCGACGGTCCCGAGGGAGCGCTGGTGCCAGGCGTCGCGGGACGGGGCGCTGCGACCCCGCCCCCTCCTGTCGACGGGCTCCCGCGGTACGGGCTCGGGGTGCTCGGCGCGCGGAAGCCGCTGCTGGGCGCGGACACCGAGCCGCCGGGGGTCGCCGGCCGGGCGGGGGCCACTCCGGGGAACGGCTGGCTCGGCCGCGGGGCCAGGGTGCCGGTCCCGCCGCGGGAGGGAGGAAGCACCGGCTGCACCCGGCCCGGGGGCGGCGGGGTGAAGCCCGTCACCCGGGGCACGGGCCGGCCCACGGCGCGCTCCACCTGGGGTACGGGGGGCCCGGCATACCAGCGGGCTCGCCCGTAGCTCACCGCCTGGTGGACCGGCACGGTGGCCGCGTACGCCGAGTGAATGCGGTCCACGGGGAGCCGGTAGGCCCACACGTCGCGGTAGATGAAGGCGTTGCTCGGGACGAAGCACCAGTAGGGCCGCCAGGGCTGGACGACGACCGCGAAGCCCACCGGGGGCAGCGGCGCCCAGCCGATGTACCCGCCCCCGAAGCGCCAGTCGACCCAGGCGGGGGCCCAGACCATCCCCGGGTACCAGACCCAGCCCCAGGAGGGGGTCATCGCCCAGCGCCCGTAGTGGAACGGCGCCCACCCCCACGGGTAGTCACTCTCCCAGGTCCAGCCCCAGTCCGAGTAGACCCAGCGGCCGCCGGTGGCATACGGCTGAAAGTCCTCGCCGACCACGTCCGGGTCGGGGCGCCAGGCGCGCCCGTCGTTGGGCCCCTCGCCCGTGTCCACCCACTGCCCGTAGGGCGAGAGCGTCTCGTCGAAGCTGGTGACGTCCGCGTCCCCCTCGGGCTGGGGGATGGGCTCCTCCTGCGCCAGGGCGCGGGTGGAGATGGCCAGCGGGCCCCAGAGCAGGGCCGCCGCCACCGCCAGCAGTCGTGCGCGCCGCCTCAGCATCGCCGGACAATCCTTCCCCGCCCGACCAGCCCCCGCAAGGAGCGGGCCGAGCCACACGCCTGGACGCAGAAGCGGCCGAACTTATTCACGGGGCGAGGGGATCACTCCTCGATGAAGCTGTGCTGCCGGACCTCGGTCTTCCCGGGCTCGATCTCCACCGTCCAGGAGCGGGCTTTCTTGCCATTGATCAGACGGGCCGTGTGGGTGCCCGGCCCCAGGGCGATGCGGCGGCTCACCCCCTCCACGTCCCCCATTGCCTTCCCGTCCACGAAGAGCTTCCCCCAGGGCTGGACCTTCACCACCAGGAAGCCCGGGGAGGCGGGGGGGCTGGTGGCGGGCTCCGCGGCCCTGGGCACCGGCGGGGCGGGGGGCGGGGGGACCGGCATGGCCGCGACCGGGGCCGGAGCCGGGGTCGCCAGGGGCACCTCGGACCGGGGCTCGCTCCGTCCGGCCACGAAGGCGATGCCCGCCACCCCGGCCACCACACCCACACCCAGGAGGGCGAGCATCAGGCGGCGGCGGCCCGCGCCGAGCTCCGCGGCGAGGACCCGCATCTCCTCGGCCGGGGCACCGGTCACCATGCTCTGGCGGCCCGGCGCGGTGGCGGCGGAGGACTGGCGGCTGGCCGGGGTGCGCGTCGGGGCGAAGGCCTCGTCCTCGAGCACCGGCACGACGCCGGGAGTCTCTGCCCGGGTCTGCCGGAGTCCGGCGCTGCGCGCCGTGCCCTGGGGCCGGGACGCAGTCGGCCCCACCTCCGAGACGAGCTGGAGCGGGGCCACCGGCTCGGTGTCCTCCTCGGCCGCCGCGTCGTCCGGAAAGAGCGCGCGGACGAAGCGGCCAACGTCGGTGTCCTCCGGCGCGTGGGTGGCGCCGATGACGTAGGTGAGCAGCCCCCGCTCGAGCTCGCCGGCGTTCTGGAAGCGGCGGACGGGGTCGCGCTGGAGCGCGGTCATCACCACGTTCGAGAGCGCGGGCTCCACCGCCGGGTTGAGCGACGAGGGCGGGGCGATCTCCCGCTCCTGCACCGCCCGGAGGACGGCCACGTCGCTGTCCCCGTCGAAGAGCCGCGCGCCGGTGAGCAGCTCCCAGAGCGTGATGCCCAGGGCGAAGAGGTCGGTCCGGGCGTCGACGGGGTCGCCGCGCGCCTGCTCCGGCGCCATGTAGGCGAACTTCCCCTTGAGCATCCCCGCGGTGCTGGCGCGGTTGCTGGCCTTGGCGATGCCGAAGTCGGTGAGCTTGATCGCCCCCTCGTAGGAGAGGAGGACGTTGTGCGGGGTGACGTCCCGGTGGACCAGGCCGAGCAGCTGCCCGTGCTCGGTGAGCCGGTGGGCGTAGGCCAGGCCGCGCGCGACCTCCAGGCCGATCTGCGCCGCCAGCAGCGGGGGAAACGGCCGTCCCACGGAGCGGGATCGCCGGTGCGCCTCGGCGAGCGACTTCCCCCGCACGTACTCCATGGCCAGGTAGTAGCTGTCCTCGTGCCGGTCGAAGTCGAAGATGTGAACCACGTTGGCGTGGTTCAGCTTCGAGGCGACGCGGGCCTCGGCGATGAACATCTGGACGAAGCTCGGGTCGTCCGCCAGCACCGAACGGATGCGCTTGATGACCACCTGCTTCTCGAAGCCCTCGGGGCCGTGGGACTGGGCGAGGAAGATCTCCGCCATCCCGCCCTCGGCGAGCTTCCTGCGGATCACGTACCGTCCGACGGGGGTTCCAGGAGCGAGTGACACCGGAGCGCCGGTGAGACTAACCCGGGGGGAGTCGCCCAGTCTCGCCCGCGCGGTGCTTCCGGCGGGTCAGCATCTGGACCGTGGCGGTGTAGAGCTGCTCCTCGGTGTAGACGCGCCGTGAGCGTCCCCGGGCGTGGGTCGCGGGCGGGCGCTCCAGCCAGGCGAGGATGCGCACCGGACCGTGGTGCCTGAAGGGCGCCAGCACCTCGGGCGGACACTGGCGAAGGTAGCGGCGCACCACCGGGCGGAAGCGCCGGGAGAACGTCCCGCCCATCCGCGCATGACGGCGCACCGGATCCAGCGTCCCGTCGAAGGCCGGGCTCACGTGGTACAGCTCGTGGAGCAGGGTCTCCAGGCGCTGCTCGGGCCGCGAGTCGCGGAAGAACAGCGGGCGCAGGGTGACGCAGTAGAGCATCCGCCGCCCGTCCACCCGCACCACCGGCTTCCTCGCCCCGGAGCGATCCCGGCTCTTGCCCCGGGCGAAGGCCAGGGGCTTCACCGAGCCGCGCGAGCCCCGGCGCGCCTCGCCGGCCACCACCAGCACCTTCGCTGGTACCAGATGGGCGAACTCGGGCGAGCGCACCGAGAGGTCGCGCATCAGCGCGCGGATGGCGCGGTTGAGATTGGGAGGCCTCGACGAGGGGGGCACGCCTCGGCGTGGATGCTACAAGAAGTCCCCGGGTGACGGCGCGTGACGGTGTTCCTCCTCGGTCAGGATCCTGAGTCCTTTCCGCCCCCCGAGCGGGCGGACCGCTCGGGCCTCCTGGCGGTCGGCGGCGACCTCACGCCCGCGCGCCTGCTCGCCGGGTACCGGCGCGGCATCTTCCCCTGGTACTCGGAGGGGCAGCCCATCCTCTGGCACTCGCCGGACCCACGGTTCGTGCTGCTCCTGGGCCACCTGCACGTGCCCCGGAGCCTGGAGAAGGTGCTGCGGAAGGGGACGTACGAGATCCGCGCCGACACCGCCTTCGACGAGGTGCTGCGTGCCTGCGCCGAGGCGCCCCGGCCGGGCCAGGACGGCACTTGGATCACCCCCGAGATGCACGCCGCCTACCTCGCGCTCCACCGGCTGGGGCATGCCCACTCGGTGGAGGCGTGGAAGGACGGCGCGCTGGTGGGCGGGCTCTACGGCGTGGCCCTGGGGCGGGTCTTCTTTGGCGAGAGCATGTTCAGCCGGGGCCCCGACGCGTCGAAGGCGGCGTTCGTGACCCTGGCCCGGTCGCTGTTCGACGCCGGGTGCCTGCTCATCGATTGCCAGGTGGAGACCGAGCACCTGGCGCGGTTCGGCGCGGCGGACGTGTCCCGGCGCCGGTTCCTCCAGCTGCTGGGGCCGGCGGTCCAGGGGAGCCCGCCCCTGCACCCGGTCTTCGCATCGCTCGGCCATCGGCGTTAGAGGCTTCCCCCTGGTGAAGGCGATGACCGACAGTCCGGACGTCCGCTCCCACCCCGCCACCCGCTGGGTGGTGGTGGGCGTGCTGGGGCTGGCGGCGGTGCTGGCGTTCGCCGTCCGCGGGCTGCTTGCCGCACGGGTGGTGCAGTCCCGGGCGGTGGCGATGATCCGCAGCGGAAACTTTGCCCAGGCGCTCGAGGAGGCCGACCTCCGGCTCTCGCGCGACGCCGACGACCCCCACCTCCGCGAGGTGGCGGTGCTCGCCGCGCGCTCGCACGTGGACCTTCTGCTGGAGCGGAAGACGTCGGCGGGGGACGTGGCGGCCTGGCTCGAGGATCAGCTCGCCCGGCGCCCCTATCTCCGCCCGGGGCTGGCGGGCCGCCTGGCCGAGCTCCAGGCAGAGGCCAGGCGCACGGCGCCCCCGCAAAAAAACTAGGCGAATCGAGGCAATGGGGGGAATGATTGGTCGGGCCTCGACGTTTTCGAGGCAGGGCTGCTGGATTCTCCCCCCGGTTCAGCGCCCGCCGGTCTGAGCCGTCGGCCTTCGGGCCGCGGCTCGCCGGTTTTTTTTCCCGCTACCAGCCTGGGACCTCGCCGTCGCGCACGTGGCCCAGCGCCCGGCGCACGCGGTCCTCGAGCTTGTCGGGATCGAGCACCACCTTGCCGTCGTGCACCGACCGGATGGCGGTCACCGGGATGGCGACGTCGCCGGCGTTCTCGATGTAGACGACCAGCGCGGGATGCGGGCCGCTCCGCAGCTCGCGGACGGCGCCGACCGGGTCTGCGCCTTCCCCCGTGTAGACCTGGTCTCCGAGCCGGATGGCGGCGTAGTCGGGCGTGGACATGGTGGGGGAAGGTACCACCCGCCCGGGGAGCGCGGGAGCGCCTCGGAGATCCTTTCCTGGGCGGTCCCGTTCAAGGCGGACGATGCGTCCGCTCCAGCGCCTGCTCCCTCGCGATCCACGTCTTCTCCAGATCGCCTTCCTCGCCAGCTTCCTGGTGCTCGGGGTGGCTTTCCTCGGGCTGCAAGTCGAGCCCTGGATGCCGCCCCTGCTCCTCGCGTCCACCTGCGCCGTCCAGTGGGCCTGCGAGCGGCTCTTGCGGCTGCCCGCGAGCGGATTCCGCTCGCCGCTCATCACCGCGCTCGGCCTGTCGCTCTTGCTCCGGACCGACGCGGTCTGGGTGCCTCCGCTCGCCGCGGTCATCGCCATCGGGGCCAAGTACCTGGTCCGGGTCCGCGGCAAGCACGTCTTCAACCCGGGGATGCTGGGGCTCACCAGCTGCATCCTCCTCACCGGCCACGCCTGGTGCTCGCCGAGCCAGTGGGGCGAGGGCATGGCGCTGCTGGCCTGGTTCGCGGTGCTGGGGCTGGCGGTGGTGCAGCGGAGCTTCCGCAGCGACGTGAGCCTCGCCTTCCTCGGGAGCTGGGTGGCGCTGAAGCTGGCCCGGGTGCTGTGGCTCGGGCAGCGGCCGGCGGTGCTCGGCCACCAGCTCCTGGTGGGGAGCCTCATCCTCTTCACCTTCTTCATGATCTCCGATCCGAAGACCACGCCCGACCGGCGCTCGGCGCGGATCGGCTTCGGAGTCGCGGTGGCAGTCCTGGCCTTCGTCCTCCAGCACCAGGCCTGGGTGATGAACGCGCCGGTCTGGGCGCTCCTGCTGGCATCGCCGGTGGTGCCGCTGCTCGACCGCCTCTTCCCTGCGTCCCGCTTCACCTGGCCGTCCGGCCAGCTCTCACCCCAAGGAGTCGTCGCCGTGCCCGTCCCCGCCGCCCGTCGTGTCCTGCCGCTGCTGGTCCTGCCCCTCCTCGTGCTCCTGCACCCCTCGCCGGCCTCGGCGTTCTGTGGATTTTACGTGGGAAAGGCCGACACCCAGCTGTTCAACGAGTCGTCGCAGGTGGCGCTGGTGCGCGACGGAGACCGCACCGTGCTCACCATGAGCAACGACTACCGCGGGCCGCTCACCGAGTTCGCCCTGGTGGTGCCGGTGCCCACCGTGCTGGAGCGCGAGCAGATCCACGTCGGCGACCGCCGGCTCCTGGAGCACCTCGACGCCTACTCGGCGCCCCGCCTGGTCGAGTACTTCGACCCGGACCCCTGCATGCAGGTCTATCCGATGGCCAAGGCGGCGGGGGCGCCCAGCGCGGACATGGCGATGCGCTCCAGCGCGGAGAAGAAGCGCGACGAGGCGCTCGGCGTCCGCATCGAGGCCCGTTACAGCGTGGGCGAGTACGACATCCTCATCCTCGGCGCGAAGCAGTCCGAGGGGCTCGAGACCTGGCTCCGGGAGAACGGCTACCGCATCCCGGCCAAGGCCGCGGCCGCGCTCCAGCCGTACATCCGCCAGGACATGAAGTTCTTCGTGGCCCGGGTGAACCTCGAGGCCCAGAAGGCCAGCGGCGTGCAGTACCTCCGGCCGCTGCAGATCGCCTACGAGTCGAAGAAGTTCATGCTCCCCATCCGCCTCGGGATGGCCAACGCCGCCGGGCCCCAGGACATGATCGTCTACGCGCTGACCCGCCGGGGCCGGGTGGAGTCGGTGAACTACCGCACCACCCGCATCCCCACGGACGTGAACGTGCCGCTGTTCGTGAGGAGCGACTTCGGGAAGTTCTACCAGGACGCCTTCGCCCGCTCCGTCGACAAGGAGGACCGCCGGGCGGTGTTCACCGAGTACGTCTGGGACATGGGCTGGTGCGACCCGTGCGCCGCGCAGCCCCTGAGCCGGGAGGAGCTGCGGCAGCTCGGGGTGTTCTGGCTGGACGAGGGCCCGTCGGGCTCGCTCGGCCCGGCGTTCGGCCGTCGCGCTCCGGTGGGCGGGCCGGTGAACGTGCTGCTCACCCGGCTCCACGTCCGCTACGACGGCGCGCACTTCCCGGAGGACCTGGTGTTCCAGGAGACGTCGGACCGGAGCAACTTCCAGGGGCGGTACATCCTCCAGCACCCGTACCAGGGCGCCTCGGAGTGCAGCGCGATGGACGCCTACCGCGAGCGGCTGCGCGAGCGGCGCAGCAAGGAGGCCGAGACGCTGGCCTCGCTCACCGGGTGGCCCATGGATGACATCCGCCGGAAGATGGGGCCGGACGGCGCGGACGTGAAGAACCCGCGTCCGTGGTACCGGCGGCTCTGGACGGAGTGACTCATCTCCCGGCGTCGCGGCGCGCCGACTCCTCGAAGCCGAGGAGCGGCGCGCGCAGCGTTCGCGTCGCCGAGGTCCAGCGCGCTGGACCCGAGCTCACGGGCCGGCGACTCCTGGCGGTCGAGGACTGCACGGGGCGCCCGCGCGCGGAGCACACTGGCCGAGGAGAGCTCCGCGGGGAGCGCATGTGCAGCGAACGCGCCGAGAAAGTCACCAGGGTGCAGCATGAGCTCGGGCGCGCCACCCGCGGAGGCGGCCGAGGCGAGCGCACGGCCGCGCCCACGGTCCGTGGCTGGGAACGGAGCAGCGTCGGACGCTCATCGCGGCCGTGACAGAGTCCAGGACGCGAGGCTCTCACTGCCAGCGTCGAGCGGCGGTCCAGACTATTCAGGCAAGTCACCTGTCTATTTCCCAGAAATAGTCAGGTGCATTTCCTGTCTAGTCGACCCCTCAGGCCGAGGCGCAGGGCGGCCGGGGCAGCGGGCCTCGGGCTGCCGCTACTCCGATGTCCGCGCGCCGGGAGCACTTCCTCGTCCGCGGTGGTACCGGAACCCCGAACGAGACCTCCCCAACGAGAGCCGATCGCAGGGAGCCCCGCCGGCGCTCAGGCGACGGCGCCGTTCGCGTGCCGCTCGACCAGGCTGTAGAGGTAGCCGGGCACCGCCGGGCGGCGCACGTGCTCCACCACCTTGTCGTCGCTGAGCCCGTCCTCCTGCGCGTCGTGGAGCAGGAGCAGCTGCACCTCGAGGTCGGCGCGGGCACGGAGGGCGTCCATCACCCGGGCGCGGGGGCGACGCTCGAAGTCGAGCACCACGAAGAGCCGGGTGCCCGCCGGGAGCTGGCCGACGATGCTCAGCGTCTCGTGCGCCGAGGACGCGAGGTGGAAGGGGACGTCGTCCCAGTCCAGGCGCTCCGCGAGCTCCTGGCGCGTCTCGGCGTCCTCCGACGCCACCAGCACCACGTCCTGCTTCACCGGCTCACCCCCAACGCTCGCAAACCGAGAAGAGCGGCACCTCTCGTACCATGTGTTGCTGCCGTCCCTCCAGACCGAAGGGGCGCTCCGTTTCCATCTGGGCGACGATGCATCCCCGCGATTCGTCGTGGTGGTCGCTCCAGACCCTCGGGTCCACTCCGCCAAGGACGGAAGCCAGGCCTCCCCACCTCGAGGGAGCCAGGTCACGACGCGGCGCTCCAGGCTCGCCGCCGCCCCGCGCAGGGATCTGGTGTCGAGGTCGAGGCGACGGCGGCCCGCCCGCCACCACGGGCGCTTTCAGAGCACGCCGCTGAGGCGCACCCGGTGCAGGCAGCTCGCGTCGTGGTCGGCGAGGCTCCAGAGCGCCATGGTGGTCATCCGGAACGTCGGCGAGGGAACGAGGGCGCGCGCTCCGGCGGCGACCTCCAGCTCGGCCTCGGGCGGGACGCGGCCGATCACCGCGTGCGGCGTGGCCTGGTACACGTCCGGGGCGAGCTTCAGCCCGAACTCCACCAGCCGGTCCTGGAGGATGAGCAGCGAGGTCGCCAGCTCGTCATCGGGCGCGAGGTAGACGTAGCGGGTCTGCGGGAACCGGCGGAGCCCCACGAACCGGCCGATGATCGGGCCGGTCTCCTCGCCCACGGCGTCGAGGATGCGGCGGACGTCGGCGAGATCCTGGGGCGGGAGCGGGCCCACCGACCCGATGCCCACCGGGATCTTCTGGCTGGTCCGGCTCACGATGCGACGGACCGCGAGCACCTCGCTGCGCACCGGCTCGGGCACCTCGATCACCACCCACAGCTCGGGCGCGCGGGGGGCGCTCGGCAACGCGGGCCGCGGGTCAGGATCGGTGCGATGGTCCTCGCCCATCAGCGGCCCCGGGCCGGGCGAGGCGGGGGCGCTGGCCGGCCGCCGGGCGCGAACCGGCGGCGAACGCGGACCTCGGATGGGGGAACCGTGACGCCTCTCCTGAGCGAGCGAGGTACCACGGGGGGGTGACGCCTCGGCGAGGCGCGCCGGTCAGCCGATGCGCTTCCAGAAGAGGTCCCAGGACTCCCGCCGTTCGACAAATCCATTGACGCGGCCCGCTGCATCTCGCTGGAAGAAGCGACGCGTCCGTGGTTCGCCGGGGACGAAGAAGACGTCCGGCGACTCGAGCTCCAGCCGCTTCGGGGGGCGCCCGGCCTGTCCGCCGCTCAGACCGCCGGCCTCGCACTGGACGACGTAGGTGAGGTCTCCGAGCGCGTAGCGGCCGCAGAATGCGCGGCGCTGCTCGGCGGTGGTGGGCCGCGCGGGGGGATCCGAGCGCAGGGCGAGCACCAGGCTGGCGACCAGCTTCCAGGTTCCCTCGCGCTTCACCCAGGTCTCGCTCATCCGGTAGCGGGAGTGGATCCTGGCCCCGTGGAAGGTCTCGTCCTCGTCGGCGACGTAGGTCGTCACCGCGGTGTCCCCGTGCACGGCGGCCTCGAACTCGGTGGGGCGCTCCGAGGAGCACGAGGGCGAGGGCGAGACCGGGGTGCATCGGAGCCTCCTGGGTGGACCGGGCGCTCGGCCGGGCGGCGCGGGACGCCCGCGCTCGAGGGGTCGAGAAGACAGGAAACGCACCTGACCATTTCTTCGAAATAGACAGGTGACCTTCCTGACTTGTTTCGACGCCTCCGGGAGCGCCGCCAGGGCTCGTCGGTCCACCGCCGGAGATGCTCGAACCCAGGTCAGCCGGCTGCCCCCTGGAGCATTCCGAGGGGGATGGCGCCGTCCGGGGCCGCGCTCAGGCCGAGGCTTGCTTCTGCACAGGGACCTGCTCGACGGCCGGGGCCGCCTCGATGGGAACGCGCACCTCGAAGGTGGTGCCCTGCCCCACGGTGCTCCGGACGGAGATCTTCCCGCCCAGCTTCTGCACCACGGCCTGACACACGCTGAGCCCGATGCCGGTGCCGATGCCCACCGGCTTGGTGGTGAAGAACGGCTCGAAGATGCGCCCTTGCGCCTCCTCGGGGATGCCACAGCCGGTGTCCGAGACGCTGAGCACCGACTCCTTGCCGTCGGTCCCGGTGAGCACGCGGATCTCGTTGTCCCGCGGGTCCTTGTCCCCGAGCGCCTGCATCGCGTTGACCAGGAGGTTCATCACCACCTGGTGGAGCTTCCCGCGGGGCGCGCTGCTCACCGGCGCGGAGCGAAGGTCCTTCACCACCCGGGCACGGCTGGCGAGCTCGCGCTCGGTGAGGAGCAGCGTGGAGGCGGCGATGTCCGCCAGGTCCACCGGCTCGAGCACCGTGTTCTCGTCCGCGCGGCTGAAGGTCTTCAGCTCCTGGACGATGGTCCGCACGCGCTGCCCGCCCTCGCTGGTCTCGCCGAGGAGCGCGTCGATGTCGTCCAGCGTCTGCTGGAAGCCGATGCGCTCCTCGAGCGCCTGCCCCGATTCGGGGGAGGCGCGGTAGGCGGCGATGACCTGCTTCACGTCGTCCACGTAGCTCTTGAGCGACGTGAGGTTGCTGAGGATGAAGGCCAGCGGGTTGTTGATCTCGTGCGCCACGCCGGCGGCGATCTGCCCGATGGCGGCCAGCTTCTCGCTCTGGGCGAGCTGGGTGGCCATGCGCCGGTCGCGCTCGGCGTCGGCGAGCCGGATGAGGTTCCGCACCCGGGCCACCAGCGCGCGGCGCTGGATGGGCTTGTGGAGGTACTCGTCGGCGCCCGCCTCCAGGCCCTGCAGCTCGCTGTCCGCGTCGTTGAACTCGGCGGTGAGGAACACCACCGGCATGCGCGCGCAGGCCGGGTTCTGGCGGATGCGCCGGCAGACCTCGAACCCGTCCATGTGGGGCATGCGGATGTCGAGCAGGACCAGGTCGACCCCGCCCTTCTCCACCTGCTCCAGGGCCTCGCCGCCGCTGAACGCGCCGAGCACGCGAAACCCTTCCGCCTTCAGGTAGGCCTGGACGAGGCGGACGTTCGCCGGCTCGTCGTCCACCACCAGGACTTGCGGCGGCTGCTGGTCCCGGTGTGGGCCCTCGTCGTAACGCCCCTTCAGCATTGACCTAGAGGATCGCGTCCGGGCGCCCTGCACTGCAAGTGGGTGACCCCGGGCGGTCAGGCGGCGGTCAGGAGCGGGGACATGGACGTTTTGCCCACCTCGCCCGACCCCCGTCCGGCTGGGCAGAAATCCGACAGATCCGGCGGCAGCGGCGACTCGAAGATCAGGCGTTCGCCGGTGGCCGGATGTGGGAAGGCGAGCCGGGCGGCGTGGAGCGCGTGGCGGGGGAGGCGGAGGCGCGTCCAGGCCTCGGGCTCGAGGCAGCGCCTGCTGAAGCGGTCGAAGTAGCCCGGATCGGGGCCGTAGATCTTGTCCCCCACCAGGGGGAAGCCGGCCTCGCGGGCGTGGATCCGGATCTGGTGCTGACGCCCGGTCTCGGGAAAGCAGCGCAGGAGGGCGAAGGGAGCGCCGTCGCGGTCGAACCGGCGCTCGACCAGGAAGCGCGTCCGGGCGGGCTTGCCGGCGCGGGGGTCGATGCGGACGGCGATGCGCACCTCGGCGGTCCCCTCGGCGATGGGCGCGTCGACGGCGAACGCGTCCGGCGGGTGCCCCTCGACGATGGCCAGGTACTCCTTGTGGACGTCGCCGGACTGGAAGGCGCGCATCAGCGCCCGGGAGGCGTCGGCGCCGCGGCCGCAGACGAGTAGCCCGGAGGTCTCGCGGTCGAGCCGGTGCGCGGGGTCGGCGCGGAGGCCCGGGCCGTGCTTACGCTCGAGCAGCTTCACCAGGGTGTTGTGGTGGTAGCGGGCGGTGGGGTGGATGGGGAGGCCGGCGGGCTTCTCCAGCACCAGGAGGTGCGCGTCGAGGTGCAGCTCGACGACGTCCTCGGGCACCGCGGGCTCGGCCTGTGCGCGGCGGCGGAGGGTGAAGGTGAGCCCGGGGTGGACGCGGGTGCTGGGCTTCAGTGGCCGATCGGCGACCAGGCTCCGCTCGAGGATGCGCTGCACCCGGGTGCGCGACAGACGGCGAATCTTCTCACAGAGGTAGAGGTCCAGCCGCCAGCCGGCGTAGTTGGGCTCGACGGTGAAGGTCACGTCGACGAAGCCCGTGACCTCTGGAGCGGGGTGCGTGGACATCGGCTCCCACTTCCTTAGCGGGAAGCGGGCCGCGAGGCGAGCTGGAGAGACGGGGGCCCCTGGAGGACGCGGCGCGCCCCCGCGGCGATCCGGAGGAAGCCGCGCGAGTTCGCGTCGTGGGCCAGCGCGGCCAGCACCCGCGGGGCCGAGGCGTCGGCCGGCGAGAGCACCTCGCCGAGCGCCAGCTCCGCCTCCAGCCGGAGCGGCACCACGCCGGCCTGCGCGGCGCGGCGGCGCGCGTCGAGCACGCGGGGTCGGGCGTCGAGCCCGAGTGCGGCCTCGGACCGGGCCAGCTCCAGCTGAGCCAGGACCGCCGGCTCGAAGAACCCGTTCGACTCGGCGACGGAGCTCGCCCGCGTCGCCTCGAGCCGGGCGGAGGCGGGACGTCCCTCGAGGCGCAGCAGCCGGGCCTGGACCAGCGCCGCCCAGGCCTCGTCGAAGCGGGTGCGGTGCGCGGGCCGTGCCTGCTCGAAGAGCCGCCGCGCCTCCGCCACCCGGCCCAGGTCGAGCAGGAGGTTGGCCCGCTGCACGAGCACCCGGCCCTGGATGAAGGTGGGGAGGCCCTTCTCGTTGATCGCCCCCGCCAGGAGATCCGCCGCGCGCTCGCTCTTCCCCTGCGCACGCAGCACGTCTGCCAGGTAGGGCAGCACCCGGAAGCCCTTGTTCTCGACGCGGGCGTTCTCCTCCTGTGCCTGCTCGGCCAGCCGCGCCGCCTCGGCCAGCGCGCCCCGGGCGAGGTGGAGGCGGGACTGCTCCCGCCACTGGTACATGCGGGTGAGCGCGCCGCGCGACCGCGACTCGGGAGGACGGGGGCGGTCGAGCGCCTCGGCCTCCTGCGCCGCGGCCTCGGCCTCCGGGAGGTTCCCCCGCGCGAGCTGCAGCGGCGCCAGGTCCCAGAGCACGTCGGCGAGGAGCCGCGCGTCCCCCGCCCGGCGTGCGCCGTCCACCGCCTGCTGCAACCAGGCGCTCACGTCCGCGAGCGGCCGGTCGTAGCGGAGGGTGATGGCCCGGTCCTTCGCCGCGCGCCAGGCCCACTCCGAGCCGGCGCCGGCGCGCATCGCCTCGGCGTGGAGCCGGTCCGCGGCGTCGGTGTCCTCGCGCTCCAGCGCCACGGCGGCGCGCTCGAAGGCCGCGCTCGCCTCGAGCGTGGAGAGGCCGAGCGCCCGGGCCCGGTCCGCCACCCGGGCCAGCGCGGCGTCGGCGAGCCCGAGCTGCCCGTCGTCGAAGGCGCCGGCGTAGACCACCCAGTCGATGGACGCGGCCTCGAGCGGCGTGGTGGGGAGCCGCTGGAGGCGAACCAGCGTGGCCCTCCGCGCGTCGCCGGACTGCACCGAGGCCAGGCGCACGCCGAGCCGGACGTCGTGAGGATAGAGGTCGAAGAGCGTTCCCCAGAGCCCGGCGGCGCGTTCCTGCTCCCCGGAGAGCGCGCGATGCTGGGCCTCCACCGCCATGCGCTGCTGCTCGGGGAGCACGCCCGCGGACTCGAAGGCGAAGCGGGCGGTGTCGCGCGCCTCGGCGGAGAAGCCGGCGCGGTCGAGGGCGTGGGCCAGCTCGGCGCGCGCCAGGACGAACTCCGGGGCGAGCGCGGTCACCCGCCGGAGCTCGGTGGCCGCGCCCAGGTTGTCGCTGGCGTCGAGCCGGAGGAGCGCGCTCCGCCAGGCGCGGGCCGCGGCCGGTTCCGCCGGCGCCCAGCTCGAAGGAGTCGACGCGAGCACCGCGCGCGCCGGCGCGAGCTGGCCCCGGAGCAGCACCGCCGCCCCGCCGCCGACGCCGAGCGCCAGGAGACAGCCGAGCCCGAGGGTCAGCGCGCGACCGGCACGGCGGCGAGCTCGGAGCGTGCGGATGCGGTCGCCGCAGAGGAGGCGCACGAAGTCCTCGGGCGTGGGGCAGCGATCCTCCACCGACGGCGCGAGCGCGCGCGCCAGTGCCCTGCGCCAGGCATCCGGGAGCTCGAGGCTGCTCCGGGCGAGATCCGCGGGCGCCGGGCGCGCACCGCGTCCGGGCCGACCGGCGTGTCGGTGAACGGGAGCTCGCCGGTGAGCATCTCGTAGGCGACCACCCCCAGCGAGTAGACGTCCGCGCCCGGCCCCAGCGGAGAACCCGAGGCCTGCTCCGGGGCCATGTAGGCCGGGGTCCCGACGTAGCTCCCGCTGCCGGTGAGCACGCTCTGTCCCTCCCGCACCGCGCGGGCGACGCCGAAGTCGGTGATCACCACCCGCGTGCGTCCGTGCGCCTGAGGGACGAGGAGGACGTTGCTGCTCTTGAAGTCGCGGTGGAGCACCCCGTGCGCGTGCGCGGCCTCGAGCGCCGCGGCCATCTGGCGGAGGAGCGGTTCGGCCTCGTCGGGCCGGAAGCGCCCGCGCCGGGCGATGGCCGCGGTGAGCGTCTCGCCCTCGAGGAGCTCCATCACCAGGAAGAGCAGCTGGCCCGCCTCGCAAGTGTGGGCGAAGAGCTCGTAGACCCGGCAGACGTTGGGGTGGGCCACGGCGCGGGCCAGGAGCACCTCGCGACGGATGCGCTCCTCGGCGTCGGGCACCGCCCCGAGGAGGACCTTCACCGCGACGCGGGCGCGGAGCATGCGGTCCTCGGCCTCGTAGACCACGCCCATGCCGCCGCGGGCGATGAAGCGCCGCAGCTCGAAGCGCCCGGCGAGCACCGTGCCCTCGGCCAGCACCTGCGCCGGCGGTCCGGGCGGGGTGCGCAGCAGGGTGTCCTGGTACGGCAGCAACGACTGCATGGCCCGGCTCCTCGACTGCCCCATCCGTGGAACTTGTCGTCCAGGCGGGAGATCTTCCCGGCGGGTGCAGCCGTGGGCCGCGAGCGTCGCGCGGAGGCCGCGCGGAGGTGTCAGACACCTCGAAACCCGCGGAAAGACGGGGCGGCGAGTCCGAGCAGCCAAGAAAAACCCCCGGCGGTGCGGCCTGGGGAGAGCGCACCAACCGGGGGGGCCACCGCCGGGGGGACTGGCGGCGGCCTTTCGGCACTTCAGGTCACGGCCACCTGCACGCCCGCGCCGGGCACGAATCCCCGCCAGGCCTGGGGCTTCTTGGCCTTGGCGTCCATGGCCTGCCCTCTCAGGAGTCGAGGATCAGGCGCCGGGTGTGGCGCGCGATCATCAGCTCCTCGTTGGTGGGAATGACGTAGGCGGGCAACCGGCTACGGGCGAGGCTGATGCGCGGGCCGCCGGCGGCGTTGGCCTGCGGATCGAGCGAGATGCCGAGCCACTCCGCGCGCTGGCACACCCGTTCGCGGATCGGCACCGCGTGCTCCCCGATGCCCCCGGTGAAGACCAGCGCGTCCAGCCCGCCGAGCGCCGCGGCGAGCGAGCCGAGCTCCCGGCCGATGCGGTAGACGAACAGGTCCACGGCGAGCCGGGCGCGCGGTGCATCGCTTGCCAGCAGCGCGCGCATGTCGCTGGAGATGCCCGAGACGCCGAGCAGGCCGGACTCCTGGTAGATGAGCTTCTCGATGGCCCGGGCGTCCATCTTCAGCTCGTCGAGCAGGTAGAGCATCACCCCGGGATCGAGCGCGCCCGAGCGGGTGCCCATCGGCAGCCCATCCACCGCGGTGAACCCCATGGTGCTGGCCACACTCTTGCCGGCGTGGATGCCGCACATGCTCGCGCCGTTCCCGAGGTGGGCCACCACCACCCGGCCGGCGGCCGCCTGCGGATCGATCTTCGGCAGGGCGCTGGCGATGTACTCGTAGGAGAGCCCGTGGAACCCGTAGCGGCGCACGCCGCGGTCGGTGATCGACGCGGGCAGCGCGAAGGCCTGTGCGAGCTCGGGCTGCACGCGGTGGAAACCGGTGTCGAAGCAGGCCACCTGGGGCACCGCCGGCAACTCCTCGAGCACGTAGCGGATGGGCCCGAGGTTGTGCGGCTGGTGAAGCGGCGCCAGCGGGACGAACTTCTCCAGCCTCTGGACCACCTCGCGGGTCACCCGGGTGGGCTCGGAGTACTCCATGCCCCCATGGACCACGCGGTGACCGATCGCCACCAGCCGGTTGTCGCCGCGGCTGCTCCGGAGGAACTCGATGAGGTGGGCGATGGCTCCCGCGTGCCCGATGGACTCACCGTCCTTCCAGCTCCGCTCGGAGACGCCCTTCCCCGCCGCGTCCTTCGCCACGAACTTTGGCGACGGTGTAGAGGCCCTCGGCCTGGCCCCGGAGCCACAGCTCCAGCTCGGCGCCGCGGGCGAGGAAGACGGAGAACTTGAGGCTGGACGAACCGGCGTTCAGGACGAGGATGGCCTGGGCCATGGCGTCACCCCACCGCTCGCTTGGTGCTGGTCCGCCGCGCGTTGGCCACCAGCGTCGCCACCGCGCACGAGGCGAGCCGCGCCACCAGCGAGTCGGCGCGGCTGGTGAGGATGATCGGCACCCGGGCGCCGAGCACGATGCCCGCGGCGTCGGCGCCGGCGAGGAAGGTGAGGCTCTTGGCGAGCATGTTGCCCGCCTCGAGGTCCGGCACCACCAGGACGTTGGCCCGGCCCGCCACCGGTGAATCGATCTTCTTGATCTTCGCCGCCTCGGGGCTGATGGCGTTGTCCAGCGCCAGCGGCCCGTCCACCAGGGCGCCGGTGATCTGCCCCCGGTCCGCCATCTTGCAGAGCGCGGCGGCCTCGATGGTCGAGGGGACGTCGGGGTTGACCGTCTCCATCGCCGAGAGGATCGCCACCCGGACCTCGGCGGCCCCGAGGTCGTGCGCGAGGTCGATCGCGTTCTGCACGATGTCGACCTTGTCCTTCAGGCTCGGGGCGATGTTCACCGCGGCGTCGGTGATGATCAGCGGGTTCGGCGTGACCCGGCACGTCCATGATGAAGCAGTGGCTGATCCGGCGCGCGGTGCGCAGGCCCGTCTCCTTGTTCACCACCGCGGCCATCAGCTCGTCGGTGTGGAGGCTGCCCTTCATCAGGGCCTCGGCCTCGGCGTTCCGGACCAGCTCGACCGCCTTGGCCGCGGACTCCTGGCTGAACGCCGCCTCGACGATGCGGAACTTCGAGATGTCGATGCCCGCCTTCGACGCCACCTCGCGGATGCGCGCCGAGGGCCCGACCAGGATCGGCGCGATCAGCCCCACGCGGGCCGCGTCGACCGCGCCCCTGAGGGACGATTCGTCGCACGGGTGGACGACCGCGGTCGGCGTGGGCGCGAGCCCCTTGCAGCGGGCGATCAGCTGGTCGTACTTCTCGTGCGACGCTTCCATGGTGACGCTCCTACCCGGGAAGCCCCGGAGACTCCGCGGCGACCGTGGGCACCGTAACTCCGCCTCGGAGGAGCGCCGATGGGACCTAGGTCCCACGCCGGGCCGCGCACTTCACGAAAACTTCACGGGAATTCGGACGGCCGAGGGCCGCGCCCGGGGACCGATCCGGGCCCTGCTGGACGTCGCCGCGGGCGACTGTCCACATCGCGCAGGCGGGTAACCCGGGACCTCCAGCCCGGCTGCACGGAAAGTCCTAGTCTCGGGGCGGCCCCATGAACCGCCCCGTTCCCCTCCAGAAGGTCCTCTGCGCGAACCGCGGGGAGATCGCCATCCGCGTCTTCCGGGCGTGCAACGAGCTGGGGATTCGGACCGTCGCCATCTACAGCGACGAGGACCGGGTCAACGAGCACCGGCACAAGGCCGACGAGGCGTACCTGGTCGGCCGCGGCAAGCGTCCGGTCGAGGCCTACCTCGGCATCGAGGAGATCCTCGACGTCGCGCAGGCCTCCGGGGCCGATGCCATCCATCCCGGCTACGGGTTCCTCTCGGAGAACGGCGACTTCGCCGAGGCCTGCGCGCGGCGCGGCGTCCGCTTCATCGGCCCGCGCCCCTCGGTGGTGCGGCTGATGGGGGACAAGGTCGCGGCGAAGAGCCTCGCCCAGCGGGTGGGGGTGCCGGTGGTGCCCGGCATCACGCTGGAGGGCCGGGAGGAGGAGGTGGTGCGAGCGGCCGGCGCCTTCCACGAGAAGAACGGCCCGGTGCTGGTGAAGGCGGCCCACGGCGGCGGCGGCCGCGGCATGCGGGTGGTGCACCAGGCGGGGGACATGGAGGCGGCCATCGCCGCGGCGCGGAGCGAGTCGAAGCTGGCCTTCGGCAGCCCGGCGGTCTTCCTGGAAAAGTACCTGGACCGGGTCCGGCACATCGAGGTGCAGGTCCTCGGCGACCAGCACGGAACCCTGGTGCACGTGCACGAGCGGGACTGCTCGGTGCAGCGCCGGTACCAGAAGCTGATCGAGATCGCCCCGGCGCCCAACCTCCTGGACCGGACGCGAAAGAAGCTGTTCGACGCGGCACTCACGCTGATGCGCGCCGCCGAGTACAGCAACGCCGGCACGGTGGAGTTCCTGGTCGAGGGCGAGGACATCTACTTCATCGAGGTCAACGCCCGGCTCCAGGTGGAGCACACCATCAGCGAGCAGATCACCGGCATCGACCTGGTGCAGGCCCAGCTGCGCATCGCCGAGGGGCACCGGCTGTCCGATCCGGAGATCGGCATCGCCGACCAGTCCTCCATCGTGCCGCGCGGCTCGGCGATCCAGCTCCGGGTCACCACCGAGGATCCGGCGAACAACTTCCTGCCCGACGCGGGGACCATCCTCGCCTGGCGGCCGGCCACCGGGTTCGGCATCCGGCTGGACGGCGGGAACGGCTACCCCAACGCGCAGATCAGCCGGTTCTACGACTCGCTGCTGGTGAAGATCATCGCCTTCGCCCCGAGCTTCGAGGGCGCCATCCAGAAGGGGCTGCGGGCGCTGCGCGAGTTCCGGATCCGTGGGGTGAAGACCAACCTCTCGTTCCTGGAGAACGTGCTCGGCACCGAGACCTTCCGGAACGGTGAGACCTTCACCCGGTGGGTGGACGACGCGCCGGAGCTCTTCGCGCCGGAGCGGCGGCGGGACCGCGCCACCAAGCTGCTCCAGTACCTGGGCGAGGTCATCGTCAACGGCCACCCCACGATCAAGGCCGAGCAGCGCCGGCGCTCGGTGGAGTTCGCGCCGCCGCGTCTCCCCCCGGTTCCGCAGGGTCCGCCCTTGCCGGGGACGAAGCAGATCCTGGACGAGCACGGGGCGGACGGGCTGGCGGCCTGGGTGCTCCGGCAGAACCGGACGCTGGTGACCGACACCACCATGCGCGACGCGCACCAGAGCCTGCTCGCCACGCGGGTGAGGACCCGTGATCTGCTGAAGATCGCCCCGGCGACGGCGAAGCTGGCCCCCGAGCTGTTCAGCCTGGAGTGCTGGGGGGGCGCCACCTTCGACACCGCGTACCGCTTCCTGAACGAGGACCCCTGGGCGCGACTCCGGGCGCTCCGGGCCGCGGTGCCGAACCTCCTCCTCCAGATGCTGATCCGCGGCGCCAACGCGGTCGGCTACACCAGCTATCCGGACAACCTGGTCGAGGCGTTCATCGACGAGGCGGCCGAGGCGGGCCTGGACGTGTTCCGGGTGTTCGACTCGCTGAATGACCTCGAGTCGATGGATGTCTCGGTCCGGCGCATCCGGAAGTCCGGGAAGGTCGCCGAGGTGGCCATGTGCTACACCGGCGACGTCTCGAACGAGAAGCGGCCCAAGTACAACCTCGACTACTACGCCGACCTGGCGCGGCGGATCGAGGACCTGGGCGCGCACTTCCTCTGCATCAAGGACATGGCCGGCCTGCTCCGGCCGCGGGCCGCGGGGATGTTGCTGGACCGGCTGCGGGAGACGGTGCGGCTGCCGATCCACCTCCACACCCACGACACCTCGGGCAACGGGATCGCCGCGTACCTCGAGGCGATCGACCACGGGGTGCACATCGTGGACTGCGCGCTGGCCCCGATGGCCGGACTCACCAGCCAGCCGTCCCTGAATGCGCTGGTCTCGTCCCAGCGCGGCTATCCGCGCGACACGCAGCTGACCAACAAGAAGCTGCAGCCGCTGGCCGACTACTGGGAGGACGTGCGCGAGGTGTACAGCCCGTTCGAGTGCGGGCTGAAGAGCAGCACCTCCGAGGTGTACTTCCACGAGATTCCCGGCGGGCAGTACTCGAACCTCCGGCCTCAGGTCGCGGAGATGGGGCTCCTGCCGCGGTGGAACGACGTGAAGTACGCCTTCGCGGTGGTGAACCTGCTCGCCGGCGACATCCCGAAGGTGACGCCGTCGTCGAAGATGGTGGGCGACCTCGCCATCTTCCTCCTCAAGAACGACCTGATGGTGCGCAAGGAGACCCTGGAGGCGTCGGCGGCCGCCACGCAGGTGCGGCTTCTCTCCGAGGCGTCCCGGCTCGACTTCCCGGTGAGCGTGGTGGAGTACTTCCAGGGCCGGCTGGGCACGCCGCCGGGCGGCTTCCCGGCAGAGCTGCGCGAGGCGGTGCTGAAGGGACTCCCCAGGGTCGAGGGGCGGGCGAGCGCGAGCCTGCCCCCGTTCGACCTGCCCGGGCTGCAGAAGTCGCTGGGGGCCAAGCTAGGACGGGAGCTCCGGCGGGACGAGGCGATCAGCGCGGCGCTCTACCCGCGGGTGATGGCCGACTACTTCGAGGCCCAGGCGAGGTACGAGGACGTGTCGATCCTCGACTCGCCCACCTACTTCTACGGGCTGGAGGTGGGCCAGGAGATCTTCGTCGAGCTGGAGCCCGGGAAGACGCTGGTGGTGGGGCTCGCGGCGGTGGGGAGGCCCGACGAGAAGGGCATGCGCACCGTGTACTTCGAGCTCAACGGGCACGCCCGGCAGGTCTCGGTGCGCGACCGGTCGCACGCGGTGGCGGTGGCCGAGGCGCGGAAGGCCGAGCGCGGCAACCCGGAGCACGTGGGCGCGTCGATGCCCGGGACGGTGGTCGCGCTGCACACCAAGGCGGGGGACCGGGTGGACGCCGGCGCGCCGCTGGTCACGCTCGAGGCGATGAAGATGGAGACCGTCGTGCGCGCACCGCGCGCCGGGGCGGTGAAGGAGCTGCTCCCGGCGCTGAAGACCAGCGTTCAAGCCGGAGATCTGCTCGCGGTCGTCGGCTGACCGGACCCGTGGGAAGCCGACGAGCTTTTTCACCCGGCTGGCATGCGCTGGCTGTCCCCGCGTGCACCTTGGGTCTAATTCGAGCACAGTCTCGACCGGGGCATCCGGTCCCGACCTGACGGACTTCTCGTGCGCGCGAATCCGCGACTCGTGCTGGTCGTCCTCACCGCGATCGCGTGGGGCGGAGTCCTCGGCGGCTCGTTCCAGTTCGACGACTTCCCGACCATCGTCGCGGACCCTGCGACGGTCGACGCCAGCGCGCTGCTCGCGCGGCTATCGACCGGAATCCGCCCGCTTCTGCGCCTCTCGTACTTCCTGGACCATCTCCTCTGGGGGATGCGGCCCGCCGGGTTCCTCCTCACCAATCTCCTACTTCACGCAGCCACCGTCCTCGGCGTTCATGCGCTCGCGCGCCGGCTGGTGCGGGACGAGGTCGCCGCCTTCCTCGCCGCGGCGATCTTCGCTCTCCAGCCTGCAAACGCCGAGGTCGTCGCCTACGTCACCGGCCGCTCCACCGGACTCATGGCCGCGCTCTTCGTCTGGGCCCTGGTGCGCTGGGAGGACGGACGGCGCGCGAGCGGCCTCCTCCTCTTCGCCGCTGCGTGTCTGTCGAAGGAGATCGCGCTCGTCTTCCCGGCGTTCCTCGCCGTGCGGGAGCTGACCCGCTCTCCGGCGAGCGGGCTCCGGTGGCTCCCTGCGGCCGGCGCGCTCGCCGCGGTGATCCTCGGCGTGCTCGCGCTGTCGCCGCGCTACCGCGAGCTCCTCGCCTTCTCACTCGACCTGCGCGACCCACTGGCGAACCTCGGTCCGGCCCTTCGCGGCGCGGGGGTGATGATCTCGCTCTGGGTCCGTCCATGGGCGCTGGCGGTCGACCACGGTCCTCCTCCGGAGAGCCTTCTTCTCACCACCCTCGTCCTCTTCGCCGTCGGCGCCGCCGTGGCCGGCGCCATCGCCATGCGACGACGCGAGCCGCTGGTCACGTTCTGCGTGGCGTGGCCGCTCCTCGCCCTCGCACCGACGAACTCGCTGATCGCCAAGATCGACCTCGTCACCGAGAAGCCCCTCTACCTGGCATGGGTCGGGCCTTCGATCCTCCTCGGCGTGCTGCTGGCGCGGCCTGAGCCCGGAGGGCGACGGACGCGATGGGTCGCCGCGACCGCGCTGCTCTGCGCCTGGGCAGTCTTCGTCCCCGTGCGGGTGAGGGTCTGGTCGGACGCGCGCTTGCTCTGGAGCGACTCTGTGCGCAAGGCGCCGGACCGCGCCCGCGCCTGGAACAACCTCGGACTCGCGCTCTGGACCGAGGGGCAGGATCGCGAGGCCGCACGTGCACTCGAGGAATCGCTTCGCCTGGACCCGGGCGGGTCGGCCGCGAGCGTCCCGCTGTGGTTGATCAAGAGGAGGCTCGATCGATGAGACTCGCTTCGCTCGTGGTTGGCTTGTCGTTGCTCGGCGCCCTGACGGCGCTCGCCGCGAAACCGGCGAAGAAACCACCAAACCCGGCTCCTCCTTCCTCCCCGAACGCGCCCAAGTGCGATGGCTGCGAGTACACCTGCATGTTCGCCACCCTGATCGTCGACCACGAGCGCTATGGGTGGCTCTTCGAGAACCTCGCTCCGGTCGTGAAGAGCGCAATCGCCCTCGACAGCCAGGTGAAGGACCTCACCAAGGAATGGGGCAAGCGCGACGCGAAGGAGCGCGGTGGACCGCCCCTTCACTGCCTGCGCTGGTTGTACTCGCCCGAGCGAGAGAAGAAAGGGGAGCGGAAACCGAATGACGCGTTGGAGAAGGTGGAAAGACACACCGATCCGGTGGAAGGCGAGGCGATGACCACGGACTGGTCGACGAACGACTGCAAGATCGACACCAAGGGGCTCGAGTCGAAGGTCTGCGCCGCTCTCTACAAGTCACTCCTCGCACACGAGCTGTCGCACCACGAATCCTGCAAGAAGGCTTGGGAGGACCCGGACATCAGCGACAAGTCGCTCACCCAGAAGAACAAGGGGCTCCGTGCCGCCGACGAGGTCCGCGCCTACAAGGCCGGGATCGCAGCGCTAGAGAAGGAGATGCTGCGGCTCGCCAAGCAGAAGGGGTGCGGCCTCGAAACCTGCTCGCGCGACAACCTTGCACCTCCCCCTACCAAGGAAGAGATCGAGCAGGCGAAGAAAGACATCGAGGCAATCCCCTCGATCTTCAGGAGCGGCAAATGATCGAGCTCGTCGTCGCCCTTTTCCTCGCCACGCAGCCTCTCGCCTTTCATCCGCAGCCGATCCCACGCGACGCCGTGAAGCGCTACGCATCGGATTGCGCCGGAAAAGAGACCGCTGCCTGTCAGGTCCTGCGTCGGGAGGCCGAGGCAGTCCTCATCTACGATTTCATGATCCTCGAGCAGGCCGGGCTCAAGCTCGATCCGGCGATGCTGCGCAACGTCGCGGCGAACGCGGTGACACCCGGTCTTCGTGTCGCGGCGCTCGAGAGGCTCGTCCGCAAGGGCCTTGCCAAGGAGGACGAGCCTGTGGTCGTCGCGGCGATGAAGAGCCGCTTCCCAGCGGAGCGGCGGGTCGCAATCGGCGCGGTCGGCCAGCTCTCCGGTGAGCAATACTCCCGGATGCTCCAGCGCACCTATCGAGGGAAGACGTCGGCCTTCGCGGCGGCGCTCGATTACCGGGAGGACGAGCTGCCTCCGGACCTGACCGCCTATCCGGGAGCGGAGACGGTGTGGTTCGCGAGCGGGCCGCACCGGACCTGGTTCCTGTCGGCGGACGCACCCGCGAAGGTGGTGGCGGCATACGCGAAGGGCGGAAGGAAGGCGGTGACCAAGGACGAGCTCGAGCAGGCGGCAAAGGCCGCGACAAGCATCGATCCCATGGAGATGATGCGACTCGCCCAGACCGACCCCCAGAAGATGCGGGAGATGATGGAGAAGGTCTCTGCCGCCGGGGCCACGCGGGTCGACGTGAGTATGAACGTCTGGACGGCAATCGAAGGAGACGAGGGCGTCTCCGAGGTGCGCTACGTCGTGCTCGAGGACCAGCCGTATCTCATGGGAAGGATCCCCACGAAGGTGGTGGCGATCTTCAAGGACGAACTGCTCGGCAAGACGGCCATCGTCTTCTCCAGGAGGGAGCCGCCGCCGGATCTTCCCGATCCCGCGTCGCCCGACTTCCTGGCGAAGTTGAAGCTCTGGCAGATCGTGACGCGGCCCCTCGAACCGGTCAGGGACGAGGAGTGAGACGCGCCTCGAGGCCGGCCTCTCCCACCCGGCCCTCTTCCTCGTCCACTCGGGCGCGAGATGCTGGTAGATGTCGCTCATCGGAGGGCGACGGTGAAACCGACGCCGCCAGTCCAAGCGAGGAAGCGACGTAGTGACGAAGAGCATCCGTAACCACCTCGACGATCTGCGCGGGGCGAGTCGTCTGGCGATCGAGGCGACCCGGAGCGTCACCGATCTGGTCGAGGCCATGCACCTCACCATCGGGGGCGGGCCCGCGATCCTCGGCCGGCCGCTCGAGCGCCCGACCCGCGTCCTCACTCGCCCGGTCTACGGGAGCATCCGCGGGGTGACAAAGCTGGTGGGGGCCAGCATCGACCGCGCTCTCGCGAAGCTCGCGCCGCTCGCCGGCGAAGGCCCGGCCGGCCCCGAGCGGGAGGCCGTGCTCGCCGTGCTCAACGGCGTGCTCGGTGACTACCTGAGCGCGACCGGAAACCCGCTGGCGATCCAGATGCAGCTGCGCCAGGGCGGCCATCCGCTGGAGCTCGAGCGACGGGCGCTGCAGGCGCTCCTTCCGCAGGCCGGCGGCAAGCTGCTCCTCCTCCTCCACGGCTCCTGTCTGAACGACCGGAAGTGGCTCCGGCTGGGTCACGACCACGGCGCCGCGCTCGCCCGCGACCTCGGCTACACGCCGGTCTACCTCCTCTACAACAGCGGCCTGCACATCTCGACCAACGGGCGCGCCTTCGCGGCGCTGCTCGAACAGCTCGTCGCCGAGTGGCCCGTGCCGATCGACGAGCTGGTGATCCTCGGCCACAGCATGGGCGGGCTGGTGGCGCGCAGCGCTTGCCACTACGCCGAGGCGGCGGCACACCGTTGGCGGCCAAGGCTGGACAAGCTGGTCTGCCTCGGCTCGCCCCACCACGGCGCGCCGCTCGAGCGCGGCGGCAACTGGATCGAGCTGCTGCTCGGCGTGAGCCGGTACAGCGCCCCGCTGGCGCGCCTGGGAAAGATTCGCAGCGCCGGCGTCACCGACATGCGCTTCGGCCTCGTCCTGGACGAGCACTGGGAAGGCCGCGAGCGCTTCGCGCACCCCGGGGACCCCCGGAGGAAGCTGAAGCTGCCTGACGGCGTGGAGTGCTACGCCATCGCCGCGACGACGGCGCCCGAGGCCCGGAGCAAGCTCCCCGGCGACGGCCTGGTCTCGGTGGACAGTGCGCTCGGCCGGCACCGCAAGCCGGAGCTGACCCTCGCGTTCCCCGAGGCGCACCAGTGGATCGGCTTCGGGATGGGCCACTTCGAGCTGCTCAACCGGGCCGAGGTGTACGCGACGCTCCGGCGCTGGCTCGGGTCGTGGTGAGACGCTTCCGCATCAGGTCGGCGAGAAACAGCACCGGTGCACCCAGCGCAGCCAGCCCGATGAACCAGGGCTCGATCGGCCCCGTCCCGAGCGCCGCGCGGAGCGGCGGCCAGTAGAGCGCCCCGAACACGAACACCAGCTCGAGCGCGATGCCGAGCACGTACAGTGGATTCCGGAAGAGCCCCCAGTCGAGCCCGGAGCGCTCCTCGTAGCGGCGTCCGATCAGGTTCCCGATCTGCGCGAAGACCACCGAAGCGAAGGTGATTCCGGTGGCGCTGCGGTAGAGGGGATCGGTCACGGAGAGAACGGCCCCGTACCGCCAGCCCCCATCCCAGAGCACGCAGAAGAACATGAACATTGCCCACGCCGCCTCGACGACGCCCAGGAACAGATAGCTTCTGAGGATCAGCTTCGCGTCGAGAAGGCGCCCGCGGCGACCGCGAGGAGGGCGCTTCATCGCTTCCCCGTCGGGCAGCTCCTGCCCCAGCCCGATGGCCGGAACCATGTCGGTGCCGAGATCGATGGAGAGGATCTGCACCACCGTGAGCGCCAGCGGCACCGGAAGCACCACGTAGGCCAGGAACGGCACCATCTCCGGCACGTTGCTGGCGAGCACATAGCTGGTGAACTTGCGGATGTTGGAGAAGACCGTGCGCCCCTCCTCCACTCCCGTCACGATGCTCGCAAAGTTGTCGTCGAGGAGGACGATCTGGGCGGCCTCCCGCGCCACGTCCGTCCCTGCCGCGCCCATGGCGATGCCCACATCGGCCGCACGCAGCGCCGGTGCGTCGTTGACCCCGTCGCCGGTCATGGCGACGAGCAGGCCCATTCGCTTGAGCGCGTCGACGATCTTCAGCTTCTGCAGGGGCGTGGTGCGGGCGAACACGCTCACCCCGTCGTTCAGGCGCTCCACGATCTCCGCTTCGCGCATCGACTCGAGCGCATCCCCGGTCAGCACCGCCTGGGGCGGCGAGCCCGGCGCAAGGATGCCGGCGTGCTCCGCGACGGCCTGAGCGGTGACCGGGTGGTCGCCGGTCACGAGGATCACCCGGATTCCGGCGGAGTGGCAGCGCACGAGCGCAGCGGGCACCTCGTCGCGCAGGGGGTCGGAGAGGCATAGAAAGCCGTGCAGCTCGAGATCTCGCTCCAGAGTGGCTTCCGGCGCTCCCACCTCTGCCGGTTCCAGCCGACGAGACGCGACGGCGATGATGCGCAGCCCTCCCGACGCGAGCCGCCGCACCGTCTCGTCCCCCCTGCCGAGCGCCTCGGGGGAGGCGCGCACGTGCGGACGCACGACCTCCCAGGCTCCCTTGATCGCAAAGCGTCGGGACTCGCTGCTCGCGATCACACCCGCCGCACGCCTCCGCTGCACGTCGAAGGCGATGTGGCGAACCACCTCGCGTGACAGGACCAGCGGATCGCCGCCCATCTCTCGCAGCGCCTCGGCGGCAGCGACGTCGAGCGGATCGCCAGTGAGCGCGCCGGCCTGCTGATGGATCTCGGACGCGGCCACGGCGATCCCGAGCAGGGTGCGCCGGGCTGGATCCTCGAGAGGCTCGCCGGTGAACGCGTCGACCACGCCGGTCACTGCCAGCTGGTTCTTGGTCAAGGTTCCGGTCTTGTCGGTGCAGATCACCTCGACCGAGCCCAGCGCCTCGACCGCGTTCAGGCTCTTCACCAGCACCTTCTTCCGGGCGAGACGCAGGCCGCCCATGGCCAGCGCCAGGGTCATGGTGGGCAGGAGACCCTCGGGCACGTTGGCCACGATGATCCCCACCATGAAGACCACGTTGATCCAGATCCCCCGCCCGATGGCGAGGCCGTAGGCGAAGAACGCGCCGCCCATCACCACCGCCAGGATGGTCAGGATGCGCACCATCCTGGACACCTCGCGCTCGAGGGGGGTCGGCGGCCGGCGCACCTGGACGCTGAGCGTGGCGATCCTGCCGAACTCCGTGCGCTGGCCCGTGGCGTAGACCACGGCGGTACCCGAGCCGCGCAGGAGCGAGCAGCCGGTGAAGACGAGGTTCGGGGCGTCGACCATGCGCCCCTGCTCGACGCGGCCTGCGTCCAGCCTCGCGTGCCGCGACTCACCGGTCAGCGGGGCGTTGTTTGCCAGGAGATCGCTGCTCTCCACCAGGCGCGCATCCGCCGGCACCCGGTCGCCCTCCGAGAGCAGCAGCACATCGCCAGGAACCAGCTCCTCGATCGACACCTCCTCCTCGGCGCCGCCCCGTCGCACGGTGATGCTCCGGGGCAAGAGCTTGCGCAGGGCCTCCATGGCGCGCTCGGCGCGGAGCGCCTGCGAGAAGGTGAAGAGCGCGTTGAGGACCGCCACGGCGAGGAGCGCCCAGCCGAGCACGGCCATGCCTTGGCCAGGGCTCATTCGGTCGGCCACGAAGCAGAGCGCCGCCGACACATCGAGGAGCACACTGAAGAGGTTGGCAAACTGCTGGAGAAGCGTGCGCAGCCAGCCCCAGCGCGGCGGCGGGCCGAGGGTGTTGGGTCCGATCTCCGCGAGCCGCTGCGCCACCTCCTCCGGCCGGAGCCCCTCCCGGCGGCTGCGCAACAGCGACCAGACCTCGGGGACGTCGAGGTTGTGGATCTGGCCCTGGGTCAATCCACCCTCCCGTAGACGGCCACGTCCGAGGGCGTGTCACGCAGGATTCGTTCGACGGGCTCTCCGCGCGGCGCAAGGGGGCGCTCCGGCGCTCTGAGACAGATGAGACGCGACCGGTGCCTGCTGGCGTAGAGGAGGATCTCCCTGGAAGCGTCATCGGAGACCACCACCCTCGAGTCGAGCTCGACGGGCTGTGGGGCCAGTCCCTGGCGCAGCTCCTCCTCGAGAGGAGCCAGGAACGCCCTCCCTTCGCCGAGCAATCGACTGGCGCCTTCGTCGCTCAGGAAGCGCAGGCGCAGGCGAGACACCTCACGGACCAGCAGGAGGTCGAGGCGGTGCAGGTCCGGACCGAGGAGTCGGAGAAGGGCAAGGGCATGCCTGACCTCGTGACTCCGCGCCTCGACGGGCAAGAGCACGCTGCCCGGCCGGCCCAGCACTCCAGGGTGAACGACCCGGATGGCGATCACCGGGCAGCGACGGGCCTCGATCATCCGCGCCGAGACGGTGCCGGCGAGAAAGGCGGTGCCACGGGGTCGGGCGCGGGTGCCGGCCACCAGGACGGCGCCGGGCGGAACGAGCGACAGCAGTCGCTCGGCGACGTCGGTGCTGCCACGCGCGGAGAGCTCGACCTCCAGCGTGACCCCGAATAGCTCGCACTCCCTGGCGATGCGCGCGATGCGCTCGTGCAGGTACGGCTCGGGTGACTCCTCGTACAGGTGCACGAGGCGGAGCTTGCGTTCGCTGCGGTTGGCGGCGAAGCGGACCGCGTAGTGCGCGACCCAGTCCCCGTTCAGCGATCCGTCGTAGGCGAAGACGAGCACGCTTGCCTCTGGGGGTCGGTCAGACCGACAGCACGCCGGGCCAATGGCGCATCCACTGGCGGTGGCTGGCGCTCTCCTGCCACGCCGGGTCATTGCGATCGACGCGGTCCGAGCCGGCGATCAGCGCCTCGATGCGGGCCTCGAGTGCGGCGGTGATCGCGGCGTCCTCCACCAGGAGCAGGAGCTCGCTCTCCCAGTAGCCGGCGGTGATGTCCAGGTTGGCGCTGCCGACCGCGCAGACGCGCCCGTCGGCGCTCATCACCTTGGCGTGGACATGGGGGCGCACCACACCCAGGCCGGGCGGCCATCCGGGCTGCTGCGGGACGGCGAGCCGATAGCCTTCGCCGCCAGCCGCGAGCAGCGCATCGATGCGCGAATCCACCAGCTGCGTTGCGACGGTTCGCGCCCAGGCCCATGGGCCCTGGAACGGCTTGCCACCATGGGTGGGCGTCATGTGGCCGAAGAGCGTGCACACCCGGACTCCCCGCCGGAGCGCGCGCAGCAGGGCGTGCTGGACCTCCAGGATCAGCGGGAAGCCGTTGACCACGTAGACGTGTGACTGCGCGGTCTCGATGAGCGCGAGGTAGGCCTCGAGTGTGGCCGCGTCCTGCAGCCCATGGTGGATGACGACACGGACCCTGGTGTCCCCGGCCGGTGGCCGGTCGGCGATCTCGAACGCCGTCCCCCCCGCCTCGATCCAGGCCTCCAGGAAGGAGTGTTCCAGCGCGGTGACGGCCGGACCCTCGACCCGGGCGCCGGCGTCGAGCCACGGCACCTCGCGCCACGGCGACAGGGGCGTGAGCTGCACCTCCTCGAACCCGGTGTAGTACTCGTGCGCGAGGTTGCGCCCGCCCATCAGCCCGATGGCGCCGTCGGCGATGGCCATCTTGCGATGGTCCCGCTGCTTCAGGTCCTCGAGCGAGGGCACACCCGTGAGCGGCCGCGACACGCGGACCTCGACACCGGGGCGGCTGCCGAGGCGGTCGAGCAGCGGATTGTGGGCACCGAGCGAGCCGTGAAGGCCGTGCAGCGAATCGACCAGCACGCGCACCGCGACGCCCCGGGCGCCCGCCGCGGCCAGCGCAGCCTCGACCGCGGTGCCGACGTCGTCGTCCGTTGCCATGTAGACCTGGAAGTGGAATCGCTCGCGGCTGGCGGCGATGGCGTCGAGCAGCCAGCGGCGGGCTGTGGCGTTGTCGAGCTCGAGCTCGACCCGGTTGCCGCCGATGAGTGAAGCGCCCGTCGTCGCCTCGAGGCGGAGGGCGACGGACCGGCTCCCGCCGACGGGAGCGTCGAGGCGCCAGCGCCTGGCGGCGGCTTCAAGCGCGGTCACCGCCGTGAACCCGATGGTCCGCGGCGAGTGCGAGCCATCGTGGACGATGCCCACGACGGGAAACCCGGCGCAGCGCATTCGCGCCCCCACCCGCGCGAGACGCACGGGATCGACCGTCTTCGCCACGTCGAGGGCCTCTCCTTCGTCCAGGACCGTGCTGGCATCGGCGACGACCGGGGGGAGCCCGGCGCCGAGCAACCGGGTGCGGATGGCCTTGCAGCTCTCGGTGGCCCGAAGGCGGACCGCGAGCAGCTCGGCAGCCTCCGCCGCCCGGAGTCCGGCCAGGAGCAACAGCTCCTCGTCGGCGAGGTCGGCGTCGAAGAGCAGCAACGGCCGGGAGCCGGGCCTGATGACCGCGACCTGCTCCTCGATGACCGCGAGCGGATCGGGTTCCATGTTCTCCGCGACCCGGCATACGCCGAGGGAGACGGCGCCGAGGCCGGCAGGCAGCTCGCCCTCGCCGTGGCTGGTGGTGACGACCGCCACCACGCGGCCTCCGGAGATGAAGGCGACCCGCTGGTCGGGGATGGGATCGCGGCGTCCCACGCCGGACGCATGGTCGACGCGTACCCGGAGGGTGCCAGCTTCCTCCACGAGATCGGGCACGTCGAGCGCGCGCCACGGCGTGGGCGGGGCCGTCGCCATCGGGGGCAGGATGAGGGGCGGGGCCGGCCAGGCAGCCACGGGCAGCAGGGCGCCGGGAAACCGCGCCAGCACCAGCAGGTCGACGGGGGCCTGCCCCGAATCGCCGCCCAGCCAGGATCTCAACCCTCCGGCGAGGGTCACGAGATCTACCCTCGCCGTGATGCCCGCCAGGTCCAGCGCCTCGGCGAGCTGGCCGGGGGATCGAGGCTTGCGCAACAGCACGCTGGCGTGCAGCGCCGGACTCCCGTGAGCGCGCAGGAACGCAGCGATCCCGACGCGCTCGCGTTCGCCCAGCGCCACGCACACCAGCTCCGTCACCGGGCGATCGATGGCCGCGGCGCCCGCGGTCCAGAGCACGGCGAGGGGATGGCGCTTTCGCAGCTCGGCGAGGACCGCGAGGCCGCTCAGCGGCAACGGGCCCGCGGCCAGCAGGTCGATGTCCGCCGCCTTCACCAGCTCCACCATCTCCTCGGTGACCAGCCCGGGCGCCAGCTTCACCTCCACCCGGTCCGCCGCGCCGGCGGCCGAGGCGCGCAAGGCGTCGAGCGCCGCGAGCGCGGCCTGGTTCAGCTCGCCGGGGGCCTGGTCGGCAAGCCAGGCGATCTGCCGCTCGGGCAGGCGGGCGACGACGACCAGGAGCTCGGCAGCGGGAGCGACGCGGCGGATCAGCGCCACGGCTGCCCGGGCATCCTCTCCGAGTCCGGTGATGAAGAGCACGCGCCGGTAGTTCATACGCAGGCCGCTCGCTCGGGAATCGCCATCCGCCGCAGGGTCGTTCCCGGCGGGTCGATGACCTGCGCCTCGATGGTCATGACCCTTCCGTCGTCGTCGACCTGGTAGAGGTTGAAGCCGGCGCGGACCGCGGGATCGGGGTGGTCGAGCGCAGCTCCGCTCGCGCCGACGACGTCCAGCGTGCCCGTGGCGGTGCGGAGCACACAGCGCACCCGCACGTGCAGGTGGCCGAAGAGCAGGAGTCCTCGCGCGACGGGCGCGAGCGTGTCCCGCAGGGACGCAGCGTCGACCAGCCCATCGCGCAGCCGGGCGAGGCGGCTCCGGCTGTCGACCGGCGGGTGGTGAACCAGGATCACCGGCGTGCGCCGCGCCACCTCGGGATGGGCGAGCACCCGCGTCAGGGCCGCACGCTGCGCATCGCCGAGATAGCCCGCGGCGACGAACGGGGGCCGGGGCACGCCGCTCGACAGCGCGATGATCGCCGCCGGCCCGCGCAGCTTGACGCAAGGATACGGCCCGGTCGGAAGGTCGAGCGCCAGCTCCGGGAGGTCGCTCCGCAGGAAGGTGCGAAAGTGATGGGGGAAGCGCCGCTCGCGGTGAACGGACGGAAGGTAGATGTCGTGATTGCCGGGGACGACGGTGACCTCGACCGAGCGCGCGACGCCGTCGAGCAGCGCACGCGCCTCGTGGTACTCGCTCTCCAGGGCGAGGTTGGTGATGTCCCCGGTGACCACGACGTGATCCGCGCCGGCGGCGGCGGCCGCGAGCACGGCCAGCAGGTACTCGCGGCGGTGCACGCGTCCGCGACGCAGGAAGGTGTTGGCCTGGCCGGTGAAGCGCTTGTTGAGCAGCATCTTCCGCCACTCGACGCCGCGCATCGAGAGCACGTGGGTGTCGGAGACGTGGGCGATGCGCAGCATCAGCGCCGCCGCGGCGCCGGGGTCAGTGCTTGGCCCAGGCCCAGCCGGTGATGCGCCATCCCTCGGCGAGCTTCTGCAAGGTCACGGTGAAGATGGAGCCCTTCTCCGCCGTCGCCTTCCCCTTCAGCTTGAACTTGAAGTCCGCCGGCATCACCACGTAGGCCCTGTCTCCCACGACGTCGACGTGGCGCGGCTTCCCCGCGGCGACCTTCGGCTCGGTGATGCCGTTCTTCTTCGCGTCGGCGTCGAAGTCGTTCGCCCAGTCCGAGCACGCGGTGGCGCCTTGCCAGACGTAAGGCGCGAACTCGTCGATGATCGCCGTCTGGGGCGCGCAGGTGGCGAGCGCCGCCTTGGTGTCGCCCTTGTTGAAGCCGGCCAGGAACTGATTGACCACCGCCATCACGTCGGTCTTGTCGGAAGCGGCTGCCGGTCCGGTCACGGCCAGTGCAAGTACGAGAATGGCTTTGCGCATGCGCGTCTCCCCTCGGTGGGCGTCCTGGGTCAGCCTGGCACGAAAGCGAGGGCCCGGGGTCTCAGAACGAGCCGGCGAGCGCGATGCCGTTGGGAAGCGGCACGACGTGGAGGCCCTGGAGGCCGCTGCCGGGTTGGGACGTCGCGAGGTCCAGGGCCGCGGTGGGCCGGGTGAAGATCTGCATCTCCCATTCGAGCGTGCCGCCCACCAGGGTGAGCAGCGCACGGCCCCCCAGCTTGAAGCCGAAGTAGAGGATCGCCGCCAGCCCGGCGTTCACGGTCAGCCCCACCACGTGGTTGAGCGGAGAGCGGTAGAAGCGTTCCTGCTCCGCGGCGCGGCGGAAGAGGCTGCGGAGCGCGGCCGCCTTGGCCTGACGTTGCTCCGGGGTGTCCTCGGGCATGCGGCGAACCTCCTCGAGCCCGAAGGCGGCCGCCGGCGGGGTGAGGAGGACGGCGATCATTCCCGCCGCGCTGGCGGGGATGTTGACGTAGGCGTTGATGCGGCTTCCCTCGTTGCTGGTGGTGGCCGCGATGACGGTCTCCCCGACCACCACCGCGCCGAGGAACGAGGCCCAGCCCCAGTACCAGAGGCGATCGGCGCCCTCCTCGGCCTGGAGCGCGGTCCAGAGGGGCACCAGGGTCGGTTCCTCGGTCAGGAGCGACACACCCTGCGGCGCCGTGCCGTCCACCGCCGCGGCGCCCGGGTCGATGCGGAGGGTGAGGAGGAGGATCGTTCCGGCGAGGCTCATCGAGGGCATGGTGGCAGAGGCTCCGGATCCAGCGGTCGGCGGGGGAAGGCGCGTCGCGGACTCCTTGTGTCCACCGGACCCGCCGGAGCTCCGGGACGAAGTCTGTTCGAACTCGGCCGGCGCGTCGAGGGCGACGCACGCGAGGGGCGCGATTTCCGGCGCCACCCGCCCGGAGCGGGGGTGGAAGCCGTAGAGTCCGGCCCCCTGGTCTACCTCCGGAGGGAACGCTCGATGATCGCCGGACTGCCGCCATTCACCTTCGTGCACACCCTGATCAGCCTGGTGGGCATCGCCACGGGCCTCTACGTGCTCTTCCTGGGCTACCTGGCCAATGAAGAGCTGCCGCGCTGGACGGGATGGTTCCTCGGCTCCACCCTGCTCACCAGCCTCACGGGGTTTCCCTTGCCGGCGAAGCACTTCATGCCCTCGCACGCGGTGGGCATCCTCTCGGTGGTCATCCTGGCGGTGACCTTCTATGCGCTCCTGGGCAGGAAGCTGGCCGGCGGGTGGCGGCGCGTCTACGTCATCACCGCCGTGGTCGCGCTGTACCTGAACTGCTTCGTGCTGGTGGCGCAGCTCTTCAACAAGATCCCGGGGCTGCGGGCGCTGGCGCCGACGCAGACCGAGCCGCCCTTCAAGGTGGCCCAGGGCCTCTTGCTGGCGGCCTTCGTCGTCCTTGGAGCGATGGCCACGTCGCGGTTCCGGGCAGGGAGCCCGGCGCCGAAAGTCCCCTGATCGCGGAGCACGAATCATGCGACGCTGAACGCGCGCCCGCGATCCGGACGAGCGGCGCGGGCTCGACCGCCTTCCCGGGCCACCGAGCCGTACCAAACAGGACGACCCCATGAGCGAAGCGGCCGGAGCGGCGAGTGCTGCAGTCAGGACCCCCGTCCGCGGATGGCGCGCGGCCTTTCCTCCGGCGCAGTGGGTCCCCGCGTACCGGCCCCAGTGGCTGGGCAAGGACGCGATCGCCGGCGTGACCCTCGCCGCCTACGCCATTCCGGTGTCGCTGGCCTACGCGTCGCTCGCCGGGCTTCCGCCGCAGTACGGCATCTACTGCTATCTGGCCGGCGGACTGTTCTACGCGCTGTTCGGCTCGTCCCGGCAGCTGGCGATCGGCCCCACCTCCGCGATCTCGATGCTGGTCGGGGCCACGATCGCGGGCATGGCAGGGGGCGACGCGGGTCGCTGGGCCGCCATCGCCGCGCTGACGGCGCTGGTGGTCGCAGCGATCTGCGTGCTGGCGTGGCTCCTGCGGCTGAGCTCCCTGGTCAACTTCATCAGCGAGACCATCCTCCTCGGCTTCAAGGCCGGCGCGGCGCTGACCATCGCCATGACGCAGCTGCCGAAGCTGTTCGGGGTCAAGGGCGGCGGCGAGGGCTTCTTCGAGCGCGTGGCCATCCTGGCCCGGCAGATTCCCGACACCAACCTCGCGGTGCTGGCCTTCGGCCTCGTCGCCCTGGCGCTGCTGCTGCTGGGGGAGAAGTTCCTCCCGGGCCGCCCGGTGGCGCTGCTGGTGGTGGTGCTCTCGGTCATCGCCCTCTCGGTCACGCCGCTCGGTGCGCTGGGCTTCAAGGTCGTCGGTGAGTTGCCGAAGGGCCTTCCCGGGTTCCATCCGCCGGGACTCCGCATCCGCGACGTGGACGGGGTGCTCTCCCTGGCGTTCGCCTGCTTCCTGCTGGCGTACGTGGAGAGCGTCTCCGCGGCGCGCGCCCTGGCGCAGGCGCACAACCAGGAGGTCGATCCGCGCCAGGAGCTGCTCGGCCTCGGCGCGGCGAATCTCGCCACCGCCCTCTTCCAGGGCTACCCGGTCGCGGGCGGCCTGTCGCAGTCCTCGGTGAACGACAAGGCCGGCGCCAGGACGCCGCTGGCGCTGGTCTTCGCCTCGATCACCATCGGTCTGTGCCTGATGTTCCTCACCGGGCTCCTGGCCAACCTGCCCAACGTGGTGCTCGCGGCCATCGTGCTGGTGGCGGTCAAGGGATTGATCGACATCCGCGAGCTGCGCCACGTGTGGAAGGTCAGCCGCTTCGAGTTCGGTGTCTCGATGGTGGCCTTCGCCGCGGTGCTGCTGCTCGGCATCCTCCGCGGCGTGATCGTGGCGGTCCTGGTGTCGCTCCTGCTCCTGATCAGGCGCGCCGCGCAGCCGCACGTCGCCTTCCTCGGCCGCGTCCCCGGAACCCGGAGCTTCTCGGACCTCGAGCGGCACCCCGACAACGAGGCCGTTCCGGGCGGGCTGGTGGTCCGCGTCGAGGCGTCGCTGCTCTACTTCAACGTCGAGCACGTCCGCGACACGCTCTGGGAGAAGTTCCGCTCGGCGCCGGGCGCGCCGAAGTTCCTGGTCTTCGACCTCTCCACCTCTCCCAACGTCGACCTGGCCGGCGTCCGGATGCTGAGGACCCTGCAGGCCGAGCTCCAGGCGGCGGGAATCCGTCTGCGTCTGGTCGAGGCGCGGGCGAATGTGCGCGACCTCCTGCGCGCCGAAGAGATGGAGGAGCGAGTCGGCGCCGTCGGCCACGGACGGTCGGTGGCCGACGTCATCGACGAGCTCGAGAAGTCGACGGGCACGGGCGCCCGGCCGGGCTGATCCCACCCGGCCCGGACGTGGGTCACGGAACCGCGCAGGCGGGATTGGCCACGGCACCGCGGGGTGGCCCCCCGGCGCTAGCCCTCGGGGATGCGCCACGCCGCCAGGACGGAGCCGGTGGCCGCGTCGAGACAGCCTCCGAGACCGGGGCGAAGACGGCCGTCGTAGACGAGCCTCCAGCAGCCGCCCGGTCGATCCAGCGCCGCCGCGGTTCCCGCGAGGAGCCTCGTGCCGGCGCCGAGCAGCGGTATGACGTCGCGGCAGGCCGCCTTCTGGACCGAGGGACGGTTGCGGAGGATGTCCGCCAGCTCGGCGCGCTCGTCCGGCTCGAGGCCCGGGAGCAGCTCCTCGCTGGCGAACCGCTCGAACCTGGAACGGGCCGCCGTCGACGAGGTCACCGCAGTCGAGCTCTTCACCTGCGTCCCTCCCGCGGCGCCGGCGGCCGGCGCCCCGGCCCGAGCGCCGCCGAGGCCGAGTCCCAGCACCAGCGCGCGGACCACCATCTTCACCGGCCGTCTCCAGGAACGTCCATCGAGACCCCCGGGCGCCGGGAGGTCCGGTCAGCCCCGCGCGTGGCCGGTGCTGTTCGCGGCGACGCTCGCCGTAGACTCCCCGTCGGTCAGCGAGGCATCCATGGACGGCGGCCCAGAATCGACTGCTCCAACCTGGCAGCAGTCCGCGGAGTGGAAGGCATACAAAGAGCTGCATGCGGCCGCCAGCGCGCCGAGGACGCTGACGGAGATGGAGGCGGTCGAGGCTCGCATCCGGCGGGGGTCCGGTTCTCTCTCACGCATCTTCCCGAACGACCCCCACCTGGTGGCGACCCTCGGCGCGTTCCTCTTCGACGCGGCGCACATGCGGCGGGTGGAGCTGCAGACCACCCGGGGCCGTCCGGCGCGGCGGGATGAGAACCGGGAGCTGGACGAGCTCCTGGAAGCGCTCGACGGGCGTTTCGCTGCGCTGCGCGGGCTGCGGGAGGCGGGGGGCACCGACCCGTGGATCGCCGCCGAGGTCGAGGCCCTGGTCGCCCATTCCTGCGAGGCCGCCGAGGAGACGCTGAAGCGCATCGACCGGAAGAAGCCCGACGCCGCCGCGCTGGCTCGGCGCACCAGGGAAGCGGTGGGTGAGGTCCGCGCATGGCTCGAGGCGTCTGGCACCCGCGGGTAGCCGGCCCTTTCCCATCGCCCCTGCGGACCCCGTCACCCGGGCAAGCCGGTCAGCCACCGGGCGAAGACCAGCCACGCCTCGGTCCCGGAGAGCATGAACCGCAGCGGCTGCGAGGCGACGAGCGCGAGCCCGCCCCAGAGCGTGGCGGGGTGAAGGCGCCGGCGGGTCGCGAGATCCCAGATCACCAGGGGCACCAGGTACAGGTCGTTGAGCCCCATGGCGACCGCCGGGCCCCCGGCCTCGATGACGGCGAACGGCCAGCGGGCAATGGCGGCGACGAGGAGGGCGATCGACCCGACCAGCATCAGCCGCTTGTGGGCCTGCCGGTCGCGCCGCCTCGCCAGGGCGAGCCCGACCAGGGTGCCGAAGAGGACCATGTCGAAGACCGGAACGGCCAGGAACTGCAGCGGAGGCATCGGCGAGTCCACGAACCCGCCCGGGCGGCGCGCGGCGATGATCGCACCGGTCACCCCGACCACCACCATCAGCGCCGCGAGCACCCCGCCCAGGACACCCAGCGTGCGGTGGAGGTCCACCCGCCTCGCGCTGACGAGCAGGGCCTGCACCACCAGGAGCACGAACCACGCAAAGAAGACGGTGCCGTGGAGGAGGAAGTACCGCTCCGGCGGAACGTGGACCTCGGGGAACCAGGGGCGGAGAAAGAAGCTGCGGGCGAAGCCGAGGCAGACCGCGGCGAGGATGGCCAGCGCCATGCCCCCGTAGAAGGCGCGCTCCGTGTTCCAGCGCGGACGGGACAGCGCGGTGGTGGTCACCATCATTCGATCGTCCTCCTCGGCGAGGCGCGCCAAGGTGGATCCGTCTCAGCGCAGCTTGGCCACCAGCGCCTGGAACCGCGGGTCGTCCCTGAGCGAGTCGTAGTCCGGATCGTTCCGCACCCAGTCGCGCTTGCCGAACCCGCGTCCGAAGCCCTTCTCCAGACAGACCAGCGCCTCCTCCTTCATCCCCGCGCGGGCGTACACGCATCCGGCGTTGAGCAGCGTCCCCGGGTCATCCGGCGCGATCTCGAGGGCACGAGCCGTCCAGGCGAACGCGCGCTCGCGCTGGCCTTGCGACACGAGCACGATGGCTCCCAGGATGAGGGCGCGCGGATCCCCCGGGTCGAGCTCGAGGTGGCGCTCGATCCGCCGCAGCGCCTCCCGCAGGACCTCCGCGGCTTCGGCCAGCCTGCCGAGCCTCACCAGGGGGTTCTGGGCGACAGCACAGGACTGGAAGTCCTCGGGGCGAAGCTCGGCCGCCCGCCGGAACATCTCGACCGCCATCTCGAAGTCCCCGGCGAGGACGCCGCACCGGGCGAGGAGGTAGTGCGCGTCGAAGGAGCGGGGGTTCAGCCGGATGGCCTCCCGGTACTCCCGCTCGGCGCCGGCGTAGTCACACCCGCTGGTCAGGAAGGCGCCCCGCGCCACGTGCGACTCGGCCAGCTCTGGCCCGAGCTCGAGCGCCCGGCGGCTCGCGCGATCCGCGGCCTGGCGCGACTCGTCACCTCGCGCCATCCAGTCGACCAGCCACATGTGGACCTGCGCCAGACCGGCGTGGGCGGGCGCGTATCCGGGATCGATCTCGATGGCGCGCTGGAACTCCCGCTCGGCTGCGGCGAACGAGGTGGAGGTCTGGGCGTGCAGCAGCTGTCGGCCGCGCAGGAAGTGCTCGTACGCCTCCACCCGTGCCTCGGGGCGGCGCAGCGCCTCTCGTTCCTCGCTGCTCAGCATCCCGCGCAGGGTGGTGGCCACGCTGGTGGCGATCTGGTCCTCGATCTCGAAGACCTCGTCCAGCGATCCGTCGAAGCGACGGGACCAGCGCGGCGAGCCGCCGGGGACGTCCACGAGCTGCACGGTGACGCGGAGACGATCTCCAGCCTTGCGGACCCCGCCCTCGAGCACCGCATCGACCCCGAGGCGTGTGCCGATCGCCCGGGCGTCCGCCTCGGAGCCCCGGAGAACGAAGGACGAGCTACGCGCAGCCACCCGGAGACCGGGGACCTGGGTCAGGGTGTTGATGAGCTCCTCGGCAATGCCCTCGCAGAGGTAGCCCTGGTCCCGCGCCACGCTCATGTCCAGGAAGGGCGGCACCGCGACGGAGGTGAGACCTGGCCTCACGCGGGCCGGCTGGAGCGGCGGCTCGCTCTGGACGGCCTGGAGCGAGCGGGGTGGCGCCACGGCGCCTGGCCCCGGAGCGATGGAAGACAGAGCGCTCCAGGCGGCGCGTCCGTCCGCCGGCCGTCGGGCCGGGTCCTTGTCCAGCATCCGTCCGACGAGCTCCTCGAGCGCAGGGGGCACGCTCGCGAAGTCCCCGAGGCGTGGCGCCGGACGATGCAGGAGTGCAGCGAGCGACTCCTCGCGGGTGTCGGCCTCGAACGGAGGGCGACCGGCGAGGCAGCGGAAGAGGAGCGCCCCGAGCGCGTGGACGTCCGTGCGGGCGTCGACCTCTCCCTGCCCGCGGGCCTGCTCGGGTGCCATGTACGCTGGCGTCCCCACCACCGTCCCGATCTCCGTGAGGCCGGCGGTGCCGAGCTGCCGGGCGATGCCGTAGTCGAGGACCTTCACCCGATCCACCCGCCAGTCGGCGAGAAAGACGTTGGAGGGCTTGATGTCGCGGTGGACGATGCCCTGCGCGTGCGCCGCTCCGAGCGCCGAGGAGACCTGGAGCCCCACGGTCAGCGCCTCGGACACCGTCAGCTCGGCAGCTGCGAGCCGGGCCCCGAGGTCCTCGCCGTCCAGCCACTCCATGACCAGGTACAGCTCGTCAGCGGTCCGCCCCTGCCCCAGGTAGGCCACGATGCCCGGGTGGCGCAGCGCCGAAAGCACCTCGACCTCGCGCCGGAAGCGCTCCGCGCCTTGACCCGAGAGGACCGTCTTGATCGCCACCAGCGCGCCGGTCTCGCGATCCACGCCTCGGAACACCGTCCCCATGCCGCCATGGGCTGCCACCCGGGAGAGCTCGAATCGGCCGTCGAGGATGTCGCCCTCTCGCACTGGCATGGCGCGCGGAACTGTGGCACGGAATGGGTCCAGGGAAGAACAACCCCGGGTATTCGAGAGAGGCCGGCACAGACTTCGCCGTCACCGCCGCCCGAGCTCTGGGCGAGGGCCCTTGCCAGATCGGACGCTGAGTCCTCGGACGACAGCCCAGAGCAACGATGCCGGCTTCACGAGTCGTGCTTCTCCTGCCAACCCGAAGACTTGCCCGCTCTGTTGAGCTCGTTCCACCGAGCGATTGACCCTCGTGAGGAAAGGGCCCTACCGTCGGCTACCGCCGCGACCGGCCAACGCGGGCGATTCGGGAGTTGGGAGCAACCCATGGAGACGAGCGAGCGGCTCTTGCTGGTCGTGGGCGCTGCACTTGGATTCACCGCCTCCGCCGCGGAGAGCCGTGGGCGTGACGGCCTGTCAGTGGATTGGAAGAACGGCCCGGTGGCCCTGGCCAGGATGGTGGTCTCCAGGAGCTGAAACCCTCGAAGGAGGAGCTGCCATGGACAGAACACGCCGGCGGGTCACCTCCGCGTGGTGGCTCACGCTGGGAGCCCTCCTCCTCCTCGGCTGCGGCCGGGGCTGTGGGAATCGAAGCCCCTCGCCGGGGCCGGGAACCGGAAGCACCCCTCCCAGCGTGGCCCCACCCGGACCGTCGAAGGAGCCGGAGAAGGCCGCCCGGGGCCCGACGGGCCCCGCGGAGAGTGACGCCGGCGCCGCCGAGCGCGCTCGACTGGCCGACCAGGCCCGTGCGCTTGCCACGGTCTCCCGTTCGATCGTCGACCAGACCCCTCGCGATCACGAGGACGCGGCGGTGGTGGTCCGGCACACCGGTCCGGAACCGGAGGCCATCCTCCGCTGGGTCCGGGAGAACACCCGGCACGTTGCCTACCGTGGGCTGCTCCGGGCTGCTCCCGGCGTCCTCATGGATCGCTCGGGCAACAGCCTGGACCGTGCGCTCTTCACCGCGGATCTGCTCAAGCGAGCCGGGCACGCGGTCCGGATTGCCCGGGCGACACTCAACAAGCAGGTGGCGAGCGTGCTCCGTTCCACCCTGGCCGCCCGGCGGTGGAGCCCTGACCCCATGCCTCCGCTCGATCGCGCCGAGCTGACCCGGACATTCGCCACCGTGCCCCTGCCAGCGGGCAAGCTCGACCAGACCATCACCGCGCGGATTCGGGGTGACGAGGCTTTCGGGTCCGCCGTGAAGGATCTGATGTCCAAGGTGCTCCCGGCGGTGAACGCCTCGGTCGGAGCACTGGAGAAGCGCGACGCGGACCTGGCGGCAGAGACCGACGAGGTCCTCGCCGACCACTTCTGGGTGCAGCGCCAGGCGAGTGCCGAATGGCAGGACCTCGATCCCGATGAGGACACGGTCGGTCGCCTCGCGGCCACGAGCACTTTCTCGCCGGACCAGATTCCGGAGGATCTCCGCCATCGGGTCACCTTTCGCGTTCTGTTCGAGAGCCGGCAAGCCGGAGGCACCGCCGAGAACACGGTCTTCGAGCGTACGTGGGCTGTCGCCGATCTCGTTGGGAAGTCCTTCACCCTGAGGCACCGGCTTCTGCCCGAGCCACCGCTCGATTCGATCTTAGCCAGCGCGGATCCCGCTGCCGCCTACGTTCAGGCGCTGAGGAGCGCCTGGGTCATCGAGCCGGTGCTGACCCTCGGTTCGGAGGAGCTGACCGACCGGCTGTACACCCTGCGCGCTGAGGTGTTGCCCGCCAACCAGGCGACGAAGAGTCAGCTCGGATTCGCCGGCAGCGCGGTGGCCGCCGTGGGCTCGAAGATGGCCGGTGGGTTCACCCAAGCCTTCGGCGGCCCTGCTCCCAGAGAGGCCCCCAAGGCTCCGGACGAATCCGGCGGCCCGACGCGGATCACCGCGGAGTGGCTGGAGATCGAGGTTCGCGTGCCGGGTCGACCCGTCGAGCAACATCGCCGGGCGGTGTTCGATCTGCTCGAACCCTCGGCTCGGGCTGCAGGGAGCTCCCAGGCGCCCAAGATTGACGACGCTGCGAAGGAGAAGCGGGGCTTGGCGCTCGCCGGCGAGACCGCTGCCCTCGTCAGCGGGTGCACTCCGTCGCAGGATTGGCTGACCCGGTTGAGTGGCCAGCGGCTGGCGAGCGCGCTGGAGCAGGTAGCGTCGTTCGTGAGCGCGCCGAGACGACCCGCCGAGAGTTTCCAGCTGCTCGGCGAGCAATCCGTACCTTTTCCGCTGTGGAGCTGGGCGCTGAATCGCTCGCGCAATGCGGCGCTCTCCCCCGCCCCGCCGATCGCTCCCAACATCGCGCTCCTCTGGTCGATGCCTGCGCGCCCGCGTGGAGCAGGCTGGACGGCGAGCATCGCCTTCGACATCGTCACCAATCGCACTGGGGCAGACTTCAGCTTCTCCCACCGGGTCGCGCAGGGAGTCCTCGACACAGCCACCGAGCACGCGCTCTTCCCGGGCCCTGGCGATCGCTCCAATACCGCCGCGCAGCACGCGATGGACCTCGCTTCCGGGCGGCCATGGGTCCGACTCGCGCCGGGCGATACCGCCGGAGTTGCCCAGCTGGAGGTCTCCCCCGAGGCCAAGGCCCGAATCCGCGAAGATCTCAAGCGGGGATACCTCGTCATCGCCCGCCCGAGGACGAGCGAAGAGGCGCGCTCCGCCTCCTGGTGGCGCGTGGACCCGGTCACGGGCACGACCCTGGGCATCGGAGAGCACGGGCTCGGGGGAGTGGCCGAGGAGGGCATCATCGACCGCACCGTGGAACACGTCGGGGTGTGCGCATTCCTCCTTCTCGCTTCCATCGCCGTCGAGGCACACGAAGGAATCACCGTCGGCGGAGTTGCCGCGGCCGGGATTGGTGCCGCCTTCTGCGGGACCGGCGCAGTGCTCCACCACACGGCTTCGTTCATCGCAGGATCGGCGATCGAGCTGGTGGTCGAGATGCTGGCCACGATGAAGGAGCCCGGAGGCGAATGATGGCCCGGAGGGCCGCACTTGCCGCTGCTCTGGTCCTGGTGGCACTCGGGGTCGCGGCGGCGCTCCGGTTCGGGGGGGCGGCGCGTCGTGAACGGTCACCCGCCGCCACCGCATCGACCGAGCTCGCAAGAAGCCCCCCGGCCGGTGCTGCCGCTTCATCCGCGCGCGCGGACCCCGCACCCTCGTCAGCGCCCCGACCCAGCGCGGTCACTGGAGATGGGCCCGTGGCCGACTCCAGCACGGCGGTCAACCTCGCCCTCGCCGACCTGGGAGGCCACGTCGATCACGTGACCGGCTCCCTCGGCCCGGGACACCTGGGCCCGTGCCTCAACGACGGCGACGTGGAGACGGTGTGGCGAATCCGGGAAGGGGTGCTCTACCCCATCGACATCGACCTCTCGTTCTTCGAGCGGCGCGCGGTGCTGGTCTCCGCGGTCTCGGTGGTCCTGCCGCCCGACGCGGCGGAGGCTCCCCGGGGCATCGAGGTGTGGGTGCTGGGCGCGCAGGACGCCGGTTCCTTCGAGCGGGTCGCGGCGCAGTCGCTCGGCCCCGAGCCACGTGAGCAGCGGATCGTCTTCCGCCCGGTGGAGGCTCAGCGCCTCCGGGTCCGCATCGTCTCCGGACGCAGCCCGGAACGCATCGCGCTTTCCGAGCTGAGGGTCTTCGAGGCAGCGCGCCCCGGCTACACACCGCTGGCCGAGCGCGAGCCCACGGTCGCTCAGTGGAAGATGAGCCCCCGGCAGGCGGCCCAGCTCGGCCTCGACTGGCTGGGACAAGCAGCCCCTGACTGGGACCACACCAACAAGTGCTTCGGCTGCCATGTGCAGGCCCACGTCCTGCTGGGGCAGGCCATCGGGCTGAAGAATGGCTACGTGGTGGACGAGGAGTCCTTCGCGCTCCTGGAGCGGAAGATCCGCGGGTACCAGGGCCTGGACGGGGGTCAGTACGACGGCTCGTGGTTCAACGGCTCCCTTTCTGCCACCGCCTTCGCCGCGACGGCCCTCGCCTCTGCCGATGAGCGTCGGGGCGCGGCCGAAGATTCCAATCTGCAGAAAGCGGTGGGCTGGCTCCTCCCCAAGGAGTACCCGCCGGGGTGGTACATCGCCGACAATGAGGGCTTTCCCATCATCCAGGGCCACTTTCAGAGCACGGCCAACGTCACGGCAGCCCTGGTCGACGCCCACCGGCGCACCGGGGAGGAGAAGTACAGGCGCGCTGCGGATCGAGCCATCGCCTGGATCGCCGCCACCGATACCGAGACCACTCAGGACCGGATGTACAAGGTGGTGACGCTGGCCCGCTACGGCACCCCGCAGCAGCGACGTTTGATTCGACCGGAGCTGGAGCACCTCGCGGCCGAGCAGTGGAAGGACGGCGGCTGGAAGGAGCGAGCCACCATGACGGGCTCCAACGCCTACGCCACCGGCCAGGTCCTGTATGCCCTGAAGCAGGCAGGGGCCAGCACCCACTCCCGGGTCTTCCGACGCGGAGTCCAGTATCTCCTCGAGACCCAGATGCGAGATGGGCGGGCCGGGGTGGTGGGTCCCTGGAAGGCGATCAATACGCAGAGCATGCGGCCCACCAACTTCGACCCCACCATGTGGGCGGCGATCGGGCTCGCAGGGACCTACAGCGCGGAGCGAACCGGCGGCCTTCAGGTCCTGTTCGAGTCAGCCCGCAAGCCAGCGTCCCGGAACGTGGAGATCATCCTCGACGCCTCCGGCTCGATGAAGGAGGCCCTGGGTCACAGCACCCGCTGGAAGACGGCGCTCTCGGTCCTGGAGGAGGTCGTTGGCAGTCTCCCCGCGGAGTTCAAGGTCGCGCTCCGGACGTACGGGCATCGCTTCCCCTCCCGCTCTCCCCGAACCTGCGAGGACACCGAGCTGGTCGTCCCTCCGTCGCCGCTCGACCGGAAGCGTCTGCTCGACGTCGCCCGAAGGCTACGACCCCGCGGGGAAACGCCGCTGGTGCGCTCGGTCCTGGCTTCCCCCGACGACCTGAAGGCGGTCGGCGGGGGATCGGTCATCCTCATCACCGATGGCGAGGAGAGCTGCCACGGCGACCTGGCCGCCGCCGCGGAGAAGCTCCGGACCTCGGGCGTGGACGTCACACTCAACATCGTGGGCTTCACCCTGACCGGAAAGCAGGTTCAGGCCGAGCTCGACGGACTGGCCAGCTCGACTGGAGGGCGCTTCTACGCCGCCCAGGATGGCAATGCCCTGGCCCGAGCGGTGATCCTCTCCGCCCTGCAGGCCGTTCCCTTCGAGGTCCTCGACGAGGGGGGCCAGGTGGTTGCAGGCAGCGAGAGCAGCACCCTGGGTCTGGAGCTGAGGACCGGCAGCTACCGGGTGGTGGTTCACGCCCCTGGCCAGGAGCTCTCTCAGCCCATCCGGGTGGAGAAGGACCAGGACACCGTCCTCAAGGTCTCGCTCGAAGGTGATCGGTTCGTTCTCGCCTCGGGTTGAACGGAAGGCATCGCCGCAGAGCGGTTCGGCCGTGGGGTTGCTCGCGCGCGCGAAGATGGCGAAGGCCCCGAGGCTCGCGCCGCCCCGCCGGTCATGCCACTGTCGCCCGGTGCCTCGCCCATCGCCCCGCCGACGCAAGAGCTCCGGGAGACGCCCGTGACGCTGCCCGAGGTCGCGGCGGTCCTCCACGCGTCCGTGGGCGACCGGCTCCATGCCTCCGGTCTCGACGCGGAGATGCGCATCGTCCAGGGCGATCGCGCGTTCAGGCCGTCGTTCGCGGGGCTGAAGCGTGCCTTCCCCCGCGCCGGCCCGCGGGTCACGGTGTGGCTCCACGGGCTGGGCGTCACCGAGACGGTCTGGCGCTACCCCGGGCGGCCGCGCACGAGCTACGGCACGCTGCTCGAGCGGGAGGCCGGCCTCACCCCGGTGTTCCTCCGCTACAACACCGGACGATCGGTCCGCGACAGCGGCGCGGCACTGGACATCCTCCTCGATGCGCTGGTCGCGTTCTGGCCCGTGCCCCTGACGGAGCTCGACCTGATCGGCTACAGCATGGGCGGGCTGGTCCTCCGCAGCGCGCTCGAGCAGGGCGCGGCGCGTTCCGCGGAGTGGGTGCCCAGCGTCCAGCACACCCTTCACCTCGGAGTTCCGCACCTCGGGGCCCCGCTCGAGCGTGCCGGCCGGGTCACCACGTCGCTGCTCAAGGCGCTCCCCATTCCCTGGACGCGTCTGGTCGGGGCGGTGGCCGACCTCCGCAGCGCCGGGGTGAAGGACCTGGCGCACGGTGACCTCAGCCCGGACGGCGCCTGGGTCCCGCTGCCGGCAGAGGGCACCCACCACGCCATCGTCGGCGCCCTGCACGCCGATCCGCTCCACCCGCTGTCCTGGCTTCTCGGCGACGGCCTCGTGCCGCTGGCGAGCGCGCGGGCGCGGGCGTACCAGGGCGCGCCGGTCTTCCCGCCCGAGCGCATCACGGTGGTCGGAGGCGTCGGACACCTGGCGCTTCCGCGGAGCCCGCGGGTGTACCCCGTGATCCGCGCGGCGCTGACCGGCCGTCCGGTTCCTGCCCAGGTCCGCGGGCGTGCGCCCCGGAGGCGCCCTGGCGCGGCGAAGGCGAGATGACGACCTACGGCGTCTACACGGCAGCGGATGCGGACGAGATGACGCGTCTGCTGGCCGAGGTGTTCCCCCGGCACGATCCGCCCGCGGTGGCGGTCGGTGTGGAGCCGTCCGACTTCGAGCCGTTCGTCCGGCTGCTCTGTCCCGGGGCGGCCAGGGAGGGGCTCACGATCGTCGCTCGGTCCAGCGAGACGGGCGAGATGGTCGGTGCACTGCTCACCGAGGACTCCACGTCCGCGCCTCCCGAGGGAATGGCTCGCCTGAGCCCGAGGCTCGACCCCATCTTCGACATCCTGGGCCAGCTGGACACCGAGTACCGGAGCGGCCGGACCATCCGCCCCGGCGAGTCGTTGCACCTCTTCCTCCTGGGGGTCGACCCGCGCTTCGCGGGCCAGGGCATCGCGCAGGCGCTGGTGTCGGCGTGCCTGGCGCGCGGAGCGCGCAGGGGCTACCGGGTGGCGGTCACCGAAGCCACGAACCGGACCTCGCAGCACGTCTTCCGGAAGCAGGGATTCGTCGAGCGGGTGCGGCGCTCGTACCAGGACCACCGGTTCGAGGGCCGGTCGTGCTTCGGCTCCATCGCCGACCAGGGAGGGCCGATGCTCATGACGAAGGAGCTCTCCCCGATCTGAGGCTGGCCAGGTAACGAGGTGTCTGGCACCGTGGCGGAGCACCGCGGCGGAGGCCCCTCGCCGGCCGCCCGGCTCAGGTGCGGATCAGCTTGAAGGCGTGGTTCCACTTCCCCGTGCTGACGCCCACGTAGACCCAGAGCTCACACATCGGCTCGAGGACCCGCGAGGCCCGGATGCCGCCGGCGTCCACCACCTCCCAGCCGAAACCACGGACGATCTCCGCCACCTTCGACTTCGCAGCCGCGTCGTTGCCGGCGATGAACATGTCGCCGTGGAGCCCGGCCTGGAAGGTCGGATCCAGGGAGGATGACCGTGGGGCCGGCATAACCGGGGCCCTCGCACGATTCAGCCTCCTCAGTGGCGGGAGATGGCGCAGGCGGTGGATAGTCCACGGGAGACCCGCGTGAAGCCCGTCGCCGTCATCCCCGCCCGCTGGGCCTCCACCCGCTTCCCCGGCAAGCCGCTGGCCCTGCTCGCCGGACGTCCCATCGTCGTCCACGTCCTCGAGGCCTGCCGCGGCTCGGGCGCGTTCTCGGACGTGCGAGTGGCCACCGACGACGAGCGCATCGCCGCGGCGGTGACGGCGGCCGGTGGCACGGTGGAGCGCACCGCGGCGCATCACCCCTCGGGGACCGACCGGGTCGCCGAGGTCGCCACCCGGCTGCCCCGCGAGGTCGAGGTGGTGGTCAACGTCCAGGGCGACGAGCCGCTGATCCACCCGGAGGCGCTCCGCGCGCTGGCAGGCGCGTTCGAGGACCCGGCGGTGGAGATGGCCACCCTCATCCGAGCGCTCCGCCCCGAGGAGCGGAGCAACCCCAACGTGGTGAAGGCGCTCGTCGACCTGCGCTCGGACGCGCTCTACTTCAGCCGCGCGGACGTGCCGTTCGACCGGAGCGGTTCACCGGTCGAACGCTGGGCACACCAGGGGCTCTACGGGTACCGGCGGGCGACGCTCCTCCGCCTCGCCACGCTGGCGCCGACGCCGCTCGAGCGCGCCGAGTCGCTCGAGCAGCTGCGCGCGCTGGAGCACGGGATCCGGATCCGCTGCGTCCGGACGGCCCACCCGAGCATCGGCGTCGACACGCCCGAGGACCTCGCCCGGGCGGAGGCGCTGCTCCCGGCTCGCCCGCCCCGCGGATAGTCCACGGTCGCGAGCGCTGGCACCTGCCGGTCGCCTGGCGCGCTGACGCTCCGGTCACTTCACCCAGTTGTAGTCGGTCGGCCCGCCGCGGCGGGTGAGGAGCACGCAATCCGAACCCGCGGCGCACACGGCGTCGTGGTGCGCCTTGGGCGGGATGACGATGTAGCTCCCCGGCTCGAGGTCGTGGGCCTTGCCCTCGACCGTGAACCGGACCTTCCCGCTGATCAGCGTGGTGTACTCGGTCGCCGAGTGCCAGTGCTTGGGGAACGCGTACCCGGCGGCGAACTTCGCGTAGACGATCGAGCCTCCGCCGACCGGATCCACGGCGATGGGGGAGGCCATCACTCCGGGGGGGATCGGCAGCTTCACCGGGTTCCACTTCGCGTCCTTCACGTGCGCCACCTGCCCGTCCTCCGTCGAGGGCGGTTTCGCGTCGGCGGCGAGGGCGACGACCGAGAGCACTGCGACGAGGATGGACAGCCGAACGGGGCGATGCATGGGGCGCCTCCAGCGGGTTTGGGGATCGAACCGCGGGAGGCTGCTCCGGATCGGGGGCCTGCCGCCAGCCCCGAAACCGGGTGGTGTCTAGCCGGATGCATCACCCCGCAGCGGAGCCGCCGGCCGGCCCGTGGCCGTGGCCGTGGCGCGGCCGTCGTGCCGTCGTTGGTGGTGGGCAGCGACGCCGGGCTCGCATTCTGGACCGGCGTCTTCAGCCGCCACGCCTTCCAGAGCAGCGACAGCGCGAGCCACCCGAGCAGGACGGCCACCGGCACCGCGAGCACGCGCGGGAAGAACGACCAGAGCAGCGACAGCACCAGGAGCGTGAGACCGCCGAAGAGCACCGTCCGCCGCTCGCCGCTCTCGAGCGTCCGCCGCTCTCTGATCGCCGCGCCAACGGTGTTCCCCACCCGGAGCGCGCCCGCCGCCGCCCGCCCCGCGCTGCCGCGCACCCGGCGGGGGAGCCGCTGCCTCCGGGGCCTGGGCTCCGAGCTGCGAAGCCTCTTCCCGGCGAGCACCAGCTCCGTGGAGTTCTCCAGATCGGAGAGGAACATGTCCTCCATCTCGCCGGCGAACCCCTCGTCCTCCAGCGCCACGTCCAGCTCGTAGTTGCCGAGCCAGCTCGCGATGTTCAGGTTGGTGGAGCCCACGCGCGCCCACCGACCGTCGCAGACCGCGGTCTTGGCGTGGAGCATCAGGCCCTTCCACTCGAAGACGCGGATGCCGGCCTCGAGCAGCGTCCGGAAGCCCGCGCGGGAGAAGGGCTGCAGCGCCGGGAGGTCGCTCGAGCCGGGGACCAGGAGCCGGATGTCGACGCCATCGAGCGCCGTCGCCCGGAGCGCCTGCACGTAGGGCGGCGTCCCGACGAAGTACGCGTCGGTGATCCACAGCGACTGCCGTGCAGCGCCGGCGATGAATTGATCGAGGCGGAGCAGCCCTGCCGTGCCGGGCTCGTCGCTGAAGACCCGGAGCCGCGTCTCGCCGGCGGTCTCCATCTCCGAGCGCGGCCGGCGCTCGCCCTCGGGCAGCGGCGACCCCAGCGTGGCCCAGACCCGGGCGAACGCCTGCTCCACGTCGGCCACCGCGGGCCCCTCGATCTGCACCCCGGTGTCGCGCCACGGAGGGATGCCCTTTTCCGGATCTCCGGCCCAGGCGTCTCCGACGCAGAGCCCGGAGATGAAGCCCACCCGGCCGTCCACGCTCACCGTCTTGCGGTGATCGCGGTGCACCCAGCCGAGGGGGCTGGCCCAGTCGAACGGGTTGAAGCAGCGGACCTCGACGCCGGCCTCCCGGAGGGTGCGCCACACCCGCGAAGGGGTGCCGAAGCAGCCGGCCCAGTCGTAGAGGAAGCGGACCTGCACGCCGTCGCGCGCGCGGGCGCAGAGCGCATCGACGAACTGTTGCCCGGTGCGATCGCGGTGGAAGATGTACGTCTCGAAGTAGATGTACCGGCGGGCGGAGGCGATGGCCTCCAGCCAGGCGGGGAAGTTCTCCGGGCCGTCCCGGAGCAGCTGGATGCGGTTGCCCGCCACGGGCGAGGCGCCGGCCGCGCGGGCCAGCGCCACGTCGAGCCAGTCCGCCTCACGGCCGTCACCCGCCGGATTGCCGTTCGTCTCCGCCACGCCACCTCCGCGATCTCCATTTCACCGACCCGTCCCGGCAGGTCAACCAGGGGGGCCGGCGAAGAGAAGGTGCCCCCGGAGGTGGGCGCCTGCCTGCAGCGCTCAGGGCGCGTCGACGATGCCGTTCAGGTGGGTGGAGTTGCCGGAGGCATCCACCTTGATGTTCCCTTCCGGGGTGACGGAATCGGGTGGCAGGCCGCGCACTGGGTGATGCTGGTCACGCCGACGTGGTACGTGGTCCCCGGCACCTTCGGCGGAATCCCGTGGCAGCTTCCGCATGCCGCCTGCCCCGAGCCGCCGTTCCAGACCGGCGTGCGATTGACGCTGGGAGAGGTGTCCTGCGTCAGACGCGCCCCCGACCCGTGGCAGTACGCGGTGCAGGTCGCGGCGGTCGTGGTCGTAGGAGGCCTGGGCGCCGTCCGCCACCGCCAGCACGCCCGCCCCTGGCGGGAAGACCTCGGCGGGCGCGGCCGTGTCGATGTGGCCCGGGCTGGAGATCGCCGTGGGCACGAGATGGCACTCCTTGCAGGCCACCGGCGCGGAGACCTTGTGCAGCGCGCCCAGGTGCTCCCGGTGCGCTCCCACCGTCTGCAGGGCCGGGTCGGAGCGACCGAGGAGATCGATGGGAGGCGCCGGGTTGTCGCCGCTCCCGTGGCATCCCACGCAGCTGCCGGTGGGCGCCGCCAGATCGATCTGGCCGTTGGCGTGAAGGGCCGAGCTCGGTTGCCCATTCACGAAGGTCGGGCGGTGACAGGTGTCGCAGCGCGTCTCCGGTCCATGCCCCGCCGGAGGGTTCCCGTGGCAGCTGCCGCAGGGTGCCTGGCCCTGACCCACCGCGGTCCAGACCGGGTTGATGGGGGAGGCATTGGCGTCCTGGATGGGCGCGTGGCAGTAGCTGTTGGTGCAGGTGGCGTTCGCCCGGTCCCAGGAGAAGGCGCCCGCGGGGCCGCTCTGGACGATCACCGGCGCAGGCCCCGTCAGGAGCTTGCCTCCCGTCTGGTAGTGGCCCTCGTCCGCCGGCTTGGTGGGGGTCTTGTGGCACACCTCGCAGGAGAAGGCCGTGTGCATCGGACCGTCGGTGACGTGAGACTGGTGCGCGCCCACCGTCACCAGCGAGGTGGCGGAGAGGTAGTCCAGGTTCCGGGGCGGAGCCGCGTTCGCCGTGTTCCCGTGGCACATGTTGCACGCCATCACCCCGGAGACGTGGCAGCTCTGGCAGGCGACGCCGACCGTGCCGCCGGCCAGATCCTCCCCGTGGCACGCCTTGCAGCCGGTCAGGTCGTAGACGGCCTGCCGCAGCACGCGTCCATGGAACTGGTCGGTGTTTCCCGGGTCCATCCAGCCGTTGATGTGCACGGTGTAGGCCTGGGGCTTGAGCGCGCACTGGACCACCCAGCTCTGGAGCTCGGAGATCTCGTTCTGGGGGATGGCCACGTGGCCGCCGGGCAGCGTCCCCCGCGCGGCCAGGAGCAGGAGCGAGCTGTCGTCCCCGGAACGGACCCGCGGCGTCCCGTCCGGCCGGCGGGCGATGGCCGCCTGGTAGCTGTCCACCCGGTAGTCGCCCTCGGACAGGGCGGCGGAGTGGCAGGAGGCGCAGCGTGACTGCAGCACCGGTCCCACGCCCTGGGCGTAGCTGTCGTCGCACTTGGCCTGTCCCAGGTTCTGGGGACGCCCCTCGCAGGCGGTCAGGGCCAGGACCGCCGCCAGCAGCGCGACCTGCCTTCGCGTCGGGCCGTCTATTGATGACATGACAGGCACATGGAGTTGCGGTTGATCTCGGAGGGTGGGTGCCGGCCGGTCCAGTCCGGTGGGTGGGGGTCGCCGCCCGGACCGCCGACGCGATGGCAGCTCACGCAGTTGGACTGGGCCCCCTGGTCATGGCAGCCGGCGCAGCTCACGATGTCGCGCCGCGCGGCCGAGCCGTGGAAGCTGGGGCTTCCGGGCGTGAGCCAGCCGCCGGGGTGCGGATTGAGCGGGTTGTCCGAGTCGGACGTCAGCCTCTGCTTGCGGTGGCAGTCCGTGCAGAAGGTGACCTGGTGGCACTTCTGGCAGGCCGCCTGGTTCCCACGCGCCTCGATCGAGTGACGGGTGAGGAAGTCGCCCCAGTGGATGAAGTTCCGGTCCACCCGCTCCGGCGTGATCTCCTCGATCCTCATCGGACGGGTCCTCGCGGCGTGGCAGTCCGCGCAGAAGCTCTGCTCGTGGCAGGTGTCACAGGCCGCGGAGGTCGATCGGGCGATGGAGGGGTGGAGGCGGGTGAAGTTTCCCTGGTGGCTGAAGGCGGTGGTGGGCCTGAGCGGGAAGTGAGTCAGATCCAGATGGCAGGCGTAGCACTGGCCGCTGGAGAACTGGTCCTGGTGGTTGTGACACCCCAGGCAGGTCTTCATGGGAGGAACCGGCTTCTCCAGCTGGCCACGCGCCGGGAGCGTCTGGTGGCAGACCTCGCACTTCTCGTCCTTCTCGAGGTGCTTGGCGTGGTTCATGAAGAGGTAAGGCGCCTTCTTGACGTAGGTGCCTGGCTTGTCCGCCTGCAGGTGGCACATCCCGCACTTGCCCGCTTCCTTCTCCTTCTTGTGGCAGGAGAGGCACTTGGCCTCCTTGGGGAAAGCCCCGGGCTGCCCCAGCGCCGTCTCGTCGAAGATGGTCTCGTGGCAGGTGAGACACTCCAGGCCGGCCTTGATGTGGCCGGCATGGTTGGGGTCGATGGTGATCGCCTCGCCAGCCTCGGCGGACCCGACCCAGCCCAGGAGCAGGATGGCCACCACCGAACCGCGCGCGCCGAGGGCCCGCCAGGTCATCGACTCGCTCCCTTGTCCGAGCTCAGGAAGTTGTACCCGAGCCGGGCGGTGAGCGTGTAGGCGGTCTGGAAGAAGGGCGTGGTCCCGACGGAGCCACTGAGCAGCGCGCTCCATCCCGAGCCGATCGCCCAGCTCGCGCTGCCCGTCCCCACGATGGACTCTCCCTTCAGGTTGATCGCGTTCTGCAGCAGCGTTCCCTCCACATCGGCGGCCAGCTTGATCCGGTCGGTCAAGGAATGGAGGATCCAGGCGCGCAGCTCGGTCGCTCCGTTGACCGGGACGAAGAGGAACCGGGCGTTCACCCCGATGGTCGACTTGCGTGCGAGCCGGTAGGTGGCCCGCAGCTCGGCTTCATCGCCGTTCCCACCGTCCACCCAGAGCCTGTTGTACTCGCCGTAGAACGAGAGGCGCGGGAGCGCCTGCCAGAACACCCCTCCTCCCGCCGCGTCGCGGTTGGTGTTGGCGAACACGGTGAAGATGGAGGTCATGGGGAGGAAGAGGTCCGGCGAGGTATGCTCTCCCTTGGCGAAGACCTCGAGGGTGGGAAGGATCTGCCAGTGGACGGTGAGATCGGCGTCCGCGAAGCGGGCTTCCTGGACGCTCAGGATGCCCGAGGCCGTGGCCGACAGGTTGGAGAGGATCGCCCAGCGTCCGTCCACTCCCCACGTCCTGCCTGGAGAGGACGCCGCCGCTCAGGATCTCGAGGAAGGAGACTCCCAGCTCGGTCCCGAAGGTGGGCCTCCAGTAGGCCCTCCCCCCGAAGGCGAACTCCCCGACCGGATAGTTGAAGCGGGAGACCGTGGGGGCGCCCGCGAAGGCGGTGACCCCGAAGGCCCTGGTGATGGCGACGGTGGCGTTCACCCCATCCAGCTGGAGCATCCGGGCCGCCCCTCCGGAGACGAGCTGCCTTCCGATCGTCAGGCTGAGATGCCGATTGAACAGCGACCCCTGGACGTAGAGGAGATCGATGTCGCCGGTGGTGCCGGAGTAGATCGAGTCGCCGATCGAGGCGAGCTGTCCCCAGGCGGAGAGCTGGATACGGAAGTCGTCGACCCCGGCCACCTCGATGCCTCGCACCGAGAGGCCCACCAGCTCCGTGCCCCAGAAGCCAGTCTGGGTGTCCCCGGCCTTCCACTCCGGCTTGAGGCGCAGCATCGTCGTCGAGCTGGCGTCGATGACCTGGGCCTCCGCCACCGGCACCCAGGCGGTCAGGAGCAGCGCGAGAGTCGCCCACCGCGTGCCAGCCCCAGCGATGTGACCGAAGATCTCTCGGTTCATGATCCGGTGACGCTCCGTTCGGCTGCGGTCCGAGGGCGGCTATTCCTTCTCGCGTGGGTAGGCCAGGTGGCTGGCTGTACTGGGAGGTGATGTTGTGCTCCGCGGCCACCGAGTAGGGCCGGTCCGGGCCGTGGCAGAGCTCGCACGTCTCCACGAGGGTGCCGTTCAGGTTGGCGGTGTTGGCCTGGGCGTGCTCGGCGGCCGCGCCCGAGTCATGGCAGGTGATGCAGGCCCGCGCGGTGGGAGTCTGCCAGGCGATGTTGACGCACTTGCCGGAGACGCGCAGCTCTGGCCGTAGCCGCAGGGCGCGCTCGACGAGCAGGTCGCATTGGTGTCCTGGTGGCAGTTGGTGCACGACCGGACGTCGACCGGCGAGAGGATCTCCTGGAAGCTCGAGCAGGCTGTTGTTGAAGCCCAGGTACTGCAGCGTCCCCGGATCGACCAGGTTGTTGCGCTCGACGTAGCCCTCGCGCAGCCGCGCGAAGTGGATGCTGTGCACCAGTCGCTGATAGTCGACGGTGACGCCCGGGGTCGGGTCCACGGTCACGGTGCAGACGTTGGCCACGCAGGCCTCCCACCCCGCGGCGTTGCCCGCGCACTGGGCGCTGGTGGTGCAGGCCGCTCCGGTCGCTCCCACCACCCGGTCGAAGGCATTCTGGGTGTGGCAGGTGCTGCAGGTCTCGCCGTTCTTCCGCTGTCCACCGTGGAGGGCGAGGTGCGGGAAGCCACCGGCCGTCTGACCATGGCACGAGGCGCATGCCCCCTGGGTGACGACCTGGCGGGCCTGGAGTGGGACGGCGCCGCCGAAGGCAACGACCTTCTGGGCATCCACCGCGTCACGGACCCCGCTGGTGGTCTTCGCCCAGTAGAACCAGACGGTGTAGCTGCCGCTGGGATTGGTCTGGGTCCCGGCCCCCGGGTTGTTCAGCGGCGCGATGGAGCTCGCCGGCCAGGTGGCGGCGGGCGTGTACGTATAGGTCTGGGTGCCGGCGTTGTAGGCGAGCGTTCCCTGCGCCGGGGTCTTCATGTTCAGGCCACCCGACCCGGCTCCGTAGACGCGCTGGGGGTTGCTGGTGGGGCCGGCGACGAGGAAGGTGCCCGCCCAGGCGGCACTGGTCGCGAGGTCGGCCACGGGCTGGTACTGGTTGTCGAAGAGCTGGAAGCTGAGGACCGGTGTGTCGCCCACCTGGAAGCTGCCGCTCGGCCCGGTGCCCCCGGTGACGGTGACGTTCTGGAACGTGTAGCCCTCGAGGCTGACCGGCGGGTCGTAGGGGGCGATCTGGTGCGCCAGGGTGACCGGAGAGACGACGCTGCTCGCCGCATGACAGGTCGAGCACTGCGCATCGTCGTCCTGCCTCGCGTGGTAGGTCAGCTCGCAGTTCTTGGTGGTGGTGTTGCACGTGGCGATGGAGCTCAGGGCGCTGCAGCTCGCATCGTTGGTGCAGCCGGTGGTCCCGGTGGGGAACCCGAGCACCGTTGGCGGGGTGATGGCGGCGGTGGTCGCGCCCGGGTCGACCCCTCCATCCGGCAGGAGCGTTCCGGAGAAGAAGACGTTGTCATGGCAGGTCCCGCAGGCCGCGCGGGAGGCCTTGGTCTTCCACACGTCGTCGACGTGGCAGCTGGTGCAGCTCTTCTCCATCGCCACCGAGGCGGGCAGCGCCACGCCTGGCGTTCCACCGGTGGGCATCGCCGGGAAGCCGACGTTGAGGAAGGCGGGGAGCGAGGTGTCCGTGCCGAAGCCGTATTCCGGGTGCGCAGCGCCCGGGGCAAGCTGGTGCTCGCCGCGGTGGACCCCGTGGACCTTGCGCAGCAAGGGATTGGGGCTGTACCCGGCGTTGTTGTGGCAGGCCTTGCAGCTGCCGATGGGGAGCGAGTCGAGCGCGTAGTTGCCCACCGGTGAGAAGCCCGGGGCGATGTGCGCCATGTACGTCTTGCCGCCCGGGGCGGCGTTCCGGTGGCAGCTCGCGCAGCTCGAGTCCTCCGCCGGTCCGCTCGCGTATTGCTCGACGGTGGAAGTCCCGATCTGGAAGTCCTTGAGGGCGAACATCTGGTTGAGCGGGTCGGGGCCGATTGCCCAGACCGAGGCGGTGTACGTGCCCGGCGCCTCGGTGGTGATGGGGTTCAGCGTGTAGACCACCGTCCCATCCGGCTGGACGGTCATGTTCGGGTTCGGAACGCCGCCGTCCGCGAGCGGTTTGAGCCCCTGGGCAGTGAACGGCCCCGGCGTGGAGTTCAGGAGGTTGTACGCCGTGACCGTCTGGAGGGGTGAACGGGGCCCCACGACGAAGAAGTCGGCAGTGGAGCCGAGGTTGGCGGGAGGGATCTTTTGTCCGCAGGAATCGACGAAGGTGATGGTCACCACGGCCCGCTCCCCCGCGGTGAAGAACTGGCCGTTGAGCGGGCTCGACAGGCCGAGGTCCACGGCGATGGGTCCCGCGCACGACGTAGGACCGGCGTCGCCGCCGCCGCCGGCGGGGCCCGCGGGTCCTGGCTCGCCCGCAGGTCCCTGCGGTCCTCGATCGCCCAGGCACCCGAGGCCGAGGACCACCACCACTCCCAACAGCGACCGCGCGAACCTCATCGCCGTTCCCCCGCGCCGGCCCCCTCGGGCCCCGCGACCATGAGGAACTCTACCTCCCGGTCCCTCTGCCGGGGTGAGAATTCCTCGGGCTCGGACGACGCAAGTCCGTTCATGGTGCTCCGAATCGCCACCGCCTGGGTACGGCGCGGCGGCGCTGGAGAACGGTGCAACGTGCTCCAGCGCCGCCACTGAACCGCTTCGATTCAGCTAGTGCGAGTGCACTTCCGCGATGTCCGCGATCCGGCCGCTGCCGTGGCAGATCAGGCAGGTCTCGGTCGTGTTCAGCGCGGTGCTGCGTGCCGTGTAGAGCGAGCCGCCGTTGAGCTCGAAGTGCGCCATGGCGGCCGACGTGTCGTGGCAGGCGAAGCACATCCCGGCGACGGGCGAGTTCACCAGGTTCTTTTGATAGGCCGCATTCGCCGTCGGGACGTCCATCAAGGTCTTCCCGGCCGGGATCGTGTACGAGTGCCGTCCGGCGTGCACGCCGCGTTCGGCGTGACGTGGCAACCCGGCATTGTAGAAGCTGTGGATTAACGCCGTAGTTGGGCGTCGGACGTCCCGATTCGCGGTGGGCGGGAAGTATGGAGAGAGCGTGTGCACGCCCACGGCAGTCGCCGCGCGACGACTGGGTCTGAGTGGTGCAGGTCGCGACCGCGAGTAGTTGGTGATCGTATCGCCCACGTTGCCGCTGAAGGAGCCGGTGGCGACCGTCCGGTAGAGCCGGTTCGCCATGGCGGCGTCCGAGGCGAAGTTCTGAAGTTGACGTAGCCGCCCGGGATGTGGCACCCTTCGCAGAAGTTCAGGACTCCCGGATACGCGACGTCCTTGAAGGACGAGGTCGCGGTCGCGGCGTCCCAGGTGAACTTGGTGCTCCGCTTCGCACCCGCGTGAATGGCGTGCACGAAGTAGACGGAGTCCGCCGACCAGCCGCCGCTGGCACGGTTCGGCGTGTGGCACCACGAGCAGGTGGTCCCGTCGTTCCGCTGTCCGGCGTGGAAGGCGTCCTCGGTGAACGTGCCGAGCTCCTGGTGGCAAGCGTTGCAGCGCGCGTCCTCGACGATGGCCCGCCGGCCAGTGTACCCGGTCGCGACCTTCTTGACGTTGGGGGCGATGACGATCAGGCCGCCCACCTTGCACGACGTTCGTGGTGGACGTGGCGCAGGCCACCGGGTCGCCGTGGGTGCCGTGACAGGGTACTTCGTGAGGTTGGTCTGGGTCAGCGGCAGCGTGCTGGTGAGGCTGTACGAGTACCCGATGCCACCGGTGAGCATGACCGCGCTCGTCGGGAATGGTCACCCCGGTGAGCGTTCCCGTGTAGTAGCCGTCGGCGTCGGGGCCCGTCAGCGTGCCCGCTCCGGTACCGGTCGCGCTGCCGTTCCAGATGGTCCTCAGGTAGCCGCTGGCGGTGGCGTTGAAGTCCGCCGGGGTCGTCACTCCGTCCTGCGGCACCGCGAACACGAAGTAGAGGCTGGGCCCGCCCATGAAGTTGTCCCAGATCTCCTTCTGTCCTGTCGCCGGATTGGCTGTCGCGGTCGCGAAGTCGTTGAGGTCCTTCCGCTGACCGTCCTGCAGCATCCGGAACACGATGACCGGGCTGCTTGCTCGCGTTCACCGAGACGCTCTTGATGTCGTAGGTGACCGCGATCGCCCCGGTCGGCTTCCGGGCGGGGTTGGAGGCGATCCAGGCCGCGTTGGTGTTGGCGTTCCCGCCAGGCACGCAGCGCGTTGCCGGGGTTCGGTGGCGTCACCGGGGTGTGGTACCGCGTCGATGTCACGTCCGGTCCGTGGCACTGGAGGCAGTGCGAGTCGTCCGGCTGTGGACCCGCCCGTGTGCAAAGCCCGTGGTAGAGCGTCGTCTCGGTCAGCCCCGTCCACGCGTCGGCCATGGTCACGCCGTGGCCGGTCGCGAAGTCGATTCCATCGTGACACGCGCCGCAGGCCAGCCGGCTCGGAACGTTCCTGCAGTTCTTGGCGTCCGGGGTCGTAGGATTCGTGGCGTCGTGACACTTGTTGCAGTTCCGGATGTCCTGCGGGTACAGGACCTCGTTGAACAACACGTCGGCGTAGTTGTAGTTCTTGTACGCCATCACCGAAGCCACGTGGGTCTTGTGGATCATGTTGGGCAGGTTGCCGACCGCGCGGTCGTAGAACCGGTAGGTCGTGTCGAGGTGAAGTTCAGCGCGGCGTCACGCGTTGCCTCGGTCCTGCCGTACTTGCGCTGCTCGGTGTGGCAGACCACGCAGTAGCGGACCTCGTTGCGACTTCCGCCGTGGAAGCCCGCACCGGAGGCCTCGGGGTTGTCGCCCGGAATGCCGCCGAGGACCTGGTGACAGGTATTGCAGTTCGTGGTCGTCACCATGTCCCGACCCGAGGTCGTCACCGCTGGCCGTTGGAGGGAGTGAAATCGTAGATGGCGTCCACCGCGTTCTGCAGCGGCACGCCCGGGACGTTCGTCACCGCCGGTGGGGGTGTTGCTGCCGGTGCCAGGCGCATTGCCCGCCAGCTGGATGGTCAGCCGGTGCACCAGGCTCGAGTCGTAGGTCAGATCGCCCAGGTCGGCCGCGTTGGTGTTGCCGGAGCGTCATCCCCGCCACCGTGGCCTTGATCTGGTGACGTCCCGATAGAACGTGTACGCGTAGGTCCCGTCGCCGTTGTCCACCAGGGTGCCGGTGTTGTCGGTGCTCGGCCGGGTGGGGTCGCTGGCCGCGGTCGTCGTCGGCACCGTCGTCACGATGTAGCTGACCCACCTGCTGGGGGACCCGTTGGCGCTCGGCACCAGCTTGGCCATGGCGAAGGCGAGGTTCGTGTAACCGGCGACGGTGGCCGTGCTGCTCTTGGATGTGTTGCCCAGACCCACGACCGGGGCACCGGCGGCATCCGTCACCGTGAATTTCACGACGGGCGGGCTGCTGATGGTGACGCTCTGGACGGTCACTTTGGGCGCAAGCGCTGCCCAGGCCGCGGAACTGGCGTCGGTGGGGGGGACGGAGTTGCTCGGGACGATGACCACGGCCCCGGGTCCGGCATCGCCGCCGGGGCCAGCAGGGCCCTGTGGACCGGCCGGGCCGGCCGGGCCGGCCGGGCCCTGCTCCCCGCTACAGCCCAGGGAGAGAGCGACGATGGCCAGTGCTGCGAGGGGGATGCGCATCTTCATGAGACCCTCCCAAATGTCATCTGTATGACACTCTCCCCCATTCCGAGGGTGTTGTCATCCTGATCCCGACCGAAGGAGGAGCCCCCCGAAGGAATCATCAGCGGCGGCCGAGCAAGAACCGGACCTCTCGAGCTCGCGCCGCTGCGCGAGGCGATCCGGCGCGATCCAGCGGCGCAAGGTCTGCCCTCGTCGGGTCGCTGTCTGCAGGATCTGCGCGGATGGAGCGCTCCACCACGGGATCACACGCCAGGTCGAGGTCGATTCACCAGAAGTGGGCGCCGTGGGGGCGGGCGGAAGGCCCGCGGCGACCGATGGGCGATCAGGCGTTCGGCCGACGAACGAGGGCTGCGACGACGCCGAACGTCTCGTCGGACAGGCCGGAAGCGCTGCAGGCGGGGAACTCACGCCAGCCGTGAAATTCCGTGACAGCGCCTTGCTTTCCAACGACCCTTCCCGCCCGGCGAAACCCGAACGGACGGTGGACATGACGGCTCCTGTCACTCAGACCTCGAAGCCGGAGCGGCGCAGCGTCCTGAACTGGTTCCTGGGCGCGGGCGTCCTCGGCTGGGCCGCCAGCATTCTCTATCCGACGCTGCGCTTCCTGCGGCCACTGTCGAGCGTGGGCGCGGGCGGCCCGCTGAAGCTGAGCGCGGAGGAGCTCTCCATCCTCAACAAGTCGCACTTCGTCATCGCGCGATCTGGCACCCGGAAGGTGATCGTCTTCGAGGCGGGCGGGCAGCTGCACGCCCTGGACGCCAAGTGCACCCACGAGGGCTGCACGGTCCAGTTCGTCCCGGGCGACTCGCTCATCTGGTGCGCCTGCCACAACGGCAAGTTCGATCTCGACGGGCGGGTGCTCTCCGGTCCGCCGCCCCGCCCGCTGACGAAGTGGGTGGCGACCCGCGAGGGGGACCAGGTGACGCTGAGCATGGAGACGGCGTGATGGAGGCTCCAGGGCCAGGCGGCGCCCGCTTCCACCGGCGTGCGCCTCTACCGCTGGCTGGACGCCCGCTTCGGGCTCGGGAAGCTGGTGGAGTGGGCCCGGCACAAGGAGGTGCCGGTCGGCGGCCACTCCATGGTCTGGTACTACCTGGGCGGCGCGACGCTGTTCTTCTTCACCGTCCAGCTCGCCTCGGGCGTGCTGCTGCTCATGTACTACCAGGCGGGCGAGCAGACCTCGTACGAGTCGATCCGCTACATCACGACCAAGGTGCCCTTCGGGTGGCTGATTCGCTCCATCCACTGCTGGAGCGCCCATCTGATGATCGTCTCGCTCGTCGTGCACATGTTCAGCACGCTGATGCTGAAGGCGTACCGGAGGCCCCGGGAGCTGACCTGGCTCAGCGGCTTCGTGCTCTTCGCCATCGCCCTGGGCTTCGGCTTCTCCGGCTACCTGCTGCCGTGGAACGAGCTGGCCTTCTTCGCCACCGCCGTGGGCACCGACTCCGTGAAGAGCGTGCCGGTGATCGGGCAGTGGCTCCTGGAGGTGATGCGCGGCGGGCCGGACGTCACCATCAACACGCTCTACCGCTTCTTCGCCCTGCACGTGGTCATCCTGCCGCTGGTCATGGTGGGGGTGGTGTCCACGCACCTCCTGTTCATCCAGGTCCAGGGCATGGCGCCGGCGATGGCGCACCAGCCCAAGGCCCGGCCGGGCCTCAAGTTCTTTCCGGACTTCATCCTCCGGGACCTCCTCCTGTGGCTGGTGTGCCTGATCGCCCTGAGCGCCCTGGTGTACCTGCTCCCCTACGGGCCCGGCATCCCGGGGATGGAGTGGGAGCTGGGAAAGAAGGCCAACCCGCTCGCGCCCGCGTACCCGGGCATCAAGCCCGAGTGGTACTTCCTCTGGGTCTACCAGCTGCTCAAGGAGTTCCCGGCGCACCTCTTCGGGATGGAGGGACCGCAGGCGGCGCTGCTGGTGGTGACGGTGCTGATGGGGATCTGGGCGCTGGTGCCCTGGCTGGACCGGCGCGCCGGCAAGAACCAGTCCTCCCCGATGTTCACCGATCTGGGCATCGCCGCCATCGTGTTCATGGCCTATCTCATGCTGAAGGCCTGGGACATCGGCGGGGGAAGCGCCGACCACTCGAAGCTCCCGGATCCCCGATCGACCGCCTGGACCTGCTCGCTGATCACGCTGGGGATCGGATCCGCCGTCGCCCTGCTCCGGATCCTCGCCTACAAGCAGCGCTGGATGTTCTTCTCCGGGGCAGCGCTGCTGCAAGTGGTGCTCAACGGCGTGTTCGGGGTGGACTACCTGGTCGCGGGAGCCATCGCTGTGCTGGTGGTCATCGCCGGGCTGGTGCTGACGCTCCGGAAGCAGCCCGGCACGACGCTGGAGGCGCCGAGATGAGCTCGCTCCTGGCGCTGGTCCTGCTCATGGCCGCCACCGATCCGGCGGCGCCCGCACCGGACGACGGCAAGCTCCCTGCGTCCGTGGAGAAGCTGTTCGAGGAGAAGGGCAAGGACGGCAAGCCGATCCTGGGAGACACCGAGCGCGCATACTTGAAGAAGCTGCCGCTGCACACCCGCGAGCTCATCGGGAAGGACGTGGATGCGGTCACCCTGGGCGGAGCGGCGCACCTCAAGGTCCTCCTCTCCCTGGAGCTGTCCTCCCAGGCGGCGGCGATCGTCTTCTCCGACAACTGCATCCTCTGCCACGCCGATCCCGAGTCGCAGAAGAAGATCCATCTCTTCTCCGCCGATCCCAAGGCCACCCAGTCGAACGAGCTCTTGAACCTCAAGAACTTCGTGAGCGACGTGCACTTCCGCCGCGGGCTCTCCTGCGCGGGGTGCCATGGAGGCTCTCCGGACAAGGACGTGATGACCCCGGACATCGCCGCCCGCTGGCCCAAGGCCGACGTGCGCCACGTGGACCGCACCTGGATCCCGGAGTTCTGCGCCCGGTGCCACGCCGACCCCAACTTCATGCGGGGCTTCAACCCCTCCCTCCCCACCGACCAGCTCGCCAAGTACCAGGACAGCCAGCACGGCATCCTCCTCTTGCAGAAGAAGGACTCCAAGGCGGCGCAGTGCGTGAGCTGTCACGGCGTGCACGGCATCCGCGGCCCCAAGAGCCGTCAGTCCAAGGTGCACCCGCAGGCCATTCCGGACACCTGCGGCCACTGCCATGCGGACGCGAAGTACATGGCGGGCTACCAGAAGGACGACGGGACCCCCCTGCCCACCAACCAGGTGGAGCAGTTCAAGAAGTCGGTGCACGGCAAGGCGCTCCTCGAGAAGGGCGACCTGGGCGCTCCGGCCTGCAACAGCTGCCATGGCAACCACGCGGCGATGCCGCCCGCGGTGGCCTCGGTCTCGCAGGTCTGCCGGACCTGCCATGCCCAGAACGCCACGTTCTTCGACGGGAGCAAGCACAAGCAGGCGTTCGAGAAGAACCACTGGCCGGAGTGCGAGAAGTGTCACGGGAAGCACGAGATCGCCAAGGCGACCGACGCGATGATCTCCGCTGCCCCGGACGGCCTGTGCGGCGCCTGTCATGCCGAGCACTCGAAGGACAACCCGGAGTGCAACGAGACGGCGCGCTACTTCCGGAGCAGCCTCGCGGACCTGGTCACCAAGAGCGAGCAGCTCCGGCCCGAGGCGGAACAGCTGGCGACGCGCGGACTCGATACCGAACCCATCCAGGCTTCCCTCGAGGAGCTGAAGGAGGCCCTGGTGCAGACCCGGACGCGGGTGCACACCTTCGACAAGGGCGGCTTCGATCAGGGGGCGAAGGCCGGCCGCGAGGCGGTCTCCAAGTCGGAGAACCTCCTGCAAGCGACACGGGCCGAGCAGCGGTATCGGCGCAACGGGCTCCTGGTCTCCATCGGGCTGATGTCCTTCCTGGCCGTGGCGATGGCGTTCAAGATCCGCGAGCTGAGCCGGCGGCGGGCAAAGGCCAACGAGGGCCGGCGCACCCCGTGACGTAGAGCCGTTCCGCACGGCTCCAGGGGGCAGCATGGAGACCCGCCTGCAGGCACTGGAAGAGAAGGTGACCCGGCTGAGCGAGCGGGTCGACCAGCTCGAGCAGAGGCTCGCGTCGCTTCCCTTTCCGTCGTTCCCCCCCGCCTGGCCGGAGGGCGAACCTCGTCTCCCGGCCGTCGCGCCCGCCGGCGTGACGATGGCAGGTTGGGTGACGCTCCTGGGCCGCAGCTTCGTCGTGCTCGGCGGCGCCTTCCTCATCCGTGCTCTCACCGACGGCCGGATGCTGCCCAGCGGCGTCGGCGTCGCCCTGGGAGTCGTCTTCGCGGCCGCGTGGGTCTTCTTCTCTCACCGGGCGGCGGCGAGCGGCGCAGCGGTGAGCGCAGGGTTCCACGGGGTCACCGCCGCCCTCATCGCGTACCCGTTGATCCTGGAGACGACGACACGGCTGAGCGCGATGCCCAGCTGGGCCGCGGCGCTGACGCTCGTCGGTTTCACCGCCCTGCTCCTGATCGCCTCCTGGCGGGATCGACTCGGCTGGCTGGCCTGGATCGGCGTCCTGTCCTGCCTGATCACCACCGTCATCCTGCTGAGGGCGACCCCGGCCAAAGCAGAATTCACCGGGGTCCTCCTCGTCCTGGCGGGCGCGACCTTCTGGCTGGGGGACCGTCCGGGGCTCGCAGCCCTCCGGTGGCTTCCCGCCCTGGTTCTCGATCTGGCCATTCTTCGCGCGGTGGTCACCTCCACCCCGCCGGTCCTCCTCTACTCGCTCGCGCTCGCCGGCCTGTCACTGGCCCACGTGCTTCGCCGGACGGCAGCGCTTGCACGACCCGTGGGCGTCTTCGAGGCCCTCCAGACGCTGGCCGGGCTGGTCATCGGGCTGGCCGGAGCGCTCCGGGCGTCCGGCCCGGGCGCCGCGGCCGGGGCGGCCCTCACCGCTGCCGTGCTCGCGGTGTTCTTCGCGGCCCGGGTCGTTCCCCGGCGAGGCAACCGCGACCTGGACTTCGTCTTCTACGCCCTCGTGTCCCTGGGGCTCCTCTCCTTCGCGGTGGCGCTGCCCGGCCCCGGCGATCTGCGCGGCGTGCTCTGGGCCGCGCTCGCGCTGCTCACCGCGCTCCTCGGCCGCCGGAGGCACCCCGACTCGCTCTGGTCGTTCGCGGCGCTCCTCGCCCTGGGCGCGGCGTTCAGCACGGGGTTGCTCCGTGGGATCTGGCAGGTCCTCGCGGGCGGCGAGGTGACCTGGCCGGCGATGAGCCCCGGGAGCGTCGTCGTGCTCGGCCTCGTCCTGCTCACCTACCTCGCGACCGCCTTCCCGCTGTCGCTCTCTCTCCCCGCTCCGGCGAGCTGGGCATCGCGACGCCTGCCCGCGGCCGTGCTCCTCTTTCTCGGCAGCGCCGGACTGGCCGCGTCAATCGTGCGGGCGTGCAGCCCCTTCACCGCAGATCTTGCGCGCCTCGCCACCGCCCGGACGCTGGTGGCGGTGGCGGTCGCTCTGTCGCTTGCGCTCATCCGGCGGCGGGTGACATTTCCCGAGCTCAAGTGGATCGCGTATCTCGCGCTGATCCTCGGGGGAGTCGTGCTGGTGCTCCAAGGGCTACCGAGTGGTCAGCCACTCCTGTTGCTCGTCTCCTTCGTCCTCTACGGGGCCGGTCTGATCCTGGTCCCGCGACTGGCTCCTCCCGGCCGTGATCTCCCGTCGTCGAGCAGCACGCACTAACCCGAGCGGAGATGCGCTGCGCTCTACCCGTAGACGAGGAGCGCACAGCACCCGGGTGAGCGGCGGTCGCCTGGAGCCCCCGGCTGAGCCGGTGCCGGGCACCGACCGACGAGGGCCGGCGCACGCCATGGTCTAGAGACCCGTTCGCGACACCCGGATTGCCCCGTGTCTGGCGCGGGGCTCGTCTGGAACACGGACGGGACAGCAGGCCTTGCGCCCGCTCCCGGCCGGCTTCCGCTACTTCTTGAACGCGCGGATGTGGGCGATGAGGGCGTCGACCTGCTCGGGCGTCAGCTCCGCCTTGAAGCCGTCCATCTCCTGCTTCACGCCGCCCTTCTCGGTCTTGACCCCATCCAGGATGGCCTTCTTGAACTCGTCGTCCTTCTTCGCCTGGTACGCGGCGGTGGTCATGTCGCTGACCTTCATCTGCTGACCCTTCTCGGTGTCTCCCTTGCCGGTCTGCCCATGGCAGGAGGCACACTTGGACTTCCAGGTACGCTCGGTCTTCTTCGGGTCTTCTGCGGCCAGCGCCGTGGCGCTGAGGAGGACCGAGGACGCTACGATGGACGCCAAGAGACGAGCGTGTTTCATATGTGAGTGACCTCCGAATCGACGACGCCTCAGTGGCGCCTACCGTATGGACGGGCGAGAGACAAGAAGCTTCAAAGGGCCCGGTCGGGGAGAAGCGGTCGTCCTTCCCGCCGACTTCGCCTACTTCTTGAACGCGCGGACGTAGGCGACGAGGGCGTCGACTTGCTCGGGCGTCAGGTCGCCCTTGAAGGCGTGCCCCTTCTCCTTCTCGACGCCGTCGAGGATCGCCTTCTTGAGCTCGTCGTCCTTCTTGGCCTGGAACCCAGCGGTGGTCATGTCGACGATCTTCAGCTGCTGACCCTTCTCGGTGTCTCCCTTGCCCCCCGCGCCGTGGCAGGACGAGCACTTGGACTTCCACGTGCGCTCGGTCTTCTTAGGATCTGCTTGTGCGAGCGCTGCGGTACTGAGGAGAACCGAAGCAGCTGCGAGTGACGCCGAGAGACGGATGTGTTTCATGGACCACCCCGAGGTTGAGGCGCGCTGACGCCGACTTCTACTTCTTGAACGCGCGGATGTAGGCGATGAGAGCGTCGACCTGTTCGGGCGTCAGGTCGTCCTTGAAGGGGTCCATCTCCTTCTTCACGCCGCCCTTCTCCGTCTTGATGCCGTTCAGGATGGCCTTCTTGAGCTCGTCGTCCTTCTTCGCCTGGAACTCCGCCGTGGTCATGTCGACGACCTTCATCTGCTGACCCTTCTCGGTGTCCGCCTTGCCCGCCGCGCCGTGGCAGGAGGAGCACTTGGCCTTCCACGCCCGCTCGACCTTCTTGGGGTCGGCCTGTGCCATCGCCGTGGCGCTGAGGAGAGTTGAAGCGGCAATCAGGGATGCGAACAGACGGGCGTGTTTCATCAGTGACCCTCGGAGTTTGGGGACGCGTAGCTCATCGACGGGCAGCTCGCAAGGATGTTCAAAGCCCGGTCACGAACCCCGGTCGGCGCGCGGTCCGGAGGCCGGAACCGGCGGCGGGACGCGCGGCACGGCGACCTCGGGCTCGGCCGGCGGCGGCATCGACTCGGGGCAGCTGTACTCGGCGAACCGGAAGTCCATCCGCCCGCGCCGCTTGTAGAAGAGGAGCCCGCCCTCGATCGCCACGTTGATCTCGGAGCGGGCGTCGAGCAGGCCGACGCGGGCGCCGTACCGCGCGTGCACCTCGACCCTGGTGACGAAGGTCGGCGGGTTCACCAGCTCGGCGGTCCATTCGAGCAGCCGCCCGGTGGAGCGATCGAGGAGCGCGGTGCCCTCGAACAGCCCGGGGTCGCTCCGGTGCGCGTAGGTGGGGTGGAAGCTCAGCCGCATCGGCTCGTGGGGCGTGGCCTCCGCCCGGAAGAACATGTAGAGCGGCCGCGAGTCGGGGTGGAAGGGAGAGCGAAACCTCTGGGTCTCCGAGGCGAACTTCTGCTGCCTGCGCATCTCCTCGGCGACGTCCTCTCCCGAGCGGCGGGCGGAGACGATGTCGATCCGCTGCGCGGGCGGCAGGCCGAGGAAGCGGCGCACGACAGACAGCTCGCGGCCGGGCTTGATGCGCCCGCTGCCGTCGAACTCCATCGCGTGCTGCGACTCGACCCAGGCCGTGCAGCGCGAGATGGCGCGCTCCTGCTCCATCGCTCCGCTGACGAACTCGGTGGTGGTCACCGGCGCCGCGGCGACGGTGGTGGCCGCGGACCAGGCGAGCAGCGCGGCAGGGAGCGAGAGCATCCGCGGCAGCATGGCACGGGATCGGCACGCCAATCGCCCTGCCCGGTCGCCGTCTCCTCCACCCGGCGACCCTCCTGCTCGCCTGTCATCCGTGCGTATTTCGGACGCTCCCTTGGTCGACATGGACCCACCCGGCCTGGAGCAGAGGCTCCGGGCGCTCCGTTTCTCGTGGATCAAGGACGTGGTCCAGGCAGTCGCATTCACCGCGGCAGGCATCCGGGCCATCTCTACAACTTCTGGTCCCTCGAGCGATACGTGCCGCGGGTGACGGACACGGACGTGCGCGAGCCGTTCGACGGCCAGCGCAACGAGAGCCGGCGACCGGAGGGGCGCTCGGAGCCGGAGATCGCCTTCTTTGTCCGGCGCGGCGAGTACGCTGTGGTGACCGCGGAGGTCCAGGTCAGCTGGCTTTCCGCGGCTTATCCGCTCCGGAAGGAGTGTTACACGCTCGAACGGGACGTGGATGGGGTGGTGTCGGTCATCGCGACCCGCGGGGCTGGGTGCAGGCTGACGACGGGTGAGCTTCACGTACGTTGACGGCTGGACCCATTCTTGGCACATGGAATCTCCCCATGCGCTCCAAGAAGACGAAGTACCTCTTCGTGACGGGTGGGGTGGTCAGCTCTCTCGGGAAAGGGCTGGCCTCGGCGAGCATCGGGGCCCTCCTCGAGAACCGCGGCCTCGACATCACCTTCCTCAAGCTCGACCCGTACATCAACGTCGACCCGGGGACGATGAGCCCCTTCCAGCACGGCGAGGTCTTCGTCACCGACGACGGTGGCGAGACCGACATGGACCTCGGCCACTACGAGCGCTTCACCTCGGCCAGCATGAGCCGGTCGAACAACTTCACCACCGGTCGGATCTACAACTCGGTCATCCAGAAGGAGCGCCGCGGCGAATATCTCGGAAAGACGGTGCAGGTGATTCCCCACATCACCGACGAGATCAAGTCGGTCATCCGCGCCGCCGCCGAGGGGCACGACGCGATCATCGTCGAGATCGGCGGGACGGTGGGCGACATCGAGTCGCTGCCCTTCCTCGAGGCGGTGCGGCAGATGCGGTACGACACCGGGCCGCAGAACGTGGTCTACATCCACCTGACGCTGCTCCCGTACATCGCCGCGGCGGGCGAGGTGAAGACCAAGCCCACCCAGCACTCGGTGATGAAGCTGCGGGAGATCGGCGTCCAGCCGGACATCCTCATCTGCCGGACCGACCGGGAGATCCCCGCCGAGATGCGGCAGAAGATCGCCATGTTCTGCAACGTGGATCCGGGCAGCGTCTTCTCCAGCCCGGACGTGAAGAGCATCTACGAGCTGCCGCTGGAGCTGCACCGCCAGGGGCTGGACGAGCGGCTCTCGGAGGTCCTGAACATCTGGTCGCGCGCGCCCCGGCTCGAGCGCTGGGAGCGCATTCTGGAAAAAGTCTACTCGCCCGGGAAGGGCGAGGTGCGGGTCGGCATCGTCGGCAAGTACACGGACCTCAAGGAGAGCTACAAGAGCCTCAACGAGGCCCTGATGCACGGGGGCATCGCCAACGACGTCCGGGTCACGCTGAAGTACGTGGACAGCCAGGAGGTCGAGACGCAGGGCGCGCAGGCGCTCCTCGGTGACGTGGACGCGGTGCTGGTCCCGGGCGGCTTCGGCGTGCGGGGGACGGAGGGGAAGATCGCCGCGGTCCGGTACGCCCGCGAGCGGAAGGTCCCGTTCTTCGGCATCTGCCTCGGGCTCCAGATGGCGGTGGTGGAGTTCGCGCGCGACGTGCTGGGCCTGGCGAACGCCAACTCGGTGGAGTTCGACGAGCGCACGCCCCACCCGGTCATCTCGCTGCTCGAGTCGCAGGCCCAGGTCCAGGACAAGGGCGGCACGATGCGCCTCGGCGCGTACGGGTGCGTGCTGAAGAGCGGGTCGCTGGCGGCCCGGCTCTATTCCAAGGACCAGATCAGCGAGCGGCACCGCCACCGCTACGAGGTGAACAACGCCTACCGCAGCCGGCTGTCGGACGGTGGGCTGGTGGTGAGCGGCCACAACCCCGAGCTGAACCTGGTGGAGATGATCGAGCTGTCCGACCACCCGTACTTCATCGGCTGCCAGTTCCACCCCGAGTTCAAGAGCAAGCCCTTCGCCCCGCATCCGCTGTTCAGCGGCTTCATCCGCGCCGCGCTCGAGCGCCGGGACAGCGCGCGCAGATGATCGAGCTCGCCGGGATGAAGGTGGGCGAGGGGCAGCCGCTCTTGCTCATCGCCGGCCCGGACGTCATCGAGAGCGAGGAGCACGCGCTGCGCCACGCGGTGCTGCTGCGCGACCTGGCCGCCCGGCACGGGCTCCGGTACGTCTTCAAGTGCAGCTTCGACAAGGCCAACCGGACCAGCGGGAGCGCCTTTCGCGGCCCAGGGCTGGTGGAGGGGCTCCGGGTGCTGGCCCGGGTCAAGGAGCGGGCCCGGGTTCCGGTCCTGACGGACGTCCACGAGGTGGCGCAGGTGGGTCCCGTCGCCGAGGTGGTGGACGTGATCCAGGTCCCGGCGTTCCTCTGCCGGCAGACGGACCTGGTGGTGGCGGTGGCCCGCGCCGGCCGGGGGGTGAACCTCAAGAAGGGGCAGTTCGTCGCCCCGCTGGACATGGTCCAGGCGGCGCGGAAGGCCATGGACGCGGGCAACCCGAACGTCCTGGTCACGGAGCGGGGCGCCTCGTTCGGGTACCACAACCTGGTGGTGGACATGCGCGGGCTGGCCCTGATGCGCGGCGCCGGCCTGGCGGTCTGCTTCGACGCGACGCACTCGGTCCAGCTGCCCTCCGCGGCGGGGAACGCGAGCGGGGGCGAGCGGCAGTTCGTCCCGGTGCTCGCCCGGGCGGCGGTGGCGGCCGGGGTCGATGCAGTGTTCATGGAAGTGCACGAGAATCCGGACGTTGCGCCGTGCGACGGGCCGTCCTCCCTGACGCCGGCGATGACCGACGCGCTTCTCGGTCAGCTGGTGGCCATCCGCCGGGCACTCGGTGAAGCCTGACCTCGGGTTCGGGCCGGTTCCTTCAGGGCCGCTTGACGGCGGTGCGACTTCCTGCCCTGGTTCGGCTACCGCGATGGTCCGGGGGAGGTGGGCGAATGGACCAGCTCTACACGACCCACGACATCAGCCGGTTGCTGCAGGTCGACCCGTCCACGGTCAGCAAGTGGATTGACCGGGGTATCCTGCTCGCCTTCCGGACGCCCGGAGGGCACCGGCGAGTCCGGAGCGGAGATCTCCGCAGCTTCCTCATCTTTCACCAGATGCCCCTGCCCGACGAGCTCGGCAGCGGCTCGGTGAAGATCCTGGTCGTCGACGACGAGAAGCCGGTGCTCGATGCGATGCGCCGGGCGTTCAAGTCGCACGCCTCCGAGGTCGAGCTCACCACCACCTCCAGCGGGGTGGAGGCCCTGCTCCTGGTCTCGGAGCTGAAGCCCCACGGGATGCTGATCGACCTGAACATGCCGGACATGGACGGGTTCGAGGTGTGCCGGCGCATCCGGGCGCACAAGTCGCTGGAGGGCGTGCGGCTGATCACCATGACCGGGCGGCACAGCCCGGAGCTGGTCGAGCAGTCGCTCAAGGCGGGGGCGGTCGCCTGCCTGCCGAAGCCGGTCGAGGTGGAGACGCTGCTGGAGCTGTTCCGCGTCCCGCTCGCGCTGGGGAAGAAGGCGACGGCCTGAGCCTCGCTACAGGCGGACCTCGCCGCTCTGCGGATCGATGCGGCAGCTGCGCGCCTTCTCCACGAGCTTGGCGAGCAGCAGGGTGGAGAGATCGTGGCCGCCGACGGAGAGGGCGAGGCCGATGTCCTTGCCGTTCTCCCCGCGCAGGTGGAGCCCGTCGGACAGCTGGAGGCGGCTCCCGGAGATCTTCGCTCCGGGCGCGACGCGGATCTGCCCTCCGAAGGAGGCCGCGGTCCCGGTGACCTTGGCGCCGGGCTCGAGGACGAGGTTCCCGTTCACCGCGACTGCCGATTTCACCCGGGCGCCGCGCCGGAGGACGACGTCGCCGTCGAGGGAGACGGCGTTCTCCAGCGACTCGCCGGCCTCGACGATGACCGTCTTGCCCCGGCTCACCCGGTCGTGCGGGCCGGCGGTCACCACGCAGTCCTCGGCGAGCGCGGGTGTGGAGAGAACGACGGCGAGGGACACCAGGAGTGAACGGACCACGGGCGACCTCCAGGACCGGAGCGCCCGGAAGACGCCCGGCCCCCCGTCCGATTGCCGGGGGCGATCATGGGCGGGCACGCTCGCGGCCGCCTCCCGAGGTGTCTTCCCGAGACGATGCCCGGCTCGTGATTCCCGAGGTGTCAGACACCTCGAGATGCTGACACGTCGAGATTTCCGGGTCCACCGGTCCACGGCGCCGGGGGCCCTCAGTCGTCTTCGCGGGCGAGGCGCACGGTGGGGCCGGCCGGGGCGCGCTCCAGGTGAACCACCCACGGACGGCAGCAGACCGGACAGTCCTCCACGTACTGCTCGACGGACATGCCGGTCGGCTCGACGTGCACCGTGACCCGCTCGCCGCAGTACGGGCAGGGGGCGCCGAGCGCCACCCGGTCCGCCGGCGCGGGCTCCCGACCCTCGAGCGGCAGGTGAACGTGGTGCGGCGCCGGCTCTCGCAGCGCGAGCCTTTCTTGCAGCTCGAGGACCGTCGACTCGAGCGTGTCCACCTCCACCCGGGCGACGCGCGACGGCAGCCCCTCCAGCCGGCGGCGCACGCGTCCGAGCAGGGTGGAGGCCGGCTCGAGGCGTCCCTCGCTCCATTTCAAGAGGGCCGCGGCGAGCTGGGCCAGCGCCTGGAAGAGGTCACGCCCGTGACCCTCGCTGCGGCGCCAGGCCGTCTCGAACGCCTCGTGCGAGGCCCGCCAAGTGCCCGTGGACAGCAGGCGCGCGCCGGTCACGAGCTCGAGGTCGGCCCCGGTCATCGCCTCGTGCTCAGGCTCCCGGCGGCTCGGAGGAGAGCACCAGGTCGCCGCGGTGCAGGAACTCGCCGTCGCTGAACGCGCCGTAGAACTCGTCGAGCATCGCGTCGAAGTCTGGGTAGCGCGACTCGCGCCGGTCGTGCGTCATCTTGTCGAAGATGGGGTCGAGCTTGCTCGGCACCTCGGAGTTCACCTCCGAGGGCAAGGGTGAGCGCCGGCCGGGGATGCCCCCGGTCAGCATCTCGTAGAGGAGGATGCCCAGGCCGTAGACGTCCGCCGCGGGGCCGGCGTCCTTCCGGGTGATGAGCTCCGGGGCGAGGTAGCTGAGCGACCCCGTGCCCACGAAGACCTGCGGCATCCCCTTCCCCGGCTCGACCTCGATCAGCCGCGAGAGCCCGAAGTCGCCGATCTTCGCGTTGCCGTAGCCGTCGAACAGCACGTTCTCCGGCTTGACGTTGTGGTGGGTCAGTCCGGAAGCGTGCGCGGCGCGCAGCGCGTAGGACAGCTGGAGGAAGGTGCGGATCGACTGGGCAACCGGGAGGCTCTTGCCGCCCGCCCGGTCCAGCCGGTCACGCAGCGAGCCGCTCAGGAGCTCCATCACCACGTAGGGACGCGCCCCGTCGACGGCCTGGTCGATGATGGTGACCACCGCGGGGTGACGGACCTGGGCCTGCGCGCACAGCTCGCGCTTGAGCCGCTTCAGCACCTCGCCCCGCTGGAGGAAGGAGAAGTAGCCGAAGATGTCCTTCAGCTCCTTGATGCAGACCTCGGTCCCCAGCGCGACGTGCCGCCCCTTGTGCACCGCGCCCAGCGGGCCGCTGCCGATCGCCTCCCCCTTGGTGTAGCGGCCGTCGAGGTCCGCACCAGACTCGGCGGGAGCAGGCGCGGGCGCGCGGCGCAGCGGGCGGGCGGGAGCGGGCGTGGGAGGCGGGCTCAAGTCGGCGGTCTCCACGGAGAGGTCGTCGGTCAGGTTGTCGGTGTCGAAGGGGAGGGGCCCGTCGTTGATCGGCTCGTCCACCGGCGCGAGCTGCTCGCTGAAGAACTCACCCACCTCGCCCGAGAAGCGGTCGAGGTCCGCGCCGTCCACCACCCGCTCGCCGGAGTCGGTCAGCTTGAGCTGCGCCTCGCGGTCCATGGCGATGTAGTGGAACTTGCGGAGGAAGAAGAAGTAGGCGTCGAACTCCAGGCTCACCGCCGGCTCCAGCGAGGTCTTCACCTCGGCGAGCTTGTTCGAGCGCCCCTGCTTCAGGTTCTCGCGCAGGTTCTTGAGGATGAAGAGCGCCTCGCCGCTGACCGTGTCGCGGTTGAGGATCGCTCGGGAGGCGGTGGTCATTCGGGTTCCGAGGTTGAACGCCCGGGGAGCTTAGCTGATCCGCAGGAGGCGCTTCACCGTCTCCAGGACCTCCGCGAACTTCACCGGCTTGCGGAGGTACACCTCCACACCTTCGGCGCACGCGCGCGACTCCGCCTCGCGCCCACCCCCGCTGATCGCCACCACAGGGATGTCGCGCAGCCGCGGATCGGACTTCATCTTCTGGACCAGCGCGAAGCCGTCCATCACCGGCATGTACAGGTCGGTGAGCACCAGGTGGAAGACGTCCGAGGCGAGGGCCTGCAGCGCCGCGTGCCCGTCGGACGCGAAGTGGACCTCCATCGGGATCTTCCCGCGGAGCTCGGCGGTGGCGAGCTTCTTGAGGACGTAGCTGTACATCTCGACCACCAGCGGGTTGTCCTCGACCAGCAGCACCTTGTAGCCACCGTCAGGCGCCTGGAGCGCCCGGCTGGCCCGCCCGCCCAGCACCGAATCCACCCGCCGGCGATCCGCCTCGTCGGGGACCCGGATGCCCACGCCGCCCGAGCTGTCCTGGCGCGGCGGCCGCACCCAGACCACCTCTCCCCGGAGGCCGACGGGCTCGAGCAACCCCGGGAAGGCCAGAGAGAGCTCCACGCTCTGCCCCACCTCGAAGCGCTCCGAGGTCTGCACGAACAGCCCGCCTCGGGAGAGGTTCTCGGTCGCGTCGAGACAGTCGGTGCGGTCGCGGAAGTTCACCCGCAGCACGAACGGAGCGCGTGGATCGGCTCGCTTGTCTTCCCTACCCATGAAGAATCCCTATCGTTGACAAGCGGTTCGGTCGTCCCTTACGAAGCGCGGGCCCCATGGCCTCGCCCCTCCTGACGGCCGAAGAACAGCGGGTCTTCGACGACCGGCTGGCGGAAATTCTCTCGCACTACCCGGCCGACCGGAAGAGCGCGGCGATGCTTCCCGCTCTGCACCTCCTGCAGTCGATGAAGGGATGGCTCCCACCCGACGGGTTGGAGATGGTGGCCCGGAAGCTCGAGGTCTCGCCCGAGCGCGCCTACGAGGTCGCCACCTTCTACGTGATGTTCCACACCAAGAAGCCCGGCAAGTACGTGGTGGAGGTGTGCACCAACCTCTCGTGCAGCCTGTGGGGGGCGGAGGACCTCGTCGGGTACCTGGAGCAGAAGCTGGGGCTGAAGGTGGGCGAGAGCAACGCCACCTGGACCCTGCGCGAGGCCGAGTGCCTCGCCTCCTGCGGCACCGCGCCGTGCCTGCAGATCAACGAGGTCCACCACGAGAATCTCCGGTCGCGCGCGGCGGTGGACGCAGTCTTCGCCCAGCTCAAGCCTGCCTCGTAGGGGAGTCGCCGATGCCGCTGGCCGCAGAGAAGGTCATCACCCGCAACTGGGGACGTCCAGGCTCCTGGACCCTCGACTCCTACCGGGGCGCCGGCGGCTACCGGGTGCTGGAGAAGGTGCTGGGCATGCAGCCCGCCCAGGTCATCGACGAGGTGAAGCGCTCGAACCTCCGCGGCCGCGGCGGCGCCGGCTTCCCCACCGGGATGAAGTGGAGCTTCGTCCCCAAGGACAGCCCCAAGCCCAAGTACCTGACGGTGAACGCCGACGAGTCCGAGCCCGGGACGTTCAAGGACCGCTACATCCTCGAGAACGACCCGCACATGCTCCTGGAGGGCATCGCCATCGCCTCCTTCGGGCTCGGCGTGCACACCGCCTACGTCTACGTGCGTGGCGAGTTCCGCTTCCAGGCCGAGCGGCTGCAGCAGGCCATCGACGAGGCGTACCGGGCGGGCATCTTCGGCAAGACGGTGCTGGGCCGTGACTTCCCGCTCGACGTCTACGTGGTCCGCGGCGCCGGCGCGTACATCTGCGGGGAAGAGACCGGGATGCTCGAGTCGCTGGAGGGGAAGAAGGGCTGGCCACGGCTCAAGCCGCCCTTCCCGGCGGTGGTCGGGCTCTTCGGCTGTCCCACCGTGGTGAACAACGTGGAGACGCTGACCGCGGTGCCGGCCATCTTCGAGAAGGGCGCCGACTGGTTCGCCAGGCTGGGGCCCGACAAGTCCGGCGGCACGCGGATGGTGTGCCTCTCGGGCTCGGTGAACCGCCCCGGCGTCTTCGAGGTGATGCTCAGCACCACGGTGCGCGAGCTGATCGAGAGCCCCGACTTCGGCCAGGGCATGCCCCCGGGTCGGAAGGTGAAGGCGGTCATCCCCGGCGGCTCGTCGGCCCCGGTGCTGACCGCGGATGAGCTGGACGTGGCGCTGGAGTTCGAGGCGCTCAAGGCGCTGCAGAACATGGCGGGCTCGGGCGGGGTCATCGTCATGGACGACGCAACCTGCCTGGTGCGGAGCCTGTGGCGCGTCTCGCGCTTCTACGCCGAGGAATCTTGTGGCCAGTGCACGCCCTGCCGCGAGGGCACGCCGTGGATGACCCGGATCCTCCGGAAGATCGAGGAGGGGCGGGGCGAGGTGGGGGACATCGAGACCCTGCTCAACGTGGCCCAGAGCATCGCTCCCTACCCGCCGATGGGGCTCGGGCAGACCATCTGTGCGCTGGGCGACGCCGCGGCGCTCCCGGTGCACAGCTTCGTGGTGAAGTTCCGGCAGGAGTTCGAGGAGCACATCCGCCTCGGGAAGTGCCCGTACGGCGACAGGCCCTGGGGGCACTACGGAGCGATGACCGCGTGACCACCTTCACCATCCTCTTCTATCTGTTCGCGGTGCTGACGGTGGTGGCCGCGGCGGGGGTCATCGCCGCCCGGAGCCCCATCTACTCGGCGATGTCGCTGGTCGGGACGTTCTTCTGCCTGGCGGGCATCTACGTGCTGCTGCTCGCCCACACCATCGCGGTGCTTCAAGTGATGGTCTACGCCGGCGCGATCATGGTGCTGTTCCTCTTCGTGATCATGCTCCTCTCGTTGGGCGAGGCAGTCGGGCCGTCGAAGGTCACCTTTCCTCGGGTGGTCGGCGGGCTCACCGCGGCTGCGCTCTTCTTCCCCTCGCCATTCCCGTCTTCCACCCGATCATCCCCTTCAACGCGCCTCCGCTCTGCGAGCTTCGGGACGTTGCAGTCGATCGGAGCGCAGCTCTACACGCAGTGGCTCGCCCCGTTCGAGGCGGTGTCGCTGCTCCTTCTGGTGGCCATGGTCGGTGCGGTCGTGGTCGCCAAGTCCCGCGTCTGATCGGGGGAGCGAGTGTCCGACATCCCGCTGCAGCACTACCTGGTCCTGGCCGCCCTGCTCTTCAGCCTGGGCGTGTTCGGCGTGCTGGTCCGCCGCAACGCGCTGGTGGTCTTCATGTGCGTGGAGCTGATGCTCAACGCCTCCAACCTCACCTTCCTCGCCTTCGCCCGCGACGCCGGGACGGACTTCGGGCACCTGCCGGCGCTCTTCGTCATCGCCGTGGCGGCGGCCGAGGCGGCGATCGGCCTGGCGATCGTCATCGCCGTGTTCAGGAGCCGCGGGACGGTGAACGTGGACGACATCCGGACGATGAGGCTCTGACCGACCGATGCTCGCTGCCATCCCCAACCCCTTCGTCGATCCTTTCCCCACGCCGGGCGCCATCGCCGATCTCCTCTGGGTCATCGTCGCCCTGCCGCTGGCCGGCGCATTCGTCTCGGGCGTGCTCGGCAAGTTCATCGGCCGGGCGAACACCAACTTCATCGCCTGCTTCACAGTGTTCGGCTCCTTCTGCCTCTCCCTGCTGGCCGTCTGGGCGGTGGGGGGCCAGTCGACGCAGTTCATCTCGCCGGCGAGCAACCTCCCGGTGAAATGGGCGCTCTCGCTCGACCTGGGGCGGTGGTTCGCGGCGGGGGACTTCAGCGCGCACTACGGCTTCCTGGTGGATCGGCTGACCGCGGCGCTGCTCCTGGTCATCACCGGCATCGGCTTCCTCATCCACCTGTACTCCACCGAGTACATGGAACACGACGAGGGGTACTGGCGGTACTTCGCGTACCTCAACCTCTTCGTGGCCATGATGCTGACCCTGGTCATGGCCGACAACCTGGTCCTCCTCTTCGTCGGCTGGGAGGGCGTGGGCCTCTGCAGCTACCTCCTGATCGGCTTCTGGTACCGCGACACCGAGAAGGCCTTCGCCGGGCGGAAGGCGTTCATCACCAACCGCATCGGCGACTTCGCCTTCATCATCGGGATGATCCTCCTGGTGCTGCTGCTGGGGGCCACGGAGAAGATGGGCCCGACGCACGGGCGGGCGAACTTCCAGGAGATCGGGCGGGCGAAGGCGTGGCTCGCCTCGGTGCACGAGCAGGGTCCGCTCAACGTCGAGGTGCTCCGCGAGTGGGCGCAGCGGATGCCGCCCGACCAGGGCGAGAAAACCAAGGGGGTGATGACCCTCGACACCCCCATCGTCGTGGGCCCGCTGAAGGGGAAGACCTTCGGCCACGTGCTGACCGCGGCTTTGCTCCTGATGCTGCTCGGGGCGGCGGGGAAGAGCGCCCAGATTCCCCTCTACGTCTGGCTCCCCGACGCGATGGCCGGCCCCACGCCGGTCTCGGCGCTCATCCACGCGGCGACGATGGTCACGGCCGGCGTGTACCTCTTCTGCCGGCTCAGCTTCCTCCTCGTGCTCTCGCCGACGGCGATGGCCTGGGTGGCGATGGTGGGCGCGGTCACGGCGCTCTGGGCGGCGCTGATCGCCTTCGCCCAGAACGACATCAAGAAGGTGCTGGCCTACTCCACCGTCTCCCAGCTCGGCTTCATGTTCATGGGCGTGGGGGTGGGCCTGTTCTGGGCCGCGGCGCTACACCTGGTCACCCACGCGTTCTTCAAGGCTTGCCTCTTCCTCGGCGCCGGCTCGGTGATGCACGGCAACGGCGACGAGACCGACATCACCCGGCTCGGGGGACTGCGCAGGGAGATGCCGTGGACCTGGGCGACGTTCGCCATCTCCACCCTGGCCATCACCGGCATCGTGCCCCTGAGCGGGTTCTTCTCCAAGGACGCCATCCTGCACGGCGCTCACACCACCGAGCTGGAGGGGTTCCACTGGGTGGGCCACACCGTCTACGTCATCGGCCTGGTCGCGGCACTGTGCACCGCGTTCTACATGACGCGGCTGTACGTCCTGACGTTCGAGGGCAAGCGCGCGGCGGACGCGCGGGTGCCGCACGCGCACGAGAGCGGGTTCCGCATCCTGTTCACGCTGGTGGTGCTGGCCATCTTCGCGGTGGTCGGCCTGGGGTGGGGCTTCCCGGGGCTCTTCCCCGGACCGGGTGGATCCAAGGTGGCGCTGATGGAGGGCTACCTCGCGCCGGCCATGCTGCTCGCCGAGCGCGCGGCCTCCGCCTACAAGACGGTGGTCCACCAGGAGAGCTCGCCCTGGCCGGGCTTCGGCATCGCCTGGGCCATCGCGCTGGTGGGCGGCGCCGGGGCGTGGATCGTCTACCGGCACTGGCTCCCGTCGCGAGCGGGGCAGCCGCTGCCCTCGTGGATCGCGGTCCCCTGGCGCTGGGCGCGGCACAAGTTCTACGTGGACGAGGTGTACGAGTTCCTGTTCATCCGACCGTTCGGCGCGATCTCCAACGGCTTCTACAAGGTGATCGACGCCGGGCTCATCGACGGCGTGGCGGTGGGCGGGACGGCCGCCGTGCTGCGGAGGGTCGGCAGCTGGCTCCGCTACACCCAGACCGGCAACGCCCAGAACTACGCCACGGTGATGGCGGTGGGCATGCTGGTCTCCATCGGCGTCGTGCTGACCTGGGTGCTCCGATGATGCGCGCGGTCGCTCCCTGGCTGGTCACCCTGGTCGTCTTCCAGCCCCTGCTCTCCGCGGCGCTGGTGGCGCTGCTCCCCCAGAACGAGAAGCGGCTGGTCCGGGCCTGGACCTTCCTCGCGCTCTTGCTCAACTTCGGATTGACCATCTTGCTCTACGCGGCCTTCGAGCCGAAGGGCCCCGAGTTCCAGCTCGAGCAGCGCCTCCAGTGGATCGCCGACCTGGGCATCAGCTACCACGTCGGCGTCGACGGGCTGGCGGTCTCGCTGATGCTGCTCACCGGCTTCCTCGGGCCCCTGGTGGTGCTCGCCAGCTGGAGCTCCATCGAGACCCGGGTGAAGAGCTTCCACCTCTCGCTGCTCCTCATCCAGACCGCGATGCTCGGCGCGCTGGCGTCGCTGGACGTCATCCTCTTCTACGTCTTCTTCGAGGCGATGCTGATCCCGATGTACCTGATCATCGGGGTCTGGGGCTCGGAGGAGCGGACGAAGGCGGCGATGAAGTTCTTCCTCTACACCCTCGCCGGCTCGCTGGTGATGCTGGTGGCGATCCTCGCGGTGTACTTCCTCGGCCAGCCGGCGGGCGCTCGCAGCTTCGACTACGCGGCGTTCTACAACTCGCTCGCCCCGGCCAACCGGGAGCTCGCCGCCTGCGTCGCCACCAGGGCCTGCGCCACGCTCTCCCCGGTGGCGCTGGCGCTGCAGGCCTACGGGCCGTGGATGTTCCTGGCCTTCGCCGTGGCCTTCGCGATCAAGGTGCCGATGTTCCCGCTGCACACCTGGTTGCCGGACGCGCACGTGCAGGCGCCGGTGGCCGGGTCGATCATCCTCGCCGGGGTGATGCTGAAGATGGGGACCTTCGGCTTCTGGCGCTACGCCATCCCGCTCTTCCCGGTGGCCGCCCAGCAGATGCGGTACGCGTTCGCGGTGCTCTCGGTGGTGGGCATCGTCTACGGGGCGATGATGTGCCTCGCGCAGCGGGACGTGAAGAAGCTCATCGCCTACAGCTCGGTGAGCCACCTCGGGTTCTGCATGCTGGGCATCTTCGCCCTCACCGCCGAGGGCGCCACCGGCAGCGCCTACCAGATGCTGAACCACGGGGTGTCCACCGGGGCGCTGTTCTGCCTCTTCGGCTTCCTCTACGAGCGGCGCCACACCCGGGCGATCATCGAGTACGGCGGCATCGCCCGGAGCATGCCGATCTTCGCCGCGCTGTTCCTGATCATCACCTTCTCCAGCATCGCGGTCCCGGGGACCAACGGCTTCGTGGGCGAGTTCCTGGTGCTGCTCGGGACCTTCAAGTCCACCGAGCTGCCGATGTGGCTGGGGGTGCTCGCCGCCACCGGGGTGATCCTCGGCGCGGGCTACATGCTGTGGATGGTGCAGCGGGTCTTCTTCGGCCCGCTGGTGCAGGTGGAGAACGCGCGGCTCAAGGACGTGAACGGCCGCGAGCTCGCCACCGCCCTGCCCTTCGTGGTGATGGTGCTGGTGATGGGCGTGCTCCCCGGCTTCTTCCTCGACCGGCTGGAGAGCTCCACCGGCCGGTACGTGGCCCGGGCGCAGATCGGGCTCAACGTCCCCGGCCGCGACGAGGACACGCGGGTGACCGTCGCTCCGCTGCCCTCTCCCTCGCCGGTGGCGGCGCTGTCCGCCGGCCCCTCCGCCCGGCGCTAGGCCCCCATGCTCCCTCTGCCCACCCTGACCACCTCCGACTTCGCGCCGCTCTGGCCCGCGCTCATCCTCAGCGCGGGCGCGTGCCTGGTCCTGCTCTCGGAGGTGTTCCTCTCCTCGGCCTCGCGCACCTTCCAGGCGCCGCTGACGGTGGCCTCGACGGTGCTCGCCGGGCTGGTGGCCGGGTTCACCACCTTCTCCGCGCCATACGAGGTGTTCCGGGGCTTCGCGGTGCAGGACCCGTTCGGGAGCCTGGTGACGCTGGTGGTCTGCATCGGCGTGGGGCTCTCCACCCTGCTCGCCCCGGCGTTCCTCCGGGGGCGCCATGCCGAGCGCGGCGAGTTCTACGCCCTGCTGCTCTTCGGCGGCGCGGGGATGAGCCTGCTCGCGCTCTCCAACGAGCTCATCCTCCTGTTCATCAATCTGGAGATCCTCAGCGTCGCCACCTACGCCCTGGCCTCGTACCTGCGCCGCGGCCCCCGGCCGGCCGAGGCGGGGTTCAAGTACTTCATCCTCGGCGCGTTCTCCTCGGCGGTGCTGCTCTACGGGACCGCGCTCCTCTTCGGGGCCACCGGGAGCACGCTGCTCCCGCAGATGTCGTCCGAGCTGGCGCGCATCTTCGCCGAGCCGGGCCTGGCCGACCGGCGGCCGCTGGCCTACTGCGGGCTGGCGCTGGTCGGCGCGGGGTTCGGGTTCAAGATCGCCGCGGTGCCCTTCCACATGTGGACCCCGGACGTCTACGAGGGCGCGCCCACGCCGGTGACCGCGATGATGAGCGCGGCGGTGAAGGCGGCGGCGTTCGCGGCGATGGTGCGGGTCTTCCTGGTGCTGGGGCACGGCATCCCCGGCGACGCGCTGCTCGGCGGCTTCTCGATGCTGGCGTTCCTGACGATGATCGGCGGCAACCTCCTCGCGCTCCCCCAGCGGAACGTGAAGCGGATGCTGGCCTACTCCTCCATCTCCCACGCCGGATATCTCCTGGTGGGCGTCGCCTCGCTCTTCGTCCGCACCGGGAGCGCGAAGGGTGGAGTGCTGGGGGTGACGGCGCTGGCGGCGGGCGCCACGCCGGACACCGCCGTGGCGCTGCGGGGCATCCTCTTCTACCTGCTGGCCTACACCGTGACCACGGTGGGGGCGTTCGGCGTCCTGGGCGCGCTGGAGCGAAGGGACGACGAGGTGCGCGGCTTCGCCTGGGACCTGGACCGGCTCGCGGGGCTGGCGCAGCGCAAGCCCGGCTGGGCGCTGGCGATGGCGGTCTTCATGCTGTCGCTCGGCGGCATCCCGCCCATGGCCGGCTTCATGGGCAAGCTGTTCATCTTCCGCGCCGCGGTGGATGCCGGGCTGGTGGGCCTGGTCATCGTCGGCGTGCTCACCAGCGCGGTGGGCGCGTACTACTACCTGCGCGTGGTGGTCTACATGTACATGCGGCCCGCGCCCGAGGCGGGCGCGCT
>CAVZMH010000021.1:0-51501 GCA_963776345.1 uncultured delta proteobacterium | reverse complement strand
ACTGAGGGAAGACCGTCATCGCTTCTGGGGGTGCGCCGGAACGTCCGGCGGGAGTTCCCTCTGCAGCGTGCTGCGTGCCTGACGGATCAGCAGAGGGAGCTCGCGCCGCTGGGCCTCGGCGAGGACGGCCTCCGCACCCAGCCTCGCCGTGGTCCACGCGCTGCGCAGCCTCGGAACGAAGCCGACCAATCTCGATTCGGCGCGGCTGGCTCTCATCTCGGCCGTTGCCCGTACCAGCTCGGCGCGGAGCAGGTGGAGCACCTCGCGCTCTTTTTGAAGAGGTTGAGATGGCACGTCTCGAAGTGGTCCTCGGCCTCGCGTCGATTGCCGCCGACAAGGTTCGTGATCTCGGTCGCATCGATGATCATCCGGTTGCCCGAATCCCAGGCGGCTTTCTCCGCGCGCTCCAGCTCGCCCGCATCCCAGTAGCACCGCGCGAGTGCTCTCCCCCAGCGATCAGTCCGCGGTCTGGGGCCGAGGAACTGCTCGAAGCACTCTGCCCCCGCGGCCCACTGACCGCGCGCGCACCTCAGCTCGCAGAGGTGCCCCTGTGCGTCCCCGCCGTCACGGACCACTCTCCTCGCCAGGGCCTCGGCGTCGTCGAGGCGGTCCTCCGCAGTGAGCAGCTCGAGCTCGAGATCCTGGGCGTTCACCAGTGGCTGGAGCTCGGGCAGGTAGAACGCGAGGTGGAGCGACGGCTGGCCGCTTGCTCGAGTCGCCTCGTCCAGCGAGCGCCGGGCCGAACGGAGGTCGGCGAGATGGAGACACGCCTCTGCCATGTTCAGGTGGTCAACGACCGAAAGCGGCTCGTCTGTTCCGTCGAGCTCCGCGGCCGCTCCCTCGAGGCCTTTCCTCACCTGTTGCCAGTCGTCCTCGGCCCAGGCGCGGCGACGAAGCGCGTGATGGATCCCGATCCGATCCTGGCAGCCCGCGGAAGCTCGCCAGGCTCTCCGCGATGAGCTTGCGTTCCGTCGCTCCGCCGCCCTCACCGGCGAGTACGAGGTGAAGAAAAGCCGCGCGCTGCTTGTCGCCTGCTTCGAGCGCCAGCTTTTCGGCTCTCCCGAGGCCCCGGCTGAAGCTACGGAACGCGTCAGGGATGATGATCTGTTGCTCGGCGATGACGGAGAGCTCACGGCGAGCCTTCAACCTGTCCGCGAGCTCGTACGCCCGGCCGAAGAGGACCCCTGCACGGTCGAGGTGCCCTTCCTGTTGCTCGAGGAGTGCCTCCTGCAGGTCCAGCAGCAAATCGGGTGAGGCGTCCCCTCGGAGCTCTCGGACCCGCTCGAGCACGTTCGAGGCCTGCGCGGGCCGGGAGCCGGCGAACGAGTGCCAGCGCCAGATCCAGGTCGTCGGGCCGGGCTTCAAGAAGCTTGCGGTACGAGGCGATCGCCCGCTCCGGATCGTCGCCCAGCCAGTCGACGCGGGCCTGCGCCGCCAGGCGGACGCTCGCAGAGAGGTTCGCCGACGCGGATGCTGCGCGCTCCGCCGCGCGCCGCGCGCGTACAAACAGGCCGAGCTGCTCCAGGATCTGCGAGAGTGCACGCTGTGCGAGTCGTGGTCTGCGGGGTCCAGGGTCGTCGCGCGTTCGAACGACTCTCGAGCGGCCCGAAGATCGAGTCGCCCGTACGCCGCCGTCCCTTCGCCGACGAGCTCGAGCACCGCGATGGGGCGCTCCCGTCGAGCGGCGAGGCTTGCGGTCTGCGCCGGCCCAAGACGGGCCCCGAGCGCCTGGCGGATGGCTCGCGCCGGCACTTGCAACCGTCGCCGTGACATCGCTCCGCGAGAACGTCTTCTCGAACGCGACGCTCGGGGTGCCGTCTGGCCGCTTCAGTCGCCAGGACGAGCTGGCACGATTCGGCCGAGCTCTGTGGTGGGCAACGGACACTGCCCTCGACGAAGTACTGAGCTGCTAGGAATTCGTAGAGCCGCCGCCGCTGGCTCTCGTCGAGGACCTGGTCGGCATCGAGGCCGAGCGAGGGATAGGCCGTCGCCACTCGCCTCCATGGGAGGACCTGGACTCCCTGCGCGTCCGTCCAACTCACGGCCAAGGAGCTGGGAGATTGCTGACCCGAGCCAGACGTCCGAGGGAGGCACCGTCGACGCGAGCGAGAGCACGGCAACCACGGGACTCGAACCAACCTGGGCGCGCCGCTGGGGATGCCTGGTGAACAGCGCCACGGCCGTCGCGACCGACAGAGCAGCGCCGAGAGCGACCAACCCCAGCTTCGTCCTTCGTGAGCGCGGCGGTTGCCGGGGCCCGGTCTCGATCTCCTCGACGACGGCCGCAGCGCTTCTCGGCCTCTTCGCGGGGTCCTTCTGGAGACAGTGCAGGATGGCCGCGTTCCAGGCGGCGGGAAGGTCGCGCTGGAGACGGGCGGGCGGGCGCGGCTCATCGTGGAGCCGACGAACCACCGCCTTCATCGGAGTGTCTGCGGCGAACGGAAGCTCTCCGGTCACCATCTCGTACATCACGATCCCGAGCGCGAAGATGTCCGTCGCCTCGCTGATCTGCCCTTTGTCCGAGACCTGTTCCGGGGCGACGTAGTCCGGCGTCCCGAGGAACCCCTCGGTGCCAGTCCCCCCGGTGGTCTCGAACTCCCCGCGCGAGCTCCACAGCGCCCGAGCAATCCCGAAGTCCGTGACCACCGCCCGCTCGGCGCCCGAGTCCCGTTTGCCGCTCGGCGGGACCAGGAGCACGTTGCTCGGTTTCAGATCCCGATGCACGACACCACGTGCATGCGCCGCGTCCAGAGCGGCGGCCGTCTGCCGGAGGATCGGAAGTGCCTCGGCGATGCTGAGGCGTCCCTTACGCTTGAGCAGCGCCGCGAGCGATTCCCCCTCGAGGAACTCCATGGTGAGGAAGTGGAGTGGCACGCCTTCGACCAGCGTCGAATGCAGGTCGAAGACCCGGCAAATGTTGGGGTGAGAGACGCTCCGGGCGAGCAGGACCTCGCGCCGGAACCGATCGAGGCTCGACGGGTCGACGGAGAGGGACGGCAGGAGGGTCTTCAGCGCGACGCGGGTCCTGAGCGTGGTGTCGTCCGCTTCGAACACCTCGCCCATTCCGCCGCGCGCGACGAACCGGATGACGACGAACCGGCCGGCGATGGTCTCGCCTGGCTGAAGACGAGCGCCCCGTCCGCTGACGGAGACGGTCTGCTGCAAGGTTGGCTCGGAGCCCGGCGGAGAGGGGGAGGTCTCCTGCGTGGGCTGCCCCGGCCCGTCGCGACCTGGCTGCTCTGGTCCATCCGGCCGCTGGTCTGGCACGGCACGACAGCAAAGCCGATCCGCGACGTCAGCAAAAGCTCAGGCCCGGGCCTCGCCTACCGGGGCCCGCTGGTCCGCGGCGCCGGCGGCTGCAGCTCCTGCACCAGCCGGTCCGCGCCGTACACCACCCCGAGCGCCTCGGTCAGGGCGCGGCTGTCCACCGACACCGTGCGGTTGTTCCGGAGGTCGAACCCGTAGTCGCCGCCGAGCGACGGCAGGTTCCCGTCGAACACCAGGCCGACGATCTCCGCGGCCCGGTTGATGACCGGCGACCCCGAGTTGCCGCCGATGATGTCGTTGGTGCTCACGAAGTCGAACGGCGTGGTCGGCGTGAGACGGTCCTTCGCCTTCAGCCACGACGGCGGCAGGTCGAACGGGGGCTCGCCGGTGGCGCGCGCGAAGGCGCCGCCGAACTCGGTGAAGGGCTTCACCTGGACGCCGTCCTCCCGCGTCCATCCGCGCACCGAGCCGTACGACAGTCGGGCGGTGAAGGTCGCGTCCGGGTAGGTGCTGGTCCCGTCGAGCTGGAACCGCGCCTTGGCGATCAGCTCGGAGCTCTGCCTCACCACCGACTCGACCTCGTCCTCGAACTGCTTCCGGGCCGCGCGCATGTCCGGGTCCAGCCGGCGCACCAGCGCGATCATCGGGTCCTCCGAGGCGGCGATGGCCGCCGCTCCCCCGGACCAGAGCGCCCGCCGCTGGGCGACGTCGTACAGCTTCGTGCCCTGCACCACCCGCGTCGCGACCTGGCGGGGCGACTCCTTCCCCAGCATCTTCCTCACGTAGGGGTGGTCCGCCCCGAGCTCCTCGCGCATCTTGGTGAGCCCGAGCGTGAACAGCTCCACCTCCAGCTCGGGGGAGATGGGCGCCTTGCTGAACGTGAGGAGCTCGGTCGTCGGCAGCCGCGCGTCGGTGAACTCGCGGAAGCGCTCCACGTCCGGCTTCTGCCGCTCCTCCACGCCCCAGACGAGGTTCCGCGCGATGCCGAACAGCTCCGAGTAGTACCTTGTTCGCCGAGCGGATCCAGGTCGTCTCCCGCTCCAGCTTCTCCTCGGTCCGCGTCGCCCTGGCGATCGCCTCCCACGCCCGGCCGACCTCCTTCTGGAGCGCGGGGACCTTCGCCACCCGCGCCCGGAGCGCCTGCTCCTCCTTCACCTTGGAGGCGAAGAACACCGGGTCGGTCAGGGCCTCGCGCCGGCCGACCCAGGCCTTGTACGAGTTCTCCACGCCGAACAGCTCGGACCGGCTGACGCGGCGGGCCTCGGGGCTGCGCTCCTGGAACTGCGCCACCCAGCCCCGGAGCTGGGCCAGCCGCTCGAGCTTCAGCGGGATGACCTCGTCCCGGAGCGAGGCCAGCTGCGCCACGGTGAGCAGCCGGCTGGTGGTGCCGGGGTTGCCGGAGACGAAGGTCAGCTCGCCCTCGCGCGGGCCCCGCCTCGCTCCAGCGGAAGTGGTCCGGGCTCCGGATGGGCTTCCCGTCCTCGTAGACGCGGAGGAAGCTCACGTCCAGGTCCCAGCGGGGGAAGTTGAAGTTGTCCGGGTCGCCGCCGAAGAAGGCGATCGACTCCTCGGGCGCGAAGACCAGCCGGACGTCCTTCTTCCAGCGCCGGTACGTGTACAGCTGGTACTGCCCGCCGTGGTACAGGGTCACCACCTCGCACTTCAGCTGCTCCGAGGTCTGGCAGGCCTTCTCGATCCGCGTGAACTCGGCCTTCTGCGCCCGGAAGAACGCCTCGCCCGAGAGCCCGCGGGTCGCGCCCTGCACCCGGGCCGTCACGTCCTCCATCCGGAGCAGCTGGTTGATCTCCATCCGCGGGCAGGCGCGCTCCTCCGCCTGGGTCCGGGCGTAGAACCCGTGCGCGGTGAGGTCCTGCTCCGGCGTCGACAGGTCCTGGATGCAGCGGCGCGCGCAGTGGTGGTTGGTCATCACCAGGCCGTCCGCCGAGACGAAGCTCCCCGAGCATCCGAACGCCAGCCGCACGCTCGACAGCCGCACGTGGTCCAGCCACGCCTTGTCCGGCGAGAACCCGTAGGCCTTCTGCACGCGGGCGCTGGGGAAGTTGTCGAAGGTCCACATCCCCTCCTCGGCGCGGACGGCCGGGGCGGCGAGGAGGACGGCCAGGAGGAGCAGGGAGAGGCGGGTCATCGCGGCCGCGTCCCGTAGGTGGGACGGGACCTCATGTCAACGCAATCTGCTCCCGAGCGCAGGTCGGACGACACCCGGCCGTCGAGGAAGCACCCAGGGTCGCCGGGGTCGCTTCCCTCTGAGAGAGCGCCGGCCCGGCACCTGCAAGAGGATTTCCGCCGACATGCGTTCCCTTCTCCTCGCCCTCGTCCTGGTGCCCGCCGCCGTCCGCGCCGCGCCCGTGCTCGTTCCCTTCTCGCGTGGCATCGCGCTGCGCACCCAGGCCCTGGCCGACCCCGCCGCGGCGGACCTGGTCGTCGAGTCCCGTCAGCTCGCGGCCAGGTATGGCATCCGCTGCGTCGCGGGGGACGCCTTCGGGCCGAAGTCCCCGGCGGTCGCCGGGGCGGCCTGCGAGGTCCGTGACGCGGCTCGGGCGCCCTCTACGAGGTCAAGGTCACCGGGGTGAACAGCGTCTCGGTGGCCCTCGAGGTGCGGCAGACCGGGACCCTGGCCGAGGCCAGCCCGAAGACGCCCTTCCGGGCCCTCCCGGCCGACCCCGAGCCCGGCGTGCTGGCCCGCTACCAGATGACGGCCTACGCCATCGACGGCTCGCCGGTCTCCAGCACCTTCGCCTCGCTCATGCTCCGCGGGGACGGCAGCTACCTCTTCGGCGAGCGCCGGGGCCGCTGGTCGGTGGTGCAGGGGCTGCTCCTGCTCGATGGCGAGTACACCGCCTGGGGGCCGGGCGCCCTGTCCGAGGACGGGCGCCGCCTCACCTTCCACGCCGCGGGTCCTCGCTTCACCGTCTCGGCCGCCCTCCAGTGGGTGGACCCGACGGTGCTCCTGAGCCAGGCCAGCCGCTGAGGGGGCACGCGGGCGTGGCCTCGTGGCTCCCTGAACGGGGTTCCAGTCGGGGTTGCACCCGGGCCCGAGGCGAGCTGTCATCGGGGTCGTCATGTGACGTTTCCCCCACAGCTGCACCGGAGGTCCTGCGCCATGCACCTCTCCATCACCTTCCGCAACTTCACCGCGTCCGAGTCCCTGAAGGACCACACGCGCGAGAGGCTGGAGCGGCTGGTGAGGAACCTGGACCAGGCCTGCACGGCGCACGTGGTGCTGAGCCTGGAGCGGCACCTCCAGCACGCGGACTTCACCCTGACCACCGGGCCGCTGGTGCTCCGGGCCAAGGTCTGCTCCGCGGACATGTACGCCTCGGTCGACCTGGCGGTGGACTGCCTGGAGGAGCAGCTCCGGCGGGAAAAGGACCGCAACAAGCACCACCACCGCCGCGCCTGGGTGCATCACCAGCAGGACGCGCTCCCGCCCGAGGAGCAGGCGCTGGACGGAGCGGCCTGACGCCCGAGCCCGCCGGGGCGAGCCTTGCGCTGCCCGCACACCCGGGCTATCTCGCGCGAATCGTCCGGCGTTCGCGCGCATGAAGATCACCGAGTTCCTCAGCCCCCTGGCGGTGATCCCCGAGCTCGCCGGGCGGACGAAGCAGGACGTCCTCCGCGAGCTGGCCGAGGCGCTCGCCACCGCCTATCCGCCGCTGAACGGCGGCCGGGTGCTCGAGGTGCTCACCGAGCGCGAGAAGCTGAACACCACCGGCATCGGTGAGGGCGTGGCCATCCCGCACGGGAAGCTCGCCGGGCTCCCGCGGCTCTACGCCTCGTTCGGGGTGTGCCGGCCGGGCGTGGACTTCTCCTCCATCGACGGCAGGCCCACCCAGCTCTTCTTCGCCCTGATCGCGCCGGAGAACTCGGCCGGCATCCACCTCAAGGCGCTGGCGCGCATCTCCCGGCTGTTCCGCAGTCCCCAGTTTCGCGAGTCCATCCTCCAGGCGCCGGACGCCGGGCGGATCTACGCGCTGATCGCCGAGGAAGACGCCCGCGCGTGAACCTGGTCATCCGCCCGGTTCACGACGTGTTCCTCGAGGAGGTGGCGTTCCCGGCCTTCGCCGTGGGCGTGGTGGACGCCGCGTCCGGGCTGGGCAAGCTCCTGGAGCTGGTGGCCGAGGAGCGGGTGGCCTGGCAGCTGTCGAAGGTCCTCGACCGCACCGTGGGCGGCAGCTTCTTCGGGCTGGTGGACGACGAGTGGCTGGAGCTGGTGCACGTGCTCCTCTTCTCCGAGTGGGAGCGCCGGCGCGACGGCTGGCACGTGGCCCGCGAGCATCCCGGCTACGCGGCGAGCTACGAGCTCGCGCTGCACGTGGCGCTGATGCTCCAGGACCCGAGCTACCCGTACGCCGACGCGGTCGCCGCCGAGCGCTTCCGCGAGGAGTGGCTGGGCAAGGTCATCCGGAGCGGGCCGGTGGCGCTGGTGGCCGGCATCTGGGATCCATTCCCGCTCTTTCCGCCCGACCAGGTGCTGGTGACGGTCGGCCGGAGCACCTACGCCCCGCCGGAGAACCTGGCCATCGCCGACTGGAGCTACCGCCCGTCGCACGCGGTGCAGTCGTGGGCGCGCCGGCTCGACGAGCAGCTGCAGAATCTCCTCGGGCGCGAGCGGACCCGGCTCGGGCCGGTGAGCCTGCGCGAGTCGGACGAGCTGCTCGGGTACTGGACCGGCCGGCTGGCCGAGGTGCCGGCGCTGAGCGTGGCGTTCAGCGGGCTCGGGCCCACCGCGGCCGGGTGGGTGCGCGAGGTGGGCGAGCTGAGCAGGCTCATCCGCGGCGCCGCCGCCGCCGGGCACGGGCTGACCTCGCTGGTGACCCGCGAGGGGGCGCCGGTCAGCGACCCTGAGTTGCCGGAGGCTGGTCCAGCCAGATGGTGACCGGCCCGTCGTTGACCAGCGCCACCTGCATCTCCGCGGCGAAGACGCCCTCCGCCACCTCGACCCCCAGCGCCCGGAGCGCCTCGCAGGCCCGGGCGTAGAGCCGGCGCGCCTCGTCGGGCGGGGCGGCGTCGACGAAGCTCGGCCGCCGTCCCTTGCGGGTGTCCGCGTAGAGGGTGAACTGGCTCACCACCAGCGCCGCCCGGTGGGTGTCGAGGAGCGAGAGGTTCATCTTCCCCGCGGCGTCCTCGAAGATGCGCAAGCCGGCGATGCGGTCGGCGAGAGCCACCGCCTCGGCCTCTCCGTCGCTGCGGCCCACGCCGAGCAGCACCAGCAGGCCGGGGCCGATGGCGCCGACCGTGCGGCCCTCGACGGTGACCGAGGCCTGGCGGACGCGCTGCAAGAGAGCTCTCAAGGGAGGCCGGAGACTAACGCCGAAACCACTTGGATCGATCCGTCCCTCGCTTGCGCGATCATCCGGTCGATCCAAGTGGTCTCGGCGTTGACGCGGCCCCCCGGACACCGGCACCGTCGGAAAGACGACAGCCTCACGTTGCAGGACATCGTTGCGCGCGCACGCGTCGCCGGGAGTGCGGTACGGGATCCGGGCGTCCATCGACCCGCTCGCCCCTGGGAGATCCGTCATGCGCTCTGCCCGTCTTCTGTGGTTGACCCCGCTGGCCCTCGCCGCCTGTGCCCACGAGCAGGTGGCCGAGGCGCCTCCCGCGCCGCCGGTGGTGGCCCAGGCCGCGCCGCCCGTCGCCACGGCGCCGGAGAAGGAGAAGGCGGACGACACGGCCGAGGTGAAGCGCATCCTCTCCGGGCCCATCGCCCACTTCGAGTTCGACAAGGCGCAGCTCACCGACCAGGACCGGCAGAAGCTGCAGACGCTCGCCAAGGCGCTCAAGGCCCACCCGGCGGCGCGCATCCGCGTCGCCGGCAACTGCGACGAGCTCGGCACCGTGGAGTACAACCTCGCGCTCGGCCAGCGGAGGGCCGAGGTGGCCAGGAAGTACCTGGTGGACCTCGGGGTGGATGGCTCGCGGGTGGAGACCATCAGCTACGGCGAGGAGCACCCGGTCGCCTCGGGGCACGACGCCGAGGCGCACGCGGCCAACCGGCGCGACGACGCGGAGCTGATGAGCACCCGCTAGAGGCGCCTCGCCCGGGCGCTCGAGGGTAAGGTGCGCCGTCCGATGGCCGAACCCGCTCACCGGCGTCCGCCGCCGCTCTTCCAGTCCATCGTGCTCGACCCGATCCGGGCCTTCACCCGGATGGAGGCGGCCGGGGGCATCGCGCTGTTCGGCGCGGCGCTCCTGGCGTTCGTGCTGGCGAACTCGCCCTGGAGCGAGGCGTTCCTCGGGCTGTGGACGACCCCGGTCCAGGTGAGGTTCGGAGGGCTCGGGTTCCACGCCAGCCTGCGGGAGGTGATCGACCACGGGCTGATGACCGTCTTCTTCTTCGTGGTGGGGATGGAGATCAAGCGGGAGCTCGTCGAGGGCGAGCTCCGCAGCCTGCGTCAGGCGATGCTGCCCGCGATCGCGGCGGCCGGGGGCGTTCTTCTGCCGGCGGTCATCTTCTTCGCCCTGAACCGCGGGACGCCGGCGGAGAAGGGCTGGGCCATCCCCATGGCCACGGACATCGCCTTCTCCATCGGCTGCATCATCCTGCTCGGGAAGCGCGTGCCGCGGGCCCTCCTGGTGTTCCTCACCGCGCTGGCCATCTTCGACGACATCGCCGGCATCCTGGTGATCGCCTTCTTCTACGGGGTCGGGCTGAGCGTGACCGGCCTGGTCTGGGTGGCGGTGCTGGCGCTGGGGGTGTTCGCCGCGGCCCGGCTCGGGGTGGAGAGCGCGCTGGTCTACGCCGCGGGTGGGGTCGCGCTGTGGCTCGCCTTCCACCACGCCGGGGTGCACGGGACGCTCGCCGGGGTGCTGCTCGGGCTGCTGGTGCCGGCGGTGACCCGGCGCCCGGTGCGCGAGGTGCTCGGTGAGGTGAGGAAGCACTCGGTGCTCACCCTCGAGGTGAGCGAGGCGCTGGACACCAGCGACCTCCTGTACCTCCAGGACGAGGTGCGCGACGCGGTGCCGCCGCTGCAGCGGTTCGAGCACGCCCTGCACCCGTGGGTGGCGTTCCTGATCATGCCGCTGTTCGGGCTCGCGAACTCGGGGGTGTCCCTGGCCGGGATGTCGATCGCGAACCTCACCGCGCCGGTGTTCCTCGGGACGGCGGTGGGGCTGTTCGTCGGGAAGCAGATCGGGATCTTCACCTTCACCTGGGCGGCGGTGAAGGTGGGCGCGGCCGAGGTGCCCGGCGGCGCGCCGTGGGGGAGCGTCTACGGCGTGGCGATGGTGGCGGGCATCGGGTTCACCGTGGCCCTGTTCATCGCCAACCTTGCCTTCGGGGGTGAGCCCGGGCTGCTGAACGAGGCGAGGCTCGGGGTCCTGGTCGGCTCGCTGGTCTCGGGAGTCACCGGGATGCTCGTGCTCCGGGTGCTGCCCTCGGCGGAAAGAGCCGTGGCCGCGCCCGCGACCGCGCCTGAGCGCGCGCCCGGTCTCGGCGAAGGAGGAGCGGGGCCTCGGGGCCTGGCTCACGGCTCGGCTCCGAGGGGGCGTGCGAGCGGGGCATCTCGGCCCCGAGGGGACGCCGGCGACCGGGGAGATGAGCGCCCCGGGGCGAGGCCGTCGCTGGCCTCGACTCCGCGCTGTGGCGGGTTGTCGCGGAGCGTCCGCCCAGCTCGGAGATTCCGCCGGTGACCCCGCGCCGGAGCGCTCGAGGGCGCCGGGGGGACCCGGCCCAGCGCTCAAGATGCTATAGCACGTTCAGCTACTCTGAGTACGAGTGTGCCTCCCATAACTCACTGATTCGTGGTTCGAATTTCACTCAGAGTTCACGGTGCGTGCTATAGCATCTTGAGCGCTGGAGGCAGCGGCCAGCGGAGGCGCTCGACCCCCGGTGTCTCACGCCGTCACGAGGTGTCTGACACCTCTCGGGGGACACCTCTCGGGCGGTCCCAGGAGCGCCCAGGGTTCGCGCAGGCCGTCCGGGATGGCCTGAGGGGTCAGGACCCCGGCCTCCTCGCGTCCCGCCGGGGCAAGTCTGTCGACCCGGACTCGATGCCCAAGCGGGTGTGCCGGTCACGAGGTGTCTGGCACGAGGTCGGGCGCGAGTCGCTCGGGCGCACCCCTCGGGCGGGCACCTCGAGGCCCCCCGCGGAAACTTCCACGGCGCGAGCACCCACGCGCGCGCGCTCGCCTGGCCGCCGACACGGATGCCGCGTGAGCGCTCGGCCTACCTTGCGGCCGCGCCGAGGGGCGGAGGAAGATCCACCGAGTCGGCCGTTCGCCCTGGAGTGCAGCCCGTTGTCGCCCCGTCGTCTGCTTCTTCTCGCTGCGCTCCTCGCCTGTGCCTCGGCGCTCGCCGGACCGGCCTCGCCCGCCGGCCGTGACCGCGCCGCCGATCGCGAGGCGCTGAAGAAGACCCTCCTCGACCTCGCCCAGCGCGCCCCGTTCCGCGACGCGCGGCTCGGCGTCCAGCTGATCAGCCTCGACGACGGGAGCGTCGTCTTCAGCAAGGACGCCGACGCGCTGATGAACCCCGCGTCGAACGTGAAGCTGGTCACCGCGGCCGCGGCGCTCGCCCGGCTCGGCCCCGAGTACCGCTTCGACACCGAGTTCCTGGTCGAGCCCGGCCCGGGCGGCGCCAGCACCCGCACCCTCTGGGTCCGCGGCAAGGGCGACCCGAGCCTCACCACCGAGCGGCTCCACGCCATCGCCTCGGAGCTGGCGCACCTCGGCCTGCGCGAGGTCGGCGAGCTGGTCCTCGACGACACCTGGTTCGACCCCGAGCGGCTGGCCCCGGGCTTCGAGCAGGAGGTCTCGGACCGCGCCTACACCGCACCCACCGGCGCGCTCAGCCTCAACGCCAACGCGGTCGGCGTGTACCTGCGCGCCTCGGCGCCCGGAGCGCGCGCCGCCGTGGAGATCGAGCCGCCCTCCGACTACTTCGAGGTCCTCAACTCCGCGGTGGGCGCCTCCCGGCGGGCCCGGCGCGCCTCGGTCGCCTCCACCTGGACCGGTACCCAGCAGCGCATCACCGTGCGCGGCACCGTGCCCGTCTCCGGCGAGTGGGCGGTCTGGAAGCGCGTCGACAACCCGCCGCTGTACTTCGGCAGTACCCTGAAGCGCATCCTCGAGATGCACGGCATCCGGGTGCGCGGCAAGCCGAAGCTCGGGGTGGTCCCGGAGCGCGCGCGCCTCCTCTACGTGGCCCAGAGCGAGACGTTCGACCTGGTCCTCAAGCGGATGAACAAGTACTCGAGCAACTTCGTCGCCGAGCAATTGCTGAAGACGCTGGGCGCCGAGGTGAAGGGCCCGCCCGGCACCACCGCCAACGGCGTCTCCGCGGCCGAGGAGTTCCTCGAGCGCGAGGTGGGCATCCCCCGCGGCTCGTACATCCTCCGCAACGGCTCGGGACTCAACGACACCAACCGCTTCACCCCGCGGCAGCTCACCCAGCTCCTCAAGGTGATGTGGGACCGCTTCCCGCTCGCCCCCGAGTACCTCTCGTCGGTGGGCATCGCCGGCAAGGACGGCACGCTCCGCTACCGCTTCGAGGGCAGCGAGGCGGTGGGCCGCCTCCGCGCCAAGACTGGAACGCTGGAGAACGTCTCGGCCCTCAGCGGCTACGTCCAGTCCGTCGGCGGCGAGCGCTTCGCCTTCAGCGTGCTGGTGAACGACTTCGCCGGACGCACTGGCCCGGTCGTCCAGGGCATCGACGCCATCGGCGCCGCGGTGGCCGCGGTGGGAGCGCCGGGCGGGCCCGACCGCGCCGTGGCCACGATCCTGGAAACCGCCGCGCTCGGCGCCGCCTCCAGCGCGGAGGCCAAGGCACGCATCAAGACCTACCTCGCCGTCGCCCAGAAGGCCGACCAGCGGAACCTGCCCTTCCTCCGCACCGCCTGGCGCAGCGAGCGCGACCCGGCAGTCCGGGCCGTCCTGGCCGACTCCATCTACCAGACCGACCCGCGCGACTACCTCGGCAGCCGCGCGCTCCTCGACAGCTTCACCGCCGGTGACGAGGTGTACGGGCGCCTCCGGCAGCTCGCGCGGGAGCTCGACGTCGAGCTCCCCTGCGTGGGCAGCCTCACCTCGCTCGCCGCCGAGGGGAACGGCGAGGCCCTGACGCGGCTCCTCGAGCTCGCCCGCGCCTCGAGCGGCGACCCGGGCGCGCAGCGCACCGTCTCGGGCGCCCTCGCCGACGTGGCCCGGACCGCGCCGGACGAGCTCCTGGTCGCCCTCCGGGGGGCGACGTCCGCGGATCGCGACGCCGCCCTCGTCCTCCTGGCGAAGGGCGTGTCCGAGCAACAGGACGCGGACCACCCGCTCTGGCCCGCGGTTCGCAAGCTGATGGCCTCCACCGACCCCTCGGCCGCCGCCTTCGGCCGCGAGCTGGACGCCACGCTCTCCCAGCGCATGGCCGCCGAGAAGGCCCCGCGGGTGGTCCAGGCGGGTGGGGCTGCCGTTCCCCCGGCGCCCGCCCAGCCCGCGGCGGCGCCCGCCCGCGCCGACCGTCCCGGCGGGTAGTCCGCCACCCGGGTGACCGCTGGTAACTCCTCACAACGCCTACGGGTGGGGCGGGGGTGGGGTCGTTCACGGAACTTCATGGAACTGGTCTGCACTTTCCCGAGCCTTCGGGACCGGTTCCGGGTAATTCACCGCGCCCTCCATCGTCTAGCCCGGCGAGGCCCTGACATTCATGTTCCAGCCTGCTCCGCATCACCACCCGAACGACCAGCAGTTCGACGCCGGTGGCGTCCAGGTCACGCGCCGCCGCAACGGGAAGCGATGGCTCGTGGTCATCGTCGGGCTGCTGGTGGTGTTCCTCGGTCTCGCGCTGACCAAGGTCTCCCAGTTCAAGACCATGTTCGCGGTCGGCAAGACGATGGTGCCGCCGCCCGAGTCGGTGGCCTCGGCCAAGGTCCAGTCGTTCGACTGGCAGCCCACCCGGAACGGGGTGGGGACCCTGGTCGCTCTCCGCGGCGTGACCCTCGGGGCCGAGGTGACCGGCACGGTCCGCGAGATCGGCTTCGAGAACGGCGGCCTGGTGAAGAAGGGCCAGCTCATCGTCCGGCTGGACACCTCGGCCGAGTCGGCACAGCTGGAGAGCGCGCGCGCCGACGCCGCCTTCACCAAGCAGACCCTGGACCGCGCCGTGTCGCTGCGCAAGCAGGAGGTCAACACCGAGGCCGACCTGGAGAACGCCCAGGCCAAGGACAAGCAGGCCCAGGCGGCCGTGGTGAACTTCCAGGCGATCATCAACAAGAAGGTGATCCGCGCCCCGTTCGACGGCCGCGTGGGCATCCGCCAGGTGGAGCTGGGGCAGGTCGTCTCGCCGGGAACGCCCATCGTCTCGCTGCAGACGGTCACCCCCATCTACGCCGAGTTCTCGCTCCCGCAGCAGGCGCTGGCCGACGTGAAGATGGGCCAGAAGGTCCTCCTCACGGTCGACGTGTACCCCGGGGCCTCCTGGGAGGGAGAGGTCACCACCATCAACCCGGAGATCGATCCCGGCACCCGCAACGTGCGGATGCGGGCCACGGTGCCGAACACCGACGGCCGGCTGTCGCCCGGCATGTTCGCCAGCGTCGAGGTGGCCTCCGGCGAGAAGCGCAAGGTGCTGGTCATCCCGTCCACCGCGGTGCTCTTCGCGCCCTACGGCGACTCGGTCTACGTGCTGGAGCAGAAGAAGGGCGAGGACGGCAAGGAGCAGCTCGTCGCCCAGCAGCGATTCATCCGCACCGGTGAGCGCCGGGGAGACTTCGTGACCGTGGCCTCCGGCCTGGCCGAGGGCGAGACCGTGGCCAGCAGCGGCGCGTTCAAGCTGCGCCCGGGCGTGGCGGTGGTGGTGAACAACAACATCAATCCGCCCGCGCAGTTCGTCCCCGCGCCGGTCGACCGCTGAAGCCTGCAGGGAACACCATGGATTCGACGGATTCGACGACACCGGCCGCGGGTCACGCTCCCGAGCCGAGAGCCTTCACCGACCTCTTCATCCGCCGGCCGGTCATCGCGCTGGTGGTCAATCTCCTGATCATCATCGGCGGGCTCCAGGCGCTCCGGACGATCATCGTCCGGCAGTACCCCCTGAACCAGAACGCGGCCATCACCGTGACCACGGTGTACGTGGGCGCGAGCGCCGAGCTCGTCCGGGGCTTCATCACCACGCCGCTGGAGCGGGTCATCGCCTCGGCGGACGGCATCGACTACCTCGAGTCCACCAGCACCCAGGGCCTGTCCACCATCACCGCCCGGCTCCGGCTGAACTACGACTCGACCAAGGCGCTGGCCGAGATCAGCTCCAAGGTGGACCAGGTGCGCGGAGACCTGCCGCCCGAGGCCCAGGTCCCGGTGCTCAACATCGCCACGGTCGACAGCCAGTTCGCCGCGGCCTACCTGAGCTTCTCCTCCGATTTCCTCAAGCAGAACGAGATCACCGACTACCTGGTGCGGGTGGTGCAGCCGAGGCTCTCGGCGCTGGAGGGCGTGCAGAAGGCGGACATCCTCGGCGCCCGCACCTTCGCCATGCGCATCTGGCTGAAGCCGGACCGGATGGCCGCGCTCAACGTGAGCCCGGCCCAGGTGCGCCAGGCGCTGGCCGCCAACAACTACCTGGCCGCGGTCGGCCAGACCAAGGGCTCGCTGGTCCAGATCAACCTCACCGCCAACACCGACCTGCGCTCGGTGGACGAGTTCAAGCGGCTGATCATCAGGCAGAGCGGCGGGGCGGTGGTCCGCCTGTCGGACGTGGCCGAGGTGGTGCTCGGCGCCGAGGACTACGACGCCGCGGTGAACTTCACCGGCCAGACCGCGGTGTTCATCGGCGTCTGGGCGCTCCCCAACGCCAACTCGCTCGACGTCATCAAGCGGGTGCGGGCCGAGCTGGCGGTGATGCAGAAGCAGCTGCCGGAGCAGATCAAGGCCACCGTCGCCTACGACAGCACCGAGTACGTCCAGAGCGCGATCGACGACGTGGTCCACACCCTCCGGGACACGCTGCTCATCGTGATCGTCGTCATCTTCCTCTTCCTCGGCTCGTTCCGATCGGTGCTGGTGCCGGTGGTGGCCATCCCGGTGTCGCTGATCGGCGCGGTGTTCCTGATGCAGATCTTCGGGTTCAGCCTCAATCTGCTCACCCTGCTGGCCATCGTGCTCTCGGTCGGTCTGGTGGTCGACGACGCGATCGTGGTGGTGGAGAACGTCGAGCGGCACCTCGGCGAGGGCATGACCCCGATGCAGGCGGCGCTCAGGGGCGCGCGCGAGCTGGTCGGTCCGATCATCGCCATGACCATCACCCTGGCCGCGGTGTACGTGCCGATCGCCTTCCAGGGTGGGCTGACCGGGTCGCTCTTCCGCGAGTTCGCGCTGACCCTGGCCGGCGCGGTGACCATCTCCGGCGTGGTGGCGCTGACGCTGTCGCCGATGATGTCCCGCTACCTGATGCACACCGGGGACGAGCACAAGGGCTTCGCCGGGCGCATCAACCGCGACTTCGAGCGGCTGCGCCGGTTCTACGGCCGGATCCTCGACGTGGCGCTGTCCAGCCGGCGCCAGATCTACGTCGCCTGGGCGGTCTTCGCGCTGCTCGCGGTGGCGATGTACAAGTTCTCCCCTCAGGAATTGGCGCCGGTCGAGGACCAGGGCTTCCTCTTCGGCGTGGTGAACACCCCGTCCAACTCCACCCTGGACCAGCTGATGGTCTCGGTCCGGGAGGTGAACCGGACGGTGCTGGAGATCCCCGAGTCGCGCTTCACCTTCCAGATCACCTTCCCCAGCGGCGGGTTCTGGGGGGACGGGCTCAAGCCCTGGAACCAGCGCAAGCGAACCTCGTCGCAGGTCCTGCCCGAGGTGCAGAAGCGGGTCAGCGCCATCCCCGGCATCCAGACCTTCGCCGTGACCCCGCCGTCGCTCCCCGGCGGCGGCAACTTCCCCATCGAGTTCGTCATCGCCTCCACCGCCGAGGAGAGCGAGATCCTCGGCTTCGCCCGGCAGCTGGCGGACGCGGCGGGGAAGAGCGGGAAGTTCTGGTTCCCGCCGCTGATCGACGTGAAGGTGGATCAGCCGCAGTCGGAGATCGAGATCGACCGGGAGAAGGTGGCGCAGCTGAACCTGAACCTCCAGCAGGTCGGCCAGGACGTGAGCGCCGCGCTGGGCGGCAACTTCGTCAACCGCTTCAGCATCCAGGGCCGGAGCTACAAGGTCATCCCTCAGCTCCTCCGGGTGGAGCGGCTCAACCCCGAGCAGCTGGGCGACATCTACGTCACCGGGCCGAACGGGCAGCTGGTGAAGCTCTCCTCCATCGCCACCATCAAGGACACGGTGGTGCCGCGCTCGCTCAACCGGTTCCAGCAGCTGAACGCGGTGAAGATCAGCGGCGTGGCGGCCTCGCTCGACGACGGCCTGACGTTCCTCGAGGACGAGGCGGCGAAGATCCTGCCCAAGGGATACAAGATCGACTACACCGGCGAGTCGCGGCAGCTCCGCCAGGAGGGCAACAAGTTCCTCCCGGCGTTCGGGCTGGCGGTGGTGCTGATCTTCCTGGTGCTCGCGGCGCAGTTCAACAGCTTCCGCGACCCGCTGGTCATCCTCGCCGGCTCGGTGCCGCTCGCCATCTTCGGGGCGCTGATCACCACCTTCCTGAAGATGCCGAACCCGCAGATCCCGTTCTTCACCAACGGGTGGACCACCACCATGAACATCTACTCCCAGGTGGGGCTGGTGACGCTGGTGGGGCTGATCTCCAAGAACGGCATCCTGATCGTCGAGTTCGCCAACAAGCTCCAGGCGGCGGGCAAGCAGAAGATCGAGGCGGTGAAGGAGGCGGCGATGACCCGCCTCCGGCCCATCCTCATGACCAGCGTGGCGACCATCGCCGGCCACTTCCCCCTGACCCTGGTGACCGGTCCGGGCGCCGCGGCGCGGAACAGCATCGGCCTGGTGCTGGTCACCGGCATGGCGATCGGGACGCTGTTCACCCTGGTCTTCGTGCCCGCCATCTACGTGCTCATCGCCCGCGAACACCGGGCGGAGGCCGAGGCCGAGGTCCCCGAGGCCGGCCGCGGCGGTGGACGGCTGAGCCCGACGCCGGCCGCGCCCGAGCCCTGAGCCGCTGCGCGAGGGAGGAGCTGGCACCGCTCGTCTGGGCCTCCGGGCGAGGAGGCCGAGCCCGGCCCGCCTACGGGGCCGGAGCCGTGCTTCCGGTCCCGCGCAGCGCCCGCACCACCTCGAGCGCCCGTCGGGTGTGCCCCTCGGCCACCAGCTGTGCCGCGTAGGCCATCCGCACCACACCGGAGCGGTCGATGACGAACGTCGCGCGCCCGTCGACGACGCCGAGCATCTTCGGAATTCCGTACGCCCGGCGCGCCGCTCCGCCCGGATCGCTCAGCAGCAGGTAGTTCAGTGACTGCTTCCGCGCGAAGGCCTCGTGCGACGCCTCCCCGTCCGAGCTGATCCCGACCACGGTCGCCCCGGTGTCCGCGAAGTCCTGGTGTGCATCGCGGAAGGCGCAGACCTCGCGGGTGCAGATGGCCGACTCGTCGCGCGGGTAGAAGAACAGCACCACCGGGCCGCTCTTCCGGAGCGCATCGAGGGACCACGGACGCCCCGAGGCGTCCTTGAGGGTGAACGCCGGAGCCGGCTGACCTTCCTGGATCATCGGGCGCATCGGATGCTCGAAGGCAGTGAGCGTTGCACGCCTTTCGCCCCGCCGGTCACGCGCGGCGGTACGTTTCGTCCCATGTCGCGTCCGCTCGCGACGGAACGCCCTGGAGAGGGACAGGTGGTGGGCCACCCACAGGCCCGAGGGGCCGTCCCCGGCCGTCAGGCTCGTGCTCGCCTCCGTCCTCGGGTGGGGCTGGTCGGCGTCGTCGAGGGCCCCTTCCTGGCCCGCCTGCTCGCTCCCCCGACTCCCGTCCCGGTGTCCGCGAACAGTTGATGGGAGCACAAGCATTTTGTCGCACCGCGTTGCGCGCCACTCGGTAACGTGCGCCCCCTCAACGCCACGAGACCGACGGCGTGCGCCGGTCCCTGGAAGGAGCCAGCACATGGGAATCTCCAGACGGAAGCTGCTGCAAGTCGCGGGAACGGCCACCGTAGGGGCCGCACTGGGCGCTCACCGGCAGGTCTTCGCTCAGGGCGCCAAGAAGAAGCTGAAGATCTTGCAGTGGAACCACTTCGTGCCGGCGTACGACAAGTGGTTCAACGGCACGTACCTCAAGCAGTGGGGTGAGAAGAACGACACCGAGGTCATCGTCGACAACGTCGGCATCCCGACGCTGAACCCCACCGCCGCCTCCGAGGTCTCGGCGAAGAAGGGCCACGACCTCTTCGGCTTCCTCTGGCCGCGGCCGGTCTACGAGAACGACGTCATCGACCACCGCGAGATCTACGAGGAGTGCGAGAAGAAGTACGGCAAGCCGATCGACCTCGCGGTCAAGAGCACCTACAACCCCAAGACCAAGAAGTACCACGGCTTCTCCGACAGCTACGTCCCCGACCCGGTCAACTACCGGAAGGACCTCTGGGACGAGATCGGCATGAAGCCCGACAGCTGGGACGACATCCGCGTCGGCGGGGCGAAGATCAAGCAGAAGACCGGCATCCCGGTCGGCATCGGGCTCGCCTCGGAGATCGACACCGCGATGGCGATGCGGGCCCTCCTCTACTCCTTCGGAGGCTCGGAGCAGGACGCCGGCGGGAAGCTGGTCCTCAACTCCAAGAACACGCTCGAGGCGGTGAAGTTCGTCAAGGCGCTCTACACCGAGTGCATGACCCCCGAGGTCATGGCCTGGGATGCGTCCTCGAACAACCGGGCCATGCTCGCCGGCAAGGCCTCGGTGGTGCTCAACGCGATCTCGGTCACCCGCAGCGCCGAGAACGACAAGATGCCCATCGGCGACAAGATCTGGCTGGCCAAGGCCGCCAAGGGCCCCGTCCGCCGGATGGGCCTCGAGCACGTGATGAGCGTGTACGTGATCTGGAAGTTCGCCGAGAACATCGACGGGGCGAAGAAGTTCCTGGTCGACTACGTGGGCAACTTCCACGAGGCCTTCAAGGCCAGCGAGTTCTACAACTTCCCCTGCTGGCCCAAGCAGGTGCCCGACCTCAAGCAGCTCGTCACCAAGGACTCCAAGGCGGTCCCGGCGGACAAGTACGCCGTGCTGGCCGACTCGCTGGAGTGGGCCACCAACGTCGGCTACCCCGGTTACTCGACCGCCGCGGTCGACGACGTGTACAGCACCTGGGTGCTCAACACCATGTTCGCCCAGGCCGCCACCGGGACCCTCACCCCCGAGGCCGCGGTCAAGGAGGCCGAGGAGAAGTGCAAGAAGATCTGGGAGAAGTGGGCCGAGCGCAAGCTCATCTAGCGTCCACTCCCCACTGACCGATGGCCACCGTCGAGACCAGGGCGCTGCGCAAGGAGTTCACCGGGCATACCGCGGTGGACGGCGTGGACCTCTCCATCCACGAGGGAGAGTTCCTGGTCCTCCTCGGGCCTTCGGGCTGCGGCAAGACCACGCTGCTCAGGATGATCGCCGGGCTGGAGAAGCAGACCTCCGGCGACATCCTGATCGGCGGCCGGGTGGTGAACGAGCTGCCGCCGCGGGCCCGGAAGATCGCCATGGTCTTCCAGAGCTACGCGCTCTACCCGCACCTCTCGGTGGCCAGCAACATCGCCTTCCCCCTCAAGGCGCAGGGGGCGCCGCGGGAGAGCATCGCCGGCGAGGTGGACCGCGCCGCCCGCATGTTCGGCATCGAGCGGCTGCTCCAGCGAAAGCCCCGCCAGCTGTCGGGAGGCGAGCGGCAGCGGGTGGCGCTGGCGCGGGCGATGGTGCGGCACCCGGACGTCTTCCTCCTCGACGAGCCCCTCTCCAACCTCGACGCCAAGCTGCGCAACCTGGCCCGCGACGAGCTCAAGCAGTTCCAGCGCCGGCTCGGCACCACCACCCTCTACGTCACCCACGACCAGGTGGAGGCGATGGGCCTCGGCGACCGCATCGCGGTGATGAGCGGAGGCAAGGTCCGCCAGCTCGGCAAGCCCCAGGAGGTCTACGACGAGCCGGCGGACACCTTCGTCGCCGGGTTCATGGGCAGCCCGCCGATGAACCTGGTCAACGTGGACGGGGTGCTGGTCGGCTTCCGCCCCGAGCAGCTGCTCCCGGCGGGGGCCATGGCCACCGAGGGCGCGGGGCCGGCGGTGCCGATGCGCTTCCATGTCGAGCGGGTGGAGAACCTCGGGGCGGGGCGTCTCCTCTACGGCACGCTCCCCGACCACGCGCCCAGCCACAAGGTCATCGTCAGCCTGGCGTACACCGTGCACTCGCCGGTGGAGGCCACACACACCTACGACTTCCGCATCCTCGAGGCGAGCCTCAAGTTCTTCGACCCGACCACCGGCCTCCGCGTCCCGCCGCGGCCGCTGCGGAGGACGGGGTGACCGCCCCGGCCCTCGCCCGGGGCGGCGTCGGGGCGCGCGCCTCCGCCATCGCCGACAGTCCCACCTGGCTCGGGCGGCTGATGCTCGCCCCGGCGGTGCTCTACATCGCCCTGGTGGTCGCGGTGCCGTTCCTGATGGCCATCGGGTACAGCTTCTCCAGCGTCACCATCGGCACCTCGACGCCGCACTTCGTGGGGCTGGAGAACTTCCGGAACGCGCTCCAGGACCCGGCGTTCCTCAAGGCGCTGGGCAACACCTTCATCTTCGCGCTGGTGTCGCAGATCCTGGTCATCGTCCTGGCCAGCATCCTGGCCATCGCGCTCCAGCGGGACTTCCGCGGGAAGTGGCTGGTCCGGCTGTTGATCCTCCTCCCCTGGGTGGCGCCCATCTCGCTGGGGAGCATCGGCTGGCTGTGGATCCTCGACCCCATCTACAGCGTCATCAACTGGACCCTGCGTCACGTCGGCGTCTTCGGGCCCGACACCTGGCCCATCTGGCTCGGTCAGCCGAAGCTGGCGATGGCCTCGATCATCACGGTGCACGTCTGGCGGACCATGCCCCTGGCCACGGTCATCTCGCTCGGCGGGCTCTCGTCGATTCCCCAGGACATCCACGACGCAGCCGAGGTCGACGGCGCAGGGTTCTTCCGGCACCTCTTCGTCATCACCCTCCCGCTGGTGTTGCCCATCCTCCTGGTGGCGGTGCTCTTCGGCCTGGTCTTCAGCATCACCGACATGATCGTGGTCTACGTCCTCACCCGCGGCGGCCCCTTCGACAGCACCCAGGTGCTCGCCAGCCTCGCCTTCTTCAAGAGCATCGACGGCGGGGACCTCTCCGGAGGCGCGGCGGTGGCGCTGTTCCTGCTGCCCGTCCTGGCGGTCTGCGCGGTGCTGCTGCTCCGGCTCGCCCGCCGCTCCGAGGTGGCGTGATGGCGGACGCGCGCAAGGCGGCCGGCAAGGCGGTCAACTTCGGGGTGGTGGCGGCGTTCACCGGTTTCGCCGCGTTCCCCTTCGCCTGGATGGCGATCACCGCCTTCAAGCAGACGAAGGATCTGCTCGACCCCGCAGGCAACCCGTTCATCTACCACGCGCCGCCCACCCTCGCTCACCTGCGAGTGCTCTTCTACGACACGCTGTTCGTGCGCTGGGTGGGGAACACGCTCTTCGTGGGCGTGCTGGTGGTGCTGATCACCCTGCTGCTCGCGGTGCCTGCGGGCTACAGCCTGGCGCGGCTCACCGGCGCCGCGGGCGAGAGGCTGGGCATCGGCATCTTCCTCACCTACCTGGTCCCGCCGACCATCCTCTTCATCCCGCTGTCGCGCCTGGTGGCGCTGCTCGGGCTCCAGGATTCGCTCTGGGCGCTGGTGCTGGTGTACCCGAGCTTCACCGTGCCCTTCTGCACCTGGCTCCTGATGGGCTTCTTCAAGGTCATCCCCAAGGACCTCGAGGAGGCGGCGATGATCGACGGCCACTCGCGCCTCGGGGCGTTCGTCCGGGTCATCCTGCCGATGTCGGTGGCCGGGCTCCTCACCACCATCATCTTCAGCTTCACCCTGGTGATGCAGGAGTTCGTCTACGGGCTGACCTTCATCACCACCAGCAAGAACCTCACCGTCAGCGTGGGGGTGCCCACCTTCCTGGTGCGCGGCGACGTGTACTTCTGGGGCTCGCTGATGGGCGCGTGCTTCATCGCCTCGGTGCCGATCGCCATCCTCTACAACTTCTTCGTCGACCGGTTCATCGCCGGGTTCACCGTCGGCGCGGTGAAGGGCTGAGCGGAGCCCGTCGAGCTCGGGGTAGTGGCGGAAGATGCCCTCGGTGCTGAACGGCAGCCGGCGCGGCGAGTCGAGGTACGCAGCGAGGCGGGGCCGCTCCCGGACCACCTCGGCGAGCGCGGTGAGCCGGCGAATCCGCGGGGCCAGCGACTTCATCGTCCGCGGGAACGCGTAGCGCAGGCCCTCCATCACCTGGAAGAGCGAGAGGTCGAAGTAGCTGAGCCGGCGTCCCAGCGCGTACCGGCCACCGGAGTCCCGGAGCACCCGCTCGAAGTACCCGAGGAACCGCGGGATGCGCTCGGCGGTGAAGGACCGCGCGCGCCGGCGGGCCTCGCGCCTCTGCTCCTCGTAGTAGAGGCTCCCCGCGATGGGGTGATGCGTGTCGTGGGTCTCGGCCACCAGGTCGGTGATGGTGAGCTGCAGCTGGTGCGCCCAGAGCCGGAGCGCCGGGTCGCGCGGGACGAGCCCCAGGCGCGGACCGAGGAAGTGGAGGATGAGCGCGGTCTGCGCGACGACCACCTCCCCCGCGCGGAGCACCGGAGGCGCGAACGGCGGGCGCGGCCCGAGCTCGCCGCGGAGCACGCGGAGGATGGCCTCCTCGCCGCCGCCCTTGCTCCGGGGCAGCCGGGCCACGTCGACGTAGTCGGCGCCGGCCTCCTCGAGGGCCAGGCGGACGAACTCGCCACGCCCCTGGATTCCAGGCCAGTAGTAGAGCGCGTATTCCGGTTCGGACACGGGATGCTCCTGTCAGGCAGACCTGCTAGAGAATTCACCCAGCAACCGGGCCGCAACGGTCCGGTTCTCGAAGGAGGTCTCACGAACATGGCTGGAGGCGTCAACAAGGTCATCCTGGTCGGCAACCTGGGTGCGGATCCCGAGGTGCGTTTCACTCCCAGCGGGCAAGCCGTCGCCAACTTCCGCATCGCCACGAGCGAGAGCTGGACGGACAAGTCGGGCCAGAAGCAGGAACGCACCGAGTGGCACCGCATCGTGGTCTGGGGAAAGCTCGGCGAGCTCTGCGGCGAATATCTGGCAAAGGGCCGCCAGTGCTTCGTCGAGGGCCGGTTGCAGACCCGCGAGTGGACGGACAAGGAAAACAAGAAGAACTACACGACGGAAGTCGTCGCCAACAACGTCGTGTTCCTCGGCGGTCGTGGCGAGGGCGCCGGGACCGGACGTCCCCGGGCGAACGGCGCGAACGACTTCGGTCCGCCGCCGCCCCAGATGGACGAGCTGAACCAGGCCGCCGGCGCGGCCGAAGACGACATCCCGTTCTGATCCATGACCGGGCCGCGTGCCGGGCCGGCGGTGGTCATTCGGCGGCTGCGCCTCGACAGTGAGGCGTGACCTCCCCGGGTCAGCCCTGCGGCCAGATCTCCACGAGGCCGCGAACGTGCTCGGCGAGCTCGCCGTCCGGAAGGTGTCCCCAGTCCTTGTGCGTGCCCGCCCGCAGCCGCTGGGCGAGCTCGTGAGTCAGCCCGCCGCGGAGCATGCCGAGGAGCTTCGGGGGCGCCACGAGGACCAGGTGGTGGAAGTGCGTGTCGGCCAGGCCGCGCTCCAGCACGTGCACCAGCTCGTGCGCGAAGCGCTCCTCCTCGGCCTCGCCCGGCGTGAAGTTGCCGGTCGTCCAGCCGTGCTCCGGCCCGCCGGTCTTGGCGCCGTGGCCGGCCGCCTCGTTCGGGAGTCCACCCTCGATCGCCGCTGATCCGTCGGGACGGGCGTGCAGCGTCGTCCGGAGCCGTGGCACGAGGCCTGCGTCCTGGACGTCGAGGATGCGTGCGTGGTGGGCGTCCGCCACCAGCACCCACGTGTTGCCCTGACCGGTCGCCATCGCTGCCTCCGAAACGAGGGGCGAGCCCACCGAGCCCCTCACGCGTCAGGACGTAGCAAGTCCGACACCGTGCCGGCGCCCGTTTCCAGCGCTCGACAGTTACAGCGTAGCAGTATCTTGCCTTCGCCAGCGGACCGGCGCACTGTCTCGCGTGCTCGCCGCCTTCCTCCTCGGAGCGCGGGCGAGCGTGCCGAGCGTTCCTGAGGTGCCGGGGACAGTGCGTTCTTTCCTTGCGAGGTGAGCGTCATGCGATTCATTCGAAGCGGCCTCCACCGTCCCATTTCCGTGATGGCCCTCGCGTCCGTCGGCCTGCTCGCCGTCAGCCAGGCGGGATGCGCAGGCGCGCCGAAGCAGACGATGGAGTCGAGCGTCGAGAATACCTCCGGTCAGGGGACGGTTTCGGCCAAGGCCGGCCCCAACGACAACACCCAGATCGAGGTCCGAGTGAAGCACCTGTCCGAGCCGGCGAGGGTTGCTTCGGACGCCTCCGTCTATGTCGTCTGGATCCAGCCACGCAATGCCGAGATCCAGAATGTGGGCGCGCTCAAGGTCGACGCAGATCTCGTCGGGAAGTTGGACACCACGACGCCGCATCGAACCTTCACGCTCACCGTCACCCCCGAGCCCAGCGCACGCATGGCCGCGCCGACGCACGGAGCCGTGTTCACCGCCGAGGTCAACCGCGCCGACTAGACGGACGGGCCGCGACGCGAAGGTCGTCGTTCCTGCAACTGCCCACGCCGGCGTCCGACGCTCGGCGCCTCGACGTCGGTGACGCCGCCAGGCGCCGGTCGCTCTGGCATGCGGCGCCCTCTGGATCGACTAGAACGAGGGGCGCATGGCCCTCTCGCCCCCGCTCGCCTGGACGCACCGGTTCTACGGGTGGCTCCACCGGGGCTGGAAAGCTCCGAGGGCGCAGCGCACCGTCGCGAGCGTGCTCCTCGCGATCTTCGTCGCCTCGCTCGTGCTCATCGAGCTCCGCCGACTCGGCATCCTCTCCATGGAGTGGATTCCGTCGAACCACTTCCACGCCGTCCGTCTCGGCTTCAACCTCCTCCTGGTCGTCGAGGTGCTCGGACTGGTCTTCGGCCTCTCCGGGAGCGCGGGACGGACGATGGGGCGGCAGTTCGAGATCCTCTCGCTCATCCTCCTGCGGCAGAGCCTCAAGGAGCTGGTGCACGCCTCCGAGCCGATCCGCTGGGAAACGTTGCGCCCCTTCGTCCCGACGATGGTCGCCGACGCCGCGAGCGCGGTCCTGGTGTTCGCGCTCGTCGGGCTCTTCTACAGGCTGCAGCACGAGAGCGACGAGGCGGAGCAAGCGGAGTTCACTGCCTCGAAGGAGGCGGTGGCCCTCATCGTCCTCGCCATCTTCTTGTCTTTCGGGGCGCGGAGCATCGCCGGCGCCGTGCTCGGGCACGGGGGCGACGAGGCCTACGACGTCTTCTTCGACTCGCTGTACACCGTGCTGGTCTTCGCCGACCTGCTGATCGTCTTCCTCTCGCTCCGCCACAGCTTCACCTACGAGGATGTCTTCCGGAGCTCGGGCTACGCCGTCGTCACCGTGCTCATCCGCATCGCGCTGACCGCGCCCCCGTTCCTGAACGCAGCGCTCGGAGTGGGCGCGACGGTGCTGGGCGTCGTGCTCGCCGCAGCGTACCCGCGGACTGCGAGCTCACCCCGACCGGCGGAGCCCGGCCGGGCGCGCGTCGAACAGTGAGGCCGCGGGGTCCGCCGACGGCGGCTGGGGCGTCGTGGGTCCCGGCGCACCTCCTGGAGCGGGGTGCGAGGATTGACGAACTCACCGGGAGGGCCCAGAAAGAGGGCGAAGGAAGATCGAGTCATGGGCAATCTCCTGTGGATCCTGGCGGTCGTCTTCGTCGCCCTGTGGGCGCTGGCCCTGGTGGCCAATGTCATGCTGGGTGGTTTCATCCACGTGCTCCTGGTCCTGGCCGTCGTGGCTTTCCTCATCAAGATCATCACCGGCCGGCGAATCGCCTGAACGACGCTGGCTTGAGGGCGCCCGAGGACGCCGGGCGTGTCCTCAGCGGTCGGCTCTCGCTGCGCTTCTACTGACGCCGGCCCGCGTTGCTAATGGACGTCTAGCGTTTGCTGGCGCCTCCCCGAACGGTGGTTACGTTGGTTCATGCGGGAGGGCGTTCCAGCTCCCCGCTCGAGTCGTCTGCACTAGGTCAGGGTTTCTCGATTCGTAAACGCGTAGTCAGAACGAATCTGAGGTCTCGCCATGTTTGCTCGTAACGTGCATCTGCATCTGAAGCCCAACACCGCCACGATGTTCACCAAGACGCTGGAGAAGGACGTCCTTCCCCTGCTGCGCAAGCAGCCAGGGTTTCAGGAGGAAGTCGCTTTCATCAACGGGGACGAGGCGTATGCGATGAGCTTCTGGGAGTCGAAGGAGAAGGCCGAGCAGTACGGCCGCGCAGCGTATCCGGAAGTGCTGAAGACCCTGAGCAACGTCGTCCAGGGGACTCCGGAGGTTCTGAGCTACGAGGTGTGCAGCTCGACCATTCCGAAGATCACCGCTCGCGCCTGAGTCCAGGACTGAGCGTTGTTGTCGAGGGGCGGCGCAGGCCGCCCTTTTGTTTCCCCCCTTCAGGTAGTGGTAGGCGACGCTGGGCCGGAGCGTGCCGCCCGCCTCGCTCGCCAGCGGTTCTGGCCCGAGCGACCGAAGTGTGAGCAAGAAGAGCTGCCTCGTCCGCACCTCGCGACGCCGGGGGTTCCAGGCAGCCGGACTCTGTCATGAAGACGGTCGACCTCCGGAAGCGACATCGCGCGCTGTACCAGGCATCGACCAAGGCCCCCCGGCTGGTCGAGGTCCCGGAGCTGCCGTTCCTGAGCATCGACGGGCGGATCGAGCCCGGGTCGAGCCCGGGGACTTCTCCTGCGTTCCAGGCCGCGGTCGAGGCGCTCTACGGCGCGGCGTACACCCTGAAGTTCTCGTTCAAGAAGCGGAGGACCGGCGCGGTGGACTGGCCGGTGATGCCGCTCGAGGCGATCTGGTGGGTGGAAGGCGGGAAGTTCGAGCTCGGCCGCCCGGACGACTGGTCGTGGCGGGCGATGATTCTCCAGCCGGAGCAGGTCACGGCCGACGCGCTCGCCGAGGCCATGGAGCAGCTCCGGAAGAAGAAGCCCTCGCCGGCCGTGGGGCGGCTCCGCCTGCAGCGCTACCAGGAGGGCCTCTGTGTCCAGATGCTGCACCTGGGTCCGTATGCGACCGAGCCGGCGACCGTCGCGACGATGCGCGCGTTCGTCGAGGCGCAGGGGCTCGTCGAGCGACACGAGGTGATGAAGGGCCGGGGAGGGCTCGAGGTGCGCGACCACCACGAGATCTACCTCTCCGACCCGCGGCGGACCGCGCCGGCGAAGCTGAAGACCCTGGTCCGGCACCCGGTGAAGCGGGCGCCTCCGCGGACCCGGACCTGACGGGCGACACCCCGCGGCCAGGGGCAACACCTGCCCCGGCCAGTGACTAAGGTGGCCTCCGGAGGTGGCCGTGTCCGACCCGGGTTCCGCCCTGGACGATCTGCTCCGCCTGCTCGACCTCGAGCCGCTGGAGGTCAACCTGTTCCGTGGGCCGTCGCGCGACCTCGGCGGGAAGGCGGTGTTCGGGGGCCAGGTCATCGGCCAGGCGCTGGTCGCCGCGAGCCGGACGGTGGAGGCCCGGCTGCCGCACTCGCTGCACGCCTACTTCCTGCGGCCGGGCGACATGGCGCGTCCCATCGTCTACGAGGTGGACCGGGTGCGTGACGGCGGACACTTCACGGCCCGCCGGGTCCAGGCCATCCAGGGCGGGGAGGTGCTGCTGAGCATGATCTGCTCCTTCCAGGTGCCGGAGCCGGGGCTCGAGCATCAGGCGCCGATGCCCGAGGCGCCCGCGCCCGAGTCGCTCCGGCCGCAGCGCGAGCTGGTCCAGGAGTGGCTTGACTCGGTCCCGGACGTCCCCCCGCGGATCCGCGGGGCGTTCGAGCGCCGCACGGCCGTCGAGTTCCGCCCGGTCGAGCCCCGGAACCCGCTGCTTCCCACCGTGCAGCCCCCGCATCAGGCCTTCTGGGTCCGCGCCAACGGGGCGCTCCCCGACGCGCCGCTGCTGCACGCCTGCGTCCTCGCCTACGCCTCGGACTTCAGCCTGCTCTCCACGGCGTTGCTCCCGCACGGGGTCTCCTGGCTGACGCCCGGGCTCGCCGTGGCCAGCATCGACCACGCGCTGTGGTTCCACCGCCCGTTCCGGCTCGACGACTGGCTGCTGTACGCGATGGACAGCCCGACCGCGCAGGGCGGACGGGGTCTGTCCCGGGGCCAGTTCTTCGACCGCGGCGGGCGGCTGGTGGCCAGCGTGACGCAGGAGAATCTGATGCGGCGCACGCGGTCGCCGTGAGCCCCGCCCTCGCCAGCCTGGGACGAGCGAGGGACCCTGCTGGCCGGCACCTCGCCGCGCTAGGCTTCCCTCGTTCATGCCCTCGCGACCGACCAGGCGCCGTCAGGACCCCTCCGAGCTGCACTTCTCGCCGCAGAGCGAGCTCCCACGCGGGCTCCGCGGCCAGGACCGCAGCGGCCCGCGCAATCTGGTGCAGGAGATGAGCTGGTCCCAGTTCGACGCGGCGGTGCAGGCGCTGGCCAGGGAGATCTCCGCCGGGTTCGACTTCGACCTGGTGGTGGGCATCGCGCCCGGCGGGCTGTTCGTCGGCTCCGCGCTGGCCACCGCCCTGAGCCGTCCGTTCCATCCGGTGCGCATCCTCCGGCGGTCCCGGGATCCCGGTGACCGGGCGGATGCCGCGGGTGATGGCGATGCCGCGGGAGGTGAAGGGCGCGCGGATTCTCCTGGTGGACGACGTCATCGCCTCGGGTGAGACGATGGGCCGCGCCACCGCGCTGGCGAGGAAGGCCGGAGCGCGGCAGATCCGCAGCGCGACGTTGCTCTGCCGCGACCAGGGCGCCGCGCCGGACTGGACGGTGCTGGTGATGGAGGGCCCGCTGGTCTTCCCCTGGGACTACGGCCCGGTCACCGAGGATGGCCGCTTCGACCTCGTGCCGGAGCCAGAGCCCGCGCCCCGGCGCGTCCGGTCGCGGGCGTGATCGTCGGCACCGCCGGGCACGTCGACCACGGCAAGACGTCGCTGGTCAAGGCGCTCACCGGCATCGACACCGACCGGCTGCCCGAGGAGAAGCGCCGGGGCATCACGCTCGAGCTCGGGTTCGCGCACCTCACCCTGCCGGACGGCACGGTGGCCGGCCTGGTGGACGTTCCCGGGCACGAGCGCTTCGTGAAGGCGATGGCCGCGGGCGCGGGCGGCGTGGACCTGGCCATCCTGGTGGTCGCCGCGGACGAGGGCGTCATGCCCCAGACGCGCGAGCACCTCGACATCTGTCAGCTCCTCGGCGTGCGGGCCGGCGTCGTCGCGCTGACCAAGGCGGACCTCCTCCCCGGACTCGGCGACGACTGGCGGTCGTTGCTCGACGCGGACCTGGCCACCCTGCTCGCCGGGAGCGTGCTCGAGTCGGCGGAGGTGGTGCCAGTCTCCGCGAAGTCGGGCGAGGGGCTGGAGACGCTGCGCGCCGCGCTCGGGCGCGCCGCGGCCAGCGTGCAGCGGCGCCCCGCCGATGGGCCGCTGTTCCTCCCGGTGGACCGGGCGTTCACCATCAAGGGCTTCGGCACCGTGGTGACCGGGACCCTGCTCTCGGGCACGGTGGAGCCGGAGGCCTCGGTCTCGCTGCTCCCCGGCCTCCCCGGTCCGTTCCGCGTGCGCGGCGTGCAGACCCACGGGCAGACCGTGGCGCGGGGCTCGGCCGGACAGCGCACGGCGGTGAACCTGCCGGGCGTGGCCACGCAGGACGTGCGGCGAGGCATGGTGCTGGTGCGCGCGGGCGAGCTGCCCGAGACGCGCTCGCTGGACGTGGAGCTCACCCTGCTCCCCGCGGCGGAGGCCCCGCTGCCCCGCCGGCGCACGCTCCTCCTGCACCTGGGCACGGCGCAGGTCGAGGCCCGGGTCACCCTGCTCGATCTGCCCGAGCTTTCGCCCGGAGAGACCGGCCTCGCCCAGCTGCGGCTGCAGGCCCCGGTGGCGGCGCTGCCCGGACAGCGCTTCATCCTCCGCGGGGCGCGCCCGCTGCCCGGGCGCGGGGCCACGCTCGCCGGCGGCCGGGTGCTGACCCTCGGCGCACCCCGGCGGCGGCGCGGCGCGTCCGAGCTGCTCGCGCCGATGCGGGGCGAGGACCTCGATGCCCGGCTGGTCTGGCTCGCCCGCCAGTCCGGGTACCGGGGGATGACCGCCGGCGAGCTGGCGGTCCGGACGGCGAGCGCGGCGAAGACGGTGCAGCGGGCGCTCGAGGTGCTGAGCAGCAAGGGGCAGGTGCTCCTGGTCGACCGCGAGCGCCGGCTCTACCTGGCCGGCGAGACGTTCGCCGCGCTCCAGTCGCGCGCGCTGGCGATGCTCCAGTCCTTCCACGACCGGGCGCCGCTCGAGGACGCGCTGCACCGCGAGGAGCTCCGGCAGCGGCTGTCGCCGGATCTGGACCCGCGGCTGCTCGGGCGGCTGATCCAGGCGCTCGTGGAGCGCGGCGCGGTGGAGGCCATCGGCGAGGGTCTGCGGCTGAAGGGGAGGGGCCGGAGCCTGTCGCTGGACGAGGAGGCCGCCCGGACCAAGGCGGTGGCGGCCATCGCCGCCGGAGGGCTGGCCCCGCCGACCCTGGCGGAGATCGGCCGGATGCTCGAGCTCCCGGTCGCGCGCGTGGCTGGGCTGCTCCAGGGCCCCATCGCCGACCACAGCGTGGTGAAGGTGACCGAGGAGCTGTGCTTCCACGCCTCGGCCATCGCCGAGCTGAAGCAGCGGCTGGTGGCGCATCTCACCGAGCACAAGGAGATCACCACCCAGCAGTTCAAGGAGCTGGTGGGCGGCAGCCGGAAGTTCGTCATCCCTCTGTCCGAGTACTTCGACCGGGAGAAGGTCACCCTTCGCGTGGGCGAGAAGCGCCTGCTCCGCCGCGCGTGACGGGAGCGGCCCCGCCGCGATTTCCTCGAATCGAGGTGTCAGACACCTCGTTTTCTCACAGTTGAAACGGTGACTTACACGAGCGCTTGCGCCGGCCAAAGAAATAACTTACCAGTCAGTTACATGGAGCGGACGCAGAGCGCGAAGCGGTGGGAGCGGCGGAAGGAGGCCCGCCCGGCGGAGATCGTCGCCGCGGCCCTGCAGCTCTTCGCCGACCGGGGCTTCGCGGCGACGCGGCTGGAGGACGTGGCCACCATCGCCGGGGTCAGCAAGGGCACCGTCTACCTCTACTTCGAGAGCAAGGAGCAGCTCTTCGAGGCGGTGGTCCGCGAGGCCATCACCCCCAACATCGACCGCGCCGAGGCGCTGGTCGACACCTTCGAGGGTCCGACCCCCGAGCTCCTCCGGGCGCTGTTCGAGTTCATGGCCGGCGTCCTCGAGACGCCAGTGACCGGGGTGATGAAGCTCCTGGTCGCCGAGTCCGGCAACTTCCCGCAGCTCGCGCGCCTCTACGCGGACCTCGTCCTGCGCCGAGTCTTCGGGCTCCTGCGGCGCATCCTCGAGCGCGGAATCGCCCGTGGCGAGTTCCGCCCGCTCGACCTCGACACCGCGGTGCCGCTGGTCATCGCCCCGGTCCTGCTGCTCGGGCTGTGGAAGCACTCCTTCGGCGCCCACACCGACCTCGCCCTGGACCGGCGCGCGGTGCTCCAGGCCCATGGAGAGAACCTGCTCCGCGCACTCGCCGCGGACCCCGGAGGTCGGTCATGAAGCCCCTGCTCACCCTCGCCGCCGCCCTGGCGCTGGCCGGCTGCGGACGCGCCGACGCGGCCTTCCACGGCTGGGCCGAGGCCGACGAGACCCGCGTCGCGCCGCTCACCACCGGCATCCTGACCCGGCTCGCCGTCGAGCGAGGCCAGAGCGTGGACGCCGGGACGCTGCTCTTCACCCAGGACGGCGAGGCCGAGCGCGCCGCCCGCGACGAGGCCGCCGCGAGGCTCGCCCAGGCGCAGGCCCAGCTCGCCAACCTCGAGGCGGGCGGCCGCGCGACCGACCTCGACGCCGCGCAGGCCCAGGTCCGCGAGGCCCGGAGCGCCCTCGAGCTCGCGCAGGCCGACCTCCGGCGCACCGAGCAGCTCGCCGCCGACGGCGCGTCCACCCAGCAGCGCCTCGACCTCGCCCGCTCCAGCGCCGAGCAGTCCGCCGCCCGGCTCCGCTCCGCCGAGGCCCGGCTGAGGAGCCTGCAGACCTCCGTCGGCCGGGTCCAGGAGATCCAGGCCCAGCGCGCCACCACCGAGATGGCCCGCGCCGCGCTCGCCTCGGCCGAGTGGAAGCTCCAGCAGCGCTCCGCCGCCGCCCCCGCCTCGGGCAGGGTGGTGGACACCTACTACCGCTCCGGAGAGATGGTCCCCGCCGGCGCCGCGGTGCTCTCGCTCCTGCCCGACGGCGCGCTCCGCGTCCGCTTCTTCGTCCCCGAGCCGAGGCTCGCCTCCATCCGGATCGGCGCCCCGGTGCGGGTGACCTGCGACGGTTGCTCCGGCCCGCTCGAGGCCCAGGTCAGCTACGTCTCCCCCAAGCCCGAGTACACCCCGCCGGTGGTCTACGCCGGCGACGCCCGGAGCAAGCTCGTGTACCTGGTGGAGGCCCGCTCGGCCGCGCTGCAGGGCCTCCACCCCGGCCAGCCACTCGACGTCCAGGTGCTCCGGTGACCGCCCCGGCGCCGCTGGCCATCGACGTGCGCGGGCTGCGCAAGTCCTTCGGGGCCCGCGCGGTGGTGCAGGGCCTCGACCTGCGCGTCGGCAAGGGGCAGATCTGCGGCTTCCTCGGCGCCAACGGCAGCGGCAAGACCACCACCCTCCGGATGCTCTGCGGGCTGCTCACCCCGGATGCGGGCGAGGGCACCTGCCTCGGCCTCGACGTCCGCCGCGACGCGCCCCGCATCCGCCGCCGGGTGGGCTACATGACCCAGCGCTTCTCCTTCTACGAGGACCTCACCGTCCAGGAGAACCTGGACTTCGTCGCCCGCCTCTACGAGCTGCCGGACCGCGCCCGCCGCATCGACGCGGTGCTGGAGCGCGCGGGGCTGGCCGACCGCCGGACCCAGCTCGCGGGCGAGCTGTCGGGTGGATGGAAGCAGCGGCTCGCCCTCGCCGCCTGCGTCCTCCACGAGCCGGAGCTCCTGCTCCTCGACGAGCCCACCGCCGGCGTCGACCCGAAGGCGCGGCGCGAGTTCTGGGACCTCATCCACGCGCTCGCCGCCGAGGGCATCACGGTTCTGGTGTCCACCCACTACATGGACGAGGCCGAGCGCTGCCACCGCATCGTCTACCTCTCCGGCGGCAAGCTGGTGGTGGAGGGGTCCGCGGCCGAGGTGGTCGCGCACTCCGGCCTGGTCACCTTCGTCGGCACCGGTGACGGGCTGACCGAGGCCGCCGCCGCCCTGGACCGTGCCCCGGGCGTGGAGTCGGTGGCGGTGTTCGGCCAGACGCTGCGGGTGAGCGGCACGCGCCGCGCCGCGCTGGAGCAGGCGCTCGGGCCGTGGCGCGCCCGGGAGGGCCTCGGCTGGATCGAGGAGCCTCCCTCGCTGGAGGACGTCTTCATCCACCTGCTCTCCGACCGGAGGTTCGCCGGATGAACCTCTCGTTCAGCCGCTTCGTCGCCGTGCTGCACAAGGAGCTCATCCAGGCCCGGCGCGACCGCTTCACCCTCGCCCTGATGGTGGGCATGCCGCTGGTGCAGCTGTTCCTCTTTGGATTTGCCATCAACACCGACCCGAAGCACCTGCCCACCGCCCTGGTGCTCGGGGACGACTCGCGCCCGGCCCGCTCGCTGGTCGAGTCGATGCGCGGCCACCGAGTACTTCGACATCTCCTCGCCCGTCTCTCCCACCGAGGCCGAGCGGTCGATGGCCCGGGGCGACGTGCTCTTCGTGCTCGAGGTGCCGGTCGACTTCGCCCGCTCGGTCGAGCGGCGCGAGCGGCCTCCGGTGCTCCTCGCCGCCGACGCCACCGACCCCACCGCAGTGAGCAGCGCCTTCGGGGCGGCAGCGGGGCTCGGTCCCGGGCTCCTCTCGCGCGACCTGCCCGGTGCGACGCTGGCCTCGCCTCCGTTCGAGTGGCGGGTCCACCGCCGCTACAACCCCGAGGGCATCACCGCGTACAACATCGTGCCCGGCCTCATCGGCACGCTGCTCACCTTCACCCTGGTGATCATCACCGCGCTCGCCGTCACCCGCGAGCGGGAGCGCGGCACCATGGAGAACTTGCTGGCCATGCCGGCGCGCCCCCTGGAGGTGATGCTGGGGAAGATCGTCCCCTACATCTTCCTCGGCTACGTGCAGGTCGCGCTCATCCTCGCCGCCGCGGTGGGGGTGTTTCACGTCCCGGTGCGCGGCTCGGTGTTGCTCCTCCTGCTCGGGCTCGGGCTGTTCATCGCCGCGAACCTCGCGGTCGGCTTCACCTTCTCCACGCTGGCCCGCAACCAGCTCCAGGCGATGCAGATGGCGGTGTTCTTCATGCTCCCCTCCATCCTGCTCTCCGGCTTCATGTTCCCCTTCGCCGGGATGCCCCGGTGGGCGCGGATCATCGGCGAGGCGCTCCCGCTCACCCACGCGCTCCGGCTGATCCGCGGCATCCTGCTCAAGGGCAACGGGCCGCTGGACGTCCTGCCGCACCTCTACCCCCTGGTGGTGTTCTCAGCCGTGGTGGGGGCGCTCGCCATCCGCGGCTACCGGCAGACGCTGGACTAGACTCCGGAGCGCGTGCCTCCTGCCGACTCCGACACCTCGCTGTCCCGGCTCTCGGTCCTGGACTGGATCGGCGTGCTGATCGTCGGCGGGTCCGCGCTCTTCGCGCTGGTCGTCCCGCTGTTCATCGCGCCCATCTTCCGGCGGCTCTCCGAGTCGCTCGGGGCCACCGGGCCCTCGTTCGCCGCCTCGGTGCTCCAGGGCTGGGTCCCGGTGTTGCTCGGCTTCCTCCCGCTCGGGGTGGTGGTGGTCGCGCTCGCCGTGCCGCAGCCGCTGATGCGGCGGCGGGTGCTGCTCCTCATCGCCTTCGCCCTCACCGTCCTGGCGAGCGCGGTGCTCCTCTTCGCCCTCTACGGCACGCTCTTCTCCGTCGCCGGCGCCGCTGCAGGTCCGTAGCGTTTTCCGGGAATCGCCCTCCCACGTCGAGCAGCCGCCTGTCAGCGGCGATGAAAATTTCCGTCGTTCGCCCGCGCCCTGACCCATCGGCCCGGTTGTCAAAACAGGGTGGATTCGTTATCTGCCTTCTGGGTTCGCTTGGCTCTCTGAAGAGGTTCCCCCCCACCGCTTCAGACGAGAACGAGTGAGCTCGTCGTAGAAGGCCTGTGGCCCGGCGTCCATCGCGGATTGCCGGGCTGCTTCTTTTCGAGGCACCGACTGTCGAGCGCGAGCGACGGCATCCACACGGGCCCCGGGCTGCGGCGGCTCCTCGAGGAGGCCCGGGTAGAGTCTCCACGGCCCGTACGAGCACGATGGGCCGGCCTTCGCGCCCTGACGCGGCGCGGGGCAACTCCATAAAGAACGGAAAGCAGGGGATCATCGCGAGGGTGGCGCCGAAGGTCTCCGGCACCCCGGTGGGTCGCGCCGCTGGGAGGGAGGTGACTCGCTTGTGGTCCACCCTGCGGTCGATCCACCGTTGTCCCTGGAGCGGGGAGACGGAGCCGTCGGACGTGGTGGTGAAGTGGATCCGGTCGAAGGTCTCGAAGCGCGCAGAGCCCGCCGGGCAGAACTGCATCGGCTGCCTCCGGCACATCGCCGGCGCGACCGACGATGAGCTCTTCTTCGCCGGAGGGGTGTTCCTCCCCGGCGTCGGCTGGTTCTGCAGCACACGCTGCGAGACGCAGTACCGGGTGCGCTTCCGCGTGCAGGCCTCGAAGAAACCGACCGCCGGGACCGCCGAGGCGCCGGTCTCGCGGTCCCCCGCGGGGAAGGCTCCCACGCCGCCGCCGGAGAACCCTCCCGAGCCTCCGGCGCCGGTGCGCCGGTCCGCGGCCGACGAGCTCGCCGACGCGCTCCGCGCCCGGCGGCGCCGGCAGAGCACGGGGAACTGAGCGCCTGCAGGGCGGCAGCGTCCTGCCTCTCCTGCCGAAGCATGCGCCGGTCGATGCCGTGCCCGTCCTTCGGGGGTGACCGACCGCCCGGGGGGGCCCGCGCCGCGGGGGCCGTCAGTTTCGCCCGAGACCCCGGGCCGCCGCGCGCCGCACCCCGGGGTCACCGTCCGCGAGCGCGGCCCGGAGCGCGGCACGCGCCTCGGCCGACTCGAGGTGGACCAGGGACTCCGCCGCCGCCCGGCGAACCGCCCGTTCGGGGTCCTGCATCAGCTCGGTGAGCCGGCGGCCCGCCGCCTCGTCTCGCGGGAAGGCCCGCAGCGCCTCCGCCGCCGCCGTCCGGACGTCGTCCACCGTGTCGCGAGAGGCCTCCAGCAGGGCCGCCGGAGCGCTCCCCAGCCCCTCGAGGTCGCCGAGCGCCTCCACCGCCGCCAACCTGACCTCGGGCGCCGGGTCCCTGGCCAGCCCGAGCAGCGCCGGGACGGCGCGGGGGTCCTCCAGCGTGCCCAGCGCCGACGCCACGGCCGCACGCACCGGGGGGTCCGGATCCTGGCGGCGGGCGAGCAACGGCTCCAGCGCGGCCGTGTCCCCGGACGCCCCGAGCGCCTCCGCCGCGGCCCGGCGCACGCCCGCGTCCGCGTGCTGGAGCGCCGCCTTCAGCGCAGGGGTGTTCCGGGGGTCCTGGGTCCGTCCCAGCGCCCAGGCGGCCGCGCCGGCCACCGCCGGGGCCGGATCCCGGAGCGCCGCGACGAGCGCCTCGCGCCCCATGCCCTCGCCGTGCACGCCGAGCCCGAGCGCGGCCGCCTCGCGGGCCAGGGGGCTCGCCGAGGCCACCGCGCGGGTCAGCCGGGCGACGGCGTCGGAAGCGGGGCTGTCCCCGAGCCAGAGGGCGGCGGCCCGCCGGACGCAGGGGCGCGGGTCCGCCAGCGCCTCTCCCAGCAGCGCGAGGGCGCCCGGCTCGGCAACCGGCCCGCGGCCGAGCGCGGGTGGTGGGTCCTCGCCCGCCAGTCGCCGTCGCCGGCCCTCCCAGCCGCCCTGCGCGAGCCGGTCGACCGCCACGGTGCACAGCCGCGGGTCGCCGCCCCGGAGAATCTCGAGCCCGGCCCTCACCTCGGCCTCTCCGGGGCCGGCACGGACCGCTCCCGCGCCGGCCAGGACGGCCAGCACCGACACCACGAGGAGGGGAGGCATCAGTCCCTCTGGCCGAGGGCCTGGGCCGCGGCGCGCCGGACGGTGACGTCCTTGCTCTGCATCGCCGCGATGAGGGCCTGGAGCGCCGCGCCGTCGCGGATCTCCGAGAGCGCCTCCACCGCTGCGCCCCGCACGTCGGCGTCGGAGTCCTCGAGCAGCGCCTTGAGCTGTGGCACCGCCTTGCCGTCGTGGAGCTGCCCCAGCGCCTCGGCGACCTGCTGGCGGACCTCGGGGCTCGGGTCGCGCACGGCGTCCAGCAGGGCCTGCGGTGCGGCCTTGAGCTCGAGCTCGCCGAGGCCGGCAGCCGCGGCGGCGCGCACCTCGGCGTTCTCGTCCTTGAGCGCCGCGACCAGCCCGTCCTGCGCGGCCGGGTCACGGTAGCGGGACAGCGCCCGCACTGCCCGGGCCCGGACCTCGACGTTCGGGTCCTTCACCAGCTTCGACAGCGGCGCGAGCGCCCGCCGGTCGCCCTGTCGCGAGAGGCCCTCGAGCGCGACCAGGCGCACCCGCGCGTCGGGGTCGCCGAGGAGTTTGATCAGCGGCTCGCCCGCCGCCGGCTCGTCGAAGGAGAGGAGCGCCTCGGCCGCCTCGCGGCGCACCACCGGGCTCGCGTCGGCTGCGGCCCGGGTGAGGGCGGGGATGGCGCGGGCGTCCTCCACGTTCCCCAGCGCCTCGACCGCGCCTCTCCGCACCTCGACGTTGGCGTCGCCGAGCAGCCCGGCCAGCGGGTCCACCGCCCGAGGGTCGCCGATGCGGCCCAGCGACTCGGCGGCGGCCTGGCGCACGCCTGGGTCGCCGTCCTTCAGCGCGGCGATGAGCGCGTCCACGGTCTTCGGGTCGGCCGGCGTGCCGCTGCCGTGGCCCCGCCCGTGCCCCGTCGAACGGGCGTGCGCCCGGCGCACGGCGTCGCGCGCCTGGCGCTCGGCGTCGCGGGCCATGCGCTGGGCATCGCGGCGGATGCGCTCGACGTCCACCGCGGCGGGCGGCGCGGGGGGCCGCGGCGCGACGGGCGGACGGGGCGCGACCGGGGGCACGGGGTCGGCCGCCAGGGCCGGAGCGAGGGCCAGAACCGGCGTGGGGGGCGCGGCGGCCTCGAGCAGGACGCGCTGGCCCGGGCGCTCGGTGCTGCGCGGGCGCGGCGCGGGTGGCGCGGTCTTGGTCGAGGAAGGCGGCGGCTCGGCGTCGGGAGCCGTGCCCGGTCCGGGCGTCCGCGTCGGGTCGACGCGTGGAGCGGGGGTGGTGCGTGCGCGGGAGGGGGTGTCCGAGCCGGCGGCGGAGTCGTCGAGCGCGCCGTCGAGCATCTCGCGGTCCAGCGACTGGACGGCGATCATCGTCCGGGTCTCGGTGGGGGGCGCAGACGGCCGGGGCTGGCCCGCGCCGAGGGCGAGCCGCTCCGGAGCCGCCCGGACGCCGGGAGCGACCAGGACGGTCATCAGCAAGAGGAGCGCCATCCCGCCGACGTGCCACGGCCGGAGACGCTCCACCTCGTCCGCGCCACGCTCGAGCAATCGCGTCACCCGGGCGAGCAGCTGGCTGGGGTGCTCGGCCATCCCGGCGAGGGGCAGGGTGGACGCGCTGCCGTCGAGCCATCCCGCGACCGAGGCGAGCCCGCGCGCCACGTCGAGCCCCGAGCCGTTGCGGGCGGCAGCCCAGTCGTCGCAGAGGAACTCGGCGACCTCCTGCATCCGGGACCGGGCCAGGCGGTTCAGCGGCTGGAAGAAGAACACCTGCTCCATCACCGTCCCGAGCACCAGCCACACCGGGTCCAGCCGGCGGAGGTGGGCCAGCTCGTGGGCGAGCACGCTGCGCTGCTGGGCGGCGTCGAGCTCGAGCAGCGCCTCGGCGGGGAGGCAGATCTCCGACCAGCCCAGGGCCACCGGGCTGCGCAGCCCTTCCGCGGTGGTGAGCCGCACCGGACGGGCGTGCCCCACGTCGTGGCAGAGGCCTTCCAGACGTGCCCGGACCAGGGGGTCCATCACCGGGGCACGCTCGCCGAGCGCGGTGAGCAGGCGGGCGCGGAGCACCGCGAGGCGCAGCAGGAACGCGCTCGCCACCACCGCCCAGCCGAGGAACGCCAGGCCCGCCGGGGAGAGGTGGGGCACGGCCAGCGAGCCCGTCGGCGCGGGAGCCGCGGGGGCAGACTCGACCGGCGAGGGGGGCACGGCCGCCGCGGGCGGGACTGCCGGGACCGCGGGGACGGCAGGAACGGCCGGCGTGGGAACGCTCGCCCCGATGGCGCGCGCGCGTCGGCGGCATGGGGCGCCGTCGTCGGGTGGGTGTGGACGGTCCGGGCGACGATGGCCACGCGGGGCGGCTCCAGGTCCGCGCTCGCCGCCGGTGGGGTGGGGATGGTCGTTCCGAAGGGGGTGAGGCCGGCCGCGAGCTGGAGCGTGGCGGTGAAGAGCCCCCCGACCAGCGCCGTCCGCCAGGCGAGGTCACGCAGCCGCAGCGGGCGCAGGAGACCGGCCCGGTCGGCGAGCCAGACCGTGCCGATGAGCGCCGTGCTGTGGACGGCATAGGTGAGGAGCCACGCCACACCGAGCGTCGCGGCGAGGGAGAGGAGCGTGCCCAGCATCCCGGCGTTCATCGGCCGCCTCGCTTTCCGCGGCGGCCTTCGGCCTCGGCGATCAGCGCGCGGACCTTCTCCAGATCGCCCGGACGGACGCTGCCCGCATCGAGCAGGTGACTCATGAGCGCGGCCACGTCACCCCCGAAGAGCAGGTCCGTGAGCCCGCTCACCATCGAGCGGCGGACCTCGCCCTCCGAGACGCGCGCCCGGTAGAGGTATTGCCTGCCCTGGGCCGTGTGGCCCACAACCCCTCGCTTTTCCAGGCGGCTGAGGAGGGTGGAGATGGTGGTGGGGGCCAGGTCGCGCCCGGGGCGGAGCGCCTCGGCGATCTCGGCGACGGTGGCCTCGCGCCGGTCCCAGAGCACGCGCAGCAGCGCGAACTGGAGGTCGGTGAGCTGCGTGGCGTCGGGCATGCGGGCTCCTCCTCGGCTTCGTCGACAGATGTAATACTACGTCTGTAGACGAGTCAAGCCCGGGGTGATTGCGCTCAGAGCCAGCGCGAGGGTGGCGTGTGCCGGCGCCGGGCGAAGTCGCCGAAGAGCGACGTGACGCGCTGGCGGGGTGTCTCGCCCCGTCCCATGTCGAGGGAGAGGGGCCGATCCTGGACGAGGAGCTCCCGGCCGGCCTCGAGGACGGTGAAGGCGGCCCGGTTCCAGGCGTAGAGCGCGAGGTGACCCTCGGGGAGCCGTTCCAGCTCGAGGCGGCCAGGGTCCGGTCCACGGCAGACGACCTCGAGGCGCCGCGACGCGTCGAGGCGGAAGGCGATTGCCCCGGGCTCGAGCCAGAGCTCGATGGGCGGGTCTGCGCCGTCGATGGTCCTGCGGTCCTCGTGGAGGGGCACGGCGTCCAGGTCGTGGGCCCGGCTCGTTCCGTCGCGGGAGGTCGCGGCGAGGACGACGGGACACGGCGCCGTGGGGTCCATCCGGCAGAGGGCCCAGTCGCAGAACCGGCAGCCGTGAAGGGCAGTCCGGGGCTCCTCGGAGAGCGCCCCCAAGAGGAGCTCCGCGATGCGGGCCAGACGTGGCCGCAGGACGAAGGGAAGGCGGTCGACGAGCGAGCGGGCGACGTGGTCCCGTGCCCGTGCGGCAAGGAGGGCCTGCCGCGCACCGAGCTCCGAGACCCGGAGCCTCTCGGCCCGTCCGTCCCTCGGATCTCGCTCCCGGAGGAGAAGACCTTTCTCCTCGAGGCGGGAGACGAGGTGTCCAACGCCCTGCTGGCCGATGCCCAGAGCCTTGGTCAGCTCGGAGGCCCGGGCACGGGGCGCCCGGTGAATCCACAGGAGCGCGGCGATCGCGGGCGGCGAGAGGCCGACCGAGGCGCTCATCGCCTCGAGAATGTGATCGTTGAGCGCGACCGCGAGCGCACCCAGCAGCTGGGCCAGGCGCGGCTCGATGGGGGGCCGCGGCCCCTCCTCCTCGATCAGCCAGCGCGGGCGCATAAGTCACCTGTCCATTTCCCGGAAATAGACAGGTGCATTTCCTGTGCAGTCGACCCCCCAGGCCGAGGCCCCTGCCTCCTGGGCGACCTCGGTCCAGCGAGGCGGAGCACCGTCTCCTGGACGGGACGGCGCGGGCGCATCGGCCTCGAGCGGCACCCACGAAGGGGTCCAACTATTCAGGTAAGTCACCTGTCTATTTCCCGGAAATAGACAGGTGCATTTCCTGTGTATTCGACCCCTCAGGCCGAGGCCGCTGCCTCCTGGGAACGCCGAGGCCCACGCTGGGCGCCGGGCGGCGACTGCACGGCGGTGGAGCGCGCGCCGGGCCGCGCAGGCCCCTCGTCTTGGCACCTCGAAGGCCCCCGTCCGTCAGGCGTCCCCTCAGGGCGCTTCACGCTGGGCGATGGCCCGCACGTGGCGTTCCAGCGCCTCCGGAGCGTGCGGTCCGCGAGCTTCCCCACTCGACGACCGAGGTCACATCGCCCCCTCCCTCACCCCGCCGGCGCGAAGATGCTCCGGTGCACCCGCCAGCTGCCGTCCTCCACGCGCCTGAGGATGCGCATCACGTGAAACCGGCTCTCGGTCACCTCGCCGGTCGCCCGGTCGCGCTCGCTGCCCTCGATGCGGCCCCACTCGACCGCGGTGTCCCCGAAGACCAGCGTCTCCTCGAACACCTCGCGGTACTCGAGCACCTCGGTGGAGCGGGCGGCGGCGGCCATCTTGCCGAGCTGGGCGCGCAGCTCGGGGCTGCGCATCACCGGGCGGCCGGGGGGGAGCGCCACCGGGTCGTCGGTCCAGAGCGCGGCGAGCGCCTTCACGTCGTACGCCTTGCTGGCCGCCTCGTCCCGGCGGCGAAGCGCCTCGATGCCCCGCGCATCGCCTCCTCGTCGCTGCTCATGGCGCGCCGTCCTTGCTCGGGGGCCGGTGGAGCCCGAACGGGCGGCCCGCTCCGGCCGACCCTCCTTGGCCAGCCGGAGCCCCGGGTCACGGCTCAGTGACCGACGTGCAACCGGGTCACGTACGTGCCCCAGTCCGCGTAGATGATCCGCGGGCGGGCGGAGGTGAACTCGCCGGAGAGCCAGATGGACCCGTCCGGCGCGGCCACCGCGGCGCCATAGTCCCCCCAGCGGGTGACGCCCGCGCCGCCGAAGTACGCATAGCCGGTGAAGCCATCCTGCGGGACCAGACCGGTGCCGGCGACGTGGATGGCCCCGGGCCCGTCGTCATCGACCACCGCGTAGCCGGTGGAGGGATAGAAGTCCTTCCCGCCGATGGAGAAGCCGATCGCGCCCTTGCCCGCGGCGTTGATCGCCACCGTCGGGTAGCTCAGGTATGTGCCGACGCGGGCCAGGTAGCCCTGCTTCTTCATCTTGGCCTTGAAGCCCTTGTTGTCGGACTCGACCTCGGCACGGAACCAGTAGACGCCGGCGCGGTCGGCGGTGTCGCCGTGGGGCCGGACGATGGTCCCGATGGTGCTCCACAGCGTGCCGTCGGTGTAGACGGACTGCTGCATCCGGTCGTCGTTGGTGTCGGTCATCTCCAGCGGGTCATTGCCCAGCCCGAGCTGCTTGAGCAGGTCACGCAGCGGGGTCGGGCCGTCCTTCTGCGACGCCGGCGGCGGGATGCCGTACACCAGGCTCTTGAGAATCTGGTAGTCGAGGCTCGCCCGTGGGCGCGGGGTGTTGAGGGTGCGGGTTCCGCTCATGCCCCAGACCGCGATGCGGTCGTCGAGCCCGCCGGTGAACTCGAGCGAGCTGGTGAAGTACTCGGTGCCCTGGTTGGCCTTCTCGAACTTGCCGCCGGGGGGCGTGCTCGCCGGCTGGACGCTGTACGCGATGCCCTCCTCGAGGGCCAGGTTGTCGAACAGCACCACGCTGCCGTTGCCGGTGAAGGCCTTCTTGCCGATCCCGTACACCTGGGCGCCGTTGAAGCCGTTCACGAACAGCGGGAACTCGTTGGTGCTGATGAAGATGGCGTGGTCGTCGAAGCCGAGCAGCGGCTGATCACCGAAGCAGGGGCAGCGGGGATGGCGGGGGGTCCCGTTGCTCCCGTTGTTGGTGGTGTCGAGCGCGTACGCGTCCCAGGTTCCGGTGGGGTCACCGGTGCGGCTCCGGGCGATGAGGGTGTGGCTCGGGCCGGGGAAGCCGCCCGTCGCCGGGTCCACGTCGATCTGGAGGATGGTGAGGTACCAGCGGTCCTCGGTCCAGTCGTAGATGCACTTCGGATCGCTGACAAAGTCGCCGTAGGAGCCGTCGGCGCCGTACTGCGGCGCGAGCCCGAAGAACTGGTTCGCCGGCACCGGCCCGGACAGGAGGTTGCCGCTGGTGTCGTAGATGGCGAAGGCCACGTTCACCGCCTCGAGCACGAAGCCGTGGCCGACGCAGAGCCCCTGGTCCGGCGGCTCGAGGCTGCCGTTGCTGTTCTCGTAGATGCCGGTGCCGGCCAGCGCCTGGTCGGTGTTGTTCAGCCCCTCGAATCCGCTGAATCCTCGATTCAGGAGCGAGATGCCGGCGCTCGGCGCGACGCCCGGGTTGCTCGGGAGTGGATGACTGGCCGTCGGCCCGCCCGCGAGATACGCGTGCAGGTCCACCTCCGGCCGATCGAGCAGTCGCCCCGGCCCGGTGGGCAGTCGGGCAGCTCCCGCGGGTGGTGGCGCGGCGAGCGTCCCGCGTGGGGTGAGCTTCAGCTCGACGGCAGCGGGGGAGGCGGCACTCGCAAGGGAGGCAGAAAGGAGCAACAGGCTTGTCACGACATGTCGCATGCGTTCACTCCTGGTGGGAGACGGGAGCCTCCCTGCACACCCGGGGAGATGACAACCAGAATGGACGCAAAAGCCGCTGACGCGGGGAGTCAAATGCCCAGGGCAGTCCGGCGCCCCGCCAACACCAGGTCTCCGTCGGGGAGCATGCGCGCCGCGGTGCGTCCCCGAGACGTCCACGCGGACCGCGACCAGATCGCCGCCGCCGGCGAGCACCTCCCGGATCTCGTCAGCCATCCCCGCGCGGAAGCCAGGCTCGGAGGCTCTTGCCCCCGGTCCGACCGGCGGAACCACTCACTCGGAACTTCCTTCCGCTTGTCTCTCGCGGTCGCCGTGGCAGAGTCGCGAGAGAGGGGGGATTCCACATGCGGTGGTTCGTTCCGGGTCTTCTCGTCCTTCTGGGCTGCGCGAGCGGCCCCGAAACGGCCCCCGCTGCCGCGCGGGGGCGGCTGTCGGGTCGGTTCGCCGAGAATCTCTTCAGCGCGGAGCAGGTGAGCGGCCTGAGAGTGCAGATGCGGCGCCGTCCAGACGGCAGCTGGGGAGGGCTATTCCCGTGCAAGCCCTGGTTGAGCCACCCCTCGAACAATCTCTGCGCGACGGACTTCGATCAGACCGGAATCGCCATTCGGATGGACGGCCAACCGGTCTTCGGGATCAACTGGAGGACGAACTCTTCTCCCATCGGATGGACGGCCAACCGGTATACGGGATCAACTGGAGGACGAACTCCATCGTCCTCGCCCGGTCAGCCATGGAGTACGAGTTTGCGGCTCCGGATGGTCGTCCGTTCCCACCCGAGCTGGTGATGCCGCTGTTCCTCGCCGTGACGTCGGCACGCGAGATCGACTCCGGTCTGGTCGACAGCAGCGGGACGGCGCGAGTCTTCGACACTCAGGCCCGGTTCTTCTGGAAGGTGGAGGTCGAGGGCCTTGGCCTGATCAGCATTCGTCGGGGCCCCAGCTCCTGAGCGGGACGCGAAGTGGACGCCTGTGGTTGCCGGGTCAATCGAGGAGCTCGATTCGACCGAGCCGTCGGCGTTGGTGTTCGAATCGCAGGCCGTGCAATCCTGGAACTGGCCCTACCCGGGCGCTTCGGCGGAGGTCGTTCCCGTGCTCGAGATTCCGACGCTCGGGGCTGGTGGGCTCCTCCAGGGCAGACCGTGCGACAGATAGAAAACGTCAACGTCATCGGCTTCGATGTGATGCCCTCACCGGAGGCGGTGAGGGCGAAGCTGCCCCTCGGCGAGCGCGCAGCGAAGACCGTCGTGGACGGGCGAGCAGCCATCGAGGCGATCCTCGATGGTACGGATTCCCGTCTGTTCGTCGTGGTGGGACCCTGCTCGATTCACGACCCGGTGGCGAGCCTCGAGTACGCCGGGAGGCTCCAGCGGCTGAGCGACGAGGTGAAGGAGACCCTGCTCCTGGTGATGCGGGTCTACTTCGAGAAGCCTCGCACCACGGTTGGCTGGAAGGGCTTCGTCAATGACCCGTACATGGATGACTCCTTTCGCGTGGACGAAGGTGTCGTCCGAGCGCGCCGCTTCCTGCTCGACGTGAACGAGCTCGGTCTTCCGGCGGGAACCGAAGCCCTGGACCCGATCGCGCCCCAGTACTACGGCGACCTCATTGCCTGGACGGCCATCGGTGCGCGGACGGCAGAATCGCAGACACATCGGGAGATGTCCTCTGGACTTTCCACCCCCGTGGGTTTCAAGAACGGGACCGACGGCGAGATCGGAGTTGCCGTCAACGGCATCCTGTCTGCAAGCCGGCCGCACAGCTTCCTGGGCATCAACGGACAGGGCACGTCAGCCATCGTTCGCACCCGTGGCAATCGCCATGGCCACCTCGTGTTGCGCGGGGGAAGAGGCCGTCCCAATTTCGATGCGGTGTCCATCCGCCTCGCGGAGCAGGCCCTGGCCGAGGCGTCCTTGCCGAACAACATCGTCGTCGATTGCTCGCACGGCAACTCCTGGAAGAATCCGGAGCTTCAGCCGCTCGTCATGAAGGATGTCGTTCACCAGGTCGAGAACGGGAACACCTCCGTGGTGGGCTTCATGGTGGAGAGCTTCCTGGTTGCCGGGAACCAACCGATTCCCGCGGATCGCTCCCAGCTCAAGTACGGCTGCTCGGTCACCGATGCGTGCCTGGGGTGGGACACCACTGCACGCATGCTGCGGGAGGCCCACCAGAGTCTCCAGAGTGTCTTGCCACGGCGCCTGCGGCATCCACGGGCGCATGTTCAGGGGCATCCTGGTCACTGATCACGTCGAGCGCTCCAGACCGCGCCAGCGGCACACGTGAGCGCGGCCGGCGCCCCAGCTCTCGAGTTGCCATCGATCCAGCTGGCCCCTCTGCTCGGGGGTGAGGACCGCGCGCGCCTGTCAGGTCGTCGGCGATGGCGTTGATCTTGGTCCGCGCGTCCGGGGAGCGCTCGAGACCGCGCCAGCGGCACACATGAGCCGCCACCAGCCGGAGACCGACGACGAACGCGAAGAGCAAGGTGTTCCCCGCACCGCCGCCAGTCGCGCTGCAGCCGAAGCTCGGGTCCTCGAGCAGCGGCGCGCCCGATGGGGAACCGTTGGGGTCCAGGCCCTGCTTCAGCGCGTCGACGTCCGAGATCCCGTCACCATCGGTGTCGTGACGCTCGCCCTGGGCCGCGGCGAGCGACCCGGCGAGGGATGACTCGTCGAACGGCGCCAGACCGCGCGAGAGGAGGTACTTGCCGAAGGGCTTCACCACGGTGCCTGCCCCACCCTCGTTCGTGGCGTGGCAGATGGTACAGGCGGGCGGAGCCGACAGCTGCAGGTCCCGGGCGATCGCCTCGGGGAAGGTCGGCGTGGCCCTGGCGGCGAGCGGCGCGCCGACGGCGACCACGAGGAGGAAGGGAGCGAGGCGCATCACAGATATCCGTTCGCCTGGATGAGCACGGTGAGCGTCGAGGGTCCCTGACTCCAGCGCTCGACCACGTCCGCACGGATGTCGACGTGGGGGAACGCGAACCACCACAGGCCCGCCCACGCTCCCCGCTGCAGGACGGGCGTGGCCCCGGTCTTCATGCCCTCGAGCGCAGCGAGGAGGTGCAGCCCGCGAAACACCTCCACGTCGGTCTGGAGCCACTCGGCGTGGCCCACGTCCTGCGCACCGCTGCCCAGCTGCTTGTTGAGGAGCACGTCGGCCTCCACCTGCACCACCAGCGGTCGCCACGGTGAGGCTCTGGCGAAGCCGCCGTAGGCCTGTCGGAGCGTGGGGAGTCGAGTGGCGAGCGAGGCGTCCGACCGCGCCGCCAGCGCGCTGACGCCGAGGGCGGTGGTCGGCGCGAGCGAGACCTCGAGATAACCGGCGCCGCCGCGCTCCCGGTAGGCGTCGGGGTGCACCGACAGGTTTCCGAGCAAGGCCATCACCTCCGCGCGCCAGGCTGGCCGGGAGATGGCGAACGCCACCCCGTAGGTCTGGTCCTCGTTGATGTCGGTCTGGGTGGCGGTCCGGACGAACGAGGTGTGCTCGAGATTGCGGAGACCGAAGGGCACGTTGATCCGTCCGGCCCGGAGGAGCCCGTCACCGCCGAAGGTCTCCACCCCTGCCCAGAACTCGCGCCCGATGAGGTTGGGCCCGGTGGTGCTCCGGGTGATCTGCGCCAGCTGGGTGAAGGTCGTGGCGTCGGCGCTCGAGTAACCGAGCTCGGCGGCGGCCCGGAAGGCGCCGATCCGGAGATCGGCCCCGACGTCCGCCCGCATCTGCAAGAGCCGCCGATCGACGATCCGACCGTCGACCGCGTTCCAGATGTACCCCTCTCGAAGCCACCCGCCGAGGCGGAGCCAGGACGGGAGAGCGGCGAAGCCGAGAAACCGCCCGGCCGTCGGTTCCGCCTCCGCGGAGTCGGAGAGCTCGTTCCCGCCTCCGTAGATCGAGCTGAGGAGCAGCTCGCTCTGGACTCGACCGTACTCGTTGAGCAACGTCCCACCCGACGGATCGGTGTGGCACGTCGCGCACTGCGTGTATCCCTGCCGGATCATGAAGGGGTAGGCGTGGGCAGTGGCCGACGCACCCCAGGTCACGAGCACCAGCAACCAGGAGGCGCGCCTCATATGGCCTGCAGGGAGAAGTCGACCTGGATCGCCACGCCGGGATCGACACGCACTCCCAGGTAGGCGGGAACGTCGACCCCGAAGTCGCGCATGTCGATCCGGGTCGTGCCACGGACGCGGTACTCACCCGACCCGGCCTGCTCCACCCGGTAGTGGATGGAGCAGGACCTGGAGACTCCGTGGAGAGTGAGGATTCCCGGCACGTCGGATTCAGCCGTCTTTCCCGGCGCAGGGAAGACCAACGCCTTCCGTGCGACGCGGAGCTCCGCCTCCGGGAAGTGAGCCGTGTCGAGGTATCCGCGCATGTGGCGGTTCCTCAGGCCGATGCCGGTGTCCACTCCGGCCAGCGGCACCTGGAAGACGAGCTCGCCATCGCGTTCGGAGATCGCGAGCTCGTGGGTCGTGCCCTCGATGTGGAGCCCAGCCGTGCCCTGCATCGAGACGAGCACCGCGGCTCCGGAGGGACTGGCGATCGCTGCATGGACGAGTCCACCGGCGAGCAGAACCGCTCGTAGCAGGGGGAGCATGGGCGTTCTCCTGGGCGCTCAGCTGCTAGAGGGTGCGCGGGTCGACGTTGTCGAAGGCGGCGTTGACGCCGTGACCCCTGGTGTCGCCGGGAGCGCTGTCGCCCGCGAAGTAGTAGAGCGGGTGCCCGTCGAAGGCCGACTGCTTCGTCCCGTCGGCACGGGTGAAGGTCGTCACCTTTGCGGGGTCCACGCCGGTGGGAAGCGAGCCCGCGCCGGCGGCGAAGACCGGCCAGTTGGTCAGGCACGCGCCATTGCACGCCGGGACCGGATCCGAGCCGGGGGTGCCCACGGTGTCGTTCGAATCGACGTACAGCGCCCGACCGGCCGGGTCGGCCAGGTAACGGGCAGGGCCGGCGGTCTTGGTGAGGACCAGGGCCGAGTAGAACGGATCCTTGATGACGTACCAGAGGTCGTTCGGACCGGGGTCGCCGAGGTTGTCACCGCTGGTGTCTCCGGCCTTGGTGTCACCGGCGAAGAGGTAGAGGGGCCAGCCCTTGAAGGTGGTCTGCTTCGCTCCGTCGGGACGGACGAACTCCCCGAAGTCGGAGGCGTTCAGGCCCGTGCCCACCACCGGCGCGTCGACGTGGAAGATCGGCCAGATCGGAAGGCAACCCCCGGTGCAGTTGGAGACCGGGGCCTGTGCTCCGGCCCCGGCGAGATCCAGCGCGAAGTAGTAGAGCGTCCGCCCATCGGCCGAGACCAGATAGCTGCCGAGGCTCGCACTCGACCGGAGCGCGAGATTGGTCCCCCCGTTGTTGCCGCCACCGTTGTTGCCGCCACCGCTCGCGTCTCCTCCGCATCCGGCAGCGGCGAAGGCGATCATCGCCGCGAGGGACAGCAGAGTCCGACGTACACCCGTGACCTCGACTTCTCTCAACATGTGCTGGTCCTGCCTTTTCGTGAACGGCGCTCGATTGCGTCCGTGGGCGGGAGACACGGCGCTTCATCGCGCGTTGCGGGCACCACTCGATCGCGGACGCGAACACGCGCTGATCTGATCTGCGTCCGCGTGCGTTCTGGCTGTTGATTGCACGTGCGACGAAGCGCCCGGCAATCAAGAAGCGCTGAAATATGCGAGCTCGGATGTGCAGCGCATCGCTAGATCAGCCAATCGCGGGCGCTTTGGGTCTCGAGACCCGGAGCGTCACGACCAGTCCCCTCCGACCAGCACAGCTACTCGCTCGCAGAATCGGCATGGCGATTCCTGCACTGTGCTGCAGCGATGCCTTCATGCCGAGCGAGGTCTTTCATTCGCTGACGCAACGATTCGTGCGCGGTGCGTCCTCCGGGGGGAGCTGGGCCGTCGGCGAGCATGACGACGGGCAGCGGGTCTTGTTCCGCTGCTCGGTGACGCCAGGGCCTCGCGTGCGCAGGTCGTCCCATCCCGGCCCCCGAAAGCACGACGGGCCGCCCGACCCCCAGGGATCGAGCGGCCGGCGCGCACACAGGGGCATTCAGGGCACGACGGTCACCGCCCGAGGAACAGCGATCCCCCGCGCGACAGCCACGCCGAGGTCAGCCCAGGGAGCACGCCCAGCACCACCACCGCCGCCGTGCTCAAGACCAGCGCCAGCTCGGTGGCGAAGCTGCGGTCGGG
>CAVZMH010000020.1:0-144003 GCA_963776345.1 uncultured delta proteobacterium | reverse complement strand
AGTGATGGATCGAGGGGTCTCGTGACAAGCTAGGGCCAGACCCGCCGGTGACGCCCTCCCCCTTCGCCCCACGCCTCGCCGCGCTCGTGCTGGTGCTCGCTGCCACGCCCGCCGCCGCGCGGGTGGCGGTGCTCCCGCTCAGCGGACCCCGGAACCACACCCTGGAGCGCCAGCTCTCGTCCACCATCTGCGGGAAGATGGGCTGCGTCCCCGCCTCCCAGGTGATGACCGGCAAGAAGGTCGACTGGGACAAGGTGCGCCGGGCGAAGCTCGAGGGCGTGGTGGTCGGCGGGCTGTCCAAGGCCACCCGGCCCCAGGTGCTGGAGGTCAGCTTCGTCACCCCCCAGGGGCAACTGGCCTGGCGGGAGCGCTTCACCATCGTCAACGGGCGCATCTCCTCGACCACGCTGGCGCAGATCCGCGACGGCATCGTCGCCGCCGCTCGCGCTCCGCCCTCGGCTGCGCCGCCCGCACCCGCTCCGGCCCCCAAGCCGGCTCCCCAGGCCGCTGCGGGAGCGGCGGCCGCGGCGGCCCCTCCGCCCGGGGAGATCGCGCCCCCGCCACCGGGAGAGATCGCCCCGCCGCCTGCGGGGACGGACATCGCCCCTCCCTCGGCCAGCGCCGCGGCCGAGGTCGGCGGGCCTCCGAGGCCGGACCTGTTCGAGCTGGAGATCGCCGCCCAGCTGCTCCACCGGAGCTGGACCTACTCGGGCTACGACCCCGCCGGCGGGCTCCGCACGTACAGCCTGGGGCTCTTCACCGAGCCCAGGGCGCGGCTGGGCATCTACCCCCTGCGCTCGCCGGAGGGCTTCTTCGCCTCCGCCGGGCTCGAGCTGTCCGGCGCGGTGGCGCTGGGGACGGTGCTCGCCGGCAACAATCCGGCGGCGCCGAAGTTCCCCTTGAGCCTGTGGTGGATGGACGTGGGGCTCCGGGTCCGGATGCGGCTCGGGAGCTGGACGCTCGGGCCGGGCGTGGGCTTCCGTCTGTCACACCAGTCGATCAACCCGAACTCGCAGGGCACCACACTGGATGGCATCCCCACCGTCGACGCCAAGGCGGTCCGCCTCGGGCTGGAGGCGGGCGGGCCCATCGCCGGGGCGTTCGGGCTCACCGCAGAATTCAACTACCTCCTGGTGCTGTCCACCGGGCTGGACACGGCCTTCCCCGACCAGAGCGCCGGGCCCGCCTTCGAGGGCCGGCTGGGGGTGACCTGGCAGGTGTCGCGTCCGCTCCGGCTGTTCCTCGCCGGGACCTTCGCGCAGGAGACCTACAACCTGAACGCGCCTGGAAGCGCAGAAAGTGCGAGGGCCGCGGCGTTCGGAGGAGAGCTGGGCTTCCGCCTGGGCCTGTAGCGGCCCCGGACCGGTCACTGACGGACGGGCCACGGATCCGGCAATTGTGAGCGGCACCCTCCCAGAAGACCCCGCGCGCTAGAGTCCCCCATGAACATGAACAAGACGCATCGAGTGCTCTCCCTGTTGCTGCTCTCCGCGCTGCCCGCCGGGGCCGGCGCCGCCCTGAAGGCGCGCGCCCCGGCGCAGATCAACTTCGTCGCGCTCGGGCCCGCCGGGCTGCGCATCGAGGGCAAGTCCAACGAGCTCCAGGTCACGGACCGGCCGGACGCGGTGGTGGTCACCGTGCCCCTCGCCAAGCTGGAGACGGGCATCTCGCTCCGCGACCACCACATGCAGCAGAAATATCTGGAGAGCCAGAAGTACCCCAACGCCCAGCTCGCGGTCGCGCGGAGCGCCATCAAGTTCCCGACCGAGGGCCAGACCACCGAGGGCACCATCCCGGCGACGCTGGCGCTCCACGGGCAGTCCAAGACGGTGTCGGTGCATTACAAGGCCTCGCGCCAGGGCCACGCCTACGACGTGAAGGGGGACCTCAAGGTGGATTTCCGCGAGTTCGGGATCGAGATCCCCAACTACCTCGGCGCCACGGTGAAGCCGCCGGTGGACGTCAACGTCGCATTCGTCCTGGATGAGACGTAGCCGCCGCGGCGGTCCCCTCCTCCTCCTGCTCGCCGCGCTTGCCGTCCCGGGCGCGGCGCACGCGTACCCGTGGATGATCCGCCACGGGTACAGCGGGTGCGGGGTCTGCCACCTCGATCCGTCCGGCGGCGGACAGCTGACCGACTACGGGCGGGCGCAGTCGGACCTCCTGATGGCCACCCGCTGGTCCTCGGAGAAGTCCGACGAGGCCAGCCCCACCGCCGACTTCGGGTTCGGGCTCTTCAAGCTCCCCGACTGGCTGTTCCTCGGGTTCAGCTACCGCGGCGGCGAGCTGGTCGCTCGCTCCACCACCAGCAACGACGCCGGGCAGCAGCTGAGCACCGCCACCGACCAGCGCTGGCTCCACATGCTGGCCGACCTCCGGGTCGGCCTGCGCATCGGACGCTTCCGCGCCTCGGGGACCATCGGCTGGCTGCCGTACCCCCCCTCGGGGATCAGCGTCACCTCCAATCAGCCCCCCTGCCCCGATTGCAGCGTGAACAACATCGTGGCCCGTGAGTTCTGGGCGGGGTGGGAGATCGGCGAGGAGGCGGGGCTGGTGCGCGCCGGCCGCATGAACCTCCCCTTCGGGCTCCGGAACGTCGAGCACACCGCCTGGGTGCGCTCCTCCACCCGGACCGACATCAACGAGGGCCAGCAGTACGGCGCGTCGCTCCTGCTCGCCGGCGAGACGGTGCGGGGCGAGATCATGGCCATCGCCGGCAACTACCAGCTCAAGCCCGACGACTACCGGGAGCGCGGCTACTCCGGCTACGTGGAGGCCATGGTGGCGCCCTCGACGGCGCTCGGGGTGAGCAGCCTCGTCACCCGCGCCGACCGCGGCCTGGCCACCGGCGTGCCCACGCTCCGCCAGGCCCACGGGGCGTTCCTCCGCTGGGGAATCCTCCCTCAGCTCGGCCTGCTCTCCGAGGCGGACATCCTCCTCCAGCAGCGGCTGGGCACCGGGGTACTGGAGGCCGGCTCGGCCACCTGGACCCAGCTCGACTGGGAGCCCATCCAGGGGTTCCACGTCATGCCAGCCTTCGAGACCTTGAAGCAGTACGGGGACGTGGGGGGCCTGGCGCTCGGCGAGTGGATCACCCTGGACTGGTTCCCCTGGAGCCACGTCGAGTTTCGGATCGACCTCTTCCTCCGCCAGCAGCCGCAGACCGGCGGCTCGACCTCCAGCCTCGGCGCCCTCTTCCAGGTCCACGTCCTCCTGTGAGATGCCTCGCCGGGAGATGAGAGCCCCGGTCCAGCCGAGCCCGCTCCAGCCCGACTGCCGCGCGGAGGCACGCCCCGGCGTGGGCGTCCGGTGAGGCCGCTCGTCCGGCGCATGCTGTCGGTGGGCCTCACCGCCGGCGCGTTCCTGCTCCTCGCGATGCTGGGTCTGGGCCTCGCCGCCCTGCTCTCGCCGGCCGAGCCGGCCAGGCCCGAGCCCGAGCCGGTCCGCCCCGCCGCGCCCCCGCCACCGCCCGTTCCTGCTCCACCGCCCGAGGCCGCGGTCGAGCCGCCCCGCCCACCCCCGGCGCCCGCGGCGGCAGCCCCCGCGCCGGCCCAGCGGCCGCTGCTCCCCGCCGCGCTGCCCCTGCCTACGCGCCTGCAGATCCGGCAGGAGATGATCCGCAGCTTGGGCGCCTTCAAGGACGAGCTCGCGCGGTGTCCGGCCGATCCGGTTCAGCGGAACTTTGGAACGCGTGCCGCGGTGGTGCTCGAGCTGGTGGGCGAGAACGACTCGGCGCGGGTGGTGAGCACCGCCCTCGAGGCCGAGGTGCCGGTCAACGACCGCTTCGTCTCCTGCGCCCGCTCGGTGCTCCAGGGGAAGAGCCTCGCCGCGCCGGGGGCGAAGCCCGGGATGCGGCTGCGCTTCTTCCTGCCGATCGGGCCCGCCGGGAACTCGCTCGCCCCGAGCTCGGCGTCGCTTGCCGAGGCGGCTGCGCCCTAGCTGCCTAGAGCCTCCAGGCCAGCCAGAGGCCGCCGCTCAGGTAGGTGTCGGTCGCGCCGCCCGCGATGTGGGGATCGCCCGGCTCGGGGTTGAAGGTGAAGCCGTACCGCTGGAGCGCGCCGAGGATGCGGATCTCGAACGAGCGCCCCAGCTCGACGCCGATGCCCAGGTTCGCGTCGACGCCCATCGACGACTGGCGAGGGAACCAGGCCGCGGCGCCGATCTCCCCGACCGCGAAGAGGTGCCGGTAGGCGGCCCCGCCCAGCAGCGACACCGGCCCGAAGAGCGAGAAGCGGAAATCCACCCCCGCGGCGAGGGCCGAGTAACCCACGTCGGGGATGGCCGGCTTCGGGCTCGAGGCGGTCCCGGAGATGACGAAGGTCTGCCGCTCGAAGCGGGCCTCGATCCCGAAGTGGGACTTCTCGCCGATGAGGAAGCGGTAGCCGAGCCCCGCGCCCCAGGAGAGCGCCTGCGTGGGGTAGCTCGTTCCGTCCTGCGCCTTCGACTGCAGGCCGATCGACGCGGCCAGGTGGCCGGTGAGGTACCCGCGGCCGCCGAAGAGCGGCGCCCAGGTGATCTCCAGCGCCGGGGCCACGGCGCCTCCGAGCGAGTAGCCCTGGAGCTCCTGGTAGAGGTCGTCCTTGTAGGTGAAGTCGCGGGTGAACAGCGCCGCGCCGAGGGCAATGTCCAGCGCCGGGCGCCCGGACTCGCGCGGCGCGCTGACCTCGCTGGAGCGGCTGCCCACCACGCCCGGGTCGGGCGCGGCGGCGGCGGTCGGCAGCGGCGGCGCCGCCCCGGTGGGCAGGGGCGGCTCGTCCGAGGGAGGCGCGGCCTGGGCGCCGGGGGCGGCGGCGAGCGGAGCGCCCCGTGCCGCCGGGGCGGCTGCCGCGGATGGCGCGGCGGCCACCGCGGCCACCCCTCCCACGGCGACGGGCTGCAGCGAGCCGGGGCGCGGCGCCTTGGTGCCGGCCAGCGAGCGCTGGAAGCGCGGCTTCAGCTGCTTGGCCAGCACCTGCCCCAGGGCCTTGCTGCTCGGCGCCTTCCAGGTGGCATCGTCGACGATGGCGCCGGTGGATCCGTCGCGCACCTGCACCACGGCGAGCTGACTCGTGCCCTTGTCGAGCGTGGTCACCCGCACCACCGCGTCGAGCTTCATCCCCAGGGCCAGCGCCTGATACGCCGGGTCGGTGCCGAGGGCCACACCGTAGCGCTGCGCCTCCTCCTGCAGCCGGTTGTCGGGGACGCTCACCCCCTTCAGCGCCGAGACGACGGCCTTCCCCGCCACCGCCGCGCTCGGGCCGGTCGCCAGGACGCCGTAGCGCCGCGCGCCCTTCGACGCCGGGGGCTTCGCCTTCTTCGCCGCCCAGGCCGGGTGCGCGACCAGGGCGGCGACGAGCAGGACCAGCGTCCCGGTCCTCACTCCTCGCCTCCGGCGGCGAGGTTGCGGGTCCACTCCACGATGCAGGAGATCTCCCCGTTGGTGAGCCCGCCGCCGGGCGGCATCGACGAGGTGCAGCTGGGGTTGGCCTCGGTGACGAGCTCCTCGAGGGTGCCGCCGTCGATGCGGTCCACCCGGCGCCGGGGAGGACAGGCGACGGTGCTCACGTCCACCAGCCGCCCGCCGGCGTCCGGCGACTCGAGGTCGAGCCCGCTCGCCTGCACCGTGGCCGAGTGGCAGCCGGACACGCACTTCTTGAGGATGACCTCCGCCTTGGCGGGCTTGCCCAGGCTGGGACAGACGAAGCCGGAGCTCCCGCCGTCTCCGAAGCGATCGGGGTTGTCGAGGGAGCCCGCACACCCCGCCAGGACCGACAGCCAGGCGGCCAGCACAACGCGACGATCGGGCACGTTCGCACGGTAAACGACGGTCACGCGGAGGGACAATGTGCTCGGGGCGCCTACCCGCGGCGCAGAGGTGGCCCTCCCTCAGGGCTCGTGCGCGGGAGGCTCCACGGGAGGCGGAGCGAGGGCGCCGGACGCGTCGGCCAGGGCCCAGGTCAGCCAGGCCATCGCCGCCGAGGACTGGGCGAGCGCCGCGGGGTCGATCTTGTCCAGCGTGTCGGCGGCCGAGTGGTGGACGTCGAAGTAGTGCGTCGGATCCTGCCAGAGGTGAACGGTCGGGAGCCCACGCTTTCGCGCCAGCGGGGCGAGGTCCGCCCCGAAGTGCTTCGTCCGCCGCGGGCCCGGGTCGACGCCGAGGGAGGCGAGCGGTCGGAGCAGCGGCGCGAGGAAGGACTCGGCTCCCTCCCCGCCGCGGAACCCCACCCACAGCGGGCGTCCGGCCCCGGCGTCGGTCTCCAGGGCCGCCACGTGCGTCTCGCTGGCGTGCGCCTCGGCGTAGCCGTTCGCCCCGGCGCCGCCGTTCTCCTCGTTCATGAAGAGGACGAAGCGGACCGTCCGCCGGGGCGCGGGGCGGACGCGGGCGATGAGCCGCGCGGCCTCCAGCACCATCGCCACCCCCGTCCCGTCGTCCTGCGCGCCCACCGCGAGATCCCAGGAGTCGAGGTGGGCTCCGAGCAGGACGACCTCCGCCGGGCGCTCTCGCCCCCGGATCTCCCCGACCACGTTGGCCGACGGCACGTCCGCGCCGGTCCGGCAGCCGAGCGTGAGCCGCACCCGCACCGGGCCGGCGGCGAGCCAGCGGTGGAGCACCTCGGCGTCCTCGGTGGCGATGGCCACGGCCGGGACGGCGCGCTTCCCCGGACCGAACAGCACCACCCCGGTGTGGGGCGAACGCAGCGAGGCGCTCGCCGCGGAGCGGACCATCGTCGCCACCGCGCCCCTCTCGGCCGCCTTCGCCGGCCCCAACGTCCGCAGCTCCGAGGCCTCGCCGTAGCCCTCGTGCGTCGACATCTGGTGATGGAAGTAGACGATGCGGCCCTGGACGGGCGCAGTGGCCAGCGCCTCGAGGCTCGTCACCTCCACGACCTCTGCCTCGACGCCGCCGGCCGGCGTGGGCGGGCTCCCACCGAGCGCGGTGAGCGCCAGCGGCCAGGCGCGGCGGCCAGGTCCGGCGAGCACCTCGCCGCGCTCCTCGCCCCGGGTCCACGGGGTGACGGCTCACCGCCTCGGTGCGCACCGAGACGCCCGCGGCCCGGAACTGCTCGACGCCCCAGCGCACCGCCTCGGCGGCGCCCGGCGAGCCGCTGAGCCGCGGGCCGATCCGGTCGGCGAGGTCGGTCACGGTGGCGAGCGTGGCGCCGTCGGTCAGCGCACGGCCGAGGATGTTCTCGACCGGGGACGACGCGGGCGGCGGAGGGGCGGCGAGGAGGACGAGCACGAGCGGAGCGAGCATGGAGCGCTCTGCATGCCATAGACTGGCCGGCACAGTGAGCGTCTCCGCACTGCTCGTCTCGGTCGCCCTCGCCGCGGCTCCGTCCGAGCTCCGCTGGGGCGCGGACGCCGAGGGAGGCGCGCCCTACGTCTTCGAGCAGCCGCCCGGGCGCCTCCGCGGCTTCGAGGCCGAGCTGGCAGGGCTGCTCGCCGCGCGGCTCGGACGCACCGCGCGCCACGTCCAGGGCCCCTTCGCCGAGCTGCTCCCGCTGCTCGAGCGCGGGGACGTGGACGTGGTCCTCAACGGCATCGAGGCGACCGAGGACCGGGCGCGGGCCTACGCGCTGACGCGGGCCTACTGGGCGGGCCCGGAGCGGCTGACCGTCCGCCGGGACGACCCGGGGGCCCCGGCGACGCTGGCCGACCTGCGCGGGCGCCGGGTGGGGACGCTGCCTGGCACGCTCGCCGAGCGCATGCTCCGCGCCGCCGGCGCCGAGGTGCGCACCTACGACGGCGGGCAGGAGGACCCCTACCGCGACCTCGCGCTCGGGCGCACCGACGCGGTGCTGCTCGACGCGCCGGTGGCCCTCTACTACGGAGAGCGGCCGGAGCTGACGACGCTCGCCGCGGGGTTCGGCGAGCTCCGCTACGTGGTGGTGGCGCGGGCCACGGACGTGCGGCTGCGCGACGCGCTCGACGCGGCGCTCGCCTCGCTGGTCCGGGACGGCACGCTCCCCGCCCTCCTGCAGCGCTGGGGGCTGTGGACGGAGGAGGCCGGCCAGGTGCTGGGCGTGGCCGCGGCGCCGTCCGGGCCGTCGACGGAGCTCGAGGCCTGGCGCGCGCGCCGCGGCGAGGGCGTGTGGGGCGTGGGCTGGGCGCCGGTGCTGCGGGCGCTGGGGCGCGGCGCCGCGGTGACCCTGCTCCTCTCCGTGGCGGCGATGGGTCTGGCGGTGGCGCTCGGGGCGGCGCTGGCGCTGGCCCGGGTCTACGGCCCGCCGCCGCTCGCCGCGCTGGCGCTGGGCTACGTGGAGCTCTTCCGTGGGACCCCGCTCCTGCTCCAGCTCATCGTCGTGTACTACGGGCTCCCGGAGCTCGGGGTCCGGCTGAGCCCCTTCGTCGCCGGCTGGCTCGCGCTGGGCCTGAACTACGCGGCGGCCGAGGCGGAGAACGACCGCGCGGGGCTGCTCGCCGTCCCGCGCACGCAGATGGACGCGGCCCGGGTGCTGGGGCTCGGCCGCTGGCAGGCGGTGCGCCACGTCATCGCCCCGCAGGCGCTGCGGGTGGCGCTGCCGCCGGTCACCAACGACTTCATCGCCCTCCTCAAGGACAGCTCGCTGGTCTCGGTGGTGACGCTGACCGAGCTGACCAAGACCTACGGGACGCTGGCCGCGGCCACCCGCGACCACCTCGGGCTCGGGCTGCTGGTGGGGGCGGTGTACCTCCTGCTCGGGCTGCCCTTCGCCAGGCTGTCGCGCTGGGTGGAGCGGCGGCTGGCGGCGCACCTCGAGGTGGCGCGGTGAGCGAGCTCCTGCGTGGAGGGGCTGGTCCGCCGCGTCGGCCCGGAGCGGCGGCCGGTGCTGGATGGGGTGAGCCTGCGGGTCGCGGCCGGGAGCGTGGCGGTGGTGCTCGGGCCCAGCGGCTCGGGGAAGTCCACCCTGCTCCGCTGCCTCGCAGGGCTCGAGACCTTCGACGCCGGCCAGGTGGCGCTCGGGGCGCTGCGCGTCGAGCCGGCCGGGCATGCGGCGCTGCTCGGCCGGGTGGGCCTGGTCTTCCAGTCGATGGAGCTCTTCCCGCACCTCCGCGTCCTGGAGAACTGCACCCTGGCCCCGCGGCTCCGCGGCGAGGCCGAGCCGGAGCGCGAGGCGCGGACGTGGCTCGAGCGCCTCGGCCTCCTGGACCGGGCGGACGCCTGGCCCCAGTCGCTGTCCGGCGGGGAGCGCCAGCGGGTGGCGATCGCCCGTGCCCTGTCGTGCCGCCCGGCGGCGCTGCTCTGGGACGAGCCGACCAGCGCGCTGGACCCCGAGCGCAAGCGCGAGGTGGCCGCGCACGTGGCGACGGTCCGGGCATGGGGGATTCCGCAGGTGGTGGTGACGCACGACAATGAGCTGTCGAGCGCCCTCGAGGCCGAGCGCTACCGCCTGGGCGAGGGACGGCTCACATCCGTCGCGGCCGGGGCGGGCTGACGACGTCGCCGCTCGCGCGAGGCGATGTCTGATTTCACGCAGAGTCCATCGCCGCCGCACGCTAGGGTCGGTGCGTCCGGCAAGGTCGGAGAGGGAGGGCTTCCGCGGGCGTGAGCTGGAGGTTCGGAGTCCTGGTGAGCGGGCTGCTCCTGTCCTCGGCAGCCGCGGACGCCGAGCCTGTCCGGGCGGCACTCGCGGCGGGAGGCTGGGGGCTCCACTCGCAGGAGCCACACGAGCTCGGGCTCCAGCTGGAGATCCGTCCGGGCGTTCGCTGGTGGTGGATCCGGCCGACGGCCGGACTGTTGCAGTCCACCGAGGGGACCCAGATCTGGTTCGCCGGCTTCCTCCTGGAGATTCCCATCGCCTGGGGAGTGACTCTGTCTCCCGGGTTCGCCCCCGGGATCCGGACGCTCAACGGACAGCGGAACCTCGGGTCGGCTCTCCTGTTCAAGTCCTCGGTGGAGCTCGCCGCGCCGCTGACGTCCGGCCTGCGCGTGCTGATGAGCTTCGCGCACGTGTCGAACGGAAAGCTGGCGACGCCGAACCCGGGAATCGAGATGCTGCTTCTCGGATTCGAGGTCGACCTCCAGTGATGCGCCGCCCGCTGCGCGCGCGCCGGGCCGTAGACTCCAGCCGGTGAAGCCCGCGCGCATCCTCCTGGTTCGCATCGCGATCGTCCTGGCGATGGTGGCGTGGATCGCCGCTCCATTCGCGATCGTCGGCCGGCTGGGATGGCCGGCAGGCTGGTGCTACTTCGCGGCCCTCGCCTGTGGGCTCCTGGCGCATCGGGCGTACGTGGCTCGGCACAACCCGGGGCTGCGCGCCGCGCGCAGCGAGATTGGCCCGAACACGCCCGGCTGGGACCTGATCTGGAGCGTGGTGTTCTGGTGGCTCATGGCGGCGGTCCCGATGGTCGCGGCGGCCGAGCACCGTGCGCGCGGAGCCCCGCTGCCGCTGTGGACCTGGGGCCTCGGCGTGTTCCTCCTCGCGGTCGGGCTCGGCCTGTCGGCCGCGGCGATGGCGGTGAACCCGTTCTTCGAGGGGACCGTCCGTGTTCAGACCGAGCGAGCGCAGACGGTGGTCGAGACGGGCCCGTACGCCCGGGTTCGCCATCCCGGATACCTGGGCCTGTGCCTGTGGGCGCTGGCGACGCCGTTCCTGCTCTGGTCAGAGGCAGCCTTTGGGGTCGCCCTGGTCGTGGTCGCCTGGGTCGTGCTCCGGACCGCGCTCGAGGATCGTCTCCTGCGGAGCGGGCTCGCCGGTTACGAGGCGTACACGCGCAAGGTCCGGTGGAGGCTGCTCCCGGGCGTCTGGTGACGGCCCTCACGGCAGGAGGCGCGACGTGAACCGGCCGCGCGCTCCCGGGCGCGCCCAGCAGCGACGCCGGGCCGATGCTCGACAAGAACTCTCGAACACCGCTGAGGAACCAGCGCTCGCATCCCGACCGAAAGCATGTGCGAAGCTCTCGTGGCCGGATGTGGCCGGCGCAGTCCCGCTTGGAGCGTTGCCGATGAAGCGAATCGACCGCCGTGATTTCGTCACCCTGGCTGCGCTGCTGGGGGCAGCGATGCCACTCTCCGTGTTTGCACGGGCCAAGCGTGATCGGGGTCGGGGCAGGCCGAACATCGTCTTCATCCTGGCTGACGATCTCGGCTATGCCGACGTGTCCTGCTATGGACGACCGGATTTCTCCACGCCGAACATCGACCGCATCGCCGCCGAGGGCGTGCGTTTCCTGCAGGGTTACGCGAATTCCGCCGTCTGCTCTGCGACCCGGGCGGCGCTGATCACCGGACGGTACCAATATCGGTTGCGCATCGGTCTCGAAGAGCCACTGCGCGAGGTACATGGCATCGGGTTGCCGCCCGAGCATCCGACGCTCCCCTCGCTCCTCCGGCGGGTCGGCTACAGCACCACCCTGATCGGCAAATGGCATCTCGGGCTGCTGCCGGATTTCGGTCCCATGAAGAGCGGCTACGATCACTTCTACGGTTTTCGCGGTGGAGCGGTCGACTACTTCGCCCACACCGGACCCAGTCATACGGATGATTTCTGGGACGACGACACATCGACACACGACGACGGCTATCTGACCGATCTCCTCGGCGACCGGGCCGTCAAGGTCATCGGCCACCACGCAAAGACCGACGCGCCCTTCTTTCTCAGCCTTCACTTCAGCGCCCCCCACTGGCCATGGGAGGCGCCGGGCGACGAGGCAGAGTCTCGCCGCCTCGCTGGAAAGAGCTTGTTCGATTTTGACGGCGGCTCACAACAGACGTACCGACGGATGGTCGAGCGCCTGGATTTTCAAGTCGGCCGAGTGCTCAAGGCTCTGGAGGCCAACAGGCTGCAGGACGAAACGATCGTCATCTTCACCAGCGACAATGGCGGTGAGCGCTTCTCCAATACGTGGCCGTTCACGGGCAAGAAGGGGGAGCTGCTGGAAGGTGGCTTGCGAATTCCCGTGATGATTCGTTGGCCTGGTCACATCCCGGCGGGTCGCACGCACGATCAGGTCACGATCAGCATGGATTGGCTTCCGACACTGCTCGCCGCCGCGGGGAGTTCACCGGATCCTGCCTACCCCACGGACGGCATGAGCTTGCTTCCGGCGCTCATACAGAACGCACCTCCCTCTCCTCGCAAGCTGTTTTGGCGATACAAAGCGAATGCCCAGCGCGCCGCTCGCGATGGAGATTTCAAGCTCCTGAAGATCCTGGACAACACCTTTCTCTTTAATGTGGTCGACGATCCGCTCGAGCGGGTGAATTTGAGAGAGCGGCGACCTGATCTTTTCGAGCGGATGGTGGAGGAGTGGAATGCCTGGAATTCGACGATGCTTCCAGAGCTGAAGGAGAGCGCCACCGGATCCGTCAGTGGAGCCCAGCTCGCCGATCACTACGGCGTTCACGATGCCACGGGAGACGTCGATGACGTGTCGTCGTGGCCAGGAGCGCGCCCGTCCCGATAGAGCGCCGCGACGTATGGCCGCCGCCTCCCACGCGGTTGCTCGGCGCCGACGACGATAGCGGCCGTGGTCGTCCCGGAGCCCTCGAGGCGACGCTCCTGAGACGTTCCGGAGCCGCACGCCAAGTCGTCGAGCTTTCAGTGACCCCGGCGTGACTCGAACACGCAACCATCGGCTTAGAAGGCCGACGCTCTATCCAGTTGAGCTACGGGGCCAGACTGCCTGTGAGGCTCCGGAGTCCTACGCTGGCCCCGCGCTCCCTCGCAAGTTCTGGCCCGAGCGCGCGCACGCGGCTCAGTGCGAGATCTTCGTCCCCAGCACGGCCAGGAACTTGCCGATCCAGTCGGGATGGGCCGGCCAGGCCGGCGCGGTCACGAGGTTGCCGTCCACCACCGCCCGGTCGATCGGCACGTCCATGTACTCGCCGCCTGCGAGCCGCACCTCGGGTGCGCAGGCCGGGTACCCCGACACCTTCCGGCCCCTGATGACCTCCGCGGCCGCGAGCAGCTGCGCGGCGTGGCAGATGGCGGCGATCGGCTTCTTCGCCTCGGAGAAGTACCGCACCGTCGCCAGCACCGTCCGGTCCAGCCGCAGGTACTCCGGCGCCCGCCCACCGGGGAGGACCAGCGCGTCGTACTCATGCGGCTTCACCTCGGCGTAGGTGGCATTCAGCGCGAAGTCGTGCCCGCGCTTCTCGGAGTAGGTCTGGTCGCCCTCGAAGTCGTGCACCGCGGTCCGGACCTTGTCCCCGGCCTTCTTCCCCGGACAGGCTGCGTGCACCGTGTGCCCCACCGCCTGGAGCGCCTGGAAGGGCACCATCACCTCGTAGTCCTCACCGAAGTCGCCGACCAGCATCAGGATCTTCTTCGCCATCGCGAGCTTCCTCCAGGCGGGGGGGCCGCGCCCCGCCCCGTTCGCCACCGACTCTATGAGGCCAGCCCGGCCACCGGGCATGGTATTCACGTCGGGACCATGACTGCCCTCTTGCTGTCCCTCGCGCTCGCCGCCACCCCGGCGGCGAGATACGGGGTGCTGGACTTCCCCGTCACCGGCAACACCGAGTGCCGGCAGCTGTTCGTGCAGGGGATGCTCCAGCTGCACTCGTTCCAGTACGAGGATGCGCACCAGACGTTCCAGGCCGCGGCGAAGGCCGACCCGCACTGCGCCATGGCGCACTGGGGCGACGCCATGGCCTACAGCCACCCCATCTGGGGCGAGGAGCAGGTGCAGTCGGCGCAGGCCGCCCTGGCGGGGGTCACCAGCGAGGAGACGCTGAAGCCGACGGAGCGTGCGCACCTCGCCGCCGCGCGGGCGCTCTTCGGCACCGGAGACATCCAGGAGCGCCACCGGGCCTGGCTCCAGGAGACCGAGCGCGCGCACCGCGCCTTCCCCGCCGACGACGAGCTCGCGCTCCAGCACGTGCTCGCCCTCATCACCAACAGCGAGGGCTTCCGCAACACCGGCCGGCTGATGCAGGCCACCGCCATCGCCATGGACGTGTTCCGGCGCAAGCCGAACCATCCGGGGGCGGCGCACTACTTCATCCACGCCTGCGACACGCCGGACCACGCGGTGCTCGCGCTCCCCGCCGCCCGGAAGTACGCCCGCATCGCGCCCGCGTCGTCGCACGCGCGGCACATGCCGTCCCACATCTTCGTCCAGCTCGGGATGTGGGCCGAGTCGGCCGCGTCCAACGAGGACTCGTGGGCCGCCTCGGAGCAGTGGGCCCTCCGGAGAAAGAAGGGCCAGGCCGACCGCGACTACCACGCGTACTCCTGGCTCGGCGCCTCGTACCTCGAGCTCGGGCGCTTCGGCCGGGCCCGGGCGGTGCTGGACGACATCGGGCGGCGGATGAAGGAGGAGGACGGCGCGGACATCCGGCTCGGCTACGCGCAGCTCGCACGCAAGTACCTGGTGGACACCGGCCGCTGGTCCGAGGGACCGGCGATGCTCGCAGTGATGGAGAAGCCCTACCTCGAGAAGGGCGAGCCCGACGGCAGCCTGGGATGCGCGCTCCACAGCCCGGGCAGCGGCGCCGACGCGGTCCGCTATCCGGTGGGCCTCTGGGGCCGGAGCGCGATGCAGACGGCGCTCGCCGAGCGGGCGATGCGCGCCGGGGACGAGCCGGGGGTCAAGGCGCAGCTCGCGGTCCTGGACCAGACCCGGGCGGCGATGGAGCCCTGGGCGAAGATGCTCCCGCCCGACCGGGCCGAACGCCAGACGCTGATGAGCACCGCCTACCTCGCCGGAGCCCGTGCCCACCGCGAGCGGACGCCCGAGGCCTGGAGCGCCGCCGCCGAGGCGATGGGGCGATGGGCGGACGCGACCGAGCGGCTGCGGAACAGCGGACCTGCCTTCGACGCGCCGCCGCGGTTGATGTCGGCGGACTTCCTGCTCGAGGCGAACCGGCCGAAGGAGGCGCTGGTGGCCTACGACGCGACCCTGCTCCGCTACCCGAACCTCTCCCGGGCCCTGCTCGGCTCGGCGCGCGCCGCGCAGCGGGCCGGCGACGCGGTGATGGCCCGCGAGCGGTACGCCACCCTGGCCGCGCAGTGGAAGGACGCGGACCGGGACGTGCCGGAGCTGGACGAGGTCCGCACCGGGGCTCGCGCCCAGCGGACGAGTCAGCGCTAGCGCTCGCTCGCGGCCGGGAGCGGCCCGAGCCGGGCGAACAGCGCGCGGGTCGCCTCCCGCCCGGCGTTCATGAACTCCGGCCAGCGCCGGCGGTCGACGAAGGTCTCGTAGAAGCGTCCCCCGCGCACTGCCTCGTACGGCACGGGGTGGAGCAGGGTCAGCCGGTCCCCGGCGAGCAGCGCCTGCTCGCGGGCCAGCGCCACCATCCCCGACCACCGCAGCTGCCCGCTGGCGCGGAGGATGGCGAACGAGCGCCCGTGCCAGCCGGTGACGTCCTCGCCCTCGAAGCCCTCCGGGAGGTAGCAGTTGAGGCCCAGCACCCGGTCGGGCTGTACGTCCAGCACCGGGCGGACGGGGAAGATGTCGATGATGCCGCCGTCCCCGTAGACGTGAGGGCCGACCCGCACCGGCTCGACGAAGATGGGGATGGCGATGGAGATGCGGACGGCCACTGCCACCGGAAGGTCGGGCGTGGTCCGGGTACCGAAGATCTCCACCCGGTTCCGGTCGATGTTCCATGCGGGCATCGAGAAGGGGACCCGGGTCTCGCCTAGCCGCCGGTCGCCGACCAGGGTGCGGATGGAGCGCTCGAGCGCCTCCCCCCGGATGAGCCCGGCCCAGCCGCCGAGCGCGCGACGCGTCGAGCGAACCAGCGCGCCCCAGTCCACGTCCACGTAGTCGGCGCGGCGCAGGCCGAGCCAGAACCGCGCGATGGCTGCCGAGTCGAGGCCGCAGGCCCAGAGCGCGACGAAGAGCACCGACCCGGAGGACGCGGAGAGGGCCGCGGGCTCGAGCCCCGCCTCCTCGAACGCCCGCTGCACGCCGACGGCGGCGCTGGTCGCGCCGCTCCCGCCCGAGACGACCACCGCCACCTTCGCGCCCCGGAGCGCCGGGACCGCCACCGGCTCGAACGGCGGGAAGGGATCCGGGTCGAGCTCCGGCTCGCGGTCCATCGGAAGGGGCAGCAACGTGCGCCGGACGGCGCCGAGGAACCCCGAGTCCTCCCGCACCGCCCTCCACGCGTCCTGGCCGACCGAGACCGCATCGAAGAACGACCGCAGGTTGTTCGGGTCGAGCAGCCGGATCAGCCGGCTCATGGTCACCTCTTGGACGTCAGGGCCCCCGTTCGGTCGAGGTGCCCGCCGGCGCCGCTTGCCGCGCGGCGACCGCGTCCCTGTCACGTCCGTGGCTTCCCTGCTCGAAGGCTGGGTTGCATCGGTCGAGCCACGGGTTGGCCCCGCCGATGCACCCTCCCCCAGTCGGCCAAGAACGGAGCATCCGGGCGCACCCTGTGCAGATGGCCCGGATGCCCACGCAGCCATTGCGGGCCGGAGTGGTCGTGGACACGGCGACCGGCGAACTCACTCCCTGGGAGCAACGAGACCGGCTCGGGCTGGGGCCGGGGCTGATCGACACCCTGAGGGAGAGCGCATTCTCGCCAGGGAAGTTCTTCGCCGCGCTTCGACCCGACGTCCCCTGGACCGAAGCCTTCTGGTACGGCTGGCTGCTCCAGGCGCTGTTCGGCGCGGTGGGAGCGGTGCTCTTCCTCCTCCAGACCTTCGGGGCCGCCGCGGCGACGCCGTTGCGCCTCCTCGGGCTCCTCGTCGTGCCGCTGGCGCCGGTGGTGCTGTATCCGGCGATCGTGCTCGTGCTCGGCGTCGTGGTGCACCTGCTCGCGCTCGTCGTCCGCGGCGCGCACCGCGGGCTCGGGGCGACCCTCCGCGCGGTGTGCTACTCCGGCGTCTCGGTCGGGCTTCTCCTCAGCGTCAGCCCGCTCGGCCTCTGGGGACTGGTGATCGGTGTGTTCGCCCTCGCCAGCCTGCAGGGCACCACCCGCGCGAGAGCCGCGATCGTCCTGGTCGCGGCCGCGCTCCTGCTCGGGGTTGCGTTCATCATCCCGCTCGGGATCTACCTCGCGCATCACCTGCCGTAGAGGAAAGGAGCACGACCATGCGCGTCCTCGTGACCTGGGGTTCGAAGCGGGGCGGTACCGAGGGAATCGCACGGATGGTGGGCGCGGTGCTGGCCGGATCGGGGCACGAGCCGGTGCTTCTCCCGCCGTCGGAGGCGCACCGGGAGACACGCTTCGATGCGGTCATCGTCGGAGGCGCGCTTTACGCGAATCGCTGGCACGCGGACGCCCGGCGCTTCGTCTGGAGACATCGGAAGGCGCTGCGCAAGGTTCCGGTGTGGTTCTTCTCCAGCGGGCCGCTCGACGACTCGGCGGATCGCGGGGCGATCCCTCCCACGGGACGGGTGCGGGCGCTCGCCGAGCTGGTCGGCGCGCAGGAGCATGTGACGTTCGGGGGTCGCCTCTTGGCCGACGCGCGCGGCTTTCCGGCGAGCGCGATGGCGAGGACCCACGGCGGTGACTGGCGGAACCCGGACCGGGTCCGCACCTGGGCGGCGGACGTGGCCCGGGCGCTTCCGACAGCGGAACCGCGCCCGGCGGTGGATCCTCCGGCGGCCTCGCCGCTCCGCCTTCTGGGGCATGCCGTCGCGGGCTGGGCCGCGTGCGGAGCGGTGATGGCAGGGCTCCTCGCGCTCGGGAGCACGTCCCTGGCGATGTGGGTCCACGCCTTCGTGGCCCCGCTCATCTTCGTCGCGATTGCCTGGCACTACTTCCGGCTGCCCGGCGCCCGGGAGGCGCGAGACACGGCCGTCGCCTTCACCCTGGTGGTCGCAGTGCTCGACCTGGTGGTCGTGGCCGCGCTGGTGCAGCGAAGCATGACGATGTTCCGGAGCATCGGCGGAACGTGGGTGCCGCTGCTCCTCATCCTCCTCGCGACCTGGGTGACTGGGGAAATGATGTCGACCCTGCCGTGGACCACACCTGAGAAACGCCCGGAGCAGCCGGCACACGGCGGCGCATCGGCCTGAACCTCAGGCCGAGCCAGCCGCGCGACTCAGCGAGTGGTGTGGCCCCGGCTCGAGGACGCGGCGCTGAGCCCCGTGGCGGCCCTCGGTCGCGAAGGCCCTGCAGAGCGAGCCGGGTGACCACCGCTGTCCTGTCTGCGGCGTGCCGGATCACCGCCTGCCCGAACGAACCTGCGCATATGCAACTCGATTTCTGATGCCAGAGACATGCAAGCAAAAGCGCAGTCTCTGCGTGCATTCCTTTCGTCGTTCGCAGGCTTTGCGTAACTGATGAAGTCATTTGCTTGCGTCTCGGCCAAGACCCGCGCGCCGCGTGTGGTTCATCTGAACTGCCGTGCCGTTCCAACCTCGAACCCGCGCGGGGCTTCGTCCTTGCACCGGGCCTCGCGACATCCGACGTTTCCCAGCTGCGGTCGGGAATGGAGCGAACCATGTCGAGGCGTGCTCTCGGTGGGCTTCTCGTCGTCGTGGTGCTCACGGCCGCAGCCCCCGCGGGGGCGATCCCGGCCTTTGCGCGCAAGTACCAGACGAGCTGCCTGACCTGTCACACCGTCTATCCGAAGCTCAATCCGTTCGGAGAGGCGTTCCGGCGCAACGGCTATCGCTTCCCCGGCACGGACTCGGACTACATCAAGGCCGAGCAGGTGCCGATGGGACAGGAGGCGAACAAGAAGACCTTCCCCAAGACCGCGTGGCCCGACTCGATCCTGGCGGCCATCCCCCTCTCCGTGGGCGTCAACGGCCAGGCGCTCATCATCCCCTCCAGCTCCTCGAGCGCCGGGGAGGCAGCGAAGAGCGCCGACGGAAGCGCCACGCACTTCACCCTCCAGGACCTCGCGGCCGAGGGCCACATCTGGGCCGGCGCAGCGTTCGACGACACCATCACGGCCTGGTTCGAGGTCACCTTCAGCAGTGACGGCGTGGATGTCGAGCACGCGCAGCTGCTCTTCAACGACATCGTCGGTCCGAAGCACCTCTTCAACCTCATCGTTGGCCACGGCTTCCCCAACGTCACCCAGTTCGGGCCTCACTCCTCGTACCTGGGCGATGCGATGGTCACCACCGTGCCGGTGACCGGCATCTACTGGGGTGACTCGAACTCCTGGACGCTGGTGGACAACTACACCGGCGTCGAGCTCAACGGCGTCATCGCCGGCCGGATCGACTACGCGGTGGGCCTCAACGCCGGGAAGATCGCCCACGGGCTCGCCCCGACGGACAACTTCTACGGGCGGGTGGGCTTCAAGATCGGCGGCATGCGTCTGGACGGCGAGGAGTCCAGCGGGATGGATCCGGAGCGGCCCTGGGCCGAGACGGCGCTGGGAATCTACGGCTTCGCGTACCAGTCGAACTCGCGCTTCGACACCACGGCAGGAGCCCCCGTCGCCAGCGACACCGCCAACACCTATGGCGTCGGCGTTCGCGGCCAGCTGGGCTCGGCCGAGCTCAACGTGGGCTACTACAGCGAATCGCACGGCCACGGCACCGACACCGGCGGCCCCGTGAAGGCCAAGGTGCTGTTCGGCGAGCTCTCCTACGTCATCTTCCCCTGGATGGTGCCGGCGCTCCGGGTGGAGACCGTGTGGCTGACACCCGAGGGCGGTCCGACGGTCCATGACCTGCACGTCCAGCCGGGCATCGCCTTCCTGATCCGTCCCAACATCAAGCTGGTCGCCGTGTTCGACTACGAGTCGGCCAAGGGGTTCCCGACCACCGGCGCCGGGCCGCAGGCATACCAGGGCGGTGCCACGCCGTGGGGCCCGCTGCAGATCGCGCCTCCGTCGAGCGGCGAGAACAACCGCTCCGAGTTCGAGAGCATCGGCCTGTTTCTCGCGTGGGCCATGTGAAACCCATCCTGAAGGAAACGAGGAAATGATGACATCGATGCGCAATCTCCTGACCCTCGCCGCTCTTGCCTTGACCTCCTCGGCGCTGGCCGCCGACGGAACGATCACCGGGAAGGTCGAGGTGACGCCCTCCAAGTACCTGGAGGAGACGGTGGTCTACCTGAAGGGCGTGAAGGCCCCGCCCAGGACTCCCGAGACCAAGGCGATGGACCAGAAGTCCATGACCTTCGTCCCCCACGTTCTGGTGATCACCCAGGGGGACAGCGTCAAGTTCCTCAACCACGACAACGTGGCCCACAACGTCTACTCACCCGACGGCGAGGGATACAACCTCGGGAGCTTCAAGCAGGACGAGGAGCGGACGTACAAGTTCCAGCAGGAGGGCGCATACACCCAGCTCTGCTCGATGCATCCGGAGATGCTGGCCTTCATCTTCGTCGCCCCCGGTCCGTACGCCGCCGCGGTGGACAAGAAGGGCGGCTTCACCATCGCCCACGTGCCACCCGGCACCTACCAGCTCGCGGTCTGGAACTCCCACCTCAAGGCGCCTGACAAGCCGATCACCGTCGCGGCCGGCCAGACCGTCACCCAGAACCTGACGCTGAAGCGCTGAACGACGGGATGCGGCCTCTCATCGCCGGGCTCCTGCTCGCCGTGCTGGCGGCCGCCCCCGGCTGCCAGCAGCCAGCGACTCCGGACGAGCTCGCCCCGCCGGCGGGAGTTCGGACACCGCTTCCAGCCTCGTCGCGCACCCGCCGCGGGTGCGCACCGGAGCCCGAAGGGGGGCCGGCCGCGTCGAGCCCGGCCCCGCCGATCCAGGTGGTGCTCGGGCCTCCCGGCACGCCCGCCCCGGTGGACGAGATCCCCTTCGACCACCGGGTCCACGCCGGGGACTGTGCCATCCCCTGCCTGAGCTGCCACGCCGACGCGGTCCGGTCTCCGGTCGCCGGTCTGCCCTCGGGCAAGAAGTGCATGGGCTGCCACAAGTTCGTGGCCAAGGAGAACCCGGCGGTCCAGGTGCTCGCCGCCCGCGTGCGCGCGGACCAGCCGCTCCGCTGGACACGGGTCTTCGAGCTTCCCGACTTCGTCCGCTTCACCCACCAGGTGCACCTGCACTTCCGCGAGCCCGTCGCCTGCAGCGAGTGCCACGGCGACGTCGCGACGATGGGGACCGTCCGGCAGGACGAGCCCTTCACCATGGGCCGGTGCCTCACCTGCCACGAGGACAGGAACGTCCGGCGCGACTGCGTGGTCTGCCACCGTTGAGGGAGCCCCGAGGATGAAGCGACTGGGAAGACGGACGTTCCTCGGCTCGGCGGCGACGGTGCTGGGCACCAGCCTGGTCGAGGGATGCAAGAGCCGGCTGCCACGCTCGATGGTGCCCTACGTCACGCCTCCGGACGACGCGGTCGCCGGGGTGGCCCGGTGGTACCGGACCACCTGCCGCGCCTGTCCCGCGGCCTGCGGCATGACGGCCCGGGTGCGCGAGGGACGGGCGGTGATGGTGGAGGGAAACCCGGAGCATCCCGTGAGCCGGGGAGGCCTCTGCCCCGCCGGCCAGGCCTCCATCGAGTCGCTCTACGGTCCGGGCCGGCTCGCCAGTCCATGGGCGGCCGGGAAGCCGACGGGCTGGCCCGAGGCGGAGAAGGCGCTGGCGGGCGGCCTGAAGACCGCCCTCGACTCGGGAAGGGCGGTGGTGGTGCTCACCCGCCACGAGCCGGGGCTGCTCGGGGGCTTCCTGACCGCCTGGCTCGGAGCGCTGGGACAGCCCCCGGCGCACCGGGCGGTGTTCGAGCCCACCGCGCGTCCCTGGCTCCGCGAGGGACAGCGGCGGGCGCTCGGGTCCGATGCGGTGCCGGTGCGCCGGCTCGAGGCCGCCCGCCTCATCCTCTCGGTGGGCGACGACTTCGTCGAGGAGGGCTCGCCGGTCGAGTCCGCCCGGGGACTCGCCGAGCAGCGCGCCGCGGGTGGCCGCTCGATCTACGTGGGCCCGAGGCTGTCGCTGACCGCCGCCTCGTGCGACGAGTGGCTCGCGATGGAGCCGGGGAGCGAGCTGGCCCTGGTGCTGGGGCTCTGTCGTCAGGTCCTCCAGCGGGCGCCCCCACCGGACCTCGCGCCTCACCTCGGGGCCGCGCTGGGCGAGCGGCTGGCCGGCTTCGACCCCAGGACGGTCGCGGCGCGCACCGGGCTGACCGCGGAGCGCATCTCGGGGCTGGCGCAGGCGCTGCTCGACCATCGCCCGGGGCTGGTTCTCGGGCCGGGACGCGCCCTGGCCGGAAGCCAGGCGGGCCGGCTGGCCGAGGCAGTGACCGTCCTGAACGCGCTGCTGGGAAACGCCGCCCTGGCCTTCCTCTCCCGCCCGGAGGAGCCGCCCGGGTGGGACCTGGCCGAGCTGGCGCGCCAGGCGCGCGCGGGGGCGATCGGCGCGCTGGTGCTCCACCACGCGGATCCGATCGGCAGCGGGCACCCGAGCTTCGCCGCGGCCCTCGGACAGATCCCCTTCGTGGTGGCGCTGACCACGGAGCTCGATGACACCTCCGGCCGGGCGCACCTGGTCCTGCCGGATCACCACTTCCTCGAGTCCTGGGGAGACGCCCCGGCCCGGCCAGGGGTGACCGGTGTGCAGCAGCCGGTGATGACGCCGGTGCTGGACACCCGCGCCGCGGCCGACATGCTGCTCGGAGCCGCACGGACGCTGGGACGGACCGCCGGGCTCCCCGAGGGGACCTGGGCCGACGTGGTGCGCGCGGCCTACGACGTCAAGGAGCGGGAGCACGGGTTGAAGCTGAGCGAGGCGGCTGCCGTTCCGGTGGCGCTCGCCTCGGGCGCTCTCGCCGAGCTCCCCGGACCCGCAAAGTCCCGCGGTCCGGCCGGCGGGCTCACCCTGCTGGCGATGCCCGGCCTCCGCCACCTCGACGGTCGGGTCCCCCGGAGCGCCCTCCTCCAGGAGATCCCCGATCCGCTGTCCGGCTATGCGTGGACGGGCTGGATCGAGCTCCATCCGAGCACGGCGGCACCGCTGGGTGTGCAGGAGGGCGACGTGGTGGCGCTGAGCGGTCCGGGCGGCGAGGTGGCCCTGCCGGCGCACGTCACCGCGGGCGTCCGTGCCGGGGTGGCCGCGCTCCCTGCGCCCGACGCTGCACGGTTGCTCGAGGGAGAGGGCCCGCCCGGCCTCGAGGTGCGGGTGACCGCCCGCCGCACGGGGGAGAGGAAACCTTCGTCGCTGGTCGAGGGCTCCTCGGAGCAGCACGGGCGGGAGCTGGCGCGCAGCGTGAGCGGGGCCCAGCCGAGCCTGCCTCCCCGCCATCCGCTCCCCCAGATGTATTCGCCGGTGGAGCACCCCGAGCACCGCTGGGGGATGGCGGTGGACCTCGACCGGTGCACGGGATGCGGAACCTGCACCGCCGCCTGCTACGTCGAGAACAACCTGCCGGTGGTGGGCGCCGAGGAGGTCCAGCGCGGCCGGTCGATGTCCTGGATGCGGATCCACGCTTACCTCGATCCGCGGCCGGGAGGCGTCGAGCCGTCGTTCCTTCCGCTCTCGTGCCAGCACTGCACCAACGCGCCGTGCGAGGTGGTCTGCCCGACCTTCGCCACGTACCACACCCGCGAGGGGCTCAACGCCCAGATCTACCCGCGCTGCATCGGCACCCGGTACTGCGAGAACAACTGTCCCTACGGCGTGCGCCGCTTCAACTTCTTCGACTGGCCTCACCACGGGCTGTCCCGCCTGGGGCTCAATCCGGACGTGAGCGTGCGCGAGCGCGGGGTGAGCGAGAAGTGCACCCTCTGCGTGCAGCGGGTCACCGCCGGGCAGGAGAAGGCGAAGATGGAGAACCGCAAGGTGCGCGACGGCGAGGTCATCTCCGCCTGCGCGGCCTCCTGCCCCACCCGGGCCATCGTCTTCGGAGACCTCCACGACCCGGACTCGGAGATCTCCCGCCTCGCGCGCGACGGCCGGGCCTACCGGCTCCTCGAGGAGCTGAACACCCAGCCGGGCGTGCTCTACCTCGCCCGCAGACGAGAGAAGGCCTGACGTGGACGCCCCTGACCTCACCCGCATCGAGCGCGACATGGTGGGGACCATGTCCCGGACCAGCTGGCGCTACTGGCTCGGGCTCGGGCTCTCCGCGGGCCTGGTGGTGGTGGGAGGAGTGGCCTGGTCGCTGGCGCTCCGCCGGGGCCTGGGCGTCTTCGGCCTGAACGAGCCGGTGATGTGGGGGGCGCTCATCACCACCTTCGTCTTCTTCATCGGCGTGAGCCACTCCGGCACGCTGGTCTCGGCCATCCTCTTCTTCGCCCGGTCGCCGCTGCGGGCCGCGATCGGACGGTCGGCGGAGGCGATGACGGTGATCACCATCCTCACCGCCGGCCTGTACCCGATCATCCACATCGGGCGCTCGTGGCTCTTCTACTTCGTGCTCGCCTACCCCAACCAGCGCCAGCTCTGGCCGAACTTCCGCTCCCCGCTCACCTGGGACGTGTTCGCCATCAGCTCCTACGTCACGGTGAGCGCGCTGTTCCTCTACATGGGGATGCTGCCGGACCTGGCGATGCTGGCCCGGCGGGTGACGGGATGGCGGCGGCCGCTCTACCGCGTGCTGTCGCTCGGCTTCTCCGGCACCGACGCGGAGTGGGCGCTGTTCGAGAAGGCGTACCCCATCTTCGCGGGGGTGGTCATCCCCCTGGCGGTCTCGGTGCACAGCGTCGTCTCCTGGGACTTCGCCATGTCGGTGATGCCGGGGTGGCACTCGTCGATCTTCGCCCCGTACTTCGTGGCCGGGGCCATCTTCTCCGGCATCGCGATGGCCATCCTGCTCCTCGCCGGACTGCGCCGCGGCTACCGGCTGGAGCGGTACATCCGGCCCGAGCACTTCGAGATGCTCTCCAAGCTGCTCCTGGCGGCCTCGCTGGTGATGACCTTCACCTACGCCACCGAGTTCTTCATGGCCTTCTTCCACGGGAGCCAGGCCGAGGCCGAGGTGTTCCGCTGGCGGCCCACCGGAACCTACGCCTGGGTCTTCTGGCTGGTCATCGTCTGCAACAGCGTCGCGCCGCTGGCCTGCTTCTGGGGCCGGGTGCGCCGGAGCCTCCCGGCGCTGGTGATCATCTCGGTGCTGGTCTCGGTCGGGATGTGGTTCGAGCGCTTCATGTTCATCGTCACCACCCTCGCCCACCACTACCTGCCGCAGAACTGGGGGTTCTACCGCCCCACCGTGCCGGAGCTGCTGATCTGCCTCGGCGGCTTCGGCTGGTTCTTCACCCTCTTCCTGCTCTTCATCAAGATCTTCCCCTCGATCTCGGTGGCCGAGACGATGGAGCGGCAGCACGCCGCGGCCCACGAGCCCGGGATGGAGCCCGGCCATGCCTGAGCCGCGGGTGACCCTCTTCGCCGACCCCGACGCGGCGGCCCGCGCCCTGCGGCGCCTCCACGAGGCCGGAGTGACCGACGCACGGGTGGTCAGCCCCGCGCCCTTCCCGGTGGTCCACCTCACCGGGCGCCCCGGACCCTGGCCGGTCCTGGGCAAGGTCGCGCTCGCCGGCGCGGTGACGGGGCTGACCTGCGCGGCGCTGCTGCAGGCGCTCACCTCGCGCTCGCTGGGCCTGGTGGTCGGGGGCAAGCCGATCCTGGCCTGGCCCGCCTTCGGGGTGATCATGTTCGAGCTGACGATGCTCTTCGCCGGGGCGGCGAACTTCATCGCCCTGGTCCTCCTGGCGGCAGGAGCGAGGCGGCGGGTGGCCGCCGCGGCGAGGGCGGCGGTGAACAGCGAGCAGATCGTGGTCGTGGTGCCGGCAGAGCGGTTCGAGGGTCCACTGGCCGCCGCGGTGCTCCGCGCGCTGCAGGAGGGGAGGCCATGAACCTCCGCCCGGTGGTGCTCGGCGCGCTGGTGCTCTCCGGGTGCACGTCGGGTGGCTTCCTCTGGCCCGCGAGCATGGAGCAGCAGCCCTCGCTCCAGCCGCTCACCGAGGCCAGGCCGGCTCCCGAGGGCGCGGTGCCGCTCGGCGGGGTGGAGACGGTGGCCGACCGGGACGACGTGGAAGACGCGCGGCCTCCCGCGCCCTTCGACTCCGCAGCGGAGGCCCACGGGAAGGTGCTCTTCTCCCGGTTCTGCACACCCTGCCACGGCCCGGAGGCCAAGGGAGATGGCCCGGTCTCCAGGGAGTTTCCGCCCGCTCCGAATCTTCGCCACCTGTCCATCTGCCGCCGGAGCGACGGGTACCTCTACGGCACGCTGATCGCGGGGGGGAAGGCCATGCCCTCCATGCGCGAGGGGACGAGCGCCAGGGACCGCTGGGACCTGGTCGCCTTCGTCCGGGCGCTGCAGCGCGAGGGCTGCACCGGGACGAGCGGCCCCGGACAGGGAGGGCAGCAGCCATGAGCTGGGGACGGGACCTCGAGGCTGCAGTCGGTCGGCGGGGTGCGGCGGTGGCCGGCGGTGCGGTCGTGGCCGGCGCGGCGGCATTCCTCTCCGGGCTCGGCGGAGGGCGGAGCCCGGGCACCTACGGGACGCTCATCGCCAGCTGGATGTTCTTCGCCGGTGGCGCGCTCGGCGCGGTCGCCTTCGGGGCGATGTTCCGCATCATCCCTGCCCGCTGGGCGCGAGCGCTGGTGGCGCTCGGGCGTGCACCGGTGGTCTTCGCCCCGGTCGCGCTGGCGCTGCTGGTCGTCGTCCTCGCGGGCGCCGAGACCGCGCCGTGGGTGGCCGGCAGCCGGGGCTGGCTCGCCCCGCCGGTGCTGGTGGCGCGGGAGATCGTGCTCGGCACGGTGCTCTTCGGCGCGGCGTGGGTCTGGTTCGGCCCGCGCTCCCGACCGCCCGCGGAGCTGGCGCTCGCCTCCGCGGTGACCTTCCTGATCGGCTACACCATCGTCCTGTCGATCTGGGCGTTCGACTTCGTGCTCGGCCCCGATCCGGTCTTCGGGAGCACGGTGATCGGGCCGTTCGTCTTCGTCAGCACCTTCCTCGCCGGTGCGGACCTCCTGGTGCTCCTCGGGCTCGCCCGTGGCGAGCTCTCGCCCTCCGACCGGAGCGACGCGGTCGCGTTGCTGCTCGCGGTGACCGTCTTCTGGAGCTACCTCTTCGCCGCGCAGTTCCTCACCATCTGGTTCGGGAACCTGCCCGACGAGACCGGGTTCCTCCTCCGGCGAATGCAGGGGGGCTGGGGATGGGCCGGGCTCACGATGCTGATGCTGGTCTTCGCGGCGCCCTTCGCGGCACTGCTGCACCCGGTGGGCAAGTCCTCGCCCCGGGCTCTCGCGGCCGTGCTGGTCGGGCAGCTCGTCGGGATCTGGCTCGTCTTCCAGATCCTGGTCGTTCCCTCCCTGAGCTCGGGGGACGCGCTGCTCCCGATCCATCCCCGGGCACTCCTCGTCGCCCTCGGCCTGCTCGGCGCGTTCGTCCTCTCGGTCGCGCCAGCCATCAGGCACATGGCCTCTCCACCCACGGTGGGTGAGGTGGCCGCGCGGCCCGAACGACGGACGCTCTGAGCATCAGGGGCCGGCGGGTCCGCGCCCGCCCGCACCGATCAGGCCTGGGCGGTCCCCGAGGCCGCCGAGCGCGGGCTGCTGATGGCGGCGACCGTTCCGGCCACCTCCGCCGGCTCGAGGCCTTCCAGCGACTTCAGCGTCCGGAGGTGATGCGCCAGGTCGTTCACCGTCACCATCCCCTTGAGGAACCCGAGCGCGTCCACCACCGGGATGCGATGCACCTGCTCGGAGCGCATCCGGTCCTCGGCGACGCGGAGTGGGTCGGTGGGCTGGACCGTCACCAGCCGGTGCGACATGGCCTCGGAGACCTTGAGCTCGGCGAGCGGCTTGCCGCGGAGGTACGCCGCCATCGCGATGTCCCGGTCGGTGACGACCGAGGTCACTCGCCCGTCGGCTCCCTCCACTGGCAGGCACCCGATGTCGTGGTCCCACATCTTCCGTGCCACGTGCCACAGCGAATCGTCCGCCCGGCACGTCTCGAGCTGCTTGGTCATGATGTCCTCGACGCGCATGGCTGACCTCCTTCCGGGGTCGAGGCCAGATCGTGCATCGGTCGAGCCACGGCGGTGGCTCCCTCGTTGTACCCAGGGGAGGACGGTGTTTCGCGCCCCACGGCGCTGCAGGGCCTGCGGGTCTGGACACCCGGCGGCGCATCGATTGCGGGGTGCCTCACTCGTCTGTTGACGTTGTCGCAGGCATTCGCCGGTTCGCCCGCGGGCGCCGAGAAGGTCGGATCGCCCGCGGGCTTGCCGCGTCTCGCCTCAGCGCCGGGTGACGACCAGCTCCAGGTACTTCGAGGGGATCACCACCGTCCCGTCGCCGGAGCGATTGAATCGGCGGATGAGCTCGGTGAGCTCCCCGGTGAAGGTGGCCGCCTTGTCTGCCGGCAGCGCCCCGTAGAGCTTGTGGGTCGGCCCGTAGAACCGGCGGAACACGTCGATGAAGTGCTCGGGCGACAGGTAGCGGAAGGCGAACTCGCGCTGCTGGGCCTGCATCGAGGCGGCGGTGTCGCCGAAGAGCTCCTCGCAGTGGGGGACGGTGCCCCAGAGCGGCGGGGGCTTGACGCCGGCGGGGGGTGGCATGGTGCGGCCCACCAGCGCGAACATCTGGCCCACGAACCCGTCGGGGGTCCAGCAGGCCAGGCCGATCTTCCCGCCCCGGCGCACCACCCGCGCCAGCTCGCGCGCCGCCCGCTGGTGGTCGGGGGTGAACATCACCCCGAAGGTGGAGAGCACCGCGTCGAACTGGCCGTCGCGGAAGGGAAGCGCCTCGGCGTCTCCCTCGACGAAGGCGATGTCCAGCCGTTCCGCGCGGGCGCGCTCCTCGGCGCGGGCCAGGAGCGAGGGGACATAGTCCAGACCCGTCACCGTGCAGAACCGACGCGCCGCGGCGAGGGTGGCGGCGCCGTTCCCGCAGGCGACGTCCAGGACGTTCTGCCCGGCGCGGAGGTCCACCGCCTCGCAGAGCGACTCGCCGACGATGCTGAGGGTGGTGCCGATGACGGCGTAGTCCCCGCTGGCCCAGGTGGCCTGCTGGCGGGTCTTGATGGCGGCGAGGTCCGGCGCGGGGGCGACGGTCAGGGGGGCTGCGGTGGTCACGAACGGAACTCCTGGGGTAAGGGTGCGTGCGACGGGGCTCTTGATGTCCGTGGCCCCGGAGGCGCGCTTGACCGGCACTCCGCAGTTCTTGCTCCACCGTCCGTTCCGCGCGGCCGCCGACGGCGGCGGGGACGACACGACGCGTCGCAACCGGACCCCGCGATGAGCACCGATGTCCTCTCGGACGTGCTGCGCGCGGTCCGCCTGACCGGGGCGGTCTACTTCTCCATCGATGCCTCGGCCCCCTTCGCCGCGGAGGCGCTGCCGGCGGGCGAGGTCGCTCCACACGTCATGCCGGGCATCGACCACGTGATCGAGTACCACCTCATCACCCGGGGCAGCTGCTGGGGGGGCATCGTCGGCGAGGAGCCGGTCCTGCTCCGGGAGGGAGACATCATCGCCTTCCCGCACGGCGACCCGCACACCATCTCCAGCAGCCCGGGGATGCGCGGCCAGATCTCGCTCGACGGTTACCGCCGCCCCGTCGGGAGCCAGCTGCCGTTCCTTCTCCGCGAGGGAGGGGGCGACGAGCGCACGCAGCTGGTCTGCGGCTTCGTGGGCTGCGACGCCCGGCCCTTCAATCCGCTGCTCGCGACCCTCCCCCGGGTGCTCCGGGTGAGCGCGCGCGACGGCGGCGAATGGCTCGAGGCGCTGGCCCGGCTCGCGGTGTCGGAGTCCTCGGCCGGGCGGACCGGCGGCGAGTGCGTTCTGGCGCGGGCGAGCGAGCTGATGTTCGTGGAGGTCATCCGCCGCTACGTGGCCTCGCTCCCTCCGGGGCAGACCGGCTGGCTCGCCGGGCTGCGCGACCCGTACGTCGGCCGGGCGCTCGCGGCGCTGCACGACCGCCCGGCGGAGGCGTGGACCGTGGAGGCGCTGGCGAAGGAGGCCGCGCTCTCGCGCTCGGCGCTGGCCGAGCGCTTCGCGCACCTGGTGGGCGAGGCCCCGATGCAGTACCTGACGCGCTGGCGGATGCAGCTCGCGGCCACGCTGCTCCGTACCCGGAACGTCAGCGTGTTCGAGGCCGCGGTCGAGGTCGGCTACGCCTCGGAGGCCGCGTTCAGCCGGGCCTTCAAGAAGGTGGTGGGCGTCCCGCCCGCGGCCTGGCGAGAGGGACGGCGGGACGACGATGGCCCACGCGTCGCAGGCAGCGGCTGAGCGTCACGTGGGTGAGGCGTTCTTGAGTCGGGGCGAGAGGATTTGAACCTCCGACCCCCTGCGCCCAAGGCAGGTGCGCTACCAGGCTGCGCTACGCCCCGAGTCGGTCGCGGTAGAGAACACGGGGAGACGCACCCGGTCAAGGGCGGGAGCCGCCGTCACCGGTTGCAGACCCATCCGTCGGTCTGTCCGCAGACGAAGGTCTCGGTCGACCCGCAGCCCTCGACCTGGTAGCGGGAGCCGCCGAGGCCGGTGACCTTCAGCTGCTCCTCGGGGCAGCCGTGCAGGGCCGTCATCTGCTGCCTGAGCGTGGTCTCGGGGCCGAGCATCGCGCAGCCGGCCAGCGCCAGGATGGCCGGCGCCAGGACCTCGGTCAGATGGAGCGCGCTGCGCCGCGGGCAGCCCACTGCCGGGGTCGTCGTCGGCTTCACCGCTCTCATCGCCCGCCACGGTACGCCGGAGCAGGACCGGCTGGAACGGAGAAAGCGAGCGCGGTATGCGCGGGCTGCTCCAGGCAGCGAGCCGGTGACTGTGCTGGCCAGCGGGCAGGGCGCTGCGAGAACCTCCCGGGAGTGAGCATCCGCGACGCGACCGAGGCCGATGTCCCGGCGATCCTCGCCATCTACAACGACGTGCTCGCCACCTCGACCGCCATCTTCTCCGAGGTGCCGACCACGCTCGAGGAGCGGCTGCGGTGGTTCCGGGCCCGACGTGACCTCGGATACCCGGTCCTGGTCGCGACCGACGCCTCCGGCGTCCTCGGGTTCGCGAGCTTCGGTGACTTCCGCAGCTGGCCCGGCTACCGGCACACGGTCGAGCACAGCGTCCACGTCCGGGCAGACGCCCGAGGGAGAGGCGTGGGGCGGGAGCTGGTGCGCGTGCTGCTCGACCGGGCCACCACGCTCGGCAAGCACGTGATGGTGGCCGGCGTGGACGCGGACAACCTCGTCTCCATCCGCCTCCACGAGCGGCTCGGCTTCCAGCGCGCCGGCACGCTCCACCACGTGGGCTGCAAGTTCGGCCGCTGGCTCGACCTCACCTTCCTCGAGCGGCGGCTCGACGACCGCCCGGCTCCTCCCACCCTCGGCGCCTAGAAGTCGCACGGCCCGGGCCGGACTACCGGGGCGAGGACGAGCCGAGTCGCGCCAGCTCCGGCTCCAGCGCGTCCAGCGCCCGCGCCCGGTGGGAGATGCGCCCCTTCTCCTCGAGCGTGAGCTCGGCCATCGTCCGCCCGAGCTCCGGGACCAGGAACACCGGGTCGTAGCCGAACCCGCCGCTCCCCCGCGGCGCACGGAGGATGGTCCCCCGGCACTCCCCCTGCGCCAGCCGCACCTCCCCCGCGGGCGAGGCCAGCGCCAGGGCGCAGCGGAACGCCGCGCCGCGCGCGCCGTCGGCGACTCGCTCCATCTCCCGGAGGAGCTTGCTGACCCGCGCGGCGTCGTCGCCCGGCGCGTAGCGGGCCGAGCGCACCCCCGGGGCGGCTCCGAGCGCATCGACGAAGAGTCCCGAGTCGTCCGAGACGCTCCACAGCCCCGAGGCCCGCGCCGCGGCCCTTGCCTTGAGCGCCGCATTGCCTTCCAGCGTGTCCTCGGTCTCCTCCACCTCGGGCATCGGGGGCACGTCGTCGAGCGACACCACCTCGAGGCCCTGCACCCGCGCCCTGACCTCCCGGAGCTTCCCGGCGTTCCGGGTGGCGACCAGGAGCCTCATCCGCCGAGCGCGCGGCGTTGCGCCTCGACCAGCCTGGCCACCCCGGCGAGGCCCGCGTCGATGAGCGCGTCCAGCTCGGCCCGGGCGAAGGAGCCCTTCTCCGCCGTGCCCTGGACCTCCACCAGCTTGCCCTCGCCGGTGGCGACCACGTTCATGTCCACCTCGGCCGCGCTGTCCTCCTGGTAGTCGAGGTCGGTCACCACGTCGCCCTTCAGGATGCCCACCGACACCGCGGCGACGGGAACCATCCTCGGCAGGCTGGAGAGCACCTTCCGACCCTGGAGAGCCCGTGTCGCCTGCGCCAGCGCCACGTACGCGGCGGTGATGGAGGCGCAGCGGGTGCCGCCGTCCGCCTCGATGACGTCGCAGTCCAGGGTGAAGGTGCGCGGGCCGAGCTGGCCGAGCTCCACCGACGCCCGGAGCGCCCGCCCGATGAGCCGCTGGATCTCCTGGGTGCGCCCGCTCTGCTTGCCCTTGGCCGCCTCTCGGGCGGAGCGGGTGTGGGTGCTCCGGGGCAGCATCCCGTACTCGGCGGTGACCCAGCCGCTGTTCTTGCCCATGAGGTGGGGCGGGACGCGCTCCTCCACCGAGCAGGTGACGCGCACCCAGGTGTGGCCCAGCCGGACCTCTGCCGAGCCCTCGGCATGGCGGGACACCCCGGGGGTGATGGTCAAGGGACGGAGATCGAGCAGGCCGCGGTCGAAGGAGCGCATGTCAATCGAGGGAGCTTCTCAGGGCGGCGCGGAGGAGACCACCGGCGGGCGGCGGTCGCGCGCGGCGGTCTGGGTCAGGAAGGCGCGGACCCCGTCGGCGACGGCCTGGGCGATGCGGTCCCGGTACTCGGGCCGGGCGAGCTTCCGGCTCTCCTCGGGATGGGAGATGAAGCCGAACTCCACCAGCACCGCCGGGGCCTCCACCCCGGTGAGGACGAAGAACGGCGCCTGCTGCACCCCGTGGTCGCCACCGCCGGAGGCGGCCACCAGTCGCGAGTGGATGGCGTAGGCCAGCCGTGCGCTGTCGGCGTGGGCCTCGCTCCGGCGGAGGTCGGAGAGGATGAAGGCCAGGGTGTCGGTGGGCTCGGGTGCGCCGGCCCCGGCCGAGTCGGCGTTCTCCAGCTCCGCCACCCGCCGCGCGTCCTCGCCCGAGGCGCTGGCCGAGAGGAAGAAGGTCTGCACCCCCTCGAGCTTGGCCCGCAGCCGGCGGGTGGGCATCGAGTTCAGGTGCAGGGAGACGAAGAGGTCCGGCCGGGCCTGGTTGGCGAAGGTCACCCGGTCGGCGAGGGCCAGCAGCAGGTCCTGCTCGCGAGTGAGGAGCACCTCCACGCCCTCGTGCTCCAGCGCGGCCTTGAGCCGGCGAGCGACGTCGAGCGAGACGGCCTTCTCCAGCTGCCCGTCGGGGCCGATCGCCCCTTCCTGCGCGCCGCCGTGCCCGGGGTCGATCACCACGCGCGGGCGCGGCGCAGGGGCGGCGGCGACGAGCAAGGCGGTGCAGAGCCCCAGAGCGAAGGTCATCCCGTCCCGGCATGTTACTGCAACGCGCGGCCCGGCCCACTCGAGCGGACCCGGGGCTTCACTCGACGTCGATCCGGGGGCGACCCCGGGACAGCTCCCCGACCACCGCCACCTCCACCCCGGCCCGGGAGAGCGCCCGCTCGGCACGCGCCCGGGCGGAGGCGGGGATCGCCGCGAGCAGCCCGCCGTTGGTCTGGGCGTCGGCGAGGACGAGACGGATGGGCTCCGGCAGCCCCGGGGGGAAGCGGACGTGGGCGGCGAAGTGTTCCAGGTTGGCCGCTGTCCCACCCGGGATCACCCCCTGCTCGGCGAGCCCCGGCACCCCGGCGAGGATGGGGACGCGCTCGAGGAGCAGGCGGGCCCGGAGCCTCGCCCCCATCGCCATCTCGGTCAGGTGCCCGAGGAGCCCGAAGCCGGTGACGTCGGTCAGCGCGTGCACCGGGAACTTGCCGGAGGCGAAGACCTCGCCCGCGGCGCGGTTCAGCGCGGACATCAGCGCCACCACCCGGCGCTCGAGCTCCCGGGAGGCGAGCCCGCGCTTGATGGCGGTGGTGGCGATGCCCGACCCCAGCGGCTTGGTGAGCAGCAGCAGATCCCCGGGGCGGCCGCCGGCGTTGGTGAGGATGCGCCGCGGATGGACCACGCCGGTGACCGCCATCCCGTACTTGGGCTCGGGGTCGTCCACCGAGTGCCCGCCGAGGATGGGGATGCCCGCCTCGTCCGCCTTGCTCTGCCCGCCCTCGAGGATGCGGACCAGCGTCTCCATCGGGAGCGCCTGGGTGGGGAAGGCGACGAGGTTCAGCGCGAACAGCGGGCGGGCCCCCATGGCCCAGACGTCCGAGAGCGCGTTGGCGGCGGCGATCTGCCCGAAGGCGAAGGGGTCGTCCACCACCGGGGGGAAGAAGTCGACGGTGGAGACCACCGCCACCCGGGGCGACAGACGGTACACCGCGGCGTCGTCGTGCGTGGCGAACCCCACCAGCGCCCGCGGGTCCTTCCGGGTCTTCAGGCGGCGCAGGACCTGCGCCAGTTCCGCCGGTCGGAGCTTGGCGGCTCAACCGGCGCAGTGACTGAACTGGGTCAGTCGCCGCGGCGTCTCGTGGCTCATGGGGGCTTCTTCTGCCCCGGAATCAGCCGCTGCGCACGTAATCCTTGCGCATCAGCTCGAGAATCGCCTCGGCGATGGTCACGTCGTCGGCCTCGGAGTGGTCCATCACCGCGCGCAGCGTGCCGTGGTTGTGCACCAGCTGGAGCACGTCCAGCTGCTCGGGCGAGAGGTCTCGCAGCCTCGGGACCAGCGGGCGCCGGAGCAGGAGCGGGGCATCGGCCGCCGGGATCTTCCCCTCGATGCGCTTGTACTCGTCGAGCAGCCGGAGCGCGTCCATGAGGAGTGCCTCGGTCGAGCGATCCAGCTCGACCATGAACTCCTGGCCGTCGGGGGGCTGGAGCTCGAAGTCCCCCTCCTCCCAGGTGATGATCCGGTTGAAGCTCTTCTGCGGACCCAGGGCGTGATCTCCGTCCACCACCGCGTAGTAGACGCGGCCCTGGCGCAGATAGATGCGGCCCTCGTGCGCGCCGGTGACCACCAGCACGCCGTTCTTCTTGGAGGTGTGGAAGAGCTGGAGCAGGTCCGGGAGCGGGATGTCCTCGATCTTCCCGGTCATCGACGAGGTCTTGTTGGTCTTCGCCGCCTGGACCTGCGCCGCCTCCTCCAGGCGCTCGCGCATCTCGGCGTCGGACAGCTCGCTCTGGGCGCCGCCCTCGCGCTGCACCAGCTTGAGGATGGAGGTGCCGATGAGGATGCGGTCTCCCTCCTTGAGCCGGGCCTGGCGGATCTTCTCTCCGTTGACGAAGGTGCCGTTGGTGCTGCCCAGGTCCTCGATGAGCACCTTGCCGGGGCCGACGGTGATCTTCGCGTGCTTCCGGCTGACCATGTCCTCGACCAGGACCATGTCCAGCTCGCTCGAGCGGCCGATGATGACCTGACGGCTCATCTTCAGGGGGAACTCGCCCCCCTGGTACTTGCCCGAGATGAACCGGAGGGCCCAGGCCGTGTCGCCGCTCGACGCTGCCATCGTGGTGTGGTCACCCTACAGCAAGGTCCCGGCGAAGACGAAAACTCCAGCATCGCCGGAGGACAGGAGCCGGAGCCGTCCGGTCCTGGGCTCCGGGCTCCGGGACGGCGAGGCCAGGAACGCCTCCTCGGTGACCAGCACCTCCCCGCGCTCGGAGCGGAGGTACCAGGCGCGCGGCTCCCACCGGTGGTCCGGGAGGCGGAGGACCGGCTCGAGCCGTGCGTCCGAGAGCGACCGCTCCCGGTCGGTCGCGACCACCATCGGCCCGAGCGCGTCCGGGGAGCTGCCGGAGAGCAGCGCCGCCCGTCGCCAGAGCGCCCCCAGCGCCCCCGCCAGCGCCGGCGCGAGCGGTCCGTCCGGGGTCCACCGTCCACCGCGTCGTACGAACTGGACCTTCTCCCGTCCGAGGGACGACACCTGCACCCCGCCGGACACACCGGAGGCGTCGAGCGTGGCCACCACCGAGGCCCGGTCTCCGTCCACCGTGGCGCTGAACCGGTCGAAGCGCAGGCTCCGCGGCTCGAACGGCGGACCGCCGGGCACCGCGATGGGCGCGCGGGACAGCTCGGCGGTCCGGAGCGCCGAGACCAGCTCCGGCTCCGGCCCGCCCGCGGCGCCGAGCAGGCGCGGAAGGAGCGCCCACACGGCCCCGGCGAGCACGGCGAGCCCGAGCAGCACCGCCACCGCGCGGGTGCCGCGGCGCTCGCCGCCCGCGGGGGTCACGAGCCGAGCATCTGGCGGGCCTTCTCCGCTGCGGGCGAGCCCGGGACCCGGGTGATGACCCGCTGGAGCGCATCGCGCGCCCGGTTCTGGTCCTTGAGCCGCGAGTACAGGTCGTGCAGCCGGAAGAGGTACTTCTCGTCGTCCGGGCCGGGGTACTTCTGCAGCACGGTCTCCAGGCGGCTCGCGGCGGCGGACCAGCGATCGCGCTTCTCGTAGAAATCGGCCACGTAGACCTCGTGACCCACCAGGCGCTCGCGCACCTGGGTCTGCTTCTTCCGGGCGTCCTCGATGTACTGGGACTGCGGGTAGGTCTTGGTGAAGGTGTTCAGCGCTTCCCAGGCGGCCCGGACCTGTGTCTGGTCCTTCTCGCTCGAGGAGGGGAGCATGAACCAGTCGCTGGGCGTGTCGCGGTAGTAGGACAGGGCGGCGCGGTACGCCGCATAGTCCACCTTGGGGTGCGTGGGGTGGAGCTTCACGAAGCCGTTGTAGCGGTCCGCCGCCTCGGTCCAGAGCTCCCGGTCGAACGACACGTCGGCCAGCCGGAGCTCGGCCTGCCGCGAGGCCTCGAGGAACGGGAACTTGGTCTTCACGTACTCGAAGTACTTCTCGGCCAGCTGGTACTGGCTGGAGTCGAGCGCCTCGTCCCCGCGCTTGAGGTTGGTGCTCGCCTCGCTGGCGTAATCCGGCTCGCCGAAGTCGCCGTTGTTGGCGAACAGGCCGCAGGCGGGCACGAGGACGAGGGCGGCGAGCGGGAGGAGACGGTGCAGGCGCATCGAAAGGGCGAACACCCTAGCCTCCTTCCTCCATCCCTTCCACCCCGGGAAGCAGCTCCCGGACGAGGGCCCTGGCGAAGCCCCGGGCCAGGAGCCTTCGAGCGGAGCGCCGGGGCGGCTCGCCCTGCACGATGGCCCGGGCGGCCGCGGCGCGAGCGTCCCATCCCTCGTCGCGGATGGCCTCGGCGAGCGCCTCCTCCGCCACCGCCGGCGGGTAACCCTGCTGAACGAGGCGGGCAGCCATCGCGTCGCGGGCCCAGCCGCCCCGGAGCACCAGGGCCAGCGCCCGGGCGCGCGCCGAGCGGCGGTCGTCGAGGGCCCCCAGCCGCACCGCGGCCTCCAGCTCGGCCTCGACCTCGGGCTCGGACAGCCCGGCGCGACGCAGCGCTTCCCGCAGCGCGGCCGTGGACACCTCCCGGCGAGCGAGCGTGCGCAGCGCTCGAAGACCCGTTCCCCCGGTGGCTCCAGCGGTGTTACGCCTCACGGTGCATGCACCCCGCCCTCGGACGGTACATGGATTTCCAGACCGCGTGGGGCGTCTGGCAGCGCCGGAACGGCTGCGCGCCGGACGAGCCAACCGACCAGGCATTCGTGCTGGCGGCGCGGGCGCGGCCGGACCTCTGGTCCGCGGTGGAGCGGGCCGCAGGCAAGGCGCACCCGCCGGAGGAGGCGCAGAACGCGCTCCTGGTCCTCGCCGCGCACACCGCCACCACCGTCCTCGGCGACGACGAGCGGCTGGTGGGCCCGCTCGAGCGCGCACGCGGCGCTCTGGAGGCGGAGGGGGCGACACCCGAGCAAGTGGACGCGCTCCTCGGGGCGGTGCTGCTCGACGAGGCCTTCGGCGACGACCTGCCGGCCGACGGCTTCGACGCGGCGTTCGTGGCCGAGTCGCTGGAGACGCTCGCCGCGCTGGCGATCCTGACCCCGGACCGGGTGACCGCGCTGGAGAACGCCTTCGCCGGTGGACAGGACGGCGCCGAGCGGCGGAGCCGCCGCATCGCGGCGCAGTCGCTCTGCGGGGTGGCCTGGTCCGAGGGGCCGGATCTCGGTGTCCCGCGAGCACCTCGAGGCGGCGGCCGCCCGGCTGGAGCCGGAGCAGCGCGGGGCGCTCGCCGAGTTCGTGGATCACCTCGCCGAGATGCGGCTCATCGGGCCGCTGCGCCGGGCACGGCTGCGGCGGGCGCTGTCCGAGCTGGTCTAGGTCTGGGCGGCCGCGTCCGAGGTCCTGGTCGTTGAGCCTCAGGCCCGCAGCCGTCGAGGTCAGGGCGGCCGCGGCACGGTGTCCGTCAGAACCGGGCGAGGTCAGGGCGGCCGCGTCCGAGGTCCTGGTCGTTGAGCCTCAGGCCCGCAGCCGTCGAGGTCAGGGCGGCCGCGGCACGGTGTCCGTCAGAACCCGCGCGGCCGCGGCACAGTCGTCCGTCAGCCCGCGGCACGGCTGCGGCGGGTGTCCGGCCGAGCTGGTCGAGGTCAGGGCGGCCGCGTCCGAGGTCCTGGTCGTTGAGCCCTCAGGCCCGCGGCCAGCCGTCGAGGTCAGGGCGGCCGCGGCACGGTGTCCGTCAGAACCGCTCGATGTGGAAGTCGTCGTCCGCCGCGGGCAGGCCGGTGGACCCTCCGGCGGGGCGCGCCGCGGGCTGTGCCCCGGGCTTCGGAGTGGTGGGGTTGATGCGCCCGAGCGGCGTCCCGGCGCCCGGGGCGGGTGGCCGGGGGGCCGCAGCGGCCGGGGACGGCGCCGGGCCCGGAGCCGGCGCGGGCAGAGGGGCGCCGCGCTGGGCGAAGGCCACGCTGCCCGGGGCCGAGTTCCCGTCCTGGGTGCCCTCGAAGTCGTCCCAGCGCGAGTCGCTGGTGGCGCTGATGCCGCTGAACCGGAGCGCGAAGTCGTCCGGGTTGGTCGCCTGCCGGTGCGCCTCGTCGTAGGTGATGATGTTCTGGCGCACCAGGTTCATCAGCGACTGGTCGAAGGTCTGGGTCCCGTAGGTCTGGTGACCCTGCGCGATGGCGTCGGGGATCTCCTTGGTGCGGTCCTTGTCCGCGATCAGCTCGCGGACGCGGGCGGTGGCCTTCAGCACCTCCACCGCGGCGACGCGGCCCTTGCCGTCGGCGCGCGGGACGAGCCGCTGGGAGATGACCGCCCTGAGCACGCTCCCCAGCTGCAGCCGCACCTGCTTCTGCTGGTAGGGCGGGAACACCGAGACGATGCGGTTGATGGTCTCGGTGGCGTCCAGGGTGTGGAGCGTGGACATGACCAGGTGGCCCGTCTCGGCGGCGGTGAGCGCCGTCTCGATGGTCTCGAGGTCACGCATCTCGCCCACCAGGATCACGTCCGGGTCCTGGCGGAGCGCGCTCTTCAACGCCTGGCTGAAGGAGACGGTGTCCACCCCCACCTCTCGCTGGTTCACGATCGAGCGCTTGTCGCGGATGAGGAACTCGATCGGATCCTCGATGGTCATGATGTGATCGGTCTCGTTGGCGTTGATGTGATCGATCATCGCCGCCAGCGTGGTGCTCTTGCCCGAGCCGGTGGTGCCGGTGACCAGGACCAGGCCGCGCTCCTCGAGCGCGATGGTCTCGAGCACCGGGGGCAGGAGGAGATCCCGGATGGTCATCACCTTGAAGGGGATGACGCGGAGCACGGCCCCGAGCGTGCCGCGCTGCTGGAACACGTTCACGCGGAAGCGGCCGAGCCCGGGGACGCCGTAGGCCAGGTCCACCTCGTTGGAGTTCTTGAACTTGTCCCGCTGGTACTCGTTCATGATCCCGAAGGCCATGCGCGCCACCTCCTCGGGAGGGAGGCGCTTGCCGTCCTTCAGGGGGACCAGCGAGCCGTCCACCCGGAACATCGGGGGCAGACCGGCCTTGAGATGGATGTCGCTCGCGCCACCGCGCAGCGCGACCTGGAGGATCTCGTTGAGTTCCACGCCCCCGGAAGCCTAGCACCCGGGCGAGCGACCCCGCCTGTGCGGGCCCGGCCTACATGCCTGAAACGGCCGGATTGCGGCCGCTGCTTCGCTGACTGCGGCCGCCCTGACCTCGCCGACTGCAGCCCGCCTGACGCCACCCCGACGCGGACCTCGACTGCGGCCGCCCTGACCCTGACCTAGCGCTTGCTGAACTGGAACCGACGGCGGGCGCCGGGCTGACCGTACTTCTTGCGCTCCACCACGCGGGCGTCACGGGTGAGGAAGCCGGCCTTCTTCAGCGGGTTCCTGAACTCGGGGTTCAGGAGGCACAGCGCGCGGCTGAGCCCGTGGCGGATGGCGCCGGCCTGGCCGGAGAGACCGCCGCCCACCACGTTGACGGTGACGTCGACCTTGCCCACCTGCTCGAGGATCTGCAGCGGCTGGTTGAGGATCATCTTCGAGGTCTCGCGCCCGAAGTACTCGTCGAGCGGGCGGCCGTTGACCACGATGGCCCCGCTTCCTTCCTTCACCCACACCCGGGCCGTGGACTCCTTGCGGCGGCCGGTGGCGTAGAACCCGTTCTCGTTCTGGATCGGCATCGTGGACCTCAGGCCTCCACCTGGCGCGGCTCGGGCTTCTGCGCGGCGTGCGGATGCTGCTCGCCCGGGTAGACCTTGAGCTTGGTCATCATCTGCCGGCCCAGCGCGTTGCGGGGGAGCATCCGGCGAACGGCGTTGACGATCACGTCCTCAGGGTGCCGCGCACGCAGCGCCGCGAGGTTGGTGGTCTTCAGGGCGCCCGGAAAGCCGGCCCGCGGGTGCCGGTGGTAGAGCTTGTTGGTTTCCTTCGAGCCGGTGACCTTCACCTTCGCGGCGTTGATGACGATGACGTGGTCACCGGTGTCCATCGACGGGGTGTAGATGGGCTTGTGCTTGCCCTTGAGCAGGGCAGCGATCTGGCTCGCGGCACGCCCGAGCACCTTGTCGTTCACGTCGATGACGTGCCACGCCCGCTTCACGTCCGCGGGCCTCGCGCTGTACGTCCGGTTCGACATCTGGAGACACTCCGGCACCGGAGGGGGTGCCCCCCGGAAAAGACGGGCGATGTAGAGGTCTTGGCGCCCCAAGTCAAGCGGACCTAGGGGAGTGGGCCTCCCTGGAGGCGGGCCTTGAGGCTCCGGAAGAAGCCCTGCTCGGCCTCGCCGGGAGGCCCCGGGGGCGGAACCGTGGTGTCAGACACCTCGAGGACGGCCTCTGGGATGTCGGCGAGGAACCGGGAGGGCGTCCGGGGCACCTCGCGGCCCCGCCGGAGCCGGGCGGCGGCCCGGGTGAGGATCAGCTCCTCCCGGGCCCGGGTGATGCCCACGTAGCAGAGCCGGCGCTCCTCCTCGAGGTTCTGGGACTCGCCCTGCATGCCCCCGTGGGGGAGGAAGCCCTCCTCCATGCCCACCAGGAAGACCGTCTTGAATTCCAGGCCCTTGGCGCCATGGAGGGTCAGGAGGGTGACCCGCGCGGGAGTGGGCCCGTCCTCCTCCTCCCGGGTGTCGAGCGAGAGCCGGTTTAGGTAAGTGCGGAGGTCCGACCGGGGCCCTTCCCGGCGCTCGAACTGCTCCAGCGAGCCGAGCACGCCCTCCACGCCCCGGAGCTTCCGGTCCGCCGCCGTCGCCGACGGGGTGCTCACCCGGGCCGCGGCCTCGAAGCCGATCTCGTGGAGGAGCGCCCGCGCGACGGTCGAGAGGGGCTCGGTGCGCAGCCGCCCCCGGGTCCGGTGGATCAGGTCGGAGAACTCCTTCACCGCCCGCGCCGCGCCCGGGGTCAGCTCGGGAACGGACCCGGTAGACGCCAGGACCTCGGCGAGCGGTTGCCCGCGGCCCCGGGCGTGGGCGACCAGATGCTCCACCGTGACGTCGCCGATGCCGCGCGCCGGCACGTTGACGATGCGCAGGAGCGAGACCTCGTCCGCGGGGTTGGCGAGGAGCTTGAGGTAGGCGAGCACGTCGCGCACCTCGCGCCGGTCGAAGAACTCGGTGCCGCCCACGACCTCGTGCCGGATGCCGCGGGCCCGGAATGCTTCCTCGAAGGGGCGGGACTGGCCGTTGGTCCGGTAGAGCACGGCGATGTCGTCGGGCCGGACGCCGCGCGCGAGCCGCTGCTCGATGCTGCGGGCCACCCATTCCGCCTCGTCGTCCTCGCCGGGGGTGACGACCAGCGAGACCTTCGGTCCCTCCGATCTCGCGGTCCACAGCTTCTTCGGCCGCCGCTCGGGGAGCTGGGAGACGACGCCGTGCGCCGCCTCGAGCACCGCGGGCACGCTGCGGTAGTTCTGCTCCAGCCGGACCTCGGTGGCGCCCGGGAAGGCCTCCTCGAAGCGGAGGATGTTCCGCACCTCGGCGCCGCGCCATCCGTAGATGCACTGGTCGTCGTCGCCGACGGCGCAGACGTTCCGCCGCTCCCCGGCGAGCTGGCGGACCAGCTCCAGCTGCGAGCCGTTGGTGTCCTGGAACTCGTCGACCATGAGATACCGGAAGCGGCGGACGTGGCTGCCCAGCACCTCCGGGTGCTCGCGGAACAGGCGGAGCGGCAGGAGCAGCAGGTCGTCGAAGTCCACCGCTCCCTGTGCCTTCAGCCCCCGCTGGTAGAGCGGGAACACCTCGGCCGCGGCGATCTCCGCGTCGCTCGGCGCATCGCCCTCGACGCTCGGCGCCCGAGCGGCGATCTTCGCCCGGCTGATGGCGGTGAGGATGCGGCGCGGATCGAAGTCGCGCTTCCCGTCGATCGACCGCTCGCGCAGCGCGCGCTGGACGAGGGAGATCTGATCGGAGCTGTCGGCGATGGCGAACCTCCGCGGCCAGCCGAGCTTGTGGACGTGCTGCCGGAGCACCTCGGCCCCGAAGGCGTGGAAGGTGCAGACGGTGAGCGCCTGTGCGCCCTGCCCCACCAGCCGCACCACCCGCTCCTTCATCTCGGCGGCGGCCTTGTTGGTGAAGGTCACCGCGAGGATGGCGCGGGCGGAGACTCCCTGGTCGAGGAGCCAGGCGATGCGGTGCGTGATGACCCGCGTCTTCCCGCTCCCCGCCCCCGCGACTATCAGGACCGGGCCTTCGGTGGTGGTGACGGCACGACGCTGTGGAGGGTTCAGGCCGGAGAGGTCCAAGCAGGGACGGACGCGTATAGCGTCGGGGACCGACGGCGCTGCTAGAGTCCGGGGAACGACCGATGGCCGCCTCCCCCGCGCGCGTTCCCGTCCGCCCGTCCACCGCCGAGATCGACAACCAGGCCAGGGAGGCCCGCGCCGCGGTTGCGCGCCTCGGCCGCCGCGAGTTCCTCGACCAGCTGGCCGCGCTCGGCCGCGCCTTCGCCGAGGACCCGGGGAACCCCGGCAGCTACGCCTGCAAGGACTGCGAGCGCTGCGCCAACTGCATGTTCTGCCGCGATTGCGTGGGCTGCTACCAGTGTACGCACTGCGTGGACTGCGACGGCTGCAGCAACTGCAGCCATTGCCGGGAGAGCAAGGGCTGCCAGTCGTCCGCCTACCTCCTCCAATGCGAGTCGTGCACGCACTCGGCGTATCTCGTGTTGTCCCGCAACCTCTCCGACTGCAACTACTGCTTCGGCTGCGTGGGTCTCTCGAAGAAGGATTTCCACATCCTCAACGTGGGCTTCCCGCGGAAGGAGTACTTCGAGATCACCGCCCGGCTGCGCAAGGAGCTCGGGCTCCCGGGCTGAGGAGGGCCGTCCATGGCGCGCGTCTCGGGAGAGGTCACCTCGTCGACTCCGCCGGAGGTGATCCTCGGGGCCCTGACCGACTTCAGCCCGCGCCGGCCGGAGCTCTGGCCGAACCTCTCCCCGAAGCTCTACCAGGTGCACTCGGTCGGGAAGACGGAGGCCGAGGTCACCGAGGGGACCGCGGTGCTGGGCGGCGTCTGGGAGCGCACCCGGTACGACTGGAGCGAGCCCGGCGTGGTGCTCATCGAGGTCGAGGACTCGAACGCCTTCGCCGGGGAGCTGGTGGCGGTACCAGGTGGAGGCCGTGGGCAGCGGGAGCCGGGTCCGGTTCGAGTTCGACCGGCGGCCGAAGAACCTCAAGGGGCGGATCGTCTCCCTCCTGCTCGCGCTCGGAGGGAAGCGGATGTTCACCAGGTCGCTGGAGGAGACGCTCCGTCGGCTCGGGGCGCCGGCGGTCGCGGTGGCGGGATGAGAGCCCTCCTCGCCGGCGGCCTGCTGCTCCTGGCCGGCGGTCCAGCGCTCGCGGACCCCCCGGCCCCGGAGGCGGCGACGGCCGAGGTGCGCGCCGCGGTCGACACGTTCCTCCGCGCGTTCGAGGCGCTCGACTGGCCCGCCTTCCGCTCCTGCTTCGCCGAGGGGGCGACGGTGTTCCATCCCGCCCCGCCGAACGTGCTCCGGACCGACTCGCCCGAGAGCTTCGAGCGCGCCTGGGCCGTGGTGTTCGAGCGGATCCGCAGGAACTCGGGCAGGACCGCGCCGCCGTACTTCACGCTGGCCCCGAGGGACGTCCGGATCCAGCTGCTGTCCGACAAGATCGCCCTGGTCACGTTTCATCTGCCGCAGGGTGAGACCGTGGGGCGGCGGACGATGATCCTCGAGCGGCTGGACGCGGGGTGGAAGATCGTCCACCTCCACGCGTCGAACCTGAGCAGGCCGGCGGCGCCGAGGGCCGCGGCCACCGGCGCCTCGCCTCCGGGCAAGTAGGACGGTCATTGCTCCGAGGGGACGACAGCGTCCGTGTCACCGGACGGGTTGCAGAGGTGCGGCCTGGCCTCGGCCGGTGCGCTGGCGGGCTGCAACGAACGGGCCGACGCCTGCCCGCGTCAACGGCCCCGCGCGGCAGCCTCGATCCGCGCCAGGTCGATCTTCTGCATGGTCATCACCGCCGCCATGACCCGGTCGGCCTTCTTCTGATCCGGCCCGCTGACCGCGCGGATCAGCGCCGACGGGACGACCTGCCACGAGAGCCCGTAGCGGTCCTTGAGCCAGCCGCACTGCCCTTCCTGCCCGCCGCCCGAGGTCAGCGCGCTCCAGAGCCGGTCGACCTCCTCCTGGGTCTCGCACTCGATCGCCAGCGAGATGGCCTCGGTGAACTTGAACTGCGGACCACCATTCAGCCCGACGTACTCCTGGTCTCCCAGCCGGAAGCTCACCGTCATCACCGAGCCCTTCGGACCGGGGCCGGTCTCGCCGAAGCGCGTCATCTCGAGGATCTTCGAGCCGGGGAAGAGGGAGACGTAGAACCGCGCCGCCTCCTCCGCCTTGCCGTCGAACCACAGCATCGGCCTGATCTTCTGCGTCACCGCCATCGTCTCTCTCCAGTTCCTGGGTCCGTTCAACTGCGGACGTCGCTGGGGTAGACGCGAGCGCGCGCCGGAACTCATCGAGCGCATGCGCCTGGGAGCCACCCCGGGACGCCGGTCGATGAGCGGTCGACAGTGCCGGGCCGCCTGCCTCCAGCGCTCAAGATGCTATAGCACGCTCCATACACCCTGAGTGTTTGCCTCCACGACGAGTCAGGTGCTTACGTTGGATCAACTCGCACTCTCAGTAGGCGAGAGTGCTATAGCATCTTGAGCGCTGAAGCCGGCCCCGGCCGCAGCCGTTGCAGCCTGCCCCGGGTCGGGCCGAGGCCTGGGTCAGGGCCCGAACCCCCACTCACCTGCCCGAGCGACACCGGCGTCCCCCCCGAGGCCGGTGTCGCTCAGCGCAGGCCGCCCGAAGAGCAGGACGGCCCGAGCGCTCAGAGCGGCCGGACGAAGAACGCCTTCAGATATTCCGTCTCCGGCAATCCACCGAGCGCCGGATGGTCCGTCGCCGGCCCGCGCCGCTCGAGGATCTGGATCGGCCGCCGCACGTCGTCCGCCGCCTCGAGCAACATCTCCTCGAAGTCCGGAAGCTTCACCTTCCCCGAGCAGGAGCAGGTGACCAGCAGCCCACCGGGCCGGAGCAGGCGCAGCGCCCGGACGTTCAGCTCGCGGTAGGCACGCAGCGCCGTCCTCGGACCCTCCTTGCGCTTCGCCAGCCCCGGCGGGTCGAGCACCACCGTGTCGAACCGCTCGCCGTCCCGGTCCAGCTGGTGCAGCACGTCGAACGCGTTCGCCTCGCGGGCCTCGACGTTCCTCCGGCCGTTCCGCCGCACGTTGTCGGCGAGGCGGGCCGCCGCCGCCGGGTCCTGCTCCAGCGCCAGCACCGAGTCGCACCGCCCGGCCAGCGCCAGCGCGAACCCACCGTGGTAGCTGAAGGCATCCAGCGCGCGACCGCGGCCGAGCTCACCCGCCCGGAGGTGGTTCTCCGCCTGGTCCAGGAACGCTCCGGTCTTCATGTCCCCGGAGCAAGTCGGCGCGGAAGACGTTCTCGCCCGCGCGCCACTCCGCCTCGGCGTCCGCTGGGCCTCGCAGCACGCGCGACTCGCGCGGGAGCTGCTCGAAGTCGCGCCCCGAGCCGTCGTCGCGGCAGACCACCTGGACCGCGCCGGTCAGCTCCACCAGCGCCGCGGCGAGCGCCTCCTTCTGCGCGTCCATCCCCTCCGACAGGGTCTGCAGCACCAGCCGGTCGCGGTAGCGGTCCACGAACAGGCCCGGCAACCCGTCGGACTCGCCGTGCACCAGCCGGAGCGCCTCGCGCCCGAGCGGCGCCCTCCGGGCGATGGACGCCTCGAGCCGGGCCCGGAACCACCCTGCGTCCACGCGCTCGTCCGCCGGAGAGCGCCGGGTGAGGAGCCGCAGCGCGAGCGGACTCCGGGCCGCCCACAGCGCCTGCCCCGCCGGCTGCCCCCGTGGGTCGACCACCGTCACCACCGCGCCCCCGGGCGCGTCCGGCGGCTCGAGCACGTCCTTCCTCCAGACCCAGGGCCGGAGGTGCCGGAGCGCGCGGGCCCCGTCCGCCGACACCCGGACCGCCGGCGGAGGACCGCGACGCTCGGAGCTCATTCGAGCCCGCGCGCGGCGAGCTCCAGGTCGTCCTCGCCCCGGAGGTGCCCGATCTCGTGGAGCAGCGTCACCCGGATCTGCTCCTCCAGCTCCTCGCGCGAGCTCACCGCGCGGGCCAGGTTCTTCCGGTACACCACCACCGAGCGGCACACCGGGCCGTCGTCCGCGCTGCACGACTCGCCGATGGGCGGCCCGCGGAAGAGCCCGAGGATGGTGGGAGACAGCGGCGGGTCGCCCTCCAGGAGGTCCTCGGCCTTGGGGATGTCCTCCACCGTCACCGGGATGCCGCCGAGGTCCTTCCGCATGTCCGCCGGCAGCCCGGCCAGCGCCCGGTCCACCTCGCGGCGGAACTCCTTCTCCGAGAGGAGCTGCGGCGCCGGGAAGTCCTCCGGCGACAGCTGGTGCGCCTTCCGGAGGTGCGCCTCGGCCTCGGTCAGCTTCCCTTCCCGCTCCAGCAGCAGCCCGAGGTGCTGGTGGGCGTGCGCCCCGTGCTCGTCGTCCGAGAGCAGCCGGGTGAAGGCCTCCTGCGCCTCCTTGAAGCGGCACAGCTCGAAGAGCGCCACCGCCCGCTCGTAGGCCACGTCCGCGTCGCTGGCGCGCTCCTCGCCGGCCTCCTCGCTCCGCTCGAGCGCCACCTGCGCCTCGCCGAGGTCGTTGGCGGCCATGGCCCCGAGCAGGGCGAACTGCGCGGCCAGCTCACCGTCGCCGGCCTCGCGGGCCAGCTGCCGCCCCCGCTCGGCGTAGACGAACGCCAGCTCGTCGTTGTCCCGGGTGCTGGGGAGGCTCACCCCGTAGAGGTGCGCCGCGCCGAGCAGCGAATCGAGGTGCTCCGGGTCGAGCGCCAGCGCCCGTGCATAGGCCAGCTTGGCCTCCTCGAAGTGGCCCAGCGCCGAGAGCGCCGCGCCCCGCTCGCTGTGCGCGTCCGGCTCGTCGGGCGCCTTCGCCGAGGCCTCGGCGGCGCAGGAGAGCGCCCGGTCGTACTCCCGGGCGTCGTACGCCGCCCGCGCCGCGTCGAGCGGGTCGAGACCCCGCGCGTCGCACACCGCCAGCGGCTCCACCGGGGGCGGGCGCGACGGGTGGTGGCTGGGGGCGGTGGGGAGGCCGGGGTTGGTGGCCGCGCTCTTCGCCGGGGCCTCCGCCGGCGTCGCCCGGTGACAGGCAGACGCCACGCAGAGGAGACAGAGAAGACCGAGCCGGCGAAGCATCCTCTCAATGTAACAGACGACCCGACCCCGTCAGTCCAGGTCCGCCCGCGCGACCCTCAGTTGCAGCCGGCGTCCCCCGTGCTGCAGGACAGCAGCCTCGGCTGCCCGCTCAGCGGCTCGAGCAGCAGCTGCTGGTCGTTCTGATGGGCGATGCCGGCCCGGAGGCCGAGCGCGCCGGCAGGGGGCGGCGCCAGACAGTCGCCCACCCCCGCCACCCGGGGCACCGCCTGACCGGTGCCGCCCCGGAAGCACAGACCCGCCCAGGCGCTGAGGTCCACGGTGGACGGCACCGTCACCCAGTCGCCCGTGTCCCGGCAGGGGCACGAGCCTCCGCCGCAGGCGTCGGTGGTGGCGCAGGCGGCGGAGGGGCAGCCGAGCCCGAAGACCTCGTTGTCACACGGGAGCCGCTCCCAGCGGGCGAGGGTGACGCCCCCGTCCGGCACCATCGCCAGCCGCACCGGCTGGTTGTGCGTGCGGGCGATCTTCCGTGCCGCGAGCAGCTGTCCGTAGACGCCCATCACCGCGTCGTTGGCCCGCGCCCGGGCGATGGCCGAATCCCAGCTCTCCATCGCCAGGGCGGCCAGGACGGCGATGATCGCGCAGGTGGTCATCGCCTCGAGCAAGGTGAATGCCCGGCGGGTCATCAGAAGCTCCCCGCCAGCTGGTAGTTTCGCGGGGCGAGCGTCAGCACCAGCGTCCGGCGGACGAAGCCATCGTCCGGGTTCCCGTCCTCGTCGCGGACGAAGCTCCCGCCGTCCGCTGCCATGGCATCGGGCCGCTCGCGCCGGCTCGAGCGCGCCACCAGCCGGACCTCCACCGCCCGCACCCGCCGCATCAGGGCGTCCCAGGTCGTCGGGTCCAGCGCCGGAGGGCCCATCCCGCCCGGGACCGCGCAGCTGCCGCTCGGGCTCGCGCCCAGGCACTGGTCGATCGGCACGCCCCCGTCCGCGCCGGGGTACCAGGTCATGGGGACTCCCGCGTCCGCGGTGAGGTCGTGCACTCCGAGGGCGACGGTCATCTGCTCCACGTCGCGGCTCACCTCGGTCCAGGTGTCGCCGGGAAGCGGCGGCGCCCGGTTGGTGTACTCGAGCACCGGTGCGCCGCTCTCCCAGTTGACCCGGAAGGTGACGCCGCCGGCCGGCATCACCACCGTTCGCGGGGTGGCGAACAGCGAGCCGCCCATCGCACAGCCGTCGCCCGCCGGGGCGTCGGTCGAGTTCGGGTAGGGCGTCGCCGGCAGCGTGGCCGCGTGCACCCCGGGGGTCTCGGACCCGGCCGGGCCGGTGACGATCTGCGAGCAGGCCTCCGGGAGGTCCGGGTTCACCACGAACACCGGGGTGCCGGCGTCGAGCGCGCTCGCCTGGGTCACGGTGCACAGCCCCGAGCTCTCGCGGGAGAAACCACCCGTGCCGCCGTCCGCCCCGGAGAGCGCGCAGGCGCCGAGCGAGACCACCGCGGTCGGGTCGCCCCACCGGAGCTGGAGCGAGTCGGAGATCCGGTCGGCGTAGGCCGGCGGCGGGGGGGAGAAGCCGGGGAAGCCGCCGAAGGTGTCCCCGGTGGTCACCTGGATGGCGTAGACGAAGGCATTCCCACCGAGGTTGATGCGGGCGTTGCCCATCCCCTCGCCCGCGCGCTGGAGCATGGGCCCGAAGAACTCGGCCACCGCCTGGGTCCCGCCCTGGATGAGCGAGCTCTGCTGCTCGAAGATGGCCTTGCGCTGGAGCTGCACGCCCACGGTCAGCGTCGCGGTGAGGACCACCAGGCCCATGGCGCTGGCCACCATGGCCTCCATGAGGGTGAAGCCGCGCCGGGTCATGGGGCCACCCGCGTCTGGAGCGCCACGGCCTGCCGCGGCCGGTCCCGCTCGGTCCAGCTCACCGTCACCCGGACGTTGAGCAGGCGCGGCGGCGGCTGGCCGGGCACCAGCGTCCGGGCGAGGATCGGGGCGCCGGTCTCGCCGCCCTCGAAGCACGGGGCGCCGTTGCAGTCGCCCGGTCCGTCCACGTCGATGTCCACGTGGTACGGACGGGTCGCGGCGGTGGGCGCCGTCCCGGGGAGCGTGGAGACGCCCCAGGCCACGTCGTACCCGGTCCGGTCCAGGGCGCGCACGTTGTCGCAGAAGGCGGTGTCCGAGTTCCCGTTGCTGCATCCCAGCGCCAGCACCCGCTCCAGCTCACGCTGGGCCACCGCCTCCGCCTGGGCCATGGCCAGGGTCCGCCGGTTCTGGGAGCTGGCCGCGAGCACCAGCGATCCGATCGCCGCGATGCCGATGGCCATCACGCCCATGGCGGCCATCACCTCGATGAGCGTGGTCCCGCGCCGGCTCCTCACTTGGGGAGCTGCGACTGTGTCGACACGTCCCACAGGATGACCCTCGGCGCGGTGGCTGGCGTGAAGTTGGTCTTGTTGTTCCAGGCGGCGTCGCCGTAGGCCGTGGCCTGCCCGGTGACGCTGACGCTGAGCACGTGGCCGTCGTAGATGACCGGAGAGTTGAGCGAGTGGCCGCCCAGGTCCTTGCCGCTGCCGGACTGCGCCGTTCCGTCGCCCTGGCCGAAGCTGTAATACTTGCCGCTCACGTTGTTGCTGAGGTTGCAGGCGTCGGCGGCGTTGCCCACCGCGGTGGTCACGTAGACGTAGTTCGAGTCCAGCGAGACCCCGCCCCACACCCGCTGTCCCGCGTCGAGCGCCTGGCTCCAGGTGGGAGCCACCGGCGCGCTGGGGCAGGTGCCGAGCGGATCGGGATCGGTGTAGCCGAAGACGTAGTACCTCGAGGCGGTCGCGTCGTACGGATCGTCCGGGCTGTCCGCGGTGCCGAAGAAGAACATCACCGTGGACTTGCCGTCGGTGATCGGGCCCGGCCGGGAGACCAGACCGGAGTGGATCTCCTCCAGCGGCCCGTCGGCCCCGCCCACCGCGAGCGGAGCGCTGGCGATGAGGCACTTGGGAATGCGCGAGCCGAGCGCCTGGCTCTCGTCCCGCTTGCTCAGGTTCAGCCGGTACACCCGCCCGCTGGTCGAGGGCACGTAGAGAACGTCGGAGGTGCCGTCTCCGGGGGTGGCGTCGCCGTAGGCCGGCTCACCGCCGACGCCCTCGCCCTGCTCCAGGGGCACCACCCCCACCTGCTTCCCGTTCACCACCACCGGCGCGCCGGTGGTGAGGTCGATGAGGTAGATGGCGCCGGCGTACCCCGAGGCGGGGAGGTAGTCCGTCGCCACCGCCGCCACCCACTTCCGGCAGCTCCCCGTGCCGGTCCCGCAGTCGGCGGAGCCGCTGCTCCCGAAGTCCACCCGCGCCACCACCGGCGCATGCCGCGTCCCGTTGGTGTCCGGCAGGAGCGCGCTCGGGTTGCCCAGCCGCGCGCTGGCGAACGCGCTGTTGACCGAGTTCATGTCGAACTCCCACTGGAAGATGGGGTAGGTGTCGAGATCGGGCTGGGTGATGTCGAGCGCGAACACCGTGCTCTGGCCCCGGCCGGCGGCGGAGACGAGCATCGTCTTGGCCCCCTGGCCCAGCTTGTTGCTGATGGTCCAGGGCAGCACGCTGGAGCCCAGGCCGCCGAGGTCCACGTCCGCCACCGCCGGCGAGGCGTCGAGCGAGGCCGACGGCGCGCCGGTGATGGTGGGCCCGACGTAGCTGTTCACGTACCGCCCGAGCAGGCTCCGCGGCAGGAAGACGAAGCGCTCGGCGCCGGTGCCGTAGTTCCGGGGATTGATGCCGGGGGGGGGGACGCAGGCGCCGGTGGGCTGGAAGAAGCCCCGGTACAGGGTGGTGCCGCGCTGCCCGAGGCACGGGTCCGAGGTGGCCGGCGAGTAGTGGCCCGCGGCGAAGGCGTGGAGCATGCCGCTGCTGGTGTTGACGTAGGTGTACGTGTTGCGCGCCGAGAGCGGGCTCCCGTTGAGGACGCCGCTGACGAACCGCGTCTGGAACGCGGTCTGCTCGTCGCCGGTGGTGTTGTAATACCAGGACGGATAGGTCGGCGGCCCCACCACCGCGGGGGTGGAGAGGTTCACCCCGCCCATCGGCCAGGCGCGGCGGCTGCCCACCGGCCCGGGCGGCTGGTTGTCCTCCCAGCCATAGAGCCAGTCCTTCACGAAGTCGCGATCGCTCGAGGTACAGACCCCGTCGCCGTTGAGGTCGAAGACGTACCTTCCGCCATTCACCCGGCAGAGCTGGGTCGCAGGGAGGAGCAGGTCCTCGGCCGCGTTCACCGTGGAGAGGGCGGCGATCTTCCCGGTCGAGTCCACCGTCAGGAGCCGGCGGCTCGACGGCGAGCCGGCGGTGAGGTCGGTGACCAGCTGTCCGCCCGAGTCCCAGCGCTGCACGGAGTGAGTCAGCGTGGGCGCCTCCGGATCGTAGATGGACTTGAGGTACAGGTGCCCGCGGGTGCTCAGGTCGGGCTTGCCGTCGTAGTTCCGCGTGGACGGCGCCGGCGGGCTGGTGGGCCAGGGGCCGGTCCAGCCCTGTCCCGGGGTCTCGTAGGTCCCGTAGACGAAGGCGTTGCCCACCGTGGAGAGGCTGGACCGCGAGTAGGAACCCGAGCGCACCGCCTGATAGCCCACCGAGACGCTGTTGATGGTGGGCTGGCAGTACTGGTTGGGGCTCGACAGCCGCGCCTGCCAGCAGAGCTGCGAGCCGGTGAAGCCGAGGTCGAGGACGTTGAAGGTCACCTCGGACGGGTTGCCCGCCGGCAGCGGCACGCGCGTCCACGAGGGGTTGGGGTTCTCGGTGCAGACCCCGCTCGCGCAGACCTTGCAGTCCACCGCGACGTAGTAGTCGATGCTGGCCTTGGGCGGCCCGCTGCACGCGTTGGCCGGACCGCTGGCCTGGTAGATGGCGTTGTCGTCCTTCTTGAAGCGGATGTTGGTGATGGTGAGGTTCTGGACGTCGGTGGGGCTGATGTCGTTCGACACGATCCCCGAGGTCACCGTCCCGCCGTTGCTCTTGTTGATCTGGAAGACCACGTCGTTGAAGTCGCGGTCACCGCCGCCGCTCAGGTCCTCGAACCCGATGATCCACCGGAAGGGATCGGTGCTCGGCGCGCCCACGATGACGTGCGGCATCCGGTTGGTGCTGGAACGGGGAACGCTCACCACCTCGTGAGGCATGGTCAGCCCGTAGCCGCCGTCCGGCGCCGCGAGGCGGGTCAGGGTCGCCGAGTCGAGCCAGCCGGTATACGTCCCACCGTCCAGACTACATGTATTCGGATACCCGCACCCGATGTCCACCGTGGCCGCGGGGTTCGCGGTGTTGAGGTTCTCGTCCATGTTCAGGTCGGTGCGGCTGAAGTGGACGACGACCGGCGTGTTGAGCCAGAGCTTGCAGACGCCGCCGACGCGGCCGAGGCAGCCGGCCTGACCCTGGCTGGTGTAGTAGACCACCAGGTAGAAGATGATCTCCCTGCTCCCCGGGAGCGTGCCCAGGTTGAGCGTGCGGTCGTAGAGCGACACGCCGGGATCGGGATTGCTGCCCGCGGGGAGCAGCCGGCCGTTCCCGTCGTAGGCGCTGACGTCGTAGTCCGGCACGCCGTCCACCTTGCTCGAGATGTCCGCGACCGGGACCAGCGCCTTGGTGGTGGTGTCGCTGTCGTCGTCGGCGTTGAGGAAGATGAGGTGGCCCAGGCCCAGGCCCCCGTTCAGCGGGTCCGCGGGCTCGAGGAGGTTGGGGATCCGCGCGTACAGCCCGTTGTCGGTGTACTCGACGGTCGGGGTGGTGGGCGTGCTCCCGCTGGCCTTCCCCACCTGCCAGCCCGAGACCGAGCCCATCCCGCCGTCGGCCAGGATGGCCGTCTTGCTGGTGGTGCCGAAGGTGGTGCCACAGGAGTCGGTGGCGATCTCCGGCTCGACGAGGTTCACCCCGTTCCAGGTGAAGGTGGGCGGCGTGGCGCCGCACTTGCGGTACTTCCCGACGTACCGGTTCTGCGAGAGGTTGTAGATGTCCTCGTGGAAGTCGGGGATGCCGTCGCCGTCGGAGTCGAGCAGGTTCCCGTTCGCGTCCAGGTACCCGCGCTTCACCAGGTCGTCCGCGTAGAGCCATCCCAGCGCCCAGCCCGCTCCACCGGCCTCGTAGACGTAGCTGATGCTCACGTTCTGATCGAACGGGAGCTGGATCTTCTGCGGGTTCAGCACGTCGAGGTTGGTGTTCAGCCGCAGCACCGCCGGGGTCCCCACCACCTGCACCGTCTTCAGGCTCTGGAACCCGCCATCGGCGAAGTCGGGCTGGCGATTCTGGGCCAGGCTGTCCTGGCAGAGCGCGGCCAGGCTGCCTGCGTGGGCCACCATCGCCACGCAGGAGAGCAGCGCGACCGCGGCGATCATCGTGCGCTTCACGGCCGCCTCCCCCCCTTCCGTGCGCGTGCGGTCGGGACTCCGGCCGCCGCGGCCCGGGCCTGCTCCTCGGACAGCTTCCCGCGGAGCCGCTCCTTCCGCGACGGCTGTGCCGGGACGACCTGGGAGACCAGATAGGCCATCAGGTCGTCGAGCTGCGCCGGCGGGACCTGCCGCGTGTCGCACGTCGTCTCGCGGTTCGCGCGACCCGGCTTCTCGATCCACGCCCGGACCTTGTCGTAGCCCTGGGCGATGAGCGCCTCGGTCAGGTCGGGCCCGGCGCCGGGGCGCGCGTTCCGCCGGTCGGCATGCGGCTCGGTCGCGCCCGCCGGCACCTGCGTCGCGGCGTGGCAGCGACTGCAGCCCGAGGCGAACGCCTCGGCGCCCACGGTGGCGTTCGCGGCGAGCGCGGGCAGCGAGACGATGATGGATGCCACAAGAGCGATGCGAAGCACGTCGGGCCTCTAGAGACTGGTGGTCGTGTTGGCGTTGATGGGGGCGTTCTCGTTCAGGTGAACGGGGTCCCAGATCTTGTCGGAGTAGCTGTAGCCGGTGCCCACCGCGCCGGTGCCGGGACGGACCAGCGCGCGCACCACCGCCTGCACCGGGACGCCGAGGCCCACCTGCACCTGGCCCACCGCCACCAGCCAGACGGTGCCGTTCGAGTCCACCGTGGGGTCGCCGTCGCCGTCGTCGTCGTCGCGGAGGAAGACGCGGTAGGTGACGCGCGAGGCGTCAGGGTACGCCAGGTACTGCGTGCCGTCCGAGGCGGTGAGCTCCAGCCCGGCGGCGGTCACCCCGGTGTCCAGCGCCTGGGCGCCATTGGCGTCGGGCGCACGGGAGAGCGTGTAGGCCACCCAGGCATCCGGCGTGTTGCCGAGCGGAATCTGGTACCAGGGGTCGGTCGAGCCGCCCACGTCGGTGGCCGGGGCCAGCGCGGCGAGGATGGCGTTGGTCGGCTGCGGCGAGGGGATGGCCGCGGTCTGCAGCCGGAGCCACTCCCGCGCCTCGGCCAGCCCGGCCTCCGCAGCGAAGAAGGCCTCCTTTGCCCGGCGATCCTGTCCCGCGGGATCCGACTGCGCGGTGATCAGGTTCAGCGTGGTGATGGCGCCGAGGGTGAGGAAGGTCACCACCCCGAGCGACAGCAGGAGCGTCGCGCCGCGCGGGTGCCTCCGCCTCCTTGCCATTCGCCGGTCCATCGCGACCGCCGAACAGTGCAAACCATTGTCCCATCACCAAGGTCCCGAGTTCCGGGGATCCCCGCACCGGAGGGGGTGGGTCATCCCCGGCCCGGTGGGTCGGCAAAGCTTGCAGCGCGCCGCGGCACCGTGTGAGAGAGCCTGCTCCGCGATGCGCCTGTTCCTCGCCTCCACCTCGCCGGCCCGCAGGGCCCTGCTCGACGCGCTCGGGGTGCCCTACTCCGTCGAGGCGCCGGGCGTGGACGAGGACCTCCCCGAGGGAACGGGGATCGAGGATTCGGTGCGGATGCTCGCGCTCCGCAAGGCGCGCGCCGTCGCCGAGCGACGCCCGGACGCGCTGGTGCTCGGCGCCGACCAGCTCGCCGAGGTGGATGGCCGGGTGCTTGGCAAGCCGGAGTCACGGGACGCGGCGCGCGCCCAGCTCGGGGCGCTGCTCGGCCGGGCGCACCGCCTCCTCACCGCCGTGGCGCTGGTGGGCGGGGGCGACGAGCAGCTCGAGCTCGACGTCGTCACGCTGCGCTTCCACCCGCTCACCGCCGAGGAGCTGGAGCGCTACCTCGACACCGAGGAGTGGCGTGGCTGCGCGGGCGGCTACCGCATCGAGGGCCGGGGGCAGGCGCTGGTCTCCGGGCTCGAGGGCGACCGCACCTCGGTGCAGGGGCTCCCGATGCTCCCGGTGGTCCGGATGCTCCGGGCCCGCGGGTTCCCGCTCCTGTAGGTCAGGGCGGCCGCGCCCGAGGTCCTGGTCGAAGACTCTCAGGCCCGCAGCCGTCGAGACCAGGCGGCCGCAGCACAGTGTCGTCCGCGGCCGCGCCCGAGGTCCTGGTCGAAGACTCTCAGGCCCGCAGTCGTCGAGACCAGGGCGGCCGCGACACAGTGTCGTCCGCGGCCGCGCCCGAGGTCCTGGACGAAGACTCTCAGGCCCGCAGTCGTCGAGACCAGGGCGGCCGCAGCACAGTGTCGTCCGCGGCCGCGCCCGAGGTCCTGGTCGAAGATTCTCAGGCCCGCAGTCGTTGAGACCAGGCGGCCGCAGCACAGTGTCGTCCGCGGCCGCGCCCGAGGTCCTGGTCGAAGACTCTCAGGCCCGCAGCCGTCGAGACCAGGGCGGCCGCGGCACAGTGTCTCCGACAGTATCCCCCCGGGCTCAGGCGGAGGCGGACACGGGCTCGGCGCGCAGCTCCTCGACGATGGACCGCGCGGCCTCGCGGGCCCGGGGCAGCTCCTCGGGCTTGAAGCTCATCGCCGCCACCACCGGGTGCCCACCACCGCCCCAGCGCTCGGCGATGGCGGAGAGGTCGTGCCGCCGGAGCTCGGGGCGCCAGGGGTTGCTGCCGATGGACACCTTGGCCCGCTTGGCGCCGCGCCCCACCCAGACCACGTAGCGCGCTTCCGGGAAGAGGTCGTAGGCGATGAACTTGTTCATCGCGTCCAGGCCCTCGTCGGCCACGTCGAAGAAGACCACGCCCCGGTCGATGGCGGCCTTCTTCCGGACCAGCTCGCGGTTGTGCTGGTGCCGCTCGAGCAGCGGACGGAACGGCTCCTGGATCATCGGACGCGACGCCACCTCGGAGAGGGTGTGGCGCTGGAGCAGGCGAATGACCTCGGGGATCAGCTCCGGATCGTGGTTGGCCTCGAGCACGGTCATGAGCTGGAGCGCCGGCTCGCGGAGGCCCACCGCCATCTGCGGGCTCGGGAACTGCGCGCCGTCGATGATCTCCGCCCACTCGAGCAGCTCGGTCATCGGCCCGGGGTCGAACCCGAAGCGGGCCCGCGCCACGTCGGCGAGGTACACCGTGCAGCTCTTCCGCCGCGCGTCGTGGAACTTCCTGCCCGAGGTGTCCGCCCGGTAGTGGGCCTCGTCCCCCGGCGTCTGGAAGGCCGAGGCGTGGTGGTCGAACCACCAGGTCAGCCCGGGCGACTGGCTGTACCGGAAATCGACGATGGCGTTCTCGTCCCCCTGGAACGCCGACTCGAGCACCGGGGCGCCGTTGGCCTGGTGTGACAGGCCCTGGTAGGTGAGCGTCGCGTCCGGACGGATGCGCTCCCGGTAGAAGCGCGAGAACACGGCGGCGCTGGCCGCGCCGTCGAAGCAGTTGTCGTGGAAGAGCACGTGCATCCGCATCTGGTGGGAGGGCGTACCACCCCACCCCGTCTCGCGGGGAGAGGGTTCCTCGGAGGCTCCTGATGACGCGGGGATGCCCCGTTGCAGGCCGGTCCCGGACGCGCGGTGTCACGGACTCCGGCGAAGGACACACCTTCCGGTCAGACCCTGGACGGCACAGTGGCCGCTCCGGGGCCTGGACACAGCTGCCGGACACCGGCCCGGCGATTACGGAGAGACCATGCGCAAGTCATCGGGGAAGAAGGGCACGCGGCTGCAGCGGTTGACGCGGAAGGCAAGGGCGCACCAGGAGGCGGTGCAGACCACGCTCGGCGAGCTCATCGTCGCCGCCTTCGACACGGTGGGCAACGAGGTGAGGGACGTGGCCCGCCTGCTCTCGTCCCGGGAGATTGGCCGGGCGGCGCACGCGCGCATCGTCCTGGTCCAGTAGCGTCCGGCCGGCCTAGGGTCGGCTGCTCTGCCACGAGGGCCGGCCGGCTGATCGACACCCACTGCCACCTGGACGTCCCCCGCTTCGACCCGGACCGCGAGGCGGTGCTCGGGCGCGCCTGGGCGGCAGGTGTCGAGGGCATCCTGGTCCCGGCCATCGGGCCGGACGCCTGGGAGGCGCTGCTGGCGCTGCCCCGGAGCGACCGCCGCGTCCAGGTCGGACTCGGCATCCACCCGCAGCTGCTTGCCCGAGCTGCCCGAGGAAGGTGACGGACCCGCGCTCGAGCGGCTGGACGCGCTCCTGGCCAGCGGCGGTGCGGTCGCGGTGGGAGAGTGCGGGCTCGACGGGCCCAGCGCCCCCGGGGCTCCGATGGAGCGGCAGGTCCGGGTGCTCGAGGCACACGCACGGCTCGCCCGGAAGCACGGGCTCCCGCTCCTCCTTCACTGCCAGAGGGCGCACCCCGCGCTGGAGGAGTGGCTCGCCCACGCGCAGCTGCCCGAGGCCGGCGTGGTGCTGCACAGCTACAGCGGAGGCCCGGCCCGAGTCGCGGCGTACGTCGCCCGCGGGTGCCACCTGAGCTTCGCCGGACCGGTGAGCTGGCCCGGGGCGCGGAAGCCGGTCGAGGCGCTCCGGCTCACCCCCCGCGACCGGCTGCTGGTCGAGACCGACGCGCCGGACCAGGCCCCCGCGCCGCATCGGGGCGGCCGGAACGAGCCGGCGTTCCTGGTCCGGGTGGTCGAGTCGACCGCGGCGGCCCTCGGGGACTCCGTCGCGGCCACGGGAGCGCTGGTGGCCGAGAATGCCCGGCGACTGTTCCCCGCCTTCCGTCTCTGAGGACGCCCGCGCGAGCCGTCGCCCAGCCAGGTCCACAGTCCCCCGCGACTGCAGACCGACGCTCCCGGCGACGAGCCGACCGCCTCCTGCCCGAGCGCCAGGTCGTCGCCCGGGGCCGTCCCGGGGGCCCGTGGGACGGGCCCGCGCACCGCCGACCCGGACGCGCTAGAGAAGGGCCGCCCATGACCGCTCCCTCGCTCCGTCCCTCCACCCCGCCGGCACCACGCCCCGGCGACGAGACCGCGCGCGCCTTCCGGCTCTCGCGCCGGTGGGACCGCACCGGCCGGCTCCTCGGGGACGAGGCCATGGAGCGGCTCGCCCGGGCCCGGGTCGTCGTCTTCGGCCTCGGCGGCGTCGGCAGCTATGCGGTGGAGGGGCTGGTCCGGAGCGGCGTGGGACACCTCACGCTCGTGGACTTCGACGAGGTCTGCGTCACCAACCTCAACCGCCAGCTGCACGCGACGGTGCGCACCGTGGGCAAGAGCAAGGCCGAGCTCATGGCCCAGCGTTGCCGCGAGGTGAACCCGGACTGCAGCGTCGAGCCGGTCGCCGAGTTCTACCGCGCCGAGAGCTCCGAGCAGCTGCTCCAGCCCGGCTGGGACTTCGTGGTCGACGCCATCGACAACGTGAAGGCCAAGCTGCACCTCCTGCACCGCTGCGTGCAGCTCGGGCTCCCGGTGGTGAGCAGCATGGGCGCCGCCGGCCGGCTCGACCCCACCGCCATCCGGGTCGACGACCTCTCGGAGACCATCATGGACCCGCTGGCCAAGGACGTCCGGAAGCTCCTCAAGCGAAAGTACGGCCTGGAGACCGACCGGCGCACAGGCATCACCGCCGTCTACTCGGTCGAGCCGCCCCGGACCCCGGTCCCCCTCACCTACGACGCGGCGACTGAGGGCTTCCTCTGCGTCTGCCCGAGCCGCGAGAACGACTTCCACACCTGCGATCACCGTACCCAGGTGAACGGCAGCGTGGGCTTTGTCACCAGCGTGTTCGGGATGAACGCGGCGGGCGTGGTGGTCCGCCGCATCGCGCACGGCCGCTAGGCTAGGCGGCGCTGACGCTCGGCTCTTCCGGCTGCGGCGGCCGCGGCGGGAGCGAGGCGAAGGTCACGCTCTGCCGACCGCACGCGCGGCGGAACGCGCAGCGGGCGCACTGCGAGAGCTCCTCGGTCATCGGGAACTGCGCGGCGTCGAGCGGGGTGTTCGCCGCGGCGTTGACCAGGAGCTCGCGCATCCGCTGCACCGACTCGCGGAACTTCACCGAGAAGTGCTCGATGGTCTGCGCGTCGACCGGGACCTCGACCTCCTGCCCGGCGTTGAGGAACACCAGCCGGCAGCGGATCTGCTGCGGCTCCACCCGGTGCCGGTGGGCGAGGTACAGCGCGTAGCCCACCACCTGGTCCTCGTAGCCGGTGTGCGGCGCGCCGGTCTTCCAGTCCACCACGGTGATGTGGCCGTCGTGGTCGCGGAAGGCGAAGTCCGGGATGGCGAACATCTTCACCCCGTCCATCTCGAACCAGCTGTGGTCGGCGCCCTCGTCCACCTCCAGCCACTGCTGCGGCTGCAGCGCCCGCGCCCGCTCGAGCCACGGCGACTGGAAGAACCAGGTCAGCGCCGCCTCCACGCCGTCCCAGGTCCGCTTCCACTCGCTGTCCGGCAGAGGCTCGCCGTACTCGTGCTCCATCAGGCCCATGAACTCGAGCCGGCGGCGCTCCTTCCAGTAGGCCCGGGCGCGCGAGTGCTTGTAGTCCTCGCGCATGACGGCCCGCGCCCGGACGATGGCCCGCGCCGCGTCCGGCCGCCGCCCGGCGCGGACGTCGAGCAGCGCATCCTTGATGACCGCATGGACCACGCTGCCCGCCCAGTTGAAGCGGTTGGCGAGCTTCTTCAGCACCCAGAGCTGGCGGAGCTCGGGATGCGCGCCGTCCTCCCAGCCGCCCCAGCTCCCGTAGTAATGGAGGTAGTAGGCCCGCCGGCAGTCCTGGAACTTCTCGTGGCGGCTCTTCGACCAGCTGAAGTCGTTCGTGAGGACGTTCTGGCCCATCTCGGCTCGAAGAGGACTGTAGCCCGGGCCCCTGTCAGCGGGGGGCGAACGAGGCCGGGGCGGCGTACGCGGCGAGCGAGCGTGCCGGCGCCCACCGAGCTCCGCTCCGCGCTGCTCGGCTGGTACGACGCGCAGGCCCGGGATCTCCCCTGGCGGCGCACCCGCGACCCCTACGGCATCTGGGTGAGCGAGGTGATGCTCCAGCAGACCCAGGTCTCGGTGGTGCTTCCGTACTGGACCGCGTTCCTCGCCCGCTTCCCCGACGTGGGCGCGCTGGCCCGGGCGAGCCTGGACCAGGTGCTCGCCGCGTGGCGCGGGCTCGGCTACTACGCGCGGGCGCGCAATCTCCACCGGGCGGCGCAGGCCGTCGTCGAGCGACACGGGGGCCAGCTCCCCGACGACGTGGAGGCGCTCCGCGCCCTGCCCGGTTTCGGACGGTACACGGTGGGTGCGGTGGCCTCGATCGCCTTCCGGCGCGAGGTCCCGCTCGTCGACGGGAACGTGGCGCGGGTGCTCGCCCGGCTGTTCGGCATCGAGGGGGCGACGGGAGACGCCGGGCGCGAGAAGGCGCTGTGGGCCCTGGCCGAGGCGCTGGTCCAGGGCGAGCGCCCGGGCGACTGGAACCAGGCGCTGATGGAGCTCGGCGCGACCGTGTGCCGGCCCGAGCAGCCGACGTGCCTCCTCTGCCCGGTGCGGGCCCATTGCGTCGCCCTCGCCACCGGCCGGGTGGCGGACATCCCCGCGCCGAAGGTCCGCACTGCCCGCCGGGCGCTGCATCTCGCCGTGGCGGCGGCGCGGAAGGGCGAGGCGGTGCTCCTCGTCCGCCGTCACGGGACGGGACTCTTCGGCGGGCTCTGGGAGCTCCCGGGCGTCGAGTGCGCGCCGGGCAGCGAGGTCGAGGCGCTGCGCGCCCGCTGGCCGGAGATGGGCGAGGCGCTCCGCCCGCTCGGGCGCGTGGAGCGGACCTTGACCCACCGCGCGCTCACGCTTCGAGATCTACGAGGTCGAGCGTCTCGAGCCCCCGGACGGGGCGCGCTGGGCGACTGCCGGGGAGATTGAGACGCTCGGCGTGTCCGCCGCGATGCAGGCCGTGCTCCAGCGCGTCCTCGCTGGCCACGGACCGGAAGGAGGCAGGCCGTGGAGCAGGAATTCTCGCTCACCGCGCTCGCGGGGATGATCGCCGCGGACATCCTCCGCGCTCATCCCTCGCTGGGCAGAGCCAGCGTCGAGGACCTGGCGCACCGCCTGGAGACGGCGCTCCGGACCGCGGTCCGGCAGGAGCGGCTGGCCTGCGTCGCGGAGTGCGAGCGCCGCCGGACGCTCTGGACCGGGACCGAGGAGCGATCCGGGACCCCTCCCTCGCTCAGGACCGAGGCTCGCTTCCGGGCGAACGAGGCGGCCGTGCTCGCCGACGCGCTGCGGGGTCGTTGACATCATGATGCCTCTCAATAGCATCTTGATGTGCCAAGGACGACGCTCACGCTCGAGGAGGACGTCGCCGCGCGGGTGCAGAGCGAGGCCCGGAAGTCGGGACGTCCGTTCAAGCAGGTGGTCAACGAGCTCCTGCGTTTCGCTCTCAACGCTCGACGCACCGGCACGCGCGCACCGTTCCGGGTGAAGCCGCGGGACCTCGGGCTTCGCCCCGGGCTCGAGTACGACGACATCGGCGGGCTGCTCGAAGCAGGTCGAGGGGCCGTCGCACCGTTGACGATCGTCGACGCCAATCTCCTCCTGTACGCCTACGACGCGACCTCCCGCCGCCACCGGGGCGCGCGCTCGTGGCTCGAGGAGCAATTCTCGGGCTCCGCCCCGGTCGGGCTTCCGTGGGCGGTGCTCCTGGCCTTCGTGCGGATCTCGACCAACCCCCGCGTCCTGACCCGTCCTCTCTCCATCGCGGAGGCGACGGAGATCGTCTCCTCCTGGCTGGAGGTTCCGTGCGTCGTCGTGCCCGGCCCGGGGCCGGGCCACTGGGAGATCCTGGTCGGTCTTCTCTCGGCGAGCCAGGCGCGTGGACCTCTGGTGTCCGATGCCCATCTCGCAGCGCTGGCCATCGAGCACGGCGCCGCGCTCGCCACCACCGACCGCGACTTCACGCGCTTCGACGGCCTCCGACTCGTCGATCCGATTCGCTAGCGATCAGGTCGGCCGGCGCTCGTCGCCAGCCCGGGTCAGTGCGCCTGCGAGCCGTCGAGCCACTCCGCGACGCCGCCGTGGTTCGAGCACGTGCCGGTGTGGTGCTTGGAGTAGCTGAGCGTCCCGTCCTTGCACTTCGCCGTCGCCGGCCCGCCTTCCTCGGCGGGAGCGCTGGTGGTCTTCGTCGGAGCGGGCACTGCTGCCGGAGCTATCGGAGCCGCGGGCGCAGGAGCCGCCGCCGGGGCCGCCGCGCTCGCCGCAGCCGCTCCGCCCGACTTGTCCACGCCGCCGTGCCCGCTGCAGGCGCCGCTTCCGCCCTTGCTCTTCGTGCCGTCCTTGCACGTCACCTCGGCCGCGCCGGCGCTCGCCGCAGCGGGCGCCGCAGCCTCGGCCGCCGGAGCGCTCTTCGACTTCGAGGTGGACGCAGCGGCTCCGCCCGACTTGTCCACGCCGCCGTGCCCGCTGCACGCGCCGCTTCCGCCCCTGCTCTTCGTCCCGTCCTTGCAAGTGACCTCGGTCTCGCCACCCTCGCCGGCGCTCGCCGCGCCGGGCGCGGCCTCGGCCGACGGAGCGGACATGCTCTTCGACTTGGACGAGGACGCGCTCTTGCTCTTCGACTCGCTCTTCTCGCTCTTGGCCTTCGAGGCGCTCTTGTCCACGCCGCCGTGGCCGCTGCACGCGCCGCTCCCGCCCTTGCTCTTCGTCCCGTCCTTGCAGGTGACCTCGGTCTCGCCGGCCTCGCCGGCGCTCGCCGTGGCCGGCGCGGCCTCGGCGGACGCAGCGGACTTGCTCTTCTCGCTCTTGCTCTTAGCCTTGCTCTCGCTCTTGGGCTTCGGCTCGCTCTTGGCCTTCGAGGCGCTCTTGTCCACGCCGCCGTGGCCGCTGCATGCACCGCTCCCGCCCTTGCTCTTCGTCCCGTCCTTGCAGGTGACCTCGGCCGCGTCGTCGGCGAGCGCCAGACGCGGGAGGACCACGGACAGCGCGAGCAGCAGCACCGACGCACGCAGCGAGCCGCGCATCAACGGCCTCCCTTGGAGAGCTTCGACATCAGCAGCGCCAGCGCGCCGGCGCCGATGGCCTTCACCAGCGCCGGGTTCTTCGCGTAGAAGCCCGAGATCGCGTCGACGATGCCCGGGTTGATCTCCCGCGCCTTCGCGGCGAGGCCCTCGACCACCTGCGGCGAGACCTGTTGCGCCTGGGCCGCGGACACCGTCCCTCCGCCCTGGAGCACGCTGGCGAGGCCCCCGAGCCCGCCGAGACCACCCGCGCCCCCGAGCACCTGGCTCGCGGCCGGGCCGAGGCTGGACAGCACCTGGTTCAGGAGCGCCGCCTTCTGGTCCGGCGAGGATTGCCCGAAGAGCCCGCCCACCATCTGCTCGAAGGGCGGTGTCTGGTCCGAGTTGAAGACATGACTGATCCCCTCGGCGAGCGCCCCGTGGGGCGCCGCGCCGGCGACCTTGTCGAAGGCCGCGTGGACGTCCGCCTCCGAGGCATTGCCACCCAGCACGTTCTGCAGCACCTGACCCAGCCCGTCTGCCCAGCCCATGGCCCTCCCTCCGGAGAATGTTCCGGCTACCAGGTTTCCGGAGCGACGACGCCAGATGCAACTGGCTGATGGATCCGCAGCCCGCTGCCCAACGCTTTCAACGCTTTCAACGCTGGGAGGCGGCCGAGCCCCACGAGGAGCACGACCAGGAGAGGCCCGAGTATCAGGACGGCGAGCAACACCCACGCGAGGGGGCGCGCGAAGTTGAAGGTCCAGCCGTACCCCGAGCGCTTCGGCACCAGCAGCCGCGGATCCGCGGCGTTCACGTAGAACAGTCCGCCGCGCCATCCATCGTCGCTGGCCGGCGTGATGCGCGGGGCACGGGCGATCTGCACCACCACGACGACCACCAGCGCTGCTGCGCCAACCAGGACCGGCGTCGGCCCCCACAGCGGGGCGAATGCGGCGGGCGTCGCCATGAGCGCCAGGACCCAGCGAATCGGCCCGAGGAGCCGGCGGACGCCCTCCCCGACCGAGTCCGGCCCCGTCCGTCCGCTGCTCGCCGCGATGGCGTCGAACAGGAGCAAGATCCCCCCGAGGAGCAGAAGGGGAAAGGCGAGCGCGAGCGGAGTGCGCGGAAAGAAGCCGTTCGGCCTGCCGGCGGCGTCCCAGTGCACCGGCATCCGCAACGGGAACTGGTCGGCGAGGAGGATCAGCGCCACCGCCGGCGGCACGAGCATCAGGTAGGGACCGAGCGTGCGTAACCTCATCGAGGAACCTCGCGTAGCAGGGGAGTCTGGCACGCCCGGGGGGCGCGCCTTAGAAGGTGAGAGTCATGGGCTACTTCGAGTCGAGATCCGCCAAGCTGACCCTCCCCACCGCCGCCGAGGCCCTCCCGGGCCGGAGCGCGCGGATGCCGGTCCCCGACAGGCACTTCGTCAACGGCCAGCCACTGGTCGGGCCGTGGCCGGGCAAGGAGCAGGCCCTGTTCGGGATGGGATGCTTCTGGGGCGCCGAGCGGCTCTTCTGGCAGGCGCCCGGCGTGACGGTGACCGCGGTCGGCTACGCCGGCGGGCTCACCCCCAACCCCACCTACAAGGAGGTCTGCTCCGGCCGCACCGGGCACGCCGAGGTGGTGCTGGTGGTGTTCGACCCGAAGGTGACCAGCTACGAGAAGCTGCTCCGCGCCTTCTGGGAGGGCCACGACCCGACCCAGGGCATGCGCCAGGGCAACGACGCGGGCACGCAGTACCGGAGCGCCATCTACACCTTCGACGAGGAGCAGCGCCGGGCCGCGGAGGCCTCCCGGGAGGCGTACCAGAAGGTCCTCGCCGCCGCCGGGCACGGCCGCATCAGCACCGAGATCCGCCAGGCCCCGGAGTTCTTCTACGCCGAGGACTACCACCAGCAGTACCTGGCCAAGAATCCGGGCGGGTACTGCGGCATCGGCGGCACCGGCGTCAGCTGTCCGGTGGGCCTGGTGACCGGCGTCTGAGCCCGGGCGCGCGCGGGGAACCCTCTCGAAAGTCAGGTAAGTCACCTGATCATCTCCGTGGGAATAGTCAGGTACGTTTCCTGTCCAGTCGCCGGGCCGGCGGAGCCCCCGGGGCCGTGGGACGTGGTGAGGCGGTCGACCCGGGGGGCACCGTCCGGGCGATGATGCGACGACTCGGGCTCGCTGCACGCCGGGGGCGTGAGAGACGCACTCGGTCCAGGCGGCAGCCCTCGAGTCGCGAGCGACGCGTTGCCGCTCGCCTGTTCCGGCCAGTCACGCCGGGCGGCGTGCCCCCTGTCGTCCCGCCGCCCAGATCACCGCGCCCGCCAGCGCGTACGCCGCCGCGGCGGACGCGAGGAGGACCCGGGAACCAAGCTCCAGCGACAGCAGGGCGGACAGCGGCGCGGCGACCACCGAGGCGAAGCCGTTCGACGCCCAGGCCCAGGCCAGCGCCCCACCCTCCGGAGCGAGCCGCCGGAGTCCAAGCGCGAACGGCACTCCCATCAGGAAGGCCGCTGGAGCCAGGGCGGCCAGGATCGCGAGGATCCTGACTGGCATCGCAACCGGCTCGAGCCGGTGCACGAGACCGAGCAGCCCCACGGCCATCCCGCAAGCAGGAGCGCGAGGAGCACGCACGCGCCACGGCCCGCCGAGGGCTGGAGCCGGTCGGACCAGGCGCTCCCCACGCCGGAGCAGAGCAGAAAGACCACCAGGACCCCCGCCACCGCGTAGACCGGATGACCGAGGAGCAGCCCGAGCTGCTGGATGGCCGCGACCTCCGCCGCCATGTACGCGAACCCCAGCGCTCCGAAGTACCCAAGCAACGCCCACCACGGAGCGGTCCGTCCGGTGCGGCGCCCCCACACCGCGACTGGAACCACCAGGAGCAACATCGCGACCAGGGCGGTCTGCACCAGCGTCGCGAGCATCGCGATCGGGCCCCACTCGGCGAAGGGAAGCCACGAGCCCCGGGCGCCTTGCACCAGCGCCGGGATGCTCCTCAGCCTCAGGAAGTGGTGCGGATAGGGCCGCGCGTCGTCCACCGGCGCCACGTCGAAAGGGTACCCCGCCGCGAAGCGGGCCGCGTCCTCCGGGGTTCGGGTGGTGACGGCCGCGGCCTGCCGGAGCGAGGTGTCCTCGAGCACGTTGAACGGGAGCTCGGAGGAGCGCTCCTCCAGTGGCCAGTCGAGATCGAGCCCGCGCTCACGGGCCAGAGCACGCACCTGCGCCAGCTCCCCGGCGCTGAAGGCCACCGGCCGCGCCAGCACGGTGACCGTCCCCCAGCTCCGCAGAACGATCAGCCTGAGCGCCGGAGGATGGCCGAGTCGCCGCAACGCCTCCCCGACCGTGAGCACGGTCCGCACGCTCTCCCGGGGCGGAGTCGACAGCCAGGTGGTGACCGAGAGAACGCCCTCCGGCTCGAGGTGGCGCAGGAAGAGCTCGTACGCATCGGCCGTGTGGAGGAAGTCCTCCTCCAGGGCGCGAACCCCGCCCACCGAGGCTCCGTGGCCCGTGGCGGGGGCCAGCGAGATGAGATCGAACGTTTCCCGTCCGCGGGCCAGGACGGCACGGGCCTGACCGACCCGATCCTCGAGCGGCCCCTCCTGCCAGAACTTGAGACGGCCAAGCTCGCGGGCGAGGCGAAGCAGGTCCGGGTTTGGCTCCAGCATCATCACCCGCTCGGCGCCGGACTCGAGCGCCGCCTCGAGGTCGAGCCCATCACCCACCCCGACCAGGAGGACGCGACGGCGCTCGGCCAGCGCGTACGGCACCGAGGTCGGGAGCGCAGCCGCCAGCGCCGCCGCTCCGGGATCGGTCAGGTCGGTGGCCGCCCCGGCGACGTCTCCGTCGAGCAGGAGCGCGGTCTGCCGGGGGAAGCTCCCGTGGAAGGCCAGCGACAGGCCGGGCGCGGCGTGAAAGGACGGCGCCTCGATGGCCAGGACCCATCCCAGGGGACTGAAGCGCTCGGCGACCCGGCGCGCGCCGGGGAGCGCCGAGAGCTGCGGGAGACTCTTGTACGGGCTGAGCTGAGCGTCCCATCCCGGCCCGAGGAAGAGCCAGGCCCCGACGAGCCCCCCGACCGCGGCCAGCGACCCGGCCACGCTCCGCCACCCGAGGGCCATCGCCCCCAGGGCAGCGAGCACCGGCGGGAGGACGAGCGACCTCGCCGGCGGGAGCACGAAGAGAACGACCAGGGCGAGCGCCACTCCCAGCGCGCCCCCGGCGAAGCTCGCGCCGTAGAGGCGGCCGGTGCGGCCGGGCGCGAGCACGAAGCCGGTCAGGGTGGCGAGACCCCCGGCGAGGAAGGGAAGCGCGAGCCCCGCGACGAGCACCGCCAGCCGGAGCCACTGGCCCCGCTCGAAGGGCAGCTGGGTCGGCTCGACGTTCACCCGGTGGGAGAGCCAGGGCGAGGCGACCAGGGCCAGCGCGGTGGCGATCGCGGCGACGCGGAGCCGGCGTCCCGCCGCCCCAGCGTCTGCCGGCGGAAGGAGGGCGCCCAGCGTGCCGCTGGCGCCGAGCCCGAGAAGCGCGACGCCGATCGCCATCGTGGCGAAGTGGTGGAACTGCTCCACGCCGAAGAGGCGGACCAGGAGGATCTCGTACGCGGTCGTGGCGGCGGAGAGCAGCGTGACCACCGGGTCGTCAGCCCCCGCTGCTCCGGCGAGCTCACCGGAGGCCGCTCAGCATCGGCACGAAGGCGACCGGGAGCAGGATGCGGGTTCGCACCGTGCCGGAGGCGTCCTTGTCGACCTGGAGCAGATTCTGGGCGCCGAACATGCTCCCCACCGGGATGACCATCCGTCCCCCGGGCTTGAGCTGCTCGATCAGCGCCGGAGGGACGTGGGAGGCCGCGGCGGTGACCACGATGGCGTCGAAGGGGGCCTCCTCCGGCCAGCCCAGGTTGCCGTCGCCGTGGCGCACGGTCGCGCGGTAGCCCAGCCGCTCCAGGCGTTGCCGCGCGGTGGTGGCCAGCTCGGCGAAGATCTCCATCGTGTAGACCCGCGCTCCGGCGGCGGCGAGGACGGCGGCCTGGTAGCCCGAGCCCGTCCCCACCTCGAGCACCTTGAGGCCCTCGCGGGGGCGGACGACCTCGGTCTGGTAGGCCACGATGTACGGCTGGGAGATGGTCTGACCGAGGCCGATGGGCAGCGGGCGGTTCTCGTAGGCCACGCCCACCAGCCCCGGGGGCACGAACTCGTGGCGAGGGACGGTCCGCATCGCCTGGAGTGTGGCCGGGTCGCGGATCCCCTCGGACGCGATGTACCGCTCGACCATCTGCAGCCGCTCGGCGGCGCGGCGGTCCGGCGCAGGGCCGGCGTCAGGGCCGCCGGCGCCGGCGATGCCTCCGAGCAAGAGCACCACGATGACCGAGCGAACCGAGCGCATCGTCCGCCTCGCTGGGGAAGTCTAGGACGGCCCGGCGGCGAGTTCAGCTGGCTGGCACGCACTCCTGGCCGAAGTAGCGCTGGTTGTCGAACGCTCCGCGCGTCGCTGATGCGTCCGTCAGCGCTCGCAGACCCATGGGCACGGACCCATCCGGCACTCGTGCACCTCGACGCATCTTCCTCCCCCGCCGCAGCCCGTCTTCCGGCAGTCCGCGACGCACGCCCTCCGGCTGCCGCTCGAGAGACACGACTGGGCCGGCGAGCAGTCCGCGTCCGTCTGGCACGGGCCGACAGGCGCGCCCGCCGGAGCGACCGGGACGACGAGCCCGTCCGTGGCCAGCGTGACCGGGCCCGGGAAGCCCGCGGCGAGCGAGCGCCGGAGCGCATCCGAATGCGCCCTCACCGCCGGCGGCAGATGCGTGCAGAGCAGCGCCTTCACCCGGGCGCGCGCGGCCGTCCGGCCGATCGCCGACGGTGGGCTGTGGCGCTCGTACAGCCCCGGCGGCGAGTCCGGTGGGTCCAGGACCGAGCAGCTGATGACCAGGAGGTCCGCCCCCGACGCGAGCTGCTCCACGGAGGAGAGTCCGGACGGGTCCACGTCGCCGGTGAGGACGACCGTCTTGCCGGCGTGCTCGATGCGGTAGGCAACCGCCGGTGCGTCCCCGTGGTGGTGACCCCGCGCGGTGACGACGAGACCCTCGCCGAGCGCGAGCTGCTTCGGCGCAGCCCGCGGACCCGCCGGGACGTCCATCGCCTCGATGGTGAGCTCGGCCCCGAAGTGCCGCACGTAACGGAACGCGCCCTGCGGTCCGAGCAGGGCCGAGACGAATGCGCGGGTGGACGGGAACGCGGCGTTCCCGTCCGGGCCGACGACCCGCAGGCGCGTCGTGCCGCGGCCATCGAGTGAGCGCACCGTCGCGAACGAGGGCAGCTCGACCGAGTGGTCCGTGTGCAGGTGGGTGAGGAGCACCGTGTCGAGCTGCGACAGGTCCACCTGGGATTCTCCGGCCCGAAGCAATGTCCCGGGGCCGGCGTCCACCAGAATGCGCGCCACCCCGTCCACCAGGATCAGCGTCCCGCTCGAGGCCTGCGCGGAGGGGCGCGGTCCGCCGGAGCCGAGCACCTGGACCGCGAGGCCGGGCGCCTCGGCCCGGGCCAGGCCGGAGAGGAGCAGCGCGAGCACCGTCACGACCTGGCCCATGAAACCCTCCGTGTGCCCCCGCCGGCTCAACGTTTCATGCACTGCGCGGGGCACGGACAGCGGACGCACTGGACCTGGACGCAGCTCTGGCCCGCCGGGCAGTCGGCCGACGAGCTGCACCCGCCGACGCACTCCATCTTCCCGTCTCCACAGCCTGCGCAGACCTTGCCCCGCCCACACTCGGCATCGGTGCGGCAGCTCCTGCCCGCCGCGCCGGCCTCCCCGACCGGAGGCCCCGCCTCCCCCGCGGGAGCGGCGGACGGAGAGGCGGTCGTCGGGACCGAAGGCTCCCGTCCTGCCGTCGGGGCCGGGGCGACCACGCCGCCCGATGTGCCGTCCGTGGGCGAAGACGAGCGGGCGCAGGCGCCGAGCGCCAGGGGGAGCAAGACGACCGCCGTGGCTCGCCAGGTTCTCACAGCCCGAGGTAAGCCTCTCGGATGCCGGGGTCGGAGATCAGCTGGGCCGCCGCGCCCTCCTTCACCAGCTTCCCGTGCTCGATGACGTACCCCCGGTCGGAGATCTCCAGCCCCTCCATCACCTTCTGCTCGACGATCATCACCGTCACCGACTTGCCGATCTCCCGCACCGCGGCCAGCGTCTGCTCGGTCAGCTTCGGGGAGAGCCCGAGCGACGGCTCGTCGAGCATCAGGAGCTTGGGCTCGGACATCAGCGCCCGGCTGATGGCCACCATCTGCTGCTCGCCTCCCGAGAGCGTGCCCGCGAGCTGCTTCCGCCGCTCGGCGAGCCGGGGGAAGAGCGCGTACATCCGCTCCAGGTTCCTCGCCCGGTGGGCGCGCGCCCGCCGGAGCTGCGAGCCGAGGTAGAGGTTCTCCTCCACCGTCATCTCGGGGAAGAGCTGCCGCGCCTCCGGCACGTGGGCGATGCCCAGGTCGACGATGGTGTCCGGCGCGGTCCGGGTGATGTCCTTCCCCTCGAAGCGCACCGTCCCCGAGCGCGGGCGCAGGAGCCCGGAGATGACCCGGAGACAGGTCGTCTTCCCCGCGCCGTTGCCCCCGAGCATCGCCAGCACCTCGTTGGGGCGCACCTCGAAGCTCACCCCGAACAGGGCCTGGAAGTCCCCGTAGAAGGCCACCACCTCGTTCAATTCCAGGAGGGCGGTCATCGCGCGCCCCCGGCCACGAACTTGGTGCCCAGGTAGGCCTCGATGACCTTCTGGTCGTGCACCACCTCGGCCGGCGGTCCTTCCGCGATCTTCCGCCCCTGGTCGAGCACCACCACCCGCGAGGCGAGCGACATCACGATCCGCATGATGTGCTCTACCCCGCCCACGCTGGTGATGCCGAACTCGCGGAGCCGCTTGATGAGCGCCACCACCTCCTCGGCCTCGCGCGGGTTCAGCCCCGCCATCACCTCGTCCAGGAGCAGGAGGCGCGCTCCGGTGCCGATGGCCCGGGCCACCTCCAGGAGCTTGCGCTGCGCCAGCGGCAGCCCGCTGGCCAGCTGGTCGGCGCGCGCACGCAGCCCCATGAACTCCAGCACCTGGTCCGCCCGGGCCGCGGCGTCCGCCCGGCGCTTGTGCTTGAGAAACGTCCCCAGCATCACGTTCTCGCGCACGGTGAGCGCCGGCAGCGGCTGGACGACCTGGAAGGTCCGCCCGATTCCTAGCCGGGTCGCCTGGTACGGCTCCTTCCCGGTGATGTCCTGGCCAGCGAAGCGGATGGTGCCCGCGTCCGGCTTCACGTACCCGGTGATCAGGTTGAAGACGGTGGTCTTCCCGGCCCCGTTCGGGCCGATCAGGAAGACGATCTCCCCCTCGTCGACGTGGAAGCTGACCTCGTTGGTCGCCAGCAGACCGCCGAACCGCTTGCTCACCTTCTCGAACTCGAGGATCCGCGCCATGGCCAGGGCCTACTGCGGCGCGCCGATGGGGCCGGCCTGCCGCCGGAACCGCCACCGCCGCTGGAAGAGCGAGATGACCCCGCCCGGGAGGAACACCACCACCACCACCAGCAAGAGCCCGTAGACCACCAGGTGCGTGTGCTCGAAGTAGTTCTTGAAGATCTCCGCGGTGAGGGTGAGCACGATGGAGCCGAGGATCGGCCCCCAGACCGTGGCCGCGCCGCCGAGCATGGCGATCAGCGCCGCCTGGACCGAGATCTCGATGTTCAGCACCGTGTCCGGCCCCACGAAGCTGAAGTAGCTCGCGTACATGCTCCCGGCGAGCGCGGTCACCATCGCACTGGGGATCAGAGCCAGGAGCTTGTCCACCGCCGGGTTCACACCCACCGCCATCGCGGTGTTCTCGTTCTCCCGGATGGCCCGGAGCCGGTAACCGAACCGCGAGGTGTGGATCCACGTGGCCAGGGCGAAGGCCCCGCCCAGCAGCGGCATGGCGCCGAAGAAGAACTTGGCGTCCAGGTCCGGGGCCTGGAAGAGAAGCGGGGCGTTGGTGCCCACCGCGCCGTGGGTCAGCGTGTCCTGGTTCTGCACCAGCACCCGGATGATCTCCGCCGTGGCGATGGTGGAGAGCGCGAAGTACGGCCCGCGGAGCCGGAAGGTGATGCTCCCGATGAGCAGCGCCGCCACCGCCGCCAGCACCGCGCCGAGCACCACGCCCAGCCAGGGGTTCCAGCCGATGCGCTCGGTGGAGAGGGTCATCGCGTAGGCGCCGATGCCGAAGTACGCCACGTGGCCCAGGCTCAGCTGGCCGGCGTACCCACCCACGAAGTTCCAGGCGATGCCCAGCACCGCGAACACCACCACCCGGAACACGAGCTGGAGGATGTACCCGTCGTGCATCCACAGCGGCATGCTGGTCAGTGCGACGAAGAAGACCACCGTCGGCCACCAGGGAAGCCGGCTCACGCGCCCTTCCCTCCGAAGAGTCCCTGGGGCCGGAAGAGCAGCACCGCGAGGAAGAGGATGAAGTTGACCACCTCGGTGTAGCGGTCGGCCCAGGTGTAGGCCGTGAACTGCTCGGCCACCCCGAGCAGGAGCCCGCCCAGCGCCGCGCCCTGCACGCTGCCCATCCCTCCCAGCACCACGATGACGAACGACTTGAGCGTGTACGGAGCGCCCACGGTGGGGTTGGTCCAGAAGATGGGCAGCAGGAGCGCCCCGGCCACACCGGCGCAGGCGATGCCCAGCCCGAACGTGATGGCCGACACCCGCTCCACCCGGATGCCCATCAGCGGGGCCACGGTCCGGTTCTGGGCCACGGCGCGGATGGCTCGCCCCATCTCGGTGCGGGCGAGGAACTGCCGGAGCGTCAGCACCAGCGCCACCGACACCGCGAAGCTCAGGATGTAGCCCACGCTGAAGTGCAGCGGACCGAGCGAGGTGATGCGGTTGGCGATGGGGAGGTTGATCTGCCGGTAGTCCGCCCCGAAGGCCAGCTGCGCGGCGCCGATGATCGTCAGGCTGATTCCCTCGGTGAGGAGGATCTGCAAGAAATCGCTGGCCCCCATCACCCGGCGGACCAGGAGCCAGTACGTGCCCACCGCCAGGGCGAAGAGCACCGCGCCCCAGAGCGGGAAGGCGAGGTACGGGTTCAGCCCCAGCAGCGTCCAGCCGTAGTAGCCGAGGTAGGTCCCCAGCATCAGGAACGCGCCGTGGGCGAAGTTCACCAGGCGCATGACGCCGAAGATCAGCGCCATGCCGCTGGCGATCAGCGCGTAGACGCCCCCGACCAGCAGGCCGTTGAGGAAGGCCTGCAGGAAGGACACGTCAGCGCTCGTTCCACTTCGGGGTGGGGACGATCGGATCCCCGGTGGCCTCGGCCCTGGGGTGGACGATGACGTACTTCCCCTTCTGGATCTGCGTCACCAGTACCGGATGGAGGTTCTGCCCCCGGGCGTCGAACTTCACCGGGCCGAAGGTGGTCTCCGGCATGTCGGTCGCCTTGAGCGCGTCGCGGATCGCGATGGGGTCCCACTTCCCGGCCTTCTTCACCGCCGCGGCCATCACCTTCAGCGCGGTGTAGGCCTGCACCGCGTGGTAGGCCGGGGTGGAGCCGTACCGGGCCTTGAACTTCTCGGCGAACTGCGCGCTGCCCGGCCACTTCGACTCGGGCATCCACTGGGTCACGCTGAAGGTGTACTCGGCGTCCTTGCCCGCGCCCTTGTCCTCGGTGGGGAACTCGGGCGTGCTGAAGCCGGTGCCGGCGGCGCTGAAGTAGCGCGCGTTCACGTCCACCTGCCGCGACTGGTGCATGAGGCTGGTGGCGTCGAGCAGGTAGCTGGCGAAGTAGATGGCGTCGGGCGACTTCTCCTTCACCTTCTGGAGCATCGCGGTGTAGCTCGGGGACTTCGCGGTGTACGACTCGTCGGCGACGATCGGGATGGCCGCCTCGGTGGCCGCCTTCTTCATCGCCGCGCCGTTGGCCTGCCCGAAGTTGGTGTTCTCGTAGACGATGGCAAGGCTCTTCGGCGTGCCGGCGTCCTTCCAGAAGCTCACCATGCCGTTGGCGTAGTCGGTCGCCCCGGAGCAGAGGCGGAAGCTCCAGCCCTGGGTGTTCTCGAGGACGTTGTCCGCGGTCGCGGTGGGCATCAGGAGCGGCACCCCGCGCCGGGCGACCAGGGGGACGATGGCCTTGGTGCTCTCGGACGAGTACGAGCCGATGAGCGTGCTCACCTTGTCCTGGTCCACCAGCTTCGCCACGCCCTGGGCCGCGCTGTCCGCCTTGCTCTGGTCGTCGTACTTCACGATCTCCAGGGGCTTCCCCAGCACGCCGCCGGCGGCGTTGATCTCCTCCAGCGCCATCTCGAACCCGCGGTCGTGGGCCTGGCCGAAGGCCTGCTGGCTGCCGGTCAGGGCGGTGATGATGCCGATCCGCCCGGGCTTGCTCTGCTGACAGGCGGCGAGGGCGAGGGCGGCGATGGCGAGGACGAGGCGACGGGCGTGCATCGATTCACTCCTCAGCGGGTCGTCCGGAGTAGGTCACCCCGTCTTTCCGTACCAGCGAAAAGGAGACCGCAGCGACGGACGCGTTGCCGGCCAGCATGACGCTCTGCGTTGTGCCTTGGACCCTGGAACACGCCCCCGTGTTGCACCCTCGGTCTATGGACGACGCCCCGCGTCTTGTGCGGAACATTGCCTGGCTTTTCGCGGTTCGCTCAATGTCGGGCGACACCCCGTGTCTGGACGGACCCGGCCTTCCGGGTGGAGAAGAAGAGGAAGGGACGCACCGCCAATGCCGTCGAAGAGACACTCCACCGCAGCCGACACCCGCGAGCCGTCCGGCTCGAGCCGGACAACGGCCATCGCCACCGAGACCGGAGCGCCGCACGCCGCCCGGCCCGCGCCCGCCCCGCGCCCCCCGCGTGGCGCCGCCGCCATCCCGGCCCCGCGCAAGTCGGAGCTGCACCGCGTCTCGGTCCCCCCGCGGCCGCTGCCCACCGAGGAGCAGATTGCCCGCCGCGCCTACGAGATCTGGCTCCAGACCGGGTGCGTCGCTGGCCGGGACTCGGAGAACTGGACGCAGGCCGAGCGCGAGCTGTTGGCCGGTTGCGGCTGAGGGCTCAGCGCAGCAGGGCTGACCGCGCGGCCCTGAGCTGCTCGAAGATCCGCTCGGCCTCGAGCACCGAGCGCATGGCCAGCCCGCACGCCGGCGTGGCCAGGAACTGACGCAGCGCCTCGGGGCGATCCGGCAGCGCGGCGGCGAACGAGGTCTCCACCGCCCGGGCCAGCTCCTGCGAATCCGCCTCCTGGCCCAGGTCCGTGGGAACCAGGCCCAGCGAGAACGCCCCGCCCTGGTCGAGGAAGCGCTTCACCGCCCGGGGCTCGTCCAGCACCGCGTCCAGCGACAGCCGGACGTCGAACGAGAGCAGGTCGATGCCCAGGTCCAGGAGCGCGCTCCACCGCGTGTTGCCGCAGCAGTGCAGACCGACCAGCGCGCCCTGCTGCCGGAGCGCCGAGACCAGCAACCGGAGCTCGGAGAGCACCGCGAGGTGCGCGGCGTCGCTGGTGTCCAGCGCGTAGAGCCCGGGCTCGTCCAGGTAGAAGACCGCCGTCGCCCCGGCCGCCCGGAGCGCCTGCACCAGGGCCAGCGAGCGCACCAGCACCAGCCGGAAGACCTGCGCATCGAGTCCCGGGTGGTCGGACAGCGGCGCGCCGGTCGACAGCCGCGAGCTCCACCGCACCGTGGCCGGTCCGGCGAGCTGCGCCTTGGCGAAGGCCAGCTTGCGCTCCCGCACCTCCCAGAGGAACGGCCGGAGCGCCCGGGTGGAGGCGACGCCGGGCAGGAACCCGGAGGCGTCACCGGTGCGCAGCGCGGTGTCGATCCGCGCGTCGAGCGCGCCCCGCCCCGCCTCCCAGGCCTCGAGGTCGACGGTGCAGGAGCCATCGTCCGCGGCCTGCAGCCCGGGGAGCCCCTCCAGCGCCGCGGGCACCATCAGCTCGGAGGGGTTCTCCGTCGGGAGCTGGGGCAGGTACGGCACGTCCACCGCCAGCGCCATCTGCAGCGCCAGCTCCATCTGGGTGTGCGGCAGGCTCCCGATGCCGGTGATGGCTCCCCGCGGGAGCAGCGCCAGGGCAGCTCGGACGTTGGCCATGTCAGGTCACCGAGAAGTAGAAGGCGTCGGGGTGGTGGAAGACCAGCGCCGAGACCGAGGCCTCGGGCTCCATCATGCAGCCGTCGGTCAGGGTCACGCCGATGTCCTCGGGCCGGAGCACGGCGAAGAGCTGGTGCTGGTCCTCGAGCCGGGGGCAGGCCGGGTAGCCGAACGAGTAGCGCTTCCCGGGGTACTCGGCGCGGAACCGCTCGAGCATGGTGAGATCCGGCCGGTCCGGCGTGCCCCACATGCTCCGGAGACGGGAGTGCAGGAGCTCCGCGTACGCCTCCGCCGTCTCCAGCGCCAGCGCCTGCACGCCGTGCATCTTCACGAAGTCGCCCCCGGCCTTGTAGCGCTCGGAGAGCTCGCGGATGCCGTTCCCCGCCGTCACCAGGAACAGGCAGACGTTGTCGGTGGGCCGGCCGTTCTCCAGGGGGCGTACGAAGTCGGCGAGACAGACTCCGCCCGGGCGCGCCTGCCTCGGCAGGTCGAACGCGGTCACCTCGGCGCCGGTGTTCCCGTCGAAGAGCACCAGGCGGTTTCCCTCGGAGCCCGCCCGGAAGAACCGGAACACGGCCCTGGCCTCCATCCCAGCGCCCTTCGCCTCGGTCTTGAGCGCATCCAGTGTCGCCTTCAGCGCCAGCGCCTTCCGGCCGTCCTCGGTGTCGGCGAGCTTCGACTCGGCCGGCGTGTCCAGCGCGCGCGCGGCCGAGCCCTTCACCCCGAAGTGGCGCCCGTAGAGCATCAAGGGGTTGATGAAGCGCCAGATCTGCTCCAGCGGCGTGTTGGCGAGCACGTGCCGCTCCCAGTCGGGCGGCGTGGGCACGGACTCGAGGATGCGCACCTCGCGCGACCGGGCGGCCGGGGCGCTGGGCACGGGAGCGGGGCGGGTGGCGGTCTCGGCGGCGAGCTTCTCGCGCCGGACGCGCAGCTCCTCGTTCAGCCGGTCCAGCCCCGCCGGGCTCACGATCTGCTTGGCGAGCTCGAGCCCGCTCATCGCGTCCTGCGCGTAGGCCACGGTGCCCGAGTAGGCCGGGGCGATGGAGCGGTCGACGAAGTTGCGGGACAGCGCCGCGCCGCCCACCAGCACCGGGACGTTCACCCCCGCCCGCGAGAGGTCCTCGGCGGTGGCCACCATCTGGTGCGCGCTCTTCACCAGCAAACCCGAGAGCCCGAGGATGTCCGGGCGATGCTCGCGCACCGCGGCGACCAGGCGCTCCGGCGGCACCTTGATGCCCAGGTTCACCACCTGGAAGCCGTTGTTGGCGAAGATGATCTCCACCAGGTTCTTGCCGATGTCGTGGACGTCGCCCTTGACCGTGGCCAGGACCACCTTGCCGCGGGTCGCGGTGGACGCCTTGTCCATGTGCGGCTCGAGGTAGCTCACCGCCGCCTTCATCACCTCGGCGCTCTGCAGCACCTCGGCCACGATGAGCTCGTTCTTGCCGAAGAGGCGCCCCACCTCGTCCATCCCGGCCATCAAGGGGCCGTTGATGATCTCCAGCGGCTTCTTCTCGCGGAGCGCCAGGTCCAGGTCCGCGAGGAGCCCGTCCCGGCTGCCCTCGATGACGTAGCGCTTCAGCCGCTCGTCCAGGGGCAGGGTGTTCATCGCCCGGGCCGGCGGCTTGCGCTCGCGGAAGTGGGCGGCGAACGGGGTGATGGGGTCCGGGCCGCGGTTGAAGAGCAGCTCCTCCGAGAGCCGCCGCTCCTCCTCGGACAGCGAGGGGTACCGCTCGAGCTTCTCGGAGTTGACCAGCGCCATGTCCAGCCCGGCCTGGGTGCAGTGGTAGAGGAAGACCGAGTTCAGCACCTCGCGTCCCGCGGTGGGCAGGCCGAACGAGACGTTGGAGATGCCGAGCACCGTCTTGCTGCGGGGGAACCGCTGCTTGATGGCCCGGACGCCCTCGATGGTCTCCACCGCGCTGCCGACGTACTGCTGGTCGCCCGAGGCGCAGGGGAACACCAGCGGGTCGAAGTACAGGTCCTCCTCGGCCATCCCGTACTTGCCGGTGAGGAGTGCGTGGCTGCGCTCGGCGACCTCGAGCTTGCGCTGCCGCGACACGGCCATGCCGGGCTCGTCGATGCAGCCGACGACCAGCGCCGCGCCGTAGCGGCGGGCGAGCGGGACCACCTTCTGGAAGCGCTCCTCGCCGTCCTCGAGGTTGATGGAGTTGATGATCGCCTTGCCCTGGCAGTAGGTGAGCGCCCGCTCCACCACCTTGTCGTCGGTGGAGTCGATCATCAGGGGGACGCGGACCTTCCTGATGACCGCGGCCAGGAAGCGCTCCACGTCCCGGAGCTCGTCCCGGTCCGGGTTGGCGAGGCAGATGTCGATGACCTGGGCCCCGCGCTTCACCTGGGCGCGGGCGATCTCCGAGGCGTCCTCCCACTGCTCGGCGACGATGAGGTCCTTGAACTTGCGGCTGCCGATGACGTTGGTGCGCTCGCCGACGATGACCGGCCGCACGTCGTCGCCCACCTCGAGGTAGTCCACCCCCGAGAGGCGCGAGATCCGGCGGGGATGCGCGCGGCGCGGCGGGAGCCCGCGGACCGCCTCGGCGATGGCGCGCACGTGCTCCGCCGTCGTCCCGCAGCAGCCGCCCACCACGTTCAGCCAGCCCTCCTCCGCGAACCGGCGCAGGGTGCGGGCGAGCATCGCCGGCGTCTCGAGGTAGCGGCCGTTCTCGTCCGGGAGCCCGGCGTTCGGCACGCAGCCCACCGGGAAGGCGGTGATCTGGGCCAGCGACCGGATGTGGTCGGTCATGAACTCGGGGCCGGTGGCGCAGTTCAGGCCGAGGTAGAGCAGCTCGGCGTGCTCCACGGAAGTGGCCAGGGCCTCCACCGACTGGCCGGCGAGCATGGTGCCCATCGGCTCGATGGTCCCCGAGACCGCCACCGGAATGCGCCGGCCCACCTTGGCGAACGCGCGCTCGCACCCCAGCAGCGCCGCCTTGACGTTGCGGGTGTCCTGCGCGGTCTCGATGAGGAGGTAGTCCGCGCCGCCGACGATGAGCCCCTCGGCCTGCACCGCGAACGTCTCGAGCAGCGGCTCGAACTCGATGCCCCCGGTGACGCTGATCGCCTTGGTGGTCGGGCCGATGGAGCCGGCCACCCAGCGGGTCCGGCCGTCGGCCGCCTCGGCCGCGTCCGCCGCCTCGCGGGCGAGCTCGGCGGCCCGGGCGTTGATGCGGAGCGCCTGAGTCTTCGAGCCCGTACTCCGCCAGCACCAGCGGGGTGGCTCCGAACGTATCGGTCTCGGTCACGTCGGCGCCCGCGGCGAAGTACGCGCGGTGGATGTCGCGGATGAGCTCCGGACGGGTGAGGACCAGGTTCTCGTTGCAGCCCTCGAGCTCGGGGCCGCCGAAGTCGGCCGCCTTCAGCCCCTGGGCCTGGATGAGCGTCCCCATCGCTCCGTCGAGGACCAGGATGCGCTCGGCGAGGGTCTCCCGCAGCCGCTGGATGCGCTGGTCGGTGGACGCGCTCATCGCTTCTCCCCCGTGAGCAGGAAGACCCGGAAGGGAGAGCTCGCCTGCCGCGGATGCACCTCGCGGGTGAGCGACTCGAACCCGGCGGCACGCAGCGCGGACTCGAGCTCGGCGGGCTCGAAGCCCAGGTGCCGGTGGCCGAGACGCTCGCGGACCCAGGTCTCTTGATGCGTCATCAGCTCCAGCACCACCACCTTCCCGCCGGGGGCGAGGATGCGCGCCGCCTCGCCGAGGACCGCGGCCGGCTCCTCCACGTGGTGCAGGCTCTGGGAGAGGACGACCAGGCCCGTCTTCCCCGAGGGGAGCGAGAGGTGGTGCAGGTCCTCCCGGAGGAAGGTCACGTTGCGGAGGCCCTCGCGCTTCGCACGGGCGCGGGCCTGGGCCAGCGCCGCGCGGTTCTGGTCGATGGCCACCACCGAGCGTGCCCAGCGGGCGATGGAGGTGCTGAGCACGCCGGTGCCGCAGCCGAAGTCGGCCACGTCCAGCGGCGGGAGCAGCGAGGCGAGCGCGCTCGCCCAGAGGAACCAGGACTGGCCGGGCTCGAGGAGGCGCTCGTTCAGGATCTGCCGGTCCTCCCGCTGGCGGAGCAGGTCCTTGAGCCGGGCCAGGTCGCCGGTGCCGTCCTCCGCCTCGCAGGCCATCTTGATCAGCGGCGCCTGGACGTCGCCCGCGTCCACCGCCAGCGAGTAGTAGGTGAAGCCCGCGGCGCGCTCCTCGCGGACCAGGCCCAGCTGGCGAAGCTTGCCCAGGTGGTGGCTCACCGAGGACTGGGCCACCCCCACGACGGAGACCAGCTCGGAGACGTTCAGCGGCGCCGCGGCCACCAGGCGGAGGATGCGGAGCCGGGTCGGGTCGCCGAGGGCACGGAAGGACTGGGAGAGGGACTCCATATCAATGGGTGTTCATACGTCGATGGAGAGGCGGCGGCAAGCCGCAAGTCGGGGCGACGGCGACCTGTGCTCCTGGGGGAGCCGGGGCACCCGATCCGGCGTGGCCGACGGCCGGCCGGGTGGACGCCCCCGGGCGGGCTCCAGCGCGGCGCGGTGAGTCGAGCGCGTCGTGCGTCGTCGCTCGGCCGGATCGGAGCCACCCGAGCGCGGCGGCCAGCTGCGGGTCCTCGTTTTCCGGGGCGATGCTCAGGCGTAGCGGCGGTGATCCACCATCAGGCAGCGGTCCTGCACCACGTCGATGCCCGCCGCCGCCAGCCGGTCCGCCACCGCGTCGTTCCGGATGCCGGCCTGCAGCCAGACCGCCTTCGGCTTCTTGGCCAGGATGTCCTCGACGTGCGCCTCGAGGTCCTTGGGCTTCCGGAACACGTCGACCAGGTCCAGCTCCCCGGGGATGTCCACCAGCCGCCGGTACACGGGCTTCCCGAGGATCTCCTTCACCTCCGGGTAGTACACGGGCACCGGCACCACCTCGATGCCCACCGAGCTCAGGTACTCGGGCACGTAGAAGCCCGGCTGATCCGAGTGCTCCTCGGTCTTGATGCCCAGCACCGCCACGCGCTTGATGCGCTTCACCAGGGCGCGAACGGCTTCCTCGGTCTCGAGACGATGCGGCGATGCCATGCCGGGCAGACTACCCCGCCCGGGGCCGCCGCCAAGGGCCCCAGGTTGACCGGCGGGGTACCGGGGGGGCATGAAAACGGGGTGGACGACTTCTTCCCGGCCGCCGAGGCCCTGCTGGAGCAGATGATCTCGCAGCAGCGGACCAAGGTGCTGCGGCTCGCCCGCGAGGCGGTGCCCAACCTCGGGCCGGACGACGTGCTCAACCCGCACGACTTCCCCGAGCTGAAGGCGCACCCCACCTTCGAGTTCGAGGACGGGCTCCTCAGCGGCCTGGTCGCGGCGCAGATCGCGCTCCGGGCCGAGCACCGGAGGCGAACGGCTCCCTGATGCGCAGCCTGGCCCTCCACAGCAACCGGGCGCGCGCGCTCCTGTCCGAGGGGCTCGGCTCGGAGCCGCCGCGGCTCGACCTGGCGGCCTGCGCGGTCGCCGCCCTCGAGGACGAGGCGCTGGACGTCGGCCAGGTGCTGCACACCCTCGACGCGCTGGGGGCGCGGGTGGGGGCGCTCGAGCCCGGCCGCCTCGACGCGCTCGGCCGGGCCCAGGCGCTCCGCCGGATCCTCGCCGACGAGGAAGGCCTCTGGGGCGACACCGACACCTACGACGCGCCCGAGAACAGCTTCCTCGACCGGGTGCTGGCCCGGAAGAAGGGGCTCCCCATCACCCTCGCCGTCGTCTACCTGGAGGTGGCGCGACGGGCGGGCGTTCCCCTCTTCGGCGTCTCGTTCCCCGGCCACTTCCTCGTCGCCTGCCCGTCGGAGGACGGGAAGCTGGTCCTGGACCCGTTCCAGGGTGGGAAGATCCTCACCGAGGCCGGCTGCCAGGACCTCCTGGCGACGGTCGCTCCGCAAGTCAGGTTCCAGCCGCGGCTGCTGACGCCGGCGCCGGCGAAGGTCATCGTCTGGCGGATGCTGAACAACGTGAAGCGCTCCTGGCTGGAGCGGACGCAAGGGGAGCGCGCGGCGCGGGCGGTCGACCTCCTCCTCCAGCTCCATCCCGACCATCCCGGCGAGCTGCGAGCCCGGGCGACCATCCTCTCCGCGCTCGGGGCGTACCGCGCGGCGCTGAAGGACGTGGAGCGGTGCCTCGAGCTGTCGCCCGACGCACCGGACCAGGCGCAGCTCGAGCTGACCGCCCAGGCGCTCCGCCACCGGCTGGAGTTCCTGAATTGAGCACCGGCTGGCGGACCCTCCGCCGAGGCGACGAGCGCGACTTCACCATCCTCCGCATCCGCGAGGACGCGATGGAGGACGGCCACGGGCGCGAGCACCCGCGGGTCATCATCTCCGCCCCGGACTGGGTGAACGTCCTGGCGGTGACCGGCGGGGGAGAGGCCATCCTGGTCCGGCAGTTCCGCGCCGGCATCGCCGCCGACACCCTGGAGCTCCCCGGCGGGATGGTGGACCCCGGAGAGACGCCGGCCCTCGCCGCCGCCCGCGAGCTCGAGGAGGAGACGGGATTCGTTCCCGGGCGCCTGGTGTTCCTCGGCGTGTGCCATCCCAATCCGGCCATCCAGCAGAACCGGCTGCACTCGTTCCTCGCCCTCGACTGCCGGCGGAAGGGTAAGCCGCGGCTCGACCCGGGAGAGGACATCCGGGTGGAGCTCGTTCCCTCCGCGTCGCTGCGGGAGCGTGTGGCGAGCGGGGAGATCACCCACGCGCTGGTGCTGGCGACGATGTGCCAGGCCGCGGTCCAGGGGCTGTTCCCATGAGCGCGGTCCTGGCGCTGGTGCTCTCGCTGACCCTGTCGCCGGAGGCCGCGCGGGCGCGTCAGGGGCCGCTCCTCTTCGGCAGCGGGCAGGCGACCTTCCTCCTCATCGGTCCGGCGGGCCCGGGCGACTCGCTGCGGCTGGCCCGGGTGCGGGTGACGCACCTCGAGCTCCCCGAGAGCCGCGGCTTCGACGACGCCGAGTACCGCCTCGTGGTCGAGGTCCCGGCGAGCACCCGGGCCGGGCAGCACCTCACCGGCGCGCTATGGCGCTTCGGGGCCGAGAGCCCCGAGGGTCGAAGGCTGACCGACGGGGTCCGGGTGCAGCTCGAGCGCGAGGACCGCGTCGCCCCGATCGTCGGCCGCGGGCTCGCCTATCGGGCGCTGGGCACGCCGGATCGCTTGTACCTGGTGCACGCCGGGACCGGATTCGCCCAGGTGATCCGCGTGGAGCCCGCGAGCGAGGTGGAGATCCCGCCCGGCGGAGTGCCGATCCGGGTCGATCGGCCCTCCCAGGAGGCGGCCACCCGGCTCCTGCCCGGCGAATACGCGAAGGTCGTCCTCGGCGAGGGCCGGACGTTGCGGGTGACCGTGATCAGCGAGATCTGGTTCGTCGGCGCGCCGCACTGACCCCATCCTCCGGGGCGTGGCCACGGCACGGGCAGTGGCGCTGTGGCCAGCCTGGCCGCGCTCCTCGCGCTGAGCTGAGCCCGACCTCGTTCAGCGACGGAGGAACAGCCCCACCGCGCTGACCAGCGCCACCGCTCCGAAGATGGCGCGGAGCGCGCGCTCGGGGAGCCGGTGGGCGATGGCCACCCCGACCGGCATCGTCGCCACGCCGCCCACCGCGAGCGCGATCCCGCGGACCCAGTCCACGTTCCCGGCCCGCCCGTACACCCAGAGGTTCACCACCGTCCCCGGCGCGACCAGGGCCAGCCCCATCCCCTGCGCCGTGGCCTGCCCCATCGCCCGGAGGGTGGTCATCAGCGGGACCGCGAACAGCGAGCCGCCCACGCCGAACAGCCCCGAGACGAGTCCGCCCACCACCCCGAGCGCCACCGCCAGCCGCCCGGGCAGCCGGGCCTCGGGGTCGATGCGGAGCTCGGCCGAGCGGCTCCGCAGCCCGTAGAAGACGGCCAGCGCCAGCATGAATCCGGCGAAGGCGATGCGCAGCGTGCTCGACGGCGCCGCGGTGGCGATCCGGGCGCCGAGGTAGGTGAACACCGGCGCCGAGAGCGAGAGCACCAGCGCCCCCCGGGGGTCGAAGCCGCGGTAGCGCGCGTACCGCCACAGCCCGAGCAGCACGTTCGGCACCACCATCACCAGCGCCGTCCCCTGCGCTCGCTGCTGCGTCAGGCCGAACGCCACCCCGAGCAGCGGGATGATGAACAGCCCGCCGCCGATGCCCACGATGCCGCTCAGGACGCCGATGCCCGCGCCGAGCAGGACGTCGAGGGCGACCTCCACCGGCGCGATGGACATCGAGCGTGCGCCCTACCCTGCCGCGCCGCGGTCCCAGGTGCCGGTGCGGCCGCCGGCCTTGTGCTCCAGCTGCACCGACTCGATGACCATCCCCCGGTCCACGCTCTTCACCATGTCGTAGATGGTCAGCGCCGCGGTCGCCGCCGCGGTCAGGGCCTCCATCTCCACGCCGGTGCGGTCGAGCGTCCTCACCTCGGCCCGGACGCGCGCGCCCTCCTCGTCCAGGGTGACCTCGACCGTCACCCCGGTGAGGGCGATGGGATGACAGAGGGGAATCAGGTCCGGGGTGCGCTTGGTGGCCATCACCCCGGCGAGCCGGGCCGCGGCGAGCACGTCGCCCTTCTCCACCCGGCCGTCCCGGATGCGAGCGACGGTCTCGGGCTGCATCCGCAGCCGGGCCGTGGCCACCGCCACGCGCTCGGTGCGCTCCTTGCCGCCGACGTCCACCATCTTCATGGCCGGCCCACCGCCTGGAGGAGGTCCTCGGCGATGTCGTCCGGATCCTCGAGTCCCACCGACACGCGGATGAGGTTCTCGCCGATTCCGGCCGCCGCGCGCTCCTGGGGCGTGAGCCGCCGGGCGCTCGCGCTGGCCGCATGCATCACCAGCGTCGTCACGTCGCCGAGCGAGGGCGCCGGGCGGCAGAGCTCCAGCGCCTCGAGGAAGCGGAACGACTCGGCCCGGCCCGCGCCGGCGATCTCGAAGGCCACCATCCCGCCGAACCCGCCCTTCAGCAGGCCGCGCGCGGTCGCGTGGTCCGGATGGTCCGGGAGCCCGGGGTAGACGACCCGGGCGATGCGCCCGCTCTCGCGGAGCCGCCGGGCCACGTGCAGCGCGTGCGTGCAGTGAGCCGCCATCCGGACCGGGAGCGTCCGGAGGCCACGGAGCGTGAGCCAGGACTCGAAGGGACCGAGCAGGGCACCCTCGAGCACCCGGGCGCCACGGAGCGGCTCGATGCGCGCCCGCGTCCCCGAGACCACGCCGCCGGTCGCGTCCGAGTGCCCGTTGATCCACTTGGTGGTCGAGTGCAGCGCGTAGTCCGCGCCCTGGGTCAGCGTCTGCTGGAGCACCGGCGAGGTGAACGTCCCGTCGACGACGAACGCCGCGCCCACTCCGTGCGCCGCCCGGGCGATGGCCGGGAGGTCCGGAACCGCGAGGAGCGGGTTGGTCATGCTCTCGGCGAGGACCAGCTTCGGACGGATGGCGGCGATGCGCTCGGTCGCCGACCCGTCGCTGAGCTTCAGCGCATGCAGCTCGACCCGCTGCTGCTCGGCCAGCCGCTTGAACAGCGCCCGCGTGGCGCCGTAGCCGTCGAGGGGCAGCACGACCCGGTCGCCAGGGGCGAGGCCCTGAGCGTCGAAGACCGCCCGGAGCGCCGCCATGCCGCTGCCGAAGACCGCCGCCGCCTCGGCGCCCTCGAGCGCGGCCACCGCCTCCTCGAGCAGCACCGAGTTCTCGCCGCGGATGCGGGTGTAGACGAAGTCCTTGCCGTCCAGCGCGGCGTCGAGCTCGTCGGCCGAGTCGAACCAGCTCACCGCCGCCGGGTAGACCGCCGGGGTGATGGGAACCGCGCTGCTCTCCGGGAGCCGGCTCCCGGCGTGGATGGCCACGGTGGCCGGCTTCCCGGGGGAAGTCACGCCCCGTGCTCCACCAGGAAGCGCTCGGCCTCGATGGCGGCCATGCAGCCGGTTCCGGCAGCGGTGACCGCCTGCCGGTACACCGAGTCCTGCACGTCGCCACAGGCGAAGACGCCGTCCACGCTGGTCCGGGTGCTGCCGGGCACGGTCTTGAGGTAGCCGGTCTCGTGGGTCTCGAGGCAGTCCTCGAACAACCCGGTGGTCGGCCGGTGGCCGATCGCCACGAACAGCCCGCCAGCGCTCAGGGTCATCACCTCGCCCGTCTTCACGTTCTTCACCCGGGCGCCGGTCATCCGCTTGCCGTCGCCGAGGACCTCCTCGACCACGGTGTTCCAGACCACCGAGATCTTCGGATTGCCGAGCACCCGGTGCTGCATGATCTTCGAGGCCCGGAACTGGTCACGGCGGTGCAGCACGGTCACCTTCTTGACGATCTTCGCGAGGTAGGTGGCCTCCTCCATCGCGGTGTCCCCGCCGCCCACCACGAAGACCTCCTCGCCCTTGAAGAAGGCGCCGTCGCAGGTGGCGCAGGCCGAGACGCCGCGGTTGGTGTACTCGGCCTCGCCGGGCACGTTCAGCCACTTCGCCGAGGCGCCGGTGGCGATGATGAGCGTCTGGGTCTTCAGGGTGCGTCCGCTCTCGTCCTGGAGGGTGAAGGGCCGGGCCGAGAGGTCCACCTGGGTGACGTTCTCCATGTGGATGACCGTCCCGAACCGCTCGGCCTGGGCCTTGAACCGCTCCATCAGCTCCGGGCCGGTGATGGCCTCGGGGAACCCCGGGTAGTTCTCGACATCGGTGGTGATCATCAGCTGACCGCCCGGAACCCTGGCAGGCTCGTCCATCGCGGGGCCGCCGGCGTAGAGGACGGGGTGGAGGTTCGCCCGGGCAGCGTAGATGGCGGCGGTGTACCCCGCGGGCCCGGAGCCAATGATGGTGACGGCATGCACGGTGTCGGCCATGGCGGAAAGAGTGCTACGAGGGTGGCACGAATGCCATGAATCTTGACCTGCTCGCGCGGGTGCCGCTGTTCGAAGGGTTGAGCCAGGCCCAGCTCAAGAAGCTCGCCGCCCTCTGCGAGGCCGAGCGGGTCTCCCGAGGGAAGTACGTCTTCCGGGAGGGCGAGCCGGGCGCGTCGATGTACGTGGTCGTCGAGGGCAAGGTCCGCATCTCCCGGCAGCTCCCGGGGATGGGTGAGGAGGCGCTGGCCATCCTCGAGCCCGGGGCAGCGTTCGGCGAGATGGCGGTGGTCGAGGAGGGCCTGCGGTCGGCGGACGCCATCGCCCACGAGGGAGAGGCGGTCCTGCTCCGCATCGGCCGGGATCCGCTGGACCAGCTCCTCTTCACCGACAAGGAGCTCGCGTACTCGGTGCTCTGGGCGCTGGTGCGGACGCTCTCCGCCCGCCTGCGCGATACCAACGAGAAGATGAAGGCGCTGTTCGCGATGTCCAAGTTCTAGGACCCTCGCGGCCGGCACTCCGGACGGCGCGCTGAACCTTCGTTCACAGGGGGCCCCGGGCACGTCGCTTGCTCCCCTTCCGGGACCGTGGAGCGGGGGGCTTCCGAGACCGAGGACGGAACGGTGCAGGCGCTGCGCGAGCGTCTGCTCCGGGCGCCGGGGGCGCTGGACGACGCCGAGCTCCTCGGCCTGCTCTTCGGCGGCAAGAGCCGCACCGTGCGCGGCCTGGGCGAGTCGCTGCTCGCCGCCGCGGGCGGGCTCCGGGCGCTGGCGAGCATGGAGCCCTCGGAGCTGTGCAGCGCGGCGGGCCTCGGACGCGAGCGCGCCGCGCAGGTGCTGGCCGCGCTCGAGCTCGCCCGGCGCGCCCACCTGGCCCCGGACGGCCGGCCCCGGCTCCGCACCGCCGGCGAGGTGTACCGCTACCTCGCGCCCCGCATCGCGCTGCTCCGGCGCGAGGTGTTCCACGTCCTGTCGTTCAACACCCGGAACGTGCTGCTGGCGGACGCGCGGGTGGCGGAGGGGACGACGGACGCCTGCACCGTGGACCCCCGCGAGGTCTTCCGGGCGGCGCTCGGCGCGCGGGCCACCGCGGTCATCTTCGCCCACAACCATCCGTCGGGAGACCCCGAGCCCTCCGAGGCCGACCTGGCTCTGACCCGCGAGCTGCAGGCTGGTGCCAGAATTTTCCACCTCCGCGTCCTCGACCACCTGGTGGTCGGAGCCGGGCGGTACGTCTCGCTGGCCCGGGCCGGGCTCCTCCACGTGCTCCCGCCCGTGTCGGGAGAGGCGTTGACGGCTGGAGGCAAACAGTGAAGATGCGGAGCATGACGGAGCCGCTCCGGTTCCACGACGACGCGCGCGCGGAGCTCGAGAAATCGTTTGGACTCACCGCCTTCCGGCCGGGCCAGGCCGAGGTGGTGGACTCGGTGCTCGCCGGACGCAACGTGGTGGTGCTGATGCCCACCGGCGCCGGGAAGAGCCTCTGCTACCAGCTGCCGGCGGTGATGCTGAAGGGCCTGACCTTGGTCGTCTCCCCGCTCATCTCCCTGATGAAGGACCAGGTGGAGCAGCTGGAGGCCCGCGGCATCTCGGCGACGCTCATCAACTCCACCGTCCCCGAGCTCGAGCGCGCCGAGCGCATCCGGAAGATGCGCGCCGGGGCGTACCGGCTGGTCTACGTGGCCCCCGAGCGTTTCCGGAGCTCGAGCTTCCTCGAGGCGCTGGGCGAGGTCGGCGTCGAGCTCCTCGCCGTCGACGAGGCCCACTGCATCAGCCAGTGGGGGCACGACTTCCGGCCCGACTACGCGCTGCTGGGGCAGGTCCGGAAGCGGCTTCGCCCGCCCAGGACGGTCGCTCTCACCGCGACCGCGAGCCCGGAGGTCCGGGAGGACATCGTCAAGAGCCTCCTGATGAAGGACCCGCGGGTCTTCGTCGCCGGGTTCGACCGCCCCAACCTCTTCCTCGAGGTGCTGCGCATCTCGGGGGACGAGGAGCGCCGCACGGCCTGCGCCCGGCTCATCGCCGAGGGCGGGAGCGGCATCGTCTACTGCGCCACCCGGAAGCAGGCGGACGCGATGCAGGCCGCGCTCCGGCTCCGCGGGCACGACCCGGTCGTGTACCACGCGGGCATGGACGAGGCGGAGCGGCACCGGGCGCAGGACCGCTTCATGGGAGACCCGTCGGCGGTGGCGGTGGCCACCAACGCCTTCGGGATGGGCATCGACAAGCCGGACATTCGCTTCGTCATCCACGCCAACATCCCGCGCGCGGTGGAGGCCTACTACCAGGAGGTGGGTCGGGCCGGACGCGACGGGAAACCGGCCCACGCGCTGCTCCTCTTCAACCACGCCGACGTCTTCACCCAGGAGCGGCTCATCGAGAGCAACCACCCCTCCGAGGCGGTCATCGCCGACGTGTGGAACGTGCTCCAGACGGCGGAGGTCTTCGCCCGCGGGCAGGAGGCGCTGGCCAGCGCGGTGGGGGCGAGCGAGTTCGAGGTCTCGGCCGCGCTGCGCATCCTCGAGCGCGAGGGCCTGCTGGAGATGCAGGCCCCGGGCGCCGGTGCGTACGGCATCCGGGTGCTGGACCCGAAGGCGGACGTCCACGCCCGGTCGGCGAAGGCGCTGCTCGAGGCGCTCCAGGCGGAGGCGGGCGACGGCACGCTCTCCATCCAGCTCCGGGCCCTCTGCGCCCGGGTGGGGCTTCCGGACAAGGACCTGCGGCGGGCGCTCTCGGCGCTGGAGCGGGCGAAGGCCATCTCGGTCCGGAAGCCCTTCGCCGGCCGAGCCATCCGGCCGCTGCAGCGGTTGCCATTCCACGCCCTCGACCTCTCGCTGGAGAGGGTGCGCCGCCAGGAGCGCCGGGCGCTGCTCCTCCTCCGCCGGATGACGGACTACGCCTACGCCAAGACCTGCCGGCGGGCCTTCGTCCTGAACTACTTCGGCGAGGACACCCGGGACCTCGAGTGCAACGGCTGTGACGTCTGCTCCGGCACGCGGACGCGGGTCGAGCCTCCGCCGGCGCGGACCACCACCAAGTCGAGCATCTACAAGTCCAAGGAGCGCGTCGCCGAGGGCCCGATGAACGACCAGGCCGCCGAGGCGCTGCGCCGCTTCCGCCGCGACCTCTCGCGCGACCTGGACCTGCCGCCGTTCATCCTCTTCAACGACAAGACGCTGCAGGCGCTCGCCACGGCGCTCCCGCTCAACCGCGAGGACTTCCTCGCGGTGAAGGGGACGGGGGCGACGAGCTGGGAGCGCTTCGGCCCGAAGGTGGTGGAGATCTGCCGCGGCGCCCGCGACCACGCCCCGAAGGCCGAGGGCGGAAGCGCGGGCTGAGGCTCTGAGCGAACACAGAATGCGGATCGACGGACGCTGTCACTGCGGGGCGATCACCTTCGAGGCGGCGCCAGACCCTGACGGGGTCTGCCTTCCGGGCGAACGGCACGAGCGGCAGCCGTAGAGCGGCGCCGCGGACAGCGGGCGCCCGGACCGAACACGCGCGAGCACCCGGCCGGCCCGGGGCAGGGAGTGTGGCTGATCGAGCCACGCCGGACTTGCGCGCCGGGGAAGCCTCCCCCGAGGCGAGCAGGTCCGGAGCAATCGTGGACATAGCAACTTCGGGCTCCGGGCGAGCACGCCCTCGAAACCGCCTCCGCTCGGGGCCGATCAGCGTCGGACAGATCGGCACCGCTCGAACCCGCGCCGCGCCCGCGCCCGTCAGAACCTCGCAGCTCGCCACAGCTCGGCCCGGCTCAGGGTTCGACGGGATGCCGCCGCCGGATCACCAGCTCGCGCACCAGCAAGGTCATCGCCGCGAGCCCCAGCGCCAGCACGAACACGAATCCCACCGCCGTGGCCCCGAACACCAGCCGCACCACGGCCTCGCCGATGCGCCCGTCGGTGTAGGCCTCGCGCAGCGGGAGCAGCAGCCCCAGCCGCTCCAGCACCCGTGCCGGCAGCGCGTCCAGCGCGTACGAGACCCGCATCACCCCGGCCGAGGGAGCCTGGACGCGGAGGGCCTCCACCACCACCCCGATGCCGAGGTACAGCGCCGAGAGCGCCAGCGCATTCCCGGCGACGACCTGGAGGAAGCGCCGCGGGTTCACGGCGCCCGGGCCGCCCGCTTCTTGAGGGCCGGCAGCAGCTTCTTGACCCGGGCCATGTCCGGCGACTTCGCGGCGAGGCGGGTGAAGTTCACGTATTCCTCGTACGCCCGGCGAGCGTCGGTGTCACCCCCGGCGGCGAGCGCGTCGGCGAGCGCCAGACGGGCCGGCCCGTCGGAGGGATCGAGCTGCACCGCCTTGACCAGGAGCTCGCGGGCCTTCGTCTCGTCGCGCAGCTTCCGGAGCACCAGCCCCTGGGCGAGCGCCGCGTCCGAGAGGTACGGCTGGAGCTCCACCGCAAGCTCGGCGCTGTGCTTGGCGTCCTGCACCCGGCCCGCCGCCAGCGCCACCCGCGACGCGGCGACCGCTGCCCAGGCGCGATCCGTCGCCCGCGGCGCCGCCGACGACAGGCCCTGGAGCTTCGAGAGCTGCGGCTTGCCCGCGGCCGGCTTGAGCAGCACGTCGCCCGCGAAGCCGCACACGCTGGCCGGCTCCTCGCGCACCGCCGCCTGGTAGGCCTTCTGCGCCTGCTGGAGATTGCCCTGCCGGACGAACGCCCGTGCGATGGCGCAGAACACCTCGCTGTCCTTCGGGGCGAGGGTGTTCGCCTTCTGCAGCGCCGCGAAGCCGCCGCGCCCGTCGCCCCGGGCGAAGAGGACGCTCGCCCGGAGCCGGTGGGACTCGGCGTCCTGCGGGTCGAGCTTCAGCGCGCGGTTCAGCGCCGTCTCGGACTCCTTCCACTTGCCCTCCTGCGCCAGGGCCAGCGCCACGTCCTTGTGCGCGGCGGCGCTGGAGGGGTTCTCCGCCGCCCACGCCTCGGCCTGGGCCAGCGACTCGGCCGGCTTGGCCAGCGCCAGGTACACCCGGGCGAGCGCGTGCCGGCTCTCGCCGTGGCTCCGGTTCCGCTGGATGGAGAGCTGGAGCGGCTCCACCGCCCGCTCGGGGGAGCCCGACACCCAGAGCAGCCGGCCCAGGGCGCACGCGCCCTCGTAGTCGCGCGGGTCGCGGCTCGCGCCCTCGAACTGGGCCTTGGCCCGGTCCAGGATGCCGCGCTGCCAGTAGACCTTCCCCAGCGCCACCGCCACGTCCGCCCTCGGCCGCTTCGCCGCCCCCAGGGTGCGCTCGAGCACCGTCTGCGCCTTGTCCGGCTCGCCCTCGGCCGCATCGGCCAGCGCGAGCCAGGCCACCGCCTCGATGGGGTACTTCCCCGAGACCGAGGTCCTCGCCAGCTCGGCCCGCGCCCGCTTCCAATCTCGGAGCCGGCCCCAGGCGACGCCCCGGAGGAGGGCCATCCGCCGACCGGCGTCGTCGGCGAAGCGCTGCAGGAGCTCGCGCTCGCGGTCGCGCCCGAGCAGCACCCGGCCCAGGGCCTCCTTCGCCTCCTCGCTCTTCGGCCTCTGCTTCACCGCCGCCTCGAGCGCCTTCTGCGCCGCGGTGAGGTCACCGCTCGCCCGGAGCGCGTCGCCGAGCGCCACCTGGAAGTCGAAGGCCCGCTTCCCGCCGGAGGCGCCCTCGGTGAGCACCTTCACCGCCTGCTCGTGCGCCCCGTTGGCCGAGAGCAGCCGCCCGCGGTCCAGCGCGCGCCGGGCGGCCATCTCCGGGGTGAGCGACTCGGGCACCAGCTTGTCCACCTCGGCCAGGGCCTGGGTGACGTCCTGCTCCAGCGCGAGCCGGCTCTCGGCCTCGCCCAGCGCCCGGCCCGGGTGGTCCGGCGAGAGCTGCTCGGCGCTGGAGTAGACGGTGAGCGCGGCGGCGTCGTCGCCCGCCTCGCGGTAGTAGTCGCCGAGCGCCACCAGGGCCCGGACGTTCCCCGCGTTCAGCTCCAGCGCGCGCTTGAAGTGGAGCACCGCGGCCTTGGGGTCGCCCTTGGCCAGGAGCAGCCGGCCCGCCGCGTCGTGCACCTCGGAGAGGTCCAGCGGCGACTCGAGGATGGCCTTCCGTGCGGCGTCCCGCTCGGCGCCCTCCGTGGCCATCGCCCGGGCCACCAGGACCAGGCCCGGGTGGCTCGAGCCCGCCTTCGGGCGCCCGAGCGCGGTCACGGCCTGGGCGCGGTCCTGCGCGGTGCCGCCGTGCTCGTCCGCCAGCGCCGCGCGGGCGTAGGCGGTCAGGTCCCAGGCCGCGGGGCTGTCCTCCTCCATCCGGAGCGCCTGGGCCAGCGACTCGAGCGCCGCCCGGTCGCCCGCCGCCGTGTCCAGCGCCAGCGCCTTGCGCGCGCTGGCGAGCGCGTCGGCCAGGTTCCGGCCCTGGTTGACCGCCCGGGTGTGCCGGTACACGAGCCCGCCCGCGACCAGGGCCACCAGCGTCACGGTGGCGATGGCGAGCTTGAGGGCGTGGACCTGGATCCAGCTCCTGTCTCGTGCCTTCTCGGCCACCTTGGCCCGGAGCGCCTTCTCGTACTCCTTGGCGATGGCCTCGGTGGTGCCGGTGGCGAGCGGCCGCTTCACCGCGGGGATGGCGCCCGTCGGCGCGGGGGCATCGGGCACGTCGGCCAGGAGGCTCGGCTCGGCGAGCGGCCCGGTCTCCACCCCGGTCGGCCCGGCCTCGCTCGCGGCGACGGCGCTCGCCGGGTAATCGCTCGGACCGGGCGTCGTCGGACCGTCGCCCGCCGCGGGGATGGAACCCGACCCCGTTCGCTCGGGCAGCGGCGTCTTCCCCTGCCGCCTCGCTCAGCGCCTCGGGCGGGGGCGGCGGCGGCAGGCTCCCGGTCCGGGTGGACCGGACGGCGGCGTTGCGCCCGGTGGGGCTGCCGTTGGCCCGCGGACGAAGGGGCCGCTCGGGCGGGTTGTCCAGCACCGCCGGCCGGACGGTGGGGACCGGGCCGCCGGCGAGCGCCCCTTGGGTCTGCTCGAGCCAGGTCTTCACCTCGTCGTCCCCGGGCGAGAGGGCCACCGCCTTGCGGAGCAGCGGCAGCGCCGAGCGGTACAGCCCCTTGCTCACCAGGACTTCCGAGATGAGGTGGTATGCGAGCGGGTCGGACCGGTCGACCGCCACCGCCCGGTCGAACTGCTCCATCGCCTCGGCGGGGCGGCCCAGGCTGATGAGGGCCTTCCCCCAGAGCACGTACCCGTGGATGCTGTCCGGATGGTGAACGAGCCCCTGCTGGCACACCTCGGCCGCGCGGGCGTTCTCACCCTGCTCGACGAGCACCCGAGCCAGCTCCACGAAGAGGGTGGAGGTGGGATTGGTGGCGAGGAGCTGCTCGTACCGCTCCACCAGGGATTCGGGCATCGTTGTCAGCCGATGAAGGCTACCACGCGCCCCCTCCTCGCCTGCCTGCTCCTCGGTGTCGTGGGATGTCACCAAGGGGGGGCCACGCAGAGCGCACTCAAGAGCACTTACGAGGACTTCCAGCTGAAGGCCCGCTGGAGCGAGTCCGCCGCCGTGGCCCAGCTGCTGGTCCCCGAGCGGCGGAGCGAGTTCCTCGCCGCGCGCGCCCGCGACGCCTCGGACCTGAGCATCACCGACATCGAGTTGCTCGACGTCACGCCGAGCGCCGACGGGGAGCGCAGCGTGGTGACCGCCCGCTGGCGGTGGCTCCGCTTGCCGTCGGCGTCGGAGCAGGTCCAGGAGGCGAAGGCCACCTGGGTCGCCCGGGACGGGCAGTGGCGCCTCGAGTCGATGCAGGGCGGGCCCTACCCGGACCTCGCGCCCCGCAAATAAAAGCGCCCACCGCCCCGGGGCCGGCCGGGACGGTGGGCGTCGGGCGTCCCCCGATGGGACGCCCTCACGGGTTCAGGAGTGAGCAAGGCGGGTGCCACGCGGCATCCCGGGTGATTTCAGGATATTGGCTGCCGAGTTTCCTCGGAGTCTGAGTGACCCGCGCCCCGAACCACGACATTGTTGTCGCGGTCGTCGTGACGACTGCCGAAGCGCCTGCGCTGCCCAGGGAGAGCCGGGCTTCCCCGGAAGATCGGACCCTGGGTGCCGGGGCGCGTGGCTGGCCCGAGCTCCGGGCGGTGGCAGGTTGCCACGGAGGGAGTGGCTCCGGGCGCTCCGAGGGGCACGAGGAAGAAAGGAAACTCACCTGTCTATTTCGCGGGAATAGACAGGTGAGTTTCCTTTCTATCGACGACTTCGGTTCGGCCGGCGGGCGACCCGTGCATCCCCGGAGCGCCCCGGATCGCGGAGGCCGCCCGGTCGTGGGCGAGCGCTCGCGCCCCCAAGACCCCGACGTCCTCAGGGCAGGACACGAGTCCGTTCAACGCACCCGGGGCCGCGCGTCGCTCTCCCCCCCGCCGGGGCGGCCGTGGAGCTGCTACGCCGCGGCCCGCTCGCCGTCCACCGAGCGGATGGTGTCCTTCATCGAGTGCTGGGGCACCCAGCCCACGTCGGCGCGCCAGCGGCTGCCGTCCACCATGCAGAGGAACTGGATGTGGTCCAGCTCCGGGGGCGGGAAGTTGGCCAGCCGGTAGCGGAACAGCGCGCCCAGCAGCGGGCGGGCGAGGGGATGCGGTACGGGGATGGGCGTCCGCCCGAGCTCGCGGAGCACGGCGGACAGCGGCACCTCACCCGGACCAACGACGTTGTAGACGCCCCTCAGCCCCGGCCTGAGCGCCTCGACCATCGCCCGCGCGGCGTCCTCCTGGTGGATGAGCTGCAGCATCGGGTCGAACCCCGCCAGCACCCAGGGGTGGCGCAGGCGCAGGTAGTTCGACGGCGCGTTCCGGATGGTCGGCCCCAAGATGTGCACCGGCCGGAGGATGACCGTTTCGATGTCCGGGTGCCGCCAGAAGAAGCCGTGGGCGAGCATGTCGACCTCGATCAGGTCGCGGACGCCCGAGAAGCGCGAGGCCGCCATCAGGGGCGCGTCCTCGGTGAGGAAGTTCGAGTTGTCCGGGCTCGGGCCGTAGACGTCGGCCGAGGAGAGCACCACCACCTTCTTCACCCCGTACTTCGCCACCGCGTCCAGGACGCGGGTGGTGCCCACCACGTTGAACGAGTGGTGCTCCTCGGAGGACATCCGGGGGTCGTGCATGATCCCCATGTGGATGACCGCCTTCACCTCGTGGATGCGGAAGACGTCCTCGGCCTTCTTCTTGCGGAGGTCGAGCTGGAAGAGCTCCACGTCCTTGGGTGCGCCGGGGAACGGCCGGCGGTCGAGGCCGACGATGCGCTCGGTCCGGTGGAGCAGCTTGGTCAGGGTGCGGCCCAGGTTCCCGCTGAGCCCGGTGACCACCACCACCTGTCGTGACTCGGGGCTCATGGCTGGCCGCTCACCAGAAGACGTGCTGCCGCTCCTCGAGGCCCTGCTGGAGCAGTCCCTGCAGGGTGGTCTTCACCACCCGGACCTTCTTGTCCAGCTCGGCGTCCTCGTCGTCCGCGCTCCCGGAGAAGACCAGCGGGTCCCCGAAGTAGAGCCGGTACTTGGTGGGGAGCGGAATCGGCGTCACCGTCACCGGGAGCGCCGGGAAGCCGATCAGCTTGCCCACCGAGCGGAGGTTCAGCACCGCGGGGGCCTGCTCCTCCGAGCCGATGATCGCCACCGGCACGATGGGGGTGGCCGTCTCCAGCGCCAGCCGCATGAAGCCGAGGCCGAAGTCCTTGAGCTGGTAGCGCTCGGGCCAGAGCTTGCTGATGCCTGGCACGCCCTCGGGGAAGACCATCACCGCCTCGTCCCTCTGGAGGAGGCGACGGCAGTTCTCGGGCGTGCCGACGATCTGCCCGCTCCGGGCGAACAGCGTCGAGATGTAGGGCAGCGAGGCGGCCCACTTCTCGGTCATCGCCCGCACCAGCCGCGGCGGGTCGTGATCGACGAGCATCGCCACGCCCACCATCGCCCCGTCGATCGGGATCTGCCCGGCGTGGTTGCCCACCAGGAACACCCGCCCCGAGGGCACCCGCTCGATGCCGTGGGTCTCCGCCCGGAAGTACTTCTTGTACAGCCAAACGAAGGGCGCGATGGCCGAGAGCGCGTAGTCCGGGTCGAAGCCGAACGGGTCCACGCCGAACTCGCCGGTGCTGTGGTGGGCCATCGCCTCGAGCGCCGGACCGCGGTCCCCGGCCAGCTCCAGGGTGAGCCGCTTCAGCCGCTTCCTCGTCTCCTCGCTCAAGCGCTCGAACATGGCCCGGGGCCCTTTTAGCTGACTGCGGCCGCCGTGACCCCGCCGACTGCAGCCCGCCAGACCAACCCTACCCGGACCCCGAGCGCGGCCGCCCTGACCTAGTTGCGCGCGGCGTCCGCGGGAACTGGGGACGTGCCCGGTCCGTCCAGCGACCGGGCGGCCTCCCGGAGCGGCACGAGCTCGAAGTCCCGCGCCGCCCACTCCAGCACCTCGCGGAGCCGGCCGAGCTTCATCGCCAGGGGGAGCCGGAGGTCCGGCTGGGAGCGGCCGACCGCTGCCGGGAGCCCGTCCTCGGGGCCCAGGAGGTCCACCGCGTGCAGCTCGAGCGAGAGGAACGGCCCCTTCCGGAGCCGGGCGTACGCACCGCGCACCATCGGCCAGGGAGCGAGCACCACGAAGGTCCCGATGAAGGGGACCCGTCCCCCCGGCGTCACTGACATCGGCAGCTCGAGCAGGGGCGCCGTCCCCCGCCGCTCGGGCCGCGCGAGGTCCGGCCGGTAGGGCAGCCGCGGCGCCAGCAAGACGCGGGGGCTGTCGAGGATGGCCGCCGAGCGCCGGCCACGGAGCCGGAGCCACCCCAGGGTCAGCGCCTTGGCCGCCCAGTACGGCGCGGCGGGGAAGATGCTCGCGTCGTAGGCGTAGCCGCGGGCGGCCAGGGCCTGGAGCAGGGCCGGCGAGAGCGTGTACCCGGGCGCGCGGAACCCGAGCGGCCCGGGCGCGCCCAGCCCGGAGAGCACCCCCTCGGCCCGGGCGAGGTCCCGGTCGATGTCCTCCGGCGCGGCGCGGGACAGCGCGTAGTCGTGCGCGTGGCTGTGGCTCGCCAGCTCGTGTCCGCCACGGAGCGCCTGGCCCAGCGGCCCGCGCGCCGCCTCGTCCACCTCGCCGCCGATGACGAACAGCGTGCCCCGTCCGCCCACGCCCTCGAGGAGCCCGGCGAAGCGCGGCACCGCGACCTGGTGCACCAGCGCGCGGGCCTCGGCGGACACCTCCCCCGCGTCGAGGCCGTGGATGGCCGCGTAGTGCCCGAGCCCGTCCAGGTCCACCGAGATGGAGGCCAGCCCGGGCATCCGCCGCTCAGCCGCCTCGCACCCGGATGACCCACACCAGCTTCGCCACCTGCCGGAGCACGTTGGGCACTCGCTTCATGAGATTGATGGAGGGCTCGCGCTTCTCCGCGAGCTGGATGGGGATCTCCAGCACCCGGAACCCGCCCCGCCAGGCCCGCACCACGAACTCGGAGGCGAAGACGTCCCGGTCCACCACGCAGGCGCGGACCACGGGGAGCAGCCGCTCGCGCCGGAAGGCCTTCAGCCCATGGGTGTCCGTGCCCTGGAACCCCAGCAGGAGCCGGAGCAGGCCGTTGTGGACCCGCGTCGCCACCCGGCGGATGAGCGGACGGCGGTCCACCGCTCCCCGCGAGGCCTTGCTCCCCACCACCAGATCCAGCGTCGGATCGGCGAGCAGCCCGAGCGCGCTGTCGTAGAAGCTGAGGTGACAGAGGTCGATCTCGTCGCAGAACACGATCTCGCCCCGTGCCTCCAGCATCCCCTGCTTCAGCGCCGCGCCGTAGTTGGGGGTGGCGCAGTGAAACCAGCGGAGGCGGGGATTCGTCGCGGTGAGCTGGTCGAGCAGCGCCGGCGTCCCGTCGGTGGAGCCGTTCTCGGCGAGCACCACCTCGTAGTCGAGCCGGCGGCTCTCCAGCCCGGCGGTGAGCTCCGCCAGCGCCGAGGGGAGGATGCGCTCCTCGTTGTAGACCGGGATGACCACGGTCAGCCGTGGGGCAGCCATCACGCGCGCTCGACCTGCTCCGCAGCCGCGCGCCCCCCGAGCAGCGCGTCCTCCATCGACGAGTACTCCCAGTTGCCGTAGCGCCCCGCGGTGCGGATCCCCACCTGGGCGAGGAAGTCGATCACCGTCTGGCGGGCCTGTCCGTAGTGGGCGTCGTAGAGCACGTAGGCGTTCCGGATGACGCGCGGCTCGGCGAAGAGCACCTCGGCCGCGCTCCGGATCATCCTCGCACGAACCAGGTCCTCCACCGCCGCCCCGGCGCACGCCTGGGGAGAGCGGGGGCCGGAGTACTCCACGTAGAACGACGAGGTCCCGGCCGGCGCCGTCCCGGGGAACACCGCCGAGGGCGAGCCGATGCGGTAGGTCGTGAGCTCGGGCTCGGGCGTGTAGACCCAGTGCCAGGGCTGCGCGTTCGGGCCGCGCACGCCCACCGCCACCCACGTCACGTCCGTCGCCCGGAGCTTCCCCGCCGCGGCGCGCACCTCGTCCGGCACCAGGTGGAGCAGGTCCACCAGGAGCGGGAGCGGCACCGTCGAGACCAGCCCGGACCAGCGCACCTCGCTGCCGTCCGACAACCGCGCCATTCGCCGCTCCCAGTCGAGCGAGGTGGGCTCGGTCGAGACCCGCACCTCGCCGCCGGTCAACACGCCGTGGAGCGCCCGGGCCAGCCCCTCGATGCCGCCCTCCTTCGGGTAGACGAAGCTCGCGTTGTAGCCCAGCGCGTCCGAGCCCAGGCCGAGCGCGCCGTCCACCACCTCCTTGAGCGTCGGCTTCGGCACGAAGCGGCCGCACCAGGCCGCGCTCAGCTCACGCGGCGGCACGCCGAAGAGCTTGGTGTTGTAGGGCACCATGAAGTTCCGGGCGAAGCCCGCGCCGAGGTGCCGGAGGATGAACTCCTCGAAGTTGGCCGGCTCGCGCTCGCGGAGCGCTCGCCCGCCCTCACCGAGCGTCGCCTCGACGAAGCCGAGTAGGTTCTCCGCCACCACCTCGGCCGGGAGCCCATGGGTGTTCACCTGGTAGGGAAACCGGGTGAACACGCCCCGGGTGAAGACCGCCGCTCTCCGGGCGACGGTGACCAGCCCGTCCGGGAGCAGCTGCTCGTGCACCAGCGCCCTCATCCCCGGGTCGCGCAGGTGCAGCCAGTGGCCGGTGGGGTCGAAGCGGAAGCCGCCGTGCATCAGCTCGGTCCGGACCAGCCCTCCGACGCGCGACTCCTTCTCCACCAGGAGCCAGGGCCTCCGGAGGTGGAACGCCGTGGACAGTCCGGCGAGGCCGCCGCCGAGGATGAGCACGGGTCGGATGTGGGTGTTCCCGCTCACGATCGAACGGTTCGCCTAGCACGTGAACCCCTGGGCAGTCTGCTAGCCTCCGGTGCTCTTCCCATGCGCGTCACCTGTCCGTCCTGCCAGACGGCGTACAACATCGACGAGCGGCGAATCCCTCCCGGCGGCGCCAAGCTCAAGTGCAGCTCCTGCCAGACGCTGATTCCCCTCCGTCTTCCGGAGGGGGCGGCGGCTCCGCCCCCGCGCGCGCGTGCGCCCGCGTCGTCCGTCGGCGTCCGGCTCGACGAAGGTGCGGTGCCCCTGCCGGGGCTGGACCTGCCCCCGGCCGGCGCCGCGCAGGGGCCGCTGCCGCGGATCACCGCGCGCGCGCCCGAGGCTCCGCCCGTCGCCGAGTCGCTCACCACCGGGGCCATCCCCCTGCCTCCCGCCCACTCGGCGACGCCGGCCGGCGTCCCGCCAGTGACCGCCGTTCCCCCGGCCATTCCTGCGCGTCGAGCCGAGCGCACCGTGGTCGCGCCGGCGCCGACTGCGCGGGTGGAGCTGCCTGCGCCTTCCGCGCCCTCCCGGACCGGCGCGGCGGTCCCGCCGCCGGCCGTTCCGCCCGACGCTCCGCTCCCCGGCTTCGAGGAGGCCGGCTTCGACGACGCGGCGCTTTCGGACGCAGGCGCCGGGGCCGACGCGCTCGACGACGGCCTCGACGGCTCCTATGGCGCCGAGCCGCTGCACGAGGACACCCCGCCCGAACCCGCCGAGCCGGTGACCCCCGCCGAGCCAGCGGCCGCCGGGGGGCATGATCCCGACGTCGCCGAGCCGTGGGACGGCGGGCGCTCCCCCGAGTTCGGCACGGTCGACCTCGGCGGGGACGACGCCAACGCCACCGCGCTCCCCATCCCCGCGGACGATCCGCTGCCCGGCGGCGACGAGGTGACCTGGACCGAGCCCGCTCCGGCCGCGCCGGAGATGCTCGACCTCTCCAACCTGCCCAAGACCCACGCGCTCAAGGAGCTCGAGGGCGGCCCGCCGTCGGACCCGCTGGAGTTCGACCCCAGCCGGCCCGCGCCCGAGGACCTGGAGGCCGACCTCTCCAGGCCGCTGCCTGCCACGGTGCGCCCCGCGGAGGACGGGCTCGAGGTGCTGGGCTTCCTGGACGAGGCGGCGAAGGAGATCCGCCCGCGCACCGGACGCCTCACCCGGTACCACGTGCGCCGGAGGAGCGGGAAGGTGTTCGGCCCCTTCGAGCCGGGCGTCATCGTGAAGATGCTCGAGGATGGGCAGCTCCTCGGAAGCGAGGAGGTCTCCACCGACGGCGAGGGCTGGAGCGGGATGGCCGCCGTCCCCACCTTCGCCCAGGCGATGCAGCGGCTGGTGGCCGCGCCCGCGTCGGCGCCCGCCCCGCGCCCCGCCGCCGCCCCCGCGCCGCCGCCCCGGCTCGACCTCGACCAGCTCGCCCAGGCCTACGGCGGCCGGATGGCGGTGGTCAGCGTCGTGGACGGCGACGCCCAGGCGCGCAGGCGGAAGCGGCTCCTGATGGCCGGCGCCGGGGTGCTCGGGGTGCTCGCGCTCATCGGCGCCGGGGCCAGCCTCGGCTTCACCCAGTACGGCGCGTTCGGGCTCCGCTGGTTGTTCCCGGCCCACGTCTCGGCCAGCTCGGCCGAGGGCAAGAGCTTCGCCGAGGCGCGCGCCGCGCTGGCCGAGGACACCTGGCCCGGGCTCAGGAAGGGGCGGGCCGCGCTGGAGGGCCTGCTCGCCCGCCGCGCCTACCCCGAGGTGCGCGCCGTCTGGGCGCAGTCCGTCTTCCTCGAGCAGCGCCGCTGGGGAACCGCCGACCCGGCGCTGGTCGCCCAGGCGGGGGCCGCGCTCGAGGACCTCAAGGTCCTGCCCCGCGGCAACCCCGAGCGGCTGAGGGCCGAGATCGGCCAGGCGCTCCTCGGCAGGCAGCCCGACGCCGCGCTCGCGCTCATCCGCTCGGCCAAGCTGGACCCCGACGGCCCGCTGCTCGAGGCCGAGGCGCTCCTCCAGCAGGGCCAGGCCGGCGAGGCCGCCCAGGTGCTCGACACCTCGGTGAAGAACGCGCCGTCCGGGGCGGGCTGGCACGCGCTGGGGCTCCTTCATCTGAAGCTGAAGAAGCCGGACAAGGCCCAGGCTGACTTCGAGGCCGCGCTCAAGGTCGCCCCGCAGCACCTGTCCTCGGCGCTCGAGCTCGCCCAGCTGGCGCTCGGCCGGAAGGAGGCGCAGGCCACCCTGAAGGCGCTCGAGCCAGCGCTCGCCGACGCCGGGGCGCTCGCTCGCCCCGAGCGGGCCCGGGGCCTCGCGCTCCGCGGCGCGGCGATGCTCCAGCTCGGCAAGCCCGCGGATGCGGTGGCCGGTCTCGAGGAGGCGGTGAAGGCGGACCCGAGCTCGGTGTTCGCCAAGGGCACCCTGGCCCGGGCGTACGCGGCGCTGAAGCAGGACGAGAAGGCGCTCCCCCTGTGGGAGGCGGCAGTCGCCGGCGAGCCCGAGAATCCGGTGTGGGCCTCCGGACAGGTCCAGTCGCTGGCCGCGCTCAAGAAGTCGGAGGAGGCGCTCGCCGCGGCGGCGAAGGCCCGCTCGGCCTTCCCCAAGGACGAGCCGACGGCCCTGGTGGTGGCCCGGGCGCAGGAGCTGCTCGACCGGATCACCGACGCCGAGGACAGCTACAAGGCAGCGAGCAAGCTCGACCCGGCGGACCTGGACGCGGCGCTGGGGCTCGCGCGGCTCTACCTCCGGCAGCGGCGGACAGACGATGCGCGCGCGGCGCTCACCGTGGTCACCGAGAAGCGGCCGCAGGACGCGCGGCTCCGGCTGGGGCTCGGGGACCTCGCCCTGGCCACCGGCGAGCTGGCCAGCGCCCAGACCGAGTTCGAGCGCGCCACCAGCCTCGCTCCCGAGATGCCCGACGCCTGGGTGGCGCGGGCGCGCCTGGCGCTGGAGCGCAGGTCGTGGAAGGAGGCGCGGGCCCACGCCGAGAAGGCGCTCTCGCTCGACCCCGACGTGGCGGACGGCCACTTCGTCCACGGCCTGGCGCTTTGGAAGCTCGGTGAGCTGGACGGGGCGGCCAAGGAGCTCGAGGCCGCCCGGAGCGCCGGGCCCAACAGCAAGCTCGAGGTGGCGCTGGCGGCGGTGCGCTTCGAGCAGGGCGACACCGACACCGCGGCCACGCTCCTCTCGGGCGTGCTGCGGACCGAGCCCGGCAACCCCGAGGCGAACTTCTGGATGGCCCGGGTGCACGACAAGAAGGCCGACTGGAGCCTGGCGCTGGAGTCCATCCGCGCCGCGCTCGACCGGGCGCCCACCCGCGCCGCGTACCACCACGAGCTGGGGCAGATCCTCCGCGGCTCGGGGAAGGTGCCCGAGGCGATCGAGGCGTGGCGGCAGGCGGTGAAGCTCGACCCCGGTTACGCCGACGCCTGGGAGGCGATGGGCCAGGCCTACCTCGAGGCCGGCCGCTACAAGGACGCCATCGCGGCCTTCGAGGCGGCGCTCAAGGCCGACCCGGGGCGGGCCCGGGTGCTGGGGAGCATCGGCGACGCGCACTTCCAGGCGGGAAAGTGGACCCAGGCCGTCGCCAGCTATCAGGCCGCGCTGAAGACCGACCCGAGCATCACCGGGCTCTACTACCGGCTCGGCCGGGCCCACAGCGAGATGGGCCAGTACGACAAGGCCATCGCCTTCTACCAGAAGGCCCTCTCGGCCAGCCCGGACAACGCCCAGGCCTGGTACCACCTCGGCTACGCCTTGAAGGAGCGCGGCAAGAAGCGCGAGGCGGTGAACGCCTTCCAGAACTACCTGGCCAAGACGCCGGACGCGAAGGACAAGAAGGACATCGAGGACGAGATCTACTACCTGTCCAAGTAGCGCGTGCTAGAGGCTCGGGGCGTCATGCTGGACCTCAAGTACGTGCTGCAGAACTTCGACGCGGTGGTGGAGCGCCTCTCCGCCCGTGGCGGCAGCCTCGACCTCGGGAGCTTTCGCACCCTGGGCGCCGAGCGCGGAGCGCTCTACGTCTCGCTCGAGTCGCTGCAGGCCCGCCGCAACTCGGCCAACGAGGAGATGAAGCGGGCGGCCAAGGAGGACCCGGCCACCCTCGAGCGGCTCCGGGGTGACCTCCGCGCGCTCAGCCAGGAGATCAAGGACCAGGAGAAGCAGCGCACCGCGCTCGAGGAGCGGCTGTCGGCGGTGCTGCTCACCCTGCCCAACCTCCCGGACGCCTCGGTGCCGGTGGGCGCCTCGGCCGAGGACAACGTCGTGGTGCGGACCTGGGGCGAGCCGCCGCGCTTCCTCTTCACCCCGCGCCAGCACTTCGAGATCGGCGAGAAGCTCGGGCTCCTCGACTTCGAGCGCGCGGCCAAGGTCTCCGGGAGCCGCTTCGTCTTCTACCGGGGCGACCTGGCGCGGCTGGAGCGGGCGCTGGTGACCTTCATGGTCGACGTGCACACCTCCCGCGGGTACACCGAGCTGCTCCCCCCGTACCTCGTCACCCGGGAGGCGATGACCGTCACCGGCCAGCTCCCGAAGTTCGAGGAGGACGCCTTCAAGACCGCGGGGCCCGACGAGCGGTTCCTCATCCCCACCGCCGAGGTGCCGGTCACCAACTACCACGCCGACGAGATCCTCGACGGCGAGCGGCTGCCCATCCGCTACTGCGCCTACAGCCCCTGCTTCCGGGCCGAGGCCGGTTCGGCCGGCAAGGACACCCGCGGCCTCATCCGCCAGCACCAGTTCCACAAGGTGGAGCTGGTGAAGCTCACCCGGCCCGACCAGTCGATGGACGCGCTGGAGCAGATGGTGAACGACGCCACCGAGGTGCTCCGCCGGCTCGGGCTCCACCACCGGGTGGTGCTGCTCTGCACCGGGGACACGGGCTTCGCCTCGGCCAAGACCTACGACCTGGAGGTCTGGCTCCCCGGGCAGGGCACGTACCGGGAGATCTCCTCGTGCAGCAACTGCAGCGACTTCCAGGCCCGACGGGGGAAGATCCGCTTCCGCCCCGCCCAGGGCGAGAAGCCGCAGCTCTGCCACACCCTGAACGGTTCCGGCCTGGCCGTGGGGCGCACGCTCGTCGCGCTGCTGGAGAACGGTCAGCGCGAGGACGGCTCGGTGCGGCTCCCGGACATCCTCGCTCCGTACATGGGCGGGCGGACCGAGTTACGTTCCGGCTGACGTCCGCCCCCCCTGGGTTGCAACGGGGGGCGAATCGAGTATGAAGGCGGCCCTTTTTGGCCCGGGAAGGGTCGCCTGCAGTGGGCTCACCCCCGGGAGGAATGGCCGAGCGGCTGAAGGCAGCGGTCTTGAAAACCGCCAAGGGTTCACGCCCTTCGTAGGTTCGAATCCTACTTCCTCCGTCGCCGTTGTTCTTTGAGCGCTTCTAGAGAGGAGAGATGGCCGAGAGGCTGAAGGCACAGGTTTGCTAAACCTGCATACTCGAAAGGGTATCGAGGGTTCGAATCCCTCTCTCTCCGCTTCGCCCTGTCCCTGGCGCTCCTTGCACTGTGGGAGACGAGAGGATAGGACGCCTCGCTCGCTGTTTCGGTCTTTGAAAACGGTGCAACTGCGGGTACTTCGCACGCGCCCTTAGCTCAGTTGGATAGAGCGTCGGACTACGAATCCGAAGGCCAGAGGTTCAAATCCTCTAGGGCGCGCCATTTTTCCGCTCCGCTCCATGGACGACGCCGACGAACGTTTCATGCGCGAGGCGCTCGAGCTCGCCGACCAGGCCGGGGCGCTCGGCGAGGTGCCGGTCGGCGCGGTGGCGGTGTTCGAGGGCGCCGTGGTCGGACGCGGGTCCAACCGCCGCGAGACCGACCGGGATCCCTTCGCCCACGCCGAGATGCGGGCGCTGTCCGAGGCTGCCCGGCGGCTGGACCGGTGGCGGCTGAGCGGGGTCTCGCTGGTCGTCACCCTGGAGCCGTGCTCGCTCTGCGTCGGCGCGGCACTGCAGGCGCGGGTGGACCGGGTGGTCTTCGGGGCTCCCAGTCCCAAGGCGGGCGCGCTGGGAGGGCTCTTCGACCTGAACGCCTTGCCCCACAATCACCGGCTCACGGTGCGCTCGGGCGTCCTGGAGGCCGAGTGCGCGGCGCGACTGACCCGTTTCTTCCAGGGCTTGCGGACGACCCCGGAAGACTGACAACTGAATCGCTGGAGAGCTGGCCGAGTGGTCGAAGGCACCTGACTCGAAATCAGGCGTACCGGCAACGGTACCGTAGGTTCGAATCCTACGCTCTCCGCAAGGCTGGAGAGGTGGCCGAGCGGTTGAAGGCACACGCCTGGAACGCGTGCATATCTGAAAGGGTATCGTGGGTTCGAATCCCACCCTCTCCGCTGCTAGAGAGCTCTGGAGCAACAGCTTGTGGTCGGGACGACGCGGGGACGTGAACCCCGCCAGGTCCGGAAGGAAGCAACGGTAGCGCACCTTCGCGTGTGTCCCGGCCGTTCCTCTTCGTCGGTTCGTTCGCACCTCCGGGGGTTCTCCCCCGGAGGTGTGGACGGACAGCGGAATCAGCGCCCGAGGATCGTCTCCCGTCCCTCGCGGCCGAGCACCCGGAAGCCCGCCCCCTGCAGCTCCGCCAGCGCGCGGTCCTCGAACGTCACCACCCGGTTGAAGCGCGAGTCGCGCATCGCCGCCTGGAACGCCCCGTCCCGCGGCCAGTCGCAGGTCAGCCAGGGGATGTGCTTCCCCACGTAGAAGAAGCCCCCCGACCCCCACAGCCCCTCGTTCACGATGAGCAGCCCGGTCACGTCCGCCGGCCGCGTCGCCTTCACGATGGCCCGGAACTGATCCCCGCGCAGGTCCATCGACGGCCGCGCGGCCACGACGGTCGACGCCAGCGCGAGCACGGCCACCGTGCCCTGCTGCCACCTCGCCTTCAGCCGCGCGAGCAGCGCGCCCAGGGCCGGCGCCGCCTCGGCGACGAGGAGCACCACCACCGGGTACAGGAAGCGTTCCTCCTTGTGCGCCGTGCGGAGCAGCGCGAGGAGCATCACCCCGGCCATCGCTCCCGCCACGCCCAGCCGCGGCCGCAGCCAGCGCACGCCGAGCACCAGCGCCGGCCACACCCAGAGCGGCACCTGCCTCCAGAGGAAGTGCCAGTAGTAGCCCGGCGGCTCCGCGCCGAACGTCCGCGCGGCCCCGGCGCTCCCCACGTTGAAGGCGAACCACCGGCCCACCGAGTGCCACGGCGTGCCCCAGCTCGCCCAGTCCAGCGCGCCCAGGGCGAGCAGGACGATGCCCAGGCCGACCGCGGTCCATCCGAGCAACCCCCACCGGCGCCGCGCCGCCACCCAGGCCAGCGCCGCCGCCATCGCCGGCAACGAGCCGTAGCGGACCACGAACGCCAGGCCGAGCGCGGCGCCGCCCAGGAGCCCGCTCCCGCGCGGGCGCTCGTCGCGTGAGAGCGCCTCGGCCGCGACCAGCAGCAGCGCCGCCGAGAGCGCCTCACCCAGCGTCCGGCCGGCGACCACCACGAACAGCGGCAGACACCCGAGCGCGAACGCCGCGGCCCAGCCGCCCAGCGCGCCTGCGCGGCCACGGCCGAGACGCACCGCCGCGACCAGCCCGCACGCCTGGAGCGTCCAGAGTGGAATCGCCAGGAGCCCCCGCGCCACCCAGGGGTCGGTCAGCCCGAGCCAGCCGCCCATCCGGAGCACCGCCGCCAGCGCCAGCGGCACCGCCCAGTTCCGGAGCCCCTGCTGCCACTCCCAGGCGAGCACCCCGTAGCCGTGCGCCCGCACGTAGGCCGGCTCGAGGAACTGGTACACCTCGTCCGGGTGCAGGCGGCCGAGCACCGCCACCGCGCTGACCGCCGGCACCAGCGCCAGCACCACCGCCCAGCGCTCGGGAGTCGCCCAGCGGCGCCACCGGGATGCCCCCAGCGCGCCTCCGGCCGGCAGCTGGGCGAGCTCGGCCCGCCCGGGTGAGAACGGTGCAGCGTCGGCGTCGGTCACGCTCGGCTGGCCAGTGTAGACGGGGAGACCTGCGCTGTTACATTGGCGCGCTCCCTATGGGCTACCTCGTGCTGGCGCGGAAGTGGCGCCCCCAGACGTTCGACGACATGACCGGCCAGGAGCACGTGGTCCGGACGGTGGCCAACGCCATCAAGCTGGACCGGGTCGCCCACGCCTACCTCTTCTGCGGCCCGCGCGGCGTCGGCAAGACCACCGCCGCTCGCCTCCTCGCCAAGGCCCTCAACTGCGTCCACGGCCCCACCCCGACCCCCTGCGGGGTGTGCCAGCCCTGCATGGAGATCGCCGCCGGCACCTCGGTCGACGTCGCGGAGATCGACGGCGCCTCCAACAACGGCGTGGAGAACGTCCGGGAGATTCGCGAGAACGCCAAGTACCTGCCCCAGCGCGACCGGCACAAGATCTACATCATCGACGAGGTGCACATGCTCTCCGGGGCGGCGTTCAACGCGCTGCTCAAGACGCTCGAGGAGCCGCCGGGGCATGTGAAGTTCATCTTCGCCACCACCGAGCCCCACAAGCTCCCGGACACCATCCTCTCCCGCTGCCAGCGCCACGACTTCCGGCGCATCCCGGCCGAGCTGATGCTCGCCCGCCTGAAGCAGATCGCCTCCGAGGAGAAGGCCGGCCTGTCCGACGCCTCGCTGGCCCTCATCGTCCGCCAGGCCGAGGGCGGGATGCGCGACGCCCTCTCCCTCCTCGATCAGGTGATGTCCGCCTGCGGCCCGGGCGCCAGCGACGCCGCGGTGGCCGAGGCACTGGGGGCCATCGACCGCACCATCGTGCAGCAGATGGCCGCCGCGCTCGTCCGCCGCGACGCCAGGTCGCTCCTCGAGTCCGTCGAGGACGTCTTCATGCGCGGCGCCGACCTGCGCCGCCTCGCCGAGGAGCTGGCCCTCGAGCTCCGTCACGTGCTCGTCACCCGCGCCACCGGCAAGCCGCCCGCCGAGCTGGCCGAGGTGGAGCAGAAGATGGTCGTCGAGCTCGCCCGCGAGGCCGACCCGGCCCAGCTCGCGCGCCTCTTCGACGTGGTCCACGGCTCGGTCTGGGACGTGGGCCGCGCCGCCCAGCCCCGGCTCGCGCTGGAGATGGCCCTCCTCAAGGCCGTCCAGCTCGCCCCCACCGCCTCCATCCCCGAGCTGCTCAACCGGGTGGAGAAGCTCCTCGGCCCCGGCGCCGCGCCCGAGACACGCGCGGCCGCCCGGCCCGGCGGGACGCCCGGAGGTCGTCCCGCTCCCCAGCCCTTTCGCGGCTGAGCCGCCGCCAGCCCGCCCGGGTCCCGTCGCCGCCGGCGCGGTGCGCGCCACCGGAGCTCCGTCCGCCCGCAGCGTCGAGGGCACCACTCCGTCCCGGCGCGCCGAGGCCGCCGAGCCCCCGCCGGCACGTGCTCCCGCCGCTGCCCGTGCCGAGACGCCCGCCGCGCCCCGGCGCGCCTCCGAGCTACCACCCACGCCCGCAGCGGGCGCATCGTCGCGACCGCTCACTCCCGCCGCGGCGGCAAGCGCACCGGCCCAGGTCCAGGCCAGCGTGAGCGCAACGCCCTCCCGTGCGGCTCCGGCGAACGGGTCGAACGACGAGCCAGCTCGAGCTCGCGGCCCGTCGACGGCGTCGGCGGCCGCCCCGGACGCACCGAGCCGGAAGGGGTCGGATGCCCCGCTGGTGGTCGACACCAGCCCCGGTGGATGCGCCACCGGCGAGTGCCTGCCCGGGGCCGCCACCCCGGCGCGCGGACGTGACGACCCGTCGCGTCCGCTCCTCGAACGCTGGCGTGCGGCGCTGGACACCGTTGCCACCGAGTCGCCCCGGCACTCGGCCAGCCTGAAGCAGGCCCGGCTCCTCCACCTCCGCGAGGGCGAGGTGGGCATCGCCTTCCGCGGCGACGCCAGCTTCCACCGCACCACCGTCAGCGGGCAGAGCGGACGTCCCGTGGTCGAGCGCCTCCTCTCGCTTCACTTCGGCCGACCCACCCGCCTCCTGGTCGACGAGAGCCCGGGCGCGGCCGCCGGCGGCAAGACCATCGCCGAGCTGGACGCCGAGGCCCGCGCCGAGCACGAGCGCGCCACCGGGCAGTCGGTCCGCAACCACCCGGCCATCCTCGCCACCCTGCGCATCCTCGGGGGCGAGCTGGAGCACATCCAGGTCCTGGAGCACGAGCGCACCGGAGCCCCCGGCAGCGACGTCATCGACGAGCAGCCCTGAACCATCCTCGGGAGCACGCCATGCCCGGAGTCGACCTCAACTACTTCATGCGCCAGGCCAGCAAGCTGACCGAGAAGCTCGAGCAGCGGAAGAAGGAGCTGGCCGAGGAGACCGTCGAGGGCCAGGCCGGCGACGGCCGGGTCAAGGTCGTCGCCACCGGCGGGGGTGACGTCCGCTCGATCAAGATCTCCCCGGAGGTCCTCGCCGCTGGCGACGTGGCGATGATGGAGGACCTCATCGCCGCCGCGGTCAACGCCGCCCTCACCCAGGCCCGCGAGCTCGCCGAGCGTGAGCTGGGGAAGGTCTCCGGCGGCCTGAAGATCCCCGGAATCACCGGATGACGCCGGACCCCCTCAACCGCCTCGTCGCCCAGCTCTCGAAGCTCCCCGGCATCGGGGAGAAGACCGCCCAGCGGCTCGCCTTCCACATCCTCCGCGCGCCACCCGAGTACGCCGCCGAGCTGGTCAACGCGCTCCAGGAGGTGAAGAGCAAGGTCCGGCTCTGCAGCCGCTGCTTCGCGCTGACCGAGGGGCAGCTCTGCGGCTTCTGCACCGACCCGCGGCGCGACGACCGCCTGCTCTGCGTCGTCGAGGGCATCGCCGACCTCATGGCCCTGGAGAAGACCCGCGAGTTCAAGGGCCGCTACCACGTGCTGCACGGCGTGCTCTCCCCGCTGGAGGGCATCGGCCCGGAGCAGCTGCGCATCCAGGAGCTCCTCGTCCGGCTGGAGGACGGCAAGGCGGAGGAGGTCATCGTCGCCACCAACCCGGACGTCGAGGGCGAGGCGACGGCGCTGTACTTGATGCGGCTCCTCAAGCCGATGGGAATCCGCGTCACCCGGCTGGCCCAGGGCCTCCCGATGGGCGGAGACCTCGAGTTCGCCGACCAGGCCACGCTCGCCCGCGCGCTGTCCGGCCGGCGGGAGCTGTAGCGCTCGGCCGGACTCCTCCGTCAGGGGGAGGTCCCGGCGGACGGGCGCGCGTGGCCCCCCCGGAGAGGGCACGCCCCGGCCCCCCCGGCCCTCGCTTCCCTGCGAGGAAGCTCCCGAAGGCAGCAAGAGGGGTGATTGGCCTGCCGCCACCGTGAGACTCCAGGGCGTCATGCCAGTCTTCAGGATCGCCCGCTTCGCGGTTCACCCCGACGCACGGGACGAGGTCGAGCAAGCGATGCGCGAGTTCGCCCTCTACGTGGGGCTCGAGCTCGAGGACTCCTCCTGGACCGTCTACCGCGATCGCCGCAACCCCAACTGCTACGTCACGCTGATCAGCGCCGAGGACGCGGACGCCGCCGGGCACCAGCGCACCGCCGGAGGCTCGGTCCAGTTCGCCCGCGTACTCTCCCCGCGGCTCCTCACCGACATCGAGACCCGCGAGTACGAGCTCGTCGCCACCAGCCGCGGCGGCCTTCCTCCCTGAGCGTGCCGCTCCCGGCCTTCTAGCGCTGCACCATGATTGCCAGCAGGGCCGCGGCCTCGGGATCGCTCCACCCGGCGAGCGCCGGCGGGAACAGCACGCTCACCGTCTCGCTGTGGGGACCGCAGGTCCGGCCCCCGGTGTACATCCCCTCGCCCCAGACGAGATCGAACCGGCACGGCCCGACCGACCCGCGGATCCGGCCCGGGCTCATCCAGAAGGTCGACGCCGCTCCCGCGACCACGCCGGTGGCGCGCATCTCGTCCCCGTCCAGCTGGAGCGTCAGGTCGAAGCTGTCCCCCGCCACCCTGCCCAGCATCTCGTTTCCCTTCTGCTGGAGCGCGATCGGCCAGTCCACGTGGCTCGTCCCCTGGAGCTTGCCGGGCACGCGGCGCAGGTCCAGGAAGGGCCCGCGCGCTCCCGCCTCGGTCACCGTCGCCCGGCGGAGGTGATCGTCCGTCCGGACCTGGAGCTCCTCCGTGCCCGGGCTGGCGCTGAGCAGCGTCCAGCCGGGCACGGCGGACTCGGCCGGCACGTGCGCACAGGCCGAGAGGACCAGCAGGGTGAACGCGCCTCGACGCATCGGGCCCAGCTCCTGCCCCGGGGTGCGCGGCCTACTCGCGCTGCACCAGGATCCCGAACAGCGCCGCGACCTGAGGATCGCTCCAGGCCGCGAGCGCCGCCGGAAACTGCAGCGCGATGTTGTCGCTCGCCACGCCGCAGGTCCGGGCGCCCGCGTACAGGCCGGTCGACCAGACGAGATCGAAGAGGCACATGCCGACCGCCCCGCGGATCCGCTTCGGGCTCATCCAGAAGGTCGAGGGCCTTCCGCCGATGAGTCCCGTGACCCGCATCTCGGCCCCGTCCTGGGAGAGCCTCAGGTCCCAGTCGTCCGACCCCACCTGGCCGATGATCTCGTTCCCCCGCTGCTGCAGCTCCACCGGACGCCGGATGTACGTCGTCCCCTGCAGCTTCCCGTCGGCGCGCTGCAGATCCAGGTCAGGCCCGCGCACCGCCGCGCCGGTCACCGTCGCCCGCCGCATGTGAACGTCGCTCCGGACCTGGAGCTCCTCGCTTCCCGGCGTCGCGTTGAGCAGCGTCCATCCCGGCGCGGCGGACTCGACCGGCGCATGCGCGCAGCCGATCGCCACGAGCATCCCTGCCAGAACTGATCGCATGGCCGATCTCCCAGGACGTCCGCCATCCCAGGCGGGCGTGCGCCGAGCACATTGCCCGAGCGCGGCAGGCGGGGGAAGCATCCCCCGCGCGCTCGGTGCTCACCGACCTCCCGCCGGTCCCGCGCCGCCGCCCAACAGCTGCTCCCGGAGGAAGAAGAGCATGGTGGCGTTGGCGAAGTCGCGGGTCTCCTTCTTCTTGAAGCCGTGCCCCTCGTCCAGCGCCAGGAGGTACCAGGCGGTCTTCCCCTGCTCGCGCACCGCGCGGACGATCTGCTCGGCCTCGCTCTGCGGCACCCGCGGGTCGTTCTTCCCCTGCAGCACGTAGAGCGAGGCGCGGATCTTCCCCGCCGAGCCGAGCGGCGAGATGCTCTCCAGACGTTCGCGGACCTCGGGGACGCGCTCGTCGCCGTACTCGGCACGGCGGAGATCTCTCCGGTACGGCGCGGTGCTGGCCAGGAAGGTGGTGAGGCTGGAGATGCCGACCACGTCCACCGCGGCGCGGAATCGCTCGGGGTAGAAGGCCACCGAGGCCAGCGTCATGTACCCGCCGTAGCTGCCTCCGTACGCCGCGACCCGCGAGGCGTCGAGGTCCGGCTGGCGAGCGATGAAGTCCAGGGTCGCCCCGATGTCCTTCAGCGCCTCCTCGCGCTTCACCCCGTCGTCGCCGGCGAGGTACGTCTTCCCGTAGCCGTCCGAGCCGCGGACGTTGGGCAAGAGCACCGCCAGCCCCAGGTCGACCATCGCCTGCACGTAGGCGTTGAACCTCGGCCGCTCCTGGGACTCCGGCCCGCCGTGCCAGCCGACCACCACCGGAGCGCGGACGCCCGGCCGCTGCCCGCGGGGCCGGTAGAGGAACGCCGGCACCTCGACGCCGCCGGTCGACGGGTAGCGCACCAGCTCGGGGGTCGCGAACTGCGAGGGATCCATCCCGCCCACCTCGCTCCGGGTCCAGCGGAGCGGCTTCCCGGGCTTCACCGACACCTGCCACACGTCGCTCGGCGAGGTGGGCGTGTCGATGGAGAAGGTCAGCACGTCCGAGGTCCGGTTCGGGAAGCGCATCTCGCCCATCACCCCCGGCGGGACGACGATCGGCGTCCGCTTCCTGGCGCCTGGCTTCAGCAAGTAGAGCTTGCTGTAGCCGTCCTCGTTGACGGCGAAGGCCAGGGTCCCGTCGCGCGCCACCGCGAGCTCCTCCACGTTCCACCGGAGGTCCGCGGTGAGGTGGGTCCACGGCGTGTCCATCCGCTCCAGGTCCACGCGGATGAGCTGGGCGAACTCCGTGCCCCGGTCGGACACCAGAAACACCGCCTTCCCGTCCCCGGAGAACGCCGCCTGCCGCACCGAGGCCTTGCCGGCCTTCTCCGGATCCGGCGTCACCCGGGTGCGTTGACCGGTCCCGAGATCCAGGACCCAGAGGTCGGCGTCGTCGATGGCCCGCTGCTGCTTCACCAGCAGCCGCTCGCCGTCCGGCGAGAAGCCCAGCGGGAGCCAGGTGCCCTTCTCCTCCGTCAGCCGCCGGGGCGTGCTCGGGCTCACCACCTCGGCGAGGTAGACGTCGGTGTCCATCCCGTTGCGCCCGGTGCCCGAGTAGGCCAGCCGGCGGCCGTCGCGGGAGACGGTGAACGTCTCGTGCCGGCTCTTGCCGTCGGTGAGGAGCTGCCGCTGCCCGGTGCGCACGTCGAGCCGGTAGAGCTGGAAGGCCTCGCCGCCGCCGCTGTCCTGGAGGTAGAGGACGATCCGCGAGTCGCCGGGCAGCCAGCGCGCCTTCGCCACCGGCTCCTTCCCGAAGGTCAGCTGCTCCCGCATCCCCAGAGGCGCGGTCACCCGGTGGATCTGGCCCACCGAGGCGAAGCGGGTCAGGACCAGCACCGCCTTCCCGTCGTCCCCCGGGTCGGCCAGGAAGGCCGCGCGGGCCTCGTTGTAGGGCGCGAGCCAGGCCTCGAGGTCCGGCGGCACCGCCGGGACCCCGCTCACCAGCACCCGGGGGAGCCCCGGGGCGCTCTCCACCGCAATCGACGACGCACGGGAGGTCCCGGCGTCGGCCCGGGCCATCGGGGGGGATTGCGGCTCTGCCAGCAGGAGGAGGACGGTCGCGGCGGGTAGGATCATGTGGTCCTCCTCAGAGGAGCGGCGCGCGGCGCACGCGACCAGAGCCGGAGCGCGCGCGCAAGCGCTCCGCAGCGGCCCGCAGCGCGGATCCTTGCCGCACGGCTTTCCGCCCTGCTACCTTCGGCCGGTCCGGATGAGGGCGCGGCGGCGCGAACCTACGCGGAATCCCTCAGAAAACGCGGTCGATCCCTCGGCAGCGAAGGGGACATCTCACGCCCATGGGCACGCAACTGGTGATGTATGACGAGGAGTACAATCGCATCAACGCCGTCTGCGATCGCCTGACCAAGGACGCCAACGCCAAGGTCGTCTTCATCGTCGACAAGAACGGACAGCTGATCTCCGCCTCCGGCCAGACCCAGAACATCGACACCACCTCGCTGGCCTCGCTCACCGCGGGCAACGTCGCGGCCATGGGCGGCCTGGCCAAGCTGATCGGCGAGAACGAGTTCCCCAACCAGATCCACGAGGGAGCGCGAGAGTCGCTCTACATGACCATCGTGGGGACCCGGGTGGTACTGGTGGTGATCTTCGACACCCGCACCTCGCTCGGCCTGGTCCGGCTGCGGGTCAAGAAGGCAGCGGACGAGCTGGGGAAGATCTTCGAGGCGCTGGTGAAGAAGACCGAGAGCATGGGGGGGATGGGCTCGCCCTTCGCCGAGATCTCCGACGACGACATCGACAATCTCTTCAGCGAGTGACGGAGAACCAGGTCACGAAATGTCCTTCATCAATTACTCATCCCGCGAGATCAACTGCAAGATCGTCTATTACGGACCGGGTCTGTGCGGGAAGACGACCAACCTCCAGTACATCTACAACAAGACCAACCCCGAGACGAAGGGCAAGCTGATCAGCCTCAGCACCGAGACCGACCGCACCCTGTTCTTCGACTTCCTCCCGCTGTCGCTGGGAGAGATCCGCGGCTTCAAGACCCGCTTCCACCTCTACACCGTGCCCGGCCAGGTCTTCTACGACGCGAGCAGAAAGCTCATCCTCAAGGGCGTGGACGGGGTGGTCTTCGTCGCCGACAGCCAGGTGGAGCGGATGGAGGCGAACATGGAGTCGTTCGAGAACCTCCGCACCAACCTCGGCGAGCAGGGCTACGATCTGAACCGGATCCCCAGCGTGGTGCAGTACAACAAGCGGGACCTCCCCAACGCGGTCACGGTGGAGGAGCTCCGCGGCTCGCTGAACCCGCGCGGCGTCCCCGAGTTCCAGGCCGTCGCCCCCACCGGGGTAGGTGTCTTCGACACATTGAAGGCCGTCGCCAAGCTGGTCCTCACCGAGCTGAAAAAGGGCGGCTAGGCGGGAACGGCTCCGTCCCGTCGGACAAGGGGGGCGACGGCGCGTCCGTGGTATGTAAAGACGTGGATTTCCGTCGCCGGGAGCCGTCCTTGCGCCTAGGTCACTCCGCACTCCTCGTCGTCCTCACGGCGCTCGCCAGCGTCTCGGTCCGCGCCCAGTCCGCCGACGCGCCCCCGCCACTCCCGGACTCACGCGCCGATCCCGCAGCCGGCGCCGGGGAGATGGCGCCGATGCGCACCGGCAGCAAGGGCGTGCAGGCCACGCCGCCTCCGCCCACCGCCGCGCCCACCCCGGGCGCCGCCGCCACCACCTCCGCGCCCGCGGCGAAGGCCGCTCCCCCGTCCGAGGCCTCGCTCCCGCCGGTCACCTCCGACGAGGCGTTCCAGACGCGGGTGAAGACGCTCGAGGAGCAGGTGGTGGATCTCAAGGAGAAGATCTACCGCACCAAGGCCCGGCTCCTGCTGCTGCAAGAGACGGTGCTGGGCGGAGACCTCTCCTCCGGCGCCCGCGCGGTGCTGGTGCACAAGAACGAGATGGGCGGCAGCTTCGCGCTCGACTCGGTCGCCTACGCGCTCGACGGCGCGCCCATCCTCACCCGCACCGACAAGGACGGGGACCTGGCCAAGCGGCCCGAGTTCGAGATCTTCAACGGGCGCATCGTCCCCGGCCAGCACCAGGTCGCGGTGCGGCTCGTCTACCGGGGCCGCGGCTTCGGCGTGTTCAGCTACCTGGAGGGCTACAAGTTCACCGTCAGCTCCAGCTACACCTTCACCTCCGAGCCGGGGAAGGTCACCACGGTCAAGGTGGTGGGCTACGAGAAGGGCGGCATCACCACCGAGCTGAAGGACAGGCCGGCGGTCCGCTACGACGTCGAGGTCAACCGGGAAGTGGCCCCCAAGCCCACCCAGGCGCAGACGGAGCAGAAGGAGTCGAAGTGAAGCCCAGCAGGGCCGCGGCGCTCCTCGCGCTCCTCGCGGTGGAGACGCCCGCCCTCGCCGGCGACGTCCGGATCTCCTCGTCCACCGCCGCCAAGCTGGACCAGGTCGCGGCCCAGCTGCGGAACGCCACCGAGAACCTGGGCGTGGTGGAGACCCAGTACGCCGGACGGGCCGACCCGTCGAACGAGCTGGTGCTGGAGCGCCGCTTCTCCGACGGCGAGATCCAGTACCTCCTCCAGGACTGGCCCACCGCCTCGGTGCTGTTCTACGACCTGCTCGCCGACCGGGCCTTCGACGGCAATCCGCGCCGGCCGGACGCGCTCTGGTACCTGTCCGACGCGCTCTACCAGCAGCAGAGCTACGGCAGCGCGCGGATCTACCTCCGGGAGCTCCTCCGGCAGGACACGCCGCGCTACCGCGAGGCGCTCTCGCGCTACCTCGACGTGACCGCCAAGCTGAACGACTGGGGCAGCATCGAGCCGTACCTCGCCCGCGCGCGCGGGCCGGACGGCCAGCTCCCCCCGGACATCGCCTACGTCCACGCCAAGTGGCTCGCGCGCCGCGGCGACCTGTCCCCCGCGGAGCGCCAGCGCCGGGCGGCCGAGGCCTTCCAGCCGCTCACCCTGGAGGGGAACCGCTTCCGGCTCCCCAGCCTCTACTTCCTCGGCGTCCTGCGGGTGCAGGCCCAGGACTACACCGGGGCCATGGCCCGCTTCAGCGAGGTCACCGCCAGCAAGGGGGCCGACGAGCGGGAGCAGCGCATCGTCGAGCTGGCCCACCTGGGCATGGCGCGGCTCCTGGTCGAGACCGGCCACGTCCCCGAGGCGATCGACGAGTACCAGGCCATCAGCCAGGACTCGCCCGCCTTCCCCGAGGCGCTCTACGAGATGGCCTGGGCCAAGGTGCGGGCCGAGGACTGGGCCGGCGCGCGCAACGCGACCGACATCCTGCTCCTCGTCGCCCCCGACTCGCCGCTCGCCCCCGAGGCGCAGATCCTCCAGGGGCACCTCCTCCTCAAGCTCAAGCGCTACAAGGAAGCCACCGAGACGTACAACGGCGTCATCGGCACCTACGCCCCGGTGCGCGACGAGATCGACCGGATGCTGGCGGTGCAGAAGGACCCCGTCGCCTACTTCGACAACTTGCTCGCGCGGAACGAGAAGAGCCTCGACGTGAACACCCTGCTGCCCCCGCTGGCGCTGAAGTGGGCCAGCGCCCAGGAGGACGTGGGTCAGGCGCTCCGCGTCGTCGGCGCCCTCGAGGGTGGCAAGAAGGGCGTCACCGAGAGCCGGGCCATCGCCGATCGCATCCTCAAGGCGCTGGACGAGCGCGGGGCCGAGGCCTTCCCCTCCCTCCAGGAAGGCACCACCCGCGCCGAGGCGGTGGCCAACGGGCTCACCTCGGCCGAGGCCACCCTGGACGCGGCGGAGGTCGAGGCGCTGGATCCGCTCCTCACCCACGACGAGCGGCTGGAGCTGGGGCGCATCCAGGCGAGCCTCGCCGCCGGGCGGTCGAGGCTGGGCACCCTCCCCTCCACGCCGGCGGAGGTGACTGCCCGCCGCAACCGGATGCAGGGCCGGATGGACGCGGTGGACCGCGAGGCGTTCCGCCTGGGCACGGATCTCCAGTCGATGACCGCGATGCTGGTCGCGACCCAGAAGTGGGTGGCGGACACCCGGGAAAAGCGGCGCGACGGCCCCGACGACGAAAAGCAGTTCACCGAGCGGCTCCTCTCCGAGCAGCGCTCGCTCCGGGCGCTGGAGCAGGAGGTGGAGAAGCTCCGCGGGCAGCTGGTGGCCGAGCGCGGCCTGGTGGACACCACCATCAGCGGCGAGGACACCATCCGCCAGGAGATGGCCGCGTCCTCCTCGCAGGCCAGGGGCCTCCTGGCCGGGGTGGAGCCGCGGGCCACCGGCGACGGCGCGCAGTTCGTCGCCCGCACCCGGGACCTCCGCGCGCAGATCGGCACGCTCCAGCAGCGCACCGCCGCCGCGCAGTCCGCGCTCGCCGAGCGGGTGCGGCTCAAGGGCCAGGAGATCCGGGAGAAGGTCGTGGCCGAGGCGAAGCTGCTCGACGGCTACCGCAAGGACGTGGGCAGCGTCTCGGGTGACGCGCAGCAGCTGGTGGGCCGCATGGCGTACGACAGCTTCCGCCGCGTGCGCCGTCAGTTCTATGATCTGGTATTGAAGGCCGACGTGGGGGTGGTGGACTCGGCCTTCACCCGGAAGCAGGCGCAGACCACCTCCATCCAGAAGGTCGCCTCGCAGAAGGAGGAGGAGCTGCGGGCGCTGGACCAGGACTTCCAGCCGGTCCTGAAGGACGTGGACTGATGCTCGGGCCGCTCCTCATCGCGCTCGCGCTCTCGGCGAGCCCGACCGCCGCGCCGAAGAAGGGGAAGAGCAAGCCCCCGGCCGCCGAGAAGGCGCCCGCTCAGGCCGAGACCGCGCCCGGCCCGGCCGCCGCCGCGACGCCGGAGAAGAGGGACGTCACCCCCGGCCAGAAGCCGAAGCTCGGGCTCGACGGGATGGGGCGCAGCCCCGAGGAGCAGAAGCAGCTCGACGACCTCCAGGAGATGCTCCGCTCGTACGAGGCCGAGTCGCACGACTTCAAGCGCGACGTCCAGCTCCTGGTGGAGAAGAAGTACGAGGAGAAGCGCAGCGACCTCGCCGCCAGCTACGAGAAGGCCATCCGCGACCTCGAGGTGAACGAGCGGAAGGACCGGCTCGACGCCATCGCCCAGTTCGAGGAGTTCCTCCAGCGCTACCCCGACGAGCCCCGCTACACACCCGACGTGATGTTCCGCCTGGCCGAGCTCTATTACGAGCGGAGCGCGGACGACCACGCGGTGGCGATGCGCGCCTACGAGGACCAGCTGAAGCGGGTGGACCCGTCGAGCAACGCCCCGCCCCCGCCCGAGCCGGCGGTGGACTTCCGGCCCTCCATCGGCCTCTACCGGCAGCTCCTCGAGAAGTTCCCGAAGTTCAAGTTCAACGACGCGACCACCTACCTGCTCGGTTACTGCCTGGAGAAGCAGAACGATTTCGAGGGCGCGCAGCAGGCCTACCACGACGTCATCGACGGCTACCCGAAGAGCAAGTTCGTCACCGAGGCCTGGGTCCGCATCGGCGAGTACTACTTCGACGACTACGACGACCCGGACGCGCTGCCCAGGGCCGCGCAGGCGTACGAGAACGCGATCAAGGACACCCAGAGCCAGCTCTACGACAAGTCGCTCTACAAGCTCGGGTGGACCTACTACCGCCAGGACCGGTTCGAGCCCGCGGTGCAGCGCTTCCTCCAGCTGGTCGACTACTACGAGAAGACCGGCACCAGGAAGGACGGCAAGGCCACCGGCGACCTCCGCAGCGAGGCGATCCAGTACACCGCGATCAGCTTCACCGACGAGAAGTGGGGCTCGGTGGAGAAGGCCAAGGCCACCTTCGCCAGGATGGGCGGCCGGCCCTACGAGGCCGAGGTCTACCGCCGGATGGGCGACGTCTACTTCGACCAGACCCGGCACACCGACGCCATCGCCGCCTACCGTCTGGCGCTGCAGAAGGACCCGCTGGCGGACGACGCGCCCAAGCTGCAGCAGAAGATCGTCCAGGCCTACGAGCGCGACCGGAAGCTGAACGAGGCCTTCGCCGCGTCCGAGGCCCTGGCCAACACCTATGCCCCGGGCACGCCCTGGTACGAGAAGCACAAGAACGATCCCGAGGTGCTGGCCGCCACCCAGGAGCTCGCCGAGAAGAACCTCTACGGCAGCGCCATCTACCACCACCAGCAGGCGCTGGCGCTGAAGCAGCAGGGGAAGCTCGAGGCGGCCAAGACCACCTTCGAGTCGGCGGCGAAGGGCTACGAGGGCTACCTGGCCAGGTTCCCCCGGAGCAAGGCGGCGTACGAGGTGCAGTTCTTCGCCGCGGAGTGCCAGTACAACTCGCTGCAGTTCGCCAAGGCGGCCAAGAACTACGACTCCATCCGGGACACCGGCGCCGACGACAAGTACCGGAAGGACGCGGCCTACGGCGCGGTGCTGGCCTGGAGCAAGCTGGTCGAGCAGCTTCAAGACTCGAAGAAGCTCGCCAAGTACCCGGTGCTGCGGAGCAAGGACCGGCCCGAGGGCGAGAAGCCGCAGGGCATCCCACTCGCCCCCGAGGAGAAGTCGCTGGTCGCGGCGATCGACGCCTTCGTCCAGCTCTCGCCGAAGGACGACCGCGCCCCCGGCGTGGCCTACAAGGCCGCCGAGCTGATGTACGCGCACAACCAGTTCCCGGACGCCAGGGCGCGCTTCGAGACCATCATCAAGAGCTATCCGAAGACCGAGGTCGCCAAGTACGCCACCAACCTCACGGTGGAGACCTTCCTCATCGACAAGGACTGGCGGAGCGTGGAGGAGGTCTCGGCCCGCCTGGCCTCGAACACCGAGGTCATCGACCCGAAGAGCGAGCTGTACAAGGACCTGGTCAAGTTCAAGCTCGCCGGCCGGTTCAAGCTGGCCGACGAGCTGATGGCCCAGGGCGCCTGGGACGAGGCGGCCAAGAAGTACATCGCGCTGGTCGACGAGGAGCCGAAGCACGAGTTCGCCGACAAGGCGCTGAACAACGCCGCGGTCTGCTACGAGAAGGACCACCGCTTCGAGAGCGCGCTCAAGCTCTACGAGCGCATCTTCAAGGAGTACCCGAACAGCAAGCTGGCCGACGCCGCGCTGTTCCGGGTGGCGGTGAACCAGGAAAACTCCTACGACTTCGACCGGGCGGTGCAGAGCTACGAGCGGCTGGTGAAGGAGTACCCGGCGAGCAAGGACCGCGAGGCCGCCCTCTACAACGCCGCTCGCCTGCTCGAGGGACAGCAGAAGTACCCCCAGGCCGCCACGGCCTACGCCCGCTACGCGGACCTGTTCCCCAGGGCCGAGGACGCGCCCAAGAACCAGTACCGGGCGGCGCTGGTCTACGAGAAGCAGGGCGACACCAAGAACGAGGTCAAGGCGCTCAACGAGTTCGTCCGCCGGTTCGGCGGCAAGGCCAACCAGGGCGAGCTGGTGGTCGAGGCGCACAAGAAGCTCGGCGACGCCTATGCGAAATCGGGCAGCCCCAAGGACGCCCGCCGAGCCTGGGAGACCGCGGCCCGCGAGTTCGACCGCCGCGGCCTCAAGCCGGAGACGGCGCTCCAGGGTGCGGACGCCGCCGCCGAGTCCCGCTTCCGGGTGTCCGAGCAGGAGCTCAAGGAGTTCGACAAGCTGAAGATCGGCGGCCGCGGCAAGGCGCTGGAGAAGAGCTTCACCGTCAAGCGCGCCGCGGTGAAGAAGGTGCAGGACTCGTACGCCGAGGTCTTCAAGTTCAAGCGGATGGAGTGGACGCTGGCGGCGCTCTACCGCCGGGGCTATGTGCTGGAGCGCTTCGGCGCCACCATCAACGAGACCCCGGTGCCACCCGACGTGAAGCGGCTCGGCCCCGAGGCGGTCGCCGCCTACCAGGACCTCCTCCAGCAGCAGACCGCGGCGCTGGAGGACAAGGCGGTAGAGAGCTACGCGGCGACCCTCGACCAGGCACGGAAGAACCGGATCAGCAACGAGTGGACCAAGAAGACCCTCGAGGCGCTCAACCGCTACCGGCCCAAGGAGTACCCGGTGCTGAAGGACCCCAAGCCGGCCATCGCCGTCGACGTGACCTGGCCGGACGGTCTGGTGAGCACCGCCGCTCCGAAGGAGAAGGCGCCGGCGAAGGACGCACAGCCCCCGACGCCCCCTGCGCCCAAGTCCGCCCCCGGCGGGACCCCGGCCGCCGGAGGTGGCTCGTGAGGCGCCTGCTCCTCCCGCTCCTGGCCCTGGCGGCGCTCGCCGCCTGCCGCCACGCCCAGGTCGCCGCGCCTCCGCCGCGGCCGCTCACCACCTCCGCCGCTGCAACCCCGGAGGTGAAGGAGGGCGCGGTCAAGGCTGGACCGGCGCTGGACGCGGACACCCAGGGCCAGCTCGACCGCGGCATCGCCCAGGGCCGGAGCGGCGATCTCGACGGCGCGCGCCGGACGTTCCAGGACATCGTCGGCCGGAACCCGAACGCCGGGGCGGCCTGGGTGAACCTCGGCGTGCTCGCCGAGCGAAGGGGAGACCTGGCCGACGCCGAGGTGAACTACCGGCGGGCGGCGCAGACCACGCCCGAGCCGCCCGAGTCGTGGGACTTCCTCGCCCGGCTCCTCGTCCGCACCAAGCGGGCGAGCGAGGCCGAGGCGCTGCTCCGCGGCCGGGTCCAGGAGGCGCCCACCGCGCTCGGCGCCCGCAACGCGCTCACCTGGGTGCTGATCGAGACCGACCGGCTTCCCGAGGCCGAGGAGGAGGCGAAGAAGGTCCTCAAGGCGGACGAGCAGAACGTGCGCGCCATGCAGCTGCTCGCGCAGGGGTACTACCGGCAGGGGAAGTACGAGCTGTGCCGGCTGGTGCTGGAGAACGCCCGTGCGGTCGACCCGAAGGACCCGGTGACCCACAACGCGCTGGGCACGGTGCTCCTCAAGCTGAAGCAGCGGTCGGCCGCGCTCGAGTCCTTCAAGACCGCGGCCTCGCTCCGTCCAGACTTCGCCGAGGCGCACAGCAACTTCGGCGCGATGCTGGTGGAGAGCGGCGACTACGACGGCGCGGTGAAGGAGCTGGAGCTCGCGGTGAGCGCCGCGCCCGAGCTGCTGGCGGCGCGGATGAACCTGGGCAACGCCTACCGGGGCAAGCTCGAGCTGGCCAGGGCGAAGGAGCAGTACGAGAAGGTTGTGGCCCTCGATCCCACCCTGGCCGACACCTACTACAACCTCGCCATCCTCCACCTCGACTCCGACCTCCCGGGCGTCGACACCATCGACCGCTACAACAAGGCCATCGCCTACTTCACCACCTACAAGGAGAAGGGCGGCTCCGACGAGCGGGTCGAGCAGTACCTCAAGGACGCGGCCAAAGGCATCGACCGCGAGCAGCGGCGGCGGGAGCGAGAGAAGAAGGACCAGCTGCGCAAGGCGGAGAAGGAGGCCGAGGCGGCGAAGCAGGCGGAGGCCGCCAAGGCCGCCCCGGCGGCGGCCGCCGAGGCCCCCAAGTCCGCGGCAGCGCCCGCCACCGAGACCCCCGCCCCACCACCGTCACAAACGAGCAAGAAGAAGAGCTCTCGCGGTAAGCTGAAGACCCCGTGACGCGTCCTGTCCCTGGAAGCCTGTTCGGCCTCGTGGCCTGCGCGGCCGTCGCCCTGGGCACGCTCGCGCGCGCCCAGCCCGACACCTCGGCGGCCCGGAAGGAGGCCGATCGCGCCGCAACGGTGGCGAAGCAGGCGCGGTCCGACGTCCAGGCCGCGGCGAGCAAGCCCGCGGCGCGCTCCGGGGGCAAGAAGGTCATCAAGCTCGACACCCTCACCGTCGAGGGCCGCATCCAGAAACCGGAAGCGTTCTACGTGCTTCCCCGCTCCAACCTGAACTTCGACGAGCTGCAGAAGACCGAGAGCTTCGTGCCGAAGATCGAGAAGAGTGCGCAGAAGGAACCGTTCTAGCCCGTGAGAGCCCCCGCCCGGCCCATGTCCAAGCCTGCCTCGAGCGGCGCCAAGATCCTCCGCGTGGGGGTGATCCGCGAGGGGAAGATCATCGAGGAGCGCCACATCCGTCACCCGGCCGCGGTCACCGTGGGCCAGGACGGGTCGAACACCTTCGTCATCCCCGCCAGCGAGCTCCCCTCGAGCTTCCCGGTGTTCGACCACCGGGCCGGCCAGTACACCCTGCTCTTCACCGACCGGATGAACGGCCGGGTGGCCAACCGCGCCGGGGACAACGACTTCGCGGGCCTCAAGAGCAAGGGCCTGGTGCAGAAGCGTGGCAGCGTCTGGGCACTGCCGCTCGACGAGTCGGCCAAGGGCAAGGTGTCGCTCGGCGAGGTGACGCTGCTCTTCCAGTTCGTCAGCCCGCGGCCGGAGCCGGCGCGCATCGAGCTGCCGCCGGACGTGCGCGGCACGGTGTGGCGGAGCATCGACCACCTGTTCTTCGGCATCCTCGCCGCGTCGCTGTTCCTCCACTTCGCCGGGGCGGCGTGCATCATGCTCAGCCCCAAGCCGCCCGACGCAGACCTCTCGCTGGACGAGCTGCCGGACCGCTTCGCCCGGGTGCTCCTGCCCCCCAAGGCGCCCGAGCCCGAGGTGGCGAAGTCCACCGAGCCGGTCGCCCAGGCCGAGGAGAAGAAGGACCAGAAGAAGGACGTGAAGAAGAAGGAGCTCCCGGCCGACGCGGCGGCGCGCAAGGCGGTGATCCAGCAGCGGGTGGCGAGCAAGGGCCTTCTGAAGATCCTCGGCTCGGCCGGCGGCAGCGGCGCGCTCCAGGACGTGCTCGGCAGCGGCACCGGCTCGGGCGACGTGGCCGCGGCGCTGGCCGGCGCGCGCGGGGTGAGCATCGCCACCGCGGACTCGGTCGGCGCCCGCGCCGGCGGCGGCGCCGGACGCACCGCCGGCATCGGCGACGTGGGCACCGCCGGCGGCGGCAAGGTGGCGCTGGCCGGCAAGGGGGACGCCCGGGTCACCGGTCAGGTCTCCACCGCGACGCCCGAGGTGGACTCGGCGGACGTCGACCGCGCGGCGCTGGCCCGGTACATCCGGGACCGGCTCGGCGCCATCCGCGGCTGCTACGAGCGCGAGCTGAAGCGGAACCCCAGCCTGAAGGGCAAGGTGGTGGTGCGCTTCAACATCACCCCGGCGGGCCGGGCAGGCGACGTCCGCATCGAGGAGAACACCCTGGGGAGCGCCGAGGTGGGCGCGTGCATCCAGGGCCTGATGCGGAGCTGGATCTTCCCCTTCAAGCCGCCCGACGAGGTCCCGGTGCAGTACCCGTTCCTCTTCACCTCCGCGGGGTGACCGATGCCCCGCGCCGGACGCACAGCCGAGTTTGACACCCCCCGCCGGGGCTCCCTACGCTGGGCAAGAATGCATCCGTCCGTCCGCCTGCAGCTGCTGGTCGGCCTGGTCCTGCTCGGGGCCGGGACGGTGCGCGCCCAGGGGCCGACGAAGCCGCCCCCGCTGGCGACACCCACGCTGGAGCGGGCGTCCGAGATTCCGGACGCAGAGAAGCTCAAGCGCTCGAACGCCGCGGTGTCCCGGATGCGCTCGGTGCTGAGCGAGGTGCTCGCCCGGCTCGAGGACGCCCGGGCCACCAAGGACGTGGTGAAGCTCAACTGCGTCAACGAGAAGCTCACCCAGGTGAAGGGCCTGCTGCGCATCTCCGAGCAGTCGGACGTCGCGCTCCAGGAGGCGGTGGGGAAGAAGGACGCCACCGCCGCCGAGCACGAGTACTCGAAGGTCAGCATCGCCAAGAACAAGGTGGACCAGCTGCGGACCGAGGCCGAGCAGTGCATCGGCCAGCTCGCGTTCCGTACCGACGAGAACCTGACGGTGGAGGTGGAAGTTCCCAGCGGGTTGCCGACGGAGGACGCGACCAACCCTCCACCCCCGCCGGCTCCGACGAATCGGCCGCCGCCGGCAAGCCCGATTCTCTAGTCGGGGCCTGGCCCCAGGCGGTCGATCGCGCCCGCCTGCCCACCCCCCGAAACCTGGAGCGAGCGCGTGCTTGCATGGTATGACGCACGGCAACTCCGGCCTAATCGGAGAGGACTCTGTACTTGGGAGGAGCGGAGCGGTTGAGACGGATGTCCCCGCACGCCGCCCATGTTCTTCTGCTCGGCGCGCTCGTCGGGCCGCTGGTCGCGCATGCCCAGAACAGCACGGGCGTCGCGACCGCGCTCGGTGAGAACAACGGCATCCGGTTCGGACCGGGCCGGCTCCACCCGTACCTGGACCTCGAGGCCCGGTACGACTCGGCGGCCATCTACGTCCCCACCGTCGCCAACAGCACGACCGCCCCGTACGAGCTCAAGCCGGAGATCCTGATGCACTTCCGGCCCGGGTTCCGGCTGGACGTCCCGGGAACGGATGTCACCTTCGGGCTGAACGCCTTCTACGACTACGTCTGGTACACCGGCCTGCTCACCAGCGGCAGCAGCGCCGCCTCCCGCAGCGAGGCCGGCGCGGACATGCACGCCGAGATCAACCGCGAGGGCGCGGTGGAACTCGACGTCGCCGACACCTTCTCCCGGAGCGACCGGCCGCAGGACATCGGCCTCGGGGTGGCGGTCCTCTCGCTCTACAACCAGCTGCGGTTGACGACCCCCATCCACCCCGGCGGGCGCGCCTTCGAGGTGCGGCCGCACGGTGAGTACGCGGTGGAGTTCTTCAGCGGCTACAGCGGCCTGCCTCAGGCCATCGGGCCCTGCCCCACCGGGACCTGCGCCAGCGACCCGAGCGCGTTCGACTACCAGGACTACGCGGGCGGCCTGGACATCCACTGGAAGTTCCTGCCCCACACTGCGCTCATCTTCGAGTCCAACTTCGAGGGCCGGAGCTACTTCCACCCCGACGCGAACACGGTGCCCCCGGGCTCGATGCTGAAATTGCTGGCCGGCATGCAGGGCCTGGTGACGCCGCGGATCCAGGCCATCCTCAAGGCCGGCTACGCCATCGGGTTCAACGGGGCGGCCTCGACCTTTATCGGCCAGGCCGAGGGCACCTGGATGCCGAACGAGGTCAGCACGCTCACCCTCGGCGTGCTGCGCGACGTGATGCCAGTGGTCGGCGCGGCGAGCGCCACGGACCTCCGGGCGTACCTGAACACCAAGACCTTCCTCATCGGCCGGCTCGCGCTGCACGCCAACTTCGCCTACGACCTGATCTCCTTCACCCAAGGGCGCGGCCAGAGCGACCAGCTCCTCAGCCTCGACCTCGGGCCGGACTTCGCCATCGCCCGGTGGTTCATCCTCTCGGCCGGCTACGTGCTCTCCAAGCGGACGTCGGATTACGCGTCGTCGCTGCCGCTGAACTACACGCGGAACGAGGTTTACTTGCGCCTCACCTTCACCTACTGAGCGCCGCAACCCTCGTGCCTCGACTCCGTCTCGTCCTCTTCCTCCTCTCCGCGCTGGTCGTGTCCGCCGGCTGCAAGGGCCCGCGCGGGACCGGCGGCGCCACGCTGCGCGCCGACGAGGTGCCCCAGGCCAACGCGCCGGCGGCGTCGTCCACCACGCTCGGGACCCGGAGACCTGATCGAGGTCCGGGTGTTCGAGGAGGCGGACCTCTCGGGCCCTTACCGGGTGGCGCCGGGCGGCACCATCGACTTCCCGCTGTGCGGCAAACTCACAATCTCGGGGCTGAACACCTCGGCGACGTCCGACGCGCTGACCCGGTGCCTGGGGGAGAAGTACCTGAAGCATCCTCAAGTTTCGGTGCTCCTGCGCGAGTACAACAGCAAGAAGATCTTCGTCTTCGGCGAGGTCCAGAAGCCCGGCACGTTCCCCTACGAGGAGGACATGTCCATCATCCAGGCCATCACCATGGCCGGGGGCTTCACCAAGGTGGCGAGCAAGAACGACATCGCCGTCACCCGCCAGGTCGAGGGCCGGGAGACGAAGATCCGCGTGCCGGTGGCGGACATCGGCACCGGTCGGGAGAAGAACTTCCGGCTCCAGCCGGGGGACATCGTCTTCATCCCGGAGAGCATCTTCTAGGCCTCCAGCCCCGACCCCTACGCGGTGTGTATACCGGGAACCGATGCCGCGGACTGACCGCTCCGGACGGATGGGGGCAGTGTTACGACCGTGGCGCCATGCGCTCTCAACCGGACATCGACGTGGTGCTCAAGCGCTTTCAGCAGCCGGACGAGGTCCGGAAGATGGAGAAGGGCCGGTTCGAGCTGGTCCGGATCGCCGGGATGACCATCGGCCGTGCGACGTACGAGCCGGGGTGGAAGTGGTCGGAGCACGTCGGGCCGACGGTGGGGCAAACCCGGTGCGGCGTGGAGCACGTGGGGATGGTGCTCTCGGGGGCGGCCACGGCGGCATTCGAGGACGGGCGGGTGGTGGAGATGCGCGCCGGAGACCTGTTCTACATCCCGCCAATTCCGCACGACTCCTGGGTGGTGGGCGACGTCCCCTACGTGTCGCTCCACTTCCTCGGCGCCGAGCACTATGCGGCACCCTCGGGAGGCTGACTCGATGGACCCTCGAGCAGAGCGCGCCCGACGGCGCTTCCTGAAGGACGCGGTGGGCGTGGGCGGCGCGGTGCTGGCGGCGGCCGCGGGCTTCCGGGCGAGCGCCGCGGAGCAGAAGGAGGCCGAGGAGGCGGTCTCGCCGACCGAGGACCTGATGCGCGAGCACGGGGTGCTCCGGCGCGTCCTGCTGGTCTACGGGGAGGTCATCCGGCAGGTCGACGCCCGGCAGGCGGTGGAGGCCGAGCCCGTGGTGAAGGCGGCGACCATCATCCGCGCCTTCATCGAGGACTACCACGAGCGGGACGAGGAGGAGTTCATCTTCCCCCGCTTCCGGAAGGCCGGGCGAATGACCGGGCTGGTCGACGTGCTCGTCCAGCAGCACCAGGCCGGGCGCACGCTCACCGCCGGCATCCTGCGGCTCGCCACCCCGGCGGCGCTGGGGAAGCGGTCCGGCCGTGCCGAGCTCGCCGGGACGATGCGCCAGTTCATCCGGATGTACGAGCCACACTCCGCCCGCGAGGACACGGTGCTCTTCCCGGCGTTCGCCGAGCTGGTCACCGAGAAGGAGCTGCGGGCGCTGATGGAGACCTTCGAGCAGAAGGAGAAGGCGCTCCCGCTCGGCGACTTCGAGAAGATGGTCGCCGAGGTCACGTCGATCGAGAAGGCGCTGGGGATCGACGACCTCGCTCGCTTCACCCCCAAGGTCACGAGCCCCTGAGCCCGGACGCGGCTCGTGGCTCCGGGGAGCGGCGCGGAGCAATCGTGGACATAGCAACTTCGCCCCCGGCCCGGCGGCGCGCCCGCCCTCATGAGTTCGGACACTTGCGCCCGGGCACGCGGGTCCCGGGTACGGACCCCAAGTTGCTATGTCCACGATTGCTCCGGGCCCCCGGCCGGGCCTCCGCGGGGACTGTCGCTGCTAGCGTCCTGCCCGTGATGAAGATCCAGATCCTCATGGCTCCAGGCTGCGGGCACGGGCTCCGGACCACCGAGCTCGTCGCGGAGATCCTCCGCGCGCACTCGCTGGATGCGCAGGTGGAGACGGTGGTGGTGGAGTCGCTCGAGGAGGCAACGCGCCTCGCCTTCCCCGGGTCGCCCACGGTCCGCGTGGACGGCGTCGACATCGAGCCCGACCCTCCCACCGGTATCGGCCTGGGTTGACGCCTCTACGGTCTCGCGGGCGTGCCCCCGCGAACGCTCGTCCTGGAGGCGATCCGAGCCGCAGGACCCGGTTGATACGCACCGAGGTGCGGGAGCGGGCGGGGAGCCCTCAGGCGAAGGGTCTCGGCGTCCAGCCGATCTCGCCCAGGAACCGCCGGCACTCGTCCTGGAGCGGCGCAGCGACGCCGGGCGCGGCCGAGAGCACGTCGACCACCGAGGTGTCGTACGGCGCGCCGTCGATGCGGCCGACGACGCCCCCGGCCTCGGAGACGATGAGCGCGCCCGCGGCGATGTCCCACGGCTTCAGGTTGAACTCGAAGTACCCGTCGTACCGGCCGGAGGCGACGTAGGACAGGTCCAGCGCGGCGCTGCCGAGGCGCCGGATTCCCTGTGACACGCCCAGGAACCGCGCGATGAGGCCCGCCGGTCCCTCGGGGTGCTCGCGGACGTCGTAGGGGAAGCCGGTGCAGAGGAGCGCGCGGTCGAGCCGGTCGGTGGCGCTGGGCCGGATCGGCCGGCCGTTCAGCATCGCCCCGCGTCCGCGGACCGCGGTGAACAGCTCGTCGCGCATCGGGTCGTAGACCACGCCCGCCTGGACCCCGCCCTCCCCCTCCACCGCGATGCTCACCGAGAAGTGCGGCAGCTGGTGCGCGTAGTTGGTGGTCCCGTCCAGCGGGTCGATGATCCACCGGTAGCGCGAGCCGGCGCTGGCCCCGCTCTCCTCGGAGAGGATGGCGTGGTCCGGGTGGCGCTCCCGGAGCCAGGCGAGGAGGACCGTCTCGCTCGCCTTGTCGGCGTCGGTGACCAGGTCGATGCCGCTCTTGAAGGCGATGGTGCGCGGCTGGTGGAAGCGCTCGGCCAGGACGCGTCCGGCGCGGCGGGCGCCCTCGACGGCGGTCTCGAGCAACGTGTCGAGCGAGTCGGTCACCGGCTCTCTCCGAGGAGCGCGTCCACCTGGGCGCGCACGTCGTTCAGGTTGCCGTCGAAGCTCTCCTGGGTGAAGCGAATCTGGCCGGTGCGGTCGACGACCCAGGTGGTGGGCATCTTCGTCAGCTTCAGCTTCTCCTCGAGCACGAAGCCGCCCGGGTCGAGGAGCACGGGCAGGTCCACCCCCGCGCTGGCGAGGAAGGTGGGGATCTGCGCCCGGTCCTCGTCGACGCTGACCGCGTACACCCGGACGCCGCGCGCCGCGTAGTCCTTGCGGAGCGTCTGGAGCTGGGGGAGCGAGCGAAGGCACGGCGCGCACCAGGTGGCCCAGGCGTCGATGACCACGACCTGCCCGCGGTCGGAGGAGAAGGCGTGCTTGCCGGCCTCGGGGTACGTGGCGAGCGCGATGTCGGTCACGGAGACACCGGACGTGCCGCCGGCGAGCGCCTGGGTCTGGGTGGCGGTGGGCGCGGGCGTGGCGCCGGCGCATCCGAGGGCGAGCACCAGGAGCGCCGAGAGCCGCGTCACGCCCGCTTCTCCTTGAGCGCGGCGAGGACGGCGGCGTGGAATCCCCCGAAGCTCCCGTTGCTCATCCCGAGGATCACGTCTCCCGGCCGGGCCTCGGCGGCGACCCGGACCACCAGCGTGGGCACGTCCGTCGCCGCGTCCGCCTCGAGGCCGTGCGCGCGCAGGTCGGCGACGAGGCGCGGGATGTCGAGCTCCTCCCCCTCGGGGACCTGGTCGTGCTTCTCGGGCGTCTTGAGGCTCACCCTGGCGGCGCCGTCGAACGATCCGGCGTACGCGGCCTGGTGGAGCTTCCGGCGGCTGGTGTTGCTGCGCGGCTCGAAGACGGCCCACAGGCGGCGGTCCGGCCAGCGGGCGCGCAGCGCGTGGATGGTCTCGCGGACGGCCGTGGGGTGGTGAGCGAAGTCGTCCACCACCAGGATGCCGTTCACCTCGCCCCGGACCTCCTGCCGCCGCTTCACCCCCAGGAAGGAGGCACAGCCCGCGGCGTAGGCGTCGAAGGAGACGCCGAGCGGGCCGATGGCCGCCCAGGCGCCGAGGGCGTTCTCCACGTTGTGGAGCCCGGGGACGGCGAGGTGGACCTGCCCGAGCGACCGTCCGTGGTCGACCAGGGTAAAGCGCACGCCGTCGGGGTGGTGCGTGAGGCCGTGCGCCTGGACGTCCGCCGGGTGCGTCGGGTCGACGGCGTAGGTGACGACGCGGGCCCGTCCGGCCCGGGCGAGCGCGAGGGCAGCGGGCCAGGCGGCACTCACCGCGATCAGCCCATCCGGAGGCACCAGGGCGACGAAGCGCTCGAACGCCGAGGCGTAGTGGGCCTCGTCCCGGTAGATGTCGGCGTGGTCCAGCTCCATGCTGGTGAAGATGGCGGTCCGCGGCTGGTAGTGCAGGAACTTTGGGCCCTTGTCGAAGTAGGCGGTGTCGTACTCGTCGCCCTCCACCACGACGTGAGGACCCTTCCCGACGCGGAAGTTGCTGCCTGCGTTGCCGGTGACGCCGCCGACGAGGAAGGAGGGGTCGAGCCCGGCGGTGACGAGCAGGTGGGCGGTGACGGCCGAGGTGGTGGTCTTTCCGTGCGTCCCGACGACGACCAGCGGATGGCGACCACGGAGGAACAGCGCCCCGAAGGCCGCGGGAAAGCTCATCGACGGCAGCCGCCGCTCGCGGACGGCGCTCGCCTCGGGGTTCACCCGCCGGATGACGTTGCCCACCACGACCAGGTCGGGCTTCGCCCGGTCGAGGTTCTCCGGCCGGTAGGGCGTCATCACCTCGATGCCCCAGGCGGCGAGCATGTCGCTCATCGGCGGGTAGACGTTCTGGTCGCTGCCGGTGACCACGTGGCCCACGGCCTTGAGCATGCCGGCGAAGCTGCCCATCCCGGTGCCGGCCACGCCGAGGAGGTGGACGCGCCGGGCCTGCTCGGGCCGGACGTCCTGGAGGATGTTGCCGTCGTCGCGCGACGCTGGAGCGGTCACCGGCGCGCGTGCCTCTCGTTCGCGTCCTCCGGCTCGGGGATGGGAACGTCCCGCCGGGTCCAGGTGCCTTCTCCGCCCATGCGGCGCGCACGATAGCACGCCGAGCATGTGAGCCCTGCGACGGCCAGCGCAGTGAACGCTCTGCGATGGCCGTACCACGCGTCTGAGGGCGCGCGGCTGGCCACCTGGCTAGAGTCCGTGCGTCTCGGGAGGAATTGCATGGCCCGGAGTCCAGCTCTCGGCGGTCTCGAGCAGGGCGCGGTCAGGCTCTTCGGTGTGCTGGTCTGCCTCGCCGTCGTCGTCCCCACCCTCCCGCGCCTCGGGGGCGTCGCAGGCGGCATCGCCCTCATCCTCGCGGCCGGCGCCGCGTGGCTCGTCTGGCGCTGGGTCCCCACCTCGATCTCGGGGGCTCGCCAGCGCCGCCCGGTGGTGGCCGCGCTCTGGGCGCTCGGCGCTCTGCTGGCCCTGCTCCAGGTCGGCCGGCTCTCGGCGTTCATGGACGACCCGGACCGGATCTGGGGCTCGGTGGTCCCGGACCCCGTCGCCGCGGACCACGCCTGCCTGTCGGCGTACCTCGTCGCGGCCGACCTCTCCCGCCGGGGAACGCGGAACCTCTACGACGAGCGCTACTACCCGGCGTTTGCCGGCGACGCCGCGCGGCTGCTCGCGCCGGGAGACATCCGCAACCTCAAGAAGTGGATGGACGACCCGTACGAGTACCCGCCGCCCTTCCTCCTCTTCCCGCGGGCGGCGCTGCTCGTGACCGACGACTTCCTGGCCATCCGCGCGGGTTGGTTCGTGCTGCAGGCGCTGGGGCTCGTCGTCGTCGGGGCGTGGCTGGCGCGGTGGATCGGCGGGCGCGACGGAGAGCTGGCGTTCCTGCTGCTCCCGCTGCTGCTCGCGTCGCTGCCGACGATCCTGGGCCTCCAGTTCGGGCAGTTCCACGTGGCCACCCTGCTGCTCTCGGTCGCGGCGATGATCTGCTTCGAGGAGCGACGGCCGGCAGCGGGAGGGGCGCTCCTCGCGGTCGCGACGGTCTCCAAGCTCTTCCCGGCCTTCCTGCTGGTGTACCTGCTCGCGCGGCGGCGCTGGCGAGAGGTGGCCTGGACGCTGGGCGCCTGCGTGGTCTTCTCGCTGGTGGGGCTGGCGGTCCTGGGCTGGACGCCGTTCGAGGCGTTCCTCGGCTACCAGCTCCCGCGGATCCACACCGGCGAGGCGTTCGCCTTCTACGAGCACGAGGCGCTGGTCGTGTCGCGGAACCTCGGCATCCCCGGGCTGGTGACCAAGCTGCACTGGTTCGGCGTTCCGGGGATGACGCACGGGGTGGGCGCGACGCTGGGCTGGCTCTTCACGTTCCTGCTCTTCTGGCTGGCCTGGGCCGCCGGCCGGAGAGCCGAGGGCCGGGTGGCGGAGGCGCGCGTATGGCTGGCGCTGCTGACGCTCGGGGCCCTGCGCAGCCCGCTCGCGCCGCCCTACGTCACGATCTCGACGCTCTGGCTGCTCACCGTGCTCTCCGGGGAGCTCCGCGGACGGACGTCGTGGGTGGTCGGTTTCGTCGTGGCCTGGCTGCTGATCATGGGTGTGCCGCCGCTCACCGGGCCCACCGAGTTCATCGTCAGCTTCCTGGGCCAGATCGCCGGGCTCGCGGTCTGCATCTGGGGGCTCCCACGCCCGCGGACGCCGCAGTCCGACGCGGCGGCACCCGCGCCGTCGGTCAGCTGAGGACGGCCGGCGTTCTCACTTCGCTGGCTCGCCGAGCGGCGGAACCGAGGACTCCGGCACGCACGAGACCACGGCGTGCTCGGCGACCTTGCAGATGTACATCTCGGTCTTCTCGCAGCCGCTCGCCTTGTACCGCGAGCCCCCGAGCTCCTCGACCTTGACCTGGTCGGATGGGCATCCGCTGGTCTTGGCCATCGTGTCGCGGGCGGCGGTGCTCATCGCGGCGGTGGCGCATCCGGCGAGGCCGACGGCGACCAGGGCAACCACGAGAACGGGAGACACGGCACGCAGCGCTGTGGCTGGCATCGACGACTCCTGACGAATGCGGGATGGCCCCGGTCTAGCCCAGCCCGAGCATCTGCAGAACCGCGTCGTGAAACGCGGGGCGAAATTCCTGGACCTCGAGCTTCTCGCGCCCGTGCGCGGTCCGGTTGGTGAGCAGCGCAACGCTGAGCCGGCGTGCCCTGTCTACCCAGAGGCTGGTCCCGGTGTAGCCCAGGTGCCCGAAGGCGCCCGGAGGCGTCCGTCCGATGAGACGCCCGGCCGAGCTGGACGTGCCGGACGGCGTGTCGAAGCCGAAGCCGCGGGTGCTGCCCGGCGCGGGGGTGACCGCCCGTTCCCACAGCGCGGCCGGGGCCAGGCGCCCTGCCCCGTCGAGCTCCTCGAGGACGCGCTGTCCGAAGCGCGCCACCTCGGTGGCGGTGCCGAAGAGGCCGGCGTGGCCGGAGACGCCGTCCATCACCCAGGCGTTGTCGTCGTCCACCTCGCCGGGGCGCGAGGGGTCGCTGGGGAGCGATTCCCAGCGGCTCTCCTGTCCCGGCGCCGGCGGTCGCGGGCGCACCGAACCCGTCGGCGGGAGCCCGTCCCACCTTCCCGGCGCACGGGTCGTGCGCGTCGTGGCCGCGGGTGGAGAGCCGATGGAAGTGGCTGGCGACGCCGAGCTTCTCCGAGAGGCGCGCGTGCACGGCGTCGAGCGGCGCGCCGGCGGCCTCGGCCAGCATCTCGCCGGCGAGGAGGAATCCGACGTCGCTGTAGAGCGTCCGCGTGCCCGGTGCCGCGTCGAGGGGCGAGCGGGCGGCGGCGTCACGGACCTCGCTCCGCACGCTGAGCCGGGTGGAGGCGGCGCAGTCGACGCGGCGGAGCTCGGGGACGGTGTGGAGGACGACGGCGAAGAACGGGACCCACGCCGGGAGGCCCGAGCGATGGGCGAGCAGGTCCCCGAGGGTCGCCCCGTTCTTCGCCAGCGGGCTCCCGTCGATCCACCGGGACACCGGCGTGGAGGGGCCGACCTTGCCCTCGGCCCAGAGCGAGACGAACGCGGTCGCGGCGCAGAGGATCTTGGTCAGGGAGGCGAGATCGAACGGCGTGTCGTCCCCGGCGCCGACCGAGGCGCGCCCGACCTCCCGGCCGTCGTGGAACACCGAGACCTGCGCCGCGGGGAAGACGCCGTCCCGGACGCCTGCCTCGAGCAATGCCTCGAGTCGCGTCGTCACGGCCAGCGCCAGTCGGTCCCGGGCATCCTGGCCTCGGGAGTCGCTCCCCGCCGGGTGCATTCCCGTGTCCCGCCCTCGGGCCACGTGCAGTCGTATGTCGCGCTCTTGCCGCAGGCCTCGGCCTGGTAGACGCCTCCGTTGACGCCCTTGACCTGGACCTTGTCCTCGGGACACCGGGCCTCCGCGGACATGCTCCGGCGGACGGTGGGCTCGAAGCCGCGGGCGCGGCACGCGGAGACGAGGACGGCGAGGCTGGCGATGACGAGAAGCGGAGTCCGGGGGTCCCTCACGCCGTGGCGGCCTCGAGCGGCTGCAGCGTCCCGGCGTGTGCGTCGAGCCGGTGCCGTGCGCCGAGGGCCACCGGCGCGTTCACGTCCCCGTGGCCGATGGGGAGATCCGTGATGCAGGGGAGGTCGGCCTCGGTGGCGAGATCGACCAGGACCTCGCGGGCGGTGTGCGGGTCGTAGCGGCGGTCCACGGGTTCGCAGTCGAGGAACTGGCCGAGCGCGATGCCGGCGATGCGCGAGAGGACGCCGGCGTTGCGCAGGTGGGTCCACACGCGGTCGAGGCGGTACGGCGGCTCGGCGACCTCCTCGAGCAGGAGGATGGCGCCGTTCATCTCCGGGAGCCACCGCGTCCCGAGGAGCGTGGCCAGGACGGTCAGATTTCCGCCGAGGAGCGGGCCGTCCACGACGCCGGGGACGAGCGGCTTGCCCTGCAGCGGCTCGGGGACGTTGCCCTCGAGCAGGGCGAAGAGCCGGTCCGAGACCCATGGCGGCTGGTCGGCGAGCTGGGTGACGACCGGCCCGTGGATCGAGATGCGCCCGCTCGCCTGGAGCGCGGCGTGGAGGACCACGCTGTCCGAGAAGCCGATCAGCGGCTTCAGCGGGAGGCGGCCGAAGTCGATGCGCGGGAGGAGCCGGGCCGCGCCGGAGCCCCCGCGTGCGCAGACCACCGCGCGGTTGCCCGGGTCGGAGAAGGCGTCGAGGAGCGCGGCGGCGCGGACGTCGTCGGACCCGGCGAGGTAGCGCTGGTGCTCGAAGAGGCTCGGGTGGGGCGCGAGCTCGTACCGCTCGGCAAGGCGGATCATGCCGCGGTCGAACCGCTCGCGGTCGAACGGAGAGGAGGGGGCGACCACTGCGACGCGGTCTCCCGGACGCAGACGCGGCGGGCGCAACATCGAAAGAAGACTACCACGCACGAGCCACGTCGACGGAGGCGCAGGTCAACGCGCCTGGCTGCCTGCATCGGTGGCAGTCGCCCTCGAGGGCTGCGGCTCTGGACCACCCGGCAGACGTCCGTGGCCGCGAGTCCACACCCGCCGGCGCCGAGGGCGCTTCCGCAGAGTTCAAGGACCTGAAGCCCTTGCTCCGCACACTGCGTCTTGGTGGCGAACCGCTGCCGGATGACGTCGCGCGGCAAGACGCACCGGGCCGAGCCGGCGGGAGACGGAGCACCCGCAATCCTGGCCGCCTCGTCCCCGGACGGTGTCCTAGGGCACCCGTGGTTCAGCCCCCGCCTTGTGCTAGGCGTGAAGCCGCGAGCGACCGCATGAGGATCCAGCCGGTTTCCGACCTGCACCTCGAGTTCGACGACGACGGCGGCGAGGCGTTCGCGCGCTCGCTCCCGGTGCTCGGGGACGTGCTGGTGCTCGGGGGCGACGTCGTGCCCCTCCGCGGGCGCGACCGGGTGCGCGAGGTCTTCGGCTGGTTCTGCTCGCGGTTCCCCGAGATCGTCTACGTGCCGGGGAACCATGAGTACTACCGGACCAGCCCGGCCTGGGGCTCCGCGACCCTCGCCGCCTGCGCGCGCGAGCTCCCGAACCTGCACCTGCTCGACCCGGGGGTCACCGAGATCGGCGGGACCCGGTTCGTCGGGGCCACCCTGTGGTTCCCGCTCACTCCGGACGAGGAGGCTTACCGCGGCTCCGTCTCCGACTTCGCGCTGATCCGGAACTTCGTCCCCTGGGTGCACGAGACGCACGCCGCGCACCTCGCGTTCCTCGAGAAGACGGTGCGGCCCGGCGACGTGGTGATCACCCACTTCGCTCCGCACCCGAGGAGCATCGCGCCCCAGTACGCGGACGACCCGCTCAACCGGTTCTTCGTCGCGGAGGACACCGCCCCGCTGGTCGAGCGCTCGGGCGCGCCTCTCTGGATCCACGGGCACACGCACGTCTCGTTCGACTACCGGGTCGGCGACACGCGCGTGGTCTGCAACGCGCGCGGCTACCCGGGCGAGCCGGGCACGTCGATGAACCCCGCGCTGGTCATCGAGGTCTGAACCGAAGCCTGCATCAACGGCGCAGGCGCCGGATGCGTGTCCGGCGCGCCCCCGGACGCCGCGCGCGGCGAGCATGGGTCCGGCCCGGCGTCTTTCCGCCGAGCGCCCGCAGCAGCAGATCCCCGCGGGGGCTCCCCCAGCCGGAACATGCGTCCCACCCCGGACCGGCGGCGTATGCGCCGTTCGACCCTTCGGTGATGTCGCGAAAGCACGCCCGGACGGACGCGTCCGTGTAGAGGGCCGGGTTCAGAAACCCGACGCGACGACCCAGGCCCTGGTTGCAGCGCGCGACCAGCGCGGCGAGGAGCGGAGCGACCGCGCTCGTTCCTCCGACGGAGGTCTGCTGTCCATCTGCGCTGATCTCGTACCCCGTGTCGGGGTCCGCGTTCCCAGCGAGGTCAGGAAGGCCGCGGCCCACCCTGTGCCCGGGATTGGCGGAGGCGGGGACGCCGGCGGCCTTCTGCCAGTCCGGGAGGTCGAACGCGTCGCTCACGCCCCCGCCGGTCGCTCCACCAGGCCCGTTGTTCCAGACCGTCTCCGAGCTCCTGCCCTGACCGATCTCCAGCCGCGTTCCTCCGCAGGCCAGGACAAAGGGGCTGGAGGCGGGGAAATCTGCGTGGGCGAGTCCGTCGGAGGTCCCGTCGGCCGATCCGCCGTCACCCGCCGCGCAGCACACGGTGACTCCGAGCAGCGACGCATCCTGGAGTGCCTGGTCGAAGGCGGCGAGCGCCTGCTGCGTCCAGTTCGACTCCGGCGACCCCCAGCTGATGGAGACCAACGAGGGTCTCCGGCTCTTGTCGTGCAGCGCCCCGAGGACGGCGTCGAGGAAGCCGCGATCGGTGTTGGGCGCGAAGTACACGGCGATCTTGGACCCGGGCGCGAGCGCTCCGGCAATCTCGATGTCCAGCACCACCTCGCCGTCCGGCCCCTGCGGAACGCCGGTGGGCGCGTTCTTCCCCCCGTCCACCCCGATGGCCGTCACCGTGGGAGAGGGCGAGATCCCCAGCTGCGAGAAGTACGCCTCGAGCTCCGTGGCCCGGAAGCCGCCGCCGAGCTCGATGAGCGCGATGCACTCGCCGCTCCCGTCGAGCCCTTCCGGGAAGGTGTACGCGGCGCCGACCTGGGCGGGTGTGTATGCAGCGAGCGGCCTCGCGCTTGGATACCGGAACTTGGGCGTGGCGGCGGGCCGGTCGTCGAGCCCGAACACGCCCTCGACGATCCCGGCGAGCGCGCTCGGGACGTACAGCGGTCCCGTCCGCATCCGGAACCGGCCGGCCGGCGTCTCGTGCATCGTGAGCTCGGTGGAGAACGCCCGGCTCAGGTTGGCCAGGGTGCCGGAGAGGCCGAGGGTCCTCTGTCCCGCATCGACGCGGACCACCGTCAGGTCATGCGCCCTCGCGAAGTGCTCGACCGCAGCGATGTCCTGCTCAGAGGCGCCGAGCTGCACCTCGAGCTCCTCGATCGAGAGGTGACGCCCGCGACGCCTGGCCGGCGCGCGTGCTGCGGGACGCCGCGCCTTCCGGCGGACGAGGAGGGTGACCTCGGCGTGCTCCTCCGGACGCGCGGCCGTGCCCGGACCGGCGGCCGCGGGACGGACCCGGGTGCTGCCTGCGACCTCCTTGCGGCCTTCCCGCTTCGTCATGGGTCAACGTTGTCGACGAGCCGCCCGGAGAAGTCCAGCGGGCCACCTCGCTCAGCCGGCCCCGCGAACAGTCCCGGGTGCCCTGGCTCAACGAGGCCGGAACCGGAGCGCGCTCCAGACGCCATCGAGCGCGATCTGCCGGACGGGCTGCACGCCGCGCTTCTCCAGCGCGCTGGACAGCAGGTCGCGGTTCAGGTCCGTCCCGAGCTGCCCGGCCTTCGGGTAGGCCGCCCAGGCGATGCGGTCGGCGCGGGCCGCCTCGAGCATCGGCGCGCCGGCGGTGTCGATCTCGGCCAGCCTGGAGACGAACACCAGGACGTCCTTGACGTTCGCCAGGGAGGTCACGGCGACGTCGCCGAGGTCCACGTCCTTGGGCTTCCCGATGACCCGGAGCTTCGTCCCGGCTTTCAGATTCAGCTTCTTGGCCAGGCTCATGTCAGCGCCCGCCCAGGAAGCCCTGAATGACCCACAGCGCGCTGTTCACGCGGGACACCTCCCCGGGTGGGGACCGTGCCACAGCGTGGCGCAAGTCGTCTCCTGTTCGTTTGACAGGTTGGTTGCATCTCCCGTACAGGCGCCGGTTCCCGCGGGAGTCGGGAGGGGCGCGTGTCCGCTGGCCGTGGACGACGACCGGTGTCCGGGGCTGCGCGCTCCCTGGCACCGGTGTGGCTGCTGGTCATCGCGCTCGCCGGGGCCCGGGCGCTGGCGCAGGCCGCTCCGCCCGCGCCGCACGAGGACGTCGCGTTCGACGTCATGAACGTGCTGTCCGCGCACGGGCTGCACGACCTCGAGGACGAGCGCTGGAACGCCTACGGGCAGACCACCTACATCTCGAGCTGGAAGCTGCCCTTCAGCCCGGCGTACACGAACCTGAACGGGAGCCCGAACTCGCTGCTGCCGGGTGGGGAGCGGAGCTTCACGTGGAGTGCCACCTTGTTCCTCGGAGCGAAGCTCTGGTCGGGGGGCGAGGCGTACTTCGTGCCCGAGGTCATCGCCGAGCGGCCGCTGTCCAACCTCCACGGCCTGGGCGGGGCGATCCAGAACTTCGAGCTCCAGAAGGGGGGGTCGGAGACCCCTCAGATTTACAAGGCACGGCTGTACCTCAAGCAGACTCTCGGGCTCGGGGGCGAGCCGGTGAAGAAGTCCTCCGACCCGATGCAGCTCGGGACGACGGTGGACAGCCGGCGCATCGTCATCACCGCGGGGAACTTCAGCGTCCTGGACGTGATGGACAAGAACGGGGTGACGGGGGATCCGCGCCAGACCTTCTTCAACATGGCGTTCATGACCCACGCGGCGTGGGACTTCACCTCGGATGCGCGCGGGTACTCGTACGGCGCGGCGGTGGAGATGTACTGGGACGACTGGGCGGTGCGGTTCGCGCACGTGACGCCGCCACAGAACCCGAACCAGCTGCCGGTGGATTTCAGGCTGTGGCAGTACTTCGGGGACCAGCTGGAGATCGAGCACGACCATTTGCTCTTCGGTCTGCCCGGAGCGGTGCGGATCCTCGGGTACCGGAACCGGGTCTTCACCGGGTCGTTCGACGACGCGGTGGCGGTGTTCCAGGCGGACCCGGGGAAGAACGCCGCGGCGTGCACGGGCTTCAGCTACGGCTCGCAGAACGCGGGCGCGCCCGACCTGTGCTGGGCGCGCAAGGACAACGTCAAGGTCGGCATCGGGATCGACGTCGAGCAGTTCGTGGCGAGGGACATCGGCGTGTTCCTGCGGGCGATGTACTCGGATGGCCAGTCCGAGGTGGACGCGTTCAACGCCGCCGACCGGTCGCTGTCGTTCGGAGCGGTGGCGAAGGGCTCGCTGTGGGGCCGGCCGTTCGACGTGACGGGCGTCGGGCTCGGGCTGAGCTGGATCTCCTCGAGCCACGCCCGCTACCTGGCGCTCGGGGGCATCGACGGGTTCATCGGGGACGGCGCCTTGCGACAGGCGACGGAGGGCGTGTTCGAGGTCTTCTACAGCGTCAATCTGTTCAAGGCGATCTGGCTCGCCGGGGATGTCCAGCTGATCTGGAACCCCGCGTACAACGCCGATCGCGGCGGGCCGGTGACGGTCCTGGGAGCGAAGGTCCATGCGGAATTCTAGGACGCCGCGCGCCTGGGTCCTGGGAGGCCTGCTCTGTGCGCTCGGCGCGCGGGCGCAGACGCCGGTCGAGGGGTTCAACGCCGAGCGCTTCTCCCCCTCGGCGCCGGGGGCGGGCTGGTTCGTCATGGACAGCCTGGACATGCACGGTGAGCTCGGGGGCGCCCTGGCGTTCTCGACGCGGTACGCGAGAGCCCCGCTGCGAGTCAGCGGACTGGCGGTGGTCACCGACTCGGCGTACGGCCAGGTGGCGGGGGCGTTGACCTGGTATTCCTGGCGCTTCTCCGTGGGATTCGACTTCCCCTTCGCGGTGAAGGGCCGCTCCGGGACGATGGGCGGGTACCAGTACACGGCGCCGAACGTGGATCTCGGCTCGCGGCCGGACACGATCTCGGACGTGCGGATCGGGGTGGACACCCGGCTGCTCGGGGACGCGACGAGCCCGTTCCGCCTGGGGCTAGGCGCGCAGCTGTGGATCCCGAGCGGGCTCGAGG
>CAVZMH010000019.1:0-376883 GCA_963776345.1 uncultured delta proteobacterium | reverse complement strand
AGCCGGTGGTTGCCGGATAGGCACGTCGGAACGAGCCCGTGGACTCGCTCCCATCGGCTGCTCCCTTCTCGCTTGGCACCTACCTGTCAACATGCCGAGGTAGGTGCTCGTAGGGCAAAGATTGCCTTCCGATGCCCACGAAGGGAGCGGACCCGGATGGAAACCCAAGCCCGGGTCTTCCCCGACGAGCGGGGTCACCCAGACCCATCGGTCGCGCCCCTTTCACGGCGACTTCAACCGCAGAGCACCGAGACCAGAGGGCCTTTTCGAGTTTACCTCTGGCACGCTCTCGGCAAGCAACAGTGCTGTGACCGCGACTCGCTCGCTCCCCCTGACACGTCCGCCGTCCCCACTCACGGACTCTCCGGACAGTTCGACCCGCGACTGGAGCGCGTGGCTTTCCGCATCGCGCGCTCGGAGCTTCATGCTTGGAGACCCGTATCCCGCTCCTCGACTGGCTCCAGGCGATGAAGGCCGGGGTGGAAGTCATCCAATGCGCGGTCCTACACGACGAGCCAAGCTGGACCTACGGGATGCCAATCTGCTCGTTCCCTGGCACGTCGGTGAGACCGACAGCCCCTCGATTCCCGCCACTTCGATCCTTTTCGCCAGCATGACAAGCCACTCTCGTAGACCTGTCTGCGGTTCTTCTGAGGAGGGTTCGACTCCCTCCACATCCACCGACACCTAACACTCTGTAGAGAAGGTAGACCAGAATGCACCTAAAACTCGTATCCGTACTCCTACTGGTAGCTACCCCAGCCTTCGCTGTCGGAAGCCACTCAGTTCGGACGTATGTGACTAGGCGTGGGACGCTGGTCGGATCGCACCGTCAAACCAACCCCAATCACACCAAGGGGGATAACTGGTCTACTAACGGGAACGTCAACCCATACACCGGCAAGAAGGGCACGAGGCAATGAAAGCCCAGGTCACCCTGCGCAGTAGTCGATTCACGCCCTCACTCTGCAGGATGATGCTGAGGGAGAAAAGGCAAACACGAAGTTGCCTATCTCTGACGATTCAAGCGCTCGTTTTAGCTCTGGCGCTTACCAGTGGCGTCGCTGCCGCAGCCGACCGTGACACCTGGGACTCGAACTCCTGGACGAGAGAGGCCCTAGTCGGGTTGAAGAAGTTCTCGGTCAGGACCGTAGTGGACCCGGACCTCCAGAAGCACGGGCTAACGGACCACGTCATTGCCGACCTTGTCAGCAAGACAGCGGCGGGCAGTGGTTTCTCGACAGTGGAGTGGAAGACGCCGGGTGGATGCAAGACCGACTGCTCAGGCTTCCAAATATTCGTGTGGGCGTCGGACCCATGGGAAGACGACAGCGGCATCGAGCGTGTCAGAGTGTCGGCCCAAGTCACACTCACCGACGACGCACCGATTCGAGGCCATTTGGCTCACGTCGTCTTCTACGACAACTCTGCGTCCGATGTCGTCATGACCAGCGATGTTCGTGGCTGGGCCTCGACGCGCGTCCAGCAGATGGTGACTGATGTAGTGGAGGCAGCCTTCGCAGCGAACAGAGGCCGTCTGCCTCAAATCGTTCGTTCACGATGATGCACTTGGAATCCCAGCCGATAGAAAGAAGGCCATCGTCCTTACAAATCGCCGCACTCGTACTGCCACTGCCGAAGGCTGGTGCTGTCCATCGTGCACCGGGCGAACTTCTTCCAATGGTCCTGACCAACCTTCTGAGGTTGCCTTTGGAGGACGGCTACGCAATCCAAGTAGTCGTCGGGGTTCCTATCCCGGGGCTGGACCTCGCCTAGCTTCACGAGGTGCTGACAGACGTTCTGGGGAGAGGGCGGCGAGAAGGCGATGCTGACTATGGACAGCGCCACAAGTGCGGACCCGACGCAGAGCCAGAAGAAGCCGTTCTTGAAGAGCTTCATGGTCTTAGGAAAACCATGGCAATTATCGGGGCGCACACGTGGAGCAGTTGAGTTCCCATGCGTCCTTCCGTTTCCCTTCGGCCGTTGGCTGCCACTGCATATTGCTGGGATCGTCCCGGCCACAGCACGCGAGCGGACACACGTGGTCCACCACGTAGCCGGGACAGGAGCCGTAGGGGCGTCCCGTGGCTGGACAGGGGTGGGTGGCCACGAAGCGCCGATGTGCGTCGCGTAATCGGGCGATGTGGCCTCGGGCGTCCCGTCTAAGGTGGCAGACGGGGGCATTGCTTATGAGACTGGCGGCCAACAGGGCAACGACAATCATTACCTGTCGTCCGGCTTCGCGTGCTTGCCGTATTTCTCCCACAGCCGGTCGCCATACACCGCGCGATAGGCGGGCTCGTAGCCTGGGTCCCCGGGCTCCGGCGCGTTGTAGGGGTTAGGATTGTGGCTGCGCATCATGTAGGCAGCATGCGAAGCTTGGTCGCGCGCGGCCTAGCCGTTAGCGTTGATGGCCCAGATGATGCCGAGGCCGAGGACGACAAGACCGAGGATGAGCATTACCCGACCCTCCCCGTCGGCCTTCACGGTTGCTACCTGGGGCACTCGGGGGCGCTTCCAATCAGTCCACGAACGAAATCCAGGACTCGGATGATGTCGCCTGTGCCGTTTCTCGCTCACTTGGATGGTCATGCCGACTTGCCAGGCGTGAAGAGAAGTGACAGCCCAAGAATGAGATTCAGGAGCGGCACACAGCAGCCCAGGGTCCAGAGCCACGTCAAGCCCGAATTCCAACCGATGTTCTGGAGTCGCGCTTGTCCGATGTTCCAGTAGCAGGAGGGGAGCCCAATTACGGCGAGAATGGGGTGCTCGCCAAAAGAAGCAGCGCCAAGGACTCCCAATGAGAACATTGTAGCCGAGAAACGCGAGACGTCCGTGATGGGGCCCTGGGGAGCAGACGGAGGCTGACGGGCGTATTCCCGTGGACGGCTTATCGTTCGAGCCGATGGGGTATTCGCGCACCACCGTAGCCGGTGGCCGCGCGCAGGAACCGCGCCCGTCGAATGGCAGCGACACGTTCACGCTCCAGCGCACGGCGGCTTGGCGACCGCCCCCTTGTCCAAGCGCGCGATCTGGAGACGAAGCTCGATCTCCTGAGCGGTGTCGTCGGCGGCGACCGCCTCTTTCAGCCGTAAGGAAAGCTCTGCCCTCTCTTCTTGCTGACGTGCAAGTTCCCCCTCTGCCTTCGCCTTGGTCTCTTTCTGGCGCTTGCGCTCCATGACCTCAGCCTCGATTCTGGCGCGTTCGTTTATCTCCCAATTGCCCGTCGTAAGACGCTTGTCTTTCCACCAGACTTGCTGCGTGAACATATCTTTGATGATGCCCCAACCCCACATCATCTGAATCTTCTCACCAAGCGAGGTCGTCTTCCAGAACTGGTTGTAGTTCTGGCGTCGCGCATCATCGGTCACGCCAGGGAAGGTGGTCTCGTCGTCCGGGTTGAACACCATGCAACGTTCGCGGTGAACGATAGAGGATTTGTCAGAAGAGCACTCTGGGCAGTATGTCGGTTGGAATCCTCATTAGAGCACCTGGGGAAGGCTGGAGGGGAGGGATGGTCTTGGGAGCAACAGGCTTGGGAGCAACAGGCTTGCTGGACGAGCTGGGAATCTGCTGCCCGGCCGCGTTGAACCACACTTCTACACGCCGCGAGCCTTGCCGGGCTGGAACAGGGAGACGAACACGCGCGTAGTCCCGTTCTCCCAGCGCTGGACACCGAGATACTCCCCGGAACCGGTGTTGTGTTCTTCGCTGTAGTTCGCCGAGTTGGCCGCCCACTGGGCCAGCATGTGCTTGCTGTTGTCGTCCGCCGTCAGAGGAGAAGCGTCGAGCTTGTACGAGACGTACGGGGCCGTCCCGGCCTGCTGGAACAGGGAGAACTGAGCGGTGTTCTGGTCCGGGGTGTAGAGGATGAAGCAGAAACGGACGCAGGCGTGACGTGCGAGCGGTCCGCGTTGCCCATCTCGTCAGGCGTGGGAAATTGGGCCCGGACTCGGAAGCAAGCCTTCTCGCCGACTCCGGGAGCGGCCAGGGCAGCGCCCGGGACCAGGGAGAGGGTGAGAAGCAGGGTGGCGATCAGAGTCTTCATTGGGTCCTAGTCGTCGGTCTAGAGAGTGAACGGCCCGCGCACACCTTCCGCGAGCCCACTTGGTCAACTTTGACTGCACCCTCTGTACCGGACGCAAAGGCTCCGATTTCGTGGGGAACGGGCTGGGTCAAACGGAACTCAGCCACCTGAATCGGCGGTGCGCCTTACCCATCCTCGACTGCGGACTACAGGCAGCGAGCACCCTGTGCGGCTGCGCGGCGAGGCCTCTAGGTGGACTCCTTCTGCTACAGACCGCTCTCCTCGAATTCAGCCAAGGGCGCTCCCGCTCCTCGGTGCTGTTTCGCCGGGGCGTGACGCCCGACTCTGCCGTAGCTGGCCCATCCGAAACGACTCACCTCCGCGCTCGTGCGGCTCAGTGAGCGCGAGCGCCCTGACCACTCGGGGGACTGGAGCGAAAATTCAAGGCGGACAGAGAGCTGGTTCTAATCAGCCGGATTGAGAACGAGGGTGGTGTGGGTACCTTCGGTCATCCTGGCAAGATTCGTGTTGGTCAGGCTCCGTTGAAGTAGCCTTCACAACCGTGCGCGCCTTCTTGCGACTGGTCCTCGGCTTTGTCCTGGTGTTTGGTGCCCTGATCGTCTTCAGCGTGTTTCAGCGGGGCGTACAAGCGGAACCTGAAGGCTGTCCTCAAGGGACTCAACGTCGCGACCGGCAAGGGATACCATCTGCCGCCGCCGGAGTGCCGTCACGTCGACGCCGGAGCCGAGTTTATCGAATGCGAGCGAGCCTATTTCGCCGCGCATCCAGGGCCAGAGTCGGACCAATACCGATAATCGCAGAGCGATCAGCGGGAGGATTCCTGGCATGTGGTACTGGATCGCCGTAGCGGTGGCTGTCGGGTTCTTCATATCGACGGCCGTGCAGATCTTCGCGCCCTCTCCACTCCGGTGGATAGGTGTGATCGAGACGGTGATCATCGGGGTCGTCTGGTGGTTCTGGTCATTCCCGGCCAGCGGCCATAGCGTCGGTCGTGCTCTTCTACTTTGGTCAGCCGCTGGCTCTGGCCATCGTGGCCCTCGTCAGCACGCTCCTTGAGTCGCTCAAGCCAAAGAGTCCTCCGGCGCTCCCCCCGAGCCGGATGTCTGAGAAGGACATCGTCAAGGCTTGCCTGGCTGAGATCGACACAGTGAAGGAAGACTGCGCGAGGTGGGAACACCGGATGAAGTGTTTGAATATGCGAGGGGGAAGCTCACACATGAACCCGTGAACACAGCGAACCTCGTCCGGTTGATTCGTCTCCGCGCACCGTCGTGTGGCTTTGCGTTCGCGAGATCGCTGGCGACATGCTTGCCTCTGGGCGACACCACGTCTACCGGGGGCTCTTGGGCCTCTCAGGAGAGGCGCTCCACCAGACATATCTCCGAGCGGTGAGTGAGATGGAGCGCGCGCGGGTGATTCCACTCGGCGAAGGGGCCGAGCAGCGAACCTGGATTCGCGACCGCATCGCGGAAATGGGTTAGCCGGGCAGTGTTCCGCTAGCCGCCCGCCGAAGTAGGCCGCGCACGTTAGCCCTACTGCCTCACATACGAGATGTTGTAAGTCTCAGCGCAGGACCCAGCACCCGAGGCGCTCAAGGTGACAACGCCGGAAGCGGACGACCCGTCAGAAGCAAAGGTCACGCTGCTGGTCATGGTGAAATTATAGCCCTGCGAGGACCAGGTGCAGGAGTTTCTGGTGGCCGTGCAACCCTGCTGGTACGCACTTGCGCATGTTTCGTTGTTCGGGTCGGTGATTGTCCCGTCTGGGTTGACGTTGACCACTTGAGAGGGAACGGGCCCGCAGGTTCCCCGGAAACCTCCGTGAACGTTGCGAGGTAGGTTGCGCCCTTGGTGGCGCATGAGTTGGCCTGCCGAATTTGACGAGCCGCCGCAGGCGAACAGCGTGAGAACGCCAAGGGCTAGAACGCCGGTTCGCCACATCCGTTGCATTTGTTTCTCCCTTTCATCAGTCGCATCTCGTAGAAGTGTGGGAGCCGCCCGTTATGCCTGTGGCGGTAGACCGGCGGGCTGGTTCTTCACCCCTCCAGCGGCCTCTAGCGTAGCGAGGTCTCCTAATGCCTCGAATGTGCGCATGCGGGACTGCCACTAGGTCGCGGTGGACGGATTCCCTCCCTCTCCCACCACGGACCTTGCAGACGCGACCGCAGTCTGTCCGCCGGAGCCGACTTTAAAGAGACTCAGGTCAGCGCAGTCGCGTCCACGCCCCGTCGCGCCGACCGAACGGGATGATGCGCGGCTGGCGGGCCCCTTAACCACACTTGGCCCCCGAAGGTTCCTGAGGGGCGGGAAGGAACCCGCCTGACCCTCAGGAATGAACCGGTTGCTACGATTGCTCTACCGAATCTAGCCTAGGCCGCTCTCAGGTCCGCGGACGGCTGGACTGCCGCCTGCGGCTCCAGCAGCTTCTTCTCGACCAACGCCGAGGCGCGGGCGATGACATCGACCGATTCGATGATCCAGTAGAGGGTCGCGAACGAGATGACCATCCCGACTCCCGCCCCGACACCCGAGAGGATGACTTCCTGGCCAAGGCGACCGACGGGCTCATTGACTCCCTTGAGGATTGCGATGAGCGCGACCAGGACCCCAACGCCCATTCCAAGGAAGGCGGTACCCTTGAGGAAGTTTCCGATGATGGTTCTCATAGGAAGCCCCCGACTGCTTAACCAACGGCTGGATGATGTAGTAGACGATCTGCGACTGGCCCGCGCACGATTGGGTGACTTGGTACTCGATCTCCCATGGTGCCGTCGGCGAAGAGAGCCCCACCCGCAGCCGGTGAAGGTGACGTTCAGGTTCTGTCCACCGAGGGCAGCAACGCCGGTGGCGACGCAGGAGTACGTGCCCGTGAAGGCTAAGAGTGCCCACGCTGGGGGAGTTGTCGGCAACGTTGACGATGCTGCTGTTGCCAGGACCGGCGGTGACGACGTAACCGTTGGTGCAGGTAACACTCGTAGCCGAGTTGTCGGTGAAGCTGCTGTTGAAGACCAGGTTGTTGGTGCCGGACTCGGTGATGACGGCGGTCCAGGTGCCAAGCTGAACGGCGACGTTACCCGAGTTCCCACCGCACGTTGCGGCGGGGCAGATCCACCATGGGCCCGCCCAGGTACCGACAAACTGCGCACCATAGTCGGGCGGCGTCTGAGCGACGGCAACCGTAACGGTAGAGGTCGAAGTGCCTCCGGCATTGGTCGCCGAGAGAGTGAAGGTGACCGTCCCGGAAATAGTCGCCGTCTTGCTGCCCGCCGCCGGGAGGCCAGATTGGGTGGGAAGACTGGCGCTATTGGTAGACAGGTCGACGCTCGTGGCTCCGCTGACATTCCAGGACAGGGTGATCCCGCCGCCGCCAGCAGGCAGGCTGGCAGGATTGCTACTGAATGAAGCAATCACAGGCGTCGCCACATACCCAGGACACCCCGGGCTTCGTGCTGGGGCATGACGCCGAAGGTGGAGCAGAGGGGGAACCGCCACAGGCAACGACAAAGATGGCACAGACCGCGAGAATGAATCGTTTCATCTTTTATATCGCCCTTTCTTTGAGTTCTTTAATTGTGGTCACCCGAAATCAGAGATGGTGTCTGGAGCGAAGAGAAACGGCGCTGACTGTCTTTAGCTGCTCGGGTGATGCCTTCAATTCAAACCCGAGAACTACTCAGGCGCTAGGCGGAGACAGGCATACACCATCAGCTCCGCGCCTCACCTCGGCTGTCTAGCCGTTGCGAATGCATCCATCCCCCGCTGGTGCGGAAGTGGTTGGCTCGGTGGTGCGAGGAGTCGGCATGAAGTACACTAAGGGGGTCGAAGAAGTCCGCCTTGCCCGGGTCTTTCGTGCCCTCCGGAAGAATCACCCGGAGAATGCGAAGCATGGGAAATCTGTTGATGCCCTTCTCCTTGCCGGGGCGTCTCCGGAGTCCTCTCCCGTGTCCCCGCCAATCGTGGAGCAGCGTGGGGTTCGACCGCCGCAGGTGCCGACGGCGCTCTTGCGGAGACTGCAATTGCCAGGACGACTCTTCAGACCCTCGACTCGTAACGCTCGTCGTGCCTAGTTCGACTCGTCGGTGATTGGCTGCTTTGCGCCGATGTGCGCTGACGACCTCTGCAGCTTCTTTCGGATCTTGCGCGCCACTGTTCCAGGGCTCTCCGCGAGCTTGCTCGGTGCCGGGCGGCATGCAGACCGGAGCCGGAACGCTGGACGACGCGGACGCCAGGGACTGTCCCTCCGTACGCTCGTCTCCCACGAGTCGAACGAGACCTGTAGCACCGCTGGTGACCCGTCCAGCGGGGTGTTGTACTCCTCGCTACCAGGTCGTTGAGGTTGCTGCGGGTTTCTGGGACGGTCCGAAGTCACGCCACAGATACGCCACGACCGCCTAGCGTGATCACTGGTGTCGAATGCCCCAGCCCTATTGCTCGTCGATCAACAGCCGGTGGTAGAGCGGAATGCCGAGCTTCGCTGTCCGTTCGAGCATGTCCCTGTAGAGAGGGTGGTATCCCGGCCACTCCACCTTCGGAGGTTCAACCGAGCCCAGCCGGACGTACTCCTTCCCGTGGATCTCGGTCAGCTCGCACATAGGACGAATGAGCTTCGCCCACTTCTCTGCCCGCTGCTGGTTCTGCTTCTCGTTCACGACTAGGCGTAGCGCGTTCATCGCGATGTCGGTCAGCCCGCTGAAGTGGGAGGAGCCGCTATACGCCTCGTGGATGCCGACGATCCGGTCAACCGTGAAGCTGCCTTTCCAAGTCCCCTTCATGAAGCACCGGACGGCCAACGTCCGCAGCGATTCGGCCTCTTCTTTGGATCCGTAGGTGTCGATGAGCACAAGCGCGACCCGCTTGGAGTGTCTGTCGCCTCGAAGGGAGTTGTGCAGGGCGTTGATGACCTGTTCAATCGCCCATCCGCGCTTGAAGCTGGCGTTGAGAATCGCGTGGGAGATCACGACGAAGTTGACCCGGGCACCATGCTCCCCCGCCGCTCTTAGGTAGTCCTCGCAACCCTTGAACTGGACCTTCCGCTCTTCCGGCGTCAGCCCCTCGACGTTCCACTTGAGGGGTAGAATCCTCTCGTCCAGACCAAAGTTGATCTCCCGTAGGGCCAGATCCAGATCGCGGGCCTTCTCAGACGGAACGATGACCCCACCGTAGAGGAAGAAGTCACCTTGCTCGGGTCTAACTGCCGTCTCGTCCGCGTAGAAGAGGTCCACCATAGGGGGCGGGAATTCTGATGGATCGGGCCGGTGGGTCGCTACTTTGATCGATGCGGGGCCGTTCCCCGCACGAGCCGTTGGGCCGAACCCATCCCTGCGCGTCAGGCCTGAGCGATGCCACCCCTGAGGATGCTCGGAACCGCCTGCTGGGGGACCGCCGAGGACACGATCTGGAAGCCGATCTGCACGTGGCTGTAATGCACGGCGTACAGGTCCTCGCCGCTGCCGTCCTCCCTCGGCTCCCACAGGAGAATTAGGTGGTGCTCCTTGTAGCCGATGCCCGTGACCTTGAACTGGTGGCCACCTGCCAGGAAGGCCGTCATCTCCACGTCGTGGTCCGGACCAGCCTCGCTGGCCCTCGCCTTCTCCAGCCTCAGGGTTTCCGCCAGTTCCTCATAGGCTGCGCGGGCGCTGTTCAAGAGGTTCATGGGACCCGATCCTAGTCAAGACGATCCTAGCCGCCGTCGGTGCCCTCGCTGCCTGCCCCGAGTCCCTTTGGGAACGCCCCCGCCTTCGCTGTCTCCCGGCAGCAGCCCCTGGGGCACTTCGACGTACCCTCTGGGATCGAAAGGCTCTGCTGACACCCGAATGGCGCGATTCCGATCAGGACCTGGAGCGCACTCGTTCTAAGAGCTCCTTGCTCTCGCTCGATGGTCCCGAAGGCTTCGGGAATGTACCAACGGTTTCGGAGCGTGGTTCGGTCGAACGAGTACCCGACGCAGCTAGCCATTTGGAAGAGCAGCTCGATCAGCCGGTCGTCTCTGGAGCCATGACGGAGATCGCGCTCCGGTGGGTGCAGGCCCAGCTCATCTCCGCGTCATGGACGAGGCGAAGATCTTGGAGTCCAACGGGGTGGTAGAGGACCATAGGTTTGCTCCCACCTGGCCGCCCGTTCAAACCGCACCTGCTCCGTCCCGCGCAAGTCCGCGACGTTCCGTCGAGCGCGTAGCGAATGGATAGCGATTGCCGCCCGAAAAACGCGGCAACCGCTCGACTTCATTGTGGAGGCGGCGGGAATCGAACCCGCGTCCGGAAGCCTTCTGCCCTGAGACCCTACGTGCGTAGTCCGCGATTTGGAGTCGGGCGAAGGACGGGCACGGACACCCTTCCATCCACCCCATCCCGGAAGGATCTCGCCGTCCAGGGTCCGGGCCCTCCCGGACGGCCAGCCCGCATTATGACGGTCATCCCCGAGCCCACGGGCCGAGACCCGGGTGACCGCGCACTAGGACTGTTTAAGCAGCCAGCGCGAGCTCAACGTTGTCGTTGGCTTTTGTGTCGTTGCCTTCGTGATTTACGAGTGTCAGGCCCACTCGGCACGCGTCCAAGGGCTTCTGTGCCCCCGTCGAAACCAGGGCGCCCCCTTCAGCAACCTTCACAGTAACCGCTGGCCCGCCGGGGTCAACCCGAGGTGGGAGTCACTCCCACCTCGCAAGTGGCCGATTTCTCCGGAAGTGCCCCGAGTTGCGATAACCCTTGTCCGAATGAGGGGTGCCGCGCTCACGGCCGGACTCGTCGCCGCGCTCGCCGCGGTGCCGGCGGCCGCCCAGCTCCCCGATCCCTACGTCCGCGGGTTCGACGCCGTCCCGCAGAAGGCCACGCCGCTGTCCTCCTCCGCCTTCGTGGTCGAGGGCGCGCGCGCGGCGCCGGCCGGGAGCTGGCACGGCGAGCTGCTGCTCGACTGGAACGTGCAGATCCTCGCCTACCGGGACGGCGACCAGAAGAAGGGCAACTTCATCCCCTGGCGGGTGGACGGGCACCTGATGGGCGCCTGGACGGTGCTCCCCTTCCTCGAGCTCGGCGGAGACCTCCAGGTCACCTTCGCCCAGGGCGACAACTTCGAGGAGATCGCCGGCGCGTTCGGGCCGCCGGTCTCGACGCCCGTCTCCGGCGGCCTGGGTGACATCCGCCTCGTCCCGCGGCTCTTCACCCCGGCCAGCTGGAAGCTCCCGGTGGACGTGGCCTTCGTGCCCGAGCTGCGCTTCCCCACCGGGAGCGCCGACAGCTTCCTCGGCGGACGCGACTTCATCTTCGCCCCCCGGGTCAACGTCGAGCACGCCTTCGGGCCGGTGCGGCTGCTGCTCGACGTCGGTCTCCGCTACCGGAGCACCGCGCGCTACCTGCAGCTCATCGTGGAGAACGAGCTGACCGGCGGCGGCGCGGTCATCTGGACGCTGCCCACCGGGAAGGTCTTCCGGCGCCCCGAGCTCATCGCCGAGACCACGTTCTCCACCCCGCTCTCGGAGCCGTTCGCCGGGAACATCGGCACGAGCAGCGCCTCCGCCACCACGCCCTGGGAGTTCCTGATCGGCGCGCGCACGCTGTTCAGCAAGCACTGGGGCGGCGAGATCGCGGTCGGCCGCGGGGTCGCCAGCACCGCCGGATACGGCCGCGAGGCGTTCCGGATGCTCGCCTCCGTCCGGTACGAGTTCGAGCCCGAGCCGCCGCCCGTCCCCATCCGGGACCGCGATCACGACGGCGTGCCCGACGAGCTGGACCGCTGCCCCGACGAGCCCGGCGACGGACCGGACGGCTGCCCCGACCTCGACTGGGACAAGGACGGCATCCCCAACGTCGACGACCGATGCCCGCGCGAGCCTGGCACCCGCGAGCTCGACGGCTGCCCCGACCGGGACGGGGACGGCATCCCCGACCCCGAGGACAAGTGCCCCGACGAGCCGGGGCCGGCGGAGAACGACGGCTGCCCGGTGAAGGGCCCGCTGGTGACGCTCGAGTCCGACCGGGTGCGCCTGAACGGCAGCGTCCACTTCGACACCGACAAGGCGATCATCAAGCCCGAGTCGTTCCCGCTGCTGGACGAGGTGGTGGATGTGCTGTCCAAGAACCCGCAGCTGAAGCACGTGCGCGTCGAGGGGCACACCGACAACCGGGGCACCGCCCCGTACAACCTGGACCTCTCGCGCCGGCGGGCAGCGTCGGTGGTCGAGTACCTGGCGCAGCACGGCATCGCCAAGAAGCGCCTGGTCAGCGCCGGCTTCGGCTTCGAGCGGCCCATCGCCGACAACGCCACGGCGCTCGGCCGGGCGAAGAACCGGCGGGTCGAGTTCCGGCTCCTGGACGAGGAGGCCGGCAAGCCGGCGAAGTGAGGCTGCCGGCGGGACGCAGGGCTCGATCCGCCGCGCGTCCTTGCTCAGTCCCGGGCCAGCACCGCCTCGATGCGGGCCCGCCAGGCACGCTCGCTGGCCGCGCCGAGGTAGCTCGCCTGGAGCTGCCCCTTCCGGTCGATGAGCACCATCGTCGGGATGGCCGAGACCGCGAACGCGTCCGCGGTGCCGTCGTCGGCGAAGGCGGCATAGCGAGCCAGGGCCGGCGCGCGCTGGTCGATGAACATCCCCACCTGCACCTTGGCCACGCTGGGCTCGTCGCGGCTGGCGGCGAGGAAGACCACGCCGCGCGGCTCGAACTCGCCGGCGAGCTTGAGCAGGGTGGGCATCTCGGAGATGCACGGCCCGCACCAGGTGGCCCAGAAGTCGAGCATCACCACCTTGCCCCGGAGCTCGGACGAGCTGATGGAGCCGCCACCGAACTTCTCCAGGCGAAACGGCGGCGCCTCCTGCTGGCCGGTGATCGCCGGACGCGCCCGGCGCGCCTCCTGGATGCCGGACCAGAGGAGCCCGGCGATGCCCAGCGCGAGCAGCGCCACGGGCAGCACCGGGAACCGTCGCGGAGCGGCCTCGGCCACCCCGCCCGCGGTCTCCTCCGATCCTCCGTTCGTCGTCACGCGAGCCTCCGCACCAGCGCGTCCAGTCCCCGCCGGACCAGCGCCCGGGTCCGCGGTCGATGCGCGAGCCACCGGACCATCCAGGGCGAGCTCCGGTCGTAACACGCGACGGCGGCCCGGCCCATCCTCGTTGGCAGCAGGACCTCGTCCCGGAACGTCCGGAGGACGTCGAGCTCGGATGCGCCCTCGCCGTAGGCCTGGGTGGCGATCCAGCAAGGGCCGGTCCGGCGCCGCCAGAGCGTCCGGCCGGAGGAGAGGTTGGTGACCCCGCGGAGCACCGGCCCTTCCGTGTAGAGGAAGGCGAGCAGATCTCCGCGGGCGGCGTGGAACGGCTCGGGCGAGGCGTCGTCGAACTCGACGCGCGAGGCGCCCCCGCCGAGCGGCTCGAGCCGGAACGAGAGTCTCCGGCCGAACGGTGCGGCCGTGGAGCGGACCTCGCGTGACTCGGCGAGGTAGGCGGAGAACGGCTGCCGGCAGCGGATGCAGGTGAAGGCGTGCAGTGCGTACGTCGGGGGGAGGCTGACTTCCTGCTCCACCCTGCACCCGGGGTTGGCGCAGGCGATGCGGGCGCGGACGGTGGGGGCCGGCCGCGGGTCGTAGCGGGAGACCCGGCTTCCCGCGTCCCACACCGGACGTTCCACCTCGTCCTCCCGGAACCAGGCGCGGCGGCGGGTGCGGCTCTCGCGCTCGAGGAGGCTGGCGCGGGCCCAGGACTCCTCTGCCTGGGCGATGCGGCCCTCGGTGGTGGAGGCCAGTGCCTCGGCGTGCGCCTGGACCGCGCGCACCAGCGGCAAGTCAGCGTCCTCGAGACGTCTCGCTTCCTGGAGGGCCAGGCCGCGGCCGAGCAGCCCGATGCCTTCCTCGAGGAGCTCGGCGGCGCGGGCACGGGCCGGATCGTCCGCGCGTGGGTAGAGCGGGGGCTCGGGGATGCGGGTCAGCCACTCGGTGCTCTCGGTCCGGAAGGCGTCCAGGGGCCCGGGGCCGGGCGGCGGCGGCCCCAGCGCACGGGCCCGTTCGACGGCTGCGGCGGAGGCCTGGTCGGGGGTCACGAGCTCCCTGTCACTTGCCCCATCCGGCTGCGCCGGGGAAGACCCTCCCGGCCCAGGCGGTCAGCGGCGTGGTCCAAGTGGCTGGAGTTCAAGGATAAAACGAGGTGTCTGACACCTCCGAGGACCTCCGAGGAGACGTCGGGCCAGTTCTTTGTGGGCCTGAGTATGTCGATGTAAGACAAACGTCCGGGAGGTCTCATGGGCTTCGTTCGGACCTGCGTGTGGACGGTGGTGGCGGTCGGCGCGGGCATCGCGGTGGCGACGGTCGAGGTCGGCGGGAGGACCCCGCTCGCGTACGCCCGCTCGGCGTGGCGGAGCTCCGAGGCCAGCGACTGGCTGCGCGACCGCACGGACGACGCCGTCGACCGGGCCCGCGGCGCGCTGGGGCAGCCTCAGAAACCGCGCGAGCGGCACAGCGACGAGGACCGCGCCGCGCTCGACCGGATCATCGCCAAGCGCAGCAGCCACTGACGAGAAGCGCCGGCTCATCTAGGGCGAGGGCGCTGAGGACCCATCGACGGGCAGCAGCCGGGTCGGCGTGCCGGGAGACACGAGCCACAGCTGCCAGGACGCGCGCGTCACCGCCACGTGCAGGCGCCGCCGCCCGTCGTCGGAGAGCGGCCAGGCCGACTCGACCGCGTCCGGCACCACCACGTAGTCCCACTCCAGGCCCTTCACGCTGTCCACGTCGGTGACGTCCAGCCCGGGCTCGAAGCTGAAGCGCCCGTCGAGGACCAGACGGCTGGTCGGCAGCTCCGAGACCACGGCCGCCACGCGCCGGGCGGTGCCCGCGTCGTGGCAGATGACCGCCACCGCCGCGTGGGGCTCGGACTCGAGCAGCTCGCGCAGCGCGCCCGCGAGGAACAGGTGCGCCTGTGGCTCGCCCGGGAAGCTGAACCGGCCCACCGGAGCGCCGTCGCGTGCCGCCCGGGCGGACTGCGCCGGGGCGAGCGGTCCGAGGATCGCCCGCGCCAGGTCGGCGATGGGCCGCGGGCAGCGGTACGAGACCGGGAGCCGGACCCGGGCCGCGCCGGCGGCTCCGAGCGTCTCCAGCGCGCGATCCCACCCGGCGAAGCTGGGAGACGTCTGCTGCGCCTCGTCCCCGGCGACCGTCACCGAGCGCGTGCCGCGGAGCAGGCTGGCCAGGGTCTCGAGGTCGAACAGCGAGAAGTCCTCCGCCTCGTCGAGGACCAGGTGCGACGCCTCCGGCAGGGAGAGCCGTCCCCGCCACGCAGCGACCGCGAGGAGGAGCGGCAGGTCCTCGACGTCCAGCGTCCCCGCGAGCGCGTCCTCGGTGCCCTCGTCGAGGGGCCGCCCGTCCATCGCCTCCTTGCGGGACTCGTCGGTGATGGAGGCGAGGAAGTGGCTCGACGGATCGGCGAGCTGCCGCATCGTGTGCCGGACCGTCTCCTCCACCACGGTCCGGGGCAATGAGCCACCGGCCCGCTCGACGACGCCCTGGAGAAAGGTCCGGTCGGTGAGCGGCACCGACAGCTCGCGCCGCAGCCGCCGCCAGCTCGGGGCGCCCTTCCCGCGCCGGTTCCCGAGCCGCAGCCGGAGCGCGTCGTACAGCGCGGGATGGCGCTTCACCGCGGTGACCAGCGCCGGCGGGTCGTCGACGATGCGGGGCAGCGGCCCGAACACGCGGCGGCCCAGCTCGAGGAACGCCGCGTCGAGCGTCTGCACCCGCGCCGCACCGCCACCGAGGGGCGCGAGCAGCCGCGAGGACAGCCGGGCGAGGCCCTCCTCGGGCACCACCACCCGCGCGCGTGCGAGCGGGACCCGCTCCGGCTCGGCGGCGGACAGGCGCGCCAGCCGGTGCAGCGCCACGGTCGTCTTGCCGCTCCCGGCGCTCCCGAGGACCACCAGCGGCTCGTCCGCCGGCGCGCGGACCGCGGCGTACTGGTCGGCGTCGAGCAGCGCGGTGACGTCCGCCCGCGTCCCGCGCTCCTCCGCGCCGATGCCGAGGCCCAGGTGCCCGGCCCGCGGCGCGGTGCCCGCTCCGCCTCCGGCCAGCGCCTCGGATCCGCCGATGCTCCAGCTCCCGTCCGGCCGTCGCCGCGCCTGGAACCCCTCGCCGAGGATCTGGAGGAGCCGGCCCCGGTGCACGACCAGGACCCGGCGGACCTCCACCACGCCGCTCGCCTCGCGGCCGGGGAAGGACTCCTCGAACGGGTCGCCCTCGCGGTACCGATAGAACAGCTGCGCGACCGGAGCGACGCGCCAGTCGACGACCCAGACGTCCGCCTCGGCGTCCACGAAGGTGGAGTGCCCGAGGAGGTAGTCGCGGCGGCGACCGTCCTCGCGGATGGCCAGGTGCGCGACGTACGGAGATGCGGGGTCCGGGAGCGTCGGCGGGGCGCGCCCGCCGAGCTGGTGCTGGACGGCGAGCTCGTGGAGCAGCGGCGCGGCGTCCTCCTCGCGCGCGCTGGCGGCGTCCTCGCGCAGCGTCTGCAGCGTCTCGCGGCTCGGGCCCGTCGCCCGGGCGCGCCGGGCCTGCGTCGAGGCGAGCGCCGTCCGCACACGCTCCAGGAGGGCCTCCTCCTCGGCGATGGCCCGCTGTGGATCGACGTCCGGCATCGTCGGTGTCAACCCCTTCCCGCGCCCGCTGCTTGCAGCACCCGGCACCGGCCCGCTATGGAGCGGCCGATGGCCAAGACCACCACCAAGACCACCGCGAAGACCACCACCAAGACCAAGTCCAAGACGACCACCGCCAAGCCCAAGGGCTGGGCACGACGCGCCAAGGGCGGCGGGGACCAGGCCTGCAGCGTCGCGGGATGCAAGCGCCCCTACCGCGCCAAGGGCTACTGCTACTTCCACTTCAAGAAGTGGCGTCAGGGCGACCTGCCGCACAGCCGCTACCGGACCTGCAGCAAGACCGAGTGCCGGCTGAAGGCCGTGCGCCACGGCCTGTGCGAGAAGCACGAGGCCGAGACCTACCGCAAGGGCGCCGAGACCGCGGCCTGACGCAGCCCCCGATGGCCCCCGTCCCGGAGCTGCACACTCCCCGCGCCCGGCTCCGTGAGGTTCGCCTCGAGGACGCCGAGGCGCTGCTCGACATCTACGCCGATCCGCAGGCGGTCCGTTACCTGGGCCGTCCGCCGCAGACGCTGGAGCAGGTCCAGACGCGCGTCTCGAAGATGATCGAGGACATCGGACGCGGCGAGGCGGCCTTCTGGGTCCTGACCGATCCCGGCGCCGACCGCGCGGTCGCGTACCTCGGGTTCTTCCGCTGGGACGTGCCGCACCAGTCCGCGGAGCTGGGCTACGTGCTCGCGCGCGCCCGCTGGGGCCAGGGGCTGATGCGCGAGGTGCTCCCGACGCTGGTCCGGCACGGCTTCGAGGCGCTGGGGCTGCATCGGATGGAGGCGCGCATCGACCCCGGAAATGACGCCTCGATTCGACTCGTCGAGCGGCTCGGGTTCCGCGAGGAGGGCCGTCTCCGCGACCGCACGCTGAACGAGGACGGGAGCCGCGAAGACCTCCTCGTCTTCGGGCTCCTGCGGCCAGAATTTGAGCGCACCGCCGCCCACTGACGGCCGCGTCGGTCCGGGCCGCTGAGGCTGACGGCTCGGCCGCGAAGCGAAGCTCCGCGTGGACACGAGGGCTCCCGTAGGTCCTGCGGCTCTCTTGGTGAATGGCGGCGATCTGGAGCGCCGCGTCTCCGCCAAGCGTAGTCGCCGGCGCTGGAGACACCGAGGAGCCTGCACCTGACGGATCCCGGGGCTGCTGGCTGCTCCGCCTGTATCCGAGCAAACCTCACTGGCTCTCTTTGGGCGCGTCCTTGTCCGATCTCACGCCACTCTGCCGTCCCGGCGACTTGCCCCACCCAGTAGTCGCGCGGAGCCCGCGCGTACCAACCTTTCGCAGTTCCTCGGTAACGAGCACGGTCGATGAGATGCCGACGCAGGTCGCCCACTCAGAGATCCCAAGAGCTGTGGACCCGAACATGCCCTGGAGCGGGGGCCAATAGACGCTCGCAATCTGCAGTGCGACGACGGCTCCGAGCGCGAGCCAGAGCTGAACGTTGGTGAACATGTTGCGGCTAAACGTGCTGCCGTTTCCAGAGCGGACGTTGAAGACGTTGAATACCTGGAAGAGGACGAAGGTGGTGAAGGCCATCGTCGACGCGCGCTCGGGCGTTGCCGCGCCGCCCCAGCGAAGCACCGCCAAGGTCCCGGTCGCCATGATTGCACCGAAGAACAGCAACTTGGCGAGAGTGCGCCAGGTCAGAATTCGCGCGTCGGGTTCCCTCGGCGGCTCACTCATGATGCCTGCACGGGCAGTGTCGAGGCCCAGAGCGATGGCCGGCGGGCCATCCGAGATCATCGCCACCCAGAGGATCTGTGCCGGTCCCAGTGGTGAGATCATCCCGAGGAAAGGGGCGACGAAGACGGTGAGGACCGCCCCCATGTTCGTCGAGAGCTGGAAACGTACGAACTTGACGATGTTGTCATAGATGGCGCGGCCTTCGTGAATTGAGCGAACGATGGTAGCGAAGTTGTCGTCCGTCAGGACCATGCTCGCGGCTTCCTTGGCAACCTCCGTTCCCGAGCCCATGGCGACGCCGATGTCGGCCCTGCGAAGCGCCGGGGCATCGTTCACCCCGTCGCCCGTCATGGCGACGACGCCTCGTCGGGCCTGCAGCGCGGTCACGATCCTGAGCTTGTGCTCGGGCGCGACACGCGCGAAGACCGCGACGCTCGGCAAGACGGAGGTCAACGTTGCATCGTCCATCCGATCGAGATCGGCTCCGGTGACGGCGTTCCCCTCGAGGCCAAGGGCACTCGCGATCGCGACGGCAGTGGCGCGCTGGTCACCGGTGATCATCTTCACCGAGATCCCCGCTCCCTTGCACAGCTTGATCGCCTCGCGCGCCTCGGCTCGCGGCGGATCCATCATGCCGACGAGGCCGACGATGGTGAGGTCGCCGACAAGGCCGGTCAGGTCGTGGGTCGGGTCAATCTCGCTCATGGGCAGCTCTCGCGTGGCCACGGCAAGAACACGAAGCCCACCTGCAGCGAGCCGGTCGTTCTCACTGAGGAGCGCCTCCCTCTGGGCCTCGCCGAGCGGCAGAGGGCCGGTCGACGAGAGGATGGTCGTGCTGCGCTCGAGCAGCACACTCGGGGCGCCCTTCACGAAGACGCGAGTCACTGCAGTGCCCGGGTGAAACGTCGCCATGAACCCGCGCTCGGACTCGAAGGGCACCTCGGCAATGCGCGGGAACTCCGCGCGCAGGCGATCGACGTCGAGTCCCGCCTTGGTCACGAGCGTGACCAGCGCCCCCTCGGTAGGATCGCCGACCAGCACGCCGTCACGAACCTGGCTGTCGTTACAGAGCGCGATGGGGAGCACGAGTTGATGGAGGTCGGTTTCCAGCTCCACGGGCCCTTGAGGCAGGATCGCACCCTCGGAGCGGTATCCCTCACCCGTAACGCTGAACCTGCGGCCGGCGAACCACAACCCGCGCACGGTCATCTGGTTCATCGTCAGCGTACCAGTCTTGTCGGAGCAGATGACGGTCGTACAACCGAGCGTCTCGACCGCTGCCATGCGCTTCACGATCGCCTGGTGGCGAGCCATTCGGTGCAGGCCGAGAGCCAGCGTGACCGTAACGACGGCAGGGAGCCCTTCGGGAACGGCGGCGACGGCGAGCGTCACGGCTTCGATCGCCATTTGCGCCAGGGAATCACCGCGGAGCAGCTCGAACACCGAGATCACCGCGACGACCACGAGGGCGACCAACGCCAGGCGCTTCGCCAAGTGGTCGAGCTGGATCTGAAGAGGCGTCGGGGCCTGCGTGGTCGCCTCGAGCATGCCCGCGATGCGCCCCATCTCGGTCAAGCTCCCGGTAGCCGAGACGCCGACTTCGGCGCGGCCTCTCGTGACGACCGAGTTCATGAAGACGACATTGACCCGTTCGGCCAGCGCGCTCGCCAATGGCAGCGCGGCATCGGCTCGCTTCCGAACGGGAGCTGATTCTCCGGTGAGTGCTGACTCGTCGACCTCCAGAGAAGAGGCGAAGAGGATCCGGCCGTCTGCGGGTATGCGGTCACCGGCTTCCAGGAGCACGATGTCTCCCGGAACCAGCTCGTCGGCGCCGACTTCTCTGACCTGATCACTGCGGCGGACGCGTGCTCGGAAGGCCACCATGCGCTTCAGCGCCAGCAGCGCGCGCTCCGCGCGATGCTCCTGGGCAAAGCCGAGAATGGCGTTGAACAAGGTGACCGCGCCGATCATCAGCGCGTCTTTCACGTCTCCAATGGCCCAGGCAATCACTGCCGCGACCAGCAGTAGCAGGTTGAGGAACCCCTTGAACTGCGAGAGCAGGAGCGCCCAGGGAGACTGGGGCGGCTTCTCTGGTAGACGGTTAGGGCCAACGCTCTGAAGCCGTCGTGCGACCTCCGCGGACTCGAGGCCGGCTCGACGCGTTTCGAACCTGTTGAGCATCTCCTCCGGCTGGAGAGTCCATACGGGTGCCACGGCAGACCTGGGGTGTCCTGGCGGCGGTCCTCTTCCCATCTTGCGTCTCCAGCGAGAACTCTCTCTGGAAACTCGCGCGCCGGCCATCCCGGACGATGCGACCGTCGCAGGGCCCTCGCCTTGAGCAGTCCGCTGGTGAGGTGCAAGGGCGGTCGCAGCCGATGGCCCTGGCGGAGTCCGCTTGCCTAGTCGCCCGGCGCCCCGGCAGCCCGCGCCACCTGCTTCCACGCCGCCGCCCAGAGCTCCGCCTCCCGTAGCGACAGCTGCGCCCGGTCCAGCCCCCGGAGCATCTCGTCGAGCACCGGGAGCGGTGACTGGGGATTGAGCCCGTCGGCCGCGCGCAGCGCCCGCTCCATCCGGCGGCGCAGCACCTCGCGCAACGCCTGGGGCGCCCCCGGGTCGGCGGCGACCACGGGCGACGGCGTCTCGTCCGACCGGGACGCGAGGTAGAGGAGCACCGCCGCGGCCTGGGCCAGGTTCATCGACGGCTGGGGTCCGGGCGCCGGGATGCACGCCACGTCCTGGCAGAGCGCGAGCTCCTCGTCGGAGAGGCCGCGCCTCTCTCCGCCGAGCACCAGCGCCACCGGGCCGCGCGCCGCAGCCGCCCGGAGCCGCTCCACGCCCTCCTCCGGCGTCACGGGCGCCCGTCCCCGCAACGCGTCGCGGCCGCTGGTTCCAAGGACATAGACCACGTCCGCCACCGCGTCCTCGAGCCGCGGCATCCGCTCGGCCGAGTCCAGGACATGCCCGGCATGCACCGCGGTCCGGTGCGCCGCGTCGACGTCCTCGAGCTGCGGGTCGGACAGACGGAGCACCGGAAAGTCGAAATTGGCCAGCAGCCGGGCGACGGCGCCCAGATTCTCGGCCGACTGGATCTGGTGCAGCACGACCCGAAGCTGACGACGGAGCAACATGCTGGTGGCGCCCTCCATCCGTGACTTTCCCCCCAATCCGGGCGTTGGTAAGGTGTCAGGTTCGCATTCACCGATGAGACGTCTGACCCTCCTTCTGCCCGTCCTCCTGCTCGCCGCCTGTGGCGAGGTGGGCATGGGTGTGCCTACACCCAGCCAGCCCTCGGTGCGGCAGGTGCTGCTCGAGCCCCCGGAGCAGGTCGAGGCGCTCCCGAGACAGGCCCGGACCGAGCTGTTCCAGTCCCTCCTCCGGGCGAGCGGGGACGGCGCCACGGATGGCCTGCTCGCGCTGTTCCCCGTCGTGCAGAACGGGACGGTTCGCGCCGCGCCCCCGCTCGACGGCCGGCTCGACCTCCTGGACGTCGCGGACGGGGGAGAGCCGCTGGTGCTCAACCTGGACGGTTCGCTCGGGGAACAGTGGCCGCTCGAGCGCCGGGAGGCACTCCAGGGGCTCAGCGAGCGGGAGGCGGCGGAGATCGTCGCCCGCTCCCTGGCCGTCCGCTGGGGGCTCCGGCCCCGCGCGGCGCTCCGGGTGGAGCGGGCCGCGGGCGCTCCGTACGCCGCGGCCTACGCCGAGGGCGTGCTCCGGCTGAACCCCGCCCTCCTCTACCTCGCGGCGGCGCCCGCCGACGCCCGCTGAGGCGCTCCTTGGCGGACCAGGTCCTCTCCGAACAGCTCGGGCACACCCTGGCCGAGACGCGTCTCGACGCGCTCGGCGAGCGGTACCGCGGCAAGGTGCGCGACGTGTACCGGCATGGCGACCGGCTGTTTCTGGTCGCCACCGACCGGCTCAGCGCCTTCGACCGCGTCCTGACCACCATCCCCTTCAAGGGCGAGGTGCTGAACCGGCTCGCCCAGTTCTGGTTCGAGAAGACCCAGTCCGTGGTCCCCAACCACGTGCTGGACATGCCCGACCCCAACGTCACCGTCGCCCGGGCCACCAAGCCCTACGCGGTGGAGGTGGTGGTGCGCGGCTACCTGACCGGGAGCCTCTGGCGCGACGTGCAGAAGGGCGCCCACACCGGGTACGGGCTCGACATCCCGCCCGAGATGAAGAAGGACGCGGCGTTCCCCGAGCCCATCCTCACCCCGTCGACCAAGGCGGCGGCGGGCGAGCACGACGAGCCGATCTCGGAGGCAGAGGTGGTCCGCCGGGGCATCGTCGGCGCCCGCGACTGGGGGCGGATCCGCGAGGCGGCGCTGGCGCTGTTCCACGCCGGACAGACCTGGTGCCGCACCCGGGGCCTGCTGCTGGTGGACACCAAGTACGAGTTCGGGACGGTGGGCGACGCGCTCTACGTCATCGACGAGATCCACACCCCCGACAGCTCGCGCTTCTGGCGGGCGGCCGGTTACGAGGCGCGGCTCGCCGCCGGGACCGACCAGGAGATGCTGGACAAGGAGACCGTCCGGCAGTGGCTGATCCGCGAGAAGGGCTTCAGCGGCCACGGCCCCATCCCGGTCATCCCCGAGGATGTGCGCATCCGGACCGCCGAGCTCTACCTGCGGGCCTACGCCGAGATCACCGGCACGCCGCTCACGCCGGTGGTGGGCGACGTCGAGGCCCGCATCCGGAAGAACCTAGAGACGCACGGCTACCTCTGAGCACGTGGGTCCATCGCCGCGAGCCCGGGTCATTCGCCCGCGCGGTTGGGTGAAACGGACCCGCCGTTCGGGACACCTTTCGTCAGGACGGCCTGCTCGCCGAAGCGAACCCCGCGGAAATCCAGCTCTCGAGTTCTGGCCCGCCGATTGCTTCGAAGAAGCATCGGTCGGTTCCGGAGGTCCCCTGGAGATGCGCGGTGTCATCACCAATCGAGACGTGGTTCGCCACCTCGGGCTCATCTACCGGGAGTTCGGGACCCGCTGCATGCTCCGGTGCCTGTGGGTGCTCGCCACCCGCCGCACCACCACCTTCCTCGACGTGGTGAGCCAGCAGCCGTAGCTCAGGCGCGGGCGTCCGGACCGAAGACGCGCTCGAAGATGGCGTCCACGTTCCGGAGGTGCTCGTCGAGCGAGAAGCAGGCGGCGATCTCCTTGGGTGTGAGCAGCTTGGTCAGCTCCTTGTCCTCGGAGAGCGCGGTCCGGAAGTCGACCCCCTCCTCGTACATGCGCATCGCGTTGCGCTGGACGATGACGTACGCCGCCTGACGATCGACGCCCCGGCGAGCGAGCTCCAGCAGGACGCGCTGGCTGTGCACCACGCCCCCGAGCAGCGCGAGATTCTTGCGCATCTGCTCGGGCGAGACCCGCATCTGCTCCACCAGCCCGGCGAAGCGGTGCAGCATGAAGTCGAGCGTCACGGTTGCATCTGGCCCGATGACCCGCTCCACGCTCGAGTGCGAGATGTCCCGCTCGTGCCACAGCGCCACGTCCTCCAGCGCCGAGAGCGAATAGCCGCGCATCAGCCGGGCGAGCCCGGTGAGGTTCTCGGAGAGGATGGGGTTCCGCTTGTGGGGCATGGCCGAGCTGCCCTTCTGCCCGGCGCCGAACGGCTCCTCCACCTCGCGGACCTCGGTGCGCTGGAGGTGGCGGATCTCCACCGCGAACTTCTCCAGGCTGGTCGCCAGCAGCGCCAGCGCACCGAAGTACTCGGCGTGGCGGTCGCGCTGGATGACCTGGCTCGAGGCCGGAGCGGGTGACAGGCCGAGCAGCCGGCAGGCGTGCTCCTCGACCGAGGGCGGGAGGTGGGCGAAGGTGCCCACCGCCCCGGAGATCTTCCCGACCGCGATGGTCGCCCGGGCGCGCACCAGCCGCTCGCGGCCCCGACGCAGCTCGTCATACCAGATGGCGAGCTTGTGCCCGAAGGACATCGGCTCGGCGTGGATGCCGTGGCTCCGGCCCATCATCACCGTTCGCCGGTGCTCGAAGGCCCGCGTCTTGACCGCGGCCATCACCCGGTCCACCCCGGTGACCATCAGATCTGCGGCGTCGCGGAGCATCATCCCCAGCGAGGTGTCGAGCACGTCGGAGGAGGTCATCCCGAAGTGAAGCCACCGCGCGGCGGGGCCGATCCGCTCCTCCATGAAGGTGAGGAAGGCGATGACGTCGTGCCGGGTGGTGCGCTCGATCTCGTCGATGCGCGCGGCGTCGCCGTCGTCGAAGTCCCCGGCCCGGGCCCGGCACTGTGCCAGCGCGTCGGCCGGGGCGATGCCCGAGTGCACCATGCCCTCGAGCGCGGCCAGCTCCACGTCGCGCCAGCGGCGGAGCCGGGCGGGCGCGGTCCACAGCGCCACCATCTCCGGACGTGCGTAGCGGGGAATCATCGCTTCAGGCTTTATCCGAGGCGAACGGACCGCGCCAGCGCTGGCGAGCGCGCGCGGGGCGCCTCAGTTGCGGGGAGCGTCCGGCTGCGCCGCCGGCCTGACCTCGGAGATGCTCTCGGCCTGCGGCCGCGTCGGCGACAGCACCTTCATCGCGCTCCAGCCGGCCAGCATCCCGAGGATGATCCCGGCCGCGGTGAGGAGCGCCATGCGCATCCCCGCCCTGCCCGCCTCGTGACGGAGCGCAGGAAGATCCTCGTCGTCCTGGGAGCCGGCCGCGGCGACGGAGGCGGTGGTGAACCCGCGCGTCTCGGCGGCCACCCGCGCCGCCACCTCCTCGGTGGAGATGGGCTGGGTCGCATCCAGGGGAACCGGCTCCCAGGTGGCGCCCTGGGGAAGCCCCAGGCCGTATTCCTCGGCCCGGATCTCGGCGACGACCTGGGCGAGCAGCTCCGCCGGGCTCCAGCTCCCGGCGCCGCGGGCCGGGGCCGGGCTCAGCGCCTCGGCGGGCGGCGGGGGCGCCACCACCTTCTCCTGGCGCGTGGGGGACGGCTCGGGAACGACCGAGAGGGGCGTGGGCGCCGTCGCCGTGGACGGACGCGGCGTGACCGGCTCGACCGGGGACAGCCGGGGAACGCTCGCCCGCAGCGGCGGGATGCTGGGCGGCGGGGGGAGCGCGGTGAGCGCGGCCGCCGCCGGCGCCTCGACCAGCCCGGCCGCCGGAGCGGCGACGGGCGGCGGAAGCGGATGCACGACCGGCATCTCGCGGTGGAAGGGCGCTGGACGTGGCTCGGTGGCCCACGGCCGCGAGTCGGGAACGAGCCGCGGCGCCTCGCGGACCGGCGCGGCGACCGGCGGCGGTGTGTCGGCCGTTGGGCGCGGAACCTCCCGCAACGGGGGGGGCAAGGCGTCGGCCTCGGCCGCAGCGGCCGGACCCGGCTCGTCTCCGTCGATCAGCAGGTCGACCCCGAGCGCATCGGCCAGGAGCGGCTCGTCGCCGTCTCCCTCGACGGACAGCTCGGAGCCCTCGTCCACCTCGATGAGGCTGGCGACCGCGCGCTCCGCCTCGTCGTCCGGGTGCTCGAGCCCACTGACCCCGTTGCGCGGCAGGGCGGCGGTGTCGACCAGCGCCAGCGCGGGCTCGCGGCGCACCGGAAGCTCGGGCCCGGTGGCCTCGGCGGCGGCGGCGGGCTCGGGCGCCGGAGCCGGCGCGGGCGCCTGCTCGTCCGGGCCGGACTCGTCGGCGTCCCAGAGCCGCAGGGCGCGCCAGCGCACCGACCCGGCCGAATCGGACCGGCCGGGGGTGGCCTCCGCGGGGGCGGCGGAGGGACCGGTCCAGGCTGGCGGCTCGAGCGCCACCACCTCGCGGGTGGAGTGGCGGGGGGCCTCCGGGACCTGGCTGTCGAAGCGCGGGAGCGCGGCGGCGGCGATGGGCTCGGCGACCGGAGCTGGCTCCACCGGCTGCGCGAGGACCTGCTCCGGCGCGGCGACGGGCCCGGGCGACTCGACGTGCTCGGCGAGCGCCTCGACCTGCTCGACGAGCGCCTCGATTTCGTGGACCGGCGCCTCGGGAGGCACCGCGGCGGACGCGGGCTCCGGCGCGAGCAGCGAGACGAACTCCTCGTACAGCTCGCGGACGCTCCGGAAGCGCGCCTCGGGGCGCTCGTTGAGTGCGCGGCGGTAGAAGCCCTCCACCGCCTCGGGGAGCTCGGAGGAGGTCAGCCGCAGCTCGGGGATGTCCTCGTCGGGGGTGAGCCCGGTGAGCATCTCTCCCACCAGCACCCCGAGCGCGTAGAGGTCCGCGCGCGGATCGGGCTCCGCGCCCGCCACCACCTCCGGCGCGAGGTAGCGGTGGGTGGACCGCTGCCGCTGCGCCTGCACGAAGGGAAGCCGCGGAAGCCCGCGGGCGACGCCCCAGTCCACCACCCGGAGCATGTCGGGGAGGATGACCACGTTCTCGGGCTTGAGGTCGGCGTGCGCACCGACCGGGTGCGCGGCCTCGAGCGCCGCGGCGAGCTGGCCGAGGATTGGTTCCACCTCGTCCAGGGTGAAGGTCTGCCCCTTGGCCAGGCGCGAGTCGATCATCCGCCGCAGGGTGAGCCCGTCGAGGAAGCTGTAGGTGACGTACGGCCAGCCCTGGTCGACGCCGAGGTCGTGCACCCGCGCCAGCGACGGCTGGAGGAACTTGCGCGCCGGCTCCACCGCGCGGGCGAACGCCTCGCGCTCCTCGGCGGTCTGCACGAAGCGCGGGTGGATCATCTTCACCGCGACGTCGATGCCCTGCCGCTCGTCGGTGGCGCGGAGGACGTACCCCAGCGGACCGAGGCCGATGGCGTCCTTCACCACGTACCGCTCCGCCATCCGGTCGCCGACCCGGTACGGCGCGCCGGCGAGCAGCGCGGGCGAGAGGCGACGGCGGATGCCGGTGGTGCTCGGCATGCGCGCCGTCCCCACCTGGCGCTGGCCGCAGGTGTTGCAGCGCTCGGCCGAATCGGGAACGTGGCTGCCGCAGCGGTAGCAGAGCAAGTGCGCGGGCTCCGGAAACGCGTTCGGGGGAGAGGAGACCGCCCGAGTCTACCAGGCAGCGCTGCGCCGCCGAAGCGGACGGCCGTTAGCGCCCGGTGCTTCCGAAGCCGCCCTCGCCGCGGACGGTGGTGGGCAATGTGTCCACCTCCTCCAGCACGGCGTGGACCACCGGCGCGACGACCAGTTGTGCGATGCGCTCACCGCGGCGGAGCGTGTAGGGCTCGCCGGAGAGGTTCACCAGCAGGACCTGGATCTCGCCCCGGTAGTCGGCGTCGATGGTCCCGGGCGAGTTGATGCAGGTGATCCCATGTCGGAGAGCCAGCCCCGATCTCGGACGTACCTGGGCCTCGTGTCCCTCCGGCAGGGCGATGGCGATGCCGGTGGGGACCGCGCGGCGCGCGAGCGGGGCGAGGGTCCAGTCCGCGTCGATGTCGGCGCAGAGGTCGAGCCCCGCCGCCTGGTCGCTCTGGTACCGCGGAAGCGGCAGCGGCGCGGCGTGGGACCGCACGCGCCGGACCTGGACCCGCACCGCCGTCACGGCTGGCTCAGGCCTTCGCCTTCGGAGCCTCGTCGGCGGGCGCGCCCTGGGCGGGGGGCACCGAGGCGCCGGCACGCTCGGCGAGCGCCTCCTTGCGCGAGAGGCGGATCTTCCCGCTCCGGTCGATGGAGATGACCTTCACCATCACCTCGTCGCCCTCCTTGAGGACGTCGGACACGCTCTTCACCCGCTTGTCCGAGAGCTCGGAGATGTGGATGAGCCCGTCGGTGCCCGGGAACAGCTCCACGAAGGCGCCGAACTCGGCGATCTTCCGCACCGTGCCCAGGTAGATCTTCCCCACCTCGGCCTCGCGGGTCAGCGCCTGGATCATGGTGATGGCCTGCTGCACCGCCTCGGAGTTGTTGGAGGCGATGTCCACCCGGCCCGAGTCCTCGATGTTGATGGAGGCCCCGGTGCGGGCGATGATGTCCTTGATCACCTTGCCGCCCGGGCCGATGACGTTCTTGATGAACTCCGGCCGGATCATGATGGTGGTGATCCGCGGCGCGTACTGGCTGATCTCCTTCCGCGGGGCGTCGATCGCCTTGAGCATCTCGCCCAGGATGTGCAGCCGGCCGCGACGGGCCTGCTCCAGCGCCCGGGACATGATCTCGGTGGTGAGGCCGGTGATCTTGATGTCCATCTGGATGCTGGTGATGCCGTCCCGGGTGCCGCAGACCTTGAAGTCCATGTCCCCGAGGTGGTCCTCGTCGCCGAGGATGTCGGAGAGGATGGCGATCTTCTCGCCCTCCTTCACCAGGCCCATGGCGATGCCGGCCACCGGCGCCTTGATGGGCACGCCGGCGTCCATGAGGCTCAGCGTACCGCCGCACACCGAGGCCATGGACGACGAGCCGTTGGACTCGAGGATGTCGGAGACGATGCGGATGGTGTAGGGGAAGTCCTCGCTCCGGGGCAGCATCCCGCGCAGCGCCCGCTCGGCGAGCGCGCCGTGGCCGATCTCCCGCCGGCCCGGGCCACGGAGCGGCTTGGTCTCGCCCACGCTGAAGGGCGGGAAGTTGTAGTGGAGCATGAACCGCTTGAAGGTCATGCCCGAGAGCAGCTCGAGGCGCTGCTCGTCGTCGCTGGTGCCCAGGGTGACGGCCACCAGCGCCTGGGTCTCGCCGCGGGTGAAGAGCGCCGAGCCGTGCACCCGCGGGAGGAGCCCCACCTCGCAGGTGATGGTGCGGACCTGGTCGTGACCGCGCGCGCCGATGCGGCCGCCGCTCACGGTGAGGTTGCGCATGTGGTCGTACTTGAGGTCCTCGACCACCGCCTTTGCCAGCTTCTCGATGGCGGGGGTGAACGCCTCGCCCATCTTCCCCTTGAGGGCGGCGACGGCGTCCTTCTTCGCCTGACTGAGCGCCGCGTAGCGCTCGTGCTTCTCCTTGATCTCGTACCCCTTGGCGATCGCCCCGGCGGCCAGCGCCCGGACCTGCTCCCGGAGCGCGTCATCCGCGCCGGTGGCCTTCTCGTAGGCGCGGACAGCCACCCCGAGCTCGCGGCGCATCTGCTCTTGCATCTCGATCAGCGGCAGGGTGGCGGCCTTGCCGAACTCGAGGGCCGCGACCATGTCGGCCTCGGAGACCTCCTTCGCGCCACCCTCGACCATGACGATGGCCTCGCGGCTGCAGGCCATGATCAGGTCGATGTCCGAGGTCTCGCGCTGCTTCGCGGTGGGGTTGGCCACCAGCTGGCCGTCGACCCGGCCGACGCGGACGCCGGCGATGGGCCCGCCGAAGGGGATGTCGGAGAGCATCAGCGCCGCCGAGGCGCCGGTGATGCCGTGGATGTCGCCCTCGTTCTCCGAGTCGGAGGAGATGACCGAGGCGATGACCTGCGTCTCGTAGGCGTAGCCGTCGGGGAACAGCGGGCGGCAGCTCCGGTCCACCAGCCGGGAGGTCAAGGTCTCCTTCTCGGTGAGCCGGCCCTCGCGCCGGAAGTAGCTCCCGGGGATGCGGCCTGCCGAGTACAGCTTCTCCTGGTACTCGACGGTGAGCGGGAGGAAGTCGACGTCCTTCTTCTCCCTCGCGCTGACCGCGGTGATCAGGATGATGGTGTCGCCGTAGCGCACCGTGACCGAGCCGTCGGCCTGCTTGGCCAGCTTGCCCGTCTCGAGGACCAGCTCCTGCTCGCCGACCCGGACGCTCTTCTTCAGATGCATGTGGTTCGTTCCTTCCCTGGGCACGGCCGTTGTGGTCCGTTGGCCTCGGCGCCCTGGCGAGAAGGAACTTTCAGTCTCTGACCGCAGCCGCCGACGGCCCGACGCCGGGAGGGTCGGCGGCTCCGAACGGAAACCGGAAACTCCTCTCCGCCCTGGGACGGGAGGCGCCGGCGCTCCGTGCCGCGCCGGCGTTGGTTGAACTGCTCCTGCTACTTCCGGATGCCCAGACCGTCGATGAGCTTCCGGTACCGCGCGTTGTCCTTGGTCTTGAGGTAATCGAGCAGACGGCGACGCTGGCCGACGAGCTTCAACAGCCCGCGGCGGCTGTGGAAGTCCTTCTTGTGCGTCTTGAAGTGCTCGGTGAGCATGTTGATGCGCTCGGAGAGCAGCGCCACCTGCACCTCGGGAGAGCCGGTGTCGGTCTCGTGGGTGCGGTACTGCTGGACGACGGCCGCCTTGCGCTCGCTGAGGACTGCCATGTTCGGTGCAACTCCGTCCCGCTCCCGAGGATGGTCCTGACCTGCGCCCCTGGGCCAGGTTCGGACGTCCGCGGAGGGGTGCAGGCGCCGGACCCGGGGGTCGCGGGCTTATAGGCGCCTGGACCGGGGATTGCAATCTCCCGTGACTGCTGGCGAAAGGGCAGTGAATCTGCAACGGTGCAGCGCGAGGGGAGCACAGCGCGGGTGGGAATCGCGATGCTGCGGGGGTTCTTGGTCGCCGTTGCCCTGGGATGTTCCACGCCGGTCCTGGCCCAGTCCAGCCAGGGAGCCGGGGAGATCCTCATCGAGTCGACGGGACCGGGCGCCGAGCACGGCGAGTCGACCCGCGTCACCATGCCCCCGGAGGGGCCGGGCCGGGATGCGTTCCTGAGGGACTTCATCCGCGTCAGTCCGCGGGACAACGAGGCCTCGGTGGGCGGCCGGAAGCTCTCCGCCTTCGACTTCTACAACCGGATCGAGCGGCCGGACCTCGCCGCCCAGGCGGACGAGCGCACCCGGCAGCGAGTGTGGCTCATCTCCGGCTCGGTGCTGACGCTCGCCGCGGGGACGGTGGCAGGCGCGGTGGTCATCGGCAACGCCCAGAACCTCAACGACCCGGCCTGCCTCGTGAACGGCAACGTCAGCTACAACGAGTGCCTCGACCGCAACACCAAGACCACGCTCACCGGCAGCCTGATCATCGGCGCCGGCGTCGTCGTTGCGGCATCGCTCCTGACCTGGGCGCTGCTCATCCCGGAGATGGTCACCACCCCCGAGGAAACCGTGCGGCTGGCCACGGACTACAACCGCGGCCTGGCGCAGAAGCACGGCGCCACCGGCGCGCGCCTCCAGCTCCTGCCGGCGCTGGCTCCGGGGTACGCCGGGCTCACGGCCCGGCTCTCCTTCTGAGTGGACTCTGGCTCTGGTACCGCGTGGCAGGAGCCCTGCCACGCATCACACGTCTCGACGGGAGAACCTCGATGCGCAGGTGGGTGCTGGTCGTCATCCTGGGGTGCGCAGCTCCGGCGCTGGCTCAGCCGCAGCCGGGACCGGAGGAGATCATCATCGACTCGAAGCAGCCGAAGACGATCGAGCGGGAGCTGACCACCAACGTGCCGTTGCCCCCGCCCGGCCCGGGGCGGGACGCGTTCGTCGCCGAGGCGATCTCGGTGGACATGATGAGGAACGAGGTCGCGCTCGGGACGAAGCCCCTCCCCGCCCGGGAGTTCTACCAGCGGGTGGATCGCCCCGACCTCGTCGCCTGGTCCGAGGATCGCACCCGCCAGCGGATCTGGCTGATGTCCGGCGGGGGACTGGCCATCGTCGCCGGCGTGGTGACCGGCGCCCTCTTGATGACCAGCGGCCCGAACACCAGCTCCCCCGAGTGCCTGACCGGCCCTCCCGCCGTGTACAACGACTGCCTCAACCGGGCGGAGAAGGCCCAGATGACCGGGGCGCTGCTCATCGGTGCCGGCCTCGCGGTGGGCGGAGTGCTCATCGTCTGGGGGATGTCCACCCCCGAGATGGTGACCGAGCCTGCACAGACCCTCGCGCTGGCGACCGAGTACAACCGCGCCCTCGCCCGGAAGCACGGGGCCACCGAGGTGAAGCTCCGGGTGCTGCCGGCATTCGGGCCGGGGTACGGCGGCCTCGTCGCGCGGCTCACCTTCTAGGCCGTCCGCTTCTAGATCGTCCGCGCCGCCGGACGGACTCCGGAAGTGGTCGGGCGGCCAGGCCTCTGGCACGCTCTCCCGGGACTGGGTCGAACCCGGGGGGGCGTCATGGGCTGGAGCGTGTTGCTGGTGCTGGCCGTGGGGAGCAGCCAACCCGTCCTCGCGCAGGCCCGCCCGGGCGCGGGCGAGATCCTCATCGACTCCACCGGCCCCGACGCCCGGCGCGGCGAGTCGACCTACGTGCCGTTGCCTCCGGAGGGCCCCGAGCGGGACGCCTTCCTCGACGCGTTCATCCGGGTGGATGGACGCGACAACCGGGTCACCCTCGGCGGCAAGCCCATCTCCGCCTTCGACTTCTACAGCCGCATCGGCCGGCCGGACCTCGCGGCCGCAGCCGACGAGCGCACCCGGCAGCGGATCTGGCTGATGTCCGGCGGCGGCCTGACCATCGTCGCGGGGCTGGTGAGCGGGCTCCTGGTGATGGCCAGCGGTCCGGACACCAGCTCCCCCGACTGCCTGGCCCGGGGCCCGGACGTCTACAAGAGCTGCGTCGAGCAGTCGAGCAAGGCCACCACGGCGGGCGCGCTGCTGATCGGCGCCGGGGTCGCCCTGGGCGGGGCGTTTATCGTCTGGGGCGTCAGCACGCCGGAGATGGTCACCCCCCGGGAGGAGACGCTGCAGCTGGCGACCGACTACAACCGCGCGCTCGGCCGGAGCCACGGAGCGACGGGTGCACGACTCGAGATCCTGCCGGCGGTCGCCCCGGGATTCGCCGGGCTCTCGGCCCGGCTCACGTTCTAGCCGGCGAGCTCGGCCGAGGCCGGCGCGGCGAAGAGCCACACCCGGACGCCGTCTCTGCCGCCGCGGAGCACCGAGCGCGGCTCGACCACCACCGTCAGCTGCTGGCGACGGAGGCGGGTCTCGCTGGCCATCGCCGAGCGCAGCTTCGGGTAGAGGGTGAGCAAGGTCTGCAGCACCTCGCCCACCCCGGAGCCCGCGGGCACGCCGAGGTCGAGCTTGTGCTTGCCGTCCACGGCGGAGCGGAGCGTGGAGGGCACCAGGACGGTGACGTTCACCGGGGGACCACCACCCGGACGTAGCCGAGCCGGCCCTCGTGGACCTCGCCCACCGCGAGCAGCGCTCCGTCGGGGCCCAGCACCCGCACCCGCCCGGCGGGCGCCTCCGGGCCCAGCACCAGCGGCACGCCGTGGAGCACCCGGGGGACGTCCCGCTCGAAGACCCGGACCGCCGCGAGCTCGGGCAGCGCGTCCGCCATGGAGACGATCCGCGCCTCGAGCTGCGCACGGCCCGCCGGACCGGACACGCCGAGCGCCTCCACCGTCGAGAGCGGGAGCGCGCGGTCGAGGCCGAAGGGGCCGCTGGCCGTGCGGCGCAGGCTCTTCAGCGCGCCGCCGCAGCCCAGCGCCCGGCCAAGCTCCTCGGCGAGCGTCCGCACGAAGAAGCCCTTCGAGCAACGCACGGAGAGCGTGCACTCCGAGGCGGAGAAGTCGCGGAGCACCAGGCTGTGCACCGTCACCTGCCGGGGCGTCCGCTCCACCGACTCGCCGGCCCGGGCGCGCTCGTACAGCCGCTTCCCCTTCACCTTCACCGCCGAGTACATGGGCGGGACCTGGCTGAACGTGCCCCGGAACTTCCGGAGCGCGGACTCGAGAACCTCGGCCGAGAGCGGGGGGACCGGATGGGTCTCCAGCACCGTCCCGGTGACGTCCTGGGTGTCGGTCACCAGCCCCAGCCGCACCACGGCGTCGTACGCCTTGTCCCCCTCGGTCAGGAGCCCCGCCAGCTTGGTGGCCTCGCCCAGGCAGACCGGGAGCACGCCGGTGGCCATCGGATCGAGCGTGCCGGTGTGCCCGGCGCGCTTCAGCGCCAGGGCCGACCGCACCCGGCGGACGACCTCGAAGGAGGTGGGGCCCTGGGGCTTGTCGATGACCAGAACGCCGTGCATGGAGGAGGGGGCCGCCCTCGACCCGGAAGTGTAACCCTCCGGCGCGGGCTCACCATCCCTCTTTCGTCTTCACTTCCCGCAGCAGGCGGTCGATCTTGTCGCCCTCGCCCACGCTCTTGTCGAAGACGAAGAAGACCTCGGGCGAGACCCGGAGCTTGACCCGGGCGGTCACCTCGCGGCGGACGAAGCCCTTGGCCGCGTCCAGCCCGGCCTGGGTCTCCTCCCGCTCGGCCTCGGTCCCCAGCGACGACCAGTAGACCTGGGCCACCCGGAGGTCGGGGCTCATCTTCACCCCGGTGATGGTGATGTAGCCGATGCGTGGGTCGCGGAGGTCGCCCCGTGAGAGCAGCTCGCCCACCGCGGCCTGGATCTCCGCCCCCACCCGCTCGGGCCGTCCGGGCACGCTCATCGCACACCTCCCGGCCCCATCAGGGCTTCTCCCACTCGCGCTTGTTGCGCAGCTTCCGCGCCCGAGCCCGGGCCTCGGACAGAGGGAGGTCTCCCCCGCCCCGGGACCCCGGCCGGCCCTGGACCAGCGCGCCGGGCCGCCTCTCCCACTCCGCCATCCCCTCGGCCTCGGCGAGGCTCCGGTCCTCCCGGGCGAAGGGGAGCTCGAGCGTGCTCCCGTCGTCCGGGGGGCCGCCGCCGAAGAGCTGATCGCCGAAGGCGAGGATCTCCAGCTCCCGGCTGATCAGCGGGGCGACGTACATCTCCTCGACGAAGTGGAGAATCTTCTGGATCTGCTCGTCCACATGCCGCCGGTCGGCGCTCACCACCGCCAGGGCGATGGTGGCCCGTTGCCAGAGGTCCTGGTCCTCCACCTCGGCGACCGAGACGTTGAACCGGGCCTTCAGCCGGTCGGTGACGCGCCGGAGCACCTGGCGCTTCGACTTCAGCGAGCCGGAGTCCGCGATCTGCAGAGTGAGGCGTGCGACGCCGACGAACATGACGACAGCCGTCCTGAGGGAGAGACGGCCCGGCCCTAGAACAGGCTGGGCCGGGTCTCCTCGATCTCGAAGGCCTCGATGAGGTCACCGTTCTTGAAGTCGGCGAAGCCCTCGACGCCGACGCCGCACTCGAAGCCCTTCTCCACCTCGCGCACGTCGTCCTTGAACCGCTTGAGGCTGGTCACCTTCCCCGCGCCGATCTGCTTGTTCTCGCGGAGGATGCGGACCTGCGCCGAGCGGCGCATCAGCCCGTCGAGCACCGCCACGCCGGCGATGGTCCCCAGCTTGGGCACGTTGAAGGTGTTGCGCACCTCGGCCCGGCCGAGCTTCTTCTCGGTGCGGATGGGCTCGAGCAGGCCGGTCATGGCCGCCTTCACCCCATCGATGAGCTCGTAGATGATCGAATAGGTGTAGATGGCCACGCCCTGGGCCTTGGCCGCCGCCTCGGCGCCGCTCTCGGGCTTGACGTTGAAGCCCACCACGAGGCCCTTGCTGGCCGCGGCGAGCATCACGTCCGACTCGGTCATCGCCCCCACGCCCTTGTGGATGATGTCCACGCCCACCTTGGGCGAGGCGAGCTTGGTCACCGCCTGGGCCACCGCCTCCACCGAGCCCTGGACGTCGCCCTTGAGGACCAGCCGCAGCTCCTTGGCCTCCCCGGTGCGGGCCCGCTGGAGCAGCGTCTCCAGCGACTCCTTGACGTTCTTGCCCAGATCGACCTCGCGCTCCTTGAGGGCGCGGTGGTCGGCGATCTCCTTGGCCGCCTTCTCGTCCTCCACCACGTTGAGCACGTCGCCCGCGGTGGGAACGCCTGACAGGCCCACCACCTCGGCCGGGTAGCCGGGGGTGACCTCCTTCACCGGCTGGCCGCGCCCGTCCTTCATCGCCCGGAGCCGCCCGTAGTGGATGCCGCTCACGATGGCGTCGCCGGTGCGGAGCGTCCCCTCGCGCACCAGGACGGTCGCCACCGGGCCCCGGCCCTTCTCCAGCTTGGCCTCGATGATCGCCCCCACCGCCGGGCGGTTGGGGTTGGCGGTCAGCTCGAGCACCTCGGCCTGGAGGAGCACGTTCTCCAGCAGGAGGTCGATGCCCTCCTTGGTCCGGGCGGACACCGGCACCATGATGGTGTCCCCGCCCCACTCCTCGGGCACCAGCTCCTGGGCGGCGAGATCCTTCTTCACCCGGTCCGGGTTGGCCCCGGCGAGGTCGATCTTGTTGATCGCCACCACCATCGGCACCTTGGCCGCCTTGGCGTGGCTGATGGCCTCGAGCGTCTGGGGCATCACCCCGTCGTCCGCCGCCACCACCAGAATGACCAGGTCGGTGACGTTGGCCCCGCGGGCGCGCATGGCGGTGAACGCCTCGTGGCCAGGAGTGTCGAGGAAGGTGATGTCGCCCTTGGCCGTGGCCACCGAGTAGGCGCCGATGTGCTGGGTGATGCCGCCGGCCTCTCCCTCGGCCACCTTGGCCTTGCGGATGGCGTCGAGGAGCGACGTCTTGCCGTGGTCGACGTGGCCCATGACCGTGACCACCGGCGGGCGCGGCCGCTCATCCTCGGGACGCTCGGCCACCTCCGGGAGGTGGTCCTCCACCTCGAAGCCGACCTTCTCGATCTTCCAGCCGTAGTCGGCGGCGATGATGCCCGCCGTCTCCGCGTCCACCAGCTGGGTGGCGGTGGCCATGGTGCCGCCGGCCATCAGCTTGCGGATGATCTCCGTCGTCTTGATGCCCATCCGCTGGCCGAGGTCGGAGACGCTGATCCCCTCCGCGAGCCGGATGATCTTCTTCTCTTCGGCCATTTCGGTGATCTGGGTCTTCTGACCCTTCTTGGTCGGCTTCTTCTTCTTGCCCCGGACGGGGATCTGCACCCGGCCCCAGAGCAGGCTGTCCATCTCCTGCTTGACCTGTGTGCCGTCACGCTCGGTCGCGCGCTTCTTCCCGCGCTGGGTGTCGTCCTTCTTCTTGGTGACGTCGACGAACTCGCGGCCGCGGCCGAGGTGGTCCGGGACGACCTTGAACTCCCTCACCTCGCCGATGGCCTTCCGGCCCGGCGCCACCGGGATGTTCTTGTGCGCGGTGGACGACGGGGTCACCCGTCGGAACGGGACCGCCGGGCGGCTGATGACCACCGCCTGGGTGGCCGTGGGACGCATCGCGCGGGGATCCGGCGGCGAGGCGCCGGGCGGCTGGGCGCCGGGGGCGGACGGCGCGCCCGGACGGGCGCCGGCGCCGGGACGCGGCGGCAATCCACCGGGACGGGACTGCACCCCGCGCGGAGGAAGCGAGCCCGGGCGGCTGCTCACGCCGGGCTGGGACAGGGAACCGCGCGGCGGCACCGGGCCCGAACGCATGGCGGGCGGGGGCGAGCCTGGACGCATGCCCTGCGCATGCGGCTTGGAGATGATCTGCGCCGGGCGGAACCCGGGGCCGGAGGCCCGGAGCGGCGGGCGGGCAGGCCCGGGCGGCTGGGCCGCCGCCGGCAGGTGGGCCGCGGGCGAGGTGGGCTCGGTCGGCCCTGGCACCTCGTGCACGGCCGGGGAGGCCGTCGCCTGCGGTTCGGGCGCACCGGGGGCGTGCACCGGCTCCGGCGGTGGCGCCACGGCCCTCAGCTGGGGCTCGGCCGGCGCCTGCGCTGCGGCCCGGGCCTCCGGCTCGGGCGCGGGCGGCGGCTCCGGGGCGGCGACCGGCTCGGGCGGGTGCCCCGCCTCGTGGGCGGGCTCAGCGTGTCCGGCCGTCGGCTCGTGCGCGGCGGGCGTGGCCTGCTCGGGCTGGTGGCCGTTGGTGTGGGGGACGTCGGCCCCGGGCGCGCGGCGGCGCACCACGAAGCCCTTGGCCGTCGCCGGCGGGGGAGCCGCGCGCGGCTTCCGCTTCTCGACGATCCGCTGGACGGCGGACGTGGCCTGGTCGTCCTCGAGCGAGCTCGAGTGGCTCTTCACGTCGTAGCCGAGCGCTGCCAGCTCGGTGACGACCTCCTTGTTGTCGAGATCGATGCCGAAGGCCTTCAGCTCCTTGGCGATCTCGTGAACCCGCTTCTTCGACATCCAGACCCCTTCGAAACAGCGTCTGCCTTCTACCCCACCTGCGCCCTGGACTTAACCCTCGGAGGCGATCAGCTCTCTCTGCACCGCCTCGAGCCCGCCGGTCACCCGCCCCCGGAAAGCCCGCCCCAGCGACTTCCGGCTCACCGCCGCGGTCAGACAGCCTGCGCCGCAGAGGTAAGCGCCCCGTCCTGGCGCTCGTCGGTCTCGGTCCCACAACAGCTCGCCCTCGCTCGACAGGCAGAGCCGCCTCAGTTCACGCTGGGGACGCTTGGTCCCGCACCCGATGCACGTTCTCTCGGGCTCCCTGCTCAGGGCGCTTTCGCCTCCTCGGCTGGCGGGGGGACCGATGCGGAGGCGCCCAGGGCCGCGCGCTCGGCGTCGAGCTCGGCGCGCAGCTTCGCCTCCTCTAACAGATAGCTCTCGGCGGCGCTCTTGAGCTGGCGGGCCTTCTTGATGCCCACCCCGGGGGCGTCGCCGAGCTTGGCGATGTCCTTCTCCGCCACCAGATCCTCCACCGTCTTGTAGCCGGCGATCGCCAGCTGCTCGATGGTCTTCTCGCTCATCCCGCGGACCCGCATCAGCCGTTCGGCTGGCGAGAGCTCGTCCGGGTGGCGGCGGGCCTCGATGGCGCGCGCCTGCTCGCGCTCCATCTCCAGGCGGCGGAGCTCGATCTCGTCGTCCACCATCTGCTTCTTGGCCTGCTCCTGCATGGCCGGGATGCGCGCCGGGTCGAGCCCCGGGATCTGCGCCAGCACCTCGGGCGAGGCCTCGGCCACGTCGCGCGCCTGCCGGAAGCCGTGGGCGTAGAGCGTCTCCACCAGCATCTCGGTGACGCCGGGGAGCGAACCCAGCGAGCGGGTGGCGAACTCGCGCATCTCGCGCACCCGGGTCTCGCTGTTGATGTCCAGCTTCCAGCCGGTGAGCTGGGCCGCGAGCCGCACGTTCTGGCCGCGCCGCCCGATGGCCAGGGACAGCTGGTCGTCGGGGACGATGAGCTCCATGGCGTGGTTGGCCTCGTCGATGATGACCCGGGCCACCTCGGCCGGGGCCAGCGCCGCGCAGACGAAGCGGGCCGGGTCCTCGTCCCAGGGCACGATGTCGATCTTCTCGCCCCGGAGCTCCTGGACCACCGCCTGCACCCGGCTGCCCTTCATGCCCACGCAGGCGCCGACCGGGTCCACGTCCGGGTCGCGGCTGCTGACGGCGATCTTCGCCCGGCCGCCCGGCTCGCGGGCCGCGGCCTCGATGACCACGATGCCCTCGGCGATCTCCGGGACCTCCATCTCGAACAGCTTGGTGAGGAGGTTCACCGATGCCCGGCTGAGGATGATCTGCGGGCCCTTGGACTCGCGGAGCACGTCGAGGACGTAGGCCTGCACCCGGTCGCCGGCGCGGTAGGTCTCGCGCGGCACCTGCTCGCGCACCGGGAGCACCGCCTCGGCGCGGCCGAGGTCGACGATGATGTTCCCCCGCTCGAAGCGCCGGGCGATGCCGGTGACGATTTCGTTCCGGCGGTCCTTGTACTCGTTGTAGACGTTCTCCCGCTCCGCATCCCGGGTGCGTTGCAGGATCACCTGCTTGGCGGTCTGGGCGGCGATGCGGCCGAAGCCGTGCCGGAAGGTCCGGAGCTTGAGGATGTCGCCGTACTGGTCGTCCTGGGCCTTGGCCTCGGCGGCGTCCTCGTCGCGGTAGAAGATCTGGAACACCAGCTCGTCGCCGGGCTCGACCTCCATCCCCTTCTTCCGCGCCTCGTCGAGGGTGAGCTGGTTCACCGCCTGGATGGGGTCGGTGATCTGCTCCACCACGGTCACCGCCTGGAAGAGCTCCACCACGCCCTTCTCGGTCTCGTACTTGGCCTCGAGGTTCCGGTCCTGACCGAAGTGCTTCTTGGCCGCGGTCTGCATCGCGTCCTCGAGGGTCGCGACCAGAACGCTCTTGTCGATGCCCTTGTCCTTGGCCACCTGCTCCAGGACCAGGTTGAGATTGACGGACGGAGTGCTGGGCGTCGCCATGGGGGTCGTTCCGGTTCCTCGGGGAATGTCTCTAGAACTCGAAGTCGAGGTTCGCCTTGGCGATATCGCGCAAGGGGATGTGGAACGCCCCTCCGCCCTCGACCTGCACCGTGATGTCCGACGCGCCCGATTGCAACAGGACGCCAGAAAAGCTCTTCCGCGGAGGCTGACCCACCGGGCCGTAGGTCTTCACCTTGACCCGCTGCCCCACCACCTTCGCGAAGTGTTCCGCGCGCCGCAGCGGCCGGTTGATCCCGGGGCTGCTGACCTCGAGCGAGTACGCGTGGGGGACCAGGTCCTCCACCTCGAGCGCGGTCTCCACCGCGTGCGAGACCTGCGCGCACTCCTCCAGGCCGACCCCGCCCTCCTTCGACATCGGGTCACGCCCGGGCCGGTCGACGAACAGCCGGAGCACCCAGCCCGCCGGCTCGCGGACGTACTCGAGCTCGATCAGCTCCAGGCCCTCGGCACGCACCACGGGCTCCACCAGCGCCTCGGCGCGGGACACGACGTCCTGTCGGTGGGTGCTCTCGGCCATGGGTGAGCGCTAGAAACGAAAAAAGCGGGCACGGGGCCCACTTTTCGAGGTGCTTCCGATCGAAAAATGTCGCCGGGCTGCCTACCACGTGGGGGCGCACCGGCGCAAGGCGAACAGGGCCTGCCCATCCGCGGAAGCGCCCGGACTTCGGGCAGATTCCAGATGAGGCGCGCGGGCCCCGTCCCCGGGCGTCAGAACTCCAGCGGCGGCTGCGGTCCGGGGACGATGCCGGCGATGTCCGGGTCCTCGCCACTCTGCGGCGTCGGACGGTCGGCCTTCTCCCGCTTCCGCTGTTCGCGCTTCTCGGCCTTCTCGCGCTGCTTCTGCTGCCGGGCGAGCTCTTTCAGGCGCTTGGTGGCTCCAGGTGCGGCGATGACGGACCTCCTGAGGTGACGGGACCCTTCACATGCCCGCTGGCCCCCTCGCGTGTCAAACCGTTCGGCGCGGGGGACGCCCCGGCGCGACCGAGGTTACAGTCGGGCGCCGACACCCAGGGGTTCCATGCTGATCGCCGCTGCGCAGATGGCCTCCGGGCCGGACCGGACCCGGAACCTCGACGTCGCCACCCGGCTCGTCCGGCGAGCCGCCGAGCGAGGCGCCACGCTCGTCGGCCTCCCGGAGAACGTCGCCTGGATGGGGTCGGAGAAGGACCGACCGTCCGCTGCCGAGCGCCTGGATGGGCCGACCTTGACGCGCTTCGCCGAGCTGGCCCGGGAGCTCTCCATCCACCTCCTGGCGGGCTCGGTGCTCGAGGCCGGAGCCCCGGGTGGCCGGGTCTACAACACCAGCGTCCTGTTCGGCCCCGACGGGGAGCGCCTCGCCGTCTACCGGAAGATCCACCTCTTCGACGCCGAGGTGAACGACGGTGCGAGCTACCGCGAGTCCGACGCGGTGGCCCCCGGCGAGGGCCCGGTCACGGCCCGGACGCCGTTCGGCACGGTGGGCCTGAGCATCTGCTACGACCTGCGCTTCCCCGAGCTGTACCGGGCGCTGTCCACGGCCGGCGCGGTGCTCCTGACCGTCCCCGCGGCCTTCACCCTGATGACCGGCAAGGACCACTGGGAGGTGCTCCTCCGGGCCCGGGCCATCGAGAACCAGTCCTACGTCCTCGCACCTGCGCAGGGCGGGCGGCACACGGATCAGCGCGTCACGTACGGGCACGCCATGGTGGTCGACCCGTGGGGGCTGGTCGTCGCCCGGGCCTCGGACGGCGAGGGGCTGGCCCTGGCGGAATTCGACCCCGAGCTGCTGGCCCGGGTGCGGAGGAACCTCCCCGCCCTGCGGCACCGCCGGCTGGGCGGCTAGGGCCTCGACGCGCTGCGCCCTGGCGCCCTGAAGTACACTCGGACTCCTGCGCCGGTCCTGTCCCTGGATTCCGATGGCGTTGTGCCTGCCGCTGCTCGTGTGCGCTCCGGCGTGTCGCCGGGACGCCAAGGCTCCGCCCGCCCCCGCCCCGAAGCAATCGGTCCGGGCCACGCTCGCCCAGGTGCGCGGCGCGGTGTCGGTGAAGCGGGCCGCGGGGGACGAGTGGCAGGCGGCGGTCAGCGGCACCGCGCTCTACGACGACGACAAGCTGCGGACCGAGCGCGGGGGCTCGGCCGAGCTGCACTTCCCCTCGGGCACGGTGGTGGTCGTCTCCGAGGACACGCTCTTGGGCATCGCCGAGACGCGGGCGGCGCCGGGCCGGCCCCAGGCGGACGTCACGGTGCTCCGCGGAACGGTCGACGCCACCCTGGACCGTCCGGCCAACCAGTCCCTCACCGTGGGCACCCCCGCGGCCACCGTCCGCGCCGGGCGGGAGATCGTCTTCCAGTGAGCCACGCCCTCGCAGCCGCGCTCGCGCTCCTCGCCTCGGCAGCCACCGCGCCGCCGACGGGGGAGACCGTCGTCCGCCCCGGCGAGTCACTGGCCCAGCTCGCCGCGCGCACGCTCGGGAGCGAGGGCGCCGGGCCGGAGCTCCTCGCGTTCAACCACCTCCAGGGCGCACCGGCAGCGGGCACCCGGGTGCTCGTCCCCGGCCCCGAGCGCGCCCGGGCGGTGGCGGCCATCGGCTCGGCCCGGAGCGCGGTGGTGCAGGCCCCGGCCGGCAGCGCGCGGACCGAGGCGGAGGCCCGGCTGGCCGAGGCCGAGTCGCTCCTCGCCCGTGCCCGCTATGCCGAGGCGGCCGCCCAGGCCGACGGCGCGTGGAAGCTGCTCGCCGAGGCGCGCGAGGAGCGCTCGCACTTCGCCGTGGCGGTGGAGCCGGACGGGCGCACCCGGGTCGCGGTGCGCGAGGGCGTGCCGGTGCGCGTCGAGGCGCAGGGGCGCACCCGCGCGGTCCGCGCCGGCGAGACGCTCACCGTCATCCGGGGCGAGCCACCCGGGACGCCGCAGGGCGAGTCCTCGGGCAGCCCTGCCGGAGGCGAGCCGCCCATCCTTCTCTCGCCGGAGCCGGGCCTGAAGCTCGCCCTGGAGCCTGCGCCGGGCGGCCTCGGCCCGGTGCGCTTCGCCTGGAAGCCGGTGCCGGAGGCGACGGGTTACGTTCTGGAGCTCGCAGGGCCGCGGACCCACACCATTCGCACCGCGCAGCCGGTGGTGACCGTGCCCGGGCTGCCGGCCGGCAAGTACCGCTGGACGGTGCGCGCGGTGCAGGGCGACGGGACGCTCGGCCCCGCGGCGACCCGGGCGATCCAGCTGGTCCCGGGGCGCATCAAGCTCGAGGTGAAGGAGGCTCCCTGGCAGTGAGGCTCTTCACCGCCATCTTCCTCCTGATGCTCGGCGTGGCCCTGGTCTCCACGGGCCTGGTGGGGCTCCTGGTCCTCTCCGACACTCGCGAGCTCCTCACCCGCGACGCGCAGGAGCTCGCCGCCGAGCGCGTGGGGCAGGTCTCGCTCAAGGCCACCGCCGCGCTCGATGCCCCGGTGCGCGCGGCGACCGTGCTCGCCCGCGTGCCGGGGTTCCTCTCCCTGCCGCTCGCGGAGCAGCGGGCCCACCTCGCCGCGGTGCTCACCGAGCGGCGGGACCTGACCGCGCTCACGGTGTTCTCCGCCCGAGGCGAGCGGTTCCCCGGGCTGCAGGCGTTCGCGGTGAAGGACCTGCCTCCGACCGAGGTGGCCGAGCACGAGGCCCGCGCCCGGGCCCTGCTCGGCCCCGGCCCGGAGACGGTGCGCTGGAGCCCGGCGACCATCCTCCCCGGCCGCCCGCCGAGCCTCACCTTCGCCTTCCCGCTCGGCGACCCCGCCAGGGGCTACGTCGCCGGCGAGCTGTCGCTGGCCGCGCTCGGGCAGGCGCTGGAGGCCGAGCACGTGGGCAGCACCGGCTTCGCCTACGTGGTGGACGCCACCGGGCGTCTGCTGGCCGGTCCGCCCGACCACGTTCGCGCGGGCGAGGACGTGTCCAGCCGCCCCGCGGTGGTCCCGGCGCTGAAGCTTCTCCGAGGCTCGCCCGAGCGCGAGGTCACCTGGGTGGGAAACTTCGGCGAGGGGGACGAGCGGGTGGTCGCCGCCTCGGCGGTCATCCCCGGCCCGGGCTGGGCGGTGGTCAGCGAGCAGCCGCTCGAGGCCGCCTACACCCAGGTGCGGCTGATGCAGCGGCGCATCGGGCTCGGCCTCGTCGCCGCCATCGGCGTGGCGCTCATCCTGGCGCTGGTCTTCTCCCGGGGGCTCACCCGGCCGCTCAAGGGCTTCACCCGCTCGGCGCTGGAGATCGCCCGGGGGCAGTTCGGCACCCAGGTGCACGTGCAGACCCGGAACGAGCTGGGCGAGCTGGCCCACACCTTCAACTACATGAGCCAGCAGCTCCTGGCGTACGACAAGGAGAACCGCGGGCTCTACGAGTCGCTCGAGCGCGGCTACCTCGAGACCATCCTCGCGCTGGCCAACAGCATCGACAGCAAGGACGCGTACACCCGCGGCCACAGCCAGCGGGTCGGGGACATGGCGGCGGAGATCGGCCGCGAGCTCGGCCTCACCGACCGCGAGGTGAAGCAGCTCCGGTACGGCGGCATCCTCCACGACATCGGGAAGATCGGCATCGCGGAGAACATCCTCTGCAAGCAGACCCAGCTCACCCCGGACGAGATGTCGGTGATGCGCGAGCACCCCACCATCGGCGCGTCCATCGTCGGCCCGGTGAGCTTCCTCGGCACGGCCCGGGACGCGGTGCGGAGCCACCACGAGAAGTGGAACGGCACCGGCTACCCCGAGGGCCTCCGAGGCTCGGCCATCCCGCTCATCGCCCGGGTGGTGGCCTGCGCCGACACCTGGGACGCCTGCACCTCCACCCGGCCCTACCAGCGGGCGATGAGCGCGCACGCGGCGATGGAGGTCATGAACCGGCTCCGGGGCGTGTCGCTCGACCCGGAGGTGGTCGACGCGCTGGCCCGCTTGCTGGAGAAGAAGGGCGCGCTCGCGGAGGCCCCGCCGCGGGCCGTGCCACTTGCATCGTGAGCGGCGAGACGCCATGGGAGCTGCCATGAGCTTCTGGGACAAGGTGAAACCGGCTGCGCCGCCGGCCCCCACCGCCATCCACATGGACGTGACCAGCGACGGGAAGGTGCTCCGGCTCCACTGGGAGGACGGCAAGCGCACGGCCTCCACCGCCCGCGCGCTCCGGCTCGCCTGCCCCTGCGCCGCCTGCGTGGACGAGTGGACCAGCGCGCGGACGCTCGACCCGGCCACGGTGCCGGAGACCCTCACCATCCGGGAGGTCGCCCCGGTGGGGGCCTACGCGCTGTCCATCACCTTCAGCGACCAGCACGCCACGGGCATCTTCCCCTGGGCCATGCTGCGGGGGGTGACCGAGCGCGCGCCCGCGCCGAGCTGAGCCCGACCGATGAGCCAGACCCCCGACGAGGACGAGGATCAGATCTTCTCCGGCAAGGCGCTGGGAGAGGACGGCGCGCTCCGGCCCGCCAGCCCCATCCCGCTCCTGAACGAGGTGCCGCTGCTGGGCGAGGTGCCCCCGCCTCCGGGTGACTCGCTGCTCCACGATCCGTCCTACGAGCCGACGGTGATCTCGCCGTCGCGGGTGCGGAACGACGCCGAGCGGACCGAGGGGGTGGAGCTGGTGGAGCGGCCGCCGCCGCCGATGGTGTCGGACTTCACGCCGCCGCCGCCGGAGAAGCCGGTCAAGTTCACGACGCCGGACATCCGGTGGGGGCCATGGATCCTGCGCGCCGCCGTGCTCGGCGCCGTGGTGGCAGGCGCGTGGGTGGTGGTGGCCGGGAAGCTCCCGACGCTCAAGGGCTTCTCGCTGGACTTCCTCGGGTCGGAGCAGCCGAAGAAGGAGGAGGTGAAGGAGAAGCGAGTGGGGACGCCCGCGCCCACGCTCCTGGTCCTCAGCGAGCCGTCCGGGGCCACGGTGCTCGTCGGCGGAACCGAGGTGGGCGTCACCCCCTGGGCCGGGGACAACGTCTGGCCGAAGGAGCCGCTCCGGATCGAGGTGCGGAAGGCCGGCTACAAGCCGTGGCAGGGGGTGACGATGGGCGGGCAGCAGGCCACGCTCGAGGCGAACCTCCGGAAACGGTGAGTGGACGAGGCACACTTGCCCCGAGAAGACGCGAGTGGGTGCGTGCGCGAGCCCCGAGGCGAGACGGGGCTCGGGGCTCGAACTAGACAGGTGAGTCACCTGACTATCGTTCGAAAATAGTCAGGTGACCTTCCTGTCGTTTGGAACCCACCCACGTCCGGTCCGAGCCATGGGCGGCGTGAGGCGAGCAGGCTCACCGAAGGACACCGCGGCCGGGGTCCCGCTCCGCCGCTGACCTCCGCTTACTTGATCAGCCGGAGGTGCGACCGTCCGCGCGGGGCGTCACCGCCCTCGGCCTCGCCGGACTTGCCCTCCCCGTCCACCTCGCGCAGCGCCACCGGACGGCCCTCGAGCGGGGGACGGACCGCGGCGGCGGCACGGAGCTTCGGCGGGGGAATCTGCGTCAGCTCGGTTGGCATGTCCTCGGGGAACATCCAGAACTCGTGGGTCACCTTGCTGGTGACGGCGAACAGCGCGCTCCAGGGGACCGCCACGGTGAAGCGCTGCCCGGAGAAGCTGAGCGTGCTGCGGATGCCCCACTCGCCCACGGTCAGGTCGGGCGGCACGAACCTGTAACTGAGATGCAGACGCAGATGAGACTCGCCTCGAAGCTCGGTCGGGACGAGCACCCCCGGACGCCGGGCGTCGAGATGGACCATCACCATCCCTCGCTCCAGGGCGGTCAGCAGGCGGTCCTTCTTCTCGGAGGCTCGGTCGTCCATCCGTCGTCCGTGGCCTGGCTCTAACGCCGGCGGAGCGCGCGATCCATTTCGCGTCGGGTCTCGCGCTCCTTGATGTCCTCGCGTCGGTCCTCGTGGGTCTTGCCCCGGACCAGCCCCAGCTGGACCTTGGCCTTGCCCTTCTTGAAGTAAAGCACGAGCGGGACGATGGAATAACCCCGTTCCCGCACCTTGGCCTCCCAGCGGTCCAGCTCGGCCCGATGCAGCAGGAGCTTCCGGGGGCGGACCGGGTCGTGGGGGAACGCCGCCGCCGCCCCGTAGGGGGCGATCCGCAGTGAGTGAAGGTAGAGCTCCCCCCCGCGGGGCTGGGCGAAGGAGTCGGCCATCTGGACCGCCCCGGCCCGGAGGCTCTTCACCTCGCTGCCGACCAGGGCGAGCCCCGCCTCGAGCGTGTCCTCGACGGTATAGGACGCGCGCGCCTTCCTGTTGGTGGCGACGACCAGCTCGCCCGGGGCTTCCTTCTGCGCCATGCGGGCTCCGGCCCCTAGCAGCCGATGGCCGTGTTGTCGATGAGCCGAGTCGTCCCCACGAAGCCGGCCACCAGGAGCCGGGCCTCGGGCCGCTCCGCCCGCGCGAGGGGCTCGAGCGTCGACGGCTCCACCAGCTCCACGTAGTCCTCCCGCACCTCGGCCGCCCGGAGCTCGGACCGCACCGCCTCGCGCAGGGCGTCCGCCTGGCGCTCCCCGGCCGACCACCGGGCCCGTGCCACCCCGAGGCCCCGGCTCAGGGCGAGGGCCCGGGCGCGCTCGGGCGCCGAGAGGTACGCGTTGCGCGAGCTGAGGGCCAGGCCATCCCCCTCGCGGACGATGGGCATCCCCACCACCTCCACCCCGAGGTGCAGGTCCACCGCGAGGCGACGGATGATCTGCAGCTGCTGCCAGTCCTTCTCGCCGAACACCGCCAGGTGCGGCCGGGCCAGGGCGAAGAGCTGGGTGACCACCGTCGCCACCCCCCGGAAGTGCCCCGGCCGGCGCCCGCCACAGAGCCCGTCTTGAAGCTGGGTGACCTCCACGAAGGTGCGGTGCCCGGGCGGGTACATGGCCCCGGCGTCGGGCGTGAACACCGCGTCCACCCGAGCCTCCCGGCACTTGTGGAGGTCGCCCTCGAGATCACGGGGGTAGCGGGCGAGGTCCTCGGTCGGCCCGAACTGGGTGGGGTTGACGAAGATGCTCACCACCGTGCACCCGGCGCGGGCGCGCGACTCCTCGATCAGGCTGAGATGTCCCTGGTGGAGGAACCCCATCGTCGGCACCAGCCCCACCCGCCGGCCCTGGTGCCGCGCCGTCTCCGACCACTCCGAGAGCTCGGCCGGCGTCCGGAAGACGCGCATCAGACCGGGACGCCGTAGACCGCACCGACCTTCTCCGGCTCTCCCGACGGTGGGGACGACGCGGACTTCTGACCCTGCAGCACGCGCAGCGTCTTGCTGGTGAAGGAGTGCTCGTCGCCCGGGAAGGCGCCGCTCCGCACCTCGGTGAAGAACGCCTCCGCCGCCCCCCGCAGCACGCCATACCCGTCGGCGTAGCGCTTCACGAACTTGGGGTTGAAGTCGGGGTTGAAGCCGAACAGGTCGTAGCAGACCAGCACCTGACCGTCGCAGTGGACGCCGGCGCCGATGCCGATGGTGGGGATGCGCAGCGACGCGGTGATGTCCCGCGCCAGCTCCAGCGGCACCCCCTCGAGCACCAGCGCGTAGCAGCCGGCGCGCTCCAGCGCCTGCGCGTCCCGGTAGATGGCCTTCGCCTGCTCCTCCTCGCGCCCCTGGACGACGAAGCCGCCCATCCGGTGCACCGATTGCGGCGTCAGGCCGAGGTGCCCCATGACCGGGATGCCGGCGCGGACGATGGCCTCGATGGTCTCGGCGAAATCGGCGCCGCCCTCCAGCTTCACGCTGCTCGCCCCGCCCTCGGCCAGGATCCGCCCGGCGTTCTTCACCGCCTCGGGCACGCTGGCCTGGTAGCTGAGGAACGGCAGGTCCCCCACGACGTGGGCCCGCTTCGCCCCGCGACTCACCGCGCGGCAGTGGTAGACCATCTGGTCCATGGTGACGGGCAGCGTCGACTCGTTGCCCTGGACCACCATGCCCAGGCTGTCCCCGACCAGGAGCACGTCGGCTCCGGCGTCGTCCAGGATGCGGGCGAAGGTGGCGTCGTAGGCCGTGACCATGGAGATCTTCTGGCCGGCCTGCTTCAGGCGCTTCAGCGTGTGGATGGTGACCTTGTCCACGGGTTCACCTCCGTCTGACTGCGGGTTATGTGGTGCTGCATCCCCTCGCCATGGGTTCACCGGCCTCGCGGCTCGGCGACCTCGGGGGACCCTAATCTATCGTCACGGGAGGTGTCCCGTGCCACTGGAAACTACCTTTTCAGGGGCAGGTAGTGGTGGACCCCCTTCCGCATCTTCCGGACCACCGAGACCAGGTTGTCCAGGTCGGCCGCGTTGTGGACGAAGTCGATGTCGCTGGTGTTGATGACCAAGAGCGGCGTGTCCGTGTAGTGGAAGAAGAAGTCGTTGTACGCCCTGGAGAGCGCCTCGAGGTAGTCGGCGTCGAAGTGCCGCTCGAAGTCGCGGCCCCGGCGCCGGATGCGATGGAGCAGGACCTCCAGCCGGCACTGGAGGAAGATGACCAGGTCCGGCTGCGGGACCCGGGGCCCGAGCGCGTCGTAGACCCGGTCGTAAAGCGCGAGCTCCGCCGGCTGCAGGGTGAGCGTGGCGAAGATGCGGTCCTTGGCGAAGACGTAGTCGCTCACCGTGGCCGCGGCGAAGAGGTCGGTCTGGAGCAGCTTCTGCTGCTGCTGCCAGCGGCTCAGGAGGAAGAAGAGCTGGGTCTGGAACGCCCAGGCGCTCCGGTCCTGGTAGAAGCGGGCGAGGAAGGGATTGTCCTCGACCTCCTCGAGGACGAGCCGGCCGCCGAGCCGCTCGGCGAGGAGCCGCGCCAGGCTGGTCTTCCCCACCCCGATCGGCCCCTCGACGGCGATGTAGCGCTGGTCCAAGTCCGGCGGAGTCAACCACGCCCTCTAGGGGCTCCTCAACGCCCGGGCCAGACGCGCGAAGTCCGCCACGGCGAGCGTCTCGGCCCGGCGGCTTGGCTCGATGCCCGCGGCCTCGAGCGCGGCCCGGATCGCCCCCGCATCCCCCAGCTCGGGGTCCGACCGGAGCGCGTTGAGCAGCGTCTTGCGCCGCTGGGAGAACCCGGCCTTCACCACCTTGCGGAAGTGCCCCTCGTCACCCACCTCGGCCCGGGGCGCCGCCCGGTGCTCGAGGAGCAGCACCGCCGAGTCCACCTTGGGCGGGGGATGGAACGCCCCGGCCGGCACGGTGCGGACGATGGACGCGTCGAACCACACCCCGAGGAGCACCGTCAGCAGGCCCGCGCTGCGCGTCCCCTCGCCGGCCGCCACCCGCTCGGCCACCTCCTTCTGGACGGTGAACACGCAGCGCTCGAGATCCCGGTGCTGCTCCAGCGCCTGGAAGAGGATGGACGAGGTGAGGTGGTAGGGCAGGTTCCCCACCAAGGTCAGCGGGCGCATGCCGGCGACCGCGGCGAGCTCCAGCCGGGCGGCGTTGGCCGCGAGCACCGTCAGCCGCTCGGTCTTCAGCGCCTCGAGGATGGCGAGCATGTCGCGGTCACGCTCGACGGCGACCACCCGTGCCCCCGTGTCGAGCAGCGCCCGGGTGAGGTGGCCGAGCCCTGCCCCGAGCTCGACCACCACCGAGTCCGGACCGAGCCGGGCCGCCTGGACGATGTCGGCCAGCACGGCCGGGTCATCGAGGAAGTTCTGCCCCCAGGCGTGCTTCGGCCGGAGCCCGTGCTGCTGCAGCATCCGCCGTGGCGAGTCCACAGCCGCTCCCCTAGGGCGTCCAGCCCGCGTCCACCACCGGGAGGCCGTCCCCGCACTCGCCCCGGCGCCAGGCCTCCGTCCCCGCGACGGCGATCATCGCCCCGTTGTCGGTGCAGAGGGCCGGCGGCGGCAGGTGCACCCGGATGTCCCGCTCGCCCGCGCGCTCGAGCGTGAGCGACCGGAGCCGCGAGTTGGCCGCCACCCCGCCGCAGAGGACGACGTCCTTCTGGCCCAGCGCGCGCGCCGCGGCCACCAGCTTGCGCGAGAGCGAGTCGGCCACCGCCTCCTGGAACGAGGCGCAGAGGTCCGCCAGCGCCTGGCCCTCCGGCACGCCGCTGGCGCGCACGTGGTTCCGGACCGCGGTCTTGAGGCCGCTGAAGCTCCAGTCGAACACGCCCGGGACGTTCAACGCGCGGGGGAAGCGGATGGCGCGCGGGTCGCCCGTCTGCGCAAGCCGGTCGATGGGGAGCCCGCCCGGGTACGGGAGTCCGAGGAGCCGGGCCACCTTGTCGTACGCCTCACCGGCCGCGTCGTCGCGCGTGCTGCCCACCCGGGTGTACTGGCCGTAGTCCCGGACGGCGTAGAGGCTGGTGTGTCCGCCGGAGACGACCAGGGCGAGGAACGGCGGCTCCGGCGGGGAGGGCAACAGCCGGACGGCGAGCAGGTGGCCCTCGAGGTGATTGACCCCGACCAGCGGGATGCCCGTGGCGGCCGAGAGCGACTTCCCCAGCTGCACCCCCACCAGCAGGGCGCCCAGGAGCCCGGGGCCGCGGGTCACGGCGATGAGGTCCAGGTCCTCGAGCGTGCACCCGGCCCGGCGGAGCGCCTCGTCCACCACCGGGAGCACCTGCACGACGTGGTTCCGGCTGGCGAGCTCGGGGACGACGCCGCCCCACCGGCGGTGGATCTCCACCTGCGTGGAGACGACGTCGGAGAGCGCGCGACGGCCGTCCTCCACCACGGCGGCCGCCGTCTCGTCGCACGAGGTCTCGAGCCCAAGGACGCGCATTGTCGGAGTGGCCCCGGGGAGGGGCCGTCGGAGCGTGCTCTACCGTCCCGGCCGCCGCTGCGCCACGTCCCGCCGTTCCAGCTCGCGGACCACCGCGCGCACGTCCGCCGAGTAGGGGCCCTGCGGCACGAGCTCGAGGTAGCGCCGGTATGCCTCCATGGCGGGCCCCGGCCGCGCGCCGAGCTGCCGGGCCATCCCCAGCACCAGCCAGGCGCGGGAGCGGGCGCCGTCGGCGGTCACCACCTCGGACAGGAGCCGCTCCGACTCGAGATAGCTGCCCGCCCGGCCCGCGCTCTTGACGATGGCCGCCCCGAGGCCCTCCTTGGCCTCGAGCGACGCCGGCCGGATGGAGAGCGCGCGCCGGTACGCCTCGGCCTCCACCTCCCACTTGCTCCCGGCGTTGGCCTCGCGGGCGGCCCGCACCGCCTCGGCGTACTGGGCCTCGCCCGGGTCCTCCGCGGCGCCGGCCGGGGGGGCGTCCTGCTGCGGGGAGCCGGCGAGCGCCGGCGAGGGCACGGGGGGCGCGGGCTCGCTCGTGGCCGGCGGAGCGCTCCCGGTGGCGACGGCCGCGGCGGGAGCGTGGGGCTCCTCGGGTGCGGCGGGCGCCGCCACGGCAGCAGGCTCGGACACAGGCGGAGGAGGGGCGCGGCGGACCCCCAACGCCCAGGCCACCCCGGCCGCCACGGCGATGAGCGCGAGCCCTGCCACCACCCATCGTCCGGTCCGGCGCGGGGGCGGGGGCTCGAGGAACCGGAGCCGCGGGCGCTCGGGTTCCGGCAGCGCGTCAGGGGGCGTCTCCTCAGCCTCCTCCGTCTCCTCCGCCGCGCCCCCGAAGAGCGGCTCGCGCAGCGCCGGCGCCGGGGGAACCGGCGGCGGGACGGAAACCGCGGGCGGCGCATGTCCCCAGTCCGTCAGGGCCTTGGCCTGCGCCTGCTCCACCGCGCGCGCCGCGGGAGGCGGAGCGACGAGGAACGACGAGCCCGGGAGTCGCGCCGGCATGGCGTCCGGCCTGGGAGAGAAGAGGAGCACGTCCGCCGAGCCCGGCCCATTGCCCGGGCGGAGGGCCACCCCCGCCTCGGGCGACGGCGGAGCGGTGAGGAGGGCGTGCAGCTCCGGCTCGGCGCTGGCCACCTCGGCGGCGATGGCCGCCGGGAGCGGCGCGAGCACGTCCGCCGCGTCGGGGCCGCCGGGCGCCGGCGTGTCCGCCGGGACGTGACCAGGTGCCCCCTGCGACTCGCCTGCGTGCGGCTCCAACGTCGTTCCGTTCACCGCGTCCGGGACGGCCGGATGCGCGGCCGGCGCGCCGTTGGTCACGGGAGCCGAGCGTGCCGCCGTCTCCTCGGCCGAGAGCGGCGCCACCGTCGGCACCGCACCCGGCGGCGGAGTGTGGGCCGCCGGGTTCGGCTGCACCGCCACGGGTCCGGACCACACCGGGGGGGGCGGCGTCCCGTCGAGCCACGCCCCGAGGGCACGCGACTCGCGCGGGCCGAACGGTGGCGTGCCTCCGGCCTCGCGCACCAGCCCCTCGAAGTAGAGCTTGCTGATGATGCCCAGCGCGGCCAGGTCCTCGAAGTCCGAGTCGTCCACCACCCGTGCCAGCGAACGGTGCCCGTCGAAGAGCCGGAGCAGCCCGTTCACCTCGTCGGGGATCTCGCTCAGCCGGTCCGCGAGCTGCCGGTAGTCGATCTCGAACACCGTCTCCAGCGGAGGGAGCTGCTCGAGCATCCGGCCCCACTCGTCCAGCCGGCGCATGCCCTCGAGCAGCAGCCCCTGGGTCGAGACCTCGATGCGCTCGGGCCGGTCCACCGGGACGAACTGCACCTCGAACTGCCCCTCGAAGGTGTTGAGCATCCGGTAGAACGCGTTCTCGCCGGCGAGCCGCCCCAGCTCGGCGTCGATGACCCGGCCGTCGCGGAAGTAGATGGTGCCGGAGCGCTCGCCATCGAGCCGGATGAGCCCGGTCTTCCGCCCCACCTCGAAGGTCTGGACCAGGTCGACCACCCCGAGGTCGCTCAAACTTCCAGAAAAGCCGCCGCGCGTCTCGCGCCGCTCGAAGCGCTCCTTCTCCGCCTTCTGGAGAATCATCCGCGCCCGGGTGACGATCTCCTTGATGTAGATGGGTTTGGTCAGGTAGTCCTCGCCGCCCATCTCCAGGCCCCGGACCTTGAATTCCACGGCTTTCTGGCTGGTGAGGAAGACGAACGGGATTTGCCTCAGCCGCTCGTCCGACTTCAGCCGCCGGCAGAGCTCGAACCCGTCCAGCTCCGACAGCCTGGTGTCCGAAAGGACCAGGTCCGGCGGGCTGATCTGGATCTTCTGGAGGGCGTCCTTCCCATCGGCCGCGGTGGTGACCGAGAAGCCGGCCTTCTTCAGGCTGACCTCCATCACCCGGAGACTCTTCGGGTCCCCGTCGACGAGCAGGAGATGCTGCTTGGCCATGGGCCGGGCGAGGTTAGCAGGCCCTTGACACCCATGGCGCGCGGGTCAGGCTTCGTCCCGTGCTGACCCACGAGGACAAGCGCCGGCACGCGCGGCGGTCGCTCTCGGTGGAGTTCCGTGCCGGGGGAACCGACGGCCTCGGCGCTCTGGAGCTGTCCGGCGCGGACCTGTCTGCCGGTGGGGCGTTTCTCGTATCAGACCTGTTGCTCGAGCCGGGCGAGACGCTGTCGCTCGAGTTCCAGATCGTCGGACGCCCCGCGCCGGTACAGGCACAGGCCCGGGTGGCCTGGGTTCGCCGCTTCCCCGGTCCCGAGGAGCCGGCGGGCATGGGCATCGAGTTCGTGCGCCTGGGCAAGGACGAGCGGGCGGCGCTCGACGCCTGGGTCCGGAACGCCCCGTAGCCCCCCCCGGGGGCGCTACTTCTTCTTCGGGCGGCGCCGCATCTCCAGCAACCGCAGCTCCTGCGCGGCCTCGAGGTGGCGCGGGTTGCTGCGTACCGCCTCGCGGAAGTGCTTCTCGGCCCGGTCCACGTCGCCTTCCACGCGGGCGATGACCCCGAGCTGGTAGTGCGCACGGTCGCAGTCCGGATCGGCCTTGAGGGCGTCGACCATCATCGCCCGGGCGCGCGGCGCCTCGCTCCTCCGCGACGGGTCCATGTAGATGGCCCAGGCCTCGGCGGCGAGGGTGGCCGGGCGCGGGTCGGCCTCGTGGGCCTCCCGGAAGAAGGCCTCGGCCTGCGCGTACTCGCGCCTGCGCATCGCCATCTCCCCGGCGACCAGCGCCTCCGACGCTGCGGCCGGGTCGTTCGCCCGGCCCGGCCCGCTCCGGACGTGGGTGGCGGCATGCTCGGCACGGCGGACGTCGTCGAGCAGGAACTCCTGGGCCTCGCGGATGGCGTCGAAGACGCGCGCGGTCTTGGGCTGGAGCATCGCCAGCGAGCGCGGCAGCCGATCGGGATGGAACACCTTGGCCAGCTCGATGAACGCGCGCTTCACGTCGTCCCGCCCCGCCTCGGGGGGCAGGCCCAGCACCGCGAACCGGTCCGGGTCGCGGGTGAGCGCGGCGTGACGGGCCTCGATGGCATCGGCCAGCTCCGCGTCCTCCAGCGAGCGCGGCGGAGGGGTGGGGATGCTGGCCACGGGCTCGCGCTCGGCGGCGGCGCGCGCCTGGCGCAGGAGAGCCTGCCTGCGGGCGGCGGACAGCTCGGGCGGCTCGGCGACGGGCGACGGCGGAGCGGGAGGCGGCGTCCCGCTCAGCGCCGCCAGACCGATGCGACCGCCGTCGGGGCTCTCGTCCGGCGCGGCGGGCGGGGCCATCGTCCACTCGCCCGACTCGAACGACGCCTTCACCAGCGCGTCCAGGTCCGTGGTGGCCAGGGGGACGGTGCTCGGGTTGTCCGGATCGGTCGGGGCCGCGCCCAGGCCCGCGAGCGCCTCGAGCTGTTCGTCCACCTGGTGGAGCGCGGCCTCGAAGGAGCCCGGCTGCTCCACCGGCTTCTCGCTCACCAGCCTCCACAGGTCGGCGTCGTTCTCCCCCGACTCCGGCCCGAGCCGCAGCGGCGTCCGCTCCGCGGGCTTGCTCCCCACCGCCTCGGTGCTCGGCGTCCGCCACAGCTCCGCGGGTGCGTCCGAGCCGGCCCGGCGGAGCGCCTCGCTGAGCTCGTCGACCAGCGTTCCCGCGGCCGGGGTGGGCGCCGGCTCCAGGTCGGCGAGGGCGAGCGAGTCGGGCTCGAGCACCGGCTCCTCCGACTCGAGCCTGATGCCGCCCGGAGGCGTGCGGGTGTCGTCCGTCCCCGTGGGCGGGGTGGGTGTCGCCCCGGCGGGGGGGAACATGAAGGGCCGTGCCGGAGGCGTGGGCAGCTCGTCCGCCGACGGGGGCGGCGTGGCCTGCGAGAGCGGCTGGGCGTACGGGTCCGTCTGGTGCGCCTCGGGCTCCAGGCCCGGGGCGTACGGGTCGGTCCCGGAGCGCGGGGGCGGAGGCGGCTCCCCGCGCGCCTGGACCCGGCCGGGGGCCGCGGGCACGGAGGCGTAGGGGTCCGTCTGTCCGCGCGCGTACTCCATGGCGCGCACCAAGGTGTCCTCGTCCCCGAGCCCCTCGGCGACCGGCGGCAGCCCCATGGGGTCGGTGCTCTGCACCGGCGGCTCGAAGGGCGGGAGGGTGGTGCGGGTGATGACCGGCACCATCGCCTCGTCGCCCTCGACGTCGGGCGCGTCCGCGACGGGCGGCTCGAGCGGAGGCATCTCCTCGGAGAGCGCGTGGAACTCGTGGTCGGTGGTCCGGGCGCGGGGCGGGGGCGGACCGGGGAACTCGGGCTCGGTGGTATGCACCACCGGCGGGCCGGCGTCCCCATTCCCCTGGGCGCGGCGCCACGCGGCCTCGGCGGCCTTCGCCGCCTCGAGCGCCCTCCTGGCGGCCTCGGCGCGCCCGCGCACCTCGGCCTGGCGGCGCTCCTCGGCCGCGCGCGCCGCCTCCAGAGCGAGCCGGGCCGCCTCCCGCCGGGACTCCTCCTCGGCACGGCGGGCGGCCTCGACCCGCTCCTCCCCGGCGCGCGCCTCCCACTCCTCGGGCCCGAGGACCTCCACCAGCCCGGCATGCTCGAGCGCGCGGAGCAGCGCCGACTGGGCGGAGGACAGCGCCTCGGCGGTGTGGAACTCGGCGAGGGAGGCGAGGAAGGCGCGCTCCTCGGCGGTGGCGAGGAACGGCTCGGCCGCCGACACGTCGCGGCAGCGCACCCACGAGGTCGCGGGCACCGGCGGCAACGCCTCGAAGGCGGCGCGGACCGCCCGGGCGCCACGGACGCGGGGGAAGGTCACCTCGACCAGCGCGGGCATGAAGCTCGCCTCCTCGGCGAGCGTCGCCACCCGGCGAACCGAGGCCAGGGCCCGCGCCTCGGAGACCGACGTCGGGTCGACCCCGGCGGCCTCGCAGACCCGCGCCGGATCCCCGAGCTGCCCGCGCGACCAGAGGAGGTCGAGCGCCGGGGGGACGAGGGCGCCCGCGGCGAGCAGCGCCTGGGCATCGGTCTGATGGCCGAACCCGAGCCGTGTACCCACCAGGTCTCCGTGCTGCAGATAGAGCTTGGCCTCGCGTCCGCGGCACAGGAGCGTGAGCCAGCCGGTGCTCTTGTCCTGCTGCGCGCGGAAGAGCGCCTCGGCCGCGGGCGGGAGGGAGGGGCGAGCCATCGGTGGGGACCCCCTACTCTAGCCGGATCCGCCGGAGGGCTTCGTAGACCCCGATGCCCGCCGCGGTGGAGAGGTTGAGGGAGCGAACGCCCGGCGCCATGGGGATGGCCACCGGGGTGCCCTCACCTCCCTCCAGGATGTAGGGCGGCAGGCCCCCCGGCTCCGACCCGAACACCAGGTGGTCACCCGGAGTGAAGGGCGCGTCCCAGTGCGTCAGCGCGGCGTGGCCGGTGAAGAGCCAGCGCCGGACGCCCGCGCTCGCCGCGAGGTATGCCTCCCAGTCGGCGTGCAGCGCGAGGAACACCTTGTCCCAGTAGTCGAGCCCGGCCCGCCTGAGGTCCCGGTCGGCGATGGAGAAGCCGAGCGGCTCGACCAGCTCGAGCCGGCAGCCGGTCACCGCGCACAGGCGGGCCACGTTCCCGGTGTTGGGCGGGATGCGTGGCGAGACCAGGACCACGTGCAGCGGAGGAGAGGGGGAGCGGAGCAGCGCCATGCGTCGTTCGGGGAGTCTTTGATCCATCGCTCGGGGCTTTGCTAGCGTTCCCCGACTCCGGGATGCGCATCGAGGTCGCAGGCAAGAGCCACGTCGGCATGAAGCGCAACATCAACGAGGACAGCTTCCTCGTGATGCCCGATCAGCGGCTCTACTGCGTCGCCGACGGGATGGGCGGCCACTTCGCCGGCGAGATCGCCAGCCGCATCGCCATCGACGAGCTGGCCGAGTTCTTCCGCCTCACCTCGACCGACTCGGACGTGACCTGGCCGTTCAAGATGGACAAGACGCGGAACTACGACGAGAACCGGCTGGCCACCGGGATCAAGCTGGCCAACGCCCGGATCTACGAGGCGGCGAGCGGGGACCCGAACTACCGGGGGATGGGGACCACCATCGCCACGGTGCACATCGCCGAGAGCTCCGTCTACGTCGGTCACGTGGGGGACAGCCGGGTGTACCGCTTCCGGGACGGGAAGCTGGAGCAGGTCACCGAGGACCACTCGCTGCTCAACGACTACCTGAAGGCGAAGAAGCTCTCGCCGGAAGAGATCGACGCCTTCCCTCACAAGAACGTCATCGTCCGCGCGCTGGGGATGAAGGACACGGTGCAGGTGGACGTGGGGCGGTTCGAGCCCATCGACGGCGACGTGTTCCTGCTCTGCTCCGACGGGCTCTCGGGGATGGTGAGCGACGCGGAGATGGAGCAGCTGCTCCGCGAGACCGCCGACCTCGAGGAGGCCTGCACCCGGCTCATCGAGCGGGCCAACGCCGCCGGTGGGAACGACAACGTCACCTGCATCCTCGCCCGCTGCCGGCTCGAGTGACGGACGTCTTCTCCTCCCACCGGCGTTCACCGCCGCCCAGCGCGGGGCAGAAGCTGCTCATCGCGCTCGGGGCCACTTTGATGAACGCGGTGCTCTACCTGGTCCCCAACCACCTCCAGCTGTTCCCGCCGCGCCAGCTCTGGTGGACGGCCGCCGACGCCGCGGTCCCCTTCCTCCCCGGGACGGTATGGATCTACTTCTCGGACTACCTGCTGGTGGCGGCGGCCTTCATGCTCCAGATGGGCTGGCCGGAGGTGAGGCGGTACGTGAAGACGTACTTCGCGCTCCTGGTGGTGGGGGCATTCGTCCACCTCCTCTGGCCGACGGTGTTCCCCCGCGAGTGGTTCCCGATCGCCGGCGGCGGCGCGAGCGCGCGCGCCCTGGCGAGCCTCCGCGGGGTGGACGCGGCCACCAGCTGCCTGCCCAGCATGCACGTGGCCGGCTCGTACCTGGCGGCGTTCGCGCTCTGGCGGCACCGGCCAGCGGTGTTCGGCGGTTTCCTGCTCTGGGCCACGGCGGTGGCGGCATCCACGCTCACCACCAAGCAGCACTACCTGGTGGACATCTTCGCCGGCCTCTTCCTGGCGCTGGCGATCGCCATGGTGTTCTTCTGGATCCCCGAGCTGCGCGGCCGTCAGCGGAGCGGGTGGGCCACCGCCTCCAGCGCGCAGTGATCGTCCACCTGGACCTCCCAGAAGCCCGCGCGCTCGGTCGAGCTGCCGCCGGCGATGAGGTGCGGCCGCCCGGCCCTGGCGCGGTGCCAGTAGCGCTGGTGCGAGTGTCCGTGGAGGAGCACCACCGGGCGGTGCCGGACGGTCCGGAGCAGCGCCGCGGCGTCGACCAGCCCTGACTCGCCCCAGTCGAATGACGCCGGACGGGCCGGCCGGTCCGTGGTGGGCGAGGAGGAGGAGGGTGCGGCGCTCCAGCGCGGGGTGCTCGAGCACGCGGGCCAGCGCCCGGAGCTGCCTCGCCCCGAGCCGCCCGAGCAGGTAGTGGCCCCAGCCCTGGACCCGCGTGCTGTCCAGGCCCACCAGGGCGTGGCGGTCGCCCACCAGCTTCACGAACGGGTAGCCCCGTGCGTCGGCGAGCCCGGGGAGGTCGCTGGTCAGGAGGTCCGCGAACACGCGCTCGAACGCCGGCGAGCGCGCGTCGGTGTAGCGGTCGTGGTTGCCGGGGATGACCACCAGCAAGCCGGCGGCGATGAACGGCTCGAGCAGCGCCCTGGCGTGGCGCAGCTCGGCCTCGTCGCCGAGCGCGGTCAGGTCGCCGGTGAGGAGGACCCGGTCCGGCGCGAGGCGGAGCACCTGGTCCACCAGGCGGGCGATGCGTTGCTCCACCCCGGCGAAGCGGCGGAGCCGGCCGAGCGCGTGGAGCTCGAAGCGCCCGGGGGCGCCGCGCCAGCCCGAGCTCCAGAGGGAGCGCCGCCGCCAGTCGATCTGGTGGTGCAGGTCGCTGAGGTGGGCGAGGCGAATCAAGGCGGTCGCACCACCATGGGCGCGAAGGCCGACGACCGCAACTCGTCGAGGTCGAAGCGCCGGGAACGTCACCCCTGCGTCACGCGGACGACCCACTCCCGGCGCGCCGGTACGTGCCCTCCATGAACTTCACCCAGGTCTTCCCGCCGTCGAACGAGCTCTCGATCTTGAACTCGTAGCGATCGCTTCCGTGGAAGCGGTAGGTGTACCGACCCTCGGCGCCCGGGGTGGTGACGGCGAGAGCCAGGGTGTCTCCATCCCACGTGCCGCGAGCCGGCGAAGGGGGATTCGCTCCCATCGTGTCGAACCAGTACCAGGTGACGGACTTCGAGGACGGGTCCCAGCCGAAGACCGAGTGTCCCCGGAACACGACCTTCCCGTCCTTCTCCTCCACGTAGTCGGAGACGACGAACAGGCCGTCCAGCGCGACCTGCGCGGCGATCCGTCCGACGGCTGGACCGCCCGGACCCCACGGGGACGGCTGGAGCGTCTCCTCCCCGGTCCAGCTCCCTGCGAGGCGGTGGAGCTTCCGGTGCTCCTCGGTCGGCGTGGGCATCTGCATGAGCGCATCTCCCCTTCCCTGAGTCCTCGGCGATCGAAGCGGAGGCGGACGCCGTGCGCAAGACGGACCGGCGAGCGGTCATCGGGGCCGGTGAATGGAGCCGGAGGGGCGCCGAGTGGGCGGCAGCGCCCCACGTCGCGAGCAGTTGGGAGCTCGAGGGGCTGCGCCCCTGTTCCCGCCTCAGCCCGCCTGGAGCGTTCCGCCGGACCAGCGGATCTGGTTCTTCACGGCCTCGTCCGGACGCACCACGGCTCCCGCGAGCAGCGCGCTCCGTCGGATGCGCGCGCCGGCGGGCACCTCGACGCCGCTGGCGACGAAGACGTCCGGCGAGAGCTCGGCCGACGGGTGGACCCGGGCGCCCTTCTCCACCAGCGCCTCGATCCCGGTCCGTCCGGCGAGCGGCGACTCCGGCCCGAGCGGATCCGGCACGCGGCCGAGCAGGAGGTCGGCCTGCGCCTCGAGGTACGTCGCCGGGGAGCCCAGGTCGGACCAGGCCGCGTCGACGACCACGCCGCGCACCGCGCCCGACGCGAAGAGCCGCGGGTAGACGTCGTGGTTGATGTCCTCGGGCCCCGCGGGAGCCATCACCTCGAACACCCGCGGCGATATGAGATGTACGCCGCTGAAGTGCCACGGCGTGCAGCCGGGCAGCGGCGCCGCGGCCGCCCGGCCGATGCGCCGCACCCTCCCCGCTCCGTCGATCTCCACCACGCCGTAGCTCCGGCCGGGGGGCATGGGCAAGAGCACCATCGTCGCTGCCGCGCCCGAGGCCCGATGCACCTCGAGCAGCCGCCCGAGGTCCGGGGCGAAGAGGATGTCGCCGTTCCAGGCCACGACCACGTCGTCTCCCGGGAGCGCCCGGGCGAGGCCCCGCAGCCCCCCGCCGGTGCCCTGGATGACCGGCTCGTGGACCGTGACGACGGCGAGCCCGCGCCGGGCGCCCTCCTCGCGCGCGACCTGCGCCATCGCCTCCGGGAGGTGGTGAGTGTTGAGCGCGACGCGGTCCACGCCGCCCCTCGCCAGCACGGCGAACGTCCGGCGGAGCAACGGGGCGCCGAGAAACGGCACCGCCGGCTTGGGGAACGCCTCGGTCAGCGGGCGGAGGCGCGTGCCCAATCCCGCGGCGAGGACCAAGGCTCTGGAGCCCGGCGGCATCAGCGCAGCTCGGGGACGTAGCGCACGGCCACCTCGCGGAGCGCGACCACGTCCGGGTCGTCGGACAGCCGCTCCATCGCCGCGCGGGCGTAGCGGAGCGAGGCGGGGATCGAGGGGAGGAAACCCGGATTCTTCTTCACCCGGTGGATGAACTCGAACCGCGCCGCGTCCTTCAGCTTGCGCTGCACGGTGAGCAGATCGAAGAAGCGCCTGAACTCTGGCCGCTGGAGCGTGCGGCCCGAGGCGCGCGCGTACTCGGCGAGCCAGCGGTCGATCATCGCCTCCACCAGCTCCGGCGCGAGCTCGACGTAGCTGTCGCGCAGGAGGGCGACCAGGTCGTACTGCCACGGGCCCTGGAGCGCGTCCTGGAAGTCGATGACCACCAGCTCGCCGCCGGTCACCATGAGGTTCCGGCTCTGGTAGTCGCGGTGGGTGAAGCCCCGAGACGCCGCGGCGAGGCGTCCGGCGATCCCGGCGAAGGCGCGCTCGAGCTGCGCGCGCTCGGCCGTGGTGGGCACCCGTCCGCTCCAGGCCTCGAGGCCGTACTCGCGAAAGTGGTGGAGCTCCCAGGTGTAGAGCTCCTCGTCGAAGGCCCGGGTGAAGGCGAGGCAGCGCGGGTCGGGCCGCGCCTCGGCCGCGGCGCGCATCCGGGCCAGGAGATCTACCGCGCGGCCGTAGAGCGCCTCGCGCGAGATCCCCTCCAGCGCCCGCTCGAAGGTGACGTTGCCGAGGTCCTCGAGGACCATCATCGCCACGGCGGGGTCGTACCGGAGGATGCGCGGGACACGGACCCCGAGGCCCTCGAGGTAACGCTGCACGTTGAGGAAGGGGAGCTCGTCCGGAGGCCCGCCCTTGCTGGCCTCCTCGCTCCTCTGGGGACCGGGTGGCATCACCATCACCACGTGGCTGTCCGGCCAGCGCCCGACACGGAGGTAGGAGCGGTTGCTCGCGTCACCCTTCAGCTGGAGGACCGGGGCCCCGTCCTGCGGACGACCGGTGGCGAGCGCCACCTGGTCCCGGAGGGCCTGCTCGCTGTGCATTGCTCCCAAGGGTAGCAGACCCGTCACGCCCTCGCGCACTAGGCTCCGGGGAATGGAACGCTCTCTGCGGGCCACCGCCGCCGCTCCCGCCTCGGTGGGCAACGTCGGCGTGGGCTTCGACATCCTCGGCCATGCCATCGTCGGTCCGTCGGACCGGGTGACCGTCCAGCGCATCGATGCACCCGAGGTGCGAATCGCCGCCATCGGGGGTGTGGTGGTCGGACTGCCGATGGACGCCGAGAAGAACACCGCGGGCCGGGCGCTGCTCGCGCTCCGCGGACGGCTGGGGCTCACCCACGGCTTCGAGGTGACGATCGAGAAGGGGATCCCGCTCGGCTCGGGGATGGGGGGCTCGGCGGCCTCGTGCGTCGCGGCCCTGGTCGCGGCGAACGCGGTGCTCGAGCGGCCGGCGCCGATGGACGTCCTGTACCAGTGCGCGATGATCGGCGAGTCGGCGGCGAGCGGCGCGGAGCACGGCGACAACGTGGGCCCGATGCTGCTCGGAGGGCTGGCGCTGGCCACGCACCACCGGCTGGTCCCGATCCCCGTGCCGGATGGCCTGACCTGCGTGCTGGTGCATCCCCACCAGATCCTGGAGACCAAGACCGCGCGGGCCGTCCTGAGGCTGCCGTTCGAGCTGCCCCAGTTCGTGGAGCAGAGCGCGAACCTCGCCCTGGTGCTCGCCGGGTGCTACCGCAACGACCTCGACTGCATCCGCGCCGGGCTGCGCGACGTGCTGGTGGAGCCGCTGCGGGCGCCGCTGGTCGGCGGCTTCGGGCCGGTGAAGGCCGCCGCGCTCGAGGAGGGCGCGCTCGGGGCGAGCATCTCCGGCGGCGGCCCGAGCGTCTTCGCCTGGTGCACCAAGGACCGGGCGGAGCGGATCGCCGCGGCCATGGAGCAGGCCTTCCGGTCGGCGTTCATCGACTGCGACGTGTGGATCTCGCCCGTCGCCGCGCCGGCGGCGAGGGTGGTGGGGTGAACGTCGGGAGCACCCGCGGCGGGGTGGCGGACCTGCCGCTGGCGGACGCGCTGCTCCGGGGCACGGCGCCGGATGGCGGACTGTTCGTCCCGGCGCGGCTCCCCCGCGGCGAGGTGCGAGCGCCGGGCGGGGGTGCGCTCGCCGACGCGGCGGTGGCGGTGCTCGCGCCGTTCTTCGCCGGCGATCGGCTCGCGCCCGAGCTCCCGACGATGGTGGCCGAGGCCTTCACCTTCCCTGCCCCGCTGGTGCCGCTGCGCGGCCCGGGCGACTTCGTGGTCGAGCTGTTCCATGGGCCGACCGCGGCCTTCAAGGACTTCGGGGCGCGGTTCCTCGCCGCCTGCGTGCGCGCGGCTCCATCCGGCCGGCGCCGGAACGCGAACGGTGCTGGTCGCGACGTCGGGCGACACCGGCGGCGCGGTCGCCGCGGCCTTCCACCGGATGGCCGGCGTCCGGGTGGTGCTGCTCTACCCCGAGGGCCGGGTCTCGCCCCGCCAGGCGCACCAGCTCGGCACGTTCGGTGACAACGTGACGGCGCTCCGGGTGGCGGGCGCGTTCGACGACTGCCAGCAGATGGTCAAGGCCGCCTTCGCCGACCCGGCGCTCGCCTCGCTCCGGCTCACCTCGGCGAACAGCATCAGCCTCGGCCGGCTCCTGCCGCAGCTCGCGTACCACGCGCAGGCGGCCTGGAGCACCGGGGACGCTCAACCTCGTGGTCCCGACCGGGAACCTGGGCAACGCGCTGGCCGCGGTGTGGGCGCGCGAGCTGGGCGCGCCGATCGGGGACATCGTCCTGGCGACGAACGCCAACCGGACGCTGGTCGAGTTCTTCGAGCTCGGCGTCTACCGCGGCCGGCCGAGCGTGGCCACGCTGGCGAATGCGATGGACGTCGGGGACCCGAGCAACTTCGAGCGGCTGGTCTGGACGTTCCCCGACCTGGAGGTGCTCCGGACCCGCCTCGCGGGCGCGGGCGGTGGCGGATGCGGACATCTCCCGGACCATCCAGGAGGGCGAGCGTCGGCACGGGCGGGTCTTCTGTCCGCACACCGCCGCCGGGGTGCGCGTCCTGGAGCAGCTCCGGGCCGAGGGCGCGAGCGGGCAATGGGCCGTGGCGGCGACGGCGCATCCGGCCAAGTTCGAGGGCATCGTCGAGCCGCTGGTCGGACATCCGGTCTCGGTCCCGCCCGCCCTGGCCGAGCTGCTCGCCCGGCCGTCACGTTCCGAGCCGCTGGCGGCCGACCCCGTCGCGCTCCGCTGCTGGCTGCTGGACCACGCTGCCGGGTGAATCCGGACAGGGCGCGCTGACGGCCGCTGGTGCTATGAGCGGGAGCGCCATGAACGTGCACTCCACCATCCTCTCGGCCATCGGCCACACCCCGCTGGTCCGGCTCAACAAGCTGGTCGGCCCGAACGACGCCACCGTCTACGCCAAGTGCGAGTTCATGAACCCGGGCGGGTCGATCAAGGACCGGATGGCCCTGCACATCATCGAGAAGGCCGAACGTGAGGGGAAGCTGAAGCCCGGCGGCACCATCGTGGAGAACACCTCGGGCAACACCGGGATGGGCGTGGCGCTGGCCGCGGCGGTGAAGGGCTACCGCTGCGTTTTCACCATGCCGGACAAGATGTCGGCGGAGAAGGTCAACCGGCTGAAGGCGCTGGGCGCGCAGGTGGTGGTGACGCCGACCAACGTGCCCGCCGACTCGCCGCAGAGCTACTACGAGACGGCGAAGCGCATCGCCCGCGAGACGCCCGGCAGCTTCTACCTGAACCAGTACCACAACCCCGACAACGGCGAGGCCCACTACCTCACCACCGCGCCCGAGCTGTGGGAGCAGCTCGAGGGCCGGCTCGACGTCTTCGTCACCGGGCTCGGGACGGGGGGGACGATGACCGGCGTGGGCAAGTTCCTGAAGGAGAAGAACCCCGCCATCCGGAACGTGGGCGTGGACCCGGTGGGCAGCGTGTACCAGGGCTACTTCCAGACCGGGAAGCTGCCGGAGCCGCACGTCTACAAGGTGGAGGGCATCGGCGAGGACATGCTGTGCAAGGCGCTCGACTTCTCGGTGATCGACGAGATCCGCCAGGTCGACGACCAGCAGTGCTTCAACGCCGCGCGACGGCTGGCCCGGGAGGAGGGCCTCTTCGGCGGCGGCAGCTCGGGCGCCACGGTGCACGTCGCGGTCGAGATCGCGCGCGAGCTGGGCAAGGGCAAGGTCGTGGTCGTGGTGCTCACCGACACCGGCAACAACTACATCACCAAGTTCTTCAACGACGAGTGGATGAAGGACAACGGCTTCGCGGTGGACGAGAAGTCCCCGGGCCGGGTGAAGGACCTCATCGGCTCGCGGAAGCAGCACGTCCTCTTCGTGCAGAAGGGACAGCGCATCGACGCGGTCGTCGAGCAGATGCGCAAGCACGGCTTCAGCCAGATGCCGGTGCGTGACGCGCACGGCGGCACCGTGGGGATGATCCACGAGTACGACCTCCTGAACGCGCTGGTCTCCAAGAAGCAGGGGTTCCACGACGTGATCGATTCGCTGATCGCCCCGCTCCAGGGTGTGGTGAGCCCCGAGGCGACGCTGAGCCGCCTGCGAGAGGTCTTCGCCCAGGACAACGTCGCGGTGGTCAAGGAGCACGAGCAGGTGGTGGCCATCGTGACCAAGATCGACCTGATCGAGTTCCTCGCGGAGCGCATGTGAGCGGCCGGGCCAACGCGGTGTACCGGGTGACCATCGAGGTGGCGCCGGCGGTCGAGGAGGCCTGGGCGCGCTGGCACGCGGCCGATCACCTGACCGACGTGCTGCGGCAGCCGGGCTTCCTGGGCGCGACGCGGTGGAAGGACCAGGAGCGCGCCGCCGACGGCTGGGTGCGGTACGTGGTGCACTACCGGGCGGAGAGCGTGGCGGCCATCGAGGCGTACCGGAGCTCGGCGGAGGCCGTCCGGCTCCGGGACGACCACACCGCCCGGTACGGGAAGGTGACCCGGCTCACCCGGTCGGTGCTGGCCGAGCCGATCTTCGTCGGCCCGAGGCGCTGAGCGAACGGGCGGCGTTCACTTCCGGAGCTCGACGAGCACGCACAGCTCATCGGCGCCGGAGACGATCTCGACCGGGCGATGGCGCTCCGGAACGAGGCGGATCATGCCGACCGGCGTGGCGCCCATGTAGACGGCAAAGAGTCCGCTGGGCCGTAGCGCAGTGGGCGAGCCGAAAGCGACGTCGTCGATCGAGATCGGGCTCGGCAGGCTCGGGTCGACGCTCCCGTTCAAGACCTCGATCTCGACCCTCTCACCCGGCTCGATCCCGAGGATCTTGCCGACCACGGCTCGGGGATTGGTTTCACCGGGCGCGCGCGGGCGTTCGCTCTTCGCAGCGGCTGGTGCAGAACGGTGACCGGTCCGTGCTCGGCCTCACCTCGGTCGATCCGCGGCACCCGGCCAGGACAACCGCGACCGCGCTCATGAGCATCCAGCGCCGAGATAGGTGCTCTGCATGCACACGATTTCGAGAATTGTATGCATGCAAGGCACATATTCCTGGGTCTTCTGGCCCGCTCTTCCTGCCCGGTCCGAGCGAACGGGCCCGGAGCGTCAAGCGGGCATGACGTGAGGCAGTGCACTGCCGGGTTTCGGGAGGTGCGTTCCCGAAGCATTTTGGGACGGTCGCCCTGGGAAGCGGTCGCAAGGTCCTCTTGAGCGTCCGAAACGGTTTCCTGAAGCACGCGTGGGAATCAATTCCTCCAGGCTGGAACCTGATGCCGGCGGCGAGCGCTCGAGGGCGGGACGCGCTGCGCCGGATGCGACCCTTCATCCGCGAGCGAGCGTGGACTCCGTTGCGGTTGAAAGTGTTTCGCGGGCGAGCTCCGCGAAACCGAATCAGACGCTCGGCCGCGCCTCGCGACCCCTCCCCGGCCTGAGCGTCCGAAACTGTTTCGCGAACCGCGTCCGAGAACCCAACAGTGACGGCCCGTCGTCCGGGACTTCCGTCGAACACGGAGCGCTCGAGGCTCGCGCGGGCCGGTCGTCCTGCGGCCAGCGGCCTCGACCACTTGCCCGCCCCGCGTACTCTGCCCTCCGCGTGGTCCGGGGGTGGATCAGCGCGCGCGCCGGTCGAGCGCCGCGGCGACCTCGCCGAGCCCCACCCCGAGCGCCCGGAGCGCCACCGTCAGGTGGTACACGACGTCCGCGGCCTCCTCGGCGGCGCGCTCGCGGTCGCCGTCGGCGCAGGCGGTCACCAGCTCCGCCATCTCCTCGCCGAGCTTCTTCAGCCGGAGGTTCCGGTCCCCGAGCAGCTTCCGGGTGTAGCTCTCGCCCTCGCTCGACTCGGACCGAGCGCGCACCACGGCGTCGAGGCGGGCGAACGCGCCCGACGCCTCGCCGGGCTCGCGGAAGCAGGAGACCGTCCCGTCGTGACAGGCCGGCCCCGCCGGCACCACGTCGGCGAGCACCGCGTCCGAGTCGCAGTCCGGCGTCAGCCGCACCACCTTCTGCACGTTCCCGCTGGTCTCGCCCTTCCGCCACAGCCCGCGGGTCCGCGAGGTGTAGTGCATCTCTCCGGTGGCCTCGGTCCGGGCGATCGCCTCGCGGTCGGCGTGGGCCACCATCAGCACCGCGCCGGTCCGCGCGTCGCGGGTGACGACGGTGACCCGGCCTCCACCCTTGTCGAAGTCGAGCGTCATCGCTGCGCTCCGAGCGCCGCGCGCACCTCGGCCGCGAGCGCGGCATTGCTCGCCACCGCGTTCCCGCCGAAGGCCGTGCGCCGTCCGCTCCAGTCGCTGAACGCGCCGCCCGCCTCCTCGATGATCGGCTGGAGCGCGGCCGCGTCCCACGGCGCCATCACCGAGTCGGCCATCGCCTCCGCCCGACCTGTCGCGACGAGCAGGTACCCGTAGCAATCGCCCCAGGTCCGGACCAGGCCCGCGCGGGAACAGAGGCCGTCGAGGGCGCGGACCTGCTCGGGCGTCCCCATCCGCGCATCCGTCATCAGCACCACGCGCCTCGGACAGCTTCGACACGCTCGACACCCGCGTCGGACGCCCGTTCCAGAGACACCCCCCGCCCTGTGCCGCCACCACCAGCTCGTCCACCGCCGGGAAGAACGCCGCGCCGGCGAGGACCTTCTCGCCCTCGGCCAGCGCCACCAGCGTCCCCCAGAGCGGCACCCGCCGGACGAAGGTCTTCGTCCCGTCGATCGGGTCGAGGATCCACCTCCGGTGCGCCTCGGGCCGCGTGGTCCCGAGCTCCTCGCCGAGGATTCCGTCCTGGGGGCAGTGCTTCTCCAGCCAGCGCCGCGCGGCCTCCTCCGCCTCGCGATCCGCCACCGAGACCGGCGTCCCGTCTCCCTTGGTCTCCACCGTGACCCCGCGGTGGTAGTGGCGCAGCGCGACCTCCCCCGCCACCCGGGCCACCGCCTCCGCCGCCTCCATCCACGCCCGTGCCTCGCTCATCACGCCTCGCCGCGCACCGGAACCCCGGCCGCCGAGAGCGCCTTCTTCAGCGCCCGGACCGTGGTCGTGCCGTCATGGAGAATCCCCGCCACCAGCGCCGCGTCGGCGCCCGCGTCCTGGAGCACGGCGCGCAGGTGCTCGGCCTCCCCTGCCCCACCGGAGGCCACCACCGGCACCCGCACCGCGCTCGCCACCGCCCGGGTCAGGGCGAGGTCGTAACCGGTCCGGACCCCGTCGCGATCGATGCTGGTCAGGAGGATCTCCCCCGCCCCGCGGCGCTCGGCCTCGCGCGCCCACTCGATCGCGTCCAGGTCCACCGCGGTCCGGCCGCCGCCGACCACCACCTGCCAGCGGTCGCCCGAGCGCCGGGCGTCGATGCTCGCCACCACGCACTGCGCCCCGAAGCGCCGGGCGCACTCCGAGAACAGCTCGGGGGCGCGCACCGGCGCGGAGTTGAGCGCCACCTTGTCCGCCCCTGCCCGCAGCGCTCGCTCCACGTCCTCGACCGAGCGCATCCCACCGCCCACGGTGAGCGGGACGAAGAGACGCTCCGCCGTCCGCCGGACGACGTCCAGGAGCGGCGCGCGCTGCTCGGGGGTCGCCGAGATGTCCAGGAAGGTCACCTCGTCCGCCCCGTCCCGGCCGTAGGCCTCGGCGAGCTCCACCGGGTCGCCCTGGTCGCGGAGGTTCACGAACTTCGTCCCCTTCACCACCCGGCCGCCGGTCACGTCCAGGCAGGCGACGATGCGCGGAGCCAGCATCAGCCGCCCTCCGTCACCTTCACCGACCCCTTGAGGCTGAACACCGTCCCGCCCTCGGCGAGCGCGTCACGCAGCGCCAGGCCCAGCGCCTTGAACGCGCACTCGACGACGTGGTGGCGGTTGCGCCCGCGGATGACGCGCAGGTGCACGGTGGCCCCGGCGTTCTCGGCGAAGCTCCGCATCCAGTGCTCGTACAGCGCGTTGGGGAGCCGGCCCCGGTAGTAGGCCCGCCCGCCCACGTCCACCGCTGCCTGCACCAGCGCGTCGTCCATCGGCACGGTGCGCTCGCCGAAGCGCGCCGCCGTCGCGGGGACCATCTTCCGGAAGGCGAGCCCCACGGTGATGGCCACGTCCTCCATCAGGTGATGGGTCAGGTCGCCGCGCGCCTTCACGCCGAGGCTCAACCCCGCGTAGCGTCCGAACGTCGCCAGCATGTGGTCGAAGAACGGCTTGCCGGTCTCGATGCGGGCCGGATCCGTCCCCGGGCCGATCTCCACCTCGACCCGGCTCTCCTTCGTCTCTCGCACCAGCCGGACGCTCACGGGAACTCTTTCGCGGCGGCGGCGGCGTCGATCTTCCCGGTGTAGAGCGCCATGCCCAGGATGGCCCCGGCCACGCCGGCGCTGGCCAGCTGGCGCAGCTCGTCCATGGAGGCGATGCCCCCGGAGGCCTGGAGGGGATGGCTGGTGGTCTCCACCAGCTCGGACATCAGGGCCAGGTCCGTGCCCCCCTCCCGGCCCTCGACGTGCACCGCGGTCACCAGAATTGCGGCCAGCGGCAGCGGGTCCACTCCGGCGATCAGCGCCCCCACGTCCTGGGTGAGGGTCCGTGTCCAGCCCCGGGTGACCACCTGGCGCTCGCGCGTGTCGGCGGCGAGCACCAGCTTCCCGGGGAACTTGAAGGCCATCTCCTCGAGCCAGCGGGGGTCCTCCAGCGCGCGCGTGCCCACGATGACCCGGCTGGCGCCCAGGTCGAGCAGCCCCTGGATCGCATCGGCGTCCCGCACGCCGCCGCCCACCTCGGCCTCCAGGCCCGAGTCCTTGACGATGGCGGCGATCACCGCGGCGTTCGAGCCGGTCCCGAGGGCGGCGTCGAGGTCGACGAGGTGCAGCGCCCGGAAGCCCGCTGCCTTCCAGCGGTGCGCCACCTCCACCGGGTCGGGGAGGCGGATCTTCTCCGCGTCGGGTTCGCCACCGACCCACTGGACGCAGGCCCCGCCCCGCAGATCGATCGCCGGAAAGACCCTCATGTGCCGACCTCCTCGAGCACCGCGGCCAGGAACGCCAGGCCCGGTGCGCCGCTCTTCTCGGGGTGGAACTGCACGCCCACCATGCCCCCGGACCGAATCATCGCCGGAAAGCTGACGCCCGCGTGCTCCGTCGTTGCCTGGATGACGTCCGGATTCACCGGGCGGCAGACGAAGCTGTGGGCGTAGTAGGCCGTCCGCAGCCCGGAACGGGTCAGGAGGGGGTCCTCCCCCTCGACCTGGTTCCATCCCATGTGAGGGACCCGGGGCGCCTCCAGCCGGACCACCCGGCCGGGGATGACGCCCAGCCCGGCCCCGGGGCCCTCCTCGCTCTCGTCCAGGAGGAGCTGCATCCCGAGGCAGATGCCGAGGCAGGGCGCACCGCCGAGGAGCCGCTTCCGGACCGCCTCGCGCGCCTCGGCCAGGAGCCCGCTCGCCGCCGGGAACGCGCCCACGCCGGGGAGGACCAGCATCGGGGCGTCCAGACAGGCCTCGGGGCGCGACTCGAGGCGCGGCTCCCCGCCCGCCGCCGCCAGGGCCTTGAGCAGCGAGTGGACGTTCCCCACCCGGGTGTCGAGGACCGCCACCCTCACCGGAGCACCTCGCGCAGGGCGGAGACCAGTCGCTCCATCTGCTCCCACGGCCCCACCCCCACGCGGAAGGCGTCGCCGATGCCGGGGAGCGACCGCAGGACGCGCACCTTGATGCCGCGGGCGAGCAGCGCCTTGCCCACCGCGGCGGAGTCGGGCACCGGCACGCAGAGGAAGTTCGCCGCCGAGGGCAGCGGAGCGAGGCCCAGCCGCTCGAGCTCCCTCCGGAGCCGGTCCCGGAGGCCCCGCGCCTCCTCGACGTGGCGGCGGACCCACGGCACGTCCGCGCGGAGCGCCGCCAGCGCCACCCGCTCGCCGAGGACGTTCACCTTGTACGGCCCGCGCACCTTCTCCAGTACCTGGACCACCTCGGGCGCCGCGAGCCCGTAGCCGACCCGGAGACCGGCGAGCCCGAACGCCTTGGACAGCGTCCGGGTCACCAGGAGCTGCGGCGCCCGGGGAAGCAGCGGGACCGCGGTCTGCCCCGAGTACTCGCCGTACGCCTCATCGACCAGCACCAGGCCCTCGGCACGGGAGACCACGCGCTCGATCGCCGCGGGCGAGACGCCGGTCCCGGTGGGGTTGTTGGGGCTGCAGATGTAGGTGATGGCCGCGCGCTGCTCGAGGAGCGCGTCCGGCTCGATGTCGCCGTCGTTCCGGAACGGCACCGGCGCGGGCTCGAGGCCGTTCACCCGGGTGAAGTTCACCAGCATGGAGAAGCTCGGGGCCGAGTAGGCCACCTTCTCGCCCGGCGCGGCGAAGGCGCGGAGCGCTCCGTCGATGACGTCGTCCGAGCCGCAGCCGGTGATGACCTCCGCCGCGCTCACCCCCGCGTACGCCGCGAGCGCCTGACGCAGCTCCACCGGGTCCGAGTGCGGATAGACGCTCGGGTGGGCGGCCAGTGGATCCCGGAGCGCCCGTTCCGCGGCGGGGGGCACCCCCCACATGTTCACGTTGTCGCTCAGGTCGATCTCCACCGGGCTCGGGTCCGGGGAGTAGAGCGGCAGCGTGGTCAGCACCGGGCGAGGGCGCGCCGGGCTCATGGCGCCCTCCAGGCCCGCGCGGCGGCGGCGTGGGCGTGCAGCCCCTCGGCGGTGGCGAAGACGTCGGTGTCCGGAGCGAGCGAGGCCGCGCCCTCGCGGGAGACGGTCTGGACGGTGGTCCAGCGCACGAAGTCCAGCGTGGACAGCCCGGACCAGGCCCGCGCCGCGCCGGCGGTGGGCAGCACGTGGTTGGCGCCGGTCAGGTAGTCGCCGAAGGCGCCCGAGCTCGAGGTGCCGACGAAGACGGTGCCCGCGTTCCGGATGCGGCGGGAGAGCTCGGGCGCGCCCTGGACCGCGAGCATGAGGTGCTCCGGGGCCCAGCGCTCGGCGAAGTCGACCGCCTCGTCCAGGGTGCTCGCCACCACCACCGCCCCCCGGCTGGACAGCGCCTGACCGATGATGGCCGTCCGCTCCGCGGTGGGAACGAGGGCCCCGAGCCGCTCGAGCAGCCGCTGCCCGGTCCGCTCGTCGAGCGCCACCGCCACCACCGCCGCCTCCGGGTCGTGCTCGGCCTGGGCGAGCAGCTCGCGCGCCACCGCCTCGACGTCGGAGGTGGCGTCGAGCAGGACCAGGAGCTCGGACGGACCCGCCGGCGAGTCGATGGGGACGCGCGACGAGACTTGCAGCTTGGCCTCGGCGACCCAGGCGTTTCCCGGCCCGACGATGCGGTCCACCGGTGGGACCGACTCGGTGCCGTAGGCCAGCGCGGCGATGGCGCCCGCGCCGCCGAGGGCGAACACCCGGTCCACCTCGGCCACCGCCGCCGCGGCGAGCACCGGGTCGGAGGGGAGCCCGTTCGGCCCCGGCGGAGAGCAGAGGACCACCTCGCGCACCCCGGCCACCCGCGCCGGGACCGCGCCCATCAGCACGCTGCTGGGGTACGCTGCCCGGCCACCGGGAGCGTAGACCCCGACCCGGGTCAGCGGATCCGGCCGCCGCTCCACCACGACGCCGGGCTCCACCTCGATCCGGCTCGCCTGCGGACGGAAGGCGGAGTGCACGCGGGCGACGTTCCGGGCCGAGCGCTCCAGGGCGCGCCGGAGCGCAGGCGGCTGCCGGTCCAGGGCGGCACGGACCGCGTCGCGCGGCACCTCGATCGAGGCGAGCGAGACCCCGTCGTATTTCCGGGCGAGCTCGCGCAGCGCCCCGTCCCCCCGGGTCCGCACCTCGGCGATGAGGCCGGCCACCTGCGCGCGGAGGTCCCGCGCGCCGGAGTCGCCCTGGCCGCGCGAGAGCAGGGCCCGGAGCGCGTCCGGGCCGAGCGCGGCCAGCGGGCCCGTCCACCGCACCGGCAGACTCACGGCAGGAGCCTCTCGATGCGGGTGACCAGGATGCCCTCGCCGCCGAGCGCCTTCAGCGCGGCCACCGTCCGGTAGAGCGAGGCCTCGGCGACCACCGCGTGCACCGCCACCAGGGCCCCGCCGCCGTACAGCTCGATGACCGTCGGCCCGCTCAGGCCCGGGAGCACCTCCCGCACCGCCTCCAGCCTGGCGCGCGGCACGTTGGCCATGAGATATCGCTTCCCGCGCGCACGGAGCACCGAGCCGAGCGCGTCCTCCAGCTCGCTCAGCGCCCGGGCCTTTTCGGGAGCCAGGCCGGGACGGGCGATGAGGCGCGCGCTCGACTCGATCAGCGTGCAGACCTCCTTGAGACCGTTGGTACGGAGCGTGCTCCCGGTGCTGGTGAGGTCGACGACGACGTCGGCGATGCCCAGGTGAGGCGCGACCTCCGCCGCGCCGGAGACCGGCACCACCTCCACCGCCAGCCCCTTCTCGGCGAAGAACGACTTGGCGAGCCGGGGGAAGACCGTGGCCACCCGCGTCCCGGCCGGGAGCTGCTCCACCCGCTCGATGCCCGAGTCGTCCCGGGTGGCGAGCACCAGCCGGCAGCGGCCGAACTCGAGGTCCAGCCGGACGTCGACCGGCCGGCCGGTCTCGCAGACCAGGTCCCAGCCGGTGACGCCCGCGTCGGCCACGCCGTCCGAGACCAGCTCGGGGATGTCCTGGCTCCGGACGAAGATGGCCTCGAACTCGCCGCCGAGCGATGCGGTGAGCGCCCGCTCGCCACGGGCGCGGATCTCCAGGCCCGCGTCGGCGAAGACACCTCTGACGTCCTCGGCCAGCCTGCCCTTGTTCGGTAGTGCGATGCGCAGCATGTGCTTCTCCAGATGCGAAGGGCCCTCGAGGCACGCCGCAGGGATGCGGCTGCCTGGAGGGCCCGGTCGGGATTCTTCGGTGTCAGCGGGGGCGGGTCAGTGAGCGAACACACCGCCATGCGCGTGCACCGACCCGACGGGCCCGTGCCGATGGTGCGCATGGTGATGGTGCTGGATGACCACGGACTGCAGAGCTAGCCCACCTGGGCGGCCGCGTGCAAGCCGACCGCCCGGTAGGTCGACGGAACCGCCCGGAATCAGGCCTGGGCGAGCGCCTGGGAGAGGTCGTCGATGAGGTCCTGGACGTCCTCGATGCCGACCGACAGCCGGATGAACCCGTCGGAGATGCCCAGCGCCGCCCGGGTCTCCGGGGGCACCGAGGCGTGGGTCATGATCGCCGGGTGCTCGATGAGGCTCTCCACCCCGCCGAGCGACTCGGCGCAGGCGAACACCTTGACCCCCTTGAGGAACTTCCGGGCCGCCGGGAGACCGCCCTGGATCTCGAAGGTGAGCATCCCGCCGAAGCCCTTCATCTGCTTCCGGGCGAGCGCGTGCTGCGGGTGGCTCGCCAGGCCCGGGTAGACCACGTGCCCGGCCTTCTTCTGGCCCACCAGGAACTCGGCGACCTTCATCGCGTTCTGCTCGTGCCGCGCCATCCGGACTCCGAGCGTCTTGACCCCGCGGAGCACGAGGAAGCTGTCCATCGCCGAGGGCACCCCGCCCACCGCGTTCTGGAGGAAGGCGATGCGCTGGGCGAGCTCCTCGTTGCTGGTGGCGATGAAGCCGCCGACGGTGTCGCTGTGGCCGTTGATGTACTTGGTGGTGGAGTGCACCACCACGTCGAGACCGAACTCGAGCGGGCGCTGGAAGTACGGCGAGAGGAAGGTGTTGTCGCAAACCGAGACGATCTTCCGGGCGCGGGCGATCTCCCCCACCCGGGCGAGGTCGACGAGCTTCAGCGTCGGGTTGGTCGGCGTCTCCACCCAGACCATCTTGGTCTTCGGCGTCAGCGCCGCCTCGAGCGTGCCCGGCTTGGAGAGGTCCACGAAGCTGAAGGTCAGCCCCAGCCGCTTGAAGACCTTGTCGAACAGTCGAAACGTGCCGCCGTAGACGTCGTCCGAGCAGACGACGTGGTCCCCGCTGTCGAGCAGGTGCATCAGGGTGTCGGTGGCCGCACAGCCCGAGGCGAAGGCCGCGCCGAACCGTGCACCCTCCAGCGCGGCGAGGCAGCCCTCGAGCGCGGTGCGGGTGGGGTTCCTGGTCCGGCTGTACTCGTAGCCCTTGTGCTCGCCGGGGCCGGCCTGCACATACGTCGAGGTGAGGTAGACCGGCGTCATGATCGCGCCGGTGGTGGGATCCGGCTCCTGGCCGGCGTGGATGGCGAGGGTGTCGAAGCGCATGGCGTCGGGGACCATCGCATGAAAGACCTGGTCAGTCTGTCGGCGCGGACGGGCGAAGCTGTGCTGGTCGTGGTGGAGACGCCGCCCGGGTCTTCGCTCTCCGCGGCCGATTCATGCTGAAAGGACATCCGATGCCCACCGAACTTCCCGCCGCCGCCGCCGGCTCGATGACCCTCGGAGGTGACCTCGTCGTCCGCCGCATGGGCTTCGGGGCCATGCGACTCACCGGCCAGGGCATCTGGGGGGACCCTCCCGACCGCGCCCGCGCCCACGCCGTGCTCCGCCGGGCGGTCGAGCTCGGCGTCAACCTCATCGACACCGCGGACTCGTACGGGCCCGAGGTGAGCGAGACGATCATCGCCGAGGCGCTGCACCCCTACCCCGCGGGGCTGGTCGTCGCCACCAAGGGCGGGCTGACCCGCAGCGGTCCGGGGCAGTGGCACCGGAACGGGCGCCCGGAGCATCTGCGCCAGGCCTGCGAGGGGAGCCTTCGGCGACTCCGGGTCGACCGCATCGACCTCTACCAGCTGCACGCGGTGGACGCGGCCGTCCCGATGGAGGACTCGCTCGGCGAGCTGATCCGCCTCCGCAGGGAAGGGAAGATCCGGCACATCGGGCTGTCCAACGTCAGCGTCGAGCAGCTGCAGCGCGCGCGGGCCCTGGTGCCCATCGTCTCGGTGCAGAACCGGTACAACCTCGGCGACCGCGCGTCGGAGGACGTGCTCCAGCTCTGCGCGCGCGAGGGGCTCGGCTTCCTGCCCTGGTATCCGGTGGGGGCCGGCGCGCTGGCGAAGGCGGGAGGGGCGCTGGACCGGGCAGCCGGGAAGCACGCGGCGACCCCGGCCCAGGTGGCGCTGGCGTGGCTCCTGCTGAGGTCGCCGGTGATGCTGCCCATCCCCGGAACGTCGTCGGTGGAGCATCTGGAGGAGAACGTCGCCGCGGCGGCGCTCATCCTCGACGACGCGGAGATGCGCGCGCTGGAGAGAGGCTGAGGGAGAGAGCCTTCGAATGGCCAAGCCCACCCCCGTTCGCGGCCTCGACGCCGGGACGCCCATGTCCGAGGCCGCGCGCGCGTTCCTCACCACCCGGCTGGCCGACCTCCAGCGACACGTGGCAAAGCTCGGACCACGCCTCGCCTCGGACCCGGTCCACGACGCCCGGGTGGCGAGCCGACGGCTGAGGGCGGCGCTCGCGCTGCTCGGGGACGGGAAGCGGGTGCGGCGGGCCGATCGCGTCATCAGCGAGCTCCAGGACGCGCTGGGCGACGTCCGTGACCTCCATGTCCAGCTCGACGCCTTCGGCCAGATGAGCGACCGGGCGGGCCCGCTGGAGCGCACCGTGCTCCGGCACGTCCGGCAACACCTCGGTGGCCGCCTGCCGGAGAAGGCGGACATCCTGGCGGCGGCGATCCCTCGCTGGGAGCAGCGCGGCCTGGAGGTCCTCGGGCGGCTGGAGCGGCTCGAGCCGAAGGGGAAGCTCGGTGGCCACCGGCTGCGGGGGGAGCTCATCGGGGACCTGGAGGTGCTCGAGGCGCGGGTGGTCGACGCCCAGCAGGATCCCTCGCCGACCCCGATGCACGAGCTCCGGAAGACGGTGAAGCGCTTCCGCTACGCGGTCGAGCTGCTCGAGCCGGCGATGCCCGGCGAGGTGCAGGAGCTCCTCGAGAGCATCGTCCCGCTCCAGGAGAGCCTGGGCACGCTCCACGACACCGACGTGCGCGTCGACCTCGTGGACACACACGGCGACGGGGGCGCGCAGGGCACGGACGCGGTGCTCCGCCGGCTGCGCACCGACCGCGACCGCCAGGCCCAGGAGGTCCTCCGGGCGCTCCACGCCTGGGAGGAGGAGGCGGTCGCATTCAGGAGCCAGATGATGCTGAGCGCGTCTCCCCTCAAGCGAGGAGCCGCGCCACCGGACGGAGATCGCGGATGAAGGCCTGCATCGCCTCCACCCTCGCCGCCTCGTCCGGGGCCCGGAGGATCGAGGACGGATGCACCGTCGCCAGGACGTGAGGCGCGAGCGTCGAGGGGACCCACTCGCCCCGGTGCACCGTCACCCTGAAGGCGCCGCCGAGCAGCGCCTGTGCCGCGGTGGACCCGAGGCAGACCAGGACCTTCGGTCCGAGCACCGAGAGCTCCGCCTCCAGCCAGGGCCGGCAGGCCTGGATCTCCGCCTGGTTCGGCCTGGCGTGGATGCGCCGCTGCCCCGAGCCGCGCTCCCACTTGAAGTGCTTCACCGCATTGGTGACGTAGGCCCGGCCGCGGTCGATGCCCACCGCCGCCAGCGCCTCGTCCAGCACCCGCCCCGCCGGCCCGATGAAGGGACGCCCGGCGAGGTCCTCCGTGTCACCGGGCTGCTCGCCCACCAGCATGAGATCTGGATGCGCCGGGCCCTCGCCGAAGACGGTCCGGGTGGCGTTGCGCCACAGCTCGCAGCCGCGGCAGTCCTGCGAGGCGTGCTGGAGCGCCGCGAGCCCTCCGTGGTCCGGGACCCAGGGCGCGGCCGTGGTCTTCGGGGTGCGCGTCGCCATGGCGAGAGGGTAAGCACTCCAGCACCTGCATGTCCTCCGCCTTCGCCGACCGGCTCCGGAAGAACACTCGGCACCTCGGCCGCTGGGCGGAGCGTGCCGGGGTGACGGCCTGGCGGGTCTACGACCGGGACATCCCGGAATACCCTTTCGTCGTCGAGCGGTACGGGCCGGCGGTGCACCTGGTCGAGTACCCGCGCCGGGCGCAGCGCGCCGCCGGCGGTCACCCGGAGCGCGAGGCGGTGCTCCAGGCCGTGGTGGAGGTGCTCGAGGTCGAGCCGGGCCTGGTCTTCACCAAGACGCACGCCCCCCAGCCGTGGGGCCGTCCGCAGTACGGGCGGCTGGCCGATGCCGGCGCGGAGTTCGAGGTCCAGGAGGGCCCGATGCGCTTCATCGTCAACCTCTCGGACCGGCTGGACAGCGGGCTCTTCCTGGACCACCGCAACACCCGGGCCCGCGTTCGCGCCGAGAGCGCCGGCAAGCGGATGCTGAACCTCTTCGGGTACACCGGCAGCTTCACCGTGGCCGCGGCGACCGGCGGCGCTCGGAGCACGACCACGGTGGACCTGTCCGCGACCTATCTCGACTGGGCCGGACGCAACCTCGCGCTCAACGGGGTGACCCCCGGCGCCACGCAGGCGCTGGTCCGGGCGGACTGCCTCCGGTGGATGGACGAGGCCCCCCAGGAGAAGCCCCGCTGGGACCTCATCGTGCTCGACCCCCCGGCGCACTCCACCAGCAAGGCGATGCGCGGCGACTTCAACGTGCAGCGGGACCAGCGCCGGCTCCTCGAGGGCGCCCTGGCCCTTCTCGCCCCGGGCGGAGTGCTGTACTTCTCCACCAACTACAAGGGATTCCGGTTCGAGCCGGAGGGCCTGCCGGCGCGCATCGAGGAGCTGACCCCGCGGAGCCTCCCGCCGGACTTCCACCAGCGCGACGTCCACCGCTGCTGGCGCATCGAGGGTGCCTGACATGCCGCCGCCGAGCCGACCCCACCGAGCACCGCGGCCCCCACGACGGGGCCCCCGCACGCAGCGCCCGCTCCCTCCTCCTCCGGCGGCCGGCCCCGACGGGACGCCCCAGATTGCGCTCGGCCCGCGAGGCACGGAGCGCTGGCAGTCGGGCCATCCGTGGATCTACCGGGCGGACCTGCTTCACCTCCCGCCGCTCCAGGGCGGCGAGGTGGTGCGCGTGGTCGACGCCCGCGGGTGGTTCCTGGGCAAGGCGTTCTACTCGTCGACATCGAAGATCTCGCTCCGCTGGGTGTCGTTCGAGGACGTGGTGGTCGGACCGGAGCTGCTCGCCGCCCGCATCGCGCAGGCCGATGCGCTGCGCCGCGCCCTCTACCCGGGCGAGACCACCTACCGGGCCGTCCACGGCGAGGCGGACCTCCTCCCGGGTCTGGTGGTGGACCGCTACGGCGACGTGCTCTCGGTCCAGTTCCTGGTGCAGGCCACCGAGGCGCGCCGGGAGCTGCTCACCGACCTCCTGGTCGCGCACTTCCGGCCCGCGGGAGTGATGGACCGCTCCGACGTGAACGTCCGGACGCTGGAGGGACTCGAGCTGCGCCGGGCGGTGCTCCGGGGCGAGGTACCCGAGCGCGTGGAGTACGCCGAGGGGCTGGTGCGCGTCTCGGCGGACGTGCAGACTGGACAGAAGACCGGGGCGTTCCTCGACCAGCGCGAGAACCACGAGCTCGCCGCGACCTACGCCCGCGGGGAGGCGCTGGACTGCTTCGCCTACCTCGGCGGGTTCGCGCTGCAGCTCGCCACCCGGGCCACGCGGGTCACCGCGGTGGAGATCTCCGAGCAGGCCTGCGAGTCGCTGCGGCGCAACGTGCAGCGCAACGGCTTCCAGAACGTGGAGGTGGTGACGGCGAACGCCTTCGACTTCCTCCGCGACGCCGTGGACGAGGGGCGCCGGTTCGACACCATCGTGCTCGACCCGCCCTCGTTCGCGAAGAGCAAGGACGCCATCGAGGCCGCGGTCCGCGGGTACAAGGAGATCAATCTCCGGGCCCTGCAGCTGCTCGCCCCCGGGGGCATCCTCATGACCGCCAGCTGCACCTACCACGTGGACGAGGAGCGCTTCGAGGCGATACTGGCCTCCGCGGCGTCGGACGCACGGCGGCGGGTGCAGATCGTCGAGCGCCGAGGCGCGTCCCGCGACCATCCCGTGCTGACGGCGCTGCGCGAGACGCGATACCTCAAGTTCTACGTGCTCCGCGTGGTGGACTGATGCCTGGCCGCGGGGGAACCGGGTGGAGCTGGACGATGGCCCTGTGGTGGGTCGGGAGCGCTGCCGCCGGCTGCGGCAGTCCCTGCGAGACGCCCACGCCGATCTCCTGCTGCGTCGGCGGCTGCACCGGAGACACGACGACGCCAGCCGTCTGCGGACCGGGAGGCTGGACCTGCCCCGCGGGCTCGATGGCCCCTGGCGATTGCGCCTCGACCCCGCAGTTCTGCTCCGGTGCCGGTGCGCTGCCCGGGCCGGGAGGAGGCTGAACGTGCCCGGGCGGCGCGCATGAGGGCTCCCGACGAGATGCTGGACGCGGATGCCGCCTCGACGGGCGTCCCGGACGACGACCGCCCCGGCTGGGCGCCCGGTCGCGCCCGCCGCGCGCACGCCGATCGCACCGCGGCCCGCGCGCTGGAGACGCTGTACCGCCAGGCCGACCAGGCGTGGGCAGGGTTCCGGTGCCCGGGCACGGCCGAATGCTGCCAGCTCGCGAAGCGCGGGCGGGAGCCCTGGCTCTGGGGCGTGGAGTGGGACGCGCTCCGCCGCGTCGTCCCCAAGCTCCCGCCGCCGAGGGCCGACGGAGGCTGCCAGTTCCTCGATGCCGAGGGGCGGCGTTGCACGGTGTACGCCTCGCGACCGCTCGGCTGCCGCACCTACTTCTGTCACCGCGCCACCGGGCCGGGGAAGGAGCCGACCGAGGAGATGGACCGGCTGCAGCGGCGCCTGGAGACCATCGCCCGCGGCGTTCGTCCGGACGAGCCGGGGCCGCGCCCGCTGACGGTCTGGTGCGAGGAGCCCGGGCCGTGAGCCGACGTTGCGACACCCGGGGGCCGGTGCCACGCTGCGTGGACGACTCGGTGCCGGCCAACCTCGTCCAGCCTCCGCCACCCATCGTCCCCGTCGCCGCCCCGATTCCTTGACCGTCCGGATCCTCATCGCCCCGCTGGAGTTCAAGGGAAGCCTCACCGCCGGCCAGGCTGCTCGAGCGATCGAGGCCGGAGTCCGGAGCGGCTGGCCCGAGGCGGAGGTGCGCCTCCTTCCCCTCGCCGACGGCGGGCCGGGGACGGCCGATGCCCTGGTGGAGGCCCTGGGCGGCACCTGGCACACCGCGTGGACGCACGACGCGCTCGGGCGCCCGCTCCAGGCGCAGTGGGCGAGCTGGTCCGGTGGAGGCGTCGTGGAGATGGCCCGCGCCTCCGGCCTCGTCCTGCTGGACCCGTCCGAGCGCGACGCGCGGGTCGCCACCACGCTCGGGACGGGCGAGCTCATCGCCGACGCGCTGGAGTCCGGCGTCCGCTCCCTCCTGATCGGCGTGGGCGGCAGCGCCACCAACGACGGCGGCGTGGGCGCGCTCCAGGCGCTCGGGTACCGCTTCCTCGACTCCGCGGGCCGCACCCTGCCGCCGGGAGGCGCAGCGCTCCGGAGCCTCGCGCGCATCGTCGCCGACGACCTGCACCCGGCGGTGCGGCAGGCCGAGCTGACGGTGATGACCGACGTACTGAACCCGCTCTGCGGCCCCACCGGCGCGAGCCACGTCTACGGCCCGCAGAAGGGAGCATCGCCCGAGGACGTGGAGCTCCTCGACGCGGCGCTGGCCCGCTTCGCCGAGATCGTGGTCCGGGACCTCGGGGTCGACGCGGCGCACCTCCCGGGGACCGGCGCCGCTGGCGGCCTGGCCTACGGGCTGCTCGTCGGATGCGGCGCCCGGATTCGCCGCGGCTTCGAGCACCTGGCCACGCTGCTCGCGGTCGACACGCAGCTGGCCGACGTCGACTGGGTCCTCACCGGCGAGGGGCGGCTCGACACCCAGACGCTGAGCGGGAAGGGACCGCTCGAGCTGGCTCGGCGCGCCCGCCTGGCGGGCACGCGGGTGGTGGCCTTCGCCGGGCGGATCGATCCGCAGGCGCTCGCGGGCGACGTGCCGTTCGACGACGCCATCCAGGTCAGCCCGCCCGGGTGGAGCGAGTCGGATCCGGCAGCGCGGGCCGGCGCGGCGGCGCTGCTCACGGGCGCGGTCGAGCGGTGGGCGCGGGCCCGACGGGCCGAGACCTCGGCGAGATCGCCCGGCTAGGCCCCGGTCATCCCGGCAGTCCCAGGAGCCCGAGCAGCGCGTCGATCCGCTCGGATGGCTGGCCGAACTCGCGCGCGTAGTCCGCCTGGCTCCGGCGGACCATCTCCTGCGCCTCGGCGCGGTCGTAGACCTCGGGGATCTCCACCGGCCGCTTCTCTCCCGGCATCTGCTTGTAGGTGAGGAAGTAGTGCCGGAAGCGGTCCAGGACCCCGGGAGGCAGCTCGCCGACGTCGCCCAGATGGCCGAACGCGGTGTCTCCGGCGAGCACGGCGATGAGCTTGTCGTCCGCTTGGTTGCCGTCGATCATCCGCAGCCCGCCGATGGGCCGCGCCCGGAGCAGCACGCCCGAGTGGCTCACGTCGCGCTCGCTGAGCACGCAGATGTCCATCGGGTCGCCGTCGCCATCCACGTGGGCGCGTCCGGTGCGCTCGGCACAGCGTGCCCCCACCGACACGCCGCAGAACGTCTGGGGGATGAAGCCGTAGAGCGTGGGCGAGAAGCTCGAGTAGAGCTGCGGCCGGTCGATCCGGAGGTGGCCGGTCGCCTTGTCCAGCTCGTACTTGATCGAGTCGGTGGGGACGATCTCCACGTAGACCGTCACCTCCTCCGGGGCTCTGTCTCCGATCGGAACTCCGTGCCAGGGGTGCGCGGCGAAGCGCATCGCCAGCAGCCGCTCGAGGGTCTCCCTGTCCTTGCCGGCGCTCATGTTCGAAGCATCTCCTCCACCCGCCGGTTCCCCTGCTCGAGGAGCGCAGCCACCGCATCGTGCGCCTGCTCCGTCAGGCTGTCACGGTCGGCGCGGGTGAGCCCGGCGGTGGGAATCGGCCGTCCGACGCAGAGGACCAGCGGCCGCCCCGAGTGGACCCAGAGCCCGCCCTTGGGGGTGATCTGGTGCGCCCCGGCCACGGCCAGCGGGACCAGCGGCACCTGCGCGTCGATGGCGAGGATCGCCGCCCCCTTCTTGAACGTCCGGAGCACCCCGTCGGGGCTGCGGGTGCCCTCGGCGAAGAAGAGGATGCTGGTGCGGGTGCGGACCTGCTCCACCGCCGCCCCGATCCTCTGGTGATCGGCGTCGCTCCCGGTGCGCTCGACGCGGATGTTTCCCATCGCCTTCACCGCCGCGCCGAAGATGGGGATCCGGTAGACCTCTTGCTTGGCCACGAACCGGATGTGCCTCGGGAGCCGGGCGAAGATGAACGGCGCGTCGAAGTTCGACTGGTGGTTGGAGACGAAGACACACGTCCCCTGCGAGAGGTTCTCGAGCCCGTGGACCTCCTCGCGCACCGCCGCCGCCCCGAGCACCGCGTTGCACCAGACGCGGATCACCGCATCCGCGCGCTCGGGGTGCCGGGGCGAGAGAACGACGACCATCGGGCCGATGACGGCGCTGCTCCCCACCGCCGCGTAGGTCGCCACCGTGTGGAGCAGCTCCCGGCCGATCATATGAACGCGTGCGCCGGGAAGAGGAGGACGTCCTCGATGCGCTCCGCCCCGAGGAGGAGCATCAGCACCCGGTCCAGCCCGATCGCCACCCCGCCCGAGGCCGGCATCCGGCCCACCGCCTCGAGGAAGGCCTCGTCGAGCGGGTAGGCAGGCCGGCCGCGGGCCATCCGGAACGCGCGCTCCTCCTCCAGGCGGCGGCGCTGCTCCACCGCATCGGTGAGCTCGGAGAAGCCGTTCGCCAGCTCGAGCCCCTGGGCGTACAGCTCGAACCGCTCCGCCACCGAGGGGTCCTGAGGGCTGAGCCGGGCGAGCGCGGCCATCGAGGCCGGATAGTCGATCAGAAAGGCCGGCCGGTCACGTCCGAGTCGCGGCTCCACCCGTTCCAGGAAGAGGCGGAAGAAGACGTCGTCGAAGCCATCCCCGGCCTCGGTGCGGACTCCCACCCGCCGCGCAGCCTCGGCGAGGGTCGTCGCGTCCGACGCCTCGCGGAGATCGATGCCGGTCTGCCGGCGCATCGCCTCGCGCACCGTGACCCGCTCGTAGGGGCGCTGCCCGAACAGGTGGGGCCTCTCGAGCGCCGTCGCCGCTGCGGCGAGCGTGGACTCGAGGTCGTCCATGATCGCCCGGTACTCGGCCTGCGGCCGGTAGAGCTCGAGCATCGTGAACTCGGGGTTGTGCGTCGGGCTGACCTCGCCGTTCCGGAAGACCTTGCAGATCTGGAAGATCGGCCCCGAGCCGTCCGCCAGGAGCCGCTTCATCGCGTACTCCGGGCTGGTGTGGAGATAGAGCGTGCGCGCCCGTCCGAGGTCGGTCTCGGGCACGAAGGGCACCTCGAAGGCCCGGATGTGCGGCTCCATCCCCGGCGCCGGGACCAGGAGCGGCGTCTCGACCTCCCGGTAGCCGAGCGCCTCGAGCTGCTCGCGGATCGCGCGCTGGAGCACCTGGCGGGCACGCGCCGCCGCCCACTGCGAAGGATTGGGCATCCCGGCGGCCGACGGTACAGTTCGCCCCTTCATGCGTCCACGGCCCTCGCACCTCCTCCTCGCGCTGGTCCTCGCCTCCTGCGCCAGCCAGCCCGTCGCTCCGCCGCCGGCGGCGAAGTTCCCTTCCCGGACGCCGGAGCGCGAGGCGCTCGGCCCGGCGGTGGCGGAGCTGTCGGCGAAGGCCGAGGCGCTCCTCCGCACTCAGGACGAGCTGGTGTGGAAGCACTGGACCGAGGGCATCCCAGCGGACCTGGCCAGGACGTACGTGGGGACGGAGGCCTGGCTCACTCCCGAGGCCGTGGCGCAGGTGGCGCGGCTGCGCGGGCTGACCACGGATGCGCGCGAGCGCCGGGCGCTGGAGCACCTCCACGCCTACCTCGCCGGGGAGTGGATGGCCCAGCAGCTCGTGGACCTGTCCGACGGCATCGCCACGGTCGAGCAGTCGCTGACCTTCCAGGTCGCGGGCACCGACCGGCCTTACCGGAATCTCGAGTCGATCCTCTCCGGCGAGCGGAGCGCGCTCCGCCGGCGGCAGATCTACGAGGCCGCCACGCCCGCGGTGGAGAAGGTCTCGGCCCTGATCGAGCGGCGTGGCGCCCGCGCGGCCGAGCTCCTGCCGACGCTCAATCTGCAGCCCGCCGCCTGGACCGCGGAGCTGCGCGAGGCGACGCCGGACCAGCTCGGCGCCCTGGCGGAGACCGTGCTGAACCGGACCCAGGACGCCTGGACGGCGACCCTGACCCGGCTCGCGCAGCGCGAGCTGCAGCTCCCGCTGGACCGCATCGGGCGGCAGGACCTCCCGCGGCTGGTGCGCCTGCCCGCGACCGAGGGATTCAAGCGGGCGGAGGTGGTCTCGCGGATCCGCGCCACGCTGGGGCCGCTGCAGCTCGACCCGGCGGCGCTGAAGTCGGTCACCCTCGACGCGGGCGACGCCCCGAAGAAGAACCCCCGCGGGCTGGTGCTCGGGGTGGTGGTGCCGACCGACGTGCGCATCTCGCTCAGGCCGGTGGGCGGCGCCCGGGACCAGCGTAGCTCCCTGCACGAGTTCGGCCACGCGGTCCACGACGCCTTCACCGAGGAGCGGCGGTTCGAGCTGGCGAAGCTCGGGAACCGGACCAACGCCGAGGCCTTCGCCGCGCTCCTCGAGTCGCTGACCACCGAGCCGGCCTGGCTGGAGCAGACGGGGCTCTCGCCCGAGGCGAGCAGGACGTGGATCCAGGGCGTCGCGGTGCAGGAGCTCTTCCTGGCGCGCCGGGCCGCGGGGAAGATCCTGTTCAACGTCGCCGCCGCGCGGCCGGGTGCGGACGTGCGCGGCGCGTACCGGACGACGATGGACCGGGCCTACGGGCTGCCGGGGACGGCGCAGGACCAGGCCCGCTTCACGCTGGACCAGGAGGCGACGCTCGGGGCGGCGGACTACCTCCGTGGATGGCTGCTGGGCGCGCAGCTCCGCGCGGCGCTGGTCCGGAAGTTCGGGGCGGGCTGGTGGGAGGCTGCCGCGGCCGGCGCATTCCTGAAGCCGCTGCTCGCCCCGGGGAACGGGCTCGACGCGGAGGGGCTCGCCCGTGCGCTCGGGGACACCGGGCTCTCGGCGGACGCGTTCGTCGCCGCCGTCACGGCACGGCTGTCGGGCGCAACTCCGGAGGGCACGGGGGCGCCCCGAGCGGCGCCGCCGACGACGAAGGCGGCCGCCCCGACGATCGCCCCCGCTGCGCCCGCCGCTCCTCTTTCGGCGTCGCCCGCGCCCACGTCGACCTCGAGCGGGACCGCCCCGGCCACGGCGGCGACGCCACTCACCCCGGCACAGACCCCCGGGGCGCCGGATGCCGGCACCGTTTGTTTTGGATGTTTTTGAGTCAGGACGATCCCGAGCCAGAGCGCTCGGGCAGATGCGACCGCCGGCCCACGCGGGCCCGCTCAGCCCGCCGTCGGCTTCCCGCAGTTGCCGCAGAACTTCGCCCCGGGCCCGAGGTCCGATCCACACTCGGTGCACTTCCTCGTCACCGGGGCCAGCGGCTCGCCGCAGTTCCCGCAGAACTTGCCGGTCCCGGGCGTTCCGCACTTCGGGCACGGTGTCCCGGCGGCCGCCACCGGCGCCGGAGCCGCGGGCGCCGCAGGGGGACGCTGCTGCCCCTGCTGGAACGCCTGCGCCATCCCGAACCCGACGCCGAGCCCCGCGCCCTGCAGCGCACTCCCGCCGCCCTCCCCGCCCTTCGCCATGCCCTCGGCGGCGCCGAGCATCGCCTGCCCCTGCGCGTACTGCTGGAAGCCGCCGGCGAGCTTGCTGTACGCGGTGTCCTTCGTCAGCCGCTTGAGGGTGGCCTCGTCCTCGTCCTTGATCGAGACGATGAAGTTGCCCATCCGGACGACGGTGAGGCCGTAGCCGTCGACGTGCGGCCTGAAGCCCGAGAGCACGTCCTGCTCGATCTCCTCGGTGAACGCGCCGGAGGTCACGTCGAGCAGTGCCCACTTCTTCTTCACCAGCAGCTCGGCGATGTGGTCCCGCACCACCTTGAGCACCTGGCTCTTGAACCAGGCCAGGAACTCCTCGTTGCTCGTCCGTCGCAGGCCCACCAGGCCGAGGATCAGCTTCTCGGGGTCGGTCACCTTCACCGAGAAGTCGCCGTAGACCATCGTCCCGATGCCCAGGCCGGTGTCGGGGTCGCGCACGTCGCCGATCGGTCCGCCGAACTTCACGCCCGGGAACTCGCGCACGCTGACGAAGTAGATCTCGGAGACGAAGAGGTTGCCGCCGGTCGCCACCTCCACCAGCCGCCCGAGGAAGGGAATGTTCTGCGTCTCCAGCGTGTGCCGACCGGGGCCGAGCTTCCCCTGCAGCACCCCGTCCTTGACGAAGACGGCGACCTCGTCCGCGCCGACCGTGAGCTGGGTCATCATCCGGACGTTTCGCTCCGGATAGGCGTAGATGATGTCGTTCTTCGCCGCGTCGCTGCGGGCGATGAAGATGCGCTGGCTTTCACCCTTCAAAGCGTCGAACAGACCCAAGGCGAACCTCCCGGACGGGGGACTTCGCGGAGATCACGGCGCCCGGCAACAGGCATTGCTCCTTGCGCCTTCCGTGCCACCAGGATCGCACAGGAGCACGCGGCGTTGCGAGTCCCCGGGTGCCGGACGCCCCGGCCCCAGATTTCAGGTCCAGCGGCTGACCAGCCGCTCGCGATCGAACAGCCGGACGCTGGCCCGGAGGAGCAGGATGTCGAGCACCAGCACCACCGCGCCCTGCACTGCGTAGTACCCGGTGCCGGCGCGGATCCACCCCGCGAGCTGCCCGCCCACCAGGCCCATCAGCGGAAGCACCACCAGGGCCGACAGCTGCTGCGCCATCCGGGCCTCGCCCACGCGCGCCGAGACCAGAACCGCCAGGCCGTTGCCCAGGAAGGCGAACAGCGGCGCCACCACGCCCACCCCGAACAGCCACATGGCGTTGGGGAGCACCGGGCCCTGGACCAGCGGCCAGGCGACGGCGTCCACCGCGATGGCGAAGGCGACGAACGCCAGCCAGGAGATGGCCACCGCCGGCACCACCGAGGCCAGGCTCTTCCCCGCCACCAGCTCGGCGGCGCTCACCGGCGAGGCGAGCAGCGGCTCGAGCGTGCGCCGTTCCTTCTCGCCGGCCACGCTCTGCGAGGAGATGAGGATCGGCACGAACACCGGCATGAGCAGGAACAGCCCGAACCAGTCGGCGAGCAGCTTGTCGATGAGGAAGCGGGCCGCGTTCGTCGAGAGCGGGAGGTTGGGATCGTAGTAGAGCGCGATGGTGCGGAACGACACGTCGTCCGGGTGCCGCACGTAGCTCCACACCACCAGCGTCGGGACGACCACCAGAACCGCCGGCAGGGCGAGCATGCTCGCCAGGAGTCCGGGGTTCTTCCGGAGGTCCAGCGCCTCCTTCCAGGCCACCGCCAGCGCCCGGTGCGTCCGGAAGCTCACGTGGTCTCCGCCGTCCGGGTGAGCTCGAGGTAGACGTCCTCGAGCGCGCGCTGCGCCGGGAGCACGGCGTGGATGCGCACCCGGGCCTGCGCCAGGAGCGCGACGACGTCGGGGATGGCCACGCCGCCCTCGAGGGTGACCCGGAGCGCGTGCCCCTCGGCCACCCACACGCAGGGCGGCACGAGGGGGCCGAGCGCCTCGCCCGCGGCGCCGGCGCTTCCCTCGACGTGGATCTCCACCACCCCGGTCTGCCGCCGGAGCTCCGGCACCGTGCCCACCGCGAGGAGGCGCCCCTTCACCACCGCCACCCGGGCGCAGAGCCGCTCCACCTCCGACATGTTGTGCGAGCAGAGCACCACCGTGCGGCCCTCGGCGGCGAGCTCGCCCACCGCCTCGCGCACCGCCCGCGCCGACTCCGGGTCCAGGCCGCTGGTGGGCTCGTCGAGGAAGATGGCCTGCGGGTCGTGGAGCAGCGCCCGGACCAGCGCCAGCTTCTGCCGCATCCCCTTGCTGAAGGTGCCGCAGGGCTCGTCCTCGCGGCCGCCCAGCCCGAAGCGCTGCATCCAGCGGCGGGCCGCCTCCCAGGCCAGGGCGGTGTCGCGGTGGTGGAGCTTGAGGAAGAAGCGCAGGTTCTCCCGCGCGGTGAGCCGGTCGTACAGGCCGGGCTGCTCGGTGAGGAGCCCCACCCGCGAGCGCAGCGCCTCGCCGTCGCCGTCGAGCGGCACCCCGCACACCGTGGCCCGTCCGGACGAGGGACGGAGGAGCCCGGTCAGCATCCGCACGGTGGTGGTCTTCCCCGCGCCGTTCGGTCCGAGCAGCCCGAACACCTCGCCCGCGGCGACGTCGAAGTCGAGCCCCTCCACCGCGGTGCGCGGGCCGAACTGCTTGGACAGCGAGCGGACCTCGATGCGGCTCAATCGATGGTGACCAGAACGAACTTCACGTTGAGATCCCGGTCCACCTGCTCGATGCGGTGCTCCGGGCCCACCGCCTGGCGGAGCAGCCCCAGCCGCGGGTGCTCGACCAGCGCCCACTTGCGGCCCGGCAGGTTGGCGAAGGCGGCCATGCGGGCAGGGCTGTCCTTGATCTGCTTGACGGTGTTCTTGCTGTAGAAGGTCTCGCCCTTCCAGTCCATCATGTACGCGACGATGGGCTCGCCGGGGTTCCGGCGATCGTAGTAGCGCCAGAACAGGTCCCGCTGCGTCCAGTGGTGGCTCAGGTCCACCCAGTGGCTCCAGCTGAACCAGAGCGCGAACCCCATCGCCAGCGCCCCGAAGCTCCCCACCAGGCCGGCGCGCGACCCCCGCACCGCCGCGATCGCCGCGGCCACCCCGCCGAGCGTGAAGGCCCAGATCATCCCCATCTTCAGATTCACCGGAGCCCGGAGGTTGAGCGCCAGGGTGTTCACCCGCGGCGACAGGGACGGGAGGCCGAGGAGGAGCGCGCCGACGACCGCGCCCACCACCGCGACCTCGACCGCCGAGCGGCGGTGCGGGCTCGGGCCGCTCATCGCGCCCCAGAGCACCAGGGCCGCGGCCGCGAGCACCAGGAAGCCGAGCACGGTCATCGGGCTCACCAGGGTCGGGATGCTGGTCGTCCCCAGCGCGGTCAGGCCCACCGCGCCGACCAGGAGGCCGGGCATCCGCGTCTTCAGCTTCTCGGCCCGGTCCTGTCCGCCGGCGCCGACCGTCATCCAGGCGCCCACCGCGAGCAGCACCGCGGCGACCAGGTCACCGGACATGAGCGGCCGGCGCGACCAGCCGAAGACCACCGGCCGGCTGTCCAGCTCGTGCGGGTAGGCGCGCTCGTAGTTGTAGACGAAGAGGTCGGTGAAGTCCTTGGGCGTGGTGGCGAGGTCCTTCGCCACCAGGAAGAACAGCACCGCGCCGAGCAGCAGCGGCACCGCGTGCGGCGCCGGTCCATCCTCCCACAGCCGGTCGATGTAGAGCGCGATGAGGATCGCCACCCCGGGCAGGACAGGGAGGACGTAGTGGTGGAACTTGGTCGCCGAGGCGTCCATCAGGAGGAAGGTGAAGAGCGCCCAGATGAGGGCGATGAACGCCACCCGGCCTCGCACGTCCAGCTGGCGCAGGCGCAGGGGCGAGACCAGGGCCAGCGCGCCGGGCAAGAGAGCCACCCAGGGGAAGATGGCGTAACCCCCCTGCTCGATGAAGTAGATGAACGTCCCGCCCGGGGTGGTGGTGTGCACGCCCTCCACCAGGCGGTTCAGGTGGTCGTGGATGAAGAAGCGGTAGAAGAACGTCTTCCCCTCGTTGTCCACGTCGGGGAAGGCGCACATCACGGCGTACCAGGGACCGGCGACGGCCAGGAACACCCCGATCCCGGCCAGCAGCCGCATCCGCGACATCTCGGCGAAGAGCACGGGCATCGGCTCCGTCCCCGCCGCGACCGCCTTCCGGTACGCCGAGCTGGTCATCCACCGCCAGTGGGTGGCGCGGCCCGCCTCGTCCCAGGGGAAGACGCAGGCCAGCGCGTAGGCGAGGAGGATGACCGCCGGCAGGCCCACGCCGAGGAGCCCCTTGGCCAGCGTGGACAGCCCGCAGAACACGTAGAACGCCATCCACCACCCGGTCCGGTGCCGGGTCCGCTCGTCGAAGAGGGCGATGATGGCGCAGGCCATCGCGGCGATCAGCGTGGCGACGAACGGCGTGTCGGTGACCACCTGCCGGGTGACGAGGAAGAAGAGGGGCATGGTGGCGAGCACCACCGTGCTGGCCAGCCCCACCCGGTGGTTCACCGTCCGGCCCAGGGCGAGCGCCAGCAGCGCCAGCGAGGCGAGCACCAGGAGGACGAAGGGCATCCGCGTGGCCCATTCGGTGTAGAGCGCCAGCTTCCCGGCGGTCCGGTTGGTCCCGACCAGCGCCATGCCTGGCACGTCCATCCACATGGTGAGCGGCGGCTTGGAGAAGAACCAGCTGCTCTCCCAGTACGGATGCACGTAGTCGTTCCGGGCGATCATCTCCCGGGCGACCTCGCCGTAGTGCGACTCCCAGGGGTCCCAGAGCCCGACGGCGCCGACGTAGGGAACGAACACCAGTGCTCCGACCAGCAACGACATCAGCACCAGGCGGCGCTCCGCGTCGATCGCGAGCAGGCGGCGGACGAGCGGATGGCGGACGACGCGATCCCCCAGCAGCGACTCGGCGATGCCCGGCTGGAGGACCTCACCTTCCCTCACGTTCATGAGGCCGCGCCTTGTAGCATGGGGCCGGCTCGGGGGAGGGGCCTGGTGGACCCGTGAAGCTGGTCATCGAAGACGACGAGGGGCACCGCCAGGAGGTCCCCCTCGACCGCGAGGAAGTCACCATCGGACGGCGGGAGGACAACGTCGTCCACCTGCCCGAACGGAACGTCTCGCGCCGTCACGCCCGGCTGCTCCAGCGGAGCGGGGCCGTCCTGCTCGAGGACCTCCAGAGCGCCAACGGCACCCAGGTGAACGGGGTGCGCATCACCGAGCCGGTCCCGATCCGCGACGGAGATCTGGTGAGGATCGGCGACTACGGCGTGGCACTCCGCCCGGACGGGGTGCCGCTCGAGGTGCCGCTGCCCCGGACGCCCGAGCCCCCGGCCGTCGCCCGGGGCGACGTGCTGGCCGACACCGCCCCCCACCCAGTGCTCCTTGGCCCGCTGGAGCCGGCGCCGAGCTTTCCGGTCGAGCTCGAGCCCCGGGTCTTCCGTTCCCGGCGCGTGCTGGGCGTGGCGGGGCTCGGTCTCGTCCTCGGGCTCGGCGCCGCGCTGATGCTGCGGTCGCGCGAAGGCGAGGCGTCGCGGGTCCGCAGCGCGGTCCCGCCGCCGCCCACGCCCGAGGTGGTGGCGGACGTGCCTCCCCCGTCTCCCGCCGAGCCACCGCCGCTGGAGCTGAACCCGCCCACCGTGTCCGCCACGCGCCCGAGCACCCCCACCGAGTGGCTGGCGGCCGCGCGCGCCGCCGCCGAGGCCCGCGACTTCGATCGGGCGCTGCGGATGCTGGGCTCGGTCCGGGACCGCGCCTACCAGGCGGAGACGCAGAGTCTGCGGAGGACGTGGCGGGCCGAGGCGGCCGCCGGACGAGCGGTGAAGAGCGCGCGCCGGGAGCTGGGCCTGGGCCGGCCATCGGCCGCGCTGAAGAAGCTGGCGCCGGCGCGGAGCAGCCGGGCCTGGGCACCGGAGGTGGCCGAGCTCCGCGCGGAGATTGCCGCCGCGCTCAAGGCCCCCAGGAAGGCCCAGCCCCGGGCCGCCAGCGCCGCCGACGTCGAGCGGCTCTACCGCGAGGGCAAGACCCTCTACGATGGGGGGAACGTGGGCGAGGCGACGGGGCGCTTCGAGCGCTGCCTCGCGCTCGAACGCAACCACCCCCGATGCCACCTGATGCTGGCCACCTCCTACGCCCGGGGTGGGGACACCGGCCAGGCCGAGACCCACTACCGCCGGTTCCTCGAGCTCGCCTCGGCCGACGACCCGGCCGTGCCCAGGGTGAAGAAATTCCTTGAGGATTCGGACGCCCAGAAGAAGGCTAGGGCCTCCAGCGCGATGCCGCAGCGCTAGGAGGGGCGATGCAGATCCGCATCCTGGTGGTCGACGACGAGAAGGAGACCGGCGACTACCTGCAGCTCTTGCTGACCAAGGCGGGGTACGAGGTCGTGGCGCTGACCGACCCGACGCAGGTGATGGACCGGCTCCGCTCCGAGGATTTCCACCTGGTGATCCTCGACATGATGATGCCGCAGATGTCCGGAACGGAGCTGCTGGAGAAGATCCGCGGCTACGACTCGGACATCGCGGTGATCGTGGCCACCGCGCACCCGGCGGTGGAGACGGCGGTCGCCTCGCTCAAGGCGCAGGCTTCGGACTACGTGAAGAAGCCGGTCGAGCCGGAGGAGCTGCTCGCCGCGGTGGAGTCGGCGCTGGCCAAGAAGGGGCTCTCCAAGGACCCCGAGGCCGAGCTGCACCGGGCGATCGGCCGGACCATCCGCGAGGCCAGGAAGTCGCAGGAGCTGACCCTGAAGCAGCTCGCCCGGCGGACGGGGCTGTCGGTCTCGCTGCTGAGCCAGATCGAGCGCGCCGAGTCGAGCGCCTCGATCAGCTCGCTGTACAAGATCGCCTCCGCGCTGCGGCTGCGGATGGCCGAGCTGTTCGGCGGCGCCTGACGAACCGGGAGCCGCCCCGGGCGCACAGCCCGGGCGTTTCCTAGCGTCCGCGCCAGCGCGGAGGCCGCTTCTCGCGGAGGGCCCTCCGGGCCTCGTCCGCGTCCTCGGAGGCGAAGGCGTCCGCACGGAGCGCCTCCAGCTCCTCGCGCTCGGCGGGGTCCAGGGGCGCGCGCCCGAGGGCCCGGAGCGTCCGGCGCAGCCCGGCCATGGCCAGCGGCGCGCCCGAGGCGAGGTTGGCGGCGAGGGCGTGCGCGCGGGCCGCGGCGTCGTCGGCTATTAGGTCCAGGAGGCCCCAGGCGAGCGCCTCCGGGGCGGACACCTCGGCGGCGGTGAGGAACATCCAGCGGGCGCGCTGCAGCCCGGCGAGCCGGGCAACCCGCCACACGCCGTCGGGCGCGTAGACGACGCCGAGCCGGATCGGCGGCATGCACAGCACGGCGTCGGGCGTCCCCACCCGGAAGTCGCAGGCGCAGGCCAGCTCGCACCCGGCGCCGAAGGCCGCTCCGTGGACCACGGCCACGCTGGGCGCCGGGTGCTCCTCGAGCACCGCGAGCACCTCCTGGATCCGCGCGTCGGGCGACCGGTCCGCGACGGCGTCCTCCCCGAGCTGCGAGAGGTCGTACCCGGCGCAGAACGCCGGGCCGCGCGCCTCGAGCACCAGCGCCCTCACCTCCGGGTCCGGGGTCAGCGCCTCGGCCAGCGCGTCGAGGAGGAAGGGGGTGAGCGCGTTCCTCCGCCGGGGCCGCTCCAGGGTCAGCACCCGGACGCCGCCGGGCAGCCAGGAGCGCTCCAGCCTGCCGTCGGAGGTCACGGCGCGAGCACGACCAGCACGTCGCCCTCGTTCACCGCCTGCGCCGGCTGGCAGCGAATCTCCTTCACCGTGCCGGCCTCGGGAGCCTCGATCGGCATCTCCATCTTCATGGATTCGAGGATGACCAGCACCTCGCCGGCCGTGACGACCTGGCCAACCGAGACCTCGACCTTCCAGACGGTGCCGGTGATGTGGGCGGGGACGTCCATCGTCGGGGCGCTCCTCAATCAGGGTTTGGCGTGGTGCTCCAGGAAGTGGGTGTCGAGCGCGCCGTCCTGGAAGGCGCGGTCGCGCACGATGCGCAGGTGGAGGGGGATGTTGTTCTTCAGCCCCTGGATCTCGAACCGCTCCAGCGCCCCCTCGGCGCGCTGGATGGCCTCCTCGCGGCTCTTCCCGGAGACGATGAGCTTGGCCAGGAGCGGGTCGTAGTACGGAGTCACCACTCCGCCCTCGGCGTAGCCCGCGTCCACCCGGATGCCGTCGCCCTCCGGCGGGCGGAAGACGTTCAGCGGCCCGGGGCTGGGGAGGAAGCGCACCGGGTCCTCGGCGTAGATGCGGAACTCGAGCGCGTGCCCCCTGCGGTGGATGTCCTGCTGCCGGACAGTCAGCCGCTCGCCGGCGGCGATGCGCAGCTGCCAGCCGATGAGGTCCACCCCGGTGGTGAGCTCGGTCACCGGGTGCTCCACCTGGAGCCGGGCGTTCATCTCGATGAAGAAGAACTCGCCGTCCGCCACCAGGAACTCCACCGTGCCGGCGTTGGCGTAGCCGAAGGCCCGCGCCGCGGCGAGGGCGGCCTGGCTCATCCGCTCCAGCAGCTCGGCGTTGCGGCCGTCGAGGAAGAGGGGGCTCCCTGCCTCCTCCACCACCTTCTGGTGGCGGCGCTGGATGCTGCACTCGCGCTCCAGGACGTGGAGGAGGGTGCCGTGGGTGTCCCCGAGGATCTGCACCTCGATGTGGCGCGGAGCCGGGAAGTAGCGCTCGAGGTAGACGGCGTCTCGTCCGAAGGCGGACCGGGCCCGGTCGGCGCAGGCGCGGAAGGCCTTCTCCAGCTCGGCCTGCGAGCCGGCCACCGCCATGCCGATGCCCCCGCCGCCGCCCGCGGCCTTCACCAGGACCGGGAAGCCGATGCGCTCGGCGGCCTCGCTGGCGCCCCGGAGGTCGGCCACCACCCCGTCGCTCCCGGGCACCACCGGAACGCCGGCGCCCGCGGCGAGGGCACGGGCCTGGGCCTTGTCCTTCATCCGGGCCATCGACGCGGGCGGCGGGCCGACGAAGACGATGCCGGCCTCGGTGCAGGCCCGCGCGAACTCGGCGTTCTCGGAGACGAAGCCGTAGCCCGGGTGGACCGCCTCGGCGCCGGTCTCCCTGGCAGCGTGGATCAGCGATTCCACGTTCAGGTAGCTGTCCTTCGGCGGCGGCGGGCCCGAGGCGCACCGCCTGGTCGGCTTCCCGGACGAAGGGCGCCTGGGCGTCCGCGTCCGAGTAGACGGCGATGGTGCGGAGGCCCATGGAGCGGGCCACGGTGCCGATGCGGCGGGCGATCTCCCCCCGGTTGGCGATGAGCAGCGAGCGGAACATGGCGGCGTCGGGCGGCGCACGCTGCCACGCTCGCCCGCGGCGGGGCAAGCATCAGGGTGGCACGGTGACGCATCGAATGACATGGTCCGCCCCGCCCCATGAACGTCCTGACCGTCTACCTCCGCATCTATGCCGGCGCGTTCCGGCAAGCCCTGGCCGGCATCGGGAAGAACGCCTGGACGCTGCTCCTGCCGATCGGCCTTCTGGAGGCCAACGCGCTCGCCACCGGACTGGTGCTCGGAGGTCTCGGCCGGCTCGGCCAGTTCGTGGTGTGGGTCATCTGGGCGGCGGCCGCGAGCTGCTACCTCTACTTCCTGGGCGAGGTGGTCGCGAGGTCACGGGTGAAGCTGGACGAGTTCGGCCGCAGCATCCGGGCGTACTTCTGGTCGGTGGCCAACGTCTTCTTCGTCTTCTGGGTGGCCACGCTGGTCATCGAGCTGATGGTTCCCGGGCCGCAGCGGTTCGTCTTCGCACAGCTCCTCTTCCTGGCCGCGGTCATCCTGCTCAACGCCGCGCCGGAGGTGATCTACCAGCGCGGGAGCTACGGCGGTCTGGAGACGGCCCAGCGGTCGATCCGGTTCCTCCAGGCGAACTGGATCGAGTGGGGCATCCCCAACCTCCTGCTACTCGCGGCCTGGTACTTCACGCCCCGCTACCCGCTCGCCATGCTCGGGACCGCGGGGACGGTGCTCACCGCGCTGGTGGAGGGGGCCCTGCTCCACCTGATCATGGTCTTCCGGGGCCACCTCTTTGCGGCCCTGGACGGCACGGGCCACCGCCAGCGGATGTACAAGTGGCGGTCCACCGGCTCGGCCTGACCGCCACCGGGTCGGACGGTTACGGCTCGCCCTGGCCCTGGCGCCGCAGGAACGTGGGGATGTCGAACTGATCCTCGTCCAGCGGGAGCGACGGCTCCTTCAGGGGACGGGTGGGCGCGAGCGGCCTCGGCTCGGGGGCGGTGGCGCGGGCCCGGACCGGCCCCAGGGCAGCGGGCTCGGCGGCCGCGGGACGGGTCACCGCGTGGCCCGCGGCGGGCGTCGGCCGGCGCGCGTCGCGCTGCTGGAAGCCGGTGGCGATGATGGTGATCTTCACCTCGTCCGAGACGTTGTCGTCGATGAGGCTGCCGAAGATGATCTCCGCTTCCTCGTCCGCGGCGTCGTGCACCAGGGTCAGGGCCTCGTTGACCTCCTGGAGCGTCATGTCGCGGCCGCCGGTGATGTTGATCAGGAGCCCGGTGGCGCCGTCGATCTGCACGTCCTCGAGCAACGGCGAGCTGATCGCCTGCTGCATGGCGGTGACCGCCCGCTTCTCGCCCGAGGCACGGCCGGTGCCCATCAGCGCGAGGCCCCGGTCGCTCATGATGGTCTTCACGTCGGCGAAGTCCACGTTGATGTAGCCGTGGTACTGGATGAGGTCGCTGATGCCCTGCACCGCGTTGAGCAACACCTCGTCGGCGCGCTTGAAGGTCTCGAGCAGCGGCATCGACTGACCGCCCAGGCCGAGCAGCCGCTGGTTGGGGATGGTGATCAGCGTGTCCACCGACGACCGGAGCTCGATCAGCCCCGCCTCGGCCTGCTTCCGACGCTTGTTCCCCTCGAAATGGAAGGGCTTGGTCACCACGGCGACGGTGAGCACTCCGAGCGAGCGCGCCACCTCGGCGATGACCGGGGCGGCGCCGGTGCCTGTTCCGCCGCCCATCCCGGCGGTGACAAACACCATGTCCGCGCCCTCGAGCGCGTGGGCGATCTCGTCCTTGCTCTCCAGCGCCGCCTGCCGGCCGACCTCGGGATTGGCGCCGGCGCCGAGCCCCTTGGTCAGGGCCTCGCCGATCTGGATCTTGGTCGCGGCCTGGCTCGCGGCCAGCGCCTGGATGTCGGTGTTGGCGGCGACGAAGTTCACCCGGTCGAGCGAGGCGGCGATCATGGTGTTGATCGCGTTGCAGCCCGCCCCGCCCACGCCCACCACCCGGATCCTCGCGGCCTGCTTGCCCTGCTCGAAGTTGTCCATGCGCCTCGTCCCACCGGCCATTCCGGCCGATCCGGGTCATCATCGGCCCCGGACCCGCCCCCGCAAGTTTTCGACACACGCCTGTAGCGGCGCCGCCGTCGACTAGAAGATCTCCTCCAGCCACTCCCGCATCCGGCCCCGGACCTTGCGGTAGACGTTCTCCTCGCGGATCCGGAACAGGCGCCGGTCGGTGTGACGGGCGCCGTACACCACCAGGCCCACGCCGGTGGCGTACATCGGGCTCTTCACCACGTCGACCAGGCCGCCGATGCCGCGCGGCATCCCGCGGCGGACCGGGAGGCCCAGCACCTCCTCGGCGAGCTCGGGCATCCCGGCGAGCAGCGTGGAGCCGCCGGTGATGACCACGCCGCTGGCGAGCAGATCCTCGAAGCCGCACTTCTGGATCTCGCGGTGCACCAGCTGGAAGATCTCCTCCACTCGCGGCTCGAGGATCTCGCAGAGGATCTGGCGCCCGATGACCCGCGGCTGCCGGCCGCCCACCGAGGGCACCTCGATGGTCTCCTCCTTGTCCACCATCGACGCCATCGCGCAGCCGTAGCGCTGCTTGATGCGCTCGGCCTCGTGCGCTGGCGTGCGCAGCCCGATGGCGATGTCCGAGGTCAGGTTGTTGCCGCCCAGGGCGATGACCGCGGTGTGGGCGATGCTCCCGCCGGAGAAGATGGCGATGTCAGTGGTGCCGCCGCCGATGTCGACCAGGCAGACGCCCAGCTCCTTCTCGTCCTCGCCCAGCACCGCCTCGCTCGAGGCCAGCGGCTGGAGCACGATGTCCGCCACGTTGAGCCCGGTGCGGTTGGCGCACTTGACGATGTTCTGGGCGCTGGAGACCGCGCCGGTCACGATGTGGACCTTGGCCTCCAGCCGCACGCCGGCCATGCCCAGCGGCTCCTTGATGCCGCCCTGGTCGTCGATGATGAACTCCTGGGGCAGGACGTGGATCACCTCCCGGTCCATGGGGATGGCCACGGCCTTCGCCGCGTCGATGACCCGGGTGATGTCCGCCTCGCGGACCTCCTTGTCCTTCACCGCCACGATGCCCTGGCTGTTGAAGCCCTTGATGTGGCCGCCGGCGATCCCGGTGTAGACGGTGGTGATCTCGCAGCCGGCCATCAGCTCGGCCTCCTCCACCGCGCGGCGGATGGAGGCGACGGTGGCCTCGATGTTGACCACCACGCCCTTGCGCAGGCCCTTGGACGGGTGGCTGCCGATGCCGATGATGTCGATGCCGTTCTCGGTGAGCTCACCGACGATGGCGCAGATCTTCGTCGTGCCGATGTCCAGGCCGACGACGATCTCTCCACCCTTCTGCTTGGCCATGTGACTTCCGTCCCTTCTCGCTCGTGGCTAGTGCGTCCTGGCGCCGGGCTGGACCTGCACCGCGACCCAGCCGGGCCGGACGCGGTTCTCGAGGTGAATTGCGGAGGCGAGCAGGCCGCGCTGCCGCAGCTCGTCCCTGACCCGGCGCAGCCGCCGGAGCTGGCCGTCCAGGTCGTCGCGGCCGAGCACGACCCGGACGCCGTCGGCGGCGATCAGCGCGAAGCCGGCCTCGCCGAGCTGGACCTCGGAGAGCCGGGGGCGCTCGAAGGCGCGCTGGTAGGCCTCGGCCACCGCCAGCGCCTCGCGGAGCCGGGCGGCGGTGCCGGCCGGGTCCTTCTCCGCGGCCTCGCGGGTGAGCCCGGTGAGCAGCGGCAGGTCGAGCGCCTCGGCGGGAGACACGCGCTTGAACGGCGCGCCGTCGGCGTCGACCACGTACAGGTCACCGAGCGAGGCCAGGGCCACCGGCGCGCGCTCCTCGACCCGGAGCTGCAGGGTGTCCGGCAGATTCCGCGAAACCTCGACGGTGCGGACCCACGGGTGGGCGCCCATCGCCTGGGCCACTGCGGCCGGGTCCAGGGACCAGAGGTTCATCCCCGGGGCCACGCCGGCCATCCGGAGGAGCTCGTGCTCGGTGGCCCGGTGGAGCCCCTGGACCCTCACCGTCCGCAGGGCGAGCCGGGGCGAGCTGGAGGCCCACCCGTCGAGCTGGAGGCCGATCCAGGCGAGCGAGGCCAGGAGCGCCAGGACTCCCAGGCCGCGCAGGACCGACCGGCCACCGGGGGCACGGGAAGCTGCGCCGTCGGCGCGGCGGCGCCGGTTCCTGGAGGCGAGGACTCCGGACATCTGATCCGGGGCATGGTCGGCCCGGATCAGCGACCGCGCCAGTTTTCGGCCACAGCCCTGTAGAGGCCGGTTCCGCCCCGCTCAGGCCTGGAGGGCGGCCCCGAGGAGGATGCGCTCGCAGAGCTGCGGGTAGTCGATGCCCCGCCCGGCGGCGATCTTCGGCAGCAGGCTGGTGGGGGTCATGCCAGGGATGGTGTTCAGCTCCAGAAGCTGCACTCCTCCCTCCGGAGTGACGATGACGTCCGAGCGGGTGGCGCCGCGGCAGCCGAGGGCGCGATGGGCCGCGAGGCAGACCTCGTTGACCCGGGCGTACTGGTCCGGGGGGAGCGGTGCGGGGAAGAGGTACTTCGTCCCGCTGCCGGCGGCGTACTTGGCCTCGTAGTCGTAGAACTCGTGCGCGGGGACGATCTCGATCGCCCCGAGCGAGGCGTCGTCGAGGACCGCGCCCTGCACCTCGCGGCCGGGGACGAACTGCTCGACCAGGATGGAGCCAGCGAGCCGGGCCGCGTCCTCCACCGCCGCCGGGTAGGCGTCCTCGGTGCGGCAGATGTGCACCCCCACGCTCGAGCCCTCTCGCGACGGCTTCACCACCACCGGGAAGGGGAAGGGCAGCGACTCGACACCGGCCAGCGCATGCTCGGCGCCGTCGAACGTGCGGTAGGCGGGGGTGGGGATGCCGTGGGCGAGGAAGACCTGCTTGGCGAAGACCTTCTCCATCCCCACCGACGAGGCGAGCACGCCCGAGCCGGTGTAGGGGATGAACATCGACTCCAGCAGGCCCTGGATGCAGCCGTCCTCGCCGTAGCGACCGTGCAGGGCGATGAAGGCCACGTCGATCCGCTCGGCGCGGAGCCGCTCGGCGACGTCCCGCTGCACGTCGAGCTCGACCACGGTGTAGCCGAGGCCTCGGAGCGCCGCGGCGACCCCGGCGCCGGTGCGGAGGCTCACCTCCCGCTCGACGGAGAGGCCGCCCATCAGCACGCCGATCCGCTTGTCCTTCATGCGAACACTCCCACCCGCTTCACCTCCGGCACGAGCACGATGCCCGTCGCTTCCTGCACGCGCCGCTGCGCGCGCTCGATGAGCCCCACCACGTCCGCGGCGCGGGCCCCGCCGAGGTTGACGATCCAGTTGGCGTGGAGCGGCGAGATCTGCGCCCCGCCGAGCACCGTCCCCTTGAGGCCCACCGACTCGATGAGCCGGCCCGCGTGGTCCCCGGGAGGATTCTGGAACACGCTGCCGCAGTTCGGCTGGCTCAGCGGCTGGGTCCGCTTGCGGTACGAGAGGTCCGCCTCCATCGCCGCGCGGGAGGCCTCGAGGTCGCCGTCCGGGAGACGGAAGCGGGCGCGGGTGAGCACCGCGCCCGGCGGCAGCTCGGTGTGCCGGTAGCGGATGGCGAGCGCGCTCCGGGGGACCCAGCCGATGCCGTCCGCCGTGGCGAGCTCGACGGCGTCCAGCACTCGCTCGCATTCGCCGTGCTTGGTCCCGGCGTTCATCGCCACCGCGCCGCCGATGGTGCCGGGGATGCCGGCGAGGAACTCGGCGCCGACCCAGCCCCGGGCCCGCATCACGTTGACCAGCCGGACGATGGCCGCCCCGGCCCCGAGGGTGACCAGGCCGCCGCCCGAGGCCGCGGGCTGGACCTCCTCGGCGAAGAGGTCGGGAGGGAGCTTGAGGGTGACGCCGGGGATGCCGAGGTCGCCCACCAGCGTGTTCGCGCCGCCGCCCAGGACATGGACAGGCAGCCCCTCGGCGCGGGCGCGGGCGAGCACCGCCACCAGGGCGTCGAGGGTGCGTGGCCGGACGAGCAGCTCGGCCGGGCCGCCCACCCGCAGGCTGGTCCAGGGCGCGAGGGGCTCGCCGGGGTTCGCGTCCGCGGCGAGGCCGGTCACGAGCCCGGCGCGGGCCGGCGGGATGGAAGGCGCGGTCAAGAGTCCCTCCTGAGAACCAGATGGAGGGGTCCGACGCAAGTCCTCGGCCGGGCCCGCTCCATCGGTTCTCCTGGACGGGTGCGGCAGGGTGGGACGAGCATCGGGGCCGTGACCCTCCTCCGAGACGTCCTGGTGGCGTTCGTCGCGCTCGAGCACCTGGGGTTCCTCGTGCTGGAGATGTTCCTGTTCAAGAGCCCTGCCGGCCGGCGGATCTTCGGCACCACGCCCGAGTTCGCCGCGCAGGCGGCGCCGCTGGCGGCGAACCAGGGGCTCTACAATGGATTTCTGGCCGCGGGGCTGGTGTGGAGCCTGCTCGCGCCCGAGCCGGTGGCCGGGCAGCTGCGGCTGTTCTTCCTCGTCTGCGTCCTGATCGCCGCGGTCTTCGGCGCAGCGACGGCGTCCCGGCGGATCCTCGTCATCCAGGGCCTGCCGGCGGCGCTGGCGCTCGTGGCGACGCGGCTGGGATGAGCCTCGAGGACGAGAGCCGCGGCAGCGAACCCGCGACGGACCCGGCGACCCGTCCGTCGGGGGCTTCCCGGGGCCGTTCGTGGACGCCCCGGTCTGATCTGCGCCTCGGGGGCCGACCGCTGCTCGGAGGCTCCTGCTCCCAGGGCGCCCCCGCGCATACGTGGACATAGCAACTTCGGAGAGTCGCCGACCGATATCGCCACGAACGGCGACCTGATTTCGAGGGATTGCGATGCAGGAGCCCGCCCGCGATCACTCGAAGTTGCTATGTCCACTGATGCGCTCGGGCCACTCGCCCGGGCGGCCTCATCGACCGCAGGTCGGGGGCGCATCCGGATCAGCCGGCTGATCCGTGCGTGGGTGCCTCTGCCGGGACGAGACAATTCCGGCAGGTCACCTGAGCACTTCGAGGGAAATGGTCAGGTACGTTTCCTTTCTTTTTCGACCCCCGAGGCGCAATCCCCCGGGGCCGAGCCTCGCCCGCCAATCGGACGGTGGCCCGCTCAGAAGTCGATCCGGACGATCTGCCCGTGCGTCCCGACGAGCCAGCCGGTCTGCTGGCTGCCGAAGTCCACCGCCCAGAGGCCGCTCAGACCGGTGAGGGACGTCCAGGTGCGGCCCTCGTCGCCCGACCATGCGCTCCCGGTGGGCGCGGTGGCGACCACGCGGATCGACCCGCCGTGATCGTCGCCGTTCTCGTGCTCGCCCTCGTCGTCGTCCCCCTTGCCGTGACCCGCATAGGCCAGTCCGTAGATGGCTCCGACGATGGGGGCCGCGGTCCCGAGCGTCCAGGTCTTCCCGCCGTCGCCCGAGCGGGCGAAGTTGGGCACCACCCCTGTGGCAAGGAAGTCCCCACCGCCGAGGATGCCGTGCCGTGCGTCGCGGAAGGCGATGCTGGACCCGCCTCCGAACGAGCTGATTTGCCGCGGTCAGCGGTGCGGTGGTCGCGCCCCAGGTCTGTCCGCGATCGGTGGTGAAGAGGATGCGCGTCGTCCACAAGTCAGTCGCGGTGGCGGGTGGCACGCCGGTGGTGAGCCAGGCCCTGCGATGGCCCTGCGTGGCGGCGCACGTCCCGCTCGCGGCGAAGCCGGACTCGCCGGGCAGCGCCGGGGGCAGCCGGTTGCCGATGTCCTGCCAGGTGTGGCCGTCGAGCGTGCGGCGAACCGGGAAGCGGCCGTTCACCGAATCCACCATCATGATGGCGCTCTTCGCGTCCCAGAACGCGAAGCAGTCGAAGAACTCGTTCGCGTCAGCGCCCTCGAGCTGAACGGTCCAGGTCTTCCCGCCGTCGGTCGTCTTGAAGATGCGCGCCACCTCGGTCACGGGAATCTGCAGGAGGTACGCCACCTTCTCACTCACTCCCTGCACGTCGCGGAACTGCTGCGCCTCGGTTCCCGGCACCACGCCGGAGTGCCAGGTGGCGCCTCCGTTGGTGGTCACGCCGAACGTTCCCCCCGCTCCGGCAACCCAGACCACCCGGGCGTTGACCGCGCTGACCGCGATCAGGTTCTGGGTCGTCCCGCTGGTCTGCGGGGTGACCTTCGGCCCCTTCCCGCCGGAGTGGAGGGCCTGCTCGCTCGAGACCGGGGCCGCGCCCGAGCCCAGCGCCAGAGAAGGTGCCGCCCCTCCACCACCACAGCTCGCCAGCGCGAGCAGCGCGCACCCGGCGAGACATCCCTTCAGCGTCGGCAAGCTCTCCTGCATGGCACCCTCCTCGAGCCCCTGCAGCGGGGGCGGCCCTTGTGCCGCCCTGGCCCGGAGGTGGTCAAGCACCGTCTTCGTGGTGCAGGCGAGCTCTGGTCAGCGCTCGACCAGCCTCCGCAGCCGACCCAGCGCGTCATCCCATTCGCGGGAGATCCGCTCGAGCGCGCGTCGCGCCTGCTCGATCTGTCCCGGGGCGAGCGCCCACAGCCGCTCGCGACCGTGGCGGGCGCTCTCCACCAGGCCCGCCCGGGCGAGCACCCCGAGGTGCTTGGTCACCGCCTGGCGGGAGATCCGCGTCCCCTCGGTGAGCTCGGTCACGGACAGGAAGCCCTCGACCGAGAGTCGGCGCACCAGGGCCAGCCGGGTCGGATCCCCGAGCGCGGCGAAGAGCGAGCTCGCCTCAGGCGCGCGGTGACGGATGCTCGGCGACATGCCGCTCGATGTTCCGGAGCTGCTTCTCCCAGCCGCCGCTGTTCGCCTCGTGGGCGAAACTTCGACGTGCCGCGGGGAGCGACTGGAAGCCCGACTCGGTCACCGTGAGGAGCGTTCCGCCCGGCGCATCCTCGAGGCGGAACTCGACCAGGGTGGTGGCCTCCTTCGAGTAGTCGACCTTCGGGTCGATGGCCGCCGGGTGCCAGCGGAAGCTGAAGAGGGACTCGGGCTCCATGCGCTCGACCCAGGCGGTCATCGTCAGATTCTCGTAGCCGGGGAAGGCGACCGGTCCGCTGATCTCCTTGCCCGCCTCGAACTGGCCGCGGAGCTTGACCCTGAACCAATCGTTGAACTCGCCGGCATCGGTGAGCGCCCGCCACACCCGGGAGCGGGGTGCGCGGAGGAGGACCTGCTTCTCGATGCGATCGGGGACAGTCTCGTTCATGCGCAACCTCCAGGTTGCATCAATGTGCACGCCCTTGGGCTGAAATGCAACTCCTGGGTTGCGCCAGCCCTGCGCGGCTATCCCGCCCGGCCGCCCTGCTGCGCCGGCTCGAGGAGCTGCAGCAGCTCGGGGCCCACCTGGGTCACGTCCCCGGCGCCGAGGGTGAGCACCAGGTCCCCCTCGCGGAGCCGGGGGAGCAGCGCCGCGGCAGCGTCGGCCCGGCGCTCGACGTACGTCACGTCCCGGTGGCCGTGGCTCCGGACGGCCTGGGCCAGCGCCTCGCCCGAGATGCCGGGGATGGGCTCCTCGCTCGCCGCGTAGATCCCCAGGACCATCAGCACGTCCGCGTCGTTGAAGGCGGTCGCGAACTCGGGCAGGAGGTCGCGGGTGCGGGTGTACCGGTGCGGCTGGAACACCACCACCAGCCGCCGGCCGAACGCCCGGCGCGCGCCCGCCAGGGTGGCCATCACCTCGGCCGGGTGGTGCCCGTAGTCGTCCACCACCATGATCCCCCTCGCCTCGCCGCGCACGGTGAAGCGGCGCTGCACGCCCGCGAAGTCGGCCAGGGCGGTGCGCACAATCGGCAAGGGGATCTCCATCTCCTCGGCCACGGCGATGACCGCCAGCGCGTTGAGCGCGTTGTGGGCGCCCACCATCCGCACCGTGAACTCGCCCAGCGCCTCCTCGCGGCGGAAAGCGTGGAAGCGGGTGGAGAACCCGTCGAGTGTCACGCGCTCCAGCCGGTAGTCGGCGGTGTGCGAGCTCCCGTAGGTGACGACCCGCTTCCCGATCTGGGGCAGAAGCGCCTGGACGTTGGGGTGGTCGAGGCAGAGCACGTTGAGCCCGTAGAAGGGCACCCGGTTGCAGAACTCGGCGAAGGCGTTCCGGAGCGCCTCCAGGCTGCCGAAGTGGTCCAGGTGCTCGGGGTCGATGTTGGTGACCACCGCGATGCTCGGGTGCAGCTTGACGAAGCTCCCGTCGGACTCGTCGGCCTCCACCACCATGAGGTCCGACTTGCCCAGCTTGGCGTTGCTGCCGAGGACGTTGACCTTCCCCCCCACCACCGCGGTCGGATCGAGTCCGGCGGCGTTCATCACCGTGGCGACCATGGAGGTGGTGGTCGTCTTCCCGTGGCTGCCGGCGACCGCCACGGCGTACTTGAGCCGCATCAGCTCGGCGAGCATCTCGGCCCGGGGGATGACCGGAATCTTCCGCGCCCGGGCGGCCAGCACCTCCGGGTTGTCCGGCCGGACCGCCGAGGAGATGACCACCACGTCGGCCGAGACCAGGTTCTCGGCCCGGTGGCCGATCTCCAGCCGCGCGCCGAGGCGGTGCAGGCGGCGGGTGGTCTCCGACTCCTTGAGGTCCGAGCCGCTGACCCGATACCCGAGGTTGATCAGCACCTCGGCGATGCCGCTCATCCCGATGCCGCCGATGCCGACGAAGTGCACCTGCGCCGCGTGGCGGGTCTTGAACAGGCTCACCACCGGGGCGCGGCGGGTCATCGCGGCACCACCTGTCCGCGGCCGGTCGGCCCGGCCACCAGCTCGGCGCAGACGTCCACCAGCTCGCGCGCCGCCTCGGGGCGTCCGAGGCCGCCCGCGGCTCGCTCCATCCTCTGCAGGGTCTCGGGCTCGGCGGCGAGCCTCCGGAGCTCCCGGGCCAGCAGCTCGCCGGTGAGCTCCGACTCGCGGAACATCAGCGCCGCCCCCGCCTCCACCAGCGCCCGGGCGTTGACCGCCTGGTGGTCGTCGGTGGCGAAGGGGAACGGCACCAGGATCGACGCCTTCTTGCAGATGGTCAGCTCGGCCACCGTCGTCGCTCCGGCCCGGCAGAGGACGAGCGAGGAGCGGGCGTAGGCCGCGGACACGTCCTCGACGAACGGCACCACCTCGGCGGGGACCCCCGCCGCGGCGTACCCCGCCTGGACCCGCTCCAGGTCCAGCGCCCCCGTCTGGTGCACGATGTCCATCTGCGCCCGCAGGTCTCCCAGGTGCGGCAGCGCCTCCAGCACGCGCGTGTTGAGGCCGCGGGCCCCGAGCGAACCACCGACCACGAGGAGCCGGAAGCGCCCGTCGGGCACCTGGGACCGGCTCCGGAGGTAGTTGTCCATCAGCTTGCGCCGGACCGGGTTGCCCACCAGGTAGGTCTTCCGCGGCGGGAACGCGGAGCGCGCCTGCTCGAAGGCGATGAACACCGCGCGCACGAAGCGCCCGAGGATGCGGTTGGTGATGCCGGGCAGCGCGTTCTGCTCCTGGATGGCGGTGGCCACGCCCCGCGTCCACGCGGCCAGCACCACCGGCCCCGACGCGTAGCCGCCCACGCCCACCACCACGTCGGGCCGGAAGCGGCCGACGATGCGCCAGCTGACGAGGAACGACAGCGGCAGGAGGACGAGCGCCTGGAGCGCCCGGAGGAGCCCCACGCCCTTCAGGCCCCGCACCTCGATGGTCTTCAGCGGGAACCCCGCCGCCGGAACCACCCGCGCCTCGAGTCCGCGGGTCGTGCCGACGAACAGCACCCGGTTGTCCGGATGCCGGGTGGTGACCTCCTCCGCCAGGGCGATTCCCGGGAAGAGATGCCCTCCCGTCCCGCCGCCGGCGATCAGCATCCTCACGCGGCCGCCTCCTGCATCCGGCGGACGCGTGAGGGGCCAGGGTTCCGGAGCGGGGCGGACGAGGCGCTGAGCGAGAGCAGGACGCCGGCGGCGGCCATGGAGATGACCAGCGAGCAGCCGCCGTAGGAGACGAAGGGGAGCGTCAGTCCCTTGGTGGGGAGCATCCCCATGGCGACGCTCATGTTCACCGCCGCCTGGACGCCGAGCATCGCGGTGAGCCCGAGCCCGAGGTAGGTGCCGAAGGTCTCGCTCGCCCGGACCGCGGCCCGGGTCCCTCTCCACACCACGATGCCGTAGAGGGCGATGGTAGCCACCGCGCCGACGAGCCCCAGCTCCTCGCCGATGATGCTGAAGATGAAGTCGGTGTGCGCCTCGGGGAGGAAGAACAGCTTCTGCCGGCTCTCGCCGAGCCCGAGCCCGAAGAGGCCGCCCGAGCCGACCGAGATGAGCGACTGGGCCACCTGGTAGCCGATGTCGTGCCGGTGCGCCCACGGGTCGAGGAAGGCGGTGATGCGCTTCAGCCGGTACGGGGAGTGGGCGATGGCCCCGTACGCCAGCGGGAGCGCCAGCAGCAACGAGCCCACCAGGTACCAGAGCCGGGTGCCCGCGGCGAAGAGCAGGATGGCCAGCAGGACCAGCAGCTCCACCGAGCTTCCGAAGTCGGGCTCCGCCATGCAGAGCACGACCAGGAGACCCGCCACTGCCAGATGGGGCAGGAACCCGATGGAGAACGTGGCCACCTTCTCCCGCTTCTTCGCCAGGGAGTACGCCAGGTACACCACCCAGGTGAACTTGGCGATCTCCGCCGGCTGGAGGCTCAGGCCGGGCAGACGCAACCACCGCCGCGCCCCGCCCACCAGCGTGCCCACGCCCGGGACGAGGACCAGGACCAGGAGCACGATGCTGAGGAGCAGCATCGGGTACGCCAGCCGGGCGAGCCGCCGGTAGCCCATCCGCACGGCGGTGGCCATCGCCACCAGGCCCACGCAGGCCGCGAGCAGCTGACGCTCGAGGAAGTAGAAGCCGTTGCCCTGCTTCTCGGCCGCGGTCACCGCGCTCGCCGAGTACACCATCACCAGGCCGAGCGAGACCAGCGCCAGCACCGCGCCGAGAAGTACCGGGTCCACCGCCAGCCGCACCGGCTCGGAGCGGCCGTCGGGGAGCGCCGGCGAGGGCGGCCCATTCCGGCGTGCGGTCATCTAGAGCGCCTCCACCAGGGCGCGGAAGGTGTCCCCGCGGTGCTCGAAGTTGCGGAACTGGTCGTACGACGCGCAGGCCGGCGAGAGCAGGACCACCTCTCCCGTGCGGGCGAGGGTCCGCGCACGCGCCACCGCGCGATCGAGCGTCTCGCATGCGTGGACGGGGCACACGGCGGCGAACTCCGATTCCAGGAGAGGGGCATCCTGCCCAACCGTGAGCAGCCCCGCGACTTTTCCGACCGACGCCTTCGCCAGGGGGGCGTAGGGCGCGCCCTTCCCCTTCCCGCCGGCGATCAGCCACAGCCGCTGGCCGGGGGGGAAGGCGGTCAGCGCGGTGAGCACCGCGTCCACGTTGGTGGCCTTCGAGTCGTTCACCCACTCGACGCCGTCCAGCGTGCGGACCGACTCCAGCCGGTGGGGGAGGCCGGGGAAGGCGTCGAGCCCGGCCTGGAGCGCCTCGGGCTGCACCCCGGCGTGGAAGGCGAGGAGCGAGGCGGCCATGGCGTTGGCCAGGTTGTGCGCGCCGCGGAGCGCCCGGTTGGCGATCCGGAGCCTCACCCCGGCGAAGCCCAACTGGAAGCCGCCCTCGATCGGCTCGGCCAGCCCCAGGAGCCCCTCCGGTGGCGGGAGGCCGGGCCGGAGGGTGAAGCCGAACCGTCGCCCCCGGGCGCCGGCGAGCATCCCCACCGTCCAGGGGTCGTCGGCGTTCACCACCGCCACGTCGCCCGACTCCTGGCTGCGGAAGATGCGCGCCTTGGCGGCCGCGTAGTCCTCCATCCCGTCGTAGCGGTCGAGGTGGTCCGGCGTGAGGTTCAGGACGGCGGCGGCGTGGACTCGCACCGAGTCCATCCCCTCGAGCTGGAAGCTGGACAGCTCGAGCACGCACGTCCGGCGCGGCGGCCCGAGCACCGCCTGCGAAAGCGGCGTGCCGAGGTTGCCGCCGACGAAGGGCTGCAGCCCGCCGGCCTCGCACAGCGCGCCCAGCAGGGCGGTGGTGGTGCTCTTGCCGTTGGTCCCGGTGACGCCGAGCACCGCCACGCCGGTCGGGAGGAAGCGGCCGGCGAGCTCGACCTCGCCCCACACCGCGCAGCCCGCCTCGCGGGTGCGGACGATGGACGGAAGCCGGAGCGGGACGCCGGGGCTCACCACCAGGAGGTCCGGCCGGCCGAGGTCGACGTCCCCCAGCGGCGTCCCCCCGCGCAGCACCACCCCGCGCCCGGCGAGCCCCTCGGCGCCGAGGCTGGCCGCGGGGCGCTCGTCCCAGAGCGTCACCCGGGCCCCGCGCGAGAGGAGGAGCTCGGCCGCGGCGAGCCCGCTCCTTCCCGCGCCCAGCACCGACACCGTCCGTCCCTGGAGGTCCACGAGCGGGAGCCGCCTAGCGCAGCTTGAGCGTCATCAGCGCCACCGCGCCGCAGACGATGGAGACGATCCAGAAGCGCACGATAATCTTCGGCTCGCTCAGCCCCTTGAGCTCGAAGTGGTGGTGCACCGGCGCCATGCGAAAGACCCGCCGTCCGGTCATCTTGAACGAGGCGACCTGGATCATCACCGACAGCGCCTCGGCCAGGAACACCCCGTGGATGATGGCCGAGGCGATCTCGTTCTTGCTCAGCACCGCCAGGCCGCCGAGCCCCCCGCCCAGCGCCAGCGAGCCGATGTCGCCCATGAAGACGCTGGCCGGGTAGGTGTTGAACCAGAGGAAGGACAGACCTGCGCCCACCACCGCGGCGCAGAACACCGCCAGATCGGCGCCGCCGGTGACCGGGAGGATGCCCAGGTAGCGCCACAGGGGCGTGCTCACCAGCCGCGGCTGCCCGGCCACCTCCACCACGTCCGCGATGTGCAGACCGCTGCCAGCGACGTAGCAGAGGATGGCGAAGGTGGCGGCGGCGACGATGGTGGGGACGATGGCCAGCCCGTCCAGACCGTCGGTGAGGTTCACCGCGTTGGACGTCCCGACCACCACCACCCAGCCGAAGAAGACGTAGGCCCAGCCGAGGTCGGGGTTGAAGTGCCGGGTGGGGATGAGGGGGACGGTGATCCGCGTCTCGATCAGGAGGTGCGGCACCCCGCCCTTCCAGGTGCAGAGGATGCCGAAGATGCCCACCGCGTAGAACAGCGTCTGCAAGAGGAGCTTCTTCCGGCCGGCGAGCCCCTTGCTGTTCCGCTTGGACAGCTTCAGCCAGTCGTCGAGGAAGCCGATGAAGCCGTACCCGAAGGTCCAGAGCAGCGCGACCCACACCACCCGCGACGAGAGGTCGGCGAAGAGGAGCGTGGCCGATCCGATGCAGACCAGGATCAGCGTGCCGCCCATCGTCGGCGTGCCCTTCTTCGACTGGTGCCGGTCGGGCGTGTCCTCGCGCACGTTGCTCTGCCCGTGCTGGGTGAGGCGCAGCTGCTCGATGAAGCGCCGGCCCCAGAGCAGGCCGATGAGCAGCGCCGCCACGCCCGCGGCGACGATGCGAAACGTCGGGTAGCGGAGGAAGTTGAGGAGCCGCTGCGCCTGGGAATCCCGGAGCAGCCCGTAGAGCAGGAAGAGCACGGTCGCTGGTGGGGGGGGTCAGTGTCCCCCGGAAGCCGCCACTCCGGTCAGTTTTTCCACCATCCGCTCCAGACGCATGCCGCGGCTCCCCTTCACCAGGACGAGGTCACCCGGCCGCAGTCTGGGGCCGAGCCAGTCCCAGAGGGGCTGCACTTCCAGGAAGTGTGCCGACTCGATGCCCCGCGCCGCCCCCGCCGCCCAGGCGCTCCGGGGGCCGAGGAAGGCCGCGAGACCGGCGACCTGCGACACGTGCGCACCCAGGGCCACGTGCTCCTCCTGCTCGCCGGGTCCGAGCTCCAGCATGTCGCCCAGGACCACCACCACCCGGCCCCCGCCGGCGAGGGTGCGCGCGGTGTCCAGCGCCGCCGCCATCGAGGCCGGGTTGGCGTTGTAGCAGTCGTCCACCACCGTCCAGCCGCCCGCCGCCTCGACCACGTTGAGCCGCCGGGCGTAGGGCCGGGCCGCCTCGAGCCCCTGGACGCACTCCTCGGGGCGGTACCCGAGCGCGGTGGCCAGGGCGAAGGCCCCGGTGGCGTTGAGCGCGTTGTGCTCGCCGACGAAGCCGAGCGACACCGGCCAGCGGCGGCCCCCGGCGTCGATGACCAGGGAGAGGCCGCTCTTCCCGCGAGGCGTCGCCTCGACCAGGCGCACGTCCGCGGCGGCCGCGCGCCCGAACGTCCGCCGCGGCCCCCGGGCCCGTGCCCCCTGGCGCGTGACGTGGGGGTCGTCGAGGTTCACCACCGCCATGGCCCGCGCGGCGAGTCCGGCGAACAGCTCGCCCTCGGCCTCCGCCACGCCCTCGATGCTCCCCAGCCCCTCGAGGTGCTCGGGCTGGATGGTGGTGATGAGCGCCGCGTCCGGCTCGGCCACGGCGGTGAGCCGCGCCATCTCCCCGGGGTGGTTCATCCCCAGCTCCACCACCGCCGCGACGTGCTCGGAGCGAAGGCGGAGGAGGGTGAGCGGCAGCCCCACCTCGTTGTTGAGGTTCCCTTCCGTCTTCAGGGCGGGGCCGCGGACCGCCAGGATGGCCCCCACCATCTCCTTGGTGGTCGTCTTCCCGTTGCTCCCGCCCACCGCGCCGAGCGGCAGCCGGAACCGCCGCCGGTGGAACCGCCCCAGCGCCCCGAGCGCCTGCAGGGTGTCGGACACCTCGTAGAGGGGGAAGCCGGGGGGGATCTCCGACCGCGGGTGGCCGAACTGGACCACCGCGCCCGCCGCGCCCCGGGCGGCGACGTCGGCGAGAAAGTCGTGCGCGTCGAAGCGCTCGCCCCGGAGCGCCACGAAGAGCGCACCCGGGGTCAGCGTCCGCGAGTCGGTGGAGACGCCCTCGAACCCGGACGACAGGGTTCCGGTCGGGCGTGCCCCGGTGGCGGCGAGGACCTCCGCGTGGGTGAACCGCGGCTCGGCGGCCATCTGCGCCCGGTCAGGTTGCTCCGGCCTTGGTCAGCGCGGCGCGGGCCTCGGCCACGTCGTCGAAGGGCCGCTTCTCGGTCCCGACGAGCTGGTAGCCCTCATGGCCCTTGCCGGCGACGAGCATCACGTCGCCTTCCTTCAAGAGCGACGCCCCGAGCTCGATGGCCGCCCGCCGGTCGGCGTCGACCAGGTAGCCGCGCTCGCCGCTCTTGGCCTTGCCGGCGCTCATCCGGCGGAGCCCGGCCTTCTCCACGCCGGCGGTGACCTGCGAGATGATCTCGTCCGGGTCCTCGGTGCGTGGGTTGTCGCTGGTGACCACCACCAGGTCCGCGCTCTCCGCGGCGACCTGGCCCATCAGCGGGCGCTTGCCCTTGTCGCGGTCGCCGCCGCAGCCGAACACCACCACCACCCGGCCCCGGGCGAGGGTGCGCGCGGCCTCGAGCGAGCGGCGGAGCGCGTCGTCGCTGTGCGCGTAGTCGACCAGGGCCACCCGCCCCTCGGCCTCGATGCGCTCCATCCGGCCCGGCACGCCCTTCATCCGGGCGAGGCCCTCCTTCACGTCCTGGCGGCTGAAGCCCGCCCCGAGCGCCATGCCGGCGGCGGCGAGGATGTTCTCCAGATTGTGCGGGCCGACCAGCGCCGACTGGATGGCGATGTCGCCCGCCGGCGTCTTGAGGGTCGCCTTGATGCCGGCCAGCGAGTACTCGACGCCGGCGGCGGAGATCTCCCCGCCGCTCCGGCTGAACTTCCAGGCCATCCGCTTGCTGGAGCGGACCTCGTTGTAGAGGCGCGCGGCGTAGGTGTCGTCGCCGTTCACCACCGCCACGCCGCCCGGGCTCAGGTTCTCGCTGAAGAGCTTCCGCTTGGCCTGGAAGTAGGCCTCCATGTCCGGGTGGTAGTCGAGGTGATCCCGGCTCAGGTTGGTGAAGCCGGCGGCGCGGAACGTCAGGCCGTGCACCCGGTCCTGGTCGAGCGCGTGGCTGCTGACCTCCATCACCACCGTGTCCGTGCCGGCGTCCACCATCTCCCGGAAGAGCGCCTGCAGCGCGAGCGCGTCGGGCGTGGTGTGGGTGGGCTCGAGCGAGCGGCCGGCGAAGCGGGTGTCGATGGTGCCGATGCGCCCGGTGGCCGCGCCGCCGGCGGCGCAGATGGACTCCAGCAGCCAGGTGGTGGTGGTCTTCCCGTTGGTCCCGGTGACCCCGAGCAGCATCAGCTCGTTCGCCGGCTTCCGGTAGAAGTTGGCGGCGATCAGCGCCAGGGCCTGCCGGGCGTTGACCACCTGGAACACTGGGCCCTCGGTCTGCACCGCCCGCTGGGCCACCACCGCCACCGCGCCCTTCTGCTTGGCCTCGGCGACGAAATTGGCCCCGTCGGTGGTGGCGCCCGGGAAGGCGACGAACAGCGTGCCCGGCGTCACCTTGCGCGAGTCATGGGCCACGCCCGTCACCTCGAGCGACGCCCGGGAGCCGGACTGCTGCTCGGCACCAATCCCCGCCAACACTTCGGTCAACTTCATTTACGTTAGGTCCTTGCTCAGGGTGCGGCGCCCAGTTCGAGCGTCACTCTCGCCCCGCGCGCCACGTGCGCGCCCGGTGCGGGCCACTGCGCCATCACCCGTCCACTGCCACGAAGTCTGGGTTCCAGGGACGTCGCCAGCATCCGCGCCACGGCGTCACGACCCACCTGTCCTTGCACGTTCGGGACCGACACACTCCCCTGCTCCAGCCGCTCGGTGACCGGCTGGGCCGCGGCGGGCTCCTCCTTTACCTGCATCGGGGGTGGGATGGGAACCTTCTTGGCGGCCGCCAGCACGGAAAGCGACGGTGGGATGCCCAGGTAGGGGAGGGCCGCAGTGGCGACCTCCTTGAAGGCCGGGGCGGCGATCACGCTGCCGTAGACGTCCGTCTTGGGCTCGTCCACCATGACGTAGATGACCAGCCGGGGGTCGTCTGCCGGGACGATGCCGGCGAAGCTGGCGATTCGCTTCTCGGAGTAGCCGCGTGCAACGGGGTCGGGTTTTTGCGCCGTCCCGGTCTTTCCGGCCGCCCGGTAAGCCTCCAGCGCGGCGCGGGGGGCGGTGCCGTCCTTCTGGACCACCCCCTCGAGCATCTGGAGGACCATCCGGGCCGTCCGCTCGCTGACCGCCGGACGCACCGGGGTGGGCTGGTTCTCGAGCAGCACCACCCCATCGGGGTCGGTGACCCGCGCGACCAGGTACGGGCGCATCAGGACGCCCCGGTTGGCCAGCGCGCCGTACGCCGCCGCCACCTGGACCGCGGTGGCGCTCAGCCCCTGCCCGAAGGCCTGGGTGGCCAGGGTCACCTCGGCCTTGGGGTACGGGATGCTCCCCCGGCCCTCGCCGGGGAGCGCGAGCCCGGTCCGCTCGCCGAAGCCGAAGCGGCGGGCCGCCCGCATCATCCCCTCGCGCCCGAGCCGCTGGGCCACCTTGGCGGCGCCGATGTTCGAGGAGACGGCGAGAATGCGGGCGAGGTTCAGCATGCCGTGCGGGTGGGTGTCGTGGATGACGTGCCGGCCCACCTCCCAGCTGCCGCCCTCGCAGTCGAAGGTGTCCTCGGGGCGGACCGCCCGGTCCTCGAGCGCAGCGGCGGCGACGAAGGCCTTGTAGGTGCTGCCCGGCTCGAAGGTGTCGAGCGCCGGGCGGTCGCGGACCGCGCCGGCGGCGATGCCGGGCGCCGGGGCGTTGGGGTTGAAGCGCGGCGACTGGGCGATGCCCAGGAGCTCGCCGGTGCGGGGGTCCAGCACCACCAGCATCCCGCCGATGGCCTTGCTCTCCTCGACCGCGCGGTCCAGCGCCTTCTCGGCGACGTACTGCACCTGGCGGTCGAGGGTGAGGGTGACGGTGGCGCCCTGCCGGTCCACCGCCTCGGGCGCGCCCTGGAGCAGGAGGTTCCTCCCGCGGGCGTCGCGCGTGCCCTGCACCTTCTCGCTCTGCCCGGACAGCTCGTCCTCGAAGGCCAGCTCCAGGCCCTCGAGCCCGTGGCCGTCGGTGCCGACCACTCCCAGCACCTGGGCCCCGAGCTCGCGCTGCGGGTAGAAGCGCTTGGGCTCCTTGGCCACGCCGAGGCCGGGGATGTCCAGCCGCTGCGCCGCGACGAGCTCCTGCGGCGTCACCTGACGCTTCACCCAGGCGAAGCGGCGGCCGCGGGCGAGCCGGGCCTGGAGCTCGGCGGCGTCGAGGCGCAGCGCCCGGGCCAGCTCGCGCGAGGCGCGCGGGAGGTCCGGCACCAGCGAGGGGTCGAGCCAGAGCGAGTCCACCTCCACGCTCTGGGCCAGCGGGATGCCGCGGCGGTCGTAGATGTCGCCGCGGCGGGCGGGGATCTCCATCTCCCGCACCGACTGGTCCGTGGCCATCGAGGAGAGCCGGGCCCGCTGGAGCACTTGAAGGCTGACCGCGCGCACCAGCGCCGCCCCGAGCGTGGCCATGAGCAGGCCGCCCATCAGGAGCACCCGGGCACGGGTCCACCGCGTCAGCTCGGCCGGAGGCCGCCCATGCTCGGAGGACCGGCGAGGGATCATCGCGGCGAGCGGCGGTCGGCCAGCGTGCGGCGACCCTCGGCCGCGTGCACCGCCACCGGCGCGGGCCGGGCGGCGACCGAGTCGACGGCCGACGCGGCCGCCGGGGCCATCCCCAGCTGGCCGCGGGCGAGCGCCTCGAGACGGGCCGGGCGCTTGAGCGTCGCCAGCTCGAGCTTGAGCCGGTCGTTGGCCAGGGCGAGCGTGCGGCTCTCGGCCTCGAGCGCGGAGAGACGGTACGCCGCGTCCACCACCTGGCTGCGCGAGGCCACGTGGAGGATGCCGACCGCGGCCAGCAGCCCGCAGCAGAGCGCCACCGGAAAGATCTGCCCCAGCACCGCGCCGAGGGAGACCCGGCGCCCCTTCCCGGACTTCCGGATCATGCCACCCTCTCCACGGCCCGGAGCCGCGCGCTGCGCGCCCGGGGATTGCGTTCGACCTCGGCGTCCGAGGCCTGCACCGCCCTGCGGGTCAGGACCTTGAACGTGCCCTGCGCACCGCAGGCGCAGACGGGAAGCCCCGGCGGACAGGTGCAGCGGCCCTCGAGCGCGCGGAAGGCCTGCTTCACCGCGCGGTCCTCGAGACTGTGAAAGGCGATGACCGCCGCCCGCCCGCCGACGCGGAGCAGCCGGGGCAGCGCCGAGAGAACCCGGTCCAGCTCGCCCAGCTCGTCGTTCACCGCGATGCGGAGCGCCTGGAAGGTCCGCGTCGCCACGTGCACCTTCGACGGCCAGGCCCTTCGCGGCACCGCCCGCTTCACCGACTCGACGGCGGCGAGCGTGGTGATGGGCAGGTCCTGCTTCAGGGCGCGGGCGATGGGCCTGGCGAAGGGCTCCTCGCCGAGGTCGCGGAGCACGGCGGTCAGCTCGGGCTCGGACAGCCGGGCGATCAGCTCCGCCGCGGTCTCGCCCGTACGCCCCATCCGCATGTCCAGCGGACCGTCGGCCTGGAAGCTGAAGCCCCGGCCCGGGGTGCCGAGCTGCGGGCTGCTCACGCCCAGGTCGAGCAGCACGCCATCCACCGGGAGCAGCCCCATCGGGCCGAGCAGCGCCTCGAGCTCGCCGGCGCGTCCCTCCACCGCCTGGAACCGCTCGGAGCCGGCCAGGCGGGCGCGCGCCGCGGCGACGGCGGTCGGATCCCTGTCCACGCCGATGACCTCGGCCCCGGCTGCGAGCAGGGCCTCGGCGTGCCCGCCGCCGCCGAGCGTCGCATCCACCAGGCGCTTTCCGGGAACTGGCTTCAAGAGCTGAACCACCTCGTCGCGGAGGACGGTTTCGTGGACGAACGACAAGGGACGCCGAGGCTCGCCGGTGGAGCCGGACGTCAATGAAGCCAGGCGTTCTGGCCCTGGCTGAGCGCCTCCCGGGCGTCGCCGGCGTCGGAGTAGATCTCGAACGCGTCGTGGGCCCCCGCGGCGCGGAGGATGGCCAGGAGGTAGCGCGAGACGCCGGCGAGCTTCACGTCGCCGCCGCGGCGCCGGTAGTCCTCGGCCTGCGAGACGAGCCAGGGCACTCCCCGGTAGTCCATGTGGCTCACCTCGCTGAGGTCCAGCACCAGCCAGACGCAGCCCTGATCCAGCAGGCGCAGCATCCGGTCGCGGATGGCCCGGAGCGCGTCGCGATCCAGCTCGCCCATGCAGGACAGGGTGGTGTGCTTCAGCCTCAGCGAGGGCTCGAGCTCGTTCCGCCGCTCCTTCTTCGCCGCCTTGCTCACGTTTGCTCCCTTCCTTGGCGCAGCTCGGTGAGCACGCGCATCACGTCTGCAGAGTCGGCCGCGCCGCGGGCGTCTTCCTGCGCCCGGCGCCAGCCGTCCCGGCTCCACACCTCGATGACCTTCACCATCCCCGCCCAGACCACGTCCTTCTCCAGGCCGGCGTGGGCGCGCAGCGTGGGCGGGATCAGGATTCGCCCCAGCTTGTCGACCGGGCACTCCTGGGCCGGCGCCACGTAGAGGCGCATCAGCGTCTTCACGCCCGGCTCCATCGGGTTCCGCGTGGCGAGCGACGCCTCGAGCAGCTCCCACTCCCGCACCGGGTAGGCATGGAGGCAGGGGTCCAGGGCGGTGGTGACGATGAGGCGCTCGTCGTAGGCGCCCACCAGCGTCTCCCGGAGCTTGGCCGGGAGGCTGGTCCGCCCTTTCGCGTCGATCTGGTGCTCGTAGACGCCCCGGAACACACGTGGCCTTGCCGCTGGAGATCCCTGCTGATCCACTCCATACCACTTCTTTCCACGAGCGATCCAGAAAGAGGAGGGCCCTGACACGCGCGGGGCTTGTGGGCATCACGACTTTCCGGGCACTTTGGAGTTCGCGGATGAGCGCTCCGGATCCTCCCCATTCGATCCAGCCGGTAAGGCTGCGGATCTCCTACCGGAGCCCCGAGTCGCTGCTACAGGCGTTCACCAAGAGCGTCGGGAAGGGCGGCGTCTCCCTGCCCAGCCAGCGGCCGCTCGAGCGCGGCACCAAGTTTCTCTTCGAGCTCACCGCCGAGTCGGTCTCGCATCCGGTGGAGGTGCTGGGCGAGGTGGTCGACGTCCGGCGCTCGGCCTCAGGCGAGTACTTCCTGAACATCCGGTACGTGCCCGGGCGGAGCCGGAAGGGCCTGGACGCCGCGCTGCTCAAGCTCTTCGAGGCGCACCGCAACGAGAAGTCGCGGCGCTACCCGCGCGTCCCGGTGCACCTCAAGGCGCAGGGAACGACGCAGCAGTGGAGCGTGCGGGACCTCTCGCGCGGCGGCGCCGGTGTCGAGCTCGAGACGGGCGATCTCCCGCGCGACGCCCGGCTGGGGGTGCCGATGCTGCTCGAGCTGCAGCTCGACACCGGACGTCTGATGCTCCACGGCGCGGTGGTCTGGGCGACGAACGGGACGTCCCGCCCCAAGACCCACCCGGCGGTCGGAATCGAGTTCGGCAGGCTCGGGCTCGAGACGCTCCGGGCGCTCGACCGGGTGCTGGTGCTGGACGGGTTCCCGGCGGGGCCCTGGCAGGCGGAGCTGACCTTTGGGATGGATGCGGTGGGGAGGATGCCGTAGCGCTGCCGCGTGCCTGCTCCTGCTCGGAGCATGCGCCCCGACGATGCGCGTCGCCCGCCCCGCCCCCGCGGTGGTGGACCTGGGGCCGCGCGCCCGCGTGCTCTCGCTGGTGAGGGTGGACGGGCCGGGCGACGCTCCCTCCGTCGTGGTGCACACGCTGAAGGGCCGCGCCGCGCGGCAGGGCTTCTTCCAGGTGGAGGCCTGGAGGCCGGGCGAGCCCGTGGATGCGAGCGGCCGCCGCGCGTACGTCGTGCTCGAGGTGGCCGAGTGGAGCTTCGCCTCGCCGCGCACCGACGGCGGCGGGGCCGAGCCGCAGGCCCGGGTGCGGCTGCTCACCCGGGTGGCCCGCACGCCCGACGGACCGTGGAGCGAGCCGTACGAGACCGGCGGCCTGGTGGAGGGGAGCGAGAGCGCGTCCGACGTCGCGCACGCCGGCCAGTCACAGCTCCTGGTGGAGTCGAGCCTCCGGGCGGTCGACGACCTGCTGCGCGCGCTCGCCCCGCGGCCCCGGGTGGAGGAGGTGGAGCTCGACGTCGACAGCCCGCTGCTCCAGCCCGGGGCGACCGCGGCCTCGCGCGGAGAGCTCGAGGAGGCCCGCGCCTCGTTCGAGTCGGTGCACGCCCGGCATCCGGAGCTGGCGGCGGCCGCGTACGACCTCGGGCTGGTGCTCGAGGCGCTCGGGGACTGGGAGCGGGCGGAGGCGCTCTACGTCGAGGCGCTCTCGAGGAAGGACGACCGGCTGTACCGGAATGCGCTGGAGAGCGTGCGCGGGCGGCTCCGGAGCCCGGCGAGCGGCTACGCTCCATAGCACTCCCCTCGGGTGCGCGACCGGGCGTTCCGCTCAGGGGCGCCTGCGCTCGTGCACCGGAGGGATTCCGAGCACCTCGCGGCACTTGGCCACGCCGCGCCGGGTGACGTCGACGCCCTGGGCTAGGAGGAGCGCGTGGCGCCAGTCCGCGGATCGGCCCGAGTCGGTTCGCGGCCTTACCGCCAGGTCGCTCCACGGCCTCTCCGGCCCGGGCAAGGAGAAGGCTCGGCGGACGTAACCGCTCGACGAACCCGTCGTTCTCCGAGTCGTGGATGGCTGCCTCGTGTCCAGCGGTTGCGGACCTGCCCCTGCAGCTCGGGCCGTGTCTCGACGGCGTGCGCCGGGGCGAGAGGCTCGCGGCGGAGCGGCTGGTCCGGCACTGCGAGCCGCTGGTGCGCCGGCTGGTGCGCGCCCACCGGCCGCGCACGGTGCCGGAGGACGACCTGGTGCAGGAGGTCTTCCTCGCCCTCTTCATCCGCCTCGACCGCTACCGGGAGCAGGACGGGATTCCCTTCGAGCACTGGCTGTCGCGGCTGACCATCAACCTCTGCCGCGACGCGCTCCGCTCGGAGCGGCGCCGGGCTCCGGCGCTCCCGCTCTCCGCCGAGGCGCTGCAGTGGATCGGCTCGCTGCTCGTGGATCCGGGGCCGCGGGCGGACGAGGTGCTCGGCGCGCGCGCCGCGGTGGAGGCGCTCCTGGCCGAGCTCCCGGCGGAGGACCGGCTGCTCCTCACCCTGCTCTCGCTCGAGGAGCGCTCGCTGGAGGAGGTCTCGGCGCTCACCGGCCGGAGCCGCACGGCGCTCAAGGTGCGCGCGTTCCGGGCGCGACGGCGCCTGCAGAAGGCGGCCCGGCGGCTCCTCTCCGTCCCGGGGGAGGGCTCCGGTGAGTGACCTCGACCGTCGGTGGGAACGGCTGGTGGACGCGGCGAGGCGCAGGCCCGGGACGGCGAGCGCTCCGATGGCCGCGGCCTGGGTGGAGCGCGTGGGGCGCCGGGGTCTCCTCGCCCGGGCAGCCGCACGACCCCGCACGCCGGAGCGCCTCGCCTGGGCGGGTCTCGCCACGCTCGCCGCGGCCGGAGCAGCGGCGGTGCTGCTCTTCCCGGGGCCGATCTCCTTCCAGGGTGGACGGGGTCGCCGCCCGCGTCGTGTCCCTCCGCCGCGAGCTTCCGCATCCGCCGCGCCTCCCGCCGGCCCCGGTGGCTCCGCGCCCTGCCCTTCCCCCCGCGCAGTCCGCGCTCGCCGCGGTCGCTCGCTGGCCCGAGCTGACGCTCGACTTCCCCTTCACCTCCCGCCGGACCGAGACGCCATGAACTTCGCCGACATCCTCTTCTGGTTCCTCATCGTCGTCGGGGCCTCCCTGGCCCTGAACGCCTACTGGCTGGCCGCGGTGGCGCTGTTCCGGCCCGCGGTGGAGCGCGCGCACCGGACCTACGCCACGCGGCCGGTGGCGGCGACGCTGGTCGGCCTGCTTGCGCTGGTGCCGGTCGGTCTGGTGTTCGCCGCCTTCGCGCACGCGCCGCATCCGGGGGTGAAGCTCCTGACCGGGGCGGCGCTGATGGTCCCGCTGGTGGTGGCGCTGCTCGGCTCGGCCGGCCTCGCGGACCTGATCGGCACCGGCCTCGCCGCTCCGGTGGATGACACCCTGCCCTGGAGGCGCGTGCTCCGGGGCGGGGGGGTGCTCGCTCTGCTCTTCGTGGTGCCGCTACTGGGGTGGTTCGCGGTGTTCCCGCTCACCCTCGCCAGCGGACTCGGGGCGATGCTGCTCCCCCGGCGCGCCGGGCCGATCCCGGGGCAACCCGCGGCGCGATTCGGCAAGCCGCCGATGCAGGTCGAGACCTGAGCGGACGCGACCTGCTCAGGCGAGCGCGAGCGGGTAGCCGCCGGCCTCCTCCGCGGCGCGGACCACCGTCTCGCGCAGCGCCGCCGGATCGAACGGCCGGAAGGCGAACAGCGGAGCGATGCGCTCGAGGTGCGTCTCCAGCGCGCTCCCCTCGCTCGAGGCGCAGAGGGCGCGGCGGGCCCGCTCGCCGCTCCGGGCGATCGCGTCCGCGGCGTAGGCCTGGGTCATCGCCACCCGGACCGGATCGAGCCCCGCCGCCGACGCCGCCTGGCGCGTCCGGGCGACCATCGAGTCCACCGCGTAGGCGTCCATCACCACGTCGGCGATGGCCGCCATCACCTCCTGGTGCTTCTCGATCTCCGTCCCGAACCGCTCGGTGGCGACCTTCATCGCGTAGAGGGCCGCCATCTTCAGCGCCTCCGCGTCCCGGGCCGTGCCGGCCAGCGCGTCACCCCCCGAGGGCGCGGGCAGCTGCTTCTCGGCGAGCGCTTTCTCCACCGCCTCGGCCTGGGCGAACAGCGGGAGGCTCCCCTTCACCGCTCGCTTGAGCAGCATCCCGGTGACCAGCATCCGGTTGATCTCGTTGGTCCCCTCGAAGATGCGGTTGATGCGCGCGTCCCGGTACGCCCGCTCCACCGGGTACTCCTGGATGAAGCCGGCGCCGCCGTGGATCTGCACCGCGTCGTCGACGAGGTTGCCCAGCGCCTCGCTCCCCATCACCTTCATGATCGACGACTCGATCGCGAACTCCTCGATCGCGGCGATGGTCTTCGCGTCGTCCTCGGCGCCCGCCTTCTGGCTGGCCAGCAGCGCGTCGATGAGCCCCGTCGTCCGGTAGGTCATCGACTCGATGGCGTAGATCCACCCCGCCATCCGGGCCAGCTTCTCGCGGATCAGCGGGAACCGGGCCACCGGGGTCTTGAACTGCTTCCGCTCCTCGGCGAAACGCAGCGCGCCTCCGAGCTGGATCTTCATCCCGCCGAGCACGCCCGCCCCGAGCTTCAGCCGCCCGAGGTTGAGGATGTTGAAGGCGATCTTGTGTCCCTTGCCGATCTCCCCGAGCAGGTTCTCCGCCGGGATGCGCGCGTCCTCGAAGTACAGCGGACAGGTGGACGAGCCACGGATGCCCATCTTGTGCTCCTCGGGCCCCACGGTCAGCCCGGGCGTCCCCTTCTCCACCACGAAGCCGGTGAAGTGCTCGCCGTCCACCTTGGCGAAGACCACGAACACGTCGGCGAACGCGGCGTTGGTGATGTAGAGCTTGCTCCCGTTCAGGATCCACGACTTGCCGTCGGGGCTCTTCACCGCCCTGGTCTTCGCCCCCAGCGCGTCGCTCCCGCTCCCCTGCTCGGTCAGGGCGTAGGCCGCGACCAGCTCGCCGGTGGCCAGCTTCGGCAGCCAGCGCGCCTTCTGGGCCTCGGTGCCGAACCAGGCGATGGGCAGCGTGCCGATGCCGGTGTGCGCGGCGAAGGTGACGCTCCAGCTCCCCATCAGCGAGTTGGCCTCGGCCAGCAGGAGCGAGGTGGTCTTGTCGCCGCCCAGCCCGCCGAACCGCTCGGGGATGTCGACCATCAGGAGGCCCAGCTCGCCCGCCCTGGTCAGCAGGGAGCGCAGGAGGCCCGGCGTCTTGGCCTCGATGGCATCGGCCTGCGGCAGCACTTGCTCGCGACAGAACTGCAGCGCCGTCCGGAAGAGCATCCGCTGCTCCTCGGTGAAGGTCTCGGGCGAGGTGATGCGCGTCCTGCCGGCCTCCTGGAAGAGGAAGCCGCCTCCCTGGGGAACGGCGGCGGGATGGGTGGGCTGGAGCACGGCGGCCATGGAGCACCTCGGAGAGACTGATTCTGGAGTCAACGGATAGCCGAACCGACCGGGTCTTTCCAGCGCCGAGGCGTCCATCCTCACCGCGGGCGCGGGTACACCAGGCACACCCGCTCGAAGAGCGGCTGCTTGGGGCCGGCCCAGAACGCGGAGAGCACGGTGGCCACGGCGCGGAGCTCGGTCCCGAAGGACGGGACCAGGCAGGCGTCGGGTGCGTGGAACCGGAGCTGGAGCCGCTGCAGCCCCTCGCGCGCGGTGGCGACGTCGAGCCGGCCACCGCGCACCGGCACCGTGGGCCCGTTGGGGTCCGGCCCGGGCAGCTTCCCGATGCCGCTCACCAGCTCCAGCCCGTCCTGCCGCTGGATGACCCGCAGCTTGCCGGCCGTCGGCGCGTCCAGCCAGGCGTCGAAGGCGCGCTCGTCGCGGAGCTCGACCCGGAAGGCGACCGCGCCGCCGGGGTGAAGGAGCCAGGTCGGGACGTGCGCGTCGTCGAGCGCGGCGAGCAGCGGCGCCGCCTCGGCCATGTAGACCTCGTCGTCCGGCACCAGGAGCGCTGGGCCCCTGGCGATCGCCGCGAGCAGCGGCGCCACGCCCGCGTCGGCAACGAGCGATGCCACGGTCGCCCCCACCTGCGCCTGGCCGCTGCGGAAGGTCACCCGCACCGCACCGCCGGGGAGGGGAGCCCCCCACACCGCAGCGGGGGCCAGACGGTGGGGATCCGTCCCCGCATCCGTTGCGGCTGCACCGAGCGGCTGGAGCGGGGCGGGCGCCAGCGAGGACAGCGGGGGCGCACTGCGCTCCTCGCACCCGGAGCCGACGACGCACACCCATGAAAAGACGAGAGAGATCGCGCGTCGCACGGAACGGCTGCGCAGCATGCCCGATCGGCGCGCGCGCCGCTCACCGGAGAACGCGGGGCGGATGCTAGCCTTCGTCTCCAGGCGTGCCCTCTCCGGTCTCGGTCGACTTCGGCAAGTACCAGCTCCTCGAGCGACTCGCCGTGGGCGGGATGGCCGAGCTCTACCGCGCGCGCTTCCAGGCGATGGCCGGGGTGAGCAAGCCGGTGGTGATCAAGAAGATCCTCCCCGCCTTCGCCGACAGCCAGGCCTTCGTCGCGATGTTCGTGAACGAGGCGCGCATCGCGGTGTCCCTCAGCCACGGGAACATCGCCCAGGTCTTCGACTTCGGGGAGATCGACGGCGAGTACTTCCTGGCCATGGAGTACGTGCACGGCCAACCGCTGAGCCGCGTGCTCCGGCGGGCGCACGCGCTCCAGTTCCCCTTCCTCCCCGAGCCCATCGCCCTGCTGATCGGCATCGGGATGTGCCGCGGGCTGCACTACGCGCACTCCAGGGTCGACGAGCGCGGACGCTCGCTGCAGATCGTCCACCGCGACGTCTCGCCACAGAACGTGCTGCTCGGCTACGCCGGCGAGGTGAAGATCGTCGACTTCGGCATCGCCCGGGTGCGCAACGCCACCGACGCGGTGATGCAGGCCACCGGGGTGAAGGGGAAGTTCCCCTACTTCTCGCCGGAGCAGGCCCGCGGCGAGCCGGTGGACTTCCGGACCGACCTCTACGCGACCGGGGTGGTGCTCTATCAGATGCTCTGCGGCCGCCTTCCGCACCTCGGGAAGATGGTGCCGGCGATGCGGAGCATCGTCCGGGGCGAGTTCCCCGCGCCGAGGAGCGTCAACCCCCGGATCTCGCCCGCGCTGGAGGCGACGCTGCTCCGGGCGATGGCCTACGCCCCGGAGGATCGCTTCGCCTCCGCCCAGGACCTGGAGCACGCGCTGGCGGACGCGCTGCACGCGCTCGGCCCGCGGCCGCCGGCGGTGAGCGACTTCATGGCCTTCCTCTTCGAGCCCGAGCTCCTCGCCGAGGGCCACGAGGTGAAGCTGCCGCGCGCCTTGCTCGAATCGGTGCCGGAGTGGCGCAAGGGGACCCGGCCGGACGAGCCGCCCGAGGCCGTGCCGTCATTGACCACCGCCGCGGTGCAGCCGCCCCCGCCGGGGCGCACCCGGCCCTGGAAGCTGGTGGCCCTCCTCGGGGTGGCCCTCGTGCTCGGGACGGTGGTGGCGGCGGTGCTGGGGCAGGTCCCGACGTTCGAGCTCGAGCTGCGCTCCGAGCCGACCGGCGCCGCCGTGGAGCTGGACGGGAGTCCGGTGCCCGGGACCACGCCGCTCCGCATCACCCACCTCGACGCCGATCGGCCGCACCAGGTCCGGCTCAAGATGGCCGGTCGCCTCGACTGGACCGGGGAGATCAACGGGCGCTCGGGGACGACGGTGCAGCTGCGCGCCGAGCTGCCCGCCTCACCGCAGGTCGGCGGCGACTCACCCGCCCGGCGCTGACCGGGGGCCCGTAGCGGGAAGCCGTGGCATCCGCGCCACTTCTTCGCTGGCCCCGGGTTCGCAACGGCCAGGAGCGATGCGGCCGACACGGGTGCTGGTGGTCGACGACGAGCCTCTGGTGGCGAGCGCCGCCCGGCGGCTGCTCGCCCGCGCACACGAGGTCCACGTGGCGCACGACGGCCGGAGCGCGCTGGCGATGCTCCAGGCCGGCCGGTTCGACGCCGTGCTCTGCGATCTCATGATGCCGCAGATGACCGGGATCGAGCTCCACGCTCGTCTGAGCGTGAGCCGGCCGGAGGTCGCGGCCCGGATGGTCTTCCTCACCGGGGGTGTCTTCGACGGCGAGGCGGAGCGCTTCCTCCAGGAGCACGCCCGCTGGAGCCTGGGGAAGCCTTTCGACCCGCGGGCCCTGCTGGAGCTCGTCGCCGAGCGCATCGCCAACGCCGACGCGCTCGCGCCCAGCATCGGGATGGTGTAGGCCCTCGCCCTCGACATGCCCGAGACAGCTTCGCCTCTGACGCTCGCCGTCGGGGACCGCGTCGTCTACCCCAACCAGGGCGTGTGCCGCGTGACCAGCGTGGAGTCGAAGGAGGTCGCCGGGCAGACGCTCACCTTCGTCACCATGAAGCGCGAGGAGGACGGCGCGGTGGTGATGGTCCCGGAGGCGAAGGTCCGCTCGATCGGTCTCCGCAAGGTGGCCGACCGGCCCGAGGTGGACCGGATGTTCTCCTTCCTGCGCTCGGACAGCGACAAGGCGAACCTCGACTGGAAGCAGCGTGCCCGCACCAACGTGGAGCGCATGAGCCAGGGCGGGCTGATGGGCCTGGCCGAGGTGGTGAAGGGCCTGCAAGTGCTCTCCGAGCTGCGCCCGCTGCCGACCAAGGAGCGGGAGCTGTACGACAACGCCCGTCACCTCCTGGTCGCCGAGCTGGCGGCGAGCCTGGACCTGGCCGAGGTGGACGCCGAGGACTCAGTCGACGTGGTGCTCTTCCCGCCGGGCCGTGAGCGGCCGAAGCGGACGGCGGAGGAGTTCCGCACCGCCGCCGGCGAGGAGGAGGGAATGGAGCTCGGGGACGACCTGCTCGGCCTCGGTGGCGACATCGACCTCGGCGCCGAGGCGGAGGCTGAGCCGGAGGGGGCCGAGGTGGAGCCGGAGGTGGCCGCCGAGCCGGCGCCGAAAGCCAAGGCCGCCGGCAAGGCCGAGAAGAAGGCTCCGGCCCGGAAGAAGCCCGCCGCCGCGAAGCCGGCGGCCAAGAAGCACGTGAAGGCGGCGAAGAAGCCCGCGCCGCAGCACGAGAAGAAGCCGGTGAAGGCGGCGAAGAAGCCCGCTGCGAAGCCGGCAGCCAAGAAGCACGCGAAGGCGGCGAAGAAGAAGTAGCCCCCCGGGAGAGACCACACCCGTGATCCGACTGGTGACCCTCGACGCCTACGACCCCAAGGTGATCGACCGGCTGTGCAAGGTGCTCTACGCGGCGTTCGGCGTCGGCTGCGAGCACGCCGACGAGATGCCGCTGCCCTCCGGGCAGAGCGAGCCCTTCGACGCCCGGGAGCTGCTCCGGGCCCTGCCCTCGCCGCGGGCCTACGCCGACGACAAGATCCTCTACCTGACCTCGCGGAGGCTGAAGCCGCGCGCGCTGCTCTCCGGCGACGTCCCCTGCTCGGGCTTCGCCGACCAGAACGGACCGCGCGCGCTGGTGTCCAGCGCCGCGGTGAAGGACCCCGAGGCGGGCCTCAAGCTCATCGCCCGCCACGCGATGCACCAGCTCGGCCACACCTGGGAGCTGCACCACTGCCTGGACCCGCGGTGCGCGATGTACCCGCCCTGGACGATGAGTTACGAGTCGGGTGACACGTTCTTCGAAACCTTCTGCCGCGACAAGAGCGAGCAGAAGATCCGGCTCGCGAAGTCCTGAAGTTACTTCTCTCCGCGGTACACCGTGAGGACGAGGTCCGCGCGGAGCTCTCCGGCTCGCACCCGACGCTGGACCCGTCGCAGGTGAGCCCAGGGGGATCTCATGCCGCGGTCGCCATCCGGGCCGGCGGCTCAGCCGCGAGCCGCTCGGCGATCCGCTCGGCCACGTAGCGCGCGTCCCGGCCCACGCCGTGGATCATCGAGGACGACATCGCGTACAGGAAGTGCAGGCCGACGAAGTAGAGGCCCGGGGCCTCGGCGACGACGCCCCGGCGCTGGCGCGGCTCGCCGTGATCGTCGAGCACGGGGAGGTCGACCCAGGAGAAGCCCGGGTGGAACCCGGTGCACCAGATGACGTTCTGGACGTCGAGCACCGTGCCGTCCTCGAGCACCGGCTTCCCGTCCTGCGTCCCGCGCACCCGGCCCGTGCGCTCCACCCCGGCCGCGGCGAGGTGCTTGGGGAGCGTGCGGATCAGCAGATTTCCCTTCCCGTGCTGCTGGGCCTTGGCCTTCCGTCCCGCCGGCGTGGACTCGGTGAGCAGCCGGTGGAAGATGCCCCGGAAGAGCAGCGGCAGGAACAGCACCTGTGACAGGGGGTTCTGGAACCAGGACGGGACACTTCCCACGTCGCGCCCCGCCACCACCACCTCGTGCCCCGCCCGCCGGAGCTCGATCGCGATCTCCGCGCCGGAGTTGCCGGCGCCGACGATGAGCACCCTGCCCGGCCGCAGCTGCGCGGGCTGCCTGTACTCGGCGGAGTGGATCTGGATGATGCCCGGGTCGAGCTCGCCGGCGAAGGAAGGCGCCTTCGGCCTCTGGTAGCCCGCCATCGCCACCACCACCTCGCGCGCCAGGAAGCGCCGCTTGCCCGCGGTCACCAGATAACGGTCTCCCGAGCGAGAGAGCCCGTCCACCCGGACCCCGTTCCGGACCGGGAGCCGGAAGTGCCGCGCGTACGCCTCGAGGTAGTCCGCCATCTCGTCCTTGGTCGGGAAGGAGCGCGGGGGGGCGGGGAACGGCAACCCGTCGAGGCCGTTGTAGCGGGCCGGGGAGAAGAGCCGCAGCGAGTCCCAGCGCTGGCGCCACGCGTCGCCCACCCGGCCGTTCGCGTCGAGGATGAGGAACTTCCGCACCCCGCGGCAGGCGAGATGGTAGCCGACGGAGAGCCCGGCCTGGCCCGCGCCGATGACCACGACGTCCAGCTCCTCCGCCTCCGCTCCGGCCCGCCGCCTCGCGCGCGGCTCCAGCGCCTCCAGCGCCTGGCCCTCCTCCACCACCAGCGGGGAGACCTGCTCAATCGATTCCTCGTTCCGCATGACCATCCTCCGGTTGAACCCACGGAGCGATGTACGCGCCCGGCAAGGGTGGCCGCGTCGGGAGAACCCTGCATTCTTCGGGGTCGAGGCCGATGGGGGATTTCCCCCATGCCCGGTCAGACCAGCTTGTGGGTGAAGGCGTACGCCGTCGCTGCCGCCCTCGAGGACACGCCGAGCTTGAGGAAGATGTTGCTCAGGTGGCGGTCGACCGTCTTCTCGCTGAGGAACAGCTCGCGGGCGATGACCTTGTTCGTCTTTCCCGTCGCCACCAGTCCGAGGACCTGGAGCTCGCGCGCGGTCAGCCCGTCCGGGCGCTCCGCCCGTGTGTCGGTCCCGAGCGCCCCCAGCCGCGCCAGGTCGGGCTGGGCACCCAGCTCGACGAACACCTTCCGCGCGGCGTCGAGCTCCAGGCCCGCCCCGTCCTCGTCGCCGAGCGCCCGGGAGGCGACGCCGATGGCGACCCGCACCCGCGCGGCGAGGTACGGGGCCCCCACCCGCTGCCAGACCGCAAGCGCCGAGCGCAGGGAATCGACCGCCCGGCGGGCGTCCCCCCTCGCCAGGAGCACGGCCCCGCGGGCGTGCGCGGCCATGGCCACCAGGACCTCGGACTCGAAGCTCGAGGCGATCTGCTCCAGCTCCGACGTCGCCTCCGCGGCGCCCTCGATGTCACCCGCGCCGAGGGCGATCTCCACCGCCGCCGGCAGCAGCCTCGCCCGCTGGAGCGGCTCGGCGGTGGCGGCGAGCGTGCTCCGGATCGACGCCAGCGCCGGATCGGGCTTTCCCTGCGCCAGCCGGAGCAGCGACAGGCCCGGCTGCGGTGCGCGCCCGAACTCGTGGGCCGCCCGGTACGCCTGCTCCGCCTGCTCCATCTCGCCGCGAAGGCGGTGCATCTCACCGCACTGGTAGTACGCCGCAGGCGCGGTCACCCGGTCGGGCGCAACCCCGAGGCGCTCGCACGCCCGGCGCGCCTCCTCCGCCGCGGCGTCCCACTCGCCGTTGAGCTCCAGCACCTCGGCCCGGTGGACCTGGCAGATGCCGCTGAAGGCCACCAGCTGCGGCTGCGCGTCGCACCAGCGGGCCAGCGCCGAGGTCCACTCGCGGCAGCGGTCGAGCGCGTAGACCTGCCGGCATCCGTCGATCAGCGTGCAGTAGACGAGCGCCGGGACCACCGGCGCGAGGCCCTCGGTGCCGACCGTGACCATCGCCTCGTCGAGCAGCGCCAGGCCCTCGCGGATTCGCCCCTGCCGCAGGCGCGCGCGTCCCTGGATGCTCCGCGAGAGCGCGACCAGATCCGGCTCGGCGAAGCGCTCGCCGATGCTCGCCGCCTCGGCGCCCGCCACGAACGCCTCGTCGCACTCGTTGCGAGCGAGGTGGCGGTGGGCGGCCGGGAGCTTCAAGTACCCGGCCTCGACGCAGGGACGACTCTCCCGGGCGAGCAGCCGGTCCACCCGGCCGAACCAGCCGCTGGCCTCGCCGAATTTCCCGAGCGCGCTCAGCCGGTAGCCGAGCCAGAACCCCGCCCGCGCCGCCCGGAGCGGGTCCCCGTCCTCCAGGAACTGGTGGTGCAACCGCTCGAGGACGGAGAGCTGCTCGTCGGTACGCCCGCTCATCCCGGCCGCCCAGGCCAGCAGGCCCAACTCCTCGGCACCGAGCGGCGAGGCCCGATCCAGCACAGAGAAGAGCTGGTACGCGTCCTCCCACGCCCGGCGCGCGTACGCGTCGCGTGCGCGCTTCAGCTCGGCAGAGTCTCTGGCCGCGGCTCGGGGCATGCGGACGGTCGGCGCTCCTCCACTGTCAGAGGGGAAGGTCCCAGGTCAAGCCCAGGCGGACCTCGAGCACGCCTGTTCCGGACACAGTCGCCACCCGCAGCGCGGCATCGGCCGCCACCCGCGACGACACCCGCCAGATGAGCCCGGCGAGCCCGGAGACGGTGACCGAGGGCTCGCCGCGCTCGGCCTCGACGTAGGTCTCGGCCACCGGCCGGACCACCCAGGCCGAGGGACCCTCGACGATGACGCCGGCCAGGGCGGCGAACCGGTGGGCCCTGGACCAGGCCGGGACGAGGTTCAGGTGGACGGTGAGCGCCGTCCAGCGCTGCGAGACGATGACCCCCGCGGCGACCCCGAACCCCGAGGGCCCGGCGGTGGCGGGGAGCAGGAGCTCGGGCTCGATCGCCACGCTCGGGCCCTCCGAACCTTGCAGGCTGCCCTGGCGCAGCACTCCCTTCATCGACACGCCCACCTCGAGCTGGGCAACGTCGGCCGGCTCGCGCGAACCGAGGACGATGCCGCTGCCCAGACCCTCGACGACCAGCTCCCAGCTCGGCAGCACCCCCAGGTTGAAGATGAACGTGGGGACGAGCGAGGTGCGCCCCGCGGCCGTCTGGAGCTGAGTGGGACCGATCTCCAGCTCGATGACGTGCAGCTCGGCCACGTCCGCATCGGTCTGGTCGAAGGGGCGGTAGGCCCGGGCGCTCCCGGCGGCGAGGACCGTGAGCAGGAGCGCCGAGCGGCCCACGACGCGCGGCACATGGGGCCGGGCGCGAGGGGTCACGGAGCGCTCTTGCCCTCCTCGAAGAGCAGGAGGCGGCCTGCCTTCGGGTCACAGACCACCACGTGCCCCGCTCCGTCCGCGGCCGCGCAGTGGGCCTCGGCAGCCGTCCGTGCCTGCCAGAGCGCACGAAGCGAGCCATCCTGGCCGACCTCGAAGACCTCGAGCCGGGCTGCGTCGGCGGCAGGGACGTAGAGCCGGTGGGCGACGGGGTCGTAGGCGATGACGTCCACGCCTTCACCCGTCCGCGCACGGCCGGCGAGCCGGCCGCCGTGGGCCGTGTCGACGACCGTCACCGCACCCTCCTCGCAGCCGACGAGGACCAGACCCCGGTCCGGATCCGCCGCCAGCCCCCGCGCGCCCTTGCACCCGTTGCTCCAGCGCGCCACCACCCTGCGTTCGCGGAGCGAGATCGCCAGCGTCTGGTCGTGCCAGGTGCTGGTGAAGGCCCGGCCGTGCGCGACATCGAGCACCAGCGACTCGGGGCCGTCGGGCACCTCGAGGCGGCCGGCGCGGACCAGCGCCGGAGCCGGTCCGGCGTCGAACCGGAAGATCTCGATGGACTTCTTGCCCGGCTCGGTGACCCAGACCTCGTGGGTGGGCTCGACCCAGCGGACGTAGTCCGGGCCGCCCTCGAGCGGCGCCTCGGCGACTGGGCCGGGCCCGCCGAGGGGAAGGGCGAACAGCCGCCTGGTGGTGCGATCGGCGGCGAAGAGCGTTCCTGGACGGGCGTCGGCCGAGGTCACCCCCTGCCCGTGCCCGCCGGTCCAGGAGGGCAGCTTGCTCAGGGCGCCCACGGACTCGAGGTGGCGCGTCGCCGGATCGAGGAGGAAGACGCTCCCCGTCCGTCCGCCGGGCACGATGAAGCGGTGGAGCGGCGGCGAGAAGACCAGATCGTCGAAGCCGATTCCGCCTTCCCCGCCCGGGATGGGAACGGCCACCGGCTCGGCGAGCAGGACTCCAGTCAGGATGAGGGCCAGCATGGCACCGGGATGCTAAAGCGTCTGCCGCCGGCGTGAACGAGACGGCCCACAGATTTCGCACCGCCGCGCCCGCGCTGGCGCTGGTGCTCGTGGCGCTGCTCGGCCTCGGGTTCCAGCTGCAACTGCCTCGCGCCTTTCCCTCCGACGCGGACTACCGCGCGGTGGCGGAGGCGCTGGCGAGCGCGCGCGCGCCGGGCGACGTGGTGCTCCTGCACCCCTGGTGGACGGAGCGCGCCCGGCTCTTCCTCCCGCCGGACCTCCCGGTGGTGGGGTACCTCGGAGACACCGCCGACGACCTGGTCGCCCACCCCCGCATCTGGGTGCTGGCCAACGAGCGGCTTCCCCGGACGCCGGACGCGGACTTCCGCCGGCACTTCCTTCCCGACCGCACGCCCCTCGGAGCGCTGCGCCAGTTCGGGCCGCTCACCTTGACCCCGTACCGGAACGGCCGGGCGCGCACGGTCGCTCCTCTCCGCGGTGGACGCCTTCGACCGCCTCGAGGTGACGGTCGAGGGGCCCGGCGCGGCGCCCCTGCCCTGCCAGCGCGCCGGGGCGCGCGTGCTCTGTCCCTTCGACGCCACGGTGGAGGTGGCCTGGCACGAGGTGCTGTACCAGCCGGTGCGCTGTCTCTTCCTGGTACCACCGAGCGGTGGACGCACGCTCGCCGTCCGGCTACCCGAGGCGCCGCCGGCAGATGCGCTGCTCCTCGAGGCGGGCGTCACCTGGGAGCACGCCTGGCTCGCCGGGCGCGCCGACGTGCAGCTCCGGCTCGACAGCCCTGCCGGCGCGCTGATCCTGAGAGTCCCCGGCGCACACGAGGGCTTCGTCCGCGGCGAGTCGCCCTCCTCGGCGCCCGGCCCGTGGACCCTCCGGGTGCAGACCGGCAACCCGCAGGACCGCCAGGTCTGCGTCCGCCTCCGCGGACTGGGGGCGCCGCCGTGAGCCGGGCGCCCACACCGACGGACCGGCGCATCGCGCTCGGGCTCGGACTGGTCACCTTCGCGGTGCTCTGGGCCACCGAGCGCCCGGTGGGCTTCGTCCGCGACGAGAGCGTCTACTTCGCGGCGGCGGAGCAGTTCTCCCGCTGGTGGACGCTCCTCTTCCATCGCCCGGCGGCGGCGCTGAGCGACGCGGCCATCTCGCAGGCCTTCGACTTCAACCACGAGCACCCGATGCTCATGAAGTCGCTCTTCGGATGGTCGCACGCGCTCTTCCACTCGATGCTCGGGTGGGTCCGGCCCGCGGCCGGCTTCCGGCTGCCGGCGTTCGCCGTCGCCGCGCTCATCCCGGCGCTGCTCCACGCCTGGGGCTCGGCGCTGTGGGGCCGGCGGGCCGGAGTCTTCGCCGCCGTCTCGTTCTTCCTCGTTCCCCGCCACTTCTTTCACGCCCATCTCGCCTGCTTCGACATGCCGGTGGCGGCGATGTGGCTCCTGGTGGTGTACCTCTTCTGGCGCGCCGAGGAGGACCTGCGCTTCGCGCCCTGGACCGGGCTCGCCTTCGGCCTGGCGCTCGCCACCAAGCACAACGCCTTCTTCCTCCCGCTGGTGCTCACCCCGTTCGGCGTTCTCGCCGCGTGGCGGGTCGCCGGAGCGGAGGGACGTCGCCTCCTGGTCCGGATGGGCGAGAGCGCGGTCGCCTTTCTCGGCTTCCTGCTCCTGCTCCTGATGGTGAACGGGCGGCGCGGGCTGGTGCAGTCGTGGGGCCTGCTGTCGCCGCAGACCTTCGGCGTGGTGGCGCTCGTCGCCGGCCTGGCGACGCTCGCCGGGCAGCTGCGCGCGCGCGACACGGCGGCCTTCCTCCGGGTGGCCCCGCTGGTGGCGATGGGGCTCGTCGGCCCGGCGGTCTTCTACCTGCACTGGCCCTGGCTCTGGCTCCATCCGGTGGACCGGCTGGCCTGGTACTTCGACTTCCACGCCACGCACGTCCACTACGCCTGGACCTACCTCGGCGAGGTGCTGCGCGCGCCGCCGTTCCCGCTGCCCTACGTCTTCGTGGTCACCGCGCTCACCCTCCCCGTCTCGCTGCTCCTGCCGATGGGCGTGGGGCTGCTCCGCACGGGGGCGCGGACGCTCGGCGACCTCGTGCCGGCGCTCGGGCGCCGCGTGGGGCGCGGCGGCGGGACCGAGTGGCTGCTCGGCGTCAACGCGCTCTTCTCCATCCTCCTCATCAGCCTCCCCGACGTGCCGCACTTCGGCGGGGTGAAGCACTGGCTTCCCTCGATGCCGTTCCTCGCGCTCCTCGCCGGCCGGGAGTTCGACCGCGCGGCCGGCGGGCTGGCGGCGGCGACGAGGCTCCCGGTGCGACATGGCATGATCGCCAGCATCACCTTCGCATCAGTGGTCCTGCTTCCGGCGCTCACGCTGACCGTCCATGTGCACCCGTACGGCACGTCGGCCTATGGCGAGCTGGCAGGCGGAGCTCCCGGCGCGGCGAGCCTCGGGCTCCAGCGTCAGTACTGGAGCAACAATGTCACCGGCGTGCTCCCCTGGATCGACGCGAGCGCGCCGGCAGGTGCGCGGGTGTGGCTTCACGAGGTGAACGGGCTCTCCTTCCGCGATTACCAGCGCAATGCGATGCTGCGTTCGGACGTTGTGCCTGCAGGCGGCCCCGAGGACGCGGACCTCGCCGCCGTCCAGTACCACCAGGAGTTCCGCGAGCAGGAGGTCCTGGTCTGGCAGGCCTTCGGGACGTGGGTTCCCTCGACGGGCCTGTACCTCGACGAGACGCCGCAGGTGGTCGTCTACCGACGCGCGGCGCGACAGCCGCGCTGAGGCTGCGGGAAAGGGGAGAGTCGTGAACAGCCGTCATGTCGTGGCCGGAGTCGCTCTGGCGCTGGTCGCATGCGCCCGCTCGGGTGTGCCGACGCAGCGCATGGAGCTCCGGCGTATCTCCGGGGACACCGTCCAGTTCGTCCCCGGCGAGGGCCAGATGGAGTACTGCCTGGTGTTCACCCACTCGGGGAAGGGCGTCGTCCGTCAGCTCACCATGAGCAAGAGCAACGTCTCGGTGAGATGTCCCGCCGGAGATCCGGTGCTCGGGCAGGCGTACCGCATCCCGGCCGAGGAGGGTCCGGTGAAGATCCACATCTTCTTCTCCGACCAGCGGCTGGAGGCCGCCAGCGTGGCCAACCAGCTCAACGAGATGGCCAGCCCGAGCTTCAAGCCGATCGACTTCCGGTTGCCGGGCAAGGTGGTGGTGGAGACGATCGACTTCATCCCCAGCGAGACGAACGAGCCGAGGCCGGGAGCGCTGGTCCCGGGCCCGTCTTCGCCGGCGGCGACGAACCGGCCGGGGGGCTGAGCCTCATCGACCCGGCGCCCCTGCGCCGGTCCTCCCAGGCGTCCCCCTGGTGCGGGGGACTGAGCTCGACCTGGGCGGCGCTCAGAGCGCCGCGCGGGCGATGTCGAGCAGGTCGGCCTCGGTGGTCGGCCTGGGATTTCCCTGGTGCGAGGCGTCGCGGAAGGCGAGCGCGGCGATGCGCTCGAGGTCCGCCTCCTTCACCCCCGCGTCGGACAGCCGCGTGGGCAGCCCCGCGTCCGAGACCAGCGTGCGCACCCGCTCGATGGCCAGTCCGGCGAGCACCTCGTCCGAGGCGCCCGACGGTTCCCCCATCGCCACCGCCACGCACGCCAGCCGCGCCCGCGCCGAGCCGCGGTTGAACGCCATCACCGACGGTAGCACCACCGCGTTGGCCAGCCCGTGGTGGAGCCCGGCGACCGGGGTGAGCGCATGCGCCAGCGCGTGCGCGTTCCCCAGCCCCTTCTGGAACGCCATCGCCCCCTCCATCGCGGCGATCATCATGTCCATCCGGGCCTGGAGATGGGTCGGCTCCTGCATCACCACCGGGAGCGCGCGCGCCACCCGGGCGATGCCGTCGATGGCCACCGCGTCGGCGAGCGGGTGGAACCCGTTGCTCAGGTAGGCCTCGAGGCAGTGGGTGAAGGCGTCGAGCCCCGTCGCCGCCGTGGCCCGCGGGGGCAGCCCGTAGGTCAGCTCCGGATCGCAGATCGCGGCGCGCGGCAGCAGCGCCGGCGCGAAGATGACCGTCTTTCGCCCGGTGTCCTGGAGGAAGGCGACGCCGCTCCGGCTCACCTCGCTCCCGGTCCCGGCGGTGGTGGGGATGGCGATCAGCGGGGGAAGCGGATGGGTGACGAACCGGTCTCCGCCGGTCGCGTCGTCGTAGCGGCTGAGCGGGGGCGGATGGGTGGTGAGGAGCTGCACCAGCTTCGCGGCGTCCAGCGGGCTGCCGCCGCCGAGGGCGACGATGCCGTCGCAGCCGCCGCTCCGGTAGGCCTCCAGCCCGGCGAAGACGTCCGGCTCCGTCGGATCCGGGGTGACGTGGTCGAAGAGCACGTGGACGATGCCCGCCTCGCCGAGCACCGCCAGCACCCGGTCGACCAGCCCGGCCTTCACCACCCCGGCGTCGGTCACCAGCAGGGGGCGGCGCAGCCCGAGCCGCCGCACCTCGTCCGGCAGCCGCTTCAGGGCGCCCGGCCCGAGCACGATGCGGGTGGGCCAGGACATCACGGTGACGCGCGGCGTGGCCGGCAGGTCGAAGAAGGGCGTTTCCATGGTCAGGCGAGCTCGAAGTATCGCTCCAGCTCCCAGGTGGTCACGGCGCGCTCGTACTGCCGGACCTCCCAGGTGCGAGTGCGGAGGTAGTGATCGACGAACTCCTCGCCCAGCAGCTCCCGGGCGACGGTGCTCCGGTCGAGGAGGGTGATGGCGTCGCGCAGGTTGCGCGGCAGCGGGGCGGCATCGCTCCGGTAGGCGTTTCCCGTCACCGGCTCTCCCGGCTCGACCTGGTGCTCGATGCCCCAGAGGCCGGAGGCCAGCGAGGCGGCCATGCCCACGTAGGGGTTCATGTCCGCGCCGAGCAGCCGGAACTCCACCCGCGTGCTCTTCGGGTCGGTGCCGATGACCCGCAGCGCGCAGGTGCGGTTCTCGCGTCCCCAGCTCGCCGCGGTCGGGGCCCAGGTGTTCTCCACGCTGCGCTTGTAGCTGTTGATGGTGGGCCAGTAGAGCGCGGTCAGCTCGGGCATCAGCTTCAGCTGCCCGCCGAGGTAGTGCCGCAGGGTCCGCGACATCCCGCGGGTCGCCCGCGGTTCGTGGAAGGCGTTGCGGCTCCCGTCCAGGCTCCACAGCGACTGGTGCACGTGTCCCGAGCACCCGGGGAGCCGGGCGCTGGGCTTGGACATGAAGCAGGCGGTGAGCCCGGCCCGGGCGCAGATCTCCTTCACCGCCGACTTGAAGAGCACCGCCATGTCTGCCGCCGGCTCCAGCACGTCGTAGCGAAGGGCGGCCTCGTACACCCCGGGGCCGGTCTCGGTGTGGAACCCCTCGACCTCGAGCCCGAAGGCATTGCACCCGTCGAGCAGCGCGTGGACCAGGTCCGAGTTCTGCGAGGTGCGGAGCCAGGAGTAGCCGAACATCCCCGGGGTGAGCGGCTCGAGCTGCTGGAAGCCCTTGGCCCGCAGCGAGGCGGGCGTCTCGCGGAAGATGAAGAACTCGTACTCGCTCCCGAACTTGGGGAGGAAGCCCAGCGCCCTCGCCTTCTGCCCCACCCGCCGGAGCAGCGCCCGGGGGCTCGGGGCGTAGTCCGAGCCGTCGGGCATCACGAAGTCGAGCAGGAAGGCGGCGGTGGCCGGCTCCCAGGGAATCATCCGCGCCGTGGAGAGGTCGACCCGCGCCTGGAGGTCCGGATAGCCGGTGTGCCAGCCGGTGACCCGGGCGTTGTCGTAGAGCTCGTCGGCGAGGTCCCAGCCGAAGACCACGTCGCAGAACCCCAGGCCCGCGCGGGCCACCGAGGCGAACTTGTCCAGGCTGACGTACTTGCCCCGCAGCACCCCGTCGAGGTCGACCCCGGCGATCTTCACCTGGGTCGCGCGGTGGTCGGCCAGCCAGCGCAGCACCGGCTCCACCGGATCCACTGGTGTCCGGACCTGCCTGGGAGCACGGGCGGTGGCTCGGGTCGCACGGCCGGCGGCGCGGGGCATGGCTCAGACCTCCGGGAGGTGCGTCCAGATCGTCTTCAGCTGGGTGTAGTTCTCCAGCGCGTGCGCGGAGAGGTCGCGGCCCCAGCCGGACTCCTTGTAGCCGCCGAAGGGCGCCGCGTCGTCGAACTCGTTGAAGCAGTTGATCCACACCACGCCGGCCTGCACCTTCCTCGCCAGGGCATGGGCCCGGGCCACGTCGCGCGTCCAGATGCTCGCCGCGAGCCCGTACGAGGTCCCGTTGGCCACCCGCAGCGCCTGTGCCTCGTCCTCGAAGCGCATCACCGAGAGCACCGGGCCGAAGATCTCCTCCTGGGCGATGCGCATGTGGGGCTGCACGTCCACGAAGACGGTGGGCTTGAGGAAGTTGCCCCTGGCCTTGAGGCCCTCGCGGTCGCGCTCGCCGCCGCAGGCCAGGGTGGCGCCCTCGCTCTTCCCGGACTCGACGTAGCCGAGGATGGTCTCCAGCTGGTGCGCGCTCACCTGGGCCCCCATCTCGGTGCGCGCGTCGAGCGGGTCGCCGACCACCATCTGCCGGGCCCGGGTCACCAGCTTCTCCACGAACGCGTCGTGCGCCCGGGCGTGCACCAGCACCCGGCTGCCGGCGTTGCAGACCTCGCCCTTGTTCCCGAAGATGCCCCAGAAGCAGGCCTCGACCGCGCGGCCCAGGTCGGCGTCGGCGAAGATGACCTGGGGGCTCTTCCCGCCCAGCTCGAGGGTGAGCTTCTTCAGATTGGTGTCCGCCGAGGCGTGCAGCAGCCGCCGCGCGGTGCGCACCGAGCCGGTGAAGGCGATCTTGTCCACGTCCGGGTGACGGGCCAGCGCCTCGCCGGTGGGGGCGCCGTAGCCGGGGAGCACGTTGAGCACCCCGGGCGGGAACCCCACCTCGCGCGCCAGCTCGCCGAGCTTCAGCGCGGTGAGCGGCGTCAGCTCGCTGGGCTTGAGGATGACGGTGCAGCCGGTGGACAGCGCGGGCCCGAGCTTCCAGCAGGCGAGGCAGGTCGGGTAGTTCCAGGGGACGATGGCGGCCACCACGCCCAGCGGCTCGCGCAGCACGTAGGTGAGGAAGCTCCCGTCGACGGGGAGCACCTCGCCAGCCATCTTGTTCGACCACTCGGAGGCGTAGGCCAGGGTGGCGCTCCCCGGCGCGACGTCGCCGCGGATGGCCTCGCCGAACGTCTTCCCGTTCTCCAGCGAGCCGACCAGCGCGAACTCCTCCCGCCGCTCCCACAGCGCCTCGGCCAGCTTGCGCACCAGCTTGCCCCGGGCGCCGGGGCTCATCCGGGACCAGGGGCCGGACTCGAACGCCCGGCGCGCGGCGTGGACGGCCTTGTCCACGTCGGCGATGCCCGCCGCGGGGGCGTGGAAGAAGGTCTCCCCGGTCGCGGGGTTGGTGATGGGGAGAGTCCCGCCGTCAGCCGGAGACACCGATTCACCGTCGATCAGGAGCTTGGGCTCGGGGAGCCGGGGCGTCAGGCTGCGTGCGTCGGGCATGGGGGATCTGTCCCTCGCGCGGGGGAGCGGCGCAAGCGGTCGCCCACGTGACGCGCGGGAAACACTCGCCCGGGGACTGGACGGCGGACCGCAGCCATGGACACGCTGGGGGCTCCCGTGGCCAGCGTGCGTCGTCCGGAGGTGGGGCAGTGAGCAATCGCTGGGAGCGCATCCTCGACCAGAAGCCGGTGCCTCTGCAGCAACATCTGCTAGCCGAGGCGGCGCGGCTGCTCCTCGACGAGCTCGGACGCTGGCCGCTCCCCGTCGAGGAGATCGACCAGCGGACCGGAGCCGGCGTGGCCGCGCTCCTCGGGCCAGAGGCGCCCCGTCCCTCGCCGGCGGTCTTCTCCGCGGCGCTCCGGCTCGTCCGCTGGGAGCTGGGACGGGAGCACGAGGCCTACGACGACTACATGCGCAACCGGCGGTACCAGGAGGCCGGCATCCCCGAGCGGGAGCGCCCCTTGCTCCTCCTCGTGTCGCGCTGGGTGCTCGAGCAGCTGCTCGCGCTCTCCGAGGCGACCGGGGGGCGCGTGGACCGGCCCGCGCTCCTCGGCGTCGTGGAGCGGCTCGAGCGCGGCCTCGTGCGCCGCTGATGGCCACGCTCGGACACGTCGCGGTGGGCGTGGTCGCCGCCCGCTGGCGCGCCTCCCGGCCCCGGGCCCGCCCGCTCGCGGTGGCGATGCTCGGGCTGGCGGCGCTACGTCCGGTCATGGAGGGCGCCCGGGGCCGGAACGGCGCGGTCCTCTGAGACGGACCTGCGTCGAGGGGGAAACGACGCACGGGTCCGGACCGCCGGACCGTCCCGGCTCGCCGAGCTCCCGGACCTGAGAGCCGGGCCGGGGCCTGGAGGGTTCCCGCAGCCGGGCGCGAATCTCCGGGGGCGGTCCCGGCTCTCAGCCGGCGCCCATGACACCTCGCGCCACCACCTCCGGGCTCCTGCTCGCCGGGCTCCTCGCGTCCCCGGCCGCGCTCGCCGCGCCGGAGCTGACCGTCACCGATGCCATCCGCTCCGCCTGGAACCACGAGGCCCGGCTCCAGGCCTCCTCCGCCCAGGCCACCTCCGCCACCCGCGGCGCCGAGGCGGCGGACTGGTCCCTCGGACCCACCGTCGTCCTCGGGGCGACGGGGACCGTCACCTCCCAGCCCTCGCACCGGTTCGCGCTCCTCCTGGACCAGGGCCAGGTGACGGCGTCCGACTTCGATCCCGCCCGGCTCAACACCCCCACCGCGCTCGGCAGCTTCGGCCTCTCGGCCGTGGTGGAGCAGCCGCTCATCGCGCCCGCGCTCTGGGCGGCGAGCCGACGGGCCCACGCCGGCGCCGACGCCGAGCAGGCCTCGCGGGAGGTGATGCAGGCCCAGGTCGCGCTGGAGACGCTCCGGGCCTACTTCTCCGTCCGCGCGGCCGAGGAGGCGCTGGCCTACGCCGACGACGCCGTGCGGGCGGCGCGCGAGACCGAGACCTTCGTCCACGCCCGCGTCGCGCAGGACCTCCTGCTGGCCTCCGAGGGCTCGCGGAGCACCGCCTACCGGGCGCAGGCCGAGGCCGAGCGCGCGGCGGCGATGCGCCAGCTCGCCCAGGCCCGGACCGGGTTCATGCTCCTCGTCGGGCAGGACGCCGCGCCCGGGACGCTGGTGACTCCGCTGGTCCCGCCGGAGGCCCAGGCCGAGGCCTCGGTCGAGGAGCGTCCCGAGGCGAAGGCGGCGCGCGCCAACGTGGCCGTCCAGGTCGCCGCCGCGGACGAGGCCCACGGACTGCTCTGGCCCACCCTGGCGCTGCAGGGCGGGGTGGCCACCGAGCGCGCCGGCGTCAACGAGGGAAACGTCTGGGGAATGGGCTTCCTGGTCCTCCAGTGGCGAGGTTCCGTCGCGAGCTTCAAGGCGGCGGACGCCGCCGACGCCGCCCGCGCGGCCGCGGAGGCCCGGCGGGTCGCGCAGGACCGGATGCTGAACGCCGAGCTGGAGCAGGCGAGGGCCTCGGTCACCGCCGCGGGCACGGCGCTCGAGGCCGCCCGCACCGCGGTGACGGCGTCGGAGGAGACCCGCACGCTCCGCCAGGCGCGCCATCGCCAGGGCTTGATTCCACTCACCGAGCTGCTGGATGCCGAGACTGGCCTGACCTCGGCGCGGGCGCTACTGCTGCGCAGCGCGCTGCAGGCCCGCCTCGCCCGGGCGGAGCTGGAGCACGCCTCGGGTCAACCCGTCGAAGGAGTCCGCCCGTGAAGCCACTCGCCGTTCTCGTCCTGCTCGTGGCCGGCTGCAGCGCCAGCCATCCGCCGCCCGCTCCGGAGACTCCGGCGGCGAAGGTCCGGCTGGTGCCCTCCGAGGATCTCGGCGAGCGCACCTGGGTCCCGGCCACCGTCAGTGCGGTGGACCACGCGGTGCTCGCCACCCGCGTCTCCGCCCGGGTGACCGAGCTCTCGGTCAACGAGGGCGCACGCGTCCGCCGCGGAGACGTCCTGGTGCGCCTCTCCGGCGAGGACGTCCAGGCGACGCTCCGGGCCGCGGAGAGCCAGCTCGAGGTGGCCGAGTCCCAGGTCCGGCGCATCCAGTCGCTCAGGTCGGCCAGCGCCGCGACCGCCACCGAGATCGACGCGGCGATGACCGCACGGGCGGAGGCGGTGGCCCGGGTGGAGGCCGCGCGGGCCACCCTGGCGGACACCGCGATCCGCGCGCCGTTCGATGCGGTGGTGCAGCGCAAGTGGGTGAGCCGGGGCGCGCTGGTCGGTCCCGGCGCGCCGCTGGTGGAGCTGGACGGCACCGCGCTGGAGCTCACCGGGACGCTCTCCGAGACGGAGAGCGCGGGTCTGGCCGTGGGCGCCGAGGTGCCGTTCCGCGTCGGGACCCTCCAGGGGACGGCGGCGCTGGTGGCGCTCTCGTCGGGAGGCGATCCGCTCTCGCACCGGAGCGCCTTCCGGGCCCGGCCGACGAAGGACGCGCCAGCGCTGCGGAGCGGCGACTTCGGACGGATCGGCATCCGCGGCGCCGGCGGGCCCCGGCGGGTCGTCCCGCGGACGGCGCTGGTCCAGCGCGGAGACCTGAGCGGGGTCTTCGTCGTCTCCGACGGCCGGGCCACGCTCCGCTGGCTGCGCTTCGGCGAGCCCGAGGGAGATCAGCTTCCGGTGCTGGCCGGCCTCGCGCCCGGCGAGCGGATCATCGACGGCCCGGCGGGGCTCCGTGACGGGCAGCGGGTGGAGGTGGCGGGTGACTGAGCCGCGCGCGGGTCTCGCCGGCCGACTGGCGGCGAAGACCATCAACTCCCGGCTGACCGTGCTCGGGGTGGGCGCGGCGCTGGTGGTGGGCGTGGCGTCGGTGCTCACCACGCCCCGCGAGGAGGAGCCGCAGATCATCGTCCCGATGGTGGACGTCTTCGTCCCCCTCCCCGGCGCCTCCCCGGCCGAGGTGGAGTCCGAGGTGACGACCGCGCTGGAGCACCGGCTGTGGGGCATCCCCGGCGTGGAGTACGTCTACTCGACCAGCGCCAGCGACGGCGCGCTGCTCACCGCCCGCTTCAAGGTCAACGAGCCGCTGGAGCCGAGCCTGGTGAAGGTGCGCCAGGAGCTCGAGGCCCATCCCGAGCTGTTCCCGCCGCGGGCCGGACGGCCCACCGTCACCCTGCTCTCGATCGACGACGTGCCGGTGGTGACGGTCACCCTCCACGGCGGCGACCTGGCGCCGGGGGTCCTTCGCCAGCTCGGCCAGGAGGTGGCCCGGGAGCTGGGGAGCATCCCCGAGGCGGCCCAGGTCCAGGTGCTGGGCGGGGCACGCCGGGTGGTCCGGGTGGAGCCCGATCCGAGGCGGCTCCGCGAGCTGGACCTCTCGCTCGGGGAGATCCGCCAGGCGCTCCAGGCCACCGACGCCGAGGCCCCCGCCGGAAGCCTGGTGGACCAGGGCAAGCGGGTGGAGCTCTCGGCCAGCAGCGCGGTCAGCGGCCCCGAGGCGCTTCAGCGCCTGGTGGTCGCCCGCCGCGGCGGACGGCCGGTCCTCCTCGGCGACGTGGCGCAGGTGACCGACGGGCCGGAGCGCGATCCGGCCATCGTCCTCACCGCGAGCAGGGAGCACCCGGGCTTCGAGCAGGCGGTCTCGGTGGACGTGGCCAAGCGGAGGGGGGCCAACGCCACCATCCTCGCTGACCAGGTGAACACCAAGCTGCAGGCGCTGCGCGGCGGTCTCATCCCCGCCAGCGTCCACGCCGAGCTGACCCGGAACTCGGGCGAGACCGCCCGCGAGCGCTCGAACGAGCTGATCCGCCATCTCCTGGTGGCCACCTTCTCGGTGGTGGCCCTGGTGTGGCTGGCGATGGGCTGGCGCTCGGCGGTGGTGGTGGGGATCGCCGTCCCGGTGACCCTGGCGCTGACCCTGGTCATCAACCAGCTGCTCGGCCACACCCTGAACCGGATCACCCTCTTCGCGCTGATCTTCTCCATCGGGATCCTGGTGGACGACGCGATCGTGGTGGTGGAGAACGTGCACCGCCACCTCTTCGAGCCGGGCCGGAAGACCGGGCTCGCCCGCACGGTGCTCAACGCGGTCGACGAGGTGGGCAACCCCACCATCCTCGCGACCTTCGCGGTCATCGCCGCCATCCTCCCCATGGCCTTCGTCCGCGGGCTGATGGGGCCCTACATGCGCCCCATCCCCACGGGGGCCAGCCTGGCGATGCTCTTCTCGCTGGCGGTGGCCTTCGTGGTCGCCCCCTGGGCGGCGCTGCGCCTGCTGGGCCACGACCACAAGGTCGCGTCCGACGTCCCCCGCGAGACCTGGTCCACGCGGCTCTACCGCCGGATCATCCGCACCCTGCTCCACTCGGGAAAGGCCCGGCTCGGCTTCCTGGCGCTGATCCTCGCCCTCTTCGCCGGGGCGGTGACTCTGGTCGGAATCGGCTTCGTCCGGGTGAAGATGCTGCCCTTCGACAACAAATCCGAGTTCCAGGTCTTCGTGGATCTGCCGGCCGGGGGCACCCGGGAGCAGGCGCTGGCAGTGGGCGAGCGCCTGGGGCGGACGCTGATGGAGGACCCTGACGTGCACTCGGTGCAGGTGCACTCGCTCACCCCGGCCCCCTTCACCTTCGTGGGCCTGGTGCGCCACAGCTTCCTCCGCGGATCGCCCGAGCAGGTGGACCTCGCGGTGCAGCTGGCGAGCAAGCACGAGCGGAAGCGCTCCAGTCATCAGATCGCGAGCGCGCTCCGCCCCAAGCTCACCGCCGTCACCGCACCGCTCGGGGCCCGGCTCCGGCTGGTGGAGATCCCCCCGGGGCCGCCGGTCCTGGCCACCCTGGTGGCCGAGATCTACGGACCGAGCGGCGCCGAGCGCGACGCCTACGCCGCCCAGGTGCGAGACGCCTTCCGCAGCACCCCGGGCGTGGTGGACGTGGACTCGTCGCTCGAGCCGGTCACCCCGCGCACCCTGCTCCGGGTGGACCGCGAGCGGGCGGCGCTGCAGGGCGTGAACCCGGCCGCGGTGGTGGAGGCGCTGGCGCTGACCCAGCCCACGACGGAGCTGGGGACGGTGCGGACCGACCGGGGGACCACCCGGGTTCCCATCGTGCTCGGGCTCGCGCCTGCCCAGCGGGCCCGCCTGGGCGATCTGCTGCAGATCCCCGTGCAGGGCGAGCGCGGGGCAGTCCCGCTGGAGACGCTGGTCCGCCCGGCCGAGGCGGGGGGCGAGCCGTCGCTTCCACAAGAACCTGGAGCCGGTGAGCTACGTCTTCGGCGAGCTCTCGGGGAAGGAGGAGAGCCCGGTCTACGCGCTGATGGACCTGAACCGGAAGCTCGACGCCCTTCACCCGCACGGCGAGACGGTGCCCCGGTACGGCCTCTCCATGCCCGCCGACACCGAGAAGCTGTCGATGAAGTGGGACGGCGAGTGGCACATCACGCTGGAGGTGTTCCGGGACCTCGGTCTGGCCTTCGCCGCGGTGCTGGTGCTGATCTACGTCCTGGTCGTCGGCTGGTTCGACAGCTTCGTGGTGCCCTGGGTGGTGCTGCTGCCGATCCCCCTCAGCCTGATCGGCATCCTGCCGGCGCACGGCCTGCTCGGGGCGTTCTTCACCGCCACCAGCATGATCGGCTTCATCGCCGGGGCAGGCATCATCGTCCGGAACAGCATCATCCTGGTGGACTTCATCCGCCTCAAGATTTCGGAGGGGATGCCGCTGGAGGCGGCGGTGGAGGAGGCGGGTGTCGTCCGCTTCCGGCCGATGCTGCTCACCGCGGCGGCGGTGGTCGTGGGGAGCGCAGTGATGCTGGCCGATCCCATCTTCCAGGGGCTGGCGATCAGCATGATGGCCGGAGAGGTGGCGGCGACGCTCCTCTCACGCATCGCAGTGCCGGTCCTCTACACCGTGCTCGCGCGCCGGTTCGCGCTCGGGCCGGGCGCGCCGGTGGTGGTGATGGAACCCTCCGCCGCTCCGCCAGCGCACGGAGCGCTGAGCCCCAAGCCCCTGTAACGCCGGGGAGCTCGACGACCGGCGCGGAAGCTCTCGCGTGGGCAAGCCGGGGGATGACGGCCGCGGCGGGCGTTCTGGCATGGTGCCACCGAGTGGCGCCCGGCAGCGCGTCCGGACGGGGCCGAAAGGAGCGCGTCATGGCGAGGATCTGCCCTGGACGCGTCGACGCCACCTCCGGAATCGCAATCGGCACGGTCGTCCGGTGGGCCGGCGGACATGGCCGGCGAGAGCGCTGACCGCGGAGCGGCTCTGCCGACGCCCCCCCCCGGGGTTGTGCCCGCCGCCCCAGCGCGTGCCTCTGTCGCCCTGCACGCAACGATCTCGCTCTGGACGAGCAATCGCGGGATTGGCAACCTGCGGGCCTCCGAAGGGGGTTGCGCATGGTTCGTCGTGAACTGGTCGCCAGCGCCGAGGAGAGCACCACCGGCGCGACGCTCGTCGTTCCGGGCGATCTGAAATGGAACGAGAACCCGAGCAGGCCCGGGGCCTGGCAGGCGGTGGTCGAAGGTGACCCGAAGACGGGGCCCAGTCACTTCTTCCTCAAGTACGCGAAGAACTTCGACGGCGGCCCGCACCACCACACGTCGGATCACGGCGGGTACGTCCTCTCGGGCACCGTCCTCCTCACCGTCGACGGGAAGGAGACCAGGCTGCCGCCTGGCTCGTTCTACTGGATCAAGGGCGGGAAGCCCCACTCGGTGCGGTGCGAGGCGGAGTGCATCCAGGCCATCGACGTGCGCGGGAAATGGGACACCTGACCGCGAGCGGCTCTGCCGACGCCTCCCGGGTTGTGCCCAGCGCCCCAGCGCGTGGCTCTGTCGCCCTGCACGCAGCGATCTCGCTCTGGACGAGCATCGCGGATTGGCAACCTGCGCGCCTCCGAAGGGGGTTGCGCATGGTTCGTCGTGGACTGACCGGAGCGACGCTCGTCGTTCCGGGCGATCTCGAAATGGAACGAGAACCCGAGCAGGCCTGGGGCCTGGCAGGCGGTGGTCGAAGGTGACCCGAAGACGGGTCACCTGGCCCAGTCACTTCTTCCTCAAGTACGCGAAGAACTTCGACGGCGGCCCGCACCACCACACGTCGGATCACGGCGGGTACGTCCTCTCGGGCACCGTCCTTCTTACCGTCGACGGGAAGGAGACCAGGCTGCCGCCTGGCTCGTTCTACTGGATCAAGGGCGGGAAGCCCCACTCGGTGCGGTGCGAGGCGGAGTGCATCCAGGCCATCGACGTGCGCGGGAAATGGGACACCGTCCCCGAAGCGGTTCAGAAGGCCGGCGCTCCCGGGAAGTAGCGGCAAGGTGGGCCCCGGGGCTGCCCCCGGTCAGGCGCGAGCACCGGGAGCGAGCGGGGCCCGCCCGGCGGTGTGGACCCACTCCTCGAGCGCCCGCGCCTGGAGCGGGCCGACGCGGCGACCTCGCTCCTTCCCGGCGCTGAACAGCACCACCGTGGGCACGGCCAGGACGCCGTACGCCTCGCAGGCTTCGGGGTTCTCCTCGACGTCGATCCGGAGCACCACGGCGTCGCCCGCGAGCCGGTGGCCGACCGCGTCGAGCACCAGGGAAGAGGCGAGACACGGCTCGCAGTCCGGCGCCCAGAACTCCACCAGGAGCGGGATGGGGGCGGCGTGGATGGCCTCACCCAGCGCGGTGAGCGAGACGGCCTGCGGGTCTCCCTCGGCGGAGACCGCCCCACCGCACCCCGGGCATCCGTGCACGCTGGGAGCCTCGGCGTCGACGGGCGCGAAGTGGCCGCACCCGGGACAACGGTACACGTCCACCGCGATCACCTCCGGAGCATGAGAGCCCGGGAGCGAGGCGTTGGGTTCGCGAAGGGCGGCTCAGCCTTGGACGGCGGCACGGAGGGCGTTCCGCACCCTCGACTGCACCTCGGTCGGCACCCCGCCGCCGGGGAGCGCCTTGCAGAGGGACACCGACCGCTTCAGCTCCTCGCAGGCCGGACCGCAGTGGGCACAGCGCTCGAGGTGGTGCTCCAGACGCGCACACGCCGCCTGGTCCAGCTCGTCCTCGTCCCGGGTGAGCAGCTCGCGCGCCAGCTCGGGGCAGGCCGCGGGGTGGCCGGAGTCGGCGCCGAGCAGCCCTGCGATGCGGTCCTGCATCGCCAGCCGCGCCCGGTGCAGCCGACTCTTGAGCGCCGGCACCTCGATGCCCACCACCCGTGCGGCCTCCTCCGCGCTGAGGCCCTCCACGTCCCGGAGGAGCACCACCTCCCGCTGGGACTCCGGGAGCGCCAGCAGCGCCTCCTGGAGCACCCGGGCCATCTCGCGGGCATGCGCGCGCTCGTCGGGGCCGGAGGCCGGAACGCTCACCTCCCGCGCGGCGGCGCCCTCCAGCGACTCGTGCCGGGCGGGCTCGCCCGCTCCGCGGCGGCGCGCCTTGGTGCAGAAGCTCCGGGCCACCTGGTACAGCCAGGTCGAGAGCTGGGCGTCGCCACGGAACTGGCGAACGCCCTTGAAGGCGGCGAGCAGCGTTTCTTGAAGCACGTCGCGGGCGTCCTCCTCGTTGCCGCACATCCGCAGGCCGAAGCGGAAGACCTTCTGCTCGTGCCGGGCGAGCAGCGCCTCCAGGGCCTGGTCATCGCCTGCCCGCGCCGCCTGCAGCAGCTCCTCGTCCGTCCGCGCCATGACGCCCGGGAGTGTAACCACGCCGTGCCGCAAGTTTCGCCTCCTCCCGAACCCAGGACGTGACACCCTGGCTCTCAGCCTGGAAGCGGGTCTTCGCGGAGGAGTCCCATGCACTTCGCCGAATGGATGGCCACCCCGATAGGACGCGGCCTGCGCGTCGTCGCCGGTGGAGTACTGATCTACGTCGGGCTGTCCGTGGTGCAGGGGGTGGCCGGGACGATCCTCGCGGTGGTGGGCTTGCTGCCGATCGCCACCGGACTCCTCAACATCTGCCTCATCGGGCCGCTGCTCGGCGCGCCGATGAAGGGCTCGTCCGGGCCGTCCGCGCCGAAGACCTGAGCAGGGCCCCCGGGCGGGCCAGGCCCTAGCCCGCGTTGCGCAGCCACGCCTCGAGCGAGGGCGCCGGCTGCACGCCCATCCGGCGCTCCTGCTCGCGCCCCCCGCTGAAGAGCACCGCGGTGGGGATGGCGCGGATCTGATGCTGTGCCCCGGCGTCGGGGTTCGCCTCGGTGTCGACCTTGAGGACCACCGCCTCGCCCGCGAGCCGCCGCGCCACCTGGTCGAACAGCGGCGCCGCCACCCGGCAGGGGCCGCACCACGGCGCCCAGAAGTCGACCAGCAGCGGCACCGGAGAGGCCTCGATGGCCCGGGCGAGCGCGGCGCCGTCGACGTCCTGGGGCGCGCCGCTGGTGGGCAGCGGCTGCTTGCACCGGCCGCACACCGGGGTACCACTCCCGGCGCCCACCCGGTTGAACGCGCCGCACGACGGACAGCGGTAGGTGGCCATCAGGTCGCCTCAGCGCGCCCGGGTGACCAGGACCCGCGCATCGGTGAATTCGTCCATGGCGTAGCGCACCCCCTCCCGGCCGAGCCCGCTCCGCTTCACGCCGCCGTAGGGCATGTTGTCGCTGCGGAGGTTCGGCGCGTCGTTGACGATGACCCCGCCCACCTCGAGCCTGTGGAACGCCTGGCGTACCCGCCGCAGCTCGCGGGTGAAGACGCCGGCCTGGAGCCCGTAGGCCCCCGTGTTCACCGCCCGGAGCCCTGCCTCCCAGTCCGCCACCGGCCACACCGCGACCACGGGGCCGAAGATCTCCTCCCGCGCCGCGCGGGACTCCTCCGGCACGTCGGCGAGCACCGTGGGCTGCAGCACCCGCCCTTCCCGGCGCCGTCCGCTGAGCACCCGCGCCCCGCCGGCCACGGCCTCGTCCACCCAGGCGTCGATGCGCTCGGCGGAGCGGTCGTCGATGACCGGGCCGCACACCGTGCGCTCGTCGGCGGGGTCCCCGGTGGGCACGGCCTTCGCGCGGGCGAGCAGCCCCTCGAGAAATGCGGCGTGGGCCTCGGCCTCGACGAACACCCGCTGCACCTTGATGCAGACCTGGCCTGCGTAGCCGAACCCCGCGGCCACGCAGCGCTCGGCCGCCCAGTCCAGATCGGCGTCGGCGCCCACCAGGGCTGCGGCATTGCCGCCGAGCTCGAGGAGAACCCGCCCCGGGGCCTTCTGCTTCAGCGCCCAGCCCACCGCCGCGCTCCCAGTGAAGGAGAGGATCCGCACCCGGGGGTCGGTCGCCAGCCGCTCGGCGACCGCGTTGTCGCAGGTGAGCACTTGCAGCGCCGCGGGGTCGGCGCCCGCCTGCTGCGCGAGCTCGGCCAGGAGCAGCTGCGCGGTCGGGGCCTGCGGCGGCGGCTTGACCACGATCGGCGCGCCCACCGCCAGCGCCGGGGCGACCTTGTGGGCCCCGAGGTTCAGCGGGAAGTTGAAGGGGACGATCCCCACCACCACCCCGGCGGGGAAGCGGCGGATCTCGCACTCCACGCCCTCGGCGCCGGGGTCCAGGTCCACCGGGACGATGGAGCCGCCGAAGCGGCTGAGCTCGGCGGCCGCCAGCCGGAACACCTCGACCGCGCGCCGCACCTCGGCCCGGGCCAGGGTGATGGGCTTCCCCGCCTCGTGGCAGATGGACTGGGCCAGCTCCTCGCCGCGGGCGCGCAGCCCGGCCACGATGCCCTCCAGCACCTCGCGTCGCTTCCCGGTGCTCTGGCGCTGGAGCCGCTCGCGCGCGGCGAAGGCCACCGCGAGGGCCTGCTCGGCCTGGGCCGCTGAGGCCTGCGCGACCCGCCGGAGGAGCCGCCCATCCCACGGCGCGCGCACCTCGGCCTGGTGCTCACCGTTCACCCAGGCGCCGTCGATCCACAGCCGTCCGTCCGCCATGGAAACAGAGGTACTCCGGGATTGAACGGCCGGCAACGCTGTGGCAAGCGTGCTCCGAGCCGGATGCCGGACGCCCAGCCACTCTCCTTCCGCCGCCGCGCGACCCTGCTCGTCATCCTGTGGATCGCGCTGGTGGTGGTGCCGATCGTCTTCCCGGCGGCTATCCTCCCGTTCGCCGGCTCGGCGCTGATCGCCTACCTGGTGGCGCCGATCCTCCACTGGCTCACCGGGCGGAAGGTGGGCGGCCGCCCCATCCCGCGCTGGGTGGCGATCCTCTTCATCTACGCGGTCTTCTTCCTGGCCTCGTACCTGTTCATCATCGCCATCGTCCCGCAGCTGTACCGGGAGGTGGTGCGCATCTCGTCCAATGCCTTCGCCTTCGCCCGGTCGCTCACCCCCGAGCGGGTGCAGGAGATCGCCCGGCAGATGGAGGACTGGCTCAGCTCGCACGGCGTCCCCGTCGCGCTCTCCTCACGCTCGCTGGAGGGCACCGACGCGGCAGAGGCCTACACCGGCCGGCCGAGCTGGAGCCTGTCGATGGACCTGGAGCAGCTCATCCAGGACGCCGCGGGCCGCTTCTCCGGCGTCGCCAGGGCCAACGTGGCCCGGCTGGTGGAGATGACCCGGGCGCTGATCACCGGCGTCTTCAAGGGCGTCTTCACCCTCTTCCTGATGCTGATGGTGGCGGCGTTCATCTCCATCGACGCCGATCGCATCCGCGCCTACTTCCGCTCGCTGGTCCCTCCGGAGTGGGCCGCCGACGCCGCGGTGCTGATCCGCCGGATCGACCGCTCGCTGGCCGGCGTGGTCCGGGGCCAGGTGACCATCTGCATGGTGAACGGCGTCCTGACCTTTGCCGGGCTCCTGCTCTTCGGGGTGAAGTTCGCCTTCCTGCTGGCGACGGTGGCGACCTTCTTCGCCCTCATCCCCATCTTCGGCACCATCATCAGCTCGGTGCCCATCGTCATCATGGGCCTGGCCCAGAACTGGAGAGCCGGCCTGGGGATGCTGTTCTGGATCATCGGCATTCACGCCCTGGAGGCGTACTTCCTGAATCCCAAGATCATGGGCACGGCGGCGCGCATTCACCCGGTGGTGGTGGTGTTCGCGCTGATCGCCGGCGAGCGCACCTACGGGCTGCTCGGCGCGCTGTTCGGGGTCCCGGTGGCGGCCGTGCTGGTGGCCTGCTTCGAGTTCGTGCGGAGGAAGGCGCAGCCGGTGCCGCTCGACGTCACCCAGGGCTGAATCGGCGACTCGCGGCGATCAGCAACCCGGCCCGGTGGTGACCGCCACCTCGCAGTGGAAGCTGAAGCTGCCGCAGGTCACGAGTCCGCACCCGTTGCGGACGTAGAAGCTGTAGGGGTCCTGTCCATTGGTACAGGAGCTCGGGCAGCTCGGGCGCTGGCTGGCCGCGACCGCGTTGACGCCGTTCCCGCAGCAGCCGTCCGACGCGCACTGAGCATCGCTGGTACAGGGCGCGCCCACCACGCCGCCACCACCGTCATCCATCGGTCCGCAGGCGGCGAGCAGGAGCAGCGCTGCGCCGAGGACTCCCCCGAGATTCTTGGTCATGGAAGGCACACCCTCCTCTTCCCCATCGACGGGCGGCGCTCCCCGGATCTTCACCGATTCATCGAGCCCAGGAAGTCGGCGTTCGACTTGGTGGGCCGCATGTGCTTCAGGACGAACTCCATCGCGTCGATGGGCGTGAAGGGGTGCAAGACCTGTCGCAGCGCGGTGACCCGGATCAGGTCCTCGGCCTTGAGCAAGAGCTCCTCCTTCCGGGTGCCGGACTTGTTGATGTCCAGACAGGGGAAGATGCGCTTCTCCATCAGCTTCCGGTCGAGGACGATCTCCGAGTTTCCGGTGCCCTTGAACTCCTCGAAGATGACCTCGTCCATGCGGCTGCCGGTGTCGATGAGCGCGGTGCCGATGATGGTCAGGCTCCCGCCCTCCTCGATGTTCCGGGCCGCACCGAAGAACCGCTTCGGCTTGTGGAGGGCGTTGGAATCGACACCACCCGACAGGATCTTCCCCGACGGGGGAACCACGGTGTTGTAGGCGCGGGCCAGACGGGTGATCGAGTCGAGGAGGATGCAGACGTCGTGCTTCTGCTCGACCAGGCGCTTGGCCTTGTCGATCACCATCTCCGCCACCTGCACGTGCCGGGTGGCCGGCTCGTCGAAGGTGCTGCTCACCACCTCGCCCCGGACGCTGCGCTCCATGTCCGTCACCTCCTCGGGGCGCTCGTCCACCAGGAGCACGATGAGGAAGATGTCCGGGTGGTTCTGGGCGATGGCGTGGGCGATGTTCTGCAGGAGCACCGTCTTGCCCGCCTTGGGCGGGGCCACGATGAGGCAGCGCTGGCCGAGGCCGATGGGGGTGAAGAGGTCGATGATGCGGGTCGTCATCTCCGACCCGTCGAACTCGAGGTTCAGCTTCCGCGTCGGGTAGAGCGGGGTGAGGTTGTCGAAGAGGATCCGGTCCTTCGCCTCGCTGCTGGTCGGGTCGACGAAGTTGACCTTGTCCACCTTCTGCAGGGCGAAGAAGCGCTCGCCCTCGCGCGGCTGGCGGATGGGGCCGTAGACGGTGTCGCCGGGGCGGAGGTTGAAGCGCCGCACCTGGCTCGGGCTCACGTAGATGTCGTCCGGGCTGGGCTGGTAGTCGCTGTCCGCGCTCCGGAGGAAGCCGAAGCCGTCGGACTGCAGCTCCATCACCCCCTCGGCGTGCACCTCGAACTTCTTGTCCGCGATGCCCGAGAGGAGGGCGAAGATGAGATCTTGCTTCTTGAGCCCCTGCGTCCCCTCGACCCCGAAGTCCTGGGCCATGTGGGACAGCTCGGTGATCTTCATCCGCTTCAGGTCGTTGAGCCGGAGCACCTGCATCGGCGTCCCGTCCGGGCCGGTGACCACGGTGGGAGGCTCGGACAGGGGCTCGGGCGCCGAGGGTCGCTCGGCCATCACCGGCGGAGCGGAGGGGTCCTCGGGGACGGCGTTCAGGTCGTCGTCACGGACCGGGCGGGAGATGGCGGTGAGCACCGGGCGGAGCGGGGTCTCCGCCTCCGCGGCGGCCTCGGCGCCGTCGGCCTCGGCCTCGGGGTCGCGGCGGCGGCGGCCACCCTTGCGGCGGGGGGCGGACTCCACGGACTCCGCGGACTCCACGGGGGGGACCTCGAGGTCGGCGGACTTCTCTTTGCTTGAACGGGCTTTGCGCATGGGGAAACTTGCACCCCGCGCCAGGGAGAGAGGGCGGGGGACGACAGACCGACCCGGCAGCCGCTCGGCGCCTCGGCAGACAGCGAGAGGCGCTCACTTCGTGATGCGGTGGCCGGGGCGGAGTTGAGGGCCCGCGAGCGGTGGACTTCCACGTCACCCGCGGGTGAGAAGGACGTTATTGACCGACCCCCGCCCTGTCAAGAAGACCTGGGCCTGGACGTGCAGGGCGCGACGACCCCGTGAATGCCGACACCGCCCGAGCCCGAGCAGAGCAGCTGAAGGCGAAGATCGCCCGGGCCGACCACCGCTACTACGTCCTGGACGACCCGGAGCTGACCGACGCCGAGTACGACGCGCTGGTCCGCCAGCTCCAGGCGCTCGAGGCCGACTTCCCGGAGCTGCGGACGCCCGACTCGCCCACCGCCCGCGTGGCCGGGGCGCCCTCCGAGCGCTTCCGGACGGTGACCCACCGGGTCCCGATGCTGAGCCTTTCCAACGCCTTCAGCGACGAGGAGCTCGTCGAGTTCGAGACCCGGGTACACAAGGTGCTCGGACCGGAGGACCTGGCCTACGTCTGTGAGCCCAAGCTGGACGGGCTGGCGGTGGAGCTGACGTACGTCGAGGGCCGGCTGGTCGAGGGCGCCACCCGCGGGGATGGCATGGTGGGCGAGGACGTGACGGCCAACCTCCGGACCGTGCGCTCGGTGCCGCTCGCCCTGAAGGCTCCGGGGCGCGGGCCCCCGCTGCCGCCGAGGCTCGAGGTCCGCGGCGAGGTGTTCCTCCGCCGCGCCGACTTCGTCCGGATCAACGCCCGCCGGGAGCAGGAGGGCGAACCGCTCTACGTCAATCCGCGCAACACCGCGGCCGGGTCGCTCCGCCAGCTGGACCCGGCCATCACCGCCTCCCGTCCGCTCTCCTTCTTCGCCTACGAGCTGGGCGGGTGGGGAAAGGCGGCGGGCACGGCGCCGTTCGAGCTCCACTCGAAGAAGCTGGAGTGGCTGGCGGCCGCCGGGCTGCCGGTGAACCCGGAGAACCGGATCGCCCGCGGCCTCGAGGCGGTGCGGGCGGCCTACGCCGACTTCCTCGCCCGCCGCCATTCGCTCGCCTACGACGTGGACGGGATGGTGGTGAAGGTCGACGACGAGGACGAGCGCCTCCGGCTCGGGCAGGTGTCGAGGAGCCCGCGCTGGGCGATCGCCTACAAGTTCCCGCCCGAGGAGGCCCGGACCCGGGTGGAGAGCATCGAGGTGAACGTGGGCCGCACCGGGGCGCTCACCCCGGTGGCGATCCTCGCCCCGGTGCAGGTGGGAGGAGTCACCGTCTCGCGCGCCACGCTCCACAACCCGCTGGAGCTCAAGCGCAAGGACGTCCGGGTTGGAGATCAGGTCTTCGTCCGGCGCGCCGGCGACGTGATTCCGGAGATCGTCAAGGTCATCGAGTCGGTGCGCACCGGCAAGGAGCGGGAGTACGTCTTTCCCCACCGCTGCCCGGTCTGCGGCGCGGCCGCGGTGATGGACGAGGACGGGGCCATCCTCCGCTGCACCGGCCTGAACTGCCCCGCCCAGCTCCAGGCCCGGCTCCAGCACTTCGCCAGCCGTGGGGGAATGGACATCGAGGGGCTGGGGGACAAGCTGGCCGCGCAGCTCGTCGAGTCCGGCCTGGTGAAGCGGGCGGCGGATCTCTACCGGCTGGATCTCAAGACGCTCAGCGGCCTGGAGCGGATGGGCGAGAAGAGCGCCCAGAACCTCCTCGCCGCGCTCGAGCGGAGCAAGCGTCCACCGCTCCGGCGATTCCTCTACGCGCTCGGCATCCGGCACGTCGGCGAGGCCACCGCGCGCGCCCTAGCCGACCACTTCCGCGACGTGCGCGCGCTGTACCAGGCCGACGCCGAGGCGCTGACCCGGGTCAAGGATGTCGGCCCGGAGATGGCCAAGGTCATCGCCGGGTTCTTCGCCGAGCCCCAGAACCGCAAGGGCATCGACGCGCTGCTCGACGCCGGCGTCGAGCCCCAGCCCCCCGAGGACACCTCGCGCGGCCCCTTCGCCGGCAAGACGGTGGTGCTCACCGGCACCCTCGGCGCACTCACCCGCGAGCAGGCCAAGGAGGAGGTGGAGCGGCGCGGGGGGAAGGTCTCGGGGAGCGTCTCGAAGAAGACCGACTTCGTGGTCGCCGGCGAGGAGGCGGGGAGCAAGCTGAAGAAGGCCACCGAGCTCGGAGTCAAGGTGCTCGACGAGCGGGCCTTCCTGGATCTCCTCGGCGCGGCGTCGTAGAGGAGCGTCTCTCATGCAGCGCTCGGCCGTTCACCTGGTGGTCGCGGGACGCGTTCAGGGCGTGGCCTTCCGCGCGCGGGCGGTCGCCGAGGCCACCCGGCTCGGGCTCTCGGGCTGGGTGCGAAACCGGATGGACGGCACGGTGGAGGCACGGGCGGAGGGCGCGCCGGAGGCGGTCGAGGCATTCGTCGCCTGGTGCCAGCGCGGGCCGCCGGCGGCGCAGGTCGAGGAAGTGCAGGTCACGCCGGTGCCCGTGACCGGGCTGGACGGCGGCTTCCAGGTGGGGACCACCGGGTGAGCCACCTCTGCGGCGTGCTCGGCATCCGGGCCGGCTCGAGGGTCTCGGTGGTGAATCCCCCGCCCGGATTCGTGGTGCGGCTCAACCCGCTCCCGGACGGCGTGGAGTTCCTGGTGACCGCCCAGACGGGGCTGGACGTGGTGCTGTTCTTCGCCCGGACCGCGGGCGAGCTGCTCACCCGCCTGCCGGCCCTGACCCGATCCATCGCCCTGCCCGGCCGCATCTGGGTGGCATGGGAGGCGGGCATGAGCGCGCTGGACGAGGACATGGTCCGGCAGGCGGGGCTCGACCTCGGCCTGGTCGACGACAAGCGGGCCAGCGTCGGGGACGGCTGGGTGGCGCTGCGGCTCAAGCGGGAGTCCCGGGCCCGGCCGTCGAGACCCGGCAGCCGCCAGGCCTCGATCGCCGACGCCTGAGCGGGCCTCGAACCCATCGAGGCGGCCTCCGCCCGGGACGTCCCCGAGTTCCGCAGGCTTTGCGGGGACGCTTGCGCCGGGGACCTCTTCTCTGCAAGTGTATGGCCTGAAAGGGATTTTTGACGGGACCTGTGTCCCTGGGACGTCGCTGTCGTGCGACACCCCACCCCGGGCGTTCGAGGCCACCGGCGACTCAGACAGGAGTCGCCCGATGGGCCCCGGCGACCCCCACCCGGGGCCAATGGGCCGCAGGAAGGCAGCACCAAGAGCACTTCGAGGGAGTCCTGGCTCTCCTGAACCCCCTGCGCCCGATGACCGAGCTCCGCCTCCGCGGCGGTCGGTCTGCGCCGGACGGTCCACCCGGGACGCCCTCCATCACGCGCGCTCCTGAACCGCTCGATTCCGCCGCCACCCGTCCGGCGGACGGCGAGTCCGGACGCGCGCGCACGGGGTTCCCCCATGGGCAGCATCCTCTTGATCAACGCGGCCGGCCGCGAGACGCGCGTGGCGCTCGTCGAGAACGGTCACATCGCGGAGTTCTATCTCGAGCGTAAGAAGGACAAGGGCGTCGTCGGCAACATCTACAAGGGCCGCGTGGTCCGGGTGCTCCCGGGCATGCAGGCGGCCTTCGTGGACATCGGGCTGGACAAGGCGGCCTTCCTCTACGTCAGCGACGTCGTCTACGACCCGGACTTCGCCCGCGCCCAGTTCGAGCTGACCGAGGGCGAGCACGAGGACGCTCCCGAGGTCCCGGACGAGCTCGAGGAGACGGGAGCCGCGCCAGCCGAGGCCCCCGGGGACCTCGAGGCCCCCTCGCTCCATGCCGAGGTCGAGCACGTCGACGCCCACGCCGACGCGCTCCACGAGGCCGCCGAGGCCGAGGCCTTCTCCGAGGGCGGCGACTCCGAGCTCGACGAGCCCGAGGACGGCTCGCCGGACGAGGTGTCCGACGGCGGCGAGGCCGACCCCGACGAGGCGGACCCCTTCGAGGCGGGCAGCCCGGCAGGAGCGGCCGACGACGGGGATGAACCGGCGAGCGCCGAGGGCGAGGAGACCCCGACGCGACCGCTCGAGGCCCCGCCGGTGGACGCCCCCATCCCGCTGCCCGCGCCCGAGCGCGCGGCGCTTCCGCCCGACGCCCCCGTCGACGGTCAGGCGCCGGGCGAGGGCGCCGGAGGGCCCCCGGCCCATGGCATGGGAGAGACCGCCGCGGCAACGTCGGGCGGTGCGCTCCCGTCCGGTGCGGCTCCCTCGCGCGCGCCGGACCGCAGCGGGGGCCGGGGTGATCAGGGAGAGCGCCGCGCGCCGCGCGAGCTCCGCGAACGCCAGCAGCAGGGCCGCGACCGGGGCCGGAACGCTCAGGGCAAAGGCAAGGGCAAGGGCAAGGGCGACCGCCGCGAGGACCGGCCGCGCCCGCGCAAGGAGGTCCGCATCGAAGATCTCCTGAAGGTGGGCCAGGAGGTCGTGGTGCAGATCTCCAAGGACCCCATCGGCAGCAAGGGCGCCCGGCTCACCTCGCACATCAGCATCCCCGGCCGGCACCTGGTCTTCATGCCCACGGTGGACCACGTGGGCATCAGCCGCCGCATCTCCAACGAGAAGGAGCGGCGGCGACTCCGGGAGATCGTCGACCGGCTCCGGCCGCCCGGCACCGGCTTCATCGTCCGGACGGTCGCGGAGAACGTCCCCCAGGCCAAGCTGGAGAGCGACATCCGGTTCCTGATCGAGATCTGGAACCAGGTGGTCAGGAAGAACGAGAAGCGCGGCGGCCCGGGCCTGATGCACCCCGACCTGGACCTCATCCTCCGCGCCACCCGCGACCTCTTCGCCGCCGACGTGGAGAAGCTGGTGGTCGACGACCGCGACGAGTACGAGCGCATCCTCGGCTTCGTCGCCGCGCAGGACGCGGCGCTGGCGCAGCGGGTGGTGCTCCACGACTCGGACGAGCCCATCTTCGACAGCTACGGCATCGAGCAGGAGATCCGCCGCGCCACCCAGCGCAAGGTGTGGCTGAAGAGCGGCGGCTACCTGATCATCGATCAGGCCGAGGCCCTGACCGCCATCGACGTCAACTCCGGGCGCTACGTGGGAAAGAAGAGCCTCGAGGAGACGATCACCAAGATCAACATGGAGGCGGCCAAGGAGATCGTCTACCAGCTCCGGCTGCGCAACATCGGCGGCATCATCATCTGCGACTTCATCGACATGGAGAAGCCGCAGAACCGCGACAAGGTCTTCAAGGGACTTCAAGAAGCCCTGGGCCGCGACAAGGCCAAGACCAACGTCCTGCGGATCAGCGAGCTGGGCCTGGTGGAGATGACCCGCAAGCGGGTGCGCGAGTCCATCGGCCGGATGCTCCACGAGGATTGTGGCTATTGCGGCGGGCAGGGCTTCGTGAAGACCGCCACCACCGTGTCCTACGAGATCTTCCGCGAGGTGCGCCGCGAGGCGCCCAACTTCAAGGACCCGACGCTGGTGGTGAACTGCAACGTCGAGGTGGCCCGCCTGCTCCAGGCCGAGGAGCGGCAGGAGCTGCGCCACCTGATGGACCGCTACAACAAGACCATCCAGGTCCGGCCCCAGACGAGCTACCACCGCGAGCAGTACGACATCTACGGCCGGAGCGCGCACGGCGAGGACCACAAGGTGGCCTCGTCCTCGTCGACCCTTCGGGCGCCGGAGGGCGTGGGGCTTCCCGCCGAGCGCGGCGAGCCCGTGGCCCGCGATCGGGACCGCGAGCGCGGGCAGCGGGGCGGGCGCAACCGCCGCGGCGGGCGTGACCGGGATCGCGACCGCGACCGGCGCGAGGGTCGAGGCAGCGAGGGCGGGCAGCCGGCCGCGCCGACGCCGCCGAACGCGGACAAGGTGCCCGGGGCCTGATGGCGGAGCCGGTGACGGCGGCTTCCCTCACCACGAGAAGGTCCGGCGAGGGGGCGCGGCGCATCCGGGCCGTCTTCTCGGGCTACCGCGGGGAGCACCTCGGGCTCCGCGCCGCCGCGCTCACCTACATCAGCATCTTCTCCCTCGTGCCCCTGGCGGTGGTGGGCCTGGTCCTGATGCGGGCCGTGGGCGAGGAGAGCTTCGAGCGCCGGATGGAGCACCTCGTCCTGCGCCTGCTGTCGCCCGGGCTCGCCGAGAGCACGCTGGCGACCCTGCGCGGCATCCTGACCGACGCCTCGGTCCGGATGGCCGGGTCGGTGGGCTTCGTCCTGCTCGTGCTGTCCGCCATCCCGCTGGTCCGGATGCTCGACCACTCGCTGAACGAGGTGTGGAGCGTCCGCGAGAACCGGCCCTGGCCGGTCCGGATCCTGGTCTGGCTCGCGGCGATGTTCGCGGTCCCGCTGTTGCTCGCCACCGCGGTGTCGGCCAACACCGCGCTCCGGCGGTTCCTCCACGACGCAGGCATCCCCTTCAGCGGGGAGATCCTCTCGGTGGTCGCGATCTTCACCGCCATCGGCGCGCTCACCATCCTGTACGTCGTCACCCCCAACTGCCGCGTGCGCTGGGCCTTTGCCTTCATCGGCGCCGGGGTGGCGGGGCTCCTCTGGACGGCGCTCCGGGCCGGGTACGCGGGCTTCGCCGCGGAGACCTTCCGCTACAGCGTGCTCTACGGCTCGCTCGGCGCCATCCCCCTCTTCCTCCTCTGGCTCTACCTGAGCTGGCTCATCGTGCTCGCCGGGGCCCGGCTGGCCTACGCGCTCCAGAACGCGCGCTTCCAGTCGGTCTGGCCCGCGCTGGTCGGGCACCCTCGCGGGCGGGAGCTGGCGGCGGTGCGCGTCGTCCAGCACCTCACCCGCTCGTGGGTCGAGCAGGGCCGCGCCCCGGACCGGGCGTCGCTGTCCCGGGAGATCGAGCTCCCCGAGGACGTGGTGCAGCCCATCCTCGAGGCCCTGCGCGACGCGGACCTCGTGCACGAGGGGCGGCACTCCGGCTGGAGCCCTGCCAGGGACCCGGCCCAGCTCACCCTGGGGCACGTCACCGCGGCACTCGGCGGACATGGGCTCGGCCCCCCGGATGGGCTCGACCCGTCGCTCCCGGCCCCGGACCTGGCGAAGATCGACGCCGTGCTCCTCGCGGCCGACGCCGAGGCCTCCGGGAAGCTCCAGTCCTGGAGCTGGGTGGCCCTGGCCGAGCTCGAGGGCCGGCCGCTCCCACCAAAATCCTGAGGCATTGCCGCAGCTTGTCGCACAGCCCCGCTTGCATGGCGCGCGGGATTCTGCAAGTGTCCAGAACCACTGGCGGGTTCGCCGACCTGCCAAGGGAGCGTCCCGGCGATGCTGAAGAGCGACCTCATCAACATCCTCGTGTCCAAGCGCGGAATCACGCAGAAGCAGGCCGAGGCGACCATCGAGACGATCTTCGAATCGATGAAGGACGCCCTCTGCCGCGGAGAAAACATCGAGATCCGCGGGCTTGGCGCCTTTCACGTCAAGCACTACGACGGCTACCAGGGCCGCAACCCCAAGACGGGACAGGTCATCCCGGTGAAGCCAAAGCGGGGCCTGCTGTTCCGGACGGGCAAGGAGCTGCGGGACCGGGTCAACCGGGCGACCTCCTCGCGCGTGGAGTCGTCGGGCTCCTCGAGCGACGAGGACGCCGCCTAGGTCAAGGCGGCCGCTGACGAGATCCGGGTCAGGGTCTCGTCAGGGGCTCAGTCGGCGAGGTCAGTGCGGCCGCAGTCTTAGGCGGAGAGCCTGCCGAGCGGCTGGACCCGGAGCGCCGGATCCAGCTCGGCGTAGGCCAGCACTGCCACCTCGGGGAACGCCCCCTCGCAGAGCGCCCGGAGCGCCCGGCGGACGTCGCCGGAGGCGAGGAGCACCGCGCGCCCATCCTGGACCAGCTCGCCCACCGCCTCGAGCAGCGCCTGCACCCGCTCGGGCTCGAGCGCCGGCGCGCCGTCCACCGTGCGCGTGCGGAGGGTCTCCTCCAGCGCCGGGTCCACCAGCCAGGCGAAGAGCGCGCCGGACGGGGCATGGCGGTGGCTGATCCACCGCGCCAGGGACCGCCGGCAGCGCTCGGCCAGCGCCGCGGCGTCGCCCTCCACCCCGGGTGAGGCGAGCGTCTCCAGCACCCCGCGGAGATTCCTGACGCTCACCCCCTCGTGCAGCAGGCGCCGCAGGACGTCGGTGAGCACGGGCAGCGACACCTTCTCCAGCGCCGGGCGGACCAGGGCCGGGGTACGGGCCTCGAGCCCATCGAGGAGCAGCTGCACGTCCTGCAGCCCGAGCAACACCGGGGCGTGCCGCCGGGCCACGCTGGCGAGGTGCTCGACCACGACCTCCGCCGGGGCGAGCGCATCCACCCCGGCGAGCGCGAGCCGGTCCCGCGCCGGCTCGGGAACCCGCGCCAGCGCGCGTCCGGTGGACGGATCCTCCACCGGCTCGGCCTCCACCGCGAGGAAGGCCAGCTCGGCCGCCGGGGTCCGCACGAGCAGGCCCGAGCTGGGGAGCTGGCCCGCGGCGGCGGGCACCTCGTCCACCAGGATGCGGTAGCTCCCCTCGGGCAGCGCCGCGCCGGCCCGGACGTGGACTCCGGGGATCCGGAAGCCGAGCTCGGCCTCGAGCGCTCGGCGCATCCGCCGGAGCGCGTCCTGGAAGGCGCGCACTCCGGCTGGCTCCTCCGTCCATCCCGGCGCGAGCTCGAGCGCGAGCGGCGAGACGCAGGGGCCCCACTCGGCCGCCTCGGGCTGCGGGGGAGGACCGGACTGCGCCGCCGGAGCCTCGGGCGCCGACGCCTCGCCCGGGCGCCACCGGCGTGCGAGGGCCAGCAGCGCCGCGCCCACGGCGAGGAAGGTGAGGCGCGGCATCCCCGGCACGAGCGACAGCGCAGCGGCGACGCCGGCGAGGAGCCAGAGCGCCCCGCGGCTCCCGAAGAGCTGCAGCCCGATGTCCTCGCCGAGCCCCTGTCCCTCCTCGCCCGGCGTCACGCGGGTCACCACCAGGCCGGCGGCGACCGCGATGCACAGCGAGGGAACCTGGCTCACCAGCCCGTCCCCGATGGCGATGAGCGCGTAGCGGGCCAGCGCCTCCTGACCGTCGAGGCCGCGCTGGAGCATGCCCACCAGCACCCCGCCCACCAGGTTCACCAGGACGATGACCAGCCCGGCCAGGACGTCCCCCTTGACGAACTTCATCGCGCCGTCCATCGCCCCGAACATCTGCGACTCGCGCTCCAGGCTCCGGCGGCGCTCGCGCGCGGCGCCCTGGTCGATGAGCCCGGCCCGGAGGTCGGCGTCGATGGCCATCTGCTTGCCGGGCATGGCGTCGAGGGTGAAGCGGGCCGCGACCTCGCTCACCCGCTCGGCGCCCTTGGCCACCACCAGGAACTGCACCAGCGTCACCACCGCGAACACCACGCCCCCCACCACGTAGTCGCCGCGCACCACGAACTCGCCGAACGCCTGGATGACGGCGCCGGCGTGCCCGTCGGCCAGCGCCAGCCGGGTGGAGGAGACGTTGAGCGCCAGCCGGAAGAGCGTGGTGACCAGGAGCAGCGTGGGAAAGGCGCTCAGCTCGAGCGGACCGGCCGCCCGGAGCGCGGCGATCAGCAGCGCGGCGGCGGCGACCAGGTTCAGCGCCAGGCCGAGGTCGAGGAGCCAGCAGGGGAGCGGGACCACCAGCGCCCCGAGGATGGCCGCCACCAAGCAGGGCAGCACCAGCTCGCGGCTCGCGAGCACGACGCCGAGGGCTCGCCGCAAGCGCGCCTTCATGGGGAGGCCTCCGTCCGGTCGAGGGCCAGCTCGAGCACGACGGCGGCGGCGCGGTAGAGCTCCTCCGGCACCTCCTCGCCGAGGTCGTAGTGGACGAGCCCGCGCGCGAGCGCCACGTCGCGGACCACGGGGATGCCGAGCGCGAGCGCCTCGGCACGGATGGCGCGGGCCTCGTCCTCCCGGCCCCTGGCGACCAGGTATGGCGCGTCGCACTCCTCGGGCGCCCAGCGCAGGGCCACCGCCACGTGCGTCGGGTTCACCACCACCACCGAGGCGGCCCTCACCCCGCGGGCCCGTCCGGAGAGGAGGAGCTGGCGATGGGCGGCGCGGCGGTGGGCCCGGTGACGCGGATCCCCCTCCTGCTCACGGTGCTCGCGCCGGACCTCGTCGCGGCTCATCCGCAGCGAGCGGCGGTGCCTCCGCCGGGCGAGCACGAGGTCCAGCACCCCCAGCGCGGCGGCCAGCAGGAGCGCGCGCGCCCAGGTGCGCAGCGCCTCCGAACGGAGCAGGAGCAGGCCCGCTCCGGGCGCATGCGCCGCAGGGAGCCGCAGGCTCGAGGGCAGCAACGCCCAGGCTCCGCCCACCAGCACGCCCAGGAGGAGCACGGCCACGGCGAGGCTCCGGGCGAGCTCGGCCGCGATCCGCCAGCTCAGGAGCCGCCGGAGCCCGGCGACCGGGTCGAGGCGTTCCAGCCGCGGCACCAGCACCGCGCTCGACGGGGACCAGCCTGAGGTGGCAAGCCCGGCGACGGCCGCGCCGAGCGCCGCGCCCCCCAGCGCCGGAGCGCAGGCCCGGGCGAGCAGGGTCAGCGCCTGGTGGAGCGCGGCGGGAACCGTCGTCTCCTGGACGAGCAGCGTGGCGGTCCAGGCGCGGAGTCCGTCGGTCGCGACGGCCAGCCCCGCCGCCGCCCCGGCGCTTCCGCCGGCGAGCACCAGGCTGCCGGAGAAGAGCCGGCTCCGCGGCACCTGCCCCCGCTCCCGCGCCTGCCGCAGCCGCCGCGGGGTGGGCTCCTCGGTCCGGTCGCCGCTCACGGCCCGAGCGCCACCTGCATCCAGCCCGAGTCCGGCGCGAGCACCAGCCCCAGCATCCGGTCCGCGGCGAGCCCGAGCGAGAGCCAGACCACGGTGGCCCCGCCGAGGATGCGCACCGGCGTAGCCAGCTCGGTCAGAGGAAGGCCCGGCGCCGCGCGGAGCGCGAGCCCGACCGCGGCGTCGGTGGCCCAGCTCAGCGCGACGACCGGCGCCGCGACGGCGAGGCCGGTGGCGAGCGACACGCCCACCAGCCGGGCCAGCGCGAGCGCCTCCCCTGCGCCCGCGACCGCGCCGCCGAGCGGAAGCACCCCGTGGCTCCTGGCGAGCGCGCGGACCGCCAGGGGCAGCGCGCCGCCGGCGAGGGCGAGCGACACCAGCAGCTGGTACAGGACGTCCCCCGTCGCCGACTCGCGGTGCCCGGCGACCGGGAGCGCCGCCTCCGCCGAGGTGCCACGGACCAGGTCGACCAGGCGGCCGCCGATGCGCGCGGCGTCGAAGGGGAGCGCCGCCCCGAGCCCCATCAGCAAGCCCACGCCCGCCTCGCGCCCGCACCGGACCCAGAACTCGAGCGAGGGGTCCCCGGCGACGCCGGCGAGCGGCCGGAGCGCGAGGGCGAGCGAGCCGGCCACCGCGAGCCGCACCGGGGCGGGGACGAGCTGCCCACCCAGCAGCGGGCAGAGGAGGGCGACTGGCAGCACGCGCATCGAGGCGAGCACCCAGCCGAGGATCTCGGGCCGCGCGGCGTCGGCCAGCGTGGCGAGCGCGCGGATCACCGGACCGACCCCACCGCCTGGAAGAGCGCCGCGGTGAAGCGGAGGAGCTGCCCGCCGATCCACGGAAAGGCCACCGCCAGCGCGAGCAGCGCCGCACATAGCCGCGGGACGACCGAGAGCGTCGCCTCTTGCACCTGGGTCACCGCCTGGAGCAGGCCCATGGTGACGCCCGCCACCAGCCCGGCGAGCACCGGAGGCATGGAGGCGAGGACCATCAGCACCAGCGCCTCGCGGCCCACCGTGAGGAGCGCCTCGGTGCTCATGCCCGATACCCCTGCACGAGGCTGCGCGCCAGGAGCGCCCAGCCGTCCACGGCGACGAAGAGGAGGACCTTGAACGGCAGGCTCACCTGCGACGGGGACAGCGACTGCATCCCCAGGGCGAGCAGCACGTTGGCCACCACCATGTCCACCACCAGGAAGGGGAGGAAGACCAGGAAGCCGATCTGGAAGGCCTGCTTCAGCTCGGAGAGCACGAAGGCCGGCGCCACCACCCCGAGGTCGGTCTCGGACACCTCGGCGCCGCCGCGCAGCTCGCGCGCGAGCCCCGCGAACTCGGCGCGGAGCTCCGGGCTACCGTGCTCGAGCAAGAAGGCCCGCAGCGGCTCGGCGGCACGGGAGACGGCGCGGAGCATCTCCGGCCCGGGCGCGGAGGGCAGCTTCCCCGCGTCGACCCGGGACAGCATCGCCTCCCCCACCGGGCCCATCACCACCAGCGAGAGCACGGCGGCGAGCCCGGTCAGCACCATGGTCGGCGGCGCCTGCTGGGTGCCCAGTGCCGAGCGGGTGAGGGAGAGGACGACGCTGATCTTGGTGAAGCTGGTGAACATCACCAGGAGGAACGGGAGCAGGCTCATCCCCGCGAGCAGGAGCAGCAGGCCCACCGGGTTCGCCCCCGCCTCGGGGAGCGTGACCGGCCCTGCGAGGAGAGCCGAGCGATCCGTTCACGGCCGGTCCTCCGGCGGGAGCGGGGTGACGGTCGCCCCGCTGGTAACCAGGTAGCGGCGGCCGGCGGTCTCCACGAGGACCACCGAGAGGCGCGGCCCGAGCTGCAGCCGGTCGATCACCCGGATTGGGCGCGCCTCCGCGGCGGCAGCCGGGCGCGGCAGGAGCCTGACCGCGACCGCGGCGGCGGCGGCGAGCACCGCGCCCGCGGCGCCGCGGAGGCCCGGGCCGAGGACCAGCAGCACCAGCATCGCGCCTCCCAGCGGGGCGAGCAGCTCGACGGGACGACGGACGAACGGGGCAAGGCTCATGGAACGAGCTCCAGGATGCGGGCGGCGACCTCGCCCTCCACGTCCACCAGCTCGGCCCGGGCGATGCGGCGGTCTCCGGCGCGGAGGAAGACCGGGTCGCCAGCGCTCACCCGGAGGGGCAGCACCGCGCCCGGCTGCAGGGCGCCGACCTCGGAGAGCGACAGGGGGACGCGGGCGAGCTCCACCTCCAGCTCGACCGGCAGCTCGGACAGTGCAGGATCCACGTGCGTGACCTCCGGGGAAGGCGCGTGCAGCTCCGCGCCGGAATGGCGAAGGCCGTCGGCGGCGAGCGCTCCGGCGAGCGACACTCCGGGCCGCACGAGCGCCACGGGTCCGTGCAGCACTCCGTCCACGAGCCGCGCGCCGGGGAGCACCACCGCCGCCCCCGGGACGAGCCGGGCGAGCTCCTGCGGCCAGACGGAGCCGCAGCGAACGCGCGGCGAGAAGGAAAGCCGGGCGTGCCCGGGCCCCGGGCCGGGCCGGGCGCGCCGAGGTGGAAGGGCGAGCGCGACGGCCCTCAGCGCGAGCTCGGGGAGGAGGAGGACGGCCCGGCCGTGCACCGCGGCGGTCTCCAGCCCGAGCTCCACCACCAGGCAGCGACCCGGGCCGAGGCGCCGCTCGGCCTCCGCCCGACCGGCCCCCACCTCGAGCAGGCGCGGCCGCCAGCGCGACTCGGCCGCTCCGAGCTCGCGGAGCGCCGCGAGCACGGTGAGCAGCAGCTCGGCCAGGAGCGCGCGCTCGAAGCGGGTGACCGCGAGCACCGGAGCGTCGGGCCCGGCCCCACCGGCGCGCTGCGCGGCGAGGGCTGCGGCGAGTCGCGGATCCAGCTCCAGCACGGCCTCCGCCCCTGGGCCGCCCAGCGCGAGGAGACAGAGGAGCGCGGTGTGCCCGAGCGCACGGGAGGACGCGACGGGCGTGTCCGCCATCCGGGCGGCCAGCTGGACCTCGGCGCCGAGCGCGGCGGACATCGCGCGGACGGCGGCGCTCCGGAGCGCGTCGAGCTCGGCCACCAGGGCGGGCCTGCTGCCGAGGAGGACCCGCGCCCGCCCCACCTTCCGGGTGGTGAGCCTGGCCAGCGGCCACCGGGTGCTCGGGGCGAGGAGCGCGTGCATCGCCCGCGGCCGCGATTGCGAGGCGCGGGCCAGGTCGCTCCGGAGGGCGGCGACCTCCCTGGTGTCCGGGCGGCGGGACGGAGCGGCGCTGGCCGGAGACGGTGCGGGGCCGACCGCGCGCCGTGCCGGCGGCGTTCCGCGATCGCCCGGGCGGATGGGTGGACACAGGAGGTTCGAGCGCAGGCGCGCCGAGCGCGCGCCGTCCGGGGCCTGCTGATCTTCGAGATCCCGTGCACGAGAGCGTCGTCACCGCAGCGTCGAAATTCGATCGGTCCGCACATGTGCTGGACCAGGTCGCCGGGCCGCGCTCGCGCTCGAGGCCGAGCACCGGACGGCCGCCCGGGCGGGTCCCGGACCGTGTGCCCGCCGGCGCATGCGGGGGAGACACGTGCGACACCGGACGCCCTTCACCCACCCGCGAAATTCGTGGTGACGGACTCAGGGTCAATCGGACAAGGAAGGGGGTCCGTCGGTACCTCGGGGGCTGTATGGGTCGCGCGCGCTGGTTGGTCCCGGTCGTCCTCGCCATCGGGGCGATGGGTGCGTGCAGCTTCGGGACTTACTCCGGCGAGGTCGCTCAGGGCCCGACGTCCGGCGGTCCGCCGACCGTCGGCACGGGTGGCGACGCAGGCCCGGTGCAGACCCCGACCGACCTCCCGTGCGACGTCGCGGGCTTCCTCGGGGCCGACTGTCTCCTCTGCCACGGGCCGGTCCCGATGAACGGGGCGCCCAACCGGCTGGACAGCCTCGCCGCGCTGAAGGCGCCCTCGTACTCGCAGCCCTCGAAGAGCAACGGGGCGCTGGCGCTGGAGCGCATCCAGAGCTCCACCTCGCCGATGCCCCCTGCGCCGTACGCCCGGGCGACATCCACGCAGATCTCCACCTTCTCCACCTGGATCAACGCGGGCATGCCCGCGGGCAGCTGCATCGCGCCATCCGGCGATGCGGGACCGCCGCCGCTCGGGGACGGAGGCGTCGACGCCGGCCCGACCGACGCAGGCGTGAGCAACGACCTGCCCTGCGGCGTCGCCCAGACGCTCGGGACGTACTGCACCGGCTGCCACGGGTCGCCTCCGAGCAACAGCGCGCCGATGTCGCTCAACTCGCTGGCAGCGCTGCGGGCCACCTCGCCCACCTATCCGACCCAGACCGAGGGCCAGCGGTCGGTCACGCGGATGACCAGCAGCACCAGCCCCATGCCTCCCTCCCCCTACGCCGGGGTTCCGGCGGCCGCGGCGACCGAGTTCTCGACCTGGGTGTCGGGCGGCATGCCCGCGGGCAGCTGCACCACGCCGGTGGACGCCGGACCGCCGCCGCTCGGCGATGGCGGCGTGGACGCCGGGCCATCGGACGCGGGCGTGAGCGGAGACCTGCCGTGCGACGTGGCCGACGTGCTCACCAGCTCCTGCACCAGCTGCCACGGGAATCCACCCACCGGCAGCGCCCCGATGGCGCTGACCTCGCTGTCGCAGCTCCGCGCCTCGTCGCCGAGCAACCCCGCGGTCACCAACGGCCAGGCCTGCGTGCAGCGCATGGCCAGCACCACCAGCCCCATGCCGCCGCTGCCCGCGGCGCCGGTGGCCGCCGCCAAGCAGAGCGCGTTCTCCGCCTGGGTGAGCGCCGGGATGCAGCCCGGGACCTGCACGGTGGACGCCGGAACTCCGGATCCGGTGTTCTCCGGACCGCCCACCTGCACCAGCAACACCTACTGGACGCGGGGTGACGAGGGCAGCTCGAACATGCACCCGGGTCTGGCCTGCATCGCGTGCCACCAGACGACCGGAGGCGAGGCGCCCACCTTTGCCATCGCCGGCACCGCCTACCCCACCGGGCACGAGTACAACGACTGCTACGGCCGCGCCGCGCAGAACGCCCGGGTGTCGATCACCGACAACAACGGCGTGACCCGGTCGTTCACCGTCAACCAGGCGGGCAACTTCTACGGGCAGGCGAGCGGAAGCTGGCCGGTGTTCCCCATCCGCGCGCAGATCACCTTCGACGGCGGCACGCGGATCATGTCCGGCGCGGTGAGCAGCGGCGACTGCAACACCTGCCACACGCTGCAGGGCGCGTCGGGCGCGCCGGGCCGCATCGCGCTGCCCTGACGGCTGCGCAGAAACGGCCGTGGACGATGCATGACCGCTGACACCCGGGCGCGCATTCGTTGCGGGACGACCCACGAGCGCTGACACCTGGCCGAGCGTTTGCGGGAGGGCATTGTTCAGTGCTGGGCGGTCGCCCGAGACCCGGACTTCAGTCCAGGAGGCTCGCACTGTGAGTGAAGACCACGGATTCCGCTCGGGAATTCGACCGGGGCGGAACTGACCCAGCAGGCCGACAAGCCCGCTCTTGTCAATCCCCCTGACGAAATTCCACCGAACCTCTAGACACTCGCCTGCAAGCCGAGGGAACGTCTTGGCTCACCTCGGCGCAGAACGTGCGCGGATGCACGAAGACGTAAGACGCGCCGGGCCAGACGGGGGCGGTCACAGGTGTTGCGGCGAGAGCTGGGGAATCCAGCGTGCCTGAACTCTCAGGCTCGCGCGGCAGTCTCCGAATGGACAGAGACACGTACTGTCCGTATGCGTCATTTTGACGCACCTCGCCGAACCGCGACCTCCGCCCTCCCCCCTTCCCACCCCGGTCCCTCCCGGAACCTGCGAGGAGCGTCCCTGCCATGCGAAACGTGAATCGAACGTCGTCGCTTCTTGCGATGTGGGTGCTGCTGGCGGCCGTGCCGGCGAGCGCCCAGTCCTTCCGGGTCCAGTGCCCGACCCAGACGGACCTCCACCCCAACGGCAGCACGCGCGACCCCGACCATCCCGGGGTCATCAAGTGCCAGCACATCGGCGGCGGGGACGGCTACGCCACCATGGGCGACGGCACGCAGATCTACCTCTTCGGCTTCAGCCCGCTCTCGGGCCTCCGGGACATCGAGGACGGGCTCCCGGGGACCCAGACGGCGCGGGTCTTCAACACCCCGTACACCGGGCCCAACTACTCCACGGTGCAGGGGCCCAACGTCCGGGACAACCCGAACGACGGCGCGATCACCGAGCCCGCGGGGATCATGGACATGGGCGTGCTGGCGGCGAACGCGCCGGCGCCGATGATGGCCATCGACGAGGACGACGAGTTCTTCCTCACCCTCAGCAACCCCGGGATGATCATGCGCCCGGACCTCTTCGAGCAGCACACCGTCCACTTCCACGGGTACCCCAACGCCTCATCGTTCTTCGACGGCGTGCCGGACGCGTCGATCGCCATCAACATCGGCGGGAGCTTCACCTACTACTACACGGCGCCCGAGGCCGGGACCTACTTCTGGCACTGCCACATCACCCCGCCCGAACATCTCCAGATGGGCATGGTGGGCCAGCTCTACGTGCGGCCCCGCCAGAGCCGGCTGAGGCGCAGCGACCTCGTTCGTGACGCGCTGATCGCCGCCAACAAGCGCGCGGCCCGCCCGAACGGCGCGGCCGACCAGGCCGCCTGGGACGGGCTGCGGTGCTCGGACATCCTCTGCACCGGCCAGACCCCGGCGCCGGCGGCCAACTCCGTCACCGGCGGCGCCAACTACGCCTACAACGACGGCGACGGCTCGACCCGCTACGACGTCGAGTACCCCATCCAGATGATGGGGTTCGATCCCAACTTTCACTACGTCGGCATGACCTTCAATCCGGAGGCCTTCGCCGACATGAAGGACAAGTATTTCTTGCTGAATGGCCGTGGGTATCCGGACACGGTCAATCCGGGCGTGATCGACACGCTCTCCGCGGACGGGGTGTCGCGCCCCGCCCAGCCGCTGCCGAGCATCATCACCATCCCCACCAACGGCCGGGCGCTCCTCCGCATCTCGGACCTGAGCGTGACCGAGCACACCACCCTGGGGACCATCGGCATTCCCATGACGGTGATCGCCCTGAACGCGCGCCTGCTCCGGGACATGGCTGGAAACAATCTCTATTACAACACCAACTCGATCACGCTCGGCGGAGGCGAATCCCTCGACGTGATCCTCGACGCGAACGGTGTCGCGTCCGGAACCTATTTTCTTTACGCGACCAACCTCGACCACCTGTCGAATGACGCCGAGAACTTCGGCGGCATGATGACCGAGATCCGCGTCCAGTAGACGAGGGGAGACCGAGCCGATGACTCGACTGACGAGGATCCTCCGCAGCACCTCATCCGCAGCGCTCTTCGCGCTGGCCGCCATCGCGGCCTGGGCGTCGATCCGGCCCGCGCAGGCCGCGGTGCACGGCATCAGCGGGCCGAGCTTCTCCCTGGTGGCCAGCGCCGAGTACGTGAGCCAGCCCGACGGCAACTCCATCTACTCCTGGGGCTACGGCTGCGACGGCGCACCGGCGGGGTTCCGCCCCGGGCAGGTGCAGGGCAGCACTGGGCCGGCGCCGGTTTGCCCCCAGATGCAGATGCCCGGCCCCACGATGATCGTCACCGAGGGGGACACGGTCACCGTGCGGTTGAGGAACAGCCTTCCGGCCGCGGCGGGGAACACCTCCATCGTCTTCCCGGGCTTCACGGTGACCACCACCGGCGGGGTCTCCGGGGCGTACACGCAGGAGGCGGTGCCCGGAAGCACCGTGACCTACTCCTTCGTCGCCACCACGCCCGGAACGCACGCCTACTACAGCGGGACGCAGGCCGATCTGCAGATCGAGATGGGGCTCTTCGGGGTGATCATCGTCCTTCCCAAGTCACCCCCGGCGAGCTGCGTGAGGACCTCCGCCTTCGCGCTCTCCACCGCGGCGTATGACCATCCCTCCTCCTGCTACGACCGCGAGTACCTCTTCCAGATCAGCGAGCTCGACTCGAGGATCCACGACCGGGTGCTGGCGCAGGTGAAGGCCTGCCCCACCGGCCCCTGCCCGGAGATCCGGGTGCAGACCGAGCCCTACCGGCCCAACTACTACCTGCTGAACGGGCGGTCGCTCCCGGACGACATGGACACCGCCTACGCCCCCGGGTACCTGCACCAGCCCTACAACTGCAATCCCCACATGCACCCGGGCGAGCTGGTGCTGATGCGCATCGCCGGGCAGGGGCGGTGGCAGCACCCGTACCACTTCCACGGCAACCACGCCCGAGTGCTGGCCCGCGACGGCAATCTCCTGCTCAGCGCCACGGACCCCACCGCGCTCGCCGGCCCGCTGCTCTTCACCACCCCCACCGTCTCCGGTCAGACCCAGGACCAGATCTTCACCTGGACCGGCAAGGGCCTGAACTGGGACGTCTACAACCACCACCCGGGCGACGGCACCGCCTGCACCCCGGACGCGAACGGCTACCACTCGGTCCGGACGGATCCCAACTTCGGTGAGTGGTGCCAGGACCACAACAAGCCCATCCCGGTCACCCCGCCCGACCCGAACATCGTGGCCATCGGCCAGTGGTACGGCGGCACGCCCTACCTCGGGCTCCAGCCCGCGGGCTCGGGCTTCACGACCACCAACGAGCCGCCGGGGACGCTCAACCAGAACCCCGAGGCTGGCTACGCGTACATGTGGCACTCGCACAACGAGCGCGAGATCACGACCAACGACGTCTTCCCCGGCGGGATCATGACGATGCTGCTCGTCGATCCTCCGACCTGGTTCATCGATGAATCCCTCTGAGCCGCGCAGGACGATCGAGGAGAATCCCGTGCACCTCCGCCACTCACAGAGCCTTCGCCTGCCGGCCGCGCTCGGCGTCCTGCTGGCCGCCGCCACCGCCTGCACCGGAAACGGACGCGCGCCATCGAGCGCGGCCAACGCCAACTCCGGACGCATCACCCAGGGCCTCAGCAAGACGGTGAACCTGACCGCCCAGCGGATGACCACCGTGCTCCGCGACGGGACGGCCTCGCCGATGTGGGGCTTCTGCCAGACCGGGTCCACCGGCTGCGTCTCCGGAGGCAGCTGGGCGCCGGGGCCGACCCTCGTGGCCGCCGCCGGAGACGACCTCTCCATCAACCTGACCAACAACCTCAAGCTGCCGACCTCGCTGGTCATCCTCGGCCAGGCCGGCGGTGGCGTCGGCACGCCGACCATGATGGCCGGGCCGGTCCACAACGCGCAGAACTTCACCACCTTCCCCGGGAACGCCGACGTCCGGCCCGACGGCCCTGCCTTCGTGCCCCCGCCCCAGGGACCGCGGGTCCGTTCGTTCGGCCTGGAGGTCGCACCCGGGGCGACTGCCACGCTGACCTGGAACAACCTCAAGCCGGGCACGTACATCTACGAGACCGGCACCCTGCCCTCGCTCGAGGTCCCGATGGGCCTCTACGGCGTGCTGGTGGTCACCACCGCGCCCACCGCCACCGCGGCGGGCACCGCGTATCCGGGGGTGAGCTACGACGACGAGATCGCGCTGCTCCTGAGCGAGATGGACCCGGTGCAGAACGCCGCGGTGGATGCGGCAGCCAACGCCGGGGCGGACCTCAACTTCCGCAACGACCCGACCTGCGCCCGTACGCCCGGCTCCTGCCGCCCCGCGTACCCAGCGGCGGTGAACTACACGCCGACCTACTTCTTCATCAACGGCCAGGCGTTCGACCGGACCGCGCCGCAGGCCTCCCAGTACCTGCTGGGCGACACTGCGGCGTACCGCTCGGGGAACATGCTGGTCCGCCTGCTGAACACGGGCTCGCGCACCCACGTGCCGACCATCGTCGGCGCGCCGGGCATGAGGCTGGTGGCGGAGGATGGGAACCTCGCCCCCGGCAACCCCAAGGCCCAGAGCGAGGTCCTGCTCACCGCGGGCAAGACGCTGGATGTGCTGATGAGCCCGCCGGCCAGCGCCAGCGGCAGCAGCTACGCGTCCGGCACCTATCCGGTCTTCGACCGGTCGCTCAGCCTGAGCACGGACAATCATCCCAACGGCGGCATGCAGGGCTTCATCCTGGTGAACCACGCCGCGGCGCCGACCCAGCAGGTCACCGTCGGCGGGGTGGCCAGCACCGTCCCGGTGCCCGGCGCGCCCGGGAACCTCCCCACCGCGGTCGCGGCCGCCGCCAACTCCGACAGCTTCAACGTCCCGTACAACGGCTCCAAGAGCGGTGACGTGACGGCGAACGACGTGGGGGTCTCGAAGGTCGCGCTCTCCGGCAACGTCAGCCACGGCACGTTGAGCCTCCTCGCCGACGGCCGCTTCACCTACACCCCGACCAAGGGCTACACCGGATCCGACCAGTTCACCTACGTGGGCAACGGAGTGTCCACCCTGACCGCGACGGTGACCCTGATCGTCGGCGCCAAGGGCGGGCCGCCCATCGCCAACCCCGATACCTTCAGCAGCAACGTCGCCGGAAAGTTCAGCGCCGCGCGGCCGGGGGTGCTGGCGAACGACACCGACCCCAGCAACTACACGCTCACCGCCTGCGTCGCGGACTCCACCGGCGCCTGCCCGGCGAGCGCGGTCAGCGCGAGCACCTGTTCAGCAGTCACCCTCAACCCGGATGGCTCGTTCAGCGCGACGGCGAGCGGCGCCTCGTGCCACTTCCGATACCGCGCGGTGAACTCGCAGGGGACGCAGAGCACCTCCACGGCCCTGGTGACCATCAACTTCGCGGCGGCCTCCAACCTCGCGGTCTCGGTGGTCGACGCCACGGACGGGACGGCCATCGGCGACTACCGGTGGACGCTGCAGGAGGACCTCACCTTCAAGAGCGAGCAGTCGGTCACCCCGAGCGTCAGCACCCGCACCATCGGCACCAGCTTCCACCGGAGCCACATGACGGTGGTGGCCACGGGCTGCGTGGGCGCGGTGAGCTGCGGCGCGGGTCAGTCCGTCCGCGGCCAGCCCGTGACCATCAACCTTGCCAGCGTCGAGACCCGCCCGGACCGCGTCGCGCTGGACGCGAGCAAGCGGTACTACATCTCCATCCTGCCCGGTGACGCCGGCAACCCGGCCGGCGGCTGCGATCCGACCACCTCGACCGTCTGCGCGGCCGACGGCTCGGGCCACATCATGGGCGGCGCGGAGATCAGACCGCTGGCCAACGGCACCTGGGCCCCGGTCAGCATCAAGCTCCAGAAGACGCCCATCCAGCCCGCCCAGCTGAGCATCTACATCTACGAGGACAACGCCCCCACCAACGGCCAGAACGACCTCAACGAGAACGGCCTCGGGGGCTTCAACATCATCCTCATGGACCCGGCGGGCCGCACCGGCGACGTGGCGGGCCAGCAGACCTACGACGCGTTCAACATGCCGCTGTCCAACGCCCTGCTCGGGACGCCGGGGTGCCCGGACGAGCTGAACCGGAGGACCAACGGCAACCAGACCACGGCGGACGGGAACCTGGTCGGCGCGGTCTACACCTGCCCCAACGCCCCTCCGGGCTACAACGGCGACCCCGCGCGGTATGCGCTCGCCGGCCACGCTCTGATCAAGAACCTGACCCCGGCCCGCTACGACGTCATCGCCCACCCGGCCGCGGCGCGCGAGGAGGCGGGGGAGGTCTGGTGGCAGACCGAGACGCTGGAGGGCACCCCGGCCCAGGACGCCTTCGTGGGCATCAACGAGCCGGTGTACTTCCAGGAGTTCGGCCCGCCGGGCTTCCACACCACCATCGGCTTCGTGAACCCCGGACATGTCGCGGCGTACGCCACGGCCAACCGGCTGACCGGCCCCGCCACCATCGTGGGGAAGGTCACCAACCAGCACATGTCCCATCCCTCGGACGTGACGCTGTGGGATTCCAGCTCCTACGATCTCCTGTTCTCCACCACCTGCCAGGTGGTCCTGAACTCGCAGAGCGGGACCGGGCCGGCGATCGCCGCCGCGCAGTGTGATCCGGACGGCAACTACACCCTCGCCGGCATCCCCGCGGGGACCTACGACCTGGCGGTGTTCGACCAGTGGCTGGACCAGATCATCCAGAACGTCGCGGTCACCGTTCCCCCCGGGGTGAACAGAGTGGACATGGGGAACATCCCGGTCCTGAGCTGGTTCACCCAGTACGACCAGAACATCTACCAGGACCTGAACAAGAACGGCATCTACGACGCCGACGAGCCGGGCATCAGCAACGAGGTGCTCACCGTGCGCTACCGGAACGGCGCGCCGTCCAACGCCACGCTGAGCGACAGCGCCGGAAACGGCATCCTGGTGGAGCTCTTCCCGCTCTTCAACTGGTACGTCGCCGAGGCCGACACCTCGCGGTTCAAGCAGACCGGCGTGCACATCTGGGTGGACGGCGGCGGCAAGCCGGACACCTCCGGCATCGGGCAGTTCCTCTGGACATCGACCTACCCCACCGGCGAGTCGAGCGTCCGGGTGGAGACGCCGGGCGCGCTCTCCTACGGCGTGCAGAGCTTCATCAGCCAGCGGAACCGGGTGGACTGGGGCCGCACCCCGTACGTGCCGACCGAGAACGGCGGCATCATCGGCACGGTGGTCTACTCGTCCACCCGCCCCTTCGACGACCAGCGGCTCAACGTGCAGACCATCTGGGAGCCGCTCGTTCCGCGGGTCACGGTGAACCTCTACGAGCAGAAGACGCTCCCCGACGGCAGCGAGACCCTCCACCTCGTCGACAGCACCCAGACCTCGAGCTGGGACGACTGGGTCAACCTGGTCTACGGCGCGGACAACAACCAGTACCTGCTCGGACCGGACAACAAACTGCGCAATCCGACCACCGGAGCGCTTGCGTCCCCTGGCGCCTATCCGCCGGGCCGGCAGGTCAACATGCAGTGCCCGGGACAGCTGGCCACCGATCCGTTCACCAACTTCACCCTGGGCCCGAACGACCGCCAGCGCTGCTACGACGGCTTCCACAACTGGAACCAGGTGCAGGCCGCCCCCTACGACGGCCGCTACACCTTCCCCAGCGCCGCGTACGTCAACGCCCACCCGCTGAGCGCCACGGACAGGGCCGCCGGAAAGACGCTGGTGAGTCTGCCTCCGGGGACGTACGTGGTCGAGGCGGTCACGCCGCCGGGCTACGAGATCGTCAAGGAGGAGGACAAGAACATCCTCATCGGCGACGCGTTCAACGCCCCGGCCACCCAGCAGTTCGGCCCCCTGGGGAGCATCTTCATCCTCCCGGACCAGGCCACGCTCAACAACGCCAACCCCTACAACCCGAACACGGGTGATCAAGGGTTCCAGAGCGACCCGACCACCAACCTCGGCATCTACACCAACTCCACGGCGACCCAGTTCCCGGAGTGTGCAGGCAACCTGCACCGGGTGCCCGACTTCCTGACGGTGTTCCCGCAGGCGCAGCAAGTCGCGCCGTTCGCCGGGATGGACCGGCCGCTCTGCGACCGCAAGCGGGTGGTGCTGAACGATCAGATGCAGACCGCGGCCAACTTCTTCGTCTTCACCCCGGTGCCCGTGGCCTCCAACAACACCGGCATCATCCTCGACGACGCCTCGAGCGAGTTCAACGCCATCGCTCCGGACTTCGGCGAGAAGGCCTCGGTGCCCTTCGTGCCGGTCTCGGTGAAGGACTTCAGCGGGATGGAGATCAGTCGGACCTACAGCGACCAGTGGGGCGCGTACAACATGTTGACGGCCTCGAGCTGGCTGGTGAACCCGCCGACGCCCTCGGGCTACGGGCCGAACATGCTCATCACCTGCATGAACGACCCGGGACCGATCCCGGATCCTTCCGGAGCGATCGACCCGGCGACGGGGAAGGTCAAGATGATCACCGACCCGGCCTACAACCCCTCGTACAGCAACTTCTGTTACACGAACCCGTTCATGCCGGGGCAGACGACGTACCTGGACACCCCGGTGCTCCCCATCGCCGCCTTCGCCGCGGGCTACAACCCGCCGGACTGCGCGCAGCCGGACAACGCCCCGGTCATCAAGCGGGTGGACTCGAGCGCGGGCTTCGGCCCTTACCTGCCGGTGGCCGGCGGAACGCTCACCATCACCGCCGAGGGAGACCAGCAGGTCATCAACCCGGCCTACTCCGGCCCGTTCGCCCTGGCCGGCGCAGCCAGCCAGCGCACACTGACCCGGCACTACGGCTTCGGCGGCGGCCAGGGCACCGTGAAGATCGGCGACGTCGACATCAGCGGCGGCATCACCAGCTGGAGCGATCAGTCGATCACCGTGACCGTGCCCCCTCGCACGCCGAGCGGAGAGCTGGTGGTCACCACCGCGGCCGGACGCTCCACGGTGGACGCGGTCACGATGACCCTCGAGCGCGCGACCCTGACCTCTCCGACCCGCGTGGCGAGTGGACAGAGCATCCAGGCGGCGATCGAGGCCGCCAGCCCGGGTGACCTCATCCTGATCGACGCCGGCACCTACAACGAGCTGGTGGTGATGTGGAAGCCGGTGCGGCTCCAAGGCGTGGGGGCCTCGTCGGTCATCATCAACGCGGCCAAGTACCCGAACAGCAAGCTGGCTGGCTGGCGTCAAAAGATCAACGCGCTGTTCAGCATCGACGCCACCACCGGGAACCAGATCGGCACGGCGCAGGTCGACCCGCTGCCCACGCAGGAGATCACCGGCGGCGTGGTGCTGCTCGAGCCGAGCGTGCTCGGCACCGAGGAGGGCCCGGGCATCGCGGTGCTGGCCAAGGACCTGCCGGCCAACCAGTGCCTCAACGCCAACGGCAACGGCGGCCCCAACAGCACCTACGGCAGCCGGATCAGAGCCAGCAACTTCCGCTGCGCCTCGTCACGGATCGACGGGATCAGCGTCACCGGCGGCGACGCCGGCGGTGGCATCTACGTCAACGGCTGGGCCCACGGGCTGGAGATCTCCAACAACCGCGTCTACGGCAACGCCGGCGCGTACCACGGCGGCATCCGGGTGGGCGTCCCCTTCCTCGAGCTCGACGGCCTCCCCGGCGGGCTCACCGGCGGGCGGATCAACGGCCTCGCCTACGACGAGAACGTCCGCGTCCACCACAACTCCATCACCAAGAACGGCACGGTGGAGGCCCCCGCCGGCTCGGGCGGCGCCGGTGGCGGCCTCTCGATCTGCGCCGGCACCGACCACTACAGCATCGACCACAACTTCATCTGCGGGAACTACAGCTCCTCGGATGGCGGCGGCATCGGCCACGTCGGCTTCAGCCAGGGCGGGGTGATCGCCTTCAACCAGATCCTCTTCAACCAGAGCTTCCAGCAGACCAGCTCCACCCACGGCGGCGGCATCGCCATCGAGGGCGAGCCTCCCATCGCCGGCGCAGTGAGCATGGGCACCGGCGACGTGACGGTCGACGCCAACGTCATCCGCGGCAACTTCGCCGAGGGCGGCCAGGGCGGCGGCATCCGGCTCAGCCAGGTGAACGGGCAGGACGTGACCGGCTTCCCGAACAACGCTGCCCGGTGGCACGTCATCGCCCTGACTAACAACATCATCGACAACAACGTGGCCGGATGGGCCGGCGGCGGCATCTCCATGGCCGACACGCTCCGCGCGTCGATCATCAACAACACCATCGCCTCCAACGACAGCGCCGGCATCGCCGGGGTGGTGGTGGCCGGTGGCGTCACCTTGCCCGGGACCACGCCGGGGCAGGCCGGGAGGGGTTACCCGAGCCCGGCGGGGATCGTCTCCGAGCCCACCAGTGCTGCCCTCCTCGCCCAGCTCGCCACCAACGCCCAGCGGAACGCCAACGCCATCTCGCAGCCCACGGCGCTGAGCAACAACATCCTCTGGCAGAACCGGTCGTTCTTCTACTCCGGCAACGGGCAGCTCTGCGTCGGCAACAGCCGGGCGGCGGCCGCCCCGGGCGCCGGCTGCACCGTGCTCCCGGACCAGACGGCGACCGGCCAGTGCCCCAGCGGCGCTCGCTACTGGGACCTCGGGGTGCTCGCGGACGCGAGCGTCAACCCCGGCGCGCGTCGGTTGAACCCGACCTTCTCGGTCATCACCAGCAGCACCGGCTACCCGGGCGCGGGACTCCGGACCACCAGCCCCGGCCTGGTGGCCCAGTACTGCAACGGGTCGCGGGCGGTGGTGGAGCTCGGAACTGTCGTCAACCCGCCCGCGGTCCTCAACCTGCAGGTGGCCGCGACCGTGGACGAGGGGAACAACTACGTGAACATGCGGTTCGGACCGCTGTTCGTGGAGCACCCCACGTCCAAAGCGCTGGTCGGCAACTACCACCTCGGCGCGGGCGCCTCGGCGATCAACACCGGGACCGCCTCCGGCGCACCGAACCACGACTTCGACAACCAAACGCGGCCGTCCGGGGGCGGGTACGACATCGGCGCGGACGAGTGGATCAGCGGACCGGTGCAGCCGTTCCTGGCGGCGACCACTCAGTGATGCGCGGCACGACCTCACCGCGCCGCTCGGGGACGCTGCTCGCCGTGGTCCTGGCGGGCGGCGTCCTCGCGCTGCCGGCGCACGCGGAGGACGCCCCGTCTGCGGCGCCGGCGCACGCCGCCCCGAAGCCGGCGAGGAAGCGACTCGCCCGGACGACCGCGTCCGAGCACGAGTCGGGCGCGGACTTCCACGCCCGCCGCGGGCTGACCATCAAGCGCAACTGGGGCATCGACATCGTGGCCATCCACCCGGTGTCCTCGGGCCTGATGCTCCGCTTCGACTACCGGGTGGTGGATCCGCAGAAGGCGGCGGTCCTCACCGACCGGCGGACCCGGCCCTACCTGATCGACGAGGCCACCCGCACCGCGCTGGCCATCCCGGCGATGGAGAAGGTGGGCGAGCTCCGGCAGATCGCCCAGCTCGAGGAGAACCGCACCTACTTCATGATCTTCGGCAACCCCGGCCGGCTAGTGAAGCGCGGCAGCCGGGTGACGCTGGTCGCCGGCAACCTGAGGGTCGAGGGCCTGGTGGTGAACTAGGGCCCCGCCCGAGCGCTGTCCCGTGAGGAACCATCCGATGAAGAGAGCGTCGTCCCCCCCCTCGCTCCTCCCGGGAGCGGCCCTGCTCCTGGCCCTGGCCGCCGCGGGCTGCCACAGCCCCGCGGAGAAGGCCGCCGCGCCCATCGTGGAGAAGAACGTCGCTGCGCGCGGCGGGCTGAAGGCCTGGAAGGCAGTGAAGGCCATGTCCTTCTCCGGGAACCTCGACGCCGGCAAGCGCCGCGACCCGGTGAAGCTGGCGATGAACTACCTCAAGCAGCGGACCCAGACCCGGGGCGAGATGCGAAAGGCCGCGCTGAGCGCCAGCTCCGAGCCCGAGAAGCAGATCCAGCTGCCCTTCCTGATGGAGCTGGCCCGCCCGGGGAAGATGCGGGTGGAGGTCCAGTTCCAGGGCGAGACGGCGGTCCAGGTCTACGATGGAAAGAAGGGCTGGAAGCTGCGGCCCTTCCTCGGGCGGCACGAGGTCGAGCCGTTCACCGCCGAGGAGCTGCGGATCGCCTCGCAGCAGTCGGAGCTGGACGGCCCGCTGATCGAGGCCTCCTCGGCGGGGACCCGGGTGGAGCTGGAGGGCACCGAGCAGGTCGACGGCCGCGACGCCTACAAGCTGAAGCTCACCACCGGCAAGGACGTCCGCCGGGTCTGGGTGGACAAGGAGACCTTCCTCGACGTCAAGGTGGACGGTGCGCGACGCTTCGACGGCAAGCGGCGCCAGGTGTGGACTTACCTCCGCGACTACAAGCCGGTGAACGGGCTGATGGTGCCGCACTCGATGGAGACCACGATCGAGGGCGTGCCCGGCTCGGAGAAGATCGTCATCGACCGCGTTGTGGTGAACCCGGACCTGGACGATGATCGGTTCAAGAAGCCGATCTGAGCCGGGGTCGTGGCGTTCCCTCGAGAGGTGGTCATGAGAGCTGTGGTCCCGGGCACGCTGGCGGTCGTCCTCGCCCTCCTGCCGGTTCGCGGGGCGCGGGCGGCGGACGAGGACTGCCACGGCGGTCACCACGTGGCCATGAAGCGCGCGACCCGGTCCACGACCGAGGTCGCCCTGCCCCAGGTGGAGCTGGTGCGTGAGGACGGGAAGTCGGTCTCGCTCGCCCGGGAGCTCGACGACGGGCGGCCGGTGGTCCTGAACTTCATCTTCACCACCTGCGCCAGCATCTGCCCGGTGATGAGCCAGACCTTCGCCCAGCTCCAGGCGAAGCTGGGGAACGAGCGGGGCAAGGTGCACATGGTGTCCATCTCCATCGACCCCGAGCAGGACACCCCGCCCCGGCTCGCCGCCTACGCCAGGCAGTTCCACGCCGGACCCCAGTGGCGCTTCTACACCGGCACGGTGGAGGCGAGCGTGGCCACGCAGCGGGCGTTCAAGGCGTACCGCGGCGACAAGATGGACCACACGCCGGTCACCTTCCTGCGCGCCGCGCCCGGTCAGCCGTGGGTGCGGATCGACGGGTTCGCCTCGTCCGAGGACCTGATCAGGGAGTTCCGCGAGCTGGTCGCCACCCGCTGATGTCCCTGGCCGTCCGGGCCCTGTCCCTTGTGGCGCTGTCGCTCGCCTCGGCTCCGGCGCCGGCGCGCGCCGCCGGTCCGTCCGCGGGCGAGCGCCTGTACCGCGAGGGGGTGCTCCCCTCGGGCCAGCCGCTCCGGGGCGAGCGCGAGGGCGGGGTGGGGGTGAAGGGCCAGGCGGCCGCCTGCGCCACCTGCCACCGCCGGAGCGGGCTCGGGAGCTGGGAGGGGCAGAGCGTCATCCCACCCATCATCGGGCGGTACCTCTTCCGGCCCGGGGCGCGCATCGTCGAGGACGAGGCCATGCCGCACGTGCAGGGCTACGTGCCCCGTCGCGACGCGTACACCGAGGCGACCTTGGCCCGCGCCATCCGCGAGGGGCTGGACCCGCGGGGCAAGAAGCTGGCGTACCTCATGCCCCGCTACCGGCTGGACGACGCCACCATGACCTCGCTCGTCGCCTACCTCGGGCGGCTCACCGCCGATCCGGAGCCGGGCGTCAGCCGGGACACGCTCCACTTCGCCACCATCGTCGCCCCGGACGCCGACCCCACCGCGCGCAAGGGCATGCTGGACGTCCTGCAGCAGTTCTTCGCCGACAAGAACGCCGGCTACCGGGGCGAGAGCCGGCCGATGCAGTCGAGCCGGGGGGTGATGTACCGCGTGCTCCGAAAGTGGCAGCTGCACGTCTGGGAGCTCCAGGGGCCGCCGGAAACCTGGGAGCGGCAGCTCGACGAGCGGCTCGCGGCCGAGCCGGTCTTCGCGGTCATCTCCGGCATCGGGGGGAGGACCTGGGCCCCCGTCCACCGGTTCTGCGAGAGCTCCGAGCTCCCCTGCCTCCTCCCCAACACCGACCTTCCGGTCGTCGCCGAGCGGGACTTCTACCCCGTCTACTTCTCCAGGGGCGTCCTGCTGGAGGCGGACCTGATCGCCGGGAGGCTCTCCGCCCCGGGCGCGCGCCCCGCTCGACCCAGGCTGATCCAGCTCTACCGAACGGGCGACATCGGCGAGGACGCGGCGAGGGCCCTGGGCGCGACGAGGCGCGCGGCCGGGCTCGCGCAGGTCTCCCGGGCACTCGCCCCGGAGGCGGGGGCGCAGCAGCTCGAGGAGGCGCTCCGGGACACCGGACCGGAGGACACGGTCGTGCTGTGGCTGCGTGCTCCGGACCTCGCGCTCCTGCCGGCCACGCCACCTCGGGCCGGCGCGGTCTACGTCTCGGGGCTGATGGGCGGCCTGGAGCGCGCCCTGCTGCCGGGGGCGTGGAGAGACGTGGCGCGCCTGACCTACCCGTTCGACCTGCCCGACGTCCGGAAGGTGCGGATGGACTTTCCACTGGGCTGGTTCCGGGTGCGCCACCTCCCGGTGGTGGCCGAGCGCGTGCAGACGGACACCTACCTCTCCTGCGTCATCCTCTCCGAGACGCTCGGACACATGCTGGACAGCTTCGTGCGCGACTACCTGGTGGAACGCGTGGAGATGATGCTCAGCCACCGCCTGGTGAACGGGTACTACCCGCGGCTCGGGCTCGCTCCGGGCCAGCGCTTCGCCTCGAAGGGTGGCCACATCGTCCACTTCGCCAAGGCGGAGGGTCCGGCGCTCGTGGCGGACACGGGCTGGGTGGTGCCCTGAGTCTGGCCGCCGCCGCGGCATGGCTGACAGGAGGACGGCCCTGCTCGCCGCTCGCGCTTGACCGATCGGGTGCTGGCTCACGGGCGGTCGGCCAGCTCGCGGGCGAGGCGCCGCGCCCAGCGCTCCAGGCGCTCGGACGCGGCCGCGCCGGCCGGGACGCCCCTCCTGGCGAACAGGGCCCGGACCCGGTCGCCCAGGGCGCCCGGAATTCCCGGCGCGCTCGGCCCCGGCTCCCGGGGGGCGAAGGCCACGGCCAGCACGGCGTGGCGCTCGGCCTGGCTTCTTCGCTCGACCGAGCGCTTCAGCGCCAGCGCGCGCTGGCGGAGCGGGTCCGCCAGCCCCGAGAGCAGCGCCCCGGCGCGTGCCCCGCCCAGCGCGTGCACCAGGTGGACCAGGGCCTCGAGCTCGAGGCCCTGCGCGGGGACGGTCGGCGACGCCGATCGCATTCCGCCGGGGAGTCGTCGCCCGCCATCCTCGCGGTCGTGGCTCATCCGGTCTCCCTCCGCGCCAGCGGCGCCTGCACCACCGGGCGGAGCGCGAGGCGTCGCCCCCGCCGGCGAGGGCGCGCTCCCCGGGCGAGCACGACGGTGGAGCAGCAGGTAACCCCCGACGGCGCCGATCCCGAGCACGAGCACCAGGGCCCCGAGCAGGGCCGGCCCCCAGCCGGACCGCGCCGGCGCAGGCGCCCGGGGCGGAACCGTGGACACCACCTCGGAGACGACCAGCGTCACCGCGGCGGACTCGAGGCCCTCGACCGAGCCGGCCACCAGCGCCCGGAGCTCGTCGCGCATCGCCTGGAGATGGGCGGCCGCCGCCGGCTGCGCCCGGAGGAACACCGCGGCCTTCGTCGGCGCGCTGGGCGCCCCGGAGCGGGTGGCCTGCGGACGGACCAGGTGCACCCGGGCCGACACCACTCCGTCCACCGCCTCGAGCGTGCGCGCCAGCTCTCCGGATTGCGCCTCGAGCAGGAGCGCATGCTGCTCCACCGGGTCCGGCACCAGCCCGGGCTTGAGCAGCTCCCGGACGCCCGCCGGACGTGCCCGCGGAAGCCCCTGCTCGGCCAGCACTCGCACCGCGTCGGCGGCGTCGGCGGACTCCACCTCCACCGCCCAGGTGGGGGGCCGGCCGTCCTCCACCACCTTGGCTGCCCGGAAGCCGCGCTCCATCAGCACGGTCTGGATCTCGTTCGCCTGCCGCTCGTCCAGCCCGTGCTGCACGCGCGACGCGCAGGAGACCGCCAGCGCCACCACCGCGAGGAGAGCAGGGCGCACCGTCACACCTGCGTCTGGAGCAGCGTCTTCACCCCGCCGCTGACCCGGTCCAGCACCTTGCCGGCGAGGTCCACCGTCTGGCTCGCCTCCGCCACCCCGGCCTGGAGCAAGAGCAGCTCCGCCGGGGAGAACGTCCGCCCCGACGCCGCGAGGGCGAGGATGCGGTCCATCCGCGCCTGGGCCGCCGCCACCCGGCCCAGCCATGCACCGGGATCGACCCGGGGCTTCCTGGTCGGCGCCACCCGGTGGGGCTCGACCTCCAGCGGGGCCGGCGCCGGGGGCGGCCGTTCCCGGCGCTGCAGCTCGAAGGGCGCGGGTGAGGCGCCGCGCGCCCGGTCCGGGGCAGGGACGATGCTCGCTGTCGCGACGCGCTCGATGGCCATGGCTAGCGGATGTTGTTGATGGCCGCCTTCGCCGAGTCCGAGCGCACCTTGAGGACGTTGGACACCGCGGTGAACTGCTGCGCCTCGGCCTGCATGTACTGCTGGATGCGCAGGTAGTCCTGGCTGCTCAGCTCCCCGGGCTGCGACAGGAGCGCGAGCAGGTCTGCGTCCGAGCGGATCGGCGCCGGGGCGCCGCCGCCCCCGGTGAGCGCCGAGACGGCCGACGCCACCCCCGAGACGAGACCCCCGACCAGCGCCGCCGGCGGCGAGAGCACCGACAGCGCGCCCCCCGCTCCTCTCGCGAACCCGCCGAGGGCCGAGCCGAGGATGTCCCCGAACCCCTTCTTCTGCGGCGGCTGCGTCGCGCCGCTTCCCGTGACCGCTGGCGTCTCCATCGTGTCCTCCCCCCTCACCCCGGTGACCGGCGGAGGCCAGTTCACGGACCGTGCCCGCCCTCCAGCCCCCTGAAACGCCCGCGGAAACACTCCGTCGGGCGGGACGGAGCGCCCGGGCCGCGAGACGGACTGCGCTGCCCCCGGGGTGTGGGGTCGAGGGAAAGTTGCCCGGGCGGCCGACCTCCCTCACACTCCTCGCCCGACTCGTCGCTTCACGCTGGAGCCCCGCCATGCCGGACTCCCCCGACCTCGGTTCACTCCGCGAACGCCAGCACCCGCGCGTGGCCGCCCACCTGCCGGTGGAGATCCGCGGCCCGGGGATGCTCCGCCAGGCCGTGGCCGAGGACATCTCGCTCGCCGGTCTGCGCGTGCTCGGGCTCCGCGCGCCCCTGGGCCAGTCGCTCACCGTGGCCCTTCCGCTCCCGGGCGACCGGCTGGTGCAGCTCCGCTGCTCGGTGGTCCGCCAGGACGCCACCGGCGTGGCGCTGGAGTTCGACGGGCTGGACTGGGACGACCTCTTCGCCCTCGCCCGCTTCCTCCACCCGCGGCTCCCCTAGGTCAGGGCGGCCGCAGTCGAGATCCGGGTCAGGGGCTCGTCGGGCCCTATGGTCGGCGAGGTCAGGGCGGCCGCAGTCAGCTATCCCCTACGGTCCCGCCCTCGCCGGTCCGCAGCCGCTCCACCAGCTCCATCAGCTCGGAGCCCCGGAAGGGCTTGTGGATGTACCCGTTGGCCCCCGCCGCCAGCGCGGCCTCGAGGTCGCTCCGGCGCGTCTTGGCGGTGAGCATGTAGAGCGGAGTGGACGCGGTGGCCGGGTCGGCCTTCAGCATGCGGCAGACGGTCAGCCCGTCCATTCCGGGGAGCACCACGTCGAGCAGCACCAGGTCGAACCGGGACTCGCGCGCCCGCCGGAGCCCGTCGGCGCCGTTTCCGGCGGTCTCCACCTCCACCGGCCCGTCGTCGAGCATGCTCCGCACGAGCTCCCGGATGACGGGCTCGTCCTCCACCACCAGGATCCGGAACGGAGAGCGGGATTCCACGAGAGGGTCGAGCCCCGAGATGTAGCACGCTCGCGCCGGAGGCAAGGACCTCAACGCAGTGGCGACACCCCCGCGGGGTCCGTCCAGCCCTCGAGACCGTTGGGGAGCCGCACCCGGACGAAGTCCCCGGAGCGGTCGAGCATCCGGAGCTTCACCCCCGGGTGGAGCTCGAACGAGACCTTGCTCCGGGCCTCCGGCACCTCGTGGACCGGGAGGGTCCGGGCGAGCACCACCCCCTCGTGCACCGCCTCCTGGCTCCAGAGGTGGGCGCCCAGCACCGCGCCGGCGGGGACGCTCAGCGCCAGGGCCGACATCGCCCCTCCGAGCAGCCACCCCCGCCAGCGGCCCAGCATCCTCCTCGCCGCCAGCAGCAGGAACCCGAGCGCCCAGAGCCCGGCGAACAGCCCGCCCGACAGCCCCGGAGAGGTGGCCGCGGCCACCCGCTCCACGAAGGGCTCCTCGCCCTGGGCGCCCACCAGCTGATCCAGCTGTCGCCCCCGGGCGATGGTGAGGTTGGCCTCGACATCCGTGCCACCGCCCGCGCGCCGCGCCTGCTCCAGCGCGTACACCGCCTCGCCGATCTTCCCCTGGGCGAGCGCGGTGGTGCCGAGGTTGTAGAGGACGTCGGGGCCGTCGTGGCCCTGCTCGACGAGCGTGCGGAAGGCGTCCTCGGCCGCCGCCACGTCGCCCCGGCCGTAGGCCTGGAGCCCCTGCTGGAAGAGCAGCTCGGCGTCGCCGGCCATCAGGCGCCCTCCCAGCCGCCGGCGAGGGCCTCGGCGTCGTCGAGCACCGCGGCGCGATCCATCCGGGCGGCGCCGGGCGCGAAGCGCACCTCGTCGCAGGAGTCTTGTACCCGCACCACCCGCGCCTGGAGCTCGGGCGGGGCCCCGGCCTCGGCCAGCCGCGCCCGCAGCGCCTCGCGGGTGAGTCCGGTGACCGGCGCGCCCAGCCGGACCGAGAGCAGCTCGGCCACCGCCGCGTCCACCTCGGCCGAGAAGGCCACGTCGTCCATGCCTTGCCCCGAGGTCCTCAGCGCCACGAGCCGTCCGCGGGCGCGCTGCTCCCGCCGCCGCTGCTCACCTCGCGGGTCGGACCGCGCCCGGTGCCGCTGGACGGCCTGACCCGCCAGCGCACCGGCGAAGACCAGGGGAGGCAGCCCGAGCAGGGCCAGGAACCACGGCCGGCGCCAGGGCGGCGGCGGCCGGTCCAGCGCCGCCGAGACTCGAAGGGGACGGAGGGCGGTGGCGTTGAGCACGTTGTGCGCCACTGGCTCCTCGGTGCGCCCGGGCAGCGCGGCGACGGTGGCCGTCCCGGCCCCGGGCACGACGACCAGGGTCAGCGGCGCGGTCCGGCCGCGCTCGTAGCGCTGCGTCTCCGGGTCGAAGTAGGCGAGCTCCAGCGCGGGAATCTCGAAGGTGCCGGTCTGCTGGGGAAGGACGAGGAACTCCTGGGTCCGGCGTCCCTGGATGCGTCCCCGCACGGTGGACGTCTTGTCGCTGGTGGTGGGCTCGTACAGCTTCAGGGCGGGCAGCACCACCGGCCGGGGCAAGACGAGATCCTTCACGTTGCCGCGCCCCTCCACCGAGATGCGGAGGGTCACCGGCGCCCCGAGCTCGGTGCGCCCCGAGGTCAGCTCGGCGGTGAGCGCCCAGGCTCCCACCGCGCTGGGCTGGAATCCCGCGGGCGCGCCCGGGGGCAGCGGCCGCACCTTCAAGGTCAACGGCTGCGAGGCGCGGTGCTCGCGCCGGCCGGCGAAGAGGAAGCCGGTGGTGATGTCGGCCTCGACGGAGCCGATCTCCCGCGGGCCGGACTTCACCGGGAAGAGCGCGAGCCGACGGAGGAGGTAGGCCCGGTAGGGCACGCCGTCGACCGTCCGCGTCTCGCCGGTGAGCTCCTTGGGCGTCTCCACGTCCTCGGTCCAGAACCCATCCAGCTTGGGCATGGTGACCGCGTCGACCCGGCTCAGGTCCACCCGGGCGTAGATCCACAGCGACAGCGTGGCCTGCTCGCCCTGGTAGACCTCCTTCTTGTCCAGCTCGCCCCGGAGGAAGAGGTCGCGCTCGCCCGCGGCCTGCTGCCGCCGCCGGAAGACGTCGAACGGGTTCTCGTCGTCGTCCCCGAAGGGGCTCATCCCGAACGGGTCGGGTCGGCGCGCGGTCCCCTGGGGACCCGGCACATGCCCGCTCTTCACCATCAGCGTCACGGTCTGGGACTTGAAGACGCCGTTCCCTGTGTGGAGCTCCGCCGGCGGCAGGACCAGCTTCCCGGGCTTGAGCGCGCGCATCCTCACCTTGAGGGTGGAGGTCTGCTGCACCCGCGGGCCCCCGCCCCCGAAGCGGATGCTGCTCTCGACGCCGCGGCTGGTGCCGATGGTCTCCACCGTCGGCACGTCCGGCGGCTGCAGCGACGAGCCCGAGGGCGCGTCCACGGCCCGCACCGTGAGGACGAAGATGTCGTCCGTCCCCACCTCGGTGCGGTCCACCTCTTGGGTGACCACCGGCGCCTCGGCGGCGAGCGCGGACGCGGCGAGCGCCAGGACGGCTGCGGCGGCGAGGGGGCTACCAGTCCTTCTCATCGGGCTTTCTCTGCCTCTTCTTCTGCTGGAACCGCCAGAGCTGGAGATTCCTTTCGTTCTGTCTCATGGCGTCGAGGAGCCGCTCGGCCTCGCTCCGGTCGAACCCTCCGGCCCGCCCCACTCCCGCGTCCCGAAGGAGGTCCGGCTCGGGAGGCCCGGCGTCGGGCTCGTCCGGGCGGCTCCCCCCGTCCATGCCCCCGTCCTGCTCGGCCTCCTGCGACCGCTGCTGCTCGGCCCGCGAGCCACCGTCGGCCGGCCCACCGTCGGCGCCGCCCCGGGTCCCGGCGTCGCCGCGCTGCGTCCCGCCATCCCCCGACTGGCCACCGTCGCCCTGGCCCCCGTCCGAGCCCCCGTCCTGGGGCCCTCCGTCCGGCCGGCCGCCGTCCGTCCCTCCGTCACCCGATTGCGACTTCGGAGGCGGAATCTTCCGGAGCAGCACCTCGAGGTTGTGCCGGGCCGCCTCGTCGCGCGGCTCGAGCACCAGCGCCTTCCGGTAGGCGCCGATCGCCCCCTGCGTGTCGCCGAGCTGCGCCAGGGCGTTGCCCATGTTGTAGAGGTCTCGCTCCTTGAGAGAGGGGCCCGCCGCGTCGGCCGCCCGCCGGTACGCCTCCCTCGCCTCGTCATAGCGCCCGAGCCGGTAGAGCGCGTTTCCGCGGTTGTACTCCAGCGCCGGATTCCCGGGCGCCTCCTGCTCGGCGGCCTTGAACTCGCGGAGCGCGTCCTCGAAGCGGCCCTGGTCGTACGCCTTCAGCCCGCGCTCCACGCCGGGTGGATTGGCCTCGAACGGACCGAGCGCCCGCGCCGGCGCGGCCAGGAGGAGCAGCCCCGCGCCCAGCACCGCGGTCGAGCGACGACGCCTCGGTGCGCCGGCGATCATCCCGAGCACCAGGAGGACGAGGCCGGGGAGCAGGAACGCCTGGAACCGCTCGTCGTAGTGGACGGTGATCCGGCTCTCGAGCTCGGTCTTCTGCAGCCGGTCGATGCGGGCGGCGACCTCGGGCACGGCCACGGCGCCCGTCCGGTGGAAGTACTCGCCCCCGGTGGCCTGGGCGATGCCCTCCAGGCCGGCCTCGTCCAGCCGGCTGAGGACCGTCTGCCCCGTCGTCGGGTCCTTCAGGTACCCGGTGCGTTCGCCCTGCTTGTCGAGGAGGGGGATGGGCTCGCCGCCGGCGCTGCCGATGCCCACGGCGAACACCTTGACCCCGGCCGCCTTCAGCGCCTCGGTGGCCTCGCCCACCTCGCCGGAGAGGTCCTCGCCGTCCGAGAGCAGCACGACCACCCGGTCCTTCGCCCCGCGGTCGGCGCCCTCCAGCACCCGCTGCGCCGTCATCAGCGCCGCGCCGATGTTGGTCCCGCCCTCCTGCATCTGGTCCGGGTCGATGGCGCGGAGGAACAGCTTGGCCGCGGCGTAGTCGGAGGTGAGCGGGCACTGGACGAACGCGTCGCCGGCGAAGGCCACGATGGCCACCCGGTCGCCCTTGAGCTCGTCCAGCAGCGTGGAGAGCTCGAGCTTGGCCCGCTCCAGCCGGCTGGGGAGCACGTCGCGGGCGCGCATCGACCGGCTCGCGTCCAGGGCCACCACCACGTCGATGCCCCGCTTCTTGGTGAGCTCGGCGCGGCTCCCGCACTGCGGCTGGCCGAGGGCGAGGGCGAAGAGGAGGAGCGACAGCCCGGTGGACACCGCGCGCACCACCGGACGCGCCACCTCCACGCCCGGGGCGAGGCTGTCACCCAGCCGCTCGCCGAGGAGCCGCCGGACGGCCGCCCGGCGCCGGAGCGCCGCCGCTGCGGCCACCGCGCCGACCGCCAGCGCCACCAGCCCGAGCAGGAGCCACTCCGGGGCGCCGAGGCCCACCGGGTACCCGAGCACGGTGAAGCGCCAGGCGGTCCCGCTCACGGGAACACCCTCAGCACGGTGGAGCGAAGGAGCAGCTCCAGCCCGGCGCAGAGGAACGCCGCGAGCAGGAACGGCGGGAACTCCTCCTGGTAGTTGGCGCTCGCGCCCCCCTCGAGCAGCTTGCTCTTGTCCAGCCGGTCGAGGATCCCGTTCAGCCCGGCGCGGAGGGACTCCCGGTCGGTGGCCCGGTAGTACTCGGCGCCGGTCATCTTCGAGATCTGCTGGAGCAGGCCCGGGTTCACCGCGATGTCCAGCTCGCGGTAGCTCGGATTGCCGAAGAGGTCCGTCCCGTCGGGGAACGGCACCTTCCCGCCCTTCCCCACCAGGATGGTGAAGACCGGGATGTGCAGCGCCTTGGCCATCGCCGCGGCGTCGAGCGGCGAGATGCGCCCGGCGTTGTTGTCGCCGTCGGTGATCAGCACCACCACCTTGCTCTTGGCGTCCGAGTCGCGGAGCCGGTTGAGCGAGACCGCGAGCGCGTCGCCGATGGCGGTCCCGTCCTCCAGCACGCGGGTGCGCAGCTGCTTCACCACCTCGCGGAGGACCCCGTAGTCGAGCGTGAGCGGGGCCTGGGTGTAGGCCGCGCCGGCGAAGACCACCAGGCCGATGCGGTCGTTCACCCTGGAGGAGATGACCTCGTTCAGCGTCTCCTTGGCGACGTAGATCCGGTTCTGCGGGCGGAAGTCGGCGGCCTCCATCGAGGTGGAGAGGTCGAGGGCGATCATGATGTCGATCCCCTCCACCGAGAGGTCCCGCACCCGCGCGCCCACCGTCTGCGGCCGGGCGAGCGCGACGACCGCCAGCGCCACCGCGGCCATCCGGAGCAGCGGGAGCGCCTTCCGCGCCGTGCCGCGGAGGCCGGGCCCGCCCGCGGCGAGCACCCGCGCCACCGGGTACCGGAGCGCCGCCACCCGGTTCCGCGCGGTCCAGACGGACCAGGCGCCCACCAGGGGGACGAGCAGCAGGAGCCAGAACGCCTCCGGGCTCTTCCAGGTGAACGCCATCACGCCCTGGCCACCTCGGCCCCCGGCTCCGGCGGCCCGGGGGGCGGCTCGGTCGGCGGCGGTCCGGGACGGGTGGCCTCGACCAGCGACCGGGCGAACGCGAGCGCCCCGGCGCACGCCGGCACCGGCACGTCCCCGCGCGCGTAGCGGGCCACGTCGCACTGGTCCACGAAGCGCTGGAGCCCCGCCTGGTCCACGCCGGGCAAGTCGCGGCGCTCCACCTCGCGGAGCAGCTCGCCGCTGGTGCACTCGAGCGCGTCGAACCCGAAGCGCTCGCCGAGGTAGCCCCGGGCCAGCGCGTTCAGCCGGAAGTGGAACTCGCGCTGGAGCCCCCGCGCCGGCAGCCCCTCGGCCTCGAGCGCGTCGAGGGCCTGCCGGATGCGCTCCTCGAGCGGGAGCGGGGGCACGGCCGGGGCGAGGCGCCTCGGCCGGCGGAGCCAGGCGCGGCGGGCGAGCCAGGCGAGCGCGGCGATCGCCGCGGCGCCGGCGAGCCACCAGAGCAACCGCCAGCTGCGGACCGGCACGTCCTCGTTGGGCTTGATGTCCTCGAGCTTGGCCCCCAGCTGATCGGCGTCCTTGGGGAGGCTGCTCTTCCCCTCGATGTCCGGGCCGTCGATGCGGGCCACCCCGCCGCCCTGCGCATCCACCACGTCGAAGGTCAGGGTGGGGAGCACGTGGCTGCCCAGGGCGAAGAGCGACATCTTGAGGAGGTAGGTGGTGGTGCTCTCCCCCTTTCCGTCCTGCCGGGTCCGGCTCTGCTCCAGCAGCTCGAAGCCGCCGAGGTCCCGCGGGGTGCGCAGCTCCCACCGCTGTCCGGGCGGATGGTGCAGGGTGAGGCGGTAGACGAACGGCTCGCCGAGCCGCACCGCCTCGGGGATGACCTGCCGGTCCACCGCCAGCGGCTCCACGCGACGCTCGGCGCCCGCATCCGCCGCCCCCTCCGCGGGCGCGCCCCTCGCGGCCGGGCCGAGCACACCCACCGGAGCGGCCAGCGTCAGGAAGAGCAGCGTCCGGAGCCCGGTCACGCGGCGAGCCTCCGGGCCCGCGCACGGAAGAAGCGCACCAGCGCCTCGCCGTGGTCCTCGCCGGCGCGGAGCTCCACCGAGTCGAGCTCCAGCTTGCGGAACACCCGGGTGCGCTCGGCCCGGGCGCGGGCCACCGCCGCCTGGAACTCCCGCTGGACGCCGGGAGACGCGCTGTCCACCAGCGCCCGCTCGCCCGTCTCCGGGTCCTCCACCTCGACCAGGCCGAGGGCGGGGAACGCCTCCTCCATCGGGTCGCGCAGCACCACCGGGACGACGTCGTGCTTCATCCGCGCCGTGCGGAGCGGCGCCTCGTACCCCTCGAGCAGGAAGTCCGAGACCACGAAGAGCACCGTCCGCCGCTTGGTCACCCGGGAGAGCCAGGCCAGGGCGAGCGAGAGGTCGGTGCCCTTGCCCTCCGGCCGGAAGGAGAGGATGTCGCTCACCAGCCGGAGCACGTGCTTCCGACCCTTCCGGGGAGGGATGACCTTCTCCACCCGGTCGCTGAAGAGAAGGAGCCCCACCCGGTCGTTGTTGGCGATGGCGGAGAAGGCGATCTGCGCCGCGACCTCGGCCGCCATCTCCGACTTGCGCCTCCCCCGCGAGCCGAACTCCTCGGAGGCCGAGACGTCCACCAGGAGCACCACGGTGAGCTCGCGCTCCTCGGTGAACACCTTCACGTGCGGGGCGCTGGTGCGCGCGGTCACGTTCCAGTCGATGGAGCGGATGTCGTCGCCCGCCTGGTAGGGCCGCACCTCGCTGAAGGCCATGCCCCGGCCCTTGAAGACGGAGTGGTACTGGCCCGCCAGGAGCGCGGAGACGACCTGGCGAGTGGCGATCTCCAGCCGACGGATGCGCCGGATGAGCTCCCGGGGAAGCATCGCGGCGCTCTAGGGCACCTCGACCTTGTCGAAGACCCGCTGCACCACCTGCTCCGGGGTCAGCTCCTCGGCCTCGGCCTCGTAGGTGAGCGTCACCCGGTGCCTCAGCACGTCCATGCCGACCGCCTTGACGTCCTCCGGGGTCACGAAGCCCCGGTGGCGGAGGAAGGCGTGGGCCCGCGCGGCGAGCGAGAGGAAGAGCGTGGCCCGGGGGCTGGCGCCGAAGTCGATGGCGTCTCGGAGTTCCGGGAGCCCGAAGCGCTCCGGCTCGCGGGTGGCCCACACCACGTCGAGGATGTAGTCCTTCACCTTGTCGTCCACGTAGATCTGGTGAACGACCTCGCGGGCCGCGGAGATCTGCTCCGGCGTCACCACCGGCGTCGCCCGGGGCGGCTCCGTGCCGGACATCCGGTCCATGATCACCCGCTCCTCCTCACGGGTCGGGTAGCCGACCACCACCTTGAGCATGAAGCGGTCGACCTGGGCCTCGGGCAAGGGGTACGTCCCCTCCTGCTCGATGGGGTTCTGGGTGGCGAGCACGATGAACGGGCTCGGCAGCGCATAGCTGTGCTCGCCGATGGTCACCTGCCGCTCCTGCATCGCCTCGAGCAGCGCGGACTGCACCTTGGCCGGGGCGCGGTTGATCTCGTCGGCGAGGATGACGTTGGCGAAGACGGGGCCGTGGCGGACGGTGAACTCGCCCGACTGCTGGTTGTAGATCATCGTCCCCACCAGGTCGGCGGGCAGCAGATCCGGCGTGAACTGGATGCGCTGGAAGCGCGCGCTGATCCCGTCGGCGAAGGTGCGGACGGTGAGGGTCTTGGCCAGGCCGGGGACGCCCTCGAGCAGCACGTGCCCGTTGCAGAGCAGGCCGATGAGCACCCGCTCGATCATCTGCCGCTGACCCACGATCACCTTCCCCGCCTCGGCGGAGAGGAGATCCACGAATGCGCTTTCCTCCCGGACCCGCTCGGTGAGGGCACGGATGTCGATGTTCAGAAGTCGCTCCTGGGCTCGAACGGGGGGCGGACTGTAGGTTCCTGGCCCCCGCGCCCGCAACACATGAGAGTCACTGACATTCCGCGGTGCGGCAGCCCCTGGCTGCATGGCGCGACCCTTCACTGTTGGTGCGTCCGTTGACAACCCACGCCCCCGGAGTGGTCTGCTGTCGGCACGGGGAGGCTGTTGTCGTGATGACATCATCGCGGGCCGAGGCGCTGATGCTCTTGCCGGACTGGGCCAGGCGGCTCTCCGCCAAGGGGACGGTGGACTTCACCGAGACCCTCCACGGCACCTGGCGGCGCGACGGCGAGGAGCAGGACCGGCCGATCCAGCTGATGCTCCGACACCAGGCGGCGAGCGCGCGGCGGCTCCTCGAGTCCGGGGCGATGGAAACCGAGGGCGAGGTGTCGCTCGACGGTCCGACCTATGCCGTGCGCGGGACGCGGCGGGTGTCCTGGCGGACCGGGCGGGTGGACATCGACCTCGTCTCCGTTGGGTTCCGGTTCATCGGCGGGCTGCACAACCTCCTGTGGAAGGGGGAGCCGCACCGCTTCCGCATCGAGACGCTCGGTGGGGCTCCAGTCGGAGACGCCATCCTCCGGCCCCGGCGAGCACCGGAGAGCGAGCTCCGCGCCGAGGAATCGGCCGTTCCCTAGTCCTCGTCGTCCAGCTCGTCGTCGTGCGACGCACCGGACGGGTCCGGCGCGCCCTCGTCGGCGTCGAGATCGGGCGCACGGCGATCTGCCAGCGCGTCGGCGTCCAGCCCGCTCTCGAAGCCGCGAAGGAAGGGAGCGGCGGCGGCGGTGGCCACCACCGCGGTGGCCAGGGCGCCGAGGGCCTCCTGCCCGCGCGCATCGGCGGCGATCGCCCGCTCGAGGAACCCGGGCGCACGCCGCTCGGCCCGCACCGCCGCGCGCACCAGCGCCGCCGGCTGAGCGGGGGCCACCGCGCCGGGCTCGAGGGCCGAGAGCGCGGCGCGCACCCGCTGCAGCATCGCGGGCCGCGCGTCCGCCCCGACCGCGGCGAGGCCGTCCAGGTGCGCGCCCACGAGCGCCTCGGGAGGCGCGGTGACGAGGAGGTAACGCCACCGGGCGATGGCCTCTGCCCCGGTGGCCGGCGGGGTGTCTGCGGGCCGGGGTTTACGGCCCCGGCGGAGCCGGTCCAGCAGTCCCATGTCGCCTCCCGCGGTGACGCGAGCCGGAATGAAACACCCGGGCCTACCTGGGACGCCAGTTCCTGGACCCGGGCTCCGGTTCCTCGTCGACGGCGCAGGGCCGGCCCCCGCTGCCGTGCTCCGCTCCTGGCGGCGAGCGCCGTCGACGCTCAAGACAGGCTCACTTCGTCTTCGGGAGATGGATGATGTGCCCGCCCGTGGCCAGGTCGAGGCTGATGACCTCGGGTGCGCCCTTGAACTCGAGCTGGATCCCGCTCGGGCCGGGCACCCGGAACCTGCTGCCCTCGAGCCAGATCAACGTCGCCGCCGGCTTCCCGGGCTGCGACACGGTGAGGACACCCCCGGTTCGTCGAGCGCAACGTGGAGAGCGATTCCCTGCTGTGCGTCGTAGTTCCCGACGAACCGGGCCAGGAGATCTCGGCTGGGGCCGGGCGACTTCTTCTTCATCCTGTACGGGGTGGTGAGGCCGGCTCTGGCCGCCTCGTGCGCGGTGGGCTGGTCCGGGAGCTCGAGGGCGCGGCGGTATGCGGCCAGGGCCTCGTCCCGCCGACCCGCCAGGTCGAGGACCTGGCCGAGGTGCACCGCGCTCAGCGTCACCGCGGCCTCGTACACGCCAAGGCTCGCGTATCGATCCAGGACGAGCCGAAACGCGCGTTCTGCATCGCCGAGCTTCCCGCCCTCTTCGCAGGCGACGCCGAGCTGATATCTCCCCTCGAGACTGTCGGGCACCTTCCCGACGTACTCCGCGAGCTTGGGAATGGCCTCGTCGTTCCGGCCCATGCTCGACAGGCCAATCCCGTCGGTCAGTAACCGTCGATTCCGGAAGGCGGGCGTCCAGCGCAGGATCTTGTATTCGGGATCGAGCACCACCCACTCCGGCTTCTGCTCCGTCGGGATGGAGAACGCGGTGGACGCACCGGACAGCGGGACCGGTGTGGTCTGGTGACGGCCCGGAAAGACGAGCGCGACCTCGGCGACGACATCGTACGGCTGGCCCTGCTGGGTGATCGTCCCGGACACGACGAATCCCCGGCCTTCGGGTCTCACCGTCCACTCGAGGACCAGCTCCGGTCCCCCCGTCCGATCCATCCACTGGTGGAAGAACGACGTCAGATCCTTCCCGCTCGAGGTCTCCCAGGCCATGCGCAGGTCCGAGAGGGTGGCGCTCTTCCCCGCGAAGCGCTGCACCACCGCCCGGAGCCCACCGACGAACGCCTGGTGCCCGATCTGCTCCCGCAGCATCTCGTAGACGAACATCCCCTTCGTGTCGGCGATGTCGTGCATGGCCGCCGCGGCGTCCGAGCCCTGCGCCGTGGCCCCCAGGGGGTAGTCCTTCCCTCCTGGGCTGGCGAAGCGCACGAAGTACTGGGTGGCCGACTGCGCATAGCCCGGGACGCCGCTCTTGAGAAAGCTGCGCATCGCCTTCTCGCCCTGGAACTCGTGGAGACACAGGACGGCCGACATCTGCGCCAGGCCCTCGTCGATGATGGGCCCGCTGGAGGATCCGACGAGATTCCCCCACCAGCTGTGGCCCATCTCGTGGGCCACCAGAAGGAGCGGGAACCCGTCCTCGGGAAGGACGCCGACCGGGAAGAGGTTCATTCCCTGCTCGCTGGAGCCCCCGAGGGTTCCCGTCTCGTCCGAGGGAATCTCGACGACGGCATATCCGTCGAAGGGATACGCGCCGTACAGAGCCTGCTCGTATTCCAGGATCCGGGCTCCCTCTCGCAGGTACAGCTCTGCCTTCGCGTCTCCACCACGGAGGAGATAGATGCCCAGGCGCACACCACCGACGGTCTTCTCCCGGTGGAAGTAGCGGGCCGCGGCGAAGGAGAAATCCAGCGGTCGATCCACGGTGAACACCTGCCTCGAGCGACCGCTGGCGCTCGTGCGGGCGCTGGGCCGGCCGCTGCTGGCCACGACCACCCCGTCGGGCACGTCGAAGGTGATGCGGCCCCGGGACTTCGAGCCGGTGCCCTGCAGTCTCGGGTACCACTGCGTCACCCAGCTGGCGAAGGAGCCCGCCGGCGCGATGCTCACCTGCGAGTAGGCCTGCTCGCGGGACTCGTTGAACAGCGTCCCGGCGAACTCGATGGTGAGCGTCCGGGTCTCTCCGGATCGGAGCGGCCGCTGCTGGGGAAGCGAGAGCGCATCGGCCTCGCGGGAGAAGCGGACGGCGCGGCCGCTCCCATCGCGGATCGACGTCGGCGTCAGGCCCCGGTTCAGCTGGAGGAGGAGGCGGTCCTCGCCCGGAGCGGTCACCTCGACCTTCAAGCTCGACGAGCCCCGCATGGTCCCGCTCTCGGGGTGGAGCTCGACGTTCAGGTCGGTGTTCACCACCCGCGCGAAGACCCGCTCCTCCTCGGAGAAGATCTTCCAGCCCGCCGGGAGGCGGTGCAGCCGGACGGTCTCCCATCGGGCGTCGACCTGTCCGCGTTCGTGCTCGCGGTAGCGAACGTCCCGGAGGACGACCGCCTCCAGGCCCTCGGGAACGGCCGCCAGCGACCCGAGGCGGAAGGTGGCCCGGGCGCCTTCGAGGGCGAACCACCCCTGCGCTTCCCCGCGCGCGCGGCCGACCAGGCCCGGATCAGCGGCGTCGTAGGCGGCGAGCACGCCCTCGAGATCTCGCGCCGCGACGGCAGCCTCCATCGTCTGAAGCAGCCGCTCGACCGAGGCGCGGTCCGTCTCGGCGGCGGTCGGCGGTGGGCCCGGTGCGACCAGGAGGACGGCAGTCAGCAGGGGACACCACACGCTCGGGAACCGGTTCACGCAGCCTCCCATCGCTGTGCCCGACCCAGCTCATCGAGCGCCTGGGAGTCGAAGACGTAGCGAACCTGATGGACGCGGGGATTTCTCCGCAGCCTCGGCGGCAGCTCGCCCCACATCCGCGGCGACAGCAGCAGCGGGCCAGCGGAGGCCGGGCCGTCGAGCGCCTCCTCGGCGCGGGAGACGACATGGGTGACGAGGCGAAACTGCTTCGCGGGAAGGATGCGCACCAGGTCGGCGCCGATGTTCCGGGCCATCGCCTCGTCCCGCTCGCACAGGTGGACGGTCAGCTTCCTCGACTGGCGCCGGCCACCGAGCAGCGTTCCGGCGAGGCTCGCCTCGGGAGCGATGGGAAGGAAATGGATGTGCGGCAGTCGCTCCGGCCAGCGGAGGCGGATGTCGTTGAAGTGGAAGTACGTCCCGACGACGGTGCCGCCGGGCGGCTCGCCCCGATCGAGGACCCATCCCCGGGCCTTCACCTGCCACCGGCACGCGAGCTGCTCCGCGAGGTCCGCGCTCTGGGTCGCGCTGCACTCGACCACCGAGACCTCGGGAAGTGTCTCGGGAGTCCGGGTCCTCGCCAGGAGATCGACCAGCTGGTCGACGTCGAGGCCGTACCGGAGCCTGGCCTCCTGCACGACCTGCTCGAGAAACTGCCGTCGGTCGGCTGAGCCGGGCTCCTTCCGCTCCTCGACGCCGTTGCGAACGACCTCCGTCCCCCCGGGGGTGCGGGTCACCACCAGTCCCAGGCGGGCGAGCTCGCCGTAGGCGCGCCGCACCGTATGGAGGTTGACCCCCCAGAGACGGCCCGCCCGACGGAGGGGGGGCAGCACCGTGCCGGTCGCCACCTCACCCGTGGCGATGCGGTACCGGAGCGCCTCGGCGAGCTGGTGGAAGACCGGAACCGGGCTCCGATGGTCGAGAGAGATGTTCACCGAGCCTTGTTCTAGAACATTAGAACATCGGACGGCAAGCCCGACTGCTGCCGCCCGGAGCGATCCGGCGCCCTCCTGCCTGGCGGGGCTCATTGCGCTCCCCGCCGGGTGCGTTACGTTGAATCAGTAATTCTCGGCCCCGGGAGGCGAGTGGGGGCCGGCTCTCGGTAGCCCCCTTCGCCCTCCCTCACCTTCCTCGGCCCGGGTCTCCGGTCCCGCCCGTCCACCCTCCGGACCGGCCACGGGGAGGTCCCCATGTTCAAGCACATCCTCCTGCCAACGGACGGCTCTCCGTTGTCGGAAGTCGCGGTCAAGAAGGGCATGCAGTTCGCCAAGAGCATCGGCGCCCGGGTCACCGGGCTCTTCGTGATCGACCCCTTCCACCTCTTCACGACCGGGGGCGAGATGCTCGCTGACACGAAGGAGCGATACGAGAAGGATTCCCGGGCGCATGCCCGGAGTTCCCTCTCGGTGATCTACAACGCGGCGAAGGAGAACGGCGTCACCTGCGACTGCATCACCGAGACGAACTCCCATCCCTACGCGGTGATCGTGGAAACCGCCGAGAAGAAGGGCTGTGACCTCATCATGATGGCCTCGCACGGGCGGCGAGGGATGCAGGCCGTGCTGATCGGGAGCGAGACCACCAAGGTGCTGACCCACACCAAGATCCCGGTGCTCGTCCTTCGCTGACCGAGGCTCGTTATGGTGGCGGCGCTCTGCGGCGTCGCTCATTCCGTCGAGCTAGGCTCGGGCGACACGATGCCCAGCCGACGCCCGCCGCTGCCGGAGATCCCCACCGGGGAGCAGTTCCACCTGCCCGGCGCACGGGTCTATGCCGAGCCGCTCGGCCCGGCGATCCACAAGCGGTCCGCGGCGATGGCCCGGGTGGTCTACACCGCGGTCCACGAGAACCGCGCCTTCCCCGAGGGCGACGACCGGCGCGGCCACGGCCGTGACCACGCGACCTGGGTCTTCTCCGAGGAGGCCGGGCTCGAGGAGGGGCTGTTCCACGGCGGGCTGGAGCTGATGATCGATGCCCGGCTCGAGCCCGGCGCGGCCATCGGCCTGCACCGGCACGCGGCCACCGAGGAGGTCTACTACCTGCTCGAGGGCGAGCTCTCGATGACCACGGTGCTCGCCGACGGACGCGAGGTGACGACCACGCTCCATCCGGGAGACGCGCACGGGGTGCGGCTGGGCGAGGCGCACTGGGGACGCGCCGGAGCGGAGGGCTGCCGGTTCCTCGCGGTCGGCTTCCGCAAGCGCTGACCGGCGGCCGGCGAGCCGGGATAGAGTCCCCTGCCCGAGGAGGACCGGACGATGAGCACGCTGGAACGCGCCATCGCCATCGCGGCCACCGCGCACGCTGGCAGCACCGACAAGTCCGGAGCGCCGTACATCCTCCACCCGCTGCGGGTGATGATGCGGGTGGAGTCGCTGGAGGCGAAGATGGTGGCGGTGCTCCATGACGTCGTCGAGGACTGCCGCCAGCTCGGCTACGACTTCGCGCGGCTGGAGCGCGAGGGGTTCAGCCCCGCGGTCATGGCCGGCGTCCGCGCGGTCACCAAGCAGGAGGACGAGGAGGGGAAGCACTCGGACCCCGGCTACGAGGAGACCTACCTCCGCTTCGTCCGGCGCGCGGCCGCGGACCCCATCGGACGGGTGGTGAAGATCGCCGACCTGGAGGACAACTGCGACCTGTCGCGCATCGCCTCGCCGAGCGAGCGCGACCTGCAGCGGCTGGCCCGCTACCGGCGAGCGCTGGAGCTGATCCGCAGCCTTCCCGCGCCGTCGTAGGAGCTAGACTCGCGGGGCTTCTCCAGAGGTGGCCTATGCGCATCCCCGACCGGCCCCGCGTCCTGCTTCGACACTGCGACAGCTACGACCCGGAGCGCATCCGCACCATCGTCCGTGAGGGCCTCGACACGCTCGGGCTCGTCCCGCGCGGGCGTACGCTGGTGAAGCCCAACCTGGTCGCCGCCGGGAAGCTCTTCCCCCACGCCCACACCCGGCCCGAGTTCGAGGAGGGCGTGCTCCGGGCGCTCCAGGATCGCGGGGCGGAGATGACCGAGCTCGCGGTGGGAGAGCGCTGCGGCATCACGCTCCCCACCCGCCTCGCCTACGAGCAGTCGGGCTTCGACCGGATGCTGGCCCGCGTGCCGGGCGTGAAGCGGTACTGCTTCGACGAGGTGCCGCAACTGGAGGTGCCGCTCACCCACGCCTCGCGGCTGCGGGACGCCATCTTCGTCCCGGAGCCCGTGGCCCGGGCCGACTTCTTCGTCAACACGCCCAAGTTCAAGGCCCACCCCTGGACCACGGTCACCTTCTCGCTCAAGTCGTACATCGGGCTGCAGGACGACCGGCACCGTCTGATCGATCACGATCACCGGCTGGGCGAGAAGATCGTCGATCTGCACCACGTGCTGCAGGCGCAGTTCATCGCCATCGACGCCATCACCGCCGGGCAGGGGCGAATGCTCACTCCGCGGCCGTTCCCGCTGAACCTGGTGGTGCTCGGAAACGCACAGGTCGCGTTCGACGCGGTCTGCTGCGCCATCCTCGGGCTCGACCCCCGGAGCGTGGAGCACATCCGTCTCGCCGAGGACGCGGGGCTGGGCACCACCGACCTCGGGCGCATCGAGATCGGCGGCGACGTGACGCTGGACGAGGCCCGGGCGCGGGCCGCCGGCTTCGAGGTGGGGCTGGTGCGCGTCGAGAAGTACTTCCAGGGGACGAAGATCACCGCCTACGCCGGCCCGCCGCCAGAGCCGGAGCGAACCGAGTACTGCTGGGGCGGCTGTCCCGGAGCCATCGAGGAGGCGATCGAGATCCTCAGGCTCTTCGACGCCGAGACCGACGCCAAGATGCCCCGGCTGCACATCGTCTTCGGGGGGTACGACGGGCCAATCCACGCCGCGCCGGGTGAGAAGGTGGTGTTCATCGGCGACTGCGCGCGCTGGAAGGGAAACCTGCACGGCACGGACGTGGCGCTGGAGAGCATCTACGTGGAGCGGAACCGGAAGGACCCGCACCACGCCCGCGCCGAGGACATCTACCGGAAGATGCTCAAGGTCGGGGCGAAGCTGCGCGCCGCCCGCAACGCGCCCTTCGTCCGCCTCGAGGGTTGCCCGGTGAGCGTCGCGGAGCAGGTGCTGGCGCTGGTGTCGCTCGGGGGCCTGAGGAACCCGTACTTCGATCCGCGCGAGGTGCTCGCCTTCAACAGGGCCTGGATGGGCTGGCGCGCGCGCGTGGCCTGGCAGCGGACCACCGGGACCCCGTACCAGCGCCCCGGGCCCGCGGTGCGCGGTGAGGCGGCGCCCCAGCTCGCCGACGCCGGTCGGGGCTGACGCGCGCCGGCGCTCCGGACGGTCGTGGGGATCGTCGGGCGCGGGGTGAGGGTCCCTCAGCGACCGGCCGGCGCCTTCTCGTCGAACAGCCGGAGGTCGACGGTCTGGCCCATGGCCTGGTGCCCTGCGGCGTTCAGGTGCAGGTGGTCACCGGTGTCGTACGCCGGCAGGAGGCGCGTCGGGGACCGCGGGTCGCGCAGCGCCGCGTCGAAGTCGATGACGGCGTCGAAGCTGCCGGAGGTCCGGATCCAGGCGTTCACCGCCTGGCGGACGGCCTCCTTCTCGGCCGAGAAGTACCCGGGGCTCGTCGTGCCCTCGAACGGCAGGAGGGTGCCACCGTAGATCTTCAGACCGGCCGCGTGGGCCCTCGCGATCAGCCGACGGTACCCCTCGATGAGCTGCTCGGCGGTGACCGGAGGCGCAGAGGGCTCGACCAACCCGGGGAAGCCGAGATCGTTGATGCCCTCGAGCACGATGACCCAGCGGACCCCGGGACGGGCGAGGACGTCGCGGTCGAACCGCTCGAGCGCGCTCGGGCCCATCCCGCCCCGGAGCAGCCGGTTGCCGCCGATGCCCGCGTTCACCACGGTGGGTGCGTTCGCGCGCCGGGCGCGGAGCCGCCGGGCGAGCACCTCGGGCCAGGGGTGGTCGGTGTACTCGGTCCCCTCGGTCAGGGAATCCCCGAGCGTCACCACCACGCCGGATGCGCTCGACCCCGGGAGGCCCACGGCCCGCACATACCGGCCGAGGAGGCTTCCGGCCAGCGCCAGGAGGCCGAGCGCGAGGACCGCGGCGGTCGCTCGGCGCCCGCGGGGGGACGGCGGGGTGGGCATCCGGCGCAGCGTCGCATGCCCACCCCCGCAAGAAAGAACCCTGGCGCGGGTCGGTCCCGGCCGGGGTCGAGCTGCAGTGCTCGTCCTGGCCGCTACATCTCGAGGGCCACCGCCACGCCGTGGAAGGTCGCGGCGATGCGGACCGCGTCGTTGACGTGGTCCTCGGTGAGACCGGCCTCGACCACCACCCGCTCGTGCGAGCGGATGCAGCTCTCGCAGCCGTTGATCGCGCTCACCGCGAGGCAGAAGAGCTCGAAGTCGGCCTTGCTGGTCGCCACCTGCACCAGGCGCTGCATCCGCAGGCGGGCCGGCTTCTGCGCGTACTCCTCCCGGCCCACCATGTGCCGGAAGCGGTAGTACACGTTGTTCATCCCCATCAGCGCCGCCGCGGCCTTCCCGTCCTCCACCACCTCGGGAGCGACGTGGATCAGCGCATCCTCGAGCGTCGCCTGGCGCAGCTGGGGGTTCCGGCTGGCGATGGCGCAGGCCACGGCCGTGCCCCAGACCTGCTCCTTGGTCAGGGTCGTGGGCTGCAGCACGTTCCCGAGGTTGAGCCTCAGGTCCTTGGCCGCGTCCGGGATGGCGTTGCGGAGGGTCTCCAGCGCGTTCATCACCCGGCCTTCTTCAGCTTCTGGGAGAGGGTCTCGTCGCCCTGCTTCCAGTTGCACGGGCAGAGCTCGTCGGTCTGCAGGCCGTCGAGGACGCGGAGCACCTCCGGGACGCTCCGGCCCACGCTGAGGTCGTTCACGCTCGCCCAGCGGATGATGCCCTGGGGATCGACGATGAACGTCGCGCGGAGCGGGACCCCGTCGGTCTTGTGGAGGATGCCGAGCTGGGTCGACAGCTCGCGCCGGGTGTCCGCCAGCATCGGGAAGGGCAGGTTCCGGAGGTCCGGGTGGTCCTTCCGCCAGGCGAGGTGGACGAAGTGCGTGTCGGTGCTCGCGCCCAGGACCTGCGCGTCGCGCTCGACGAACTGGCCGTTCTGCTTCCCGAACTCGGCGATCTCGGTGGGGCAGATGAAGGTGAAGTCCATGGGCCAGAAGAAGACGACCTTCCACTTGCCCGCGTAGTCCTTGTGGGTGATGTCCTTGAACTCCTTGCCCTTCTCCAGGCTCACCGCCGCCTTGAGATTGAACTCTGGAAACCTGTCTCCGATGGTCAGCATCCGCATTGCTCCTTGGGTGTCTTCTTGTGGTCAGGGCTTGGCAAGGCCCTTGGAGACCCGCCAGCGACTGTTGAATGCGTTCCTCTGGCATAAATCGCAAGCAAATCATCAACTTGACATCTTCTGACACGACGTTGAACACCGAGATATCGGTACCATCGGCGCCCGTCGAGCCGAAATTGGCACCGGCAAATCGGTGGACCATCCGTTAGACTCGCGCCCATGACCGCCGTCGCCCCGCTTCGCCCGGTGGACCTCGCCCGGGACCTCCAGGAGCTCGCCACGCTGGTGGGCTCCGAGCAGGCCATCGACGACGTGCTCCGCCGCGGCCTCGACTGGCTGGCGCGCGTCGCGCCGTACGACCTGGCGACGGTGTTCGTGCTCGAGCAGGGCCGGCTGGTGGTGCGCGCCGCGCGCGGCCCGCTCGCCGACGACCGCGTCCGACAGCACGCGCTCTCGCTGGAGCAGTTCCCCTCGATCCAGGAGGCGCTGGAGACGCGCCGAGCCCGGACCTTCCTCGAGCAGGACCACCGGCACGGCGACGGAGACCCGTTCGATCACGTGCTCGACCTGCCGCCGGGGCACGCCTGCCTGGTCGCGCCGCTCGTCGCCGGAGACCAGACGCTCGGCGTCCTCACCCTGGACCGCACCGTCTGCGAGGTCTATCCGCCGCCGGTGGTCAACCTGGTCGAGGTGTACGCGCAGCTGCTGGCCATCGCCATGCAGGGCGCGGGCAAGACGGTCACGCTCGAGCGGCTGCACCAGCAGGACCACGCTCACGCCAAGCTGATGGAGGAGGAGCTCGGCGGCGGACCGGAGCTCGAAGGGCGGATCCGCAGCGCGGGGATGCAGGCGCTGCTGCGGCGGGCACGCCAGGTGGCGCGCGCCCGCACGCCGGTGCTCATCCGGGGCGAGCCGGGCACCGGCAAGGAGCGCCTGGCGCGGGCCATCCACGCCTGGTCGGAGCGCGCCGAGCACCCCTTCGTCTCGCTGAGCTGCGCTGCGGTCCCGGACGGGGCGCTGGAGCTGGAGCTGTTCGGGCACGTGGAGGGCGCGTTCGCCGGCGTCGGCCGCGCGCGTCCGGGGCGGCTGGTGGTGGCCAACGGCGGGACGCTGTTCCTCGACGAGGTCTCGGAGCTGCCGCTGCCGCTCCAGACCCGGCTGCTCCGCGTCCTGCAGGACGGCGAGTTCGAGCCGGTGGGGAGCGACCGCCCGGTGCGGGTGGACGTGCGGGTCCTGGCCGCGACGCATGCCGATCTCGAGGCCGCGGTGGCGGCCGGCCGCTTCCGCGAGGACCTCTTCTACCTCCTGGACGTGTTCCCGCTCGAGCTGCCGCCGCTGCGCGAGCGCCGCGAGGACGTGGCTCCGCTCGCCGGGGCGCTGCTCGAGGAGCTGGCCCGGCGCACCGGAAAGACGGCGCGGCGGCTCACTCCCGAGGCGGTGGCGCGGCTCGAGGCGCACGACTGGCCCGGGAACGTGCGCGAGCTGGCCAACGTGCTGGAGCGCGCCCTCATCCTCGCCCCCGGGGAGGAGCTCGGCCCCGAGGTCATCGACCTGCCCGGCCGGAGGCGACGGGAGGGCCGGCTGCGCGACGGCGAGCTCTCGACGCTCGCCGATGCCACCCGGCAGCACGTGGCCCGCGTCCTCCAGGCGACGCGGGGGCGCATCTACGGCCCGGGCGGCGCCGCGGAGATCCTCGGGCTCAAGCCGTCGACGCTGCAGAGCAAGATGAAGAAGCTCGGGCTCAGGCGCGAGCCTACCTCTCAAAGGTGAGGGGAAGCGGTCGGACACGAGAGGGGCGGGTTGGAGTACGTTACGGCCCGATGAAACGGCTCTTGGTCCTGGTGGCGCTCTTCCTGGCCTGCGCGACGACTCCGTCCAAGCCCATGGGGCGGCACACAGCGGCGGAGCTGAAGAAGGCCACGCTCGAGCTTCATCAGGGGATGCCGGCGACTGAGGTCGAACAGCTTCTAGGACCGCCGGATACCGCCGAGGCGTCGATCTGCGGGCAGCTCTACGGGACGGGCTGGAAGTGCACGAATTGGGAGTACTTCGCGACCGATAACGACGTCATGGACAACCTGCGGCTCAGGTTCCAGGGCGACTCCGGGGCGCTCATCGTGAACTCCTGGGGCAAGTTCTAGGCCCTACCCCAGAAACGGCTCGAGGATGCTCGGGCTCAGGGCGGGACGATGAACGTCCGGCCGACCTCTTCCCCCACGGCCGGGTCCTCGGCCCACGCGCGACGTCGCCGTGCGGCCTCGAGCAGCCGCCGCACCCACCAGACGCCCACGGCGCAGGCCAGGACGCGCCGCTCCGGGCGCTCGGGAGGCGGTCTCTCCGCATCGGACGGCGGGGCGGTCGGCATCGGGCGCTTCCTCCGCCCGGCCCAACACGGCGCATCGGTGGGTCATCCCGACCATGGCCGCGACTGCTCCGTACTTCACATCCGCATCGCACCGCGAGACGAGATGGCGACACGGCGCGCCGCCGGGGCGCTCGCTGACCAAGCGGGCGGCGGCCTCGCTCAGGCGGCCCGCTGGGGCTCGCTCGGGGCGCTCAGCACGTGCAGCGCCCACTGCGCCATGGTCTCGGCGTTCGGGTCCCACGTGGAGAGCCGCGCGTCGAGGCGAGCCCACAGCGCCGCCTTCATCGCCTGGCGCTCCTCGGGGGTGTCGCGCTCGGTACCCTTGAGCTCGCGCCGCGCGCGGCAGGCGACCAGAGCCTGGACGACGGCGTTGGTATGGGGGGACGGCTTCATGCCTCCTCCCCCTTTCACGTCCCGGGCCAGCGGCTGCCTGCGAGGGATCCCCTGCATTCCCGAGGAGATCCGCCCGCGCGCGCGTGTCCCGCGGGCGAGACCGGGTGGGTCAGCCGTGCACACCGGGCCAGGCCCGACCCGCCGACCCCGGAGGTGGACGCCTCAGGCCGCTGGACCCGGGGGGATGAGCGGGACCTGGTCCTGCTCCACCCGGTGGTGGGGGAGCCAGCCCGGCGTCCGGCGCAGGAAGGCGATGAGCCGTTCCCGCACCAGGCAGCGGAGGTCGAAGACGGAGTCGACGTGGCCCCCGACCAGCACCCGGAGCTGCATGGTGCGCTCGGACGAGTCCACCACCTGGACGCTGGCCAGCGTTCCGTCCCACATGCCCTTGCCCTCGGCGGCGAGCACCCGGGCCAGCTCCTTCCGCACGGCGTCGAGGTCGGTGGTCCAGTCGACGTGGAGGACCACCGGCCCGAGCATCTCCACCCCGCCCTTGCTCCAGTTCTGGAACGGCTTCTCGAGGAACTGGGTCACGGGGATGAGCAGCCGGCGCAGGTCCCAGGTCCGCACCACGACGTAGGTCAGGCTGATCTCCTCGACCGTCCCGAACTCGCCCTCGATCAGCACCGAGTCTCCGATGCGGATGGGCTGGGCGATGGAGAGCTGGATGCCGGCCAGCAGCGCGCCGATCGACTTCTGCGCGGCGAGGCCGAGCACCACGCCCGCCACCCCCGCGGAGGCCAGGAGCGAGACGCCCACCGTCCGCACCACCGTGAACTGCATCAGGAGCGCGGCGACGGCCAGGATCCACACCACCACCACCAGGACGCGCCGGAGCAGCGCCAGCTGCGTCCGCACCGCGCGGGCGTTGGCCACGTTCTCGTGCGCCCTTGCCACCCGGGTCTCCACCACCCCCGCGGCGAGGTCGAGGAAGCGCAGCGCGAACCAGGCCGCGGCGATGACCAGCAGGGACCGGGTGAGCACGCTCGTCCCGTGCGCCCACACCGGCGGGAGCAGGAGCGGCGGCGTGGCCAGGCCGAGCACCAGGGCCCAGAAGGGCAGCCGGAGCGGACCGCGCGCCGAGTGCACCAGCTGGTCGTCCCAGGTCACCCGCGTCATCCGGGTCAACCGCCCGAGCACCGCCAGCCCCACGCGCTCGAGCGCCCAGCCGCCGAGCAGCGCGGCGATGAAGGCGAGGACCAGCCCCAGCCACTGCCACAGCTCGAGCCCGCCCAGGGGCCTGGCGAAGAGAACCTCGGGAAGCACCTCCCCGAGCGGCGGCGCGTAGGCGTCGTAGAGCGCGTCGACGGCGCGGACGGTGAGCGGGCTGAAGACCCAGGTGGGTTTGCCGTCGACCTCGTACCGGCTCACCCGGATGGGGATGTTCTGCGTCTCCAGGGGGATGGTCCCGAGCTGGTCGTAGCCGGGCCTGCCTGGCTCGCCCTGGGGCTCCTTGCTGATCGCCCCGAGGTCGAGCACCAGCGCGCGGTCGAGCACGAAGCGCAGCCGTCGGGCGAGCCGTGGCCCCTCGGTCTTCTGCTTCTCGCGCGGTACCCAGTCCAGGGAGAGGTAGTAGGCCGCGAGCGAGTAGTCGCCGTGGTGCGCCGCGACCTGGAAGCCCTGCACGGTCGCCAGCGGCGAGCTGCGGTCCACCTCCTGCGGCACCTCGCCGAGCCCGTCGTCGAGCGCGCGCGCCGGTCCGGCCAGCAGAAGCCCGGCGACGAGAGTGCGAGCGAGTGTGCGCATCACCGAGACCAGCGGGGGCAGCCCCCGCTCAGGACCGGCCCCGGACCTTGAGCCGCTTCACCTTGCGCGCCAGGGTGTTCCGGTCCACGCCGAGGAACGACGCGGCCGCCGAGAGCTGGCCCTCGCTCCGTTCGAGCGCCTGGCGGAGCACGGCCCGGTCCACCTGCTCGAGCAGCACCCGGTAGAGCTCGGGCACCTTCCGGCCGTGCAGCTGATCGAGGAACTCCCCGAGCCGCAGGTAGAGCAGCTCCTCGAGCGGCAGCTTCATCGGGTCTGCGGGGGGCGGCACCAAGCCCGCTCAAACCAACTTGGGGCGCGGTCTGTCAACGACTCGCGTCGGTCCGGGCCGCGGTGGTAGACGGGGCCGTCCTTCCGCGGACGGAACTTTGCAGCTCCGCTCGGTCTTCATTGCAGCCACACTGCTCGCGTCCTGCACCCGCGGAGGATCGGGACGCCTTCCGGCTCCGGCCAGCCCGGCGGCCCCCGCCGCGACGCACTTCGCCATCTTCGTCACCGCGGACGTGCGCGGGCAGATCGCCCCCTGCGGATGCAGCGAGGCGATGCGGGGCGGGCTGGGCAAGACCGCGGCGATCATCGGGAAGACCCGCGCCTCGGGGCTCCCGGCGCTCTTCGTGGACGCCGGCGATGCGCTTTTCGAGCGCACCGGCTTCGGCGCGGACGAGGCGGTGGGCGAGCGCCGGCGGGCGCAGGCCATCGCCGACTCCTTCCGGGCCATGCGCATCGACGCCCAGTTCCCGGGCCCGCTGGACGACGCGCTGGGCAAGGACTTCCGCCGCTCGCTCGGGCTCCCCGAGCTCGCCCCGGGACAGAGCCGGCTGATCGACGCCGGCGGGTGGAAGGTGGGTGTGGTCCCGGGCACCACCGCCGCCGAGCTGACCGAGGGCGCGATGACGCTCCGCGCCGGCGGCGCGCGCCTGGTGCTCGGGCTGCTCGCCGGCACGCCGGCCGAGGCCCACTCGGCCAGGGGCGTCGACCTGGTCGTCGCCGCCCAGGCGCCGGAGTCCATCGGCGCCGAGTGGGAGGACGGACGGCTGCTGCGGGGCTCGGTCCCCGTCGCCCAGGTCCAGAGCCGCGGGCGCTCCATTCTCCGCGTCGACGTGAGCCCGGGGCCGCACGGAGGGCCCATCGAGCTCGCCCGTGGGCAGGGCGACATCGAGCGAGAGTTCAACGCGCAGGGCCAGCGGCTGGAGCTGCTGAAGCGGGAGCTGGGGACGCCCGGACTGTCACCCGAGCGGAAGCGGCTCCTCGATGCGCGGCTGCACGAGCTGGTCCTGCGGCGGGAGCAGCTCGCCACCCAGGCGCAGGCCACCGCGCTCCAGCCCGGCACCTTCACTGTCCGCTTCGTCCCGGTGGAGGCCGCGCTGCCCGAGGACCCGGGCGTGCAGAAGATCATCGCCGACTACGACCGGGACGTGGCCCGGCTCAACCTCGCCTGGGCGAAGGAGCACGGCGAGCCCTGCCCTCCGCCCGCCAGGGGCGAGCCGTCGTACGTGGGCAACCAGGTCTGCCTGGGCTGCCACCCGGCTCCCTTCGCGGTGTACGAGAAGACCGGCCACGCCCACGCCTACGCCACGCTGGAGTGGGTACAGAAGCAGTACCGGCTCGACTGCGTCGCCTGTCACGTCATCGGCTTCCAGCAGGCCGGCGGGGTCTGCCGCGTCGACCAGGTGGAGCGACGGCAGAACGTCGGCTGCGAGAACTGCCATGGCCCGGGCTCGATCCACGTGGCCGACGGCACCGGGAAGTCCGTGCTGCGGCCCAGGCCGGGCCCGAGCGTGTGTCTCGGGTGCCACACCGCCGAGAACAGCATCCACTTCGACTACGCGACGTACCTGCCCCGCGTGCTCGGGCCGGGACATGGCGCCCAGGCCAGCCCCGCCGCACGGCGTTGACCGCTCAGGCAGCCCCGCCTAGCATTCGAGATTCGTACCCCGTCCCGGATGATCTCACCCACCGCGCTCGCCATCCTCCTCGCGCTGAGCAACGCATCGGCCGAGCCCTCTCCCACCGCCCCCCCGCGGGCGCCCGCGCAGGCTGGCGCACCTCTGGCCACCCCGGAGGACACGGACGACGAGCCGGCCTCGGAGGAGCTGGAGGAGATGCGCGCCCTCGAGGACGCGGTCCTCGACCCAGCGGCAAAGCCGAGCCCCGAGGTGCTGCGCTCGGTGCGCGCGCTGGGGACGGCGAGCCCACTGCGGGCGCGGCTGGAGGACGGCGCCGAGGTGCTCTCCGGCGACGAGCCGGTGGCGGCTCTGGGCCTGGTCACCGACCTCGCCACCTTCGACGTGGGCGCGGTCGCCGCCGAGTACGACATCCCGCTGGAGATGCAGCCCACGGTGGCCCAGTACATCCAGTTCTTCCAGGGCCCGGGCCGCAAGTGGTTCCGCAAGTGGATGTCGCGCTCCACGCGGTACATCCCGATAATGACCCCGCTGCTCGAGCGCGGCGGGCTTCCGCGGGACACCGTCTATCTGGCCATGATCGAGAGCGGCTTCTCCCCGGGCGCGACGTCCTGGGCGCGCGCCGCCGGGCCATGGCAGTTCATCTCCGCCACCGGCCGCCGCTTCGGGCTCAGGCAGGACTTCTGGGTGGACGAGCGGCGCGACCCGCTGAAGGCCACCGTGGCCGCGGGGCGCTATCTGACCGAGCTGCACGGCGCGCTCGGCCACTGGTACCTCGCCTGGGCCGGCTACAACGCCGGTGGCGAGAAGCTGCGCCGGATGATGGAGCGCCGCGGAACCAGCGACTTCTGGGCGCTCAGCGACGGCAAGGGGCTGGCCAAGGAGACCAAGCACTACGTCCCGAAGCTCATCGCCTGCGCGCTGGTGGCCAAGCACCCGCGGGCCTTCGGCTTCAGTGACGACGAGTTCGACTTCCAGCGGCCGCTCGAGTTCGACGAGGTGCCGGTGGTGGAGCCCACCGACCTCGAGGTGCTGGCGCGCGCCGCCGGGGCCGGCGCCGAGACCATCCGCGAGCTCAACCCCGAGCTGCGCCGCTGGTGCACCCCGCCCGCGTCCGCCGCCCGTCCGTACCTGCTCCGCGTGCCCCGAGGGACGAAGGACACCGTGGTCGCCGCGCTGGCCCGCATCCCGGCACAGGAGCGGCTCACCTATCGCATCCACCACGTCCGCAAGGGCGACACGCTCTCGCGCATCGCGCTCCAGTACCACTCGGCGCCCGAGGCCATCCTCCAGTTCAACCGGCTCCGCAGCGCCAAGACGCTGCGGATCAACACCGAGCTCGCGGTGCCGGTGCCCTCGAGCCGGGCGCTGGCCGACGTCGGGCACGGCCTCGAGCGGCAGGTGGCGCGCGCCCGCGCCCAGGGCTACGTGGCCCCCGCGCCGGAGGAGGAGGTCCCCGCCGGCACGCGCACCGGGCGTGCCCAGGCGCTGGCGCAGGGGACCGTCAAGACCGAGGTGGTCGACGGCAAGACGCGCGTGGAGTACGGCGTGCAGAGCGGCGACTCGCTCTGGACCATCGCCCAGCGCTTCGCGGTGTCCGTGGAGCAGCTCCAGTCGTGGAACTCGCTCGGGCGGAAGGCTCGCAAGGGGCTCCAGGTCGGCGCGGTGCTGACGGTGTGGCCCGGGCCGGGGGCGGCTCCGGCCGAGGCGAGGCCCGCGGCGGTGGTGGCCGAGGCCGAGCATCCCGTCGCGCCCGTCCGTCCGGCGGTGGCCGCCACACCTCTGCCCCCCGGAGACAAGCCGGGCATGCACCAGCTCGCCGAGGGCGAGACGCTGTGGAGCGTGGCCCAGCAGTATGGCGTCAGCGTGGACGACCTGAAGCGCTGGAACCGCATCCGGCACGCCCGCTCGCTCCGTCCGGGGTTGAACCTCCGGGTGGGCGGCCCCGCCGACTGACGGCGCGCCGCCGTTCGCAGGCCGGGCGGGTCGTGCCACAGTGCGCGCCCTCCATGACCTTGCGGCTCGCCCTCCTCGTCCCCTTCCTCGTGCTGTCCGCCTGTGCGGCCGACCGACCGGCGGCAGCGCGCGCGCCCGCTCCGGCTCCCACGGCGCCCGCGGCTCCGCCCCCACCCGAGCTGGTCGCCCCCGAGGGCATCCGGCTTCCGAGGACCTTCCGGCCCGCCGGGCAGCGGGTGCTCTTGCAGATCGTCCCCTCCTCGCCCGAGTTCACCGGCCGGACGGAGATCGACGGGACGCTGGACTCGGCAAGCGACGTGGTGTGGCTCAACGCGGACGTGATGCAGGTGACGTCGGCCGTGGCCCGCGTCGGCGGCGCGGAGGTCCGGGCCGAGCCGGTGGTGCGCAAGGACGAGCGGGTAGCGCTGCGCTTCCCGCGACCGCTGCCGGCCGGGCCCGTGAACTTGCTCCTCGAGTTCAGGGGCACCCAGTTCACCCGCGAGGACACCGGCATCTTCCGCCAGCAGAGCGGAGGCGACTGGTACGTCTTCACCCAGTTCGAGGAGACCCAGGCCCGGCGGGCCTTCCCTTGCGTCGACGAGCCCACGGCGAAGATTCCCTGGGAGGTGACGCTGCGCGTGCCGGCGGGGCTGACCGCCGTGTCCAACACCCCGGTGGCCACCGAGACGCCGGCCGCCGGGGGGTTCAAGGAGGTGCGGTTCCGGCCGACGCGTCCCCTGCCCTCGTATCTGGTGGCCTTCGCGGTGGGCCCGTTCGAGATGAAGGAGGCCCGGGCCGCCGGCACGAAGCGGGTGCCGGTCCGGATCATCGCCCCGCGAGGGCGGGCGTTCGAGGCCGCGTGGGCCGCCCGGGTGAGCCCGGAGATCCTCGAGGGCCTCGAGGACTACTTCGGCATGGCCTACCCGTACGAGAAGCTCGACGTGCTGGCCATCCCCTTCACCGTCCAGTTCGGGGCGATGGAGAACGTGGGGCTGGTCACCTTCCGCGAGGAGCTGGTGCTCGCCCGGCCCGAGCAGGACGGGGTGAAGCGGCGGCGGGAGTACGCCGAGGTGGCGGCGCACGAGTTCGCGCACCAGTGGTTCGGGGACCTGGTCACCGCCGCGTGGTGGGACGACATCTGGCTGAACGAGGCCTTCGCCACCTGGATGGAGACGAAGATCATCGAGCGGTGGGCGCCCTCGTGGGGCACGCCCGCCGACCGGGTCGCGCAGCGGAACAAGGCGGCCGACGCGGACGCCCTGGTGAGCGCGCGCATCATCCGCCAGCCCGTCCAGAGCTACGACGACGTGAGGAACGCCTTCGACGCCATCACCTACGAGAAGGGCGCGTCCGTGCTGCGGATGTTCGAGCGGTGGGTGGGCGAGGAGGTCTTCCGCCGCGGCATCCAGCGCTACCTCCAAGCCCACGCCGACGGCAACGCCACCGCCCGAGACTTCCTCCGCGCCATCTCGGAGAGCGCGGGCCATGACGTCGCACCGGCGTTCAACACCTTCCTCGACCGGCCCGGCGTCCCTCGGGTCCGGGCCGGCGTCCGCTGCGGCGGCAAGGGGGCGGTGCTGCAGCTCTCCCAGGACCGCTGGCTGCCCGCCGGCTCGACCGGGGAGCGCACCGGGCTCTGGCAGATCCCCGTCTGCGCCCGCTGGAGCACGAGGGGGCGGGAGCAGACGCGCTGCACGCTCCTCGACGCTCCCACGGCGGAGCTGACGCTCGAGGAGCAGTCCTGTCCGGACTGGGTGCTCCCCAACGCCGGCTATGCGGGCTACTACCGCCTGCAGCTCGATCCGGCGTGGACGGCGCGGCTGGTCCGCGCGGGCCGGCTGGACGCGGCGGAGTGGGTCGGGCTGCTCGACGACACCCGGGCGCTGGTCGAGGGCGGGGCGGTGTCCCGCGCCGAGGGGCTGCAGCTCGCCGCCCGGCGGGCCGGGGCCCGCGAACACCAGATCTTGGAGGCGGCGGTCAAGCTGGCCACCGTCCGGGAAGACTTCCTCTCTGGCCGACCGGGGCCCGCCTACGCCAGGTGGGTGCGGCGGACGTTCGGGCCCCACGCCAGGGCGCTCGGCTTCCGCGAGAAGCCGGCCGAGGACGACGAGGTGAAGCTCGCCCGGCCGGCCCTGGCGGAGTTCGTTGCCCGGCGAGGCGAGGACCCGCAGCTCGTCGCCGAGGCCCGGAGCCTCGCCGAGGAGTGGCTGTCGCGGGGCGGGCCGGTGGACGCCGAGACCATCGCCTCCGCGCTGCGGACCGCGGGGCGCTTCGGCGGGCGCGACCTGCACCAGGCGCTGGTCCAGCGGCTGGACCAGACCGCGAACCAGCGCACCCGGGAATGGCTCCTGGGCGGCATCTCCAGCACCCGCGTCCCCGAGCTCCTCGACGAGAACGTGGCCCTGGCCATCTCGGGGAGGCTGAACCCACGCGAGATGGCGTTGGTGATCACCGGCGAGAAGCGAAGACAGAGCTACGGCCCGCTGGACACCGATCCCGCGCGGGCCCGCATCCTCGCGGGCGTCGACCGGTGGTGGGACACCCTGGTCGCGCTGACGTCCCGGGGCGGCATGCATCGGTTCTTCGCCGTGGCCAGCGAGTCGTGCAGCCCCGGCGAGCGGGTCGAGGACGAGCGGGTGTTCGGGCCCCGGGTCAGGAGCGTGCTCGGGGGACCACGCGACTTCTCGCTCGCCCTGGAGAAGCTCGACCTCTGCATCGACCAGCGCGCGCGCGAGGTGCCGGAGCTGGAGCGGTTCTTCCGTCCCGCGCGCCCGACGAGGGCGGCGACCGGCGGGTGAGCGGACGTCGGCCGAGCGACGCCGAGACGGGGCTGCGCTGAACGGCCCCTCGAGGGCTCAGCGCTCCTCGAGGAGCATCTTCAGCTCCCGGATCCGCCGGGTGATGGTGTCCCGCTCCATCGTCCGGTACGCCTCGGGCAGGAGCTCCCGGCTGGTGCACTCCTGCACCGCGGCCAGGTTCTGCAGCTCGATCTCCAGCGGGTACGAGGGCGGGACGAAGTCCGCCACCACCGCCCGCACGTCGTCCTCGGTGGGCTCCTCGCGGCCGTGGGCCAGCGCCCGGAACTTGGAGCGCACCAGCACCGCCTCGATGTCCGCCCCCGACATCTGCGTTCCGCCCGGGAGGAGCGCGGCGAAGGACGGCAGCTGCACGCCCACCTTCACCTTCCTCGCCACCACCCGGGCGAGCTCGTCCCGCTCGGTGTCGTTCTGCGGATAGAAGAGCGCCAGGTGCTCCTCCGCCCGGCCCTGCCGCTTGAGGTCGACGGGCAAGAGATCCGGCCTCGCGGTGAGGAGGAACCAGACGATCTTCCCCCGGTACTCGGTGTTGCCCATGAAGGAGGCGATGGAGGCGAACACCCGGCTGGAGGTCCCGGAGTCGCCCGAGGCCTCGCGGTTGCCGAGGAAGGCGTCCGCCTCGTCCACCATCACCGCCACCGGCCACAGCGCCTTGAGGAGGTTGAAGATCTTCTCGAGGTTGGCCTCGGTGACGCCCTGCCACTGGCTGCGGAAGTTGAGGAACTTCACGCAGGGGATGCCGATCTCCCCGGCGAAGCAGGTGGCGAGGAACGTCTTGCCGGTGCCCACCGGCCCGGACACCAGGTACCCCATGGGGAGCACCTCGATCCGGCCCTTCCTCAGCGCCGCCGCGGCCTGCCGGAGCATCTCCTTGGCCCGGGCGTGCCCGGCGACCGAGTCCAGGGTGTGCGCGGGCTCGATGAACTCCAGGAGGCCGTGGCACTCCGCCTGGATGACCTCCTTCTTCTTCTCCTTCAGCAGCTCGGGGGTGATGCGCACCTCGCGCTCCACCGCCTCGGTGAGGATGCGGTCCAGGTTGATGCGCGACAGGCCGGCGCTCATCTTGGCCAGCGCCGGGGCGGGGATCTCGGAGATCGAGGCCAGCCTCTTCCCGTCGAGCTTCACCCGCACGAAGTCGAGCCGCTCCTCCTCGGTGGGCAGCGGCAGCTCGATGCTGGCGACGTACGGGTTGCGCGAGAGCCGCCCGGAGATCTCCGCCAGGTTCTCCACCAGGAGCACGACGGACAGGTCACCGGCGAGGAACTGGGGGTCGGAGGCCCACTTCACCAGGGTGGCCAGGACGAACCGGTCCTCCGCCGAGAGGCTGCCCATCTCCCCGCCCGGGGCCAGCGTCTCGGCGAAGTCGATGATCAGAGCCAGCGACTGCCCGTCGGACAGGCGCATCCGGAGGTAGTTCTCGAGGATCTGCAGCGCCCGGCCCGGGTCGCGCGGGAGCACCTTGGCGTAGTCCGTCCCGTAGAGCGTGTCGTAGGCGGTGAGAGTCCGGGTGAAGTCCTTCTGCGAGTCCGGGGTGGCGGCGCGGATGCCGCTCGAGCGGTCGTAGTGCAGGACGTGGCTCCGGCCGCCGAACAACTCCTCGGTGAGGAACTGCTTCAGCGGGCCATAGGAGCGGTCGTCCGCGGGCCCGAGGGGCTGCAGGTCGCGCACCGCGCCGTGGAGCAGGAAGGTGCTGACCGTCTTCGTGTAGTAGGCCTGGGCCAGCTTCTGCGCCCAGGGCGGCAGGTCGGCCAGCGGGTCGCTGGCCTTGCGGGAGCGAGGTGGCATGGGGGCGAGGGACTCTAACGGATGCCGCGGCCCCGACCTACCCGACGCCGGGGCTCCCGACCTACCGAACGCCGCGGCCCTGACCTAACGGCAGCCGGGCACCTTGCGCAGCGCCGCCCGGACCGGGACGCGCGACCCTGGCTGCTCGGGCAGGCGGAGCGGCACCTGGGCCGTCTCGAAGCAGCGCTTGCGAAAGGTGAGCGCCGAGGCAGTGGCCGGCACCCGGACGGAGAGCGGCGTGACCCCGAGCAGCCGCTCGCCGCTGAACACCACCGCGCCGGACGGCGCCGAGGTGACCAGCAGCGGGAACTCCAGCGGCTCGAGCGCGGTGCGCAGCTCCACCGGCTCCTCCGCGCTCCGCGCGCTCACCTGCGCCTCCAACGGCTTGTAGCCGGCCCGCTTGATTTGCACCGTGTGCGCCGCGCCGGGCGCCAGCTCGCCGACGTACAGGCCGTGCGAGCCCGAGCGCTTCACCACCTGGCCGTCGAGCCGTACCTCGGCGTCGTCCGGCTCGGGAAGCACGGTGAAGCGAGCCACCGTGGCCGCGCGCTGGAGCGAGACCAGCACCGGGGTCGCGGCGTTGCCCCGCCCGACGCTCGCTTCCACCAGGGCCGGCTTGAACCCGTCCGCCGAGGCGAGGACCTCCACCTTGCCCGAGGGGACGGAATGCACCACCGGCCAGTGCGTTGGCACCCCGAGGTCGGCGCCCCCGACGGTGAGCCGGACGCGGCCGCGGGCCTCGGGCGGGCTCACGTCCAGCACCACCCGGCCGGTGGCAGGCTCGCGGACCCGCAGGATGGCGGCGCTGCCGAGCCCGAGCGCGGCGACGGCGCCCAAGGCCCAGGGCCACATCCGCCGCCTCGAGCGCCCCGCTTCCAGGGCGGCGGCCCGGTCCGCGACCTCGAGCTCGCCGGCGGAGAGCGCCGCCGGTTCCGCAGCGGGCTGCCCGTCCTGCGCCTCGACGGGCGGAGGCAGGGCGGCGTCGGCCACGGGCGCGTCCAGCGGCGCCTCGAGGGCGGGGACGGGTCCGCTGGGCGAGGTGGGCACCGGCGCCGTTCCGGGCACGGCCGGCGGCGGGGTGGGCGACCCCGGCGCAGGGCTCGGGGCCACGGCGGCGGGAGCGGGCTGCGGCCTCGGGGGTAGCGGGGGGGGCACGGTCATCGCCACGAGCTCCGCGGCCGGAGGGGTGGGCGCGCCGGGACGGAGGCGGACGATGGTCTCGTCGACCGGGGAGACGGGGGCATCATCGCCGGGCTCGGGCTCGGGCGCGGCGACGCTGCCAGCGCGCTCGGGGTCGGTCTCGGGCTCCGCGCCGACGATGGGCTGGACGCGCGGCCGTGAAGCCTCCACCGAGGCGAGCACCTCGCTCCCGTCGACCAGGAGCGTGCCCTCGTCGTCGCGGGGGGACTGCGCCTGCGGGGCGGCGGCGGTGAGCCGGGGAAGCGAGGCGCTCTTGACCACCGCGGGCGTGGAGGGCGGGGTCGGAACCGCGGCGAGGATGGGGCCGGTGGTGCGGGCGAGCACCGGCACGGTGCCGCCGCCGCCCTCGGAGAGCATCCCCTCGGGGGCCTTGACGTCGGCGTACTCGGCCAACCGGGCCCGCTCGCGCTCCACCTCCTCGGCGAAGGTGGACTTCATGTACTGCATCAGGTCCTTGCGGCTGAAGATGCTGTCCGAGGTGATGAGGAAGCGTTGCAGGTCATCCGCGAGCTCGCTCGCGTACTGGAAGCGGTCCTGCGGGTCCTTGGCCAGTGCCTTGAGCACGATGCGCTCCAGCGCCTCGGGGATCCTCCGGTTGTACGTGGACGGCGGGAGCACCTCGGCCTTGCGCACCTTCTCCAGCACCTGGAAGTCGCTCTCGCCGACGAAGAGGCGCTCCCCGGTGAGCAGCTCGTAGAGGCAGACCCCGATGGCGAACACGTCGCTCCGCCGGTCGAGGGGGAGCCCGCGGATCTGCTCCGGGCTCATGTACCCGAACTTGCCCTTGAGGATGCCGGCCTGGGTCTTGGTCACCTTCCCCGCGGCCTTGGCGATGCCGAAGTCGATGACCTTCACCTCCCCCTCGAAGGAGATGAGGACGTTCTGGGGCGAGACGTCGCGGTGGACCACGTTCAGGTCGCGGCCGTGCTGGTCCTTCTTTCGATGTGCGTAGTCCAGGCCCTCGCAGAGCTTGCCGACGACGTAGCAGACCAGCGGCACCGGGGGTGGCTCGCCCTTCTTCCGGGCCCGCTCGAAGATGGAGCGGAGGTCCTTCCCCGGGACGTACTCCATCGCGATGTAGAGGCTGGGGCCGAGCCGGTTCAGCTCGTAGATCTGACAAATGTTGGCGTGAGTCAGCTGGACGCTGATCTTCGCCTCGTCCTGGAACATGGAGATGAACTCTTCGTCCTCCGCGATGTTGGGGAGGATGCGCTTGATCGCCACCAGGCGCTCGAAGCCGCCGGCGCCGAAGACCTTGCCGCGCCAGACCTCGGCCATGCCGCCGATGTTGATCCGGTCGAGCAGCAGGTACCGTCCGAAGGGGATCGGCTGCTTCTTCGGCGTGGGAATGGTCAAGGGAGGCCGGGTCCGGGGAGCAACCGCGGCCAGCAAGCCTAGCGACCGGCCGAGCGGAGGGTCAACGAGGCGCCGGTGTGCGTCTCACACCTTCGCTCACTCTCCCCGGAACGTCGGCGGCCGCTTCTCGAGGAACGCGACCACCCCTTCCTGGAAGTCCGCCGAGGCCAGGAGCTTCAGCTGCCCCCGCACCTCGCCCTCCAGGGCCTCGTCGAGGCTGGAGTGGCTCGCCGCCTCCACCGCCGCCTTCACCGCCCGGTGCACCAGCGGCGGCCCGGCGGCGAGGGTCCGGGCGAAGTCCCAGGCGGCGGACTCGAGCTGCTGCGCGGGGTAGACGCGGTTGGCGAGCCCGATCCGGTGCGCCTCGGCGGCGTCCACCAGGTCGCCGGTGAGCATCAGCTCCAGCGCCCGCCCGAGGCCGATCAGGCGGGGGAGCATCCAGGTGCCGCCGCCGTCCGGCATCAGCCCGCGCTTGACGAAGATCTCCCCGAAGCGGGCCCGGTCGGAGACCAGCCGGAGATCGCAGGCCAGCGCCAAGTCGCACCCGAAGCCGGCCGCCGGTCCATCCACCACGGCGAGGGTCGGCAGCGGACAGGCGCGGATGGCGCGGATGAGCCCGTGGAAGTGGGTGCGCATCCGCGACTCGATGCGCTCGGAGTCCATGCCCTCCTCGGCGGCCACGCGCAGGTCGAGCCCCGAGCTGAAGGCGCCGCCGGCACCGGTGAGCACCACCACCCGGGCGCCGCTGGTCGGGGCGGAGGTCACCGCCTCGCGGACCGTGTCGTTCACCTGGGTGGTGAGCGCATTGCGCGTCTCGGGGCGGTTGAAGGTGATCCACCGCACCCTCGCATCGTCTCTCGTCAGGACCTCGGCCATGTCGGCCGGTGACTCTACACGGCCTCCGAGACCAGGACGCTGCTCGCGGTACGGGTCCGGTGCACCACGGGCCGGGAGAACCCGGCCCGCCCGAGCAGACCGGCGAGCTCGTCCACCGAGCGCTGCCGCCCCCCGTCGGTGACCGCCAGCATCTGGAGGTCCACCAGGGAGGCCAGCGCCTCCACCGGGCCACCCTCGAGGAGCAGCTCCACCAGGAGCAGGCGCGCTCCGGCCGGCATCGCCCGGCGGACGACCGCGAGCAGCGCCAGCGCCCGGGCGTCGTCCCAGTCGTGGAGCACGTCCTTCAGCACGTACGCCGGGAGACCCTCGGGCACCCGGGCGAAGACGTCCGCTGGCTCGAGCCGCACCCGTCCGAGCAGCCCGGAGCGCTCGAAGCGGCGGCGCGCGAGCTGCACCACGCCCGGCGCGTCCACCAGCACGCCCGTCAGCCGCGGATGCGCCCGGAGCGCCGCCTCGAGCAGCGCGCCCGTGCCGCCGGCGACGTCGCACAGGCCCCCGAGGCCCGAGAACCCGGGGGTCTGGACGACCGCCTCCGCATCGAGGCGGGTGACCGCGTCCATCGCCCGGGCGAAGCGCGCGCCCTCCTCCTCGGACGAGGCGAGGTGCTCCCAGATGCCGTGGCCGTGCGCGCGGCGGAACGCCACCTCGCCGGTGCGCACCGCCTCGGGGAAGCGGCTCCAGGCGAGGAGGTTCGACTCGGAGGCGAAGTAGACCGCCAGCGCACCGAGCGAGCGCGGCGCCTCGGGCTGGAGCACCCGGGTGAGGCGGTTGCGGCGGAAGCCAGCGCCGCTGCGCTCGAGCAGCCCCACCGCGGCGGCGCCGCGGAGGATGCGCTCGGCGGTGTCGAGCTCCAGCGCCCCGTCGCCCACCAGCTCGCGGGCGGTGCGGGGCGTGCCGTCGAGCCGCTCGGCCAGCCCGCTGGAGACCAGCGCCCCGGCAACGGCGGTGCGCGCCACCCCGGTGATCCGCTCGGCCAGCAGCAGCTCCGGCGGCGCGAGCCGGTCCACCAGGGCCCGGAGCCCCTGGTGCACCCGGACCGCGAGCCGCGCGGCGAGCGCCCCGGCCCTCATCCCCGCACCCGGGTGCGGCGGCCCCCGGCGGCGCCCGGCTCCTCGGTGACGTCCAAGAACTGCTCCAGCTCGCGCACCGTCTGCTCGGTGGCGCTGACCTCGGCGGCGAGCGCGTCGAGCATCCCGGTGACCGCCGCCGGATCGCGGATGGAGATGGACTGCTCGTGGGTCAGCTTGACCAGGTCCTCGATGCTGGCGAGCTGGTGGCTCACCACCGCCCGGCTCTCCTCGGCCTGGCCGAACCGCTCCAGCCGCCGGCGGAGGATGTCCGCCCGCTTCTCCTGCACCTCGCGCAGCCGCGGGTTGCCCTGTCCGTCCAGCTCGGCCTCGAGCAGCCGCAGCTCGCGCCGCAGCGCCTCGCGGTCGGCGATGCCCAGGTAGCGGCGATGGTCGTTGAGCGTGGCGAGCAGACGGAGGAAGGCGGTGAGCAGCGCCGCGAGCTGTGCCTCGCTGGACGCAGCCAGCACCCCGCCGCCGGGGAGCTTCCGGTAGTTCTCGAGGATGGCGTCGCGGAGGTCTCGGAGCACGAAGTAGTGCTCGCGCTGGTTCTCGGCCAGCTCGGCCAGCAGGCGCTCCATCTCGTCGTCCTCGGGCGAGGTGGCCCCGGAGCCCACCGCGCGGCGGAGCGCAGGGACGAGCCCCACGACCGCGAGGTAGAACGCCTCCGCCGCGAGCGCCACCAGGGCCGGGAGCGCCTGTCCGGTGACCAGCGCCGCCCCGCCCGCGGTGGCCAGCGCGACGACGTTCGCCGGGGCGAGGAGCGCCGCGCGGAGGGTGCTCCGGCGCCTTCTCATGGGCGCGCCTCCCCCAGGCTCCGGATGACGGTCACGTCGCGGGTGTCCTCCGCCGCGGGCGGCGGGGGCGACTTTCCCAGCCGCGCCTCGAGAGCGGCCGCGCTCTGGAAGAGTTCGTCGTAGGTGACCGGAGCCTGCCCGGCGATGCCGAAGAAGGCGAGGTTCTCGCGCAGGGTGGCCGGGGGCTCGTCCAGCACCGCCTCGCGTGGGTCCCCGAGCGAGGGGGCCACCTCGCCGAGGAAGCGCGCCGCCGGGATCGGATCCCGGACGGTGGCTGCCGCCGCGTCCAGCAGGCCCCGGATGGTGCGGCGCACCCCATCCGGGTAGCGCGCGGCGAAATCCCCCCGCACGACGAGGACGGTCGCCACGAGGTGTGGCGCGTCGGCGGTGGTGGCCAGGACCCGGCCGCCGCGGTCGGCCGTGGCGGCGTCGACGTCGCCCCGCAGCCCGACGATGGCGTCCGCCCGCCCCTCGCGCAGCGCCAGCCCCGCGTCGAGCGACGACGGCAGGTCCACCCAGCGCACGTCCCCGGTTCCGAGGCCTGCCCGCATCAGGAGCCAGAACGCGAAGTACTGGCCGGGGCTGGCGGCGGCCACCGCCAGCCGCCGCCCCTTGAGCTCGCCAAGGCTGGAGACGCCCACCGCCCCCAGCGCATCCGCCCCCTGGCTCCTCGCGAGCAGGAGCACCACCCGGGGCGCGGCGTCGCGGAGGGGGTGGATCCAGCTCGCCACCCGGTCAACGGTGAGCGCCGCCATGTCCACGCCGCCGCGCTCGGCGCCATCCCGGAGCGCCTTGCGGAGCTCGGCGGTTCGGGCGAAGACCACGGCGCGGGCGTCCAGCGAGTAGCCGGTCCGGAGCAGGCCTCCCTTGCCCTCAGCCCCGACGCCCCCGGTGGCCAGCAGGAGCGACGCTGCCGAGCCGCGGGGCGTGAAGCCGAGGAGGGTGGGACGGAGGGGGACGGAGGCGATGTCCCCGCCCGGCGCGGTGACCCCGGCGGGGAAGTCCCCGGGGGACAGGGTCCCGGTCTTCTCCAGCGCCGGGAACAGCCGTCTGCTGGCCCGGTCGAGCAGGCCCATCCAGCTCGCCGCGAGCCACCCACCGGCGACGAGGAGGAGCGCGAGGAAGAGATACCGCCCCGTCTTGCGCCGCCAGGCCATCCGGAGACTGGCTTTACTTCACCTCCACCTTCTTGCCGATGGTCTTCTCCGGGGCCTCTCCGGTCTCGGACACCGGGGTGGGCGTGGCGAGCCCCATCTCCATCTTGAACTGCTTGACCAGCTCCTGGGCCTGCAGCTTCTCGGCGTCCTCCTCGATCTGCAGCGCCTGGTGGTCCACCGACTCGAGCGCCATCTGCATCCGGGCCTCGTTGACCGCGGCGGCCTCCTGGACCTTGCGCAGCATCTCGTCGTGGGTGGCGTCGATGCCGGCGACCTCGAAGGACTCCATCGCGTCGGCCACCTTGGACTGCCACTTGGCGCGGCGGGCGTCGCGGATGGCGCTCATCGCCTCCTGCGTCTTCCGCTCCTTCTCGCGCATGAACATCTTCTTGACGTTCAGCGCCTTCTCGTAGGCGGACTTGGCGGTGTCGAGCTGCTGGATGTTCCGCTCCAGCGCCTGCCGCTCCATCTGGAGCCGGGTGGCGTAGGAGGCGGCGAGGTCGTCCCGGTTGGCCTGGATGGCGGCCTTCACCCTGGCGGTGAGGTCGTTCACCTCGGTCTGGTACTTCTGGTTCTCTTTTTCCAGAAGCGTGAGGTTCGCCCGGACCATGGCGATCGACTCGTTCATCCGCGGCACCTGGTCGTTCAGGTCCCGGATGTTCTGCTCGAGGATCAGCTCCGGGTTCTCGATGCCCGAGACGAAGAAGCCGAAGAAGCTCCGCATCGCACGCTTGAGACGATTCCACATGGGTCAGGTCACCTGTCGTCGGTGGCGGCTTACCATACGTCCCCGGGGAGGGGGGGATTGCGCCGGTCGTGCGACTCCGAGCGGAATGCGTCGGGAAGCAGCGCACCGAGGCGGTGCTCGGCGGTGCGTCCCTGCAGGGTCAGCGAGCGCACCGGGACGTCGGGGGCGCCGTGCTCGGCCAGCACCTGGCGGCACCCTCCGCAGGGGGTGGTGGGCTCGGCGGCGCCGGTGAGCACCAGCACCGCGCGCACCGGCCCGTGCCCGCCGGCGATGCCCGCCGCCACCGCGGCGCGCTCGGCGCAGAGGCTCAAGGGGTACGAGGCGTTCTCCACGTTCACCGCGGCGAGCACCTGGCCGTCCGCGAAGCGGAGGGCCGCCGCCACCGGGAAGCGCGAGTACGGCGCGTACGCCCGGGGAATCGCCGCGCGGGCGGCCGCCTCCAGCGCTGACCAGTCCGGCTCCATGCCCACAAACCTACAGGAGGCCTCCCCGCTACTCCCAGCCGATGCCCACCTCGTCGATGTAGCGGGCGATGGCCAGCTCGTCGTCGGTGGCGAGCGCGGTGAAGCGGATGTGGAACCCGGTGTCGCGGCGGCCGACGATCTGCCCCCGGGCGTGGATCTCGTTGTGCTCGCCCGGCAGGATGACCCGGACCTCCACCTCCGGCGCGTGCGGCTCGTGGGTGGTGCCCCAGAACACGCCGCCGATGCTGAGGTCCCCGCGGGTCTCCTCGAAGGGCTCCCCGTCCCGCGCGCAGCGGGCCAGGAAGCGGAACGGCACCCGCGGCGAGTCCCGCCGGTCGTGCGGCCGCTCGGTCGCCGACTGCTCGGTGGAGGAGGCCTCCATGCTGGCCGGAAGCTTACATGGGGGACAGACGAGTAAGGAAGGTACGTCGGCGCAGACCCCCGCGGAGGTGGGATTCACCCTCACCCCGGTCCGGGCGACCCCTCCAGCATCTCCAGGAAAGCCCGGAGGATGCGAACTCCCCCTTCCTCGGCCTCCCGCGCCGTCGCCTCGACCTCGGCGTGGGAGAGGGCGCCGCCGAGCCCGGCGGCGGCGTTGGTGATGCAGCTCAGGCAGACCACCCGGGCGCCCATGTGCACCGCGGCGATGACCTCGGGGACGGTGCTCATGCCCACCGCGTCCGCGCCGAGGCGCCGGAGCATCTGGATCTCCGCCGGCGTCTCGTACGAGGGGCCGGGCATCATCGCGTAGACGCCCTCCTGGAGCGGAACCCCGGCCCCGTCCGCGGCGCGCAGGAGCAGCGCGCGGAGCCCCGGGTCGTAGGCATGCGACAGGTCCGGGAAGCGGGGCCCCAGCCTCGGGTCGTTGGGCCCCTCGAGCGGGTTCCTCCCGCCGAGGTTCAGGTGGTCGGTGACGGCCATCCAGTCGCCCCCGCGAAGCCCGTCGCGCACCCCGCCCGAGGCGTTGGTGAGGACCACCACCCGGGCGCCGAGGGTGATGAGCAGACGGACCGGGTACGCCGTCTCGGCGGCGGTCCAGCCCTCGTAGGTGTGCAGCCGGCCCTGGAGCACGCCGACCCGCACCCGTCCCACCCGGCCGACGACCAGGCGGCCCGGATGACCGGAGACGCTCGGCGTGCCCACGTGCGGAAGGTCGGCGAGCGGGAGGCTCCGTGGCTCCTCGAGCAGCCGCACCGCCCCGGCGAGCCCGCTCCCCAGCACCAGCGCCACCTCGGGCTCGGCGCCCGGAAGTCGCGCCCGCACCGCCGCGGCCGATTCCTGGAGCCGGTCGAAGAGCGTGCTCATGGCCGCGAGGCCTCCAGCCGGGCGAGGAGCAGCGGCGGAACGGGCTCGACCGCGTCGCCGATGCGCACCGCTGACGCGAGCCGGCGGCACACCTTCCCCACGTCCTGACCGGACCGGTGGTGAACCGCGACCAGCGCCTCGCCCCGCTCCACCCGGTCGCCGGGCCGGTGGAGCACGGTGAGTCCGACGCCGGGGTCGATGGAGTCGTCGCTCCGGGTGCGGCCCGCGCCGAGCACCACGGCCGCGAGGCCCACCGCCAGCGTGTCGACGGACGCGAGGTGACCGGCCCGCTCCGCGCGCACCTCCGTCGTCTCCAGTGGACCGAGCAGGCGCGCCGGACTGTCGAGCAGGCCCGGGTCTCCGCCCTGCGCACGGACCAGCGCCCGGAAGCGCTCCAGGCCCGAGCCGTCGGCGATGGCCGCCGCGAGCCGCCGCTCCGCCTCGGGGACGCTCCCGGCCTGCCGCCCGAGCACCAGCATCTCGGCGCCGAGGCGGAGGGTGAGCGCGCGCACGTCCGCGGGGCCCTCGCCGCGGAGCACGTCCACGGCCTCGAGCAGCTCGTTGCCGTTGCCCACGGCGCGGCCGAGCGGGGCGTCCATCGAGGTGAGCCAGGCGACGGCCGGGCAGCCCAGGTCCCGGGCCAGGTCCACCAGCGTCCGCGCGAGCCGCTCGGCCTCCTGCTGCCGGCGCATGAACGCGCCCGAGCCGACCTTCACGTCGAGCACCAGCCCGTCCAGGTCCTCGGCGAGCTTCTTGCTCAGGATGCTGGCGGCGATGAGCGGGATGGAGTCCACCGTCGCGGTGACGTCGCGGAGCGCGTACAGCCGCCGGTCGGCCGGGGCGAGCTCGTCGGTCTGCCCGAGCATGCACACCCCCAGCTCACCCAGGACGCGGTCGGCCTCGGCGAGCGACAGGTCGGTGCGAAACCCGGGGATGGCGGCGAGCTTGTCCAGCGTGCCGCCGGTGTGGCCGAGCCCGCGGCCGCTCACCATCGGGACGGCCAGGCCGCAGGCTGCCACGAGCGGAGCGAGGCAGAGGGAGACCTTGTCCCCCACCCCACCGGTCGAGTGCTTGTCGACCCGCGGCGGCGAGCCGGGCCGGCGCCGGAGCGTGCTCCCCGAGTGGAGCATGGCCTCGGTCCAGGTCCGCAGCTCGGCCGCGTCGAGGCCCCGGAAGAAGACCGCCATGCACAGGGCGGCCATCTGGTAGTCCGGGACCTCCCCGCGGGCGTACGCGGCGAGCAAACCGCGCAGCGCGTCCGGCGGCAGCGCGCCGCCATCGCGCTTGGCCCGGATGAGCTCGTACGGGGTCATCCGGGCATCACCTCAGCACGGCCTGGAGGCCGTCACATCTTGTAGGCGACGCCGAACAGCGCGTAGAGCGCGAAGTTCGTCGAGCTGAAGTCTCCGAAGCCGATGTCGGGGCCGACCTTCAGGTGGAAGGTGAGCGCCAGGTTCGGCTCGAGGAGGTACTCGACCCCGCCGCCGAAGAGGAGCGGAAGGTGGAAGTTCCCGAAGGTCCCGAAGGTCACGTACATCGGAATGTCGAACGAGGCGTTGATGGTGACCTTGCTGTCGATCGGGATGCCGAGCTGCAGCCCGATGGGGAACGTGAGGCCGCTGACGGTTCCCCCGCTCGACCAGACCAGGAAGCCCGGGTCGAAGGTCCCGGCCAGCTTCAGCTTCCCGTTGTCCATGAACTGCTTGCGGAGCGTCAGCTGGACCTTGAACTCGAACGCCGAGGCGTTGGTCACGCCCTCGATCGCGTAGTTCAGCCAGATGCGAGCGCCGATGTCGAAGGTCGGATCGAGCCCGTGGATGAAGTCACCGGTGAAGCCCGGGAAGCCCACCTGACCCCGGAGCACGTTCGCGCCCGCCCCGACCGTCTCCCCGGAGTCCACGGTCCAGTGGTTGGCAACGGTGGTGGTCTGGGCGTTCGCCACCCCACCGAGGCACAGCGCGAAGACTGCCGTCCAGCCGACTGCATTGAGTTTCGCAGCTCTCACATGTCCTCCCCTAGATCAGCGCGATCAGCAACCGTCCGGGCCTCCAGGGCCCGGGCGCCGGAGGATTCCCTCCTGGCCGGCGCCGTCCCCGTCGGTTGAGCGGAAAACCGTAGGCCGTGACGGGGAGCAGGTACAGCGAGAAACGCGGGCCGGTGTCAGAAGCGGGACGCGACGCTGGGTGGCGACAGTGGGACGCATCTCGGCCTCCGCCGTGTGGTGTGGCAGCAAGCGCTGACACCGGGGTTGGAGTTTCACACCCGGGGCTGACCCCGGGCGGTGGCCAGCTCGAGGAAGTCGCGCTCAAGCTCTTCCAGCCGCTGCTCGCCCCGGCGGCGCGCGGTCTCCACCTCCTCGCCGGGGGAGAGCCGCTCGGGCAGCTCGAAGTAGTACTTGATCTTCGGCTCGGTGCCGGAGGGCCGGAGCGTCACCTGCCCGCCGCCCTCGAGCCCGTAGGCGAGCACGTTCGAGGGTGGCAGCGAGAGCGGCTCAGAGCGTCCGTGGGCGGTGCGCATCCGGGCCTGGTAGTCCTTCACCGTCTCCACCGTGCGCTCGCCCACCCGCGCGGGGGGGGTCTTGCGGAAGGCGTCCATCACCCGGGCGATGGTCTCGGCCCCGGTGGCGCCGGGGAGGGTGAAGCTGCGCTGGCGCGAGAGGTAGACCCCGAACTCGCGCTGGATCTCCTCGAGGTAGCCCAGGACGGTGGTCCCCCGCGCCCGGGCCCAGCCGGCCAGGTCGGCCATGACCAGCGCCGACCCGATGCCGTCCTTGTCGCGGACCAGCGTGCCCACGGTGTAGCCGAGCGCCTCCTCGTAGGCGAAGACCAGCTGGGCGCCGTCCCGGGCCGCGCGCTCCATCGCGCGGTTGGCGATCCATTTGAAGCCGGTGAGCGTCTCGTCGTAGAGGGCGCCCAGCCGGTGGGCCATCGCCCCGAGCTGGGTGGAGCTGACGATGGTGGTCATCACCAGCGGCCGCTCGCGCCTCGGTCCCTGCGTGAGCAGGTAGTGCCCGAGCAGCACCCCGACCTCGTTCCCGGTGAGCGCCCGCAGCTCGCCGGACGCCGCGCGGGTGAGCACCGCGAGACGGTCCGCGTCGGGGTCGTTGGCCAGGACGAGATCGGCGCGGGTGCGCTCGGCCAGGGCGCGCGAGAGGTCCATCGCCCCCGGCTCCTCGGGATTCGGGAAGCGCACGGTGGGGAACGACGGGTCCGGCTCGAGCTGCTCGGTGACCGCATGCACCCGGGAGAACCCGGCGCGCCGTAGCGCCTCGAGCGCCAGCGGGCCCCCGACGCCGTGCATCGGGGTGTAGACGATGCAGAGGTCCGTCCCCTCGCCCGGGTGGAGCCGGAGCCCGAGCACGCCCTCGAGGTACGCCCGGTCCAGCTCGGGCCCGACGTCGCGGACCAGCCCGCGGGCCCGGGCGTCGGGAAGGTCGGCCAGCGGGATGTCGCGCGCCGGGCCCACCCGGGAGATGGCCTCCGCGATGGCGGCGTCCTGGGGCGGGATGATCTGCGCGCCGTTCCCCCAGTACAGCTTGTAGCCGTTGTACTCGGGCGGGTTGTGGCTGGCGGTCACCATCACCCCGGCCGAGGCTCCGAGCCGCTCCACCAGGAAGGCGCAGAGCGGCGTGGGGGTGAAGCCGTCGCGAACCAGCGCGGGGATGCCGGACGCAGCCAGCACCGCCGCCGTGTCCTCTGCGAACTCCTTGCTCATCCGCCGCCCGTCCCGGGCCACCACCACCCCGCGCCGCGTGGCGTCCGGCACCGTGGCGAGCAGATGCGCGGCGAGCCCCGCGGTGGCCCGGCGCACCACCGCGCGGTTCATCCGGTTCGGGCCGGCGCCGACGACCCCGCGCAGCCCCGCGGTCCCGAACTGCAGACCGCCGGCGAAGCGGTCCTCGAGCTCGGGGAAGTCCTCGGCCTCGAGCAGCCGCTGCAGCTCGGCGCGCGTCGTCTCGTCGGGATCGGCGGCGCTCCAGGCGTCGACCTCCCGGATGAGTGCGGTGTGGTCCATCGTCATCTGAAATCCGTCAGGCCTCGTCGGGTGGGTCCGCGCTGCGGCCCGTCGCGCTTGCCCTGGCAGGCCACGCACAGCTCGGCGTAGGGCATCGCCTTCAGCCGTCCCCAGGGGATGCCCTCGCCGCACTCCTCGCACGCACCGGCCTCGTCGGGGGCGTGGTCCAGCTTGTCCAGCGCCCGCTGCGCGCGCCCCAGCGCATCGCCGACGGCGCGGTTCCGGTCCGAGGCGATGGCCTGGAGCATCTCGTTGAGCGGCTGCTCGTCCTCTTCCCCGCCCACCGTGGTCTCGTCGGTGCGGTTGGGGGCGATGCGCTGGAGCCCCCGCGCGGACACGTCGCTGACCAGCGCCTGCAGCGCGCGGCGAAGCGTCCTCTTCTGAGCGGCGGTCAGCCCCATGGGACTCCCGGGCCCGTCCTTCTAGCCCGCCAGGGCCTCATTACCAGCCCCGAAGTCACCCGCCGGCAAGCAGGGCCAGCGACGACGACGCGCCGAGCCGGCTCGCTCCGGCGGCCACCAGCGCCCGGGCCTGGGCCGCGGTGCGGATGCCCCCCGACGCCTTCACTCCCAGCACGCTGCCCACCACCGCGCGGAGGAGCGCCACGTCCTCGGGCCGCGCGCCCGGGCCGTTGAAGCCGGTGGAGGTCTTGACCGCGTCGCACCCCGCAGCGACCGCGAGCCCCGCTCCGAGCGCCACCGCGCGCGGAGGGAGGAGCCCGGTCTCGAGGATGAGGCGCACCGGCACCGGCGCCAGCGCCGAGACCAGAGCCCGGAGCTCCTGGAGCACCCGGCCGACGTCGCCTTCCTTCAGCAGCCCGAGCGGGGCGACGACGTCCACCGCGCGGGCGCCCTCGTCGGCGGCCCGGCGCGCCTCGAGCAGCTTGATCTCGGTGAGGTGCGCGCCATGAGGGAAGCCGACCACCGAGACCGGCTCGACCGCGCTGCCGTCGAGCGCGCGCACCAGGGTGGCCACGTGCACCGGATGCACGCAGGCGCCACCGAGCCCGTGCTGCCGCGCCTCGACGCCGAGCGCCTCGACCTCTCCGTCGGTCGCGTCGGGCCGGAGCAGCGTGTGGTCCAGGTACGGGGCGAGCGCGCCGGGCGCGGCGAGCGCGGCGGCGGCCTCCGGTCCCCAGGGACGCTGCGCCACCGGGCCGCCCGGACGGACCAGGCCGACGGCGCTGGCCGACGGCGGAGGACCCGTGCCGTTCCAGGACTGCACGGCCTCCACCCACGCGCTGAGGACCACGGACCGCATCAGAGCGCTGCGGTGAGCACCAGGGGGATCTCCACCTCGACGTCCTCGCCCTCGAAGGACGGGAACACCAGCCTCCTCGCGCGCGACTTGAGGCAGCTGCCGAGGTCGGACACGTCGATCTCCTTCCGGTCGAGCCGGGCCTGCTTGACGGTGCCCGATGCCCCCACCGTGGCCACGAGATTGACCTTGCCGCCCCGGAAGTTCGGCGTCCGCCTCAGCTGCTGCTCGATGCAGCCCTGGAACGCCGGCCCGCTCGGCGCCACCACCTTCGCCAGGGCCTGGGCGTTCGGTCCGGCACCGGACGACGCAGGCGCGGCCGCCTGGCCCGGGCTGGGAGTCACGGTGGGGCCGACGTCGGCCTTCCGGGAGTCGGCGTAGAGCTTCTTGAGCTCGGGCGAGGCGGGCGGCTCGGGCTTCGGCGCGGACGCCACGGGCGCCGGGGGGGGCGCAGGCTTCGGTGGCGGCGCGCGGACCTCCCGCGGAGGCGCCGGGGGCGCGGGCGGCGGCGCGTTGCCGAGCAGCAGGTCCTTGAGCCCACGGACGCCCCTGGCCGAGAAGACGGGCTCGTTGACCGAGGCGCCGGTCGCCGGGTCGACCCGGGGGACCTCGAGCGGGATGACCTTCATGCTGGAGAGCGCGTACAGACCGGCGACCGGGACGGCCACCAGCAGCACCACCGCGAGGGCCACCTTCCACAGCGGGTTGCGGCGGGCGAGACCCGAGGCCTCGAGGTCGTCGTCGTCCACCGGACGCGAGCGCCGGGTGGCGGTGCGAGTGCTCCCCGTCGGGGTGGCCGCGGGCCCGGGCAGGGCGGTCTTGGGCGCCCGGTTCCCGGAGAGCATCTGCTCCACGGCGCGCGCGTCCATCGGCCTGGAGACGGTCAGGTCGAGGTCGCTGAAGAGCTGCGAGAGGTCGGCGGTGTTGGCCGGTTTCGGGGGTCGGGTCGCGGCGAGGGACCCGGCGAGCTGGGGCAGGGTCTCGGCCCGCCGCCACTCCGCCATCCCCTCGCACCAGACGAAGCTCTTGGGGGTGACCTCGCCGGCGCGGATGAGCTGCTCGAGCGGGCCCTGGGCCATGGGCCCCACCTGGGAGCCGCGCACCATGGCGAACCAGCTCAGCTCCAGGGGCTCGTCGCCGGCCGGGAGCGGCACCTCCACGATCTCCCGGCAGCTCGGGCACGAGACCCTGAGTCCGGGGGATGCCTCGCCCTCGAGCAGGAGGGGCTGTCCGCAGCTGTCGCAGAAGAAGGTCAAGGCCGCCGAGGGCATCGTACGGCTTTCCAGCGTTGACTTGGGAGGCACCGGACGCCTACATCGCCGCCTCGCGTTTCCCCTCTGCACCGAAGGTGGTGAGTCGATGCCGGCGAAGGACCTCGGGACCAAGCACCTCTGCTTCAAGTGCGGGACCAAGTTCTACGACCTGAGAAAGCCCGAGGCGATCTGCCCGAAGTGCGGGGCGGACCAGAAGGACAGCCCGGCCAACCGTCCGGCCCCGGAGCCTCGCCGGGGCCGTCTGGCCGCGGTGCCGCGCCCGGTGGAGCCCGCGCCCCCCGAGCCGGAGCCCGCCGAGGAGGCGGCCGAGGAGTCCGAGGACCTCGACACCTTCGGCGACGAGGAGGAAGTCACTCCGGACGAGGAAGACTAGGTCAGGGCGGCCGCAGTCAGCTGGCGGCCGCAGTCAGCGAGGGGCCGCGCGGCGGCGCTCCAGCCAGTCCCGGACGGCGTGCCCGGTTCCGAAGGGCCACGGCCGCAGCTTCTCCGGGTGGATGCGCTTCACCCCGGCGAGCTCCGCGCCCAGGCGCACCTCACCCCTGGCCTCGAGGTGGTAGGCGAGGATGAGCTCGTTGCGCTCGGGGAAGGTGTAGACGCCGATGGGTCGCACCACCCTCCCCTCGAGCCCCAGCTCCTCCCGGAGCTCGCGGAGGATTCCCGCCTCCGGCTCCTCGCCCCGCTCCAGGAAGCCGGTCACCAGGCCGTACCACGACTCCGGCCAGCCCACGGACCGGACCAGGAGCACGGCTCCCTCGTGCTCCACCAGCCCGGCCACCACCGGCAGCGGGTTGTCGTAGAAGACGAAGCCGCAGTCCGGCCCCGGGCAGGCCTGGCGCTCCCGGGCGCCGGTATGGCGAGGGACCAGCGCCGTGGCGCACCGAGGACAGAAACGCATCGCATCCAGGAGATAGCAGAGCGAGGGCGTTGGCACCGCGAAGGCTTCGTTGCTACAAGGCCGCGGCGCCGGTATCGGCGGCAGGAGGCAGCCCAGCTTTGCAGGAACGATTGAAGGCCCTGGCCGATCTGCAGAAGGTGGATCTGGAGGTCGTGGCGCTCCGCAAGTCGGCGGAGGTCTATCCGAGGCAGATGGGGGAGCTGGAGCGGGAGCTGTCCCTGGCCAAGGGCGAGGTCGAGGCCGAGCGCACCAAGCTGCTCGAGGTCGAGCGGCAGCGGCGGACGCTGGAGCAGAACATCGTCGAGGAGAAGGAGAAGGTGCGCAAGTGGGAGGCGCGCCTGTCCGAGCAGCGCTCCACCCGCGAGTACGCCGCGCTGGCCCGGGAGATCGACATCGCCAAGAAGGCCAACACCACCATGGCCGAGGAGCTGGTGGAGCTGGGGAAGATGCAGGTCCAGCTCCGCGAGGTGGTGAAGGCCAAGGAGCAGCAGTACGGGGCGAAGGTGGGGGACGTCGGCGGGAAGCTGAACGAGCTCCGGGCGAAGGTGGCCGGCTTCGAGGGACAGGTGAAGGAGCTGGGGGGAAAGCGGGCCGAGGTGGCGAAGGGCGTCCACCCGCCGCTGCTCTCTCGCTACGAGACGGTGCGGAAGCGCCGCACGCCCGCGCTGGTCACCGTGGTGGCCGGGACCTGCCAGGGCTGCAACATGAGCCTGCCGCCGCAGCTCTACAACACCCTGAAGACCACCCTGGAGACGGACGTCTGCCCGTCGTGCCACCGAATCATCTGCGCTCCGGAGGCGATCGAGCCGCCTCCGGCGAAGAAGGGATGAGCGGGCGTCGCCCCTCGCTTCCCGAGCTCCTCCGGGTCATCGCGGAGGAGGAGAGCCTCGACCGCACCCTGGCCCGGTTTCCCGGGGTTTCGCGGACCGACCTGGTGGGCGTGCTCCTCGGGCGGCCCGCCCCCGCGCACCCCGCCCCGCACCCGCATGCCACCGGGGCACCGCACGCCGTGCAACCGCATCGCAGGCTCCGAGTCGCCTCCGACGGGGCGGCGCGGGGGAACCCGGGGCCGGCCGGCGCGGGCGCGGTGCTCTTCGACACCGAGGGGCGGATTCTCGAGAAGCTGGGGAAGTTCCTGGGCCGGCAGACCAACAACGTCGCCGAGTACCAGGCCCTCCTGCTCGGGCTCCGGCGCGCGCGAGAGCTCGGGGCCGAGGAGCTCGAGGTGGTCGCCGACAGCGAGCTGATCATCCGCCAGCTCTCGGGCGTCTACCAGGTCCGGGCCCCGGCGCTGCGCGAGCTGCACGCCGAGGCGCTGGCCCTGCTCAAGGCGTTCCGGCGGGTGAAGCTGATCCACGTGCCGCGCGCGCAGAACGCCGAGGCGGACGAGATGAGCAACCGGGCCATCGACGAGAGGATGTGAAGTCTCGTTCGAGGGCGCTGCGGGGGAGGCCATGCCCGTCATCCGAGTTCGCCGCTCTTCCATCGTCGCTCGAGACCTGGGCGCCCATGCCATCGTGAGCGGCGACGGAGGGGGGCCCATGACGAGGTGGGTGTCCGTGGTGGCGGTGCTCCTGAGCGTCCGTCCGGCGGCCGCCAGTCAGGCGGAGCCGGCGGGACAGGGCACCCCGCCGGCGGCGCAGGAATCGACTCTCCCCGTGCACGACGTGGGCGTGAGCTTCGGGCTCGGCGTGGACTACACGCGCTCCTCGGCCGGCACGGACAGCACGAACGGCCTGCTGCGGCTCAACGTCGCCTGGTCTCCACTCGACTGGCTGGAGGTCTCGTTCTTCACGCCCGGGCTGAGTGTGCTGCTGGGAAGCCGTCATGGCGACGAGGTGGTGCTGAGCGCCGGCCTCGACGGCCTCGGGTACAGCTCGGTGGAGGGCGTCATCTACATTCCGTCGGTGGGAGCTGCCTACCGGCACTGGTTCTCGGGCGCGACGAGCCTTGGCGTGACCGCGCGCTGGTCCAGCCGGTACAGCCTGAACCCGCCCCAGCCGAAGCTCGCGGGGAGCATCTTCCTGACTCACACCATCGGGGACGTGGTGTCGCTCAACTTCGCGATCGGTGGCACCGGCTGGTCCGATCTCTTCGGGCTGACTTTCGGCTCCGTGCGTCCGGGCGTCCGCAGCCTGCCGCTGGTCCAGGTCCACCTCTCACCGGTGTGGTCCATCGATCTCGACGCGCGACTGACCCTCTGGCTGCACCCCGAGGTGCAGACCGCACTGCAGGCCGTGCTCGGCTTCTCCGCCATCTGGTGAGAGCCGAGCCGGGGTGAAGCGGGTCCACCTGCCGCGCGCTGAACGCCGACCCCGGCGAGGGTCGGCAACCGGACCATCGATGAGAGAGGAGGTGACCGCAGCGGCTCACGGCGGAGGTGACCGAGCTCGAGCCGCGCGGGGCGCGGGAGGACGCCCTGGGCGAAGCGAGGATCGATGCCGGTCCCCTGACCGCCGTCCTCCCGCGCGGCCATCCGTGCGCTCCCCAGGAGCATGCCGGGGAGCACGGTGGTGCGCGCAGCCGCGGCGCCGTGAATGGTGGAGCGCCCACGACCTCGACGGTCGACGTGTCGAGGAGGAGCGCGGCCAGGCGGTCGAGGTCTCCGGCGTTGAAGGCCTCGACGAACGCGTCGAGCGCACCGGCAGCGGGCGCACGGGGCGGTTCCAGATCCGGCTCGGAGAGCTTTCCCCGTCCCCGGTGCAGCGCCGCCTTCACCGCGCCGACGGTGGTCGAGAGGATGTCGGCGATGTCCTCGAGGCCGAGATCGAAGGCATCCTTCGGCACTCCCCGCGCCTCCTGCGCCCGAGGACCCGCTCCACCCGCGCCTTCCTGCTGCCCCCGACGGTCAGGGCCTCCACTTCGAGCTCGAACGGGTCATCCGGAGATCCTCAGGCGCAATCCGGGCCGGGCTCGAGCGTCAGGCGAGCAAGCATCCATGACCCGGCTCCGACAGATCGTTCGCGCACACCCGGTCGCCGCGTTCTACGCGCTCACCTTTCCGCTCTCGTGGCGCGCGTACCTGGTCGCGCTGGTCCGCCCGGGCGGTGAGCTGGGCCTCGACCCGTTCGGCCCGCTCATCGCCGCGGTGGTGGTGACCGCGCTCATCGGAGGCTGGCGTGGGCTCGGGGACTGGGCGCGAGGCCTCCTCCGCTGGCGCGCGGCGCCCTCGCTCTACGTCTTCGCCCTGCTCTTCCCGCTGCTGGTGACGCTCCTGGGCATCGCCGCGAACGTGGCGCTCGGAGCGACGCCGCCGCCGGCCGAGGCGTGGCGGGCCTGGCCCTCGCTCCTCGTCGCCTTCCCGCTGGTGATGGTCCTGGGCGGACCGCTGGGCGAGGAGCCCGCGTGGCGGGGCTTCGCCCTGGCCCGCGTCTCGCAGAGCCGGTCGATGCTCCAGGCCGGCCTGCTGGTCGGCGTGGTGTGGTTGGCCTGGCACCTGCCGCTGCTGCTCGCCCGCCCCGGAGAGCTCCTCCCGGGAGCCGTGGGCATTCTCTCCGCCTCGGTGGTCTTCGCCTGGCTCTACCAGGCCTCCGGCAGGAACGTGCTCCTGCCGCTGCTGATGCACACCGCGCAGAACACCTTCGGCGGCGAGTTCGCCGGACCGATGTTCCACGGACCCGATGTCACCCGCCTGTCCTGGCTCCGGGGCGGCTTCTACCTGGTGACGGCGGTGGTGCTCGTCCTCCGCGACGCGCGATTCCGCACCGCTCCCGCCTCCACGCAACCGGTGGTCGCCGCCCCCACCATCGGCGCCTGAGCCTCGCTCCGAGAGGGGGCGAGTGGCGCCTCGACGCGAGGCGCGATACATCCCCGGGTGCCGGAGTGGCCCGGGTGAACGCCGGCTGCCGCAGAATTGGGCAGCGGGAGGAAAGTCCGAGCTCCACAGGGCAGGGTGCTGGCTAACGGCCAGTCGGCGCGAGCCGAAGGACAGTGCCACAGAGAACAGACCGCCACGGGACGCCGGCAACGGCGCCACGGGGCAAGGGTGAAACGGTGCGGTAAGAGCGCACCGCGGCCAGGGTGACCTGGCCGGCACGGCAAACCCCACCCGGAGCAAGAGCCAGCAGGGAGCGTTCCACCCCACCCGGGGTGGGACAGGGGCTGCCCGCCCCAGACTCCCGGGTCGCTCGCTGACGAGGCCCCTGGGCAACCAGGGCCCTAGAGGAATGTTCGCCGCCCCCGCGGGGGAGACTCCACGGGGGAACAGAACTCGGCTTACAGGGCCACTCCGGTTTTTTTTTAGCCGCCCACCGGGAGCTGCACCAGCAGCACCCGGTCGTTCCCGTCGGTGCGCACCGCCTCGGGGTTCTTCACCTTCATCCGCAAGTTGGTGCTGGGGAGCCACAGCCCGACGAAGACGTTCACCGCCCGTGACTTCCACCCGGGCGGGAGCGTCAGGGCGAACTCGTCCTGGACCACCTCGCCCGCCTTCCAGGCGCTGGTCGGGGCGCGCAGCGGGTGGTCCGCGTTCAGCCGCTCTCCGCGGCCCTCGGCGTCCTCCACGTGCACGAACACCTGCCAGTCGTCCGTGGTCGGCTTGATGGCCCGGAACACCAGCACCACCCGGGTGGCGTCCCCCGGCGACAGCGACGGCGGGGCGAAGGTGGCGCCCACCAGCTCGGCCAGCTCGCCCAGCACCGCGCCGTTCTTCACCGGCACCGGCTTCACCTGGGACGTCGCCGGCGCCGCGGCGGGCTTGGACGAGGTGGGCGCCTCGACGATGCAGGCGGGGAGGATGCTGAGCAGGGAGACGAGGGCGAGCGCGCGGCGCATGCGGGTGGAGCGACTCTTACCGCACAAGGCGGGTGTCGACGGAAGCGTCAGATGACGTAAGAGAGGCGCCTCATGTCGCCGTTCCTGCTTCTGGCCCAGGTTGCCACTCCGCTTCCGGAACTCTTCGGGCTCGACCGCCACACCGTCGAGCTGCTCGGGGGCGGTCTCCTCGTCGTCGCCGCGGCCTCCGCGGCGCTCGCGCTCCGGGCCCGCGCTCGCCGTCGTGCCGGGGCGCCTCCTCCCCCACCGGCCGGACTGCCCGGCCCGCCGCCGGTCCGGCCGGAGCTCCCCCCGAGCCCGGACGAGGCCCGCGCCCGCGAGGAGGCCGCCGCCGCCCGGGCCCGCGCCGAGGCCATCGCCCGCGAGCGGCGGGAGCTGCAAGAGAAGGCCCGCGCCGAGACCGAGGCCGCCGGGCGCGCCCGGCTCGAGGCCGAGGCCCGCGAGCTCAAGAAAGGCGAGGAGGAGGCCAAGCGCGAGGAGTACCGGGCGAAGAAGGCCGCCGAGGCGGAGACCCGCGAGCGCCGGGCCCGCGAGGAGGCCGAGGCGCGCCGGCTCCGGGACGAGGAGGCGGCCCGCGCCCGGGAGGCCGCCGAGGCGCAGCGCCTCCGTGCCGAGGAGGAGACGCGGGCACGCACCGAGGCGGAGGCAGGACGCACGCTCGCCGCGGGGCTCGAGCGCACCCGGGGCGAGGGCTTCATGGCCCGGCTCAACGGGCTCTTCTCGCGGGGCTCCGCGGTGGACGACGGCGTCCTCGCCCAGCTGGAGGAGATCCTCTTCACCGCCGACATCGGCGTCCGCACCGCCTCGGGGCTGGTGGACGCCGCGCGGGAGCGGCTGAAGCGCCGCGAGCTCTCGGACGTGGGCCGGGTGAAGGGGCTGATCCGCTCGGAGGTCGAGCGGATGGTCTCGCTCCCCCACCCCGCCTCGCTCCAGGGGGGCGGACCGCCGCACGTCACCATGGTGGTCGGGGTGAACGGCTCCGGGAAGACGACCACCATCGGCAAGCTGGCCGCCCGGCTCACCCGGGCAGGCAAGAAGGTGGTCATCGCCGCCGGCGACACCTTTCGCGCCGCGGCGACCGAGCAGCTGGACGTCTGGGCCGAGCGGGCGCACGCCACGCTGGTCCGCGGGCCCGACGGGTCCGACCCGGGCGCGGTGGTGTTCGACGCGGTGAAGCGCGCGCTGGCCGAGGGCGCCGACGCGGTGCTGATCGACACCGCGGGCCGGCTCCACACCAAGACGCCGCTGATGGAGGAGCTGACCAAGGTCAAGCGGGTGCTGGGCAAGGCGCTCCCCGGCGCGCCGCACGAGGTGCTCCTGGTGCTGGACGCCACGATGGGCCAGAACGCCATCGCCCAGGCCAGGCAGTTCCAGGAGGCCGTCGGAGTGACCGGCATCGCGCTGACCAAGCTCGACGGCACAGCCAAGGGCGGGGTGGTCATCGGCATCAGCGACGAGCTGAAGATCCCCGTCACCTGGGTGGGCGTGGGCGAGAAGGTGGCGGACCTGCGCCCGTTCGATCCGCACGAGTTCGTGGAGGCGCTCTTCGCGGCGGCGTGATGCGCAGAGCGCCCCTCCTCCTGGCCGCGCTCCTCGCCTGCGCGACGCCGCCGCCACCGCCCGTGCCGCCGCGCCCCGCGCGCTGCCCGAGGGCTGCGGCGACGACTTCTCCGGCCGCTGGGTGCTGGCCTCCGACCCGACCTGGAGCTACCGGGCCACCGACGACGGGGGCACGGTGCTGCTCGACGTCGAGCGCCGCTGGGCGGACGGCGGCACCCCTGACCGGGCCAGCAGCGCGCGGGTGGTGCTCCGGCGCACCGCCACCGGGCTCTCGGGCGAGACACGGGCGCCGCGGATGGGCGCCTCGGGCCCGGGCTGCGAGGCCAGCCTCCCGGTCGAGCTCAGCGGCTGCCCCGACGGCGGGCTCCTCCTGCGCACGGTGGAGTGGATGCGGGTGGACGGACGGTGCGCGGCCGTGGATGCCTCCCCGCCGGAGATGCGGAGCTACCTCCTGCTACGCGCGCCCCCCGACGGCGGGAGGTGAGCGAGCGCCGTCGCCGCGGGGAGGGTCCGCCCCGGCGCGATCAGGCCGCGCGCTGGGCGGACGGCGCCGGGGCGACGGCGGGCGCGAGCGCCCGGCGGACGATGGACCGGCCCTGGAAGAGGCTCACCGCCCCCACGTACAGGAAGCCGACCTGGAACAGCACCAGGAACGGGACCGAGGTCCAGATGTGGGCGTCGATGGCGAACCAGAGCGCCCCGGAGAAATAGAGCCCGAAGCCCAGCTCGAGCAGCGGCATCATGCTCCGGGTGCCCCGGTAGCTGCGCTTCACGGTCGAGCGGAGGCTCTTGCCCTCGCTGCCCGTCTTCGGCGTCCGGGCGAAGGCGCTCTGCTGGTTGAGGAGCGCCTCGATGACCGCCTTGGCGTTGTTGAGCGCCAGCCCGATGCCCAGCGACATGATGAAGGGCAGGTACTTCACCCGCTGCCAGCCGGTGAGCCCCAGCTCCCGCTGGGTGGCGACGTAGAAGAAGCAAACCGAGACGGTGGCGGCGAGGCAGAACGGCAGGTCGAGGAAGAGCGTCGAGTACAGGCCGTGGTTGAACCGCACCACCATGGACAGCGGCATCAGCACCGACAGCAGCACCATCAGGAGGTAGGCGATGTTGTTGGTGAGGTGGAAGAACGCCTCCCGCTTCACCGCCGCCGGAAGGTCGCTCCTCAGGATGGTGGGCAGGAGCTTCCGCGCGGTCTGGATGGAGCCCTTGGCCCAGCGGTGCTGCTGGCTCTTGAAGGCGTTCATGTCCACCGGCACCTCGGCCGGGGACACCACCTCGGGCAGGAAGATGAACTGCCAGCCCTTCAGCTGGGCGCGGTAGCTGAGGTCCAGGTCCTCGGTGAGCGTGTCGTGCTGCCATCCGCCCGCGTCGCCGATGGTGCTCCGCCGCCAGATGCCGGCGGTGCCGTTGAAGTTGAAGAAGCAGCCGGAGCGGTTCCGGGCGGTGTGCTCGATGACGAAGTGGCCGTCGAGGAAGATGCTCTGGGCCTGGGTGAGGATGGAGAACTCGCGGTTCAGGTGGCCCCAGCGTACCTGCACCATGCCCACCTTCGGGTCGGCGAAGAAGGGCACGGTGCGCTTCAGGAAGTCCGGCGCGGGGACGAAGTCGGCGTCGAAGACCGCCACGTACTCGCCGGTGGCGGACACGAGCCCGTGCTCCAGCGCACCGGCCTTGAAGCCCTTGCGGTTGGTCCGTTGGATGTAGGTGATGTCCTGTCCGGCGCGGCGGTGGCGCTCCACCGCGGCCCGGGCGATGCCGCAGGTCTCGTCGGTCGAGTCGTCCAGGAGCTGGATCTCGAGCAGGTCGCGCGGGTACTCGATGCGGCAGACGGCCTCGATGAGCCGCTCCACCACGTACATCTCGTTGTAGACCGGGAGCTGGATGGTGACCCGCGGCAGGCGGGCGAGGGTGCCGTTCGGCGTCGGGATCTTGAACTTGTGCCGGTAGTACAGGAACGCCATCCGGTAGCGGTGAGAGCCGTAGACGGCCAGCACGCACAGGACGGCGAAGTACAGAGCCAGGAACGCGATCTCGACTGTGGTCATCTCTGGCGCTGGCCCCTCGTCCACACGCCCGAGTGTCCGGTCCCTGGGCGGCGCGGCAGGATAGGGACGTGACCCTCTGGTGTCAAACGATTCCGACCACTTACAACACGCCTACTTGACCGCTGACACGCCGTGTCAATGATCGTGAGACCTTGCGACCGCAAGTGGCTCGGAGTGGTGGATGTGCGAGAGCAGGCTCGAGCACGTCGGACTCGGTGAGGGCCGGGAGCTCCGACGCGCCGGTGCGGGTGAAGAGGTCTCCGCAGAGGAGGGTCCGGCTCGCCGGCTCGAAGAGCAGCCCGCTCTCCCAGCCGTGCGGCAGGTGCGGCGTGTCCAGCCAGCGCACCGACCGGCGGCCCAGGGACAGCTCCTCCCCGTCGGCGAGCGCCCTCGGCGGCCGGTCGGCCAGGTCGTTCACCGACACCATGGCCGCGGTCTGGCTGCACACCGGCTCGGCCCCGGGCGCCACCGCGAGCCAGGCGTTGAGCGCGCCGCACTCGTCGGCCTCGACGTGCGAGAAGGACACGAAGCGGAGCCGGGCCGCGTCTCCCAGCACGTGCGCCACCGCCTCGCGGGTGAGCTCGAACATCCGGCGCGGTCCGGTGTGGAAGAGGAGCGGCGCCTCGTCGGCCACCAGGAACTGGTTGAAGGTGAATCCACCGGGAATGAAGCTCGGCGGGACGGGGGTGCTGATGCGGTAGATGCCGTCGGCGATCTCGTCGACGCGGGTTCCAGCGGTCTGGTTGGTGATGGCCATGGGCGGGGTGTGTCCTCCACCCTGGCGTACGGGGTCGTCCCCGGGCGTTACACCGGCCCTCGGAGAAAGGCCCTCTCAGGGCGACGGGCGCAGCTCCGCGGCCTGCCGCCCCGGGGCGTGCGGATGGGCGTGCAGGTAGTCGAGCGCGGCCCGGAGCTGAAGGTCGGTGAGCTTCTGGCTCGCCTCCCAGGGAGGCTGCGGGGGCAGCCGGTGCACGGTCTCGGCGGTGCCCGCGTCCAGGTTCCGGAAGTGCCGGCGGAGGTCCTTCTCCCGGAGCTCGCGCACGGTGCCCTCGGCGGGCACCAGGAAGTCCGGCTCGATGCCACGCTCCTGGATGCTCCGTCCCTTCGGCGTGTAGTAGCGGGCGATGGTGAGCTTCAGACCGCTCCCGTCCTCGAGCTCGATGACCGTCTGCACCGAGCCCTTCCCGAAGGTCTGCGTCCCGAGCACGGTGGCCCGACCGTGGTCCTGCAGCGCGCCGGCCACGACCTCTGACGCCGAGGCGCTCCCGGCGTTCACCAGGACCACCAGCGGGTAGTCCGGCTCGGTGCCGGGGTCGCGGCTCTTCTCCTCGGTGAGGCTCCGCCCGGCGCGCCCCCGGGTGCTGACGATGGTCAGCCGGCCCGGGAGGAAGCGGTCGCTCACCGCCACCGCCTGGTCCAGGAGCCCGCCGGGGTTGTTGCGCAGGTCGAGCACCAGGCCCGACAGCTCGCGCCCGCCGTTCTCGGCCCGGAGCCGGTCGAGCTCGCGCTTGAGGTTCGCGTCGGTGCGCTCCTGGAAGTTCTTCAGCCGCACCCAGCCGATGCCGCCGTACAGCGCGCCCTGCACCGAGACGATGCGGACGTGGTCGCGGAGGAGGACGATGTCCTGGGGCTGCTGGAAGCCGGTTCGCATCAGGGTGAGCGTCACCCGCTGCCCGGCCGGCCCGCGCATCTTCGCCGTGGCCCGGGCCACGTCCATCCCCTGCGTGCTCTCGCCGTCGATGGCCAGGATCTCGTCCCCGGGCTGGATGCCCGCCCGCGCCGCCGGCGTGTCGTCGAGCGGTGAGACCACCACCAGCGTGTCCCCGCGCCTGACCACGTCCAGCCCCAGGCCGCCGAACTCGCCCGAGGTGTCGATCTTCATCTCCTTGAACAGCTCGGGGGGCATGAAGACGGTGTGCGGGTCGAGCGTCTCCAGCATTCCCCGGATGGCGCCGTAGACCAGCTGCCGCTCGTCCACCTTCTCCACGTAGTTGTTCTGCACGTAGGAGAGCACCCGGGCGAAGAGCTCCAGCTGCCGGTAGGTGGCGTCCTCGGGCGGCGGCGCCGGGGCGGGAGCGGCGGCCAGGGTGGACAGGACGAGGAGAGAGACGAGGCCGTTCACGGTCTTGGTCCCCCAGCGTAGCCCGGGCCGCCCGGGCGAGGCGAGTCCACACCAGCCCTATGGACATTCATTCCGATATCGTACTATCCGATGTCGGCATGAAGCCGCGCCTCCAGCTGGTCCCCTTCGTCCACCGCACCACCCATCGGCTCGGCCTGTACCTGGATGCGGCGAGGCCCCCGCTCGGCCTCTCGCAGGGCGAGTCCCACCTCCTGGCCCACCTGGCCGAGGCCGGGCCCTCCTCGGTCGCCGAGCTCCACCGGGCGTTCGCCCACAAGCGCTCGACCCTCACCAGCTACCTCGACCGGCTGGAGGCCCGCGGCGACGTCACCCGCGACGTGCGGCCCGAGGACCGGCGGTCGTTCACCGTCCGGCTCACCCGGACCGGCGCCCGGACGGCCGCCCGGGTGCACCAGCACCTCCTCGATCTCGAGGACCGGGCGATGGCCCGGCTCACCGAGCGGGACCTCCGCGGCTTCCAGGCGGTGCTCCACGCCCTGTCCGAGACCATCGACGGCGAGACCTCGCCCGAGCCCAGGAGGAAGTCCCCATGACCCTCGTCCCCCTCGTCACCGCGGCGCTGGCCACCGCCCCGGCCGACTCGCTGGAGCGGGTGAGCCACGTCTACGAGCAGCACCTCGAGGCCCCGCCCGACCGGGTGCTGCCGCTGCTCACCCCCCTCGGCGAGCGCGCCTGGGCGCCCGGCTGGGAGCCCGAGATGCGCTGGGAGCCACCGGGTGGCGGCGCGGGCACCCTCTTCGTCGTCCGTCACCCCGGGCAGCCGGAGACGGTGTGGCTCCTCGATGCCTTCGAGCCCGCCGCCGGGCACGTGCACTACGTCCACTTCACCCCAGGCTCGGACGTGACGGAGATCGACATCCGGCTCCGGGCCGACGGGCCGGCCCGGACCGTCGCCGCGGTCCGCTACACCTGGACCGCGCTGGGGCCGTCCGGCGTGGCGCTGGTGCGGAGCAGGACGCCCGACGAGTACCTCCGGGCGATGCGCCACTGGGAGCTGGCGCTCAACCACTACCTCACGACGGGAGAAAGGCTCCGGCCGGGGCACTGAGCCTGGACGGGCGGCGCTACTGCGCCGCTCCGCGGGCGTCCCCCTGGTGCGGGGGACTGACCGCCAGCAGGCCGAGCTCCTCGGCGAAGCTCCGCAGACGCGCCACCAGCTCGCGCGGTCGCTCCATCTGCGGAACGTGGCCGAAGCCCGGCACCACCTCGATGCGCGCCCCGGGCGGGAGGTGCGCGCGGTACCAGTCCAGCTGCTCCCGCGGGAGCAGCTTCTCGCTCGCGCCCCACAGGAGCAGCGTCGGCGCGCGCAGCGTGGCGAGGAGGTCGGGCGGGATGGAGTGGCGCTGCTGCGCGTGGCTGCGCAGGGCACGCACCGCCGGGGTGGCGTGCAGCTTCCTCAGCTCGGGGGCGAAGAGGATGGCCACCAGCGGCGCCCGGTGGAACAGCCGGCGGGTGAGCCGCAGCGCATCGGCGGTGGTCCGCACGTCGAGCGCCCGCATCAGCTCGGCCAACGACTCGGGTGTCATCTGGCCCCCGGCCGGCGCCACCAGGGCCAGCGCCGCGACGTCCCCGGGGTGCACCGCGGCGAGGATGACCGACAGGGCCCCTCCGAGAGAGTTCCCCACCACGAAGGCCGGCGCCCTCACCACCTCGCGGCAGAACGCGTGCAGGACCTCGAGCTGCTCCTCGAGCGTGAGCGGCCCGGACGCGGGCAGCGGCGAGAAACCATTCCCAGGGAGGTCCAGCGCGTAGACGGCGGAGAAGTCTCGGGCGAGGGGCCGGAGGATGCGCACCCAGCCGTTGGCGCTCCCGCCGAGGCCGTGCACCAGCAGCACCGGCGGCCCCACGCCCGTCCCGGGCACCCGGTAGGCGTGCACCGAGTGGCCGGCGACGAGGTACAGGTCGGAGCCCGCCCCCGCGGCCACGAGCCGCCTCCGGACGTAGCCCTGGAGCGTCGCGAGAAGGTCCACGACCGGAAGTTAAGCATCGTGATGCGGTGCGTCAAGGGCGAAGGGCTACGGCGCGCGGGCCATGGCCGCGCCCACCCAGGGCATCGGGTCCACTGCCAGTCCGCGTCGCCGGACCTCGAAGTACAGGTAGGCGCCCTTCAGCGAGCCGGTGTCGCCGACGGTGCCCAGCACCTCGCCGGGAAAGAGATGGGCCCCCACCGGCCGGAGCACCTCGGCCAGGTGGGCGTAGAGCGTGTGGTAGCCGTCGCCCTGGTCCAGCACCACGAGGTTCCCGTAGCCGTTGAGCCAGCCGGTCCACGCCACCGTCGCCGGGGCGAGCGCCTTCACCGGAGCGCCCGGCGGGGCACGGATGTCGAACCCCTTCTGCACCGTGACGGTGTTGAACCTGGGGTGGACCAGCCGCCCGAACGCCACCTCCACGTGCCCCGCGGTGGGGAGCGGCAGCTTCCCCCGGAGAGCGCCGAAGCCAGTGGGCTCGGGCTCCTCCAGCACCGCGGCCACGGCCTGCAGCTGCGCCCGCGAGCGCGCCAGCTCGGCGAGCACCGTCCCAGCGGCGCGGGCCTTGGCCTGCAGCAGCTGCAGCGCCTCTCCGAGCTCGGTCTGCTGCGCCGCCGCCTCCTCCACCTCGGCCCGGAGCTCACCGAGCCGGCTGCCCACCTGTCGCTTCCAGGCGTCGAGCTGCTCGAGGCGAGAGCGCTGGAAGGCCACCACCGAGCGCATCTCGTCGAGGGCGGCGAGGTCGGTCCGGACGAGCGAGGAGAGCGCCCGGGCCCGCCAGGCGAGGGCGGCCACGTCCCCGGCCGGGAGCAGCACCTCGAGCGGGCTGCGCTGGGTGAGCTGGTACAGCGACAGCAGACGTGGCCGGAGCCGGTCCACCCTCGACTCGAGCACCGCGCGGGCGAGCACCTCCTCGGCCTCGGCAGCCGCCAGCCGGTTGGCGAGGACCCGCATCTGGGTGGAGAGCGCCACGCCGCGCGCGGCCGACACCCGGGCGAGCCCGGCGTAGACGCCGAAGGCGGCCTCGGCGTTGCCGGACTGCGCGCGCAGGCCCCGGAGAAGCGCGCGCTGGGCCTCGAGCGGGTCCGAGTCCGCCGCGGAGTCCTCGGTGGCCGCTGCCGCGCTCCGGGCGAGCAGGAGGACGAGCAGCGCCGGCCCGGCCCTCATGCGCGCAGGAACCGGTGCACGGCGAGGTAGCTCCCCGACAGCCCCAGCGCCGCCCCGGCCAGCGCGAGCTCCAGGGCCTCCATCCACGGCCGCGCGTCCGCCGCCACCCCGGGGAGCCGGAGGAAGGACAGCAGGGTCGCGAGCTGGGGCGAGAGCGTCTGACGGAAGGCGACCAGGCCGGCGATGGCCAGCGCCGCGCCGGCGAGCCCCTGCAGCGCCCCCTCGAGCAGGAACGGCGCCTGGACGAAGCGGTCGGTCGCGCCCACCAGCTTCTGGATCTCCACCTCCTCGCGGCGGGCATAGATGGCGAGCTGGAGCGTGGCGGAGACGATGATCAGCGTGGCGCCCACCAGCACGATGAACGCCACCCAGCCCGCCCAGCGCACCGCGCGGGCGAGGGCCGAGAGCCGCTCCACCGCCTGCTCGCCGTAGTCGACGCCGGTCACCGCCGCCGTTCCCCGCAGCTCGGCGGCGAGCGCGCGCAGCGACTCGGGCGCACGCATCCGCTCGGGGACGCGCACCTCGAGCGAGGGCGGGAGCGGGTCCTCGGACAGCCCGCGCAACGACTCGGCGGCGGGACCGAGCTCCCGGACCAGCCGCTCCAGCGCCGCCCGCGGGCTCACCTCCTCCACCGCCATGCTCCGGCCGCGGAGCGTGGTCGCCAGCGCGCCGCGGGCCTCCGGCGTGGCGTGCGGGTCCAGGTACACCGTGACGCGCACCTCGCCGCCGAGGCTCCCCACCAGCCGGTCCAGCTCGTGGGCCGCCGAGCGGGCCAGGCCCAGGGTGAAGAGGGCGATGGCCAGGGTGATGGTGGACACGGCGTGGACGAAGGGCTGGTGGCGGATGCCCTCCACCGCCGAACGCCAGAAGGTCTGCGCCTTGGCGACCGCGCCCACGTGCCGTCCGCCCTACCCCACCCGCCGGACCGACGCCGGGCCCCCGGCGTCGGAGACGATGCGGCCCTTCTCCAGCGCCACCACCCGCTTCTGGGAGCGCTCCACCATCACCAGGTCGTGGGTGGCGACCACCACCGTGGTGCCGCGCACGTTGGCGTCCGAGAGCAGGCTCATGATCTCCTGGGTGAGCCCCGGGTCGAGGTTGCCGGTGGGCTCGTCCGCGAGGAGGAGCGCCGGCTCGTTGACCAGCGCGCGGGCGATGACCACCCGCTGCTGCTCTCCGCCGCTGAGCTTCAGCGGCAGGCTCTCGGTCTTGAGCTGCAGGCCCACCAGCTTCAGCATCCGCTGCGCGCGCTGGCGGGCCTCGTCGCGCGACACTCCCAGCACGTCGAGCGCCAGGGCCACGTTGTCCAGCACCGTGCGGTGGGGCAGCAGCTTGAAGTCCTGGAAGACGACCCCGATGTTCCGCCGGAGGAAGGGGATGCTCGACTGGCGGATGCGCGCCACGTTCCGGCCGCCGACGAGGATCTGCCCCCGGGTGGCAGGCTCGGCGCAGAACACCAGGCGCAGGAGCGTGGTCTTTCCCGCACCCGAGGGGCCGGTGAGGAACACAAACTCACCTTTCTCTACCGTCAAATTCACGTCCACCAGCGCCGGCGGGTCGCCCGGGTACGCCTTGGTGACGTGGAACATCTGGATCATCGGGAGTCGGTGCGACTGGATTGTTGCAGAACGGGGCTCACTCGGCCACGGGGCGACCTTTCCGTGCCAGACTCGGGGGCAAGAGTCCCTCGATGAGCGACGACTTCCAGTTTCCAGAGCTCGATCCCGAGCAGACGCCCGCCCCGGTGCCGCCGCAGCGTGCACCCCCCATCCTGCCGTGGATGGTGTCGGTGCTCGCCGTCGTCGCGCTGGCGGTGGTGGCGCTCTACGCCAAGAAGCTGATCGACGACCAGACCGCCCGCGCCTACCAGGCCATGCGCATGGCGGACGAGTACGGCTCGCGGGCGAGCAAGCTCGAGGCGGACCAGAAGGACGCCCGCCGCCAGGCGATGACCTCCTCGGAGAAGACGGACGAGCTGCGCGCCGCGAACGCCCGGCTCACCGAGCAGGTGACGGACAAGGACGCGGCCCTGGCGCACCTGCGCGAGCGGCACCAGCAGCTGGTCAGCGACGTGCGGACCGCGGTCCGCAGCAGCAAGGGCAAGACGCTGGTCAAGCGCATCGACCGCATCCTGGCGCGCGACGCCGCCGTGGAGCGGGCCGAGGCCCCCCAGGCGCTCAGCCAGTCGCCCGACGCGGGGAACCGGCGCCGCTAGGCCCGGGCCCGGGCCGGTCGCCGTCAGCTCTTCGGGAGCACCTGCTCGAGCTTGGCGGTCAGCTCGGGGGACAGCGGATCGACCCGGCTGTCGAAGTGCTCGATGACCTTGCCGTCCGGGCTGATGAGGAACTTGTTGAAGTTCCAGGTCACCACCCCGCCCTGCTTCCCGGGGAGCCCGGTGAGGTACTTGTAGAGCGGGTCCGCGTCCGGCCCCTTCACCGGGATCTTGGAGAAGAGCGGGAAGGTGGTCTTGTAGCGGAGCTCGCAGAACTTCTTGATCTCCGCGTTGCTCCCCGGCTCCTGGGCGCCGAAGTCGTTGGAGGGGAAGCCGAGCACGGTGAAGCCCCGTTCACGGTACTTCTCGAACAGCGCCTCGAGCCCGGCGTACTGGGGGGTGAACCCGCACTGCGAGGCGGTGTTGACGATGAGCAGCGCCTTCCCCTTGTAGTCGGCCAGGGAGGCCTCCTTGCCGTCGATGGTCTTCACCTTGAAATCATGGACCGACATGGGCGTGCCTCCCGAGGAAAGGGTGGTGAGGGCGAGCAGGGCGGCGGCGAGGTGCATGCGGACGGAACCCTCCGGCTGATGGACTCTGCGGGCGGTCTCATTAACAAGGGGCATGGCCGGCACGCCCGAAGACGAGCGACCGTTCGCCGCAATCCGGATGCCCGGGCGGCCGTGGCCCGTGACGGCGGTGTGCCTGGCCGGGGCCCTGCTCCTCGCAGTCACCTGGCTGCACGCGGCGACCGGCGGACAGGCGCGGGCGTTCGGGCCGGGGTACGTGCCCTATCTGCTGCTCACCACCGGGGCGCTCGCCGTGGCGCTCCGGGGGCTGTGGGGGATGCGCCCCTGGGGCTTCTGGGCCCTGCCGGCGGCGCTGCTCCTCGACGATGCGGTGGTGTGGGCAATGGGCGAGCTCGAGCCCTGGGTGCTGGCGGCGCAGACCGGGGTCGTGCTCCTGGTCCTCCTCCAGCGACCCCGGGGCGCCGGTGGGCGCTGACCACCGGGGCGCGGGGGGCGGCGTCGGGCGCCCTCGTGCTGCACCGTCCGCCTGGAGATGGGAGGCTCTCGCGGATGCCGGCCGCCTTCGCCGTCAGCTCCCTGCACAAGCGCTTCCGCACCCGCTTCGGCCGCACCGAGTCGGTGGCGCTCGACGGCGTGGACCTGGAGGTGCCGCGGGGCGAGGCGTTCGGGCTCATCGGCCCCAACGGTGCGGGCAAGACGACCTTCATCAAGTGCCTCCTCGGAATCGCCCACCCCGACCGGGGCGCGGTGGAGCTGCTGGGAGGCCGCCCGGAGGATCCGCGCTCCCGGGCCCGGGTGGGCTACCTCCCGGAGCGGCTCACGCTCCCCGGCGCCTGGACCCCGCGCGCCTTCCTGGCCAGCGTGGCCCGGCTGAAGGACCTCCGGGCCGAGCGCGCCGGCCTGGACGCGCTGCTCGCCCGGGTGGGGCTCGCCGAGGCGGGCGGGCGGAGGATCCGCGGCTTCAGCAAGGGCATGCGTCAGCGGCTCGGGCTCGCTGCGGCGCTGGTGGGCGCGCCGGACCTCCTGGTGCTCGACGAGCCGACGGACGGGGTGGACCCGCTCGGGCGGGTGGAGATCCGCCAGCTCCTCGCCGCCGAGCTGGCGCGCGGGGCGACGCTCTTCATCAACTCCCACCTGCTCTCGGAGACCGAGCGCATCTGCACCCGCATCGGCATCCTCTCGCACGGGCGGCTGGTCCGCTCGGGTCCGCTGGAAGCGCTCACCGCCGTCCAGCAGCGGTGGCGAGTGCGCTTCGCCGCCGTCCCGCCGGTGGCTGCGGATGCGCTGCTCGCGCTGGGCTTCGAGCCGTCCGAGGGCGGAGGCTGGGAGCTCCCGGCGCCGGACGCCGTGGCCCTCAACCGGGCGCTGGACGGCGCGCGGGCGGCGGGCGCGCTGCTGGTCGAGCTGGGGCGGGCCTCGCGCGATCTCGAGGACGTGCTCACCGAGGCGCTGGCCGCGGGGGCCGCATGACCTCGCTGGCGGTGGCGCTGGATCTGCTCCGGGAGGCCGCGGCGAGGCGCTGGTTCCTGGCGCTCGGGCTGGCGCTCACCGGGCTCCTCCTGCTGCTGGTGACCAGCCTCCGGCTCGAGGTGGTGGACGGCGCCCTCGCGGCGACGCGGCTCTTCGGCCAGCCGCTGGTTCATGACATCCAGTCGGCGGACGTGGCGCTCCGCCCGGTGTTCCTGGCGGCGAGCCAGCTCGTGTTCTGGGGCGGCCTCGCCTTCGGGGTGCTCTCCTGCGCCGACTTCGCGCCCGCGCTGCTCTCGCCGGGGCGCATCGAGTATCTCCTCTCGCTCCCGGTGCGGCGCTGGGAGCTGCTCGCCGGCACCTTCCTCGGGGTGCTGGCGCTCGCGCTCGGGGGCGCGGTGTACGCCTCGGCGGGCCTGGTGCTGGTGCTGGGCGCCAAGACCGGCGTCTGGACCGCCTGGCCGGTGGTCTCGGCCGCCCTCGCGGCGGTGGCCTTCGGGAGCGTCTACGCCGGCATGCTCGCAGTCACGGTCTGGGTACGGAGCGCGGCGCTGTCCGCCGCGGCCGGCGCCTCGCTGGTCGTCCTCGGGCTTCTCGCCACCCACCGGAGGACCCTGCTCGACCTGATGGGACGAGGCGTCGGGCGCACGCTCTTCGCCGGGCTCACCGCGGTGGTGCCGCCGCTCGGAAAGCTGGCCGATGCCGCGGGGGCCCTGGCCTCCAGCGCGCCGCTCGCCCCGGGCGGGCTGCTCCGGCTGCTGGCGGGGACCCTGGCCTTCGCCGCGGCGCTCCTGGCCGTCGCGGCGTGGCGCTTCGAGCGGAGGGACTTCTGATGGAGCGCCGCTGGCTGTGGCTGCTCGCCGCCGCCATCCTGGTCGTCGCCGCCGCGTGGCTGGTGCGGTTCCCGGAGCCGCGTCCCCCGGTGGCCCGGCCCGAGCTCGAGATGCCGCGGCAGCTCCGCCCGGAGGAGCGGCAGCGGATGCTCTCCCGCCTGACTCGTCCGCCGGCGGACGCCGGGGCGGCGCGGGCGCAGGTGCGGGACCCGGTGCTCGCCGCGCTCTCGGCGGCGGGCGCGGGATCGGGCGTGGTGCTGGAGGTGAACGCGCTCCGGAACTCCCCCCTGGGCGAGCTCTTGCTCCAGTGCCTGGCCGAGCGCGAGGGCCGGGCCAGCGCGCTCGAGGCGCTCCGGCAGATGGGCATCGACCCGCTGCGGGACCTCGACCGGGTGGGCATCACCGAGCACGGCGTGGTCGTCTCCGGCGACTTTCGCCGGGCGAACTGGGAGGGGCTCCTGGGCAGCGCCACCGCGGCGGCGTACGGCGATCGCGGGTCGATCACCGCCGTCGATCCGCGCCGGGAGGGCGGGAGCACGCTGGTCGCCACCCGCTGGGGCGACTCGCTGCTCCACCTCGGCAGCTCCGAGGAGGATGGGCAGCGAGTCATCGACGCCGTGGAGGGCCGCGGTCCCGCGCCCCGCCCGCTGCTCTCGCCGGAGCAGAGCTACGGCGAGATGTACGGCGTGGTGTCCGGCCAGGACCTGGCGCAGGCCCTGGGCGGCTCGGAGGGCTGGTCCGCGGCGCTGGCCGATGCGGCGTCCCGGGTGGAGTTGCACCTCGACGCCCGGCGCGACGTGGCGCTGGTGGCGGACGTCTCCGGCGAGGACGCGCGGAAGCTCGAGGACCTGGGGAAGACGCTCGGCGGCGCGCTGGCGGTGGCCCGGGCGCAGGCCCGCGCCGGCGGCGACGAGGACACGGCCGAGCTGCTGGGGTTCGCCCGGGTCTCACCCACGCATGGGAGCGGCCTCTCGCTCGAGGTGGCCCTCCCGATCGAGGTGGTGGCAAGGCGGCTGGCCTTCTGCCGCGGGGACGCCGACGCCGGGCGGTGACCGCCGCACCAGCGGGCGGGGGGTCAGTGGACGACCATCCCGCCGTCGATGACCAGCGCGTGGCCGTTCACGTAGCTCGAGGCGGGCGAGCAGAGCCAGAGCACGGCCTCGGCCACCTCCTCGGACGTTCCCATGCGCCCCGAGGGCTGGCGGGCGCGGAGCACCGCGCGCGCGATGCGCCTTCGCGGGCTGAGGCTCCGGCCGACGCCGGAGGGGACCTGGCCGAGCACCGCCCGGTCGACCATCTCGGTGTCGATGAGCCCCGGACAGACCGCGTTGACCCGGATGCCCTGCCGCCCCCACTCCAGGGCGGCCGACCGGGTGAGGCCCACCAGCGCGTGCTTGCTCGCGACGTAGGTCGAGACCTTTCGCGCCCCGACCAGCCCGTAGACCGAGGCGGTGTTCACGATGCACCCGCCGCCAGTGGCGAGCATCGCGGGGATCTCCTCGCGCATCGAGAGCCACACCCCCTTGAGGTTGACGCCGAGGGTCCGGTCCCAGTCCTCCTCGCTCACCTCGGTGAGCGGGGCGCGGGGGCCCTCGACGCCGGCGTTGTTGTGCGCGAGGTCGAGCCGCCCGAAGGACGACAGCGTGCGGCGCAGGAGCCCGGCCACGTCGGCGGCGCGAGAGACGTCCGTCTCCACGAAGAGGGCCTCGGCGCCCGCGTCGCGGATGGCACGCGCGGTCTCCTCGCCATGCGGCGAGACGTCGGCCACCACCACCCGGGCGCCCTCGCGGGCGAAGGCCAGCGCTGAGGCGCGACCGATGCCCGCCGCCCCGCCGGTGACCAGCGCCACCTTTCCCTCCAGCGCCCGGCTCATGCCCGTGCCCGCCGCTCGAGTCGCATCGGCAGGCCGTGCCGCGGGCGCAAGGTGACGTAGGGCTCGGCCTCGACCGGGGGCCCGGGGATGGCGCGCACGCGGAACTCCCGGGCGACCGTGGCCAGCACCAGCACCCCCTCCAGGAAGGCGAAGCTCTCGCCGATGCACTTCCGGCCTCCGCCCCCGAAGGGGAAATAGCAAATCTTCGGACGCCCACCCTCGACCTCCGGCAGCCACCGCTCGGGGTCGAAGCGCCCGGGCTCTGGGAACCACCGGGCGTCGCGGTGGGTGAGGTACTGCGAGAGGTGGATGTACGCCCCGGCGGGGACGACGTACTCGCCGAGCCGGAAGTCCTGCACCGGGCGACGGACCATCAGCCACACCGGCGGGTAGAGCCGCATCGACTCGAGCAGCACCCGGCCGGTGAAGGGGAGCCGCTCCACCGCGCCGGCCTCGACCGGACCTCCGAGGCCATCCACCTCGGCCTGGAGACGTCGCTCCGCGTCCGGGTGCTGCGCGAGGAGGTGGAAGGTCCAGGCCAGGCAGTTGCCGATGGTCTCGTGCCCCGCGGCAAGCATGGTGAGCGTCTCGTCACGGACCACCCGGTCCTCGGCACCCGCGTCGAGCAGCATGGAGAGGAGGTCGGGGTGGCGGTCGGGCGACTCCCGCCGCTCGGCGATGGCCCCCTCGATGAAGGCGTCCAGCCGCTGGACGGCACGCTCCTGCGTATGGGCGGGCCCGAAGGGGAGGCCGGTGAGCGCCCGCTCCAGGAGCCCCCAGCGTCGCTTGCGCGTGGTGTCCACCAGCGGGGCCAGCAGCTCGAGGAGCTCGGTCGCGCCCCGGTCCAGCTCGCGGTCGAACACGACCTTGACCACGATCTCCAGCGTCAGCGCGAGCATCGCCTCGGCGACGTCCAGGGACTCGCCGTCCCGCCACCCCGCGCAGGTCCGCCGGCTCCGGGTGACGATCTCCCGCGCGAAGCCGGCCACCCGCTCCTGGTGGAAGAACGGCTGGAGCATGCGGCGCTGGGCACGGTGGTGCGCCCCCTGGCTGGAGAGGAGCCCGTCGCCGAGGACGCGCTTCATCGTCCTGGGGAAGGAGCGGAGCAGCTGCTCCTCGGGCGCGAGCAGGACGTCGCGGATGAGGTCGGGGCGATTGACCAGGTAGTCGTGCCGCCGGCCGATGCCCAGATGGACGAGGTCGCCGTACGTCCTCGCCGCGTCGACGAGGAAGGTCAGCGGGTCCCGGCGGATGGCGAAGGAAGCGAGCAGTGGGATGAGCGAGCTGGGGCCGGGCGGATAGGCCCGGGCGCTCACCGCCCGCGGTGCTCGCTCGTGGTCCGATGGCGGAAATCGGCGGGCGCGTCATGTCGAGGCATGCGGCACCTCCTCGCCGGGGAGTCACGCACGCGCGGCCTGTTCCGCTCAACACACGCCGCGTGCTGGCTCCGCCGCGTCCGATGGGAGCAGAACCTCCTCCCGGGGTATGCGGGGATTCCGGGGCGCGCCCCCCGGTCGACAGGCTCGGCCTCAGCTCAGGCTCAGCTCTCCGGCTCTTCCGCGAGGTAGCTGAGGATGACCTCGTCGAGGCTCTTCTCGCTGATGAGGTCCTCGCCGAACAGCGTCTGCGCGCCCACCTCGTTCAGCTTCGGCGGCGTGCTCAACGCCCGCGCGGCCTCGACCTCCGGGGGCAGCGGCGCCCGCGGGGGAGCGAGCTTGAGGGACCCCTTCCCCTCGGCCCCCGGGGCGAGCTGACCCGGCTGGTAGGCGCGGGCCGTGGTGTCGACGTTGTCGTAGCCCCCTTGCACCACGTTGCGGAGCATCTGCTTGTGCTGGTCCTCCATCAGCTGGCGCACCAGCTCCTGGAGGTTCTCGGCGCCGAGCAGCTCGGCATACGAGGACTTCTTGCTGGCCAGGATGTTCCCGCCCACGAACACGTGGGTGATGATGTTGGGGTTGTTCACCCCCGAGTCCTCGGTCTGCACGTGGAAGACCCGACCAGCGTGGGTGATGTTGTGGTTGAAGCCCGAGACGGCCCGATCGAAGGGTTTCGCCATCGCCTGAGGGAGAATCGACGGTAGCAGCCGCCACTCGCGCGGCGCAAGGAAACCGCCCGGAGTGATCGACACTTACGACCGTCGGTCCGGTGGGGCGTCCACCCACGTGGCCACGTCCGAGGGCAGGTTCAGGCTCAGCACCGCCCGGGTGTCGCCGGTGGAGGCGCGGAGCACCGACTCGGGCAGGGTGACGCCGCGAAGCCCGCCCCACAGCGCGCGGAACGAGGCGCCGGAGCCGGCGAGCGCGGCCGCCCAGCGCGGAGCCAGCGCGCTCCGGTAGAGCGCAGCCAGCGGCTCGAGCCGGCCGGAGACGGTGTAGGCCACGGCGTCCACGTCGTCTCCGCGCGCCTCGAGCAGAGGAAGCACGGCGCGCCCATCGAGGAACGGCATGTCCCCGGCGACCGCGAGCACCCAGGGGGACCGCGCGCGCTCCATCGCCGCCTGGACCCCGCCCGGCGCGCCGCGGCCGGGCACCACGTCCTCGACGCGCACCAGCCCCGCATCGGGCAGCCGCGGATCGGCGGACACCAGCAGCACCTCGTCGGACAGCGTGCGGAGCGCCAGCAGCCGGTCCAGCACCGCCCGTCCGTGCACCTGGAGCAGCGGCTTGCACGCCCCGCCGAGCCGGGTCGCGTTCCCGCCGGCGACGACGGCCAGGCTCACCCCGAACGAGAGCGGACGCGACAGGACGTCGTCGGTCTGGGTGTCTCCGCCGAACTGGAAGGCCTTGGCGCCCACGCGGCGGAAGCCGTGCTTGGCGTAGAAGGCCCGCGCGCGCAGGTTCCGCTCCCAGACCGCGAGCCACACGGTGTCGGTGCCGAGCGCGCGCGCGCGGTCCAGCGTCGCCGCCATCAGCGTCACCGCGGCGTCGCCTCCGTGGAGCCGCGCGTCGACGTAGAAGCGGCGGATCTCCAGCGCCCGCGGTCGGTCGGCGCCGGTGACCAGCAGTGCCCAGCCGGCCGGGACCTGCGCGTGCTCGAGCACCAGGACGTGACAGGCAGGGTCGGCCAGCACGCGCCCCATCGCTGCCTCGCTGAAGTGCTCGGCGAGGTAGGCCCGGGTGTCCTCGGGACGGTTGTCGCGGGCGAAGGCGTCGTGGAACAGCCGGCCGCCGAGCTCGGCCAGCATCGCGGCGTCGCCGGGCTGTCCTGGCCGGACCTCCAGCGACCTACCTCCGAAGCTCGACGCCCGAGGCGATGAGCTGCACCTCGCGCTGGGCGCCGGCAGGCATCGAGCCGCCCTCGGCGCGGAGGTGGTCGGCGCCGGCCGCCGAGAGCTGGGCGACCTTGAGCGTGCCCTGCACGCGCGCCCGGGCTCCCGCGGAGTCGGTGGGAACGAAGAAGCCGTAGTCCTTGAACGTCACCCGGACTCCCGGGCCGCCCTCGGCCGGCGCGAGCTCCATCCAGCACCCCATCTGGCTGCAGGCGCGGCGGACCACGCCCTCGACCAGCACCGAGCGGCCATCCTCGGGCTTCGCGAGCACCGCGGCGAGCGAGACAGGGGCCTGGCCCTTCGGCAGCGGCGTCCCCCGGACGAGCACGGCGCCAGGCTTCAGGGACGCAGGACCGGAGGCTTGCCGGGCGGCCGGCGCGTCCTCGTCCGCGCAGGGGCCCTTCTCGTCGTGGGCCGAGGCAGCGAGCGAAATGCCGAGCAGGGTGGTGAACACGAGTCGGTGCATGTCCGAGAGCATGCCCCCGAAGAGGGCCACGTTCCAGGCAGCCAGCTGGGCCGGTGAATTGCACCATTGACGACGCGTCTACAGCGTCTGCAGCGGGAAGGAGACGACCGATGGCGTCGGGTCGACAGCTGGCGCGGAAGTTTGCCCTGTACGGGTGCGCTGGCTGGGTGCTCGAGGTGCTCTTCACCGGGACCAAGGCCGCGCTTTCACGGGACAAGAAGCTCGCCGCGCGCACGTACCTCTGGATGCATCCCATCTACGGGGCCGCGGGCCTCGCGCTGGAGGCGGTGCATCGAAAGCTCGGGCGCCGGTCGCGCCTGACCCGGGCGGCGGCGTCCCTCGGGGTCATCTACGCCACCGAGTACGCCTCGGGCGCAGCGCTGCGCAGCGTGCTGGGCGACTGCCCCTGGCGCTACCACGAGGGCATGCACCTCCACGGGCTGGTGCGGCTGGACTACGCGCCGTTCTGGCTGGCCGCCGCGCTGGGCTCCGAGTGGATGCGGGACGCGCTGCATGAACCCGCGGCTCGCACCGGCCTCGCACCGGGGGTAGCGTGCCCGACGTGCGGAACCGAGGAACCGTCGAGCGGCCGTATCGCCGCGTGACCCCCGGCGCTCCGGCCCCACCGCGGGCGGACGTCGTCGCCGTGGAGGAGCCGCTGGAGATCCGCGTCGCCGGCGACACGGTGGCCATCACCATGCGGACGCCGGGCGCGGACCACGCGCTCGCCGCCGGCTTCCTGCTCTCCGAGGGCATCATCCGCTCGGTCGACGACCTCGGCACGATGAGCCACTGCGGTCGCACCGACCAGGAGGGGTACGGCAACGCGCTGGACGTGCTCCCCGCGCCGGGCGTGCAGCTGGTCTGGGAGCGCATCACCGCGAGCCGCCGCGGCACGCTCACCTCGACGGCCTGCGGGGTCTGCGGCCGCGAGACGATCGAAGACCTGCTGGCCCGCATCGAGCCGCTCGGCGAGGCGCCGGTGGTGGACGCGGCGCTGGTGGCCTCGGCGCCCGACCGGCTCCGCGCCGCGCAGCAAGCCTTCGAGCGCACCGGCGGCACGCACGCGGCGATGGTGCTCGGAGCGGACGGCACCGTGCTCGCGGTGCACGAGGACGTCGGCCGCCACAACGCGGTGGACAAGGTGGTGGGGGCGCTGGTGCTCGCCGGTGCCATCGGCCCCTGCCGGGCGCCCGCTCCCGGGCCCCGCCCCGCGCTTCTGGTGGTCAGCGGTCGCAGCAGCTTCGAGATGGTCCAGAAGGCGGCGATGGCCCGCATTCCGGTCCTGGCGTCGGTGGGGGCGGCCAGCAGTCTGGCGGTGGACCTCGCCGAGCGGGCGGGCCTTGCCCTGGCCACCTTCGTCCGTGGAGGGAACTTCAACCTGTACACACACCCCAGGCGAATCCGGGGCCTCGCGCCGACCGTGGAGGGGCAGACCGGCGGCGGACCCCTCCGCTAGAATTCAGGACATCCGGGCGTCTCGTCAGGTCCCAGACGAGAGGAGTCCAGATGTCGAACGGCGAGCACCAGGGGGACGGCGGGCACCTGAACCCGCCCAGCAGGGCCATCCGGCGGCTCGACTGGGCCAGCCTGCTCTCGTACGCCGCCCTGGCCTGCTGGCTCGCCATCCGCCTGGTGCCGCACGTGCCGCGGAGGCCCTGGCTGGTGCTCACCGCCGCGCTGCTCGCCTACCTGGCCGCGGACCTGGTCTCGGGGGTAGTGCACTGGGCCGCGGACACCTGGGGGTCTCCCGACCTGCCGGTCATCGGCCGGGCGGTGCTCCGGCCCTTCCGCGAGCACCACCGGGACCCGCTGGCCATCACCCGGCACGACGTCGTCGAGACCAACGGCAACAACTGTCTCATCAGCCTCCCCGTCCTCGGCCTGGCCATCTGGCTCGCGTCCGATCCGGCAGGCGCGGGGAGCGTCTTCCTCTCGTCGTTCCTGGGCGCGCTGGTGGCCTGGGTGCTGCTGACCAACCAGTTCCACAAGTGGGCGCACCTGCCCGAGCCTCCGCCGGTCCTCACCTTCCTGCAGCGCTGCCAGCTCATCCTTCCGCCGGCACACCACGCGCTGCACCACACCCGGCCCTTCAACTCGCACTACTGCATCACCACCGGCTGGCTGAACTGGCCGCTCGGCTGGGCGCGGGCCTTCCCGCTGCTGGAGTGGTGCATCACCGTTTGCACCGGCGCCCTGCCCCGGCGGGACGACCTGGGAACCCGCGCGGCCACGCAGGTGATGGAAGAGACGATGCCCCTTCCGCCGCCCGCTCCGGCCGACACCCGCCTGACCCGCTAGCCGGCCTCGATGTCCACGTGCTCGGCCCGCTCCACGCGCTCGCCGAGGAACCGGGCGCTGAGCTCGGGGATGCGGTCCGGCAGGTCGGTGACGACGACCCGGAGCGTCCCCCGGCCCGGAGGCGCCCGGCCCACCATCCCCCGGGCGAACAGGTCGCCCACCTCGTCGGCGGTAGCGTCCGCCGAGTCGACCAGCGTGACGCCCGGCCCCAGCTCCTCGGCCAGCACGCCCCGGAGCAGCGGGTAGTGGGTGCACCCGAGCACCAGGGTGTCGATGCCCGCCTGCCGCATCGACGCGAGGTACGCGCGGGCGACCAGCCGCGGAACGTCACCCTGGACCCAGCCCTCCTCGGCGAGGGGGACGAAGAGCGGGCAGGCCTGGACGTGGATCCGCATCCCCGGACGCTCGGCGGCGAGCGCTCGCTGGTAGGCGCCCGAGGCGATGGTGCCGGGCGTCCCAACGACGCCCACGTTCCCCGAGCGGCTGACCCGGGCGGCGGCGCGCGCGCCCGGCTCGATGACGCCCACCACCGGGATGCCCAGCGCGGCCCGGAGTGCCGGCAGCGCCACCGAGGAGGCGGTGTTGCAGGCCACCACCAAGAGCTTCACGTCCTGCCCGGTGAGGAAGGCGGCGTTCCGGAGCGAGTAGCGGGTCACCACCTCGGCGGACTTGGTGCCGTAGGGGACCCGCGCCGTGTCGCCCAGGTACACCATCGACTCGTCGGGGAAGCGCGCCCGGAGCGCCCGGAGGACGGTCAGTCCCCCGACGCCGGAGTCGAAGACGCCGATCGGACGTGGATCCGCGGGGCCCATGAGGTCCACGGGCCTACCACGAACCGTGCCAGCGGCTCACTCCTGTGGTCAGGGGAACAGCGGGACGAAGACCTGCGTCTGGAGATCCTGCGGCGCGAAGAAGCGCCCGGCGACCACGGTCACCGTCTGGGGCACGTTGATGTCGTCCTGGAAGTAGAGGACGTTCTGCCCGGCGGCGTCGTAGGCGGCGACGAAGGGGAGCCACGTGCCCGGAGGCGCGTTGTCCAGGAGCGCGCCGGACGCGCAGGTGTAGCCGGTGAACTGCGTGCCGGTGTTCGGGTCGGTCGGGTCGGCGAGGAAGACCGAGACGGGCCCGATGCCGGTGGAGGCGCAGGTGAGCGGCTGGTTGGGGCTCGTCTGGTACGCGGCGAGGGTCGGGTACGCGGCCCAGCTCATCGCCAGCCCGCCGACCTGCCAGCGCATGGTGAGCGTCTGCGACGTGGCCGTGCCGGTGGTGAAGGTGAGCGTCACGGGGTCCGTCTGCGCATAGGCCGTCTGCCCCTCGGCGGCGTTGTAGGCGACGAGCTGCAGCGTGTGGGCTCCCGGCGTGAGGTAGGGGGTCACCACCACGTTGATGCCGAGCCCGTCGCCGCAGTTGTAGGCGAGGTTGGTGGACGCGCCGTCCACGAAGATGGCCACCGAGTCCAGGGTCTGGCCGCTCGCGCACTGGGGCGCCTGACCGGTGGCCGGGTCGAAGCTCCAGGAGAGGTAGGCCACCGCGTTCTGCTGGGAGACCGGCTGGAGGTCGACCTGCACGCTCACGTCGCCGTCGAGCACGACCGACTTGCTGCCGGTCCAGGTGACCGCCTGGCTCGAGTCGAGCCCCTGCACGGTGACCACGTAGGTGCCCGGGTAGAAGTTGGTGAAGCTGGCCAGCCCGCTGCGGCAGTCGAAGGTGTCCGGGGAGAGCGGCTCGCCGGCGATGGCGATCCGCACCTGGTCCACCGCCGCGCCCGAGCAGTTCCCGCCCCCGAAGCTCCAGGCGACGGTCATCGCCCCGCCCTGCCGGGAGTCACACGCTCCCAGCCCGCCGAGCAGACACAGCCACAAGGTGAGCCCACGGATGCGCATGTCGGACGTCTCCGGTGAAGAACGAGCGGCCTTTCAGGCCTTCCCTGGCCTGCTTCAGGACGCCATTCCCGTCGTACGTATTCACCCCCGACGGGCGTGGGGATTGCGGAGGGGTTCCACGGCGTTGACGGCAGTCGGACCTGCCTGGTACCGCTTCCCGTCGACCCCCCTATGCACACCCTCCCCGTCGCCCTGGCGGCGATCGACTATCTCTCCATCGTCCGACAGAGCTCGCCGGTGGAGCTGGCCGTCCTCGGACTGCTGGTGGCCGTCTCGGTGGTCTCCTGGGCGCTGATCGCGGTGAAGGCCGTTCAGCTCAACCGCGCCCGCGACCAGTCCATCACCTTCCTGGACACCTTCTGGAAGGGGTCCCGGCTGGACGCCATCTACCAGTCTGCCCGCAACCTCCCGAGCTCGCCCATCTCCCGGGTCTTCTGCGCCGGGTACGAGGAGCTGTCCAAGCTCGCCCAGACCAAGGACGGCCACGAGAACGCGATGAGCGAGCGGCTGGGGGGCATCGAGAACGTGGAGCGGGCGCTGAACCGGGCCAGCACCTCGCAGATCACCGAGCTCGAGTCGCGGGTGAGCTTCCTCGGCACGGTGGGCGCCACCGCGCCGTTCGTGGGCCTGTTCGGCACGGTGATGGGCATCCTCTCCGCCTTCAACGAGATCGCCGAGAAGGGCAACGCCTCGCTGTCCACGGTGGCCGCGCCCATCGGGAATGCGCTGGTGGCCACCGCCGCCGGCCTCTTCGCCGCCATCCCGGCGGTGGTGGCGTACAATTCGTTCGTCAGCCGCATCAAGGTGTTCGACACCGAGATGGCCAACTTCTCCTCGGACTTCCTGAACATCGTCAAGCGGCACTTCTTCAAGTAGGGGAGACGCGAGGCAACTCCCATGGCGATGTCGGCCGGCAAGGGCGCCCCCGGGCGCACCACGATGAGCGACATCAACGTCACGCCCATGGTGGACGTGATGCTGGTGCTGCTCATCATCTTCATGGTGACCGCGCCGCTCATCCAGAAGGGCGTGAAGGTCGACCTGCCCGAGGCCAGGGCCGCCCCGGTCGAGTCCAGCGAGAAGAAGCTGGTGCTCTCGATCGATGCCAAGCAGCGGGTCTTCCTGGGCGACGTGGAGGTCCCCCTCGACGAGCTGGAGGAGAAGCTCAAGTCCAACGCCAAGGCGCAGGCCGACAAGGAGATCTACCTCCACGCCGACAAGACCCTGCCCTACGGCGTGGTGGTGGAGGTCATGGCCGCCGCGCAGCGGGCCGGCATCGGAAATCTCGGAATGATCACCGACCCGGTCTCGCCGGGGCGGAAGAAGGGCGCCCCCGGACGATGACCTCCGTCGCGGCCGCCGGACCGGTGTCGTTGCTCGCCCGGCGCCCCGAGGGGCCGCTGGTGAGGTTCCTCTTCTGGTCGGCGCTGGTGCACGCGGCGCTGTTCGCGCTGGCGCTGGTCTGGGCCAAGCTGCACGAGACGCCCGCCATCGACCTGGACCAGAAGCCGATCAAGGCCACCCTGGTCCGGCAGGGCACGGCGCGGGACGAGAAGCTGCTCCCCCGCATCGAGCAACCCCCGCCTCCGCCGATGGAGCAGAAGGCGCCGGAGCCGGTGTCCGTCCCCGAGCCGCCGCGCCCCGTGGCGCCGTCCCCCCTCGCCGCGCCCGCGCCGCCGAAGACCAGGCAGGCCGGGGAGAAGAAGGCCGACCCGCGGCAGAAGCTCCTCGGCGCGTTCGACCGGATGAACAAGTCCAAGAGCGCGCCCGACACCACCGGCGCCGCCGACGGAGACCCCCACGGCGACGCGGCGGTGGCCGAGGGAGAGGCCTACTACGCGCGGCTCCGCTCGCAGGTCACCCGCTTCTACGACGTGTCGGACACCATCCCCGACACCGAGCGCATCCGGCTCACCGCCCAGGTGGCGGTCTTCATCAGCTCCACGGGCCAGCTGGAGCGCGCACGCCTGGCCAAGTCCAGCGGGAACGACCTCTTCGACGCCGCGGTGATGGCCGCGGTGAAGCGCGCCTCGCCCTTCTCGCCCCCGCCGACCCACCTCCGGGACGCACTCCAGAAGTACGGGGTGGTCCTGATGTTCCGTCCCTGACCTGCCGAGGAGTGAACCCCAGAGATGCGCACCCTGGTCTGTAGCCTGCTGATCTGCCCCCTCGTCGCGCTGGCGCAGGCGCCGGTGATCGAGATCTCCGGGGCGAACTTCCGGCCGCTGCCGATCGCGGTGCCGCTCCCCCAGGCGCTCAACGACGGCGCGCGGACCGTGTCGCCGGACTTCGACAACGCGTTCTTCTTCGACTGCAGCGCCGCCGGCATCTTCCAGGTGCTGGACCGGAAGAGCTACCTCGCCGACGCGCGCGAGGGCTTCACCGCCTCCACCATCACCTTCTCTCGCTGGGCGGACGTCGGCGCCGAGGCGCTGGTCAAGGTGCAGCTGTCGGTCGACGGGCGGGACCTGCGCGGGGAGATGCGGATGTTCACCGTCTCCAGCGGCAAGGAGGAGCTGCGGCTGGTGCACGTCGAGCCGGTGGACAACCCCAGGAAGCTGGCCCACTTCTTCGCCGATGCGCTCTACCGCCAGTTCACCCGGGAGCCCGGACCCTTCCAGTCGCACCTGGCCTTCGTCCGGCGGGTGGGAAAGGGCAAGGACGTGTACCTGGGCGACTGGGACGGCAAGCGCGCGCTCCCCATCGCCCAGGGGAGCATCAACCTCCTCCCGGTGGTGGGCCCGCAGGGCGACTCGGTGGCCTTCACCAGCTACCGCTCGGGGAAGCCGGCGCTGTACGTGCAGCGCGCGGGCGGAGTGGCCCTCCCGCTGGTGAACACCGGGGCGATGGTGACCGGCGTGGCGTTCTCGCCGGACGGGCGGCGCATCGCCTACAGCATGGCCCAGGGCGAGGGCGCGCAGCTGTACCTGGCCGACGCGAATGGCGGCAATCCGCAGCCGCTCACCGACTCGCCCTACTTCATCAACTCCAGCCCCACCTGGAGCCCCGACGCCAAGCGCATCGCCTTCGTCAGCAACCGGGCCGGGACGCCGCAGCTGTACGTGCTCTCGGTGGCGAACCCCAAGGAGGTGCGCCGGCTCACCTTCCAGGGCAACTACAACCAGACGCCGGACTGGTCGCCCCGGGGCGACCTGATCGCCTTCACCGCCCGCGACGAGCGCAACGCCTTCGACCTGTTCACCGTCAACGTCGAGAGCGGGAAGGTGACCCGGCTCACCCAGGACCAGGGCAACAACCAGGAGCCGTCGTTCGCGCCCAACGGCCGGCTGGTCGTCTTCAGCAGCAACCGGACCGGCACCTCGATGCTCTGGGTGATGACCGCCGAGGGGCAGAACCAGAAGATGCTTCCGCTGGAGAAGGGCGAGTACAGCACCCCGGACTGGGGCCCGTGAACACTCGCCAGGCGCTGCGGGGCTGAGCCCGGGCTCCCGGGTCTGGCGGGGCGCGCGCTCCGCCTCACCGGCGGGGCAGCTCGATGAGCACCAGGTCCGAGTGCTCCTTCACCTCCTCGAGGACCAGCTCGCGCCCGTCCGGCGACACGTCGAAGTCGCGCACCTCGAGGTCGGGCGGGAGATCGACCACCGGCTCCTCGAGCCCCGAGTCCAGGTCGATGCGCCAGAGGTTCTTGTGGCCGATCTCGCCGTGCAGGACCAGCAGCGAGCGTCCCTGCGGCAGGAACACGAGGTGTCTGGCACCGCGGGTCAAGGTCAGCGCCGGCCGCGATGAGGGGCTCCCATCGGCGTTCGCCGCCCGGACCGGGAAGGTGGTGCCGACGTCGGCGCCCGAGAAGGCGACCAGGTCGCCTCCCGGGGACCAGGCCGGGTCGATGGAGTGCTCCCGGACCCATGGCTCCGGCGGGCTCCCGTCGAGCGGAACCCGGAACAGCCTTGGTGCGCCGTCCACGAGCGCAGCGACGGTCAGGGCCTGGCCGTCGGGCGCCCAGGCGGGGCTGCCCTGCACCTCGAGCGCCCCGCCGACGCTCCGCGCGCCGGTGCCGTCCGCGTTGACCACCCTCAGCCCCGTCCGCCCGCCCTGCCGGACAGTGAAGGCGATGCGGCGTCCATCGCGCTGAATCGCCGCCCCGCCGACGATGCGGGCCTCGGGGCTGCTCCAGAGCTCGGTCGCCGTCCCGGCCTGAAGCTTCCACAGGCTGTCGCTGGTCCCCCGCGCCGAGACGTAGAGCAGGAAGTCGGGCCCGAGCCTCGGGGACGAGCCGTTGCCCGTGGTCAGCGGGATGCGCGCCGCGGACGACATCTCGGCCCGCCTCCCGGCCAGCGGCAGCGTCCAGAGCGTGGTCTTGGGGCTGGCCTTGGTGGCGACGATGCGCCGGCCGTCGGCGCTCGCCGAGAGCGAGGTGTAGCGATCGAGGCCCGAGCCGAGCCGGTGGCCGACGTTGCTCGCCACGTCGAGGCTCTGGATCCAGGGACCGGAGCCGTCCGGGTCGGTGACCAGGTACAGCAGCGTCCGCCCGTCCACGAACACCGGGTGACTCACCAGGGCGTCGTGGCGAGTGAGGCGCTCGGGCGCACCTCCGGTCGACCGGATGCGCCAGAGGTCCATCCGGTCCGGGAGCGCGCCCTGGACGAAGTAGAGGAAGGCCTGGTCCGGAGACCAGACGAGGAAGTGCGAGTGGAGGCCGGCGGGCGCCGAGAAGATGCTCCGGGCCTGCGACGCCGGTCCGGGGTCGCGCACGAACATCGGGTCCCCGGGTCCGGGCGTGTGGTACGCGAGCCGCTCGCCGTCGCCGGACCAGTCGTACTCGGCGACGCCCTCCAGGTACGGGCGCGGCGGTCCCCCGAGGAGCGGCGCCGCCCAGATGCCGATCTCCGGCGGGTCGGTGCCCCGGCGCGCGCGGGCCCAGAAGGTGACCAGGCTCCCGTCGGGCGAGAACCCCAGCGTGCGGATGGAGGGATTCACCAGCTCCAGCGTGGCGCCCCGGGTCAGATTCGAGAACCGGCCGGTGCCGATCTGGGTCACCCACACGTCCATCCGCCCGTCACGGTCCGACTGGAAGGCGACGAATCGTCCGTCGCGGGAGATCGCCGCCGCCTGCTCGATTCCCTCGAAGTCGGTCAGCTGCTGGAAGCGCGCATCCGCCAGAAGGCTCCCGGGAGCTCGCGGGTGGCCGCCCAGGGCCCAGATCGCCAGGGAGAGGAGCAGCACCGCTCCGACCGCACCCAGCGCCCTGGCGCGCCACGGCCGAGCAGACCCCCGCATCGGCGGAGTGCCGACGGCCGCCGACGGAGCTTCGCTCGGGACCAGCCCGCCGGTGGGCGTCACGTCGGGCGTGGACTCCAGGCCACCGAGGCTGCGGCTCCGGGCCCAGCCGTCGAGCTCGCTCCGGAAGGCGTAGACCGAGCCGATCCGGTCGTGCTGGTGCCGGTGCACGGGCATCGCCTCGCGCTTCTCCCACCGCTGGACGGTGGTCACGTCGCGCCGGAGGTAGGCGGCGATCTCCTTCCAGGAGTCCAGACGGTCGGAGGGCGGGAGCTCACCACCCACCGGGGACCCACTGGAAGGGTGCTCGGGCATTGACCTGCCGGATGTGTAGCCCCACCCGAGCGGGCACGGCAAACCACGCCGTGGAGCGGCAAGGAGCGGCACGCCCCCCGTGCCGCGGTTCGCCCGTTGGGGCGCCGCCTGCCCGCATCAGACCCTCCCGGCCGGCTCCAGCGAGGAGTCCCATCGAGGAGGACGCATGCGGAACACGTTGAAGGGGATGTTGCTGCTCTGTGGAACCCTGGCCGTGGGGACGGGGCATGCAACCGACGCAAAGGATTTCAAGGGTCTGACCATCGCCTCGGGCCAGTTCGACGACCTCGACCTGAGGAACCACTGGTTCTTCCCGGCGGGGTCCGGGGAGGAGCACGAGCACTGGCACTGGCACTGGCTCTGGCTCTCAAGTCTGCGGACGCGGGGGGCATCCGACCTCTTCGTCCAGGACAACACCTGGAAAGCCGGAGGGTCGACCGGCTGGCACACCCACCCCGGGGCGAGCCTGATCATCGTCACCGAGGGGACCATCACCGCCTACGAGGGCGACGATCCCACCTGCACGCCGCACGTGTACACGGCTGGCCAGACGCTGGTGGACCCGGGCGGGAACCACGTGCACCTCATCCGCAACGAGACCGGCGCGGAGGCGAAGACCCTCGCCATCCAGCTCGTCCCGCACGCGGTGACGAGGCGCATCGACGCGCCGGCACCCGGAAACTGCGCCTTCTGAGCGTCCGCCGGGTGCTCGCGGCAGGAGGAGCACAGTCCCCTGCCGGGCGTGCGGATCGGCAGCCGGGAGCGGGCGTTCGCTGGTAAGTGAACGCCCGCCATGTCCGAGCTCGAGGTCAAGGTCCGTCCGGCGCGGACGGACGACGCACCGTCCCTGGTCCAGCTGTTCGCCCAGCTGGGCTACGCCACCGACGAGCCCACCCTCCGTGCGCAGCTGGAACGCTTCGGCCAGGGCGGCGCCCTCGTCCTCGTCGCCGAGCTGGTGAGCCACAAGCTCGCGGGGGTGGCCACCGTGGCCATCCATCCCCGGCTCTACACGCGGTCGCCCTCGGCCCAGCTCACGGCCCTGGTGACCGACCGCGAGTCGCGCCGGCACGGCGTGGGCCGGGCGCTCACCCGCGCCGCCGCGGAGCTGGCCCGCTCGGCCGGCTGCGAGAAGCTGTACGTGCGCACCAACCGCCGCCGGCAGGAGTCTCCTCCGTTCTACCGGAGCCTGGGGTTCGCGGAGACGCACCTCACCTTCGACCTCCCGCTGGGCACCCCGGACGGAGCAGAGCACGGGCCGTGAGGCGTCCCGAGCCCTCGCCGCTCGCCGCTCACTGGACGCTCGACCCGGGCGTCACCTTCCTCAACCACGGGGCCTTCGGGGCGTGCCCGCGCGAGGTGCTCGCGCTGCAGGCCGAGCTCCGGGCCCGGATGGAGCGCGACCCCATCGACTTCTTCGTCCGGGCCATCGAGCCGCTGCTGGACGAGGCGCGGGCCCGGCTCGGCGAGCTCCTGCATGCCAACCCGGACGACCTCGCCTTCGTGGACAACGCCACCGCCGGGGTGAACACGGTGGTGCGCTCGCTCGCGTTCCGGGCCGGCGATGAGCTGCTCACCACCGACCACGCCTACAACGCCTGCGCCAACGCGCTCCGCTGGGTGGCCGAGCGCGCCGGAGCTCGGGTCGTCGTGGCGCAGGTGCCCTTCCCGCTCCGCGGTCCAGAGGACGTCTCGAACGCGGTGCTCGGGGCGGTGACCGACCGGACCCGGCTCGTCCTTCTCGACCACGTGACCAGCCCCACCGGGGTGGTATTCCCGGTCGAGTCGCTGGTCCCGGCGCTCCAGGCGCGCGGGGTGGACGTGCTGGTGGACGGCGCACACGCCCCGGGCATGTTGCCGCTCGACGTCGAGGCGCTCGGCGCGGCGTACTATTCTGGGAATTGCCACAAGTGGCTCTGCGCGCCCAAGGGCGCCGCCTTCCTCCACGTGCGCCGGGACCGCCAGGCCGGTCTCCGGCCGCTGGTCATCAGCCATGGCGCGAACTCGCCGCGCACCGACCGCTCTCGCTTCCGGCTGGAGTTCGACTGGACCGGCACCCGCGATCCCTCCGCCGGGCTCTGCGTGGGACGGGCCATCGAGCTGGTCGGCGGGCTCGTTCCGGGCGGCTGGCCCGAGGTGCGCGCCCGCAACGCCGCGCTGGCCCGCAGGGCCCGCGCCCTGCTCTGCGAGGCGCTGGGCATCGCCCCGCCCTGCCCCGAGTCGATGCTCGGCTCGCTCGCCGCGGTGGAGCTCCCCGAGGACCGCCAGCGCCCACCGACCGAATTCCTGGCCGTCGACCCGCTTCAAGAGTCGCTCTTCGAGCGCCACCGCATCGAGGTTCCGGTGTACGGCTGGCCGGTGCCGGCCCGCCGATGGATCCGCGTGTCGCCGCATCTCCACAACTCCGAGGCGCAGTACGTCTTCCTGGCCGGTGCGCTCCGAGAGGCGCTGAGCCCGGACACGCCGCGGCCCCGCGCGCTCTGAGCGTCCCCCCGGTGCGGGGGACCTGAGGCACCCGGTCGGGTAATGTCAGCCGCCGCATGGCCGGCCCCGACACCGCGCTCCTCATCGTCGACCTGCAGCGCGACATCCTGCTCGGGAAGGGTGGGCCGGCGGTGCAGGCCGCGCTCGACCGCACGGTGGAGCGCATCGCCGGGCTGCTCGACGGAGCCCGCCGGCGCGGCTTCCCGGTCATCCACGTGCAGCACGACGGGACGCTCGGCCACCGGCTCGAGCGCGGCTCGCCGGGCTGGGAGCTCCGCCCGGAGGTCACGCCCCGGGCCGGCGAGCCGGTGGTGCACAAGCGGAGCTGTGACGCCTTCTTCGAGACCAAGCTCATCGAGCTGCTGAACACGCAGCAGATCCGCCGGCTGGTCATCGCCGGGTGCATGACCGAGTACTGCATCGACACCACCTGCCGCCGCGCGGTCTCGCTGTTCCGGGACGTGGTGCTCGCCGCCGACGGGCACACCACCGGGGACTCGGCGGAGCTGTCGTTCTCGCAGATCGTCGCCCACCACAACCGGGTGCTGGACGGGTTCTCCGCCGGACGGTGGACCGTCCAGGTGGTGCCCTCGGCCGACATCGCCTGGTCCCTCGGATGAGCCGGCTGGCCGCGGTGGACGTGGGCACCAACTCGGTGCTCCTCCTCGTCGCCGAGCGGGGCGGGGACGGCGCGGTGCGGCCGGTGCGCGAGGAGGCGGAGATCACCCGCCTCGGGCGCGGCGTCGACCGCACCGGCGTGCTCTCGCCCGAGGGCATGGAGGCGACGCTCGAGGTGCTGGCGCGGTTCGCAGGACTGGCCCGGTCGGACGGCGCCCACGCGCTGGTGGTGACCGCCACCTCGGCCGCGCGGGACGCGCGCAACGGCACCGACTTCCTCGCCCGCGCCCGCGAGCGCACCGGCGCCACGGTGGAGATCCTCTCCGGCGACGAGGAGGCCCGGCTCTCGTACCTGGCCGTCGCGCAGGACTTCGCCGGCGAGGCGGGCGAGGCAGGGCTCCTGGCCATCGACGTGGGCGGAGGCTCGACCGAGTTCGTGCACGGGCGCGGCCGGATGGTGCTGTTCCGCGCCAGCCTGGACATCGGCTCGGTCCGGCTGACCGAGCGCTGCGTCCACTCCGACCCGCCGAGCGCCGCGGAGCAGGATGCGGTCCGCGCCGCCGTCCTTGACGCGCTGTCCGCGCTGCCGGCGTTCCCGGGCGAGGTCCGGGTGGTGGGTATCGCCGGCACCGTCACCAGCCTCTTCGCCCTGGCGCACGCCATCGAGCCGTACGACGCCGCTCGCGTGCACGGTGGCTGGCTGTCGCTCGAGGAGGTGGCGGAGGTCCGCGCCCGGCTCTGCGCGGTCCCGCTCGCCGTCCGGCGCACCCTGCCCGGGCTCCAGCCGAAGCGGGCCGACGTGCTGCCCGCGGGGGCGCTGCTGTTCGAGACGGCGCTCCGCCAGCTCGGCGCGACGGGGGCGCGCGTCTCGGACCGCGGCCTGCGCTGGGGAGTCCTGCTCGACCGATGGGAGACGCTCGCATGACGGCACCAGCACGCGCGGAGGCACGGGAAACGAGCTCGGGGTCGCTGATCCCAGGCGCGGCCTACGCGCTCGGCGTCCTCACCTTCATCAACTTCATCAACTACCTCGACCGGTACCTGGTGCCGGGGGCGCTCACCCGCATCGAGGACGGCCTGCAGATCGACCACGCCCAGGCGGGCGTGCTGCAGACGGCGTTCATCGTCGTCTACACCGCGGCCGCGCCGCTCGGCGGCTACATCGGCGACCGCTACCCGCGGCGCTGGGTGCTCGCGGCCAGCATCTTCCTCTGGAGCCTGGCCACGCTCGGGAGCGGGCTCGCCTGGGGCTTCTCGTCGCTGATCGTCGCCCGCGCGCTGGTCGGCGTGGGGGAGGCCGGCTACGGCACCGTCTCCCCGGGCCTGATCGCCGACTTCTATCCCCCGAGCTACCGGACCCGCGCGCTCTCCATCTTCTACGTCGCCATCCCGGTCGGCTCGGCGCTGGGGTACGTGCTCGGCGGCTGGCTGGCGAACGCCTTCTCCTGGCAGACGGCCTTCTTCGTCGGCTCCGTTCCCGGGCTCCTCGCCGCGGTGCTCGCGCTGCGGGTCCGCGAGCCGCGCCGGGGAGCCACCGAGGCGGTGGAGCCCACCGAGACGCGCCTCCCGCTGGGGAAGGGGCTGCGCGAGCTCCGGCACAACGCGTACTACTGGGTGAGCGTGGCCGGGCTCACGCTGATGACCTTCTCCATCGGCGGGCTCTCGGTCTACATGCCGGCGTTCCTCGAGCGCGAGCGCGGGGTGAGCGGCGCACAGGCCGGTATCTGGTTCGGCGCGGTGGCGGCGGTGGCCGGGCTCACCGGGACGCTGGTGGGCGGCGTGCTCGGCGACCGCGCCGAGCGTAAGAGCCGCACCGGAGGGCTCTGGGTGTCCGGCGTGGGCATGCTGCTCGCGGCGCCGTTCATGGTGTGGACCGCCCGCGCCGGCTCCATCCCGGTCATCCTCGGCGCGGCGTTCGTGGCGATGTTCATGGTCTTCCTGAACAACGGGCCCCTGAACAACGCCATCGTGAGCGCGGTGCCGCCGCTGTTCCGCAGCTTCGCCGTGGGCCTGAGCGTGCTCGCCTACCATCTGCTCGGGGACGCCATCTCGCCGCCGATCATCGGCTGGGTGGGCGACCGGCTCAGCCTGGCGACGGCCATCGCCCTGAACGCCATCCCGGTGGCGATCGGCGGCCTGGTGCTGATGGTGGGCGCCCGGCTGCTGCACCGCCCGCTCGCACCCGGGGTCGCGACCTGAACGAGCCACACGCTCCGTGTTGCGTCGTGCCGGGGGGTCGGATACTCCCGAGCAGGCATGACGTCTCCCCCTGGACCGTGGGTGCGCAGCGTGGGCACGGCGCTGCCCCCGAACTGGGTTGACCAGGAGACGTTGATCTCCGTCTTCCGCGAGCACTGGGCACGCGAGCACTTCAACGTCGAGCGCATCGAGGAGCTGCACCGCTCGGTCCAGGTGGGCGGCCGCTACCTGGCGTTGCCGCTCGCGGAGTACCTTCCGCTGGAGCGCTTCTCCGAGCGCAATGACGCGTTCAACCGGGTGTCCCTCGAGGTGGGCGAGCAGGCCGTCCGACGCGCCCTCGACGCCGCGGGGCTGCGACCACGTGACGTCGACCACCTCTTCTTCGTCACCGTGACCGGGATCGGCACTCCCTCGCTGGATGCGCGGCTCGTCAACCGCCTCGGTCTCCGTCCCGACGTGAAGCGCACCCCCATCTTCGGGCTGGGCTGCGTGGCGGGCGCCGCCGGCACCGCGCGGGCGAGCGACGTGCTCCGCGCCTTTCCGGACCAGGTGGCAGTGCTCCTCTCGGTCGAGCTGTGCTCGCTCACCCTGCAGCGCGAGGACGTGAGCATCGCCAACGTCATCGCCAGCGGGCTCTTCGGCGACGGCGCCGCGGCGATGGTCCTCTCCGGAGCCGAGCGACCGCCGCCCGGGGCCGCCCCCCGCGTGCTGGCGACGCGAAGCGTGTTCTACCCGGACACCGAGCGCATCATGGGCTGGGACGTGGTGGACGGCGGCTTCAAGGTCGTCCTCAGCGCCAAGGTGCCCACCATCGTCACCGAGCACGCACGTGGGGACGTGGACGGCTTCCTCGCCTCGCAGGGCCTCCGCCGCGGGGACATCCGCCACTGGGTCGCCCACACCGGCGGACCCAAGGTGTTGCAGGCCTTCGAGGCGGCGCTGGAGCTTCCGCCTGAGGCGCTCCGCCGCTCGTGGGACTCGCTGCGGAGAACCGGGAACCTCTCCTCGGCGTCGGTGCTCTTCGTGCTCTCCGAGCTGCTCGCCTCGGGCGAGGCGCGCCCCGGCGACCTCGGCGTGCTGATGGCGATGGGCCCGGGGTTCTGCGCCGAGCTGGTGCTGCTCCGATGGTGACCTCGGTCCAGCTCTACCTCGGCCTGCTTGCCCTGGTGGCGCTGGAGCGGGGCGTGGAGCTCGTCGTGTCGGCCCGGAACGCCCGGCTCGCCCGCGCCCGCGGGGGCGTGGAGGCCGGTCAGGGCCACTACCCGGTGATGGCGTTGTTCCACGGCCTCTTCCTCGTCGCCTGCGCCGTGGAGGTGGTGCTCCTGCGCCGGCCCTTCCCCGGGGCGCTCGGGTGGGCCGCGCTGGCGGCGGTCCTCGGGGCGCAGGCGCTCCGCTACTGGGCCATCGCCACCCTGGGCTGGCGCTGGAACACGCGCATCGTGGTGCTGCCCGGAGTCGCCCCGGTGACCGCCGGACCGTACCGCTGGGTCCGGCACCCGAACTACGTGGCGGTCATCGCCGAGATGGTCGCGCTCCCGCTGGTCCACGGCGCGTGGCTCGCCGCGCTCGTCTTCTCGCTGGGGAACGCCTGGCTGCTCCGGGTGCGGATCCGCGCCGAGGAAGAAGCGCTCGGCGAGCCGTGGCGGCACGCCTTCGCCGGGCGCCCGCGGTTCGTCCCCGGAGGGCACGGTGGCCACTGAGCTCGAGGTGCTGGAGGCCATCCGCTCCATCGCCCGCACCGAGCTGGAGATGGAGCGACCCATCGTTCCGGAGGACGACCTCTTGCGGGACCTCGCGCTGGACAGCCTGGGGCTGACGGTGCTCGCCGTGGGCCTGGAGAACAAGTTCCGGGTCAAGCTCAGCGAGGAGGACGCGGCGGGGGTGCAGACGGTGGGCGATCTCGCACGGCACGTCGCAGCGCGGACGCAGGAGGCCCGATGAGGCCGGCGCGGCTCCAGGGCGCTCCCCGGCCACCGCCGCGGCATGCGAGCCTCAACGAGGCGCTGGAGCGAGCCGCCATCTCCGGCCGGCGGGGGCTCACCTTCGTCGCGGCCGACGAGACCGAGACGGCGCTCGGGTGGAACGAGGTCCAGGCGCGCGCGTCCCGGGTGGCCGGTGCGCTGGCGGCGCTCGGCGTCCGTCCGGGTGAGCGCGTGGCGCTGGTCCTCCCCACCGGGGCCGATTTCATGGACGCGTTCTTCGGGACGCTCCTCGCCGGCGCGGTGCCGGTGCCGCTGTACCCGCCGGTGCGGCTGGGGCGGCTGCCCGAGTACCACGCGACGACCGCCCGGATGCTCCAGCTCTCGGGCGCGGTGGCGCTGCTCTCCGACGGGCGGGTGGGACGGCTCCTCGGCGAGGCGGTGCGGCGCGCCGCACCTCGGCTCGGCCTTCGCAACGTCGCCGCGCTCAGGGAGTCCGGCGCGGACCCGGTCGCGCGAACGGCCGAGCCGGGGGCGCTGTCCCTGGTCCAGTTCTCGTCCGGCAGCACGGTGGACCCGAAGCCGGTCGCGCTGTCTCACCGGGCGGTGCTCGCCCAGACCGACGCGCTCCGGGCGCTGATGCCGGACGACACGCCGGAGGACCCGCAGCTCGGCGTCAGCTGGCTCCCGCTGTACCACGACATGGGGCTCATCGGCTGTCTGCTCAGCGCGATGACCTACCCCGGCCCGCTGGTGCTGCTCGGGCCCGAGGTGTTCCTCGGCCGGCCGGCGCTCTGGCTCCGGGCGCTCTCGCGGCATGGCGGCACCATGTCGGTCGCCCCGAGCTTCGCCTACGCGGTCTGCGCGCGCCGGGTGAAGGACGAGGAGATGGAGGGCATGGACCTGTCGCGCTGGAGGCTGGCGCTGAACGGGGCCGAGCAGGTCTCGGTCGACGCTGCACGGCGGTTCTCCGAGCGCTTCGGCCGGTGGGGCTTCCGTCCGGCGTCGCTGATGCCCGTCTACGGGCTGGCCGAGGCGGCGCTGGCGGTGACCTTCTCACCCCCGCGCACGCTGCGGACGGTGCCGGTGGACCCGGTCGAGCTCGCGCGTGAGGGCCGCGTGCGGCCGGGCACACGCGTCCTGGCGAGCGTGGGCATCCCCGTACCCGGGATGACGCTGGAGGTCCGCGACGAGGCCGGTGGGGTCATGCCCGAGGGGGTGGTGGGCCGCATCCACGCCCGCGGTCCGTCCATCATGGAGGGCTACCTCGGGCAGCCGGAAGCGACCCGGGCGGCGCTGGACGGCGGGTGGCTGGACACGGGCGACCTGGGCTTCGTGCAGGACGGCGAGCTCGTCGTCTGCGGCCGCGCCAAGGACGTGGTGGTCCTGCGCGGGGCCAACCACTCGCCGCAGGAGTTCGAGGACGCGCTGGACGGGGTGAAGGGCGTACGGGCCGGGTGCGCGGTGGCCCTGGGCTTCGTGCCTCCGGGCGGCGACGGCGAGGAGCTCGCGCTCCTGGTGGAGACCACGGCCGACGCCGCGCCGGACCTCGTCGACCGGATCCGCGCCGCCGTCGCCGAGCACACCGGCATCCGGCCGCACACGGTGGAGCTGCTCGTGCCCGGCACGCTCCCCCGCACCTCGAGCGGAAAGCTGCGCCGTTCCGAGGCGCTCCGGCGCTGGACGACGGGGACGCTGCAACCCCCCGCCCGGGTGAACGCCATCCGGCTGGTGGGCGAGATGCTGAGGTCGGCGCTGGCGCTGGCCCGGGCGCGTGTGCGGCCCCAGCCGGAGGCCGAGACGTGAGCTCGCCCGTCGTCGACGTCGCGGTGGTGGGCGGCGGCCCGGCGGGGCTCGCGGTGGCGGCCCTCGCCGCGCGCCGCGGGCTCTCGGTGACGTTGCTCGAGCGCGCGCCGCTTCCCCACGACAAGGCCTGCGGCGAGGGCGTGATGCCGGCGGGACTGGCAGTGCTCGCGCGGCTGGGAGCGCTGGACCGCATCCCGGCCTCGGACTCGGGCCCCATCCGGGGCGTGCGCTACGTGCAGGAGGACGGGAGCAGCCTGGAGGGCGCGCTGCCCGGGACCGGAGGGCTCGGCATCCGCCGGACCGCGCTCTCCTCGGCGCTCCTCGAGGTGGCCCGGGCCTCGGGGGTCGACGTCCGCGACCGGACCGCGCTGCGCTCCCATCGACGGACGGCGGAGGAGATGCTGCTCGAGACCGACACAGGCTCGCTCGCGGCCCGGGTACTCGTCGCCGCCGACGGCCTGCACTCGCCGCTCCGGCGAGCAGAGGGCCTCGAGGCCCCCGCGCGGGGCGCCCGGCGGTTCGGGCTCCGGCAGCACTTCCGCGCCGAGCCGTGGACCGACCGGGTCGAGGTGCACCTGTCGACGCATGCCGAGGCGTACGTGACCCCCTGCGGCCCCTCGCGCGTCGGGGTGGCCTTCCTCTGGTCGGACGGGCAGCTCTACTCGCGGGCATCGGTCGACTCGCTGCTGGCGCGGTTCCCGCTCCTCGGCCGGCGACTCGCGGACGCCGAGCCGGACTCCGAGCCCCGCGGCGCCGGACCCTTCCTGCAACTCGCCCGCCGGCGCGTCGCCGAGCGGTTCGCGCTGCTGGGGGACGCCGGCGGCTACGTCGACGCCATCACCGGCGAGGGCATGTCGGTGGCGCTGGTGTGCGCCGAGGCGCTCGCTGGCTGTCTCCCGGACGCGGTACGCCGCGGAGGGGACGTCCGCGCGTTCCGGCCCTTCAGCGTGATGTCGCGACGGGAGTTCCGGAAGTACGCCTGGACCGCCTGGGCGGTGCTCGGCCTCGCCCAGCGGCCGGCGCTCCGCCAGCGGGTGGTGACGTCGCTCGCCCGGCGCCCGGGGGCCTTCGAGTGGCTCCTCGCGCAGACCGTCGGCTGAGTCCCTTCAGCCGCGACGATTCGAGGACGTCGCGACGAGGGTCCCCTAAAAAGTCAGGAAACTCACCTGAGTAATTCTGGGAAATAGACAGGTGAGTTTCCTGTCCAGTCCGGACCTCGAGCAAGGGCCCAGCAATGCGGGCCTGCGAGAGGGGTCCACTCATCGGGACTGTGGTCGGTCCATGGGTTTCACGCCGGCCCCCGGCGGATCCGGTAGAGGACGTGGGGACGCAGCGGGTGCCCAGGCAGGAGCCTTGGGTGCTCGAAGTCGTCTCGCGGGTCGTGGAGCAAGCCGAGCTTCTCCATCACCCGTCTCGAGCGGTGGTTGGCCGGCACCGTGAAGGCCACGATCTCCTCGAGCCTGGGCGACTCCAGGGCCCAGCCGAACCGGAGCGCCTCCCGGGCGCCCTCGGTCGCGTACCCCTGGTTCCAGTGCGCGGCGGCGAGCCTCCAGCCGATCTCCACGCAGGGGGTGAAGTGCGCCTCGAACCGCGGCCGGGCGAGTCCCACCCAGCCGATGAAAGGGGCGACGCCCGGGACCTCCACCGCCCACCACCCGAACCCGTGCTCCTCCCACTGCTGCCGGAACCGGGCGAGCTGCGCGGCCGAGTCCTGGAGGGTCATCGGCCCCGGCAGGTGCTCCATCACGGCCGGGTCCGCATTCAGCGCCGCCAGCGTCTCGAGGTCGTCGCCACGGAAGCCCCGGAGCAGGAGCCGCGCCGTGCGTCGCTCGGGCACCGTGTTCACGCGAATCCGGGCGGATGGGCGTCGGTCATCTTCATCGCCCCCTCGAGCGCCAGGCCCACCGTGCACAGGGTGCCCTCGTCCCACAGATGGCCGATGAGCGAGACGCCGTAGGGCACCCGGCGCGGTGGGGAGACCGGCGGGTGCTGCTGGCCCGGCGGCGGGAGCCAGTCGCTGCGGATCCGGTCGATCATCACCCAGCCGGCCGGGACGACGAGGCACGGGTGCCCGGTGGAGTTGGTGGAGAGCGGCTCGTCCCGGAGCGAGGGGGTGAGCAGCACGTCCACCTTGGCCATCTGCTCGGCCCACACCTTCGCCACGTGCCGGCGCAGCCGGTCTGCCTGCACGTAGTCCACCGCGGAGATGAAGCGAGACTGGCGGAAGAGGTTCGGCCAGGCATCGCGCACCTGCATCCGGAGCTGCGCGTCCTCGCCGGCGAGCGTGAGCCGCTCGAAGGACGCCGCCGCGTCGGCCAGGACCAGGGACTGGAGGGCCGCCCAGGGCAGGTCGGGAAACGCGAGGTCCACCCGGCGCGCCCCGAGCCGCTCGAGGGCCGCCATCGCCGCCGGCTCGACCTCGCTCGCCGCCGGCCCGGTCATCCAGGACGGGACCATGCCGATCTTCAGGCCCTTCACCGGGCGGGTCGCATCGAACGCGAACCGGCTCGGCAAGGACGAGAGGTCCGCCGGGTCCGGCCCGGAGATGGCGGCCAGCACCAGGGCGGTGTCCTCCACCGAGCGGGTGATGGGCCCGAGCTTGTCGTGGCTCCAGGAGAGCGCCATGGCGCCGGTCCGCGGGACCCGTCCGAAGGTGGGGCGGAGCCCGGTGGTGCCGCACCGCATGCAGGGGTCGACGATGCTCCCGAAGGTCTCGCTCCCCATGGCGAACGGGACCAGCCCCGCGGAGACCGCCGCGCCCGAGCCGGCGCTCGAACCGCCCGAGCCCTCCTCGAGGAACCAGGGGTTGCTCGTCCTCCCGCCGAACCAGACGTCGTTCAGGGCCAGCGCGCCCAGGGACAGCTTGGCCACCAGGATGGCGCCGGCGGCGCGCAGGCGGGCGATGACGGTGGCGTCCTCCTTCGGCACGCGGTTCCGGAACGGCTCGGCGCCCCAGGTGGTCCGGATGCCCGCGGTGTCCAGGAGAATCCTTGGCGCCATAGGGGATGCCGTGCAGCGGCCCCCGGTACTTCCCGCGGGCGATCTCCCGGTCCGCGGCCTCCGCCTCGGCCAGCGCCTGCTCGCGCACCAGGGTGATGGTGCAGTTGAGCTGCGGCTGGTAGCGCTCCAGCCGCGCCAGGGCGAGCTCGGTCAGCCGCACCGACGAGACCTGCCGCGGCCTGCACCCAGCGCGAGAGCAGGTGCACCGGGGCGAAGGCCAGCTCCTCGTCCCCGGGCGGCTTCCGCGCGCTCCAGCTCGAGCGCACCACGCGGTTCTTCTTCGGCATCCGTCCGGTTCCGCGCAGCACCGGGTTCCAGACCATGCCGGGCGCCTCGTCATCGAGCGGGAAGTCGCGCCGTGCGAAGAACGGGCCGATGTTGAGGTTCCAGGACTCGGCGGCCATCGTCCGCTGCTCGGGCGTCATGCTCACCCGCATCAGCTTCTCGGCCTGGACGAAGGTCTCGGGCGTGATGGCCGGACCGGGCGGACCTGCCGCCTCTCCCGGCGTCCCGGAGAAGATGCTGCCCGTGCCCGAGCCGGCCGGGGAGCCCCCGTCGGGCCCGGCCCTCGCGCTGCCCGCCGCCACCCCCGCCAGCGCCAGCGCGCCCTCCGCCAGGAACCGCCGCCGTGACTTCCGTTCTGCCATGTGCCCTCCCTCGGGGTGACTCGACAGGGGACAGCTCAGAACACACCGACGCTGAATTGAATGGCAAAGATGGGCTCGTTGAGACGGTCGTCCGGCGACAGGTTGAAGCCCACGTCCAGCGCCAGGGGACCCACGGGGGTGACGTACCGTACCCCCGCGCCCGCCACCGGCCGGAGGGCGAGCGGCTTCCAGGCGGCGGCCGAGTACCAGAGGTTTCCCGCCTCGAGGAACGTGCCGAGCTCGAAGTCGCCGGCCAGCGGGATCCGGAACTCCAGCTTGGCCAGCTCGAACAGGGTCCCGCCCTCGGAGGGGAGCGTTCCTCCATTCCGGAGGGCCAGGGCGCGGCTGGTGCACCCTCCCGTCCAGGCCAGCGCGTCGCAGGAGGCCCGCTCGCGGGCGTATTCGCCGCGGACGTCCTCGGGGATGACCGCGTCATCGCGGAAGCCCCGGAGCGTGGTCGCCCCGCCGAGGAAGAAGCGCTTGGGGGTGATGATGAGGCTGTCCGGCTCGAGGGCGAAGATCTTCCCGCCCCGGACGGACAGGGCCATCACCACCCGCGGCCCGAGCGGCACGTATCCGGTGATTCCCCCGGCCGCCTTGAAGGTGAAGATCCTCGCCGGCACCGCGTTCTCCCCGTTGACGTCGGTGGTCTCGGCGCTGATGTCCTTGGTCACCTCGCCGGTCGCGGCGATCAACAGGCCCGCGTGCGGGTTGGCCGGCTCGTCCCGGAAATCGAAGGCGAGGCTCGTCCCGATCGTCTGCATGAAGAAGTTGCCGGTGGGGAAGCGCAGCCGCTCGGCGTCCGTCCGGTTCGGCTGGAGCAGGTCTCCGACGCCCGGCTGGGCCCGGACCAGGACGTTCTCGATGAGGTAGTTCCCGGTCAGCTGCAGCCAGCGGGTGATGGTCCAGTCCACGCCGAGCAGCGCGGCGACGCGGCCGAAGAAGTAGGTGGGCCGGTGCACCCGCTCGGCGGTGACGTTCAGCCGCGCGCCCACCCGTGCGGGGAGGAACTGGTAGATGCGCGGCTGCGACAGCCCGGCGTTGATGTTGAAGTCCAGCCCGTTGAGGCCCTGGAGGTTGGAGCCGTCGACGTAGTCCTGGAGCGGCAGCGCGCTCAGCCCCACGTAGTTGAGCTTGCCGCGCAGGGTGAAGTTGATGCCCTGGCCGAAGACGTTGGGATAGGCGAGGTCGCCGATGATGCGGGGCCCGTCCTCGAGCGAGTAGCCCACCCCGACGCTCCCCGACAGCCGGGGGCGCTCGCGCAGCTCGATCACCACGTCCTTCACCGGCTCGGGCGTGTCCGGCGAGATGAGCCGCACCGAGGCGGTGCGGAACAGGCCGAGAAGGAGAAGCTCCCGCTGGGTCTGGAACAGCGCGTCGGGGTCCAGGGGGGCGCCCGGGGCCATCTTGAGGTTCGCCCGGACCAGCGCCTCGTCCGTCCGCTGGAGCCCGCGCACCACCACCTGCCCCACCCGGACCCCCGGACCGGGGTCGACCACCAGCACGGGCTCGGCCGCTGTCCGGTCGGCGGAGAACCCCGGCCGCGCCGTCACCTGGGCGAAGAGGTAGCTCGCCCGGCCGAGCTGCCGGACCGTGGCGCTCACCGCCTCCTCCAGTCGCGCGTGGCTGAAGGGCTGGTCCGGGCGGAGCATCGGAAGCTCGGGCGGAGCGAAACCCGCGGGCAGCCCCTCGAAGCTCACCGCCCGGACCCAGGTGCGCACGCCCTCCTCGATGCGGAAACCGACGTCCAGCGTGCCCGAGGGGACGTCCTCGGTCGCGCCCAGCAGCGACACCTTCGCCTCGACCCAGCCCAGCTCGCGGTAGGCCCGCTGCATCGCCTCGGCGGCGTCTCGCCACGCCTCCTCGACGAAGACCTCGGCGGGCGGCGGATCCGGTGTGTCCGGACGGCCGTCGGTGGCGACCCGTCCGTCGAGCTGCAGCGGGTCCGACTGGAGCCGTTGCTCGCCGGGCTCGGGAGTGCGATCGCGCACCACGCGATCGAGCACGGTCCGCAGCTCGCCCTCGGAGAGCCCGGAGCGGCCCTCGAACCGGACCGTGCGTACCCGAACCTGGCGGCCCTCGGCCACGTGGAACACCACCACCGCGCGGGTGGCATCCGGGCTCAGCGACTCCCGCGGCTCCACCCGCACGTTCCGGAAGCCCCGGTAACGGTAGAACGCCTCCAGGCGGCGGGCCTCGCGCTCCAGGACCGAGCGGTCGAGCGTCTCGGCCGGATCGATGGCCAGCGCCCCGCGGAGCCACGAGGACGGGTAACGGCGGTTCCCCTCGATGCGAAGGGTGAACGCCGGGCCGGCGTCGACCGGCACCCTGACCACCGCGCTGGTGCCGTCGAGCGTCACCCGCGGCGCGCCCACCCGGGCTCGGGCATGGCGCGTCTCGCGGTAGAGCGTTCGCACCGCCTCGGCGCCCGGGTCCAGCCGGCTCCGGTCGAGGATGTCTCCCACCCGGAGCCCGAACGCCGAGGCGAGCCGTTCGGTGGAGAGCCCCGGCTGGCCATCGAAGCGGACGGCGCTGACCCGGGTGGGCTCGCCCTCGGCGATCCCCAGCCGGACGACGACGTCGTTCCCGGCGGGCTCCGCCGTCGCGGAGATCCGGCACTGGTTCCAGCCCCGGCGGGCGTACGCCGCGAGGAGACCGGCGCGCGCCTCGTCCAGCCGCTCGGGCCAGAACTCGGAGCCGGCGGAGAGCCGGGCCGCCGCGAGCACGTCGTCCGTTCCGAGCGCCTTCGCGCCGGTCACCTCGATGCGGGTGATGCGCACCACCGGGGCCAGCTCGAAGGTGACCACCAGGCCGTCGGGGCTCTCGTCGCCGCGGGCCACCACGTCCGAGAAGCGGCCGGTGGAGAAGAGGCGCTCGATGCTCCGCCGCACCGCGCGGCCGGACAGCGGGGCTCCCGGCTTCACCGCCACCAGGCCCATCAGATCCGCCGGCACCTTGCCGCCCCCGCGCAGCTGCAGATTGACCGAGGCGACCGGCGGGCCCTCGGTGGACGGCGCCGGGCCCTGCGCGCGGACGGAGCCGGCGGCGAGGAGCACCGTGAGGAGGAAGGCTACTCGACCTCCCAGCGGAGTTTCAGATCCACGCCCAGATTCCCGATCGGAACGTCGTTGTACACGTTGTCCCACTGGATCAGGGCGGAGACGCGATCGTCGAAGCGGTACTCGGCGAGGGCCCGGGTTCCCTTGCCCGACACCGGCTGGGAAAGACCGAGCTTAAGCTGGTCGGTGAGGAACTTCGACTCCAATTGCACCGTCGGCTCCACCAGGCCGTTGGCGTCGTTGTAGAGCGTGGAGACGTGGAAGCTCAGGTCGCGGATGACCGAGTTCCGGGGCAGGAATTTCTGCACCTGCTGGTCCAGGCCCGAGGCCTGGTAGAGCGCCTCGGCGGCGATGCCCGCGCCGGTGGTGGTGGTGTTGCTGTTGGCCCTGTCGCGCGAGGTCACTCCCAGGGTGAGGAGGGAGATGACATCACCCTCGGGCAGGCTGGGCTCGCTGGAGAGCAAGACTTGAGGTTGGCTGGTCTTCCCGAAGGCGTGGAGCCGGATGAGGTACTCGCGCACCTGCGTCTCGGCGCGCACGTCGAACACGCCCTCCAGGCTGCGGCGGTCCTTGAAGTCGACCGAGCCCTGGGTGAGGTTGAAGGTGGTCCCGCGGAAGAAGGCCTGGCTCCCCGGCCCGGCCTCCATGGCGCCGACCAGACCGGGGTGCAGGTTGCTCCCGGTGAGGCGCAGGTCGCCCACGATGCGCGCCCGGGCGAGGTTGTTCTCCACCGCGGCGTCCTTGAGGTGCAGCGCCACGTCGAGCTGGAGCCACTCGCTCGGCGCCTCGCCGGGCGCGGTCGGCCGGTTGGCTCGCGCGAGCAGCGTGTCGAAGCCGAACGGACGGCGGTAGCGCAGCCGCTGCACGTCGATGTCCCCGGCGAGGAGGAAGGCTCCGGGCCTGCCGGTCAGGGTGAGCTCTCCGGTGGCGGCGAATGGCGCGTCCTCCAGCAGCCGGACCGACACCTGGTCCAGCTGCACCGAGAGCTCCAGCTGCTCGGGGCGGAAACGGCGCCAGCGCACGTCGCCGCGGCTGGCGATCCGCCCGTCGTTGGCCTGGCCCTCGAGGTCGCTCCAGAGGATGCGCGACTCGCTGAAGTCGAGCCTGCCCTTCAGCCCCCGGAGCTCGATGGGCTGGCCGCGGACCCGGAACCCGGCGTCCACCAGGGTGGCGGTGCCGACGATCTGCGGGTCTGCGGGCTCACCGCGCGCCGTGCCGAGCAGCTCGAGCCGCCCGGAGGCCCGCTCCAGCGTGGGAAGGAAGGACTCGAGGAGCCGGAGGTCCACCGCACCGGAGACCGCGACGTCCATCGCGTTCTCCTCGAGGAACCCCGAGGCGCTGAGCTCCGTCTCGGGCCCCTTCAGCCGGATCCCGTCGGTGCTCACCCGTCCGCCCCGGAACCGCAGGTCCCACGGGCCGTCGCTCTCGGCGCGGAACTCGCCGCGCTGCAGCTTGAGGCTGTCGAGATGCAGCGTCCCGTGGGAGGACTCCGGCTCGGACAGCGTGCCGCTCGAGGTGAGGACGCCGCTCGCCGAGCCGTTCAGGCCCTGCGCCGCGGCGGTGTCCGGGAGCAGCGCCCGGAGGTCTGCCAGCGCCAGCTTGAGCGTCGCCTCGTACGGGTAGGGCTTCTTGATTCGCGCGGTCATCCGGAGGTCGGTGTCCGCCACCGGGCGCCCCTTCAGCTCCAGCTGCTCCCCCACCATACGGGCCTCGAGCGCCATGGCTCCGAGCGCCCGGCCGGAGAGGTAAACTTGGGGTCCGCCCACGGTCAGCGCCACCTCGGGCACCTCGTCGGTCCCTCCCACCGTTCCGACCAGCGTCAAGGTCCCCCGCGCCCGCAGTCTCCGCGCCAGTTCGCTCCCCACCAGCTCCTCGAGCTGGAGCCCGTCCACGCGGAATCGCGCCGCCAGCGGGCCGTCGAAATCCCACCGGGCCTCGGCCTTCGAGGTGCCCAGCGGCCCGCGCAAGGCGAGCGAGTCCAGGGCGATGGCGTTGCCCCGGTCGAGCCGGGCGTGGAGCGCTCCGTCCCCGAGGCGCCGCCCGGAGAGGCTCACCCCCGAGAGGTCGAGGTCGAAGCGGCCCTCCATCGTCTCCCCCGGGCCCTCGAGCGTGATCGCGCCCCGGGCGCTTCCCACCAGCACCCGGCGCAGCGGCTGGACGGCCGGCGAGACCTGTGCCAGCACCTCCACCAGGTCCTCCACCCGGCCGTTGGGGACGTTCGCCGCGAGGTGCACCTCGGTGCTGTCGCCGCGGAAGTCGAGCACCGCGCGGCCCTGGTAGGCGGTGCGCCCCTTCGTCCCGGTGGCCTCGGGGAAGGAGAGGACCCCGTCGCGAAGCGTCACCGGCGAGGAGAGGTTGCCCAGGGCGAAGCCACGAAACATCGCGTCTTGCAGCGCCAGCTCGCCGTCGATCTGGGCCACCCCCTCCGGGATCCGGATGGCGACCCGCGCCGCGCCCACCCCGCCCAGCGGGATGTCGGCGAGCTTGCCCACGTCCTCGAGCACCAGCGGCTCGGCGGTGGCGTCGATGGTGATGGGTGCCCGGCCACCGTAGGGGATGACCACATTGGCCACCGCCCGCGCCGCGCCCACCTTCACCTTGCCGTTGGTGAGCTCTACCCGGTCGGGGTGGATGCCGAGGTCGAGTGTCACCTCGCCGGCGGGGACGGAGAGGATGGGTGGCCCGGGAACCTTCCGGTCCACGGCGTGGCCCCAGGTGACGAACCGGGAGATCTGCAGTGCCGCCTGCCCCTGCAGCTCGGGCGCGGGCGCGAGCTTGCCCGAGAGGGTCACCGGGCCGGTGGCGAGGAGGTCCACCCAGGCGCCGGGCAGGCCCACGCGCTCGAAGACCTGGAAGAGGCTCACCTGGTCGAGCTCGGCCTTCGCCCGGAGCGGCAGGCCGGGGACGAGCCGGAGGTCGCCGCTGGCCCGCAGCGAGCCCTGGCCCACCGGCACGGTGAGCTCGCCGATGCTGACGTCCTGGCCGGCCATCGCCGCGCGAAGGGTGAAGTCCCCCGGACGGAGCGCGCCGAGCGCCACGCCCTTGCCGATGAGCTCGCCGGTGATGCGCACGTCCGGGAGCCGGCCGGAGAAGGTGGCCTGGGCCCAGAGGTGCCCCGACACCTCGCCCAGGGGCACGACCCGGGCCAGCATCCGCATCGGGAGGAAGAGCTGCGCGTCCAGGGCGAGCGCCGGGCGGCAGAGGTCGTCCACCCGACCGGCGAAGGACAGCTGCGCGTCGTCGATGGACAGCTCCCCCCGACTCACCTCGAGCTCGCGGCCGCCGGGCGCCAGCGCCCCCTCCACCGCCAGCCCCGCCACCGCCAGCGGAGGCCGGCCGTTCGCCAGGTCCAGCAGGCCCTGCGAGGTCCGGAGCGTGAACTCGGCATCGCGGCGGCGCGTCCGCCAGCTCAGCTCCACCCCCGCCACCTCGACCCTGCGGCCCGCGGGGAGCGAGAGCCGGAGCTCGGCGCCGCGCACCTCGAGGGTGTCCACCAGCACGTGCTCCAGCGCGCGCAGCGGGCACCCCTCGGCCGGGGGCTTCGCCTGGGGGCGGGAGAGGTCGAGCCAGATGCGCGGCCGGATGACCCGGACCCGCTCCAGCTCCAGCCGCCCGGAGAGCGGTTGCACGCCGGCCACGGTCACCTCGACCTCGTCGGCGCTAAAATAAGGCCGCTCGCTCCCGGGGGCCGCGGCGGAGAGGCCGTAGATGCGGATGCTGCGCCCGGCCGGGTCCACCTCGCAGCGCCCGAGCCCCACGTCGGCGCCGAGCAGCCCCGGGAGCTGCCGCCGGGCAAGGGTGCAGGCGCGGTCCCAGGCCAGGCGCGAGCGGCCCACGAAGAGGAAGGTCAGCCCGCCGGCGACCAGCGCGAGCACCAGGCCCACGCCGAGGAGCCGTCTCCTGCGGCTCGAGCCGCTCCAGCGCATCGGCACTAGCTCTTCAGGCTCTCGAGGTAGCGGTCCACCTCGGAGAGGTCCACGTTTCCGGCGGGGGCCTGGGCCGGCGCGCCGTTGGCGCTCGTCCCCTCCGCCGGGCCGAGCGCCAGGTTCCGGGCGATCTCCTCGATGCGCGGGGCGTCCACCGTCGTCTCCTGCGCCAGGTACGCCTCGAACAGCGCGTTGTCACCGAGCGTGTTGATGATGCGCGGCGAGCCGCCGGAGAGCTGGTGCAGCACCTCGATCGCCGCCGGGGTGAAGGGGACGCCGGTTCCCCCGGCGGTGCGGATGCGATGCTCGATGTAGGAGCGCGTGCTCTCGGCGTTCAGCGGCTCGAGGCGGTAACGCATCGCCACCCGCTGGGCCAGCGGCGGGTCCAGCCGGAGGTTCCGCTCGATCTCCGGAAGCCCAAAGAAGACGAAGGAGATGAGCTTCCGCTCCGGCATCTCGAGGTTGAGCAGCCCGCGGAACTCCTCCATCAGCTCGCGGGTCTCGAGCATCTGGGCCTCGTCGATGAGCACCACCGCCTTCCGGCCCTGCTCGTGGATCTGCACCAGGCGCTGGTAGAGCTGGCTCAGGAGCGCGAGCTTCTCCTGCGCCGGGTTCTCGACCCCGAGCTGCAGCGCGATGCGCCGGAGCAGCCAGGATGCGGTGACGCCGGAGTGGATGATGACGAAGAGCGCGGCCTCGTACTCCTCCTCGGGCAGCGCGTCGAGCAGCCTCCGGGCGAGCGTGGTCTTTCCCGCCCCGATGTCCCCCACCAGCACCGAGAGGCCGCGCATCCGCGACACCGCGTGGGTGAGGCGGACCAGCGCCTGCTGGTGCTGGGGCGACTCGAAGTAGAAGCGGCTGACCGGAGCGTTGGAGAAGGGCTCCTCCGTCAGGCCGAAGTGTTCCAGGTAGCTCATCGTCGGTGGAGCCTCTACAAGTAGCCCACCTTGCGCGTCTTCGCAGGCACCGCGGGCGCGGGGTCAGCGGAGGACGGCCGGGTGGGTACCGGCCGAGCAGCGACGGAGGTGGCGAGGCGCGCGGGCCCGTCGTCCTCCGGGCGCACCGTGGCCGACAGCCTCCGCACCCGGTCCGCCACGTCCCGGTGGGTGGGCTCGGCCTTCTCGACCGCCAGGTACTGCCCCAGCGCCTTGCCACCGGCGCCGGCCGCCTCGTGCGCGAGGGCGAGCTCGTACCGGAGGCTGACCTCCCGCGGACCGGCGTGGGGGCTGGCCAGGGCGTCGCGGAAGGCGGCGACGGCCAGCTGGGGATCACCCCGCATCCCCTGCAGGAGGCCGATCATGGTGAGGCAGTCCACCTCCTTCGGCTGCCCCTGGCACCCCTGGCGCGCGACCTCGAAGACTTGCACCGCGTCGTCCAGCAGGCCCATCTCCTTGTAGGCGATGCCCAGGTCGTAGTGGGTGTCCACGTCGCCGCGCTGCACGACGCGCTCGAGCCCCTTCTTGAACTCGGTGAAGACCTCCTCCACCGAGTACTGGAAATCCGCCACCGGCGCGGGCGTGGGCTCTTCCTCCGGCGCCGGCCCGAGCTCCTCGAGCTCGTCCGCCAGCTCCTCGGCGAGGTTGTACGAGCCGGTGCGCAACGGGATGGGCTCGACGCCCGGGGGAGCCGCCCGGGGCGGAGGCGTGGGCGTGGAGGGCTGCGCGTCCTTCGCCGCCTCCAGCGCCGCGAGCCGGTCGCGCAGCGTCGCCGTCCGGGGGAGACCGGGGCGGACCAGCTCCACCGTGTCCAACACCTCGCGTGCCTCGTCGAGCAGCCCCTGATCCAGGAAGAAGCTGGCCTCGTTCAGCTCCTCGGTGATGGGGCCGCTCTCCTCCGGGGCGGTCCGGGCCGCGGCGCGGGCGGGGGCGGGGGGAGCCGGGGTGGGTGGAGGCGTGGACGGCGGAGACGGAGCGCCCCGCCTGAGTGCACCGTTCGTGCCCGCCGGGGCCGGGCGGCCCGTCGGACCCGGCGCCGGAGCGGGCGCAGTCCTGGCGAACGCTCCGTTCGTCCCGGCCGAGGCCACGCGACCGGTCGGAGCGGGGGGCGGAGCCACCGCACGGGCGGGTGCCGGGCGCGGAGGAGGAGGCGCCGGCGGCGCGGGGGTGAGGACCACCTCCTCGTCGGGAGGCAGCTCGACGGCGCTCTCCACGCCCGGCTCGTAAGCCCCGAGCGCCTCGTTCATCTCGGTGCGCTCCGCGGCCTCGTCCCCGTAGGGCGTGGCGTCGCCGTACCCGTCGACCTGGGGAGCAGGCGGGACGAGCACCGCGCCCCCGCGTCCGCCGGTCAGCGGCTCGTCGGCTCCGCCCCGGAGCGGCGACGGCTCGGGCCCGTCGTCGACCAGCATCGCCTCGTCGTCCTCGGCGAGCAGCTCGTCGTCGCCCGCGGCGTTCCTGAGCGCCAGGTCGTCGGAGGAGCTGTCCAGCCCTTCGTCGGCGAGCAGCACCTCCTCGTCGCCCGCGGCGGTGTCGAGCGTCGGATCCGCCCCGCCCCGCACCGCCTGCGGCCGGAGCACGGCCAGGAACGCCGGCATCTCCGGATGACCGGGCGCCTCGGAGAGCAGCGTGTCCAGGTAGGGCTGGGCGCGCTGGCGCTCCAGGCCGCGGGTGCAGAGCCGGAGCACGTTGAGCAGCTGCTCGGTGGCCTGGGCCCCCTGCCCCGCCGCCCGGTAGATGACGTAGGCCTTCTCGTGCGCGTCGAGGTTCTCGGGGTCCACGGCGAAGATGCGCCGCAGGTGCTCCAGCGCCTTGTCGTGCAGCCCGTACTTCACGTAGACGTCCGTCTCGGCGAGCAGCTTCAGGATCTGCTCCCGGGTCAGCGAGACCGTGGCGGCCGGCGCGGGCGGCGGAGGCGGTGGGGGCGGGGCCGCCGCCTGGACGGCGGCGATCGCCTGGGACACGGAGGTCCGGGCCGGGCGGGCCGCCGCGGGCGCCGGGGCCGCCGCCGTGGGCCTCTGGCTCGCCTTCCACGCCAGGAGGTCCGGGTCGGACGGATCCAGCCGCTCGATCTTCCCCCAGGCGTCGCGCGACTCGGAGTGCTGGTTGCGCTCGGCGTGGAGCTTGGCCAGCTCCTTGTAGACGCTGAGCGTCTTGCTGGTGTGGTTGAGCGCGGTGAAGGCCTGCGCGAGGAGAATCAGGGTGGGGATGTCGCGCGGGTCGGCCTTGAAGCAGAGCTGCAGCTTGGCCAGCGCGCGCTTGTGGTCCCCGCGCGCCAGGTAGTCGTGGGCCAGGCTCCGGGCAAGCTGGACGTTGTCCGGCTCGAGCGAGGCGATGCGCTCCAGGACGCGCAGCCGCTCGTCGGGGCGGTTGTTGCGCTCCAGCCAGTCGGCGGAGCGCTTGAACTCGGCCAGCGCCTCGCCACCCATCTGCTCGCGGGCGTAGAGCTCGGCGAGCTTCAGGCGGCTGGAGACGTTCTCCGGGTCGAGGTCCACCATCTTCTTCAGGGTGGCGAAGGTGGCCTTGGAGTCGCCCTTCCGCTCGTGGTGGACGACCACCACCTGGAAGAAGGCCATCGCCTCGGTCATCAGCCCGAGGTGCTGGTGCAGCTCCGCCAGCTTGACATTGACCTCGACCAGGTCGGGGTTGAGCTTCAGCACCTGCTTGTAGAGGGCGACCGCCTTCAGGAAGAACCCGTCCTGCGCGTACACCTCGGCCACGCGGGTGAAGAAGGACGCGGCCTGCGGGTTGTCGCCCTTCTTCTGGTACAGCTCGCCCATCTTCTGGAGCACGCGGACGTCACGCGGGTCCAGGTCGAGTACCTTCTGGTACTCGCGGATGGCCTTGTCGAAGGCTCCCTTGGCGACGAGCTTGGCCGCGCCCTCGATGATCTTGGTCTTGTCCATCGACGGCGCCGGCGCCTGCGCGCCCGAGGGGGGTCGGGCCCGCAGGCGGTAGCCGGGGAGTCTCCACCTCGGACGGTAGCGTGGCGGCGGCGCGACCGTCAAGGAACGTGCCGAGCTGTTCCCCAGGGAGTCCGAGGGGTTACGGTGTTTCCTCGATGGCCTGGCGGAGGCGCCGGGTGCCCACCTCCGAGGCCAGCAGACGCTCCACCAGCCGGGTGTCGTACTGACCCGAGGTGAAGGCGTCGTCGGCCAGGGCGGTGCGGTGGAACGGGATGTTGGTCCGGATGCCCTCGATGACGTACTCGCCGAGCGCCCGCTGCAGCCGGACGATGGCCAGGGGGCGGTCCTCGGCGTGGACGATGACCTTCGCCAGGAGCGAGTCGTAGTGCGGCAGGACGGTGTAGTTCTCGTACGCACCCGAGTCGACCCGGACCCCGTAGCCCCCCGGGACGCTGTAGCCGGTGATCCTCCCCGGCGAGGGCGCGAAGGTGACCGGGTCCTCCGCGTTGACCCGGGCCTCGATGGCGGCGCCGCGGAGCTGGATGTCCTCCTGCCGCCGGCGGAGCGGCTCGCCCGAGGCGAGGAGGATCTGCTCCCGGACCAGGTCGATGCCGGTCACCGCCTCGGTCACCGGGTGCTCCACCTGGATGCGGGTGTTCATCTCCATGAAGTAGAACTCGCCGCGCTCGTCGAGCAGGTACTCGATGGTCCCCACGTTGTTGTACCCGATGCGCTCCATCGCCTGGATGCTGACCTCGCCCATGCGGCGGCGCAGCTCGGGGGAGACCGCCGGCGAGGGGCTCTCCTCGATGAGCTTCTGGTGCCGGCGCTGGACCGAGCACTCGCGCTCGCCCAGGTGCACCACCTTGCCGTGCTCGTCGGCGACGATCTGGATCTCGATGTGGCGCGGCTTCTCCACGTACCGCTCGACGTACATGTCGCCGTTGCCGAAGGCGGAGGCCGCCTCGGCCGAGGCGGTGGCGAAGGCGGCGGTGACCGCGTCGCGGCCGCGGACGATCTTCATCCCCCGCCCGCCTCCGCCCGCGGCGGCCTTGAGGATGACCGGGTAGCCGATGCGGTCCGCCTCCACCTGCGCCTCTGCGGGCCCCTTGAGCACGCCGGCCGAGCCGGGCAGCAGCGGCAGGCCGGACTCCTTCGCCGCCTCGCGGGCACGGACCTTGTTGCCCATGAGGCGGAGCATCTCGGGCCGCGGCCCGATGAAGCGGATCTTGCAGTTCTCGCAGACCTCGGCGAAGTCGGCGTTCTCGGAGAGGAACCCGTAGCCGGGGTGGATGGCGTCGGCGCGGGTGATCTCCGCCGCCGAGAGGATGGCCGGGATGTTGAGGTAGCTGTCGCGCGAGGGCGGCGGACCGATGCACACCGCCTCGTCCGCGAAGCGCACGTGGAGCGCGTTGGCATCCGCCGTGGAGTGCACCGCCACGGTGGGGATCCCCAGCTCGCGGCAGGCGCGGATGACCCGGAGGGCGATCTCCCCGCGGTTGGCGATGAGGATCTTCTTGAACACGGGGGCGCGGGCGGGGCGGCTCAGGCGGGCTCGATGCGGAACAGCGGCTGGCCGAACTCCACCGGCTGCCCGTTCTCCACGAGGATCTCGGCGACCTTCCCCGGCTCGTCGGCCTCGATCTCGTTCATCAGCTTCATCGCCTCGATGATGCAGAGGGTCTGGCCCTTCTTCACCACCGAGCCGAGCTCGACGAAGGACGGCTGATCCGGGGCCGGCGTGCGGTAGAAGGTGCCGACGAAGGGCGAGGCCACCACGTGTCCCTTCTTCTCGCTGGCCGGGGCCGGGGCGTCGGCGGCGCTGACCCGCGGGGCGAGCGAGACCGGCTGCATCGGCGGCAGCGGGGCCAGGGGGGCGGAGCCGTTCCCCGGCGCCACCTGGACGATGGGCGCGGGACCGTGGCCGCGGGTGATGAGCAGCCGCTCAGGGCCGCGGCGCCAGGACAGCCGGGTGATCTCGGTGGTCTCGAGCAGCTCGACGATGCGCCGGAGCGCGTCCACGTCGAGGAGCGAGGTGGCCCCCCCCTCGTCGCGCGACTCCGTCTCCTCTGCCCGCTTCTTGCTCGCCATGGTCAGGCGGCGGCCACGCGAGTGAGGTACTTGCCGTCCCGGGTGTCGATCTTCAAGACGTCGCCCTCGTTGATGAACAGCGGGACGTTCACCACGTAGCCGGTCTCCAGCTCCGCGGGCTTGGTGGCGCCGCTCACCGTGTCGCCGCGGATGCCGGGGTCGCACTTCACGACCTTCAGGTCGACCGAGTTGGGCAGCGACACCCCGATGGCCTTGCCGTTGTAGAAGAGCACCGAGGCCTCGATGTTCTCCTTGAGGTAGTTGCGCGACTCGCCCAGCACCGCCTCGCCCAGGAAGGTCTGCTCGTAGTTCCGGGTGTCCATGAAGTAGTAGTCGTCGCCCTGCTGGTAGAGGTACTGCATCTGCCGTTCCTCGATGTCCGGCTTGCCGACCTTGTCGCCGCTCTTGAAGGTGGGCTGCAGCACGCGGCCGGAGAGCAGGCTCTTGATGCTGGTGCGGACGAAGGCCGAGCCCTTCCCCGGCTTCACGTGCTGGAACTCGATGATCTCGTAGGGCTCTCCGTCGACCTCGATCTTCAGGCCCTTGCGGAACTCGGATGTATCGATGACACCGGCCATGGGGGGTGCCCCTTACCCCGAGCGGCCCCCGAGTGGGAAGGGGCTTGGGCTCCGGGGATGGGTGGGCGCTACAGCTCGGCGCGGATGCGCGGCGCGGCGATCCTCAGCGCGTACCGGCCCTTGCCGTAGTTGCCGCGCGCAGAGAGCGCCAGGACCAGGAAGTACTCGTCGGTCACCAGGCGCATGATGGTGAGCACCTGGTCGGAGTTGATGCTCACCTCGTTGACCGCCCCGGTCTTGAGGAGCTGGGCGGCGTTCTTCACCTGCCCCAGCACCGCCGCGTACTCGATCAGCGTCGACTGGACGTCCAGGTCGGAGGCGGCGTCCACCTGGAAGCTCTCCACCGAGATGCCGTCGAAGCCCATGACCGAGCAGGCCAGGGCTCCGTCCACGGAGCGGACCACCTCCTCGAGCAGGGGAAGGAAGGCCATCTCCGAGCCTAGGGAGTCTTGCAGGAGACGGGCTGATCGCGCCCGGGAGTCAGGCACGGGCCCCCGTTGGGCACGAGGGCCGGGAAGCAGTTGAGGGGGGTCGTCGACCTCCGGTACACGGTGACCGGGAACGTGACCTTGTTGGTGTGGTTCGAGCTGCCCCCGGCGAGCTTCCCGAAGATCTGGAAGGTGACCAGGAGCTTCTGCGAGCTGGTGTCGATCGCGGTGCTGCCCTCGATCGCCGCCCGGGCATTGGGCTGGATGAGGTCGGCCGGGACGCTGTTCTTGTCGGGCGGGCCGCCGGCGGCGATCACCGCACGCAGGTTGTCGGACTCCGGCGCGAGGACGACGGAAGGGTCCGCGTACTGGTACTCGTAGACGACGCTGTCGGCGATGAAGTCGTTGCCGGTGCCCGGATCGACGACCTGACCGTTGACCGAGATCGGAGTGGACACGAGGTTGTTCTGCCAGGAGAACACCTGGTAGTAGCGACCGGTCACCGCGGGGACCGCGCCCGGGTTGGCGGCGGGGTCGACCAAGTAGTAGGGGGTGAGGTCCAGCGACCCGCCGGGGTTGTACAGGGTGTCGTCGCTGAAGTCGCACTTGTCGGTCGGAGCGCGGGCGTTGAGGATGACGATGTTCAGCGGGTCGGCGGAGCACCCGGCGAGCAGCAGCGCCGTGGTCAGCGCCACCAGCGTCAGGACTCCGTTGCGAGAGCTCATTGATTCCCTCCAGCCGGCGCGCTCGCCGATGCCACCGGCCGTGACCCGCTCTGGGTCACGATGCGCGGGGTGATGAAGATCAGGAGCTCCTGGCGGTTCTCGGAGATGGTGTTGGTCTTGAAGAAGAACCCCAGGATGGGGATCTTCATCAGCCAGGGCACGCCGGCCTCGGTGGTCGCTCCGCGGCGGACGTAGATCCCGCCGATGACGGTGGTGTCGCCGTCCTTCACCAGCACCTGCGTCTCCGCCTCCTTCTTCTGGATTGCGGGCTGGCCGTTGGCGCCGGTGTTCGAGGGGTCCGGCTGGTTGTTGGTGGCCTTGATGGCCATCAGCACGCTGCCGTCCGAGGTGATGTGCGGCGTCACGTCCAGCTGCAGCCGGGCCTCGACGAAGGTGGTGTTCACGCCCTGGGCGGACACCTGGCTGAAGGGGATGGACACGCCCTGGCTGATGGTCGCCTTCTGGTTCTGCAAGGTGGTGACCTTGGGCGCGCTGATGGTCTTCACGTCGCCGCTGCTCTCGGCCGCCGAGAGCCGGAGGTTGAGGTTCAACGCCCCGTTGGCCGAGCCGAAGACGAAGCCGAGGGCGCCACCGGAGCCCGCGCCGACCGCGGCCGGGAGGTTCACCGCGAAGTTCGGCGCAGTGGAGATGCCGGCGGCCGAGGCGTCTCCCAGGTCGGTTCCGCCGGTCACCCGGACGGTGTTGGGGAAGCTCAGACCGGTGGCGTTGCCGGTGGCGGGCGCGGCCTGACCGAAGCCGCCCCACTGGACTCCGATGTTGCGCGAGAAGCTGGTGTTGGCCTCGACGATGCGGCTCTCGATCAGGACCTGGGGCGTGATGGAGTCCAGCTTCTCCACCAGGCTGCGCGCCTTTCCGATGTTGCTGCCGATGTCCCGCACCACCAGGGTGTTGGTCCGGGTGTCGACCGCGACCGTGCCCCGCTCGCTCAGGACGTCCTTGACCCGCGAGGCCATGTCGCCCGCCGCGGCATAGTTGACCGGGATCAGCTGCACCACCAGGTCCTCCTGCCGCCGCAGGGCCTTCTTCCGCTCCTCGCGCGAGCGCGCCTCCTCCTCGAGCGTCTTGAGCGGGGCGACGCGGATGATGTCGCCGATCTCCTCCTTCCCCAGGCCCTTGCTGGCCAGGATGATGTCCAGCGCCTGGTCCCAGGGGACGTTCCGGAGACGGATGGTGATCTTCCCGGTCACGTCGTCGGCCACCACGATGTTCTTCTTGCTGACCTCGGCGATGACCCGGAGCAGGTTGTGGATGTCGATGTCCTTGAACTCGAAGGACACCTTCTTGCCCACGTAGCGGGTCCGGCCGGTGGCGGTCTGGGCGACGACCACGGCCGGCTCGGTGGTGAAGGCGGCGGTGCGGTTCGACACCGCGACCTCCTCGGTCTTCAGCCCCTTGGCCTCGAGGTGCCACACCAGACCGTCCGGCGCACGCTCGGCGCGCTCGGTGAGCGCCCCGTCGGCGGCGACCACCACCCTGACCTTCCGGGCGTCGCCCGGGACGGCGAAGGTGCTGATCATCTTGATCGGCGTCTCCAGCGCCGAGGTGTCCAGGCTGCGCTCCAGCCGCTTGGGGAGTCGCACCCCGGTCAGGGTCAGCACCGCGCCGCGGTCATCGGGGCGCTCCACCTCGAACTGGGCCGCGCGGCTGAGCTTGATCTGGATGCGCCCGCCCCGCGACGACTCGACGAAGCCGAGATCGAGCATCTCCGCCGGACCGCCCTGCGCGGGCGCCGCCGCGGCGGTGACCACCCGGCGGCCGTCGATCTCCACCTCGCCGTCCTGGAGGTCGCCCTTTCCGCGGCCCGGAGCGGCGGACACGGCCGGGGGCGCGGAGGCGGCCGCCGGCGCCGAAGGCGGGGAGACGGCCCAGCGGACCCCGTGCGGGGTGAAGCTCACCTTCGCCTCGAGCGCCGGGTCCACGTCCACCACCAGCCGCACCTTGTCCGGATGGGCCCCGGCGCGGAGCGTGGAGAAGGGCCCGGAGGGCGCGCGGCGCACCGACGTGGCGAGCTTCACCCCGGTGACGTCCAGCGCGAGCCGGCTCGGACCGGTCAGGCGGAGAAGCTCGTAGCCCCGCACCTCGCCGTCGAACGAGAGATGCAGGGTGCTGCCCTGGACCCGCGCCGCGGTGAGGCGCCGGGCCGGGGTCCTGACCTGGCGGGTCTCGCGCGCCACCGAGACCACGTCCGACGACGACGCGGCGGGCTCGGTCGCCTCGGCCGCGCGGCTCTCGACCGGAGCGGCGGGCGCCGCAGCAGCGGGGGTGGGGGCGGCGGCGCGAGGCGCGGGGACCGCCGGCGGCCCGGCGTTCGCCACCGGGGCGGAGGTCTCACCCTCGCCCAGGACCGAGACGAGGAGCTGGTTCCCGTCCGCCTTCACGTCGTAGCTCTTTGCCGCGCGCAGCGTGATCAGCACCCGGCCCACGCTGGACGTCGAGTCGGTGAACTGGGAGACGTTGATGCCCCCGACGGGGCCCTGGCCTTCGCGGGCGCCGCGGACCGCGCTCGCGTCGGCGGAGGCCACGTCGACCACCAGGCGATCCGGGCCGGCGAGCCGGAAGACGGTGAAGACCGGCGGGCGGCTGCCGGTCACCACCACCCGGGCGCCGGAGGCGGTGGGCTCCAGGCGGACGTCGCGGAGCACGTTGGGCTCGGCGGCGAGAGAGGGCGCTGCGGCGATCACCGCCAGACAGCCGATCAGGGTCACTGCGCTCTGGGAACGCATCACAGGGCTCTCCGCTCCGGCCTCAATAGGACTTCCCCGTCGCGAGATCGGTCTCCTGCTCGGGGATCTTCTCGGACTTGATGGCCAACGTGACGGGGTTCGCGGTGGTCTTCCCGTCGGGGGTGGTGAAGTACTCGGTGATGACGACCGCGTCGCTCATGATCTGCGTGACCTTTCCGCCCTGCCGCCCCACCCGGGTGTTCCGGCGCACGAAGTAGCCGCGCCCCGCCGGGTCCTGCACCATGGCCAAGGGATTCGCGTCGCCGCTCACCACCGCCACCAGGGTGAGCTGATCCACGTCGAACCGGCAGAGCGGCTCGGTGCAGGTGGCGTTGGCCAGCGCGGCCTGCGCCGCGGGCTCGGCCTCCGGGCTGCGGAAGGGGTCCCGCTTCCCGACGGGGTTGTACACGTACGTCGGCGCGGCCGGCGCCGCCGGTTCGGCCGCGGGCGGCGGCTTGGCGACGGCGGCCTTGGTCGGAGCAGGCGGAGGCGCCGGGGTGCTCCCGCCGCAGCCGGAGAGCACGGCCAGCCCGAGGACCAGGGCGCAGAGGACGGACCGAAGGGCGCGCGGAGAGATCATTGGGGCGTGGCCTTCTTCTTGTCGGTCCCCTGGCTCTTCTGGTCGAGGAACCGGAAGGTGGTGGCCACGAAGGAGGTGTTGAGCACCACCTTCTCCGACCTGAGGATGGGCGATCCGAGCTGGATGTTGTTGACGTTGACGATGCGCCGGAGGGTCGCCAGCGACTGCAGGAACATGGCGACCTCGTGGTAGTTGCCGGTGAGCGCCATCTTGATGGGGATCTTCACGTAGATCTGCGCGGACTCCTCGGGCGCAGGCTCCACCGCGGCGATCTCCAGCCCGCTCTTGCGACCGATCTCGTTGAGCTGTGCCAGGAGCTCGTCCAGATCCGCCGACTCGGGGAGCTCGGCGAGGGCCTCGTCCAGCTTCTGCTGGAGCACGTCCATCTCCCGGCGGCGCTCGTTCAGGTTCTGGGCGATCTCGGACTTCTCTTGCAGCTGCGAGTCGAGCTGCCGCTGCTCTGCTGCCTGGCCCTCGAGGGTGCCGAGCTCGGGGCGGACCATGAGGAAGGCGTTGAGGATGGTCAGTAGCACCAGCACGGCCGCCAGCCCGCCCCACCGCTGGAGGGGAGGCGCCTTCAGGACCCTGTCGATGATCTCGTCCATGGTCGTGGTCCTAGATGGCGTAGTTCGAGTTCAGGTTGATCTCGAACTCGACGATGCGCTGCGTCCCGCTCGTGGCTCCGGCCGGGGCCTTCGACTCGGCCCTCTTGAGATCGACGCGGGTGAAGAAGTTGGAGATGGACCTGGTGGGGAAGTCCTCCACCGCGCCCTCGCCTCCCACCAGCTCCACCCGGGCGGTGGCCGCGTCGCGCTTCTGCTCGATGAGCCGCCCCATCCCGCGGGGGGTCCAGACGATGCTCTGCAGCGCGCGCATGAACTCGGCCACGTCCTCGTGACTCGCGGCACGGCCGGTCATCTTCACCGCGCTGGACTTCTCGTCGAAGGCGGTCAGCCAGACCTTCTTGGGGATCGCGGTGGAGAGCGCGTCCAGCATGCGCACCGGGCCGGTGCGTTGCTTGCGCAGGTCGGCGAGGATCGCCAGCTTCGCCTGGACGTCCTTCTTCCGGGCGTTGATGTTGTTGACCTCGCCGATCACCTTCTCCAGCTCGGCGATGCGGGCCTGGGTGCTGGCGATCCGCTGGGCGTTCTTCTTCTCCTCGGAGGCCAGGCTGTCGTACCAGAGCCAGTTCCCGAGCAGGGTGATGAACAGGGCGCCGCCCACCACCACCAGGAACTGCCGCCCGACCTCGCGCTTCTTCTCCTGCCTGACCGGGAGGAGGTTGATGTGGATCATCATCGCCGCACCCTCCTCACACCTGCTTGTCCCCGGGACGGCGCAGGGCCAGCCCGACCGCCACCGCCGCCATCGGCGCGACGTCCATGATGAAGCCCGGATCGAAGCGGCGGCTGTCGATGACCACGTTCTTGAACGGGTTGGCGATCTCCACCGGCACGCCCACCCGGGCCTCGATGGTCTTGAAGAGCGCCGGGATCTTCGCCGTGCCTCCGGAGAGGTAGACCTTGGAGAACTTGGTGTCGGCCGCGGTGCCGGCGTAGAAATCCAGCGAGCGCTGGATCTCCCCGGCCACCTGCTCGGCCACGCCGGCCATCACCCGCTCGACCTCCTGGGGCACCACCGCGTCGGACTCGCTCCGTCCGCCGCCGATCTTCAGCGCCTCGGCCTCCTCGTAGGAGACGTTGAGCTGCTTCTGGATCTCCTCGGTGAACTGGTTCCCGCCGATGGTGACGTCGCGGGTGAAGACGGTCACCCCGCGGTCGAGGATGTTGATGTTCACCACCGAGGCGCCGGCGTTGATCAGCACCACCGTGTCCGTGTCGGCGGTCTCGTAGTTGGCGCTGAACATGTTCTGGACGGCGAAGGAGTCGATGTCCACCACCACCGGGAGCAGGCCGGCCTCGGTGACCACGGCGGTGTAGTCGTTGATCATGTCCTTCTTCGCCGCGACCAGGAGCACGTCCATCTGGCCGGTGGCCGCGGATCCCTCGGTGGAGAGGATCTGGGTGTCGATGTTCACGTCCTTCACGTCGAAGGGGATGTACTGCTCCGCCTCCCACTGGATGGACTCGTCCAGTTCCGCGGGCGACATCTGCGGCATCTGGATCTTCTTGATGATCACCGAGTGGCCGGAGACGCTGATCGCCGTCTGCTTCTGCTTGATCCGCAGCTCGCCGATCAGCTCCTGGATGGCCTGGACGATGGCCGTGGAGTTCATCAGCGCGTTGTCGACGATGGCCTCGGGAGGCAGCGGCTTCATCCCGAAGTTCTGCAGCGAGTAGACCACCTCGCCGCGGCGACGCTGCTCCTTGAGCTGGATCATCTTCACCGACGTCGACCCGATGTCGAGGCCGATGGCCAGCTTTCCCTTCGCCATCACCGGACTCCTTCCGGGCGCGCGTCGGGGAAGACCTTGCGCCGATCCTCCACCCGGTAGCCCAGGGCGAGGATGATCTTCCGCTTGGTGTCCACCCGGCACTCGGCCCCGCGCTCGACGCGGTCGATGGTGAGCACCGAGACGCCCGCGCGGCGGGCCAGCTCGGCCTTGGACATCAGCTGGTCCTCACGCAGACGTTGGACGTCGTTGCGTTTGCCGCGCGCCATCGCGCCCTCCGGGATTGCACTGCGAGCAGCGAGTATCCCCGCGAAAACCGGAGCTGCGCAATTCGTGGGTTCGGCTCGTACATGCCTGTTTGACACGTCTTTGAGGGGTCGGTGTGCGCCTTCGTCCACGGTGGGTGAGGTGGGCCTCATCCCAGCTCGCCCTCGGCGTCCGCGTCGATGCCGTACTCCTTGATCTTGTAGAGGAGCGCCCGGTGGCTGATCTCCAGCAGTTCCGAGGCCCGGGTCCGGTTGCCGCGGGTGCGACGGAGTGCTGCACGGATGTAGCGCTCCTCCAGCGAGCGCATGGCCCGCTTGAGCGAGAGGTCATCCTGGGTCTCGCCGCCCGCCGCCGGCGCCGGGGCATCGGGGCCCCGGGCCGTGGACCAGATCCGCTCCGGGAGGTTCTGGACCGTCACCAGATTCCCCTCCGCCAGCAGCACCGCGCGCTCGATGGCGTTCTCCAGCTCGCGCACGTTCCCGGGCCAGGCAGTAGGACGAGAGCAGCTCCTCGGCTCCCGGCTCGAACCCGGTGACCGGGACCTGGCGGTTGAGCTCCCGGTTGAAGCGCAGGAGGAACGCCCGCGCCAGCTGCAGCACGTCCTCCCGGCGCGCCCGCAGCGGTGGGATGTGGAGGTTCACCACGTTCAGCCGGTAGTAGAGATCCTCGCGGAACTCGCTCCGCTCCACCAGCTTGCCGAGGTCGCGGTGCGTCGCGGCGAGCACCCGGACGTCCACCCGCTCCGAGCGGTTCTCGCCCACCGCGCGGATCTCGCCCTCCTGGAGGAAGCGGAGCAGCTTGATCTGCGCCGCCGGCGGAAGCTCGCCGGCCTCGTCCAGCAGGAGCGTGCCCCCGTCGGCCTCGGCGAAGAGGCCGCGCTTGGCGGTGCGGGCGTCGGTGAACGCGCCCCGGGCGTGGCCGAAGAGCTCGGACTCCAGCAGGCCCGGCGGGATGGCCCCGCAGTTCACCGGGACGAAGGGCATGGCCGCACGGGGAGAGAGCTCGTGGAGCGCGCGGGCCACCAGCTCCTTGCCGGTCCCGCTCTCGCCGGTGATCAGCACCGTGGTGGAGACCGGGGCGACCTTGAGGATCTGCTTGTGGAGCTGCTTCACCGCCTCGGAGCTGCCGACGATCCGGTCCAGCGGCCCCCGGTCCGCGCCCGAGCGCCGGAGCCGGCGGTTCTCGGTCACCAGCCGCCGCCGCTCCTCGGCCTTCTTCAGGACGAGGACCACCTCCTCGGGCTTGAAGGGCTTGGAGACGTAGTCGAAGGCGCCTGCGGCCACGGCCTCGAGCGCCGCGTCCGGCTGCCCGTAGGCGCTCATCACCACGAAGGTGAGGTCCGGCTGCCGCGCCAGGGCACGCTTGAGGACGGTGAGCCCGTCCACCCGCGGCATCCGCACGTCGGAGATGACCGCGTCGTAGTCGCGCGCCTCGAGCTCGGCCAGAGCCTCCTCGCCGTTGCTCACCGCCCGCACCTCGTAGCCGTGGCCCTGGAGGACCAGCGTGAGCACGTGGCGGAGCGACGCCTCGTCGTCCGCGACGAGGACCGAGCGAAGGATGGACATCGGGGTGGTGCGGGCATTCTCCCACGACGGAGCGCCGAGGCGAGCCCCGAACCCGCCGATCAGGCGGCCGGCAAGCTGACGGTGAACTTTCCTCCGCCCTGGGGTGACTCCCCCACGGCGACGTCTCCCGACATCACCCGCATCAGGTGCTGGCTCACCGCGAGCCCGAGCCCCGTGCCCTTCCCGCCCGACTTGGTGGTGAAGAACGGCTCGAAGATCCGCTCGCGCAGCTCGGGCGGCACCCCCGGACCGGAGTCCAGGACGTCGATGCGCACCCGACCCCCGTCGGCCGCCCCCGCCACCCGGATGGTCCCGGGCCCGCCGATGGCCTGCGCGGCGTTGATCAGGAGGTTGATGACCACCTGGCTGAGGGGCCCCGGGTCGGCCAGGGCCACCAGCCCCGGGTCGATCTCGGTCTCCACGGTGATTTCCCGGAACTCGGGGCCCGAGCCCACCAGCCGCGCCGCGGTCCGGACCAGGTCGGCCACCGGGACCGGGCCCACCTGGGTGCGCACCGGCCGGCCGAGGTCGAGGAGGCTCCGGACGATGCCGTCGATGCGCCGGACCTCGGCCTCCATCTCCCGGAGGTACCCGGAGAGCTCGGCGTCCCCGGCGCTCCGGGCCTGGGCCACGCTCAGCCAGCCCAGCACCCCCGAGAGCGGGTTGCCGATCTCGTGCGCCACGCCGGCGGCGAGCCGGCCCACCGTGGCCAGGCGCTCGCTGGCGACCAGCTCGGCCTGGGCGCGGGTGAGCCGCTCGTTGGCCGCGGCGAGGTCCTCGAGCTGGCGCCGGGTGAGCGCGCGCTCGGCCTGAAGCGCGGTGGCGGTCCGCCGCAGGCTGGCCTGGAAGCGGCTGAGGAGCGGCCCCCCGCCCTTCTCCTCGGGCGCCCAGTCCAGCCGCTCGAGGCCCTGCATCTCGCGCTCCACCGCGCCCAGCGGCCGCACCACGGTGAAGTAGAGGACTCCGAAGGCCACCAGCACCAGGATCAGGAGATCGAGCCCGAGGTAGAGCGGCAGGAACGCCTGGGCCGTCTCCAGCACGTGGCGCGACGGGCTCCCCGCCGGCGCGGCGATCCGGAGCGCCTCCACCAGCCGCAGCACCACCGGCTGGAAGGACAGCCAGGTGATGCCGGTGGCGAGCACCGCGAGGAGGAAGGCGATCGCGGCGATGCGCAGCTTCACCGGCCACCCCCCGTGGCCAGCCTCTCCGCCCGGGCCAGCCCCTCGCTCGCCGGCCGGTGCGCCGGGTCGATGGCCAGCGCGCGGCGAAACGCGACAACCGCCCCGGCCGGGTCCCTCCGCTCCAGCAGCAGCGCGCCCTGCCCGGCCCAGACGTCCGCGCTCTCCGGGGCGAGCGCAACGGCCCGCGCCAGGAGAGGCTCCACGGGCTCCTGCGTGCCCCGGCGGGTGATCTCGCCGGCGAGCACCAGCTGGGCGATGGCCGCGCTCAGCGACCGCAGACCGCCCGGCGCGGGGTGCAGCCAGTACCGCTCGTCGGCCGCCGCCGCGGCCAGGGAGCACTCCTGCTCCGCCGGGGCGAGCTCGCCGGTGCGGGCCGCCTCGAGGCAGAGCGCGGCGTGCGCGTCCACCAGCCGGGGAGAGGTGGCGGCGAGCCGCCGCGCCTCCTCGAGCCACCGCGCGCGGCGGGGGCCGCGGAACGTCCGCCAGGCCTCGACCACCGGCGTCGCGGGGAGGAACTCCTGGAGCTCCTGCTCTCGGATCAGCTCGGCGAACCGGGGCACGTCCCGTCGCAGGAGGATCTGCCCACCCTCGTCCCAGAACACCACCGCCCAGCGCCTCGGGTCGAACAGGCCCGCCCCGGTGAAGCGCAGCCGCTGCTGCGTCCGGAGCGCCCAGCCGATGTCCCAGCGGTCGACGTAGGCGTCGAAGGCCTGCGGCGAGTCCTCGGCCTGCTCGAGCGCGTGGAAGACCTCGGGCGGATAGGCCAGGAGCCGGGGATCCACCTGGACCTGTGCCTGCGGCAAGGCCCACTCCACGAGCCCGGTCGCGTCCCAGCCGGCGAAGACTCGGCCCGAGAGCCCCCACCGCTCGGCCTGCGCGACCGCGCGCACCGGGTTCCGGTACGGGTCGAGGCCCGGCTGGATGCGCCGGAGGAGGTGCAGCGCCGGATACGGGAGGATGGCCAGGGAGCCGAGCGGCAGGAGCACCGGGACCAGCCTGGCCACCCCCGCCCTTACCCGTCCGGCGGCGATCCTCTGGAAGGCGCGCTCCGCCGCCCAGCCCACCGACGGACCCACCACCAGGAAGAACTCGGGGATGAGCCGCATCGCCCGGCAGCCGAGCGCGCCGAAGGCCAGCCACCCGAGCCACTCGGCGAGGCGCGCCTCCCGGCGGGAGACGAGGAGGAGCAGCGGCGTCGCGACGAGGACGACCCAGAACAGCGGCCGGTCGTGCAGGCTCGGGCTGTTGAACTCGCCGAGCCTCACCACCGAGCCCACCTCGGAGACGTGGAACAGCGCGTACCTGATCAGATCCGGGCCGCCGGGGTTGAGGAGCAGCGCCCCGAGACAGACGGCGCCGGCGGCGGCCGAGCCCAGGAGCAGCCGGCGGCGGCCTGCGGCCGGAAGTCCCGGGAGGCGCGCCCACAGCTCGTCCGCCAGGTGGCAGCCCACGAGCACCAGCCCGAACACCACCCCCGCATGGAGGTTCGCCCAGACGACGAGCAGGACCGGCACCCACGCGAGCGCGCGCCAGGACCGGCGCGCCCGGTCGCGCACCAGGAGCAGCGAGAGCAGCGACAGCAAGAGGTAGCTGAACACCTGCGGCCGGGGGGTGAAGCGGGCCTCGGCCCCGAACGCGAGCGCGACCACCGTGCCCAGGGCCCACGGCAGGCTCGCCCCCCGGCTCCGCACGGCGAGGAGCAGCACGGCGAAGGAGGAACCGACCACCAGGGCCGTGGCCAGGTGAACGGCGACCAGCCCCCCTGCCGCGTTCAGTCGCTCCAGGAGCAGGTCGAACAGCCAGGAGCTGGCGAGGAACGGATGATCCGGCGCGGTGAACGACCAGAGGTTGGTGGTGGGCAGCCGGTGGTGCACCGTCACGTAGCGACCCACGGCCAGGTGCCAGAACAGGTCCGGGTCGTTCATCGGCATCAGCGCGAGGAGCGCGGCCACCACGCCGGCGACCAGCGAGGCGGCGAGCAGCGCGACGCGCGCCCAGGACCCCGTGGCCGCGGAGGCCGTCGCCTCGGGGTCGGCCGGCTCGCGCCCGGGCTGTGCCTCGGTCACGTTCACTGCGGTATCCACGGCTGTCCGGTCACCAGCGCGACCAGCGGCGAGGGGAAGGCCTCCGAGAGCCAGGGCCCGGCGAGCGCGAGCTCGAGCGCGGCCAGCGCAATCCACGGCCCGAAGGGGAGCGCGGTGGCCTCGGGCGCCCAGCCATCCTCGGTCGCCGGCGAGCCCGGGGGCGGCGGCTCCGAGCCCGCCCGGCCGTGGAGGAGGAGCAAGGTGGTGCCCACCACCGCGCCCTGGAGCGCGCTGAGCAGGAGGAGCCCGAACAGCGGCCGCCATCCGAGGAAGCTCCCGACCAGGAGGAGGAGCCACTTGTCCCCCGCTCCGAGCGCCTCGGTGGGGTCCGGCTCGGGCGCCGGTGGCTCGCGCCCGGACGCGCGGGCGAGGAGGGCCCGGAGCGCCCGGAGCAGCGGTCGGATGAGCTTCACCACCATCAGGAGGGACACCCGCTCCAGCGCCCAGAAGACGACGAAGCCGGCCCCGGCGCCGATCGCGCAGTCTCGCAGAGTGGGCCGACCGAGCGGGATCGCGCTCAACAGGCCCGCCGCCGTCCCGAGCACGGTGAGGCCCACCGGGACGATCCAGTGCTCGAGGTCGATGAGCGCGAGCGGCACCAGGAAGCCGATGAGGACCAGGGCCCGGAGGAGCGCCCAGCTCGGGCCGAACGCCCAGCCGGCGGCCACGAAGAGGAGCCCGGTCAAGAGCTCCACCGCCGGATAGCGGATGGAGATGGGGGCCCTGCAGCTCCAGCAGCGGCCCCGGAGCGCGGCCCAGGACAGGAGCGGCACGTTCTCGTACCAGGCCAGCGCGTGACCGCACCGGGGGCAACGCGAGCCCGGACGGACGATGGACTGGCCGTGGGGGACGCGGGCGATGACCACGTTGAGGAAGCTCCCCACCACCAGGCCGAGCACCCCGAGGGCGGGGAGGAAGACGGCGTCGGGGGTCACTGGGCCAACCCCTCCCAGAGCGTGCGCTCCACCAGCTCCACCACGACGACGTCCGGCTTCTCCGCCGCGAGCAGTGCCGGGTCGAGGACCGGGGTGAGCCGCCAGACCGAGCGCTGGAACACGGGCGCGAGCACCGGGAGCATGGCCACCATCATCGAGTCGTGCAGGACGAGCCCACGGAGGATTGGGGCGCCCGGGCACTCCAGGACCTGAGCGGCCTGGAGCGGCACCTCGGGGCCGGTGGGCCTCGGCCCGCCGAAGGGATCGAACACGCAGGCCGCGGAACGCAGCCGCGCCAGGACCTGGAGCTCGCTGGAGATCTCCTGGACCCCTTCCATCCGGGCGAGGTCGCCGCCGGCGGTCGCCGCGGTCGTGACCTCCACCTCGTCGTCGAGCGGGACGCGGACTCCGGGGAACCGCGCGCGCAGCTCGGCGAGGACGGGGCGCGCGGCGATCAGGGCCCCGAGCTCGTTCCAGTGGTCGTCGGTGCGGTGGTACAGCGGCCAGCGGGAGAACGGAGAGGAGGCACCGCGCGCCTCGCGGAGCGCGGGCCGGAGGTCGACCACTGGAACGCCCTCGGCGCGGAGGCGGCCGGCAAGCACGTCGAGCCGGGAGACCGGCTCCGCCGGGGGGAGCCCCGCGGGGAGGAAGTCGGGGTAGATGGTCTCCTTGTCGGGCGCGACCACGAGCAGGTAGCGGATCCCGAGCTCCGTCGCCCGCCGGTGCTGGGCGGTGAAGGTCCCCACCCACCGATCGAGCTCCTCGGGAGTGAACGGAAGCTCGGGGCGAACGCCCTGCCTTCCGCGGTGCACCCGGTAGAAGAGCCAGCCGTCACGGCCGTGCGTCACCGCCGAGCCGACGCTCTCGCTCAGGCCGAGGGCGCGCTTCAGCCGGGCGTCCGAGTGAATCAGCGTCTGCCGCAGCCCGAAGGTGGCACGGAGGTAGACTTGGATGTCCTGGAGGTACTGGCCCACGCCGCCCGCATGGGTCAGCGACGGCGGGCGCACCGGAAGCTCGCCGGCGCGCTCCCGGTCCCGGGCACTCTGCCCTCCCAGACCCACCAGCGCCGGAAGGGAGATGAGCACCAGGAAGGCGAGCACCAGCCCCCGGCCCGGTGGGGCCAGCGCCTTGGGGCGAGCGACGGAGGCGGACCGGGCGGAGGTCATCAGAACCGGAAGTAGATGAACGGGTTGTAGGTGCCGGAGGCCACCTGCATCGTGGAGAGCAGCAGCAGCCCCACCAGCGCGCACTCGCGGGCCAGCGTCCACGCGGGCGCTCCCCGCTCGCCCGTCGTCGCGCGCCAGCGGCCGGCGAGCTCGGCCACCACCGGCGTCGAGCCGATGATCCCCGCGGTCAGGGCGAGCACCACGGCGGGCGTGGCCATCGACACTGCCTCGAGCGGAGCCACGCCGGCGCTGCCGCCCACCAGGGCACGGAGGAAGAGCAGCGCGTGGCCCACGGAGGGGGCCCGGAAGAACACCCAGCCGACCATCACCCAGAGGAGCGTCTGCAGATGCTGCGCCGCGGGCGGCAGCCGCGCCAGGACCCGGCTCCACCCGGCGCGTTCAGTGACCAAGAGGAGGCCGTGAAACGCGCCCCAGACCACGAAGGTCCAGCTCGCGCCGTGCCAGAGGCCGCAGAGCAGGAAGACCACCGAGAGGTTCAGGTAGGTCCTGAGCGGTGAGACGCGGTTCCCCCCCAGCGGCAGGTAAAGGTAATCCCGGAACCAGCGCGAGAGCGAGATGTGCCAGCGCCGCCAGAACTCGGTCACCGAGCGCGAGGTGTACGGGTGATCGAAGTTCTCCAGGAAGTGGAAGCCGAACATCCGAGCCAGGCCGATGGCCATGTCCGAGTAGCCCGAGAAGTCGAAGTAGATCTGCAGCGTGTAGCAGGCCAGCCCGAGCCACGCGCTCGCCATCCCGAGCCGCGCCGGGTCGGTGCCGAACACCTGGTCCGCCACCGTGGCCACCGTGTTGGCGACCAGCATCTTCTTGGCGAAGCCCACCGCGAATCGCCGGACCCCGGAGGCGAACGTCTCGGCCTGCACCTGCCGCGAGACGAGCTCGCCGGCGATGTCGTGGTAGCGGACGATCGGCCCGGCGATGAGCTGGGGAAAGAAGAGGATGTAGAGCAGGAGGTCGAGCGGATCCTTGCGGACCTCCGCCGTGCCCCGCCAGACGTCGACCTTGTACGAGATCTTGTGGAAGGTGAAGAAGCTGATCCCCAGCGGGAGCAGGATCTCGGGGATGGCTCCGTGGCTCAGCCCCAGCCGCGCGAGCGTGCGGAGGCCGAAGCCGGCGTACTTGAAGTACCCGAGGAGCAGCAGGTCGATGACCAACCCGAGCGCGAGCAGGAGCGCCGCCGCGCGCCTCCCCCGCCAGGCGTCGATGCCCCGGGCCAGCGCATAGGTGGCCGCGGTCGATCCAAGGAGCCAGCCGACGAACCCCCACTCCCCGACGGCGTAGAAGAGGAAGCTGGCCAGGGTGAGGACCAGGTTCCGCAGCCGCGCCGGCACGAGGTGGTACGCGGCCAGCGTGGCGGGCAGGAAGTAGAAAAGGAACGCCGGCTCGGTGAAGGGCATGGCGCCTGGCGCCGCCCGCTCAGCGGAAGTCGCGCCGCTGGAAAACGACCACCGCCCCGAGGAGGGCGGCGCTGGCGTACGCCAGGCCGAAGAGCACCACTGCCAGGAGCGTGGTCGAAGGCACCGACACGTCGTAGGTGGCGTGGTACTTGAAATTGAAACGCTCGAGGTTCGGCACCAGGTAATAGATCGTCTCCCCCACCACCCGCCGGGCCCCGGCCGACTTGCGGACCACCCGTAGGAACTCCGTGGAGAGGTGGCCGGAGAGGTACACCGCGGTGCAGATGAAGGCGGAGATGAACGAGGTGGTGAAGGTGGAGCAGAGCACCGCCACCGCTCCCAGCACCAGCACCTCCAGCAGTATCCCGAGGAAGCCCAGGAAGATGCCGGTGTGGATCTCCGTCCGGTAGCCTTTCATCACCGCCAGCAAACCCAGGAACATCAGCGAGGAGGTGGCGAGGATGATCGACACCAGCCCCAGGTACTTGCCGACGACGTAGCTCAGGCGGCTCACTGGTTTCGCCAACACCGTGTAGATGCTGCGGCGGTCGATCTCCCGGTTGATGATCCCCACCCCGGCAAAGATGGTCAGGGCCAGGGCAAAGACATTGATCGCCGCCAGCCCGGTGTCCTTCAGCATCCGGTCCACGGTGGTGGCAGTGACCTCGGTGAAGATCACCGAGCTGAGCACCACCACCAGCGCGAAGAGGAAGAGCGAGTAGAAGACCCGGTTCCGGCGGGCCTCGGTGAAGGTCTGAGCAGCGATGGTCAGGACGTTCATGGCGAGCTCAGGCTGCGGCGCGATCCTGCTCCAGGAGACGAACCACCAGGTTCTCCAGCCCCTCGCGGCGGGGGGTCACCGACACCAGCCGGCCGCGACGCTGGAGCACGTCGGAGACGAAGCGAGCGAGCGCCTCGTTTGAATTGACCAGGTAGAGCCGCTGGCCACCGGTGCTGGAGACCTCGGAGGCCAGCGCGCTGTCGAGTGCCTCGGTGACGTTCTCGACGATCACCTCGATCGGACGCGCCTCGCTGGAGTCGAGCAGCTGGCTCACGCTCCCCTCGGCGACCATCCGCCCGTGGTTGATGAGGCCGATCCGATCGCAGATCATCTCCACGTCGGGGATGATGTGCGTGGAGAAGAAGACCGTCTTCCCTCGCTTCTTCAGCTCGAGGATCAGGTCCCGCACCTCGGCGCGCCCGATGGGATCCAGGCCGCTCATCGGCTCGTCGAGGATGACCAGCTGAGGATCGTGGAGGAGCGCCTGCGCGATCCCCACCCGCTGGTTCATCCCCTTGGAGTAGCGGCGAATGTGGAGGTCCCCGGCGTGGGCGAGCCCCACCTGCTCCAGCAGCCGATCGGAACGTTCTGTGAGGGCGCGCCCGCGAAGCCCGCACAGCTTTCCGCAGAAGGTCAGAAACTCCCGACCGGTCAGCTGATCGTAGAAGACCGGCGATTCGGGCAAGTACCCGATCAACCTCCGGGCCTCCTTGCGCATCGGATCCTCGCCGAACACGGTCGCCAGGCCACTGTCCTGCCGCAGGAGCGAGACGAGGATCTTGATCGAGGTCGTCTTCCCCGCGCCATTCGGTCCGAGGAAGCCGTAGATCTCACCGGGCCGCACCGAAAGCGACAGCCCGTCCAGGGCCCGCCGCCGTCCGAGGCGTAGGCTCAGGGTGAAGTTCTTCTCGAGATTTTGAAGATCGATGGCATTGCTCATTGGGTTGCTCGCATCGGTGCTTCCTTCGGGTGCTCGTAGACCACCAGCCGCTTGACCGAGGGAGCGGTGACGGTCCCGTTCTCCAGACGGGCCTGGGCTGGCAAGGGAGGAAGGAGGTAGACCGCGGCAAGCTCCTCGAGCCCGACCGGCCAGCGCCCGTGCTCGGTCCTGAAGCGCTCCGCGGCCGCTTCCACCTCGCGGAATCGCCCTTCGATCTCGATCTCCCTGAGCCGATTCTCGAGCCGCGCCCGCTCGTCCGGGTCGTCGGTGATGGAAAGCATCTGCTCGGTGAACGCCTTCGCCCGCTCGACCTCGCCGCTGACCGAGAACAGCCGGGCGGCGAACCGCTTCAGGTACTGTGGCGCACCGGGGATGGGTGCAGCGAGGGCGAACTGCTCGGCGGCACCTGCCGAGTCGCCTCGGAAGTTGAGCAGGTAGAACCCGAGATACAGACGCATCTCCCAGTTCTGGGGGAAGCGCGCCACACCTCGCTGGAGAAAGCCGATCGCTCGTTCGGTGTTGGCGTATCGCAGACGGCCGGTGTCGTACGGAATCGAGATCCCCGCAAACTTGTAGACGTACTCGAAGTCCGGATCGAGACCGACGACGACGTCGAGAAAATCTCCGAGGGAGCGGTACTGGTTCAGCTCCTGCGCCGGCTCGGTGAAGTACTGCTGCGCACGCACCCAGTACCAGTCCGCGAGCAGTTGCCCGAACCCGAGGGACATCACTCGCGCGGTCGTCGGGCTGGGCAGGTAGATCAGTTCCCGGGCGATGACCAGATCGCTGCGGACGGGTCGTAGGTCGGCATAGCGGCCGCTCGCGTAGCTGATCCCGAGCAGGAGTCCGATCCCAATGATGCTCGCCGCCATCGCCACGTTCCGTCGCATGTGTCTCGTCGAAAGGGCGACCAGGCCAGGCGCTCCTGGACCGGTCCTCAGCTCACGGGCAGTCGACATCATTGTAGGTGTTCTTTGGCTCTCCACCAGGAACCTGCTGGCCGATGCCCACGAGGACGGGGCACACGCCGGTGGTGGTCGAGGAGACGCTGGAAACGTACCAGAGGTCCAGGTTGAGGTCGGTGTCGATGTCGCCTTGCGCGGCCACCCCGAAGGAGCCGGCAGAGTCAGCGAAGGCGGGTACGACTCCTACCAGGTCGCTCTGCACGACGATGGAGGTTCCCGACGGCTGAGTCGCGACGTACAGGGGGGCGGGCTTGGGGCCGTTGGCGGCGGTGATCCCTGGTCCGGTCCCATGCTTGAAGGTGTCGGCCAGGATGTCGCCATCGGTCCCCAGGCTGATGCCTGCAGCCGTCGACCTGTTCTCGGTCGTGTTGCAGGTCTCGTCGCCTCGGGTGATCACGTTGAGAGAATACCGATACCGGTTACCCCGCTCCGGAGCGAACCCCACCTTCTTCGTGCAGCTGGTGTAGCAGGAGTGCTCCTGGAAGTAGGACCGCTCGGCAGTGAAGACCGCCTTGAGATTCGCCTTGACCTCGGCCTGCTTCGACCGCGCCTGGAAGCGGATGAAGTTGGGAATCGCCAGCGCGGCAAGAAGAGCGATCACCGCCACGACGATCATCAACTCGATGAGCGTGAAGCCTCTGTGGCGTGGATTCATGAGGCGAGTGAAGGTGCCCGAAGGAGTCCTCTCCAGCGATTGAAGAAGGCCCCATCGCGGCGAATTCCCGCGACGGGGCCCTCTGTGCTGCCGACGCTCCCCGCGACTACGGGCAGTTCACGTCGTTGTAGGTGTTCTTCGGCTCGCCACCAGGAGCGTTCTGGTCGATGCCAGCCAGCAGCGGGCAGATGCCAGCGGTGGTGCTCGACAGGCTGGAGATGTACCAGAGGTCGACTTGGAGGTCGCTGTCGATGTCTCCCTGAGCCGCGCCACCGAACGAGCCGTTCGCATCAGGAGTGGCCGGGCTCACGCCCACCAGGTTGCCGACAGCAACGATCGCGGTGCCAAAGGGGGCGATGGGGGCATACAGCACTGCAACTGCGCCGTTCGCCGCGGTGATGCCCGCGCCGGTGCCAAACTTGAAGGTATCGGCCCGGACGGCGCCATCGGTGCTGGCGGTGATGCCGGCGGCGTTGTCCCGGAACTCGTTAGTGTTGCAGTTTTCGTTGTTCAGAGTGTTGTTGACGACGTAGTGGTAGCGATTGCCGCGCTCCGGGTTGAACCCGATCTTCCGGATGCACTCGGAGTAGGTGTCGTGCTCCTGGTAGTAGGAGCGCTCGGCGGTGAAGAGGGACTTGAGGTTCGCCTTCACTTCGCTCTGCTTCGAGCGAGCCTGGAAGCGGATGAAGTTGGGGATGGCGAGGGCGGCGAGGATTCCGATGATGGCGACCACGATCATCAGCTCGATGAGCGTGAAGCCCTTGTGCAGCTTCTTCATGTGGGAGTGACTCCTGATTCGGGTGATGAGCGGCCGCCCCGGGGGGAGGAGCAGCTCGGCGGGGGGCATGTGCACGGAGCGTTCCAGGCCCCTCCCGCGCTGCAAGTCCCCGGATCCTCGTCCGGCACCGCCCCGACCATGACCCGGCGTGACGAAATTCGTCAGCCGGTCTGGCCCAGCAGCGTCACCTCGAGGGGTCGGCCTCCTCCACACCTTCCCCCAGACCGTGCTTCGCCAGCCTGTAGCGGAAGCTGCGGAAGGTGAGCCCGAGCAGCTCGGCGGCCCGGGTCTTCACCCCGTTCGCCCGCCGGAGCGCGGCCAGCAGGTAGCGCCGCTCGGCCTCGTCGAGGTGCTTCTCCAGCGAGAAGGCGTCGCCCAGCTCCACCGCGTCGGTGCCGGGAGGTGCGGTGGGCTGCTCTCCCCTGAGCGGAGCGGGGAGGGTCTCCGGTCCGAGCACGTCCGACTCGGCGAGCGTCGCCGCCCGCTCGACGATGTTCTGGAGCTGGCGCACGTTCCCGGGAAACGGGTACGAGCGGAGCACCGCCAGCGCGTCCGCCGAGAAGCGCAAGCCTGGCCGGCCGAGGTCCTCCGCCAGCCGGGAGAGGAAGAACTCCGCCAGCTCCGGGATGTCCTCCGCCCGGTCGCGCAGGGGCGGCAGCTCGATGGTGATGACGTTCAGCCGATAGAAGAGGTCCTCGCGGAACCTCCCGGCCCGGACCTCCTCGTCCAGCCGCTTGTTGGTCGCTGCCAGGAGCCGGGCCTCGAACGGCACCTCGGCGGTGCTGCCCACCGGCTTCACCTTTCTCTCCTGGAGGACCCGGAGCAGCTTCACCTGGGTGGCGGGCAGCATCTCGCCGATCTCGTCGAGGAAGACCGTGCCCTCCCCCGCCGAGACCAGAAGCCCCCCCCGGTCGGAGTTGGCCCCGGTGAAGGCCCCCTTCACGTGCCCGAACAGCTCCGACTCGAGCACTCCCTCGGCCAGCGCCGCGCAGTTCACCGGGAGGAAGGGCTTCGCCGCCCGCGGGCTGGCGAGGTGGATGGCCCGCGCCACCAGCTCCTTGCCGGTGCCGCTCTCGCCCACGATGAGGACCGTGGAGCGGCTGGCCGCGACCTTGCGGACCAGCGCGCGGACGTTCTCCATCGCTGCGCTCCGGCCCACCATCGACAGGCTGTGCTCGGAGAGCGACTGCCAGAGCTGCTGGTTCTCCTGGCGGAGGTTCCGCTTCTCCAGCGCCTTCTGCACCAGGAGCTTGAGCTCCTCGTTGTCGAAGGGCTTGCAGATGTAGTCGTACGCGCCCTGGCGCATCGCCTCCACCGCCGAGGCCGGGGTGCCGTAGGCGGTGATGAGGATGACCTCGGGCGGCGACTCGCGCGACCGGGCGTGCTTCAGCACCTCGAGGCCGCTGTCCTTCCCCAGGCGCATGTCCGAGACGACCAGGTCCACCTGGCCGGTGCCCAGGAGCTCGCGTGCCTGGGTCAGGCCCGGCGCGGTCAGCACCTCGTAGCCGGCGCGGCTGAGCAGCAGCTCCAGGTACTGGCGCATGCTCGGCTCGTCGTCCACCACCAGGATCTTCACGCTTGCCGGACCTCGCCCGCTGGAGCGGCGAACCCCACCACGAACTCGGTGCCTTCGCCAGGGGAGGAGCTGACCTGGATCTGCCCCCCGTGCGCGCGGACGATGGAGTGCACCGTGGAGAGCCCGAGCCCGGTGCCCCCGGCGCGCTTGGTGAAGAACGGCTCGAAGATGCGCGGCAGATCGGCGGTGGCGATGCTCCCCCCCGAGTCCCAGACGTGGATCTGCACCTGCCCGTCCACCCGGCTGAAGAAGGTCCGGACCCGCCCGTCCCTGCCGGCCGCGGCCAGGGCGTTGCGGAGCAGGTTGAGCAGCACCTGCCGGACCTGGTCCGGGTCCACCTCCGCCTGGAGCCCGCCCGGCGTGACGTCGATGGTCACGCCCGAGGCGAGCGGGTCGGAGGACACCAGCTCGATGGTCTGGCGGACCAGCTCGTCGAGGTCGCACGGCCGCAGCACCGGGGCCGGCGGACGGGCGAAGACCAGGAAGTCAGTCACCAGCTCGCCGAGCCGGTCCGCCTCGCGGGTGAGGATGCCCACCAGCCGCTGAGTGTCCGGGTCCGCCCCCGGCGAGAGCAGCTGGGCCGAGCCGCGCATCGCGGCCAGCGGGTTCCGGATCTCGTGCGCCAGCTGGGCCGAGAGCGCGCCCAGCTCGGCCAGCCGGTCGGACCGGCGGAGCTCCTGCTCGACGCGGCGCAGGTCCGTCAGGTCCTGGAAGACGACCAGGAGCGGCGCCGGCGACGCGCCCAGGGCCGAGACCGTGAGCCCGAGGATGCGGCGGCCCGCCGGCGTGGTCACCGTCACCTCCGAGCGCGGCCGGCCGGTGAAGAGCGTCCGGACTCCGGGGATGAGGTCCTCCACGTTGCCCGCGGCGCCGCCCGGGTCGAGCCCGAGGATCTGCTGGGCCGCCCGGTTCACGTAGGTGATGCGCCCGTCCACGTCGCAGGTGAGCAGACCCGAGGGCATCGCGGAGAGGATCTGCTGCTGCAGGCGGGTCAGCTCGCGCAGGTCCCGCTCCCGCGCCGAGAGCCGGCCGCCGGCGGTGGTCAGCTGCCGGGCGAGGAAGCCGGTGAGCACCGCGGTCAGGAACTGGGCGAGCACGTTGCTCGCGCAGAGGAAGGCCAGCCGCCCCACCGGGAGCGTGGTGACCGGGACCGGCGGGTGAAGGGTCCCGGTGGAGATCGCCGCGGCGAGCACCAGGAACGATGCCGAGCACGCGGCCGCCGCCGCCAGCGCGCCCCACTGGCCGAGCAGGATGGAGGCGCCCACCACCGTGAGGAGGTAGGTGAAGGTGAAGGGGCTCTCCGCTCCGCCGGTGAGGAAGACCAGCACCGTGGCGGTGGCCACGTCCCCGGCCACGTGCACCAGCGCGCTGCGGAGCCCGGGCTTGCTGTTGCGCAGGAACAGCGCCTGGACCAGCACCAGGAGGTAGATGCTCCCCACCATCCACAGCGAGAGGAGGTCCTCGCCTGCCAGCGCCTCGGTGCTGGGCCGCGAGAGGAGCCGGACGCCGTAGACCGCGAGGAGCAGCGTCGCCGCGGCGGTGCGGAACGCGGTGACCCAGACCAGCCTGGGCCGCAGCGAGCTGCCGGCGGCGGGCGCCTCGGCTGCGCTACTTGATGGCACCGGCGATCGAGAAGATCGGCAGGTACATGGCGATCAGGAAGCCGCCCACCACTCCGCCGAGGAAGACCATCAGCAGCGGCTCGATCATCGCCGTGAGGCCCGCGACGGCGGTGTCGACCTCGTCGTCGTAGAAATCGGCGATCTTGTTCAGCATCGCGTCCATGGCGCCGGTGGCCTCGCCGACGCCGATCATCTGGACCACCATGGGCGGGAAGACCTTGGTCTCCAGCAGCGGGCCGGCGATGTTCTTGCCCTCGGAGATCTTCCCCCGGACGTAATAGATGCCGTCCTCGATGGTGCGATTGCCGGCGGTCTTCGCCGTGACGTCCAGCGCGTCCAGGATGGGGACGCCGGAGCTGATCATCGTCCCCAGCGTCCGGGTGAAGCGGGCGACCGCGACCTTGCGGATCACCGGGCCGATGATCGGAGCCTGGAGGACCAGCTTGTCGAAGATCTTCCGGCCCTTCGGGTTCCGGTAGAAGGCGACGAAGGCGACCGCCAGCGCGATGGTGGCGCCGACCAGGTAGAGGAAGTAGTGCTGCAGCCAGTTCGACATGTCGATGACGAACTGGGTGGGCGCGGGCATGGCCGACCCGAAGTCGGTGAACATCTTGGCGAAGACCGGCGTCACCTTGAGGAGCAGCAGCGCGGTCACGCCGATGGCCACGGTGATCACGATGATCGGGTAGATCATCGCGCCCTTCACCTTCCGCTTCAGCTTCTCCGCCTTCTCCCGGTAGTTCGCCAGCCGGTTGAGGATGGTGTCGAGGATGCCGCCCACCTCGCCCGCGGCGCAGAGCTGGATGAACAGCTCGTCGAAGACCTTGGGGTGATCCTTCAGCGCGTCGGCGAACGTCGACCCCGACTCCACCTTGCTCTTGATGGCCAGCAGGACCTTCTTGAAGGCCGCGTTGTCCATCTGGTTCGCGAGGATGTCCAGGCACTGCACCAGGGGCAGGCCCGCGTCGATCATCGTCGCGAACTGCTTGGTGAAGACCAGGATGTCCTTGCCCGAGACCCCGCTCCCGATCTTCGGGAGGGTGATCGCCATCGCCTTCTTCTTCACCTTGACCGGCGAGAGGCCGAGCGACTTCAGCCGCGTGTCGACCGCGGAGGCGTCGAGCGCCTCCATCTCGCCCTTCTTCACCTCACCCGCGCGAGTCTTCGCCTCCCAGACCCACTGCCTCGGCTTGGGGGTGGCCTTGTTCTTCAGTGCGGTCGCGGAGACGGCCATGAGGGTGAGATCCTAGCTCAGGAGCGCGGGGGCATGGGTCGGCCACCGACGGGTGGGGCGGTGTGCCCGGGCAGCACACCCCCCGCGGCGCCACTGGCGATGATGTTCTTCAGCTCCTCGGGATCGGAGGACCTTCCGAATGCCTCCTCCTGGGAGATCAACCGCCGCGAGAGCAGGCTCGCCAGGCTCTGGTTGAAGGTCTGCATCCCGAACTTCGCCTGACCCACCTGCATCGCCGAGTAGATCTGGTGGACCTTGTCCTCGCGGATGAGGTTCCGGATCGCGGGGTTGGGGACCATGATCTCCAGCGCCAGGCAGCGGCCCCCGCCCGCCTTCTGGAGAAGGGCCTGGCTCATCACGCCCTCGACGACGAAGGAGAGCTGGGCGCGGATCTGCGGCTGCTGGAAGGGCGGGAACACGTCCAGCACCCGGTTGATGGTCTGCACGCAGCTGTTGGTGTGCAGCGTCCCGAAGCAGATGTGGCCGGTCTCGGCGATGACCAGCGCCGCCTCGATGGTCTCGAGGTCGCGCATCTCGCCCACCAGCACCACGTCCGGGTCCTGCCGGAGGATGTACTTCAGCGCGGTCTTGAAGCTTCTTGTATCTGCCCCCACCTCGCGCTGGTTGATCAGGCAGTTCTTGTGCGGGTGCAGGTACTCGATGGGGTCCTCGATCGTCATGATGTGCTCGTGACGATCGGTGTTGATCTTGTCGATGATGCTGGCGAGCGTGGTGCTCTTCCCCGAGCCGGTGGGCCCGGTCACCAGCACCAGGCCGCGCGGCTTCTTCGACAGCTCGGTGACCACCGGGGGCAGGCCCAGCTCCTGGAAGGAGAGGATCTTGAAGGGGATGGTCCGGAAGGCCCCGGCCACCGCGCCGCGCTGCATGTAGAGGTTGGCCCGGAAGCGGCTCAGCGCCTTGACCCCGAACGACAGGTCGAGCTCGTGGTCCTCCTCGAACTTGGCCTTCTGCGCGTCGGTGAGCACCGAGTAGCAGATCTGCTTGGTCTCCACCGGCGAGAGGGGGGCGGCCTTCAGCGGCACCAGCTCGCCGTCGATGCGCAGCTGCGGAGGGCTGCCGGTGGTGATGTGAAGGTCGGAAGCGGTCTTCTCGACCATCGCCTTCAACAGCTGATGGAGGTTGGCCACGGCCCTGTCTTTCTAGAAGCGGTCCGGCGCGGTGTTGCCCACCACCTCTTCGAGGGTGGTCATCCCGGCCATCATCTTGCCGAGAGCGGCCATCCGCAGGGTCTGCATCCCCAGCCGGATGGACTCCTGCTTCAGCTCCGCGGCCGAGGCGCCGTTGATCACCAGCTCCTTGAGGCCGTCCCAGAACGGCATGACCTCGTAGATGGCGACGCGGCCCCGGTAGCCGCGGTCGTTGCACTCGCGGCACCCGGCCTTCTCGTAGACGGTGAAGGTGCCGATCTTGTCCGTCGGCACACCGGCGTCGAGCAGCGCCTGCTCCTCGATGTTCTTCGCCGGGCGCTTGCAGGCGGGGCACAGCCTCCGGGCGAGACGCTGGGCGAGGATGAGGTTCAGGGACGCGGTCACCAGGAACGGCTCGATGCCCATGTTCAGGAGCCGGCTCACGGTGCCCGGGGCGTCGTTGGTGTGCAGCGTGCTGAGGACCAGGTGACCGGTGAGGGCGGCCTTCACCCCGATCTCCGCGGTCTCGAAGTCGCGGATCTCGCCGATCATGATGATGTCCGGGTCCTGCCGGAGGAAGCTCCGGAGGGCGGCGGCGAAGTTCAGGCCGATGTCATCGTGCATCTGCACCTGGTTGATGCCGGCGAAGTTGAACTCCACCGGATCCTCCGCGGTGCTGATGTTCACGTCGGCGGTGTTGAGTGAGGTCAGCGCCGAGTACAGCGTGGTGGTCTTCCCCGAGCCGGTGGGCCCGGTCACCAGCACCATGCCGTAGGGCCGGTCGATGGCCTCCTTGAACCACTTCAGGGGCTCGGCGTCGAACCCCAGCTTGGTCATGTCCAGCTGGAGGTTGGACTTGTCGAGCAGCCGGAGCACCACCTTCTCGCCGAAGAGCGTGGGGCAGACGCTCACCCGGAAGTCCATCTCCTTGCCGGTGGTCTTGATCTTGATCCGCCCGTCCTGGGGGAGCCGCCGCTCGCTGATGTCCAGCTGGGCCATGATCTTCAGGCGGCTGATGATCGCGTTCTTCAGCTTCATCGGCGGCTTCATCACGTCGTACAACACGCCGTCGATGCGGAAGCGAACCCGGAAGTCCTTCTCGTAGGGCTCGACGTGGATGTCCGAGGCGCCCTTCCGGATGGCGTCCACCAGGACGAGGTTCACCAGCTTGACGACCGGAGCGTCCTCGGCCGCCTTGACGTCGAACTCGTCCTCCTCCTGCTCGGCGACGTCCACCTGGTCGTCGGCCGCGCCGAGGATCTCGTCCAGCGTGGGGCCCTTCTCCGCGTAGTAGCGGTCGATGGCCTCGCGGATGCTCGGCTCGGACGCCACCACCGGCTCGATGTTGTACCCGGTGGTGAACTTGAGGTCGTCGACCGCGTAGATGTTGGAGGGGTCGCTCATCGCCACGATGAGCGACTGGCCGGCCCGGTTCACCGGGATGACCAGGTGCTTCTGGGCGACCTCCTTCTTGACCAGCTTGACGATCTCCGGGTCGATCTCGAAGTCCTTCAGGTTGATCGCCGGGACGCCGTACTGCTTGCTCAGGAAGTCGGTGAGCTTGTGCTCCTCGATGGCGCCGACCTTGATCAGTGCCGAGCCGATGCGGGTGCCGTTCCGCTGCTGCTCCTCCTGCGCTTTGCGGAGCTGCTGGACCGAGATCAGGTTCTCCCGGACGAGCAATTCACCGAGGCGGCCGGAGGACATGCGTTCGCTTTGACCCCTGAAGGAAGGATGGCGTGGGACGCCCGGGAGGTGCTCCTGCCCGGGGGTTTCGATCTAAGGGGCCGGAAAAAAGGGTGTCAAGGAAGCGCCGGGGTGCGTGCAAGCACCACCCGGGCCGCCTCGACGTCGCGATGGATCTGCGCCGTGAGCTCCGACACCGAACCGAAGCGGCGCTCGGCGCGCAGCCGCTCCAGGAACTCGACCCGCACCTCCTGCCCGTACAGGTCGCCCGACCAGTCGAGCAGGTGCACCTCGACCGTCACCGCCGAGCCCCCGAAGGTGGGCTTGGTTCCGATGTTGGCCGCGCCGCCGTGCCAGCCGTCGGAGGCACGGACCCGGACCGCATACACCCCGGAGGCCGGGAGCAGCTCTCCGTGGGTGTCCACGTTGGCGGTGGGCCAGCCGATGCTCCGCCCGCGGCCGTCGCCCTTCACCACCACCCCGTCCAGGTCGAACGCCCGGCCGAGCAGGGCCTGTGCCGCCCCCACCCGGCCCTCGAGGATGTACTCGCGGATGCGCGAGGACGACGCCACCACGCCCCCGACGGTCACCGGCTCCACCACCGCCACCGCGACCTCCCGCGCCGTGGCCGCCTCGCGCAGGGTGGCCACCGTGCCCGTGCGCTGCGCTCCGTAGGTGTAGTCCCGCCCGACCACCACCGCCTTGAGCCTCGCCCGGTCGAAGAGCATCGCCTCGAAGTCGCGGGCCGGGGTGCGGGCGAAGCCCAGGCTGAAGGGGAGCACCACCACCACGTCCAGCCCCGAGGCCTCGAGCAGCTGGAGCTTCCTCGGCAGCGGGGTGATGAGCCTCGGGGCGAGGTCCGGCTGCAGCACCTTCCCGGGGTGGGGGTCGAAGGTCAACGCGCCCGGCCGGCCGTGCCGGGCCGCCTCCTTGAAGAGCGCCCGGTGCCCGAGGTGCACCCCGTCGAAGTTGCCCAGCGCCAGGGCCACGCCGGCCAGGGCACGCGCGTCCTCCAGCGAGTGGAGCACCTTCATGTGGCCCGCCCTGTAGCACGTGGTACACGGCCGAGTCCCTCATGGCGGAAACCGAGTCTCCGCCATCACGCCCCGATGACCCGAGGTCCACTTCTTCGCCCCGAACCGGCCGGCGCCGAGTTCCTTACCCTGCCGACTCCTCCGGACTGGAGCGCCGTCTTCGGCCGCCCCGGGGGCCTGGAGCTGGAGATCGGCTCCGGGGCCGGGGCCTTCGCCCTGGGCTACGCCGCCCGGCACCCCGAGGTGCGGTACGTGGCGATCGAATGGCGGAAGAAGTACGCCCGCGAGCTCGAGCACCGGGCCCGGACGCGCAGCCTCGCGAACCTCCGGGTGGTCGAGGCGGACGCCCGGGCGATCATCCCCCGCCTCTTCGCCCCGAGCAGCCTCTCGGGCATCCACCTCCAGTTCCCGGACCCGTGGTGGAAGCGGGCGCACCGCAAGCGCGCCATCCTCACCCCCGCGTTCGCCGCCCTCCTCCTGGACCTGGCCGCCCCTGGCGCGGTGTTCGATCTCCGGACGGACGTCCGGGCGCGGGCCGAGGAGATGCTCGAGGCCCTGGAGGCGGCCGGCTGGCACAACCCGCTCGGCCCCGGCGCCTTCCATCCGCCAGACCCCGAGGAAGTCCCCAGCAGCCGGGAGCGCCGCTACCTCGCCAGCGGAGAGCCGGTGTACAGGGCTCGCCTGGTCAAGCGCTGAGTCGCTACCTGGCAGCCCCCCTTCGCGTTTCTCCGCTTGTGCGCCGGCCGCGCCTGCCGGACGATGCGCCCCCGCCGTGCCCCGCCTCCTCGCCCTGCTGCTCCTGGCCAGCGCCGGTTGTCACCGCTTCCCCGACGACACGCCGGTGGACGCGTACCGGAGCCTGCTCTCGGCGGTGCAACGGGACGACGAGGCGCGCACCCTGGCCCTGCTCTCCGAGAAGAGTCGCACCGCGCTGACCGCGCGGGCCGAGGAGCTCGCCAGGACGAGCGGCGGCACCCTCCGCCCCACCCCGGTGGATCTCCTCCTCGCCGAGCCGAGGCCTCCTGACCCGGCCCAGGTGTCGGTGCGCTCCGACGACGGCCGGACGGCGGTGCTGGCGGTCACCGCCCACGGCGCGGTGCAGGAGGTCCACCTGGTCCGAGAGGCAGGGCACTGGCGCGTCTCCATCCCCGTCCTGGAGACGTCCGGGGATGGCTGACCGCAAGGGCCGGCGTCCACCGATGGTCGAGGTGGTCCGGCGCCCCGCGCCCGCCACCGGCCCGCCCTCGCCCTCGCCTTCGCCCTCATCCGCGCCCACGCCCACGGCGGGCGCCGGGCCCGCACCGGTCCGCCCGACGTCCACCACCCCCCGTCCGCCACGCCCACCCCTGCGCCCCGGAGCCGCTCCGCACGGGCGGCCGCCGCCGCGCGGCCCCTCCACGCCACCGACCGCCGAGGCCATCACCGCGCTCGCCGCCAGGGAGCACGTCCCGGCCCGCATCGCCAAGGGCGAGCTGGAAGGGAAGATGCGCGTCCGCATCTGGCGGAAGCTCCACGCCGAGGAGGCCCGCCGGTTCGATCAGGCCTACGCGCTGATGGCCCAGCACGCGGGGCTCGACCTCGCCGAGGCCTTCGGGCTGCTCCAGTCGGGGCTCACGCTGGAGCAGTTCCGCGCCCGGCAGGCGAGGACCCGCGCCAAGGCGACGGTGAAGGAGGCGCGCGGCGCCGTCTCCGCCGCCCAGGTGGACGGATGGCTCTCGGCTGCGGCGACGGACAAGGCGCCGCTGGCGTTCGTGCTCGCCGACCGGACGCTGCTCGACGTGCTGCTGCAGACGCACCCGGTGGCGTTCGTGCTCGAGCGCTCCGGCAGGGTGGAGAAGCTCGCGGTGTGCGCGCTGGCGCGGCGGACGACCTGGGACGTGCTGCTGCCGCGGCTCCAGCGGGACTCCCGGCTGGCGCAGAAGCCGGTGCCGGTGGCGCGCGAGCCGGACCGGCGGCCGCACTCGGACCCTCGGCCATTCCTTCCGGCGGTGGGCGGGCGCGTCCGGCTCGTGCTCCGGAACGGCTTCGCGATCGAGGAGACGCTGCTCTCGGTGGGTCCCTACGACCTGGTGCTCGGGTCGGCGGGGGCCGAGGTGCTGGTCCCGCTGCACGCGCTCATCTCCTGGGAGCAGATCTCCGACCAGGCTGCTCCGAGCACCTGAGGGGCCGCTCTCGCCGGGGGGCTCAGCGCGCGAGCCGCACCGCGAGCCGGTCGTGCACCTGCCGGAGCCCCTCGGTCTGCACCGGGGAGACGAGCGCCGCCGACACCGCCTCGAACGTCGCCTCGTCCTCGGCCCGGAGCGTCTTCACCAGCGACGACGCGGCGTCGAACAGCTCGCGCAGCTCGTCACCGTCGCGGAGCCCGTGAAGGGGCACGTCGCGCCGTCCCTCGCCGAGGTCGTCGAGGAGGCGCCGCACCCGGAAGACCGGCCCGGCGATGCGGTGGGTGACCACGATGCCCAGGAGCAGCACCGCGAGCGCGAAGGCCAGCACCGAGAGCACCACCAGCCAGCCGATCCGCCTCGACTCGCGTGCCACCTCCCGGCGCTGCTCGGCGACCTGGGCCTGCTCGGCCTGGTACGCGGCGTCGATGGTGCGCGACTGGCGCTCGAGCTGGGCGGTGAACTCCGGGTCGTTGAAGCGCTCGAGCAGGGTCTTCGACAGCGACGCGTTCCCCAGCTCGTGGCTCGCCTGGGCCGCCGCGGCTCGCGCCTCGACCGCCCGCTCGGCCTGCTCGGCCAGCCGGTTCAGCGCCCGGGCGAGGAAGATGCCGAGGAGCCCTGCCCCGAGCAGCGTCGCCAGCACCAGCACCGCCGTGAAGCGCAGCTGCATCGGCGCGTCGAGCAGGTAGTTGCGGAGCCGTCTCTGCCGTGACGCCATGATCGCCTCCCTCAGGGAGCCAGCTCCCACTCGAACGTGCTTGCCGCGTCCTGGATGAGCCGGGGCACCAGCGCGGGGATGAGGTCCGCCGGCCTTGCCCCGCTCCCCTTCACCCGCACCTCGCCCAGGATCTGCTTGCTCGGCCAGGTGAGGCACACCGCCGCCAGCACCAGGGCGCCGCCGTCGGCGCGAAGCAGCGTCGGCTGCAGCAGATACGCCGGCGTGCCGTGCGCGGCCGCCTTCGGCGCCGACTCGACCCTGTCGCTCCGGGCTCCGGACCAGGCCAGGCGCTTCACCAGCCGGGTGCGGGCCTCGCCGCAGAGCACCTCGCCCAGGGGCGGCGTCGACGGGTCACGCACCGGATCCACCCAGACGTCCACCGTGGGCGTGCGCTCCTTCACCTTCCGGAGCAGGGCGAGCGCCCGGTGAATCTCGGTCTGCGCGTCGGGGGCGGGGTCGGTGGCGTGCGGGGCGAGGCAGTCCAGGGCGCCCAGGTCGTGGAGCTCCGGCAGCGAGCGCGCGACCGCGCCGCGGACCAGGGGGACCGGGTCCGCCAGGGCGGTGCAGAGCGGGCCGAGCGCTCCGGGGGCCTCGGTGGTCCCCAGGGTCAGGGCAGCCTGGGCCCGGACACGGGGGTCCGTCGCCGTGCCGAGCTGCCGGGCGAGGAAGGTGAGGCGGGGGTCGTCGTCGGCCAGCGCCACTCCCCCGAGGAGCACCACCCCGAGGGCCACCGTCCGGAGGGTCCGCGCGGGGAGAGCGAGGGGGAGGTCGCACACGGCGTGAGGCCTGGAGCCTAGCAGACGTTATATGCAGGGCTTCCATGGTCCGCACCGCCGCACAGGTCCGCGAAGCCTTCCTCTCCTACTTCGAAACCCGGGGTCACCGGCGGGTGGCCAGCTCGTCCCTCGTCCCGTTCGACGACCCCAGTCTGCTGTTCACCAACGCCGGCATGGTGCAGTTCAAGGACGTCTTCACCGGGCGCGAGTCGCGGCCGTACCGGCGCGCCACCTCGTCGCAGAAGTGCGTGCGCGCGGGGGGCAAGCACAACGACCTGGACAACGTCGGCTTCACCGGGCGGCACCACACCTTCTTCGAGATGCTGGGGAACTTCTCCTTCGGGGACTACTTCAAGGAGGACGCGGTCCAGTTTGCCTGGGAGTTCGTCACTCGGGACCTGGGGTTCTCCCCGGACCGGCTGGCGGCCACGGTCTTCAACGGCGAGCGGGGCATCCCCTGGGACGAGGAGGCGGCCCGGCTCTGGAAGCGGGTCGGCGTGCCGGAATCGCGCATCCACCGGCTCGGCTACCGCGACAACTTCTGGGCCATGGGGGACACCGGCCCATGTGGCCCCTGCTCCGAGCTGCACTACTTCCAGGGTGACGACCTGCCCTGCGCCGAGGTGGCGGCGGGCCGTGCCTGCCTGGGCGTGGCCTGCGAGTGCGACCGCTGGGTGGAGTTCTGGAACCTGGTCTTCATGCAGTTCGAGCGGAAGGAGAAGGACAGTCCGCTCGAGCCGCTGCCTCGCCCCTCGATCGACACCGGCGCCGGCCTGGAGCGAATGAGCGCCATCGTGCAGGGCAAGCGAAGCAACTACGACACCGACCAGTTCGTGCCGCTGCTGGCCCGGGCGGCCGACCTCTCCCGAAGGACGTACGGGCGCGACCCGGCGGACGACGCGTCGATGCGGGTCATCGCCGATCACGCGCGGACCACCGCGTTTCTCGTCTCGGATGGCGTGCAGCCCTCCAACGAGGGCCGCGGCTACGTGCTCCGGCGGATCATGCGGAGGGCCATCCGTCACGGTTCCCGGCTCGGCCTCGAGGAGCCGTTCCTGCACGAGGTGGTGAAGGTGGTGGTGCAGGAGATGCGCGGCGCGTACCCCGAGCTCCAGGAGAACGAGAGCTTCGTGCTCGAGGCCACGCGGCACGAGGAGGAGTCCTTCCGCCGGACGCTCGCCCGCGGGCTGCGCCTCATCGACGAGGAGATGGTCCAGGCCCGCGGCAAGAAGGTGCTCTCGGGCGACGTGGTCTTCCTCCTCCACGACACGCACGGGTTCCCCTGGGACCTGACGCAGATCATCGCCCGCGAGCGTGGCTTCGACGTGGACCTGGACCGCTACGAGCAGCTGATGGACGCCCAGCGGCAGCGCGGGACCTTCGGCGGCTCGGGCGAGAAGGCAGTCGCGGACCTCTGGCCGGCACTCCAGACGCGGCTGGGGGACACGGCGTTCCTCGGCTACGAGGGCGAGGGCCACGAGGGCGAGGGCACCGTGGTGGCGCTGGTGAAGGAGGGGCGCGAGGTCCCCGAGCTCCGCGCCGGCGAGAAGGGCCAGCTCGTCACCGACCGGACCCCCTTCTACGGCGAGTCCGGCGGCCAGGTGGGCGACACCGGGCGCATCCTCGGGCACGGCGGCAAGGCCGAGGCCCAGGTGCTCGATGCGAAGAAGCCGGTGCCCGGCCTGGTGGTGCACGAGGTCCAGGTCGCGAGCGGGACGATCCGGGCGGGCGACATGGTGCAGCTGTCCGTCGACGGGCAGCGGCGGAGCGCCATCCGCGCCAACCACTCGGCGACCCACCTGCTCCACCGGGCGCTGAAGATCGTCCTCGGCGACCACGTGAAGCAGGCGGGCTCGGTGGTCGCGCCCGACCACCTCCGGTTCGACTACTCGCACTTCTCGCAGCCCACCGCCTCGCAGCTGGAGCAGGCGGAGGACCTGGTCAACGGGTGGATCCGCGACAACGCCGGTGCCGAGACCAAGGTGATGGCGCTGGACGAGGCGAAGCGGGCCGGCGCGGTGGCGCTGTTCGGCGAGAAGTACGGCGAGCGGGTCCGGGTGGTCAGCGTGCACCCGCAGTCCACGGAGCTGTGCGGAGGCACGCACGTCCGCCGCACCGGCGACATCGGGCTGTTCAAGATCACCTCCGAGGGCGGCATCGCCTCGGGCGTGCGGCGCATCGTGGCCCTCACCGGCTCCGGCGCGCTGGCCTGGGTGCGGGAGATGGAGCACGAGGTGCGCCGCGCCGCCGAGCTCTTGCGCACCTCGCCGAAGGAGCTCGCCCGCCGGGTGGAGGCGACGCAGAAGCGGGTCAAGGAGCTGGAGAAGGAGGTCGAGACGGCGTCCCTCCGCGCCTCGGCCACCAGCGGCAAGGACGTCCTCTCCGAGGCCCGCGAGGTGAACGGGGTGAAGGTGCTCGCCCAGCGGGTGGACCCGGCGGACGCCAAGGCCTACCGGGGGCTGGCCGACCAGCTGCGGGACAAGCTCCGCTCCGGGGTGGTGGTGGTCTGGGGTGAGAAGGACGGCAAGGGCATGGTCCTGGTGGGGGCGACGAAGGACATCGTGGCCCGCGGGTTCAGCGCCGCCGACGCCGTCCGCGAGGTGGCGAAGGTGGCCGGCGGGTCGGGGGGCGGGAAGCCGGATCTGGCCCAGGCTGGAGGGGCGGACCCGACGCTGCTGGGGGCCGCGGTGGAGAAGCTGGTGGCCTCGGTTCGAGCCTAGGATTTGGGAAGTGCCCGGATTCGGGGCATCTTTGAGCCTCGCCAATGTCCGCGCCGACGCCGCTCCGCGTCCGGCTGCCCTTCCGCAGCGAGGACGAGTTTGCCGCCCATTACGGCGCCCACGTGGGCCGTGACGGCTTCTTCCTCGCCACGCGCGCGCCGAAGCCGGTCGGGGCGCAGCTCCTCTTCGACCTGGTGCTCGCCGACGGCCGCTCGCTCCTGCGCGGCGAGGGGGTGGTGGTGCGGTCGAGCGCCTCGGGCGAGCGCCCGGGGATGACCCTGCGCTTCCTCCGCCTGGAGGCGGCGGGCAAGGCGCTGGTGGAACGCATCGTCTCCAGCCGCACGGCGACCCAGGCGCACCCGAGCGGGTGGGAGCCGCCGGCAGGGCCGAGCGCCGCGCCGATCACTCCGACACGCGACGGCGTGCCCGCCCATCGCGAGGCCTGGGCGCCACCCGCCGGGCCTGTACGTCCCGAGCCACCGGCCACCAGCGAGACACGTCCGGAGGCCGAGCCGCCGCAGGAGTCGCTCCTCTCGGCGCCCCTCCCGGAGATCTCCCCGGCCGAGGTGTCCTCCCTGGAGGAGCCCCCCTCCGAGGTGTCTGACACCTCCCCGGCGGACACCTCCCCGGCGGACGCCTTCGGATCGGAAGGCTCCCCGGAGACGTCGGAGAGCGCGGACCGCGAGGTGACGGCGGCGGAGCCGGAACCGGCCCCCACCTCGGAGCTGGAGGAGCCGCCGTCCGAGGTGTCTGACACCTCGGTGAGGGCAGCGGCTCCGGAGCCGGCCGCCGCGCCGGAGGCGGAGGCGGAGGAGGCGCCCGCCGAGACGTCCGAGGCCTCGGCGGAGGCTGCCTCGACTCCAGCCTCGCTCGGGGCGCACGACGAGCCAAACCCCTTGCTCGAGAACACCTCGCTCGAGATCTGGGCGGCGGCGCACGCTCGCGCGAGCGTCCCCGTCACTCCCGAGGTCCCGGCCGACGAGGTGTCCGACACCTCGGTCGAGGACACCTCCCGCGGGGCTCCGGGTCACCCGGCCTCCTTCACCACGGCGGAATCGCCCACGCCCGCGGCTGCACTCGCCGCAGCGAGCGAGCAGGCGCCCGAGGAGCGGGCCCTGCCCGTGGAGGTCCCGGCTCCTCCTCCGGTCGAGCCACCGACCACGAGCACGGGGCCCCATCCTCCGCTCGACGACTCGCAGCTGCCCGAGCTGGTGGTCACCGAGTTCAAGGGCCCCGGTCCGCTCCGGCCCGCCGGGCTCGAGCACACCCGGGCGTCGGCGGACGTTCACGCCGCGATCACCCCACCCGCCGGAACGCTGGTGGTCACCGAGCTCGACGAGCCGCCACCTGCGACGGAACCCCGGTTCCAGCTCGATGCCCCGGTGCGCGGGGATGAGCCGCTCCATCCTCCGGAGTCCTCGTTCCACGAGGTCGCGCAGGCGCTCGGGCAGCCGGCCTCGGTGCACGAGCGCCCCACCGCCCCCATCCCACTCCTGCTCTCCATGGAGACGGCGGCTCCCGACGAGGTCCCCGTCCCGCCCCCGCCGCCCCCGCTCGACGAGGCGCCCACGCTCGAGGAGGGAGCGGTGCCCATCGAGGCCGGCGCGGACCTGCCACGGGCCGAGGTGCGCGAGCTCCCACCGGCCCCCGCCGCGCCGCGTCCGGCACCCTCCCTCGTCCGCGCCCCCGAGGCACGCGCTGGGACGCTTCCGCCTTCCTCGGCTCCGGAGGCCACGCCGACGCCCGTGCGCACGACGCCGGTCGGCACGGCCGAGCTCGGCGTCGAGATCGACCCCGAGTCGGTCCGCGTCGCCTGGTTCCACGACGGCCGCGCCGAGCCCCTCGTGCTGGACACCGGGCACGGGCGCGCCGAGATGCCCGTGCGCCTGGTCCGCGAGCCGGGCGCACCGCCGAGGATGCTCCCGCCCGACGCTCCCGAGCCGGCGCTCTGGGTCGGAGCGCCCCTTCCTTTCCTCGGGACACGGGCCGAGTCGGACGCCTCCCGCACCGTCGCCCGCCGCTGGCCGGCGGCGGTGGTCCCCGACGACCGGGGCGAGGCCGCGTTCGCGCTGGAGGGCGGGACGGTGGGCGCGACCGAGCTCGTGGCCACGCTCCTCCGCTGGGTCCGTCACCGGGCCGAGGAGCTGACCTCGCACCACGCAGGACGGGTGGTGCTCAGCGTGCCCGTGGCCTTCAACACCCTCCAGCGAGAGCGGCTCCGGGAGGCGGCCGAGCGCGCCGGCTTCGAGGGAGTGCGCCTGGTCCAGGCGCCGACCGCGGCGACGATGGCCTTCGCCCACGGTCGGGGCCTGGCCCGGCGCCGCATCCTCGTCTGGCGGATGGGCGCGAGCACCTGCGACATCGCCGTTCTCGCCGCCTCGGGTGACGACCTGGACATGGTGGCCTGCGCCGGGGATGCCTCGCTCGGGTCGGTGAACTTCGACGAGCAGATCGCGCTGGCCCTGGACAAGGGAGCGCGGGCGGACGCCGGCGTGCTCCGCAGGCGCATCGCCGAGGCGGCGCAGCTCCGGCGCCAGCTCGAGGACGCCTCGGTGGCCGAGGCGGTCCTCGAGGGCGGCGCCCGGCTGACCCGCGCCGAGCTGGAGGCCCGGACCACGGCGCTGGTGGAGCGCGGTGTGCTGCTCGCGCGCGAGGTGCTGCGCTCGGCCTCGCTCACCCCCGACTCGCTGGACGAGCTGGTCCTGGTGGGCACCGCGACCCGGCTTCCCCACGTGCGGCGGATGATCGAGGAGGCCATGGGGCGGACCGCGCGCACCGACGTGGACGCCGCCTCGGCGGCGTCGAGCGGCGCGGCGACGCTCGCCCATCTCCTGGTGTCGGCCGGGCCGAAGAGCGCCTCGCGCACCGCGCTGCACGAGGTGCTCGGCGTCCCGCTGGAGATCGTCGCCCAGGAGCTGGGTCAGGTCCGGGTGCTGGATCGCAACACCCGGCTCCCGGCGGAGAAGACGCTCACCGTGACGCTGGGCCTCGGCACGCCGCTGGAGGTCCAGGTGTTCCAGGGTCCCGCGCGCGCTCCGGACCCGCGGAGCTTCCTCGGGCTGCTCCGCGCGGCGGCCGACCGCGCCGGAGACTGGACGCTGACCCTGTCGCTCGACACCGATGGCGTGCTCCGCGCGTCGGCGACGAACCCCAGCGGCAAGCGTCAGCCCCTGCAGCTCCAGATGCCCGCGCCGAGCGAGGAGGCGGAGGCCGCGCCTCAGCCCCGGACACCCTCCGAGCCGGAGGCGCCCGTCGCCCCGCCGCAGCCGGACGCCGGCCTCATCGGCGGGCTGAAGCGACTCTTCGGTCGACGGTAGACCGGGCGCTCGGGGCCTCAGCGGGGGAGCAGCGCGAAGCGCGCGAGCAGCCGCGCCGGTGAGCTCTCCTGCTTCGCGGCGTCGAGCACGTCCTCCGCCGGAGAGCGCCCCGACCTCGCCCGCGCCTCGAGCGGCTCCAGCAGCGGCACGTCCTCGGGGTCGAGGTGCTGAAGCCCCGCGCGCGCCAGGCGGATCATCTCCAGCGCCATGGACGCCAGCGAGGTCCGGCGGAGCTTCCCGCGCAGCCCGTGCCGCTGGCCCTCCTCGTGGAACGTCAGGTGCTCGGCGAACGACAGCCGCGGCACCAGCCCCAGCGCCGCGTCCAGCGAGGCGTCGTCGTAGAGCAGCCCACGCCACAGCGCCGGGAGGCCCGCGGTCATCTCCAGCGAGACCGAGTCGGCCCCCCGCACCTCCATCACCCGCTTGATGCGCACCTCGGGGAAGAGGGTCGACAGGTGGTCCGTCCAGTCCGAGCGGCGCGCCGGCTGCCCCTCGAACCCGCGCTCCAGCAGCTGGCCGAAGGTCAGCGACGGCGTCGCGTAGCCGCCGTTCCGCCGGATGAACAGCAGCGGCGCCTGCATCGCCCAGTCGACGTAGGCGCGATAGTCGAACGTCCCGTCCAGCATCCGGGGGAAGTACCCGCAGCGCGTCGAGTCGACGTCGCTCCACACGTGGCTCCGGTAGCTCATCCAGCCGCTCGACTGGCCCTGCACCAGCGGGCTGTTGGCGAACAGTGCGACCAGGATCGGCGTGAGGCGCGCGGTCGCGGTCAGCTTCCGCGCGCAGTCCGCCTCGGACACCCAGTCGAGCGAGACCTGCCCGGTGCAGGTCATCAGCATCATGTCCAGCGCCAGCTTCCCGCGGACGGGCAGCGTCTGCCGCATCATCTGGTAGCGCTTCTTGGGCATCCACGGCATGTCCGCCGTGGTGCCCCAGGGCCGGTACCCGAGCGTCACCGGCACCAGGCCGAGCGTCGCCGCGGCCTCGGTCAGCATCCGCGCGTGGGCCAGGTTCTCGGCGTGCACCGCACGCGCGGTCCGCGCCGGCGTGCCCGACAGCTCGAACTGCCCGCCCGGCTCGAGCGACAGCGTGTGGTCGTCCCGGGTCAACGCAATGGACGGCGCGTCCGGAGCGTCCCGGAAGGGTGTGTAGCCCCGCGCCTCGAGCAGCTCGAGCAGCGCCCCGATGCCGCGCGGACCCTCGTACGGTACCGGCGCGGGCGGGTCCTCCACCGGATACAGGAACTTCTCGTGCTCCAGCCCCACGCGTTGCTCGGCGCGCGGTCGCTCGGCCGACCGGAAGACGTCGATCAGCGCGTCGGCGGAGGTGACGACCTCGTCTTCGGTCGGAGCGCGGTCGAGCGACATGCAGGGCCGCGCATATAACAGGGGGCGTGGGCCATGCCCGCTCCCTTCCATGGAAGACACCCCCGAGCTGCCGCGCGACAGTGGTCCACTCGACCCATTCCGGGGAGCGACCTTCCCGGTCCGGGCGGCGCAGCTGGTGCTCCGCGTCCCCCGCCTGAGGCGGCTCGCGGCGCTGTGCGCGGCCATCACCCTCCTGGTCTTCGGGCTCTGGGGCTGGGCGCTCTGGACCTGGCTCCCCGAGGTGCTCGCGCGGGTTTGGCCGCATCCGGAGGGCGCCGCGGGATGGCTCTGGCAGCTCACGCTCGTCGTCGGCGGCGCACTCGCCTGGCTGGTGGGCGCGGCGACCCTTCCCCTGCTCGCGCTGGCACCGCTCGAGGACTTCCTGGTGGAGGCCACCGAGTCGGCGGTGGGCGCACCGCCCGCCCCCCCGGTCGGCCTCGGCCGCGCCGCGCGCCTGGCAGCCTCCGCCCTGGCGCGGACCACCGCCCGGGTGCTGGTCCTCCTCGTGGGTCAGGCGCTGCTCCTGGCCCTCCAGCTGCTCCTGCCGGCCGCCGCGCCGCTCTGGGCGGGGGCCGGGGTGGGCTTGACCGCGCTCTTCGCCTGCGCCGAGTACCTCGACCCACCGGTGGCCCGGCGCGGAGGCTCCTTTGCCGAGGTGCGGCGGGTGCTTGGCCGGCGCACCGGGCTCGCCCTGGGCTTCGGGCTGTCGGTCACCGTGCTCCTGTGGGTCCCGCTCCTGAACCTGTTCCTGGTGCCGGTCGCCGTCGTCGCCGGGACTCTCCTGCACCGTTCGCTGGTTTCCGCCGGGACCCTGTCTTGAAGGCCCCATACCCGGTGGTTAGAGTCGATCACTCCCCATGCCCCGATTGATGCGCCGTTCTCTCCTGGTCCTCGCTCTTCTCGGGGCCTGGGCCCTCCTCGCGCGTGACCACGCGCCGCTCCCCTTCACCGTCGGCGAGGCCGTCGCCGGTCCCGCCGCTCGCGGCGAGGGCTCCTCCGACGTCCTCCGCAACGGAGATCGCCCGCCGCACGACCTGTCGGCGCTCAAGATCTTCAACAAGGTCGTGATCTACGTGAAGGACGCGTACGTCGACCCCAAGCGCATCAACCCGCGCGAGATGATGGTCGCCGCGCTGGAGCAGGTGGAGCGTACCGTCCCGGACGTGATGGTCGAGGCGGACAAGGAGCGCCAGGCGCTCCACCTCAACGTCAACGGGAAGACCCGCGACTTCGACATCAGCCACGTCGATTCGCTCTGGAAGATGTCCTTCCAGATGAAGGACGTCTTCGAGTTCATCGGGAACAACCTCCGGCCCAGCGAGGACACCCGCGACGTGGAGTACGCGGCGGTCAACGGCATGCTCTCCACGCTGGACCCGCACTCGGTGCTGCTCAAGCCCGAGTACTACCGGGAGATGCGGCTCACCACCAAGGGTGAGTTCGGCGGCCTCGGCTTCGTCATCCAGATGAAGGAGAGCAACCTCACCGTGGTGCGGGTGCTCCCCAAGACACCCGCCTCGCGCGCCGGCATCAAGAAGGACGACCAGATCAAGAAGATCGGCGAGGAGTCCACGGTCAACATGGACCTCAACGAGGCCGTGTCCAAGCTGCGCGGCCCGGTGGACAGCCGGGTCACCATCACCGTCGAGCGCAAGAGCATGGACCGGCCGATGGTGCTGACCCTGGCCCGGGCCACCATCTCCATCGAGTCGGTGCAGTCCAAGCTGCTCGCCGGGAACGTGGGCTACATCCGGCTCAAGAACTTCCAGGGCAACACCACCCGCGACATGCAGGCCGCGCTGGGCAAGCTGGCGAGCGACGCCGAGGCCACCGGCGGGCTGAAGGGCGTGGTGCTCGACCTCCGCGGCAACCCCGGGGGGCTGCTGGAGCAGGCGATCCAGGTCTCGGACCTCTTCCTCAGCCAGGGGACCATCGTCACCACCGTCTCGCTGAGCGAGCGGCAGCGCGAGGAGAAGCGCGCCCACGCCGACGACGGCGACAACAAGTATCCGCTGGCGGTGCTGGTGAACCCCGGCAGCGCCTCGGCCTCGGAGATCGTCGCCGGCGCGCTGAAGAACCTGAACCGCGCGGTGATCATCGGCCAGCAGACCTTCGGCAAGGGCTCGGTGCAGGTGCTCTACGAGTTCGGCTCGCCCACCGGGAACCCCAACGACGAGAGCGCGCTCAAGCTCACCATCGCCAAGTACCTCACCCCGGGCGACGTCAGCATCCAGGAGGTGGGCATCGAGCCGGACATCGAGCTCGTCCCCACCCGCGTCACCGCCGACCGGGTGAACGTCTTCGCCCCTAGGAAGACGCTGGGCGAGGCGGACCTCGAGCACCACTTCGGCAACTCCAGCAGCCAGGCCGCGGCCACCAAGCGCGAGGAGGTCCTGGGCAAGGAGAAGCCCTTCGTCAGCATGCGCTACCTGAAGGAGGACGCGAAGCAAAAGGACGCCGCGGCCCGCCAGCAGAAGGCGGAGGAGGGCAAGGACCCCAAGCTCTCCCGCAGCGAGAAGGACAAAGGCGCCAGGCCCGAGCCGGGCAAGAAGAAGGACGCCCACCCGCTCCTGGACACCGACCCCAACAAGCTGGACGAGGACCTCTACGACCAGCTCGACGCCGAGGCCCAGGACGAGGTGAAGGAGGACTTCGAGGTCCTCTTCGCCCGCGACTTCGTGCTCAAGGAGCCGTTCGTTCAGCGCGACCGGATGCTGCAGGCCGGGAAGGGATTCCTCCAGGAGCGCGGCCAGCAGGAGACCGAGCGGATCAACACCGCCATCGCCGCGCTGGGCGTGGACTGGACCCCGGGGCCCACCCCGAAGGCGCCGCACCTCCAGGCCACGCTCCGCCCGGGCCCCGAGAAGCGGCTCAACCCCGGTGACGCGTTCGACCTCGAGGTCACGGTGGAGAACAAGGGCTCCGAGCCGCTCTCGCGCATCCGGGCCTGGACCGAGAGCGAGGACCCGATGCTCGACCATCGCGAGTTCCTCTTCGGCACCCTCAAGCCGGGCGAGAAGCGCACCTGGAAGGCGCCGGTGAAGCTGCCCAAGGACCTCTACAGCCGCCGCGACGACGTGACGGTGAAGTTCTTCGACGATCAGGGTGCGCTGCCGCAGCAGCTGGTGGCCGAGGTGAACTTCGGCGAGCTGGCCCGCCCGGCCTTCGCGCTCGACTGGCAGGTGGTGGACGACTGCGCGCAGTGCAACGGCGACGGCGTGGCCCAGCGAGGCGAGACGGTGACCCTGCTGGTGGACGTGACCAACCAGGGGCCGGGGAAGGCGCTGGACACGGTCGGCTCGATCAAGAACGCCGCCGACCAGAACGTCTTCATCGAGAAGGGCCGCTTCCACCTCGGCGAGCTCGCGCCCGGAGAGACCAAGACCGCGCGCTTCCAGCTCGAGGTGAAGAAGGGCTACGTGGGCGACACCTTCCCCCTGAAGCTGGCGGTGGTCGACGAGCCGCTGGAGGAGTTCGCGACCGAGCGCCTGAACCTCCCTCTGTCCGACAGGCCCTACACCGTCGAGGCGCGGAAGGGCTCCGTGCGGCTGGAGGCCGGCGCGCCGGTGCTCGCCGGTCCGGATGAACGGGCCCCGGTGATGGCCAAGGTGAAGAAGGCCGGGGTGGTCCCGGTCCTCGCCCGGGTCAACGGCCTGACCAAGGTCGAGACCGAGAAGGGCCGCTTCGGCTTCGTGCGCGCCGCCGACGCGCACGACACGCGCAACGCGAAGGCCGCGCCGCCCGAGCTCACCGCGGTCCCGTACCGCGAGCCGCCGCAGATCGCCCTCCAGGTCGACCAGACCCAGGGCGGGGTGGTGGCGCCCTCCGACCGCTTCACCCTCTCCGGCACGGTCAGCGAGCCCAAGGGTCTCCTGGACATGTACGTGCTGGTCAACGACCAGAAGGTCTTCTTCCGGACCTCGGACAGCCCGAAGAACGAGCCCACCAAGCTGAAGTTCAGCGCCGACTTCTCGCTGAAGGAGGGCGCGAACTCGGTGATGGTGGTGGCGCGCCAGACGCAGGACTTCGCCTCGCGCAAGGTGCTGATCATCCGCCGGCGTCCCGCCGCCGTGGCGCAGGCGCTGGCCAGGAACCAGGGCGAGACGGCGGCCCGGCCGTAGCGATCGTGCTCACCCCCGCACCAGGGGGACGCCTGCGGGGCCGGCGCAGGGGCGCGCCGGCGTCGATCGGGCTCAGCCGCCGAGCGCCGCCCGGAGCGCTCCCGGGCGGTTGGTGATGCAGCTGTCCACGCCCCAGGCGCTGAGCCGGCGGGCCAGATCCGGGTCGTCCACCGTCCACACCGCCACCTCGCGGCCGCAGGCGTGCCAGCGGCGCACGTCGGCCTCGGTGAGCTGGGTGGCCTGGGGATGGACCGCGTCCCGCCCGAGGAGGTGAAGCGCCACCGTGCGCTGGAGGAGCTGCGGGCGGTCCGGATCGAGCAGCAGACCCCGGCGCAGCCCGGGGTGGCCGAGCGCGAGCCGCAAGAGGCAGCGCAGGTCGAACGACGAGACGACGACGTGGTCCTGGTGGCGGCCGGCCTCGAGCAGCGCTCCGGCGGCGCCGGCGACGGCGCTCCCGGTCCAGTCCTCGCTCTTCAGCTCGACGTTGATGAACGCGGTGCGAGGGAGCGCCTCGAGCACCTCGGCGAGCAGCGGGATTCGCCCGGGAGCGGCTCCCGGCGGACCGGCGCGCACCTCGAGCCGCGCCAGCGCCGACCAGGGCGTGTCCGCCACCCGGCCGGTGGCGTCGGTGAGCCGCTCCAGCCGCTGGTCGTGGAAGACCACCACCTCTCCGGAGCCGCAGAGCCGGGCGTCCAGCTCCACGCCGTCGGCGCCCTGGGCCAGCGCGAGCTGGAACGCGGCGAGCGTGTTCTCCGGCGCGTCGCTGCTCGCGCCCCGGTGACCGAGGATGCGCACGGCGCCGGCGAGCGTCCGTTCAGGAGCCCGGAGAGGTCAAGCGGCTTGCACCGCGTGGCCCTGCAGGCGATGGTCCGGCCCGGATCATGCCTCGTCTCGGGTTCGGAGAGCTGCTGGTCATCGGCTTCGTGCTGCTGGTGGTGTTCTCCGCCTCGCGGATGGCGTCGCTGGGCAACGCGCTGGGGAAGTTCATCTACTCCTTCAAGAAGGCGTCCCAGGGTCAGGGCTTCATCGACGTGAAGCCGGAGCGCGCGCTCCGGCCGCCAGGCGATCGCGGCGCGCAGGGCGGCGACTCCGGCCAGGGCTGAACTCGGGGGGGGGCGGCGCACCACCGCCGCGTCAGCGCTCGACGCTGGCGGTGACCCGGAGCCGCAGACCCGAGAGGTCGGGCGGGGCCTCGTCGAGCAGAACCAGGAAGTCCGCCTGCTGGCCGTCGGCCACCGGAGTGGCCGCCGAGACGAGCCGTGCCCGCAGTGCGTCGAGGTCGGCCGGGGTCGCGGCGCGCCACAGCTCCTCGGGCGTGGCGATGGCCCCGGCCAGCGTCTCGCCGGACTTCACCGCCTGGGCCCCGTCCCAGACCTCGACCCGGACGCGGACGCGCGCCGAGGGAGCGCCGCGGTTGAGCACCCGGCCGCGCACGTAGAGCAGCGAGCGCCCCGACCGGGTCTCGTACGTCCCGGGCGTGACCTCGACCGGGGTGACGCCGCTGCCAGAACGCAGCGCCTGGAGGAGCCGCCGGGGCGAGAGCGCGGAGCCGTCCACCCGTCCGGCGGTCACCCAGCTCGAGGCGAGCCCGAGGACCACGAGGAGGAGGAGCGCGGCGAGGCCCACGTTGAGGATGACCGCGCTCACCCGGCGCGCGGTTCCCAGCTGCTCGCGTTCTTGAAGTCCGAGCCGCGCCCGCCCCGGAGGCTTGGAGATGGCGGGCATCGGCGCCGGCCGTCCTGGACCCGTGGACCCGGGTGCTGCCGACGGCTCCTCGGCCTCGGGCACGTCGGGGAGCAGCGCGCCGGACGGCTCGGGACGGGAGGATGGCGAGGCCCCCGACATCTCGAAGAAGCCGTGGTCCGGCTGGCCGGAGGGCGGCGCAGGAGCCTCGTCGAGCAGCACGGAGTTCGGGGCGGCGGGCGCAGCCGAGAGGGCGATGGCCGGCTCCTGCGGGGAAGCCGGCGCAGGCGGTGGAGGCAGGGGCTCGCCGAACGGGTCGTCCCAGGCCAGTCCAAACGAGGCGGGTGCCGCGGGCGCGGGCGAGCCACCCGAGACCGGGAGGGCCCAGGCAGGGTCGGGAGGCGACGCGGGCCGGGGCTCCGGGGGCGGGCGGCGGTCCAGCTCGAGCGACGCGAGGTCGGGCTCGAGCTCGAGCTGCATCCCCAGGTGTCCACCGGGAGCGGCGCCGGTCCAGTCGCGGGCGTCGTTGCCCGGATCCAGCTCCAGGTCGCTCGGGGGACGACTCGCCGGCTCGAGCGTGGGGAGGTCGTCCAGGACGGTGCCCGCTCCGCCGAACTGCGGTGCCGGCGGTGGCGACTCCGGCTCGGCGGCGGGCGCCAGGCTGGACACGTGGCTCCCCAGCGTGCCGTCCACCGAGAGCGCCCGGACGGGCGCGGCAACGCCCCAGGCCGGGGTGAACCCGGCCATCGAGGAGAGGTCCTCCGGAGGGGCGGGCGGGGGCACGGAGACCGGATCCGGCGGCACCGCTGCGAGGTCGTCCGGCCAGTCCGGGGTGCCGAGGCCGCCCTGGTCCAGGGAGGTGTCTCCGAAGGAGGTGTCTCCGAAAGAGGTGTCGAAGGAGGTGTCAGCCGCCTCGTGGGAGGCGAGGTCGTCCGGCCAGTCCGGGGTGCCGAGGCCGCCCTGGTCCAGGGAGGTGTTTCCGACGGAGGTGTCAGACACCTCGTGGGACACCTCGTGGCCAGGCACCTCGTGGGCGCGGGCCGGCTCGGCCTCGAGGTCCACCGCGGCCCCGCCGGACGCGAGGTCCGGAGGCGCGGGGGGCGGGGGGAAGTTCCAGGCGGGCTCGGTGACCGGCGGCTCCCCGGAGACGTCGACGTCGAAGTCCTCTGCCGACTGGGCCGGCGCCATCTGCGCGAGGAGGGCCGAGACCGTCGTCCCGCGCGCAGGCGTCTTCTCCATGTCCAAGGTCCCCTCGGGACCGAACGCCTGGAACGGGTCAGGGACGCTCGGACGCGGTGCGGCAGGCGCCGCATCCCCCACGCGATCGGATGCGGACTCCGGGAAGATGCGGAAGGTGTGTCCGCACCGCGAGCAGCGGACCTTGCGCCCACGCGCGGTGACCTTCCCGTCGGGCACCTTGAAGCGGGTGTGGCACTGCGCGCAGGAGATGATCACGAGGGTCTGGCTGCAGGGAGCCCTGAAACCCGCGAGAATACCAGGGGAAGCCCCATTGCCCGCCGTGTAGGTGCGGCCCCTCCACCTTGTTGCACCGAGCCAAACCGTGCTGCTATCCAGCCGGAACCTGGTGGTCTCAGCAGGGAGGCGCTGCAGCGCGGCATGGTGGGTCGAGGGCCGGCCCACCGTTCACGACGGCGACACACGATCCATGACTGAACCCGAACAGCTCCATCCCGCCCAGGACGAGGCTCCGCGCGAGCCGAAGATCATCAAGCGCTACACCAACCGGAAGCTCTACGACACCGTGGAGAGCCGGTACGTCACGCTCGACGAGATCGCCGAGATGATCAAGCAGGGCGCGGAGGTGAAGATCGTCGACAACCGCACCAAGGACGATCTCACCTCGGTCACCCTCGCCCAGATCATCTTCGAGGAGGAGAAGAAGAAGAACCAGATGCCGCTCAGCGTGCTGCGGGAGATCATCCGCCGCCCGGGCGACGCGCTCTCCGGCTTCATCCAGAAGGAGGTCAGCCCGCGGGTCGCCTCCATCCGCGAGGAGGCCGAGACCCGGCTGGACCGGCTGCTCCGCCGCGAGGAGGGCGGCACCGGCGAGCTGAAGGAGGACCTCTTCCGCGCCGGCCAGCGCACCATCGAGGACTGGCAGCGGCGCGCGGACGACCGGGTGAAGTCGCTGGTGGAGAGCGTCAGCGGCAACCTCCCCGCGCTCGGCTCGGACCTCGGGCAGCTCACCCGGCGGCTCGAGGAGCTGGAGGCCCGGCTCGCCGTGCTGGAGTCGAAGAAGGACGGCCCGCCGGCTCCGGGTTAGGGCGCCGTCTCGCCCAGCCGCCAGACCGCCTCCGCCACCGCGGTCATCATCTCCGCCCCACGGCTCCGGGGTGCGTAGTCCCAGACCGTCTTCCCGTGGCTCTGGGCCTCGTCGATGGCGACGTTCACCCCGAGCGACGGCGTGACCCTTCCGGGGAAGTAGGCCTCGAGGCGCTCCCGCACCGCCTCGGCCAGCGCGGTGCGCCGGTGCATCATCGGCACCACCGCGGTCACCCGGAGCCCGGGCCGGTGGTGCTCCTCCGCCACCCGCTCCACCGTGCGCGCCACCTCGGCGCACCCGTCGAGCGCGAGGTAGGTCAGCGCCACGGGGATGACCACCTCGGTCGCAGCGACCAGGATCGCCGACACGCTCAGCCCGAGTGACGGCGGCCCATCGAGCACCACCACGTCCTGCTCGGACTCGAACTCGTCCAGCCGCTCGCGCAGGCGCTCCACGGCCGAGGGCGACGGTCCGAGCGCCGCGGCCAGGCCGGCCATCTGCTTGTAGGCCGGGACGACGGAGAGCCCGGGAACCTCGGTGGGATGGCGCACCTGGTCCAGGCGCACCCCGCGGTCGGTCAGGAAGTGGAAGACGTTGGGCTCGATCTCCCGGACGTCGAGGCCCAGCGTCTTCCCCGCGTGCCCTTGGGTGTCCAGGTCCACCAGGAGCACGCGCAGCTTCCGCGCCCGGGCGATCCACGCGGCGACGTGCACCGCGAGCGTCGTCTTCCCGGTGCCGCCCTTCTCGTTGACGAAGGCGATCCTTCGCACGGGAGGCGCTTAGCGGGGCTGCTCCGGCACCCGCTCCAGCTTCGACTCGATCCGGCTCAGGGTGGCGTCGAGGTCGGCGATCTTCCGCCGCAGCGACTCGACGTCCTCGGTGGAGGGCAGGTTCATCGCCGCCAGCGCCGAGCGGAGGCTCTTGTCCAGCACGCCCTTGGCCGACAGCGTCCGCTGGATGAGCGTCTGGATCGCCACCACGAACCGCTCGTTGGAGAGCAGCGCCTGGGCGAGCTTTCCCACCCGCTCCTCGCCCGTCTCGACCAGCTTCTTGACCACCGGATTGTTCTTCAGCATGGGCGTCTCGCGCTGGCCCGGGACTTCGCAGCCGCGCCCTGGCCCTGTCAAGCGCGCTCCTCGCGTCCCGGCGTTGACAGCCCACGGAGGTGCTCCCTACGGTCCGGCGCTCCTTCTCTCCCTCCATGTCCGGTCTGCTCGACAGGCGTCTCCTCCTGGTGACTGGCAAGGGAGGCGTGGGGAAGAGCACGGTGGCCGCCTCCCTGGCCCTGCGGCTGGCGTCGGCCGGTCTGCGCACGCTGCTCTGCGAGGTGAACGCCGACGGGCGGCTGGGCCGGTTGCTCGGGCACCCGGAGGTGGGCCCGGACGTGACGCTGGTCGAGCCCAACCTCTCGATGGTGGACCTCCAGCCCGACGCGTCGATGCGCGAGTACGTGCTGCAGAAGATACGCCTCGAGCGCGTCTACCGGGCGGTCTTCGAGAACCGGATGGTGCGTTACTTCCTCCGCTTCGTCCCCGCCCTGGCCGAGACGGTGATGCTGGGGAAGGTGATGTGGCACCTCCGGCAATGGCCCGACGCGCCGGGCGGCTACGACCGGATCGTGATGGACCTCCCCGCCACCGGGCACGCGCTCACCCTCCTGGGCGTGCCGCACAGCCTGATCTCCGCACTCCCCTCCGGGCCGATGTCGACCGAGGCCCGCTGGATGTTTGATCTCTTGACCGATCCGGTGATGACCAACGCGGTGCTGGTGAGCCTCCCCGAGGAGCTGCCGGTGAACGAGACGCTGGAGCTCGCCCAGGCGCTCGGGACGCGGCTCTCGGTCCGGGTCGGCGCGGTGGTCCTCAACCAGTCGGTGCCTTCGCGCTTCGCGGCGGTGGACCGGGCGGCGCTCTCCGGGCGCCCGGGGCTGAGCGCGCTGGTCCAGGCCTACGAGGAGGACGCGCAGAGGACGGACGAGGCCGCCGAGCGGCTGCGCGGCATCGACGCTCCGCTGGTCCAGCTGCCCCGGCTGACCGCGCCCGAGTTCGGACGGGGTGAGCTCACCGCGCTGGGCGACGCCCTGGCGGAGGCGCTCCGGTGAGCGGGCCCTCGCTCGAGGAGGTGCTCCGCCGTCGCCGCGTCCTGGTGTGCGTGGGCGCGGGCGGGGTCGGGAAGACCACCCTGGCCGCGGCGGTGGCGATACGGGCCGCAGCGCTCGGCCGGAGCGCGCTGGTGTGCACCATCGACCCGGCTCGGCGGCTCGCGAACGCGCTGGGTCTGACCTGGCTGGGGAACGCGCCCACCGAGGTCCGGCCGGAGGTGCTGGCCGAGGCGGGCATTCATCTCCAGGCTCCACTCCAGGCGATGATGCTCGACCTCAAGGCCAGCTGGGACGAGCTGATCGAGCGGCAGGCGCCGCCGGGCCAGCGCGAGCGCATCCTCAAGAACCGCTTCTACCAGACGCTCTCCACCGTGCTGGCGGGCTCGCAGGAGTACATCGCCCTGGAGCGGCTGGGACAGCTCCGGGAGCGCTCGGAGTCCGAGCTGATCGTCCTCGACACCCCGCCCACCGCGCACGCCCTGGACTTCCTCGACGCCCCGGCCCGCATCCTGGACTTCATGGACAACGAGTCCGCGCGCTGGCTGCTCGACCCCGCGCTCCGGGCCGGACGCATCTCCCTGCGCCTGGCACACTGGGGAGGCGGGGTGGCGGCGAAGACCATCGGGCGCATCATCGGGGGCGACACGCTGGAGGAGCTGGCAACCTTCCTCGGCGCGATCAGCGGGATGAACCAGGGCTTCCGCGAGCGGGCCCGCGCGGTGCGGGCGATGCTGTCCTCGCCCGAGACCGGCTTCCTCCTGGTGGCCGGGGCGTCCCTCGAGCGACGGGAGGAGGCGCTGCGCTTCCAGGCGGTGCTGGGCGAGCGGGGCCTGCAGCGCGACGGCGTGGTGGTGAACCGGGTGCAGGAGGAGCCGCTGGCCTCGTCGGAGAGCGAGCTGGCGGGCCTGGACGAGCCGCTCCACGGTGCGCTGGTGCGGACGCTGGGCGAGGCCCGTGCCCTGGCCGAGCGCGACCGGGTGAGCATCCGGCTCCTGCGCGAGGGAGCCGCCCCCGCCCCGCTGATCGCGGTGCCCCGCTTCTCGTCCGAGATCCACGACCTCCGCGCACTGTGGCGGGCAGGCTCCTACCTGCTGGGCGAGGCTGTGATCCTGTAGGCTCCCTCGCGGTTCACCCGCCCGCCTGTCCCTTGCCCTTGCGCGCCGCGATTCACCGGGCCCTCGCCCTCCTCCCGCTGCTCCTCCTCACCCGGTGCGCCACGCCCTCGGGGGCCGCCCGGCCCGAGACGCTGGCGATGCCGCCCCAGGAGGTCCGGGCGGATCTGGCCCTGTTGAGGATGAACGACGAGGAGCTGTTCGCCGCCGGGTCGAGCGCCTTCGCGGCCGGCGACGCGGCCCGGGCGGCGGCCTGCTTCGAGCGGCTGGTGACGGCGTTCCCGGAGAGCTCGCACCGGCTCCGCGCTCGCTTCAACGCCGGGCTGGCGCGGGAGCGGCTGGAGGAGTGGGACGGAGCCCGGCAGCACTTCGCGGAGATCGGCGATCCGCTCGGCACCGGGGACGCGCTGGACGCGGCCTTCCACCACGCCGAGGCGCTCTACCACCTGGACCGCTTCCCCGAGGCGGCCACGGTGCTGGCCCGCATCGCCGCCCGGCAGGACCTGCCTCTGGCCCGGCGCATCGAGGCCCAGGTGCAGCAGGGCATCTGTCAGGTCGACGCCGGTGACCTGGACGAGGGCGAGAAGACGCTCCGGGCGGCGCTGGTGAGCGCCAAGGACGCGGCGGACCGCGGCGAGCCGGCGGACGAGTACGTCACCGCCCAGGGCCAGTTCTTCCTCGGGGAGATCTACCGCCTGCACTGCGAGGGCGTGACCTTCGACCCCGAGGCGAAGGCGGACGAACTCTCCCACCTGCTGGAGTACAAGGCCGAGCTGCTGCTCTCCGCGCAGGGCCACTACCTGAGAGCGATCAAGATCGGCAACGGCTACTGGGCGACGGCCGCCGGCGAGCGGATCGGCAACCTCTACGAGGTGCTCCACCGCCAGATGATGGACTCGCCCACGCCGCGGGAGCTGAACGCGGAGGAGGCCGCGGTCTACCGCCAGGAGCTCCGTCGGCGGATCCGGATCCTCCTGACCAAGGCCATCGGCGTGTACGAGACGACCGTGGCGACCGCGGAGCGCATCGGGTCCGGCGGACCGTTCGTGGATCGCGCCCGGGCGAGCCTGGAGCGGATGAAGCAGCTCCTCCTGGCCGAGGCGGACGTCCCGGACGAGCCGCCCCCGCCGGAGCCGTCCACCCGCCCCGCCTCACGACGTCGGGGAGTGGCCCGGCCCCGCCCGGAGCCGTCGAGCGCGGCACAGGGTCTGGCGCCGGACACGGGCGGCTGACCGAGGGGTCCGGATGGCCGAGGATGGAGGCGCGCATCGCCGCCTCGAAGCGTCCGCGCCGACGAGCGGCCGGATGCTGCTCCGCCGGAGCGCTCCCCCCGGGCGCTCCGGCGGCCCCCCCTTCACTGGAGACCGAGCTTCGCCACCGCGTCCGCGGTGATGGCCCTTGCCAGCCTCGCCGCGCGCCGGCCGGCCGCGGTCCGTCCCTCCGGGTCGGCGGCCACCGCGGCGGCCACGTCGCCGAAGCCCTCGCGCCGGCCGAGCCGGAGCAACAGCTCGCCCCGGTTGCCGAGCGCGACCGGATGCTTCGGATCGCGTGCCAGCGCCTCGCCATAGGCGCGCACCGCGTCGTCGGTGCGGCCGAGCTTCTGGTACACCGTGCCCAGCGCGGCGTGCGCCCCGCCGTCCCTGGGGTTGATCTCCACCATCGCCTCGAAGACCAGCGCCGCCTCGCGGAGCCGCCCGGCCTGGGCCAGCTCGACCCCGGTGCGGGCCATGCGTGCGGCATCCGCGGCGGTGATCCCCTCGACCTCGGCCCAGGTGGCCTCGCCCCGGGCGAAGGCCAGCAGCTTCTCGCGATCGTTCGGTCCCATGCTCAGCGTCCCATGTTGGCGATGGCGGTCTGGGCCATCGACGCGAACTTCATCTCCATCGTCGACAGGAGGTTGGAGAGCTGCTCCTTGCGCTTCATCAGCCGCTCCATCTTGAAGTTCAGGTCCCGGTCGACCTTGTCGAGCTTGGCGACCTTCTTCCGGTCGTCCTTGGCGGTCTTCTTGTCGTCGTTCTGGTCGAGCTGCTGGGTGACCGAGAGCATCTGGTCGTCCGCGCGGTTCTCCAGCACCATGAGGATCATCTCGATCTTCTCCTCGATGCTCAGGCTCTTGTCGTTGAGGATGTCGGTGATCGACGGGTCCTTGCTCTTGCTGCTGGAGCTGCTCGAGGACTTGCTGGTCGACGCCGTGCTCGCGCTCGAGGTCCCCGTCGTCTTGGGAGCCGGCGAGCTCTTGGGCTGGGTGACTCCCGACGGCTTCGTCGAACGCCTGGCATCGTCGATCCCGATCTGGAGATCGCTCCGCGACATCCCGGACACACCGAATCCCTGGGAACGGGAGAGCTTGTCCAGGAGGTCCGGGTGGTCGAGCACGTAGCGCAGCGCGCGCTTGAGCACCGGCGAGGTGTCCGCATCGCTGGCGGCGCGCTCCAGCTCGTCCCGGCTGAGGACCTTGTCGCGGATCAGCGCGTTGCTCTTGTTCAGGCTGTCGAAGCTCGCGAGGAGCGTCTGCAGCGCCGAGAGGGCGTCGCCTCCAGCGACGGCCGGCGTCCCTCCCGCGCCGCCGCTGCCCGAGGCACCGGTCGCCCCGTCCGTCCCGGGGAGTTCGTCCGCGCCGCCGGTCCGGTTCTCCTCCCTCACCAGATCCACATCGCTGCGGGCGATGCCCTGGTCTCCGCCGTCCCTCGAGCGGGAGAGCCGCTCCATGAGGTCCGGATGATCGAGGACGTACCGGGCGGCACGCTTGAGCTCGAGCGGGGCATCGGGGTCCTCCGAGGTCTCGCGCAGCTCCTTCTCGGTGATGACCCTGTCGCCGAAGGCGCCGAACACGCCGTGATCCCGGTTCATCGCGTCGAAGTTCCTGCCGAGCGTCTCGAGCGCCCGCGCCTCCTCGGGGTCCTCGTCGGCGCTGGAGACCGCCGACAGCGCCGGGTCGTCGCCCGGGACACTCGTGGCAGCAGAGAGGCCGGCCGCGACCGGATCCTCGGCCGGCGTCTCCGCGGGGTCCGCGTCCTCCGTCCGGGCGCTGACCGTCGCCGACGCCACCGGCGCCCAGCCGTCCGTTCCGCCGAAGGCCTCGTCCTTCGGCGGCGCGTACTCGGTCTCGGCGGCGCTGCCGGCGAGGTCCTTGAGGAGCTGGGTGCTCCCCTGCATCAGGGTGACGACGTCCCCCGTCGCCGCGCCCACCGCCACCTTGAGCGCATCGCCGATGACCGGCGGGAGGCCGAGCAGCTTGGTCCCGGCGTCGATCAACGCGGTGAAGGGCGACCCGATGGCACCGAGCGCGTCGCCGATGAAGTCGAAGAGTCCCATCCGTCCCCCTTCCGGGCCGACTGCCCGGGCAAGGGGCGGGGTTGCACGACGAGTGCCGGCGACGATCCCCTGGAGGAGAGCCGGGGGCGTCCCCGGCACAGGACGGAGCCTGTCCGCGCGCCGGGACGCCGGCCTGGGGCTGTTATGTTGCGCCCGGAATGGTGCGGAGCTTCGGTCTGGACGTGGGCACGAAGACGGTCGGGGTCGCGGTCTCCGACGCGCTGGGGATCACCGCGCAGCCGGTCACCACCCTGCGGCGGACGAACCTTCGCGCCGACCTGACCGAGCTCCGGCGCCTGGCCGAGCACCACGGGGTGGAGCACGCCGTCGTGGGCCTGCCCCTCAACATGAATGGCAGCGAGGGACCGAGCGCGGTCGAGGCCCGGCGGTTCGGCGACGCGGTGGCCCGCACGCTGGGCATCCGGGTGGAGTACTGGGACGAGCGGCTCACCACCGCGGCCGCGAACCGCATGCTGCTCGAGGCCGACGTGTCGCGGGCCAGGCGTCGTGCCGTCGTGGACCAGGTGGCCGCGGCGCTCATCCTCCAGGGCTGGCTCGACGCGCGCCAGTCCACCGCCCCCGGAGACGAGCCGTGAAGCGGGCGGTCGGCCTGGCCCTCCTGGTGATGGTGCTCTCCGCGGCCGCTGGCGCCGCCTACTGGTGGTGGAGGGACCGGCGCCTCACCGAGTTCGCACGGACCCCGTCGGGTGCCGCGGGCACCAGGGACATCCTCATCCCAACGGGGAGCGGGCCACGCCGGGTCGCCGACGTCCTGGCCCAGGCCGGAGTCGTGGCCGACGCGGAGCTGACCTACGCCTGGCTCCGCCGCGAGAAGCTGGGACCGAAGCTACGGGCCGGGGAGTACGAGTTCACGCTCCCGCTCTCGCCCGAGCAGGCGATCCAGAAGCTCGTCGCCGGACAGCAGAAGACGTACCACGTGACCATCCCCGAGGGGCTGCGGCTGGACGAGATCCTCCCGCTCCTCGCCGCCTCGCCGCTCAAGCTCCGGCTCGACCGGCTCGAGGCGCTCGCCGCGGACCCGGTGCTGGTGAAGAAGCTGGGCGTGCCCGCCACCCGGCTCGAGGGCTTCCTCTTCCCGGACACCTACAGCTTCACTCACGGGTACACCGAGGAGAGCGTGCTGGGGAAGATGGTCTCGCGGACGCTCGAGGCGCTGCAGGCGGCGATGGCCAGCACGGATCCGGCGGTGAAGCTCGACCCGCTGCAGATCGTGACCCTCGCCTCGATCGTGGAGAAGGAGACCGGCGCGCCGGACGAGCGCCCGCGCATCGCCTGCCTGTTCCTGAACCGGCTCCGTCTCGGGATGCCGCTGCAGACGGACCCCACGGTGCTCTACGCGATGATGCTGATCCGCGGGAAGTTCGTGAAGAACATCACCCGCCAGGACCTGGTCACCCCGCACCCGTACAACACGTACACCGTGCACGGGCTGCCGCCCGGCCCCATCGCCAGCCCGGGCACCGCGGCATTGCAGGCCGTCACGCACCCGTCGACGTGCAGCGATCTCTACTTCGTCTCGCGGAACGACGGGACGCACGAGTTCTGCCCCACGCTCCAGTGCCACAACGCCGCGGTGCAGAAGTGGCAGGTGGACTACTGGGCCGAGCAGCGGCGGCGAGCACGCCCCGGACGCTGAGTCCGGGCGGCAGCGCGTCGCGGCAATCTCGACGCAGGAGTACGAGGCAAGCCGCGCTGCGGCAGGTCCGTCGCCGACCAACGCGCCAGCACGCGCCCGGATCCCGGGACGAACTTGGTCGTTGATCCCGCATCGATCGGGACGTACCGCTGCGCGCCGGTAGGACTCGACCGGGCAGCCCGTCCGGGCCCGAGCCCCACCGGCGGAGGGCGCACACATGCCGAGGAAGGTGCCGGGGTCGCGCGAAGAGGAGTCGTGGTTCAGCGAGGAGCAGCTCGAACACCTCGAGCCCGCCGATGAGGCGCGGGACGAGCTGAGGTCGCCCATCCCCACCCAGATGGTGTCCAACGGCGAATACCTGCCGAATCCACAGACGCCCGAGCAGAAGCAGGTGGAGCGCCGGATCTTCGAGCTGGCCGACATCGCCGCCCGGCGGCTGGGAGTCAGCCGACGGCAGTTCCTGGCAGGCACCGGCGGCTTCGCGGTCTCCTTCCTGGCGATGAACGAGGCCCACGGCGCCGAGTACTTCAAGGTGAGCAAGGACGAGGCCTACGAGAACGGGGCGCACGGCCTGCACGGACCGCCCCGTGACCTGTTCATCCTCGACGATCAGCTGCACACCATCCGCTCCAGCCGGACGGGGCCCGGGAACGCGCTCCGGGACATCGCGGAGGGGAATCACAGCGGGCTCAACGCCACCGACCTCCCGGACGAGCTGGGCGGGATCAATACGCCCTGGAACCCCGCGCTGGTCGGCCTGCCCAACCTGAACCTGAACTTCCAGCTCGTGCAGTTCATGAAGGACGTGTACCTGGACAGCCAGGTCACCATCGGAATCCTCAGCAACAACACCTCGGCCGCGGTGCCGGATCAGGGCACGCCGCGGGCGCCGAAGAACATCAAGGAGTCCGAGGCAGGCGAGTTCCTCTCCGCCACCCAGACGGCGTCGGTCCGCGACTGGGTCAACCAGATCGCCGGCTCCACCCGGATGCTCGCCCACGGGCAGCTCTACCCGGGCCGCGGGAACCAGGTGGATCCCGTCTACGGGGACTACCACCGCTGGCAGATTGAGAACCTCCGCCCCGACTCGTGGAAGGGCTACACCTCGGCGAACTCGGCCAAGCTGGACAGCGACCCGAACAGCCTGATGACCACCTGGGTGCTGGACGACGAGCAGGTGGCCTACCCGATGTACGAGGTGATCACCGCGCCCGAGTACCGCCAATACCTGCGGTCGCACCCGGGCTTCTACAACATCTGCATCCACAAGGGCCTGGCCACCAACGCCCCGGACAGTCCTTCCTCGGCGACGGCGGGCTTCCCGAGCGACATCCCCAAGGCGGCGCGTGACTGGCCCCAGCTCAACTTCCTCATCTACCACTCGTGCATCCGCCCCGGCTTCTGGGTCCGGAACGCGCTGCTCGACGTCCAGTCCGGCAACACCCGGCAGGGCGTGCCGGACATCCTCTGGACCACCCGCTTCCTGGTCGACTGCGCGCCGTTCCCCAACGTGTACGCCGAGCTGGGGACCACCTTCGCCTCGTCGGTGATCACCTTCCCCTCGGTCTGCGCCCACATCCTCGGCCAGGCGCTGAAGTTCTTTGGCGAGGACCGGGTGCTCTTCGGCTCCGACTCGGTGTGGTACGGCTCGCCGCAGTGGCAGATCGAGGCGCTGTGGCGGTTCCAGATCCCGCGGGCGATGCAGGAACGCTACGGCTATCCCGCGCTCACCGAGCGGGCGAAGCGGAAGATCTTCGGCCTGAACAACGCCCGGCTCTACGGGATCAAGAACGTGGACGGCAGGCTGGTGACCCCCGACCGTGACTGCGAGGACGAGAACGATCACCGCTACCACCCGGTGCCGATGAACTTCGAGTCCCTGATCCCCATCGCGCTGAAGAAGACGATGGAGTTCCCGCAGTTCGCGCTCAACGACGTGCTGAGCAAGCTCCGCGAGCGCTACCTGGCCGCGGGACCGACGCCGAGCCACACCCGGCACGGCTGGATCCGGAAGGCCTGAGGCGCGTCGCCCCGAGGCGGCCGGAAGTCGGTGCGCGGCGCCGGCCTCTGACCCACGGTCAGGGGTCGGCCGCGCCCGTGACGTCCACCCAGGTCGGGTCGCCGGGTCGAGGTCGATGTTTCCCGCTCGCAGTCGGAGAAGCATTTTGGAGCGGTCCCCCCGGGGAGGGGTCGCAGGTGCCGCCAGAGCGTTCCGTTCGGGCTCCCAACCTCAGCTGGGGAACCTTCCGCCGTCCGCGTGAGTCCCGATGCGGCAGGAATCGTCCGCGATCGTGGACGCCGGCATCGTCCGCCGCACGGCAAGACACTCACGTCGGGCTCGCATCCTCGGGTCGGGAAACCGGATGGAACGCTCTGGCGGCACCTGCGACCCCTCCCCCGGGCGACCGTTCCATGATGTTTCCCGAGCGCGGCCTGGCGTCACTCCGGCACCGCCGTGCGCGCGCTTCTTGCTCCTGCGCTCGTTCATGGACCCGGGGCACGATGCGCTCGCGGCGGCGCTCGAGGAGCTGAAGCTTCGATGCGTCCTCATGGTCGATCCGCCAGGCGCCAGGCCATGGCGCCGGGTGTTCCCTCTGGACGCGCTGTCGCTGCACGTGGTTCTCCGTGGAACCTGTGTCATCGACGTCGACGTGCACCTCTGGCGCCACCGTCTGGACGACGGCGAGCTGCTCGTCGTGAACCGGGGGATGCGCGGCGCGCTCCGGCCAGCTTCCGAGTCGGACCCGCCGGAGGTGCTGTCGGCCCGGGTTCAACTCGAGGCGCCGCTGGGGCATCCGATGCTCGCGTCCTTCCCCGCGGCTGATCCGGACGAGCGCGGGGACGATTCCACGGTCCTTCTCGCCGTCCATGCACACCCTCCGTGGAGGAGCTGGCCAGGCCCACGCTCGGCGGCCGCGCGGTCGCCAGCCGCCTCTGCGAGATCCTCTTCATCCAGGCGCTCCGGGTGCACGTCCACGGACGCAGTCGTGGACGGACCGGGGCTGGTACCGGATGCTCGCCGACCCGCTCCTCCGGGAGCAGCTCGGCGAGGCGAGCCGGCCGGGGGCGACCGTGGGCACCGTGGCACGTGCAATCGGCGCTCCCGTCAGCGGACACGTGCTCGGGTGGCGCAGCTCGCTGGAACCCGCCCTTCGACGTTCCTGCGTCAGGCGCGGGTCCGCCGCGCTGCGGAGCTCCTCCGCGCCGGCGAGACCGACCTCGCTCACGTCGCCGCGGCCTGCGGCTTTGGCAGCCGCCAGGCGCTCTCTCGCGCCTTCCGGCGAGAGCTCGGAGTCACCCCGGCCGCCCACTGGCGCGCCGTGCACCACCGGCCGTTCCCCCGGCGAACGCGGCAACGGGGCGACCCACGGAACGGCAGCCAGTCGCTACAGAGCGCTCGTCGACCGGCTCCGATCGGGCCCCGGTCGCGACGCCCCGGTGGCGTCGCTCAGGCGGCGGCCGCCGCCGGCGGCTCTTCCTGGGCCGACTCGGCGGACAGTCGCTTCATGAGCGGGAGCACCGCGAAGGACAGTGCCGCCCCGAACACCGCGAATCCCCCGAGCCCGAAGAAGAGGCGCATGTAGAGGGGCAGCGTCTGGATGGGGTCGGTCACGCCGATGCGTGCGGGCTCGCGAGCTTCGCGACCTGGCTTCCGAGGTACTGCGAGATCCCGGTCGCGAGGAACCAGGTCCCCATCACCAGGCCGCGAAGCCTCGGGCGCACGTACCGTGCGACCATCGCCAGCCCCAGCCCGCTGATCAGCAGCTCACCCAGGCAGGCGAGTCCGTACCCAAGGATCATCCACCACAGCGAGACCCTGCCGTCCGGACCGGCGAAGTAGCCGCAGCCGCCGTAGACGAAGAAGCCGAGCGCGAGCACCACGAAGCCGAGCGCAAACTTGAGCGCCACCGGGAAATCTCCTCCGGAACGCTTGCCCAGGCGGGTGTACGCCCACGCGAGGAGAGGGCTGAGGATGAAGATCCAGATGGGGTTCAGCGCCTGCACCTGGCCGGGCGGCACCTGGTAGCCGAAGAGGAAGCTCAGGTCGACGTTGCGGTAGGCGAACAGCGTCAGGGAGGTCGAGGTCTGCTGGTAGAAGATGAAGAAGATCATCGTCTGGGCTGTCAGCACCAGGACCGCGAGCATCCCGCTGCGCTCCTTCGGCGTGCTGTTCCGGATGAGCACCACGAAGATCCCCACCATCACCAGGCTCGCCAGCCACACCATCGCCCTGGCGACCGCCAGGTTCCGGACGACCAGCGAGACGAAGCCCACGGCGAGCACGCATCCCAGGATCGATCAGCACGAACTTGCCCCAGGGGAACGGCTGGAAGTCCGGCGGCGAGCCCACGTGCCGGAGGAACCGCGACATGAAGAAGTAGTTGAGGATGCCGAGCACCAGCCCCCCGGCGCAGACGGCGAACGCGGCCTCCGAGCTCACCTTCTCCTGGATCAGCGGCGTGGCGATGGTCGAGAGCGTGGAGCCGAGATTCACCGCCATGTAGTAGAGCGTGAAGGCCGAATCGATCCTGGCCGGATCCCCCTCGTAGACCTTCGAGACCAGGTTGGCCGGGTTGGGCTTGAACAGGCCACTTCCCACCGCGACCACGCCGAGGGCGACGAAGAGCGGCACCTTCGGCGTCGCGAGCATCGCGTAACCGATGGCCAGGATGGTCGCTCCGATGACGGTCATCCGCCGGGTGCCCAGCACCTTGTCGCCGAGCCAGCCGCCGACCGCCGGCGAGGCGTAGGCCATGGCCACGAACGCCCCGAAGGTGAGCACGGCGTCGGCGTCGCTGTAGCCGAGCTTCCGGACCATGTGCAGGACGACGACCGCGGTCATCCCGTAGTAGCCGAACCGTTCCCACATCTCGATCAGGAACAGGACGGTGAAGGACACCCACTTCGGCGGCGTGCGCGCATCCGGGCGGGTCACGGCGGGGGCTGCCTGGGTCATGAGAGGCCCTCTAGTGGGTGCCGGCGCGGCGGTAGACGTGCCAGGGACGCTGGAAGCCGGAGACTTCCTCCCAGCCGTCCCCGTCGAAGGAGATGGTATCGCCCTGGAGCAGGAAGTCCGGTTCCTTCTCCAGCGCCCCGCCCTCGCGGCGCACCAGGACCTCGGGCCGCTGCTCGGCGAGCTGCTTCCGGAAGATGTCCCAGCGGATCCGGGCGATGCGGGTGTCGGGAAGCCCGCTGAAGAAGGCGATCTGAAGGTCCCAGTACTGATCGTCCACGTCGAGCGCCGCCGCCCCGCCCACCGGCGCCACCTCGGCCTTGAGCCAGCGGGCGACCTGCATCACCCCGGGCGGGTTGGTCGACACCGGGCTCACCGGACGGAGCGAGCTCGCCACCTGGTCCTCGCGGTGCGTGGTGAGGACCGCGACCACCACCGGGAAGAGCACCGCCAGCCCGAGCGCCGCGCCGGCCCAGGCCCTCCGCGCGCCGACGGAGCGACCCTCCACCGTGGCCAGGTACCCTGCGCCCACGAAGGGCAGGAGGAGCGCCACCTGGGTGACGGCGAACCGGGCGAGGGGGACGAAGTCGAGGAGCACCACGCTGCGGAAGGTGAAGTACGCGGTCGGGACCAGCACCACCCAGATCAGCCAGCGGTACTCCGGCCGCTGCCGCCAGACCCGCACCATCCCCCGCATCCCGAACCAGGCGATGAGCGGCGAGAGCGTGAAGAGCGCCACGCCCGGCCAGAAGAAGAGGTTCTGGGCGCGGTACCCGGCCGAGGTCCAGCGAGCCACGCCGGCCGCCACCCAGGCCTTGTGGTAGCTCTCGATGTACCGGATGGGCGCGAACGGGTCGCCCTTGGCCCGCTCGTTTCCCTGCATCCACGCGGCGACGAAGGGGATGGAGAGCAGCCCGTAGCAGACCGAGCGGGTGACGGCCGCCACCCGGTCCCGGTCGCCGAGCAGGAGCAGCACCGAGAGCAGCGGGATGAGCAGCCAGCAGTCGTACCGCACCGCGCAGGCGAGGTTCAGCACCAGCGCGCTGCCGAACAGGGGGGCGAACCGGTTCTCCTCCAGCGCCTCGGCGAGGAGCGCCAGGCACCAGAGCACGAAGAAGAGGCCCACCGACTCGCTCCCGGCGGTGGTGGACATCTGGATGTGCATGCCCCACAGCGCCAGCCCCGCCGTGGCCCACCAGGCGGCCTGGGCCCCTCCCAGCCGCCGAGAGAGCGACCAGAGCGGCAGGACCGAGAGCACCCCGAAGAGGAGGCTCACCCAGCGGCCGGCGTCCTCCCGGTCGATGCCCAGGGCGAGCGCCCCGGATAGCAGATAGACGTGCAACGGCCCGTACTGGTAGGCGCCGTCGTCCATGTGGGCGATCCAGTGTGGGTTGGCCAGCCACCGCTGGGCGAGCTCGGTGCGGACCACCGCGTCGCCGTAGAGGTTTTCGCTCCAGGGAAAGACCGCCAGCCGGGGGAGGAGGACCAGGGCACAGGCGACGAGGAGGCTCCAGACCGCTCTCGCCTCCTCGCTCGACACGCGGGGAGGGGAGCCGGCCACGGAGGGCTCCTCGATCCGGGGAGCGACGGACGGGGTGGGCATCGATCTGTGGAGGTGCGCCTAGCAGGGACCCGGGGGGCATTGGAAGCGCTGCGGCGGACGGCATAAGCTTCCGGGAGTCAGGAAGTCTCCACCCCGCGTCCCGGTCGCGCGGGACGGCGCCCCCCCGGTCCTCCGGGAGCCGTCCGCCCCCTCAGCACCGGACACGCTCGCGCGGTCCAACCCCGCGCCGGTGTGGGGTTCTATGGCGCCCGTTCACGCGGGAGGTCCATGAAGGGATGAGACGAGACATGACGACCGTGGCGCAGGGCTCGTGGGTCGAGCGCATCGCGAAGCTCCAGGACAGCAAGTCGTACGCCGAGCTGCACTGGGAGGGGAGCTTCGAGGACTACCTCAACCTGATTCGACAGAACCCGCGGGTGACGCGGACCGCCTTCCAGAGGATCTACGACATGATCCTCAGCCACGGGAAGACGGAGTACATCGACAACAAGAAGAAGCTCATCCGCTACCACTTCTTCGGCGACGAGCGCTTCGGCGGGCGCGATGCGATCTTCGGGCTCGACGTGCCGCTGATGAAGCTGGTGAACGTCTTCAAGTCCGCCGCCCAGCAGTACGGCACCGAGAAGCGGGTCATCCTGCTCCACGGCCCGGTGGGCTCGAGCAAGAGCACCATCGCCCGCCTCTTGAAGAAGGGCATGGAGGAGTACAGCAAGACGCCGGAGGGCGCGGCCTACACCTTCGCCTGGAACCTGGAGAAGAAGGGCGCGGACGGCTCGGTGCACAAGGAGCGGATGAAGTGCCCGATGAACGAGGAGCCGCTGAACCTCATCCCCCGCGAGTGGCGGCCCAGGGTCTTCGCCGAGCTTCAAGAGACCGGCGACTACCAGATCCCCGAGGGCAACGAGCTGTGCCCCGCCTGCCGCTTCGTCTTCAAGGACCTGATGACCCAGGAGGGCGGTGACTTCGCGAAGGTCATCCAGCACATCCGGGTCAATCGCCTGATCTTCAGCGAGAAGGACCGGGTGGGCATCGGGACCTTCCAGCCCAAGGACGAGAAGAACCAGGACTCCACCGAGCTCACCGGCGACATCAACTACCGGAAGATCGCCGAGTACGGCAGCGACTCGGACCCGCGGGCCTTCAACTTCGACGGCGAGTTCAACATCGCCAACCGGGGGATCATCGAGTTCGTCGAGGTGCTGAAGCTGGACGTGGCCTTCCTCTACGACCTCCTGGGCGCGAGCCAGGAGCACAAGATCAAGCCCAAGAAGTTCCCGCAGACCGACATCGACGAGGTGATCATCGGGCACACCAACGAGCCCGAGTACAAGAAGCTGGAGAACAACGAGTTCATGGAGGCGCTGCGGGATCGCACGGTGAAGATCGACATCCCGTACATCACCAAGCTCGCCGAGGAGCAGAAGATCTACGAGAAGGACTTCAACGCCAAGGCGATCAAGGGCAAGCACATCGCGCCCCACACCCTGGAGATGGCGGCGATGTGGGCGGTGCTCACCCGGCTGGAGGAGCCGAAGAAGCACAACCTCACGCTGCTGCAGAAGCTGAAGCTCTACAACGGCAAGACGCTCCCCAACTTCACCGAGGACAACATCAAGGAGCTCCGCAAGGAGTCCTCGCGCGAGGGCCTGGAGGGCATCAGCCCCCGGTACATCCAGGACAAGATCAGCAACGCCCTGGTGAGCGACAAGGGCGAGGGCTGCATCAACCCCTTCATGGTGCTCAACGAGCTCGAGGCGGGCCTGAAGGGCCACAGCCTCATTTCCTCGGACGAGACGCGGAAGCGCTTCCGCGAGCTGCTCACCACGGTGAAGCAGGAGTACGAGGACATCGTGAAGAACGAGGTCCAGCGGGCGATCAGCGCCGACGAGGACGCGATCGGCAAGCTCTGCGGCAACTACATCGACAACATCAAGGCCTACACGCAGAAGGAGAAGGTCCGGAACAAGTACACCGGCCTCTACGAGGAGCCCGACGAGCGGCTGATGCGGAGCATCGAGGAGAAGATCGACATCCCCGAGAGCCGCAAGGACGACTTCCGCCGCGAGATCATGAACTACATCGGCGCGCTCGCGGTGGACGGGAAGACCTTCAACTACCGGACCAACGAGCGGCTGCACAAGGCGCTGGAGCTGAAGCTCTTCGAGGACCAGAAGGACAGCATCAAGCTGAAGAATCTGGTCAGCTCGGTCGTCGACAAGGAGACCCAGGAGAAGATCGACCTGGTCAAGGACCGGCTGATGAAGAACTCCGGCTACTGCGAGATCTGCTCCACCGACGTCCTCAACTTCGTGGCCAGCATCTTTGCCCGCGGGGACGCCAAGGAGTAGCGGTGTCGCTGAAGATCCATCAGGACCACTCGCGCTTCAAGCAGATCGTCCGGGGGAAGATCAAAGCCAACCTGCGCCGGTACGTGCAGAAGGGCGAGATGCTGGGGAAGAAGGGGAAGGACACCATCTCCATCCCCATCCCCTTCATCGACATCCCCCACTTCAAGTACGGCCACAAGGAGCAAGGCGGCGTCGGTCAGGGCGAGGGCGAGGTGGGCCAGCAGCTCTCCCCGGGGGCGGTGCAGCCCGGCGACGGGCACAAGGCCGGCCAGGGCGAGGGAGACCACGCGCTGGAGGTGGACGTCAGCCTCGAGGAGCTGGCCAGCATCCTCGGGGAGGAGCTGCAGCTCCCCAACATCGAGCGGCGCGGCAAGGAGCAGGTGGTCGCGCAGAAGATCAAGTACACCGGGGTCAACACCACCGGCCCCGAGTCGCTGCGCCACTTCAAGCGCACCTTCAAGCAGGCGCTGCGGCGGCAGATCGCGCTCGGGACCTACGACCCGAAGATGCCGATCATCGTCCCCACCCGGGAGGACCGGAGGTACCGGAGCTACCGGCTCCAGAACCTGCCGGAGACCAACGCGGTCATCGTCTACATGATGGACGTCAGTGGCTCGATGGGCGACGAGCAGAAGGAGATCGTCCGCATCGAGAGCTTCTGGCTCGATACCTGGCTGCGGCACCAGTACAAGGGGCTGGAGTGCCGGTACATCATCCACGACGCTGTGGCCCGCGAGGTGGACCGGGAGACCTTCTTCCACACCCGTGAGTCCGGCGGGACGATGATCAGCTCGGCCTACAAGCTCTGCCGGGACATCATCCGCGCCGACTACCCGCCCGGAAGCTGGAACATCTACCCCTTCCACTTCAGCGACGGGGACAACTGGAGCGCCGACGACACCCGCCACTGCATCGAGATGCTGAAGACCGACATCCTCCCGGCGGTGAACCAGTTCGCCTACGGGCAGGTGGAGAGCCCCTACGGCTCGGGCCAGTTCATCAAGGACTTGCGGGAGACGGTAGGCGACTCGGAGAACGTGGCGCTCTCGGAGATCGCCGACAAGGACGGGATCTACCAGTCGATCAAGGACTTCCTCGGGAAGGGGCGCTGATGCCGAAGAGCCTCACGCCCCGTCTGGCGCAGATGAAGGAGGAGATCGAGGGATACGCCCGGGGCTTCGGGCTGGACTTCTTCGAGACCGTCTTCGAGATGCTGGGCTACGACGAGCTGAACATGGTCGCCTCGTACGGCGGCTTCCCCAACCGCTACCCGCACTGGCGCTGGGGCATGGAGTACGAGCAGCTCAGCAAAGGGTACGAGTACGGGCTCTCCAAGATCTACGAGCTGGTGATCAACAACGAGCCCTGCTACGCGTACCTGCTCGAGTCGAATGCAGAGGTCGACCAGAAGCTGGTGATGGCCCACGTCTACGGGCACTGCGACTTCTTCAAGAACAACTTCTACTTCCAGCACACCAACCGCCGGATGATGGACGAGATGGCCAACCACGCCACCCGCGTCCGGCGCTGGGTGGACAAGGTGGGCATCGAGAAGGTCGAGGACTTCATCGACCGGGCGCTGAGTCTCGAGAACCTGATCGACTACCACTCGCCCTACATCCGCCGCTCGCCGGACCCCAAGCGGGCCGAGCAGGAGGAGAAGAGCAACGAGCGGGTGGAGGGCTTCCGGGTCGACCGCGAGTACATGCGCGGCTACGTGAACCCCCTCGAGTTCCTCGAGTCGCAGCGGAAGAAGGTCGAGGACGAGAAGGCGAAGAAGAAGCATGCCGATGGCTTTGTCTGCCTGGGGACTTCGGGGTTTGTCGGCATCACCTCCAGCAAGCGTGTAAACGGCAAACGCGGCATCGTCTCGATTCAATCGGCTGACCCCAACAAGCTGCTGCTCATCGCCGAAACAGAAACCGCCGGCGCGTGTGTCAAGTGGGCGGCCAAAGAGTTGTATTGCGCCGATGCAGACTCGGCCACTTTTCAGCGGATGGACCAAGACGTTGCCGGCACAGCGCCCGGCGCGGGCGGGTTGATCTTTACGCCGTGGATGTACGGCGAGCGCTGTCCCGTGGCCGATGAGAGCCTGCGCGCTGCGTTCATCAACCTGGGATCGAACCACACGCGCACGCAGATGGCGCGCGCCATCTATGAAGGCGTGGCTTACAACGTGCGCTGGATTCTGGAAAACATTGCCGAGCTGTACGGGTTCAAACCCGACCCGCTGCGCGTCATCGGCGGAGGCGCACGCGGGTTGCCGTGGCTGCAAATCGTCGCCGACGTGACGGGCCGGACGCTGGAAAGCGTGCCGGACCCGCAGGAAGCTTCGGCGGTGGGCGCGGCGCTGATTGCGGCCGTCGGGCTGGGCCTCTATCCCAACATCGAGTCTGTCAAGTCGCTCGTGCCCGCCGGTCACGTCGTCAAGCCCGATCCTGCTCCGCGCGCCACCTATGACGAGTTGTACGCAGCCTACCGGCAGGTGTATCGCTCGCTGCGCGGACTCTATCACACGCTCAACCGATCTCACTAGCGCTCAAACATCTCACCTGGGAGGAATCCATGGAAGCCGACCTGTTGGACGGAATGGCCGCCGATATGCAAAAATGGCTCAAGCCTTACAAGGAAGGATTTCGTCAGTTTCTCGCGCCTGCCGGAAGCGGGGATGGATCGGGAAGCCATCCTCGCCGAAATGGAGAAGCTCTGCGCCATCGAGAAAGCTCGATGGAAGGACGGGTACGTATCGGGCGGGGTGTATCACGGCGACGACACGCACGTGGACTTTCTCAATCGCGTGTACGCCATCAACTCGCAAAGCAATCCGCTGCACGCCGACGTGTGGCCGAGCACGACCAAGTACGAGGCCGAGATTGTTTCGATGACGGCGGGCATGTTGGGCGCGGACAAGACCGACGACAATATCGTGGGCACGCTGTCATCGGGCGGGACGGAAAGCATCCTGCTGGCGATGAAGACCTATCGCGATTGGGCGCGGGACAAGAAGCACATCACGCAGCCAGAGATCATTGCGCCGACGACGGCGCACGCGGCGTTCGACAAAGCCGCCGAGTACTTTGGCATCAAGACGATCCGCATTCCGGTCGGCCCGGACATGCGCGCCGATGTGGCGGCGACCAAGGCCGCGATGACAGAGAACACCATCGCGCTCGTCGGGTCGGCCCCGCCGTTCCCGCATGGCATCGTTGACCCGATTGAAGAGCTGTCCGAGTTGGCGCGTCAACACGGCTGCGGCTTTCACACCGATGCCTGCCTGGGCGGGTTCCTGTTGCCGTGGGCGGAAAAGCTCGGCTACAACGTCCCGCCGTTCGACTTTCGCTTGCCCGGCGTGACCTCGATTTCGGCGGACACACACAAGTACGGTTACGCGGCCAAGGGCACGTCGGTGATCTTGTATCGCGGCACGGACTTGCGGCACTATCAGTATTTCTCCGTGGCCGATTGGCCGGGTGGGATTTACTTTTCGCCGACCTTCGCCGGAAGCCGGCCGGGCGCGTTGAGCGCGGCGTGCTGGGCGGCCATGGTTTCGATGGGCGAACAAGGCTACCTGGAAGCCGCGCGGCGCATTTTGGAAACGACGGCGTGGCTCAAGCAAGAAATGCGCAAGATTCCAGAGATCAAGATCATCGGCGACCCACTGTTTCTGATTGCGTTTCGATCCGAGACGCTCAACGTCTACAAGATCTCGGAATTTATGTCGCAGCGGCACTGGGGCTTGAACGGCTTGCACCTGCCGCCGAGCGTCCACATCTGCCTCACGCTGCGGCACACCCAGCCCGGCGTCAAGGAGCGCTTTATCGAAGACTTGAAGGCCGCCATCGAGCACGTCAAGCAGCACCCGGACGCGCCCGAGGGGCTGGGGCCCATCTATGGGCTGGCGAGCGCGGTCGAGATGCGCGACATGGTCCAAGAGATTTTGAACTGGTGCATGGACTTGCTGTACGAGGCCTGACGCTGACCATGGCGGCTTGCTCACTTCACACCGCAAGCGGACCCGTGAGCGGAACCGTCAACTCACACCATAGACTTCGCCGAGCTTGCTTTTGAGGTAACGCACATACGGCCCGACGTTGATCGGCCCTTCCCTGATGGGGACGCGAACCCACGACCTTTTCCAAGTGTCTCGACCGGGGTGAACTTGCGCCCGTGGCGATGCAGGTTTCTGTCGCAGCCACTCCCGCAACGCCGTGAACTCGCCGCGCTCGAACTGCTCGTACAGATCGGGGATTGCCGCCAGCGCCTTTTCCCAGATTTGCGCCGCGATGATGTTGCCCAGCGAGTAGGTGGGGAAATAGCCGAGCAGGCCCTGCGACCAGTGACACGTCCTGCAAGCATGCCATGCGCGTCGTCCGGCACGTCAATACCGAGGTAAGCCTTCATGCGCGCGTTCCACGCCTTCGGCAAGTCACGCAACGCCAACTTGCCTTCCATGATCTCTTGCTCCAGCTCAAAGCGTAGGATGATGTGCATAGTTATACGTGGCCTCGTCCGCCTCGACGCGGATGAGCGAAGGCTGCACCTTGTTGACGGCGCGATAGAACGTCTCCATGTCCACTCGGGCGAATTGCCCAGGGAGGTCGCTTGCAGGCGAGGATAAAAGTACTTCCAGAATGAGGGCTGCGCCCGACATAGTTTTCCCACATCCGGCTCTGCGACTCGTGCATGCCGACGACGCGCCCCGGCACAGCAGCGTGCGCTCCAGCGCCGGGCTCACGCCGTTCTCGTACAGCCCGTGCCCGCACTCGTGCATCGAGCCAAAGAGCGCCGCGTTGATGAAATCCTCGTGATAGCGCGTGGTGATGCGAATGTCCGTGGTGCACGTGTTGGAGGCAAAGGGATGCACCGTCGGATCGAGCCGCCACGAATCCGGCTTGAAGCCAAAGCGCGAGATGATGCTGAGGCAAAACTCGCGCTGCTTGTCCGCCGGGAAATACCCGTGCAGACACGCATCGCTTACCACGTCGCCGCGCTCGGCGATGGCCGCCATGAACGGGATCAGGTCGCGCTTGAGGTCGTCAAAGACGTGCTTGACTTGCGGCGTCTTCATCCCACGCTCAAAGTCGTCGAGCAGACGGATCATAGACGTGTCTCGTACGGCGCAAAGCACTCGACGTACTTGATGCTTCAGCTCAATCGTCTTTTGCAGGTGCGGCAAAAAGAGTGTATAGTCTTGATGTCTTGCGCGCCTCGACCCACACGTTCATGCGCCAGCGCCGCCGGTGCGAGTCATCTCCGCCTGCAGGTCGGTCGGGCACGCGCCGCGCCTTTTCGTAATCCTTGCGCGCCACCCGAATCAGGCTGGCCTCGTCGGAATCATAAGGCAGGCTCGCCTCGTAAGGCCGCAGGTCTCCAGCAAGCGCCCGATTTCATCCGACGGTGAATTTCTCGTGCGACAGGCGGCCCAGCGTAGAGCGCTGCTCGGCGCGCACCGCGGCTCCACCGGGCGTCATCATGCGTCTGCTGATCCCAACTCAGCAGTTGGCCGATTTTATTCAAGTCGTGAATTTCAGCCAGGCGGGTTTTGAGTCGACAAATTTCGGTTCCATACTTTTCCTTTCAAGATTTTTTGTAACGGCGACCTTTGCAGCGGGCGGACTAGATTGACGCCATCTTCGGCCGCAGCCACGCTTCAACATCCGACCGGGTGACGGCTCGCCCTGTGCCGCCGGGCGACAAGGTCGAAAGCCCGCCCACGACGTTGCCCCAGCGCAAACACTCTGTCTAACGGCAAGCCATCGAGCCATGCCGCCAGGAATCCAGCGTTGAAGCAATCACCGGCACCGGTCGTATCCACGGGCGTGACCGGATGGCCGGCGCGTGGTGTCACACGCGAGCGGGTGCCGGCATACGCGCCTCGCAGCGCCATCTTTGATCACCACCAGCGGACAGAGCTCGCCCAGCACCTCCATCGCCCGGCCGAGATCGGCCTGACCGGTGATGCGCCGCGCTTCGGCTGCGTTGGGCATGAACACATCCACGCCGCAAATGGCCTCGCGCACCGGAGGGCTTGCCAGTTGAACCTCGCAACTCGAATTGCCGTCCATGACCAGCTTCATCTGACGAGCGCGCACCGCTTGCACAATGCACTCGAACGTCGGTCCCTCGTAGAAGCCTGCAATGTACACGACGCGCGCCGAGGTCAGTCGCCAAAGCTTGTAGCACAGCCGGGGCCGACGGATCAGGATCGCAATACGTGATGAACGCTCGATCCTCTGGATACGAAGCCGACACCGTGATACGCCGCAACGGTTGAGCGTGGCACACAAAGAGTGAATCGTCCAACCCATCCGACCGCGCTCGTTCCAACACAAAACGCGAAAAGTCATCCGTTCCAAAATCGCACGCCCAACCCACCTTGAGTCCAAGCCGGTGCATCGCCAGCGCGCTGTTGTACGCGCCGCCCGGGATCATCTCAAAGTCCGTGCCGATGATCTCGACGCCCAGTTCGGGAAACCGGGGCAAGCCGCCAAAGACCAGGTCAATAAAATAATCGCCGATGACAATGACATCGTAAGGATGAGTCATGAGCACAGACTCCGCTAGCTCAACACTGGGAAAGACGGCGCCATGTTGCTCGCAGTATTCGTCGACGATGGACTTGGCCTTGGCATGGTCACGCACCAGAGGATGCACCGTCAGCGCCGCGACCGCTTGAGAGTACGAGCCTGCCACAGCCGCCGCAATCGTGAGCCGCTCAAAAGCCTTGACCTGCTTGATCAGCCCGAGGCAGTGATCCGGCACGTCGCCCACGGCCAGCGGTCGAATCGAATCCCGCGACACAAGGCCGGAATCTCGACCACGTCATCGCGGGCCATTGCGCTCATCGCTCCGCGATTCGGCACGTTGAGGATCATCGTCCTGGGTAGTGCGCCGGAAAGCGCCTCGATCAGATCGAGCGCGACGCCTGCATAACCTTCGTCGTCTGCCGGCTCGGATGCACGATGATGCCCCCGCCCGTCTCGGCCACCATATACGATCCGCCGCGCTCGCCAAGATAGGTCCGGTATGCCGCAAGCATTCCGTCGAGATCGCCTTGCGCCTTTCGCCGCCGCAAGTCGGCAAACAATTGGGCGTTCAGTGCGGCGATCTGCTCGCCTCGACTCTGCCCGGCTTTGTAGAATGTTTCGCACGGCCTGATCGGCATGATAATAGTAGTAGAGGTACTCGTTCGGCAGCAAGCCCAAGCGCTGAGATGAATTCGGGATCGAAAGGCAAGCCCGGCCACGGCTGATTCGAGCGCCGCATCAGTTCGATGAACTGCGGCAAGACATCCCGGTTGCCGTGAACGACCGACCGCGCCCAGCCCAAATGATTCAGGCCGAAATAATCCAGGTAGACCTCGTCGGGTGGCAGGCCAAGCGCCGTGGCGGCGATGAGCAAGTTGCGCGGCGAATCGCAAATGCCGACGGCTCGGTCCCATTTCGCCACGCGGACAATCGCTTCGGTCAACAGTCCGGCAGGATTGGCAAAGTTGATCAGCCAAGCATTCGGGCAAAGCTTGCGCATGAGTGCGATATAGTCGAGCAGCACCGGGATCGTGCGCATCGCCATCGCAAAGCCGCCCGGCCCGGTCGTCTCTTGCCCCAGAAGGCCGTGCGCCAGGGGCACGCGCTCGTCCACCACGCGCGACTCGATCCCGCCCACGCGGAACGTAGTGATGACATAGTCGGCCGAACTCAATGCCGCAGCCGCATCCGTCGTTCGCGTGATGCGAAAACCTGCGCTCTGCTCCAGCGGCGCCAGTCAGTGCGCCGATCAAGTCAAGTCGCTCGGCATCCATGTCCATCAACGCCAGCTCGTGTCAAATCCAGGCGGCCAGCCGCATGACGTCGCTGAATCGCCTGCACGATCAGGGCGTCCGCACACCTGCCGCGCCAATAATCGCAATCTTCATCAGTGCGCCGCCACCCTGCACGCTCAACCAGTGCCAGCAACACGCCGCCGATGACCGAGCCGATTTGCCCAGACATACACCTCCTTTGATCGCCGCTCGAACGCTCAGCGCAGAATATAGGGAAAGATCAGCGCCATCAACACGCCGGCCGCGATGACCGACGCCACTTGCCCGGCAGTGTTGGCGCCAATGGCGTGCATCAAAATGAAATTCTGGTTGTCCTCCTCCAAGGCTACTTTTTGGGCCAGTCGTCCGCTCATGGGAAATGCACTGATGGCAGCGGCTCCTACCAGAGGGTTGATCCGCTGCCCGGAAAGCCAGCAGATCAACTTGCCAAACAGGAGGCCGCCGATGGTATCGAGGGCAAATGCTACCAATCCCAACAACAAGACTTTGAGGGTGCCGGCGCTCAAAAAGGCCGCTCCCTGCATCGTCGAGCCGATGGTCAAGCCCAGAAAGAGAGTAGCAGTGTTTGTGATCGCTTCCTGCGCCGTGCGGCTGAGACCTTCCACGACGCCTGATTCTCGCAGCAAGTTGCCCAGCATCAGGGTGGCGACGAGCGGGGCAGCCTGCGGCAAGAATACACCCGCCAGCAGCGTCACCAAGATGGGAAAGAGGATCACCGCGGTCTTGGAAACAGGCCGGGGCGTGTACTCCATTCGGATGGCCCGCTCGCGCCGGGTCGTCAACAGCCGCATCAGCGGCGGCTGGATAATAGGTACCAGGCTCATATACGAGTAAGCCGTGACGGCCACGGCCGCTGCCAGCCCGGGTGTATTGAAAAAGTGTTCCAACTTGGCTCCGACAAAGATCACCGTCGGCCCGTCAATTGCGCCGATGACGCCAATGCTGGTTGCCTCGGCCAGGTTAAAGCCCAAGAGAACGGCGGCGATCAGCGCGCCAAAGATTCCCAAGTGGCCTAACGCCCCCATCAGGATAAAGATGGGCTGGCTCAGAAGCGGGCGCATGTCCATCATGGCGCCCACGCCCAGGAAAATCAGAAGCGGGAACAGTTCGGTGTCAATCCCGGCCCGCTTTAGAATGCCGAACAGTCCCTCCGGTCCAATCATGTAGGCGGAGACGGGCAGGTTGCCCAGCATGCAACCAAAGCCTATAGGCAACAAAAGCGTCGGCTCATACTGTTTGGCAATGGCCAGATACATCAATAGGCCGCCCACGAACACCATCACCAACTGTTGCCAGGTGATCGTCAAGAGGCCTCCCGCAAGCTGGTTCGAGCCCAAGCCGCTCACGGCTCCTCCTGGAGGCGCAGCAACGGCTCGCCGTGAGGCACCTGCCGGCCCTCGCTGACGTAGATGAGACTCACCGTCCCTCCGCGCGGGGCGCGGATAACGTTGTTCATCTTCATCGCCTCGATGACGAGCAGCTCATCGCCAGCCGCAACTCGCTCGCCAGGACTCACGGCGATGGACTTGATCACGCCCGGCAGCGGGGCCTTGACAACGCCGGCCGCAGCGCCCGCCGGAGCAACCGGCGGCGATGCAGCCGATGAGACTGGCGCAGAAGGTGACATCTCCTCCAACATCCAATGCCGCTTCTGCTTCCACCGTCAAAACCTCGCCGTCCACCCGAACTCTCACCTGGCGCTGGCGCGGATCGTCCAGCACCTCCACATCGTATGTATGGCCCTCAAGAGTGATACGGTAGTGCTTCATCAGCCTATCCTTGCGCGCGGATTCATGCCCAACAGGCGGTGACGGTGATATTGCCCCCACGGGCTGAGGCCGACCTCCGCTTCCGGCGAGCGGGCCAGGCTTGATTCCAGTTCTGCTCGCGCCAGAGCGACGGCCACAACTGCCACCTTTTGCATGACGTGCGCCGGCTTTCCATCAGCCTCGACGACGTGCACGGGCATCTTTTCCTTCACATCGGGCCGATCCCGGATGATGGCCGTCATCGCATACATCAGACCATAGAGAAAAGCCAGCGCCCCAAAAAGTATCAGCAGCCCGACGCCGCTGACCGTGAGCGCGATCACCAGAGGGTTCTCCATCTACACTCTCCTCAAATCACACCTTGATCACGCGTCTGCTTGACGTGGGCCTCCGAGTAGCTCGGCGGATTGATCTGCCGCAGTGCATCATAGCCCGCACGCATCTTGTCCAAATCGCCGCGCTTGAAATTCCCGACGACACATCCGAAACTGCCACCAGCTTTCTTTGAATCGCGCGACTCCTTCGGTCCTTATGTTGAGCGTGACGCTGCGCTTTTTGCGGTCGGCGCGGAGCGTCATCGTCGCTCTCATCATTGGAGAGGCCCTTGAGGTTTGGGAAGCCTCAAAGGTCTATTTCTTTTGAGCGGCCTGAAGCGCGTCGAGGATCTGATTGGCGCGCTTGCGCACCACGGCATCCGGGCTATGCGCCAGCTTGTCCAATGCCGCCGTCTGTGGCGGCGTGAAACGAGCCAGCGCATCTACAGCGGCGACACGCATTTGCGGGTCTTTATCGCCTATCGCTTCAAAGAGATAGCGCAAGACGGAAGGCTGGCTGGAGATGCCGAGGGCGATCAGCGCGGCCTGCCGCAGGGCAACGGGCCAGGCCAGTTCCGTATGAATGTCCATCAGAAAGCCGATGCCTTGACTGGCATCCGTTGACTTGCCCTTGATCGCCTGACCCATCGCCATCACGATCGCCGTGCGGGCGCGCATGTCCTGGCTGGAGTCAAACAAGTAATCGCGCACGATGCCCAGCGCAGGCTCGCCGTGCACGGAAGCGGTCAGGTTGAGCACCATCGCGTACCGCGTGGAGGGATGCCGGGCATGATCCATCGACATCCCGGCAGGCTGCCAGCGCCGCCATCGAGCGGACGCGCGCCAGGATCGCCGCCAGTTGACCGGCCAGGTCCAGGTTGGATTCATTCAACAGCCGCTGCAGCACCGGGTCAACTGAGGGCGTGCCGATGGCGATGAGCGCCGTCCGCGCCTCAGCCTGAAGTGCTTTGCTCTTGGTGGACATCAGCAAGCTCAAGAGCGGCTCGACGGCGCGCGCGCCGCCCGCCTGTCCGAGATAACGCACGGCCTTGACGACGACCGGCTCCTGAGGATGCTTGAGCAACCGAACGAGCTGGGTAAACTCGGCATCCGAGAGCAGCGGTGGGAGCGGCGCGGCCTTGTCGCCCTTTTGCGACCGAAGCCAGGCCACGCCGCGTTTGGCCTGTTCGTTATCCGGGTCAATGGCCAGCACGCGCTCCAGGCAGCGCAGCGAGAGCTTGGGGTCCTCCAGCACAAAGCTGAGCCAGAGAAACGCCTGCGCATTGTCCGGTTCAGCCATGGTGACAGCTTCAAGATACATGCGGGCTTCGGCCTTGTTGCCCGCGCGTGCAGCAGCGATATTCCAAGCTCAAGTAGATCCATGCATGTCTCCACGTCTCAATCGCGCGATGCGGACTTGCTCGCGCACGATCAACTCTTTGTCGTGTTCCGGCGCGCCAACAATTCCTCCGCCTTTGCCGCAACCGCCGCATCAAGTATGGCATCTTTCCATTCTTTTGCCAAGTACTCGCGCAGGTCAGAATATCGAATCGGCGTGCGTGACAAATTCAAACATGCCTTTCCGTTCGACGTCTAACCACCCGCGCTCAATCGCCTCAGACAACGCGGCGCTGGCCTGAGCGTACTCGACAAAGTCATCTGTTTCTTTCATCCAGCCGACGACCGTCACCTGCTGTCCGACGCGGACCTCGATCGGCGGCGGCTCGCCCGATGGGTGAATATCAATCAATCTGCCGTCCGGCTCCAAGAGCTCGTGGATTTTCTCAAGGGCATGCACCATGCCCGCCGGTTCCATTCATCAGAGCGACCACGAAAGGAGCGCCAGGTCAAATCTCTCGGACGACTCGAATTCTTGAATCGTGCCCACGTGGAACTGGACGCGCTCGCGCAGATGCGGCGGGCAAGCCTGAATCGCCAGCGCAACGTCCTCGGCATCCGGGTCAATGCGCGACGACGCGTGCGGCCTGATCGGCAAACCGCCACGTCAGGCGGCCATCGCCGCAGCCGATTTCCAGCACGCGCTTGCCCGTAAAGCTTTCGGCCAAGTCAAACAGCGCGGCGGGTTCGTTGCGTTCAGGGTCGAGTCGGATGGGCATAGGTATTTGAATCACGAACCTCGCGAAAGAGCACGAAAAGCACGAAAGATGACGATCACTTGATCGGCTGTTGGCCGGGCGGCGTATGAACCAGTCGTTTCATGCCCAAAGGTTTTTCTCCAAAGTTGACCAGCAAGCAGATTTGATAGCTGCCCTGGTGCAGGTAAAGCAAACACTGCTCAATATCTTCGGGCAAAATAGTGCTTCGAGCTTTGGTTTCCAGCAACAATTCATCGGACTCGTCTGCTGCGTCCCAGATCACAAAATCCACTCGGCGTTTGGTGACGACCACGCCATAGTAGGCAATGGGGATTTCCACCTCGCGCTCAAACCGCAGGCCGTATTTGGGCAATGCTAACTCTAATGCGCGTTGATAATCCACTTCCATGCAGTGAACACCCAACTGTTTCTGAACGTAAATACACGCGCCAAGGGTTTTGTAAGATGTGGATCTGAAATCATGTCCTTGGGTCGAGTATGAGCCCGGCATGGCTATATACCTGATTACAATTCCATGCGATAAGAATTTGGATCACGAATGTCACGAAACCTCACGAAAGGCGCGAAAGCCTTTCGTGTCTTTCGTTTCGTTCGCGCGTTTCGTGGTCCAAATTCCTCCCGATCCAACAAGCACTTGCCGATAAAACTTCCCGCAAAATCAAACAGCACGGCGGGTTCATTGCATTCAGCATCGAGGCGGATGGGCATGATTTGACTCAAAACCATCCGGTTTGATATACTTCTTAGCATTGTTAGCTACGTCACGCTTTCTTGCACGATGCTTCCACTTGCTTGAGGAAATCAAAAAGATCAGTGCCATCTATCTCTTCTAGAACCATGTTCTTGGCTATTTTCCTGTTGTTCTTCTTCACATCTATACCAATCTGATTTTCGAGCCTGATATTGGGGTCAATATCAGTAACAGACAGTGGAATTTGAGAGCCAAACACTTTTCTCAAAGCAGTCAACGAGAAATAGTTCTCTATTGAGTACCTATTCAGGCGATGCACTCTGATGTTGTATCTCTGACAGTTTTCGACAAACTCCTTCCTGACTCTGTCACTTTTCGGGTCATTGTCAACCAGTGCTATGATCTCGTGATTTTGTCCGAAGGTCGACAAATCTAATTGCCCCATGATATCGCCGCCCAGCGGCCAGATTTTGATGTCATACAAACCGATTAATCCCAACTTGAGCAAGAATTCTTCGAGCACCGGTTTATCGGTCGGCCCTTCTACCAAAACGATCAAATCAGAAACCAAATTGTCAGTTACCGAATAGCCTATTTCATTGAGAATTTGTGCCTTGCTCGTGGCATCGCTGACTCTCACAGATTCGTCGAAATACGTCAAAAACATCTTGTCTACTAGAGAACTGCTCAGGAAGACATTGGAATGAGTGGTCAAGAAGAATTGTCGATGCTTGGATGTTTCTTCTCTAAGGAAATACAATAGTTTACGCTGCATATCGGGGTGCAAGTGACTTTCCGGCTCTTCAATGAGTATCACGTCATATTTTGGATGCAAGGAGAAATATAATATGACTAACAGATCCTGAAGGCCTAACCCGCAATCTGCCGCATTTATCCAAGGAGTGTCGTCGTAGGAAAAATTCAGCCTTAGGTGGTTGCTCTGTTCCAGAAAAATATCAAACCTGTAACCGGATGAGATCTTGGTAAACGCATCACTGACAGCGTTGTATACTATTCTGTCGTCCGAGCCTTCCCTCTGATTCTTAGCGTAGAATAGATAGTTGAGTATCCCCAATCCCTGAGGAGTAATTTCTTCATTTGCTTGGATCGTATGATACAGATTGAGGCTTCTCTTGGGAGGCAGTAATACAATCTCGTACTTCTCTGGAAACAAAGACTCGTAGGCTTTGCTCGTAATGCTGGCCTAGAAAAGGCCCATGCGCCAAGTTCGCGGTCTTCGTCGAACTTTTCCTCGATAGCATTCACAAAGGATAATGCCTCGCTTGAATACCAAATCTTGTCTGGCTCAAGTGGCGCCGCTAATAAATCGAAATACCTCGCATCCATATCTGGCCGCTGCTTCCAACCCATGTGAATTAGAGAGGCATGGTAAATGGTCTGGGCCACTCCAATATCTAACTTTTTCCCATAGCCCACACAACTGGGAGAATTGATTCCCTCTAAAAGGGTTGATTTCCCGCTGTTGTTCTTGCCACAAATTACGTTTATCTTACCTAACCCTGAGAGAGTACACTCTTTGAGTCCTTTGATGTTTGATACCTTGATATGCTCTAGCATATCTACCTCTCCGCCAGAAATAACTACCGTCTCCGCTCCCCCAATTCTATCACTGCTTCACCACAACGCATAATCAA
>CAVZMH010000018.1:0-197703 GCA_963776345.1 uncultured delta proteobacterium | reverse complement strand
TCCAAGTCGTTGAGGTTGCTGCGGGTTTCCGAGGCGCTCCGAAGTCACGCCACGGAGACGCCACGACTCCTGGCTGATCGCGCTCTCGTTGGGCCTGGTCCCGTCCACATGGAGGCCCGGTGCTCGAGCTTCAGCGCGAAGCGGGCGCGGTCGACGCAGTCTCGTCGTTTCGAGGCACCCGGGGCAGCCTGAGCTCGTGCGGGTCGGGGGAGCGCTTCTCAGGCGAGAAGCCCAGGCGGCCTCCTCCGCCCCGCGCTGCGGATCCTCTGGCCCCGATGACCAACCTCCCGATCCTCTCGTCGCACAGCCTCTGCGCGGAGTCCCGGCCACGCCCGCGCGGGGACGGCCACACGCAGAGGCTTCCCCGGGGCGCGGGCCGGCGTCGACCGCCGCCCCCGTGAACCCACCCCCCGTGGTTCCGGCCGAGCCGAGCGATGAAACCTGAGTGGATGGCCGTGTAAGGTCCCGGACCATGCGCTTGGCCTCCGGCGTCCGTCTTGGGCCCTACGAGGTCGTCGCACTTCTCGGCGCCGGCGGAATGGCCGAGGTCTACCGGGCGCGAGACACGCGGCTCGGGCGCGAGGTCGCCATCAAGGTGGTCTCCGAGGCCCTGGGTGCGGACCGGGCGTTCGTCGAGCGCTTCGAGCGAGAGGCGCGGCTCGTGGGATTGGTCACTCACCCGAACGTGGTTGCACTTCACGATGTCGGCGTCCACGAGGGGAAGCCCTACTTCGTCACCGAGCTCCTCCAGGGAGAAACGCTCCGGACGCGGATGGGGAAGGGCCCGGTGCCGCTCCAGACCGCCCTGGCCTGGGCCTCGCAGATGGCCGAGGGGCTGGCCGCGGCGCACGAGCGGGGCATCGTTCACCGAGATCTCAAGCCGGAAAACGTCCTGGTGTCCCGCGACGGGCACGTGAAGCTGCTCGACTTCGGCATCGCCAAGGTCATCGCCGCCGCCGCCCATGAGCCGGAGACTGCGGCCGAGTCCGGACCGCATGACCTGCTCCAGCACACCGCGCCGTCGATGAGCGGGAACACGGCCACCGGCCTGGTCATTGGCACACCCGGCTACATGTCCCCGGAGCAGCTGCGCGGCGAGCCGGTCGATGCGCGATCCGATCTCTTCAGTCTGGGGGCGGTGCTCCACGAACTCCTGTCCGGGGGGCGTGCGTTTCCCGGAGCCTCGGCCGTCGAGAGCAGCTACGCCATCCTGCACAACGAGCCCGAGCCGCTGCCGGCCACCGTCCCGTCCAGCGTCGCCCAGGTCGTCCGCCGATGCCTGGAGAAGGACGCGGGCCGGCGATTCCAGTCCGCGCGAGATCTCGCCTTCCACCTCGAGGCGCTGCGGGCGCCGACCACCGGGTCCACGGTCAGCGCAGCAGCACCTGCGTCTTCATGGCGACGGCCTTCGTGGGTTCCGGCCGCGGCCGTGCTCGGACTCCTGGCGGTCGGGGCGGGGGTCTGGTTCGTCGTCGGACGAGCGCCCTCAGTCGGCCAGCGCGCCGGTCTCGGCGCGGCGACGTCCCGCGTTGCGGAAGGGACGCCGTCCATCGCCGTCCTCCCGTTCGTGAACCTCAGCTCCGACAAGGAGCAGGAGTACTTCTCGGACGGAATCACCGAGGAGCTTCTCGACGCGCTGGCCCGGGTCAAGGGGCTCAAGGTGGCCGGGCGTACCTCCTCCTTCCAGTTCAAGGGAAAGAACCAGGACCTCCGTACCATCGCGGAGACACTCGGCGTGGCCAACATCGTGGAGGGCTCGGTCCGCAAGTCGGGGAATCGCGTGCGAATCACGGCCCAGCTCATCAAGGCGGCGGACGGTTTCCATCTCTGGTCGCATACCTTCGAGGGTGACCTGACCAACGTCTTCGATCTCCAGGAAAAGATCGCTCGGTCCATCACGGACGAGCTGAACATCGTGCTGCAGGGCGATCAGCGGAGCCGGCTCGTCCCGGTCGCAACGAACAATCCAGAGGCGTACGCGCTCTATCTCCAGGCGACTGCGATCTTCAACCGGCGGGACGGCGAACGGTTTTCCGATGCGATTGCGCAGCTGGAGCAGGCGGTACAGCTTGACCCGGGATACGCGCGGGCGTGGTCACGACTCGGCGCGCTCTGGGCAATCATGCCCAATTACCGGCGCAGCGACTTCGAGAGCCCGATGCGCTCGGCCGAGCAAGCGGCCCGGCGGGCGATAGAGCTCGATCCCACGCTTGCCGAGCCGCACGCGGTCCTCGGGCTTCTGTTCGCCTCCCGCCGACAGTACGAGGCGGCGCAGGCCGCGTTGGACCGCGCCCTCCAACTCGATCCGGACGACGTGACCGCCAACTTCTGGTCGGCGGCGCTTCTGATGAACCTCGGCTACGTGCGGGCGAGCGCACGGGCGCTGGACCGTGTCCTGACGCTCGATCCGCTGTACGGAAATGCCCTGAACTGGCGCGCGCTCGCAGCCCTCGACGAGGGAGACGATGCGCTCGCCGAACGCCTCGCCTTGCGTGCGCGCGACGCAGGCCTGTCCTTCGTCGGCGTGGTGCTCTCCTACTTCGCGGAGATGCATGGGCGACCGGAGGAGGCCGCGGGGCGCCTCGCGGAAGGTCTCGCGGTCGTGGCGGCGGATCTGCCGGAGGGAACCGCCGCCGCGGTCGCACGAGGAGTCCACGGCGACGCCCAGGCACGGGCCGAGGCGGTGGCTCGGATCCAGGGCTATCTCGCAAGCAGGCCCAAGGTGGTGAGCGGCGGTGCCCCGTATGCGCTGATTCGCCTCGGACAGCCAGCCGCGGCTCTGGAGCTTCTTGCCCGGGGCCCCACATCGAGCGATAGCAACACGTTTGTCCTGCTGTGGACACCGTACGGACGGCAGGTGCGGCGGCTTCCGGGGTTCTCCGAGGCGGCGCGGCGAATCGGCATGGTGGACGTCTGGGAGAAGCGAGGCCCGCCGGACCGGTGCCGCCGCGTCGAGGCCGGGAGATACGCCTGCGAGTGAGCGGAGCCGCGTCGTGGCCGAGTTCACGCCGGAGGAGTGTTCCTCGACTGCGGCCGACGGACAGCCGTAGACGTCTTCAAGTCCCGTACTCCACGCTTCTGCAACAACCCAGGCTGCAACGGGGTTTTGCCTCCGTCGGCCCGGCCCCTTCGCTCCCCTCCTCCGCCGCTTGGACCAAGGATGGACCAACCGGCCCGTCGCCGGCAGCGAGCGCGCGGACTTCGTCCGTGGGCAACTGGGCTTGATCCGGCGGTCTCAACCGCCGGCAGCGACTTCAGGACCAAGGCCCGATTCCCGAGAATGCGAGGACCGCGGTCTCGCAGTTCTTAAAGGAGCGGAGCATGCTCGCCGCCGGGAAAAATCCCGACGATTTGGCGTCTGGAGGACGAGGGCGAGTAGCTGGTGTTAGTGAGGGAGGGGTTTCGGCCTCCCCTGGTAGGCGTCGAGTCCGTTACGCTCCCAGGGCGACGAGAAGCTCGTCCAGTTGCTCGAACGTCTCCCCCCCATTAGTACTCCCGGAGGCGATGGCACCGTCGAGAGCTTCCTTCGAGGGATAGAGGTCATGCATGACGAGCAGCGTCTTGCCGCCTTTCTCATCGAAGGTCACCGTGGTGACGGCCCCACCGTCACCACCTTCGTCATTCGTCCAGACGAGGCGCGAGTGCGGTGACACTTCGATGTACCTACCGAAGAACTCCATCGGCTGCGTTGAGGCAGGGTGGGCGAACACGAAACGGTACGTGCCCCCCACACGAACATCGGCCTCGCACGAGAGGAAGGACACGCCAAATGACTTCGGTGCCCACCACCGCATGAGCAGCTCGGGCTTGGTCCACGCCTCGAACACGATGCGCGCCGGGGCGTTGAAGGTTCGCGAGACGACCAGCTCCCGCTCGGACTTCCGTTCCGCCGTCGTGTGGTTCTTGACGGAGTTGGGCTCACTCTCTCTTCTTGCGTCCATCGACCTTCTCCTTCCGTTTCAGTTCCTCGACAACCGTGTCCAACTCGTCGAAGCGTGAAGCCCAGAGCTGGCGGTACCCCTCGATCCAAGCCGTCTCTTGCTCCAGTCGGCGCGGGCCGAGCTTGCAGGTCCGCACGCGCCCGACCTTCTCCGTGGCGACGAGCCCGGCCTGCTCCAAGACGCCGACGTGCTTCTTCATGCCCGTGAGGGTCATGTGGAATTTCTCGGCAAGGTCCGTGATGGAAGCATCTGCACGGCCGAGCTGCTCCAGAACGCCGCGCCGGGTCGCGTCCGAGAGCGCGGAGAACGAGGCATCGAGGCGGGCATGGTAAGACTGAACCATTTGGTTCAGTATGTAGCGCACGGACTGGCGGCATGCAAGGGGAGGCCGAGCGCGCGCTGCGTTGCCGGCCGCCTTGGCCCTTTCACGCGGTCACGACGCCGTTGGCCGGACGGCTACCTTACGCTCGAGTGCCCGTAGCCAAGGTGCTTCCGCGGCGCGAGTCGTGAGAGGATCCCGGATCGGCCGACCTTCGGGGTGAGGTCCTGCCACCTCTCGATAAGGTGCGATGGGTCCGCCCCTCGCCTGGGCAACGAGCGCCTTGATGCAGACCGCCAGGCGCCCGGGTCTGGCTGGTCATGGGAAGGTGTCCCGTTCAACCTGGCCTGCGGCCCAGGAGGAGCGAGACGGCGGCGATGACGAGGAAGACGAAGAAGAGGATCTTCGCGACGCCGGCGGCGCTGGCCGCGATGCCGCCGAAGCCGAACACCGCCGCGATCAAGGCGATGACGAAGAAAACTGCGGCCCAGTAGAGCATGGCACTTCTCCTTGTGACTTGTTGGGACAGCTGCTTTCAGGCGGCGAACTCGGTCTCAGCGAGGGGAGCGAGGGCAGCGCGCAGCTTGGTGCGCGCCCGGAGCTCGAGCTGACGCGCGCGCTCGCGGGAGAAGCCGAAGTGCGCGGCCACCGAGGAGAGGGTGGGCGGATCGTCCTGGAGCAGGCGCCGCTCCGCAATGAAGCGCTCGCGCGGATCGAGGATGCGCAGCGCCCGGTCGACGGCCGAGCGCACCTGTCCGGTCCACTCCTGCGCCGCAGCCTCCTCGTCCGGCGCCGGAATGACTGCCGCCAGGGTGGCGCTCCGGGGGGTGGTCGATTCGTCGCTCAGCGGGGCGTCGAGCGAGACGTCGCGTGACGTCATCCGCTGACGGGTCTCGCGCAGCTCGACCGGGTCGACCTGGAGAAGACGGGAGAGCTCAAGCGTCTGGTCCTCGGCATCGCTGTTGTGGGCGTCGGTGGCGCGCAGGGCCCTGCCCAGACCGAAGAAGACGCGTCGCTGGGCCTGGGTGGTACCGAGCTTGACCAGCGACCAGTTGTGGAGCACGTAGCGCTGGAGCTGGGCGCGGATCCACCACACCGCGAAGCTGATGAGCCGGACGCCGCGCTCCGGATCGAAGCGCTCCACCGCCTTCATCAGGCCAAGCGATGCCTCCTGAATCAGATCGGTGAGCGAGAACCCGGGGGCGCGGTAGGACCGTGCGACCTTGATGGCGAAGCGGAGATTGGATGCGACCAGTATCCGGCCCGCCTCCTTGTCCCCCTGGCGGAAGGCACGGCAGAGCGTGCGTTCCTCCTCCACGGTCAGCAACTTGTGCCGCCCGACCTCGGTCAGATACCGACGAAGCAGCCGCTCCTCGTTGTCCCCTCGGACGTCGGTCTTTTCGAATTCCATGGCACGGTCGGTCAGTGCCAGATGCGTGCCGCCACCGAAGTAAGCTGGATTCCTGATTCGTGACACCCCGGCGGATGGGGCAGATTGCCCCGGTTGTGGCACGCTGGTGCGCGAGGGTCGATTCATCCCCGCGCAATTCCTCCTCTGTAGCGGGAACGTGGATTGCACAGATGGTCGAGATCGAGAGGAGCCGCGCTGTGGGCTGGAAGGTGAGGATGGCGAGCGCCGTCCGCGCGCTGCGCGGCGCTCTCGAAGAGGTGCTCTCCGTCTCACGCCCGCTCGAGCGGAAGGTGCTCGCGGCGCTGCTCTCGCCGATGCTCGTCCTGGTGGTGGCGGTGCTCGCCTTCCGCGGAATCGAGGGAGTCCGGGAGACGCAGAACTGGGTGACGCACAACCGCGAGTTGATCGACACGCTGCAACGCACGGAGCTCGCGCTGGTCGACGCCGAGACCGAGGAGCGGGCCTACCTGATCACGCACAACGAGCGGTACCTCGACACCTACCGGGCCGCCGGCCGACGCGTCCACGCGCTGCTGGGCATGCTCGACGATCTGGTGGGTGACAACCAGCTGCAGCGTCAACGCGCGAAGGGCGTGCGCTCCGCTGCAGAGGCGAAGCTGAAGCAGCTGGAGGACACGGTGTCGGCGTTCGAGAGGCTTGGGCCGGAAACCGCGCGAGCGGCGATCCTCACCGGCCACGGGCGGGAGACGATGGACGCCGCACGCCGAGCGGTCGACGAGATGATCGATAGCGAGCGGGATCTCCTCGTGACGCGGACGAGCGAGCGTGACCGGATCGTCACCTACACCACCTGGGTCATCGCCGCCGGCAGCGTGATCGCCATCCTGCTCGCCGTGCTGGTCAACGTGGGGATCCGACACGACGTCACCATCCAGCGGAGGAACCAGGCGCTTCTCGAAGAGCAGGCGGCACGGCTGGAGGCGCAGCGCAGCAGTCTCGAGGAGAGCGAGCGCAAGCTGGCCCACCAGCTGGATGCAGAGCGGAGCCTGAGCGACCGGCTGGCCGCAGCCAGCGCCGCTGCCGAAACCGCGCTCGCCGAGCGCAACGCCGCCAACGTGGCTCTGGAGCGAAGCAACCGCGAGTTGAACCAGTTCGCCTACGTGGCCTCGCACGATCTCAAGGCCCCGCTGCGGGGCATCGCCAACCTCGCCCAGTGGGTGGAGGAGGACGTGGGTGGGGCGATGCCCGAGCGGTCCCGTGAGCACATCCGGGTCCTGCTCAGTCGGGTGCGCAGGATGGAGTCACTCATCGACGGAATCCTGGCCTACGCCCGCGTCGGCAAGTCGGGCGGAGAGCGCGAGGAGATCGACGTGGGACAGCTGGTGCGCGACGTGCTCGAGCTCCTCGCCCCGCAGCCCGGCGCGGTGCGGGTCGATGTGGGGCAGGAGCTGCCCCGGCTGCGTGCCGAGCGCGCCCCGTTCCAGCAGATCTGGATGAATCTGCTCGGCAATGCGTTGAAGCATGCCCGGCGCGACGGTGCGGAGGTGCGCGTTCGCGCGCAGGACCGGGGGGGCGAGTGGGAGTTCCAGGTCGCGGACAACGGGCCGGGTATCGCTCCGCAGTACCAGCAGCGCATCTTCGGCATCTTCCAGACGCTCGCCTCTCGCGATCGGGTGGAGGGAACCGGGATCGGCCTGGCCACGGTCAAGAAGCTGGTGGAGACGGAAGGTGGCCGGGTCTGGGTAGAGTCTCAGGTGGGCCAGGGCGCGACCTTCCGCTTCACCTGGCCCAAGATGCGGACACGATCGTGATGGTCGCCCGGCCGCTGAACATCATGCTCGTCGAGGATGACGACGTCGACGTGATGAACGTCAGCCGCGCCTTCGAGAGGGCGAACATCACCGACCCGGTGGTGCGCGCGGCTGACGGCGTCGAGGCGCTGGAGTTGCTCCGCAGCGGAACCACACCGGCGGAGCGGCTGCTCATCCTGCTCGATCTGAACCTCCCGCGGATGAACGGAATCGAGCTGCTGCACGAGCTGCGCAGCGATCCCTCGCTGCGCAGGATTCCGGTGGTGGTTCTCACCACCTCCAATGACGAGCGCGACAAGGCGGAGGCGTTCGAGATGAACGTCGCCGGCTACCTTCTCAAGCCCACCACCTTCACCGATTTCGTCGAGCTGATGGGCGCCCTGAAAGGCTACTGGACCCGCGCGGAGATGCCATGACCGTCCAGGGTGACCGCCTCGCCGTTCTCCTCGTCGACGACGACGAGGTGGACCGTGCCGCGGTGCAGCGGGCGCTCCGCAGCGCCGGCCTGCCCGCCCAGGTCACGGAGGCGATCGACTTTGCCGGCGCTCGCGAGGCTCTCCTGGGAAACAGCCGCATCGACGTCGCCCTCCTCGACTTCCAGCTCCCCGGAGGCGACGGGCTGGAGATCCTCCAGGAGGTGCGTCACCAGAACGTCGACACGCCGATCATCATGCTCACCGGCGCGGGCGACGAGGCCCTGGCGGTGGAGCTGATGAAGGCCGGAGCGGCCGACTACCTGCCCAAGGGTACGCTCACCCCGGGACGGCTGACCCAGAGCATCCGCCAGGCTCTGCGACTGCGTGACGCGGACCGGCGGACGCGGGACGCGCGGAGGATGCTGCAGCGCCAAGCGGAGCAACTCCAGCGCCTCGCGGAGGCGAGCGTCGGCATCCACGGCGCTCAGACGCTGGACGAGGCGCTGGATCACATCAGCCAGACCGCCCGAGAGCTGATCGGCGCGAACGTGGCGGTGGCACAGCTGGACGGCGGTGCGGGCAGGACGGCGGTGGAGCGCAGGGCACTGTCGAGGAAGTACCGGCCGTACAGCGGCATGCCCATCGACGAGGCGGACCTCCGCTGGGCAGCGCTGGTGCGAGAATCGCGCAAGAGCGTCCGCTTCAACCAGACCGAGCTGGAGGCGAACCCGGCCTGGACGGCAGCCTGTTCCAGGCGCTTCGAGGGGGTGACGGTGCGCGGGCTGCTCGCCGCTCCGCTGGTGGGGAGCGATGGCAAGGCGCTGGGGACGCTCCAGCTCACCGACCGCGAGGAGGGGGACTTCGACGCCAGCGACGAGGCGATCCTGGTACAGCTTGCACAGACGGCGTCGGTGGCGCTGGAGAACGGTCGGCTCTACCGCGCCGCCCAGGATGCCACCACCACCCGGGACGATGTTCTGGCCATCGTCTCCCACGACCTCCGGAACCCGCTCAACGTGGTGGCAATGAGCGCGTCGATGCTCCGCAATACGCTCTCCGAGGGTCCCGACGGAGCTCCCCCCGGTGCGCTGCCCCTGGTCCAGCGCATCGAGCAAAACGTCACCCGGATGAACCGGCTGATCGAGGACCTCCTCGACGCCTCGCGAGTCGATTCCGGGAAGCTCCCGGTCACTCTCAAGCCGGAGAGGGCCGGAACGCTGATCGTCGATGCCGTCGAGTCGGCGCTGCCGCTGGCGGAGAGCCAGGGTACGCGGGTCGAGACGGGAGCAGTGGACCCGTCGCTGGTGGTTCAGGCCGACCGCGATCGGGTGCTCCAGCTGCTCTCCAACCTGATGGGAAACGCGCTGAAGTTCGTACCCCGTGACGGAGGAACGATCCGACTCTCCGTCGCAGCAGAAGGCGCACGGATCTGTTTCTCCGTCACCGACAATGGTCCGGGAATCCCATCCGAGCACCTCGACCACCTCTTCGAGCGCTACTGGAAGGGGTCTGCGGCGCGGGACGGCGGTGCAGGCCTGGGGCTGTTCATCGCCAAGGGCATCGTCGATGCTCATGGCGGCGAGATCCGGGTGAAGAGCGCACCGGGCAAGGGGACCACCGTTGGCTTCTGCCTACCGCGCGCCTGACCGGACGCACCAACGCCCGCGGTGAGCGCTGCTCCGCGGGCGTTCGCGCCGAGTGCCCGGCAGCTCAGCGCTTGGTCGAGCGCTCGCTCTGCGCGGAGGTGGAGGTGCGATCCGGCGTGAGGGCGTCGATGAACGAGTCGACCTGCCGCTCGGCCTCGTCCTTCATCAGGCCGTATCGCTCCTGCAGCTTGCCGACGATGGAGTCCTTCTTCGCCTCGAGATTTCGCAGGTCGTCGTCGGTGAGCTTGGCCCACTTCGACTTTGCCTGCGCCTTCACTTGTTTCCACTGCCCCTCGACCTGTTGCCAGTTCATGAGCTGATCCTCTTGGGTGACGGGTTGACGATTACCCGGCTCAAGCAAGTCGGGTGCCGTCGCCGCAGGGTCGAGATCAGGGACTTGCGAGCTTCGACCGGTGCGGAATGTCCCGCCCGGGGCCGTTCGGCACACTCGCCCGCTTCAACCCGGCCGTAAGTCAGCCCTGGTCCGCATCGGCCTCGCCCTCAGGGCTCGCGGTACCCTGGTAGCGCGCCAGCTTGCGGTACAGCGTCCTGCGGTCGACACCGAGCATCTGCGCCGCCTGCGACTTGTTTCCGCCCACCAGCGAGAGCACGCGCACGATGTAGCGCCGCTCCAGCTCCTCGAGCGTCACCACCTCCGTCGGGTCGTCGGCAGCGACCACGAAACTCTCCGCCTTGAAGTTGCGGATCTTGTCCGGGAGATCATCCACCGTGAGCTGGTCGAAGCGGGCCAGGGTCACCCCCCGCTCGAGGCAGTTCTCCAGCTCGCGGACGTTGCCTGGCCAGGCATAGGCGAGCAGCTTCTCCGCGGTGGAAGGAGCGATGGTGAGCGGCGCCCGCCCGGCGCGCTCGGCGAATCTGCCCAGGAAGTGCTGGGTCAGTGCCAGAACGTCGGTGCCGCGGTTGCGAAGCGGGGGAAGCTCCACCGTCACCACGTTGATGCGGTAGTAGAGGTCCTCGCGGAAGCGCTTCTCGAAGACCTCGAACTCCAAGTCCCGGTTGGTGGCCGCCACGAGGCGAACGTCGAATGGCTGCTCGCTGTTGGAGCCAACCGGGCGCACCGTGCGTTCCTGGAGCGCGCGCAGCAGCTTGGGCTGGGTTTCGAGCGGCAGCTCACCGACCTCGTCCAAGAACAGGGTGCCGCCGCTGGCCTCCAGGAACAGTCCGGTGCGCTGGGTCCGTGCATCGGTGAAGGCACCGCGCGCGTGGCCGAAGAGCTCGCTCTCGATGAGCGCATGCGGGACGGCGGCGCAGTTCACCGCCACGAACGGGCCGTCGCGTCGCTTGCCGCTGCGGTGAATGAGCCGGGCGACCAGCTCCTTGCCGGTCCCGGTCTCGCCCTGGATGAGGACCGAGGTCTCGGAGTCAGCCACCCGCCCCACCAGTTCCAGCACCCGTTGCATTCCGGCGGACTGACCAATCAATCCCGGGGCCGTCCGGGAGGCGATGTCGCGCTGCAGGCGCTTCAGCTCGCTCCGCAGCCGGTGGTGCTGCACGCCGCGGGCGAGCGTGAGTACCAGCAGCTTCGGATCGAACGGCTTGGTGACGAAGTCGTAGGCGCCGGCGCGCATCGCAGCGATGGCGGTCTCCATGCTGCCCTGGCCGGTCCCGACGATGACCGGCATGTCCGGCCGCGCCTCGAGGATGCGACGGCAGAGATCGATGCCGTTCATCTCCGCCATTCCCAGGTCGGTGAGCACGGCGTCGAAGTCGTCGGCCACGACCCGCGTCAGGGCCTCCCGGGCCGAGATGAGCGCGGTGACTTGGTAGCCGGCGTGCTCGAGGATCTCCCGGAGTAGATCACAGGTCTCGCGGTCGTCGTCGACGACCAGCAATCGCCCGCTCATGCGCTTCTCGTCACCCACGCCTGAACGCGAGTAGCAGACCCGACTGGTGAGAACAATCTCCGCGATGGCGACCCGGGCCAGTCAGTGCTGCCTGGATGAGCGGCGCCAATCGATCGGAGTCCGGCTCGTGGGCGATGCTCGCCAGGGCGACCACCAGCGCGACCCGGCGAGCATCGACCAGCGGCAGACCCTGCTCGACGAGGCGCTCGAGCCGTTGGACGAACACCTCAGCCGCTCGTTCGACGACGTCATCCTCGGAGGCGGGAACAGTTGCTCGCGTCTCGTGCCGGGAGGTGCGTGGAGGGAGCATCCGGATCACCGGACAAGGACGATCCGCCCGTGTGCTGCGCGTCCCAGCTCCGGGGAGGCCAGGAGCTGGGCCACGTCTGGCACTCGATTGCCGACGATGTCGAAGGCGGCGACGATCAGTTCACCCAGGGTGGTCCGCACCGATGCAGCTGCCGTGTTTCTGCTGACCCGGGACTGCCTCTTGACGAAAGCACTGCGACGCTTCGAGCCGGACATGAGAGCCCTCCGTGCGTTCTCCCCGCATGGTCAGAGCAGGTTTCGTGCCCTGACGTTACGGCGTCATTCTCCGGAGATGGACCGGCACTAGGGTCGTCCGGCGTTGCGAGCTGTCACAACGAATCGAGCGCCGTGGCGGATTGCCCCACAAGGGGCCAGCCCTCCAGCGCTCGCCAACGTCGGCCGCTGTCACCTGTTTCACGTTACGGGTCTTGCGCCGCCCGGACGGAGATCCCAGCTTTTGAGCACCACGTTGAGCCCAGCCCTGTTCAGGAGTCTCCAATGCTCGAAACCAATCCCGGGGGGCAGATTCGCTTCGCCGATCAGGGGGTCCGCGTCTGGCCGGGGACGATCGGTCCGGCGCTGAAGGCAGGGGCGACCGCGGGGTTGCTCGGCGGCGGCGCGATGGCCCTGTGGATGGTGGGCCGAGCCCTGCTCCGGGGAGTCGAGTGGACCACGCCGCTCCGGATGCTCGGTGCTCCTTTGCCTTTGGATCGACTCCCCCTGGACCCGGGAAACGCGACCATCGTCGGAGGGGCAACGATGCATCTGCTCCTGGCGGCGGCGCTGGGATTGCTGTTCGCGGCGCTGGTTCCCTACACCCGGTCTGCCGGGCTGACGTTGCTGCTCGCCCTTGGCTACGCCCTGCTGGTGATGGCGGTGATGACGCTCGCCGTCCTTCCCCTGGCCAATCCACCGCTGCGGGCGGCAGTGAGCGGGATGGCCGGGTCCTGGCTTGCCATGCACCTGCTCTTCGGACTCACCCTTTCGCTGGTCCCCGTTCTTCGTACGCGCTTCTCCGAACCGATGTGAAGAGGTCCTCATGCCAGAGAAAGCAACCAGACGGCGGGCAGCGGCTGCCAGGCGGCGAGGAGACAAGCCGTCCACCCAGGCCGGCGCGTTCGTCCGCGAGGAAATGCATCACAAGCGTTCCGGCAAACACGGGCGGATGACGCGGAAGCAGGCGATCGCCGTGGGCCTCGCCAAAGCCCGGAAGGCAGGCATCCGGGTGCCTCGCCGCAAGCGTCCTTCCAGGTAACCGCCGGAGAATGGCCAAGGCGCGGGCATCGCAAGCGCGGCCCTCGGTCGACGGCGGGCGAGCGAAGACCTGGTCAGGTTCCGCACGTGGCAGTTCGCCTCACCCGTGACGAACTGACACGTGGCCCCGGTGTTCGTTCAGGTGTCCCCATGCCGCAAATCAGCGGTCCCGGTCATCGGCCCGGTGCTTGCACCACTCGGGTCGCCCGCACGATCCCGTGCGCCACGGAGAATGCCATGAAGGCCACGCAACTTCTGAAGAGCCAGCACCGCGCCGCGGCGAAGATCTTTGGGGAACTCGAGAAGGGGCGAGCAACGAACGCTCAGGCGCGAGTGCAGGAGCTCGTCGCCAGCCTCAGCGCCCACATGGTCATCGAGCAGGAGCTGTTCTACCCGGCGGTCAAAGAGATCAAGCCGGACCTGGTGCTCGAGTCGTTCGAGGAGCACGCAGCGACGCAGTTCGGGATGGAGCGGCTACTTCGTACCAAGCCGGAGAACGAGAGCTTTGCTGCCCGCGTGACCACGCTCAGGGAGATGATCCGGCACCACGTCGAGGAGGAGGAAAGCGACCTCTTCCCCAAGGTGGAGAAGCAGATGAAAGCGGCCGAGCTGCAGGCACTCGGCGAACTGATGAAGGCCCGCTTCGACCAGTTGGTGGGTACCAACGACCTGCGCCGGACGCTGGACACGGCAGAGGAAGAGCAGCCGATGCCCGTGGAATTCGATGGAGTGCACGCCTGAGCTGTTCGTTCCTCTTCAACCACAGGAGCAGACCATGGGCATCTTCTCGATGATTGTCGTTGGACTCATTGCTGGCCTCATCGCTCGGGCCATCATGCCGGGCAAGGACTCGATGGGGTGGATCCTGACCATCGGCCTGGGGGTCGTCGGCTCCTTCGTCGGCGGCTTCCTCATCAACGTGATCCTTCATGACAACAGCGCAAACACCTCCGACCTCCAGCCTACGGGCATCATCGGCAGCGTCGCTGGAGCGCTGATTGTGCTCGGCGTCTACCACCTCGTCGACCGACGTCAGCTGCCGGTCTAGCCGCGCACCCATGGCATTCCCGATCGCGCAACAGCTCGAGCTTCTCCTGCAGGAGGAGCTCGGCGTGGTGGAAGGTCTACGTCGCGCCCACCAGGAGGCTCCGGTCGGTGTCCGTGTTGGACTGCGGCTCTGCCTGCGCCTTCACCGTCAATGCTTCCATCACCTGCGGCGGCTGCTCGAGACTGCGGGCGCACCGGGTGAGGAAGACGACGATTTCGAGATCGTCGAGGCCTTCGACGAGTCACAGAGCTGGACGCTGGACGGCTAGCCCTCGCCGGGGCTTGCGCTCCCGTCGTTCGTTCCTAGCTTTCAACCAAGCAGTCGATCTCTCGAAAGGAGATACCCATGCGTTCCTACGTGCTGACCCTTGCCCTTGCCTTCCCGATGGTTGCGCTGGCCCAGCAGTCCACGGTGAAGACCGAGACCACCAAGGAGACCAAGACCGCTCCTGGGAGCACCGAATCGTCCGTCGACGTCAAGAAGACGGTGGATCCATCTGGACCGGCCAACGCCCGGACCGACGAGCACACGACCGACACCTCGGTGAAGAAGAACGCCGATGGCACGACCACCGCCACCACCGAGCACACCGACAAGCACGATGCGCCGGGGACGAAGCACGACAAGAAGCACACCGCCAAGAAGAAGGTCACCAAGGACGCCCAGGGCAACGTGATCAGCAGCGAGCAGAGCACCAGCGGTACGAAGTAGCACTCGGTCCGCTCTTCACGTCAGGGCACCCGCTGCTCGACCGCTGAGCAGCACAGCGGTGCGGCGGGTCCCCGCCGCGGGGTGACTCGTTCTACTGGTAGCGGTGGTGGGGTGATGCTATGGCGACTCTCGAGTGAAAGTGTCCCGCTCACGCTTCGGAGTCAACCGGCGCGAGCGCGCGAGCGACGAGGTCGTGGCGAATAGGCAGGGGGTTTGTCCATGAATCTGCTCTGGGGTCTGGTCGTTCTTCTCGTGGTTCTCTGGCTGCTGGGCTTCACGATGCACGTGGGTGGCGGCCTCATCCATCTGCTCCTGGTGATCGCCTTGGTGGTGGTGGTCGTGAGGCTGGTCACCGGTCGTACCGTCTGATCCGGGACCGAACCGGGAACGGGCGCTGGCGCGAATCCCGGCAACGAATCCCGGCAACAAGGCCAGCCCCAGCACTGGCAAGCGCGATTACCCGGGCTTGATGTTCTGGTTGACCCGGAAGAGGTTGTTCGGGTCGTACTTCTTCTTCACCTGGGCGAGGCGCGCGTAGTTGTCGCGGTACGCGGCCTTCACGTTGTCCTCGCCCTCGTCCATCATCATGTTGATGTATCCGCCGCCCGACGAGTGGGGATGCATGGCCAGCCAGTAGTCCTTGGCCCACTGAATGAGGCGCGGGTTGTTCGCCGGATCGGGATCGACCCCCACGATGACCTCCGCGAAGTTCGCCTCGCGGAAGCTGAAGGCCGTGTCTCCCTTCTTCGCCCGCTGCGCGGCGCCGTTGATCGGGTAGAGGTGCATGGTGGAGTGACCGGTGGGGAGCCGCTCCCCGTACTTCACGTGGAGGTCGATGGCCTTGTCGCTCAGCTCCTGGAAGAAGTCGGCCTTCCAGTACCACTGCAGGCCCGCCGGATAGAGCCCGTCGAAGAGGCTCTGCAGCACCGGGAACGGGATCGGCCCGGCGAAGTCCATCAGCGGCGGCGAGAACTTCCGGATGGGCTTGAACGCCTCTTCCGCCTTCGCCATGTCGCCGGTGTAGCACCAGGTGACCATGGCCACCTTCTTCCCGTGGTGCTCGGCCGGGAACATCGGGACGGGGGGCACCGTGGCGAAGCCGAACCAGCCATTGATGTCCTCGGGAGCCTTGAGGATGAAGTCCCGCCAGAAGCGGAGCACCTCCCCTGCCTTCTCCATCGGCCAGAAGATCGGCCCGCCGTAGACGGTGCTGACCGGGCCGGCGCGGAAGAGGAACGAGGTCACGACCCCGAAGTTCCCACCGCCGCCGCGCACCGCCCAGAAGAGATCCGCGTTCTCCTCCGCGCTGGCCGTGACCAGCCGGCCGTCGGCGAGCACCACGTCCACGCCGATGAGGTTGTCGATGGTCAGGCCGTACTTGCGGCTGAGGTAGCCGATCCCACCGCCTAGGGTCAGGCCGCCCACACCGGTGGTGGAGAGGAAGCCGCTGGGCACCGCCAGGCCGAACGGGTGGGTGGCGTGGTCCACGTCGCCCCAGAGGCACCCCCCCTCGACCCGCACCGTCTGGGCCTTCTGGTCCACCCGGATCCCCTTCATCCGCGACAGGTCGACCACCAGCCCCCCGTCGCAGATCCCGAGCCCCGGGCCGTTGTGCCCACCGCCGCGCACCGCGAGGAGCAGCTTCTTCTCCCGGGCGAAGCTCACGCCCGCGATGACGTCCGCCGCGTCCACGCACCTCGCGATCAGCGCGGGGCGCTTGTCGATCATGCCGTTGTAGACCTTGCGAGCGGTGTCGTAGCCCGCGTCACTCGGGGTGATCAGCTCGCCGCGAAACTTCGCCCGCAGTTCCTGGATGTCCGTCTGGTTCATCGTTCCTCCCACGCGTTCAGAAAGAGCCTCCCTTGCGGAGACGGCCCCACTGCTACGCCCCGGGCGTTAGGGCGGCGTTAGGATGAGCGTTAGAGCTGGGAGAGCAGGGCCCGGGCGACCACCAGATCCGGGGTTTCGAGACCCTCCGTGAACCAGGCACACACGGGCGCGAGCAGATCTCGAGCCTCGGCGGTCCGGCCCGATCCCGCCAAGATGCGGGCCAGGGCCCGGGCGGCGCGCAGCTCCAGCGACTTCGCCTGCTGTCCCCGGGCGATCTCCAGCGCGCGCCTCAGGGCGGCTTCCGCCTCGGCCGCCTCCGCGCCGCCCGCGAGCAAGCAGCTCCGCGCGCAGGCGATGGAGCTCCGCATCCCACCAGCGCTCGTTCGTCTCCCGTCCGAGAGTCAGGGCCTCTTCCAACACCGCGAGGCCGGCGTCCGCCTCGCCCGCCCGGAGATGGGCGTCGGCCAGCAACGCCAGGTAGTACGGCAAGCGGAGCCGCGCCCCCGTCTCCTTGAAGCCGTCGATGGCGCTGCGGAGACGCGCGAGCGCGGCCGCCTCCGGGTGATCGAGCGTTTCGGCGTAGGCGACGAGGATGGCGGCCCACACCCGGTAGTAGACGGCCTTGAACTCGGTGGCGAGGTCGACCGCCTCCTTCGCCTGCCGGCGGAACGTGGCGGGATCGGCCCGGAGTTGCTGGAGCAGGGCCAGGTAGGTGGCGGCGATGGCCTGGCTGAACGGTTGCCCGAGCTTCCGGGCGAGACCGAGGGCGTGCGACGCGCCCTGGAGGGCCGTGTCCGGACGGCCCAGGCACCAGAGCCCGTGCGCTTGCCACGCCCAGGCGAGGACCTCGTAGTTCAGGCCCTGTGATTCCTGAAGTCGCTGGAACTGGCTCGGGTCGGCCTCTCGCAGGAGCCCGTCGAAGTCGTCGCAGGCCTCGTGGAAGCGGCCCATCTGGACCCGGACCCCCGCCAGCATGGCGAACGCCGACCGTGGCGGCTCCGAGCCCGGGGTCTCGCGCAGGACGCGCACCATCTCGTCGGTGATGAGCGCGGACTTCTCGAGCCGCCCCGCGACGATGTAGAGCGACTGCATGCCGTAGAGGATCTGCGCCCGCTGCGCGCCCGTTCCCACCCTGTCGCAGAGGGCCAGGGAGCGATCGAGCACACTGCCCAGCTCCGACGCCGCCCACCCCTTCGTCACCCGATAGCTCGGGGCGAGGACCAGCTGGAGCTCGAGCTCGGAGGCGTCGCGTCGCGCGCTCGCCGGCAGCTCGCGGAGCAGGGACAGCCCGCGGTCGGCCAGGGCGATCGCCTCGTCGTTGGCGTAGACCCCCTGGGCGACGACCGCCGCCCTCGCGTAGTGGGGGATCGCCTGCTCGAAGAGGCCCGCGCTCTCGTAGTGCGCGGCGATCTGCGCGCTGACCGGATCGAGGTCCTTCTGGTGCGCGGCGACGAGCACCTCGGCCACCCGCCGATGCAGCCGGCGCCGCTGGGGGGCGCTGGTCTCGCCATAGGCCACCTCCCGCAGCTTGTCGTGGGTGAAGTCGTACGCGTTCGGGCCCTGCTCGCGGACGATGCGCTTCCGCCATAGCTCGTCGAGGGCGCGCACCACCACTTCCTCGTCACCCACCAGGCGCACCAGGACCTCCAGGTCGAAGGCGCGCCCGATCACCGCCGCGGCCGCGGCGATCTCCCGGGCATGATCCGACAGCTGGGCCAGGCGGCCGGCGATCACCGCGTGCGCGCGGGGCGGAAGCTCGGGGATCCCGTGCTCCGGGACGCCCGGGGAGCCGCCCCCGCTCCCGGCCCTCACCGTCTCCACGATGAACAGAGGATTGCCCTCCGTCTCCCGGTAGAGCCGGGTGGCCGCGACGGTATCGAAGTCCCGGTTGCCGATCTCGGCCGCCAGCGCCGCCGTCTCCGCCGCGTCCAGCGGCTCGAGGGCGAGCTCGGTGAGCTGCGAGCCGCTCCGGAGGTGGCGGAGGAGCGGCGGGAGCGGGTGCTTGGCATCGAGCTCCTCCGAACGCGCAGTCCCGACGACCAGCAGGCGCGCTCGGGGATCGAACCGGGAGAGGAAATGAAGCCACTCGATGGTCTCGCGGTCGCACCACTGCAGGTCGTCGATGAGGAGCAGCAAGGGCTGCGGAGCCGCGAGCACCGCCCGCGCCAGACCCTCGAAGAAGCGCGGCCGGTCGCCGAACTCGGTCGTGGGCCCGGGCCGCGGCAGGCCCGCCCCGGCGGCTCGTAGCTCGGGCAGGAGCCGCGCGACCTCGATCCGCCACACCTGCTCGAGACGGGCGAGGTGCGGGGAGAGGGCGTCGCTCCGGAGCCATTCGCTCACCGGGGCGAGGGAGAGCCGGCCTTCGGCGGCGTAGGAGCGCGTCTTCGCCGTGGTCACTCCCTGCCGCTGGGCCCAGGTCAGCAGCTCCTCCGCCAGGCGCGACTTGCCGATGCCGGCCTCGCCGGTCACCAGCGCGAAGCCGACCTGTCCCTGGACCACTCGCTCCCAGGCCCCCCGCAGCCTCGTCCACTCGGCCTGCCGACCCACGAGGGACGTCGCCGCAGGGGTCCCCTCGCCCCCTCCGGAGCGCGGTCCTGGACCTGGCTCGGCGCCGCGGATCCGCTCGTAGACGCGGACGGTCGCCGCGCTCGGCTCTATTTGTAGCTCCCGGCGGAGCACCTCGGCGCACCGGCGGTACGCCTGGAGCGCGCCCTGGTGATCACCGGCCAGCGCCAGGAGCCGCATGAGCCAGCGGTGCGCCTCCTCGTCGAGCGGGTCGTGTTGCAGCCAGTGCCGGACACGGGCGATGGCGCTCGCGTACTCCCGCCGTTCCTCGAGCAGCCCCACCAGCGCGCCGACGGCGTCCTTGCACCGCCGGGCGAGACGCTCCCGCGCGGGCTGGATCCAGTCGTCGTAGCAGCTCGGGAGGAGCGGGCCCTGGCACAGGTCCACCGCCCGCTCCAGGCAGACGAGGCGCCGCGCCGCGTCTCCGGCCCGGGCGGCCTCCTCGCTCTCGGCGACCGCACGGTCGAAGCGAGCGACGTCGAGGCTGAAGGAGGAGTCGCCCACCCACTGCACGCTGCTGGCGTCGGTCCGGAGGTAGCGGTCGGGCTCGGGCAGCGCCTGCCGCAGCTGATGGAGGAGCTGTCGCAGATTGTTGCGGGCGTTCGACTCCGAAGCGTCCGGCCAGAAGGTGAAGGACAGGTGCGCCCGCGACTGGGGCGCGTCCCCGTGGAGGAGCAGATAGGCGAGGAGCGACTGCAACCGCGCGCTGATGGCGCCCGGGGCGGGACCGCCGTCGACAGCCAGGCGGAACTGACCGAGGAGATTGACGCGGAGCTCGCCGGTCATCTCATGGCCCACGTCGAGCGTCATGCGCGCTGGTCAAGGCCACGGATTTCCTCGACGGCTTCGACCGCGAGTGGCGGGTGTCCGGACTGTAGCACCGAGCCTCCCGCAGCGCGGACGCCGGAGGCCTGGCTGCAAGGTTCCACGGGCTGACTGCACGAGCAGCCGCCTGCCCAGGTCGCGGGCGTATGCCTGGTCATCCATGCCTCGACACATCGGTCGGTGGGCCCTCTGCGCACTCCTCTTCGGGACGGTGGCCCGTTCACAGCCGGACCAGCCGCTCTCCGTCCCCGCGGATTCCGACCGCTGGGAGCTGCAGGGGCAAGCCAAGGTGGTCGAGCATCAAGGCCGCAAGGCTCTGTTCCTCGATGGCGGAGCGGCCATCCTCAAGGGCCTCGAGATGCGGGACGGGGTCATCGACGTCGACGTCTCGACTCCGGCGCCTCGCGGCTTCTTCGGCATCCAGTTCCGGATCGCGGACGAGGGCGCCACCGCGGAGGTGGTCTATCTCCGCCAGCACAAGTCCGGGGCCCCTGACGCCATGCAGTACACGCCGGTCCTGAACACCGGCCTGAACTGGCAGCTCTACAGTGGCCCGGGCTTCATCGGCGCGGTCGAGATCCCCAAGGATGTCTGGTTCCACCTGCGTCTGGAGGTCGTGAGCGCGCAGGCGAAGCTGTACCTCAAGGACATGGAGAAGCCCGCGCTGGTCATGCCCGATCTGAAGAGCGGGAGCCAGAAGGGCCAGGTGGCCCTGTGGGTCCTGACCGGAGCGACCTACCTGTCGAACTTCCAGCTCCGGAAGACGCCGGACGCCCCGTGGGAGCGACACCTGCCGCCGATGCCTCCGGGAACGTTGACCCGGTGGAGCCTCTCGCCATCGTACGACGCGCTCGAGCGTCGGCTGGAGCGTCCGCTCACCGCCTCGGAGAGCAGGGCCATCCGCTGGCAGGACGTCGAGGCGGAGCCCCCCGGCCTGGTGGTCGTCAATCGCCATCGCGAGAGCCCCCATCCGAGGGTCTCGTTCGCCAACGACTTCTCCAAGCGCCTGGAGCCTCAGCCGGGCATGAAGGTCGTTTACGCGCGGACCACCATCGTCTCCGAGCGAGCGCAGGTGACGAAGCTGGAGATTGGCTACAGCGACGAGGTCAGCGTCTTTCTCAATGGCAAGATTCTCTACCGTGGTCGCAGTGCGCAGAACTTCCGCGACCCTGGCTTTCTCGGCATCGTCAATCCGGAGAATGACGCGGTCTATCTTCCGCTGAAGAAGGGCAAGAACGAGCTGGTCCTGGCCCTGAGCGAGCTGGGCGGAGGGTGGGGATTCGTCTGCCGGCTGGCGGACGTGGAAGGCTGACCCCTCACTCGCTGCGCTGCAGCGGTCGAGGGGCCGCGACCACGGCCGCCGGCGCGCGCAAGGGCCGGAACTCTCCCTGCGCGAGCGGCTGCCTCCAGTCGATCCGCTGACCGCGGCGTCCCTCGAGTCGCCAGAATACGGCCGCGGCCAGCGCGATGATTAGGATGGCGAGCAGGCCGCCTTCGATGCTCGGCGCCTGCCCGGTCCAGACCGGCGGCCCGTGCTGGGCCAGGCTCACCAGCTGGTGGTCCTTCCCCGCCCCGAGGTTCGCGATCCCCAGCAGGTCCTGCATCCAGTCCCACGCAGCATGCCACCCGATGGCCCAGGCCAGCGTCCCGGTCACGAAGCGGGCCAGCACCAGCATGAGCGTCGCGACGGCGGCGGAGAGCACGAACGCCACGTCCACGTGCTGCGCCGGATTGGCCAGATGGAGGAGCCCGAAGATCGCTCCGGTGCCGAGCGTCGCCGCCCAGAGCGGAACCCGCTCTCCCAGGTTCTGGAGGAAGGCTCCCCGGAGGAGCAGCTCCTCCATGACGCCGATGGCCAGGGCGGTGAACAGCGCGCCGACGACGGCGGAGAGCCTCCACGGCTCGTACACCCAGGTCGGCGCGACCCACCCGAGCCGCCACTCGACGCAGAACAAGGCTCCGAGCATCAGGACGCCAGCCACGAACCCCGAGGCCAGAGCGCCCAGGGCGCGCCCGGAGATCGAGAGCCCGATCCACGACCACGGGCGCCGGTCGACCTTCCTCCGCAGCACGCAGAAGCCGAGGATGCAGGAGCCCCCTCCGACGCCCAGCACCACGAGCCCCTGCGCCCAGCGCGGAGCCGTCGCACGGAGGGCATGGCCGAGGATGGCAGCGGCCGCGCCAGAGCAGGCGAAGACCAGCAGGTAAAGCAGAAGTCGCCAGCCGATCCGGAGGCGCCCTTCCCCGTCGAGCAGCAAGCGCCGCATGCGCACCCTCGTGGCGAGATCCGCAAGGCAGGTACGTCTCACTCCTCCCGCGATTTCGTCGGCGACCGGGGCAACCCGGACCTCACCTCTCCGTATTGCGTATTGCGCGGGAAACGGTGGTGCCGCGCGCATCGCGGGTGCGACGATGCGTGGGCCATGGCGGATCCGCTCGCACCGTTCTTCCTCGGAGCCTACGGCGAGAACAACGACTTCTTCGAGAAGACGCTGCTCGAGCTGGTGCGCGACCACGTCTACTGGCGCCGGAACTTCCACCCCGAGGACGAGCCGCCCATCGGGACGCATGACCAGTACACCCGGGCGTACCTCGACGGCCTCGCCCGGACGCGGCACGAGCTCCACCAGCTGACCGCCGCGCTCAAGCGGTCCGTGCCCTCGTTCCATCCCCGCTACCTGGGACACATGGTGTCGGACCTCCTGATGCCCGGCCTCATCGCCCAGCTGGTCACGACCCTCTACAACCCGAACAACATCGTCGAGGACGTGGCGCCGATCACCGTCCAGCTGGAGCTCGAGGTTGGACGTCAGCTCGCGCAGATGCTCGGCATGGGCGTCGACTCCGGCCCAGGAGCCCTGCGCGCTGGGACACCTCACCTCCGGCGGCACCCTGGCCAACGACGAGGCGCTCTGGCTCGCACGGGCGACGAGGCTCTATCCGCTCGCGCTCCGCGACGCCTCGCAGGCGACGGGCATCTGGGTTCCGGACGTGCCGGTCCGGGCTGGCAGCACCGACCTGGAGCTGCTGGCGCTGGGCGCGGACGAGGTGCTCGCGCTGAGCCAGCGCGCGTCCGCCTTCTGCGCCCGCGAGCCTCGGGGCTCCGAGCTCTTCGAGACGCTCACCGCGGCGCGGGTGGAGGAGCTCGGGCTGGCCGCCTTCGCCGAGCGACACCCTGCCCTGAGGCGGATGGCGGTGGTGGTGCCCGCCACCGCGCACTACTCGTGGCACAAGGCGATGAAGCTGCTGGGGCTCGGCGGCGCGAACCTGGTCGAGGTCCCGGTGCGGCAGGCCCGGCTCGACGGCTCCGAGCTCGAGCCGGCGCTCGCCGCGCTCCGGACGGAGGGACGCCCGGTGCTGGCGGTGGTCGGGGTGTACGGCACGACCGAGTTCGGAACGCTCGACTCCATTCACGAGCTGCTCGAGGTCCGGCGGCGCTTCCCGGGGTTCTGGCTCCACGTCGACGCCGCCTGGGGCGGATACCTGCCCACGCTCTTCCGCGATCGGAAGGGCAGCCTGCTCCCCCGTGAGGCGGTCCGGGAGGGCTTCCACTACTTCCCCTCCGAGCGCGTGTACCGGGCCACGGCCGCGCTGGCGCAGGTCGACTCGGTCACCGTGGACCCGCACAAGCTCGGCTTCGTGCCCTTCGGCGCCGGGGCGCTGGTGGTGCGCAACCGCCGGGTGCTGGACCTGGTGCAGCAGGAGGCGCCCTACGTCTTCACCTCGCCTCCGGACGAGGACGAGCGCCGGTACCGGAAGCTCGGCCGGTACGTGCTCGAGGGCAGCAAGCCCGGCGCCGCCGCCGCGGCCTGCTACGTGAACCACCGCGTCCTCCCGCTGGACCACGATCACTTCGGGCGGCTGCTGGCCCGCTCGGTCCAGACCAGCGAGCGGCTCGTCGACCGGGTCCCCAGCCTCCAGCAGGAGCTCTCGCCCTGGGTGCGGCTGGCCATCCCCTTCGAGCCGGACTGCAACCTGGTCTGTCTGGCCTTCAACCCCACGCGGGAACCGCTCGCTGAGGGCCGCCAACGCCTTCGGCCGGCGCCTCTTCGAGACCATCGACGTTCGCCCCGACCGCCCGGTGCAGCTCAAGGAGTTCTTCGGCTCGTGCACCACGGTTCCCCTGAGCCATCTCGGGGCCGAGGAGCTGCAGCGGGTCGGAGCCGCGCTGGGGCTCGACCTCGCACCGGCCGACGACGACGGGCTCTTCCTGCTCCGCCACACCCTGATGAACCCCTGGCTGCAGACCTCGCCGGGCCCCGGCGAGCCCAGCTACGTCGAGGCGTACTGCCACTTCCTGTCGCGGCAGATCCGCGAGCTGCTCGCGCGCGCGTAGCGCCTTCCGGCGGCGGCGACGGACGACGAATCGGAGATCGCTGCTATCAAGTGTAGACCTCTGTCGCAGGCGCGCCACGCCTCGCCGATCTCCGCGGACTTTTCCGCGCAGATCCGACTCGCAAGCGAGCGAGCGGGCGTAACCCACATGTGGTTATTGCTCCTCCGCGTTGACCGGATCGATCGCGCACGACAGGGTCCGTGCCGCGAGGAACAACGATGATCCGATGTGTCGCACTCGTGCTGCTCGCCGCAGCGCTCTTCGGCTGTAACGCGCCTGGTCGAGGCGCCGACGAACGCGCTCGGCGGTGACGGCGGCCTCCCGCTCCAGCAGGACGGTGGTGGAGGAGGTGGTGGCGGTGGTGGTGGCGGCGGCGGTGGCGGTGGAGGCCCCGGATGCGGGCGGCGGTGGCGGTGGGGTGGCGGCGGGACCCCGGATGCGGGCGGCGGCGGCGGGCGGCGGCGGCGGTGGCGGTGGCGGTGGCGGGAGCGCGATCATCCCTGCCGACCGGACCACCCGGTGGAACCCGGGCATCCTCGCCGACGTCCCGCTCGGTCTCCCGCTCGGCGCCGACGGTCTGCCCCAGCGCACCACCGTCTGCAAGACGCTCAACCCCGGCGACAACATCCAGTCGGCCATCGACGCCTGCCCGGACAACCAGGTGGTGCTGCTCGCGCCGGGCACCTTCACCATCAGCTCGACCATCCAGGTCCGGAGCAAGGTCGTCCTGCGCGGCTCGGGCTCGGGCTCGGGCGGCACCACCATCGTCAAGAGCAACGGCGGAACCGTGCTCGCCATCGGCACCGGACGCGACCAGGTCTGCTACGGGAACGGCGTCCAGCCCGTGGCGCTGACCGCCGACGCGGCGAAGGACAGCACCACCCTCAGCGTGGGCAGCGCCGCCTCGAGCTTCCACGCCGGCGATCTGATCGTCGTCGACCAGGTGGACACCTCGCCGGTGGTCATCGGCGACTGCGTCTACTACAAGCGCGGGAGCGCGGGCTCGTACCGCTCGACCGCGCAGGTCGTGCAGGTCACCCAGGTCGACACCGCCGCGGGAACGTTGAGCCTCGGCGCCGCGCTGCACTGGAACTACAAGGCAGGCAGCCCGACAACGCCCAGGCCTTCCGGCTCTCCAGCAGTCCCACGGTGAGCTGGGCCGGCATCGAGAGCGTGCACCTCCAGGGCGGCACGGCGGGCTCCTACGACGGTCAGTCGGCAGGGGGCATCGACATCAGCAACGCGGCGTTCTGCTGGGTCAAGGACGTCCAGACCGACCAGACCAACGGCGGGATGCACGTCCGCCTCGGCGCCGCGTACCGCTGCGTGGTCCGCGACAGCAACTTCCACCACTCGGCCAACTACGGCTACGGCACCGACTGCTACGGCATCGTCCTGGGCTGCTTCTCGGCGGACAACCTGGTGGAGAACAACATCGCCCGCTACATGAACAAGCCGATCCTCATGAGCGTGAGCGGCGGCGGGAACGTCATCGCCTACAACTACGCCGACAACTCGTGGGGCGACGGCAACTGGCAGGAGCTGAACATCGACAGCCACTGCTCGTTCAGCCACATGGAGCTCATCGAGGGAAACATGGCCCCTCACATGGGCGCGGCCAACACCCACGGCAACGCCGGCTACTTCACCTTCTTCCGGAACTACGCCTCGACCCAGTTCGCCCCGCCGGAGATCGCCACCTCCAGCACGCCGCGAGCGAGCAACGTCACCGCCATCGAGCTCCAGGGCGGCGACGTGGGGATGAACGTGGTGGGGAACGTGCTCGGCAAGGCGGGCGTCACCCAGGTGTACGACCAGTACGGCGCGGTCACCCCGCCCTCCATCTACGAGCTCGGCGAGAACGGCGGAGGCCAGAACGACATCGCAGCCACCTCGCTCTTCCGGACCGGGAACTACGACGCCTTCCACCAGTCCACCCAGTGGAACGCGAGCGGCGCGCAGACGCTGCCGCCCTCGCTCTACCTGACCGCCAAGCCGGGCTGGTGGCCGGCGAGCACGGCCTGGCCCTGGGTGGGCCCGGATCTGAACCCGATGGTGCAGACGCTCCCGGCCAAGACCCGGTCCGACGGGCTCTGAGCGGAGGGCGCCCGGGGCTCAGCGCCGCGGCCCCGGCGGATGGGACGGCCGCCACCGCGCGGCCTGCGCCCGGGTCTCGACGCCCAGCTTGTCGAGAATCGCCGAGACGTGGTGGTCCACCGTCTTGGGAGAGATGAAGAGCCGCCGGCCGATCTCGGCATTTCGCAGACCCTCCCCGAGGAGCGCCAGCACCTCGGTCTCCCGTGCGGTCAGGCCTGCCGGGTGGCCCCGGGTGCTCGCCCTCCGGCCGCGGGGGACCTTGCGCACGCCCTGAGCGCGGAGCCTCGCCGCGACGCGCGCGGCGGCAGCGCGCATCCCGAGCTGCTCCAGCGCCTCGAACGCCCCGCGGAGGCTCTTCTCGTCGCCGGCGTCGGCGAGCGCAAGCGCGGCCTCGAACGGGCAGCCAAGCCGGACCCACTCGCGCCGCGCGGCGGCGTGCTGGCCGAGCAGCTGGGACCGGAGCGGGGGCGCCACCCAGCGGGGTGGCCTCACCGCCTCCCCGGCTCGCCACGAAAGGAGGAGCAGCTCGCCGCCGATCCATCCGTCGCGGACCTCGATGGCCCGGGGGAGCGCCCGGGCGACCTCGGCGCGGGCGCGGCCGTCGTCGCCCTCGAGCCACGCCGCCTCGGCCCGGGCGATGGCCACCGGGCCGAGCCGCTGGTGCTCTCCGATGCGGCCCGCCAGCTCGAGGGCCTCGTCCAGCGCCGGCCAGACCTCCGGCTCGCCTCGCCGTGCCCGGACCCGGCCCAGCACCGTCAGCGGGATGACCCGGGAGAGGATGGGCAGCCCGGGGCGCCGCAGCACCTCCTCCGCACACGCCGCCGCCGCCTCGAGCCGCCCTCCGTGCAGCTCGGCCATCGCGCTCCAGCCGCAGAGGTAGAAGCGATAGGCGTCGAGGTCGCGCTCCTCGGTGTACGCGAGCCCCTCCTCGACGAAGCCGGCGGCGCGCGCGAGCTGCCGCCGGGTGACGGCGTAGGTGGTCAGGTTCGCCCAGGCTCGCGCCGCGTCGTCGTCCAGGCCGGCGACGATCGCGCCGTCGAGGCTCTGGCGCAGCAGGCGCCATCCCTCCTCGTCGGACGCCTGGAGCTTGCAGCTCCCCAGGTTGCAGAGCGCGTGGATGACGGTCGGCCGCTCGCCGAGCCGCCGCGCCAGGGTGAGCGCCTTCCGGCTCCACCGCGCACCCTCGACCGTGTCGGCGGCGAGCATCCGGAGCTGGGCGGCGTTGCTGTAGGCGGTCGCGAGCTCCCGTCCCGGCGGCATCTCCTCCAGCGCCTCGATCGCCCGGGCTGCGCAGCGCTCCGCCTCGGCGTTGCTCCCGGCGAACCAGTGGAAGCGCGACAGCCAGCGCAGGTCGTCGCCCTGGCGGAGTGGTTCCCCGAGCGACTCGCGGAGACGGACCGCCTGCTGGCAGGTCTCGATCGCCTCCTCGAGCCTTCCGGTCAGGTAGCACTCGACGGCGTACGCCTCCAGCAGCTCGGCCCGCCGACCGTGGTCCGCCCCGGCGAACGCCAGCGCCCGCGCGAGCTGGGCGGCGGCCTCCCGGTGCGAGCGCAGCGCGCGGGCCTGCCGGGCCGCGGCCACCGCGTACTCCAGCACCGCGGGCGCATCCGCCGCGCCCGCCGCGTGGTGCGAGAGCCGTGCGAGGTCCGGAGCCCCGCTCCGCCCGGAGCGGAGGACGGCGAGCAGCTCGGCGTGCAGCGCGCGCTCCCGTCCGGGCGGGAGCGCCGAGAGGATCGCCTGGCGGACGATCTCGTGGCGGAAGCTCACCCGGTCCGCCTCGCTCCGGAGGAGACCCAGCGCGACACACGGCTCGAGCGCCAGGCTCCGGGCCGAGCAGCGGCTCGAGGACCGACAGCTCGACCGTGGCGCCCCCCACGGCCGCGGCCTCCAGCGTCCGTCGCGCCGCCGGCGGCAGACGCCCCACCCGGGCGAGGACCGCGTCGAGCACGTTGTGGGGCACCGACGCCTCCCGGCCGGCGATGAGCTCGGTCACGAAGAAGGCGTTCCCGCCCGTCTGCCGGTGGAGCTCGTCCGGGTCGAGCCCGGTGCCGGAGGCCATGGCCCGGACCGCGTCGACGGACAGCGGCTCCACCGGGATGCGCCGGAGCGCACCGGCGCTCGCCACGTCGCCGAGCGCCATCCGGAGCGGGTGCGCCGGGCCGACCTCGCTCCTCCCGGAGCGTCACCACCAGCAGGGCGCCGGACGACTCCACCCGCCGCCCGAGGAAGCGGAGCAGGTCGATGGTCGCCGCGTCCGCCCAGTGGGCGTCCTCGATGACCAGCAAGGTTGGCCGGACCCGGCGCAGCTCGGCGAGCACCGCCCCGAACAGCGCCTCCCGCCGCGGGGTGGTCTCGAGCAGCGCCCCGAGCTCCGGCGCCGACGCCGCCATGTCCCGCAGCGGCCCGAGCGGGCGCGGGGTGGAGAGCGAGTCGCAGCCACCCACGAGCACCCGGCGACCCGGGCGCTCTCTGCTCGGCGAACGCGCGGACGAGGCTGGTCTTCCCCGCCCCGGCCTCTCCGCCGACGAGCACCAGCAGTCCCCGTCCGGTCCCGGCCTCCGTCCACGCCTCGGTGAGCGCAGCCAGCGGCCCCTCGCGCTCGTACAGCCGCATCCGACCCCGGAGCGTACCGCAGGGCCGTCCGGCCTCAGAAGCTCAGCGAGGCGGCCCCGGCCAGGAGCCGTTCGTGGATGACGCTCGAACCGGCGATCTCCACGCCCTCGATGAAGTCCTGCTGCGTGTAGCCGCGCGACTTCACGCAGGGCGTACACGCCACCAGCCTTCCACCCCGGCGGAGGAAGTCCTTCACCAGCTCGCGCAGCGGATCGAGCGGGGGGACGTGGGTGGCGTCGATGGCCCGGCGGCGGGCGAGGTCGACCGCGGCGCTGGTCAGGAACATCGTCACCGACTTGAACCCGGCGGTCATCCCGCCGTTGGCGATGGTGAAGGCGACCGACGACAGCTCGTGGTCGATCCCCTTGGTCATCAGCACCACCAGCTCACGCTGCTGCTCCGACATGGCTCACCTCGAACGCTGGAGGAAGGTCCAGCGCCGAGGAGCCTGGCGAGGGGCCGATCGAGGCACATGGGGAGGGTTCCCCATCTTTCAGGCCGGGGCGCCGGCCAGCGCGGTCCGCTCCCCACGGCCGAGGTACCGACGGGCGGCGAGCGCGATCGGCAGGCCCACCAGGAGCGCGTGGCCGATGAGGCCGTTCAGGAGCAGCGGCAACGAGGGTGAGGAGGCGGGAATCCGGGAGAGCGGAATCACCACGAAGCTCATCACCACGAAGACCCCGAGCCCGAACAGCGGTCCCCACCTCGCCGCGTCACGCCGGAGCAGGGGGAGCCGCTCGCTCGCGAGCACGAACGCCGCCGCGGCGCTGAAGGCGACGAGGAAGTGAATGGCCAGTCCGAGGAGCGCGGTCGCCGCTCCCCCGCCGTACGCCGCCTGACCGAGCAGTCCGCTGGCGACGAACTGGTAGATGGCCACCAGCGTCATCCCGAACGCCAGCTTGTAGGCGACGAGGGCGTCCACCGCGTCCAGCACCGCGGCCAGGAGCCCTCCGGCCAGGATGGCCTGCACACGAGCGCTGTGAGCATCGTTCTCCATTGCGAACCTCCACGAGGGGTTTGCCACTGGGATGTCTCAGGGGCATCCTCCGCTTCGGCAACTGACCGTTCTCGGAGGAGAACGATGATTCCCGTCGACCAGGTCGCCTCGCTCGCGCTCTTCGCCCGGGTGGTCCACCACCGCTCGTTCTCGGCCGCCGCCCGCGAGGTGGGCCTCGCCAAGTCGGCGGTGAGCCGGCGCATCGCCGAGCTGGAGCGGGTCCTGGGGGTCCGGCTGCTGCACCGGACGACGAGGACCCTGTCCCTGACCGAGGAGGGGGGGCGGATCCACGAGCACGCGCGCGCGCTCGTCGCCGCCGCCGACGGGGCCCAGGAGGTGGCGGGGCTCGCGACCGGCGCCGTCCGGGGGACCCTCCGGCTCAACGCCACCGTGGCGTTCTCGCAGCTCTACCTGGCGCGCGCGGTGACCGAGTTCCTCGCGCTCCATCCGGAGGTCGAGGTCCACCTCTCGACCGACGACCGGCTGGTGGACGTGGTCGAGGGCGGGTTCGACGTGGTGTTCCGCATCGGGCGGCTGACCGACTCCAGCCTGGTGGCGCGGCGGCTCGCCACCGACCGGCTGGTCGTCTGCGCCTCACCCGCGTACCTGGCCCGCGCCGGGACACCGCGGGTGCCGGAGGACCTCCTCCAGCACGCGTGCCTCCACTACGCGCTGGTGCCCCGCGCCGCCGAGTGGCGCTTCCGCCGCGAGGGACGCACGCTCGAGGTCTCCACCCGGGGTCCCCTCTCCTGCACCGACGGGCTCACGCTCCGGGAGGCGGTCCTGGCCGGGGCGGGCCTGGCGGCGGTGCCCTCGATGCTGGTGGCCGAGGACGTGGCGGCCGGCCGTCTCCAGCTGGTCCTGGAGGGGACCCGGCGCGCCGAGTTCGGCATTCACGCGCTGACGGCGCACCGCACGCAGACCCCGCCCCGCGTCCGGGCGCTGCTCGACTTCCTCGTGACGCACATCCGGACCCACGGCCCGCGCGCCCTGCGGCCACACTCCTGGTGAAATCCGCCGGCGAGCCCTTTTCCGGAGCACCTGGCTCAAAGGCGCCATGACCATCGAAGGTGCCGTCCGGGTCCTGGCCGGAAGCTTTGTCCTCGTCGGTGTGGTGCTGTCGCGGCTGGTGAGCCCCTGGTGGCTCCTGCTCGACGTGTTCGTCGGGCTGAACCTCATCCAGTCCGCCTTCACTCGGTTCTGTCCGGCCGAGATGATCTTCCGGCGTCTCGGAGTCGGGACGCCGGCCGGGCAAACCTGACCCGGCGAACGGACCGGTGCCTGGAGGTGAGGCAGCCGGGTGCGCGCTCGGCTAGGGTGCCCGCCCGATGTCGAGGCTTCCGGGGGGCGACGACAGGCCACCTCTGTTCCAGGCTCGCGAGCCGCGCCGCCGGTTCGTCGGGCCGCTGGTCCTCGTCACCGTGCTCCATGCGGTGGTGATCGGCTGGGTGGTGCGGAGGCCACCCTCCAGGCCGACGACCGCGCGTGAGCCGGTCCCGGTCGCCCTGCGCCTGCCGCCGAGAAAGGTGGCGGTGAACCAGCCACCCGGCGGCGGCCCGAAGCGGCCCCCTCCCCCGGCGCGCCGCCACCGCCTCCAGCGCCGGGTGCAGGCCCCCAAGGTCATCCCGCCGCCGGTGAGCGAGACCCCGCCGCCCCCGCCGCGCGTGCTCGAGCCGCCGAAGGTCGCCGAGGCGGAGGAGGCCGGTGACGAGGACGACGGGGACGGCGACCCGGACGCGGCGCCGGGTCCGGGCGGCGGCGGCGGAACCGGAACCGGGACCGGCACCGGGGCGGGCCCCGGAAGCGGCAGCGTGAGGTCGAGGGCCCGCAAGGCGTGGCTGACCCGGACCGACTGGCGCTGCCGCCGCCCCGGCTACGAGGAGCTCGGCCGGGTGGTGGTCCGCATCCGGGTGGAGGTGCTGCTCGACGGCCGCCCGGGCCAGGTGCACGTCGTCAAGCCGGGGCCCGAGGACTTCAACCGACGGGCGATCGACTGCGCGCTCGACGAGAGGTACCTGCCGGCGCTCGACGCGGAGGGACAGCCGATCGCCGGCAGCGCCGAGTTCAGCATCGAGTTCCTGAACTGACGGTCCGCGCGAGGGGTCGCCGCTTCAGCCCCGCGGCTCGCACCACCGCCGGACGACGTTCACCAGCTCGTCCATGTGGACGGGCTTGCGGAGCGCGCCCACCACCCGGGGCCGGGGCGCCCCGAGGTGCTCCTCGTCCCCAGCGGAGAGGATGACCACCCGGGGGAGGTCGACGGAGCCGGCGCGGTCCAGCGCCTCGAGGAACTCGGCGCCGTCCATCACCGGCATCAGCATGTCCAGGAGGACGAGCGTGGGAGTCCGCCGCTCGATCTCGGCCAGGGCCTCCCGTCCGTGGCGAGCCTCACGCAGCTCGAGGCCGGGCAGCTCGGTACGCAGGACGTCGACCAGGCATTCCCGGAGGTCCCGGTCGTCCTCCACCACCAGCACGCACGCGTCCACGCCTGACTGTATGGTGGGGGGAGCAAGATTGTTCAAGCACCAATGCCGGGGCATCGGTCAGGCTCCGGCGACTGCCCATGAGCATGCACCTCCAGGCCACGCCGCTCCTGACCGGGGACGATCTCTCGGTCTTCGACGTCCGCTGCTCGGCGGGCCCGGAGGACCCGGCCCCTCCTGAGGTTCACCGGTCGTTCGTCCTGGCCTACGTCACGACGGGGAGCTTCGGCGTCCGCACCGAGCGCGGCGCGCACCAGCTCGTGCCGGGCGGCTTCCTGCTCGGGGCACCGGGCGAGGTCTACGCCTGCACCCACGAGCACGGGCAGGGGGACACCTGCCTGTCCTTCCACCTCTCGCCTGTGCTGGTGGACGAGCTCGGCGGCGCGCGCTCGGAGTCGTGGCGCACCGGAGGCCTCGCCCCCGACGCCGAGCTGGGAGTGATGGCCGCGCTGGCCCAGGCGGCGGCCGAGGGTGCCACCGACGTCGCCCTGGACGAGGCCGCGCTGCTCCTGGTGGACCGGTTCCTCTGCCGCAGCCGTTCTCCGCGGCCGGCCTGGGCGCCGAGGCTGGTCGACCGGCGCCGGGCGGTGGACACGGCGCTCTGGGTCGAGACCAACGCCGCCGAGCCGGTGCGGCTCGACGCCCTGGCGCGCAGCGCCGGGCTCAGCGCGTTCCACTTCCTCCGCGTCTTCACCCGGGTGCTCGGGGTGACCCCGCACCAGTACCTGGTCGCCGCACGGCTCCGGCGCGCCGCGAAGCTCCTGGCCGACCCGTCGCGCCCGGTGACGGACGTGGCGTTCGAGGTCGGCTTCGGGGACCTCTCGCACTTCGTCCGCACCTTCCGCCGCGCCGCGGGCGTGTCCCCCGGGCGCTTCCGCCGGATGGCGCGCGCCGAGCGCAAGTTCCTCCAAGCGAGGCTGGCCCCGTCCCGGGCAGGGTGAGCCTCCACTCTCACGGAGGAAGCACCGCCATGTTCGACCACCTCGGGCTGAGGACGGCCCGGCTCGATGCCAGCATCCGCTTCTACGAGGCCGCGCTCGCGCCACTCGGCCACCGGCTCGCCTCCCGCGACGCGGACGGCGCCGGGCTCGGTCCGCCGGGCGCGCCCGCGCTGTGGCTCTCGCGGGTGGCCGAGCCGGGGGGCTCCAGCGCCCACCTCGCGTTCACCGCCCCGGACCGGCAGGCCGTCGACCGATTCCATGCCGCGGGGCTCGAGGCGGGGGGCCGCGACAACGGCGCGCCGGGTCCTCGCCCCGACTACGGCCCGAGGTACTACGCGGCCTTCCTGCTCGACCCCGACGGGAACAACGTCGAGGCGGTCTGCCTGAAGTAGCCAGAGGAGAACCCGGGCGCCGCCGGCCCGTTCCGCGTTAAGAGCACGGGCATGTCCTTCCAGGCCAACATCCTCGAGCGTACCCGGGAGAATCCGAACTTCCGGCGGGTGGAGTTCACCGGAGCAAACTCGCAGCTGGTGGTGATGACCATCCCACCCGGCGACGACATCGGTGAGGAAGTGCACCCGCACACCGAGCAGACGCTCTTCTTCCTCAGCGGCACCGCCAAGGTGCTGCTCGACGGGAAGGAGTCGCGGGTCAAGGCGGGGGACGTGGTGGTGGTGACGCCGGGCACCCGCCACAACTTCATCAACGACGGGCGCGAGCCGCTGCGCGTGTACACGGTGTACGCGCCGCCGAACCACATCGACGGCCGCATCCACCGGACGCACAAGGACGCCGATGCCGACACCGAGGACGAGGCATTCGTGTACCGTCCTCCGAAGCGCTAGAGGAACCGGCGCCGGCGCCCCACCCAGCCCAGGAGCAGCGCCAGCGCCGGGAGAACGGCCGCGCTCCCGGTCGTCGCCTGACAGCCGCACCCGCCGCTCACCTCCGGCTGGGTCAGCTGCGTCGAGGCCTGTGCGGAGGTCATCAGCACCGGGGCGGCACGGCCCGTCGCCTCCCAGATGGCGTGGAGCGCATCGCCCTTCCCATCCGTCAGGTTGGCCGCGGCGAGCGCCTCGACGTACTCGCGGGTGGTGGCCTGGTGGAACAGCCGGGCCTCCACCGTGGCCGTCCCGCCGTCTGGCGTCGAGGGGAAGCGGACCCGGTACGTCCAGTCCACCGCGCCCATCGCCCCGCCGTCGGCCTCGCGGAGGAACTGGATGCCCACCGGGGCGGTGTCCTCGGTGGGGAGGAAGCCAAGCGGCTCGATGCGGGTGTCCTTGAGGATGGTGTCGTGGAGCGCGAGGTGGTCCAGGCCGCCGTCCGCCCGGCCGTGCACCGCCTCGAAGACCGCGAGCTGCGGGTCGGGCAGGAGCACGCCGGCGTCGCCGTCGTACGCCCCGCTCACCACCTGTCCCGCGACGCGCAGCTCGATGAAGACCCGGCGGCCGTCGGCGTAGCCGGTGGGGAGCTTGTGGCCCGTCTGGTTGAAGACGCGGACCTTCAGCTCCACCTCCGTGTCCACGGGGATGGGGCCGTCGGGGAGGAGCACCTGGACGTGGGCGGCGCGGGCGAGGTTGTCCAGCGCCGCGGCGCGGCTGGCGGCGAAGGCAGCGTCGAGCCCGTCCAGCTCGCCCGGGGCCGCCGCGGCGCGGACGGCATCGAGCCCCCAGACGTTCCCGCCAACGAAGGCGTGCCGGCTGGGTGACGGACGCGGCGGGCCGCCCTTGGCCACCGGGAGGTCTCCCGGCTCGGGCAGCATGTGACAGGCCTGGCAGCTCTTCGCGCCCGCGCCGCTGGCGTACGCCGAGCCGAGCCACTCCGAGTAGGTGGTGTCCAGCGGGAACGGGCGCTGGGTGCCGGCGCGCCTGAGCACGGGGTTGCGGACCTCGTGGCACTGCCCGCAGAGGGTGCTCTGGCTCACCGCGGGGTCCTGGACTCCGGTGTGCGCGGGGCTGTCCACGTTCGGGTACGGTCCGAACGCGGTGAAGCTCGGCTCGAAGGTGAGCTGGGCGTTGCCGATGACCCCGGCGTCGGTCCGGGTTCGGTGGCAGGCCTCGCAGCTGACGCCGGCGCGGTCCACGGCGTCGAGCGCGCTCCCGTCCGTCGGGACGCCGTGGCCCTGCACGTACGAGGTGGGCGAGTGACAGCGCAGGCACCACTGGCCGATGCCCAGCACGTCCTGGTTCGCGACGCTCAGCGCCGCCTGGTACAGCGGGTCCCGGATGGCGCTGGCCATCATCGTCGCTGCCCAGCTGTCCCACGGCATGTACGGCGACCCGGCGTCGACGGCCGCCCCGGCGTGACAGAGCCTGCAGGTCTCGGGTCCCTGGAACGGGGCGCCGCCCGCGAGGCCCCCGGGCGGGGTGCCGCCGCCGAAGGGAATCGGGCCGGCGTCGAAGGGCTGGCCGGCGTCTCCGCGCGGCCCGGCGTCGGGAGCGCCTGCGTCGGGCTGCCCGGCATCGGGAGCACCGGCGTCGGGGGTTCCGGCGTCGACGCCCGAACGAGGTGCGATGCGCAGGATGCTGCCCTCGATGCCGTGCCACGTACAGCTGCCCGTCCGGACCCACCAGGAAGCGGACCACGGTGCCGAACCCCGTCCCGAAGTCGGCCCGCGGCGTGGCGACGAAGCCGTCGCGGCCCGCGTTGGGGGTGAGCGTCCAGACGTTGCCGTTCGCGTTGTCGCCGAAGAAGTACCGGCCCCGGTACGGCGCGGGCCAGCTCGCGCTGTCGACGAAGACGCCGCCGGTGATGCTCTGGCAGTTGCCGTCGTTGTTGCCTGCCGCGCCGTTGTGCTCGCAGAAGTACGCCGGGTCCACGCAGTCGGTGCCCACGCCGTTCGGGCCGAGGTTGTCGCAGGTGGTCACCGGGATAGCCGAAGGTGCCCTCCCGCTACGGCCACCCGTAGTGCTGGCCCTTCCGCACCAGGTTGATCTCCTCGTAGCTGACCTCGCCGACGTCGCCCGACCCAGAGGAGGCCGGTCGACCGTGTCGAACGAGAAGCGGAACGGGTTGCGGAAGCCCCAGGCCCAGATCTCGGTCCGTGGGATTCGGGATGAGCGTGCCCGCGTCGGGGCCGCTGCCGCAGGAGCCATTGCATGCCGGCACGGTGGTCCCGGGTGCGGCGAGCGGATTGTCGGTGGGAATCGTCCCGTCGAGGTTGATGCGGAGCACCTTGCCGTTGCGCCGTGGTGAGGCACGTCCCGATCCAGTTCGTGACGTTGCCCGGGCCCGGCGGCAGGCCGGAGTTGCACCCGGTATCGCCGACGCCCACGTAGAGCTTGCCGTCCGGGCCGATGGCCAGGCCGCCGCCGTCGTGGTTGGCGGGCCCCTGGAGATTCTGAAGCAGGACCAGCACGCTCGCCTGTGCGGTGCTGCAGGAGCCGGTGCAGGCCAGGGCGTTGCTCGGGCTGAGGGCCACTCTCAGCACCCGGTGCTTGTTCGCGGTGCTCGGCCCGTCGGAGGCGTAGAAGTAGAGGAAGGTGTTGGTCGCGAACTGCGGATCCACCTCGACCCCGAGCAGGCCCTTCTCGCTCGAGCTGTCGACGGTGAAGCTCCCGGCGGTCACCACGGTGCCGTCGGTCCGGCGGACCTTCACCGCGCCGGTCTTCTCGGTCATCACCACCCGCCCGTCGGGGAGGAAGCGGAAGTCGGTCAGCTGCCCGAGTCCGGACACGTACGTCGTGACCTGGAAGGTGTCCGCCGGTCCCCCGGGGGTGAGCGTCTGGGCCGCGGCCGGGAACGAGGCCACGAGAGCGGCGAGGAGGAGCCTGCGCATGGATTCACACCACAGGAGAGCAAGTCGCACGCCCAGGCGAAAGCCGGACCCGGACTGGAGAATTGCAGCGCACGCCGACGATTCGGGCCGCCGCTGATGGGCGCGGGCCTCGCTGGCGGTGGGCTCTCCACCCCAGGGTTCCGCGATGCGGTCGCGGTCAGACTCCGGCGCGGCGGAGCTCGGGCACCGGCGAAGCTGCCGATGCGCGACTCGCCGGTCACGGCCGCTTCAGCTCCCTGAGCATGGTGTCCGCGTCGCTGACCTCGAACTTGCCCGGCGCCTCGACGTGGAGCGACTTCACCACCCCGTCGTCGAGCAGCATCGAGTAGCGCTGGGACCGGACGCCCATCCCCTTGGGCGTGAGGTCCGTCTCGAGGCCGAGCGCACGGGTCCAGAGCGCGCTCCCGTCGGCGAGCATCCGGATCTTCCCGTCGGTCTTCTGGTCCCGGCCCCAGGCGCCCATGACGTAGGCGTCGTTGACCGAGACGCACCAGATCTCGTCCACCCCGCGTGATTGCAGCTCGGCGGCATGCGCGAGGTAGCCGGGAACGTGCTTGGCCGAGCAGGTCGGGGTGAAGGCGCCCGGGAGCCCGAACACCACGATGCGCTTGCCGGCCACCAGCTTCGAGACCTGGAAGGTGTTGGGGCCGAGCGCGCAGCCCGGCGTCTCCTGCTCGATGAACTCGCTCAGCGTCCCCTCGGGAACGCGCTGTCCGACCTGGATGGGCATGCGCGCGCCGTAGCACGTCCCCGGCGCGGAGGCGAGGAGGCATGGACGCAGGAGTTGCGCCGGGACGACGAAGCGTCCATCGGGCTCCGCAGGGGTTGCGCCAGGCGCCTCGTCGAGCCGGGGTACCCTCGCGGGCACGCTTGTCGCAACCGGGGTGAGATGTCGTGGAGCACGCCGCACCGAGCGCCGGAGAGGCCCAGGTCCGGGCGGGGACGGTTCCCGCGCCGGTGCTCGAGACCCGCGCCCTGGTGAAGACGTACACGATGGGCGAGGTGCAGGTGCACGCGCTCCGGGGCGTGGACCTCACCTTCACCGAGGGCGAGTTCGTGGTGATCCTCGGCCCCTCGGGCAGCGGCAAGTCGACGCTGCTCAACATCCTCGGCGGGCTGGACCGCGCCACCTCGGGCCAGGTGCTCTACCGCGGTGAGGACCTCACCCGGGCGACGGAGCGCGAGCTCACGCTCTACCGCCGGGACCACGTGGGCTTCGTCTTCCAGTTCTACAACGTGCTCCCCAGCCTCACCGCCCGGGAGAACGTGGAGCTGGTGACCGACATCTCGCGGGAGCCGATGACGCCCGAGGAGGCGCTGCAGCTGGTGGGCCTGGGCGAGCGGATGGACCACTTCCCCGCCCAGCTCTCGGGAGGCGAGCAGCAGCGGGTGGCCATCGCCCGGGCGGTGGCCAAGCAGCCCGACCTCCTGCTCTGCGACGAGCCCACCGGCGCGCTGGACCAGGAGACCGGCCGGGTGGTGCTCTCGGCGCTGCTCCGGGTGAACGAGGAGCTCGGACGGACCACGCTGATCATCACCCACAACGCGGTGATCGCCGGGCTGGGCGACCGGGTGCTCCGCTTCGCCGATGGACGGGTGGCCTCCGAGTCGCGGAACGCGCGGCGGGCCCGGCCCGAGGAGCTGAGCTGGTGAAGCCGCTCGACAGGAAGGTCCTCCGGGACGCCTGGCGGCTGAAGTCGCAAGGGGGGCTCCATCGCCCTGGTCATCTGCTGCGGGACGGCGGTGTTCCTCGGCTCGGCCGGGACCACCGCAGCGCTGCAGACCGCGCTCGACGACTACTACACCCGCTACCGCTTCGCCGACGTGTTCGCCCGTCTCAAGCGCGCGCCCGAGCCGGTGGCGGACCGGCTGCGGGCCATCCCCGGCGTGGGCCAGGTGGAGACGCGCATCGTCCGCGACGTGTCCATCGACGTTCCGGGGCTGGACGAGCCGGCGACCGCGCGACTGGTGTCCATCCCCGACCAGGGACCGCCGCAGCTGAACCGCCTGCACCTCAAGGCGGGGCGCTGGCCCGAGCCCGGGACGGGACGACGAGGTGCTGGTCAACCAGGCCTTCGCCGAGGCCGACCATCTGGCATCCGGGCATGGATCTGGTGGCCCGCATCAACGGGCGGCGGCAGCGGCTCCGGATCGCCGGCGTGGCGCTCAGCCCCGAGTACGTCTACCAGCTGCAGGAAGGCACGGTGTTCCCGGACGACCGGCGCTTCGGCGTGGTGTGGATGCCGCGCGAGGGGCTGGCCTCGGCCTTCGACCTGCGTGGCGCGTTCGACGACGTGGTGCTCCGGCTCGGGCCCGGCGCCAGCGCCCCGGCGGTCATCGCCGAGGCAGACCAGGTGCTCGATCGCTACGGCTCGCTGGGGGCGTACGGCCGCGACCGCCACGTCTCGCACAAGCTGGTGACCAACGAGTTCCGGCAGCTCGCGGTGATGGCCACCATCGTCCCGGCCATCTTCCTGCTGGTCTCGGCGTTCCTGGTCAATCTGGTCTTCTCCCGCCTCCTGGACACCGAGAGAGACCAGATCGCCGCGCTCAAGGCCGTGGGCTACTTCAACGGGGCCATCGGGCTGCACTACGCGAAGCTGGTGGGGCTCATCGTCCTGATCGGGCTCGCCAGTGGGCTGGTGCTCGGCGACTACTTCGGCACGCTCCTGACGGGGCTGTACACCGAGTACTTCCGCTTTCCCCTCCTCCGCTACCGGCTCGAGCCCGGACAGGTCCTGCTCGTGACCTCGCTCAGCCTCGGCGCCGCCGCCATCGGCGCCTGGGGCTCGCTCCGCCGGGCGACCTCGATCCCTCCCGCGGAGGCTCTCCGCCCGCCCACGCCGCCGGAGTACCGGCCCTCGGCGCTGGAGCGCGCGGGGCTGGGGCGGCTGCTCGGGGTGAACGGGCGGTTCGTGCTCCGGCAGCTGGCCCGCCAGCCCGGGCGCGCGGCTCTCTCCTCGCTGGCGTTCGGGCTGGCCCTGTCCATCGTGGTGGTGACCTGGCGATGTTCGCCGCCATGGACGTGCTCCTGCTCCAGGCCATGCCGGCCGCCCAGCGCGAGGACGTGAAGGTCGGCCTGACGGTCTCCGACGGGCGCAGACGAGGTGCTCTCCGAGCTGCGCGACTTCCCGGGCGTCCTCGGAGCGGAGGTCCTGCGCGCGGCGCCGGTGCGGCTCCGGAGCGGCCACCGCTCCCGCGACGTGGCGCTGAGCGGCGTGCTCACCGTCGTCGCGACTGCGGCGTCTGGTCAATCTGAAGCTGGCCACCCGGCCCCTCCCCGCCGGCGGCATGGTGCTGACCGCCAAGCTGGCGGAGGTACTGCGCGTGCAGGCCGGGGACACGCTGGAGGTGCAGCTGCTGACCGGAGATCGCCGGACAGGCCTCATCCCGGTGACCGGAGTGGTGAACGAGCCGGTGGGATTCGGGGCGACGATGGCCGACGACGCGCTCGCGCGGTGGCTCGGGGAGCGGCCGCTGGCGGACATGGCGCTGGTGGAGATGGACGAGGCGCAGGTCTCGCGCTTCCTCGCGCGCACCAAGGAAGTGCCGAAGGTCACCTCCGCCATCCAGCAGAAGACGCTGATCGCGCTCTTCCAGGAGATGATGAACCGGACGATGTGGGTGGACCTGGTGTTCCTCGCCGGCTTCGCCGGAGCGCTGGCCTTCTCCATCGTCTACAACGATGCGCGCATCACCCTCTCCGAACGCGCGCGCGAGCTGGCCACCCTGCACGTCATCGGCTTCAGCCACCGGGAGGTGGCGCGCCTGCTCTTCTCCGGGCTGGCGGTGGAGGTGCTGGCCGGGCCTTCCCCTCGGCGCGTTGCTCGGAGCGCTGATCGGCGCCGCGCTGGCGCCGATCTTCAGCAACGAGGAGGTCCGCTTCGCCATCCCCACCACCGCCCGGACCATCGCCGAGTCCTCGCTGTTCATCGTGGGCGCGGCGGTGCTCAGCACCCTGGCGGTGACCTGGCGCATCGGCAGGCTCGACCTGATCGCGGTCCTGAAGACGCGGGAGTGACATCGTGAAGCGGCGAACCGTCATCGGCGTGTCTGCGGCGGTGGTGGTGGTCGGGGGAGCGCTCTGCCTGGCGCTGCGGCCCGCGCTCGGTCTCGGTGGAGGTGGAGAAGGTGACGTTCGGACCCCTCCGGGTCACGGTGGACGAGGACGGGCGGGTGCGGGTGCGGGACCGGTACGTGCTCTCCTCGCCGCTGAGCGGCACGCTCCTCCGTCCCTCGGTGCGCGCCGGAGATCCCTGTGTCCCCGAGGCGACGCTGGCGCGCATCGTCCCGGTCGCCCCGCCGCTCCTCGACGCCCGGACCCGCTCCGAGGTGCAGGCCCGGGCCCGGGCGGCGGACGACGCCGCGCGGAGGGCCGAGGCAGCGCTGGCGCTCGCCCGGAACGAGCGGACCAGGCGGAGCGCAACCTCGCCCGGGCCCGGCAGCTCGGGACGGCGGGGAGCATCTCCAAGGAGGCGAGGGAGCGGGTCGAGACCGAGCGCGCCGGCAAGGGCCCGCGACGTGGAGGTGGCGGAGCGCGGCCGCGACGTCGCCCGGCACGAGCGCGACGCCGCCCGCGCCGCCCTGGTGCGCACCCAGGAACGGCGCGGGCAGCCAGAGGAGGCCTGGGAGGTCTCCTGTCCGGTGAAGGGTGTGGTGCTGCGGGTCCTCCAGGAGAGCGAGGCCGTGGTCCAGCCGGGGACGCCGCTGTTCGAGCTCGGCGACCTCGGGGCGATGGAGGCCGTGGCCGACGTGCTGACCACCGAGGCGGTGGCCATCCGTCCCGGGCGCCGAGGTGGTCATCGATCGCTGGGGCGGGGAGGGAACGCTGCAGGCCCGGGTGCGGCGGGTCGAGCCGAGCGCGTTCACCAAGGTGTCCGCGCTCGGCGTCGAGGAGCAGCGGGTGAACGTCGTGGCCGACCTGGTGGACTCGCCGGAGAAGCGGCGCGGCCTCGGAGACGGCTTCCGGGTGGAGCTGCACGTGGTGACCGCCGACGTGCCTCGCGCCCTGCTGGTCCCGCTCGGCGCCCTCTTCCGCCAGGGCGAGCAGTGGAGCGTGTTCCGGGTGGAGGCCGGTCGGGCGGTGCTTCGCCCGGTCACCATCGGGCTCCGGAACCCCCGGGTGGCCGAGGTGAAGTCGGGGCTCGCCGAGGGGGACACGGTGGTGCTCTACCCCGGCGAGGCGCTGGAGGACGGGACGCGGGTGGCGCCCCGCGGGCGTCGCTAGGCGGCTCGTCTGGCGCGCGAAGGCCCACCGGGAGCGGCCGGCCGCGCCCGCCGCGGTGACGGCGGGGTGAACCTGGGGAGGATGCGGCCCTTCACCCACTGGACGCGCAGGAGGTACGTGGCGGTGGCGACGGCGAGGAAGAGGAAGAACGGCGCCGGGAGCGGCTCGAACCCGAGCGCCTCGGCCGCCGGAGTCCAGGGGAGCACCGCCGCCACCGCGACCACCGCCAGCGAGGTCCCGGCGAGCAGCGGGCTCGGCCGGCTCCGGAAGGGGTTCCCGGCGGTGCGGATGACGAAGACCACCAGCACCTGCGTGGCCAGCGACTCGACGAACCAGCCGGTGTGGAACAGCCGCTCCGAGGCGTGGAAGACGCCGAGGAGGATCCAGAAGGTCAGGAAGTCGTAGAGCGAGCTCACCGGACCGACCACCAGCATGAACCGCCGCACGGCGTGGATGTCCCAGCGCTGGGGCCGGGCAAGGAAGGACGCGTCCACCGCGTCGCTGGGGATGGTCAGCTGCGCCAGGTCGTAGAGGAAGTTGTTGAGGAGGATCTGGGTCGGGAGCATCGGCAGGAAGGGCAGGAAGAGCGACGCCACCGCCATGCTCAGCATGTTCCCGAAGTTCGAGCTGGTGCCCATCAGGAGGTACTTCATGACGTTCCCGAAGGACTTCCGGCCCTCGACGATGCCGGCATGAAGCACGCCCAGTCCGCGCTCGAGGAGCACGATGTCCGCCGCATCGCGGGCCACGTCCACGGCGGAGGCCACCGAGATGCCCACGTCGGCGGTGTGGAGCGAGGGCGCGTCGTTGATGCCGTCGCCGAGGAAGCCGACCACGTGTCCCCGCCGGCGCAGCGCCTGGAGGATGCGCGTCTTCTGCTGCGGCGACACCCGGGCGAACACCGCGTGGTGCTCGGCCACCTGCCCCAGCGCCGGGTCGGTCAGCCGGTCGAGGTCGTCGCCGAGCACCACGCGCTTGCCTCCGATGCCGACGGCCTCGCAGACGTGACGGACCACCAGCGGGTCGTCGCCGGAGAGGATCTTCACCGACACACCGTCCCGCCGGAGCCCGGCGATGGTCTTGGCGACCTCGGGGAGCGGCGGGTCGAGGAAGGCGAGGAAGCCGGCGAGGCAGAGGTCGCGCTCGGAGTCGAGGCCGCAGGGCTCCTCCTGGCCCAGGGTGCGCGAGGCCACGGCGATGACCCGGAGCCCCTGCCCGGCCAGCGCCCGCTCGGTCTCCTGGCACCGGGCGCGGGCGGCGTCGTCGAGCGGTCGCACCCCGCCCGGGGTCTCCCACCGCGTGCACGCGGAGAGGACGCCGTCCGGGGCGCCCTTGCAGATGAGCTCCAGCGTGCCGGCGCGCTGGGCGGCCACGCTCACCCGCCGGCGCTCGAAGTCGAACGGCACCTCGCCGCACCGCTGCCACTCCCCGGGCTCCGGGTGCGGTGCGGCGAGGATGGCGTCGTCGAGCGGGCTCTTGAGTCCGGTCTGCAGCGCGCTGTTCACCTGGGCGAGGCCCAGCGCCCCGGGGCCGGCGACCCTGCACCGTCCACCGAGCGCTCCAGCTCCATCTGACCCCGGGTGAGGGTGCCGGTCTTGTCGCTGCAGAGGACGTCGATGCTGCCGAGGTTCTGGATGGCCGGGAGGTGCTTGACGATGACCTTCGAGCGGGCCATCCGCACCGCGCCCTGAGCGAGGGTCACGGTGCTGATCATCGGCAGGAACTCCGGGGTCAGCCCCACCGCCAGCGCCACGGCGAAGAGCAGCGACTCGAGGGGAGGCCGGTGGAGCGCCACGCTCACCACGCCGATGAAGAGCACCAGGAACAGGACGGTGCGGGTGATGAAGAGGCCGAAGTCGCGGATCCCGATCTCGAAGGCGGTCTGGGGCGGGCGCTCGGCGAGCCGGGCGGCAATGGCCCCGAGCTGGGTGCCGCCGCCGGTGTGCTCCACCACCGCCTCCGCCATGCCGTTGGCAACCGAGGTGCCGGCGTAGACGTTGCCGGCCGAGACACCGCCGGGCTCGCCCGCGGCCCCGACCTCCTTCTCCACCGGCAGCGACTCGCCGGTCAGCGCGGACTCGACGACGTGGAGCGCGTTGGCAGCGAGCAGCCGGGCGTCCGCGGGCACCAGGGCGCCTGCGGACAGGCGGATGACGTCGCCGACCACCAGCTCGCGCCGGGGCAGCTCGACCCAGCGCCCGTCGCGCAGCACGCTCGCGGTCAGGGCCACCTGCGCCCGGAGCCGCTCGACGGCCCTCGCCGAGCGGAACGACTGGACGAAGTCGACGGCCGCGCTGAGGAGCACCATCGCCACGACGATGACGGCGTTCACCCGTTCGCCGAGCACGGCCGACGCCGCCGCCGCCACGAGGAGGATGCCGAAGAGTGGATTGGAGAAGCTGGCCACGACCTGGCGCAGCACCGAGGCCCGCGCGTGCACCGCGACCTCGTTGGGCCCCTCGCGGACGAGCCGGGCCGCCGCCTCCGCGGTGCTCAGCCCGGCGGCGGCCGGGTCCTGGCCAGTTCCCCGTTCCACGCTCGTCCGGAGGTCATGGCACGGACCGGGGGGCGGGTCACGTCCGCTCCGTCCCTGGTCACCACCCGGGATCTTCGAGGGGTGGGTTTGCCGAGCCCCCACGCGACCGGTGAGCCTGCTCCACCTTGCCGCACATCCGCGCCTCTGTCCTTGCGGTGACGGATCCGTCCAGCATCGGGCAACTCTGAAGCGAACGCCTCCCCGTCGGAGGTCCGAGGTCTCGATGCGCCGTCTGCTGTCGTCGATGCTGCTGGTCACCGTCGCCTGCGCGCTGGGGGATTACTCCGGCGGCACGGGCAACCTGAACGCCGGCCCGGACGGCGGCTCCGGTGGGGGCGGCGGCACGGTGGCGGGAGATCTGCCCTGCGACGTGGCCACGCTGCTCTCCAGCCACTGCACGAGCTGCCACGGCTCGCCGCCCTCGGGCAGCGCGCCCATGCCGCTGAACAGCCTCGCCGCGCTCACCGCGCCGGCGACCGGCTTCACTGGACAGAACTACGCCCAGCGCTCGCTGTTCCGCATGCAGGACTCGGCCTCCCCGATGCCGCCGGGGACCGGGGTGACGGTGTCCGCCACCGAGATCGCAGCCTTCGGGAGCTGGGTGGACGCGGGCACCCCGGCGGGAAGCTGCGCGCCGGCCGGTGACCCGGCCTTCAGCGCACCTCCTCAGTGCAGCAGCAACAGCTACTGGACCCAGGGCGACAACGGCAGCTCACGCATGCACCCGGGCCTGGCCTGCATCGCCTGTCACGACAGGAGCGGCGAGGCCCCGGGCTTCAGCATCGCCGGGACGGTGTTCCCCACCGGGCACGAGTTCGACGACTGCAACGGCTCCGCCGCGAATGGAGCCACGGTGACGGTCACCGACAAGAACGGGACGGCCCGGGCGTTCACGGTCAACAGCGCGGGCAACTTCTACGCGAACCTCGGAGGCGGCTGGCCGGTGTTTCCCATCACCGCGACGGTGAGCTTCAACGGGAAGACGCGGAGCATGGGCACCGCCGTCCCGTCGGGCGACTGCAATAGCTGCCACACCCAGAACGGCACCTCGGTGGGTGGAATCGCCGCGCCGCCGGGCCGCATTGCGCTACCCTGATCCGGCCTTGAGACACACTCTCCTCGCCGTCACGGTGCTCGCCGGTGGACTGGCGCATGCCTCGTCCATCTTTCCCGCCGAGGTCCGCACCCACCTCGCTCTGTCGTACACGCCGGACTGCACGCTCTGCCACAACGTGCCGGCCGGCGGATTCGGCACGGTCACCACCCCGTTCGGGGTGTCCATGCGCTCGCGCGGGCTGGTGGCCCAGAACATCGCCAGCCTGGACACCGCGCTCGACGCGCTCACCGCCGAGAAGACCGACAGCGACCACGACGGCGTGTCGGACATCGACGAGCTGAAGGCGGGCACCGACCCGAACGTGGCCGGCGGCGGCGCCGTCACCCCGATCAGCTACGGCTGCTTCGACGTCAGCGGCCAGCAAGGGTCGCCGCTGGCGCTGCTCCCGGTGGCGCTGGCGCTGCTCCTGTTCCGCGTGCGCCGCGCCTGAGGGGCGTCACCGCTCGGCCGCGGGGCCGCCACCCTTCGGGACCAGCGGCTGGACCCGGTCTCCGTCGGAGAGCTCGGCGCTGGGGTTGAGCACCACCTGCTCTCCTCCCTGCAGACCGGAGAGGATCTGCACCCGCCGCCCGTCGTCCTCGCCGGGCTGGACCCGCACCAGCTTCACCCGGTTCTCCGGGTCGAGCCGGGCGACGAACAGCGCGTCGCCCCGCCAGGCGAGCGCATCTCCGGGCACCAGCGGCGTGCGGCGCCCCGGGAACCGGATTCGGACGTTGACGTAGCTCCCGGGGTAGAGCCGCACCGGCTCGTTGCGGACGTCGATCTCCACGAGCATGGTGCGAGTCCGCGCGTCGACGCCCTGGGAGATCCGGGTGACGGTGGCCTCGATGGGGTGGCCCGGGTCGTCGGGCAAGGCGATGCTCACCGGCGCGCCGTTCCGGATGTCCGCCGCGTCGTCCTGGCCGACGTAGACCTGCACCCGGACGGTCTTCATGTCCGCGACGTCGAAGAGCGGCTGCACCGACTGGTTCGAGGAGGTGCCGGCGGCCACCAGCGCGCCCGGGTCCACGTAGCGGGCGGTGACCACCCCGTCGAAGGGAGCCCGGAGCTGCTCGTACGACTGCGTGGCCAGCAGGCTCTGCAGCGTGGCCCGGGCCACGGAGAGCGCACCCTCGGCAGTGTCCAGGTCCTGCTGGGCGATGAATCCCTGGGGCCGGAGCGTGCGCAGCCGGTCCGCCTGGAACTGCTTCACCTGGAGGTCGGCCCGGGCGCCGAGGACCTGCCTGGTCGGTCTCGGGCGACTCGAGCTTGGCGAGCAGGTCGCCCTTCTTCACCCGGCTCCCCTTGTCCACCTTCACCTCGCGCACGTACCCGGCCACCTTGGCGTAGAGGGTGGCCTGGTTCCATGCCCGCACCTCGCCGGGGATGGCCAGGGTCCGGTCGGCGGCGGAGATCTCCACCGGCGCCACCCGCACCGTGGGGCCCCGGTCCTGCGCCGCGGCCCGCTCCTGGCGCTCCTTGGACTCGGCGCCCCGCCGTCCGACGGCGATGGCCACCACGCCGGCGACCGCGGCGAGCACCAGCACCACGGTCCCGATGGTGAGCGCGCGCGGGCGCGGTTGCGCCCGGGCGTCCGGCGGCCCTGCGACCGGCGGGAGCCGTTCCTCGTGCATCTCGGTCATGCCAGTGCTCCCGGGTGGGCGCCCTGGCTCTCTTCCAGGAAGCGCTCGTCGAGTCGGTGAGCCTCGGGCTCCTTCCTGCGGAGGACCGAGTAGACCACCGGGACGACGAACAGGGTGACGAAGGTGGCGACCAGGAGGCCGCCGATGACCGCGCGGCCCAGCGGCGCGTTCTGCTCGCCGCCCTCGCCCAGCGCCAGCGCCATCGGGAGCATGCCCAGCACCATGGCCAGGGCGGTCATCAGCACCGGACGGAGCCGGACCTTCCCGGCCTCCAGCGCCGCCTCGAGGGGCCCCAGGCTGCGCTGGCTGCGGACCTCGTTGGCGTACGACACCAGGAGGATGCTGTTGGACACCGCGATGCCCACCGCCATGATCGCGCCCATGAAGGACTCGACGTTCAGCGTGGTGCCGGTGAAGGCCAGCATCCAGAGGATGCCCACCATCGCTCCCGGCACCGCGGCGAGGATGATGAACGGGTCCAGCCACGACTGGAACAGCACCACCATCAGGAGATACACCAGCACCACCGCCAGGATGAGCCCCAGCCCGAGCGCGCCGAACGAGGTGCGCATGCTCTCGATCTGGCCGCGGACGGAGATCTTCATCCCCTTGGGGAGGTCTTGCAGCGAGTCGATGGCCTTCTGGATGTCACGGGCCACCGAGCCGAGGTCCCGTCCCTCCGGAGCGGCCTGCACGTTCACCACCCGCTGGATGGTGGAGTGGTTCACCGAGGCCAGGGTCCTGCCCGGAGACAGCTGGGCGAAGGTCCCGAGGTAGAGGCTCCCCGCGGGAGCGGCGGAATCGGTCAGACCGCGGGTCAGCGTCTGCCGCAGCGGCTGCGAGCCCGGGACGGTGAGGGGCGTGGCGAGCAGATCGCTGGTGCTCCGCATCAGCGGGAGCGGCGTCTGCACCGCCACGATGTAGTTCACGTTGTTCTGGGGGCTGAGCCAGAAGTTGGGGTTCACCAGCGAGCTGCTGGAGAGCGAGGTGAGGAGGTTGTTGGCCACCTCGCGCTGGGAGAGCCCCACCTGCGCCGCCCGGATCCGGTCCACGTCCAGGTTCAGCGTGGGGTAGTCGAGCACCTGGGGGATGCGCACGTCGACGATGCCCGGGATGCGCCGCAGCCGGGCGGCGAGCTGCCGTCCCACCGTGAAGCCCTTCTCCAGATCGTTGGACTCGATGACCACGTCGATGGGCGCGGGGAGCCCGAAGTTGAGCACCTGGGTGACGATGTCCGCGGGCTGGAAGTAGAGCGAGCTGCCGGGGAAGTCCCGGGGGAGCTCCTCGCGGATCCGCTTCATGTACTCCCGCGTGGGGCGGTGGCCCGGCTTGAGCGAGATGAGGATCTCGGCGTCCTGCGGCCCGATGTTGTCGGTGGAGACGAAGGCCAGGTTGTACGAGAGCGGGATGCCGATGTTGTCGTTGAGCGCCTGGAGCTCGTGGGCGGGGATGATCTCCCGGATCTTCGTCTCGGCCTCGATAACCATCCGCTCGGTGTCGGTGATGCGGGTGCCGATCGGCGCGCGGAAGTGGAGCCGCATCAGGCCGGCGTCCACGTCCGGGAAGAAGTCCAGCCCGACGAAGGCCGGGAGCGCGGCGGACACCCCCACCAGGACGGCGAAGGTCCCCAGCACCCACGCCCGGTGGTGGAGCCCCACCTCCAGCAGCCGCCCGTACCCGGCCTGGAAGCGTCCGAAGCGGTCGTCGCGCCAGCGGTTGAAGCGGGCGAAGAGGCCCTTCCCCTCGGTGTCGGCGTGGGCGTCCTCCGATTCCAGCAATCGCGCCAGCGCCGGCACCAGGGTGCGGCTCAGCACGTAGGAGGCGAGCATGGAGAACACCACCGCCACCGCGAGCGGGGTGAACAGGTAGCGCGCCGGCCCGGTGAGCAGCACCACCGGGAAGAAGACGATGCAGATGGTGAGCGTCGCCGCCAGCGCCGGGGTGGCGACCTCGTGCGCGCCGTCGAGGATGGCCACGGTGAGGCGCTTCCCGCCGCTGTGGTTGCGGTGGATGCTCTCCACCGCCACGGTGGCGTCGTCCACCAGCATGCCGATCGCCAGGGCCAGGCCGCCCAGGGTCATCAGATTGAGGGTGTTGCCGGTGACGAACAGCGCGGCGATGCCCACCAGGATGGCCAGGGGGATGGAGCTGGAGACGATGGCCACGCTGCGGAAGCTCCCCAGGAAGAAGAGGATCATCAGCGAGACCAGGATCGAGCTGATCACCGCCTCGTGGAGCACGTTGGAGAGCGCGGCGCGGACGAAGATCGACTGGTCGAAGTCGAGCTTCAGGGTGATGCCGTCCGGGGCGGTGGCCTGGAGCGACGGGAGCAGCCCCTTCACCCCGTCCACCACCGCCAGGGTGCCGGCGTTGGAGTGCTTGAGGATGACGATGTAGCTGGCCCGCTTCCCGTCGATGTGGACGATGTTGTTCTGGACCGCGAACCCGTCCCGGACGTGGGCCACGTCGCGGAGGAGCACCGGCGCCCCGTTCACCACCTTGACCGGGATGACGTTGAACTGCTCGACCGTGGCGGGGCTGGAGTTCAGCCGGACGTTGTACTCGGTCGAGCCGATCTGCGCGGTGCCCGCGGGGATGATGACGTTGGATTGCAGGAGCGCGGTGACCACGTCGCTGGGGCTCAGCCCCTTGGCCGCGGTGGCCCGCGGGTCGACGTCGACCATGATCTGCCGCTGCTTGCCCCCGTACGGGCCGGGGATGGAGGTGCCGGGGACGGTGAAGAGGCGCACCCGGAGGAAGTTCAGCCCGTAGTCGAAGAGCTGCTGCTCACCGGCGGTGTTGCTGCTGACGGTGATCTGCGCCACCGGGACGTTGCCGGCGTTGAAGCGGAGCACGTTGGGCGGCTGGATGCCGGGGGGCATGATCCGGCTCGCGGTGAGCGAGACGGAGGTGATCTGCGAGATGGCGGTGCCCAGGTCGGCGTCGGGCTCGAAGTACAGCTTGAGCAGGCCCACCCCGGCGATGGACTGGGACTCGATGTGGCTGATGCCGTCGATGACCGTGGAGTAGGCGCGCTCGCTGATCAGCACGATGCGCCGCTCCATGTCCTCGGCCGAGAGCCCGGGGTAATTCCACACCACGATGACCACCGGGATGTCGATGGAGGGGAAGATGTCGGTCCGCATCCGGGTGACCGAGAGGAGCCCGGCGATGAAGATCAACGCCGAGAACACGGCCACGGTGTAGGGCCGGCGCAGCGCCAGCCGGACGATCCACATGAGCTTCCCCAGGCCTCCGGAACGAACCTTCGTACTAACGCCACCCCGGACGCGAGCCCACCCCTCCGCTGATGGGTGGAATGCTGGCTCCGCACGGGGAACCGACGCTTGCTACCACAACGTTTCTCCCGCCCGGGTGTCGAGGCTCGAGAACCATGGACGTCTCCCAGGAAATCCGTGCACGTGGGGCCCGACTGGAGCATGAGGGGCCCGTGCTGAACCGCACCGCCCTCCTGCTCTTCCTGATTGCCTTCGCCCCGGGGACGGCCCGGGCACAGTCGCCCGCGTCGGACGCCGGCACAGCTGCCCCGCCGGCCCGGCCCGGGGCGCCCGCGGCGCTTCCCTCGGACGCTCCACGGCTGTTGCATCTGGACGAGGCCATCCAGGCCGCGCTGCAGAACCAGCCCCTGCTGGTCCAGGCGCGGGCCAACGCCGCCGCGGCCGAGGGGCGGGTCATCCAGGCCCGGTCGCCTCTGCTCCCTCAGGTCACGGGCCTGGCCTCCTTCGTGCGGAGCCACCAGCAGGTTCCCACCACCGCGAGCGGGACAGGCTCGCAGATCGCGTGCCTGAGCAGCACCTGCAACACCTGGACCTTCGGGGGGAGCGGGAGCCAGACGCTCTGGGACCCGCAGAGCTGGGCCAGCTGGGAGTCCCAGCAGCGCAGCGCCGAGTCGCTGAACGCCACGGCAGCCGCGACCCTGAACAACGTCGTCCTGAACGTCCGCACCTACTACTTCCTGGCGCGCGCCACCCGAGATCTGGTGTCGGTGGCGGACCAGACACTGAAGAACCAGATCACCCACCAGGAGCAAGTTGCGGGCTTCGTGCGCGTGGGGACCCGCCCGGAGATCGACCTGGCCCTGGCGAGGCTGAACGTGGCCAACGCCCGGGTGCAGCTCATCAACGCCCAGAACGCCGACCGCATCGCGAAGGCCCAGCTCAACCAGGCGATGGGCCTCCCCCAGGGCACGGACTACCAGGTGGCCGGGGACGAGCTCCCCCCGGTGGATGTGGAGGATCGACCGATCCCCGTCCTCTTCGACCAGGCGCTCGCCAGCCGCCCGGAGATCGCGGCGTTCGAGTACGCCCGGCAGGCCCAGGGCAAGGCGCTCGATGCGACGCGCTGGGGCTGGAGTCCCACCATCGCGCTCAGCGGCACCTACGCCCTGAGGGGTCCCGAGCCGAGCGCCCTGTACGACACGTGGAACTTCGGCATCACCCTGACCTGGCAGCTCTTTCAGGGGGGGCTGACCGTGGGCCGGGTCCGCGAGGCCGAGCAGAACCTCCTGTCCTCCACCGCGGCGCTGACCGGCGAGCAGCTCCAGGTCCGCTTCGACGTGGAGCAGGCGGAGGCCACGCTCCTCGGCAACAAGGAGAGCGTGGTCGCGGCGCAGGACGCGGTGGACAACGCCAAGGAACAGCTCCGCCTGGCCGAGGGCCGGTACCAGGCCGGGGTGGGCACCATCATCGAGCTCAGCGACGCCCAGGTGCAGCTGACCAACGCCGCCGCCCAGCTGGTCCAGGCGCAGTACAATCTCTCCACCGCGCGAGCCCGGCTGCTGGCGGCGCTCGGCCGGCAGGAGTGACCGTGGCCGAGAAGCCCTCCGAGCAGTCTCCGCCCCCTCGCGGGTCCCCGGCGCACCGCCGCCGGTCGTGGATCCTGGTGGGCATCGCGGTGGTGGCGGTCCTCGGCTTCGTGCTGCTGCGGCGCGGCAGGCAGTCGGCGAACCAGCAATCCGGGACCGGCGCCCAGGCCCGGGTGGTCCCGGTGGGCGTGTCCCCGGCCGAGCGCCGCGACGTGCCCATCTGGGTCGAGGGCCTGGGGAACGTCACCTCCCTGGCCACGGTGACCGTGCGCGCACGGGTGAGCGGACAGATCGCCTCCATCGCCTTCCAGGAGGGCAGCCGGGTGAAGACGGGCGAGCTGCTGGTCCAGCTGGATCCGCGCCCGTTCAAGATCGCGCTGCAGCAGGCCGAGGCCACCACCGAGCGCGACGTGGCGACGCTGAAGAACGCCCAGCGCGATCTCGCCCGCTACACCGAGCTGGCCTCCGAGAAGCTCATTGCGACCCAGCAGCTGGACCTGCAGCGGGCCACGGTGGACCAGGCCCGGGCCACGGTGGCGCTGGACCAGGCGGCAACGAACAACGCCCGGCTGAACCTCCAGTTCGCCAGCGTGACCTCGCCCATCGACGGCATCGCCGGCGTCCGCCAGGTGGACGTGGGAAATCTCGTATCCCCGACCGACGCGAGCGGCATCGTGGTGCTCACCCAGATGGACCCCATCGCAGTGCTCTTCACCCTGCCGCAGGACGACCTCCCGCGGGTGGCCGAGGCGTTCTCCAAGGGACCGCTCACCGTCGAGGCCTGGGACCGGGGAGCGCTCGCCCGGCTGGGCACGGGCAAGCTCACGGTCATCGACAACCAGGTGAACGCGGGCACCGCCACCATCCGGCTGAAGGCCGAGTTCCCCAACCCCGACCTCCGCCTGTGGCCGAGCCTCTTCGTCAAGGCGCGGATGCAGCTGCAGATCCGGGAGGGCGTGGTGGTCGTCCCTACCCCGGCCATCCAGCGGGGACCGAGCGGCGTCTTCGTCTACGTGGTGAGCCCGGACAGCACGGTCACGGTGCGCAACGTCCAGGTCGACGCCATCCAGGGGCCGCTGGCCATCGTCACCCAGGGCGTGCAGCCCGATGAGCGGGTGGTGGTGGACGGGCAGAACCAGCTCCGGGCCGGGGCCAAGGTGGACCCGAGGCCGGTCCCGGTGCCTGGTCCGCCTGGCCCGCAGCAGCAGGCCCCTGCGGAGGGACTGGAGCGGCCGGGACAGCCACCGCCACGGCAGGCGGCGCCGAACCCGCAGGAGCCGCAGGCGCGCCCGCAACCGCAACAGCGGCAGCAGCCGCAGGGCCGGCCTGGACAGCAGCAGGGAGCGCCCCGCCAGGCGAGCACGCAGTGAGCATCAGCGAGCCGTTCATCCGCCGGCCGGTCGGCACCACGCTCCTCACCGTGGGCCTGACCCTGGCGGGACTGGTGGCCTTCCGCCAGCTGCCGATCTCCGCCCTGCCCCAGGTGGACTATCCCACCATCGTGGTCTCGACCGCGTTCCCGGGCGCCTCGGCTGAGACCATGGCCTCCTCGGTGACGGCTCCGCTGGAGCGGCAGTTCGGGCAGATCCCCTCGCTGGCGCAGATGACCAGCGTGAGCAGCGCGACCAGCTCGCAGATCACGCTCCAGTTCACGCTCGACCGGAGCATCGACTCGGCCCAGCAGGACGTGCAGGCGGCGATCAACGCGGCCTCGAGCGTGCTCCCGGCCAACCTCCCCGCCCCGCCCACCTACAGCAAGAGCAACCCGGCGGACGTGCCCATCCTCACCCTGTCCATCACCTCGGAGACGCTGCCACTCGCTCAGGTCAACGACTACGCCGACAGCATCCTGGCGCAGAAGATCAGCCAGGTCTCGGGTGTGGGACTGGTGACGCTCGGCGGGGCGCAGCGCCCGGCGGTCCGGGTGCAGGTGGATCCCGAGGCGCTGGCCGGCACCGGGCTCACCCTGGAGGACGTCCGGACGGCGCTGGTCGCGGCGAACATCAACGCCCCCAAGGGAACGCTGGACACCCCGCGCCAGGAATACACCCTGGCCACCGACGACCAGCTCAGCGACGCGAAGTCCTTCGCCCCCCTGCTGCTCGCCTACAAGAACGGGGCGCCGCTGCGGCTCCGCGACGTGGCCGGCACGGTGGACGGGGTGGAGAACGCGCAGCTCGCCGGATGGGCCAACGACCAGCGGGCGATCATCCTCAACGTCCAGCGCCAGCCGGGGGCCAACGTCATCGCGGTGGCGGACCGGGTGAAGGCGCTCCTCCCGCAGCTCGAGGCCAGCCTGCCCCAGGGCATCCACGTCTCCATCCTCAGCGACCGGACCGAGACGGTGCGGGCCAGCGTGGCGGACGTGGAGTTCACCCTGGTGCTGACCATCATCCTGGTGGTGGCGGTCATCTACCTCTTCCTCCGCAACCTCCGGGCCACCACCATCCCCGGGATCACCGTGCCGCTGAGCCTCATCGGCACGTTCGGGCTGATGTACCTGCTGGGGTACAGCCTCAACAACCTCTCGCTGATGGCGCTCACCATCTCCACCGGCTTCGTGGTGGACGACGCCATCGTGATGATCGAGAACATCAGCCGCTACATCGAGGAGGGCGAGTCGCCCTTCCGGGCGGCGATCAAGGGCGCGGGGCAGATCGGCTTCACCATCGTCTCGCTCACCGTGTCGCTGGTGGCGGTGCTGGTGCCGCTGCTCTTCATGACCGGGCTCATCGGCCGGCTGTTCCGCGAGTTCGCGGTCACGCTCTCTCTGGCCATCGGCGTGTCGGCGCTGCTCTCGCTGACCCTGACGCCGATGATGTGCGCCTGGATCCTCAAGCCCGAGCCGCCGCCGGAGCAGCGGGGCCGCTTCTACGCCTGGAGCGAGCGCACCTACCAGCGGGTGATCGACGCCTACGGCCGCGGCGTGGACTGGGTGCTCCGGCACCAGCCGCTGACCCTGGCCATCACCGTGGGAACGTTCCTCCTCACGGTGGTGCTGGCGCTGATCATCCCCAAGGGGTTCTTCCCGGTGCAGGACACGGGGCTCCTCACCGGCATCACCGAGGCGGGGCCGGACGTGAGCTTCGGGCGGATGGCCGAGCTGCAGCAGGCGGTGGTGCAGACCGTCCGCGAGGACCCCGACGTGGCGGGGGTGGCCTCCTTCATCGGCGCGGACGGGAACAACCCCACCACCAACAGCGGGCGGCTCTCGATCACCCTGAAGCCCCGCGAGGACCGCCGCGCCACCGCGACCCAGATCATCGCCCGGCTGCAGCCGAAGCTGGCCCAGGTGGGCAGCATCTCCACGTACCTCCAGGCGGTGCAGGACCTCCAGATCGAGACCCGGGCCAGCCGCACCCCCTACCAGTACACGCTGGAGGACGCGGACCCGGCCGAGCTGGCCGAGTGGGCCCCGAAGCTCCTGGAGAAGCTCCGCGCGCTGCCCGAGCTGAAGAGCGTGGCCACGGACCAGCTGGGGAACGGGCAGGTGACGCTGCTCAAGATCGACCGGGACACCGCCTCACGGGTGGGCATCTCCACCCAGGCCATCGACGACACGCTGTACGACGCCTTCGGCCAGCGGCAGGTGTCGATCATCTTCACCCAGCTGAACCTCTACCGGGTCATCCTCGAGGTCGATCCGGCTCTGGCCAAGGGCCCCCGGGCGCTGGACCGGATCTACGTGCGCAACGCGACCGGGAGCCCGGTGCCGCTCTCGGCCGTGGTGCAGCGAGTGGAGACCACCGCTCCGCTCACCGTCAACCACCAGGGGCAGTTCCCCTCGGTCACGCTGTCCTTCGACACCGCGCCCGGCCACTCGCTGGGAGCGGCGGTCAAGGCCATCCGTCAGGCCACCGACGCGCTGGGGATGCCACGGGGGCTGCACGCCAGCTTCCAGGGGACGGCCCAGGAGTTCCGGGACAGCCTGGCCAACGAGCCGATCCTGGTCCTCGCCGCGCTGATCACCGTCTACATCGTGCTCGGCGTCCTCTACGAGAGCTACATCCACCCGATCACCATCCTCTCCACCCTTCCCTCGGCGGGCGTGGGCGCGTTCCTGGCGCTGATGCTGTGCGGGATGGAGTTCGACATCGTGGCGCTGATCGGGATCGTCCTCCTGATCGGCATCGTGAAGAAGAACGCGATCATGATGATCGACTTCGCGCTGGTGGCCGAGCGCGAGGAGAAGCTCTCGCCGATGGAGTCGATCAAGAAGGCCTGCCGGCTGCGTTTCAGGCCGATCATGATGACCAGCTTCGCGGCGCTGCTCGGCGGGCTGCCGCTGGCGCTGGAGGGCGGAACGGGAAGCGAGCTCCGGAAGCCGCTCGGGGTGAGCATCGTGGGGGGCCTGCTGATCAGCCAGGTGCTCACCCTGTACACCACCCCGGTGATCTACCTGTACATGGAGAGGTTCGGCCGGTGGCTGGCGTCACGGCGGCGGCCCGGGAGGGCGGGGACCGCGCCGGAGGGCGTGCCCGGGTGAGCGCGGAAGGCACAGCGACGCCCCACACCGGGCAGCACGCCTGGGTGGGAATCAGCGAGCCGTTCATCCGCCGTCCCATCGGCACCTCGTTGCTGGCCGCCGCGCTGCTCCTCCTCGGCGCGGTGGCCTACACCCAGCTCCCGGTGGCGCCGCTGCCCCGGGTGGACCTGCCCACCATCTCGGTGAACGCCAACCTCCCCGGCGCGAGCCCCGAGACCATGTCCTCGGCGGTGGCCACGCCGCTGGAGCGCCGGCTGGGGCGCATCGCCGGCCTCACCGACATGACCTCGACCAGCTCGCTCGGGTCGACGTCCATCACCCTCCAGTTCGACCTCGACCGCGACCCGGACGCTGCGGGCCGTGACGTGCAGGCGGCGATCAACGCCGCCTCGGCGGACCTCCCGACCAACCTCCCCTTCCGCCCCAACTACCGGAAGGTGAACCCGAGCGACACGCCGATCATGATCCTCGCCCTCACCTCGACGACCCTGCCGCTGCCACAGGTCTTCGACGCGGCGGACACGGTGCTGGCGCAGAAGATCTCCCAGGTGGAGGGGGTGGGGCAGGTCTTCGTCGGCGGCGGGCAGCAGCCGGCGGTCCGGGTGCAGGTGGACCCCGAGGCCGCGGCGGGCGTGAACCTCACCCTGGCGGACGTGCGCTCGGTGCTGGCCTCCGCCTCGGTGAACCGGCCCACCGGCAGCGTGGGCGGAGAGCTGCAGAGCACGACCCTGGCCACCAACGACCAGCTGTTCCGGGCCGACCAGTACCGGGAGCTTCTCCTGCTCCAGACCCCCGCCGGGACGGTGCGGCTGGGCGACGTGGCGACGGTGGAGGACAGCGTCCAGAACACCCGGGTGGCGGGGTGGACCAACGGCGTCCGCTCGGTGCTGATCATCGTCCGGCGGCAGCCGGGGGCGAACATCATCGAGACGGTGGAGCGGATCAAGGCACTGCTCCCCTCGCTGGCCTCGTCGGTCTCTCCGGCCATCGATATCCAGGTGGCCTCGGACCGGACCCAGACCATCCGCGCCTCGGTGAATGACGTGGAGCGCACCCTGCTCCTGAGCGTGGTCCTGGTGACGCTGGTGGTATTCCTCTTCCTCCGGTCCGCCCGGGCGACCGCCATCCCCAGCGTGGCCGTGCCGCTGTCCATTCTCGGCACCTTCGCGGTGATGTGGCTCCTGGGGTACAGCCTGAACAACCTCTCGTTGATGGCGCTCACCATCTCCACCGGCTTCGTGGTGGACGACGCCATCGTGGTGACCGAGAACATCGCCCGGTACGTCGAGGAGGGGATGCGCCCGTTCGAGGCCGCGCTCCGGGGCGCGCGGGAGATCGGCTTCACCATCGTCTCGATCACCGTCTCCTTGCTGGCGGTGTTCATCCCCATCCTCCTGATGGGGGGGATCGTCGGGCGGCTGTTCCGGGAGTTCGCGGTCACCCTGGCGGTGGCCATCGTCATATCGGCGGTGGTGTCGCTGACGGTGACCCCGATGATGGCGTCCCGCCTGCTCCAGACGGCGGCCGAGCGGCCCCGGGGCAGGCTGTACCGCTGGTCGGAGCGCGCCTTCCGGGGCCTCTTCTCCGGCTACGATCGCTCCCTGCGCGTCGTGCTGTCCCACGCCTGGCTGACGCTGGGGGTGGTGCTCGGAGCCATCGCGCTCACCGTCCTCCTCTTCGCCCGCATCCCCAAGGGGCTCTTCCCCCAGCAGGACAACGGGCTGCTCGTCGGGTTCAGCGAGGCGCCGCAGGACGTGAGCTATCTGGCGATGAAGGACCGGCAGGTCGCGGTGAACACGATCGTGGGCGCGGACCCGGACGTCGCCAGCGTGGTCTCGTTCATCGGCGGCGGGCCGGGCGGAGGCTCGGGGAACACCGGCTCGCTGTTCGTCACCCTGAAGCCGCGGCCGCCCCGGAAGGCCACCGCCGACCAGATCATCGCCCGGCTCCGGCCCAAGCTCTCGAAGCTGGTGGGGATCAACCTCTTCATGCAGGCCGCCCAGGACGTACGCGTCGGAGGCCGGCTGGCCCGGACGCAGTACCAGTACACCATCCAGGATCCGGACCTGACCGAGCTCAACACCTGGGCGCCCCGGGTCTTCGAGCGGCTGAAGCGCGTGCCCGAGCTGACCGACGTGGCCACCGACCAGCAGTCGGCCGGCCTGGAGCTCCGCCTCTCCATCGACCGGGACAGCGCGTCGCGCCTCGGGGTGAGCGTCCGGGACGTGGACAACGCGCTGTACGACGCCTTCGGCCAGCGGCAGATCTCGGTCACCTACGGGGTGGCCAACCAGTACCGGGTGGTGATGGAGGTGACCCCGGCGTACCTCGAGGACGAGGACACCCTGAGGAAGCTCTACCTCCGCTCGAGCTCCGGCGGTCTGGTGCCGCTCTCGGCCCTGACCACCGTCTCCCGGGGCAACCTCCCCACCTCCATCAACCACCAGGGCCAGTTCCCCTCGGTGACGCTCTCCTTCAACCTTGCACCCGGGAAGTCACTGAGCGACGCGGTGACGGCAGTGCAGCAGGCCGAGCGCGAGATCCGGCTGCCGGCCAGCGTGCAGGGCGGCTTCACCGGAACGGCGCAGGCCTTCCAGCAGTCGCTGTCCAGCCAGCCGGTGCTCATCCTCCTGGCGCTCCTGGCGGTCTACATCGTGCTGGGCGTGCTCTACGAGAGCTACGTGCACCCGGTGACCATCCTCTCCACGTTGCCCACCGCCGGCGTGGGAGCGCTGCTGGCGCTGATGCTGACCGGGACGGACCTGAGCATCGTGGCGCTGATCGGGATCATCCTCCTCATCGGCATCGTGAAGAAGAACGCGATCATGATGGTGGACTTCGCGGTGGAGGCCGAGCGGAGCGAGGGGCTGTCCACCCGGGACGCCATCCTCAAGGCCTCCGAGCTGCGCTTCCGGCCCATCCTCATGACCACCCTGGCCGCGCTCTTCGGGGCGCTCCCCCTGGCGCTCGGATCGGGCCTGGGCTCGGAGCTGCGCAAGCCGCTGGGCATCAGCGTGGTGGGCGGGCTGCTCCTGAGCCAGCTTCTGACGCTCTACACCACACCGGTCATTTATCTCTTGATGGACCGGTTCTCGAGCCGCCGCGAGCCCGAGGCGCCGCCCGTCAGCGTGCCGGCCATTGCCGGATAGCCTCCCCCGGCCCGGTTTGGGTTGCACCGGGCCTGGCGGCGGGTGAACAGTCGCCGACCATGGCCGAGACGCCGATCGCGGTGGAGCGACGGGAGCAGCTCTTCCCCCGCCTGACCGACGCGCAGCTCCAGCGGGTGGTGCAGTACGGCACCCGGCGCCGGGTCCGGGACGGCGAGGTCCTCTTCCGGCAGGGTGACGAGGGGGTGCACTTCTTCGTCGTCCTCCAGGGCGCACTGGACATCGTCCAGCCCGACGGCGCGGGGGAGCGGCTCATCGTCCGCCACCAGGCCGGGGAGTTCAGCGGGGAGACCGCCATGCTCTCCGGCCGGCGAGCGCTGTCGACCGCCCGGAGCAACGGGGACGGCGAGGTGGTGGACATCGCTCCCTCCGGGCTCCGGCAACTGGTGGTGACCGACGCCGAGCTGAGCGAGCTGTTGATGCGGGCCTTCATCCTCCGGCGGGTGGCCCTGATCAGCCACCACTGGGGGGACGTGATTCTGGTGGGCGCGCGCCACGACGCGGGCACGCTCAGGATCAGCGAATTCCTCACCCGCAACGCCCACCCGTACGCCTACCTGGATGTCGACCGCGACGAGGGCGGGCAAGCCATCCTCGAGCGGTTCGAGCTCGGGACTGCGGACATCCCGGTCTTGATCTGCCGGGGGACCCGCGTGCTCAAGGCCCCGAGCGACGCCGAGGTGGCCGAGTGCCTGGGCTTCAACGTCGGCATCGCGACCGACGCGGTCCGCGACGTGGTGGTGGTGGGGGGCGGCCCGGCCGGGCTGTCCGCGGCGGTCTACGCGGCCAGCGAGGGGCTGGACGTGCTGGTGCTGGAGGCCAATGCCCCCGGCGGACAGGCCGGCTCCAGCTCGAAGATCGAGAACTATCTCGGGTTCCCCACCGGCATCTCGGGTCAGGCCCTGGCCGGACGGGCGTTCACCCAGGCCCAGAAGTTCGGGGCCGACGTGGCGATCGCCCGCACCGCGAGTCGGCTGGATTGTGGCGGGCACCCGTACGTGGTCGAGCTGGAGAACGGCGAGCGGGTGCGCGCCCGGGCGGTGGTGGTGGCGAGCGGGGCCCGGTACCGGAAGCTCGAGGTGCCCAACCTCGGCCGGTTCGAGAACGCCGGCGTCTACTACGGCGCCACCTTCATCGAGGCCCAGCTCTGTGAGGGCGAGGAGGTCATCGTCGTCGGGGGAGGCAACTCCGCGGGGCAAGCGGCGGTGTACCTCTCGGGCACCGCCCGCCACGTGCACATGCTCGTGCGCTCGGGGGGGCTCGCCGAGACCATGTCCCGGTACCTCATCCGCCGCATCGAGGAGAGCCCGGCCATCACCGTGCGCACCGGCACCGAGATCGTCGGGCTCATGGGCAACGGCGAGCTCGAGGCGGTGCGCTGGCGGAACGACACCACCGGCGAGACCGAGGACCGCCCGGTACGCCACGTCTTCTGCATGATGGGGGCGACGCCGAACACCGCCTGGCTGGGCGGCTGCGTGGCGCTCGACGACAAGGGCTTCGTGAAGACCGGCCAGGACCTCGCGCCCGAGGATCTGGCGAGCACCGGCTGGCCGCTGTCGCGTCCTCCGCTCCTGCTCGAGACCTCCCGGCCCGGCATCTTCGCGGTGGGGGACGTCCGGGCGGGCAACGTGAAGCGGGTCGCCTCGGCGGTGGGCGAGGGCAGCATCTCGATCCAGCTGGTGCACCGGGTGCTGGCAGGGTCGAGCGCGGCGGGCTGACCCCGATGGGCCTCGGGCGTGGGGTGGCCGCGGGGTAGGCTCGCCGCTCCCGTGACCCGAGCCCACGGCCTCCGCTCCCTGCTCGTCGCCTCCGCGCTCGTGGCCAGCGGGCCCGTGGCGGCCCAGGACGCGTTCGAGATCCAGGTCTACGACGCCGAGACGGCGCGGGCCCGGCGAGCCGGGCCTGGAGATTCACCTCAACCACTTCCTCGAGGGGACCACGACGCCCTCCCCCGAGGGCGAGGTGCCGACGGACCACCTGACCCATCTCACCTTCGAGCCGCACCTCGGGGCTGACGGACTGGTGGGAGATGGGGATCTACCTGCAGTTCGCGCTGCGGCCCGACGGCGGCTGGGACACCGGTGGCATCAAGCTCCGGAGCAAGTGGCGCTTGCCCGAGCAGCTCGGAGCCTTCCGGCTCGCCCTCAACGTCGAGCTCGCCCGGGTGAGCAAGCGCTACGAGGCGGCGGGCTGGGGCGGGCGAGCTCCGCCCGGTCATCGACGCGCGGTGGGGTCCGCTGTACCTCGTCGCGAATCCCATCGTCTCCTTCTCCTTCGCCGGGCCCGAGGCGTGGAAGCCGGTGTTCGAGCCGGCGTTCAAGGTCAGCGTGGACGTCGCCCGGCCCCTGGCGCTGGGGCTCGAGGAGTACTCGAGCTTCGGCGTCATCGGGGACTTCCTCCCGGCGTCGGAGCAGACGCACCGGCTGTTCGCGGTGACCGACATCACCGCGGGCATCGTGGGCATCAACCTCGGGGTGGGCTACGGCTTCGTCGGGCCCGAGAAGTGGATCGTCAAGGCGATCGTCTCGATCAGCCCGCCCCCGCCGGCCGCCTCCGCCGAGCGATGAGGGGGTGCCGGATCCCCCCGTCTAGTGCATGTGCCAGCCGTGGCTGGCCACCATCAGCTGGCCGGTGAGCGCCGCGCTGGGGAAGGCGGCGAGGTCGATGGCCAGCTGGGCGATGTCCTCCAGCGTGGTGAACTCGCCGTCCACCGTGTTCCCGAGCATCACCTTCTTCACCACCTCGTCCTCGCTGATGCCCAGCGTCTTCGCCTGCTCGGGGATCTGCTTCTCCACCAGCGGGGTGCGGACGAAGCCGGGGCAGATGACGTTGGTGCGGACGCCGATCCTCGCGCCCTCCTTCGCCGCGGCGCGGGCCAGGCCGAGCAGCCCGTGCTTGGCGGCGACATAGGCGGACTTGAACGGCGAGGCCTCCAGGCTGTGGACGCTCCCCATGTAGAGAAGCAGCCCGCCCTTCCCTGCCGCCTGCCAGTGGCGCATCGCCGCGCGGGTGAGGAGGAAGCCGCCGTCGAGGTGGATGGAGAGCACCCGGCGCCAGTCGGCGAGCGCGAAGTCGGTGATGGGCGCGATGTGCTGCACCCCGGCGTTGCTCACCGCCACGTCCAGCGCCCCGAGCGCGCGCACCGCCTCGCCCAGGCCCGACTCCACCTGCTCCTCGGAGGTCACGTCCATGGGGAGCGCCAGGGCCCGCCCGCCCCGCTCCTCGATGCCCTTCGCCACCGCCCGGGCGCCGTCGAGGTTCACGTCGGTCACCACCACCGCCGCGCCCTCGCGGGCGAAGCCCTCGGCCATCGCCCGGCCCAGCCCTCCGCCGCCGCCCGTCACCAGCACCGCCCGCCCGGAGAGTCGCATCGTCCGCCTCCTGCCGCCGGCCCCGTCACGAGGCCCCGCGCGGCGGAGGGAGTCTGCCCGAGGCAGGCGCGACCGGCCACGCCGCCCGCGACGCTCCACCGGCTGCACGACGGCTCCCGGCCGGACGTGTTCCTGGGCTATGGAGCAGGACCTTTCCCCCGGGAGGGCGGTCCCATGAAGCGGTGCGTGCTCGCGGCCTCGCTGGTGCTCACCTCGGTCGCGCTGGCCGAGGAGACGGACTGGAGCAAGGTGGAGGTGAAGGTGGTGCCGCTGGCCGGCGGGGTCTCCATGCTCGTCGGCGAGGGGGGGAACATCGCCGTGACCACCGGCAAGGACGGGGTCTTCCTCGTCGACGACCAGTTCGCGCCGCTCCTTCCAAAGATCCGCGCCGCGGTGAAGACCCTCGGCGACGGGCCGATCCGCTTCGTGGTCAACACCCACTTCCACGGGGACCACACCGGGGGCAACGCCCAGCTCGGCGAGGCCGGCGCGGTCATCCTCGCCCAGGAGAACGTCCGGAAGCGGCTGGGGGTGGAGCGGGTCAACCCCCGGACCAAGGAGCGGACCCCGCCGGCGCCGCCCGCGGCGTGGCCCCTGGTGACCTATGCCGACGGCGTCACCCTGTACCTGAACGGCGACGAGCTCGAGGTCACCCACGTCGCCCGGGCGCACACCGATGGCGATTCCATCATCCGGTTCCGGAAGGCCAACGTGGTCCACATGGGCGACACCTTCTTCAATGGCACGTACCCCTTCATCGACGTGGACAGCGGCGGCTCGATCGACGGAGTCATCGCCGCCGCGGACAAGGTGCTGGCCAGCATCGACGCGGGCACCAAGCTCATCCCCGGCCACGGGCCGCTGGGGACCAAGGCGGATCTGCAGGCCTACCGCGAGATGCTGGTCGGGATCCGGGACCGGGTGAAGGCTCTGATCGCCCAGGGCAAGACGCTGGACCAGGTGATCGCGGCCAAGCCCACCGCGCAGTGGGACGCCACCTGGGGCAAGGGCTTCATGAAGCCGGACGTCTTCGTGGGCTTCGTCCACCGGAGCCTGACCGAGGCGAAGACCACGGGGCCGAAGTGACCGAGCCCCAAGCACCGGCGCGGCGGCCAGTCTCCATCTTCCTCACCGTCGCCTGTGCGTTCGCCGGGCTCGCCGACCTGCAGGGCTTCGCCTTCGCCTTCTCGCGGCAGAACCGGGAGCTGTTCGCCTCCACGCCCTGGGTCAACGGCGTGGTGGCCGCGATCGCAGTCGTAGAGATCGCCTGCCTGGTCCTGCTCTGGCGCGGGCGAAGGGCGGGCCTGTTCGGGTTCCTGGGGCTCGCGGTCATCCACACCGCGGTTCTGCTGGTGGTCGGACGGTGGGCGCTCTGCGCCCTGTTGCCCCCCGCGCTGGTGGCGGCGGCCGGCGCCTGGAACTGGGACCGGCTCCGCTGAGGGCTAGACCGGCTCGACCACCACCGCGGTCCCGTAGCAGAGCACCTCGGTCACTCCGGCGGAGATCTCCGTCGCGTCGTAGCGGGCCCCGATCACCGCGTTGGCGCCGATCTGCCGGGCGTGCAGGGCCATCAGCTCGAAGGCCTCGCGCCGGGCCTGCTCGCACATCTCGGTCCACAGGGTGATGTTCCCGCCGAAGAGCGTCTGCAGCCCGGCGACGAACGTGCCGACGATGTTGCGGGACCGCACCACGATGCCCCGCACCACCCCGAGGCTCCGCACCACCCGGTGGCCGGGGAGCTCGAAGGTGGTGGTCACCCGGTCCAGGGGGAGCGTGGTGAGGGTGGTCAGCGGGGCGCGGCTGCTCATGGTCTGCCTCCGGACCGCCCTCCGCGCGCTCGAGGAGCGCCGAGCGGCTCCGGCTCCGCCACCACGCGGCGCAGCGCCGCGGCGAGGGCGCGCCGCTCGGAGAGGCGGAGCACGGCGAGCACGGGCGCGGTGGCCCGGTCCACCAGCGGCCGCATCTGGCGGTACCAGCGCTGGCCGGCGGCGGTGAGCTCCACCCGGTGCCTGCGGCGATCGGCGGGGTCGGCCCCCCGGGTGGTGAGCCCCTTCCGCTCCAGCTCGTCGAGCTGACGCGACACGCCCGCCGGGTGCTGCGCCGAGGCGTCCGCGAGCTCCCGCTGGGTCAGCGGCCCGAGCTCGGCCAGGCGGTTCACCAGCGACCAGGCCACCACCGACTCGCCCCGGGCCGTCAGCGCCCGCGCGGCGGCGATCCACAGCCGGCGCCGGGTCTGCCCGACGAGCCGGACCAGCTCCGCCGTCTCGCGATCGACCACCTGCTCTGACCGGGACCGAGAGCGCATCGGGATGGGGCTGCCACGCTCGTACCGTCCTCTCCGGGGCCTGTCCAGCGCCGGGAGGGCCCCGGGGTGGTTTTCCGGGAGCGGCCTCCCACTTCGGCAGGCGAATGCCGGGGGCCCGCGCTATACGCCTGCGCCGCAGTTTCACCCCCACGGGACCTTCGAGGAGTCCGAACCGGTGAGTGCACCTCGGAACCAACACCGCGCCCGCCGCCCCGCGCCGGGTCTGTCGCTCGTGCTCTTGCTCCTGCTGACCGCATCCGCCACCGGGCAGGAGCGTTCCGCCACCCCGCTCCTGAGCGTGGATGCCGGAAGCACCCCGCCCACCGCGATGGCGCCGGATGCGGTCCGGCCGGTGGCGCGGAGGGTCGGCTTCCGCGAGGCGGTGGACCAGGCGCTCCAGCGCAACCCCAACGCCCGCGTGGCGGCGGAGGAGATCCGGCGGGTCGGCGGCCTGATGGAGGAGGTCCGCTCGGCGTCGCTGCCCACGCTGAGCGTGAACGCGACCTACACTCGGCTGGACAAGGACCGGACCTTCCAGACCAGCGGGGCGGACGGAGGGACGGACAGCTTCGTGGTGGCGAGCAAGGACTCGATCAACATCACCGGCACCCTCGCCATCCCCATCATCGCTCCCCAGGCCTGGGCCAACTGGTCGCGCGCCGCGGACCAGCTGGACACCACCAGGGCCTCCGAGCGCGACGTGCAGCGGACGGTGGCGATCACCGTCGCGCGGGCGTACCTCTCCATCTTCGCCCAGAAGCGCCAGGTGGACGTGAACCGCCAGGCCCGGGACAACTCCCGCGCGCACATGGACTACGCCGACGCCCGGCTGCGCGGCGGCATCGGGAACCGCATCGACTGGGCGCGCGCCGGCCAGGATCTGGAGGCGAACGAGGCCATCCTCCAGACCAGCTACGCGAACCTCTACCGGAGCCAGGAGGCGCTGGGCATCCTGCTCGGGGAGACGGCGCCGGTGGACGTGGAGGAGATCCCGGACATCCCTGGGCCGCCCTCGCTCGACCAGGCGCTGGAGGAGGTGCCCTACCGCGCGGACGTCCTGTTCTACACCCAGCAGCGGAAGGCCGCCGACCGCTCGCTGAACCTGAGCTGGACCGAGTACCTCCCCAACATCACCCTCTTCGGGCAGCCGTTCTACCAGGACCCCTCGTCCCTCACCCTGCCCGCGACGGGCTGGCAGGTGCAGGCGGTCCTGACCTGGTACCTGTACGACGGCGGGGCACGCTACGGGCGCACGCACCAGCGCGACGCGGCGCTGGCCCAGGCGCGCATCCAGTTCGAGGCGGCGCTGGCCCAGGCGAACTCGGACGTCCGGGCCTCGATGGACAACGTGGAGCGCACCGCCGCCGCGGTGGAGCGCGCCCGGAACAGCGCCCGGCTGGCGAACGACGCGATGAACCTCGCCGACGTGGCCTACCGCGCGGGGGCGAGCACCAACCTTGAGCTCATCGACGCGCAGCGGCGCGCCCGCGACGCGGAGACCATCGCCGTCATCGCCGAGGACAACCAGCGCCAGGCCGCGTTAGATCTCCTCGCGGCAGCCGGGCGCTTTCCTGCCCAGTTGCAGCAGCAGGGTCCGTCCAGTCGCTGACCCCCGGGGATCCTGTAAGAAATTCTGACCTGGCCGGAAACGGTCAAGCGTGACACAGTAAGGACGACATGTATCTTCGGTATACATCTGACCGGCGGACGCTGGTGTGGGCTCTGGCCATGCCGGTCGTCGCGCTCCTGCCCTACGCTCGCCCCGAGCTCGCGGTCTGGCTCTGGCCCCTGAGCTGCTACCTCGCGCTGTCGGCAGGCGTCATCGCCCACAACCACAATCACACGCCCACGTTTCGTGGCCGCAAGCTCAACGCCGCCTTCGGCAACTGGCTGAGCATCTTCTACGGGTACCCCACGTTCGCCTGGGTGCCCACCCACAACCTGAACCACCACAAGTTCGTGAACAAGGCGGGTGACGCGACCATCACCTGGCGGTTCACCAACAAGCACAATGCGCTGGTGGCATCGACCTACTTCTTCGTCTCCAGCTGGTACCAGTCGGAACCCATCCGCGACTACATCCAGAAGGCGAAGGAGAAGAATCCCGAGCTGTACCGGACCATCCAGGGACAGTACGTCCTCTTCGTGGGGACGCACCTGGCCCTGCTCTCGCTGGCCATCGCCCTGCACGGCTGGCGGACGGGGTTCGTCGTGTGGAGCCTGATGTTCCTCACCCCGGCGCTCTTCGCGCTGTGGACCATCATGCTCTTCAACTACATCCAGCACGTGCACACCGATCCGTGGAGCGAGCACGACCACTCGCGGAGCTTCACCTCGCCGCTCCTGAACTTCCTGCTCTTCAACAACGGGCTCCACTCGGCGCACCACGAGATGGCGGGGGCGCACTGGAGCACCCTCCCCGAGCTGCACGCCAGGCTCGCACCGGACATCGACCCCCGGCTGAACGAGCGGAGCTTCTGGTGGTTCTGCCTCCGGAACTACCTGCTCGCGCCGCTGTTCCCGTCGCTGGGCACGCACCAGCTCGGCCGCGCCCCGTTCGACGTCCCGGGCCTCGACTCGCCCGGCGCCCCGGTCACGGCCGAGGTGGACGCCTTCGAGTCGGGCGTGAACGCCGCCCGCGCCTGACCCAGAAGAGCCGCAGCACCCTCGCCCACTCCCGACCCTCGCGTTCCCCGAGCGCGTCGACGGCCTCGAGCAGCCGGCCCAGCCCCGCGGGCCCGAGCGCCGGGCCGCCGTAGGACAGAGAGCGCACCACGCTGCGGAGCGCCTCCGGCCCGAGCGGAACGCGCTGCTCCCAGCGCTCCTCCGCGGGACGGCCGGGACCGGCGGCGAGCACCAGGAACTGTCGAGCGCGTGGCGGGGCCGGGAGGCTCCGGGCCTTCGGGTTGGCGGCGATCAGGAGCGCCTGGAGCCCGCGCATGAAGGGCGTGTCGGCCGGCTCGGGCGCCACCACCGCGGCCACGCCGTCCGGGGCGAGCAGACGCCGCGCCTCGGACCCCGCCGCATCCGGCCGGACCCAGTGCACCGCATCGGCGAGAAGGACCAGCCCGGCCTCGACCGCGCCGAGCCCGGTCGCCTCCGCGGGCGCGAGCACCGGGGTGACGTCGAGCCCCGCGCTGGTCTCGGCGCACACCGCGAGCATCGCCCGGGCGGGCTCGACCGCGAGCACCGGATGTCCCCGCCGGGCGAGCGGCACGGCGAGGAGCCCGGTGCCGGCCCCGAGGTCGACCACCGGACGGCCCTCGCCCGCGAGCTCCGAGAGCCGCGAGACGAGCGCGTCCGGGTAGGGAGGCCGGGCGCGGTAGTCATCCGCGAGGCGCTCGAAGACCCGGACGGGAGCATCGTGGGCCCGGGCCCGGCTGTGCTCAGATGGCATTCCTGGGCGTCCGCGGCACCCTCGCACCGGAGTATGCCCCGATGAACCTCCTCGTGCTCCTCCCCGACGAGCTGTCCGCCGACGGAACGGCTCGGCTCGCCGGTGCGCGGCTGCGCCACCTGCGCGAGGTGCTCCACGCGACCCCGGGCCGCACCCTCCGGTCCGGGCTGCTCGGAGGCCAGGTCGGCACCGCCGAGGTGCTCTCGATGGACGCGGAGGCAGCGGTGCTCCGGGTGACGCTCCAGCGCCCACCGCCGCCGAGGCCGGGCGTGGATCTCGTCTTGGCCGTCCCCAGGCCGAAGGCGCTCCGGCGCATCCTCGCCGCGGCGGCCTCCGTCGGCGTCGACCGGCTGGTGCTGCTCGCTGCGGCGCGGGTGGAGAAGAGCTACCTCGCCTCGCCGGTCCTGACGCCGGAAACCCTCCGCACCCACCTCCTGGACGGACTGGAGCAGGCCCAGGACACGGTGCTGCCCGAGGTGCTCGTCGAGCCGCGGTTCCGCCCCTTCGTGGAGGACCGGATGGACGCGCTGCTCGGCCCGGGTGAACGCTGGCTCCTGCATCCGGGGGACGACGGGCCCCGGCGCCCATCGCCCGAGGGACGGCTGGCGCTGGCCATCGGCCCGGAGGGCGGCTGGGTGCCGTTCGAGCGCACGCTGCTCGAGGCGCGCGGGTTCCGTCCGCTGGGCTTCGGGCCGCGGACGCTCCGCAGCGAGACCGTCGTCCCGTTCGCGCTCGGGTGGGCGACGGGCCGGCGCTGAGCACCGGACTGCGCCTGTACCTCGGCGCGGGCCGGCGCTAGTTTCCTGCCCCCGACCGGAGGCTCGCTCGACATGGCACACCCCCCGACCACTCCCGCCGAGGTCGCCCGCTCGCGGACCGCGGAGCCGGCTCCTGCCGAGCCCGCGGCCAAGCCGGCGACGCACGACACGGCGCCACCCCCGGCGCTGCTCGAGTTCATGGTGCGGGACTGGAAGCCGGCCAGCACCCGGATGCCGCCGAAGATCCGGAACGCGGCCGCCTTCGCCGCCCGGCGGCGCGCGCTCTCGCAGCTCTTCCCCGGCGAGACGCTGGTCATTCCCACCGGGCACGAGAAGGTGCGGGCCAACGACACCTTCTACCGGTTCCGCCCGGGGACCGACTTCTACTACCTCACCGGCAACCTCGAGCCCGACTGCGTGCTGATGATGGTGCCGGAGGCCGGCGGCGGGCACCGCGACGTGCTCTTCGTCGAGCCCAACCCCGGCAAGAGCGACTCGACGTTCTTCACCGACCGGAACAAGGGCGAGCTGTGGGTGGGCCCGCGTCTGGGCGTCCCCCAGAGCCAGGCCCGCTTCGACGTGCACCAGGCGCGCGCGCTGGCCGAGCTCCCGGCGGCCCTGGCGACGCTGCGCGGTCCAGCGACCCGGCCGGTGCGCGTGCTTCGCGGCATGAGCCCTGCGGCGGACAGGGCGCTGGAGGAGACCCTGCGCGACAAGGAGCTCGCCACGGCGCTCTCCGAGATGCGGCTGATCAAGGACGCGCAGGAGGTCCGCGAGCTGTCCGCGGCCATCGCCTCGACCAAGCGCGGCTTCGAGGACGTCATCGCCGGGCTGCGCACCGCCCGCCACGAGCGCGAGGTGGAGGGCATCTTCAACCTGCGCGCCAGGGTGGAGGGCAACGACATCGGGTACAACACCATCGCCGCCGCCGGCGAGCACGCCTGCATCCTCCACTGGGTGAAGAACGAGGGAGACGTGCGGCCAGGGACCTTGCTCCTGCTCGACGCGGGTGTCGAGGCGCACTCCCTCTACACCGCGGACATCACCCGCACTCTGCCCGTCTCCGGGCGCTTCAGCCGCGAGCAGCGGGAGATCTACGAGCTGGTGCACGCGGCCCAGGCCGCGGCCTTCGCCGAGGTGAAGCCGGGGAAGGACTTCCTCGACCCGAACCGCGCGGCGATGAAGGTGCTGGCGGAGGGGCTGGAGCGCCTGGGCATCCTCGAGGACGCGGCGGTGGCGCTGGCCGACCAGAACCAGTTCTACAAGCGCTACTCGCTCCACAACGTGAGCCACATGCTCGGGCTGGACGTGCACGACTGCGCCCAGGCCCGCACCGAGGCCTACAAGCTCGGTCAGCTCAAGCCCGGGATGGTGCTCACCGTGGAGCCGGGCCTCTACTTCCAGACCGACGACCTGACCGTCCCTGCCCGGTACCGGGGCATCGGCGTGCGCATCGAGGACGACGTCGTGGTCACCCCCCGGGGCGTGCGGAACCTCTCCGCCGACATCCCCAGCGAGGCGTCGGACGTCGAGCGCTGGATGGCGAAGGTGTGGAAATCCCGGGGCAAGCGGGCCCGCGCTTGACAGCTGACGCGGGCGGTCATTACCGTCCGTGCCCGTGAGGAAGAGCACTTCCCAGATGGGGCGAATTCGCGGCGGGGCCACGCCCATGCGTGGCCCGGGCGGACGCTCCGTCGCGGGGGAGTGTTGTTGTCGGTGCTGTTGCTGACCGACCTCCTCTCCCGAACGATCAGGGGCGTACGCCCGGGGCCGACTGGAGACGGTGGTCTCCTCCCCGGGGTCGAAGCGGCGTCCCTGAGTCCCGCAACGAAGACTCGCTGACGTTTCCTTCTTCTGCCGTCGAGTGACCGCCAGGTCGGCCCGGGCCCGAAAGGTTTCCCGCAGGCACACCAGGCAACACCCAACCACGAAGGAGCAGAACCGTGAGCGAGCAACAGAAGCCCAGCTACAAGCCCGAGACGCTGGCCCTCCACGCCGGCTACAGCCCCGACCCCGCCACCGGGTCGCAGGCGGTCCCCATCTACCAGACCACCAGCTACCGCTTCCGCGACGCGGACCACGCGGCCCGGCTCTTCGCGCTGAAGGAGTTCGGGAACATCTACACGCGGATCATGAACCCCACCAACGACGTCCTCGAGCAGCGCATCTCCGCGCTGGAGGGCGGCGTGGCGAGCCTGGCGGTGGCCTCGGGGCAGGCGGCGGAGACGCTGGCGCTGCTCACCCTCCTCAAGTCGGGCGACGAGCTGGTCAGCACCTCGAGCCTGTACGGCGGGACCTACAACCTCTTCAAGGTCACCTTCCCGCGCCTGGGCATCCGGACGAAGTTCGTCGAGGCCTCCGACTTCGCCGCCATCCGCGCGGCCATCGGGCCCAAGACGCGCGCGCTTTACGCCGAGACACTGGGCAACCCGCGGCTCGACGTGGCGGACCTCGAGGAGCTGGGGAAGATCGCCAAGGAGGCCGGCATCCCCTTGGTGGTGGACAACACCGCGACCACCCCGGTGCTGCTCCGCCCGCTGGAGCACGGGGCGAACATCGTCGTCCACTCGGCCACCAAGTACATCGGCGGCCACGGCCAGGCGATCGGCGGGCTCATCGTCGACGGCGGCAACTTCCCCTGGAACAACGGAAAGTTCCCCGAGTTCACCGACCCGAACCCCGGCTACCATGGGCTCAAGCTCTGGGAGGCGTTCGGTAACCTCTCCTTCATCCTCAAGGCCCGGGTGGAGCTGCTCCGTGACCTGGGACCGGCGCTGAGCCCCTTCAATGCCCATCACTTCATCACCGGGCTGGAGACGCTCCACCTCCGCGTCCGCCGTCACTCGGAGAACGCGCTCAAGGTCGCCCGCTGGCTGAAGAAGGACCCGCGCGTGGCCTGGGTGCGCTACCCCGGCCTCGAGGAGGACCCGGCTTACCCCCTGGCCAAGAAGTACCTCGACGGCGGCTTCGGGGGACTGGTCGCCTTCGGGGTGAAGGGCGGCTTCGCCGAGGGGAAGGCGCTCATCGACCGGGTGAAGCTGTTCACGCTCCTGGCCAACATCGGCGACACGCGCTCGCTGATCATCCACCCCGCGTCCACCACCCACCAGCAGCTCACCCCCGAGGAGCAGCGCACCACCGGCGTCACCGAGGAGCTGGTGCGTCTGTCCGTCGGCCTCGAGCACCCGGACGACATCTTCGCCGACCTCGACCAGGCGCTCGGCACCAAGCGGTGACGTGATGGCCGGCGCCCGCCCCAGCGCCGCGGCCTCCCCGCGGCTCTTCGACCTGCGGCTTCCGCCGCTGACCCTGCTCGGCGGGGCCACGGTGGACCCCCACCACGCCCGGGTGCAGTGGTGGGGGCCGGAGACGGACCTCCCCGTCCTGGAGCGCCTGGGAACGCAGGTGAGCCCGGAGGCCGCGGAGCCGGTGGCGCGCTCCGTGCCGCTGCGGGCGGGGGCCGGCGCAGGGCTGGATCCAGCGGTCCCGACGGTGCTGGTCATCCACGCGCTCACCGGGGACGCCCGGGCCGCGGGCCCGGACGGCTGGTGGGCGCCGCTCATCGGCCCGGGCCGGCCGCTCGACCCGGCGCGCGTCCGCGTGCTCTGCGCCAACAACCTGGGCAGCTGCTACGGGAGCTCGGGACCGCTCGACGCTGGCTGGCCGGACGGCCTCGCGCGGCTCACGCCGTGGGACCAGACCCGGGCGCTGTGGGCGCTCCTGGACGTGCTCGGGGTTCCCCGGCTCCGCCTCGCCACCGGCGCGTCGCTCGGGGGGATGATCGCCCTCTGCCTCCCGGTGCTCCGCCCGGGGGCGGTGGAGCGCCTCCTGCCCATCGGCACCTCGAGCGCCTCGAGCGCCTGGGTCACCGGGTGGAACCACGTGCAGCGGCAGATCCTCCGGCTCGACCCGGGCTGGCCATCGGACGTGAGCCGGGGCCTGGAGCTCGCCCGCCAGCTGGCGATGCTGACCTACCGCGCCGAGCCGTCGCTCGATGCGCGGCAGCACCGGCGCGCCGGACGGCCTCCGGAGGCGCCCTGGACGCTGCCCGTCCAGAGCTACCTCGAGCACCAGGGCAAGAAGCTCCGGCGGCGGTTCGACGCCCGGGCCTACCTGCTCCAGCTCGAGGCGATGGACACCCACGACCTCGACGCGCCCCCGCCGGGGACGCCGGGCGGGCCGCTGGGGGCGTTCGCCCTCTGCGTGGACATCGACACCGATCAGCTCTTCACCCCGGCCCAGGTCGACGTGCTGGCCGACTGGCTGACCGCGCACGGCGCCGAGGCGCGCCGGGCCACCGTGCGGAGCCCGCACGGGCACGACGCCTTCCTCATCGAGTGGGACGCGCTGGATCCGCTGGTCCGCCTGGCCGTCGGGAGCACCCCATGAGTCCGTGGCAGGTGTACAAGTTCGGCGGCTCGTCGCTCGGCGCACCCGGCCGGCTCCCGGTCGTGCTCCGCCGGGTGGCCGAGGCCGAGCGGCCGCTGGCCCTGGTGGTCAGCGCGCTCGGCGACACGACCGAGTGGCTGCTCGAGGCAGGCCGGGCCGCCGCTGGGGGCGACGAGGTCCAGGCGCGCGCCGGGCTGGAGCGGGCGCTCGAGCTGGCCCGCACGCGCGGCGCCGAGGTGCTCGCTCCCGGGGCGCTCGCCGAGCTGGAGCGGCCCTGGAGTGAGATCGCCGCCGACGGCGCCGGCGCGCTCTCCGCCCTGGTCGCAGCCCGCGCCCCCTCGCCCGCCGCGCTCGATCTGCTCCTCTCGGTGGGGGAGCGGCTGTCGTCGCGGCTGGTGGCCGCGGCGCTGCGGTCGGCGGGACTGCCCGGGCTGGCGGTGGACGCACGCGAGGTCTTCCGGACCGACGACCGGCACGGGGACGCGAGCGTGGACCTCGGTGCCAGCCTGCGCCCGGTGCTCGAGCGCCGCGCGCAGTGGGAGCAGCAGATCCCGGTGGTGACCGGCTTCATCGGCCGGGCGCCGGACGGCTCCACGACCACCCTGGGGCGAAACGGCTCGGACTACGCCGCCACCACGCTGGCCGCCCTGCTCGGCGCCGCCGAGGTGACCATCTGGACCGACGTGTCGGGCGTCATGACCGCCGACCCGGGATTGGTCGAGGAGGCCTACCCGGTGCCTCGGCTCACCTGGCACGAGGCGCAGGAGCTGGCGCACTTCGGGCTGCGCATGTTCCACCGCCGCACGGTGCTCCCGCTCGAGCAGAGCGGGGCGCGCCTGCGGATCCGCAGCACGGTGGACGGCGGCGAGGGCACGGTCATCGACGCGCAGGGGAACCCGGATCCGCACCGGCCCACCTGCGTCACGAGTCTCGAGGAGCTGGCGCTCCTGGCGGTGGAGTCGCGCCTGCCGGCGCCCGAGACGTCGCTCGCCGTCCGGGTCCTCTCGGCGCTGGAGGAGGGGCGGATCCGGGTCTGGATGGTCACCCAGTCGGGCCACGGCCAGAGCCTGGCGGCGGTGGTGGACGTCGCGGAGGCGGGGCGCGCGCGCACGGTGCTCGAGACGGCGCTGGCCGACCTGCTCGCCGGGGGGGAGGTGGAGCTGCCCCCAGCCCGCGAGCCGGTGTCCCTGGTGAGCCTGGTGGCCGAGGCGATGGGGCACTGGCCGAACGTCGCCGGCCGCTTCTTCGGCGCGCTGGGGAACGTGGGCATCAACGTGCGGGCGATCGCCCAGGGTGCGAGCTCCCGGAGCATCGGCTGCGTGGTGGACGCCGCCGACACCGCGGAGGCGGTGCGGACGGTGCACGCGGCGTTCAACCTCGCCGAGACCGAGGTGAACGTGCTCCTGCTCGGCCGGGGCACGGTGGGCGGGCGATTCCTGGCCCAGCTCGAGGCGACGCGCGAGTCGCTGCGGGCTCGCCAGGGCGTCGCCACCCGGCTGTTCGGGGTGGTGGATCGCCACGGGGCGCACGTCGACCCCCGGGGGCTCATCCCCTCCCAGCTCCCACCGCGCTCCAGCGCGCCGACCGCCTCCCCGCCCGTCATGGCGCAGCTCCTGGACCGCCTGTCGCGCCTGCCCGTGCCGGTGCTGGTGGACTGCACCGCCGCCGACGGCATGGAGGCGCTGTACGTGGAGGCCTTCCGGCGCGGCATCCACGTGGTCGCGGCGAACAAGAAGCCGCTGGCGCTGCCAGCGGGGCGCCGGGCAGAGGTGTTCGACGTCGCGCGGCAGCACTTCCGGGCCTGGCACTACGAGACGACGGTGGGCGCGGGCCTGCCGGTCATCGAGACGCTGAAGAACCTGGTGGCCACCGGTGACGTCGTGGAGCGCATCGACGGCAGCCTCTCCGGCACGCTGGGCTTCCTCTGCCAGCAGGTGATGGCCGGGACGCCGCTCTCGGTCGCGGTGCGCACCGCGCGCGACCGCGGCTACACCGAGCCGCACCCGCGCGACGACCTGTCCGGCCTCGACGTGGCCCGGAAGGCGCTCATCCTCGCGCGCGAGCTCGGGCTCCAGATCGAGCTGGCGGACGTGGCGGTCGAGCCGTTCGTCGACGCGGCGCTCCTGGTCGAGGACGATCCGGAGCGCTTCCTCCGGCAGCTCGTGGCGCACGACGAGGCCTTCGCGGCGCAGGTGGCCCGGTACGCGGCCGCGGGGCGGACGCTCCGCTACCTGGTGCAGATCGTCCCCGGGGCGGAGGGACCGAGGGTGCACGTCGGGCCGGTGGCGGTCGACGCCGGGCACCCCGCGGTGCCGCTGCGCGGGGCCGAGGCGCTGGTGGCGTTCACCACCGCCCGCTACCAGGACTACCCGCTCATCGTCCGCGGCGCGGGCGCCGGGGGCGACGTCACCGCCGCGGGCGTGCTCGCCGACGTCCTTCGACTCACCCAGAACGTCCGCGGGCGCCGCTGAGCCCCCCAGGGAGGTGTAGGCGGGGGTGGGTTCCGTGCATGCCTCCCCCGGGCTGGGCGAGACTCGGGGGTGTCCAGCGATGGCCTCCGACGAGTCGCCCTCCCCCGAGCCTGAACCGCAGCGCCTGGTGCTCCGGCGGCTGTTCGAGGAGCGTCTGTCCCAGTTCCCGGCGGACTCGCGGACCCGGCTGGCCGGGCAGCTGGGCGACCCGGAGCTCCAGGCGCTGTGCTTCGACCCGCTGCCCAACGTCGCCCGAGCGCTGGTGGAGAACCCGCGGTTCGGCCTGGTGCACGCCCGGCTCCTCGCGGCGCACCACCCTCACCCCACCGGGCTCGGGGCCCTGACCAAGAAGGACGCGTTCCTGCGCGACGCCGAGGTGCAGCGGATGCTGCTCCGGAACGTCCAGTCGCCACCGGCGCTGCTCCAGCGCATCTTCCACCAGCGGCGGCTGATCGACCTCTTCCAGCTCAGCGTCGGCCGGGAGATGCCGGAGAAGAACAAGATCGCCAGCCGCGAGGCCTTCCGGGTGCGCTGGAGCTCCGGCCTCTCGGAGGAGAAGGTGGACACGCTCTTCCGCACCGAGGGGCGCATCCTGGCCCAGCTGGTGGGACTGGCGATGGACCAGAAGAGCGCGGCGCTGTTCTGCCACCGCACCGTGGGCTCGCTGCTCCTGGTGCAGAACCTGGCGCGCTGGGCGGGCACGCCGCCGTCGGTGCTGGCCCACCTCCTGAAGCAGGCGGTGGTGCGTAACCAGCCCCAGGTCAAGATGCTCATCCTCCGCCACCCCAACCTGCCCTCGCACGCCCGCGCCGAGCCGGACTGACCCCGGGCCGGCCGGCCGCCGCCGTCAGTTCGTGAGCACGTCGAACACCCGCTCGGTGGTCTCCGGGTCGGCGCGGATCTCGAAGCGGGTCCGGCCGATCTCCCGGCCGTCCTCGGTCTCGACTGCGACGCGCCAGTCGCCCGCCGACCAGTTCTGCTTGTAGGCGTAGCCGCCGAAGCCCTCCTCGCGTCCGCCGACGATGCGCAGGGGGATGGCGTCACTCTCCGCCCAGGCGCCACGCGCCGGGTCCCACCTCGCCCAGCGGACGCGCACCTCGTCCCGGAAGTTGTGCGGGGCGAAGATGCGGGTGAACACGAAGACCCGGTCCCCGGGGCGGGCGAGGAACACCCGCTCGTCCTTGCGCCAGAGGTCCGCCCGGCGGCTCCGGGGCAGCCGGCTCAGCTTGAACTCGCCGGCCTCGCGCTCCACCCGGTGCCAGACCCCGAGGGAGCGGACCGAGAGCGGCACCGGCGGGACGAGGTGGAGCACGAACAGGACGAGCAAGAGCGCCTGGACGCCCACCGCCGGTCCCAGCGCCTGGCGGAACGCGCGCCGGGGGTCCTTTCCCCAGCGGGCCATGAGCCTCGCGAGGAGGAGGATGGGCAGGAGCGACAGGAGGGAGGCGGCGAAGAACATCCACGCCCTCAGGCTTCCGGCGAGCACCGGGAGCAGGTATGCGAGGTAGCTGGTGAGGGCGAAGGAGTAGAGGCCGCAGAGCACCACCGGGCCGAGCCGGTGGAAGCGGGGGTGCTCGTTGAGGAGGAGGAGCAGCGAGATGAGCACCAGGAAGAGCACCGCGGTCACGCCCGAGCCGCTCTTCACGTAGAAGAGGATGAAGGCGTTGAGCAGCGTGCCGAGCATGAAGTGCATCGCGTGCTCGACGTAGCGCCAGGGCCGCCTCAGCCAGCTGCGCGGCTCGAGGTGGAGGAACTCGAAGCGCAGCATGGCGCCGAGCAGGAGCCCGGTGACCAGGAGGTAGGCCGCCTGCTGCACCAGCATGGGCGTCTCGTCGATGCGGCCCACCATGACCGCGTCGAAGAGGAAGCCGCCGGCAAAAAAGGAGATCGCCTCCTCGCGGGCGTGCCGGACCCGGAAGGCCCGGACCCGCTCGCGGAGCCCGCTCCGGGCGGGCGGAGCGGCGGTGAGCTGCGTCAGCTCAGGAGTAGCGGTCGTCCCGCCAGGGATGGGCGGTGTTGCTGTAGCCGCGGGTCTCCCAGAAGCCGGGTCGGTCATGGGTGAGGATCTCGAGGCGCTTGATCCACTTGGAGCCCTTCCAAGCGTACAGCTGCGGCGTGATCATCCGCACCGGCCCGCCGTGCTCCCGGGGGAGCGGCCGGCCCTCCGCGGTGTGCACCAGGAGCACGTCGTCCTTCAGCGCTTCCTCCAGCGGAAGGTTGGCGGTGTAGCCGTCGTGGCCGTGCACCAGGACGTGGGTGGCCGTGGGGAGCGGCCGCACCAGGGCGGCGACGGTGGCGAACGCCACCCCCTTCCACTCGACGTCGAGCTTCGACCAGGTGGTGACGCAGTGGAAGTCGCTCACCTCGGTCACTTGCGGCAGGGCGAGGAAGTCCTTCCACCCGAGCGTGAGGGGCGCCTCGACCGCGCCGTCGACGCGGAGGGTCCAGCGGTCGGTGGAGATGTCGGGCTTGGTGCCGAGGTCGAGGACCGGCCAGCCGTCGGTGACATGCTGCCCGACGGGCACCTGCGGCATCCCGTGTCGGTTGGGCGGACCGCTCCCCAGCGGATTCCCGTCGGAGGCGGCCGGGGTGGACCTCATCTTGTCGAGGAAGCGGCCGCGGAGCTTCATCCGCGCCTCGACGATGCGCCGCTGAGCTTCGTCGTGCGGCGCCTCTGCGCCGCTCGTCAGGCGTCCCCCTGGTGCGGGGGGCTGAGCCTCGTCGCGCGGCGCCTCTGCGCCGCTCGTCAGGCGTCCCCCTGGTGCGGGGGGCTGCTTCTCGTCCTCGCTCACGGCTCAGGTCGCCGAGGCCTGGCCGTCGATGAGCGCCTTCAGCTCGCCGCGCTCCTCGAGCTCACGGACGATGTCCGAGCCCCCCACGAACTTCCCGTGGATGAACACCTGGGGAATGGTGGGCCAGCGGGTGTACTCCTTGATGCCATCGCGCACGTCGGGGTCGGCGAGCACGTCCACCCCGTGCACCGGGCCGTAGGACTGGAGGATCTGCACCGCGGCGGCGCTGAAGCCGCAGCGAGGGAAGAGCGGGTTGCCCTTCATGAAGATCACGACCGGGTGCGACTGGATCTCCCGGTCGAAGCGCGCCTTGAGATCGGGGGTCATTCGTTCAGGTCCTCGGGGCTCCGAGCTTCTTCCACTGCTCGGGGGAGTAGGTCCTTAACGCCAGGGCGTGCAGCTCGCCCGAGTCCAGGAGGTCCTGAAGCGGGGCGTACACCGCGGCGTGCTGGTCCACCATGCTCTTGCCCTCGAAGGCCCGGGAGACGACCCGGGCCTCGAAGTGGTCTCCGGTCCCGGTGAGGTCCCGGATGGTGACCTGGGCGTCGGGCAGGGCGCCCTTGATGCGCGACTCGAGGACGGCAGGGTCCAGCATCAGTTCATTCCTCCTCCCGGCTGGAGCATGGCCGGGTCCACGCCGAGCGTGCGCAGGGTGTCGCCCCACAGGGTCTGAGGCGAGCCGCCGAGGACGGCGGCGGGGGCGGCCTCGGTGAAGAGCCAGGCGCCGGCGGCGAGCTCGCGCTCGAGCTGGCCGGGGCCCCAGCCGCTGTAGCCCAGGTAGAAGCGGATGTTCCCGTCGGAGTCGGCGAGGAGGACCTTGAGCGCGTTCACGGTCTCCGAGAGGAAGAGGCCGTCGGAGATGGGCTGCTTGTCGTCCAACGCGGTGCGGTCGTGAAGGACGAACCCCCGCTGGGGCTCGACCGGGCCACCGACGAAGATCTTCTGCGAGGCCAGGTGGGAGGCGACGGACAGGGGCTGCCCGTCCACGATCTGCCCCTCGGCGACCTGGCTCAGGGTGAAGGGGCCTGGCCGGTTGAGGACCAGGCCTCGCGCGCCCTCGGGGCCGTGCTCGAAGACGAACACCACCGCCCGGTGGAAGTTGGGGTCGCCGAGCTGGGGCATGGCGATCAGAAATCCTGGAGCGAGCGTCTCCACCTCGCCGACCTTACCAACTCGCCCGGCCCAGGGCGTGTGCTAGGAGCCCCCGCATGCGTGCGCTGACCATCACCCGGTACGGTCTCCCGGAGGTGCTCGCCGTCCGGGAGGTGCCGGACCCGGTGCCGGGCCCTGGACAGGCGTGCATCCGGGTCGCGCGGGCAGGGCTGAACTTCGCGGACGTGAGCGCGCGGGTCGGCCTGTACCCGGACGCACCCCGTCCGCCGATGGTGATGGGGTACGAGGTGAGCGGGACGGTGGCCGCCCTCGGCGAGGGAGTGAGCGGGCCGCCGGTCGGCACCCGGGTGGTGGCCATGACCAGGTTCGGTGGCCAGGCGACGCACGCGCTGGCCGACGCGCGGTACGTGCTCCCTCTGCCCGAGGGAATGGACCTCGACCAGGCCGCGGCGCTCCCGGTCAACTGGCTGACGGCCCACCACATGCTGCACCGCGTGGGGAGACTGCGTCCCGGCATGACGCTCCTGGTGCACATGGCTGCCGGGGGCGTGGGCCTGGCGGCGATCGCGCTGGCCCGGGCCATCGGTGGGGTGACGATCTTCGGGACGTCCTCGGCCTCGAAGCACCCGGTGCTCCGGGAAGCGGGGGTGGACCACCCCATCGACTACCGGACGCAGGACTACGTCGAGGAGGTGAAGCGCCTCACCGGCGGACGGGGGGTGGACATGGTGCTGGACGCGCTCGGCGGCCCCGAGTGGGCGCGGGACTCCTCGGTGCTCGCGCCGGTCGGTCACCTCATCTGCTTCGGGTGGGCGAACGCGACCTCGGGCGAGTCACGGAATCTCCTGAAGGTCGCCGGCGGGCTGGCGACGATGAAGCGCTGGAATGCGCTCGAGCTGATGGGAAAGAACATCACCGTCTCCGGGGTGAACGTGGGCCACCTCTGGGGCGAGGCGCCGATGATGCGAGCCACGCTGGACGCGCTGATGGAGCTGTGGCGAGAGGGCAAGGTGCACTCGCGCATCGACCAGGTGTTCCCGCTGGCCGAGGGCGTGGCGGCGCATCGGCGGATGCACGAACACAAGAACGTGGGGAAGATCCTGTTCGACTGCACCTAACGCCGAAACCGACGTTAGCAGGAGCGCCGCTGCGCCGGGGCCCCTCCTCAGGCCGACGGAGGTGGCGCCGCCGGGGGCTGCTCCGGCTCGGGGGCGGGCTTCCGGAAGAACTCGTCCGGCCGCTCGAGGAGCAGCGCCTCGCGGAGCACGTCGTCCACGTACTCCACCGGGACGATCCGCAGCTGGTCCCGGATCTTCTTCGGGATGTCCACCAGGTCCTTCCGGTTCTCCTTGGGGATGAGGACGGTCTTCATCCCCGCCCGGTGGGCGGCGAGGGTCTTTTCTTTGAGGCCGCCGATCGGGAGCACCCGGCCGCGCAGGGTGATCTCCCCGGTCATCGCCACGTCGCGGCGGACGGGGATCTTGGTCAGCGCCGAGACCAGCGCCGTGGCCATGGTGACGCCGGCCGACGGTCCGTCCTTGGGGATCGCCCCCTCGGGCAGGTGGATGTGGATGTCGGAGGTCTCCGAGAAGCGCCGGTCGATCCCGAAGCGGTCGGCGCGGCTGCGGACGTAGGACATCGCGGCCTGGGCGGACTCCTGCATCACCTCGCCGAGCTTCCCGGTGATGATCAGCTTGCCCTTCCCCGGCATGACCGTGGCCTCGGTGGTGAGGAGCTCGCCGCCCATCTCGGTCCACGCCAGACCGGTGACGATGCCCACCTGGTCCTCGCGCTCGACCTCACCAAAGCGGTACCGGGGCACGCCCAGGTACTTCATGGTCATCTTCCGGTCCACCCGCACCGGACGCTTGCCGTTCTTCAGCACGTCGCGGGCGACCTTGCGGAACACCGCGGCGATCTCCCGCTCCAGCGAGCGGACGCCGGACTCGCGGGTGTAGCGGTGGATGATGACCCGGATCGCCTCGCGGGTCAGGGTGACGTCCACGTCGGCCAGCCCGTTGGCTTCCTTCTGCTTGGGAATCAGGTACCGGCGGGCGATGCTCAGCTTCTCCGCCTCGGTGTAGCCCGCGATCCGGATGACCTCCATCCGGTCCTGGAGCGGACCCGGGATGTTGTGCATGGTGTTCGCGGTGCAGATGAACATCACCTTCGACAGGTCGTAGTCACAGTCGAGGTAGTGGTCGTTGAAGGTGTTGTTCTGCTCGGGGTCCAGGACCTCCAGCAGCGCGCTGGACGGGTCGCCGCGGAAGTCGGTGGACATCTTGTCCACCTCGTCGAGCAGGAAGACGGGGTTGTTGCTCCCGGCCTTCTTCAGGCTCTGGATCAGCTTCCCGGGCATCGCGCCGATGTACGTGCGGCGGTGGCCGCGGATCTCCGCCTCGTCGCGCACGCCGCCGAGCGAGAGCCGGACGAACTTCCGGCCGGTGGCACGGGCGATGCTGCGGGCCAGCGAGGTCTTCCCCACTCCCGGCGGTCCGACGAAGCAGAGGATGGGGCCCTTCAGCTTCTGCACCAGCGCCTGGACCGCGAGGTACTCGAGGATGCGCTCCTTGGCCTTCTTCAGCCCGTAGTGATCCTCGTCCAGGACCCGCTCGGCCTCGCCCACGTCGAGACGGTCGCGGGTCTCCTCGTACCAGGGCAGGGAGAGGATCCAGTCGATGTAGTTCCGGACCACGGTGGCCTCGGCGCTCATCGGGCTCATCATCCGGAGCTTCTTCAGCTCCTTCTTGACCTTGAGCGTGGCCTCCTTGCTCATCCGCTTGGTGCGGAGCTTCTCCTCGATCTCCTGGACCTCGTTCTTGAACTCGTCCCGTTCCCCGAGCTCCTTCTGAATGGCCTGCATCTGCTCATTCAGGTAGTACTCCTTCTGGGTCTTCTCCATCTGCTTCTTGACCCGGGTCCGGATCTTCTTCTCTACCTGAAGGATCTCGATCTCGCCCTGCATCAGCTCGTAGAGCTTCTCCAGCCGCTTGGCCGCGTTCTCGGTCTCCAGCAGCGCTTGCCGGTCGTTGAGCTTGAGGCTGAGCTGGACTGCGATGGTGTCGGCGAGCCGGGCCGGGTCGTCGATGCCCGCCACCTGCATCAGCATCTCCGGCGGGATGCGCTTGTTGAGCTTGACGAAGGCCTCGAAGACCGAGTGCACGCTGCGCACCAGCGCCTCGAGCTCGACCGTCTTCTCCGACTGCTCCTCGACCTCCTCCACCTCCACCACGAAGAACTGCGGGGCCTCCTCGCGGTCCGCCGGCTCGCCCCGGACGAAGCGCCTCACGCGGGCGCGCTTCACGCCCTCGACCAGGACCTTCACCGTGCCGTCGGGCAGCGGGAGCAGCTGGATGACGTGGCCGAGGGTCCCGAAGGCGTAGATGTCGTCCACGCCCGGGTCGTTGGTCTTGGCCTTCTTCTGGGCGGCCAGGAAGATGGCCGCCTTGTCGTCCGGCCCCTTGTGGGCCATCGCCTCCTTGAGCGCGGCGATGGACTTCTCGCGGCCGACGAACAGCGGAACGACCTGGTGCGGGAAGACGATGATGTCTCGCAACGGCAGGAGCGGGACCGTCTGGGTGGGCCGGCCTGGGTCGCGCTTGTCGTCTCGTCCGAAGAGCATGTGTCGACGTGTCTACGGCCCGGGGGGGGAGTCACCACCGGACCCCGGAGGCGACCGGGGCACGGGCCGTCCTTTGGTGGCCTGGGAGGATACACCCTCGGGCCCTACCCCGCTGCTTTCGGGGCCCTCGCCTCCGGGGGCAGCTCACGCCCCACCCTGCGGTCCAATCGGCCCCGCGGGGCTCCGATGTGTGCAATCGTTTCCCGGCGCGCCCGTGTGGCGGGGGAAGGAGACACCGTCCGATGCCGCTTGGAGTCGAGTTCCTGCCGGTCGACGTGACCCAGCTGGTCGCGGTGGCCCTGGGCTGCATGATTCCGCTGATCTTCGTGGTGGGCATCACCATGCGCTTCGCGGCCAAGCCGCTGGTGGAGGCGCTCGGGAAGCTGCGGGAGAACGGCGCGCCGGCCAGGGAGCTGGAGGTGCTCGGCCGCCGGGTGCTGGAGCTGGAGCAGGAGGTGCTCCGGCTGCGCGCGACCCAGGGCTCGGGCGCTCCGGCCCTGGAGCCCGGGAGCGCGCTGCGCCTGCGGCGCTAGCCGACGAGCGTCGAGCGAGCGATGGATACCCTGCCCATCGATCTGGTGCAGATGGTGGCGGCGATCATGGGGTCGCTGCTGGTGCTCATCCCGGTGCTCGGCCTGGCGATTCGCTTCGCCGCGCGGCCGGTGGTGGACGCGCTGGTCGCCGGCAAGGGCCAGGGCGCGCGTCCCGGGGACCTCGAGGGGCTGAAGATGCGCATCGAGGCGCTGGAGCACGAGGTGAAGGATCTCTCGACCGGCGCCACGGTGGCAGCGACCTCCGACCTCGCGCCGCCCGTGCCAATCCGCCGCTGAGGCGCCGGAGAGCCGCCGTCCGTCGGTCGATCGCGCAACCCGTTCTCGGCGCGCGCCTCACTTGAGCGGGTCGTACTCCGGGTGATCGGCGAGCATCCGCCACCGCCCGTCCGTCCCACGCTGCCACACCGTGAGCGCCCGGCCGGTGCGAGCGACTGGCGCCGCGTCGCCGCGCTGGATCGTCCAGGCGAACCGCGCGGCCTCGACGGCGATGTCGCCGCGGATCTCGAGCGCCTCGGTGGTGATGCCCCCGTCGAGGAACGTGGCCTTGGAGAGGCGATCGACCCAAAGCGGCTCGAGCGCCGCCCAACCCTTCACGAAGCCGCCCCCGGGCGAGATGAGGATCCCGTCCTCGGTGAAGAGATGGGTCAGCGCGGCCGTGTCCTTCGCCTTGATCGCCCGCGCGAACTCGGCGTTGTTCGCGGCGATCGCCGCGCGAACGGACTCGGACGACGCCTGTGGCGAGGGCGCGACCGCGTCCGAGCCGTGACTGCACGCCAGCGCGCAGCCCGCGGCCAGCGCAGACGAGAGCAGCCGTCGCATGATCTCCCCCTGGGCGCGCCCGCTTCGGCACGGCCTGGGCAGAGCGGACCCGAGGACGCGTGCTCTGTCCAGCGAAACCGGGGGCTGCAGCCGGGTCTCCGTCCGGACGCAATGCGTCGAAGCAGTGGAAGCCGACGGCGGCGCGGCACCGAGCGGGCGCCCCGCGGCGCGCCTCAGGCCTCGAGGAGGAGCCGGAGGACCTCGCCGGCCGGGAGCCCCGAGCGGACCGACACCGCCGCCAGGCGAACCACCGCGGCGAGGAGCTGCTCGGTGCCGGCGTCCTCGCCCCCGGGGCTCTCCAGCCGGAGGAGCGCTCCCGCGGTCTGGGAGGCAGGGCGGATGAGGTCGGCCGGCGCGTCCGTCGCCCGGCCGATGCGCTCCAGCGCGGGCATGATGTCTCGCGCCACCTCCGCGCCCCCGATGGCGGGAAGCGCCCGGATGCGCGAGGACGCGTCGGTGGCCTGGCGTACCTCGAGGGCGCGCGCGGCGAGCGAGCGGACGGCCCGGTCGGCGAGCATGGAGGGGGTGAGCGCCTCGCCGGAGGCGAAGGACCGGAGCGACTCCTCCGGGAGGTACCGCTCGAGCTCGGACAGGAGCCGGGCGCGGAGCCCGACCGCCACGCTCAGGCCGATTCCTTCTGCAGCTCTTCCTTGTCGGTGGCGTGCAGGATGACCGGCTCGCTCTTCTTGAGGATGACCTCCTCGGAGATCACCACCTCGCGCGCGGTCTTCTGGGACGGGATGTCGTACATCACGTCCAGCATCGCGCTCTCGAGGATGGAGCGGAGCCCGCGCGCGCCGGCCTTGCGGCGGATCGCCTCGGAGGCGATGGCCTTCAGCGCCCCGTCGGTGAACTTGAGCGCGACCCCGTCGAGGTCGAACAGCTTCCGGTACTGCTTCACCAGCGCGTTCTTCGGCTGGCTGAGGATGCTGGTCAGCGCGCCCTCGTCCAGCTCCTCCAGCGCGGTGACGATGGGGAGCCGCCCGATGAACTCGGGGATCATCCCGAACTTGAGCAGATCCTCCGGCTCGACGTGCTGGAGCAGCTCGCTCAGGTTCCGCTGCTTCTTCTCCCTGATGTCCGCCCCGAAGCCGAGCGACCGCCCACCGAGCCGCCGCTCGATGATCTGGTCCAGCCCGCCGAAGGCGCCGCCGCAGATGAAGAGGATGTTGGTGGTGTCGACCTGCAGGAACTCCTGCTGGGGGTGCTTCCGTCCGCCCTTGGGCGGGACGTTGGCCACCGTGCCCTCGATGATCTTGAGCAGGGCCTGCTGCACGCCCTCGCCGGAGACGTCGCGGGTGATGCTCGGGTTCTCGCTCTTCCGGGCGATCTTGTCGATCTCGTCGATGTAGACGATGCCCCGCTGGGCGCGCTCGATGTCGTGGTCGGCGGCCTGGAGCAGGTTGACGATGATGTTCTCCACGTCCTCGCCCACGTAGCCGGCCTCGGTGAGGCAGGTGGCGTCGGCGATGGTGAAGGGGACGTTGAGGATGCGGGCCAGGGTCTGGGCGAGGAGCGTCTTGCCGCTGCCGGTGGGGCCGAGCAGAAGGATGTTGCTCTTCTGCAGCTCCACGTCGTCCATCGCGACCTTGGACTCGATGCGCTTGTAGTGGTTGTGGACCGCGACCGCGAGGACCTTCTTCGCCCGCTCCTGCCCGATCACGTACTCGTCGAGGATCGACTTGATCTCGCTCGGCCGGGGGATGCGGAGCTTGGTGTCCTTGGTCTCCTCCCGGTCGATCTCCTCGGCGATGATGTCGTTGCAGAGGCCGATGCACTCGTCGCAGATGTAGACCGTGGGCCCAGCGATGAGCTTCTTCACCTCCTTCTGCGACTTGCCGCAGAAGGAGCAGTTCAGGGTCTGGTTGGACTTCTCCACGTTCTTCCCTGCCATCGAAGCCCTCGACTGCCGAATCTAGTCCCGCTTTTTCGTTCTTAACAGCCGGTGGCGCCGGGATGCAGCCCGCCCCGGGGCAAGTTCAGCGATCGCGCCGCTCTTCCGCGGGCTTGAGGCTCTTCCGGTTCACCGAGACCACCTCGTCCACGATGCCATATGCCCGCGCCTCCTGGGCGCCCATGAAGTAGTCGCGGTCGCTGTCCTTCTCGACCCGCTCCAGGGGCTGGCCGGTGTGCCGGGCGATGATCTCGTTCAGCCGGCCCTTCATCCGGAGGATCTCCCTGGCCTGGATCTCGATGTCCGTCGCCTGGCCCTGCGCGCCGCCCATGGGCTGGTGGATCATGATCCGCGCGTTGGGCAGCGCCTGGCGCTTGCCCTTGGCCCCGGCCAGCAGCAGCACCGCTCCCATCGACGCCGCCTGACCCACGCAGATGGTGGACACCGCCGGCCGCACGTACTGCATGGTGTCGTAGATGGCCATCCCCGCGGTGACCGAGCCGCCCGGCGAGTTGATGTAGAGGTTGATGTCCTTGTCCGGGTCCTCGGACTCGAGGAACAGCATCTGGGCCACGATGACGTTGGCCAGCTCGTCGTGGATCTCGGTCCCCAGGAGGATGATCCGGTCCTTCAGGAGGCGGCTGTAGATGTCGTACGAGCGCTCGCCGCGGTGGGTCTGCTCGATGACATAGGGGATGAGAGGCATCTCGGGAACTCCTAGCCTTCATCCTTCGCGGCGGCCTTCAAGAATTCAACCGTCTTTTCCTCCCGGAGCCGCTGCTCGAGCGCCCGGCGCTGGTCCGGCTCCTTGAAGGCCTTGCGGACCTGGTGGAGGGGCGCTCCGCTCTCGGTCGCATACTGGGCAATGCGCGCCTCGACCTCGTCGGGGTTGACGGAGAGTCCCTCCTTCTCCGCCACCGCCGCCAACAGCAAAGCTCCGCGGACCTCCGCCTCCGCCTTGGGCCGCATCTCCTCCCGGAGCGAGGCGAAGTCCAGGTTGAGCCTCGAGGGATCGACCCCCTGGCGGGCCATCATCCGCAGCGCGCCGTCGAGCATCGCGTCGAGCCCGCGCTCGATCATCGCCCTGGGGAGGTCGAAGGGGTTCTTCTCCACCAGACCCTTCACCAGCTGGTCGCGCTCGTCCTGCGCGCTCCGGGTCCTCGCCGCCGCCTCGAGGTCGCTCCGGACCTTTGCCTTCAGCTCGGCCAGCGTCTCTCCTCCGCCGACCTCCTTGGCGAAGTCGTCGTCGAGCGCGGGGATCAGCTGCCGCTTCAGGCCCTTGAGGGTGAAGGCGAAGTGGGCGGTCTTCCCGGCCCGGCTCGGCTCGGGGTCGTCCGCGGCGAAGGCGTGGTCGAGCTCCCGGCTCTGACCGATCACCAGGCCCGCGAGCTCGGGCACGTTGCCGTGGAGGAGATCTCCGGCCGCGACCTCGACCGTGACGTCGTCGGCCTTGCTCCCCACGAACGGCCGGCCGTCGATGGTCCCGACGTAGTCGACGATGGCGAAGTCGCCGGTCTCGGTGGCGGTGCGCCCGTCCACCGGCTCGAGCCGGGCGACGCGCTGGCGCATGGCCTCGAGCCGCTCGTCCACCTCGGCGTCGATCACCGTGGCCTGCACTCGCTTCAGCGGGAGCCCGCGGTAGTCCTTGGCCTCGACCTTCGGCCGGACCTCGACCCGGGCCTCGAAGGCGAATGGCTTCTCCTGGTCGAGGCGCACTGGCGTGAGCTGGGGCGCGCCGACCGCGTCGACGTGGTGCTCCGAGATGGCGGAGAGGTAAGCCCGCTCCACCAGCCGCCGGGCGACGTCGTCCTCCACCTCGCCCTTGAACTTCGCCTCTAGAATCCGACGGGGCACCTTGCCCGGCCGGAAGCCAGGCAGGCGCACCTGGCGTCCGAGCTGGGCGTACGCCCGGCCAAGCTCGGCCTGGACCTGCTCGGGGGGAACCTCGATGGAGAGCTTGCGCTCCACCGGGGACAGCTCTTCGACCTGGACCTTCATCGGGAGGACAGGGCCTTAAGAGCCCCGGTCCCCCCGTGTCAATGCGGACTTCGGTGGCGCGGCGAGTGGGCATGGATGGCGCGGGCAGGCGTGCGGGCCGGGCCGTGGCAGAGGTGATCCCCGTGCGCGAGCTCGACCGCCATCCCGCCTTCCCGGTTGCCGTTCCTGAGGCGCTTCTCGGCGCTGACGCTCGCGCCGTTCTTCATCCTGTACCGGGACGCGGCGAAGGACGTGGACCCGCTCACCCGCCGGCACGAGGCCGAGCACGTCGCGCAGGCCCGCCGCGTGGGGCTCGCGACGTTCTACGCGACATATTTCTGGGACTGGCTGCGGGGCCTCGTCAGGACGAGGAGCCTGGATGCGGCGTACCGGCAGATCCGCTGGGAGGTGCTGGCCCACGCCGCGCAGCGCGACCCGCGCTGGCCCAGCGAGTGCGCGGACCTCGCGCCGGACGGGCGTCCCTCGCGGCGCGCCTGAGGCACCACCCAGGTTTGGGCAGACCGAGAGTCGAACTCGGACCCCTTTCGGGACTGGATCCTAAGTCCAGCGCGTCTACCAGTTTCGCCATCTGCCCGGACGACGACGTGAGGCACGAGCCTGACACCGCGGGCGGCCCCTGACCACCAGGGAGATTCGCTCAGCGAGCCGCGGCCGTGCCCAGCCTCTCCTGGATCGCCCTCGCCGTGGGCCTGAGCGCGGCGCCCGCCGGACCGGCGGCCTGGAGAGCGCGGCGAGCATCCTCGAGGAGCGCCATCGCCTCGGCCTTCCTGCCCCGGTCGTGCAGGCATGCGGCGTGTCCGAGCTGCACCCGGGCCACCGGCGCACTGTCCGGGTCCATGACGCTCGAGAGGAGGGTCACGGCCTCGGCCAGCATCGGCTCACCCTCGGCGGCGCGCCCTGCCCGGCACAGGCTCGCGCCACGCGCCTCCAGCGCGGCCGCGCGGACCCGCGGCGACTGGACCAGTGGCGGCATCCGGACGAGCTCGAGAAGGCGGTCGGACGCGGCGAGGGCCTCGCTCACCTGCCCCGCCGAGAGGGCCAGCCGCGCCCGCCCGGCGCCCGCCAGCACGCGCCGGGTCAGGTCTCCCCGCGTCTCCCAGCCCGAGACCGTCAGCGCCTGGGCGAGCGCGGTGTGGGCCTCGGCCGTCTCGCCGCGGTCCACCGCGATCAGCCCCCGCACGAGGTGCACGTCGCCCTCCGGGAGGAGCGCGGTGCGCGGGCTCCCCTGGAGCACGGTCAGCGCCTCGTCGAGCAGCGCGCGGGAGGCGGCGTCCTGTCCGAGCGCGGCGCGGGCCTCGGCCAGGGCCAGGGTGGGCGCGACGCGATACACGGTCTCGCCGCGCTGGGCCCACAGGACGCGAGACTCCTCGAGCACCGGGACGGCGCGCTCGAAGCGGCCCACGCGAAGGTACGCCAGTCCCAGCCGCTCCACCGCCTGCGCGTGGGTGTTGCTCCCGCGCCGCCCCCGGCTCAGCGCATCGGCCGACGCCTCGAGGTGCCGCAGTGCCTCCTCCCGCCGACCGCCCATCTCCAGCAGGGTCGTCCCGCGGAGCCCCTCGTTCTGGAAGGTGAGGAAGTGGGTGGGCCCGGTCGTCCGGAGGTAGCCCGCCTGGGCCTCGCCGAAGTCCGCGTCGGCCTCGGCGAGCTTGCCGTTGCTGTCCCGGACGACCGCCCGGAGCGAGTAGGCGTTGGGCAGCTCGTACCCCACCCGGCTGCGCCGGGTGGCCACGGCCACCGCCTCGTCGGCGATCGCCTCCGCCCGGAGCGGCGCGTTGGAGGCCCGGAGCGTCTGGGCCAGATAGAAGAGCGCCCCGAGCCGCCCGTCGCTCTCCGGGTACCGCTCCCGGAAGAGCGCCGTCGAGCGCTCGAGCAGCTCTGCTCCGGCCCGGAGGTCCGGCGTGTTGCCTCGGCGGACGAGGTTCCCGCGGATCTTCAGCCCCTGGGCGAAGGACTCCGAGCCCTGGTCTTCGAGCGCGGCGAAGACCGGATCCACCCGGTCCATCCACGTCTTCGCCTCATCGAACCTCCCGGCGAACATCGCCGCGTTCGCCAGATGGACCAGGACCGCGGCCTGCTCGGGGTTGGGCACCGGCTCCGACTTCTCGGCCACCGCGAGGGCCTGCTGGAGCAGGGCGATGCTGCGGTCGGCCATGTCCAGGGAGGAGTAGATGCCGGCGAGCGTCACCAGGACCGAGACCTTCTCCCGGGGCTGGTCGTCCAGCGCCGAGCCGATCCGCGCCGCCGCGGCGTCCACCGCTTCCTGCACGGTGGTCTCCCGGGGCGGCTTCTTCCGGGGGCTCGCCGGGTCCGCGGCGGAGAGCACCTCGGTGAGGAAGTCACGGACCGCCCGCGCGCTCCGGGTCTCCGCCTCCGCCAGCCGCCTCTCGGCGCCCGCCCGGCGAGCCTGCACGACGGCGAAGGTGGTCGAGGCCACCAGGGCGCAGGCCACCGCCACCGAGCCGAGGACCCCCCAGAGGTGCCGGGAGACGAAGCGCTCGAGGCGGTACAGGCGCGAGCCGGACCGCGCCTGGAGCGGCGCGCGGTCGAGCGAGCGCCGGAGGTCCTCGGCGAAGGCGCCAGCGCTCGCGTACCGGGCGGCGGCCTGCTTGGCCAGGCCGCGGAGCAGGACGGTCTCCAGATCCCCGGCCAGCCGCCGCCGGAGCTTCGCCGAGGTGGTGCCGCGCGCCTCGGCCGCCGCTTCGCTCACCGACTCGCTCGGGCGCCGGGGCTGGGCGGCGAGGATGGCCGAGGCGAGCTCCGCCGGCGAGCCACCCTCGAGCCGGTACGGGCGGGCGCCGGTGAGCAGCTCGAACAGCACCACGGCCAGCGAGTACACGTCGCTGGCGGTGCTGAGCGGCGTCCCGAGGATCTGCTCGGGGCTCGCGTAGGCAGGGGTGAGCGCGCGGCCACTGGCCCGGGTGAGCGGCGTGTCCTGCGCCGGACCCTCCGGCTCGAGCAGGGTGGCCACCCCGAAGTCGAGCAGCCGGACCTGCCCCCCGTCCGTGACCAGGATGTTGGACGGCTTGAGGTCGCGGTGCAGGACCAGGTTGCCGTGCGCGTACTGCACGGCGGCGAGCACCTGGAGGAAGATCTCCAGACGGCCCTCGAGGTCCAGGCGGTGCGCGTCGGCGTAGGCGGTGATGTTCTGGCCGTGCACCCGCTCCATCGCCAGGAACGGCTGGCCCTGGGCGACGCCAGCGTCGTAGAGCCGGGCGATGTTCGGGTGCTCGAGACGGGCGAGGATGTCGCGCTCACGGGCGAACCGCATCGCGACGTCCTGACGGCGCGGGTCGAGCAGCGGGAGCTTCAGCGCCACCTCGCGACGGAGCGCTCCGTCGTCCCTCCGCGCGAGCCAGACCTCTCCCATCCCGCCGCTGCCCAGCAGCTCGATCAGGAGGTAGGGGCCGACGCGGTCTCCGGGACGGTGCCCGGGGGAGGCGCCGGGCGAAGGCGCGGTGGCGAGGGTGTCGGTCTCCGCGGCCCGGACCTCGATCAGCCGGCGCACCGCGGGCGCCAGGGCGGGCTCGCTCCGGGCGAGCGCGTCCAGCCACGCGGCGCGGGCGGCGGGCACGAGCGCCAGGCCCTCGTCCACCAGCTCGGCGATGCGATTCCAGTCTTTCGATGCCGACGACACGATGCTCACGCCCGGGGGGACACCCCGGGACGCCCCGGTTGCAGTCTCCAGCTCATCGCCCGGCGAGCGCCCGGAGGGCCTCGCCATCGAGGCGGCAGGTCAGCCACTCGCGCACCACCTCGGCGCCGAGCGATTCATAGAACTCGATGCTCGGCGTGTTCCAGTCCAGGACCTGCCACACGAACCGGCCGCAGTTGCTCTCCACTGCGGTCCGGGCCAGGAAGCGCATCATCTCCTTGCCGATGCCGCGCCCCCGGGCCGCGGGGCGCACGAAGAGGTCCTCGAGGAAGAGCGTGGGCTGCCCGCGCCAGGTGGAGTAGGCGAAGAACCAGAGGGCGAAGCCGACCGGCTCGCCGCTCCACTCGGCGATGGTGACCTGGAAGAGCGGCCGCTCGCCGAAGCCGTCGCGGGCCAGGGCCTCCTCGGTCGCCACCACCGCCTCGGGCGCGCGCTCGTACGTCGCCAGCTCCCGGATCAGCGAGAGGATGAGCGGCACGTCGGCGCGGGTGGCGGGCCGGAGCGAGAGCACGTGGACAGCATGATGCCTCGCTCCGACCTGTACAGATCGAGCGCCTCCGCAGCGCGTCACGTGCGCGGCGACCGCCAGCCACCGCCCGCCCCGCCGGCTTCACCCCGTCGCAGCTCCGCCGGAGCTGCCGCCGCCGGCCGTCGCCGCTGCCCGTGTGAGGCCGTCGGCCGTGGCCAGCCGTGCCCGGAGCGACTCGATCTCCGAACGGACCCGTGCCTTCAGCGGCTCTAGCTCCGCGAGGGTCATCCCGGCGGTGGAGATGGGCGTCCCCACCGTGACCCGCCCCTCGGACCGGCCGAACAGCCAGCTGCTCTTGGGGAGCGCGGTCCTCGTCCCGGCGAGGGCCACCGGCAGGAGGTCCGCCCCGGTCTCGATGGCCAGCCGGAACGCGCCGTCCTTGAAGGGGAGCAGCTGGCCGTCCTTGCTCCGCGTGCCCTCGGGGAAGAGCATCACCGGCACCCCGCGTTCCAGCCAGCGGGCGCAGGTTGCCATCGCTTCCTTGGCCGAGTCGCTGTCCCCGCGCTCCACCGGGATGTCCCCCGCCATCCGCATCATCCAGCCCACCACCGGGATGCGGAACAGCACGGCCTTCCCGAGCCACTTCATCTCCCAGGGCAGGAAGGACACCAGGAACGGGTCGGCGTTCGACTCGTGGTTGCTCACCACCACCGTCTTCCGCCGCGGCTTGCCCGCCGGCGGCCCCCACACGTGGAAGCGCCAGAACGGATTCAGCCGCGCCGCCGTGACCCCGATCAGCCGGAAGGTCCGGCCGGCCACCAGCCGCCGTCGGTCGAAGGGCAGGCACAGCACCCAGAGCACCGCCTGGACGAAGAATCCCAGGAGGACCACGAGGGCGACCTCCACCCAGGCCCAGATCGACAGCAGCGCCCTCATCGCTCGCCCCTCGTCTCCGCCGGCTGCGGCGAGCCCGCTGAATAGCGCACTCGGCGCGGGCCCGCCCCCCTGGAACGGTCCTCTTCGCATCGAGCCCCGGGGCGTCTACTGTCCCTCCCCGGAGCAGAAGGGGAGGACATGGCACCGCCGCCGGACAAGAGCCGCGCCGCCGAGCCCGCGCTCTGGGCGTTCGCCGTCTCGCTGGTGCTCCTGGCGGGCCCGGCCCGCGTCCTCTGGGCGGCACCGGAGCGGGGCTGGGCCGCGCCCTTCGTCGTCTGGGGGCTGGTCATCGGGCTGGGGGTCTGGGCCGTCCACCGCGCGAGCGCGCCTCCGTGAGCGCTCCCATCGGCGCGCTGTTCGGGGTGGCCGTCGCGTACCTCCTGCTGCTCTTCGGGGTGGCATACGCGACCGAGCGGGGCCTCGTGCCGGTCCGACTGGTCCGGCACCCGCTGACCTACTCGATCTCGCTGGGGGTGTACGCGACCTCCTGGACCTACTCCGGGAGCGTGGGGTTCGCCCGGAGCCATGGCTATGCCTTCCTCACCATCTACCTGGGGGTGACGCTGGCGTGCCTGCTGGTGCCGGTGCTCTGGGAGCCGGTGCTGCGCCTGTGCCGCGAGCACCAGCTGACCTCGCTGGCGGACCTCTTCGCCTTCCGCTTCCAGAGCCAGAGCGCGGGCGTGCTGGTGACGGTGTTCATGCTCGCCGGCAACCTCCCGTACCTGGCGCTGCAGATCCACGCGGTGACCGCCGGGTTCAAGGTGCTGGCGCAGGCCTCGCCGCCGAGCGTGATCGCCCTGATGTTCTGCGCCCTGGTGACGCTGTTCGCCCTGCTGTTCGGGGCGCGCCACGTCACCCCGCGCGAGCGGCACGCGGGCCTCGGCGTGGCGATCGCCTTCGAGTCCCTGGTGAAGCTCCTGGCGCTCCTCACGGTGGCCGCGGTGGCGGTCACCAGCGTCTTCGGTGGGCTGTCGGGGCTGTCGCACTGGCTCGCCGCGCATCCCCAGGCGCTGCAGAGCGCGTACGGCCAGGTGCAGAGCGGGCCCTGGTTCACCCTGCTCCTCCTCTCCTTCGCCGCGGGGTTCCTCCTGCCCCGGCAGTTCCACATGGCCTTCACCGAGTCGCTCGACGGGCGCGCGCTCCGGGTGGCGGCCTGGGCCTTCCCGCTCTTCCTGCTGCTCCTCAATGTGGCGGTGATGCCGCTGCTCTGGAGCGGCATGGTGCGCTTCCCCGACGGGAACCCCGACGACCACGTGCTCGCCCTGGCGCGCAGCAGCGGCCACCCGCTGGTGGTGGCCCTGGCCTTCATCGGCGCGATCTCGGCGGCGAGCAGCATGCTCATCGTCGACACGCTGGCGCTGGCCGCGATGTGCCTCAACCACCTGGTGCTCCCCCGCACCGACCTGGCCCGCTCGGGAGACCTCTACGCCGGGCTGCTCTGGGCCCGCCGGGCGCTCATCGTCACCGTGCTCGCGCTGGGCTACGCGTTCAGCCGGCTGCTCGCCACGCGGCAGGGGCTGGTGGAGATCGGCCTCACCTCCTTCGTCGCGGTGGCCCAGGTCCTCCCCGGGCTGCTGGCGCTCCTCTTCTGGCGTGGCGCCACGCGGGCGGGGTTCCTGGTGGGACTGTCGGCCGGCGTCGGGGTCTGGGCAGTGACGCTCTTCCTGCCGCTGCTCGCCCATGGCCGGCTGCTCCCGGCGGCGTTCGACCTGGCCTGGGTCTTCGGCATCCGGCCGGGGGTGGAGCCCTGGAGCGCCTCGACGTTCTGGTCGCTGTTCCTGAACGCGCTGCTCTTCGGGGGGGTGTCGCTCGTCACCCGCGCCACCGCCCGCGAGGAGGAGGCGGCGGTGGCCTGCACCCGGGGGGCAGCGCCGGGGCCGTGGATGCTCGAGCCGTCGTCTGCCCAGGAGTTCCAGGCGCGCCTGGCCCCGCTGCTCGGCGCGGACGCCGCCTCCACCGAGCTGACCCAGGCGCTGGCCGACCTCAACATGGTGCCCGGCGAGCGGCGCCCGGCCCAGCTCGGGCAGCTGCGGGACCGGCTGCAGCGCAACCTCTCGGGCCTGATGGGGCCGCTGGTGGCCCGCTGGGTGGTGGACCGGAGCATCCGCATCAACCACGGGGCGCGGGCCCCGCTGAGCGACCGGATCCGCGCGCTGGAGGACCAGCTCCGGGCCAGCCGCGCCCAGCTGCAGGGCGCCCCGGCCGAGCTCGAGGCGTACCGCCGCTATCTCCGGCGCCTGCTGGAGGACCTCCCGCTGGGCGTCTGCGCGCTGGGGCCGGACCGCGACGTGGTCATCTGGAACCGCGCGCTCGAGCAGTCGAGCGGACTCAGCGCCCACGACGCCATCGGCACGCGGCTCGAGGCGCTCCCGGGGCTGCTGCCCGCCTCGCTGCGCTCGTTCGTCTCGGGCGTGGCCACACAGGAGGAGGTCCACGTCCAGCTCGGGGGGAGCGAGCGCGCCTTCTCGCTCTCCCGCAGCCAGGTGAGCGAGCCCGGCAGCACGACCGGGGAGACCGCCGGTCTGGTGGTGCTGGTGGAGGACCTCACCGAGCGCAAGCTCCTCGCCTCGCAGGTGGCCCACCAGGACCGACTGGCGTCGGTGGGGCGGCTCGCGGCGGGAGTGGCCCACGAGATCGGCAACCCGCTCACCGGCATCGCCTGCCTCGCCCAGAATCTCGTCTCCGAGATCGGCGAGCCCGACCTGCGCGATCGGGTGGGTCTCATCCTCCGGGAGACGCAGCGCATCGACGCCATCGTGCGGGTGCTGCTCGGCTACAGCCACGCCGGCGCGCCGGAAGGGATGCAGCGGGCGCCGGTGGACCTCCATGCCTGCGTCGGCGAGGCCATCACCCTGGTCCGCCTGTCGCGCCAGGCGAAGGCCGTGCCCTGCGAGAACCGGGTGACGGCGGGCCTCCACGTCTCCGGGGACCGCCAGCGGCTGATCCAGGTCTTCGTCAACCTGGTCTCCAACGCCTGCGACGCGAGCCCCCCCGGCGCCCTGGTGACGGTCGGGGCGGCGGCCACGACGCAGGGCGTCAAGGTCGCGGTCGAGGACCGTGGCACTGGAATGGACGAGGCGACCCGCGCTCGGATGTTCGAACCCTTTTACACGACGAAGCCGCCGGGGCAGGGTACCGGGCTTGGGCTTCCGCTGGTCGCGGCGATCGTCCGCGAGCACGGGGGCACGCTCCGGGTGGAGACCAGGCCCGGTGCAGGGACGACCGTGGAGGTGGAGCTGCCGGGAGCGGACCCGGTGGCTCCGGGGACGAGGGTGGCCGAGGCCCTCGGGGGAGCACGCGCATGAGTCGCATCCTGGTGGTCGAGGACGAGGACGTCATCCGCTCCGAGCTTGCCCGGCTCCTGGCGAGGACCCGTCACGACGTGGTCGAGGCGCGCTCGGTGCCCGAGGCGATGGCGGCGGGGGCGGCGGACGGCTTCGACCTGGTCATCGCCGACCTGCGCTTGCCGGGCGACCTGGGCACCACGCTCATCGACAGCTGCCGCCCGACGCCGGTGCTGGTGATGACCAGCTACGCCACGGTGCGGGCCGCGGTGGAGGCGATGCAGAAGGGCGCCGCGGACTTCGTGGCCAAGCCCTTCGACCACGACGAGTTCCTCCTGGTGGTGGACCGGGTGCTGCGCCAGTCGCGGCTGCAGCGGCAGAACGCGGCGCTCAAGCAAGATCTGGAGCGCAACTACGCCGTGCACGGGATGGTGGGCACCTGCCAGGCGATGCGCGAGGTGTTCGAGCGGGTGCGCAAGGTGGCCGCCACCGACGCCACGGTGCTCATCCTCGGCGAGTCGGGGACCGGCAAGGAGCTGGTGGCCCGGGCCGTCCACGACCAGAGCAGCCGGCGCGACGCGCCGATCATCGCCGTGAACTGCGCCTCCATCCCCGAGACGCTGATCGAGTCCGAGCTCTTCGGCCACGAGAAGGGGGCCTTCACCGGGGCGCACAAGGCGCACCCGGGCCTGGTGGAGGCCGCCGACGGCGGGACGCTGTTCCTCGACGAGATCGGCGAGCTGCCCCTGCCCGCCCAGGCCCGGCTCCTCCGCGTGCTGCAGGAAGGCGAGGTGCGGCGGGTGGGCGCCACCGGGAGCCGGCGGGTGAACGTGCGGCTCATGGCCGCGACGCACCGCGACCTCCGGCAGATGTCGTACGACGGCCAGTTCCGGAACGACCTCTACTTCCGGCTCCGCGTGGTGGAGATCAGCCTCCCGCCGCTCCGGGCGCGCGGCGCGGACGTGCTGGAGCTGTCGGACTTCCTCCTCTCCAAGGTGTGCCGGCGGCTGAACAAGCCTCCCCTGGAGCTCACCCCCGAGGCGCGCCAGGCCATCTTCGAGCACCCCTGGCCGGGCAACGTGCGCGAGCTGGAGAACGCCATCGAGCGCGCGGTCATCCTCTGCGATGGGAGAGAGCTCACCCCCGACCTCCTTGCCATCGACGGGCCGCGACCAGCGTCGGCCCCGGGCGTGGACGGCGACGACCCCGCGAGCTCCGGCGCGCTCACCGAGTACTTCCGCCGCTTCGTGCTCGAGCACCAGGGGCACCTGTCGGAGACCGAGATCGCCCGCCGGCTGGGCATCTCCCGGAAGGCGCTGTGGGAGAAGCGGGCCCGCCTGGGCATTCCCCGGAGCAAGCTCCCCGCGTGAGCCTGATCCCCGGCCGTTACGTTCGGTAACGCCCTGTTCCGGAACGACACGCCGGGCCCGGGCGAAGTCCGCAAGGGAACGTGACCCGCCGGCTGGCGTGTGGCTTGCCTGCCGCGGAGTCTTCCCCCGTGTCCAGCAGCCTCGTCGAATGCAGTCTTGAGGAGCGGCTCGACGCTTGCCGGCGTCTTGCCGTGGAGAGCCTGGAGAGCCCGCGTCGGTTCTGGCTCCGCGAGGCGGGCCTGCTGGACTGGGTGCGGGCTCCGAACGAGGCCTTCGTGGGGGAGATGAGGCACGGGGACGTCAGCTGGTTCGCCGGCGGGTTCCTCAACGCCGCCTGGAACGCGGTGGACCGGCACGCGGTCACCTCCCCGGAGCGGACGGCGCTGGTCTGGGCCCGGGCCGAGGGGGACGTGGTGTCCTGGAGCTTCCGCGAGCTGCGGCAGGCGTCGGCGCGGATGGCGCAGGTGCTGCTCTCGCAGGGCGTCCGCTGGGGCGACCGGGTGGTGGGCCACCTGCCGGAGGCGCCCACCCTGGCGATGCTCCACCTGGGGTGCGCCCGCATCGGCGCGGTGCCGGTGACGGTGCCGGCGCGGTCCGGCGCGGCGCTCGGGCCGGTGCTGCGCGCCACCCGGGCCCGGGTGCTGGTGACGGCCGACGAGGCTCCCATGCCCGAGGGACGGCTCCCGCTCTGGGAGCGGGTGGAGGCGCTCCTGGGCGGGCTCGGTCGGGTGGAGTCGGTCCTGGTCGAGCGCCGCACCGGGGCGCCGGTGAGCCTGGTGTACGGGCGCGACCAGGAGCTGGGAACGGCGCTGCAGCGCGCCCGGCCGACCTGCTCGCTCCGTCCGTGCGACGGCGAGGACCCGCTCCTGCTCGTGCCGCGGCCCGAGGACGGGCCCCCGGTGGTGCACGCCCTGGCCGGATTCCTCCTCTGCTCGGCGCTCGGCCTGCGCGAGGCCGCGGGCGTGGGGCCCGGCGCGCAGGTGCTGTGCACCGAGGGGTTCTCCGGCCCCCGGGTGGACGTGCTCTGGGGCACCTGGGTGCTCGGCGGGGCGCTGGTGTTCGACGAGCGCGGCGACGGCGCGCGGCGGCCCCGGGCGCTGGGCGTCACCCACCTCCTCGGGCCGAGGGCCGCGCTGGCGGCCGCGGGCCCCGGGGTGCTCGGGGCGTCCCTCGACGGCTCGGACGCGGCGGTGGCGCCGGTGTGGAGCCCCGAGGGCGGGGGGATGCTCGCTGCGCGGTTCGGGGACCTGGGCGGCACCCCGCTGTTCGGGGTGGACCCGGTGCTGGTCGACCCCGTCGGCCGGCGCGCGAGCGGTGCCGCCGCCGAGGGAGAGCTCTGCGTCAAGCGCTCCTGGCCCGCGCAGCCCCGGAGCCTCGAGCAGGACCACGCCGGCTTCGTCTCGCAGCGCCTGGAGCGCTTCCCGGGGCTGTACCGCACCGGCCTGCGACTGCCGGCAGCTCGACGACGGCAGCCTTCACCCCACCGGACCGGCGGAGATGACCGGCGTCGACCTGGCGAACGTCTTTCCGCTCGAGCGCCCGGTCGGACGCGCATGAGGGTTGCTGATGGGAGGGCCCGGCTTCCGGTGTTACCGGGGGCCACGAGAGGCGTTACCTTTTGTAGCGGTGGTGTAGATGCAATCGCGCTGCGTCATCCAATCATTTCAAAGGTGAACAGAATCGGTACGTCTCTTGCGGTGTGAGTGTCTCGCGCCGAACCCGCGCTTGCCCCGGAGACCGGACCCATGGCCGAGCTCACCGAAGCACAGAAGAACGAATACTGGCGATACAACATCAAACTCACGGTGATCCTGCTGGTGATCTGGGCCTTCGTCACCTACGGCCTGGGCGGGTTGCTCGCCGGCGAGCTGAACAAGATCACCGTCCTCGGATTCCCGCTCGGCTACTACACCGCGGCCCAGGGCTCCCTGGCGATCTTCGTCATCGAGATCGCGGTGTACGCGCGACTGATGAACAAGAAGGACCACGAGTTCGGGCTCGATGAGCGCCCGACCACGCCGAGGGCTGCGTGATGGCCACCACGACCCAGCAACCGTTCCGGTGGAGCCTGGCCAAGATCTTCGGCCTCTACACCGTCGCCTTCCTCGGCGTCACGATCCTCATCGGGCTCGCCGAGCAGTTCCTCGGCCTGCCCAACCGATGGATCGGCTGGCTGTTCATGGCCCTGAGCCTCGGCATCTACATCGTCATCGGGGTCATCACCCGTACCTCGGACTCGGACCAGTACTACGTGGCCGGCCGGGGTGTGCCTGCGCTCTACAACGGCATGGCCACCGGGTCCGACTGGATGTCGGCGGCGTCCTTCATCTCCATGGCCGGAGCGCTGTCGGTCCAGGGGTTCAGCGGGCTGGCATACGTGATGGGCTGGACCGGCGGGTACGTGCTCCTGGCGGTGTTCCTCGGTCCTTACCTCAGGCAGTTCGGGGCCTACACCATCCCTGACTTCCTGGGGGGCCGCTACGGCGGGATCGCGCCGCGGCTGGTGGGTGTGCTCGCCGCCATTCTCTGCTCCTTCACCTATCTCATCGCCCAGGTGACCGGGGTGGGGCTGATCGTCAGCCGCTTCCTGGGCCTGGACTTCAACATCGGGGTCTTCGTGGGACTGGTAGGCGTGCTCTTCTGCTCGGTGCTGGGAGGCATGCGCTCGGTCACCTGGACCCAGGTGGCGCAGTACATCATCCTGATCATCAGTTACCTGGTCCCGGTGGTGGTGCTGAGCTGGCAGCTCTTCACCTTCCCCTTCCCCCAGTTCACCTACGGCCAGCTGCTGCAGCGGAACAACGCCGCGGCAATCCAGGTGACCAACGATCCGAAGGAGGCGGCCACGCGAGCAGCGTGGAAACGGGACGCCGACGCGGCCACGGCGAAGCTGAAAGCACCCGGCGCTGTCGGACGCCGAGCGGGAGAAGCTGACCGCCCAGCAGAAGACGGCGGTAGTGCAGGCGAAGCCGCCCGCCGCCCCGGGCGCGACCATCGGAAACTACCTGACGGTCCCCAAGGGCGTGGGGATGTGGAACTTCCTCGCGCTCACCTTCTGCCTGATGGTGGGCACGGCTGGATTGCCCCACATCCTGACCCGCTACTACACGACACCCTCGGTCAAGGAAGCGCGAACCTCCGTCGCCTGGGGCCTGTTCTTCATCTTCCTCCTGTACTTCACGGCCCCGGCCTACGCCGCCTTCGCCCGGTTCGTGGTCTACACCCGGCTGGTCGGAACGCAGATCGCCGACCTGCCGCGGTGGGTGACGCTGTGGAAACCCGCCGGCCTCTTCGACGTGGTGGACAAGCTCGGGGACGGGGTGGTGCAGCTCGCTGACTTCGTGATCAAAAGCTCCGATTTCGTGGTGCTGGCGATGCCGGAGATAGCCGGCCTGCCCTTCGTGATCACCGGGCTGGTGATGGCCGGCGGCCTCGCCGCGGCGCTCTCGACCGCCGACGGGCTGCTCCTGACCATCGCCAACGCCATCTCCCACGACCTCTACTACAAGATCATCGACCCGAAGGCGCCGCTGATCCGCCGGCTCACCATCACCAAGATCCTCCTCATCGCCACCGCGCTGATCGCGGCGAGCGTCGCCACCTTCCGGCTGGCGATCATCGTCGAGCTGGTGGCCTGGGCCTTCAGTCTCGCCGCGGCGAGCTTCTTCCCGGCGCTGGTGATGGGCATCTGGTGGAAGCGGGCGAATCGCCCAGGGGCCGTGGCCGGCATGTGGCATCGGCCTGGCAACCACGCTCATCTACATGGTCGGCTCGCGCTTCTACGGGATGACCTGGTGGGGCACGGCCACCGTGGCCTCGGGGGTCTTCGGGATCCCGCTCGGCTTCGTCACCATCTGGGTGGTCTCTCTCCTCACCGCGCCTCCCCCGGAGCGGGTCCAGGAACTGGTGAGCAGCGTCCGCTATCCGAAGGCGACCGTCTCCTCGGCGGAATTCGCCCACTAGCGGAGGCCACTGCTGCCTGACGGGGCCCGGGGCGTCTCGCTCGAAGCTCGAGCGAGACCTCCTGGGCCCCTCCGCTTTCCGGAGGTTCCCTGGCGATGGAAGTGCTGCCCGGCGTGCTGCTGATTCTCCGCACGGTTGCGTTCATCGCCGTCTGCTACGTGGGCCTCTACATCGCGGCGACGGGACTGGCCAAGAATCCGGAGAGCAAGGTGCTGGGGTTCTTCGCCCTGGTCGCCTCGCCGCTTCTCCGGCCCGCCCGAGCGCTTGCCGGCTCCGGCGCGTCGGAGCGGAAAGTGCGGTGGGTGGCGTTTGCCCTGGCGGTGGCGGTGTGGGTGGTGACGGTGGTGCTCGACCTCAAGTTTGGGGCGCAGGCTCCGCGCTGAGCGGAGGCGCTGGCCGTCACCGCGCCGCGCGCTGGAGCCGATCCGGCACCTGGAGCAAGGGTCCGAAGAGGTGCACTCCGAGGAGATGCGCCTGCACCCGCCGCGTCGGGCCATGGACCCGGGTGGACGCGAGGACGCGGGAGGGGATTACGATGCGCCACGCGATGGCGGGAGCGGCCAGTTGAAGCGAACCAATGTCAGGAACGAACGACTTGTCGCCCTGGCCTTGTTCGGTCTGCTCCTCTTCAACTACCCGCTCCTCCAGATGTTCAACGCCCCCACGCTGGTGCTGGGGATGCCGAAGCTCTACCTGTACCTCTTCGTCGCCTGGGCGGTGGTGATCTTGGGAGCCGCCCTGGTCCTCCAGGTGAGCGGATCCGACGACGGAAACCTCCGCGGCGGGCAAGGAGGGGCGCGACGGCCGCCGCCGCCACGCTGAGGCGCACACGTGCTCCGGGACTGGGTCGTCATCTCTGTCGCCTGCGCCTACCTGGGGCTCCTCTTCGCGATCGCCTACTACGCCGACCGGCGCGCCGACCGCGGGCGGAGTCTCATCGCGAACCCGTACATCTACTCACTGTCGCTCGCGGTCTACGCGACCGCGTGGACTTTCTACGGCTCGGTCGGGCGCGCCGTCTCCACCGGCATCGGGTTCCTGCCCATCTACATCGGCCCGACGATCATGTGCCTCCTGTGGTGGATCCTGCTGCGGAAGATCATCCTCATCAGCAAGGTCCACCGGATCACGTCGCTGGCAGACTTCATCGCCTCCCGGTACGGCAAGAGCGGCCTCGTCGCGGGGCTCGTCACCGTCATCGCGGTGATCGGGATCCTCCCCTACATCTCGCTGCAGCTGAAGGCGATCTCCACCGCCTTCACCATCGTCCACTCGCACGACGTGGAGGCCGTCGGCGCGGGCCACGGCGGGCCGTTCCTCGGCGACACCGCGCTGTACGCGGCGCTCATCCTCGCCACCTTCACCATCATGTTCGGGACCCGCCACCTCGACGCCTCGGAGCGGCACGAGGGGATGGTCGCGGCGATCGCCTTCGAGTCGCTGGTGAAGCTCGTCGCCTTCCTGGCGGTGGGCGGGTTCGTGACCTGGGGAATGTTCGACGGGTTCCGGGACGTCTTCACCCGCGCCCGGGAGCTGCCCGGGGTCCAGGCCCTCTTCGTCATCGGGGGAACGGGCGATGGGCAAACTGGCGTCCTGGCCTCGCTCTACTCCGCGACCTTCTTCGCCATGCTGGCGATCATGTTCCTGCCCCGGCAGTTCCAGGTCGCGGTGGTCGAGAACGTCGACGTCGACCACGTGAAGACCGCGATCTGGCTGTTCCCGCTCTACATGCTGGTCATCAACCTCTTCGTGCCGGCGATCGCCTTCGGCGGGATGGTCCACTTCGCCGGCACCCCGGTCGATCCGGACACGTACGTGCTCACCCTGCCGCTCTCCAGGGGCCAGAACGGGCTCGGGCTGCTGGTCTTCATCGGAGGGCTCTCCGCGGCGACCGGAATGGTGATCGTCGAGACGATCGCGCTCTCCACCATGGTCTGCAACGACCTCGCCATGCCTCTCCTGCTCCGCTGGCGCGCGCTGCGGCTGAACGAGCGGAAGAATCTCACCGGACTCCTGCTGGGCATCCGGCGCGGGGCGATCCTGGTGATGCTGCTCCTCGGCTACCTCTACTTCCGGATCGCGGGGGAGGCCTACGCGCTGGTGTCGATCGGCCTCATCTCCTTCGCCGCGGTGGCGCAGTTCGCGCCCGCCTGCCTGGGTGGGCTCTTCTGGAAGGGCGGTACGCGCGCCGGCGCCCTCGCCGGCCTCTCCGCCGGATTCCTGGTCTGGCTCTACACCCTCCTCGTCCCGGCGTTCGCGAGGTCAGGCTGGGTGCCCATGTCCATCGTCGAGGCGGGGCCGTTCGGGATCGAGGCCCTGAGGCCCCTGCAGCTCTTCGGGCTCACCGGCCTCGACCAGATCACCCATGGGATGATCTGGTCCATGCTGGCCAACGTGGGCGCCTACGTCGCGTTCTCGCTGTCGACCACCCAGAGCGCGGTCGAGCACAGCCAGGCGACGCTGTTCGTGGACGTGTTCAAGCACTCCGCCGCCGGCACCGGGTCGCTCTTCTGGCGGGGCGGCGTGTCGGTCCAGGAGCTGCGCGCGCTCCTCTCGCGCTTCCTCGGGGCGGACAAGGCCGACGAGGTGCTGGAGAGCTACGCGCGCGATCGTCGCGTGCGGTCGGCGTGGGAGGTCGACGCCGACGCGAATCTCATCCAGTTCGCCGAGACGAAGCTGGCCGGCGCCATCGGCGGAGCGTCGGCCCACGCGATGGTGGCGTCGGTCGTGAAGGAGGCCCCGCTCACCATGGACGAGGTGATGTCCATCCTCGACGAGGCCTCGCAGATCATGAAGTACAGCCGGGAGCTGGAGAAGACGTCGCGGGAGCTCACCAGCGCGTACGCGGAGCTCAGGAGCGCGAACGAGCAGCTGAAGGAGCTGGACAGGATGAAGGACGACTTCGTCTCCCACGTCTCGCACGAGCTCCGCACCCCGCTCACCTCCATCCGCTCGGCCTCCGAGATTCTCCACGACCATCCCGAGCTCGATGCCGCCACCCGCACCAAGTACCTGTCCGTCGTCATCCAGGAGGCGGAGCGGCTCACCCGCCTGATCAACCAGGTCCTCGACCTCTCGAAGATCGAGGCCGGCCGGGTCGATTGGCGGATCGGGGAGGTGAGCCCGCGCGAGGTGGTCGAGCACGCCGTGGCGGCGACGAGCCAGCTCTTCGCCGAGAAGGCGGCGACGCTGGAGGTCGACGTGCCGGCGGAGGTCCCACGGATCCTCGCCGATCGGGACCGCCTCGTGCAGGTGGTGATCAACCTCCTCTCCAACGCGGCCAAGTTCTGCGCCGACCCGGGCGGCCGGGTTTCCATCTCGCTGCGCGCGGAGCCGGGGGGGGTCCGCGTCGACGTGCGCGACAACGGGATGGGAATCGCGGCGAAGGACCAGGAGCTCATCTTCGAGAAGTTCCGCCAGGGCGGCGACACCCTCACCACCAAGCCCAGGGGAACCGGCCTGGGGCTCCCGATCAGCCGCGAGATCATCCACCACTTCGGGGGGCGCCTGTGGGTGGAGAGCGAGCCCGGGAGGGGAGCCACGTTCTCGTTCGTCATCCCGCTCCGCCGTCCGGCGGAGGTGGGCGGTGGCGACGTGCGGGACGATCGCGCCGCTGCGCTCGGCGCGTCCGGGACGGGGGCCGGTGCCAGCTGAACGGAGCCAGCATGAAGAAGAGAGTCCTGATCGCCGACGACGAGCCGAACATCGTCATGTCACTCCAGTTCCTCATGGAGTTCGAGGGGTACGAGGTGCGGACCGCGGCCGACGGGGAGACGGCCCTCCAGATCCTCCGCGACTTCCGTCCCGACCTGGTCCTGCTCGACGTGATGATGCCGAAGCGAAACGGCTACGAGATCTGCCAGGCCGTGCGCGAGACGCCCGGCCTGGCGGGGATCAAGGTGGTGATGCTGACCGCGAAGGGGCGTGACATCGACGCCGAGAAGGGGCTCGCTCTCGGCGCCGATTCTTACGTCACGAAGCCGTTCGCCACGAAGGAGCTGGTGGCCACGGTGAAGGCGTTGCTCGGCGACGGGTGATGGCGAGGCTCGCCAAGGCCAGGTTCGCGCTCGTCCTCGTGGGTTCCCAGGCCCTCGCGTTCGTCGCCGCCGCCCTGGTCTGCGCGGGGGTGTGGGCCGCGCTCGGGCCCGACGAGCGCTCCGCCCTTGCCGCCGGCGTGACGGAGCGGGCCCCGCTGCTCGTCGGTCTCGGGGTCGGCCTGCTCGCCGGCCACGGGCTCCTGGTCTGGGTGCTCGTCCAGCAGCACGTGGCCGCCCCCCTCGCGCTCGCGCAGGGAACCCGCCTCGTCACCCACGGGAACGCCTCCCACCGGCTCGAGCCGCTCGGCGGAGCGGAGCTCCGGGAGCTGGCGGACGCGATCAACGCGCTCGCCGCCGAGCACGAGACGCTCCGCGGCGAGCTCGAGGCGAGGGTGGCGGAGGCGCAGCAGCGGCTGGGGGAGGAGCGCGATCGGCTCGCCGCGATCATCGCCGAGTCGTCGCAGGCGGTGCTCGTCTGCAACCTCGAGGGGCGTATCCTCCTCTACAACCTGAAGGCGCGGGAGCTCCACGGGAGGACGACCGACTGTACCGACGGGACGCCGCCGGACGGCGGGGCCGGCCTGGTGGGGCTGGCGCGGTCGGTGTTCGTGATCCTCGAGCGGGCCCAGGTCGCCCACGCCCTGGAGACGATCCAGGCGCGCCTGGAGAAGGGGACGCAACATCCCGTGGCGAGCTTCGTCACCGCCGGCGGCGGTCGGTTCCTGCGCGTCCACGTCTCGCCCGTCCTGCGCGGCGGGCGCGCGACGCAGGAGGGGGAAGACACCGCCCCGCGCGGCGCCGGGACGAGCGTCATCAGTGGGTTCGTGCTCCGCATCGACGACGTCACCCGGCCGCTCCAGGCGGGGAGCCGCACCGAGGCCGCCCTTCAGGCGCTCACCGACGCGAGCCGGCGTGCGCTCGCCAACATCCGGGCGGCGGTGGAGACGCTCCTCGCCCACCCGGGCCTGGAGGTCGAGCGGCGGGCCGCGTTCGTCGGGGTCATCCACGACGAGGCGTCGGCCCTCTCGGCCACCCTCGATCGCGCCGCACCCGAGCTCACCTCGCTGCGGGCCGAGTGGCTCCTCGAGAACATGCAGGGAGCCGACCTCCTCTCGGCGGCGCGCTCGCGCATCGAGGGCACCCTCGGCCTGTCCACGACCCTCGACGAGATCGATCCCGGGCTCTGGCTCAAGGTGGAGAGCTACTCCCTGGTGCGGGCCGTCGCCTCGATCGGGAGCCGGCTCCAGCGCCGGGGCGTCCGGGAGCTGCGGCTTGCGCTCCGGCGGGCCGGCCGGCGGGCGCATCTCGACGTCACCTGGTCCGGCGCCGACGTGCCGACCGAGGTCATCGCTCGCTGGGAGGACGAACCCCCCGACGTCGACGGGGAGCCCATGCCGCCAACGCTGAGGGCGGTGGTCGAGCGCCACGACGGAGCCGTCTGGTCCCAGGGGGACCGTCCCTCCGCGCCCGGATTCATCCGGCTGGTCCTCCCGGTGGCGGAGGCGGAGCAGGCGACGCTCGCCTCCCCCTCACGGGCGGCCGGCCCGAGTTCTACGATTTCGACCTGTTCCACCAGGCGGGGCAGACCCGGGAGCTGGACGAGCGGAAGCTCACGGCGCTCGAGTACACCGCCTTCGACACCGAGACCACCGGGCTCTCCCCCTCCGGCGGCGACGAGATCATCTCCATCGGCGCGGTGCGCATCGTGAACGGGCGGCTGCTCCACCAGGAGGCCTTCGAGCAGTTCGTGGACCCCAGGAGGACCGTGTCGCCGGAGACGGTCCGGATCACCGGCATCGATCCTGCGCTCCTCCGGGGCAAGCCGCCGATCGAGGAGGTCCTCCCCCGGTTCCATCGCTTCTGCGAGGGCACCGTGCTCGTCGCGCACAACGGCGCCTTCGACCTGCGCTTCCTCCAGCTCAAGGAAGCCGTGGCGGGGGTCCGCTTCACGCACCCGGTGCTCGACACCCTGCTCCTCGCCGAGCTGATCCAGCCGGACCTCCCCCCCACCGGGCTCGAGGGCATCGCCGAACGGTTCGGCGTTCCCGTGCTCGGGCGGCACACCGCGCTCGGCGACGCGATCATGACCGGCGAGATCTTCCTCAGGATGGTCCCCCTGCTGAGGGCGCGGGGCATCGAGACGCTCCGCGAGGCCAGGGAGGCATCGCAGCGGACCTGGGCCGCGCGCCTGAAGTACTGACAGCGGAAACCGGCCTGGTTGATCGGTCCTCGTTGGCCCTCGCGGCCAATCCCGTTTCTCTCGAGCGACGGCAGCTCAGGAGAGCTGGGTGCGGAACCGGTCGGCCAGTCCTCGCTGGAACAAGCGAATGGTCCGGAATGCTTGGTAGAGGGCGGCGCGCTCGATGGCGTCGAGGCGGGAAGGGTCGACCTGGCTGGAGGGAGACCGGCCTTCCATGACCGCGCCCAGCTCGGCATTGAGACGCGTCCGGAGCACCGTCTCCAGGGCGTGAGTCAGGTCACGCCCCTCCTCTGCGCGCAGGGCCCCGGCCTCCACCGCGCCGGCGACGCGGGCGGAGGTCCCGGTGTGCTTCAGGCCCAGCTGCACCGCGTAGGCCCGCATCCCGTGCACCAGAGGAAAGAGCCCCAGCGCCTTGACGTCGAAGCACCTCCGATGGGGGCCACGGTGCGCCACCCGAAAACGGCCGAAGAGCCCCAGAGGCGGATCCCGCCGCAGGGCTTCGCGCGCCAGACCCTGGTGGAAGGGCGCGTACCGGGGAACCTCCGTGCACGCCCAGGTCCACACCTCGCTTGCCACCGCCTCGTCACCGGCGACGAACCGCCAGTCGAAGAACACGCTCGCCTCGACCAGGGCATGGTCCTCCGGCCGTTCCATCCACTCGAGAAATCGCTCCTTCCACCGCCCGACGTCGAGGCGCCACCGGGGGTTGGTCGCCATGAAATTCCCGGGACAGTGGGGAACGCCCAGTGCCGCGAGTCTCTGGGCGATGCCCTCGGCCAGTCGAGTGAAGTACTCCCTGGCCCCGCCGTCGTCTGCGCCGAGGGCGTACACCAGCCCGTTGTCCTGGTCGGTGACCATGGTCTGCTCGCGGCGGCCTTCGCTGCCTCCCACCACCAGGGCATACGGCACCGGCGGTCGTCCGTGCCCCTCGGCAGCGAGCGCTTGCTCGGCAAGCTGCGTCACCCGGCGCAGGGTCCTGCCGTGGACCTCGGCAACGAGTTCGGTCACCTCGATCGCCGGGAGGCCGGCGCGGACCAGGCCCCGAACCAGCGGAGGGAGCCGCGACTCGGCGGCGCGAATCCCGTCCAGGGAGGCCGCGGCGTCCACCGCCTGGGTGAGCGAGGCCGGATGCCCCGCTTCGAGCGGAACGAAGTCGTCGGTGGAGAGCACGCCGATCAGCTGACCGTCCCCGTCAACCACCGCCAGGTGGTGGAGGGCCGTGCGGGTCATCTCCCGGAGGGCGGTGAAGGCCCAGTCCTCGCCGCGCACCGTCTTCACCGGGGCGGACATGATCCCCGAAACCGGCCCCGAGGGTGGATACCCGCCGGCGACGACCTTGGAGCGAAGGTCCCGGTCGGTGACGATCCCGATGGGGGTTCCTTTGTTAGCGACCACCGCCGCGCCGGTGTGTCGCTCGGTCATCGCCCTGGCCACGGCCGCCACGGCCTCGGTCGGAGCTGCGGTCACCAGGGGGCGACTCAGCAGCTCCCGAGCCCTGAGGCGGTGCAGCCAGGTCTGGAGGCGAGCTTCGGGCATATCAGGAGAGCTGGGTGCGGAACCGCTCGGCCAGTCCCCGCTGGAACAGGCGAATGGTCCGGAATGCCTGGCGGAGGGCGGCCCGATCGATGGCGTCGAGACGGGCGGGGTCGAGCTGGGTCGAGGGAGGCTGCCCTACCGCTCCGCCCAGCTCGGCCTCCAGGCGCGCCCGGAGCACCGTCTCCAGGGCATGACTCAGGTCGCGGCCCTCCCCCGCGCCCAGGGCCCCGGCCTCCACCGCGCCGGCGATGCGGGCGGAGGTCCCGGTCTCCTTCAGGCCAAGCTGCACCGCGTAAGTCCTCATCCCGTGCACCAGGGGGAAGAGCCCCAGCGCCTTGACGTCGAAGCGCCCCCGATGCGGGCCGTGGTGGGCCACCCGAAAACGTCCGAAGAGCCCGAGCGGAGGATCCCGGCGCAGGGCCTCGCGCGCCAGAGCCTGGTGGAGGGGCGCGTGCCGGGGAGCCTCGGTGCACACCCAGTTCCACACTTCGCTTGCCAACGCCTCGTCGCCGGCGACGAACCGCCAGTCGAAGTACACGCTCGCCTCGACCAGGGCGTGGCCCTCCGGCCGCTCCATCCACTGGAGAAATCGCTCCTTCCACCGCCCGACGTCGAGACGCCAACGGGGGTTCACCGCCATGAACCCGCCCGGGCAGGAGGGAACGCCCAGCGCGGCGAGCCGCGAGGCAATCGCCTCGGACAGACGCGGGAAGTAGTCCCCTGCCGTCCCGGCGACCTCCTCGGGGACGGAGGCGTGGACCAGCCCGTTGTCCTGATCGGTGACCATGGTCTGCTCGCGCCGACCCTCGCTGCCTCCGACCACCAGGGCGAACGGCCCCGGCGGCCGACCCTGCCCCTCGCTGGCCAGGCCCTCCTCGGCAAGCTGCACCACCCGCCGCAGAGTCCGGTCGTGGACCTCGGCGACCAGCTGCGTCACCTCGATGGCCGGGAGACCCGCGCGGAGGAGCCCCTGCACCAGAGTGGGGAGGCGTCCTGCTGCGGCACGGACCCCGTCCAGGGAGGTCGCCGCGTCCAGCTCCTTGACCAGCGAGGCCGGATGCCCTCTCTCCAGGGCCAGGAAGTCATTGCTGGAGATGACGCCGAGCAGCTGACCTTCGCCATCGACCACCCCCAGGTGGTGGATGGCGGAGCGGGTCATTTCCCGGAGCGCGGTGAAGGCCGAGTCCTCGGCTCGGACGGTCTTCAGCGGTGCGGACATGATTCCCGACACCGGCCCCGAGGGGGGGTACCCGCCGGCGACGACCCTGGAGCGGAGGTCACGATCGGTCACGATGCCCACCGGCGTTCGGCCGGTGGCGACCACCGCCGAGCCAATGTGGCGCTCCGCCATCGCGCGGGCCACGGCAGCGACGGCCTCGGTGGGCGCGGTGAGGAATGGGGGCCGGGCCACCAGCTCCCTGGCCCGCAGGCGGTGCAGTCCGGTCTCGAGGCGAGCGTCCGGCATCGTTGAGAGCGCCAGGTCTGGGGCCGGGAGAGGTTCCCAGGTTCCAGCCCGTCGCGCCATCCCGATGCAACACCGGCCATGCCCCGACTAACGTCCGCCGGATGCACCGTCCGGTCGTCGTTGCGGTCGCCTCGACCTCAGAGCTCGGTCACCGCTTCCCCGCCTGGAGCATCATCCCCTTTGCCCTGATGCTTCTGGCCATCGCCGTGCTGCCGCTGGTCGCCGGCCGGACCTGGGAGCGGAACCGCAACAAGGCCTTCCTGAGCGTGGCGCTCGGGGCACCGGTGGCGATCTGGACGGCACTGCTCGACACCGGAGCCCTGCTGCACACGGCGAGCGAGTACCTGGCCTTCATCGTCCTCCTCGGGGCGCTCTTCGTCATCGCCGGCGGGGTGGTCGTTCGCGGCACACTGGCCGGGACGCCCGGGCTGAACGCGGTCCTCCTCGGCAGCGGCGCCGTCCTGGCCTCGCTGATCGGGACCACCGGCGCGTCGATGGTGCTGATCCGTCCACTCCTCCGGGCAAACTCCGTCCGGCTGCGGAAGTCCCACGTGGTGGTCTTCTTCATCTTCATGGCGGCGAACGCCGGGGGTCTTCTGACACCGCTGGGGGATCCGCCACTGTTCCTGGGCTACCTTCGCGGTGTCCCCTTCACCTGGACCCTCGGGCTGTGGAAGCCGTGGCTCCTGGTCAATGGCGCCCTGCTGGTCGTCTTCTACATCGTCGACTCCACGGTCTTCCGCCGGGAAGATCTGGAGCGGCCGGGGGACCTCGACGAGATCGCCGTGGCCCACCAGATCCCGATCCACATCGCCGGCTGGGGAAGCCTGGCCTACCTCGGGGGACTCCTGGCGGTGCTGCTGGTGTCGGGCACCCTGCGGCTTCCGGTCCTGGTGCAGACCGGGGCGATGTTGCTGGTGACCGCTCTCTGCTGGCTGACCACCCCGCGAGCGCTCCGCACCGAGAACTCCTTCAGCTGGCATCCCATCGTGGAGGTGGCGATCCTCTTCGCCGGGATCTTCGCCACCATGATTCCTCCGCTGGCCATCCTCAATGCCCGAGGGGGTGAGCTCGCGCTCCACCAACCGTGGCAGTACTTCTGGGCCACCGGCGCGCTCTCCTCCTTCCTGGACAACGCGCCCACCTATCTGGTGTTCGCCTCGGCGGCCAGCGGCCAGATGGGCACCGATGCCACCAACCTGGGTCAGCTCGTGGCGAGCGAACGCGGTGCGGAGCTCCTCACCGCCATCTCCCTGGGCGCGGTGCTGATGGGCGCGAACACGTACATCGGCAACGGGCCCAACTTCATGGTGAAGGCCATCGCCGAGCACGCCGGCGTCCGGATGCCGGGGTTCTTCCGCTACCTGGGCTACAGCGCGGTCACGCTCCTGCCCCTCTACTACGCGGTGAGCCGGGCCTTCTTGGGCTGACCATCGAGCACCAGGCTCGGGAGGTCCACTGGCCCTATTTTCGTGCAATCGGATTGCAGTAGGACTGCGCGCCGAGGTGTTACCGAAGGTAACGGACCTGTTACCGATCAGGGCGGACCGGGCCACTGGATGGTGACTCTCTGCCGACGGTTACGCGGCGTGCAGCTTGGAGCTCGGCGACGGGAGCCTCTCGATGACCGGCCTCGCCCCGTTCGGTGCGGTGACGCCGAGCAACGTCTTCCCCATCGAGGGCTCGATGGGGCGCGCGTGATGCCATGAGATGGTGGAGGGCGTTACCGAAGGTAACGTCGACTGTTACCGTTCTGCGCGGCTAGTGCGACGCGTCAACTTCGAACCGGGTGACAGAGTTGATGTGTGCAACTTGGCTTGAATGTTGCGGTCTACGGAAGATGCCCACCCGTCTTTCCTGAAGGAGGCAGCCGATGGCCGTCGCCGCATCGTCCCTGCCCATGGTCGACAAGAGCGAAGAGCGTCGCGTCATCTTCGCGTCGTCCCTGGGTACCGTCTTCGAGTGGTACGACTTCTACATCTACGCAGTGCTGGCCCCGTTCTTCGCCGTCGTGTTCTTTCCCCCGGGCAACCAGACCACCGCGCTCCTCAACGCGTTCGTGAACTACGCGGCGGGCTTCCTGGTGCGTCCGTTCGGCGCGCTCTTCTTCGGACGCATCGGTGACCTGGTCGGCCGGAAATACACCTTCCTGGTGACCATCACGGTGATGGGTCTCTCCACGGCCCTGGTGGGCTTCCTCCCCACCTACTCTGCCATCGGCATGGCGGCGCCAGCGCTGCTCCTCCTGCTCCGACTGGCGCAGGGCCTGGCCCTGGGCGGTGAGTACGGAGGCGCGGCCACCTACGTCGCCGAGCACGCCCCGGAGGAGAAGCGCGGCGGACACACCGCTTGGATCCAGACCACCGCCACGGTGGGTCTGTTCCTGGCGCTGGTGGTCATCTGGATCTGCCGATACGTGATGGCCCCCGCGGACTTCCAGAGATGGGGCTGGCGGATTCCCTTCATCCTCTCGATCATCCTGCTGGTCATCTCGATCTACATCCGGCTCAAGCTGAACGAGTCACCGATGTTTCGCCGGATGAAGGCGGAGGGCAAGGGGAGCAAGGCGCCGCTGTCGGAGAGCTTCGGCCAGTGGGCGAACTTGAAGATCGTCATCCTCGCCCTCATCGGCGCCACCGCCGGGCAAGGCGTGGTCTGGTACACGGGCCAGTTCTACGCACTGTTCTTCCTCCAGACGACGCTCAAGGTCCCGTTCGAGACGGTGTATCTGCTTGATCGCCGCCTCCCTGGTGATCGGCACACCGTTCTTCATCGTCTTCGGCCGGCTCTCCGACCGGATCGGCCGGAAGTGGATCATGATGGTGGGCTGCCTCCTCGGGGTGGTCACCTACTTCCCGCTCTTCAAGGGACTGACCCACTACGCCAACCCGGCGCTGGAGCGGTTCAACGCCAGCAACAAGATCACGCTCACCGCCACCGACTGCCAGGTCCACATCTTCGCCCTGCCCACCACCCGGTACAGCGACTGCGACCGGGTGCGGAACGTCCTGACCTCGCGAAGCGTGAGCTACACCAACATCGAAGCCGCGCCCGGCGCGGCCCCGCTGCTCCGGATCAACGACACCGAGATCCCGGCCACCAGCGGAATGGATGCGGCCGCCATCAAGGCCTACGAGGGCAAGGTCGCTGCCGCTCTGGCCACGCACGGCTATCCGGCCAAGTTCGATCCGGCGGGGCTGAACTGGCCGATGGTCCTGCTGATCCTGGTGATCATGGTGATCTACGTCACCATGGTGTACGGGCCCATCGCCGCGTTCCTGGTGGAACTGTTCCCCACCCGGATCCGGTACACATCGATGTCGCTGCCCTACCACATCGGCAACGGATGGTTCGGGGGCATGCTCCCGCTGACAGCCGCAGCGCTGGTGGCGACCACCGGGGACATCTACTACGGCCTTTGGTATCCGATCATCGTGGCGGCGATGACCTTCGTCGTCGGGTCGATCGCCGTTCGCGAGACCAAGGACCACAAGATCGGCGTCATCTAGCGGTCAGCTGCCGTCCCGGGGTGCTTCCCCGATCGCCGGCCGGCCCGCGCTTCCCCCCGGAGCGCGGTGCCGGCCGGTTCGTTTGTCGTGGTGCGAACGGGCTCGCCGCCGCGGTCAATGCGGGGGGGGCGAAGGCGATTCAGGGGCGGCGGGGTCCCGAGGGACGCGAGCGGAGCAGGCCCGGCGGCGCGCGAGCTGGGGGCTCGAGCCGCGATGGACGGCACCGGTCGATCCAGGCGGGTGGCACGGGGACCGCTCCACGCCGGGCGAGGCGTCCCGAGGCCCGGCCGGCTTCCTTCCGAGGACTCTTCCCGAGCACTCGTGCCGAGCAACCTCTCGTGCACCCCGCCCGAGCCTCAGCCCGAGCCCTCCTCGAGCACCCCTCCCTCTCGAGCACGCTGATGGAGCGGTTCCTGGTCGCGTTCAGCTCCAGGCGCCGCCCAGGGAGGTGGGCGTGATGGGTGCGAGCATCGGCGCGAGCTCGGCTCGTTCGGGCTCACGCCGAGCTCGGCGCGCTGAAAGCTCCTCCTCGCGCAGTGCTGCTCGTAGGCCCTGCTCGAGCAGTGTGTTTCGCCCGACCCCGAACCCCAGCCCCGTGCCGCGCAGGCCCGCCAGGCTGGCCCGCACGCGCTGGAACCGGGTCGCCAGTCGACCTGCGCTTGGCCCGCGGACGCACGAAGGGCCGGACCCCTGCGCGGGAATCCGGCCCTCGAGTGCTCTTACGCCGCAGCGTCTAGAAGTACGACTGGAACTGCAGCGTGCCGACCCAGTGGTTGGTCGGCACGGTGCCGATGGTGACGGTCGCCGGGGGGCCCAGGGTGCGTGGCCACGCGCCGGCGTTCTCCTTGTCCTGGAAGGCGATCTCCGCCGAAATCTTGTAGTTGTGCTTGGAGAGGTACCAGGTCAGGCCGCCGCGGTAGGTGGTGACGTTCGCCCGCCGTGTACCCGGTGGTGCGTCGTGCCCACGCGTGGTGAAGCCGACGTAGTTGGAATCCGAGTCGAACCACTCCATCTGGAAGGAGGGCGCGATCGGCCCGAAGCGGAAGCTGACGATGCCGTTGACGCTCTTGCCGCTCTGCGGAGCGCCGTCACCGGCCTTCACCAGCTGGCCCACCACGTCGAGCGAGAGCTCCATGTCGTTCCCGAAGGGGACGTCCATGAAGAAATCGACGTTGTAGTTGGCCCAGGCCTGGCTCCCCAGCTGGGTGGCGGCGGTGGTGGCACCCGTCGGAGCGACGGCCCGGAAGCTGTTGGGCTGGACGTCGGCGGAAACGCCGAGGCTGATGATCGGGCTCGCGGCGAAGCACATCTGGCAGAACCCGTAGCCCTCCTCCTTCCCGGCGAAGTTGAAGCGGAGCATGCCGGCGAAGTTCGGCGCGTCGCCGGGGTTGTTCCCGTTCGAAGGCGCCCCGACCGCGGCCGTGTTCTTCACCCCCTGCACGCCGTTGAAGACGCCCAGGCGGTAGTAGAGGCGATCATCGAGGATCAGGCCGCGGATGACGAGGCCCGCGTCCCGGAATGCCACGCTGGTTGCCGGGCGCCCAGTAGGGGGTGAACGTCCCGTTGATGCCGGCCAGGGTTGCCGGGTTGGTCAGCGAGTTGTGGCTGTAGGGGAGCAGCGTGAGGCCGGCGTCGATGATCAGCGACCGGCTGACCTTGTAGATGGCCACCGCGTCGAGCACGTAGATGTTCATGTTCCAGCCCGCCGCGGTCGACGCAGCCGTCGAGTTGCTTCCGACGGCGGTCGAGATCGGGCCGTAGCTCACGTCGGTGTCGAAGAAGAACCCGATGTGCTCGTCGTACTGGCCCGAGATGATGATGCGGCCACGACGGAGCAGGAAGTCGTTCGATGGATCCTTGCCGGACGGCGCCGCGTCCTGCTCGATCCGGTACTGCCCCTGAATCAGCGTGCCGACGTCGATGAAGCCCTTGTCGCTGAATGAGAACTTCGCCGCCTCAGCGCGCACGGCCACCAGCGCGCATAGGACTCCGAGACACCACGACCATCTCTTGAGCTTCATGCGTCCCCTCTCCCGTGTGACTGCGCCGCCCGCCCCCGCCGGCGAGCGGACATAGATGGGCATTTTCCGACCCCGCTGTAGGCAAGGTACGTTCCATCGGAAAAGCCTCTGAAATCGAGGGGTTTGCACTCGCCACCACGTGGGACGCGTGTGAATGCGTAACGCCCCGTTACGTTCGGTAACGCAGGCCGGCGTGACGCGCTGCGTTCTCCAGACGTTCCCGGGGAGACGCGGAACCCCGCCCGGCGGATGCCGGACGGGGCCCGAGCGAACGGTCGACTGACTAGAAGATGAACCAGCCCGAGAGCTGCACGCGGTGGTTCTCGGCGACTGCGCCGTCCACGTACTCCTGGCGCGTGTACATGTACCCGAGGCCGAGGCGCACGGCCTTGGTCAGGTCGTAGAAGATGTCGCCCTCGACGTACTGCGACTGGTTGTAGCACACCGATGTCGCCGCGCCGTAGAGCTGGCTCGTTGTACGAGACGCTCCGGGAGTAGACGACGTTGACCCAGAGGTTGTCGCTGGTGGGCAGGTAGTACTGCGCGCCGACGATGAAGGTGGTCCACTTGATGGCCTCCAGGTTGCCGTTGCTTGTCGAAGGCCGACCAGGCCGGAGTCGATGCCGGTGTACGTGTAGGTCCGCCGTCCGACCGGTGCGTTGCCGACGCCGGCCACGCCGCCGGTCAGGCCGGTGTACATGTCCGCGATGCCCGCGCCGCGCACGTAGGAGCCGGTCAGGGTGAGCGCGTTCCCGTGGTCGGTCTTGCTGGCCGGGATGATCGGGATGAGCCCGTCGATGGAGACGCCCCAGCCGTAGGTCGACGTGTCGCCGCGCCCGCTCTGGCCGAGTAGACCGGAAGCTCGAACTTCCGGAGGATGCCGGACACTCCGATGCTGCCGAGTCGAGCGCCGTGCCGGTGCCGCCGGCGGTGTGGAAGCCCTTCCAGTCGTTCAGGAAGAAGCGGAGGCCGGCCTGACCGTCGGGGAGGCCCGCATCGCGCTGCGGCGGACGCGGCGCAGCGACGGCGACCTCCAAGTTCAACGGCGTCGGACTTGAAGGTGTGGGACAGGCGGATCTGCGGGCTGCGGGAGTACACCTGCCCCGGAAGGCCCTGCAGGTTGACCGAGTTCGGGTGGAAGTACGACTGCCAGCCGAAGAGGTTCCAGTACTGCCCCATCATGAGATCCACGTAGTCCGTCTCGGCCTTGAACATGAAGTGGCGGATCCGGAAGGTGGGGTTCTGGAAGAACGCGCCCTCACCGACCGCGGTGCTGGCGTTCGACGGGGACCCGGCGGCTGGTTGCCGAAGAAGTCCATCTCCGCCAGGGCGGAGGCGCGGATCCCGTTCTACTCGGGTGCGCTGAGCCGGAAGCCGAGTCGCGAGTTGCGGGGCGTGAACTGCACCCGGTGGTGGACGTAGCCGTACGAGCCAGGCCGGACGATGTTCCCGTTGCCCTGCAGGTCGCTGAAGCTCTGCGTGCTGTCGTAGATGGAATCGAGTTCCACGAACCCGTAGAACTCGGTGCCCCACTTCGTCTTCATGAACTCCTGCGTCGGCGGCGGGGGCTTGGCGAGCTTCGGGTGCCGAGGCGCGATCCGGCTGGAGCCGCGGTGACGTCACGCCAGCGGCGGGCTGCGCGTCGGTCCCCGCGGTCGCGGGAGCGGGTGACGACTGGGCGAGAGCGGCGCCGGCGAACAGGAGCGCGCCGACGAGCCAAGGCCTGGATCGAGACATTGTGAGTGACCCCTCCTCTGGGAGGCCTTCGGGGTGTGCGTGTCCGAGGCGCGGCCGATGTACCAGCCGTGCGGACGACCCCTGCGACCGTTCTGTGACACTTCAGGGAAGGCGGGCGGCCCTGGGAAACGTTTCGGTGTCGTCGCCGGAAGGCGGCCGCTCAGCCCGGCTCGGAGAGCCACTTGGCCAGCGTCTTCCCGTCCACCCCGAGCTGCTCGGCGGTCCGTCCGCGGTGGCCTCCGAGCTGCTCGAGGGCCCAGGACGCGTACTCGCGCTGGAGCTGCCGGATGGAGCGCACCGGGAGCCCGAACCGGTTGGGCGGCGGCTCGCGGTCGTCCACCAGCGGGGGCAGGTCGGCCGGGACGGCCTCGGGGCCGCGTCCGAGTAGCACCACCCGCTCCAGGACGTGCGCCAGCTCCCGGACGTTGCCCGGCCAGCGGTGCTCGAGCAGCTGCCGCACCACGTCCGGCGAGAGCGAGCGCACCGGGGAGGTGGGGTGCTTGGCCAGCGCGGCGCGGAAGAAGTGCTCGATGAGCCCGGGGAGGTCGTCCCGCCGGGCCCGGAGCGGCGGCAGCTCGATGGTGACCACCTCGAGCCGGTAGAAGAGATCTTGCCGGAACGCGCCCTTGGCGATCTGCTCGCGCAGGTCGCGGTGCGTCGCGGCGAGGACCCGGACGTCCACCACCCGTTCGCGCGCCGCGCCCACCGGGCGGACCTGGCCGGTCTCGAGCACGTGGAGCAGCTTGGCCTGCAGCGCGGGCGACATCTCGCCGATCTCGTCGAGGAAGAGCGTCCCCCCGTCGGCCTCGGTGAAGAGCCCGCGCTGGTCCACGAGGGCGCCGGTGAAGGCGCCTCGCACGTGGCCGAAGAGCTCGGACTCGAGAAGCGCCTCGGGCACCGCGGCGCAGTTGAGGGTGACGAACGGCGCAGCGGCCCGACGGCTCGCGGCATGGAGCGAGCGCGCCACCAGGCTCTTGCCGGTCCCGGTCTCGCCGAGGATGAGGAGCGGAGCGTCGGCGTCGGCGACCCGCTCCATCACCTCGAGCACCCTGCGCATCCCCGGGCTCTCGGCCACGAACTGGCCCGGGGCGAAGCGCTCTCCGAGCACCGACTTCAGAGCCCGCGCCTCGCGCCGCACCGCCGCCTCGTCCAGGGCGCGCCCGAGGAAGAGCGCCAGCTCCTCCACGGTGAACGGCTTGGTGAGGTAGTGGTAGGCGCCCCGCCGGATGGACTCGATGGCGGTGTCGATGGCCGCGAAGGCGGTCATCACCAGCACCGGCCGCTCGGGCAGGAGCCGGCGCGAGTGGGCCAGGAGCCCCAGCCCGTCCACCTCGGGCATGCGGAGGTCGGTCACCAGCGCGTCGAAGTCCTCGGCCTCGAGCAGCTGGAGCGCCTCCACGCTCGAGCCGCAGGCCCGGGCGCGGTAGCCCCGGTCCTCCAGCCCGTCGGCGACGGTGGAGGCCAGCTCGGCGCTGTCGTCCACCACCAGGACCCTGGCCGGTCTAGGCGTGCGCGGCACGGAGCACCTCCGGGCCTGCCGGCAGGGTGATGGTGGCCTGGGTGCCCCGGCCCGGCGCCGAGCCGATGACCAGCGAGCCCCGGTGGGTCTTCACGATCTCGCTGACGATGGCCAGGCCCAGCCCCGTCCCCTGCCCCGGCTTCTTGGTGGTGAAGAAGGGCTCGGTGGCACGGGTGACCGCCTCCGGCGGGATGCCCGCCCCGTCGTCGCGCACGTCGAGGGTCACCTCCTCGCCTCGCTGCTGGGCGCTCACCACCACCCGGCCGCCCGGGGCGCAGGCGTCACAGGCATTGAGGAGCAGGTTCACCAGGGCGTGCTCCAGGAGCCGGTGGTTGGCGCGGAGGTGGGGCAGGCCGGGCGAGATCTCCGACGCCAGCGCCACGCCGGAGCGGCGGAACCGGTGCTCGACCAGGGTCACCGCGCCCGCCACGACGTCCGCGGGGTCGGTGTCGCTCAGCTCCGGCGTGCCGCCCCGGGCCAGCGCGAGGAAACCGCGCACCACCGCGTTGATCCGCTGGCACTGGTCGAGGATGACCTGGAGCGGGCGGCGGACGCGCTCGTCGCCCTCGAACCGCTCGAGCAGCTGCTCGGAGCGGCCGACGATGACCGCCAGCGGGGTGGAGATCTCGTGCGCCACGCCGCCGGCCAGGGTGAGGACGGTCGCCGCCTGCCCCTCGCGCTCGAGCCGCTCGTCCCGCTCGCGGACCAGCCTGGCCACCTCCAGCTCCCGGGCGAGCTCCAGCTCGCGGCGCTGGTTCCGGAGCGCCACCCCCCCGAACGCCAGCACCAGGCCGCAGCCGATGCCCACCGCCAGCACCAGCCGCCAGCGGGCCCGGCGCTCGCGGTCGCGTTCGCGCTCGGCGGTGGCCACCACCACCGCGCCCCAGGTCCCGGCGCCATCGACGCTGTGGGTGCTGAGGCCGGCGAAGGCGGTGCGGGCGGGAAGCCCCAGGCTCGCGGCCTCGCCGGGCTTGAGGCGGAGACTGCCCAGTCCGCCCTCCAGGGCCGCCGCCAGGAAGGGCACCGGGCGGGCGCTCCCGTCGGTGGTCCACAGCCGCGGGTCCCCGGGACGGGCGACGAGGATCTCCAGCGACCCCGGCCGCTCGAGCCGCCGCAGACCGGCGAAGATCACCCCCGTCTCGGCGAACAGCTCGACGTGCCGGCCGTCGGCCAGCGTCACGTCGATGGCCAGCGTGCCGTGGGGCGGCTCTCCGGTGGAGGGCCCGCCCTCGACCCGGTAGCCGCGGTACGTGGTGGGGAGGGTCGGCGGCTCGCCGGGCTGCGCCAGCTCGGCGGCGAGCATGCGCGCGTCGCGGACCGCGTACTCCAGGCGGCCGGCGAGCTCGGCGGCGATCATCTTGCTGGCCCGGCCCTGCTCCTGGGCGAAGTCGTTCAACGCCGCGGCGGACTCGCGCTCCTCGTCCCAGAAGGCAAGGGCCGTCACCGCCGCGAGCGCCAGGGCCATCAGGAGGGCCAGGCGAGGCTGCCGGATCACCTGACCATCTTCGCGACTGGCGCGCGGGTTGACCAGACTGGACTCCACGATGGGAGCCCGAGCAGCAAGCCCCGGACCACCGACCCGGTGTGCAGGCCGCCCCTCGGGCCGCCTTCCCGCGGGGACGGAAGGATTCCGGGGCGCCCCGGAACGATTCCCGGGTGGAGGGACGGTGCCCCTCGCGTCCTCGGGCGAGCACCCCGCTGGTACGGTCCCTGCTGAAGGAGCCCGCCCACATGCCCGACCTCCGCCCACGCTGGCCCGGCTGCTGGCTCGCGCTCGTCCTGGCGCTTCCCGCGCTGGGGCAGCAGCGGCCCCCTCCCCTGGCTCCCACTGGCGCGACCGCCGAGCCCATGAGCGCCGTCTTGCCCGGGACATCCCAGGTCTTCACGCTGGAGCAAGCGCAGACCTACGCCACCGCGCACCAGCCCACCCTGCTCGCCGCCCGCGCACGGCTGGAGGCGGCGATGTCGACCACCCGCGTGCCGCGCGCGCTCTGGCTCCCGCGGCTCGGGGTGACCGCCCAGGAGATGATCGGGACGAGCAACAACACCACCGCCGGCTACGTCTCGGTGGGCACGCTCGACCTGCCTCGCATCGGCGGCACCACGGCCGGGACCACCGGGACCTGGGACCCGAACGGGTCGAGCCTCGCGGCGGTGGGGCTCCGGCAGGAGCTCTTCGACTTCGGGCGCATCTCGGCGCTCTCGGCGCTGGCCGACTCCGAGGCCGCGGCGGAGAAGGAACGATCGAGCCTGGCCACGCTGGCGGTGCGCTTCCAGGTGGAGCAGTCCTACTTCGCGGTGCTCGCCGCCAAGGCGGTGCTCCGGGCCTCCGAGGCCGCGTACACCCGCTCGCTGGCCCACCGCGACTTCGCCCAGGTCGGGGTGGCCCAGGGGATGCGATCGCCCATCGAGCTGACGCGCGCCGCCGCCGACCTCGCCCGGACGGACGTGCTGCGCACGCGGGCCCGGGGCGGCCTGATCGAGGCCCAGGCGGTCTTCGCCGCCACGGTGGGGGTGGACGAGTCGCGCCTCGACGCCGCCGACGTCCCGGACGTGGAGACGACGGTGGCCCCGGTGCCGGCGATGGACCAGGTGCTGCACGACCTGGCGACCAAGGCCCCGAGCGTGCGCGCGGCCCAGGCTCGGCTGACCGCCCAGGAGGCCACGACCCGGGTCTTCACCAGCGCGCTGCTCCCCGAGCTCTTCATCACCGGCACCCTGAGCGGGCGCGCCGGGGGGGCACCCACGCCCACCGGCGCGGTGCCCTCGGGCAGCGGCTACGTCCCCAACGTGCCCAACTGGGATGCGGCCATCGTCCTGAGCTGGCCGATCCTCGACTTCGGCGTCTTCGCCCAGAAATCGGCGTCCGAGAGCCAGGAGCGGGCGCGACAGGCCGAGCTGGTCGAGGCCGGACAGCAGACCACCACCGCCATCGAGCAGGCCTACGCCTCGCTGGAGGTGGCGCAGGCGGCACTGCCCGGCCTGGCGGAGGCGCTCAAGGCGGCGGTGGCCAACGGCGCCCAGGCGGACGCGCGCTTCCGGGAGGGGCTCGGCACCAGCGTGGAGCTGGCCGACGCCGAGGCGCTTCGCACCGATGCAGAGATTCAGCTGGCCGTGGGCCGGTTCGAGGTGGCGCGCGCCCGCGCGTACCTCGGCCGGGTCATCGCGGAGGGACTGTGAGCACGACGATGGAGACGGGAACGAGTGGCGGTGGTGGTGGCGCCGGCGGCGGCAAGGGCCGGCGGATTCCTCTGACCATCGCCGCGGTGGTGGTGGGCGTGCTGCTCTTCGGAGGGCTGCTCTACTGGCGTGCGGTGGCGCACAACAACCACGTGGCGCTCGCCGACGCTCCCAAGGGCGTCACGGTCGAGCGGGCGGTGTCCACCCAGTACCAGCCCTCGCGGCGGTACGTGGGCACCATGGCCCCGTGGATCCAGGCCCAGGTCGGCCCGCAGCTGGTCTCGGCCTACGTGGACACGGTGCTGGTGCGGCCCGGCGCGGTGGTGAAGCGCAACCAGGTGCTGGCCACGCTCGACTGCCGCAACACCAGCGCCTCGCAGAAGTCGGTGGCCATGCAGGCCCGCGCGGTGGAGGCGATGGAGACTGCCCTGGCCAAGCAGGCCGGCCGGGTCTCGAAGATGCTGGACGGCGGCTTCGTCTCGCCCAACGAGGTGGATCAGCGGCAGGCGGAGAGCGCGAGCAAGGAGGCGCAGCTGCTGGCGCTCCAGGCGCAGATGATGGGCAGCGCACTTCAAGTCGACGACTGCGTGCTGCGAGCCCCGTTCGACGGGGAGATCTCCGAGCGCACGGCCGACCCCGGCTCCTTCGCCCGTCCGGGGAGCGCCATCGTGACCATCGTGGACCGCAACGTGGTGCGGGTGACCACCGACGTGCCGGAGGAGGACTTCGGCGCGGTGGCCCCCGAGACCGTGGTGCAGATCGAGGTCGTCTCCACCGGCCAGAAGACGCAAGGGGTCATCTCCCGGCGGGCGCCCGCGGCCGATTTGGGGACCCGGACGGTGCACGTGGAGATCGACCTGGCCAACGCCGACCACCGCTTCCCGGTGAACACCACCGCGCTCCTGGGCATCGACGTCGGCAAGCCGATGCCGGCGACCCGCATCCCGCTGACCGCGGCCACCGTGCGCGGCAAGAAGGCGGACATCTTCGTGGTCCAGGGAGACAAGGTGAAGCGCGAGACGCTCCCGGTCCTCGGCGAGCAGGGAGGGACACTGTTCCTCGACCCCAAGCTCGCGGCCGGCACCCTGGTGGTGACCCAGGGGCGCACCCTGCTCGCTGACGGCGACAAGGTCACCGCGGTGGAGCGCTCGGCCCGGGCGGACGCCGCGTCCGACCTGGCGCCGAGCAGCGTCCAGGCCTCGACCGCGGAGGGCCGCCAGTGACCCGGGTCTCGCTCCGGAACCCCATCGCCATCCTGATGGTGTGCATCGGGGTGGTGGTCTTCGCCGCCGTGGTGGTGCCGCGGATGAGCATCGACACCTTCCCCGAGCTGACCCCGCCGGTGCTGGTGGTCGGCACCCTGGCCCCGGGCCTGGGGCCCAAGGACGTGGAGAAGACCATCACCTGGCGCATCGAGAAGTACGTGAGCGCCACGCCGGGCGTGGAGCACGTGGAGAGCCTCTCCCGCAACAACCTCAGCATCGTCTACGTCTGGCTGCAGTGGGGCACGGACCTGAGCGCGGCCCAGACGCTGGTGCAGCAGCAGACGGCGTTCGCCATGTCGGCGGTCCCGAAGTCGCTGGGCGTGCTCCCGCCGTTCGTGCTCCAGTACGACCCCTCCAACGCCGCGGTGGTGCAGGTGGCGGTCTACGGCGGGGGGCTCACCGGGCCGCAGCTGTACGACTACGCCCTGAACAACATCGAGCCGGTGCTGGAGGGCATCCCGGGCGTGGCCAGCGCCGCGCTCAACGGCGGCACGCAGCGGCAGATCAACGTGGTGGTGGATCTGCCCAAGGCCCAGGCCCGCGGAGTCACCTCGGAGGACGTGGCCACGGCAGTGTCCCACGCCAACGCCCTGCTCCCCTCCGGCGAGTTCATCTCCGACACCTTCGACGCCAACGTCTACACCAACGCGGTGGCGGCGAAGGTCGGGGACATCGGCGACGCCTTCGTCAAGGAGAGCCAGGGCCGTCCGGTGCTCATCCGCGACATCGCGCGGGTCGAGGACTCGGGCTCGCCGGCGACCCAGTCGGTCTCGGTGGCCGGCCAGGACACGGTGTACCTGAACGTGCTGCGCGTCCCCGGCGGCAACACCCTGCAGATCGTGGACGCGGTGAAGAAGGCGGTCCGCGAGCTCAAGGACCTGCCGCCCGGTCTGCACGTGGAGGCGGTGTTCGACCAGAGCACCTTCGTCCGGACCAGCTACGCCGGCCTGAAGCAGGAGATCCTGCAGGCGCTGGTGCTCATCTCGCTGGTCATCCTGCTCTTCCTGCAGAACGTGCGGGCGGTGCTGATCGCGGCGATCGCCATCCCCATCTCCTTCGCCGCGATCCTCATCGTCCTCTACGCGACCGGGAACACCCTCAACGCCTTCACCCTCGGCGGGCTCACGCTCTCCATGGGCCCGCTGGTGGACATCTCGGTGGTGGTGCTCGAATCGGTGCACCGGCGGCTTCACGCCTCCGGGGACCCGGCCATCGCCGCCCGCGAGGGCACCGAGGCGGTGGCGGTGCCGGCGCTCGCCGCGACCCTGACCACGGTGGCGGTGCTCCTGCCAGTGCTTGCTGCTGTTCGGACTGGCCAAGAAGCTCTTCGCGCCGCTGGCCCTCACCGTGGCCTGCGCCATGTTCGCCGGGTACATCGTCAGCATGTGCGTCACCCCGGTGGCCTGCCGCTACTTCCTCACCAACAAGGAGCCGGGGAAGCTCGCCAAGCGGGTGGAGCACGGCATCATCCGGGTGGCCGAGTCCTACGCCGCGCTCCTCCGCCGCGTGCTCCCCTTCCGCGGCTGGCTCATCGCCGCGGCGGTGACGCTGGTCGCGGCGGCAGTGTTCGCCGCCAGCCGCCTCCCGAGCACCTTCTTCCCGGAGATCGACGAGTCCATCGCCCGCGTCTACGTGCGCTTCCCGGCCGGCATCCCGCTCACCGAGTCCTCGCGGCAGATCCAGGAGATGGCGGGAGATCTGGTCAAGAAGCTCCCTCCGGGCACCGTGGAGCTGGCGCTCACCAACATCGGCTCGCCCACCAACGTCCGCAGCGCCATGACCAGCCCGAACTCCGGGCCCCACACCGGATTTCTGAAATTGCAGCTGTCGGACCCGGAGAAGCGCAAGCTCAGCCAGCGCGAGGTGGCGGACCGGGCGCGGGCCATCCTGGCGCACGACTACCCGGGCATCGAGTTTCTCCAGAAGCCGGGCGGGCTCGTCGCCGCCGTCTTCGCCAACGGCTACAACGCTCCGCTGGTCATCGAGCTGCGCGGCGAGAACCTCGAGCGGCTGAACGAGCAGGCGCTCGCGGTGGCCGAGGTGGCCCGCACCGTCCAGGGCATCCGCGACGTCTACCCGACCCTCCAGGTGGACTACCCGGAGGTGCGCGTGGACACCGATCGCCAGCAGGCCGGCCTGGTGGGGGTGAGCGCGCGGACCGCCGCCCAGGCGACCCTGGAGGCCACGCTCGGCAACATCAACACCCCGAGCGTCTGGGTGGACAGCACCAACGGGCAGACCTACTACGTGGTCACCTCGTACGACCCGAGCTCGATCCCCGACGCCGCGGCCCTGGCGCGGGTGCCGCTGCGGGTGAACGATCGCGGCGCGGCGGTGACCCTGGGCCAGTACGGAAACATCCGCCGCTCGGTGGGTCCCATCCTCGTCGAGCGCAACCAGCTCCAGCGGGCGGCCCACATCCTGATGCAGACCGAGGGGCGGGACATCGGCAGCGCCGCCGAGGAGCTGGAGCAGCGGCTGCACACCGACCCGAGGACCCGCGGGCTGGACTTCAACTTCGTCGGTCAGGTGCAGCTGATGCGCAAGACGTTCGGCGGCCTGGGCGTCGCCGTGGCGCTGGCAGTCATGGTGGTGTTCATGATCATGGCCTCGCAGTTCAAGTCGCTGCGGCTGCCGCTGATCATGCTCTTCACCATCCCCTGCACCCTGATCGGCATCGTGCTCGCGCTGCTCTCCGCCGGCCAGGGCTTCTCGGTGACCGCGCTGATGGGCCTGCTGATGGTGGTGGGCATCGCGGTGTCCAACGGAATCCTCCTGGTGGACGAGGCCAACCACCGCTTCCTCTCCGGGACCGAGAAGGCCGAGGCGATGATCCAGGCGGCGCGCATCCGGTTCGTCCCCATCGCCATGACCAGCCTCGCGACCATCATCGGGCTGCTCCCCACCGCGCTCGGGCTCGAGGCCGGCACCGAGGCCAACCGGCCGCTGGCGCTGGCGGTGGTGGGCGGGCTCATGTCGTCGACGGTGCTGTCGCTGTTCCTCGTCCCGTCGATGTTCATGGTGCTCGCCAAGCGGCCTGCGGCGGAGGCGACCATCCCTGCGACCCACGGCGCGGTCGACCACGGGAGCGCCGCGCCGGCCTGACCTACTCGAAGTTCAGGATGTAGGTGACCCGGTAGATGGCGGCGAAGGTCGGGTTCGCGCTGATGGGGAAGTCCACCCCCGCGATCAGCGAGTTCTCCGGGATGAACCAGAAGCGAATCCCGGGAGTGAGGGTGGCCACCGTCCAGCCGGAGTGGGCGCCGTCGAGGTCGGTGGTCGCGTAGAGCTCGAGGAAGGTGGTGAGCTTCCCGAACACCGGCTGGGTGGCCCGGGTCCAGGTCTTGGCCAGCGAGACGTCGTAGGAGATGTCGTTCTCGCGCGCGCCGCTGGCGTGCGACCCGAGCAGGTTCTCGTAGGTGAACGAGAAGTAGAGCCCGACCCGGTCCAGGAAGGGGACGACCGCCTGGAGGTCCTGCCAGCCGGTGAGCGTGTAGGCCATCGAGGTCTGCGTCTGGCCGAGGCCCCGGTTGGGCACCGCCAGCTTCGCCTGGAAGGCGTAGGACTGGGTGTCGTTCTCCACGAGCTGTATCCGGACCAGGCCGCCACCGCCGCCGCCGTGCTGAGGCGAGCCCTGCGCGGGAGTGTTCCACTGGTAGTTGGTGATGACCTCGAGCATCAGCCGGCGGCTCGTTCCGTATGCAATGAGCCCTTGGGCGAGGTGCTGCGCCTCGAACTTCCCGGTGCGCAGGTCGGTGAGCACGTAGTCCAGCCGCAGCTCCCGCTCGAGGAAGTTGGTGGTGGCCCGGAGGATCGCCATGTCCGGCGTCCGGCGGGTCCGGATGTGCCATTCCTCGTTCCAGCCCTTGGTGAAGAAGTTCCCGAGCCCGAGGTCGTCTTCCGCCCGGGCCTGAGTGCCCACCAGAAGGCCTCCAAGAAAGAACCAGAGCCACCGTGCGCGAGCGCCACGACTGACCATGTGTGTCCCCTCCCGTGCGCCCCCCTGCCGAGGGGACAGGCGAGAGACCCTATCGTGTCTCTTGGTGGCTTGTGGTGGCTTTTAGTAACCTGTCGTGCCCTCTTGAGCCCAATCAGGTGAGCCGCACCCCGGGTATGCTCCCGGCCGCGATGCGCAGGCCCGCCGCGCCTTCCCTGCTGACCACCTCCGAGGTGGCCGAACTCCTTTCCGTCCACCCGAAGCACGTCTACCGGCTGCTCCGGCGCGGGCTGCCGGCGCGGCGCATCGGCGGGGAGTGGCGGTTCGACCCGTCCGAGGTGGCCCGCTGGACCCGCGGCGGCCAGGGCGGTGTGGCGGAGGCCGAGGCGGCCGCTCCGGACGCCCCGCCGCTGGTGGCCGCCAACGGCGACCGGGTGGTGCTGCTGCTGCTCCGGGTGGCGCTCGAGCGCGGCGCGCCGGTGGGGCTGGTCCAGGCCGACCAGGCCGAGGGTCTGGCGCTCCTGGCCCGCTCCGCGGTGCTGGCCACCGGGAACCACGCCGGCGGCTTCCCCACCCACGTGGGAGCCGAACGGGTGGCGCGCATCCACCTCGTGCGGCGGGAGATCGGCCTCGTCGCCCGGAACCCTCCACCCGCGCTCGAGGCGCTGGGGGCGTCCATCCTCGCCTCGCGGCCGCCGACGGCGGGGGTGCGAGTGCACCTCGACGCCGCGCTGACCCGGGCCGGGATGGATCCCGCAGCGGTCCACCGCACCGCCGTGCTCTGTGCGTCGCATCTGGAGGTCTGCGCGCAGGTGCTCCAGGGGCGTGCCCAGGTCGGCGTGGCCTCGCGCGCCTGGGCGGAGTGGCTCGGGCTCCGGTTCCGGCCGCTGGCCGAGGAGGCCTACGGGCTGGTGGTCCGTGCAGCGAAGCTGGGCCATCCGGCGCTGGTCGCCCTCTGCGAGGCCGCGCAGAGCAGCCGGTTCCGCACCGAAGCGGCGCGCGTCCCGGGCTACGACGTCACCGACGCCGGGTCCATCCACTACGACGGCCTCTGAGGCCGGTCCGGAAACAAGGACGCCGGTCAGGCTGGCAAGGGCCTGACCGGCGTCATCGTCCGTCAACAACGTGAGTGAGAGCGGAGGGAATCGAACCCACAACCTATGGATTAAGAGTCCATTGCTCTGCCAATTGAGCTACGCTCCCGCTCGCCCGGCTGCGCGAGGGTCCGCGCGTATAACCACCCGTGCCGCTGTGAGTCAACGGCTGCGTCCCTGGCCCCGCCCGCTGCGCGATTCGCGTCCTTCCCCCGCCTGGACCTAGACTTCCAGCGGAAGGTCGAGGGGAGCCGGAGGAGTTCCGTGGTGGCCAAGTCGCTGGCCGTCGCCGTCGTTCTGGTCCTCGCGTCGGGGTGTGCATCGACCTCGGCCGGCCGTCACTCCCTGACCGATCAGTGGATCGACCAGGCCCGCGCCGAGGGGCTGGTGCTCGAGGAGCCGCTGCGCGTCTCGCCACAGGTGAGGTCCCTGGTGCGGGAGAAGGTGGGCTACGCGGGGAACGAGAAGTCCCGCCTCCTGAAGCTGGTGCGCTTCATGGGCGAGGCCGACGGCCTCGGCTTCCAGTACCAGACGCAGAGCTCGCTCACCGCGGAGAAGGCCTTCGCCGCCCGACGCGGCGACTGCATGAGCTACGCGAACCTCCTGGTCGCCCTGGCGCGGACGCTCGACGTGCCGGTGCGGTACGTGCGCATCACCCAGCTCCCGGTGACCTGGGAGGCCGGGGGACGGTTCTTCGAGTCCTCGCACATGGCGGTGGCCCTCGGACGCGACGCCTCCTGGGACCAGGCGGTCATCGTGGACTTCGGCAACGTGCACACCTCGCCCTGGCGCTTCTCGCTGTACGACGACGTGCCGGACGACGAGGCCTTCGTCCTCTTCCAGAACAACGTCGCCGTGCATCGGATGCTCGCCGGCGACGTGGTCACCGCCGAGCGCATCTTCCGCTTCTTCGAGGACCGCGCGCCCGACGCGCCGGAGCTTCCCAACAACTTCTCCCTGGTCCTGATGCAGACCGGACGGGACCGCGAGGCGATGGACCTGCTCCATGCCGCGGTGGAGCGCTTCCCCCACTTCCGCCCGCTCTTCGCCAACGCGGTGCAGGCGGCCCGGCGGCTCGGCGACGAGGCGATGGCCAGCGCGCTCGAGGCGCGCGGGCGGGAGCTGCTCGAGGACGAGCCGGCGTGGAACTTCAACGAGGGGATGCGCTCGTACCACGCCCGCGCGTTCTCCACCGCCGCGCTGCGGTTCGAGAAGGCGCTCTCGGCGGATCCGGACAACGTGCGGCTGCTGGCCTGGAGCGCCCGGGCGCACCTCGCCGCGGGGAACCTCCGGCGCGGGCTGGAGCAGGTGGAGCGAATCCGCTCGGGGCCGCCGTCGGAGACCCGGTCCCAGCTGCTGGAGGATCTCCGGCACGCGTTCCCGCAGCTGGACGCGCCCGCGCCAGTCCTGAACTCGCCCCCGGTGGCCGAGCGGCTGCGACGGGCTCCCTAGGTCCCGGTCCTCGGCGCCAGCACCCGCTGCACCGCCTCCAGCAGCTCGAGGTGGGTGAAGGGCTTCTGGAGGAAGCTCGTCCCGGGGTCACGCCTCAGCTCCGGGTCCATCTGCCCCTCGCCGTACCCGCTCACCACCAGCACCCGCGCCCCGGGGTGGCGCTGGTGGATGGTGCGGTAGGCGGCCAGCCCGCTCAGCCCCGGCAGCACCGCGTCGAGGATGACCAGGTCGACCGCCACGCCGCCGAGGAGGGCCAGGGCGGACTCGGCGTCGTCCGCGGTGAGGGCCCGGAAGCCGCTCCGCTCGAGGAGCCGGGCGAGCCCCTGCCGGACGGCGGCGTCGTCCTCGACGACCAGCACCGTGCCCCCGGTGCGCGGCGCGGGGGGGCGGGCGCGCCGCTCGGTCTCCAGGGGGAGCCCCTCCACGGCCGGGAGGAGGATCTGGAAGGTCGAGCCCCGCGACGGCGCGCTCGACACCTCCACCACGCCCTGGTGCTGGCGGACGATGCCGTGCACCACCGCCAGGCCGAGCCCGGTGCCCCGGCCCGGCGCCTTGGTGGTGAAGAACGGCTCGAAGATGCGCTCCAGCGTGCCGGCGGGGATGCCCACGCCGGTGTCCCTCACCGACAGCTCGACCATTCGCCTCCCCGGGACGGTGCCGTGGCGGGTGGCGAACTCGGCATCCACCTCGAGGTTGCGGGTCCGGACGGTGAGCGTCCCGCCCTCGGGCATGGCGTCGCGGGCGTTCACGCAGAGGTTCATCAGCACCTGCTCCAGCTGCGCCGGGTCCCCGGAGATGGTCCAGAGATCCTCGGCCAGCTCGGTCACCAGCTTCACCGGCTCGCCGATGACGCGGCGGAGCAGGCTCTCCACGTCGAGCACCACCTGGTTGAGGCTGAGCGAGCGCTGGGCCAGCGGCTGACGGCGGGCGAAGGCCAGGAGCTGCCGCACCAGCGCCGCGGCGCGCTGGCACTGCCGCTCGATCTCCGCGAGGTCGGTCTGGGCGGAGTGGTCCACCGGGAGGTCGAGCCGGGCCAGCGCTGCGGCGCTCTGGATGCCGGTGAGCACGTTGTTGAAGTCGTGGGCCACGCCGCCGGCGAGCATGCCCACGGTGTCCATCTTCTGGGTGCGCTGCACCTCGGCCTCGAGCCGCTTGCGCTCGGTGACGTCGCGCACGCTGACCACCAGCCGCTGGTCGCCCCCCGGCACCTCGGCCACCGCGAGCTCGAGGTGGACCATGGTGCCGTCGCGGCGGCGGGCCTCGCTGGAGCGGCTCCCCTGACCCACGTAGCCCTGGAAGCCGGGAGGGAGGAACTCGTCCGCCGGCCGCCCCACCACCTCCGAGGCCTGGACCCCGAAGATGCGCTCCGCGGCGGGGTTCATGCTGACCAGCATCCCGCCGGCGCTCACCGTGAGCAGCCCGTCGGGGACGTGCTCCATCACCGCCCGCAGGTCCATCTCGCTCCGGCGGAGCGCGGCGTCGGTGCGACGCCGGGCGGCGCGCTGGGCCGCCTCGGCGCACTCCCGCTCCACCGCCGGCGCGAGCCGGGCGAGGTTGTCCTTCATGAGGTAATCGTGCGCCCCGGCCTTCATCGCGGCGACGGCGTGGGCCTCGTCCACCGTCCCCGACACCAGGATGAAGGGCACGTCCAGCCCGCTCTCTTGCAGTCGCCCCAGCGCCTCCAGCGCGTCGAACTGCGGGAGCCGGTGGTCGGAGACGATGACGTCCCACGGCGCGGACAGGAGCGCCTCCTGGAACGTCTCGGCGGTGTCCACCCGGTGGAAGCGCACCAGCCGCCCCTCGGTCTGGAGCGCGTGCACGATCAGGGTCGCGTCGGGCTCGGAGTCCTCGACCAGGAGGACGCGGAGCGCGCTGCGGTTGGAAACCGGAGAGGGTCTCACGAGGCCAGCGGATCTGACCGCCCCGGCGCGAGCACAACAAGGTGGCTTCGCTGCGCAGGGGAGGCGCCGCTGTGTGGTGCGCGCAGACCTCGGCATGGTACGTGCGGTGTCGATGCGGACCTGGGATGCGCTGGTGGTCGGCTCCGGTCAGGCGGGAGTGCCGCTGGCGGTGGCGCTGGCGCGGGCGGGCCGCAAGACCGCGCTCATCGAGCGGGCCGAGGTGGGAGGGACCTGCATCAACGTCGGATGCACGCCCACCAAGACCCTGGTGGCGAGCGCGCGCGTGGCCGCCCTGGCGGCCCGAGCCGCCGAGTACGGGATCGACGCCGGGCCGCCCCGCACCCGGTGGGCGGCGGTCCGCGACCGCGCGCAGGCCGTGGTGAGCCAGTTCCGGGCCGGTGGCGAGCGGCGGCTCCGCGACGGCGGCGTGACGCTGCTCCGCGGCGAGGCGCGCTTCGTCGGCCCGCGGCGGCTCCTGGTCACCGGAGGCGAGGGCGCAGACGAGGAGCACTCTGCGCCGGTGGTGGTGCTCGACACCGGAGGACGGCCCCGCCAGCCCCCGCTTCCCGGGCTGGACTCGGTCCGGGCACTCGATTCCTCGTCGATCCTCACCTTGCCCGAGTTCCCTTCCCGCCTCCTGGTGCTCGGGGGTGGCTACATCGCGCTCGAGCTGGGCCAGGTGTTCCGCCGGCTCGGCGCGGAGGTGACGGTGGTCGAGACCGCGGACCGCCTCGCCCCGCGCGAGGACGAGGACATCTCCGGGGCGCTGGCCGACATCCTCCGCGGCGAGGGCATCTCGCTCCACCTGGGCGCGCGCGCGACGCGGGTGGGCCCGGGCGGCGCGGGCGTTCGCCTCGAGCTCGACGGCGGCACGGCGCTCGAGGGGACGCACCTCCTGGTCGCGGTGGGACGGACGCCGAACTCGGACGCGCTGGACTGTCGGGTGGGCGGCGTGGCGCTGGACGCGCACGGCTTCATCCGGGTGGACGCGCAGCTGCGGACCTCTGCAGAGGGCGTGTACGCCGTGGGAGACGTCACCGGGGCGCCACAGTTCACCCATGTCTCCTACGACGACTACCGGGTCCTCCGCGCGGAGCTGATCGGCGGGCCGGCGCGGTCGCCGGTGGGGCGGCTGGTCCCCTACACGCTGTTCACCGACCCCCAGCTCGGACGGGTGGGCCTCACCGAGGCCGAGGCCCGGGCGCGGGGGCTGCCGATCAAGGTGGCCCGCCTGCCGATGACGCACGTGGCGCGGGCCATCGAGGCAGGCGAGACCCGGGGGCTGCTCCGGGCGGTGGTCCACGCCGGGACGGATCGCATCCTCGGGTTCTCGGCGCTGGGATTCGAGGGCGGCGAGCTGGCCTCGGTGGTGCAGACCGCCATGCTGGGCGACCTGCCCTGGACCGTGCTGCGGGACGCCATCTTCCCCCACCCCGGCCTGGCCGAGTCGCTGAACAACCTCTTCGACGCCTGGATCTAGGGCGGCCGGTAGTCCACGCAGCGCCAGGCACGGAAGCGGCGCACGATGCGCTCTCCGCGCCGGACGAGGAGCGGCGGCTCGTCGACCACCCGGCCACAGCGCTCGACGAGCGCCGCAGGCGGTGGCCCGGACGGCGCGTCGTCGAAGCGGCGCGGCTCGGAGTCCAGGAACAGGCCGGTGCGCCCGGCCAGCGCGCGGGCGTCGAGCCCCACGAAGTCGAACTGGAGCGCGGGCTGGCCGAGGAGGTTGCGTCCGTAGGCCTCGACCCGCCCGTCGAGCAGCAGCTCGGCGGTGGTCTTGTAGTCGTCCGCGGAGAACGCGAACTCGCCCGGCCCGAGGCGGGCCTGGGTCTGCTCCCGGAGCGACCGCCACCCGACCCAGGTGTCGTCGCCGAGCCGGACCGGGTAGGCGAAGAGCTCCACCAGCACCAGCGCATGCACCACCGCGGACGCCGCGGCGTTCCAGCGCAGCAGCGCCGGGCCGGAGCGGCGCGCCGCCCACAGCACGCCGGCGATCCACAGGGGCAAGGGCCAGTTGGGCTTCACCACCGCGCCGAGGCTCACCCCGATCAGCACCGCCGCCGGGAGGAGCGAGAAGACGGCGAGGAAGAGCTCGTCCTCGTCCAGCGTCCCGCGCAGGGCGCGCGGCACGGCCCGCACCGCCTCCCGTCCCCAGACGAAGAGGAGCGGCGGGAGCACCAGGACCAGCTCGGAGCCGACGAGGCCGAGCAGGTTCCACGGTGAGAGGCCACGGGCATGTTCCACCCGCCCCGCGGTCTGGAAGAGAAACGACGCCCAGCCGTGCGTGGCGTTCCAGATCCACACCGGGGCGGTGATGAGCGCGGCGAGCGCCAGGCCGAGCCACGGCCACGGGGTGCCGAGCGCCCGGCGGCCCCGAGGCAGCGCGAGGAGGAGCACTCCCGCGCCGAGAAGGAGGAAGGCGCCGGTGTACTTCGACTCGAACGCCAGGCCCGCGCACAGGCCGGCCGGGAGCCACGCCGCCGGTCGACCCTCGAGCAGCGCCTCGGCCAGGAAGCAGAGGGTCCAGGTCCACGCGGCGACCAGCGGCGCGTCGGGCAACGCCACCACGCCGAGCACACTGAAGGCGCCGGTGGTGGCGAGGAGCAACACCGCCCGGCCAGGCGCGGCGGGAACGAAGCGGCGCGCCAGCCGGACCATCCCCGCGAGGGTGACCGCGGCGAGGAGGAAGGGAACCAGCCGGACCAGCACTGGCGGTGGAGGGCGGAGCTGCGCCGGCAGTGCGAGGCACCAGGCGAGGAGACCGGGGTGGTCGAAGTACGAGAGCGCAGGGTGCCGCGCGTAGAAGAGGTAGTACGCCTCCTGCGGAACGAGCTCGAAGAGCGAGCTGACGACGAGACGGAGGCTCTGCAGAATAAGCAGCACACGGATCCACGGCCACGCGCGCCTCACGCCTGTTCCTCCGCAACGCACGCAGCGAACGGTGTCGCGACCGCAGCGAGCGCTGTGCCGGTCACTCGCTCGCTGCACTGTGGTTGCCGTTCCCCGATCGGGGACGCAATCAACTCCCGACCCGGACCGTACGGGCAGGCGGAAGGGGCCACTTCGGTGGGCTCGGCCGCGATCACTTTTCCTTGGGAGATACCGTGAAGCCAGTCATCGCAGCACTCGCGTTCCTCGGCGCCGTGGCCTGTGCCACCTCCGCCTCCGGCGTCGATCCGCGCCTGGAGTACACCTACAACAGCTCCGTGACCGGCGTGATCGTCGTCCCTGAGGCGACGGCGGGCTCGGCCGTGTGCAACAACCTTGCGGTGGTGGCCACCGTGGGCGACCAGCAGGTGGGCCGCTCGTCGATCCACGCGAGCAAGAACCGCTGCTCGTACCAGATCGACAACCTGCCCTCGGACAAGGATGTGACGGTGAAGGTGCAGCCGGGCACCGATCTCAAGTGCCAGGACGGCTCGTCGATGGCCTTCGTCTCGGACGTGCAGGGCGCGCTGAAGCTGGAGCCGTCGCAGGGCAAGCTCCACGACTTCCGCGCCCAGTGCGGCGCGAGCCAGAGCTAGGTCGTTCACCGAAGGCAGTCCGGGCGGCGCGTGGCCGAGGTCACGCGCCGTCCTCCTCTGTCGACCGGGACCCGTTGCATCCCGCGAGATGGGAGACGCTCCCGTCGTAGCCTCCCGCTCCATGCGCCTCCCACGCGCCAGGTAGGAGCCGGCGACCCGCCGGGGCGTCAGCGCTCGAGGAGCCACCAGCGCCGGCGCATCGGGGGCACCGCGCTCAGCCCGAACTTCTGCAGGGCTCGCTCCCGTACGTACTCCGCCGCCTCCTCGGGCGAGTCGGTCAGCCAGAAGCGCTCCACGTCCGCCGCGTCGATGGTCCCCGCCGGGACCAGGCGCTCGCGCAGGAAGTCCAGGAGCGGCCGCCAGTGCTCCACCCCGAGGAGCACCAGGGGAAAGTCGCGGATCTTCCCCGTCTGCACCAGCACCGCCACCTCGAAGATCTCGTCCAGCGTGCCGAGGCCTCCGGGCGCCGCCACGAAGGCGTAGGAGTACTTCGCCAGCACCACCTTGCGGACGAAGAACGAGCGCGTCTCCACCCACCGGTCCAGGTAGGCGTTGGGCCGCTGCTCCACCGGGAGCGCGATGTTGCAGCCCACCGAGGCGCCTCCGGCCTCCTTCGCGCCACGGTTCGCCGCCTCCATCAGCCCGGGGCCGCCGCCGGTCATCACCGTGAAGCCGGCCTGGGACAGCGCCGCTCCCATCCGGCGAGCGAGCGAATAGGCCGGGTGTCCCTCGGGGAACCGCGCCGAGCCGAACACCGTCACGCACGGACCCACGAAGTGGAGCTGCCGGAAGCAGCGGAGGAACTCGGCGCGGTGCGGAGCACCCAGAGCAGCTCGAGCGGGCGGTTCCGCGGCCCGGCGAGGAAGGCGTGCTCCTCGCTGCGCGGAGGCGTCTTGCCCCACTCGGCGCCGCGCTCCGCGGGGCGCGGGACGAGCTCGCTCGGGCTCACTTCTTCTTCGCGCCGAAGGGCTGGTAGCCGAACTTCTGCCCGCCCACGCTCGCCTCGTACATGAGCCCGGTCTTGGAGGCGGTGAAGTCATCGGCGAGCGCGGCCGACGAGGCGCAGAGGACGATGGCGGCAAGGAGGCGGGAGAAGCGCATCCCACGAAGCGTATCCCGGGACCGCGGTCCACGGCGCAACGGAACGTCAGGCCCCTCTGGCACAGCGCAGGATGGCCGACACCGACCGGTCGACGTCCTCCTCGGTGGTGTTCCAGCCCGAGACGCTGATCCGCATCACGTCCTGTCCCTTCCACCGGCTTCCGCCGAGCCAGCACGTGCCGTCCGCCTGCACGCGGGAGATGACCTCCTGGGTGAAGGCGTCCGCGTCCCCGCCGCCCGGAGGCTCGAACCGCACCAGCACCTGGTTGAGCACCACCTCGTTGAGGACGTGCACGCCGGGCGCCCGCCCGAGGCCCTCGGCGAAGCGCCGCGCCAGCGCGCAGCAGCGCTCCACCAGGACCTCGACGCCGCGGCGGCCGAGCGCCCGGAGCGCGGCGTACACCGGGGTGCCTCGCCCGCGCCGGCTGAACTCGGGCACGAAGTCCACGCCGTCGCGCAGCCCGGTGGAGCGCACCAGGTAGCTCGCCGAGCTCCCCATCGCGTGGCGGAGGACCTCCTCGTCGCGGACGATCGCCACCCCCGAGTCGTAGGGGACGTTGAGCCACTTGTGCGCGTCCACCGCCCAGCTGTCGGCCTTCTCCACCCCCTGGAGGAGCGCCCGCCGCGACGGCGCCGCCGCGCCCCAGAGCCCGAACGCGCCGTCGACGTGCACCCAGGCGCCGTGCGCGTGGGCGGCGGCGACCAGCGGCTCCATCGGGTCCACCGCGCCGGTGTTGACGTTGCCCGCCTGGACGCAGACCAGCGTGGGCCCGTTGCACCCGGCCAGCACCGGCCCGAGCGCGTCCGGGTCCATCCGCCCCTGCGCGTCGGCGCGCACCTGCTTCACCCGGGCCTGGCCCAGGCCGAGGAAGCGCAGCGAGCGGAGGATGGTGACGTGGACCTCCTCGCCCACCACCACGTGGATCTCCGGCGCCCCGAAGAGCCCCTGCTCGGACACGTCCCACCCGGCACGTCCGAGCAGCGCGTAGCGGGCCGAGGCCAGGCAGGTGAAGTTCGCCATCTGGCCGCCGGTGACGAAGCCGACCCCTGCGTCGACCGGCAGGCCGAACAGCCCGTTCAGCCACCGGCCGGCGGTCTCCTCCAGCACCGCCACGGTGGGCGACAGGACGTAGAGGCCGCAGTTCTGGTCCCAGGCCGAGGTCAGCCAGTCCGCGGCCAGCGCCACCGGCTGGCTTCCGCCGATCACGAAGCCGAAGAAGCGCGGGCCCGCGGTGGCCATGAGGCCCGGCTCGCCGGCCTGCGCGAGCAGGTCGAGCACCTCGGCCGGGTCCTCCCCCCGGTCCGGAAGGGGTCCTCCGAACGCACGCTGGAGCGACTCGAGCGACGCCGCCGGCCGCACCGGACGCTTTCCGAGCGAGGAGATCCAGGAGCGGGCGTGCGCCAGGGCGCGGTCCAGCGGAGCGAGCGGGTCCATGAGCGGCAAGTTCCTCCGCCTGCCCCGCCCGGGCAAGCACAGGCGGACTAGCGCTCGACCGGTTCAGCGCAATGAGCGCGTCGAGGGGAGCGCCGTCCCGGGCCGTGGATCAGGGTGCGCCCTCACGGCGGTAGCTGAGCGTCACGTCCACCGGCGCCGAGAGCCGCCCGCTGAGCATCAGGCGGTGGACGCGGAGGGTCCGGCCGTCGGCGCCGGGCGTGAAGACCGTCTCGCCCGAGCCGTCGGTGCCCTTGCCCGACGAGACCAGGGCGCCTTCGCGGAGCTGGAAGGTGGTCTGGTTCTCGTCGCCGAAGCGGTCGGTGATGGTCACCGGCGGACCGCCCACCTCCCCGCGCTCCGTCGGGTGGTCGGGCGAGGCGATGCTGACCTCCGACCCCTGGAACGAGAGCGTGTACCGGTCGCGGGGACGGGCACGGGCCCGCAGCGCCTCGGCGGCGAAGCCCCGCGCGAGGAAGCCCATGTCCGCCGTCGCGCGCTCCACGGCCGCGTTCACCTGGGCCAGCTCGGCGTCGCCGCCGGCGTAGACCCAGGTCCCGGCCAGCGCCGACCGCTGCGACTCCGGGATGGGCGTCGCGCCTGGAGAGGGTGCGGCGGTCGGCTCCGGCGGCGGGGGAGGCGCGTGCGCGCAGGCCGCGAGCAGGAGGATGGACAGCGCCAGCGCGCGGTGATGCGGCGATCGACGGCTCGGGGTCATGAGAGGTCCTCGCTCGAGGGTCCGCGCCGGCCGAGCGACCCACGAGGGCGGGGGCGGCGCAACGACGCGCCCCAGGTCAGGGCGGCAGCGCCGGCGCCGCACGGGGCACGAGGTAGCGGAGCATCCGTTCGTGGTGCGCGTTGAGCCCCACGAGGGAGACCTGGCCGCGGTGCCGGTCCACCACCCACTCCAGCACCTCGGCGAGCGCATGGTCGGACAGGTCCACGGTCCGGGTGAAGTCCACCCGGACCGGCACGCGCGCGCCCAGCTCGGTCAGGCGCTGCCGCAGCTCGGCTGCCTCGGTCACACCGAACTCGCGACCGGCGCGAAACACCGGCCCTTCCTCCTTCGTGCCCGTCCAGTCCACCTCGAACGCGCGGCTCATGTCGCTCCGTCTCCACCAGGGTGCAGTGGATCGGTCTTGCACCGAGCGTACCGATCGCGCGGAGCGCATCAGATTCGCTCGATGTGTCGGAGCAGTTCTCCTTGCGGGCCACGCCGCTCGTGGACGTTGCGAACGGCTTGCACTCCATCCCTTCCGTGCCGCGGCGCAGCACGCGTGGCTCGGAAAATGCTGCGAGCGATCGCTGGCCCGATCTGTCAGTGGGCCAGTGGAGGACGTCATGAACGATCTCATCGTGCGCCGGACCCCGAGCACCGAGCTACCGGCGCTGACCCCGTTCCACCCGATCCGCTCGCTCCGCGAGCTGCTCGCCTGGGATCCGTTCCAGGAGATGGCCCCGCTGCTTCCGGTGGACGTGCACCGGGTGACCCCTCCCTTCGAGGTGCGGGAGACCAAGGACCGGTTCGTCTTCCTCGCCGACCTGCCGGGCGTGGAGGCCAAGGACGTCGAGGTCAACCTCACCGGGAACAGGCTGACCATCACCGGCACCAGGGTGGACAAGACGGAGAAGGAGGAGGGTGAGTACTACGCCCGTGAGCGGACCTACGGCCGCTTCACCCGTTCGTTCACCCTGCCGGACGGCGCGGACCTGAGCGCAGTGCAGGCCAACCTCAGCGCCGGCGTGCTCACCATCGTCTTCCCGAAGCTGCCGGCGGTGCAGCCGAAGAAGATCCCGGTGACCGTGGAGAAGGCCGCCAAGGTCTGACTCCGACGGATGAGGCAATCGGGCTGACCGATCTGCCGGGGCCGCAGTGCTTGCGTTCCGGAGCAGGCGCACCGCAATTCGTGCACCCTCCGAGACCGGCCGGCCCCGGCAGCGTCATCGAATTCCTGGACGTTTTGCCTCGCGCACAGCCGATGCACACCAGCGGTCGTGGAAAGGTGGCGGTAGGCAATGACGGTCTTCGAGCTCTTGAGCTGGCTTGTTCTCGGCGCAGCGGTGGGGGTGCTGGTGGCTGCCTTCTGGCGGACCGAAGGTCTGACCTGGCTGCGCGCCCTCGGGATCGGCGCCTTCGGCGGGATCGTGGGCGGGTTGATCGGACGGATCCTCGTTCCCGGCCCGTTCTCGGGCGAGATGGGCGTGGTGAGCCCGGCTCTGCTGTTCGCAGGCCTGGGCGCGGTGGTCACGGTGTTCGTCGCCCGGTTCCAGCTGCGGAACCGGGAGCGGCCGCGGTTCACCTGAGCTGAAGGCCCCCCTGGCCGGGGCAACAGGGTGGGGCGGCGCCGTTCAACGGCCGCTCCGCCCGACCTTGTCAGCTCTCCGGGCCGTTTCCGGGGCTCGGCGCGACGGCTTCCTCGCGCTCCTGCGCGTACTGCTTGAGCCGGTACTGGATGGTGCGGGTGCTGATGCCCAGCATCGCGGCGGCGCGGGAGGTCGAACCGCCGACCACCTCGAGCGTCCGGAGGATGGCCTGCTTCTCGATCTCCTGCCAGGTGCCGCCGGGGATGAGGCTGCTCATCGGCCGATCGGACGGCCGGGCGCCCAGCACGGTGGGGGGCAGGTCGTCGGTGGTGAGGTAGGGCCCCTGGGCCAGCACCACCGCCCGCTCGATGGAGTTCTCGAGCTCGCGCACGTTCCCGGGCCAGTCGTGCCGGAGCAGCGCCTGGAGCGTGCCCGGGGCGAGGCCCTGGATCTTCTTCCCGTGCGCCTCGGTGAAGCGCCGGACGAAGTGTGACACCAGCGCCGGGATGTCACCCTTGCGCGCCCGGAGCGGCGGCAGGGTCACCGAGATGACGTTCAGCCGGTAGAAGAGGTCCTCGCGGAAGCGGCCCGCGGCCACCTCCGCCGCGAGGTCCTTGTTGGTGGCGGTGAGCAGCCGGACGTCGACCTTCAGGGTCTCGGTCCCACCCACCCGCTCGAACTCGCGGGTCTGCAGCACCCGGAGCAGCTTCACCTGCACCGCCGGGGAGACGTCGCCGATCTCGTCGAGGAAGAGCGTGCCTCCGTCGGCGCGCTCGAAGCGGCCCTCGCGCCGGGTCACCGCTCCGGTGAAGGCGCCCCGCTCGTGCCCGAAGAGCTCGGACTCGAGCAGGGTCTCGGTGAGCGCGCCGCAGTTCACCCGGACGAAGGGCCGGTCCTTGCGGGGCGAGAGCTCGTGCAGCGCCTGGGCGATGAGCTCCTTCCCGGTCCCGGACTCGCCGAGGATGAGAACGTTGGCCCGGGTGGGGGCCGCCCGCTGGACGACCTCGAACACTTCCCGGAGCGCCGGGCTGTCGCCGACGATGTTGTCGAAGTGGACGCGCTCGCGGACCCGGGCGCGCAGGCTGGCCGCCTCCTGGACCAGGTGGCGCTTCTCCAGCGCCTTCTCGATGACCACCAGCACCGCCCGCTCGTCCAGCGGCTTGACCAGGAAGGTCTCGGCCCCGGCCCGCATCGCCTCCACGGCCATCTCGATGGAGCCGAAGGCGGTCATCACCACGAACACCGCGTCGATGCCGCTCTCGCGCGCCTCGCGGAGCAGGGTGAGCCCGTCCATCCGCTGCATCCGCACGTCCGCCAGGACCACGTCCGCCCCGGCGCTGCGGAGGACGGACAGGGCCTCCACCCCGTCCCCGGCCTCGCTGACGGTGTAGCCCTCCTCGGTCAGGATGGTCCGGAGCGCGCCCCGGGCGTTCGGCTCGTCGTCCACCACCAGGATGCGGGCTGAGGCCATCGGTGAACGGAAACTTTAGCAAAACCCGGGCCGCAGGGTCGCCTTTGCCCGGGGATCCGGACTAATTGTCCTCTGGCGCGATGACAGGGTTCTTCCAGGAGCTGCAGGACTACGTGGGGTTCGGGCACGCGGACCAGGTCATCCTCCGCGCGCTGCACCCCGGCCTGGCCCCGGACTTCCCCCAGGTGTCGGAGCTCTTCTACGCCCGCATCCTCGAGTACCCGCCCGCGCGCGCGGTGCTCGAACGGGGCGAGAGCTCGGTCGGTCGGCTCAGGCACACCCTGGTCGCCTGGATGGATGGGCTGTTCCAGGGGCCCTGGGACGAGGCGTACGTCGACATGCGGGCACGGATCGGCCGGGTGCACGTCCGCATCGGGCTCCCGCAGCACTACATGTTCGGGGCGATGAACCTGCTCCGCCGCGAGCTCTCGGCCCGCATCTCCCAGCTCGTGCCGCCCGACTCGCCGGAGCACCACGTGGCGCAGAACGCGCTCTCCCGGATGCTGGACCTGGAGCTGGCGATCATGCTCCAGACCTACCGGGAAGACCTGGAGGCACAGAAGGCGCGCACCGAGCGGCTCTCGACCTTCGGACAGGTGGTGGCCAGCATCGGCCACGAGCTACGGAACCCGCTGGGCGTGGCGGAGTCCTCGGTGTTCCTGCTGGAGAAGCGCGTGGGGACGGACCCGAGCGCCCGGAAGCACCTCCAGCGCATCGGCGAGCAGATCGCCGTGGCCAACGGCATCGTGGGCGCGCTCCTCGACCTGGTCCGGGACCGGCCCATGGACGCCCGGCAGCTCTCGCTCTCCGAGGTGGTGGAGAGCGCCGTGGACCGGGTGCCCCGGCCGGAGGGCGTGAAGGTCGAGCTGGGACCGCTGAACGGGCTCAATGTCCTGGGCGACGCGGCCCAGCTCCGGCAGGTCTTCGTCAACCTGGTCCAGAACGCGGTGGACGCCTGCGGCGAGTCCGGCGAGGTCCGGGTCGAGGCCCGGAGCGTCGACGGGAAGGTGGAGATCGCCGTGGAGGACACCGGGCACGGCCTGGACGCGTCGGTGAAGGCGCGCCTCTTCGAGCCGCTCATCACCACCAAGTCGAAGGGCGTCGGGCTCGGGCTGGCGCTGGTGCGCCGCATCGCCGAGCGGCACGGCGGCACCATCGTTCACGTCGCGCCGCCCACGCGGCGGGGCGCGCTTCGTGCTCACGCTCCCGGGGGTGAAGTCATGAAGGCGGCGCGGCGGTATCTGGTGGTGGATGACAACCAGCCGCTCGCGGAGAACCTCGCCGAGATCCTCGAGACCAGCGGAGCCGAGGTCGACGTGGAGCTCGATCCGCGGGTGGCGCTCCGCCGGTTGCAGACCCGGCGCTACACGGCGCTGGTGACCGACATGCGGATGCCGGGGCTGGGGGGCGCCGAGCTGCTCGCGGCGGCACGCCTGGCGGACCCTGGACTCCCCGCCCTGGTGGTGACGGCGTTCATCGGGGACGCCGACCTGGCCCGGGTGGAGCGGATGGGCGTGCTGGCCACGCTCCCCAAGCCCGTCCCGGTGGAGACCCTGCTCCAGCGGCTCGAGCAGGCGCGGCGCGGGGCGGTGGTCTGGGTGGTGTGCGGCGGGTCGGACCGGATGAGCCGGGTGATGGAGTTCGTGCGCGATCACGGGTGCACGCCCATGCCCTTCACCCCGGGGGACGCTCCGCCCGAGGGCCCCACCCCGCTCCTGGCGGTGCTCGCCGACACACCGGACGACGCGGTGGAGGCGTGGGCCCGGGTCCACCCCGGCGTGCACCTGGTCCGGCTCCCCAGCTCGTTCGAGGCGCTGGCCACCGCCCTGGACGCGGAGCTGGAGCGGTTCGAGGAGGGTGGGTGAGCCAGGGGCGAATCCTCCTCGTCGACGACAACGTCGACCTGGTCGACAACCTGGGCGAGATCCTCGAGGACGAGGGTTACAAGGTCCTCCGGGCCACGAGCGCCGCCACCGCCCGGGCCCGCGCCGCCGAGGGCTTCGACGTGGCGCTGGTGGACCTGCGCCTGCCGGACGGAGACGGGACCGAGCTCGCGTCCGAGCTGCACCAGACGGTGCCCGGGGCCGAGGTGGTGCTCCTGACCGGCTTCGCGAGCGTGGAGTCCGCGGCGGCGGCCATCCGCGCCGGCGCATGCGCGTACCTGGTCAAGCCGTGCGCGGTCCCCGAGCTGCTCCTCACGGTGGGCCAGGCGCTGCGACAGGTGAGGCTCCAGGCCGAGCGGGAGGAGCTGACCCGGCGGGCGCAGCTCGCGGAGAAGCTGGCCGCGGTCGGCCGGCTCACGGCCGGGCTGTCGCACGAGATCCGCAATCCGCTGAACGCCGCCGCGCTGCAGCTGTCGGTGCTCGAGCGGCGCATCCGCAAGCTGCCCGAGAGCGGGCAGGCCCCGCTGCTCGAGCCGCTGGTCCTGGTGCGCGACGAGATCCGCCGCCTGGACCAGACGCTCCAGGACTTCCTCCTCTTCTCCCGGCCGCGCGAGCTGGTGCGCCGGCCGGTGCCCTGGACGGGCTGCTCCGCAAGGTGGCGGACCTCCTGTCGGGCGACGCCGAGGCCCGGCTGGTCCAGCTGGTGGTGGACGTGGCCCCCGGCACCCCCGCCGCCGCCGCCGACGAGGGCATCCTGCGCCAGGTGCTGCTCAACCTGATCCTCAACGCGCTCGACGTGAGCCCGCGCGGGGGGCGGATCCAGCTCCAGGGCCGCCCGGGGGACGACGGGGTGGAGCTGGTGGTCGCCGACGAGGGCCCGGGCATCCCCTCCGAGGTGCGGAACCGCCTCTTCGAGCCGTTCTTCACCACCAAGCCCAACGGGACCGGGCTCGGGCTGGCCATCGTCCACAGCCTGGTCGACCAGCACGGCGGCCGGGTGTGGGTCGACCGGGCGGGAGAGCGGGGTGCGGCTTTCCACATCTGGTTGCCGAGAGCCTGAGCGACGCAACCCTTGCGCCCCCTCCGGCAGGGTCCCGCAGCTCCTGCACCGGTGCGCCACGGCGTGGCAGGCGGATCAGAGTGAAGCGGGCGTCGGCTCGTCCATTGCTGATGTTCCCCATCGACGATGGGACTCACACCGGCGGAGACGCGTGCGAAAGCCCGCCTCCTGATGAGGCGAGCGGTGCTGGCCCGCGCGGGGCAGGATCGGACCGAGGATCCCGAGGCCGAGCTCAATCGCATCGAGGCGGCGCTCCGGCGCATCGACGAGAGCCGCTACGGCATCTGTGACGAGTGCGGCGCGGCCATCGGCGCCCAGGTCCTGCTGGTGAACCCGGCCCAGGCGCTCTGCACCGGCTGCGCGTCGACGCGGGACGGCCACCGCCCCACCTGACCCCCAGCGCTTGACGCACCGCGACCTCGCGCCCGGGGGGGTGCCTGCAGGCGCGCCCCATGCAAGATTCCGCCTGGGGAGAAGCGCGTCATGTACAAGCACATCCTGGTCCCGACCGATGGCTCCGAGCTCTCCGACCGCGCGGTGGCGGAGGCGGTGGCGTTCGCCAAGGCGATCGGCGCCCGCATCACCGCGGTCACGGTGTCGCCCCCCTTCCACCTGACGGGCTACGACCCGTTCCTGGTCACCGTGACGCCGACCCAGTACGAGCGCGCGCACGAGAGCCGCGCCCGCGAGGTGCTGGGCGATGCGCGGACGAAGGCCGCGGCCGCGGGCGTTTCCTGCGAGGTCATCTCGGTGGTGAACGACGCCCCCTGGCAGGCGATCATCGAGGCGGCGCAGCGGCAGGGTTGCGACCTGGTCTTCATGGCCTCGCACGGGCGGCGCGGGGTCGCCGGGATGCTGCTGGGGAGCGAGACCCAGCGCGTCCTCACCCACTGCAAGGTGCCGGTGCTCGTCTACCGCTGAGCGCCGGCCGCAGGTCCGCGCGCGACCCTCAGGAAGAGCGGCACCGCGCCAAGCTGGGCCACCATGGCGAGCGCGACCAGGCCGGTCCGCGAGTGCTCGTAGAGCCAGCCCATCGCCACGCTCCCCACGAACCAGGCAACCCCGAACGCCGCGAAGAAGAGGCCGTAGGCACGGCCCCGCTGGGACGGCGGGACGAGCCGGGCCACCGCCGCCTTGTAGACAGACTCCTGCGCGCCCATCGCCACTGCCCAGAGCGCGGCGCCGGCGAGCAGCGCCGTGGCGGAGCCTCCGAGGAAGACCAGCGGGGCCGCCCCTGCGCCCACCAGGCAGGACATTGCCAGGACCCCGGGCCCACGCCGGTCGAAGGCGCGGCCGAACACGAGCGCCGCGACCCCGTCCACCGCCATGGCGCCAGCGTAGAGCAACGGAAGGAGCGTGAGCGCGATCAGCCCCGAGCGTCCGGCGTGGAAGGCGATCAGCGCCCAGTCGGCGAAGCCGAGGCCCACCAGCGCCGCGGCCGCCACGTGGAGGGCGAACGCGCGGCCGAGGCCCACGTGCGCGGGCGCGGGCGGCGGCTCGAACTCCTCGGGCGCCGGGAACGCCCGCCGTGCGGCGAGCACCAGCAGCAGCGTCAGCAGCGCCGGGCCGGCGAGCGCGAGGAATGCGAAGCGGTAGCCGCCGAGCGGCGTCGCGCCCGGGCGGGCGGCGATGGCCACCGTGGTGAGCAGCGGCCCGGCGACCGCGCCGATCTGGTCCAGCGCCTCCTCGAGCCCGAAGCTCGCCCCCTCCCCCGCCCGGCGCGCTGCGTACGAGACCAGCGTGCTCCGCGCCGGCGAGCGGATGGCCTTCCCCACCCGCTCGCCGATGACCAGCACGACGGCCAGCTCCCACGAGCCCGCGAACGCGAGGCCGGGGACGACGACCAGATTGAAGGAGTAGCCGAGGATGGTCAGGAGCCAGTGGGCGCGGGTGCGGTCCGCGAGCCAGCCGGTGAGGAGCCGCAGCGCGTAGCCCGCGAGCTCCCCGGCGCCCGCGGCGATGCCCACGCCGACCGCGGAGGCGCCGAGCAGTCCGAGGTACGGCCCGACCAGCCCGCGGGCGCCCTCGTAGGTCATGTCCCCGAACAGGGCGACCACCCCCATGACGACCACGAACGCCCGGGCGCGCCGGACGAGCTGCCGATCCGCGGGGGCGACCTGGGCCTCGGGGGACATCCTGGTCAGACGATGGCGCGGACGCCGCTCAGGACGTTCACCTCGAAGAAGCGCATCCACTCGAGCTTCATGGCCGCTCACGTATCAGCGGCGCGCCTCGGCGTCGAACGCCGCGGCGAAGGTCGCGTACTCCTCGCCCAGCGCGCGCTCGAACGCGGCGGCGAACGGTGCGCCGGTGGACAGCTCGCCGAGGAGCGCCCGGACGCCCGCCTCGCCGTGCCGGTCGATGATGTGCTCGACCGCGTGGCGGCCCTCGAGGTAGGCGAGGTGCGCGGCCCGGTGATCGCCGATGCGCTGGAAGCTGCCCTCGAGCGCCCGGAGCGCGAAGACGTGCACGTCCGGGGTGCAGCGCACGGCGGGCCCGGCGTCGCCCCGGAGCCTGGCCACCTCGGCGAAGCCCTCGTTGAGCCAGGCGGGCGCGGTCTTGCCGCCGGTGGCGCGGTGGACGAGCGCGTGGGCGTACTCGTGGAACAGCGTGCCCCGGAAGGCGAGCGAGTGCGGGTCGGCGCCGGCCGCGGGGAGGCGGATCTTCCCGTCGTACACCGCGGCCGACCAGGAGGCGTGGCCCTCCCGGTCGAAGGAGCGGTCCGGGTAGAGCACCACCGGGATGGGGCCCTCGGGGTAGCTCTGGAAGAGCGCGCCCACCCCGCGGTAGGCGGCCTCCATCACCTCGAGGCTCGCCCGGGCAGCCGGGACGTCCGCGCGGCCGTCGAAGGCGACGACGAAGTGCTCGGACGAGACCCGCTCCAGGCCGCCGAGGCGCTGCGACTCGGAGCGGCCGCGCTCCAGACGGCGGGCGAGCGACGGGTTGCCCGGGTTGAGGCGGAGCCCGTGCTCCCAGGTGTCGAGCGCGCCGGAGAGGTCGTTGTCCTGGAACTGGTACTCGCCGAGCGCGAGGAACGCCTCGGGCGTGGACTCGTCGAGCGCGAGCGCCGCACGGGCCTGCTGCCGCGACCGCTCGGGCTGGCCGGCGCGCGCCGAGGCCAGCGCGACGGTGGCCAGCACCCGGGCGACGGCGGAGCGCACCGCCGGGTCCGAGGTGGGCAGCTCCTGCATCCGCGGGAGGACCGGCTCGACCTGCCCGAGGGCGCCGGCCCGCGCGCTCGATTGCGCGGAGCGGGTGACCAGCTCGAGGCCTGGCGCCGCGGCCGGAGAGTGGACGCGGTAGAGCGCGTGCAGCGCCTCCACCGCACCGGCGAGGTCCTGCTGGAGCAGCAGCCCGGCGACCCGCTCGAGCTCGGCGCGCGCCGAGGACGGGATGCCGGCGTCGCCCGTCGCCTCCAGCACGGCGCGGAGCACGCCCGCGTCCGGAGCGACGTCGCCCAGCCGTGGGCCGGCATCGGCGCGCGCGGCGGCCTCCTCCGTCTCCGTGCGTCGCTTCGCCTCCGCGAGCCGCGCCATGCTCGCGGCGAACACCTGGTCATCGGTGAGCCCTGCGTCGGTGGCCGACTCCAGCACCGCGACCGGCGAGAGCGAGGCCGGAGTCGTCGGGGCCGCTCGGCGCAGGGCGATCGCCGCCACCGCGCCGGCGACGACCAGCACCGGGACGAGAAGAGACGGCCAGCGCACGGGGATCCTGGAAGCTTGCCCCAGTGGCGGTCCGGCTGCACTGGCAGCCCCGGGGCACACGCGCACCGGAGGTCTCCCACCCGGCGACCCGCTGCGCTCGCGCCCGAGCGCTGCGGAGGAATGTCCCCCACAGGTGTGGCACCGTGTCCAGGGAGGGCAGCGGTCCGGTCGCGCACGGATTGCGCGCCCCGGCGAACGCACCGCTCGCCGGATGCAGTGGCTGCGTCCGGCACGCGCCTCGGCGGTGGTACGTCGCTTGCGATACCGTCGTCCATCGACAGCAGCCAGAGACGTCCGTTGGACCACCTTGGAACACCTCCAGGACCGGGCGCGGCGGCGCGGCGGGCCCGTGGCCTGCTCCAGCCCTGGGACGTGGCGCTGCGGGGCGGGCGCGCCTACCAGCGGTGGCGGCGGGCGGTGCTCACGCTCAGCGTGCTCACCGTGGTCGGGACGCCGTTCCTGGCGGCGCGGTTCACGGACCGGACCTGGCCCGCGGGGCTCTTCGTCGGCGCGACGGGCGCGGCGCGGCTGCTCGACGTCGAGCTGGTGGACCCTTTGATGTCGGCCGGCGTCTGGCTCGCGCGCGGCGCCCGTCCCGGCCTCCTCGCCGCGGCGCTCCCGGTGCTGCTCCTGGTCGTGGTGCTGGGCCGCTTCTTCTGCGGGTGGCTCTGCCCGTACCTGCCGCTGCTCGCGGTGAGCAACGCGGTCCGCTGGGCGCTCGGAAGGCTCGGCATCCCCACCCTCGACCTGCGCCTTCCCGGGTGGCTGCGCTTCCTCGTCCTCGGCGCGGTGCTCGGCGGGACGGCGGCGCTGGGCATCCAGCTCGCGGCGCTGGTGTACCCGCCGGCGCTGCTGGCGCGGAGCGCGTACCGGCTGGCGTTCGGCCTCGGGCTCGGCGGTGGGGCGGCGGTGCTCGCCGCGGTGTGGCTCTTCGACACCACCGTCTCGCGGGCGGGCTTCTGCCGTTCGCTCTGCCCGGGCGGGGCGCTCTTCTCGCTGCTGGGCGCGAGGTCGCCGCTCCGGGTGCGGCGCGAGGCCGAGGCGTGCACCGACTGCACCGTCTGCGACGTGGTCTGCAACCTCGGGCAGCGTCCGATGAGCGACCAGCTCGACGCCGGGTGCGAGCGGTGCGGGCGGTGCGTGGCGTCGTGCCCCACCGGCGCGCTCGTCGCTGTCGCTCGAGGGGAGGCGCCGGTGAACCGCCGGGGCGTGCTCGCGCTCGCCGCCGGGGCGCTGTCCGGGCTGCTCGCCCGCCGCCCGCGCGCCGCGGCGTCGGAGCTGCGTCCGCCGGGGGCGCTTCCGCCCGGAGACTTCGAGCGGGCGTGCATCGGCTGCTTCCGCTGCGCGGAGGTCTGCCCCACCCGGGCCATTCGCTTCCCGGGCGGCGCGGGGCTGGACGCGGGGCATCCGTTCCTCGCGCTGCGCGAGGCGCCGTGCGTGCTCTGCATGGCGTGCACCGAGGCGTGCCCCACCGGCGCGCTCGCCCGGATTCCGGCGCTGCCGGAGCGGGTGGCGGCCGAGGTGCGCATCGGCGTCCCGGTGCTCGAGCGGAGGTCGTGCCTTCCCTGGAGCGGCCAGGGCGTCTGCCGGCTCTGCGCCTACGTCTGTCCGATGGGCAGCCGCGCGGTGGAGCTGGTCGGCCCGCAGCAGGCGCCGCTGTTCCATCCGGAGGGCTGCGTGGGCTGCGGGCTGTGCGAGGAGGCCTGCCCCGAGGAGGCGCGGGCGATCCGCATCGTCCCGGACGGTGCTCGGACCGGAGGCCGGGCATGAGCGGTCGCCGGCGGCTCTCGCGGAGGGACCTGCTCCGGGCGGCCCCCATCGCCGGGGCGGGCGCGGCCGCGGTGGCGGTCGGCGCGGTGGCGCGGGCTCCCGAGCGCACCCGGGTGACCAAGGGCCAGTGCCGCTTCTGCCTGCTCCACTGCGACCTGGCGGGCCGGGTGTCCGGGAGCACGCTCCTGCGCGTGGACGGCGACCCGGACGGCGAGACCCGGGGCTTCCTCTGTCAGCACGGCCACGCGCTTCCCGCGGTGGTGCACTCACCCGAGCGCCTGCGCCGGCCGCTGGTGCGCCGGGGAGACCGGCTGGTCGAGAGCTCGTGGGACGACGCGCTGGGGTTCATCGCCGAGCGGATGGCCCGGGTGCGCGCGCGCTTCGGCCCCGAGGCGGTGGCGTTCCAGACCGGGTGGCCGCTGGTGCGCCATCCGCTGATGGACTGGATCCAGCGGCTGGCGCGCGCCTGGGGAACGCCGAACGTCGTCTCGGTGGCGAGCCTCTGCGAGACCTCCGGGCGGATGGGCCAGGCGCTCACCGTGGGCAGCAAGTACCGGCACGACCTCCGGCAGACGCGGACGCTGGTCGTCTGGGGCACCAATCCCACCCACAGCACCCCGCTCCTGGCGCACGTGGTGGCGCACAAGGCGACGGACGGGCGGCTGGTGGTGGTGGACCCGGTCCGCACGGAGCTGGCGGCCGTGGCGACGGAGCATCTCGCGGTGCGGCCGGGGACCGATGGCGCGCTCGCGCTCGGCCTGGTGCACGTGCTGGTGGCCGAGGGTCTCGTGGATCGGCCGCTCCTCGCGCGCGAGACGGTGGGGTTCGAGGCGCTGGCGGAGCTGGCCGCCTCCTACCCGCCGGCGCGGACCGCGGCGCTCACCGGCGTTCCCGAGGCGCAGATCCTCCGGGCGGCGCGGCTGCTCGGGACCGAGACCCCGACCGCCATCTGGCCGGGCCTCGGGGTCGAGCACCACGAGAACGGCGTCCAGACCGTGCGGGCCATCGCCGCGCTCGAGGCGCTCTGCCGGCGCCCGGGCGAGCCGGAGATTCGACAGGACCTCACGCCCGTGCGGTCCGCGGCCGCTGCCGGCCCCCTGCCCGCCCTGCCCCGCCTCCGCACGCCCGAGCCCGTGCCGCCACCGGTGAGCGCGCGAGCGGTGGGCGCAGCGGAGCATCCGCTGTTCGAGATGTTCAACCGCGAGGCGCAGGGAAATCTCCTGGCCCGGGCGATCCTCGAGGACCGGCCCTACCCGGTCCGCGCGCTGGTGCTGGTGGCCTCGAACGGGCTGGTGACCTCGCCGGGGAGCGCGGCGCTGGCGCGCGCGGCCGAGCGGCTCGAGCTGCTGGTGTCGGTGGACCCGTTCCTCACCGCGAGCGGGCGCCGGGCGCACGTGGTCCTGCCGGCGGCGACCTTTGCCGAGTCGGAGGGCGTGGTGCCGCCGCAGCACGAGGCCTGGCCGGACTGGAAGGTGGTGTTCGAGCTGGCCCGGGCGATGGGCCTGGGCGCGTGGTTCCCCTGGAGGAGCTGGGCGGAGGCGGAGCGCGCCCCGCGGGTCCTGGTGCCGGCGGCGCCGGAGCTCGCGCCGGGGTTCGAGCCGGGGTCGGGGCCGCCCGCGGTGGGGACCCCGTCCGGGAAGATCGAGCTCGCCTCGGGGCTCCTCGCCCGGGCGGGCCACCCTGCCCTTCCCGAGTGGACGCCGCCGTCCCTGCGGCCGACCTCCGAGTTCCCGCTGATGCTCGTCACCGGCCCCCGGACGCGGGCGTACATCAACTCGCAGTTCCGTCAGGTGGCGCGCATCCGGCTGCTGGAGCCGGAGCCGCTGCTCAGGGTGCATCCGGACGCCGCCCGGGCCGCGGGCCTCGCGCACGGCCAGCGCGTCGCGGTGGTGTCACCCGTGGGCAGGGTGGAGCTGCGGCTCTCGGTGACCACCGAGGTGCGGCCGGACGTGGCGGTGATGCCGGCCGGCTGGGAGGAGGCGAACGCCAACCTCCTCATCGACGGCGAGCGGCGGGATCCGATCTCCGGGTTCCCGGCGTTCCGCTCGGCCGTGTGCCGGCTCGAGCCGGCGAGCGCCGCGCACGGCTGAGACCCGTGAGGTGAGGTCTGTCGCTCCGGCGACCCTGCGGGAGGTGGTCTTCTGCGTCCGTCCGGTCTGCAGTACCCGGATGAACGCGGTGCCTGGCCTCGAGCGGACACGGGGCTCGCCGGGCACCGCGGGCAGTGCGAAGTCCCGGACGGCCTCCGCACGTTCCGGCCGCTCAGGACTGGGAACGAGAGCGCCGCCGGGATGTGGAGTTGCACGTGGCATCCCGGAACGATCTCTCGCCTGGGTGGGGGGACCCGGCCGAGGCCGCACTTCCCGAACGTGGAAGCGTCCGTTCCGGGACGTGGCATCGCACTCGGCATACCCGAACTGCACTCCACGTCCCCGAGCCTTCCAATCCTCTCGCGATGACAGCTCGCCCTGCCCCCCCCGCCCTCCCGAGAGATCGTTTCGGGATGCAGCGTTGCACTCGGCATCCCCGGAATGCAGCCTCTGCAACCTGCCACGGCTGGGGCCCAGGCCAGCACCTTCCTGGCAGCCGCGCCATCCTCACGGGCCGGCCGCGTTCCCTCGGGGCAGGCCGTTCCCTGTCTCCGGACTCCGATGCTCCGTCAGCGCCGCCGCGGACCGCTCTCAACCGACCTTCGCCTCGATCCGGGAGGCCGCGGCCGTCTCCAGCGCGGTGCGCATCCCCGCGAGGATGTGCCCGTGGATCTCGTGGGCCAGCCGCCGCTCGAGGGGCCGGAACACTCCCCGCGGGCGGAGGTGACCACGATACCTCGTGGTCAGCGCCACCTCGGAGCCGCCGGGAACGGCCCGGATCTCGTAGACGCCATCGCTCAGCGAGAGGCACCGCTCGAGCCCGAGCCTCTGCTCGAACACCTCGAAGCGGAGCACGTTCGGTGGCTCGGCCGAGGTGGTGCGCTTGAGGACGTACCCGCCCTCGTAGACGCAGCGGACGGTGCCCCCGACGCGGGTCTTCTCGCCCTCGGAGCGCACCGGGGCGGGCAGGCCGATCCGGAGCAAGGCCCCAGGACGGGACGGGACCTCCTCGTAGAACTTGAGTGAGCCCCAGACCCGGTCCGGAGGCGCGGGCAGCTGCACCCGGGAGGTGATCTCCTCGACGGTGGCGCTCGGTGCGAAGAGCCCCCCGTACCAGTCGACGAGCGAACGGACGAGGCCGGAGAACGCGGGAGCGTCTCCGGAGCGCGTGGCGAGGTCTGCGCGTTCCATGGGGGCCCGCATCGTGCACACACTGCGCCAACGAGGGGAACACTCTGATTGTGCCGGACCCGACGCAACCCGTGCGGATCCGGCGCCGAGCCCGGTGCACCGCTTGCGCGCGATGTCAGCGCCGACGTGCTGCATCTCGTGCGCCGGGGGCCCGCTTCGGCGTAGATCCCTGGCCGGACCGGCGGTCGACCGCCTCCGGGAGGCACTGGATGGAACCTGTTCGTCGGTGGGCGTGGTGGCTGGTGGTCGGCGTCGTCGCGCTCGGATGCTCGTCGCGCCGTCGGAGCCGCCGCCCTCGCAGCTGAAGCTCCACGTCCCCTCGCCCGCCTGGGAGGAGCAGGTCGTCTACTTCGTGATGACCGACCGCTTCGCGAACGGGGACAGGTCGAACGACAACCAAGCGAAGGGACGAGTTCGATCCGACCAACCCGGACAAGTACTCCGGCGGCGACCTCAAGGGACTCATCGACAAGCTGGACTACATCCAGGGGCTGGGCGCGACCGCGATCTGGATCACCCCGCCCGTGGCGAACATGTGGTGGGACCCGCTGCAGCAGTCCGGCGGCTACCACGGGTACTGGGCGCGGAATCTCAAGAAGGTGGACGAGCACCTGGGCACGCTCGACACCTACAAGGCGCTGAGCGACGCCCTGCACAAGCGCGGGATGTACCTCATCCAGGACGTGGTCCCGAATCACATGGGGAACTTCTTCACTTAGTCGAGCTACGACCCCTCGGACGTCTCGAAGAACGTGGTGATGAACACCCAGGCGGTGCCGACGGCGAGGCCCGAGCAGTCACCGTTCGACCAGGACGATCCGCGCGACCCGGCACAGCGAGACGCCGGCGTCTACCACTGGACGCCGGTCATCACCGACTACTTCGACGCGAACCAGGAGCTGAACTACCAGGTGTCGGACCTGGATGACCTGAACACGGAGAACGCCACGGTGCGCACCGCGCTCCGCGACTCGTACGGCTACTGGATCAAGGAGGTGGGCGTCGACGCGTTCCGGGTGGACACGGTGAAGTACGTCCCGCACGCCTTCTGGAACGACTTCTTCTACTCCACTGCCGCGGACGCGCCGGGGATGATGGCCGCCGCCAGGTCCACCGGGCGCGACCGCTTCTTCGCCTTCGGGGAGGTCTTCGAGAACTCCGACCCGCTGAGCGCCGTCGCGGACCAGAAGGTGGCGAGCTACCAGGGCGATGCGGGAAGCCCCGAGCTGCCGGCATTGCTCGCGTATCCGCTCTATTCGGAGATCAACCGCGTCTTCACCGGCGGGCAGCCGACCTCGTACCTGAGCTACCGGCTCGGGCGCTTCATGGACCCGTCGCTGTACCCCAACCCCTACGCCACGCCGACCTTCATCGACAACCACGACAACCAGCGCTTCCTCGCGGTGGGCAGCCGGAAGGCGATGATCCAGGCGCTGGCGCTGATCTTCACCATCCCGGGCATTCCGATCGTCTACTACGGCACCGAGCAGGACTTCACCGAGACGCGCGCCGCGATGTTCGCCGGGGGCTGGAAGGCGAACGGCGACTCGTTCCTCCCGGGCGATCGCTACTTCTTCTTGAAGAAGCTGGCGGACATCCGCAAGGCGAACAAGGCGTTCACCCAGGGCTCGCTGGACGTGCTGTACGACAACGAGGCGTCGCCGGGCGTGTTCGCCTATCGCCGCGCGCTAGGGAGCGACACCTTCTTCGTGGTGATGAACACCTCGGACGGCAACACGCTCATGTCCGGGTTGCCCACCGGCCTGCCTGCCGGCACGCAGCTCTCGGTGCTCGATGCCGAGGGCTTCACCCCGGCGGTGCCGGCGGGCACGCTGGTGTCCGTGGGTGACGGCGGGGCCATCGTGGCCGTCCTCCCGGGGCGCTCGGTGCAGATCCTCCAGGCGACCACCCAGGTGACCACCGTTCCCCCGCCCGGGGCCACCATCACGGTCAGCACCACCATCGACGGCCAGACCTTCACCGACGACGTGACGGTGACCGGCTCGGTGAGCCCGGCGAGCACCGCGCTGAAGATGGTGATCGACGGCGCGTACGACCGGGCCACGGATGTCAACGTCAAGCCGGACGGCACCTGGAGCATCGTGCTTCCGGTCTCGAACTTCCCCATCGGGACCGCCAGCCACACGCTCGCCTTCTATGCGCCGGCGGTGCACGTCTCGACCCCGCGGCTGAAGTTCACCAGCAACATCGTCTTCGTCGGCAACTCGGTCACCCTGGACGACCCGGCCGGCGACGACACCGGTCCCCAGGGGAAGACGTACACCTATCCCCAGGACATGACGTTCACCGGGAAGCACTTCGGGGACATCACCAAGGTGGTGGCAGAGGTCGGCAAGACCACCATGCTCCTCCACGTGACGATGGCGGACTGGAGCGTGGTGTGGAAGCCGGCGCTCGGCTTCGACCACGTCGCCTTCAACATCTTCTTCGCCATTCCCGGCCAGCAGGGGCTCACGGTCTTTCCCAAGCTGAACGCCTCGATGCCGGGCGGGCTGACCTGGAGCCTGGACCAGTTCACCTACGGCTGGAACAACGCGATGTACACCACGCAGGGAGCGACGGACTCGGCCTACGGGACGACGACCATCCCGCCGGTGGTGTTCGCCGATCAGGCGACCAAGACCGTGACCTTCTCCTACAACCGCACCAACTACGGGCTCGCCACCTGGGCCGGGGTGAAGGTCTACCTGACGACCTGGGACTTCGACGGCATCGGCGGGAACTTCCGGCCGCTCACGCCCAGCGGTGGGCAGTGGGACTTCGGCGGAGGCCAGAGCACGGATCCGCTGATCATCGACGACACGGCGATCATCACCCTGCCCGCGCCGCCGTAGCCGCCTACTGCGGCGTGCATGGGGGCACGCCGATGGCCTGCACCGTCAACCGGTCGGACGTCCCGGCGAACCCGACGTCGATCGACTGGAGCGTGAGGCTGAAGTCGATGTTGGACCTCCAGGTGACGGTGCCGTCCTGGGCGTCGAGGTTGGCGCTCGGCGGCCGGTCTGCCGTGGCCTTCACCAGCGTGCCCACCACCTGACCGGGGCCAGGCAGCGCCTGCTGCGGGACCACGGTGCCCACGGTGGGCGTGCTGGTCGAGGCTGCCAGCTTCATGGTCAGCGTGGTCCAGGTCCGCGCCGGGTAGTGGCCGTACTGCTGGCAGGCGTTGGGCTGATCGCTGAGCAGCACGGTGAAGACGTTGCCGCTGGCGATCGCCGCGCTGGAGTTGGCCACCAGGCGGACGCCGCCGATGGTGACATCGAAGGCGGGGAAACCCGCGTCGGGGTTGAAGGGGCCACCATCGTTGCAGCCGGCGGCGAGAGCCAGCAGCAGCGAGGCGGCGGTGAGTCGGACGGTCATCTCTGGCAACGCTCGGATCAGTTGGTGGGGGTGATGGCCACCACCACGGCGTCGTCCACGTTGCCCGATTTCAGGGTCCGCGAGAAGGCGTAGACGTTCGATGGCGCCTGGAGCTTCTGGTGCGCCCCGCCGCCGATTGCCCCGTGGCGCTTCCGGAACCCGCCCACCTTCTGCCAGTGGGCGAGCATGTCCGGGTCCATGGTGGCCCAGTTCATGTCCGAGCGGGTGCCCTGCGTGGGGTCGCTTCCCGACTTGCCGAGCGGCCGCCCGCTCTCGTCGCCGTAGAAGATCTGCACCCCGCCCGGAGCGAGGAGCAGTGCGGTGCCGGCCTGCTTCTGCAGCGACGGCTGCTGGTTCAGCGCGGCGTAGAAGAGCTGCGTGTCGTGCGACGATAGGTACGAGAGCGCGTCGAAGGTCGGGTCGGCGGAGATCAGCGCCGCGTAGCTCGAGTAGAGCGCCTCGACGTCGGCCTGGGCAGCGACCAGCGAGCCCCTGGTGGTGAGGTACGAGAGCAGGAAGCGCTGGAAGTCGAAGTTGATGAGCGAGTCGAACCCGCCGTCGGAGTAGTACGCGTCCTTCTCGACGCCGTGGCCGAAGACCTCGCCGGTCATCCAGAACGGCGCGTCGTCGAGCTTCTTGGTCGGGTTGGCGCTCTTCCACGCCGCCAGCGCCGGGACCGCGGCGTCCTTGAGCGCCTTCCACGAGGCGAGCTCGACGTTCTTCGCCGTGTCGCAGCGGAAGCCGTCGAACCCGAACTGCGTGAGCCAGTCGGTGTGCCACTTCACCAGGTACTGGCGGACCGTGGTGTTTGCCGTCCCGACGAAGGCCGTGTCGGTCTTCTGGTCGAAGAAGGGCGGCCGCGGCGCGGCGTCGGTCGACTCGGTCCGGAAGTCCGGGAGCGAGCTCAGCTGGCGGGTCTCGTCGGTGCTCCCCGACGGTGGGAACCCCGGGAAGCCGGCCCGGATCCACACCGGCGTCCACCACTTCACCCAGTCGCTGGAGTTGTAGTTCACCAGGTCGTTCCAGGCCTGATAGCCACGGCCCGCCGGCGGGACGAACGCCATGAACGCATCGCCCGTGCCGTCGAAGAAGACCGAGGGCAGGTACGCCACCAGGTCGTCGCCGGTCGCGTAACCCGGATGGTTCAGCACCACGTCGACCAGCACCCGGATGCCCCGGGCGTGGGCGGCGTCCACCAGCGCCCGGAGGTCTGCCTCGTTCCCCCAGTTCGCGTCGAGCCGGGTGAAGTCGAGCGCCCAATACCCCGCGTAGCCGTAGTGCTTGAAGTCGCCGGTGCCGCCGCCCACCCAGCCGTGCACCTGCTCGACGATGGGCGAGATCCAGATCGCCGTCGCCCCGAGGCTGGCGATGTGGTCCAGCTTCGCTGTGACGCCCTTCCAGTCCCCGCCGTGCCAGGTGCCGATCTCGTCCGCCCCGTCCTTCGGCCGCGTGCCGTACGAGTTGTCGTTCGATGGGTCCCCGTTGAAGAAGCGGTCGGTGAGCAGGAAATAGACGGTGGCATTCGCCCAGCTGAACGGGGTGGGCGCCGCCCCGTCCTTCTCCAGCAGCAGGAGCCCGCTCGAGTCCGGGGTGAAGCTCACCGTGCCCTGCGAGCTCACGGTGGCCGTGGTGTTCGAGGAGACGTCGCGGACCACCGTCCCGGCCGGGAAGGTGGCGCCCACGTTCAGGGTGAGCGGCTGGCCGGGACTCCAGGTGCCGGCGTCGTTGTTGCCGCTGCTCGAGCCGCAGCCGGCGAGGGCGACGAGGACGGCGGTGAGGCACAGCGTACGGTGGAGGCGTTGCTCGGTCATCGGACCCACGTTCACTTGGTGTTGCAGGCGAGGCCGGCCGTCTCTGCCTGCGGCCGCTCGAAGACGGCGGTGGTGCGCGGCTCCACGTGGAAGACCGTGCCATTCCAGCTCGCCCGCGTCCCGAGCAGCGGGTCACCAGAGGGTCCGGTGAGCACGGTCGGCACGGTGAAGGTGCCGCCCGACGTCCCGGGGATGCTCACGTCCCGGGCCGTGATGCCCGCGTTGACGATGACCACCAGCCCGCTCCGGGTGGCGTCGAGGTCCGCCAGTCCGCTGCAGGTGTCGCTGATGGTCATCACCACGAGGGCCGGGACCTGATTCGGGCCGGAGTACGGATTGCCGGAGACCGGATCAGGGAAATCCACGCGCTTCGTCACCTCGGCCGCAGTCCGCAACCGGAACAGCGGCGAGGCCTTGCGCAGCTTGAGCATCGCCTGGAAGTGGCTGGACATCTTGGTGATGTCCGCTGCGGCGGGAGCGATGCTCCCGTCGGCGAAGATGGGCCGGACGGTGGGCCAGTTGCCCGAGTCCTTCCCCGAGTTCGGCAATCCGCTCTTCCATCCGTTGGTCGTGCCCGACCAGTCGACGCGGTTGAACCAGTCGCCCGAGTCGTAGCTGTCGTGCTCCATCGACTTGCTGCGCAGCAGGTCGTCGCCCATGTGGAAGAAGGGAATGCCCTGGCCGAGCAGGACCACGTCCATCGCCTGGGCCACGGCGCGGACGCGGTCGTCCATGGTCCGGCCGGTGGGCATCTTGTACTGCACGATGTCCCAGAGGATCTGGTTGTCGTGCGAGGAGACGTAGTTGATCGACTCCTGAGGATCCTGGGTGTAGCCGCCGCTCACCCCTCCGTAGCCGATGGCCCCGGCGCTGGTGGTCGACCCGGTGGCGCTCACCATCCGGAAGGTGCCCACGCCGCCGGCCATGCCGATCTTGATCAGGTCGACCCCGTGGTTCAGCGCGTCCTTGGTCGTGGCGTTGGCCGCGCTCAGCTCGTTGGGGTCGAAGTAGAGGCCGCTGGAGAAGCCCTGGTTCTTCCGCAGGTCGCCGGCCGAGTCGAAGGGGCCGCCGCCGCGGGCGCCGTCGCGCAGGCGATCGTTGAACGTGCCGATGCCGGTCCCGGCCATGTTGAGCTGGTTGGCGGCGGTGCCTCGTCCCCCACGCACCATCTCGCCCATGTCCCAGCCCTCGCCGTACAGGTAGATGGTGGGGTCGACGGCGGCCAGCGCGTCGCGGACGTGGATCATGTTGTCCTTGAGGTGCAGCCCCATCAGGTCGAAGCGGAAGCCGTCCACCCGGTACTCGCGCGCCCAGCGGACCAGGGTGTCGATCATCAGCTTCTCCATCATCGCGTGCTCGCTGGCGGTGTTCGCGCAGCAGGACGAGGTGAGGACGAAGCCCGTGGTCGGATCGAGCCGGTGGTAGTAGCCGGGCACGATCTTGTCGAGCACCGACTTGTCGGCCAGGCCCGAGGCGTTGGTGTGGTTGTAGACCACGTCCATCACCACCCGGAGCCCGGCGCCGGCGAGCCCCTGCACCATCTTCCGGAACTCGAGGATCTTCGCCGTGCCCTCGGCGGTGGAGGCGTAGCTCCCCTCGGGCGCGCCGTAGTGGAACGGGTCGTAGCCCCAGTTGAAGGCATCGAGCCCCGCCATGTACCCGGCGATGGCCTGTTGCTGATCCGAGTCGCCGGGGTAGCTCTGGATCGCCTCGAGCACGCTCTTCCCGGTGAACTGGGTGCAGAGCGCGGCGGGGACGGCCGGGTTCTTCGCACATAGGTCCGAGAACGGCTGGCCGACGTCCACCCGCTGCGCCGGGTCCTCGTTCACCGTAGCGAAGTCGAACGCCGGGAGGATGTGGAAGTGCGTCAGCCCCGCCCCGGCGAGGACCGACAGATGCTGCATCCCGGCCGAGCCGGCCTCGGTGAACGCGAGGTATTTACCCCGGTTCGCGGCGGAGACCGTCGAGTCCAGCGCGCTGAAGTCACGGATGTGGCCCTCGTAGACCACGATGTCCTCGGGCGCGGCGAGCGCGGGCTTGGAGAAGGAGGCCCAGTTCGCCGGGATCGTCGCCGCGTCCGCCACCAGGTCGACGATCTGCCCCCAGAGCCCGTTGGTGTCGAGGTTCACCGCGTACGGGTCGGTCACCGTGGTCTTCTCGATCTTCTGGGTCGCCGGATGGAAGACGGTGACCTCGAAGCGGTAGAAGTTCCCGTACCAAGTGGCCGGGCCGGTGGCGGACCACACGCCGCTGGCGTCCTCGGTCATGTCCACCGCGGCGATCTCGGCCTTGGTCACGTCGGCGACGTGCAGCTTCACCGCCTGCGCGGTCGGCGCCCAGAGCCGGAAGGTCGGCGTCTGGGGAGCGGTGAACACGACCCCCAGCGGACCGGTGTAGGCATAGAGCGCGTCGATCGCCCAGGCGGTCTGCACCTGGGTCGCGGAGAACACGCTGCCGTCCGACTTGCGCGCCACCGCCACCAGCTGCCCCTTGAGCGCGTCCTGCACCTTCGAGGCGTCCGCAGCGGCGATGGTGAAGGCGCGCCACGGCGTGCCCAGGGTGTTGAGATACGGCGCCTTGGCCAGCACCTCCGGCGGAAGGCCGGCCGCGCTCGGCGTCAGCGCGATGACCTGCCCGCCGGTGACGTTCGTTCCGGAGGCGGCGATTGACGCGGTGCTCGAGTAGCGGAGCTCGAAGCTGGTGGCCGCAGCGTCGGTGACATCCCAGGCGACGAGCAGCGGCTGGACCAGGTGTGCGGCGGCCCCGGTGATGGAGACGTCGCCCGACTTCTTGGGCATGGCGGTGATGGTGGCCGAGCCGCTGGTGACGAACACGATGTTCCCCAGCGTGGCGAGGTCCCAGCCCATGTCCGGGCCCGGATCCTTCGTGTCGCCCATGTGGACGATGACGTTCACGTGCTGCGCGCCCGTCGTGACGTCGATCACGAACCCTGCGCCCAGGTCCGGATCGATGCCCACCGGCGGAAGCGGCGCCTGCCACACCGTCGGGCTCTTCACGTCACCCCAGGTGTGCAGGCCCCACCCGGCGTAGCTGGCGTCGGGCCGCAGGTAATAGACCGCGACCTGGTTGGCTCCAGGGATGGCGACCGGCTTGTGGGTGATGGCGTTCGAGTACCCGGAGAACACCCAGGCCTCGCGGGTGGTGCCCGAGACGTCCACGGTCAGCGCCCCCGCCGGATCGGTGCTCGAGCCATTCACCAGGCTGAAGGCGAGCGACGTCGCGCCGGACTTGACGTTCACCTGGTAGACCGCGCCGAACCCGTCGGTGCTCGAGGACGTGGCGCTGGTCTCGTTGGCCCCCGCGCTCACCGCGAGGTTCCAGCCGCTGTAGTCGGAGAGCGCCCGATGGTAATGGAGGGTGAACGCACTGGGGGTGGGCGTGCCACTGTCCGGCTTGTTGCCGTTGTCGCTGCTGCTGCAGGCGGCGAGGGCCGCGGCGACGAAGAGGACGGAGCACCACCGCGTCCACGTCCGAGAAAAGGGAGCGCGCATGGCGACGGAGATTGAACCGTTCGGAGTCCCCGGGCAATGCAAACAGGGACGGCGCGCGGTGCGCCGCGGACGGGCCACGACGCTGCTCGTCCTCCTCGCCGGACTCGGCTGCACTGCGTCACGGCCGCCTCCGGCGACGGCGCCCGTCGCGGAGCGGCCACGCACCTTCGAGAGCTGGGCCAACGGCGCAGTCTTCTACGAGGTCTTCGTCCGCAGCTTCCAGGACTCGAACGGCGACGGGAAGGGCGACCTCCCGGGGCTCATCTCCCGGCTCGACTACCTGAACGACGGCAAGCCCGAGACCGACCAGGACCTCGGCGTGGACGCGCTGTGGCTCATGCCGGTGTTCGCCTCGCCGAGCTACCACGGCTACGACACCACCGATTACGAGCGGGTCAATCCCGACTACGGGACGAATGAGGACCTGACCCGGCTGTGCACCGAGGCCCACCGCCGCGGGATGCACGTCATCGTCGACCTGGTCCTCAACCACACCTCGAACCAGCACCCCTGGTTCATCGACTCGGCGTCGGGCCCGGGCTCGCCGAAGCGCGACTGGTACGTGTGGAGCCCCACCGACCTCGGCTGGGGCAGCCGTGGAACGCCGCCGGCAGCACATGGCACAAGAAGAACGGCGCCTACTACTACGGGCTGTTCTGGGCCGGGATGCCGGACCTGAACTTCCGCGCGCCGGCGGTGCGGGCCGAGGCCAAGCGGCTGGCGGCGTTCTGGCTTGCCCGTGGCGTGGACGGATTCCGCCTGGACGCAGCCCGGCACCTCATCGAGGACGGCGGGGGCGACGGCCAGAACGACACGCCCGAGACGCACGCCTTCTGGAAGGAGTTCGCCGCGCACGTGCGGTCGGTGCGCCCGGACGCGCTGCTGGTCGGCGAGGCCTGGACCGAGACCCCGAAGATCGCGCCGTACTACGGCTCGACCGAGGCGGTCCCGGGTGGCGACGAGCTCCCGCTCAACTTCGACTTCCCCATGGCCAAGCACCTGGTGGAGGCGGTCCAGATGGGCGAGTCGCTCGGCATCGCGCAGACCTTGCGCGAGGTCGCGGACACCTACCCGCCCGGCGCGACCGACGTGCCGTTCCTCACCAACCACGACATGCGCCGGGTGGCGAGCGTGCTCAAGGGAGACGCGGGCAAGCTCCGGAGCGCCGCGGCCATCCTCCTCACCCTGCCCGGCACGCCGTTCCTCTACTACGGCGAGGAGATCGGTCTGCTGAACGGCACCGCGGACGGGGACGAGGCCAAGCGCACTCCCATGCCCTGGAACGGAGCGGCCGGCGGCGGGTTCACCACCGGCACGCCGTGGTACCGCTTCGCCCCGGGGCAGGATACGACGCACGTCGCGACCCAGACCGGGGATCCGGGGTCGCTGCTGTCGCACTACCGCCGATGGATCAGGGTCCGGCACGCCTCACCGGCGCTGTCCCGCGGCGCCCTCCGCGTGGTCCGTGGCGAGGGGCCGGTGCTGGCCTTCGTGCGGAGCCTGGGTCAGGAGCGGGTGCTCGTCGCCCACAACCTCGGTCCTGATCCCCAGGCGGTCACGCTCGAGGTGGAGGCGACCCGCGCCGAGGCGCTGCTCGCTCCGGCTGGGGTGAACGCCACCCGCGACGGAGGATCGGTGCGGCTGACGCTGCCGCCCCACGCGAGCGCGGCGTTCAAGCTCTGAGCAAGGATGGGCGAGGCTTGCCTCTCGCTCCGCGGCTCCTAGGACGGGGACGCGCGCGCGCTTCCGATGGGGCCGCGCGCGCAGGATTCCTCCACTCATGCCGCGCCGCGGCATGCAAGTATTTCGCAGCGCGTCGCGTGCACTTCGTTCATTGCCGTGCATTGACACGCGTGTCATAAACGCGCCCGTTTCCAGGGTCGGAAAGCGCGCACTGCACTCGGGAGCGGGGCCTGCGCGACGGCCGGAGAAGTCCCGGGGAGGGGTGCGCGGGTGGTGTCGCGGCGGATCAGGAGCTGGATCGCGGTCTGCGCCGCGCTCGTCGTCGCGGCGTGTAGCTCGAAGGACACGACGCAGCCGCCCCCGGACGCCGGGACCACCATCACCCCCAACACCCAGGGCTGGTGGCGGGACAAGGTGTTCTACGAGGTCTTCGTCCGGAGCTTCGCCGACTCGAACGGCGACGGCATCGGCGACCTCCAGGGGCTCACCGCCCACCTGGACGCGCTGAACGACGGCGACGCGGGCACCGGCAACGACCTCGGCGTGGACGCGGTGTGGCTGATGCCCATCAACCCCTCGCCGAGCTACCACGGCTACGACGTCACCGATTACCGGAACGTGAACCCGGCCTACGGCTCGCTCGCCGACCTGCACGACCTCGTCGCCGCCGCGCACCGGCGCGGGGTGAAGGTCATCCTGGACATGGTGCTGAACCACTCGTCGCGGCAGCACCCGTGGTTCATCAACTCGCAGAGTGATCCCACGGCCGAGCATCGTGACTGGTACGTGTGGCGGCCGGACGATCCGGGCTGGCGCCAGCCGTTCGGCTCGGGCCGGACCTGGTGGCCGCTGAGCGGCGCGTACTACTACGGCGTCTTCACCAGCTCGATGCCGGACCTGAACCTCACCACCCCGGCGGTCGAGACCGAGCTGGTGGACACCATGAAGTTCTGGCTGGACGGCGGCGTCGACGGGTTCCGGCTCGACGCGGTCCGCTACTTCGTGGAGAACGCGGCCGACGCCGGGCAGCAGGACCAGCCCGAGACCCACGCCTTCCTCCAGCGCATCCGGGCCAAGCTGCAGACGGACTATCCGGACGCGCTGCTGGTGGCCGAGGCCTGGGCGCCGATCGACATCGCCGAGACGTACTACGGCAACGGCGACGAGGTGCAGCTCGGCTTCTCCTTCGACCTCGCCGACGCGATCAAGACCTCGGTCGTGGCCGGCGACGCGAGCGGGATCCTCAGCACCCTGGCCCGCCTGGACAGCGCGCTGGCCGGGAAGGACCGCGGCTACGACGCGCCGTTCCTCTCCAACCACGACCAGGAGCGGGTGATGCGCACCCTCGGCGGCGACGCCGGGGCGGCGCGCGTTTCGGCGGCCCTCCTCCTCGCGCTCCCCGGGACTCCCTTCATCTACTACGGCGAGGAGCTGGGGATGCAGGGCGGCGCCGCGACGGACGACCGCAACAAGCGTACCCCGTACCGCTGGAACTCGAGCACCGGACACGGCTTCACCACCGGCTCACCGTGGTTCGACGTCGCGGAGGCGCCGGGCGTGGACCTGGCCACCGAGCAGGCCGACCCGAGCTCGCTCTGGGTGCTGTACAAGAACCTGGTCGCCCTCCGGCACGCCCAGACCCCGCTGTCGAAGGGCACCTCGACGCTGCCCTCGCTGTCCGGCGCACCGGCGGGCGTGCTGGCGCTCCTGCGCGAGGACGCAGGGAAGCGGGTGCTCTTCGTGGCCAACGTGGCCAGCGCCGCGAGCGGATCGTTCTCGGTCCCGGTCTCCGGCACGCCGGCGGTGCTGCTCTCGGAAGGCCTCGCCGGCCCGCCCACCGCGGGCTCCGGCTCGCTCACCATCCCCGGGCTCGACGCGCGGGGCTTCGTCTTCGTTTCGCTCTGAAGCAACCGAAGGAGGATCCAGGCATGCACGTCCCCCGCTTCCGTCGCCTCCTCGCAGCCGGCGCGATGCTCGCCGCTGCCGTCGCCTTCCCCGCCGCGGCCGAGAACGAGAAGGGCTTCAAGTATCCAGACCCGATCGGCGACGACAAGGGCCCGGGCACGTACACCTACCCGACCGACGCGGTGTACAAGCCCGGCGCGTTCGACATCACCGAGTTCGAGGTGGTGCCCCGCGGCAACGAGACCGAGTTCCGGGTCACCGTGCGCACGCGCATCGAGGACCCCTGGGACAGCCCGGCCTGGGGCGGCAACGGCTTCTCGGTGCAGATGGCCTTCATCCACATCGACACCGATCACAAGAAGGGCAGCGGCGTGCAGGACGGGCTCCCCGGGACCAACGTGCGCTTCGCCGACGACGAGGCCTGGGACAGGGTGGTGATCATCTCCCCGCAGGGCGCCACCCGGGTGAACTCGGAGGTCGGTCTCAAGGCCGCTCAGTGGAAGGACCGGATCATCGTCCCCAAGGTGACCCGCGCCACGGGGAAGACCCTCATCGCGGTGGTGGAGAACTCGCAGCTCGGCGGCCCGCCGCAGACCACCTGGGGCTACCAGGTGCTGATGCAGTCCAACGAGGGCTTCCCGGCGAAGACCGATCTCCTCACCCGCAAGGTGAACGAGTTCGAGGGCCAGCACCGGTTCGGCGGCGGGAGCGACTACGACAACGATCCTCAGGTCATGGACATCCTGGTCCCGCCCGGCGGTGACCCGGTGAAGAAGCAGTACGAGATCCTCTCCAAGTACAACCACAACACCAAGGAACCGAAGCCGGAGGATCTCGCAGTCGTGCCGATGGTTTACCCGAACGCAGGTAAGTAAGGAGAGCGTTCATGGCAAGACCTGGGAGGGGACTTGCGGCGATCGCCACGCTCGGTGTCCTGCTGACAGGCCCGGCCGCTCGAGCCGACCTCGTCAACTTCGACATGAGCGGGAAGATCTACATGAAGTACATGTACCAGAACGACAACACCCAGGGGTGTCTGTCGATCTCCAACCCGTTCTGGGTCGACAACATCTACGGCCACAACGGCGTCTGCAGCGAGTTCGAGCTGAACATCAAGGCGAACGTGGGCCCCAAGGTCACTGCCGGCGTTCGCCTCCAGAGCCGCTGGGGAATGATGTGGCAGGACTGGTGGGAAAACGGAGATCTCAAGCCCGGCGTGTCGGACACCTCGGGCGAGAGCCTGGGCATGAACCACGCGCAGTACATCAAGCTGCGCGCGGCGTGGATCCGGGTCGGCCCGCCCATCCCCACCGTGAAGTGGATCACCATCGGCTCGACGGACTACTCGATGTGGAACGAGTGGACCATCGGCAAGGCCCGCTACATCGACCGGGACAACGGCAACGGCGTCTTCGTCGAGGGCGCGTTCATCCCGGAGAACAAGCTCGACTACACCCTCGGGGCGTTGGCGCTCCCCAAGCTCTGGGCGGGGCCGGGCTGGAACACTGGCCTCAAGGACAACGAGCCGCTCGCCTACCTGTACGGCACCGACTGGGCCTTCGCCGCCAAGATGGAGAGCCGTCCGTACTCCGATCTGCGGCTCCGGGCGATCGGCACCTGGACCCAGGACTGGGAGGCGGATCGCTACAGCCCGTTCCTCACCGGCTCGCCTGACGCGGCGCGGTGTGACACCGTCGGCTGCCCGGACCATTCGAGCAAGCTCACCAACCGTTTCCGGGGGCTCAACGGCACGCTGGAAGTCTTCTACACCCCGTCCTGGACCGACCTCTTCTCCGTCTCGGCGCTCGGGGCGTATTCCAGCAACTACGTGAACCCGAACTATGCCACCAACCTGGTTCGCAACGGGCAGGGTTTCTCGCCGGTGCTCTTCAGGACCGACGCCAACGGGAACCCCATCGCCGCGACCGGCGCGGCGGCGCGGGTGGACCTCGAGTTCTACGACCCCTTCAAGATCGGCCTGTCGCCCAAGTTCGAGTACTTCAACATCGGCAGCGAGTACAACGCGATCATGGGCGCGCGGCGCGAGGCCGACGTGCTCATGACCGACGGCATCATCACCGGCGGCTTCACCCGCGGCGGACAGCTGCCGACGCTCAACGTGGCCAACGAGTTCCAGGACTGGGACGAGCCCTGGTACGAGACGGTGATCGGCTGGCACGGCTTCACCGCGGTGCTGGAGCAGGTGCTCGGCTCGGCCAAGCTCTCCGGCGAGTACACCTACGTCGGCTACAACACCAACATGCAGAACCGGGACACGGTGAACCAGTACCCGGACTTCCTGTACACGCACGGGTTCACCGACACCACCGCGTTCACGGCCGACGGGGACTACGCCAACGTGTACGACCGCGGGAAGGACCCGCGGAGCGTCTACGACAAGAATCAGTCGCGGTACACGCACATCGGCGTGCTCACCGCGCAGATCCCGTTCGCGGTCGGCTGGAGCCCGCTCCTCAACCTCAAGTTCAAGTACATCTTCGACCGGGACGACCGGGTCATCTCCAATCCCAAGGACGACTACATCGGCCGGGAGTGGCTCGCCTACGCGCAGGTCACCGTCCAGCCCACCAACGAGCTGAAGGTCTTCGCCGGCTACGAGTACAGCCACTGGTCGGAGGACGGCCGGAACGGGTCGGACGCCGCCGGCTACTTCCCGTCCCGGACCCAGCGCCACACCGCCCGCGCCGGGTTCACCTATGCATTCGGCGGAGTGCTGGCCGGATACACGGTGGAGTACTTCCACAAGAACCTCCTCCGCGACCCGGAGGGCGGTTACTACAACATGATCTGGAACGTGTGGCGGGCGAAGGGGACCATCGAGGTCGCGTGGTGACGGTCATGAGCTCTTCGATGAGACTTCCATTCTCTCTCGCGCTGGCGTTGCTGGCCGGCTGCGGGATCGAGAGCTTCGGCAACCTGGGGCGAAGCGAGTACGACCGGCCGGCCTCGGCGATCAGCGGGACCACCTACTGGCCGGACGCGCAGCCCTCGCAGTTCAGCGCCTCCGACGGCGAGAACGAGATCAAACCCTTCCTGGTCAACGCCAGCGGCCAGAACTACGAGGTGCGGCTTCCCTCCTCGAAGTACTCGATGATCGAGGTCACCGGCCGGGTGGGAAACCTCCTGCTCCGGGCGATCGTGCCCTCCATCGGCGAGGAGGCGAAGGCGCTCAACGTGGCGCTCGACGAGCGGAGCATCACCGAGGCGATCATCGTCGAGGCGCGCCTGAGCGCGGACGGGCAGAAGCTCAAGCTGATCACCCCTGACGCGTACCTCGGCACCCGGAACCTCATCTACGCCGCGTTCGACACGCCCGGGCCCACGCAGGAGCTCCTGGACATGGTGAAGCGGATCATCCAGCGGTACGACGCGACGCTGAGCCAGCCGGATCCGGACTTCTTCGCCGTCCCGCAGTACGACAGCAGCTACAACGTGATCCAGCGCGCGGTCAGCCCGAGCTGGATCGCCCGCCAGCAGTTCGACTACACGGGCGACGGGAAGCTCGATGGCGATTCGGTCGCCTTCGACCAGAAGCTGGCCGAGGTCGCCCAGCTGTACAAGCCCGCGGGCTGCCTCGACACGGACAACCTCCGCGTGGTCTTCACCGTCAACTTCAACGACGGTGCGTTGAACGGCAACTGCGCGGCCGTGAACAAGTTCAAGTGGGCCGTCGACAAGCCAGGCAAGTCGATGTTCTTCGTGGGCTGGGTCCACAAGCAATCGCCGCTCCAGGACCCCGCGGTGAACAACCTCCTCGGGGCGAGCACCCCCAACCAGATCCAGATGTACGACGACGGGACCAACGGCGACGAGGTGGCCGGGGACAACATCTGGACCATCAGCTTCGTCATCCCCAGGGGAGATCCGGACACTGGCCAGGTGTTCCGGATCGGCTACAAGTTCACCTGGGGGACCAGGGGCGCGGTGTGGAGCGGGAGCGAGGAGTGGCCCGGGAACTCGCGGATCCTGGAGGTGGTCGACGTGAAAGACGATGGCTTCGTCTACCGGCACGAGAGCTGGGCAGACGAGGCCACCAACAAGGACGCATCGAACCTCAACAGCAAGAGCACCGGCACCATCACCTGGACCACGGACCTGCACGGCTGCGGGCCGGAGGCCAGGGAGAACACCTACAACTTCAAGACGTGCAGTTGTGACAGTGCAATCGCGACGCCGAAGGGCATTGGGCCCATCAACGTCGCCTGCAAGTGACACGGGACCGCCCCGGTCTCCCCCGGGGCGTCCGGTTTTTCTAGGAGGAGGAGCACAGCGATGAAGAAAATTCTCGGAAGTCTGATCCTGGCGGGGGGATTCCTCGCCGGGTGCGGTAGCAGCAGCCCTACCTGTACGCCGACCACCTGCGCGGCCCAGAATGCGAACTGCGGGTCCATGAGCGATGGCTGCGGCACCACGCTCGCGTGCGGAACTTGTGGCACGGGGCTGGCCTGCGGGACCGGCAGCAACAACAGCATCGCCAACGTCTGCGGGTTCGCACAGCCTGCTGGGAAGGTGCCCGTCAACTTCAGCGTCGACGACTCGGTCAACCAGAACTGGAAATCGCAGGAGCTGGAGTGGAAGGGCTCGATGCTCTTTGACTCCACCACCCGCGTCATCACCGCCGACTCCACCTGGGGCGGCCCCTGGGCGAAGCTGTACGACGACGGACCCTGGAACAAGGGCGGGCACGAGCCTGCGACCGCGGTGGCCAATGACCACAAGCTGGGGGTGACCGTGTTCGTCACGCCGCCCACCACCGGGACCGGGGACGTCTACTCGTACGGCCTCCGCGACGCGACCAACCCCGACACGGCGAACGGCGGCTGGGTGTGGATCGGCGGGAACGGCTCGTTCACCGTTCCGGTCGGCGCCAGCGCGGCGATCACCGCCGCCGGTCAGACCTTCCCGGCCCACGGGACGGTCGACATGCAGCTGGTGATCGACAAGAACGCCCTCGCCACCGGCACCTGGGACACCTCGGTGGTCAAGGTGAAGGGCTCGGCCTGGGGGTGGAGCGAGGTCACTCTGACCGACGACGCAACCAAGGGAGACGCAACGGCTGGCGACGGCAAGTACACCTACCAGCTGTCCTTCCAGGTCGACCAGACCAAGCCCCCGTACCCGGGCCTGCTGAAGTCCGGTGACAAGCCCGAGTTCATCTTCGTGTTCGGTACTCTGGAGTACAAGGACGGGACCGGCACGGCCAACACCGCCGGCGTGACTGCGGGCACCAAGGCCTCCGGGGCCAGTAGCTTCACCCCGGCCACCCTCGCCATCACCGGCGGCACGGGCCTGGGCAGCGGCAACACGTACATCACCGTTCCGTAAGGCAATCCCTGCAGCATCCCGGGGCCGGCAGGGGCAGCACGCCTTGCCGGCCTCTTCTTTTCTTGCGAAGACTTCAGCGTGCGCATCGTCTCGCCGCTCGCCGTCCTCGCCGCGCTGCAGCTCTCCTCCCCCGTGCTCGGGGCCGAACGGACGCTGATCGCGAGCTTCGACGACCCGGCGGGCGACGCGAATGGCCCCGGCTACTACCAGCCGCCCGGCGACACCGACTTCCTCCCCGGCGACTTCGACCTCCGCCGCTTCGCGGTGTTCGAGGAAGGCGACAAGGTCGTCTTCGAGGTCACGCTGGGCGAGAGCTTCCGCGTCCCGCCGAGCACCCAGCGCTACAACTCGACGCCGCTGGACCTGCACAACAACATCTACTTCCAGAACATCGACATCTACCTCGACACCGATCCGACGCCGGGGTCGGGCTACGGGATGTGCATCCCCGGCCGGCGGGTGGCCTTCGCCGACGGGCACACCTGGGAGTACGCGGTGGTGATGACGCCGCAGCCCGGGGAGGCCCGCGCGGTGACCGAGGGCGTGCTGGGCGCCGAGGCGGCGCGGCGGGTGCTCTTCCCCCAGAACCTCCAGACGCAGGGGAAGACCATCATCGCTCGCATCCCCTGGGCCTTCTTCGGCGGCCGGCCCACCAAGGACTGGGGCTACTCGGTGCACGTCTCCGGCGCGCGCTGGGAGCGGACGTTCGCGGTCATCGACCGGCTCGCCAGCCGGCACGAGGCCGACGCGTACACCATGCCGGTGATCGGCGTGCGCGAGGCCTGGATGTTCGGCGGCGCGCCCCAGGGCAAGGCGCACCCCTGGGTGGTGGACGTGCTGCTCCCATCGGGGATGGACCAGGCGAAGGTGCTCGGCTCCTTCGACGTGAAGACCGGTGCGTACGCGCAGGTCCCGTTCGTCTACGGCTCGGGCAAGGCCCCGCCCCCGGTCGTGGTCACCGGCCTCACCGCTTCGACCTCGGCGGCTCCCGCGCTGTCGGTGGTGGACGTGTCGGGCGCGGTGGTCTCGATGCGCGGCGAGACCAAGGGCGTGGGGGTGATGCAGATCGGAAAGGTGCTCGGACCCGACGGCACCCCGGTGGCGAAGGTCATCGTCAGCCAGGTGATCGAGGGCGGCGTGGTGGGCCGGGCGGTGGAGGGCGGAGATCAGATCCGCCCCGGGATGGGCGTGGAGTTCACGACGCCTGCGCCGGGGCAGACTCGCTGACGGTCAGGCTCTCACCAGCGGTCTCGGCTAGCCCTTGACGCTTCCGGCGGTGAGCCCCGAGACCAGGTACTTCTGCAAGTAGAGGAACAGCAGCACCACCGGGATCGAGACGATGATCGACCCCGCGGAGAAGTAGCCCCACTGCTGCTGGAAGCCGCCGACGAAGAACCGGAGGCCCACCGGCGCGGTGTACATCTGCTCCTTGTCCATGAACGTCGCCGCCTGGATGAACTCGTTCCAGCCGGTCATGAAGGAGAAGAGCGCGGTGATGGCGATCGCCGGCTTGGCCAGCGGGAGCACGATGCTCCAGAAGATCTTCCCCGGCCCCGCCCCCTCCATCACCGCCGCCTCCTCGAGCTCCTTGGGGATGGTGTCGAAGTAGCCCTTCAGCATCCACACCGAGAAGGGGATCGAGGTCGTGGCGTAGACGATGACCAGGCCGGTCAGCGTGGACCCGAGCCCCAGCCACTGCACGATGATGATGTAGAGCGGGATGAGGGTCAGCGTCCCCGGGAACATCTGCGACACCAGGAAGGACATCATCCCGAACCGCCGCCCCGGGAACTTGAACCGCGAGAAGGCGTAGGCCGCGGTGCAGGACAGCGCCACGCCGACGATGGTCGCCCCGATCGCCACGATGGCGCTGTTGAGCATCCAGCGGGCGAACGGCTGGTCCGCCAGCACCGAGGTGAAGTTGCTGAAGGCCCAGCGCGTCGGCCAGGGCACCACCGCCCGCACCCGGTCCAGCTTGGTCGGGTCCGACGGCAGATCGGCGATCGCCAGGCTCTGCTTCCCGGAGAAGGCGATGGTGATGACCCACAGCACCGGGTACACGGTGTAGAGCACCGTGGCCACCAGGAAGGCGTGCAGCACCCAGTGCGGCGTCCGCTCCTCGCGACGCGTCTTCGCCATCAGATCGCCTCCGTGGCCCGCGTCACGCGGTTCTGGATCGACCCGTAGACCAGCAGGATGCCGAAGATGATCGTCGCGTACGCCGCCGCGTAGCCGTACTGGTACCGCTGGAACGCGTACTTGTACGCCTGGGTGATCAGGATCTCCGTCGACCCGCCGGGCTCACCCGCGGTCACCAGATAAATGATGTTGAACATGTTGAAGGTCCACACCACCGAGAGGATCACCGCCGGCACCAGCGCCGGCTTCAGCGACGGCAGGGTGATGGCCTTGAACTGCTGCCAGCGGGTCGCCCCGTCCACCCGCGCCGCCTCGTAGAGGTCCGCGGGGATCGACTGCAGCGCCCCCAGCGAGACCACCATCATGAAGGGGAAGCTCAGCCACCCGTTGGTCGCCAGCGCCGTCAGGTACGAGGTGAACGGCCGGTCGAACCAGGACAGCGGCTCGATCCCGACGATCGCTAGCATCTGGTTCACCACCCCGAACTGCCGGTGGAACATGCCCTTCCAGATCAGCGCGGTGATGTAGTTGGGCATCGCCCAGGGGAGGATCAGCAGCACCCGGTAGATCGGCCGGAGCGCCAGCCCCTTGTTGTTGAGCACCAGCGCGAGCAGGAGCCCCAGCGACACGCCCCAGGTCACGTTGGTGATGGTCCACACCACCGTGAACAGGAACGTCCAGTAGAAGTTCAGGTAGTTGAAGACCCAGTGGCCGTCCGCCGCGCGGCGCATGAAGCCGAAGTCGCCGAGGATGGCGCCGTAGTTGCGGAGGCCGATCCACAGGTCCGAGAGCGGCATGTTGGTGTTGTAGATGTTCGAGTCGGTGAAGCTCAGCGCGATGCCGTAGAAGAACGGGAAGAAGACCAGCAGCGTCGTCCCGACGATGGCCGGGGCGATGTACGCGTAGGCCTGGCGGTTGGTGACCAGCGCCCGCCCCACCCGGTTCGCCCCACCGAAGCCCACCAGCACCAGCGCCAGGAGGCCCAGCGCCCCGAGCGCGAGCAGGCTCCGCAGCGCCCCGCGGCGCACCTCCTGCGCCTCGGCCTCCCCCTTCTCGCGGTCGACGGTCCCCGCCGCGCTCACCAGGCCACGCGGCTTCCGGTAGAGGTCGGTGTCCCACGCCGCTCCGTCGACCGCTGCGGCACCGGCGAGCGTCCGCGCCCGCTCCAGCTCCACCGAGACGGTGCGGGCCAGGGCCCGCTGCCCGTCTCGCTCGGAGAGCCCGAGCGCCCGCAGCTCGCCGCCCACGAAGAACGCCGCCGCGAGGCAGAACAGCGCCGTGCTCGCCGTCGCCAGGAGCGCCACCCTCGCCGGCAGCAGCCATGCCGCCAGCGCGAAGAGCGCGAGCGCGGCGACGAGCAGCACCAGCGTGGGCAGCACGGACCGCGTGGAGATCGACGGTTCCCGGGGCACGAGCACCTGCACCATGCCGGTCACCTTGCCGTCCGACTCGAGCGGCGCGGCGACACGCCGCGCCCCATCCTCGCGCTCCACCTCCAGCTCGGGCTTGGACGCGCCCCCCTCCGGTTGTTGGCCACGCCGGCGCGGAGCCGCTGGGCCTGGTCGAAGAGCGGCTTCTCGTCGCGGGCCAGACGGCGCGGCGCGGCCTTCTCGCCCGTGTCCGCTGGATCCGTCGACGCCTCGAGCGTCGTCCCCCGGACGACCCGCACCAGCGTCCCCGGTGCGTGCACCTGCCTGCCACGCAGCGACGACCCGCCGCACGGCCGCGTCGTCCTCGGCCCGGCCCACCAGCGTGGTGAGCGCGCTGGCGGTGACGATGGCCCGGCGGGTGGTCCAGTCGTCCTCCATCTGCTTCCGCGCGCCGCGGAGCAGGACCCAGCCGCCGCCCAGGGCCAGCAGCAGCCCGAGCAGGAGGCCGATCCCGAACCGCAGCCGCGAGGCTGGAGGACGCGCCGGGCTCATTTCTTCTTCCGCAGCGCGTCCACGTCCTTCTGCAGCGCCTTCTGCGCGACGTCCATCGCCTCCTTGGGCGAGTTCCCGGCGTTCACCTTGTTCAGCGCCGTCGTCGCGGGCGACCACATCATCGTCATCTCCGCCACGTTGGGCATCGGCACCGCCACCTCGACCTGCTTCCGGAAGGCGCTGAGCACGGGGTCCGCCGCCACCTTCGCGTCGTCGTACACCGCCGTCGTCGCCGGACTCTGCCGCCCCTCGAGCGCCATCACCTTCCCGGCCTCGGCGCTGGTGACGTACTTCACGAAGTCGAACGCCGCGTCCTTGTGCTGCGACTGGGCGGAGACGAACACGCCCTCCACCGTCATCCAGGGCCGCATCGGCTTGCCGCCCGCCTCGTTGATGGTGGGGAGCGGCGCCACGCCGTAGTCGATGTCGCTCGAGACCTCGCCCAGGAACCACGGGCCGCTGAACACCATCGCCGCCTTGCCCTCGTTGAAGAGCGAGGTGATGAGCGCGCTGGAGGGCTCGGCGGGCATGAAGCCGGCCTTCTCCCACTGCACCAGGAGGTCCAGCGCCTTGATGTTCGCCGGCGCGTTCATCGTGGGCTGGGTCGCCTTGTCGAAGACGCCGCCCCCGAAGCCGTTGAGCAGCGAGGCCACGTAGTAGAAGTCGCCGTACGCCCAGGCGAGCCCGAAGCGGCCGGCGGCCTTGTTGGTGAGCCCCTTCGCCACCTTCACCAGCTCGGCGGTGGTCCTGGGCGGCGTCTTGAGCAGCTTCCGGTTGTGGATGAGCGCGATGACCTTGTAGTCGAGCGGCAGGCCGTAGAGGTTGCCCCGGTAGGTCAGCGCCTCGATGGTGGTGGGGATGAAGCGTCCCTTGAGCGCGTCGTCCACGAAGAAGTCGATCGGCTCCACGGTGTTGCCGGCCTCGACCCACCCGCCCATCCGGTCCTGCGCGTAGATGAAGATGTCCGGCCCCTTCCCGCGGGGCACGGCGGCGGAGATCTTGTCGGCGAAGGCGTCGAAGGGGACCGCCAGCGGGTCCACCTTGATCTTGGCGTCGGCGCGGGCATTGAACGCCGCCACCACCTTCTCGAACGCGGTCTTCTCCGCGCCCCGGTACGAGTGCCAGACCACCAGCTTGGCCTGGGCGGCCGCGACTCCCGGGAACGCCCCGAGCACAGCTGCGAGCAGCATGACGAGCTTCCGCATCCCTCTACCCTCCCTCTCGCCTGCCCGACGACCTCAGGCGCCCAGCCGGAGCTGGCTCTCGGCGTCGAAGAGGTGCAGCGCCTCCAGCTCGAGCTGCACCTCGATGGTGCTCCCCACCGCCGCCGGGCGGTGCGGGTCCTGCTTGAACACCAGCGTCTCCTCGCCGGCCCGGCCGTGGACCACCACCTCGTCGCCCAGCACCTCGACGATCTCCACGGTCAGCGGCACCTGGTGGACCGCACCGCGCGGCGTGCGCCCGGGCGGGACCACGTTCTCCGGCCGGATGCCGAGGACCACCTTGGCGCCCTCGCCCGCTGCGCCCCTGGCCGCCGGGGGCACCGGGACGTCGAACCCGCTGGTCCGGGCCAGCGCGCCGCCCTGGGCCAGGGTGGCGGAGACGAGGTTCATGGGCGGGGTACCGATGAAGCCGGCGACGAAGAGGTTGGCCGGCTTCTCGTAGACCTCCAGCGGCGTGCCGACCTGCTGCAGCTTCCCGGCGCTCAGGATGGCGATGCGATGGCCCATGGTCATCGCCTCGACCTGATCGTGGGTGACGTAGACCGTCGTCACTTGAAGCCGGGCCTGGAGCTTCTTGATCTCCGCCCGCATCTGGACGCGCAGCTTGGCGTCGAGGTTGGACAGCGGCTCGTCGAAGAGGAACACCGAGGGCTTGCGGACGATGGCCCGCCCGAGCGCCACGCGCTGCCGCTGCCCGCCCGAGAGCTCCTTGGGCTTACGGTCCATCAGTTCCTGGATGCCGAGGATCTGCGCGGCCTCGGGGATGAGCCGGTCGATGTCCGCCTTGGGCGTCTTGCGAATGCGCAGGCCGAACTCGAGGTTCTCGCGCACCGTCATGTGCGGGTAGAGCGCGTAGCTCTGGAACACCATCGCCACGTCACGGTCCTTGGGCGGGACCTCGTTCACCACCCGGTCGCCGATGGAGATGGTGCCCCCGGTGATGTCCTCGAGGCCGGCGATCATCCGCAGCGCCGTGGACTTGCCGCACCCGGAAGGCCCGACGAGGACCATGAACTCGTGGTCGCGGACCTCGAGGTCGAGCCCCTCGATGACGCTGACCGGGCCGAAGCGCTTCGTGACCTGCTTGAGGATCACCGAGGCCATTGGAGCGTGGCATTCTCGACGCTCCGGCACCTTCCCGTGGGGAAATTCTCACCCCCCGCGGACACCTGACGTGCCGCGTCAAGATGACTCCAGAGGCCCATGCGGCGTTCACCGCCGCCCTGCTGAAACGGCTCGAGGCCGACACCGACGTGCTGGGGCTGGTGCTGCTGGGCTCGACCTCCGGCCAGCCCCCGCTGCCGGACGCCTTCTCGGACCACGATCTCTTCGTCGTGACCCGGACCGGCGCGCAGGAGCGCTTCCGGAACGACCTCGGATGGCTGCCCAACGCCGCCGACCTGGTCCTGTCGTTCCGGGAGACCGCGCACGGTGTCCGCGCGCTGGACCGGAGCGGGCACCTGGTGGAGTTCGCGGCATTCGACCTGGACGAGCTGTCCCTCGCCCGGGTCAACCGCTACTCGGTTCCCCTGGACAGGGCGGACGTGCGCGCACGGATGGCGCGCGTGCAGCAGGCGACCGCGGCGCAGACCGCGACGCCTCCGGACCCACGCTGGCTGGCGGGCCAGTTCCTGACCGAGCTCGTCCTGGGGGCGGGACGGTACGGCCGCGGCGAGCGGCTCTCGGGGCACTTCCGGGTGCGGGTGAGCGCCGTGCAGCACCTGCTCGCGCTGGTCCGCTTGCGCGCCTCGCCCGAGACGCGGGCCCGGCTGGACGACCTGGACGTCTCCCGCCGCGTGGAGTCGGCGCTCCCCGAGGTCGCACGGGAGATAGACCAGGCGCTGCTGCGGCCCATCCCGGACGCCGCGCGGTCTCTGCTCGCCATCGGCCAGCGCGTGTTCCCGGACCTGATCCCTCCCGGGGTTCCGGGCGCGCTGGAGCAGGTCCTGGCGCGGGCGGAGGAGGCGGACCGGACCTCGCGATGAGCGGGACTCCGCCCCGTCTGCGTGTCGAGCGCCTCCGGCCGCGCGAGCACCCGCTGCTCCGGCGCCTCTACGACGCCTACCTGGAGGAGCTCACCTCGTTCGGCGCCTCGTACCGGCGCCGCGCGGACGGGCGCTGGGAGTACCGCCCTCCGGATGGAGACTGGGGCCCGGACCACCTCCCGTACTGGCTCGGCGAGGGCCCCGAGCACCACGTCCTGCTCTTCCGGCTCGGACGCGAGGTGGTCGGCTTCGCGATGGTCGGCCTGCGGCCGGCCGGGTGGATGTCGCCCGGGACGGACAGCTGCATCGCCGAGTTCTACGTCGTCCCCGGGGCACGCAGCCGGGGCATCGGCGAGGCGGCGGCACGACGCATCTTCGAGCGGTTCCCGGGTCGGTGGGAGATCTTTGAGGTGCCGGGCAACGCGCCGGCGATCGCGTTCTGGCGCCGCGTCGTGGGGCGCTACACCGAGGGTCGGTTCGAGGAGCTCACGTCCCGCGGCGGTCCGACGCAGCGATTCACCAGCGCGCCGCCTCGACGGTGAGCCAGCCCTCCAGCTCGGAGACGTCCCGCACCACGCGGTGGGGCTCGTCCTCCCTGGGCCAGCGCGCACGGCTCCTCGGCTCGGTGATGCACCCGGTCGAGAAGCGCCGCACCGTGCGCTCTGGCATCCTCACCGGCCGTGACCGCGATGCCCCCCCGCCCCCTGGGCACCACCGGGCTGACCGTCTCCGCGCTCGGACTCGGCGCAGGACGCATCGGTGGGCCCGAGACGACCGACGCCGACGTGGACCGGCTGGTCGGAGCGGCCCTCGAGCTCGGCGTGACGCTGATCGACACCGCCCGGAGCTACGGCGCCTCCGAGGAGCGCCTCGGCCGCGCGCTCCAGGGCCGCCGCCGCTCGGTCGTCCTCTCCACCAAGCTCGGCTACGGGGTTCCCGGCGTCCCGGACTGGACCGGCCCCGCGGTCGAGGCCGGGGTCGACGACGCGCTGGCACGGCTCCGGACCGAGGTCGTCGACCTCGTGCACCTGCACTCCTGCCCGCGGGAGGTCCTGGAGCGCGGCGAGGTCGTCGACGCTCTGCATCGCACCGTCCGCGCAGGCAAGGTCCGCGTGGCCGCGTACTCCGGGGAGAACGAGGCGCTCGACTGGGCCGTGCGCTCGGGCGCCTTCGGTGTCGTCCAGTGCTCGGTCAGCCTCGTCGACCAGGGCGTGCTCTCCGGCGCCGTGCCGGAGGCCGAACGGCGCGGCCTCGGCGTGCTCGCCAAGCGACCCCTGGGCAATGCGCCGTGGCGATTCGAGACACGGCCCGACGCGCCTGACGTCGCCGAGGCGTGGGAGCGCTTCGGCGCGCTCGGGCTCGACTCCGACGGGCTGCAATGGGACGTGCTCGCCGCGCGGTTCGCCGCGTTCGCGCCGGGGGTGAGCGCGATCCTCCTCGGGACGGCGAGCCCGGCCCACCTCGCGTCGGTGGCCCAGGCGCTCACCCAGGGCCCACTTCCGACATCGGTGCTCTCCACCATCCAGGCGGCGTACGCGCGGGCCGGCGCCGGCTGGCCGGGACGCATCTAGACGTTGCAGCGCGCACCGGCTCTGGCTTTCTATCCGCCCATGCGCCGCCTCCTGCTCCTCCCGTCCGTGCTCGCCCTGCTCGCCGGGTGCGGCGACGCGGCGCCGCCCGCCTCCGCGCAGCTCCCCCCCGAGGGAGACGCGCTCATCGTCCAGAAGATCCTCGATGGCCAGCTCGACGCGGACAGCGGCCTGGCTCAGGTCGCGCGCTCGGGCGGCTGGCCCATCTCCACCAGCCGCGGCTACCTCTTCGCCACCCGCGACCAGGGTCAGGGGCCGTACGCGCTGGAGAGCCCGACCGGGGCCTTCGCCAGCGTCCAGCTCACCACCGCCTCCGGCATCGCCTGGGCGCTGGTGCCCGTTCCCTCGCCCGCCGGCGCCGAGTACCGCTTCCTCACCGCTGCCAGTGCCCCCTTCAGCGATCCGCTCTCGCGGCACTTCACCTACTCGGGGATCGCCACCCTCTCCTTCGTCTCACTGACCGGCACGCACCTCGAGCGCTGGCCGGGAATCGGCGACGCCAAGCTCCCGCCGCGCACGCTGCGGGTCCTCGTCCCCGCGCAGGCGCCCACCCACACCATGTACGTCCACGACGGGCAGAACCTCTTCGGTCCGTCCCCTTACGGCGGATGGGGGCTCCAGGGGGCCGCCGGGCCGACCACGCTGGTGGTGGGCATCGACAACACCTCGGACCGGATCGCCGAGTACACGGCGGTGACCGACGTGATCACCTCCCAGACCCTGGGCGGCAAGGGGCTCGACTACGCGGACTACGTCGAGCTGACCGTCCGGCCCTTCGTCGAGGCGCGCTACGGAAAGACCGCCCAGGTGGGCGTGATGGGGAGCTCGCTCGGAGGCCTCATCTCCTACGTCATCAAGCGGCGCTACCCGGCCTCGTACCAGTTCGTGGCCAGCCTCTCGGGCACCTTCGGGTGGGGATCCATCGGACCGGGAGTGCACAACCAGACGGAGATCCAGGCCTGGGCCGCGCTGGGCAGCTGCCCCACCGGCACCCTCTACGTCGACTCGGGCGGTGGTCCGGGCAGCGGCTGCGTGGACAGCGACGGGGACGGCATCCAGGACGACACGCTCGATTCGGCGGACAACTACTGCGAGAACGTCCAGATGCGCGACACGCTCCTCGCGCTCGGCTGCGGCGCACGCGTCAGCTACGTCTTCGCGAGCGGGGCGCAGCACAGCGAGCCGGCCTGGCGTGGGCGCTCTCCGGCCATCTTCCGGCTCTTCGAGGGCGGCTGAGGTCGCGGACCGCTGTTCAGTCCCGGACCCCTGCTCCGGAAGCTCTCCCACCGGGAGGCGCGCCGAGGAGAATGGTCGGCTCAGGATGCCGGACACCCGGTCCCCAGCGCCCCGGTGGAAGCGATGCGCGGTCGCCCCGATCGGCGTGGGCCTCGCCTCGGCCTTCAACCTGCTCGTCCCGGGGGTGGGACACATCGCCCCGTACATGGCCTTCCACCTGGCCGCACCGGTGGTGGCGTGGTTCAGCCGCTCGCTGAGCTGTGCCTGGCTGACAGTGCTCGCCTCGGCGGTGGCGGCGAATGTCATCTCCATCACCCCCGGCCGGAGCGGCTCGCTCGGCGCGGCCGCCCTCGAGACCGGCGCGGCCTTCATCCTCATCCAGGCCGGCTTCACGCTCTCGGTGGTGCTGCTCCGCCGCCGGATGGAGGACCGCGAGCTGCTGCTGGAGCAGCTCCGCACCGAGCGCGACCGGCTGTTCTCGCTCTTCGCCCAGGCGCCGATCGCGGTGGTCACCCTGCGCGGTCCCGACCTGGTCCACGACTTCGTCTCCCCGGGCGGGGAGCGACTCGCGCAGCGTCCGATGCTCGGTCGGAGGATGCGCGACGTCTTCCCCGAGCTCGAGGGCGACGGTCTCCTCGATCTCGCGGAGCGGGTCTACCGGGAGGGCGTCGCGGCGAACCTCGAGGAGCGGCCGGTGCGCTACCGGCGCGACGACGGATCCTGGGAGGAGCGCTTCGTGGACGCGAGCTTCACCCCGCTCCGCGACGCGCGGGGCCTGGTGGAGGGCGTCCTCACCTGCGCCGTGGACGTGACCGCCCGGGTCCGTGCCCGCCAGGAGCTGGAGCGCACCGAGCAGCAGATTCACCGGCTCTCGGAGGCGGGGCTCCTGGGCATCGGGACCTGGACCCGCGAACGGATCGTCGGCGCGAACCGGCGCCTCCTGGAGATCCTCGGCCTTCCGCCCGGGGCCGGTGTTCCGGAGGGCGGCATCGACTGGCGGGAGGTGACCCCGCCCGAGCTCGCCGAGGCGGACGCGCGCGGGTTCGCCGAGCTCGAGACCACCGGGCGGAGCGCTCCCTTCGAGAGGCAGTTCCTCCGGGCGGACGGGACGCGGGTCTGGACACTCACCGGCGCGGCGGTGCTCGACCGCGAGCCGCTGCGCGGGGTGTCCTTCGTCCTCGACATCACCGCCCAGAAGGAGGCGGAGCGGGCGCTCCAGGAGGCGCACCAGTTCGAGCAGCGGCTCCTGGGCATCGTGAGCCACGACCTGCGCAATCCGCTGGCCTCGATCCGGCTGGGCGTGGACCTGCTCCTCCGCTCCGGGCCCTCCGAGCAGCAGCTGCGGACCGTGAGCCGGATGGCGCGTTCGGCCGAGCGGATGCACCAGCTGGTCGGAGGCCTCCTCGATCTCACCCGGCTCCGCGCCGGGCAGCAGCTGACCATCACGCGCGAGAGGGACGACATCCACCGCCTGGTGAAGCGCGCGGTGGAGGAGGTCTCGATCGCCGAGCCGGGGCGCATCACCATCACCGGCCAGGGCGACGGCTCGGGAGAGTGGGACACCGTCCGGGTCGGCCAGGCGCTCTGCAACCTGCTCGCGAACGCGCTCCGCCACAGCCCGGGCGGGTCGCCGGTCCCGGTGCAGGTGGAGGGCGGCGCCGATCAGGTGCAGGTCGCCATCACCAGCGGTGGCGAGGCGATTCCGACGGAGCAGCAGGACAGCCTCTTCGAGCCGTTCCGGCGGGGCAGCGGACCCGGGGCGCTGGACGGCAGCGTGGGCCTGGGTCTGTACATCGCCCGGCACGTGGCGCGCGCACACGGGGGCACCATCGACGTCAGCTCCTCACCCGGGAGCGGCACCACCTTGCGTCTGATTCTCCCCAGGCGCGCCCCATCGAGCCCCGCGGCGGCGCTCCGCGACGTCGGCTGACTGGTCCGCTCCGCGGCGTGGCAGAGCCCGGGGGTCGCTGGCTCCGTAGCTCATCTGAACCGACTGAACCCGAGGGGTTGGGTGGTCGTGATCAACCTAGGACCGAGTTGAGCGCGGCAATCACCTCGTTCCCTTCCGACGGGGTCTCGTCTACGAATGCGATTGTCGGAGGACGAAATGCCGATCGAGATCGGACAGATTGAAGCGATCTTTCGCTATCCGGTGAAATCCATGCGCGGCGAGCCGCTCGACGCCGCCACGTTGGGCTGGCACGGCCTCGACGGCGACAGGCGCCTCGCGTTTCGTCGGCTTGACGAGCGCGGCGGGTTTCCTTGGCTGAGCGCGAGCAAGCTCCCCGACCTCATCCTCTTCACTCCGCAGCGGCGTGAAGACGGGAATGGCGAAGCGCTGCCGACACACGTTCGTACGCCCGAGGGGGAAGAGATGCCCTTGTTCGGAGAAGCTCTCGCCGCGGAGGTCGGGCGCCGCTACGGGGCCCCGGTGCAGATGATGCAGTTGAATCACGGTATCTTCGACGAAGCGAGCATCTCCGTGATCGCCTCCGATACCGTTCGCGAGATCGGCCGTCTCGCCGGGAGGAGCGCAGATGTCCGACGATTTCGTCCGAATATCGTTGTCCGATCCACGCGCGCGGTCCCCTTCGAGGAGGATCAATGGGTGGGCGGCGTGCTCACTTTCGGCGAAGCGGACGATGCACCCGCCGTCACCGTCACGATGCGCGACGTTCGCTGCGCGATGGTGAACTTCGATCCTCACGGAGGGAGCCCTGCCCCCGAGTTGCTGAAGGCAGTGGTTCGTGCCAACCAGAACAACGCGGGGATCTACGGCACGGTCACGCGAATCGGGCGACTGGCCGTCGGACAGACCATCGTTCTTCACCAGTAACGGCTCACGCGGCGGGCACGCGGTGAACGGCGACCGGGAAAGTTCAGTGGACGCGGGAGGTTCGGACGTGAGATCACCCCCGAGGCTCCGTAGCTCATCTGGATAGAGCACCGGCCTTCGAAGGTAATGCCCAAGTCACAAGGGGGGGTAGGGGTACCTAGCTTCAAAGCCTTATGGCTTTAGCACGAGGCTTGCAGACGCCCTAAAGGGGCTGTTCCCCCGCTGTTCCCATCAACTTGAGAATCTCGTCACGCTCTCTGCACGAGCTTCCTCACACATTGATCTCCTAGAGCGAAGACACCTGTTTCTTATCTTGAAGAGGCATTCCTCCGCCAGTAACCGCCCAATGGGCCGCCTCGCCTAAACGGGCCCTGTATTGCGCCCGGAAGGGCCGCCTGCGGACACGAATGCCCTCCAGATCGCCGCATTTGGCGCAGGAACGGCGAACGCCGTCGCACCCGGGGGAACCCAGGGGGCTGTATGGATTCGGCTTGGAGCGGCCCTGACGCCCTGCCCTACGAGGAGAAGCCACCCCTACGCTTGGGCCTCCGGCTGGGTCGAGGCGAGCGGCAGTTCGAGCTGGGCCGGACCTCATCGCGGCGGCCCTGACACGCCCCGCAAGGTCATCATCGTCAGTGGCGGCTGCAATCTCCGCGAGCACGGCCAAGGCCTCTGGCGAGCCCGGGGACAGCTTCAGGACGGCCTCAAGGACGGCTCGCGCCTCGGAAAGGTTCCCTGCAGCCACGAGAAAGCGGGCGTGGCGAGCATGGACCGCTTCGTCGGCAGCACCATTGCTGGCCAATAGACGGCACAGCGTCAGCACTTCAGGGTCGTCCAGTGGGCGGGACTCATCGAGGATGGCCTCCGCACGCGGCGGACGATGATCGACCAGGACCGCCTGTAGGACGGGCTCAACGGGTCGAGTCGAGAGCGCGGCGACACCAAGCAAGGGCGGCAGGGAAGTCTCCGAGGTGGTCGTTGACCACCCAGCGCCCAGAGAACGTCCGGTGCGGCCAGGCCGAGGTTTCGGCCTCCACGAGCAACCGCACGAATTCCGTCTCGCAACTCCGCGGGCGGACGCTCCTGGCATTGCCGTTGGGCTTGGGCGAAGCGTTCGCAGAGACCTTCGACCTTCGGATGGAACGGGTTGGACAGTAGCCGGGTCATTGCTCTCCTTTGTGTTTGTGTGGGTGAATGTACGAAACACAGTACAGAAGTGTCTGCGCACGCAAAAGATGGGTGCGGGATGACCCTGTAGCGGAATGGACCCCTACGGCACCTGACAGTCTCTGACGGGATCCTTTGAGGGCCACGTGAGTTTCTGGGGTGTAGCAGGGGTATGAAAACCCCAAACACCACTATTCCCGCCGCCCACCTCAACCATGCAAAAACGAGTACGTTCGAGGGCAACTTGTGAGAACGCCATCGTGACAAGCTGCGAGGTTGCGGCCTGCCCGAGTCGGCGATCGACGCGCTTGGCTTTTTCTCGGTTGACGACGGTGGCAGGGCCTGCGCCGCTCGCTGGAAACGCACGACAGCCCGCGCGATGCCTCGGGCCTCGTCGATCCCCACGATTTCTACAAGACCCAGGCGAGTACAGGAAGATCCGCCTATACCCCGCCGCCGAAGCCGGGGCAGAAACCGGCGGCCAAGACGATCAACATGTGGCTTCGTCGAGGGATTCGGACTGGGTGCCCGAGACCGGCATGAAGTACGCAGGACCCGTGGGGGGTGAAGACCCGCCCCTACGTGCCTCGTCCGCTGGTCGAGACCCTCTGCCCCGACACGATGCTGATCGTCGAAGGCGAACTAAAGGCAGCGAGCGCTGCTGCCTACGGTGTCTATGCGATTGGCGTGCCTGGCGTGGCAACCGCCGACAACGTCGAGGCGAAGAAGGCAGCGGAGGCGAAGGGACTCGCTCGTATGGATCCGGACCCCGCCCTAGCCGACGAGGTGAAGCCAGCGACCCGGGTCGTGATCGGGTTCGACTCCCCGGACATGCTCGGGGCGAAGCCGCAGGTCGTTCCAGCCGGCGGTGAGCCTGGCGAGGATGCTCCTCGACAAGGGGAAGAGCCTCCGCATCGGATACGTGCCATGCGACGGCTACGAGAAGGTCGGTCGCGACGACTGGCTCGCGAGCATGCCCGACTACGAGCGGCGCGGCGCGCTGAACGAATACATGCGGACCGCTGCCCCGGTGTTCCCCGAGGATCTGCCGGCGACCCAAAGAGTCGGCTGACGACCAGAAAGCCATCGAGCGCGGGGTCGTCTGGGTCGCCGCCCGGTTCGGCAGTAAGACGAGCTACCGGAAATGGAGATTGGCTCTCCGCAAGGGCGACGCGATCAGCGAAGACATGCTTCACCGGGTCGAGTCGGCTCTCGCTGAGAACCTCGATGCGTTCTGGGGCTGGAACGAGCCGGTGCGCTACGTCCGCGAATGGATGGAGCGCAACGGCTACGTTTGGTCTCTCCGGGGACCTACCTCCGCTATGGGAAGCAGTTCGAGGCGGATCAGGTCATCTACCGGCTGCGCATCGGCAGCGACAACGCGACGACTGGCATCCCCGACGGACGGCGACAAGATGCTCTCGGGATTTGGAAGGGCTGAGCAGGAAGAGGGAGGGAGGGAGGAAGCGAGGAAGCTCGTCGCCTACGGAACCTGTTCACGCGGCGATGCGTCCCGCTGCGAAGTTCGTCCGGGCCCTGACCGGGAAGGAAGACCCTGTAGACGTAGCGTCGATCGAACATCTCGTCTGGCAGGTCAAACGCGAAGTTGCACGATCTCCCCGTGACTTTCCACCTCATGGTCGTCGCGGTTGGCAAGACGGGATCAGGCAAGTCGGAGGCACTGCACAAGTTCCTCAAGCCCGTCGAGCCGATCACCGCCGAGCCTGGTTCGGTGGCGATGCTGCAGGACGACCGCGAGAAGTTCCGCCTCCGCGAAAGCTACGTCTTCTTCTTTGACGAGATGGCTTCCGCTGAGCGCACGTGCGTCGAGGCGGTGAAGCACGCGATTACGGCACCTAAGGTCGAATGGCGAATGCTCCACACGAACCACCGTGCCAGCGGACCGAACCGAGCGACCTTCGTTGGTGCCTCGAACCGCGACATCACTATCTCGAAAGACCCGACGAGCGCTCGGCGCTTCTACCAGATCACCACGCTGCAACGAACTGACTGGGACGCGATCAACGCGATGGACATGCTCTCCATCTGGAAGAGCGTCGATGACACCGGTGACGCTCCGCCGATTAAGCCGCACCTAGAGGAACTGGCGAAACGACAGGAAGGCTGGCGGGCGAAGTCGTCCGTCGAGGAATGGCTCGAAGACCAGGAACTCGAACCGAACCCCGACGCAACGGCACCCGGTGAAGGGCTGGCGGTTGATGACCTCTACGCCGTCTACAAGGAAGCACAGGACGAACAGGGGGCTGCTGATTGTCGACCAAGGCCCAGTTCCGGAAGGAACTCAAGACGAAGCTCGGATCGCACGTCGGTGGGGTCGATCTCATCTACCGCTCGACTCGGGGCAACGTCTGGAAGGCCCGCGTCCGTGCGCGGAAGCAGCCGAAGTCAGCGGCAGCCGCACTGACGGGCCCAACGCTCCCGGGCGTGTCCCGTTTTCGTAACTAAAGGCACTCACAGGCGAATCCGGGGTTGGCGGAAGAACCGCGCCAGCTCGGATTTCGCTGATCGAGAAGCCTGGGAGTATCCAGTCGAAGGCAGAGCATCGATCCCGAAAATAGAGGAAACAGACCATGACCACCCGAAAGACGAAGAAGCCCCCCGAGAACCCACCCCCGCCGATTTGGAGTTCGCCGCTGCGGCGAAGGCATGGGCAGCCGCGAAGCACGCGGGCGACCCCTTGTATCCACCTCCGCGGCTACTTCAACGCTGACCGCGCCTACCAGGCGGTCAAGCAGACCGACCCGATGAGCCAGAGGGTCCACGTGCCAGGCACGCCCGAGTATCGCGCCTTGTGCAAGGAGTGGAACCCCCGGTTCACGCCGCCCATGCCGCCCGGAAAGCGTCCGAAGAACGTCGCGCGCCGCGGCGACCAGTGCGCGGTGCTGGCGGAGGCGTGGACATGAGCGCCAACGTCACCAGTATCGAGACCGCTCGCGCCAAGATGGTCTACGCCGCGCTCGTTGCCGCTGGCTTCCTCGGACCACGGATGCAGCCGGACACCCGACCGCCATCCTCACGCGACGATGGATGAGCTAGAGCGGGTGCTCCGAACTCGCCCACGGGTCCGACGAGCAGCACGCCTTGCTGCTCAAGGGGCTCGGCTACGACCGCCACGACCGACATCCTCTATGCGGTGCTCAGCACGGGGAAAGACGACTGGCAGACCCCGCCGTGGCTCTTCGCGCTCCTGTCCGAGAGGTTCGTACTGTTCCACGTCGATGCCGCGTCGAGCGAAGCGAACCACCTCGCGCCGCTCTACATCGACGAGCGGAAGGATGCGCTCAGCCTGGCGACCTCCTGGCGGCAGCGCAGTGACGGGGAAGGCCGCGTGTTCCTCAACCCGCCTCACCCACCTGCTGCTGGAAGTTTCTCGCGAGAGCCGTGCTCGCCGCGAGGAAAGAAGGCGTCACGGTCGTGGTGCTCATGCCGATATCCCGGATGTCTACCGCCGACCGCCCGACGTTCCGTCACGCTGCCAGCATCCACATCATCGAGAAGCGGGTGCCGTTCGTGACCTCGGGGTGATGCGAAGAGTGGACACTAGGGTCGATGGTCGTGGTCCTGACCCCGGAGTCTGCCCGCGATGCGCTCGACCGACCTGCCGTCGGCTACCTCGACGAGGGACGGTACAGACCCACCGGCAAGCGGAAGAAAGCGCGGCTCCAGTGAGCATCAAAGGGATGGGGAACGGGTCGCGGCGTGTGCAGGAGCTGGAACGAGCGCCCAGTCGAGTAGGTGCGCGATAGCGAGGTTCCTCGAATGGTGGCGTTCGTCGGCGCAGCGGTCGAGCGCGGCGATCAGTTTCTTCGGCACGCATCTCAAAGGGCACCCGGCGTTAAGCTTGAGACGACCGAGGTCCGCTGCTCGATGGAGAGCGCGGGTCGGACGAGCCGCGAGACAGCAGACGCAACAGATACAGCAGTGACGGGCCCTGGGGCAGTCGACCGTGCTTCTTCCGCTTGCCCGAACGACGGCGCTCTCCGGTTTGTAGATTGCGGAGTGGGGGTCCCATGACCTAAAACACATGCCACAACACTACTCCTCTACTACGCTCCTTCTTCTTGAGAGTTTAGATAGAAAGAGAGAGAGATAGATAAGTGGTTAAGGACGTCAGGGATTCGGTCGCGTCGGGCTCTCACTTTTCTCTCAGATTCGGGTTTCTCTGAGGTCCCCAACATCTCACCGCACCCCTCGGCCCCCCTCGCCTCGGGCACCTCGGCACCCTCGACCCGCGTCCCCTCCGGCAGCTTCTCCCTCGCGCCTCTCGCTCCCCTCACCACGGCGGGTAGTCGCCCTGGTCGCGACAGGGTTTAGACTCCTCCCGCCCCAAAAAGCGCCCCGCCCAGTAGGTCATTCCCCACGCGTTCGATGACATCGCGGAGCTCCAGGTGCTCCAGCCAGTCCGCCGGGATGCCGCTCTTCCCGTGCACCAGGCCGAAGTAGATTCCCGGCGATGGAGCCGGTGCTGTCGGAGTCCCCGCCGTGGTTGACGGCCAGGAGCTCGCCCTCGCGGAAGTCCCCGAGCGACCAGGAGTTCCGCGGTTAAGGCTGAGGAAACTCCAGTCCTCAACGGAGTCGTTCGGAGGGGTTCCGGCCATTCTGCCGGCCAACCTCCGAGCCTCTATTGTGTCTTCTGTCCAAGGAACGGGGATTATGTCGGGGGCGAGATAGGCTAGCTCGACGGCCTCAGAGCGCCGCCGGCTCTATCAACACCCGATGGGTGCCCTGGGCTGTGGCGGTCCCGCGAGCAGAGACGGCGAAGACCGGCGCACAGGCTCCGACTCGCAGCTGCATCCGATGGCTACTGGGTTTGGACGGCATCTGATCGCCCGAGCCTCGGCTCGCCGTCTAGTCTGATGGGTGCGCTGGCAGCCGTGCTGTGGCCCGCTGGCAACCTTGTGCGCCCCTTGCTGACACCGACTCTCTTCGACTTGCGTCAGGTTCTGTTGGCAGACTCCGTGCCCAACTCCTCACGAGTAGCAGGCGTGGCGTTCAGGGGGATGCACATGAGCACAGTCGAGCCTTGGGCCGCCGTCGACGAGGTCGCCAGAGACCTCGGCGACGCCAAGGATTCGGTTCATCGCTGGATTGAGCGCCGGAGCCTTCCAGCTCACAGGGTTGGCCGTCTCTGGAAATTCAAGCTCTCCGAGGTCGACGAGTGGGTGAGGGCCGGCGGGTATGAGGGCGCGTCCACGTATGAGGCGAATCGCCGACGCCAACGTTGGACGTCGAGCGCTGACCGACGACCAGCGCCCAACCGGAATCTGGGCGGTGGCGCTTCTCCACGCGCTGGCGCGCGATGAACCTGCCGGACGACGCACCCAGCGCATCACCGAGCCCAAGCTGGACACGTGGAGCCGCTTCCGCGGCCGCCTCAATAGCGCCGACTTCGTGGCGCTGCTCTTCGAGGACGCCGCCGTCATCCATCGTGTTCCCTTTGATCCGGCCACGCTCGGCGGCCTCATTTTTCCAGAGCGCCTGCCCGAGTCGTCAGCTGACTCGTGGATTAAAGATGTTGGGGTCAGCCCCGCTCGCTGGCCCGGTTCTACTACATCGCCGAGCAGTCCCGATTCCTCGGGCTGCCGACGCGGATCTGCGCGTTCCGAGCTGCATGTCGTGAAGCCCCACCAGAAGGTCTTGGAGCCGCCGGGCACCGGTGGGCAGCTCGCCCATCACCTCGTGTCGGCGCAGCGCGACCTCACTCTTCACGACAACTTCACGATCGCGTGCAGCTCCTGGCAGGAACTCACCCTCGCTGGCGTGATCGCTCTTGAGATGGGTGCGCCCCACTCTGATTTTGCGACTAGAGTCGAACTCGAAGACCTCCGAAAGGCAGACCACCCGCTTCGCCAGAGAACCTTCGACTTCGTCATAGGACTCCATCCCGACAAGGGCGGCCTCTTTCCGCATCGAGAACCAACTCGCGATTTGGTTCCCGACGGCGAAGGTCCTGCTGGTGTAACCATGGCCGCCCAGTTCATCCCCATCGGCGAGCCCGCGCACGACGCGGAGAGACAGGCGCTCCGCTTCCTTGTGGCAGGACTGCCGTCGACCTACACGGTCTACGGCAATGCTTGGCTCGTCGAGCGAGCGGCGGCGTCTTCGAATTGGACGCGGTCGTCGTCGCGCCTCACGCCATCTTCGTCGTCGAGATTAAATCCTACCGCGGGCGCATCGAGGGCACGGACAACGATTGGTGGCTCCCGGAGAGATCGTAGCCCCCTGAAGCTCAACCGCGTCACCGCGCAGGTGCTCAAGACACACCTCCGGCATGCCAGGATCGAGGCCGGGCAGGTGTGGACCGAGGGGCTCGTCTTCCTGTCTGCAACGACCGACGTGGGCGTTCGTGGCCCCGCGAGCACCGACCGCGTTCAACACCGAGGCCTGCTACCTCGCCGCGCTTCAAGACCCAGCGCTCGTCGAACGTCTGAGCCAGGGTAGATCGACAACTCCTGCTTCTTGCGGCTCAGCGCGAGCTGCTCGAGCTCTTCACCGGCGCGCAGGGTGGACCGAAGCCGGTCCGCCGCGTGCGCGAGTACGAGATTGTCGAAGAGACTCGATTACCACGACACGTTCACCGAGTTGCTCGGGCGAAACACACTCTCCGGGGCTGAGCGCGTCCTCCCGGATCTACAGCGTTCCACCGCTCGCGACCGATGCGCAGCGCGATCGCGTCGCGGAACGTGCCCGGTGGGAGGCACAGGTGCTTGGCCGACTGGGTGCAGCGACGGCATCCTCAGCGCTGACCCGCCGTTCTCGGACGAAGCAGGCATCGTCCTGCCCCTCGAGTACTTCAAGGGCGTCACGCTCACGACCTGGGTCGATCGCTACGGTCCCGACGCTCGCGGCAAAGAGAAGGCCGATCTGCGAATCCGAACCGACCTCTGGATTCGATCGCGCAGACCATCCACGAGCACACCGGCAAGGTGTCGTGCATCGCCTCCTCAGGCCAGACGTCATCCTCGTCGAGGACAAGCAGGACCCGACGCAGATTCGAGTGACAGGCTTCGACCTCGCGAAGCAGTTGACCGCCGACGCCACCATCTCGCTCACCAGCGTGGCCGACGACAGACTCATCTATGCCGCGCCCGAAGTCGTCACGGCCTTCAGCAGTGCGGAGCCGGCCTCTGACCAGTTCAGTCTCGGTGCGATCCTTGCGGTGCTGCTCACCGGCAAGCCGCTCTTCGAGAACACCCGCCAGCTCATGTCCGCCCGCCGGCTGATGCGGCGCGTGCGCGACATCGCTCAGCGATTCCGCTGAGCCTCGACGAAGCCGTGGCCCGGATGGTCGAGCTGCGGGCAACCAATCGTTTCCCGTCTGTCGGTGAAGCCATCGAGGCGGTGCGCGTAGGGCGGGATCCGACCCCCAGACGCAGGGAGCTTTCCCGAACGTCGGTCGCGTTCCTCTCGACGCCGACAACCTCCAGCCAGGCACCCGCGTCGGCACGGACTACGAGATCGTGTCGCGGCTCGGGCAAGGCGGGATGGCTGTCGTCTACGCCGCGCGCCACCTGGTGAGCGGCCGCACGCGCGCGCTCAAGATCGCACGCACCGAAGACGCCGCCGACGACGCCCTGCGTGGTGAGTACCAGGTGCTGTCTGGCCTGGATCATCCCAACGTCGTGCGCGTCATCGACCTGACCAAGATGGTCGAGGGGCGACTCACGCTCGTCATGGAACGCGTGGGTGGCGAAACGCTCCGCCAGTGGATGGCTCGGCACCCGTCACCAGAGCCCACCGCCCAGAGGCGCCTCGCGGAGGACCTGCTGGCCGGACTTGAGTACCTCGAGCAGAAGTCGGTCACCCACAAGGACCTCAAGCCAGAGAACCTGCTCGTGTTCGACGGCAGGCTGACCATCATCGACTTCAGCCTCGCGGCGATGCCCGAGGACGCACCGTATGGCGGAACCGCTCTCTACCGCGACCCGACGAGCGCGCGCTGGACGCATCAAACGGACCGCTTCGCCGCCGCACTTTGCCTGTTCGAGCTCTACGCCGGCCGCCACGCATTCGAGGGTCGGGTTCCCGAGCCAGGCCAAGCGCCCGCCGTCCGCGACGAAGACATCCAGCCCTCCGGACTGTGCGCGTTCTTCCGAAAGGCGCTCGATCCCACTCCGGAGAAGCGCTTCCCCTCCGCGCGGGCCATGCGCGACGCGCTGCTGGTCGCGCTCGGCGAGGACGTCGTCACAACGCCCTCCGTTCCACCGTCGGCAAGGCTCGACGCGACGACGCCGCTTCGAATCACGGGCCTGTCGCGGCGGGCCATCAACGCGCTCGCGCGGTGCCAGATCCACACCGTGGGAGAGCTCCTTGCTCTCCCCCCTCCCGCGCAAGTTCGCGCCATCCACGCGATCGGCACCAAGACGGCGAACGACATCGTCGCGTTCCAGGAAACGCTGCTGGGTCAGGGCGTCTTGGCTGTCGCCACGACAGCCACGCGAGCAGAGCCTCCGCTGGTGCCCGACCTCTGCGATTCGCCGGAGCCGGTGCAGAAGCTGCCGCTCAGCGAGGCGCTACGCTCTGCACTTGCTCAGGCTGATCTCCCGACCGTCGGAGCGGTCGCATCGCTCACTCGCAGCGAGCTTCTTCAGGCTGCCCGGGATCGGCAGGAAGAAGCTGGCCGACGTCGTCGAGGCCCTCCACCAGTTCCGCGCGCACAGCACGGGCAAGGACGAAGGCGCCCACACGCTCGATCGCATCTGGGACCTGGCCTCGCGCCCCCTCAGCGATGCCCAGCGCATTGCCGTCGAGCGTTCCGTTGGCATCACCGGGGAACCCGAGGCCCAGGGACAGATCGCCGACGATCTCGGAAAGAGCCAGCCGCAGGTCAGCATTGATGTTTCAAAGGGCCTCGAGCGCCTCGATCTCACCAGCCTCGCCGACCTGAACGCTGCCCTCGACGCGGTGCTCGATGGCTTCGGCGGCATTGTTCGACTCGACGAGATCGGCGCCCGATTCGAGGACGAGTGGCCCGCGGGCATCGTGAGCGGCGCCGGCATCGTGCGGCTCGTGGTGCGAGTCTCCATGGGCCGTGCCCACCTGTTCGAGGTGGATGGTGCCGACCAGCCGCTCGTCGCGCGGCCGATCTTCGATCGCGAGACACTGAAGTCCTTCGCGGCGGAGGTTGTCCGCCTCGCTGGCCAGTGGCCGCCGGTGGAGCCCGACACTGCGCGAAGGACGTTGGCGGTTCTTTCCGCCTCACTTCGACGGCGATCCGCTCGCCCTCGGTGTTCGCCTGTGCGAGGACGTGGAAATCGCCGAGACCGGTCACCTCTTCATTGGCCCGGTGGATCCGAAGCACAGCATTGCGTTCGTGATCGATCAGACGCGGGACCCCATCGCGCTCGAAGACTGGATCGCCGGGTCCGGCGCGTCTTCGGTCTGCACACGCCATATCCAGATCGAGACCATCTGCTGACCATTCTGCGCGACCTTATTGCCGCGTGCAGGGCAACATGGTGCTCCCCGGGCGGTCCGGGTCGATCTGCGCGTCCCCGGCACTGGCCGCGGACGATCTCGCCGAACCCGTCCGGACGATAGCGCAGTCCCGAGGCAATCGTGCGCGACATGCTTCGCGACGCCTCGGCTTCGCGTGGCTTCCGGATGTTCGGTCACGCCTCCCGAGGGCCATCCCGAGCTGGCACGCTCTGTCGCTGCCGCGATCGGCCGGCAAGTGGGTGTCGTTCGAGACGCGTTCTTCGCCGAACATGCCGCAGAAGATCCCGTCACCGAGCGGGCGGACCACCGTCGGCCAGCGCGAGGCCCTGACCGAGGCCGCCGAGGCCGACGCTATTTCGGCTGCTCGAAGAGCACGGAAAGCCCGGCAACATCATCGTGCTCGGCGACACGTCACTCTTCGGGCTCTGCGAGGCCCTCGATCTTCCGCGCCGCCTGTACGACGAGACGCTCTCCGGAAGCCGCGGCTTCTGGGTGCTCGTGGTCTCGGCGTCATCGACAACCGCCAGCCGCGCTTCACCAGGGGCCAGCCATGTGGCACCTCGAGGGCGCAACGCTGCCTCTTCTGAACCCACTGTCCGGGCCGAGCCACGCATGAAGCCGAACGACCGAGCCCGATTGACAACCGCGCTGCGCGACCACGTCGCGAAGATCGCGGCGGATCTCCCGCGCGAAGACGCGCGCGCCCGGCGCCACGCGGGTCCGCGCGCAGCAGCTTCATGCCGACGAACAGGTAGCGGAGGACTTCGACGTCTGGACCGACCTTCTCTCGCGCCGCGCCGGTTCTCTGGGTGCTCAAGTCCGTTTACGTGCG
>CAVZMH010000017.1:0-321185 GCA_963776345.1 uncultured delta proteobacterium | reverse complement strand
ATGGCGCCGCCTCCGGGTGCAGGAGCTGGAAGAGCTGCTCCAGGCCTCGCCCGAGCGCCGGGCCCGGGTGGAGGAGCGCCTGCCCGGGCACCTCGGCCCAGCGGGCCTCGTGCAGGCCGGGCAGCGCCCGGAGCCGGTCCCGCCCCGCCGCCGTGTCGGCCGCGTCGAGGATGACCTCCGGCCGGCTCCGGAGCGCCCGCTCCACCGAGTAGACCGGGTAGGGGCTCGCCGCGTCGGCGGCGACGTTCACCGCCCCGGCGTCGGCCAGTAGCTCGTCGGCGAAGCCGCCGGGGCCGGCCACCACCAGCGGCTCGAAGCCGTAGACCAGCAGCACCCGCACCGGTGACCGGGCCCGCGCCCGCTCCCGGATGCGCGCGCGGGTCGACTCGAGCTCCCGGGCCAGCGCCTCGCCCTGCTCGGCCCGTCCCAGCGCCTTGCCCGCGGCGCGCTCGGCGGCGAGCACGTCGGCCACCGTCCCCAGCGGCAGGAGGAGGACCGGCGCCCCGAGCTCGGCGATGGTCTCCACCGCCCGGCGGTTCCCGGGGCCGGGCTGGGCGAGGACCAGGTCCGGGTGGAGGGCCATCACCGCCTCCACGCTCGGGTCGACGAAGCCGCCCACCCGCGGCAGCCGCGAGACCTCGGGACGCTCGTCGAAGCGGGACACGCCCACCAGGCGGTCCGCCGCCCCGAGGGCGAGGACCACGTCGGTGAGCGACGGGGCGAGCGTCACCACCCGGCGCGCCTCTCCCCTCGGCGCCGGCCCGAGCATCCGGAGCGGACCGGGGTCCGCGCCGGCGCCGAGCAGGGCGACCGAGAGGAGGGCGGCGATCACGGCGCGGGCACCAGCGTGAGGTCGGTGATGTACGACGGGCAGGCCGCCGCGGGGGTCCCGCCATCCACGTAGCCCACCCGCTCCACGAAGCCGTTGGTCGCGTAGTCGATGACGTAGAGCCGCCCGGCGGTCTCGTCGGCGACGTAGACGCTGGTGTTTTGGGCCACCGCGCGGCCCACGCTCGGAGGCGGCTGCCCGGACGCGGAGCTCGGGACCCAGGCGGCGATCTGCCGGTCCGTGCCGTCCAGCAGGAGCAGCGCGGTGTTCTGGACCGAGGTGACGTCGAAGGTCGTCGGGTCGTAGGTGCGCGCCCCGGCGCAGCTCACCAGCATGGGGGTGGCCGCCGAGCCGAGCTGGAGCGTGGAGAGCCACTCGACGTTCTGGCAGGTGCCCGCGTCACCGGCGAAGCCCTGCACCGCCGAGAGCGCCGCCTGTCCGACCTTGGCGGGGTCGATGCGCACCACCAGCGGCGGGCCGAAGTCGGCTCCGCTGAAGTCGGCGAAGTAGCGAAGCACGTTGGCGGCCACGTACACCACGCCGTTCCGGGCGATGGCCTGGGTGGGCGAGGGGGTGAACGGGCCGCCGTCCGGTGCCACCCCGCCGCCCGGGAGCGCGGCGACCAGCGGCTGGAGGTCGTAGGTGTCCTTCACCTGCGCGTTCGCCGGGTCGCTCACGTTCACCCGGACCACCTTCCCGGTGCCGTTGAGCGGGACGAAGACGTCGGTGCCGAGCTTGGCGAACGACCCGGGGTAGCTCCCGGGGTCGAACGCCGCGCCGCCCTTCGCCACCAGGCCCAGCGCGCCCGCTCCCTGGTTCAGCAGCTGTCCGGCATTCCCCGGGGGCGGGCCCTCGAAGATGCGCAGCGCGTTGACCAGGCTGTTCATCGCGTAGATGCGGCTCCCCGAGCCCCCGTCCGCCGACTCGACGAGGAGCTGGGTCGTCCCGGCCTTGCTCCCGGTGGACGGGCCGACCAGCGAGAGCTTCTCGGCGCTGGACGTCGAGAGCTGCCCGATGGGCACCTCGTACAGGGTCGAGCTGTCGTGGTCGGCGTAGAGCAGCGCCGTGCCCAGCACCCCCAGGGCATCGGGGAACGTCGCTCCCGACGGGTTCACCGGCGCCGCGAGCAGGAGACCCCCCGGCGCGTCCTCGATGGGCTGGAGGAAGCCCCCCGACGTCGCGATGCACCCGGCGAGGAGCGCCGTCCGGCACCCGACCGGCGTGGACCCTCCGTCGGAAGGACAGTCCTGGCACACGCCCTGGTTGCAGGTTTGGCCCGCTCCACACGAGACGCCGCAGGCGCCGCAGTTCTTCGAGTCAGTGGCCACCCGGGTGCAGATGCCGTTGCACACGCCCTGGCCCACCGGGCACACGCACGCGCTGGCCACGCAGACGTTGCCGCCGGTGCAGGCCGAGCCGCACGCGCCGCAGTTCTGGTCGTCGTTGGCGGTCGCCACGCAGGTGTCGCCGCACTGGACCGTGCCGGGATTGCACTGGAGCTGGCTGGTGTCCAGGCACCCCGGCAACACGGCCGCCACGGCGAGGAGGAGAGCGGCCAGGGCCACTCGGGGACACGACGTCATGGAGACTCCTTCTGGCGCCCCAGGTCGAGGCGGACGGTCAGGGTGGCGAAGAGGGCGCGGCCGGGCAGCGGATAGGCGTCGAAGTCGCGCGTCTGCACGTCGCCCAGGTTGGTGGCGTTGAAGGAGAGCAGCACCTCGGGCCGACGGACGGCGAGGACGTCGACCCCCGCGTCCACCAGCGCCCGGCCGGCGATGGCCTGGGTGTTGGAGCGGTTGAGGAACATCTCCGACTGGCCGCGGAGGGTGCCGTGCACCCGGATGCGCTCGGGCCCCACCGCGAGGCGCAGGGTCCCCCGGTGGCGCGGCCGGAAGGGGACCTCCTTGAGGTAGTAGGCCTGGATGTCGCGGATGTTCTCGGTGAAGAGCAGGCCGTAGCTCCCGCTCAGCTCCATCCAGCGGGCCGGGGCGAGCCGTCCCTCCGCCTCGAGCCCGGCGGCCCGGACCGCCGGGGCGTTGCGCGGCCGGGTGGGGACCGGCGGCTGGTAGTCGTAGATGATGAGGTTCTGGTACTGCGCGGCGAAGCCGGCGACCCGGAGCGACCCCGGTGTGCCGGCCACTCCCGCCCCTGCGTCCACGAAGACGCCGCGCTCGGGCTGGAGGTCGGGGTTGGCGAGCTGCGTCCCGGTGGGAATGAACAGCTCGAGGAACGAGGGGACCCGGAACGACTGCCCCACGTTGGCCTGCAGCGTGACGCCGGCCGGCAGCGCCCAGGAGACCCCGAGCTTGGGCGAGACCCCGACGAAGGTCCCCGCCTGGTCGAGCCGGAGCGACGGAACGATGGAGACCCGGTCCTGGGCGAGCCGCCACTCGTCCTGGAGCGAGAGCGAGGTCACCGCCCAGCGCGGCGAGGCCGAGCCGGCGTCGGCGAAGGAGAGGCCCACCGAGGCGGACGCGGACAGCCAGTGGTGGCCGAGCGGCAGCGTCCCGTCCCAGGCGAGCGAGGCCTCCCACCAGCGGGTGTCCTGGGAGAGGAAGCCGCCGCGGAAGGTGCTGGTCTCCCGGCGAGCGTCGAGCCGGAAGGAGGTGTCGGCCCCGGAGGCGAACGAGCGCGAGAGCCGGAGTCCGGTTTGGAGCCCGAGGAAATCCTGGTGCGCGTCCGGCGAGGGCGCGTCCACCGTGCCGGCGAGCCCTCGGGAGAGCGCGCTGACCTGGACGAGCCCATCGAGCTGCCACGGACCCACCCGTCCGCCTCCCTTGGCGAGTCCCCCCACCCAGGTGGCCTGGTTGTTCTCGCGGACCAGCGTCTGGGGCTTGCTGGCGGGCGTCCCGGCGAGCGGGTCGTAGGTGTAGGTGAAGTCGCCGTCGGTGTGGCCGGCGTGCAGCTCGAGCAGCCCCGAGCCGCCGAGCACGGGGCCGGAGACGCTGGCGCTGCCCTGGGTGGTGCCGAAGCTTCCGTGGGCGAGGTCGGCCGAGACGACGGGCTCGGCGCTGCTCCGGGTGACGAGGTTCACCACCCCGCCGAGCGCGCCCGCGCCGTAGCGTGCGCCGGCGCCGCCGCGGAGCACCTCGGCCCGCTGCACGGCCGGGAGCGGGACCAGGCTCAGGTCGGCGATGCCGCCCAGCCCGTTGAGAGGGACGCCGTCGAGCAGCACCAGGACCCCGGTGCTCGAGGCGCCGCGGAGCGTGAGCTGCTCGGCCTGGCCGAGCCCGCCGGCCTGCTGGAGAACGACTCCCGGCGCCTCGCCCACCAGCGCGCCCACCGTGGACCCCTCGGCGCGGCGGGACTCGACGTCGACCACCGTGGTGAGGCCGGTGGGGTCACGCACCAGGGGCGACTCGGGCGGGGGAGGCGCGGCCGGGACGGGCACGTCCACGGGCGGCAGCTCCACCGCCGGGGACTGGCCCCAGGCGATCGACGCCACGCTCAACGCCGGCCCCAGACAGGCCCGGACCCACCGCCATCCGCCCATCGTCCGCCTTCGACTCTCTTCTCCGAAGAGAGAAGGCCTTCGGCGTCGCCGGGGTCACCGGCGCCGCACCCTCGGGCAGGTCTCCTGGCTCACGGGTTCGGACGCAGGCGGCGCCCCGATGGCGCCTTCACGTCCGGGGCTCGTCCTCCCACCTTCCCGCGGAACGGCTGTCCGCAGTGGCGACCGACGGAGGATGTCGAACCGGCCCGGTTCCTCGGGCCGCTCCGTTCACAGTGGCGGGACCGCGCCGGACTCTCACCGGCTTCCCTGTTGGGCCCGACATGGGCACCCGGGGGCGAGAGGCTGTGTGGCACAGCGGCCGGCCGCGGTGCAAGGGGTCTGCGATTCGCGGTGAAGGCTTTGCCATTGACGCGCTCCGACGCGCTGGCCCACGCTCGCTCGACATGCGCGTTCTCCTCGCGGTGCTGCTCGTCACCACCCTCGGCTGCATCCAGAGCTTCAACAAGGTCGCGCTGAAGCATTGGTACCCCCCGCCGGACACCGACACCAAGCAGCTCTGCACCGGCGACCGGGCCAGCCGCTGCACGGACGACGCGCTGAAGCTCATCGACCCCGCGGCCGCCGACAAGCAGCCGGACCGGGCCGCCCGGCTCCTGGGCGCCGCCTGCGAGCAAGCGGACGCGCGCGCCTGCAGCACGCTCGACACCCGCTTCACCCCCCCGAAGCGGCTGAACCCCCTCCCCGACATCGGCACGGGCCTGCCGCATTCCGTGGACGCCTACGGTGAGGTGGCCTGCACCGTCACCGTCACCGGCGAGGCCATCAAGTGCCGCGGGCTGATGGACGGCGGGCACAACAGCGCCTACATCGACGCGCTTCTTCGCAACCGCTTCACCCCCGCGATGCTCGACGGCGTGCCGTTCGAGAGCGAGTACATCGAGCGCTACTTCATCCGCGCCTAGCGAGGGGCGCCGCCGCTCACCAGACCTTGCAGACCTTCTCCGGGGGCTTGGTCATCGGCGCGCCCGGGTAGACAAGAAAAGGCCTGGCCGAACTCGGGCATGTTCACCACCAGCCCGTTCACCCGGTATCTGCGGCGGCGAGTGCGGATCCGTCCGCGCGCGCAGCCGGGTGACCTGCGGCCGCACGTTGGCGCAGGCCCACTGGGCGTAGCCCACGAAGAAGCGCTGCTCGGGGGTGAGCCCGTCGATGGGCGCGAGCTTCTGGTTCGCCGTGGCCGCCTTCCAGGCCCGGTAGCGCCAGGACCAGCCCGCCCAGGTCCGCCACGTCCTCCCCGAGCGTGAGCTTCCCGTTGACGTGGATGTCGTCCACCGCGAGGTAGGTCGAGTACTGGTCGGAGACGCAGGCGGTGCGCCGGGCGAACTCGGCCGCGTCCTGCTTGGTCCACCAGTCCTTCAGGTTGCCCCTGGCGTCGTACTGCCGCCCCTCGTCGTCGAAGCCGTGCGTCAGCTCGTGGGCGATGGTGCCCCCGGTGTTCCCGTACCCCGGCGCCGCGTCCATCTTCGGGTCGTAGAGCGGCGGCTGCAGCACGCCGGCCGGGAAGTTCATGTCGTTCATCGTCGGGCTGTAGTAGGCGTTCACCGTCTGCGGCGTCATCTCCCACTCGCCGCGGTCCACCGGCTTGCCGATGTGGCCCAGCTGCCGGATGGACTCGAACTGCACCGCCCGCGTCACGTTGCCGTGGAAGTCGTCGCGCAGAAGCCGGATGGACGCGTAGTCGCGCCACCGGTCGGGGTAGCCGATCTTGTTGGCCATCGCCTTGAGCTTCTCCACGCCGCGCTCGCGGGTGGGCTGTGACATCCACTCCAGCGTCCGGAGGTCGGCCTCCATCTCGTGCTCGATGCCGAGCACCATGGCCAGGGTCCTCTCCTTGAGCTCGGCCGAGAAGTTCTTCTGGACGAAGACCTGCCCCAGCGCCTCGCCCAGGTCCCGGTCCACCCAGCGGACGCAACGCTTCCACCGCGGGGCGATCTGCTCGGTGCCCGAGAGGTACTTGCCATGGAAGGCGAAGTCCTCCTCCACGAACGCTCGTGAGAGGTACCGCGCGCTCACGTTCGCCAGGTGCCAGCGCAGGTACCGCTTCCAGTCCGCCAGCGGGCGGCGCTTCAGCTCCCGGTCCAGCGCCTGGAAGAACTTGGGCTGGCTCAGGTTGAGCACCTTGGTCCCGGGAACGCCCACCGTCGTGAGATACGTCTTCCAGTCGAAGGTGGGCGCCGTCGCGGTCAGCTTCTCCACCGGGACCCGGTGGAAGACCTTGTACGGGTCCCGCTGCTCGACCCGGGTGAGGGTGGCCCTGGCGAGCCTGGTCTCGATGTCCATCGCCAGCGCCGCGGTGCCCTTCGCCGTGGCCGCGTCGTCCCCGAGGAGCTGGAGCGTCCGCACGATGTGCTCCTGGTACTTGCTCCGCTGCTCCTTCGCCTTCGCGTCCTGGTCCAGGTAGTCGTCCCGGTCCGGGAGCCCGATGCCGCCCGCGTACACCGCGGCGATGAACTGGGTCGCGTCCGAGGAGTCCTGCTCGGCGTCGAAGCCGAACATCAGCCGCGAGGTCCGCGTGGCCAGGTGCTGGCGGGCCACCCACTCGGCGAGCCCGCGGCGGTCCTTCACCTCGGCGAGCGCGGTGAGCGCCGGCTCGAGCGGCCTGGCTCCCAGCGCCTCGACCCGCGGCTCGTCCATGCAGGCGGCGAAGTAGTCGCCGATCTGGGTCTGCACCGGGCTGCGCGACGCCGAGGGGTCGGCCGCGGCCTGGAGCAGCCCCCACAGGTGCCGCTCGATGTCCGCCTCGAGCTTCGCGTACACGCTCCACGCGCCCTGGTCCGGGGGGATGGCGTTGCGCGCCTGCCAGCCGCCGCAGGAGTACGCGTAGAAGTCGACGCAGGGGTCGGCGCTCCGGTCCATCGACGCCGGGTCGAGGCCTGGCGTGTAGGGGAGCGACGGGAGCGGACCGTCGGCGGGCGCCGGCTCGGCGGCGAGCGCGGTGACCCCGAGCAGCAAGGGCAGGAGGAGAAGGGGACGCATGGCGTGTCCTTCGCGGTGGGCGCGGCGGCCGACCGTATCCGCCGTCCTCCCCCGTCCGTCATGCGCCCTTGGTCCCATCCGGTCACCAGACCGAGCCCGTCGCCGGAGGACTAGCGTCTCGGTTCCGGTCGCCGAGCGTCAGCTGCCCGTTCACGTGGATGTCGCCCACCGCGATGTCGCCGAGTACTGGCCGGGACGATGCAGGACCATCGATGTCCGCGGTGAACGGGAGCCGCGACTTCCTTCGTCGCGCCGACTGGACCCGCGCGCAGTCCGAGTGGTCCGGGCTGAACATCCGTCCAGAAGTCCGGAGCGTCGGTCCCGTCGCGCGGACCGGTCCTGCGCCTCGCTCGCCCGGGACCTCGCTGGCACGGCCGCTGCTCGGGACCCAGGCTCGTGCGGTCCGTATCGGCGGGCCGACGCCGGGCCATGCCGGCCCGGTCGAGGGCGTGGAGGTGGAAGGTGCTGACGACAGGAAAGCGGCTGGCGGTGTTCTCCATCCGCGAAGGCAAGGGTGGAACGGTCTGGGTCCGGGCAGGGTCGGCGTTCGTGAACCGCGACGGTTCGCTGAACGTGCTCCTGGACGTGCTGCCGCTGGACGGCAAGCTGCACGTGCGCGAGGCCGGCGAGCGGCGCGAGTCGCCGGAGGCGGCGGCGGCGGAGCCCAAGCTGTCGGCCGTGGGAGGTGCCCAGTGAGCGCGCGCGGGCTCGTGCTCGCGGCGGTGGTCCTCTCGGGCACGTGGGCGCATGCGGCCCCGGTCCCGCCGGGCTCGGCCACCGCCGGGAAGGCCAAGCGACCCGTCGGAACGGGGGTGCTGAACCTCAACACCGCCACGCTGGACCAGATCGACGCGCTCCCGGGCATCAGCCCGACGCTCGCTTCGGCGGTGGTGGCCGAGCGCAGCACCCGGCCGTTCAGCCGGCCCGAGGACGTGATGCGAGTCCGGGGCCTGAGCCGGAAGCGGTTCGAGCGGCTCCGGCCGCACCTGACCGTCACCGGACCGACGAGCTTCGTGGCCGCACCGGGGCGCGCGGGGCCGGCGGGCGGGAAGGCCAGCGCGCGCCAGCGCCCGGCGGCAACGCGTCCCTGAGCCGTCCGGAAGGCGCCCTTCTCGGGGTCCCGAGGGGCGCCTTCCGTCGGGCGATGCCCACCCGGCCTGGGGGTGCACTTCCCAGGACACCCCGCCACAGGCCATGCTCGCACCTGCCCAGGAAGGGCGGAGCGGGGTCCGGGGTTGTCGCCCGGCCCCGCGCTCCAGGCCCTCCGATTCTGCCGTGAATCTGCTGCACTCCGCCCCGGAGACCGACTCCGCCCCCACCCCGCTGCCGGACGCCGCGGCGGGCGCGACCGTCGACCGCTTCCTCCGCTCGGTGCGCCGCAGGCAGGCGCGGGCCGTCGCCCTCGAGTCGGCGCTGCTCGGATCGGCCTGCCTGGGCCTCGGGCTGGCGCTGGCCGGTGCGCTGGCGAAGGCCTGGCCACGCGGGGTCCGCTGGGTCCTCGCCGTGGCGGTGCTCGCCGCGGCCGGCCTGGTCGCCGAGCGGGTGTGGAGGCACTGGACGCGGGCGGCGGGGAACCCCTTCCGCACCGCGCGCCTGGTGGCCGGGCGGGTGCCGGGCGTCTCGCTGGACCTCCTCGCCGCGCTCGAGCTCCGCCAGGCGATGGGCCATGACCCGACGTTCTCCACCGAGCTGGCGTTCGCGCACCTCCGGGCGGTGGACGCGCGGACCGCGGCGCTGGACGCCCACGCCGTGGTGGATCGCGCGGCGGTGCGCCGGGCGGGGTCGATCGCGCTCGGGGCGCTGGTGGCGCTGGGGCTGGTGGGCGGCCTCTGGCCCGACCGGATGCGGGCGCTGCTCGTCGCGCTGCGGCCCGCGGCGGCGGCGGGGGCCCAGGGCGCGCGGGAGCCCATCACCGCGGAGCTCGAGCTGCTCTACCAGTACCCGGCCTACACCGGGCTGGCGCCCCGGACGGTGACCAGCACCGGCGACCTCGCCGGCCCCAAGGGGACGGTGGTCCAGCTGCGGACGCGCGCGGACCGGCAAGTCGTCGGCGCGCAGCTCCAGCTGAGCGGCGGCGCGGTGGTGCCCCTCCGCGTCGAGCACGGGCGCGACCTCAGCGGCAGCCTGGTGCTGCAGACCCCCGGGACGTACGCGGTCGTCTTCACCGGCCGGGCCGGGCGCGAGGTGGCGCGCGGGCCGGAGTTCCCGCTCACCGTCGAGCCGGATGGCCCGCCCCAGGCCTCCATCCTGCTCCCCGGGGCCGAGCTGGAGGTGGACCCGGACCAGGAGGTGCTGCTCCGCTGGGAGGCCTCCGACGACTACGGCCTCTCCGACGTGGCGCTGGTCTGGACGGACCCCGACGGGCAGACCCATCGCCAGAAGCTCGCCCACGACGACGGCCGGAAGAGCTCCGGGCAGTACCGGTGGCCGCTCTCGGCCCTGAAGCTCACCGCCGGGGACCGGGTCGGCTACGCGGTCGAGGCGCTGGACAACGACGCCGTGGACGGCCCGCAGAAGGGCACCAGCCGCCAGCAGACGCTGGTGGTGTACAGCGCCGCGGAGCACCGGCGGGAGGCGCTCCGCCGGGCGGCCGAGCTGTGGGAACGGCTGCTGGGGCACCTCGCCACCCGGATGGAGGGGCCGGATCGAGACGTCCGGAAGTCCGAGGACAAGGTGCGGGCCCAGGAGCCGGTGGACACCTCCGGGCTCGGGCTGGCGGGCGACCTGGTGAGCACCGCGCGCGCCCTGGCCCGCGAGCGCGACCGGAACGAGGCCCTGGTCGCCGCGCTGGAGCACGTGGGCCAGGACGTGGCGTCCCGCGTCCGGGCGACCTCCGACTCGCGCAAGCTCTGGATCCGGCTCTTCGGGCGCCGCACCGAGCTGGACATGGACGGCCGGCTCACCCGCGTGGTCCAGGAGGAGATCTCCGCCCTGGAGAAGGACGCGCTCTACCTCGAGTCGCTGCTCGACCAGCAGCGGCTGGAGGAGCTGCGCGAGCTCGCCGGGCAGCTCGCCCGGGACCAGCGCGAGCTGGCCAAGCTCATCGAGCAGTTCCAGAGCACCCGCGACCCCGGACTCCAAGAGAAGATCCTCCGGCAGGTCTCCGCGCTCCGGAAGCGCATGGAGGAGCTGGCCCGGCGCATGGGCGAGCTGCAGAAGAGCATCCGCGACGAGCACTTCAACGTCGAGGCGATGCGCGAGCTGGCCAAGCAGCAGGACATGCAGGGCGGGCTGGACGACATCGAGAAGCTCCTCAAGGAGGGCAAGACCGAGGAGGCGCTGGCGAAGCTGCAGCAGCTCCAGGCGCAGATGAGCGAGCTGCAGAAGGGGCTGGACGAGGCGGCGGGCAGCATGGGCGGACGGGCCAACCCCGAGCTGGTGAAGCGCTACCGCGAGTTCAGCGACGCGCTGAAGTCCACCACCGAGGAGCAGAAGCAGCTGGCCGAGCAGACCAAGGCCGTGCGCGACCGCTACCGCGACCAGATGCGCCAGCGGATGAAGCAGGCCGCCCAGGGGCTCAAGGAGACGCTGCAGCGGAAGGCCGACCAGGTGGTCCAGGACTACCAGCGGGTGGGCCCCAACGACCTGAGCCCGCGGGCCGACCTGCCGCTCGAGCAGGCGAAGTCCGAGCTGGAGAATCTCAAGTCCGCGCTGAAGTCCGACGACTTCGACCTCGCGGCCGAGGCCGCGCAGCGGGCGGTGCGCCAGTCCGAGGAGCTGGCGCGGGCCGGCGAGCAGCAGCGGGCGCTGGACGAGGCGTACCAGAACCCGGCGGACGTGCGCGAGAAGTCACGCAAGCTCTCCCAGCGGCTGGAGAAGGATGCCGAGACGGTGCGCGACATCCGGAAGAAGCTCGACCAGCTCTTCCCCCCGCTCAGCTCCCAGCTCGGCCAGGCAGATCGCCAGAAGCTCCAGGAGCTGTCCCAGGGTCAGCGCAAGCTGGGGCAGCGCGGGCAGGACCTCCAGCAGAAGATGCGACAGCTCGAGCAGATGGCGCCGCTCTTCGGGGAGCAGGGCGAGGAGGCGCTCCAGCAGATCTCCGACCGGATGGCGGGCGCCGCCGAGCGGCTCGAGGGCAAGGACCCGCAGCGCGGGTACGGCGAGCAGAAGGCGGCGCTCGACTCGCTGGAGCAGCTGCAGCAGTCGATGCAGCAGAGCCAGCGCGGCGGCGGCAAGGGTGGGCTCCCGCTCCCGCTGCTCGCCGGCGGTGAGCAGGAGGGCGGCAACGAGCTCAGCCGCCAGAAGGTGGAGGTCCCGGACGCCGACCCCAACGGGGCGCCGCGCGAGTTCCGGAAGGACCTGCTGGACGCGATGAAGCAGGGGACGCCCGAGCGGTACCGCGACCAGGTGAAGCAGTACTATGAGGAGCTGGTGAAGTGAGGCGCGCCACCGCCATCGTCTGTGTCCTGCTGGCGGGGCTGGCCTGGGCCGCGCCCCCGGACGTGCGGGCGCGGGTGCGCGCGCTGGAGGAGCTCCTCGACGAGGAGGACTACGTCGCCGCCCACGCCGAGCTGGAGCGGCTCAAGCAGGGGCACGAGCAGAACGAGTCCGTCGACTTCTTCGCCGGACGGGTGGCCTTCGGCGAGGGCCGCTACGCGGACGCGGTCTCGGCGCTCGAGCTGGCCGGGGTGGAGGACCGGCCCGGGAGCTACCTCCGGCTCGCCCGCGACACGCTGGCCATCACCCGCGACCACGAGCGGGCGGAGAGCGAGCACTTCATCTTCCTCTACCCGAAGGGCAAGGACGCGGTGCTCGCCCCGTACGCGCTCGAGGCGCTCGAGGCGCAGCGGGCGGCGCTGGAGAAGGACCTCGGCCACGCCCCGCCCGGCAAGGTGCGGGTGGAGGTGGTGAACGACGCCGCGGAGCTGGCCCGCGTCTCCACCCTCTCCCAGAAGGAGATCGACCAGACCGGCACCATCGCCATCTGCAAGTTCAACAAGCTGATGGTGACCTCGCCCAAGGCGGTGCTGCGGGGCTACGACTGGCTGGACACCCTGGCGCACGAGTACACCCACCTGGTCGTCACCCAGACCGGTCACAACTCGGTGCCCATCTGGCTCCAGGAGGCGCTGGCCAAGTACCTCGAGTCGCGCTGGCGCGGGGCGGCGGGCAAGGCGCTCCCGCCCTCGTCGCGCTCGCTGCTCGCCGAGCGGGTGCAGAAGAACGACCTCATCCCCTTCGCCAAGATGCACCCCTCGATGGCCAAGCTCCCCACCTGGAAGGACGCGGCCACCGCCTTCGCCGAGGTGTTCTTCGCCGCCGAGTACCTCCACAAGGAGCACGGGATGAGGTCGCTCCGGACCATCGTCGAGGCGATGGGCGCCGGGGCCACCGACCAGCAGGCGGTGGAGAAGGCCACCGGCAAGTCCTTCCCCGCCTTCGAGAAGGGCTGGATGGCGTATCTCAAGGCGCAGCCCACCCCGGCGACGAGGGCTCCGGCCACCGCGGAGCGACCCATCCTCAAGGGGAAGAACACCCCGCCCGAGGAGGGCAGGAAGGGGCGGGAGATCTCCTTCGGCGACTTCGACGACGTGGAGAACCCGGCCGCCCGACGCTGGGCGCACCTGGGCGAGCTGTTCCGGGAGCGGGGCCGCTCCGTGGCCGCCGCGGAGGAATACGGCAAGGCGCACGCCCTGGTGGGCAACGCCTACGAGACCATCTCCAACAAGTACGCGCTGGCCCTGATGGCGGTGAAGCGGCTGGACGAGGCGGAGAAGGTCCTCCTGGCCTCGCTCGAGGCGCACCCGGGCTTCGCCTCGACGCAGGTCCACCTCGGGCGCATCTACCTGAGCCGGGGGCAGTGGGGGGAGGCACGGGGCGCGTACCGGGCGGCGCTGGCCCAGGACCCGTTCGACCCGGAGATCCACCTCGCGCTCCTCAAGTCCGCCCAGTCGCTCGGCGATGCCCGGCTCGCGGACCGGGCGCGCAGCGCCTCGGCCATCCTGACCGGTCTCCCGGCCGAGCGCCTGCCCGAGCTGCTGGCCCGGCTGCCCGGTCCCCAGTCCGACCCGTCCGACGTCGCGCTCCCGCGCGGCCCGGCCGAACCTCCCCATCCACCCCGACCGGCCTCCAGGAAGGCCAAAGCGTCCGAACCCACGGCCTCCGAACGGCTATGACCTCTCCCATGTCCTCGTCCCCCCTGACTGCCGTGGAGCCCGGCGCCGACCTGCGAGCGGTGGAGGCGCTCGCCCGGGCGCGCTCGGCCATCGTGGAGCAGATCGAGAAGCGGGTGGTGGGGCAGCGCGAGGTGGTGGAGCACCTCCTCATCGCGCTCTTCTCCCGCGGGCACTGCCTCTTCGTGGGCGTGCCCGGCCTGGCCAAGACGCTGCTCATCTCCACGCTGGCCGAGGTGCTGAACCTCACCTTCAACCGCGTGCAGTTCACCCCGGACCTGATGCCCTCCGACATCACCGGCACCGACATCCTCGAGGAGGACCGGGCCACCGGGCACCGCGAGTTCCGCTTCGTCCGCGGGCCGCTGTTCGCCAACATCATCCTCGCCGACGAGGTGAACCGCACCCCGCCCAAGACGCAGGCGGCGCTGCTCCAGGCGATGCAGGAGTACCGGGTGACGGCGGGCGGCGAGACCTACCCGCTGGACCTGCCCTTCCTGGTCTTCGCCACCCAGAACCCCATCGAGCAGGAGGGCACGTACCCCTTGCCCGAGGCGCAGCTCGACCGGTTCATGTTCCTGGTGGACGTGGGCTACCCGACCGCCGAGGAGGAGGTGCAGATCGTCAAGAGCACCACCTCGGGCACGAGCCCGCGGCTGACCAAGGTGCTGTCGCCGGAGCAGATCCTCGCGCTGCAAGAGCTGGTCAGGCGCGTCCCGGTCCCGGACCACGTGGTCCGCTACGCGGTGGAGCTGGTGAGGCAGACCCGGCCCAGGGAGCCCGGGGCGCCGGAGCTGGTCCGCAAGCACGTGAACTGGGGCGCCGGTCCGCGGGCCAGCCAGTACCTGGTGGTGGCGGCAAAGGCCCGGGCGGTGCTCCAGGGCCGCTTCGCGGCGACGGTGGAGGACGTGCGCGCGCTCGCGCTGCCCGTGCTCCGGCACCGGGTGCTCCCCAACTTTGCCGCCGAGAGCGAGGGCATCACCAGCTCGCGCATCGTCCAGCAGCTCCTCGAGATGGTGAAGGGCTAGGAGCCGGCGCCCCTCCCGTGGCCTCGCTCGACGCGGAAACGCTGGCCAAGCTCGCCGGGGTGAAGCTGCGCGCCCGCGCGGTGATGGAGGGCGTGCTCTCGGGCCTGCACAAGAGCCCGCACCAGGGGCAGAGCGTCGAGTTCTCGGAGCACAAGGAGTACGCGCCCGGGGACGAGCTGCGGCACCTGGACTGGAAGGCCTTCGGCAAGTTCGACCGCTACTACGTCAAGCGCTACGAGCACGAGACCAACCTCAAGGCGACGCTGGTGGTCGACGCCAGCGGGTCGATGGGGTACCGGAGCGGCCCGCTGTCGAAGCTCGAGGTGGCGACGACGCTCGCCGGGACGCTCGCCTACCTCCTCGTTCGCCAGCAGGACGCGGTGGGGCTCAGCGTGGTGACCCGGGCCGGCGCGGCCGACGTCCCCCCGCGCTCGTCGCCCGGGCATCTGCACACGGTGCTCGACGGGCTGGACACGCTCCAGCCGGGAGGCGAGACGGACCTCTTCGCCGCGGCCGAGCACCTCGCCGAGCGGGGACGGCGTGGGCAGCTGCTGATGGTGTTCTCCGACCTGTTCGACGACCGGGACGAGGCGCTGGCCCGCATCCTCGCGCTGCGCGCCCGGCGGAACGACCTGGCCATCTTCCACGTGCTCGACCCGGCCGAGCTGGAGTTCCCCTTCGACGATCCGACGCTGTTCCTCTCGCTCGAGGACGAGCAGAAGATCGAGGTGAACGCCCGGGAGATCCGCGAGAGCTACCTGGAGGAGTTCCGTGCCTTCCTGGAACGCACCCGGGCGGCCTGCACCGAGGCGGACGTCGACTACATGGTGGTCCGGACCGACGAGCCGCTGGACGCGGTGCTGCTCCGCTTCCTCGGGCGACGGCAGCGGAGGGCGGCATGACCTTCGCCCAGCCGTGGCTGCTGCTCGGCGCGCTGGCGGCGCTCATCCCGCTCGCGGTGCACCTCTTCGACCGCCGGAAGCCGCGGCCGCACCCCTTCGCCGCCATCGCCTTCGTGCTCCGGAGCCAGCGACGGACGGCCTCGCGCCTGAAGCTGAAACGAATTCTCCTCTACACGCTCCGGACGCTCATCCTGCTCGCCATTCCCCTGGCGCTGGCGCGTCCCGAGCTCCGGCGTCCGGGCGCCGCGGTGTCGAAGGTCGCGGGCCCGGCGGCGACGGTGGTGGTGGTGGACCGCGGGCTCGGGATGCGCTTCGTGGAGGGGCAGAGCCTGTTCGAGAAGGCGCGGAGCGAGGCCCGGAGCGCCATCGCCACGCTCGGCCCCGAGGACCCGGTCACCGTGCTGCCCTGCGGACCGGACGTCACCCCGCCCACCGCGCCCGGGCTGGACCGCAGCGAGGCCCGGGAGACTCTGGAGCGGATGCGTCCGGCCTGGTCCACGGCGGACCTGGGCCGCTGCTTCGAGGTGGCCGCGCGCGCGCTGGAGGAGAGCCCCACCGCCGGCAAGCGCATCGTGGTCGTCTCGGCGTTCACCGCCGGCTCGCTGAGGCTCGAGACGCCGCTCCCGCTCATCCGCGGGCCGAACGACAAGCGGGTCCGTCCGGAGATGGTGCTGCGGGACGTGGCGCGCGGGCGGAAGGTGCTGCCGAACCACTTCCTCGCCGACCTCAAGGCCGAGCCCGCTCCCCAGGCCGGCGCCCGGGCGGTGACGGTCGCCTTCACGGTGCGGAACGTCTCCGACGCGCCGGCCAAGGAGATCCAGGCCACGGTGGAGCTCGCGGGCCGGGTGGTGGGAAAGACCTTCCTCGAGCTCACCCCGGGCGGCACGGCGCAGAAGACGCTCACCGTGCGCTCCGAGGTGGGCGGGCCGGTGGCCGGGGCGGTGACGCTCTCGCCGGACGGGCTCGGGGAGGACGATCGGCGCGATTTCGTGGTGCAGGTGCCGCGGGAGCTCCGGGCGCTGGTGGTGGACGGTGCGCCGAGCCCGGTGCGCTACCGCGACGAGGTCTTCTTCCTCGAGGCGGCGCTGAGCGCGCCGAGCTCGCCCATCCGGCCGGTGGTGAAGGACGCCACCGCGGGTCTGCGCGAGCCGCTCGACGGGTATGACGTGGTGGTGCTGGCCAACGTGCCGGCGCCGGTGCCCGAGGAGGCGGCGCGGCTCAAGGCCTTCGTCGAGCGCGGGGGCGGGCTCCTCATCTCGGTGGGGGACAAGGTGGAGCCCGAGCCCTGGAGCGCGCGGATGGGCGAGCTCTTGCCCCGCCCGATGCGGCTGGTGAAGGCGGCCGGGGCCGAGGCCGGCGCCGGCGACGGGCGGCAGGCGAAGCTCGGCGAGGTGCACTGGGGAGATCCGCTGTTCGCGCCGTTCTCGGGGCGCGGGCGCGAGGGGCTGATGGGGGCGCGGTTCCAGCGGTACATGCTGGTGGAGGGCGGGGCCAAGTCGGATGGCTCGGAGGTGCTGGCGGCGTTCGACGACGGGGCGCCGGCGTTCCTCACCGCGCGGCGCGGCCGGGGGCGGGTGCTGCTCTTCACCAGCACGCTGGACCGCGACTGGGGCGACTTCGCCATCCGCACCAGCTACCTGCCGCTGATGCAGCGGGCGGCGGCGTGGCTCGCCGGGGCGCTGGACGAGCGCGAGACGCTGGAGGGCCGGGTGGGGCAGACGCTCACCCTGCGGCCGGATCCGCAGGCCCACGTGACCTCGGTCAAGTCCCCTTCCGGCGCGCAGGTGCCGGTCCGGACCGAGGTGGACCACGGGCTGGAGGTGGGTCCGTTGCCGGAGCCGGGGCTCTACAAGACCTTCGATGCGTCGGGGCAGCTGGTGCCCGGCTCGCAGTTCCCGGTCACGCTCGATCCGGCGGACAGCGATCTCACCCGGCTCGACGAGATGCAGCTCCAGGCCTACTTCGGCGAGGAGGCGGTGCGCGGTCCGGGCGGCACCGCGGACCGGCGCGTGCCGATGTGGACCTGGCTGGTGGTCGCCGCGGCGATGGCGTTCTTCGCCGAGGGGCTGCTGCTGAGAAAGCCCTGAGCTAGGTCGGGCGGTCCCGCGCTTGCACGCAGATGACGTCTGCGGAGCAAAGCGTGCGCAATACGCGAGTTAAATGCGGGTTTCCGTCCTGGGAGCGCAAAACTTGCGTGGACATTGATTTCGCAACGGTTTTGGGGTGCAGGGAATCAGACTGCTCGAGTTCGACCCGTTCTGACTGCTCGATGACGTCGAACGCCTGGAATGGGCCGTCAGGCTGATTGCAGCCAGCCCGGTCCGCGCCTCCGTCGCTGGCCCCTCGCCTCCTGGGCGCGATGGAGGACAAGGGCCGATGTTTCCAGAGCACCCGCTGGCGTTCGACGCACCCACCGAGGCGGAGACCACGCTCCGGAACGATGCGACCGAGCCGCTCGCGGGCCCGGCGTCCGAGGAGCAGCAGCTCCAACCCGGCACCGTTCTCGAGTCGCGCTTTCGCGTCGTTCGACTGGTCGGCCGTGGCGGGATGGGGGAGGTCTACGAGGCGGTCGATGGGGCGCTGGGGACCCGCGTCGCGCTCAAGACGATGCGCCTCGGACAGTGGTCGAACGACGAGAGGGTGCAGCGGTTCCGGAGCGAGATCCTTCTCGCCCGGAAGATCAGCCATCCCAACGTCTGCCGGGTGTTCGAGCTCCACGTGGGAGGCCCGGGCGAGCCTCCGCTCTTTCTGAGCATGGAGCTGCTCGAGGGGGAGACGCTCTGTGATCGTCTTCGCCGGGAAGGGCACCTGGCCGAGCCGGCGGCGCGGGCGCTGGTGGCGCAGATTGCATCGGGGCTGGCCGCGGCCCACGCCGAGGGCGTGGTCCACCGGGACCTGAAGCCGAGCAACATCATGCTGGTCCCGGTCCACGGCGGGGGCGAGCGCGCCGTCGTCACCGATTTCGGGATCGCCCGGCCCACGGACGGCCTCCCGTCCGGGAGCATGACGTGGGACGGGCCGGTCGGGACGCCGGCATACATGGCCCCGGAGCAAGCCTGCGGTGGGGACGCGACACCTGCGACCGACCTCTACTCTCTCGGCGTTCTCATGTACGAGCTCACCAGTGGCTCCCTCCCCTGCCCCGGCGACACTCCCCAGGCGATCGCCTTCGAGCCGCTGTGGGGCTCCTGGCCCGAACGCCGGAGTTCCACGCCCCGGACAAGCAAGCGGTGGAGGGAGCTCATCCGCTGGTGCCTGGCGAAGGATCCTGCCCGGCGTCCGCAGTCGGCCGAGGCGTTCCTTCGGGCTCTCCGGCCGGAGACGCGCCCCCGGCGGTGGGCCTCGCGCAGGGTCCTCTGGGGGCTGGCGCTCACCAGCGCGGCGTTCGCAGCGGTGACGGTCGCGCTGCGGTTCGGCCCCGGAGCTCCCGGCTCTCCTCTCGCCGGCTGCCTTCACCGCGCGGCTGGAGGGAGGGAAACGCGGCCTGGCGAAGCGGCCCGGACCGATCGCGGTGGTGGTGGCCGATCTCGAGAACACCACTGGGGATCCCCAGCTCGACACCCTCTCGGGGCTCCTGGTGACGTCCCTCGAGCAGTCGCGCGCGCTCTCGGTGGTCACGCGTGCATCGCTCCTCGAACCGCTCCGGGATCTCGGACGGAGTCCCTCCGGGCGCATCGATGAGGCCCTGGGCCGCGAGCTGGCCCGCCGAGTCGGCGCCGACCTGCTCCTCGTGGGGACGGTGGTGCGCTTCGACGAGATCTACGCGATCGATCTCCGCGCGCTCGAGCCCAGCGGCGAACGATACGTGTTCACGCTCCGGGAGAAGGGGGCCGGGAAAGCCTCCATCCCGGATCTCCTGGATCGCCTCTCGGAGCGCGTTGAGGGGCTCGGTGTCGGAGCCGCTGGACGAGGTGAAGGCCTCGCGGGTGCGCATCGCGGAGGCCGTGACCAGCAACCTCGAGGCGTACCGGCACTTCTTCGATGGCGAGCAGCTCGAGGCTCAAGGGCGGTACGGCGAGGCTCTCGCGGAGTACCGGCGCGCCATCGCAGTCGATCCGACCTTCGCGATGGCGCACCTCGCGATCGTGGAGAGGCTCGAGACCAAGGAGGCCGAGGGCGCACGGGTCGCGCTGGAGCAGGCCCAGCGGTACGCGGCCGCGGCTCCCGAACGGGAGCGGCTCATCATCCGGGCCTACGCCGCGGCGAGCGAGATGAGGCTCGACGAGGCGATCATGATCTACGAGGAGGTCCAGCGCCGGTTCCCGAACAGTGCCGAGGCGTTCGTCCGCTGCGCCAGTCTCGTCCGGGAGTTCAAGGGAGACACACCTCGCGCCATCGCCATGCTCCGCAAGGCAGCCGCGCTCGAGCCGGGCAGGACGCCCGATCTGGTCCAGGCGCTGATCCTCGCTCGACAGTACGACGAGGCAGGCCTGCTCGCCGAGCGCTTCGCGTCCCGGAACCCCGGACCGGAGAGCTTTCGTGTCCTGACCCGGTGCGTGGGGTACAGGGGAAGGTGCTGCCCGCGCTCGAGACGGCGCGGAAGGCCACGGCCGCGGGCGTCCCGCTCACGGGCGTGTTCCTGCACGCCTATCTCCGGGGAGGTGCGCTGGACGAGGCCGAGGCGAGCCTGCGGAAGACGATTGCCGCCCCCGAGTCGTCCCTCCACGACCGGCGGACCGCCTACGTGAACGTGGCGACCGTGCTCGGATACGAGGGGCGTTGGCGCGAGGCGTTCGGGCTGCTCGACGAGGCCAGCCGGTCGCTCGATGGGAGAGAGCCCTCGCTCGAGCTCCTCTGGAACCGCACCTTCCTCTCGGGTGGTCTCGGTGCGGATGCGGTCCGCTCGGGGACCGAGCAGCTCCTGCGCGGTGGCCACGTGTGGTCGGTGTGCGCCGCCGGGATCCTCGCATACCTCGGCGAAACGGAGCCGGCCGCCCGGGTTCTGGCCCGGGTCTCCATCCAGCTGCGTGAGACTCCTTGTGGCAGGGTCACCGAGGCGGTCATCGCCTGGCGGCAGGGCAGGCCCTCGGTCGGGCTCGAGAGCATGCAGGGAATCAACTTCGGCACCGAGCAGCTCTACCTGGGCGGGATGCTCCTGGAGACCGGACGCCCCGAGGAAGCCCTCGAGGCGCTGGACCGGTTCGACCGCCAGACCCAGGGCTGGCTCTCGCTCTACGCCTGGGGCGCGGGAGAGGCGGCCTACCTGCGGGCCATCGCGCTCGATCGGCTGGGGCGCAGGGCCGAGGCGCTCGACGTCGTGGAGCGCCAGCTGCACCTCTGGGCCCGGGCGGAGCCGGGACACCCGGGCACCCGCCGCATGCGCGACCTCGCCGTCCGGTGGAGGGCGAAGCACGCGCTGCGGCTGGACTGACCGGAAAAGAGCGCGGACCGTCAGCGAGCCGGCTCGGCCGGGGGTTGCGCCGCCGCGGGCATGTCCACCACCGGTGGCGTGTAGTCCGCGGCGGTGAGGACGATCTCGATCCGTCGATTCTGGCTCTTGCCCTCCGCGGTCTCGTTGGAGGCCCGCGGCCGGTACTTCGAGAAGCCCGCCGCTCCCAGCATGCGTGGGTCGATCTCGTGGGCCTGCAGGTAGCGGACCACGCTCACCGCACGAGCGGTGGAGAGGTCCCAGTTGTCCTTGAAGGGAAGCTTGCGCCCGACGCGGACATCGTCGGTGTACCCGGCGACGATGACGTTCTTTCCCTCGAGGCCCTTGAACGCCTTGGACACCGCGTCGAGGACCTTTCTCCCCTCCTTGTTGATGGCCGCCGAGCCCGAGGCGAAGAGGATCCGGTCCTTGAGCTTCACCGTCATCTTGCCCCGGAGCTCGGAGAGCTCGATCTCCCCGCTGGCGATCTCGCCCTTCAGGGACTGGGCGAGCTCCTCGTACTGCTTGCTCTTCGCCTCCAGCGCGCCCTTCTCCTCGCTCAGCTGGGCAGTCGACTTGGCGAGCGCCTCGTTCTGCGCTTGCAGCTCGGCGTTCTTCTTCTCCAGGGCTGCAGACTTCTTGGCCTCGTCCTCGTACTTCTTGAGGTTGTTCGCCGAGTCTCTCTGGGCAGCGGCGAACTCGTCCTTGGAGACGCCACAGCCCATGAGCAGCAAGGCGAGCGAGATTCCACCGGTCGTTCGGATCGACATGAGGCCTCCTGGTGATGGCCCATCGATGGCCGACGGACTGCGCGCTGGCAATCAGACCAAGGTCGCACGGCGAGTTCACCGGAGCTCGCCCTGCCCGAGGAGGCACGAGCGCTCGGCGCTCAGGTCCGGGCCGGCCGGGCCGCCGCGAGCTGCTCCACGTGCCCGAGGATGCGCCCCGCGGGGTCACCGCCCTCGAGGTGGGCCAGCTCGGCGAGGCCGGTGGGGCTGGTGACGTTCACCTCGATCAGGAAGTCGCCGATGACGTCGATGCCCACGAAGATCAGCCCCTCCTTCCGGAGGAGCGGGGCGAGCCGGGCGCAGATCTCCCGGTCGCGCGCGGTGAGCGTGGTCTTCACCGGCTGACCGCCGACCGCCATGTTGGCGCGGTTCTCGGACTCGAGCGGGACGCGGTTGATGGCGCCGAGCGGCTCGCCGTCGAGCAGGAGGATGCGCTTGTCCCCCTCGCGCGCCGCGGGGACGTACTCCTGCGCCACCGCCCAGTCGCGTCCACGGGCGGTGAGCAGCTCCAGCATCGCCGCCGTGTTCCGGTCCCCGCGCCTCAACAGAACCACGCCCTCGCCGCCGTGGCCGTCGACCGGCTTCACGATGGCTCCGTCGGGAGCCTCCTCGACGAAGGCGCGCAGCTGCGCCAGGTCGCGACTGACCAGCGTCCTGGGCGTGAGCTCGGGGAAGTGCAGCGCCCAGAGCTTCTCGTTGGCCGTCCGCAGCCCGGCGGGCGAGTTCACGTAGACCGGTGAGCGACCCCCGGTCGCCTCCACCAGCTGCGTGGCGTGGAGGAACGGCACGTCCACCGGCGGATCCTTGCGCATCCACAGCACGTCGAGGGCACCGAGCGGGACCTCGCGCTCGGCCACCACGCGGAAGTGGTGCCCCTGCTGCTCGAAGACCTCCACCTCGCGGGCCCGGGCGTGGGTCTGTCCGCCCAGGTGGAAGAGCGACTCCTGGCCGAAGCTCAGGAGCCGGTGCCCGCGCTCCTGCGCCGTGCGCATGAGGGCGAAGGTGGTGTCGTGGTGGACCAGCACCTGCTCGAGCGGGTCCATGAGGAAGCCGATGGTGAGGTGCCCGGAGTCCACCGTGGCGCCCACCGTAACCGAGCCCCGGGCCCGGCGCCGCGACAGATCAGCCCGCGCGCCAGAGAGCGAACACGCTGCCCCAGCCCATCGCCAGGAGGAGGACGAAGGTCAGGTAGACCACCCACTCCAGGCGCTTCAGCGCGCCGGCGCTCGCCACCACCCCCTGCCCCATGGCGAAGGTCTGGATGCCGTTCGCCAGGTGGTAGCTCACCGCGAGGACGCCCAGGATGTAGACCACCAGCGTGGGCGTGTGGTGGGCCATCTCGTGGGAGATGTCGACGAAGGGTTCCGGCCTGCCCTCCACGAAGCGGGGCTGAGCCCAGGCGAGCCAGAGGTGCGCTCCGATGAAGCCGAGGAGCCCGAGCGCGCTCAGCCGCTGCAGCAGGTACTTGAGGTTCTCGTAGTACCCGTACCGCACGTTGTTCGGCCGGGACGAGGCGAGCCGGGCGATCCCCCAGACCGTGTGAAGCACCAGCGGGAGCAACACCAGCACCACCAGGAGCGCCTGGTTCAGCGGGTGGCGTGCGCCGGTGACCGCCTGCTCCCAGGCCTGCGCGCCGGCGTAGGCGCTGAGGTTGTCCCAGAGGTGGAGCGCGGTCCAGATGCCGAGCGGGGCGATCGCCAGCAGCGAAGCGATGCGCGCGCGGTAGAAGGAACCGGTGGGGGCGAGCGTGTGGGCGGTGTCGGCCATGGCGATCCGGGGTGATTCCAGCCCGAGGGGCGGCGTGCAAGGGGCTTGTGCATCCGGGGGCGCGCTCCGGTGCTGCGGTCCATCAGCGGGGCGAGCGGAGGGCCATGGCCTGCTACACTGAGTGGATCCAGTGACCGATCTCCGTCAGGCGTGTGCACGGCTGCTGCTGGTGGGGTTTCCGGGCCGGAAGGTGGACCACGGCCTCGGCGGGCTGATCGACGCCGGGGTGCTGGGGGCCATCCTCTTCGGCCGGAACGTGGGCACCGCCGCGGAGACGGCGCTGCTGGTCCGCGAGCTCAAGTCCCGGGCGGCCCGTCCCTTCCCGGTGGCGGTGGACCAGGAGGGCGGCCGGGTGGCGCGGCTGCGGGGGGCGCCGTACACCGCGCTCCCGCCGATGCGGGCCATCGGGCAGCGCGGGGACGTGGAGATCGCCCGGCGCGTGGGCCGTCTGCTCGCCTTCGAGCTCCGGGCCACCGGCTTCGACTGGGACTTCGCGCCGGTGCTCGACGTGGACAGCAACCCGGCGAACCCGGTCATCGGTGACCGGAGCTTCGGGTCGGAGCCGGCGGAGGTCGCGCGCCTGGGCGTGGCGCTCGCCGACGGGCTCGAGCGCGGCGGCGTCGCCTCCTGCGGGAAGCACTTCCCCGGCCACGGGGACACGCTGCAGGACAGCCACCTCACGCTGCCGGTGCTGGAGCACGGGCTGCCGCGCCTCGAGGCGGTGGAGCTCGTCCCCTTCGCTGCGTATTCCCGGGCCCGGCTGGCCTCGGTGATGACCGCGCACGTGCGCTTTCCCGCGCTCGGGGAAGACGTGCCGGCGACGCTGAGCCGGGCCTCCATCACCGGCCTGCTGCGAGAGCGACTCGGCTTCGACGGCGTGGCGGTCGGTGACGACCTGGAGATGAAGGCCATCGCCGACGCGGCGTCCGCAGCGGTGGAGGCCGTGTGCGCGGGGGTCGACGTGCTGCTGGTGTGCCACCATGCGGCGGTGCAGCACCGGGTGCTGGACGCGCTGGTCGAGGCCGCGCGGAAGGGGCACATCGGGCAGGAGCGGCTGCGAGAGGCGCACGCGCGCATCGACACGCTGGTGCGACGGTTCGTCCGCCCCGCCGAGGACCGCGTCACGGAGCTCGGGTCTGCCGAGCACCGCCGGATGGTCGAGGACCTCGGCCTCGGTTCCACGGCGCCGGCCGTCGCCGGCCGCGACCCGACGGCCCGACCCGACGCCCCGGGCTGACGCGGCGCATCCCCCGGTCGACCTCGGCCGGTGCCAGGCGTGATAGAGCGGTCCCGGAGAGGCGCCCTGACCACTGCCACCGCCTGGTTCCTCGGACTGCTCCTGGGCATGCGACATGCCCTCGAACCCGACCACCTCGCGGCCGTCTCCACCCTGGTGACCGAGGAGGACAACCCACGGTCGGGGCTATGGCTCGGGGCGTTCTGGGGGCTGGGCCACACGCTGGCCCTGCTGGGGATGGGCGTGGTGCTCGCGCTCCTGCGCACCACCCTGTCCGACCGGTTGACCGCGATCTTCGAGCTCCTGGTCTCGGTGATGCTGCTCTTCCTCGGCGTGCGGGCCCTGGTGCGCGCGCGGGCGGAGATGGCGCACGGCGCCCCGCAGCGGCACGAGCACGGAGGACGGCTGCACGTGCACCCTGGCGAGGCCCCGCACGTCCACCTCGGCCGCCGGGCCTACGCCGTCCGCCCGCTGGTGGTCGGAGTCATCCACGGGCTCGCCGGCAGCGGCGCGCTGACCGCGCTGGTCCTGGCGGGGTTCGACAGCAACGCCGAGCGCATCGCCTACACCGTGGTGTTCGGCGGCGGCTCGGTGCTGGGGATGGGACTGCTCTCCGGGCTCGCCGGCTGGCCGCTGGCGCGGCTCCTCCGCACTCCCCGCGCCCGGGGATGGACCAGCGCCGCCGCCGGGACGCTCAGCGTGACGATGGGCCTCCTCTGGGGCTGGCCGCTCGTCCCGAAGCTGCTCGGCTAGTCCGCGGACTTCTCCAGCGCCTGGACGGCCAGGAGCGAGGCCAGGGTGAGCTGCACCACCGGCTCGGGGCGGCGGGAGAAGGCGATCAGCTCGGCCACCGTCCGGCTCCCGTCGGCGTGGGCGAGCAGATCCGACTCCCAGCGCTCGAGCTCGATGTCGCTCAGCGGGTACACCGGCTGCCGCGAGGGGACGAGCCGGTCCTCCAGCGCCAGGATGCGCTTCACCCGCTCGGTCTTGTAGAGCTTCTTCACCCCGCGGACGATGAGGTTGGCGGGGTTGACGTCGAGCTTCAGCGTCTCGCCCAGCGCCTTGCCACCGAAGGACATCACGTAGGAGCCCTCTTCCCAGGCGAAGAGCGAGTAGATGGTCGACTTCACCTGCTGCCCCACGTAGTAGACGCGCTCGGTGTCCCGGAGCAGCCCGCGCTCGACGAGGATGTCGCCGGTCCGCCGCTTGGTCTGCTGCGCCATCAGCGCCACCTCGGCCAGCTGCTCGGGCCGGATCTTCCCGGTGCGGACCAGGAACTGCCCCAGCCGGTCCGAGAGGAGGTTCGACAGCGCGAACACCGGCATCCCTTCCTCGAAGTACACGACCTTCTTCACCTGCCCGCGCTGCACACCGAGCTCCCCCGTCTCGCGGGTCTGGAAGAAGGCGGTGATCAGCGAGGGCAGGTTGTTCCTCAGCTCGCCCCGGCGGAGGGCCTTGGTCGGCGGCGGCGGCGGCGGGCTCCCGGCCGGACGGGTCCGCACCAGCGTGTCCGGGTAGCGCTGCATCGGCTTGGCGCGGAGGTCGGCGCCCCGGAGCTCGGCACTCACGTCGGCGTCGTCGGTCACCTTGATCTTGCCGGTGAGCTCCATCGTGTCCGGCTGCTCTTCCTCCTCGATGTCGATGTCCAGCTCGACCTCGAACTCCTCGGTGTCGCCGGTGCCGCCGGGAGTCGCGGGCACGTGGTGGGCCACCGCCTCGAGCAGCTTGCGGGCCTCGAAGGGCTTCTCGAACCAGGCCACCGCGCCGTGCTTCGCCTTGGCGTCCACGGCGTGCTTGCCGCCCTTGAACACGCCGGTGATGAAGATGACCGGGAGCTGCGGGAAGTCCTTCCGCAGCTGATCGGCCAGGTGGTAGCCCATCAGGTCGGGCAGCAGCACGTCGAGCACCGCCAGCGCCGGCGCGTTCCCCCGCGCGACATCGAGGGCCTGCTTCGCCTTGGAGGCGGAGACCACGTCGTAGCCGGCGTCCTCGAACAGGTGCGTCAGGAGCGACAGCAACTCGAGATTGTCGTCGACGACCAGCAGGCGCGGACGCGGCATTCGTGACGACGTTAACAAATCCCTCGCGTAGGCGAGGCGCGCACTCGCTGCGACACACCGCTGCCACGCAGCATCTGCGCGCGTGGGAGGCGGCACCGCGGCGTGCGCTCGTTCATCCCGAGCCTTCCCGCGCCACACATTGGCTTGACCTCGCTTCCCCCACATGCCCACGCTTTCCGCCGACATGACGCGGGCCTGGGCGGCGGGGTTCTTCCTGATGTGGACGGCGTGCGCACCTGCGGGACACGGGAACCGACCGCCCGCCCCGGCCCCCCCGCCGTCGCAGGCCATGATCGGCGTGCTCGGGTTCGACCAGGCGGTCCGGATGGGCAGCGACTACGTCAAGCAATCCGCCGGGTACGGCGATGCCACGCTCATCGCGAGCCAGGAGCTGCCGGCCGGCATGCTCGAGCTCACCTTCGACCTCGGTCCAGGCAAGTTCCCGGTGCGGGTGGTGGTGAACCGGGTGAGCGGACGGGTGGAGTCGATGGAGCCCGTCCAGCAGATCCGCGGCGTGACCGAGCCCGCCAAGTAGCACCGAAGGTCGACGGGTGAGCAGCCTCGAGGCAATTGCCGCGCTGTTTCCGGGGAGTGCTTGACGGGCTGCGGACACGGGCCGCAGGCTCCGGGGCGTGAGCTGGCGCACGACGGGGTGGGCGGGGCTCTTCCTCCTTGGCGCAGGATGCGCCGCCGCGGGGGGAACCGACCGTCAGCCGGCCCCCGGGCCCGCGCCGGCCCCCGCCGCCATCACCAACCTGGGCTTCGACGGCGCGCTGAAGGCGGGGAGCGACTACGTGGTCGCCAACACCGGCGTGACCAACGCCCAGGTCCACCAGGCCCAGACTCTGCCCAGCGGGATGCTGGAGCTCACCTTCGACCTCGGCCCGGGCGTCCCCGAGCCGATGCGCGTCGTGGTCGACCCCGAGCAGGGCAAGGTGCAGCCGATCGAGGCGGTCCCGCAGATCCGGGGAATCACCAACCCCACCAAGTCCCGGTAGTTGCGCCGCCCCGGCCGGTCCGGTACGTGACCCCCTTCCTGCCGGAAAGGGTGAACGGAACGTCATGGCCGAGAAGCTGACCCCTCGGGAGAAGAACTTCTCCGAGTGGTACGTGGACGTGGTCCTCAAGTCGAAGCTCGCGGATTACTCCGACGTCAAGGGCTGCATGGTCATCCGCCCCAACGGGTACGCGATCTGGGAGAACATGCAGCGCGTGCTCGACGGGATGTTCAAGGCCACCGGGCACAAGAACGCCTACTTCCCGCTGCTCATCCCCGAGAGCTTCCTCCGGAAGGAGGCGGAGCACGTCGAGGGCTTCGCCCCGCAGCTGGCGGTGGTGACCCACGCCGGCGGGAAGAAGCTCGAGGAGGCCTACGTCATCCGGCCGACCTCCGAGACCATCATCAACTCGATGTTCGCGCGGTGGATCCAGAGCTACCGGGACCTCCCGATGCTGCTGAACCAGTGGGCGAACGTGGTGCGCTGGGAGATGCGGACCCGGCTCTTCCTCCGCACCACCGAGTTCCTCTGGCAGGAGGGGCACACCTGCCACGAGACGGAAGCGGAGGCGCAGGAGGAGACGCTCCGGATGCTCGAGGTGTACCGGACCTTCGCCGAGGAGTGGATGGCGATGCCGGTCCTCACGGGCCTGAAGTCGGACAGCGAGAAGTTCGCCGGCGCGCTCCGCACCTACAGCATCGAGGCGATGATGCAGGACAAGAAGGCGCTCCAGGCGGGGACCAGCCACCACCTGGGCCAGAACTTCGCCCGCGCCTTCGGCACGCAGTTCCAGGGGCGGGACGGGCAGCAGCACTTCGTCTGGCAGACGTCGTGGGGCATGTCGACGCGGCTCATCGGCGGCCTGGTGATGACCCACTCGGACGACGCGGGCCTGGTCATCCCTCCCAAGCTCGCACCGACCCACGTGGCCATCGTGGTCATCGGCAAGGGCGAGGAGCGCGGCCCGGTGACGGCCAAGGCGCAGGCGGTCGCCGAGGACCTCCGCAAGGCCGGCCTGTCGGTCATCGTCGACGACGACGAGAGCAAGGGCCCGGGCTTCAAGTATTTCGAGTACGAGCTGGCGGGGGTGTGCCTCCGGATGGAGCTGGGGCCCAAGGACCTGGCGAAGGCCGCGTGCGTGCTGGTGCGCCGGGACGACCGCAGCAAGGAGGCCGTGCCGCTCGACCAGGCGGTGGCGGTGGCCAGGGCCAAGCTCGACGCCATGCAGAAGGCGCTGTTCGAGAAGGCGCGCGCGTTCCGCGACGCGAACACCTTCCCGGTGGGCTCGATGGAGGAGATGAAGGCCCGCGCCGACGACGGGTTCCTCGTCGCCCAGTGGTGCCTCGGGCCCGCCTGCGAGGCGCGCATCAAGGAGGAGACCGGCGGCGTCACCTCGCGCAACCGGCCCTTCGACCTCAAGTCCGAGCCGGGCAGCTGCGTGGTCTGCGGCAACCCGAGCTCCGGCGCCTGGGTCTGGTCGAAGGCGTACTAGCCCCGCGCGTTCCCGGGTCGCTAGGCTCCGCCGGCTCCGCGCCGCCCGCGCGGCCGAACCTCGAGGCTCTCGTGAAGCGCGCGCTACTGCTCTGCGGACTCCTGCTCGGTCCGCTCGCCCTGGCCGGCACCGTCGACCGCTACGGCCTGCTCACCTCGACCGGGCGCATCGGGACGCTCGAGGTCCGCACCGAGCGGAACGTGGTGGACGTGGACTGGCGCGTCGACCAGAACGGGCGAGGACCGAAGATCCGCGAGCACCTGGTCCTGGACCCAGCAGGGCTCCCCAGCTCCCGTGAGATCTCGGGGACCAACGTCTTCGGGGCTCCGGTGCAGGAGAGCTTCCGGGTGGAGGCCGGCAAGGCCCGGTGGAAGACGCTCGACGACTCCGGCGAGGCCACCGCGTCGAACGCCCTGTACCTCGACAACCGGGGCAGCCCGTGGTCGCTGATCCACCAGCTGAAGGTGCTCCTCGCGAGCAAGGGGCTGACCCGGCCGGCGCTCCCCTCCGGCACGCTGCGGCTGGAGAAGATCCGGACCGTCACCCTCGGTCGCGGTGAGCGGCTCGACACCTACGCGCTCTGGGGGCTCGGTCTCTCGCCGCAGTTCCTCCTCGCGCGCGGCAACCACCTGGTGGCCACGCTGGACCCGTTCGGGGTGCTGGTCGAGCATGGTTTCCCCGAGTCCTTCGAGCGGCTCTCGGCTCTGGCGAGTGACCTCTCCGGCGAGGTGCTCGCCCGGATGTCGAGGCGACTCGCGCACCGGGTGGATGGGCCGGTGTGGATCACCCAGGTGAAGATCTTCGACCCGGCGACACGCACCTCGAGCGAGGGCCGGAACGTGGTGCTCTACGGCGGCCGGATCGTCGGGCTGCGGAGCGACCCGCCGCCAGCCGGCGCGGTGACCATCGACGGCGGGGGCGGGACCTTGCTCCCGGGGCTCTTCGATTCCCACGCGCACATGGACGACTGGAGCGGGCTGCTCCACGTGGCCTCGGGCGTGACCTTCGTGCGGGACCCCGGGAACGACAACCGGCGGCTGCTCGAGCTGGTGCGCCGGATCGACTCCGGCGAGCTCATCGGGCCGCGGGTCACAATGAGCGGCTTCCTCGAGGGGAAGTCGCCCTTCTCGGCCGCCGGCGGCTTCACGGTGAGCACCCTCGACGAGGCGCTGGACAAGGTCCGCTGGTACGCGGACCACGGCTTCTGGGGCATCAAGATCTACAACTCGATGCCGCCGGACCTGGTGAAGCCCATCGCCGCGGAGGCGCACCGGCTGGGGCTCCACGTTTCGGGGCACGTCCCGGCGTTCATGACCGCCGAGCGCGCCATCACCGACGGGTACGACGAGATCAACCACATCAACCAGCTGCTGCTGATGTTTGTGCTGAAGGACGGCGAGGACCCGCGCACGCCCTTCCGCTTCACCGTCATCGGCGAGCGGCTCAAGGAGGTGGACCCTGCCGGAACGGGGTTCCAGCGCCTCCTCGCGCTGATGAAGCAGCGGCACACCGCGCTCGACCCAACCCTCGCCACCTTCGTCAACAACCTCGCGGCGCGGCCGGGCAATGGCTCGCCGGTGGACGCTCCGTGGCTGGAGCACGTTCCCGCGCCGGTGAAGCGGGACCGCAAGTCCACCCTCCTGGACATCAAGCCCGCGCAGTACGCGGCGTACGAGGCGAGCCAGAAGCGTCAGGACGAGTTCGTGGCCTTTCTCCACCGCGAGGGAATCCCGCTCGTTCCCGGTACCGACGACGTGCCAGGCGTGGGGCTGCACAGCGAACTCGAGTCGTGGGTCCACGCGGGCATCTCGCCAGCGGACACCCTGGTCGCCGCCACGCTCGGCGGAGCGCGCTTCCTCGGAAGGGACGCCGAGCTGGGCAGCATCAGCGTGGGGAAGCGGGCCGACCTCTACCTGGTCGAGGGCGACCCCCTGAAGGACATTCACCAGATCCGCAAGGGGCGGCTGGTGGTGAAGGACGGCGTCCTCTACTTCCCGGACGAGATGGAGTCGGCGCTGGGGATGGTCCCCTTCGCGCGGCACGTCGAGCCGACACCCGTGGCGCCGACGACGCCTGCCCGGCGCTGAACCCGGGGAGTACACTCCGCGAACGTGCGCCTGTTCCTCGCCGGCCTGGTCCCGGATGCGATCAAGGAGACCCTGCACGCTCAGCTCGAGCCGGTGCGCGCGGCCACACCCCAGGCCCGGTGGCTCCCGCCCGGGAGCCTGCACCTGACGCTGGTGTTCCTCGGCTCGGTGCCGGACCCGACCGTGCCTGCGCTCCGGGAGACCTTCGCCGGGGTGTGCCGGCGTCACCGCGCGATCTCGCTCACCCTGTCGGGGGTGGAGACGTTCGGACCTCCGCGCTCCCCGCGGGTGCTGGCGGCCACGCTCGCCGGCGAGGTCGAGGCGCTGCAGGCACTGGCCACCGATGCCCGCCGGGCCGTGGAGACGCTGGTTCAGCTCGAGCCGGAACGCCCGTTCCGCCCGCATCTCACGGTGGCCCGCGCCCGCTCGGCGCACGGGGACGTCCTGCTCGGTCGCTGCCGGGCGGCGCTGGGGCATGCGCTCGACGGGGGCTTCGTGCTCCGGGACGTGGCGCTGGTGCGGAGCGAGACGCTGTCCACCGGTGCGGTGCACGCCGAGCTCGAGCGCTGGGCGCTCCCCGGCTGAACCCCTCGTTTCCGTTGGAAGTGAACGCGCCGCCGGCCTTGACGGTCCTGATCGCCGCCTTACGTTGGGTGCGCTTTGGAAAGAGCAGGAGCAAACACATGAGCACCATTCAGCGCTGGAACCCTGCGCGTGACTACGCGCGGCTGCAGGACGAGGTGAGTCGGCTGTTCGACACCAACCTGGGCCTCCCCCGGAACACCGAGACCTTCGGCTGGACCCCCGCCGTCGACGTCTTCGAGGACGCCGAGGGCGTGACCTTCAAGTTCGACCTCCCCGAGATTCGACGGGAAGGACGTGGACGTCCGGCTGGAGGACGGCACCCTGACCATCCGTGGCGAGCGGAAGCTCGAGCGGGAGGACAAGCGTGAGGGCTATCACCGGATCGAGCGCGCCTACGGCACGTTCGCCCGCAGCTTCACCCTCCCCCCGACCCTGGACCCGGGCAAGGTGACCGCCGAGCACAAGAATGGCGTGCTGCGCATCTTCGTCCCGAAGCGGGCCGAGGCGAAGCCGAAGAGCATCAACGTCAAGGTGAACTGAGCCCCGTCGGCGGCGCGCTGCTCGGCGCCTCCGCGAGGGTGCGGGGGAACTGACCCCCTCGGTTCACCGGGCGCCGGCATCCTCCGCCGGCGCGCGCCCACTCCGCCCTGTTGGGCGGCGGTGGGCGCAGTCGTCTCAGGGGTCAGTAGGTCTTCGGCGTCTCGTGAGACCGCTCACTCGCCGAGGTAGGCCTTGCGGATCTCCGGCGCGGCGAGGAGCGCCTTGCCCTGGCCCTGCATGACGACCTCGCCGGTCTCCAGCACGTAGCCGTAGTGGGCGAGGTTGAGGGCGAGATGCGCGTTCTGCTCCACCAGGAGGATGCTCACCCCGCGCGCGTTCACCTCGCGGAGGATGCGGAAGATGGTCTCCACCACCTGAGGCGCGAGCCCCAGCGACGGCTCGTCGAGCAGCAGCAGCTTGGGCCGGCTCATCAGCGCCCGGCTGATGGAGAGCATCTGCTGCTCGCCGCCGGACAGCGTCCCCCCCGGCTGCTTGGTCCGCTCCCGCAGCCGGGGGAAGAGCCCGAAGACGTACTCGAGGTCCTGCTTGATCTCGGCCGCGTCACGACGCAGGTACGCGCCCAATTCCAGATTTTCCAGCACGGTGAGGTTGAGGAAGATGCCCCGCCCCTCGGGCGCGTGGGCCATCCCCCTGGGGACGAGGAGGTTCGACCTCAGCCCCTGGATCTCCTGCGTCCCGAGCCGGATGCGGCCGGACCGCGGCTTGAGCATCCCGGAGATGGCGCGCAGGGTGCTGGTCTTCCCCGCCCCGTTCGCTCCGATGAGCGCCACCACCTCGCCCTGCCCCACGCCGAGCGACACCCCGCGCAGGGCGGTGATGGCGCCATAGGACAGGTGAAGATCCTGCACCTCGAGCAGCTGCGGCCGGGCCTCGCGCGTCCCGAGCATCGCCGGCGCGCTCATGAGACCGGGGTCTCCGAGGTCGGCGACGACGGCGGCGGCACCGCCAGGCCCTGGGCCGCGAGGTAGCTGTCGCCGAGGTAGGCCTCGATCACCTTCGGGTCCTGGCGCACGCGCTCCGGCACTCCCCGGGCGATGGTGACGCCGTGGTCGAGCACGGTGATGTCCTCGCAGATGCCCATCACCAGCTTCATGTCGTGCTCGATGACCAGGATGCCCAGCGAGAACTGGTCGCGGAGCTGGCGGATCAGGACCATGAGGTCCGCCTTCTCCCGGGTGTTCATCCCCGCCGCGGGCTCGTCCAGCAGCAGCACCTTGGGCCCGGTGCCCAGCGCGCGGGCGATCTCCAGCCGCCGCTGCTCGCCGTAGGGCAGGTTCCTGGCCTCCTCGTCGCGGCGGTGCGAGAGGCCCATGACCTCGAGCAGCTCCTCGGCGCGCCGGGTGAGCTCCTGCTCCTCCCTCTGGAAGCCCGGGGTGAGGAGCAGCGCCCGCCACCAGTCCAGGTAGTTGTTGAGCGCGTCCATCCCGCTCGCCAGCGCGCTCCGGCCCGAGGAGCGCCGGCGGAGCGCGTCGATGCGCTCGCGGGAAAACAGCGGCCGGGCGTCGGACAGGCAGGCCACGCGCACGTTGTCCAGCGCGGTGAGCGTCCGGAACAGGCGGATGTTCTGGAAGGTCCGCGCCAGCCCCAGGTGGTTGATTTGGTGTGGCTGCCTCCCGTTCACCCGCTCGCCAGCCACGCGGATCTCCCCGTGGGTGGGGACGTACACCCCGGTCAGGAGATTGAAGGCGGTGGTCTTGCCCGCGCCGTTCGGGCCGATGAGCCCCTTCAAGTCGCCGCGGCGGACCTCGAGGTCGAAGGCGTGCAGTGCGCGGAGGCCGCCGAACTCGATGCCCGCCTGGATCGCCTCGAGCAGGACCTCGCTCACGTCACGCCCTTCCGCGCGCGGGGGATCCACCGGGGCAGCACGTCCCAGATCTCCCGAGTGCCGAACAGGCCCTGGGGGCGGACCAGCATCAGGAGAACCAGGAGGATGCCGTAGATCGGCATCCGGATCTGATCGACCTTCTGGGCCAGCGAGGCCCCGGCGCCGACGTGGAGGAACAGCGTCCGGAGCGCCTCGGGGAGGAGCGTCAGGAAGACCGCGGCGACGATGGCTCCGGTGGTGCTGCCCAGCCCCCCGGCGACCACCATCACCACCACCTCGATGCTCTTCACGAAGGTGAACGAGCCCGGGTTGATGATCGGCACGAAGTGGGCGAACAGCCCGCCGGCCACCCCGGCGAAGAACGAGGAGATGACGAACGCCCGGACCTTGTACCCCGTGGTGTCTACCCCCATCGCCTCGGCCGCCACCTCGTCCTCGCGGATGGCCCAGAGGCTCCGGCCGTGCGTGCTTCCGACGATGCGCCGCGCCACCAGCACCACCAGGAAGACGCAGAACCAGACCGCGAACAGGCTCGAGGTCTGCGGGATGCCGGAGAGCCCGAGCGCCCGCCCGAACAGGTCCAGGTTCTGCACCACCACCCGGATGATCTCCCCGAAGCCCAGGGTGACGATGGCCAGGTAGTCGCCGCGGAGCCGCAGCGAGGGCAGCCCCACCACGAATCCGCAGAGCGCCGCCGCCACCCCGCCGGCGAGCAGCGTCCCCAGGAACTGCACCTGGTCCGAGACCACCGTGGGGAGGCCGGAGATGGCCACGTCCTTGATCACCAGGCTCAGCTTCCCGGCGGTGTACGCCCCCACGGCCATGAACCCGGCGTGGCCGATGGAGAACTGGCCGGTCATGCCGTTCACGATGTTCAGCGACACCGCGAGGATGACGTTCACCCCGACGATGGAGGCCAGGTAGACGAAGAACGGCGCTCCGCCGAGCAGGAGCTGCAGCACGGCCAGCACCGCGATGGCCACCAAGACAGGAAGGATGCCCCGGAGTCCGGCCGGCATGCGCTAGACCTTCTCCGCCGTCACGCGGCCGAACAGCCCTCCCGGCCGGACGAGCAGGACGATGATCAGGAAGCCGAAGGCCACCGCGTCGCGCCAGCTGCTCGAGGAATAGCCCACCACGAACTCCTCGACCAGGCCGAGCAGGAGCCCCCCCACCACCGCGCCGGGCACGTTCCCGATGCCGCCGATGACCGCGGCGACGAACGCCTTCAGGCCCACGTAGAGCCCCATCAGCGGCTGGATGGCCGTGTCCTTGATCGCGTAGAGGATGCCCGCCCCGGCGGCCAGCGCGCTCCCGAGCATGAAGGTCAGGGCGATGATCCGGTCCACCGGGATGCCCATCAGCGCCGCCGTCCGGTGGTCGAAGGAGACGGCGCGCATCGCCCTGCCGAACCGCGTCCGGTAGACCAGCCCCTGCAGCATCAGCATCAGGCCGATGGCGATGGCCAGGCTGATGACCTGCCAGTTCCAGATGACCACCGCGCGGTCACCGAGGATCAGCCACTCGCGAGGGGCGATGACCTCCGGGAAGGCCCGCGGCGCGGCGCCCGGCAGCGGCCCGAAGTCGAGCTGGAACCCGTAGGACAGGGTGAAGGAGATGCCGATGGCGGTGATCAGCGCGGTCAGCCGGGGCTTGTCCCGGAGCGGACGGTACGCGAAGCGCTCGATGAGGAATCCGATGACGGCGCACCCGCCCATCGCCGCCAGGAAGATGAGGAGCACGCCCCAGAGCGTGGACTGGTTGGCGACCCCGAGCTGCTGGGCCACGCCGTAACCGAGGAAGGTGCCGACCATCATCACGTCGCCGTGGGCGAAGTTGATGAGCTTCAGCACCCCGTAGACCATCGTGTAGCCCAGGGCCACCAGGGCGTAGATGGTGCCGGCGGCGACCCCGTTGATGAGGTGCTGCGCGAAGTCGGACATCAGGGGGCGATGGTGGCCACGTACTTGGTCTTGCCCTTGCCGACCTCGAGGACCACCGCGGGCTTGGTGGCGTTGCGCTTGTCGTCGAGGGTGATGGTCCCGGTGACACCGGCGAAGTGCTTGGTCGCGGCGATGGCGTCGCGGACGGCAGCCCGGTCGAGGGTTGGCGCACGCTTCATCGCGTCCACCGCCACCAGCGCCGCGTCGTAGCCGAGGGCGGCCAGAGCGTCCGGCACCCCGCCGTATGCCGCCTTGTAGTCGGCGATGAACTTCTGGATCCGGGGATTCGGGTCGTCGGGGCTGTAGTGGTTGCTGAAGTAGCTGCCCTCCACCGCCGCGCCGCCGAGCTCGAAGAGCTTCTCGCTGTCCCAGCCGTCGCCGCCCATCAGCTTCGCGGTGATGCCCAGCTCCCGGGCCTGCCGGGCGATGAGCCCGATGTCGTTGTAGTAGCCGGGGATGTAGATGCCGTCCGGCTGCGAGCGCTTGATGGCGGTGAGCTGGCTGCGGAAGTCGGTGCTGCCCTTGGTGTAGGTCTCCCCGGCGACGATCTTCCCGCCCATCTCGGTGAACTTGCGCTCGAAGACGTCGGCCAGGCCCTGGCTGTAGTCGGAGCCGAGGTCACGGAGCACCGCCACCTTGGTGAACTTGAGGTTGTCGTGGGCGAACTTCGCCATCACGTAGCCCTGGAAGGGGTCGATGAAGCAGACCCGGAAGATGTAGTCGCCGATCTCGGTCACCTTGGGATTGGTGGAGGCGTTGGAGATCATCGGCACCTTCGCCGGCTGCGCCTTGGTGGCCATGGCGATGGAGTTGGTGCTCGCCACCTCGCCGAGGATCAGCAGCACCTGGTCCTGGTTGATGAGCCGGGTGGCCGCGTTCGCCGCCTCCTCGGGCTTGCTCTGGTTGTCGTAGACCCGGATCTCGATCTTCCTGCCCTTCACTCCGCCGGCGGCGTTCGCCTCCTTGATGGCCAGCTCGATGGCGTTCCGGGTGGAGATGCCGAAGGTGGCCTCGGAACCGGTGAGAGACCCGACCTCGCCGATGAGGATGGTGTCTCCGGTGACGCCCGGAGTGCCCCCGCCGGCGGACGCGGTCGCGGTGCCGCCGCCCGGGGCCGGCGCGGGGGGCGCCGGAGGAGCGGAAGCCTTCTTCTCGCAGGCGACCAGGGCGAGGGCACAGCTCGTCAGAACTGCGGCCAGGGCGGAGCGCATGGGGACCTCGGGACGACTTGGAGGCAAGCCGCGGTCTTGTAGGTGGACAGTCCGAGGACGGTCAAGGCGAAGCGTTGGACGTCCCCACCCGGCGACGGAGGTAGGCCGCCCCAAGGGTGAGGACGATGCCCCCGAGCGCGACACAGGCCACGTACAGAGGGGCGAACACGATGGTCAGTGCAGCCAGCGGGTCGGCCTGGATGTCGAAGGTGTGCGCTGACCAGACGAGCGCGGCTACCGAGACCAGCGCGGCGAAGACCGGGAAGCGTCCTCCCGGACCGCGGGCTGCCCAGAACGCTCCGACCACGATGCCGGGGAAGGACAGCCACGCCACCTCGAACAGCACCTGGCCGGAGGTGGTGGGGAGGTTCCAGCGGGGCGAGAAGCCCACTGCGATGGTGAGAAACCAGGTCGCCACCGCGCCGGCGGCGCAGGCGATGACCTTCTCGGTCGAGCTCCGGGGACCGCGCATGCCGCGGCTGCCATAGCCCAGGGCGACCGCGGGCGCACCACCCGGGCGGATCAGCCCCCCGCACCAGGGGGACGCCTGTGGAGCCTGCGCAGGGATGCGCCGGCGCCGATCGGGCTCAGCCTGGACCGCGTTCGCCCCTCGCCCAGGCCACGGCGTCCTCCAGCCGGTCGTCGCCCCAGAAGAGCTCGCCCGCCACGAGGAAGGTGGGGGCGCCGAAGATGCCCTGAAGGGCAGCCTGCTCGGTGGCAGCCCGGAGCGCGTCCTTGATGGGCTGGACCTGGGCCCGCGACACCACGGCGCTCCCGTCCCGCCCGAGCCGGGCGACGATGCCGGCCATCACTGCCGGGTCCGCGATGTCCGCGTCCTCGGCGAACTCCGCGCGGTACATCGCCCGGACGCAGTCCTCGCCCCAGCCCTCGGCGAGCGCGGCCAGCGCCACCCGGTTGGCGAGCACCGAGTGCCGGGGAAAGCGGCTCGGCTGGCGAAAGGCCAGGCCGCGGCGCGCGGCGCGGCGGGGCACGTCGCGCCACATCCAGCGGCCCTTGGCGGGAAAGAGATTGAACGGCGAGTCGTTCCAGCCCTGCGCCTGGAAGATGGGCCCGAGCAGGAACGGCTGCCAGCGGACGTCGAGCCCCGCGGCGACATCGGCGATGCGGAGCGCGGCCAGCGCCGAGTAGGGGCTGGCGAGGTCGAACCAGAACTCGATCGGGGACGCGGTCACACCGTGGAGTCTCGGAGGGCCGTACAGGCCAGGGCAAGTGGACAACCGGGCGCCCTTGAATCAAGAGAGCGACCGCCGTGTCGCCTTCCTCCCTCATTCCCGCGCGTTCGCGCGACGAGCTCCGCATCCTGGTGCGCCTGGCGCTGCCGCTCGCCTTCGCCCAGGCGGGTCAGGCGCTGATGGGGCTGGTGGACACCGCCGTCGTCGGGCGCGCGGGGGCAGTCCAGCTGGCCGGAGTCGCGCTGGGCAACGCGGTGGTCTTCACCGTGTGCATCGTCGGCATCGGCACGCTGATGGGGGTGGACCCGCTGATCAGCCAGGCGCTGGGCGCCCGCGAACCGGTGCGCGCGAGGCGGCTGTACTGGCAGGCGCTGCGGGTGGCGGTGGCGGCGAGCCTGGTGCTCCTGCTCCCCACGCTCGGGCTGGTGTACCTCCTCGAGCCGTTCGGGATCTCGCCGGACGTGGCCCGGGCCGCTCGCGAGTTCGTGTGGTGGCGGCTGCCCGGCATCGCCGCGCTGCTCGTCTTCTACGCCCAGCGCAGCTACACCCAGGCGGTGGGAGCAGCGCGGGCGCTGGTCTGGGCGACGGTGCTGGCCAACGTGGTGAACCTGCTCGGAGACCTGCTCCTGGTCTTCGGCGGCGCGAGGCTTCCGGCGTGGACCGGCCCGCTGCGGTGGATTCCGCCGATGGGCGCGGGCGGCTCGGCGCTGGCGACCACGCTCGTCCAGTGGTGCGAGGTGGCGTTCCTCGCCTGGGTGGTCCGGCAGGTGCCGATCCCCGAGCGCCCGGCCGACCTCCATCGCCGCCTGCCCGACGACGAGCGGCGCATCCTCCGGGTCGGCGTGCCCATCGGGCTGCACTTCGGGGCCGAGGTGGGGGTCTTCGCCCTGGCCGGGTTCCTCGCCGGGCGGCTGGGGGCGGAGAGCCTCGCCGCGCACCAGATCGCCCTGACCTTCTCCTCGGTGACCTTCACCTTCGCCATGGGCATCGGCAACGCGGGGAGCGTGCGGGTGGGGCTGGCGGTGGGGGCGCGCGACACGCCGGGGGCACGGCGGGCCGGGCTCCTGGCGCTGGCCGCCGGGGCCGGATTCATGGGCTGCGCCGCGCTCACCTACCTGCTCATCCCCGGGCCGCTCGTCGCCCTGATGACAAATGCGCCAGCCATCGCCGCGCTGGCCATTCCGCTCTTCACGGTGGCGGCGGTGTTCCAGGTCTCGGACGGGCTGCAGGGCGTGGGCGCCGGCGTGCTGCGCGGCGCGGGCGACAGCCGCTTCACCTTCACCGCCAACGTCCTCGGGCACTACCTCATCGGTCTCCCGCTCGCGCTCTTCCTCGGGTTCTCGATGCGCTGGGGTGTCCTGGGCATCTGGTGGGGGCTCTGCGCCGGGCTCACCGCGGTGGCCGCGGCGCTGGTGTGGCGGTTCCTCCGGGTGTCCGGGCGGGAGATTGTCCCGCTCGCCGCCGGAAGCCCCTGAGCAGCGCCGCAGCCGCCTGCGCCGCTACTGGAGGGTGAAGGTGATCGTGGATGCCGAGCCCAGGCTGTAGAACAGCCCCGTCACCCCGGCCCCGGTGATGTTGTTCGAGACCTGCACCGAGGCGCCGGTCTGGCCGAACGCTCCGCCGAAGCCCAGGAGCGAGCCGACGTAGGTTCCCGGGCTGAGCGCCGCGCCCGTGCTGACGCTCAGCGCGGAGAACTGACGTTCGGTCCCGATGTAGCTCGCCGCATCCCCGGACGTGCTCGAGAAGAGCGAGACCACGTACACCGGCGCGTAGCCTGCGGCCGCCTGGGCGGTGCCGGTGTCAGTCCAGCTGGCGGTGAGGCCCGCCGCGGACACCGTCGACCCGTCGAGCGGGCTGGTCCACGCCAGATCTCCCACGGCGACCGCGCGCCCGGTGCCGTCGATGCTCCCGTTCCCGTCGGCGTCGATGGACAGGGTGTAGGTCTTGCCCGGGGTGATGGCCAGGCCGCCCGAGAGGAAGTAGGCGCCGGTCCCCGCCGAGAGCTCGACGAGGGCCACCGGCGTCCCCCCGGGCTCGGCGATGGTGATCTTCGCCCCCGAGGCGGGGAGCGGATTGGTCAGGTCCCCGTCCGGGCCGGGAACTCCCGCCTCCAGGACGACGGTGACCGAGCCTCCGCCCGTCGAGGCGATGACGGCCGTGGCGCGGTAGAGCAAGTTCGTCACCACGCCCACCTTGATGACCAGCGGCTCGCCCTGGCTGCCGCGGAGCGCGGCGGACCCCGTCGATGCGGTGAGCGGCGCGCCGGAGCAGGGCCTCGGGACCAGTCCGACCAGCTCCTCCTCGACCTTCCCGAACTCGATGTACTTCGCGCCGGGCATGCCGGTGAGCGAACCGTCGACGTCGAAACCCGTCTGGTACGCGGTGTACGTCGAGCTCCCGTTCCCGATGGCGGCGATGACCCGGGCGCTCCCGCTCAGGTCGGTGTAGGCGGCGGTTCCGGGCGAGGCCTCGACGCGGGCGTTGGGGAGCGGCTTGCCGTCCACGGCGCTCACCACGCTGACGTAGACGTCCGCGCAGTCGTTGCCCTGGGGGGCCGCGCCGTACCAGGAGAAGTGCCGGATGGCCGCGGCGAGGACGGGGGTGACGGAGTCGACGCTCGAGGTGCGCACCGTGCCCTCGACGAAGTCCTCCCACTTCCCGGTGCTCGGATCGTACGCGTAGCAGTGGATCTTCGTGCCGGCGGGGTACGTCGCGCGGAGCGATGGCGGGATGGGGAGCTCCACCGTCGCGCTGGCCGACGACTTGAGGTTGATCCGCCTCCCGGTCGAGTCGAGGAGCGTGAACTCGGCGAAGGTCACCGGCAGCAGGACTCCCGGGGTCGACCCACCGGAGACGAGACTCCCGGGAAGAGCCTGGCTCTCCTTGGTGGGGTCGACCGGGGTGATGGCGATCGTCAGGCTGGTCTCGCTCGTGTCCAGGGTGTCCGCCTCGAGGAGGAGCGCGTAGGGCCCGGCCTCGGTGCGCTCGCTCAGGGTGAGTGCCGTCCGTGGATCATAGGTGTTGAGCGCGCCCTGCTTCTTGAGGGTGACCAGCACCGGGCCCGGAGCGCCGCTGGACTTCCCGGTGGCGTAGCCGGGCGCGTAGCCCGACTTGGCGACCGTCAGCTGGACGTCGCCCGCCGGCAGGGCCTCCAGGGTGAACTGCCCCTGCGCGTCGGTGGTGGTGCTCTTGCCCCCGCCGGTCACCTGGGCTCCGGCCACGCCTGTGCCGGTGCCCACGTCGGTGACCAGCCCGCCGATGGAGAAGGCGCCGGCGCCCCCGTCGGGAACGCCCGAATCCGGAACGCCTGAATCGGGGAGCACGTTGCCCGCATCGGGGGTGCCGCCCCCCGAGGAGCCGCAGGCTGCGAGCGCGAGAGAGAGAAGCAGGAAGCAGGAACGACCAGGAAATCGCGTCATCGGGGCCTCGGGGGATGCATGGCTTCAGGGGGTGGGGGCCGGGACCACCGCGATGCCGAAGGAGAGGCCGTCGATCGGCACCTCCTTCACGAGGGTCCGGGAGGTGAGATCGAGCTGGAGGAGGTGACCGTCGGTGCCGCTGGACACCAGCCAGGCGGTGCGCCCGTCGGACGAGAGGGCGGCGTGGGTGGGGTTGGCGTAGCGCGTCCCGTCGTGCTCGAGCGGGAACGTCTCCGACGTGCCTCTCGCCGGGTCCACCAGGCTGAGCGCGTTCGAGTAGTAGCCGAGGACGAGCACCCGGCCGTCCGGGAGCGCCAGCATCCCCAGTGGCCCGGGCGCGACCTCGACCGCGTGGGCCGTCCCCGGGGCTGCGTGCTCGGTCACGGTGTCGGTCTCGAAGTTGGTGACCAGCACGCTCTGGCGGCCGGGGAGCGAAAGCAGCGCGCCGGGATCCGACCCGGTGGGGACCTCGCCCCTCGCCGAGAGCGTCGCCCGGTCCAGACGCCGGAGCGCGCCGGGCTCGGAGGACGGCTGGATGGGACGCAGCGCCACCCAGAGCTCGTCGTCGAGCGAGGCGAGGGCGACCGGCTCGGCGGCCGCGCCGGAGGGGTCCAGGTGGACGGAGCGCTCGATGGTCCCCGCCGCGAGCTCCAGCACCGCGAGGTTGGCGCTGTTCAGGTGCGAGACCAGGAGTCGCCGCCCGTCGGCGTCGAGCACCAGGCCGAACGGCCGATCTCCGGCGTACTTCGGCTGGGCGCCGCCGACGCGGTGGCAGTCGTGGCAGGTGGTGTGGCTGAAGGCGTCGCGGTCGACGTGCTCCTGGATCAGCGAGCCGTCGGCCCGACGGTCGGGCACCGGCGCGGTGAGCATCGTCCTCCGGAGCCGCGCGGTGTCGACGTCGATCTCCGCGACCGACTGCGAGCCGACCACGGCGACGAAGAGGCTCTTCCGGTCGGACGAGAGCACCAGGTTGTGCGGAAGGAGGCCGACCTCGATCCGCGCCAGGACCGTCCCGGACGAACCATCGACCACGGCCACGGTGCTCGAGCCGGCCTGACTGACGAAGATCCGGTCCCGGGCGGGCTTCTCGACGGACGGGGCCGGGCCACACGTGACCAGGACCAGCGCGGCCGCCGCGATGAGCTCGCTGACCCGCATCCCTCCGACCTCCCCTGACGAGTGACGCGCCAGAGCAGGGTGGCCGGCGTCCACTCCGAACGGTCGAAGGAACTTGCGACCGAATTGCAGGTGAGGCTACGGGTGTAGGTGCGAGAGATCCAGCATGGCCACGAGGGCAAGGATTCCAGGGGGTTCGAGCTGACCTTCGAGCGCTCGCGGGGAGTCAGACACCGACGCTCGGCCCCTCGCGCCAGGCCCGGATGCCACCTGAGACGGCCGCGGCGATGCGCCGAACCAGCGCGACCGCCGGCGAGGCGCCGACCCGCAGCGCGAGCACCACGCTGTAGCCGAGCAGCGCCCAGGCGCCGGGGTCGAGCCGCGGCGCCCAGATGAACGGCGTGACGAGCACGCTGAACTCGGGGACGTCCCAGCAGAACGCCTCGACCGCGTAGTTGTTGAAGGTGCAGGCTTCCTGCTTCCAGAAGCGCAGCACCGCGCCGTCGAATCCCCCCCAGAGCGAGAGCATCAGCGCGCCAAGCACCGCGAGCAGGGGCAGCAGCCGCCGAGGGGGATGTGCGCACTCGGCCGCCAGGCGCAGCGATGCCGGGACGGCGGCGAAGACCAGGAAGCGGGGCCCCCAGCTGTAGCCGCCGTACCAGGCCCACCACTGTCCGTAGACCAGCACCAGCCCGGCGACGACCCAGAGGCAGGCGCGGTGGAACGGACGCGCCAGCCGGAGCGCGCGCCGTGCCGCGGGGAAGAGCAAGAACAGCCCCGGCGCGAAGAAGAGCAGCCCCTTGCCGAACGAGAGCAGCAGCTGGAGCGCGCCGAGCGGGAGCGGGTAGCTGAACCCCGGTTGCCCCGAGTACGGGAGCAGCGTCCGGTAACCGGCGTTGCTCTCGTAGCCCGTGCGCAGCGGGTGCCCCCGCCGCAGCCAGTTCTCGCCGAGCCAGAGAAGGATGAAGGCCACCACCGGCAGCGCGGCGCGGAGCCGCCGATGGCGCACGCCCCAGTCACCGAGGGCCAGCGCCACCCCCACGCTCGTCGCCGGCACGTTGGCCATCCCGAGGGCGAGCGCCGCACCGCCGAGCAGCTGCCGTCCGCCGGTCCAGGCGGCGAGCCCGACGGCCAGCGCGAGGACGTTGAACGTCTCGGCGCCGAACGCGCTCAGCTGGTGGGTGAGCATCGAGCCGGCGAGGAGGAGCAGGAGGAACGCTCGCAGCACCGCGCCCTCGACCCGGGTCCGGAGGAGACGCCAGAGCGCGACCAGCCCCAGGCCGGCGAGGATGACGTTGTACCGGGCCACCCACCATTCCGGTGACTCCACCCAGCGCCCGAGCAGGTACAGCGGCGCGGCCAGCAGCGTTCCCAGCAGGGCGAACTCCGTGGAGCGACCAGCGGCCGTTCTCGACCAGCGCGCGCAGCGCCTGGAAGCGAATGGCCCCATCGGCCTCGACATGGTGCGGCTCGAACGCCCAGAGCAGGACCCAGCCGACCCCGAGGAGCACCACGTCCAGCGAGCGGGATGAACTCTGCCGCGGGCCGGAGCCCTCTCCGGTCACGGCGGCGACCGCGCGACCCTCAGTGCCAGAACCCACCGAGGAGCCCGTACTCCAGATCCCGCCTTTGCCGTGCCCCTGCGCTCACCGAGAAGCTGGTGCAGTGCTGGGGTCCCTCCGGTGCGCAGATCTCGAAGTCGCCCACGGGCAGGGCGAGCTCGTAGAACCCGAGCCGCCCCGCGGAACGGACGGTCGCCGCGCTCGCCAGCGCGTTGCCGGTGACGGTCAGGTCGACGCTGACCGCTGTCTCGGGACAGGTCCCGGCGGGGCAGACGTCGCTCACCGAATACACCTGACCGTAGATGCCCTGGACGATGGTGACGAGCGACCCGAGGTCGTGGTCGATCGGCCCTCCCGAGCCGCAGCTCATCGTGGAGAGCGCCGCCGCGCGGACCGCCCAGCGGGCGGCGACCGAACCGCGGGTCATGCCGAGCTCTTCGCCTGGTCGGCGTAGATGGCGTCGGCGATGCGGTAGGCGCTGCCCTCCAGCCGCTGCAGCGCCTCCTTCACCTTCGCCGGGTCATCCTGCTTCATGACCGACTTGAGGTTCTCCAGGTCGACCTGGATCTCGTTGATGTCCTTCGGGGTGAGGACGTGGCCGTACTCCTCGACGCTCTTCTCGGTGGTGTAGATGAGCCCGTCGGCGTTGTTGCGGAGATCCGCCAGCTCGCGCTTCCGCTGGTCGTCCGTGGCGTTGGTCTGGGCGTCGAGGACCATCTGCTGGATCTCGTCCTCGCTCAGCCCCGAGTTGCCCACCACCCGCACCGCCTGTTGCTTGCCGGTGCCGAGGTCCTTGGCGCTGACGTGGACGATGCCGTTGGCGTCGATGTCGAACGAGACCTCGATCTGCGGCACGCCGCGCGGGGCGGGCGGGATGCCCACCAGCTCGAAGCGGGCCAGGGTCTTGTTGTCCGCCGCCATCTCGCGCTCGCCCTGGATGACGTGCACCGAGACCAGCGGCTGGTTGTCGACCGCGGTGGAGAAGACCTGGCTCTTCTTGCAGGGGATGGTGGTGTTCTTGTCGATGATGCGGGTGGCCACGCCGCCTGCGGTCTCCACGCCCAGCGAGAGCGGGGTGACGTCGAGGAGGAGGACGTCCTTCACCTCGCCCTTGAGCACGCCGCCCTGGATGGCCGCGCCCACCGCCACCACCTCGTCGGGGTTGATGCCCTTGTGGGGCTCCCTCCCGAAGAACTCCTTCACCAGCCGCTGGACCAGCGGCATGCGCGTCATGCCGCCCACCAGCAGGACCTGGTGGATGGCCTGGGTGGTGAGGCCGGCGTCCTTGAGCGCGATGCGGCATGGCTCGAGCGTCCGCTCCACCAGGTCCATCACCAGCGACTCGAGCGTCTGCCGGTCGATGGCGTCGGTCAGGTGCTTCGGGCCGGTCGCGTCGGCGATGACGAACGGGAGGTTGATCTCGGTGTCCGGCGCGCTGGAGAGCTCATGCTTGGCCCGCTCGGCGGCCTCCTTCAGCCGCTGGAGCGCCATCCGGTCCTTGCGGAGGTCGATGCCGGTCTGGTCCAGGAACCGCTTGGCCAGCCAGTCGATGATGCGCTGGTCGAAGTCCTCGCCGCCGAGGAAGGTGTCGCCGTTGGTGCTGCGGACCTCGAACACCCCGCCGCTGAGCTCGAGGATGCTGATGTCGAAGGTGCCGCCCCCGAGGTCGTACACCGCGACCCGCTCGGTCTTGTTTCCCTGCGAGCCCTTGTCCATGCCGTAGGCCAGCGCGGCCGCGGTCGGCTCGTTGATGATCCGCAGCACGTTCAGCCCGGCAATGCGGCCGGCGTCCTTGGTGGCCTGGCGCTGGCTGTCGTTGAAGTAGGCGGGGACGGTGATCACCGCCTCGGTGACCGGCTCGCCGAGGTAATCCTCGGCGGTGCTCTTCATCTTGAGCAGCACCTGGGCGCTGATCTCCTGGGGGCTGAGCAGCTTTCCGCGGACGTCCACCCAGGCGTCGCCGTTCGGCGAGGGGACCACCTTGAAGCTGCTGAGGGCGACGGCCTTCTTCGCCTCGGGCGAGTCCAGCTTGCGGCCGATGAGGCGCTTCACCGCGTAGAGCGTGGCCTCGGGGTTGGTGATCGCCTGGCGCTTGGCGATCTGCCCGACCAGCCGCTCGCCGTTCTCGGTGAAGCCCACCACCGACGGCGTGGTGCGGCTCCCCTCGCTGTTGGGGATCACCACCGGCTCGCCGCTCTCCATCACCGCGACGCAGCTGTTGGTCGTCCCCAGGTCGATGCCGATGACCTTCGCCATGGCCGCGCTCTAGCCCTCCCCGGAGGCTTCGGTCTCAGACGACGGTGGGGCCGCCTCGGCCACAGCCGGGGCGGCGGCGGCTGGCTCCGCAGTCTCCGGCCTCCGGGCCACCATCACCAGGGCCGGGCGTACCAGACGGTCGTGGAGGGTGTAGCCGCGGAGCACCTCGGTGCTGACGCTGTTCACCGGGAGGTCCTCCCGATCCTCGTGGCCCATGGCCTCGTGCAGGTGCGGGTCGAACGGCTGCCCCCGCGCGCTGAACGCCTTCAGGCCCTGCTTGGCCAGCGTGTCCTCGAGCAGCTTCCGCGTCATCCGCACGCCCTCGGCGAGGTCCTCCCACTTGCCGGTCCGGTCGCCGAGGTCGAGCGCACGGTCCAGGTTGTCGATGACGGGGAGCAGGTCCTTCAGGACACGCTCCAGCCCGTAGCGGACGACCTCGTCCCGATCGCGCTGCGCCCGCTTGCGCGCGTTGTCCAGGTCCGCCGCGGCCCGGAGCGTGCGCTCCCGCTCCTGATCGACCTGGGTGGAGAGCTCGCGCTCGAGCGCCTCCACCCTGGCCCTGAGCGAGACGAGCTCGTCCGCGGCGCCGTCGACCGGCGGAGGCGGCGACTCCTCGGCCGCGGCCGAATCGCGCTGCTTCTCGACGCTCTTCAGGGCCGCGGCGATGACGTCCTCGCCGATGTCCGCGGAAAACTTGCCTGATTCAGAGCCCACCGGAGCTGCCAATTCTGACACAGGTCGCGGACGTCGGGCGGGGGACTCAGCGACGACGCTTTCCTGGCCGTCTCGCGCCCGGACGGCGGGTGGTCCGCGCGGCGCCCTTCGCCTTCTTCCGCGCCTTTCCTGCGGCCTTGCCCGACCGGGTGGGTGCCTTCTTCGGTCGCTCGACGCCGAGCGCCTCCTCGGCGCGGCCCCGGGCCTCGATGAACTTGGACTTGGCCCAGGTGCGCAGCTCGGCCACACGCGCCTTCAGCCGTTCCTGCTGCGCGGGGTCCCGTAGCTCGTCGATCGTCCGCTGGGCCTCGCCGAGGAGCTCCTCCCCGGTGCGCTTCAGGTCCTCGCCGGTCTTCCTCACGAACTCGAGCAACCTGTCGTCCCATTGCTGTTCGGGCATCTCGTCCTCCCGTTTCCGCTCCGGCTCCCCGGAGCACCATGTCATCGCCGCCGAGCGTATGCCGCCAGCGCCTCGGCCCACACCTGCTTGAAGGGGACCCCGGCGGCCTCGGCGCGGGCCCGGACGTCCTCGTACTCGGGCGCGGCGTTCAGGGCCACCCCGTCGAGGCTCCCCACCTTGACCCGGACCGGCCCCTGGGGGGTCTCCACCTCCACGTGGGCGCGGTCGAGCGTCGTCCGGTGGACGGGCCAGGCCCGCACTCCCAGCGTGGGCGACTCGGTGAGGAGGCGCCGGACCACCCGCTCGCGGTCGGCCCCGGCGACCAGCACCGAGAGGACGTGCCCGGGCCGGCTCTTCTTGAGCGTCACCGGCGCCACCCAGGCGTCCAGGGCGCCATGGCCGACGAGCTGCTCCACCAGGTAGCCGAGCAGCTGCGGCGTGGCGTCGTCGAGGGTGACCGCCAGCTCCCAGACGTCCTCCGCCGGGCCGTCGACGCGGGTGCCGAGCGTCGCCCGGAGCACATTGGGGCGGTCGGGCAGCTCCCGGCGGCCGAGCCCGTAGCCGGTGCGGAGCAGGCGCATCGGGGGCGGCGGCCCGGGCCGGGTCAGCGCCCGGAGCAGCGCCGCGCCGGTGGGGGTGGTGAGCTCGCCCTGGCCCTCGAAGCGCACCGGGAGGTCCCGGAGGATCTCCAGCGTGGCGGGCGCCGGCACCGGGAAGCGGCCGTGCATCGTCTCCACCATGCCGCTGCCGAGGGGCGGCGGGGCGGAGACCACCTCGGGCTGACCGAGCAGCTCCAGCGCCAGCGCCGCGCCGCAGACGTCGACGATGCTGTCGACCGCGCCCACCTCGTGGAAGTGGACCGACTCGAGCGGCACGTCGTGGATCTTCGCCTCGGCGCGGCCGATGACCTCGAACACCGCCCGGGCCTGGGCCCTGGCCCGCGGCGGGAGCGCGCTCGCCTCGATGCGGCCGAGGATCTCGGTCAGCCCGCGGTGGACGTGGGGGACCTCGGAGGACACCGTCACCTCGAGGTGCACGCCGGAGATGGCCTGGCGGACGGCGCGGCTCACCTCGAGCCCCCAGCCGTCGAGCCCCAGGGTGCGGAGCGGGGCCTCGAGCGCCTCCCGGTCCACGCCGAGGTCGAGCATCGCGGCGAGGACCATGTCCCCGGCGATGCCGCCCACCGGCTCGAGGTAGAGCACCGTGGACCCGCTCATCGGCCCCTGCCCCTCCGGGTGGCGCTGCGCGAGACCAGCGCCGCGTAGAAGCCGGCGCCGAAGCCGTTGTCGATGTTCACCACGGCGACGTTGGAGGCGCAGGAGTTGAGCATGGTGAGCAGGGCGGAGAGGCCCTGGAAGTTCGCTCCGTAGCCGACGCTGGTCGGAACCGCCACCACCGGGATGCCCACCAGCCCACCGACGACGGAGGCCAGCGCGCCCTCCATGCCGGCGACGGCGACCGCCACCTGGGCCTCCTGGATCTCGCTCCTTCGCCGGAGGAGCCGGTGCAGGCCGGCGACGCCCACGTCGTAGATGCGGGCCACGGTGGCCCCCATCGCCTCGGCGGTGAGCGCCGCCTCCTCGGCCACCGGGAGGTCGCTGGTCCCCGCGCAGGCGACTGCGACGCGGCCCGCCCGGGGGCGCCCCTGGGGGAGGTGGAAGATGCGGGCCTCGGGGTGGAAGCGGGCCTTCGGCCAGCGGGCGAGCAGCGGGGCCGCCCTCTCCTCGGTGAGGCGCGTCACCAGGACCGGCTGCTTCCGGCGGACCAGCACCTCCACGATGCCCAGCAGCTGCTCGGCCGTCTTGCCCTCGCCGTACACCACCTCGGGGAAGCCGAAGCGGACGCTGCGGTGGGTGTCGACGGTGGCGTAGCCCAGCTCGGCGAAGGGCAGGTCGGTCAGGGCGCGCGTGGCCTCGTCGACCGTGGCGCGGCCGCGCTTCACGTCCTCGAGGAGCTTCCTGAGCCGGGCCGGATCCACGCTGGGCTCAGGCCATCTTCAGGCCGCGGAGGAACGTCGCCAGACCGGCCGGGTCGGGCAGGAGCAGGAAGCGCCCGGAGAGCGGCGAGGCGTACAGCTCGGCCTCCAGCACCCACCCCCGCTCCTCCGGGAGGCACATCCGGGCGACCATCTCCGCCGGGCCCTCGCCGACCAGCGGGACCGAGTGCAGCGCCCGGACGCCGCTCAGCCGGGCCACGGCATCGAGCGCCGCGGCGTACACCTGATTGGCCGCGTCGCGGAGCGCCACCTCGGGCGTCTGGACCCGCTCGCCCGCGGCCCCCAGCAGCCGGGAGGTGAGCGTCTGCACGTGCGGCTCGGAGAACACCAGGCCGAGCGCGCCCCCCACGTCGCCACGGAGCTCGGCGCTCAGCGAGGTGAGGGGCGCGCCCTTGCCACCGAGCAGCGCGGTGAGCTGCGCGCGGTCGAGCAGGCGGACCAGCGGCGGCCAGAGCCCGAACTTCTCGCCCCCGAGCAGTGTGGAGAGCGCACGGGCGGCATGTCCGGCGGCGACGTTGGTCAGCTCTCGGAGCGCGTCGGCCTGGGGCTCGGTGAGCTCGGCGGGCACGGGTCTACCCTACGGCGCAAAGGCGCCGGCTGGAATGCTGGCGCGCGCCTCGCCCGGCCCGACACCGCTCCAGAAGCGCAGGTCACTGCCATCGAAGAAGACGTGCACCGCCGGGCAGCGGGCGGGCGAGGGGGGCTCGACCCGGAGCGCCCGGCCCTGCGGGGTGGGACAGGCGCCGGTCCGCTCCCGGTCGCACTCCAGGGCGTGGGAGACGACACCGTGGTCCTCGACGTGGACCCGGACCGCGCGCGCCGGCACGCACAGCTCGCCCGCTCCCGTCCCCTGGTGCAGGTCCACCCGCCACCACCGGCCGACCGGCGAGACGGGGCCCTCGGCCACGAAGAGCACCAGGCGATCCGCGGTGCGGGTGAGGAGCACCACGTCGGGGGCGCCGTCGCCGGTGACGTCGGTGGAGAGCGACTCCAGCGCGCCCTTCGGGACGCCGGCGCGCCACGCCAGCCGCTCCGCGACCCGGAGGTCGGCGTCGGAGAGCACCGGAGTGCCGAGGAGCAGGAGGTGAACCGCCAGCGCGAGCATCGGGTGGGCAGGCGTCAGGCCAGCAGCCTCGGGACGTCGAGGATGAACACCGGGCGCCCGTTGCCCAGGATGGTGACCCCGGCGAGGCCGCTCACCCGGTCCAGCGGACGGGAGAGCGCCTTCAGCACCGCCTCCTCCTGCCCGAGCAGCGCCTCGACGCCCAGGGCCACGGTGCCCTCCTCGGACTCCATCACCACCCAGGGGCGGGTGCCGGGCGGCCGCCCGTCGGGGAGTCCCAGGAGCCGCGCCAGGTCGTGTGCCGGGACGAGCGCCTGCCCGTAGCTGAGGAGGTCGGCGGACGGAGAGCGCTGGAGCGCAGAGTCCGGCACCTCGACCGCCCCGAGCACCTTGGTGATGGGGAGGCCGAGCACCTCGCCCCCGGCGCGGACCAGGAGCAGCTGCACCACCGCCACCGTGAGCGGCAGCCGGAGCGTCACCCGCGTCCCGCGCCCGGGCTGCGAGTCGAGCTCCAGCGCCCCGCCGAGGGACTCGACGGAGCGCTTCACCGCGTCCATCCCCACGCCCCGGCCGCTGACGTCGTCGACGTCGGTCGCGGTGGAGACACCGGGGAGGCAGGCGAGCAGCAGCGCCTCCCGGGGGGAGAGCCGGACCGCGGACTCGGCGCTCAGCTTGCCCCGGGCCACGGCGGCGGCGCGGAGCCGCTCCGGATCCATCCCCCGCCCGTCGTCGTCGACCTCCAGCACCACGCGCTCGCGGGTGCGGCGCACCGCGATGCGCAGCCGGCCGCGCGCCGGCTTTCCCGCCGCGGCCCGTCCCTCGGGCTCCTCGATGCCGTGGTCGACGGCGTTCCGGAGGATGTGGAGAAGCGGCTCGGCGATGGCATCGAGGATGGCGCGGTCGATCTCGATCTCCGCCCCGGTGACGGTGACCTCCACGTCCTTGCCGCGCTTCCGGGCGAGGTCGCGGGCCGCGCGGGGGAGCTGGTCGGTGACCACCGCCACCGGCGTCATCCGCGCGCCCATCACCTTGCCGTGGAGGTCCTTCACCAGCGCGTGGAGCCGGTCCACGCCCTCGTCCAGCGCCGGCCGCTCGTGCTCGGGGAAGCGGCGGCCGATGTCGCGCAGCCGGGCGGTGGCGAGCAGGAGCTCGCCGGCCATCTCCAGGAAGTCGTCCAGCAGCTCGGTGCGGACGCGCACCGTGCGCGCGGGCTCGGGGGCTGGCCCGGCGGCGGAGGGCGGCTCGGGAGGGGTCTGGTCGGCCATCCGCTCGGCGGAGAGCAGCTCGACCTCGGGCACCAGCCCCAGCGCCGAACGCACCGGCTCGAGCCCGCCGTCGGTCTCCAGCACCAGGGCCACCCGCCCGTCGGGGATGGCCCCCGCGCGCAGGTCCTCGAGTGGCGGCCGGAGGTTGGTCACGGTGCCCAGGCCGGCGAGCTTCTTGTAGACCAGGAAGGCGCGCGGACCCGGGCTCTGCGCGGCGGGGAGGATGCGGAAGCGAACCTCGTACCGGCCCGGGTCCAGCGGGACGACCGGCTGCACCAGCGCCTCCACCCGGGCCACCTTGGTCGGCCGCGGGGCCTCGCCGGTGAGCGCGGTCACCGCCTCGCCGAGGCGGCCGAGCAGCTCGGGCTGGGGCGCGGGCGCGTTCCCCTCGCCGGTGGCGCGGACCAGGGCCAGCATCGCGTCGGCGGCGGTGAGGAGCAGGTCCACCCGCTCGCGCCCGAGCGCTCCGGGGACCCGGCGGGCGACGTCGACCAGGTCCTCCACCCGGTGCGCGAGCTGGGCGATGGGCTCGAGCCCCATGGACGCCGCCATGCCCTTCACCGAGTGGGCGTGGCGGAAGAGCGAGTCCACCGTCTCGCCGTCCGGCGTGCCCTCCAGGGCGACCAGGTCGCGGCCCAGCGCCTCGAGGTGCTCGGAGGCCTCGGCCACGAAGAGCCCGAGGTAGCGGGACATGTCGAGCGTCGCGGCCAGGGCTACACCTTGGGCTTCTCGCCCAGGACCTTCGTCACCACCGCCAGGACGTCCTCGGCTCGGAACGGCTTGACGATGAAGTCGGCGGCACCGGCCTCGATCGCCTCCATCACCAGCGACTCCTGGCCCAGCGCCGAGCAGATGACCACCACCGCCCGGGGGTCGCCCTTGACGATCTCCCGGGTGGCCTCGATGCCGCTCTTGTACGGCATGACGATGTCCATGGTGGTGAGGTCCGGCTTCAGCGCGCGGTACTTCTCGATGGCCTCGATGCCGTGGGAGGCCTCGCCCACGACCTCGTACCCGCCGGAGCTGAAGATGTCGCGGATCATGTTCCGCATGAACACCGCGTCGTCGACGATCAGCACTCGCTTCGGCATGTGGACGTCAGGGAGCCCAGGGAGAGGCGGTGGATGTTAGCCGCGGTCGAAGAGGCGTGTCACCGCGACGTCGAGCGCGTCCGCGTCCAGCACCGTCACCGCCACACCCTTGACCCGGGTCACCCCGCGCACCGGGGCGCGTGACTCGCGTGGCTGTGTTGACACTTTCTCCACCGTCTCGATGCCCTCGACGTCGGTCACGCTGAGGGCCAGGTCGCGGCGGCCGCGGTCGAGGAGGATCAGCTTCCGCTGCGGCTGGGCCGGGCTGGGGAGCTCGAGCAGCAGGGGGAAGTCCACCACCGTCACCACCCGGCCACGGAGGTTCACCACCCCCAACACCGGCCCCGGCGCCCGCGGCACGCGCACCAGGCCCTCGGGCTGAACCACCACTTCGCGCACCGCGGCGAGAGGCAGCGCGTAGCGTGTCGTGTCGACTCGAAAGACCACGTGCTGCACGGGCCCGCGGTCGGATGCCGTCGCACCCTTGCCGGCAGAGCTGGCGGGAGCGCTCACGACCCGAGCCGGAACCGGCGCACCACGCTCTGCAGCTCGAGGCTGAGGTTGTTGAGCTCCTGCGCCGCGGAGGTCAGGCGGGCCACGGCGGAGGTCTGGTCCTCGATGGGCCGGCTCGCCGCCTCGGTGGAGCCGGCGTTGGCCTCGGCCACCTCGGAGATCTCCCCCACCGCCTTCACCATCTCCTCGCTGCCGGCGAGCTGCTCGCGGGCGCTCTGGCTGATGAGGTGCACCTTCTCCGCACCCTTGCGGGCGGTGTCGGTGATGCTCCCCATCGAGCGGACGATGGTCCCCAGGTCCTCGCGACCCTCGGTGAGCTCCTCGATGCCCTGCTTCATCGCCGAGACCACCGCGGTGGACTGGCCGGAGATGTCGCGGGCGAGCTTGCTGATCTGCTCCGCGCTCTTGCCCGCGGACTCGGCGAGCTTGCGGACCTCGTCGGCCACCACGGCAAACCCGCGCCCGTACTCGCCGGCCCGCGCGGCCTCGATGGTGGCGTTGAGCGCCAGGAGATTCGTCTGCTGCGCCACCTGGGTGATGACGTCGACGATCTTGGAGATCTCCTGGGTCTTCTCCCCGAAGGCGAAGACCTCCTGGCTCGCGCTCTCCACGCGGCTGAAGACCTTGTTCACCTTCTCCCCGGCGAGCCGCGCGGCCTTGCTGCCCTGCTCGGCTGCCACCGAGGTCTCGCCGGCGGCGAGCGCGGCGTCCTCGGCCGACAGCGCCGTGCGCTGGATGCTCCCCGCCATCTCGCCGATGACCTTCTGGGCGCGGGCCACCAGGTCCGACTGGGTGCCCGCGCCGAGGGCGATCTTCCGGATGGAGGTGCCGACCTCGGTGGTGGCGGCGTTGACGTTCTCCGCCGAGCGCTGCAGCTCGTTGGCCGAGTCGGCCACGCTGGCCGCGGTGTGCTGGATGTGGCCCACCAGCTCGCGCAGGTTCTCCTGCATGTTGCCGATGGCGGTGGTGAGCTCGTCGATCTCGTCGCGCCCGAGGCTCGGGTCGGTGCTGACCGGCGAGGCGAGGTCGCCACGGGAGATGTCGAGCGCGCTCCGGCTGAGAGAGCGGAGGCGGGAGACGCGGGCCAGCACCGCCGGGAGCAGGAGCGCGAGGACCAGGGTGAGCACCCCGGCGACCAGCGCCTGGAGCACCCAGGGGACGTTGCGCACCAGCTGGAGCGTGCCGAACAGCACCATCGCCAGCAGGAAGTGCGAGACCAGGATCTTGCTCTGCAGCGGCAGCGACACCGGCGGGCTCCGGTCCTCGAGCGCCTGGGCCATGCGGCGCACCGGCGCGGCCCGCCGCGGCCGGGCGGCGGGAAACTCGTCCAGCACGGAGCGGCGAACCGTTCCGTTCCGGGTCGGCGGGGGCACCAGTGCCATCGGGCCCGTGATTCTGGCGCAGGGCCGACCGGATTTCACATTCCGGGCACGCGGCGTGCTGCGGAGAACACCCCTCCCCACACGGCGGGGAGGGCCCTCACTCGAAGAGAGCTCGGTTTTCCTGGACCCAGCCGGCGAGCTTCTGGACGCCCTCCGCCACGCCGGTGCGCGGACGCCAGCCCAGGGCCTCGGCGGCGCGGGTGACGTCGGCGACGAAGACCGGCTGGTCCCCCGGGCGCCAGCCGGAGAACGCCGGGCGGAGCGGACGCCCGGTGAGGCGGTCCAGCTGCTCCACCAGCTCGAGCAGCGACAGCGTGTTGTCGGGCCCGCCCCCGAGGTTGAACACCTGGCCGCTGGCGCGGTCGATGCGCTCCACCGCGGCGTCGTAGGCCTCGCAGAGGTCGTCCACGAACAGGAGATCTCGCACCTGGCGTCCGTCCCCGTAGATGGTGACCGGCTTCCCGGTGACCGCGGCGATGGTGAACCAGGCGACCCAGCCCTGGTCCTCGACGCCGAACTGCCGCCACCCGTAGATGCACGACTGGCGGAAGACCACGGTGCGCAGCCCGTAGATGCGCGCGTAGTCGCGCACGTACTGGTCGGCGGCGCCCTTGCTGCAGCCGTACGGCGAGTGGAAGTCGAGCGGCTCCTCCTCGGAGATGCCGCGCGGCCGGTCGTGGAAGGCGTAGCGGCCGTTGCGCAGCTCGACCCCGACGTGCTCCAGCCCGCCGTAGACCTTGTTGGTGGAGGCGTAGAGGAACGCGGCGGAGGGCGCGTGGCGGCGCACGGACTCGAGCAGGTTGAAGGTGCCGAGGGCGTTCACCTCGAAGTCGTGGCGTGGCTCGGTGACCGAGGTGGTGACCGCGACCTGCGCGGCGAGGTGGGCGATGACCTGCGTGTCCGGGTGGCGGGCCAGGGCGGCGTCGAGCGCGGCGGGGTCGCGGATGTCGACCCGCTCGAAGGTAAAGCGCCCCTGCGTGCGGAGCCAGGCGAGGTTGCTGTCCGCGCCCCGGCGCGACAGGTCGTCGAGGACGACGACGTCGTGCCCGCGCTCCATCCACCGTCGTGCTGCGTTGCAGCCAATGAAGCCCGCCCCGCCGGTCACCAGGTATTTCACGCCGCTGTCGTCCTCCGGTCCCGGTGCAGCCTGTCGCCGGATCGCCGCGTCGCTCCTCCGTCACGACGACGGCGTGGCTCGACGTTGTCGCCGCCACGACGAGGCCGACGAGTCCCGTCATGACGAGGTGTCCATGACGAGGTGTCTGACACCTCGTCGTGGGACACCTCGAAATGAGTCGACTTCCCGCCAGGTTACATCGTCGCGGACCCGGGCGGCCCGTCAGGCCAGGTGGTCGAATCCCCGGAGGCTGCTCGCCCGGGCCCCGGCCACGTGGACCCCGCGCCCGGCGCGCACCTCCCCGATGGGCGTGAGGCGCAGGCCGAGCCGGCGGGCGAGGCGATTCACCGCGGCCCGGCGCGAGGCTGGAGCGGTGAAGAGCAGCTCGTAGTCCTCGCCCCCGGCGGCCGCGGTGCGGGCACGCTCCCCCGCCTCGGGGTACGCCGCCTCGAGCGCTCCGGAGCAGGGGAGTGCGGTGAGCGCGAGGCCCAGCGCGACGCCGCTCGATGCCGCCAGGTGTCCCGCGTCCTGCACCAGTCCGTCGCTCAGGTCGATGCACGAGGAGGCGAGGCCGATCAGCGCCGCTCCGAGCTCGAGCCGCGGCGACGGACGCCGCTGCCGCGCGCGCGCCTCGCCGGCGAGACGCGGACGACGCCGGAGACGCCTCGCCTCCACGCCGCCCGGACGCTCCATCAGCGCGAGACCGAGCCGGGCATCCCCGAGCGTCCCGGACACCCAGACCACCTCCCCCGGCCGGGCGCCCGCGCGGAGCAGCGCGCGCCCCGCAGCCACCTCGCCGCCGACCGTCACGGTCACCGACAGGCCCGGCGCCCGGGTGACGTTGCCGCCGACGAGCGCGGTGCCGGTCTCACGGGCCAGCGCCCCGAACCCGGCCCCGAGCGCGCGCGCCTCGCGGAGCGAGAACCCCCGCGGCACGCCCAGCGCCACCAGCGCCCAGCGCGGACGCGCGCCCATCGCGGCAAGGTCCGAGAGGTTGACCGCCAGGGCCTTGTGGCCCACGTCCTGGAGCCGGCTGCTCGCGCGGCGGAAGTGCACGTCCTCCACCACCGCGTCCACGGTGACGCAGATCTCGCCGCGCGGCCGGGGCAGCACCGCGGTGTCGTCACCCGGCCCGGCCGGCGCGGGCGGCGAGGCGCGGGCCGCGCCGACGAAGGCCTCGATGAGCTGGAACTCCGGGCCCACGGACAGGGCCTCGATCAGAACCGGTCGACCAGCGGCGGGGCCGGCTCGGACAGGGGCGGGGCGATGACCGCCCTCGGCGGCGGCGGCTGGACCGGAAGCACCACCTCGAACCGCGACCCCTGGCCGAGCTCGCTCTGCACCCGCACCTGGCCGCCGTGGCCCTCGACGTAGCTCTTCACGATGGCCAGGCCGAGGCCCGCGCCGCCGAACTCGCGCGTGCTCGAGTTGTCCACCTGGTAGAAGCTCTGGAAGATCTTCTCCAGCTGGTCGGCCGGGATGCCCACGCCCGAGTCCTGGACCACGAAGCGCCAGCCATCCATGTCGAGCTCGGGCTGGAACTTCACCTCGGTGACCAGCACCTGAACCCACCCGCCCTTGGGGGTGAACTTCACCGCGTTGGAGAGGAGGTTCACCATCACTTGCCGAAGCTTCTCGCGATCGGCGCGGACCTCCACTGCACGCGCCGGGACCTTGAGGTCGATGGTGAGGCCCTTCTTCTGCGCCTGGGGCTTGACGCTGGAGACTGCCGAGGACACGAGATCTCCGACCGACACCGGCTCGAAGGTGAGGCGGACCTTGCCCGCCTCGATCTGAGTCACGTCGAGGATGGAGGAGATCAGCTTGAGGAGAGTGTCCCCCTTGTCCATGATCGTCCGGACGTACTCGGTCTGCTCCTGGTTCAGCGAGCCGACCAGGCCCTCGGAGAGCATCTCCGAGTAGCCGATGATCGAGGTGAGCGGCGTGCGCAGCTCGTGGCTCACCGTGGCCAGGAAGCTGGACTTCAGCCGGTCCATGTCCTTGAGCTGGAGATTCATCTGCTCCAGCCGCTTGTTCTGGGCCTCCAGATCTCGGTTGCTCTCCAGCGTGGCCTCGATGTGCACCTGGCTGGTGAGGAACGTCTTCTGTCCCGCGGCCACCAGCGTTTCCAGCAGCTGGGAGAAGTGGAGCAGCACCTTGATGATGGTCGACTCGGGAGCGCGGCGAATCTTGGCCAGGTAGGCCTGCGCCTGTGCCAGGTCGATGCCCGGGGTGAGGTCGGTGAGCGAGGTGGGGAGGTCGCCCAGGTCCTCCGGGGTGAAGGGCCCGAACACCACCCGCCCCAGCACGTCGCCCTCCCAGAGGATGGGGAGGACGAGGTACCGCAGCCCGGTGAAGCAGGGTACGGCGATCATCCCGTGGAGCTTGGTCCCCGGCGGAGCCTGGGGCGCCCGGGCGTTCTGGGTGGTGGCCAGCGGCCCGCCCTTCACCCGGGCGACGGTCTGGGTGCAGCAGCGCTGGCCCTCGGAGAAGGAGAAGACGTACCCGCAGAAGTCGCCGTTCCCGACCTTGATCCAGGCGAGGCGGTTGCCCTTCTCGTCGAAGACCTGGATCCCCAGCTTGTAGAGCTCGGCGAAGCTCTTCACCAGCTCGGAGAAGCTGTCGACGTCGAGCATGTCGGCCAGCGTGAGCCGCCGCTCGAGCACCGAGAGCGGGCGCTGGTCGAGCCGGGGTGTCTCCGGGGCCAGCTCGCGTCCGCCGCTGTCGACGTGGTCGCTCACCGCGGGCCTCCCCCGCTGGCCAGCCACTCGGCGACCTGGGTCCCGGCGGTGTCCATGCGGGCGAAGATGAGCTTCAGGAACTCGGCCTCGCCGAGCCCGATGTTCCGGCTCAGGCCTGCCTGCTCGTCCATCTTGCGGTAGGCGAGCTGAAGCACCGCGAACAGCGTCTCCAGCACGCCCTCGCCGCGGATCGCCACCGCGCCGATGACCGGCTCCTTGCCCCGCGCGCGGGTCTCCTCGAGCTCGGCGTCGGTCTTGGTGTCCGGCAGATCCCGCTTGTTGAACTGGATCACGATCGGGACCTGGGCCGCGTTGAGCCCGTTCTCCCGCATGTTGTCCTGCAGGTTGCTCCAGTACTGGTTGTTCTCCTGGCCCGCGCTGCGCCGGCTGTCGGCGATGAAGGCGACCGCGTCGGCGTTCTGGAGCACCACCCGCCGGGTGGCGTTGTGGATGACCTGGCCGGGAACGGTGAACAGCTTCACCTTCACCGTGTAGCCGCCCTTGGTGTGGAAGAAGACCGGCAGCAGATCGAAGAACAGGGTGCGGTCGTCGTGGGTCTCGACCGTGAGCAGCTTTCCCCGCCCCTCGCTCCCGGTGCGGGCGTGGATCATCTGGAGATTGGTCGTTTTCCCGGACAGGCCGGGGCCGTAGTAGACGACCTTGACCGTCAGTTCGCGCTGGGCGTGGTTGAGTTGCACGAGGACGACCCCGGCACGCGCATGGGGTGGCTGTGCCCGGAGTCAGCCCAGGAGAATACAGGAGGGCGGCGCACGTCGAGAATGGCGGCCTCGGTCCGACCCTCGACCACAGCGGACCCCTCGTTTCGGTACGTGCACGGATAGGAACCAAGAGGTTAGGATCCCCCGAAGGGACGAGGGGGTGGCGGAGATGACGATGAAGCGGGTGGAGACCCTCACTGAGCAGCCGACCTTGCCGCCGCTCGACGTCGCCAGCCTGCCCGCCAATCTCCCGGCCGCTCTCAAGTTTGGCCCCCTGGGAGACGCGGAGCTCCAGCCGGTGGCCGCGCTCCGGGGCACCTCGGAACCCTGGGCGAAGCGGGGCGAGACTCCGGAGGAGTCACTCCAGGCCCTCACCCAGCTGCGCCCCTTCGTCTACGTGGCGCGCCTCCAGGGCCAGATCGTGGGCTACGTGACCGTGGAGCGGGACGGCCCGGTGGCCGGCGCCGCCTACATGCGGAACATCGTGGTCAAGCCCGAGCTGCGCCACCGCGGGGTGGGGATGGCGCTCCTGGACCACGCCCTGGGTGTGGCCCGCGACATGTACCGGAAAACCCTGGCACTTCGGGTGGATCCGGCGAACGCACCGGCAGTGGCCTTCTACCGGAAGGCCGGGTTCACCACGGTGGCGACGGTGGTGAGCAAGAAGTCCGGGAAGCTCCGGCTTCTCATGTCTCGCGAGCTCTGAGCCCCGAAGGGGGCGACCCCTGCGCCGCCCCCCTGAACGGGGGGTAGACTCCGCATCGGCCCCCCCGCCCGCCATCCGCTGCGGGAGCCACCTCGCTGGCTGCAGGTTCCGGGGGACCGACGGAATCGTCCGTACATACGCACGTTCTCCTTGCGGCCCCTCATGCTCGCCTCCCTGCGCCGGTTCGCCGGCCTCGTCCTCCTCTGGTCCATCCCCGGCGTGATCGTCGGGCTCCAGTCCAAGACCTGGGCGCAGGAGATGGTGGGCAGCTGGGGGACCCACCGGTTCCTCTGGTTCTATTCGGGCTGGGTCCTCTGGGCGTTCCTCATCCCGCCCCTGGCCTGGCTGGTGCGGCGGGTCACCCTCGAGCGGTACGGGGCGCTGCGCGTCGGCACGGTCCACGTGATCACCTGCACGGCCTTCGTCTTCATCCAGGAGGGCTGCCTGGCGCTTCTGTCGCGGGTGGTCGGGCCGTACAGCATGCGGAAGATGCCGCTGGGAACGGCGCTCTGGGACTCGGTGAGCAAGAGCGCGTTCCTGGACACGCTGGTCTACGTCATGAGCGTGGGAGTGCTCCTGGCCATCGACCTGCGGCGAAAGCTGCGCGCCCAGGAGCTGGCGGGCGCGCGGCTCCAGGCCGAGCTGGCGAAGGCCGAGCTGGACTCGCTCCGGGTCCAGCTCCATCCGCACTTCCTCTTCAACACCCTGAACGCCATCTCGATGCTGGTCCGCAAGGGCGAGGGCGACACGGCGGTGCGGATGATCGCCGGGCTCAGCGACCTGCTCCGGCTCGCGCTGGCGACGGTGGGGCAGCAGGAGGTGCCGCTCCGGCAGGAGCTGGACTTCCTCGAGCGCTACCTCTGCCTGCAGCAGATCCGCTTCCCGGACCGGCTGCGGATCACGATGCACATCGCGCCGGAGACGCTCGACGCACGCGTGCCGAGCCTGGTGCTGCAGCCGCTGGCGGAGAATGCCGTGCGCCACGGCATCGCCCCGTCGGTCACCGGAGGCTCGGTGGAGGTCGCTGCGGTGCGCGAGGGCGAGCAGCTGGTCCTGCGCGTCCGCGACACCGGCGTGGGCCTCACCGACGGCTCCGAGTCGCCGGGAGGCGTGGGGCTGCGCAACGTGCGCGCGCGGCTCCAGCATCTGTACCCCGGGCAGCACCGGTTCCGCGTCGCGAACCGTGCCGAGGGCGGGGTCGAGTCGCTGCTGGCGATTCCTTTCCGTGGTCCGGAGGTGGTGCGTGCCTGAGCCAGTGACCGTGGCGGTGGTGGACGACGAGCCGCTGGCCCGGGAGGGCCTGCGGATGCTCCTGGCCGAGGACCCCGGGGTGAAGGTGGTGGGCGAGGCGGGCAGCGGCGACGAGGCGGTGGCGCTCCTGGCGCGGACCCATCCGCAGCTCTGCTTCCTCGACGTGCAGATGCCGGGCGGCAGCGGCTTCGAGGTGCTGGCCCGTGCCGAGGCACCCCTCCCGATGGTGGTCTTCGTGACCGCGTACGATCAGTACGCGCTCGAGGCGTTCCGGGTGCACGCCTTCGACTACCTGCTCAAGCCGTACGAGGACTCACGCTTCCGCGACACGCTCGTCCGGGCCAAGGAGCTGCTGTCGCGCGAGGAGGCGGCACGGATCGGCGAGCAGCTCCGGGCCAAGGCGGTGGAGGCGGGACTGGTCTCGGCCCCGTCGGCCCGCATCGTGGTTCGTGACCGCGGGCGCATCATCTTCCTCGAGGCCGAGGAGATCGACTGGATCGAATCGGCCGACTACTACGTCGAGCTGCACGTGGGCGCGCGCACCTACCTGCACCGCGAGTCGATGGCGGCGCTCGAGGCCCGGCTCGACCCCATGCGCTTCGTTCGCATCCACCGGACGGCCATCGTCAACCGCCGGGTGCTGCGCGAGCTTCGCCGGACGGGCAGCGGCGGCCTGGTGGCGGTGCTCGCGACCGGAGCCGAGCTGCCGGTCGCCCGGAGCCAGCAGGCACGCATCCGGCAGCTGCGGTAGAGAGGCCCGGGTGAGCTCCTCCACCCCAGCCCCTGCGGCGCCTCGCCGGGGGTGGTCCCGGGTCGGGTGGTGGGCGGTCGCGCTCGCCGGCGCCGCGGCGCTGGCCGGCCTGAACTGGCTGCAGATGCGCAACGAGATGCCGCTCCAGATCCGCGCGGCCTACCGCCTCTGGAATCTCGCCCTGTGGCTGCTGTGGGTCCCGGTGCTCGCGGTGGTCTCGGGCCCGGTGCGCCGGCTGGTCTCCACCCGGGCCCGCCCCGCGGTGCTGCTCGGAGCGCTCCTGGCCGGCTTCCTGGGGGTGATGGTGTACTTCAGCGGCGCGCAGGCGCTGCTCTCGCGCTTCACCGGCCCACCCTCGCTGCGCAAGCTTCCCCCGGGCCGCGTGTTCCTGGTGAGCTTCCGGAGCCTCGTCGGGCCGGGTATCAACTACCTGGCCATCGTCGGCATCCTGGGGACGATCGAGCTCCGCCGGCGCCTGCGGAGGGAGGCGCTGACCGCGGTCCGGCTGGAGGCCGAGCTGGCCCGCGCCCAGCTGGACCAGCTGCGCGTCCAGCTCCACCCCCAGCTCCTCGAGGACACGCTCCGGACCACCGCCGAGTTCGTCCGCTCGGGCGCCTCGACCCAGGCGGTGCAGCTCCTCGCCCGGCTGAGCGACGTGCTCCGGCTGACCCTGGCGACGCTGGGGCAGGAGCGGGTCTCGCTGCGGCAGGAGCTGGAGTTCCTCCAGGCCTACCTGGCGCTGCAGCAGATCCGCGCGCCCGGCCGGCTCCGGACCCGGGTCGACATCGCGGCCGAGGCGCTCACCGCCGAGGTGCCGTCGCTCGCCCTGTTCCAGCTCGCCGAGCTGCCCGCGTCCCCGTGGGAGGGGGCGGTCGAGCTGTCGGCGACGGTCGCCGAGGGGCGGCTGCGGATCCGCCTGCACCAGCTCGCCACCGCGCAGCCCGGGGCCGAGGTGACCGAGGCGGCGGACCGGCTCCACCGGCTCCGGCACCGGCTGGACCAGCTCTACCCGAAGGACCACGGCCTCCAGGTCAACCACGAGAACGCGGGCCTCCTGTGCACGCTGGACATCCCGCTGGTGCACCTCGAGTCGCCCGAGCTGTTCCCGGACGGGCTCCGCGCCACCGCGCGCTGAGCGAGGCCGCCGCTGGAGCGTCGGCTCCTCTCACCCGTCGCGCGGCTCGCCGCCCCGGAACCACTCCTCCAGCGGTCCGATCTCCTTGAACCGCCGCGCCGGGGGCAGGCCCGCGAGCAGCTGACGGCCGTAGGCCTTGCGCCCCACTCGCACGTCGAGGAGCGCCACGATGCCGCGGTCGGTCCGGGTCCGGATGAGGCGCCCGAATCCCTGTCGGAGGGCGAGGGCCGCCTCCGGCAGCTGGTAGCTGGAGAACGGCTCGCGGCCCGCTTCCTCCAGCGCCTCGATGCGGGCCGCGACCACCGGGTGGGTGGGCGAGGCGAAGGGGAGCTTGTCCAGCACGACGAGCGACAGCGCGTCGCCGGGCACGTCCACCCCCTCCCAGAAGCTCGCCGAGGCGAACAGCACGCTGGGCGTCGACTGGAACGCGTCGAGCAGCACCGCCTTCGGCGCCTCGCCCTGGAGCAGCATCGGGTAAGGGAGCCGCCCGGAGAGGAGCGCGTGCACCCGCTCCATGTTCCTGAGCGAGGTGAAGAGCGCGAAGGCCCGGCCTCCGGTCACCTCCACCAGCCGGGCGATCTCCTCGGCCACCGCCTCCGGGAACCCGGGCTCGCGCGGCTCGGGGAGCGAGGTCGGGAGATACAGCGCCGACTGGCGCGCGTAGTCGAAGGACGAGGGGACGGCGAGCTGGGTGAGCGGCGCCACCGCCTCGCCCTCGGCGTCGAGCAGCCCCACCTGCCGGCAGAAGTACTCGAACGAGCTCCCGGTCCGGAGCGTGGCCGAGGTGAAGACCACGGTGTCCACCGCCCCGTAGAGCCGCTCGCGCATCGCGTCGGCCACCGAGATGGGGGCAGCGCGGAGGAACAGCCCCCGCCCACGGCCCTCGGCCCAGTACACGTGGTCCGCCGCGTCCGCCCGCCGCACGAAGTCGAGCTCCGCCCCGAGCTCCGCCGCCCGCCGCGCCAGCGCCGCGAGGTCCGGCTCCTCGTGGCCCGCAGCGTACCCGCCCAGCGCGCCCAGGCCCTCGAGCACCGCCGCCGTTTGCCGCTCCAGCGGCGCCAGCGCCCGCGGGGTGAGCCGCACCGCCCCGTCCTCGGTCATCCCCACCGCCCGGGGCGCCGCGGCCCAGAGCGCCTCGGCCTGCGCCCTGATCTTGAGGCCCAGCGCCGAGAGCACGCCCGAGCGTGCGTCATCGAGCGGCAGCGCCGCCTGAGCGTCCCGGGCGAGCTCCTCGAAGCGGTGGCTGCTCACCGTCGTCCCGAAGAACTCGGTGGCCGCGTCCTCCAGCCCGTGGGCCTCGTCGAAGATGACCGCCTCGTACCGCGGGAGCACGCCCTCGCCGTTCCCCCGGCCGGTCCGCACCACCAGGTCGGCGAAGAAGAGGGCGTGGTTCACCACCACCAGCTGGGACTCCTCGGCCTCCTGGCGGAGCCGGGTGACGAAGCACGCCGCATGCTGAGGGCAGCGCGTCCCGAGGCACCCCTCGGGCGTGGTGGACACCTGGCGCCAGCCGGAGAAGCCCTCGGGGAGCATCAGCTCGGCCCGGTCGCCGGTCTCGGTCCGCTCGGCCCAGCGGAGGAGCATGGCGAAGGCGTCCGCGTCCTCGCGCGAGTCGAGCAGCGCGCCGGTCCGCGCCCGCTCCAGCCGGTGCAGGCACAGGTAGTTGGCCCGGCCCTTCATCAGCGTGGCCCGCACCGGGAGCCCGAGCGTGTCGCGGACCAGGGGGAGGTCCTTGTGGAACAGCTGGTCCTGGAGGTTCTTGGTGGCGGTGGAGACCACGACCCGCCGGCCGCTCAGGATGGCGGGGACGAGGTAGGCCAGCGTCTTGCCCGTCCCGGTTCCGGCCTCGGCCACCAGCATCCGCCGCTCGTCGAACGCCCGCGCCACCTCGCGCGCCAGGGTGAGCTGCTCTGGGCGGTGCTCGTACCCGGCCAGCGCGCGGGAGAGTCGGCCGCCCGGGCCCAGGACCGCGGCGAGCTCGTCCACCCTAGTGAGCCCGGAGGAGGAAGTTGACCAGCAGCACCGCGATGGGAATCACGAAGAAGAGCATCGCGCTCACCGCCAGCACCTTGCGCCGGTTCCGGGCCAGCTCCTCGGGGTCGGTCTTCGCGGCGGCGGCGGCGGCGGTCGAGGCCATCCGCACCATCACCTCCAGCGCGGCCCTCGCCGGACCGTCGTCCGGGGTGGCGGCGAGCCTGATGCGGTAGAGGCGTCCGGCCTTCGCCAGCTCGTCCATGTTGAAGGCCAGCTGCAGGAACTTCTCGTGCTCGTCCTGCTTGGTCCAGCGCTCCTCGAGCCCACGCCAGGCCGACTCCAGCGCCGCCGAGGGCTGGTGCTCCTCGGCGCGGAAGTTGGCGAACACCAGGCCGCAGGCCGGGCAGATGGTCGCCTCGCGGCTCCGCGGGGTGATGCACTTGGGGCAATGGCCGGGGGGAATCTGGATGGTCGAGCCGCGGGCGACCCCGGCCTGGAGCGGCGGGACGACGGGCGTGCCGCCGGTGTTGCGAGGACGCAGCGACTGCGGCGGCGGCGTCGGGGGATGCACGTCCCCGAGCTGGTCGAGGAGATGGGCGAACTCGGCGTCCACCACCCGCCTCGGCGGAGGCGCGGTCTCGGCGGCGACGGGAGCGCCGACCGGCGCGATGGCCGGCGGCTTCGCCCCATCGAACCGCGCCACCTCGGCGGGCCGCGGCACGGCGGCCGTCCCGGGAGGCGCCACGGCGAGCGGCACGGCATCCGAGGTCGGGGTGAGGAGGATGATGGTCGGCCCCTCGTCGTTCTCGTCCTCCTCGTCCGGCGGCGGCGGCGCGGGCCGGGCGGCCGCCCGGGCCGCGGCCTTGGGGGACGGGACGGTCACCGGCCTGGCCGGCAGCTGCTGGCGCTGCTCGGCCCCGCATGCCGGGCACCGCGCGACGAGCCCGCCACGCTCCACGCGGAGATCCACCAGCTCGACGAGGCGCTCGCAGGAGGGACAGAGGACTTTCATCGAGGGGGAGTCGGCCCTGGGGTCCGGGGACGCACGGGAATCCAGCGCGCAGTCTAGAGGACTGCGACGAAAGGTGCGGGGAGGAAACAGAGCACGGCCACGGCGAGTGTTCCCACGCACACCCACCCACGCAGGGCGCCGAGCGGCTCCTCGGGCCGGGTCAGCGGAGGATGGTGGACACCCACCACCAGCGCGACCACCAGGAGCCAGACCGCCCAGGTGAAGGAGAAGGCCACGGTGAGCACCGCCAGCCCGGCGAGCGCCAGCCGGCCGAGGGTGCGCGCCCGGTCGCCGAAGACGGCGTAGGTGAGATGGCCGGCGTCGAGCTGCCCCACCGGGAACAGGTTCAGCATGGTGAGCAGCGTCCCGAGCCACCCGGCGAGGACGAAGGGATGGGCGACGACGTCCATGCCAGGCGGACGCGGTCCGAGGAAGACCCGCTCGAAGGCGCGAAGCAGCAGGTTGTCCGCGTAGAGCGGGGTGTCGAGCTGAGGAAATCCCCGGTGCACCACCGACCAGAGCGACATCGGCCCGAACAGCATGTCCGCGGTCGGACCGGTGGAGATGAAACGCGAGTGCGCGTAGCCCCAGGCCAGGAAGGGGAGCGCCACCAGGAACCCGGCGAGCGGCCCGGCGGCGCCGATGTCCACCAGCGCGTTCCGGGTGGGGATGCGATCGCGGACCCGGATGACGGCGCCGAGAGTCCCGAACCCCAGCAGCGGGAGAGGGATGAAGTAGGGGAGGCTGGCGCTCAGCCCGTGACGCCGGGCGAGCACGTAGTGCCCGAGCTCGTGGGCGCCGAGGATGCTGACGGTCGCCACCGTGAACTCCAGCGAGGCCAGCAGGGCCCCGGGGGCGATGCGAATGGCGCCGGAGTCCGTCCAGGCCCCGGTCTGCACCAGGAGGAAGGTGCCGAACACCGTCACCAGCGTGCAGACGAAGAGGACCGCCGGCAGCCACACCCGGGGCGCAGGCCGTGAGAGGGTCGCGTCCAGCCTCGTGCTCCTCAGGGCTCCAGGGCCGACGAGAGGACCTGGGCGGTGAACTGCACCAGGGGGATGATGCGCTGGTAGTTCATCCGCGTCGGTCCGATGACCCCCACCGTGCCCAGGGAGCGGTCCGCCGGGCCGTAGGGGGTGGCCACCAGTGACACGTCGCCGCCGGGGGAGAGGTCGCTCTCGTGGCCGATGAAGATCTGCATCTCCCGCGCACGCTGCACCCGGTCCAGCAGCGCCACCAGCCGGGTCTTCTCCTCCAGGGCCCGGAAGAGGGACTTCATCCGCTCGACATCGGCGAACTCGGGCGCGTCCAGGAAGCTGCCAGTGCCCTCGATGAAGACCTTCTCGGTGGGGGGGACGCCGGTGGCGAGCAGCCCGAGCTTCAGGGCCTTGGCCACCAGCTGGTCGTAGGCGGCCTGGTCCTGGGCCAGCTCCTGCTCGATGCGGCCCCGCACCTGCTCCAGGGGGAGCTTCTCCAGCAGCTCGCTCAGGTAGTTGGAGGCCCGGACCAGGTCCTCCGGGGACATCTCGAAGTCCAGCGCCACCGGACGGTTGTGCACCTGACCGTCCTGGTCGACCAGGATGGCCAGCACCCGGCCCTCGCGGAGCCGGACGAACTCGATGCGGTGGAACGTCCCGGAGGTGGGGCGCGGCGTCAGCACCACCCCGGCGTGCCGGGTCAGGAAGTGGAGGATTCGCCCGGCCTCCTGGAGCGACTCCTCGAGGGGCGTCCCGCTGGTGGGGATGCCCCGCTGGATGAGCTCCCGGTCCCGGGGATTCGGGTCGCGCAGGCGGATGAGGGTGTCCACGTAGAAGCGGTAAGCACGGTCGGTGGGAACCCGGCCGGACGAGGTATGCGGCTTCTCGAGGTACCCGAGGTCCTCCAGGTCCGCCATGACGTTGCGAAGCGTGGCTGATGAGACCTCGAAGCTGCTGCTGCGAGCGAGCTGCTGGCTCCCCACCGGACCACCCGTGACGATGTACTCGCGGATGATCGCGTGCAGGACTTCGCGGGCACGGTCGGAAAGCGGCTCGGCCATGGCGGCTCGATTCGCCAAGCGTAGCGACCCCATTCCCTTTTGTCAGCGGGTCAGGCTTTATCCGCCCGCACACGTTTGGATGCCGCCAGGAGGGCGCATGAAAGCAAAGGATGTCCTGGGGCTCGCCAAGGACCGCAGCGCGGTGATGGTGGACCTCAAGTTCATGGACTTCGTCGGGCTGTGGCAGCACTTCACCATCCCGCTCGCGGAGCTCAAGGAGGAGATCTTCGAGGAGGGGCTGGGCTTCGACGGCTCGTCCATCCGAGGGTGGGCGGAGATTCACGCCTCGGACATGCTGGTGATGCCCGACGCGACGACGGCGGTGATGGATCCCTTCACCAAGGATCCGACGCTGAGCCTCATCTGCAACATCGTCGACCCGATCACCAAGGAGGCCTACGGGAGGGACCCGCGCAACATCGCCATCAAGGCGGAGAAGTACCTCAAGTCCACCGGCATCGCGGACACCGCCTACTTCGGTCCCGAGGCCGAGTTCTTCGTCTTCGACGAGGTGCGCTTCGACAGCAAGCCCAACGCCAGCTTCTACGAGATCGACTCGAGCGAGGCCGCCTGGAGCACGGGCAAGGGAGAGGGAAACCGGGGCTACAAGATCCGCTACAAGGAGGGCTACTTCCCCGTCGCCCCGCTCGACAGCCAGAACGACATCCGCACCGAGATGTGCCGGGTGCTCGCCGACGTGGGAATCGAGGTGGAGCGGCAGCACCACGAGGTGGCCACCGCCGGCCAGGCGGAGATCGACTTCCGCTTCAACACCCTGGTGAAGTGCGCCGACCACCTGAGCTGGTTCAAGTACGTGGTGAAGAACGTCGCCTGGCGGAACGGCAAGACGGCGACGTTCATGCCCAAGCCGCTCTTCGGAGACAACGGCTCGGGAATGCACACCCACCAGTCGCTCTGGAAGAACGGCAAGCCGCTCTTCGCCGGTGACGGGTACGCGGGCCTGAGCGAGATGGCGCTCTTCTACATCGGCGGCGTCCTCAAGCACGCCCGCGCGCTGGCGGCGATCTGCAACCCCACCACCAACAGCTACAAGCGGCTGGTGCCCGGGTTCGAGGCGCCGGTGAACCTGGCCTACTCCAGCCGGAACCGGAGCGCGTCCATCCGCATCCCGATGTACAGCCCGAGCCCCAAGGCCAAGCGGCTCGAGTTCCGCAGCCCCGACCCGTCGTGCAACCCGTACCTGGCCTTCGCCGCACAGCTGATGGCGGGCCTGGACGGCATCGAGAACAAGATCGACCCGGGCGATCCGCTGGACAAGGACATCTACGGGCTGTCGCCGGAGGAGCTGAAGGACGTTCCCAAGATGCCCGGCAGCCTCGACGAGGCGCTGGACTGCCTCCGCAAGGACCACAAGTTCCTGCTCAAGGGCGACGTCTTCAGCGAGGACGTCATCGACACCTGGATCAACCTCAAGATGGACAAGGAAGTGAACCCGGTGCGGCTACGGCCTCACCCGCTGGAGTTCGCGCTCTACTTCGACATCTGAGGCCTGGTCGGCTGTCTCGCGCGGGCCGCTCGATCCTCGGGGATCGGGCGGCCCGTCGTGTCTCCGGGGGCCGCCGGCCCCGTACCTCGCCTGGGGACGTACTCGCCTGGACTGCTCGCCTACGGCTTCGCCAGGCTGGCGTGCCGGACATGCCGGGCCGAGGTGCTGGTCCCCCGGCCAGCCCGTCCCGCTTCCTCCGCTCACCGACGCCGAGGTAGAGCGGCTCGCCGTCACCCTGGCCCGGCGCATGCTTCTGGTGAGCGCCGTCCAGCGCCCGAGACTCACCCGCCCGATGCCGGGCTCTCCGGAGGCTTGCGCAGCGGAGCACTTCACGCCCCGCACAGCGCCCCCACCAGCGTCCCGACTCCCTCGCTCCATCTGGCCATCGCTGATCGACGCCATGAGCCCGCAATGGCTGCGCCATCCCCGCGCGAGGATGCACCTGCTGCGCGAACGGAGCCGCAGCAGACCAGGCCGTCACCGCTGCATCCGCGGGGCCAACCACGGGCGGCAAGAGCGCGCTGGACCCTCCAGCCGGTGTCATCGCATCGATGACACGGCGGAACGGTCAGCCTCTCGAACACGAAGAGGCGACCGCCAGTGCCGGGCAAGCGCGACGAGTGACTCGGGAGTCACACGACCTCGACAGCCACCGCCCGTGCACCCGCTCGAGCTCCCCCGGCTCCTGACTTGCATGGTCCAGCGAGCAGGGGAGGTGCCTCATGGCTCGGAGCGGAACTGAGCTGATGGCACGGAGCGCAGCGACCAGCGAGCCTGCTCTTGGGCCCCCGGAGGCGTCCGAGGCGCGGTTGCAGCCCGAACACCCCGGTCGGGCACCGATGGTCACCGGTCTCCGCAACGCGCTCATCCGACTAGGCCTCCGGGGACGGCTCGCCCGGCAAGCTCTTCATCTCTACGGAAGCCCCGGGAAGGCGCTCACCGCGATCCGCAGGGTGGCGCGGGCGCGCCGCACCGCGGCCGGCGGCTTGCCTCCCCGAAAGGCCGTGGTCTGGCAGGGGCGTGCCTTCTTCTCGCTGCACGCGCCGGGATTCCCGTCCCAGGCGTTCGATCGCTACGCCGCGCTGGAGCTGAACCGTGCTCTTCCCCTGCACCCGGCCACGGAGCTCCAGTTCGCCTTCATCGCGATCACTCGCAAGTGCGGACTGCAGTGCGTCCACTGCTCCGAATGGGAGACCCTGCGACAGCCGGATGTGCTCTCGGTGGCGGACCTCTGCGCGCTCGCCGAGCGCCTGCGAGCGGCAGGGGCGGTGCAGCTCCTCCTCACCGGGGGCGAGCCTCTCCTGCGGCTCGATGCCGCGGAGGCCATCTGCCGGACCGTCCACCAGGACTGCGACGTCTGGGCGCTGACCTCCGGTGTGCCCCTGACCCCGGAGGTGGCCCGCCGCTTCCGGGACGCCGGGGCCACCGGGGTGAGGGTGAGCCTGGACCATGTGGACCCCGCGAAGCACGACCGCTTCCGCGGAGTCGCCGGAACATTTGCCCGCGCTGTCTCGGGTGCCCGGCACGCTCGCGAGGCGGGACTGCTGGTGGCGCTCTCCCTCACCGCGACCCGGGAGTTCGTCACCACGGAGAACCTCGAGCGTTACGCGGCCCTCGCCCGTGGCCTGGGCGCGGGCTTCATCGAGGTGCTCGATCCACGCTCGGTGGGCCGGTGGACGGGCGCCGACGTGGCCCTGCCGCCCGAGCAGATCGCACTGCTCGAGGTCTTCGACCACGCGATGAACCTGGAGCGCCCGGACATGCCCCTCGTGGACTACCCGGGAATCGGACAACGGCGGGACGGGTGCTGGGGCGCCGGTGACCGGTACCTCTTCGTCGACGCCGCCGGGACCGTGCACGCCTGTCCCTTCTGCCACGGAGGGGTGGGCGGCTGTCTCGATGAGTCACTGCAGACGCTGCGAGGTCGTCTCCGGGCCCAGGGCTGCCAGGTCTACCCGCCGGCCCGGGCCGATGCCCGGATCTAGAACGTGCTCCAGCTCTCGCACCGCCGTCCCGACGCCATCCTCCGAGCGGATGCGCTCCCCGAGCGCGCGTGCGGCCTGACCCAGGCGCCGGTCCTCCAGCGCGCGCCGGATCGCGCGCGCGAGCCGGCTGGCAGTCAGCGCTCGCTCGGGGATGGGCGCTGGCCCCGCGCCCAGCCTCCGCACCCGCTCGGCCCAGAACGGCTGGTCGAACGCGAAGGGCACCACCACCGACGGCACGCCGGCCCGCAGCGCGGAAGCCGTGGTGCCGGCTCCACCGTGGTGCACCACGGCGGCGGCGCGCGGGAAGAGCCAGGCGTGGGGAGCGTGCTCCATCGCCAGGATCTGCGGGGGGAGCTCCTCGACTCGAAGGCCTCCCCACCCGGAGAGCAGGACGCCGCGGGCTCCCGTCCTCCGCAGCGCCTCCACGACGATGCGGGCAGTCCTCTCGGGGTTCCGGGTGCTCATGCTCCCGAAGCCCACGACGACGGGGGGCGGGCCCTGGGCGAGGAATCGCTGGAGCTGCGCCGGAGGCTCCCAGCCGGTCGGGTCGTCCAGGAACCAGTACCCGGTGAACCGGGCGCGGCGCCACCCGGCGGGCGGGGGGACGACGGCCGGGCTGATGCCAAAGAGCGAGATCCGGGAGCTGGAAGCCATCCTGGCCAGAGGCGGGAAGCGGCCCGCGCCGGTGCTCGCCATCGCTCGATCGGCCATTGGCCGGATCGAGCGCCACACCAGCCAGGCCGCGAGGGCGTGCGAGGTCCAGTTGTAGCCGGGCAGCCACGCGAGGACCTGCGGGAGGAGCGGGTTCGGAAACGCGCTGGTGGGCCCGATGGGGATGAGGTGGGCGCCGAAGTGGGGAATCCCGAGACGGACCGCGGCGGCGTAGCCCGGGAAGACGCCCAGCCCGGAAGAGCCCACCGCATCCGCGCCCTCGCAGGCGGCGAGCGCGTCGGCGAACACCGCCCGGGCAGTCTCCTCGGCGATCGCGCCGAACCGGCGCCAGGCCCGGAACGGGTCCCGGGCGCTGAACGCGGCCCTGAACCGTTCCGAGGCGAGGAGCGCTCGCGGATCGGCCGCCTTCGTCGTGACCAGGTCGAGACCCAGCCTGCTCGCCATCAGCGAGAAGGACTCGTGGGCCAGGATGCGCACGGTGTGCCCGGCGCGCTTGAGGCCGAGGCCGAGGGCGAAGATCGGAGCGACGTCCCCGAGCGAACCCACGGTCACCAGCGCGAGGTGCATGTGCCCCGTTGCCCACGGCTCCTCGCTCCGGCGAATCGCCACCCGCTGGACCGAGTGTGCCTCCGGAACGGCGAGGAGCCCTTGGCCTTCACGCTAGCACGGGCAACTCGCCGGTCGATCCCTCCTGTGAACCACCGAGGTCGCTGATCATGAATCTCCTGAATCTCGAGTGGAAGAACCCGGGCCGATACGAACCAGTGCGACGGCGTCGCTGGTACCAGCTGGTCACCGTCCTCACCGTGATCGCCTTCGGCTCCTCCTGCACGACCTGGGACGTCGTCCCACTGACCGACCTCCAGGCTGGTAGGGTCATCGAGCCCAAGGCGAGGCTCCGGATCACACGGGCAAACGACGAGCAGGTGCTCCTCGAGGTCGACTCGCTCGTCTTTCCCAATGTCACGGGGACCGAGCTCGAGCTCGTAGGCGGGAGCTACCTGCCCAAGACGGACAAGGACGGAAAGTATTCCTCGGTCACCGTGGACCTCCGGCAGGTCAAGCAGGTGGAGGTGTGGACCTTTAGCGGCTGGCGCACCTTCTTCCTCGTCCTTGGCGTGATCGTCGTCATCTGGGGAATCGTCGCGCTGGTCATCGCGCTCACCAAGACGTCCTGTCCGTTCGTCTACGTCGACACCGGAGATGGGCCGAAGCTCGTCGGCGAGTCCTACTCCGGTGCGACCTCGCGGGCCGTGCAGCGTGAGGACCTGATGCCGCTCCCCTCTCTGGGTGCCCGGGCATCGGTGACCCTTTCCAACGAGGCCCAGGAGGTCCAGTTCACGGATCTTGCGGAGCTCGTCCTGGTCGACCGCCGCCCGGAGCAGCGCGCGGTCGCCACCCACGAGGCCGGGCTCCTTCTCCTCGGTCAGGCGTCTCCGCCGATGTCCGCCGCGGATCTCGATGGAGCCGACGTCGCGAGCCTCGTCCGGGAGCGGGACGCGCGGCTCTGGGTCACGGACCTCTCGGCGGCCTCACACCGGCGCGATCCACCACAGCGTGAGGGTCTCGTGCTGTCCTTCGACCGTCCAGCTGGCGACGCCCCACTGGCGCTCGAGCTGGACGCCGGAAATACCGCATGGCTCGACCTGGTCATGGGTCGGTTCTTCGCCCTGCTGGGCGACCGGCTCGAGCCATACCTCGATCAGGCCGACCGGCCAGAGGCGCGGGAACCGACGCTCGAGTGGCGCGAGCGGGAGGGCGTGGATCTCCGGGTCGAGGTGGAGAGGGCCGGCCGCTGGGAGCGGATGGCGGTGGTGCCCACCGTGGGCCCGGTCTCGCTCCGGCATTTCGCCGTGCCCATGCCTCCTGTCGAGGGCCAGGTGGTCCGGGTCCGTCTGAGCAGCGGCGTGGGCTTCTGGCAGGTGGACCGCGTCGCGCTCGCCAGCGTCCAGTCGCGTGAGGTTCGCTCGGCACGGCTCGCGCCCAGCCGCGCCATCCAGTCGGACGGGACCGACGCCCGGGCGGCCCTCGGGTCCACCGACGGGAAGTACCAGGTCCTGCCCAAGCGCGGCACGTTCGTGACCCTGGACTTCCAGCTCCCGGCTCCGGCCCCCGGACTCGTCCGTGACGCCTTCCTTCGTACCTCGGGCTACTACCGCGTCATCCAGCCGCCCAGCGCCGAGCTCTCCAAGGGCACGCTGTACCGCCTGCGCGACGAGCCGGGAGCCCTGTCCCGGTTCTCGCTCGATCTCTATCGACGATACGAGGAGGCAGCCGCCAAGGCGCCGCCGGTGAGCGGGCCGCGGTGACCGCGCGACGAGGCCCCTGTCAGCGGATTCAGGCGGCCGCGCGCAGCCAGGACGTCGGCTGACCGATCGTCAGTGGGATGCCAGCGCCCCGATCTTCGGCAGTTCCGTGCCCGCTGGTCGATTCCGACATCCCGCCCGTTCATCCGGAACTCGGAGCTGACCCGAAGAACCGCCGGCGAGACCCCTCCTCGACCGGAAAATGCCGTTCAGTCCGTGGGCACCTCGGGGACGAGGGTGCTCGCGATCCGCTGCGCCCGCCGACCGAGCACCTCGATCGGCAACCCGCAAGGCTCGGAGCTCGATGCGCCGGTGTACGCCTCGAGCGGAAACAGATGCTCCTGATGCGCGCGAACGCGGCGCGACCCACCTGGGTCGAGACCCTGGCGTTCGGAGTGAACCTAGGGACGAGGCAAGCCCGGCTCGAAGTGCGGTAGGGAGGACCGAGGGGCGGCAAGGAGGGCCGGGAACATGGTGAACGTCCGCACCGTCGCTGCCACGGTGGCGGCGGCGCTCCTCGCTGCGTGCAGCGGAACGGTGACCTCGACCCCGGACGGCGGGGCGAGCGTCCCGGCGACGCCGAGCGGCGTGACGGCCACCGCGGGCATCCGGAGTGCCACCCTCGTCTGGACCGCCCCCTCCTCCGACGGCGGCAGCGCGCTCCTGGGCTATCGCGTGGAGATCTCGCCCGCGACGCCCGCGGCCGCGGTGACCATCACCGGGACGACGGCGTCCGTCAGCGGGCTGGCCAACGGGACGACGTACACCTTCACCGTCTCGGCGTTCAACGCGGTCGGAGCAGGTCCATCCTCGGCTCCGAGCAATGCCATCACGACACCTGACGTTCCCGGCGCGCCCACGGGGGTCGTCGCGGTCGCGGGCGACCAGACCGCCTCCCTGACCTGGGTTGCGCCCACGGCGACGGGGGGACGGCCCGTCACCGGGTACACCGTCGTCGTCACTCCCTCGACCGCGTCGGCACAGGTGGTCGTGAACGGCACGAGCGCCACGGTGACCGGGCTCGTCAACGGGACGGCCTACACCTTCACGGTCGCGGCGGTGAACGCGGTCGGGACCGGTCCGCAGAGCTCCCCGTCGTCGCCAGTGACACCGATGGCGCTTCCGCCTGGAACTCCGTCCGCTCCGAACAACGTCACGGCGACGCCCGGCGTCGGCAGGGCCACGGTGAGCTGGACGGCGCCGACCTCCAGCGGCACCAGCGCGATCCAGGGCTACACGGTCAGCGTGCTTCCGGCGCCCGGCCCGCCGGCGAGCGTCAGCATCACCGGCACCACGGCGACGGTCACCGGGCTCGCCAGCGGAGCGACCTACAGCTTCGCGGTGGCGGCCTTCAATGCCAGCGGGACGGGCCCGCCCGCCCTGAGCAACCCGGTGACGACTCCGACCGTCCCCGGCGCGCCGACGAACGTCGTCCCCAGCGCGGGCGACCAATCGGCGTCGCTGTCATGGACGGCGCCCGCGAGCAATGGGGGAAGCCCGGTGACGGGTTACGTCGTCGCCATCAGCCCTCCGGCTCCGCAGGCGCAGGTGGTCGTGAATGGCACGAGCGCCACGGTGACCGGGCTCGTCAACGGGACGGCCTACACCTTCACGGTCGCGGCGGTGAACGCGGTCGGGACCGGGCCGCAGAGCTCCCCGTCGTCGCCAGTGACACCGATGGCGCTTCCGCCTGGAACTCCGTCCGCTCCGAACAACGTCACGGCGACGCCCGGCGTCGGCGGGGCCACGGTGAGCTGGACGGCGCCGACCTCCAGCGGCACCAGCGCGATCCAGGGCTACACGGTCAACGTGCTTCCGGCGCCCACCCCGCCGGCGAGCGTCAGCATCACCGGCACCAGGGCGACGGTCACCGGGCTCGCCAGCGGAGCGACCTACAGCTTCGCGGTGGCGGCCTTCAATGCCAGCGGGACGGGCCCGTCCGCCCTGAGCAACCCGGTGACGACTCCGACCGTCCCCGGCGCGCCGACGAACGTCGTCCCCAGCGCGGGCGACCAATCGGCGTCGCTGTCATGGACGGCGCCCGCGAGCAACGGGGGAAGCCCGTGACCGGTTACATCGTCGCCATCAGCCCTCCGGCTCCGCGGCGCAGGTGGTCGTGAATGGCACGAGCGCCACGGTGACCGGGCTCGTCAACGGGACGGCCTACACCTTCACGGTCGCGGCGGTGAACGCGGTCGGGACCGGGCCGGCCAGCAGTCCGTCCGCGCCCGTGACCCCCCGGGCCGGAGGGACCGCGCCCCCGGCGCTGGTGCAGAGCTTCGCCTATGGCGCGAACGTCCAGGCCCGAGGCCTGCGCGCCTCGCACTACACCTTCGCCGTCCCGAACACCTGGGGCGCCGGAAACTGCGTGGTGGTGATCATCGACATGACGCACGGGAACTCGGTCAGCTCTCTGGTGGACGACGCCGGGAACAGCTGGCCCACCACGCCTGCGGTGAGCGCGGATCACGGCACGAGCGGCACGCTCTCCAGCGTGTACGTCCTCCCCAACATCAACGGCGGCGGCAGCAAGTTCACGCTCGACCTCGCGGCCATGGACGAGAACGTGAAGCTCATGGTGCTGGAGCTCTCGGGCATCGCCTCGACCTCGGCGGTCGGCGTCACCTCCCAGTCCCACACCGCCGCCGCGCCCACCGTCACCGCGCCGGCGCTCTCACCCGCCGCGGGGAGCCTCGTGCTGCAGTACGGACTCGACGCCAGCGCCCTCCTGGGGCTCGGGACCCCGGTCACCTCCATCACCGCGGGCTCGGGATGGACGCTGCTGCATGCCGACTTCGCGGGGGGCGACAGCTCCGACCAGTCGATGAACTGGTACGCGCTCCAGTGGCGGCTCGCTCCGGGCGGGAGCATCACCCCGAGCTTCACCACCACGGGGAGTCACGCCGCCAACACCTGGGCGCTGGAGCTCAAGGCCTCTCCTGGCGCGGGGACGGTGCCGGCGGCCGGGATCCACATCAACAAGGTGCAGGTCTTCACCCAGATCAACATCACCGTGTCGACGTACCGGGTGCCGTTCCCCACGACCGGCAATCTGACCGTGGTGATCGAGGACGAGGGCGTGCTCCGGTCGGCGCCCTCGGACACCACGGGCAACACCTGGGCGCTCCCCGTCGTCGGCAACAGTGCGCCGGTCTCGGCAGTGGCCTACGCGAAGAACGTCACGCCGGACCCGGCCAACGTCATCTCGTTCCCGGTGAGTGGGCTCCCGGCCAACACCAGCTACTTCGTGTTCGACGTCTCCGGTGCGGACCCGACCTCGCCTCTTCAGCAGACGGTCACCTATCCGGTCACCGTCAAGGGGACGAGCTGGACGGGAACCTGCGCCATCACGCCGAAGAAGCAGGGCAGCCTGATCCTCAACTACGCGGGGACGGGGATCGGCCCCATCCTCACCGGGACCAGCCCGGCCGGGGCCGCCTTCCTCGCCGTCGGCTACCCGAGCAAGACCGACCAGGACACCTTCGACAACGCCAACGCGATGTCCACCTACTACAACGGGTCGAGCCTCGCGCCGCTCAGCTTCGGCTACTCGATGGACTTCAGCACCACCATCAACGCCACGGCCGCGGAGTTCAGCGTCGCGCCCTGAGCAGCGGCGGCCCGCTGCATTTGCGGCGAGTCTGGGGCAATGGCTCGGCCCAGTCCGGCGTACGGCGGGCGTCGTTCCCTCCTCTCCCCTGGCGAAACGCCGGCCTTTCCACCAGAACCCCCCTCCACCCCCATCGTCCTGGAGCTCCCATGCGCGTCCGGTCCTGGCCTCTCGTCGTCCTGCTCCTCGCCACCTCGGCGCTCGCCGCGCCGGTGCCGGACTGGGTCCGCGAGAGCGACGCCGCGGCCCAGCCGATGCTTCGGGTGATCGCCCAGTTCGCTCCCGAGGGCGCCCAGAGGCTCGGGGTGGAGGGCGTGGACGACAAGGTCGTCGACCTCGGGCCGGGGTTCGGCGAGCGCTACCGAGCGGCCCTGGAGAGCGCGGCGAAGGACCTCGAGGCGAAGCTCCCCGCGACCCGCGACCCGAAGGTGCGCGAGGACATCCAGATCCTCATCGACGACGCACACCGGAAGATCGAGGAGGGCAAGCTGGAGGAGGCGCTGCTCCTGCCCTTCTTCGCGCCGGCGCGCGCGGCGTTCGGAGGCATCTTCGCCCTGCTGGACCCGCGCATCCCGAAGGAGCGCCAAGCCGCGGCGCTGGTCCGCCTCCGCCGCTATGCCGGCCTCGAGCCCGGCAGCACGCCGCTCACCGAGCTGGCCAGGGCTCGGACCACCGAGCGGTTCGGGGACAAGAAGCTGCTGGGGCCCTTCCGCCCCGAGGTGGAGCAGGCCCTCGCGGACAGCAAGCGTCTGGTGGGGGGCATCGGCGAGCTGTTCAAGAAGTCCGGTCTGACCGGCTACGAGCCGGCGCTGGCCAAGCTCGGCGAGCAGGTGGAAGCGTACGACCGCTGGGTCACGGCGGAGATCCTCCCCAGGTCGCGGACGGACAATCGGCTCCCACCGGAGCTCTACGCGGTGTACCTCCGCAGCTTCGGGGTGAACGCGCCGCCGGAGGCGGTGCTGCGGGCGGCGCTGGTGTCCTTCGCCGAGATCCGCAACGAGATGAACGCCCTCGCGCCGCTGGTGGCGAAGGCGCGGAACCTTCCCAACGGGGAGCGACTACCGCGCCGTGCTCCGCGCGCTGAAGAAGCAGCAGATCGCGAACGCGTCCGTCCTCCCGCTGTACGCCAGGAGGCTCGCCGCCCTGGAGGACATCGCCCGGCGCGAGCACCTGGTCACGCTTCCCGCGCGGAAGGCGGTCATCCGCCTCTCGTCCGAGGCGGAGTCGGCGATGCAGCCCGCACCGCACATGAACCCGCCCCGGCTCATCGGCAACACCGGCGAGTACGGCGAGTTCGTCCTCCCGCTGGCCACGCCCGGCGCACCCGGTCAGAAGGACCTCCGGACCGACGACTTCACCTTCGACGCGGCGACCTGGACCCTGACCGTGCACGAGGCCCGGCCGGGCCACGAGCTGCAGTTCACCCGGATGGTCGAGAACGGGGTGTCCATCGCCCGGGCGGTGTTCGCCTTCAACAGCGCCAACATCGAGGGCTGGGCGCTCTACGCCGAGTCGGAGATGAAGCCGTACCTGCCCCTCGACGGCCAGCTGGTCTCGCTGCAGCACCGGATGCTGCGCGCGGCCCGGGCGTTCCTCGATCCGATGCTCAACCTCGGCCAGATCTCGCCCGAGGAGGCACGGCGGGTCCTGATGGAGGAGGTGGTGCTCTCGGAGGGCATGGCCAAGCAGGAGGTCGACCGGTACACCTTCCGCGCCCCGGGGCAGGCGACGTCGTACTTCATCGGCTACCAGTCGATGCTCGAGACGCGGCAGCGGGCGGAGCTGGCGCTGGGCGGACGGCTTGACCGCCAGCGCTTCCACGACTTCATCCTCGCCCAGGGGCTGCTGCCGCCCGACCTACGGCTCCGCGCGGTCATGGAGGAGTTCGTCCCCGCCGAGAAGGCCCGCGCCGCCGCGAGCCGCCCCGCGCCCGCGACGAAGACGAACTGACGGGCTCCCGGCGCTTCGGGAAGTCCGCGCGCCGATCCGAGGGCTCGACTCCCTCCGTCGGACGGCCGGCGGTGCCGGTCCGGTCGAGGGGCGCTGGCTCGGCGACCTCGGGCCGCGGGAGCGGGCCTCAGCGCACGAGGAACGGCAGCGCCGCCGCCTGGAGAAGCCCTGGCCGAGCACTTCGGTCACGAGGTGGTCACGAGGTGTCTGGCACCCTGCCCTGGCACCCTGCCCGCCGCGGCCGGGTCGACGTGCCCTGTCCGCCACTTGCCACCGGGGGCACGGGCGCGTCGTTGATCCCGGTCAACCGGCCATGCGCGCCTCTCGACCATCGCCCCGGACCCCGGACGCCGCGGACCGCGACGTCGCTCCAGAGGCGCGCTCACGGCGGGGACGGCATCTCCGGCTCCCCGGGCGCGACTTCCTGAACCTGCGCAGGGACGCGCTCGGGTTCTTCACCCGCATCCACGAGGAGCGCGGCGATCAGGCGTGGTTCCGCGTGCCGGGGCGGCGCCTGGTCCTGCTCGGCCACCCGGACCACGTGCGCGACGTCCTCCTGACTCACGCCTCGAAGGTCGAGAAGGGACCCGCGCTCCGGAGCACCCGGGTGCTGCTCGGCGACGGGCTCCTCACCAGCGAGGGCGCGGTGCACCTGGAGCACCGCCGCCGCATCCAGCCGGCGTTCCACCGCGACGAGCTGCTCCGGTACGTGCCCGGCATGGTGCGCCAGGCGCGTGCCTGCTCGGACGCCCTCCGCGCGGGCGAGACCGTCGATCTGGCTCGCACCATGATGCAGCTCACCCTTGGCATCGTCGCCGAGGCGCTCTTCGGCGCGGACCTCACCCCGGAGGCGAGCCGCATCGGCGACGCGCTCACCGAGGCGCTGGGCGCGTTCCGGAGCCTCTCGCTTCCCCTCGGCGGACTTCTCCTCGCTCTCCCGCTGCCCCGCACCCGCCGGTTCAAGGCGGCCCGCACCGAGCTCGAGGCGGCCGTGTCCTCCCTGGTGGCCCGGCACGGCGGACCCGGACACGACGACCTGCTCGGGACGCTGCTCGAGGCGCGCGAGGCAGGCGCCTTCGACGACCGGGCGGTGCGTGACGAGGTCATGACCCTCCTTCTCGCCGGCCACGAGACCACCGCCCTGGCCCTCACCTGGGCGTTCCACCTGCTCGCCACGCACCCCGGGGTGGAGCAGGCGCTGCACGCCGAGCTGGACCGCGTGCTGGCCGGTCGGCTGCCGATCGCCGAGGACCTCGAGTCGCTCCCCGTCACCCGCGGGGTCGTCGGCGAGTCGCTCCGGCTCTTCCCCCCCGCCTGGGTCATCGGCCGGCGCGTCCTCGAGCCGCTCCCGCTGACCGACGGGACGGCGCTCCCGCCGGGCACCATCGCCGTGCTCTGCCCGTGGGTCCTGCACCGCGACGCGCGCTTCTGGCCCGACCCCGAGCGCGTGGACCCTGGCCGCTGGACCGCCGAGGCCCGTGCCTCCCGGCATCGTCACGCCTTCATCGGCTTCGGGGCCGGGACCCGGGCCTGCATCGGCGAGGGCTTCGCCTGGAACGAGGCGATGCTCGTGCTGGCCACGCTCGCCGCCCGGTGGCGCTTCGTGCCCGTCCAGACAGGGCCCGTGGTACCGGAGCCCGGCGTGACGCTGAGGCCCCGGGGCGGGCTCCCCGTCCACGTCGAGCCCCGAGGCCCTCCCGGCGTCCGAGCGGCGTCGACGTGAGGGCCCGGACCCTCACGGGGTCCCCTCGCGATGTGCCGGTCACGCGGTGTCGGTTACGAGGTGTCCGGTTACGAGGTGTCCGGTTACGAGGTGTCTGACACCTCTCGCTGGACACCTCTCGCTGACGTGAGCGGCGGACCCCTCAATGGGAATGCCCGCTCACGAGGGGCCTCGAAATAATTCCTTCGATCATCGAACGATTTCGCGAGAATGGTTGCCTCATCGAACGAACCATCTTCGAGCTTGGAGGGTCCCCTGGGGCTCCGTTCGGGTAACGAGGTGTTTGGCACCTCGGCACCTCGACCGGGCACCTCGGCCGGGAACATGTGAGCGGCTCGTTCGATCGCCTACTGACCGAGCGTACATGCGTGCGCTCAGGCTCTAGGACGGAGTTCAATCAGGTAAGTCGGTCGTTGATTCCGTTACTGACGCAGAGAGGCCGGGTAGGGCAAGGTGCTCCGCGCTTTCCGTAGAGGAGTGTCCGACCCGATGCCTCGCGTGCTCATCATCCAGGACGACCCGGCGGTTCTTGCCCTGATGCGTCACGGGCTCGTCCGGCGTGGGTACGAGGTGGACTCGGTGGGGTCGGCCCACGAGGCGATGGACCGGCTGATGACCGAGCGGCCCGACCTGGTGGTCTCGGACGTCCAGCTGGAGGACGCCCGTGGCGACCTGCTGCTCGGCGCGGTGGGCGCGCACTTCCCGGAGGTGGCCTGCCTCCTGGTGACGAGCGGACCCACCTCCCGCTCGTCGTTCGGTGGCATCAGCGTGCTCCGCAAGCCGTGGGACATCGTCCACTTCGTCGACCGGGTCTGCTCCGAGCTCGACAAGCGCGCGGCGCGCGCTCAGCCGGACGCCCGGGCCGACTCGCTGGGCAGCGCCTCGATCTCCTGAAAGCGGGCGGCGCCCCGGGGCGAGGCTACCAGCGGCCAACCGCGCGGAGGAGCGCGGTCCCCTCGCGGGCGGCGGTGGTGCAGGGGCGCGACTCGGTCCAGGCGCAGACGCTCCCGGCCACGGACGGCGCCCGGTGCAGCACGAAGGCCGAACGGGTCCCGTACCCCACCGCGTCGGCGTGCACGCAGGTCCCGGCCCGCGGCTCGTGCCGGGAGAGGAGCGCGAGCCAGCCCTCGACGCCGAGCACGCCTTCCGCCCCGACCCGCTCCTCGACCAGCCGCCGCCGCGCGCCGTCGTCGCCGGCTCCGAGGCTCTGCTCGGTGAGGACGTGGACCCCGGGACCGAGCCGCTCCTGCCGCAGCACGCTCCCGTCGCTCCAGGTCAGCCCGGCCGAGCTCCCGTCGGCGTAGGCGAGGTGGAACCCGTTGTAGGCCGCCGGGTCCAGCGTCCCGAGCCGGCGGTGCAGGCCCGCCGCGTCCGGCGACTCGAGCGCGTCCAGCACCAGGAGCCCCCGCGAACGCCGGGACGTGTCGCGCGGGCCCGCCGACCGGTTCGTCACCCCGACGAAGAGCCCGGCGGCGTTGACGCCCAGCCAGGTCCCGCCGGCCTGGAGGTCACGCGGGGCGAGCCAGCGCCCGTCGGCCGAGGGCTCGGGGGCGCTCGCCGGCCGCGACAGGAACTCGTCACGGTTGGCGGCGACCTGCAGGACTCCGCCCGGGGGAGGGACGACGAGGACCAGCGTGCACATGAGGTCGGAGCAACAATGCTCGACCCGCCCCGCCGCGCCACGAGACCGCGAACTACTTCTTCGCCGTGAGCACCAGGAACAGCTGCCCGTTCTCGGGCGGACCGGCCTGCAGGAAGGCCGAGGCGTCCGTCCCGAGCTCCACCGTGGTGTGGAGCGGGGGAACGACGACCGCGACCTGGGGGCGCGGATGCTCACCGGGCTGGAGCGTCAGGATCGCGGTCTTCCCGGGCAGCGCGACCTCGGACGGCTTGCCCGGGCTGAGGCTCACCGTCTGCTGGGAGACCCGCCGGTAGGTGGTGAAGCGCAGCCCGGCCTTCTCGAAGCCCTGGCGCATCTTCTCCAGTCCGGGGTCCACGTGAGGGTCACCGTTGGAGGCGTGCACCACCTGGACGTCGACCTTGACCGGCCCGGCGGCGAGCACCGCGGCCACTCCGAGCGAGACCACGCCGGCAAGCGCGGTCACAGCTCCCCCGCGCGGGGCCTCTGCTGTGCGGGGACGGGCGCCTGGATGCCCGGCTTGTCGGGCTGGAGCGCGGTGGGCCGGTGAGCCCCGGATGCATCCGGATGCTCGACCAGCCAGATGATGGCGTCGCCCGACTCGGTCTTGTGCACGACCGTCTGCAGCTGCGCGGGTGCGTCCGCGCTCGCCGACTGGACCACCACGCCTGGGCGCGGTGGGCACCGTCACGACGGGGCGAAAGGCGAAGAACGCTGCCGCGGCGACGGCCACCAGCCCGCCGATGGGCAACCAGGGACGGCGCCAGCTCTCGCGGAACCGCTCGAGGAGGCCCGGCCGGCGCGACACCCGGCTCAGCACCCGATCCGCCAGGCCCGAGAAGTCGGCCCGGGCGCCCTCGGCCTCGGAGAGCGACCGCACCGCCGCGCCGAGGCCGCGCATCGACCGCTCGACAGCCTGCAGGCGGGGGTCCGCGGCGAGGGCGCGCTCCACCGTCTCCTGCTGGGAGGCGGTGAGCTCACCGTCCACGTAGGCGGAGAGCAGCTCGAGAGTGGTGGGATTCAGCGACATGACGACCGGAGGCCCTTCCAGGCTGGGACGCAGGCACCCTGGCTCATATTCTTCCCCTTCGTCATCGGTCTTTCTCGTCCGCGGCCGGCATCGGGATGCCGAGCGACTCCGACAACAATTTCTGCACCTTCGCCCGGGCGTGGAAGAGCCGAGACATCACGGTTCCCTTAGGAATATCGAGGGCTTGCGCGAGCTCCTCGTAGCTCAGGCCATCCAGCTCGCGGAGCAACAGGATGGCGCGGTGCTTCTCGGGGATCTGCTCCAGGGCGGCCTGGATCTTCTCCCCCAGCTCCCGCTGGAGGACGGCCTTCTCCGGGTTGCTCCCCAGCTGCGACGACACGGCGCCCAGGTTCGCCTCGGCGAGGTCGTGCCCGACGCGCTCGTCGAACTCGATCGAGTCGCTCCGCATCATTCCGCGCCGGCGGATGACGTCGATGCAGACGTTGACGGTGATCCGGTAGAGCCAGGTGTAGAAGGTCGCATCGGCCTTGAAGCTCTCCAGCGACTTGTAGACCTTGACGAAGGCCTCCTGGACCACGTCCATGGCCTCCTCGCGGTCCTTCACCATGCCGAGCGCGACCGCGTAGACCCGCTTCTGGTAGCGCTCGACCAGGAGCCGGAACGCGCGCTCGTCGCCGGAGCGGGCGCGCTGGACGAGCGTGTGGTCGTCGATGGGCACCGGGGGAGGACCAGCGTAACAGAGCGTCAGACCCAGGCGCGCGGGTCGCGGAGGACGGCTACCAGCTTCGCCTCGTCACTTCCCGGCTCGGGTTGCACGTCGTACCCCCACGCCACCTCGGGCGGCATCGAGACCAGGATGCTCTCGGCCCGTCCGCGCGTCTGGAGCCCGAAGACCGTGCCCCGGTCGTACACCAGGTTGAACTCGACGTAGCGGCCGCGGCGGAGGAGCTGCCAGCGCCGGTGCTCGGCCGAGTACGGCAGGTCACGCCGGCGCTGCACGATGGGCAGGTACGCGTGCACGAACGACCGTCCGCAGTCCTGGACGAAGGCGAACTCCTTCTCCAGGGGCCTCCCGGTGTTCTCGAAGAAGATGCCGCCCACCCCGCGTGCCTCGTCCCGGTGGGCGATCCAGAAGTAGCGATCGCAATCGACCTTGTGGCGGGCGTAGCTCCCGGGCTCGTGGCGCTCGCAGACCTCGCGGAGCACGCGGTGGAAGTGCACCGCGTCCTCCTCGTAGAGGTAGCTCGGGGTGAGGTCCGCCCCGCCGCCGAACCAGGCCTTGCCGCCCTGCTGGATGAAGCGCCAGTTGGCGTGCACCGTGGGCACGCGCGGGTTGCGCGGGTGGAGGATGAGGCTCAGGCCCGCGGCGAAGAACCGGCGGCCCTCGCCCTGCAGCCGCCGGGCGAACTGCTCCTCGAGCTCGCCCCAGACGGCGGAGACGTTCACCCCGCCCTTCTCGAAGACCTTGCCTCCCTCGAGCACCCGCGTCCGCCCGCCGCCGCCGCCCGGCCGCGCCCAGACGTCCTCGCGGAACCGCGCGACGCCGTCCTCCGCCTCCATCGCCGAGCAGATGGTGTGCTGCAGCTCCTCGATGTACTCGGTCATCCGGCGGCCGAGGTCGCCTTCCGTCTCCGGCGCGCCTTCCCTCATCAGTGCACCGGGAGGCCGGGGTCGCCCGCGTCGATGACGCCGTACTTGGCCTCGTACTTCTGGAGGTTGTCCACCATGGCCGCGACCAGCCGCTTCATGTGCCGCGGGCTGGTGATGACCCGGGCCTTCACCCGCGCCTTGGGCTGCTGGGGCTGGACGTAGATGAAGTCGAGGGTGAACTCGGAGTCGGTGTGGTTCACCAGGGCCATGTTCACGTAGGCCCCGTCGGCGATCGCGTCGTCGATGTGGATCTGCAGCGCCGTCTCGGGCAGCTTTGGGTCAGCCATGGAGCGCCTGCATACCGCCCCTCCCGCGCGGGTGGCCAGAGGCGGGGCGGAGCCGACCGACGCCGTGCTCGACGAGGGCAAGACCGCCCCCTTCGAACTGCCAGGCGAACGCGGCGCGTGCCTCCTCATCCACGGCTTCACCGGCTCCCCCTGGGACATGCGGCCCCTGGGCGAGGCGCTGTCGCGGGCCGGCATCGCCGTCCAGGGGGTCCGGCTGCCCGGGCATGGGACGACGCCGGCGGCGATGCTCGAGGCACGCGCCCCGGACTGGCTCCTCGCCTGTGACAACGCCCTGGCCAGGCTCCCGGGCCGGCGGGTGGCGGTGGCCGGGCTGTCGATGGGCGCGCTCCTCGCCCTGGTGCTCGCGGCGCGGCACCCGACACGGGTGGCCGGGGTGGCGGCGCTGGCGCCGGCGGTGCGCTTCCGGGACCGGACGCTGAACTCGCTCCGCGCGCTGCGCGTGGCGGCCCCGCTGCTGGAGCTGCTCCGCCCGTGGGTGCGCAAGGACACGACGGACCTGCTCGACCCAGCGGCGCGGGCCGAGGCTCCGGTGCTCCGGGCCTGGCCCTCCGCCCGCCTCCGGGACCTCTGGGAGATGCAGGACCTGGCGTGGGGCTCGGCGGCGCGGGTGACCTGTCCGGTGCTGGTGGTGGTGGCGGCCGAGGACCACGTGGTGGACCCGGCGGGGGCCGCGGCGCTGGTGCGGCGGCTGGGGAAGTCGCCCGCGGTTCGCTACGTGCGCATCGAGGACAGCGCGCACATCCTGCCCCGGGACCGCAACCGGGAGCTGGTGGCGGCCGAGGTGACGGCGTTCGTGGACCGCACGCTGGGCCCTGCCGCAGTGCGCTGAACGGGTCCGGAGACGCGAGATAACGCGGTGCCAGACACCTCGTGACTCGGTCGTCACCCGGTGTCAGACACCTCGTCACGGACACCTCGTCACGACCTCGTCACGTGACCTCGTCGGGCGTCGCACACGGCCCTCCGGCGATCCGCTACCCTGCCGGGCTCCATGGCCAAGCGGCGCTACCTCCTGGCAATCGATCAGGGCACGACCGGCACGCACGTCCTCGTCGTCGACGACCGGCTGGAGGTCGTGGGCGAGGCGTACCGGGAGTTCACCCAGCACTTCCCGCGGCCCGGCTGGGTGGAGCACGACCTGCGGGAGATCTGGAAGACGGTCGAGCGCTGCTGCAAGAAGGGCCTGGCCGACGCCGAGATCCGCCCCGACATGGTGACCGCCATCGGCATCACCAACCAGCGGGAAACCACCGCGGTCTGGCACCGCGAGACGGGCGAGCCCCTGGCCCGGGCCATCGTCTGGCAGGACCGGCGCACCGCCGAGGCCTGCGCCGAGCTGAAGGCCAAGGGCGAGGAGGAACGCGTCCGCGAGACCACCGGCCTGGTGCTCGACCCGTACTTCAGCGCGACCAAGCTGCGCTGGCTGCTGGACAACGTGGACGGGCTCCGCATGCTGGCCGAGGCGGGGGCGCTCTGCTTCGGGACCATCGACTCCTGGCTGGTCCACCGGCTCACAGCCGGCGCAGCGCACGTCACCGACGCCTCCAACGCCAGCCGCACCCTGCTCTACGACCTGCGCGGCCGGGGGTGGAGCGAGGCGATGATCGAGCTGTTCGGCATCCCTCCGCAGATCCTCCCGGAGATCCGCAGCTGCGCCGAGGTCTACGGCACCACCAAGGGGATGGACGCGCTGCCCGACGGCATCCCGGTCTCGGGGATGGCGGGCGACCAGCAGGCGGCGCTCTTCGGTCAGGCCTGCTTCCGCCCCGGCGAGTCGAAGTGCACCTACGGGACGGGCAGCTTCCTGCTGATGAACACCGGGCCCGAGCCGGTGACCTCGAAGTCCGGGCTCCTGACGACGGTGGCCTGGCAGCTGGGGGACTCGGTGACCTACGCGCTCGAGGGCTCGAGCTTCGTCGCCGGCGCGGCGGTGCAGTGGCTCCGCGACGGGCTGCAGGCGATCAAGAAGTCGGCGCAGGTGGAGAAGCTGGCCCGGAGCGTGGCGGACTCGGGCGAGGTGGTCTTCGTCCCGGCGCTGGCGGGCCTCGGCGCGCCGCACTGGAGGCCCGAGGCGCGAGGGCTCCTGATGGGGCTGGATCGCTCGACCCACCTCGGCCACGTGGCGCGGGCAGTGCTCGAGGGCATCGCGCTGCAGACCTACGAGCTGGCCCAGGCCATGACCCAGGACTCGGGGCGGCCCATCCCGGTGCTCAAGGTAGATGGCGGGGCGAGCGCCAACGATCTCCTGATGCAGTACCAGGCGGACATCCTGGGGATCCCGGTGGTGCGCCCGAGGAACCTCCAGACCACGGCCGCCGGGGCGGCCTTCCTCGCCGGCCTCGGGGCGGGCGTGTGGAACGACCCGGAGGAGATCCGCGCCTCGTGGCACCCGGGCAAGACCTTCAAGCCGAAGATGGAGGACGCCGCGCGGGCCCACGCCCTGGCCAAGTGGAAGCGGGCGGTGGAACGGGCGTAGAGAGCCGGGCCATGGCACGCGACCGGACGAAGCTGGGGGATGCAGAGGTGCAGGGCTGGCTGAAGACGCACCCCGGATGGGCGCTCGAGGGCGGGATGATTCGCCGGACGTTCGCCTTCGCCGACTTCCGGGTGGCGATGGCCTTCGTGAACCGGGTGGCCGACGCGGCGGACGCGGCGGACCACCATCCGGACATCGACATCCGCTACTCGAAGGTGACGCTCGCCCTGGTCACCCACGACGCAGGCGGACTGACCTGGCGGGACACGAAGCTGGCCGAGGAAGCGGACGTGCTCGCGGCGACCTGAAGGTCACGGCGAGTCGGCTGTCACCTTCGGCCGTCGTCCCCTCCACGGCGCCGCCTCCTCGAGCTGGGCCGCGAGCTGGAACAGCGTCGCCTCGTCCGCGAAGCGTCCGACGAACTGGACCCCGATGGGCAGCCCGTCCGCCTCGCCGAGCGGCACCGACATCGCCGGGAGCCCGGCGAAGTTGGCCAGCGGCGTGAACGGGACGAACTCGAACACCCGGTCCACCGCCGCGTCGATGCCGCCTCCGAGCTTGAGGAGCAGCGAGGAGGACGTCGCCGCGGCGAGCGCCTGGACCCGCTTCTCGAGGCCCTTGGGCAGGAGCTCGCCGATCAGCGGCGGCGGTCGCGCCAGCGTCGGGGTGAGCAGCAGGTCGTAGGTCTCGAGGAACCGTGTCACGTGTTTGCTCACGTCGCGCAGCATCCCCATGGCCGAGGCGAAGTCGGCGGCGCTGACCTCGCGAGCGAGCAGCGCCACGAGCCAGGTCGTGTCCTCGAAGTCGCGGGGGCGCGCCTTCTTCTTCATCAGCGCCTCGCCCCGCCGGATGTCGGAGGCGGCCTCGGAGACCACGACGGTGAAGAACGCCTTCGCCAGCTCGCGCGGATGAAAGACCGGGGCCGCCTCCTCAACCACGTGCCCCAGCGACTGGCAGAGCCGGCCCGCGGCCCGCGTCGCCTCCACGCAGCGCGGGTCCACCCGGGCAGGCAGATGCGGGGTGACCGAGAGCGCGATGCGGAGCCGGCGCGGCGGCCGCCGGATCTCCTCGAGGTACGGCCATTCCGGCGAGGGCGTGAAGTAGAGCGCTCCTGGCTCGGCACCCTGGACGGCGTCGAGCGCCGCCGCGCTGTCGCGGACCGTGCGGCTGACCACGTGGTCGCAGACGAAGCCGTGCCAGATCTCCTGGTAGTCCGGGCCCACCGGCACCCGGCCGCGCGAGGGCTTCAGCCCGAAGAGGTTGCAGCACGACGAGGGGATCCGGATGGACCCTCCGCCGTCGCTGGCGTGGGCCATGGGAAGGGCGCCTGCGGCGACCAGCGCCGCCGAGCCGCCGCTGGAGCCGCCCGAGGTCCGCGCGAGGTCGTAGGGGTTGCGCGTCGGCCCGTGCAGCTCGGGCTCGGTGAACGGGAGCAGGCCCAGCTCGGGCGTGTTGGTGGTGGCCAGGAAGACCAGTCCCGCCTTCCGGTACCGCGAGATGAGCGTGCTGTCCCGGGCGGCCACGTGCCCGTGAAAGAAGCGGCTGCCGGCGTCGATGCGCACCCCGGCGATGGGAGCGAGCAGGTTCTTGGTCGCGAAGGGGACTCCAGCGAAGGGGCCGTCGAGGAGGCTCGACCTGGCGCTCTCCCGGCCGCGGTCGAAGAGGCGCTCGACCACCGCGTTCAGCGAGGGGTCGACCCGCTCGATCCGGGCGATCGCCTCGTCCACCAGCTCGCGCGCGCTCAGCTCGCGCCGGCGCACCAGCTCGGCCATCCCGACCGCGTCGAGGCGTCCGTACTCTGCGATTCCCATCCAGCCGTCGACCCTACCCGGCCGCCGACTAGAAGCGAACCGCGAGCATCAGCCCGGCCCCCTCCCGCTCGAGGTGAGGAACGAGGCGAACGTCGACCGCGTCCGCCCTGGGCGCCGCTCCGAGCCGCTGCCGGAGCTCCCGGTTGTAGGCATCTGCGAGCTGACGGGCCTCGACCGTTCCGACCGGATTCGGGTCGATGGCTGCCCCGGCCCACACCAGGCCTCCACCGAGGAGCGTCACTCCGAGGGCGATGGCTCCGGCCGTGGCGTCGAATCCCTGGTGCGCGTTCCGGTCCACGCACGTGGCGAACCCGGGAGCCGTCACCGGGCCGCAGTCTTCACTCTGACCCACCCCGATGGCCACGGTGGCGATCACGCCGGCGACGATGACCACCGCTCCACCCACCGTCAGACCGGTGCGGAGTGCCTCCCGGTCCTGGTAGGCCTGCAGGAGATCGGCGCGGCCGAGCTTCCGGTAGAAGTCCACGCCGGCGAGCGGCTTCTTGTACTTGCCCTCGTAGGGGACGCTCCACTGCACCGTGCCGGTGACGAGGCCGTGGTCGGTGACGACGGCGCCGAAGTCGTCGAATCCGATGAACTGCTCCTCGTACGCGTCGGACGGTTCCGGCCTGGGAACGTCCTGGGCGCGTGCGCTCCACGCCGACATGAGGGAGACCAGGAGCAGACCGCGTGCCTGCATGGCGCTCATCGGAGGACCTCCCGGAAGCGGTGACGGCCACGCGATCTCACCCGGGAGGTGAGAGCAGGTTAGGCCCGCGCGCGAGCGCGTGTTGCGCGCGGCGCAACAGCACAGATGTCGCGCGTCCGTGCAGCACGCGGCAACGGGACGAGCGCCGCGGGTCTCCCGGAGGCAGACAACCCGTGGGAGACCCCAGTGCCGTCATCACGCTTCTCTGCTCCGCTGTCCCTGATCCTCTACGCCACCGTTCCCGGCGGCAGCCGCGAGGCGGCGACTCCCGCCCCGGAGGTCGCGCCGGACGTGCCGCTCGACGCGGCCAGGCGCCCGACGCGGACCGCCCGGAGCGTGCAGCCATTCACCCCGCTGGAAGGAAGGACCCTGTGACCACCGTGACCGATGCAGCACCCTCCACGAGCGACACCCGTGCTCGCCCGACGCCATCCTGGCTCGAGCGCGTGGCTGCCCTGTCGTCCAGATCCGCTCGACGGCCGGTGAGAGCCTCGAGGCGACCATCGCCCGCTCGGTGGACGAGGCCTTCGCCTCCATCGCCCGCGAATTCCGGCGCTGACCCCGGGGCCGCGGACGGCCGTGGCCAGGCCGACCCGTGGCCGTGGGGCCACCGACGTGCGGCCCCGAGGCCGCCGCCGGTTCCGGCCCCCCGCTGAGCCCGGGCCGTGGCACGCCCGCTGCTCCGCGCCGCCGGCATGATCCGACGCTACGTCGTGCTGGGAGTGGTGTGGGCCGGCTGCACCGCGGCCTGGATGCTGCTCGGGGCCACGCTGCTGGTCCGCTCGGGCGAGACGTCCTCGGCGCTGGTGGAGGAGGTCCACCAGCTCTGGGGCCCGCCGCTCGACCAGGCCGCGCCGGGTGGCCAGTACACCGAGCAGCGCCCCCGCGAGGAGCGGAGGACGCTCTACGACGCGAACGGCCGCCCGTACGAGTCCACGGTGCAGAAGATGGAGGACATCGCCCTCCCGCTCCCGCTGGTCTCCACGCAGGCCCGGGTCTCGCTCGCGCTCGAGCACCGGCAGAAGGGGCTGCTCTGGTTCCCGACCTACGCCGCCGAGTTCGAGGGCCGCTACGTGGTGCTCAACGACACCGCCGTGGCGCGCGCGGTGACGATGAGCTTCCCGCTCCCGGCGCGCGGCGCGATCTACGACGGGTTCGAGGTGCTCGACGACCGGGGTCGGCCCATCGCCGCCGAGGTCGAGGGAGGCGCGGCGCGGTGGTCGCTCACCCTCGAGCCGGCGGCCCGCCACGCCTTCGCCGTGCGCTACCGCACGCGCGGGACCTCCTCGTGGACCTACCGCCCCGCCGCGGCCGGAGGCTCGGTCATCCGGGACTTCTCGCTCGAGCTCTCGAGCAATGACCGCGGCGTCGACTTCTCGCCGGGGAGCATCTCTCCCAGCCGCGCGGCGAACGAGGGGCACGGCTGGCGCGGCACCTGGGAGTTCCGCAGCCTGGTCGGCAGCGCGCCCATCTCGCTCCAGCTGCCGCAGAAGACCAACCCCGGCCCGCTCGCCGCACGCATCACCTTCTTCGCCCCGGTGGCGCTGCTCTTCTACTTCTTCGTCGTCGGTCTCCTCGCCGAGGGACGCGGACATCGCCTCCATCCGCTGTGCTGGTTCCTCATCGGCTGCGCCTTCTTCGCCGACCACCTGCTGTTCGCGTACCTGGCGGACCACGTACCGCTCTGGGTGGCCCTCTCCCTCTCCAGCGCGGTGTCCATTCTCCTTGCGGTGACCTACGCGCAGTGGCTGGTCGGGTGGCGCTTCGCGCTCCGGGAGATGGGGCTCGCCCAGCTGGTGTACCTGGTGGGCTTCTCGCTGACCTTCCTGCTCAAGGGCTTCACCGGGCTGAGCATCACCGTGGGCGCCATCCTCACCCTGTTCATGATGATGCAGGTCACCGGGCGCCGGCTTCGCCTGGACGTGCCGCGCGCCGAGCTGGTGGGCTAGTGCCTACTGCCGCTCGCGGGCCAATCGAACCTCGGTGAGGAGGCGCTCGACGGCCATCGCCGCGACCGCGACGTACAGCAAGAGAGCGCCCGAGTCTTCGCGCGGCAAGTCGCATCGCCGATGCCGCCGCTCCCCCCATCCCAAACGCCGGGCGAGGACCCAGGATGGCCGCGCTCTCCATCGTTACCGGCGCCGCTGGCACCGCCGCTGGCGGTCGGTCCAGCGCTCCCGGGAGGCGACGCCTCCGGAGCAATCGTGGACATAGCAACTTCGGGGGCGCGGGCCTGGGATGCACCCAGCCTGCACCTCGGAATTCTCATGAGTTGGAACGTCGATGGGGTCCCGGGCTGCGGACTCTGACACTCGAAGTTGCTATGTCCACGATTGCTCCGGGCTCGGCACCCCGGCCGCGGCGCGGGAGGGCCGAGTCGCCCGCGACTGGTGATGCCCCGGTCATTGCACGCCGCCGACCGCACGCTCCTCCTCGCCCCCGGCGGGCAACGGGTACACTCCTCCTCGTGCCGGTCGACCCGGTGGGCTTCTGGGGCATCCCCACGGCGAGCATCGACTGGTGCGAGCAGAACTACGCCGTCACGCCGTGGGTCGCGGAGTTCTGGAACACGCTCTCCAGCCTGGCGATCGTGGCGGCCGGCCTGGTGGGGTTCTGGACGCGCCGATTCGCGCGGGAGGTCCGGCTCGCCTTCGCGCTGCTGACCCTGGTGGGGCTCGGCAGCATCGCCTTCCACGGCACGCTCCGCTTCGAGCTGCAGATGCTCGACGAGCTGCCGATGCTCTACCTCGTCACCTGGATGGCGTGGCTGCTGGTGGAAACCGGTCCGGAGCGGCGGCTGGGGGCGTGGTTCCCCGCAGCGCTGGCGGCGTACGTGCTGCTCGCGACGGCGGGCGCGACGCTCAACCGGGGCGGCGCACAGTTCCTGGCCTTCCACGTGAGCTTCGGAGCGCTGGAGCTCTTCTGCCTGGGTCGCCTCAGCTGGCTCGCGCTCCGTCCGGAGAACCGGACCGTCCGCCGGCCCTACCTGCTTGGGCTCGGGGCGTACGCCACCGGCATCGCGGTGTGGTTCGTCGATCTCAGGGCCTGCCCGTGGGTGAGCGTCACGCTCCCGGCCCACGGCATCCCGAACCCGCAGCTCCACGCCTGGTGGCACGGACTGGTCTCGGCGGGCTTCTTCCTGCTGCTGGGGGTCGTCTCCTTCGACCGGCGGCGGCGCGCAGCCAGCTGACCGTCATCGAGCGCTTCCGGCTGGCCCCGGGGATGCACGTCTCACCGGCCGGCTCCAGACCGGCGTCCTTCGTGCAGCAGGTGCATCTCCGGGTCGGGGCCGCGCAGCCATTGCGGGCCGTGGGGTGCGCCTCGTCGCCGAACCAGCTCGAGGAGGTCAGTGAGATGAGACGATTGCTCGTGGTTGCCGTGGCCCTGGGTCTCGCCGGGTGTGGAAGCGATAAGCTCAATGCCGCGTTCAGTGGGCTCTGGACCGGCCCGGCCACCCTGACGATGGGAAGCTTCGACTCCACGGAGACCGTGCAGATCACGATCACCCTCCCCACCGAGACGACGTTGACCATCTCGCCGGTCTGCCCCGGGAACGCGGGAAGCATCACCGCTGGCGGGAGCGGGAACAGCGCGTCCTGGAGCGGCACGCAGGTGTGCCCGCCATTCGCGGTCGGCTCGTGCGCCTCGGTGACGGTGACCCTCACCAGCGGCACGGCCTCGCTGAGCTCGGACGGGAAGACGCTCACGGCCCAGGCGTCGGGAACGGCCTCGGGCTGCTCGACGAGCGCGAACTTCAGCTGGTCCTTCAGCGGCGTGAAGTGAGGGCGGCGCCGCGGTCAGTGCGAGGCCCGGAGCTCCGTGAACGCGCTCGCACTTGATTCCCAGGACGCAGCCGACGCGCAGAGGCGCGGAGCATCACCGCCGGTGAGACACGGGCGCGAAGGCACCAGGAGCGAGGACGCCTCGGGCGGGGCCGGCGGTGGAGCGTACTGAGGGTTCGCCTGGAGCCAGGCTCGACAGGAAGCGGCCCGGTTGTAGCCGACGATCGCCGATGGGACGAAGATGAGGGTGCCGATCCCGCCGAGGATCAGCGCGCCGCCTCCGCCCACCTGCTCCTCCATCCCACAGAACCACTCGCCGCCGGAACACTGCTTCTTCGTTCCGTTGGCGTAGACGATGCCGCCGGCGACCGCGGCGGCGACCGAGACAACAGCGAGGGCAGTGTCGGCGTAGGCGTGAACGTCCGAGGGCGTGCACGGCGGCGGCGGGTGCATGTCGGGCTGCGGGCCCCTCGCGTAGACGAGGGAGCATCCGCCACTCGCCCAGGCGAGCAGCGCGACGATCGACAGGGCGGCGGCCGAGCGCCTGGCGCCCCCCCGCCGTCCGGGCAGGACTGAGGAAGATCTGCTCATCGGCCACCCCCTCGACCATGGGCCCCACCCGGAAGGTGGGGCGCGCTCTCGCTCACGGGGCATGCATTTCGGGAGCCGCGGGTGGGCCCCGGACCTGCCTCGAGGTCAGTGCGGAGCCTGGAGCTCCGGGGACGCGCCGGCGCGGCGCCGGCGGCCGTGGAGCTTCCGCCCGAGCCGCTCCACGCTCTGCGTGTTCAGCACGTCCTCGCGCTCGATCCACCCGCGCCGGGCCATCCAGACGCCGTAGCGCAGGTTCCCCAGCTGGCTCGCGTGGTGGGCGTCGGTGGAGATGACCAGGCCGACCCCCGCCTCCTTGGCCAGCCGGCAGTGCTTGTCGTCGAGGTCCATCCGCTCGGGCATGGCGTTCACCTCGAGCGCCACGCCTTCCTCCCGGGCCACCTGGAGCACCTTCTCGAAGTCGTAGGCATAGGCGTCCCGGATCCCGAGCTGCCGTCCGCTGGGGTGCCCGAGGACGTCGACCACTCCCGAGCGGATCGCGCGGACCATGCGCTCGGTGATCTTCCTGGGTGGGTCGGTGAAGTGCGCGTGCACGCTGGCCACCACCCAGTCCAGCTCCCGGAGGACGTCCAGCGGCAGGTCGAGCGTTCCGTCCTCGAGGATGTCGACCTCCACCCCGGTCAGCAGGCGCGGCGCTCCCTTCCTCTGCTGAAGGCCGAAGCGACGGATCTCCAGGGCGTGCGCTCGCATCTGGGGGCCAGTCAGCCCGAGCGGTCTCGACCGCGAGTGGTCGGTGATCGCCAGATACTGCCGGCCGAGCCGCTCCGCCTCCTGGCAGAGCTCGTCGAGCGTCGAGTGGCCATCCGACGAGGCATCCGAGTGGACGTGCAGGTCTCCACGGACGTCCTTCTCCTCGATCAATCGCGGCAGACGACCCTCCTCCGCCGCCTCGAGCTCACCGGAACCCTCGCGGAGCTCCGGAGGGATGAAGGGCAACCCCACCGCCCGGTAGACCTCCTCCTCGGTGGCTCCGCCCAGCCGCTTGCCGTGGCGATCGAACACCCCGTACTCGCTCAGCTTGAGGCCGCGGCGCATGGCCCGGGTCCGCAGCTCGATGTTGTGGGACTTGCTCCCGGTGAAGTAGTGCAGCGCCGCTCCGAACGACTCGGGGGGCACGATCCGGAGATCCGCCTGGAGCCCGCTCGTCAGCCGCGCGGTGCACTTGGTCGGTCCGGTGGCGGTCAGCGCCTCCACCTCCGGCGCGTCCTTGAAGGCGCGGATCACCGCGTCCGCCTCGGCCGCGGAGACCAGCAGGTCGATGTCCCCGATGGTCTCCCGCCGCCGCCGGATGCTCCCGGCCACCTCGGCGGAGCGCACGTGGGGCACCTTCCGCAGGCGCTCGGCGATGGCCTCGGCGGTGGCCAGCGCACGATGGAGGGGAACCCGTCCCTTCCGCGCCTGGTAGCGCTCCAGCGCGGCCAGGATGCCGGCCACCCGCCTCGGCCCCATCCGCGGCAGCTTCTCCAGCGAGCCGTCCCGGCATGCCTTCTCCAGCCCCGCGAGCTCCTTGATCCGGAGCTTCTTCCAGGCCAGCGCGGCGGTCTTCGGACCGATTCCTTCCACCCGCAGCAGCTCCAGCACGCCGGGTGGCACCTTGCCGGCGAGCTGGTCGTGCTCGCGGAAGCGGCCGGTGCTCAGGAGCTCCTCGATGTGCCCGGCGATGCGCTCGCCGACGGACGGCAGCTCGGTCAGCTTCCCCGCGCGCCACAGCTCGGAGACCGGGGTGGGGAGCAGATCGACGATCTGCGACGCCTGACGGTAGGCCCTCACCTTGAAGGCGTTTCCGCCGGTCAGCTCCAGGAGATCTGCCACCTCGGCGAGTACCCGGGCGACGTCGGTGTTCTCCATTGGGCGCGCCTCCTTCCTGCAATCGAGGCACCACGCCGGATGACCCGGGAGATGACGGGAGCCCGCCCGGCGTGAGGCGCAGATTCTGCGCGAGGGCGCTCCTCAACCCTTGAGCACGCCCCAGGGACGGAGCCGCGCAACCTTGCGCGCGATGCCCGCCCGGACCACGACGTCGACCACGCGCGAGACGTCCTTGTAGGCCACCGGCGCCTCCTCGGCGAGCTCGGCATTCGACGGGCAGCGGACGACGATGCCCTGCGCCTCCAGCTCCTTGCGGAGGACGTGGCCCTCCACCTGTCTCTTCGCCGCGTGGCGGCTCAGCGCACGTCCGGCGCCGTGGCAGCAGCTGGCGAACGAGATGTCCTCCGCGGCCGGAGCCCCGACCAGGACGAAGCTCCGGGTTCCCATGCTCCCGGGGATGAACACCGGCTGCCCGACGTCCCGGTAGCGCGCGGGGAGCTCCGGGTGTCCCGGCCCGAACGCCCGGGTGGCGCCCTTGCGGTGGATGCACAGCCGGCGTCCGCCGTGCTCCTCGAGCTTGGCGATGTTGTGCGCCACGTCGTAGACGACCTCCAGCCCGGGCTCGCCGCGCCGGGGGAGCACGCGGTCGGCCACCGTCCGGACGCGGTGGGTGAGGACCTGGCGGTTGGCCCAGGCGAAGTTGGCCGCGGCGCACATCGCCCCGAAGTAGTCCTGGCCCTCCGGGGAGGAGAGCGGAGCGCAGGCCAGCTGGCGATCGGGCAGGGTGATGCCGTAGCTCGAGAGCGAGGCGTCCATGGTCCGCACCGCGTCGGTACAGACCTGGTGCCCGAGCCCGCGGGAGCCGGTGTGGATGAGCACCGTCAGCTGGCCCTCGAAGAGCCCGAGCGCGCTCGCCACCTCGGCGTCGAAGACGGTCTCCACCTCCTGCACCTCGAGGAAGTGGTTCCCTCCCCCGAGGGTCCCCAGCTGGTCTCGACCCCGTTCCTTGGCCCGGGGGGACACCTTGCGCGCGTCGGCGCCGGGAAGGCGGCCCCGGGACTCGATGCGCTCCAGGTCCTCCGGGACGCCGAGCCCCAGCGCTCCGATGACGTGCTCGCAGCCCCCCTCCAGCACCCGGTCCAGCTCCTCGTCGGTGAGGGAGAGCCGTCCGTGCCGTCCGTAGCCGGTGGGGATGCTCCGGCTCAGCTCGTGGACGAAGTCTTCCAGGACTCCAGACACCTCCGCGCGGGTCAGCCTCGAGGCCAGCAGCCGGACGCCGCAGTTGATGTCGAAGCCGATGCCGCCCGGGGAGATGACTCCGTCCGGAGCCAGCGTCGCCGCCACGCCGCCCACCGGGAAGCCGTACCCCTCGTGCATGTCGGGCATCCCGACCACCCGCCCCCAGATTCCGGGGAGCATGGCCACGTTGAGGAGCTGCTCGATGCTCCGGTCGTGCTCGATCTGCGCCATCAGCTCGGCGTCGGCGACGATGCGCGCCGGGACGTGCATCCCCCGCCGGGCATTCTTCGGCACCTCGTAGAGCACGTCGGAGATGCGCGTCGCGACGCCGACCATCGGCCTCTCCTTCACACGTCCAGCACCACCGACGCCCGCCACCCATCCGCGCTCCGCACGACGGAGACCCCGTGGAGCGTGGCTGCCTTCACCGCCGTCCTCAGGACCTCCGGGGCGACGCCCGCCACCCGTGCCCACACCGCAGTCTCGTCCACCCGCTCGACGTCGAAGCGGGTGAAGACCTGCTTCGAGGTCTCGGAGAGGTAGATGAGCTCGTTCAGCCACCCGACCAGGAGCGCTGCGCGGTCCCGGGCATGCACCTCCACCGCCCGGGCCGGGGCGGAGGCGCCGGGGTCGGGGACCTCTCCCAGCATCAGCTCGGCCAGCGCGTGCCCGGCCTCGGCGAAGAGCTCCTCGCAGGAGGGGGCGGCGAGCTCCAGCCGCACCTCACCGGTGTGCTCGGCGAAGCGGTGACGCGCGGAGCGCAGCATGGGGCGAGGTCACCGCAGCTCGGCCCGGGGCTTCTCCACCCAGTCTCCGTTGGCCTTGACGTAGCGGCGCTTCACCGCGGCCCAGGCGACGCGGTGGGCGATGGCATCGACGCGGTACCGGTCCCACGCGTGGTTGAAGGCGACGCGGTAGATGTCCTGCCCGTGCGCCGGCAGGTGGGCCTGCACCGGCGCTGGCAGGGCCTCGTTGGTGTCGTAGGGCATCGACGCACCCCCTTGGCTCGTTCGAGGCGTTCCGGATGCATCGCACGCGCCAGGGGTTCGCTCGCCGCACCTCCGCGCCGGGAGAGCGCACCGGTTGCGCCCCGACGTCAGGGGCTGCCGTGCTCCAGCGACTGGCGAGCGGCCGCTCGGTCCTGCTCCGCCTCCGCGACCAGCTGGTAGGCGACGTAGTACTTGAAGATGTTGGAGACGTAGGTGACCGTCTCCCGGCCGATCCGGTCGGCCACCACGACCTCCACGTTCTTGAACCAGCGGTCGGGGTCGAGCCCTCGCCTCGCCGCCTCCCCGCGCAGCGAATGGATGCGACCGGGACCGGCGTTGTACGAGGCGAAGGAGAAGAGCGCCTTCACCAGCGGATCCAGCGCCGGCTCGTCGAAGTAGGTGTCCTCCACGTGGCGCAGGTACTTCACGCCGGCGTGGATGTTCGGCTCCAGCTTCCGGACGTCCCCGACCTTCATCTGCGCCGCGGTCGCAGGCATGAGCTGCATGACGCCCACCGCCCCCGCCGGGCTCCGCATGCTCTGGTCGAGCCGGGACTCCTGGTACCCCTGGGCCATCACCAGAAGGTAGTCGACGTCGTACCGCTTCCCGTACTTCCGGAAGAGCTCCACCGTCTGCTGGAACTTCCGGAGCTCCTTCCCGGACGTCGCCGGGAGCACCGAGCGGGAGTTCCGCATGTACTTCCGGACCAGCGCGTTGCCGAACGCGGTGCCCTTGCGATGCCTGCGGATGAAGGAGTCCACCACCGCCTTCAGCTGGGGGCTGCCCGGGCGCATCATCCAGGCGACGGTGCCGCCCGTGCTCACCGCGATCGCCGGGTCGAACGACAGCGCCTCGAGGAACTGCTTCCAGAACCGGGCCTGGTAGTCGTCGCAGACCGTGGTGGGGAGCAGCCCGGCGCTCACCATCTCCAGCAGATCCTCGTCCTCCAGGTCCTCCGAGGCGGCGACCAGCTTCACCGGCGGCTTGCCCTCCTCGACCAGCCGCTGGTTGAACGCCTCCAGGTGCTCCCAGTAGCTGGAGGACCGGCGAACATGCACCGGCTGCCCGGCCAGGTCCTCCAGGCGGGAGAGCCTCGGACCGGACGGGCCGGTGACCACCAGCTCGTTCACGTCGTCGAGAACGGGGGTGGAGAAGTCCACCCGCTGCTGGCGCTCCGGGGTGACGCTGAGATTCGCGGCGGCGATGTCGCCGCGTCCGTCCAGGAGCGCGGGGATGAGCTGGTCGCGCGACACCGGGACGAACATCACATGGAACCGGAACGTCCGCGTCCGGAGGCGAGCGTTGACCTCGTCCTCGAAGGCCTTGAGCACCTCGTAGGTCACGCCTCGCTGCGTCCCGCGGTCCACGAAGTAGAGGGTCCGGCTGTAGACCACCAGCGCCCGGAGCATCCGGCGCTGCTTGATCTCCTCCCAGTCACCCTTGAACGGCTCGAGCACCGCCTCCTGGGCGGCGTCGCGCTGGGGGCTCGACGAGGAGCCGGTCTGCGCGCTCACCGGCGGGCCCGCCAGCAGGAGGGCGACGACCGCGGCGCGCGACGCCCGGCTCATGCGCCCGACGCATAGCACGGGGTGAGCCGCTCCTCCCCGACCCGCCACCGGAGCGCTGCGTCACTTCCCCCCGAACAGGCCCTTGAGCAGCTCGCCCGCCTTCTGGACGCTGTCGTTGGCCGGGTTCTGTCCCACCGCCGGCGCGGCACCGGAGCCCGAGCTGGGAAGGTGGACGGCGTACTCGCGCACCCGCTGCCACTGTTGTCCGGGGAGCGCCCGGAGCTCGACCAGCACCGTGTCCAGGGTGAAGCTGCGGGCGGTGACCGCGCCGGCGTTGAAGCGGGTGACCGAGAGCATCGCGTCGCGCGTTCCCCCGGGCGCGACCTGGAACTGCGGGTCGATCCGGTTCCCCTCGAGCGTGCCGATGCCCTGCACGCTGCCGTCGTGGGTGCCTGGCTTTCCCCAGCCGTAGGCGTTGCCCTGCTCGTCGGTGGCGCGGTTCGTCCCGGCCTTGTAGCCGAGCACCAGGGGCTGGGCGCCGTAGTTCTTCACCCGGACGGCGAAGCGGACCAGCTGGTCCTTCCCGCCCGACACCGCCGCGCTGGTCTGGGTCACGGTGACGCTGAACGCCCCGGCGTCGTAGCAGCCGGCAGTGCCCGCCGGGCAGTGCGCGCCCAAGGCAGGAGCGGGCAACGCCGGCTGCGACGCGGGAGCCGCGGACGGGGCTCCGGCAGCCGGGGTCGACGCGGTGAGCGGGGCCTGGTCGCCCGTCGCGGGCACCGCCGCCGCGCCGGACCCGGCCGAGGCCTGCCCCGCGGACGCGCCGGCCCGCGCGCCGTCGGTCAGGCCGACGATCTGCAGCGGGTACTCGGGGCCCAGCGTGGTCTGGCCGTTGCCCGCGGGGATGATCTCGCGGACCGTGAGGTCGAGGTCGAAGGTGCTGCCGAACAGCGCCTGCCCGGCCCACACCAGGGTGAACCGAGCGTCCCCGGTCTGGCCCGGGGCGATCGCGAACTTGTCGTCGGAGCGCCCGCTGATGAGCCCGATGCCACGCACATCGGCGTCCTTGACCGCGTAGCGGTTGCCGCGGTCGTCCGTGGCGCCGCCCGAGCCGACGACGTAGCCGAGGACCATCGGGCGGCCGAGCTTGTTCCGGAACCGGAGGGTGGTGGTGAGCACCTTCCAGTAGCCCTGGAGGCTGGCCCGGAACTCGACGACCGACATCGCGAACCCGTTCACCTCGGCGCACGACGGGTCTCCACCGCACACCGGGACCGTCTGGGCCTGGACGGCGGCACCACCCGACGCGGCCGATCCTCCCAGCGCGCGGGCCTTGGAGAGCACCGAGGCGCTCACCCGGCCGGGGCAGAGAACCTCCCACTGCTGCGACAGCGCCAGGCCGCCGCTGGCGTTGTCCCGTCCCACCACCACCCCGTCCGGTCCCTTCCACCGGGTGCGGCCGCCGCCGATGTCGGAGTTGTCCCAGAGGCCGTCCAGCACGTACGACTTCCCGTCGAGCGGCGTGAGCCGCCCCACGGTGCAGTCGGCCTGGATGGTGTACGTCTTTCCCAGCTCGGGGTTCTGCTGCTTCACGCAGGCGTTGACGGCCGCCTTCGCCTGGGCCGGGTCGCCCTGACCGCTCTGGTCCGCGCAGAAGGTCTTGAGCGAGTCCGAGGTGACCTTCGCCGTGACGGTCGCCTGCGCAGTCCCCACCCCGGACTTCGCGGTGACGATCGGGCTCGGCCCCTCGGTCGACGCGAGCCACTCGGCGCTCGAGGCAGCCCGGGCGGACCCGGCCAGAGAGGCGGCGCCGGCGAGGGCCGCGGCGAGGAGGAGGCGGACTGGCCTCGCTCCTGGGTGCCTCGGGTGGGCGAACGGGTCGAGCATGGGCTCCTCCGGGAGAGGGACGGCTCCAGCTGCCCATGCGCAGGAACGGGGTCCGGACCGTCACCGCCGCCGGGCCGGCGCTATCGAGGGCCCACCGCGTTCGTCGCGGTAAGCTCCGCCTGGAATCGGTCCGCATCGGCTGGACGGCCGAGCGCACGGTACGCGGCGGCGAGATCCTGGCGCGCCATCGTCATCCAGATGGCCGGCGGGTCGGGCCGCTTGAGAAGGATCTCGTAGCCGGCCCGGCTCTGGGCCTCGGCGTCCACTGGCCGGCCCGCGGCGAGCAGCACGTGGCCAAAGCGGAGGCGGGCGATGCCCTGCAACGGGTGGTCCTCGGGGAGCACCTCCCGGTACAGGGCGAGGACGCGCCGGAACAGCTCCTGGGCTCGCTCCGACCGTCCCCGCCGCTGCTCGACGTCGGCGAGGTTCGAGAGCGCCACGCCGATGACGTAGTGCTTGCCGTGGTGGACCTTCTCGTAGATGTCCGCCATGCGCCCGAAGTCGGCCGACGCCTCGTCGAGCCGGCCCTGGTCCCGGGCGATGAGCCCGAGCTCGTTCAGGGTCGAGGCCACCCGCGGATGCACCGGGCCGTACACGCGTTCCTGCGTGGCGAGCGCGGCGACGAGCAGCGTCCGCGCCTCGTCCCGCCGCGCGAGCTTCACCAGCGAACGCGCGAGGATGGTCTCGGCCGACGCGGTCTCCGGGTGGTCCGGCCCGTACCACCCGCGCATGATCTCCAGCGCCTCGCGATTCCAGCGTTCGGCCTCGACGTAGTGCCCTCCCTCGAACTGGACCGCGCCGAGGTTGATGAGGTCGTCCGCCACGTGCGGATGCCGGGGCCCGTACAGACGCCGATCGATGGCCAGCGCCCGCTGGTTCAGCGCATCGGCCTGGGGGTACTGGGCGGTGTAGAAGTAGCAGTTGGCCAGCTCGGTGAGGCTCTGCGAGAGATCGGCCAGCGTGTCGGGCCGGCGGGACTGGAGCCGGACCGCCTCCTCCAGCTCACGGATGGCGTCCGGGTACTTGCCGGCGTTCTCGTGAACCCGCCCCAGCGCCGAGAGGGCGCGGGCCACCTCGGGGTCTTCGCTCGATCGATGTCGGCGGAGCATCTTCAGCCCGGCGCCGATCTGCTCTTCGGCGAGGTCGTACTTCCCCCGGGCACTGGCCAGCTGCCCGCTGGCCACCAGCGACCGGGCCACCTCCGGATGGTCCTGCCCGAACACCCCACGCCGGAGGTGGAGTGCGCGGTCGAGGAGCTCCTCGGCCTGCTCCAGCCGACCGAGGTTCTGGGCGATGCCGCCCAGCGTCTGGAGCAGCTCGGCCTCCACCGCCGGCTCCCCCTCGAGCGACCGCGCCTCGCGGACGCCGCGATCCAGGATGTCCACCACCCGGACGTCGGCCGACGGGCCGACCTCGCCCGTGCCCCCCTCCAGGAGCTGGAGCATGAACTGCTGGATGCGCTGGGTCCGGGACGCCTCCGCCGCCACCGCGTCGCGCGCCCGCGCCAGGCGGAACGCGGAGAAGACGGTCAGCGCCAGCACGGTCAGCGTCACCCCCGACGCGACCAGCACCGTCCGGGCGTTCCGCTTCAGCAGCTTCCCCACGCGGTAGGCCAGCGAATCGGGCCGCGCATCCAGCGGCTCGCCGGCGAGGTGGTGATCCAGATCCCGGATCAGCGCCTCCACCGACGGGTAGCGCCGCGCCGGGTCGCGCTGCATCGCGGTGAGGCAGAGCACGTCCAGGTCGGCCCACGCCGCGCGGCCGGCCTGCACCGGGCGATCGGCGATCTCCGAGGGGCGCGGCGGCTCCTGCTCCAGGACCAGGCGCGCGGCCTCGTGTGGCGAGAGCCCGGACAGCTCGAAGGGGAGCCGCCCCGAGAGCAGCTCGAAGAGGAGCACCCCCAGGGCGTAGACGTCAGTCTCGACTCCGAGCCGGCCGCCGGTGACCTGCTCCGGAGCGGCGTACGCCGGAGTCATGAGGCGCAGGCCGGTGCGCGTCGGGTCGGCGCCGGGGCCGGTCGGATCGAGCTGCTTGGCGATGCCGAAGTCGAGCAGCTTCACCGCGCCATCGGCCTTCACCAGGATGTTGGAGGGCTTGAGGTCGCGGTGGATGACGGCGTGCCGGTGCGCGTGCTGCACCGCCTCGCAGACGGCGCGGAACAGGCGGAGCCGCTCGGCGAGCCCGCTCCCCTCGACCCGGCAGCGCTCGGTGAGGAGGACCCCCTCCACGTACTCCATCGCGAACCAGGGCGTGCCGTCGGGCAGCGTCCCGGCGTCGTGGAGCTGGGCGATGCCGGGATGGTCGAGCTGGGCGAGCGTCCGCTGCTCGGCGAGGAAGCGCGCCCGGCGGGACGGCGAGACCCAGGCGTCGCGGAGGAGCTTGAGCGCGGCGCGGCCGCCCACGTCCTCGCGCTCGACGAGGTAGACGACGCCCATCCCGCCCTCGCCCAGCAGGCGAAGCACCCGGTAGGGGCCCACCCGTCCCCCGGGTGCGCCGGGCGCGAGCAGCTGACCGGCGACCTCCGGGAGCGGGCGATCCAGGAACGAGTCCGGGGTCCGGTCCTCGAGCAGCAGCGCCTCCACCTCGGACACCAGCGCGGGGTCGCCGCCCGAGCGGCCCTCGAGGAACGCGTGCTGCGCGTCCACCGGGAGCTCGGCCGCGGCGTGGAAGAGCTCCTGCACGCGCCGCCAGCGCGCCGGACCGGGCGGCTCCGGGTCAGCCTGGCTGGCGGAGCTCATGGGCCAGGAAGGCGCGCGCCGCGCGCCAGTCGCGCAGGACGGTGGCCTCGGAGATGCCGAGGACCTCGCAGGTCTCGCGGACGTCGAGCCCGCCGAAGAAGCGGCTCTCGACGATCAGCGCCTGGCGGGGCTCGAGCTGGGCCAGCGCCTCCAGGGCGGTGTCGAGCGCCAGGAGCTGCTCCGCGCCGCCCGCAGGCGGAAAGGTGTCCTCGTCGAAGGTCACCATCGGGGCGCCCCCGCCGCGCTTCCGGGCCGAGCGGCGCCGGGCGGCCTCCACCAGCACCTGCCGCATGGCCCGGGCGGCGATGCGCTTGAAGTGCGCCGGGGAGGTGGCGGCGAAGTCGGCCGAGGAGGCGAGCTTCAGCCAGGCCTCGTTGACCAGGGCGGTGGGGCTGAGGGTGCGGCCGGGGTCGTCGCGGCGAACCGACGCGGCCAGTCGCCGCAGCTCGTCATAGGCGGCGCTGAACAGATGGTCCCGCGTCCCAGCGTCGAGGACACCTGACGTTCGGGGTCCTGCTCGGGCCATGACGGTTCCGACCTGTCTCTCCGCGCAACTGGTGGGCGTAGCACGCACCCCGGAGGAGGGGCAACGGAGGGGTCGACGCGACTCGGGGCCGCGGCAGGGACCGCTGGCGCCGGGCCAGGGCCGGGAGCAGGAAGGAGGGGGCCGCCTAGCCGGCGCGCCGGTATGCCGCCGACCCGGCGGAGCCGCGCACGCGCTCCGCGAGGGCGCCCTGGGTGAAGAGATCCACCACCACGACCCCGCCGGGCAGCTGCAGCTCGGGCAGGAGCTGCTGGACGAGCTGCTGTGCCTTCTGGACGTCGTTCAGCGCCCAGACCGCTCCGGCGCGGACGGCCAGGACGAACAGCGGATCCTCGGGGAAGTGACGCAGCACCTTCCTCACCAGCCAGGCCTCGTGGATCGCCGGGAAGCGCTCGAGCGTCCTGCCGAGCCGGGCCAGCGCCTCCGGATCGAGGCCGTGCGGGGCGAGCGGGTCGCCGGGGCCGAGGGCGGAACGCTCGGCCCGGGCCTCCTCGGCAAGGCGCCCCCAGCGCTCCAGCCGGCTCCGGGCGACCTGCGCCTCCTCGGGCCGGCCTTGCCCGGTCCAGTAGAACGTCAGCAGCTCACAGGCGACGCCCTCGAGCCGACGGTCGAGCTGGGCCGCGCGTTCGAGGTGAGGGAGGGCCACCGGGTCGTCTCGCAGCACGAGGATTCGTCCCACGCTCAGGTGTGCCCGGGCGTGGTCCGGAGCGCGCGCCAGCACCTCCTCGAAGAGGGGGAGAGCCTCGGCCTCGCCGCGGAAGTCCTCCACCAGGTCCGCCCGCTGCCAGGCGTCGTCCACCGGCAGCGCCCCGCCGGCGAGCGTCTCCTCGAGCTCTCGCAGCCGGCGCCGCTGCTTCTCCAGCGACTGGTGGCGGTCCTGCCAGCCCTCCGTGGCGCGCTCGGACCACCACCGCCCCAGGGCCTGCTCGAGCCGCGCCTCGGACGTCCCGAGCAGGGTCTGGCTCGCGGGCGGGCCCGGGGGCGGGACGCGCTCGGTCTGGCCCAGGTGGCGGAGCCGCTCGGAGAGCGGAGGGTGGGTGTCGGCCGGGTCCTCGGTCTCGGCGAGCGCGTGACGGACCCAGCGGGTGGCGAGCTCGGGCGCGAGGCCTCCGGTGAGCAGCGCGCGCGTTTCGGCGAAGAGCGCGGCGGGCGGCTCGGGGACGCTGGCGTTCCTCCGGGCGAGCTCGCTCCAGAACCGCTCACCGAGCAGCCGTCCCTGGAGCTGGGTGGCGATGAGCGCATCAGCGGCCGTCCGCGCACCGGCGAACGCGGCCGACTCGCGGTCCGCCTGCAGCTCCTGCGCGCGGGCGACGACCAGCGACGCGGCGTCGAAGCGTGGGTAGTACCAGCGGACGAAGGCCCCCAGCGGGGCGCCCGCCCGGGAGCCCTGGAGCTGGGCGGCGAGCCGGGCCCAGGTGAGCCGCGCTCGGTAGACCCAGGCGCCGAAGCGGGTGTGCTTCCCGGAGACGTGCCCGAACTCGTGCGCCAGCACCGCCTCGAGCTGTGGCTCGGTGAGCCCCTGCAGCAGCGGGAGCCCGACGACCAGGAACGTGCGGCCCGGGCCGAACATCCCGAGCCAGGGAACGTGGGCGACGCCGGCGTTGAGGTCCTCGGTGAGCAAGATGGTGTCGACGTGCGGAGCCCGGAGCGCGCCGCGCACCCGCTCGACGAGCTCGAAGAGCCGCGGGGCGTCCGCGGTCTCGAGCGCGAGGCCCATCGGCGGCTCGATGCGCACCCAGAGGGACCGGAGGATGATCCACGCCAGCGGGACCAGGACCAGCACCAGCTTGACCGCCAGGAAGTTGAGCTTCCCGGTCACCAGCAAACGGAGCACCAGGACGAACGCCGCGCCCAGAAGCACGAGCGCCGCGGCGAGAACCGCGTACCCGAGCAGCGCCAGCAGGACCACCGCGAGCGTGGACGCCTCCGCGGGCCGAGCGGGCGCCGGTGCTTCGACGGTCGAGGCCGCGTCTTCCACGGTCGATGTCCCCCCGGGGACGCAGGTGGCGAGCCTAGCAGTCCCGCGGAGGCCCGGGATCAGCGGCCGCGCTCCCACCTCCGGAGCGCCGCACCCAGCGTCTGCTCGAGCACCTGCGCCGCGCGCCGCACCCGCGGGGACGGACGGCCCTCGCGGCGGAAGAGCAGCCAGACCTGGCGGACCGGGATCTCCGGCAGCTCGGCGACGGGGACGAGCTCGGGCGCGAGCTCCTCGGAGCCGCGGGGGAGCACCCCGAGCCCGACGCCGGCGTGCACCGCCGAGAGGAACACCGGGATGCTGTCGGTCCGGAGCGACACCCGGGCGCCGTGGCGCGACGCCTCGAGCAGCCAGCGGCCCGCCTCCGTCCGCGCCGGCGCGCCGGTGAGCAGCACCACGCGGTGTCCGACCAGCCGATCCGCGCGGGCCGGGCGTCCGTGGTCGAGCAGGTAGGCCTCCGAGGCGTAGAGCGCGTCGGCCGTCACCCCGAGGACACGGGGCGCGTCGCCCTGTCCGGTGGCACGGTGCGACGTCACCTCCAGGTCGACCTCGGTGCGCCTGCCGCCGCGCCCGGTGACGAGCTCGAGCGTGACGCCACCCAGCTTCCGGGCCAGGTCCGCGGCGGCGGTCTGCAGCCACTGCGCGGCGAGCGTCTCCTCGACACGAACGCGCACCGGCGGGCCCGGCGGGACCTGCGGCAGGGCGCGGTCCACCCGCGCCATCTCCTCGGACATCCGCTCACCGGTGTGCAGCGCGCTCCGGCCGGCGTCGGTGGGGAGGAGGCGGCCGTCCTCGCGGACGAAGAGCGCCGCCCCGGCCGCGCGCTCCACGCGCTTCAGCTCCGCGTCGAGCGCGGCGGGAGCCATCCCCAGGGCCCGGGCCGCACCGGACAGCGCGCCGTGGCGGGCGACGGCGAGCACCAGGCGGAGCTGCTCCCAGGGAAGGACCACAGCCCCCGAGCCTCCCCCGGGGAGAGCCCCGCCGCAAACGGGCGAGCTCAGCCGAGGAACGGCATGGGCACGAAGTCGGGGAGCGCGGCGACCCGGCCGAGCCAGCGACGGATGCCGGGGTAACCGTCCAGCGAGAACCCGCCCTGCGGCGCCACGTGGGTGTACGCGTAGAGCGCGATGTCGGCCAGCGTCGGCCGCTCGCCGACCAGGAATGGCGAGCTGGCGAGCGCCTTCTCCATCACCCCCAGCGCGGCGTACCCCCGTGGCATCCGCTCGGCGATCTCCTGCTTCTTCTCCTCGGCCTTGCCGGCGTACTTCACCCAGAAGCGGACGGTGGCGACGTACGGCTCGTGGCTGTACTGCTCGAAGAAGAGCCACTGGTACATCTTGGCCCGCTGGTACGCGTCCTGGGGGATCCACGCCGAGCCCTCGCCCAGGTGGAGCAGCATCGCGTTGGACTCGGCCAGGGTGCGGCCGTCGGGCAGGACCAGCAGCGGGACGCGTCCGTTCGGGTTGAGGGCGAGGAACTCGGGGGTCCGGCTCTCGCCCTTGAGGATGTCGACCTCGATCCAGCGGAACGGGAGACCGCGGGCGTGGAGCATCATCGCCGGCTTCCAGCAGTTCCCGGAGGTGGAGTTGCCGTAGAGGGTGTGCATGTCCGACTCTCCCCCGCCTGACCGGAGCCCGGCCAGCACAGTCGCAGCGGGCGGTGGCCGGAACGCGAGTCCGGCTCCACCGCTGAGGCCGGGGTCGGCCACGGTGCGCCGAATGGTGCGCACGGCTGTCGGTGCGGCACGGCTGCCGAACTACTCAGGCAAGTCACCTGCCTATTTCCCAGAAATAGTCAGGTGCATTTCCTGCGCAGTGGTGCGCCTGCGAATCGCCCGCGTGACACCCTGCCACGGCCCGGGACCGAGGCCAGCGACGATTGGAGGCGTCCCCCCGCAGATCGGAACGACCCCGTCCTCCCTCGAGGCAGCCGGGGCCCGAACGGCCGCTCCCCCCGGGTGCCTGCGCAGGCGCCCGCCCGGTCCCCGAACGCCGGCCGGAACCCCGAGCCTGATCCGCCGCCTGCTCAGCCCGGCGCGGTGAGGAACGCCCGCAGCTTCCGGTACGCCTCCTCCAGCGCGAGCACGCTGGCGCTCTCGCCCGCCTGGTGCGCCTGGGCCGTCTCGCCGGGCCCGTAGTTCACCGCGTCGATGCCCATGGCCCCGAAGCGGGCCACGTCGGTCCAGGCCTGCTTGGGCTCGGCGCGCAGCCCGGTGCTCTGGAGCAGCTTCCGGTAGAGCGGATTCGCCGTGCACACCGGCCCGGACGGCGCACGGTCGGTCACCGTCACCTCGGCCCGGTCGCCGATCCACGCCCGCAGCTCGGCCTCCGCCTCCTCCGGCGTCCGGCCCGGCGCGAACCGCACGTTGAGGTTCACCTCGAAGGTGTCCGGCACCACGTTCCGCGCCCGCCCGCCGGAGGCCAGGGTGGCCGAGGTCACCTCGCGAAAGACGAACCCCCCGCGCTCCACCTCCCGCGGCGGGCGGCCCAGCAGCTCGGCCAGCAGCGGCCCGGCGAGGTGAATCGCGTTCACCCCCTGCCAGGGACGGGCGGCATGCGCAGCGCGGCCGTGGAAGCGCGCCGTGGCGTGCAGCGAGCCCACGCAGCCCACCTGCACCACCCCGTCGGTCGGCTCGAGCGCGACGCCGAACGCGAGCCGCCGCAGCGCCGGCACCGACTCGAACAGCGGCCCGAGCCCCGACTCGAGGTACGGGCCCTCCTCACGCTCGTACAGGACCAGCAGGGGATTGACCGGCAGCGCGTCGAGCTCCAGCGTCTCCGCCAGCGCCATCATCACCGCCACGCCGCCCTTCATGTCCGAGCTGCCGAGGCCGTGGAGCCGCGCTCCCTCCAGACGCGGGGCCGCCTCGCCGGGCCTGGCGGGCACGGTGTCCAGGTGACCGACCAGTCCCACCGCCGGGCGCGGGTCGTCGCGACGGCCGAGGACGAACGAGTGCCCGATCCGCACCACCTCTCCCGCGTCGTAGACGTGGCTCGCCCAGGCGGTGACCGCATCCGCCAGCGCCGCCTCGTGCCCGATGGGGCTGGGGATGGCACAGAGCGCCAGCGCCCGGCGCCCGAGGCTCGCCGCGTCGGGCTCGGCGCCCACCTCGGCGAGGAGGTCCGCGCTCACACCGGCACCGCGAAGTCCCGGAGCGCCTGGTTGAGCGAGGTCTTCCGGTCGGTGCTCTGGGAGCGCTGCCCGATGACCAGCGCGCAGGGGATGGCGTAGGTGCCGGCCGGGAACTGCTTCGGCACGCTCCCGGGGATGACCACGCTGCGCGCGGGCACGCGGCCCTTCCACTCGCGCGGCACGGGGCCGGTCACGTCGATGATGCGGGTGCTGGCGGTGAGCACGGTGTTCGCCGCGAGCACCGCCTCCTCCTCGACCACCACCCCCTCGACGACGATGGCCCGGCTCCCGATGAACGCGCCGTCCTCGATGATGACCGGCCGCGCCCCGGGCGGCTCGAGCACCCCGCCCAGCCCTACGCCGCCGGAGAGGTGCACGCCCTTGCCGACCTGGGCGCACGAGCCCACGGTGGCCCAGGTGTCCACCATCGTCCCGGCGCCCACGCGGGCGCCGATGTTGACGTAGCCGGGCATCACCACCGCCCCGGACTCGAGGTGCGCCCCGTAGCGCACGGTGCCCGGCGGCACCACCCGCACCCCTGCGCGCGCCAGGTCCTTCTTGAGCGGCAGCTTGTCGTGGAACTCGAACGGCCCGACCTCCCAGACCTTCATCTCGGAGATGGCGAAGAAGAGAAGGATCGCCTCCTTCAGCCAGACGTTCACCGTCCAGCCTTCGGGTCCCTTCTCGGCGACCCGCAGCGAGCCGTCGTCGAGCCCGGCCATCGCCTTCAGCACCGCCTCCCGGTACCCGGGCTTCTCCAGCAGCGAGCGGTCGGCGTACGCGGCGGTGACCAGCGGTTCGAGCGGATGGGTCACGGAGCCTCCTGCATCCCGGCCAGCCGCCGGATGCTGCGGGCGATGATCTCCGGGACCTCCTCCTGGAGGAAGTGCCCGGCCTCCGTTTCGGTCACCCGGGCGCGTGGAAGCTGCTCGGCGTGCCGCCGCAGCGCCCGCCCCAGGATGGGGTCGGCGCGTCCCCACACCAGCTCGACGGGCCCCGGGAAGGCGCGGACCCACGCGTCCACCGCGCGAAGGCCGGGCACGCTGGAGTGCTCGGGCGAGTCCGGGACCATGCGCGCGAGGCCGAGCGGGGCGGCGCGGTCCACCCACCTCCGGAAGGGCCAGCGGTACGCCCGGGCCACGTCACCGGAGATGGAGCGGCGATCCCCCTGCGTCCGGTGGAGCGAGCGGAGGGGAAAGCCCAGCCCGCGGAAGAGCACCGGGGCGAGCAGCCGGGTGCGAGCGAGCCGGTGGAAGCGGGTGCCCCGGAAGCGCTCCGGCAACACCACCGCGGTGTTCAGCAGGCACACCGCGGACACGCGCACCGAGGCCGCACGGGACGCGGCGAGAAGTCCGATGGGCCCGCCCCAGTCCTGGACCACCAGGATGGGGTCCACCAGCCGGCGGGCCTCCATCCAGGCGGCCAGAGCTCCGGCGTGGCGGTCGAGCGTGTGCCACCCCACCGCCTGCGGCTTGCTGCTGCGGCCGCAGCCGAGGAGGTCCGGCGCGAGGACGTGGAGGCGCTGTCCCTCCAGCGCCGCCATGACCCGCCGCCAGACGAAGCCCCAGGTGGGGTTTCCGTGGACGCAGACCACGTCCCGGCCGCGCCCGGACTCCACCCAGGCCATCGTCCCACCGGGAACGGGTTCCGTGTCCGGGGGATACGGAAACTGCGCGGAGAGCCACCGGGGTTCGTTCATCTGCTATGGGGCCAGCGATGGTCTCGCTGGTCATCCCGGTCTACAACGAGAAGACCTCGCTCGAGGAGCTGCTCCGGCGGGTGGTGGCGGTGGACATGCCCAAGGAGCTGGTGGTGGTGGACGACTGCTCCACCGACGGCAGCCGGGAGATCTTGACCGGCCTGGCCGAGAGCGGGCTCGCAGCGCTGCCCGGAGCGCGACCGGCGAACGAGAACACGCTCCACGTCCTCTTCCAGGAGAGGAACCAGGGAAAGGGGGCGGCGCTTCGGCGGGGCTTCGCCGAGGCGACCGGGGAGGTGGTCGTGGTGCAGGACGCCGACCTCGAGTACGACCCGCGCGAGATTCCCCGCCTGGTCGCGCCCATCCAGGATGGCGTGGCGGACGTGGTGTACGGCAGCCGTTTCATCGGCACCCCGCGCCGGGTCCTCTACTACTGGCACGCGGTGGTGAACTGGGGCCTGACCACGCTCTCCAACATGACCTCCGGGCTGAACCTGACGGACATGGAGACCTGCTACAAGGCGTTCCGCCGCGAGCTCATCCAGTCCATCGCCATCGAGGAGGACCGGTTCGGCTTCGAGCCGGAGATCACCGCCAAGGTGGCCCGCGCCGGCGCCCGCGTCTACGAGGTGCCCATCAGCTACCACGGGCGCACGTACGAGGAGGGCAAGAAGATCGGCTGGAAGGACGGCGTCCGCGCGCTCTACGCCATCGCCAAGTACTCGGTGAAGCGCTGATGCCGAGCTGAGCGAAGGCCGACGGTCAGCGAGCCACGGGCACGGACGGCGGCGGCGGCCGGCCGGCGAGGCCCTTCGCCTCGGCGGTGCGGTCGACGAGCGGTCCGAGCTGCAGCTCCGCCAGCCCCTCCTGGTTCTTCTTCGGTCCCACCACCACCACCGGGAGCGTCGCCGGAGCCAGGTACGCGCGCGAGACCCGCGCCACCTCGTCGCGGTCGAGCACGCCCAGACGCTTGGGCAGGGTGGCGTACCAGTCCAGCGGCCGTCCGATGAGCGAGAGGGTGACGAAGGTGCTCGCCACCGCGTCGTTGGTCTCCAGCGCCTGGGGGAGCGACTGGAGGATGCCTTCCTTGGCGTGGGCCAGCTCGGCGTCGGTGATGTCGCCGGTGGCGTACTTCTGGAGCTCCGCCTCGATGTCCTTGAGCGAGTCGACCGTGTGCGCGGCGATGACCGACCCCCGCACCTGGAACACGCCCGTCCGCTTGTTGAAGCCCACCGAGCTGAACATCCCGTAGGTCCAGCCTCGGACCTCGCGCAGCTGCTGGTTGAGGCGGCTGGTGAAGAGCCCGCCCAGCGCGATGCTCGCCGTGCTGAGGGCGAGCGCGTCGGGAGCGGTCGCGGAGAGGGTCCGGGTGGCGAGCGCGACCTGGCTCTGGGTGCCGTCCGGCATGTCCACGGTGACGACGGTGCGCGTGCCCTCCTTCGGGAACGGCGGCAGGCGCGAGGGGGGAACGGCCTTGGGTCGCCAGGCGCCGAATCGCTCGGCGAGGAGCCGGAGGATGTTGGCCGGCTCGAAGTCGCCCGAGACGGAGAGCAGCGCGTTGTTCGGACGGAAGTACGTGTCGTGGAAGCGCACCAGGTCCTGCCGCCGGATGGAGCGCACCGACTCCGCCGTTCCGCCCGCGGGCTGGCCCCAGGGGTGCCGCGGTCCGTAGAGCAGCCGGGCCACCTCGTCGCTGGCCAGCGCGCCCGGGTTGCCCCGCCGCTGCTCCAGGCCGGTGAGGGTGATGCCGCGCACGCGCTCGATGTCGTCCGGGCGGAACGCCGGGTTGAGCGCCACGTCCGCGAGCAGCTCGAGCGCGGGCTGCAGCGTGTCCGACAGGCAGTTGAGGTGGATGCGGATGCCGTCCAGCCCCGGGCTCACGCTGAGCGAGGCGGCGAGGTCCTCGAGCTGCTCGGCGAGCTGCTCGGAGGTGCGGCTCCGGGTGCCCTCGTCGAGCGCCGCGGCCAGGAAGTCGGCGAGCCCGGGCCTGTCCGGAGGATCGCCGTCCACGCCCGTCTTGATCGCCAGCTCCACCACCACCACCGGCACGGCGTGGTTCTCGCGAAGCAGCACCGGGAGCCGGTTCGGCAGCGCCCGCTGGACGGGAACCGGCGCCTTGAACGGCGGCACGGCCGGGAGCGCCTCGGGCTGGGTGACGCGCCAGGCGTCGGGCGCGGGGGTGGGGGCAGGCGCCGCTGCCACCGAGGGGGCAGGCCGGCCCGAGGCGCAGCCGAGCGCGAGCAGGACCAGGACCAGCGAGGAGAGGCGGCGGCTCATGGACGCGCCCCCGGGGCGGCGGGCGCCGCCGGCTCGACGTCCATCACCAGCACCCGGTCGGCGGGCAGCAGCGTCCGCGCCGCGGTGTTCACGTGGGCGGCGGTCACCTTGCGATAGCGCGCCACGTCCTTCGGGAGGTAGCCCGGGTCACTGGTCCAGAAGGCATAGGCGTTGAGCTGGTCCGCCTTCCCGGAGATGCGCTCCACCGAGCGGACCATCCCGCCGACCACGTTGCGCTTGGCGCGCTCGACCTCGGCGGCGGTCACGCCCGTCTTGCGGAGCTCCTCGAGCACCGACTCGACCTCGCGCCGCAGCTCGGCCACGGTGTGCCCCTCGCGGGCGGTGGCGACGATCTGGAAGTAGCCACCGAGGCCCAGGCTGGCGTTCGCGGCGTACACGCTGCTGGCGACCTGCTTCTCCAGCACCAGGCGCCGGTACAGGCGCGAGGTCTTGCTCCCCCCGAGGATGACCGAGAGGAGATCGCCGGCGGCCTCCTCCGGCGCGAACGGCTTCACCCCGTTCCACACCATCTGCAGCTGGGGGATCCGGGCCACCGGGTCCAGCACCGTCTTCTCCACGACCTTCTCCAGCCGGGGCTGCGGCACGTCCGGGCGCCTCGGCAGGCGGCCTCCGGGCAGGTCGCCGAAGTACCTCGTCACCAGCTCGCGCGCCACCGCCGGGTCGAAGTCCCCCACGATGGCCAGCGAGGCGTTCTCGGGCACGTAGAACTGGCGGAAGAAGCCCTGGATGTCCGCCATGCTCGCGGCCTGGATCTCCTCGATGCTCCCGATGACGCAGTGGTAGTACGGGTGCGGCTTCGGGTAGAGCGTGTCGCAGAGTTCCTGGTAGGCCCGCCCGTACGGCTGGTTCTCGATTCGCTGGCGCCGCTCGTTGCTCACCACGTCCCGCTGGGTGGCGAGCTTCTTCGCGTCCAGGGTGGGCAGGAGGAACCCCATCCGGTCCGCCTCGAGCCAGAGCGCGGTCGGCAACTGACTTGCCGGAACGGTCTCGTAGTAGTTGGTCCGGTCGAAGTTGGTGCTCCCGTTCGCCGCGCCGCCCAGGCCCGCGCCGATGGCCGCCAGGACCTTGTCCGGGTCGGGCACGTGCTGGCTGCCCGAGAACATCATGTGCTCGAACAGGTGGGCGAAGCCGCTCTTGCCCGGCCCCTGGTTGGCGGCGCCCACGTGGTACCAGACGTTCACCGTGACCTGCGGCGCCCGGTGGTCCTCGCTGAGGATGACCCGGAGCCCGTTGGGCAGGGTGAACTCGGTGTACGGAATGACCGGCTCGGTCGCCGCGAGGGCGCGCGCGGTGCCGAGGAGAAGAATCCAGCCGACGAGGACGCCGCGGGGTCGCACGGGGCAAGGCTCTAGCGCGGCCTCCGGGGCGACGGAAGAGGGCGGCGGCCCGAAACAGCGAGCAAGCAGCCGCCAAGAAGCCCATTTCCGGAGAAGCGCCCGGAGATGCTACGTTCGTCGGTCTGGAGGCGCCCGGCGGGAGAGGCGAACGTTCGCCGTCCTCGCACCGGAAGTCCTCCGTCGCTCCCCGCTAGAAGCCCTTCTCCCGGAAGACCGGACGACCACCTCGATGCTGGACTGGCTGCACACCCTCTTCTCTCGCGATCTGGCCATCGACCTGGGGACCGCGAACACCCTCATCTACATCCGCGGCCAGGGCATCGTGTCCAACGAGCCCTCGGTGGTCGCGGTCCAGCAGGACAGCCGCGGCACCAAGCGGGTCCTGGCGGTGGGCAAGGAGGCGAAGGAGATGCTCGGGCGAACGCCCGGGAACATCGTCGCCATCCGGCCGATGAAGGACGGGGTGATCGCCGACTTCGAGATCACCGCGGCGATGCTCCGCTACTTCATCCAGACCGCCCACAACCGGAAGATCGGGGTGAAGCCACGGATCATCATCGGCATCCCCTCGGGCATCACCGAGGTGGAGCGCCGGGCGGTGCGCGAGGCGGCGGAGAACGCCGGGGCCCGCGAGGTCTACCTGATCGAGCAGCCGATGGCCGCGGCGATCGGCGCCGGGCTGCCGGTCACCGAGCCGAGCGGGAACATGATCGTCGACATCGGCGGCGGCACGTCGGACGTGGCGGTCATCTCGCTCTCGGGCATCGTCTTCGCCAAGAGCGTGCGAGTCGGCGGCGACAAGCTGGACGAGTCGATCATCCAGTACGTGAAGCGCAAGTACAATCTCCTGATCGGGGAGCGCACCGCCGAGCTGATCAAGATGGGGATCGGCACCGCGTACCCGACCGACGAGGTGATGACGATGGAGATCAAGGGGCGCGACCTGGTCGCCGGCGTGCCCCGGACGCTCACCATCACCTCGGACGAGGTGCGCGAGGCGCTCAGCGAGCCGGTGAACGGCATCGTCGAGGCGGTGAAGATGACGCTGGAGCGGACCCCTCCCGAGCTGGCCGGCGACATCGCCGACCGGGGCATCGTCCTCGCCGGCGGCGGCGCGCTGCTCAAGAACCTCGACACCCTGCTCCGCGAGGAGACCGGACTCCCGGTGTTCCTCGCCGAGGACCCGCTCTCGGCGGTGGTGATCGGCGCAGGGAAGGCGCTGGAGTCGCTCGACATCCTCCGGCAGGTCTGCCACCCGGTCTGAACGCCGGCCGTCCTCGACGAGGGTCATCGAGTGATGGACGCGGCCGGCAACGTTCGCCCCGTGAGGGACGAGCCCGCGGCGGAGGTGTCGGACACCTCGTCGCCGCGACGGCAGAGCCGGTGAGAGGCCGGATGACCCTTTGCAGGCCTACTTGCTCGGGGTCTTCTCCGGAACCACGTCCCACTTGCCGCGGGTATCCACGAAGAGCGTGCACCCCGCAGGGTCGTGGCACTGGGTGGTGTGCTGCTTCTTCCCGGTGAAGGAGAAGTACGAGCCCGCGGGCAAGGTGTGGTCCTGACCATCGAAGTTGAAGACCATGGTCCCCGCCAGAACCACCGAGTAATGGTCGGAGGTGTGATGGTGCAGCGGCGCCGAGAAGTTCGCCGGAAGCTTGATGATGAGGTGGCTCGCGCCCTTCTTGGGATCTCCCGACAGCACGGCGACCTGCACCCCCGGGTTCTTGGCGTCCTCGGTGAATTTGAGGTCGCCCGCTGGAACGACGGCCGCCTTCCCTCCGTCCTTGGCCCCTGCGGCCACCGGGACGAGGAGCGCTGCTGCGACAACGGTTGCCACTGCGATCGTCTTGATCACTGTCAAATCTCCTTGGATTTCAGGGCGCCGCCCCCGGGCGCGGCCACGCCGGCAAGCCACCAATCTCTGGAACGCATGCACCGGCGGCTCGCACCCTAGCGCGAGGCCGCCCGCCGGGGGGATTTCGAACCACTCACCACAGCATGTCCTGATCTTCCGTGACGCCCGGCAACTCGGTGAGCTCGATCTGCCGGCCCCGGAATCGCAACGTGCCCGCAAAGAAGCCGAGCGGCTGGATGAAGCGACTCCGTAGCGCGAACAGGTCGCGCACGTCGCGATGGGCGTGGAGCGGACGGAAGTTGACCTGCACCGCCCCGTCCTCGGTCGACACCTGCCACGGGTCCAGCGGGTCCGCCGCATTGAAGCGGAACGTCGCCGGGCCCACCGGCTCGAGCTGATCGCCCGAGGAAGAGCACGTTCTCGCCCGCGGCCCCCGGAGCGACCGCGTTGAAGCCGCGACCAGGTTGAATCCGAGCGGCGTGCCGTCCTCGAGGCGTCCGCAGCCCATCGCCCAGCGCCAGCGGGTGTGCCGGGCGAGGAAGCCGTGGGTCGAGTCGAGGCCCACCACCCCGCCGTCGAGCGCGTACCGCCGCCGCCCGACCTCGAGGCGTCCCGAGGCGAGCAGGCCGACGGACTTCTGCGTCACGTTCACCCCCTCGCGCCGCAGCACCGAGCCGAGGGCGCCGCTCCGCGTCCCGGGCCTCCCGGAACCGGCGCCACCAGGGCGAGCGGCGGCGGAGCGCCGGTCACCCGCGCCTCGCCCTCGAACTTCACCCGGCCGCTCCTCGGCCGCCGGAGTGCGGAGATCTCCACCGAGTGGCGGTACCGGTCGGAGTCCGCGCCCCGCGTGAATCGGAACCGCGCCCCGGGGACGCGGAAGCGGGCCGAGAGCCCGCGTGACATCGCGTCGGAGACGCCGCTCAGGGGCGCCGGAGGGCCGAGCAGCGTGTCGTCGATCAGCGGCTGCTTCTCCCGGAGGTCCACCGCGGCGAAGAAGGCGTTCGAGGCGTAGCCCATCTCGGCGATGGCCATCACCGCCACCACCTCGGGCGTGGTGTAGAGCGCGTAGTGCCAGCGCTTCCGGCGGAGCCGCCGCGCCCAGGCGGGGAGCGCGTGCGGCGGCGCGAGCTGGTCGAGGTGGACCGGCCCCAGCTCCCCGGCGTAGGCGCCGAACTGCGGCAACCCGTCCGGACCGGGAACCTCGGGAGGCGCAGGAGAGAGAGCGAGCATGCGGTGGTCCGGAGGCGTAGTGTGGCATGGCCGCCTCCGCCGTGGAGGGCGAGGAGGAATGTGACATGGCCAGTCCCGCTCAACTCAAGATCTCGAGCAGCGTGGTCTCGGAGGGCAAGCCCATCCCGCTGAGCGCGGCCCATGGCGGAGCCGGAGGACAGAACATCAGCCCCGACCTCGCATGGGATGCGCCGCCGCCGGGCACGAGGAGCCTCGCGGTCACCTGCTACGACCCCGACGCGCCCACCAGCGTCGGCTACAGCCACTGGATCCTGTTCAACCTGCCCCCGGAGCTCCGCGAGCCTGCCGGCCGGCGCGGGCGCCCCGGGCAAGGTGCCGAAGGGAAGCGTGCTGGGCTTCACCGACTACGGCGAGAGCGCGTACGGCGGCATGGCCCCTCCGCCCGGGGACCCGCCGCACCGGTACCAGTTCACCGTGTGGGCGCTCGACGTGCCGCGCCTCGAGGGCGCCGGCGCGTCCACGACCTATGCCAGCTTTCGCTTCATGATCCGCGGCCACGTGCTCGCCCAGGGCACGCTGACCGGCCTCTTCGGGCGAAAGGGCTGACGGCCGACCGGACGTGGAGCATTTCATCCCCGAGGAGTGGCTGCGCCAGGCCGTCGGTCTCCTGGTCCGGCTGGTGGAGGCCGGCGGAGCGCTGGTCATCTTCTGGGGGGCAGTGCGCGGCTTCCTGCAATTCCTCCGGACCGCGCTCCAGCCGGCGCCCAAGGCCCTGGCCGCGGTCCGCTTGCGGCTGGGGCGGTTCCTGGCGCTGGGGCTCGAGTTCCAGCTCGCCTCGGACCTGCTGCGGACGGCGGTGGCCCCGAGCTTCGAGGAGATCGGCAAGCTGGCGGCGGTGGCGGCGATCCGGACGGGGCTGAACTTCTTCCTCGGGCGCGAGCTGAAGGAGGAGCAGGGGCAGCTCGGTCCGGAGGCCCCGGGATGACCGAGGTGCTCGACGCGGCGGCGCTGGCGGTGACCGCCGCCGGGGTGCTGGCGCTCCTCGCGGGGCCGGTGCACGGGTGGCACGCGGCGCTGGGGCTGGCGCTCGACTTCTGGATCGGCGCCGGGCTGCTCCGGCTGTCGGCGTCGACGACCTGGTCGGCGCTGGCGGTCGCCGCGGCGGTGGTCGCCGTCCGGTCCCTGGTGCAGCTCGGGCGGACGAGACGAAGCGCCCCCGTCGATTGGCGGTGAGCGCCTACTGGCCGGTGCGGCCGAACAGCCGCGCGTACCGTGGATCGCTCCTCACGGCGCGGAGATCCACGTCGCCGTCCGCGAGCGCCTGGTCGTGGAAGCCCAGGGTCACGGCCCGGCCCAGCGACTCGAGCGCCGCGTCCACCTTGCCCTGACGGCCCTGGGCGGAGGCGAGCTGGTAGGCATCGCGTGGAGCGCCGCGCTCCTCGAGCAGCCGCGCGAAGGTGCGCTCGGCGGCGGCGTTCGCGTCGATGGCGAGCTGGGCCTCGCCGAGCGCGGCGAGGGTGATGGGCCGTGCGTCTCCGAGCGCCACCGCGCGCTCGAGCGTGGCGATGCCCTCCCGGGGCGCCCCGAAGAGCAGCTGTGCGCGGCCGAGCCGGGAGAGCGCGAGCGGATCCTTGGGATGCTTCGCCGCGACGGCGGAGAGCAGCGCGACCGCGCGCGCGCCGTCCTGGAAGACCAGCGCCCGGAGCGCCTCCCTGGCCGGCCCGGGCAGGGCGGCGGACTCCTTCGGCTCCCAGGAGTCGTACTGCATGTACCGCGCGGTCTCCCAGGCCACGTCGTCGCCGAGGAGGCGCTGCACCACGTGCAGGGCCCCGTCGATGCCCGCGGACACGCCCGCGGTGGTGACGATGCGGCCGGTGTCGACGAAGCGAACGCCGGTCTGCACCTGCACCTTGGGGAAGGCGCTCCGGAGCCGCGGGACGGCGCCCCAGTGCGTCGTCGCCGGTCGCCCGTCGAGGAGGCCCAGGTTCGCGAGGATGAATGCGCCGCTGCAGACCGACATGCTGAGCTCGTTCGTGGCGGCGACCTTGCGGACCCATGCCATCCCGGCCTCGCTGCGGGTGAAGCCGCGCGAGTTCCCGCCGGGGAGGACGAGGATGTCCGGGGCTGGGCTGTCCTCGACCGAGAAGTCCGGGCGGATGCTCAGCACGCCCTGGCTCAGCACCGGGGCGTGCGTCGGGGCGACGGTGAAGACCCGGAAGGCTCCGTTCCCGGCGGCGGTGAAGACCTCCATCGGGCCGGCGAAGTCGAGGATCTCCACGCCGTCGTAGACCACGATCGCCACGTTGCGGCGGGCCCAGGGCCTCGACTTCGTCCGCCCAGACGGCCCCGCTCGAGGCCGCCGCCACCAAGAGGAGTCCGAGCTTCGTCCCTGCGTTGATTCGCCTCATGAGGTCCCTCGCTGCGGGCACACGGAGACCCGCGAATCGCCTCGTGAGCAAGAGGAGTGCCCCGGGGATTGGGCCCTGGCGTGCAGCGAATGGACCAAACGCCGGTGTCGCGTCCGCGAATGGGAATGGCCGTTCCGGCGGCGAACTCGCGCGGCTCGACCTCACATCTCCGGGATGAAGCCGCTTGTGTCGCTCAGCCCGCGGCGTACTGCCGGCGGTGGTGGCTCATCCCGGTGAAGCGGAAGCCGCCCGGCGCCGGGGGGATGTCCGGCGGCGTCTCGGGCGGCAGCGCCATCAGCCGCTCGTACTCCTCCACCGTCACCCGCTCGCGGGAGCCGATCACCTCGTCCAGCTTCGCGCGCTCGATGCGCTCGGCGGCGGCCTTCCCCACCACGCCGGAGAAGAACTCGCTGGCGCAGCCGCTACCGTAGGAGAAGAGGCCGATCCGCCTGCCGGCCAGCGCGGCGACCCCGGTGTGCAGCATCCCGGCGAGGCCCAGGTAGAGCGACCCGGTGTAGACGTTGCCCACCCGCGCGCAGACGGTCAGGGACCCGGCGACCTGGCGCTCGTGACTGGCCGCGCCCTCCCGCTCCTCGCGTGCCTCGTCGAACGCGCCGAGCACGTCGTCCAGGTCGCAGCGCCGCAGCCGGGCGTGGGCCTTCTTGGCCATCTTGCAGAACGGCACGTGGTAGCCGATGGCGGCGAGCTGCTCGCTGGGGAGCGAGCTCGCTCCGCGGCGGACGATCTCCCGCGCCTCCGCCTTTCCCCGCCAGTCGCGGTACGCGCCGGCCAGCGCCTCGAGGTAGCAGTCGATGGAGTAGTGGCCGTCCACCACCGCCTCGCGGCGGCCCAGGGGACGCCAGAAGTCGAACACGTGGGCGCTGCTGGTGCCGTTCACGCCCAGGTCGAGCGCGAGGAGCTCCGGACGCGACGAGACCAGCATCGCCACGGCCCCGGCGCCCTGGGTGGGCTCGCCCGCGGTCTTCACCCCGTAGCGGGCGATGTCCGAGCAGATGACCAGCGCCGACTTGCCGCCGGCCACGCCGGAGGCGATCCACTCCGCCGCCGCCATCAGGGCCGCGGTGCCGCCGTAGCAGGCGTGCTGGACGTCGAACACCCGCATGTGCCGCGGAAGGCCGACCAGCCCCTGGACGAACGAGGCCACCGGCTTGCTGTGGTCCACCCCGGTCTCGGTGCCCACCGAGAGCATCCCGATCGAGGCCGGATCGATCCTGTTCGCCTCGATCAGCCGGCGGGCCGCGGTGGCGGCCAGGGCGACGGTGTCCTCGCCGGGATCGGTGACCGCCATCTCACGCACGCCGAGGCCGGCGATGTACTTGGCGGGGTCGACGCCCCGGGCGCGCGCCAGGTCCTCCAGGTGAAGCGTGCGACGAGGCAGCGCCACGGCGAGCGCCTCGATGCCCACGGACGTCTTCATGTGTTGTCTCTCTCCCCTCAACTCGAAGCGGTCCGCCTCCGGGCCGGCCAGCCGGAGGGGATGTCTGCGTACGACAGGGTGAACGGACTCAGGAGCGCGGCGCGGGGACCAGTCCCGTGAACAGGAGGTCCACCATGCCCGCGGCGATCTCGTCGTCGGTGCGCTTCCCGCCCGGCTTGAACCACTTGTAGATCCAGAGAACCATCCCCAGGAAGGCGAACGCGGCGACGGTCGGGTCCACGGGACGGATGAGCTGCCGGTCCACGGCCTCGGCGAAGGACGACTCGAGGAACCGCACGTAGCGCTTCTTCCGGGCGTTGATCTGCGCCTGCGGCTTCCCGGTGAGCGTGTCGTGCTCGTGGAGGATGATGGTGACTTCCTTGCTCCACCCGCGGGTGACGAGCCGGATGTTCTTCGCCATGCAGGTCTTGAGGCGCTCCACCGGGTCCGGGATGTGCTCCACCTCGGAGAGGACGCGCTCCTCGAACACGTCCATCCCGTAGTTCATGATCTCGACGAGCAGCTGCTCCTTGCTCTCGATGTGGTGGTAGAGGCCGGCCTTGGTCAGGCCGCAGCCATCCGCGATCTCCTGGATGCTGGTCCCCTCGTAGCCCTGCTTGCAGATGAGCCGCGCGGCGGTCTCGAGGATGGCCCGGTGCTTCGCGGTGGTGTCGTCGGTGCGTCTCACGGGGGTGCATCGAGGTTACCACTCGCAGCGTGGGGGTCGCTCGGGACTCTCCTACCGACCGGTAGGTAGCAGCCCCGGGGAGGCCCCGTCCAGTCCTTGAGGGTTCGGGCCTGTCCACAGGGGCTTGGGGCGTTGATTACGCTGGGCCTCTCGTGATCCGGTTCCCTGCTCGCCTGCTGCTCGTCCTCGCTGCCGCCACGACGTCCTGCGCCACGCTGGAGCAGCTCGCGGCCGGCGCGTTCCAGAAGCCCACGCTGGCCTTCAGGAGCGCGGCGCTGGCGGACGTCTCGCTCAGCGGGGCGACGCTCAATCTGGTGACGACCGTGACCAACCCGAACGGGGTCGGGCTCTCGCTCGCCGAGCTGGACTACCGGCTCAGCATCGACGGGCACCCCGTCGCGACCGGGCGGCCGCCGGAGGGGCTGGAGATCCCGGCCAACGGCAGCGCCGACGTGACCTTGCCGGCGACGTTCCGCTTCACGGACCTGGGGCAGGCGGTGGCCACGGTGCTGGCGAAGGGAAGCCGCCGGGTACAAGGCGGAGGGCACGGTGGGGGTGAAGACGCCCGCCGGCGTGGTGCGGCTGCCCCTGTCGCACGAGGGGACGTTCTCGCTCCCGGACATGCCGGGCATCGCGCTCGGGACGCCGCGGCTGACGAAGGTGGCGCTCGACCAGGCCACGGTGGAGCTGCCGGTCACCTTGACCGCGAAGGGCGGTTACCCGGTGCCGCTGGAGGCGCTGGCGGCGGCGGTGAGCATCGCCGGCGCCCGGGTCGGCGAGGTGTCGGCGAAGGACCTGGGGACGCTCGCTCCCGGCACGTCGCGGTCGATCTCGTTGCCGCTGACCGTCCCGTTCGCGGGGGCGTTCGAGGCGGCGCAGGCCATCGTGCGGGGCGGCACGGTGCCCATCACGCTCGAGGGTCAGCTGACGTCAGGACCCGTGCCGGTACCGTTCGCGCTGAGGACCACCGCCCAGTTCCGGCGCTGAGGCCCAGGACCCGGACGGTCGGATGCCGCCTGCAGGAAGGGGAGTCCGGACCGACGGACGTCGAGGCACGGGCAAGCACGGCTCTGGCCTTCACCGGGCCACCTGACGATTTCCCAGAAATAGTCAGGTGCGTTTCCTTTCTATTCGACCCCTCGCCGCCCGCCGGCCGCGGGCTCGAACCGGGACGAGCGCCCTCAGAGCTCCTCGTGCAGGAACGGCTTCATCCCCGGGCCGTAGTCCGCGCTCACCTGCCCCGAGCCGCGGAGCAGCCAGCGGAAGGTGAGCAGCCCGTCCACGCCCACCGGCCCACGGGCGTGCAGCTTCCCCGTGCCGATGCCCACCTCGCCGCCGAGGCCGAAGCGGTAGCCGTCGGCGAACCGGGTGCTCGCGTCGTGGAAGACGCAGGCCGCGTCCACCTCGGCGAGGAAGCGCTCGGCGGCCGCGCGGTCCTCGGCGACGATGGCCTCGGTGTGCTGCGAGCCGTGCCGCGCGATGTGGGCCAGGGCGGCGTCGAGGTCGTCCACCCGCGCGACGGCGAGGACGAGCGCGCCGTACTCCGCATCCCAGTCCGCCTCGGTCGCGACCTTCATGTCCGGATGACGGGCCCGGGTGGCCGCGTCTCCCCGGAGCTCGACCCCCGCCGACCGGAGCGCAGCCAGGCTCGCGTCCAGCGCCGCCTCGGCCCCCGGCTCCCAGAGCAGCGTCTCCAGCGCGTTGCACGCCGCGGGGTAGCTGCACTTGCTGTCCACCACGATGCGGGCCGCCTTCGCCGGGTCGGCCGAGCGGTGGAGGAGCACGTGGCAGACGCCCTCGGCGTGGGCCAGCACCGGGATGCGGCTCCGGGCGCGCACGTGCTCCACGAACTCCTTGCCGCCCCGCGCGACGACCAGGTCGACGCCCTTCTCCAGCCCGAGCAGCGCCTCCACCTCGGACCGGTCGTCGAGCAGCTGCACCGCGTCCGGCGGCAGGCCCGCGCGCTCCAGGGCGCCGCGCACCACCTCGGCCAGCGCGCGGTTCGACTCCGCCGCCTCGCGCCCGCCCTTGAGCAGCACCGCGTTGCCGGAGCGGAGGGCGAGCGAGGCGATCTGCACCAGCGCGTCGGGCCGCGACTCGAACACCACCGCCAGGACGCCCAGCGGGCAGCTTTCTTGCGTCAGGACCAGGCCCTCGTCGAGCTTGCGCCGGGCGAGCACGGTGCCGAGCGGATCCGCCCGTGCCGCGAGCTGCCGTGCGCCATCGGCCAGCGTCTCCAGCTTCGAGGCATCCAGCTTCAGCCGCTTCACCAGCGGCGAGGCGAGGCCCACGGCCGCGGTGAGGTCGCGCACGTTGGCCTCCAGCACCCGGGCGCGGACTCCCGGGTCCACCAGGGCCGCCGCCAGCGCCTCGAGCGCCTTCGTGCGCGCCGCCGCCGGCGCACGTGCGAGGCGACCCCCGGCCTCGACCGCCCGCTGCACCCGCTCGGTCACCGCGCTCATGACCCGAGCACCAGGTTGTCGCGGGTGACGAGCGCGTCGTAGCCGCGCCAGCCGAGAACGTCCTCGATCTCCTCGCTGTGCCGCCCGAGCAGCGCCAGGCAGGCGCGCGCGTCGTAGTTCGCGAGGCCCCGGCCACGGACCCGACCCGAGCCGTCGCGGATCTCCACCACGTCGCCCTCGCGGAAGTCGCCCTCGACCGCCACCACGCCGATGGGCAGGAGCGAGGCCCGGCCACGCTCGAGCGCGGAGAGCGCCCCGTCGTTCGCCACCAGGGCGCCCGAGTGGGGAGCGAGGGCGATGCGCTGGCGGCGGACCGCGCGCCGCTCGGCGGGGGGAATGCACGTCCCCACCGCCTCGCCCGAGAGGAGCCGCCGGAGCACGTTCGGCGCGGCGCCCGAGGCGATGACCACGGTGACTCCGGCCCGGCTCGCCAGCCGCGCCGCCTCGAGCTTGCTCGACATCCCGCCGGTGCCCGCGGCGCTCACCGCGCCGAGCCGCGGGGTCTCGGCGTCGAGCACGTCGATGCGCCTTGCGTCAGGCTCGGTCCGCGGGTCGGCGGTGTACAGCCCGTCCACGTCGGTGAGGAGGACCAGGAGATCCGCGTCGACCCCGATGGCCACCCGTGCGCTCAGCCCATCGTTGTCGCCGAACGCCGGCGCTCCGGTCGCGGCGCCCTGGGCCCGGCGGTGCTCCACCAGCTCGCGGATGCTCACGCTGTCGTTCTCGTTCAGCACCGGAACGGCGCGCAGCTCGAGCAACCGCATGAGCGTCGTCCGCACGCAGAGCGCCCGGTCGCGGTCCCCGAGGTCGCTCTCGGTCAGCAGCACCTGGGCCGCGGTGACGCCAAACTGGGCGAAGGCCGAGGTGTAGAGCCCGACCAGATGCCCCTGTCCCACCGCGGCGCAGGCCTGCCGGAGCCCGAGCGAGCGGGGCCGCTCGGTCAGCCCGAGCTGCTTCATCCCCAGGGCCACCGCCCCGCTGGAGACGAGGAGGAGCTGCCGGCCCTCCTGGCGGAGCAAGGCCATCTCCTCCACCAGCGACATCAGCCGCCCCAGGGCGAGCGCCTGCCCGTCGTGGGTCACCACCTGGGTGCCCAGCTTGACGACGATGCGCTGCGCGTCCCCGAGCGGAGGCCGTGTGCCAGGCTGTGCTAGGTCCGAGGGCATGCTGGACAACGACGGTACCCTGGGCGTCCTGGGTTGTGGAACGGTGGGCGAGGCGATCGTGCGCGGGCTGATTCGCTCGGGCTCGCTCGCTCCGGCCCGGCTGGTCGCCTCGACGAGGCGGCCGGAGGCGGCCGAGGCGCTCGCCCAGCGGCACGGCATCCGGGCCACGGTGGACAACGTCTCGGTCGCCCGGGACGCGAGCGCGGTGCTGGTGTCCCTCAAGCCGCAGCAGCTGGCGACGGTGCTGGACACCGACGACATGCGGGCCGCGCTGAAGGGGAAGCTGGTGGTGAGCACGGCGGCGGGGGTGCGCCTGGAGCAGATCCGCCGCTGGCTCCCCGAGAGCCCGCTCATCCGCGCCATGCCCAACACGCCCTGTCTCATCGGCGAGGGGATGACGGTGGTGTCCCGCGGCCCGCTGGCCACGGACGCACACGTACACACCGCGATCAAGCTGTTCCAGGCGGTGGGCCGCTGCCTCGAGCTCGAGGAGAAGTCGATGGACGTGGTGACCGCCCTCAACAGCAGCGGGCCGGCGTTCGCCTACCTCATCGTCGAGGCGCTGGCAGAAGGCGGGGTGATGATGGGCCTCCGCCGGGACGTGGCGATGGAAATTGCCGCCCAGATGCTCCAGGGGTCGGCGCGGATGGTGCTCCAGACCGGGATGCACCCCGCCGCGCTGAAGGACCAGGTGACCACGCCGGCCGGGTGCACCATCGCCGGGCTGCTCACCCTGGAGGACGGGCGCATCCGCTCGGTCCTCGCCCGGGCAGTCGAGGAGGCGACCCGGGTGGCCTCGCGCCTGGGGCAGTCGTAGAGGCGCGAACGTCGGGCGAAATCGCACCGGCCGCTCCGGCGTTCATCGATCTGCGCGGCACGCTCGCTCGCCCGTTGCGGGGGACACCGGGCCGCTGCCAGGATTCTCCCGCCGTGGGACTGCTCGACAGCGAACGCCTCGCCTTCTTGAAGAAGCTCCGCCCCGCGGCCCTGCAGCGGCTGGGGTCGCTCCGGATGGAGGACGTGGTCGCGCTGGAGGCCAAGCGGTCCCGGGCCCGGATGAAGGCGCTGCGGACGCGCTACCCGTCCGCCGGCCCACGCGAGCTGGGGCAGCACGCCATCGAGTCGACCAAGGGCCTGGCCTCGCTCAGCGGGTCGGTCAGCGGCGTGTTCGGGCTGGTGAGCGTGCCGGCGGACCTCCTGGTGATGGCCTGGCTGCAGATCCGGATGCTGGCCGACATCGCCACCGCGTACGAGGTGGATCTCCGCTTCGGGCGCGCGCGGACCGAGCTGCTGGGCGTCCTCGGCGAGGCGAACGGGGTCGGTCCGCTCCGGCGCTCCGGGCCCAGGGTGCTGGGCAAGGTGGCGGCGGTGCTCGCCGAGCGCGGCGGGTTCGCCTCGATCGGCCGGGCGATGCCGCTGGTGGCCGCGCCCATCACCGCCTGGCTCAACAACCACCACATCCAGCTGGTGGGAGAGGCGGCGCTCCGGCAGTACGACGGGTTCGTGCGCGCCGCGGCCAAGACCCGGGCCGCCTCGGGAGCGAGCGCGCCATGAGCGCCCGCGTGGTGGAGCTGGACCTCGAGACCGGCGTCTACACGCGGCAGGCGTTCGAGCGCGAGGTGGCGTTCGCGGTCCAGGTGGCGCGCCGGGCGGCGCAGCCGTGCAGCCTGCTGGTGGTGGACGTGGACGAGTTCCAGGCCCTCCGGGACGTGCGGGGCGACCTGGCCGCGGACAGCTGCCTCGAGGCGCTCGCCCAGCGCATCTCGGCCGAGTGCAGCGGGGCGGGGCCCATCGGGCGGCTGGGGTCGGACACCTTCGCGCTCCTGCTCCCGGGGTGGGCGCTCGCGCGGGCCTGCGCGCTGGCGGACCGGCTCCGGGGGGCAGCGCGGGCGGACCCCTGCGTGATGGCGACGGTCAGCGTGGGGGTGGCGTCGCTCCGTCCGTCCGAACCGTGGGGCAACCTGCTCGAGGCGGCCGAGGCGGCCTGCATCCGCGCCAAGCAGGCCGGCCGGGACCGCAGCGTCCACCGGCGCTGACCACGGTCCGGCGCGGTTGACGCGCTGCGATGGCAGCGAGTGTTCCTTGCCGCTCGTTCGAGTGCGTTGGTAGAACATCGCCTCCCATGCGTCCTCGAGCGCCCCGGAGACGGTTGTGACTCCGCTCGATGCGGCGCCGGGTCGCGCCGCAGACCTGAGTCCCCACGCCGAGTGGGATGCCGGCCACACCGGCTGCGGTGAGCTCGTCCTCCTGCTGCGCAACAAGCTCGCTGCGCTGTCGCCGGGGCAGCGTCTGCGGGTCGTGGCGCACGACCCCGGCGCGCCGGAGGACCTCCCGGCCTGGTGCCGGATGACCGGTCATCGCCTCCTGGAGGCGAACCCTCCCCACTACCTCATCGAACGAAGGAGCACGCCATGAGCAAGCGGTTCTGTGTGAGCCTCAGCTACGCCAAGAACGACACCGACAAGGCCACCGTGGCCTTCGTGGTCGCCAACGCCGCCGTCGCCTCGGACAAGGAGACGATGGTCTTCCTCAGCATCGAGGGGGTGCGGCTCTCGCAGCAGGGCTACGCCGCGGACATCCACGAGCAGGGATTCGCCCCCCTCGCCGAGCTGATGGGCAACTTCGTGAAGGCGGGGGGCAAGATCTTCGTCTGCTCGCCCTGCTTCAAGAAGCGCGGGCTCGACGAGACCAGGCTGGTCGAGGGCGCCACGGTGGTGGGCGGCGCCAAGCTGGTGGAGTTCCTCTCCGAGGGCAGTCCCTGCGTGAGCTACTAGGGGCCCGGACGGCGATGGGCCACCCCTTCCCGCCCAAGGCCAGCTTCGACGGGGGCGACCTCGACTGCGGCAACGGCCTGCTGCTCCTGATCCGCAAGCACATCGACCCCCTCGCGCCTGGAGAGCTGCTGGAGATCCGCTCGCGCGAGATCTCGGTGGACGAGGAGCTGCCCGCCTGGTGCCGGATGACGGGGAACGAGCTCGTCTCCCGCTTCCGGGAAGGGAAGGAATCGAGCTTCCTGGTGAGCAAGGGGGCCTTCGGCCGGAGCGCTGGAGTCACCCCGCCCGAACCGCGACCGGCCGTGGCCCGTCCGGCGACGGTGGAGCCCTCGCCCGTCCCACCGGCGAAGGTCCCCGCCCCTCCCATTCCCCCGCTGGCGGTGATGGGCATCGGGAGCTGGCCCCGGCCGCGGTGGATGCTGCAGGCGCTCCACGAGCACCTCGAGCGCCGGCTCCCGGACGAGGAGTTCGAGCGGACCGCCGACGACGCCGTCCGCCTCGCGGTGAGCGCCCAGCGGGAGGCCGGGGTGGACGTGCTGACCGACGGGGAGCAGCGGCGCGACAACTACGCCAGCTTCGTCGGAGGCCTCCTCGACGGTTGCCAGCTGGTTCCGATCACCGACCTCCTTCCCTACGTCGACGACCCGGAGGAGTTCCGGGAGGAGCTCCGCTCCCTGGACGTCCCGGCAGAGCGCGTGCGTCACCCGGCCGTCTTCGGTCCGATCCGGCGGACGCGCCCTCTGGCCCTCCACGAGCTCCGCTTCGTGCAGGCCCTGGCGCCGGGCGCCGCGGTCAAGGTGGCGCTGCCCGGGCCGTACCTCCTCACCCGGACCATGTTCCTGGAGTGCGTCTCGGAGCGGACCTACGCCACCCGGGAGGAGCTCGCCACCGACGTGGTGGACGCGCTCCGGGCCGAGGTGGTGGAGCTGCTCGACGCCGGGGCGGCGCTGGTGCAGCTCGACGAGCCGGTGCTGAGCGAGGTCGTCTTCGGGACCCCCCGGGCCCAGCGCTCGTTCATGTGCGGAGCGCTCGGCGCCCGTCGAGACGCAGCGGAGGAGCTGGGGTTCGCCCTGGAGCTGCTGACCGCGGTCACCCGCGGGCTGCCGCGCGAGCGGCTGGCGATGCACGTCTGTCGGGGGAACTGGACGCCCGACGAGAGCGTGGCCCTCGCCGGCGACTACCGGCCGCTCCTTCCGCTCCTCCGCCAGGCCCCGGTGGGGACGCTGCTGCTCGAGCTGGCCACGCCGCGGGCCGGAGAGATGGCGCTGCTCCGGGAAATTCCGCCCGACAAGCGCATCGGGGTGGGGCTGGTGAACCAGAAGTCGTCGCGGGTGGAGGGCGTCGACGAGGTCCTGGCCCGGGCGAACCGGGCGGTGGACCTGCTCGGGCGCGACCGGGTGCTCTTCACCCCCGATTGTGGCTTTGCCACCTTTGCCGACAATCCCCTCGCTTCGGATTCGGTTGCCGCCGCGAAGCTCAGGGTCATCGCCGAGGCGGCACGGCGACTTCGTGACGGAGGAGGACCGTGATGCGTCAGGGTCGGCTGGTGATGCTGTCGTCCGTTCTGCTCGCCGCCTCGGCACTGGCCGCCGATGCGCCGAAGCAAGCGGGATTCCACGTCAAGAACACCTTCACGGTGAAGGTTCCCAAGGGGGCGCAGCGCGTCCGGGTCTGGTTCGCGATGCCCCAGGAGGATGCCTGGTCCACCATCAAGAACCTCACCTTGACCGCCGATGCGGGGAAGATCGCCGTCGAGGACGACTCGGGTGGGAACCGGGTCGGCTATCTCGAGCTGAAGTCGCCGGCCGCGGACAAGGTGTCGATCCGCGAGGAGTTCGACCTGGTGCGGACCGAGATGCGGACCGCGACCGATCCCTCCGCCACCCGGCCCCTCTCCGACTGGGAGCGAACCGCCCTGGCCCGCTACCTCCAGCCCACCACCCACGTGGTGGTGAACGACCGGGTCAAGGCGCTCGCCGCGTCGATCGTGGGCAACGAGACCAACCCGATCAAGGCGTCGCGGAAGATCTACGACTGGACGCTGCAGAACGTCGACTACTGGGTGAAGGATCCCGACCACCTCAAGGCGTCGCCGGTGGGGAGCACCGAGTACTGCCTGAACACCAAGACCGGGAACTGCACCGATTTCCACTCCCTCTTCGCCTCGCTGGCGATGGCCTCCGGGATCCCCACCAGGATGATCTACGGGTCGCTGCTGAAGCCGACCCTGAACGGGATCGCCGTCGACGGCAGCTACCACTGCTGGATCCAGTTCTACGCGCCGCGGGTGGGTTGGGTGCCGCTCGATGTCTCGCTGGCCAACATCTACGGCAAGGAATTCCCGATCACCGACAAGAACAAGAAGCTGGTCGAGCTGACCACCGCCACCGGATACAAGGGCCTGGACCGGAGCAAGGTCGACTACTACTTCGGCAACATCGACGAGCGCCGGGTGGTGTGGTCGACGGGGCGTGATCTGGTCTTCGAGCCTCCGCAAGATGAGGGGCCCGCCAACTCCCTGGTCAAGGCCTACGTGGAGATCGACGGAAAGCAGAGCTCCGACTGGACGCGGGAGTTCACCTACAAGGAAGTCCCGGTGAAGGAGCTGGCCCTCTAGCTCTGCGGAGTCACGGCGTCGTGCCGAGCGCCGGGTAGCTCCGGCGCGCCTCGTCGTGCCGGAGCCGGCCCGCGCGCTCCCCGTGGCGCGGCGGACAGAACGTTGCTATAGACATATCTACAAGACACATCTTCCGATGTGTCGGCATGGCCGGCGAGTCCGGCAAGGAGTGCGCGATGCGACCCGGAGATCCGTGGGGATGGCACCCCGGCATGTTCATGGGGCGGAGCCCGTGGGGGCGACGGGGCCCCGGTGGACGGCACGAGTGGTGGGACATGTTCGGAGGTCCGCCGCCGCGGGCGGAGCGAGGAGCAGTCCGGTACCTGGTGCTCGACGCGCTGGAGAAGCAGCCCCGGCACGGCTACGAGATCATGCAGGCCATCGAGGAGCGCAGCGGTCAGACGTACCGGCCGAGCCCCGGGGTCATCTACCCCACGCTGCAGATGCTGGAGGAGCTGCGCCACGTCCGCGGCACCGAGGACGACGGACGGCGCACCTACGCCATCACGCCCGAGGGTCAGCGGGACCTCCAGGAGCACCGCGCGGAGGTGGAGGAATTCTACGAGCGCTCCGGCGCGGCGGGATGGGCCGAGAGCGCCGAGGATCTCGCCGATCTGATGCAGCGGGCCGCGCAGCTCTTCCGGGTGCTCCGCCGCGCCGCCCGCCGCGGTCGGCTCACCCCCGGCACCATGCGCAAGCTCCGCGGCGTGCTCGACGAGGTCCTGGCGAAGGTCACCACCATCGTCGAGGACTGACGATCCCCCAGGCCCCGTCCGCGCTCAGAGCGCCGCCTGACCCAGCGACCACGCCAGGCCGCCGACGAAGAGAAGCGCGAGCGCTCCGAGCCGCGTCCTCACCGCGAGCACGCCGACCACCAGCGCGACGCCCAGCGCGAGCAGGTGCTGCTTCCCCGCCGCGGTCCACAGGAGCGACGCCGCCGAGGCCGCGAGCAGCCCCAGCACCACCGGCCGGAGCGCCAGCTCGAGCCGCCGCACCCAGATCACGCCCCGCCAGCGGTGGTACACGGCGTACGCCCCGCCCATGATCGCCACCGGGCCGCTGTAGATCCCGACGAAGGCGACCACGGCGCCCGCGAGGCCGGCGACGTGCCAGCCGATGACGGTGCACATCGCCATGTTCGGCCCCGGCACCACCTGGCCGAGCACGAACGCCTGGACGAACCCCTCCGGCGTGATGAACCCCTGGTCCACCAGCGCCCGCTGCAGCTCGGGAAGCACGGCGAAGACGCTCCCGAAGCTCACCAGCCCGAGCCGGAAGAAGATCCAGAACAGCGCCAGAAGCTTCACAGGGCGAACTCGAGGACCAGAGCAGCGACAGGGCAGAGGCCCCGAGCAGTCCGAGCACCACCGGGCGCATCGCAAGCTCGAGCCGCCGCACCCAGGTCACGCGCCGCCACCGGTGGTAGACGGCGTACGCCGCGCCCATGATGGCCACCGGTCCCGTGTAGATGCCGACGAAGGCGACCACGGCGCCGGGAAGCCCGGCCACGTGCCAGCCAATCACGGGGCACATGGCCATGTTCGGCCCGGGCACCACCTGCCCCAGCACGAAGGCCTGGACGAACCCCTCGGACGTGACGAAGCCCTGGTCCACCAGCGCCCGCTGCAGCTCCGGCAGGACCGCGAACACTCCCCCGAAGGAGACCAGCCCCAGCCGGAAGAAGATCCAGAAGAGCCCGAGCAGCTTCACAGGGCGAACTCCAGAAAGAGCGCCACGGGAATGGCCAGCCCGAGCACGGCGAAGAGCGAGGCCCCCGAGAGCGTCGCCGTCGCGACGCCCGCCAGCAGCGCGCTGCGGACCACCCGCACCCGCGTCCGTGCCGGCACGGCCGGGTCCGGGGTGCTCCCCAGCCCCGGCAAGAGCCGCCGGAAGAAGGGGCCGAGCAGCACGATGCCCGCCACCGCCATCCCCCGGAGAGGGCCCTGCACCCAGGGCCTTTCCACCGCCAGCACGCCGGAGAGGCCGACCGCCAGCGCGGCCCCCGGCAGACAGAGGCAGAGGACGCCCAGCACCGCGCCCAGCGGGCCCACCAGCCGGTATCCGAGGTACGCCGAGAGGTTCACCAGATTGGGCCCGGGGAGCAGCTGGGCCACGGTGAGCACCTCGGCGAACTCGTCGGCCGGCAGCCACCCGTGGTCGCGCACCACCGCGTCCTCGTAGAGGACGATGCGGCTCGCCGACCCGAAGCTCAGCGTGCCGATGGCCACGTTGACCCGCAGCCAGTCCAGCGTGGTGGGGACCGGCCGGGTCGAGGTCACTTCTTCTTCAGCGCCCACTCGGAGCTGGTGACCACCGGGAGCTGCAGCGCACGCTCGCGGTCGAGGTCCAGGTTGCCGATGTGGAGCGACAGCGGCGCCTGCACCCACTTGTAGATGCTGGCGAGGAACATCCTCACGAACCGGGTGACGTACCCGTGCACGGTGTCCTTCGACAGGTCGGGGAACATCGCGCCCACCACCTGCTCGACCTCCTCGGGCAGCAGCTTCTCGTCGGCGAAGAGGTGGAAGCAGGCGTCCAGCACCCGGAAGGGCATCAGCTCCTCCTCGCCCACCTGGTTCGGCGCCAGCTCCGGGCCGGGCGGACTCTGGAGCACCAGCCGGATGCCCTCCAGCGGGTGGACCTCCTGGAGGTGGTCGAGCAGCACCATCACCACGGTCTTGGGGAGGTTGGCGATGACCGCCAGCGCCCCCTCGAGGTCGCCGCCCACGGTGGTGTAGCCGACGGCCCGCTCGCTCATGTTCCCGGTCTGGAGGAACAGCCCGCCCGAGGAGTTGCTCCAGCTCCACATCCGCTGCCCGCGGATGCGGGCCTGCACGTTCTGCTCGGTGAGCGGGGTCACCGTCTCGCCGGGCTGGAGCATGGCCCGCACCGCCTCCAGCTCGCGCTCGAAGGCCGCGTCGATGCTCACCACCCGGAGCGGCACCCCGAGCTCCTCGCAGACGGTCCGCGCCGCCTTCTCCGTCTCGGCCGAGGAGTAGCGGCTGGGCATGTAGAAGGCGCGGAGCAGGCTCCCCGGCGCCTCGGGCTTCTTGCGCGAGGCCCAGCGGTGGGCGACGAGGAGCGTGAGCAGCGAGTCCCGCCCGCCCGACAGCGCCACCCCGATGTTGCGGAAGACCCGGTTCTTCTCGAAGTAGTCGCCGACGCCCATCGCCAGCGCGTCGAGCACGTCCTCGCAGTAGCGCGTCCTGGCCGGGACGTGTGTCTCCGGGCCGGGGAGGAAGAAGCTTCCGTGCGCCGGCACCGGGTAGGTCAGCGCCTCCCGCCGGGTGCGGAACTCGCTCTCCGGGATCTCGACGGTCGGCACCGGCCGGTGCGAGGTGGCCCAGGCCGCGTGGTCCTGACGCCAGGTGGTGTTCTCGCTGCGGAGCCGCAGGGTGCGGTCGAGGTCGACCGTGGTCGCCTCCCAGCCCTCCCGCCACCTGGGCGCGTCGAGCATCGGCTTGCCGTTCTGGACGACGAAGCCCCCGCCGTCGAAGAGCAGCCCGTCGTTGCCGCCGACCAGGTTGACGTAGGCCAGCGTGCACTGGTGGTCCGCCGCGCGGGTGACGAGCATCTCCCGCCGGGTCTGGTCCGTCCCCACCCGGAAGGCCGAGCCGGAGATGTTCACCACCATCTCCGCCCCCGAGTAGGTGCGCCGGCGCATCGGGCACTCGGCGGTCCAGGCGTCCTCGCAGACCTCCGGCGCGACGACCCCGAAGTCGAACCGGAACACGAGATCTCCGAACGGCACGCCCCGGTGCTCGTCGCGCTGGTAGGGGAACCCGCGGTCGAAGGTGCGGCCCTCGTAATAGATGCTGTAGGTCGGCAGCTTCTCCTTGGGCACCAGCCCGCGGATGCGCCCGCCGGCCACGATGGCCGCGCAGTTGTAGCGGAGCCCCTGGTGCAGCACCGCCACCCCGAGGACGTGCACCGTGGCCTGGTCGCGGGTCGCCTCGGCGAAGCGCTCCAGCGCGCGCCACTGGTCCTCGACGAAGCCCTGCCACTGGATGAGGTCCTCGGGCGGGTATCCGCCCACCACCTGCTCGGGGTAGGCGGCAAGCGTCACCCCGGCGGCGGCCATCTCGCGCGCAAAGCGCAGCGCACGCTCCACATTGGCGTGGGTGGCGCCCACCGTGGTGTTCACCGAGGCGAGGCCGATCTTCACCAGCCGCATTGCGCTGTCGTCGCTCCCATTCAGTTCATCGGCCCGTCGGGCTTCGCCGGGGCGAGACGGGCCAGCACCTCGCTGACCTCGGCCAGCACCGACCGGAGACGGGCGCTCACGTTCAGCTCGCAGAGCAGCTCCTGCCGGCGGTCCACGTCGGCCACCACGCTGGAGGCCACCACGTCGGCGAGCGCGCCGCCAGCGGTCCGGGCAGAGGCCTGGAGGAGTCCCTGGGCGACCGGAGGAGGCAGGCGCGCCGCGAGCTCGAGCATCGCCTGGCGGAGCTGCTCCTCCTCCGCCCCGTGGTACTCGACGTCCGGGAGGATGGCCGCCCTCACCTCGCGGTAGAGCTGCTCGGGCGGCAGCTCCTCCAGGATGCGCGCCCGCGCTGTCCCCTGGACGATGATGTTGTACCGGCCGCCGTCCAGCTCCTCGTGCCAGGCGATGACCCCGGCGCAGGCCATCGGCCGCATCCGCGGGCGGCCCGAGTAGCTTCCTTCGTAGCCCGGCTCGAGCTGCGCCATCGCCATCACCTTGTCGCCGGCGAGCGCCGACTTCACCAGCGAGCGGTAGCGGGGCTCGAAGATGTGCAGCGGGAGGACGGTGTGCGGGAAGAGCACGGCCGAGGGGAGGGGGAACACCTTCAGCGCGCTTGCGGCGCGCTCCACCCGTTCCAGGGCCGTCATGCCGGGCAACCTAACATCCGGGCACCCGGGTGCCACGAACAGCGGGCCCTTCCATCCGGGGGGTTCCTGATAGGGTGTCCGGCGACTCCTCGATGACTCCCGACAGCGCGTCTCATCTCCCCTTGGGCCCGTGGGGACGGGCCCGGGCCTGGTCCGGCCGGATGTATGCCCGGGTCGAGTCGTACGCCAACAGCCCGGCCGCGTTCAGCGCGCTGATGGTGATCTCGGCGATCGACTCGGCGTTCTTCCCCGTGCCGCCGTTCGTGCTCCTCATCCCCATGGTCATCGCCTCCCCGCACCGCTGGTTGCGGCTGATGATCTGGAGCACGGTGGCCTCGGTCGCCGGCAGCCTCCTCGGGTACGGCATCGGCGCGGCGATGCGCGGCGGCCTGAGCCTGATCCACATCGACCCCAACGTCCGCCTCGACCTCGGTCCGGACTGGCTGCGCAACGTGCTGCTGATCCTCGCCGGCGTGTCCGGCGTGATGACCACCGTGTCCACCTTCCAGGGGGTGCGCCAGCGCCCGTTCGCCTGGGCCCGGGCCGCCGCGGCCTGCGTGCTGACGCTCTGCTTCGCCATCGCCTCCGCGCACACCGGGTGGTTCGCGGTGCACGGCACCATCGCCGAGCTCCTCAGCCGGAACTGGTGGTCGCTGGCGGTGGTCTGCATGGTGGCACCGGCCTTCAAGCTGGCCACCATCGGCAGCGGGCTGGTCGGCGTCTCCATCCCGGCATTCCTGGTCGCCGCCGCGGTGGCCCGCCTCGTGCGCTTCGGCATCGCCGCGGGGCTGGCGCGGTTCGGGGGGCCGCCGGTCCGGGGCTGGCTCCTGAAGCACGCCCACGCGCACACCCCGCCGGCGTCCGCGGCGCAGGCGCTCGAGACCTGAGCGGCGTTCCGCTGCCGCTGCACGGGTGCAATCGACGGCCACCCCTTCCGTCTTCTCGGTCGGAGGTTGCCGATACCATGTCTCGTCCCGCCGTTGCCGCCCTGCTCTCGTTCCTGATTCCCGGGCTCGGGCAGATCTACAACCGCGAGGTGCTCCGGGGCCTCTTCTGGCTGATCATCACCCCGGCGCTGTGGATCGGGAGCGCCGGGCTGCTGGGGATCATCGTCCACCTGATCTCCGCCGCCACGGCCTACCACCGGGCCGAGCTGCAGGACGGGCTGCCCCGTCCGACCCGCCTCGACTGGCGCTCGCTGTAGCGACGGCTAGGGGAGGGAGGCGGTCTTTTCGCCGCCGGGGCCGGACCCGCGGAGCACCGCGAAGTTGATGTTCGCGTAGCCGCCGTTCGAGCAGCTGAACATCACCCGCTTGATGATCCGGAAGGGGATGTCCTTGTGGCCCTGGATGTTCACCACGCCCTTGAAGGCGGTGCCGTCGTTGGCCAGCTGGTGAAGCTCCTCGGTCTCCTTGCGCTGCTCGCGGAGCTTCTCCTCCAGCGCGGGGATGGTGACGTAGTCGTCGCGCGCCAGGTCGGCCACCCGGGCCACCGAGATGCCGTTGATGATGATGTCGTCGGTGCTGACCATCACCACCGGCGCCAGCTCCAGCTCGTCCACGTGCGTGGCGGTGGGCAGCTGGATGTCCTTGGTCATGTTCAGGATCTCTCCGGTCGCCGAGAAGTTGGCGATCAGGAAGAGCACGATGATCACGAACATGTCGACCAGCGGGGTGATCAGCAGATCCGCGTTGGTGGACTTGTGCCCGGCGTGCCCGTGGCCGAAGACCTTCGACTTCCGCAGACGCTTCCCGAAGCGCTTGCCTGGAGTCTCGATGGCCATGGTCAGGTGCTCACGGGGGCGACGGACACCGAGGGGAAACCGTCGCCGATGCATACGTCGATGACGTGCACCAGGTCCTCGTAGCGGACCGAGTCCTCGGTCTGGACGGTGATCGCCGTCTGGTCGGGGCCGAGCTTTTCCTTCACGTCCTTGAAGCGCTCGGAGAGCTTGGTGAGATCGATCTGCTGCTTGGCGTCCCGGATGATGGGCATGGGGTCGAAGGTGCTGGTCCCCACGGTCAGCCGGAGGTCCTTCTCCGAGAGGAGGAGGGTCACCGGGACGGTCTTGTCGTCCTTGTCGGGCGTGGCGTCGTCGCCGCCGCCGCCGCCGCTGACTTGCAGCCGGCCGATCTGCGTCCACACCGCGGTCATGATCAGGAAGCTGATGGTCACTGCCATCAGGTCGATGAAGGGAACCAGGTTGATGGTGGCATCGAGGGCCTTCTTCTGGCCCTTGCTGTCACCCAGGTCCATCCCGCCGGCCATGCGCGCTGTCTCCGATCTCTAGAGGTTGGCTGCGGTGAGGAAGCGGCCCGGGGACCTACTCGTCATCGCGTCCGGCGGAGACGGTGAGGTTCTTGAACTTGTCCCGGTTGTTCACCACCAGGTTCAGCACCGAGACGCTGGTCTCGTTGATGTCGTTGATCAGGCTCTGGGTGCGGCCGTTCAGCACCGAGAACATGATCAGCGCCGGGATGGCGGTGAGCAGCCCGAAGAAGGTGCAGTTCATCGCCTCGGAGATGCCCTGCGAGAGGATGGTGGCCTTGTCCGCCGGGTTCACGTGGGCCACGGCCTCGAAGCACTGGATCAGACCGTTCACCGTTCCGAGCAGCCCGGCGAGCATCGCCGCGTTCCCCAGCATGGCCAGGTAGCCGGTGCGGGCCTCGAGCTTCGGCGTCTCGCGGAGGCTGGCCTCGTCCAGCGCGGCCTGGACCTCGTCCTCGCCCTTGGGGACGTTCATCAGGCCGGCCTTCACCACGTTGGTGAGCGGGGTGCTCTTCTGGCCGGCCACGTAGTTGATCGCCTTGTCCAGGTCTCCGGCGTAGATGTGCTTCTTCAGCCCGCGCAGGAAGCCGTCCTTGTTGATCGGCGCGGAGAAGAACAGCACCACGATGCGCTCGATGATGATCGCCAGCGCGACGACCGCGCAGATGGCGATCGGGTACATCCCGCCCTTGCCGGCGCGGAACCGGGCTGCCATCTGGTCGAAGAAGTTGCCCGAGGCGGTCGCCTCTGCGGCGAGCAGCGTCAGTCGGGACAGGAACCCCACGCTCATCGATGCCTCCGTGCTGGTCAGCGGCCCGCGGCCAGGCCGACCGGCGGGTCACGCTGGAACCCTGCAAAGTTCAGGGTCTGGACGTGAAGTTGCATCCTACGTCCCGGCCGGCGCGAGCTGTCAAGAATCCGGGGTAGGGAAGTACGCGCAACCTCTCCATAATTTTGGACCGAGGGGCACCCTCGGCCCTATCCCTTGGGGGTGGGGGTGGTGTCCTCGTCCGAGGCCAGCTCGAGGTCCAGGATGCGGGCCTCGCCCACGTACGGCTTGGTCTCGAAGCGGGTGATCCGGCCGATCTTCCGGACGATCTCCTTCATCCGCTCGGCCTCCTTCTGGATGATGTCCACCTTGGCCCAGGCGTAGTCGTCCGGGCCCAGCTTCCGCTTGAGGAGCTCGGCGTACCCGAGCACCGAGGTCAGCGGCTGGTTCAGCTCGTGCGCCGCGGTGCCGGCCAGGGCGATCATCTCCGCGCTCCGCTCGCTCCGCTCCAGCCGCAGGGTGGCGTCGGACAGCTTCCGCTCGAGCTGCACCCGGTCGCGCAGGTCGCGGAGGATGCCCACCATCGCCACCTCCCGCTGCCCCTCGTACAGGATGGACCCGGTCATGTTCACCGGGACCTTCTCCCCGGACCTGGCGACGATGTCCTGGCGAGTGAGCGCCAGCCGTCCGGCACCGCCGTGGTCCGACGAGCGCATCTTCTGGAGGAGCTCCTGGGCCACGCTCTCGCCGACGAAGAAGCTGGCCCCGGTGAGCCCTCCCAGCGCCTCCTGCGCGGTGTAGCCGGTCAGCGCCTCCGCACCCTTGTTGAAGAGGATGAAGCGCCCCGTCATGTCCGTGGCCACCACCGCGTCCACGGTGTTGTCCACCAGCTTCTCCAGGAACTCCTTGGTCCGCCGGAGCTCGTTCTCGATGCGCCGGGGCTCGGTCACGTCGCGGAAGCTGAGGATGGCGGCGGCGTCCGCCTCGCGGAGCGGCGCGCCGCTGACCGACAGGGTGAGGTGCCGGTCGGCGGGCGTGCGGGCCTGGACGTCCACGTCCCGCTGCACCTCGCCGCGGGCGACCGCGCAGAGCAGCACGGTCAGCGCCTCGGCGCCGAGCGCGCCGGTCAGGTCCTCCACGTGGCGGCCCTCGAGGCCGGCCGCGTCCACGTCGAGCATCGCCGCCCCCGCGGGGTTGAGCAGCAGCACCCGGCCCTTCCCGTCCAGGATGGCGATGCCCTCCGAGACGTGGGCGAAGAACGCCTGGTAGCGCTCCAGCTCTGCCGCCTTCTGCTCGGCGACCAGGCGGGCCGACTTCTCGCGCCGCGACTCGCCGCGCACCGACTCGAGCAGCCGGGCGTTCCGCAGCGCCACCGCCGTCGCGTGCGCCACGGTGGCGAGGAAGTCCACCTCGGCGGGGGTGAACGCCGGCCGCTCGCCGGAGCCTCGGACCAGGAGGACGCCGAGCACCTTGCCCTGGACGCTCAAGGGGAGCGCGGCGATGGAGCGCACCCCGGCGGCCGCGACGCGCTCGTGCATCCCCTCGAGCAGCGGGTGGCTGGGCACGTCCTCCACCGCCGTGGGCTGCCCGGTGCGCAGGCACTGGCGCACCTCCGGGTAGCGGTCCATGTCGATGCGTAGATTCTTGAGGTCCGGCGCGTCGCTCGCCGCGACCACCACCGCCGAGCCGGCCCCGTCCTCCAGCAGCAGGCTCGCCCGGGGGACGTCCAGCATCTCGGCGAGCCGCCGGGTGACGTCGTGAAGGAGCGCGTCGACGTCGGTCGACTCGGCGTAGCGCGCGGTCAGCTCCAGCAGCATGTCCAGGTTGCGCTGCTGCACGCGGGACTGGAGCTCCAGGGCGTGGCGCTCGCGGGCCTTCTGCAGCCGCCAGCCCAGCTCCGCCTCGAGCTGCCCGATGGCCACCAGCGAGTCCGCGGGGACGCTCGCCGCCGAGCGCCGCCGGAGCACCTCCGCATCCACCAGCGCCAGCACTGCCTGCCGCCCACCGGCGGCGCTCAGCGAGCGCAGCGCCTCCTCGCCGCCCGGCACCGTCAGGTCCATCAGGACGTAGCTCGCCTCGGCGAGCCGGTCCACGGGCCAGAGCGCGACGTCGCTCCCGACGAGAGCCGCGGTCACCCGGTCCCCCACGCCGGAGCTGTCCGGCAGGAGCACCAGGCCCGAACGAGACGGCATCGACACCCTCGGGGATGCTAGCACCAAAGGCGCGTGACGGCCGACCCCCAGACCCCCGCGCTCCTGGCCTCGCTCCGCGACGTGGCGGCGGCGACTGACCGTCTGCCCGACGCTGCGGAGGCGGAGACCCGGGCGCTCGCCCGGCGGGTACGCACCCGCATCCTCCGCGACCTGCTCCCGCGGCTCGGCAGCGAGGCGCCGCTCCTCCTGGTCGCCGTGGCCGGTCCGAACAACGTCGGGAAATCCACGCTGTTCAACACCCTGGTGGGCACAGGCCTCTCGCCGGCGCGCGCCGAGGGCGGCCTCACCCAGCAGTGCCTCGCCGCGGCGACGCCGGGGACGGCCAGCGGCGCGGGACGCGAGGCGCTGTCGGCGCGCTACGAGGTGGTGCTCCTTCCCCCGGGCGCCTTGGCGCCCGTGACCGAGCCCGGGCCGCCGGGACGCCTCTTCCTCACCGCGACCGCCACCCTGCCCGAGGGTTTGGTCCTGGTCGACACGCCGGACTTCGACAGCGTGGTGCGCGAGAACCGGGTCCGGAGCGAGGCCCTGCTGGTGACGGTGGACGTGGTGGTCTTCGTCGTCTCCCGGCACACCTACCAGAACGCCGCGCTGGTGGACGTGGTGCAGCAGGCGGTGGGACGCGGCCGGCCCTGGGTGGTGGTCTACAACGAGGCGCCCGAGCTGGAGACGGTGCGCGCGCACCTGGACAAGCTCGCCGCCGACGTGGGCGCCCAGCCCTTCGCGCGGTACCGGAGTCCGCATGACCCGGAGGTGGAGGCCGGCCGACGCGGCCTTTCCGTCGAGCCGGTGGACGGCGGGCCCGGGCTGGCGGAGCTCCTCGGCGACCCCGAGCGGGGCGCAGCGCTCCGCACCCGCGCCCGCGCCGCGGCCCTCCGCGACGCCGCCGCCGAGCTGCACACGCTGGCCACCGAGGTGCGGGCCCTGGCCAGCGAGCCGGATCGGCTCCGGACGCGCATCCGGCACGGGCTCGGCGAGGTGGGCGCCCGGGCCGCGCTCCGCGCCGTGCCCGCCGACGTGCTGGTCGAGGCCTTCCGCGACGAGCTGGACGCGCGGAGCCCCGTGCACCGGTGGATCCGCCGGCCATTCCGCGGGCTCGCCGCGGCGCTGGGCGCGCTGGGCCGAAAGCTGCGGGCCTCGTTCAGCCCCCCACAGCCCGAGGCGCTGGACACCACCGCGGCGGCGGCGACCGACGCCGCGCTCCGCGACGGCGTGCGGCAGCTCCTCGAGGCGCTGGGGCCCGAGCTCACCGCGTGGAGAGGCGACAGCACCACCCGCGAGGCGCTCGCCGAGGCGCTCGGGCTGCCGACCCTCTCCGCCCTCCAGGCTCCGGGCCCGCTGGTGGAGGACGCGTCGCTGCACGAGGACCGCGCGCAGCTCCTGGCCCGCTGCCGCGAGCTGGTCCGGGAGCACCTGCCCGGCGGCTTCGAGGAGGGCGCCATCCAGGCGCTGGCGACGCTGGTGTACTCGGTGCCGGCGAGCGCGGCGACCGCGGTCACCGTCGTCACCGGCGGCGTGGGGCAGGACGTGGTGGTGTGGGCCAGCACGCTGCTCACCACCCCGCTGATGGAGCGCTTCGTGGATCTGCTCGGCGCGGGGGTGCGGGCCGAGGTGGTGCAGTCGTGGAGCCGGTCGCACGGGAGCTCGCTCGGACGCGCGCTGGAGGCACGGCTCTTCGCGCCGCTGCTCGCACGGCTCGATGCGCAGGTCGCCGCCGCCGGGGGAGCGGCGAGCACGTTCGCCCGGGCCGCCGAGCAGCTCGAGGGAGGCGAAGCATGAGGTGGTTCCGTCGCGCCAAGCAGGACGAGACTCCGCCAGCGGCGCTGCCCGAGCCCGAGCTGGTGATGGCCCGGCTCGACCAGGCGTGCGGACTCCCGGCGCTCGCCGACGCCCGGCCGCTGCTGGAGCGCCTGGCCGGGGACTATGCCCGCACACGCGCGCTCGCCGAGCGTCCGCTCCGCATCGCGCTGGTGGGCTCGACGGGAGCGGGGAAGTCGACCTTGCTCAACGCGCTCGCCGGGACGGTGCTGGCGCGCGAGGGCGTGGACCGGCCCACCTCCTCGGAGCCCGTGGCCTACGCCCCGGCCGACGCCGAGCTGGGCACGCTCGGCGAGGTGGTCCCGCGCGTCGTGCGGTACATGGCCGAGGCGGGCAGCGCCTGGTCGGGGCAAGTGTTCGTCGACACACCGGACCTCAACAGCGTCGCCCGGGCGAACGCCGAGCAGGCGCTCGCGGTGCTCGACCAGGTGGACGCGGCGCTGGTCGTCTTCCACCGTGGCTCGGTGGCCGAGGCCAGGCCGACGGAGGCGCTCCGGCCGTTCGCCCGCCGGCGCGCCCTGCTGGGGGTGGTGAACTTCGCCGACCAGCTCGGGGCCGAGGCACGGCAGACGCTCCGCGAGCAGGTGGGGCGGGTGCTGCAGGCCGAGCTCGGGCTCACCGAGCCGCCCCCGGTCTTCGTGGTGAGCGCCTTGAAGGCCCGGCTCGGCGAGCCGCTCGACGACGACTGGCAGGTCTTACTGCACTCGCTGCGGAGCCTCGCCGAGGCGGGGGTGGCGACGGAGCTGAGGCGGCGCAATGCCGAGGCCCTGCTCGGGCAGATCCGCGCCCGGGTGTCGGACGCGCTCCGGACGACGGAGGAGGCGCGGGGGGAGGTGCGGAAGGCGCTCGAGGCGGGGCTCGCCGAGTGCCGGACGCCGCTCGGCGAGGACTTCCGGGTCCGGCTCGGGGGCGCGGGCGGATTCCTCCGCCAGAGCGTTCGCCGGCAGGCGGCGGGGCGGCTCACCGGGCCCATCGGCTGGGGGCTGCGCCTCTCGGGGTGGGGCTCGGGCGGGCTCGCCGGCGCGGCGCTGGCCTCGCAGGCGAGCCTCCCCGCGGGGCTCCTCGTCGCCGCGACGGGTGCGGTGCTGGACGAGGTGCAGTCGCGCGGGCGGCAGGCCGCGGCCGAGCGGGTGGTGGCCACGGCGGACGGAGTACTCGACGCGCTCGCCCGGCAGGCGCTGGCGCCGGCGCGCGCCGTCGCCGCCGAGCGCGGGCTGCCGGCGGCGGTCAACGGGCTGCCCGAGCATCCGGCGTGGCTCGCCCGGCTCGCCGGCGCGAGGAGCCTCGCCTGGCGCGAGGTCACCGGACCGATGCTCGACGGCGCGGTGCAGGCCTGGTGGCGCTGGGCGCGGCTCCTGCTCGTGCCGCTGGTGCAGCTCCCGCTGCTCGGGCTCGTCGGTCACGTCGGCTACCGCGTCGCACGCGCCTACTGGGAGGGGCACTGGCTGCCGGGTGGCTACTTCCTGAACGCCGGCGTGCTGGCGCTCCTGTGGACCGTGGCCGGGACGGTGATCGCCGGGCTCACGCTGGCCGGGGTGTCCGCGGGCGTCGCGCGCTCGGGCGAGGCGGCGTTCCTCCGGGCCGTCGACGGGGTGAGCGCGGACCTGCGCGCCGAGGTGGAGCGCGCGCTCCAGGGACCGCGCGAGGCGGCGAAGCAGCTCGTCGCGCTCGTCGAGTCCTGAGCGCACCGCCCCGATGAGGTGATGGGGCGCGGTTCCACCTGGGTTGCATCACCAGGTGGCCGGCGGCCGCTCGCCTGCTCTTGCTGACGGACTCTCGACACACCGCCCTGCCCTGACGTTGACCTCGAGCCGGCCATGCGGGCTTCTGACCCGGCGACCGGCGACGAGTCTCCCGGGTGAGGAGGACGGTGGTGACCACGGAACACGAGGGGAGGGTGCGGGTCTCGTTCCTCGATGGCCAGAGCCTCCGGGGCGATGCGCTGGCCCGGGTGCTCTCCGAGTCGGGCTACGCCGTGGTGGGCCGGCACACCCGCGCCGACGCGTTCCTCTCGGCGCTGGCGCAGGAGCAGCCACAGCTCGCCTGCGTGGACGTCTCGCTCGAGGACGACCAGGGGGTGGGCGCCCTCGCGGAGGCCCGTCAATTCCATCCCCAGGTCCAGGTCCTCGCCCTGGGCGACGGGCCGGGCGACCTCGACCGCTGCATCGCCGCCGGCGCCGCGGCGTACCTCGACGCGCGCGCCAGCGTCTGCGGCGACGTGCTCCAGACCCTCGCGCTGCTGGTCCGCGGCGAGCGCGCGATCTCGGCGCAGATGCTCGGCACCGTGTTCCGGGCCACCCGGGCCCCGGAGCACGAGCGACTCCGGCCGCTGTCGTCCCGCGAGCGGCAGGTGCTGGCCTGGGTCTCCGCCGGCGCGAACAACGGCCACATCGCCGCGAGCCTGCAGATCACCGAGCGCACGGTGAAGGCCCACGTCTCGAGCCTCTACCGCAAGCTCCGCCAGGACAACCGCACGCAGCTCGCGCTGCTCGCCCGGCAGCTGGGGATCCGCCCTCCGAGTCAGTGAGCCGTCGCCCCGTCGCAGCGGGCGAGGCGACGCACCGGCGCGCGCCCGGGCAGGATCGACCCCGACATGCGAATGCTCGCCCTGCTGCTGCTCCTGGGATGTGCCACGACGCCGCGAGCCGGCGGGCCGGACGAGGCACGCCGGTCACTCCTCGCCGCGCACGCCCTGGAGCGGGAGGCGCACCTGGCACGGGACGCCGACCGCATCGCCGCGCTCGTCTCCGAGGGCTTCGTGCTCGTCGACCGGGGGGAGATCTCCCCGCTCGGCGTCGCCCAGCAGCGGGAGCACTTCGCGCGGTACTTCGCCCGCGTCACGTTCGAGCGCTGGGACAATCTCGAGCCGCCACGGACCTGGGTCTCGGCAGACGGGACCTGGGGCTCCGTCGCGGTCCGCAAGGAGGTCGTCACCCGGAGCGTCGCCGACGGGTCCATCGACCGCACGGTGTTCGCCTGGCTCGAGACCTGGGAGCGCGGAACCCGCGGCTGGGAGCTCCGGGCGCTCGCCTCGACCCGCGCGCCCGAGGCGCGGACCGGCCCCTGAGCGCCGGGCGAGCCCGGCGAGCTCAGGAGCGGCCGAGGTCGAGCACGGCCTGCAGCCGGGCGATGATCAGCTCCGCGCCGACGAAGAGCCGCTCTCCGTCCCAGAGCGCGGGCGTCTCGCTTCCCCCGCGGGCTGCGAAGTCGGCGGCCGCCTCGGGGTAGATGACGTTCCGGAAACGCACCTCGTCGAGGAGGTCGTGGTCCACGACCCACCGCCGCACCCGCGCCGAGCGGGGCTCCTCGAGCCGGTGGAACAGCTCGAGCCGCGGGCCCTCAGCGGCCCCCGGCACGGGCCGCCGCCACCCGGGCGCGCTCGCGCTGCACGCGGGCGGTCTCGGCCGCGGTCTTGGGGTCCCCGGGGCCGAGCGCGGCCAGCCGCTGCTCCGCCTCGCGCAGCGTGGTGGTCGCCGTCTCGAGGTCGATGGACGCCGCCGGCTCCGCCTGGTCGGCCAGCACCAGCACCGTGTCACCCTGCACCGAGACGAACCCTCCGGCGACGAACCACGCCTGGGTGGTGCCCCCCTCGCGCACGGTGAGCGGCCCGGGCGACAGCGAGGAGAGGAACGGGCTGTGACCCGGCCGGACGCCGTAGAGACCCTCGGCGGCGGGAGCCACCACCTCGTCGGCGTGCATGGAGACCAGCCGCCGCTCCGGGGTGACGATGTCGACCTTCAGCTTGGCCATCGGGCGCTCACTCCTGGAAGTCGAGCCGCCAGGTCCGCGGCTCGACGGTCTCGAACTCCACCTGGTTCCGGTCGTTCACCCGGGGCTCCTTGCCGGGGACGCCGAGCACGCCCTCGAGCCACGCGAAGCGCCGGTCCAGCGCCCGGAGCTTTCGGTGGCCGCTCCTGGGGAGCAGCTCCGACAGCTTCCGCTCGGCGATCACCTCGCCCAGCCGGTCGTACAGAACCGCGACCACCACCGGGCCGTACCCATCGAAGGGCTTCTTCTTCTTCGCCGCCCGCTTCTGCGCCTCGCCCACCGGCGCGGCGCCCGGAGGCGGGGGGACCGACTTGGGGAGCGAGGTGAGCACCCAGAAGCGCTCGCCGGAGTTGCTCACGAAGTACAGGTCGTCCACCGCCCCCACGCACCTGGGCAGCGTCCAGGCCACGTCGGTGTCCCGCGTCACCTCCACCCGGCACTTCCCGGGCTCTTCGACGCGCATCACGATTCCGTACTCGGCGTTGGACGAGGCGCGCCCCCGACTCTGCCCGAGCTCCTCGGCGGACGCCGGCGCGGCGAGCATCAGAAGAAGCAGCGTGGTCTCGCACCGGGCGATCCTCACTGGCGCGCGCGGGGGGCGGCGGCGTCAGGCCGCGGCCTTCTTCGCCGCCTCCACGACCTCCTCGATGCCCCCGGCGTAGAAGAAGTACTGCTCCGGGATGTCGTCGTGGAGGCCGTCCGCGATCTCCTTGAAGCCGCGGATGGTGTCGGTGAGCTTCACGTACCGGCCCGGCTTTCCGGTGAACACCTCGGCGGTGAAGAACGGCTGGCTGAGGAAGCGCTGGATCTTCCGCGCCCGGGAGACGGTCAGCTTGTCGTCCTCGGAGAGCTCGTCCATGCCGAGGATGGCGATGATGTCCTGTAGCTCCTTGTACCTCTGCAGAATGCCCTGGACCTTCCGGGCCACCGCGTAGTGGTCGGCGCCGACGATGTTCGGGTCGAGGATGCGGCTGGTCGAGTCGAGCGGGTCCACCGCCGGGTAGATGCCGAGCTCGGAGATGGGCCGGCTGAGCACCGTGGTCGCGTCGAGGTGCGCGAAGGTCGTCGCCGGTGCCGGGTCGGTGAGGTCGTCGGCGGGCACGTAGATGGCCTGCACCGAGGTGACCGAGCCCTTGGCCGTGGAGGTGATGCGCTCCTGGAGGTCGCCCATCTCGGTGGAGAGCGTGGGCTGGTAACCCACGGCGCTCGGGATGCGGCCGAGGAGCGCGGACACCTCGGAGCCGGCCTGGGTGAAGCGGAAGATGTTGTCGATGAAGAGGAGCACGTCGCGCCCCTCCACGTCGCGGAAGTACTCGGCGATGGTCAGCGCCGACAGACCGACGCGGGCCCGGGCCCCGGGCGGCTCGTTCATCTGGCCGTACACCAGCACCGCCTGCGACTTCTCGAGCTCCTCGAGGTTGATCACCCCGCCCTCGCGGAACTCCTTGTACAGATCGTTCCCCTCGCGGGTGCGCTCCCCCACGCCGGCGAAGACGCTGAACCCGCCCTTCTCGATCGCCGCGTTCCGGATCAGCTCGGTGAGGAGCACCGTCTTGCCCACGCCGGCACCGCCGAAGAGGCCGGTCTTGCCGCCGCGGGTGTAGGGGCAGAGCAGGTCGACGACCTTGATGCCGGTCTCGAAGATCTGCACCCGCACGTCCTGCTCGATGAACGACGGCGCGGCGCGGTGGATGGGCCAGTGCTCGGTGGCCTTGACCGGGCCCTTCTCGTCCACCGGCTCGCCGATGACGTTGAGGATCCGGCCCAGGGTGGCCTTCCCCACCGGCATCACGATGGGCGACCCGGTGCTGCGCACCGGCACCCCGCGAGCGAGCCCGTCGGTGGAGTCCATGGCGATGGTGCGCACGGTGTTCTCGCCCAGGTGCTGCGCCACCTCCAGCACGAGATTTCCCTCCCCCTTGCCCAGCGAGGGGTTGGTGACCTTGAGCGCGGTGTAGATCTGCGGGAGGTCGCCGGGCGGGAACTCCACGTCCACCACCGGTCCGAGGACCTGGGTCACCTTGCCTTGGCTCTGTACGGTCGCGGTCATGTTCGGTCGTTGCTCTCTTCGTCGAATCCGGGAACGGCGCTACTTGAGCGCCTCGGCGCCGGAGACGATCTCCATGAGTTCCTTGGTGATCGCCGCCTGGCGGGTACGGTTGTAGGTCAGGGTCAGCCTGGAGATGGCGTCGGAGGCGTTGCTGGTCGCGTTCTCCATGGCGCTCATCCGCGCGCCGTGCTCGGAGGCCACCGACTCGAGCAGCGCCCGGTACACGCGGGTGGTCACCGCCTGCGGCACCAGCCTGTCGAGCACCGCCTCCTTCGACGGCTCGTACTCGAAGTCCACCATCGCCCGGGGACCGCCGGACGCCTCGCCCTCCTCGGCCGGGGGACGCTCGAACGGCAGGAGCGGGGTGAGCACCACCCGCTGGGTGATGGCCGAGACGAACTCGTTGTAGACCAGCAGCACCTGGTCCACCCGGTCCTCGAGAAACTCGGTGGTCAGCTCCTCGGCGAGCATCCGCGCCGTGTCGTAGGACAGCCGCGCGTACAGCCCCGCGTGGTCCTTGCGGACGTCGAGGTGCCGGCGCCGGAACGCCTCCAGGCCCTTGCGGCCCACGGTGTTGAGCCGCAGGGTGGTGGAGCGGTCTCGCTCGTACGCATAGCGCACCACGCGGCGGATCACGTTGGCGTTGAAGCCCCCGGCGAGCCCGCGGTCAGAGGTGAGGGCGAGGATCTCCACCCGGCGCACCGGCCGGGAGGTGAGCAACGGCTGCGAGAGCCCCTCGCTCCGGGACACGAGATCCGCGATCATCTGGTCCAGGGCGCGCGCGTACGGCCGCGCGGCGACGATGGCATCCTGGGCCCGGCGAAGCTTGGCCGCGGAAACCATCTTCATCGCCTTGGTGATCTGCTGGGTGCTCTTCACGGACCGGATGCGCTTCCTGATGTCTCGAAGGCTGGCCATGGGAGGTCGGGGGGGCCCCTTACAGCCCGATGGCCGCAGAATCAACCACTGCGCACTCCGGAGGCGGCCCTGCGGAAGATGAGGAGAACCGCGGCCCTCGGATTCGCCCTGCTGCTCGCGGCGGTGGCGGTGCCGACCACGTACATCGAGCTGGCCACCCGCCGGCACATGGTCGCGCCCGAGACCGCTCCCGCCGTTCCCTGGGGCATCGTCTTCGGCGCCGGCCTGGCCCCCGGCGGAGAGCCCTCACCCATCCTCGCCGAGCGGCTGGACATGGCGCTGGCCCTCTGGCGCACCGGCCGGGTGGAGCGGCTGCTCCTCACCGGCAACGCGGACCCCTACCACGACGAGATCCGCTCGATGCGCCGCTACCTGACCAAGGGCGGGGTCCCCGAGCAGGCCATCTCGGGCGACCTGGAGGGCATCTCGACCTTCGACAGCTGCTGGCGCGCGCGGGGCGTCTTCGGCGTGCAGCGGGCCATCCTCGTGACCCAGGCGTTCCACCTGCCCCGCGCCGTCTACCTCGCCCGGGCCGCGGGCATCGACGCGGTGGGCGTCCGCGCGGGCGGGGGCCGGTGGCGGGCGCCCTACGTCTGGCGCGAGCTCCTGGCCCGGCCGCTGGCGGTGGTGGACGCGTGGGTGCATCCCAGGCCGCCGCTCCCGGCCGCCAGCCCCCTGGCCGGCTGAGCCCGATCGACGCCGGCGCGACTGCGCCCTGACCTCGTCTGGCCACGGGCCGCGGCCCACCATCCGCGAAGCGTCTCGCGCCGGGGCCGAGTGGCGTCCGGGACGCCGGACCGGCCCCGGCCCCGAGACGACGACGGGGCGTGCCGCACGCCTTCTCGCGTGCAACACGCCCCGTCGCTCTCCTGCGCGGTCCCTGAAGGGACCGCCGAGGACTTACTTCGCGGGCTCGGCGGCCTTCTCGGCGGCCGGGGCCTCCTTGGAGGCCGACTTCTTGGCCTTCTTGGCCTTCTTCTGGGTGGTCTTCGGCGCGTCCATCTTGGCAGCGTCGTCAGCGAAGGCGGCGAACGAGGTGGCGAGGACCAGCGCGGCGATCAGCTTCTTCATGGTTGTTGGAACTCCTGGGTGACGGCGTCGGGACGACAGCAAGATGCTGCGTCGATCCGACATGAGAGCACCGAACGTGCCAGCGGGGTGAGCCGGCTCACGCCAACCCACCCCGCCGAATGCAACAGAGCTGCGAAAAGGCTTACTTCTTCTCGGGAGCGGGCGCCGGCTTCGCGGTCTCGCTCTTGGTCTCGGTCTTGGTCTCGGTGGTCTTCTTCTCGGTGGACTTCTTCTCGGTCTTCGCCGGAGCCGGAGCAGTGGTCTTGGCAGCGTCGTCAGCCAGGGCCGCGAAAGAGGTGGCGAGAACGAGGGCGGCGATGAGCTTCTTCATGGAGTTGCTCCTTGGGGGTTTGAGAACTGCGAGTGGGTGCACAGCACCCGCCGTGCCACAACGCGCAACCGCACTCGTTCCTCGGATCCGCCGGCGGACCATGGGGAAGGGCTCCGCAGCACCGGATGGCGAGTTGGGGAGTTTTTCCCCACCGGCCTCGTTACAGTCCGCTTGCAACCACGGCCGGGATGCCCCTCGGCTGTGAGAGGATTCCGCCCCCCGCCGTGAACGAACCGCTGTTCTTCCGCCGCTACCGCGCGGCCTTCTTCTTCGTGGTCGCCCTGCTGGCCGCGGTGACCGCGTTCACGCTCTGGAACGAGCTGCGGACCAACGCGCGCATCGACGAGCTCTTCGGCGCAGCGCTGGAGCGCGAGGCGCTCATCGCCCGGATCCGGGTGGACGCCGCGGTGCTGGAGAACACGGTCGACGACCACATCCGGGCCACCAACGACGACGCGCGCCAGCTCGCCGACGCGCGCATGGAGGAGACGCTCGCCGACGCGAAGGAGGCCCGCCTGGCGTACACGCAAGGGCTGCCCGAGGGCGAGAAGGAACTCTGGAAGCGCTTCGACGAGACAGCCCGCGCGCTCGCCCAGTCCGCGCGCGTGGCCCTGCGGTTCAGCAATCGCCGCGAGGCGGAGCGGGCCCGGCAACACCTGGAGGCCGAGCTGCGGCCCATCGCCGAGCAGCTCAACGGACTGGCCACCGAGCTGGCCCACAAGGACGCCCAGGAGACACGGGCCATCCTCCACCAGCGGGAGAGCCTCCGGACCAAGACCACCTTCGTCGGCGCCCTGGTGGCGCTCTCCGCCGTCGCACTCGCGGTCGCCGTCGGCACCTCGATGGTCCGGGTGCTCCGGCGGCAGGAGCACACCATCCAGGAGCAGCTCGCGGAGCTCGACCGGCGCAACCACGAGCTCGACGCGTTCGCCAGCCGCGTGGCGCACGATCTGGTCTCCCCGCTCAGTCCGCTCCGGGGCTACCTGACGCTGATCCGTCGCTCCGAGTCGGTGACCGACCCGGACGTGAGGGAGATGCTCGCCGATGCCGAGTCGAGCGCCACCCGCATGGCTGAGCTGGTCGAGGCGCTCCTCCGCTTCTGCCGCGCCGGCAAGCGCAGCGAGGGACCGCCCTGCGAGCTCGACACCGCGGTGAGCGCGATCCTCCTCGAGCAGGACCAGGTGGCCGCGCTCAACGGGGTGGTCATCGAGCGGAAGCTGACGCGGCAGGTGAGCGTGGACGTGCCAGCCCAGCTGGTGCAGTCCATCGCCCAGAACCTCATCTCCAACGCGGTGAAGTACTCGGCAGGAAAGCCGGGAGCGCGGGTGGTGGTGTACGCCGGGCGTGAGGGCGACGAGGCGGTGCTCGAGGTGACCGACAACGGGCCGGGGATGACCGAGGCGGTGCTGGCGCAGATCTACCAGCCGTTCTTCCGCGCGCCCGAGGCCCGCCGGCTGCCCGGGCAGGGCCTGGGCCTGGCCACCACCAAGCGGCTGGTCGAGGCGCACGGGGGCACGCTCCGGATCCGCAGCGCGCCCGGGACCGGCACCACCGCCACGGTGCGGTTCCGGAGCGTGGACCGCCCGCGCGCGGACACCGGACCGGCGGCCTCGGCCACCCGCGTCCCACAGGCACCCGGAGCCCTGGCCTCAGCGCGATGAGCCTCCCCGGCATCCTCGTCGTCGACGACGACCCGCACGCCCGCGGACTGCTGCGGCGACTGCTCGGACCGCTGGGACAGGTCTCGGAGGCCGCCTCGGCGCCCGAGGCCGAGGAGCTGCTGAAGGGCGGGCCCCCGGTGGACGTGGTCCTCACCGACATGGCGATGCCGGACCCCGACGACGGACTCCGGGTCCTCCACGCGGCGATCGCCAGGAATCCGGACACGCCGGTCATCGTCCTGACGGCGTTCGGCAACATCGAGGGCGCGCTGGACACCATCCAGAAGGGCGCCTTCGACTACCTGACCAAGCCGTTCGACGTGGACGCCATCGTCCGGGTGGTGCGGCGGGCGCTCGAGCAGCGGCGGCTGGTCGAGGAGAACAAGAGCCTCCGCGCCCGGGTGAAACCGCAAGAATTGGTCGGCCGGAGCGCGGCCATCCTCGAGGTCTACAAGCAGGTGGCCCGGGCGGCGGCGACCAACGTGCCGGTGCTGATCACCGGCGAGACCGGCACCGGGAAGGAGCAGGTGGCGCGGAGCCTCCACCAGCGCTCGCCCCGGAGCGCCGGCCGGTTCGTGGCCGTCGACTGCGGCGCCATCGCCGAGTCGCTGATGGAGAGCGAGCTCTTCGGACACGCCCGCGGGGCGTTCACCGGAGCGTCGGGCGCCCGACGGGGCCTCTTCGAGGAGGCCACCGGCGGGACGATGTTCCTCGACGAGATCGGCGACATCGGGCCGAAGATCCAGAGCCAGCTCCTGCGGGCGCTCCAGGAGGGCGAGATCCGCCGCGTGGGCGAGAGCACGCCGATCAAGGTCGACGTCCGCATCGTCGCCGCGACCAACAAGGATCTGAAGCAGCGGGTGTCCGAGGGGAAGTTCCGCGAGGATCTCCTCTACCGGCTCGACGTCGTGCACCTCCACCTGCCGCCGCTGCGCGAGCGGCGGGAGGACGTCCCGGCGCTGGTGGACCACTTCGCGGCGCTGCACGCCCGCGGCGGGGCGCGGCCGGTGGTGACCGAGGAGGCGATGGCGCGGCTCGTCGCGTACGACTGGCCGGGGAACGTGCGGCAGCTGGAGAACGTGGTCGCGCGGGCGCTGGCGCTCAACACCACCGGCGTGCTCGGGCCGGCCGACTTCCCGGCGCCGATCGGCGACGCGCCGAAGAAGCTCGCCGGCCTGGCCGCGGACATGCCCGCCCTGGCCGAGCTGAACCGGCGCTACGCCCAGCACGTGCTGACCATGGTGGGCGGGAACAAGTCCGAGGCCGCGCGGCTGCTCGAGGTGGACCGCAAGACGCTCTACAAGCTGCTCGAGCCGCCCGGCGTGGAGCCCGAGCCGGAGGGCACGGCGCCCGAGCCGGTCGAGAACGCGCCGCAGCGCCCTCCCGGTTCTTGATCGATCAGCGCCGTGATCTCGCGAAACGTAGGACGGGCGCACGAGCGTCCTGCGCGACTTCCGGGTGATTCGCTCAGCCGGCCGGGCTCGATTCGCCGGCGCCCTCGGGCGAGGTCATCCGGGACGGCGCGGCGCCGCCCGCGGTGGCCTCGGCGACCAGCGTTCCCAGGCGGATGGTCACGTCCGCCATCTGCGCGCGGTTCTTCGCCAGCGCGGCGGTCCGGCCGAGGTGCACCAGGGCCCGCAGGTCGTCGACCAGGTGCACCGTCGCGGCGCGCTCGCGCTCGTCGTCGCTCCGGCGCGCACCCGCCTCGAGCGCACGGCGAAGCGTGTCGCCCTGCTCGAGCAGCGTCTCGAACTCCGCGATCTCCCGCGTCTCGGGGGCGGCCTGGTCGGCATGGTACGCGGCCTGCTCGGCCCGGAGCGCCTTCACCTCCGCCGCCGACAGCTCGGTCCGCTGGGTGATCCGCAGCGCCTCCGAGAGCCCGGTGGTCAGATCCATGCAGCGGACGCTCACCGTGCCCTCGCTGGACAGCTCGAACGTCACCTCCAGCGGCGTGTCCGCCCGGTGCTTGACCCGGAGATCGCTGAGCAGCACCTCGCCGAGCTTCACGTTCTCCTCGGTCTGGTCCGACTCGCCCTGGTAGATGACGATGCGCGCCTTGTTCTGCCCTTCGCTCGAGGGCAGGAAGACCTCGCGGGCCACCACCGGGATCGCGGTGTTCTTCGTCACCACCGTCCGGACGCCGCCCCCGTAGACGCCCACCCCGAGCGAGTGGCTCGCCACGTCGATCAGCAGCGTCTCCCCGTCCTGGGCCACGATCTCCGAGGCGTGCACCGCCGCCCCGAGCGCCACCACCTCGTCCGGGTTCACGCCGACCACCGGCTGCTTCCCGAACAGCTCGGCGACCCGCTTCCGGACCAGCGGCACCCGCGTCATCCCGCCGACCAGGAGGATGATCTGGATGTCCTTCGGCGGCGCCTTCGCCTCGTCCATCATCTCCCGGGTCACGTCGAGGCACCGGGTGACCAGCGGCTCCACCAGGCGCTCGAACTCGGCGCGCGACAGGCGAACGTCCAGGTCCACCAGCGAGCCGCCCGGCTCGTGGTCGCCGAGGCCGGAGGCCGTGACCCGCGCCTCGTCGCTCTGGGAGAGCTCGCGCTTGGCCTGCTCGGCGGAGATCTTGAGGCGCTGCATCGACAGCGTGTCCCGTGACGCCGTGGTTCGCTGTGGCTCGGGCAGCCGCTCGAGCAACCAGCGAACCACCGCCGCGTCGAAGTCCTCGCCGCCGAGCACCGGGTCGCCGCCCGTCGCCTGGACCTGGAACACGCCCGACTCGACCTCGAGGATCGACACGTCGAACGTGCCGCCGCCCAGGTCGAACACCAGCGCCTTGCCCTCGAACTTCGAGGTCAGCCCGTAGGCCACCGCCGCCGCGGTCGGCTCGTTGACGATGCGGAGCACGTGCAGCCCGGCGATCTGCGCCGCCTGCTTCGTCGCCGCCCGCTGGTTGTCGTCGAAGTTGGCGGGCACGGTGATCACGCACTTGTGCACCGGCCGGCCGAAGTGGGCCTCGGCGTCGAGCTTGAGCTCCCCGAGCACCATGGCCGAGATCTGCGTGACCGGCAGCACCCGCCCGGCGATCCGCGCTCGCACCTCGCCGCTCGGCCCCTCCACCAGCGAATACGGCACCAGCGACCGCGCCTCGTGGACCATCCTGGGGCTCCAGCGCCGCCCGATGAAGCGCTTGGTGGCGGCGGCCACGTCGGCCGGGCGCGACACCGCGAGCAGCCGGGCCTCCTCGCCCACCACCCGGACCCCCTCGGGCGTGAACCCCACCAGGGACGGGGTGAGGGAGCGTCCGCCCCGGTTCGACAGCACCCGCGGCTTGCCGTTCTCCACCGTGGCCACGGCGCTCGTCGAGGTGCCGAGGTCGATGCCCACCACCGGTTCGCGCATGGGAGAGATGGAAAAGGGTCCCACGCGCACGGCCGGTGGGTGCAAGGGCGCGCATGGACGTTGCGGGCCTCCGGACCGGGTGCTAAGCGCCCCGCCCGTCATGGTGAACGTGTCCGTCGCCCGCCGTTACGCCCGCGCGTTGCTCGCGGCGAGCGCGCCCGGCACCGTGGCGGGCGTCGCCGATCGGCTCGAGGCCCTGGCGGGGCTGGTGACCTCGAACCCCGAGCTGGCCGACGTCATCGGGAATCCCGCCTACTCCCGCCTACAGCGGCACGGCGTGGTGGAGGGGCTGATCAAGCTCGTCCAGCCCGAGTCCGAGACCCTCCCCAACTTCCTCCGCCTGATGGTGGACCGGCACCGGCTCGGGATGCTGCCCGACGTCGCCCGGCTCTTCCGGGACATGGCCGACGAGAAGGCCGGGCGCATCCGGGGCACCGTGGTCAGCGCCGTCCCCCTGGATCCGCAGTCCATCCGCCAGCTAGAGCAGACCCTGTCCCAGGTGGTCGGGAAGCAAGTGGTGCTGGACACCCGCATCGACGGCACGGTCCTCGGCGGGGTCAGCACCCAGGTCGGCTCGGTGGTCTTCGACGGCACGCTGCGGTCGCAGCTCGACGATCTGAAGCGCGCACTCCAGAGCTAGGTCGGCGCCGATGTAGGCAGCCCGTTTTTTCCGGGGCGCACGGTTGCCGCGGGTGCGCGTAGTTGTGGTTTCATCGTCCGCGCAGTCCGGACCTCTCCTCCCGGAGCGCGTGCGAATGCTCGAGGGCGACCCACAGGGCCCCATTCCGTCCGTCGTCGGCACCACCGATCCGCTCATCGGCCGCGTGCTCAACGACCGCTTCCGAATCCTCGCGCCGCTCGGCTCGGGAGGAATGGGGAAGGTCTACAAGGCTGTGCAGACGCCGCTGGACCGGGTGGTCGCGCTCAAGATCCTCAACCCCAACTTCCCGGCGGAGAAGGATCCAGCGTTCAAGCGGCGCTTCTTCCTCGAGGCGAGCCTCACCTCGAAGCTCCGGCACCCGAACACGGTCACCGTCATCGACTACGGCCAGACCGAGGACGGCATCTACTTCATCGCCATGGAGTACATGGAGGGGCAGACGCTGGCCGAGGTGCTGGCGCACGAGAAGACCCTCCCCTGGCGGCGGGTGCTCGACATCGCCCAGCAGATCTGCCGCTCGCTGCGCGAGGCGCACAAGCTGGGCGTCATCCATCGCGACCTCAAGCCGGCGAACGTGATGCTGCTCAACGAGGCCGACCACGACGTGGTCAAGGTCCTCGACTTCGGGCTGGTGAAGTCGTTCCTCGCCGCGGACTCGCAGGCCAGCGATCCCGAGGTGACCCAGAACGGCGTCTTCCTGGGGAGCCCCCAGTACATGGCCCCGGAGCAGGCCCGGAACGTGGCCGACCCGCGGAGCGACGTCTACTCGCTCGGGATCCTGGTCTACCAGATGCTCTCCGGCCGGCCGCCGTTCCAGGGCAAGGACTACCTGGAGGTCATCTTCCAGCACATGAAGGAGGCCGCCCGCCCGGTGCGCGACGTGAACCCGGGCGCGGAGGTGCCGCACGAGGTCGAGGCGGTGGTGGCCCGCTGCCTCCAGAAGGACCCGGTCGCGCGTTTCCAGTCGATGGACGAGGTACTGGAGGCCCTGCGCGAGGCGGCCCAGCTCACCGGCGCCGGCGGCATCTTCCCCGACCGGAGGACCACCACCGGCTCGGGCCCCATCTCGACCTCGGGGCTGCACTCCCGTCCCGGCTCCGGGCCGATGTCCACCTCCGGGCTGCACTCCCGCGCCATCTCCGGTCCGGTCACCGCGCCGCGCGCGCAGGTGGAGCGGGAGATCGAGATCGAGGACGCGGGCGAGGGCAGGAAGGGCGGCAAGCTGCTCCCGGCGCTCCTCTTCATCAGCGCGGTGCTCCTCGGCTTCGTGGTGGTCTGGCTGCTCCTCCCGAAGGGAGAGCAGGCACAGGTGGTCGCGACGCCTCCCCCGCAGCCCGCGCCGGCCCCGGTGGTGGTGGCGCCGCCCACGCCGGAGCCGGCGCCTGCGCCGGAGAAGAAGCTCGTCCGGTTCCACGTCTCCACCGAGCCCGCCGGCGCGCACGTCTTCATCGGCCGGCATGACATGGGCGCCACGCCCACGGTCTTCGAGGTGCCGGCCGGCGCGGACGGCATGGCCAACGCCGAGATGGTGCTGGTCCTCGAGGGGTACCCGACGCAAGCCATCACCTCGGGCGGCTCGGGCGACGTGATGGTGAACGCCCGGCTGCAGAAGAAGGTCGTGATGCGGATCGAGAAGCCCGTCCCGCTCAGCAGGCGCGAGGAGGACCGCGAGCGCGAGGAGGGCAAGGCGACCCCGCTGCCGGTGCGGACCGAGGCCGTCGCGGCGGTGGCCCGGTCCGCGACCGCGCAGCCCCAGGTCCAGCCCGCCTCGCTCGGCTCGACCGCGCCCAAGCCGGCTGCCGCCACCGCCCCGATTCCCGAGGCACCGCGCGACGTGGTGCCGTTCGGCGAGGGGATGACCCGGCCGGTGCTGATCCAGCCGGGCAAACCCATCACCTACACCCGGGAGGCGCTCGCCGCGCGGGTGGAGGGGGTGAGCATCGTCCGCTGCGTGATCACCGCCGAGGGCGCGGTGGAGCGCTGCAAGGTGATCAAGCCGCTGCCCTTCATGGACCAGCCGGTGATCGAGCACCTCCAGTCCCAGCGGTTCCAGCCGGTCAGCTACCAGGGCAAGCCGGTGTCGGTGGGGTACAACTTCTCGGTCCGCCTGACCCTGCCCAGGTAGCCGGCCCGGCCAGGGAACAGGGGGAGCCGGGGGAGTCCATCAGGAGCCCTGACGGCGCTCGCGCGAGCGTTGCGAGCGCCCGGGCCCGATGGTAGAGCCCCGCCGCCCATGGACATCCGTGCCGACGAGATCAGCAGAATCCTTCGCGAGCAGATCCAGGACTACGGCAAGAAGGTCACCGTCGCCGAGACCGGAACCGTGCTCAGCCAGGGCGACGGCATCGCCCGCGTCTACGGCCTGGAGGGCGTCCTCTCCGGCGAGCTGGTGGAGTTCAAGAACGGGGTGAAGGGCCTGGTCCTCAACCTCGAGGAGGACAACGTCGGCGTCGCGATCATGGGGGAGTTCAGCGAGATCCGCGAGGGCGACACCGTCCGGCGGACGCAGCAGATCGCCTCGGTCCCGGTCGGCAAGGCGCTGCTCGGACGGGTGGTCAACGCGCTCGGCGAGCCGATCGACGGCAAGGGCCCGCTCAACGCCACCGAGACCCGCCGACTGGAGATCAAGGCCCCCGGCATCGTGAAGCGCCGGAGCGTGCACGAGCCGATGGAGACCGGGATCAAGGCGCTCGACGCCCTGGTGCCCATCGGCCGCGGTCAGCGCGAGCTGATCATCGGCGACCGCCAGACCGGCAAGACCGCGGTGGCCATCGACGCGATCATCAACCAGAGGGGCAAGGACGTCTTCTGCATCTACGTGGCCATCGGCCAGAAGCAGTCCACCGTGGCGCAAGTGGTGGAGAAGCTGAACCGCTTCGGGGCCATGGAGTACACCACCGTGGTCGCGGCCAACGCCTCGGACTCGGCGCCGCTGCAGTTCTTCGCTCCGTACACCGGCTGCACGATGGGCGAGTACTTCCGCGACAACAAGATGCACGCCCTGATCATCTATGACGACCTGTCGAAGCAGGCGGTCGCCTACCGGCAGCTCTCGCTGCTGCTCCGCCGTCCGCCGGGGCGCGAGGCGTATCCGGGCGACGTCTTCTACATCCACAGCCGGCTCCTCGAGCGCGCGGCCAAGCTCTCCGACGCCGAGGGCGCGGGCTCGCTGACCGCGCTGCCGATCATCGAGACCCAGGCCGGTGACGTGTCGGCGTACATCCCGACCAACGTCATCTCCATCACCGACGGGCAGATCTTCCTCGAGACCGACCTGTTCTATTCGGGCGTCCGTCCGGCCATCAACGTGGGCATCTCGGTGAGCCGGGTGGGGTCGGCGGCGCAGATCAAGGCGATGAAGCAGGTGGCGGGCGGCATGAAGCTCTCCCTCGCCCAGTACCGCGAGCTCGCGGCCTTCGCCCAGTTCGGCTCCGACCTGGACAAGGCCACCCAGGAGACGCTGGCCAACGGCGAGCGGCTGGTGGAGATCCTCAAGCAGGGCCAGTACGAGCCCATGCCCGCCGAGCGGCAGGTGCTGCAGATCTACGCCGCCACCAACCGCGACGACGAGAAGAAGCGCGGCTGGCTCCGCGACATCCCCACCGCCGACGTGCTGCGGTGGGCGAAGGAGTTCATCGACTTCGTGGAGTCGAAGTACCCGCAGATTCCGAAGGAGATCCGGGAGAAGAAGGAGCTCTCCAACGATCTCAAGGGCAAGATCAACGCCGCGCTGACCGAGTTCAACGGCCTGTTCCAGCCCACGCCGCAGAAGCGCTAGCCCACGCCGGCGGCGGTAGGATGGGCGGGATGCGACGCGTGCTCGAGCACTGCGAGCTGCGGCCCTTCACCACCGAGGACGCGCCGTCGCTCGCCCGCCTCGCCAACGACGTCACGGTGTGGCGGAACCTGCGCGACGCCTTTCCGCACCCCTACACGCTCGAGCACGCGGTGGAGTTCCTGGAGCACGTGCAGACGCGCACGCCCGGGTGCCACCTGGCCATCGTGGTGGACGGGCAGGCGGTGGGGAGCATCGGCCTGAAGCTCGGAGGGGACGTGGAGCGCGTCTCGGCCGAGCTGGGCTACTGGCTGGGTGCGCCGTTCCGGGGGCGCGGCGTCATGAGCGAGGCGATCCGCGCCTTCACCGACGACGCGTTCGACCGCTTCTCGCTGACCCGCATCTTCGCCCTGCCGTTCGCCTTCAACGCCGCGTCGTGCCGGGCGCTGGAGAAGGCCGGGTTCACGCTCGAGGCGACGCTCCGGCGCTCGGCGGTCAAGGAGGGGCGGATCATCGACCAGCGCCTCTACGCGCGCGTTCGAGAGCCCTGAGCGGCCAAGGACCCGCGGAGCTTTACGCCACCTCGCGAGACGCCGGCGCGTCCGCGTCGCGCTGGTCGCGCTGGTCGCGGCGGCGAAGCGTCCCCACCACCGCGTCGATCCACCGGTGGCTGATCCCGAAGTTCTTGGTCGGGTCGGCGAAGTGGTGCGCCATGTGGTGGCCGCGGATCGCCTTGCCCCACGCCGTCACCGGCGTCCGGGCGTGCGTCGACCAGTGGGTGAAGTCGTAGAACAGGTAGCCGGAGACGAAACCGGCGAAGCCAGGGATGGTGACCGCCGGGGCGCCGACCAGGGACAGAGCCCAGCCGATGAGCAGGGCGAGCGGGATGCTCGCGCCCAGCGGCATCACCAGCCGGAGCGAATCGTCCGGGTACTTGTGGTGGTAACCGTGAATGATCTCGTGGAACTTCCGGGTGAAGGGACCGCTGCCCTCCCAGTGGAACCACCACCGGTGGATGCCGTACTCGGCGAGGTCCCACGCCACCCAGCCGAGCGGGAAGCACACCGCCACCGCGGCCCAGGAGGTGAGCCCCTGGATCAGTCCCCAGGCCAGCAGCCCGACGACCACCGGGATGTAGACCACGAACGGAACGGCCGGATGGATGTTCGAGGCGAACTCGAGGAAATCGTTCTCGAACATCCGGGCCCGGGCGTGGCGGTTGTACTCGAGCTTCATTCGCGACTCCCCTTCCGCTTCCGCGTGTTTTTGCTGCCCACGAGGCCTCAAGTCAACTGCAAGCGCGCAGTGCGTCAAAAGTGTAGTCATCAAGGGGCAAACAGGGTGGCTGTCAACGCCCCGAAGCTAAGGGCCAGCCCCCACAGGCCCGCTCGCCAGGGGGGCGTCCCGCTCGGGAGCTCCTCCGAGACGACGATGGCACCGACCGCGTGGAGACCCAGGAGCGCGATGAGGACCTGCCCCGGGCGCCCCGGATCCGGCTGCGCCCCGAGCCCGAGAAGCCGGGTGACGGCGATGAAGACTGCCGCCTGCTCCACGCGGAGCACGACCCGGCCGAGCCCTGGCGCCCGCCTGCCGAGGGCCGACGCGGACACCAGCAGCGCGAGCACCAGCACCGCGCCGAGCCGCAGCCAGCCGAGCGGAGCGCCCGGCGACGGATCCGCCAGCTGGAGCACCACTCGGAGCACGAGCAGCACCGTGAACAGTGCCGCCCCGGTCGCGGCGACGACCACCTCGCGGCGTGGACCGTTCCTCAGCGCCCTGCGCATCGCGGCCCGGCCCGGGGCCGTCGGGTCGGAGGCGGGCGCGGCGCACGACGGCGGTGATGCGTCGGCTTCCCGGACATCGGATGAACTCCTCGGCGGGGCGAGTTAGCACTCCCGCCGGTCATGGTCATGGACGCACGTCCCGCATCCGCTCCCGTTGCTCGCCCCAGCCTCCAGCCCTGGCTCTGGACCGGCTTTCTGGCCCTGGTGATGGCGCTCCCCGTGCTTCGCACCGCGCTCCCGGCCCCCGTCCCCCTCCCGCCGGTGCTCGGCACGGTGCCGGATTTCCGGCTCGTCGACCAGACCGGCGCGCCATTCGGGCCCGCGCGCCTCGCGGGCCGCGTCTGGGTGGCCGACTTCGTGTTCACCCGCTGTCCGGACGTGTGTCCCCGCATGACCGAGCGCCTCGCCGGCGTGCAGCGCGCGCTCGGCGAGCAGGCGGACCTGGTCTCGGTGAGCGTCGACCCCGCGTACGACACGCCCCAGCGGCTCGCCGACTTCGCACGCGCGCACGGCGCCGAGTCGCCTCGGTGGCACTTCCTCACCGGGGACAGCCGGCGCTTCCAAGATTCGGTCCTCCGCGGGTTCAAGATCGCCTTCAGCCGGGACTCGGACGACATCGCGAGCATCACCCACGGCGTTCACGTGGTGCTGGTGGACGGCCGCGGGCGGATCCGCGGCTACTACGACTCGAACGACGCTGACGCGCTCGAGCGGCTGGTCTCGGATGCCCGCCGCCTCGCGGCCAGGCCGGGCGCCTGAGGCCGGCGCGGCGCGCACGGCACGCCGTGGGCCCGACGTCTCCGGGTCAGAGGAGCCGCTCGCGATGAGCGCCTCCCGCCGGGGCTCACCGGCGCTTCGACCCCTTCTTCTTCGAGCGGGCCTGCTTCGTCGACTTGGCCGTGCGCGCCGACTTCAGCCGCGGTGCCGACCGGCTTCGCCGCGCCGGACGGGCCTTCGGCTTCGGGCGGGGCCGGGCCGGCGAGGGAGCACGGGCCGGCGCGACCCGCGCGGCGACGGTCGCCGGTCCCGACTTCCGAGGGGGCGCCGCGGCGCGCGGGGGTGGCGCGGCGGCACGCCTGGCCGCCTGTGCACGCCGCGCGGCGATGGCCTCGCGGAGCCCAGGCGCGTCCAGGTTCAGGAGGCCCATCCGAACGCGGTAGTGAAGGTCCTCGCGGAGCGCTCCGGCCTGGCGCGCGCTCGACTCTGACCGGCTGAGCCCGAGCACCAGCTTCGGGCGCTCGTCGAGCGAGGTGAGGGTGCGCACCAGGAGCTGCTGCCCGCCGTCCCCGAGCGTCAGGACGTCCGGGACGAAGAGCACCGCATTGCGGACCATCAGCGCCGCCCCGAGCTGGTCGGGACGGGTCACCGTGACCAGGGGCCGGCTGCCGATCTCCGCGGCTTCCTGGGCCCACCCTGCCCGATCCTGTGGTGCGCCCCCCCACAGCAGCACCGGGGCGCGGTTCAAGATCAGCTCCGACTCCGCATACGTCGGTGCGTCCAAGGTGGGCACCCCTCGAGGGAGCACGGGCTCGCTCGGGAGCAGTGTATGCGCGAAGGCGGACGTTCGGGGCGTCAGCGGTGGGGTTCCAGCTCGGTTCGGACGTCCCACAGTTCAGGAAAGAAACGGACGTCGAGGGCCCGCCTGAGGAACGGCACCCCCGAGCTGCCCCCCGTCCCCGTCTTGAACCCGATGATGCGGTGCACCGTCATCATGTGGCGGAACCGCCAGAGCTGGAACCGCTCCTCCACGTCCACCAGCTTCTCGGCCATCTCGTAGCCATCCCACCAGCGCTCGGGGTCGTCGTAGACGGTCCGGAACACCGCCACGACCCCCGGGTGTGGCTCGTAAGGGCCCGAGAAGTCTCGATCCAGGCGCTCCTTGGGCACCGGCAGACCCCGGCGGGCCAGGTGCCGGAGGAACTCGTCGTACAGGCTCGGCTCGTGGAGGAAGCGATCGAGCCAGGCATGCACCTCCGGGCTCTGTCGGTGCACCAGGAGCGCCTGCGCGTCCTTGTTGCCGAGCAGGAACTCCAGCGCGCGGTACTGGGCGGACTGGAACCCGCTGGCGGGCCCGAGCACGGCGCGGAACTCGAGGTACTCCGAGGGGGTGAGCGTCTCGAGCACGCTCCACTGCTCGAAGAGCATCCGCTGGATCTGCCCCGCCCGGGCGAGGATCTTGAACGCCGGCTCGAGCCGGTCCTCGCGGACGAGCGCGCGCGCCGCCGCCAGCTCGTGGATGAGCAGCTTCATCCACAGCTCGGACGTCTGGTGCTGGATGATGAAGAGCAGCTCGTCGTGGTGCTCGGGCTGGCTGCGCGGCTCCTGCGCGGAGAGCAGCCGGTCCAGCCTCAAGTAATCGCCGTAGGTCGTCTTCCCGGCGAGGTCGAGCTTCAGCCCGGGGTCCGGGGTCCGGATGTTGGCCATGCGTTCAGGGTGCGCCCGGGGGTTGCGCCGGGCGGCGGCCCGAGGAATGACATGGTCCATGGACGCGCGCGAGTTCGGGGGAGCCCTCGCCTGGAGACATCGCGCGCGGGAGGCGCTCGGGACCTCCCGCCGGCGCCTGCTGGAGCTCCTGCGCCCCCTCCCGCCCGAGGTCCTGACCGCCCAGCACTCGGAGCTCATGTCCCCACCCGTGTGGGACGTCGCGCACGTGGCGAACTACGAGGAGCAATGGCTCCTGCGCGCACTCGGACAGCCGGGCGTGACCGGCGCCGACGCCGACCGGCTGTACGACGCGTTCCGGAACCCGAGACGGGAGCGGGGGTCGCTTCCGCTCTTCGGGGTGGCCGAGGCCTTCGCCTACGCCGAGGAGGTGCGGGGGCGGGTGCTCCACCATCTCGATTCGCTGGACGGGGACGGGGTCGCCCGGGCCGGAGCGCTCCTGGACGGCGGCTTCGTCTACGGCATGGTCGCGCAGCACGAGCAGCAGCACGTCGAGACCCTGGTGGCGACGCTCCAGCTGGTGACGTCCGCGGTGCTCGAGCCGCTCCCGGGCGCCGTGCCCCTGCCGGAGCGGGTGAGGCTTCCGCGCGAGGTGCGCGTGCCCGGCGGGCCATTCGAGATGGGGAGCGACGAGGCCTGGGCCTACGACAACGAGCGGCCCCGGCACGTGGTGGAGGTCCCCGGGTTCTTCATCGACCGCCTCCCGGTGAGCAATCGCGACTTCCTGGCCTTCATCGAGGACGGCGGCTACCGGCGCCGCGCGCTCTGGCTCGATGCGGGATGGGCGTTCCGGAAAGCGGAGCAGCTCGAGCACCCGCTCTTCTGGAGGCGCGCGGAGAATGGCTGGGAGCGACGGCGCTTCGGCCTCCGGGAGCCGCTCCCGCTCGACGAGCCGGTCTGCCACGTCTGCTGGTACGAGGCCGATGCCTACGCCCGCTGGGCCGGCCGGCGACTTCCCACCGAGGCCGAGTGGGAGAAGGCCGCCGCGGCGACGCCCGAGGGCCGGGTGCGACGGCATCCCTGGGGTGACACCCCGCCGGACGTCACGCGGGCGAACCTCTGGCCCACCGGGGCTCACCCGGCGCCCGTGGGCGCGTTCCCGGCCGGGGCGAGCGCGTGGGGGGTCGAGCAGCTCCTCGGGGACGTCTGGGAGTGGACGGCGTCCGACTTCCTGCCGTATCCGGGGTTTCGCCCGTTCCCCTATCCGGAGTATTCGGCCGTCTTCTTCGGCCCGGAGTACAAGGTCCTACGCGGCGGGTCCTGGGCCGTCGCGCCCGACGCGAGCCGGAACACCTTCCGGAACTGGGATTACCCCATCCGCCGGCAGATCTTCGCCGGCTTTCGGTGCGCTCGGGACGCCTGAGCGAGCCCACGGAGTCTGGAGCCGACCATGCTCGTCGACCCCCTCTCGCTGGACTGGCGCCCGCATCCACGGGTGACCTGGGACGTGCTGCTCGGGCCCCGCGACCTCCGCCGGGCGCTGGAGCACGACGTGCGGCAGGGCCTCGGCCACCGCCCGCGCGAGCTGCCGCCGAAGTACTTCTACGACGCGCACGGCTCGCGGCTGTTCGACGCCATCACCCGGCTGCCCGAGTACTACCCGACGCGACGCGAGCGGGAGATCCTCGGCGCGCGGGCCCCGGAGATCGCCGCACGGACCGGCGCGGACACGCTGGTGGAGCTCGGCAGCGGCACCTCGGACAAGACGCGGCTCTTGCTGCGGGCGCTCTCCGCCGGCGGGACGCTGCGGCGCTTCGTGCCGTTCGACGTGGACGCGGTGACCCTGCGCGGGTCGGCGCTGCGCATCGCGGCCGAGTTCCCCTCGCTCGCCGTGCACGCGGTGGTGGGCGACTTCGAGCGCCATGTGCCGCTGCTCCCGCGTGGGGGGCGGCGGCTGATCGGCTTCCTCGGCGGCACCATCGGGAACCTCGCGCCGAGGCCGCGGGCACGCTTCCTCGCGGACATCGCCGCGCAGCTCGGGCCCGCCGACGCGTTCCTCCTCGGAACCGACCTGGTGAAGGACATCCCGCGGCTCGAGGCCGCGTACAACGACGCGCAGGGCGTGACCGCCGAGTTCAACAAGAACGTGCTCTCGGTGCTGAACGCGGAGCTGAACGCCGACTTCGTCCTCGACCGCTTCGAGCACCTCGCCCGCTACGACGCACGGCAGGGGTGGATCGAGATGCTGCTCCGCTCGTCGGTGCGGCACACGGTCACGGTGGCCGACCTCGACCTCCGGGTGGAGTTTGGCGAGGGCGAGCTGCTCCGGACGGAGATCAGCGCCAAGTTCACGCCGAGCCAGGTCGACCAGGAGCTCGAGACGGCCGGGATGCGGACCGAGGCGCGCTGGACCGACCGCGCCGGCGACTTCGCGGTCACCCTCGCAGTCCGGGTCTGAGGGTAACGAGGTGTTTGGGTAACGAGGTGTTTGACACCTCGAAAAGCGTCGTGACTGCGGGCACTTCGACCCTCCGCGCGCCCCGGGCGAGGCTCACCGCCGGGAGCAATCGGGCTCGGCACCCCGGCCTCCTCCGTCAGCCGCCGTCAGGCTCCCCGGCGCCGCGGCACACCTGCTCGATCACTTCCAGGGTCGCCGCCGAGGCGCCGCGGAGGGAGGCGCAGAGCAGCGTGTCCGTCCCGAGCGCCGTCGCCGAGAGGAAGACTTCCTGCTCGGTGCCTGCATCGCCCGGCTCGACGACGAGCAGCCGGACGGCGACGTAGCCGGGCTCCTCCACCGCCTGCGCCTTGCGCACGCGCCAGCGGCGTAGCCCCTCGGTGAAGCCGCTCCGGAGCGTCTCGGGCGTCGGGACACCCATCCCGCTGCGGATCTCGGCCCGGAGCACCGCGTGCCCCGGCGTGTCCAGCACGCGGAGCGTCCCGTCTCCACCGGTGACGACGGACCAGCCCTGAGGCACTTGCAGGAGCCCCGATGGCCGGACCGCGGCGACGCCACCGTCCTCGCGCACGGTGACCGGGGGCGGGGTGCGCGAACAGCCGCCGAGGACCCCGGCGGCCACGGCGCAGCAGATCAGCGCCCCGCGGCGACCCGGCACCGATTCACCGCTTCGGTAGCTCGGGAAGAGTGGCCGACGCGAGCGGGGTCGGCGTGGAGCTGCCCTTCCCCATGCTCTCCATCTTGCACGAACCCTCGAACATCACGCCCTTGTCGACGCTGAGCGCCGGAGTCTCGAGATTGCCCTTCACCCGGCCCGGCGTGTGGAGCTCGATGAGCTGCGTGGCCCGGATGTTCCCTTCCACCAGACCGTTGACGATGACCGTGCCGGCGTTGATCTCGGCGTTCACCCGCGCGCCCTCGCCGATGACCAGCGTGTCCTTGGTGAAGATCTGCCCGGAGAACTTCCCGTCGATCCGGACCTGGCCTTCGAAGGTGAGCTTCCCCTCGAACTCGCTTCCCTTGCCGAGCAGCGTGTGCACCTCACCACCGCGAACGACCACGTTCTCCTCCTCGCGCTTCAGCACCGCCATCGGGTTCCTCGTTCCGTGTCCTGGAGGCCAAGCCCGGGATGACGCTCGTGCGACGAGCGGCGGCGCGGGCTCCTTCTGCTCCGCGGCCTACCGCCGCAGCAGCGCGAGAATACGCTCCAGGTCCTCGTACGAGAAGAAGTCGATCTCCAGCGTCCCCTTGCCGCTGCGGTCGTGGAGTCGCACCTTGGTCCCCAGCCGTCGCTGCAGGTCCTCCACCACGGCCCGGGCGGCGGTGCTGCCCGCCGTCGGGCGCGACGAGGTGCGCGACGGAGCACGCGTGGTGCGGACGATGCGCTCGGTCTCTCGCACCGAGAGCTGCTCGCGGACGATGCGCTCCGCCGCCGTCACCAGCTCGGGCCCCGTGCCCATCCCGAGAAGCGCTCGCGCGTGGCCCATCCCCAGCGCTCCCGAGGCGAGGAGCTCCTTCACCCCGTCGGGCAGCTGCAGCAGCCGGAGCGCGTTGGCCACGCTGGTCCGGTCGCGGCCCACGCGCTCGCCGACCTGGTCCTGCGTGAGCCCGAACTCCTGGATGAGCCGCCGGTAGCCCTCGGCCTCCTCGAGCGGGTTGAGGTCGGTGCGCTGGAGGTTCTCCACCAGCGCCAGCTCGAACGCCTCGGCCGCCGAGACGTCACGGATGACCGCGGGAACCTCGTGGAGCCCCGCGAGCTGGGCGGCCCGCCAGCGCCGCTCGCCCGCGATGAGCCGGTAGTCCGCTCCGTCGCGCCGGACGAGGACCGGCTGGATGACGCCCTGGGTCTTGATTGACTCAGCAAGCTCCCGGAGCTTGGCCTCGTCGAACGTCTTCCGGGGCTGTGCCGGGTCTCGCACGATGCGCTCCACGGGGATGCGCACGATGCCGGTGGACGACGGCAGGTCCCCCTGGACGGGGACGGAGGCCTGCGGAATCAGGGCCGAAAGCCCGCGGCCGAGCGCGCGCTTCGGGGTGCGGTCGGAGGGGCCGGGCATGACAGGAGCGGTCATCAGGCGGCCCGCCAATCGGTCGGACCCTGGTTGCGGCGCAGAATCTCATGTCCCAGGGCGAGGTAGCTCTCGCAGCCCTTCGACTTGATGTCGTACAGGAGAATCGGCTTTCCGAAGCTGGGGCACTCCGAGAGGCGAACGTTCCGGGGAACCACGGACTCGAACACCAGGTCCTTGAAGTACTCCCGGACGTCGCTGGCCACCTGGTGGGCGATGTTCGCCCGGCCGTCGAACATCGTCAGGAGGATGCCCTCGGTCGTCAGCGAGGGGTTCAGCCCCCGCCGAACCAGCTCGACGGTCTGCATGAGCTGGGAGAGCCCCTCGAGCGCGTAGTACTCGCACTGGAGCGGAATCAGGACCGAATCAGCGGCCGTGAGGGCGTTCAAGGTCAGGAGACCGAGCGACGGGGGGCAGTCGAGGATGATGTAGTCGTAGTCGGGCACCAGCGGGCGCAGCGCCTCGCGGAGCCGGAACTCCCGCCGCGGCTGGGTGACCAGCTCGATCTCGGCGCCAGTCAGGTCGGGGGTGGAGGGGACGACCTGCAGGAACCGGAGCTCGGTCGGATGGACCAGCTCGGCCATTGGCCGGTCGCCCAGGAGCGCGTCGTACACCGTCCCGTTCATCGCCTCCCGCTTGAGGCCCAGGCCACTGCCGGCGTTGCCCTGGGGGTCCATGTCGACCAGCAAGACCTTGCGCTCGGCCGAGGCCAGGCTCGCCGCGAGGTTGATGGCGGTGGTGGTCTTGCCGACCCCGCCTTTCTGGTTCGAGATGCAGATGACACGTCCCACGGGTCGCCCTCCACGCGTTCAGTGCGACTGGATGCGGGCGTAGCACGGCGGGATGACAGGGCAACTTCGGGCCCGGCCGGTCGCCTGCTTGGGCGTGGTGCCGGGGTGTTTCACGTGGAACGGGGACTCTCGCCTTTCGCTGTCCGGTAGCGGGATCGGGGCACCGGGAGCGCCTGCGCGTGTCTCTCCGACCCAACAGGGCCACTGGCATTTCGTGGCGACTCGTGGCAGAGAATCCGACCGGCCGTTTGGGGGGATACCGGGTCCGTCACGACAGGGGCGTGCAAGTGGCCGACCGCTCGCCAGCCCGCCGCGACCTGCAGCACCGCCCTGAGGGCGCCGCAGCGCGCGCTGTGGGAGACCTGGGGAAAACAACGTGCCAGCGGCTTCCCCAAGTGCTTTCATGGAGTTGGAGACGGTGGGTCTACCCGTGCCTGTGGAGAAACCAGCGATTTCTGGAATGCTGCTGGAGGGGAGCCGCGCTCTCGGGCTGCCTCTCTCGGCCGCCCAGGCGGACGCGCTGTCATGGCTGGCAGGCGAGCTCGGTCGGTGGAGCTCCCGCATCAACCTCACCGCCATCCTCGATCCGATCGAGATGGCGGACAAGCACATTCTCGACTCCCTCACCGTCCTCCGGGCCCTCGACCCCGGACCCCTGACGCTGCTCGACGCAGGGTCTGGCGCCGGCTTCCCGGGCCTCCCGCTCGCCATCGTCCGCGACGACCTGTCCGTCACCCTGGTCGACGCCGTCGCCAAGAAGGTCGGCTTCCTGAAGCACGCCATCGCCCAGCTCGGGCTCGCGCCGCGCGTCCGGGCCATCCACCTGACGCTCCAGGGGAATCCGGTGGCCGAGGGCCTCGCGCCTTTCGACGTGGCGGTGTCGCGCGCCCTCACCGAGCCCACCCGATGGGCCGCCCTTGCGACGCCGTATGTACGCCCCGGGGGCACCCTGGTCGTGATGGGCGGCACCGACGCGCCTGGAGCCCTGCTTCCCGGATGGACAGGGCCCTCCGTCGACCGTCTGCGACTCCCCCTCACCGGGGCCGGCCGGACGCTGCTGACCTACCGGAAATCCGGCGTTTAGCCCTCGTCCCGCAGGGCGACCGAGGCATCCACCCGGACGGCTCGACGCGCGGGAATCCACGAGGCGAAGGCCGCGCAGACCAGCAAGCCCAGCACCGTCACCGCATACACCGCCGGGTCCAGCGGGCGCACACCCTCCACCACGCTCCGGAGCAGCCGGGCCGTCGCCAACGCGCCGACCAGCCCGACCCCGAGTCCCAGACCAGCCCAGGCGAGACCCTGCCCCACCACCTCGCGGAGCACGGCGTTCGGCGCCGCCCCCAGCGCCATCCGAATCCCGATCTCGTGGGTACGCTGCGCCACGCTGTAGGAGAGCACCGCGTAGAGCCCGACCACCGCGAGCACCAGGGCCAGGAGCGCGAAGAGCACCAGCTGCAGCGTCGCGAACCGCTGCGCGTCCACCGAATCGCCGAGGAGCTGCTCCACCGTCCGCATCTCGTACACCGGAAGCTCCGGGTCGAGCCGGGCGACGGTCCGCACGAGTAGCGGGCGGAGCACCTCGGGCGTCAGCCGGCTCCGGACCGCCACGTTCACCGAGCGAAGATTCCGCACGTAGGCGTCCTCCGGCAGCTGCTCGGAGGTCACGTAGAACTGGTGCCGGGCGGGCTCCGGGCCCACCACGCCGTAGGCCGCCACGTGGCGAACCACGCCGATGATTTCACGAACTGTCTTTCCGTCACCGGAGAGCAGGCGTCGTCCGACGGCACCCTCCGGGTAGAACTCGCGCGACAGCCGCTCGTCGATCACCGTCACATTCGGATGCTCCCGGTCGTCGCGTTGCTCGAACCACCGGCCCGCGACGAGGTCGAGCCCCAGCGTGCGGCCATAGGTGGGCGAGACGATGCCGAACGAGGCGAACTGCGTCTTCTCCGGCGGCAGCTCGGGCTGGACATCGCTCCGGAACGAGGTCTCCCAGTGCCAGTCGAGCGGCAGGATGGCCGAGTAGCTCGCCTCCTCGACTCCCTGCACCGCCCGGAGCTCCTCCACCAGCCGCTGGTAGAAGTTCCTCAGGTCGGCGGGCGTCCGCTGCCGCGCCTCGGGGACCGAGAGCCGGAAGGTGAGCACGCCGCGCCCGTCGAAGCCCGTGTCGACGCGGAGCAGGCTCGCCAGCGCGCGGGAGGTGAGCCCCGCCGCGACGACCAGCACCAGCGCCAGCGCCACCTCGGCCACCACCAGCACCACCCGGAGCCGGTGCTGGCCTCCGGACATGCGGGCGTCCCCCTGCCGCATCGCCTCGTGGAGCTCGGTCCGCGCCCCGATGAGCGCCGGGACCAGCCCGAACAGGAGGGCGCAGACCACCGAGGCCCCGAGCGTGAACGCCAGCACCCGGAGGTTCAGGGCGAGGGCCACGTGGTCGGGGAGCGACGACGGCCGGTGTGCCTCCAGGACCTGCATCGCCACGCCGGCGAGGACGAGCCCGAGCGCCCCTCCGAAGATCGCCAGCACCAGGCTCTCCACCAGGAGCTGCCGGACGAGGCGGGCCCGCCCCGCACCGAGCGCTCCGCGGATCGCCAGCTCGCGCAGCCGACCGGTGCCCCGGGCGAGCAGGAGGCTGCCGACGTTGGCCGCGGCAATGAGCAGCACCAGGATCACCGCCCCCATCAGGAGCCACAGCGAGCCCCGGACGTCCTGGGTGATCAGCTGATGCATGGGGTTGGGCCGCGGGAGCGTCGCGCGGTTCTGCGCATATTCGGCCTGGAGCGCCCGACCGACGGCATCGAGCTCCAGGCGGGCCTCGCCGTACGGGACGCCCTTCTTCAGGCGCGCGACCGCGGTGAGCCCGGGGTGGTTCCCGCGCTCGGCCGTGCGACCCACCATCTGCTGGCCGACCGGGACCCAGATCTCGGGGCGTCCATCGACCCGGAAGTGGCGGGGCATCACCCCGACGATGGTCGACGGTCTGCCGTCGACCTGGAGCGACCGGCCGAGCGCCTCGGTGGGGCCTCCGAAGAGCCGCCGGGCCAGGTCCTCCCCGAGCACGGCGACCGGCGCTCCTCCGGGCCGATCCTCCTCCTCGTCGAAGGTGCGCCCGACGAGGGGCGGGACGCCCAGCGCGGTGAAGTAGGTGCCCGAGGCCTCGATCGACCGCGCCCGCCGAGGAGCGCCGACGCCGGTCAGGTTGACCTCCGCGCCCCGGTAGACCCCCATCTGCTCGAACGACCGGGTCCGGACCCGCCAGTCGAGGTAGTCCGGATAGCTGACCGACAACCGGTCGAAGGACGGCGCGGTCTCCTCGATGAGCACCAGCCGCTCCGGCGAGGGGTACGGCAGCGGCTGCAGCAGCGCCGAGTCCAGCACGCTGAACAGCGCCGAGTTCGCGCCGATCGCCAGGGCGAGGGTGCAGAGCACCGACGCGGTCCAGCCCGGGCGTCGACGGAGAAGGCGGAGGGCAATACGAACGTCTGCGAGCCAGCCGGTCATGCCACCCGGTCACGCCAGATCCGTGCCAGCGACGACACCCGTAGAAGGCGAGGAGCGCCACACGAGACGTCCCGCCCGTGGGAAGACCCTCCCGGACTTGGGACGGATGCACCACCGGCGACCCGACGGCTCAGCTCCTGGCCACGGGCCGCGAGCCTGGAATCTCCGGCGCGCGAGACGAGTCATGCGGGGCGAGCTCGAACGCTGTCGAGGTCTCGGCCAGCCTCCGCGACGCACCGGCCGAGACGGCTCGGGCGGTCAGGGCGCCGGCTTGCCGCGCGCGGCCGCCTCCACCGCGCCCCGGTGCTCCTCGATGTACTTCTCGACCGCCTCGTCCTCGAGCTCGAGATCCCGCAGCACGCCTGGGTAGATGCCCTTGAACGCCGGCGACTGCTCGTCGCCACGGAGGCGGAAGCTCATCTTCAGCACCGCGGCTCCGAACAGCCGGTCCTTGAGCCCCTTCGGTTTTCCCAACCCGGGTCCTCCCACGAGCTCAGTCCTCGTCCGGATGGTCGTCCACCGGGAGCCGCTGCCGCGGCATCGGCACCAGCTTGTCCGGCGTCAGCACCAGGCGCCGGAGGCGCCCCTCGCCCTCGGCACGGGCGCTCACGCCCGGCACGGCGTCGGCGGCCTTCAGCAGCCTTCCGCGCTCCATCGCACCCAGCGCCACCACCGCGTAGACGCGGCCCGAGCTCGCGGACCGCGCCGCGAGCTCACGGGCGGCGGAGTCGAACCCCGGGTCCTCCTCCGCGACCAGCGTCCGCTCGTCCGCCTCGGACCCACGAGCGACGGGGGCGGGTCGAGGCGGCGCAGAGAGATGGACCGGCGGCGCCGAGGCGCTCCCGTTGCTCACCGGAGCAGCAGCCACCACGGGCGCACGCGCCGGCTTCGACCCGCGCGGCTCCGGATGCCCTCCGAGGCCCACCGCGATCCACCGCCGCTCCTGGCCCGGCTTGTTCACCAGCTTGTTCACCAGGTACTGCAGCGCGTCCCCCAGCGGCGAGCGGCGTCCGAGCGCCACGCCCGGCAGCTCCACCGTCGGCGTCACCGCGATGCTCACGCTCCCGTCCGGGAGGTCCTTCGCCTCCAGCGTCGCCGGCAGATCCATGGCCCGGAGCAGCTGCTCCAGCACCGACACCGCCTGCGCCCGTCGTTCGTCCACGGCTCCCACCGCCACCGCCACCTGCGAGTCGGTCACTTCCGCTTCTCCAGCGCGGGCTTCAGCGGCGCGGCGGAGGGGCCTCCGCGTTGAACCATCCTCCGCAACACCGCCTGCTGCGCCACCGTCAGGATGTTGTTGGTGAAGATGTAGAGCAGGAGCCCCGCCGGGTAGTTCAGCATGATGACGGTGAAGAAGATCGGCATGAACCACACCATCATCCGCTGCTGCGCCGCATCGAGGGCCGGCGGCATGAGGCGGCTGGTGATGATCTGCGACACGCCCAGCAGGACGGGGAGCAGATAGGTCGGGTCCCTGATCGTCAGGTCGGTGAGGAAGTGCGAGGTGAACGGCGCGCCGTACAGCTCGTAGGTGTTCCGCAGCGTGGTGAAGAGCGCGGCCCACACCGGCAGCTGGACCAGGAGCATCAGGCACGACCCGAAGGGGTTCACGCCCGCCTCCTGGTAGGCCTTCATCATCTCCATCTGCTGCCGTTCCTTGTCCCCCGGGAACTTCTTCTTCAGCTCCTCGATCTTCGGCTGGAGCTTCTTCATCGCCTCCTGGCCCACCATCGCCCGGTGGGTCAGCGGGATGAGGAGCACCTTCACCACCACGGTGAGGAGGATGATCGCCACGCCCCAGTTGCCGACGACCCCGTGGATCAACTTGAGGAACCACAGCATCGGCTTGCAGAGCGCGGCCCAGATCCCGTAGTCGACCGCGCGCTCGAGGTGCACCGGAGCGTTGGTGTCCGGAGCGCGGTTCGCCGCAAGCTTGGGCACCTCGGCCAGCGCATCGGTCTCCTTCGGGCCGAGGAACGCGCCGAAGGCCCGGGTCACCGACTGGCCGGGCGCGACCTGGACCGGGAAGCGCGCCGTCGCGATCCGCTCGGTCGGCGAGGTGGTGAGGACGCACTTCCCCTCGACCGCCGTGCCCACCGGGAAGATGGCCGAGACGAAGTACTGCTGGTTGATGCCCACCCAGCGGACCGGACCGGTGAGCTCCTTGGTCTCGCTCTTGTCCTTCACCGTCTCGTGCTCGTAGGCGTCCTTCACGAAGCACGCCGAGTCGGAGACGTTGCCCACCCCGCCGAAGAAGCTCGGCTTCTCCTCGTGCGCCGGGTCGATCGCCCGGGAGTACGGGAGCACCAGCTCACCGGAGAGCGGGCGCGCGGTGAGGTTTCGCAGGGTCACCTTGGTCGACAGCTCGAAGCCGTCGTCGATCCAGGAGACCTCCTTCCTCACCTCCCAGCTCTCGGTGCGCCCGACGAAGGTGAGGCGATGATCGCCCTCCTCGACCGAGTAGCGCAGCGTCGCCGGGACGGCGGCCTCACCGGCCAGCTCCACCGAGACCGGCAGCGCCGCACCCGGTACGGGCTGTGCCAGGTTCATCTGCGGCCCCTTGGGAACGGCCTTGCCGAAGAGCTGCGCCCAGCCCTCGGCAATCGTCAGGGGATGCTGGTCGCGGGTCCTGTCTCCCTGGAGCCGCGCCGAGACCAGCCCGGCACCCTCGGTGGAGAAGACGTAGTGGATCTGCTTCCGCGCCACCTCGATCGTGCGGACCGCGGGACCCGCCGGCGGCGCGCCACTGGACGGCGGCGTGGGCGGCGTCGGCTCGACGGCGCCCGGCGAGGGCGCCACCGGAGCCGGGCTCGTGGCCACCGTCCCCGCGTCGGCCGCGCTCGCGTCCGCGTGCGGCGGCACCGGGCTCGGCGCGAACCAGGTCATGTACGCGGCGGTCAGCAGGAAGATGAGCCCGAAGGCCACGAACGTGCGCTTCTGGGAATCGTTCTCCACGGGATTCAGATCCTCCCTGGGCGGGGCGGGACGGGGTCGAGCCCCCCGGGGTTGAAGGGATTGCACCGGCCGAGCCGGCGAAGGGCGAGCAGGAAGCCACGGAACGGCCCGTGCTCATGCAACGCCCCGAGCGCGTACGCCGAGCACGACGGATGGAACCGGCACGCCCGCGGCAGCAGCGGCGAGAGGATCCACCGGTAGAGGTGGATGGGCAGGGAGAGCAGGAAGGTGAGCAGCTTCAACGGAGACGGTTCTCCAATGCGGCGAGCAGGGCATCCGCGGCGCGCTCCAGCGCCGCGTAGCTGGCTTCCCTGGCACTCGGACGGGCCACCACCACCAGGTACATTCCTCCTGGCCATCGGTCGCGCCGCTTGCGAAACAGCTCGCGCAGCCGACGTCGGACGGCATTCCGGACCACCGCCGTCCCCACCTTGCTCGACACCGTGAGTCCGAGCCTGGACGCACCGTCCGGGCTCGGCGCCACCAGGCCCACCAGCGGCCCGGCGGTCACTTTCTTTCCCCGCTCCTGGACCTCCAGGAAGTCGCGGCGCTTCAGGAGGCGAGCCTCCCTGGGAAACGCCTCTGGCAACCCTACTTCTTGGCCGCGGACACGGCCAGGCGCTTGCGCCCCTTCGCCCGGCGCCGACGGAGGACGTCCTGCCCCGCGCGGGTGCTGTTCCGCTTCCGGAAGCCGTGGGTGCGGTTCCGCTTCACTTTGGACGGCTGGTACGTGCGCTTCGACACGGGGCGATGCTCCGAGAAGGTCTACGACTGACTGAGAGGAGGGCCGCGCGCTTAACCCAGGGGCCGCGTTCGAGTCAATGCGCCGGCGAGTCACAGGCGCGTCGAGGCAACGCCGGGCCCGCACCTTTTTGGTCCACAAACGACCGCGGGAAGTCGTACAACACGCCCCCCGCCCCCTGCTCCACAGGACCGGTCGTTCCCCTCCCGAGGTCGCGTTCTCGTGTCGGCTTTTCCCGAGCAGTCGTCCGTGCCCGCAAGTGCCGATGCACTCTGGGAAAAAACGCTCGCCCTGCTGCGCGAGGACGGCAAGTCCTACGCCTTGACCTGGCTCGACCGGATGTACGCCATGGAGGTGAAGGACGGGGCGCTGATCCTGGGCGTTCCTGACCGCTTCTTTCGCGACTGGGTGGACGACCACTACCGGCCACTGCTCGAGGAGGCGCTGTCGCGCGTTCACGGCACCCCGATGGGGATCGGCTACGAGGTGGTGGGCACCGCGCACCCCGACGCGGACGGCGGCGCGACCGCCGGACGGGCCTCGAGCTCGGCCCCGCGCCCCCCGCGCCTGAACGAGCGCTTCACCTTCGTGAACTACGTGGTCGCCGAGAGCAACCAGCTCCCGGCCGCCGCCGCCGCCGCCGTGGCCGAGAGTCCGGGACGGGCCTACAACCCGCTCTTCATCTACGGGGGAACGGGGCTGGGGAAGACGCACCTGCTCCACGCGGTGGGCAACGCGATCTTCGCCAAGAATCCGGGGGCGCGGATCGTCTACCTCTCGTCCGAGGAGTTCACCAACGAGTTCGTGGAGAGCGTCCGCGATCACAAGATGACGGACTTCCGCCGCAAGTTTCGCGACGAGTGCGACGTCCTCTTGATCGACGACATCCAGTTCCTCGCCAAGCGCGAGGAGACGCAGAAGGAGTTCTTCTACACCTTCAACGCGCTCCACGAGATGTCGAAGGCCATCGTGCTCACCTCGGACGCGGTGCCGGCGGAGATCCCCGGCCTCGAGGACCGGCTCCGGAGCCGGTTCGCGATGGGCCTGATCACCGACATCCAGGAGCCGAACTACGAGACGCGGGTGGCGATCCTCAAGAAGAAGGCCGAGGCCGACGGGTTCGAGCTCCCGGACAACGTCTGCCACTTCATCGCCAAGCACGTGCAGAAGAACGTGCGCGAGCTCGAGGGGGCGCTGATCAAGATCTCCGCGGTGCACAGCCTCACCGGGCAGCCGGTGACCGAGGAGTTCGCGGCGCAGGTGCTCCGGGACATCCTCCCCGCGCAGCGACCGATCGACATCGACCACATCCAGCGCGAGACGGCGCGGTTCTACAAGGTCGCGGTCGAGGAGCTGCGTGCCGACCGGCGGACGAAGCAGCTGTCCCACGCGCGCCAGGTGGCGATGTACCTCGCGCGGAAGCTGACCCGGAGCTCGTACCCGGAGATCGCCGCCCGCTTCAACAAGGACCACTCCACCGTCATCTCCTCGGTCCGGAAGGTCGAGCGGCAGCGCGAGCTCGACACCGGCATCCGGAAGGAGCTGGACGAGCTGGAGAGCAAGCTCGGTCCGGGCTGAGACGTCCGCCGACCGGCGAGTCGTTCAGGCGGGCCGTGCGGGCGTGCGAGAAGCTCCGACCGCTCGGCACCGAGGTTCTCCACCGTCTTGCACAATGTGGAGATGTTGGTCGTTTCCGGTGTGCTCCCTGTCACTCGAGAGTGGAGAACCTCCCCTGCCTGTCCATGTTGTCCGGAACTTGTGGGGAGAGCCTGTTCAAGCCTGGTGTCGATAATCTCCGGAGTGCCCTGGGGGCCGGAGTGGCCCAGGTGTGGAGAGTCCACGTCCGCCGCGCAACGGTTGTGTGTCGCCGTGGAAAACCACATCACTTCTCCACAGCCGGGAAGATCGGAATCGCGAGGCCCCGCCCGATCTTGCGTCGCTCTCCCCAAGTCTGCGGGACCGGCTTCCACCACCCCATAGATCCATGATCCAATTCTCTTGAAGCCACAGCCGGTGCCGCAACGAACGCCGGTGCACGGAACCCCAGCGCGCTCGCCCCACCTGCTTCTAGGAAGAGCGTTCAACGCGCCGCGATCAGCGTGAAGCCGAAGGAGCCGAGCTCGCTCCGAGGCCCGGACCCATCACGCCCGCGTCCCCCTTGGGCGCCGTGGAGCTGAACGCGACCAGGTACCGCTCCAGCAGCACCCGGTCGTGCTCGGGGATCTTGACCTTCTTCTCCCGCTGCATGCGTGTCACCAGGCCTGGCCACTGGTCTCCCCGGTACTCGCCGGGCCCATGCACGGGGTGGCAGCTGCTGCACCGCTGGACGTACGCCGCACGGCCCGCCTGCATCTCCTCGAGGCTCAACCCCGGGTCCACCGGCTGGATGCGCGCCACGTCCAACAAGGTCGGCTGGGGCACGAAGCCGGCGTGCGCGCAGGCCAGAACGAGCACCGCTCCGAGCACGGTGAAGGCGAGGACGAGGCGAGAGCCCATGCTGGACCACGCCTTACTTGAGAACGTCTCGCAAAATCAATCTCCATATATATCCCCGAGTCCTTCCGCGGATCTGCACCGGCGTCTCCCGCCCGTCTGGACCTCGGCGGCGTCCAGATCGGCCAACGCATGGCTTCCTCCCGGAGCCCTCGGCGCGTTTGACGCACCTCGCATGCGCGGGCTACACGGAGCGCCGGGCGGAGTGGCGATGTCTCCTCCGCGGGAGACGATGGGCACATGGAATTCCGCATCGCTGCGGAGGAGCTGAAGCGAGCGCTGTACCGGGCCCAGGGCATCGTGGAGCGGAAGACCACCATGCCCATCCTCTCCAACGTCCTGGTCAACGCGACCAAGTCGGGCGTGCAGATCACCGCCTTCGATCTCGACGTGGGCATCGTCAGCGAGCACCCCGCCGAGGTCACCAAGCCCGGCAGCCTCACCCTCTCGGCCAAGACCCTCTTCGACATCGTCCAGAACCTGCCCGAGCCGCAGGTCACCGTTCGCAAGCTGCCCAACCAGTACGCCGAGCTCCAGAGCGGCAGCGCGCATTTCAAGATCGTCGGGATGTCTCCCGAGGAGTACCCGAAGCTCCCCAGGGAAGAGAGCGCGCACCTGGTCGCGGTGCCGGGTCCGGTGCTGCTGGAGATGATCCGCAAGACCTCCTTCGCCATCTCCACCGACGAGACCCGCTACATCCTCAACGGCGTCTTCTTCGAGCCCCGCGAGGGCGGGAAGGTCCGGATGGTCGCCACCGACGGCCACCGGCTCGCCCTGATCGAGCGCGAGCTCGCCGGGGACTTCAAGCTCAAGGGCGGGGTCATCATCCCGCGCAAGGGCCTTCACGAGCTCCGCCGGCTGCTCGACGAGGCGCCCGACGCCGAGTGCGCGCTGGGGTTCGCGGAGAACTCGGCGCTCTTCAAGAAGCCTGGGCTGACCATGGTGATGCGCCTCATCGACGGGCAGTTCCCCGAGTACCAGCGGGTCATCCCCAAGGAAGGCGAGCGCAAGGTGAAGCTCCCCCGCGTTCGCTTCCAGGAAGCGCTCAAGCGCATCGCGCTGCTCAGCGTGGACAAGTCGAACGCGGTGAAGATCGGCCTCACCACCAACCAGCTGCGCATCAGCTCGCAGAACCCGGACCTGGGCGAGGCCAAGGACGACCTCGAGGTCCAGTACGACGGCGGCGAGATCACCATCGGCTTCAACGCCCGCTACCTGACCGACGTGCTCGCCGTGCTCGACACCGACGAGGTCGCCTTCGAGCTCGGAGACGACCACAGCCCGGGCGTCCTGCACGTCCCGGGCGATCGCAGCTACACCGCGGTGGTCATGCCGATGCGGGTGTAGTGCTCCTCGAGCAACTCCAGGCTTCCGACTTTCGCAACCTGCGCTCGGTCTCCATCCGGCCGTCGCCGCACGCGACCGTGGTGGTGGGCAGCAACGGCCAGGGCAAGACCAGCCTGCTCGAGGCGGTCTACTTCCTCTGCACCCTCCGGCCGCTCCGCGCCAACCGGCTCTCGGAGCTGGTGCGCTTCGGCACGGAGCAGGCCACGGTGACCGGCCGCTTCACCCTCGGCGGGGCAGAGCGGGAGATCTCGGTCCAGGTCGCCGCCGGCCTGCGGCAGTCCTTCGTCGACGGGAAGCGGGCCGCCAGGCTCGAGGACTACTTCGGCGGGGTGAGCGTGGTCGCCTTCACCCCGGATGACCTCGAGGTGGTGAAGGGCGGGCCGGAGGTGCGGCGGGCGTTCCTCGATCGCGCCGTGTTCAACCGGTTCCCGGCGTACCTCCGCGAGCACCGGGCCTACCAGCGGGCGCTCAAGAGCCGGAATCGGCTGCTCAAGGAGCATGCGCCGGCGAGCTACGTCGAGGCCTATGACGAGACGCTCGCCCGGACGGGTTCCCGGGTCCTCGTCCGACGCCGCGCGCTCCTGGACGAGCTGGGACCCCGGGCGGTCACCGCGGTGCGGGCCATCTCGCAGCTCCCCGACGTCGCCGTCGGCTACACCGCGCTCCACCTCGGGACGCACCATCCGCAGACCGAGGACGGTCTCGAGGGCGCGCTCCGTCAAGCGCTCGGCGAGCGGCTGGGGCGCGATCGCGAGCGGGGCTTCACCTCCGTGGGCCCACACGCCGACGACCTACAGCTCACGCTCGGAGGACGGAGCGCGCGGGCCTACGCCTCGCAGGGACAGGGTCGAGCGCTGGTGCTTGGCTGGAAGATCGCCGAGATCGAGAACGTCCGCGCCGCATTCGGGAGGCCGCCGCTGCTCCTCCTCGACGACGTCTCGAGCGAGCTCGACCCGGAGCGCAACGCCTTTCTCATGCACACCGTCGCCGAGAGCCGGGCGCAGGTGTTGCTCACCACCACCGACGCCTCCCTCGTCGCCCGGGCCTCGGGCCCGGACTCGCTCTGGCTCCGCGTCGACTCGGGAGCGGTCACGGAGGATGCTCGGCTCCGTCCTGCGCGGACCGCATGACGCCCAGGTTCTTTCCCTACCGACCCACGCGGCTCCGCGCGCTCCTGGCCGCCTTCGCCGTCGTTGGCGTGGCGTTCGGGATGGCCGGGCTCGTCCGGGCCGGTCGCGGGAGCGCCACCGCCTCGGCGCGGGGCGTGGCCGGCCTGGCGCTCGGTGGGGCCTTCGTGTGGCTCGCCTGGCGCCTCCGGCCTCGCGAGGGGTACGGCGTGCGCGTGGACCTCGCCGGCGCCGATCTCGCCCGGGCGCTCGACGGGCGCATCGAGCGCGTGTTCTGGCCGCAGATCGAGACGGTGCGACAGACCGGTCGGTGGGCACCTCGCTGGGTGCTCACCCTCGCCGACGGAACCCGTCGCGAGCTGCCCCGGGCGCTGTTCTCCGACCCCTCCGTGTTCGCCGATCTGGGCCGGGTCCTGGCCCGTCCGGAGAGGGCTCCGCGGGTCGACGCCTGAGGCCGATCCGGGACCGGTTCCGCCCGGCTTCCAGGAGCCAGATTCCCCTGAAATGTCAATCAGTTGAGCCCGCCTGCCCCGCTTGTGAGCGTGGGGGGTGCGTGTTAGGAAAGACACCAGAAATCCCTTGAACGGCACGACCAAACACGAACCCGCTGCCCAGGCCGCGGTCGGGACCTCCGTGCCCGAGTACGGCACGTCGTCCATCACCGTCCTCGAGGGCCTCGAGGCCGTCCGCAAGCGCCCGAGCATGTACATCGGCGACACGAGCACCTACGGCCTGCACCACCTGGTCTACGAGGTCGTGGACAACAGTGTGGACGAGGCGCTGGCCAAGGCCGCGACGGAGATCGTGGTCACCATCCACGTGGACGGCAGCGTCAGCGTGAAGGACGACGGCCGCGGCATCCCCGTCGGCCCGCACCCCACCGTCCGCGGCATGGACACGGTCGACGTGGTGATGACCAAGCTCCACGCCGGCGGCAAGTTCGAGCACAACGCCTACAAGGTCTCGGGCGGTCTCCACGGCGTGGGCGTGAGCTGCGTGAACGCGCTGAGCGAGTGGCTGAAGCTCGAGATCTCCCGGAACGGCAAGGTCTACGAGCAGAAGTACGCGCGCGGAATCCCGCAGCAACAAGTTTCCGAGATCGGCACCACGGACAAGCGCGGGACGATGGTGTGGTTCAAGCCGGACTCGACCATCTTCGAGACCACCGACTTCCAGTTCGACGTGCTGAGCCAGCGCCTCCGCGAGCTCGCCTTCCTCAACGCCGGGCTGAAGATCAGCATCACCGACGAGCGGAGCCAGAAGAGCCACCTCTTCGAGTTCCAGGGCGGCATCGTCAGCTTCGTCGAGTTCATCAACAAGTCGAAGGAGACCCTGCACAGTCCGGTCTTCTTCAAGGCGGAGAAGGACGGCGTCGCGCTGGAGATCGCGATGCAGTGGAACGACGCCTACGACGAGCGCATCTACACCTTCGCCAACAACATCAACACCCAGGAGGGTGGCAGCCACCTGGTCGGCTTCAAGAGCGCGCTCACCCGGACCATCAACGGCTACGCGGAGCGGGGCGGGCTGTGGAAGGACCTCAAGGAGACGCCCACCGGCGAGGACGCGCGCGAGGGCCTCGCCGCGGTCATCTCGATCAAGCTCCCCAATCCGCAGTTCGAGGGGCAGACCAAGACCAAGCTCGGGAACTCCGAGGTGAAGGGCCTGGTCGAGCAGATGGTGAACGAGCAGCTCCTCACCTGGCTCGAGGAGAACCCCACCGGGGCGAAGAAGATCGTCGCCAAGATCGGCGACGCCACCCGGGCCCGCATCGCCGCCCGCAAGGCCCGCGAGACGGTGCGCCGGAAGGGCGTGCTGGACGGGATGTCGCTCCCCGGCAAGCTGGCCGACTGCCAGAGCAAGGACCCGAGCGAGAGCGAGATCTACATCGTCGAGGGCGACTCGGCCGGCGGCTCGGCCAAGCAGGGCCGTGACCGGCGCAACCAGGCCATCCTCCCCCTGCGCGGGAAGATCCTGAACGTCGAGAAGACCCGCTTCGAGAAGATGCTCACCTCGCAGGAGATCGTGGCGCTGATCACCGCGCTGGGGACGGGCATCGGGAAAGAGGACTACGACCCGGAGAAGTGCCGCTACCACCGGATCATCCTCATGACCGACGCGGACGTGGACGGAAGCCACATCCGCACGCTGCTGCTCACGTTCTTCTACCGGCAGATGCCGGAGCTCATCGCGCGCGGCTACCTCTTCGTCGCCCAGCCGCCGCTCTACAAGGTCACCCGCGGGAAGAAGGAGCTGTTCCTCAAGGATCAGCGCGGCCTGGACGAGCACCTGATGCGCATCGGCGTGGACCGCTGCGGGGTGGTGCCCTCGGAGCCGGACGGGGTGGCCGAGTTCCGCGGCAACGACCTCCGCGCGCTCCTGGAGGCCATCCGCCAGTACGAGGAGCGCCTCGGCAAGCTCGCGCGACGCCGTGACCCGCGCATCCTCGACGCCCTGGTGCAGGCGGCGCGGGTGGACGAGCACACGCTGCTGGACATGGACCGCCTGGTGTCCGAGGTGGAGAAGATGCACGCCTGGCTCCGGGAGCGGTACCCCGAGGTGCTGGCCCAGCTGAAGTCGTTCCGGAAGGACGACCCCGAGCACCAGGCCAAGAAGCTGGTCTTTCGCACCGAGGTGAACGGGAGCCCCAAGGAGACGGTGCTCGACCACGCGTTCCTCTCCAGCCCCGAATACGCCGAGCTGCTTCAGCTCCGGCGCACCTTCGACATGCTCGGGCCGGCGCCGTGGACGGTGAAGCTCGAGGAGGGCGAGCGGGTGGCGCTCCGGGTCCAGGACGTCCTGGCGGCCGTGCTCGCCGACGCATCGCGCGGCCTGTCCATCCAGCGCTTCAAGGGCCTCGGCGAGATGAACCCCGAGCAGCTCTGGGACACCACGATGAATCCGGATTCGCGGACGCTGCTTCAAGTCAGGGTCGAGGACGCGGTGGAGGCGGACGAGATCTTCAGCCTCCTGATGGGGGAGGCGGTGGAGCCCCGGCGGGAGTTCATCGAGAAGAACGCCCTCGACGTGCAGAACCTGGACATCTGAAGAAGCCGAAACCTTTCCACAATCCCTTCCAGGGGTTGAAGATCCAGAAGGCGGGGCCCGAGGCCCCCCGGTCATCGCCTCCTCCGCCCAGTCCGAAGACCGCGGTCCCGGGCAAGGACGACGAGGCCGCGCAGTTCCTCACCGCGGTGGGCGAGGTCCGGCCGGTGAGGAGGGGTGCGCACCGGGTCGAGCCGGCCAAGAAGTCGGGCCTTCCGCCCAGGGCGGACGAGGACGCCGAGGTCCTGGCGCAGCTCTCGGAGCTCGTCGCCGGCGAGGCCCCGTTCGACCTCGCCGACTCGGACGAGTTCATCGAGGGCAGTCTTCCCTCGCTGGATCCCCAGCTGCTCCGGAAGCTCCGGAAGGGCGAGCTCGCTCTCCAGGGGCACGTGGACCTGCACGGCCTCACCCGCGACGAGGCGAAGGGCGCGCTCGAGCGCTTCCTCCTCTCCGCGCGCCAGGCGGGGAAGCGCTGCGTCCTCGTGGTGCACGGGCGAGGGCTGCACAGCAAGGACGAGATTCCGGTCTTGAAGTCCGGCGTTCAGCTCTGGCTCACCAGGGGGAAGCTCGCCCGGTGGGTGCTGGCCTTCACCACCGCGCGCCCCCATGACGGAGGGGCGGGCGCGGTCTACGTGCTGCTCCGGCGGTAACGGACGGGGCCGCCGCTCGCTTTGGTTGGGACGGGCGAGAGAAGCCCTTATGCTCCCCCCACACGCCGTTGAATGTACTGGGGCGTCGTCTAACGGCAGGACGTCAGACTTTGGATCTGACTATCAAGGTTCGAATCCTTGCGCCCCAGCCTCGCTGCCTTCCGTAGGAGGGTCCTTCCGTGGTTCCCCGCGTGCTGCAGATGGTCGCCATCGGCAACGCCCCGCTGACGCTGCTGCGGGAGCTCGAGGCCCCTCTGACCACCCAGCTCGGGCTGACGGTGGGGTACGGGAAGCCCGCCCTCGCCTCCCCGGCCTACGCCTTCAACAAGGACCGGAACCAGTACCACTCCAACGCCATCATGCGGCGGCTGGTCCCGCTGCTCGACCGCGAGGGGACGGTGCTCGGCGTGACCGACGTCGACCTCTTCGTCCCCGACAGCCCGTTCGTCTTCGGCGAGGCGGACCGCGAGTCCCGGGTGGCGATCCTCAGCGTCTCGCGGCTGCGGCAAGGGGCGGACGAGACAATCTTCCGGCGCCGGGTGCAGATCCAGGGGCTGCACCAGGCGGGGCACCTCGTCGGCCTGAGCTACTGCGAGGACGCGCGGTGCGCGATGTTCGCCGCGACCTCGCTGGCCGACGTGGACCGCCAGCAGCCGTCGCTGTGCCACATCTGCCGCAACGAGTTGGTGAAGCTCGGACGTTGAGCGACACTCACCCACGTCGATGAGGCCGCGGGACGGGTGACGGCTCGCTCCGGCGTGGGCGAGAATCGAAGGCATCCCGTCGATGTCTCCCTCGCTCCGTCGCTGCGCGCTCTGTCTCGCTCTCCTTTCCCTTCCGGCCCTCGCCGGGACCGCGCGCGAGGACCGGCGCGCCGCCCGGCTCCGCGCCCAGAGCGCGAGGCCGGAGGGCGGTGAGGTCGAGCCCTCCGAGGCGATCCCCCTCGCCGCCGCCGCTGCCGATGCAAGCGGGGTGGATCTGGCGGGGTTCCTCGGGATCCTGACGGCGCTGGCGGCGACCTACGTCTATGCCCGGGGCCAGCGGATGCCGGCCGGGCGGGTGACGGCTCCCTCCTCGCCGGGGTCGCCGCCGGATCCTCGCTAGTCCGGGAGGCGGGCCGTGGCAGAACGGGGGTCGGAGGACGCCCGATGCCTGCCGAGGAATCGCTGCTCGCCGAAGTTCCGCTGTTCCAGGCGCTCGACCCCACCGAGCGCGCGACGCTCGCTGCGGCGATGCACCTGTGCGACTTTCCCGCCGGGTCGCGGATCTTTCGCCGCGGCGATCCGGGCGCGGCGCTCTACGTCATCGCCCAGGGCGCGGTGGAGATCTCGGTCGACACCACCACCGGGAGACGGGTGCTTCTCGGCCAGCTCGGCCCGGGAGACTTCTTCGGCGAGCTCTCCCTGCTCGACGGCCGTGAGCGGACCGCGGATGCCCAGGCGACCGAGGCGACCCGGGCGGTGGAGATCGATCGGGCGGCCCTCGAGGCCCTCTTCCGCAAGCACCCGGACGCGGCCCTGGACGTGCTCGGGGTCATCGGCCGGCGGCTCCGGGAGGCGGACCATCTTCTCCAGTCGCAGTCGAGCGTCTCGCCCAACCAGGAGGTGGAGCAGCACCGGACAGGGGTGCAGCGAACGGCCGAGTGGCTGGCCGAGTTCAGCGGGAGCATTCCCTTCCTGGTGCTCCACCTGCTGCTCTTCATCGTGTGGATCGTGGTGAACGTGAACATGCTCCCGCGGGTGCGGGCGTTCGACCCGTTCCCCTTCGGATTCCTCACCATGGCGGTGTCGCTGGAGAGCATCTTCCTCAGCTGCTTCGTGCTCATCGCGCAGAACCGGCAGGCGGCCGGGGACCGGATCCGGAGCGACTCGGAATACGCGGCGAACATCAAGGCGGGGCTCGAGGTGACGCAGCTCCACGCCAAGGTGGACACGCTGTACGCGCAGACGATGGCCCGGCTCGCCTCTCTGGAGCGGGGGCTCGTGCAGCGGCCGCAGGCCTGAGGAGCGCGGGCCTTCTTCTCCCCGGGTGCGAGTCCTCCCCGCGCGCCCCCCGGGCCTCTGGAAGCGGGCGCCGCGCCGCTGCTACGGTGCGCCCCCTTCGCCGGGGGTCCTTCCATGCCCGCTCCATCGGACACCGAGGTCGCAGTGCTGCGCGTCCTCGATCGCATCCAGCTCGCCTGGCGCCAGGGGCCGCTCGAGGACATGGCGCCGGTGCTCGATCCGGAGATCACCTTCGTCTTCCCCGGGTTCGGGATGCGGCTGTGCGGGCGGGACCGGTTGATGGACAGCTACCGCGAGTTCACCTCGAGCACGCGGCTGCGCTCGTACCGCGAGGACCGCCGGAGCGTGGAAGGGGGAGCGTTGGCCGCGATGGCGGAGATCGCCTTCGACATGATCTATGCGCGCGGGGGCCGTGACTGGCGTGCACACGGCGTCGAGCTGTGGGCGCTCGAGCGCCGGGCGGACGGCTGGGTCGCGTTCTGGCGCACGATGCAGGAGCTCACCGAGGAGCCGGCCGCGGTTCCGGCCTGAGCCTGATTCCGACGGTCGAGCGGCCCGACGCGGCGGGAAGGGTGCCAAACACTGCTGCGGAAGGGTGCCAAACACCTCGTTACCACCTCAAGTAACCGCCGACACCCCCGCGACCGCCTCGTAAGTCCTCTGATTCACAGGACAAAACGAGGTGTCTGACACCTTTCGTGGGGACACCTTTCGCGGGACACCTTTCGCGGGAGCGGAACTCGAGCACATTGGCACGCGGGCTCAGCTCGCCGGAGCGGGGCCCATCGACTCGGCGACCAGCTCGGCCACGTCCTTCACCACGATGGCTTCGCGGCCGGTCTCGTTCGCCGCGTCGCGGAGCATGGTGCTGCAGAACGGGCAGGCCACCGCCACCGTTCCCTCGCCAGGACCGCTGTAGTCGCCCACCTTCCCGGGCCGGTCCTTGTCCGTCGCCGAGGGGAAGGGGATCGCCGGGTTCTTGGCGTGCGCCAGCGTGAGCGCCACCTCGTTCATCCGGTTCTGGTTGATGCGTGTCCCGAGGTGCTCCTCCATCCACATCCGCCCGCCGCCCGCGCCGCAGCAGAACGACTCGCGCTTGCTCCGCTGCATCTCGACGATCTTGAGCCCGGGGATGGCCGCCAGCGCCTGCCGGGGGGCGTCGTACACCCCGTTGTGCCGGCCGAGGTAGCAGGGGTCGTGGTAGGTCAGCGTGGCGTCCATCACCCGTGACAGCTTGATGCGCTTTTCCCGGATGAGCTCGCTGATCAGCTCGGTGTGGCTGATCACCCGGTAGTCCCCGCCGAACCCCGGGTACTCGTTCTTGATGGTGTTGAAGCAGTGGGGGCACTGGGTGATGACCGCCTTGACCCCCAGCCCGTTGAACGCCTCGACGTTGGTCTTGGCCAGGGTCTGGTACAGGTACTCGTTCCCCAGCCGCCGGGCCGAGTCCCCGTTGCACATCTCCTGCTTCCCCAGCGTGGCGAAGGAGACCTTGGCCTCGCGGAGGATGCGCACCAGCGCCCGGCTGACCTTCTTCTGCCGGTCGTCGTAGCTCCCGGCGCAGCCGACGAAGAACAGGTACTCGTACTTGCCCGGCCCGTCCCAGACCGGGAGCGACAGGTCCTCGGCCCACTCGTCGCGCCGGTCCTGCCCCACGCCCCAGGGGTTGCCCTGCCGCTCCATGCCCTCGAAGACCCGCTGGATCTCGGGGGGGAAGACCGCCTCCACCTGCACCTGGTAGCGGCGCATCTCGATGAGGCGCGGCACGTTCTCGATGAACACCGGGCAGGCGCGCTCACACCAGCCACACGTCGTGCAGGCCCAGACCGTCTCCGCCTTCAGCGCGCTGCCGATCATCGGCGGCAGCTCGGCGTCGGTCCCCGGCGCCAGGTGGTCGTTCGCCACCTGCGCCTGGTGGTCCCAGATCCAGTGCTTGAGGTCCTGGTTCACGCCCTTGTGGGTGAGCGGCTTCCCGGTGATGTACGTCGGGCAGTGGGTCTGGCAGCGGCCGCACTCGGTGCAGCTGTAGAGGTCGAGCCCGTTCTTCCAGGTCAGGTCGCGGACGGTGCGCGCGCCGAACTGCTCGGCCTCGAGGTTCGGCGTGGGCAGGGCCTTGCTCCCCTCGAGGTTCTGGAGGAACACGTTCGGCAAGCCGGTGATGACGTGGAAGTGCTTCCCCAGCGGGAGGAAGTTGAGGAACGAGAGGATGATGGTCAGGTGGACCCAGAACATCGCTCCACCGAGCGCCCACACCACGCCCCTCGGCAGCGGTGAGAGCAGCATCGCCACCGCCGAGGTGACCGGCTCCCACGGCGTCGTGCCCTCGCCCTGCAGCACCATGCGCGAGGCGCCGAAGACGTACTCGCTGACCATGAGCCCGGCGATGAAGCCGAGGATGAGGTACGCCTCCCACGAGCGGGTGAGCCGGGCCGGCTTCACCTTCGCCCGGAGCCAGACGAAGTAGCTCACGCCGGCGAGCGCACCGAGCGCCACCAGGTCCTTGGCCAGGAGGTAGAGGTCGAAGAGCGCCGCCGCCGCGGGGTGCTCGCTCCAGAAGGGGTCGGTGCCGGTGGAGAGGACCTCGAGCAGCGTCTCCGAGAACCCCATCGCGAACAGCATCACGGTGCGCAGCGCCAGCACCAGGAAGGCCACGAAGATGAGGACGTGCGCCACGCCGGGGGTTCGCTCCTCGGGGTCCACCATGCGCCGCTGCCCGAGCCCGAAGCGGAGCAGCGCGCGCGTGCGCTCGCTCACGCGGTCGAGCCGGTTCTCCCCCTTCATGGCCAGGAGGACCGAGGCGCGGCCGTAAACGACGTAGACGAAGACGGAGAGCCCGACGAAGACGAGCAGGCTGGTGATGACCGGGTTCATGGTGCCCGACTCGCGAATCAAGCTACGGGAGAGCCGCCGGCCTCGGCAACGCCGGCGAGCGAAGCGGTGTTTCTGGGGCCGTCGAGGAGGAGGACCGGCCGGAACCCCGCGGCGTCGCACGAGGCGAGCACGTACCGGACTCCGCCGTGCTCGCCCTGGAACCCGGCGGCGATGCCCTCGGCGCCGTGGAGGTGGCCGTACACGCAGACCACCGGCTGGAACGCCTCGATGAGGGCGGAGAACACGGTGGGCTTCACGTTCGCGTAGAGCGGCGGGAAGTGCACCGCGATCACCCGGGTGAGCCCCGGGGTGGCTCGCAGCGCCTTCCGCGCATCCTCGATGGACAGGCCCAGCCGGCGTGCCTCGCGCTCGACGAGATGGGCGTCCGACGGCTCGTCGCCCAGCTCGCCGCCGGGCATGGGTGGGGCCTCGGGCGCGGACCACAGCCGCGAACCGGCGATGAGATATGGACCGAGCGTCACCGCCGAGTTCTGCAGGAACCCGACGATGGTCCGGTACGGCTCGAGGACTCTCCGGAGCTTGGTCGCCGAGTCGCCCCACCAGAAGTCGTGGTTGCCGCGGAGGAGCACCTTCTTCCCCGGCCGCGCGTCGAGCCACGCCAGGTCGTCCGCGGCCTCGGCCGGCTTCGTGGCCCAGGAGATGTCCCCGGCGACGATGACCCCGTCCTCCGGGGTGACCATCCGGTCCCAGGCCTCGGCGAGCGGTGCCGGATGGCCGTTCCAGCCGAAGCGGTCCATCGTCTTGCCGCGGGTGGACGGGAGGTGCGTGTCTCCGATGGCGAACAGGCGCATGGGCGGGGGCCGCACCCTAGGGCAGACGCGCCGCGCTCGCCCAAGCGCTGAGCGTCTCGAACTTCGTTCCGCCTGCCGGGATCCCGACGTCGGCGCTCGCGTGTCGCGATCCGGCGCGAGCCCTTTGACGGCGCTTGCGCAGCGGGTCCGATTGGCGCACATCCGGCCGACGCATGTCCCAGCTCGACGCCGAGCGCCGGCGGGTCCTCGCCGTCCTCCGCCGCCACGGATGGAACGCGACCTCGTTCCAGGTGCTCGAGCCCGGGTTCCACTACTGGTTCGCCGACGAGGACGCCTGCGTGGCCTACGTCGACACCGGAAGAGCCTGGGTGGCCGCCGGTGCCCCCCTGACCGCCCCGGAGCGCCTCGGCGAGGTGGCCGAGCGCTTCCGCCGGCACGCGTCGAGCGCCGGACGACGGCTCGCCTTCTTCGGGGTGGAGGAGCGGATGGTCGAGGCGCTCCCCTGGTCCGCGCTCCTCATCGGGGAGCAGCCCGAGTGGGACGCCGACCTCTGGCCGGCGGCGCTCCGTGCCAGCAGCGGCCTTCGCGAGCAGCTCCGACGGGCGAGGGCGAAGGGCGTCACGGTCCGGACTGCCGACCCGTCCGAGATCGCCTCCACCTCGTCCCCGCTGCGCAGGCAGCTCGAGAGCCTCGTCTCCGCCTGGCTGCGGCGGCACGAGATGGCCCCGATGGGCTTCCTGGTCCAGGTGGACCCGCTGACTTTGCTCGAGGAGCACCGCGTCCACCTCGCTGAGCAGGACGGACGTCTCCTCGCCTTCCTCACCGCCGCGCCGATCTTCGCCCGGCCCGGATGGCTCCTGCAGAACCTCATCCGTGGTCCGGACGCTCCGAACGGAACGGCCGAGCTGCTGGTCGACCACGCGATGCGCGAGGCCGAGGCTGGGGGCGACCGCTCGTCGATGGTGACCCTCGGCCTCGCGCCGCTCGCCGGTCAGGTCGTGCCGGCGCTGCGGCTGGCGCGCTCGGCGGGTTCGGTGCTCTTCGATTTCGAGGGCCTGCGGGCGTTCAAGGCCCGGCTCCGGCCCACCCGCTGGCGCCCGAGCCACCTCGTCTACCCACCCGACCAGGGCGCGGTCCGGACGCTCCTCGACGTGCTCGAGGCCTTCGCTCGCGACCACCTCCTCAGCTTCGGGCTCCGGACGCTGCTCCGCGGGCCCACCATCGTCGTGCGGCTCCTCGCGGCGCTGCTCGTCCCCTGGATCGCGCTCCTCGCGGTCGCCGGACCGTGGCACTTCCCCGCGCCGTGGGTCCGGTGGGCCTGGGTGGCGTTCGACGTGGTGCTCGCCGCGTCGCTGTTCCGGCTCGCGGTGCGCTGGAGCGACCGGCTCTCGCGCCTGGTCGTCGCCGCGGTCGGGGCGGACGCGGCGCTGACCCTGGGCGAGGTCCTCGCCTGGAACCTCCCCCGGCTCCGCAGCGTCGAGGATGCGCTGGTCTCCCTCGTCGCCGTGGCCGCTCCGTCGCTCGCCTTCGTCATCCTCTGGCGAGCACGCGTGCGGCGACGCGCTCCGCCCTGAGGCGTGGCCGGTGCGCGCCGACCAGGTCGCTCCGGGTGAGCATCCCGACCAGCACCGGCTCGGGCCCGTCCGAGAGCACCGGGAGCCGACCCACGCCGGCGTGCGCCATCACGTCCGCTGCGTGCCGGAGCGTGTCAGAGGCCCGCACCGTGACCGCGGGCCGCTCCACCAGCTCCTCGATGCGGCGCCCCGGCGAGGCGCCGACCAGCTCCCGGCGCATCACCACCCCGAGCACGCCCCGCTTCCCGTCCACCACCGGGAACCCCTGGTGCCGGACGTCCGAGAGCCGCCGCAGCGCCTCGCCCACCGTCTCCGAGGCGCCGAGCGTGACCACCGGCCGGCTGGAGAACTCGGCGGCCCGCCACTGGGCGAGCCAGTCCGCGGCGTACTCTGCCGGCACCACCCGCCCGCGCCGGGCGATGCGCTCGGTCATGATGCTGTGCTTCATCAGCGCCGCCGAGACCAGCCAGGCCACGCTGCAGCCGCCGAGGAGCGGGAGGAGCCCGAGCGGCTGCCGCGTCGTCTCGAAGGCGAAGACCACCGAGGCGAGCAGCGCCCGCGAGGCTCCGGCGAACATCGCCGCCATCCCCACCAGCGCCGCGAGCCGCGGATCGACGCCAGCGCGCGGGAGGAGCACCGTCAGCCCCGTCCCGAGGAACGCGCCCAGCGCCCCACCGATGGTGAACAGCGGGGCGAGCGTCCCGCCCGAGGTGCCGCTCCCCAGCGCGATGGACCAGCTGGCGAACTTCAGGATGCACAGCGCGAGCAGCGGCCCCGTCGCCAGCGCGCCGGTGAGCACCGCGTCGATGTTGTCGTAGCCGACGCCCAGCGTCCTCGGCGCGAAGTACCCGATGATGCCCACCGGGATGGCCCCGAGCGCCGGCCACCACATCCAGTGGATCGGCAGGCGCTCGAACGCGTCCTCGATGCGGTACACCGCCCGCGTCACCACCACCGAGACCACGCCCACCAGGGCGCCGAGAAGCACGTAGAGCACCAGGGCGGTGCCGCTCGGCTCGGCGAAGCTGACGCTGTGGAACGCCGGAGCGCTGCCCGCCCACGAGAAGCGCACCCCGGTCGCCGTGGCCGCGGCGAGCGACACCGGGATGAGCGAGCGCGGGCGGAACTCGAAGAGCAGCAGCTCGATGGCCAGGAGCACCGCCGAGACCGGGCTCCCGAACGTCGCCGCCATGCCCGCGGCCGCGCCGGCGGCGAGGAGCGTCTTCCGCTCGGCTGCGGTCACCGGGAGCAGCTGGCCGAGCACCGAGCCGAGCGCGCCCCCGGTGGCGATGATCGGCCCCTCGGCGCCGAACGGTCCGCCGGTGCCGATGGCCACCGCGGCGGACAGAGGCTTGAGGAACGTCAGCCGCACCGGGATGCGACTCTCGTTCGCCAGGATCTGCTCCATGGCCTCGGGGATCCCGTGCCCCCGGATGGCTCGCGAGCCGTAGCGGGCCATGACCCCGACGACGAGCCCCCCGAGGGGAGGCACCAGCACCACCCAAGCCCCGAGGTGCGCCGTGGTCGGTCCGAGCGTCTCGAGCGAGACCGTCCCCCGGAAGGCGAGGTTGGTCACCAGCGCGATGAGCCGCTGGAGCGCCTGCGCCACCCCCGCCGCGAGCAACGCCACGCCGATGGCCAGCGCACAGACCCAGGCAGTCCGCCGCGTGACGTTCGCCGCGTGCGGCGCGATGTGGGCCGCGGCCAGCCCCGGTCCCAGCGCCGGCGCGACGGGAAGCCCCTCGGTCGTGGACGCGGTCCGCGCGGCCTTGTCAGCCACGGCCGCGGGCCCGTGCTCCCGGAGCGTGGGCGCGCCGCCGGCGCCGTCCGGGACGAGGCTCACCCTCGAAGAACATGGGGGTGGGTCCGCTGTCGTCGATGCCCATCCCCCGGACCACCCGCTCGAGCAACCGTTCGAGGTCCGTCCGCTCCGAGGCGCTCAGGTGCTCCAGTGATTCGAGGAGGTCCGCGGTGGGAGACCGGGGAGCGGTGCCGAGGAGCCGCTTGCCCGAGGCCGAGAGGCGGAGGGTCGTCCGCCGCGCGTCGTCCTGCGCGGTGGCCCGCACCACCAGCCCCCGCTCGACGAGCCGCTGCACCACCACCGACACCGAGCTCGCGTCGGTCAGGGTCCGTCCGGCCAGCTCGGCCATCGAGCCGACCGGTCCCTCGGCGAGGCGCTCGAGAACGAAGAGCTGGGCAGCGCTGAGGCCCAGACGCAACTCGGCGGCGCGGTCGGCGAGCCGGAGGGCGCGGACCAGCTGCCTCAGCGCCCGGAGGGTTCCGGCGGACGACGAGGAAATCTCCATGGGGTCCCAAGTAATAACATCGGCCCGTCCGGCCGCCAGCCCTCCGGCGTTCAGCGCGAGGTGTCCGGCGCTTCCCACTGGCGGAGTCGGATCCCCACCCGCACCGTGAACGGACCGGAGAGGGTGTTCACTCCCGCCCGGCCCACCAGGTCCCGCCGGTCGAGCACGTTCTCCACCGCGGCGTAGACCTCCACCGCCCGCCCGATGGCCCGGGCGAGGTACGCGTCCAGCCGGAACTGGGTGCCGAGGGGCAGGGTGTTCAGGTCGTCCTCGTACTGGACGAACGCGGCGATGCCCTCCACCCGTGCGGTCCAGCCAGGCGCGGGCCGGGCCTCGATCGCCCCCGAGACCCGGTGCACGGGGTCCTGGGGCAGCCGCTTCCCGATGGTGCCGGTCGCCTCCGGGGCCGAGAGGACCTGGGAATCCACGAAGGTGTACGCCGCTCGGAGCTCCCAGCCCCGGACCGGCCGGGCCTCGACGGCGAGTTCCAGCCCCCGGACCCGAGCCGAGCCGAGGTTCTGGCGTTGCTTCACGGCTCCACCGGGCAACGGGGTGGCGAGCGTGACGTTGGCGATGGGGTCGTCGAGCCGGTTCCAGAACACCGTGGCGCGCGAGCGAAATACCGGCCCCGGCACCCACTCCACGCCCGCTTCCGCCCCGAGCAGCGTCTCGGGCCCGAGATTGGGGTTCGCCGCGGTGAGCACCGTCCCGACCTGGAACGGGCGGTACAGCTCGCCGAGCGTCGGCGCCCGGAAGGCACGGTTCACCGAGCCGCGCAGGGCGAGCTCGTCCACCACCTGCCACAGCACGCCGAGGCGCGGGGAGAGCTGCGTCTCGTGCCGGAAGTCGTAGGTCTGGACCGTCTCCCCACCGGGGGTGGTGAGGCGTTGCTCACCATTCTCGGTGTGCCAGTGGTCCAGCCGCAGCGCGGGGACGAGCGTCACCGGCCCGAGACGCACCGTGTCCTGCACGAAGACTCCGGCGGATGCCTGGTCCCCACCGCCGACGCGCTCCAGCGTCGTGGTCGTCGTGACGGCCGTCGGGAAGAGCCGCTCCTGCGCGCTCCCCGCGACCCGGTGCAGGTCGAGCCCGATGTCGATGCTCTGCACGCCCCAGCGCGGCGCGTGCCAGAGCACCGAGAAGCCCTCGTCGTCCGCGGGGACGCGCTGCTCGCCAGCGAGCGTCTCGGAGACCCGGTCCGGAGCGACGCGCGCCCGCTGCTGGTGGAACACCTCGTTCCGGAACCACATCGCCAGCTCGACGTCCGGCGCCTCGGGAGCGCCCAGGGCGAGGGTCACGGCGATCGAGCGGACCTGCGCCGCCGCGGTGGTGAACTCCGTCCCGCCGTTCTGGTGCTCGTCGAAGAAGCCGAGCTTCGCCCCGAGCCGGGCGCGCGGTCCGAGGTCCGCCAGCACCCTTCCCTGCAGCGAGACGTGGGTGCTGCCGGCAGGGACGTCGATGGGTCCGCGCTGCTCGGGGGCGACGACATTGTAGCCGTTGCTCCCCAGGAACTCCGACGTCAGCTCGACCGCCACCGGCCCGGCGAGCTGCACGCCGCGGAGGCCGATGCCCAGCGAGGGCAGCGTGTCCCCGAACACGTCGGCCTCGACGCCGGCCAAGTCGAGCGGCCGGGAGCGGATGTCGATGACCCCGCCCAGCGCCGCGGACCCGTAGAGCGCCGAGGTGCCTCCGGGGACGATCTCCACGCTGCCGATCGCCAGCCCGGGAACGGACTGCCAGTACACCCAGCCGCCGAACGGGTCGTTCAGCGGCAGACCATCCACCAGCACCAGTGCCCGCGAGACGCCCGAGGGACCCACGCCGCGCAGGTTCAGCCCTTGGCTCGAGGGGTCCGCGACGCGGCTCGAGGAGCGGCGGAACGTGCCCACGTCCGGGACGCGCCGGAGCACGTCGTCGAGGAGCGGCGAGGCCGACTGCTCGAGGTCCGCCCGGTCCAGCACCGTCACGTCCGCCGGGACCTCGCTGCGCCGCCGGGGAGCGCGGCTGGCGGTGACCACGGTCTCTCCGGCGAGCGGCGGCGGCGCTTCCGGCGAGGCGGCAGTCCCGCCTCCTGCCTGGCCCGTCGCGGGCTCGGCGTCGGGCGCGCCGGCGAGGACCAGGGCCGCGAGCGCGAGGGCGAGCCCGCTCACCGCCGGTCGCCCATCTCAGCCTCCGCCTGCCCGGGCCCGCTCGGCTCGGGCATTGCCTTCGCGCGGACGATTCTCTGGGGATGCTGGATCCACCGAATCGTCTCCGTGGGCGTTCTCCAGGGCGACCGGTCAGCGCCGAGCGCCCGGCGATGCCCGTCCACGCCTTCTACACCCGCCGGCGACCCCGACGCGCGAGAGGAGCAGGGCCCGTCCCGCCGCGCCGCGGCCGAGCGGTGAGGAACGCGTCGAGGCGGTGCGCGAGCAGCAGCGGGAGGCGGAGACATCCGCACCCGCCTGGGCCCGGATGCGTGACGGCCGTCGCCCGTCGGCGCCGGTCAGTGCACCAGGCGCTCGAGCGCCGGCGTCCGCGCCCGCTCGAGCTTGCCCACGCAGGCGAGCAGGTGATCCCGGTACTCGCTCGTCTCCCGCAGCCCGGACATCATCCAGCGGTTGGCGATGACCACCGTGGGCACGCGCCGGACGCCGCGGTCGCGGGCCAGCCGGTACTCCTCGCGGATCAGCCGGCGGGTCTGCGGCGAGCCGAACGCCGCGGCGAAGCGGTTCATCTGCAATCCACAGCGCGCGGCGAGCTCGAAGACCACGTCGGGCCGGGTGACGTTCAGCCCCTGCTCCAGGGCCGCGTGGCGCAGCCGCGTCTGCAGCTCGAGCCGGGCCGCCTCCCCCTGCAGCCGCGCGGCCTCGAGCGCCGCGAGGGGCTCCACGCTGGAGCGCGGCGGATCTCCCGAGGTCCACAGGTCCGGGCGCAGCGGCAGCCCCTCGCGCTCCTTCCCCGCCGCCTCGAGCTCGCGCACCGCACGGGCGATCTCCTCCTCGCTCGGCAGAGACTCCATCGGGCGCAGCGGATAGGGACGGGGGACGAAGCGCAGCACGTCGGCCAGCTCGCGCTGCAGCTGGGACAGGCGCACCTCGACGAGCCAGGACCAGGGGCAGAGGACGTCCTGGTACACCAGCACCTGAGTCTGCTTGGGGAGCGGCTCATCTTTTGGGCGGAAGAGACCGAACTGTAGAGAAGGCGACCGTGGGACGACAACGGTGTCGTCGGCGCCCCGTCGCAGAGCGTCCAGGCGGGCCCGCCATCGGTGCGGCTGGCGCACACACCTGGACTGGACGCCACGCTCGCCTGGACGGTGGCGAGCTAGAGCGCGCGCCGCGTCACGACATCCCGCGGTCGGGACAGCGCGAGCGCGCGGTCGACGATGGCGCCCGCCGCGTCCAGCCCGGTTGCCCGCTCCAGACCCTCGAACCCCGGGCTGGAATTCACCTCGAGCAGCGTCGGCCCGTCGTGGGTCTCGAGCAGGTCCACCCCCGCGACCTCGAGGCCCACCACCGAGGTGGCCCGGAGTGCCGCCTCCACGTACGCGGGGGCGAGCTCCACCGGCCGGCCCCGTCCTCCCCGGTGGAGGTTGCTCCGGAACTCTCCTCGCTTGGCGCGCCGCCGCATCGCGCCCACCACCCGTCCACCCACCACCAGCGCCCGGAGGTCACGGCCCCGGGACTCGGCGACGAACTCCTGGAGGATGAACTCCTGTCCCAGGCCCTGGAAGGTGTCGAGGATTCCCTGGAGCTCCGGGAGCGTGGACGCGAGCATGACGCCCACCCCTTGCGTCCCGCGGAGCAGCTTCACGATGGCCGGCAGGCCGCCCACCTCGGCCACCAGCCGCGGCACGTTGCTCGCGTCGCGCGCCATCACCGTGCGGGGGACGCGCAGCCCCGACCGGGCGAGCTGCTGCAGGCACCGCAGCTTGTCCCGGCTCCGGGCGATGGCCTGCGCCGCGTTCAGTGCCGGGACGCCCATCATCTCCAGCTGCTCGACGACGGCGAGGCCGTACGCGGTGATGGACGCGCCGATGCGTGGAATCACCACATCCAGCCCGCGCAGCTCCACCCCCCGGAACACCATCCGTGGGGCGCCCGCCGCCAGCACCAGGTTGCAGCGAAGGGTGTCCAGCACCAGCGGCCGGTGCCCGCGGGCACGGATGGCCTCGACCAGTCGCCGGGTGGAGTAGAGCGAGCGCTTGCGGCTCAGGATGGCCACCACCCGGCGGTCGTCCGGACCGGTCCGCTGCGGCGTGCGGCGCTCGCGCGCCCTGGGTCGCTGTTTCCTCGTGGGGGCCACGGCGGGCAACGGACGCTACCACCCCTGCCAGCCGCGGTTTGCGCGGAGCGACGGAGGGTGCTAGCCGAGCGTGCTTTCCTCTCTCGTCTCCGCCATGTCCGACGCCTCGGGCGACAACCGCTGGAAGCAGACCCTCAACCTGCCGCGCACCGAGTTCCCCATGAAGGGGAACCTCACCCAGCTCGAGCCACGCATCCTCGCTCGCTGGGACGCCGAGGACACCTACCGGGCGCTGCTCCGCAAGAACGCCGCCGCCCCCCGCTTCGTGTTCCTCGACGGGCCGCCGTACGCCAACGGCGAGCTGCACGCCGGCCACGCGCTGAACCACGTCCTCAAGGACATCGTGGTGAAGTCCCGGAGCATGGCCGGACTGCTCTGCGCCTTCCGTCCGGGGTGGGACTGCCACGGCCTTCCCATCGAGCAGGCGGTGGAGAAGCGCCTGCGTGACCGGAAGGTGGACCGGCGGAGCCTCTCGCGGGACCAGTTCCTCGAGGCCTGCCGCGCCTACGCGCTGGAGTACATCGACCTCCAGGCCACGGTCCGGAAGCGGATGGGCAACTTCGCGCTCTGGGACGAGGCCTACCGCACGCTCGACTTCGCCTACGAGGCCCAGGAGCTGCGGGAGCTGGCGCGCATCGCCCGCCGTGGGCTCCTCTACCGGCGGAAGAAGGCCGTGTACTGGTGCATCACCGACCAGACCGCGCTGGCCGAGGCCGAGGTCGAGTACGAGGACCACCAGAGCCCGTCGGTCTACGTCGCCTTCCGCACCGAGGCGGGCACGCCCGGCCTGGTCCCGGAGCGGCGCCGGGAGACTCTCGCCGACGCGTTTCCCGCGCTGCGGGGCAAGGCGGTGGCCCTGGTCATCTGGACCACCACCCCGTGGACGCTCCCCGCGAACCTGGCGGTCGCGGTGCATCCGGCGCTCGAGTACGTGTTCTACGACCTCGGGTCGCGGGTGGTGGTCGTCGCCAAGGACTTGCTCCCGAGGGTGCTGGGAGAGATCGCCCCCGACCAGCTCGCGGTGAAGACGGTGGCCGCGGCCGGCGGCGAGATCTCGGCGGCGGCGCTGGTCGAGCCGCGGCGCATCCTCGGGTACGCCACCGGCAAGGACCTCGAGGGCTTCGCTTACCGGCACCCCTTCGCCGACCGGCAGGGGGTGGTGGTCCTCGGCGAGCACGTGACGCTCGAGCAGGGCACCGGTCTGGTCCACACCGCGCCCGGCCACGGCCAGGAGGACTACGAGGTCGGGCTGCAGTACGGGCTCGACATCTACAACCCGGTGCGCGCCGACGGACGCTACGACGACACGGTGGAGCCGGCCGAGCTGCGCGGGGTGAAGGTCTTCGACGCCAACCCGCGGGTGGTGCAGATCCTGGTGGACCGGGGCGTCCTGCTGAACCGTCCGGGCGACAAGGTCCAGCACAGCTACCCGCACTGCTGGCGGTGCCACAACCCGATCATCTTCCGCGCCACGCCCCAGTGGTTCATCGCCATGGACCGGCCGCTGGACGCCACCGCGGGTCTGGACGCGACGCTGCGCGGACAGGCGCTGAGCGAGATCGACCAGCGCGTGCGCTGGGTGCCGGACTGGGGGCGCTCGCGCATCCGGGGCATGGTGGAGAACCGGCCGGACTGGTGCATCAGCCGCCAGCGCACCTGGGGCGTGCCCATCCCGGTGCTCCTCTGTGACGGCTGCGGCGAGTCGGTGGTCAGCCCCGAGCTGATGGAGCGGGTGGCGGACGCGGTGGAGAAGGAAGGCACCGGCGTCTGGTACTCGGCGCCGCTGGAGAAGCATGCGCCCCCGGGCCTGAAGTGCGGCGCGTGCGGCGGGACGGCGCTCCGGAAGGAGACCGACATCCTCGACGTGTGGTTCGACTCGGCCTGCGCCTTCGCCGCGGTGAGCGAGCGGCACCCGGACATGGGGCTCCCCGGAGACCTGTACCTCGAGGGCTCGGACCAGCACCGAGGCTGGTTCCAGTCGAGCCTGCTGGTCAGTGTCGCCAGCCGGGGCCAGGCGCCGTACCGCTCGGTGCTGACCGCGGGGTTCGTCGTGGACGGGGAGGGACGGAAGATGTCCAAGTCCCTCGGGAACACGGTGAAGCCGGAGAAGCTCATCCAGCAGTCCGGCGCGGAGATCGTCCGGCTGTGGGTGGCGGCGGCGGATTACCGCGACGACGTCCGGCTCTCGGACGCCATCCTCCGCAACCTCTCCGAGGGTTACCGGAAGATCCGCAACACCCTCCGCTACGCGCTCAGCAACCTCCACGACTTCGACCCGGCGAAGGACGCCGTTCCCGAGTCCGAGCTGCTGCCCCTCGACCGCTGGGTGCTGGCGCGGCTGGACGACGTGGTGGGCCGGGTGCGCCGCGCCTACGACGAGTACGAGTTCCACCTCGTGTACCACGCGCTGGTCGACTTCTGCGGGAGCGACCTGAGCGCGGTGCACTTCGACATCTCGAAGGACCGCCTCTACACCTGGAAGACCGCCGGGCATGCGCGGCGCAGCGGACAGACGGTGCTCCACCGCATCCTCCTCGACGTGACCCGGCTGCTCGCGCCCGTCACCTCGTTCACCGCCGAGGAGGTCTGGGAGCACCTGCCGGGCCGGCCCGCGCCGTCGGTCTTCCTGGCCGGGCTGCCCGAGGCCAGCGGGCGGCGTGACCCGGCGCTGATGGAGACCTTCGACCGGCTCTTCTCGGTCCGCGCGGCGGTGCAGCAGCAGCTCGAGGCGGCCCGGCGGGACAAGCTCATCGGCAGCTCGCTCGAGGCGAAGGTGGTGCTCCACGCCGACGCCGAGGGGCGGGCGTTCCTCGCCCGGCACCTGCGCGACCTCCCCACGCTCCTCATCGTGAGCCAGGTGGAGCTGGTGCCCGAGCCGGGCGAGCGGATGGTGCGCGCCACCGCGTCCCTTCCCGGCGCGGGCCACCTGGGCATCGAGGTCCGCAAGGCGGAGGGGGCGAAGTGCCCGCGGTGCTGGACCTACACGCCCGAGGTGGCCGCCGGCGCAGAGGTCTGCCCCAAGTGCCAGGAGGCGCTGTCGTGACCGGTCCCGGAGTCGAGCAGGTCGTCGCCCCGCGCACGCCGGGGGCCCTGGCGCGAGACCCGGCGCTGGTCCGCAAGCTGGTCATCCTCTACGTCTGCGCGCTGGCCCTGGTGCTGGTGGACCAGTGGGTGAAGTACGAGATGGTGGCGGCCCTCACCACGCGCTTCGACGCGCTGCCCACGGTGAGCGCCCGGCTCGGTGCGCTGTATGGAGAGGCGCCGGCCCCGGGCTGGGACGGGCTGCACTTCCGGCCGAAGCGGCCCATCGTGTTCAGCCCGGACTTCCTGATGCTGCGCTACGCGGAGAACCCGGGCGCGGCGTTCGGGCTCTTCCGGAGGCTCCCCGCCGGCGCCCGCGGCCCGCTGTTCCACCTGGTCTCCATCGGCGCGGTGCTGCTCATCACCCTGTACTACCTCCGGCTGAACGGGGCGAAGGAGGAGCGCTGGGCGCTCATCGGCCTGCCGCTGGTGCTCGGCGGCGCGCTGGGCAACTGGGTGGACCGGCTGTCGCGCGGGTTCGTCATCGACTTCATCGAGGCGCACTGGAAGACCGCGTACACCTGGCCCTCCTTCAACGTCGCCGACAGCGCCATCGTGGTCGGGGTCATCCTGCTGCTCGTCGACGGGATGGTCCGGAGGGAGCGAAAGGCAGCGCCGTCGTCCGTTTGATAGGAGCTCCGCCGTGCTGCCCACGCTGATCCAGATCCGCTTCGACACCCCGTTCGCCCAGGCGGTGGCCTACGTGCTCGCGGTGCTCCTCCTCGGCTACGGGGTGTGGGCCGGGTGGCGGAACGCGCCCGGCTCCATCGACCGGAAGTCGGGCAAGGAGCTCCCGCCCACCAGGCAGCAGCGGACGCAGCGCGCCGCCATCTATGGCGTGCTCTTCGCGGTCTTCCTCTACTTCGGTCTGCACTACGCGTTGCCGGCCGCGGCCTTCCTCGGGGGGAAGGGCGAGGGCCTTCCCCTTCACACCTACGGACTGATGCTGATGGCGGGGTTCGTGGCGGCGATCATGGTCTCCGCCCGGCTCGCCGAGCGCGAGTGGGGCGGTGCCGAGGGAGTGCGCCGTCGCAACGACGTGATGGACCTGGCGGTCTGGGTGGTGGTCAGCGCCTTCGTCGGCTCGAAGATCCTCTTCATCCTGGTCACCCCGAAGGACTTCCTCGACGGGCTGTCCCACGCGTTCAGGGACCCGTCGCGGCTCGTCGGCGCGCTGGGGGGCGGGTTCGTCTTCTACGGCGGGTTCATCGGCGCGACGGCGGCGGTGTGGTGGTTCTGCCGCGAGCGGAAGATCCCCTTCCTGCGCCTCGCCGACGTCATCGCTCCCACGGTGGCGCTGGGCCAGGCGTTCGGGCGCCTGGGGTGCTTCTCCGCCGGGTGCTGCTGGGGGAAGCCGGCCTCCCTCCACCTCCCCTGGGCGGTGCGCTTCCCGGGCGCCTCCCGGGCGCTCGACATCTTCGGCCAGCACACCTCGGGCGCCATCGCCTGGAGCAGCCAGGCGGAGGAGCTCCATCGCTGGGTCATCGAGTCCACCGGACAGGTGTTCGACCACCCCGTGCCCGGCGCCATCCGGATCGGCGACTGGGTCGCCCAGCACGGGACCACCTTGCCGATCCACCCCACCCAGCTCTACGAGTCGCTGGCCCAGCTGCTGCTCTTCGTGGCCCTGATGATCGCCCGCCGCTACCGCCGGTTCCACGGGCAGATCCTCGCGCTGTACCTCATCGGCTACTCCATCATCCGGACCACGGTGGAGCTGTTCCGGGGCGACTTCGAGCGGGGCACCCTGCACAAGCTCATCGAGCAGGTGCCGCTCGACGCCTGGTGGAACATCTCCACCAGCCAGCTCATCTCGCTGGTCATGTTCGCCCTGGGCGTGACGCTGCTGGTCCGCCGGTCGTCCGCGAGCCGCGAGCTGCCCTCGGCCTCGGGCGCGCAGCCGGCCTGAGGGTTCCACAGGCGCCCACCTGCGCCGACTTGCGCCGCGCGCGCCTGACTTGAAATCCTGGGGCTGCCGATGCCCCCCCCGCCGCGCCCCGAGGACCGAGCCAAGGCGAGCGCCGCCGCCGCCGCGTCGAACTGGGCGCAGGTGGCCCAGGAGGTCGACTCGGTCGAGGCGCTCCTCCACGCGCTCCGGGGCCAGTACGAGCAGTTCTTCCTGGGGATGGAGAAGCGTCCGCCGACGAAGGCGCACGAGCAGTTCAAGAAGCGGCTGGAGGCACTGAAGACGGTGCCGTCGCGGAACTCGGCCCTCTCGTTCCGGATCCAGTCGTTGCAGGCCACGGCCGCCACCTACGAGCGGCTCTGGGCCCGGACGCTCAAGGAGATGGAGGACGGGACGTACCGGCGCGACGTCTACAAGGCCCGGCGGCGGCGAAGCTCGAAGCCCGAGGTGCCCGCGGCGCCCCCGCCGGACTCCGCCACCGCCGCCAGGCAGCCCGCGCCCGGCAAGTCGGGCCCTGCAGCGCAGCCCGGGTCCCCACCGTCTCCTCCGCCCGAGGCTCGCGAGCCGGTGATTCACATCGCCGGGACGCCGCCGCCCGAGCCGCTCTCCGAGAACCGGCTGCGGAGCGTGTACCGCGCCTACGTGGAGGCGAAGCGACGCTGCAACGAGGACACCACGCGGCTCTCGTTCGACGCGGTCGCCGCCAGCCTCAAGAAGCAGGTGCCCGAGCTGCTGCAGCGGCACAACGTCCGCGACGTGGAGTACCGGGTCTTCGTGAAGGACGGAAAGGCGATCCTCCGGGCCGTGCCGAAGGTCTGAGCCTCGAGGCACATCGCGTGGGGTCGGTCCCCTCCAGCACTCCGTGCTTTCCCTTCCCGGCCCGGCGGCCTGCCCGAGGGGACCGACCTCAGCGCACCGGACGGTGTAGCATCGACCGACCGCGGGCCCGAGCGAATTGGCCAGCTCCTGACGTCCGCGCCGCCGGGACCTCGGCCCGGGGGTGTGGAGAACGGCACCCGCTTCTGCTCAAGTGACGCGCGGTGCGACTGCGCGGGCGGGTCCAGGGTGCAATGCTTGCCGGTGCTCTCCTCCTGGGCTGTGATGGTGGCCCGTGCAAGGCGACCGCGTCGTCCATCCTGGGCCTCGACGGAGGCCAGGTCCGCTGCGTGCGGCCGGAGGACTGTCCCCTGACGGGGAGCGTCGCCATCTGTGCCGACACCGGAGAGCCGAACCTGCCCACCCAGTCGTGCGTGCGCTGCGAGCAGACCCTGTGCGTGAAGTACGCCTGCTCGCAGTAGCCGTCCTGCTCGTGGCCTCCGCCGGCTGCTCCCGCTCCGGCCCGGAGCACCTCGCCCGCGCCCGCGAGCTGGTCTACGCCCGGAAGCCCCAGGCCGCGCTCCGCGAGTACCGCCTCGCGCTGGACAGGGTCGAGAAGTCCGAGGGACCCGAGGCCGCCCGCGTCCGGGCCGGAGCGCTGCGCGGTGCGGCGGACGTCTACTGGCTCGAGCTGCACGACGTCCCGAAGGCGGTCAGCGTCTACCGGGAGCTGGTGGCGCAGGTCCCCGACGCGCCGGAGAGCGCCGAGGCCCACGTGGTGCTCGCCGGGATCCTCGAGTCGCACTATCGGGACCTCCGCGGCGCCATCTCCGAGCTCACCGCCGCGCTCGCCCGGGACCCGCCGACGGCGCCCGACCTCCGCCACCAGGTGGCCAAGCTCTACTTCGAGCTCGGGGACTACCAGCAGTCGGAGCTCGAGGCGCGGACGCTGATCCAGAAGTTCCCCGCGAGCCCGCTGGTCGACGACGGGTGGATGCTGGTGGGCCAGTCGCTCTCCATGCGCGAGGGGATGCGGGGCGAGGCGATGAAGGCCTACGCCACGCTGATCGAGGGGTTCCCTGCCTCGGAGCTCGTCCCTCACGCGCTGTTCGAGCTGGGCAAGCTCCGGGGTGAATCGGGCGACGACGCCGGGGCCATCCAGGCCTGGGTGCAGGCCCTGGAACGACACCCGGATCCCCAGGTGGTCCAGAGCGCGATCGCCCGGACCCGGAAGCGCATCGCCGCGACGACGCCCCGGGGAGTCGGCGCCCGCGAGGCGTTCCAGCGCCCCGAGCCCCACCGGGTGGTGCAGGCTCGCACCTCGCTCGAGGCGGCGGGCGGAACGGCGGAGCAGGCGGCAAAAGAGCACGGGGACTGAGCCCGGAAGCAGGCGCGCGGCGGCGCGCTTCGACCGGCGTCCCCCTGGTGCGGGGGACTGAGCCCGGAAGCAGGCGCGCGGCTCCGGGCGTCTTCTCGGCGACCTCATGCGACGCTGTTCGAGCCGCGGATGGCCCGGTTCTGTTATGGGGGCCCGAGCCGTTCAACGCCGACCCCGACCCGGAGGAGCGCCTTGAAGCGACACCTGGCCCGCGTGTTCACCGTCCTGCTCTCCTGCACCTCGCTCGCCGCCGCCGCGCAGAGTGCATCGTCCTCCGTGCCGCCACAGATCGCCGGAGCCCCCAAGACTCAGCTCACCTGGTACGGCCAGGCCGCGTTCAAGCTCGTCACCCCGTCCGGCAAGGTCCTCCTCATCGACCCGTGGATCACCAACCCGGTGAACCCCAGCGGAAAGCAGGATCTGGCGGATTTCAAGAAGGTCGACCTGATCCTCATCTCGCACGGGCACTCGGACCACGTCGGCGACGCGGTGGAGATCGCCCGGAAGACCAAGGCCCGCCTGGTGACCAGCCTCGACCAGGCCCAGGCCTACGTGCGGTACCTCGGGTACCCGGCGGACCAGATGGGGTTCGACACGCTGGGGAACGTGGGCGGGACGCTCAGCTTCTTCGACGGCGAGGTGAAGGTCACCTTCGTCAACGCCATCCACGGCTCGTCGGTGACGGTGAAGGAGAAGGGTGGCGAGGTCGGGTACGCGGCGGGAAACCCGATGGGCTTCGTCATCGCCGTCCGCAACGGGCCGACGCTCTACCACACCGGTGACACCGACGTGTTCACCGACATGCAGCTGCTCCGCTCGATGAAGATCACCCTGATGCTGGCCTGCATCGGCGATCACTTCACCATGGGCCCGGAGCGCGCCGTCGAGGCCGTGATGCTCGCGCAGCCGGCGAAGGTCGCCGCCATGCACTACGCCACCTTCCCCGTCCTGACCGGCACGCCGGCGCAGTTCGCCGCCGCGCTCAAGGCCAAGGATCTGTTACTGAAGTACCAGCCGCTGCAGCTCCACGAGACCCTGGACCTCTGAGCATGGAGCGAGCCGGCAGCCAGCGCCTCTTCGACCGCGCCCGGCGGGTCATCCCCGGAGGGGTGAATTCGCCGGTCCGCGCCTTCCGCGGCGTGGGTGGCACGCCGGTCTTCTTCCGCGAGGGCCGCGGAGCCTGGCTGACGGACGTGGACGGCAACCGCTACGTCGATCACGTGGGGAGCTGGGGTCCGCTCATCCTCGGCCACGCTGACCCATCCATCGTCGCCGCGGTCACTGCGGCCACCCGCTCGGGCACCAGCTTCGGGGCGCCGCACGCCGGAGAGGTCGAGCTGGCCGAGCTGATCTGCCAGCGCATGCCGGCGGTCGAGGAGGTGCGCCTCACCTCGTCCGGCACCGAGGCGACCCTCGCCGCGCTGCGCGTGGCCCGTGCGTACACCGGCCGCGAGGTGCTGGTGAAGTTCGAGGGCTGCTACCACGGCGCCGGCGACCCCTTCCTGGTCAAGGCGGGGAGCGGGGTCGAGACGCTCGGTCTGCCCGACTCGCCGGGGGTCCCGAAGGAGCTCGCCGCGCTGACCTTGACCCTTCCGTACAACGACCTGGCGGCGGCCCGGGCGCTCTTCGCGCGCCGGGGCAAGGACATCGCCGCGGTCATTGTCGAGCCGGTGGTGGGGAACATGGGCGTCCTCATCCCCCGCGCCGGCTTCCTCGAGGGCCTCGTCGAGCTGTGCCGCGGGCACGGGGCGCTCCTGATCTTCGACGAGGTGATGACCGGCTTCCGGCTGGCGAAGGGCGGCGCCCAGGAGCTGTTCGGGCTCGGCCCGGACCTCACCTGCATGGGCAAGGTGATCGGTGGCGGTCTGCCGGTGGGCGCCTACGGCGGCGTCCGCGCCATCATGGAGACGGTCGCCCCGGCCGGCCCCGTGTACCAGGCGGGCACGCTGTCCGGGAATCCGCTGGCGGTGGCCGCGGGGCTGGCGTGCCTCCACGCGCTCGGGGAGCCCGGGGTCTACGAGAAGCTGGAGAGCATCTCCCGTGGCCTCACCGACGGGCTCGTGGCCGAGGCTCGCGCGGCCGGCGTTCCGGTGACGCTGAACCGGGTGGGCAGCATGTGGACGCTCTTCTTCGCCGAGGGGCCGGTGTTCGACTACCCGAGCGCCAAGCGCGCCGACGTGAAGAAGTTCGGCAACTTCTTCCACGCGCTCCTCGACCGGGGGGTCTACCTGCCCCCGAGCCAGTTCGAGGCGGCCTTCGTCTCCCTGGCCATGGGCGAGCGCGAGGTCGAGCACACGCTGGCCGCCGCCAGGCACGCGTTCCGGGCGCTGTAGCCGCGGTCCCGGACGCCAGAAGACCCCGTCATCCTGCGCTGTTGCGCGACCAACCCCCCGGTGCTACACGCGCGCCGGCTTCTTTGGAAGACGGTGGCAAAGACGAGTCGGACGGGAGCGAGCTCAGCCCCGAGGCCCGCGCGCAGCGGGCGGCGGCGCCGTACATCAACGCGGTCTGGAGGGTCGTCGGCGGGGTGCTGGTGGGCGGCGGCGCGGGCTGGCTGGTGGACGGCAAGCTCCACAGCTCGCCCTGGGGGCTGATCGTCGGCCTGTTCGTGGGGATGGGCGCGGGCTTCTACGGGCTCATCCAGGGCCTGAACGCGATGAAGAAGCGATGAGGCTGCTCGGGTTCCTGGGAGCGCTGGCCCTGATCGGCGCGGTGGGGTGGTGGGCGACGCGGACGCCGGCGACCCGGGCGGGCGTGGTCGCCTCGGTGCTGGCCAGCGCGGTGGTGCTGGTGGGGAAGTCCATCGCGGTCCGGCGCAGCATCAAGGTGGCGCTGGGGGCGAGCGTGGCGGGGCTGGTGCTGCGGCTCGGGGCGTGGTTCGGCGGGTACCGGTGGGTGCGGGCCCGGCACGACGACGTGGGGGCCTACACCCTCGCGTTCTTCGGGCTGTTCGTGGTGGCCCTGTGCCTGGAAATGACGTACGTGCTGGTCGCCGCGAGGGCCCAGCGGCGGGGAGTGACGTGATGCGGCGGTGGCTGTGGTGCGCAGTGCTGGCAGTGTCGCTGGCCGCGAGGGCCCAGGAGGGCCATGCGCCCGCGCACGAGGCCGAGCCCGCGGCAGGCGCCCACGAGGAGAAGGTCGACACCTCGACGTACATCCTCGAGCACGTGGCCGACTCGCCCGAGGTCGGCTTCCAGGTCCCGCTCTCCGACAAGGAGTACTTCATCCACTTCCCGGTGTGGCGCATCCCGTTCAAGGCGGGCGCCTGCCCGGCGGATCCGGAGACGCCGGCGAGCCTGGGCGCGGGGTGCCTGGACATCACCTTCACCAAGCACTCCTTCTGGATGATGGTGGGCGCGGCGCTGGTGGTGCTCCTGTTCGCCTTCGGCGCCAACCGGAATCCGAAGCAGCCGGTGCCGCACGGGCCGCGGCAGAACGTGCTCGAGATGCTGGTGGTCTTCGTCCGCAACGAGATCGCCATCCCCAACATCGGCAAGGAGGAGGGGCCGCGCTACACGCCGTACCTCCTCTCGGTGTTCTTCTTCATCCTCACCCTGAACCTCCTGGGTCTGGTGCCCTGGGCCTCGACCGCCACCGGCAATCTCGGGGTGACGATGGCGCTCGCGCTCTGCACCTTCGTCCTCACCCAGTTCGCCAGCGTGAAGGCGGTGGGCGTGTTCGGCTACCTCAAGCACATGACCGGCGGGGCTCCCTGGTGGATCTGGCCGATCATGGTGCCGGTGGAGATCCTGGGTCTCTTCACCAAGCCGTTCGCGCTGATGCTCCGGCTCTTCGCCAACATGCTGGCCGGGCACATCGTGCTCTTCAGCCTCCTGGGGCTGATCTTCATCATCGGCCACGTCGCGGTGTCGGTGGTGGCGGTGCCGTTCGCCATCTTCATCTACCTGCTCGAGCTCTTCGTGGCCTTCCTGCAGGCGTACATCTTCGTGATGCTCTCGGCGCTCTTCATCGGGATGGGGGTGGCGATGGGCCACCACGAGGAGCACGCCCACCAGGAGCACGGCGAGGCGCACGACGCCGGGTGACGATTTCGAAAGAACCCCGCGGCCGGATGCGGTCCGCGGGAGGTCGTCCAAAAGGGCATCCATGACCCCCCCACAAGCGGGTCCAGACGTCGAAAGTTAGAAACAGAAAGTCATGACCAACCTCGCATATTCGTTCCTCTCCGCTGGCATCGGCGCGGGCCTCTGCGTGCTGGGCGTGGGCCTCGGCATCGGTCGCCTCGCCGCCTCCGCGCTCGACGCCACCGGCCGTCAGCCGGCGGCCACCGGCGACATCCGGACCACCATGCTCATCGCCGCGGCGCTCATCGAAGGCGTCGGTCTGTTCGGCCTCGTGGTGAGCATCCTCCTCGCCACCAAGGTCGGCTGACATCCGTCGTCCAGGGCCCGGGCGCCCCCTGGCGGGTGCTCCGGGCCGACTCACTCTCGAGACACGCACATGCCCATCGTCCTCGCCGCCTCGAACCTCGTCGACGTCCGTCCCGGCCTCATCTTCTGGACGCTGGTCACCTTCTTCCTGGTGGCCCTCCTGCTCCGTAAGGTGGCCTGGGGCCCCATCCTCCGGGTGGTGGACGAGCGGGAGAAGGCCATCGCCGCGTCCATCGAGTCGGCCAAGCGCGAGCGCGCCGAGGCCGAGCGGCTCCTCGCCGAGCAGAAGGAGGCCATCCAGAAGGCCCGCGGCGAGGCGTCGGAGATGATGCGGAAGAACGCCGAGGACGTGGAGAAGCTCCGGGTCGACCTGGTCGCCCGGGCCCGCGCCGAGGCCGAGGCCCAGAAGACCGAGGCGCTCCGCGACATCCAGAACGAGAAGGTGAAGGCGGTGAACGAGGTGAAGGGCCTCGCGGCGGACCTGGCCATCCAGATCGCCGAGAAGCTCCTCGGCGAGCGGCTGGACCCGGCCAAGCAGAAGGAGCTCGCCAGCCAGTACCTGGCCGAGGTCTCACGCGCCGGCCGGAACGGGCCCAAGGCCTAGGCGACAGGCGGAAGCGGACTCCTCGTGGCGCTGGGAATCGGCATCGTCGGACTGCCCAACGTGGGCAAGTCCACGCTCTTCAACGCTCTGTCCTCGGCGGGCGCACAGGCGGCGAACTACCCGTTCTGCACCATCGAGCCGAACGTGGGCGTGGTGCCGGTGCCGGACGAGCGGCTGGACAAGCTCTCGGCGCTGGTGAAGCCGCAGAAGACCATCCCCACCTCGCTGGAGTTCGTGGACATCGCCGGTCTGGTCCGCGGGGCGAGCAAGGGCGAGGGGCTGGGCAACCAGTTCCTGGCCAACATCCGCCAGGTCGACGCGGTGTTGCACGTGCTCCGCTGCTTCGAGGACCCGAACGTCACCCACGTCGAGGGCGGGGTCGACCCGAAGCGCGACCGGGACATCGTCGACACCGAGCTCTGCCTCAAGGACCTCGAGACGGTGGAGAAGCGCCGCGAGCGCGCCCAGAAGGCCGCCAAGGCCGGCGGGAAGGCGGGAGACGAGGCGAAGGCCGAGCTCGCCCTCCTCGACCGGGTGAAGGCCGGCCTCGACGCCGGCATCACCGTGCGCGCCCAGAAGCTCTCGGCCGAGGACCACGCGCACCTCAGGGACCTCTTCCTCCTCACCGACAAGCCGGTGCTGTACGTGGCGAACATCGGCGAGTCGCAGCTCGGCAAGGAGGACGCCGACCCGCACGTCGCCGCGGTGCGGGAGCTGTCCCGGGCCGAGGGGGCGGAGATGGTGGCGCTGGCCGCCGGCATCGAGGCGGAGATCCAGCAGCTCCCTCCCGAGGAGCGTCCTGGCTTCCTCGCCTCGGTGGGCCTGTCCGAGCCCGGGCTGCACAAGGTGGTGCGGGCCGGCTACCGGATGCTGGGGCTCCAGACCTTCTTCACCGTGGGCGAGCAGGAATGCCGGGCCTGGACGTTCCACAAGGGCGCGAAGGCGCCCGAGGCCGCGGGGGTCATCCACTCGGACTTCGAGCGGGGCTTCATCAAGGCCGAGGTGTTCGGCTGGGAAGAGCTGATCCGCCTGGGGAGCGAGGCCGCGGTCCGGGAGAAGGGCCTTCTCCGGATCGAGGGCAAGGAGTACGTCGTCCGCGACGGCGACTGCATGCACTTCCGCTTCAACGTGTAGGCTCCCCTCGGGGGGCAAGCCCTGGCGGTGGAGACGTGGGTGACCGAACGTTCGTGGGGTCCGGCTGACCCGGCTGCCGGGCGCCAGGGCACGGCAGACTCTGCTCGCACGCGACCCGCCGGACCGTACAGTCGCGCGCGTCGTGGCGCTCCCTGACACGCTCTGGCTCCAGCGCGCGTTCGCCGCGCTCGTCGGGCAGATCGGTCCCGAGACGGACCAGATGATCCTCCGCGCCCGGGCCTCGGGCGAGCGGTGGGTCGCGGGCGTGCGGCTGTTCCTCGTGGCCGGGCTGTGCGCGCTCGTCCTCTCCATCTCGCCGCCTCCGGACTCCACGAGGCTGCTGCTGCTCCTCGGCGGGGGAATCCTCTACGCGTTGCTGCTGGCCTGGCTCGCCTTCCGGGTGCTCGAGGGGTGGGTCCCGTGGCTCAGCTGCGCCGCCGACGTGACCATCACCACCGGGGCGATGCTGTTCGTCCTTCTCGAGGGCGGGGCGGACGCGGCGACGCACACCCGGACGTTCTACGAGCTGTACTTCCTGGTCATCATGAGCGCCGGGCTCCGTTACGACTGGCGCCTCTGCGCCTGGACGGCGGCGCTCAGCATCGTCGAGTACGCGCTGCTCATCGGGCTGGCGGCGGGTCCCCTCGGCCTGGAGGACGAGCAGCACGGCGAGTTCGCCTGGGCGAGCCAGGCGGTGCACTTCCTCCTCCTCGCGCTGGGCGGGACCATCATGGCCGCGGTGGCGCAGCGGGCGAAGCGGCTGCGGCTGATGGTCGGGGTGGACCACCTCACCGGGCTGTCGCAGCGGGCGCCGTTCGTCGAGCGGGTGGACGAGGAGCTGTCCCGGGCCCGGCGTCGCGGCGCTCCGCTCAGCGTGACCATCCTCGACGTGGACGGGTTCAAGGCCTTCAACGACGCCTTCGGGCACCCGGCGGGTGACCGGGCGCTGCAGCTGGTGGCCACGCGGCTCCGGGCCTCGGTGCGCAAGAGCGACCTGGTGGCCCGCTTCGGCGGCGAGGAGTTCGTGGTGGCCTTCCCCGAGACGGCGGTGGACCAGGCCCGGCTCCGGGTGGAGCACATCCGGATCGAGCTGGCGAGCGTCCCGCTCCAGGTGGGCCGCGAGCAGCGCCAGGTGACGGTCAGCGCCGGGGTCGCGAGCTGGCCCGCCGACGGCGGGACCTTCGACGCGGTGCTGGCGCGGGCGGATGCCCGGCTCCTCGAGGCCAAGCGCCGCGGCAAGAACCAGGTGGTCGCCCCCGAGTCGGCGATCGTCGATTCGCCACCGGCGCACCCACCAGGAAACGCTCCGGAACCGATAAGCTGACGCCCGTGGGCCGCAAGCCAGTGTTCGACGAGGCGGAGGGGTTGCGCCTACCCGTTCCCCAGGGCAGACCTACCCCTCCATGACCCTGAAGTCCGATCTCGAGCGCCTGGGACTCCTCGCCGAGGGTGCGCACGTTCCGCCCGAAGCGCACGCGCTCACCGCGCTGTGCGACGCCGGGGTGCTCGAGGGCGGACTCAGCATCGCGCTCGACCTCCGGCCCGATGAGCTGATCGGGCCGCTGTGCGAGCGCATCGGCGGCTCCGCGCGCACCCTCAAGGTCCTCGACGTCCGGGACGACCCGGAGGTCGCGCTCATCGTCGACGCGGGACGCGGCGAGGAGAGCTGGGAGGTGCGGGACACGCGGGACCTCGTCGAGCGGTGCAACGAGGAGTTCCGGGGCGACGCCGAGGTGCGCGCGGTGGCGGTGCTCGGCGAGTGGGAGGATTCACTCCAGCTCTGGTGCATCCCCAAGCGCGCGCTGTCCTCCCTGCTGCGCGCGCCGTTCTTCCAGGCGGAGAACCGGGCCCGGCTCTCCGCGCTGGTCCCTGCTACCCGCGGACTTCGATGACCGGCGAGACGAGCTCACCACGCCCGTGCCGCGCGATGTCCTGGTGCGCCTGGGCCGCCTCGGCGAAGAGCGCGGCCGCCCCCAGCACGTAGAACAGTGCGAGGGTCGCGAGCAGGAGCGGCAGCGCGACGAAGGCGAATCGCTTTTCCGAGATGATCGAGTTCATGACTGCTGCGTTTCCTTCCCTCACCGGCGGCGACTCATCACCGCCGTGCCCTGGAGACGACCACCGTCTCCGGCGATTGCTTCGGGCCCCGGGAAGGGTTCCTTTCCGGGCAGTTACCTGCTCGGCCCGCGGCTCGGGCGCATGCAGGAAAGGGCTGTACCCGTTAGCCCTCCCCGCCACTGTATGACGCCCCCTCGCCGGTCCGGCTTCCTCGCACCCTTCCTCACCGCCAGCGCGGTGTTCGCGCTTCTTCACGCGTACGTCGCCCGCCGGCTGTTCGTGGATCCGGTGCTGCCGCTGGGGGTGACGATCGCCGGGTGCGTGCTCCTCGCGCTCCTCTTCGTCGCGGTTCCGGTGGGCTTCGTCTTCAGCCGGCGCGACCGCGGCTGGCCGAGCCGGGTGTTCCCGCCGCTGGCCATCGCCTGGCTCGGCACCTCGGGCGTGCTGCTCACCGTCACCGCCGTCACGGATCTGGGACGGCTGCTGTACGGGCTGCTGCACAGGTGGCCGGACGCCGCGGCGCAGCTGCAGCAGGCGCGGGTGCAGGCACTGGTCATCGCCGCCGGCACCGCGCTGCTGGTCCCGTTCGCCATCTGGACGGCGCGGACGCGGCTGGTCCTGAGCCGGGTGCGGGTGCCTCTGGAGAGGCTGGCCCCGGGCGTCGCCGGTCTGCGCATCGTGCAGATCAGCGACCTGCACATCGGGGACCGGATCGGCGAGGACTTCCTCCGCCGGGTGGTGGACCGGGTGAACGCGCTCCGGCCCGACGTGGTGGCCATCACCGGCGACCTGGTGGACGGCCCGTCGCACGTCGTGGAGAGCGCGCTGCGGCCGCTGGCAGATCTCGATGCGCCGCACGGGGTGTACTTCGTCACCGGCAACCACGAGTACTACTGGGGCGTCCGCGAGTCGCTGCGGATGGTCGAGCAGCTGGGCCTCACGGTGCTGCACAACGAGCACCGCGTCGTCGAGCGAGAAGGTGGCTCGCTGGTCATCGGCGGCATGCCCGACCTGCACGGTGGCCGCTTCCACGCCGATCACCAGAGCCGCCCGGAGCTGGTCTTCGTCGGCGCGCCGGAGGGAGTTCCTCGCGTCCTGCTCGCCCACCAGCCCCGCGCGGTGACCGGCGCGGCCCCGCACGGGGTGGACCTCCTGCTCTCGGGACACACCCACGGCGGGCAAATCTTCCCCTTCCACCTCTTCGTCCGGCTGCAGCAGCCGGTGGTGCGGGGGCTCCGCAAGCTGCTCGGCGTCTGGGTCTACGCGCACCGTGGAACCGGCTTCTGGGGACCGCCGATGCGCCTGTTCTCCACGCCGGAGATCGCCGAGATCACGCTCACCCCGGCGGGCTGAGGCGCCCGGCCGCGGCGACCCTAGGCGCTCCGCCGCGCCGTGGAGGCGGCACGCCCGGGCACCCGTCGACGGGGCGCCGCGAGCTGGGCGGCCTTGAGCAGCGCGGCGATCATCGGCTCGGCGCTGGCCCGCCTCTTCCCGGCGAGCGCGTAGGCCACGCCGTGGTCGGGGGAGGTCCGCGGAACGGGCAGCCCGAGCGTCACGTTCACCGTGCGGTCGAAGTCCAGCGCCTTGGCCACCACCAGCGCCTGGTCGTGGTACATCGCCAGCACCACGTCGGCGGGCATGTGGTCGGGACGGGCGAACAGCCCATCGGCAGGCCAGGGACCGGTGCAGTCGACGCCCCGCCGCCGCGCCAGCGCGATGGCCGGCGCGACCGTCCGCACCTCCTCGTCGCCGAGCAGCCCGCCCTCCCCGGCATGGGGGTTGAGCCCGCAGACCGCGATGCGCGGCCGCCGGCCGAGCACCGGCTGCAGCGACGCGGACAGCAGCTGCAGCTGCGCCGCCAGCCGCCCCTTCTCCAGCGCGCCCGGGACGTCGCGGAGCGCGAGGTGGTTCGTCGCCAGCGCCACCTTCACCCGCGGCCCGTCCATCAGCATCAACACCTCGCGGCCGAAGGCCTCGGCCAGCAGCTCGGTGTGGCCCATGAAGCGCACCCCCGCCCGGGTGATCTGCTCCTTGGAGACCGGCGCGGTGCACAGCGCCTCCAGCTCGCCCCGGAGCGCGGCCTCCACCGCCGCCCTCACGTACGCCAGCTGGGCCTTGCCACCCGCCCGTGACGGCCGGCCGGGCACGCGGTCCTTCGCGGCGAGCGCCGTGACCGCCACCCGCGCCGGCCCCGCGGCGGGGAGCGCCCCGCCCGGCTCGACCGGTGGGGAGACGGCGGAGCGCCGCGAAGCGCTCGAACGTCGGCCCATCCCCGAACACCACCGGGACCAACGCCCTCCGGACGGCGGGATACGCCAGCGCGCGGTCCACCACCTCGGGACCGATGCCGGAGGGGTCGCCCAGCGAGATGCCGACCCGCGGACGGCCGGCCGCGGGGGCCCGGCTCAGATCTTCTTCTCCACCACCGCGGCGTTGCGGAGCGTCTCCATGTACTGCGACGTCAGCCGCTCGGCCTGCTGGCGGCGGAGGCGCTCCTCGATCTCCGGACGGGCCTCGGCCAGCGGCTTGGTGCCGAGCTTCCGGATCTCCTCCAGCTTCAGCACGTGCCAGCCGAACTGGGTCCGCACCGGCTCCGACACCTCGCCGCTCTTGAGATTGAACGCCACCCGCTCGAACTCGGGGACCATGGTGCCGCGCTTGAAGAAGCCGAGGTCGCCGCCGTCGGACGAGCTGCTCCCCTCGCTGCGCTTCTTCGCCAGCTCGGCGAAGTCGACCCCGGGCTGGCGGGCTTCCTGGGCCACCGCGGCGGCCTTGCGCTTGGCCTGGTCCACCTGCGGCTGCGAGGCGTTCCTCGGGATGGCGATGAGGATGTGGCGGACGTGGACCTCGTAGTCCTCGCCCTCGGCGCGGGTCATCCGGTCGTACTCGGTCTTCACATCGGCCTCGGACACCTTCACGTTCTTCCGGACCTTCTCGCTGATCAGCTTGTAGCGGCCGATCTGCTTCCGCATCTGCTCGCGGTACTCGGCGATGGTGTAGCCCTCGCGAGACACGGCCTGCTGGAGCTGCTCGTCGGTCAGGTTGTAGCTCTTCTTCACCTCGTCGACGGCGGCGTCGACCTCCTTGTCGGTGATGGTGACCTTGAGCTCCTTGAGCTCCATGTCGACGAGCTTCTCGTCGATCATCGTGTCGAGGATCTTCTTCATCGCCGCGGCGCGCTTCTGGGCCCGGTCGGATCCGGTGGCTTCCTGGTCCACCCTCGCCAGCTCGGGGGCGGCACGCTTCTCGACCTCGGACAGGGTGATGATGTCGTTGTTCACCACCGCGGCGACGCGGTCGACCAGCTCGGCTCGGGCGCGCGGCGCGGCCAACACCAGAATCCCGGCGAGTCCGGCCCGGATGAAACGGGTCATCGATGGGTCTCCTGAGCCTGCCCGGCCGGCGCGTGGGGTACGACCTGCGCCACCAGCGACTCGTTGATGCGGATGTCGGCCTTCGAGCGAAGCTGGGCCACGAAATCGGTCTGGGCCTGCTCCTGCTTCGCCCGCAGGAGGCGGCGCTCGACCTCCGCCCGCACCGCGGCGAGGTCCTTCTTTCGGGCGGGTCGGCGCTCGAGCAGCTTGAAGATGTGGAACCCGTAGTCGGTGGCCACCACGTCGGAGATCTGCCCTGGCCCGAGCGAGAAAGCCACTTCGTCGAACTGGGGCGGCATCACCCCCCGCGGGAACCAGCCCAGGTCGCCGCCGTCCTTGGCGTCGGCGGAGAGCGAGCGCTCCCGGGCCAGGTCGGCGAACTTCGCCCCCTCGCGAAGCCTGGTGCGGATCTCCTTCGCCTGGTCGAGCTCCTTCACCACGATCTGCGCCGCGTGCACCTGCTCCGGCTCCTGGAGCAGCTCGGGATGGGCCTGGAGCTCGGCGCGGATCTCCTCCTCGGTGACCGCCACCCGGGGGTACACCAGCTCGTGGAAGAGCCGCTCCTGGACCAGCTGCGCCCGGAGCTCGGCGCGGAGCTCGTCCACCGTTTGCTGCCGCTGGGTCAGCACCGCCGCGAACTCCTCCGGGGGCCAGTCGGCCTGCATCCGCTGCAGCCGTTCCTCCACGTCGGCCGGGGAAATCTCCAGCTTCCGCCTCGCCCCCTCCTGGAGGAAGAGGAGCCGGTCCACCCCCGCCTGGAGCACGGTGCGCCGGAGCGCCGCGAGCTGATCGGGCGCGGGCGCGCTGGTGCCATCGGCCAGCTCGAGAGAACGGGCCAGCTCCCGCTCGAATTCCGCCCGGGGGATGACCTGCCCGTTCACCCAGGCCACCGGGGCGGCGCTCGGGTCCTGGGGTGGCCGGCGGTGGCAGCCGGCGGCGAGCAGCAGGAGCCCCGCCGCTGCGCAGGCAGGGATCCGGCTCATCTCGTCGGAGGCGGCCCGCCGGGCGGAGGCGGTCCGGGCATGGGCGGGTGCCCGGGGCCCGGCCCGCCGCCCATCCCGCGGGGCCCCTGCCCCTGCATGCCCGGCCCGCCACCCATCCCGTGAGGCCCCGGCCCCTGCATGCCCGGCCCGCCTGGCGACGGGATGGAGATCTGGGCGAGCGCGGCCTCGTCCAGGGTGTAGCCGGCCTCGGTCTTGAGCCGGGTCATCAGCGCGTCGTTGGCCGCGGTGCGCCGCTCGCCGTAGAGCCGGTTCTTGATCTGCATCTTCACCTCGTCGAGCGGGAGCGCGTGTGCCGGCATCCGGGCCTTGAGCCGGAGCACGTGGAAGCCCTTCTCGGTCGCGACCACCGGGGAGATCTCCCCGGTCGTCTGGAGCCGCTTGGCGGCCTCGGCGACCTCGGCTCCGTAGCGGGCGGTGAGATCTCCGAGGGGCATCGGCCGGAGGTCGCCGCCGACCGCCTTGGTGAGCGCGTCGTCCGAGCTCGCCTTCACCAGGTCGCCGAACCCCTTCTCGTCGTCGGCTTTGAGACCGCGGGCCTTGGTCCGGAGCTTCTCCGCCTCGGACGAGCGGGCCTTGCGCCGGGCGGCGTCGTGGCTGTCCGCGGCGAGGAAGAGGTCCTGCACCTGGACCATCTCCGGGCGCTGGAACTCCGCGAGGTGGCCGTCGTACCAGGCCTTCACCTCGTCGTCGGTGGGCTGGGGCGCGGCCTTCTCCAGCTCCTGCAGGTACACCTTCTGGGCCAGCGTCTTCTTGAACGTCTCGACCACCTCCGGGTCGTTCTGCAGCCCCTCGCGGAGCGCCTGGCGCGAGAGCAGCTCCACCCGGACCAGGCCCTCGACGAAGTCCTTCCGGGCGGCCGCGCCCTGCAGTCGCATGCGGACCATCGGCGGGAGGTTGGTCAGCTGCCGGTTCACGTCCTCGACCGTCAGCGCGCCGCCCTTGAACGTCGCCACCGGCGTGCCGGTGCTCTTGGGGGCGAGGTCGATGGTGACGCGTTCGGCGGAGCTGCCCTTCTGGCAGGCGAGGAGGGCAAGGACGGCGAGAGAGGACAGGAGGAAACGGGCCATGGGCGGCCCGGTGCCGTAGCATGGGCCACCGGGGCTGGCCAGCCTGCCCTCTCCTGCGATGCACGACTGGTGCGTCTACATGCTCCGCTGCCGCGACGGCTCGCTGTACACCGGGGCGACCAACGACCTGGATGCGCGGCTCCGGGTGCACCGGCGCGGGTCGGGGCGCGGCGTACACCCGGAGCAGGCTGCCTGTCCGGCTGGTCTACGCCGAGCCGGCGGCCGACCGCAGCGCCGCCCTGAGGCGGGAGGCGGCGCTGAAGCGGCTGTCACGGACCGAGAAGGTGGCGCTGGTCAGGCGGCGGCCGGGGGCGGCGTCGCCGGGGCGGGCGGCTCGACCTTCCGCTTCCGTCCGGCCCCGAGGACGAGGCCGAGCACCGCGAACACGATGGCGCCGGTGAGCATCCCCCGAGCCTCGAAGGTGAGCATGTGGCCGAGACGGTGCTGATGGCCAGCGGCTCGCAAGCGCACTGGGACCTGGATTCCCGCTCCCGGGGTGTTGAACCAGGGCAGGAAGCTCGGGCGATGACCCCGCCGGCCCAGGTGCCGCGCGAGGGCACCGAACAGGACCCAGAAGCAGGATGCTGCGGACTGTGCTCATGTATAGAGACCTCCCCTGGGCAGGGGACCTTCGCACGATGATGGCCTGGACGGGTGCACTCTTCTCGATCGCCGCGGCGGCGCTGACCCTCCCCATCCTCCGGCACGCGTTCGCCCGGAGCCTGGGGACGGGGCTGATGGTGCTGCTCATCCCGGCCTACGTGGCCTGGTTCGCGGTGGGGCAGTTCGAGCACCGGCGAAAGGCGTTCCTGGTCCCGGCCTGGTTCGCCTGCGTGGGCGTGGCGGCGGTGTGCCTGGGCGTCCACGCCACCCGGGTCAGCCTGGCCGAGCTGCTCGCGCCGGTGAGGTGAGCCCGGCCGGCGTCGAGCGTTCTTGAAGCAATCCTGCAAGGCGCTTGCAGCGCTTTAGGTAGCTGCGCCGCGAGTCGGCCGTCAGAAGAGGGACCGGCCCGAGACCTTCCCTCGTGCCAGGAGCAATCGATGAAAGTGCCCGCCTACGCCGCGCCCTCCGCGAGTGCGCCGCTCGCCCCCTTCACCGTCGACCGCCGGGAGCCCGGCCCGGGCGACGTGCAGATGGAGATTCTCTTCTGTGGCGTCTGCCACTCCGACATCCACCAGGCTCGCGACGAGTGGGGTGGCGCGAGGTTCCCGATGGTGCCGGGGCACGAGATCATCGGGCGCGTCACCCGCGTGGGGCAGGGGGTCACCAAGTTCAAGGTCGGGGACCTGGCCGGGGTGGGCTGCATGGTCGACTCGTGCGGCAAGTGCGATCCGTGCCGCCGTGGGACCGAGCAGTTCTGCACCCAGGGCCCGGCCTTCACCTACAACGGCACGGAGATGGACCGGAAGACGCCGACCTACGGCGGGTACTCCACGCAGGTGGTGGTCCGCGAGAGCTTCACCCTCCGCATCCCCGCGGGCCTGGACCCCGCCGGGGCGGCGCCGCTGCTCTGTGCCGGCATCACCACCTACTCGCCGCTGCGGCAGTGGGGCGTGAAGGCCGGACAGCGGGTGGGCGTGGTCGGTCTCGGCGGCCTGGGCCACATGGCGGTGAAGCTGGCGAAGTCGATCGGCGCCGAGGTGACGCTGTTCAGCACCTCGGCCTCGAAGCAGGCGGATGCGCAGCGGCTGGGGGCGAGCCACTTCGTGCTCACCCGCGACCCCGAGGCGCTGAAGCCGCTCGCCGGGCGGCTCGACTTCCTCCTGGACACGGTCAGCGCGCCGCACGACGTGCAGGCGTTCCTCGCGCTCCTCCGGCCGGGCGGGGCGATGGTGCTGGTCGGGGCGCCTCCCGAGCCGATGAAGATCGGGGCGTTCTCGCTGATCGGTGGGAACAAGCGGCTCGCCGGATCGCTGATCGGCGGCATCCCCGAGACGCAGGAGATGCTCGACCACTGCGGCAAGCACGGCATCGTCTCCGATGTCGAGGTCATCCCGATCCAGAAGATCAACGAGGCCTACGAGCGGACGCTGAAGAGCGACGTGAAGTACCGGTTCGTGATCGACGTGGCGAGCCTCAAGAAGTGAGGCGGTGAGCGGCTCGGGGAGGGCAGCTCGCGTCGAGGACCCGGGACGCCGAGAGGCACGCGCGCCGGCGCTTCGTGGCGTCGGCGCTGTCGTGGGCTCAAAGGCCGCGAGCCTGGGCGCGGTCTGCCCTGGTCGGCGGCACGGCGGCCACGCTCGGCGGGCGGGTGTCACGGACCACCGGTCGGTGAGGCTTGTGAGTGGAGGGACCGAGACCCGAGGAGGCCGGCCCTCCTGAGCCACTCCAGCGCTCGAGATGCTATAGCAACCTGGGTACTCTCTCGGTGAAACCAGCTCGACGAATCAATGACTTACGAGCATGCGGATCGCACTGAGAGTAGGTGAAATTGCTATAGCATCTTGAGCGCTCGAGCCGCTCGCCCGGGCGGGCCTCTGGTGAGGTGGCCCGCGGATGGGTCGCGCGACAACCCGCCCGCCTCGGCGTCCCCTCGAGAGCCGACCGCGCCGGCCGCGTCCCCGAGGCCCACGCCCGAGATCCACGGGTGCCGCGCCGCTCAGACCCCGCGCGTGTCCAGCGCCCAGAGCACCTTGTGCTGCTGCAGCTGGAACCGCACCGGCAGCCGGTCGGCGATGATCCACTCCGCGAGCGCGGTCGGGGCGAGCTCCCCATGCACCGTGGAGAACAGGAGCCCCGCCGGCCCGCGGTCCAGCCCCCGCTCGCGGATGCACGCCTTCGCCCACTCGTAGTCCCCTCGCGAGGCCAGCACGAACTTCAGCTCGTCGCGCTCGGTCAGGCTCTCCAGCCCCCGCCAGTCGTTCCGGTCCGCCTCGCCAGAGCCAGGACACTTCACGTCGACGATCTTGTGCACCGCCGGCGGCACCAGGCGGACGTCGATCGCTCCCGAGGTCTCGAGCAGCACCGTCAACCCCGCGTCGAGCAGCGCCTCCATCATGGGATATACGCCCGGCTGGAGCAGCGGCTCGCCTCCGGTCACCTCGACCCGCGGGGAGCCGAGCGCCCGCACCCGCTCCACCACCTCGGCGATGCCCATCCGCGTCCCGCCCCGGAAGGCGAACTCCGAGTCGCACCACCGGCAGCGCAGATGACACCCGGTGAGCCGCACGAAGCTGCACAGCAGCCCCTGGTGCGACGACTCGCCCTGGAGCGAGAGATAGATCTCGCTCACCACGACGGAATCAGCGCCCGGCACGCGGCGGGGCTCGATCTGTGGACGTGCAGCCAGCATCGGCGTGCAGTCCTGTAACACGGGCCCCGCGACTGTGGCGGGCCCCCGCGGACCAGGCGTAGCGTGCCCGCCCGCATGGACTGGATCACGGGTGGGGCCGGACGGCTTCGGGTGGAGACGACTGGGAGTGGACCGGGCACACCCGTCCTCCTCGTTCACGGCGGCGGCGCGGACCGCACCCACTGGCATGCGCTCGCCCCGCTCCTCGCCACCGACCGGACCGTCGCCTCCTTCGACCAGCGCGGCTACGGCGAGTCCGACGCGCCGGTGGACGGCCGCCGCGATCTCCCCGCCATGGCCGGAGACGTCCTCGCCGTCGCCTCGGCGCTCCGTCTCGACTCCCCGGTCCTCGTGGGGCACAGCTACGGCGGCGCCGTGGTCGCCGAGACGGTGGCCCGCTTCCCGGACCGGTTCTCCGGCGCCGTCTTCCTCGATGCGTCCGGAAGCCTCCGGGCCATCCCCCCCGCCGACATCGCCGAGTGGCGCGCCTCGATGGCCACCGAGCGCTTCCGGGGCACGAGCCGCGCCTGGTTCGAGAAGATCCTCCAGGACGCCCGACCCGAGACCCGGCAGCACGTGCTCTCCACCCTCGGGCTCACCTCGCGCGAGACCTACGTCGGCTCGATGGAGTCGCTCCTCGCGTACGACCCGGCCATCGTCCGGCGCTTCGGCAAGCCCCTGCTGCTGGTCACCGTGCGCGGCCTCGACGGGCCACTGGCGATGAGGGACGCGGTCCCCGAGCAGCCCAACGTCTTCGTCGACGACTCGAGCCACTGGCTCCAGCTGGACGAGCCGGCGGAGGTGGCCGACATCGTCCGGCGCTTCCTCGCCGAGGTGGACCGGAGCCGCCGCGCCTCGCCTACTGCTTGAGCTTGTACCCGCGAGTCAGGAGAGCGTAGGTCACGACCGTCGCCAGCACCGCGAGCAGCAGGAGCAGGAGCCCACCGACTCCGGGCGGCAGCGCCGACGTGCCGAGCATCCCGTACCGCAGCCCCTCCACCATGTAGACCATGGGGTTGAAGTGGCTGACCGTCCGCCACGGCTCGGGCAGCCGCCCGATGCTGTAGAAGACGCCGCCGAGGAAGGTCAGGGGGAGCATGACGAAGGTCGGAAAGAAGTTGATCTGCTCGAACTTCTCCGCCCACACCGCCGCGACCAGCCCCAGCACCGAGAAGACGTAGGCCGTCCCCAGCAGGAACCCGAGCGTCACCAGCGGGTGCGCCAGCTGGAACCCGGCGAACACCAGCGCCACCGCCCAGGTCAGCAGGCCCACCGCCAGCCCGCGCACCATGCCCCCGCCCACGAACCCCAGCAGCAGCTCGCCCGGACCCAGCGGCGCGACCAGGAGATCCACGATGGTCCCCTGGATCTTCATGATGAACAGCGACGAGCTGGTGTTCAGAAAGGCGTTGTTCGCCAGCCCCAGGAACACCAGGCCCGGAACGATGAACGGCAGGTACGGCTGCCCCGTCGCTTCCTCCATCCGCCCGCCCAGGCTCACCCCGAACACCACGAAGTAGAGCGTGGTGGAGATGAGCGGGCTGAGCACCGTCTGGCCCGGCACCCGGAGGAAGCGGCGAACCTCTTTCCAGAACAGCGTCCTCAGTCCCAGGAGGTTCACGCCCCACCCCCGCCGCGCAGCACCTCGACGAACACGTCCTCCAGCCGGCTCTCCCTGGTGTCCACCTCCTCCACCGGGAACCCGCCGGCGTAGAGGAGCTGGAGCACCTCCCCGGCGCGCGGCAGGCCGTTGCGCTCGGTCACCACCAGCGAGCGCCGGTCCTCGGCCAGGACGGCCTTCCCCTCCAGCGCGGCGGGCAGGGCGCCCACCGGCGCCGAGAAAGTGATGAGCACCCGCTTCTCGCCCAGACGCCGGAGCAGCGCCGCCTTGTCCTCCACCAGCAGCAGCCGCCCCGAGTCGATGACCCCCACCCGGTCCGCCAGCTCCTCGGCCTCCTCGAGGTAGTGGGTGGTGAGGATGACCGTCGTCCCCTCGGAGCGGAGCCTCCGCACGTAGGCCCAGAGGTCGCGGCGAAGCTCGACGTCCACCCCCGCCGTCGGCTCGTCGAGGAAGACCAGCTTCGGCCGGTGCACCAGTGCCTTGGCGATGAGCAGCCGCCGCTTCATCCCGCCCGAGAGCGCGCGGGTCTGCGCGTTCGCCTTCTCGCTCAGGCTGAGCGCCTCCAGCACCTCGCGGATGCGGGCCTCGTCCGGTGGGCGGGCGTAGTAGCCGAGCTGGATCCGCAGCGACTCGCTCACCGTGAAGAACGGGTCGAAGTTCACCTCCTGCGGCACCAGCCCCACGTCGTACCGCGGGCGGAGCGGATCCACGTCCAGGTCCACCCCGAACAGGCGGATGGTCCCGCTGGTCTTCTTCACCAGCCCGCACACCGCGCCGATGAGCGTGGTCTTGCCCGCGCCGTTCGGGCCGAGCAGGGCGAAGATCTCCCCTGCGCCGATGGTGAGCGTCACACCGGCCAGGGCGGTGACGTCACGGTAGCGCTTGACGAGCTGCTCGATCTCGAGGACGGGTGCGGAGCTCACGGGTCCGCGCGGAATAACAGGACCGAGCGGCTCTCCGCTCGTTTCTGAGCGCGGGCCGGCCGCTCTAGTCCTCGGCCTCGTCCGCGCCGGAAGGCTCGATGCCCTCGCCGCGCCCGGCCAGCGTCGCCCACGCCTGGACGTCCGAGAGCGGCACGTCGCCGCCAAGCGCCTCGACGTAGGCCACCGACTCGTCCGGGTACACGCAGACCTCGTGGGGCACGCGGTCGCCGAACGCCCAGACCTCGAGCACGCCCGTCCCCGTGTTCTCCAGCGTGTGCGCCTCGGGGTCGCCCGCGTGGTAGCTCACGAAGTCCCCCGAGTGGACCGGCACCCGCTCCTCGCCGTGCACCAGCGTGCCCTCGCCGCGGACGACGACCAGCAACTCCTCCTGGAACAGGTGCCGGTGCCGGCGCGACGCCCGCGCGCCCGGCGGGATGCGCTGGATGCGGAGCCCCACGTTCCGTGTGCCCACCGCGCGACCCACGTCACGAACGTCGCCCCCGACCCCGGGCGCGATCGCGTACGGCAGCCATTCGAGTTCGGTCAGATTGAGCTTGCGCACAGGTCCCGACATGCGAGCCCGGCCAGGTGCCGGGGCCGCGAAACATCGCGCAACCCCCTGACACTTCGACGTCCAGCGACCGTGCTGACGGGGGTGTTCGCGCTCTCGTTCCTGCTGGTCTTCCTGCTCAAGAAGCCGAAGGGGAACGCGGCCGCGGCGGCGCACTGAGGGCGATCCGGGCGCTCAGGCCTGCGGCGGGACGTTCTTCCGAGCGCTCGACGGCGAGCCGCGCGTGTCCCCGCCTACAGCTTGAAGGGGTCGGGGTGCTTCTGCTTCGGGGCGCCCTTCTCCGCGGCGCCCGTGGTCCGCGGCGCCCGGGGGAGCGCGACGTGGACCTCGAGCTCGGCGTCGGGCACGACCTCGACCTCGGTCGGCTGCCGTCCCGCCCGCTCCAGCCGGAGCCGGCTGGGAACGCTCGACCGGGTGAGCTGGGTGCTCAGCGGCGTGGTTCCGAGCGAACGTCCTGACGAAAGCTCCACGACCTTCGCGCCCGGTGGCTCGGAGACCAGCGTCACCAGCACCTCGGGTGCTGGAGCCACGGCCTCGGCAGCGGCCGGTGCAGCCTCGGCCTCGCGCGCCGGGGCGGAGACGCTCACGATCTTCCCGGTCACCACCGGCAGCGTCACCGGGGGCCGGCGCACCGCCCGGGCCGTCACCACGCTCGTGCCCAGCGCCACGACGGCCAGCGTCCCCGCGGCCATCGCCCAGCGCGGCGGGCCACGGCGGACCGGTGCCTGAGCCGCGACCTCGAGCGCCCGCGACAGCTCGCGGAGCGAGGGGTACCGGTCGTCCGGGTTCTTCGCCAGGCACCGCTTCACCACCGCGCCGAGCGCGGCGGGGATGCGCCCTCCGTCCCGGGTGTGCGCCGGGAGCGGCGGCGGGAGCGAGGAAAGTACCTGCGCGACCAGCTGACCAAACGCCGGCGCCTGGAACGGCGGATGACCGGCCAGCAGCTCGTAGAGGACCACGCCCACCGAGTAGAGGTCGGTCCGGGCGTCGGCGTTCCCGCCCGTCGCCTGCTCCGGGGCCATGTACGCCGGCGTCCCGACGATGGTTCCCTCGACGGTGGTGGTCATCGGCACGTCGCCCAGCGGCGCGACCAGCTTGGCCACCCCGAAGTCGAGCACCTTCACGAAGTCGCGCCCGTCCCGCTCGAGCACGAAGAGGTTGTCCGGCTTCACGTCCCGGTGGATGACGCCCACCTCGTGCGCGGCGTCGAGCGCGTCGCAGACCTGCCGGATGATGCCCACCGCCCGCGCCACGCTCGGCCGCTCCCTGGCGAGCAGCTCGGTGAGGCTCTGGCCCTCGAGCATCTCCATCACGCAGTAGACGCGGGAGCGGCCCGCGACCGCGGTCTCCTCGACGAAGTCGAGGATCTCCACGATGTGCGCGTGGTTGATCTGGTTGACCGCCCGGGCCTCGTGGAAGAAGCGCTGGATGAGGTGCGTGTTCCGGGCGTGCTCGCCCCGGAGCACCTTCACCGCCGCCGGCCGCCCCAGGCTCACGTGCCGCGCCTGGAACACCCGGCCCATCGCTCCCTCGCCCAGCACCCGCTCGAGCCGGTACTGGCCGAGGATGTCGCCCGGCTTCTCCCGCTCGGAGTCCTCCACCAGGAGCAGAGGGGGCTGATCCGCCTCGTGGGTGGGCAAGAGCTGGGTCCTCGGCTGCGCCTCGAGCAGCGCCCGGGCCACCTTCCCGGGGCCCGCGAAGCCGCCCTCCGCCTCGGTGAGAACGCACCCGGCGTGCACCCCCTCCATCCAGCCGAGGTGGTCCGGACAGGCCTCGCGCATCAGCCGGCCCAGCGCGACCACGTCGCCCCGCGGGTCGAAGTCGCGGCCGGCATCCCCGAGCCCCGGGCCGATCAGCTTCGGCTCGAACCGGGTCAGGCCGCCGACCAGGAACACCTGCGCTGCGGGCAGCGCCTGGACCACGATGCCGCTTGCCCGCAGCTCCTCGAGGACCGCAGCCAGCGGCAGGATCAGCAACGCCAGCTCGTCCGGGGTAAGCGGTCCGGCCTGGCGGAGATGGGCCGCCAGGTCCTCGCCGTCCAGGTCTTCGCTCACCACGTAGGGGCGGCCGTCGTCGAGGCACCCGGCCTGGAGCTGCCGTGCGAGGTGAGGGTGATCGAGCCGGCCCAGCGCCTCGGCCCGCTCCTGGAAGGCGCCCCGCGCGTCCTCGTCGCCCCAGCGGCTCCCGTGGAAGACCCGGACCATGGCGCGACCACCGCTGGTGCGGGCGCGCGCACGCCAGGCCGTCCCGGACGGCCCGTCGTCGAGCTTGGTCAGCAGCTGGTATCCGAAGTCGCTCGTCATCGCTCGCCGCGCCGCAGGCGGCCTCGGAGCGGGTCTAGGTCGGATGTGCCCCGCGACACCACCCTTCCGTTTACCTCAGGCAGGCGGCTGCCCGTCTGGCTGCTTTCCTACACCTGGGTCCGCAAGGACTTCGGCGCTTGCCCGAGACGCCCCGCGCTGTACTGTCGCCCGCTCACGATGGCCGAGAACTTCATCTTCACCATGCAGGACCTCCGGAAGGTCCGGGGCGGCAAGGACATCCTCAAGGGCATCTACCTGTCCTTCTTCCCGGGGGCGAAGATCGGCGTCATCGGCCCGAACGGCGCCGGGAAGTCGACGCTGCTGAGAATCATGGCCGGCCAGGACTCCGAGTTCTTCGGCACCGCGCGGCCGGACCCGAGCATCCGCGTGGGGTACCTTTCCCAGGAGCCGCAGCTCGACCCCTCGCTGGACGTGAGGGGCAACGTGGAGCTCGGCGTGAAGCCGGTCCGCGCCGTGCTCGATCGCTTCAACCAGGTGTCGAACCAGCTCGGCGAACCCATGGACGACGCGGCGATGGAGAAGCTCCTGGCCGAGCAGGCCAGACTTCAAGACTCCATCGACGCGTCCAACGGATGGGAGCTGGACCGCACGCTCGAGGTGGCGATGGACGCCCTGCGTCTGCCCCCGGCCGACGCGCCAGTTGCGCAGCTCTCGGGCGGCGAGAAGCGCCGGGTGGCGCTGTGCCGGATTCTCCTCGAGCGGCCGGATCTCCTCCTGCTCGACGAGCCCACCAACCACCTGGACGCCGAGAGCGTCGCCTGGCTCGAGCGCGCGCTCCAGGAATACCCGGGCACCGTGGTCAGCATCACCCACGACCGGTACTTCCTGGACAACGTCGCCGGCTGGATCCTCGAGCTCGACCGCGGCGAGGGCGTGCCCTGGAAGGGCAACTACTCCAGCTGGCTCGAGCAGAAGCAGAAGCGGCTGGCGATGGAGGAGAAGCAGGAGTCCGCCCGGCAGAAGCAGCTGAAGCGCGAGCTGGAGTGGGTGCGGTCGAGTCCCCGCGCGCGGCAGGCCAAGAGCAAGGCCCGCCTGGCGGCGTACGAGCAGCTCGTGGCGCAGGGGCCCGAGAAGCGTGACACCACCGGGGAGATCACCATCCCCGCGGGGCCGAAGCTCGGCGGCCTGGTGGTCGAGGCCCGGGGACTCCGGAAGGCGTACGGCGACCGGCTCCTCATCGACGACCTGAACTTCAAGCTCCCGCCCGGCGGCATCGTGGGAGTCATCGGCCCGAATGGCGCCGGCAAGACGACGCTCTTCCGGATGATCACCGGCCAGGAGAAGCCCGACGGGGGCGAGCTCCGCATCGGCGACAGCGTGAAGCTGGCCTACGTGGACCAGAGCCGCGACGCGCTGGACGGGGAGAAGACGGTGTTCCAGGAGGTGTCGGGCGGGCTCGACCAGCTCGACCTCGGCGGGCGGCAGGTGCCGTCCCGGGCCTACCTCGCCGGATTCAACTTCAAGGGCGCCGACCAGCAGAAGCGGGTGAAGGACCTGTCGGGCGGCGAGCGCAACCGCGTGCACCTCGCCAAGATGCTCAAGAGCGGGGGGAACCTCCTCCTGCTCGACGAGCCCACCAACGACCTGGACGTGGAGACGCTGCGCTCGCTGGAGGAGGCGCTGCTGGCCTTCGCCGGCTGTGCGGTGGTCATCAGCCACGACCGGTGGTTCCTCGACCGGGTCGCCACCCACATGCTGGGCTTCGAGGGCGACAGCCGGGTGTTCTTCTTCGAGGGGAACTTCGAGGACTACGAGGCGGACAAGAAGAAGCGGCTCGGAGCGGAGGCGCTCCAGCCGACGCGCATCCGCTACAAGCCGCTGGTCAGAGCCTGACCGACGCGCGCGCCTCTCGAGGGCGCGGTCGCCGAGGCGAACCCCGCGCTACTTCTTCGCCTTCTTCGTCGAGCTCGAGGCCGGCTTCAGCTCGACCTTCTTCGCGGTCATCGTGTACTCGATGGTGACCTTGTCGCCCTTCTTGACCTCGGTCTTGTCGTCGCCGCGGGCGATCTCCCAGTTCTCCTTGTACTTGGTGGAGTGGACGACGATGGAGCTTGCGTCCGCCGAGACCACGTCGCCGGTCACCTGGTAGCTGTGGTCGGCGAGGGCGGTTCCGGGAAGGGCGATGGCGGCGGCGATGGCGAGGGTACGGAAGTTCATTCGGGTCTCCCCTGAGGTGGGACTGCGCCGCAGGACGCTCCGGCAGCCGTCCCGGAGTGTCAAGCGCCGTGTCGCGCTGCGACAGGCCAGGAACACTGCCCGCCGTGCGCGCGTTGGGCTCCCGCCGGGCCTAGACTGACCGGACCGGGACGAACCCATGGAGCACCAGGACAGCGAAGACCGTGCGCGGAGGCGGGTGGCCTGGATGAAGCGCGGAGCGGTCGCAGGCCTGGCGCTGACCTTCGTCGGGCTGACGGCCATCGTCGCGCCCCGGGTGCGGGCCGGCGCCGGGGGTGGCGCCTCCTTGGGCAAGGGCGCCTACTGCTCGGGCGCCTACGCCGAAGACTTTGCCGCCCTCTCCCCGGCGGCGCGCGAGGCCGAGCAGAAGCCGCAGTCGCAATCCTGGGTCTACGCCATCCGCACCACCGCCACCTACGAGTGCCTGAGCTACGCCGGGGACGGCAACGTGCGGCGCGTCCGGAGGAAGGCGCTGGCCCACGGCACGGGCTTCGGCTACCGCCAGCAGAACGGCGAGACGTACATCCTCACCAACCAGCACGTGGCCGAGTGGCCTCCGGTGACCGACGACGAGCACAAGGTCGAGGACGTGCCTCCGGGCTGCAAGCGCGTCTCGGACGCGCTGAAGATCGTCGAGTCCGAGCGCGACACCTACGACCGCGACGACATCCCGCTGCAGCGGGTGGTCACCGACAAGTCGATGGACATGGCGGTGCTCAAGGCGCACGTGCTCCTGCCCATCCTCCCCTGGAAGGTGGGTCGCTCGGCGGAGCTCAAGGAGCGCGCCGTGGTCGACGTCCGCGGCTTCCCCCTCGGGGCGTTCAAGGCCACCAACGTGGGGAAGGTCGTCTCCACCTACGACCACGACGACGAGAAGGACTGGGACCACGTGGACTTCGTGGTGGACGCCCAGCTGTCGCCCGGGAACTCCGGCTCGCCGGTGCTCGCGGTGTCCTGCCACACGGGCGAGTTCGAGCTGGTCGGCGTGTACCACGCGGGCTACGCCGGCAACTCGCCGCTGAACGTCGTCGTCGCCATCGACCAGGTGCGCGACATGATGACCACGCTCAAGAAGAGCGCCCGTCGCGACCACGCGGAGGTCTCGAGCCTGGACCGGAAGGCGCGGACGCGTCTGGCCAGCGGGCTCGAGGGCGCCATCGACCCGTTCTTCCCCTTCGACGGCGCCGTCGCGGTGGCCCGGCCCCGGAGCGACGGCGCGCTGGTCTTTGCGGTGATGCCCCAGGGCTTCCCCGTCCGCAGCACCCCCGCCCTGGTGATCGAGGACCTCCCCGGTGGCCCCGCCGAGGGATACGGCGAGCCGGGCCGGGTGTGGTTCGGCGGTCGGTTCGGCCTCAAGGCGTACCCGAGGGGTAGCCTCGATCCGGACGCCGAGGCGCTCGTCGAGCGGGTGCTGGAGGGGCTCCGGGCGAACGCCGGCCTCGCCCTCGAGCTGCGGACCGCGCAGGGACTCGCGGCCCGGGACCGGGAGCACTACGAGCACATGGGCAAGCTCGAGCGGCAGCTCCGGCGCGCCGCGGCAGCGCAGGCCGACCTCGGCACCAGTCTGAACGATCTGGTGGACCGGCTCTCTCCGAAGGTGGGCGAGACGACATTGAGCTTGGCCGAGGCCTACACCCCGCTGGCCCCGCCTGCCCCGGGCAAGAACGTGGCGCAGGCGCCCGGAATGACGGAGGCTCCGCCCCAGTCCACGACGCCTGCCCGGTAGCGCCCTGTCGCGGGTGTCACAAACCTGGCAACGACGGATCAGCCCTGTACACTGCCCGCCCTGGTGAGCGATGGACGGGCAGAGGCGCTCCTGCGGAGTGCCCTCGAGAAGATTGTCTATTTCGAGGCACGCTCGGAGACGCTCCAGGCGGATGCGGCGACCCTCCGGGCGGAGGCCGATGCCCTGCGTGCCAATCTCGCCGCCGCCTCCCACCGCGAGGTGGAGCTGCGCCGCCGCGTGGCCGAGCTAGAGGTGGAGCTCGGGCGGGCCCACCGCGAGCGCGAGGAGGCTGCCCGGGTGCTCGAGGCGATGCGGGCCGAGCGCGCCGGGCTGATGGGCAAGGTGCTGGAGGCCGCCCGCATCCAGGGCCCTTCCGACACGGCGCTGGACTTCGACCTCGCCGGGTTCATCGCCGATCTCCGGGCGGAGGCGCTGGCGCTCCGGGGCCCGGCGTTCGAGGCGCCCCCGACGGACACCCGCTCCGGGCCGCTGGTCGCGCTCTCCACGCCGGCCGGGGTGCCGACCTCGCCGAGGCCGTCGCCGGCCAGCGTCGGGACGGGTGACCTCCCACGCGAGCCGCTCCGCGGCCCTCCGGTGCCGGAGCCGGTCTCCGCGCCCGCCAGCGCCCGGGCCGCGGTGCTCGCGGTGACGCGCGAGGCGGAGCGTCTGTTCGAGCAGGGCCGTCTTGCCGTGCCGCCGAGTCCCCGCCTGGGCGAGGAGAGCCTCTTCGGCTTCTCCATCCGCGAGCTGTCCAGCCCGGACCCCTCCGCCCGCTGCCGCGCCGCCGAGCGTCTGCGCACGCTCGGAGATCGCGCCTCGGCCCCGGCCCTGGCGGTGGCGCTCCACGCCGAGCGCGAAGACACGGTGCTGGTCGCGCTGCTGGAGGCCTTCCGCGCGCTCGCCACCCGCGAGGGCGCCGCGGTCGTCGAGCCGCTGCTCGGCGCTCCCGAGGCGGCGGTGCGGATCGCGGCGCTCCGGGCCATCACCCACCTCGATCCGGACGCGGCACCCGCGCACCTGGCCCGCGCCGCGCACGACCCGGACGCCTCGGTCCGCCGCCGCACGGCGCTGCTGGCCGTCTCGCTCGGCCCGGAACGGATGCTCGAGCTCGAGCGGCACGTGGCGCGGGATCCCGATCCCGAGGTCCGACGCCTGGCCGTCCTCGCGGCGGGCGCGGCCGGGGGCGAGCAGGCCCGCCCGCGTCTGCTCGGGGCGCTGGAGGATCCGGACCTCGGCGTCCGGCGCGCGGCGGCGCGGAGCCTCTCGGGACTCCTGGGCGTCGACGTCAGCCACGTGGCCACGCTCTCCGACGAGGAGCGACGGCGCGAGGTCCGGCGTCTGGCCACGCTCGCGCCGGTGCCCCTGTCCCACCGGGTGCGGCCGCTGACCGCTCCCGCTCCTCGGCGCGATCCGATGCCCGAGGTCACGGACGGCTGGGAGGCGGCGCCCGAGGCTCCGCCCGGCGTGGAGTCGGAGGCGGTGGAGATGGCGCTCGTCGCCGCCCACGTGCCCGAGGCTCCTCCCTTGCCGGCCCGCATCGAGGTGAGGTTGCCGCCTCCGGGCCGCGAGCACGGGGCGGGCCTGCACGCCGACGAGGCCCTCTGCCTGCAGATCGCCTCCGAGCTCCGCACCTCGATGCGCGGGCGGACGGTGGTGGACCTGGCAGCGCAGCTGGGCGTAACGGACGAGCGGGTGATCGAGGCAGCTGCACTTCTCACGGCGCGCGGGCAGGTGGTCCGCCGCGGGGCGAAGCTGTTCGTCGCTTGACGAGCACGAGGACTGACCGGATGGAGCTACCCATCTACACCCCCAAGACGACCGCCGAGCTGCTCGGCATCTCGCCCAAGTCGCTCCGCTCCGCGCTGGAGCAGGAGAGCTACTCGGGGCAGGACCTGTGGGCGCTCCGCAAGGCGCTGCGCCTCTACCCGCCTCCGCTGGGACGGCGGAAGCAGCTCTTCCTGAACTTCAAGGGCGGCACGGGAAAGACCTCGCTGTCCACCTCCTACGCCTACCGGCTGGCCGAGCTCGGCTACTCCGTGCTCCTCGTGGACCTCGACAGCCAGGGCCACGCCACCAAGTGCCTGGGCTACGAGGGCGAGGACTTCGAGAAGACGCTGCTCCACGTGCTGGTCCGCAAGGTGCCGCTCTCCGAGGCCATCCAGCACACCCCGCTCCCCAACCTGGACTTCGTGCCCAGCAACCTGGGGATGAGCACGGTGGACCTGGCGCTCATGCCGATGGCCGGCCGGGAGTTCAAGCTGCGCAAGGCGGTGGAGGAGATCCAGGACCGCTACGACGTGGTGGTCTTCGACGCGCCGCCGTCGTTCGGGCTCCTGAACCTGAACGCGCTGATGGCGGCGCAGGACCTGATTGTCCCGGTGCTGCCGGACTTCCTCTCCTTCCACGGGCTGAAGCTGCTCTTCGAGACGGTGCAGAGCCTCGAGGAGGACCTGAACCACGTGCTCGACCACGTGTTCATCGTGGTCAACGCGTACAACCAGACCTTCAAGCTGGCCAAGGAGGCCCTGGCCGCCCTGCGCGAGCACTACCCGGAATACCTCCTGACCACGCTCGTGCGGCAGTGCACCAAGTTCGCCCAGGCCTCCAGCGAGGGTGTGCCGGTGTTCATCGCCCAACGGGACTCGAAGGGTGCTCACGACGTGGATGCGTTCCTGAGGGAAGTGCTGCACCGGCTGGAGCAGTCACGGGCACGCGCCGCGACCGACGCGCGCGCGGGGTAGGGAGACCGGATGAAGAAAGCCTTCGACCAGAACGTGTCCCGCGCCAAGCCGAGGCTCAAGCTCGGCGGTTCTCCGCCCGAGCCGGCGGCCACCGAGGCGCGCTCCGCCGAGGAGGCCTGGGTCTACGAGGTCGCGGCCCAGGTGGCGGGGCAGCAGGGCGCGGCCGAGCTGGAGGCGCCCACCGCGGGCGAGGCAGCCGAGGAGCTCTCGACCCGGAGCCGGGTGGAGGCGACGCTGCGCGAGGCGGCCGCGGCCGAGGGCGCCCTGGAGGAGGAGCGGGTCACCGTGGCGGTCGGGACGCGTTCGCGCGGCGCCACCGCGCACGGGTCGATGCCCGCAGGCTCGACGGTGGTGTCCGGCCCGGGACCTGGCGCTGGTCGCGCGCCAGGGCCCGAGTCGCGTCCGGCGTCGCGCGCTGCCGCCGTGTCCTCGCCGCCTTCTGCTCCGTCGGCCCGCGCGCCCTCGCGCGCCACCTCACCGGTTCCAGCCGCGGCTGCCGGCAGCCGTGCTCCCGCGGCGCCGGGCCGCTCCGAGACGCTCGTCGCACCGGTCTCGCCGCCCGCGGTCGGCCAGCCCGTGTCCCGGCGCGCCGGGGCGGACCCCGCGCCCGCTCCGGACGACACCGTCGCCCGCCGGGAGCGGCTCCGCGAGCGGCTCCGGACCGTGCGCGAGCATCCGCGCCCCGAGCCGCTGCCCACCAGCGTGGCCGCCGCCGGCGTGCTCGCGGTCGAGCGCATCGCCCAGCTCCAGACCGAGCTGACCGCGGTGAAGCAGCACAACGCCGCGCTCCAGCACGACCTGGACGTCGCCCGGCGTGCCGCCGAGCGCGCCACCGAGGAGGCCCGCGGCCGGGTCGAGGAGGCCCGCCGGCTCGCCGCCCAGATGGTCGAGCGCGCCGGTCTCCTCTCGGAGCTCGAGCGCGAGCTGCAGTCGGTGGAGGGTGAGCGCGACGAGGCGCTGCTCGCGGTCCAGGACGCGCGGGCGCAGGCGGCCGCCGAGCGCGAGGAGCGAGAGCGGCTGTCCGGGCTCCTGGCGAAGAAGGACGCCGACCTGGCCGACAGCCTCTCCGAGGAGGAGCGTCTCGCCGGAGAGCTGGAGCGCTTCCGCGACGACACGGCCCAGCTCCGGCGCAGCGTCGAGGTGCTGAGCGCCGAGCGCGACACCCTGGCCCGCCAGGTGGCGGACCTCACCGCCGAGCGCGCCGAGCTGCTCGAGGCCCGGAAGGCGCTCGAGTCGGTGCACCGCGCGCTCACCGAGGCCGCGCGCCGCTGAGCGGAGGGCGGACGCAGCCACGCCGCTCGCACCGGGCCCGGGCTCTCCACCGCTGACGCAGGACGTCATAAGCGGAGGGGCGCTCGTCTGCTCGCCTGCTCAGCCGGAGACGCCCGTCCCGGGTCACCTCCGTCGTGTCCTCACCACGAGGTGTCTGACACCTCTGGGGGCGGGCGCATGGCGACTCGCCTGCTGGGGGTCCTGCTCGAAGCGTCCATCGGGCCCGAGGACCGGCTGCCGCTTCCCGGAGGGCGTCAGCGCGCCGCGGCCAGCTCATCCTTCAGCGGCACCACCGGCAGCTGCCCGAGGTCCTGGCTGAACGGCGAGAACGGCGTGCTCGCCGTGCCGGAGGTCGCGCTCGAGAGCCGCGCCTTTCCCAGGAGCAGCCTCATCGACGCGACCCGGTCGCTCGGAGGCGGGTGGTGGGCGAAAAAGTTCGGGCCCGGAGGGAGCGCGCCGACGAAGTCCACGAACCCCCGCGGGCTGTACCCGGAGACCACGGCGAGCTCGAGCCCCGTCGCGTCCGCCTGGATCTCCTGGTCGCGCGCATAGCCACCCTCGAGGTAGCGGTGGACGAACTCGTCGCTGAACAGCGTCAGCAGCGCCGAGTTGGCGGCGGCGTTCAGGTCCAGCCGCCCCCCGCTGAACGCCTGGAGCGCGGAGTACGCCTGGTTGATGAACGCCGGGGAGTAGCTCCGCAGCACCGCGGCGCCCTCGTTCTGCCCGGCCTTGGCGTACGCCAGGCTCTTGCACTGGTCGACCTTGGTCTTCTGGTAGATGGCGAAGGCGTCCTTGCGCGTCACGTGGGCGATCTCGTGCGAGAGGATGCCCGCCAGCGCCGCCTCGTTGTTCACCCGGCGCAGCAGACCCCGGGTGACGAAGACGTAGCCGCCCGGCGCCGAGATGGCGTTCACCACCTCGGAGTCCAGCACCCCGAACGTCCACTGGAGGGTGGGCCGCGTGGAGCGCGCGGCGAGGTTCTTCCCCACCACGTTCAGGTAGCGCGCGAGCTGGTTGTGGGGCGTCTCCTGGACGGGGAGCTTCTTCGGGTCGGCGAGCGCGCCGGTGTCCCCGGTGGGCACGTCCACCAGGAGCCCGCCACCCTGCTGGACCCAGTTGAGCGCCACAGCGCCTCCGATGGTCCGCTCCTCGTCGAAGGGGACGTCGGCCGCGCCAATCTGGTCGCACTTGGAGAGGTCCTGGGTCAGGCCCACGACGGTGGTCGTCGAGTCGGCGAGCCCGCTGACGATGGAGCTGGTGTCGCCCCTCATGATGCCCGCGGCGGCGCTGCACGCCACCAGGGCCAGGGCGCCGAGCGAGAGGAGCAGGCGCCTCACTGCTGCTCTCCCGCGACCTTCGCCGCGTGCGCGGCGAGCTCGTCGTCGGTCCGCTGCGCGGCGATGGCCTCCAGCGTCTGGGTCTGCCGGACTGCCTCCTTCATCGTGGGCCGGAGCTCGCCCCTGTTCTTCTCGTCCTGGCTGCCGTAGCGGATGGCGCCGTCGGTGAGCGCCTTGCCCGCCGCGCCGGAGCTGGCGAAGGCCTGGGCATCCACCTTCTTCGCTCCCTCCGGCGAGGCGAGCAGCTCGGAGGCCGGCGGGGTCACCGAGAGGTTCGCGAAGTAGACGAACCCGCTCTTCCCCCTGGCCTCCACCCGGTGCCAGGTCGGCTTCTTCTTGTCCGCCCCGCGCCACACCACGGCGTCGCCGGGCTGGAGCTTGGCCAGGGTCGGCGCATTGGCCGCGGCGCTCTGGAGCACGGCCACGTCGCGCCCACGGACGAAGACCCGGTCTCCCGGGGCGAGCGCCCATGCCGCGCCCGCCACCAGGACGAACGCGAGCACCGTTGCTGCCTGTCGCATCGGAAAGCCCTCCAGGAGCGCGAGAGTCTACTTGTCCAGGTCGACGACTCCATCGAAAGCGGCAGGGGGCGACGCCGCGTGCCTGTCGCACCGCGCCAGCAGGGCTCGGGAAGGCGCGTCGTCCGGGTCCACCGCGACCGCCTGGGCGAAGAGGGCGCGCGCCTCGGAGAACCGGGCGGTCCGCCACAGGGCCAGCCCCTCGGCGTACAGCACGCAGACCTCCTGCTTCCGGGGTGAGAGCTCGCCCTTGCGGCAGAGCAGCTCGTGGATGGCGACCGCCTCGTGCTTGCCGGCCACCCGCACCCGGTCCAGCTCCCGGGTCTCGAAGGCGTGCGACACCAGCCCCTGGGTCCGCGGGCCGACGAGGATGCGCGAGCCGTACGGCTTGTTCGCCCCCTCGAGCCGCGAGGCGAGGTTCATCCCGTCGCCCATCGCGGTGTAGTTGAAGAGCTGCTCGCTCCCGAAGTTGCCGACGAACATCACCGCCGTGTTCAGCCCCACCCGGGTGTAGACGTCCGGGAGCCCCTGGGCGGCGAACTCGGCGCGGATCCGTTCCACCTCGGCCTGGACGTCGAGCGCCGCGGCGCAGGCCCGGACCGCGTGGTCGTCCATCCGGAGCGGCGCCCCGAAGATGCAGACCACGGCGTCGCCGATGTACTTGTCGAGGCAGGCCCCGTGCTGGAGCAGCACCCCGCTCACCCGCGTGAGGTACGTGTTCAGCACCCGGACCAGCCCCTGGGGGTCCTGGGCGAAGCGCTCGCTGAAGGTGCTGAAGCCCTTGATGTCGGAGAAGAAGGCGGTGACCTCGAGCTGCTCCCCGGCGAGCCGCGGCAGCTCCGGCTGGGCGACCAGCTGCTCCACCACCTGGGGCGACAGGTACCGGCTGAACATCGCCTTCACCCGGGCGCGCTCCCGGTCGGCGAAGAGGTGGTTCACCGCCACCGCGGCCAGGTTGGCGATGGAGACCGCCAGCGCCGGGACCACCAGCGCCAGGTGCGTCTTTGCCAGGACCAGGAGCCACCCCGTGCCGACGAACAGGAGCACCGGCGCGGCGAGCGGCCAGAGGCCCTCCACCCAGACGTTCCGCGCGCCGAGGATGAGCAGCGCCGAGCCGAGCGCGAAGAGGAGCGCGAGCAGCGCGGTCACCGCCCCCGGAGCGCGGGTGATGAACCGGCCGCCGAGGAGCGCGGCCAGCTCGGTGGCGGGCTTCACCACGCCCACGGTGGCGTTGTCGAACGGCGTGGCCTTCATGTCGAAGGTGCCCACCGCGAAGCCGGCGACGAGGACGACCTTGCCGCGGAAGAACTCCGGTCCGAGGTGTGGCGCCGCGCCGTGCTCGCGTCGGACCGAGTCGTCCACCACCGCGATGAGGCTGCGAGCGTCGAAGCGCTGCTGGAGCGTGCCCTGGTAGTCGAGCGCGGCGCTCCCGTCGTCGTCGATGGCCAGGGTGCGGGCGCCGAGCTGCAGCCTCCCCGGGGAGAGGACCAGCGCGTCCGCCTCGAGCAGGTCCGCGGCGATCGCCACCGAGAGCGTGACGTACTGGTTGGTCCCGTCGGTGTACGCGAAGCGGGTCCGGCGCAGCTTCCCGTCCGCGTCCGGCTCCGGATAGACCAGTCCCAGCGCCGGGACCACGTCGAGCAGCGGGGCCACCGGGGGCACGGGATGGCGCATGGTCCTCGGCGCGCCCGGCAGGTCCACCGAAAGGTCGGGGAGCGGTCGTTCCGAGCGCACCGGAAAGGACAGCACGCTCGCCACCAGCTCCGGCGTTGCCGGCGCCTCGGTTCCCTCGGGAGGAGCGAACGGGTCGTCGGCGGAGGGCTTCATCCGCGCGCGGGGCGCCCGGTGCTGCACCGTCCAGTTCTGCGGGGTCACCCGGGGGAGCGGCTCGCCGTTCTGGGAGGGGACGTTCACCGCGTAGCCGACCGCGACCGGGATGTGCAGCTGGGCGATGGCCTCGCGGAGGAGCGCGTCCTGTCCGCGGTCGGTGCTCTGCTCGTCCATGGTGAAGTCGAGCACCACCGCCCGGGCACCCATCGCTTCCAGGTGGGTCAGCACCCGCGCCCAGAGCGAGCGGGAGTAGGGCCAGTTGCCCCAGGCTCGCGCGTAGCTCTCGTTGGCCCGGAGCCCCTGCACGGTGGCATCGTCGACGCCGAGCACGATCAGGTTCTTCTCCCGCGCGGGCGGCGGCGAGAAGGTGGTGAGGCGCAGGTCGTAGGCGGCGTCCTCGGCGTTGCGAAGGCCCGGCAGCCGGCCTGCGGTCAGCGCCACCACCGTCGACGCCGTTGCCAGGGCCAGCGCCCAGGGCCATGAAACGCGGAGGGCCGCCATGGAAGCGGCCCTCGATGCTACCGGGACCTGGACTCGAGCAGGGAATTACCGGGCGTCGCTGATCCGGAGTTCCCCCGGGTCGGCGCGGCGCGCACGTCGTGGATGGTGCTCACGCGCGCGTTGGCGGGCGACGCACGGAGGTCACCGGGCACCGCAACCCCCAGGCAGTCGGACAGGAACACGCGGAACCCGGCGACTTCCGGCTTGGCGATGGGCGCGTTCGGGAGCGCAGGCCCGCCGACGTCCTCGACCCAGGCGTTCAGGCAGGTGTCGATCGCGTCCTGGCTGGACGACTTGGCGAAAGCGGCGATCACGGTCTGCGCGTCGGCCGTGAGCAGGAACCCCTGACGCTTCTGCCCTGAGGTCGGCGGACGGCTTCACCGCATCGGTGGTGCTGCGAACTCCGCCGCCACAGGCGGCGAGAAGGAAGAATGCGAACAGGATCGTGCGACGCATGACAGAACCTCCCAGGTTCCCGCCGCGAGGAGTCGGGCGGAACGAGCAGCAGCAATTGCACGGGTCCTGCCAGGCGCATCCCCCAGTGGAGCCGCGGCCTTGCGCGTCCACGCAGTTGCACCCGTGCATCGGATTGCCCGGAGCGTGTTGCGCCGCGCGCGACGGACGCGCTGGCCGAGGGCGCCAGGACCCCCGCTCTCCCGCAGGCGAGCGGGGAAGCACACTGTCGCAGACACCACGGGCGATCGGCGGGCATCGGATGGGGCGAGGCGGCGAGGGAGGTGTCGGTCCCGTCGCCTCGACCGAGGCCCGGTCCGATGCCCTACCGTCCCCCCTGGACGCAGTCAGCCGAGCCGGGTTGCGCGGTACGAATGCACCATCCGCGCGTGGGTCACTCGCGGACCGGGATGTCCACGGTGAGGCCGTCGTGGGCGACCTCCACCGGGCCCGCGTACTCCTCTCGCGCCTGGGTCAGGAGCCGCCCGAAGTCGGTGTCGTACCGCGAGCTGAGGTGGGTGAGGATGAGCCGGTGCGCGCCCGCCTGGTGCGCGATGCGCCCCGCCTCCCGCGCCGTCGAGTGCCTGGTCTCCAGCGCCCGGGCCTGGTCGTCGTCGGAGAAGGTCGACTCGTGGATGAGGATGTCCGCCTGGTGCGCGGCCTCGGCCATCGCCTCGCAGGGGCGGGTGTCTCCCGAGAGCACCAGCTTCCGCCCGGGCCGGGTGGGCCCCATCACGTCCGCCGGCGTCACCGTCTTCCCGTCGAGCGCGACCACCGACTCGCCCCGCTGCAGCCGGCCGAAGTCCGGCCCCTCCCGCACGCCCAGCGCCCGGGCGCGCTCGAGGTGGAAGCGGCCTGCCCGGACGTCTTCCTCGAGCACGAAGCCGAGGGCGTTGATGCGGTGCTGCACCCCGACCGCGCGGACCGAGTAGCCGTGCCGCTGGATGCGGTCGCCGTCCTTCAGCTCGATGATCTCCAGCGGGAACCCGAGCTGGTCCACGCCGAGGTGCACCGCCTGGTTCAGGAGCCGCTTCGCCGGCGCCGGGCCGTGGAGCACCAGCTTCTCCTCGCGGCCCATCATCCCCAGGGTGCGCAAGAAGCCGATGATCCCCAGGTAGTGGTCGGCGTGGAAGTGGGTGAAGAAGACCGCGTCCACCGAGAAGCCGGTGCCGTAGCGGATCATCTGCCGCTGGCTTCCCTCGCCGCAGTCGAAGAGCAGGAGGTCCGAGTCGGCCTTCACTGCCATGCCGGACAGGTTCCGGTGGATCGTCGGCTGGGCGGCCGACGTGCCGAGGAAGGTGAAGCGCAAGAGTGACATCCCGGCGTTGCCCACGGCGTTCTTTCGGCTCCTCCCTCGGCGGGGCAGGGGCGTTAACACGGTGGTCCGGAGCGCGCCAAGCCGTGAGGAGCGCTCGCCCCGTGGTCGCCCCGGGAACGTCCGGCGATGCGTCCCTCCGCCGGAGGTCAGGGGCCCGGCGAGGCCTCGCGCCGAGGTTCCGGGTCCGTGGGTGACGGATGCTGACCGGCGAGCCAGGTCTTCACATCCCTCGCCAGCGCGCGCGAGCCTGGCCCGCCCGTCTCAGTCCTGGGCAACCGTCGACCGTCGGTCAGCTGCCGGGGCGCTCCAGCGCGGCGAGGGCGGCGTCGATGGCCGCGCGCAGCTGCGGGCCGCCGAGTCGTGCGGCGTCGTGGAGCGAGCGCCCGGCCAGGACTTGCTGCCCGACCCGGAGCGCGAGCCAGCGGCCTGCACCGGCCGTCGCCCCGCTGGATGCACCGGTCACGGCGCCCCGGTCCGCCTCGCGCGTCGAGTCGAGCGCGCCCCGGACGCGCCGGGCCAGCGCGGCGAGGTACGCCGGGTCGCGGCCCTGCTCCGGCAGCCGGAGATCCGCGTCGCTCGCGCCGGGGTCCATGGTGCGGACGGCGGCGAGCGGGAAGCCCTCCTCCCACACCGCCCACCACAGGGGCGCGGGACCGGATCCCTTCCAGCCGGGGAGGAGGGCGGAGGCCAGGGCGTGATGGACGACCGGGTCCACCGGCGCGTACGGCCCCCGGTAGAAGGCGATGGCGTCCAGCCCCAGCACCAGCGTGCGCCGGCCGGCCACCGTCCTCCACACCGCCTCGAACTGACTCATAGAAAGGCTCAGCGCTCCGGGCCCCGCCCAGTCCAGCTCGGGGAACTCGTCCAGGAAGCGCCGCGCGCTGCGCTCCAGCTCGCCGGGCATCCGCTCGGAGAGCGCCCGGAGCTTCGGCTCGAGCCGCGGCATCTCCACCAGCAGCATCTCCAGCCTTCGGTCGAGCGCGTTCACCGGACCGAAGACCTCGGGACCGAACAGCTCCGGATGCGAGGCCAGGAGCGCCTGCCGCGTGCGCGCCACCTGCTCGGCCCGCGGCGCCGTGCGGACCGAGTCCCACGCCGCGAGGAAGTCCGGGATCACGTTCACCTGGGCGATGGTCCCGCCGGCGGACGGACCCGGGGCGTGCGCGCACGCGGCGCCCAGGAAGAGCAGCATCGCCGCCGGCACCCCCGTGCGCACCCTGCAGGGCTCGTTGCTCATGGGTCCAGGGCTTACCGTGCCTGCCATGCAGCCGGCGACGCCCGCCCTCGAGCATGGTTGCTCCGGGCCGGGCGCCGGTGAGGCGAGAGTGGCTGCTACGCGGCCTTGGCCGGGGCGGGCGCCTTGGCCTCGGCGGGGCTGATCTCGATCCGCATCCCGTAGAAGGACCGCCAGACGAAGAACAGCGATCCGGCGAAGAACACCACTGCCAGCACGGCGCTGGTGGACCGCGGCAGGGTGACGGCCAGCTCGACCGCCAGGAGTCCGAAGAGGGTGGTGAACTTGATGATCGGGTTCATCGCCACACTGGAGGTGTCCTTGAACGGGTCGCCCACGGTGTCGCCGACGACGGTGGCGGCGTGGAGCTCCGTCCCCTTGGCCCGGAGCTCGGTCTCGACCACCTTCTTCGCGTTGTCCCAGGCGCCACCGGCGTTGGCCATGAAGATGGCCTGGTACAGGCCGAAGATGGCGATGGAGATCAGGTAGCCGATGAAGAAGAACGGCTCGACGCAAGCGAAGGCCAGGGTGCTGAAGAAGACCACCAGGAAGATGTTGATCATCCCCTTCTGCGCGTACTGGGTGCAGATCTCGACCACCTTCTTGCTGTCGGTAACCGAGGCCTTCACCACGCCCTCGAGCTTGATGTTCTTCTTGATGAACTCCACCGCCCGGTAGGCCCCGGTGGAGACGGCCTGCATCGAGGCGCCGCTGAACCAGTAGATGACCGCGCCGCCGGTCACCAGGCCCAGCAGGAATGGCGCATGGAGGAGCGAGAGGTTCTCCATGCCCTGGGTCAGGCCGTGGGTGAGGAGCACGATGATGGAGAAGATCATCGTCGTGGCACCGACCACCGCGGTCCCGATCAGCACCGGCTTGGCGGTGGCCTTGAAGGTGTTGCCCGCGCCGTCGTTCTCCTCCAGGAACTCCTTGCCCTTCTCGAAGTCGGGCTTGAACCCGAACTCCTTCTGCACCTGGTTGTGCACGTCGGGGACGTTCTCGATCAGGCTCAGCTCGTACACGCTCTGGGCGTTGTCGGTGACCGGGCCGTAGCTGTCGACGGCGATGGTGACCGGGCCCATGCCGAGGAAGCCGAAGGCGACCAGGCCGAAGGCGAACACCGGCGAGGGATCGATGTTGCTGCCTGGCACCGGGAACAGCGCCCCCAGGCCCATGGTGGACAGGCCGAAGGCGATGGCCATCAGCGCCACGATGACGATGCCCATCCAGTAGGCGCTGAAGTTCCCCGCCACCAGGCCGGAGATGACGTTGAGCGACGCGCCGCCCTCGCGCGAGGCGGTGACCACCTCGCGGACGTGGCTCGAATCGGTCGAGGTGAAGACCTTGACCACCTCGGGGATGATCGCGCCGGCCAGGGTGCCGCAGGTGATGATCGCCGAGAGCTTCCACCAGAAGCTGCCGTCGCCCAGGTCGCCGATGATCAGGTAGCTGACGATGAAGGTCATCGCCACCGAGACCAGCGAGGTCAGCCACACCAGCGCGGTGAGCGGGGACTCGAAGTTCATCTTGGTGGCGTTCTTGTACCGGGCCGACTGCACCGCCTCGTTGATCACGTAGGAGAGGAAGCTGGCGATGATCATCAGCACGCGCATCACGAACAGCCACACCAGGAGCTGCACCTGGACGGTGGGGTTCCGCGCGGCGAGGAGGATGAAGGTGATCAGCGCCACGCCGGTGACGCCGTAGGTCTCGAACCCGTCGGCCGAGGGGCCCACCGAGTCGCCCGCGTTGTCACCGGTGCAGTCGGCGATCACGCCGGGGTTGCGGGCGTCGTCCTCCTTGATCTTGAAGACGATCTTCATGAGGTCGGAGCCGATGTCGGCGATCTTGGTGAAGATGCCGCCGGCGATGCGGAGCGCCGAGGCGCCGAGCGACTCGCCGATGGCGAATCCGATGAAGCACGGGCCCGCGAAGTCCGCCGGGACGAAGAGCAGGATGCAGAGCATCAGCAGGAGCTCGGTGCTGATCAGCGCCATGCCGATGCTCATCCCCGCCCGGAGCGGGATGGCGTAGGTGGGGAAGGGCTTGCCGCGGAGGCTGGCGAAGGCCGTGCGGCTGTTGGCGAAGGTGTTCACCCGGATGCCGAACCAGGCCACGCCGTAGCTGCCGCCGATGCCGATCAGACTGAAGGTCAGGATGGCGACGACCTTCACCGCGTCCATGTGCTGCAGCACGCCGAAGTAGAGGACCATCACCGCGCCGATCAGCACCTCCAGCGCGAGGATGAACTTCCCCTGGGTGATGAGGTACGTCTTGCAGGTCTCGTAGATGAGCTCGCTGATGTCGAGCATCGCCCTGTGGACCGGCAGCTTGCGGAGCTGGGCGAACTGGTAGACTCCGAAGCCCAGACCGAAGAGGCAGATCAACAGGCCCCACATCAGGAGCGAGCGCCCGTTGGTGCCGCCGAGGAAGGTGACCCGGTTGAGGTCAGGGAGCAGCAGCTCCGCCTCGCTGGCGAAGGCCGATCCGGACAGGACCAGCCCGGCCAGGGCCGTCCACCGGGCCAGGCCCCGAAGACCCGGGCGAGACCCGGGGGTGCGTGACGAGATCATGTGCACATCTCCTCGAGAGGAAATCGAGGGGTTGGCCGCCCGCCTCGCGCGGACGCTTCAGCGCAGCCTCGTTCCGCGGGAATCCGGGGAGCTCAGCCCCCCTCCCGTGGCGGGCGCGCGCATAGCACACCCCGGGCCCGGACTAGAAGTGTTGGACGCAGGGGCCCCTGGGACGTCGGGGGGTGCGGCTGCTGGACCCGATGAGCGGCCCCGAGGCCTCCCCGGGGCAAGGCCCGTCGCTCAGTCCGGCGCGGGACCGAACACCGCGTCCGCCACCGCCCGGAGGCCCGCCCTGACCGCGTCCAGGCGTCCGGGGTCGAGGCTCCAGGTGCTGAGCCAGAGGCCCGTCTGGACGGGCCCCGTCCTGCCCGGCTCCGGGCTCGGCGGTGAGCGTCCACTCGATCACCATCCCCCCCGGTGGCCCGTTCTTCTGGTCCTCGGGGGGTGCGTCGCGCCAGCGGACGAGCCGGCCCGGCTCGATTGCCTCCAGGCGCGTGCGCCACACGACGTCTGGGCCCCAGCCGAGGGTCAGGAGGTCACCGACCCGTCCGGAACCGTCGACGAACGGCGCGAACCACCGCGCGAGCTCGGCGGGATCGGTGAGCATCCGCGACAGCTGCTCGGGCGTGGCGGGGAGAAGGGCCTCGAGCGTGAGAGTGCGGGGCGGCTTCGCGGGCGGGGTGCTCATGACGTCGTCTCCTCGGGTGGCGGAGTCGCGGCGGGCGGCGAGGTCGCGAGCGCCGGATGTCCGAAGAGCGAGATCCGGAACGAGCGGCCCGCGGCGGCCTCGGGCTGGTGGTGCTTCGCGACGAGCTCCGCGAAGGTGGTGAGCAGCTCGTCGAGGAACTCGTTCTGCGAGCGGGCCGAGGAGAAGCGCACCTCGGTCTGGAGCGTGAGCGTGGGGAGCTTCTTCCCGGCGGCCTCGGCGCGGGGCCGGAGCGTGCTCACCTCCTGGATCACCCGGGTGGCGGCGGCGAGCAGGTAGGCGCTGGAGAACCGGTCCTGGAATCCGTCGGCCGGGAGCCCGAGCTGTCCGAGGAGCTGGGGCGCGAGGACGTAGGAGCGGGCGGTGGCCTGGAGCAGCCGCTCCACGCAGTTCCGCTTCTTCCGCTCGCCCACGCAGGTGAGAAACCCGGCGGCCTCGAGCGACCGGACGTGGTGTCCCACCCGCTGCCGTGGCAGCCCGAGCGTCCGGGCCACGCCGGCGCTCGAGTCGGGCTCCCGGAGCGCCGACAAGATGCGGAGCCGGGCCGGATCCAGCAGCGCCGAGGCCGGTCCGGGCGCGTCGACGACCTCAACCCAGGCCTGCCCGCCGGCATGCATGACCGGCACTATCGTCAAGACAGGATGTACTGTCAACTAATCAGGGCCGAGGCGGTGGTCTGAAAAGCAAAGGAGATCAAGGCGTTGGAGCTCTCTCCGAGGTGTCAAACACCTCGTTACGGCCTCGTTACGAGTTACGAGCCTCGTGACGAGCAGCTCGTGGCGGGGCGGTCGAGCTCCGCTCCGGAGCGCTCTAGAACTTGAGCCGCTCGAACAGGCGGATGGGGAGCACCCGGATCACGGCCATGATCCAGCGCCACTTCCCGGGCACGTAGAGCATCCGCGCGCCGCGCTCGAGGGCCCCGTGGATGCGTCGGCCCACCACGTCCACGTCGGCCACCAGCCGGGGAGTGCGTTTCCGGCCAGCGGTCATCGGCGTGTCCACCGGTCCCGGCTTGATGGTCACCACGGTGACCCCGGAGCCCCGGAGCCGGTGACCGAGTCCGCCCGCGTAGGCGGTCAGCGCCGCCTTCGACGCGCCGTACACGTAGTTGTCCGCGCGGCCCCGTTCTCCCGCGACGCTGGAGAGCACGCCGAGCGTCCCCCGGCGCGCCACGGCCATCCGCTCGGCCGCGGCCTCCATCAGGCTCGCGGCGCTGACGAAGTTCACCTCCCACGAGGCCACCGCTCGCCGCGGGTCGTCCTGACAGGACTGCTGGTCCGGCAGGACGCCCTGCGCCACCAGCACCACGTCGAGCCCGTCCAGCGCCGCCTCGGCCTCGGACATCAGCCTCCGGTGCCGCTCGAGCTCACGGAAGTCGGCGGTCCGCTGCAGCACCACCTCCGCGCCCCGCACCGCGAGGTCGCTCGCCACCGCAGCCAGGTGCTCCGCCGAGCGCGCCACCAGCGCCAGCCGTGCTCCGTCCGCCGCGTACACCCGGGCCACCGCCTGGGCGATGCCGCTCGTCGCCCCGAGCACGAGCACCCGGCGGGGCGCGCTCATCCCATCACCCGGGCCCAAAAGCGGGAGCGGAACCCCGGGTCGACGAACGCCGCGAACGCGTCCAGTCGCGGATACCCGAGCCGGAAGGTCTCGCCCGACATCCGCGCGTCCTTGGCGGGGTACATCGCCCCGCCGTAGGTCCGCACCGCCGCGTCCATCTCGTCGAGGTAGGCCAGCGTCTCCTCGCCACGGTTCGGCACGTCCAGGGCGAGCGTCCATCCCGGGCGCGGGAACGACAGCATCCCGGGCGAGGACAGCGAGCCGAAGCGCTTCAGCACCGAGAGGAACGCGCCCTGCCCTCGCGTCGACGTCAGCGCGAGCAGCGCCCGCACGCCCTCCATGTCCGGCACCACCGACTGGTGCTGGAAGAAGCCGCGCCGCCCGTAGAGACGGTTCCAGCCCCCGAGCGCGTCGAGCGGATGGAAGAACTTCCACACCGAGGCGCGCGAGCGCCCCCGCGGCAGGTGGTCGTAGAGCGCGTTGAAGGCGCGGAGGAGGAGCGGCGACATGAGAAAATCCGGTGCCTCGAGCGGGACGTTCCTCGGGCTCGGGCGCCGCGGCGGGGTCGCGGGTCCCTCGGCCAGGTTGCCCCGGAAGTACACGCCGCGCCCCAGCGCCCGGCCCCGCGCAAGCCCGTCGATCCAGGCCACCGTGTAGGCGTGCGTCGCTCGCGCCACGTCGTCTAGCGCCTCCAGCTCGTCGAGCGAGCGGAAGCGCACCGCCTCCGCCTCCACCCACCCGCTCGGCACCCGCTCGAGCTGGAGCTCCACCCAGGTGATGAGCCCGGTCAGCCCGAGCCCCGCCACCGTGGCCTCGAACAGCGGCTCGCCCGCGTGGAGCGCGTGGACGCTCCCGTCGCTCCGCCGGAGCCCCAGCGCCCGGACGTACCGCCCGAACGCGCCGGCCCGGTGGTGGTTCTTGCCGTGGATGTCGTTCGCCACCGCCCCGCCCAGGGTGACGAACTGCGTCCCCGGCAATACCGGTGGCAGCCACCCCTTGCCCAGGGCCAGCTCGGTCACCTCTCCGAGCGAGGTGCCCGCCTCGGCCCGTAGCACCCCGGCGTCCGCGTCGAACGACAGGAAGCGCCTCAGCGCGCGCGTCAGGAGCACCGGCCCGTCGGCGTTCAGGCAGCTGTCGCCGTAGCTGCGGCCCATCCCGTACGCCAGCACCGGCGCGCCGGAGGGGAGCGGATCGTCCGCCCACGCCAGCGGCCATGCCTCTTGCGCCACCCGGGGGTACCGGCCCCAGCTCTCCGGCCCCGACGCCTGTCCCGACCGCTCCATCGCGCGCTGGCGTAGCACGGTCCCTCGCCCCGACGACATGCTGGCATCAGCGGCCCTTCGACATCGGACCGCGTCCCGACGGGTCGGTCGTTATGTCGCCCGGACCAAATGGCCAAGCAACCGGACGGGCCGCCGTCCTCACGCCTCGCGCGGCTGCGCAAGCTGGCCGGCCTGGGCGCCCAGCTCGGCAGCGACGCCCTCACCCGCGGGGTGAAGCGGCTGGCCGGGTTCGACCCGACCAGCATGTCGATGGGCACCGCCGAGAGGCTGGTGGAGACGCTCGGCGACCTGAAGGGCGCGGCGATGAAGCTCGGCCAGGCGGCCAGCATGGACGTCGACCTCTTCCCGCCCGAGATCCGCGCCGTGCTCGCCCGGCTGCAGAACGAGGCCCCGCCCATGCCGTTCGAGCGGGTGGCCCAGGTCATCGAGGACGAGCTGGGCGGCAGCCCCGACGCGCTCTTCGCCGAGTTCCGCCGCGAGCCGATGGCCGCTGCCAGCCTGGGGCAGGTCCACCGCGCCCGGCTGCACGACGGCCGTGAGGTGGTGGTGAAGATCCAGTACCCGGGCATCGATCGGGCGCTCCGGAGCGACATCGACAATCTGGGCCTGGTGGTGAGGACCATGGCCCTGACCCACCGGGCGCTCGACGGGCGGCAGTACTTCCGTGAGCTGGCCGAGGAGCTGGCCCACGAGCTCGACTACAGCCGCGAGGGCCGCCTCGCCCGCGACTTCGCCCAGGCCTCTGCCGGCCTTCCGGACATCGTCATCCCGGAGATCGTCGTCGAGCGCACCAGCACCCGGGTGCTGACGATGCAGTTCCTGCCCGGGCACACTCTGAAGACCTTCCTCACCTCGCACCCGGACAACGCCGAACGGCTGCGGGTCTCGGGCCAGCTCATCCGCGCCATCCACGGCTCGTTCCTCGTGGACGGCACGGTGCACGCCGATCCGCACCCGGGGAACTTCATGGTCATGCCCGACGGGCGCCTCGGAGTCCTCGACTTCGGGAGCGTGAAGCGCTTCAGCCGCGAGTTCTTCGAGGGGCACCGCGACGTCTTCCGCCTCGTCCTCGAGCAGCAGCCCATCGACGTGCTGGCGCTGGTGCGGCGGGTCGGCTTCACGGTCGACGTGCCGGACGACGAGGCGCGCCCGCTGCTCGAGAAGATGATCCACCTCGCGGGCCGCGCGCTGCGCACCGACGACTACGACTACGCACACGACACCATGGCCCCCGACAGCCGGAAGCTCTTCGCCCGGCACGCCGCGCAGTTCCTGAAGATCCGTCCGCCCGCGGAGGGGGTGATGTTCTTCCGCGCGTTCGGCGGCCTGCAGCAGAACCTCCGCCTGCTCGGCGCGCGCGGCGACTTCCGTCCCTTCTACCGGAGCCTGATCCCGCTGCTCGGCTGAGGCGCCGGATGGCGAGGGTGGGGGAGCCGTGAGAGGCTTGCGACCCATGGTCCGCCGGCTCGCTCCGCTCCTCGTCGCCGTCGTCCTGCCCTCCACCGTCCTCGCCCAGTCGGCCGATCGCGGGCTCCTGGCCGAGCTGGCCAAGGTCAAGGCGGTGGACGCCCACTCCCACCTCCTGATCAACCGCGTGGAGCCGGCGGGAAAGGCGCTCGCCCAGCAGCGCAACGCGGCCGAGCTCCCCCTCCGCCTCCGCGGCGTGGGCCCCGAGTGGGCCCGCGCCTGGAAGCTGCTCTACAAGGTCAACGTCCCCGACACCTCCGAGAAGCACATGGCCGCGCTGCAGCAGGCCCGCGAGCTGCTCGTCGAGGACCTCGGCGACGAGTTCTCCAACCGCATGCTCGACCAGGCGAACATCGAGATGGCCATCGTCTCCGGCGAGCCGCTCACCGGGAAGGGCATGGCGCGCTTCCGCTTCGTGCCCCGGGCCGACGTCTTCCTCCGGCCGTTCGCCCAGGATTCGGCCGAGGCGCTGAAGCCGTTCTTCATCGCCGCGCGGATGTACACCTTGCCCAAGGGGCTCGACGAGTACCTGGGCAAGGTGGTGACCGGCGCGCTCGAGCGCTGGGTCGCCGACGGTGCGGTGGGCATCGACCTCGGCGTCTCCGCATGGCGCGGGCTCGACTTCGACCAGGTGAACGCCGAGGCCGCGCGCTCCGCCTACGGCCGGCTGGTCGTCGGTGGCGAGTTCGGCGCCAGCCCGGCGGACCTCAAGGCCTTCCAGGACTACACCTTCCGGTACCTCGCGCGCGAGGCCGGGCGGGTCGGGCTGGTGGTGCACATCAAGACCGGCATGTCGCGCGACGCCACCGGCATCGTGGGCAACGGCAATCCGATCCTGCTCGGGTCGGCGATGGCCGATCCGACGCTCCAGAAGACCAGGTGGCTCCTGGTCCACGGCGGCTTCCCGTTCGACAAGGAGACCGGGCCCCTGCTGCTCCGGCCCAACGTCTACGCGGACGTGAGCGTGCAGGACCTGGTGCGCTCGCCGACCGAGCTGGGCGAGTCGCTCCGGCGCTGGTTCGAGCTCGCCCCGGAGCGCGTCTGCTTCGCCACCGATGCGGCCTCCGACCCGAGCGCGCCGCAGCTGCGCTGGCCCGAGCTCACCTTCCTCGGCGCCGAGACGACCCGGGCGGCGCTGTCGCTGGCCCTCTCGCGGATGATCAGTGACGGGCTCATCACCAGGGCGCAGGCGCTGGAGATCGGCAAGGGAGTGCTCCGGGAGAACGCGCTGACCCTCCACGGGCTCAAGCCGCAGCAGCAGTCGACGCCCGGGTCTGCCGGGCAGGCCGATCGCTGAGGGACGCCGCCGGTCCTCGCCGCCGTTCAGGTCCGCCCCGCCGGGTCGCTCCGTGGTCACGCGGTTGGTGACGAGGTGCCTGGCACCTGGTAACGAGGTGTTTGACACCTCCCCCGGACCTCCCCCGGAGGGGCGTGCTCCGGCCACGCGACGCAAGTGCGACCGGAGTCGTACGTCAGACTCGCGCCGGGCCGTCCACGACGCTTGCGTGCGTGCCCGAAGCGGAGCAAACGCCTGCCCGTGGCGTTCGTCCCGGGCATGAAGGTTCGCTACGTCCTGCAGCCCGAATGGGGCGTGGGCCATCTCGTCCGCACCCTCGAGGGCGGCGCCGTGGCCGAGGTTCTCTTCCCCGGCCGGTCGCAGGCCACGCTCGTCTCCACGCGGGGCAACGCGCTGGTGGCACATCCGTTCGTCCCGGGCGACCGGGTCCGCACCGCGAAGGGCAAGGCGGCCACCATCACCGGCGAGGAGGCCGGCGGCCGCGGGCTGCGCCGCTACGTCCTTCGCTACGAGGACGGGACCGACGACGAGCTCCCGGAGTCCGAGGTGCAGGCGCCCGTCCCGGTCACCGACCTCCTCACCATGTTGCGTGAGGGCCGGGTGGCCGACGCGCGCGCCTTCCTCCTCCGCCGCCAGGCACTCACCCTCGACGAGGAGCGGAGGAACGACGCGCTCGGTGCGCTGCTCGCCAGCCGGGTGATGGTGAAGCCGCACCAGGTCGGTGTGGTCCAGCGGGTGCTGTCCGCCCGCCGTCCCCGGTTCGTGCTCGCCGACGAGGTGGGCCTCGGCAAGACCATCGAGGCGGGGATGATCTTCTCCGCGCTGCGCCTCTCCGGGCTCGCGGCCCGGGTCCTGGTGGTCGCCCCCAGCCACCTCACCGTCCAGTGGCTCGCCGAGCTGTTCCACAAGTTCCAGCAGCTCTTCACCCTGGTCGACGGCGACCGCCTGGCCCGGAGTCGCCGCGAGGAGCCGGACACCTCGCCCTGGGAGCGGTTCCCGCGGGTGGTCACCAGCCTCGAGCTCCTCTCGCGCTCACCCGAGGAGGTCCAGGAGGCGGCCGCCGCGGGCTGGGACCTGGTCATCGTGGACGAGGCGCACCACCTCCGGGGCGAGAAGGCGTTCGCCGCCATCCAGGCGCTCGCCTCGCGTACCTGGGGACTTCTGCTGCTCACCGCCACGCCGATGCAGCTCGACCCGGACGAGTACCGCGCGCTGCTCACCCTGCTCGACCCGGTGACCGCGCCCGACGCCGACGCCTTCCGGGCCCGCATCGACCGGCAGGAGGCGCTCTCGCGCACTGTCCGCGCCCTGCTGGAGGGCAGCGACGCCGAGGCCGCGACGGCCGTCACCGCCCTCCGGGCCCGCTTCCCCGACGACGCCGCCTTGGCCACGCTCCGTGGTCGCGAGGCGCTGCTGGCCCACCTCGCCGAGACCTACAGCCTCTCGGAGGCGCTGATCCGCAACCGCCGCGCGCGGGTGGGCGGGTTCAGCGCCCGGCGCCTCCACCGGCACGTCGTCGAGCCGCCGGAGAGCGAGCTGGTCGCCCGCGATGCCGTGCTCGGTGCCGTGCGCTCGGGCTCGGTCCGGGGCGCGGCGCTCGCCGGCCTCCTCCGCCGCCTCGACTCCTCGCCCGCCGCCTTCGCCCAGGCCGCGAGCGGCGTCCTCCCCTCGCCCCCCACTCTCCCGGCGCGCGACGCGAAGTACCTGGCGCTTCGGGCGCTGCTGGCCGACATCTGGGAGGACGAGCCCGAGGCGAAGGTGCTGCTGTTCACCGAGGCGCTGGCGACGCTGGAGAGCCTCCGCTCGCTGCTCTCGGGCGACGGCGTCGAGGCGCTCGGCTACCACGGCGACCTCCCGCTGGTGGAGCGCGACCGGCAGGTGGCCCGCTTCCGCGATCCCGACGGGCCGCGGCTTCTCCTCTGCACCGAGGTGGGCGGCGAGGGTCGCAACTTCCAGTTCGCGCACCACCTGGTGAACTACGACCTGCCCTGGAGCCCGGCCACCATGGAGCAGCGCATCGGCCGGCTCGACCGCATCGGCCAGACGCAGCCGGTGGACATCCACGTCTTCGACGTCCGGGGCACGCTCGCCTCCGACGTGCTCACCCTCCTCGCCGACGCGGTGGGCGTCTTCGGCGAGACGGTGGGCGGGCTGGACGCGGTGCTGGAGGAGGTCGAGCCACGCATCCTCGATCTCGCCCTGGCCACGCCCGCCGAGCGGGCCGAGTACCGTACCACCCTCGCCGCCCGCGTCGCCGAGGCCCGCAGCGCCATCCGCCGGGCCTACGACCCGCTGCTCGACGAGCGCAGCTTCGACCGGGCGGCGGTGGAGGCCCTGGTCGAGCGTGCCCGCGTCCGGATCGGCCTCGAGGCCGCCGAGGATGGCTCGCTCGAGGACGGGCTCTGGGCCATCGCCCGCGACCTCGACGAGCGCCTCGAGGAGTCGGTCACCGAGCTGGCGCGCAAGGTGGGCATCGGGGTCGACACCGACGAGCAGGTGGACGCGTTCCAGTGCGCGTTCCACTTCGGGCACGCGCTCAAAGTGGAGGCGCTGCCCGGGCTGCAGCTCGGCGAGGAGCGCACCGTGCTCGGCACCTTCTGGCGCGACACGGCCGTGGAGCAGGAGGAGATCGACTTCTTCGCCACCGGGCATCCCATCGTCGAGGCGCTGTTCGGGTTTCTGCGCGACGGGCCCTACGGACGCAACGGCTGCCGCGCCATCCAGCACCGCGGCGCGGCCGCGCGGGGGCTCGAGGTCCTGTTCCACGTCGTGCCGCCGGAGCCCGAGGACACGAGCCCCGGAGCCCGGGTGCCCTCGCGCCAGCTCTCCCGCGTGCTCGACCGGAGCCTCCTCCGGGTGGCGGTGACGGCGCGACCCGACGGGTCACCGGGCCTCGAGCCCAGGCTGCTCGAGCTCCTCGACCGGGAGGAGGGGCGCTCGCTGCAGGGAGACCAGATCCGCGCCGCCTTCCCCGACCTGGCGGCCTTCGTCGACCCGGGGATGGCAGAGGCGATGCGGGCTGCCAGCGCACAGCTCGAGATGCTCCAGGCCGAGGCCCGGAAGAAGCTCGAGGACGAGCGCGACCGGGTGCTCGCACGGATGGAGCGGGCGCTCCGGCACCAGGGCCTGACGCCGGCGGCCATCGACGCGCAGCTCACCGAGGAGCGTGCCTACCACCGCACCCTCGTCGAGGCGCTCCACGGCCTGCGGCTCCAGCTCGACTCGGTCTGCGCGTTCGTCCTCGCGCGCTGAACGGGTTCCTCGAGGCGGTCCAGCGCTCGCACGTGCGCGGATCCGGAGCGCATCTGCTCACGCGCCGACGGTGAGCACCGCGGCGCCGGTGAAGCGCCCCTCGCGAAGAGCCTTCAGCGCCTCGTTCGCCTGCTCGAGTGGGAACACCGTCACCTCGGGCCGGACTCCGAGCCGTGCCGCCAGCGGGAGGAACTCGCGCCCGTCCTCACGGGTGAGGTTCGCCACGGACCGGATGCTGCGCTCCTCCCAGAGCAGGTCGTACGAGAACGACGGGATGTCGCTCATGTGGATGCCGGCGCACACCACCGTCCCGCCGGGCGCGAGCGCCTCGAGTGCGCGCACCACCAGCTCGCCCGCCGAGGCGAAGACGATGGCCGCGTCGAGCGGCATGGGCGGTCTCTCGCTCGAGCCACCGGCCCACACCGCGCCCCGCTCGCGGGCGAAGGCCTGGCCGCGGACGTCGCCGTCCCGGGTGAAGGCGAACAGCGCGCGCCCCTGCGCCACCACCACCTGCGCCAGGAGATGCGCCGAGGCGCCGAATCCATAGAAGCCGATGCGAGGAGCGTCGCCCGCGAGCCGGAGCGCTCGGTAGCCGATGAGCCCAGCGCAGAGCAGCGGCGCGGCGTGCACGTCGTCGAACCCCGCCGGGAGCAGGAAGCAGAACCGGGCATCGGCCACCGTCTGCTCGGCGAATCCTCCGTCGAGCGTGTAGCCGGTGAAGCGCGCCGCCTCGCAGAGGTTCTCCCGGCCCGAGCGGCAGTAGGCGCAGGTGCCGTCGGTCCACCCGAGCCACGGGATGCCCACCCGGTCCCCCACTGCGAGCGTGCTCACGCCGGCGCCGCGCTCGACCACGGTCCCGACGATCTGGTGCCCGAGCACCAGCGGAAGCTTCGGCTCCGTCAGCTCGCCATCGAGCACGTGCAGGTCGGTCCGGCACACCCCGCAGGCGCTCACCGCCACCCGGACCTGGTCGGGCCCCGGGCGCGGCTCCGGGACCTCACGCAGGGCGAGCGGGACGCCGGCACGGTCGAGGACCTGGGCACGCACGACCCGGAGGATGAACCCGATCGACCGCGAACGGAATCCACCCGCGCGCGAACGGGCGGCCAGGCTCGACGCTCGGGCGGGTGGCTTGCGGCCCTCGCATCACGGGTTAACCGTAGCCCGACCGGCGCTGGCTCAGTGCCGGCGTCGGCGCCGCAGAAAGGGAGTCGAGTCATGCCGACCTACGTGACGCTGATGCGCTTCACCGATCAGGGCATTCGCAACATCAAGGAGGGGCCCGCCCGCCTGGAGGCCGCGAAGAAGGCCTTCCAGTCCGCGGGAGCGGAGATCAAGTCCTACTACCTCGGCCTCGGTCACTACGACGCGATCGCGGTGATCGAAGGGCCGAGCGACGAGGTCGCCGCCAAGATGGCGCTGGCCATCGGTGCGCAGGGGAACGTGCGGACCGAGACCATGCGGGTGTTCAACGAGGCCGAGTACCGGAAGCTGGTCTCGGGGCTTCCCTGATCCAGCGGGTCGAGGGGCGGTGCGGCGCCGGCCGCCCCTCCGCCGTTCCGAGCTATATGCTTTCCTCCATGGCGACCGACGACGAACTCCGAGCGGAGCTGGAGCGGCTGAAGGCCGAGAACGAGGCGTTGCGGACCCGTCGGACCGGCGCGGTCTCGATGAAGGTCAGCGAGAAGGGCGGCCTCTCCGTCTACGGTCTCGGCCGCTTCCCGGTCACGCTCTACCAGGAGCAGTGGCTCAAGCTGCTGGACATGGCCGAGGACATCCGTGCCTTTGTCCGGGAGCACCAGGCTGAGCTGAAGAAGCGGTCCTGATCGCCGCGCCGCCGGTCGGAAGGTCGGGGCTGCAGCGAAACCGAGCCGACGTGCAGCGAGTCGGCGGCCGGCGGCAGATGCAACGGCATGTCCTGTGCTCTACCAGGACGCATGCTCATCCGCTCCCGACGTTGGATGACCCCGGTGCTCCTCTCGCTGGCGGCGTCCGGCTGTGGCGACTCGGGCGCGTCGCCCGGAGGGCCTGACGCAGGAGGCGGAGGCAACCTGCTCTCGCTCGGAGGGACGTACCAGACGCTGGTCACGCTGCTTCCGGGCGGGACGTGCTCCGGGGTGACCGTCCAGGACAACCTGACCGTGGTCGAGCATCCGCCCGGGTCGAGCACGCTCACGCTCACCCACGCCGGCCTGAGCTACCCGGGGACGGTGGACCCCTCGGCGCATTTCCAGACCGCGCCGAGGACGGTGGTGGTGACGCGCGCACCCAACGTCATCCCCGGCTGAGGCGGCCCGTGGCCGGTTGCCGCCCCGGCAGACCGGGCGGTAGAAGTGTCGGCCAGCGTCTCGAGGGGAGCAGGGACGCGACCGGAGGTGCGCCATGCGGCGCGTGCTCACCTGTCTCCTCGCCTGCACCGCCTGCACCACGTCGACTCCGCGCGCCCCGGTGCCGGCGCCCCCGCCCCAGCAGGCCGCCGAGGCCCACGCCGGGTTCGACGGGCTCCCCAACGGGCTGGTCGACCTCTCCACGCACCGCACGGACCAGGCCGCGTTCGACCACCAGGAGGAGGTCTCGTCCGGGCTCGGCCCGCTCTACAACGCCCACTCCTGCCGCGACTGCCACGAGAACCCGGTCGCCGGCGGCGGAAGCCAGGTGACCGAGCTTCGCGCCGGCCACCGCAACGCGCAGGGCGAGTTCGGCTTCCCCGAGGTTCGCATCGGAGGCGGCGCGGTCGTCGTCTCCGGCCGGACCCTGATCAACGACAAGGCGATCTGCCCGGGCCCGGAGTTCCCGGACCGCGACGCCCAGGAGCACCTCCCGGACTCGGAGAACGTTCGCGCCCTGCGGATCTCCCTCAGCCTGCTCGGCGACGGGTACGTGGAGGCGGTGCCCGACGAGCTGCTGCGCGCCATCGCCCGGTGGCAGTGCTCACAGCCCGATCTCGGCGTGTGCGGAACCCCGATGCTCGTTCCGGTCCTGGAATCCCCCGGGGCGGTCCACATCGGACGATTCGGCTGGAAGGCGGAGCACGCGAGCCTCCTCTCCTTCTCCGCGGACGCGTACCTCAACGAGATGGGGGTCACCAGCGTGCTGAGGCCGGTGGAGGTCACCTCGCTCTGCGACACCGTGCCCGACCCGGAGGACCATCCGGACGGCAGCGGAGCCACCGACCTGGACCGGTTCGCCCGCTTCATCCGCGCGACCAAGGCGCCCCCACGGGACGCGCGCCTGGCCTCCACCCCGGAGGCGCGCAACGGCTCGCTGCTGTTCGAGACCATCGGCTGCGCGGTCTGCCACGCGCCGACCCTGACCACCCTCCCCACCGGGACGCCCTTGTTCGGCGGCCCGTACCGCGTCGGGCCGGCGCTGGGGAGCAAGACCATTCACCCCTACAGCGACTACCTGATGCACGACGTGGGCACGGGCGACGGCATCGTGCTCGCCGTCCCGGAGCATCACGGCCCGGCGTTCGCCGGGATGCAGCAGACCTTCGCCGGGAGCGCCAACCGGATCCGGACCGCCCCGCTGTGGGGCCTGCGCACCCGGAGCCGGCTGATGCACGACGGCCTCTCCGGCACCCTGCGCGAGGCCATCGTCCGGCACCAGGGCGAGGCGATGTCGGCGCGAAAGGGCTTCGACGCGCTCCCCCCGGCGTCGCAGGAGCAGCTGCTCACCTTCCTCCGCTCGCTCTGAGGCGCGAGGCCCGCCCGGGCTCAGTGAAGCGCCGCGGGTCCCCGTCCTCCGGCAGCGGGCGTCTTCGGTGCCGGACGCGCTCCGCGCCCGAGCCACGCCTCGTAGGCCCTGAAGTCGTAGGGGCGCCCGAGAAAGTCGGCGACCAGCTCCGCCGCCGGCTTGCCGCCGCCCGGCTCGAGGACGGTGCGCCGGTAGCGCGCGCCGGTCTCCGGATCGAACACACCCTTCGCCTCGAACGCGGTGAAGAGGTCCTTGGCGATGACCAGCGACCACATGTACGTGTAGTACACGGCGCTGTATCCGTTCAGGTGACCGAAGGCCGTGTAGAACGTGGTGCCCGGGACGTAGGGGAACGGCCCGTAGCGGGACTGCAGATCGGCGACGAAGGCCGTCGGCTCCAGCCCGCGTGGGTCGCGGTCGTAGAGGTGCAGGCTGGTCGCGGCGTAGAACATCTGCTGCCGCACGTCGACGCCCTTGCCGAACTCCTCCGCGGCCCTGAGCTGCTTGACCATCTTCGCCGGGATGGGCTGGCCGGTCTTCACGTGGCGGGCGAATCCCTGGAGCACGCCCCCGTCGCGCGTCCACTCCTCGAGCATCTGCGAGGGGGCCTCGACGAAGTCCTGCTCGGTTCGCACCCCGGAGTTCGCGGCCCACCCGGTGTGCCCGCCCAGCACGTGGTGCACCAGGTGGCCGAACTCGTGGAACAGCGTCTGGACGTCGCCGTACTCCATCAGTCCGCCCGAGCGGGGGAAGTTGCAGAGCAGCGCCCCCTCGGGAAGCCGGTGCTCCGCCTGGCCGGAGATGACGGTGTACTGGGCGGCGTGCTTGTACTTCCCCTCGCGAGGGTGGAGGTCGAGGTAGATGCGTCCGAGCAACCGGCCCGAGCGCTCGCCGAACGAGGGCCCTCCGATGACGTCGTAGACCTGGACCTCCGGGTGCCAGACGGTCGCGCCCTGCACCGGACGGTACGTGACGTCGAGCAGCTTCCCCGAGACGTCCATCACGCCCTGAACCATGTGGTCGGCCTCGAAGTACGGACGGGCCGCCTTGGCGTCGAAGCGGTACTGCTCCATCTTCACCCGGTCGGAGTAGTAACCGTAGTCCCAGCCCTCGAGGTGGGCCGCCTCAGGCACGTCCTTGCGCTTGCGGGCGAGGACCTGGGCTAGCTCGACCCTGGACCGCGTGGCCGCGGCCGAGGAGATCCGCTCCACGAAGTCGGAGGCGGCCTTCCCGGTGCCGATCATCTTGTTCTCGGTGGTGTAGTCGGCCCAGCTGGCGTAGCCGAGCAACCTGGCCAGCGCGTACCGCTTGGCGAGCAGGCGGGTGAGGACCTCGGCGTTGGCCGGCGCCCGGGTGTTGTAGGCCCGCCACAGCGTCTCCCGTGCCTTGCCGCTGCGGGCGTAGGCCATGAACGGGTGGTAGTCCGGGTAGTCGGTGTTGAGGGTCACCTTGCCGTCGGCCCCGGGCGGATGCGCCTTGCGGAAGTCCTCCGGCAAGCCGGCGAGGTCGGCGGGGGCGAAGGCCACGGTCTTCGTGCCGTCGCGGATGTTCCGGTCGAACTCCTGGCCGATGGCGACGATCTCGTCGCTCAGGGCGCGAATCTCCTGGCGGGTGGTGTCGTCCCGGTCCACGCCGGCGCGGCGGAATTCGCGCAGGTCGCGCGTCATCCACCACCGGGTCGCCCCGTCCTGCCCCGAGAGGTCGAGCCCGGAGAGCACGTCGTAGAGGGCGCGATCCTGGTTGATGGCGGTGGACATCGCCTGGATCTCCCGGTCGCACTGCTCGGCGGCCTTGCGCATCGCCGGGTCCGGGCTGCCCTGCCGCGCGAGCTCGGACTGCGCGCCGGCGTCGTTGATGGCGGCGAGCGCATCGTCGTACGCGGTGAGCGTCGCCACGGTGTCCCGGGGCGGCCTGCTGGTCTTCACCGCCTCGAGGCCGACGCGCGCGCGGGCCATCGCGTCCTGGCAGGCGGCGGTGAACGCCGGGACCGGCCCGGAGATCCGCGCCGCCGCGGCGCCCAGCGGCTCGTCGACCGGCGGGGGAGCCTTCACCACCGGTGGGGGGGCGAGGGGCGCTGGCTCGCGAGGCGGGGGCGGAGCGGGCTTCGGGGCTCCGGCGCAGGCGAGGAGGGTGACCGAGGCGAGGGCGAGAGGGAGGCGCATCCGAGCGTTCCGTGGAGTGGCGACCATCCCGAGGGGTCGCGGAGAGGGGGGCACTCTTGCACGGGCTGCGGTGAGCGGTCGGCACGATGCAGCGAATCGGCCCGACCGCGCGGGCGCCGGTGCGCGAGCCGCGGGCTCAGTCCCGCGCGCAGTGGGAGACGGCCGCAGGGCCGGCCGAGCAGCGCTGGCGGTCACGAGTGTTTGGCACCTCCACTCGCGCCTCCACTCGGGCCCCTCGGCTCCGCACCCGCGCCGCCGCGGCGTCCCTCAGCGCTCGGCGCCGCAGACCGCGAGCGCCCAGACGGGAAAGAGCCGCAGGTAGATGTCGTAGTGGATCGCGCTGGTCCGGTTGAAGACGCCGGTGATGGGCTGCTCGGGCCAGCGGCCGTCCTCGCCCTGGTGCTCCCGGAGCCAGGCCACGCCGCGCCGCACCGCCTCCGAGTCGCGCCGCCCGCAGGCCGCCAGCGACAGGAGCGCCCACGAGGTCTGCACCGCGTGGCCGCGCGCCCCGTCCACCCAGCGCCGCGCGCGGTTGGACTCCAGCGTCTCGCTCCAGCTCCCGTCCGGGCGCTGCCGGGCCTCGAGGTAGTCCGCCGCGCGCCGGAGCGCCGGGTCGTCCGGCCGCGCTCCCGCGGCGACCAGCCCCGTGGTCCCGAACCAGGCGCCGTAGCTGAAGCACACGCCCCAGCTGCCCTCCCAGGAGCCGTCGGCGCGCTGCACCTTCCGGATGAACCGCTCGCCCCGGCGGATCGGCCCGCGCAGCCACCGCGCGTCCTCGGGGGCGAAGGCTCTCCACGCGGCGAGCGCCTGCACGCAGGCCGAGGTGCACTCGACGTAGGAGACGTCCACCATGATGGTCGAGAAGACGTCCGAGGGGTTCAGCGCCTCGAGCCACTTCGGCCCGCGCTGCAGCTCGTAGGTCGCCCAGCCGCCGTCCTCGTTCTGCAGCGAGAGGATCTCCTCCACCGCCTCGCGCAGCCGCACGCGGGGGACCTGGTTCATCCCCACCTTCTCCAGCAGGAGCGAGGCCTTGAGCCCCTCCGCGGTGCAGTCGCTGATCGGCCAGCCGTGCGCCCGGGTGGAGAACGGCCAGCCGCCGCGGCTCCGGTGCCGGTAGCCCTTCTCCATCTCCGGCACGTCCTCCAGCACCTGGTTGGACTCGAGGTAGTGCGCCGCGCGCTCCAGCGACGGGCGCATCCGCTCGCTCTCCCCGGTCGCCAGGACGCCCTGCACCGCGAACGCGGTGTCCCAGAGCTCCGAGGAGTTGTAGCCCTGCATCTTCAGCCCGTCGGCCGCGCGCCACAGGTAGTCGGGCAGCCGCTTCACATGGGCCTCGACCTCGGGCCCGCCGGGCCGGGCGATGTGCCACACCACGGTGTTCAGCACCTTGTTGATGGGCCCGATGCAGATGTAGCTGGTCGCCTGGTCCTCGCGGCGGATCTGATCCAGGACGAGGTCCAGCGCCCGCTCGCGCGCTCCCGCCGGGGCGAACCGCTCCCACAGCCCGAGCACGCCGTTCGCCGCGCGCAGGTACGAGGTCCTCGGGGTGTACGCATCCGTCTCGGCCACCCGCTCGCGCGCCGCGGGCCAATCGACGGTCTGGTAGGGCTCGGCGTAGATCTCCCGGCGGATGGCTGCCAGCAGCGGCGTCTCCGTGGCGCGCACCCGCCGGCCGTAGAGCCAGCTCATCGGCAGGTACACCATCCGGCAGTGGCACCAGAGCTTCGAGGGGTGCAGCGGCAGCGACTCGGGCAAGAGCCACAGCTCTGGCGGCACCGGGACCAGGCCCGCGTAGTCGTACAGCCCGAGCAGCGCCAGGATGAACTTTCCCCACGAGCCGCTGGACAGCGGCCCGCCGAGTGGCAGGAACCAGGCCCGCGCCCGCTGCAGCGGGGGGTCCTCGGCCGGCACTCCCAGGAGCCGCAAGGTCACGTAGACCAGCACCGAGGTGAAGACGTGGCTGTGCGACTCGACGTCCAGCCCCCAGCCGCCGTCCGGGTTCTGGTGCCCGCGGAGGTAGCCGATGAAGCCGTCGCGCGTTCCGGCGTCGGGCGGCCGCCCGAGGAGCTCGAGCCCGGCCACGTACACCGGCACCAGGAACAGCGGCCCGCCGTAGTCGCCCTTCCACGAGCCGCCCACGTCCTGGGTGGCGGCGAGCACCTCCAGCCCCCGCTCGGTGGCGGAGGCGCCGGCCCGCGTCCTCGGGGCAGTCATCCCGCCCGAGCCTCGGGGAGACCGCGGGCGCACTCGGCGTAGAGCGCCTGCAGGCCGCCGTCGTCGGCCACGCTCTCCCGGGTGAGGACCATGATCCGCATCACCGTCTCCCGGCCGATCTTCACCGGCGCCGGCTCGAACACCGCCGGGTTGTGGGCCAGCGCCCCGAGCGTGCGCAGCGCGAACAGGAGCGGCCAGAGGCAGAACAGCCGGAGCCCGGGCTCGGTAGGCGGAAGCAAGAGCGAGTACTCGAAGGCCACGTCGCACTCGTGGCGGGCCACCGCCACCAGGTCGTCGAGCAACGCGACCGCGGCCGTCCGGCGCTCGGGGAGGATCAGCGTGGCCGGCGAGAGGCCGTGCCGCGCCAGGTAGGTCCGCGGCAGCCAGCAGAAGCCGCGGTCCAGGTCCTCGCGGATGTCCTTGAGGATGTTGGTGAGCTGCAGCGCCCGCCCGAACGCCGGGGCCCGCGGTCCGAGCTCGGCCTTCCGCGGCCGCACCGAGTCGACCCCGTCGACGAAGAGTCCGGTGAGCATCACCCCCACCGTTCCGGCGACGTAGTAGCAGTACTGGAGGGTGTCGCGCAGATCCGGCAGGCCCTGCGGCGCGCCGCCGTCGAGATCGGCCATCACCTGTGCCATCCCGCCGGTCATCTCTCCCACGCAGGCGGCGATGTGGCGGTGAGTCCAGTCCGGCAGGCCGCTCATCGCCTCCAGGACCGTCGGTGTCCCCTGGACCAGCTGCACCTCGGCCGAGGGCGCGGAGGGGCGGAGCGCGGCGACCGAGCGGCGCGCGAACTCCTCGGCCCGCTTCTCCCAGCCCGGCGCGAGGGTCACCAGCTGTCCGAGCGCGTGAAACAGCTCGGCGCGCTCCGACACCTGCCCCCGGGCCTCGTCCTCCAGCGTGTCGGCGATGCGGCACAGGAGGTAGGCGACGGTGACCACCAGGTCCAGCGGCGGAGGAAGGACCGGGATGTTCAGCGCGAAGGTGCGGGACACCTCCGGAAGAGCGCGGCGGCAGAAATCTTCGGCTCCGGTCACGAGACACCCAGTGAAACACCCCGGAGGGTGCGCCGAGGGGCGTCAAACTCTATAAGAAGCCCGGAAACAAGGGCCGGGGTGAGGTTGCTGCCTTGATCGAAGTGGACGTGCTCGTCGCCGGTGGTGGCCCCGCGGGGTGCACCACCGCTGCAGCCATGGGCCAGCTTGGCCTGCGGACCCTGCTCGCCGACGCGGGGCAGGACCGCCGGAAGCTGCTGGCCGGAGAGCTGCTCCATCCGGTGGGCGTGGAGGAGCTGACCGCCTTCGGGTTCTCCGAGGTGCTCCGCTCGGGTGGCGTGCCCATCGTCGGTTTCGCGGTGGTGGACAAGGAGACGACCGCGCTCCTGCCCTACGGTCCGGGCAACCGCGGCCTCGGCATCGAGCACCACGCGCTCATCACCCCGCTGCTGGACATCCTCGAGAAGCGCGGCGACGTCGAGGTGCGTCGCAGGACCCGGGTCAACCTGCTCTCGGACGGGCCGGACGGCGTGGAGGCCACGCTGTCCCACGAGGGACACTCCGAGCGCGTGCGTGCCCGCATGCTGGTGGCCGCGGACGGCCGCGCCTCGCCGCTCCGCCGGGCGCTGGGCATCACCGAGCGGCACGATCGCCTCTCCACCATGGTCGGCGTGCTGGTGGCCGCGGACACGCTGCCGCACCCGGACCGCGGGCACCTCTTCATCGGCGGTCCCGCTCCGGTGCTGGCCTACCCCATCTCGGGCACCCACGCCCGGGTGATGGTGGATCTGCCGCTCGGCTCCACGCCCGACCGCGTCCGGACCGAGCCGGACATCCTCTCCGGCGTGCCCCAGCCGCTGCGCCAGGCCATCCTCGATGCGCTCCAGCGCGAGCCGCCGCTGGTCGCCTCCAACGACACCCGCATCATGGACCACGTCTACAAGGGTCACGTGGTGCTGGTGGGCGACGCCGCGGGCTGCTGCCACCCGCTGAGCGCCAGTGGCATGGCCTCCGCGGTGCGCGACGCCCGCGTGCTCCACCGGGCGATGACCGACGCGAAGAACGACCTCCCGCGCGCGCTCGCCGCCTACGCCAGCGCGCGCCGGCCGGCGAACCGCACCCGCATCGCGCTGGCCTCGGCGCTCTACGAGGCCTTCTCCAGCGACACCGCCGAGATGGCGGCGCTGCGGCGCGGGCTGTTCCGGTACTGGGAGCGCTCGCCGACCGGGGCGCGCGTCTCCATGTCGCTGCTCTCCACCCGCGAGGCTCGCATGTCGGTCATGGCGCGCGAGTACGCCCGCGTGGTGGCCCACGGCCTGGTCGCGCTGGGCGCGGGGTCGGTCAGGGCCGTCCGCGGGCCGCGCCGGGCGGTGAGCGCCGGAGCCATGCTGGTCGCCTCGGCCCTGCCCCACCTCCGCACCGCGATGGCCGGGGCGGTCGAGGACCGGGTCCTGGCCCATCCGCCTCACGTCCCCGCCGACGCCGAGCCGCTGGCGTCGAGTCGCGCCTCGCCGTCCAGCTCGTAGCTGCGGCCCCGCCAGTCGACCCGGCGGTTCAGCCGGGCGGCGAGCGCCACCAGGCCGGCCACCAGCGGGAGCACCGCCGGCACCCAGAGCTGGTGCAGCGCGATGCGCGGGCCGTGGTGCGCGCGCTGGAGCGAGGCCTGGGTCCACACCGAGAAGGCGATGGGCAGGAGCGCGAGGCCTGCGGAGGCCAGGTTCCCGGTGGCGAGGGCCACGCCCAGCGCCGCCCAGGCGATCCAGCAGGCGATGCCGCGCATCCAGTTGGGCCAGGTGAAGCGGAAGGACAGACCGCCCTCGCCGAAGAGCATCCACCGGCGGAAGGTCGTCAAGAACTGGAGGAGCCCCATGCCGCCGATGACGATCCGCAGCGGCACCTCGATCACCACGTTCTTCCAGCCCGCCTTCCAGAGCGCGCGGCCGATGACCATGTCGTCCACGAACTGGCCCTCGGCCACGCCGACCCCGCCCACCGCGTCGAGCGCCTCGCGCCGGCACACCATCAGCTGGCCCATGATGAAATCCAGCTCGCCCTTCGGCTCGGCGGCCCAGGAGACCGTGGGCCCGTACCAGGCGTTCATCAGGAGCCCGTACGCCACGTCGCCGGCGGTGGGCCGATCCGCCTCGCCGACCACCGGGGCGAAGGTGCAGCCGCAGTCGGGCCGGGCGAGCAGCTCGGAGACCAGCCGCCCCAGCACGTCCTTCGACGGGCGGCTGTCCGAGTCGTTGAACGCCAGCAGCTCGCCGGTGGCCGCGGCGACGCCCACCAGCATCGCGTTGAGCTTCCCCGTCCGCCGCGGCGGCGGCGAGCCCGAGAACAGGAGCTCCACCCGCTGCGCCGTGGTGGGGTGCTCGGCGATGAGCCGCTTGATGGCCGGGTACGCCGGGTCCTCCTCCGAGTCGACGACGAAGAGCAGCTCGAGCCGCCCGGGGTATTCCATCGTGAGAAACGCGCGGATGTTGTCCTCGGCGCCGGGGTCCAGCCCCTTGACCGGGCGGATGACGGTGATGGACGGGGCGGTCGCCGGAAAGGGCGGCGCCGGGGGGCGACGGCGGAGGACGCGGGACAGCCGCAGGTGCCCGTCGACCAGCAGGAGCAGCGCCACGACGACCAGCACGACCAGGACCGAGCTCATGGACTGCTCTTCTCTCCATGCGCCGCGAGCGCCAGGCGCTTCAGCACCCGCGGCGCCCACCAGTTCGCCGCCCCGAAGAGGCGCATCGTGGCGGGGACGACCAGGACCCGCACCAGCGTGGCGTCCAGCGCCACGGCGATCGCCATGCCCACGCCCATCGCCTTCACCACCAGGATGCGGGCCAGGGCGAAGGCTGCGAACACCGCGACCATGATCGCCGCGGCGCTGGTGATCAGGCTGCCGGTCTGCTCCAGGCCCTCGGCCACGCTGTGCCGGTTGTCGTGGGTGCGGGTCCACTCCTCGCGCATCCGCGAGAGCATCAGGACCTCGTAGTCCATCGACAGGCCGAACAGGGTGCAGAAGAGCAGCACGGGAAGCGCGGGCTCGATCGGGCCGGGCTGGAAGTCGAGCAGCGATTTCAGATTTCCCTCCTGGAAGATCCACACCAGCGCTCCGAAGCTCGCGGCGATGGAGAGGAAGTTCATCACCACCGCCTTCAGCGGCAGGACGACGGAGCCGAGGAGGACGAAGAGCGCCACCAGCGTGACCAGGACCACGAAGCCGACGGCGAGCGGCGCCCGGTCGAGGACGAAGGCGGTCGAGTCCACGTCGCCCGCGCTCTGCCCGCCGACCAGGGCGCGCCCGTCGCCCACCACGCGGTCCTTCCGCAGCGCGTCGACGAGCCGCCGGGCCTCGACGCTCGACGCCGGGGCGGCGGTGAGCACCTGGGCCACCGCGACGTCGCCGTGCAGATACGCCGCCTCTGCGAGCGCGAACTCGGGTGGCCGGAAGGCGGGCCCGGCGCCGGCGAGCTGGACGTACTGGTCGCGGGTCACGTTGGGGTCGAGGTCGACGATGCTCTCCACCCCGACGACACCGGGGAGCTTGGCCCAGCGCCGGGTCGCGTCGTAGAGCGCCCCGGCCCGGTCGGGGGTGAAGGGCGCGCCCGGGAAGCGCACCGCGACCAGGATGCGGGTCGCATTCTGCCCGGGGAAGGCGCGGTCCAGCGCCGCCGCGCCCTGGCGCGACTCGGCCGACTCCGGGAGCGCGGTGATGTCCGTTCCGGCGGTCTGGAGCCGGACGAAGGGCCAGCCCACCAGCGCGATGAAGCCCAGGGTCGGCAGGAGCACCCTGAGCGGATGCTCCATCACCCAGCCGGCGATCCGCTCCCACGCCCCGGCCTTCAGGCCGAACGCCGGGATCGGCACCCGCCCCATGTCCACGCGGGGGCCGAGCCAGCCGAGGATGGCCGGGAGCGCGGTGAGCGAGAAGAGGACCGAGAAGGCGACGACGATGGCCCCGCCCAGCCCCATCGCGGCGAGGTACGAGCCCTTGTAGAAGAGCAGCCCCGAGAGCCCGGCCGCGACCGCGAGTCCGGAGAAGGCGACCGCGCGCCCGGCGGTGTCGACGGTCCGCTCGAGCGCCGCCTCCACGCTCGCCCCGGCGTGCAGCTCGGCCCGGAAGCGGCTGACCATGAACAGCGAGTAGTCGATGGCCACGCCGAGCCCGATGAGGGTCACCACGTTCAGCGTGTACTGGGCCATGTCCAGGTGGTGCGAGAGCGCGAGCACCGCGGCGACGCCGGCCAGCACCGCGAGCCCGCCGACCACGATGGGCAGGAGCGCGGCGACCAGCGTCCCGAACACCGAGAGGAGGACCAGCAGCGCGAGCGGGAAGGAGATGAGCTCGGCGCGGAGCAGGTCGTGCTCCAGCTGGGTGTTCAGGTCGACGAGGAACGCCGGCTTCCCGGTCACCGCCACGTCGAAGGGACCGTCGCGCAGCGCGGCCTTCACCGCCGGAAACGCGCCCACCGCCGCCTTCTCGTCGCCCTTGAGGCGGACCAGCACCAGCGCGGCCTTGCCGTCGGGCGAGAGGAAGCGGCTCCGGGCCTGCTCCGGCGCGGTGACCACCGAGACCACGCCCTCCACCTCGGGGCGGGCGCTGACCTTCTCCAGCACCAGGGCCATCGCCGCCTGGAACACCGGATCGGTCGCAGGCATCGACGCGTGGGTGAGCAGGGCGACCACGCTGGTGTCGGTGTCGGCCCCGGCGGCGCCCCGGACCAGCGCGGCGGCCTGCCAGGACTCGGTGCCCTCGATGGTCCCGCTGGTCAGGCTCCCGCCGCGGACCAGGGCGAGCACCGCCAGCGCCAGCACCACCAGGGTGCAGGCGAGGACCACCAGGCGGTGCCGGGAGACGGCCCGGGCCAGGGCGACGAACATGGAAGGGGGTGCTCTGCCCGATCCCCGCCCGTCAGGCAACCGGGCGGCGAGGCATGCACCGTGGCCTTCCGCGGTCTTCTAGACTAGACTAAGTTTAGCTAGGATGGGTGAATCTCTGAAAACCGTCAACATCCACGAGGCGAAGACCACGCTCTCGCGGCTCATCGAGGCGGCCGAGGCCGGCGAGGAGATCATCCTTGCCCGGGCCGGGAAGCCGGTCGCCCGGTTGACGGGTCTCGCTCCGGGCCGTCGGATTCGCTTCGGGACCGGCAAGAAGCTGTTCTCGGGTCTCTCGAAGGACTTCGACCGGCCGCTGTCGAGGAAGGAGCAGGATCGCCTCTTCGGCGGGTCGGTCGAGCCGTGAAGCTCCTGCTGGACACGCACGTGCTCCTCTGGGTCCTGAGCGACAGCCCGAAGCTCTCGCGGGGAGTGAGGTCGCTCCTGTCCGCCCCGGCGAACACCTGCTGGGTCAGCGCCGCGAGCGCCTGGGAGATCGCGATCAAGGCTTCGCTCGGCAAGCTGCGGCTGGAGGGCCCGCTCGGGTCGTTGCTCGAGGCGGTCGAGCAGGCGGGGTTCGAGACCCTCGACGTCACCCTCCGTCACGCCACGGCGGTGGAACGGGTGGCCCTCGAGCACGGTGATCCGTTCGACCGTCTGCTCCTCGCGCAGTGCGAAGTCGAGACGCTCCGCCTCCTCACCGCGGACCGGCGCCTGGGAGCGCTGCCCCAGGCCATCGCCGTCTGAGCGGCCGGGGTCGGCTCCCCGCGGTGGTCACTGACAGGTTCCGGGCAGGCCGGAGATCCACTCGGTGATCAGCGCGACCCCGTGGGCGTCCACGATGCTCCGGCCGATCTGCGGCATCGCCACGGCCGGCGTGGTGGACGACATCCGGTAAGGGATGATCGACTGGTCGGGCTGTCCCGGGAAGAGGTCGTACGGCCGCCCCCCGGCCCCGACTCCGGCGGCCACCGGCCGCTTGCAGATGCCGAGCTGCACCGGCTCGGTCACCGAGGCGGACAGGTACAGGCCGCTGATCCGGGCGTTCCCCTGGGGGCTGTGGCAGAAGCCGCAGTTCGCCTCGAGGTACGCGCGCGCGCGCTGCTCCACCGTCCCCGCGTCGGGGTCGGCGGCGGCCGGGAGCCTCGGCGCATCGGCTGGATCGGGCGCCCCGGTGAGGATGCCGATCCGTGACCAGTGGGCGAGCTGGTTCTCGGTGCCCTCGGGGTAGGCGTGGTCGGTGTTCAGCCAGCGCGCCTTGGGGCCGATGGGAGCCACCGGGCCGCTCTCGGAGTGGCACTGCTCGCACTGCAGCTGGCTGGGCACGAGGTAGTGGGCGTCCTGGGTCACCCCGTCGACGTCGACGTAGGAGAAGCTCACCACCTCGCCGCCCGGCGCGGCCACCGCCTCGGTCCCGGCGTCGTTCCAGCGGTAGGTCATGAAGTTCCACGCGCCCTGGGCCTTCCACTCCAGGCGCGTCTCGACCCAGTGGATGGGGAGCGCCGTGTCCCGGGCGTCGGCCCGGAACCCGAAGCTCTTGGTGAGCACCGTCCCGTCCGGGAACCCGAGCGGCCCGGTCGGGTCGTAGGCCGCGGCGGTGCCGGGCGGCACCCGGACCGTGCGCCGCTTGATGGCTCCATCGGAGTAGAGCGGGGTCGTCAGGTCGTAGGCGACGACGTCGCTGGCGAGCCCGGTCACCTCGCCCTGCGCGAGGCCCACCTGGCACCAACCGGCGAGGCTCGTGGGGTAGGTGTCGTCGGTCGGGACGCGCGGCGTGCACGCACCGCTCGACGTGGACCCGCACGCGGCCAGCGCCAGCAGCGCGCTGGCCAGGAGGCCCCGACCGAACCACGAGCTCCGGCGGCACCTCGCTCAGAGCGCCGGCACCGGGACCGCCGGGAGGGCCGGGAGCGAACAGCTGAACGCCGACTCGTCGAAGGTCAGGATCTGGTCGAGGTTCGGGGCCTGTGCGTCGAACTGGTCGAGGTGCATGTTGGCGAAGTGGCCCGAGCCGTTGTTCTGGGCGCAGATCTGGAACGGATTGCCCGTTCCGCCGAGGGGGAAGATGCCGTCGTAGGTGACGTCCGAGACGTGGCCGTCGAGCCAGCCCGGCCCGCCCTGGGTCTGGGGAAAGCCGCTGGCCAGCAGCGCAGCCAGCTGGAAGCTCGGATGCTGCTGGTTCGTGTTGTGCGCCAGAGGGTCGGTCCCGTTGCCGGTGAAGGTGTTGTCGTGGACGGACACCTGGGAGGGGATCGCGACGTAGCCCGCGGTCCCACTGCTGCAGGTCTGGACGCCCAGGGCGGCGTAGCAGCTGATGACCGAGAAGCCGACCGCGCTGTTTCCGCTGAAGGTGTTGCCGAAGATCTCCACCTTGGTGTTGGCCATGATCGCCCCGCCGGTTCCGGCCGGCACCAGGGCCACCTCTCCGCTGGGATCGCCGAAGTTCGGCGTGTTGTTGTCCCGGAACTGGTTGTTGTAGACGCGGACGTTGTGCCCGCCGACCTGCGGAAGGTCGGGCAGGTCGAAGACCAGGAACCCGACGGTGTTGTTGTTGGAGTCGTTCCCGGTGACGTCGGCGTTGAACGAGTTCTCGATCTCGATGCCGGACACGTTGTGGGTGACGACGTTGTTCCGGACCACGATGGTGTCCGACTGACCGACGTAGATCCCGGTGTCGCTGGCCCCGTCGGCCGAGCTGTTCTCGACCAGCACGTTCTTGCACTGGACCGGATAGATCCCGTACGGGCCGTGCTGTGCCCGGGTGGGCCACGAAGCGCTCACCCGGTTGATATGGACTCCGTTCCCGCCGGTGATCTTCAGGCCATCGCCCGCGCTGTCCCGGACGGCGAAGTCCTGGAAGGTGACCTTCACCGTCTGCCCGGAGGGGATGCTCTGGACCAGCCCGTCCGCGCCGCCGGTCTGGGCGCTGAAGTCGAGGATGGTCTGGGTCATCCCCGCGCCCTTCACCGTGATCCCGTTCTTGGTGGAGAGGTTGAGCGAGTTGGTGAAGTGGTAGGTCCCCGCCGCCATGTTGAGGGTGGAGTTCTCCGCCGCTCCCGAGAACGCCGAGGCGATGGCCGACTCGGTCATCGCCGGGTCGATGTTGATGGTGTTGTTGTTGCTGTCGCTCCCGCAGGCCGAGGCGAGCAGGGCCAGCGCCAGGCCGCAGCCGAGCCGTCGAATCGGATGGTTCATCGGGGTCTCCTCCCAGTCAGAAACGCCAGTGGGGGGCGCATCCAAGCAGGTCTTCGGTCAAAGTTCTGACTCCAAAATCAACGCCCCCCTCCAGAGCGGCCGAGCCCCCGTCCCCCGGGGGCCGTCCGCGGGCCCGGAGGAGGGCGCGCCGCGGCGGGCTGCACTGCCCGCGCGTCCCGCTGCAGCCGCATGGAAACCCTCGCTCTTCCTGCGTACGGCCGTCCTGCGAGGTCAGCGCCTGAAGGAGTCGAGATGAAGCCCCACCTTCCCCTGCTACTGGGAGTGCTCCTGGCCGGCGCCACTCCCGCCCTGGCCCAGGCCCCCCGGCTGAGCCTTCCCGACGCCAGCCCGCATGCCGCGGTGAGCCAGCGGGTGGGCCTGACCGACATCACCATCGACTATCACCGCCCGGCGGTCGGGAAGCGCAAGGTCTGGGGAGCGCTCGTCCCCTACGACGAGGTCTGGCGGGCGGGCGCCAACGAGAACACCACAGTCAGCTTCTCCAGCCCGGTCACGGTCGGAGGGAAGCAGCTCGCGGCAGGAACCTACGGGCTCCACATGATTCCCGGGCCGAGCAAGTGGACGGTCGTCCTGAGCAACGTCGCCACCGCGTGGGGCAGCTTCAGCTACGACGAGAAGGAGGACGCGGTCCGGCTCACCGCGACGCCCGCCCAGACGGAGTTCGAGGAGAGCCTGGAGTACCGGTTCTCCAACCCCACCGAGACCTCGGTCACCGTGGTTCTCCACTGGGAGAAGCTCCAGGTCGGGTTCCCGGTCGGCGTGGACACCAAGGCGGTCACCCTGGCCAGCCTCAAGGGCCAGCTCCGAGGGCTGGCCCGGTTCTCCTGGCAGCCCTGGAACCAGGCGGCGCAGTGGTGCCTCCGGAACGACCATGAGCTGGATGAGGCGCTGGCCTGGGTCGACCGGTCGATCGGAATGCAGGCCACGTATCCGAACCTCACCACCAAGGCCGGAATCCTGGAAAAGAAGAAGGACCTCAAGGGCGCCGCCGAGCTGCGGGCCCAGGCGATGAAGGTCGCCACCGAGGCCGACGTCAACAACCTCGCCTATCAGCTCCTGGGCGAGAAGAAGGTCCCCGAGGCGCTCGCCCTGTTCCGAAAGAACGTGAAGGAGCACCCCGACTCCTGGAATTGCTACGACAGCCTCGGAGAGGCGCTGGCCACGACCGGAGACAAGAAGGGCGCGGCGGAGAACTACGCCAGGGCGAAGGCGCTGGCGAAGGATCCCGCGGACCAGAAGCGGATCGCCGCCATCCTGGCGAAGCTCGAGAAGTAGCGACCGGGGTTCCCTGGATCAGCGAGGGCCGTCGAGGCGCTTGCGGAGGAACACCGCCAGGCCCCACGGACGCTCCTGCTCTTTCCAGCGCCGGTAGCCGAGCCCCTCGTACAGCGCGAGGGCCGCGGCGTTCGCCGGCCGGGTGTTGAGCGTCAGCACCCGCACGCCCGCGGGCCCGCGCCTGCTCCTCGGCGAAGACGGTCAGCGCGCGGCCGATGCCCCGTCGCGCGGCGCTCGCCAGCACCGAGAGGCTGGCGATGACGGCCACGTCCTTGCCGTTCGCGACCTCGGGGTCCGGGTCGACGAACTCGATGCTCACCATGCCCACCGTGGCGCCCGCGAGCACGGCGACCCACGTGGGGCGCTCGCCCGAGAGCGACGCGGCGATCCACGCCGGAACCTTCTCCAGGTCCCAGCCCGCCTCCTCGCGCATCCGGCGCAACGCCGGCGCGTCGTCGGGCCGGACGGGGCGAATCGTCCAGCCGTCCCCGCTCACGCCCGCAGCTGCTCGCGCAGGATCCGGGCCCGCTGCTGCAGCTCCGGATCCATGCTGGTCAGCTCCAGCGACTTGAGCCGCTGGTCGAGGCTCTTGGGCAGCTTGGCCTTCAAGGTGCCCGCCTCCTGCATCGCCTCGAGCTTCCCCAGAGCCTGGCCGACGACGCGGTCGCGCGGGTGGTCCAGCAGCTGGTCGAGGAAGTACGGGTCCTCGGGCAGCTCCGGGTACCGTTCCAGGTACTCGAGCACGCCCTCGGCCCAGGCCTTCCGGTCGGGCAGCTCGCGCAGCTTGGCCATCGCCTCCTTCTGCGCCTGACGCTTGCCGTCCGGGTCGAAGGTCTTCGCCAGGCCCTCGGGGAGGGCGCCGCCGGTGAAGAGCGCGTCCGCCGCCTGCTTGTACCGGGTGTACGTCGCGCTGCGCTCGATGCGCTGCTGGGCCGGGTCGTCCTGGCGCGAGTGGTACTTGCTCTTTCCGCGCCGGGCGTCGATCTCCCGCCAGCTCTTGTTGCGCTTCCCGGTGAAGCCGCCGCCGTCGTCGTCGTCTTTCACCATGGTGTCCGTCACCTCCGGGCTCGCGCCGCCCACAGCGCGCCGAGCACCTGCCGGCCAAGGGTGCGAACGGTGTCGCGCTCCGCCTCCGGCACGGGTCCTGTGCCGTCCTGCTCGGCCGGGGCGAGCGCCTGGTCGACGAGGCCGATCAGCTCCACCGGAACCTTCGCCGCTGGGTCACCCTCGAGCGCCTCGGGCGGGACCGACCCCGGGGCGGCGCCATCTGTGTGCTCGAGAACGGCGTGCAGCTCGAACGCCAGCTGGCGGAGGACCCCCCAACCTTCGTCCGAGAGGCCCCGCTCGTCAAGGGAGCACAGGAGGGCGTCCTGCCGGTTCTCGAACGAATCGGTCAGCCGCTGGTGGGCCCGTCGATCCGTCGCCAGCCATGCGCGGACCGCGGCGACGTAGGCCGCATCCGGTCCGCCCGGTCCCGGGGGACCCGGGGGGTCGACCTTCCCGGGACGGGGCCGTCGTGGAGCCACGGACTCGCCGGAGAGCCGGAAGTCCGGAGAGGCCGCGGCATCCCAGAGCCCGAGCAGGTTCTGGAACAGCCGCCGGGCGACGTCCGGATCCGGGAAGCGGGGAGGCCCCGGAAAGAGCGTGGGGATGACCTCGCCCGCCTCGGCACCCTCGGCGCGTCCGGCGCGGAACCTCCTCAGCACCTCCTCGGGATCGAGGGGGGACTCCGCCACGCCGAGCAGCTCCGCCAGCACCTCGGCGCTCTCGAACCGGTGGAGGAACGCCGGACTCCTCGCGGCCCCGGCGGTCACGCCGCGCCATCGGCGACTCCCCGGTCCAGCAGCCGGCGGTACACCGTGCCGTGCGCCACGAGCTGGTCGTGCGTCCCCTGCTCGACGACCCGGCCTCCCTCCAGGACGACGATCAGGTCGGCATTCCTCACCGTCGACAGGCGGTGGGCGATGACCAGCGTGGTGCGGCCGGCCTTCAGCTCGGCGAGTCCCGCCTGGACCAGCGCCTCGCTCGCCGCGTCGAGGCTGCTGGTTGGCTCGTCGAGGAGCAGCAGCGACGGCTCGCGGATGAACGCCCGGGCGATTGCCAGCCGCTGCCGCTCTCCGCCGCTCAGCTGCGCCCCGCGCTCACCGACCTGCGTGTCCAGGCCCTGCGGCAGCGCACGGACGAACTCGGCGCCGTGGGCCCGCTCCAGCGCGCTCCACACCTCGGCGTCGCTCGCGCCGGGCTTGCCGACCAGGACCGCGTCGCGCACCGGGCCCGCGAAGAGCACCGCATCCTGCGGCACCCAGGCGATGCGCGCCCGCACCGAGGCCCGGCTGAACGCGCGCACGTCCTGCCCGTCCCAGAGGATGCCTCCGCCCGCCGGGTCGACGAACCGGAGCAGGGCCGAGAAGAGCGTGCTCTTGCCCGCCCCGGACGCGCCCACCAGGGCCACGGTCTTGCCCGCGGGGAGCTCCAGCGTGAGACCGCGGATGGCCTCGACCTCGCCGTACTGGATGCGGAGGTCCTCCAGCCGGAGCCCGCGGAGGAGCGGCGGCGCGGGGTCCCCGCTGTCGGGCGGCACGCTGCGGTCCTCGAGCTCGAACACCCGCTCGGCCGCGCCCACCCCGGCGACCACCTGGGTGACGGTGGAGGAGAGCGTCTTCAGCGGCCCGTACATCAGCAGCACCGCGCCCACGTAGGACATGAGGTGGCTGGCGAGCGAAGGCTCGGCCCGGACCGCCCGGGCGCCGACCGCGAGGGCGAGCGCGAGGCCGGTGATGCCGAGGAGCTCGATGGAGGGGCTCGCCGCGCCACGGAGCAGGAGCGAGCGGTCCATCTCCCGGAGGTAGCGGGCCTGCTCGGCGTCGAACTGCGTCCGGACCCGCGGCTCCATCCCGTAGGCCTGGACCACCGGGAGGGCCTGGAGCTGCTCGCCGACCAGCGCGGTGAGGTTCCCCAGGCTGCCCTGCGTCGTCCGCGCCGTCTTCTTCACCGCCCGGGCGAACCGGGTGATGGGCACCAGCGCCGCCGGGAAGACCACGAAGCTCAGGGCGAAGAGCCGCCAGTCGAGCGCCAGGCAGACACCGAGGAGCGCGAGGAGCTGGAGCGCGTCGCGCACCCAGCTGGTCAGGGCCTGGGTGACCGAGAACTCCACCTGCGCCACGTCGGCGGTGAGCCGGCTGAGCACGTCGCCGCTCGCCCGCGACTCGTGGGTCGCCGGGGGGAGCGCGAGGAGGTGGGCGTAGAGGTCCGAGCGCAACCGGGCCAGCGCGCGCTGTCCGGCGACCTGCATCCAGCCGGTCTGGAGCAGCTGCGCCCCGGCCTTCACCACGGCCAGGAGGATCAGCAGCCCGGGCAACAGCCATCGGGCCTGCTCCGGCGACGTGTAGAGCCCGCCGACGTGCATCGGCTCGGAGAGCAGCACGCTCCGGAGCAGGGGCCCGATGAGCCAGGCGTACCCGGCCGCGGCGGCGGCGCTCACCGCGGCGGCGAGCACCGCGCCGACGACGAGGCGCGCCGAAGGGCGCAACAGCGCGAGGAGCCGGCCCAGGGTGGAGGTCATGCGCGTCAAGGAGTGCCGGTGTCCCGGGTCGCCCGCGTTGCCGACCGACGGCGCTGCATTATGCTCCGAGCGGCCCGGGGCTCCTCCGGGTGAAATCCCCCTGTGGCGATGAAGGGTTGAGCAAGGACCGATGGCCGCCTCTGCGAGCAAGCGTGATTACTACGAGGTCCTCGGTGTGGTTCGGGAGTGCACGGCGGCGGAGCTGAAGAGCGCGTACCGGAAGCTCGCCCTGCAGTACCACCCGGACCGGAATCCGGGCGACCACCAGGCGGAGGACCGCTTCAAGGAGGCCTCGGAGGCCTACGAGGTCCTGTCGGATCCGGAGAAGCGGGCGCGCTACGACCGGTTCGGCCAGGCCGGAAACCCCTTCGAGGGCTTCGGCGGATTCAACCCCTCGAACCTGAACGACGTCCTGGGGGAGATCTTCGGCGACATCTTCGGCGCCACCCGGTCACGGAGGGGCGGGCGCAGCCGCGGGGCGGACCTCCGCTACAACCTCGAGGTCACCTTCGAGGAGGCGGCGTTCGGCTCGGAGGTGCAGGTCCGCATTCCCAAGCCGAAGCGCTGCGAGGCCTGTGAGGGCACGGGGAGCGCGGACAAGAAGGTTCGCACCTGCCCGAGCTGCGGGGGAGCGGGCGAGCTGCGCTACACGCAGGGCTTCTTCTCGGTGAGCCGTCCCTGCAGTACGTGCGGTGGCTCCGGACAGACCGCGACCGCGCCGTGCACCCAGTGCCGGGGCGCGGGTCGGATCGACGGCCAGACCAACCTCACGGTCAAGATTCCCGCCGGCGTGGACACCGGGACGCGCGTCCGCGTGACCGGCGAGGGCGAGCCGGGAGAGCACGGGGGTCCCTCCGGCGACCTGTACGTGGTCATCCACGTGAAGGACCACCCCATCTTCGTGCGCGAGGACACCGAGGTGCTCTGCGAGGTGCCGGTGTCCTTCGTCCAGGCGGCGCTCGGGGCGCAGCTCGAGGTGCCCACGCTCGACGGCAAGCACCGGATGAAGATCCCCGCCGGTACCCAGAGCGGGAAGGTGTTCCGCATCAAGGGCAAGGGCATCCCCCACCTGCACGGCGGCGGACGCGGGGACCAGCACGTGCGCATCCTGGTCGAGACGCCCACCCACCTGACCGCCGAGCAGAAGGCGCTGCTGGAGAAGTTCGCCGAGCTGTCCGGGGAGCAGACCCATCCCCAGACCAAGACCTTCTTCGAGAAGGTGCGCGAGCTGTTCGGCTAGTTGTTCGGCGCGCCCGGGTGATCCAGGTGCGGACGTCGAGCTGGTCGGCGTGCGTGTCGAAGTACCCCGGGTTGTTGGGAGGTCCATTCGCTCGCCGCAGGTCGTGCCAGCCATCCTCTCGACCATGACGAGCTGCCAGGTTGCCTGCCGGCCCGACGGAGCCCCGGCTCGGGCGCGACGAAGCGGGCTCAACGCACCGACGCTGCTCTCGCCAACATCGCTCGCAGCTCCCGCTCCGGTACGGCGATGCGTCCGGGGCCGCACCGCTTCCGGTCGGCAGCGCCACGGAGGCGGCGGGAGCGGTCAGCTGCGCGCCGGCCGCGCCGCCGGCTTGGCCAGGGAGAAGGAGTTCACCCACCTCCGGGACGAGCTGAACCGTCAGCGGCGAGAGCTCCCCTGGGTGAGGGTCGACAAGAAGTACGTCTTCGAGGGGCCGAAGGGGAAGGAGACCCTGGCGGACCTCTTCGAGAAGCGCAGCCAGCTCATCGTCTACCACTTCATGTTCGCCCCGGACTGGAACGAGGGGTGTCCCCACTGCTCCTTCTGGGCGGACAACTTCAACGAGATCGGGGTGCACCTGAACCACCGCGACGTGACCTTCGTCGCCATCTCCCGGGCCCCGCTGAGCAAGATCGAGGCCTTCAAGAAACGGATGGGGTGGAAGTTCAAGTGGCTGTCCTCGGGGAAGACGGACTTCAACTACGACTACGGCGTCTCCTTCACCCCCGAGCAGCTCAGGAAGGGACCGGTCCTCTACAACTATTCCCCGGAGGAGACGGGCGAGAGCCATCAGGACCGGGAAGGGGTCAGCGTCTTCTACCGGGACGGCGAGGGAGCCATCTTTCACACCTACTCGGCCTACGCCCGCGGCATCGACCTGGTGAACACCGCCTACAACTACCTGGACCTGGTCCCCAAGGGTCGAGACGAGGACGCGCTCGACTTCACGCAGGCCTGGGTGCGACACCACGACAGGTACGAGGACTGATCGTCGGGGCCCTACCGGGCGCTCCCAGCCTCGACCACCGCGAACGCTCCGTAGCCCACCACCTGCTCGGGGTCGCCCGCGGTGTCCGACGAGTTGCGCAAGTCGAGCGGCTCGATGGAGAACCCCCTCCGCCGCGCCGCGAGCAGCAGGCCGGCGAGCGGGTGGTGGCCGCAGGCCATGTCCGGCTCGAGCTGCTCGGCCTCCCGATTCACGATGAGCCCGGCGGTCCGGCTGTCCACCTCGCGCGCCTCGCTCGCCGGCAGGTAGTGCGAGAGGTCCGTGCTCACCAGCACCAGCGTGCCGGGCAGGTCCCACAGGGCCTCGATCACCTCGGCGACCTCGGCCGGCGGGGCCAGACCCACCGCCATCGGCACCACGGTGAAGCCTCCGGGGAGCACGCGCTGGAGGAAGGGCAGCTGCACCTCGAGCGAGTGCTCCCGCCGGTGCGCCCGCTCCGAGCGAATCACCTGCGCGAAGCGTCCCGGCAGCGACGCGGCGAGGGGATCGACCGGCACCACGCCCAGCGGGGTCTCCAGCGCCTCGGCCTCCGGGAGCGCCAGCCCGGTGAAGGCGACGAAGTGCGACGGGCCGAGCAGCACGATGCGCCGCGGGCCGGGAGATGCCCTGGCGAGCACGGCGTAGGCGCTGGCGGCGATGGGCCCCGAGTAGACGTAGCCGGCGTGCGGGGCGATCAGCCCTCGCAGCGAGCCGTGGACCGGTGGCGGAGCGGCCTGGGCCAGGAGCCGGTCCACCGCGCCGCGGAGCGCCTCCGGCTGGGCGGGGTAGAAGGAGCCGGCCACGGCCGGGAGGCCGCACCTCGAGGCGCTCGCCGGACCCGCTCACCTGAATTCCTCGGCCTCGAGGTCGAGCGGCCTGCGCCTCGCGCCCCAGCGGCCCGGCTCGGGGTCGAAGTGCCCGGCGAGCCGCTCCTTGCAGGCCTTGCACCGCCCCTGGCCGTCGAGCTGCCAGTCGGTGATCTCGTAGCCGTCCCGGCCGATGACCTGCCGCCAGCAGCGCGGGCAGGAGGTGGACTGGCCCCGGAGGTCGCGGACGTTCCCGGTGTAGACGTGCTTCAGCCCGGCGGCCTTCCCCTGCTCACGGGCCCGGGTGAGCGTCGCCGCCGGCGTCGGTGGGACGTCCATCATCATGAAGTCGGGGTGGAAGGCGGTGAAGTGCAGCGGCACCTCCGGCCCGAGCTCCCGGGCGAACCAGGTGCAGAGCTTCTCCACCTCCTCCTCGGAGTCGTTGCGGCCGGGGATGAGGAGCGTCGTGACCTCGAGCCAGACCTCCGTCTCGTGCTTGAGCCATCTGAGCGTGTCGAGCACCGGCTCGAGGTGGGCGAAGCAGAGCTCTCGATAGAAGCTCTCGGTGAACGCCTTGAGATCGACGTTCACCGCGTCCATGTGCGCGTAGAACGCGCGGCGGGCCTCGGGCGCCATGTAGCCGCTCGACACCGCCACCGTCTTGATGCCGCGCGCGTGTGCCTCGATGGCGCAGTCGATCGCGTACTCGGCGAAGATGATCGGGTCGTTGTAGGTGAAGGCCACGCTCCTGCAGCCGGCCGCCACCGCGGCCTCCGCCACCCGTCGCGGCGAGGCGCGGGCGGCGAGGATGCGGTCCTCGCGGGCCTTGGAGATGTCCCAGTTCTGGCAGAAGCGGCAGCCGAGATTGCAGCCGGCGGTGCCGAAGGAGAGCACGCTCGAGCCCGGGTAGAAGTGGTTGAGCGGCTTCTTCTCGATCGGGTCGACGCAGAAGCCGGTCGCCCGCCCGTAGCTGGTGAGGACGATCTCCCCGTTCCGGGCCTCGCGGACGAAGCAGAAGGCCTTCTGTCCCTCGTGGAGCCTGCAGAAGCGCGGGCAGAGATCGCACTGGACGCGGCCGTCCTCGAGGCGATGCCACCAGTCACCGCGGACGACACCGGGCGCGATCTCCGCGTGAAGGGCCTTGGCCTCGGACATGGGTCGAGTCATGGGCACGCTCCCCTCGAGTCCGTGAGTTGCATCGCCCATGCCCGAAGAGGGTTCCAGCCTCGAGCATGGCGTCGGGGAACCTGCGCCGCACGCAAGGCTTGCGGGCGCGCCGGCCCGAGGATGCGGCGACGGCCATCGGCGCACGCCGAGTGTGTGCTCTTCGCTTCACGAGTCGAGGGCATCGCCGCTCGCTCCCGAGCACGAGTGGTTCGTGGCTCCCGTGGGGTTGACCCCTCAGCACGGCGGGGGGCCGACGCCGCAATCGAGCAGGCGCGGATCAGTCAGCCAGGAAAGATGCAGCAGCGCCCGGAGGGCACGCCTCGACGGCGGCGTTGCCGGAACGACTCTTGCTTTGTGGCCGCGGTGCGCGAAGGGCGGGGAAGGAAGATGGGGATGAGCGCTCGCTTTTTCTGGCTGCTGGCCATCGGTCTCGTGCTCACGTTCGCGCTGCCGGCGCGTGCGCAGAACGCCGACAATCCGGAATGTCTCGGCACGCAGTGCGGCGCGCCGCAGGAGCAAGGCGGCGGCGGCGGTTGCGGCTGTGGCTGTGGCTGCGGTTGCTCGGTGTGGGTGAGCTACACCGACGACGGCAAGACGCTCAGCTACACCGACGACGCCGACGGCGACGGCAAGTCCGACGGCTTCGACAACTGCCCCTTCGTCGCCAACCGCGACCAGGCCGACGGCGACGGTGACGGGATCGGCGACGCCTGCGACAACTGCCCGGCGGTCGCCAACCCCGACCAGCGCGACACCGACGGCGACGGCAAGGGTGACGCCTGCGACGACGACAAGGACGGCGACGGCATCGCCAACGCCCAGGACAACTGCCCCACCATCCCCAACGCCGACCAGCTCGACACCGACAAGGACGGCATCGGCGACGCCTGCGACCCCGACGACGACAACGACGGCGTGCCGGATGCCCAGGACCACTGCCCCCGCATCGCCGACGCGAGCAATCCGCTCAGCATCCCCGGCCAGCAGTGCGTGGTGGACACCGACGGTGACGGCGTCGACGACGCCCGCGACAACTGCCCCAGCGTCGCCAACCCCGACCAGAAGGACACCGACAACGACGGCATCGGTGACGCCTGCGACAAGGACATCGACAACGACGGGGTGCTGAACGCCCAGGACAACTGCCCCACCGTCGCCAACGCTGACCAGCACGACGACGACGGCGACGGCGTGGGCGACGCCTGCGACGCGCGCTACTGCGTGGTCATCGACCCGTCCAACCCCAACGCCTGCCTCGACCCGAACGCGGCCTTCGCGGTGAGCGCCGGTGGGAGCATCGCCCTCAAGCGCGGCGAGGCGCTCCGGCTGCCGCTGTTCGCCAACCGGAACAACGTCGGCATCAGCTACACCTGGACCGTCTCCGCCCGGCCGGCCGGCTCGTCCGCCGCCGTCAACAACCCGGTCGGCGTGGCCAGCGTCAGCCGCCACTGGGCCTACGCCTATCCGGACAACATCGGGAAGCCCGTCTTCACCCCCGACACCGACGGCGACTACACCATCCAGCTCACCGCGAAGATGGTGACTCCGGACGCGCGCTACCCCGGGGTGCAGCAGTCCACCGCGGCCCTCACGGTCAAGGTCCAGCCCAGCAGCTCCAACGGCAGCGGCTGCACCGCGCTTCCCTTTGGCGCTCCCGCCGCGGGCCTGGCGCTGGCCGCGCTCGGCCTCCTCGTCCGCCGTCGCCGCAAGGCCTAGAAGAGGATCGAGTGCGCAGTCCCGCTCGTCCGAGCGGGGAGGGAGGCGCCCGCGGCCCGGAGCGCCTCCCGTCCGGCGTGGTGCGGGGGCGTCGCTCCCGCGGGAAGCTCGACCTGGCCGCGATTTCCGAAGATCCGCGCCCCCTCGAGGTTCCCGGCCCCGCCCTGGGCATCGGTGTCCACGCGGAGCACCAGCTCGGAGCGGCGGCCGTCGTTGAACAGCACGTCCGTCTTCACCGAGGTCGAGACCACCACCGCCGCGCAGCACTGGTCGCTCACCAGCACGCCCACGCCCTGCGCGGCGGCGGCCGGATTGTGGGGGATGGTGAAGACGTTTCCGGCGACCCGCGCCCGCTCCTGGCCGAGCACGAAGACGCCGACCATCGAGAACTCGTCGAGCCCGTCCGGGATGTCGCCCTGGACGTGGTTGAACGCCGCCAGGTTTCCCTTCGGCCGCCGGTCCAGCACCAGCCGTTGCTGGAAGACGATGGCGTCGCCGCCCGCGCAGCCGCCGTCACAGGTGAGCGCGGTGAGGTGCTCGATGCGATTGAAGAGGACGCTCCAGCGGCTCCCGTCGGTGTTGGTCACCGCCTGGAAGGTCCCGTCGAAGTGGTTGTCGATCACGCTCACCTCGTCCGCGGACCGGGCGAGGATGGCCGCGCCGAGCGGAGCGAGGTTCGCGTTCGACACCCCCCGCCCGTCGAACCGGAAGCCCCGGATCTTCGTCCCGGACGCCCGCTCATCGGGGAGCAGGAACCCCACGCGATATGCCCCCGCTGCCGGCTCCGCGCATCCGACGATCGTCGCCCCCTCCCGACCGGTCAGCTCCAGCCGCTTGGTGATGGTCGCTCCGCAGAAGCGTCCGCGGCTGACCCGGATCCGATCTCCGTCGCTCGCCGCATCGACCGCTTCCTGGATGGTGGGATGGTCCTGGGGAACGCGGAGGAGGTGATCGTCGTGCCCGTGCTCCGGCCGTTCCCCGGCCGACGCGTTCACGGTCAACCCGAGCAGTGCGGCCAGCACCGAGACGACGTGGCGGCGAGTGGTCATGGGATGCCCTCCGGGCGGGAGAGTGGAAGAGCCGTGCGCCCCGTGCAAGGCGGCCCGAGGATCCACGTGGCGATGACCGGCCTTGGCCGTCTTGACTCGGTGCGGCTTGCCCCTCCGGGCCCGCGGCCGCTCGGAACCGCGACATCTCAGCTCTCCGAAGCCACCCGTCTACTGGAGCGCAGCTCGCCCGCGGCCGGCGCTCGTCCCGGCGAAGAACCGGGCCACGCTCGCCCGGTGGTGGGCGGCGAGCGCCCCGCAGACCCGGGTGGCCTCCGCTGCCTTGGCCAGGGTGTAGCCAGCGCCGGCATGGGCCTCCATCTCGGGGCCGAGGGACCGCTCGAGCTCCTCCGCGTCCGCCTCGCCGCAGCCTCGCTGCGAGAGGGCGAGGTACTGCGCGTAGGTCTCGGGGATCCGGTGAACGAGCTCCCCGAGGTGCCCCTTCACCCAGGCCCACGCGGCGGGCAGAAGGTCGGGCTCGGCAACCTGTCCGCGCAGCACCTCCAGGCGCTCGTTGACCCGGAGCCGGTCGTCGAAGGACAGCGCCCTGGCTCGCTCCGCCAGGCCCGGCTCGGTGAACTGCGAGAGCCCTCCGAGGAGTGCCCGGCGGACGTTCGAGTCGTCCGCGGCCCACAGTCGCTGGAGCATCGTCTCGAACAGCTGGGGAGAGCCGAGCCGGCCCGCCGCCCGGAGGGCCACCTCCACCAGGTTTCCCTCCACCGCCTCGGGGTGGAGTCGAGAGTCCGCCCCGAGGTACGCCTTGCCCAGCGCCGCGGCCCGGGTGAGCACCGCGGAGTCCCCCGAGAAGGCGAGCGTGTCGATGAGCCAGGGCCGGAAGATCCTCACGCGCTCGGGCTCGCCCGGCCGGGAGTGCCATCCGATCCGGGCGAGGACCGGCGCATAGAGCGAGCGCAGGTACGCCCGGACCCGAGGCCGCTGAGCAGGGTCGACGTACCGGTCCTGGATCAGCTGCAGGAACTCTGCCGGCTCCTGGGCCACCGCCGGCTCGGGATCGCGGGCAAACGGCTCCAGGGCGGCGAGCACCTCCTCGGCGGAGAGCGCTCCGCTGCGGAACGCGGCGGTGAGGTTGCTCGCCAGGGACAGCCGCTCGGCGGGCCGGAGCGAGGCGTAGCCCTTCTTCAACAAGCTCTGGAGCTGCGGGCCGGGGAGCGTCCACCGGTAGTAGCCCCTGCCTCCGGGGTTGAGGGCGAACCACGCGGGACAGGTCTTGCGGGTCAGCGGGAGCTCCGCCTGCTCGGTCCGGAGCAGCACACAGTCGGGGCGCTCGCGGGTCTCCGAGGTCCGCACGCAGACCGGCACTTCCCATTGTCCCCCCGGCTGCGCGGGCGAACCGAGCGGAAGCTGCCTCGACTGACGCAGCGCGACCCGTGGCGAGCCGCCCTCACACCGCAGCTCGGCGTGCAGCAGCGGAAGCCCTGGCTGCTCGACGAAGCTGCGCAGGGCCGGGCCCACGTCGGCCCCCTGCGCCGAGAGCGCACCCATCAGGTCGTCGCGGGTCGCGTTCCCGTCACGGTGCTCGGCGAGGTACTGGCGGATTCCCGCCCGGAACCGCTCGGGCCCGAGGAACTGCTCGAACATGGCGATGACCGCGCCGCCCTTCCAGTACACGATGCCGTAGTCGAAGCCGAAGATGTCTCCCTCGGTCTCCAGCACCGGTCGGATCGGATGGACCCTGGAGAGCTCCTCGCTGGCCATCGCATGGTGCACCGACTTGGCGTGGACCAGCTCGTAGCCGCTCCCCGGGCGGTAGGCGCTGGTGAACTTCGTCTCCACGAAGTCGGCGAACGACTCGTTGAGCCACAGATCGTCCCACCAGGCCATGGTGACCAGGTCCCCGAACCACTGGTGGGCGATCTCGTGTGACATGTCCACGACCACGTCCAGCTTCTGCTCGTCGGTCGCGCTCCGCTCGTCCACCAGGAGCGCAGGCTCGCGGTAGGTGATCAACCCCGCGTTCTCCATCGCCCCGGCCTCGAAGTCGGGCACCGCCAGGTGATCGAGCTTCTCGAAGGGAAAGGGCGTCCCGAACCAGCGCTCGATCATCACCAGGAGATCTGCGCCCGCGCGAAGGGCGTACGCCAGCTCGGCGCCCCGCCCGTGCACGGCGAGACCGCGGATCTGGAGTGGCCAGCTGCGCACCTCGTTGGGTGGAAGCGGCGGAGGGGTGACCACATCGAAGTCTCCCACCGCAAAGGCGACCAGGTAGCTCGGCAAGGGACGCGTCTCCTTGAACCGGACTCGCCGCGTCGCCCCCTCCACCGTCTCCTCGTGCTGCGACGTGTTGGCGACGGCGATCGTCCCCACCGGCACCCGGAGCACCAGCTCCCAGGGAATCTTGAAGGCCGGCTCGTCGAAGCACGGGAAGGCGCGCCGGGCGTCGACCGCCTCGAACTGCGTGAACGCGTACCAGCGATCTCGAGAGCTCACCCGGTAGAGCCCTGCCAGGCGGGGATTGAACGCCCCGCTGAAGCTCACCGAGAGGGACGCCGGCCCGGCGGGGATGCGGCGCGGGAGGACCACCCGCGCGACTCCTCGCAGGTCGTCCGGCTCGAACTTGACCGGGAGACGTTCCGCGCCGACGGACAGCGTTCCGCTGGAGAGCGTCAGCTCGCGCGCGGAGATCCAGAGGTCCTCGCGGGGCCGCTCGAGCCGCAGGGCGATCTCCACCTGGCCCTGGAAGGACGGGCGGCCGGGGTCGACGTCGAGCTCGACGCGCTGATGTGTGGGGCGCACGTCGGCGGGGAGCCGGAAGATCGGCACCGGGCCGCTCGCCGCCGCAGCCGGGGCAGGGGCGGCCGAGGCGGCGGGGGCCGGTGGGACGGAGACGTTCGCCGCGCAGGCCAGCAGAAGCGGCAGGGAGCAGAGAGGCGCGTGGATTCGCATGGATCGGGTGAGTCATCTTCCGCGAAGTGGCGGGACGTGTGGCGCCAGGCGGTCGGGATTGCTGGCAGTGGCGCCGACCCGGGCCGCGAGCGGGTGCGACGGGGCAGCGCAGTGACGGCTGGATCAGGGACGCCAGACGGCCTGATGTACGAGGCCAGCGTGGGGGCCAGAAGTTCACCTACGAGCGCCTCGACGCGCACGGAAGCTGACGCGGCCTGGTGAGGGCCGTCAGCGGACGCCAGCAGGCGCGCCCACCAGGCGGATCAGCTCGATGAGATCGCGCAGGGGGGCCCAGCCCGCACGCGCCCGCATCGCCACCGCCTGCCAGCGGCGCCGCAACCCGCCCGCGGTGATGCGCACCACCGAGAGATCCTTCGTGGCGGGCGCTGCCGAGGACGGAAGCACCGCGAGGCCGACCCCTCCCCGCACCAGCTCGATCATCGCCTCGGTCACGACCACCCGCTGCGCCACGGCGCTCTTCGCCGCCTGGCTACCGTCGTGGCGCGCCGTGCGGATCGACCCGCAGGTCGCGCTGCGCGTCGAATAGTGAGCGCCGCCGAGGTGGCGGCACCGCCTCACGCGCTCAGCGGGCCTCGTCCTCCCAGCGCCTGCGTCAGCCAGCTGTCGTTCTCGTAGAGCAGGTGTCGACGGGGAGCGAGGAGCCCTTGACTGGCGAGTCAGGCTTGACTCAGTGCGGCTTGCGGGCCGCGCACGGGAGGAGGACGGTGCCGCGCATGCTGACCCGAGTTCCCGAGATCGAGGCCACGGTGCGCTTCGCCGAGCTGCTGGAGCGGGCGTGCGCCGGAGAGACCATCCTCGTCGAGCGGGACGGCGTGGCGGTGTGCCGTCTCGGGCCGCCCGGACCGGCCTGTACGCTGGACGACTTCACCCGGTTCCTGGAGACCATCCACGCCCAGGGCGGGATGCGCGAGGTGACCGACTCGCCTTCGCGGCTGGCGTAGACGAGACCAACACGGTCTCTGCCAGCGCCGGCCACCTGCCCGTGACGCGCGGCGAGGTCCCGGAATGCTTCCTCGGCCACGCCCGATGACATCGTGCGGGTCGAAGCCGGGCACAGCGGCACCGTCCTCACTGAGTCCAGACCTCCTCACGCAGCGAGGTCCGGAGCCGGCGCGCAGCCTTTGAAATACGGCTTCCACGCGGGAGATCGTCATGTCACTCGACTGCAGGCGCTTGCCGATCCGGCGGCTTCTCCTCCCGGCCATCCTGTCGGTCGCCGTGGCGAGCCCTTCGATGGCCCTCGCGCAGGTGGCGCGGGTGGAACTCATCCCGTTTCCGTCGGCGACCTTGACCGATCAGGAGTTCCTGGCTGGGCTGCCTGGCAAGCCCGTTACCATCGCCGGCGAGCTGCGAATCCCAAAGCCTGGAGCCGAGCGGTTACCTGCCGTCATCGTCGTCCACGGGTCGGGCGGGATAACGGGATCGGTGGACGCCTGGGCGACTCTTCTCAACTCCAACGGCATTGCGACCTTCGTGTTCGACAGCTTCACGCCTCGGGGCATCGTCAACACGCTCGACGATCAAGATCAGCTGGGACGGTTGGCCATGATTGTTGACGCATATCGGGCGCTCGCAGTTCTCTCGAAGCATCCGAGAGTCGATCCGGCCAAGATCACCCTCCTGGGATTCTCGCGAGGCGGCCAGGCAACCCTCTACGCCAGCCTTGAACGCTTCCGGCGTATGTACGGTCCAACCGACGCCGGGTTCTCTGCCTTCATCGCGTTCTACCCGGAATGCGGCACGCGTTACCTGAACGACGAGACTCTTGCGGACAGGCCCGTTCGCATCTTTCACGGGACGGATGACGACTACGCTTCCGTGGCTCCGTGCCGCTCCTATGCGGAGCGGCTAGTCAAGGCCGGCAAGGACGTGGCCCTGACCGAATACTCTGGCGCCTACCACTTCTTCGACGCTGCGACGCTCAAGGCTCCGCTGAAGCTGCCAAACGCCCAGACAGTCCGTCACTGCCCGCCTCGCGAGGAGGTGGAGGGTGGACGTGTCGTGAACACGAAAACTGGGCAGCCATTCACATACAAGGACCCGTGCGTGGAGCGGGGGGTGACCCTGGCCCATGACGCCCGGGCGGCAACGGAGGCGCAGCAGGCAGTCCTGAAGATCATCGCCAACCGTGCCGGCGCCAAGTGAAGTCGGCCCCCAACCCTGTCACACCTCTCACCAGATGAACGGAATGAGCGCGCGGCGATTCTCGGGGTAGTCGGGGAACTTCTCCCGGTACCACCGGTGGTTCGACAGGGCGCGTGGCGCGAGGTTGGCGAAGGTGAAGGCGGCGAACGCCCACGCGGCCAGTGTCTGCGCGGCGAGCGCGAAGCCGACCCACTCGAGGATCTCCCCGAGGTAGTTCGGGGCGCTCACGTACTCGAAGCCGCCGCCGAAGGGGATCCGGTAGCCCGTCTCGCCCGGCGCCCGCAGCGAGCGCAGCACGTGGTCCGAGTGCAGATTGAGCACGAAGCCCGCGGCGAAGAGGGTGACGCCGACGAAGAAGGACGCATCGAACGGCCTCTCGGTGAGCGCCGCCGCGTTTCCCGTGGCGTTGAACAGGTTGAACACGTTCGCCATCGCCACGGTGAGAACCGACTGCTTCTTCCCCGGGCCTGCGAGGAGCAGCGAGAAGACGAAGGTGCGCTGCAGGTAGTGGATGAGCCAGAGGATCCCCAGCGCCATCACCATCGGGGTGGTGAACAGCGGGTTGGCAATCCACACCAGGGCGAAGACGAAGACCGACGGCCACTCCATCGCGATCCATCCGACCCTCGAGCCCATCGCGGGGCCCCAGCCGGGACGGAAGTGCCGCCCGTAGGGCGCGGTCACGAAGAAGAGCAGAGGGAAGACGCCGGCGGCGGAGATCAACACCACCCACGGTGCGGTCCGCGCGAACGACTGGATCGACAGCCAGAACGAGGTCATCTCGAGCCAAGACGGGGCCCGCCCCCGGGATGGGAACGGGCCCCGGCACCCTACCGCCGGGAAAGTGGTGCGCGCACCGCGGCCGCGGGCGGCGTACGCTCGCTCGGCCTGATCACGGAGACAGCAACGGACACCACCACCGCCCGCCGCGCCGCGGAGATCCTCTGGCAGCACTGGCGGCAGCGCACCTGCATCGACGCGCTGCCCGAGAGCGTCCGGCCGCACACCCGGGCCGAGGGCTACGCGGTCCAGCGCGAGGTGCAGGCCTGCGCCGGGCAGCCGCTCGTCGGGTGGAAGATCGCCGCCACCAGCAGGACGGGCCAGGCTCACATCGGGGTCGACGGCCCGCTGGCCGGAAGGTTGCTGGCGCAACGCACCTTCCCCAGCGGCAGCGAGGTCTCGCTTGCCGGCAACATCATGCGGGTCGCGGAGCCGGAGTTCGCGTTCACCTTCGCTCGGGACCTGGCGCCGCGGGCCGCTCCCTACGCCACCGGCGAGGTCCTGGACGCGGTTGCCAGCCTGCATCCCGCGATCGAGGTTCCCGATTCGCGCTACCAGGACTTCGTGCATGCGGGCGCCCCCCAGCTGGTCGCCGACAACGCCTGCGCCGACTACTTCGTCCTCGGCCCCGCGACGCACGCGCCCTGGCGCAGCCTGGACCTGGTTGCGCACCGGGTGAGCGCCCAGGTGGTGGGCCGATACGCACGCGAAGGCAGCGGCGCCAACGTCCTCGGCGACCCGCGGGTGGCGCTCACCTGGTTGGTCAACGAGCTGTCCGGCATCGGCGTCACGTTGAGCGCCGGTCAGGTGGTGACCACCGGGACCTGCATGGCCTCGCTGGAGATCGACGTGGGCGACGTGGTGCGCGCCGACTTCGGCGTGCTGGGCTCGGTGGAAGCACGGTTTGGCGGCTGGTAAGGAGCCACTTCCATGGTGCACCTCCGACTCGCGGCCGCCTCGCTCGCCGCCCTGTTCGCCCTCGGCTGCGCCAGCCAGGGCCCCGGCGCGATGCCGGACCTCCCCGGAGCGCCCCCCCGGAAGCCGAGCGGGGAGATCGTCAGGGACCCGAACGCCGACCAGGCGCTCGCCCAGATCGAGGCCACCGCGAAGGGCCAGCCGAAGCAGAAGCAGGTCGAGACCTACCTGAACTTCCGCAAGGCATACCCGGCGACGACCGCGGGCGAGGAGGCGCTGTATCGGGCTGGCGTGCTCTCCTTCGAGCTGGGCGACTACGTGAACGCCCGGAAGGAGTTCAACGAGCTGCTCTTCGAGAACCCGCTCTTCCCCCAGGCGCAGGACGCGCGATTCAAGCTGGGTCTCTCCGCGCTGGAGCTGAAGGCCTACCGCGACGCGTACCAGACGTTGCTCCCCCTGCGTGATCGCATCCCGGCCGAGCGTCGGGCGCAGCTCGAGGACGCGCTCCGCCGCGCCGCGGATGGCGCGCGCCTCTACGACCAGGCGATGAAGATGGCGCTCCAGAGGGCCGAGTCGGCCTCGACGCCGGAGGAGCGCAACGCCGCGCTCGCGCAGATCGCCGATCTGGTGGACGCCCGGGTGGCCAGCGACGAGGTGGCGCGGGTGCAGGCCGACCTCTCGCCGTCGCATCCCGCCTGGCCGCTGCTGACCTTCAAGCTGGCCCGCGTCTACCAGCACACTCGCGACGTGCCGAGGCTCAAGTCCACGCTGCAGTCGCTGCTCTCCAGCGCGCCCGGGAGCCCCTACACCGCCGAGGCCCAAGAGATGCTCGCCCGCGCCGACCGGGTGGGCCAGGTCCGGGGGCGGACGCTGGGCGTGCTGCTCCCGCTCACCGGCAAGTACAAGGCCTTCGGCGAGGCGGTGATGCGGGGCATCCGGCTCGCGCTGAAGGGGAGCGACGTCGAGCTGGTGGTGAAGGACACCCAGGGGGATGGTGCACGCGCGGCGACGGCCGTCGAGGAGCTGGTCTTCAACGACGGCGCGGCGGCGGCCATCGGCCCGCTGTTCATCGAGGACAGCAAGCGGGCGGCCCTGGTGGCGCAGGACCTCGGGCTGCCGCTGCTGACGCTCACCCGGAGCGAGGACGTGACCGACATCGGTCCGTTCGTCTTCCGGAACATGCTGACCTACTCGGCGCAGACCAAGGCGCTGGTCGACTGGGCCACCGCGGTCATGGGCTACAAGACCTTCGCGGTGCTCTACCCCAACACGCCGTACGGGGTGGAGCTGACCAACGACTTCTGGGACGACGTGGTGGCCCGCGGTGGGGCGATGCAGGGAGCGGAGAGCTACACCTCGGACCAGACGACATTCACCCCCCAGGCCAAGAAGCTGGTGGGCCGGTACTACCTCGAGGACCGGCGCGACTACTTCGAGGAGGTCCAGGAGGCCACCAAGGACGCCAAGGACAGCTACCGCCGTCGCAAGATGGTGGAGAAGCTCAAGAGCAGGCTCGAGCCCATCGTGGACTTCGAGGCGCTCTTCATCCCCGACGAGTGGCAGCGGGTGGGGCTGGTGGCGCCGGCGCTGGCGGTGGAGGACATCATCACCAACACCTGCGACCCGAAGGAGATCGAGAACCTCAAGAAGACCACCGGGAGGAAGGAGATCCGCACGGTGACCTTGCTCGGCGGGAACGGGTGGAGCTCGCCGAAGAACGCCGACGGCATCCCGCAGCTGGTCGAGCGGGGCGGGAAGTTCGTCCTCTGCAGCGTCTTCGTCGACGGCTTCTACGCGGACAGCGGCCGCGAGGCGACGCGCCGGTTCGTCCGCCTCTACGGCGAGGCGTACAAGGACACTGCCCCCACGCTCCTCGACGCGATCGGCTTCGACTCGGCGCGGATGCTGCGGCAGCTCCTGGACAAGCAGACCGCGGCGCTGGACCGGGCGTCGGTGCGCGACGGGCTCGCGGCGACGAAGAACTTCGACGGGGCGACGGGGAAGACCAGCTTCAACGACAAGCGAGAGGCGGAGAAGCCGCTCTTCTTCCTGACCATCGACCCGAAGGGCGTCCGGGAGCTCCAGCCCAACGAGCGGCTCAGCGGGTCCTGAGGGTCAGGCCCGCCTCTCTTCCATCCCCTGGGACGTCATCCCTCCTGGCGCCCGACCAGCCGCGCCCTGACCTGAACGCGCGGGTCCATCCGGAACATGAGGAAGGAGGGAGGCGGCAGCCCGAAGTCGCGCATGTCGATCGGACGGGCGCCCTCGATGACCAGCGTTCGCGGGTCCGGGTGCCGGAGCGTGACCTCGACCTCGAGCGTGCGGGTGACGCCGTGGAAGGTGAGCGTGCCGGTGAGGCGGAGGGTGTCAGGCCGGGCCCCGGGGGAGGCTCCGGCGAGCTCGGCGCGGATCGTGGGGTAGGCCCGTGGGTCGATCCGCCGCTTCAGCTCGCCATCGACGAGCCGATTCCCCGAATGCAGTCGCTCGGCCTCGAGCTCGACGTGCGTCGGCGTCGTGAGCAGGGGCCGCGCGCCGCCGAGATGCACCTCGACGATCCCGGTGAGGCCGGTGGTGTGGACCCGGACGGGATGGAGCGTGGACCGGGTCTCCGCCCAGAGCTCGGACTGCTCAGGGAGGAGACGGAAGCGGGCCATGTGGCCCCGAGGATACGTGCGGCCGTGGGGGCGAGCACGGCCTCGAGTGCAGCGGCGTCGAGGCGCCGCCGCGAGAAGACCCGGCGGTACGCGGTCAGCCGGCGGTGCCAGACACCTCGTTACCACCGGACACCTCGTGACCGGACACTGGCTGACGGGCGGCGCCCCCTCGTGCGGCCAGCCAGCGGTACCAATCGGGCAAGCCGTCCCCACTGGTGGCCGAGACCTGGATCACCTTCGCCGAGGGGTTCACCAGTCGCACGTGCGCGGTGAACCGGTCGACGTCGAAGTGGAGGTGCGGCAGCAGATCCACCTTGTTGAGGAGGATCAGCTCCGCGGCCCGGAACATGTGCGGGTACTTCAGCGGCTTGTCCTCACCCTCGGTGGTCGAGGCGATGACCACCCGCGCGCCCTCGCCCAGGTCGAAGAGCGCCGGGCAGACCAGGTTGCCCACGTTCTCCACGAACAGCAGCGAGCCGGTGGCCGGCGAGAGCTCCTGGAGCGCACGACCGAGCATCTGGGCGTCCAGGTGGCAGCCGGTGCCGGTGTTGATCTGCACCACCCGGGCGCCGGTGGCCCGGATCCGCTCGGCGTCGAGGCGGGTCTCCTGGTCACCCTCGATGACCGAGACCACGACCTCCTTCCCGAGGTCGCGCACCGTGCGCTCGAGGAGCGTGGTCTTCCCCGAACCAGGCGAGCTCATGAGGTTGACGGCGAAGATCTCCCGTCCCTGGAGCCAGCCGCGGTTGCGCTCGGCGAGCAGGCGGTTCTTTCCGAGGATCTCCTGCTCGAGCTGCACGGTGCGGGCGGCGGTCGAGTCCGGTCCCGGCGCGTCGTGCGAGTGCGAGTGGCCGTGATCGTGCCCGTGGTCGTGTCCGTGCTGGTGATCGTGGTCATGGTCGTGCGCGTGAGGATGGTCGTGGTCATGCGCGTGGTCGTGCCCATGCTCGTGATCATGGCCGTGCGTGAGCAGCGCCGCTGATTCCGCGCTGATGGTTCCGGAACATCCGCAGGTCGCGCACATCACATCACCTCCACCGATCGGATCCGCAGCTCGCGCCCGCGGAGGATTTCCAGGAAAGGATTGCCGCACGGGCAGGTGGTGACCAGCTCGGGCATGTCCATCTCGCGCTGGCAGCTCCCGCATCGGCCCTGGCCGGGCACGTCGAGGATGTCCAGCCGCGCCCCCTCGAGCCGGGTGCCCTGGGCGCAGAGGTCGAAGCAGAAACGCACCGAATCCGGGACCACGCCGGAGAGCTTGCCGATCTCCACGGTCACCGCGAGCACCTTCCCCTCGGGGACGGCCTCGCACACCGATTCCACGATGCCCTGGGTGATGGACAGCTCATGCATGGAGTTCGACCGGGCGGCTTGCATCGAGTGGGCCAGGAGACTCCGGAGGTCGGAGGGTCGACGGAGCGCGCAGGAATTGCGCGCGCCAGACCCAGGTGCAGCATCTGCGGGACCCCGCCGGGACGCCTGCCGCTCAGGAGTCGACCCGGTGCATCTCCCGGTAGCCGGTAGGGCGTCTGCCGCGTCAGCCGGCGAAAGGCGGTGGTGAAGGCGCTCTGATCTCCGAAGCCGCAGCGCAGGGCCACCTGGGCGATCGCGGAGTCGGTCTCCCGGAGCAGTTCCTTCGCCCGCTCCACCCGACGCTGGAGCACGTACCGATGCGGCGGAACACCGATGGCGGCCTTGAACTGGGTCCACCAGATCGACCTGGACCAGGACGGCAACATCTACACCGGCGAGGTGGACACGGCGAAGCGGCTCCAGAAGTTCGTCCCCCGGGGGCGCGGCGGGGGTCCGGACGACGGTCACTGACCCGTCTGCCTCTTCCCGGAGGGTCTGCTAGCGTCCGGGCCGCTCATGGCCCCTCGCAAGAGACCGGCGGCGCCGCGGCGAAAGCCGACCTCCCGCCGCCGTCCTCCGACCCCTCGCAAGCAGACGGCGAAGACCCTGCCGGTCGACGTGCAACCGGGTGCTGTCGACGAGGCGCTGCGCAAGGTGACCGACACGCTGCGGCAGTGGGCCAACGCCGGTCGCTACACCAAGGTGCGGTTCAAGTTCCGGGGCAAGCCGCTGCTTCCGGACCTGCCGCTCGCGGCGGTGGTGGCGGCGGAGGGGCTGACCTTTTACTGGACGGGCATCCTGCGGGCGCTGCTGGTGAACGTGGCCGGGAAGAGCGTGCTCGACGTCGAGCTGGTCAACGACTCGGAGCAGCACGTGCAGAAGGGCAAGGAGGAGCTGCTCAGCGGGGAGGTGGACCGGGCGGTCGCCGAGTTCCGCGCCGCGCTGGCCAAGCAGCACGACAACCCCCGGGCCCACCTGAACCTGGGCATCGCGCTGAAGCTCAAGGGTGATCGCGCCGGCGCACGGAGCGCGCTGGAGAAGGCCCGGACGCTGGACGCCGATGGGCCGGTGGGCAAGGAGGCGGAGCGCCTCCTCCAGGGGCTGAACGGCGCGCCGGAAATGGGCGGCCCGGGTCCGGCGTAGATCCAGCCGTGGAGCTCATCCTCAACATTCTCTGGGTCATCCTCGGCGGGGGCTGGCTGATCTGCCTCGAGTACCTCGCGGCAGGGGTCCTCCTCTGCCTCACCGTGGTGGGCATCCCCTTCGGGCTGCAGTGCTTCAAGCTGGCGAAGCTGGGCCTCGTCCCGTTCGGCCACGACTTCGACGACGTGCCCGGCGCGGGGGTCGGGAGCTTCGCGTTGAACGTGCTGTGGCTGGTGGTGGCGGGCATCTGGATCTTCCTCAGCCACCTGGTGCTCGGCGTGGGCCTGGCCCTCACCATCATCGGCATCCCGTTCGCGTTCCAGCACCTCAAGTTCGGGATGCTCGCCCTCGCGCCGTTCGGCAAGCGGCTGCAGCGCTAGAGGCTCCGGAGCCTCAACGACAGGCGCGCCAGGTTCCGATGGCGAGCACCAGCATGGCGACAAGGCCGGCCGCCGGAGCCTGGAGCAGCACCGTCCAGCCGACCGTGTACAGTGTTCCGTAGCCCACCGCGCCGAGGAGTACGCCCGAGGCCAACGGCGCTGCATCTCCGCGGAGCCTCCGTCGGGCGACCACCAGGGAGCCGCCGACGATGAGGACCAGATCCGGGAGCACGAAGGCGACGAACGCCGGGTCGAGACCGCCGTAGGGGAAGAACCAGCCGCGGACCGTGCGCGACGTCAGGACCGCCACCCACCATCCGAGCACCACGGCCGCCTGCGCGACGAGGTAGACCGCCGCCGGGCGATTCGGGACCGTGCCAGCCGCAGGGGTCGAGCTCACGCCTCGACTGTACCGCCCGCGCGTGGAGCGCGTCAGCGCGAGAGCGAGGCGAGCACCTCGGACGCGTGCCTGTCCGGTGGGAACACCGGGTACCAGACGCGCTCGATGCGCCCGTCGTGCTGGAGCCAGCTGAGCCGCGCCAGGAGCACGTGGCCGCCGATGGTCAGCGTGGGCAGCCGGAGCGCCTCGGTGAGCGCGCGCCCGGCGTCGCTGAGCACCGGGAAGGGCAGGTGGAGCCGTTCGGCGAGCTCGCGCTGATAGGTCGGCTCCTGCGTGCTCAGGCCGAAGATGCGCACCCCGTGCTTGCCGAAGTCCTCGGCCAGGTCACGGAAGGCGCAGGTCTCGGGCGTGCAGCCCCGCGCGCCGGGGACGAGGTCCCAGTCCGCGGTGAGGGGCGGCTGCCCGGGCCGGCCGGTCCGGGGGTAGGCGAACACCACGGCGCGGCCCGGAACGCGCGAGAGGTCGATCCGCTCCCCGGTCGTCGCCTGCAGCGCGAGGGAGGGCACGGCAAGCCCGGTGAGGTGCGCGGCCCGGCCATCGTCGACCGGGACGGGGAGTCCGGAAGGGAGCTCGGTCAGGTCACGGGTGGTGTACTCGGCCATCCTGGGCGGCCTTTCTAGCGAAGGTGGTCGGGGGCGCGCACTGCCCGGGGCGTCACAGATGGGAGCGGTCACGAGGTGTCTGGCACCAATCGGGCCGGTACAGATCGGGCGCTGCCTCGTCGCCGGGGGCTTCCGGACGCCTGCGCCGCTAGGCTGACGTCCCATGGTTCAGCAGCCCCTGACCGTCGGCCTGCTCGTCTTCCCCGACCTCACCCAGCTCGATCTGACCGGCCCCTACGAGGTCTTCTCCCGCGCGCCGGGGATGCGGGTGGTGCTGGTCGGGACCAGGCCCGGGCCGATCCGGAGCGAGTGGGGGCTGTCGCTCGGCACCGACTGCACGCTCGACGAGGCTCCGCCGCTCGACATCCTCTGCATCCCCGGCGGAGTGGGGGTGAACGCGCTCCTCCCGGACGACGCCGTGCTCGACTTCGTCGCCAGGCGTGGGGCGTCCGCGGCGTGGGTCACCAGCGTCTGCACCGGGGCGCTGGTGCTGGGCGCGGCCGGGCTGCTCCGCGGCTATCGCGCAACCACCCACTGGCTCTCGCTCGACCTCCTTCCCGAGCTCGGCGCGACGCCGGTCGAGGCGCGGGTGGTCCGCGACCGGAACCGCATCACCGGCGGCGGGGTGACCGCGGGCATCGACTTCGCGCTCACCCTGGTCGCCGAGCTGCGCGGCCGCGAGGTCGCCGAGCGCATCCAGCTGATGGTGGAGTACGACCCGTCGCCGCCCTTCCGGGGTGGGTCCCCGCGGGAGGCTCCTGGAGCCCTGGTGAGCGGCGTCCGGGCCGACCGGGCCCGGGTCCAGGAAGAGCGGAGAGATCGGGTCCGGGAGGCCTTCCAGCGCCGGGGTTTCGGGCCCGGGGCCGGCCCCGGGGTGCCAAACACCGAAGCCGATTGACCCAAGGGTTCCGGGCAGTTAGGTAGGGAGAAGCCCCCTCATGTCCGACGACCTTCCGATCCCTCCCGCGCCCCCGACTCCACCGGGCGGCGGCGCCGGCGACCTCGTCCCGATCAACATCGAGGACGAGATGCGCAGGAGCTATCTCGACTACTCGATGTCCGTCATCGTGGGTCGGGCGCTCCCCGACGTGCGTGACGGCCTCAAGCCCGTGCACCGCCGCATCCTGTACGCGATGCAGGACGAGGGGCTCCTCCACAACCGCAAGTACAGCAAGTGCGCGGGCGTGGTCGGCGAGGTGCTCAAGAAGTACCACCCGCACGGCGACGCGAGCGTCTACGACGCCCTGGTCCGCCTCGCCCAGCCGTGGAACATGCGCTACCTGCTCGTGGACGGGCAGGGGAACTTCGGCAGCGTCGACGGGGACTCGGCCGCCGCCTACCGGTACACCGAGTGCCGGATGACCGAGCTGGCCGAGGCCATGCTCGCCGACATCGACAAGGAGACCGTCGACTTCGGCCCGAACTTCGACGACTCCACCAAGGAGCCGCTGGTCCTCCCCACCCGCTTCCCCAACCTCCTGGTGAACGGGAGCGCGGGCATCGCGGTGGGCATGACCACCAACGTCCCGCCGCACAACATGCGCGAGGTCATCGACGGCACGCTGCACCTGATCGACCACCCGAAGGCGAGCGTCCGCGAGCTGATGCAGCACATCCCCGGCCCGGACTTCCCCACCGCGGGGTTCATCCTTGGCCGCGAGGGCATCCAGCGGGCCTACGAGACCGGCCGCGGGCAGATCATCCTGCGGGCCCGGCACGAGATCGAGATCTCCGCCAAGGGCGAGCGCGAGGCCATCATCGTCAGCGAGCTCCCCTACCAGGTGAACAAGGCCCGGCTCACCGAGAAGATCGCCGAGCTGGTCCGGGACAAGAAGATCGAGGGCATCAGCCAGATCCGCGACGAGTCGGACCGTCGCGGCATGCGCCTGGTCATCGAGCTGAAGCGCGACGCCATCTCCGGCGTGGTGCTGAACAACCTCTTCGCCAACACGCCGCTGCAGACGACCTTCGGCATCGTGCTCCTGGCGATCGACGGCGGCCAGCCCCGGACCCTGAACCTCAGGGAGCTGCTGGAGCGGTTCGTCAGCCACCGCCGGGAGGTGGTCACTCGCCGCAGCCGCTTCGAGCTGCGCAACGCCGAGCGACGCATCCACGTGGTGGAAGGCCTGCTGGTCGCGCAGGACATCATCGATCTGGTCATCACCATCATCCGCCGCTCGCGCGATCCGGACGAGGCGCGGTGGGGCCTGATGCACGTCCTCTCGCCGTCGCTCTACGAGCACCAGCGGTTCAGCGAGCTGCCCCGGCTGGACCTCGAGGCGGCCAGGGCGCAGATGGAGCAGCTGGTGGCGCGGGCCCGGGCCGAGGAGCCGAGGTACGCCGGCCTCCAGCACCGCTACGAGGACGGCGGGTTCAGCGAGGAGCAGGCCAAGCAGATCCTCGAGATGCGGCTGCAGCGGCTCACCGGAATCCAGCGCGAGGAGCTGTTCACCGAGCTGATCTCGCTCACCCGGGAGATCGCCCGGCTGCGCGACATCCTCGAGAACGAGGCGTCCCTGCTCGAGGTGGTCAGGTCCGAGCTCCACGAGGTGCGCGAGAAGTTCGGCGACGACCGGCGCACCGAGATCACCGGCGAGGCCTCCGAGCTGACCAGCGAGGACCTGATCGCCGAGGAGGACATGGTGGTCACCGTGTCCCACGCCGGGTACGTGAAGCGCAGCCCGCTGTCGGAGTACCGGTCGCAGCGCCGCGGCGGCCGGGGGAAGACCGGTGCGTCGATGAAGGAGGACGACTTCGTCTCCGACCTCTTCGTCGCCAGCACCCACGCGTATCTCATGCCCATCACCACCCGGGGCAAGCTCTACTGGCTCAAGGTGCACGAGATCCCCGCCGCCAGCCGCACCGCGCGGGGCAAGCCGATCATCAACCTGGTCCAGATGGGCGAGGGCGAGAAGCTGGCGTCGATCCTCGTCACCCGGGAGTTCGAGGAGAGCCGGTTCGTCTTCTTCGTCACCCGGAAGGGCGTGGTGAAGCGCACCGACCTCAACGCCTTCGCCAACGTGCGCTCGGCGGGGATCATCGCGCTCGGGGTGGAGGATGGCGACTCGCTGGTGGCGGTCTTCATCACCGACGGGAGCAAGGACATCCTCCTCTCCACCGCCCAGGGGATGAGCATCCGCTTCGGCGAGGCCGAGGTTCGCTCCATGGGCCGGCAGGCCTACGGGGTGAAGGGCATCACCCTCGAGGACGGCGACGAGGTGGTCGGCGCCGACGTGGTGGAGCCGGGCTCGACCATCCTCACCGTCACCGAGAACGGGTACGGCAAGCGCACCGAGGAGGCCGAGTACCGGATCCAGGGCCGCGGCGGCAAGGGCATCATCGACATCAAGACCACCGAGCGAAACGGCAAGGTGGTCGGCCTGGCCCAGGTGAAGGATCGCGACGAGGTGATGCTGGTCACCAGCGGCGGGATGTTGATCCGGATCAAGGTCCACGACATCTCGGTCATCGGCCGCAACACCCAAGGGGTGAGGCTGATCAGCCTGGAGAGCGCGGGGGAGAAGGTCAGCGGTATCTCCAAGCTGCCCGAGGCCACCGAGGAGAACGGTGAGGGCGGGAACGGCGAGGAGATTGGCCCGCCGGCCCCAGAGCCCACCGAGGGCGGGGAGCCCTGAGCCATGGCGGGGCCTGGAGGGGCGCTCGGACGGACCCGGACCGTCACCAAGCTCTGGCGCTACCTGCGCGACCCGGGCGTGGCGGCGTGGCGGAAGCTGGCCGGGGTGGCGGCGGTGGCGTACGTGCTCTGGCCGCTGGACCTCATCCCCGACGGCATCCCGGTGCTGGGCTGGCTCGACGATGCGGGGGTCGTCGCCGCCGCGGCCGCGTTCCTGATCGCGGAGATTCGCCGGCACGAGCGGAAGCTCGGCCCTGGTGCGGACGCGCAACCCCGTTGACGCAGGACGCGGGCCGAACCGGCCTCGGGCCCATCCCTGGCGCCCGGCCCTCGGCGAGCGACGTCAGGCGGCCAGCCGGTGGAGCGCGCTCAGCAGCTCCTCGGCGGTGAACGGCTTCTCCACCACCGCGTGGATGCGAATGCCTCGCCGGGGGAGGGTGTGGACCTGGGAGCCCCCGGAGCCGGAGATGATCACCACGCGGAAGCGGGCCGCGTCGGAGCGGCGGTCGAGCCGCTCCAGCACCTCGCTCCCCCGCATGCAGGGCATCATCTCGTCGAGGACCAGGAGCACGTCGCCGGAGATCGCGCTCGCGGCCTGGAGCGCCTCGCAGCCGTCGGCGGCCTCCACCACCGAGAAGCCCTCGTCGCGAAGCAGGTCGCCGTAAGCGCCGCGGATGAAGTCGTCGTCGTCGACGAAGAGGACGGTGGTGCGGTCCATCGATCAGCCTTGCCCCCGATCATTCGCCCACTCGACCCATCGTGTGTAGAGAGTCCGCGCCGACCTGAGTCGGAGTGGTGAGGACTGTCGCCCTCGGTGCTGGATGGGCCCGGAGCGCCGGAGCGTGCCCGCGCTCGGATTGCGTAAACTCCAGTCAGAGGAATCGGGACCCAACGCCGCCCGGTGCGAGGCGCGGCTCGAAGGCGAGGGCGAGCAGGCGGCCGAGGTGGGACATCTGGCCACGGTGGGGAGGCGCCCCTGACTTCGTAACGGCCGGGCGTCAGGACCCTGCGTCCGTCTGAGCAGGAGTGGGACAGGGCCCGCGTCGCACCTTCCGTCCCCGGTTCCGGATCTTCGCCGGGGGAGAAAGCTGCGCTACCATTCCAGCCGTGGACGACGCTTCTGCCCCGAACGATCGCACGCCGTACGTGCTCGTGGTGGACGACGAGGCGTTCTTTCGCCGGCTCCTGAGCGAGGAGGTCGAGCGCCGCGGCTACACCGTGCTCAGCGCCTGCAACGCGACCGAGACGCTCCGCTTCTTCGAGCGCGCCGTGGCCGACGACGCGCCGGTGATCGTGGTGCTCGATCTGATGCTCCCCGGGATGAGCGGCATCGAGCTGCTGTACGGTCTCGCTCGCCGGGTCGGCGCCCGCGTGCGGTTCATCCTCTGCTCGGCGCACAGTGCGCTGGAGCAGGTGGCACCGGAGCATCCCCTGGTCTCCGGGCGGCTGGCCAAGCCCATCGAGCCGGGCGAGCTGGACTCGCTCCTCGCCTCGGCGAGCTCCTCGCTCGGCGCCTCCCTTCACTAGGGCGTCCCCTGCTTGACTGGCGGGGAACTGCGTCCTATTCCTGCGCGCCCTCGTGTCTGGCGGGTTGCGGCGCGGGGGGTGTCACACGCCCAGGTAGCTCAGTTGGTAGAGCAGGGGACTGAAAATCCCCGTGTCGGTGGTTCGATTCCGCCCCTGGGCACTGTTTTCGCTGGGTTGGCGCGGCGCGAGCGTCCATTCCGTCCACGTTTTCCGGCCGAATCCACGCTGTTTGATGCACCGGTGATGCAGTCCGGAGCGAAGTGGGCCGTGAGCAGCGCGCCGATTTCCTCAGGCGACAGGCGGCCATAGACGCGCTCGACCATGCGCGTGTCCCGGTGGCCCATGGTTGGAGCAACAACTTCAGCCGGAACTCGTGCGAGTCGCATCCACTTGGCGTAGGTGCGGCGCAGGTCGTTCGGAGAGCAGGGCTCGATGCCGGCCTGCTGGCAGGCGATGAGGAGATCGCGGCGGACGTTGCTCCAGGAGGGGAAGAGCAGGTCCTCGCCAGGAGCGTGCTTGAGCGCGTACGCGAGCAGGCTGGCGAGAGCGGGGTGTCGGACGAGGATGTGCCGATCTCTGGCAGCCCGCTTGGTGCCGCGGATGTGGACCCAGCCTGAATCGAGCTGAACGTCGCTGCGGCGAGCCTTCACCGCTTCGCTCCAGCAAGCGGACGTCGCCACGATGAAGCCCACCTGCGCGGCTCGGGCTGGCGGCAGGAGGGCCAGCAGCTGGCCGAGCTCGTCGGTCGAGAGGGCACGCGTTCGTGGCCGATGATGCGGAGCAAAGCCGGTTGGCAAGAGCGCATCGATGTCGCCGAGCCACAGCCCCGCGCGCTTGGCGAGCTCGAGCGAGGCTCGAAGAGTCACCAGCTCCTTGGGAATGGTGTGGTCGCTCACCGCTTCCGAACGCCGGCGCGAGACTCCGTGTCCCCACGCGGGGCGACCATCAGCGTTGGATGGCGAAGGCGCGAACGCGCTCGAGAAGCCGCTCGGCTGCGTCGCCTGTGACCGTCTTCAGAACGACCTGCGCCTCCCGTGAGGAGCTGACTCCACCCACGGCCTTGACATCGATCCAGGTCCCCGGTTCCCAGAGATGGTCGATCGGTGCCGAGACCGTCCCCCGAAGCAAGAAGGCGGCTTGCGAGCAGCGGGCTGCCTGAACCAGAACTCCAACAGCCCAGTCCGCGGGCACACGGAAAGCGACGCGAGCGCCGACGAGCTGCTCGTCTCCGAGGCCCTTTCCCACGTGCACGCTGACGTACTCGGGGTCGACTCGCTTGACGATGTGCGCGGTGACAGACCCTGCCCTCTCTCGGTCCGCCTCGGAGCACTTGGATTCGGTCACTCGGGCCTGTTCCACATTCTCCCCGGGGCGGCTGGACGCACACCCGAGGAGAATGACGAACGAGCCAGCGAGAACCCGACGGCGCATCGACCCGCAAGGGGGACACCGTCCGAAGATGTCCGCCTCGGAGGTGGTCGCCCAGGTCATCAGAGCCCGGTGAGATCCTCTGGCGGGCGGACCGGGGGTTTGGTCTTCAGATAGGTCACCGCGCTCTCCCGCTTGGTGAACTTTCTCGCGCAGGTGCCGCACAAGAACCGGGGCTGACCTCCGACGGTCGTGGAAACGCTCCCAGATTGATTCTGGAGGTGAGCCCTGGCACCGCAATCGGTGCAGAAGACGGCGAGCATGTACGCCTCGGTCCTGCGAACCCGCCCGCACGAATCACGATGCGGTCTGCCCCAAGGGCTTCGCAAGGCGCATGCCATTCGGCTCTCCAGCCCCGCCCGCGGAATCCAAAGGCCTGCGCGCATCGTTCAGCCGAATCGGTGGGCCGCTCACCTGCTCGAACCGCCATTCTGGCGGAACGCTCGGGACTCGCTGGCGTAGGGCCTCCGGACCGGAACGGGTACGGTTTGTGCTATCCCGCCGATAGTGCAGGACGGACCTCTGCAGACGTCATGGGCCGCACTCGTCGCGGACGACGACGCCGGGGTGAGGCAGTCACTCCGGCTGTGCCTCGAGGCCGCGGGCGCGCGGGTGCTGGGTGTCGCGACCGGAAACGGCGCGATCGAGGCCGTCGACCGTGCCCGCTTCGACGTCCTCTTCCTCGACCTCTGGCTGGGGGCCCAGAACAGTCTGGCGCTTATCCCCGAACTCCTGCGTCGGCGTCCTGACCTTCCGATCGTCGTAATCACTGCGTTCGCTACTTTCGAGACCGCGGTCGAGGCAATGCGGCTGGGGGCCTCGGACTACCTACCGAAACCCTTCTCCCCCGAACAGGTGAGGTTGGCGGCAAGACGAGTCGTGGAAGCCAGCCTCCTCAAGAGACGCCTGGCTGAGTTGCAGGACCAGCTCAACGCGAGCGAAGCCGACGAATTCTTCGAGACCGAGAGTCCGCGCTTCCGCGCATTTCTCCAGACTGCCGCTCGCGCGGCGGCATCGGAGGCGGTGGTGCTGCTTCGAGGGGAGAGCGGCACGGGGAAGAACGTGCTCGCTCGCTGGATCCGTGCGCGCTCGCCTCGGAGGGACGCGGCTTTCGTGAGTGTCAACTGCCCGGGCCTGTCGAGCGAACTGATGTCCAGCACTCTCTTCGGACACCGGCGTGGTGCCTTCACCGGGGCGATCTCGGACGCGCTCGGAAAGGTGCAGGAGGCAGAGGGAGGAACGCTCTTTCTGGACGAGGTTGGAGACCTCACCGCAGACGCCCAGGCGCGTCTGCTCCGTTTCCTCAACGACCGGAGCTACGAGCGCCTTGGCGACGCGATGGAACGGAGAGCAGATGTCCGCCTCGTCGCGGCAACGAACCGCGATCTTGAAGCTGCAGTGAAAGGGGGGCGGTTTCGGGAGGACTTGCTCTTCCGGCTGAACGTACTGACCCTGTTGATTCCTCCCCTCCGCGAAAGGCGCGAGGATCTATTGCCGCTCGCCCGGCACTACCTGAAGTTCTTCGCAAGCCGGCAGGGTCACCCGCTCGAGTTCCATCCCGAAGCCGAGACGGCGATTCGCGACTACGACTGGCCGGGAAATCTCCGGGAGCTGCGGAACGCGGTCGAGCGGGCGACGATCTTGTCCGAGGGCGGAATCATCACCCGAGGAGACCTGAACATCGACGCGCCTTCACAGCCATCGCCCGGCAAGACTGCCGTGGCGTTGGGGGCGTCCGTATCCCTGGACGCGATCGAGCGCGAGCACATTGCCAGGGTCCTGGCCAGCGCGCCGTCGATCGAAGCCGCTGCGCATACTCTGGGCATCGGAGAAAACACTCTTCTGCGAAAACGTCGTCGCTACAACCTGGCATGACGAGTCCGGGCCCAAGGAGAAGCGTGTCGCTCCGGACGAGATTCGTCTTCGCCGGTGCGCTACTCGTCATCACCACGATTGTGGCCGGGCTGTTGACCAGCCTGATGCTCCTCCGGCTCAGTCGCGTCGTCGGAGCAGGGCTTCGGAACACGGAGACCACGACCGTGGCAGTCGACGCGGTCACTGACGGACTGGAGCGGGAGGACGATGTCCTGCTCCTCGCTCTGGTTCCGGGTGAGACTGACCGGCGGGCGCGACTGCTCGCCAGCCGGGCCGAGGTCTCACTGGCCTTCACCAGGCTCGCGTCTCCTCTGACCGGGACCGAGGAGCGACGGCGCGCAGCCGAACTCGCCGCAGCCATCGACGCTTACCACCGTGCCGGCGACGTTCTCCTCCAGGACCAGCCCGGAGCCGATTCGCTGCCTCGCTACCACCGAGAGGTGAATCCGCGGCTGCGGGAGGCGGTGAATGCAGGGGACAGGATCCGGGACGAACAGGCGGCGGAGCTGAGGGGGTTCGCGGCGTTCACTCGTGACGCTGCCATGCGGGGAGCCATCGTGGCCGCGGTGATCTGCGCCGCAGCCGTGATCCTCTCGGGCCTGATCGCGATTCACCTCGGGCGCGTGGTTCTGACCCCGGTTCGGGAGCTGACCTCGAGCGTCGACCGCATCGCGTCGGGGGATTTCGAGACACGAGTCACCGCACACTCCACGGACGAGCTTGGTCGGCTCGCTGAGGGCTTCAACCGGATGGCCAGCGCTCTGGCCACCTTCCGCAGGTCGAGCCTCGGGGAGCTGCTCAAGGCGAACGAAACGCTCCAGTCGACGCTCGCGGCTCTACCGGATGCAGTGCTGGTGATCGACGCCGAGGGAACGGTGGTCACGTTCAACGCCGAGGCGCGACGGCTTTTCCCCTCCCTCGCTGCGGACGGGCCAGGCCTCGCGGCCCTGCCATTGCCCGAGACGGCACAAGCGGAGATCTTCCAGGCGCTCCGGCAGCGGCAACGGCATCCGAAAGTCATCGAGCTTTCTCGGGCGTTTTCGGTTGGAGACGGCGTGGCGCATCGCCGACTCCTTCCCCGGCTCGTGCCCTTCTCCGGCTCGGAGCGTGCGGGGGCAGTTCTCGTGCTCTACGACGTGACCGAGCTAGTTCGTCTCGACGAGATGAGGCTCGAGCTGGTCGGGGTCGCCTCGCACGAGCTGAGAACCCCGGTAACTACTCTGAAGATGACCCTGGAGATGCTCGGCGAGGAGTCGCTCAGCGGGAGACAGCGCGAGCTGGTGGCCACTGCGCTCGTCGGAGTGGGGCAGCTCGGAGCCACGGTCGACGAGTTTCTCGACCTCACCCGGATCGAGGCCGGTCAGCTTCGGCTCAACTTGGAGGCGGTCGACGTCTCGCGAATCGTGGATCGAGTCACCGAACGCTTTCGGTCGCAGTGCGAGGATGGCGGCGTCGTGCTCGAGACGCGCCTCGAAACCCCGGTCGTGGGACGGGTCGACGTCAATCGGCTCGCGTTCGTGGTCTCGAACCTGCTCTCCAATTCCGGCAAGTACACGCCTTCGGGCGGAACGATCGTCGTCGAGTGTGAGCGAGCCGCCGCTGGTGGCGACGCCGTTCTCCGGGTGATCGATTCGGGCCCGGGTGTTCCCGAAGCGTTTCGCGAGCGCGTGTTCGAGAAGTTCTTCCGAGTCGAGCACGGGCTCGGAGGGATGAAGGGGACCACGGGTGCCGGGATCGGGCTCTACCTTTGCCGGCAGATCGTAGAGGCGCATGGCGGCCAGATCCTCTGCGGGCCAGGGCCCGGCATAGGCGGTGCGATGTTCACCGTGACGTTGCCTGGCCTCGCGAATCGAGCCTGAGGCAGAGGTTCAAACAGGGCTTGAGGACTTCCGATGAAGCTCTCCATGGCTGCGGTGCTCCCGAGGCGTTTGACCATCCGCAAGGATCGCTGGACCTCCCTCGGCCCATCGAGTCAACTTCTCGAGGCCGCCACCAGTGAAGTCGATGCGCTGCTCGAGCACCTCGGCACCTCTCGTTCCGGACTGACCTCGGAGGAGGCCGAGCGCAGGCTGGAGAAGTTCGGGACCAACACGGTGGCTTCCGAGGACGGGCCCACACGACTGGGAGTCCTCCTGAAGGCCCTGCTGAATCCCCTGGTGGTCCTCCTTGCGGTCCTCGGGACGATCTCCGCGCTCACCGGAGATGCGCGGGCAGCCATCGTGATGGGGGTGATGGTGGTGCTCGGGGTCGCGCTCCGCTTCGTGCAGGAGGTCCGGGCGGACACGGCCGCTGCGAAGCTGAGAGCGATGATACGTGTGACCGCCACCGCGCTCCGCGATTCGTCGGCCAGGGAAGTTCTCCTCGCGGAGCTGGTGCCAGGCGACGTAGTGAAGCTCTCGGCTGGCGACATGATTCCCGCCGACGTCAGGGTCATCGTCAGCAAGGACCTCTTCGTCGTGCAGGCGAGCCTCACCGGCGAGTCAATGCCGGTGGAGAAGACGGATCGGACGGAAGCTCCGGGAGCCCGTTCGCCGATCGAATTCCGGAACCTCTGCTTTCTCGGAACGAGCGTCGAGAGCGGGACTGCCACGGCCATCGTCGTGGCAACGGGTGAGAGCACCTACCTCGGGACCATCGCTCGAGGAATTGTCGGTCAGCAGGTCCAGACCGCCTTCGACAAGGGCGTCAACCGCTTCACCTGGTTGATGCTCCAGTTCATCCTGGTGATGGTCCCTCTGGTCTTCCTGATCAACGGGCTCACCAAGCACAACTGGCACGATGCGTTCTTCTTCGCGGTCGCCGTCGCCGTGGGAATGACCCCGGAGATGCTTCCCATGATCGTGACGGTCTGCCTCTCCAAGGGGGCGATGGCGATGGCCCAGAAGAAGGTCATCGTCAAGCGGCTGAACTCCATCCAGAACCTCGGCGCCATGGACGTCCTCTGCACCGACAAGACCGGGACGCTGACCATGGACCGTGTCGTCCTGGAACGACACTGCGATGTGTTGCTCGAGGACGATGAGGACGTGCTGACGCTTGCGTACCTCAACAGCTACTTCCAGACCGGCCTGAAGAACCTCCTCGACCGGGCGATCCTCGCTCACACCGAGGTCCATGACCAGCTGCACATCCCGCAGCACCACCTGATCGACGAGATCCCGTTCGACTTCGCACGTCGGCTGATGTCGGTGGTTGTCGAGCGGCCGGACGGAACGTACCGGCTCATCTGCAAGGGAGCACCGGAGGCAGTCTTCGCTCGTTCCACCCGCTACGAGCATCGGGGCGAGATTCTCCCGATCGAGAGCATCGTGCTCGACGACCTCCGGATCGAGTATGAGCGGCTCAGCACGGACGGCTTCCGCGTGCTGGCAATCGCGTTCCGGGATCTGGATCGGCGCGCCGAGTACTCGAAGGCTGACGAGACGGACCTCGTTCTTCGGGGATACGTCGCCTTCTTCGATCCGCCGAAGGAGACGGCCGGACCCGCAGTGGCCGCCCTCCAGCAGCACGGCATCTCGGTCAAGATCCTGACCGGGGACAACGAGGCGGTCAGCCGGAAGATCTGTCGCGACGTGGGCATCTCCAACCCGCCCGTCCTGCTCGGCGCGCAGGTCGATGCACTCTCCGACGAGGAGCTGGCATCAGCCACGGAGAACGTCACCCTCTTTGCCCGGCTGGCGCCGGCTCACAAGCACCGGGTGATCGCCGCCCTGCAGCGGAAGGGACACGTGGTCGGCTTCCTGGGCGACGGCATCAACGATGCCCCCGCGCTCCGGGCAGCCGACGTGGGAGTCTCGGTCGACTCGGCGACGGACATCGCCAAGGAATCGGCGGACCTCATCCTCTTGGAGAAGAGCCTGCTCGTCCTCGAGGAGGGAGTCATCGAGGGTCGGAAGGTGTTCGCGAACATCCTCAAGTACATCCGGATGGGAGCGAGTTCCAGCTTCGGCAACATGTTCAGCGTTGTGGGAGCGAGCGCCTTCCTTCCGTTCCTACCGATGGCGCCGTTGCAGATCCTCACCAACAACCTGATGTACGACTTCTCTCAGGTCCCGATTCCGGTCGACGACGTGGATCCGGAGCAGGTCGCGAGACCGCGTCCGTGGTCGGTGGGAGAGATCGCTCGCTTCATTCTCTTCATCGGCCCCTGCAGCTCGGTCTTCGACTACACGACGTACGCGATGATGTGGTTCGTGTTCAAAGCGGTGACCCCGTCGCACGCCTCGCTCTTCCAGACCGGCTGGTTCGTCGAATCGTTGCTGACCCAGACGCTCATCATTCACGTCATCCGCACCAACAAGGTTCCGTTCCTGCAGAGCCGTGCTGCCTGGCCTCTGACGCTCACGAGCCTGGCGATCATGGCAATCGGCGTGTGGTTGCCGTTCTCGCCTTTTGCTGAGGTCCTCGGGTTCACCAGGCTGCCGCGGCTCTACTGGCCGCTCCTCCTCGTGACGCTCCTCTGCTACGTGCTTCTGACCCAATGGGTGAAGTCGTGGCTGCTGCGGCGGTCGTGGATCTGACGCAGCCCCCGGCGCTCCAAGCCGCTTCCCGAGGCAGCGCGCTGACGATGGGGCCAGAAGCGAAGGAGCAGTACTTCACAATCTCGCGCTCCTGCCCTCGCCAGGGCCGGCTCTTACCTCCCTGCTGCTCGAGTAACTCGATAGACTCAGGGCCGAGAGGGCTGACTGGGACTCGGCAGCATGAGCAGCCAAGGCCTTGATTTCGCGAAGGTACGTCAGGCCCGGCCGGGGGACTGGCCTGGAATCTTGGCGCTCGTCCGGGAACACGGGCTGCCGATCGCCGGTGCACGAGAGCATCTCGCGGGGTTTCTCGTGGCCGAAGTCGATGGATGGATCATCGGGTGCGCTGGCCTCGAACGCTACGGCGCCATAGGACTCCTGCGGAGCGTGGCGGTTTCTGCTGATGCTGGGCGCCGGGGTGTGGGGAGCGCACTCGTTCGGCAGCTCCTCCGAGAGGCCAGGATGAGCCCGGTACGAGACATCTACCTCCTGACCACGACGGCTTCCGACTGGTTTCAGCGGTTCGGCTTCTCCGTCACCCCACGGACGAGTCTTCCCGCGGTGCTCGAGAGTTCGGAAGAATGTCGAGGGGCGTGCCCTGGGACAGCCGTGGCGATGAAACTGTCGCGCGCTCCCGAGGGCGCGCCTCTGTAGACGCGCCGGCCGGGGCTCTCCAGCCGACTGTACCGAACGCACCGCTCAGACCGGTCGCAAGCCCGCGACGTCCTGCCCATTTGCGAATCAGCGGTCGACCGGGCGGAGCGAGCCACGGCGAGCGCGTCTCACGCTCTCGGACTCCGGCGCCCCGAGAGGCGGCTTCGCGGCCCCGGGTCGCTGAGGCTCGTGACTGATGCACCGGCGATGCAACCCGTGTTACCTGCTACGGTTCCCCCTGTTGGGGCGGGGGCTTGGCCACTCCACGACGGGGACTGAAAATCCCCGTGTCGGTGGTTCGATTCCGCCCCTGGGCAAATTCACGCTGTCTGATGCACCGGCGATGCAGTCCGGAGCGAAGTGCGCGGTGAGCAGCGCGCCGATTTCCTCGGGCGACAGGCGGCCATAGACGCGCTCGACCATACGCGTGTCCCGGTGGCCCATGGTTGGAGCGACGATTTCGGCGGGAACGCGGGCCAGGCGCATCCACTTGGCGTAGGTGCGGCGCAGGTCGTTCGGAGAGCAGGGCTCGATTCTCGCCTGCTCGCAGGCGATGAGGAGATCGCGGCGGACGTTGCTCCAGGACGGGAAGAGCAGGTCCTCGCCAGGAGCGTGCTCGAGCGCGTATGCGAGCAGGCTCGCGAGAGCTGGGTGTCGGACGAGGATGTGCCGATCTCTGGCCGCCCGTTTGGTGCCGTGGATGTGGACCCAGCCTGAATCGAGCTGAACGTCGCCACGGCGAGCCTTCACCGATTCGCTCCAGCACGCGGAGGTCGCGACGATGAAGCTCACCTGCGCTGCTCGGGCTGGCGGCAGAAGGGCGAGCAGCTGCCCGAGCTCCTCGGTCGAAAGGGCACGGGTTCGTGGCCGATAATCCGGAGCAAAGCCGACCGGCAAGAGTGCATCGATGTCGCCGAGCCACAGCCCCCCGCGCTTGGCGAGCTTGAGCGAGGCTCGAAGAGTCACCAGCTCTTTGGCGATGGTGTGATCGCTCACCGCTTCCGACCGCCGGGGGGAGATATAGCGGTCGACGTGTGCCCGATCCGGGAGAGCATTCACGGGCGCATTGGCGGGCCATTGAGAGCGAGCCCGCAATCGATTGCGGGCCGAGGGCCTGGTACGGGCGGTGAGCAGGGCCACCTCGGCACGCTCGGCTTCGGCGCGGAAGATGGTCGATGACGTCGGGGAGCGTCGCCACGCCGCCCAGGTCGGAGTTGAGCGTTTCCTGCACCTTCGAAGTAGCTCTGCTTTTCAGAATCCATCCGTCGTTCTACGTGACCCGGGCCGCCACGGGTCGTAGAGTAAGTGCCCTCCCCGGGAGGTTTCCCATGCCTCCGGAGCGCAGGATCGAAGCGGGGTCGCCGACTGAGGTGGTGTCGCCGCCACTGACGGAGGGTACGGACCCACTCGGAGCCCCGGCGCAGGAAGCGTTACCGACCGGCACGGTGCTGGAGTCGCGGTTCCGCGTCGTCCGGATGCTCGGTCGTGGCGGCATGGGGGAGGTCTACGAGGCGGTCGACGTCGCACTCGGGGCGCGCATCGCAGTGAAGACGGTGCGTCTGGAGCCCGGGTCGACCGAGGTTCGGCTGCAACGATTCCGGCGGGAGATCCTCCTCGCCCGGAGGATCTCGCACTTCAACGTCTGCCGCGTGTTCGAACTCCATCTCGGGAGCCCGGGAGAGCCTCCGCTGTTCTTGAGCATGGAGCTGCTCGAGGGCGAGACGCTCGCCGAACGTCTGCGCAGAGACGGTCCTCTTCCCGAGCCGGTCGCGAGAGAGCTGGTCACGCAGATCGCCTCCGGGCTGGCGGCGGCGCACCGGGAGGGAGTCCTCCACCGTGACCTCAAGCCAAGCAACGTCATGCTGGTACCGGTGCATGGTGGGAGCGAACGGGCCGTGGTCACGGATTTCGGCATCGCGCGGGCGATGGACGGGCTGCCGGGGGCGACGACCTGGGACGGTCCGATCGGCACCCCGGCATACATGGCACCGGAGCAGGTCGCCGGCCGGGAACTAAGCCCGGCGACCGACCTGTACTCGCTCGGCGTCCTCATGACGGAGATCGCGACCGGAACGCTGGCCGACCGCGGCGACGGCGCCGCGCCCTCGCTCGAACCGGGCATCGGGAGGCCCCCCGGACACTACGGCAGGAGCTGGAAACAGCTCTGCAGATGGTGTCTGGAGATCGACCCGTCCCGTCGCCCGCAGTCGGCCGAGGCCTTCCTCCGCGCGCTCCGGCAAGGAGCACCCCCACTCCGCCGGCCGATGCAGAGGCTCCTTCGCTCGGTCGCGCTGGTGGTGGGGGCACTCGGCGCGATCATCGTCGTCGTGATCCACCAGGCGGCACCCGATCAGGTGGGGCCGCCTCTCATCGCCGTGGCCGACTTCGCGAACGAGACGGGGGACCCGGATCTCGATGGGATCGGGAGCCTCGTCGCCACCGCGCTCCAGGAGTCGCCGGGCCTCCGCGTGCTCACCCGCAGCCGAATGGTGGACCTCCAGCGGCAGCTCGGGACGGACGTGGCGGTGCGGATCGACGAGTCTACCGGCCGGGAGATCGCCAAACGCGCCGGGGCCCGGACGCTGCTCGCGGGCTTCGTGCGCCGCATGGGGGGGCTGATCGTCGTGGAGCTGCGCGGGATCGATCCCGACCGAGGGGAGTACCTCCTCTCGGATCGCGAGCAGGCGCAGGGAAAGTCCGAGGTTCTGGCGCTGGTCGACCGCCTCGCCGCCCGGGCCCGGAAGAAGCTGGTCGGCGATCGCGGCCCTTCGACCGGCGCGACACCGCTCGCCCAGCTCGTGACGGCGAACCTCGAGGCGAACCGGTGGTACGAGACGGGTAAGTCGCTCGAGGAGCAGAGTCTGAACGGCGCGCAGGAGGCCTATCGCAAGGCGATCGCGCTCGACCCGGAGTTCGCGCTCGCCCACTTCGCGCTCGCCGCCGCGGCTTCTCGCGAGAGAGCGCCGGTCAGCGAGCTGGGGGCGATCGCCACCACCGCGATCAGGGTCGCAGGCCGAGCGCCCTGGCGCGAGGCACGGCTCATTCGAGCGTGGAACGCGACGGTCGAGCAACGCGTGGACGACGCCCGGGCGCTCTACCGGGAGGTGCTCGAGCGCTATCCGGACGACAAGGAGGTCCTCGCGCTGGGAGCGAGGGTGGCGGGTTCGCCCGAGGAGACCCTCGCCTACCTGCAGCGGGCGCTGCAGGCCGACCCCATGTACGTCCCGGCCCAGGAACAGATCGTCGGGGCGATGTGCGATCTCGTACGCCGAGCGGAGCTGATCCCGCTCGCCCGCACCTGGCTCGCTCAGCCGCCGGCCCCTGGCCGGGCGGGGGCGGCGGCCATGGCCTTCGCGGCGGCCGGCGAGCTCGACGACGCGCTCGAGGCCGCGAGGCGCGAGGACCTCCTGTCCCCGGGCAGACCCACTCTGGACTGGGTGCACATGGCGCGCCGCGAGTACCGCGAGGCCGAGCGGGTGGCACGGGAGCGCATCGCGCGGTCCGGCCGGGGCCACTTGCCGCTCGCCTTTGCGCTCACCTACCAGGGGCGGAGGCGGGAGGCACTCGCGGTCCTGGCGGGCGTCGCGCAGGGAGGCGGGTCGACCGGCTATGCGAACCTCTCGATTGCCTCCGGTGACGCCCCGGCCGGAGAGCTCCGCGCACGCATCCGTGAGCTCGTCGCCTCCCAGCCGCAGCTCGACTGGCTCGGCGCGCTCACCCTGGCGGTTGCCGGCGACGTGCCGGGAGCCGAAGGCTACGCGCGGGGGCTGACCCGCGAGCGCGCCGACCCGGCCAGCAGCGTCTTCTCCGACGAGATCCGCTCCGCGCGGACGTTCGTCCAGGCCCTTGCAGTGCGCGCGCGCGGCGATGCGGCGGGGGGCCGGGCCATGATCCGCGACCTCGTCGCGTCACGGCGCTGGAAGGTGCGCAAGGTCGCGGCGTTCGGCCTGGGACAGGCCTGCGCCGAGGACGGCGACCTCGAGTGCGCCGTGGCTGCGCTGCGCCAGTACCGGACGGAGCCGCTGCCGACCGCGATCTACCATGCGTGGATGCTCCCCCGCTCGGCGCGCCTCCTTGCGGAGGTGCTCGAGCGGCAGGGCAAGGCGGACGAGGCGCGCCACCTGGCGGAAGGGTTCCTCTCGGACTGGCGCGACGCCGATCCCGATCTGCTCGATCTCGCCCGGGCGCGCGCACTGTGCGCGCGGCTCCATTGCCAGCCGGCGCCGAAGCCGACCGTGACACCGTGACCACTCACCCGGCCCGATGGCTAGCAGCATCTACGCCACAAGCCCGCGCTCACTCCGTGCGGGGAAGCGCCGTCTCGCGCTCAGGACGTGCCGTCCAAGTGCACGGGCGCCGTGGGCCGCGCGGGCGGGACCGGGCGGACGGACGCGGCGGTGGGACCTCACAGTCAGCTCACCCGCTCGGCCATGACCTGCTGATGCACCGGTGATGCAGTCCAGTTCAGCTCCTTCGTCTTCTGGAGTTCGTTCGAGGACTTGGCCATTCGGCTACGGGGACTGAAAATGCCCGTGTCGGTGGTTCGATTCCGCCCCTGGGCACTGATTCACGCCCGCAACCGGAGTGGCTGATGACCCAGCCTTCTCGCCACGAGCTCGTCGCGGTGATCGCCGAGAACCGGCGCGCCTTCCTCTCGTTCCTGGAGCGGCGGGTCGGACATCGCGAGCTGGCGGAGGACGTTCTCCAGGACGCCTTCGCCCGGAGCCTGGACCGGCTGCCCCTCGCGAACGGCGAGAGCACCGTGGCCTGGTTCTACCGGGTCCTCCGCAACGCGGTGATCGATCACTACCGGCGACGAGGCGCGAGCGATCGGGCCCTGGCCGCGCTCGGCAGGCAGCTCGAGGAGGAGTGGCAGCCCGGTCTCGACGATCGAGACGCCGTCTGCCGCTGCGTGTCGCGCCTCTCCGAGACGCTCAAGCCGGAGTACGCCCTGGCGCTCCGCCGGGTCGAGGTCGACGGGGTCTCGGTGCAGGACTACGCCGCGGAGGTCGGGATCACCGCGAACAACGCAGGGGTGCGCCTGTTCCGCGCCCGCCAGACCCTGCGCAAGCGGGTGGTGCGCTGGTGCGGCTCCTGCGCCGAGCGGGGCTGCATCGACTGCTCGTGTGGCGAGCCGGGCAGCACCGGTTGCGCCCACGGCGACGGATAGGAGCGGGAAGCACGACGGGCCTCCCGCTCCCGCCGCGGGCCGGCTACTTCGCCGCGCCGCAGGAGCACCCGTTCTCGCAGGTGCACGTCGTCTCGCACTCGCAGCGCTGGCCGCACTGACAGGGCTCGGCCATGGTGCAGCCACAGCTCTTCTTCTCGCAGCGGCAAGTCTCTTCACTGCTCATGATTCGTCTCCTCGGTGATCGGCGCGGGCGGTCTTGCACGCGTTCACCCTGACGACGCAGCGACCGCCCCGGCCTTACAGCTGCAGCCGGAGCCCTGACTCTTCGGGGAGTTGGCGCGGGCGAGGTGCGCCGTCCCGCCGGTCCGCTCCGGATCGTTCATGAAGCGCGGCTGGACGTGGCCGTAGAGCGAGAGGGCAGCGAGGGCGACGGAGGAAAGGAGAGGGGCGCTCATGGTTCGAGCAGCCAAGACGTAGAAGTGAGAAGCGCCTTACAGCGACCGATGCGTCCCCCCGGCCCGGTGGCACTCGGCC
>CAVZMH010000016.1:0-901092 GCA_963776345.1 uncultured delta proteobacterium | reverse complement strand
CCCCCCGTCGCGGCGTCGATGATCAGCGGCACGAATCCGTCGAGGACGTCGAGGAGGATTCACCCCGCGCCGACGTTGTGGTTGAGGGTCTGAGCCTTCGCGATCCACGCGGTCTCAGGAGAAACCGTGCTTTGCGATTCGGGTCAGCGCAATCCTGGGCGCGTTCGGACGGGACACCGCAGTGCAGCGTCTACCAGCCGGGACCCGTGCCCGGATTCAGGAATCCTGCGCGGTGAGATCCGCGACGCCGGCGAGAAATCCTTGGGCCGAGTGCCCTAGTCTTCGGCGCCCAGCAACGGGCTGCTGAGACTCGTCGGAGCAGACGCCATGGCGTTGCGCGACCCTTGGAACAGGGCTGTGGACCTTGTCGAGGTTCTTGAAGCGGCGTACCGCGTCGAGCAGCCCGAAGATGCGTGGCTCGGTGGGGTTCTCGACGCCTCGCGGCCAGGTCTCGACGATGGCCTCGGAGTCATGGCCTACACCTATGACGCCTCGAATCCGAAGGACTTCAAGTTGCGGTGCCTATCCTCGCGGGATGCGCTGCCCCCGCTCGTAGAATTCTTCAAGGCTTCCGTCGCGAACCTTCCGGCCGATTGGGTGGAAACGAACTTCCCGAGCAAGCGCACACAGGTGATCCGAGACATGCCGGGCTGGGAGAGCTTCATGGCTCTTCCGCACCGTCTCGACGAAGATCACGTGGTTGATGACGTGATCGGCATCAACGGTCTTGATCCCAGCCTGATCGGTTGCATGCTTGGTGCCTATTCAGGTCGCGCGCATCGGCTGACCTCGCGCGCACGTGCGACCTGGAATCGCATCGGAACGCACTTGGCCTCCGCCTTCCGGCTACAACGAGCACTCCAGGCGGCAAAGGAGCACGCAGCGCCGACGGAGGCCGTTCTCGCGCCGTCTGGTCGCGTGCTGCACGCCGAGCAGCCCGCCCAGGACCGGTCCGTGCGAGACGCCCTCGGCGAGGCGTGCCAAGCCATCGAGCGCGCACGTACCCGGCAGGGACGCCTGGAGGGCGAGATCTCGCTGTCGCTCTGGCGGTCCCTGGTGTCCGAGCGGTGGACGCTGGTCGACACGTACGAGCGGGACGGCAAGCGCTACGTCGTCGCCAGGCGCAACGACATTCGCACCCCAGGCCCCGACGCGCTCAGCCCGAGGGAGCGTCAGGCACTGAGCTTCGCGGTCCTCGGTGACTCCAACAAGCTCATCGCCTACGAACTGGGCATTTCCGCTTCGACCGTCGGCGTTCTGCTCCACCGAGCGGCCGTAAAGCTCGGTGCCAAGACTCGTGCCGACCTCGTGTCGCGATACCGCGCAGCCTCCCAGCCGGCTCCGGAGGACCGAGCGTGAAAGCCAGCGCGACGGCGGCTGGCCCAGGTCATCGCAGAAGACGGGTCGACCTCGTCGGAATCCTCGAGGCGGCGTACCGGGTCGAGCAGCCCGAGGAGCCGTGGCTCGCGGGAGTGCTCGACGCTGCCCGGCCGGGCCTCGACGATGGTCTCGGGGTCACTGCGTATACCTATGAGGCGTCGAACCCGGAGGATCTCGAGGTTCCGTTGCGCCGTCGCTCGCAGTGACATCCCTGCCCTGGCCGAGGTCTTGCGCGCAGGTCCACAACGGCCTCCACCAGAGCTGGTCAAGGCAAGCTTCTGGTCGCAGCGCACCGCGATGACGCGAGAGCTGCCAGGCTGGGCGGACTTCGCGGGTCTGCCCCTACGCTTCGACGCAGAGCATGTGGCGCACGACATGATTGGAGTCAACGGCCTCGACCCGAGCCGGACTGGCTGCATCATCGGTGGCTTCTGGGGCGAGCACCAACGGCTCGGCGTTCGTGAGCGCGCTGCCTGGGACCGGGTCAGCACGCACCTGTCTGCGGCCTTCCGTCTTCAACGCGCGCTCCAGGCGAAGGCGTCTTCCGCGCCGACGGAGGCCGTTCTCGCGCCGTCTGGTCGCGTGCTGCACGCCGAGCAGCCCGCCCAGGACCGCTCCGTGCGAGACGCCCTCGGCGAGGCGTGCCAAGCGATCGAGCGAGCACGCACGCGGCAGGGACGCCTGGAAGGCGAGATCTCGCTGTCGCTCTGGCGGTCGCTGGTTTCCGAGCGATGGACGCTGGTCGACACCTACGAGCGGGACGGCAAGCGCTACGTTGTCGCCAGGCGCAATGACATCCGGTTCCCGCGGCCCGACGCCTTGAGCCCGAGGGAACGCCAGGCATTGAGCTTCGCGGTCCTCGGTGACTCCAACAAGCTCATCGCCTACGAACTGGGCATCTCCGCTTCGACAGTCGGCGTTCTGCTCTATCGGGCTGCGCAGAAGCTTCGATGTAGCAGTCGCGCCGAACTCCTTCAGCGGTTCCGGGAGCTCGCAGCGGGTGACCCTCAGAATCCCTCAACGCGCTAGGTGCTCAGGCGGTCGCCAGCCAGGGCAATGGCGAAGAAGAGCGGCGGGGTGCGGTTTGTGTGGCGCGTCGGCGCGCTGGTGCGGACTCGGTTGGCGGGCGGTCCGACTGAGCGACGGGCCTCAGCAGTGGCAGCGGCCATCCTGGCCACAGACTCCGAGGAAGCAAGAGGCGACCTGGAGGCAGTCCTGGTCCACCCAGGTCCCAGAAGACATGTCGCATTCCTGGACGATTCCCTCGTGGCAACGCGGGGCGGAAGAAGTCGTCGAGCAATGCTCGGGGCTACCGGAGTCGCTGCAGCGTGCCGTTGCCAACGCCAAGAGCGCCGCGCCGAGGAGCCTCATCCAGAACGGCCAACCGTGTGGTCCGACCGTCCCTGTGTTCGGGCCGAGCCGAGTGGCACTCATGGCGTCCTTGCCTCCTCGCGGGCACGCGCCTCGGCGATGCCTTCGACGTCAAGAAGATGGCGCCCCATCGGGCGATGCCCCGTGGGCAGCGCCGTTTCGGCCCGGCGGCAGTCGGCGGTCCGCCCGTACCCCGTCACCGCCGAGGCGGTGAACACGGCGCCGGTGATGGCTCCGACGACGATGGCCCCCCACCCAGCGGCCTGACCTGCGCCCCGGCCAATGCCACAAAACCACTCGCCCGGCTGGCAGGGCGGTTCCGAGGACGTGGCGCCAACCACCCCGGCGACGAGGACGGCCGCCGACGCCGTGGCCAGGACGGTGTCCACCAACGGCGCCGCGACGGACGACGTGCACTCGGGTGAGGGGGTTCTGGAGAGCTCGGGGGCCCGCTGCGCAGACGGGGTTGGCTCGGGCCCCCGAGTGATGATGAAGGAGCAGCCGGGGCTGGCCACTGTGAGAAGCATCGCCCCCAGGACGCACACCGCTCTCGCCATCCGCGAGGACGACGTTCGACAGACGAGTTCAGCATCTCCGTCGATGCCCATGACCCCCCCCTGACTCGACGCGGCGATCCTCGAAGAATGCCGCACGAAATTCTGAACAGCTTCGTACTGCATTCGATGGACCGCAAGGCGGACTCCGGAATCTGCGTACAGCCGCCATCGCCTCGTGCGACGCGCTGCACATCCGTGCAATCCATTGCGCGAGATTCATGACGCATGGGAACAGAATTAGGTGTGCTAGGGAGCGGCATTTACGTGCACGCGTGTAAATGCGATTCCTGTGGCAAGGCGAATGGCTGAGCCGCCAGGGTTCGCCAGAGTCTCCGGGGGGAACGATGGGCACGACGACGGGGGAGAAGTCGGGGGCCCGCGTCGTCGTCGCCCGTCGTCTGGCGTCGGGCGACGGCCCGTAGGGAGCAGTCCTTGCAGGGCGAGGTCAGAGCAGTGCCAAGGAGCACAGCAGTAGGAACCGTGAGGGAATCATGACTTCTATCGGAAGTGTTGGACGCCTGAATCGCAGCAGAAGGGCCTCACCTGGATTGGTGGTCGTCGTCCCGTTGTTTCTCCTTGCCGCCGCGTGCGGATCGAATATGGGGAACCCGAATAGCGCTGCCTCGGATTCGACGGCGCTCTCAGCCAACCCCAAGCCGGGAACCCAGTATAGTTTGGAGTTCATTGATATTCCTGGGTCGGTGCGGAGTTTTATCTTGGATATCAATAATGCTGGAGTCGCTGTCGGTAATTCGACCGATAGCAGCGGCGTTTCCCACGGCATTATTCTCAAGCGGAATCAGCTCACGAGTTTTGACGCTCCGGGAAGCAGTTCAACAAGCTTCACTGATATCAACGACTCTGGCGCCATCGTCGGATGGTTCAACGACGTAAGCGGTATTCAGCACGGCCTCAAGCTCTTGCCAGATATGAGCATGACCGTGGTCGATTTCCCAGGAGCAGTCAATAGCGCCGCGACGAGCATCAACAACCGAGGTGACGTGATCGGTACCTACGGACCTACGATCGACGAAGGGGTAGGCTTCTTGCTTAGCGACGGTAGATTCACGTCATTGGTAGACCCCCCAGGCGCTGCACCGCTCACCACTGTCCCATGGGGGATCAACGACTTGGGCACCATCGTGGGAAGCTTCACGGATACGGCGGGAACGGGACAGGGGTTTGTCTTGCGGGGTACGACTTATACGATATTGAATCCTCTCAATGGCGGTAGTAATACAGAGCTCTCTAAAGTCAACGATCGTGGCGAGGCCTTCGGGTGGAACGAAGCGGGAGGCTTCATCATTAACACCAACGATGGAGTCTTCTCCCCATTTGCGTGCCCAGCCCGGCTTCCCATCAGGGCACTGGGGATTAACAACAGAGGGCAGCTCACCGGAGGCTGCCGCACCGTCGCTGGCGGGCCATTCCAGGGCTTTATCGCAACCCCAGTGAGGTCCGACGACTGAGCTATCTTCGCTCTCTCCGGGGAAGGAAGGCAGGTGCGTGGCATGGTTCGCCGGGCGGGTCGTTGTTGCTCTGGACGGCCGTTCCGCGCCACCGGAGCTCGGACCCGGCGCTGCTGGCCGTCCCGCCCCGTGGGTGATGTTTCGACCGCTGAGGTATCTGCTCTGAAGACGGAAGGCTGCGAGGAGAGGAATTGTGGAGCGAGGTGCGGGAGAGCCTCAGCCCTCTGGTGGCGGCGGTCCGGATCTGGAAGCCTTTGCGGCCGATCTGAACACGTCGACCGCTCAGCGTGCACGGACCGGCGGGGCGTGGACCTCGACCCGGAACCGCAGCTCACCGCCCGCTCGAGTCACCTTCCAGTGTCCCACGGTCCAGCGCTCCTCCCCGAAGTACTCCTGCCTCCGGACGACGAGGGCTTCGACGGCGTCGGTGAAGAAGAGCGCTCCCGGCTCGGGAAGCATCCGCACCGCTCGCGTAGGTCGGTGAGGTTCTCGGTCATCCCGAGCGCCTCGTCGACCACCAGGGCGTTCCAGGTGGTGACGACCAGGGTGAGCGCGTCGCGCCAGAGTGAGAGCGGCGCGGTCGCCGGGAGCGGCTCGAGCAGCGGAGCTCCGAAGTCGAGCAGGAGCGCCGAGCGGGCGCGAGGGCTCGCCGGGAGCTGCTCGGGAGTCTCGAGCTCGGCGCTCACGGCGCAGGGGACTGATTCCACGTCCGCGACGATGACTCGCCCCTGGATCACCTTGACCGCGACCCGGAGCTTCCGGACCGCTGCGCCGAGGGTCGTCACGTCCGGGAAGGGTAGACGTCGGCCATGGACCAGGAGCTCGAAGGCGGACACGGTGTCGCCCTCGAGGTCGAAGCCGAAGCCGACCGACGTGCTCGGGTCCTCTTGCTCGAAGCGCCAGTCTGGGAGCCAACCGTCGACGTGGTGGCGCGCCGGCGCGACCTCGAGGACCCAGAGCTGGGCGCCCAGGGAACGGATCGGATCGAGTGCGGCAGTGGCGCGGTCCGTGAGCACGATCGCGATCGTATGCGGGTGGCCTGACGGTGCGAGGGGGAGGTACTCAGAGGCCGGTCGCAAGCGAGTGAGCAGCTCGCGAGCCGTCAACACGTCAGCAATCCTGCGTCCCGTTCAGAGCCGCCGCGCGGCTGTCGACAGAGGCAGAGCGGGGCCGGACGGCCAGCTGCCCACGGCGAAGCTCGAGAGGGTGGGGAGGCCGTACAGAGCAGAGGATTGGAATGACTGTCCGGAGATCCCGACGGGGTACTGGCTTCGAGCGCTGAGTGGCTGCTCTGAATGGGAGGCCTGGCGGGTGGACGCCGTGCTCGCAGTTCGGTGGTCAGATGGCGTCCCCGCGGTCGTCCGTGGCCTGACCACCTTGATCCGGGCGTGCTCCCGCTCCCGGGTCAGCGGAGCCTGGACTCGCGCGCGAACGCGTGCGTGCGCCGGTAGCCGACGAGGACCATCGCTCGGTGCGCGAGCCCGCGCCCTGGAGCTTCGCTTCGGCCGCGCTTTCCGAGAGACAGCCATGACCGAGGCTCAGCTGGGCTCGAAGTTCGCGCCGGGCTGGGCTGCGGCATCGGTGCGGCGACCCCGGATTCCGTTGCCAATTCCGTTGCCAATTCGCTAAGCTACTCTAATTGATTGACGAAAATGACCCTGCCGGGATTCGAACCCGAGTTTGTGCCGTGAGAGGGCACCGTCCTGACCACTAGACGACAGGGCCGTCCTGATTCGGAGCGCGCTTCTCTAGCGAGCCTTCCGCCGGACGTCAACGGAGGCGGGCTGGACGTCCGCGTCGAGCTCCAGCCAGGCATATCCGCAGACGGTGCACACCGCCTTCCGGCCTTCCGGGAACGTCAGGCCGGTCTTCACCTCCACCGCGTGCCCGGCCGGCACCGGGCAGCGAGGGCAGGGGCTCGAGGGAGGCCGCACCGAGTAGTCCCACTGGTGCGGAGGGAGCCGCAGCACCCGGTACCACTCCACCACCAGCGACTCGGACCAGCCCACGTCCACCCGGCGGCCGGCCGAGACCAGCCCCCGCGAGAGGCCGAGCCAGTACACGCGCAGCTCCTCCACGTGCCTCCGCATGCCCCGCGTGGCGAAGGTCGTCCCCAGCATCTCGACCATCGCCATCAGGCGGGCCCGGTCCATGACTGAACATGAGTTCAGGTCGGGGGTTCCGTCAACGGGCTCGGCAACCCCGCGCCGCTGCTAGGGTCCCCGGCCGTCATGGCCGAGACCCGCGTCCACCACCGCGCCTGCAATCTCTGCGAGGCGATGTGCGGGCTGCGCATCGAGGTGGAGGACGAGCGCATCCGCTCCATCCGCGGCGACCCGGAGGACCCGTTCAGCCAGGGCTACCTCTGCCCCAAGGCGACCGCGCTCGAGGACGTGCACCTCGATCCGGACCGCCAGAAGCACCCTCTCCGCCGCACCGGCGACGGCTGGACGCGCATCGGCTGGGAGGAGGCCTTCGACGAGGTCGCGGGGCGCCTCGCGGACATCCAGGCGCGCCACGGCCGCGACTCGGTGGCCCTCTACCTCGGCAACCCAACGGTCCACAGCCTCGGAGCGATGACCCACGGTCTCGGGTTCATCCGCTCGCTCCGCACCCGCAACCGCTACTCGGCGACGTCGGTGGACCAGCTTCCGCACCACCTCGCGGCGACGACGATGTTCGGGCACATGCTGCTCCTGCCCATCCCGGACATCGACCGGACCCGGTTCTTCCTCGCCCTCGGCGCCAACCCGCTCGCCTCCAACGGCAGCCTGATGACCGCGCCCGGGATGCCGCTCCGGCTCAAGGCGCTGAAGGCGCGCGGCGGGCGTCTGGTGGTCGTGGACCCGCGGCGCACCGAGACCGCCGAGGTCGCCGACACGCACCTCTTCATCCGGCCGGGCACCGATGCGCTCCTGCTCGCGGCGCTGGTGCGCACCATCCTCGAGGAGAGGCTCGAGCGGCCCGGCCGGCTCGCGGAGTTCACCGATGGTCTGGAGCAGGTCCGGGTGGCCGTCGCTCCGTTTGCGCCCGAGCGCGTCACAGGCCCGACCGGCATCGCAGCCGAGCAGATCCGCGCGCTGGCCCGCGACTTCGCCCGCGCGGACTCGGCCGTCGCCTACGGGCGCATCGGCGTCTCCACCCAGGCCTACGGCGGCGTGGCCCAGTGGCTCATCCAGGTGCTCAACGCCGTCACCGGCAACCTCGACCGGCCGGGCGGCGCGCTCTTCACCCGGCCGGCGGTGAATCCGCTCGGGCTCGCCCCGCGGGGCGGCTACGCCCGCCACCGCACCCGCGTCCGGAAGCTGCCCTCGTTTGGCGGCGAGTTCCCCGTCGCCGCGCTGGCCGAGGAGATCCTCACCCCGGGCCCGGGTCAGGTCCGCGCGCTGGTGGTCCTCAGCGGCAATCCCGTGCTCTCCACGCCCAACGGCGCGCAGCTGGAGCGTGCGCTCGGCTCGCTCGACTTCATCGTGGCGGTCGACCCGTACCTGAACGAGACCACCCGGCACGCGCACGTGCTGCTGCCGCCCACCACGGCGCTCGAGCGCGAGCACTACGACGTCATCTTCCACCTCCTCGCGGTCCGGAACACCGCCAAGTGGTCGCCGGCGCTCTTCCCGCCGGCCCCCGGAGCGAAGCACGACTGGCAGATCTTCCAGGCGCTCACCCGCCGGCTGAAGTCGCGCGGCGCGGTCCCGGTGCTCCGGCCGCTGCGCGCCGCAGTGGACCGGTTCGCGACCCCGCGCCGGCTCATCGACCTCGGTCTGCGGCTTGGACCCTACGGCGTGCGCTCGCCGCACCGTCTCTCCGTGGCGAAGCTGGAGAAGCATCCGCACGGGGTGGACCTCGGCCCGCTCGAGCCCTCGATGCCGCACCGCCTGATGACGCCGGAGAAGCGCATCCAGCTCGCCCCCGAGGTGCTGGTGCGCGATCTCGCCCGGGTCGAGTCCGAGCTGCTCTCCGCGCCCGCCGCCCGGAACGGCGAGCTCCTGCTCATCGGCCGCCGGGACCTCCGGAGCAACAACTCCTGGATGCACAACAGCCTGCGCCTGGTGAAGGGGCCCGAGCGGTGCACGCTCCTCATGCACCCGGACGACGCGGCGGCCCGCGGGCTGAGCGCCGGTCAGATGGTCCAGGTGCGCTCACGGGTGGGCAGCGTGCCGGTGCGGCTCGAGCTCACGGAGGCCCTGATGCCCGGGGTGGTGAGCCTCCCGCATGGCTGGGGACACGGCCGCCCCGGGGTCCAGCTCCGGGTGGCGTCGGCCCACGCGGGCGTGAGCCTCAACGACCTCACCGACGATCGGGCGGTGGACGCGCTCCTCGGCACGGCGGCGTTCAACGGCACGCCGGTCCACGTCACGGGGGCCTGAGCCTCAGGAGTCGAAGGGGTGCCAGAACGCGTCGGCCGGTGGCGGCGGCGCGTCGGGCGCGAACTCCCGCCAGGCCTCGGCCTCGGCGGTCTCCGCCGGCTCGCGGGTCTCGATGAAACGCGCGCTCCGGGGGTCGCGGAAGCGGGTCGCCCGGACGGGGTGCGGAACACCCTGCCAGTAGTACACGGGCCCGAGGTTCTCCATCTCCACCAGGTCGGTGCGCTTCACGGAGGCGGCTCCCTTCGTGCGGGAGATAGCGGGTGCACGTTCCGGTGACAGTGGCGTGTCGGTCTGACATCCGGCTCGCCGTGGGGTCCCGCCAGCGCGACCTTGCCTTGAAGGGAAGGAGTCATGGAACTGCGCTCGCTTGGGCTCCGGAGTGCCCACGGAACGGTGTGTTGCCCGGCCGAGTGCCCATGGATGGTTACCTTGTGCCTCGGAGGAAATGACATGGATATCGGACTTCTGGTGTTGCGGCTGGTCGTGGGCCGGACGATGGCAGCCCACGGCGGTCAGAAGCTGTTCGGGTGGTTCGGCGGATACGGGCTGACCGGGACCGGCGGCTTCATGGAGAGCCTGGGGTTCCGCCCCGGCAAGGTTCAGGCGGCGCTCGCGGGGATCGGCGAGTTCGGCGGCGGGTTGCTGCTCGCGCTCGGGTTGCTCACCCCGGTCGCCGCGGCCGTGGTGCTGGCGGTGATGGTGGTGGCCACGGTGAGCGTGCACCTCGCGAAGGGCTTCTTCATGAGCGGCGGCGGCGTCGAGTACAACCTCCTCATCATGGCCGCGGTCGCCGCGCTGGCCTTCACCGGTCCGGGCGCGTACTCGCTCGACGCGGTGGAGGGGCTGGGCGCCTCGGGCGTGCTCCCCGGCGTGGTGGCGGTGCTCGCGGGCCTGGTGCTCGGAGCGGGCGCGCTGGCGGCGCGGCGTCCGGTCCCGGTGGCGCGCGGAGCCTGAAGCACCGGCCGACTCCCGGACCGACGACGCTTCTGGCGGCACGGGCCTCGAGGGTTCCTTCCTCGGGCCCGTGTCGCCGCGTGCGCCTTTCGCGCGCCGTGGCGCGCCCCGCAAGAACCGCGCGGGCCGGGCGTGTAAGTGTCCAGAATTCTTCGAGTGCGATCTGGTTTGGCTGATGCAACCAGGAGTCTTGCGATGCAGAGCCTCACCCGGTCCGTCCATTCTCCGTTCCAGGATCGCGGCTGGGAGGAGCTGCTCGCGCGCGCCGTCCGCCACTGCACGTGCCTCGCGATGGCCGAGCTGCCCGCGATTCGCTGGGCCGAGATGAAGCCCGTCGACTTCGAGCGCGAGGACACGACCCTCACCCAGGAGCAGCTCGAGCGGATGCGCTGACCGGCCGGCACAGTCCGGGCGCACCATGGCGGCACACCGCGGAGGGCGCGTGCAACGTGCGCCCGGTGTCGGGTCTCCCCGTTTGGGCCGTCGCATCCACGGACCGAGCGGCCGCCGACAGTCCGGTGCCACGAAGGAGTTCGTGCAATGCAGCGCTTCCTCCCGTCCCTCCCCCCGTCATGGCGTTCCCGCGTCCGGGAGCTGATCGCCCGGGCGGCCCGGCTCATCGAGAGTCGGGTGAGCCCTCCTCCGCCATATGTCGCCTGGATCGAGTTGAAGCCCATCGACTTCGAGGGCGAGGACACGAGCCTCACGGAGGCAGAGCTCGCGCTCATGCGCTGACGCCGAGGGCAGCCGTGCCGCGCTCGTCGCCTGCGTCGGCGTGTTCGGCGATCGACGTTGCATCCCTGGGGAGTGCGAGGACCATCGGACACCCGGTGAACCCGATCACCGGAAGTACGCGCCCGCTCGCGCTCGCGCGGCTACCGTGCGCCGCGCCTCCTCGGCCCTGTCCAGCGCGATCGGCACCCGATGCGCCGGGGAGCGCAGACACCTCACCAGGGAGTTCCGATGAAAGCGCTCACGCTCTGTGCCCTCCTCCTTCCTCTCGCTGCGCTGGCCGATTCTCCGTTCGACGGGACCTGGGTCTCGAAGGAGGAGACGGCCACGATGGACAAGAAGCCCTACGTGATCTCGCTGGCCAAGGGAGTCTGGCACAGCGAGAGCGTGGTCCCGCCGATCAAGGTCAAGGCGGACGGGACGGATCAGCCGGTGAAGGGCCACGCCTACTACGACACGATCGCGGTGAAGAGCCCCGGCCCGGACGCCGTCGAGCTCACCAGCAAGAAGGCCGGGAAGGTGAGCGGGACGGCCACGTACACGGTCTCGGCCGACGGGAAGACGCTGACCCTGAAGTGGACGGACCAGACTGGCACGGAGGCGGCCAGTGGGGAAACCGTCTACGAGCGCGTCAAGGCCGCCCCGGCTGGAGCCCATGCGGTCTCGGGCTCGTGGCGCGCGGTCAAGGTCCAGAACATGACCGCCAATGCGCGGACCCTCACCTTCAAGAGCACCGCCGACGGGCTCAGGATGAGCACCCCCACCGGGCAGAGCTACACCGCAGAGTTCGACGGCAAGGAGTTCCCGGTGGCCGGAGATCCGGGAGGGACGACGGTCTCCCTGAAGCGGGTGAACGCCAACACGATCGTCGAGACCGACAGGCGGAACGGCAAGGTGGTGGAGGTGGACCACTGGACCGTGGCTCCCGACGGCAAGACGATGAAGGTGGAGTGGGAGACCAAGGACACCCAGCGCAAGGGCAGCTACGTCCTGGAGAAGAGCCCGTAGCTTCTGGTGCGCGTAGGCGGCGCCTGCACGTCCTGCTACGGTTCCTGCCCGGCGAGAGGACGATGCCCGCTCCGGTCGAGACGAACGCGTATCCCCTCGGCAGTGCCGACATCGAGCATGAGCGCCTGGTGCGCCAGGCGGCCTGGGTGGCGCCGCACACGGAGCGACTCTTCCGCCGGGCCGGCATCGGACCCGGACAGCGGGTCCTCGAGCTGGGCTCGGGGGTCGGGGACGTCTCGCTGATCCTCGCCGGTCTCGTCGGGCCCACCGGGGAGGTGGTCGGGGTGGAGCGCGATCCGCGATCCATCGCCCGCGCGTCGGCGCGCATGCGGGAGCTTGGCCATGCGCAGGTGCGCTATATGCAGACCGACGTCCTGGCGCTTCCGGTGGACCAGCCGTTCGACGCGGGCGTCGGGCGCTACATCCTCATGTACATGAAGGACCCGGCCGCGGTGGTGAAGGACGTCGCGCGGCTGGTCCGTCCGGGCGGGGTGGTCGCCTTCCTCGACACCTCGTTCCAGTCCTTCCTGGACGCCTGCGAGCACCTGCCCCTGTGGCGCGACGCGGCCCGGGTGATGACTGAGACCTTCTGGCGCAGCGGGACGAACACCGAGATGGGCGCGCAGCTGTCGGCGGCTTTCGTCCGCGGGGGCCTTCCGGAACCCGAGACGCAGACGTACACGCTGACCGGGTCCGAGCGCTGGATGTCGGACTGCCTCATCAGCCTGCAGCCGCAGATCGAGGCGTTCCAGATCCCGGCCGCACACCTCGGCGACCTGCACACGCTTCACCAGCGTCTGATGGACGCGCTGAGGTCGAGCGGCCGGCCCCTGCCGCTCCCGCAGATGATGGGTGCCTGGGCCCGGGTGCCAGCTCGCACCGGCTGAGCGTGGACGCGAGGCGAGGCCCTCCCGGCGCTGGCATCTCGAACGAGATGTGGTTATCATCTCAAATGAGATGACCACGGAGAGAGCCCTGCAGCTGAAGCCTCCTGCGAATCCGCGACCCGACGAGCGAAGCGTCCTGCATGCGCTCGGCGTCCGGGTGGGACGGCGGGACCTCATCGGCGTGCTGCGGGAAGGACTTCCGCCGTCGGCGCTCCAGCGCGCAGCGGACCGGGCCGGTCTGAGCCGGGAGGAGGTCATCCGGGCGCTCCGGGTCGGTCGGGCGAGCATCTTCCGCCGGCTCTCGTCCAGGAAGCCGCTCGACCCCGACGACTCCCAGAAGCTGGTGCGTCTGGCACGGGCGACGCTCCTGGCGGAGCACGTCCTCGAGAGCGCGGCGCGGGCCCGGGCCTGGCTCCAGGAGCCCGTGCCGGCGCTGGGCGGAGAGCGTCCGGTGGACCTCCTCGACACCGACGAAGGCGCGCGCGCGGTGGAGGAGACGCTGCTCCGGCTGGAGTACGGCTTCTTCGCGTGACCCGCCTCTGGCGCGTCGCCAAGCGCCGGTACCCGCCGTTCACCGGAGAGGGCGGTCTGTACGTCGCCGGACGCTGGCACGAGCGTGGCGTGCGGATCGTCTACACGGCGGGGACGAAGGCCCTGAGCGTGCTCGAGTTCCTGGCCCACCTCACGCCCGGGTCGACGCCCGCCTCGGCGACCTGGTGGTGGCTCGACCTGGAGCCGTCGGCCACGCCCGTCGAGACGGTCGATGCGTCCGGGCTTCCGCCGCGCTGGAAGGACGTGCGGCACCTCCGCGCCACCCGCGCGCTGGGGACCGGGTGGATTCGCGAGGCCCGGACGCCGGTCCTGCGCGTCCCGAGCGTGCACGTGCCGGGGGAGTTCAACTACCTGGTGAACCCCGGCCATCCGCTCGCTGCGCCCCTCCTCGCCACGGCCGGAGGACCCGAGGACTTCACGCTCGATCCGCGGATCTTCGCGGCGAGCTGGATCACCGCTCCGAGAACGCCCGGGAAGCGCCGCCGAGGCAGGTGACGCAGCGGCCGTCGAGTGGCAGCCCTCGAGTCGTGAGAAAGACCGGCAGACGGTGTCAGAAGCATGTCAGCCTGCCGGCACAATGAATCAGCCCGTTCGCCTGCAATTCTCCGAGCTCAGGATCCCGCTCAAGATGACCTTCCGCCACGCCTCCGCCGCGAGGACGCACGGCGAGAGCCTGTGGGTGGAGGCGGCGCGCGGCGAGCATCGGGGCTACGGCGAAGGGTGTCCGCGCGCGTACGTGACCGGGGAGACGCGGGCCTCGTGCAAGCAATGGCTGGCCACCTGGCAGGAGTCCATCCAGTCCAGTTGCACGAGCCTGGATGCGCTCCACGGCTGGCTCGCGGAGCACGGCGCCGCCGTCGACGCCTCGCCGTCGGCCTGGTGCGCGATCGAATGTGCCTTGCTCGACCTCTTCGCCCGCGAGCGCGGGCAGAGCGTCGAGGCGCTGCTCGATCTGCCGCCACCGGGCGGGCCCCACGTGTACTCGGCGGTGCTGGGCAACGACGAGCCCTGGAAGACGCGCTTCCTGATCGATCAGTACTGCATCCTCGGCCTGACGGATTTCAAGGTGAAGCTGGAGGGCGACCCGGCGGTCGACCGCGAGAAGCTACGCAGCATCGCCGAGCTGACCGCATGGCACCGTCTGGCCAGTCACCGCGTACGGGTCGATGCCAACAACCTCTGGGCCGAGTCACCGGACCGGGCGCTGGAGTACCTGCGAGCCCTCGAATGTGAATTCTTCGGCGTCGAGGAGCCGGTGCGACCGCGGGACGTCGAGACCCACAGCAGGATCAGCGTGGGCCTCGGCACCCCCGTCATCCTCGACGAGAGCCTGTGTACGATGGCCGACCTCGAACGCTACGACGGCACGCCGGGACGCTTCATCGCCAACCTCAAGGTCTCGCGGGTCGGCGGCGTGATCCGCGCCCTGCGGCTGGTCGAGGCGCTGCGAGCGCGCGGCTGGCCGATCATCATCGGCGCCCACGTGGGCGAGACGTCGGTCCTCACCCGTGCCGCGATGCTCGTGGCCGCCGCGGCGGGCGACCGTCTCGCCGCGCAGGAGGGGGCCTTCGGTTCTCGACTCATCGAGCGGGAACCGGCGAGCCCCAGCTTGAAGTGGGGCCGTGGGGGTGCGCTCGACCTTCGGCGCCCGTACGCCGAGGTCACCACCGAGGGGCTGCAGCTCACTCCGCCGCAGGCGTGGACGCGCGGCTGGGGATTGACCTGCCGGACGACCCGCCGCGCCTGGCCCGAGTCGGAACCGGTGCACACCCAGCGCATGTCCGACGGCTATGACATTCACTACCGCCTCTGGGGACCGGAGACGGGGACCGACGTTCTGGTCGTGCTCCATGGCGGCATGAGCCACTCCGCCTGGCAGCGACCCCTGGCCAGCGCGGTGCGCGCTCTCTCGCCGCTGACCGTCTTCGCGCCCGACCGCCGCGGATGCGGACTGAACGCCGGGCGCGGCGACCTGGCCAGCGCCGAACGCAGCATCGAGGACGTCGTCGAGCACCTCCGGATGCTCGCCGGTCGCTTCCAGCGCATCCACCTCGCCGGCTGGTGCCAGGGGGGACAGTACGCTGCGGTGGCCGCGCAGAGGCTACAGGGCGAGGGGGCGCTCTCGACGCTGCTGCTGATCACCCCGGGCCTGTTCTGGAACGCGCGGTTTCGCTCGGTGATCGACATGACCGAGCGCGTGGTCCAGGCCCTGCTGACCCACTTCCACCTGGCGCCGGAGCGCGAGGAGTCCTTCGCCCCGATTCCGCTGCAGGCCACCGACTTCACGCAGACACCGGACGGGCTGGACTTCATCGACGCCGACGCACTGAAGACCACCGAGGTCACGCTGAAGTCGGTGATCGTGATGGACGAGGTCCAGGAGCGCTCGTGGGAGTCGATCCTCGGGGTTCGCCTGCCTCTCTTCGCGATGACGGCGACCGGAGACCGCATCGTCGACAACAACAAGGTCCGTGCCTACCTCGCGCCCTTGTTCACCTCACCGGCCAACCGCTGGATGGAGATCGACGCGGGTCACGCGGTCCAGTTCGAGCGACCGGACGAGCTGGCCGCGGCGCTGCTCGACTTCATTCGCGCACACGGCGCACCCGCGTAGCGAGCACGCTCGCGAGGTTGCGCCAGACCTGCGTGAGGTCCGCGGGGTTCTTGAGCCGTTCGAGGCAGGTCTGACTCAGCATCAGCACCCGCGTGTCGTCTCCCACGGCCACCACGTTCGCGGTGCGGGGGACGTCGAGCACCACGGCCATCTCGCCGAACAGCTCGCCCTCCCCGAGGACCGCGACCACCCTGTTCCCATCCTCGACCTGCACTGCGCCCCGCTGAACGAAGCCCATGCTCCGGCCGCCGTCCCCGACGCTCAGGACCACGTCCCTGGGACGGCACTTGACCTCCATCGCGTTGCGCAGCAGCGCTGCCCGACCGGCGGGAGTCAGACCCCGGGTGAGCTGAGCGTCGACGTTCTGTGCCGCGTCGGCGGCGTAGAAGGCGACGCCCGGATCGATGGGCCCCTGGCGTGCCTCGAGCGCCCGGTACCACTGGATCGCCTCCTGCGGCAGGGGATGCCTGGCGCGAGCCACCTGCGCGACCAGCGGCGAGCGGACGCGGCGAAGGTGCTCCTCGTCGTGGGGAATCATGACCATCGGGATCCGGAATCCGCCCGACGCTCCCTGGTGGACTCCGCCCAGCGGCCGGAAACCGAGCCGCAGGTAACCGGCATACAGGCCTGGCTCGCAGGACAGGAGGGCGGCCAGCGTGTCGCCGGCCATCCCGTCCTCGCAGAGCCGCCGGAACAGGACCAGCGATGCCGCGGTCTTCCGGTACGCCGGGAGCATCACCAGGCGGGTGAAGATCTGCGTGCGCTTCAGGAGAGCCGGCGGAAACCTGTCCAGGAGGTACTCCTGTCGGCTCTCCGGAATCGGGGCAATCTGATCGGCCGTCGTGACGCGAATGCAGCCGACCACCCGATCCTTCTGCGTATCCTTCACTGCGTACAGCTCGTATCGAACGTCGGCATCGACGAACGCGGCCGATTCGAGCGCGCCGCGTCCATGCACGCGTCTCAGCTCCTTTCGTCGCACCTCGTCGAGGACTTGCAGGGCCCCGGCCCGCGTTGCCTCGTCGCGCACGGGAAAGGCAGCGTAGCGATCGCGCAGGTAGTCGACGTGCTTGACGATGGTCGCCAGCCAGCTCATGGGTCTCTCCGCAGAACCACCACGCCTCCAATCTCACCGCCCCAGCTCGGGGGAGCCCCATCCGGCGGACCATCGCCTCGTGCCGCGCGTTGCCGGCGAGCTCCGGGCCGAATCGGGGGCGATGGACGCATAGACCACGTTCGGCGTCCGGTCCATGGAATGCGTTCTCCGGTGACCTTCGCGACGGCACTCGAGCCTCGGGAGCGTTGGTATGGTGTCGCAACGTGTCTGCAACGGCATGGCTCGACGGGCTCGACCCGTCATTGCGCGCGTGGCTGTTCGAGCGCCTGGAGAAGGTGACGCTCGAAGCAGGCCAGACGTTGATCGAGGCGGGCGCGCCGTCTGACTGTCTTGTATGTCGTCACCAGCGGCACGCTGGGCGCGTTCGCGGCGAACGAGCCATCGCGGCTCATCGGCCAGGTGGTGGCCGGCGAGACGGTGGGCGAGCTGGGGTTGATCTCGGGCAAGCCGCGCAATGCGACGGTGCGTGCGCTGCGCGACTCGGTGGTCCTGCGGCTCTCGCGCGAGACGTTTCAGGAATTGACGCGCGCGGACCCCGCGGTGGTGATGTCGCTCGCCCGGTTGGTGCTGGAGCGCGCGATGCAGCCCGTGCACGAACGCTTGACGGCTCGACCGAGAACGCTCGCCGTGCTGGCCCAGACCGACGGGCTCGACCTCGCCGCATTCGTCGAGCACCTCGTGGCCGCGCTGGCGCCCTGGGGACGAGCGACGCTGGTTCGACCCCACGAACGCCCGACGGCCGATGCGCTCGCCCGCCTCGAAGAAGAGTGGCCCTTCGTGCTGTACGTGGCCGAAACGGGCGACGCCGCGTGGCGAAGGCTGTGTGTGCGGCAAGCCGATGCCCTGGTGCTGGTGGCGCGAGCCGACGCAATTCAAGACGGCGTGGCCACTCCGGCGCCGTGGAGCGAAGTCGCCCTGAAGGCCGCCGCGCCCATGCCCAAACCGGAGCACCTGGTGCTGCTGCACTCGGCCGCCGTCGTGCCCGGGGCGGCGCGCGCGTGGCAAGAGAAGCGGCCGTCGGCGCAGGTTCACCACGTGCGAGGCGGCCCGGATCGCCCACGAGACGTCGCCCGGGTCGCGCGGTTGATCCAGGGCCGAGGCCGCGCGCTCGTGCTGTCGGGCGGCGGGGCGCGGGGGTTCGCGCACCTGGGCGTGCTGCGCGCGCTCGAGGAAGCGAAGGTCGAGATCGACGCGGTCGGCGGTTGCAGCATCGGGGCCATCATCGGGGCGGGGTACGCGGCCGATCGGTCGCTGGCCGAGATGACCGAGGTGTACCGCTCGTCGTTCGTCGCGATGAACCCGCTGGGCGACTACACCTTGCCCTTGGTGTCACTCGTCGGAGGCCGCACCGTGTCGCAGCTGTTGCGCCGCGTGTTCGGCACGCTCGACATCGAAGACCTGGTGCGGCCCTTCTTCAGCGTGGCGACCAATCTGACGGCTGGTCAGACCGTCGCGCATCGCCGCGGCGCGCTGTGGCAATGGTTGCGCGCGTCGTGCGCCATCCCCGGGGTATTGCCCCCGGTGTTTCACCAGGGTCAGGTGTTCGTCGACGGAGGGGTGATGAACAACTTGCCAGTCGACGTGATGCGCGAAGGCTTCGCGGGAGAGATCATCGCCAGTGACATCGGCGGCGATGACGCCGTCGTGGCCCCGGGCTCGCAGGCCGAGTTCGAGTGGCCGGGTCTCCGGCGCGTGGTGCTCGACTGGTTCTCGGGGTTTCGGCGCCCTTCGCTCCTGCGGTTGATGCTCGGCAGCGGGATGGTGAACTCGACGGCGGCGACCGCGGCGGCACGGTCGGCAGCGAGCGTGGTGATCGCTCCGAAGATGCAGGGCATCGACCTGCTCGAATGGAGCGCCTTCGACGACGCGATCGAGCGCGGCTACGTCGCGGCTCGCGAAGCGCTCGAAGCATCGTCGCGAAACCGTTGACGTTCATCCGGCGATGCGCCGCACCGCGGGGAGCACGGGCTCGGTCTGTTCCTGCTTCCCCCGTCCCCAGGCCAGTGCGTAGAGAACCGGCACCGCCATCCGGCTGATCAACAGGGAGGCGAGCTCTCCTGCGGCCAGTGAGATCGCCAGGCCCTGGAAGATGGGGTCGAAGAGGATCATCGCCGAGCCCACGGTCACTGCCAGCGCGGTGAGGAGCATCGGCCGGAAGCGGACCGCCCCGGCGTCGACGACTGCCTGCTCCACCGGCACTCCCTGGCGGATCATGACCTCGGCGAAGTCGACCAGGATGATGGAGTTGCGCACCACGATCCCCGCCCCGGCCATGAAGCCGATCATCGACGGCGCGGTGAAGAACGCTCCCAGGGCCACATGCGCCGGGAGGATCCCCACCAGGGAGAAGGGGATGGCCGCCATCACGATGAGGGGCGTCAGGAAGGAACGAAACCAGCCCACCAGCAGGCCGTAGATGAGGAGGAGGACGATCGCCAGCGCCGCGCCGAGGTCGCGGAACAGCTCGAGCGTGATGTGCCACTCCCCGTCCCACTTGATGGCCGGTCGTGCATCGCTGGGCGGCTGGGTGGAGTTGTAGATGGCGACCGGCTCGGCAAATGCGGCGATGGCCTTGTTCATCTGGAAGATGGCGTAGGCCGGGCTTCCGGCCCTCCCCGCGACGTCACCGGTGACGTAGACCACCGGCAAGAGATTCTTGTGGTGGATGCTCCGGTCCTCCTCGGTGCTCGCGACGCGGACGAGCTCGCTGAGCGGAACCATGGACTGACCACGTCCGTCGGGAAGCTGGATGGCCAGCAGATCGGCCAGCTGCGCACGCTGCATCCGAGGCAAGTCGAGCACGATGTCGACGTCCTCCTGGTCATCCGGCACGTGCAGTCGCCCGACCGACTCGCCGCTCACCGCGACGCGGAGTGTCCGGGCGACGCTGTCGGCGGTGATGCCGTGCAGGGCGGCCTTCTCCTTGTCGACGACGAGGACCTCCTTGGGGTGCGGAGACTCCACGTACCAGTCGACGTCGACCACCGCGGGCGTGCTGGTGAAGAGGGCTCGCATGCGTTCGGCCAGGCGCTGGCGCGTCGCGCGGTCCGGCCCGTAGACCTCGGCGACGAGCGTTTGAAGCACGGGCGGCCCGGGCGGTACCTCGGCCACTGCAATACGGGCCCCGTGACGGGCGGCGATGGCGGCGACGGTGGGTCGGATGCGGAGAGCGAAGGCGTGGCTCTGCACCGAACGCTGGTGCTTGGGGAGCAAGTTGACCTGGACTTCCGCCACGCTGGAGCCCTGGCGGAGGTAGTAGTGCCGCATCAGCCCGTTGAAGCTGTAGGGAGCCGCCGTCCCGACGTAGACCTGATAGTCGGTGACCTCCTTCTCCTGGCGGATGGCGGCGGCGATCTCCCGGGCCACCTGCGCAGTGCGTTCCAGCGAGCTGTCCTCGGGCATGTTGAGGACGATCTCCAGCTCGCTCTTGTTGTCGAAGGGCAGCATCTTGACCCGCACCCAGCCGGCGGGAACGAAGGCCATGGCTCCGAGGAGGAGGACGCCGATCCCGCCCAGGAACGACCAGCGCCAGACCGATCGGCCGACGAGCCGGGACATGAGCCAGCGGTAAGCCCGGGTCGCACGGTCCTCTCGAAATTCTCGCGGGGCATGAGCTTCACCGCGCGACCGGAGGAGTCGCGCGGCGGCCCAGGGCGTCACCACGAACGCGACCAGGAGCGAGAACACCATCGCCACCGAGGCGCCGACCGGAATCGGCCGCAGATACGGCCCACTCAGGCCGCCGACGAACGCCATCGGCAGGATGGCGGCGATCACCGTCAGCGTGGCGAGCACGGTGGGGTTGCCCACCTCGGCGACCGCCTCCACCGCGATCTCCCTGAGCGAGCGGCGCTGCGACCCCTGGAGATCACGATGCCGGACGATGTTCTCGACCACGACGATGGCGTCGTCGACGAGGATGCCGATCGAGAAGATCATCGCGAAGAGGGTGATCCGGTTGAGCGTGTAGCCGAGCAGGAAGAAGACCAGGAGCATCAGCGCCAGGGTCGATGGAATCGCGACCGCGACCACCACCGACTCGCGCCAGCCGAGCAGGAAGAGGACGAGCAGGGAGACTCCCACCAGCGCGATGGCCATGTGGAGCAGGAGCTCGTTCGACTTCTCCGCCGCCGACGCCCCGTAGTGCCGGGTGATCGAGATGGAGACGTCGGGGGGAATCGCCGTCCCCTTCAGCCGCTCGGTCTGTGCCAGCACCGCCCGGGCCACGGCGATGGCATTGCTCCCCGGCCGCTTGGCGATGGAGAGCGTGACCGCGGGCTCCTCGCTGTCGACGCGCTGGGTGCTGGCCGCCCCGGTGCCGAACAGGACGTACTGCGTCGGCTCCTCGGAGTCGTCCTTCACCTCTGCCACATCCCGGAGGTAGACCGGGTTGCCCGCGTGGACGCCCACGACCGCGGAGGTCACGTCTTCGGCGCTGGTGAAGAAGGCGCCGGTCTGGACGATGAGGTCGCGGTCGCCGGTCGTCAGCGCCCCGGCGACCTCCTGGCGATTGGCCGGACCGAGGGCCCGCAGCAGGTCGAGAACTCCAAGCCCGCGCGCGGCGAGAGCGGCCGGGTCGAGATGGAGCCGGACCTGTCGGCGGTAGCCGCCGATGAGGGTGGTCTCCGAGACCTCGGGCACGTGCTTGATCTCGGCAGCGACCTGCGCCGCGACCCGCCGCAAGGTCAGATGGTCGTAACGTTTCGAGTGGAAGGTCAGCGCGAGGATGGGCACGTCGTCGACGGAACGCGCCTTGACCAGCGGCGGGGACGCTCCGGAAGGGATCCGGTCCGCGTTCGCCTGGAGCTTCTGGTAGAGCTTGACCAGCGACTGCTCGGTGTTCTGACCCACCCGGTAGCGAACGACGATCAGGGCGCGTCCCGGCTCGCTGGTCGAATAGACGTACTCGACGCCGGGGATCTCCCACATCAGTCGCTCCAGCGGTGCGGAGACGCGACTCTCGACCTCCGCGGCGCTCGCCCCTGGCATGGCAAGGAGGATGTCGACCACCGGGACTCTGATCTGTGGCTCCTCCTCTCGCGGCAGGATGACCACGGCCAGAAGACCGAGCAGGACCGAGCCGGTGATGAGGAGCGGGGTGAGCTTGGAACCGATGAAGGCCTGGGCGATGCTTCCCGCCAGGCCCAGATGGGGAGAGCGCTTCATCGGGCTTCCTCGACACGCTGGCCGTCGACGAGGTCAGCGGCTCCAGCCACCACGACCTTCTCGTCCCCGGAGAGACCCGAGGCGATCTCCAGCCGGCCATCCCGCTCTCGGCCGGTCCGGACCAGGCGCAGCCGGGCGGTGCCGGAAGCCACCACGAAGACGGCCTCGAGCTGGCCGTGACGGACGACCGCCTCGGCAGGAACCGCCACGGTGAGGGACGCGCCCGTGGCGAGCAGCACCCGACCGAACCGGCCGGACCGGACCCCAGGTGTCTCCGGGAGATCGATCTTCGCGAGCCGGGTGCGGGTGGCATCATCGGAGGCTGGCTGGATCTCGGCGAGGCGTCCCTCGATGTCGTGGTCGAGGCCGTCCAGGCGTATCGGCAAGGACTTGCCGACTCGCAGGCCGTCCACCGCAGTCTCAGGGACCCGCGCCTCGAAGCGAAGCGCCCCCGGGGCTTCCAGCACCAGGAGCGCCTGTCCGGGCATGGCGGTGTCGCCGACGTTGGCGAGCTTGGCGGTGACCACCCCGGCGAAGGGCGCCCGCAGGACGGTGCGGTCCGCGAGGGTGCTCGCCTCGGCCTGTCTCGCCTGGGCGACGTCCCACTGGGAGATGGCCGCGTCGTACTGCGCGACGGAGATCGCTCCCAGATTCTTCAGGGGGATGGCCCGATCGCGCTCGCGCTTCGCCAGCACCGCGACGGCCCGGGTTTGCTCGAGCCGTGCGTCGATCTCACGGGCCGAGAGTCTCACCAGGACGTCGCCGGCCCGAACCGAGCTCCCGAGTCCGACGCGGACCTCGGCGACGGTGCCGCTGATCAGCGGGGCAATCGTGGCGCTGCGAACGGCGCGGACGGTCCCGACCACGTCGGTCATGACCGGACGGTTGGTGCGGTCCGCCTGGACGACCTGGACCGCCCTTGGGGGCACGCCGGGCGCTGGCCGTGGCGTGGGTTCCCCCGCACAGCCGCCGAGCAAGGCCGGCAGCACGAGGAAAGCACGGCGCATCAGCGCTCCCCGGTGAATTGGGCGAGGGGCTGGAACACTCGCTCGGCTTGCGGTCTGCACGGGTCACTCCTTGGGCGTTCTGCGTCGCGGCGGGTCGCCGGTGAGCGCTCACAAGGCAGCGGACATGCCAATCGCTGAGGCAGCCCGAGTCGAGTGCTTTCAAGAGGATGGAGTGGAGGTCACCCTCGCGACTTCTCGCGACTCGCGAAAACTCGTGTCGGTCCGCCGCGAGTCACCGTCGCCATCGCCATCGCGCTTTGACGCCGTTGGTTGGAGCTCGGGCCGCGACTGCCCGAGGTGCTCACGGCGGTCTGCTGCGAGCGGGGCCCGAGATCCGCCTCACCCGTCGAGGCGCGTCTTCGCGGTCACCGCAGGTGACGGCTCTTCGCGCATGGCGCCGGACTCTGGCGCGGAGCTGGGGAAGGGCCGCGATGCAGGCGCACGATGAACTCCCGGAACCCGGGGGGTAGGTTGCAGCAGGACGACGGCGACGACGCGCCGCGTGCCACCGCAGCGGGGGCGCAGGAGAAGGAGGCGCAGGCACACCGCGAGCCCGCACCCTGGCGTTGGGCGCGCGGGCTACTTTGCTGGGATGAGATCTTCGGCCGCGATGATCTGCCACCGTCCGTTGCGCTTGAGCCAGGTGTCGGTCCAGATGAGGGTCTCGACGTAATCCTTGCCGTCCTTGGAGGTCTTTACCCGGCTTTCGCTGCCGTAGGCGATGGCGAGGTTGTCCCCGAAGAAGCGGATCTTCACCTCTCCGAGTTTGCAGTCGCGCGCGGAGGGCTTCTCCGCGGTGGTCGGCTTCGAATAGCGCTTGCCGGAGGGGCTGGTGCCCTGGAAGTCGTCGGCGAGGAGCGTGTTCACGACGTCGTTGCCGTCACAGGCGCCTTCCGCCCAGCGGCGCTCCTGCGAAATCATCCAATCGGCGGTTTTGTCGTCGGCGGATGCCCAGCGGGAGGTTTGGGCGGCGGCGGCGGCGGCGCACAGCAACAGGAATACGGAGAGTATGCGCATGGCCGGAAAGAGTACCAAGTTGGCGGCTAAGTTAAGTTACGGCGAAAATCTCGGTGCGTGATCTCGGCGTGCTGTACCCGGGTGGGGTGACCTGCCCGGGAAATTTCGGACCAGCTGAGGCGTGAGAGCATGCCCCTCCGGCAGCCGACGGAGAGGCGATGCGCAAGAGCAGGTTCACCGACGAGCAGATGGTTTCAATCCTCCGGGAGACGGACAAGACCCCGGTGGCCGAGGTGGCAAAGAAGCACGGCTTGAGCGAGCAGACGCTGTACGTCTGGCGGCGGCGGTTCGGGACGATGGGCGCCGACGACTCGAAGCGCCTGAAGCAGCTCGAGACCGAGAACAACCGACTGAAGAAGCTGCTCGCCGAGCGCGACCTCGAGGTCGAGGTGCTCAAGGAGATCGCCGCAAAAAAATGGTGAGCGCGTCCATGCGACGCCGATGGGTAGAGTACGCCCGTGGTCGAGGGCTCTCCTGTCGGCGGTCGTGCAAGCTGTTGCGCGTGGCGCGCTCGACCCTGGGTTACATCTCGAGGAAGGAGTACCGGGACCAGCCCATCCGCGCCCGGATGCGGGAGCTCTCGGCGCAGTTCCCGAGGTACGGCTACCGACGGGTGCGGATCTTCCTCGAGCGACAGGGCTGGAAGATGAGCCCGGAGCGAGCGTACCGGCTCTGGCGCCACGCTGGGCTGCAGGTGCCCCGGAGACGGCCTCGGCGGCGCGTGGCTGCCAGCCGGCCGCGCCCCTTGCCCGCCACCGGGCTGAATCAGGTCTGGGCATACGACTTCGTCTTCGACGCTTGCGCCAACGGCCAGCAGCTCAAGTGCCTGACCATCATCGACGAGTGGAGTCGGGAGTGCCTGGCCATCGACGTGGCGGGCAGCATCCGTTCCGGCCGTGTCCTGGAGGTGCTCAGCCGGCTCGTCAGCGAGCGTGGCGCGCCGAGGTACCTCCGAAGCGACAACGGGCCCGAGTTCGTTTGCCGCGCGGTGCTGAAGTGGCTCGCCCAGGCGAACATCGAGACGGCCCACATCGACCCAGGGAAGCCCTGGCAGAACGGCGCGGACGAGAGCTTCAACGGGAAGTTCCGCGACGAGTGCCTCACCCTCGAGTGGTTTCGGAGTCGAGCCGAGGCAGTCGCCGTCATTGAGACCTGGCGGGGCCACTACAACCTCGTCCGGCCCCATTCGAGTCTCGGATACAGGACGCCGATCGAGTTCAGTCGAGAGCAGGAGCGAACATCAACCCTCGGAGGGGCAGCGATCACGTAGACAGTGGTCCGATGAATCCGGGCAGGTCAACCGGATGGCCGACGCAATCCGAGCCGCTGTTCCGGACCCTTGCGCGAAGTAGACGAAGGCGGTGGCGCAGGGCGGAGACCGGGAATTCGCGCCGTGCGACTACGCTTGTCGTCGAGTCTCAACGGCACAAATTCGGCACAACGGAGCGAAACCCCCGACTACTCAGCGGAATCCACGGTGCAACCGTCCGGATTCACGGGATTCGAGAGCTGGGGAACTAGGATTAGAAAATAGAAACAAGCCCAAGAAGCCCAAGTGAGTCCAAGTGGTTGCGGGTCAAGCCCGCGGAAAGCTTGGAGTCGAGTTGAATGTCGTTGCGGCTGCTTGAGTTGGGCTTCGCCCCGTTGAACGCCGGAGCGCGACACTGGCGCAACATGAGAGCGGGGCGCTGATGGCGCACGACGCCCTCTCGCGGCGTTCTGACGTTCTGATCTACGCGGGTGGGCGCCGGGTGTGCAGCTTGGCAAAGACCGACTCGATGAGCCGCTGGTTGTGGTCGGCTTGCGCTGGCCGGGTGCGGTACCCCGAAGGGATCTGGAAGGCGGAGGCCGGCACCGACTTCGTCTCACCCTGACCGCCTCCCACGTCGCCCGGTTCCTCCCGTCCTTGCCACATCCTTCCCGGTCATCGTCAGCTTGGTGTCGATGACCCCCTCGAAGCCCAGGGTCAGCAGACCAGCGGTCCAAGAGGAACAGCAGCAGGGCGCGCGTCATGAGCGAGCACTCCTCCGGGCGGGGACGGCATCTTGCGGCCGGGGCGCGCCGGACGCTTGCCCAAGCGCGCGCTCTCCATCGCCCGTGTTCCGGGACGATGAAGCGGGCGTCACGAGATGGGTTTGGCCTGGCAACCCGAGAACTTGGCCGCTGTGCGGAGCTCGCTCCACACCGCCGATTGACCCTCGTGAGATAAGGACCCTACCGTCGCCTGGTATTGCGCCGGCCCTGCGCGGGCCATTTCGAGAGTTGGGAGCGCCCCATGGAGACGAGCGAGCGGGTCACGCTGGTCGTGGGCGTTGCACTGGGGTTCGCCGCGGGCGCCGCGGAGAGCGGTGGGCGTGACGTTTGCGGGTTGTTGACCGCAGCCGAGATCACCCAGGTGACCGGCCTCCCGGTGGCCCGCACGGAACGGGGCACCGACTCGTGCCAGTGGTTCGCCGACGAGGCGGCGCAACAGAAGAAGACCGGCGACACCCGGAATGCCACCCTGAAGAAGATGAGTCAGGGCGAGCCGGCGACCTTCCAGGAGAGCCAGGCCAACGTCGAGAACTTCCTCAAGAACATGGGGATGCCGGTCCAGATCCGGAGCCCGCTGGTCAGCCTGGAGGTGGACTGGAAGAACGGCGCCCAGGCCGAGCAGAGCATCAAGAGCGGGATGGCCGCGGCCGGGGGCGGCACGCCAGGCGGCAAGCTCGAGCCGGTGGCGGGGCTCGGCGACCGCGCGTACTTCGGGCCGGTGGGAGCGTTCCTCTACGTTCGCAAGGGCCCGTCGCTGGTCTCGTTCGATCTCCGCACCTTCTCCGGCACTCGCGAACAGGCAGTGGCCCTGGCGAGGATGGTGGTCTCCCGGATCTGACGCCCTCGAAGGAGGGGATGCCATGGGCAGAACACGCCGGCGGGTGACCTCCCCGTGGTGGCTGACGCTGGGAGCCCTCGTTCTCCTCGGCTGCGGCCGGGGCTGTGCGAGTCGAAGCGCCTCGCCGGGGGCGGGAGCTGGAAGCCCCCCTCCCAGCGCGGCCGCACCCGGACCCTCGAAGGAGCCAGAGAAGGCTGCCCAGGCACCCACCGCCCGACCGGCGGAGAGTGACGCCGATCCTGCCGAGCGCGCTCGACTGGCTGACCGGGCCCGTGCGCTGGCCACGGTCTCCCATTCGATCGTCGACCACACGCCTCGCGACCACGAGGATCCGAACCTGATCGTCCAGCACACCGGACCGGAGCCCGAGGCCATCCTCCGCTGGGTGCGCCAGAGCACGACCCATCTCGCATACCGAGGTCTTCTCCGGGGGGCTCCGGGCGTTCTCATGGACCGGGCGGGGAACAGCCTCGATCGGGCCGTCTTCGCCGCCGATCTCCTGAAGCGGAGAGGACACGTGGTCCGGCTCGCGCGGACGACGCTTCCGCTGGAGAAGGCGAGAGCACTCCGTGTCGGTCTGGCGGCGAGGAAGGCCCTCCCCAGTCTTCCGCCTCCATCCGATCCCGCCGAGCTGTTGCGGACCTTTGCCGGCGTTCCTCTCCCAGCGGGCACGCTCGACACGGCAGTCCGCCGCGTCATCCGCGAAGAGGAGGCATTCAGGGCGGAAGTCCAGGATCTGCAAACCAGGGTCTTCCCGGCGCTGGCCGCAGCGCTCGGACCCGCGGAACGGACCAACGCCGCTCTTGCCATCGAGGCGGAGCAGACGCTGGCAGACCATTTCTGGGTCCAGCGCCAGGTCGGGGTGGGCTGGGAAGACCTGGACCCTGACGCGGAGCTGCTCGGAAATCTGACGGCGACCACGACCCTCGCTCCGGATCAGATTCCGGATGATCTCCGTCATCGAGTCACCCTGCGGCTCCTCTTCGAGGCCCGGCGCGCTGGCGCCGTCTCCAATACCATGGTGCTCGAGCGGAGCTGGGCCGTGGCGGACCTGCTCGGAAAGAGCTTCTCGCTCGGGCATCGCCTCTATCCCGAACCGCCGATGAATTCGATCGTCGCGAGCCCGGACCCGGCAGCGGCGTACCTCCAGGCCTTGAGGAGCGTCTGGGTCATCGAACCCGTCCTTCGCCTCGGGGACGAGGATTTGACGGATCGGCTGTACACGCTTCGCGGTGAGGCGCTGCCGGCCGACCAGGCGACGAAGAGCCGGTTGGGATTCAGCGCCGGCCCGGTCGGCGCGATCGGGGCGAAGATGGCGACAGGGTTCACCCAGGCCTTCGGCGGCGCCGCTCCGGCCGGGCCGCCCAAGGCACCCGATGAATCCGCCGAACCGACCCGCATCACCGCAGAGTGGCTCGAGTTGGAGGTGCGGGTACCGGGTCGTCCACTCGAGCAGCATCGTCGGGCAGTGTTCGACCTGGTCGACCCATCGGCGCGAGCCACGGGGAGCTCCGCCCCGCCGCCGATCGACGATCGGGCCAGGGAGAAGCGGGGACTGGCGCTGCTCGGCGAGGTGGCCGGGGTGATCACCGGGTCGACGCCGTCGGCGGACTGGCTGACACGGTTGACCGCGCGACAGACTGCCGAGGGGCTGGAACACTCCGCCGGCTTCCTCGCCTCACCGGGGGCGCTTTCCGACCGCTCGCGGCTGGTCGGCGGCGAGCGGCTTCCGGTTCAGCTCTGGACCTGGGCGTCGAGCCGCGCCCAGGCATCGACGCTCCCTCCAGCTCCGCCGACCGCCCCGAACGTCGCGCTTCTCTGGACCACCCCGGTGGGAGGACGGGGACGCGACTGGACGGTCCAGGTCGGCTTCGACATCGTCACCAACCGCACCGGAAGCGACTTCGATTTCTCGAGCCGAGTCGCGCAGGGCGTGCTCGACACCGCCGTCGAGCGCGCGCTGTTCCCGGGCTCCCGGAAGCTTTCGAACACCGCCGCTCTCCACGCCCTCGATCTGGCCTCCGGTCGTCCGTGGGTCCGACTCGGGCCCGGAGAGTCGAGCAGGGTCGCGCAGCTGGATGTCTCGGCCGAGGCGAAATCGCGGATCCAGGACGATCTTCAGCGTGGCTTCCAGGTCGTGGCCCGTGCGCGGACCACGAGGGACGCACCGAGCGCGGCGTGGTGGCGAGTCGATCCACTGACCGGGACCACGGTCGGCATGGGCGAGAACGGGCGAGGAACTGAGGGGGCCGAGGATCTCCTCACCACCGGGCAGGTGGTTCGCGGCTTCATCTGTTTCTGCATCACCTGGGCGTTCATCATTCACGACGCGGAAGAGGGCTCCGGCGCGGGCGCAGGAGCTTCAGCCGCGGCTGGGGCGATGTGTTTCATGGGAGCGGCGCATCATTGGGGCGGGTTCATCGGGGCCACGAGCCTCAAGGTGCTGGTCGAGCTCATCTTCGCCCAGCACTCCCCGGGCGAAGAGTGATGGTCCGCGCGACTGGATTGGGACCCGGTCTTGCTGGAGTGACGCGGGGCGCTGCGCTCGCCCTCCTATCGGTCGGGCTCGCGACCACTGGCTGTCGACGCTCTCCACCGGCGTCGGCCGAGCCTGCTCCGTCGCCGGCGATGTCTCCCGCGGCCGCTTCGCCCGCGGGCGCTGCTCGTCCGGCGGCGTCTCCTCCGGCGGTCGGTCAGGAGCCAGCAGTCGACACCAGCACCGAGGTGAACGTGGCGCGGGCCGACCTCGGCGGCCACGTGGACCGGGTCACCGGGATGTACGGACCGGGATACCGCGGCCCGTGTCTAAATGATGGGGATCCCGAGTCGGTGTGGCGGATCGACGAGGGGCTTCTCTACCCGGTGGAGATCGACCTCTCCTTCTACGAGCGACGCCCTGTACTCGTCTCGGCGGTCAGCCTCGTCCTCCCGCCCGAGGCGTCGGAGGCCCCGCTGGCGGTCGAGGTCTGGGTGCGCGGGCCCGCGGACGCCGGAACCCACGCCCGTGTCGCGGCTCGATCGCTGGCGCCCGAGCCGCGGGAGCAGCGGCTGGTGTTCTCACCGATCGAGGCCGGGAGCGTCCGCCTGCGAATCCTCTCCGGCAGGAGCCCGGAGCGGATCGCCCTCTCGGAGGTGAAGGTCTTCGAGGCCGCGCAGCCGGGGTACACCTCGCTCCAGGAGCGTCATCCGGAGATCGCCGGATGGAAGAACAGCCCGCGGCAGGCGGCCCAGTTCGGGCTCGACTGGCTGAGTCAGGCCGCCCCGGACTGGGACGCGAAGAACAAGTGCTTCGGCTGCCATGTGCAGGCCCAGGTCCTGCTGGGGCAGGCCATCGGGCTGAAGAATGGCTACGTGGTGGACGAGGAGTCCTTCGCGCTCCTGGAGCGGAAGATCCGCGGATACCAGGGCCTGGACGGGGGTCAGTACGACGGGTCGTGGTTCAACGGCTCCCTTTCCGCCACCGCCTTCGCCGCGACGGCCCTCGCCTCTGTCGATGAGCGTCGGGCCGCGGCCGAGGATTCCAATCTGCAGCAAGCGGTGAGCTGGCTCCTCCCCAAGGAGTACCCGCCGGGGTGGTACATCGCCGACAACGAGGGCTTTCCCATCATCCAGGGCCACTTTCAGAGCACGGCCAACGTCACGGCGATCCTGGTCGACGCCCACCGGCGCACCGGGGAGGAGAAGTTCAGGCGCGCCGCGGATCGAGCCGTCGGCTGGATCGCCGCCTCCGATACCCAGACCACCCAGGACCGGATGTACAAGGTGGTGGCGCTGGCGCGCTACGGCACCCCGGAGCAGCGTCGGCTGATTCGACCGGAGCTGGAGCACCTTGCGGCCGAGCAGTGGAAGGACGGCGGCTGGAAGGAGCGAGCCACCATGACGGGCTCCAACGCCTACGCCACCGGCCAGGTCCTGTATGCCCTGAAGCAGGCAGGGGCCAGCACCCACTCCGGCGTCTTCCGACGCGGAGTCCAGTACCTGATCGAGACCCAGATGCGAGATGGGCGGGCCGGAGTGATCGGTCCCTGGAAGGCGATCAATACCCAGAGCATGCGGCCCACCAACTTCGACCCCACCATGTGGGCGGCGATCGGGCTCGCCGGTACCTACAGCCCGGAGCGGACCGGCGGCCTTCAGGTCCTGTTCGAGTCAGCCCGCAAGCCAGCGTCCCGGAACGTGGAGATCATCCTCGACGCCTCCGGCTCGATGAAGTCGGCCCTGGGTCACAGCACCCGCTGGAAGACGGCGCTCTCCGTCCTGGAAGAGGTCGTTCGCAGTCTCCCCGCGGAGTTCAAGGTTGGCCTCCGCACCTACGGGCACCGCTTCGCCTCCCGCTCTCCCCAGACGTGCGAGGACACCGAGCTGGTCGTCCCTCCGTCGCCACTCGACCGGAAGCATCTGCTCGACGTCGCGCGAAGGCTGCGACCCCGCGGGGAAACGCCCCTGGTGCGCTCGGTCCTGGCTTCCCCCGACGACCTCAAGGCGGTCGGCGGGGGATCGGTCATCCTCATCACCGATGGCGAGGAGAGCTGCCACGGCGACCTCGTCGCCGCCGCGGAGAAGCTCCGGAACTCGGGCGTGGACGTCACGCTCAACATCGTGGGCTTCACCCTCACCGGGAAGCAGGTTCAGGCAGATCTCGACGGACTCGCCAGCTCGACCGGAGGGCGCTTCTACGCCGCCCAAGACGGCAATACCTTGGCCCGGGCGGTGATCCTCTCCGCCCTGCAGGCCGTTCCCTTCGAGGTCCTCGACGAGTCGGGCCAGGTGGTTGCAAGCAGCGAGACCAGTGTCCTGGGTCTGGAGCTGAGGAGCGGCAACTACCGGGTGGTGGTTCACGCGCCTGGCCAGGAGCTCTCTCAGGGCATCCGGGTAGAGAAGGACCAGGACACCGTCCTCAAGGTCTCCCTCGAGGGGGAGCGGTTCGTTCTCGCATCGGGCTGAAGGGCAGGCACGACATCAGTCGGTTCCGGAAAGGAAGACGGTATGGATCGAGCAGTCTTTGCACCTTTGCGGTTCCTCCGCCGAGCGACGACCGGCCTCGCCGTACTGTCCCTCGCGAGTCTCACCCCCGCGCACGCTCAACAAGCATCCTCGGCGTGCAAGCTTCTCCAGGTCGCTGAGATTGAATCGGCCCTCGGTGGGAAGGCTTCGACAAAGCCGTCCGGCGAAAGTGTGAATTCTCCGGACACGGACCTGGACGTGTGCTCGGTGACGATCTCGGGGCCGGGCCAGCACGTCTTCCATACGGTCAGCATCATCATCGTCAAGAAGCTTCCCATGGATGGTGGGGAGGCGATCCGCATGCGCAATGGAGGGACCGCCAGAGAGCAACAGTGGAAGACAACCGGTGCGCGATTGGAGCAAAAGACCGTGGGCAGCGCGATCTGCATCCTGGCCGGGAGGCCCAGCGTGGCCGGGCATTCGACCTGTAGCATTCCCCGCGGCAAGGGCTACGTCGAAGTGGACGTGACTGGCCCCATAGAGGAGCTGGTATCGCTGGAGAAGGTTGCAGCGCTGGTGCAGAAGGCGGTTACCCGCTTGTGACACCTGCACGGACGGCTGGCGTCTGATCTCCAATCAGGCCAAGGAGCCTGAACCTCCTGGATGACGTAGCGCTCGCTCGCACACCACTTGACGGGGCACTTCCTACGATGCCTGGTGCCGTCGCGCCGAGTCGACACGTCGAGGCGCAGCCGCGAGCTGATGCTGCACACCGCCGCAGTCCACGCGCAGAGATGCCGGACATGCGGTCGAGACCAGCCAGCACAACATAGGCGCAACATGCTGGAATCAAACGTTGTAAGCGATTGACTTGTTTATTTAAACAGCTGGGGAACTAGGATTCGAACCTAGATAGCCAGATCCAGAATCTGGCGTCCTGCCGTTAGACGATTCCCCAAGACCGCTACTTCTTCGGTGTCGGCTTCTTCTTCGGCGCCTTCGCCGGGACACCCTCCGGCGGGACGACGTACACCCTCACCTCGTCGTTGGCCTCGTAGACGTTGAGGCCGGACCAAACCTTGCCGCTCGGGTTCGTGATGTGAATCGCCTTCACGCCCGGCTGGTTGACGATCGACCGGCGGGGGTACGTCGCCGTCGGGTAGACCGTCTTGAAGTACTTCAGCGTGGCCTCCCAGTCCTGCGGAGCCCGGTACCGCCGCTCGCCCACCTTGGTGGCCTTGTCCGGCAGCTGCACGCCGTCCAGGAGCTCCGCCCGCGCCACCCCCGCCATGAGCACCACTGCCATGGCCACCGCCCACGCCGAGCGCGGCTTATAGGAACCGGGCATTTGGGTGTCAAGACGAGGCACGGGAGCTCCCGAGTCTATCGCAGCGCCGCGTCGATCCGGGCCAGCGCTTCGTCCCTGCCGAGCAGCTCCAGCGTCTCGCCGATCGGCGGGCTGATCGTCGACCCGGTCACCGCCACCCGGATCGGCTGCGCCACCTTGCCGAGGCCCACCCCGGCCGACTCCGAGAGAGCCTTGAGCACCGGATCGAGGGCGGACGCGGTCCAGGCCGTCACCGCGCCGATCGCCTCGCGCGCCTTCCGGAGCAGCGCCTTCCCCGCGTCGTCCAGGTGCTTGGCCGCGGCCTTGGGATCCATCTCCGGACGGACGAAGAAGGGCCGCGCCAGCTCCGCCATCTCCACCAGGGTCTTGCTCCGCTCGCGCAGCGCCAGCACCACCCGCGGCAGGCGCGCCTCGTCCGCCGCCGAGACGCCCCGCTCGGCGAGGAACGGCACCAGCCTCCGCGCGACGTCCGCCTCGGGCAGGGTCTTCAAGTAGTGCTGGTTGAGCCAGAGCAGCTTCTCGGGGTTCCACACCCCGGAGGTGCTCCCCACGTGGTCGAACCCGAACCACTCCACCATCTGCGCGCGGGAGATGATCTCGTCGTTCCCGTGGCTCCACCCCAGCCGCACGATGAAGTTGAGCAGCGCCTCGGGGAGGATCCCGTTGCGCCTGTGCAGCATCACGTCGGCCTCGGGGTGCCGGCGCTTGCTCAGCTTCTCGCGGTCCGGCCCGAGGATCAGCGGCAGGTGGGCGAAGGACGGCGGCTCCCAGCCCAGCGCCCGGTAGACCAGGATCTGCGGAAAGGTCGAGTTGATGTGCTCCTGGCCGCGGATGACCAGGGTGATGTCCATCGCGTGGTCGTCCACCACCGCGCCGAAGTTGTAGAGCGGGATGCCGTCCGCCCGGAGCATCACGAAGTCGTCCAGGTCGCTGGTCTGCTTGGAGATCTTCCCGATGACCCGGTCCTCGAAGCTCAGCGTCTGGTCCGTGTCCGGCATCCGGAAGCGCACCACCGCCGTCCGCCCCGGCACGGGCTCGGTCCGGTCCCGGCAGGTTCCCTCGTACTTGTAGGGCCGCTTCTGCCGCTCGAAGACCTTCCGGCGCTCCTCCAGCTCCTCCTTGGTGCAGTAGCAGAGGTACGCCTTCTTCTCGGAGATCAGCCGGTCCGCCGCCGCCCGGTAGCTCGCCAGCCGCTCGGTCTGGAAGTACGGCGCGTACGGCCCGCCCACCCCGGGGCCCTCGTCCCAGTCGAGCCCCAGCCAGCGGAGCCCGTCGAGGATGGCCTGCACCGACTCGATGGTGGACCGCTCCCGGTCGGTGTCCTCGATCCGCAGCACGAAGCGGCCGTGCTCGCGGCGGACCTCCAGCCAGTTGAAGAGCGCGGTGCGCGCGCCGCCGATGTGCAGGTAGCCGGTGGGCGAGGGAGCGAACCGGACGCGAGGGGGGGTGGCCATGACGGAACCCGCGGGATTAACAGCGCTCCCCCGGGGGGGTCAACGCGGCCGCGGCCGACCCGTGCTACGCGTTGGAGCGAGTGAGATTGCTGGCCGTCCTCGTCGCCGCCGCGGCGCTCGTCACCGGCGCGACCATCCCCTACGTGCGGAGCCGGACCGACCGGAACGCGCCCGACGGCGGGCACTGCCTCGGCTGGCCGGCGGGGCCGGTCGAGTTCCGGGAGAACGTGGACGGCGCCCCGGGGACGGCGGACGCGGGCTTCCTGGCCATGGAGCGCTCGCTCGGCACCTGGGCGACGCAGATGAACGCCTGCGGCAACCTCTCGCTGCGCATGGGCCCGAGGACCGCCAGCCGCGCCACCGGGTTCGACCACACCAATGGCGCCAGCAACGAGAACGTGCTGCTCTTCCGGACCCGGCTCTGCACCGACGTCGTCCGCTCCGGCGACCCCTGCCTCGGCCAGGGCACCTGCGCCAATGTTCACGACTGCTGGGATTTCGCCACCGGGACGCTGGCCATCACCACCACCACCTTCAACTCGAGGACCGGACGGCTGTACGACGCGGATCTGGAGATGAACGCCACCGTCCACCTCTTCACCACCGTGGACTCCCCGCCCTGCAGCGGCCCGGACGAGCCGACCTGCGTGGCCACGGACGTGCAGAACACCGTCACCCACGAGCTGGGGCACGCCCTCGGCCTCGACCACGCGCCGGACCCGCGCTCCACCATGTTCGCCGGGGCGGAGCGGGGCGAGACCTCCAAGCGGGTGCTCGACGACGGCAGCCTGGAGTTCGTCTGCACCGCGTACCCGGCCGGCAGCGTGACCCGGGACTGCGACGGCTCGCCCCTGGACGTGACGCGACAGCAGCACCAGCTCGTGTGGCGCCGCGCCGGTCGGAGTCCTGGGCCTCCTGGCGGGGCTGCTGCGGCTCCACCGGCGGCGAGGCGGCGCCTGATGCCGGCCATCGCCTTCTTCGACTTCGACGAGACGCTGATCGTCGGCAACTCCGGCCGGCTGTGGATCCGCCGCGAGCTGAAGGAGGGGAACATCTCCCGGACCCAGTTCCTCCGGGCCGCGGTGTGGATGCTCCGCTACAAGCTGGGCTGGGCCTCCATGGACGACGCCCTGCGCACCGCCATCGGCTCGCTGCGCGGGCAGAGCGAGCAGGTGCTCCGCGCGCGGACCCGCGCCTTCTACGAGACCGAGGTCCGGATGCTCTACCGCACCGGGGCGCGCCCGGCGCTCGAGCGGCACCGGACCCGCGGCGACGCCATCGTGCTGCTCACCGCCTCGTCGCTGTACCTCTCCGAGCTGGTGGCCGAGGAGCTGGGCTTCGACGACGTGCTCTGCAACCGCTTCGAGGTGGACGAGGACGGGGCGCACACCGGACGCTCGGTGGGGAGCCTCTGCTTCGGCGCCGGCAAGCTCGGGTACGCCGAGGCCTACGCCCGGCAGCGCGACGCGTCGCTCGCCGACTGCTGGTTCTACACCGACAGCTACTCCGATCTCCCGGTCCTGGAGCACATCGGCCACCCGGTGGTGGTGAATCCCGACCCGCGGTTGCGGCGCGAGGCAGAGCGCCGGGGCTGGCCGGTCGAGTGGTGGGGAGAGGCGCTGTCCGGCGCCGACCCGGGGGCGTCGATGCTCGAGGACTCCCGGCAGGAAGGCTGAACGCCGGGCGGGCGTGCGCAGCGGACCCGGAGCCCCTGCTAGGCTCGGGAGTCTCCTCCATGTCGCTCCTGCTCGCCTCCGTCCTGGCCTCCGCGCTCACCGCGGCGCCGCCGCCCTCGTCCCCCGACCCGCGCCTCTCCATCCTCGCCGCGATGAGCGAGGAGCTGGAACGCAACCGCACCCGCCTCAAGCTCGGCGAGAACCCGCCGCCGTACTTCATCAGCTATGCGGTGAAGGACCTCACCCAGGCCTACGTCGCCGCCCGCTACGGCGCGCTCTTCGACGACTCGACCAACCGCGACCGCCGGGTCTTCGCCGACGTCCGGGTGGGCACCCACGAGCAGGACAACTCGATCAACGAGGAGTTCGACTTCAACTTCTCGCTCAAGGGGACCAGCTACACCACGCGCAAGGAGGCGCCGCTCGACGACGACCTCACCGCGCTCCGCACCGCGCTGTGGCTCATCACCGACGAGAAGTACAAGGGCGGCCTCTTCAACCTCCTCAAGAAGAAGGGGGAGGCGGTCTACGTGGTGGACGACCCGAAGAAGCCGCCCAGCTTCAGCCGCGAGCAGCCGAGCTCCTACGTCGGCCCCGCGGTCAGCTACACCTTCGACCAGGCGCGGTGGACGGCGCTGGTGCGGAAGGTGTCGGCCCGGTTCAACGAGGCGGGGAAGATCTTCGACACCGACGTGCGGGTCACCGCCGACAAGGAGGTCCGCTACTTCGTCAACTCGGAGGGCTCGCGGATCGTCACCGAGCAGGCCTTCTACGGGGTCCACCTCTACGCGGTGACCCGGGCCGACGACGGACAGCTGCTCGACGACTCGCGCGACTACTACGGGTTCCGCGAGGCGGAGCTGCCGACCGACGACCGGCTGATGAAGGACGCCGAGTCGCTCATCCAGGAGCTCCTCGCGCTCCGGGCCGCGCCGGCCATCGACCCGTACACCGGTCCGGCCATCCTCGAGGCCGAGGCCGCGGGGGTGCTGTTCCACGAGGCGGTGGGCCACCGGCTCGAGGGCGACCGGATGGACAACGACGCCGAGGGCAAGACCTACAAGGGGCAGATCGGCCGGGCGGTGCTTCCGCCCTTCATCAGCATCGTCGACGACCCCACCCTGGCCTCGCTGGGTGGGAAGTCGCTGAACGGGTTCTACCGGTACGACGACGAGGGCATCCCCGCCCAGCGCGTCCCGCTGGTCGAGGCGGGGGTGTTGCGGAGCTTCCTCGTCTCCCGGCACCCGGTGGACGGCTTCCTCAAGAGCAACGGGCACGGGCGAGCGCAGGGGAACCGGAGGCCGGTGGCGCGGATGGCGAACCTCATCGCCTCGTCCACCAACCAGGTGAGCGACGCCGAGCTGAAGCGAATGCTGATCGCCGAGGCCAAGCGCCAGGGCAAGCCCTACGGCCTCATCATCCGCGACATCCAGGGGGGCAACACCAACACCTCGAGCTTCGGCTACCAGGCGTTCAAGGGCATCCCCCGGCTGGTGTACCGGGTGGACGCGCGTGACGGGAAGGAGACGCTGGTCCGCGGGGTGGAGGTGGTGGGGACGCCCCTGTCGGCGGTGAGCAAGATCGTCGCCACCGGGAAGACGCAGGGCGTGTTCAACGGCTTCTGCGGGGCCGAGAGCGGGAACGTGCCGGTGTCCACCGTGGCGCCGCCGACCCTGCTCCGGGAGATCGAGCTGCAGCGGGTGGTGGAGGGCCGCGACCGCCCGCCGCTGCTCCCCAGCCCCGCGAGCGAGCCGACCCAGCGGGCCGAGGCGCGCTGAGCGTCCGGTCTCAGGGAGCCGTGGCCGGCAGGAAGCCCCTCCAGCCGAGGTACCGCCGGAAGTCCGTGCCGAACGACTCGACGCTGACGCCCACCACATCGCGGAACGCCTCGGGGAATCCGTCCTGGGCGCGCATCCGCTCGAGCACGCGGAGCACCGTCGCGTCGCCGTGGCGGCGGACCAGGAAGTCGAAGCCGTTGTGGGCGGCGCCGTAGGCCACGGCCGGATCGGTCCGCACGAGCTGGGACGCGTCGCGAAGCAGGTCGACGCCGGGATGGGCGGCGAGCCACTGCGAGAGCGACTCGGGAGGCGGCCACTGCGCGCCCTCTCCGGCGGTCACCGTTGCCATCCCCTCGCGGAACCAGAAGGGGATCCGGTCCCGCGGGTCCGACGGTGAGCCCCCCGACCGCTGGAACATCAGGCAGTGGGTGAGCTCGTGCTCCAGGAGCTCGGTGAGCTGCGTCCTCCGCACCCGGGCGGCCAGCGCCGGCGCCTGCTCCACGCCCGGCGGCATCGGCCACCAGCGCGGGTCCCAGAGCAGGACCTGGTTCCGCCGCGCCCAGGCCGAGATGCCGGGAATCTTCCGGCCGACGGCCTCGTCGAGCTCCCAGCGCGAGTTCACCACCGTGATCCGCACCGGCTCGCTCAGCCCGCCCCACCGCGACAGCACCTTGGCCGCCGCCGGAACGGCCTCCTTCAGGAGATCGGACGTCGACTCGTTCCACTCCACGAACTCGAGACGGATCGTCCCGGCGTCCGTCACCAGGGCGTCCGGGCCATCGCTCCGCGGCGTCACGCAGCCGGTCCACCCGAGAGTGAGGACCGCGGTGAGCGCGAGCGGCCGGTGCGACCGTCTCACCCGCCGACTCCGGCGATCAGCCCCGCCACGTCGGCCACCGTCTCCGGCGCCCGGCCCTCGAGCGGCGGGAAGGAGAGGAGCGCCACCGGCGCCAGGGTGTGGTTCCGGATCCGGAGGTCCTCCACGTTTCCGTGGTCGCTGCACACCAGCACCCGAGCGTCCACCGGCCGCCGCCGCACCACCGCCCGGGCGAAGGCGTCGAACGTCTCGAGCGACGACTCGGCCAGCGCCATGTCGCGGGCGTGCCCCGCCTCGTCGGCGAGGAAGTGCTCGAACAGGGTGAAGTCCACGCCCTCCGCCGCCCGCCAGAAGATCTCCGCCGACTCGTCCGGCGTCCGCAGCGGCACGTCGAACCCCCGCGCCCGCCCCCGCGCCCCCGTCACGTCGTGCGACAGCGCCTCGCCCGCCCGGAGCTGGTCCAGCGTCCGCAGCGGGACCTCGCCCGCGGCGAAGGCCAGCGTCGTCGACGACGGCCGGAGCCGGCGCCGCGCGCGCTCGGGGATCTCCACCTCCGGCTCCCGCGCCGGCGCGTGCGGCAGGCCGAGCGCCGTCAGGTAGGCGCCGGGGTACCCGTTCACGAACGTCGCCCGGCGTCCCGAGCCCACCAGCCGCTTCACCACCGAGGCGCGGAGGAGAATCTCCCGGAGCGCCGCGTCCGGGAACCCGAGCACGTGCCGCCCGACCAGCCGCGGCGCCGGCTCACCGGTCAGGATGGCCGTCTGGTTGGTCGCGGACTGCGGCCGGCCGGGGACTCCGAACGTCGTCTCCAGCAGCGTGCGCGCTCCGCCCGGCAACGCGGTCCCGCTCCCGTCGTCGAACTGAGAGAGGAGCCACTCGCCGCGCGCGAGCGGATTGAAGTCGGGATCCGGGACCCCGACCCCGACGCCGTCGATGAAGAGCAGAGCGACGCGCATCGGAGTTACCAGCGGTGCGCGCCGCGAGGGCAAGCAAGGGCCGAGTGCCCCGCTCGGTTTCCGCCCTCAGGCCGCCTTGGTGACCTTGCCCGCCTTGATGCAGCGGGTGCAGGCCAGGACGCGCTGGGTCCGCCCATCCACGGTCGCCCGGAGCTTCTGCAGATTGGGCAGGGACCGCGTCTTGGACTTGTTGTTGGCGTGGCTCACCTTGTTCCCGACCAGCGGGCGCTTGCCACAGATGTCGCACTTCCAGGCCATTGCCAGGCACTCCTCGACGGACGAAGCGGGGCTGTGTAGCCGAAACCGGGGCCGAGCGCCACTCGGACCGCCCGGTCCTACCTTTTCAGGGGATCCCGCTTCCGTACCGCCTCGTGCACCACGGCCGCCGCCCGGGCCCCGGCGAGGAGCTCCCCCTCGAGCCCCACCCCGAGCACCGCCTCCCGCCCGGCGAAGAGCACGTGCTTGGCCGGTGTCCGGACGCCCAGGCCCTCGAGCCCGGTCGGCGACCCCTCCACCGCCCCGTAGATGAGCTGCGGCCCGGCGCCGGCCAGCGCCCCCGGCCCATCCACCAGCGGAACGGAGCGCGCCACCCGCTGCGCCACCGAGAAGGGCATCAGCGACTCCAGCGCCCGCTCCACCCCCGCCGCGGGGAGCCGCAGGCCCGACTCGCCCGCGTCCCGCACCCCCGAGCCCACCAACGCCGACGCGCTCACCGTCCGGAGCGACTCCTCCTCGCCCCGCGCCCCCGGCCGCCTCGTGGCCTGCACCTGGATCCACACCGGCCCGCTCTGACCCCCGTCCATCAGGACCAGGTCTCCCATCCCGCGCGGCAGCACCTTCTCCGGGAGCACCCAGTGCACGGTGAGCACCAGCCGTCTCGGCACGAGCCCCCCGAGGTGCTCGGCCAGCTTCTTCCCCGGGCCCTCCTCCGGGAGCAGCCCGGCCAGGAGCCCCGGGTTCATCGCCGCCACCAGCCACTGCGCCCGGTACACCGCCTCGGCGCCGCGCACGCGCAGCGTGACCTGCGGCCCCTCGAAGTCGATGCCGTCCACCGCCCGGCCGACGAGGCCTTCTTGAGGAAGCATCGTCCCGCCCAGCTCGGCGAAGCGGCGCCCCAGCGTCTCCCGCAGCCCCTCGCGTCCACCGGGGAGGCGCAGCGGCGCCTTGAGCAGCTGGGCGAGGACCCGCGTCGTCGCCAGCGGCCCGGGCGGCTCCTGCTGCACCAGGAAGGGCACCGCGCCGGTCAGCAGCGCCTCGAGCGGCTCGTCCGGGGACAGCGGCGAGGGCCGGGTGAGCCCCTCCACCTTCGCCGCCCTCCGCCGGAGCCGGAAGCGTTCGAGCCAGCCGCCCGGCGAGAAGTCGTCGAGGAAGCGGAAGAAGGGGTCCGACGCCTCGGGCATCGCCGTGAGCGCGGTGAGCGTCTCGGCGACCCGGCTCCCTCCGGTGCCGAACTCGCGCTGCACCTCGGCGAGGCGCCGCGTCGCATCGACCGGGAGGTCGAGGCGGTGCCGCGGCAGGACGATCTGCCAGGGGCCGATGGGCTTCAGCGCCCGCTGGAACACGGTGGTCAGCCCGAGCTCGGTGAAGCCGCTCTCCACCATCGGCCACATCCGGAACGGCGGGACGAGGTGGGGCGGCGAGGAGAAGAGGAAGCCGTCGTGCTCGTACCCCGGCGCGAGCTGGGCGTGCTCCGCCCAGAGGACACGGAGCCCCCGCTTGGCGAGCAGCGCCGCGGCCAGCGCGCCCCCGAGCTCGGCCCCGAGCACCAGCACGTCATAGACGTGGCGCGAGGGCCCCGGCGCGATCCGCGGACGTGGGGGCAGCGTCGGCACTAGTGCCCCGGGTTGACCAGCGCCAGCCCCAGCGCCTCGGGCGCGCCCCCGGCCACGTGCACCCGCCGGCCCTCGATCCGCAGGCGTCCCGCGGCGAGCAGCCCGAGCGCGAGCGGGAAGAGCCGGTGCTCCTGCTCCTGGATCCGTCGCTGCAGCGACTCCTCGGTGTCGCCGTCCAGCACCGGCACCGCGGCCTGCGCCACGATGGGGCCGGTGTCGGTGCCCTCGTCGACCAGGTGCACGGTGCAGCCGGTCACCTTCACCCCGTGCTCCAGCGCCTGCCGATGGGCGTGCAGGCCGGGGAAGCTCGGGAGCAGGGCAGGGTGCACGTTGAGCACCCCGCCGGGGAAGCCGCGGAGGAAGGTCGGGCCGACCAGCCGCATGAAGCCGGCGAGGCAGGCGATGGTGCAGGAGAACGGCGCGATGACCTCGACCAGCGCCCGGTCGTACGCCGCCCGGTCCGGGTACCCCTGGTGGGGCAGCACCCGGGTGGGGACGCCCGCCGCCTCGGCCCGCTCGAGCGCGCGGACGCCCGGGACGTTGGAGACCACCACTGCGATGCGGGCCGGGTAGCCCGGTGCCGCCGCCGCGTCGAGCAGGGACTGGAGGTTGGTGCCCGAGCCCGAGACCAGCACCGCCACCCGCGCGCCGCTCACCGGACGACGACCGCCGTCGGCTCGCCCGAGGACGCCTCCACCTTGCCCACCTCCCAGGCCGGCACCCCACGCCCGGCGAGGAACGAGAGCGCCTTCTCGACCGCGGCCGGGGGCACCACCGCCACCATCCCCAGCCCGATGTTGAAGGTGGAGTCCATCTCCGCGTCCGAGACGCCGCCGAGCCGCTGCAGCCAGTCGAACACCGCCGGCCGGGGCCAGCGCCGCGCCTCCAGCACCGCCCGCGTCCCGTTCGGGAGGCAGCGGGGCACGTTGCCCGGGAGCCCGCTCCCCGTGATGTGGCTCAGCCCCCGGACCTCCACCGCCTCGAGCAGCGCGAGCACGTCCTTCACGTAGATGCGGGTCGGCTCGAGCAGCACCTCCGAGACGGCCTTCCCGCCGAGCTCGGGCGGCCGGCTGTCGAGCGCCACCCGCGCGTCGGAGAGGATGCGGCGCACCAGGCTGAACCCGTTGGAGTGGACGCCGCTGCTCGCGAGCCCCACCAGCGCATCGCCCGGGCGAATCGACGCTCCGGTGAGGATGCGGGAGCGCTCCACGATGCCCACGCAGAAGCCGGCGAGGTCGTAGCCGTCGCCGTGCGCGCCGGGGTGCTCGGCGGTCTCGCCCCCGAGCAGGGTGCAGCCGGCCCGGGCGCACCCCTCGGCGATGCCCTTCACCACCTCGGCGGCCTGCGCCACGTCGAGCCGGCCGGTGGCGAGGTAGTCGAGGAAGAAGAGCGGCTCGGCGCCGGAGGTCAGCACGTCGTTGACGCTCATCGCCACCAGGTCGATGCCCACCGTGTCGTGCTTCCCCGCGGCGAGGGCGATGTTCAGCTTGGTGCCCACCCCGTCGGTGCCCGAGACCAGCACCGGCTCCCGGTACCTCCCCGGGGGAATGGCGAAGAGGCCGCCGAAGCCGCCGACTCCCGAGACGACCTCCGGACGGAGGGTGCGGGCGGCGAGCGGCTTGATCCGCTCCACCAGTGCGTCACCCGCCTCGATGTCGACGCCCGCGTCCTTGTAGGTGAGTCCCATGGGCCGGCGGCTCTTCTACGCGATCTGAACCACGCCGACGAGCGCCCTGCACTTGCCCCTCGCCCCCCGCCCGGTCGTAGGCTTGGCGGCTCGTGCTGAGCCGTCGCCGTTACGAGCTGGTGGGGCTCGCCGTCGCCACGGCCCTGGCCCTGCTCCACTGGGCCACCGATGGCCGGCAGGCGGGCGCCCGCGCCGGCCCGGTGGCCGCCATGCTGCGCGTCGTCTCGGCGCTGGAGGGCCGCGCCTCCGACCTCCAGATGTGGGCCCGCGGCGTTCGCCGTCCGCACCCGGACGTGGTGGTGGCGGCCATCGACGAGCGCTCGGTGCAGCGCTACGGCCGCTGGCCCTGGAGCCGGGAGCTGCTGGGCCGGGCGGTGAGCCGGCTCCACGAGGCCGGACCGGCGGCCATCGGGCTCGACATCACCTTCACCGACGAGGACCGGGGCTCGGATGCCGCGGTCATGAGCGAGGCCGCCGAGGCGCTCGGCCGCGCCCTCGCCGGGCTGCCCGAGTCGTCCCGGCTGCCCTTCACCCCCGTGCTCGCCACGCTCCAGGCCCGGGCGGCCGGCAGCGGTGACGCGGCGCTGGCCCGGGCGCTGGCCGACGCCCCGGAGCTGGTGCAGGGCGTGTCGGCGTACGGGAGCGGCGAGGCGCAGGACTACCTCGCGCAGCGCGAGGTCGCCGAGTCGCTGCTCGGCACCCGGATGCTGACCCGTTTCCCGGGCCCGTCCGGGAAGTCCTTCTTCGAGGTCCCGCTCGACCGGAGCATCGCCGAGCGCTTCGTCTCGGCGCAGGTGCCGCTCCCCCGCCTCCTCCCGCCCGGCCAGGCGCTGGGCCACTTCAACGTGCTGCGGGACGACGACGGGGTGGTGCGGCTCACCCCGCCGTTCGTGCAGCTCGAGCACCCGCCGGGGCTGCTCCCCTCGCTCGAGCTGCAGACCGCGGCCATCGCGCTCGGCGCGGCGGTCGAGCCGGTCTGGGACCCCGAGCTCGGCCAGCTGGTGGCGGCGCGGCTCCGGCGTGACGGCCAGGCGATCCGCACGGTGCCGCTGTCGCTCAAGCGCCCCAGGACCCGCATCGACTACCCGGGGCCGGCGGAGGTGTTCCACACCGTCTCGCTCGCCGACGTCGTGGACCGGAAGCTCCCGGAGGACGCGCTGCGGGGGAAGGTGGTGCTGGTCGGGGTGACGCTGGTCGGCCAGTACGACCAGGTGGTGACCCCGTTCCGCAACCTCGAGGCCGGCATCTACGCCCACGCGGCGATGCTCTCCAGCATCCTCTCCGGCCGTTTCCTCCAGCGCGGGACGGGCGCGGTGCTGGCCGAGCTGGTCTTCCTCCTCGGAGTGGGCCTGCTGCTCGGCCTGGTGCTCCCGCGCGCCTCGCCGTGGCTCAAGGTGGCGGTGCCGCTCGCCCTGGCCGTGGGGTGGCTGCTCCTGGTGCAGCTCGCGCTTCGCCGCGGCGTGGTGCTGGCCTCGGCGCTGCCGCTGGCCAACGTCTTCCTGGTGGCCTTCGCGGTGGTGTTCGTCGGCTACCTGTCCACCGACCGGGAGAAGGCCCGGCTCCGGCGCACCTTCCGCTACTACGTGGCGGAGAGCGTGATGACCGAGATGCTCGAGCACCCCGAGCTGCTCCGGCTGGGCGGCGAGAAGCGCGACTGCACGGTGCTCTTCAGCGACATCCGCGGCTTCACCGCCATGTCGGAGGCCATGGCCCCCGAGGCGCTGGTGAAGTTCATCAACGGCTACCTCTCGCCGATGAGCCGCATCGTCTTCGACGAGGGCGGCACCCTGGACAAGTACATCGGCGACGCGCTGATGGCCTTCTGGGGCGCGCCGGTGCCCCAGGAGGACCACGCCCTCCGGGCCTGCCGTACCGCGCTGCGCTTCCTCGAGGAGCTGGAGCAGCTGCGCCCCCGCTGGCGCGCCGAGGGCCTGCCGGACATCGACATCGGCGTGGGCATCAACTCCGGTCCGATGGTGGTCGGGAACATGGGGTCGGACGTGCGCTTCGACTACACGGTGATGGGCGACGCGGTGAACATGGCCTCGCGGCTCGAGGGGGCGAACAAGCTCTTCCACACCAACGTCATGGTGTCGGAAGACACCTGGAAGCGCATCGCCTCCCAGGCCACTGGCCGCCGGCTGGGGTCGCTCCGCCTGCGCGGACGGTCGGAGCCGGTGCGGGTGTGGGAGCTGATGGCGCTCCGGCTCCCCACGGCCGAGGAGCAGGCGATGATCGCGCAGTTCGAGGCGGCGGTGGACGCCCTCGCCGCCCGGCGGGTGTCGGAGGCCGAGGCCGGGTTCCAGGCGGTGCTCGGTGCCCGTCCGGACGACCGCGTCGCCCGGAGGTACCTGTCCGAGGCCCGGAGCTCGGCGGTGTAGGGCGGCCTCATCCAGACCAGGTGCACCCCCCAGGAAGTTGCGCCTCCCGATGGCAGTTGATTGACTTCGCCCTCGACGCATCTCGCCGACATGCCCACTGCCGAGGACACGCTCTTCCAGCGGTTCGGGAAGGAGTTTCCCAAGGGAACCGTGCTCTTCCGCGAGGGCGAGACCGGCAAGGAGATGTTCGTCCTCCAGTCGGGCCGGGTGGTCATCACCAAGACCGTCCGTGACACGGTGAAGACCCTGGCCACGCTGGGGGCCGGCGAGTTCTTCGGCGAGATGGCGCTGATCTCCAACAAGCCGCGCAACGCCACCGCGGTGGTGGACGAGCCGGCGCGCCTGCTGGTCATCGACCCCAAGACCTTCGAGGGGATGGTCCGCGGCAACTCCGAGATCGCGGTGCGGATGATCAAGAAGCTCGCCGAGCGGCTCGACGAGGCCGACGCCCAGATCGAGAACCTCCTCCTCGCCGACCCGGCAAGCCGCGTCGTGCAGCAGATCCTCCACACCTGCCAGAGCCACGGCCGGCCCATGGAGGAGGGGGTGGAGATCGACTTCAACCTCCGCGAGCTGCCGCGGCTCACCGGGGTGGGCGAGTCGGGCATCCGGGCCGTGGTGGCGCGCATGGAGCGGAGCGGGCTGGTGGAGCGCACCGGCGACCGGCTCCTGGTCCGCGACCCCGCCCGGCTCCAGGACTACCTCCAGCTCCTCGCGCTCCGCTGGAAGTTCGGAGAGTCATGAGGCTCGAGGTCCTCGGCTGCCATGGAGGCGAGCTCCCCGGCTGCCGGAGCACCTGCTTCCTCGTGGACGGATCCCTGGCCCTGGACGCCGGGGCGCTGACCGCCACGCTCGAGCTGCCGGCACTGGCCAGCGTGGACCACATCGTCCTCACCCACAGCCACTTCGACCACGTGAAGGACCTCCCGCTCCTCTCCGACCTGGTGGTCGGCTGGCGGAAGAGCCCGGTGACCATCTGGGCGAGCCACACCTGCATCCGGACGCTCCAGGAGAACATGTTCAACGGCTCGCTGTGGCCGGACTTCACCCGAATTCCCTCGGCCGAGGAGCCGGTGTTCCGGCTGCGGAGCTTCACCCCGGGCGAGACGTTCCAGGCCGGCCCGCACACCGTGCGCTCGGTCCTGGTGAGCCACCCCGTCGAGTCGTGCGGCTTCGTGGTGGAGCGCGACGGCACCGCCCTGGCCATCAGCGGCGACACCGGGCCCACCCGGGAACTCTGGGAGGTGCTGAACGGGACGCCCAATCTCAAGGCGCTCTTGCTCGAGACCAGCTTCCCCGACGAGCTCCAGGATCTGGCCGACCTCTCCGGGCACCTCACCCCGCGGACGCTCCGGGGCGAGCTGGGGAAGTTCCAGCGGAACGGCGCCGACGTGCTGCTGTACCACCTCAAGCCGGCGTTCCTGGCCGAGCTGAAGCGGCAGCTGGCGGGGTTCCCGGTGAAGGTCCTGGAGCTCGGCCAGCGCTTCGAATTCTAGCCCCGGCGCCCGCGGCGGCGTGCTCTGGTTGACGCCGGGCCGGGCCGTCCGTTACGCCCTGCCCCTTCCGATGGCCGCCTGGTTCAGCAAGAAGCCGCGGATCGCCCCGGTCAAGCCCGAGGACGTGGACAGCCTCCGGCAGCAGCCCTCGCGCATGCAGGGGCTGTGGGCCAAGTGCGAGCAGTGCGCCGAGATCATCTACCGGGCGGAGATCGAGAAGAACCTCAACGTCTGCCCGCTGTGCGGCCACCATCTGCCCTGGCCGGCCCGGGCCCGGCTCGCTGCGCTGCTCGACGAGGGCACGTTCGAGGAGACCGACCGCGCGCTCGAGCCCACCGACCCGCTGGGCTTCACCGACTCGAAGAGGTACCGCGACCGGTTGCGGGCCACCCGGCGGGCGCTGGACGAGAACGACGCCTTCGTGGGGGGGATGGGCCGCCTCGAGGGCCACCCGGTGTCGGTGGGCGCGTTCGTCTTCGAGTTCATGGGCGGCTCCATGGGCTCGGTGGTGGGCGAGAAGGTGACCCGGCTCTTCGAGCGCGCCACCGAGCGCCGCTGCGCCGCGGTGGTGTTCAGCGCCTCCGGCGGCGCCCGGATGCAGGAGGGCATCTTCTCCCTGATGCAGATGGCGAAGACCTCCGCGGCCATCGCCCGGTTCCGCGAGGTCAGGAAGCCGTACATCTCGGTGATGCTGCACCCGACCACCGGCGGCGTGGCGGCGAGCTTCGCCTGGCTGGGGGACGTCATCCTCGCCGAGCCCAAGGCGCTGATCGGCTTCGCCGGCCCGCGGGTCATCGAGCAGACCATCCGCCAGAAGCTCCCCGAGGGGTTCCAGCGCTCGGAGTTCCTGCTCGAGCACGGGATGGTGGACGCCATCGTCCACCGCAAGGACCTGCGCGCGCGGCTGGGAGCGCTCCTGGGCCTGATGGGCTGATGGACCTCCCCCGGACGCCCGACGAGGGGCTCGCCTTCCTCGCCTCGCGCTCCCCGTCGACGGTGGTGCTGGGCCTCGAGCGGATGCACGAGGCGCTGGAGGAGCTGGGCCACCCGGAGCTGCGGCTGCGCACGGTGCAGGTGGGGGGGACCAACGGGAAGGGCAGCACCTGCGCCTTCCTGGACTCCATCCTCCGGGCCGGCGGCCACCGGGTGGGGCTCTACACCTCGCCGCACCTGGTCCGGGTGAACGAGCGCATCCAGGTGGGGGGCGTGCCCGTCGACGACGCCACGCTGGGCGCGCGCATCGTCGAGGTGCTCCGTCGCTCGCCCGCCGCGGCCGGCGCGACGTACTTCGAGCTCGGGACCCTGGCGGCGCTGGAGCACTTCGCCCGGGAGGAGGTGGACGTCGCGGTGCTCGAGGTGGGGCTCGGAGGCCGGCTCGACGCGACCACCGCCTCGCGCCCGCGGCTCACCGCGCTCACCCGGGTGGGGCTGGACCACCTGGAGCTCCTGGGCGAGACGGTGGAGGCCATCGCCCGGGAGAAGGCCGCCATCTTCCGCCGCGGCGTGCCGGCGGTCGTCGGGGAGCAGCGGCCCGAGGTGCTGGCCGTGGTGGAGGCCGCCGCGGCGGCGGTGGGCGCGCCCCTGTGGGTCGAGGGCCGGGACTTCTCGCTCGACGGCCTCGGGCGGTACCGCGGGCCCGGGCTGGTGCTCGACGGGCTGGCGCTCGGGTTGCACGGCGAGCACCAGCACCACAACGCCGCGGTGGCGATCCGCTGCGCGCATCTGCTCGAGGGACAGGGCCTCCCCCTGAGCCCGGAGGCGATCCGGACCGGCCTGCAGCGGACGCGCTGGCCAGGGCGGCTCGAGCAGGTTGCCGGGGCCCCGCCCATCCTGCTCGACGGCGCGCACAACGAGGACGGTGCGGCGGCGCTCCGGGCCGCGCTCGACACGCCGCCGTACGCCGGCCGGCCGGTCCACCTGGTCTTCGGCGTGGTGTCGGACAAGCGGGTGGAGCCGATGCTGCGGACGTTGCTCCCCCGGTGCGCCTCGGCCGTCCTCACCTGGGTGCCGACGCCGCGCAGCCTGGACCCGTCGAGCTACCTCGCGCTGGCCCGGACCCTCTGCCTGGCGGTGGACGTCGCCCCCTCGCCCGAGGAGGGCCTGGCGACGGCCCGGAGGCGGGCCGGGCCGGACGGGTGGGTGCTGGTTGCAGGCTCGCTGTATCTCGTGGGGGCGGTGAAGGCGCATCTGGAGCACCCCGCCGCCCGGTGAGGCCAGGAGGGGCCACGCATCGTGCTTGGCGCGGCGCGGCACCGACTCTAAAGTCAACGGAGGATGCGTCTCCCCCGAACGCACGTGCCCGTCGTGCCGCCCACGGTCGACGAGGTCGCCTTCCGGGACCTGTACCGGAAATCCGACTACGAGGTGGAGACGTCCGACGGGTGGACGCTGGTGGTCACCCGCTACGAGCCGGCGCCACAGCCCTTCCCGCAGCCGCTCCTGGGGGAGCCGCTCCTCCTGGTGCACGGCTTCGCGCAGAACCGCCACACCTGGACCAGCGGCGAGTTCGTCAAGAACCTCCTCTACTTCGGGCTCGACATCCACATCGTCGAGCTGCGCGGTCACGGCAAGAGCAGCCAGCGGCTGCAGCACGAGCGCTCCGAGCGGACCGGATGTCCTGTCCCGGCGGACGTCGACTTCGGCTGGGACCTGGACAGCTACCTCCTCCACGACCTGCCGGCGGCGGTGGCGGCGGTGAAGGAGAGGACGGGGCGGCAGCGACTCTTCTACTGCGGACACTCCATGGGCGGGATGCTCGGCTACGGGTACGCCGGGCTGCACGACGACCTGGAGGGGCTGGTCACCATCGGGGCTCCGGCTGACCTCGGGCGGGGGTTCCTTCTGCTCCGGCTCTTCGCGCTCACCAGCCCCCTCGCCGGCGCGCTCATCGACGCGGGGGTGGCCGCGTTCAACGTCCAGCGCCGCCTCGCCGCGCTGAGCCGGCTCTTCGCCATGCGGGCGGCCGAGCTCGCGCGGCTCCCGGCGGGCGACGAAACCGAGCACGCCTGGCCCGACGCTCCGCTGACCTTCAACTACGTCCCGGTGGACCGGTGGCTCAAGGCGCTGGAGAAGCTCATCGCCCGGGCCGAGGTGCATCCGCTCTACGACGCGCTGGCGCGGCGGGTGAACTGGCTCTCCAACCCCAGCCGGGTGAGCGGGGCGGACATCCGCTGGCTGCTCCGGGAAGGTGGCGAGCGCGAGCCGCGCAAGGTGCTGGAGCAGTTCGCGCGGTGGATCCGCCGGGGCGAGCTCGTCTGTTATCGGACCGGGTACGATTACAGACAGGGGTTCACCAACATCTCGGTCCCGATGGCCATCATCTTCGGGGACCTCGATCCGCTCGCCTCGGTCGAGTCCACGAGGAGCGTGTACCGCGCCGCGCGGAGCGAGTACCTCCTGTGGCGGCCGGTGAAGGGCAACAGCCACATCGAGCTGACGATGGGGCACGACATCCGGCAGATCTGCTACGACATCAAGAACCTCGTGGAGTACGCGCGGACGCATCGGACGCGCGGGCCCTCGCTGCCCCGGCTCCAGTAGTAGGCGCAGGTGTGCGTTCTCCCTGGGGTTTCTTGGACCAGGCCAATGGCCCCTTGTAGCATCGACCCCCTGTGAGGAACCGCGCGCTGCGAGTGCTGGCCCTGGTCGTCCTCGTCGCGGCCACGGCGGGCGCGGCCGACGACAAGGCCCGCCTCAACACCATCAAGAAGGTCTCGGTGAAGGCCGGCACGGTGGAGATCGTCGGCACGCAGAAGCCGAGCTTCACCACCTTTCCGATGAGCGACCCGCCCCGGTTCGTCATCGACATCAGCGAGGCGGTCTTCTCCGGCGTCCCGGAGGACATCCCGGTCTCCGGCAGCGGCCGCATCACTGCGATCAAGACCGCGAGCTACGGCGACGACGCGAGCGCCATCGCCCGCGTGGTCATCGGCTTCGACCGCGACGTCGAGCCGGACGTGCAGGCCAGCGGCAACACCCTGGTGGTGAAGGTGGGCGCGGGATCGGCGCCAGCCGTGGCCTCGCGGGCCGCGCCCGCAGCGCCCGCAGCGACGCCGAGCGCCAGCGCCGCGGACCGGAGCGCGATGGAGCAGGGGCGCTCGCTGGCGGCGGCGGCCACCGCATCCCAGGCCAAGCCCGACCAACAGGCCGCGCGCGACGCGCTGGCCAGGGCCAACGCGGCCAAGGCGGAGGCGGACCGGAAGGCACAGGACGAGGCCAAGGCGACGGCGCTGGCCGAGCAGCAGCGTCAGGCCGAGCTGGCCCGCCAGCGCCAGGCCATCGCCGAGGCCGAGGCCCAGCGGAAGGCGAAGGAAGAGGCGGAGCAGCAGGCGCGGGCCCGCGCCGAGCAGGAGCGCATCGCCCAGGACAAGGCCCGGGCGGAGGTCGAGGCGCGCGCCGCGGCGGACCGGAAGGCGCAGGAGGCAGCGGCGCTGGCGGCGGCGACGCAGCGAAAGGCCCAGGAGGACGCGGCCCGGGCCGCCGCGGCCCGGGCCGAGGCTGAACGAAAGGCGCAGGAGGAGGCCGCCCGTGCGGCGGCGGCGCGTGCGGAGGCGCAGCGGCAGGCACAGGAGGACGCCGCCCGGGTCGCCGCGGCGAGCACGGCCGCCGAGAGGAAGAAGGCGCAGGAGGACGCCGCGCGGGCCGAGGCGCAGCGCCGGGCGCAGGAGGACGCGGCGCGGGCCGAGGCGCAGCGCCGGGCGCAGGAGGACGCGGCGCGGGCGGAGGCGCAGCGGAAGGCGCAGGAGGAGACGGCGCGGGCGGAGGCGCAGCGGAAGGCGCAGGAGGAGACGGCGCGGGCCGAGGCGCAGCGGAAGGCGCAGGAGGAGACGGCGCGGGCCGAGGCGCAGCGCCGGGCGCAGGCGGAGGCCAGCCGTGCGCAGGTGGTGGCGGCGGCCGAGCCTTCGCCTCCCGCGGCGCGGCAGGTCACCGAGGCGCGTGCTCCGGAGCCCGCGGCGCCGCCCTCCGGTGGCGGCGTCGAGGTCAGCGGCCGCCGGAAGACGGTGACCTTGGTGGGCTTCTCCCCGGACAAGTCGCGGGTCTTCGTCCGGACCAACGAGCCGGTGCGCTACACCGTCTCGCAGGCCGACGACCGCACGGTGGTGCTGGAGCTGGAGAACACCACCCTCCAGCGGAGCAACGACCGCCGGCCGCTCGACACGCGGTTCTTCGGGGGCCCGGTGGTGCAGATCGCCCCCCGGCCAGCCGGTGGCAAGAGCGTGCGGGTGGCGGTCACCTTGCGGGACAAAGTGGAGTATCAAGCCCGGCAGGACGGCAACGAGGTCTCGTTGCAGTTCGCGCCCTGAGCCGGTCGGGGCGGCTCCAGCCCCGCGATGACTCCGCTCGGCCTCGTTCTCGTCCTGCTGGCCCAGGCTTCGACCACGCCGCTCCCGGCGGAGGGCGAGCCGGTGCGCTACCAGGCGGAGGAGGGCACCTCGGACGGCCACGGCGAGGTCCTGCACCTGAAGGGCAAGGCCGAGCTGCGCACCGACACCGCGCGCATCCAGGCCGACCGCATCGACTACGACCAGCGGACGCGGGTGGTCACCGCCACCGGGCATTGCTACTCCGTCAACGGGCTCTCGGGCGCAGTGGCGGACGGCCTCACGCTCGACCTCGACGCCAACTGGCTGAAGCTGGAGAACGGACGCTTCTTCGAGAAGGCGGACGTCACGCCCGAGGCGCTGCTCTCGACCTCCACGCCCGAGCAGCTGATCGCCACCGGCCGCACCACGCTCGCCGCCCGGGCCGAGCGGGTGGAGCGGGTGGACCGCGGGCACCTCAAGGTCAACGGGCTCGACTTCACCCCCTGCGACTGCAACCCGCTCGACGCGCACTGGAGCATCAAGGCCACCGCGGCGGACGTGTACCCGGGCGAGCGGGCCTGGCTCTTCTTCCCGGTCGTCTACGTGTACGGCGTGCCCATCCTCCCCCTCCCGGTCCTGGACGTGCCGCTCAAGCCGCAGAAGACGGGGCTCCTGGTGACCACGCCGGCGCACAGCGCCCAGAACGGCTGGCAGGTGACCCAGCCGGTGTACTTCGCGCTCGCACCGAACTGGGACCTGACGGTGACCCCCGGGTACACCTGGGGCGCGTCGACGCAGCCGGCGCCGAACGTCGGCACGCTCGGGGTGAAGGGGCCGAGCCTCGACACCGAGGTTCGCTGGGCGCACTCCCGCGACACCAAGGGCGACCTCGAGCTCTTCCTCCTCGACGACCGCCTGGCCCTGCGCGACCCGAGGTCGCTGGCCTACTTCCCCCAGTCGCTCGACGGGGCGGGCGCGTCCAGGGTGACCGACGAGGCCCGCGGGTTCCGGGGAAGCGTCAACGGAGGGGTGCTGCAGAGCTTCGGCGCGGGCTGGTCGGCGCGGCTCGACCTCAACCTGGTCTCGGACGCCGCGCTGGTGAAGGACACCACCACCGACGTCGCCCAGCAGGCCAACCAGTACCTGCGCACCTCCGCGGTGCTGAGCCGCCGCACCCCGGACAGCATCCTCTCGTTCGTCGCCACCGCGCGCCAGGACATCGCCTGGGGTGGCTTCTCGGCCTTCGACGGGGACCGCTGGCCGACCGCGCTCTCCACCGCGGTCCAGGCGCCCCCGGGGGTCGCGGCGCTCGATCCGCACCAGGATCAGTCAGGCAACCTGGCCACGCGCGGGCAGTGGCTCCGCGGGCCGGCCACCCTGCAGCAGCTGCCGACGGTCCACCTGGACCTGCCGTCGCGTCCGCTCGGGGAGCACCTCAGCTGGAGCCTCGCCGCCGACTTCACCCGTCTGGCCCCCTTCAACGGGCACACCGGGGACGAGGGGATCGACGGCCTCTACAAGATCAACGGCGGCCCGGCCTCGCCGCCGCTCGTGTCCACGCAGGTCCCGGGGTGCGTCGCGGGCGGATGGTGCCCCTACCAGGACGACCTCACGCAGGGTGACCGCGTCTGGCAGCAGGGCGAGCGCGAGGCGCGACTCCGGCTCGACCTCGTCCCCCGCCTCTCGGGGAGCTTCGCCCTCGGGGACTGGCTCCACATCCGGCCCAGCGTCTGGATCCGCCAGGACCTCTACCTCGGCGAGGTCACCCGGGACACGGACCAGCGCGGCTACGCCGTCGGCGACATCCTGGTCTCGAGCGAGGTCTCACGGACGTTTGGCAACGGGCTGCGGCACGCCATCCAGCCCAGCCTCGAGTACCGGGAGATCCCCGGCCAGTGGGGCGCGGTCCCCGGCAATCGCCCCACCGGACCGAACCAGCCGGTGGAGAACCGCTTCTACGACGAGATCGACGGGGCGCTCTTCCAGGCGCCGCTCCGGCAGGGCCTGGCGCGCCTCACCCAGACGCTGAGCCGCCGCACGGGCGCGGTGATGCAGGAGCTGCTCCGGCTCGAGCTCGCCCAGGAGTTCGACTTCCACCAGGACAACGGCCTCGGGGACACGGTGGTCAGCGTCCGGGCGGCCTACGCCCCGTTCAGCACCGGGCTCACCTTCCGGTACGACAACCAACGCAGCGCCCCTGCGCTCTGGGCCGCCTTCGCCTCGGTGCAGACGCCGCGGTTCGGCGCCACGGTGCGCTTCGACCAGCTCTTCGTGCCGGCGCAGGCCTTCGACCGCGACGTGTACGGGGCCTTCGCCCGCAACCTCCCCGCCGCGGCCATCACCGCCGAGGACCTGGCGCGCTATGGCGGGGCAGGGAACCTGCGCCAGGGCCTCGACGCGCTGGTCGGCTCCCCGGTGCCGGTCGGCTTCCGCGACGGTCAGAGGCAGAGCGCGATCACCCTCGACGCGCGGGTGAACCTCGTCTGGGGACTCGGCCTCACCTACTCCGGAACGCTGTACCCGGGCGCCACCTGGACGCTCCGCAACCCGGACGGCGCCCTGGTCCCCAGCCCCCCCATCGCGGTGCCGGTGGTCGCGCGCAGCGTGGGGGTCGCGCAGACCGTCGAGCCCGCGCCGGTGACCGGCCGCTACAGCCTGCTCGGCCAGCAGAACTTCGGTATCTCCTTCGCCCCGGCCTGCAACTGCTGGCGCCTGGACGTCATCGGCCGGCTGCCGCCCCCGTTCGGCCAGTACGTCACCGACCCGCAGAACCCCGCCTCCAACGTCCGGAGCACCTTCAACTGGCGATTCCCGGACCTGATCTTCCTCCTGACCATCCAGAACTTCGGGACGTTCGGCGCCAGCTAGCCCTGGGAGTGTGACCCTGGACAACGGGTGGGCTTTGCAGGAGGTTTGCTCGGAGTCATAGTCCTCAGACTTCGAGGGACACCGTGTCTGACATCGGCAAACGCATCGGTCGAAGAATTCGCGACCTCCGCACCCAGCGGCAAGACCGCTGGACGCAGGAGGATCTCGCCGAGCGAGCGAAGATCAGCGTGTCGTTCCTCTCGATGATCGAGCGCGGTGAACGCGTGGCGCACGTCGAGACGCTGGCCTCTCTCGCGGAGGCACTGGGAGTGAGCCTGGCCGAGCTGTTCGTCGAGCCGGCCCCCCTGGGAACCAACGGCGAGGAGCTCCTCCGCCCCATCTCCGAGTTCGTCCGCTCCCGTCACCTGGACAGCCGGGACGTGGAGAAGCTGCTCGGCGTCGCCCGGGCGATGTTCGCCACCCAGGCCGCCACGGTCTGAGCGGGTCGCGGGGCTCGACGCGCGCTTGACCGCCCGGACGGTGGCCCCCTAGGGTCCGGCGCTGACTTTCGAGTCAACGAGGGGCGAGACGCGTGGCGGGAACCAAGGCCAGCACTGCAGCGGAGGCGCGCGACCAGGACCGCCGGAAGACCATCCTGCGGGCCGCGGTCGAGGTGTTCGCCCGCAAGGGCTACCACGGCTGCCGCATCGCGGACGTGGCGCGGGAGGCCGGCGTCGCCTACGGCCTCGTGTACCACTACTTCCGGAACAAGGAGGAGCTGCTCCAGCTGGTCTTCGAGACCGGGTGGGGCGGCTTCATCTCCCGCATCCGCGATGCCGCCGAGGCCTCCGCGCCGCTGGAGCAGAAGATCCGCCGCATCGCCCAGGTGGCGTTCGAGGCGTACCGCATCGACCCGCGCGGCGTGCGGGTGCTGGTGCTGGAGTTCGCCCGCAGCCCCAGCGCCGGCGAGGCCAACCGGCGCACCGCGTTCGCCGAGGTGCTGGGGATGATCACCCGCATGTTCGAGCGGGCCCGCGCCCGCGGCGAGCTCCGGCCCGGGCTCGAGCCGGCGCTCTGCGCGGCGATGCTCTTCGGCTCGGTGGAGATGAGCCTCACCGGCTTCGTGATGGGGCTGCTCGACCCTCGCGAGGCGGGGCTGCTGGCGCACGCCCAGGAGCAGCTCACCTCCCTGTTCCTGGACGGCGCCCGCGCCGTCCCGGAGGACCCGCGATGGAAGAAGGACCGGTCCGGTCCCAGGTTGAAGACGGTCAAGCGCTCCTGACCATCGACCGCCCGGCGGCGCGCAACGCGCTCTCGCCCGAGGTGGTGCAGGCGCTCCGCGCCGCGCTGGCTCGCGCCGAGGCCGACCCGGCGGTGCGGGTCGTGGTCCTCACCGGCGCCGGGGACCGCGTGTTCTCGGCCGGCGGCGACCTGGGGGCCGCGCCAGTGGAAGGGGCTCTCGCCGGCCACGTCCTCCGCCGCAACTACGGAGCGCTGCTCGAGGCGCTCGCCGCCTCGCCGCTCCCCACCGTGGCCCGGGTGAACGGCCACGCGCTCGGCGGCGGCCTGGGGTTGGTGCTCGCCTGCGACCTGGCCGTCGCGGTCGACTCGGCCGAGCTCGGGACGCCGGAGATCGACGTGGGGCTCTTCCCGATGATGGTCCTCGCCTGGCTGCAGCGGCACGTGGGGCGCAAGCGCGCCCTGGAGCTGCTGCTCACCGGCGACCGGCTGAAGGCCGAGGAGGCGCTCCGCTGGGGGCTCCTGAACCGGGTGGTGCCGCGCGCCGAGCTGGACACGGCCACCCGCGCGCTCGCGGCCCGCGTCGCCGGGAAGAGCCGGGCCATCCTCGCGCTCGGCAAGTCCGCGTTCCGGAGCGCCGACGACATGTCGCTGCCGCAGGCGATGGACTTCCTCGCCGGACAGCTCTCGCTGAACCTCGGGGCGGAGGACGCAGCGGAGGGCATCTCGGCCTTCCTCGAGCGCCGCCCGCCCAGCTGGAAGGATCGATAGCGATGGCACCGCCACCAGATAGGGTCGTCGTCACCGCCGCGCTCACCGGCGTGCTCGCCACCCGCGAGCAGTGCCCCTACCTCCCGTACACCCCGGCGGAGATCGGCGAGGAGGCCCGTCGCGCCTACGAGGCCGGGGCGGCGGCGGTGCACATCCACGGCCGCGCGCCCGACGGAGGCCCCACCTGGTCGGCCGAGACCTACGCCGACATCAAGCGCGAAGTGCAGGCGCGCTCGCCGATCATCGTCAACTTCTCCACCGGCGGCTTCAACATGGGCGCCGAGAGCGAGGCGGAGAAGAGCGAGCGGCTGGGCTACGTGTGGAAGACGCGGCCGGAGATGGCGGCGCTCAACATGGGGTCGATGAACTACGCCAAGTACTCCGCCGGCCGGAAGGCATTCGTCTTCGACATGGTGTTCCCCAACCCGTTCGGGGACATCCTCCTCGCCGCCCATGCGATGCGCGAGGGTGGGGTGAAGCCGGAGCTGGAGTGCTTCGACCTCGGGCACGTGGCCAACGCCGAGCCGCTGCTCCAGATGGGCGCGCTGAAGCGGCCGCTGCAGTACAGCTTCATCCTCGGGGTGCTGGGCGGCGCGCCGCCCTCGGCCGAGACGCTCGCCACGATGGCCCGGTCCATCGGGCGCGAGGACACCTGGGAGGTCATCGGCATCGGCCGGCCGCAGTGGCGGCTGGTGGGCGCGGCCCTGGCGCTGGGCGGGAACGTCCGGGTCGGGCTCGAGGACAACTTCTACCTGGACTCCGCCGGCACCGAGATGGCGAAGGGCAACGGACCCCTGGTGGAGAAAGCGGTCCGGATGGCCCGCGACGTCGGTCGCGAGCCGATGAGCCCGGACGAGGCGCGGAAGGCGCTCGGTCTTCCCCAGGCCTGGTAGTCGCTGCCGCCTCTGCGGCCAGGGTCAGCGCGCCGGTCCCGAGGGCAGGGCCGGCCCGCTTCCGTCGGGACCAGGCTGGAGCTCCGTGGCTCCCTCCGGAGTTCCCCCGTCGGGGAGCTCGGGCGGAGGAAAGGTGGAGGGCGGCGAGGCCGCGCCCGGGAAGGGTAGGGCGAGCAGCGCCTGGGGGTTCACCCAGAGGGTCTCGACGTGCGCGCCGAAGTGCAGGTGCGGACCGGTCACCCGGCCGGTCTTCCCCACCAGCCCGAGGAGCTGCCCGCGCCGCACCTCCTGGCCAGCCTTCACCAGGAACCTCGACAGATGGAAGTACGCGGTGATCAGCCCCGCACCGTGGTCGATCAGAACGGTGTTCCCCGAGGTGTAGCAGTCGCGGACCATCACCACCCGGCCGTCGTTCGCCGCGCGGATCTCGTCGCCGGTCGAGCCGTCGAGGTCGAGCCCGTAGTGCTGGGTGGTCTTCTTCCCGTTCAGCGTGCGCTTGTCGCCGTAGTGGGCGGTGATCTGCGAGTCCCGCGGCTTCTGGAAGTTGTCGGAGAAGGCGCGGGGGCGGAACGGCGTGGCCCACGCCTTCTGGTATGCGGCCTGGTCGGCCTTGATCCGCGCCCGCGCCGAGGCCGGGATCTTCACGAACCGGCTGGCCACGCTGAGCTTCCGCTCGGGAAACTCGGGCGGCAGCACCTCCAGCGGCGCCCCGAGTGTGAGCGAGCCCGCCGTGACTCGCACCTCGACGATCCCGGGCTCCTGCTCCACCGGGATGCCCACCAGCGCCTCCGCCCCGGGGCCGCGGGCGTAGAACGCCGCGGATCGCGTGCCCACCGTGCCCTCGGGGACGCCGTCCACGCCCCGGACCACGACCAGCACCGGGTCCCCGGGCTTCACCCGGGAGGGCAACAGCTCCAGCGAGGGCGCGGCGGCGGCCGCGAAGGAGACGAGGAGCGCGAGGAGCGCCGCGGATCTGCGCACGGTCCATCGAGACCTATCGCGATCCGCCCCGGAATGGCAGCCCCGCCTCAGCGGGGTTTGGTGCCCCGGTGGAGGTACGAGACGTGGCAGCGCACGCACGTCTCCATCGTCCGCCCGAACGCCGGGGCGAGCGCGGCGTCGTCGTACCGGCGCGCGGCGGTGGCCAGCTCCGTCACCCGCTCGCGGAGCTGCTGGTCGAGCTGCTGGAAGCGCGTGTTCTTCACCACGCCTCCGTCGACCCGCAGGGTGAGCGCGGTGTCCGCCCGGATGCGGTCCGCGGTCGAGGCGATCGCCTTCCGGTCGAGCACCGTCACCGCGTGGGTGAGCTCGATCAGATCCACCCCGTGGCGGTTCATCCGGTCGGTGAGCCGGGCCTCGTCGTCGCTGGGGATGCGGTCGGCGGGCATGACGTCCGGGGAGCGATCCGGCTGCTGCGCGCGGGCGGCCACCATCACCCCCGCCCCCAGTACCCAGCAGCCCGCGAGGACCCACCGCGTCATGCACCCACCCTCCGTGGGGCGGACGCTACCCCGCCCGGGATGGGCCAGGCGAGCGTGAACGCCCCGGGCGCAGATCCGGCGGGCGAGGTCGTGCGTTCGAGCCGCGGAACCCCTTTCCCCGGAGTCCCCCGATGTCGAACGTTCCCGCGCTGCTCCTCTCCGCACTCACCATGCTCTCCTCGGCCGACGTGCCGCCGCCCCGCGCACCGCAGGCGCCGGAGGCCCGGGCCGAGCCCGACCTGCCCCGGCCTCTCCGCTGGCTGCTCCAGGCGCAGGGCGCGGACGGTGGCTGGGGGCCCGAGGCGGGCGCACCGGCCGACGTCGCCACCACCAGCCTCTCGGGGATCGCGCTGATCCGGCTCGGCAAGGCGAGGCCGGGCGAGGCGCTCACCGAGCCCACCCGCCGTGCGCTGCTCTACGTGGTCCGCGCCGTGGAGCGCGCCCCGGCCCCGAACGCCTTCATCCAGGCCGAGGGCACGCAGCCGCAGCGCAAGCTGGGCCGCGGCATCGACACCTTCCTCGCCTCGCAGTTCCTGGGCGAGGCCATCCCCGGAGTGCCCGCCGGGCCGGAGCGGGAGCGGACCCGCGCCGCGCTCGACCTGTGCGTGGCGAAGATCCAGGCGCTGCAGCGCGAGGACGGCAGCTTCTCCAAGGACGGCTGGGCCCCGGTGCTCTCCAGCGCCTTCGCCGCCAACGGGCTGTACGTCGCCAAGGACGTGGGGGCGAAGGTCGCTCCGCAGGCGCTGGCCCGCTCCGAGGAGTACATGCTCCGGGGCTACGACCGCGAGCGCAAGGCGTTCCGCACCGACGACTCCGCCGGGGTGGCCCTGTACCAGGCTGCCGGGTCGCTCGACGCGGCAGCGCGCGCCGGCAAGCTCGCCGAGGCGCCGGCGCAGGCTGCCCGGGCGCACCTGGCGGACGAGGCGTTCGTGCGTGGGTTCGGCAGCTACGGGGGCGAGGAGCACGTCTCGTATCTCCTGTCGACCGAGGCCTTCGCCCGGGCGGGTGGAGAGGAATGGACGCGGTGGAGCAAGTCGATCCGCGCCCGGCTCGCGGGCATCCAGCGCGAGGACGGCACCTGGCGCGGGGACCACTGCATCACCAGCACCTCGTTCTGCACCGCCGCCTCGCTGATCACCCTGGCCATCCGGCCAGCCGGTCTCTCCGTGAAGCGGGGGTGAGGAGCAGCCAACGGCCCTTGACCGGCCTCGAGCGCAGGAGGCTGATCCGACACCCCACCCGCCAGGGAGAACCGCCATGGCCAATCCGTTCGTCCACGTGGAGCTGCAGACCACCGACCTCAAGAAGGCCCGGGACTTCTACGCCCGGCTCTTCGACTGGAAGCTCGAGGACGCACCGGTCCCCGGTTCCGGGACCTACACGATGATCGGGGTCGGCGAGGGGACCGGCGGCGGCATGATGGCCAGCCCGGCGCCGGGCGTGCCCTCACACTGGCTGGCGTACGTGAACGTCGACGACCTCGCCTCGGCCACCCGGAAGGCGAAGGAGCTGGGGGCGAAGGTGGCGGTCGACATCACGCCGGTCTCCGACATGGGCAAGTTCAGCGTGATCATCGATCCGACGGGCGCCATGCTGGGCCTCTGGCAAACGACCCGCCGCTAGCGCTGGAACGGCATCGTCGAGGGGTGCTAGTGCAGCCCCCCACCCCGGGGCCCCAGGGAGGGCACGACGATGAAGGTGCTGGTCGCGGACGAGCTGTCGCCGGAAGGGCTGGAGACGCTGCGGAAGGCGCCCGGCCTGACCGTGGACGTGAGGACCGGGCTGAAGCCGGGTGACCTCAAGGCGATCGTCGGCGAGTACGACGCGCTCGCCGTCCGCAGCGCGACCAAGGTCACCGCCGAGGTGCTCGAGAACCCGGGGCGGCTGAAGCTCATCGGCCGCGCCGGGGTGGGCGTGGACAACATCGACCTCGAGGCTGCCACCCGGAAGGGGGTGGTGGTGATGAACACCCCGGCCGGGAACGCGGTCGCCGTGGCCGAGCTGACGATGGGGCTGATGCTCGCGCTCCACCGCCAGCTGGTCCCGGCGATCAGCACCACCAAGTCCGGCAAGTGGGAGAAGAAGCGCTTCGCCAAGGGGCACGAGCTCTTCCGGAAGACGGTGGGGCTGGTGGGCTTCGGCAGCATCGGACAGCTGGTGGCGCAGCGGTGCATCGCCTTCGGCACCACGGTCATCGCCTACGACCCGCACCCGGTCGAGGCGTCGCGGAGGCTGGGGGTGCAGATCGTCCCCATGGACGAGCTGTTCCGGCGCGCGGACATCGTTTCGCTCCACCTGCCGCTGATGGAGAACACCCGAAATCTCGTGGGGAGCAAGCTGCTCGGCTCGATGAAGAAGGGCAGCTACCTCGTCAACTGCGCCCGGGGCGGCATCGTGGACGAGGCGGCGCTGGCGGCCGTGCTCCGGGGCGGTACCCTGGCCGGGGCGGCGATGGACGTCTTCGCCACCGAGCCGATGCCGTCGGACCACCCGCTGCTCTCGCTGGAGAACTTCCTCTGCACCCCGCACCTCGGCGCCTCCACCGAGGAGGGGCAGCTCGCCTGCGCGAACCAGCTCGCCGAGCAGCTGGTGGAGTACGCGCAGACCGGCCACGTCCGCCACGCGCTCAACGCCCCGGCGCACTGAGAGTACGTTAGGCGGGCTCATGGAAGCATCCCGGGGCGGGTCATCCGGCCGCGTGAGGCGATGGTGGCCCCTGGCCGCTCGCCCCGCTCTGCACGATGGGTGTAGCGTCTGCGCGTGACCGCCCCCCGCGTGGACAGAACGCGAGCCGACCGACCCGGAGCGACCAATCTCCTGGTGCAGCTCGCCCACGACCTGGGCCACCTCGTCGCGCAGCACGTCGCGCTGGCCAAGCTGGAGCTCGGCGCGTCCGCGCGCAGGGCGGGCATCGGCGTGGCGTCGATCGCCGCCTTCGCGCCGCTGGTGCTGGTGGGGTACGGGTTCCTCAACGGCGCTCTGGCGCTGGCGCTCGGGCGGTGGATGCCGCTCGCCGGCGCCGTGGCCGTCGTCGGTCTGCTCAACATCGTCCTCGGAGTGGTCGGGGTGGTCATCGCCGCGCGGGCGTTCCGCCGCCCGGTCCTGGACGATTCGGTCCTGGAGCTGGAGCGGACCGCCCAGGCGCTCGCCGCGGCCCGCTCGAGCCGCCCGGCGCTGGAGCCCCGCCATGACGCTTGAGCACAGGTCCCGTCCGACCGAGGCCGAGCTGCGCGAGGAGATCGAGCGCGCCCGGAGCCAGGTGGTCGGCACCGCCTACGCCCTGAGACGCCAGCTGCACGACACCTGGGACGTTGGCCACTGGGTGGCCCGCCGCCCGGGACTCACGCTGGGGATCGCCTTCGCCGCCGGGCTGTTGCTGGGCATCCGGCGCCGCTGACCCCAGATTCCATGGACCGCCACAGGGAGAAGAGACCGATGGCCACCACCGACACGCTGTCCGACAAGGCCCGCGAACTCCAGAACCGGGTCGGCCCGCAGCTCGAGGACGCCCGGCGCGAGCTGGACTCGCTGAGCCACAAGATGGGCGGCTTCATCAAGGAGCGGCCCATCGCCTCGCTGGCCATCGCCCTGGCCGCGGGATTCGTCATCGGGCGAATCGCCTCCCGCTGAACCACGGGCCCCCGCTCCCCATGTCCACCCCTCCCCAGAATCCCCCTTCCGGAAACGGGCACCACCAGCCACAGGGCTTTGCCGGCCGGGTGGGGCACCTCAACGACAGCGCCCACCAGCTCCTGGACGAGGCGCGCAACACCCTGGAGGACCTCGGCCAGGCCATCGATCTCCGCGGACGCGTCGAGCGTCACCCCTTCGGGATGGTTGCCGCCGCCCTGGGCGTGGGTTACGTGCTCGGGGGTGGGCTCTTCAGTGGGCTCACCTTCCGGCTGGTGGGCCTCGGGGTGCGGCTGGCGGCGATCCCCGTGGTGAAGAGCCAGCTGTTCGGCATGGCCGAGGCCGCGGTGTCCGGCTTCACCGGCGGCGACAACGACGACGTGGCTTCGCCGTCCTGACAGGAGAACCCCATGCTGAGCCTCAGGGATCTGAAGAAGATGGACCGGGACGACGTGCTCGAGCTGGTGGGCCTGCAGCGGGCGAGCTCCAACGACTGGGTGGCGCCGGCGATGACCGCCCTCGGCGTCGGCCTGCTGGTGGGCGTCGGGCTCGGGCTCCTGCTCGCCCCGAAGACGGGCGCCGAGCTGCGCAACGACCTCAAGGACAAGCTCCGCTCGGCCCAGGACGCCCTGCCGGAGCAGCTACGGGGCGCCACCGCGAGCGCTGGCTCCTCGGCGAGCCGCACCACTCCCTGACCCCAAAGGGGAGCGGGTGCACATCGGGCCTTGTCGGGCCCCGGGGGTGACGGCAACATGCCGGCCCCCTGTCACCACGACTCCCGTCCGCCGGGCGCCGCTTCCTGCGCGTGCTCGGGTTCAGCCTCTTCCAGGCCGCCGTGCTCGGCAGCGCGGTGGGCGCCATCGTCAGCGCCCGCGTGCCGCCCACCCCGGGCTTTCGTGACGAGGAGCCCCCGCGCAGCTTCCGGCTCCGGACCTTCATCGGGGCGCCCATCGACGCGCTGGAGCGCTCGCTGCTCGACTGGCGGCTGCACGAGCTCGGCCGTCGGGACGAGCCCGCGCGCGACGTGGTGCTGGTGGGGGTGGACGACGAGACGCTGGCCAACGCCCGCGAGGATCCCCATCCCGACCTGACCGCCTGGCCCTGGCCGCGTGCCCTGCTCGGAGGGGTGGTGGGGCAGCTCGGGCGGGAAGGCGCCTCGCCGGTGGTGCTCGACTGGGCGCTGGACACCGGCAGCCCCCGGCTGGGAGGCGAGGTCCCGGACGACGAGCTCTTCCGCCGCGCGCTCGATGCCACGCCGGGCACGGTGCTCGGCTTCTCCGTCTCGGCCGCGCCCCCGCCCGCGGTGGTGCGGCCGCTCCGCCCGTCGCTCCTGCTGGTGGGCACCGAGGAGAGCGATGGACCCGCGGTGACCGAGCTCCTCCGGCGGGTGCTGGCGAGCCGCGCGCGCGTGTTTGCGGTGCCCGACGGAAGCCGGATGCGCGTCTGGGCCGGGGTGAGCTCCGAGGCCGAGGCGCGGGAGCTCGGCAAGCGGCTGGGCGTCGCCGGCACGCCGCAGGTGCGCGACTACGGTGCGGCGGACCGGGCCTTCCAGGTGACCCCCGAGGATCTCCTGGTCCGGGTCGCCGCCGTCGAGGTGGAGGGGGTCGACGTCGAGGCGCTCCCGCTGGCGCGCTCGCTCGACGTTCCGGCCTCGGTGCTGGTGGGCGCGCGCAGCCGGTACGGACACACCGCGCTGGCGGTCGACCCCGACGGCCGGGTGCGCGGCATTCAGCACCTGGTGCGCTGGGTGTCCCCGCAGGGCCGGGTGCACGTGCTCCCCTCGCTGGCGCTGGCCGGAGCGCTGGCCCGGGCCAACAGCCGGCAGGTGGTGTGGAGCGGCGGCCGGCTCTCGGTCGTCGGCGGGAAGAGCATCCCTGCCGACCGGACCGGCTATGCGCTGCTCCGCTGGGACGCCACCGATGGCGGGCGCGACGGCCGGGGCTCGCTCGAGCGGGCCATCTCGGCGTGGCGCTTCCTCCAGAACTTCTACGACGCGCAGGAGGGTGTCCCGGCGCACGCCCGCAACGACGTGCAGCACCGGGCGGTGGTGCTCGCCGAGACGTTCCGCGGTGCGGGGAGCTGGCCGGCCACTCCGCTCGGGGACGGCGTCTCTCACGCCGCGGTGGTGGGCCAGGCGCTGGAGAACTGGATCGACGGCGCGGGCATCGGGCGGGCACCGGTGCGGAGCGACGTGCTGGCCACCTTCGCGCTGGCCTTCGCCGGCGGGTTCGTGGCGCTCGGCTTCAGCGGGCTGTTCCGCTCCGCCATCGGCGCGCTGCTCTACGTCCTGGCGGCTGCGGCGGTGGTGGTCGGCTGGCTCTTCTGGGTGCGCCGGCTCCTGGTGGTGGACGGGGTGTGGCTCGCGGCCGGGGGTCCGCTGGTGGCGTTCGGCCTGGCCTGGCTCATCACCGGCCGGTATGCGCTGCGGACCGAGCGGCAGATGCGCGAGTTCGTCTACGGCGCGCTGGGGCGCTACGTCAGCCCGGACATCGCCGACCAGGTGTTCCGCAACGTGGCGCTGATGCGGCCCCAGCGGCGCGAGGTGACGCTCTGCTACGCCGACCTGGCAGGGTTCCGCCGCCTGCACCAGCTGCTCCCGCCCGAGGTGCTGGTCGACCTGCTCAACGCCTACTTCGGCGAGCTGACGCACCTGGTCCGGCAGACCGGCGGCCACGTCGAGTACGTCGGGGACGCGCTGATCGCCTTCTGGGGCGCCCCGGTGCGGCTGGACCGCCACGGGCCGGTGGCCTGCCGGACCGCGCTCTCCATCCGGGCCGAGCTGCTGCGGCTGCGCCCCGAGTGGCAGCGGCGCTTCGGGGTGGAGGTCCGCGCCCGGATGGCGCTCCACTCGGGCGAAGTGGTGGCCGGCGACATGGGCAGCCCCCTCAAGTCGAACTACACCATCCTCGGCGAGCCGGTGGCCGCGGCCGAGCGGCTCGAGCGGGCGAACCAGCTCTACGGGACGGAGCTGCTGGTCTCCGGCGAGACCGCGCGGCGGGCGGGAGACGAGTTCGTGTTCCGCGAGCTGGACGTGGTCACCGTCGGCGGCGCGTCGCAGACGCTCTTCGAGCTGGTGGGCCGGCGCGGCGAGGTGCCGCCGGCGCTCGCTCCCATCCTCCAGGGCTGGCCGGAGGCGCTGGCGCGGGTGCGCCGGCGCGACTTCGCCGGAGCCCTGACCGACTTCGAGCGGCACGCCGCGCTGGACCCGGTCTCGGCGCGGTGGGCCGAGCGGGTGCGCGGGTACATCGCCCGTCCGCCCCCGCCTGACTGGGACGGCCGGGGAGACCTCCGGCGCGCCGGCTGAGCCTCGGCGTGAGCGCCTGAGCAGACGGCCGGTCCGGGGCCCACGCGCCGGCAGGGCCGGCCCTGGTTCTTGCTGGACGACGCCGCGTGCCAGCTGATCTGGCGGGTGGCCAGGGAGGGCGCTTCCGAGGCCTGTCCTGCCGCGCGTCTCCGGAGCAATCGTGGACATAGCAACGATGTCCCGGTCGTGGGACGACGCCCGACGCCGCATCGCAGAGATCTCGCGACCTTCGCTGCTCGGTCATCGACCCGCTGCGCTCGAAGTTGCTATGTCCACTCATGCGCCGGCTCCGGCCGCCTCCCCGGGGGGCGGCCCGGTCGCACCGGATCAGGCGGGCTGATCGGCGGAAGGCCGCGGCACGTCCGGCGGGGCGCTTCCAGGCCGCGGTCCGGGACCCGGCCGGTCAGTCCTCGCGGGCGCCCTCGAGCGCCTCGACCGGGGCGTCGCGGCCCACGTGCTCGGCGAGGACGCGGCGGATGCCCTCGGGGGTCATCCGTCCGTAGTGGACCTCGTCCTCCCAGCCCATCAGCTGGAAGTCCTCCTGGCGGAACGGGTCCGGCGGGCGGGGTCGCTCCTCGCGGACCACCACGTTGGGCCCGAGGTGGCAGAGCCCGTAGCACCCGCCGCGGGCGAGCGTGCACCGGCCGCGGAGGTCGAGCTCCTTGACCGCCTCCTGCGCGGCCGCGGCGACGCGCTCGGCCCCGTTGCGCCGGCAGTCCGGCCCCTTGCAGATGGACACGCGGTAGGTGGGCACGGGGGAGTCAGTCTTACGGCGTCGGGCCGGCGGGCGGAAGGGTGGCCCGGCCGGTCAATCGCTCCTCGGCGGCGAGGCGCCGATCCTCGCGGCGGACGAAGGGCCAGTAGACGGCGAGGGAGAGGCCGAGCGTGGCGAGCTGGAGCACGACGGCGCGCGGGTCGCCTCCCGTCGTCAGCCAGGCGCCGACCGGGGCGGGCAAGGTCCAGAGCGTCTCGAGGTACGGCGGGTGGACCCAGCCGAGGCGAAAGGCGCTCCAGGCGACGGCGGCCGAGAGCAGCGGCGCGAGCACGAACGGTGGCGCGAGGCGGGGGTTGAGGACCACCGGGACGCCGAAGAGCAGCGGCTCGTTGATGTTGCAGAGCACGGGGACGATGCCCGCGCGCCCCACCGTCCGGAGCTGGGCGGAGCGACAGCGGAGCAGGAGGAGCCCGAGCGCCAGCGCCGCTCCGGAGCCGCCCTGCCAGACGAACCAGAGGAAGAAGTGCAGCGGGGCGACGTGCGGCGGAGCGGCGTGGGCGGCGACCGCCTCCATGTTGGCGACCAGCATCGCCTCCCAGACCGGGCGCATCCCGGCGGTGAGCGCAGCGGCGTGGATGCCGAGGAGCCAGAGCACGCTGTCGAGGGCGACCAGGCCGAGGACGCCGGGGAGCGAGTCGGCGGCGTGGACCAGCGGGGCGATGCCGCGCTCGAGGAGGGTGATGAGGTCCAGCCCGAGGACATGGACGAGGACGAACACGCCGCCGAGGACGAGCGCGGCGGGGAGGAGGGCGACGAAGCTGCGGACCACGACCTCGGGCGCACCGCCGGGGATGCGCAGCGTCCACCGCCGGGCGACGAGCACCCGGGTGAGCTCGACGCTGGCCACGGCGAGGAGGAGGCCGGCGAAGATGCCGCCCGCGCCGAGCCGGGCGAGGAGCAGCGCGACCGGCTGTCCCGGCGCGCCGGGCTGGAGTGCGGCGAGGACGTAGCCCGAGGCGGCGATGAGCCCGGCGGCGGGCGCATCGAGCGCGTAGCTCCGGGCGAGCGCGTGGGCGGTGCCGAAGGTGACCCAGAGCGCGATGCAGCCGCCGAGCGCGCGGTAGGGGAGGAGGAGGGTGGCGGAGTAAGGCGCGACGAGCCGCTGCAGCGCGGGCCAGGGCGGCTGGGCGGCGAGGAGGAACAGCGAGCCGACGAGCACCAGAGGGAGCGCGCCCACGATGCCGTCGCGGACGGCGACCAGGTGCCGCTGCCGGGCGAGCCGCTCCGCCGCGCGGGCGAGCTGCTCGCGGCGAGTCGCGGGCGCGGCGGTGGAGGGGGCGGTGGTCAGGGGGAGATTGTCCCCTGGCCCGGACGCCCCGGCAAGCAGATGACGGGCGGCGCCGGCACGCGCGCCTCGAGGCGCCAGCGTCCTCGTGCGGGTGTGCGCTCGTCAGCGGCGGCCATGGTCAGAGCTCGCTCGGTACGGATTTCCGTTCATGCAATCGTCCATCGGCGGCCTGTCGTGGCGACGCTCGTCGGGGACGTCTCGAGGGCCCGCTCGCTCCTCGCTCGCAACCCAGGTGTCAGACACCTCGCAGCCGAACGGCGCCCCGACCGGAGGCGAAAATGCCGGGCTCCGGCCGTCAGGGCCGCCCGGGCGCCATCGAAAGCAGGGTGGCTGCGCAGAGGCATCAGCGCTCCGATTGCGCAGCCCTTGCGGGCCTCCCGCAAGGGTTCGGGGGCCTCGTAAAGTCTAGCTGTTCCGAGGGCTTATGTGCTGTTGGTTCCACAGGGGTGAGCGGGCGCCCACACTCGACTTTGAGAATCAGTCTCAATATAAAGGGTCCATGAGGAACCTTGCGCAGCTGCCCCCGGGCGCCCGTGCGCGGATCGACGGGTTCCGGTCGGACCTCCGGCCGGAGGTGGGGCGACGGCTGCGCGAGCTTGGGTTCGTGGACGGGAACGTGGTGCGCTGCGTGCGCCGCGCGCCGTTCGGCGGTCCTCGCGTCTACGCCGTGTCCGGGGCCGCCTTCGCGCTCGAGATGGACGTCGCGGCGCACGTGCTGCTCGGCTCGGCGGACAACGATGACGGCGCGCGCTGAGCGGGCCGACGTCCTCCTCGTCGGAAACCCGAACTCCGGCAAGAGCCTCCTCTTCAGCCGGCTCACCGGCATCGCCCAGAAGGTCGCGAACTATCCAGGGGTCACCACCGAGGTTCGCTCGGGCCATGCGGCCGGGCTCACCATCCACGACTACCCCGGCATCTACTCGCTCGAGCCGCTCACGCTCGACGAGCGGGTGGCCATCGAGCGCCTGGACAAGGCGCTGGCCGACCCCGCGACGAAGGCCATCGTCTGCGTGCTCGACGCCACCCGGCTCGAGCGCAGCCTCTACCTCCTGCTCGAGCTGCTCCCCCGAGCGCGCGCGGTGCACGTGCCGGTCATCGCGGCGGTCAACATCGTCGACGAGCTGGTGGGCCCCGGCGCCCGCCTGGACCTCGCCGGGCTGACCTCGGGGCTGGGCTGCCACTTCATCGGCGTCTCCGCCAAGACCGGGCAGGGGCTGGACGAGCTCCGCTCCACGCTCCAGCACCTCGATCGCGAGGCGCCGGCCGACCCACGCTGCGCCGAGGGCGGGTCGATCGAGGACAAGAAGCGCCTCGCCCACCGGCTCACCCGCTCCTACGGGCCGGGAGACGACGTGCTCCTCAAGTCGCAGGAGCGCCTGGATCGGGTCTTCCTCTCCACCTCGCTGGGGCTTCCGGTCTTCCTCCTGGTGATGGCGGTGCTCTTCCAGGCCATCTTCACCTGGGCCGCGCCCCTGATGACCCTGACCAAGGACGGGGTGGCGGCCGCCGGCAACTTCGTCGGCGGCCTGCTCCCCGCCGGCATCGTCCACGACTTCGTGCAGGACGCCGTCTTCGCCGGCATCGGCGCGTTCCTCACCTTCGTCCCGCAGATCTTCGTCCTCTTCCTGGTCATCGGCGCGCTGGAGGACTCGGGTTACCTCGCCCGTGCCGCGGTGATGCTCCACCGGCCCCTGGGCTGGTTCGGGCTGTCGGGGCGGAGCTTCCTCCCCCTGCTCTCGGGTCACGCCTGCGCCATCCCCGCGATGATGGCGGCGCGGACCATCGAGTCGCCCAGGCGGCGGCTGATCACCGTGATGGTGATTCCCTTCACCTCCTGCTCGGCGCGGCTGCCCATCTACGCGCTGCTCATCGGCGGATTCATCCCCGCGCACACCCTCATCGCCGGGCTGCTCGGCCTCCAGGGCCTGGTCTTCGCCGGGGTCTACGCCTTCGGCATCCTCACCGCGCTCCTCGCCGCGGCGGTCCTCGATCGGCTGACGCGCCGGAGGATGGGCGGGAAGCTGGGCGACGTACCGTTCGTGGTCGAGCTGCCGCCCTACCGGCTCCCGAGCGTGAGGCCGATCGTCCTCGCTGCGGCGTCGCGCTCGTGGAGCTTCGTCCGCCGGGCCGCGCCGATCATCTTCAGCGTGGTGGTGGGCATCTGGGTGCTCGGGTACTTCCCGCTCGGCCGGGGCCATCTCGACCAGTCGTGGCTCGCAGCGCTCGGCCACCTGCTCCAGCCCGTGTTCCGGCCCATGGGCGCCGACTGGAAGGCGGCCGTGGGAATCGTGACTTCGTTCGCCGCGCGCGAGGCCTTCGTCGGGACCATGGGCACGCTCAACGGGCTCGAGGACGCCGGCACGCACCTCGGCCAGCTCTCGACGCAGCTCCAGCTCGGAGGGATGGGGCTGGCGGCGGCGCTCGCGCTGCTCGTCTTCTACGCCCTGTCGCTGCAGTGCGCGTCGACGCTGGCGGTGATGCGCAAGGAGACGGGGAGCGCGCGGGCTCCGGTCCTGGCCTTCGTCTCGATGACCGCGCTCGCCTACGTGGGCGCGGTGGTCACCTTCCAGCTCGCCCGGGCGCTCGGCGCAGCCTGAGTGCTTGTTTCCCTCCCGGGGAGGTGAAAGGTTGGGCTTGCCGGTCGTGCGACGAATCCCGCCGCCACTTCCCGGCCCGAGGAAGGCAGCCCTGATGACGCGCTCGACGTACCCGCTGATCTACCTGGGCCGGCTCTGCGCACGTCATCGGTGTCTCGAGCGCCTGGTGGAGACCAACGAGTGCCTGGAGTGCGTGGGCCCGAAGCGCCTGCGCGAGATGCAGGACGATGCCGAACGCCGCAGTCTGGATCGGCGCGTCCATCGCCTCCTGCACGAGCTGAGCGACGGCGGGAAGACCACCCCGCAGCTGGTGGAGACCACCGGCCTGTCGTCCACCCAGCTCCGTGCGCTGCTCGAGCAGCTGGCCGCGGCGGGAGTGGTCCGGTTCGAGGAGGAGCGTCACGGGCGCCAGAGCCGCTGGCTCTGGTCGCTCCCGAACGGGGCGGCGCGCACGAGGGCCCGGGAGCCGCTGCCCGGTGCGCGCACGAAAAACGTGCTACATCCCTGACGAGCGACTTCTCGACCTGGTGCCTCCAGGCAACCGGAGGTCGGGAGCCGACATGCCTCACCGGAAGCGCGACCTCGCGGGCAACCGCCACGCTGGCAGCCCGTGCCGGCACCCCCGGCAGTCGCATCCGCTGCACGTCGAGGCGCTCCTGGTCTGTGCCTGGCCCGGGTGCGGCGAGGGGACGGCCCGGACGTTCATCCAGGTCGCGGTCGAGCGCGGCATCGCGTCCTCCCGCGTGGTCCAGTTCGACCGCGAGTTCGCCTCCGGCGAGGGACCGAAGGGCTTCCGCTGGAGAGCGTCGTGTCCGTGATCCCGCTCGCGGTGGGGCCGGCGAGCAGCTCGGGCCCGTGCGCGCACGTCCGGCAACACCACCCGGGCTCTCCGGAGCGCATCTTGCCCTGCGCCTGGCCGGGGTGCGTGGTGGGGGTGAGCGAGGAGACCCTCGCCGTCTCCGGTGACCGCGCCGGGAGACCGCTCGTGCTCGAGCGGCGCTCCCTCGTCCTCGATGGCGTGGAGCAGGTCTTCCTCTGGCATCCCTCGGGCCAGTCGCACTAGGCCCCCGCGGCTGCACCGAGCCGGTCCAGCGGTTACCACGGCGGGATGCGTTCCTCGCCCGTTCCCTTCTCGGTCCTGGACCTCGCGCCCATCTGCGAGGGTGGTGACGCCGCACAGACGCTCCGGAGCTCTCTCGACCTGGCCCGACACGTCGAGCGGCTCGGGTACGCGCGCTACTGGCTCGCCGAGCACCACAACATGCCCGGCATCGCCAGCTCGGCGACCTCGCTGGTCATCGGGCACGTCGCGGCGGGCACCTCGCGCATCCGGGTGGGCGCGGGCGGCATCATGCTCCCCAACCACGCGCCTCTGGTCATCGCCGAGCAGTTCGGGACGCTGGCCACGCTCTTCCCGGGACGCATCGACCTCGGCCTCGGGCGGGCGCCGGGCACCGACCCCCGGACCGCGTACGCGCTCCGCCGCAACCTGAGCGGCGACTCCGACGCGTTCCCCGAGGACGTGGTCGAGCTCCTGACCTACCTCGGAAAGCCTCGTCCCGGGCAGCGCGTCCACGCCGTCCCCGGCGAGGGGACCGAGGTCCCGGTGTGGATCCTCGGCTCCAGCCTGTTCGGCGCCTCGCTCGCCGCGACGCTCGGGCTCCCCTTCGCCTTCGCCTCCCACTTCGCCCCGGCGTTCCTGATGGAGGCCATCGCGGTGTACCGGAGCAAGTTCCAGCCATCGCAGTGGCTCGCCGCGCCGCGGGTCATGGTGGGCTCGACGGTCATCGTCGCCCCGACCGACGACGAGGCGCGCTTCCACTTCTCGTCCCTCCAGCAGGCCTTCCTCGCCCTCAGGAGCAACCGTCCGGGGCGCCTGCCGCCGCCGCGGACCGGGTTCGAGGCCGGGCTCACCGACCAGGAGCGGGCGCTCCTCGACGAGGCGCTCTCCTGCGCGTTCGTGGGCGCGCCGGCGACCGTCCGGCGCGGCCTCGAGGGGTTCCTCGCCCGGACCGGCGCCGACGAGCTCATCGTCTCGGCGCAGATCCACGACCACGCAGCGCGCGTGCGCTCCTACGCGCTGCTGGCCGAGGTGCGGGGTGTCAGTCCTTCAGGAAGCGGGTGACGGGGATCGGCTGATCCGTCACCTCGGTGCGCGTGTGGTGCTCCCCGGGCAGCCTGAGCGGCAGCAGCCCCTCGCCCACCCGGGTGTGCGCCTCGGGGTGCTGGTGCGGCGGCGGCGCCGAGGACGGGCGCTTGTTCCACGGGTCCGACGGGTGGCTCACCGGCGGTCCCTGGAGCAGCTTGGGGATGTCCCAGACGAAGCTGGAGCGGTTGTACTCGGACGGGGTGTGGAGCCCGGTGTCCATCCGGATCGCGTCCTTGGGACAGGCGTCGACGCACAGCCCGCAGACGATGCACCGCAGCTCGTCGATGACGAACTGGGTGGGGAACTTCTCGATCACCCGGTTCTCGGTGTCGGGATCGGCCGACTCGTACTCGCCGGCCTCGATGTAGATGCACTGCGCCGGGCAGATGGTGGCGCACATGTAGCAAGCCACGCAGCGGGGCTTGCCGTCGTCCCGCGGCACGAGCCGGTGCAGCCCCCGGTACCCGAGCGGGTAGGGCGTCTTCTCCTCGGGGTAGCTGACCGTGGAGACGAGGTTGGCGCCCTTGCGATCCTGGACCTCGCTGTTCAGGTCCCGGGGATTGAAGAGGTTCCGGAGGAAGTGCCGGGTGGTGATGGCCAGGCCGCGGATCAGCTCCGGCAGGTAGAGCCGCTCGCGGAGGTCGCCACTGGGGTTCTTGCTCGCCTGGTAGGCCATTCAGGGGTTCCGGTCAGTGGTGCGAGGGGGCGGCCGCTCCGGGGAGGGCTGCCGTGGGGGCATGGCCGTGCGCGTCGGCGGGGAGGTTCGCGTCGTCACCGGCGTGCTCGGTCTCGTCGGTGCTGGTCTTCGCGGCCAGGGCCAGAACGAAGCCGATCTCCAGGAAGCCGACGATGGCCAGGGTCTTGAGAGACGGGTCCACCAGGAGGAGCGCGCCGGTGATGAAGAGGTTCGCCAGCGCCTGGGGGAGGAGGATCTTCCAGCCCAGGGTCTGGATCTGGTCGTACCGGAACCGCGGGAAGGTCCAGCGGATGGCGAGCTGCAGGTAGCAGAGGACCAGGACCTTGATCCAGAAGATGGTCGCGTAGATCGCGCCGAGCAGGATGCCGTGCCCGGCCAGCTCGCGGGTGAGCCAGGCGTCCCCGACGAAGCCGATGTGCCAGCCGCCGAGGAAGATGGCGGTGGTGATGGCGGCGAGGATCACCACCTCGGCGAACTCGGAGATCATGAACAGGCCGAACTTCATCCCCGAGTACTCGACGAAGTAGCCGATGATCTCGCTCTCGCCCTCGGGCACGTCGAACGGGGCGCGCTTGGTCTCGGCGAAGGCCGCGGTGAAGAAGACCACGAAGCCGACCGGCTGGAGGAAGAGGCCCCAGGCGGGGATGCCGAAGTCGAGCTGGCCGAGCTTCCCCAGGTCGAACGCGCCGCCCCACAGGTGGGTGGTCTGCCCGGCGATGAGCTCGGGCAGCCGGACGCTGGAGAAGGCCATCATCGCGCCGACGAGCCCGAGGCCGAGGGCGACCTCGTAGGAGATCATCTGCGAGGAGGCACGGACGCCGCCCAGCAGCGCGAACTTGTTGTTGCTCGCCCAGCCGGCGAGCGAAGTCCCGTACACCGCCAGGGAGGCGATGGCGAAGACCCAGAGCATGCCGAAGTCGGGGTTCGAGACCTGGAGGCCGATCCGGTGGCCGTCGACGTTGACCACCGGGCCGACCGGGACGACCGCGAAGAGAGCGAGCACCGGGGCGAAGGCGAGGATGGGCCCGAGGTTGAAGAGGAGGGGGTCGGCGGTCTTCGGCCGGAAGTCCTCCTTGAAGAGCATCTTCAAGGCGTCGGTGGCGACGTGAAACACGCCGCCCAGTGGCCGCCCACGGAGCCCCGGGACGTCGATGGTCGCGCGGTTCGGACCGATCCGGTCCTGCATCATTGCGCTCCACTTGCGCTCGGCGAGCGTGAGGAAGGTCGCGATGACCATCACGAACAGGAGGACCAGAATCAGCAGATTGCTCGTCCAGGCCAATCCGGGAAGCCCGCCCTTGACCAGGACGTGTCCGAAGAAGGGGAACCCGGCCTCGATCCATCCCCCGACCCAGTAGGTCAGCGCGCTGAGCCCGAAGAGAACGAGGATGATGAACCCGATGGCCGCCCAGGTGGAGAGTGCCTTCTTCATCGCTCGCCTCAGAGCCCCCGGACGCGCGGAGTGCCGAACTCGCGGTACCCGGGCGGCCGTCCATCCGCGCCGGTGGCAAGAGGATTGATCCCCCGGGTGGTCTTCACCGGCGGCGCCGCCCCGTCCCAGTCGAAGCTCGAGAGCTCGGCCACCCGCGGGCCCCACTCGCGGAACACGTCGCGGGCGCTCACCTGCGTCCAGGGGAACCCGAACTCCTGCGCCAGGGCCACCGCCCACGCCCAGTGCGCCTTCACGTCCGCCCGCGGGGGATAGGCGCGCCGGAAGCGCTGGGTGATGCCGTCCAGGTTGGTGAACGACCCCTCGTCCTCGACATGGACCGTCGCGGGCAGGAGCACGTGCGCCTGGGCGGTGACCGGAGACTCGTTCGAGGCCTGGAGGACGAGGTACTCGAGCCGCCCGAATCCCTGGGCGACCAGCGTCGGATCCACCGGCACCTCGCCGCCGATGGCGTAGAGCGCCTTCACCTTGCCCGCGTTGATCGCCTGGCCCAGCGCGGAGAAGGGCTTCAGCGCGAGGTCCAGCCCGCGCGCCACCCACTCCAGCCCGCGCCGGTTGGGGTTCTTGTCCGGAGTCATGAGGAAATGATCCCCGGCTCCCTCGGGCCGCCCGCCCACGTAGACCGAGCGCACGCCGAGCGCATCGCGGGCGAAGGCCAGCGAGGCCAGGAGGTCCTCGTTCGAGGCCACCGGCGAGGCGAGCACCGCCAGCTCCTCGGTCCCGGCCAGCGCCTTGAACTGCTCGGCGAGGGACTTCAGCGCCTCGGGCAAGGTGGCCTCGCGCCGATCCTCGCCGCGCCCGAGCATCGGCACCGCGAGCCGCTGCTGGTTCAGAGGCTTGTACGAGAGCCGGCCCTGATCGCACATCCAGCTCTTGTTGATCGCCTCGTTCTCCCGGGGGCGGTAGCGGTAGGTGTCCTGCCCCATGAAGTCCACGAAGGTGCTGCACCCGCGCGAGCAGCCGGTGCACACGCTGGGCGCCGCGGAGAGGAACCAGCTCCGCGCCCGGAAGCGGAAGTCGCGGTTGAGCAGCGCGCCCACCGGACAGATGTCGACCGTGTTCCCCGAGTAGTTGCTGTCCAGCTGCTTGCCCGGGAAGGTGTCGATGAGCTCGGCGCTGCCGCGGCCGAAGACGCCGAGCTGCGGCTGCTTGGCCACCTCGCTCATGAAGCGCACGCAGCGGGTGCAGAGGATGCAGCGCTCCTGGTCCAGGACCACCGTGGGCCCGAGCACCTTGCGCTTGGACTTCATGACCTTCTCGCCCTCGAGCCGCGAGGGGCGGAAGTCGTAGCGCTGGTAGTAATCCTGGAGCTTGCACTCCCCCGCCTGGTCGCAGATGGCGCAGTCCACCGGGTGGTTGAGGAGCAGCATCTCCATCACCGCCCGCTGGCTCTCCTGGACCCGCGGGCTCCGGGTCTGGATGACCATCCCCTCGATCAGGGCCGTCTGGCAGGCGGGCACCAGCTTGGGAGAGTTGCTCACCTCCACCAGGCACATGCGGCAGTTGGCCGCGATGCTCAGGCGCGGGTGGTAGCAGTAGTACGGAATCTCCGAGCCCACGTCCTTGACCGCGTCCACCATGTTGGCGCCGGGCTTGGCGACCAGCTCCTTGCCGTCGACGGTGACGGTGACGAAGCCGGGGTGCTTGGGCGCGGGCTTGCCGGGCGGCGGGGGCGGCTTGGCTGCGGGCGGAGGCGGCTGCGCGTCCCCGGTGGGCTTCTTGCCGTCGCTCTCGCTCACTGCTCCACCTCGCCGCCGATCATGTTGATGGTGTCGAACGTCGGAATCAGGTCGGCCAGCATCTTGCCCTCGATCATCCGCGGCACCCCCGACAGGATGGCGAAGCCCGGCGCGCGGACGTGGACCTTGTACGGCCGGCCCGACCCGTCGCTGACCAGGTACCAGCCCAGCTCCCCGTTGGCCGCCTCGGTGCAGTCGTAAACCTCGCCGGGCGGCACCGGGATTCCCTCCATCACCAGCTTGAAGTGGGAGATGACGCCCTCGATGGTCCCGTACACCTCGGACTTGGGCGGCAGCGCGATGCGCCAGTCGTCCACGATGACCGGTCCCGGCGGGACCTCGCGGAGGCACTGGCGGACGATTCCCTCGGACTGCTTCAACTCCTCCATCCGCATGAGGTACCGGTCGTAGTTGTCGCCGTTCTGGCCCACCGGGACGTCGAACTCCATCCGGTCGTAGACCCAGTAGGGGTGCGCCTTGCGGACGTCGTAGTTGATCCCGTTCGCCCGGAGGCAGGGGCCGGTGAAGCCGAAGTCCAGCGCATCCTGGGCGCTGATGACCCCGGTGCCGCGCATCCGGTCCACGAAGATGCGGTTGTTGGTGAGGAGTCCATCCACCTCGCCGAGCAGCTCGTGGATCTTGTCCAGGGTCTTGCTCACCCGGTCGATCCAGCCCTCGGGCAGGTCGCGGTTGAGTCCGCCCACGCGGCCGAAGGAGGTGGTGAGCCGCGCGCCGGTGAGCTCGGCCACCCGGTCCATGATCAGCTCACGGGCCTCGATGGCGTAGAGGAACGCCGAGAAGCCGCCCAGCTCGAGGCCGATGGCGCCGACGCAGGTGAGGTGGTCCTGCATCCGGTGCAGCTCGGAGGCGAGGACCCGGATGTACTGGGCGCGCTCGGGGATCTCCAGGCCGACCAGCTTCTCCACGGCCTTGAGAAATCCAAAGTTGTTCATGATCGCCGACACGTAGTTCAGCCGGTCGGTGTACGGCAGGCACTGGTTCCAGGTGACGTTCTCGCAGCTCTTCTGGAACCCGCGGTGGAGGAAGCCGATCTCCGGATCGGCGCGGACGATGGTCTCGCCCTCCAGCTCCACCTTCATCCGCACGGTGCCGTGCATCGCGGGGTGCGAGGGCCCCAGGTTGATGAGCATCCGCCTGGTCTGGAGGTGGGCCTCGAGCTCGGAGTCCTCCTCCTGCGCGAGCTCCTCGTTCTGTCGTTCGTCGGCGTGGGCCATGGGTCTGTTCAGGAGACGCCCGAGGTGCCCGGGCCGCGGAAGATGTCGCGGATGGGTCGCTCGGGGATGAGCGGCTGGCGCTCGCGGAGCGGGTAGTCCTTGCGCAGCGGGTGCCCCTTGAACTCCTCGTAGAGGAGGATGCGGCGCAGGTCGGGGTGTCCGGCGAAGCGGATGCCGTAGAAGTCCCAGACGAAGCGCTCCCACCAGCCGGCGCCCTGGAAGATGGAGGTGACGCTGGGGATCTCGGGGTGGTCCTCGGCGACGCGGACCTTGAGGCGCAGGTGCTCGTTCCAGGTCACCGAGTACAGGAAGTAGACCACCTCGAACCGCGGAGTGCTCTCCGGGAGCTGCAGCCGGTCCACCGCGTCGATGGAGAGGAAGAGCTTGAAGTCGAGCTGCGGGTCGTCCTTCACGTGGGAGAGGACGGCCCGGAGCGACTCGGGCTTGACCACGCCCCAGGTGCCGCCGGTGCGGTCGGTGTACTGCTCGACGAAGGCGTGGGGGTGCGCATCGCGTATCAGGGTCAGGGCGCGGAGGCTCACGGGGTCGGGACGGCCTTTCCGGGACGAGGGGGCGTGCCGAACGGCGCCGCGGGTTCTACTGGCCTGCCGCGGGGGCCGTCAACGGAACAACCCCGAAGAAGATGGGGCACTTACCGGCCAGAGCAGGGCAACTCGGGGGAGCCGGAGGGCGCGCATGGGAGTAGGGTGCCGTGGCCATGGAAGGCCCGAGCGTCCAGGAGCGGTTTGCCCCCCACAACGCCTGCTTCGGCTGCGGTGCCTCGAACCCCAAGGGCTTGAGGATCCGGAGCTTCGAGGAGGGCGAGCACCTGGTCGCCCGCTGGCGCCCCGAGGAGCACCACCAGGCATTCCCCGGGGTGCTGAACGGCGGCATCATCGGGACCCTGCTGGACTGCCACTCGAACTGGGCGGCGACCGTGGCGCTGATGCACGCCCAGGGGCTGGAGACGCCCCCGTGCACGGTGACCTCCGACTTCGCGGTGACCCTCAGGCGGCCCACGCCGATGGGCCCGGAGCTCACACTGTGGGCGAAGGCGGTGCAGATCCAGGGCGACCGGGCGACGGTCGAGGCGACGCTCAGCGCGGAGGGGAAGGTGACTGCCACCTGCCGCGGCACCTTCGTCGCGGTGAAGCCGGGCCACCCGGCGTACCACCGCTGGTGACGACATGAGGCGCCGCCGGTTCCTCGAGGTGCTCGCCGGGAGCGCGGCCTTCGGCCTGCTCCGTCCGTTTCTGCCGTCCGCCCTCGCGGCGATGGCGAGTCGTCGCCTGCGCCCCGGGGACGTGGGCTGGCCGGATGAGGCCGCATGGAAGGGGCTCGCCGATCAGGTGCAGGGACGACTCCTCCGCGTCGACTCGCCGCTGGAGAAGGCCAGCCCCGAGCTGGTGAAGCAGATGCAGAACCCGTACTTCATCGGCGACCAGGTCTGGGGGACTCAGAGCACCGGGTGGGCGGGGGCATGGACCTCGAGCTCGAGCGCGTACGCGGTGACCGCGAAGAGCACGGCGGACGTGGTGGCCGCGGTCAACTTCGCGCGCACGCACCGGCTCCGGCTGGTGGTGAAGGGCGGTGGGCACAGCTACCACGGAGGCTCGAACGCGCCGGACTCGCTCCTCGTCTGGACGCGCGCGATGGAGACCGCCACCCTCCACGATGCCTTCGTCCCGCAGGGCTGCGAGGGGAAGGTGCAGCCGTCTCCGGCGGTGAACCTCGGTGCAGGCTCGCTCTGGTTCCACGCCTACGACGCGGTGACGACGCGCGGCGGGCGGTACGTCCAGGGTGGCGGGTGCGCGACGGTAGGGGTGCCGGGGCTCGTCCTCGGCGGTGGGTTCGGGAGCTTCTCCAAGCGGTACGGCATGGCCGCGGCGAACATGCTCGAGGCCGAGGTGGTGACTGCCGATGGACGGGTGCGGGTCGCGAATGCGTGCACCCATCCGGATCTGTTCTGGGCGCTGAAGGGAGGCGGTGGGAGCACCTTCGGGATCGTGACCCGGCTCACCCTGCGGACCCACGCGCTCCCGGAGACCTTCGGCGCGGTGCTGATGACCTTGACCGCGGAGTCGGACGCGGTGTTCCGGAAGCTGATTCGCCGGTTCGTGGCCTTCTACGGCGGCTCGCTGATGAACCCGCATTGGGGCGAGCAGGTCCGGCTGTATCCCACGAACCGGATGGCCATCCAGATGCTCTTCGAGGGGCTGGACAGGGCCCAGGCGGAGGAGGTCTGGCGACCCTTCCTCGCCGAGGTCGAGAAGCCGGGGAGCGGGATCACGGTGGCGGCTGACCGCACCATCGCCGTGGTGCCGGCCCGTGAGTTCTGGAACCCCGAGTTCCTCCGTACGAATCTGGGCCCCTTCGTCCGCGCGGACGACCGGCCGTCCTCTCCGCCGTTCAAGAACCTGTGGTGGGCGAGCAACGAGGAGGAGCTCGGAGCGTACTGGCACGGCTACGAGTCCACCTGGCTGCCGAGGTCGCTCGTCGGATCCGCGCGGCAGGAGGCGCTGGCGAACGCGCTGTTTGCCGCCTCACGGCACTGGACGGTGGGCCTGCACTTCAACAAGGGGCTCGCGGGTGCGCCGCCGGAGGCGATCGCAGCCGCGAAGGACAGCTGCACCAACCCGGCGTTGCTCGATGCCTTTGCCCTGGCGATCGTCGCGGGGAGCGGCCCGCCGGCGTACCCGGGCGTCACCGGCCACCAGCCCGACCCGGTGGACGCGCGAACCGATGCGCAGAGGATCCACGGCGCGATGGCTGAGCTGCGGAAGCTGGTGCCCCAGCCGGGCTCGTACGTGCTCGAGAGCAACTACTTCGAGCCGAACTGGCAGCAGGCGTTCTGGGGCGCGAACTATCCGCGCCTACGGGCCATCAAGCGGAAGTACGACCCCGGTGGCCTCTTCTTCGTGCATCACGGCGTGGGCAGTGAGGACTGGAGCGCCGACGGCATGCTGCGCCTCTCCGGGCGCTGAGGCCCGGGCGCCGGCCGACGGCGCGAGCTCCGCCCTCCCGTCGTTGTTGCTCCACTCGGTCTGGAAGGCGAATCCGCCGCGGCGCCCCCACACGGTCTTCAGCTCCGAGTCGCCCTCGAGTTCCGCGTTGAGGACGGGAATGTCGCCGACCTCGCCCTTGCCTCGCATCGGCCGGCCCATCCCATCGAGCACCGCCGTGCCATCCCGGCGGCGAACGGGCGTCGTGTCGTCGTACCAGCCGAGGTAGCGCGGGTTCCCGGTCTGGATGGCGAGGCCCACGTCGGGATCGGTCACCGCCTCGGTGACCTCGTGGCTCTCGGTGATGGTGACGTTGTCGATGGGCGTGCCGGTGAAGTCGATGCCGTTCACCCGTGACCCGGTCCGCTGCGAGTAGACGACCACCGCGTAGTAGACCGGGTGTCCATCCCTCGCGGTCACGTTCCCGTGGAACCCGCCGAGCCCCGCCTCGGAGCTGGCCTCCCCGTCGTGCAGCGTGACGCCCGGCGGAAGGACCAGGGTGAAGATGCGCTCGGGATCGGACGCGTCGAGCGCGCCGGAGCGGACCTGCGCCTGCACCAGGGCCTCGACGTCCTCCTTGAGAAATCCCGGCGCGACACGCTCGCCAGGACCCTCGATGGGGAGGTCGTCCCCGGGCCGCCGCCGTACTCCTTCCAGAGGCCCGTCTGCCCCGGGTCCCTCACCAGCGCGGCCATCGCGGCATCGTTCCGGGCCCGGTCGCGCTTGCCCGGGAGCGTCTGCCAGTACGCGCCGACGTAGACCGGAACGACGTCCGGCGAGCGGAGCACCTTGCCGCCGTGGAAGGTGAGGTGTCCGGTCTCGACATTCGTCGCGCCCGCGCGGCCGGGCGAGGCCTTCGGCTGGAGGTCGTCGAGGTCGAAGCGATCCGGGTCGTTGGGCTCGAAGCGCCGGCTGTGCGCCGACTCGGCTCCCGGCGTCTCCGGCGCGTGGACGGACGGATCGATGGGCGTCGCGGCGCCCGCGGACTGCACGCGGCTCATGGGAGGCTCCCCCCGGTGCTGCGACCGGAGCGGTCACGGCGTTCCGGTGGGCCTCAGCAAGGACCGTGCACGGCCGGCGCCCTCGAAAATCCACGCCGAGGCGTCGCCGGGTCCGGACCGGGCGACCGCCAGGCGAGACTGGTCACGAGCGGCGCCCGGCCAGCGACGACCGCCCCGGGCGCTCAGCGCACCGGCAGGGGCGTGCGCCGCAGGAACACGTACGGTCCGGCGTCGGCGCCGTACTTCTGCCGGCCGGTGGCGTCGAAGCCGCGTTCCCAGGAGCGGAGACCGATCGCATCGATCATGACCTCGCTCTCGGCGTAGGTCGCGCCTCCGAGCGTGGTCGGACAGCCCCGCCCGCTGGTGCTGCCGCGCCAGACGCTCCCCTCCGCACGGAGCCTCATCGCGCAGCCCACGCGCTCCACCAGCGCGTCGCGGGTGAACCGGGGGGGCTCGGCGCGCCCGCACGCGCCCGCCGCTGCACCGGGGTCCTCGAGATCGAAGACCTGCGCCATCGCGACCGACGCGCTCGGCTCGAGGGCCTCGAGGACGTACACCCGCTGCCGGGACGGCGCGCCGGGGGTCTCCATCCGCGCCTCCTCGACGTAGAGCGCCCGCGGTCCCATCCCCGACACCTGCGCCCGGCAGGCCACGACCTGCACCGCGACGTACCCCGGCGAGCTCCGCGCCTGGTCCGCCGAGTCGAACCGTCCGAGGAGCAGCCAGTACAGGGCGTCCGCCGCGCCCGCAGGAGGGGGAGCGGTCGGCATCTCGGAGCGCGGCGTCGAGGTCGCGCACCCGAGCGCCAGAGCGGCCAGGAGTGACGCCGTCCGGACCACCGGGGCCACCCTCACGCCTTGCCCGGGCCCAGCCCCTTCTCGTGCGAGTAGGTCTGGAGCAGGTCGAGCCCGACCTCCGGCTCCGACGGGCCGATGCCGCCGATGCGGTGCACCTGCCGCTGGATCTTGTCCTGGAGCAGCATCAGACCGTCGAGCACCTGCTCCGGCCGCGGCGGGCACCCGGGGATGTACACGTCCACCGGGAGGATGCGGTCGATGCCCTGGAGCACCGCGTAGTTGTCGTAGAAGCCGCCCGACGACGCGCACACCCCGAAGCTGACCACCCACTTCGGATCGGCCATCTGCTCGTAGACGCGCTTGAGGATCGGCGCCTGCTTGAGGTTGATGGTCCCCACCACCATCAGCATGTCCGCCTGGCGGGGCGAGAAGCGGGGGAACTCGGCGCCGAAGCGCGCGATGTCGTACCGGCTCGCCGCCACCGACATGTACTCCATGCCGCAGCAGGCGGTGGCGAAGGGATAGGTGAAGAGCGAGTACTTCCGTGCCCAGCCCAGTCCCTTGCTGACCATGCGCTCGAGGAAGCCCATCGCGTCGTCGCGACGGGTGGTGATCGCTGGGGTGATCTCGACGTCGGCCATGGTCCTCTCTAGCTCTCCCAGTCCAGCGCGCCCTTCTTCCACACGTAGGCCAGACCGATGACCAGCGTGACGGCGAAGACCAGCATCTCCATGTAGCCGAACCAGCCCAGTGCCTTGAAGTTCACCGCCCAGGGGTAGAGGAACACCGTCTCCACGTCGAAGACGATGAAGAGCAGGGCGACCACGTAGAACTTCACCGCGAAGCGCTGCCGGGCGGTGCCCGGCGACGGCTCGCTCCCCGCCTCGAACACCGTCGACTTGACGGCCGAGGGGCGCCGCGGGCCGAGGAGCGCGGACATGAAGCTCACCAGGGTGCCCAGGCCGCCGGCGAGGAGCAACACCGCCAGCAGCGGTCCATACGGGGAGAGTGCGTCGGTGGGGGTCATCGGGGCGGGCGCATAGAACGACGGGGCACCCGGGAGTGTCAACGCCGGGAAGCGGCCCGTGCCTCCAGGCGTGCAAGGAGTGAGGGATCGAGCGACACCATCCCCAGAGAGCGGTCGGGCGTCACCCGCGGGCCGTGGTAGTCGCTGCCGGCGGTGGGCACGAGGCCCAGCGCGTCCGCCTGGCGGAGGAAGGCGTCGCGCTGGCTCGGCACGTGGTCGGGGTGGAAGATCTCCAGACCGTCGAGGCCGGCCTTCGCCAGGCGCTCCAGCGTGTAGCTCGAGACCTTGCTGGAGCCCGGGTGGGCCACGGTCGCCGTCCCGCCCGCGCGGTGGAGCATGGCGATGGCGTCCTCGGCGGGGAGCCGGAAGCGGCCCACGTACGCCGGCTTGCCGTCGGCGAGAAAGCGGTCGAACGCCTCGCGGGTCGAGGTCACGAACCCGCGGGCGAGCAGGGCGAGCGCGAGGTGGGGGCGGCCGAGGTGGGCCCCGGCGGCGATGCGCTCCACCTCCTCGAGGCTGATGGGAAACCCGAGCTGGTTCAGCCGCTCGACCATCCGGCCCATGCGCACGGCGCGCTCGTCCCCGAGCCGGTGGGAGTAGCTGGCGAGGCCGGGCTCCGTCGGATCGACGAAGTGGCCGAGGACATGCATCTCCCGGCCGTCGGCCTCGGTCGAGACCTCGATGCCCGGGACCAGCCGGATGCCCTGGGCATCGGCGGCGGCCTGTGCGCGGGCCAGGCCCTTCACCGTGTCGTGGTCGGTGACCGCCAGCGTGGTCACCCCGGCCGCGCGGGCGCGGGCCAGCAGGTCCTCCGGGGAGAGCTCGCCGTCGCTGGCCGTGGTGTGCGAATGCAGGTCGATCATCGCCAGGCGGCGGCCCGGCGCGTTGAAATGTGGACCGCCGGGGCCTATAATCCCTCAACTGCTCGAATTCTCAAGCAGATTCGCCATGCAGCACCCCCTCCAGATCTCCCGCCGCATCGAGTACGGGCTCCGGGCCATGGTGTGCCTGGCCGCCCAGCCGGAGGGCCGGGTGATGCCGTTCCGGGAGATCGCCCGGCGGATGAACGTCCCCCAGGACTTCCTGGCCAAGATCCTCAAGCAGCTCGTCACCCGCGAGCTGGCGTTGAGCACCCGCGGCGCCCGGGGCGGATATCGGCTCGGCCGGCCGGCGCGGGAGATCTCCTTCCTCGAGGTCATCGAGGCGGTCGAGGGCCCGGTGGTGGTCAACCTCTGCCAGGACGGTCACGACGCCTGCCGGCTGTCGCGCGGCTGCACGCTCTACGGCGTCTGGAAGCGCGGGCAGGAGAAGATGCTCGACGTCTACCGGGCCGCCACGCTCGACCAGCTGGCCATGGCCGAGCTGAAGGCGCCCGAGCTGACGGTGGTGCCTCCTCCGGCCGCGGCGGCGGGCGCGTAGGGCTGTTCCGATGAGCCGGGACCCGATGCAGGCGCTGGAGCGCGACCTCCAGGCCGAGCGCGCCTCCGCCCTGATGCGCATCGCGGACCTGTTCGAGAAGGCGCTCGAGGCGTGGCAGGCGCACGAGGCCGGAGAGCTTCCCGCGCTCCCGTCGATCGAGGGGCAGCTCGCCCGGCGCCTCGAGCTCCGCGACCTCACCGCCGAGCGGCTGTGGATGCTCCTGGTCCAGCGCGAGTGCGTGGGTCTGCGCGATCACCGCGAGCTCCTCCAGCGGGTGCCGAAGGAGATCCGGAAGCGGATCGGGCCGCGGGGCCGCATGACGCGACCACTGCCCTGAGCGCCGAGGCGAGCTCCGACACGCGAGGTCGGAGGACGCTCGCTCCCGGCCCCGAGGACATCGGGGCTCCGGTGTCCGGCCCCCGGGCAGGAGCGGGCGGCCCCCCTCGACCTCTGGCGCTCCTGGGGTGCGCCGGGACAAGGGGCCGGATGGTCAGGCAAGTCACCTGACTATTTCCCCGAAATAGACAGGTGAGTTTCCTTTCTTTCCTCGGCCCTGCGCTCGGGAAGCGAGCGGCTCTCCTGGATGCCGTTCAGCGGGAGGCCGGCATCTCCTTGAAGACCTTCCCGTCCTTCATCACGAAGCCGACCTTCTCCAGGACCCGCACGTCCTTCAGCGGATCGCCGGTCACCGCGATGAGGTCCGCGTAGGCGCCGGGCGCCACGACGCCGATCTGTCCCTTCATCCCCAGCAGCTCGGACGCCCGCGAGGTCGCGGCCTGGATGGCGCCCATCGGCGTCATCCCGAACTCGACCATCCGCGGGAACTCCTGGGCCATCGGCTCGCTCCAGGAGAAGCCGCCGGTGTCGCTCCCGAAGGCGATCTTCACCCCGGCCTTCACCGCCCGGCGGAACGACGGCCCGTGCACCTCGACGCGCTTCCGGTCGCGCTTGCCGCCCGGCGTCCCCTCGGGCTCCCACGCGTGGTAGTAGGCCGCGATCGTCGGGCAGAGCCAGGTGCCCTGCTTCACCATCTGCGCCACGGCCGCGTCGTCCAGCTCCAGGCCGTGCTCGATCGAGTCACAGCCGCCGTCGAGCGCGCGCTTCAGCCCGATGCCCCCGTAGGCGTGGCAGGCGACCTTCTTCCCCCAGCCGTGCACCTCGTCCACGATGGCCTTCAGCTCCTCGACGGTGAAGGTCGGCTGGGAGAAGAGGTTCCCTCCGGCGTCCACCCACGAGCGGTGGGTCATGTAGACCTTGACCCAGTCCGCGCCGTGGTCGAGCTGCTCGCGGGCCGCCTTGCGCGCCTCCACGGGGCCGTCGGCGATCTGCACGCCCTTGGGCACGGCCACCTCCGGCGCGTAGTCCTCGAGCGGGTAGCCGCCGGTGCTGGAGATGCCGCGGGTGGCGACGAACATCCGGGGGCCGGGGATGATGCCCTCCTCGATCGCCCGCTTGATGCCCACGTCGCCGTAGCCTGCGCCCTCGGTGTCGATGTCACGGATGGTGGTGAAGCCCTGCTCCAGCGCCCGGCGCACCGCGACGGTGGCCCGGGCGGCGCGGTAGGCGATGGGCTCCTTGAGCAGCTGGGCGTCGTAGCCGCCCTCCGCCGCCTCCTCGCCGTGCAGCAGGACGTGGGTGTGCGAGTCGATGAGCCCGGGAAGCACCGTCGCCCCGGAGAGGTCGATCACCTTCGCGCCGGCGGGGACTCCTCCGCCGCCCACGCTCTCGATCCGGTTCCCCCGGATGACGATGACCTGGTTCGTCCTCGGAGAGCCCGACACCCCGTCGATCAGCACCCCCGCCCGGATGACGGTCACCGGAGCCGGGGCCGGAGCCGGGGCGGCCGCCCGCGCCGCGCCACAGACCAGTGACAGCACCACCACCCACCCTCGACGGCTCGGCATGTCCCGCCCTCCCTGGAAGGCCGGGGATGCTTCCGTATCCGCCCCTCCGGAGCAAAGCCATTCGTGATAGTCGGCCCCGCCATGCCCAAGCCCTCCCAGCGCCGCGGCCTGCGTGCCGCCTACGCCAAGTCCCGCAGCGTCGATCCCCGGCCCATCACTGGACGGGAGAAGCCGTCGGAGCTCCTCGCCCACGCCTTCGGGGCCTACGTGGGGCGGCAGGAACGGACGGCCTTCGAGCTGATGCAGCGGAGCGTGGCCGAGGACTGCAGCATCTTCCTCACCCTCTCCGGCGCGATGACCCCGGCGGGGCTGCACCAGAGCTGCCTCATCCCCCTCATCGAGCGGGGCATCGTCAGCGCGATGACCACCACCGGCGCGAACCTGTACCACGACGCCCACCGCATCATCGGGCACGCCATCCGCGAGGTGAACCCCAACGCCGGCGACCTCCAGATGCGGCTGGCCCGCATCATCCGCATCTACGACCTGGGCTTCTGGGAGGAGGCGCTGCTCGACACCGACCGGCTCTTCAGCGCGGTCATCCGCCGTCCCGAGTTCCAGCGGAAGATGACCACCCCCGAGTTCCACTACCTCCTGGGCAAGGCGGTGCACGGCATCGAGCGCTCGCTGGGGGTGAAGCAGCCCTCGCTCCTCGCCACCGCCTACAAGCACGCGGTGCCCATCTGGGTGGGCGCGGTGCAGGACGGGAGCATCTTCCTCAACGTGGTGAAGCTGAAGCGGCTGCTGGGGCCCGAGTTCAAGTTCGAGCTGGACATCAACGACGACGTCTACTCCATGGCGGCGATGCAGCACTTCTGCCGGCACCGCGGGAGCGAGAAGCTGGCGATCTGGATCCTCGGGGGCGGCGTGCCGAAGAACTACACCCTCCAGGGCGAGCCGCTGCTCGACCAGATCCTCTCCGTCCCCACCACCGGCTTCGACATCGATCTCCAGTTCTGCGTGGACCCGGTGGACAACGGCGCGCTCTCCAGCTGTCCGGCGGGGGAGGGCCACACCTGGGGCAAGGTCTCGGTGGAGGCGGTGGAGTCCGGCTCGGTCTACGTGCACACCGACGTGACCGCGGTGTTCCCCTGGCTGACCCACGCCCTGTTCTCCACGGGCGCGCGCCGGACCCCGATGCGCCTGATGGACCGGATGGAGGAGGCCGTCGCCTTCCTCGACCGGGACGTCGCGCGGCGGAAGAAGAAGCTGATGGCCACCATCGACTGGAGCCCGGAGACCGAGGCGCCGACGAGGGGAGAGCACGAGATGCTCGTTCGCTGACGCTCTCTGCTCCTGGTCATCGCCTCTCCGTCGGCTGCCGGTGGCGCATGCTCTTACGCTTCAGGTGGTCCGAACCTTCCCGGGCAGGTCAAGTGCATTTCGATTCTCTGTCCGTTCTCCGGAACCGAATAGTTGGGAAAGAGTAACCGTCCGAGCATCGGTGGTTGAACGCGATCGTGGCGCAGGCACGCGTGGGCGGCGCACAACCCGGCGATCGAGAAGACGGTCGAGCCCAGCTCCGCCGGGGTCAGGCGGAGGATCGTCTCGACCGACAAGCACAGGCGCCAGGACATCCGCGAGCGATTGTATGGCTTAGACTCGCCGCATGGGACTCTTGACCTTCAGCATCAACGTCACCCTGGACCGCTGCGTCGACCACCGGGAGGGAATCGCCGACGACGAGACACACGCGTTCTTCACCCGCCTCATGGACGAGGGCGGGGCGATGCTGTGGGGCCGCAGATGATGGAGAGCTACTGGCCGGCGGTCGCCCGCGGCGACGAGGAGGCGCCGCCGGCGATGCGCGAGTGGGCGGTCAAGCTGGAGGCAAAGCCGAAGTACGTGGTGTCGTCGACGCGAAAGGACTTCCCGTGGACCAACAGCCACCACATCGCCGGCGACCTGCGCACGGGCGTGCAGAAGCTCAAGGACGCGACCCCGGCCGGCGTGCTCCTCGGTAGCGGCAAGCTCGCGACCGAGCTGGACCGGCTGGATGCTGGTGATCGACGAGTACAAGTTCCTCGTCCACCCCAGGATCGCCGGCCACGGCCCGACCCTGTACCAGAGCGGGCTGCCCAGCACGCGACGGCTCGAGCTGGTCTCGGCGAAGCCGCTCCGCAGCGGCGCGGTCGCCATGCACTACCGGCGCGCGCGCTGACTCAGAGCAGCCCCATCGCGCCCAGCTCGCGGGCCAGGGCGTCGTCGGGAGCCTTCTCGCCGCGCAACACGGCGTACCCGCTGCACGAACCCCGTCTTGAGCATGACCGGCTGAGCACTCTCGCGCTCAGGCCAAGCGCGGCTGCGTGCGTTTGCGTCCTGCCCTTGCGCGCGGTGAGGGGGCGCGCTAATACTGAACCACATGGCTCAGTCTCTCAACGCCCGCCTCGACGCCTCGTTCTCCGCGCTCGCCGACGCCACCCGGCGCGGCGTCCTCGCGCAGCTCGGGCGCGGTGACGCGTCGATCACCGAGCTGGCCGACAAGTTCCAGATGACCCTCACCGGGATGAAGAAGCACGTCGGGGTCCTGGAGCAGGCGGGGCTGGTCGCCACCGAGAAGATCGGACGGGTGCGCACCTGCAAGCTCGGTCCGCGTCGGCTGGAAGAGGAGACCGCCTGGATCGAGGCCCACCGCCAGCTCTGGGCCGCACGTTTCGACGAGCTGGACAAGGTTGTCGAAGAGCTCAAAACCAAGGAGAAGTTCAATGGACGCAAGAAGAGAGAGTGAGCCCGCCCCCGTGAAGAACCTCACCACCGCCGAACGGAAGTCCGAGCGCGAGCTCGTGGTCACCCGAACGGTCAACGCTCCGGCGCGCCTGGTGTTCGAGGCGTTCACCAAGGCCGAGCTGTTCCAGCAGTGGTGGGTCCCGAAGTCGTTGGGCATCGTGCTCCTCTCCTGCGAGACCGACGTTCGGGTGGGAGGCAGGTACAAGCTGGTGTTCGGTCCGGCCTCGTCGCCGAACGAGTTCTTCGGCCGCTACCTCGAGGTGAAGCCGCACTCGCGCCTCTCCTGGACCAACGAAGAGGGCGGTGAATACGGGGCGGTCACCACCGTGACCTTCGAGGAGAAGGGCGGCAAGACGCTGCTGGTGCTGACCGATCGCTATCCCTCGAAGGCCGCGCTCGACGAGGCGATCGCCTCCGGAAGCACCAGCGGCGACATGAGCGAGACGCTCGACCAGCTCGAGGCGCTGCTCACCCTGCGCGGGTGAGTGGGCTCACGGGAAGGCGAGGAACTCGGCCGGCACCGCGTCGGTCAGCCACACCCCGTTCTCGGAGCGAAAGAACACCAACCCCGCGGCGTGCATCTTCGCCGCGGCGACGCGGAGGATCACCGGCTTCCCGCGCCGCGCCGCGACCTTGCGCGCGGTCTCTTCCTCTTCCGCCAGATCTCGCTGGGCGCGCTCGAGCAGCATCGCGCGGCGGTGTAGCAGCCGCATCCGGCACCGTCAGCACGGCCTTCGTCGAACGGGTACGGCTGAGCGGCTGAGCGGTGCAGGGTGGGAAAGAGGATCGTCAGAAGAGAGCTCTCTGAAGTCACTGCTGCTGGAAAGCCCGAACGATCTCGAGAATCGGATCCGTTGGTGTGACGGAGCCGATACGCTCAAGAGGCGTCGCCATTGACGCTGTAGGCTTGTTGGGGAGCAGTGTAGTGCTCCCCCGAGATCAAGCCACACGTGAGACTTCTGCTCGGTATTCCCTCGGGCTCCTGTAGCCGAGCGCCTGGTGCGGGCGGCCGGCGTTGTACCAGTGGATCCAGCGCGCGATGGCGAGACGCGCCTCGCCGAAGTTCTCGAAGTTCCGCTGCCAGACGCACTCCTCCTTGAGGCTGCGAACGAAGCGTTCGACCAGCCCGTTCTGCTCTGGCGTGTAGAGCGTGATGAATTCCTGCCGAAGCCGGTAGTCGCGGCATGCGGCCCGGAAGCGCCGGTTCTGGAAGATGAGATCGTTGTCGCTCCGGAGCAACGGAGTCTGTCCCTCGGGACGCAGCGTACCGAAGCGAGCGTGCAGCGTCCTATGGCCCGCTCCGCCTCCTTGGCGCGCCCACGGAGGGCAAACTCGTAGCCGATGATTTCCCGGTCGTGGCAGTCGATGACGGCTGCCAAGTGAGCCCAGCCGTCGCGGCCACAAGGCACGTGCGTCATGTCCATCGCCCAGCGCTCGTTGCTCTGCTCGGCCTCGCTCCGTCTCCCATGCACGCGCGGCCGGGGCGTCCAGGTGCGCTGATGAACAAACCAGCGCTTCTGCTCCAGCACTCGGTAGACAGTCTTCCGGTTGACGCGAACGCCCTGGCGGAAGCGCAGCATGGCCCAGACGCGCCGGTAACCGAATGTCGGGTGCTCGTGGATGAGCGACTTGATGCGCCCAACCAGAAGCTCGTCGAGCATCAGCTGAGCTGACCGCGCCGGCCGACGCGGTCGTGACCTCGCCACGTGGAGGAAGCGACTCGCGACGCTCCGAGAGTTCAGCATCGCCGCCCTCACTCGTCCGGGTCTTCGGCACTAAAGGGCGGTCCTTGGTCGCCTCCCGCAGAACGTCGTTCTCGAGCACCAGCTCGCCGACCTTCTGCTTCAGCTTCCGAATCTGCCCGCCGAGCGCTTCGTCGACCTCGAGCCGCGCTCGAAGCGCGTTCTCGCGGACAGGATGAATCGGTCGCGCCAATCCTCGACCTCTTCGACGTCAGACCGAGCGTTGTCCCGCCAAGCGCTCCGAAGCACTAGCGGCCTTCCCATGGCGAAGCACGAGGAGCCTCTTCCGGCAGATTGCTGAAGTTCCACGCCGCGTCAGTCGTCGAAGCACCGACGCCGACGCGACTCAGCGATGGCCCGGATAGTCTCGGGGGTTCAGGATTCGAACCTCGAGCAGCCAGATCCAGACATCTGGCCGTCCTGCCGTTAGACTGATTCCCCAAGACCGCTACTTCTTCGGTGTCTGCTTCTTCTGATCCAAGGAAGAACAACCCGGGTTTTCGAACCGAGGCATGGGTAGGGGCGTGGGGCTTCGGCCTGCGAGGGGCAGAGCGACGGTGCCCGTAGGCGTGGGCGGAGGTGCTCACCGCTGCCGAGGGTAGAGCAGTCCGTGGCCCGTCGTCAGGCGGGGGGTGAGTCTCGAACCTCGGACGGCACTCACCAGAAGCCGAGCTGGGGCGGGGAGGTGGCCGGGGCGAGAGGGAGGGGCCTGGAAGGGAGCCGCAGGTGCTCGAGGATGGCCTGGGCGGTGGTGGAGCGAAGGACGACGGCGACGACGCGGCGCCTGCCCCCGCAGCGGGTGCAGGTGAGGACGTCGGTCTGGAAGGTTCGCCGGAGGAGCTCGGCCCAGGGGATGGGGCGGCGGGGCTGCCGCGGGCGGATGGGCTCGGGTGCCACCGGGCAGAGAGGTGCCTGTGGTAGCGGCGCAGGCGCGGGGACGACGCGGGGCCGCACCCGGGCATTGGGGGCGAAGACGCCGAAGTAGCGGACGAGGTTGGCCCTGGGCGGCGGGACGAGCGCGGCCAGCCTGCGGAGGAAGGCCACCGGGGCGAGGACGAGGTGCGTCTGCCCCTTGGGAGAGGGCCGCTTCATCCGGTAAGCGAGCCGTCCGTCGGGCAGGGCGGACAGCCGCTCGAGGGAGAGTGGCCCGCGTGCGCCGTAGTTGCAGAGTTGCTCGAGGCCCGTGACGTCATTCTCGTGGAGCCAGGTGTCGGCGTGGAGAGAGAAGCCCTCGACGAAGGCGCTCCGGCGGCCCGGACGGCGAGCGGGAAGACGGGGCCCACCCCGTGGCACCTGGATGCCCTCGAGCTGCAGGACATCGAGCGCTCCGTCCGGCAAGGCCTCCTCCTCGAGGACGCCCCGCGCACGCAGCAGCGGGGTCCGGGCCCCTGGTGTCGTGACGCGAGCAGTCGCGTGTCCAGCGAGAGGAACCCCGTGAAGCGTCGCACCGCCCGGCGTTACCCTGCGCACTCCACCGGAGGTCATCGATGTCCGAGCAGCCGCACTTCGTCGAGATCACCGCCGAGTCCGTCGGCGGGTTGCACGTCCGAATGACCCACGGTCCGAGCGGGGCTTCCTTCGTCACCGACGCTCCGAAGGACAACGGCGGCGACGCCTCGGGCTTCTCGCCCACGGATTTGGTCGCCACCGGCCTGCTCGACTGCATGATGACCACCATGGCCATCTGGGCGAGGCGGGAGAGCGTCCCCTGGGGGAAGACACGGGGCCGGGTGGAGAAGCACATGCATCCCTCCCCGCGGCGCATCGGGACGCTGGTGGTGGAGCTGTGGATGCCTTCCGAGCTCCCGGCCGACAAGCGCGAGCGGATGGAGCAGATCGCGCACACCTGCCCGGTGGCCCGCAGCCTCCACCCGGACGTGAAGCTGGACGTCCGGTTCCACTACTAGCGGCGCCGTCCCGCAGCAGCCGGAAGGAAGGCGAGGTCGGGCGGTCTCGCCTCGGCCAGGACATCTCGACGGCTCGACCCGCCTCTCACGCTCCGGGCCGTCATGACGGATTCAACCGTGCGAGGGCGAGCACCGCGATTCCTCCCGACCGGGCGAACCCGCCGATCACCAGCTTCCCGTCCGGCTGCTGAACCACGGCCTCGGCCCCGTCGATGCCCCCGAAGAAGTCGACGGTGAGCTTCCCGTCCGTTCCGAAGCTGGTGTCGTACCCGAGCCCATCCGCGCTGTACCGGACGATGGCCCAGTCCGGATTGCTCCCCAGGCTGCCGGCCTGGCCCACGACGACGATCTTCCCGTCCGCCTGGACCGCCATGGAGCGGGCGCTGTCCGACTCGGCGGTGAACAGGGTGAGCAGGCCCTGGCACCCGAACCCGTCCTTGTCGCAGCGCCCGAGCACGAAGGCGAACTCTCTCCCTCCCGTGGTCGCCCCGACCGTGACGCGGCCGGCGAGGGCGATGGTGCCGTCTGCCAGGATGGCCACGTCATCGGCCTCCTCCCAGCCGGTCGCCAGCTGAAGATCGGTCTGGAGGAGGCCCGTCCCGAGCGGTCCGAAGGTCGTGTCCTTCCAGCCAGGAAGGCGTGGCCCGGTGTCGCCCCAGTAGCGAATGAGTCCAACGTCCGGGTTGCTGACCCCGTCGTTTGCCGCGCTCCCGGCCAGGACGATTCTTCCGTCCGGATCGAGCGCGAGACTCTGGGCCAGGTCGTATTCCCCGGCCACCGAGTCACGGACCTTCCCGGCCACGCCGAAGCCCGTGTCCAGGCTCCCGTCCGGGTTGTACCTGGCCAGCGCGAAACCCACGGACGCCAGGCCAGGCGAGGCGACGAACGTTGCAAAGCCAGCGACGAGGATCTTCCCATCCGCCTGCAGGAGGACTCGGCGCGCCCGATCGGTGCTTCCCAGGAAGTCGGTGAGGGTCTTCCCTCCGGTCCCGAAGCCGGTGTCGATCGTCCCGTCCGGATTGAAGCGCGCGAGCGCGAAGTCCTGCTGCACTCCGGTGCCGCTGAATCCGACCACGACGATCTTCCCGTCGCCCTGGACCGCGACGTCCTGCGCGGTATCGGCCCCGCTCGCGTCGAAGGGCACATGGACCTGTCCCCCGGTCCCGAAGCTCTGGTCGAGCGTCCCGTCTGCGTTGAACCGGAGCAGATTCAGGCCTCCCACCAGCAGGATCCGCCCGTCGGCCTGCAGCGCCAGGCCGATCCGGGCCCCGGTGACCCCCGGGGCGTAGCTCACGCTGGTGACGGCACGGCCGTCGCTCCCGAAGCCCGGGTCCAGGCCCCCACCCGGAAGCGGCGAGGAGCAGGTCACGGCGACGTCGGTCACGTTCGCACCGGCGACCTGTCCGGCGCCATGAGTCACCGTGCACTCCTGCGTCGGGCTGGAGGGCTGGGTCTCGACCCGGACGTCGTACGGTGAGCCGTCGACCACCGGCATGGGCAGGGTGAAGGCGCCGTCGCCAGCAACCGTGAGCCGCCCCGCTCCGTACACGTCACCGAGCACCAGGCCCGTGCCGAGGAGCCCGGTGACGTTGCCACCGACGCTGTAGGTGGGCGCCGGGGGAGGCAGCTGGTCGTCGTCGAGGACGGTCACGGTGGCGGTGGAGCGTGGCCCGAGCCGAGCGCACCCGCCGATCTCCGAGAGGGTGACGGTCAGGGTCTCGTTCGGCTCGGGCATGTCGTCGTCGAGGAAGCGGATCTCGACCCGCTGCGGGCCCACCTCTCCGTCGGCGAACCGGACCTCGGTGGACACCGGCTGGTAGTCACTTCCCGCCAGGGCGCTCCCATCCAGGGTCTGCAGCCGGACGCTCACCGGCCCCGAAGAGCCGCCGGTGCGCTCGATCAGCACGGCGCCCGGGGTCGGCCCCTCGGGACTCGCGAACGTCTCCGCGCTGAACTGGAGCATGCCCGCCGCCGGGTCCACTCCTCCATCGCAGGTCAACGGAGGCAGCGAGCGGGGGATGTCGCTGCGCGGGGGAATCTGCTTCAGCCCGTCGGTGACGAGCTCGAGCGCTCCGCTTTCCACCGGGTCGCGGAGGTAGGCCCCCACGAAGCTCTCGCCGAGGATGGCGTTCTTCGCCTGGGTCTGGATGGTCACCTCGACCAGGAAGACGTCGCCCCGGTGCAGGTGGGCGATGGGCAGGGCGACGGTCTTCGGCTCCGCCAGCTTCAATCGAAAATGGCGGAAGCTGGAGTCACCATCGAGATCGGGGTCGAAGACGAAGTCGGCATGGGTCCAGAGCATGCGCTCGGCTCCGATCGTCCGGAGATCGCTGATCCAGTCGTCGTGCTGACCCTGCACGAAGACCTCGCCTCCGATGTCGTAGGTGAAGTCGCCTTGACCGAGGCCACTGGCGAAGAGCCGGAAGCTCGCGTCTGCCTCGGTCATGATCTCGGCGCAGGCCTGGCGCTGCTCCGGCGTCGGAGGGTCGTCGATCCAGGGACAGATGGCGGGGCCGGGTTCCTGACCGCCCTGGTCGATCACCTCCAGGAACAGGCCGGTGATCAGGAAGCTCAGGCTCGGGCTGTCCTGCGTGGCCTCGAAGAAGAAGGTCTGGGTCAGCCGGCTCTGGACCCAGGTCCACCTCGCCCCGCTCCCGGCGTCCGGCAACGGCGCGGCCGCCTCGGTCCAGAAGGTCCGCCCCGAGTCGTTGGAATGGACCCAGGCATTGTAGTACCGGCCGCTCCCGCTGTACGGGAGCACGCTGGGGGCGGGGCCGAAGTATTCGTCCACGCTGATGGGCTCACCGACCGTGCCTCCATCCAGGGAGAGCGGCGCTGCGTGCCAGTCCCGCTGGTTGATCTCCCAGGACTTCTCGGTGGGCGCGAACAGCGCGGTGGGGACTGCGGCAACCGCGTAGGAGAATCCGCCGACGGATCCGACGAGGGTGGCGCCGCTCACGCGTGCGCCCGCGACGACCTCCCACCCGGTCTGACTCGCGTCGGTCTTGTAAAGCACCGGCGTCGCGCCCGCGGGCAAGCTCGCCGCGTCGAAGGGAACGGTGATCGTCGCCGGAACCGCGAAGTGGGTCCCGTGTGGGGTGAAGGCGAACATCGCCCCCAGCGCGGTCACGCCCGCCGGCAGAGCCGGTCCCCCGGAGCTCGACTCCGAGACGGCGATGGGCGTCGGGGTGGCCAGGGCTCCTGGCGGCACCACCACCCGGGCGCCCGAGGGGCCGTCCACCGTTCCTCCGCCGGGGCCGATCAGGCCGGCGCCGCCCCCGCCCCCGCCGCTGCAGGCGGCGAATGCCAGGAACATCACGAGCCCCGGCCATCCACCGAGCCGTCGAGACTCCATCGCTACTCTCCCGGGCCGATGCACGAGGCCCTTCCGATCCGCCCTACAGACGGAGTCGAGGGCGAAACCCGGACACGAGGTCTCGCCGGGGCGCGGACCCCTGGGGCGGGGCCTAACGGCCCGGAACTCGAGGCCGGCGCGGCGGGTCTGACTGCCGGCTGGGGGTCGCGCCGCTGTCTGACCGGGCCCGGGCCAGCCATCGGCGGGCCTCGATCGCGAAGTGGTTGGTGGGATCGAAGCTCCGCCAGAAGTCGTCCGCTCGTTCCAGCACCGTCGCCGCGTCATCCGGACGACCGCGGGCGAGGAGCAGCCGCCCCTGGCCAATCCAGAGATCGGCGCGCATGGGCGAGTCGACCCGCTGCTGCTGGCCCGAGAGCGCGACCGCCTCGCCGAGCGACGCTCCGGCGTCTCCGAGCTGGCCGAGGTCGAGCTGGGTCAGCGCGAGCTCGGTCAGCACCCGCAGTCGATTCCAGTCCTTGAGGCCGTCGTCCCGGACCAGCCGGAGCGCCGTCTCGAGGTGCTCCTTCGCTCGGTCCGGAGCCCCGGCGAGGCGCTCGATCGTCCCCGAGACCAGATGTCCGTAGAGCAGCCACTGCGGCATCGTCTTCTCGTACAGCGCGAGCGTGGTTGCCGCCTCCGCTCGCGCCTCCCCTGGCCGACCGACGTACGCCAGCGCCAGCGCCCGGTTCATCCGTGCGGTCAGCGCATCTCCGTTCTCGGCCCCGAAGGACTTGCTCAGGACGGAGGTGGCCGTGGAGAGGTCCTCCAGCGCCTCCTTGCCCTTTCGCATGGCGAGAAAGGTCACCCCCCGCCTGGTGAGCGCCACCCCCCAGCTCCGGGAGTCGGCGCTGAGCTCCCGGCGCTCGATCTCCACCCCCAGGGTGGCGTTCTCCAGGGCCTCCCGGAGGTACCCCAGCCGGCGCTGGCCGGGCACCATGTTGGCGGCGATCATCCCCACCGCGCGGCTGGTTGGGCCGAGCACCGCGCGCGCGTCGGCCAGGGCGTGCCCCCACTCCTCCAGTGCTCGGTCGGCGAGCCCGGCCTGGGAGAGGGAGCGGGCATGGACCTCGCGGGCATGGATGATCCGCGGATGGGTGGGCTGGTCCCGGTACGTCGAGGTCACGAAGCGCAGCCCCTCCTCCGCCGCGACGAGTGCCTCTCGCGGCGGCACCGGGTCGTACTGGCTGGCCTCGGCGCGCAGCGCGGCGACGGCCACGGTTCGCGGGTGCGCGTCTCCGAGCGTCCTCCGCGCCAGCTCGAGCGCCGCGCTGGCGTCCCTCACCGCGTCGGCGCCCCGGTCCTGCTCGATGGCCAGGTGCGCCTCGTTCTCCATCCCGTGCACCAGGTCCTCCGGCTGCTCGCGGGCGTGCTTCCGGAGGAGCGGAAGCAGCGAGCGGAGCTCGGCCTCCAGCTCGGCTGCGCGCCCGCGGACCAGGTGCACGTCGGTGGAGAGCAGTCGCGCCCGGAGCGTCTGCGGGTCCTCCGGGGCGAGCCGGCGACCCGCCGCCGCCAGCGCCTCCCGCGACACCTCCTCGGCGGCGTCGGTGTCCCCCAGGCCGAGCAGGCTGGAGCCGAGGACGTTCAGGAGCTCCACCCGGAGCGCCGGCCGGGCGTCGTCGAGGCGGCCCAGGCGAGCACGGGCCAGCTTGAGGAGCTCCACCCCCGACAGCGACCTCCCCTGCCGCGCGTACGGGTCGGCCTCCTGGAAGATGTCGGTGATGAACTGCTTCACCTCCTCGGCCCGCCGTGTCTCGGCCCTCGCCACGCGGGCTTGCCACAACGCCGCGGCTGCCCCGCCCAGGACGGAGACCGCCACGAGGGCTGCGGCGACGGCGGCCGCCCGGTGCCGCCGGATCGCCTTCCCGAGCCGGTAGAGCGCGCTGTCGGGGCGGGCCTCCACCGGACGGCCGGTGAGGTGCCGGCGGATGTCCTCGGCCAGGGCGTTCGCCGTCGCGTACCGCTCCTCGGTTCGTCGCTTGAGCGCCTTGCCGACGACCGTGTCCAGGTCGCCCCGCAGCGCCCGCCGCATTGCCGCGTCCGGCGCCGCCTCGCTCGGCCGGGTCACCTGGACCGTCTCCAGGGCGTCGGAGAGGGGGCGATGCGGCTCCCGGCGGAGCTGGTAGGGCAGCCGCTCGGTGAGCAGCTGGTAGAGGACGACCCCCAGCGAGTAGACGTCGCTCGCCACCCCGACCGGCTCACCGGCCAGCTGCTCGGGCGAGGCGTAGTTCGGCGTCAGCGCCCGGCCCGCGGTCTCCGTCAGCTCGGTCTCCAGGGCGACGGGACCCTCGAGGAGCTTGGCGATGCCGAAGTCGAGCAGACGGACCTGGCCGTCGGCGGTGACCAGGATGTTGGACGGCTTGAGGTCCCGGTGGACGACCAGCCTCCCGTGGGCGTGGGCCACCGCGTCGCAGACCTGGAGGAACAGCTCGAGCCTCTCCGGCAGCGGGCTCCGCCGCTCGCGCACGTAGGCGTCGATCGGCTGCCCCTCCACCAGCTCCAGCGCGAGGTAGGGCTGGCCGTCCTCGCCGATGCCCGCGTCCAGGAGCCGGGCGATGTGAGGATGGCTGAGCGTGGCGAGGATCTCCCGCTCCCGCGCGAGTCGCTCGGCCAGCGCGCGGCCTCGCCACGTCGTGTGGGGGAGCTTGAGCGCGACCGGACGGCGGGTCATCACGTCGGTCCGTTCGGCCAGCCACACGGCGCCCATCCCGCCCTCTCCGAGCGGGCGGACGAGGTGGTACGGGCCGACGCGCGCTCCGGGCGCGAAGCGAGTCGGCTCGGCGCCGCCCACGAAGGGGAGCGCATCGAGGGGGGAGGCCCGGGCGTCGCGGGCGAGCAGGTCCCGGAGCAGGTCGAGGTGCGGTCGATGCTCCGGCCCGAGTCCCTGGAGCCACGTCTCGCGCTCCGCCTCCGGCAGGTCCAGGGCCTGGTCGAGCAGCCGGTTGACCGCCGTCCACGCCTCGGGGTCGAGGGGCCCGGACTGCACGCCGGTCACCTCAGAGCCTGGGACGAGCCAGAGACGCGCCTTCTCCCAGTCGCGGCGCACCGTGCGGTCGGTGACTCCCAGCGCCTCGGCGACCTCCGGGTCGGAGAGGCCGCCGAAGTACCGGAGCTCCACCACCTCCGCCATGCGCGCGTCGCGGGCCGAGAGCTCCTCCAGCGCCCGGTGGACGTTGAGGATCTCCTCCGGCCTGCGCTCCGGCTGACCGTCGGCGGCGGCGAGGAGCTGGCCGCCTTCGCCCCCGCCTCCCCGGCGAGCCGCGCTCCGCTCGCGGGCGAAGTCGACGATGATCGACCGCATCGCCCGCGCTGCGTAGCGCATGAAGTGCCGCCGGTCGTCGATCTTCAGGCCCCGGACTCCGGGCGAAGCGGACGAACCACTCGTGAACCAGCGCCGTGGTGTCGAGGAGCGCATCGCGCCGATCCGCTCCCAGGCGCGCATGGGCCAGCCGCCGGAGGTCGTCGTACGTCGCGCGGAAGAGGGCGTCCGCGGCCGCGGCGTCGCCGGCCTGGGCGCGCGCCAGGAGCTCGGTCACCTCGAGCCGGTCATCCATCGACCACCCCCCCTCCGAGCGGAGGCGACAATAGCAGGCCCGCGCGGGCTGCCCCGGATCGGCGCGACCATGGCGTTGCGAGCCACCGTCGTGTCTCAGCCGAGCGACGAAGCTCTGAGCACGCCGGACGGCGATTAGCCGTGGTCCCGGTGGACGAGCGGCCTGGCTCGACCTTCTCCACCAGCCGGAGCTGGCCCGAGGCCGCCGCGGCCGGGGCGTCCACCTCGCGCTCCAGGTAGGTGTACCCGGCCAGGCCGTCCTCGTAGGCGCGGAGGAGCTGCCGCGACTGGTCGAGGGTCATCGTGCCCTTGCGCAGCGCCCGCTCGGCGAAGTGACGCACCCGGGCCACCAGGTCGTCCTTGGAGTAGCTGACGTAGTTCAGCACCTCGGTCACCGTGTCGCCGCCCACCACGTGGTCGATGAGGTACCCGCCGTTCGGGCCCAGCGACACCTGGACCGCGTTGGTGTCGCCGAACAGGTTGTGCAGGTCGCCGAGGATCTCCTGGTACGCGCCGACCAGGAAGATGCCGAGGTAGTAGTCGTCCTGGTTGAGGGGGTGCAGCTCCAGCACGTCCTTCACGTCGCGCCGGTCGATGAAGTGCTCGATCTTCCCGTCCGAGTCGCAGGTGATGTCCGCCAGCACCGCCCGCCGCGTGGGCCGCTCGGTGAGGCGGTGAATGGGCATGATCGGGAAGAGCTGGTCGATGGCCCAGCTGTCGGGGAGCGACTGGAAGACGGAGAAGTTGCAGAAGTAGGTATCGGCGAGCTGGCGCTCCAGCGTCTCCAGCTCCTCCGGCATCTCGTCGAGCTCGCGCGCGGTGCGGAGGATCCTCTGGCACAGCGCCCAGAACAGGTTCTCGGCCGCCACCCGGTCGGCGAGGGTGAGGTGCCCCAGCGAGAAGAGGGTCAGGCACTCCTCCTTGTACTCGGTGGCGTCGTGGTAGGCCTCGAGCACGTTCTTCCGCGTCAGCTCGCGGTAGGTCGCCCAGAGCTTCCGCACCACCGGCGAGGCGTCGTCCGGCAGCACGTCCGGCACGCCGTGGGCGTCGAACTCGCTCACCCCCAGCACCTCGGTCACCAGCACCGCGTGGTGCGCGACGACGGCCCGGCCCGACTCCGAGACCAGGGTGGGGTGCTCCACCTTCGCCTCGTTGCAGGCCTCGAGCACGCTGAACACCACGTCGTTGGCGTACTCCTGGGTGGTGTAGTTCATCGACGAGGTGAAGTTGGTCTGGCTCCCGTCGTAGTCGACGCCCAGACCGCCACCGACGTCGAGGTACTTCAAGGGCGCGCCCGCCTGGGCGATCTCGACGTAGAAGCGGCTCGCCTCGCGCAGCGCGTTCTTGAAGTTGCGGATGTTCGAGACCTGGCTGCCGAGGTGGAAGTGCAAGAGCTCGAAGCAGTCGAGGAGGCCCACCTTCCGCATGAACTCCATCGAGTCGAGGAGCTCGCTCGACGACAGGCCGAACTTGCTCCGGTCGCCGCCCGAGGCCTCCCACTTGCCGGCGCCGCGGGTGGAGAGCTTCACCCGGATGCCGATCCGCGGACGGATGCCCACCCGGCGCGACACCTCGGCGATGAGGGGGATCTCGCTCGGCTTCTCGACCACCAGCACCACCCGCCGGCCGAGCCGCGAGGCGTAGAGCGCGGTCTCGATGTACTCCTCGTCCTTGTAGCCGTTGCAGACGATCAGGGCCTCCTCGCTGTCGAGGAGCGCCATCACCGCGAGCAGCTCGGGCTTGCTCCCGGCCTCCAGCCCGTAGTCGTACGGCTTGCCAGCCTCGACGATGGTCTCGGCCACGTACCGGTGCTGGTTCACCTTGATGGGGTAGACGCCCTTGTAGGCGCCCCGGTAGCTGTGCTCGGCGATGGCGCGGCGGAAGGCCTCGTTGAGGTGCACCACCCGGCTGCGCAGCACGTCGGTGAAGCGGATCAGGAGCGGCAGTCCGATGCCGCGGCGGCGGACCTCCTCGACGAGGTCCTTGAGGTCCATCGAGCGGCCGTTCCCGTCTGCGTGGACGGTGACGTTGCCCTTGTCGTTGATGCCGAAGTACCCCGCGCCCCAGTTGCGAACGCCGTACGTCTCTTGGGCATCGGCCAGGGTCCAGGGTTGCGGGGGTGAGATGGGCATCTTGAGGTCAGGACCTCCGGGCGGCCGGCGTCTTGCAGGTGGCCGTGCAGGATAGAGAAACACGAGGGTCCGTCAACACTCCGCACCGCGGCGCCGCCCGGACGGGGAGGTGACCGGGCCGGGCGGCCGGGCCGATAGCGTCGGGGGCCTCAGCTCTCCCGGACCGCCTCGAGCACCTGGTCCGCGTGCCCGTCGACCTTCACCTTGGGCCACACCCGGGCGACCTTGCCCGACCCATCCACCAGGAACGTGGAGCGGGTGATGCCCATGAACTTCCGCCCGTACATCGACTTCTCGCCCCACGCTCCGTACTTCTCCGCCACGGCGTGGTCGGTGTCGGCGAGGAGCGGGAAGGGAAGCTTGTACTTCCCGGCGAACTTCGCGTGACTCGCTCCCGAGTCGGGGCTGATGCCCAGGACCACCGCGCCCGCCTTCTGGAGCGCCGAGTGCTCGTCGCGGAAGGCGCAGGCCTCCCGGGTGCAACCCGGGGTGTCGTCCTTCGGGTAGAAGTAGAGGACCACCTTCCGGCCCTTGAAGTCGGAGAGCTTGACCGTCTTCCCGGACTGGTCCTCGAGACTGAACGCGGGGGCCTTGTCGCCGACGTCGGGCATCGCCATGGGCGCTCACTTAACCCGTGCGGGGCGGGGAGCAACTGCATTCGGAGCACCCCGGTCCGGGAGCTTCTCCACCACCTCCCGGAGGCTGGCCAGGTGGGCCAGCGCCTCAGGGTCCTGGAGCAGCTTGTGGACCGAGGCGCTCTTGAGGAGGGACATGGTGTCCCCCCGCTCCAGCGCCTCCTTCACCTCGGGGTCGGAGACGACGGCGCGAAAGCGGGGGTTCTTCTCCAGGGCGGTGACCGCCGGGTTCTGCGCCACGCGCTCGAAGAGCTCCGGGGAGCGGAAGACCTTCTGGGCGGTCGCGAGGTCCGCCGCCTTGGAGAAGAACGGCGCCGAGAACAGGTTCCACCGCCGGGCGATGGCGAAGGCGGTCGAGTCCTTCGGCGAGATGCCCAGGCCCTTCCCGGCGAGCTGCACGTTGGCCTCCACGAAGGCGAGCGCCGACAGCGCCACCCACGCCACCGCGGCGACCTTCCCCGCCCCGAGGAGCGCGCCCAGCGCGCGGTCCGTGCCTCGCTCCGCGGGGTCGGACCCGCCCAGGACGCCCTGGAGCAGGCGCGTTCCGGCGAGGCGCACCACCACCGCGACGACGATGAAGGTGGCGAAGCTCGCCGCCACCCCCCCGAGGCTCTCGGAGGTGTGGAAGAACCTCCCGAAGGCCGGCCCGAGCAGGGCGCCTCCGGGGCGGGCGGCGAGCGCGCCCAGCACCAGCGCGCCCCAGCTGGCGATCTGCCGGGCGGCGCCGGCGCGGGCGCCGAACACCGCCCCCACCGCCACCAGGGCGAGCACCACCAGGTCGACGGTCATGTGATCTTGAACTGCTTGCCCCGGGACGCCTCGTAGAGCTGGTCCTGCACCGCGGCGAGCTTCTCCTTGTAGAGCGCGTTCTGCGGCTCGTAGGTGAGGGCCATCTTCAGCCCGCGCTCGGCGGCGGCGAGGTTGCCCTGCTCGACTTCGGTCATCGCCGTCTGGAAGAGCTGGCGGGCCTTGGGGTGGAGGCCGATCTGCTCGGCGGCCTGCTGCTTCACCGCCGCCTTGGTCTCCTGCTCGGCCAGCTCGTCGAAGCGCAGCTTCCGGGCGCGGTCCGGCCCGGTCACGTCGGCCAGGTACTTGGGGCGGCGGACGTCGTCGCGGAGCACGTAGTAGGCCTCGGTGACCCGCTTGTAGACCTCGTGGACGCGCGCCTTGAACGCCTCGTCCGTGAGGTGGAAGAAGCGGTCGGGGTGGTAGGCCCGGCTCTCGCCGTAGAAGGCGCGCTTCACCTCGCTCGCGCTGGCGGTGGTGTCCACGCCCAGGAGCTCGAAGTAGTCGAGCGTGTCCAGCCGCTCGGCCTTCCACGCCACCTGTGCCTCGGGGCCCGCCGGGGGAGCGGCCGCGGCAGACACCGGCGCCACCGGCGGCACGAGGGGGGCGATGCGCACGTCGAGCGAAGGGAGCGGCCCCGCCTGGAGCGGCGGCGGGGGCATCACCGGGATGCCGAGGCTGGTCTCGCTCATCGGGTTGCGGGTGGGCCGGTGCGGGATGCGCGGCGCGCTCGCCGGCGGCCCGGGTCGCGGGGCTGCCGGTGGCACGGGCGCGAGCGGGGGGATGACCGGGGCGATGCGCACCCCGAGCGAGGGCAGCGGCGCGCTCGTGGCTCCGGGCGCGGCAGGACGGAAGACCTTCGCCGGCAGGACGCCGGGCTGGGGCGGGAGCCCCGCGGCGCGAGCCTGCTCGGTGAGGAGCTCCTGGGTCGGGGTGCCCATCGGAGGAGCTGGCACCTCACGGGTGGGCAGGCGTGGCGGCGCGCCCGGAGGAGCCGCGGCGGCAGGGCGGGACGGGGCCGGCGGTGCGGCAGGAATCGCCGAGCCGGTGGCCGTGCGGGCCGGCGCGCTCCCGGCTGGGGTCGAGCGTGTTCCTGCGCCCGGCGGGCTGCCCGGACGAGGCGCCGGAGCGCCGGGAGCGGGCGCTCCGGGTGGGCGGGGCGCGGCGCCGGTAGGCGTCGCCCCGGTGGCGGGCGGGCGAGGCGGGGCGGGAGCCCTCGTCGCGGCGGGCGTCCCCTGCGGGGCGGTGGGAACCGCCGAGCCGGTGGCCGCGCGGGCCGGGGCGCTCCCGGCCGGGGGCGAGCGCGTCCCGGCGCCCGGCGTGCCGCCGGGACGGGGCTCCGGAGCGCCGGGAGCGGGCGCTCCGGGCGGGCGGGGCGCGGCGCCGGCCGGCGTCCCCCCGGTCGCGGCCGGGCGAGGCGCGGGCGGGAACGGCGCGTCGATGACCGGGACCCCCGCGGCGCCGGTGCTGAAGGACCCGGTGGTCTCGAACGCGTCCGGGTCGGCCGCCTCCGGCTCCACTGGCGCGAGTGGCTGGGTGATGGTGGGGCGCACCGGCCCGGCCGGGGGAACCGGTGACGCGGAGCCCGGCTTGTCGGGCGCGTCGCTCACGGCTGCGCTCATCCCTCCACGGCGCTCGGCAGCTCGGGCAGGACGTCACGAGAGGTGCCGGGCGGGACGGAGTGCACCATCGCACCCCGGGCGAGTCGTGTCTGCCGGTTCAGCTGGATGGACCGCTGGATGTCGGCCTCGCTCAGGCCGGAGGAGAGGGAGATGGTGGTCGACGTCTTCTGCCCGGTCTCCATGTCGGCGGCCGAGACGTTGACGATGCCGTCGGTGTTGATCTCGAAGGTGACCTCGATTTTCACCTCGCCCCGGTAGCCCACCCGGAAGCCGGCGAACTCGAACTCGCCGAGCATCTCGCACTCGTCCGCCCGGTTGGACTCGCCCTGGTACACGCGGATCTTCACCCGCTCCTGCCCGTCGCGGCTGGTGGTGAAGGTCTTGGACCGGTCGATCGGCACGGGGGTGTTCTTCTCGATGATCCGCTCGGTGAAGCCGCCCACCGTGCCGATGCGGAGGGTGAGCGGGGTGACGTCGACCAGGAAGGTCTCGGTCTTGGCGTCCATCAGGGCGTGGGCCTGGAGCGCCGCGCCCATCGCCACCACCTGGTCGGGGTTGATGCCCTCCAGCGGCTCCCGCTGGAAGTAGTGCTTCACCGAGTTCTGGACGATGGGCAGCCGGGTGGGGCCGCCGACCAGGATGACCGCGTCCACGTCGGCCGCGGTGAGCCGGGCGCTCTGCAGCGCCTCGTCGCAGACCTTGAACGTGCGCTGGACCAGGTCCATCACCATCCGGTTGAACTGGTCGGCGGTGAGGGTGGCCCGGAGGTCCATCACCTGCCCGGTCGCGTCCTGGCAGATGTTCTGGCAATGGACGTCGGCGGTGCCCTTCTGGCCCACGTCGATCTTCGCCTGCTCCGCCGCCTCCTTGAGCATCTGGAGGCAGTACTTGCTCTGCCGGAGATCGAGCCGGGTGCGGGCGAGGAAGTCGTCCGCGAGCCAGGTCATGATCCGGTCGTCGAAGTCGTCGCCGCCGAGGTAGGTGTCGCCGGCGGTGGAGAGCACCTCGAAGACGTCCTTGCCGATCTCCAGGATCGACACGTCGAACGTGCCGCCGCCCAGGTCGTAGATCACCACCCGCTGGTTGACGTCGCGCCCGAAGCCGTAGGCCAGCGCCGCCGCCGTGGGCTCGTTCAGGATGCGGAGCACGCTCAGGCCGGCGATGCGGCCCGCGTCCTTGGTCGCCTGGCGCTGGTTGTCGTTGAAGTAGGCGGGGACGGTGATCACCGCCTTGCTCACCGGTCGGCCGAGGTACTGCTCGGCGATGGCCTTCATCTCCTTGAGCACCAGCGCGGAGATCTCGGGGAGCGAGTAGAGCTCGTCGCGGACCTGGATCCGCACCGAGTTGTTCTCGCCCTCGACGATGCGGTACGGCATCACCGCCATCGCCTTCTTCACCTCGTCGGAGAAGTAGTAGCGGCCGATCAACCGCTTGGCCGAGTACACGGTGGTCTCGGCGCGGGTGATGATGTTGCGCTTGGCGGTGTTTCCCACCAGCACCGTCCCGTCCTCGAGGAACGAGACCACCGAGGCGTGGTTCACCTCGCCCCACTCGTTGGGGAGGACCACCGGCTCACCGTTTTCGACGATCGACACGCAGGAGTACGACGTCCCGAGGTCGATGCCGATCGCGATGTCGTCCGCCATGCACATCCTCCAGGGCCAGCCCGATGTCACCAGGGTGCCGGGATGCGGGCGCACGGGGGGAAAATTCCCGTCGCCCCCCGGCTCGCGGCGGCCTCAGATGTTACCTTCTTGGGCGGAGGAGCACGGAACCAGATGGGCGGAAGCTTCGGTATTCTCACCTCGCACCCGGACCTCCTCGGGTGCCAGCTGCTCCGGCTCGACGCTCAGGTCCAGCTGGGAATCAGCACACACTCGACCACCCTGGTGGGCCTCGGGACGGTCTCGGCCGGCGAGCCCCTCCTCCGCCGCTGGGCGGCCCGCGTCGCGCCGCGTTCCCTCGTCGACCCGGAGCTCGCCGCGCCCGCCTCGGCGCTCCTGTACCGGGCCCAGGCGCTCGGCCCGGGCGCTTCGCTCGAGGAGGACGTCCAGCCGCTCCGGCACGGCGCCTGGCTCTTCTCCTGCGAGGGAGACCTCGAGGCCTTCCCCCGGGTCCAGGCGTGGCTCGACGCGGAGCTGCCGCCGCATCTGCTCCGGGCGGTGGGGAGCCGCACCGTGGCCGCGGCGAGCTTCGCGCTCTTCCTCGGCGCCTTGCCCCCGCTCGACCAGAACCGGCCGCTCGCTGCCCGCGACGGCGCCCGGATGCTCGGACAGGTCGCCCGGGTGCTCGCCCAGCGCTCGGCGACCGAGGGCGCCGTCCGCGCCGCGCGCCTTCTGCTCCTGGCGACCGACGGCCGCATGCTCCTCGCCGCGCGCACCGGGGACCTCCCGGCCCAGATGCGCCTGCTCGAGGGCGAGGGCCGCTGCCGCCGGTGCAGGCTCGACGAGCACTCGAAGTCGCGGGCGCTCGTCCGGGCGCACCTCCGCTCCCGCGCCGTCGCCGTCACCTCGGTGCCCCTGGGGCCCGGGGCGCACTGGCTCCCCATCCCGGACGGCGGAGCGCTGGGCGTCGGGCCGAGCCTCGAGCCCGAGCTGCTCTAGCGGGCGTCCCAGAGCGGGCTCACCGACGCGCTCACCGCCTTCGCGAGGATGTTGCACGCGGCGTGGAACAGGGTGCTCCCGAGGACGGTGCCGGTCCGCTCGCGGAGCCAGCCGAAGAGCAGCGCGGGGAAGAACACCGCCAGCCGCGAGGCCTGGAAGATGGCCAGGTGCCCCAGGGCGAAGAGCGCCGCCGTGAGGAGGAACGCCGGGCCCACCACCACCCCGGCGATGCGCGCCCCGCCGGGCCAGACCCGCTTGAGCCGCGCCTGGAGCCAGCCCCGGTAGAAGAACTCCTCGGGCAGCGCGGTGACGAAGAGCTCGTCGACCACGTTGCTCCACCCGTAACCGACGGGCATCCGCGGGTGGAGGGCGAGGCCCGGCGGCGGCCCGGCGCGCGCCTGCCCGACGAGGTGCGCGAACCAGGCCTCGTAGCCGAGCAGGAACAGCGGCGCGACCACGGCGAGGAGCCCGAGCGCGAGCAGGACGTCGGTCCGCCAGTGGACGAGCGTGACCCCGTAGTCCCGCGCGTCCTCGTTCGTCCCGCGCATGGCCGCGAGCGGGAGGTAGAGGAAGGCCACCACCGCCGTCACCTTCGCCCAGGGGGGCGGCGCGAGCAGCGACACCAGCACGATGGCGATGAAGGCCACCGCCCAGAGCCCGAGCGCCTGCCGCAGCACGCCCCGTGGGCTCACGGCGCCCGCCCCAGCTGGGCCCGGACCGAGGAGAGCGCCGCGACCCGCGAGGACCCGCGCCGCGGCAGGGTGACCACGCCGACCAGCCGAGCCTGGGCGTCCAGCACCGGGCTCCCCGGGGGCAAGCGCATCGACACCTCGAACCAGGGCCCGCTCTGCCCCCTGGTCACCCGCCCCAGGAGCGGCGACTTCCCGCCCTCGCCGATGCCCACCACCCACTCGCCGCCTGCGAGCGGCTCGAACCGCGCCGCGGGGGCCGGGAAGGGGCCGTCCCCGTCGATGGCCAGCAGCACCAGCCCGAGCGAGGGAAGCCGCTCGACGACGCGCGCGGTGCGCCGCGCCTCGCCCAGATCCACCAGGGCCGCCGTGCCGTGCACCACCCCTTCCAGGGTGAGGACCTGGCCCTCCGCTCCCACCAGCACGCCGGCCGCGCTGGCGCTGCCCAGGACGCGGACCCACGCCCGGCCGCCCGCCTCGGCCGCGCGGCGGAGCGCGCTCGAGGTCGGGGGAGGGGGCCCGGCCGCCTCGCCGAGCGCGAGCGCCGTCAGCACGGCGACCAGCGGAGGGCTCAATGCCGGAGCGCCTCGGCTTCCAGCCGCCGCCACACCCCCGCCGACGAGGAGAAGGTGAAGAGCACCTGCGCGGTCTGCAGCCGCGCGCCGTCGGCGAGCCGGTGGCGCACCGCCTTCTCCAGGCGAACGCCGTCCAGCCATGAGCCGTTGGTGGAGCCGGGGTCCTCCACGGTCCACCCGTCCTCGGCCTGCCGGAAGACGAGGTGGATCTGGCTGACGGTGCCCTCCTCGACCACCAGGTCACAGGAGGGGCTCCGGCCGAGGGTGATCTGCGGGGCGTCGCGCACCACCGGCTCGAGCGCGATGGCCAGGGCCGAGCCCTCGAGAGGCGCGGCCACCGTGGCGGGCATCAGGAGCGTGTGGACGCCGTCCGGGTTCGTGGGATGCCACGCGGTCGGCTCGCGGAGGAGCCACGGGTGCGGGTGCGCCCGAGCGAAGGCCGTCTCGTCGCGGAGGTCCAGCTCCGGGAGGAGCGTGGAGAGGAGGAAGCTCTTCATGCGCCCGGCCCTCCGCGCTGGCGGAGCGCCCAGAACCGCTGCTGGAGCCCAAGGTTCAAGGGGTCGAGCTCCAGCGCGCGCTCGTAGGCCTCGAGCGCCTGGGCGCGCTGCCCGCTCGACTCGAAGCCGCGTGCCGACGCCGCCTGGACGTGGGCCTTGGCGTCCGCCCCGGGGTGGCGGGCGAGGAAGCGCGCCCGGTGCTCCTCGAGCACCGTCACCGTGAGGCCGGAGGAGATGCAGCGGGCGACGCCGCGGAAGTTCCCCGCCTCGGCGTCGGTCTCCATCCGGCGCGCCGGCGTGGAGATGCGCTCCACCGCCTCGTTCAGCCGCGCGAGCAGCCGCCGCGCCTCGTCCTGCTGCCCCGGCGTGGCGCCCCCGGCCTGCACGCCCTCCAGCTCGGTCCTCAGCTCGCGCCAGCGGGACCGGATGTCGTCGAACTCGGCATCTGCCGGGAGCCCGAGGCGGGCGTACGGGTCGCTAGGGGCGGTGCGCGCGCGGGCCAGCACCTTCTCCGCACCCGGGTCCGCCGCGCCCGCCGAGCTGAGCGGGGCGAGGCCGCGCAGCCGGCGCGAGACCGCCTCGCGGAAGGGCGGCGGCGGCTCGAGGAACTGGAGGGCCACGCCGGGGGCGAAGCCCCACGCCCGGGCCTGCAGCTCGGGTACCTGCCGCACCACCTCGGCGCGGGTCAGCGCTCCGGACGGATGCTCGAGCGAGACCTGCACCCGGGTGAAGAGCGCCGGGAGCGGCTCGGGCACGCAGGCGTAGATGCCGGCGCGCGAGAGGTCCCGGAGGTCCACCGCCCGCGCCGCCCCGTCGATGATCAGCGTGCCGCGGAAGGTGACCGGCGTCGGCGCCGGGCTGGAGGGCGCCGGCGCGTGGGTGACGTGGGGCGTCGGGACGTGCGGTGCGGGAGCGCTGGCCAGAGGACCCGGGACCGCCGCCTCGCCGCTGCTCGCGGCGGTCCGGGTGAGGGCGCGCTCGAGCGCGAGGCGGAAGGCGTCGGCGTCGGGGAAGCGAGCCTCGCGGCGCTTGGCCAGCGCGGTCAGGATGGCGTCGGACCAGGCCGCGCTGACCCTGGGGTTGACCTGGCGCGGGGGCACGGGCGGCGTGTCGCGGTGGGCGAGCAGGATGCCGGTGACGCCGCCGCCGGTGAACGGCAGCCGGCCGGTGGCCAGCCGGTAGGCGATGATGCCGAGCGCATACAGGTCGGCGCGGCCGTCCAGCGCCTCCCCCGAGCCCTGCTCCGGGGCCATGTACTCGGGCGTGCCGACGATCCACCCGGCGTGCGTCTGGCCCTCCTGCATCTCTCCGCCGAAGAGCTTGGCGATCCCGAAGTCGAGGATCTTCACGAACGGCGGGCCGTCCCGCCGGCAGAGGAAGATGTTCTCGGGCTTGAGGTCGCGATGCACCACCCCCCGGGCGTGGGCGGCCTGGAGCGCCTGGCAGACCTGGATGAGGATCGGCAGCGCGTGCTCGGGCGGCATGGGCGCGGCCGGCGCGGCGGAGAGCGGCTCACCCTCCAGGTACTCCATGATCAGGTAGTACCGCCGGGGCGGCACCACGCTCATGTCGAAGATGTTGACGATGTTCGGGTGGCCGATGAGGTTGACCGCCCGCGCCTCGGCGTAGAACCGCTGGACCAGCGAGGCGTCGGAGGCCAGGTGCTCGTGCAGCACCTTCACCGCGACCTTGCTCCCGATGAGTGTCTGCTCGCCGAGGTACACCGAGCCCATCCCGCCGTGGCCGATGCGCCGGACCAGGCGGAAGCTGCCCACCGTGGTGCCCAGGAGGGGATCGGGCGCGCTGGTCGCAGGGGTGGAAGTCATCGGGGGAGGAGGAAAATGTCCCACGCCCCGATGACACGTGCAAAGCATCGCCTCGGGCTTCCGTACCCAGGCGGACGCCTGCGGAGCCGGCGCGTGGTGCGCCGGCGTCGATCAGGCTCGGTCCCCCGCACCAGGGGGACGCCCGCGGAGCCGGCGCATCGCGCGCCGGCGTCGATCAGGCTCAGGCGCGGCGCCGCCGGATCTCCGCCAGGAACTCGTCGGGCCCGCGGGTGTTCAGGACGTCGGCCGTCCGGGCTCCGCCCTTTCGGGCGGTGTGGATGGCAAATGCCACGTTGTGGAGGGCGAGGGTGCTGTGGGCGTCGGCCGAGACCACCAGGCGGGCGCCGGCCTGCAGCGCGAGCCGCACGTGCTCCGCCGACAGGTCCATGCGGTCGGGGTTCCCGTTGACCTCCAGCAGGACGCCGCGGCGGGCCGCCCGCTCCACCACCGCGGCCATGTTCACCGGCGACGGCTCCCGCTTCTGGAGCAACCGCCCGGTGGGATGTCCGAGCACGTCGGTGCAGGGGTGGTCGAGTGCCCGCAGGACCCGTGCGGTCATCGCCGCCTCGTCCTGACCGTGGCGGATGTGGACCGAGGCGATGACCAGGTCCAGCTGGGCGAGGAGGCGGTCGGGGAGGTCCAGCGCGCCGTCCTCGAGGATGTCCACCTCGAGCCCCCTGAGGAGGCGCACCCCGGGGACGGCCTCCTGGACCCGGGCGATCTCCTCCCACTGCAATCGCACCCGCGCCTCGTCGAGCCCACCGGCGTAAGCCGCCGCGGCGCTGTGTTCGGTCACGGTGAGGTAGCGGAGCCCCATGGCCGCGGCGGCGCGGGCCATCTCCTCGAGGCTGGACCTGCCGTCGCTCCAGGTGCTGTGGGTGTGCACCACCCCCTGGACCGCGGATGGCTGGAGGAGGTCGGCCGGAAGGGCGCCGGCGAGCGCGGCCTCGAACTCGCCCACGTCCTCCCGGAGCTCCGGGGGGACGTAGGACATGCCCAGCAGGGCGTACAGCGCCTCCTCCTCCGGCACCGGGAGCTTCTCCTCGCCCCGGAACACGCCCCACTCGCTGATGGTGAGGCCGAGGTCGCGCGCCCGTCCGCGCAGGCGGAGATGGTGGGACTTCGACCCCGTGAAGTGGTGGAGGGCGGTGGCGTAGTCCTCGTCCGGGAGCACGCGCAGGTCGACCTGAAGCCCGTCCTCCATCCGGACCGAGCACTTGCTCTCGCCCTGCCCGAGCACCTCGAGGACGCCGGCCTGCCGGGCCAGGACCGCGAGCACCGGCCCGGCCTCGCGGGCCGAGGCGACCAGGTCCACGTCGGAGACCAGCTCACACCACCGCCGGACGCTGCCGGCGACCTCGGCCCGGACGACCCCCGGGGCGGCGCGCACCTGGGCCAGCAGCCCCCGGGCGAGCGGGAGGACGTCGCCGAGCCGGCGGCGGGCGTGGGCGGTGCGGTACTGGGCGATGCCGGCGAGGAGCTTCTGCTCGCTCCGCTCCCCGAAGCCCTTCAGCCCCCGGATGCGGCCGGCCAGGCAGGCCTGCTCGAGCTGGTCGATGCTGCCGATGCCCAGCGAGCGGTGAAGCGCGGCGGCCTTCTTCGCCCCGAGGTCCGGGAGCCGGAGCAGCTCGAGGATCCCCGGCGGGAACTCCGCCCGGAGCTGCTCGAGCAGGGTGAGGCTCCCGCTCCGGTGGAGCTCGGAGATCTTCTCGGCCAGAGCCGGCCCGATGTTGGGCAGCTCGGTGAGGCGGCCCTCGCGGACGAGCGCCCCCAGGTCGCCGCCGAAGCCGGCCATCCGGTCGGCGCCGAGGTCGTAGGCGCGTGACTTGTAGAAATCGTCGCCCTTCAGCTGGAGGTACTGCGACACCTCGCGAAGTGCCCGGGCGATGCTCAGGGGATCCATGTGTCCGGAGACTCTCTTGTTAATGTCTGGGCCCGACAGATGCGAATCGAGCTTGGAGCGGCAGACCTGGAGGACGGGGAGCTGCGGGGGTACGACCTGGGGAAGCGCGCGATCTGCGTCGCGCGGGTCAACGGCAGGTACAAGGCCCTGGACGACTGGTGCAACCATGCAGGATGCCTGCTCTCCGGCGGACGGGTGGAGGGCAACCTGGTGGTCTGCCCGTGCCACGAGGTGGGTTTCGACCTCGACAGCGGGGCCAATGCCACCTCGCCGGGCGTGTGCGACGACCAGCCCACCGCAAGGGTGACGGTGGAGGCCGGGCGGCTGATGCTGGAGGTGGAGGAGCGCTGAGGATGGGGCACGACCACAAGCACGGGCATGGGCAGCATGGAGGGCACTCGCACGGGCACGGCGGGGAAAAGTCCGCCGATCCGGGCCAGGCCGGCGTCCCGGCGCATGGCGAGAGCCCGGCCCGGCAGCATCGCACCGATGCGCCCACGCACGTGGCCTGCTTCGTCCTGACCTGCTCCGATTCCCGGGCGCATGCGGACGACGTGAGCGGGCGCGCGCTGCGCGAGGGGCTCGAGGCGGCCGGCCACACCGTGGTGGGCCAGACGGTGGTCCGCGACGAGCCGGAGGCCATCCGGGCCGCGGTGGACCGGGGCCTCGAGGGCGGGGCCCGGGCGGTGCTCATCACCGGGGGCACGGGCATCACCCGGCGGGACCAGACGGTGGAGGCGGTGCGGCCGCTCCTGGACAAGGAGATCCCCGGGTTCGGCGAGCTGTTCCGGATGCTGTCGTTCCAGGAGATCGGCAGCGCGGCCTGGCTGTCGCGGGCGCTGGCGGGGACGGTGCGCGGGGCGCTGGTCTTCGTGCTCCCCGGGAGCCCCAACGCGGTCCGGCTGGCGCTGGACCGGCTGATCCTCCCCGAGCTCGGCCACGCCGTGCGCGAGCTGAGCCGGTAGCCCCCATGCGCCGCGGCCGCACCCATCAGCTGTCCCCCGAGCGGGCCGTGCGGCTCCGCCGGGCGCTGGAGCGGCTGGAGCGGACGTCCCCGCCCCGCCGGCGGCTCCCGCTCGATCCGGTCTCGCTCCCGCACCTCTACTCGGACCCGCGCGACGTCGAGGTGGCGGCGCTCCTGGCCGCCTCGCTGGCCTACGGGCGCGCGGACCTGTTCCTGCCAAGAGTCACGCGGCTCCTCCGGGCGATGGGGCCCTCGCCGGCCCGGTTCGTCCGCGGGCTGACCCTGTCCGGCGCGCGGGCGCTGCTCTCGGGGTTCGTCTACCGCTTCAACGTCGGCGCGGACGTGTCGGTGCTCCTCCTGGGCATGGGGCGGATGCTGGAGCGCCGCCGGTCGCTCGAGGCCGGGTTCGTGGCCGCGCGCGAGGCGTCCGGTGGCGAGCTGCACGGGGCGATCGGGGCCTTCGTCCGGGAGCTGCGAGACGTCGACATGGCGGCGGTGGAGCGGGCTCTCGGGAAGACGCGCGGCCTCGATCACCTGCTGCCCGTGCCGCTGGGGGCGGGCGCGGCGAAGCGACTCCACCTCTTCCTCCGGTGGATGGTGCGGGGGCCGGACGGCATCGACCTGGGCATCTGGCGGCAGGTCCCGGCGAGCGCGCTCCTCGTCCCGCTCGACACCCACGTCGCGCGGCTGGCGTGGCGGCTGGGCCTGGTGCGCCGTCGGACGATGGGGTGGGCGGCGGCCGAGGACATCACCCGGAACCTCGCCGCCATCGACCCGGCGGATCCGGTCCGCTTCGACTTCGTGCTCTGCCACCACGGGATGAGCGGCGCCTGTCCGCCGCGGGCCCGGGCCGAGCTCTGCGCCCGCTGCGTGCTCCGTCCGGAGTGCAGCGTGGGGCGGAGGCTGGCGCCGGCCGGCCGGCCCGTCGAGGGTGTCGGGGTGTCCTCGACCAGCGCACCTCCGGGCGGATAGCGGCCCGCGGTCGCCGGCAGCGGTCGCTCTACCCGGGCGCCACGAGCGTCGTGGCGACCGTCTTCGCCCCGTGTCGAGGTCGGGCGCAGAGCGCGGTGGGTTGGGGATGCGACGCGTCAGCGGTGGTGGTCTACCGTGCCTCGAACAGAGCGGCCGCGATGGCCGTTGCGCCGGCCACGTCCTGATTGGGCCCGCGCACCACGCTCACCTTCACGCACGCGTCGCCGAGGGTGACGTGGACCGCTTCCTGGGTGGCCCAGGTTGGCGTGCCGAGTGAGAGCGAGCTCGCGGCCCCGTCGCCCGCCGCTGCACGGCAGGCTGCCTCCGCCTCCGCTCCCGAGAACCAGGTGCGGACCTCGAGCCGGAGCTCGACGCTCTCCCCGGTCAGCGTCCACACCGTGGACTCGCTCAGCTCGGCTCCGACTGGCTCCTGCAGCGCCGACTGCAGCGCGGTCTCGAGCGCGAACCGGTCCAGCGCCAGGGCGCGGCTCGGGGCCCATGGCCCGGGCGCCTCGGCCTGGGCGCCGGGCGGCGTGTCCCCGCCGGACCCGGGGTCAGCCGTCGTCGGAGACGCCGACGGCGAGGTCCCGTCGGTCCCCGAGCCACAGGCGAGGGCGAGCGCCACGGCCCCGACCAGCGCCGGGAGGGAGCTGCGCCCCACGCTCAGGCCGCGGACCATGTCACCGGGTGCTGCGCCCGCCCGTGGGCGCGGTGGCGTTCACCTTGTTGGTCTTGCCGTCGAAGGTGACCGAGTCCGCCGGGTCGAAGACCTCCCACTTTGCGGACTCGAACATGAGCTGGACCTCGTCGACCAGACCCGCGCCGGCGCTCTTCTCGCTGAGACCCACCACGAAGACTTCCTGGAGCGTGATTCGGTAGGTGACCACGCTCTTGCCGTCCTGGGCCTGGTCGAAGAACTCGATGACCACCTTCTTGATGTGCTCGCCCGTCAGCAGGGCCTTGAGGAGCTTGATGCTGGCCGCTCCCTGGGCCTTGTTGAAGACCACCGGCCCCAGCGTGGGCTTCCCCGCGCCGCCGCCGCCCCCGGTGCCGGTGGTGACCGTGTTTCGCCAGGTCTCCGAGAAGTTGTAGCCCTCGATCTGACCCTCGTGGCCCTTGATCTTCGACTCGCCGGTGACCCCGTCGACGGTGACGAAGAACGGGCCCGACCGGAGATCGTCACGATCGTGGGCGAGCGCCGTGGAGCCGTGAACCAGAGCGAGTGCGAGCACTGCCGAGGCAAGCGTCGTCTTCATGCAAGAGACCCCCACACGTCATCCGAAAGGCGACGGTCGGCGGAGCTTGCCACCGGTGCAATCGCACCGTCAGTGGGTCGATTCCGCCTCGTGGCGCCGGCGCGCTGCGGCGGGTGGGGCGAGGTGGGGATGCAACGCGTCAGCATCGCCGGGTCTACTTCGAAGAGCGGGCGATGGCCGGTTGTCACCGGAGCCCCGCGTCGACGAACGGGGAGAGACAGATGAAGAGACGGTGGATGGGGTGCCTCGCGGCACTCAGCATGGCGCTGGCCGGCTGCGGGACCAGCGCGAGCTGCAAGGACGCCTGCGACAAGCTCCAGACGTGCAGCCTGAACTCTTCGGGCTTCTCGTGCGACGCGAGCTGCGGCGGCCCGGACAGCACCTGCGCCCAGTGCCTCAACGGCTCGAGCTGCTCGGACATCACCGCGGGCAAGTGCACCTCGAGCTGCCCGGAGGCGACGTTCACCCCGAAGTAGCGAGCCCGGCTCGCCGTCGACTCGCACCGAGGCCCGCGGCGCCGGAACGCCATCCCGGGAGCCGCCCCAGCCGCACCTCGTCCGGGTAGGGGACGAAGTCCGGCTGCTTCCCCGAGCGGATCTCCTCCTGGCGCGCGATCCACCACGCGGGGTCGAGCAGGTCGCCGTGCATCTCCACGAAGAGCTCGCGCAGCCGTCCCGGCGGGAAGAGGAAACGGATCAACTCCTCGGGGAACACGTCGCGCGCGCCCACGTGAAACCAGGGCTCGGCAGCGGACTCCTCCGCCTCGTCGCGCGCGCTCGGCAGCCGCCGGAAGTTCACCTCGGTCAGCAGCGAGATCTCGTCGTAGTCGTAGAAGACCACCCGGCCGCGGCCCGTGATGCCGAAGTTCTTGAGCAGGAGATCGCCAGCAAAGATGTTGGCCTCGGCGAGGTCGCGGATCGCCTGCCCGAACTCGTGGACCGCGTGCCGCTGCTGCGCCTCGTCAGCGTGCCGGAGCCACAGGTCCAGCGGGGTCATGCGCCGCTCGACGTAGAGGTGCTTCACCACCAGCCGGTCCCCCTCCCGTTCCACGCTGCGCGCGCACGAGCGCTCGAGCTCCTGCACCACCTCCGGGTGCATTCGCCCGGCGGGGAACAGCACGTCGGAGTACTCGAGGGCGTCCGGGAGCCGCCCCACGCGGTCGTGGTACTTCACCAGCAGGTACTTGGCGCGTACCTCCTCGCGGGTGACCTGTTTCGGGGGAGGGAACTCGTCCCGAATCACCTTGAACACCCACGGGAACGAGGGGAGGGTGAACACCATCATCACCATCCCCCGGACGCCCGGGGCGAGCACGAACGCGTCGGTGGAGTGCTTCAGGCTCGAGTGGAGGTCCCGGTAGAAGAGCGTCTTGCCCTGCTTCTGCAGCCCCACCGAGGTGTACAGCTCGGCCTTCGACTTCCCGGGCATCAGCTGGTTGAGGAAGGCGACGAACTCGGACGGCACGTCCATGTCGAGGATGAAGTAGGCGCGCGAGAGGCTGAACAGCGCCGCCAGGTGCTCGCCCTTGAGCAGGAGCGCGTCGACCTGCAGGCCGCAGCCCGAAGGCGAGTGCCGCAGGCAAGCGACGAACGGCGTCTGCTGGTTGCCGTTGAGGATGCGCCCGACGACGTACGCGCCCTTGTCGCGGAAGAAGAGCGAGGAGAGCACCTGAACCTGGAAGTTGAGCTGACGCTCCCGCGTCCCGGGTAGGTGCTCCCGGAACGCGAGCAGCACCTGGCGAAGGTCGCGGCGCAGGTCCTCGAAGGGCACCGAGAGGCCGAGGCTCCGGGCGATGGCGCCGAAGGTGGAGAGCAGGGTCCCGGACGTGGGGTACCAGCACCGCCAGGTCACGTCGTCCGCGTCGATGAACTCGGTGGCCACCGCCTGGCGCCAGAAGATGTACTCGTTCCGGTAGTAGGTGCGGTCGAGCACCCGGCAGGCGACGGAGTTGTAGAACGTCTCCGCGCACTCCGGGCGCTTGTGGTCGTAGAGCAGCGCGATGTAGGCCTGCTTCACCTGCGGCCAGAGCGTCTCGTCGGTGCGGGCGTCCGGGTAGAGACGCAGCACCGACTCCACCGACTCGTGGACCCGCTCGTCGTAGGTCCCGATGCCCAGCCGGCTCAGCGCATGCGCGCCCGCCCAGTCCGCCTTCTCGAAGCGGTCCTTTGCCGCGGCGCTCAGCGCCCGGAACTGCGCCCAGCGCTTCTCGAAGCCGTCGAGGATGGTGCGGGCGATCGCCTGGGGGGTGCTCATCGCTTCGGCCAGGGGAGCATTCTTGCAGGGTTTCAAGGCGCTCACCCGGGCGGACGACCCACACCCAGCCGTCGGGCGACACCGGTGACCGCATCGCCTGCGCGGTCGTCGTCCGCTGAGCGCGGCGGTCGGGGACGGCTGATCAAACCGCTTGCCGGTCCCCATCGATGGGTCGAAGCTCGCCCGCCGTGCGACCCGGCGAGACGGTGCAGCGGCCTGCCTACCCTCTTCCGACCATCGCTCTGGCGCTGAGCATCGGAGGCCTTTGCATCTGCTTCAGCTCCGTGGCGGGGGCGATCCTCGGGATCGTGGCGCTCCTCCGGATCCGGCGTGAGCCGCAGCTCCCGGGCCGTGGGCGGGCGATCGCGGCGATCGTGGTCGCGGTGGGGATCCTCCCCTTCCAGCTGGGGATGCTGGCAGCGATCGCCATCCCCAACTTCATTCGCTACCAGGCGCGTGCCAAGCAGAACGAGTGCAGGGTGAATCTCCGGGCGCTCTGGAAGGCGGAGGAGGGCTACCGCGCCGGGCACGGCCGCTACGCAGGGACCTTTTCGGAGCTCGAGTTCGTGGTCCCCGCCGGCAACCGGTACGCCTATCTGCTCTCCGAGAGCGCGGTGCTGCCGATCGATGCCCGCTATGTGCTCCCTGCCGGTTTCGATCCGGTGGCCGAGGCCCGTGCGCAGTCACTGGCCCTCGGGGTGAACGGGGATGCGTTCCTCGCTGCGTGCGTGGGGAACATCGACAACGACCCCACCGTCGACGTGTGGACCGTCTCCAGCGAGGATCGGTCGCAGCCGGACGGGAGGAGCCTCCCCGCGGGGACCCCGAGGAACGACGTCAACGACGTGATCGAGTAGCCGGGTCAACCGAGGCGTTGTCCTGCGAGGCGCGGCCGTGGCACGGTGTCCTCGGGCGCAGGGAAGCTCGGTCGGCCCCGGGAGGCGGCGGATGCGGTTCATCGATCGGGAGGAGGTCGCCCGCCGGCTGACCTATCCCGCGGCGATCCGGATCGTGCGCGAGGCGATGATCGTCCTCTCCCGCGGCGAGACGCGGCAGCTGCTGCGCTCCATCCTCCCGCTCTCCGACGGCCGGCTCTACGGGGTGATGACCGGGGCCATGGGCGCGCAGGCCGTGTTCGGGTCCAAGCTGATCAGCGTGTTCCAGGAGAACTTCGCGAAGGGGAAGCCCTCCCACCAGGGTCTGGTGGTGCTCTTCGAGCCCGGCTCGGGCGCGCCGGTCTGCGTGGTCCACGCCGGGGAGATCACCGCCATCCGGACCGCGGCCGCGAGCGCGGTGGCCACCGATGCCCTGGCCCGTCCCGACGCCCGGCGCCTGGCGATCCTCGGGTACGGCGAGCAGGCCTCCACGCACGTGCGGGCCATCCGCGAGGTGCGGCGGCTGGAGTCGGTCACCGTCTGGGGACGCTCGCCGGAGCGCGCGCTCGAGTTCGCGCGGCGCACCGAGCGCGAGCTCGGCATCCGGGTCGGCGCGGCCCGCTCGGTGCCGGAGGCGGTGGCGGAGGCCGACATCATCTGCACCGTCAGCGCCGCCTCCGAGCCCATCCTGCTCGGGAAGTGGGTCCGGCCCGGGACGCACCTCAACCTGGTCGGCTCGGGCTACCTCGGGCCGGTCGAGGTGGACGGCGCGCTGGTCGCGGCCTCGCGCTTCATCGCCGACAGCCGGGAAGGGTGCCTGCGACAGGGCGCGGAGTTCGTGAAGGCCAGGGAGGCGGGGCTGATCGGCGACGACCACCTGGTCGCCGAGATCGGCCAGGTGCTGTCGGGCGACGTTCCGGGCCGCCGGACCGCCGAGGAGATCACCGTCTACAAGTCGCTGGGGCACGTGGTGCAGGACCTGTCGACGGCCTGGGCGCTCCACTCCGGGCCCGAGGAGCTGCGCTGAGATGCCCGAGCCCCACTTCGAGGAGATCCGCGACGCCTGTGCGCACCTGCACGCGCGGGGGATGCTCGCCGCCGCCGACGGCAACGTCAGCGTGCGGCTCCCCGACGACACCGTCGTCCTCACCCCCGCCGGGGTGAACAAGGCGCGGCTCCGGCCCGGCTCGCTGGCCCGGGTGACGCTCGACGGGCGCATCCTCGACGGCCACCCCTCGACGGAGCGGGCGATGCACCTCGCGGTGTACCGGGCGTGCCCGGAGGCGCGGGTCATCGTCCACGCCCACCCGCCGACCGCCATCGCCTGGACGCTGGCCCGGCCCGAGCTGACCGAGCTGCCGACCGACGCGCTCCCCGAGCTGCTCCTCGCCGCCGGCCGGGTGCCCATCGTTCCCTACGCCCGGCCCGGCACCGAGGAGATGGGGACGGCGCTCCTCCCGTTCCTGCCCGCCCACCGGCTGCTGCTCCTCTCCCGCCACGGGGCGCTCGCCTGGGGCGAGTCGATGGAGGAGGCGGTCAACGGCATCGAGCGGGTGGAGCACAGCGCGCTGATCCTCAAGGCCGCCGAGGAGCTCGGTGGAGCGACCCCGCTCCCCCCCGCCGAGCTCGAGGCGCTCCGGGCGCTGAAGGCGCGCCTCGGTCCGAGGCTCCTGTGAAGCGCATCGACGGGGTGGCGCTGCGGGCCGAGGGCAGGCGCTTCGAGGTCCTGGACCAGACGCGCCTCCCCGACGCGGAGGTCTGGCTCGACGGGACCGACCCCGAGGCGATGATCGGCCACCTCCAGCGGCTGTCGGTCCGGGGCGCGCCGCTCATCGGGGTGGCCGCGGCCCTGAGCATCGCCGCCGCCGCCGAGCGGGGCGCGGCCGGGGCAGCGCTCCGGGCCGCCGTCGCCCGGCTGCGGGAGGCCCGGCCCACCGCGGTCAACCTGGCATCGGCGATGGACCGCCTGCGAGGCGTGCTCGACGCCGGCGGGAGCGCGGCCGATCTCGTCCGCGAGGCCGAGGCCATCCACGACCAGGACGTCGCGGCGTGCGCGCGCATCGGCGAGCTCGGCGCGGATCTGGTGCAGCCCGGGGAGCAGCTCCTCACCCACTGCAACGCGGGCGCGCTGGCCACCGCCGGCATCGGCACCGCGGTGGGCGTCATCCACCGGGCCCACGCCCGCGGCCTCGAGATCCATGTCTGGGTGGACGAGACGCGGCCGCTCCTCCAGGGCGCGCGACTCACCGCCTGGGAGCTCGGGCGGCTCGGCGTCCCCTACACGCTGGTCACCGATGGCATGGCCGCGACGCTCTTCCGCGCCGGGAAGGTGAGCCGGGTGCTGGTCGGCGCGGACCGGGTGGCGCGGAACGGAGACTTCGCCAACAAGATCGGGACCTACGGGCTCGCCGTGCTGGCGCGCGCGCACGGGGTGCCGTTCCATCCGGTGGCGCCCTGGTCCACGGTGGACCTCGACTGCCCCTCCGGTGACGCCATCCCCATCGAGCAGCGCGCGGCGGAGGAGGTGCGCGGGGCGCGCGGCGTCCGCTGGGCGCCGCTGGACGCGCCGGTCTTCAACCCGGCGTTCGACGTGACCCCCGCCGCGCTGGTCACCTCGCTGGTGACCGAGCGGGGGGTGATTCCCGGAGCGGCGCTGGCCACCGGGCTGGGCTAGGGACCGTCCTCAGAGCTCGGCCAGCGCCTTGTGGTCCTCGCGGCTCCGGTAGGTGTCCCACTGGTCGCGCATGCGGTCTTCCTGCTGAGGCGACGGGTGTGGGGTCAAGCCCGCAGGCCGAAGATCGACCGGAGGCGGTCGAGGATCCAGTTGGCCTCCCGGACCTCGACCACCGTCCCGTTCGCCTCGGCCACTGCCCGGAGCTGCCCGCGGCGGTGGGCGAGCGCCTCCGAGACCAGGCCGGCGAGCGCCGGCTGCTCGTCGAAGAGCTGGGCGAACGTCGGCCGGTCGAGCTCGAAGAGCACCGCGTCCTCGGCCGCGACCACCGTGGCCGACCGGGGCTCACCGGTGAGGAGCGACATCTCCCCGAAGTACTGCCCGCGCCCGAGCCGCGTCACCTCGACGTCCCGGGCGGTGAGGATGGACACGCTCCCCGAGGCGACGATGTAGAAGGTCTGCCCCGGCGCGCCCTGCTCGATGATCCGCTCCCCGCGGCCGAAGCGGCGGGCGACCATCTCGTGCGCCACGCGCTCGCGCTCGCCCGGGCCGAGCACCCGGAAGAGATCCACCTCGTCGAGCAGCGCGATGCGCTCGGTGACCGGGAACTCCGTCGGCTGCTGTTCCGGGAAGCGGTGGTGGACCACCCGCTGCTCGTAGGGCACCTCGATGCCCTCGCGCCGGAGCCGGTACCAGAGCCGGGTGAGGATCTCGTCGCGGACGCCGTTGGCCCGCGTCACGTCCGAAACGTAGAAGCGGATCCGGTACTTGATCCCCGAGTGCTCGTACGACCAGGTCCGGATCCGGGCCACCGGCTCGGCGAGGATGACCGGCACCTCGGCCAGCGTCTCGCGGACCACGGCCTTCACCCGGTTCGGCGGCGTGTCGTAGGTGAGGAGGATGTACGTGTCGAACCCCACCGGCTCGCCGCCGCGGGAGTAGTTCTTCACCCCCTGCTTGCTGAAGGTGGTGTTGGGCAGGGAGATGACCTCCCGCCGCTTGTTCTCCACCCGGGTGGCGCGCCAGCCGATCTGCACGATGCGGCCGAAGATGTCGTTGCCCACCGAGATGACGTCGCCCACCTGGAACGGCCGCTCGAGCTGGATGGCGAGCCCGGCGAAGAGGTTCCCCAGCGTCTCCTGAAGCGCGAGGCCGATGACCACCGAGACGATGGCCGAGCCGGCGAGCAGGCTCGACAGGTCGATGCGGAACTCGCGCTGGACGATGATCAGCGTCGCGACCAGGTAGAGCGTGCCGTCGAGCACGTCGCGCAGGATCTTCGGCGTCGGCCGGGCGCGGAGCCGGGCGAGCTTCAGCACGAGCGAGACCGAGAGCCGGATGAACCCGAGGGTGAGGGCCAGCATCCAGGCCAGCTCGAGCACCTGGTGGAGGGCCTTCGGCAGCCGCGCTCCCTCGTAGAGGTCGACCGTCCGGAGAAGCAGGTACCCGGCCAGCAGCGACGCCGCGCCGCGCAGGTCGCGCTTGAACTGGGGATCCGCGCTCAGCGCCTGGAGCCCGATGAGCGAGACCAGGAGCCCCGCGCAGGCGGCGAGCAGCCCATGGCTCTGAAGCAGTTGGAGCAGCACGCGCGGGGCGGAGGATGCGGGCCGCGCCGGAGCGGCGTCAAGGTTGACGGCGAGGTCCGGCCCGAGCATGTGAGGAGGTCCTCCGATGGCCCTCTCCGACGTCCAGGGGCAGCCCCGTGCGGTCCACGCGCTCCAGGCCGCCCTGGCGCACGGCACCGTGCCCCACGCCTGGCTGCTGACCGGGCCCTCCGGGGTGGGCAAGGAGCTGGCCGCGCTGGGGATGGCCCAGGCCCTGGTCTGCCCCGAGGCGCCGATGGCCGGCTGCGGGCGGTGCCCGGCGTGCGCCCGGGTGTCCCGCTTCCACCACCCGGACGTGCTCTGGCTCATGCCCGAGGAGGAGGCGGTCCGCCGCAAGCTGGCTGCGCGGAGCGACTTCGACCACGTCCCGTCCCGCGAGATCCGGGTGGACCAGGTGCGGCACCTCCAAGAGAGGCTGGCCCTCCGCCCGCTCGAGGCGCCCCGGAAGGTGGTGCTGCTCCTCCCGGCGGAGGCGATGAACCCGCAGGCCCAGAACGCCTTCCTCAAGACGCTCGAGGAGCCGCCGCCGGACACCGTGCTGCTGCTGGTGTCCGCCTCGCCGGACCGGCTCCTGCCCACCCTGCGCAGCCGGTGCGTCCGGGTGGCGTTCGGGCCGCTGCCCCACGCCTTCGTCCGGGACGAGGTCCAGCGCCGGCTCGAGGTGCCGGCGGACGTCGCCGAGGCAGTCGCCTCGCTGGCCGACGGGAGCCTGGAACGGGCGCTCTCGCTGGACGCCGAGCGCCTGGCCGACCGCCGGGGGCGCATCGAGCGCTTCGAGTCGGTCACCGGCGCCGACCTCCGGACGGTGCTGCGGTTCGCGGACGAGGTGGGGAGCAGCCGGGAGGACGCGGAGGCCACGCTGGCGCTGCTCACCGTCTGGGTGCGCGACGTGGCGGTGGCCCGGGCCGGGGGCGAGGGCCTCTTCCACCCCGAGCTGAGGGCGCTGGCCGAGCGGGTGGCGAGCCGGCTGGACGACGACGCGCTCCACCGCCGGTTCCGGCTCCTCGACGACGCGCTGGTGGCCATCCGCCAGCGCAACGCCTCGCCGCGGCTCCAGCTCGAGCGGATGCTGCTGGAGATGGAAGGGTGAGCGATCCGCTGGCGCCGCTGCTCGCCGAGGTCAGGGCCGGGAAGGTGCGCCCGCTCTACCTCTGCTGGGGGGAGGAGTTCCTGGTCCGCCGGGACGCCGAGGCGCTGGCGCACGCGCTGGTCCCGGACGCGGCGGTGGGCCTCAACTTCGCGGTGCTCGACGCGGCTGCCCCGCGGGAGATTGCCGCCGAGCTCCTGACCCTGCCGCTCTTTCCCGGGCGGAAGGTGGCGGTGGTGCGCGACCCCGAGTTCCTCGCTCCGAAGAAGGGCCGGGTGGATGCGCTGGGGAAGGTGCGCGAGGCCTGGAAGGCGGGGCGGCGGAAGGAGTCCGCGCGGCGGCTGCTGGCGCTCGTCGCCCGCGCGGGCTGGGGCGCGGCCGAGGTGGACCCGGCCGTTCCCGGCGCTCCGGCCCCCGAGGCCTGGAGGGAGGAGCTGGGCATCACCCTCGCCGACGCCGACCTGGACTGGCTCCGGGAGATGGCGGCCTTCATTCGCGAGGAGGGAGTGACGGCCCCCGAGTCCGACGTCTCGCCGCTCCTCTCGGCGCTGGAGCGCGGGCTCCCGGAAGGACACGCGCTGATCGTCGCCGCGACCGACGTGGACCCCCGCCATCCGCTGCTGAAGCTGGCCCAGAAGCAGGGCGCGGTGCTGGAGCGCAAGGTGGGTGGACGCCTCCGCGACCTCGACCTGAGCGGGGCGGCGCGGAGCTTCCTCGAGGGCACGGGGAAGCGCCTCGGTCCGGGCGCGGAGGAGGCCCTGCGCGATCGGCTCGGCGGTCAGATGCGGCTCTTGCAGTCCGAGCTGGAGAAGCTGGTGGCCTACGTGCAGGGCCCGGTCATCCGCCAGGAGGACGTGGAGCAGCTGGTGGCGCGGGTGCGCGAGGAGGAGTTCCTCGAGCTGTCGGATGCGCTGCAGAAGCGCGACCTGGCGGCGGCGCTCCGCTACGTGGACGAGGCGCTGGAGCACGGCGCGGCCGCGCTGATGATCCTCGGGGCCGTCGCCAGCGTGGTGCGGGGGCTCATCGAGTCGCACGAGCGGATGACCCAGCTCGGGCGCGGCCAGCCGCCGCGCAGCTTCGACGAGTTCAAGTCCCGCATCTTCCCCGGCGTGGAACGCGAGGCGAAGCAGCACGGACAGCGGGTGCCGCATCCCTGGGCGGCGTTCCTGGGGATGCAGGCCGCGGCGCGCTACGGACGGCCGGCGCTGCGGCGGGGCCTGCTCGCCTGCGCCGAGGCCGACGTGGCGCTGAAGTCGTCCGGGGCGGGGAAGCTGGTGCTCGAGCGGCTGCTGTGGACGGTTTGCCCCCCGGGACGGGGCCCGGCTTAACCTCCCCGAGCCCACGCGGGTGATCCCCGCGTGCTCGCCCTGTCCATGGCCCAGAGCGGACGACCCCGGCAGGCGCCGCAGCTGACGCTGGTGGGGCGGGGTGCGCCCGGCGACGAGGCCCTGGTCCGGGCCCACCTGGACGGGGATGCGACGGCGTTCGGGGCGCTGGTGCAGCGGCACCAGCGGCTGGTGCTGGCCCTGGTGCGGCGGTACGCGCGCTCGCCGGACGAGTCGGCGGACCTGGTCCAGCAGTCGTTCCTCCGCGCCTTCGCCGCCGCGGGGCGGGTGTTCCCGCGCATGCGGCTCGGCGAGCAGGGCGCGTTCCGGGCCTGGCTCCTGCGCCTCGCGGTCAACGTGGGGAAGAACCACGCGCGTGACGGCCGGCGCTGGCGACTCGAGCCGGTCGACTCGGTGGACCTCCCGGCGCCGGGGAGCGGGGTGACCGAGCGGATCGAGGCCGAGCAGCGTCGCCGGATGGTGCGGGCCGCGCTCGATGCGCTCACCAGGCGCCAGCGCGAGGTCTTCGCGCTCCGGGTGGACGGCGAGCTTCCCTTCGCCGAGGTGGCGCGCGTCCTGGGCATCACCGAGAACAACGCCAAGGTCCACTTCCACCATGCGGTGCGGCGGCTGCGGGAGCGGCTGGGCGGGGAGGCCGAGCGATGAGCATGGACTGCGAGATGCTGGGAGCCCTGCTCTCCGAGCGCCGCCGGGGCGAGCTGCCGGCGGACGCAGGTGCGGGCGCTCGACGCGCACCTGGCCGGGTGTGCCCGGTGCCGGGACGAGGCGCGGAGGCTGGAGCCGGTGCTGGCCATGGTGGAGCTGCCGCCCCTGGGCGCGGCCGAGCTGGAGGCGCTGCGGTCGCGCCGCATCGGCGAGGCGCCGCGCCCGATGCCCGGGCGCGCGGGCTGGCGGGTGCCGGCGGTGCTGGTGGCCGCGGCGGCGGCGGCGGTGCTGACCGTGTCCGTCCGCCCCGTCTCGCAGCGGCACCCCGACCGCGCCGAGGCCTCGGCGGTGCTGCCCGGCGAGGCAGACGGCGAGCTGCTGCCGGCGGGCGACACGCAGGAGCTCTTCCCGGAGCTGAGCGCGGCGGAGGCCACCGAAGAGACGGTGGACACGCTCGACGACGACGCGATGTCGCTCGAGGGCCCGGGGCTGTTCGGATACCTCGAAGGATAGGCGGATAGGAGCAGGACGATGAAGACGTGGATGGTGCTCGGGATGCTCTCGCTGGCGGGCGTGGCCCAGGCGGCCGGCCCCAAGAAGGCGGACGATCCGGCGCTGGCCGATCGGCGCGAGCAGATGGACCAGCGCGCGCAGATGATGATGACGCTCCAGCTGGCCGAGGCCCTGGAGCTGGACGACGCGGCGACCCTGAAGCTGAAGCAGACGGTCGCCCAGTGGGACGCCCAGCGGGCGCCGCTCCGCCAGCAGATGTTCGACCTGGCGCAGGTGCTGCGCCGCGCGGCGAAGGGCGACACCACCGCCTACGGCCAGGTGGATCAGTCGATCCAGAAGATCATCGACCTCCGTGCCCAGATGCACCAGATCGACCAGAAGATGTTCCAGCAGCTCTCGCAGGGGCTGCCCCCGCAGAAGAAGGCCAAGCTGGCGCTGGCCATCGCCCGGATGCCGGGGACGATGCGGGGTATGATGCACGGTGGTCATGGTGGTCCGCGGGGAGAGCCGGACGACGAGCAGTGACGGCGTCGTCCGGATCCTTTCCGCGCCCGGGGATCAACTCCTGACCGTGCAGGCGTGAGCCCGAGCCGCTAGAGTCCGCGGCCCTCGCCGCACCCTCGGACGCCACGCCTCGATGCCCGCGAAGAAGAAGCTCCTCGTCACCCCCGCGCTGCCGTATGCCAATGGTCCGCTCCACATCGGTCACATGGTGGAGCACGTCCTGGCGGACATCTTCGTCCGCTTCCAGCGCTCGGCCGGGAACGAGGTGGTGTTCGTCTGCGCGGACGACACCCACGGCACGCCCATCGAGCTCTACGCTGCGAAGCAGGGCCTGACGCCCGAGGCGATGGTGGCGGGGGTGTGGGAGTCGCACCGGGCGGACCTGCGGGACTTCGGCATCTCGCTCGACACCTTCCACTCCACCAACAGCGCGGAGAACAAGCACTACTCCGAGCTGATCTACGGGCGACTCAAGGATGCCGGGGACATCCTCCGCCGGTCGATCCGGCAGACGTACTGCGAGGTCGACAGGCGATTCCTCCCGGACCGGTTCGTCCGGGGGACTTGCCCGAACTGCAAGAGCCCGGATCAGTACGGCGACGCCTGCGAGGTGTGCGGGAAGACGTACCGGCCCGAGGAGCTGATCTTGCCTCGCTGTGCGATCTGCGGCACGCCGCCGGTCACCCGCGAGAGCGAGCACCTCTTCTTCGCGCTCTCGAAGCACCAGGCGTGGCTGCAGGACGTGGTGCGGAGCCCCGGCTTCCTGCACCCGGCGGTGGCCAACCAGCTCCAGGCCTTCTTCGACCAGGGGCTTCAAGATTGGGACATCAGCCGGGACGCTCCGTACTTCGGCTTCCCCATCCCCGGGGAGAAGGACAAGTTCTTCTACGTCTGGCTGGACGCGCCGATCGGCTACATCTCGGCCACCGAGAAGTGGGCCAAGGACTCGGGGCGCGCGCGCTCGGCGATGGACCTCTGGGCGGAGGACTCGGACACCGAGATCCGCCACTTCATCGGGAAGGACATCGTCTACTTCCACGCCCTGTTCTGGCCCACCGTGCTCAAGGTCGCGCGCTTCAAGCGGCCAGCCCGGCTGCACGTGCACGGGCACCTGACGCTGAACGGCGAGAAGATGTCCAAGTCGCGCGGCACGCTCATCGCCGCGCGGACGGCGCTCGACGCCTTCGACTCGGCCTACCTCCGCTACTTCTTCGCCGCGAACCTGGGGCCCGGTCCGGAGGACTTCGACCTCTCGCTGCCCGAGTTCCGGGCCCGGGTGAACGGCGAGCTGGTGAACAACGTCGGGAACCTCGCCAACCGGGCGCTGTCGCTGCTCGCCGGACCGCTGGGGGGCAAGCTCGCGCCGGCGCCGGGCGAGGCGGGGAGGCCGCTGCTGGAGGCCGCGCTGGCCCGCATCCCCGAGGTGGTGGCGGCCTACGAGTCGCTCGACTTCCGGGCGGTGGTGCGGACGACGGTGGAGGTGTCGCAGTCGGCGAACCAGTTCCTCCAGGCCCGCGCGCCCTGGGCGAAGGTGAAGACCGATCCCGGAGGTCGCCCGCGCCGACCTGTCGGACGCGTCGGACGTGGTGGCGCTGCTGGCGACGTTCCTGACGCCCATCGTGCCGTCGGTGACCGAGAAGCTCTTCGCCCAGCTGGGGACGGCGCCGGTGACGTTCGCGGATTCTGGCGACGGCGCGGATCCCCCTGCTCCCGCGGGCGCGGGCGCTCGGGACGCCCTCTCCGCTGCTCCCGCGGCTCGAGGAGGCGCAGGTGAACAGGCTCGTGCCCCCGGAGGAGCTGGCGCGCCTCGCGGCCGGTGCCGGGAAGACAGTGACGGCTCCCCGGACCGAGCCGGCGCCGGCCGCTGCCGCCCGGAAGGACGAGGCGCCCGAGGAGATCGACATCGACGCCTTCGCCCGCGTGGCGCTGCGGGTGGGCCAGGTGCTGGCGGCGGAGCGGGTGCCGAAGGCGGACAAGCTCCTCAAGCTCACCGTGGATGTCGGCGAGGGCAACCCGCGCACGGTGGTGGCCGGTATCGCGGAGGCCTACGCGCCCGAGGCGCTGGTCGGTCGCAAGGTGGTGGTGGTGGCGAACCTGAAGCCGCGCGCGCTGCGGGGCATCGAGTCGCGGGGGATGCTCCTCGCGGCCGGGAGCGGTGGGGCTTCGCTGAAGCTCGTCGATCCAGGAGACCTTCCGCCCGGAAGCCCGGTGCAGTGATGCGCCTGGTCGACGGGCACTGCCACCTCGAGCCGGACGAGTACCCCGACGTTCCCGCCGTGCTGGCCCGGATGTCCGCGGCGGGGGTGGTGCATGCCATCGTGGTCGGGCAATTCCAGGCGCCTGGCGATTTCGGGCACGCCCTGGCGGTGGCCCGAGCGCACCCGGACCGGCTGACCGCGACCCTCGGCATCCATCCGCACGAGGCGGCCCGGGCCACCGAGGCGGACTTCGCCTTCCTCGAGGAGACCTGCGGTCGGTCCGAGGTGCATGCCGTGGGCGAAGCGGGGCTCGACTTCTACTACGACCGCTCGCCGCGCGAGGTGCAGGACCGGGTGTTCCGACGGCAGTGCGTGCTGTCCGTGGCGGTCGGCAAGCCGCTGGTGGTGCACGTCCGGGATGCCCACGCGGAGTGTGCCGACATCCTCCGGACCGAGCGGCCGACGGCCGGGGTCATCCACTGCTTCACCGGGGACCTCGCGGCGGCGCGGACGTACCTCGACCTCGGCTTCCACCTCTCCATCTCGGGCGTGGTGACCTACAAGAAGACCGAGGCGCTCGCCGAGGCCGTCAGCTTCGCGCCGCTGGAGCGGCTCCTGGTGGAGACCGACTCGCCCTACCTGGCGCCGGTTCCCCACCGGGGGAAGAAGAACGAGCCGGCGTACGTGCTGGAGACGGCGCGCCGGGTGGCCGAGCTCAAGGGCCTGCCGCTCGAGGCGGTCGCCGAGGCGACGAGCCTCAACGCGGCGCGGGTGTACCGCTTCCGGCTGCCGGGCTCCTGAGCTGCCCCCGGCTCTACCCGCCGGCGTCCTGGCCACTCATCGGCACCGGCGGCTCCCACGGATGCCGGGGACCCCAGTGATGGGGGCCGAACGGGAACCGGTGTCCCGGCTCGGGACAGGGCGGGAGGCAGAGCGCGGCGCCTCCGCCCGCGGGGGTGGTGCAGCTCCCCTCGATGTCCCAGTGGCCCTTCCCGAGGACGCACGCGGTCCCCGCGTCCAGGCCGGTGCAGGCCGCCGCGAGCCGCGCGGTGCGGTCCCGGTTCGGGGCGCAGGCCAGCGGGCCAGCGCCGGTCGGTCCATTCCCGCAGACGCCGGCGAAGGTCCCGCCGTCGCGGCGCTCACCGAGCGCGCAGGCGTCGCCGGCGGCCTTTCCGCTGCACGCGTCGATGAACGGCTGGGGCGGCGTCCGCACCCGGCCGCAGACCAGCGTTCCGGAGCCGTGGGGGTCGACGCAGGCGCCCTGAAAGGTGCCTCCGAACGGCCCCTGCACCTCGCAGGCGTCGCCGGCAGACTTCCCGCTGCAGGGCTGGGTCAGCGCGGGCGGCGGCCCCGGTGGATTGGGGACGCAGGCCACGCCGGTTCCATCGAAGGTGCTCCGGCAGGTTCCGGCGATGGTGAGGACCCCGGCGTCGTCGTCTGCGTCTCCGTCGTGGTCCTGGAGGGTGCGGCTGAGGGTGCAGGCCGCACCCACCGCCATGCCGCCGCAGGCGCTGGTCTGGGTGGACGAGGGCGTGCACAGCAGCGGTCTGGAGGCGGACCCGGCGGGGGTCCCGCGGTCGCCCGCCGCGCCGGTGGCGCTCAACCCGGTCGAGCCGGGGGCGTCGGCGGCGTTCCCGGCGCCGGTGCCGGAGTTGCAGGCGAGCAGCAGGCCCGCGGCGCAGACGGCGCCCAGCAGTGCCGCGTTCCTCGAAGCGTGTCGCGCTCTCATCGTTTCACTCCCGCGCAGTCGAAGGCCGGACCCGACCGCGGCCGGGCAGACAAACCCCTGCGCCCGAGCGAGGGTTAACGCCGGTCCGCGCCCTTCAACAGGAGCGCAGGTGCAAGCCGGAGGCGAGCGTCGCGCCTCTCAGACGAGGTAACCGGTGAAGAAGAGCCGTCCCATCGCCTGGGCGAGCAGCGCCAGCCACACGAGGAGGGGAGCGAGCGCCCAGGCCGGCAGCTCGATCAGGAGCAGGAGCACCGGGAGCACCAGGGCATCCGACCGGTAGAGGCTCACCCCCCGGCCGACGGCGAGCGGGAAGGCCCAGAAGACGAGGGTGGAGAGCGCCGCCCAGCTCCGGACGGGGCCCGGTCGACGCCGCATGACGACCGCCGTCCCCAGCCCGAGCAGCACCAGCCCGGCCACGGTCAGCGCCTGAGCGGCGGCGGTCCGCGCCCGCGGGTCGGAGGCCGCGTCGAAGGCCGGCCCCACCACGCCGAGGAACGCGTCCACCGGCCGCGCCATGGCCGGGAACCCCTTCTCGTGCACCCAGTAGAACGCGTCCCAGTGCCCGAGCAGCAGCTGGTGCAGCACGAGGACCAGCCCCAGGCCGGCCGCGGCGAGCCCGCCGGCGACGAGCGCCGGCCGGAGCGTTCGGGTGCGCAGCCAGGCCGCCGCCGCGTTCGGCCCGGACACCAGGACGCCGGTCACGTACGACAGCGCCACCCCGGCGCCGGCCACTCCGGCCAGCACCCACGCCCGCGCGCGACGAAGAAGCCGGCGAGCACGAGGCAGAGCAGCGCGAGCGAGGTCGGGAAGATCGCGTGCTGGTACACCGCGCCCGGAAAGACCCCCGCCAGGCCCAGCACCAGCCACCCTCGCAGGCCGCGCCGTCGCAGGAAGCCTTCCACAGGGCGATCAGCATCCCCAGCGCGCCGAGGCCCGCCACCCAGAACCCCGCCGTGGCCGGCGCGGCCCCGAGCGCGATCAGCGGCCGCATCGCCCACGGGTACAGCGGGAACCACGCCGCGTTGCCGCAGGCCTCCCAGGGCCGCCCGAAGCTCGGCGGGCAGGGGAAGTACTCGTACCCCGTGGTGGCGATCGCCAGGTAGTGCCGGGCGTCCCAGCGCACCCAGCTCCCGGGGCGCGAGGCATCGAGGCCGACCGCCGCGGCGGCCACGGCGAAGAGCCATCGAACCGCGCCGAAGACCAGCAGCGGTGGGAGCACCGCGGCGCCGACCCGCAGGGCTCGATTCACGCGGGCTCGAGCGCCCGCACCACCAGCTCGAGGTCCGTGTCCAGGTGGGGCAGCTCCATCAGGAGGGCGTCCGGATCGTAGACGAACTCCGTCGCCCGGGCCTTCAGGATCTGCGTGAGGGCCTCCTCGCCGCGCGCCTGCCCGGCGCCGGCCCACACCACGCGGCCTCGCTCGAACTGCAAGAGGCCCTCGCTACCCTCGGCGCGGAGCGCCAGCCGGCCGGACTTCCGGCCGCCGCCGAGGATCCGCAGCACGTCCCGGGGCGGCAGCTCGTCCGCGGTCCCCTGCACCACCCGCGCCGGTGCACCGTTGCCGATGCGCTCCTGCACGGCGTCGAGGACCCGCGCCGCCACGTCGGCCGGCTCGCCCATCCCGAGCAGCGCGGTGGTCGCCCGACTGGAGCAGGCGCTCCGAGCCGGCCTCGTCCACCGGCCCGTGAACCAGCAGCGGCGTCCCTGCCAGCCGCGGATCCGAACGGAGCTCCACCGCCGCCGCCGCCACCTCCGGGAGACCCAGGGCGACCGAGAACAGCCACAGGTCCGAGCCCGGCGCGGCCTCCACCGCGCCCTCCAGCGTGCTGGTCGCCTGGACCACCAGCCCCTTCCGGCCCAGCGCGTGCACCACCGCGTCCCGGCGGGCCGGCTCGGGGTCGGCGACCAGCACCTGCCGCCCGTCGCTCTCCAGGCGCCGGCGCAGGAGCTCGCCCGAGTGGAGCAGCTCGAGCATCTCCACCACCCGCGGGTCGAAGAGCTTCCCGGCCTGCTCGGCCATGAAGCTGAGCGCCTGCTCGCGGGTGAAGAGCCGGCCGAAGGCGTTCCCGGGGTTCCGGGTGAGGTCGAGCCAGCTGTCCACCGCGGCGAGGATGCGCGCCCCGATGGCGATGTCCTCCCCGCGCGCGCCCTGCGGCGTGCCCGAGCCGTCCCAGGCCTCGTAGAGCTGGGCCAGCGCCCCGCCCACCTGCGCGGGGAGGTGCACCGACTCGAACATCTGCACCGGCGCGAGGGCCACCTTCTTCGCCTCGGCCTTCCACTCGGGGTTCCGGGCCGTGCCGGCGAGCGTCAGGTGCAGGGGGCCCTTGCCCAGGTCGTGGAGGAATGCGGCCAGCGCCACGCAGGACACCTCGCGGCCCGGGAGCGCCAGCCGCATTGCCACCAGCGAGGCCTGCCGCGCCAGCTGCGCCGAGTGGCCCCGCATCTCGCCACGGCTCCGCTCGAGCTGGTCCACCAGCACCCGCAGGGTCTCGAGGTAGTCGGTCTCGCCCACCGCGCCGCGCGAGGCGACCAGGCCGCTCTCGCCGGTGGTGGGCCGGCTGACGCGGGCCGCCGGCGTGCGGGCCTGGCTGCTCTCGCCCCGGATCCGGAGCGGCACCGGCGGCGCGAGGTGCTTGCTGCTCCCCGCCGACTCGTAGGCCGCGGCGATGCCCGCGAGGTCGGCCCGGCTCGCCCGTGGGCCCGAGGTCAGCGAGGCGAAGGCGGTGGTGTCGGCGTAGTAGTGCTTCTGGATGCCGGCGCGCACCACGCTCCGCAGGGCGATGTAGGCGTAGACCTCGTCCACGTCGGCGATGGTCGCCACGTCGCGCAGGAGCTTCTCGTTCTGGGGTTCGGCGGCGACGATGGAGAGGATGCGCCGCTCGTCGTCCACCGCCAGGGGCAGGAAGTGGTGGGCCTCGGCGAGCCGCACGGGGACCCGATCCAGCAGCTCGCTCGGGATCTGCGCCCGGGCCAGCTTCTCCGCCGACACGTAGCGGGTCTTCAGCTCGGAGGCGAGGAAACGCAGGAGCGCGGCCTCACCGAGCAGCCCCATCTCGACGAGCGAGTCGCCGAGGCGGTGGCCTGTCAGGCGCTGCTGCTCCAGCGCCTGCTCCACGGCCTCGCGTGACACGAGGCCGGCCGCGACGAGGCGATCTCCGAGCTTGGGGCTCATTCCTGACCGTCAGGAATTCTGCCGGATCCAGCCCGGGAGGAGAATTGCCGCCCCCTGGTTTCGTTCATTCCTCGGGAGGTCGCTCAGGAACCGGGGTCTCGGCCGACTCGGATGGAGCGGCCGGGGCAACGGGAGGCGCCTCGCTGGTGAGTGCGTCCAGCGGCTTGAAGCTGAGCCTCGGCGCGGCGGGAGGGGCCGCGGGCGTCGAGGGAGGAGTTCCGGTGCGCGGGCGCTTGCGCTTCTCGGCACGCCGGCCCCGCCCCTCCACCGGCGAGCGGCCCCGCGCGGTCGGCGCCGGCCCCTTCCAGAGGTGCCGCTCGTAGAGCTTGGTCTGCTCGGTCCAGGTCTCCCCGGGATCGCGGGCCATGAGGTCCAGCCAGCTGTCGATGCGCGAGTCCAGCGAGTCGATGGCGTGGACGACGTAGGCCTCCAGCGTCATCGGCACCTTGGGCGAGCCGTACTCGAGGTGTCCGTGGTGGGCGAGGACCAGGTGCGTGACGTGGGCCTCGAGCAGCGGGGGGAAGCCCGGGATGCGCGCCGCCTTCTCCCGGATGGCTTGCGCGGTGAGAACCAGGTGACCGACCAGACGCCCCTCGTCGGTGTAGCGGGTGTTCCCGCCGTCCCAGGCCAGCTCCTGGATCTTGCCGATGTCGTGGAGCAGCGCGCCGGCGGTGACCAGATCGCGGTCGAGCACCGGGTAATGCTCCGCCACCCGGTGGCCGAGCCGCATCACCGAGAGGATGTGCTCCGCCAGCCCGCCGCGGTGCGCGTGGTGGATGCCCTTCGCCGCGGGCGCGGACGGGAGCCGCTGGGCCACGAGCGGGTCGTCGAGGAAGGCGAGGAGCAGCGCCTTCACGTGCGGATCGCCCACGCGCTCCACCAGCTCGCGGATCTGCGCCACCGCCCGGGGGCCGTCGGACGCGGGTCGCGGCGACTCGTGGGTGGGGCGGACCGGTCCTGCTGCGGAGCCATGCGCCTGGGGCGGTGCGGGCGTGGGGGCCGGCGGAGGCGCCGGGACCTCGAACTCGGCGGGGTCGATGGGCTCGGGGTCCAGCCGGTCCACCGACTCGAGCAAGATCTGAGGTTTGCCCTGGAAGTGGGTGACGTGTCCGCGAACCAGCACCATGTCGCCGGCCTCGAACGCGGGCTCGAGCGCCTCCACGCGCTCGAACACCCGGGCGTCCACCTCGCCGGTCCGGTCTCCGAGCCCCACCACCAGGAAGGTCTTGCCGCTCCGCGCGGTGACGCGCGCCTTCCGGGTGACCTTGAACACGGTGTGGACCGGCTGCTTGTCGCGCAGGTCGCGCACGTACGTCTTGCGCACCACCTCGTCGCCGGGCGCTGTCTCGCTGGAATTGACGTCGGTCGGAGTCACGGGCGGCGGACCCTACCAGACCGTGGACCCGGTGGGCCTGCCCGGGTTAGGAGAGTGGCCGGTTGATCTTCCCGCTCCGAGACAGCCCACGATCCAGCACCTGGCCGGCGGTGGTGGCGGTGATCATCGTCGTCAACGTCCTGGTCTTCCTCTGGGAGCTGACGCTGCTCAGGGCGGGGCAGCTGGATCCGGTCATCGAGGTGCTCGGCTTCGTCCCCCGCCGCTTCTTCGGATGGGAGATGCGCGGCGGGACGACGCTGGACGCCTGGCGCTTCCTGCCGCTGCTCACCGCGAACTTCCTCCACGGCGGCTGGGCGCACATCATCGGGAACATGTGGTTCCTGGGCGTCTTCGGCGACAACGTCGAGGATCGCCTCGGGCACCTGCGCTTCCTCGTGTTCTACCTGCTGTGCGGCGCCTGTTCGATGCTGGTGCAGGGCTGGGTGAGTCCCGGCTCGCAGATGCCCGCCATCGGCGCCTCCGGGGCGATCGCCGGCGTGCTCGGCGCCTACCTGGTGCTCTACCCGGGCGCCCGGGTGCTGACGCTGGTGTTCCTCTTCCTGGTCGAGCTCCCGGCGGTGGTGTTCCTCGGCGTCTGGTTCCTCTCGCAGCTGGCGAACGGTGCGGCCGCCCTCTCACCGGCGGCAGGCGCGGCGGCGGGCGTCGCCTGGTGGGCGCACATCGGCGGCTTCGTGGTGGGGATGGCGCTCTGCGTGCTCCTCCGGAAGGGCGAGGCGGCGCGGCCCCGCCGGGACTGGACCGCCCGCCCCCCGCGCGGCCTCTGGAACTAGCGGCTCACCTGCGCCACTCGAGCGGAACGGCCTCGCGGGCCGCCGCGCGCTCGAGGTCGTGCAGCTGCTCGCGGGCCTGCTCGAGCTGGTACTCGTCCTCGTCCAGCTGGACCCGGAGCGACTGGTAGCGGCTCTCGATGACCACGTTCCCCGCGATGTCGTAGGTGGTGATGTCCTGGCCGGGCAGCTTCGCCAGCGCCTCCCGGCTCTGCTGCGCCTTGCGCTCGGCGCGCTTCACCCGTCCGTTGGCCTTGCGGAACATCGTCCGCCACTGCTCCTCCGAGACCTGCTCGTCGGCGCGCGGAGCATGGAGGGTCTCCTCGATGGGCTCGGGGGGCGGGGGCTGCGCGGGCTCCCCGGAGGGGCGTGGCTCCTTCGAGGCGTCTCCCTCGGCCGCCTTGGCCGGCTTGCTGCCGTCCTCGGCCTTGGCCGTCGCGCTGCGCGGCTCGACCGCGTCCGGGGTGCCTCCCTCGAGCTTCCGGACGGTGCGGCGCGACTTCTCGGGGATGCTCGCGGTGTCGTTGGTGTAGTGCGTCTCACCCCAGGCGTCGGTCCACACGTAGACGTCGTCCGCGCGCGCGGCGGCGGCGTGGAGCGCCAGGACCAGGGCGGCGGAGCGGAGACGGCGGCTCATCGACGCCGGGAGTCTACCCGGTTCGAGGAGCGCATCCGCGCGGCGCGCAACGCGAGGCGGGTCGAGAGCCACACCGCGACCAGGAGCGCGCCCCCCACCACCCAGTAGCTCCAGCGAGAGAAGATGCCGGTGACCGCCACCAGCGCCGAGGCGAGCGTGGCCCCGAGCTCGAGCCCCCCGAGGACGCTCGCCGGCCGGAGCGTCCGCGCGGGCCGGACGTGGGCCTTCAGCGCCGAGTGGTCCGCGACCCGCACCCAGGTGGTCTGCCCCGGGGCCAGCAGCTCGTCCTCGCCCTCCACCAGCCCATGCCGGAGCGCGTTGGAGATCTCGTACAGCGAGGCGAACTCCAGCTCCCCGTCGGCGGTGCGCACGCGGTAGTTCACCCGAGCTCCCTGGCGATCTGCTCGGCGATGCGCAGCCCGTCGATGGCGGAGCTCACGATACCCCCGGCATACCCGCATCCCTCGCCCGAAGGGTAGAGGCCCCGGAGGGAGACCGACTGCAGCGCCTCGTCCCGCGGGAGTCGCACCGGCGAGCTGGTCCGGCTCTCGATGCCGATGAGCTTCCCCTCGGCGCTGACGAAGCCGCGCATCTTCTGGTCGAACCGGCGGAGCGCCGCCTTGATGGCCGCGGTCAGCTCCGGGGGGAAGAGCGGGTTCAGGTCGGCGTGGGTGAGCCCGGGGCGGTAGCTGGTGCCGCCGGGCGGCGTGCCCTTCCGGCCGGCGAGGTAGTCGGGGATGGTCTGCGCCGGGGCGAAGAAGTGGCCGCCGCCGAGCGCGTACGCCTCATGCTCCCAGTGCCGCTGGAACTCGAGGCCGGCGAGCGGTCCGTGGAAGCCGGCGCGGGCGAAGTCCGCGGGCGAGACCGAGACCACGATGCCGGCGTTGGCGTAGCGAGCGTTGCGCCGGCTGTTGCTCATCCCGTTGGTGCACTGCATCCCGTCCTCGGTGGGCGTGGGCACCACGATGCCGCCCGGGCACATGCAGAACGAGTACACCCCGCGCATCTCGCCGCCGGTCTCGAGGTTCTCGGCCAGCTTGTAGTCGGCGGGCGGCAGCTCGGGGTGCTGCGAGGCCGGGCCGTACTGGATGGAATCGATGAGGCCCTGCGGATGCTCGGCCCGGAAGCCGATGGCGAACGGCTTGGCCTCGATGGCGATGCGGCCGCCCTTGGCGAAGCGCTCGAAGAGCTCGCGGGCGCTGTTCCCCGGCGCGAGCACCACCCGGTCCGAGTCCAGCCGCGTGCCGTCGGCGAGCAGGACGCCCGAGGCGCGGCCGTCGGTCGAGAGCACGTCGTCGACCCGCGACTCGAAGCGGACCTCGCAGCCGCCGGCCACGAGCTCTTCCCGGAGGCGGGCCACCGCGAAGGGGAGGAGGTCCGAGCCGATGTGCGGCTTGCCGTCGACGAGGATGCGGTCCGGCGCGCCGTAGCGGGCGAACGTCTCGATGACTTTGCGGACCAGCGGGTGGTTGATGCGGGTGCTGAGCTTCCCGTCGGTGTAGGCGCCAGCGCCACCCTCGCCGAAGTTCATGTTGCTCTCGGGGTCGAGGCTCCCGTCGCGCATCAGCCGGGCCACGTCCTTGCGCCGCTGCACCACCTCGCGCCCGCGCTCCAGGAGAACCGACGGGACGCCGCGCTCGAGCAGCCCCAGCGCGCAGAACAGGCCCGCCGGCCCGGTCCCCACGATGATCGGCCGCCGCTCGGGAGGGCGGACCATCGGCGGGGGCGGGGGCGCGGGCTCGGTCTCGGTGACCCCAGGGGGGAGCCGGGCCGGGGCGCGCCCCTCGGCGAACGTCACCTCCACGGTGTGGATGGTCCGGGGCGAGCCCTTCTTCCGCGCGTCCAGCACCGAGCGGACCGCCCGAACCGTGGCCAGGTCCTCGGGGCGGATACCGAGCGACTCGGCCGCCCGGCGGCGGAGCAGCGTCTCCGGCTCGCCGAGCCAGAGAGGGATGTTGTGAATCCGGTAGGGCAAGCCTCAGGTGTTAGGGGCCAAGGTGGATGGACGCAATCTCCGGGGTCCGGCGCACCCAGTTGGCAGTGCGCAGTGTCCTTCGCACCCCGACAGTCCTTGTCAGGAACACATCGTCAGTCGTTTCATATGGTTACAATGCTGGTGTGGGGTGGCACGGGTGTGGCAGCTTGCACCCTCCCGTGAGCACCGACGCCAAGGCGACCAAGATCCTCGCACGCACCTTCTTCAATCAGCTGCGTTCGAGCGGTTACACCCCGACGCAAGTGATTGCAGTGGCGACGGAGCTGATCGACCTGGTCGCCACGGACATCCGGGACGCGGACAAGACCGCGCCTGCCAGCCCGGTCGACGCGGAGGAAAGCCGCCCGGCCGCCTAGCCTGACTGCGGCCGCCCTGACCCCGCCGACTGCAGCCCGCCTGACCTCACCCTGACGCGGACCTCGGCTGCGGCCGCCCTGACCTAGACATCGGCGGGCGCTGCGTTACACTTGTGGCGTTTCCCTCGACCGGACGCGAGCGTTCCGGACGGGTTCCGGGGCCAAGGCCCGGGCGAGCGGAAGCAGTTTTCGGAGTGACCCTGCAGCCTTCACGTGGCCGCAGGGTTTTTTGTTGCCCGGGTTCCGCTGTTCCCCGCGGCCGCGCGCGCCCTGGCCCGCTCCCGGGCCGCCGCCACCGCCAGGACCAGGAGCCCCACCGTCATCGCGCTGAAGACAGCGCTGGTGGTCCAGGTCGCGAGCGCGCCCGCGAGGACCAGCCCCGCGGCGAAGGCCAGCCCGTCCTGCGCCCAGGGACGAGGGCGGTCGTTCATCAGAAGAGCCGCGCATCCGGCCAGGGGGAGCCCGAACAGCACCTGCCGCTCGATGCGGGGGACGTTGGCCACCACGGTGCCCCAGTTGTGCACCACGAGCGCGGCGAAGATGACCGCCGAGCCGATGGACAAGACCAGTACCGCGGCGGCGGCTGCGTCCTTCGTGACCCGGGCCTTCTCGTCGAGCTCCTGCGTGGCCAGGTCCACCAGGGTCTCCAGCGCGCTGTTGAGGATCTCGGCGAAGAAGACCAGCAGCACGCAGAAGATGAGCGTGACTTTTTCCGCCAGGCCCAGCGGCAGTCCGCTGCCCACCAGCGAGACCAGGATGGCCGAGACGACGTGCACCTTCATGTTGGGCTGGTGCACCACCGTATGGACCAGGCCGTTCCAGGCGTGCCGCGCCGAGGACCAGAAGCCGCCTCCCCTCCGGGGTGGGTAGGGCGGCTTCCGGAGAGGGACGGGGGCGGGAGCGGTCATCGGCGAGGGCGGAACGGCACAGAGGCCGACCGGGGCAAGGAAGCAGTCTACGCGCCGCCCGGCGAGCGTTGAATTCCGGTCTCGCTTCTCCTAGAGGACCGCCCATGGCCACCATGAAAGTCGCGATCAACGGTTTCGGGCGGATCGGGCGCTGCATCCTCCGGGCGGCGCTGGCGCGGAAGGAGCAGATCGAGTTCGTCGCCATCAACGACCTGGACGCGCCCGCGACGATGGCCCACCTCTTCAAGTACGACTCGGTGCACCGCACCTTCCCCGGCGAGGTCTCGGCCACCGACAAGGCGATGACCGTGGACGGGCGGACCATCGCCTTCACCGCCGAGAAGGACCCGACCAAGCTTCCGTGGAAGGCGATGGGCGTGGATCTGGTGCTGGAATGCACCGGCCGGTTCGCCGACCGCGAGGGCGCGAGCCATCACCTGGCGGCCGGAGCGAAGAAGGTCATCGTCTCGGCGCCGGCGAAGAACCCGGACGTCACCCTGGCGTTCGGGGTGAACCACCAGGCGTACGACCCGGCCAAGCATCACATCCTCTCGGCCGCCTCGTGCACCACCAACTGCCTGGCCCCGACGGCGAAGGTGCTGCTCGACACCTTCGGCATCGAGAAGGGGCTGATGACCACGGTGCACAGCTACACCAACGACCAGCGCATCCTCGACCTGACGCACAAGGATCTGCGCCGGGCCCGGGCAGCGGCGCTGTCGATGATCCCCACCAGCACCGGGGCGGCGAAGGCCATCGGCGATGTGCTGCCGGCGCTCAAGGGCAAGATGCACGGGGTGAGCGTCCGGGTGCCCACGCCCAACGTGAGCCTGGTGGACCTGACGGTGGTCCTGGGGAAGAGGGCGACCCCCGAGGAGATCAACGCCGCGTTCAGGAAGGCCGCCGAGGGCCCGCTGAAGAACGTGCTCGAGTACAGCGAGGCGCAGACGGTCTCGGTGGACTACAACGGCAACCCCCACTCGGCCATCGTCGACGGGACCAACACCTTCGTCATCGAGGGCAACCTGGCCAAGGTGATGGCCTGGTACGACAACGAGTGGGGCTTCAGCAACCGGATGGTGGACCTGACCAAGCTCGTCCTGTCGAAGGGCTAGTCCCGGGGGAGGGGCCATGTTCCGCTCCATCGACGATCTCCAGCTGACCGGAAAGCGGGTCTTCGTCCGGGTGGACTTCAACGTCCCGCTGGACGAGCAGGGCGGCGTCACCGACGACACGCGGATCCGCGAGGCGCTGCCCACGCTGCGGCGGGTGCTGCAGATGGGCGGCAAGCTCATCGTGGCCTCCCACCTCGGCCGGCCGAAGGGCGTGGACCCCAAGCTCTCGCTCGAGCCCGCGGCGCGGGTCCTCTCGGAGCTGCTGGGCAAGCCGCACGAGGTCCTGCTCGCCGACGACTGCGTGGGCGACGGCGTGCGGAAGATGGTGAAGGACCAGACGCCGACCCAGGTGGTGCTGCTGGAGAACCTGCGCTTCCACAAGGAGGAGGAGGCGAACGATCCGGCCTTCGCCCGGGCGCTGGCGGAGAACGCGGACGTGTGGGTGATGGACGCGTTCGGCACGGCGCACCGCGCGCACGCCTCGACCGCGGGAATGGCGCCCTTGGTGAAGGAGCGCGCCGCCGGCTACCTGATGGTGAAGGAGCTGGAGTTCCTGGGGAAGCTCCTCCGGTCGCCGTCGATGCCCTACGTCGCGGTGCTGGGGGGGGCGAAGGTCTCGGACAAGATCAAGGTGATCGAGAGCCTGCTCCCGCGGGTCAGCTCGCTGATCGTGGGCGGGGCGATGGCCTACACCTTCCTCAGGGCCCAGGGCGTGGAGGTGGGGAAGAGCCGCGTCGAGGCGGACAAGCTGGACGTGGCGAAGCGGGCCCTCGAGGCGGCGGACCGTCTGGGCAAGGCGGTGGTGCTGCCGATCGATCACATCGCCAGCGCCGACCCGACCGGGAAGGCGGCGATCCGCGAGGTGAAGGAGCGGGCCCTCCCGTCCGAGCTGATGGGGCTGGACATCGGGCCCCGGACGCGGGCGCTGTTCGCCGAGCACCTCCGGCCGGCGCACACCGTGTTCTGGAACGGGCCGATGGGGCTGTTCGAGGTCCCGGCGTTCGCCGCCGGCACCAGGGCGGTGGCCGAGACCATCGCCGGGCTGCGCGACGCGACGACCGTGGTGGGCGGCGGGGACAGCGCCGCGGCGGTGCACGAGTTCGGGCTGGCCAAGAAGATGTCTCACGTGTCGACCGGCGGTGGCGCCTCGCTCGAATTCCTCGAGGGGAAGGAGCTGCCCGGGGTGAAGGCGCTCGAGTCCTGAGCGAGGAGGTACGATGACCTCGCCACGCCGCCGGCCGCTGGTGGCCGGCAACTGGAAGATGCACCGGACGGGCGCCGAGGCGGTGGAGCTGATCCACCAGCTCCGCGACGGCCTGGGTCAGGGGCGCACGGAGGTGATGGTGGCGCCCCCGTTCACCGCGCTGGAGGCCGCGGCGCGTGCGCTCGATGGGAGCGGCATCGCGCTCGGCGCCCAGAACGTTCACTGGGAGGCGCAGGGCGCGTTCACCGGGGAGATCTCGGTGGGGATGCTGAAGGCGGTGGGCTGCACCCAGGTGATCGTCGGGCACTCCGAGCGGCGGCACCTCTTCGGGGAGACGGATGCCTCGGTGAACAAGAAGACGCGCGCGGTGCTCCACGCCGGGATGCGCCCGGTGGTCTGTGTCGGCGAGACCCTGGCCGAGCGCGACGCCGGGCGGACGCTGGAGGTGGTGTCCGCGCAGCTCCACGGGAGCCTGGCCGGCGTGGCGGTCGAGGAGATGAGCCACGTGGTGCTGGCCTACGAGCCGGTGTGGGCCATCGGGACCGGGCGGAACGCGACCCCGTCTCAGGCGCAGGAGGTCCACGCGCACATCCGCGAGGCGCTGGTGCGGCTGTTCGGCCGGCCGGTGGGCGAGACGGTGCGGGTGCTCTACGGCGGCTCGGTGAAGGCGGACAACGCCGCCGAGCTGCTCGGGCAGGCGGACGTCGACGGCGCGCTGGTGGGCGGAGCGAGCCTCAAGGCACAGGAATTCCTGGCGATTGTCGCCGCCGCGGGGTAGTCGCCGACTTGCCAGCGATGGCGGCGGCCCGCTAGGGTGCGCGGCCTTCTTCACCCCCCTGGAACCACCGTCCGATGATCGCCTTCTTCACCGTCGTCCACGTGCTGCTCTGCGTGTTCATGATCTTCGTCATCCTCCTCCAGCCGGGGAAGGACGCGGGGATGGGCGCGGCGCTCGGCGGCGGTGCGGCGACCTCGGCGTTCGGCGGGCGCGGGGCGGTGACCTTCCTCAGCAAGGTGACGGCGATCTGCGCGGGGCTGTTCTTCCTGACGTCGCTCGGCCTGTCGTTCGTGGGCGTGAGGAGCTCGGTGACCAGCAGCCTGGCGGCGAAGGCGGCGGCGAAGCCGGCCCCGGAGGCGACGCCGAGCTCGCCGGCCCCTGCGGCGAGTGATTCGGCCCCGGCGGTTCCGGCGCCCGCTCCCACTCCTGCGCCCGCGCAGAAGTAGGGACCCGGGCAGCAGCCGCGGCGTGAGAGGCTCTGGGCCGTGCACGACGGCCTGCTCGTCCTCCTCTGGTCGGCGGTGTTCGCGGGTGGCCTCGCGTTCTGTCTGTGGCTCTCGGGTCGCGGATTGCCGCGCACGTACACTCGAGATCTCCTGCACATCGGGGCCGGTGTGTGGCCGCTCGGGTGGCGAGCGTGGCACTCGCCATGGCCGCCGGTGCTGGTCGCGCTGACCGGCCTCGCGCTCCTGGTGGCCGTGCCGCTGCTGGCGCGCCGGTTCTCGGCGGCCCGGGCGCTCGAGCGGGCGGTGTCGGGCGAAGGCGAGGCGTGGTCCGGGCTCGTGCTCTACGCGCTCTCGGCGGCGACGTTCACCGCGGTCGGTCTCTTCGGCCGAGCGCCGTTCCCGGCGGCGGCGGGCCTGTTCGCGCTCGCGCTGGGCGACGGCATCGGCGGGCTGGTCGGCCGCCAGTGGGGCGGGCACCGCTACCGGGTGCCCTGGGCGAAGACCAAGAGTCTCGAGGGCTCGCTGGTGGTGGCCGGGTTCGCGGCGCACGGGACGGCGATGGCGGGGTTGCTCTTCGGCGCGCCGCTCTCCGCGGTCCGGGTGCTCGGTGCCGGACTCGCGGCGGCGCTGGCGGAGGGCGTCGCGCCGCGGGCGATGGACAATGTCCTGGTGCCGCTCGTGGTCTGGCTGGTGGCGGGGGGACTGGAAAGCGGCGGGCCTCCCTGATACTTAGGCGGTCCTCTTTCAAGCCCAGGTGGTGGAACTGGTAGACACACCATCTTGAGGGGGTGGCGCCGAAAGGTGTGCGGGTTCGAATCCCGCCCTGGGCACTGTCGTCGAGGGCCTCCCGCTGACCCGCAGAGGTCGCGGCTCCCTCGGACGCCGTGTCGGCGTCGGTCTGAGCCCGTTCATCGCGCGTCCACGCGAGGCGCCGAGCTCCCGGACTCCCCACCCGCCGGCCAGACGGCGACGCTCGTGCAAATGCGAGGAGCGTCACCCATCGGGCGACAGCCCTCCACCAGGGGTGGATGAGGCAAGAGTGACGCCCTGCGGTGAGGGAGCAGCGCATTCGGCTCCAGAGCCGCACGACAGGCACTCCCGGTCGGCGGCATGGCTCGTTGCGCGCGATGCGCTTCCCACGCGTGCAATCGGCTGCACACCACTCGTGACGCGCGCCCGCTGTACGCCCTTGCCCCACTCGGCGCCCCGTCGGCATGCGCTTTTGACAGCGGGTGCCGCTCGGCTTTGATGGCCCCTCGTGGAGATCCCCCTTCCGCGCTCGCGCGCTCAGCGCTCGACCGCCGCGCTCGTCGCGGTCGGCTCCATCGCTCACCTCGCGCTGGGGCTGGTTCTCCTGCCGCAGTGGATGTTCTCGAAGTACCCCGACTTCGCGCGGCTGCTGGTGCAGGGACGGCTTCGCCCGGAGGAGGGCGCGGACATCAGTCCGCTCTACCTGCTGGTCAACCTCGCGCTCTCCCCGGGGTCCATCCGGGTGCTCCAGTCGATCCTCGGCGCGCTCACGGTGCCGCTGGTCTTCCTCGTGGCGCGGCGAGTCTTTGGCCCGGTCGCGGGCTGGGTCGCGCTCGTCCTGGCGGCGGCCGCCGCCCCGCTGATGCTCTACGAGGCCACCCTCGAGCCGGACCTCCTCATCCTCGTGGCGAACCTCGGCGCGCTCACGCTTCTCGTGGTCGGTGCGCCGCGGGAGCGGCCGCGGAGCGCGTGGCTCGCCGGCGCGGTGCTCGGGCTCTCCGCCGCCCTCCGTCCCTCCAACCTCGCCGTGCTCGGGATGGCGGTCCTCTGGCTGGGATGGACCACGCGCGGACTCGGTCGCAGGCGGCTCCTCACCACTGCGGGAGGCACGCTGGCCTGTGGGCTGGCGATGGTCGTGCTCCCGATGGGACTGGTTCGGGTCAGCGTCGGCCAGCAGCTCGCCGCGACGATGAGCGTCGGCGAGATGCTCCACATCTGCAATCGTCCCGAGGGCAACGGCATCGGCTACCAGTCACCCGCACTGGTGAAGCTGCTCGAGCAGCAGGAGCGCTCCACCGACCGGCCGGACCCGTTCCACGCCATCTACCGCCGCTTCGCCCGCGCGGCCGTGGGGCGGCAGATCTCACCGGTGGCCTGCGAGCAGTACTGGGTCGAGCGCACCGCCGCGTTCGTCACCCACGAGCCCTTCGCCTGGCTCCGGCTGGTCGGCGCCAAGGCCCTGGTCTTCCTCGCCGGGCCCGACGCCCATGACGTGGCCGAGGTGCGTCAGGCAGAGCAGGGGCTCCCCATCCCGCCGCTCGCCTCGTTCCGCTTCCTGACCGCAGCGGGGCTCGCCGGTCTCGCCGCCTCGCTGCTGCGCCGCCGTCCGATCGGGATGCTCGGGCCGTACCTCCTCGCGCTCCTGGCCGTGTCGCTGGTCTTCTGCGTCACCAGCCGGTACGCGCTCATGGTCCTCCCGGTCTGGTGTGCGCTGGCGGGCGGGTACGTGGCCGGGGTGCGGGAGGATCTTCGTCAACCGCGGCTGCTCGTCCGTTCGGCCGTGGCGCTGCTCCTCCCGCTCGCGATCGCGCTCGCTCCGGGACTGCGGGCGTCGACCCGGGTGGTGGAACGCGGGGCCGTGGCCGGCGCGGCGGCGTCGGAGCTGGAGCGGGCGGTCCGGGCAGCCCGGGTCACCGACGCCCAGCGCGCCTTCGTCCACGCCCAGGCCGCCCAGCCCCTCGTCCGGCTCTCGCGTGACCTGTCCCGGGTGCCGTTCGAGGAGCCGGCGCTCGCCCGTGCCTCCGCGGAGGAGAGCGCGCACCGCTTCGGGACCGATGGCGGCGCCGACGCCTACTTCCAGGCCACGCTGCTCGGACTCGCAGGGGACTGCGACGCCGCGCTCCCCCTCGCAGAGCGGGCCTCGGAGAAGCGCTTCTTCGCCGCGGTCTGGGACGTGGCCCTCGACCCGGACCTGCTTGCGGCCGAGTGCCTGCTCAGGTCCGGGGATCGCGCCGCGGCCCGCTCCCGGGTGGAACGCTCGATCCAGCGGCACCCCGGAGCCCTCAGCGGGCTGGCGTGGGCCGCTGCCTCCGATCGCGCCGCCGCCGGCCGCCGGGATGGACCGGCTGAGCGCGAGCTGCGCGCGCTGCACGATCCGATGAGCGCGGGGTATGCGCTGGGCCAGGCGCTCCTGGTCTGGGGAGATGCCGCAGGCGCGCTCGAGGAGGCCGACCGGGTGCTCTCGGCGCTCCCGGAGGCGGGCGTGGTGCTCCATCTCCGGGCCCGGGCGCTGCTGGCCCTCGGAAAGAAGGACGACGCCCTCGCGGCGTACGGGAAGGCGCTGCAGGCCTTCCCCGCGCACGGCCACGAGACCCGTCCCTTCGATGCGCTGGTCACCGAGGCCCGCGCCGCGGCCCCGGACAGCCCGGCGGTCCTCGCCCTGGCCGCCGAGCACGCCACCCGTGCGGGGAGGCTCGACGAGGCGCGCGAGGCAGGGGAGAAGGCCCTCCTCGCGTACGGCGTCCTCGCCCCGCCGCAGCTCAGGGACCTGGTGCGCTGGCTACGGTCAGCCCAGTCGAGCGCCGCGCGTCCCTGAGCCTGGAGTCAGGCCACGCTTCGCCGCGGCGGCGCGGCCTCGATCGGCTCCTCGCGAAGGTAGGCCAGGCGGGCCGACAGGAGGTCCAGGGTGAAGTCCAGCGCCCGCGCCACGAGCAGGGTGAGGGACACGCCGACCAGCACCGAGGCGGCGATGAAGCGCGACCAGTGCTCGTAGGTGCCTCCGGTCCGCACCAGCTCCAGGAAGCTCGGCAGCACCAGGAGGCTCGCGGCGAGCACGAACGACACGACGACGATCCACAGCCAGGCGCCCCGCAGGAAGCGCCCGGCCAGCCGGTGGAAGACGAAGTCCTCCGCCGGGAGCTGCAGCACCAGCTGCACCACGCGCCGGAGGAGATAGCTCGCCGCGAGCAGCAGCGTCCCCGAGTTGGTGAGCAGGTCGGCCACGACGAAGCGGTAGATCATCCACTCCAGCACGTGCCGGTTCCGGAGGTAGTAGAGCGCCGGGGGAAGCATCAGGACGAACGCGGTCAGTAGAAAGACTGCGCCCAGGAACCCCAGTGGTCGCGACGGCCGGTAGAGCAGCGCCGCCTCGACGATGACCCGAAGGAACCGGAGCCCGTCCCGGAGCACCCGCAGCTTCGACTCGCCGGCCCGCTCCTCGTAAGGCATCTCCTGCTCGAGGATCCTCAGGTCCGGTGAGAGGATGGCCCGAGCGCTCATCGCCGGGGTGAAGTGCATCCCGTCGGGAAGGGGCGAGAGCCGGGGGAGGCTGGAGCGCCGGACCACTCGCATCCCGCTCGCGGTGTCCCGTACCCGCTTGGAGGAGAAGAAGCTCAGCAGCAGGGCGAAGAGCACGTTGCCCACCCGTCGCATCATCGGCATCCGGCTCCTGCGCGTCAGCCGGCAGCCCAGCACCACGTCGGCACGCTCGCGCTCGATGAGCTGGCAGAGCTCGACGAAGAACGCCGGGTCGCAGGTGCCGTCGGCGTCGAGGAAGGCGAGCAGCTCGGCGTCGGACTGCCGCCAGGCCTCCTTGATCGCCGCGCCATACCCACGGTTCCGCTCGAAGACGATGAGCTGGATCTGGTGGCGGTAGGCTCCGGCGCGCTCGACGGTCCGGTCCGTCGAGCCGTCGCTGACCACCGTCAGCTCCACCTCGGTCACCGGCGTCTCGGCGAGGATCCGCGGGCGGGCCGCCAGCGTGCGCTCGATGATCGCCCCGATGCTCTCCTCCTCGTTCAGGGCGGGGATGACGATGAGGAGCTTGAGCCGTTCCAAGAGTTCGCGCCCGGGAGAGGCCACGGGATCGTCCGCTCCTGGTACACTCGGGTCAAGTTGAGCGACTCCCCGGCGCAGCAGGTGGTGCAGGTCATCGCCGGAGAGGTGTGCTGCAGTCAGTCCTGGGAGCAGGCCTACCTCCGGTTCGAGACCCCCGAGGAAGAGCGCCGGAAGTTCCTTCGCCGCCTCCGGCTCCTCGGCGCGCCGGCGTGGGCGCGCGACGCGGAGGTGGTGGAGCTGTTCTGCGGGCGCGGCAACGGGCTCGAGGCGCTCGCGCAGCTCGGGTTCGGACGCCTCGAGGGGGTGGATCTCTCCGCCAGCCTACTCGAGCAGTACCGGGGCAGGGCGCGCTGCTACGTGGCCGACTGCCGCGCGCTGCCGTTCCCGGACCGCTCGCGGGACGTGCTGGTGGTCCAGGGCGGGCTGCACCACCTCGAGGTGCTGCCGGACGACCTGGTCCGGACCCTGGACGAGGCCCGGCGCGTGCTCCGCCCAGGCGGGCGGATGGTCGTGGTCGAGCCGTGGCTGACGCCGTTCCTCGCGTTCGTCCATGCCGTGTGCGAGGTCCGGGCCGCGCGGAAGCTCTGGCCCAGGCTCGACGCGCTCGCCACGATGAACGAGCTGGAGCGCCCCACCTACGAGGCCTGGCTCGGGCGGCCCCGGGAGATCCTTTCCCTGCTCACCGAGCGGTTCCGCCCCGAGTTGGTCGAGAAGGCGTGGGGCAAGCTGCTCTTCGTGGGGCGCGCAACGGACGTCGGAGGCCGCTAAGGTACGGCTGCGATGTCAAAGCTGAAGATCCTGCTGCTCGAATCGATTCACCCCGTCGCCGACGAGCTGCTCGAGGCCGAGGGACTCGAGGTGCACCGCGCCGAGGGCGCCCTCAAGGAGGACCAGCTCTGCGAGCGGCTGAAGGGCATTCACCTGCTCGGCATCCGGAGCAAGACCCAGGTCACCAGGAAGGTGCTCGACGCCGCGGACTCGCTGATCGCCGTCGGGGCGTTCTGCATCGGCACCAACCAGATCGCGCTCGACCACGCGATGAAGCGCGGCGTCGCGGTCTTCAACGCGCCCTTCTCCAACACCCGCAGCGTGGCGGAGATGGTCATCGCCGAGATCGTCATGCTCTCGCGCCACCTCGGTGACCGGTCGCGCGAGATGCACCACGGCGTCTGGAAGAAGATGGCCACCGGCTCGCGCGAGGTCCGCGGCAAGACGCTGGGCGTGGTCGGCTACGGGCACATCGGGAGCCAGGTCTCGATCCTCGCCGAGGACCTCGGGATGCGGGTCGTCTTCCACGACGTCTCGGCCAAGCTCCCGCTGGGGAACTCGCAGCCGGTGAAGTCGCTCGACACGCTCCTCGAGCAGAGCGACTTCGTCACCCTCCACGTCCCGGAGACCCCGCAGACCAGGGGGATGATCGGCGCCGCGCAGCTCGCCCGGATCAAGAAGGGCGCCTGCCTGATCAACGCCAGCCGCGGGACGGTGGTGGACCTCGGCGCGCTCGCCCAGGCGCTCAGGGAGAAGCGGCTCGACGGCGCGGCGCTCGACGTCTACCCGGACGAGCCCGAGGCCAACAACGCCGAGGGATTCGAGACCCCGCTCCGGGGCCTCTCCAACGTCGTCCTCACCCCGCACATCGGCGGGTCGACGCTGGAGGCCCAGGAGGCGATCGGCCGCGAGGTCTCGGCCAGCCTCTCGCGCTTCGCCCACACCGGCGCGACGGTCAGTTCGGTGAACTTCCCCCCGGTCGACCTGGCGCGCACGCCCGGCACCTTTCGGTTGATCAACGTCCACCAGAACGTGCCCGGCGTGCTGCGCGATCTCAACCGCATCGTCTCCGACCACGAGGCCAACATCCACTCGCAGGTCCTCTCCACCAATGCGGCGATCGGCTACCTGATCATGGACCTCGATTCCGACGTGGCGGAGCAGGTGGTCCAGGACATGCGCCGCCTGCCGACCAGCATCTCCGCGCGGACGGTCCCGTAGCGCCACGTCCGGTCGGTCCTACGGCTCGGTGCAGCCGAGCGTCGGGCAGGTGCCCCCCGCCTTGGCGTTGTAGGTCTGCTTGCACCCGGCCACCGAGGTGAAGGTGTTTCCTGCCGCCACGTCCGGGGCGTTGATGACGTTCGCCGCCCAGGTGGCGTCGATGCCGTGCCCGGAGATGAACTGGATGGTGCTGTTGGTGAGGAAGTTCGCCACCGGAATGTTGGCGACGAGCAGCGCAGCATCGTCGCTCGACCCCGAGGGCCGGCAGTTGGCCGAGACCCAGCCATTGCTCGCCCCGGCGTACTCGATGGTCACGTAGGACAGCTGCGAGCCGTAGGAGTTCAGGAGCAGGAGGCCGGCCCAGTCTCCCGCAGCCGGCGACGCCGCCGCCGAGGTGAAGAGGATGGGTTTCGCCGCGTCACCCGTGGCCATCAGAATCCCCGCGCCCGCGCTGCCGTTGCCGAAGTACATCCGGATGTCGTTTCCCGGGGCGAAGCGGAGCACCGACCCGGCCTCGACGGTGAGAGTCGTCGTCGTGTTGGCCGTGTTCTGGCCGACCTTCACCTGGGCCTCGAAGTAGAGCGGGATGTAGCCGTGGATGGTGGTGTCCTGGGTCACGTTCGGCGCCGAGCTGAGCATCAAGGCATCGTCGTACAGGCTGTTCTGGACCTGGGTGAGGGGGAGGCTGCCCACGGCCATGAGATGCATCGCCAGGGGGTGGTCCTGTGCGCCCGTCACGCCCAGGTAGGTGGACTGCGGGGTGAAGGCCGCCATGCCGTCGAGATACAGCCCCCCGCCAACCGGATTCTCCACCACCAGGTTGTCGGCGGTGAGCACGCCCTGCGGAAGCGCAGTCAGCCCGGGACCGGCCATCACGATCGCCGAGTTCCGGTAGAAGGGACCGGCTCCGGCGGAGACCACGCCCGTGTTGTGGAGCTCGACCAGCGACTGGACGTTGTAGCCGCGGATGCCGCCCCACGTCTGTCCCTGCACGGCGGGCACGAAGCTGACGAAACCGGTCTGCGGGTCGTTGCCCGCCGCCACCAGCTTCGCGGGCTGATTGGCGTTGGTGTCGCCCTCGACGCCGATCTCCGCCCCGGCTGCGACCGCGACGATCGCGCAGGGCTGGACGGTGACCGTCGCCCCCGGCTTGATGCGCACGCTCGAGGTGATCGAGTGGGTGACGCCGTTCCCAGCCCAGGTCTCGCTGGCGGTGATGTTCCCCGAGTGGGTGACCACCGTCCCGTTCGGCGTGCCGCAGCTGGTCGCGGCCTGCACGGTGACCTGGAACGAGTCCGCCTTCCGGATGTCGTCCGTGCTCGTCGCGTAGAGGGTGTAGATGCCCGGTGTGGCCCTGGAGAAGGTGGCGGTGAGACCCGAGGGGGTCAGCCCACCGGTGTTCGGGTTGACCGCCCAGACGACGCCCCCGTTGCACCCCGCACGAGCCGGCCGCCTGGGTCACCGTCGCGGTGAGGTTCACTGTCTGGTTCGGGCCGACGGTCGACGCCGAACCGGTCAGCGTGACCCCGCTGATCGTGCACACCGGCGTGTTGCCCTCGCCTCCCCACATCCGGCCAGGATCCACCCGAGCCCCAGGGCCACCACCACGGACGAACGTCGAGCGCGCATCGGTCTCTCCTCCTGGGGTGGAAGCCTGGAAGGGACGGATGGAACGCGGCAGGTGCGCTTCGGAGAAACCGGCTGGGCCACCCCCGGACCGCCAGAAATCCCTGGAGATTCAGCGGGCTGCGAGGACGGCCTCGGCCTCCCGGGAGGCCAAGCCGCCCTTGATGAGGGTGTTGATGGCCCAGGCGTGATCGAGGCTCTCCCGCGCGGCTCGACGGTCGCCCGCGAAGGCCTCGAGCTCCGCCTTCACCACCCAGAGCTCGGGGTCGCCGGGTCGAGCCTTCAGGACGCGGTCGAGGTGCGCCAGACCCCCACGGGCCACGCCCTCGGTCCGGGTGCCGCGACGCGAGAGCCAGCGGGCCTGCTCGAGCGCGACCCGGGAGAGCCATTCCTGGGCACGGTCGTCGGTCGACCGCGCTCCGAGCGTGCCGATGTGCTCCTCGGCCCGGGCCAGCGTGGGCAGCGGATCCTCGCCACGGTCCGTCCGCCAGCGTGCCTCGGCGACCAGCCCTGCCGCGTGCGCCACGACGAAGTTGATGTCCTGCTTCACGTCGGCGGGGGCACGCTCGAACACCGGCCTGGTCCTCGCGATCTGGGAGGAGGGGTCCTGGCCCTGCATCGCGCGGAAGAGCGCCTCGTCCACCAGCAGCTCGGCCACCATGGCGTCGATGAACCCGAGTCCGGGTGTCTTCTTCAGCACCTCCTCGAGTCGGCCGACGGCGTCCTCCAGCTTGGGGCAGGGGTCTTCGCCGAGTGCCAGGAGAATTCCTGCCTCGACGTCGACGACGTTGGCGAACTGCGCCAACGGCGCCGGCTGGCCGGGCAGGGTGCGGAACACCTCCTCGAACGCCTTGCGCCCGGCCTCGAAGTGGGGCCGAGGATCCTCTCCGGCCATCCAGGTGTCCGTCCCCACCAGCATCAGTTGCTGGGCGACGACCGGACGGAGGATCGCGCCTCGTCCCGCGTGCATCTGGAGCGCACGCTCCCCCGCGGCGATCGCCGCCCGACGGGCCTCGATCGTCGGCTGACCTTGGTGCGCGAGCACGTCCGCCTCGATCGCGTGGAGCAGCGTACGGACGAACGGCACCTCCGAGTCCTCCGGCGCGAGCTTCTCTGCCCGGTCCACCACTGCCAGCCCTTCGCGGACCGGCTCGAGCGAGGGCTGTCCCAGGTCGTTGAGCCAGAACGCGCGGTAGTAGAGGGCCTGGCCGAGCAGGCAGAGCGTCCGGGCGTCCCCGGCCCCGAGCTCGAGCGCTCGTCGGTAGGCGCGAATCACCTCGTCGAGGGTCGTGCCCAGCGCAAGCCGTGAGCTCATGAACTGGTACTGGACGCGCTGGTTGAGCGCGAAGCCCCGCCGGACGTACGGCAACGGGTCATCCGGGTTCAGCCTGATCACCTCGTCCAGGGTGGAGAGCGCCGCGCTGAGATCCGTCTCTGGCGAGCGGCCCCGCAGGGTCAGGCTGTTCGCTCGGACGGTGTGGAGCTCCGCCCGTGCCAGCCCGATCGCGGGATCGCTCCGCCCCCACGAAGTGGCCTGGTCGAGCAGCTCGGACGCGGCGACCAGCCCGGCCTCGGCCTCCTCGAATTTGCGGGCATACGCGAGGTCACGGGCCTCGGCAGTCCAGGCGTCCGCGGCGAGCAGCGACGCCTCGTACCGGCCCGGATCGGCGGCGGTCACCTCCGCCGCCCGCTTCCGCGCCTCCGTGAAGTTGCGCTCGACCATCGCCTCGCGTGCCGCGAGAGCGCTCCCCCGCCAGCCCGAGGACTCTCCCAGCCGGAGATAGGCCATGGCTGGCTGGCCCAGCTCGCTGCGGAGCGCCGCGAACGCCGGCTCTCGGGCATCCGGCGCGAGGGTCTCGCGGGCGCGGTCGTATCTGCGGCGAAAGAGCTCGCCCAGCACCTCGCCCAGCCCCTCGGCGACCCGAGGGGTCCGGAAGCCGGAGCGCCAGGCCCGCTCGTACGCGTCGCGGGCCCCCTCGGCATCGCCGACCAGCTGGAGCGCTTTGCCGAGCGCAGCGTTCGCAGCGCCGTCTCCACGCGCCGCGACTGGCCGGAGCCGCTCGGCCTCGCGCCGGATGCGCGCGAGGGCGGGGCGAAGGTCGTGGGGAGGCCCGATGAGCTCCATCCGCAGCTGGTCCTCCAGCGACTCGCTGAGCGCCCCCAGACGGGCCGCATCGACCGCGGCGCGGTCCGCCCGTCGCTGGCTCCACACCGTCCAGGCACCGGCGAGCAGGAGAGTGAGCGCGACCACCGCCACCGCGCGGGCCAGCGGCTTGTTCCTCCGCGCCCACTTCAGCGCGCGGTCCGCCCAGGAGGCGGGTCGGGCCCGGATCGGCTCGCCGCGCTGCACGCGCCCCAGGTCGTCCGAGAGCGCCTCGGCGCTCGGGTAACGCGCGGTGGGGTCCTTCTCCATCGCCCGGGCGGCGATGGTCGCCAGCTCGCGTGGGATGCCAGGGGCGGCGCGGGTGAGCGGCTCGGGATCCTCCTCGAGGATGCGGCGGAGCAGGTCGACCTCCGGCGCGGCCTCCGTGCTGGGCGTGCCGAGCGAGGCCGACCTCCGGAATGGAGGACGGCCCGCGAGGACCGAGTAGAGCGTGGCCCCGAGCGCGTAGACGTCCGAGCGAAAATCCGGCGGCCCCGGCGCGATGAGCTGCTCGGGGCTCATGTAGTCCAGCGTCCCCGCCGGCAGCCCGCTCCGCGACAGTCCCGCCTCCTCGCCCCGGGCGAGCCCGAAGTCGGTGAGCAGCGCGACCGGCCCCGCGTCGCGCGACTGCTCCACCAGGACGTTGGCCGGCTTCACGTCCCGGTGCACCAGGCCCTGGAGGTGCGCGGCGTGGAGGCCCAGCCCGGCCTGGCGGACCAGCTCCACCCGCTCCTCCACCGAGAGCCGCGGGGCGACCTCGGCGAGCGTCCTGCCCTCCACCAGCTGGAAGACGATGCACGGTCGGCCCTCGAGCGAGCCCACCGCGTGCACCTTGACGACGTGCGGATGCTCGACCCGGGCCTGCAGCCGCGCCTCGAGCAGCACCCGCTCGGCGTCGCGGGCGTCCTGCCCCCGCACCAGCTTCACCGCCACCGCGCGCTCGAGCCGCCGGTCCCAGCCGCGGTGCACCTCGCCCATCCCGCCCGCGCCCAGCACCCCCCGGAGCTCGATCTGGTCGTCCAGCGGGGCGAGCTGCTCGCTCACCGGAGATCCTCCAGGGCCGAGCGCATCCGCCGGGCGACCTCCTGGAGCTCCGGCTCCGGGTAGTTGGAGAAGCCGAGCCGGAGCCCCGGCACGGCGCTCCCGTCGAAGGAGAAGCGTCGCCCCGGCTGGAAGGAGACCCCGCGCTCCAGCGCTCGCGCGGCCCAGGCGTCGACGTCCACCGCGGCCCGGACGTGCGCCCAGATGGCCAGGCCGCCGGTGGGAGGAACGATGGTCAGCGTGTCGCCCATCGCCTCGGCCAGCCCCGCCAGGAGCGCGTCGCGGCGGCTCCGGTACACCCGGTCCATCCGGTTCAGGTGCCGCTGCAGCTCGCCATCCTCCATCAGCTCGGCCATGGCGCGCTCGAGCACCGGGTCGCCGTGCCGGTCGTAGGTGGCGCGGAGGGCGTTCATGCGGGTCAGGAGCGGCGCCGGGCCGACCACGAAGCCCAGCCGGAGATCGGGGCTGAAGATCTTGGACAGCGTCCCCACGTGGACCACCACCTGCGCCGCGTCCTTGGCCGCCAGCGGCGCCTGCGGCCGGCCATCGAAGTGGAACTCGGAGTCGGGGTCCATCTCGATGATCGCGAAGCGGTGGGTGGTGGCGAGCTGAAGCAGCCCGCGCGGCGCTCCGCGGAGAGGACGGCCAGGGTGGGGTACTGCCGCTGCGGGGTGACGAACACCGCGCGCACCGGCGTCTCGCCGAGCAGCGCCTCCAGGGCCTCCGGCTGGAGGCCCTGCTCGTCGATGGCCACCGGGAGACAGCGCGCGCCGGCACGGACGAAGGCGTCCCAGGCCCGCCGTGCCCCCAGCGCCTCGACCGCGACGGTGTCCCCGGGGGTGACCAGCGCCTGCGCCACGAGGAACAGCGCCATCTGGCTGCCCCGGGCGATGAAGATCCGCTCCGGCGCCGCGGAGATGGCCCGGGTGTTCCTCAGCATCCGGGAGAGGGCCTCGCGGAGCTGCGGCTGACCCTGGGGGTCGCCGCTCTGCGGGCCGCCCTTGGTCCGGAGGATCGCCCGCCGGTAGGCGCGGGCGAGGGCCGCGCCCGGGAGGAGCCGTCGGGTCGGGGACGCCGCTCGCCACCTCGAGCATCCCGCTGCGGCCTCCCGCCGTGGGCGGCGCCGGCTCGGGCCCGAGGGTGAAGCCGATGGCCCCGGAGCCGGCCTTTGGCACCTCGTTCCGGGACTGCAGCCGCCCAGGAAGATGCGCGGGGAGTCTCCGCGCCACCGCGCTCCCTTCACCGGGCGCGGAGACCACCCAGCCCTCGACCTGGAGCTCGTGGTACGCCGACATGACCGTGTTGCGGCTCACCCCCAGCTGCTCGGCCAGGGTGCGGTAGCCAGGCAGCGAATCTCCGGGCCGGAAGCGGCCGCGGTGAATCTCCTTCATCAGCGCGTGGGCGATCTGCAGATAGACCGGATCCTCGCTCCGGGGGTCGAGGAACAGGGCTGGAATCCACTCGGCCACGGCGGGAACGCGCTCCTTCGTCGCGCTGGCTGAAGGGGACGAATCCTAGCGCGCCGCCGCGGCGCAGCACGGTTGCGGATCGCCCCGGGCGGAGCGCGGGAGCGGAGTCAGGGTCGACCCGGCGAACCTCGACGACCGACCGGGCCGGACCCGTTCCGTGGGCTGGCGGAGTCGCGGGCGGCGGTCAGCGCGCCCGGCGTACCCGGAGGTCGCGGAAGTAGGCCTCGGTGGTGGGGTCCGTCCAGAGAGCCACCCTGCCGCCCGTCACCCCGAGCTTCAGGTCGCGCACGATGAGGCTCGGCTGCTCGGCGTCGTCGACGTAGAGCTCGGCGCGCGTGCCCGAGACCTTGACCCGCATCCTCGTCCACACGCCGGGCTGGACGGGGTCGCAGGCGGCGGTCAGCGCGCCCGGCGCACCCGGAGGTCGCGGAAGTAGGCCTCGGTCGTCGGGTCCGTCCAGAGAGCCACCCTGCCGCCCGTCACCCCGAGCTTCAGGTCGCGCACGATGAGGCTCGGCTGCTCGGCGCCGTCGACGTAGAGCTCGGCGCGCGTGCCCGAGACCTTGACCCGCATCCTCGTCCACACGCCGGGCTGGAGGTCCACGTACGACTCGTACTGCCCCGGGCTCTCGTCGCGCAGCCGCTTCCAGCTGAAGTCCGGCGACGACTGGTACTGGACTGCATGATTGCGGCGGAGCTGGTCCTCGGCGCGGCCGTTGCTCGGCCGCAGGTACAGGTTCTCGTAGCGAGAGCCATCCGGGGAGACATGAAAGGCGAGTCCGATGAAGCCGCGCATGTCCGCGCGCTCTCCCGGACGAGGCGCTCCGGCGACCTCGAGCTCCATCTCGCCATCTGCGAGCTGGAGGTCACGGACGATCGCCAGCGAAGCCTTGCCCGGCGCCGCGCCCTCGAGCGGTTCCAGGCGGATCGCCCGCCGTCCCTGGTAGGTCACCGGCTCCGCCCGCGCGCCGAGGAGCTCGAGACCCTCGCCGGACTCGAGTGGCACGACGACGGCGTTCCCGGTCCCCGCCGAGGCCCCGGAACCCGGGGCGACACCGCCGCGCAGCCGCCGAGGAGGACGGCCGTCGAGGTCAGGAGCGCTCGAGGACGACTTCGGCGCGAGCCGGTGGAGAGGATCATACGCCGCGACGCTATCGCCGCCCGGATCGACGGAGGCTCCGGCTCGCATCGAGAGAAGGTGGGTTCGCTGCGATCGTGCAGCGGGTCACGTCGAAGGCGCGGCGAACGGGAGTCCCCCGAGGACGTCAAGCCGGGGCGCCGTTGCCGAGCGCGGCGAGCTGCCGGTCGTGCCATCGCGAGAGCGAGAGCAGGGCGACGATGGCTCCCACCAGCGCCGTCGCCATGTCCTCCTGCGTGTCCCACGGGTCGCCCTGGGTCCCGAGGAACGCCTCGGCGCCCTGGTGCAGCGTCACCGCCGCGCCCCACTCGACCAGCTCGTACAGCGCGCTGCCCGCGAGGCACACCGACACCACCAGCACCGCGAGCCAGCCTCCAGGCCGCAGCGGCGTCCTGCGGAGCAGCACCTCGCGGGTGACCAGCGCGGGGACGAAGCCCTGGAAGAAGTGCCCCACCCGGTCGTAGTCGTTGCGGACGAGCCCGAACACCCGCTGCGCCCAGACGCCGAGCGGGACCTCGGCGTAGGTGTAGTGCCCGCCGAGGAAGAGCACGCAGCCGTGCACGGCGACGAGGACGTAGACCAGGTCGGTGAAGCGAAACCGGCGGTAGGTCAGGAGCAGCACCGGCAGTGCGAGGAGGAACGGCGCCACCTCGAGCCACCACGTCAGTCGGTCCTTCGGCTGGATGCCGGAGACGACGAGGGCCACGAGGTCGACCCCCAGCAGGATGAGCGGAAGTCGGTCCTCGCGCCGCACGCGGGCCGAAAGCCTAGGCCGGAGAGCGTCTCGTCGTCGCGCCTGGCCGCCGGGGCCCCGCCGGTGGCAGGCTCCCCGGGGTCAGCGGAGGGCCGATGACACGCCTGCTCGTCCTGATGGTCGGGGTCCTGGGTCCGGCTTCCGCGGTGACGGCGCGTGGGTGGTGAAGGGCGCGAGCTTCACCCTCACCCCGGACCGGGGCACTCCCGACGGCGGTCCGTTCCGGCTGGAGCAGGAGAGCAAGGACGGGCGGACCTGGTCGGAGCGGCTCTGCATCCTCGGCGGCACCGGGGACATCTGCTACCGGCGCGACCCGTCGTGACCTGCGACGTCCGCCCAGCCGGTGGACAGCTCGACCCGCTCCGGCTCACGCGGAGCCGGCTCCGGCGCGCCGGTCACGGGAACGTCGAGCTCTGCTCGAGCGTGCTCCGGAACTCGACGGGGATCGGATCCCCCTGCGGCCCGGCGAACGTCACCCGCGCCGTCTCCGAGAAGCTGGCCGCGTGGTCCACCAGCGTCCCGGGCTCGAGCAGCAGCTCGTCTCGGTACTCGAGGCTCGCGTCCAGCACCTCGGCCCGGGCCGGGTTCACGCCGTTGCGGGCGAGGAACGCTGCGGCGGAGCGCATCGCCCGGCGGGCCGCCGCCCTCGGGTTCACCTCGTACTGGGCGCTGACCCGGGCGCAACGGGCAGCACCGCAGGGCTCGATGCGGTCCACGGTCAACGTCTTGGTGCGCACCGTCGGGTCCGGGTCGGCCGCGGCCCAGCTCGAGCCGGGCGCCGTGGGGTGACCGACCACGTCACGGACCACCATCTCGAAGCGCGCCACCGCCAGCTCCTTCACCTGCTCCGGGGTGACCAGGTCCAGCGAGCTCTGCTCCATCCCCGGACGGAGCAGGCTGGAGAGAACCGCGGCCGCCTGCTCCGCGCCACGCACCTCGACCACCCGCGCCTCGCGGCTCACCACCAGGTCCACCGACAGGCCGCTCCCGGGGACGCGCTCGCCGTCGAGCAGCTCGGCGTCGTTGACCCGGAGCGCCACCCGCTGAAGCTGGTGGGTGACGACCGTGCGGTCTCCCTCCTGGGCGAACCCCACGTTCCAGACGAACTCCCGCTCCTCCTTCTGCCGGAAGGGGCTGCCGACCAGGCTGGTCTCGGTGACCACCCGGACGGTGCGCACGTAGCGCGTCCCCGGTGGCGGGGCGTAGGTGAAGGTCGCGGCGACCGGGGCCGGGGTCGTCGCGCAACCCGCGCCGAGCGCCGCCAGCAGGAGCCAGCACCGTCGTTCCATCTCCGGTCCCTCCAGGGGCGGGGCACCGTAGCCCCCACCATCCACAGCGACAATGGTCACGGCGGCTGCAGCCCTGCCTCGACCCACGGGTAAGTGGACAGGATGAGGTGTGGTGGAAGCCAGCACCGGAGGACGTGAGATGAAGCCACAGGCGTGGTGGGGAGTCGCCCTCGCGAGTCTGCTGATCGGCGCGGGGCCGGCCGCTCCGGATGCCGGGTCGGAGATGCCGCCCAACATGGAGCGCTACACCCTGGTGATCCTCAAGCGCCCGGCGAACGGGGGCGCCAAGGTCGCCGACCCCGAGGCGCTCCAGCGACAGCACCTCGCACACCTGACCTCGATGGCCCGGGCCGGGAAGCTGGTGGTCGCCGGTCCGTTCGACGACCAGGCGGACCCGCGGCTCCGCGGGCTGTGCGTCTACCGCGCGCCGCTCGAGGAGGCCCGCCGGCTGGCGCAGGACGATCCGGCGGTGAAGGCCGGACGCCTGGAGGTCGAGGTGCTCAGCTGGTGGGTGGAGAAGGGCGCGATGACCTTTCCCGTCGCCGAGGCCATGGCCCAGCCTCGGAAGTGACGGTCAGGGAACGGCGTCGGCCTGGGCCAGCAGCTCCGGGACGGTGCCGGAGAGCGAGCGCGTGGGGGCCGGCCCGCCGCGGAAGCTGAACCGCCCCTCGTTCCAGCACAGCACCTCGAACAGCGCGGTCTTCCCCGTCTGCGACCCGCAGGCGGCGTGCACCACGTCGCCGTCCTCGAACCAGACCGAGCCGGTGCGCGCCGGGGAGCGGACGTCGAGCACGCCGGTTCGGCCGGCGCGGGCGTACAGCGCCATCACCTCGGACAGCAGCGTGGTGGCGATGGTGCCCGCGCCGGCGCCCGGAACCCAGCGCCCGACCTCCTCACGCAACCGCACCGGATCGACCGGGGCGGGGAGGTGGGCCACCGGGGGAAGCAGGACCTTGGACGAGGGTCCGTGGGTCAGCACCACGGGCACGGGTCCCCAGCGACCGCGCAACTCTTCCACCAGGGACGCGCCCGAGGCGTGCGTGGTGTCGGCGCAGGTGACGAGCACGGAGGGGCGCTCGCACGCGATCCACGCCGCGGCGTCCTCGGGATCCGTGGTTCCCCGGACGGATGCGGGCCCGAAGACGTGACGGAGCACCGCCACCGTCGCGCGGAGGCGCTCGGGAGAGGTATCGACCACCACCACGGGGCCAGCATGGGCGCTCACACCCCGGTTACGGAGCAGCACCCGTGCCAGCGGCCCGGGACGGGTGCGGCGGTGTGGTGCTCCCGGCGGCGGGGGTGATCACCGCACCCCGGGTCCGAACGCGCTCGCCGCAGCGCCGAAGGTGGCGCAGGTGCGACCGGGACAGGAGCAAGAAAGTCGACCGGCCGACCACCCGGAAGGCTTACGGTCCGCGCGCATGGTGCTGCCCCTCGCCCTCGCCCTTCTCACGACGGCGGCCCCGGACAGGGATGGGAGCCGGCTGGACGACGGCTACGCGCTCACCCTCAGCGGAGGGGTGAGCCTCGGCAGCTACGAGGCCGGGCTGAACTGGGCGCTGGTGCGCGTGTTCCGCGCGCAGATGGGGGAGATGCTGCTCCGGCGCAGGCCACGGCTGGTGGGGGTCACCGGCGCGTCGGCGGGGAGCGTCAACGCCCTGCTGGCCGCGGCGCTGTACTGCGAGACCGATGCCTCCGCCGCGCGCTCCAGCATCGACGACAACCTGCTCCGGAGCGCGTGGCTGGACGTGGGGCTGGACTCGCTCCTGCCCGAGGATCCGCGCGCCTACCGGCCGGACGACGCGGTGCTCGCCTCGTCCGCGCTCGAGCCGGTGTTGACCGACATCCGGCGGGCGCTCTTCCAGGGCGCGATGGAGTTCAGGCCGCGCTGCCGGCTGCCGATGGGTCTCACCGTCACCCGCGTCCACCCGCTGGAGCAGGACGTGGGCGGGCTCCTCATCACCTCGCAGCGCGCGGTGCTCCCGCTGTTCTTCGACATCGACCCGGGGGGAAAGGTCCGCTTCGAGCGACAGCCGCTGCCCAGCGCCCTCGACGCCACCGAGAGCCGGCTGGCGCTGGCCGACGTCGCCGAGATGGGCAAGACGGGCGTCCACCCCGAGGTGGTGCTCCAGTCGCTGCTCGCCTCGGCGGCGTTCCCGGTGGCCTTCCGCCCGCGCGTCCTCTGTGAGTGCGCCGCCGATTGTGGCCCGGACCCCGAGGCGCCCGAGGGCACCTGCCCGGGACCGCAGGCCACGCCCCTCACCGGGTTGAGCTGTCAGTCGCACTCGGCGGCGCAGGGCGGCCGCTCGCTGAAGATCTGCATGCGGCGCTTCATGGACGGCGGCGTGTTCGACAACGCGCCCATCGGGCTGGCGCTCGAGCAGTCCGAGGCGTTCTGGCGCCCCGGGGTGCTCAAGCCGCTCACCGCGATGTTCGTGGATCCGGACATCCGCCGGCTCCAGCCGTCGAAGCGGCCGGAGGAGAGGGACCGGAGCCTCCGCGGCGGGGGTGCCCTCGTCTCCTTCGCCGCCGACCTGGTCCAGACCGCGCGCAACCGCGAGCTGTCCCGCGCCGCGCAGGCGGGCCGCTGGAACTTCACCACCCGCCGGCTGCTGCTCACCACCTCGGGCCACATCCGCGACTACATCCAGCTCCTCGGCGAGCTGCTCGACCTGGACGGTCCGCCGCCCACCCCCGTGCTTCCTCCTGCGCTCCACGGCACGCCCGCGGAGCGGGCCCGGTTCGCCCGCACGCTGCAGAGCTGCCTGATCCGGCTCGCGCCACGTCCGCTCGACGGGTCCTCGGAGGCGCTGGGCCGCCAGTGCGCCGGCTTCTTCCGCGGAGACGCGGTCACCGATCCGCTGGAGTCGGACCCGGCGGTCCGGGCGCGCGCCACCGAGCCGCTGTCCGAGACCGAGATCGTCGATCTGGGCTCGCTGGTGAGCCGGACCTTCGGCAACCCGAGCAGCCCTGCCCGTCAGGGCGCGGAGCGAAGGATGCTGGACCCCTCCAGCAGCCCGCGCTCGCGCATCGAGATGGGACGCACGCTGGCCGAGCGGCTGGAGGTCATCTCGCTGTTCGAGATCTACCTCGCCGAGCAGCTCGGGCTCCTGAGCCACGGCGAGCTGCCCGAGGCGCGACTGCTCCAGCTCCGGCGGGAGGTGCTCGGGTCCCTCACCCAGAGCGAGGTGCTGGGGCCGTCCTCGGCGCGGGTGGCGGCGGCCCAGCTCGAGGACGCGCTCGCCGCCCTGGCAGCCCGCTCCGGGCCGGGCACCATCCCCGCAGAGGCGCGGCAGGTGCTGGACGAGCTCGGGACCGAGCCACCCGGCACCCTGTTCGGGATCCCCCGGCTCCTGCCGCTGCTCTCGGCGCTGGACGACGTCCCGCCGTCGGAGGTGGACGGGCCGCTGCTCCGCGCATGGCAGCGGCTGGACCGGCTGGTGCAGCTCCGTCCTCGCCTCCAGTCGCTCACCGCGGACACGGTGCAGGTGGCGCAGGACTCCCGCGCCCTGCTCTCGGAGGGCACCGCGGAGCGGACCCTCGGGCTGTCCACCCGCTTCAGCCCGCTCGCCGGCGCGCAGCTGGTCAACTTCGGCGGGTTCCTGGACCGGCCCCTGCGCGAGTTCGACTACTACGCCGGCATCTACGACGGGCTCCACGCCGCGGCGGTCTTCGTCTGCCGGGAGCAGGACCCGGCGGACCGGAAGCGTCCGGCGCCGGTCCGGGAGGTGAACAGCTGGGAGCTGGACCTGGTCCAGCTCGACACCCAGCGGTGCGTCGGCGCGGCGATGGGCCAACTCGCCGAGCTGCTCGGGATTCCGCGTTCCGAGAAGGCCTCCACGCTCGTCGCCTGGCTCGCCCGGGCCGAGCTCGGGGCGTGGCTGGGGAGCAGCGCCCAGACCGGGAAGGTGCTGGCGATGCCGGAGTGGAGCTGGCTCGGCCCGTCGAAGGATCCGCGCGCGCTCGGATCGCTGGGCATCGTGGGGTACGTGCTGATCTCGCAGAAGTCGCCCTGCACCGAGCACGACACGGAGGCGCTCTGCATCGCCGACATCACCTTCGACGAGTTTCTCACCGCGCTCGCCCAGGCCGGATACACGCCCGAGTCCCACGCGATGCGGCTGGCGGTGGAGGACCGGGCCCGGTTCTGGCGAGAGACCGTGCAGCGGGGCCTCGACCGCGCGACGACCATCGAGCTCACCACGGCGGCGCCCTCGTCGACCGGATTGCGCAAGGGGATCCTCTTCGCCATGTCCGCCGGGGAGGTCTGGACCCGGGGCGACGTCAACGGGTCCTCGGTGCGCTTCACGCTCGACCCCTCGACCGTCCCCAGCGTGCCCCTGGCCGATGGCCCGAGGTGGCCCATCTGGGTGGCGCACCTGATCCCCTACCGGTCCGCGCTGGACGTGGCGCAGGGAGGGCTGGCGCTGTCGTGGATCGAGCCGGCGCTCCGGCTCGGGCCGAACTTCTCGGTCCTCTCCACGCTGCAGCTGGTGGACATCGAGTTCGGGAAGCGGACCAGCTCCACGTTCGGCATCCGCCCGGCGGTGCACCTCGCGGGCCTCACCCTCTCCGCTGGCCCGCGCTTTGCGGTCCACTGGAACGGCGGCACCGACTGGGGCGGCGAGGTGGGCGTCTCGATGCTGCAGGACCGGCTGGGCGTGTCGATCGGCGTCCGGCAGCTCTCCGGCTTCCACGACCTCTTCGTCGCCCTCTCGATCTCCGACGTGAACGGGATGCTCTACTGGCTCACGCCGTGGGCGGAGCGGAAGAAGGTCAGCGACCCCGAACGTCCGGAACCGTGAGCACGAAGTCGAGCTGCTGGTTCAGCGAGGCCAGGGAGCCGCCGCACTTCACCGCGTTGAACTCGACCTTGGAGACCAGCGCGTACCGGTAGTCGGGGATGGAGAGGGCGACGACCTTCCCGGAGAAGGTGGCGCCGCCGGGAGGCACGTCGGTGACCTGGTAGCGGCACTCGCCCCAGCCGCCGGCGAGGACGCCGTCGGCATGCACCAGCTTCGTGCTCCCGTCGTCGGTCTTCATCACCAGCACCACGTTGTCGCAACCCAGGTTGGCCAGCTCGTCAGCCGGTGACTGCGCCCGGAGCGAGGGGTCGAGCGTGATGCGGCCGCCCACCCAGCAGGGCCCGTCGGTCCGGACGAAGCCGGGGACCGAGCCCGGCGCCGGCGCTCCTCCCGACGACTCGCTCCGCGACGAGGCGCAGGCGGACAGGCCGAGGGCGAGCAGGGGAGCGAGGAGAGCCGCGCGGCGCCGCTGCGCGAGTCCGGGGGCGACCCGGCGCGCGGATGTCGTCTCGTGCACGGCGGCCATGAATGCCCGCGGTTCGGCCCGGGGTCAACTGACATCTGGGACACCGAGCCCCCGGGCCCCTCGGCTCGTGGGGCGGTGTGGGCGGCGGTTGCCCGGGAGCGCGCCGTTTGACCCTCGGAGAACGCGGCCGGTACCGTAGGCGGTCGGCCCCGCCGCCCCGTGCCACGACCTCCGCGATGACGCTCGCCGCCGGAACGCCCATCGGCAAGTACGTCGTCCGGCGCAAGCTCGCCGAGGGCGGCATGGCCGAGATCTACCTCGCCGCGGCGCTCGGCCCGGAGGGCTTCGAGAAGGACGTGGTCATCAAGCGCGTCCGTCCGGGCCTGGCCGGTGATCCCGACTTCGTGAGGATGTTCATCGCCGAGGCGCGAGTGGCGAGCCGCCTCAACCACGCCAACCTGGTCCACATCTTCGACTTCGACAAGCACCAGGACACCTACTACCTGGCCATGGAGTACGTGCGCGGCCACTCGCTCTGGGAGCTCCGCCGGCGGTGCCAGGAGCGCGGGGTGGCCCTCCCGCCGATCCTCGTCGCGCAGATCGGCATGGAGGTCGCGCGCGGGCTCGCCTACGCCCACCGGCTGACCGAGAACGGGCAGAGCCTCGAGCTCGTCCACCGGGACGTCACCCCGCACAACGTGCTCCTCAGCTTCGACGGGGCGGTGAAGCTCACCGACTTCGGAATCGCCAAGGCCGGGGGCCGGGCCACCGGATCCGGGATGCTGAAGGGCAAGTTCGCGTACATGTCCCCGGAGCAGGCCCGGGGCGACCTGGTCGACGCGCGGACCGACGTCTTCGCCCTGGGGGTCACGCTCTGGGAGCTGCTCACCGGAGCGCGCCTGTTCGAGGGCGATGGCGACGTGGCGGTGCTGCGCGCGGTGCAGGAGCGCCTGATCGTCCCGCCGGCCAGACTCAATCCCGCGGTGGCCGCGCCGCTGGACGCCGCGGTGATGCGCGCGCTGGAGCGCGATCGCGACCGCCGCTGGGCCACGGCGCACGAGCTGGAGCGCGCCCTCGCCGAGGTCCTCCTCGGCGGGGCCCGCTCGCTCGAGGACACCGACGTGGGCGCCTTCCTCCGCCGGATGTTCCCCGAGGAGGCCGGGGTTGCCGAGCCGGTGAACGTCAGCCCGTCCATCCCGGTCTCGCTCTCGCTCTCCGGCCCCCGCGGAGGGCCTGCGGACGGGTCGGCCCCCGGCGACTCGAGCGCCCGGGCGCAGTCGACGGAGCTGGTCATCCCTGACGCCGCCGAGCCTGCGCCCACCGAGGTCCTCACCGGCGTCGCGCGGCGAACCGGGCGCCGGGCGGGCCTCCTGCTCGCCGTGGTGGTCGTCGCCGCGGTGGCTGGCGTTGCGCTCCGCTCGGGCCCCTCGGTGCTGGGGGCCTGGCGCGAGCGCCGTGAGGCGGTGGCCTCCCGTGCTCCCGGCGGCGTACGGCCGGCGCCGGAAGCGGCGGTGACGGCGTCGCCGGGCGGCGAGGACGGGGCCCCACCGGCGAGGGCGGGTCCGCTCGCGGAGTCGCCGTCCGCCCCACCGTCTGCCCCTCCGGTGGCAGTGGCCGCGAACCGGGCGGCCGCGCCCGCCTCCTCCACCACGCCGGGGGCGATTCCGGGGAGCAGGGGAGGGGGGGCGCCCCCGTCCACCGCTCGTGCGCGGCTGTTGATCCGCGCCAAGCCCTGGGCCGAGCTCCGGGTGGACGGCAAGCGCGCTGGCTACGTCCAGGGCAGCAGGACGGTGCGGCTCCCCGCCGGGCGCCACGTGGTCGAGCTCACCGGGCCCGACGGCGTGCCTCGGCCCTACACCGTGCAGCTGGTCCAGGGCCGCACCGCCACCCTCGAGCATCCACCCGCCGAGCGCTGAGCGAGGCCGGAACCGCCCGGGAATTTTTCCCTGAACGGCTGGCCCCCCCTTGACGGGAGTGGAAACCACTCAATAGCATCCTGTCAGTAGCGGATATTCTCAATCCAACACTCAATGGATTATCTCGAACCGGGAGAGCTGGCGCGCATCGAGAGCGAGTTCGCCCGGGGCCTGTCCGCCGGGGCGATCGTCGAGATCTTCCGCCCCAAGGGCGTGCGCCTCTCCGAGGCCACCTTCCGCAAGTACGTCCAGGCGGGGCTCCTGCCCCGGAGCCGCCGGGTGGGGCGGAAGGGCAAGCACCGCGGCAGCCACGGGCTCTACCCGGTGGAGTCCGTCCGGCGGATCAACGCGATCAAGAAGATGATGGCCGCCGGCCTCACCCTCGAGGAGATCCGTCGGTCCTTCGTCGGGGTGAAGAACCACATCGACCAGGTGGAGCGCAGCCTGGACGAGACGCTCAGCGGGCTGGAGTCGGAGCTCGGCGAGCGAGCGCTGGCCACGGAGCAGAAGCGCAGCCTGCAGGGCGAGCTGACCGGGCTGCGCCGGCGTGCCGGGGACCTGGTTCGCGACCTGTCGCGGGTGGGCAGCGCGCTCACCGCCCAGCGGGCGCTGGGGTCCACGCAGCGGAGCGATCTGTCTTGAAACCACCGGCGGTCGAGCGGTCCGGAGGAGGGAAGCGATGAGTCAGGCGAAGCTCGAGTCGACGGCGGAACCCGGGGGCGAGCCCGAGAGCGCGCTCCCGGCCCCGGTGGAGCGCCGCCGGTCGAAGACCATGTCCAGGAAGGAGATGGCCCGCGATCTGCGGCGCCGCCGCCTCGCGGGCGAGGTGGATCCCGAGGAGCAGGAGCTGCTCCGGAGCGTGGAGGACAACCGGCCGCGCACCCGGGCCGACTGCATCAACGGCCCCCGCCCGTGCCTCTTCGTCTCCTGCAAGCACAACCTCTACCTGGACGTGAACCCCGAGACCGGGTCGATCAAGCTGAATTTCCCCGACAAGGAGATCTGGGAGCTCGAGCACACCTGCGCGCTCGACGTCGCCGAGAAGGGCGGCATCACGCTCGAGGAGGTGGGGGAGATCATGAACCTCACCCGGGAGCGCATCCGCCAGGTCGAGACCCGTGGGCTGGCGAAGCTCCGCGAGGCCACCGAGGACTGACCGAGCTGCGTCGGAGCGGCGCTCCGGTGCCGCTGTTCGAGCCGCCCTCGGATCCGGGTCAAGCCTCAGCCGCTCCGGCACCGGGGCGGGTCGGACCCCCCCGAGCGGGGGGGCGCTCTCGTTCGTTGACACTCGGACAGGGCGCGGTGTTTCGTCCCGGTGCTCCGCAGTCCATCCCCCAGGACCCGTGATCGCCCTCCTCAGCCTCTCCGACAAGCGGGGACTCGTTCCCTTCGCCCGTGGTCTCGTCGACCTCGGATTCCAGCTCCTCAGCACCGGCGGAACCCTCCAGGCCCTCACCGAGGCCGGGCTCCCGGCGCGCAAGGTCTCGGAGCACACCGGAAGCCCGGAGATCCTCGGAGGGCGGGTCAAGACCCTCCACCCGCGCATCCATGGCGGGCTGCTCGGGCGCCCGGCGCTGCCCTCCGACCGCGCCGAGATGGAGGCCGGCGGCATCGCGCCCATCTCGGTGCTGGCGGTGAACCTCTACCCCTTCCGCGAGACGGTCGCCAAGGGCCTCGGCGAGCAGGAGATCCTCGAGAACATCGACATCGGCGGGCCGGCGATGATCCGCGCCGGCGCCAAGAACGCCGCCTCGGTCACGGTGCTGGTCGATCCCGAGGACTACCCGGCGGTGCTGGAGGAGCTGCGGCGCGGCGGCGGCACCTCGCTCGAGACGCGGCAGCGGCTCCAGCGCAAGGCCTACGCGCACACCGCGGCGTACGACGCGAGCATCGCCGGCTGGATGGCCGCGCGCGACGGCGTCGCCTTTCCCGACGAGCTGGCGCTCGGCTTCCGGAAGGTCCAGGAGCTCCGGTACGGGGAGAACCCGCACCAGCGTGGGGCCTGGTACCGCGGATACCGCGAGCCGGCCGGGCCGTCCGTCTCCTTCGCCGAGGTGCTGCAGGGCAAGGAGCTCTCGTACAACAACCTCCTGGACCTCGACGCGGCCCTCGCCCTGGCGCTCGAGTTCCCCGATCGGCCGGCGGCGGTCATCATCAAGCACAACACCCCGTGCGGCGTGGCCCAGGACGAGGTGCTGGAGAAGGCCTACCGGATCGCGCGGGCGGTGGACGAGGTGTCGGCCTTCGGCGGCATCGTGGCTTTCAACCGCGAGGTGGACGAGCCGACCGCCCGGGCCATGGCCGAGACCTTCCTCGAGGCGGTCATCGCGCCCGGCTACTCGGAGGCGGCGCGCGCGGCGCTCGGGGCGAAGAAGAACCTCCGGCTCCTCGATGCCCGGAAGAGCTGGCCCAGGGGAGCGCGCGCCGTCGCCTCCTTCGAGCTGCGGAGCATCTCCGGCGGGCTCCTGGTGCAGGACAGGGATGCGGTGGAGCCCTCCACCGAGTGGAAGGTGGTGACCCGGCGGGCCCCGACCGAGGCCGAGCTGTCAGCGCTGCGCTTCGGGTGGCGCGTCTGCAAGCACGTGAAGAGCAACGCCATCGTCTTCTCCAGCGCCGACCGGCTGCTCGCGGTCGGCGGTGGGCAGACCAGCCGCGTCGAGTCGGTGAAGATCGCCGCCGGACGCGGAGGCGAATCGCTCCGGGGAAGCGCGGTGGCCTCCGATGCCTTCTTCCCCTTCCGGGACGGGATGGAGGCGCTCGTCCAGGCTGGTGCCAGGGCGGTGGCGCAGCCCGGCGGCAGCGTGCGAGACGCCGAGATCATCGCCGCCGCCGACGCGCACGACGTGGCGATGGTCTTCACCGGGGTCCGGCACTTCCGGCACTGACCCCGGCGAGGCGATGCGTTTCCGCTGCGAACAGTGTGGCACCGACTACTCGCTTCCGGACGAGGCAGTGGCGCGGGCGACGCGGGGGCGCTGCCCCCGGTGCAAGCACTCGCAGGCGCTCCGCCCCGGAGGCGTGCCGCTGACCACCCCGTCCGGCGGCAAGAGCCAGATCGGCCGGGTGGCGCTGACCACCCGCACCATCCAGCAGACGCCCGAGCCCGAGGAGGAGGAGCTCTTCGGCGAGCTGGAGTGGGAGGCGGACAGTCAGCTCGAGTTCGTGGTGGGCCGGAGCCACGTCCCGTTCGACGACGTCCCGCCGCCACCGGCGAACGCCCCTCCGGTGAGCCAGCCGGGCGCCGCGGACCCCGGTCCGCTCCAGGGCTCCACCTCGGCGCCCGTCGACTGGAGCGAGGTCCGCGCCGAGTACGAGGCGGCGGTGGCGACGCAATCCACGTCGCGGAGCGCCACCCAGGCGGACGAGTGGCCCGAGACCGAGCGTTCGGACCCGTGGAAGCGCACGCCGCTCCCTGCGCCGCAGCAGCCGCCCTCGCCGGTGGCGCCCGTCACCACCGGAAACCCCCGGCGCCAGGCCGCCGCCGACCCGCCACTCACCCCGGCGCGGGGCTCGCCCGGAGCGCCTGCCATTCCACCGACCACGCCCCGGCCTGGCCCGGACGGAGCGACGCCGCGATCGACCGGATCCACGGTCACCGTGGCCAGCGCTCCGGCCGCGGCACCCCGGCCCGACCCGTGCGCCGCGTGTGGCGGCCGGCTGGTCGATGCGGACGATCTCGCCAGCGGCGTCTGCGGGGCCTGCCGTGCCCGCACCGCCGCCGCGCTCGGCCGGGCCGTGCCTTCCCCCGGCTCCGCGGCCACCTCCGGGCCGGGGACGCCCGGAAGCTCCGGGCCCGAGACCCTCGAGCTCGCCCCCCGGACTCCCACCCCGCCGGCACGGCCACGGCGTGCCTTTCGGGCGATGCCGGAGCCGGAGCGCCGCGGTCGCGTCTGGGTCCTGCTCGGGATGCTCGGCATCGCCATCGCCGTCTCCGGTGCCCTCTGGTACCTGAGGGTGCGGCCGGATCCAGCGGACCTCCAGCGCGTCGCCGACGTCATCCCCCGCCCGGGGAAGAAGAAGAAGCCCGTCGAGGCGAAGCTCCCCGAGGGGCTGGAGACGCGGCTCGCATCCTGGAAGGCCCCCGCCGAGCCTCACCCGGTGGCCGACCTCCTCTCCTCCGCCGAGGCCAACCTCGCCAGGGACACCGAGGCCTCGGAGCTCGCGGCGGAGCGTACCCTGGAGACCGTCCTGGTCCAGGAGCCGCGAAACGCCGAGGCGCTCGGGATGTGGATGGAGACCATCGCCCGCGGGCGGGGAAGCCAGCTGCCGGCCAGCGAGCTCGAGTCGCTGGTGCGGCTCGGCGAGAGCGCGCTGGAGCGTCTGGGGCAGAAGCCCCCGCTCCAGGTCGGGCTGGCGATCCTCCTGCTGGTGCGCGGCGGCGTGACCAACGTCGAGCGGGCACGGAGCCTGGGGCAGAGCGCGGTGGACGCCACCCGCGCGCCGGCCTCCCCCGGCGCCCGGCGCGCCCCCGCCGACGACGCCAGCGGCCCCCGCGGCGTCACCGACCTGGGCCACCCGCGCGCGGCTGGTGCTCGCCGAGGCCTACGCCACCTCCTCGGCCGGGCTCGCGCTGTCGCTGCTGCAAGAGGTCGAGCAGCGCGATCCGGCGCAGCGGCGCGTCTTCAACATCCGGGCGACCGCGCACGATGCCGCGGGCTCCCCCCGGGCGGCAGTGGCGGACCTCCAGGCGCGGCTCGCCGTGGATCCCGACGAGCCACGGACGGCCCGCGCGCTCGCCCGACTCTGGGGCCAGGTGGGCGAGACGGCGCACGCCCGGCGCATCTACGAGCGGCTCCAGTCCACCCCCGCCACGCAGGACGGGCCCGCGCTGGTGGAGATGGCCATGCTCCGGGCCGGCGCCGAGCGCGCGCCCGCGGAGGCGGTGAAGCTCCTCTCGCGCGCGGTGCAGCACGGGCACCTGTCGGGCGCCGAGCTCCTGCGCGCGCAGATTTCCCTGGCCCGGGTGGCCCGCGCCGCGGGCGACCTCCAGGCGGCCTCCCAGGCCGCGACGGCGGCGCTCTCGCTCGCCCCGGACGACGTCCAGGCGAATCTCCAGGCGCTGCTGGTCGACCTCGACAGCGGGGCGCCGGAGCAGGCGGCCGCGCACCTCCCCCTGGTCCTCGACCGGCTCGGGGACGCGGGAGTGGCGGCGCTGCTCGAAGGCAGGGTGCGGGCGGCGCAGCAGCGCTGGCAGCCCGCCGCCGAGGCATTCGACCGCGCAGCCGCCGTGGACGGCCGGCGGATCGACGCCCAGCTCTGGGCCGGAGCGGCCTGGGCCATGACCGGAGCGCGTGACCGGGCGCTCCAGAGCGTGGCCCCGGCGCTCCAGGCAGATCCGTTTCGCGACAGCCCGGGCGTCCCGCCGCTCTGGCCGGGCGACGGCCTGAAGGGCGCCGCGGATCGGCTGGTCCTCCTCAGCAAGGACGACCGCGACGCGCAGCCCCTGCTCGCCGAGGCGGTGCTCCGGGTGCACCAAGGCGACACCGCCGCGGCCGAGGCGCTCATCGACCGGATCCTCAAGGCCGGCGGAAGCCAGGCGGTGGTGCTCGGCTGGAAGTCCATCCTGCTCGGGGCCCGCGGCGACACCGCCGGAGCCCTCGACCGTGCGCAGGCTGCGTCCGCCGCGGGAGGCCGGACCAGTGGATTTGCCCAGTACGCGCTCGGCTCGGCGCTGCTGGCCACCGGCGACGTCGAGGGCGCCCAGCGCGCGCTCCACGCGGCCCAGACCCTGAGCCCGGGGCTGCTCGCCGCCCAGGTGCGGCTGGCCGAGGCGGAGGCCCGGGCCGGGGCCATCGTCTCCGCCCGGGAACGACTGCAGCGTGTCATCGTGCTCGATCCGGAGTACGCCTCGGCCCGGCGGGCCTTGTACCTTCTGCCGCCGGAGGGTTGATCGGACACGATGCGGGTGCTGGTCCTGGGAGGCGGTGGGCGGGAGCATGCGCTCGCCTGGAAGCTGGCGCAGAGCCCGCGGCTCTCGGCGCTGATCTGCGCTCCGGGCAACCCGGGCACGGCGTCGTTCGCGGAGAGCCGTGCCGTTGTCGCGGAGCGTCCCGAGGCGGTGGTGGCGGTCGCCCGCGACGCCCGGGTCGACCTGGTGGTGGTCGGGCCTGAGGCGCCGCTGGTGGCGGGGGTGGCCGACGCCCTCCGGGCCGCGGGCATCGCTGTCTTCGGTCCGGACGCGGCGGCGGCGCGGCTCGAGGGCAGCAAGGCCTTCGCCAAGGAGGTGATGCTCGCCTCCGGGGTCCGCACGGCCGCCGGGCGAGCGTTCACCTCGGTGCCGGAGGCGGAAGCCTGGGCGCGGGCCCGCGGTTCCGTGGTGGTGAAGGCGGACGGGCTCGCGGCGGGCAAGGGCGTCATCGTCGCGCACGGCGTGGACGAGGCGGTGGCGGCGGTGCGCACGCTGGCCGCGCTGGGCGAGGCCGGACGGACGCTGGTGCTGGAGGAGGTGCTGGACGGCGAGGAGGTGAGCGTCATCGCCCTGTGCGACGGCGCCCGGTACGTGCTGCTCCCGCCGGCGCAGGACCACAAGCGCCTCCTCGACGGGGACGAGGGTCCCAACACCGGAGGCATGGGCGCGTACTGCCCGGCGCCGGTGCTCGACGCCGCCGCGCTCGGCCGGGTGGGCGAGGAGGTCATCGCTCCGGTGCTCCGGACGATGGCCGCGCGGGGGACGCCGTTCCGGGGCGCGCTCTACGCTGGCCTGATGGTCGGCCGGCAGGGCCCGGCGGTGCTGGAGTTCAACGCCCGCTTCGGGGACCCGGAGGCGCAGGTGCTGGCGATGTCGCTCGGGGAGGACCTCCTGCCCTGGCTCGACGCCTGCGCCCGCGGCACGCTCGCCCCGCGCCCGCTCACCCTCCTGCCGGGAGCGTCGGTGGGCGTGGTGCTGGCGAGCCCGGGGTACCCGGCCGCGCCGGTGACCGGCGCCCGCATCTCGGGCGTGGAGCGCATCGGCGGCAGCTGCCAGGTGTTCCACGCCGGCACGGCGGTGCGCGACGGGGCGCTGGTGACGGCCGGAGGCCGGGTGCTCACCGTCTGCGCCCGCGGGCCGACGCTGGCCGAGGCGCGCGCCAACGCCTACGGCGCGGTGAGCCGCATCTCCTTCGAGGGGATGCAGTACCGGCGGGACATCGGCGCCCGGGGGCTCGGGCCGCGCGCGTGAGGTGGCCCGAGCTTCCGCTGCTCGTCCGTTACCTGCTCCGCGAGCTGCTGGTGCCGCTCCTGCTCTGGGTGGTGTTCCTCTTCCTGCTTCTCTTCGTGATGCAGTTCCTCCGCGGGACCGACGTGCTGCTCGGTTCGGCGGTGACGCCATCGGACTTCCTCCGGCTCGTGCTCCACCTGAGCCCGCATCTCCTGGTCATGTCGCTCCCGGTGGGCTTCCTGCTCGCCATCCTGCTCGGGCTGGGCCGGCTGGGAGAGGACCGCGAGCTGCTGGCGCTGCTCTCGCTCGGGGCGACGCCATGGCAGCTGGCGCGGGTGCCGCTGGCGGTGGGCGGCGGCCTGGGGGTGCTGGTGCTGCTGCTCGCCTCGACGGCGGAGCCGTGGGGGCTGAAGCAGGTCAAGGTGCAGGTGAGCGAGGTCATCAAGAGGAACGTGCTCGGCGACGTGCGGCCGGGCGTCTTCTACGAGGACCTGACCGACCTGACGCTCTATGCCCAGGGGGTGGACAAGGAGCGCGGCGTGTGGACCCACGTCCTGGTCCACGACGACCGGGACCCGCGCGCGCCGCTGCTGGTCCTGGCGCACGAGGGGACGGTGAACCCCTCCGGCCGCGGCGCCTCGCTCCTGGTGGGCCTCCGGGCCGGGGAGGTCCACCGCGCCGAGCACACCGGGACCGACTACGCCATCCTCAGCTTCCGCGAGGGCAACCTCTCCATCGGGGTCGAGGACTCCATCCTCCGGAGGAACCACTTCCGCTCGCCGAAGGAGGAGCTCACGCCCGGTGAGCTGCTGGCCGCGGCGGGCGAGGCGCGCGGCGGGGGGAGGAGCCCCGCTCCCTTCCTCACCGCGTTCCACGTCCGGCTGGCCGAGGGGCTGACGCCGCTGGCCTTCGCGCTCTTCGGGGTGCCGCTGGCCATGTCCTCGCGCGCCGCGCGCACCCGGGGGTACCTGCTCGCGCTCGGCGTCTACGTCGCCTACTACCTCGTGGAGCGAAGCTTCGAGAACCTCGGCACCGCCGGGCGGCTCGCGCCCTGGCTCGCGGGCATGGCGCCGAACCTCCTGTTCGGCGCGTTCGGGACCTGGCTCTTCGTCCGCCTGACCCGGCGGGGGCTGGTGGCCTGATGCGGGGGCTCCTCCTGCGCCACGTGCTCCGCCGCTACCTGGTCCTGGTGAGCGCGGTGCTGGCCGGGCTGCTGGTGGTCTTCCTGGTGGCCGACTTCGTGGACCGGGCCCGCGCCTACACCGGGCCCAACTGGGTGCGCGACGTGGCCGAGCTGTACGGCTGGAAGGCGCTGGTGGCCGCGCACCAGCTCGCGCCCGCGGCGCTGCTCCTCGCCAGCGCCACGCTGGTCTCGCTCCTCCGCCGCCGCGGCGAGCTGACCGCCATCCTCGCGCTCGGCTTCGGCCGCCGGGTCCTGTTCCTCCCGGTGGTCGGGGTGGCGCTGGTGGCGGCGGTCGCGCTCGGCCTGCTCGACGAGTTCGCGGTGGGTCACGCCAGCCGCCGGGTGGACGAGATCACCGCGCTCCGCTTCCACCGCTGGGGCGACTGGCGGTCCTTCTACGAGCGGAAGCAGTGGTTCCGTCACGAGGACCGCATCCTGCATCTCGAGTCCGGGGACGTGGAGTCGGGCTTCCGCGGCGTCACCGTGCTGCGCCTGACGCCGGACTTCGACCTCGCCGAGCGGGTCGATGCGCAGGCGATGGAGCACGCCGGCGGCACCCGGTGGCGGCTGGTGGGCGTGACGCGGCGGGTGTTCGACCGGCGAGGAGCGCTGCGGCTCACCGAGCTGCCCGAGGAGACGGTGGACCTGGGCATCACCCGGGTGTTGCTCGGCATCCGGCCGGGGCGGCCGGAGCAGATGCGGGTCCCGGTGCTCCGGCAGCAGATCCGCGCCCGCCGGGAGGTGGGCCTGTCCGACCGCCTGTTCGTGCTCGCGCTCGGCAATCGCTTCACCTACCCCCTGGCGGGCGTCCCCGCCGCGCTCCTGGCGGTGGTGCTCGCGCTGCGGCCGGGCCGGGGCGCCTCGCTCACCGGGGCGCTGGTGGAGGGCCTGGCGGTGACCATGGGGCTGTGGGGGCTGACGGTCATCGCCCGCGCCCTGGTGAACGCCGGCCGGATGGCGCCGCTCCTGGCCGCGGCGCTCCCGCTCCTGGTCCTCACCCTGGCGCTGGGGGTGCTCCTCTGGGTGCCGCCGGGGACGGGCCGCCGCGTGCTCCGGTGGGGAGGGTGGTCCGGAGCGGGGGCGTGAGCCCGGCGCGTCTGGCGACGGCGCTGGTCGCGGCGTGGTCCGCCGCCTTCTGGCTGTCCGAGGGGCTGCTCCAGGCGGTGGCGGACGCGGCGCTCGTCGCCTCGGCGGCGCTGGTGATGCGGGGCGCGTCGCTGCCCCGGGAGGCCCGGGTCCCGGTGCGCGCGGCGCTGGGGCTCGCCGGGTGGCAGGCGATCTCGCCGCTGGTGGCGCGTGCGCTGGGCGCTCCGGGCCTTCCCCCGGCCGCCCTGTGGCTCCACTGCCTGGACACCGCGGCCCTGGCCGCCGCCGCGTTGCTCGGCGCCCAGGTCGTCCGCTGGGCCTGGCCGGAGGCGCTCTTCGTGGCCGGCGGGCTGCTCTCGCTCGGGTTCTCCTCGGTGCAGCACCTGGTGCGCTGGTCGATTCCCATTCCCGCCTTCCTTCGCGTCCCGGTGGACCGGGTGCACGAGACGTTCGGCGGCGAGGACCGCTATGCCGCCGGGGGCTTCTTCTTCCATCGGCTCCGGCTCGCGCACGCCGCCGTCGCCGCGCTCGGACCGGCGCTCGCCACCGCGCTCCGTCCCGCCGCGGGCCGGAGGCGGGTGCTCGCGGCGGCGCTGGCGGTGGCCTGCATCTGCTGCACCGTCCTGGCCTATGCCCGGGCCGCGCTCCTCACCGCGCTCCTCCTGGCGCTCGTCGCCGGCGTCGCCGTGGCCCGGAGCGTCCGGGTCCGGGGCCTGGTCCTGGCGGTGCTCCTGGCCGTGGCCGCCGCTGCGGTGGTGAGCCCGGGGTGGCACGTCCGCCTCGCCGCGGCGACCGAGAACTTCGTCGGCGGCGAGCGCGCGCTGGCGCGGGCCGCGGGATGGGACCTGGTGCGCCGGCACCCGTGGCTCGGCGTCGGCTTCGGCAACTACCGCCAGGCGGCGCTGGCGCGGCAGGGCGTCACCGGAATCACCGACATGCTCTCGCGCGACGCGCACTCCATCGCCCTCACCGTCTGGGCCGAGACGGGCCTCCCCGGGCTCGTGCTCTGGGTGGTGCTGCACGGCACGCTGGCGCTGGCGCTGCTCCGGCGTGCGCGCGGCGGGAACGCGGTGGCGCTCGGGGCGGCGCTGTCCTGGCTCGGGTACCACACGCTGGGCGTCGCCCATCACCTGCCGTTCCACCCCAGCGTGGCCCTCGGCTTCGCGCTCGTCTGGGGCGTGGGCCTGGTGCACCCGGGGCCCGGTCCCCGGCTCAGTCCAGCGCCGAGCGATACACCGCGAGGGTCTGGCGGGCGCAGCGCTCCCAGGTGAAGGCGCGGGCGCGCTCGCGGCCGGCGGAGGCCCAGCGGGCGCGCAGGAGCGGGTCGGCGACCAGGGCGTTGCTGGCGGCGATCCACGCCTCCGGCTCGTCGGGGTCGAGCAGCTCCGCGGCGCCCCCGGTCACCTCGGGGAGCGCGCCGGCGCTGGCGGCGAGGACCGGCGTGCCGGTGGCCATCGCCTCGAGGGCAGGGAGGCCGAAGCCCTCGTGCCGCGAGGGGAGGAGGAGCGCCTCGGCGCTGCCGTAGAGCGCCGGGAGGTGCGACTCGTCCACCTCGGCCAGGACGCGGGTCGGCCTGGGGAAGACGCGCCCCGCGCCTTCGCCGGCGAGCAGCACCAGCGGCACCGGGAGCCGGGCGGCGATGCGTGCGAGGAGCGCGAGGTTCTTGTGCGGCTTGGGGTTGCCCACCGCTAGGAGATACCGCGGCGGGAGGTCGAGGCGCGCCCTGATTTGCAGTCGCTCCTCCGCCGTGGGCGGCCGGAATCGGGCGTCGACCCCGGGCGGGACGACGGTCCAGCGCGACTGCGGGACGCCGAGGCGGCTCGCGAGCTCACCCCGCGCGAACTCGGAGACCGTGAGCAGCGCCCGGGCGCGGCGCACCGTCGGTCGCACCACCACCCGGTAGTAGATGGCGGTGAGCCGGCCGAACTCGGCGCTGCGGGCCAGGTGCGCCGCGTCGTGCAGCGTGGCGACCAGCGGCCCACGCCAGAGCAGAGGCACGGAGAAGGACGTGGCGTGGAAGAGCGCCGGGTCGAGCCTCCGGAGCGCCGCGGCGAGGGCCGGCTGCTCCAGCGGCGAGAGGAATCCCGCGGACGCGGCGTGCACCGGGAACGCGGGGGCGAGCGGACCCAGCTCGGGCAGCCCGCCCGGCGGCCCCAGGCCCTCGAAGGCCAGGTCGGGCGCGAGGGAGGGAAGCACCCGGGCGAGCTCCAGCGCGTACCGGGCGATGCCGTGCAGCCGGCCGGACACCATCCGAAGATCGATCAGCACCCGGGGGGCCATGGAGTCGCGGCTGCGGCATGCTACACCGACCGGCCGAACGCCCCGCGATGCGCGTCGCTCTCGTCCATGACTGGCTCACCGGGCGCCGCGGCGGAGAGCTGGTGCTCGCGCAGCTGGTCCGGCTCTTTCCCGGCTCGGAGATCTTCACCCTCCTGCACGTGCCGGGGAGCGTGGGGCCGGACGTCGAGTCCCGGCCCATCCACACCTCCCCGCTGCAGCACCTGCCCGGCATCGAGCGCCGCTATCGCGCGGCGCTGCCCCTGATGCCGGCGGCGCTGCGCGTCCTCGACCTCCGGGGCTTCGACCTGGTCGTCTCCTCCAGCCACTGCGTGGCCAAGGGCGCGCGGGTGCCGCCGGGGACCCCGCACCTGGCCTACGTGCACTCGCCGATGCGCTACATGTGGGACCAGTTCGACGCCTACTTCGGTCCGGGGCGGGCGAGCCTGCCGGTGCGGCTGGCGGCGGCGGCCGCGCGCCCCGCGCTCCAGGCCTGGGACCGCCGCACCGCGGCCGATCCCGACGCGCTGGTGGCCAACAGTCACCACGTGGCCCGGCGCATCGCCCGGTTCTGGGGCCGCGAGGCGGAGGTCATCCACCCGCCAGTGGACCTCGGGCGCTTCGGGATGCAGCCGCCGGCGGCGGGGCAGCCCCCGGCGGCTACTTCCTCTGGCTCGGGGCGCTCGCGCCCTACAAGCGGGTGGACCTGGCGGTGGAGGCGTTCCGCCGCACGGGGCACGTGCTGTGGATCGCCGGCGACGGGCAGGACGCGCGCCTCCTCCGCTCGGACCTGCCTCCCAACGTGCGCTGGCTGGGGAAGGTGCCCGACGCCGAGGTGCCCGCCCTGTACCGGGGCGCGCGGGCCCTGGTCTTCCCCGGGGAAGAGGACTTCGGCATCGCTCCGCTGGAGGCGCTGGCCTCGGGGCGTCCGGTCATCGCGCTCGCCCGCGGGGGGGCGCTGGAGACCCTCACCCCGGAGACTGGCCTGCTCTTCGAGCAGCCGACGGTGGAGGCGCTGGTCGAGGCGCTCGCCCGGTTCGAGGCCTTCGAGCGCAGCTTCGACCCGGCCCGGGCGAGGGCGCGGGCCGAGCTCTTCTCCGAGGAGCGCTTCCGGGCGGCCTTCCGGGCCCGGGTGGAGGCGCTGCTGGCCGGCCGTCCCGACCTCCAGGGCCGACTTCCGTGGTAGTGCAAGGCGCGTGTTCAACCGGCTGCAGCGGTTCTGGACATCGATCAAGGTCGCCATCGACGTGGCGGTGCTCACGATCGCCTTCGTCCTCGCCTACCTGACCCGCTTCGACGCGCTGACCGCGCCGCGGCCACCGGTGCGCGAGACGCTGGTCACGCTCGCTCTGGTGCTGGTGCTCTTCCCGGTCGCGTACCGGCAATCACGCCTCTACGCCACCAACCGGGTGCGGACCCACCTGGAAGAGGTCTTCGAGCTCTTCAAGGCCACCATCACCGGGAGCCTGGTGCTGGTGGCGCTGACCTACTTCGGGCGCGAACGCTATTCCCGGCTCACCCTGGCCATCTTCGCCGGCTACTCGTTCTTCCTGGTCGCCACGACCCGCGTCGGGTTCCGGATGTGGCTCGAGTCCCTGCGCCGACGCGGCCTGAACCTCAAGTCCATCCTCCTGGTGGGCGCGGGCGAGCTGGGCGAGCGGGTGGTGGAGACCATCGAGCACCACCGCGAGCTGGGCTTCCGGGTGACCGGGGTGCTCTCCCGCGACCTGCTGCTGCCCGGGACCACGGTGCGGGGCGTGCCGGTGATCGGGACCACCGACGAGCTGAACCGCGTGCTGCGCGAGCACCCGGTGGACCAGGTGATCCTCGCGCTGCCCTCCGAGGACATGCCGCTGATGAAGTCGCTGATGGAGCGGCTGGCGCTGCAGACCGTGGACGTGAAGATCGTCCCCGACCTCTTCCAGTACGTCACGCTCTACGGTGGGCTCGAGGAGTTCGGCGGGCTGCCCATCGTCAGCCTCCAGGGCGGGCCGCTGGAGGGCTGGAACCTGGTGGCCAAGCGCGCCTTCGACTTCCTGTTCTCGGCGCTGGCGTTGCTCCTGATCTCGCCGGTGATGCTGGTGGTGGCGCTGGTGGTGAAGCTGACCAGCCCCGGGCCGGTCCTCTACCGTCAGGAGCGGATGGGGATGGACGGAGCCGTCTTCCACATCCTCAAGTTCCGCACCATGCGGGTGGACGCCGAGCATGCGGGCGCGCGGATGGCCACCGCGGGTGACGACCGCCGGACGCCCCTGGGCGCCTTCCTCCGCCGGACGTCGCTCGACGAGCTGCCGCAGCTGTTCAACGTGCTGCGGGGGGACATGAGCCTGGTCGGCCCGCGCCCGGAGCGGCCGGTGTTCATCGAGGAGTTCAAGCGGCAGATCCCCAAGTACCACCTGCGCCACAAGGTGAAGGCGGGCATCACCGGCTGGGCGCAGATCAACGGGCTCCGCGGACAGACGTCCATCCAGAAGCGGATCGAGTACGACCTCTATTACATCGAGAACTGGTCGCTCTTGCTGGACCTCAAGATTCTGGTCCGGACTGCGCTGGGCGGGTTCCTGTCGCGGAACGCCTACTGAGCCCGATCGCCGGCGCGCCCCTGCGCGCTTCCGCGGCGTCCCCCTGGGGCGGGGGACTGAGCCCGATCGCCGGCGCGCCCCTGCGCGCTTCCGCGGCGTCCCCCTGGGGCGGGGGACTGAGCCCGATCGCCGGGCGCCGAGCGGAGGTGGGGCGCAGCTCGGCCATGGTCTGCCCGAGCCGGTCCATGCCGAGCTCGATGTTTGCCACGCTCTGGTTCGAGAAGTTGAGCCGGAGAAAGCCGTGTTCCGGCGAGCCGACGAAGAAGCCGCTGCCGGGAACCACTGCCACCGCGTGCTCGATGGCCGCGCGGAACACCTCGTCGTCGCGCATCCCCGGGGGCAGCTCGAGCCAGAGGAAGAGGCCGCCGTCGGGCGTGGACCAGCGCGTGCCGGCGGGCATGCTGTGTTCCAGCGCGCGCAGCATTGCCTCGCAGCGCTCGCGGTACGCCGCGCGGAGACGCGACAGATGGGCGTCGTAGTCGAAGGTCTTCAGCAGCTCGGCCACCGCGTGCTGGGTGAGGGTGGCCGTGTGCAGGTCGCAGGCCTGCTTGGCGATGGTGATGGTGCGCATCAAGGCCGCTGGCCCGTGGATCCAGCCGAGGCGCAACCCGGGCGCGAGAGTCTTGGAGAACGTGCCGAGGTAGAAGGTGAGGCCGTCGGCGAGCGCCGCGATGGGCGTGGAGGGCACCCCGCGGAAGCGCAGGGCGCCATAGGGATCGTCCTCGAGCACCGGGACGCCGTGACGCGCGGCCACCACGGCGAGCTCGCGGCGGCGGTCCTCGGCGAGCGTCGTGCCCCTCGGGTTCTGGAACTCCGGCACCAGGTAGATGAGCGCGGGCCGGTGCTCGCGCACGGCCTCCTCGAGCAGCTCGGTGCGGAGGCCATCGGCGTCGCCCGGCAACGCGACGACATTGACCTCGCAGGCAGCGAACGCCTGCAGCGCGGCGAGGTAGGTGGGGTTCTCGACCAGCACCGTGTCGCCCGGGTCGAGCAGGACGCGGGCCACCAGGTCGATGCCCTGCTGGCTGCCGCTCACCACCACCAGGTTCTCCGCCGCAGCCGGAATACCCTGGGCGCGCAGTCGTGCCGCCAGCCACTCACGCAGCGGCAGGAACCCCTCGGTGATGCCGTACTGCAACGCGGCGCCGGGGTTCTCCCGCAGCACCGCCTGGAACGCTTGGCTCAGCTCCCGGGCGGGGAAGAGCTCCGGCGCCGGCAGGCCCCCGGCGAACGACAGAACGTCGGGCCGCTCCGCCACCTTGAGGATCTCCCGGACCGCCGAGGGCACCACGCCCTGCATCCGCCTCGCCGTCCGGATCGTCATGGCGCTGGCTCCTTCTTCGGTGCCACGTGGGTCTCCTCCTTCACCGAGCAGAGGACGATGGTGGTGTGGGTCCGGGTGACTCCGGGCAGCGTGCGCAGCTCCTCCGTCAGGAGGAGGTCGAGCGTGCCGGTGTTCTCGGTGCGCACCTTGAGCAGGTAGCTGTCCTGGCCAGCCACCCGGTGGCACTCCAGGACCTCCTCGAGCCCCATCACCTTCTTGGCGAAGGCGTCGAAGTACCTCGGGTGCTCGATGCCCACGCCGATGAAGGCGGTGATGTCCTTGCCGAGCTTCCGGGGGTCCACCTTCGCCGTGTAGCCGGTGATGATCCGCTGCTCCTCGAGCTTGCGGATGCGGTCAGCCACCGAGGGCTGCGAGAGGCCGACCTTCTTGGCGATCTGCGCCTGGGTGAGCCGCGCGTCCGCCTGAAGGAGGTCCACGATGCCGGCGTCGATGTCGTCCATCGAAACGACATCATGCAGCCTTCAGATGAGTATTCAATAGGAAGATGAGGCTATCATCCTATTTTCGATAGGCAGCGCCAGACGGGCGACGGCGAAATGGTGACCGTCGGCGCCCGTAGGCCATCCATGGCCAACGGACCCCTCTCCCCGCGCTTTTGGCCCTGGCGCGTCGGGGTGGCGGTGGGGCTGCCGCGGCTGTTCGGTTTCCTCCTGGACCGGATGGCGCGGCTCCCCGGAGGGAAGATCGAACAGGCCATCGAGTGGCGCGTCCTGGTGGCCGTCTTCGACGTCGTCGTGCTGCTCGCCCTCCTGCGTTGGATGGAGGGCTCCACGCTGCGTGAGAGCGGGCTCTTCGGGCGGACCGGCTTCGTCCGCCGCTTCTCGGAGGGCCTCGCGCTCGGCGCTGGTCCCATCGCCCTGCACGGCGCCGCGCTCGCCGCCGCCGGAATGTACGTCTTCTCCCTGCCGGGCAGCGCCAGCCTCGTCGAGGCGGTGGCTCTCGCCGCGGTGCTCCTGCTCGTCGGATTCGAGGAGGAGCTGCGCTACCGGGGGCTCGCCTTCCGCACGCTCGACCAGGGCGTGGGGAGCGGGTGGGCCATGGCGATCAGCGGCGTATTCTTCGGCGTCTCCCACGCCACGAACCCGGGCGCCACGCCGCTGGCCGTCGCCGCCATCGCCGTCGGCGGTGTCTTTCTCGCCGCCTGCTACCTCCGTTACCGCAGCCTCTGGGTCCCGATCGGCTTCCACTTTGCCTGGAACACCACGATGGGCGTCGTGCTGGGGCTGCCCATCTCGGGATTGCAGCTCCCCGCCCTCGTGCATGCGGGGATCGCCGGCCCCGAGTTCTGGACCGGCGGACGCTTCGGACCCGAGGCGAGCACGGCCTTGCAGCCGTTCGTCTTCCTGGCGGCGACCTTCTACCTCTGGCGGGTGATCGTCGAGGGGAAGCTCACCCCGCCGCCCTGGAGGGCTCGGCCGGAGCCAGCGCCGGTCGCATCGGTGGTCGCGTCGCCCGGACCGACGACGACGTTGCCGTCGACGCCTTCGACCGGTGGTCCTGGCGACTCGATCTAGCGTTGCCGCACGGGCAGGGCGGGCTACTGTCGGGGAACGCCTACCAGGGAGAGCCAGGGGACTTCGGGTCGTTCCGTCGCGGTGGCAGCGGCCGCTGTCGCCACCGCCGCGACGATGCTGGCGCTGGATCTGACGTGGCTGGGGGTGGTCGCGCGCGGGCTCTACGACTCGGCGCTCGCGCCGCTCAAGCGTCCCGAGGTCCTCCTTCCCGCGGCGGGGCTGTTCTACGCGCTCTACCTCGCTGCCATCCTGATCCATGCCGTCCTCGGCGCGGTCACTCCGGCCGGCGCGGCCCGGCGGGGCGCAGCGCTGGGCCTGGTCGCCTACGGGACCTACGAGCTCACCAACTGGGCGGTGCTCCGTGACTGGCCAGCGGCGCTCGTGCCCGTGGACCTCGTCTGGGGGGTGATCCTGACCGCCGTCGCGGCCTTCGTCGGCAAGTGGGTGTACGACGCGGTTCGCGCGGGCACGCGGGGATGAACGGAGCCGCACCGCGTGCTCCCGGACGGCGCGACGAGTCCCTAGGCTCCATCTGGTCGCGCCGCGCGATCTCCCTGCCAGCCTACGCCCTGCTCGGCGCGCTGACCGCGGTGACGCTCCCCCTGTGGGTCCTCGGTGGGCTGGCTGCGGATGTGCTCACCGGGAAGGCGAGACTCCTGCCGAGAACGCGGGCGCTGGCCTTCTTCGCGCTGTATCTCGGCTGCGAGCTCGTGGGCGTCGCCGCCGCCGCGGGGCTGTGGCTGGTCACCCTGGGGGGGTGGACGGTCGGCCGGCCCCGCTACGTCGATCTCAACGCGGCCCTGCAGCGTCGGTGGACCGCGGCGCTGTTCGGGGGAGCCACCCGTCTCTTCTCGATGCGGGTGGAGGTCGAAGGGCTGGAGCTCGCCCGGACGGGTCCGCTGCTCCTGTTCGTTCGTCACTCCAGCACGGCCGACACCGTGCTGGCGGCAGCGCTGGTCGCCAATCCGAACCGGCTCTTGCTCCGCTACGTGCTCAAGCAGGAGCTCCTGTGGGACCCCTGCCTGGACATCGTCGGCCGGCGCCTGCCGAACGCGTTCATCGATCGCACGAGCCCCCGCAGCCAGGGGGAGATCGACGCGATTGCGCGGCTCGCCGGGGACCTCGACCCCCGCTCGGCCGTGCTCATCTATCCGGAAGGGACGCGCTTCAGCCTCGAGAAGCGATTGGCGGCCGTGGAGACGCTGCGGGCGAAGGGGAAGGGTGAGCTGGCAGAGGTGGCCGCCGGCTACCGGAACGTCTTGCCGCCGAGAGTGGGTGGACCGCTGGCCCTCCTCGACGCCGCTCCCGGTGTCGACCTTCTCCTCGTCGAGCACACCGGCTTCGAGGGAGCCGCCTCCTTCGCCGACTTCTGGCGGGGAACGCTGGTGGGAAAGACCCTCCGGGTCCGGCTGCGCAGGATTCCCGCGACGGAGATCCCCGAGGCGGGCCGGGACCGGTGGCTCTTCGAACGCTGGTCCGAGGTCGACCGGTGGATCTCCGCCCAGATCGAGGGGGCCCCATGACGGTCACCCTGCTCTGGCAGAACGCGGCCTGCGTCCTCGGCCTCATGACTGCGCTGTGGGTGGTCAGCGTGGTTCGCCGTGACGTCAGCATCGTCGACCCCTGGTGGTCGATGGCGTTCCTGCTGGTCGCCGGGCACACCGTCGCCGCGACCGGTCTCACTCCGGCGAAGGGGCTCCTCCTCCTCATGGTGGCGGCCTGGGCCATTCGCCTCTGGCTGCACCTTCTGCTGCGCAGCCGGGGCAAGCCGGAGGACCCGCGCTATGCAGCGTTCCGTCAGCGCTTCGGGCCGACTCGCTACTGGTGGGTGAGCTACTTCCAGGTGTTCCTGCTCCAGGGCCTGCTGGTCGTCCTCATCTCCGCCCCGCTCCAGCTCGCCGGAGCCGCGCAGCCGCCCGATCGGATTGCGCCGCTGCATCTCGCCGGTCTGGGGGTGTTCCTGACCGGGTTCGCGATCGAGGTCGTCGCCGACGCCCAGCTGCAAGCGTTCCGGACGGATCCGGCACGGCGCGGCGGGGTGCTCGATACCGGGCTATGGCGCTACAGCCGCCATCCCAACTACTTCGGCGAGGCGGTGCTGTGGTGGGGCCTCTGGCTCTGCGCCGTGGCCGAGCCACTGGGCTGGGCGAGCATCCTGGCGCCACTCCTCATGACGTACCTCCTGGTCAAGGTGTCCGGGGTGGCGATGCTTGATGCGCACCTTGCCGCGACCAAGCCCGGCTACGCCGACTACGTCCGCCGGACGTCGGCCTTCGTCCTCCGCCCGCCCGGGCGCTGAGCACTCAGCGGCGAAGTGTCTGCTCTGATAGGTCAGGAGTCATGGCCCGGTACCGCACTTCCGTCGCGACGCCCCTGTCTGCCGCCGAGGCCTTCGCGTACATGAGCGATGTCACCCGCTTCGTCGAGTGGGACCCCGGAGTGAAGAAGGTGGTTCGCGTCGCTGGCGACGGCATCGGCGTTGGCTCGACCTACGACCTGACGATCGAGGCGGGCAGCACCACGGTCATGCGCTACGAGATGAAGGAGTCCCAGCCGCCGAGGCGCCTGCTGCTGGTCGCACAGACCGCGCTTCTCGTCTCCGAGGACGAGATCGAAGTCGAGCCAGCTCCGAGTGGTTCCGTCGTCACCTACGACGCGACGCTGACGCTCCGAGGGCCGCTCGGCCTGTTCGACCCGCTCCTGGGCATCGCCTTCAAACGGATCGGGGATCGCGCAGCAGCCGGGCTCCGGCGCGCGCTGAAGGGCACCGCGGTCGTCCGGTGAGCTCCGTCGCCGACCGGGTGGATGCGGTGCTGGAGTGGAGCGTCGCCGGCAGCTTCACCCGGCTGGGCTCGACGCTGCGCCGACGGCTCGAGCACTGGGCGCCGCTCGAGGGCGTGCGGCTGGACGGGCGGGTGATGGTGATCACCGGGGGCACCTCGGGGCTCGGGCTCGAGGCGGCCCGCGCCTTCGCCCGTCTGGGCGCGACGGTCGAGGTCATCGCCCGCAACCGGGTGAAGGCCGAGGCGACCTGCGCCGAGCTGCGGCACTCCACGGGGAACCCGAACATTCGCTTCGTCGTCGCCGACACCGGCGATCTCCCGGCGGTCCGCCGCGCTGCCGGGGAGCTGATGCAGCGCCACCCCGCGATTCACGTGCTGATCCACAACGCGGGCGCGCTCGACGACGTGCGGCAGGAGAGTCCGCAGGGCATCGAGCTCACCGTCGCCAGCCAGGTGGTCGGCCCATTCCTGCTCACCGGTCTGCTCCGGCCAGCGCTCAGGGCCGGCGCTCCCTCCCGGGTGATCTGGGTCTCGTCGGGGGGCATGTACAGCGAGCCCCTGTCGGTGGAGCGGCTGGAGATGCCGGCCGCCGGCTACGACGGGACGACGGCGTATGCCCGCGCCAAGCGGGCCCAGGTGACTCTGGCCGAGCTGTGGGCGAAGCGGCTCTCGGCGGACGGAATCGTGGTGCAGGCGATGCACCCCGGCTGGGCCGACACGCCGGGGGTCGCGCGGTCGCTGCCCACGTTCCGGCGCGTCGTCGGTCCCTTCCTGCGAACGCCCGCCGAGGGGGCCGACACGCTGGTCTGGCTCGCCGTCGCCGACGGAGCGCCCCTCGAGCAGAGCGGGCGCTTCTGGCTCGACCGGCGCCCCCGCCCGCTGCATCGGCTTGCGTCCACCCGGCGCTCCGACACTCCCGCCGAGCGTGAGCGCCTGTGGAGCTGGGCCGTGGCGAAGAGCGGACTGGTGGTCTGAAGTCCAGCGGCCCGGACGCACCGCGAGGATGGCCGGGGTCACGACTGCCTGGCCGCCGGGAGGCTGTGGAGCCTGAAGCCGACCGCGACGAGCCACGCCGAGAAGAAGATGCCGCAAACGAGGCCAAGAGCCGGTCCGATGAGCCAGGGATAGGAGCCGATCACGTCCCCCCGAGCTTGTTGAGTCCGTCGAGCCCGTTCGACATGTCGAGGCCTTTCTGGAGGTCCGTATCCGTACGGGTCATGCGCCCTCGAAGCGCGCTCCGTGCGGCCCGTCCCCCGGTCGTCGGGGCGCGTCCCGTCGCCCGGCACTGACCAGACGCGGCGGGCCGCGGCTCCTTACACCCAGAATACGCCCGCGGCGTCGGCGCTTCAGCCTTGCGAGGCGAGGAATCGGAGAAGGCCAGGCCCTCGTCGTGGAGCCAGGCGATGGGCCTGGCTCGTCTCGCGCTTCCCGCCCAAGTACCTCCAGTCCCTCTGATCTGCTTCGGAGGCTGCCGTCGGGGCGGTCCCGCACTAAGGTGACCGCCAGCCCATGCGGAAACTCCCCATCGTGCGATTCCCGGCCCGCACCCTGCCGGGCCTGCTCGCGTTGACCGCGCGCCGCGTTCCGGACCGCGTCTTCCTGCGCTTCCTGGCGCCCGGCGTGGCCGGGCCGCCGCGGGACGTTCGCTTCTCCGATTTCCGCGCGCTGGTGTGCCGCGCCGCCGCGTTTCTCGAGCGCGCCGGCGTGAAGCCCGGCGACCGCGTGATGCTCCTCGCCGAGAACTCCCCCGAGTGGCAGGCCGTCGCGCTCGCCGCGCAGCTCCTCCGCGCCGAGCCGTCGGCGCTGTTCGCCAGCCTCGGCGGCGCCGCGGTCCAGGACATCGCGGTCCGCGTCCGGCCGCGCGTGGCGTTCGTCTCGACGAAGGAGCAGTGGGCCAAGCTGGCCCCGGTCGGCGAGGCGCTCGCCGGGCAGGGGCTGACCTCGGTGCTGGCCGTCGACGCGGGCATCGCCGATCTGCTTCCCGCGGGCGTTCGCGGCACGAGCGTGGGCGCGGCGCTCGGTGAGGGCGCTCCGGCGCTCACCCTCGATGAGTTCGAGGCGCGTACCGCGTCGGTGCAGGAGGGGGATCCGTTCCTCTTGCTCTTTACCAGCGGGACCACCGGGCGCCAGAAGGGCGTGCGTCTGTCGCAGCGGACCATCGTCCACGCCATCGAGGCCGGCGCGTTGTCGACCGGGCGCACCGAGCGCGACGTCGGGGTGCACCTGCTCCCCTTCGGCCACGTCGCCGGACACGACCAGTTCGCCCTGGCGCTTGCGGAGGGGCACACGCTGCTGCTCATCGCGCACCCCTCCGATGTCCCGCGGGCGCTCGCGCTCGGGCCGACCTACGTCTTCTCGGTACCGCTGGTGTACGAGCGCATCCGCGCGCGGGTGCTCGAAGGGCTGGGGCACCTCCCCGGTCCCCTGCATCGCCTGATCCACCGTGCGCTCGAGTCGGCGGCGCGGGTGCGCGTCGACGGTGCGTCGGGCGCCGTCGACCTCCTCCTGACGCGGCTGGCCGACCGGCTCGTCGGTCGGAAGATCCGCGCGGCCCTCGGTGGGCGCATCGAGGGGCTGTTCGCCGGCGGGGCGCCCACGTCCGCCGCGCTGTTTCGGTTCTTCGAGGGCCTGGGAATCCCGCTGGTCGAGCTGTACGGCATGAGCGAGACCGCGGGGATGATCTCCTCGAACGTCTTCAGCGAGCGACGGCACCCGTCGAGCGTCGGGCTCGTCAGCCCGGACCACGAGCTCCGCATCGCCGAGGATCACGAGCTGCTCCTGCGCGGGCCGCTCATGCTCACCGGCTACCTCGAGCCCGAGGACGACGCGGGCTCGTGGACCGCCGACGGGTTCTTCCGAACGGGCGATCTGGGCGAGCTCGACGGCGAGGGCTGGCTCCACATCACCGGGCGCAAGAAGCACCTCCTCGTGCTCAGCACCGGGAAGAAGGTGGCGCCGGAGCCGGTGGAGACCGCGCTCGGCTCGACGCCTCCCTTCGAGGGTGCGCTCCTGCTCGGAGACGGTCGACCCTACGTCACCGCCGCGGTGTTCGTTCCGCGCGGCGAGCTCGCACGGCTGAAGGAGGAAGGAAAGGACCCGGCGGAGGCGCTTCTTCCGGTCGCGCTCGAGCCCCTGGACGCGTTCTCCGACTACGAGAAGCCGAAGCGGCTGCTCGTCGTCCCGGGCAGCCCCACGGATTACCCGGAGCTCGTCACGCCGACCCTGAAGCTTCGGCGAAAGGCCGTGCTCGACTTCCTCGGCGCCGAGCTCCCCGCGCTCTACGCCGGTCCACGCAAGCCGGGGTGAGGCCGCCGCCGGAACGCCGCCCGGCTACCAGCGTCGCACCTTGCCGGTGTCGACGTGGACGAACTGCGAGTGCGCGTAGTATCCGACGCCGCCCGCGCGGAGGGAGAGCGCCGCATCGCGCAGGTCGCTGAGCGAGACGTCGGGGAGCCGGAGGTCGATCGCGCGTCCCTCGAGGTGAAGGCTGTGGGTCGCGACGCCGCTGCCATGCCGGTGCAGCAACGCGTTGGTCTCCGCCGAGCGATAGCCGGAAATGATCTCGTAGGGCGCGCTGGTGCCGGTCACCGCGGCCAGCGTGTGCAATTGATCGAGGAGTTGCGGGTCGATCGGCTTGATCTCGCCGTTGCGGAAGTCGCGCAGGAGCCAGTTGATGCGGGCGAGCGCCTCCGGCAGGTATGCATCGCCGGCCGCGTAGGCGAGCGACAGCGCCTCCCCGGTGTGGGTGTGCCGGAACGACAGCGTTCGCAGCGACCCGGCGTCCGCGCGCGCGCGGCGGGGCAGGCCGAGCAAGGGCAAGGCGACGAAGGTGGCTCCGGCTGCGAGGAAGCGCCGGCGCGTCAGCTGACGGGCCGGCGCCGGACGGGGGGCGTTTCTTCGACTCGAGGGGGTGTGCACGCGAAGGACCGGAGTGTAGCCCGAAATGCCCGGCACCCTACGGAGGAGACGGCGGGGGTGATTCCTCGCGAACACCCAGCTGGACCCGGCAGGAAACGAGACCCGTGCTCGGACAGTGGACACACGCTTGAGCACATGCCCCCCGGCAGTGCCGAGGCGAATCGGCTGTTCGCAACCCTCAACCCGGAGACGAAGGCGGAGGCTCCCCGTCGGCGAGCGGCCCGGTCGCGCGAACGTGACCGAGACCTCGTGCTGGCGTCCGTCGTCCGTCAGCGGAATGAGCCCCCCTGCGCCTCCTCGCCATCCAGAAGCACCCGGGACCGCCCGCCCGGCTGCGCGCGGGCGGCGGCGATCGAGTACCGGCTCGTGCCGTAGCGGTAGTCGATGCGGAACTCCGTCCAGGCCCGGGGGACACACGGCTCGAGGCGCAGCGTGGCGCCCTCCTTCTTGAAACCGAGGATGGCCTCCAGCCCGACGCGGTACATCCAGCTTGCCGAGCCGGTGTACCAGGTCCATCCGCCCCGCCCGAGCTGGCCGGGTGCGGTGTACACGTCGGCTGCCACCACGTAGGGCTCCACCTTGTAGGTGGCCACTCCCTCCGGCGTGGCGGCGTGGGTGAACGGATTGAGCATCTGGAAGTGCTCGAAGGCCAGGTCGCCCTCGTTCTGCATCGCCATGGCCAGCACCGCCCACAGCGCGGCGTGCGTGTACTGGGCCCCGTTCTCGCGGACGCCCGGAAGGTACCCCTGGATGTAACCCGGATCGGGCAGTGCGTGGTCGAAGGGAGGTGTCAGCAGCGCGATCAGCCGCGCCCGTGGATCGACCAGGTGCTGGCGGAGCGAACGCATGGCCCGGACCTGGCGTTCGGGCCGGCCTGCCCGGGAGATCACGCTCCAGCTCTGGGCGATGGAGTCGATGCGGCACTCCTCGTTCTGGGCCGACCCGAGCGGCGTGCCGTCGTCGAAGAAGGCGCGCCGGTACCAGGCTCCATCCCAGCCGTGCTCCTCGAGCGCGCCGGCGTAGGCGTCAGCCTGCGTTCGCATCCAGGCTGCCTCCGCTGCGTCTCCCCGCCCGTCCGTCAGGATGGCGAACGAGCGCAGCGTGCTGACCAGGAACCAGGCCAGCCACACGCTCTCGCCCCGCCCCTCGACGCCCACGCGGTTCATCCCGTCGTTCCAGTCGCCGGTTCCGATCAGCGGCAGTCCATGAGCGCCCGTGGTGCAGGCCCTCCGGAGCGCGCGGCGGCAGTGCTCGTACACGCTCCCCCGCTCCGTGGACACCGACGGCAGGTCGTAGAGCTCGTGCTCCTCCGGACCCAGGGGACGCAGGGAGAGGAAGGGCACCTCGACATCCAGCACGCCCGCATCCGCGGTGACCCGGACGTAGCGCTCGACCACGAACGGCAACCAGGCCAGGTCGTCCGAGATGCGGGTCCGCACGCCGCGGCCGCTCTCGGGATGCCACCAGTGCTGCACGTCCCCCTCCACGAACTGACGCGCGGACGCCCGGAGGAGGTGGCTGCGCGACAGTCCAGGGTCGGCGTAGAGGAAGGCCATCGAGTCTTGGAGTTGATCCCGAAATCCGTACGCGCCTCCGCTCTGGTACAGCGCCGACCGGCCCCACATCCGGCAGGAGAGCGCCTGGTAGAGGAGCCAGCGGTTGATCAACGCATCGAAGGCCGGATCCGGGGTGGTGACCCGCACCACCGAGAGCCGCTCCTCCCACGCCGCGACCGTGGCCAGGTCGTTCCGCGGCGCGTCTGCCGCCCGGTGCCCATCCACCTCCGTCTGTGCCTCGGCGCGCGAGGGGCGGGCGCCCAGCAGCACCACGACCTCGGTGGATTGGCCCGGGCCGAGCTGCACCACCCGCTGCAGGACGGCACACGGGTCGAGGGCTGCCCCGGTGCGGCCGGCGAGGTGGTGGTCGCGCAGTCCCAACGGGTCGGCTGCGGTCCCGTTCCTCCCCAGGAACTCCCGGCGATCCCCGGTGTGCCCCTGCGGCAGGGGGGACATGGCGCAGAATGCCACCCAGGTCGCGAACTGCGGGTCGAAGGTGTTCTGGGCGAACACCGCTCCCCGCGCGGCGTCGTACTCCGTCCAGATCTGGTGCTGGCCGTGCTCGCGCTCGGGGCCGAGCACCCACTCCACGTAGGCGGTGACCGAGATCCGTCGTGGCCGGCTGCCGGAGTTCAGCAAGCGAAGGCGCGACACCTTCACCCCGCTCCGCTCGACCAGCCCCAGGGTCAGCTCGCTGCGGATGTCCTGGTGCAGGTGCGAGAAGCTCGACATCCCTGGAGCATGGCGGACGGTGTAGTCAGAGCCGTCGGAGCTCGGACCCGGGGTCGCCGTCCACAGCGCGTGCGTGTCCTCGTCCCGTAGGTAGAGGACCTCGCTCACCGGATCGCTCACCGGATCGTTGTGCCAGGGGGTGAGTCGGTAGAAGTAGCTGTTGCACGCCCAGCTGAAGCCGCCGCCCCGTTCGGTGACCACGAAGCCGCCGGCCTCGCTGGCCACCACGTTGGCCCAGGGCGCAGGCGGGAGCCCGGAGGCTCCGAGCCGGATCTCGTACGAACCGTCGGCGGCGAGTCCACCGAGCCCGTTGTCCAGCAGCAGCGTGGCAGGGGCCGGCACCCCCGCCGGCGCCGCCTGCCCGCCGCTCGCCGTGCCCCCGGTCACCGTCCGCGGGCGAGGCGCGGGGATGCGCATCCGGTCGGCCAGTCCGATCCCCAGCCGCTGGAGCGGTCCGCGGGTGGAACGGGATTCCTCCGCAGCGCGCCGCAGGTCCACCTGACCGGGATCGACGATCTGTCCCAGCTTGCGGCCGTCACACACCACGTGCACCCGGGCGGTGGCGCGCAGCATGGCGAGCTCCTCGACCCGAAGGAGCTCCTTTCGCCGCACCCACACCCCACCCGGCTGCTCGTGCACACTGGCTTCGCTGGAGGCGAAGACGGCCGAGGTGAGCTTCTCGGTCAGCGCCTGCACGTAGGAGGTGGCGCGAGTGTTGAGGATCACCAGGTCGACGGTCATCCCGCGCCGCCGCCAGAACCGGTGCGCCCGCAGCAGCTCGCCCACCGTGGACAGCCCATCGGTCGAGTCCACCGTGGCCAGGACGATGGGCCAGTTGCCCGACAGACCGATGGCCCACAGGAGCGGCTGCGAGCCGGTGTTTCGCCGCAGCTCGGGCGCGGGTGCGCGCAGCAGCGGGTCGGAGAAGAAGAGGTCGCCGGCCAGCTTCTGGTACAGCGCCGCTTCGGCCGAGGAAGTCTTCAGCTCGCGCAGCTCGATCTGCGCCGTGGTCCAGGCGAGGTCCAGAGCCCGCTGGGCGGAGTGCGGGTCGCGGTAGCGATCGGCCAGGTCGAAGGCGCGTTCCCGGGTGCTGCCCACGGCGGTGGTGAACGAGACCGACGCCGAACGCCCGGGCAACAGCCGCAGCCGCGTTCGCAGCGCGAAGATGGGATCGAGCACCGCACCGGCCGAACCGCTGAGCTTCACGCCCTGGTCCACGGCCGCCGGGTTCCTCACCGAGCGCCCCCGACCGAGAAACCGCGCCCGATCCGTCTCGAACGTCACCCCACCCACCGAGACCTCGGGAAGGGCGACGACGTGGACCCCGTACAGCCGCGCTTCTCCCTTGGAGCGCGGTCGCCGGCTGGCAGTGATGGCCTGACACCACTCGTGCCACTCGGTCTCGACGAAGAGGTTGCCGAAGGCAGGATGGGCCCGGTCCGCGTCCGGCGCGGCCAGCACCCATTCGCCGTAGCTGGTCAGCTCCACCTCGCTGGCCCGGTTGCCGTTGTTGGTCACCGTGACTCGCCGTACCTCCGCCGAATCGTCCGGAGCGGTGGTGATCTCGGTGCGCGTCTCGAAGTAGCCGTCGGTGCGGTGGAAGATCACCCGGTCGGTCGCCAGCGCCGCCTGGTACGAGTCGGCGGCAGCACAGGTGGGCTGATGCGCGCTGGACCAGACGCGTCCCGACGCCACGTCCCTCAGGTAGCAGAACTGTCCGCTCGCATCGGCCGTGCCGTCGGCCCGCCACCGAGTCACCGCCAGGTCTCCCAGGCGGCTGTACCCCGAGCCGCCGTTGGTGATCATGATGGTGTAGGGGAGCCGTCCCAGAAGCGCCACTCGCGGCTGCGGCGTGTCGGCGGTGTCGAACTGTCGGACCGCCGGCCGCTCCAGCTCGGGATCGGGCAGCGCCGCCTCGGCCCGGGCGGCCTGAGGTTCCTGGAAGACCAGCTTGCGCGGGATGCGCTCGTACAGCAGCAGCTCCGCGGCGCGCACCAGCGGGTCGGAGTGGAACCGCTCCTGCCAGCGTTCGGCGGTGACCGCGTTGGTGAGCGCCACCAGTCCCATGCCCAGGTGGTGCGCCATGTAGTTCTCGACCACCGCAAAGGGACGGCCTGGAGCGGGGCGGGTGAAGTCCAGCGCGTCGCGGAAGCCATAGGGTCCCAGCGCCCCTTTGCGTTCCAGGGCACGGAGGTTGGCCAGCGCGCGCACCGGCTCGACCAGCGCCGCCAGTGCCGAGGCGTAGGGGGCGACCACCAGGTCGGCGTCCAGGCCGCGTTTCAACGCCAGATCGGGCACCCCGAAGGTACGGTACTGGTAGGTCTGGGCGTGGTCGCGCAGGTTGTAGGCGCTCTCGCTGATTCCCCAGGGCACGCCGCGCCCGCTTCCGAAGGCAATCTGCCGGCCGACAGCCCCCTGGTAGGTCTGATCGAGCAGGGTGAAGGGAAACGACCGCATCACCAGCGCCGGCATCAGGTACTCGAACATCGTCCCGCTCCACGACATCAGCGCGGTGGCGCCAGCGGCACGGGTCAGATCCCGCCCGAGGTGGAACCAGTGCTCGACCGGGACGTCGTTCTTGGCGATCGCGACGAAGCTCGCCAGTCGCGCCTCGGAGGCAAGCAGATCGTAGTGGGAGCGATCGAGGGCGTGGCTGGTGAGCTGGTAGCCGATGGCGAACAGCGCCCGCGGCGCGTCGTAGAGGAAGCCAAAGTCCATCTCGGTGACCAGCCGGTCGCACTGGGCTGCCAGCGCCTCCAGGCGGGTCACCAGCGCCGCCGCCGCGGGCGAAGCGGAGGCCCGCTGACGCCAGGAGGGGAAACGTGGCTGGACGGTCTCGCGGCGGGAGGGGACCGCCGTGGGCACCAGGCCTTCGACGAGCGTGCGTGAGGCGTCGATTCGTTCGGTGGCCCAGCTGAGCCAGGGGCTCGCTGGCGTGTCGGCGTCAGCGCTGCGCGCGGCCTGGGCGAGAAGGCCGCCCGCCGTCGCCAGTGTCGCCCGCACGTCCATCTGCTCGGCGGCGGAGCCCAGCGCGTCGCGCAATTCCTGAAGTCGGGCCGCCATCGGCCGCCCCGAGGCTTCCTGGGCCAGCGCCAGTGCGGCGTCCACCGCCGGCCAGAGGCGGCGGTCGAGCACCGGCTCATCGGCCGCGGCGAGGCAGGCCTGACGGAGCGCGATGAGGTGCCCCGCCAGGTTCCCGCTGTCGACCGTGGAGATGTAGGCGGGCGCCATGTCCTCCAGGGTTTTCAGGTCGTACCAGTTGCAGAAGTGGCCGCGGAACCGACGCAGCCGTTCCATCGAGGCAAAGGCTCGCTCCAGCCGGGTGACCATCTCCTCCAGCGTCACGAAGCCCAGGTCGTGAGCGCTCACCGTGGCCAGGAGCTGCAGTCCGATGTTGGTCGGCGAGGTGCGCATCGCCACCACCGGCGCCGGGCTCTCCTGGAAGTTGTCCGGAGCAAGCCACTGCGTGTCGGCGGTCACGAAGCGGCGGAAGAAGTTCCAGTGGAGGAGCGCGTAGCGGAGTGCATCTCCCCGTAGCTTGGGAAGCATCCGGCGCTCGGACCGGACCGGCGACCTGCTGAGGTGGTGCGCCACCCAGGGCGCCAGCATCCACAGGACCCCGAGCAGACCGCATCCGAGCAACCGGGCCGTCCAGTCCCGGAGGGGCAGGGCCCCCCAGGTGGGCGCGTGCAGCGACCGGTGGACGAGCAGGCCGACGAGGACCGCCGTCAGCGCCACGGTGGGCCACATGGAGCGCCACAGATCCCCCGCCGATCCCAACCGCGAGCGCTCGGTCTGTGATGCGGTCTGCCACTGCAGCAAATTGCGCCTGGAGACGGTGAGCCTCCATACCGTGCGAAGGATGGCGTCCGCCGAGATCCACGCCTGGTGGGGGAGAAAGGCGACCGTGAGGAACGCCTGCCGCGCGCTGACCACCGCATCGTGGGCCACCGCGACGTAGTAGGCCCGCCACGAGCGGTCGAGTGGCGGACGGACCACCGCCAGCAGCCCGGTCATGATCCACGGCGCTCCCACCGCCAGCACCGTGAGCGCCGTCCAGCGAAGGGGCGAGCCGGGAAGCACCGTCCACCCGGCGACCAGCAGCGCCACCTGCGCCACCTCGAGGATGCTGCGGCGCAGGTTGTCGAAGATCTTCCAGCGCGAGAGGATCGACAGCGGATTCCGCCGCTTGCCTCCCGGCGCTGGAACGTTCCGCATCATCCAGCGCAGGAGCTGCCAGTCGCCCCGGATCCAGCGGTGCTTGCGCTCGGTCCAGGTCAGGTAACGCGAGGGGAAGTCGTCGAAGACCTGGACGTCGGTGACCAGGCCCGCGCGGGCGAAGCCCCCCTCGATGAGGTCGTGCGAGAGCAGGGCGTTCTCGGGGAAGCGGTCGCACGTGGCTCGTTCGAAGGCCTCCACGTCGTAGATGCCCTTCCCGGTGTAGCTGCCCTCGTCGTAGAGGTCCTGGTACACGTCCGAGACCGCGGTGGTGTACGGGTCGACGCCCGGCGCGCCCGAGACGATGCTGGCGAACAGCGTGCGGTTGGCGCTGGGAAGCGAGACGCCCACCCTGGGCTGCAGGATCGCGTAGCCGCGCACCACCCGCTCGAGCGCCGGGTCGTACACCGCCCGGTTCAGCGGATGGGCCAGCGCTCCGATCAGCGTGGGCGCGGTGTCGGGTGGGAGCAGCGTGTCCGCATCCAGGGTGATGACGAAACGGATCGCGCGGAGCGCCGGCAGATCGCCCACCGTGAACCCGAAGGCGCCCTCCTCCTTGCCCAGCACCAGATGGTTGAACTGGGTCAGCTTCCCGCGCTTGCGCTCCCATCCCATCCACACCCGCTGGGCAGGGTTCCACCGACGCGCCCGGTGCAGCAGGTAGAAGGTGGTCTCACGCCCATCTCCGTAGCGCGCCTCCAGCGCTTGGACTCCGGCCTGCGCGGCCGCGACGATCTCCGCATCGCCCGGGCGGGTCTCGCTCGTCGCATCGGTGAAGTCGCTGAGGACGACGAACTTCAAGTTCGGGCCGCGGTTGGCGAGGAACTGCACCTCCAGACTCTCCAGGGCGCGCTCGACCGCGCCCACGCTGCCGAAGAGCGTCGGCACCACCACCGCGGTGGCGAGCTCCGGCGGAACGCTCCCCGTCTCGAGGAAGTCCAGCTTGGGCAGTCGGCGCGGGGGCAAGAACTGGGTCACCAGCTGCTGGAGCGCCTGCACCGCGAGCTCGTGCGCCGGAACGAGGCCGAGGAGGATGATCGCCGGCCAGGCCTGCCGTGCTGCTGGCCCGGCCATCCAGAGCAGCAGGGCCAGGCAGGTCACCGTGCCCAGGGTCATCCCCAGCCCGAGCGGCAGGGTGGGATGCCGGCGCACCGCGCGCGCGGCGCGCTCGAAGAGCGAGAGTCGGGCCTGGAGCGCGCGCTCCAGATCGCCCAGTCCTTCGTCCACCAGGAACCATCCCACGTGGCTGGTGGGCGCGCTGCTCGCCGGCGAGTTGGACGAGAGCGCAACGGCGCGAAGGGCCACTGCGACCTCGTCGGAGCCGGTGCGACGGGCCAGCCGCTCCGCCACGTGGCGATAGGTGTCACGCGTCTCGAAGGTCATTTGCGGGTACACGCCGGCCGGGTCCGTGCGCAACGCCGTCTCCAGCCGGCTCTGCCCTTCGACGAAGGCCTGCCAGTCCAGGCCGCCGACGGTGCGTAGGCTGGTGATGCTGTTGGCCATGATCACCTGCGTCAGCGCCAGGCGCTGGGTGGCGCGCGCCACGGCCTCTTCCGCTCCGTGTCCCTCCTCGACCAGCCACGATTCGAGCCACTCGATGGCGGCGCGGGAGTTCTCGAAGCGAAGCTGCTGGTGCAGGCGGGAGACGAACTCGGAGGTAGCGGCGGGGTGGGCCTGGGAGAAGGCGGTGACGGCCGCGGTCAAGGCATCGGGGCCGGCCTGTTCAGCGGCCTGCAAGCGGGCCGCCCATCCGTCGGCGATGGCGAACTGGTCGAGCCGCTGGACGGTGCGAAGGGTCATGCGGCGCACGCTCTCCACCAGCCCCAGCCGGAGCATGGCCGGAAGCGCCCACAGCTCGCCGATGTTGAGCGGCGTCACCTCCTGGAAGGCGGTGACGAACGGGCGGATCGTCTCCAGATCGAGCCGCGCCTCGGTGTGTGAGATGAGCGACGTCGCCAGCTCGTAGACGCGCGGGTATCCGGCGAGGGGTCCACTGACCAGCACCGGAAGCTCGCGGTAATAGCCCGGGGGCAGAGTTTCCCGAACCTCGGAGATGTGGTCCTGGACGACGTAGAAGTTATCGAGCAGCCATTCTCCGGCCGGGCCCACCTCCCCACCCGACGAAGCCTCGGTGAGGCGCGCGTGGGCGGCGGCGAGGATCCGGCGGGTGGCGTCGAGTCGGTCGAGCAGCGGCGTGCCCCGTCCGAAGCGCGCCCCTGCTTGCTGCGCCTCGGCGATCGTACGGGCCCGCTCGGCCAGCGCCTCGGGGCCCAGGAGCTCGCCCCCCAGTGGACCCCGGAGGATCTGCTCCGAGTCGTCAGGGGCGAGAGACAGGCGGGCCAGCCAGCGACGCCACGGAGGCACTAGGGGCGAGGGCCTGAAGGAGGAGGTGCCGGTCGCGGGTCGTCGCATTGAACGTCTCACGAGCGCAGGCGCCCTCCCTGGCGGCAAGCGAAATCCCAGAAAGCCCGCCGAGGTGTCCGCCGGGCGCCGTGACTCGAAAACTCAGACAACCTACGCCACGTGCGGCCGCGCCGTCGTCATGATGGTTGCCGGCTGGTAAGAGGGGCGCCATGCCGCGAACCGTCCATCCCGAACTGCACCGTACCGAGCGCATCGGCTGGTTGCGCGCTGCCGTCCTGGGGGCCAACGACGGCATCGTCTCCACCGCCAGCTTGATGGTGGGCGTGGCCGCGGCCGGCACCGGCCACGGGGGCCTGCTGGTCACCGGCATGGCCGGCCTGGTCGCGGGCTCGATGTCGATGGCGGCCGGCGAATACGTCTCGGTTCGCTCCCAGGCGGACACCGAGCAGGCGGATCTCGCGCGGGAGCGGGCCGAGCTGGCATCCCAGCCCAGCCTCGAGAAGCAAGAGCTGGCCAGCATCTACGCCGCCCGGGGGCTGGCGCCAGAGCTCGCGGCCCAGGTCGCCGAGCAGCTGATGGCCCATGACGCCCTGGCCGCGCATGCCCGGGACGAGCTGGGGATGTCCACCACCCTGACCGCCCGGCCCCTGCAAGCTGCCCTGACGTCCGCCGCCAGCTTCGGTGTCGGAGCGGCACTTCCCGTCCTCATGTCGGTCGCCGTCCCGGCGGGAATGGTGCTTCCCCTGGTCACGGTCGGCTCGTTGCTGCTCCTCGCCGGACTGGGGGCGCTCGCGGCGTCCACCGGAGGTGCTCCGGTGCTCAGGGCCTCCGTCCGGGTGGCCATCCTCGGCGCGCTGGCGATGGGTCTCACCGCCGGAGTTGGCCGGGCGTTCGGAGCGGCGGTCTGAGCGGAGGAGCCGCGCGGCGCCGGCTCGTTGACGCCGGCGCGTCGCATTACCCTGGAAGCGTCAGGTTCGGAGGCGAGTCATGGATCTCCCCGCCACGACGGAGGAGGCGATCCAGCTGACGCTGGAGTTCGCCGAGCGCACCGGAGTCACCTCCGAGCGCGGCTCGCAGCGCTACCTGTGGACCGACGCCTTCGCGGTCTGCAACCTGCTCGGGCTGTTCCGGCGCACCGGTGACCCGCGCTGGGTCGAGCTCGGTCTCCGCCTGATCGATCGGGTGCACCAGACCCTGGGGCGACATCGGCCCGACGACCCACGGGCGGGCTGGCTGAGCGGCCTCGAGGGCGCGGCCGCCGAGGCGCACCCCACCCGCGGCGGCCTGCGCATCGGGAAGCGCCTGCCTGAGCGGCGCGCCGATGAGCCCTTCGACGAGCGGCTGGAGTGGGACCGCGACGGCCAGTACTTCCACTACCTCACCCAGTGGATGCACGCGCTGGACCAGGCGTCCCGGGTCACCCGGCAGCCGCGCCTCAACCTCTGGGCCCGCGAGCTGGCCGCGGTGGCCTTCGCCTCGTTCGGCGTCTCCGCCGGCGCGGGTCCCCGTCGCCTGGTGTGGAAGATGAGCGTGGATCTCACCCGTCCCCTCATCCCATCGATGGGCCAGCACGACCCGCTCGGCGGGCTGGTCGCCTGTGCGCAGCTCCGGGCGACGGCTGCGTCGCTGGGGAGCTCTGGCGAGGGTCCGGACCTTGCCCAGGAGCTGGCTGGCTTCGCCGCGATGCTCCGGCCCGCGGAGTGGGAGACTGCCGACCCGCTGGGGCTGGGCGGCCTGCTGATCGACGCCTGCCGCGTGGCGCAGCTCGCCGACGCGGGACCGTTTCGGCCCGACGACCTAGTGCAGGCCCTCCTCACCGCCGCTCTCCCCGGGCTCCGCGCCTATGAGCGCCACGGGGAGCTGGAGGAGCCCGCTGCGCGTCGGCTGGCGTTCCGGGAGCTGGGACTGGCCATCGGGCTTCACGCGGTCGCGCTCATCGGATCCAGGTCGGAGAAACGTCCCGGAGGGAGCGGGCCGCTTCCGGCGCTGGTCGCCGCGCTCCGGCGCCATGTCCCGCTGGGCGAGAGGATCGAGGAGTTCTGGCTGGTCCCCGCGCACCGGGAGGGAGCGGAGTGGGCCGCCCACCGGGACATCAACGAGGTGATGCTCGCGACCTGCCTCGTCCCGGAGGGCTGCCTCCTCATGGTTCATCCCTAGCAGGTGAGATGAAGGACGGCGTTGGTCTGGGGATGGTCCTCGGCCAGGAGCTCGAGGGCCTTCTCCGTGGGCAGGGCGATGAGCTCGACGTGCCGCCGTTCTGCCTCCCGGCGGACCTCGTCCATGATCGGCAACGCTCCGGCTCCGGTGCCCACCACCAGGCGCTCGCACTTCCAGGGGAGGTCCTCGTCGAGCGAGAGCGGCGTGTGGCCGTAGCGCGAGCGGTACCTCTTCGAGGGGTGCTTGTCCCGCTTCCGGACCCGGCCGCGGTCGATGACCAGGTCGTGCGTGTGCTCGTCTCCGTCGACGACGAGCTTCCCGAAGGAGAAGCCGGTGAGCTTCATGGCGGCGTCGCGCCCTCGGTCGCGTCGAAGTGGGCGTCGGGGCTCTCCATCCACTCCCGCAGGACCTTCGCGATCCTGGCGGCATGGAACCCGTCGATGACCCGGTGATCGAGCGTCGCGTTCACGCTCATCGTCTTGCCGACGACCACCTGGCCGTTCTCCACCAGCACGTGCTCCGTCGCCTCGCCGATGGCGAAGAGCATCGGCACGCGGGAGAACGGGACCAGCGGCGCGTAGGCGGTGTCGAGCCCCAGGCTTCCCACGTTGGTGATCATCAGGCTGCCGAACGGATCCGAGGCGATTCCCAGCGCCCGCAGGTCCAGGTTCAGGGTGTAGCAGAAGAAGGAGAGCGCCTTGAGGAACGGCCGGAGGAGCAGATAGGGGATCCGCTGGAACGTTCCGCGCGTCTTCTCCAGGGCGGGATCCTGCCGCTCCCGGACCAGCTTCACCTTCGATTCGAACTCGTCGACGATCTCCAGCAGCGACTTCCGTTCCAGGTCGTACAGCGTCGCTCCGGAGAGGTCGGGCTTCTCCTCGCCCTCGTCGGTCATCAGGACCTGGAAGAAGACCCCGATGCGCTGCCGCCGGTAGATCCGGTTCCACCGGAGGATGGCGTTCGCCTCCGGGCACGCCTGGAGGGCCATCGCCGAGGCCTTGGCCATCAGGTGGCTGACGGTGAGGCGACGCCCGGTTCGCGCGCGGAACCGGGCGATGTAGTCCAGCGCCCGGTCCATGCGGAGGGTCAGCGTTCCGTAGATCGACGGGTCGTACGCCGTCCGCCAGGTCCCGAGCGCGATCTTCCGGAAGGACGAGAGATCCTTCATCTTGATCAGGGACAGGTTGGGCATGGCCCGGAACCGTACACCCGCGCACCACGGCGTGGATGACGAGGAGCAGCGGGCGGTGCGGCCCGGGCGCGATACGACCTCCGTCCAACTGGCGCCGCTCCAGCGGAGTGGTCGCTTGCACCCGCCGGCGTGGGCGTATAGATATGCACACGTAATGCATAAGTATGCCATCGGGGTGGTCGGCGCGTCCGGCTACTCCGGCATCGAGCTCTGCCGGATCCTCGCCGTCCACCCGGGGGTGGAGGTCCGCTTCGTCGCCAGCGATCGCTGGGAGGGCGTGACCGTCCGGGCGAAGACCGGCATCGGCGGGCCGGTCGGCGCCCTGGCGTACGTCCCGAACGCCCAGGCCCTGCGCGCCTCCGAGGGCTGCGACGGCGGTGCTGCTCGCCACCCCGGCCGAGGCCTCGATGGAGCTCGCCCCGGCCCTCCTCGAGCGCGGGGTGAAGGTGGTCGACCTCTCGGGCGCGTTCCGCCTCGCCGACCCGGCCGCCTACCCGAGGCACTACGGCTTCGAGCACCGCCTCCCGGCCCTGCTCGAGACCGCCGTCTACGGCCTCCCCGAGCTCTCCGACCGGAAGGCCATCGCCTCCGCCCGCCTCGTCGCCAACCCGGGCTGCTACCCGACGGCCGCGGCGCTGGCCCTCGTCCCGCTGCTGCGGGCCGGGCTCCTCGCCGACGAGTCCATCGTCATCGACGCCGCCTCCGGCGTCTCCGGCGCCGGCCGGCAGGCCACCGAGGCCTACAGCTTCTGCGAGGTCGCCGACGACGTCCGCCCCTACAAGGTCCTCCGGCACCAGCACACGCCGGAGATCGCCCAGTCGCTCGCCCGCGGCGCGGGAAAGTCCGTGCGCGTGACCTTCACCCCGCATCTCTTACCCATCAAGCGCGGCATCCTCTCCACCGCCTCGGCGCGGCTTGGGCCCGGAGCCCGGGCGACCGCGGTCGCCGAGACGCTGCGCGCGGCCTACCGCGACGAGCCGCTGGTCGAGGTGCTCGACACGCCGGAGCAGGTCTCCATCGCCCGGGTCGTCGGGACCGCGCGGGCGGCGGTGGCGGTCGGCGTCGCCGAGTCCGGCTTCGACCCGGGCCGGGTGGTGGTCGTCTCGTCCATCGACAACCTCCTCAAGGGCGCCGCGAGCCAGGCTGTCCAGAACCTCAACCTCATGCTCGGTCTTCCCGAGCGGACCGCGCTCGAGCCCGCGCCCGGAGTCTCGCCATGATGGTGCAGGGCTTCCGGTTCGCCGGGCTTCACGCCGGCATCAAGCCGGCCAGGAAGGACCTGGCGCTGGTGTTCAGCGACGTGCCCGCCTCGGCCGCCGGCTGCTTCACCATCAACCGCGCCCAGGCCGCCCCGGTGCAGGACGCCCAGCCCCGGCTGCCCGCCACGGGCGTTCGCGCCATCCTGGTCAACAGCGGCAACGCCAACGCCCTCACCGGCGAGCAGGGGCGCAAGGACGTGGTCCAGGTGCGCCGGGCGCTGGGCGCGGCGCTCCGGGTCCCGCCCGACGCGACCTTCACCGCCAGCACCGGCGTCATCGGCGTTCCCCTCCCGGTGGAGAAGATCACCCAGGGCCTCCCCCGGCTGGTCGAGTCGCTGGGCGCGAGCTGCGAGCCCGCGGCCGAGGCCATCCTGACCACCGACACCCACCCCAAGATGGCGCGCCGGTCGCTCCACCTCGGTGGCCGCGAGGTGAACATCCTCGGCTTCGCCAAGGGCTCGGGGATGATCGCCCCGCAGATGGCGACGATGATCGCCGTGGTCTGCACCGACGCCGCCGTGCCGCCGCAGGTCCTGGCCCGCATGCTCCGCAGCGCCGTGGACGCGAGCTTCCACGCCGTGGTCGTCGACGGCGACATGAGCACCAACGACTGTGTCTTCGCCCTGGCCAACGGCCTCGCGGCGAACGCGCCCGTCGCCGAGGCTGGCCCCGACTACGAGAGCTTCTGCGCGGCGCTGACCGACGTGTGCGCCGAGCTCGCCCGTGACATCGCCGCCGACGGCGAGGGGGCGACCAAGCTGCTCACGGTGGAAATCTCCCAGGCGCCGAGCGCGGCCATTGCCCGCGACCTCAGCAAGGCCATCGCCGTCTCCCCGCTGGTGAAGACCGCGCTGTTCGGCGCGGACCCGAACTGGGGGCGCATCCTGGCCACGGTCGGCGCCCGCGCCGGGAGCCAGGACTACCCGGTCGACCCGGAGAAGGCCGAGGTCCGCATCCAGGGTGTGCGCGTGTTCGGCGACGGTGCGCCCCAGCCGCACGACCCGGAGACGCTGCGGGCCCGCATGCGCGAGCCCGAGGTGGTCGTGGAGGTGGCGCTCGCCGCCGGCAAGGATTCGGCCACGGCCTGGGGCTGCGACTTCAGCTACGACTACGTGAAGATCAACGCGGACTACACCTCGCTCATCGTCCCCCAGGCGGACGGCTCGGTGCGGCGCGAAGACCGGCTCACCCGCTACAGCCCGGGCTTCAAGCAGACCCTGCTGGTCGAGGCGCTCAAGTACATCTCGCGCTTCTCCGGGACGACCTGCGTGCTGGGCTACGCGGGCGAGGGGCTCCGGAAGAGCTCGCTCCGGGCGAGCTTCTGTGAGGACGTGGTGCTCCTGCGCTCGGTGGGCCTCCGGCCGGTGGTGGTGCACGGCGCCGTGCCTCCGGAGGAGGGGATGCCGCCGGTCGATCCGGACGTGCTGGAGATGGTCCTCACCGGACGCATCACGGGGGACCTGGTGGCGCTGCTCAACGCCGGCGGCGGCCGTGCGGTGGGCATCTCCGGCAAGGACGGTCCGCTCCTCCGGGCGGTCCCGGCAGCCTCCGACGCCGTCGCTCCGGGCGAGCGCACGGGCGAGGTCCGCGAGGTGAACCGCGGGTTCCTCGAGATGCTGATGGAGAAGGACTACCTCCCGGTCATCGCCCCGGTGGGCATCGGGCCGGGGGGCGAGACGCTCCACCTGTCGCCCGAGGGCGCCGCGGCCGAGGTGGCCATCGCGCTCGGGGCGCCGAAGCTCATCCTCCTCCAGGACGCGAAGGGACTCGTCTCGGGCGGCGAGGTCCGAAACCAGCTGACCGTCACCGACCTCGAGCACCAGCTCGCCGACGGCGCCGTCCCTCAGCAGAGCAAGCCGCTGGTCCACGCCATCCTCCGGGCGCTCGCCGGCGGGGTGGAGCGGGTCCACGTCCTCGACGGCCGGGTGGCCCACGCCACCATCGCCGAGCTCTTCACCGACCACGGCGTCGGCACCCTGGTGACCGCCGGATGAGGGCCCGCGAGGAACAGACCACCGACGCGCGCCGGGAGGCGATCCGGCGGCTCATCCGCGGCCGCAAGGTGGCGACGCAGGAGGACCTCCGCGCGCTGCTCTCCGATCGGGGCTTCGACGTGACCCAGGGGACGCTCTCTCGCGACCTCGCCCGCCTCGGCGCCCGCCGCGCTCCCGGCGCCGAGGGTGGCACCGTCTACGAGCTCCCGGTCGAGGGCCCGACGGTGGCCCAGCCCGGGCTGCTCGAGGCGCTGGACCCGCTGGTGCGCGGAGTCCGGGACAACGGCGCCCTGGTGGTGGTGCACACCACGCCCGGCGCCGCTCCGGCGGTGGCGCTGGCGCTGGACCAGGCGCGGCTGCCCGAGGTGCTGGGAACGATTGCCGGCGACGACACGGTGTTCGTCGCCCCGATGCAGGCTGCCTCGGCGTCGAGGCTCACCAGGGTCCTCCAGGGACTCCTCCGGAAGGGAAGAAGGTCATGAAGAGAGAGAAGATCGTGCTCGCGTACTCGGGAGGGCTGGACACGTCCGTCCTGGTCCGGGTGCTCTCGGTGGACTACGGCTACGACGTGGTGTGCTGCCACGCCGACGTGGGCGAGGCACGAGACGCCAAGGCGCTGACCGAGCGGGCCAAGGCCGCTGGCGCCATCGCCATGGAGATGGTGGACGCCAAGGAGGAGTTCGCGAAGGACTTCTGCTTCCCCGCGCTCCAGGCCAACGCGCTGTACGAGGGCGTGTATCCCCTGTCCGCCGCCCTCAGCCGTCCGCTCATCGCCAAGCACCTGGTGGAGATCGCCCACAAGCACGGGGCGACCGCGGTGGCCCACGGCGCGACCGGCAAGGGCAACGACCAGGTGCGGTTCGATCTGGCGGTGAAGGGCCTCGACCCGGCGCTGAAGATCATCGCCCCCCAGCGCGAGCGGAACATCAGCCGCGACGAAGCAATGGACTACGCCCAGAAACACGGCATCGCGGTGCCCACCACCCGCAAGAGCCCGTTCAGCATCGACGAGAACCTCTGGGGCCGGAGCATCGAGGGCGGCGTCCTCGAGGACCCCAACACCGAGCCCCCGGAGGAGGCGTTCGCCTGGACGAAATCGTGGAAGGACGCGCCCGCCGAGCCGGGGCTCATCCGCATCGGCTTCGAGGCGGGCTATCCGGTGTCGGTGAACGGCGAGCGTCTGTCGCCCGCCAGACTGATCGCCAGGGTGGGCGACTTCGCGGGTCTCCACGGCGTCGGCCGCATCGACCTGATGGAGAACCGGGTGGTCGGCATCAAGAGCCGCGAGACCTACGAGTGCCCGGCCGCGGTGACGCTGATCGCCGCGCACCAGGACCTCGAGCGATTCACCACCCTCGGCCTGTCGGCGAGGACCAAGGCGCAGCTCGACACCACCTTCGCCCAGCTCACCTACGACGGGTTCTGGTTCTCGCCGCTCCGCCGGGCCATCCAGGCCTTCAACGACGAGAACGACCGCTACGTGACGGGCGAGGTGACGCTCAAGCTGCACAAGGCGTCGCTCCGGGTGGTGGGCCGGACCTCCGAGTTCGGCGTCTACAACAAGCTCCTCTCCACCTATGGCCGGGAGGACAAGTTCGACCACCGCGCCGCCGAGGGATTCATCAACCTCCTCGGCCTCCAGCTCCAGGAATACAGCCGCCTGCACGGGGGAGGGGCTTGATCGCCAAGACCGACGCGGCCGGCGGCCCGGGACTCCTCCCCGAGGTGCTCGCCTTCTCCAGCTCGCTGGAGCAGGACCGGGCGCTCCTGCGCGAGGACCTGGTGGGCTCGATGGCGCATCTGGCGATGCTCTCCCGCCAGGGCATCGTCCCCGCCGAGGCGGCGCGGGTGATCCACGACGGCCTGGTCGGTCTGTGGCGCGACGCCGAGTCGGGCGCCTTCATCCCCGCGGGTGAGGAGGACGTGCACATGGCGGTGGAGGCCGAGCTGACGCGCCGCCTGGGTGACGTCGCCGGCTTCCTCCACACCGGCCGCTCCCGGAACGACCAGGTGGCGCTCGACCTCCGGCTGTTCGTCCGCGAGCGCTGCGCCGACGTGCTCGGCGGGCTCTCCGAGCTGCTCGCCCTGGTCGCCGCTCGCGCCGAGACCGACGGCCAGGTGCTGCTCCCGGCGTACACCCATCGGCAGCGGGCGCAGCCGGTGAGCGCCGGCTACTGGTGGGCGGCGTACGGCGCGATGTTCGCCCGTGACGTCGAGGCGATGCGCTTCGCCCTCGGCCAGGTGGACGCCTCGCCGCTGGGCGTCGGGGCCATCGCCGGCACGTCGCTGCCGACCGACCGGCGCATTCCGCAAGAATTGCTCGGCTTCTCGCGACTCACCCTCAACGGCCTGGACACGGTGGGGGACCGGGACTTCGTCCTGGACTTCGTCTACGCCGCGAGCCGGTTCCTTCTGCACGCCTCGCGGCTGGCCACCGACGTGGTGGACTTCGCCTCGAGCGAGTTCGGCTTCCTCGTTCTCGACGACGCCATCGCCTGCGGGTCGAGCCTGATGCCGCAGAAGAAGAACCCGGACGTCTTCGAGCTGGTGCGCGGCCGCAGCGGGCAGGGCGTGGGCGCGCTGGTGCAGCTCTTCACCACCCTCAAGGGGCTCCCCGGCGGCTACAACCGCGACCTCCAGGAGGACCGGGCGCCGCTGCTCGGCACCGCGGCCAACGTGCTCGCGGTGCTCGGCGCGCTGCGGGTGGCCATCCCGCGCATCCGCTTCGACCCCGACCGCTGCCGGGCGGCGCTGGACCGGGACTTCACCCAGGCGACCGACGTGGCCGAGGCGCTGGTCCGGGCAGGCGTCCCGTTCCGCTCGGCGTACCGGAGGGTCGGCACCCTGGTCCGCCGGGCGCAGGGCGCCGGCCTGGGGCTGATGCAGGCCCAGGACCTCGCCCGCGAGCTGGACCCGGAGCTGGCCACGGCCCTGGCCTCGGTCGGCGACGTCCGCGCGTCGGTCGCCGGCAAGCGCAGTGCGGGCTCCACCGGGCCGGTCGAGGTCGAGCGGCAGATCGCCGCGCTCCGTCAGACCGCGGCGGAGGCCGGGACGGCGGCGGCGGCCGTCCCGCGACTCGCCCAGCTGTTCACCACGCTCTCCGGGGTGGCCCGATGAGGCATTTCCTCCGGATGACGGACCTCGACCGCGGGGAGATCCGCCGCCTGTTCGCGCGCGCCGCGCAGCTCAAGCGCCGGCGGCGCGAGGGGCACCTCGAGGACTCGCTCGCGGGCAAGACCGTCGTCCTCCTGATGGAGAAGGCCAGCACCCGGACCCGGCTCTCGTTCGCCGCCGCCGCCTTCCAGCTCGGAGGCCACGCCATCGAGCTGAGCGCGAGCACCAGCCAGCTCGCCCGCGGCGAGCCGCTCTCCGACACCGCGCGGGTCGTCTCCTCCTACTCCGACGTGGTGGTGATGCGGACGACGGCCGACGCGCGTCTCGAGGAGTTCGTGCGCTGGAGCTCGGTCCCGGTCATCAACGGGCTGACCGACGGCGGACACCCGGTGCAGGTGCTCACCGACCTCTTCACCGTGGAGGAGGCGATCGGCGCGATCGCGGGGCGGCGCATCGCCTTCGTGGGGGACGGCTCGGGCAACATGGCCCGGTCGTTCGTGGAGGCCGCGCCACTGTTCGACTTCACGCTGCAGCTCGGGTCCCCCCCGGCGTTCCGCCCCCCGCCCGCGGAGGTCGAGGCCGCCGGCCGGCATCTGGTGCTCACCGGGGAGCCGCGCGAGGCGGTGGCCGGGGCCGACGTGGTGGTGACCGACGTGTGGACCAGCATGGGGCAGGAGGCCGAGGCGGCCGCGCGGCTGAAGGCCTTCCAGGGCTTCACCGTGGACGCCGCGCTGCTCGCCCGGGCCCGGCCCGGCGCGGTGGTGCTCCACTGCCTTCCGGCGCACCGGGGCGAGGAGATCAGCGCCGAGGTGCTCGAGGGGCCGCAGTCTCGCGTCTTCGAGGAGGCGGAGAACCGGCTGCACGTCCAGAAGGCCCTGCTGGAGCACGTGGTGCTCGGAGGAGTCGCGGAGACGGTCGAGGCCTGAGCGTCGGCGGGCGCCCGCAGGCCGGGCGGTCCATGGCGGTCGATCCAGCCCGAGCGGGCCCGGTCTGTACCTGTGACCGGTGAGGGCGTCTCGCTACCATCCCCCGCATGGTGATCATCATCTTCCGCTCCCGGCTCACGCCCGCGGCCGGCCAGGACTACCAGGACCTGGACGCGGAGCTGGAGCGCCTGGTCCACGAGCAGTCCGGGTACGTGGCCCACAAGTCCTACCGGGCGACGGATGGCGAGCGGCTGACGCTGGTCTGGTTCCGGGACCAGGAGTCGCTCCGGAGCTGGAAGACGCACCCCCGGCACCTCGAGGCGCAGCGGCGCGGCCGGGAACGGTGGTACGAGTTCTACGAGATGGACGTGGCCGAGGTCGTCCGCAGCTCTCACTTCAAGCGGTCCGAGGAGGCCGGGTGAAGACGCTCGGCCTCCTCGGCGGGATGAGCTGGCAGTCGACGGTGCCGTACTACCAGCTCATCAACCGGCGGATCGCCGAGCGCCTGGGCGGCTTCCACTCCGCCCGGCTCCTCCTCTTCAGCGTCGACTTCGCGGACGTCGAGGCGCTGATGCGGAGCGGGCGATGGGACGAGGCGGGTGATCTCCTGGCCGGGGCAGCCGGGCGGCTCGAGGCCGGCGGGGCGGAGCTCATCGTCCTCTGCACCAACACGCTCCACCGGGTGGCCGCGAGGATCGAGCGCGCGGTCGGCGTCCCCTTCCTGCACCTCGTCGACGTCACGGCGGCGGCCATCTCCCGGGCCGGTGTCCGCCGGGTGGGCCTCCTCGCGACTCGCTTCACGATGGAGGACGGGTTCTACGTGGACCGGCTCGCGGCGCGCGGCGTCGAGACGCTGGTCCCCGGCCCGGCGGAGCGGGAGCTGCTGCACCGGATCATCTTCGACGAGCTGGTGCACGGGACGGTCACCGAGGCCTCCCGCCGCGCAGTCCGGGAGATGGCCCTCCGGCTGGTCGACCGAGGCGTGGGCGGCGTCATCCTCGGCTGCACCGAGCTCCCCATGGCGCTCTCCGGGCCCGACGTCCCGGTCCCGGTGTTCGACACCACGACGCTGCACGCCCTGGCCGCCGCGGACCGGGCGCTGGAGGATTGATGCTCCCGGGTGCGCTGATCGACCGGCTCGGAACGATGCCCCGCTTCCTCCGGGTGTGCGCGGAGCGCCTTCCGCGGGCCGAGTGGACGCGCCAGCCGTCGCCCGGCGTGTTCTCGCTGGTGGAGCACGGCTGCCACCTGCGCGACCTGGAGGAGGAGGGCTACACGCTCCGGATCCGGCGGATGCTGCGCGAGGACCGGCCGTCGCTCGACGACTTCGACGGAGGCGCCGTGGCCGCGCGGCGGGCCTACCCGGCCCAGGACCTCGCGGCGGCGATGCAGGCCTTCGCCGAGGCCCGGGCCCGGAACCTCGCCGTCCTCTCGGGGCTCGACGACGCCGCGCTCGCCCGGACCGCGACGCTCGCCGAGCACGGGACCATCACCGTCCAGCGGCTGGCCGAGCTGATGGCCGAGCACGACGCGAGCCACCGGGTGGAGCTCGACGAGCTGTTCCGCTCCCTCGGGCATCCTCTGCCCCGCTGAACCACCCGTGCGCCGACTGCCGCGGCCGTCAGCCCGGCGGCCGGCTCGCGCCGCCGCAGCGCGGGGTGCCCGGGGGGAGCGCCCCGGTGGCGGCGTCCACCATGGTCTCGAACAGCGAGAGGTCGCAGGCGAGCGGGATGTGGCCGGCCGCCTCCGTCCGCCGGAAGCGGAAGCCCTGGGCCTCGAGTCCGGCGCGCTGGGCATCTCCCAGCACGGGGTCGGTCCGGGAGAGGAAGACGGCGTAGCGGTCCACGGGCCCCTGGCAGAGCCAGGTCGAGGGCTCGTCCTTCCCCGGAGTGGTCATCTGTCCCGTCGGGGGAGCGCGGATGATTGCCTCGGCGAAGCGAACGGGAGCCACCCGGTAACGGCCGGCCATGATGCGCTGGAAGTAGGTCTGCATCGCGTCGGTGGAGACGTCGTGGAACGCGCCGTCGAGGTGGGCGGCCACCAGGGCGGAGTCCAGCACCGGGTCCAGGACCACGGCCCGGGCCTCGGCGCGCTCGGTGCTCGCCGGGGCGTCGCGTGCGGCGAGCAGCGCCTCGAGGCCGCCCATCGAGAGCCCGAGGAAGGCGAGCGGCGGCTCCCGGCCCGGCGTGCATACCCGCCCGAGCTCTCGCGCCAGCGCCAGCCCGCGGTGCGCCTCCCACCGGGGGTCGAACCCGGAGATCGAATCGTCCCGGAGGACCACCGCGGCGAGCCAGCCTCGTCGGGCGAAGGCGTCGGCGAAGCGCCGCATCACCTCGCTGTCCGCCGGCATCGCCAGACCGGCGAAGAGGATGGCGATGCCCCTGGCCTCGGGCGCCCGGTGGATCACCGCGAGCACCTCGGTCTGCCGCGCCTCCATCCGGAGCGGATCCGCGGCCCAGGCTGCCGCTGCCTCCAGCCGGACCCACTCCCCGCGGCTCCCCGTCGACGAGGGCGCGATCGGCTCGGCCGCCGCCCGGCAGGCCTCCTCGAGCCCACGGGGGTGTCGGGGCGGAGACAGCTCGGCCGGGAGCACCGTCACGTCGAGGCCCACGGTCGCCAGGGAGCAGAGCGCGGGCTCGAGAGCGAAGGGGCCGCGGAGGAACCAGCCGGGCTCGAAGAGCGGCTCACCGAGGTCGGGGGAGACGGAGCGCGGCTCCACCGCGGCGCACCCCGCCAGGAGAAGCAGGCAGCACGCGCGCCGCGCTGCCAGGAGGGGCTTGCATGCTCGACGCATCTCGCCGGCGAGAGGCGCCGGCAGCGCGGGTCCTACCACAGCGAGACACGCCCGAAGGCCGCCGCGGGCGGGGGAGGGGTGGCCGGCGGCAGTGGCCGGGAACGGGACGGGCGCCCGTTCAGTGCGGCTTCTGCGAGGAGATCCAGGCGTCGATGCGCCGCTCGAGCACGTCAAGCGGCAGCGAGCCCTGGAGCAGCACCGCGTCGTGGAAGGCGCGGACGTCGAACCGCGGGCCGAGCGCTTTCTCCGCCCGCGCCCGGAGCTCGCGCAGCTTGAGCTGGCCCACCTTGTAGGCCAGCGCCTGCCCCGGGTAGGCGATGTACCGGTCCACCTCGTTGGTGACGTCGAGATCTTGCCGCGGAGTGTTCTCCAGGAAGTACTGGATGGCCCGGGCGCGGCTCCAGCCCTTCACGTGCATCCCGGTGTCGACCACCAGCCGGACCGCGCGCCACATCTCGTAGGTCAGCTGCCCGGCCTTGTCCGCCGGGTCGTCCACCAGCCCCAGCTCGTCGGCCAGCCCCTCGGAGTAGAGCCCCCATCCCTCGCCGAACGCGACGTCGTAGCGGTGGCGGCGGAAGGCGGGCAAGTCTTGTTGTTCGGCCGCGAGCGAGACCTGGAGGTGGTGCCCGGGGACCGCCTCGTGCAGGGTGAGCGGCACCATCTCCCACCGGGGGCGCGTCTCGGGCCGGTAGGTGTTCACCCAGTAGGTGCCGGCTCGCGAGCCGTCCTCCGCGCCCGGGTAGTAGAAGCCGGCGGTCGCGTCCGGGGCCATCGCCGCCGGGGTGGGCTCGACGCCGTACGGGGCGCGGGGCAGCGTCCCGAACAGCCGGACCAGCCGCGGGTCGATGCGCTTGGCGAGGTCGCGCGAGTGGAGCAGCAGCTCGTCGGCCGTCTTGAAGAAGTAGCGCGGGTCGGTCCGGAGGCGCTGGAAGTACTCGGCCAGCGTCCCCTTGAACCCCGCCCGCGCCTTCACCGCCTCCATCTCGGCCCGGATGCGCGCCACCTCGGAGATGCCCAGCTGGTGCGCCTGCTCCGGCGTGATGTCCGTCGTGGTGTAGTGCCGCGCCCACCAGGCGTAGAGGCGCTCTCCGTCCGGCCAGCGCCCGACCCCGACCTCGACCGGCGCCGCCGGCAGGTAGGTCGCGACGACGAAGTCGCGGAGCCGTCGGTAGGCCGGCTGGACCCGCTCGCGGATGATCCGCTCGGCGGTCTGGGCGAGCGTCTTGCGCTCGGCCTCGGGGAGCGACTCCGGCATCCGGGTGAACGGCGCGTAGAAGGGCGTCGCCGCCGGCGCGGCGGCGATGAGGGCGTCGAGCTGCAGAGGGATGCGCTCCAGCACCACCCGCGGGTGCACCATCTTCCGCCGGACGCCCTCGTGCAGAAGGGCAATGGTCTGGTCGACGTACGCGCCGAAGCCGTCCAGCCGGGCCACCCAGTCGCGGTAGTCCTCGAGCGTGGTGAAGCGGAGCTGCTTCCCGAGCTGCCCCGCGTTCTGCACCCCGGGGAACTCGCCCGTGCCCTCGGGCAGCCCGCGGAGGTGGTTCAGCGGGAGGAACCGCAGCCCGAGCGCATATGCCTCGACGAGCTCCCGGTGGTCCCGGCCAATGAGCTCGGCGTTGAGCCGATCGGCGTCGGAGAGCTTGCCCTTGGTCAGCTTCGCGAGCTTCTCCAAGAAGGCGACGTCGTGCCGGTGGTCCCCCTCGAGGGCCTCCGCCGACAGGTCGTCCCACCGGTCGTTCCAGCGGCGATCGCCGAGGATCGACGCGTACGTCGGGCTCCGCGAGAGGTGGTACTCCCAGTCCTCGGCCAGCAGCGTGGCCAGCGCGCCCGAGGGCCGTGGAGCCGTGGGGGCCGCTCCGGCGGAGCCGAGGAGCAGCAACGAGAAGAGGCCGGTCCGGAGAGTCATCGGACCGGCCTCCTACTCCATGCCGGGGCGTGCCGGCAGCGCTCTCGGTTCAGCTGCAGCCGCTGGTGGCGCCGCAGTTGTTGCATTTGTAGCAGGCGCCACTCCGGTACATGATCGCCCCACACGTATGGCAGGGCGGCGCGTCCTGCTGGTTGAGGAACATCTGGTGCGGCGGGTCCCCGGCCTGATCCCGGACGTGCTCCGGCGCCGGCGTGGGAAGCGCCCGGACCTCCGGGACTGCCGACTCGGCCGAACCCTCGGCCTCCGCCTCGCCTTCCTCCAGCGCGGACTTGTCGAACTTCAACGAGAGCCAGCGGAAGATGTAGTCGGTGATCGACTTGGCGATCGGGATGTCCGGGTTCCCGGTGAAGCCCGACGGCTCGAACCGGGTGTGGCTGAACTTGTCCGCCAGCACCCGGAGCGGCACCCCGTACTGGAGGGAGAGCGAGATGGCGGTGGCGAAGCTGTCCATCAGGCCCGAGACCACCGAGCCCTCCTTGGCCATCACCACGAACAGCTCGCCCGGCGTGCCGTCGTCGTACATGCCCACCGTCAGGTAGCCCTCGTGGCCGCCGATGCTGAACTTGTGGGTGATGCTCCGGCGCTCGTCGGGGAGCCGGCGCCGCACTGCGCGGGCGGCCTCGGCCGGCATGGGCACCGCCGCCTCGACCTTCGCCTCCTCCTTCCCCTTGTGCCTGGAGGTGTTGAGCGGCTGGCTGCGCTTGCAGCCGTCCCGGTACACCGCCACCGCCTTGAGCCCCAGCTTCCAGGCCTCGAGGTAGGCCTGCTCGATGTCCTGCACCGTGGCGCTGTGGGGCAGGTTCACCGTCTTGCTGATGGCGCCGGAGAGGAAGGGCTGGGTGGCGCCCATCATCCGGAGGTGGCCGAGCCAGTGGATGCTCCGCTCGCCCTTGGCGGGCTTGAAGGCGCAGTCGAACACCGGGAGGTGCTCGGGGCGGAGCAGGGGAGCGCCCTCGATGGTCTCCTTCTGGTCCAGGTACTGGATGATGCCCTGGGCCTCGGTGGTGCTGTAGCCGAGCCGCTGCAGCGCGAGGGGGACGGTGTTGTTGACGATCTTCAGCATCCCCCCGCCGACCAGCTTCTTGTACTTGATGAGCGCGATGTCCGGCTCGATGCCGGTGGTGTCGCAGTCCATCATGAAGCCGATGGTGCCGGTGGGGGCGAGCACCGTGACCTGGCTGTTCCGGTAGCCGAACTCGCCTCCCAGGGCGAATGCCTCGTCCCACGCCGACCGCTGTGCGGCGAAGAGCTCCTTGCTCACGCCCTCCGGAGAAATCTGATGTCCCGCCCTGCGGTGCTTGCCGATGACGTGGAGCATGGGCTCGGCGTTCTTGGCGTAGCCGCTGAACGCGCCCATCTTCTCCGCCATGCTGGCGGACATCCGGTATGCCTCGCCGCACATCAGCGAGGTGACGGCCGCGGCGTAGTTCCGGCCCTGGTCCGAGTCGTACGGGAGCCCCGAGGCCATGAGCAGCGCGCCGAGGTTGGCGTACCCGAGCCCCAGCGGCCGGTAGGCGTGGCTGTTGGCCTCGATCTTCTGGGTCGGGTACTTGCTGAACCCGACGATGATCTCCTGGGCCATCAGCACCACGTCCACCGCGTGCCGGAACGCCTCGACGTCGAAGCTGCCGTCGAGCGGGCTCCGGAAAAGCATGAGGTTCAGCGACGCCAGGTTGCAGGCCGAGTCGTCGAGGAACATGTACTCGGAGCAGGGGTTGCTGGCGTTGATCCGCGCCGTGTTCGGGCAGGTGTGCCACTCGTTGACGGTGGTGTCGAACTGCAGCCCCGGGTCGCCGCACAGCCACGCCGCCTCGGAGATCTCCCGGAAGAGGTCCCGCGCCCGGTAGGTCTCCATGGGGTGGCCGTCACGGACGGCGTGGGTCTGCCACACCTGGTCGTCGACCACCGCCTTCATGAAGGCGTCCGTCGCCCGGACCGAGTTGTTCGAGTTCTGGAAGAAGATGGAGGCGTAGGCCTCGCCGTTGAAGCTGCCGTCGTAGCCGGCGTCGATGAGCGCCCAGGCCTTCTTCTCCTCCTCGGCCTTGCAGCGGATGAACTCGAGGATGTCCGGGTGGTCGGCGTTGAGGATGACCATCTTCGCCGCGCGCCGGGTCTTCCCGCCGCTCTTGATGACCCCGGCGAAGGCGTCGAAGCCCTTCATGAAGGAGACGGGGCCGGACGCGGTGCCGCCGCCCGCGAGCAGCTCCTTGCTCGAGCGGATGGGGGAGAGGTTGCTCCCGGTGCCGCTGCCATACTTGAAGAGCATGCCCTCGGTCTTGGCCAGCCCGAGGATGCTCTCCATCGAGTCGTCCACCGAGTTGATGAAGCACGCCGAGCACTGCGGGTGGGTCTCGACGCCCACGTTGAACCAGACCGGCGAGTTGAACGCCGCCTTCTGCCGCAGCAGCAGATGGGTCAGCTCGGCGTGGAAGGTCAGCCGGTCGGTCTCGGTGGCGAAGTAACCGCCCTCCTGGCCCCAGCCGGTGATGGTGTCCGCCACCCGGGCCACCAGCTTCCTGACGCTGGTCTCGCGCTCGGGCGTGCCCGGGGTGCCCCGGAAGTACTTCGAGGCGACCACGTTGGTGGCCAGCATCGACCAGGACTTGGGGACCTCGATGTTCTTCTGCTCGAAGACGACCTTGCCGTCCTCGCCGGTGATGCCGGCGGTCCGGTACTCCCAGGCCATCTCGTCGGCCGGGTCCACCCCCGGGGTGGTGAAGTAGCGGGGGATGCTCAGGCCGCCGCCGCGCGCCGCCGCCTTCCGCTCCTTCGCCTGCTTCCGCTCCTTCGACGCCGGGGACTTCAGCTCACGCTCCATGGACTCTCCTGAAATCTAACGGTTCTGGGCGCACGGATCCGGCCGATCGCCCGCGACGGGACGCCCGGAGGCAGTGCGGAATGTGGGGGAACAGGACCGGCGGCGAGACCGACTTCTCGTTCTCTTTTTCAGCGCTTCGAGGCGCCGCCGTGCGTGAAATGGATGAAACCGCGGAGCGGGCAGGCTGTCAAGCGCCTGACCGCCAGAAAGCTCAACCTGTAGGGGGGCTCGTTACGCCGACGCTCAATAGATTGAGGTGCACCGTGTCTCCCCTGCGCTGCACGGCCATGGCGTGACCTCGTCGAGCTTCACCGGCCTCCGGGGATCCGGAAGCAGGGGATCGAACATCGCGCGGGGGTCTGACACGCCGCCGGCGCCGGTCACACGGGCTCTCGAGCGGCCGGTCCCGGAGCGTCAGTCCGAGGCGAGCGCCTCGAGCGGCTGCACGCGCGCGGCGCGCCGGGACGGCACGACCACGGCCGTGACCGAGGCGGCGAGGAGCAGGACGGCGACGCACCCGAGCGTGAGCAGGTCGGTGGTCCCGACCCCGCGGACGACGCCCGCGAGCGCACGCCCGAGCCCCACCGAGAGCAGGAGCCCGAGCCCGAGCCCCACCGCGACCGGACCGAGGCCCGTCCGGGCGGTCAGCCCCAGCACCTCGCGCGCGGTGGCTCCGAGCGCCATCCGGATGCCGATCTCCCGCCGGCGCTGCGCCACGGCGTAGGCCACCACTCCGTAGACTCCGATCGCGGCGAGCAGCAGCCCGCTGACGCCCAGCGCGCCGAGCAGCCGGAGCAGCAACCGGTACACCGCGGTCGAGTCGTGGAGCCGCGTCTCCATCGTGGCCACGTCGTAGAGCGGTAGCGACGGGTCCAACTGGGCGACGGCGGCGCGCATCACCGGGACGAGCCGGCTGGCGTCGCCCTCCCGGCTCCGCGCCACCAGGCTCATCGACTGCTGGTTCCAGCGCCACGACTCGGGCGGGGCCTGCGTGAGGGGCAGGTAGAACTCCGGGTAGACCTGGCCCGCGGGGCCTTCGGAGCGCACGTCCTCCACGACGCCCACCACGGTCTTCCAGACGATGTGCGTCGGCCCCCCCTCGCAGCAGTCGATGCGCTTGCCGATGGGGTCCTGGCCCGGGAAGGCGGCCCGGGCCAGGGCGCGGGAGATGACCATCACCCGCTCGGAGCCGGCCACGTCGGTCGAGGTGATGAAGCGCCCCTGGAGCAGGCGGAGCCCCATCGCCTGGAGATAGCCGGGGGTCGTCACTCTCAGCAGGGAGTCGATGCGGTTCCCGGGGTCGAACGACTTGCCCTCCGGGATGAGCCCGTTGCTCGACTGGCCGGACCCGAGCGGGATCTGCGTCACCACCGCGGCGGCTTCCACCCCGGGCATCGCGTGGAGCGAGTCGACGACCCGCGAGAAGGCGGCGCCCACGGCCTCCGGCCCGTCATGGAGCCCGCGCGGGAGCGAGAGCCGCGCGCTGAGGAGCCCGTGCGCGCGGAATCCGGGCTCCACCGTTCCGAGGTAGAGCGCCGTCCGCACCAGGAGGCCCGCCCCCACCAGGAGGGTGGAGGCCAGCGCCACCTCGACCACGATGAGCCCGCCCCGGAGCCGGTCGCGTCCTCCGCCGGACTGGGCCGCCGCCGCGCGTTGCAGCGCCCCGTGGAGGTCCGTCCTCGCGGCGCGGAGTGCCGGGACCACGCCGAAGAGCAGGCTGCTCCCGAGGGTGAGGACCAGGGCGAAGGCGAGCACGACTCCGTCCAGCGCCGCCTCGCCCAGCCGGGGAACGTCCGGGGGCGCCGAGGCGCGGAGCGCCTGAACGAGGAGCGCCGCGAGGATCACCCCGAGGACCCCGCCGAGGAGCCCCAGGACCACGCTCTCGGTCAGCAGCTGTCGAACGATGCGACGGCCTCCGGCGCCCAGGGCGGCTCGGACCGCGAGCTCTCTGGTCCGTGCCGTCCCCCTGGCCAGCAGGAGGTTGCCCACGTTGAGGCAGGCGATCACCAGGACCAGCAGCACGGCCCCGAGGAGGACCCAGAGCTGCTGGGCGGTGTCGCCGACGAGGAAGGCGCCCACCGGCGTCACGCGCGCGGTGCGCCCGAAGTTGTTCTGCGGATACTCCCGCGTCAGCTCCCGGCTGATCGACTCCATCTCGGCCTGCGCCCGGGCCCGCGTGGCGCCGGCGCGCAAGGTTCCAAACACCTGGAGGTAGTGCTCGTCGTGGGTGGCGCGCTGCTCCAGCGTCAGGGCGAGCGGGACCCAGAGCTGGGCGTGATCCAGGAGCGGATCGAACCCGGCCGGCATCACCCCGACGACGGTGTACGACTCGCCGCCCAGGCGGATGCCGCGCCCGAGCACGCCCGGATCTCCGCCGAACCGCCGTCGCCAGAGCCCCTCGCCGAGGACCACCACCCGGTCCTGCCCCGGCGCGTCCTCGGCGGCGGCGAACGTTCGCCCCAGGCGCGGCGCGGTCCGGAAGACGTCGAAGAAGCCGGACGAGACCCGGGAGGCCGAGACGCGCTCGGGGGGCCCCGCCTCGCTCAGGTTGAAGCTCGCGCCGTCCACCGCGGCGAGGCGGTCGAGCTGCGTCGCGCGCGCTCGCCAGTCGGCGAAGTTTCCGGCGGAGACGCCTCCCGGCTGGCCGTTGAAGATGGACTCGACGGTCACCGTTCGCTCGGGGTCCACCCCCGGGAGCGGCTTGAGCACCACCGCCCAGACCAGGCTGAAGATGGCGCTGGTCGCGCCGATGCCCAGGGCCAGCGTGGCCGCGGCCGCCGCGGTGAACCCGGGCGCGCGCTGCAGCTGCCGGAGCGCGTATCCGACGTCGCGACCCAGACCGGAGAGGACGGCGCCGGGCACGGGCCTGTTCGCGTCTCCGCTCCGAGCTGCCTTCTGGCCCATGCCGCGCTCCTCCGTGTCGGGCATTTGTGCAAGAGCCACGCCCGCCCCCTGGCGGCATTGCGGCCCAGGGTTCGGGAGGTCTAGCGCGGTCGAGCACGTTCCCGCATTCCCAGGATCGGGACGCTGCGCCCGGCGGCGGCACGGACTCCTCGGAGGACGCCGGGCTCGACCCGTTCAGGCCGGCGCGACCCGGCGGATCGCCACGAGGAGCTCCTCGAGATCGTGCTCGGAGGTCAGCGGATTGATGAGCGTGACCCGGAGGTAGACCCGGCCGCGCAGCCGCGTCCGGACCAGGTAGAAGCTGCCCTCGGCCAGCAGTCGCGCGCGCACGGCGTCCTGGTGCGCATCGAGCTCCTCGAAGTCCCCGGGGACGTGACGGAAGCAGACGATGTTGCAGTCCGGCTCCACCGCCAGCTCGAAGTCGTCCGCGTCCTCGATCATCGCCGCGAAGGTGCGCCCCAGGTCGAACATCCGGGTCACGTACTCGGAGAACATCCGGGTCCCGTGCATGGCCAGGGCGCCCCACAGCTCGACGCCCATCATCCGCTTGGTGCACTCGACGGTGCGGAGCCCGGAGGTCCACCACTCCCCCTCGGCGTGCTCGCGGAACAGGTAGTCGGCCCGCTGGGAGAAGGCCTGGTACGAGCTCCGGGCGTCGCGGAAGAGCACCGCCGTCAGGAGCGCCGGGACCAGCATCATCTTGTGCGCGTCCCAGACCAGCGAGTCCGCCCGGCCGATCCCGGCGGCGAGGCTGGCGTACTTCGGGGAGAGCACCGCCGAGGCGCCGTGGGCTCCGTCCACGTGGAACCAGAGGCCGCGCGCCCGGCAGAACTCGGCCACCGGCTCGAGCGGGTCGAACGCCCCGGTCGAGGTGGAGCCCGCGCTGGCCACCACCGCGAAGACCTGCCGACCGGCCCGCTCGGCGGCGGCGAAGGCGTCGGGCAGAGCCTCGGGGCGTAGCCGGAACCGGTCGTCCACCGGGATGGGGACGATGCCGCCCTTGCCGAGGCCGAGGATCTGCGCCGCGCGCCGGATGCAGTAGTGGGTCTCGTCCGGGGCGAGGATGGCCAGCGGACGCCCGCCGGCGAGCCCCTCGTCCCAGACGTCGCGTCCGGTGACGGCCTGCCGCGCGGCGAGCAGAGCGGTCAGGTTCCCCAGCGAGCCGCCCGAGGTCAGCACCCCGTCGGCGCCGGCCGGGAGGCCCGCCTTCTGCGCCATCCAGGTGAGCGCCCGTCGCTCGAGGGGCGAGGACACCGGGCCCATCTCGTAGACCGCGGTGCCGTTGTTCAGGAGCGCCGAGACGAGGTGGACCAGCGCCGAGGAGGGCAGCGGCGCGGTGACCTGGTGCCCCACGTACCTCGGATGGTGGAGGTGGTTGGACTCGGCGAGCACCCGGGTCATGAATTCGGCCAGCGAGGGGCCGGGCTGCTCGGGCAGCGTGTCGGGCCACCGGCCGAGCGCGGTCTCGGGCTCGACCCAGGGGAGGACTGGGAGGGTGCCGGCGGTCGCGGCGCGGAGGTAGTCGGCCAGCTGGTCGACGAGCGCGTGGCCGTCGCGGCGGAAGCGCTCGGGGTCGTAGGCGGAGCGGAGTGTCTCGGGCAGTGCGTCCATCGCCCCACAGCGTGCCCGAGACGACGGACGGCCGCCCAGGAGAAAGCTGCCGTGCCGGGCCGCTGACGCCGCGAGCGGCACGGTGTTAGAGCGTGCGGCGTGCCTCCCTTTCGACTCCACATCTTCACCTGTACCAACCGCCGGCCGGACGGCGATCCCAAGGGGTCGTGCGGCGAGAAGGGCAGCGAGGCGGTGCTCGCCCGCTTCAAGGAGCAGGTGGTGAAGCTCGGGTTGAAGGGGGAGGTCCGCGCCAACCAGGCCGGGTGCATGGACGCCTGCGCCTTCGGCGTGACCGTGGTCATCTACCCCGACGGGGTCTGGTACGGCCGGGTCAAGGTCGAGGACGTGGATGAGATCCTCCAGTCGCACGTCATCGGCGGGAAGCCGGTGGAGCGGCTCCGGCTCAAGGGGCACTTCGAGTCGCCGAAGGTGAAGCGCGCCGACGCGGGCGAGGGTTGAGCGCCGGCCATCCGCCGCGCATCCTTGACGTGCCCAGCGACCCCCGGAACAGTGCAGGGATGGCAGGGTGCCAAGGCAGGGTCGCCGACTAACCGCGGCCTGCGCTCATGCTGCCTACCGCTGAGGCGAGCCGTCCCGTCGGTCGCTCAGCCGCTGGTGATCTTGAGCCGCCCTGCGGACTCCCGCAGCGTCTTCGCCAGGAGCGCCACGCAGGCGTGAATTGCCGTGAGATGCACGGCCGGGACACCGGTGATCCGCCCCAGCTCGAGGACGGAGCCGACGAGCGCGTCGAGCTCCAGCGGCCGGCCGGTCTCCACGTCCTGGAGCATCGAGGTCTTGTGCTTCCCCACGGCCTCGGCGCCGGCGATGCGCTTCTCGAGCGAGACCGGGAAGCGGACGCCCAGCTTCTCGCCGATCTGCTGCGCCTCGCGCATCATCCCCTCGGCGAGGGTGCGGGTCGGCGGGAACTGGCAGATGTCCACCAGCGTGGCGTGGGTGAGCGCGCTGATGGGGTTGAAGGTGCTGTTGCCCCACAGCTTCACCCAGATCTCCGAGCGCAGATCCGTCGAGACGCGGACCTTGAAGCCGGCGTCGCGGAGCAGCTTCGCGGTGCTCCGCAGCCGCTCGGTGTCGGAGTTGTCGACCTCGCCGAGCGAGAGCCGATCGCCCTCGACGTGCCGGATGACGCCCGGGGAGACGATGTCCGCCGCCGGGTAGATGATCGACCCCAGCACCCGGTCGACGTCGATGTTCTTCGCGATGACCCCGCCCGGGTCCACCGACTCGAGCACGGTTCCCTCGTACGGCCCGCCGGTCTTGAAGAAGTACCACCAGGGGATCCCGTTCTGCGCCGTCACCACCGTGGTCGCCGGTCCGCACAGCCCGCGGATGTCCGCTGCCACGCCCGCGACCTGGTGCGCCTTGAGGCCGATGACCACCAGGTCCTGCTGCCCCAGCTCGGCCATCTTGTCCGTGGCGCGCACCTGGAACACGCGCTCGGTGCCCTCCGCCTGGAGCGTCAGCCCGCGCGCGCGGATCGCCGCCAGGTGCGGACCGCGGACCACCACGCTGATCTCGTGCCCGAGCGCGGCCAGCTTCGCCGCGACCAGCCCGCCGATCGCTCCGGCGCCGACGACGCAGATCTTCACGACGCCAGGCCGAGCTTCTGGGCCAGTCCGATGCGCTGGAGCTTGCCGGTGGCGCCCTTGGGGATCTCGGTCAGGAGTACCACCTTCCGCGGAACCTTGAAGTCGGCCAGCCGGCGGGCGCAGAAGTCGCGCAGCTCGCGCTCCGTCGCCGAGGCTCCCTCCCGCAGCACCACCGCCGCGGCCACCTCCTCACCGAGCTTGTCGTGCGGCAGCGCGAAGGTCAGGGCCTGCGCGACGGCCGGGTGCGCCGACAGGACCTCGTCGACCTCCAGCGGGGAGATCTTCTCGCCGCCGCGGTTGATGAGCTCCTTCAGCCGCCCGGTGAGGCGCAGGTAGCCCTCCTCGTCGATGGTTCCCTGGTCTCCGGTGCGGAACCAGCCGCTGGTGAACGCTTTCGCGTTCGCGTCCGGATTCGCCTCGTACCCCGGCGTCACGTTGGGCCCGCGGATGCAGACCTCGCCCACCTCGCCGCGCGGGAGCTGCTTGCCGCTCTCGTCGAGGATCGCCACCTCGGGCCCGGAGGCGACGCCGACCGAGCCCGGCTTGCGCGGGCGCGGGGGGAGGGGATTGGACGCCATCTGGTGCGAGGCCTCGGTCATCCCGTAGCTCTCGATGACCGGCACGCCGAAGACCTTCTCCATCTCCACCATCACCGCCGCGGGCAGCGAGGCCGACGACGAGCGGATGAGGCGCAGCCGGCTCCGGGCGATCACCTCGCGGTTCCGGTCCGCGCGGGCGAGGATCGTCTGGTGCATGGTCGGCACCGCCGTGTACCAGGTGGGCTTCACCTCATCGAGCCAGGCGAAGAACTTGAGCGCGTTGAAGCCGGGGCTGCAGGACACCGAGCCACCCGCCGCCAGCGAGGACAGCGTCGCGGCGAGCAGCCCGTGGATGTGGAACAGCGGCATGATGTTCAGACAGACGTCGTCCCTCGTCAGCGCGAGCGCCCGCCCGATGTGCTCGGCGCTGGCCAGGAGGTTCCGCTGGAGCAGCGGGACCAGCTTGGGCCGCGACGTCGTCCCCGAGGTGTGAAGGAACAGCGCGGTGTCGTCCTTCTCGCCCATCCCCTCGCGGGCCGGCCGGCCGGACGCCGCGCCGGAGGTGGCGAGGGTGAACCAGCCCGCGCCGCGGGAGCGGTCCGCGGTCAGCTCGAGCACCGGGATGGACATCTTCTTCGCCGTGGCGCGCGCCGCCGAGTCGACGCCGGCCTCCAGCACCAGCGCCTTCGCCTTGAGGTCGCCGAGGTAGAACTCCAGCTCCTCGGCCCGGTACGCAGGGTTCAGCGGCGCCGTGGCCGCGCCCGCCGCGACGGCGATGAACGAGCTCGCCATCTCCGGCCCGTTGGGCAAGACGATGGCCACCCGGTCGCCGCGTCCGATGCCGAGGCCGTTGAGCGTCTCGACGGTGCGGCGGGCCAGCGCCTGGAGGTCCCGGTAGGAGAGTGACTTCACCCCCTCCGGCGCGCCGATGGCCGGGGCGTCGGCGGGACCTGCCTCGAGGAGTGCGGCGATCGATGGATGGGGCATGGAGAGGTGTTCCTAGACGCGGCTGATGCCCAGCGCGTCCGGGATGAGCTCCTCGCTCATCGCGCGGTGCCGGACCGGACGGAGGACGAAGATGGCCATCGCAGCGGCGATGAAGTTGAGCACTGCGACGACCATGAAGACACCCGACCAGCCGGAGCGCTCGGCGACCACGCTGGTGTACGGCACGATCAACCCGGCTGTGCCCTTGGCCGTGTAGAGGATCCCGTAGACCGTGGTGCTGTACTTGCGCCCGAAGACGTCGCCGCATGTCGCGGGGAAGAGGCTGTAGATCTCGCCCCACCCGAAGAACACCACCCCGGTCAGGATCACGAAGAGGACGGGATTCGTCCCGAACTTCATCAGGAGCAAGATCCCCACGCCTTCCAGGACGAAGGCGCCGAACATGGTGTTCTCGCGCCCGAGGTGGTCGGACACCCAGCCGAAGAAGGGTCTGGTGAGCCCGTTGAGGATCCGATCGATCGTGAGCGCGAAGGTGAGCGCGGGGAGGGTGAGACCCAGCAGCGACACTGGGATGTTGGCGACCTTGTAGTCCTTGGCGATCGGGGCGACCTGCGCGGTGGCCATCAGCCCGCCGGTCGCGACCATCACGAACATCGCGTACATGATCCAGAACATCGGGGTCTTCAGCGCCTCCCGCCAGGTGTAGTCCCGCGCGGTCTGGCGGTTCTTGGGAGTGAGGGTGATCGCCGGGACCTCTCCGGGACGGGGCGCGCGAAGGAACAGCGCGCAGAGCATGACCGCCACGCCCTGCAAGATCCCGAAACGGAAGAACGCCGCCTGGAAACCGGAGTTCTGGATCATGTTGGCGATCGGGATGACCGTGGCAGCGGCGCCCATTCCGAAGCCCGCGGCGGTGAGGCCCGCCGCGAGCCCTCGCCGGTCGGTGAACCACTTCAGCGAGTTGCCCACCGCCGTGCCGTAGACGGCACCGGCTCCCAGGCCGCCGATGATCGCCGCGGTGTAGAGCCCGGTGAGGGAGGTGACCATCGAGTTCATCACCCAGGCGAGGCCCACCAGGAATCCACCGACCAGCACGACGATCCGAGGGCCAAAGCGGTCGACGATCGCGCCCTCGAACGGGACGGGCCAGGTCTCGGCGAGCACGAAGAGCGTGAAGGCCCACTGGATGTCCTTCTTCCCCCAGTGGAACATCTGGTCGATCGGTCCGACGAAGAGCGTCCACCCGTACTGGAGGTTGGCGATCATCACCATGCTGAGGACGCCAAGCACCAGCTGGGCCCAGCGAATCTCGGGCGGGTGCGGTGCGGCAGACGGTTCGGCCACGGCGACCTCCTCGCGCGACCTTCGAGCGGATCGCCGGATCTAGGACGGCCGTTGATTTCGATCCAGCATCGCGGACCGTCGAGGCCTCGCCTTCAACACCGCCCCAGAGCAGGAGAGTTGCGGTGCGGAATCGGGGGGGCAGGCTGCGAGGGCCCGGCCACTCCGGGCGGACAGGTCCCGGTTGGAGCCGACGCCGCCTGCTCACCCTCTGGACCGGGTTCGACGCCGGCGCGCCCTCGATGCGCCCCCCAGGGGCGGCCGAGGCCGCAGTAGGCTCAGGCCTTCTTCGCCGCCCAGCTCAGACAGTTGCCCTCGGGGTTGACCGCGCCCGCGAAGAGCTTGCAACCGCCGCATTCCTTGTACTTGCCGGCCTCGAACTGGACACAGTTGCCGCACTTCTTCCCGGCCTGGGTCGACTTCTCCGCATACTGGAGGTTGCGCCGCATCTGCGTCGCCACCGGATCCACCGGGATCTTCGACTTGCAGTTCAGGGCGGCCGCGGCACGGGCCTCCGTGCTGGCCAACGCGAGCACGCCGCTCGCCGCGCCCAGCCCCGCCCCGAGAATCTGGAGCGCCCGGCGGCGGTTGAAGCGCATGGTCTCGTCGTCCTGTCCGTTCACGTGTGGTCTCCTGGGGAAAGCGAAACGGGCGTCGCGCCCGCATGGGCGGGCAGTCGCGGGACTCTCGGAGACGCCGCCCAGCGAGTCAATATTCAGCTACTCGCGACGGTTGCCAAAGAGCCGTAGCAGCGCGAGGAACAGGTTGATGAAGTCGAGGTAAAGGTTCAGCGCGCCGACGATGGTGATCGAGGTCAGGCCCGCGCCGGCGTACTGCGCCCCGAGCACCCGGAGCTTCTGGGTGTCGTAGGCGGTGAGGCCCGCGAACACGACCACCGTCGCGCAGGAGAGAACGAAGCTGAAGGCAGGGCTGTGCCAGAAGAACTGGACGAAGCTGGCGATCACGACGCCGATGAGCCCCATGAAGAGGAAGGTGCCCCAGCCGCTGAGGTCCCGCTTGGTCACCGTGCCGAAGAGGCTCAGGGCGGCGAAGGATCCGGCGGTGATGAGGAAGGCCGTTCCGATCGACCCCACCGAGTAGACGAAGAAGATCGCGCTCAGGGTCAGGCCGGTGAGTCCGGCGTAGACGATGAACATCAGCGCCGCCACCGGCCCGCTGATCCGCTGCGCCATGAACGACAGCGCGAGCACGACCAGGAACTGCACGATGACCAGCGGCCAGATGTTCCGGGCCACCGTCATCGCGAGCTGGAGGTTGCTCGCCGTGTACAGCGCCACGCCGGCGGTGACCGCCAGGCCCAGCGTCATCCAGCGGTAGACGCCGGCCATGAAGCTCGCCGCGGTCGTCCCGGTGAGCTCGCGGGCGCGGCCGAAGCCGCCCGCCCCGGTCTCGCTCAGGTCGCCGCCGCGCGCCGCCTTGCGTGCATCGAATTCCCAGGCCATCTGCCTTCTCCTTTGAGGGCCACCGGCCCCAATGCGGTTTCTCTTAACGCAGCGAAGGTCGGTGGCCAGTGTCCACAACACTAGGCCGGTCGTCGGGATTCCGCCCGGAGCGCATCGCGGAGGCGGGACCAGACCGTCTCGCGGAGCAGTGGGAGGACGCCGCCGCCTCCCTGGATGTTCACGATCCGAGAGGCCGAGGCCCGGACGACGCCTCCCCAGGCGGGCTCGGGGTCCACGCCCACCGAGGCGAAGGCGGAGTAGTCGACGAACACCTCCGCCTCCACCGGCCCCGTCGGCGTGGCCAGGACGTGCGCCTCCCGGGGCACGTCCACCGCCGCCTGCACCACGAACCCGCCGCCGCGGGTGTCCGCCGCTGCCCGCCGAACCAGCTCGGGCCAGGGCAGGCGAGCGCCGAACGCCGCCTCGGATCGGGTGGCGAAGCCGGGCTCGTCCGACGCGGGGCCGATGAAGACGGCCTTCCCGCCGTAGTCCCAGGCGCGCTTGAGAACGAAGGTCTCGGGGTGCGCGGCCACGTGCGCCACCAGGTCGCCGAGCGTCTCTCCCCCAGGACCGCGCACCGTCCCCGGGCCGAGCACCCGGGTCCAGGGCACCGCCTGGCGGATCGCCTCCAGGTCCTCCGGACCGAGGCCGGCGCCGCGGGCCAGCGCCGGCTCCTCCAGCGCGCGCGAGAGCAGGGCGAAGTTGCTCTTCACCTCGATGTGGGCCGCCGGCCGGTTGAGGAGCAGGGAGCCCCGGGCGGCCTGCCCGGCGAAGAACGCCTCGAGGAACGCGCTCGGCATCTCGCTGAGCCGGTGCACGAAGAGGTGGCGGTACACGAGGTCGAACGTCTTGCCGTGCGCGGTGAACAGCTCCTCGCCGCTCGCCTCGTCGGGGTACACGCGGTGCGTCTCGGTCCCCAGCTCGCCGAACCGGCGGACCAGATGGTCCACCTCCGAGAGCTGGCTGTCGCCGCGGCGGCAGAGCAGGGCGATGCGCTCGGGAGGGCGCCTGCGCTCCTGGATGGCCGCGGCGAGCAGCGCCTGGTGGAGTGCCTCGACGTTGCTCCCGTTCTCGGCCTCCAGTCTGCGCACCGCCGTCCCGTCCAGCCCCGCCGCGCGCCCCACGACGTCGAGGAACGCGCCAGCGGCCATGTCCGAGTAGCCGGGCATGGCCGGGATGGTGGCGTTGAGCTCGAGCGCCGCCGGCCGGCCCGAGACCAGGAAGTCGATCCGGGCGATGGCCAGCCGGCGCGTGCCGGGGGACGACAGCTCCACCAGCCGGCGCTCGAGCGGCGAGAGCGCCCCCAGGAGCAGCTCGCGCGAGGGCCCCTGCACCGTTGCCTGCGCCATCCGGAACCCGGCGAGCGCCAGGGTGCGGGCCAGCGCGTGGCGCTCCTCGATGACCCGCGCCGGGAGCACCACCGGCGTCGCGCCCGGGGTGATGGCCTTCCGGGTCCCGTCCAGGGCGGTGGTCACCAGCCCGCGGGCGAACGCCTCCCGGGCGAGCGCCGTCGCGTACCCATCGGCCCGCGACCGCAGGTCCTGGAAACGTTCGTCCACGGGGGATAAACCGGCCCCGAGTCCTACGACGGCCTGCGCCCCGGCGCCAGGCAGGAGACGACAGGCCATGGCGATGGTGACCGGCGGGCAGCTGGTGGCGCGGATGCTGAAGGAGGAGCGGGTCCGCCACGTCTTCACCCTCTCCGGCCTCCACGTCGCGCCGATCTACGCGGGCCTGGTGGAGGAGGGCATCGAGGTCGTCGACACCCGGCACGAGCAGGCCGCCGCACACGCCGCCGACGCCTACGCCCGCATCACCCGCGGGGTCGGGGTCGCGGTGGTGACCGCCGGCCCCGGGGTCACCGACGCGCTCACCGGGGTGGCCAACGCCAACGCCGCCAACTCGCCCCTCATCCTCCTGGGAGGCGCCGCGCCGCTCTTCAACCAGAGCCGGGGCAGTCTGCAAGAAATGGAGCAGGTGGACCTCTTCCACCGCATCTCCAAGTGGTCGGACCGCGTGCCCTCTCCCGACCTCGTCCCGCTCTACATGGCCAAGGCGTTCCGGGTGGCGCTGAGCGGCCGGCCGGGTCCGGTGTTCCTCGAGCTCGCCTGGGACGTGCTGTGCAACGGGGTGGACGAGGCCGCGCTGCAGATCCCCCGGCTGTACCGGACGCGCGCCCGCCTGGCCCCGGATCCGGTGGCGGTGGACGAGGCGCTGGCCTTGCTCGCCGCGGCCGAGCGCCCGGCGATGATCGCCGGCTCGAGCGTGTACTGGGACGACGCCGTCGACGCGCTCCGGGCCTTCGTGGAGCGCGCGCAGGTCCCCACCTACCTCAACGGCGCCGGCCGCGGCTGCCTCCCGCCCGACCACCCGATGTTCTTCCAGCACACCCGGAAGGAGGCGCTCACCAGAGCGGACGTGGTGTTCGTGATCGGCACGCCCTTCGACTTCCGCCTCAACTACGGGGCCGAGCCCACCTTCAGCGCCGCCTCGAAGATCGTCCAGGTGGACGTCGACCCGACCGAGATCGGCCGGAACCGCCCGGTGGACGTGGGGCTGGTGGCCGACAGCCGCTCGGCGCTCGCGGCCTTCGCCGACGGCGCGAAGAAGACCACGCGGACCACGTACATCCAGGAGCTCCGGGCCGCCGAGCAGAAGAAGCTCGCCGCCCTCGAGGAGTGGACCCGGAGCGACGCGGTCCCCATCCACCACTACCGGCTGGCGAAGGAGCTCTCGACCGTGGCGAACGCGGGGAGCCGCGACCCGATGTTCATCGCCGACGGCGGGAACTGGGTGGCGATGGCGGCGAAGGTGCTGGCCCTGAAGGCCCCCGGCCGATGGCTCGACCCGGGTCCGCTGGGCTGCCTCGGCGTGGGCGCGCCGTTTGCCATCGCCGCCAAGCTGCTCCACCCCGAGCGGCAGGTCTGGGTGGTGCAGGGTGACGGGTCGTTCGGGCTCAACGGGATGGACTTCGAGACCGCGGTCCGCTTCAAGCTGCCGATGATCTGCGTCGTCGGGAACGACGCGGCCTGGGGGCAGATCCGGCTCCCGCAGCTGGGGATGTTCGGGCCGGAGAAGTCGCCGGCCACCTTGCTCGCGCCGACGCGCTACGACGAGGTGGTGAAAGCCTTCGGAGGGTGGGGCGAGCTGGTCACCGAGCCGGCGCAGATCCGCCCCGCGCTGGAGCGCGCGGTCGACTCCGGGACCGTGGCCTGCGTCAACGTGATGCTCGACCCCCAGGCCCCCGCCACGGCCGGGGCGATGGGGTACGCCGTATGAAGCTGCACCGGCTGGTCCGGGATGACACCGCGCTCCTGGTGGTCGACGTGCAGGAGCGGCTCGCCGCGGTGATGGAGCCGGAGGCGCTGGCCCGGATGCTCGGGCGGCTCGGGGCGCTGATCGAGGGCGCCCGCGTGCTGGGCCTGCCGATCGCCGTCACCGAGCAGTACCCGATGGGACTCGGCCACACCGTGCCGAGCATCCGGGAGCGGCTGGGAGAGGTGCCGGTGGTGGAGAAGCTCCGGTTCTCCGCGCTGGACGATGCGGTGCGCGAGCGCCTGGCGGGGCGGCGGCACGTGGTGGTGGCGGGGATGGAGACCCACGTCTGCGTCTACCAGAGCGTGCGAGACCTGGCGTCCGAGGGACGCCACCCCGCGCTGTGCATCGACGCCGTGCTGAGCCGCTCTCCGGTGGACCGCGAGGCGGGGCTGGAGCTGGCCCGGGCGGCGGGGGCGACGCTCTCGTCCGTGGAGGCCGTGCTCTTCGAGATGCTCGGGACCGCCGAGACCCCGGAGTTCAAGCGCATCTCCGCCGCGGTGAAGTGACGCGCCGGCCCGTCAGGCGAGTCGGGTGAGCGCGAGGCGCATCCGCTCCGGGAGATCCACCGGCCGGCGGGTCGTCCGGTCCACGAACACGTGGACGAAGTGGCCCTGCGCGGCGGCGGCGTCCTCGCCCGCCCGGAAGATGCCGACCTCGTAGCGCACGCTGGAGCGGCCGATGCGCGAGACGCGCATCCCCGCGTCGAGCACGTCCGGGAAGGCCAGCGGCGAGAGGTAGCGGCACTGTGACTCGACGCACAGCCCGATGACCGGACCGGAGTCGATGTCCAGCCCGCCCTCGTTCACCAGGAAGGCGTTCACCACCGTGTCGAAGTACGAGTAGTACACGACGTTGTTGACGTGCCCGTAGACGTCGTTGTCCATCCAGCGCGTCGGGATGCGCCGGAAGTAGTGGTACGCGGTCCGCTGCTCGGGCTCGGGGCGGGACATGGCGGGGCAGGAGACCTCATCCGCCCGGCGCGCGGAAGTGGCGGCGACGGCGGCGACCCTCAGTGCACGGCGAGCTGGGCCCGCCGCATCAGCCATGCCCCGGCCACGCAGACCGCCCCGCCGAGGATGGACAGCCCGGCCACATGCTCGCCCCGCACCGCCGCGCCGAGGACCAGGGCCACCCCGGGGATGAGGAAGGTCGTCGCCGAGGCCCGGGTGGCACCCATGCGCCCGGCGGCGACCGCCAGGAGCACGTAGGCCACGCCGGTCCCGAGCGCGCCGAGCGCCAGGACCGAGAGGAGCGGTCCGGGCGTCCAGTGCGCGCGCAGCAGCTCGGGGAGGCCGAGCGGCGCGGTCATGAGGAGCGCCCAGGCCTGGGCACGCCAGATGACCGGCAGCGCCCCGCTCCGCTGCTGCAGCGGCCGCGCGAGGTTGAGGGCGAACCCGTAGCAGCTCACTCCCGCGAGCACGAGCAGCACGCCATCGACGCTGCTCCCGCCGACGCGGAGGCTCGGCCAGGCCACGAGGACGGCGCCGACGAGCCCGACGGCGAGCCCCAGGAGCACGTCACGCCCCGGCAGCCGCCGGGAGAACGCCGCCGCGACGATGGCCACGAAGAGCGGGTTGGCCCCGTTCAGCATCCCGGTGAGGGCCGAGGACACCCGCTGCTCGGCGAAGGGGAACATGCTGAGCGGGAGCGCGAGCCAGAGAAGGCCCAGGAGCGCCACCCTTCCGCGGTCCTCGCGGGCGATGGGCCGCCGGGCGGACGGCGCGAGCCCCAGCGTCACGAAGCCGACCAGGATGCGGGCGAAGGTCAGACCGTTCGGCGCGACGGACTGGAGCCCCTCGGCGATGAAGAGGAACGAGGCGCCCCAGATGAGGCCAGGCCCCAGGAGCAGGAGCCAGTCCGCCCCGTGGGGGCTCGCGGACTGGACGGCCGGGTCAGTCGACGCGGCGGGTGGAGCAGGGGAGACGTCGAGCGAGGCGCGCATGGCGTGGATCAGGGACGCTCGGTGGCCGGCGCCCGCGCGGCGAGGAGCAGCGCGGCCGCGGAGGCGGAGAACACCGAGTAATCGAGCGGCGACTTGATTCCCAGGGACAGTGCCATCGCCAAACCGAACAGCGCGAGGAGTACAGCCGAGGCGAGCGCGACCGGCCGCGGCCAGAGGCCCAGCACCAGCGCCAGGCCGAGGCCGAGCTCGGCCGCCGTCGCCGTCCACGCGAGAAAGGGGATGGTCGAGCGGGGCATGAAGGCGTTCACCTCGGCGGTGTACTGCTCGAAGGCGGCGAAGCTGCCGTACCCCACGTTCCTGCCCCACAACCCGAACCGGCTGGCGATGCCGGAGAGGAACGCGGCGCCCAGCGCGAGCCGGGCATAGCGGGGGGCGGAGCGGGCCAGCCAGTCAGGAGGGTTCATGGCCCATCCCTAGCCGTCAGTGGACCAGCTTGAAATGGCCATTTAGTCTTGATGGACTGGTCCACATGGCTCGATTCGCCGGCACCCTGGAGCTGGTCCTCGGGTCGCGCCTGGCCGGGCAGCCTGCGCAGCGCTGGCTGTACCAGGCGCTTCGCTCGGCGATCCTTGGCGGCAGGCTCCGCGCCGGCGCGCGGCTCCCGGCCACCCGGGACCTTGCGCGCCAGCACGGCCTCGCCCGGGGGACCGTGGTCGCCGCGTTCGCGCAGCTCCGCGCCGAGGGGTACGTGCGTTCCACGGTGGGGTCCGGGACCTTCGTCGTCCCCGTGCCGCCGGACGCACTGCTCGGCCTCGGGGAGCGGCCGCAGGGCGCGCTCCGGGCACGACGCCCGGCCCACATCACCCTGTCCCGGTTCGGCCGGCGCGTCCGTGCCTTCCCGGTCCTCGAGCCGAGACGGACGCGCGCCTTCCGGACCGATCTCCCCGCGCTCGAGCTCTTCCCGGCCACGCTCTGGGCGCAGGTCACCGGTCGGGTGCTCCGCAGGGCGTCCACGCGGCTCCTGCTCGGGTCCGAGCCGCTCGGCCATCGTCCGCTCCGGGAGGCCATCGCCGCGCACCTCCGCGCCGCCCGCGGCGCACGCTGCGAGCCCGACCAGATCGCCGTCGTGTCGGGCGTCCAGGAAGCCCTCGACCTCGCCGCGCGCCTCCTGGTCGACCCGGGCGACCGGGTCTGCCTCGAGGATCCGGGCTACGGTGGCGCGGCGCGCGCGTTCACCGCTGTCGGCGCCCGGCTCGTCCCGGTGCCGGTGGACGGCGAGGGGCTGGTGGTGGACCACCGGCGGCTGGCCGGAGTACGGCTGGTCTACACCACGCCCGCGCACCAGTACCCCTTGGGCGTCACGATGAGCGTGGCGCGGCGGCTGGCGCTGCTCCGCTGGGCGCACGCGAGCGGGGCGGTGCTCTTCGAGGACGACTACGACGGCGAGTACCGCTACCAGGGTCGCCCGATTCCTGCGCTCCAGGGCCTCGAGCCAGACGCCCCGGTGCTCCTGGCCGGCAGCTTCGGGAAGGTGCTGTTTCCGGGGTTAAGGCTCGGCTACCTCGTGCTGCCCGTGCCTCTGGTGGAAATCATGGCGGCGCTCCGCTCCGCGACGGTCAGGCACCCTCCGGTTCTCGACCAGGCGGTGCTCACCGCATTCATCGAGGAGGGCCACCTCGGGCGCCACGTCCGGCGCATGCGAGAGGTCTACGCCGAGCGCCGGGCCGTGCTCTACGAGGGCGCGGCGCGCTGGCTCGGAGATCTGCTCACCCTGTCACCGGTCGAGGCCGGCCTCCAGACCTCCGGCTTCCTCGGCAGGGGCCTGCACGCGGACGCCGCCATCCGCGCCGCGGCGGCGGAGGACGTCGAGGTGACTGCGCTCGGAGGGGAGTGGGGAGGCCGGTTCCGGCGCGAGGGGCTGCAGCTCGGGTTCGCCGCGGTGCCGCCAGACGAGATCCGCCGCGGGGTCGAGGTGCTGGCGCGAGTGCTGGACCGGCTGGCTCGGGGCCGGTGATCGGTCGCCTCGGGCGGGGCGATTGCAGGGCCGGGAGATCGGGGTTACGACGAGCCCATGCCGATGGACCTCTCGGTCGACTTCCCGTTCTGCGCCGCGCACCGGCTGCCCTACTACGACGGCCCTTGCTTCCGGATGCACGGGCACAACTACAAGCTCCAGGTCACCGTGACCGGCAAGCCCAACCCGCGCGACGGGATGATCATCGACTTCGAGGAGATCCGAAAGAAGACCTGGGAGCTCGCGCTCAACCAGTGCGATCACCACACCCTGAACGACTTCCTCGACAACCCCACTGCGGAGAACGTGATCGTCTGGATCTGGGATCGGCTGAAGCCGCAGCTTCCCCAGCTCAAGGAGCTCCGCCTGTGGGAAACGCCCGAGTACTGCGTCACGTACAGCGCGGAGTGAGCCCCCGGGGGCGCACCGGCCCGGCACCGGACCTCGAGGGGATGCGGCGCGCCGTCCAGGCGTTCCTGGTCTCTTCGGGGCTCCCGCCGGACGACCCCGAGCTGAAGGACACCCCGGCCCGCGTCGCCGAGGCCTGGGCGGAGCACTTCCTCGATGGGTACGGGCGCGACCCGGACACGGTGCTCGCCGAGCGCCTCCCGGTGCCCGAGGGCTCCCGGGGCGAGCTGGTGGTGATCACCGGCCTGCGCTTCCACTCGATGTGCCCGCACCACCTCCTTCCGGTGGAGGGCCGCGCCCACCTGGCCTACGTGCCGGGCGCGTTCGTGGTGGGCTTCGGACGGCTCGCGGCGCTGCTCGACACCTGGGCGCACCGGCTGATCCTCCAGGAGCACCTCGCGCGCGGCGTGGCGCGCTCGCTCGCCCGGGGCCTCGAGAGCCCGGGCGCGGCGTGCATCATCGAGGCCCACCAGGCGTGCCTGCGGGTCCGCGGCGAGGAGCAGCGGGACGCGGTCACCCACGCCGAGGCGTACGAGGGCGTGCTGCGCAAGGACGGGATGCTCCGGCGCGAGCTGTGGGCCCGCGTCGCCGCCGCTGGAGCGTCGCGGTGAGCGGTCTCGCCGGGCGGGTGGCCCTGGTGTCCGGCGGCTCGCGGGGGATCGGCCGGGCCGTCGCCGAGCACCTGGCGTCGGCCGGGGCGGCGGTGGCGGTCCTCTCCACGACCGAGCCGGGGAGCCTGGCGGTGACCGATCCGCTCCGGGCCCGGGGCGCCCGCACGCTCGCCGTCGCCGCCGACGTGGCCGATGCACGGGCCGTGGACGAGGCGGTGGCCAAGGTCGAGCGGGGCCTCGGGCCGGTGGACGTCCTGGTGAACGACGCCGGGATCGCCCTCCGACGACCGGTGGCAGAGATGAGCGACGCCGACTGGGACCGGGTGATCGCGGTCAACCTGAACGGGCCCTTCTACCTCGCCCGGCGCTGCGTTCCCGGGATGGCCGAGCGCCGGTGGGGCAGGGTGGTGAACGTCTCGTCGATCAGCGGCCGCCTCGGGACGCCGGGGATGACCGCGTACTGCGCCAGCAAGTGGGGGCTCAACGGCTTCACCCAGGCGCTCGCCGCCGAGGTGAAGGCGCGCAACGTGCTCGTCGCCGCGGTGCTCCCCGGCAGCGTGGACACCGAGATGCTGGAGGGCTCCGGCTGGACGCCCGACATGAGCCCCGCCGAGGTGGCGCGGGTGGTGACCTTCCTCTGCGTCGAGGCCCCGCTGGCCATGTCCGGGAGCCTGGTGGAGATGTTCGGATGAACCGTCCTGGCAAGGAGCAGGTGGAGGCGTGCCGCGCCGAGCTGGTGGAGGCGCTCGGGTCCTCGGCCCTGAAGACCGATCCCGACGCGCTCTCGGATTACGGCCGGGACGAGTCGGACCTCGGTACCACCCCGGCCGATCTGGTGGTGCTCCCCCGGACGACGGCGGAGGTCTCGCGGGTGCTGAAGATCGCCCGCGCCCACCGCGTCCCGGTGACCCCCTGCGGGGCCCGGAGCGGGAAGAGCGGCGGGTCGATGCCGGTCGAGGGCGGCGTCGTCCTCAGCGTCGAGCGGATGAACGCCATCAAGTCCATCTCCACCGAGGACCTCGTCGCGGTGGTCGAGCCGGGCGTGGTCACCGGAGATCTGATGAAGGCGGTGGAGGCGAAGGGGCTGTTCTACCCGCCGGACCCCAACTCCTGGGAGTGGTGCACGATGGGCGGCAACATCGCCGAGAACGCCGGCGGCCCGCGCGCGCTCAAGTACGGGGTGACCCGCGACTACGTGCTGGGGATGGAGTGGGTGATGCCCGACGGCGAGGTGCTCCGGGTCGGCCGCCGCACCATCAAGGGCGTGGCCGGCTATGACCTGGTGGGGCTGCTGGTCGGGAGCGAGGGCACGCTGGGCATCGCGACCGAGATCACGGTCCAGCTGCTTCCTCTGCCGCGCGAGGTCCAGACCGCGCTCCTGGTCTTCTCCGACGTCCGGGCCGCGGCCCGGGCGGTGAGCGCGGTGCTGTCGGCCGGCGTCCTCCCCCGCACGCTCGAGCTGATGGACGACCTGGCGGTGAAGGCGGTGGACGGCAAGGGCTTCAACTTCCCGCCCGGCACCGGGGCCTGCGTCCTCGCCGAGGTGGACGGGAACGTGCCCGAGGCGGTGTTCGGCGAGCTGGCCCGGCTCGGGGAGATCGCCGAGCAGCACGGCGCCAAGGAGACCTGGCTCGCCCAGGACGAGGGGCAGCGGGAGAAGCTCTGGGCCGCGCGGCGGACGGTGAGCATCGCCCTGCGGGGCATGGCCAAGCACAAGCTGTCGGAGGACATGGTCGTCCCCCGCTCGCGCATCCCGGAGATGATCGACCGGTGCAAGGCCATCGGGCAGGCGCTGGGGCTCACCGTGGCCACCTACGGGCACGCGGGCGACGGGAACCTCCACGCCAACATCCTCTTCGAGTCCACCGATGACCGGCCGAGGGTCGATGACGCGCTCCGGCAGATGGCGGTGGTCGCCATCGAGCTCGGCGGCACCATCACCGGGGAGCACGGCATCGGCGTCGCCAAGCGGGACCTCCTCCCGCTCGAGCAGGCGCCGGCCGTGCTCGCGCTCCAGCGGAAGCTGAAGCAGCTCTTCGACCCCGAGGGGTTCCTGAACCCCGGGAAGCTCTTCCTGCCGGACTGACCCGCGGCGCCCGCGGGGATGGGTTTCGGCCGGGCCCCAGGCCCCTCGCCCGGGGGCCAAGCCGGGCTGGGGGCCCCTCGCCCCTCCGGCTGCCGGGAAAATCCAGAGCAGTTCCCGGGCAACTGCCCCTGGGCCTGCCGCCGCCCCGGGGCTGCGCAAGCAAACCCAATTCGTCGCGTAAGGGGGAGGAATGCCGGGGGTCCTTTGTTTTGTAGCGCGCGAAACCCGGAGGCGCCTCGTGCGTCCAAGAAGGGCCTCTGAAGACCCCCCCGGGGTCGAATCACCGCAGCAAATCCCACGAAAGGAGGTTTGCCACATGGCCAGCGTTGCCCGCTCTGAGAGTCTTTCCTCGTATCTCCGCCAGATTGGCGGCCGACCCCAGCTCACCCGCGAGCAGGAGTACGAGCTCGCCCGGCGCGCCCGGAAGGGCGACGCCTCCGCCCGCGACACGCTCGCCCTGTCGAACCTCCCGTTCGTGGTGGCGGTGGCCAAGAAGTTCGCCCACCGGGGCGCCCGGCTCGACGACCTCGTCCAGGAAGGCAACGTCGGCCTGATGAAGGCCATCGAGCACTTCGACCCGAAGAAGAACGTCCGCTTCGCCACCTACGCGGTGTGGTGGATCCGCGCGTACATCACCCGGTACCTGAAGGACAACCGGAGCCAGGTGCGCGGCGGCGAGTCGGAGCGCGGCTCGATGGTGGACTTCAGCCTCGACACGACCATCGACGAGGACGGCGACACCACCTTCCTCGACCGGCTCGAGGAGCCCAGTGCCGGACCGCAGGACACCTTCCTGGGCCGGGAGCAGGACACCGACGTCCAGGAGGCGCTGGCCAAGGTCCGCAAGCGCATCGGCGACCTCGGGTGGGACATCGTCCAGGAGCGGCTGACGCAGGACAAGCCGCGGACCCTGGAGGAGCTCGGTCAGCGCTGGGGCGTGAGCCGTGAGCGCGTCCGCCAGGTGGAGCTGAAGACGAAGCACTTCCTCGCCCGGTACCTCTCCGCGTTCAACCAGGACGAGGAGCAGCTCGACCTCCCTGCCGAGGCCGACGCGGCCTGAGCCTCGAGGCGGCGCCCTGCGCCGCCCCGGGAACCCGGCGCCTGTCCCGGGCCGAGGGGCGCTGACGCATCGCGCCACCCCGGGACCGCCTTCCTTGCGACTGGCGTCGGCCGCGTGTTACGCGAACCGCCAGCCATGCGCTGGACGTGTCTACTGTTTCTCCTGATGTGTCCGGCGGTGTGTCTGGCCGCCGACGTTGCAGACGCCGGATTCCCCGCAGCCGGAACCGACCCGACGCTGGCGGCGCTCGACGCGCTCTGGCGCGAGCGCGGCGAACCGGCGAAGGCCGAGGAGGGGATCCGCCAGGCCAGCGCGGCGCTGGCCGCCCGGCCCGACGACGTGGAGCGGATGTTCCGGCTGGCCCGCGCCACGCTCTGGGTGGGCGACGGCCTGGAGAACAACGACCGGAAGAAGCAGCTCGGCCGCGAGGTCTGGGACCTCGGCGACCGGATGGCGAAGGCAAAGCCAGCGTGGGTCGGCGGGCACTACTACGGGGCGGCGGGCATCGGCATCTACAGCCAGGCGGTGGGCATCCTCAAGGCGCTCGGCGAGGGCCTGGAGAGCAAGTTCAACCAGCGGCTGGACCGGGCGATCGAGATGGACCCCAGGTTCCAGAAGGAGATGCCGCTCATCGCCAAGGGTCGGTACTACTGGGAGCTTCCGTGGCCGAAGCGGAACCTCGGCAAGTCGGCGACCTGGTACCGGAAGGCGCTGGCGCTCGATCCGAACAATCTTCGGGCCACGGCCTGGCTCGCGGAGACGCTCTGGAGCGATGGTGACGTCGCCGGGGCGCGGGCCCAGCTGGCGCGGGTCCAGGAAGGCCACGTTCCGGACGACCCGGCCGAGGAGGCGCGGGTCAAGTCCATCGCGAGCAAGATCGCGGCGCAGATGGACAAGGAGGGCGCAAAATGAGAGCCGAGACCCAGGTCGCGACCTCGCCGGCGTCGCAGGGGATGACGCTGCTGCACCTGCTCCAGGAGAGGGCGCTGCGGACTCCCAAGCAGGACGCCGCCACGCACAAGAAGTTCGCCAAGTGGACCCACGTCGACTGGGAGACCATCCTCGGCGACGTCCGGCACCTCTCGGCCGCGCTGGTGGCGCGGGGCATCCAGCCCGGTGACCGGGTCGCGGTGTTCGCCGACAGCTCGCTGCCCTGGTGCGTGGTGGACCTGGCGATCTGCGCCTCGCGGGCGATCACCGTTCCCATCTACGCCTCCAACACGCCGGAGGAGGTGAAGTACGTCCTCCAGCACTCCGGCGCGGTGATGCTCTTCGTCGACCACGACCGGAGCACCGGGAAGCAGCCCGGGCGCTTCACCCGCGCCCGCTCGGTCCTCGCCCAGTGCCCGTCGGTGCGGACGGTGGTGACGATGGAGGAGGAGGGCGCCGGGGCCGAGCTGCCCATGGCCAAGCTCATCGCCGAGGGCACCTCGCTCGACCAGAAGGCGCCGCGGGGCTTCGAGGAACGGGTGGCGGCGCTGCGGATGGATGACCCCTGCTGCTTCATCTACACCTCCGGGACCACCGGGAACCCCAAGGGCGTGATGCTCACCCACGGCAACCTCGGCTACGAGGCCCGGGCCCTGACCACCATGCAGGTGCTCCGAGCCGACGACGCGGTGATGCTCTTCCTCCCGCTCGCGCACAGCTTCGCCCAGGACGTGAAGGCGGCGTGGATCGGGCTCGGCTACCGGATGATCTTCGCCCAGAGCACGGACACGCTGCTGGCCGACATCGGTGAGACCTCGCCCACCATTCTCCCCGCGGTCCCCCGCATCTTCGAGAAGATCTACAACGCGGTGGTCACCAACGGCACCGCCTCCCCGGGGCTGAAGGGGACGCTCTTTCGCTGGGCGATGCGGCTCTTCGAGGAGTCTGTCGAGGCGCGGCTGCAGGGACGGAGCGCCGACTCGCTCTCGTTCACCCTCGCCAAGAGGCTGGTGTTCAGCAAGGTGAAGGCCACGCTGGACCAGAAGCTCGGGGGCCGGATGCGGCTGTTCGTCTCCGGCGGCGCCCCGCTCTCCCGGAAGATCGCCTACTTCTTCGACATGCTCGGGTTCCAGGTCCTCGAGGGCTACGGGCTCACCGAGACGACTGGCGCGGCGACGCTGAACCCGCCCGCACGTGAGCGCATCGGGACGGTGGGCCCGCCGATGCCCGGCTGCGAGGTGAAGATCGCCTCCGACGGGGAAATCCTGATCAAGGGCCCCAACGTGATGAAGGGCTACTACAACGCCCCGGAGGCCACGCGGGAGATGATCGAGCCCGAGGGCTGGCTGCACTCCGGTGACATCGGGGAGATCGACGCCGCGGGGTACGTCCGGATCACCGACCGGAAGAAGGACATCATCGTCACCGCCGGCGGGAAGAACGTCGCCCCGCAGAACATCGAGAACAACCTCAAGACGTTCCCGCTCATCAGCCAGGCGATGGTCCACGGCGACAAGCGGAAGTACCTCTCGGTGCTGATCACCGTGAACGAGGAAGCGGCGCGGAAGCTGCTGCAAGACCAGGGCATCACCCCGCCGGCGGCGTACGCCGAGATGGCGACGCGGCCGGAGATCGTCACCGCGGTGCAGAAGGTGCTGGACACCCTCAACGCGCACGAGCCCCCCTACAACACGCTCAAGCGCTTCCACGTCATGGACCATGACTTCACCCAGGAGACCGGGGAGCTGACCCCGACCCTGAAGGTGAAGCGGAAGGCCTGCACCCAGCGGTATCAGGCCATCCTCGACGGGCTCTACGACGGCGAGAAGGTCACCGACTGACGGTCTCCGCGGGGCTCGGCGGTCTCCGGAGCCGGACGGGCGAGGCGGACGCGGGGGGAGGAGAACAGCGTCGCCCGCGCGCAGCGGATGGGGCTCAGGCGTCCTTGCTGGCGGAGGCCGGGGCGCGGGTGCTGGTCTTGTTCGCGTCGGGACCGCCTGTGCCGAGCGCGTCCTGGCGGTTGGCGTCGCCCTGGGCGTCGGCGTCCCCGCCGAATCCCTTCTTGAAGTTCCGGATGGCCTGCCCGAGTGACGAGCCGAGCTGGGGCAGCTTGGTGCCTCCGAAGAGCACCAGAATGACCAGGAAGATGATGAGCAGCTCACCCATCTTGAGACCGAACATAGACCAACCTTGTCGTGGGACTGAAAGAAGGTAGACACCATCCCCCCCCGTCCGCAAGCGCCTGACCCTGCGCGGGGGAGGGCCGGTGCTCCCCGGGGAGGCGCCTCCGGTCCCTGGGCGCAGGCCGCCCGCTCATCGGCCCGGCCGCCATGGGCTTGCCAGACGTCCACGGGCCAACGACAGGTCGCGCTCACCCTGGACTTTGTTCGAGCTTCCCCGACGGCCCGGTGCACAATCGCTCGAGAACCGGCAGCGGAACGGAGCGATGGTCGGAGAACCCTCGGCATCTCGGGAGCGGAGCGCGGCGCGACGGGTGCTCGTCGTCGACGACGACCCGGACATTCTCGACGCCCTGAGCGAGATCCTCGAGGTGGAGGGTTATGCCGTGCAGCGGGCGCGCAACGGGAGAGAGGCCCTGCAGCGCCTCGAGCAGGGCCTGCCCGACCTGGTGCTCCTGGACCTCATGATGCCGGTGATGGACGGCTGGGAGTTCGCCCGGAGCCTGAGGCCCGGCGCCCGCCCGTCGATCATCGTCCTGAGCGCCGACCGCAACGTCTCCGTGAAGGCGAAGGAGATCGGCGCGCTGGGATGGCTGGCCAAGCCCTTCGAGCTGTCCGAGCTGCTCGCGGCCGTCCGCCGGGCGGTCCCTGCCGAGACGCCTTGACGCGTCGCGTGGCCCGTCGGTACCGTCCGGCGCGCCTGTTGATTCGCGAATCAGCGCGAGCCCCCGAGGAGGTGGCAGATGTCCGACACCCCGAAGAGCATCCTGGAGCAGCACATCCCCGAGCTGCTGACGGCCAAGCCCGAGCTGGCCAAGGAGATGAACGCGATCGTCCACTTCGTGATCACCGGTGACCAGGGCGGCACCTGGACGCTGGACACCACCAAGGCGTCCGGCTGGGTGAGCAACGGCGCCGACGGCACGCCGAAGATGACGGTGACGGTGAGCGACCAGGACTTCGTGAAGATCCGCAACAAGCAGCTCAACGCGCAGATGGCGGCGATGCAGGGCAAGCTGAAGTTCAAGCCCATGGACATGGGCCTGGCGATGAAGCTCGGGAAGCTGCTGACCTGAGCCGCTCCGCCGACCTGGGGGGTGCGTCGCGCCCGCCGCTCTCGGGCGTCCGCGTGCTGGACCTGACGCGGCTCGCGCCGGGGCCGTATGCCACGCTGGTGCTCGCGGACCTCGGCGCCGAGGTCGTGAAGCTCGAGCCGCCGGAGGGCGATGCCACCCGGCTGATGCCGCCCGGCGGCGCGGGCGAGCTGTTCGCCGCGCTGAACCGGGGCAAGCGCTCGGTGGTGCTCGACCTCAAGCGCCCCGGCGCGGTGGAGGCGGTGCGGCGGGTGCTCGCCCGGTGCGACGTGCTGGTCGAGGGGTTCCGGCCGGGAGTGCTGGACCGGCTCGGGCTCGGGCACGCGGCGCTCCTGGAATCGTTCCCGCGGCTGGTGGTGTGCGCGCTCTCGGGGTTCGGGCAGACCGGGCCGGACCGGCTCCGCGCCGGGCACGACCTCGGCTACCAGGCGCGGGCGGGGCTCCTGGCCATGGGAGGCCGCGACGGGTCGCCGGCCCTCCCCGGGCCGCAGGTGGCGGACGTGGGCGGCGCCTGGGTCGCGGTGAGCGGCATCCTGGCCGCGCTGCTCGAGCGGACCTCCACCGGGCGGGGGCGGCTGGTGGACGTGTCCCTGGTGGAGTCGGCGACCTCGTTCGCGGCGCTGCACCTCGGGCCGGCGGTGCTCGGTGTCCCCGTGCCGCCGGCGGGGCAGGGCGCGCTCGATGGAGGTCTGCCCTCCTACGGGCTGTACCGCACGGCGGACGGGCGCTGGCTGGCGGTGGCCGCGCTGGAGCCGAAGTTCTTCGCCGCGCTGTGCGAGCGGCTGGGGCTCGGGGACCTCACGGCGGCGGCGTACGGCGGCGGGGAGGAGGCGGAGCGGGTGCGTGACGCTCTGGTGCGCACCTTCGCCGGGGCGCCGCTCGAGACGTGGAGGGAGCGCCTGGCCGGGCTCGACGCCTGCGTGGAGCCGGTGCTCCTGCCCGACGAGGTCACCAGGGACGCGCACCTCCTGGACTGTGGGCTCTTCCCACGACCGGGCGTGCTGGCCAGTCCGCTGCGTCTCGGCCCGCCCGCCACCGCACCGGCGCCGGCGCTGGGCGAGCACACCCGGGAGGTGCTGGCCGAGGCGGGGCTCGCTCCCGCGGAGATCGACGCGCTGGTCTCCTGATTCCGGGCGGTTGTCGCCCCTCCGGGGCCGCCTGGCCGGACGATGGGTCTTGCGCGCGTCGCCCCGCTGTCATTGACTCAAGAATCAATCCGGGGAGGTCGTGGTGTCGAAGAGCGAGAGTCCGTTCACCGAGGAGCACGAGGCGTTCCGGAGGAGCGTCCGGGCGTGGGTGGAGAAGGAGCTGACGCCGCACGCGCTGGAGTGGGACCGCGCCGGCATCTTCCCGCGCGAGGTCTTCAAGCGCGCCGGCGAGCTGGGGTTCCTCGGCGCCAACCAGGACCCGAAGTGGGGCGGCTCGGGCGGGGACTACTGGTTCGTCATCGCCTTCACCGAGGAGCTCGCCCGGAGCGGGAACGCCGGGGTGAACATGGCGCTGCTGGTGCAGGCGCAGATCGCCACGCCGGTCATCGGCGCGCTCGGGACCGACGAGCAGAAGCGCGAGTTCCTCGTCCCGGCGCTGGCCGGGGACCGCATCGGCGCGCTGGGCGTCAGCGAGCCCGGGTGCGGCTCGGACGTGGCGAGCATCCGGACCACCGCCCGCCGCGTCGGCGACGAGTACGTCATCAACGGCAGCAAGATGTGGATCACCAACGGGACCCGCGCGGACTTCATCACCCTCGCGGTCCGGACCGGTGGCCCGGGGTACGAAGGCATCTCGCTGGTCACCTTCCCCACCGACGTCCGCGGCTTCAGCGTGAGCAAGAAGCTGGACAAGGTGGGCAACCTCTCCAGCGACACCGCGGTGCTGTACTTCGAGGACTGCCGCATCCCGGCCCGCTACCTCCTCGGGGAGGAGAACGGCGGCTTCGCCCACATCATGATGAACTTCCAGGGCGAGCGGCTGGTGGCGGCCGTCATCGCCGTGTCCGGGATGGAGCGGATGCTGGAGGACGCCATCCGCTACGCCCGCGAGCGTCAGGCCTTCGGGAGGCCGCTGATCGGCTTCCAGGTCTGGCGGCACAAGTTCGCCGAGCACCTGGCCTCGGTCGAGGCGGCCAAGCGGCTCACCTACCACGCCACCACGCTCTTCGACGCCGGGCTCGATCCGGTGAAGGAGATCAGCATGGCCAAGCTCTTCGCCGGGGACCTCGCCCAGCGGGTGGCCTACGACTGCCAGCAGATCTACGGCGGGATGGGCTACGTCGACGAGACGCCGGTGGCCCGGGCGTGGCGCGATGTCCGGCTGATCACCATCGGGGGCGGGACGAGCGAGATCATGAAGGAGATCATCGTCAAGCTCGAGGGCCTGTAGCCCGCGGCGGCCGGAGCGCCCCTAGCGCCTGAACAGCGCGTCCGCTGCCTCGCGGGCGGCCCGGAGCGGGTCCTCGTCGGTGTGACCGCCCTCACCGAGCTGGAAGAACTCGCAGAAGTTCGCCTGGTCCTTGTCCGACGGCACCTCGGCGAAGGGCTCCTTGCAGGCCTTGGCGACGGCCGGGTCGAAGTGACGGCACTGGCGGCAGGCGTGGAGGTCGTGCTCGCAGTGAGGGCAGGTGTCCCGCCGCCCCACCGCGTTGCCCACCACCTCGAGATGGCTGCCGCACCAGGCGCACCCGGACATCGCTCCGGATCTTACCGCATCCGCGCGGCCCCCCGGGGCGGCACCTCGCGGGCCGAGGCGAGCGCCGTCTGGCCCGGCTCAGCCCGCGGGTGAACCGCCGCGCTCCGGGCGTGCCTCGCCCAGCGCGAGGTCGGCCTGGAGCCGCCCCAGCATCCAGAGGAGCCAGACCGCGAACAGACCCCCGAGCGTTCCGAGCGCGCCGAGGAGCTGCAGCCGCTGCCACGACTGGACCCGCGACACCACCTCGCGGCGCTGCTGGAAGGTGTCGAGCTGCCGGTCCGCGAACTGCCCGTCGAACGAGCTGGCGAAGGCGTCGGCGTGGGCGCCCGAGCGGACCCGCAGCGCCTCGGACTCTCGCCGGAGCGGCTGCATCCGCGCCGTGGACAGCGCCGCCGCCGAGAGCCAGAGCGCCGTCCACACCCACGCCAGGAGCATGCCGCGCGTCCGCATCGAGACCTCTCCGGCGGATGGTATGGAGAGGGTCCGACGCATGGGCAAGCCGTACCGGCCGAAGGACCACTACTTCCAGCGCGCCAAGCAGCGGGGATTCCGCGCGCGCAGCGCGTTCAAGCTCGAGGAGCTGGTGCAGCGCTTCGGGTTGCTCCGGCCGGGCGCGCGGGTGCTCGACCTCGGGGCCGCCCCCGGCGGCTTCCTGCAGGTCGTCGCGCGGGCGGTGGGCCCGTCGGGCCTCGCGGTCGGGGTGGACCTGGTGCCGCTCCGGCCGTTCACCGAGCGCTGGGTGCGGACCGGGGTGGTGGACGTGCTGGCCGACGACGCGCAGGCGCAAGTGGAGGCGCTGGCCCCGGGCCCCTTCGACGCGGTGCTCTCGGACATGGCCCCGAAGACCACGGGGGTCCGCGGGACCGACGAGGCCCGCTCCCTCCGGCTGGCCGAGCGTGCGCTGGAGCTGGCCCGGGCGCTCGGCAAGCCGGACTCGAGCCTCGTGGCGAAGCTCTTCATGGGCGGGGACTTCGAGTCCTTCCGCTCCCGGCTCCGCGAGGCGTACCGGGAGGTGAAGGTGGTCCGGCCCGAGGCCACGCGCTCGGCGAGCGTCGAGGTGTACCTGGTCGGCCTCGGGCTCCGGGCCATGGCGCCCTGATCGGGGGCCTTGCCGCCCTTGGTCAGTAGACCGCGCCCTGGATGTGCAGCCCGGAGCCGCCGACCAGGGCCCGGGCGAGCGCGCTGTACGCCGCGTCCCGGGCCAGCGCCTCGCGCTGGAAGACCCGGACCCGGTACTGCCCCCCGCGGACCCCCTCGAAGACCCAGGTCGAGCCGCGCTCGGCCACCTGGACCTCGGCCGGTGGAGGGGAGGAGGGTGCCCAGAACCGAGCGGCCTCCACGCGGGTGAGCAGGTCACGGGCCGCCTCTGGCGAGAGGGCGCTGCTCGCCTCCTCGAGGAGGTCGCCGGGAGCGGCGAGGCCCTTCCCGGAGGTCTGGGCGCCACGGACCTGACCCGTGGCCCCCTGCCGCTCGAAGCGCACGCTGACCGGGTGGCCATCGAAGCGGAGCCACAGCACGCGGTACACCTCGGCGGTCTGGGGAGGCGGAAAGAGCGACGGCTCGCCGAGCGCGGCGAGCTGGGCGGACAGCCCGCAGGCGAGCTTGTGCTCGCCGGGACTCGGTGCGGCGAGCGAGCCTTTGGGGAAGTCAGACGGGACGCTGCCCCCCCCGGCGAGCTCGCAGTCCTCGAACGCGACCTGCCCCGCGGGTGCCTCCACCCGGGCGGGCGCCGGCTGGTAGGTGTCGTGGGCGCAGGCCCCGAGCAGGGCGGACAGCGCGAGCAGCAGCGCCCCGGGCGTCGGCAGCGAATTCTTCACGCGGGTGAGGCTAGGCCCGGGTCTCCTCGCTCGCAAGGCAGCCGAGCAGGCAGCGGCGCGGTCAAGGGATGGATGCCCCGGGACGTCGATGACAGTCAGACGCATGCCGCCCGGCCGAGTCATGGCACAGCGAGTCAGCGCACCGTCAGCCTGGCGGCCCGCAGCTTTCCGACCTGGACCAGGTGGGTTCCCGGGACGAGCTCGACCTTCGGGTCGGACACGCGCTCGCCGTCCACCTTCACCGCGCCCTGGGTGATCAGGCGGCGACCCTCGGACGTGGAGGCGACCAGCTGCGCATCCAGCAGGGCGCGGACCAGCGGGACGGCGACGCCCCCCGTCCCCACCACCACCTCGGGGAACTTCTCGGGGTCCACCTCGCGGCGCGAGAAGCGCCGCTCGAAGTCCTCGGCTGCACGCGCGGCGTCCTCCGCGCCGTGGAACCGGGCCACCATCTCCCGGGCGAACGCGACCTTCACCTCCTTGGGATGGAGCTCCCCGGATGCCACCCTCGCCTGCTCCGAGCGGAGCGCCTCCAGCGGCCTCCCCGAGAGCAGCTCGGCGTAGCGCCACATGAGATCGTCCGAGATGCTCATCAGCTTCCCGAACATCTCGGAGGGTGGCTCGGCGACCCCCACGTAGTTGTCGAGCGACTTGGACATCTTCTCCCCGACGATGCGGCCGTTCTCCATCCGCGCGTCGAGGCCCTCGAGGATCGGCCCGGTGAGGATGACCTGTGGCTCCAGGCCGTACTCGCGCATCAACGTTCGCCCGACCAACAGATTGAAGAGCTGGTCGGTGCTGCCGAGCTCCACGTCCGCCTTCAGCGCCACCGAGTCGTAGCCCTGGAACAGCGGGTAGAGCAGCTCGTGCATCGAGATGCTCCGGCCCTCGCGGAAGCGGGTCTTGAAGTCGTCGCGCTCGAGCATCCGGGCCAGCGGCCAGTGCGCCGCGAGCCGGACCGTCCCCTCGGTGCCCAGCGCGTCGAGCCACTCGGAGTTGAAGCGGATCCGGGTCCGCCCCGGGTCCAGCACCTTGAAGACCTGGACCTTGTACGTCTCGGCGTTCGCCAGGACCTCCTCGCGGCTGAGCGCCGGACGGGTGACGTTCTTGCCCGAGGGGTCCCCGATCATCGCGGTGAAGTCGCCGATGAGGAAGATCACCTCGTGCCCGAAGTCCTGGAACCGCCGCATCCGGGTGAGGAGCAGCGTGTGTCCGAGGTGGAGATCGGGCCGGTTCGGGTCGAAGCCGGCCTTGACCACCAGCGGCTGCTCGCGCTCGTAGGAGCGACGGAGCTTCGAGCGGAGCTCGTCCGCGACCTGCAGGTCGACGGTGGCGCGCGTGACCTCGGCGAACTGCTCGTCGGGGGTGGCTCGACGGAGGAGCGACATCGGCCCCACCTACCAGGCCGGCGGGGGAGGGTCACGTCCCGGGAAGATGCTCCCGCACCCGGGCGATGCTCCGGGCCCGTCCGGTGGCGTCGTCGAGGTCGAGCACCACGCCCTGGAGGTAGACCAGGTTCTTGGCCACCTCGTAGTGGATGGGACGCTGGGTCAGGAAGCGCTCGATGCTCAGCTCCTTCTTGATGCCGATCACCGAGTCGAGCGGGCCGCACATCCCCACGTCGGTGATGAAGGCCGTGCCTCCGGGGAGGATGCGCTCGTCGGCGGTCTGCACGTGGGTGTGCGTCCCGACCACGGCCGAGACCTTGCCGTCGAGCCAGGCGCCCATGGCGTTCTTCTCGCTGCTCGCCTCGCAGTGCATGTCCACCAGGATGCACGGGGTGGTCCGGCGGAGCTCCGCCACCAGCCGCTCGCCCAGCCGGAACGGGTCGTCGAGGTTCTTCATGAAGACCCGGCCCTCGAGGTTCAGCACCCCCAGCTTCCGGCCGTCGGGCGTGGCGATGACCGTGTGCCCCCGACCGGGGCTCCCTTCCGGGTAGTTGGCCGGCCGGAGCAGGAGCTCCGGATGCGCCTCCACCCAGGGGAGGATCTGGCGCTTGGTCCAGAAGTGGTTCCCTGAGGTGAGGAGGTTGACCTCAGCCCGGAGCAGCGCCTCGGCGGACTCGGCGGAGATGCCGGCCCCGCCCTCGGAGTTCTCGGCGTTGGCGACCACCAGGTCGACCTCGTGCCGGGCGATGAGCCGGGGCAGGAGGGTGCGGACGGCGAGCACCCCGGGCTTGCCCACCACGTCGCCCAGGAAGAGGACGATCACCTGGCCGCGAACCCGGGGGGCCGGGCCAGGCCGCGGAAGACCTCGTTCTCGGTGACCACCAGGTCGACGTCGACGTCGTCCTCGTTGGTCGGGAGCTCGTCGACCATCTGCTCGGCGAAGGCGAGCCCCACCCGGCGGCTGGAGGTGCTGCCTGCCTTCAGCGTCGCGTCGTAGTACCCGCCGCCGCGGCCGAGGCGCTTGCCGTCCGGCGTGAACCCGAGGCCGGGCACGACGAAGAGATCGATCTGCTCCACCGGGACGAGCTCCGCGGCGTCGGCGGGCTCGCGCACTCCCAGGCGGCCGGGCTCGAGCTCGCCCTCGCTCCGGACCGCACGGAACGAGAGGACCCGCCCACGCACGTGGCTCAGCGGGTAACAGATCACCTTCCCGTCGGCGAGGCCAGCGGCGAAGATGTCATGGGTCGGAACTTCGCCCCGGATCGGCGCGTAGAGCGCGACGGTCCGGGCGTGGTGGTAGTAGGGGGTCGCCAGGAATCGCGCCTGGATCTTCAGGCCCCGGGTGTCGACCAGCTCGGCGCTGAGCGCCTTCCGGCGGGCGGTGAGCTGCTCGCGGAGCGTGGCCTTGCGCAGTGCCCCCTCGTCCCTTCCCATCTCCCGCCCGTTCGTCGCCAGCCTCTCACCTCTCCAGAAAAAACGTCCCCCGCCGCTGGGCCGTGTGCGCAGCGTCCATTGAACCCAGTTGAGCCAGGTGGGAGCCGAGGTGAGGTGCCGTAGGTCTCCCGGGGAGTCGGCGGGTGCCGGCCGCCCCGGGCCTGACGCATGGAACCCCGGTACGGCCCCCGGAATGGACGTATCGGTTCGAATTTCTGCTGCACATCACGCACCCCGCAGGGGACAAGCTCGCAAGGGTTCCGGCCTCCGACCGGTCGCCGTCGACAATAAGGACGGCCCCGAGGGGGGTCAAGGGAACCTGGAGCCTCTCTTCCCGCCCGTGGCTGGCATCGGCTGCGGCGCTCGTGCCAGCATCGTCGAGATCCAAGTCCTGTGACCCGGTCCCTGCTCGCCACCACGCTCTGTGCAGTGCTCGGTGCCGGACCGGCGCGCGGGGCCGTGCCCCTGCTCGCCTCGCGCGCGCGGTGGGGCAGCAAGGGAGTCCTGAGCTGGCAGGCGGTGAACGAGCACGTGCTCGGGCGGGCGGGCGAGTCGAACCCCTGCGGCTTCGAGTCCGGGCGAGCGGTGGTGGACGCGGCCTGGGAGGGCGACGTGCTGGTCGGCCGGCTGACGCTCTGTACGACTTGCGGAGAGCGCACCGTCCCCTACCTCGGGGTCCACGTGGGGGCGAACGGCACGGTGGTCGCCGACGTTCCTCTGGTGCCGGGTTGTGAATCGCCAGGCCTGGAGCGAGGGCGGTTGATCCTCGCCCCGCTCGCCGAGCCGGCCGGCCGGCCGCCCCTCACCCACCACCTCGAGGCGGGCGAGAAGCTGCTCCAGCTCCGCCGGGGGAAGGCGGCCCAGGCCGAGTTCCAGAAGGCGCTCGCGGCCAAGGAGGACCCGGGGAAGGCGTGGCTGGGGCTGGGGCTCTCGTCGGTGCTGCTGGGCGACGCCGCGGGGGCGGTGGCGGCGTACGAGAAGGCGCGGTCCTTCGCTCCGGGCGTCCTCCTCTCCTACAACCTCGCCTGCGCGCAGGCGAGACTCGGGCACGTCGACGAGGCGCTGGCGAGCCTGAGCGACTCGATCGACCGGGGCTTCGCGGCGTCGGCCGATCTGCTGCACGACCCGGACCTGGCGCCGCTGCGCGGCGATCCGCGGTTCTCGGGGTTGCTCGTCCGGACCAAGACCAACGAGGAGCGGCGACGGTGAAGCCGTCCGAGGTCGTCCTCTGGTCGTCCGGCGCGCGGTTCGGGCACTACGAGATCCTCGCTCCGCTGGGGAAGGGCGGCATGGCGGAGGTGGTGCGCGCGCGGACCCTGGACGGGCCCTGGGCGGGGACCCAGGTCGCCATCAAGCGGCTGCTCCCCCAGCTGGCCCGGGCGCCGGAGTACGTGCAGCTCTTCGCCCGGGAGGCCGAGCTGTCCATCGCGCTCCGGCACCCCAACATCGTCCAGACCATCGACGTGGGCTCCATCGGAGGCGTGGCCTACCTGGCCATGGAGTGGGTGGACGGCCGCGATCTCGGCCAGGTGCTGCGCCGCTGCCGCAAGCAGGGGATCGCCCTGCCCATCGACTTCGCGGTCTACCTCACCCGGGTGCTGCTCGAGGCGCTCGACTATGCGCACCGGGCCGAGAGCGCGAGCGGGACGCCGCTGCACCTCGTGCACTGCGACGTCTCGCCGTCCAACGTCTTCATCTCCCGGGTCGGCGAGGTGAAGCTCGGCGACTTCGGCGTGGCGCGGGTCCGGGTGAAGTCGGGAGTGCGCGACGCGGTGATCGCCGGCAAGCCCTACTACCTCTCGCCGGAGGCGACGGCCGGTGAGGTGACCCAGGCGGTGGACCTGTGGGCGACGGCGGTGGTGGCGTTCGAGCTGCTGACGCTCGAGCGGCCCTTCCAGGGAGGAAGCCCGCAGGAGGTCTTCGGCGCGATCCGGACGGGGCGGCGGGCCGGGGTGCGGGAGCGCCGGCCGGAGGTGAGCGCCGGGCTCGCGGCGGTGGTGGACCGCGCGCTGGCGGCGGACCCCCGGTCGCGGTTCCCCACCGCGGCGGCGTTCGCGGAGGCGCTCGAGCCCCACTGCGACGAGCGCATCGGCACGCCCCTGGCGATCGCCGCGGTGGTCCGCGGCCTCTTCGGCGCCGCCGGCTGAGCGAGTCTCAGAGGGCGCGATCGAGGGCCTGGAGGAGGGCGGTCAGGTCGGCCTCGGTGGTGTCCCGCCCGAACGAGAAGCGGATGGAGCTCCGCGCGTCCGCAGGCAGCACCCCCATCGCCAGCAGCACCGGCGAGGCCCTCATCGTCCCCGAGGCGCACGCCGCCCCCACCGACACGCGGAACCCCTCCAGGTCCAGGGCGATGAGCAGCGTCTCGGCGTCCGTCCCCGGAAAGCACACCTGGCTGGTGTTGCACAGCCGCGGAGCCGCCGCCCCGTGGACCCGCACCCCCGGGCGCAACCCCTGCAGCGCCCGCTCGAAGCCGTCTCGCAGCGCGGCCAGCCGCGTCGCCTCGCTCGACCGCTCCGCCTCCGCCAGCTCCAGCGCCAGCGCCGCCGCCTGGCACAGGACCACCGACAGCGTCCCTCCCCGGAGACCGGCCTCCTGGTGCCCCGGCACCAGCGGTGCGAGCTTTTGCCCCCGCCGCACCGCGAGCACGCCCACCCCGGCCGGTCCTCCGAACTTGTGCGCCGAGTACGCCACCGCGTCCGCCTCGAACACCGGCGGCAGCCGCCCGGGGACCTGCACCGCGTCCACGAAGCTCGCCACCCCGCGCGCCCGCGCCAGCCCCGCCACCTCGTCGACCGGCTGCACCACCCCGGTCTCGTTGTTCGCGCCCTGCAGCGCGCACAGCGCCGCCCCGCCGGCCGCCAGCGCCGCCTCGAACGCGCCCGGCGGGACGCGCCCATCCGCCCCGGGTGACACCGTCACCACCGGTGTCCCCCGCCGCCCGGCGGCGAGCAGCACGCACGGGTGCTCGATGGCGCTGGTGACCAGCGCCCCGTTCTGCCCGAGCCCGAGCACCGCCGTGGCGCAGGCCTCCGAGCCCGAGGCGGTGAAGAGGATCTCCCGCGGAGAGTGGCCGAGGATCCGGGCCACCCGGGCCCGCGCCTCGTCCAGCCGCGCCCGCGCCGCCCTGCCCGCCCCGTGCACGCTGCTCGGATTGCCCGCCGGCTCGCGCCGGAAGGCGGCGGCGAGGAAGTCCGCGACCTCGGGGTGCAGCGGCGTGCCGGCGTTGTGGTCGAGGTAGGTCACCGCTCGAAGGCGGCGGTCTTCCCGGCCAGCAGCAGCGCCCGCGGCCGCTCGCCCTTCACCCCGAACGCCTCGAGGAAGGCGAGGGTGAGCTCACGGCGCAGCGCCGCCGCCTTCTCGCGCCCGGGCGGTAGCGGGAGCCGCGCGCCAGCCATGCTCCCGTGACCGCCGGCCGACCCGCCGCGGTTCTCGCAGATGTCCCGCATCAGCCGCCCGGCGTTCATCCGGCGGTCGCGCACCCGCAGTGAGGTGTAGAGCTGCCCGCGGAAGGTCCCCATCGCCAGCGACCACTTCATCCCCTCGAGGAAGCTGAGCCGCTCCGCCACCTCGGCCACCATGTCCGGCGAGTAGACCTCGCCCAGATCCACCGTCACCACGGTCGGTCCGTACAGCCGGGCCCGGGCGATGGCCGAGTGGTACAGCAGGAAGTACTCCGCCGGCAGGTCCGGATGCTCGATGCGCCCGAGCAGATGCTTGTCCACCCGCGGGAACAGCCAGAGGTACGCGTCGATGTCCGCCGGCGTCGTCTGCCGCCCCAGGTCGCGGCTGTCGGTCTTGATGCCGTAGAACAGGGCGGTCGCCACCTCCACCGACGGCTCGAGCTTCGCCGCGCGCAGGTACTCCACCACCATCGTGGAGGTGGCCCCGTACTCCCCGCCGACGTCGGCGAAGGGCGCTCCGAGGCTCTCGTCGCGCAGGGGATGGTGATCGAGCACCACCTCCACCGGGTAGCGTGCCGGCACCGAGTGGTTCCCCACCGGCGGTTGCGTGTCCACCAGCGCCAGGAGGTCGTGCTCGTCGAACACCACCTGGCTCACCGGGACGATGGGGAGCCGCAGCACCTTCACCAGGGCGAGGTTCTCGGACCGGCCGATGATGCCCCCGTACACCACCCGGGCCTCCACCCCGGCCCGCTTCTCGAGCAGGAAGGCCAGCGCCACCGCCGCGGCGATGCTGTCCGGGTCCGGGTTGTCGTGGGTCAGGACCAACACCCGCCGGCGCCCCCGCGCCAGCTTCAGCAGCCCGTCGAGCTTGGTCCTGACCGGCAGCTCGGCGAGCGCGCGTTCCGGACTGGGAGGGTCCTCGGCCTTGGAGCGGCTCGAGGAGGATGAAGCAGACGGCATGGGCGGCCTTTTACTTCCGGATCAACGAATGGAGAAGCCGGAGCCCCCCTTGAATAACGGGCTGGATTCTTTGTTTCCAGGACCGCCGGACGGCCGATGGCCCCCCCCGTCGGGGAGGGGGCTGCGCGCCGTGGGTCAATTGATGGCGCGGTAGCGCCGCGCCTGATCGCGGAAGAACTTCAGCCCGTTGTCCAGCGAGTTCTCCATCGCGTCCATCATCAGCACCCGGAACGAGGCCGGCGTCCCCCGGAACGACTCGTAGTACCGCTGCCGGTCGATGGAGTGGATGACGCACGGCAGGTACCCGTGCCGGGCGAGGATGAGGTTCGACGTCATCCGCGACACCTTCCCCGAGTGCTCGCTGAACGGGAACACCTGGAGGAACTGGAACTGGAACGTCGCCGCCTGCTTGATGGGGTGGTACTCGCGGAACTCGGTGGTCCCGGTGAACTCGATCAGCTTGTCCAGGAGGCTCTGGATCTTCGCCGGCTGCGCGATGTCGTGGAAGTAGGTGCGGTGCAGCGGCATGTCCTTCCGCAGCCCGGCCCGCTCGCGCTCCTTCGCCAGCTCCTTCTCCGTGCGCTCGCGCCGCTCCAGCTGCGCCCGCATCGCCTGCGCCTCCGGCGTGTTGCCCAGGAGGAGGTCGTGGATCCGCTTCACCGTGGCCATCGGAACCGTGGAGGCCTTGCGGCCCGAGGTCCGCGCCTCGTCGCGGATGTAGTCGATGGCCGCCTTGTGGTTGCGGATGTCCAGCACCGCGGGGAGGAGCGAGGCCTCGGGCTGCGCGCCGCTCGGATCGAGCCCCGCGGCGAGCTCCTGCTCGTTGTAGACCACCCCCTCGAGCGCGTTGTCGTGGTAGACCCACGCCCGCTCGAAGCGCGCCATGAACGCCGGCGCCTTCGGGTGCTCGCCGAGGAGCTCCCGAAGCGCGTCGTTCTTGTCGTCGATGTCCTGGTAGCGTTCCTTCAAGGGGGGCGGGCGCGAAACAGAGGGCGAGGGAGGCTAATCGTCCCAGGTGCACCGTGCAAGGGTCGTTCCTTCGTCCAGGCGCTCGCCGGACGGCTCGCGGGCGGGGCGAGGCGCGCCGGGCTCGACCTCAGGCCGCCCCCTCGGGCCGGGGTGGCCGGGGTTCAGACGTAGGTGAGCCACTCCGCGTAACGGGGCTCCTGCCCCCGGACGACGCGGAAGTACGCCTCCTGCACCTTCCGCACGACCGGCCCCGGCGCCCCGGTGCCGATCCGCCGGTTGTCCACCTCGCGCACCGGGGTGATCTCCGCCGCGGTCCCGGTGAAGAACACCTCGTTGGAGATGTACAGGGCGTCGCGGGTGAAGGTGACCTCCTCCACCGGGTGCCCCATGTCCCGCAGCATCCGGAGCACCGTTCGCCGGGTGATGCCGGCCAGGATGGGCGAGGACAGCGGCGGCGTCCGCACGATGTCCTTCTTGTTCACCATGAAGACGTTCTCGCCCGACGCCTCGGACACGAAGCCCGAAATGTCGAGCAGGATGGCCTCGTCGTAGCCGGCCTGCACCGCCTCGCGCTTGGCGAGGATGCTGTTCACGTACTGGCCGGTGATCTTCCCCCGGACCATGTTCACGTTGACGTGCATGCGGGTGAAGCTCGAGACCTTCGCCCGGATCCCCTCGCGCATCCCCTTGTCGCCGAGGTACGCGCCCCAGTCCCAGGCGGTGATCGCCACCCGCGTCGGGTTCACCGCCCCGAGCCCCATCGCCCCGTCGCCCATGAAGGCGATCGGCCGGAGGTAGGCGCCGTTGGCGAAGCGCTGCCGCTGGGCCCGGAGCACCTCCAGGCACGCCTCGCAGAGCTGCTCCTCGGTGTAGGGGAGCGACAGCTGGATGATGTGGCAGGAGTCCGCGAAGCGCTTCATGTGCTCGCGGAGCCGGAACACCGCCAGCCGGCCGTCGTGGGTGCGGTAGGCGCGGATGCCCTCGAAGACCCCCAGCCCGTAGTGCAGGGCATGGGTCATGATCGGCACCTGTCCCTGGGCCCAGGGGACGACCTTCCCGTCGAGCCAGATGCTGTCTGCGGTCAGGACCGCGTTGGAGGTCGAGCTCATGCCGGGGCCAACCTCCGCACGCTGCGGGGCCCGCAGTCAAAGGGCTTTCAGGACGTCTTCTGCTGGGAGAGCCGCGCCGCCCAGGTCAGGATGCTCAGCTCGCGGAGCGCCTCGGTGCATCCCGGGTTGCACTCCACGGCCTTCTCGTACTCGCCCTGCGCCTCCGCCGTCTGGCCGAGCGCCTTGTGGATGTGCCCCTTGTACAGGTGGGCCCGGTCCAGGGCCGGGCTCCTCTCCACCGCCCCGCCGAGAAGCGTCAGCGCCTGACGGGCGGCGTCCCCGTCGGCCGGAGCCCGGGCGTGGGTGGTCCACCCGAGCAGGGCCAGGAACTCCCCCTCCTCGGGCTGGAGCCGCGCCGCCTCGGCGAACGCCGCGTGCGCTCCCGGCAGGTCACCCCCGGCGAGGAGCTGCTCGCCGGTCCGGAAGGCGCTCTCGGCCTCCAGCATCCGGCCCACGGCGTCGCCCACCTCGTGCTTGACGCCGCCGTCGCGCAGCTCCGTCCGGTAGCGGGCGCGTGCGCCCGGGTCCGCCAGCGTGTCGTGCGCCTTCCCCACCAGCTCGGTGATCTGCTGCACCAGCCCCTGCACCTCGGCCGAGCCGGCGGCGTCGTCCACCCGGTACTCGCGCAGGAGCTCCACCGCGGCGGAGCGCACCGTGTGCGCCGGAGCGTCCGGGGCGAGCCCGAGGAGCTCGAAGTAGTCCATCCGGCGCATGGCGGCGAGCGTCCCGAGGAGCCGCTCGCGGAGGTGTCCCTCGTCGTCCGTCGCCGGGACCTCGTCCTCGAGCTCCAGGACCTCCTCCTCGTCGTCCCAGGGTTGGTCGCCCGGGGCCGGCGCCGCGGCGGCGGTGATCCGGGGCAGAGCAGGCCCGGTCCGGCGCTCGGTCCGCAGCTCCACCATCTGGGAGGCGAGGAGCGCGTACAGGAACCGGTCGGTGTCCAGCGGGGACAGCGGACCCCGGCGGCGGAGCTCTCGCACCGTCCGGCTCCCGTCCATGAGCGCCAGGAGACCCGACTCCTCCTCGCCGAGCGACATGTCCTGCGCGGCGAACAGCGGATCCTCCGCCGGGTGCACCCACTTCGCGGCGATGTCCCCGAGCGCATCGCGGAGCCGGGCGGCGTCGTAGCTTCGCCTCACCCCCTCGTAGACGATGGCCGCGGTGGACATCTGGAGCCTCACCGTCTCCGCCGGCGGCTGGGCGCGGGGGTTGAACTGGAACTCACCCTTCCTCCAGCCGAACACCTCGAGCAGCTTCAGTCGCAGCTGCAGCTCGAGCGCGTAGCGGAGGTTGTGGGGGCTGATGCACCCCATCTCGATGAGCACCGTGCCCTGCTGGCGCCCCATGGCCTTCATGCGCTTCAGCGACTCCTCGCAGTCCGCCTCGGAGATCATCCGCTCGCGCACCATCACCCGGCCCAGGCACTCCGAGAGGCGGTTGCTCTTCACGCTCTCGGGCGCCCCGCCGCGGAAGAAGACGATCTTCTTCACCTTGTCGCGTCGCAGAAGAAGGGCCCCGGTCGCGCGGCGGCGGTGCAGGTCCGCCAGCAGCTCGGGGAAGGCACGGCCCCGGAAGTCGCCGCGGTCGGCAGCCGGCCCCGCGGGCTCGGCCGCGCCGGTCTCGGCGGAGGTGGACTCGGCCGAGGTGAACTCGACCAGCGAGGCCTCGGCCTCGGCCCGCGGGTCGGCCAGCGGCTCGGAGGCGGGCTCGGGCGCGCCGTTCGCCGCAGGGGCCGGCGGCGGCTGGGGGAACCGGTCCCCGAGCACGCCCTCCAGCTTCCCGAAGAGCTGGTTCAGCTTGAACGGCTTCTCGACGAACCCCGCGGCGCCGTGGCGCTCCACCGCCTGCGCTTGGTGCATCTTGGTCTTGTAGATGCCGGAGAGCATCAGCACCGGCGTCCTCTCCCCGCGCGGGGTGCTCTTGATGCGACGGGCGACCTCGTAGCCGTTCAGCGCCGGGAGCAGCACGTCGAGCAGCACCACGTCGAACGGATGGCGCTCGAACGCCGCCAGCGCCGCCTCGCCGTCCCGCTCGACGGTGACGCGAAAGCCCTGCCTGGTGAGCGCATCCGCCAGCATCCGCTGGACGTTGCGGTCGTCGTCGACCACCAGGACGTGGACGGGCTCCGTCGGGGCCACCAAGGACGTCCTTCCTACCATGCTCACCGCTGGAGGACACGGACGTAGGCCGCCCGGACCGTCGCCGCCACCGCGAGGTACTCCGAGAGGAACGCCCCGCCCGCGTCCGGACCGCCGTAGCCCAGCCGCCGGGCGAGCAGGAGCAGCGGCCGTCCCCGGGTGGGGAGGTGCTGCAGCGTCCGTCCGTGCACCAGCCGCTGCCGGTTCTCCACCCGGCGCAGGAAGAGGTATCCCTGGCGGAGCGCGGCGGCGTCCTCCCGCCGGATGCGCCCGCTCGCCACCAGCGCCTCCAGCGCCTCCAGCGTGCCCGGGCAGCGCACCGAGGGCAGGGACCCGCCGTACAGGAGCTGGAGGTACTGGGTGGCGAACTCCACGTCGACCAGCCCCCCCTGTCCGGTCTTGGGGTTGAGCCGGTCGCTGGACTCGCCCGCCACCTCCCGCTCCATCCGCATCCGGAGCCGGTGGATCTCCTCCGCCGCGCCCTCGGGCAGCGGGCGCTCCCAGACCAGCGGCACCAGCGCGGCGCCGAGGAGCCGTCCGCCGTAGGCCACGTCCCCGGCCACCGCCCGCGCCTTCACCAGCGCCTGCCGCTCCCAGAGCTGCGCCCGCCGCGCGTGGTGCTCGAGCAGCGCCTCCTCGCTCACCACCAGCGGCCCCTGGTTCCCGGAGGGCCGGAGCCGCGTGTCCACCTGGTACAGCCGCCCCTCCCGGTACTGGAGCGTGAGCAGCGAGAGCAGCCGCTGCACCATCCGGGCGAAGTACTCGTGGTGTCCGATGCGCCCCTGCGTGCCGCCGGTGGTTTCCTCGTCGGCGCTCGAGCCGTAGACGAACAGGAGGTCCAGGTCCGAGTGGTAGCCGAGCTCCCGGCCGCCGAGCTTGCCCATCCCCAGCACCGCCAGCGGCGCCCGCCGGCCATCGCGCATGCGGGGGAGCCCCCAGCGCGCCCTGGCGTGCTCGGCGGCGAGGAGCACCGCGTGGTCCAGGAGCCCGTCGGCCAGGGCGGTGAGCTGCCGCGCCACCTCCGGGACCTCCAGCTCGCCGGCGATGTCGCCCAGGCCCACCCGGAGCACCTCCTCGTTCTTGAAGCGGCGCAGCGCGCCCAGCAGCTGCTCCGGGTCCTCGGTGGCCCGGGCTGCGCGTCCGTCGAGCTCGGCGCGGATGCGCTCCGGCGGCTTGTGCAGCGCCTCGGCGTCCCAGGACACCAGCTGGTCGAGGAGCTCGGGCGTCCTCACCAGCTCGGCGCTCAGGTACGTGCTCTGCCCGAAGAGGTCGAGCAGCCGCCGCGCCACCGCCGGACGCTGCTGCAAGAGCCGCAGGTACCCCGCGGGCACCGCGAGCGCGGAGGCGAACTCCGCCAGGTAGAAGAGCGCCTGGTCCGGGTCGGGGCTGCGCGCGGCGCCCTGGACCAGCTGGAGCGCGATGCCGGAGGGGCCGGGGCCCTCCTCGAGCCGCGCCGCCCCGAGCACGCGCCGGAGCCGCTGCACCGAGGCCAGCGCGGCCGAGGCGTCGTCGAACCCGCGTCGGGCGAGCGCCTCGGCCCGGGCCGCGTCGTCCAGGTCGTCGTCGAGCGCCAGGACGAGGTCCGGCTCGTGGGGGAGCTCACCCCTGGCCTCCTGGCCGAGCAGGACGTGGAACGCCTGGGCGACGTACCTCCGGTGCCGGTCCAGCTCCGCCTCGAACCCGGCCGCGTCCTGGAAGCCGAGCGAGTGCGCGAGCCGCTCCCGCTCCGGCCCCAGCGGTGGCACTGCCTGCGTCTGCCGCTCGTCCACCATCTGCAGCCGGTTCTCCACCCGCCTGAGGAAGGCGTACGCCTCGAGCAGCCGGTCGGCGTCGGCCTGGGAGAGCAGCCCCGCCTCCACCAGGCGGCGGAGCGCGCGCTGGGTGGAGCGCACCCGGAGCGCGGTGTTGCGTCCGCCGTGGAGCAGCTGCAGGGCCGCGGCCACGAACTCCACCTCACGGATGCCGCCCGCCCCCAGCTTCACGTCGCTCTCGCGGGCGGTGCTCCGCAGGTCGATCTGCATCTTGAGATCCCGGAGCGCCTCCACCGCCGCCAGGTCGAGCGTCCGCCGCCAGACGAACGGCCCCAGCTCCTCGAGCAGCTCCTGGCCGAGCGCGAGGTCGCCGGCGACCGGCCGGGCCTTGATCCACGCCGCGCGCTCCCAGGTGCGGCCCTGCTGCTCGTAGTACTGGAGCATCGCCGGGAGCGAGAACACCGCCGCTCCGGCGCGCCCCTGGGGCCGGAGGTCCAGGTCCACGCGGTAGCAGAAGCCTTCCTCGGTGACGATGGACATCGCCCGGGCGAGCGCCTCGCCGAGCCGCGTGTAATAGGTCACCGTGGGCACGGCGCCGACACTGCCGCCGGTCGTCGTCCCGTCGCCGCGGTGGACGAGGACCAGGTCGATGTCCGAGCTCCAGTTGAGGTCCTCGCCGCCGAGCTTCCCGAGCCCCAGCACCACGAACCCCTCGGGCACCGGCGCCCCGTAGCGTGCCCGGAGCGCCGTCTCCAGGCGGGGCAGCGCGGCCCGGAGCAGCGCCTCGGCGAGCGCCGTCTGCTCGCGGCCCAGCGCCTCCATCGGGGCGCCCAGCCACACGTCGCGCGCGGCCAGCCGGAGCGCCTGCCGCGACTTGAAGCGGCGGAGCCTCCGGTGCAGCTCCTCGGGCGCGGCGGCGTCCGCGCGGGCCAGCACGGCGCCCAGCGCCGCCTCCAGGGCGTCGACCTCGAGCGGGGCCCCGGTGCTCGCGCTGCGGTGCACCCAGCGGAGGAGCCCCGGCCGCGTCATCAACACCCGCTGCATCGAGTCGCTCGCCAGCACCAGCCGCGTGGCGAGCACCTCGGCCCCCGGCGCCCGGAGCAGCGCCTCCTGGATCCGGAGCAGCCCGAGGACGACGGGCTCGATCTCGCCCGAGCGGCGGATGGCCTCCACCAGCGCGGCCGTTCGCGTCTCTCCGAGCCGGGTCGCCAGCGCCTGGAGCTCCCGCGTGGTCCGCTCCGGCAGCTCGAGCGTGCCAAGCCCCGCGGCGGTCACGGCGTGGCGATCTGCCCCAGCTGGGTCCGCACCTTCTCCACGTCCCCGGTGTATTTCAGGAGCACGTTGAGCGTGGCGGCCACCAGCTCGGGCGAGAGCGCCTCGGCGTTGAGGAGGACCAGGCTCCGGGCCCAGTCCAGCGTCTCGCTGATCGACGGCGGCTTCTTCAGCTCGATCCGGCGGATGCGCTCCACCGCCGCCACCACCTGGGCGGCGAGCGCCGGCGGTACCTCGGGGGCGCGGCTGCGGACGATGCGCAGCTCGCGCTCCCGGTCCGGGAAGTCGATGTGCAGGTGGAGGCACCGGCGCTTCAGGGCGTCGGACAGCTCACGGGCGGCGTTGGAGGTCAGCACCGCCCGGGGCGTGAACCGCGCCCGGATGGTGCCCAGCTCCGGGATGGTCACCGCGGCGTCCGCCAGCACCTCCAGGAGGAACGCCTCGAACTCCGGGTCCGCCTTGTCGATCTCGTCCACCAGGAGCAGCGCGGGCTCGGGCGACAGCAGCGCCCGCAGCACGGGGCGGGGGAGAAGGAACCGCTCGGAGAAGAACACCGAGTCGCCGGCGGCGATCCGGTCCGCGGCCTCCGCGAGCGTGGCGGCGCCGGCCAGCGCCTCGCCGAGCTTGTCCTTGAGGATCTGCGTGTACAGGAGCTGCTTGGCGTACTCCCACTCGTAGAGCGCCTTCGCCTCGTCGAGCCCCTCGTAGCACTGGAGCCGGAACAGGGGCCGGCCGAGGGCCTGCGCCATCGCGCGCGCGAGCTCGGTCTTCCCCACGCCGGCCGGCCCTTCCACCAGCACCGGCTTCTCCAGGCGGTCGGCGAGGAAGGCGGCCGTGGCGACCTCGGTCGACGGCAGGTAGCCGGTCGCCTCGAGGCGGGCGAGCGCATCCGTCACGGAGCTGAACCCTCGTGGCACCCCCGGGGTGGAGGGCGAGGGTGTGACCGAATTTTCCACGGTGAGTTGCCGTCCCTGTTTCATGCCGGCCGCACGGCCGGGCGCGCATCTCGTGGATATCAGAGGTCCAGCGGCCGGGCACGGGTGGTGGTCCGGCGCGTGCAATGACCAACGGCGGAAGGGGCCAGGCCGAGGCCCCCGCTGAGGTGTGAACGTGAGGAGCTGTGGGGTGAAGACGGGGCTGGGACTGGTGGCGCTGCTGCTCCCGGGCGGCATCCTCCTCCTGGCCGGGTGGGTGCTGGCGCGCGCCCTGGCCCGGGCGCGCGCCCGGGTCAGCTCCGAGAGGAGCTCGACGGGGGAGCCGCCTCGCGTGTGGCAGGTGGTGTCTCGTCTGAGCTTCCGCGAGGTGCTGCGGGAGGCCCGCGCCGCGATGTAGCGCTTGCGCCGGTCACCGGCGGAGTCCTTCCGCGGGTCGATTCCCGAGGGGGCCGCCGGTGACCCCGCGGGGCTGGCAAGACCCCCCGGGGCTCAGGGCTTGTCGAGCTCGTCGACGAGCTTCTGCCACGCCTCGTCGCCGTCGGTAGGCGGCGCGGGCTTGGGCGGAGCCGCCGGGGCAGGGCGCTGGACCACCGGGTTCGGACCGGACGGCGTCGACGGGGCCGGCGCGGCGCGCGCCTTCAGCCGCGCCAGCTCCAGCTCGGCCACCTTGAGCGCCCGGGCCCGTTCCTGGACCGACTGCTGCAGCCGCGCCACTTCCTGCGACTTCGCGGCGTCCCGGCGCTCCAGCTCGGCGCGCTGCTTGGCCACCAGCTCCTCGCGCTCGGCCAGCACCCGGGCCTCGATCTCCTTGCGCCCCCGCTCCGCGGCGGCCAGGCGACCGGCGGCGTCGGCGGCCCGCGCCTCGGCGGCCTGGACCTTGCCGCCCAGCTCGCGCTCGATGCGGACTCGCTCCGCCGTGGCCGTGCGCGCCTCCGCCTCGCGGGCGTTGGCCCGCTCCAGCGCCGCGGCGAGCTCGGCCTCCCCCCGACCCCGGGCCTCCTCGAGCGCCGTCACCTGCGCCCCGAGCTGGGCCGCCGTCTCCTGGGCCTGGTGCTCGGCAGCCTCGACGCGCTCGAGCAGCGCCTGCTCGCGGCCCGCCGCTTCCGATCGCTCGCTGGACAGGTCGGCCTCGAGCGTGGCGGCGTGGCCCCGGAGCGTCTCGAGCTCCGCCCCGAGCTCGCTGCGCACCGTGTCCCGCTCCGACTGGGCCTGGGCGAGCTGCGCCGAGAGCTGGTCGGTGCGGGCCGCCAGCTCGCTCTTCACCGTCTGGGCCTCGCGGGTGGCGATGGCCAGCTTCTGCGACAGCTCGGTCTGCCGGCGCCCCGCCGCGTCGGTGAACTCCTTGAGCCGCGCCTCGGCCTGTTTGAGCTGCTCGCCCCGGCCCTGCGCATCGCGGGCCGCAGCCTCCCGCTCGCGGGCGCGCTCCGCGTTGGCCTCGGCCAGCCGCGCCCGGGCCTCGTCCAGCTGGGTGGTGAGGCCGGCCAGGTCCCCGCGCAGCAGCTCCTCCTGCCGCGCGGCCGAGTCTTGAAGTTGCCGCAGCTTCTCGTCGAGGTCGGTCCGGGCATCCTCCGTCTGGGCCAGCTGGCCCGAGAGGCGCGTCACCTCGGCGACCCGGGTGCCCAGCTCCTGCTTGGTGAGCGAGAGCAGCTCGGCGTGGTCCGCCAGCTCGTCCCGGTGACGGGTCAGGTCGGCGTCGAGCGCGGCGCGGGCCTGGGCGGTCGCCTCGAGCTCGGAGCGCGTCGCCCCGTGTCGCCCGCGCTCCTGGGCCAGCTCGGCGGTCGCCGCCTCGAGCTGGCCTCGGGTGTCCACCACCAGGTGCTCCGCGCGGTCGAGCGAGGCCTGGCTGTCGGAGAGCAGCTGCTGGGTGGCGCCGAGCTCGCCCTGGAGCGCCAGCTTCTCGGCCTCGGCCGTGGCCAGCTTCGCCTCCAGCTCGCTCCCGCGGGCGCGGGCCTCCCGGAGATGGACGTCCGCCTCCTCCAGCTCCCGGACGAAGTCCTCCGCCTGCTGCGCGCGCTCCGCGAGCTGCTCCTGCGCGGTGGCCAGCGCGTCCTCTGTGCGCCCGAGGTCGGCCTTCAGCTTGGTCCGCTCGGCCTCGAGCTGGGTCCGGGCGCTGCGCTCGGCCTCGAGCGCCGCGGTGGTCTCGGCCAGCCTGGTGCTCAGGCTCCGCACCTGGCCGGTCAGCTCCGTCTCGCGCTCCTCCAGGTGCGCGCGGACGGACTCGAGCTCGCCCTCCAGCTCGCCGATGCGCTCGAGCTTGGCCTGCACCTGGGCGTGCATCTCGGCCTCGACGCCCTCGCGCAGCTCGTGGGCCTGGGCCAGCTCCCGCTCAAGCGCCGCGGCGCGGGCGTCGTGCTCGGCGAGCCGATCGGCCATCTGCTTGCCGAGGTGCTCCAGCTCCAGCTTGAGGTTCTCGCCGGCCGTCTCGGCGGTGAAGAGGCGCTGCTCGAGCCCCTGCACCTGCGCCGCGGCGCGGGCGTCGGCCTGCTCGCGCTCCTGGACCAGCCGGAGCACCTCGGCTTCGGCCTTGTCCGCCCGGCCCTCGCCCTTCTGCGCCCGGGCCTCGAGCGCCTGCACCGTCGACTCGCGCTCGGCGCGGGTGTCGGCGAGCGTCTTCTCCAGCTCGCCGATGCGGCGCGCGTTCTCGGCGTCGTGGGCGTCGCGCTCCTGGGTGGTGCGCTCCAGTGCGTCTCTGGTCTCCGCCAGGTCGCGCTCGGCGGTCTCGGCCCGGCCGGTCATGGTGGCCAGCCCGCTGGAGAGCGTCTGCTCCTTCACCTCGAACTCGAGCGTGGCCACCCCGAGCGCGCGCTCCAGCCGCTCGGCCTCGGCCAGCCCTCGCTCCACCGCCTGGCCCTTCGCCTGGAGCTCCTCCTCGCGCGCCGAGAGCTCGCGGCGGGCGTGGTTGAGGTCCTTCTCCTTCGAGGCCACCACCTCGATGAGGTCCTTCTCGGTGGCGAACCTCTGGAGCAGCAGGTCGTCGACGGTGGCGCCGTGCTCCCGCTCCTTCTGGAGCATCGCCGCCTGGGCCTCGTTGAAGCGGCGGAGCAGATCGTCCACCTGCATCTTCAGGCCCTGCAGCTCGACGTCCTTCTCGTGCAGCCGGTCCTCGACGCTGAGCAGCTCGCGCTCGCGGACGGTCCAGATCTCCGAGATGCGGGCCAGCTGGGCCTCGCGAAGCTTCAGCTCGTCGCGGAGGATCTGGATCTTCCCCTCCGGCGTTCCCATGGACTCGCGGCGCGGCGGCGTCCGGCGAAGTTTCTGCGACTCGGCGAGCAGCTCCGCCTTCCGGTCGGCGATGGAGGCGAAGGTCCGGTCGAGGAACGCCCGGTCCTCCTCGGTGAAGGCGCTCCGCCGCTCGCGCCGTGGCAGCCTGGGCGGGCTCCCCGGCGGCGGGGCCCGGAGCGGCGGCGGCACCGGCATCTCCCGGGTGGGCGTGGGCCGGCTCTCGCCGGTGAGCGCCTCGTCGAGCGAGCGGTCCATGTCGTCGCCGGGCGGGGGCCCGGGGAGGATGCCGACCGTCATCTGCGCCAGCTCGCCCATCTCGAACGGGATGGTGAGGTAGCCGTCCGCGGCGGTGGGGCCCTGGGAGTGCTGCGCCAGCCCCTCCTGGCCGACGTCCGAGGAGAGCAGCAGCACGGGAAGATTCTGACCGAACCGGCCCTTCTTGATCTGACCGCAGAGCACGAAGCCGGACTGATCCGGCAGCTCGGCGCGGAGGATGACCAGGTCCGGCCTGCGCAGCTCGAGCTCGCGCTGTGCATCGGCGGCGTTCTCGGCGGTGGCGGTCTGGAAGCCCGCCGACCGGAGCACGGATGCCATGCCCAGGGCGAACTCGTTCTGGCTCTCGACGATGAGGACGCGGCGATCCATCGGGGGGACCGAGTTTACCCGAAGCTCCCCGAGGGCGTGCCGGGGTCGGTGGCCTCCGGCGCCCGGCCGTCCGGCGCCCGGAGGGACCCGCTCCATACGGGGGAGAAGGAGGGCAGGGGTGCGCCGGAGCCAGCGCGCCGGGCCGTCGGGGCCGCTCCGTGTTGCCGGTACAGGTCACGGAGGAGCCCGCGCACCCGAGCGGCGTCGTGACGGCGCTCCGCGTAGGCGCGGGCCTCCTCCCCGGATCGCCGGAGGAGGTCGGGAGTCGAGGCGAGCGCCAGGAGCGCGTCGCCCAGGGCGCAGCCGTCCAGTCCGGGGAAGAAGACGGTGCAGCCCGCCGGGAGGTCCGCCCGTGCCGCCTCCGAGTCCGCCGCCAGCACCGTGCGCCCGCGGGCGTAGGCCTCGAGCGCATCGGCCAGCGCCGCCGGCGCGCGGGCGTCCGGGCCCACGCCGGAGAGCACCTCCACGTCCGCCCAGGCCTCGGAGACCGCGCCGGGAGGCCCGGAGGTCAGCGCGCCGTGCCGCGCCGCCGCGCTCACCTCGCGCTGGAGCGCCCCGTCCCACGCCCTGCCCGGCGGCTGGACGAGGTGAAGCCGGCCGGCCCGCCCGAGCACGCGCACCGCCTCGAGGAGCACGCGGAGCGCGCCGCTCGACAGCTCCCAGCCGACGTGTCGGATGCGCAACGCTCCGGGAGGCCGGGACACCGGCTCGCCCGGCTCGATCCCGTCCGGGACCAGGTGCACCGGCCCGCGGCATCCTGCGGAGCGCACCTCCTCCGCCCGGGCGCGGGTGGTGACGATGACGGCGTCGGCCTCGCGCAGGCAGAGCCGCTCGGACCGGCGGAGCGCCTGCGCGAGCGCCGCTCCTTCGCCTCCCCGCCCCAGGAGCATCGGCAGCTCGGACGAGGGCAGACGGCGCGCCTCGTAGAGGAGCACCGGCCGCCGTGGATGGGCGAGGACTGCGGCGCCCACCAGCGGATCCGCGGTGTGGACCAGCGCGTGCGCCTCGGAGTCGAGCTGCCGGTGCACCGCGCGGCCGAACGCCTCCACCTGCTCAGGGAGGCTGCCAGCCCCGGGAGGCACCCGGAGCGCGCGGGCGCCGAGCAGCGACTCGGTATGGGCCAGCGCCGGCCCGCGCAACGACAGGGTGAGCACCCGGTGGCGGCTCGCGCTCGCCCGCACCCCCTCCGTCATGCGTCGAGACCATGCCGACGACCCTGGCCACAGATCGAACCCGGCGAGGAGGGCTGAGGGGGCGTCGGTCGTCACGAGCGCGGGCGAGGATGACACATGTCCGGACGGACGTTGACCGGAGGCGGCGCCGACGCGTAAGCGGCTGTCCAGGCGGGTGGGAGCGTTCCTTCGGAAGGGTGATGGACGACTTGAAGAAGCTCAGCGTGGAGCAGCTCCGGGGGCTCGCGCGGAAGCACCTGGGCAAGGGTCATAGCCGACTCCGAACCCGGGCCCAGCTGCTGGAGGCCCTGAAGGACGTGGTTCCCGCGCCGCCCTCGCGCCTGCGCGCCAGCGCCGCGTCCGTCGTCCGGCCCGGGGCCCCGGTCCGCGTGGTGGACTTCCCACCCGGTCGCCGTGGACGGGTGCGCGGCGAGCCCACAGCAGCGGAGAAGGGGCGCGCCGCCGCGCCACCCGCGGCGACCGGGCCAGCCGTGCCCGCATCGCCGATGCGCTCGGAGCCGCGGGCCGCCCCCGGCGCGCCGGGGGAGCGTCGGACGGAGCCGCGCGCCGCCGGGCGCGCCGCAGGTGAGAGCGAGCGCAGCGCCAGGACCGGCTCGAAGGAGAAGGAGCAGGTGCCCGTGGGCGGAGCGAGGGGCGCGCTGGCCAGCCACGCCGCCGCGGGCCGGGCCGGTCAGGTGGGGCGGACGCCCGATCGCCGACCGCGGCCGGCGCCGCCCGAGCGCGCGCGGCCGTCCCGGGGGTCCGGGGCCGTCGCCGAGCGGGCCGAGCCCGTGCCGGCTGAGGCTCCGGTCGAGGAGGCCTTCTTCGAGGCGCCCGCGGCGCCGCGCCGCCCGCGCCGCGTGCCGTCGCCGGCCGAGCCCCTCGATGCCGAGGCGTTCGCCTCGCCGCGCGAGGTGGGCACCGACGCGCCGTTGCTCCTGGTGCGAGACCCCACCACCCTCTTCGTCTTCTGGGACTTCCGCCGCGAGCTCGAGCGCGGCGCGGCGCTGGGGCTCCGCGAGCCGAGGCTGCTCCTCCGCATCCACCGGGGCGACGAGCTCGAGCGGAGCCTGGAGCTGTCGCTCGGCGCGCGGAGCACCTACGTCACCGGCCTCGCCGCCGGAGAGGAGTACACCGCCGAGGTGCTCCTGCTCGGACGCGACGGGTGGACCCGGCCCGTGGGCTCGCGGAGCGGTCTGCGCCGCCTTCCGCCGGGCCGTGTCTCGGCGCAGCTCGAGGTGCGGACGCTCCGGCTGCCGTGGTCGGTGCCGCTGGCCGAGGCGCCCTCGCCGGGGATGCCCGGGGCGGCGCGGCACGAGCCGCTCGACTCTCCGCGCCGGGTCCCGCTGCCGACCAGCCCCGGGGCGCGCGGTCCAGAGGGCGGCGCCGGGCCGTCCGGCGGACCTCGCTCCGGGCGGGCCTGAGGGCCGGGAGGATGCGGCGGCCGCGGGGCGCGCTGCTGCTCGTGCTCCACGCCCACCTCCCGTACGTCCGGCACCCGGACGACGAGGACCACCTCGAGGAGGAGTGGCTCCGCGAGGCGGTGCTCGAGTGCTACCTCCCGCTGCTCGAGCTCCTGGAGCGCCTCGGGGACGACGGCGTGCCGGTGCGCCTCACGCTCTCGCTGACCCCCACCTTGGTGGCGATGCTGGAGGACCCGCTGCTCCGCTCGCGCATCGGCCGGCGCATCGAGCGGCAGCAGGCGCTGGCCGAGCGCGAGGTGCAGAGGACCGCAGGCGACGCCGGGCTCCAGGCGGTGGCGCGCTTCTACCAGGCCCGCCTGGAGCGGCTCGGGTGGCTGTGGACCGATCGCTACCGGGGCGCGCTGGTGCCCGCGTTCGCCGCGCTCCGCGACCGCGGGCTGGTGGAGCTGGTCGCCTCCGGCGCGACGCACGGGTTCCTTCCTCTGCTCCGCCCGTCGCCGCAGGCCGTCCGGGCGCAGGTGTCGGTGGGCGCGGCCGAGCACGTCCGGGCCCTCGGGCGGAGGGCCGCGGGCTTCTGGCTTCCCGAGTGCGGTTACTACCCGGGGCTCGAGCGGGTGCTCGCGGACGAGGGGCTGCGCTTCACCTTCCTCGACGCGCACGGGCTCGCCGACGCCGAGCCGCGGCCGCTCCTCTCGGTGCACGCCCCGGTGTTCACCGAGGCGGGTGTCGCGGTGTACGCCCGGGACCCCGAGGCCTCGGAGCAGGTGTGGAGCGCCGATGTGGGCTACCCGGCGGACCCGGTCTACCGGGACTTCTACCGCGACATCGGGTGGGACCTCCCCGAGGACGCGCTCGCTCCGGTGGTGGGGCCGGGGAGGCCGCGGCGGGCCACCGGCTTCAAGTACCACCGCATCACCGGGCGCGGGGCGGCGAAGGCCCTCTGGGAGCCGGAGTCGGCGCTGGCCCGGGCGCGCGAGCACGCCCGCCACTTCGTGGCCCGCGTCCAGGAGCGGACCGGGGCACTGGTCGGTCGGATGGAGCGTGACCCGCTGGTCGTCGCTCCGTACGACGCCGAGCTCTTCGGGCACTGGTGGTTCGAGGGCCCGGTGTTCCTCGAGGCGCTGTTCCGCGAGGCCGCGGCGGCGGGGCTGGCGGTGGTGACGCCAGCGGACGACCTCCAGGCCTGGCCCGAGGCGCAGGTGGTCTCCCCGGTGGAGAGCAGCTGGGGCGAGCACGGGCATGCCTCGATGTGGCTCGACCCGGTGAACGACTGGATCCCCCAGGCGCTGTACGGCTGCGCACAGATGCTGGCCCCCTTCGCCCGGCTACCGCGCACGGGAGGGGTCGAGGGCCGCGCGCTGGTGCAGGCCTTCCGGGAGCTCCTGCTCGCGCAGTCCTCGGACTTCGCCTTCATCCTCCGGAGCGGGACGGTCACCGCGTACGCGCGCGCCCGGGTGCAGTCCCACCTCGCGTCGTTCCTGGAGCTCGTCCGCTCGGTGAGGGCCGGGGCGGTGGATCCGCTGCGGCTGCAGGCGCTCGAGCAGCGGGACAACCTCTTTCCCGACCTGATCCTGGAGCCGTTCCGGGCGTGAGCCACCCCCGGCCCGACAGTCCGGGGGAAGAACCGGCGGGCCCGGGCTGTTCAAACCGGGCCCAGATCATGCAGTCCCCCTTGCGCCGGCGCCGGCGCCCTTTACCTTGGGTCCCGACATGAACGGTCTCCGTCGCTTCCTCGCGCCGGTGGCGCTCCTCGCCACCGGTCTCCTCGCCGTGCCGCTCTTGCACGGAGTTCCCGCCCGGGCGGACACCCCGCCCGCGCCCCACCAGACGCCGCAGGCGGCCGCGCTGCCCTCGCTCGCGCCCCTGGTCGACAGCGTGAAGGCGGCGGTGGTCAACGTCGACGTCACCTCGCGGGTCGACCGCGAGGAGACGGGCTCCGACGACCCGTTCGAGCAGTTCTTCGGCCGCGGGCGGCAGCGGCCGCAGATCCGCCAGGGCGCCGGGAGCGGCTTCGTCATCGATCCCCGCGGCTACATCCTCACCAACAACCACGTGGTCGAGGGCGCGTTCAGCATCCGGGTGAAGTTCGACGACGGACGCACGCTCGAGGCCGAGGTGCTGGGCCGCGACCCGCTGACCGACATCGCGCTCATCAAGCTCAAGAACCCCCCGGCGAACCTCCCGGTCCTCAAGCTCGGCGACTCGGACGCGGTGCGGGTCGGTGACTGGGTGGTGGCCATCGGCAATCCCTTCGGGCTCGCCTCCAGCGTGAGCGCGGGCATCCTCAGCGCCAAGGCGCGGGAGATCGGCGCCACCCAGTACGACGACTTCCTCCAGACCGACGCAGCCATCAACCCCGGCAACTCCGGCGGCCCGCTGTTCAACCTCCGGGGCGAGGTGATTGGCATGAACACCGCCATCGTCAGCGGCGGCGCGGGCATCGGCTTCGCGGTGCCCAGCAACCTGGCCAAGGCCCTCATTCCCCAGCTGGAGAAGAACGGCTCGGTGACCCGCGGCTACATCGGGGTGAAGCTCCAGAGCCTCAGCCCGGAGCTGGCCAAGGCGCTCAACGTGCCCCAGACCACGGGCGCGCTGATCAACGACGTGACCAGGAACAGTCCGGGTGACAAGGCGGGGCTGAAGGCGGACGACGTGGTGGTCTCGCTGGACGGGAAGAAGGTGGAGAGCAGCTCCGCCCTCTCGCGGACGGTGGCGCTGCGCCCGCCCGGCTCCACGGTGACGCTGGGGGTGATCCGCAACGGCAAGGCGCTCGACGTCAAGGTGACCCTGACCTCCCGGCCCGGGGACCTGGACCGGGTGGGCGACGCTCGCGGGCCCCGCCCGGGCAACCGCTCGCAGAAGGACGAGACCAACCGGCAGCGCATCGGGCTGACGCTCCAGAGCATCGACCCGCGCACCGCCGAGGCGAACGGCCTCCCCACCAGGGGCGCGGTCATCACCGAGGTGCAGCCGGGCTCGCCGGCGGACGCGGCCGAGCTGGCGCCGGGGATGGTGGTCACCGAGGCGGCGGGCAAGAAGATCGCCTCGGCAGACGACCTCTCGCGGCTCCTCAAGGACGCCAAGCCCGGCAGCACCATCCTGCTCCGGGTGCAGCTCCACCTCCCCAACCGGGAGGACAGCACGCTGCTCCGCGCGCTGGTCGTCCCGGGCTAGGTTGGCCGTCCCGGGGTAGGCTCGGCGGGCTGTGGACAGCGCGCTCTTCCTCGTCGCCCGGAGCCTCCCCGTGCGCCACGGCTTCACCCTGCGCTCGGGCGGGGTGAGCGAGGGCAAGCGCGCCTCGCTCGATCTCGGCCCCGCGTCGGACGCCGGCCAGGACGTGCACGAGAACCGGGCGAGGCTGGCGCGGGCCGCGGGCCTCGCTCCGGAGCGCCTGGCCCTCGCCGAGCAGGTCCACGGCACCACGGTGGTGCGCGCACGCCCGGGCGCCGTGCCCGAGGCCGACGCGTTGTGGACCGACGCCCCGGACGCCTGGATCGGCATCCGCACCGCGGACTGCGTGCCGGTGCTCCTCTGCAGCGAGGACGGTGCCCGGGTGGCCGCGGTGCACTCCGGCTGGCGGGGGACCGTGGCCCGGATCGGTGAGGCCGCGGTGGCGGCGCTCGCCCGGGAGGGAGCTCCGCCCGGGACGCTGCGCGCGGCGATCGGCCCGGCCATCGGCGCCTGCTGCTACAGGGTGGGCGAGGACCTGGCGCAGCGCTTCGTCGACGCCTTCGGGGCGGAGGTGGTGCGCCGTGACGGCCCCGGTCCGCGCCTCGACCTCCGGCTCGCCGTCCGGCGGACGCTGCGCGAGGCCGGCGTGCCCGAGGCCTCCATCGAGGACGTTCCCGGCTGCAACGCCTGCGACCCGGCGCGCTTCTTCTCGCACCGCAGGGACCGGGGTGGGACGGGGCGCCACCTGGCCTTCATCGCGCCCGGCCGCGTTTCTTGACCCCCCTGGAAGCCGGTCCGTACACTTGCGCCGGAATCCGGCGTGTTCCCGTGCCCCGTGTCCACCCCCCGTACGTCCTGACGCTCCTGCTCCCCTGCGCGGTGGGCTGTGCCTCGGACGCGTCGAGCAGGAGCGAGGTGCGGACGCTGCAGGCCTCGGTCAAGCAGCTTCAAGATTCGAACGTCCGCCTGCTCGCGCGCGTGGAGGCGCTGGAGACGGACCGCGCCGCGGCGCGCGCCGCCCCGCCGACGATGGGGTCGCTTCTGGCCACGGCGCCGTCCACGCCCACCGGCGCCGAGGTGCCCTCGCTGGCGGTGGTGAAGCTCAAGCCGCGCGCCGATCGCGCCCCGGCGATCGACGTCCGCACCCCAGTCCAGGAGCCCGACGCCGAGCTGGTGGCCGCGCTCTCGCGGTCCGGAGCGCCCGCCAGCGAGGCGCCCGACGCGACCCAGCTCGACGGCGAGTTCGCCCAGGCCCAGGAGGCGCTGCGCACCGGCAACCTCGGGGGCGGCGTGGAGCGGATGCAGCGCTTCGCCGAGGCCCACCCGAAAGACCCGCGCGCCGACGACGCGCTGTACCTCGCCGCGCTGGGGGAGCTGGGCCAGGACGAGCCGGCCCGCGCGGCCAAGCTGCTGGAGACGGTGCTCCAGCGCTACCCGGCCGGCGACGTGGTGCAGCAGGCGATGCTCAAGCTCGCCGAGTGCCAGGTGCGCCTCAAGCAGCCCGCCGAGGCGCGCGCCCTGCTCGCGCGCCTGGTGACCTCCTTTCCCGGGACGCCGGCGGCCACCGAGGCCGAGGCGCGCCTGGCCCGCATTCCGAGGACCCACTGATGAGAGCGTCGTTCCTGATGCTGTGCCTCGCCGCGTCCGTCGCCCGGGCCCAGGCGCCCGCGGGGGGAGGCTCCGAGGTCGAGGGCACCGAGGTGAAGCAGCCGCCGGCGCCCGAGCAGGGGCAGGTGCGCACCGCGCCGGCCGGGCAGGAGCAGGCGCCCAGCCAGGTGCACACCGTCGAGAAGGGCGACACCCTCTGGGACCTCTCGAGCAAGTACCTCGGCACCCCCTGGTACTGGCCGAAGGTCTGGTCCTACAACCCGCAGATCGCCAACCCGCACTGGATCTACCCTGGCAACCAGGTGCGCTTCTTCCCCGGCAACGGAGAGGAGACGCCGGCCAGGGCCGAGCAGGTGACGGGCGACGAGGATGAGCTGCAGGCGGGGGAGGTCATCGCCAGCGACGAAGAGGTGCAGATGGTCCGGCTCCCGGTCGAGGTGAAGACCAAGGAGATCGTCCTCCGCGACGGCTTCGTGACCCCGAAGGAGGTCGAGGCCGCGGGCACGCTGGTCGCGAGCTACGCCGAGTCGGAGATGCTCTCGCCGCCGGACGTGGTCTACCTGGATTTCAAGGACAGGAGCGCGGTCCAGGTGGGGGCGAGCTACCTGGTGTTCCGCACCGCTGACCGCATCTATCACCCGAAGAACGGCAAGTTCCTCGGCTACCAGACCCAGGTGCTCGGCACGCTGAAGGTGAACCGGACCAGCGAGCCCAAGGTGCGGGCCACCCTCGAGAAGTCGTTCGACGAGATCGGCCGGGGCGCCCGCATCGGTCCTGCCCGCGAGCGACTGTTCGAGACGGTCGCCCCGGTCCCCAACGCGACCGCGCTACAGAACCTGACGGTGGTGGCGATCCTGAACACCAACGTCACCATCACCGGGGAGCACTCCCGCGTGCTGGTGGACGCCGGCAGCGCGCAGGGGGTCCAGGTCGGGAACGTCTTCACCATCATCCGGCAGGGGGACCCCATCCTGTCCGGCGTGGGGGTCGATCCGAGTGCGAACCAGGACACCTCCCTGCCGGTGGAGGACGTCGGACGGTGCATGGCGGTGGACGTCCGGGAGGCCGTCACCACCTGCCTGCTGGTCCGCTCGCTCCGCGAGGTCGTCCGGGGCGACCGGGTCGAGCTGCGCGCCGGCGGCGCGCAAACTGCCGGAATCGCGAAGTAAAATCCGGCGCCGGGCCGGGGCGTTCGCGGGGCCGTCGCTTGACCCGGTGGGAACGGGCGCTTATGTCTCGCCGCCCGCTCCGGTCGGCCCGTCCACTTCTATATAGGTGGCCCGGGTCTGGCAGGGGCGTGCCCCGATGGACACCCGTCCGCTCCCCAGCGCCGAACGTGATGCGCTCCTCGCCCTCTGGGCCGTCCCCGGCATCGGGAGCATCGGCATCGGCGGGATGCGCCGGTGGGCCGCCGGGCGCTGGGCCGACCTCCTCGACATCCCCGCCCGGGACTGGGTGGACGGACTGCCGGCGAGCGACCTGGTGCGGGCGCGGCTCCGGGCGGCGGGCTCGCTCCGGGCAGTGGCCGACGAGGTGCGCGAGCGGGCGGCGCGGGGCCGGATGGAGGTCGTCCACCCGGGCGACCTCGGCTACCCCGAGCGGCTCGCCGAGGTGCGCGACGCGCCCCCGGTCCTCTTCATGCGGGGCACGGCGTCGCGGCCCCGGCGGCGGCTCGCGCTGGTCGGGACCCGGCACCCGGAGCAGGGCTTCCTCCGGCACGCGCGGGCATTCGCCGCGGCAGTGGCCGGTGGTGGGGCGGGCGTCGTCTCCGGTGCGGCGGCGGGCGTGGACCGGGCGTGTCACCTCGGCGCGCTGGACGTCGGCGGCGAGACCTGGGCCTTCCTCGGGTCGGCGCTGGACGCGGTGGACGCGGCCCAGGCGCGGCTGGTGTCGGCCATCCTCGACGGAGGCGGCGCGGTGTTCAGCGAGCTTCCCCCGGGAATCCGGGCGAGCAAGCAGACGTTTCCCCGCCGAAACCGGCTCATCTCCGGTGCATCGGACGCGGTCCTGGTCCTGCGGGCGGGGGAGAAGAGCGGCGCCATGCACACGGTCGCGGCGGCGCGCGTCCAGGGCCGGCCGATCTTCGCCTGCCCGGGCGAGCTCTGGGCCGAGGCGGCCAAGGGCTGCAACCTGCTCGTGGCGCGGGGCCTGGCCCAGCTGTGCACCGGGCCTCGCGACGCGCTCCGGGCGGTGGGGCTCGACGGGGCCCCCCCGACCGAGCCCGGACCGGGGCCGATGCCGGGAATGTCGGACGCCGCGCGGCGCGTCTATGCCCTGGTCGGGCGGGAGGCGCGTCCGGTGGAGGAGTTGGAGGAGCGCTCGGGGCTGGATCCGGGCGGGGCGGTGAGCGCGCTGTGCGAGCTGGAGCTCCTGGGCCTGGTGCTGCAAGTCCCGGGGAGAAGGTACCAACGGGTGTGAGGACGACGATGCCGACGACACGGACCAAGAAGGTCGACGCGGGGGCGACCCCGGCCGGGAAGGGCAAGAAGCCCGCGGCCAGGAAGAGCGCCCCGGCGGTGAAGGCCAGGAAGGGCGCCTCCGCGGCGAAGAAGCGGACCCTGGCGGTGGTGCACGCCGCCAGCTCCCCCGCGCCGCGCCGGGGGGCGCGCTACCTGGTGGTGGTCGAGTCGCCGGCCAAGGCGAAGACCATCAAGAAGTACCTGGGCTCGGGCTACGTGGTGAAGGCGTCGGTGGGCCACGTGAAGGACCTGCCCAAGAGCAAGATGGGCATCGACGTGGAGCACGACTTCACGCCCGAGTACCAGGTCATCCCGAGCAAGGAGAAGGCGCTGGGGGAGCTGAAGAAGGCGGCGGTGGGCGCCGAGCAGGTGTTCCTGGCGACCGACCCCGATCGTGAGGGCGAGGCCATCGCCTGGCACCTGAACGAGGAGCTCCGCCACCCCAACGCGGTGCGGGTGCTGTTCAACGAGATCACCAAGAAGGCCATCCAGGAGGCGATCACCCACCCGCGCGCCCTGGATCAGGCGAAGTACGACTCGCAGCAGACGCGGCGCATCCTCGACCGGCTGGTGGGCTACCAGATCAGTCCGCTGCTCTGGAAGAAGGTGCGGCGCGGCCTCTCCGCGGGGCGCGTGCAGTCCGTCGCCGTCCGGCTGGTCGTGGAGCGGGAGCGGGAGATCAAGGCCTTCGTCCCGGTGGAGTACTGGACGCTGGAGGCCGAGCTCGAGGGCAAGGTGCCGCCGTCGTTCCGCGCGCGCCTGGCGAAGCTGGACGGGACGAAGGCCGAGGTCCCGGACCGGGCGACCGCGGATGCGCTGCTCGAGGAGCTGCGCAAGGCCGACTATCGCGTCGCCACGGTGGAGCGACGGGAGCGCCGGCGCAATGCCCCGGCGCCCTTCATCACCAGCAAGCTCCAGCAGGAGGCCGCGAACCGGCTGCACTTCACCGCCAGGAAGACCATGACCCTCTCCCAGCGGCTCTACGAGGGTGTGGAGCTCGGCGACGAGGGGCAGACCGCCCTCATCACCTACATGCGCACCGACTCGGTGCGCCTCTCGGACGACGCGGTGAAGGCCGCCCGCGGGTACATCGCCGACACCTACGGGAAGGAGGTGCTCCCCGACGAGCCGGTGGTCTACAAGAGCCGCAAGAGCGCGCAGGACGCGCACGAGGCCATCCGCCCGGTGTCGATGGAGTGGACGCCCGAGCGGGTGAGGCCCTTCCTCGAGCCGGACATGGCGCGGCTCTACGAGCTCATCTGGAACCGCTTCGTGGCCTGCCAAATGAAGCCCGCGGTCTACGACCAGACAACGGTGGACGTCGCCGCCGGCCGGGCCACGTTCCGGGCCGCCGGCTCCATCCTCAAGTTCGCCGGCTACCTGGCGGTGTACGGCATGGCGCCCACCACCGACGAGGAGTCGGAGCAGCAGAAGTCCGGAGAGGAGGCGCGCTCTGACGAGGGCAACGTGCAGCTGCCCGAGCTCGCCGAGGGCGATCGACTGAAGCTCGTCGGCCAGGGCCTCCTGTCCGAGCAGCACTTCACCCAGCCCCCCCCGCGGTTCACCGAGGCCTCGCTGGTGAAGGAGCTTGAGGAGCGGGGCATCGGCCGGCCGTCGACCTACGCCGCCATCCTCTCGGTCATCCAGGACAAGAAGTACGTGGAGAAGCTCGAGGGGCGGTTCCATCCCACCGAGCTGGGGAACATCACCACCGAGGAGCTGGTGAAGCACTTCCCCCACGAGATGGACGCGGCGTTCACCGCGAGCATGGAGGAGCAGCTGGACCTGATCTCCGAGGGCGACGCGGACTGGCGGCGCGTGCTCCGCGACTTCTACGGGCCATTCCAGGTCACGCTGGCCAAGGCCGAGCAGGAGATGCGCGACGTCAAGCGGGAGGAGATCCCGACGGACGTCAACTGCGAGAAGTGCGGGAAGATGATGGCCATCAAGTGGGGAAAGATGGGCCGCTTCCTGGCGTGCAGCGGCTACCCCGAGTGCAAGAACACCAAGGACTTCAAGGAGGTCGACGGGAAGGTCGTCCCGGTGGAGGAGGAGCCCACCTCGGAGACCTGCGAGAAGTGCGGCCGGCCGATGGTCATCAAGCGCGGCCGGTTCGGGCGCTTCATGGCCTGCTCGGGCTACCCGGAGTGCAAGACCAGCAAGCCCTTGTCGATCGGCGTCGCCTGTCCCACGTGCAAGGTGGGCTACCTCACCGAGCGCCGCAGCCGGAGGGGCAAGGTGTTCTTCGGGTGCAACCGGTACCCCGACTGCACCTTCGCCGCCTGGGACCGGCCGCTGCCCGAGGCCTGCCCGAAGTGCGCCTCGCCATACCTGCTGCAGAAGTACAGCAAGCGCGACGGCGCGCGCATCGTCTGCCCCAACAAGGAGTGCGACTACACGCGTTCGGTGGACGAGGGCGGGCCGGTGGCGCCGTCCACCGCCGCCTGAGCCCGATCGTCGCCGGCGCTCCTGCGCCGGCTCCGCGGGCGTCCCCCTGGTGCGGGGGGCTGAGCCCGATCGTCGCCGGCGCTCCTGCGCCGGCTCCGCAGGCGTCCCCCTGGTGCGGGGGGCTGAGCCCGATCGTCGCCGGCGCTCCTGCGCCGGCTCCGCAGGCGTCCCCCTGGTGCGGGGGACTGAGCCGGAGCGGCAGGTCAGCGGATCTGCGAGCCGGTGGGACAACCGCCGCACCGGCCCGCGCCGTCGCGATCGAGCTCGGGTGGCGCTCCTCCGTCCGGTGCCGTTCTTGACACCCCGGGGGGCGCAAAGGGACGATGTTCCTCGCGTCTTCCGTGAAGCACCCCTTCCTGCGCCCCCGTTTGCCGCTCGTCCTCCCGGGGCCGCCCCCTTCTGCAGCAGACTGAACGCGCCGGCCCGATGGAGCAGGCGCACCGGAAAGGATTCACCCGTCCATGAGCACGTCGATGAGCCACCTGGTCGAGCTCGTGCTGGCTGCCGCGCCTGCCGCGAAGGGCGGGGCCGCCGACTCGATCGTTCGGTTTTTCAAGGAGGGTGGCCCGTTCATGTACGTGAACATCTTCTGGATGGCGTGCGCGATCGCGGTGGTGGTCGAGCGCGTCGTCACGCTGATGTTCCGCTACAACCTGAACGCCGAGCCGTTCATGGAGCAGGTGACGAAGCTGGTGCTCACCGGCAACGTGGACCGCGCGGTGAAGCTCTGCGGCGCGGCGCCGAACTCGCCCCTGGCCCGGGTCATCCGCGCCGGCCTCACCCGGGCGAACCGCGGCGAGATGGAGGTGGCCAAGAGCGTCGAGGAGGCCATCCTCGAGTACACCCCGCCCATCCAGTCGCGCATCCCCTGGCTCTGGTCGCTCGCCAACATCGCGACCCTGGTGGGCCTCCTCGGCACCATCAGCGGTCTGATCATCACCTTCCAGTCGCTGGGCAACGTGCCCGCGGACCAGAAGCAGGCCATCCTCTCCAACGGCATCTCGGAGGCGATGAACAACACCGCCTTCGGCCTGGGCATCGCGGTGTCCTGTATCGTCGCCCATCTCTTCCTGACCGCGTACGCCAAGAGGATGGTGGAGACGGTCGAGCTCAGCGCGCTGAAGCTGGAAAACCTCCTCTCGCGTCGCGCGGCGGGCGAGACCTCGGCGATGGACTTCGAGCGCTCGGCGTAGAGGAGCCGCGGCAGCGCGCGCCCATGGCCTTCTTCTACAGCAAGCGAAAGCTCCGGGTCCGTGAGCGGGAGGAGGCCGAGGGGCTCAACATCGTCCCCTACCTCGACATCCTCATGAACCTGATCATGTTCATGCTCCTGTCGATCACCGGCCTGTCGGCGTTCGGCATCCTGAACGTGAACGCGCCCAACTACGGCGGCCCGAGCACCCAGGTGACCGAGGAGGGGGACAAGCCGAAGCTCCTCCTGACCGTGCTCATCTCCAAGAAGGGCTTCTACGTCGCGGCGACGGGCGGCGTGGTCGGCCAGCAGCAGTCCCAGCCGAACCCGGCGGAGGCGCCGCCCAGCATCCCCAAGAAGACCGACGGCAGCTACGACTACACGGCGCTCACCGAGTCGATGGTGAACGTGAAGAAGGAGTTCCCCTCCGAGTCGAAGGTCATCGTCGGGGCCGAAGGCGACATCTCCTACGAGGTCCTGGTTTCGACCATGGACGCGATCCGCGAGACGCCGGGCCGCGACCGCAAGCTGCTCTTCACCGACGTCACCCTGGGAGCGATGTGATGGCCGCCCCGGCTTCCAGATCTCCGGAGCTGGACGAGGAGACGCTGCAGCGGCTGATGTTCCGCAAGGCGCTGGCGCGCAAGAGGCGGAAGGAGCGCGACGCCGCCGGCGAGATTCACGAGCTCAACATCACCGCGATGATGGACATGATGACCATCATCCTGGTGTTCCTCCTCAAGTCCTACGCGGCCTCGGCCATCTCGCTCACCCAGAGCGAAGAGGTGAAGCCGCCCATCTCCAGCACCCGGGCGGTGCCCAAGGACACGGTGGCGGTCACCATCACCCCCAGGGACATCCTGGTGGGGGACAGGGTCGTGGTGGTGCTGGAGAACGGGCAGATCCCGGTCGGGATGCTCGACGGTCGGCTGGTGAAGCCGCTGGACCAGGCGCTGCGGCGCGAGGTGGACAAGCTGAAGCTCATCGCCTCGCGCAACCCCTCCGCGCCGTTCAGCCGGGAGCTGTCGGTCATCGGCGACCGGAAGATCCCCTACGACCTGCTCCTCACCGTGCTCTACACGGCCGGCCAGGCCGAGCTGGAGAACTACCGCTTCGTGGTGCTCCAGAAGGGCGAGGGCGGCGAAGGTTAGCTCTTGCTTCTCGTGTTGCAGCCGGGCCCCCTTTGGGCCAGGAGAGCAGCATGGAATCGGTCACGGTCATCGGCGCGGGGCTCGCCGGGAGCGAGTGCGCGCTGCAGCTCGCGCGGCGAGGCATCCCCGTCCGCCTGTGCGAGATGAAGCCGGTGCGCCGGAGTCCGGCCCACCGGACCGACGCGCCGGCCGAGCTGGTGTGCAGCAACAGCCTCCGGTCGGACAGTCCGGACACGCCCATCGGGCTGCTCCACGCCGAGCTCCGGCGGCTCGGGTCGGTCATCCTGGGCGAGGCGGACCGATCCCGGGTGCCTGCCGGCGAGGCCCTGGCGGTGGACCGGGAGCGCTTCTCGGCCGGGGTGGAGCGGGCGCTCGCCGCGGCGCCGGGGCTGGAGCGGGTGGTGGGGGAGGTGGAGGCCCTGCCGGCGGGCGACGTGGTGGTGGCCACCGGACCGTTGACCTCCGAGGCGCTCACCCGCGCGCTCTCCCGCTGGACCGGGGACAAGCTCTACTTCTACGACTCGATCGCCCCCATCGTCGCCGCCGACTCGGTGGACGAGGGCGTGGCGTTCCGGGCCAGCCGCTGGGGCCGGGGCGACGGGGCGGACTACCTGAACCTCCCGCTGGACGAGGCCGGGTACCGGGCGTTCGTCGCGGCGCTCCTCTCGGCGGAGAAGGTGGTGCCGCATGCCTTCGAGGAGGCGCGGTACTTCGAGGGCTGCCTGCCCATCGAGGTGATGGCGGAGCGGGGGGAGGAGACGCTGGCGCACGGGCCGATGAAGCCGGTGGGCCTGGTGGATCCTCGGACGGGGCGGCGCCCGTACGCGGTGGTGCAGCTGCGGCAGGAGGACCTGGGCGGGACGGCGTACAACCTCGTCGGCTTCCAGACGCGGCTGACCTGGCCCGAGCAGCGGCGGGTGTTCCGGACGCTGCCGGGGCTCGCGAACGCGGAGTTCCTGCGGATGGGGCAGATTCACCGGAACACGTTCATCGACGGGCCCCGGCTGCTGGGGACCGACCTGTCGCTCCGGGCCGAGCCGCGGGTGTGGTTCGCCGGGCAGATCTCCGGGGTGGAGGGCTACGTGGAGTCGGCGGCGTCCGGGTACCTCGTGGCCCTCTCGGTGGCGGCGCGCCGGCACGGGCGGGCCTTCATGCCGCCGCCGGCGGAGACGGCGCTCGGGGCGCTCTACCGGCACGTGACCGGGGCGGCGCACCCGCCGGGGACCGAGTACCAGCCCTCGAACGTGACCTTCGGCCTCTTCCCGCCGCTGCCCGGCCGGGTCCCGAAGTCCGTACGCCGCGAGGCCCACGCGTCGCGCGCCCGCGCCGCTCTCTCCTCGTGGATCGAGCTCACCGATCCCTCGTCCTGGACGGGGGAATCCGCGGATGGCCTTGCCGCGGCGGGGGTGGCCCGGTGACGGCGCGCGCGCGGAGCATCCTCGGGCCCGTCCTGCTGGCCTGTGCCGTCGCGGGCTGCAGCAAGGGCGGCGGAGCGCCTGCGCCGGAGGAGAAGCCCCTGGTCGGCGGCCTCGGCAAGCGGCTCGCGGGAGGGCCGGTGGCGGATCTCAAGCTCACCAAGGACGGCGCCTGGGCGACCTTCCTCCGCAACCCGAAGCGGCCCGCCATCCAGGGCGTGTCGCCCCTGATGGCGCTCGGCGAGCTCGGCGTCGCCTCGCTGAAGGACGGCGTGGTCCGCTTCGTGGGCCAGGGCGTCTCCAACCGCCCGGGCAGCGTGCTCTTCAGCCCCGACTCGAGATGGCTCTTCTTCGTCGACGGGTACAACGCGGCGGCCGAGTCCGGGACCCTGCACACCTTCCAGCTCGGCTCCGCGGGCGAGCCCGAGACCCGGGGCCGCGCGGTCTCGTTCGTGACCGTGAGCCCCACCGGGAGCGCCTTCGCCTTCGTCGACGGCGGCGTGCTCCGGCTGGCGACGCTAGAGGCCGGCAGCACCGCGCGCGCCGTGGCCAGCGACGTCTCCACCGCCCAGTTCACCCCCGATGGCGCGCTCCTCCTGGTGCACCACCGGACGTCGGCGAGCGGTACGCTCGAACGCGTCCCGGTCGACGGCAACCGACCCGCGGTCCGGCTCGGCGACTCGGTGGGCGACTGGACGCTCGCCCCGGACGGCAAGCGCGTCGCCTTCGCGGTGAAGAGCACGGTGGTCAAGGACGGACGAGACCTCTGGGTTGCCCCGCTCCCCGACGGCAAGCCCACCCGCGTGGTGACCGGCACCGGGCCCTTCGCCTTCTCCCCCGACGGCGCGATGCTCGCCCGCATCGAGCGGGAGAAGGCCTCGTCCATCGGCAACCTGGTGGTCGGCCCCGCGACGGGAGGCACCGCGCGGAAGGTCGCCGAACGGGTGGGCGACTTCTCCTTCGCCCCGGACGGGAAGGCGGTCGCCGCGCTGGCCAACTACGACGAGCAGCAGAAGTGGGGCCGGCTCACTTATGCCCCGCTCCCCGACGGTGCACCGGTCGAGCTCGGCAAGCGGGTAACGACCTGGGTCTGGAGCCCGGACAACAAGTACCTGGCCTTCAACCTGCGCGTGTTCCAGCCCCTGCCCTCGGTGGACCTGTGGCTGTATGCGCGGGGGAAGCCGTCCGCCTCGGCGGTCATGGCCAACGTCTACGGCTACGACTTCGGCCCGGGCGGCGCGCTCTATCTCCGGTCCGAGTGCATCCGCGAGGCCCGGGCCTGCACCCTGGAACGGCACGATCCGAGCATCCCCGACGGCAAGCCCACGCCCATCCTCGAGGGCATCTTTGGGTTCCGCCCCAGCGAGGCCGGCAACCGGATGCTCGTCACCTACGCCCGGAGCGATGCCGAGACGTACGACGTCGCCGTCATGAACCTTAAGACCAGCGTCCGGGTCACGCTGGAGGAGCGCATTCTCCTCCCGGCGCTCTTCGCCGACCCGGCCGGGAACAAGGTCGTCTACCTCGTCTCCCAGGGGGAGCGCTCCGGGTTTTACGTCTGCGAGCAGGTCCCCTGAGTCGAAGTCGGGCTCCGGGGGGCGCTCACTGGAACCCGACGTCGAAGCTTCCGCTCGCGACCGTCAGCGGCGTGGTGGCCGGCTTGCCCGGCACCGGCTGCAGGGTGGCGCTGAACGTGCCCTTCACCCGGTCGGCGGTGAGGCTGGTGATGGTGATCGAGCCCACGTCCGCGCCGGTGTTGCCGCCTCCCCAGCAGCAGTGGTTTGCGTCCCCGCCGTTGTGACCGGCGCTGAGGAGGCGGGCGGTCCCGGTGTTGCTCAGGGCGTAGGTCCCGGGAGCGCTCACCCCGCTCAAGGTGAAGGACACTCCGTGGTCCTTGTTCACGCTGCTGATCTGCATCCCCGCGCCTCCCAGCGGGTCGTGCGCCGCCGCGGTGACCGTGGAGGCGTTGTAAGCCTGGCTTCCCAGCTGGGCGCTCAGCTTGCTCCCGACGTTCGCCGGGACGGAGACGAGGTTGCCGGTGAGCGCCAGGTCCAGGCTCCCGTCGGTCACGGTGCGGGTGCCGCCCACGGTGTTGGTGTGCCCCGGACTCGCGACATAGGAGAACGTCCCTGCGATCCGGCCGCCTGACAGCGTGGTCAAGGTGATCGTCCCTGCGCTCCCGGTGTTGTCGGTGATCCAGGTCTGCGCGTTGCCACCGGACCCCGAGCCCTCGCCAACCGAGCCGGTCCCGCCGAAGACGTCGTTGCTCACCCCGAGGGCGTACGTCCCGGGCCCGGAGACGTTGTACAGGCTGATCGTCAGCCCCCGGGTGACCCCTCCCGTGGTCTGTGAACCGACGATCACCAGCCCGCCGGGCACACCCGGGACCGCCGCCGCGGAGGCGCCGAGGGCGTCCGCCTGCCAGCTCTGGCCGTCGATCCTCGCGGTGAATCCCGAACCGCCGCCTCCCGGGCCGTTGGGGCCGCTCCCACCGCAGGCGGCGAGAAGGACGAGGGCCAGGAAATTCAGGAAACGAGCGCGCATCGTGACCTCGGAGAAGGAAGATTGGGGGAGCCCCGTCGGTCCATGCGTGGGAAACGGCCAGAAGACGTCATCGCCTGCTCACCCCTCGGCTCGGGCCGGAATCTCGCCCCCCCGGGGCCAGGGTCCTAGGCTCCAGGAACCGATGCAGCAGGCCTGGATCGTCGACTTCGAGGAGACGCTGGCCCACACCCGCGGCAGCTCGCCGCACACGGTGAAGGCCTACCTCACCGACGTGCGCGCCTTCGCCCGCTACCTCGAGGGAGCGGGCCGCGACCTGGCGACCGCCGACCATGGCACCATCCGCGGCTGGCTCGGGACGCTGGCCGTCGACCACGCGCCGCGGAGCCGCGCCCGCGCGCTCGCCTCGGTCCGCGCCCTGTACCGGCACCTGGTCGCCACCGGCCGGGTGCCGTCGAACCCCGCCCGCACCGTCCGGAGCCCCAAGCTCCCGACGCGATTGCCGCACGTGCTCCCGGTCGACGAAGTGTTCGCGGTGCTCGCCGTTCCCGGAAAGGACGGGCCGCTCGGGCTCCGCGACCGGGCGCTGTTCGAGCTGCTCTACGGCTCCGGGCTCCGGGTGAGCGAGGCGTGCGGGCTGGACGTCGACGACCTCGACCTGCGCGCCCGCTCCGTCCGCGTCCTCGGCAAGGGCCGGAAGGAGCGGCTCTGCCCGATGAACCCGGGGTGCGTCGCCGCGCTCCGGCGCTGGCTCGAGCGGCGGGGCGAGCTCCTGGCGCGTCCGGCCAGCGGCCAGGACCTGGCGGCGCTCTTCCTCAACCACCGGGGCGGCCGGCTCACCACCCGCAGCGTCGCCCGCCACCTGGACCGGACGGTCCTCCAGCTCGCGCTGCAGCGAAGGGTGAGCCCGCACGCGCTCCGGCACTCGTTCGCCACCCACCTGCTGGCCGGGGGAGCGGACGTGCGCTGCATCCAGGAGCTCCTGGGGCACGCGAGCCTCTCCACGACCCAGCGCTACACCCAGGTGAGCATCGAGCAGCTCCAGGCGGTGTACGACCGGGCGCATCCGCACGCCTGACGAGAAACGGGCCGCGACCAGGGCGCCGCTCAGCCCTCCCACCCGGGCTGCCGCCTCTCTCCCCCCCGGGCTGAGCGACCCTCTGTACAGGATGGAACCGCCGCCTTCCGCCTGTTAGATGGCCGAGGCAACCACGCGATGTTCCACGGAACGACCATTCTCTGCGTTCGCCGCGACGGCCGGGTGGTGCTCGGCGGCGACGGCCAGGTGACCCTCGACAAGACGGTGATGAAGGCCAGCGCCCGCAAGGTGCGCCGGCTCGGTGACGGCCGGGTCCTGGCGGGCTTCGCCGGGAGCACCTCCGACGCCTTCACCCTCTTCGAGCGCTTCGAGTCGAAGCTTCAAGAATACAAGGCGAACCTCGCCCGGGCCTGCGTGGAGCTGGGGAAGGACTGGCGGACCGACCGGTTCCTCCGCCGGCTCGAGGCGCTGCTGGTCGTCGCCGACGTGGAGCGCACCTTCGTCCTCAGCGGGGCAGGGGACGTCATCGAGCCCGACTTCGGCGCCGCCGCGGTGGGCTCGGGCGGGCCGTACGCGCTCGCCGCGGCCCGGGCGCTGCTCGAGCACTCGACGCTCTCGGCCCGGCAGATCGCCGAGGTCTCGCTCGGCATCGCCGCCGACACCTGCATCTACACCAACCGGAACCTCTCCTTCGAGGAGCTCTGAGCGATGTCCGCGGGCGGCGCCAACCTCACCCCCCGGGAGATCGTCTCCGAGCTGGACCGCTACATCGTCGGCCAGTCCGCGGCCAAGCGCGCGGTGGCCATCGCGCTCCGGAACCGCTGGCGGCGGCAGCGGGTGACCGGCGAGCTCAAGGACGAGATCACCCCCAAGAACATCATCCTCATCGGGCCCACCGGCGTCGGGAAGACGGAGATCGCCCGCCGGCTGGCCCGGCTCGCCCAGGCGCCGTTCGTCAAGGTCGAGGCGAGCAAGTTCACCGAGGTGGGCTACGTCGGCCGCGACGTCGAGTCGATGGTCCGCGACCTGGTCGAGGCGTCCATCTCCCTGGTCCGGGAGGAGGAGACGTCCAAGGTCCGCACCCGGGCCCGCGAGGCCGCCGAGGACCGGCTGGTGGAGCTGCTTGCCCACGGCGCCCCGCCCGCGCCGCGGCAGGGCGCGATGGGCTTCGTCCCGCCCCCGCCTCCGCCGGGCCGCCTCGGCGAGGTCGAGCGGGAGAAGCTCCGGGCCCAGCTCCGTGCCGGCACGCTCGACGACCGGGTGGTGGAGCTCGACGTCGCCGACGCCGGGCCCACCTTCCTCAGGAACTTCTCCGGCCAGGGGATGGAGGAGATCGGCGTCAACCTCTCGGACCTCTTCCGCTCCATGCCCGGGATGGCCCGCACCCGCCGCCGGAGCGTGCTGGTGCCCGAGGCGCTGGAGCTCCTGGCGCAGGAGGAGGCCGGACGGCTCGTCGACCAGGACCGGGTCAACCGCGAGGCGCTGCTCCGCGCCGAGTCGAGCGGCATCATCTTCATCGACGAGATCGACAAGATCGCCAGCCGGGAGGGCGCGGCCCGCGGCGGCGGCCCGGACGTCTCGCGGGAGGGCGTTCAGCGGGACATCCTCCCCATCGTCGAGGGGAGCACCGTCACCACCAAGTACGGCCCGGTGAAGACCGACCACGTGCTCTTCATCGCCGCCGGGGCCTTCCACGTCAGCAAGCCCTCGGACCTCATCCCCGAGCTACAGGGCCGCTTCCCCATCCGGGTGGAGCTCGAGCCGCTCCGGCAGGAGGACCTGGTCCGCATCCTCCGGGAGCCGAGGAACTCGCTCATCCGCCAGTACACCGCCTTGCTCGAGACCGAGGGGGTGTCGCTGCACTTCACCGACGACGCGGTGGCCGAGGTGGCGCGCATCGCCGCGCTGGTGAACTCGCGCACCCAGGACATCGGCGCCCGCCGGCTGCACACCATCCTCGAGCGGCTGCTGGATCCGGTGTCCTTCGAGGCCAGCGATCCCGGCCGCTCGCGGGACGAGGTGGTGGACGCCGCGGCGGTCAGGAGCCGGCTGCGCGAGGTCGTCGAGGACGAGGACCTCTCCCGCTATATTCTCTGATCCTTCCCTCGCCCAGAGGACCCTCCCTTGCCCATCCCGCGGTCCGTCGTCCCCGGCGTCGAGCGTCCCTTGCCCTCCCGCAACCGCGCGGTGATGGACCGGGCCCGTGCCCATTTGCTTGGAAACTACAAGCAGCAGCCCATCGTGCTGGAGCGCGGGCAGGGGACGAAGGTGTGGGACGCGGACGGCAACGTGTACCTCGACCTGCTCGGCGGCATCGCCACCTTGCCCTTCGGCCACTGCCACCCGGAGATCAGCGCCGCGGCCAAGGCCCAGCTCGACCGGCTGTGGCACACCTCCAACGTCTTCTACACCGAGCCGCAGGTCACCCTCGCCGAGCTGCTCACCTCGCTCTCCGGCCTGGACCGGGCGTTCTTCTGCAACTCGGGCGCGGAGGCCAACGAGGCGCTCCTCAAGCTCGCGCGGAAGGCGCAGCACGCGCGCGGGCAGCCCGGCCGCTTCGAGTTCGTCTGCTTCGAGACCAGCTTCCACGGCCGGACCCTGGCCACGGTCACCGCCACCGGTCAGCCCAAGTACCAGAAGGGGTTCGAGCCGCTGCTCCCGGGCGTGGTCCACGTGCCGTACGGGGACCTCGAGTCGGTGCGAAGGGCGGTCGGCCCCCGGACCGCCGCCATCCTCGTCGAGCCGGTGCAGGGCGAGGGCGGCGTGCGCAGCGCCCCCGAGGGCTTCCTTCGCGCGCTGCGCGCCCTGGCGGACGAGGCCGGCGTCCTGCTGCTCGTCGACGAGGTGCAGACCGGGATGGGGCGGACCGGAAGGATGTTCGCTTTCCAGCACGAGGGCATCCGGCCCGACGCCTTCAGCCTCGCCAAGGGTCTGGCCAACGGCCTCCCCATCGGGGCGATGCTGTGCACCGAGGAGGCGGGGCGGGCCCTGGTCCCCGGGACCCACGGCAGCACCTTCGGCGGGAACCCGGTCGCGGCCGCGGCGGCCGTGGCCACCGTCCGCCTGGCGAGCGACCCGCGCGTTCTCTCCGGAAACCTCGAAAAAGGCGAACACGTCGTGGCCCGGGGGCGGGAGATGCAGGCGCGCCACCCGGCGCTGGTGAAGGACGTGCGCGGCCGCGGTCTGCTCCTGGGTGTCGAGCTGTCGTATGACGCCGCACCGGTGGTCACCCGCTGCCGCGAGCGGGGGATGCTCTGCAACCTCGCCGGTGAACGGACGGTGCGGTTCGCCCCCCCGTACATCGTCACCCTCGACGAGCTGGACGAGGGGCTGCGCATCCTCGAGGACGCGGTGGTCGCGGTCGCCCCGCCCCCGTCGCAGGTTTGACCACCCGCCACTGCGCAGGTAGCGTCGAGGACTCGCGTCCAGTGGGGAGCGAAGGTCTTGCCCAGCGACACGGATCGCACCCAGCACGACGCACTGTCAGAAGCGGTGGATCTCCCGATGGACCGCAAGCGGGAGATCCTCGCCCGCGAGGCGATCCTCGGCCGCGACCACTGGACGGTGCTCGGCCTGAAGCCCGGGGCGAGCGCCGAGGCGGTCAAGCTGGCCTACTTCGACGCCAGCCGCGTCTTCCACCCCGACCGGTACTACGGGAAGAACCTGGGCAGCTACCGGGCCCGGCTGGACCGCATCTTCCAGCGGCTGAGCGAGGCGCACGAGGCCCTCATCGAGGCGCATCGCCAGGCGCCGCCGCCGTCGAGCGCGACCCGCTCGAGCGCCACCGGCAACACCGCGGCGGTGGACCCCCGGGCCGAGGAGCGCCGGGCGCGGCTGGCGCGGCATCCGTACCTGGCCCGGAAGGCGCAGGCCACCGCGCTGGTCGACGAGGCGCAGCGCCAGCTCCGCACCGCGCCGGACAAGGCGCTCCACCTCCTCCAGAAGGCCAAGTCGCTCGGGGGCAACCTGGGGAAGGACCGCGCGCCCGAGCTGGAGGCCGAGGCGAAGCAGCAGCTGGCGACCCAGCGCGCCGAGGAGGAGATGCAGCGGGCGGGCGACGCCGCGATGCTGGGGGACACCAAGACCGCCGCGCACGCCTATGCCCGCGCCTCGTCGCTGGACCCCTCGCGTGCCGACGCGGCCTTCGAGGGCGCGCGCTGGATGCTACGGGCCGGTCACGCGCTCGGTGAGGCCCGCACGCTCGCCCAGCGGGCGGTGTCGCTCCGGGCGGACCACTTGCCGTCGCTCCTCGTCCTGGCGGAGATCTGCCTCCGGATGGGGATGGGCTCGGTGGCGCGCCGACATCTCGAGGCGGCGCTGAAGCTGGATCCCCGGAACTCGGAGGCCAAGGTGCTCCTCCGTCAGGTACGCTGAACCCAGAGGAATGGCAGAACAAGAGCCCGTCATCGGCATCGACCTTGGCACCACCAACAGCGTGGTGGGCATCGTCCAGGGCGGTCAGCCGCACGTCATCCGCAACCGGACCGGGCAGACGCTGACCCCCTCGGTGGTGGCGGTCACCAGCGCAGGAAAGCGGCTGGTGGGCCAGCTGGCCAAGCGCCAGGCCATCACCAATCCAGAGAACACGGTCTACGCCAGCAAGCGGCTCATCGGCCGGAAGTTCAGCTCGGACCAGATCCGGCGGGCGCGCGAGACGCTGCCCTACCGCATCGTCTGCGGCGAGCACGACGACGTCCGGGTGCAGATGGGGGACAAGGCGGTCTCCTTGCCCGAGATCTCCGCCGCGGTGCTCCGGGAGCTGAAGCTCGACGCCGAGGCGTTCCTGGGCAAGCCGGTGAGCAAGGCGGTGGTGACCGTCCCCGCCTACTTCAACGACGGTCAGCGCCAGGCCACCAAGGACGCGGGCCGCATCGCCGGCCTCGACGTGCTCCGCATCCTCAACGAGCCCACCGCGGCGGCGCTGGCCTACGGCTTCGGCAGGCAGGTGACCGGAAAGATCGCCGTCTTCGACCTCGGCGGCGGCACGCTGGACGTCAGCGTGCTCGAGGTGGCCAAGGGCGTCTTCGACGTGGTGGCGACCGGCGGGGACACCTACCTGGGCGGCGAGGACTTCGACAACCGAATCATCGAGATGCTGGTGATGAACTTTGCCAAGGAGCACGGCGTCGACCTGCGCAAGGAGCGCATGGCGCTGCAGCGCCTGAAGGACGCCGCGGAGCGGGCGAAGATCGAGCTCTCCGAGCTGCACGAGACCAACGTCAACCTGCCGTTCCTCTACACCCCGCCCGGCGGCACCTCCGCCATCCACCTCCAGGCCAGCCTCTCCCGCGGACGCCTCGAGGAACTCACCCAGGACCTGGTGGAGCGGACGGTGGAGATCGCCGACAAGGTGCTGGCGGAGGCCCGGGTGCACCCGGACGAGCTCCGGGAGATCGTCCTGGTCGGCGGGATGACGCGCATGCCGGCGGTGCAGGCCGCGGTGCGGCGCCACTTCCAACGCGACCCCTCCAAGGGCGTGCACCCCGAGGAGGTGGTGGCGCTCGGGGCGGCCCTCCAGGCGGACGCGCTGATGCAGCCCTCCAGCCAGGTGCTGCTCCTGGACGTGACGCCCCAGAGCCTCGGGGTGGCGATCGCCGGCGGCTACAACCGGGTGCTCATCCCCAGGAACACCACCGTCCCCACCTCCACCACCGAGACCTTCCACACCAGCCGCGACGGGCAGACCACGGTGAAGATCATGGTCCTGCAGGGCGAGAGCGAGCTCGCCCACCAGAACGAGCTGCTCGGCGAGTTCATCCTCTCCGGGCTCCGCCTCGCGCCGCGGGGCGACGTGGAGATCGAGGTCGCCTTCGAGATCAACTCCGAGGGCATCGTCTCGGTCTCGGCCCGGGACAAGGAGACGGGGCTCGAGCAGTCCATCACCGTCACCGCCTCGGGCGGCCTCACCCCCGAGGAGCTGAAGGGCATCCTCGAGGACCAGGCGGACAGCCTGCTCGAGGCCCGGATCTCGTCCGAGGTGGAGCAGAAGCGGAACGCGCTGTCGGCCGCGGCGGCCGAGGTCTCGGCGCTCATCCCCCGGGTGCGCCAGCTCACCGGGAGCAGCGAGTTCGGGCGCGAGGCGCTGCGCCGCGCCGAGGAGGTCATCGCCTCGGCCCGCGCCGCCGCCGAGGGCGAGGACCTGGCCGCGCTGACCGACTGGGTGGACCAGCTGGAGCGGACCCGGGTGCTGTTCGTCGGCGTGCTCGAACGACTGGGGGCGAGACCGCAGTGAGCGCGCGGACCAACCAGCTGCTCGAGGCCGGGCTGTGGCTGAAGATGAGCGGCGACGTGGAAGGTGCGCGGCGGCTGTTCGAGCAGGCGCTGCGGCTCGACCCCGAGAGCATCCGCGCCCGGGAGCTCCTGGGGCACTCGGTTCCCGAGGCGGAGGCGGTCCCGCAGGAGCTGCGCGACGTCCCCGTCACCCGGAGCGACCTCTTCTCGGTGCCGCTGCCCCGCCTCTTCCAGGACGAGCCCCCCGCGCCGGCGTCGATGCCCGAGGAGTGGTGGAACGCTCCGCCCTCGGACGCGATGGGGAACACCTCGCGCTTCTTCGTCCGGACGGCGGAGCCGGCCGGGTCCGGCGGGGCGCCGGCGCCGATGCACACCATCCCCTGGGGTCCTTCCCCGCTCCCGCCCCGCGCCGCTGGCTCGCCGGCCGAGTCGCCCCGGGCGGCGTCGCCGGCGCACGACCAGGACTTCCAGGGCGACGACCTCGGTGAGAGCGGGGACGACTTCGGGCTCGAGCTGATGGAGGGCACGCCGGCCCGGCAGGGCCGCTCCGGTGCGGAGGCCGTGCCGTCGCGGACCACGGGTGCCATCCCCCTGCCTTCGGCCTTGGGCCCGGGCGCGACCGGTCCGGTGCTCGGCCCGCCCCCGCCGGCCCCGGCCCGCGAGCCGACGCCCGCCGAGGGGAGCGTTCCACCGCGGACGACGGGTCCCGTCCCCCTGCCTCCCGCCGTCGCGCCGCTCCACGCGACCCCCGCGCCGGCAACGCCTTCCCGGGCGCGCGTGGCGGGTCCGGACGCGACGGCGGAGCCATCCCGGACGACGGGTCCCGTCCCGCTTCCCGCGGCGCGAGCGCAGTCCGCCCCCGCCGCCCCGGATCCCTCGCCGCCGCAGGAGCCGGTTCCCTGGTCGATGCCCGCGAGCGGGGGATCGGCGCCGGCGACGACCCCATCGAAGGGCGTCGGCGCGATTCCTCTTCCTCCCGCCGGACCCGGACGCGGGCAAGCCACGCCGCGTGCCGCCGCGCCCCCTCCCACGACGACCGCCAGCTTCGGCGCGGTGTCGCCCGCGGCCGGCGGCCACCCGTTCCCGAGCGACGCCTGGGGAGGCGAGGGGGAAGGGCCCACGCTGCTCGCGCCCGAGGGGCCGGGTGCACTCGAGCTCCTCGCCGAGCCGCGCGGCGTGTCGGGGCTCACGCCTCTTCCCGCGCCCCGGGACCCGCGCTCCGAGGCGGTGCGGCTGTTCGAGAGGTCCCGGGAGCTGCAGAACCTCGACGACCACAGCGGCGCGCGCGAGCTGCTGCTGCAGGCGCAGTCGCTCCACCCCGAGCTCACCGGTCTGGCGGACGCCCTGGCACGGAGCGAGACGAAGCTCCAGACCATCTACGAGTCGAAGCTCGGCAAGCTGAGCGCCGTGCCGCGGGTGCGTCTCAAGGAGGACGAGGTCATCTGGCTGAACCTCGACCACCGCGCCGGCTTCATGCTGGCCCAGATCGACGGGACCCTCAGCTTCGAGGACCTGTTCTCGGTGTCGGGCATGTCGCGCCTGGACACCGCGCGCATCCTCGCCCAGCTGCTCGACCAGCGGGTCATCGTGAGCTGACGGCCGAGCCGCTGAAGCCGCCTCGACGTCAGCCGCGGACGAACGCGGTGAAGCGGCCCCGCACCGCGAGCCGGCCGTGCTGGTTCACCGAGTCGGTGCGGATGACGAACAGCTCGTTGCTCCCGCGGGTGGAGTGCGACTCGAGCGTCCCGGTGGTCTGGAGCACGTCCCCCGGCCGGAGCACCTCGCGGAACTCGAACTCCTGCTCGCCGTGCAGCACCCGGAAGACGTCCACCTCCAGCGCCGGGTCGAGCAGGGCGGCCTGCGCCGGGGAGATGGAGAACAGCACGGCGAACATCGGAAAGGCGATCATCGAGCCCCAGGGCGACCGGGCCGCCGCCACCTCGTCGTGAAGCACCGGGTGCAGGTCCTCGGGAAGCCCGGTCGAGACGTACGAGGGCACGCCCCCGGAGATAGCCACCGCGTACTCGCGCATCTTTTCCGCACCCATCACGTAGCGGAACGGGCCCCAGCTCCGGCCGATCGCGCTGCGACCCGGACCGCGGGCGGCAGCTGTCGCCCCGCCCGCCGCGGACGAGGTCGGCCCGGACGCCGGCGGCATGCGCGCATCCTCGAGCAACTCGGGGCGAGACATCCGCAGCACCTCCGCCGCCTGGGCCACCTGGGGAGTCATGCCGGGCAACCCTCCGGAGGAGGTGGCCTCCGGCCCGGACGCGCGCTCCCGCCCCTCGAGGTGCACGGCCTTCAGCACCTCCTCCCCGCCCTGGTTCCGGGCGACGACGGTGGCCTTCACCACGCCGTTCGAGACCTCGGTCACCGTCCCCTCGAACCGGACCGTGTCCTCGGGGCGCACCGGCCTGCTGAAGCGGGCCTTCACCCCGGTCACCAGGCCCGGGTCCCCGAGGAAGCGGGCGAAGGCGTCGGTCGCCCAGGCCAGCGTGCACAGCCCCTGGAGGATGACCCCGCCCAGCCCGGCGGCCTGGCCCGCCTCGGGGTCGAGGTGGATGGGATTGAAGTCTCCGCTCGCGCCCGCGTAGTACAGCGACCGGTAGCGGTCGCACTCGCGGACCAGCGAGAAGGTCTGTCCCGCGACGATGCTCACCCGTTCGCCTTCGCCGTCTCGTCCAGGGGGTCCTCGACCAGCGTCTCGGCCTCGGCCGCCTGCCGGCGCGCGTAGTCCTCGCGGACGTAGGCCATCAGCGTGTCCAGGTAGGTCGACAGCCGGGGGCAGCGGATGCCGGTGCCCTCCAGCAGCTCGAGCGTGTTGGCGCTGGTGAACCAGGCCAGCTGGTTGATGTACCCCAGCGCCGCCCGCTGCGGCCGGGTCACCCGCTCGAGCAGCGGCAGCCGGAGCACCGCCTCGGCGGCGCGGGCGGGGAAGGTGAGCTTCGGGATGCGGCGGTGGGCGCGCTCGGCGATGAGCTCGTAGACCCGGGCCACGCTCATGGGGCTGGGGTCGACCAGGTGGAAGGTCTGGCCCTTCGCCCGTGGGTCGCCGGCGAGCTGCACCGCCGCCCGGACCACGAAGTCCACCGGGACGACGTTCAGCGGGGCGATGCCGTTGCCCGGAAGCGGCAGCGGAACGACCAGCGGGCTCGCGACCAGGAGGATGCCCAGCGCGTAGGGCCCCTCGAAGCGGTCGATCTCCCCGGTCCGTGAGTCGCCCACCACGGTGGAGGGACGCAGGATGACGATCGGGAGCGACTCCGCCGCCCGGACCACCGCCTTCTCGGCGTGGAACTTGGTCTCCTCCCAGGCGTTGCGGAACTCCTGGCCCTTGTCCAGCTCGTCCTCGGCGATGACCCCCTCGCGCGCCCCGGCCACGTGGCAGGTGCTGAAGTGCACCAGGCGCTCCAGCCGGCGGCACTCGCGCGCCATGTCCAGCACGTTGCGCGTGCCGTCCACGTTGGTCCGCCAGGCCACCTCTCGCGAGACGGTGAGCTGGTTCAGCGCCGCCAGGTGGAACACCCGGCTGACGCTGCTCGCCACCCGCTCCACCTCCTCGCCCGAGAGCCCGAGGTGCAGGTCGGTGACGTCGCCGGCGAGCACCTCCACCGGCGCGCCCTTTACCCGCGCGGCGCTCGCCTTCGCCTGCTCGAGAAAGCGGGGCTGCACCAGGGTGTAGATGCGCCCCTGGCCCTCCTGCGCGAGGTGCTCCACCAGGCGTTTCGCGATGAAGCCCGGATAGCCGGTGACCAGCGTGGCGCCGTCGTTCGAGGACATGGAGCTCCTGCCCGGGGGACCTTAGCCGCTCCCGCGGATCTCCTCCCAGATTCGCCGGACCTGGGCCCGCGTCTCGTCCAGCGTGCCCCCGTTGTCCACCACCCAGGTGGCGTGCGCCCGCTTGTCGGCCAGGGGCAGCTGCGCCGCGAGCCGCGCGGAGATGGCGGCGTCGTCCAGCCCGTCGCGGGCGGCGAGCCGGGCCCGCTGCACCGCCTCCGGCGCCGAGACGAGGATCACTCCGTCCATGCCGCGGTGGAGCCCGTTCTCGATGAGCAGCGCCGCGTCGTAGAGCAAGACGTGTATTCCGGCGCGGGCGAGCGCCTCGGTCCTCCGCGCCACCTCGTCGCGGATGCGCGGGTGCACGATGGCCTCCAGCGCCCGCCGCTCGGTGGCATCGGAGAAGACGCGCGCGCCCAGGGCCGCCCGGTCCAGCCGCCCCGCGGCATCCACCACCCCGGGGAAGCGGCGGGCGATCTCCTCGAGGGCCGGGGTCCCGGGCTCGACCACCTCCCGGGCCACCTGGTCGGCGTCGATGACCTGGGCCCCGAGCTCCCGGAACATCACGCTCACCGTGCTCTTGCCCGAGGCGATGCCGCCGGTGAGCCCCACCACCCGCATCAGCGAGGGGCGGCTGCCGGAGCGGGCGCGGGTGCCGGGGCCGTCGGCGGACGGGGCGCGGTGTAGACGAAGGACTGCACCCGGTCGTCGGTCTCGTCGAAGAACACCGCCAGCCCGAGCCGGGCGTAGACGTAGTAGGTGCGGAAGTCGTCGGTGAGCTTCTTCTGGAAGCACGCCGCCGGCTGCGGGGCGCCGCTCTTGGGGCAGGGCGGGCCGAACGTCGCCTCCACCGTGTCGTGGTCGATGGCCGTCGAGGGGAAGACGTCGATGCGCTCCACCAGCCCGGTCGGCGGGTCCACCCGGAACTGCGCCTGCGAGGTTCCCTTCATCGCCGCCGCGTCGGTGTAGGCCAGCACCTCCTTGCCCGACACGGTGAGCGTCTTGCTCGGGGGGCCGAACCGCTTCACCACCTCGTCCCGCCGGGACACGCCGGGCTCGACCCCGTTCCAGGCCTTGGCCTGGGCCGCGGCCGCCGTCACCAGCAGGGTGAGGATCGCCAGTCGCCTCGGTGAGGAGGAGCGCATCTGCAGCGCGAACCTATACCGTGCCGCTTGCCAGAGGGCACATGGACTCTGGTATTTCCCTGTGCGCGATGACCCTCCCTCCCGCATCCCGCTGGGCCCTGGCGCTGGCCGTGCTGGGCTCCGCGGTGGCGGCCGGCGCGGACTTCCTCGGCTCCGAGAGCTGCAAGGGCTGCCACCCGGACGCCTACGCGGCCTGGAGGGCCTCCAAGCACGCCCGCTCCATGGAGTCGCTCACCGCCGACCAGCAGCGGGAGGCCCGCTGCACCATCTGCCACGCGCCGAACCTGGCGGACCAGTCCATGGCCGGCATCGGCTGCGAGACCTGCCACGGCGGCGGCCAGTACTACGCGCCGGCGTACGTGATGAAGGACCCGGAGCTGGCGCGGCTGGTGGGGCTGGTGGACCCGTCCGAGAAGTCCTGCCGGAGCTGCCACGAGCCCAGCTCGCCCTCGCTCCGCCCCTTCCAGTTCGCCGAGAAGCTGAAGGCGATGGACCACTGGAGCGCCGAGCGGCAGAAGCGCGGCGCCTCGCCGTCCCCCCACGCCGAGCGGTGATCCGCGTCCTCGACGCCCGGTTCCTCACCACCGCGGTGGAGGAGGGCGGCTGGCCCCCGGGCGACGTCCCGGAGATCGCCTTCGTCGGCCGGAGCAACGTGGGCAAGTCGTCGATGATCAACGCGCTCACCGGGCGGCGGAAGCTGGTGCGGGTGTCGAACACGCCCGGCCGCACGCGCACGCTCAACTTCTTCGATGTGGTGCTCGAGCGGGACGGCGAGCGTCGCACGGTGCGGCTCGCCGACCTGCCAGGGTATGGCTTCGCCAAGGTGTCCAAGGCCGAACGGTCGAGCTGGGAGGGGATGATCACCTCCTACCTCCAGCGACGTGTGTCCCTGCGGGGGGTGGTCGCCATCGTCGACGCCGAGGTGGGAGCGACCGAGGACGACGTCCGCACACTGACCTACCTCGTCTCCGCCGGCCGCCGGGTGCTGGTCGCCGCCACCAAGGTCGATCGGCTCGGCAAGGCGCACCGGAAACCACGTCTCGCCGCGACGGCGGAGCGCCTGTCGGTCCCGCGTGACACCGTGCTCGGTTTCTCGGCAACGGAAAAGCTGGGCGTGCCTGAAGTGTGGGAGGCGCTCTGGATCGCCACGTCGTGACCGGTGCTCGAGTGTTGACCGACCGGGGAGGCCCACCGATGATTCCTCCTCTGAAGGCTCTTGCTGCGCCTGTCACAGCTAACGCGCCCGTGCCGCCTCTCGTGGAGACAGCTTCGATGACCCGCCGGGCGTTGCCCTTCCTGATGGTCGCCGCCGCGATCACCGCCGTCTCCGGCTGTACTTGCAGCGGAGACGTCTCGCGCTTCCCCGTCGTCATCGGCCAGCCGGGGGGCGACGGCGGTGGCGGGGGCACGGACGGAGGCGGCGGAGGACCGGACGGCGGTCCCGGGGTGGTCGACCCCTGCAAGATCATCGCCTGCGTGCCGGCGGTGGACGGCGGCTTCAGCGGCACCATCGACTTCCCGCCGGACGGCGGCTTCGTGCTCGATGGCGGCGAGGGCAGCACCGGCGACGGCGTGACGGTCGACCCGCTCGGGCGCATTACCCTCAACAGCCAGGACATCGAGATCAACTACGCCTGGATCGCCAACTGGAAGATGGGAACGGTGTCCAAGTACGACACCAAGAATCTCCTCCAGGACGGCGGCATCCACGAGGTGGGCCGGTACATCAGCGTCTTCCCGCTGGATGGCCTCGGGCGGCGCAACCACAGCTCGGCCGCCAGCGTCTACGACCCGAGCCGCACCGCCATCGACATCAACGGCGACATGTGGGTCGCCAACTTCGCCTCGCACGCCGGCCAGTACTTCAGCGTGACCAAGATCGCCGGCAGCCCCTTCAACTGCGTCGACCGGAACGGGAACGGGAAGATCGACACCAGCGTCGACGATCCGAACACCGGGACCTACGGCGTCATCGAGCCGAACGAGTACCTGAACCCCAGCGCCGACCCGACCAACCCGCTGCTCTACGACGAGTGCGTGCTCTTCACGCAGGAGCTCGGCAACATCAACCCCAACGGCGCGTTCGGTGAGGGCTCCATCTCCATCGCCGCCGCGCCCGAGGGCGGCCCCGGTGACGTGTGGGTCGGCACCTGGATCGACCGGCGGGTCTGGCGGCTCGATCCGTTCACCGGCGTGCCCAAGCCCATCCCGCCAGGGACGAACGTGGGCTCGCTTCCGGACGGCGGCGGGCAGTACATCGGGGTGCCTTCGATCGAGCCCTATGGGTCGGCGGTGGACAGCAGGAACCGGCTCTGGGTCGTTCACCGCGTGCAGAACACCGTGGCGGTCATCGACACCAACACCCAGTCGCTGCTCGCCGGGGCGATCGCCCCGCCCACCGGCTTCCCCCGCGGCGGCTACGGCATCGCGGTGGACAAGCAGGGACGGGTCTGGGTCCCGAACTGGGGCTCGGGCCCGACCGCCACCCGGTACACCCCGCCCGCGAGCGGACCGATCGATGCCGGCACCTGGGACCTGTTCAACTTCAGCGCCCTCGCGTCGCCCAGCGGCACCAAGATCGGTCAGGGCCGGGGCGTGACGGTGGACGACGACGGGTTCGTCTGGTTCAGCGGCGACCGGAACAACCTCGGGTCGGCCGCCCTGGTCTGGGGCGCCGACATCAACGACGGCGGGGTGCGAATGTTCCCCAGCGCGGGCACCCCGACCGGGCTCATCGACGCCACCACGACCTTCAGCAAGACCAGCATCGGCATCGGGCTGGACCAGAACAAGAACCTCTGGGTGAACAACTCGACCGGGAACGTGATGCGCATCGACCGGGCGACCGGCGGGGTCATCACCTCCGCCAACCAGGCCGGCGCGCTGTACACCTACTCGGACTTCACCGGGTACCAGCTGCGGCACATCACGCTGAACCAGGGCAGCTTCAGCCAGACGGTGCAGGGCTGCTCGCGGTACGCCGAGTGGGACACCGTCACCTGGGACGCCATCACCCCGCCCAACACCTCGGTCGTTCTCTTCGTCCGCGGGTCGAACAACCTCGATTTCACCGTCTCGCAGGAGTACGGGCCGTTCACCAGCTCGCCGGCGAACCTCCAGGCGGCCCCCGGACCGGTGCCCCAGTTCAAGTACCTCCTGCTGAAGTTCCTCCTCACCTCGAAGGACGGCGTCAGCCAGCCGTACCTCCTGGACTTCAACGTCGCCTCCAAGTGCCTGACGCCGCTGCAGTAGCGGCCACCTGACACCGGGGTTGCGTTCCCGCGGTCCGCTGTGCGACGCACGGCGGCCGTGGCTTCCGGCGGAAACGGACGAGACGTGGCCTCCGAGCGAGCCGCGGCGCTCCAGCGTATCGGGGCGCTGCCCGCCCGGGCGCGCATGGACGCGCTCCTCGCGTCCCCGGATGCGGCGGCGCTGGTGCGGGCGCTCCCGCCCGAGCAGCTCTACGCCACCGTGGCCGAGGTGGGTCTGGCGGACGCCACCGAGCTGGTCCAGCTCGCCTCGCCCGGGCAGTTCCAGGCGCTGGTCGACCTCGGGGCCTGGAGGCACGACACGCTCGATCCCCATGGGTTGCTCGAGTGGCTGGGCGCCGCCCGGGGAGACGAGGCCGAAGGGTTCCTCCAGAAGCTGCACGGCATCGACCTCGAGCTGCTCGAGTCCATGCTCCGTTCCTTCACCGTGGTGCACGACCTCGAGGAGAATCCGGACCCCTCGGTGGAGGGCGTCACGCTCGACTCCGCCGACCGCCGCTACCGCGTCGAGATGAAGGTCGAGGGCCAGGAGCAGGCGGCGCTCCGGGCGCTTCTCATGGACCTCATGGCCGAGGACCCGTTCGGGCTCAGCCGGTTCATCGAGGCGATACGCTGGGAGAGCCCGAGCGAGCTCGAGGAGGTGGCGCTGCGCTTCCGCTGGGCGCGGCTCGCGGACCTCGGCTTTCCGGACCGGGAGGCGGCGGCCGGGCTCTACGCGGCGGTGCGATTGGCCCCCGCTCCACCGTCGAGCGCAGGGGCGGGCCTCGCCCGGAGCGGCGGCCGGCGGGTGGACTTCGTGCAGGCGGTGCTCGAGGGGCTCGACCCGGTGGAGGCGGAGAACGCCCGCGAGGAGCTCCGGGGCGTGTACAACGCGGCGCTGGTCGCCGACGGCGCCGACCCGGGCGACCTGGACGCGCTGCGGGCCTCGGCGGAGCGGGCGAGGGACACGCTCGGCCTCGGGCTCGAGTACCTCACCGGGGGAGACCCGCGCCGTGCCCCCGAGGTGGTGCGCGAGACGCCGTTCCGCCAGGTGTTCCAGACCGGTTTCTCGCTCGGCCTGCGGCTCCGTCACCGCGCCGACCGGCTCGCGGCCCGTCCGCTGGCCCGGGTGGACGGGGAGTGGATGCTCTGGCCCGAGCAGGCGGCCGTGGTGGCTGCGCTCCGGCGGGCGCGGCCGCTGCGTGCGCTCCCGGTGGAGGGAGCGGAGCCGGTGCCGTTCCGCTCGGTGGCCGAGATTCACCACACGGAGCAGGAGCTGGGGCGCGCCGAGGCGCAGCAGACGCTGCTCGCGGCCCTGCTCGGCGCCAGCGAGGAGCATGCCCGCGCGGCCCTGGATTCGCTCGGTCCGGCGTGGCCGGCCGGGGGCACGCCGGCGGTGCTCGCGGCGGCGGTGGCCCACGCGCTGCTCGAGGGCAGACCCCGGGTCGCGCCGGTGCCGGCCGCGCGCACCCAGGAGCTGGGCCGGGCCTTCCTGGTCCCCGGCGCGGCGCCGACCGTCAGGCCCGAGGCGGTGGAGCGGGCGGCGGCCGCGCTCCGGGCCGTGACTCCCGGAGACGAGCCCGAGCGGCTGGTGCGCCGGGTCCTCGACCATCTGGCGGACCAGCTCGGCCCGGCCCTCCTCGCCGGCCCGCTGCCGGTCGAGGTGCAGACGACGCTGCCCTGGTCGGCCGCGCGGTAGACGCCGGCCGGCAGTGACCATCCCGGCATCTGGGGTCGGTTAGGCTGCCGCCCGTGCAGCTGACACCCGGCCTCCAGGTGGGCCCCTACCAGGTGCTCTCGGTCCTGGGGGCCGGCGGCATGGCCGAGGTCTACCGGGCGCGAGACACCCGTCTCGGCCGCGAGGTGGCGCTCAAGGTGGTGAACGCCGCGCTGGCCGGGGACCCGGAGCTGATCCGGCGCTTCGAGCACGAGGCCCGGGTGGCCGGGTCGTTGAAGCACCCGAACGTCGTGGCGGTCTACGACGTGGGTCAGCACGAGGGCGTGCCGTACCTGGTCACCGAGCTCTTGGAGGGCGAGTCGCTCCGCCAGCGGCTCACCCGCGGGCGCATCCCGCTCCAGACCGCGCTCGAGTGGGGCGCTCAGCTCGCCCGGGGCCTCGCCGCTGCGCACGCGCGCGGGGTCATCCACCGAGACGTGAAGCCCGACAACGTGTTCGTCAGTCCCGATGGGCAGTTGAAGCTCCTGGACTTCGGCATCGCCAAGCTCGCCGAGGCGGCGGAGCGCGCCGGACCTCACGGGCTGATGGACGCGACGGTGACGCCGAGCGGAGGCGGCACCCGGACCGGGGCCGTGCTCGGCACTCCCGGCTACATGTCCCCCGAGCAGCTGCGGGGCGAGCCGCTGGACGCGCGGTCGGACCTGTTCAGCCTCGGGGTAGTGCTGCACGAGCTCCTCTCGGGCGCCCGCGCCTTCCCGGGCAGCTCGTTCGTCGAGAGTGGCTACGCCATCCTCCACAACGACCCCACGCCGCTCCCAGCCGAGCTGCCGGCGCAGGTGGCGCAGGTCGTCCTGCGGTGCCTGGAGAAGGAGCCGGGCCGCCGGTTCCAGTCGGCGAGCGATCTCGCCTTCGCGCTCGACGTGCTGCGGGGCAGCCCCCGCTCGGGGCCCGCGAGGCCGCGGGCAGGTGCTCGCCGGTCATGGCTGTCGCTCGCAGGCGCGGCCTTGCTCGCCCTGGGGTTCGCTGTGGGGGCCATCGCCTGGTCGCGCACCCATTCCTCCGTCCTGGTCTCGCTTCCCACGGTCGAGCAGGTCACCTTTCGGTGGGGAGCAGTGCGGGGAGCCCGCTTCGCACCGGACGGCCGGGTGTTCTACAGCGCGACGTTCGAGGGCCGACCGGAGGAGGTCTTCACCCGTCCCGTGGGGAGCGCCATGTCGCAGCCGCTCGGGCTCCCGCCCGCACGGCTCCTGGCCGTCTCGCGCACTGGGGAGCTGGCCGTGCTCCTCGCCCCCCGGTTCTCTGTGCTGTTCACCGCGCATGGGACGCTCGCCCGGGTCCCCGGGGTCGGCGGAACCCCGCGCGAGGTGGCCGAGGACGTCGAGTATGCCGACTGGTCACCGGGCGGAGAGCTCGCGCTGGTGACCGTGCGGGGCCCCGCCCGGGCCCTGGAATTTCCACCAGGAAAGGTCCTCTTCCGGACCGAGGGATGGCTCAGCGATCCTCGCGTCTCGGGCCGCGGCGACCTCATCGCCTTCGTCCACCATCCCATCTACGCAGACAGCATGGGCGAGGTGATGGTGGTCGATCTCCGGGGCTCGACGCGGACGCTCAGCCCACGGTTCACCGCCCTCCAGGGCCTGGCGTGGGCTCCGGCGGACGAGGAGCTCTGGTTCACCTCGGGAGAGCTCCAGCGCAATCTGGTCCGGGCGGTCGACCTCCAGGGGAGGGCGCGGGAGGTCTACCGAACGCCCTCCGACATCCACCTGGATGACATTGCTGCGGACGGCAGCGTCCTCCTGAGCAACCAGTTCGAACGGAACGAGGTGCAGACCGTCGACGTGGACGGACACCAGACTCTCCTCTCCTGGACGGACTGGACGAACTCGACCGCGGCGGTCTCGCGCGACCGCAAGGTCCTCTTCAGCGTGGCGAGCCCGGTGCCGACCCTGGCAGGCGTCCAGCCCTCGCTGGCCGTTCTCCGCAGCGTGGACGGATCCCCCGCGCAGGTGCTGGGAGAAGGGGAGGCGCTGGATCTCTCGCCAGATGGGCGCTGGGCGCTTGTCAAGACCCCTTCCGGCGACACCCTCGGGGCTCTCCCCACGGGGCCGGGTCAGGCGCGTCGATACCCTCTGGCCGGGCTCAGTGTAAGGAGTGCCCGCTGGATGCCCGACGGAAAGCGGATCGTCTTCGTGGGCCGTGTCGCCGGCGGGCCATTCGAGCTCTTCGAGCTCGACCCAGATCGGGGGCCCGCGCGGCGGGTGTCGGAGCAGCTCCCCCTCTCTGGCCGACCGGCGTTCTCGGTCTCGCCGGACGGCCAGCTCGCCGCAGCAATCGACGTCGAGGAACGGGTGGTGATCGTCTCGCTCTCCGACGGAAAGCCGAGGCGGGTTCCCGGGCTGCAGCTCGGCGCCTGGCCCCGGGGCTGGGCCTCGCCCCGAGAACTCTGGCTCACCCAGGGCGCAGACTTCCCCGCTGCGACGCGGCTGTTCCGGGTCGACATCGAGAGCGGGAAGGTGCTGGAGGAGCGGATGTTCGGGCCCCCGGATCCCGCCGGAGCCTCGAGCCTCGCCTCGGTCCAGGTCACCGGCGAGGGGCGTGATGTCGCCTACGTCTTCAATCGCTTCCTCGGCCACCTGTACATCGTGCGCGGGCTGCCCCGGCGCTCGCGCTGAGCGGTCAACCCGGCTGCCGGGCCTTCCCCGGGTTCGACGCCGAGCGCAGCCCGGAGAGGGTGTCGAGCCCGCGCGCCCTCAGCCGGGCCCGGAGCTCCGAAAGTACCCTCGGGACGAAGAACGGTCCCTCGTAGACGAAGGCCGTGTAGACCTGGACCAGATCCGCGCCGGCCTCGAGGCGCTGCAGCACGTCGTCGGCGGTGAACACCCCTCCCGAGGCCCAGAGCGCGAGCCGGCCCCGGGCCCGGGCTGCCGCGCGGCGCAGCGTCTCCAGCGCCAGCGGGGCGAGCGGGGCCCCGGAGAGACCTCCCGCCTCCGCGGCCACCGGCCCCGACACTCCGGGGCGGGTGAGGGTGGTGTTGGTGCAGATGAGCCCGGCGATGCCGACCTCGACCGCCACGTCGACGACGGCGTCGACCTCCTCGGGCCCGAGGTCCGGGGCGATCTTGAGGAACAGGGGCTTCCCCGGGGCGACGGCCTCGAGCCGGGCGCGGACCCTGGAGAGCAGCTCCCGGAGCGGCTCCGCTTGCTGGAGCCGGCGGAGCCCGGGCGTGTTGGGCGAGCTGGCGTTGACGACCACGTAGTCGGCCAGGGCGCCGAGCCGCTCCACCCCGGCCAGGTAGTCCTCCACCGCACGCTCGAGCGGGGTGTCCTTGTTCTTCCCCAGGTTCACCCCCACCGGCCCGGGGCGACGGCCGAGGGCCCGGAGGCGGGCCGCCATGGCGTCCACGCCGTGGTTGTTGAAGCCCATCCGGTTGACGAGCGCCCGCGCCTCGGGAATCCGGAACAGCCGCGGCGCCGGATTCCCCGGCTGGGGCCGCGGGGTGACCGTCCCCACCTCGACCGCGGAGAAGCCCACGGCGAAGAAGCCGGCCACCGCCTCGGCGTCCTTGTCGAACCCGGCCGCCAGCGTCACCGGGTGCGCGAAGCGGAGTCCCGCGCTGGTCACCGACAGGTCGGGGCCGCCCGCGGGAAGCGACGGCGCGGAGCGAAACGTCCCCAGCGCCCGGAGCGCCGACATGCCGAGCGCGTGCGCCAGCTCGGGCGAGAGGAGGAACAGCCCGCGCTTGAGGAGCCGGTACACGCCCCCCGCGCCTACCACGGCTTCAGGGAATGAAGGAGTACTCGCGCGCCCAGGCCAGGGCCTGGTCCACCTGCTCGGGGGTCATGATCCCGTGCTTCTCCACCAGCGCCACCTCGGACTGCATGTCGGTCTCGAGGAGGTAGGGCCCGTCGGTGTTCAGGGTCACCTTCACCCCTCGGTCGAGGAAGGTCTGGACGATGTGCTTCAGCTCGTCCACCCCGCTCACCGCGTGGGTGTGGAGGTTGGAGGTGGGACAGAGCTCGAGCACCACGTCCTGCTCCCGGAGCAGCTTCATCGCCGCCTCGTCGTAGGCCGCGCGGATGCCGTGGCCGATGCGGTGGGGCCGGAGCCGGTCGACCACCGCGATCACCCCCTCGGCCCCGGTGCCGAGGGTCTCGCCGGTGTGCACGGTGGTCTTGAGGCCCGCCGCCCGGGCCCGCTGGAAGAGGTCCTCGTACGCCCCGACCTGTTCGTGGTCCAGCTCCAGCGCCCGGGTCTCGGTGCCGGCGAGGTCGATGCCCACCACCCCCCGGTGCCGGTACTTGATGGCCTTCTCCAGGATGATGGAGTTGAGCCGGTGGTCGAACTCGCGGGCCAGGCAGAAGATGAGTCCCGCCCGGACGCCGTACTCGAGCATCGCTCGGTCCATCCCCCGGAGCGCGGCGTGGATGATGTGGTCCAGGTCCAGGGTGGAGTCGAGGTTGCGCTTCATGGGGTTGAAGCGCAGCTCGATCTGCGTCACCCGGCTGCCGCGGAACTCCTTGCCGATGACCTCGTACACGCTCCGCTCGATGGCCATGGGCGAGCTCTGAATCTTCTCGGTCCAGGTGTGCATGATGCGGAGGTAGTCGTCGAGGTTGGAGACGTTGTCCGGCCGGGCGGTGATCATCTCCACGAACTCGAAGTAGTTCTTGGTGGGGAGCTTGAAGCCCTGGCTGTGGGCCAGCGACCAGAGCACGTGCGGGGCCACCGCGCCGCCCACGTGGATGTGCAGGTCGATGAGCTCGCGCGACATGGTTCCCCAACGAGGCTACGCGCGGTCGGCGTCCGGCGTCGAGCGACCCTTCCCCGGTCGGCGGGCTCGTGTAGTGTGCCGCGACATGGCGGCGACACTCATCGACGGAAAGGCCATCGCCCAGAAGGTGCGGCAGGAGGTGGCCCAGGGTACGCGCGAGCTGAAGGCCCGCACCGGCCGGGTCCCCGGGCTGGCGGTCATCCGAGTGGGCGAGGATCCGGCGAGCAAGATCTACGTGACTGGAAAGCAGAAGGCCGCGGCCGAGGTCGGGTTCGAGTCCAGCGAGCACCACTTTCCGGAGACGGCGACCCACGCCGAGGTCCAGGCGCGGCTCGAGGCGCTCAACGCGGACCCGGGCGTGCACGGCATCCTCGTCCAGCTCCCGGTCCCGAAGCAGGTGAATTCCGAGGTGCTGCTCCGGGTGCTGCGGCCGGAGAAGGACGCCGACGGGCTGCACGCGGTCAACGCGGGGCTCCTGGCTCAGGGGCGGGAGGCCACGGTGGCCTGCACCCCCTGGGGCGTGATGCGGATGCTGCAGGAGATCGACTGCAAGCCCGCCGGCAAGCGCGCGGTGGTGGTGGGCCGCAGCATCCTGGTCGGCCGCCCGATGGCGCTGCTCCTCCTCAACGCCGACGCGACGGTGACCGTCTGCCACCGCAAGAGCAACCTCCCCGAGGAGGTCGCCCGGGGGGACATCCTGGTCGCCGCGGTGGGCGTGCCCGAGCTGATCAAGGGCGCCTGGGTGAAGCCCGGCGCGGTGGTGATCGACGTGGGCATCAACCGCCTCCCCACCGGCAAGCTGGTGGGAGACGTGGAGTTCGCCGCGGCCGCCGAGCGGGCGTCGTTCATCACCCCGGTGCCGGGCGGGGTGGGGCCGATGACCATCGCCATGCTGCTCTCCAACACCCTCCGGAACGCCCGCGCGCTGCTCGGCGCCTGACGCCGTTCACGGCTGCCCCGGCGAGCTGCCACCGCATGGCGGCCTCGGGCTGCTATGAGGCAGGCCACATGCTCGCGCTCGTGCTCCCCTACGTGGAGCTTCCGGACATCCACCTCTTCGGGCTGACCGTCCACCCGTTCGGGATCTTCGCCGCCATCGGCGTCTACACCGGTGCGGTGCTCACCGTCCGGGGGGGCAGGGTGTACGGGCCAGGGGACACCAAGTCGCTCTCGGAGGTCTTCACCTGGGCGCTGCTCGGGGGGCTCCTCGGCGCGCACCTGCTCCACGTCCTCGGCTACCACCAGGAGCTGCTCCGCACCCAGGGTCCGCTGGTGCTGCTCAAGTTCTGGGACGGGGTCTCGTCGATGGGCGGAGTCCTCGGCGGCATGGCGGGCATCGCCGCCTACTTCTGGCGGCGCGGGCTCCGCATCCGGCCCTACTGGGACGCCCTGGCGCTGGGGACCGCGCCGGGCTGGACCATCGCCCGCATCGGTTGCGCGGTGGTGCACGACCATCCCGGTGTCCGGAGCAACGCCTGGTTCGCGGTGGCCTTCCCCGACGGCCCGCGGCTGGACATGGGGCTCGTCGACTGCGTGGTGCTCGCGGTCATCACCCTCGTGCTCTACCTGCTCGCGCGGAAGAAGAGGCCGGAGGGGACGATCATGGCCGTCCTCGCCATCTCCTACTCGGTGCCGCGCTTCTTCCTCGACTTCTTCCGGGCGACCGACCTCTCGTTCGTGGACGGCCGCATCCTCGGCCTCACCCCGGCGCAGTGGATCACCCCGGTGCTCGCGGCGGCGGGCGTCTATCTCCTGGTGACCGCCGGCCGGGTACGGCCCGAGTCCTCGTTCGAGACCGCTGCCCCGGGGGAGCCGGTCGGTCAGAGAGGGCGGTAGCTCTCAGGCGGGAGTGCCGGCCGCTCCGCGCCCCTTCAGCGCGCCGACGATGAGCCGCGTCGCGGGGCTCTTGTTCAGGGTGTAGAAGTGGATGCCCGGGACGCCGCGGGCGAGCAGCTCCATGCACTGCACGGTGGCGTGCGCGACCCCGAGCTGGACGACGGCGTCCGGGTCGTTCCGGTACCGCTCGAGCTGCAGCACCAGCCGCATCGGCACGGTGGCGCCGCAGAGGCGGACGAAGCGCTCCAGCTGCTCGATGTTGGTGATGGGCATGATGCCCGGGACGATGGGGACGTTGATCCCCACCCGGCGGGCCCGCTCGACGAAGTCGAAGTAGAAGGCGTTATCGAAGAAGAGCTGGGTGATGATGAAGTCCAGCCCCGCGTCCACCTTGAGCTTGAGGTGGCGGAGGTCGTCGTCCCGGAGCGGCGTCTCCACGTGGCCCTCGGGGTAGCCGGCGCCCCCGATGCACAGCGTGTGGTCCCGCTCGCGGATGAAGCGCACCAGCTCCGAGGCGTAGCGGAAGCCTCCCGGTGGGGCGTGGAACTCGCGCTCGCCGGCCGGGGGGTCGCCGCGGAGGGCCAGGAGATTCTCCACGCCGGTGGCGACGAGCTGCTCCACCAGGTCGCCCAGCTCCTCGCGGGTGTGCCCCACGCAGGTGAGGTGGGCCATGGTCTCGAGGCCGGTGGCCCGGATCTCCCGCACCAGGTCCACCGTCCGGTCCCGGGTGCTGCCGCCCGCGCCGTAGGTCACCGAGACGAAGCCCGGCTCCAGCGGGCGCAGGTCCTCGAGCGTCCGGAGGAGCGCGCGCCGGCCGTCCTCGGTCTTCGGGGGGAAGAACTCGAAGGAGAAGCACGGGTCGGAGGGGTTGAGCCGGTTCCTGATCTTCATCGCGCGTCTTCGGGGGCCACTCTAGTCAGGGCGCGGCCGCCGTGCCCTCCTCAAAGCCTTGATCGTGCTCCGGAGGGTGGGGTAGTCCGGCACCCGAGCTCTCCATGCCCAGACAGACGCCTCTCAACCGGATTCACCGCGCGCTGGGAGCGCGGATGGTCGACTTCGCCGGCTGGGACATGCCGGTCCAGTACGCCGGGGTGGTGGCGGAGCACGAGGCGGTGCGCACCGCGGCCGGCCTGTTCGACGTCTCGCACATGGGGGAGATCGAGTTCCGGGGGCAGGGCGCGCTGGACAGCGCCAACGCGCTCATCACCAACGACCTCGGGAAGTGCGCCGACGGGCAAGCGGTCTACGCGGGCCTCCTGAACCACCAGGGCGGCTTCGTGGACGACGTGGTGGCCTACCGCTTCTCGCCGGAGCACATCCTGGTGTGCGTCAATGCCAGCAACCGGGAGAAGGACTTCGCCTGGATGACCGAGAACGCCCCCCGGGTGAAGCCGGTCAACCGGAGCGACGACTTCGCCCAGCTGGCCATCCAGGGGCCGAGGGCGGCGGGCATCGTCCAGGGCCTGACCGACCTGCCGCTCGAGTCCATCGGCACCTACCGCTTCCGCGAGGGGACGGTGGCCGGGGTGCCCTGCATCGTCTCGCGCACCGGCTACACCGGCGAGGACGGCTTCGAGCTCTACTGCCCGCCGGCTCGGGCCGAGCACCTCTGGAACGCGCTGCTCGAGGCGGGGCGGCCGGTGGGCCTGGTCCCCGCCGGCCTCGGCGCCCGCGACACCCTGCGCACCGAGATGAAGTACGCGCTGTACGGCAACGACATCGACGACGCCCACACCCCGCTCGAGGCCGGCCTGGGCTGGATCGTGAAGTGGGACAAGGGCGAGTTCGTCGGGCGCCCCGCGCTGGCCGCGCAGAAGGTCGCCGGCCTCCAGCGCAAGCTGGTGGGCTTCGAGATGCGCGAGCCCGGTATTCCCCGCCACGGCTACCCCATCCTCAAGGACGGGAAGCGGGTGGGCGAGGTCACCTCCGGCACGCAGGGGCCCACGGTGAAGAAGGCCATCGGCATCGGCTACGTGCCCACCGCGCTGGCCGCCGAGGGCACCCCCCTGGAGATCGAGATCCGTGGCCGCCCGGTCCGCGCCGAGGTGGTGAAGACGCCGTTCAAGCGCTCAAGCACGGCTTCCTGAGGAAGGCACGAGAGCAATGGCCGACAATCCGAAGAACCTCCGCTACACCAAGGACCACGAGTGGGCCCGTCGCGACGGCGGCGGCGTGGTGGTGGGGATCACCGCGCACGCCCAGGAGGCGCTCGGGGACGTGGTGTACGTCGAGCTGCCCAAGATCGGCGACACGCTGATCGCCGGAAGCCCGTTCGGAGTGGTGGAGTCCACCAAGGCGGTGAGCGAGCTCTTCGCCCCCATCTCCGGCAAGGTGACCAAGGTCAACACGGCCCTCTCGGACGAGCCCGCCACCATCAACTCCGACCCCTACGGGGCCGGGTGGATCGTCGAGGTCCAGCCCTCGGACCCCGCCCAGCTCGACGGGCTGATGGACGCCGACGCCTACGGCGAGCTGCTGGCGAAGACCGCGACCTGAGGCCGGGGGCACCCCCGCCCCGGGGGAATGGGGGCGAAAAGGGGCGCTTCGAAGTCGACGCGAGCCAGCGTGGCCCGGGCCTGTTAAACCGGGCGCTTCTCACGACCGTCGGAGGCGCCGGCACGGCCGCCCTCCCGCCAGGAATTCACGCCTCGATGCCTGACCCCCGGAACCCCTCGGAGACCGACTCCTTCCCCCGCCGCCACATCGGACCCGACGCCGCCGACGTGACCGAGATGCTCCGCGTCGTCGGCGCGCCGTCGCTGCAGGCGCTGGTCGACCAGACGCTGCCCGCGAGCATCCGGCTCCGGCGCGCGCTCGACCTGGCGCCGGCGGTGGACGAGGCCCGGCTGCTCGAGGAGCTGGAGGCGCTGGCGGCGAGGAACCAGGTCTTCAAGTCCTTCATCGGCGAGGGCTACCACGACACGGTGGTGCCGCCGGTCATCCTCCGGAACGTCTTCCAGAACCCCGGCTGGTACACCCAGTACACGCCCTACCAGCCGGAGATCTCCCAGGGCCGGCTGGAGGCGCTGCTCAACTTCCAGACCATGGTCATCGACCTCACCGGACTCCCGGTGGCCAACGCCTCGCTGCTGGACGAGGGCACCGCGGCGGCCGAGGCGATGCACATGCTCCACGCCCAGGCGAAGCCCGGGCACGACGCCTTCCTCGTCTCCGACAAGGTGCACCCCCAGACCCTGGAGGTGGTGCGGACGCGGGCCGGGGCGCTCGGCATCCCGGTGCTGGTGGGCGACACCCGGACCTTCGACTTCTCGACCAAGATCTTCGGCGCGCTGGTGCAGTACCCGGCGACCGACGGCCTGGTCGAGGACCACGCGTCGTTCTTCGACCGGGTCCACGCCGAGGGCGCGCACGCGGTGGTGGCCACGGATCTCCTGGCGCTGACCGTCCTCACGCCGCCGGGCGAGCTCGGCGCCGACGTGGCGATCGGCAGCGCGCAGCGGTTCGGCGTGCCGATGGGCTTCGGCGGCCCGCATGCCGCCTTCTTCGCCGTGAAGCAGGAGTTCACCCGGCTGCTCCCCGGCCGGATCATCGGCGTCTCCGAGGACGCCAACGGGCACCGTGCGCTGCGCATGGCGCTGCAGACGCGCGAGCAGCACATCCGCCGCGAGAAGGCGACCAGCAACATCTGCACCGCGCAGGCGCTCCTGGCGGTCATGGCCGGGATGTACGCCGCCTGGCATGGGCCCGAGGGGCTGAAGGCCATCGCCACCCGGGTGCACGCGCTCACCGTCCGGCTCGGGCGCGGCCTCGCCAGGCTCGGGGTGAAGGTGAAGCACGCCGGCGTCTTCGACACGCTCCGGCTGGAGCTGGAGCCGGCCGAGGCCGACAAGGCGATGGCGCGGGCGCGCGACCGGAAGATGAACCTCCGGCGCATCGACCCCCGGAGCATCGGCATCTCCCTCGACGAGACCAGCCGCCCCGAGGACGTGGAGGCGCTGTGGAGCGTCTTCGCCGGGGGCAAGCCCGTCGACTTCGCCGCCGAGGTGCTCGGCTCCGAGGTCACGCCGGCGTGGAGCCCGGCCCTGACCCGGAAGAGCGCGTACCTCGCGCACCCGGTCTTCCACCGCTACCGGTCCGAGACCGAGATGCTCCGGTACCTCAAGCGGCTCGAGGCCAAGGACCTGAGCCTCACCTACGCGATGATCCCGCTGGGCAGCTGCACCATGAAGCTCAACGCCACCGCGGAGATGATCCCGGTGACCTTCCCCGGCTTCTCGCGGCTGCACCCCTTCGCGCCGGCGGAGCAGACCGAAGGCTACCAGCAGCTCTTCCGCGAGCTGGAGCGGATGCTGGCGGAGATCACCGGCTTCGCGGCCGTCTCGCTCCAGCCCAACGCCGGGAGCCAGGGCGAGTACGCGGGGCTCCTGGTCATCCGGAAGTGGCACGAGAGCCGCGGCGATCGCGACCGCAAGGTGTGCCTCATCCCCGCCTCGGCCCATGGCACCAACCCCGCCAGCGCGGTGATGGCCGGCTTCGAGGTGGTGGTGGTGAAGAGCGACGAGGACGGGAGCATCGACCTCGCCGACCTCGAGGCCAAGTCCGTCCAGCACGCCGCCCGGCTCGGGGCGCTGATGGTGACCTACCCCTCGACCCACGGGGTGTTCGAGGAGGAGATCCGCCGCATCTGCGACATCGTCCATGCGCGCGGCGGCCAGGTCTACATGGACGGGGCGAACATGAACGCCCAGGTGGGGCTCTGCCGGCCCGGCGACTTCGGCCCGGACGTCTGCCACCTCAATCTCCACAAGACGTTCTGCATCCCGCACGGCGGCGGCGGTCCGGGGATGGGTCCCATCTGCGTGGCCCCGCACCTCGCCCCGTTCCTCCCCGGGCACCCGGTGGTGAAGACCGGCGGGGCGCAGGGCACGGGACCGGTCTCGGCCGCGCCCTGGGGGAGCGCGAGCATCCTGGTCATCTCGTACGCGTACATCCGGATGATGGGCGCCGAGGGGCTGACCCGGGCGACCGAGGTGGCCATCCTCAACGCCAACTACGTCGCCAGCCGGCTGGCCGAGCACTACCCGGTGCTCTACCGGGGCGCGCGCGGCCGGGTGGCGCACGAGTGCATCCTCGACCTGCGCGGGGTGAAGCGCTCGGCGGGGGTCGAGGTGGACGACGTGGCCAAGCGCCTCATCGACTACGGCTTCCACGCTCCGACCGTGTCCTTCCCGGTGGCGGGGACGCTGATGGTGGAGCCGACCGAGAGCGAGAGCCGGGCGGAGCTGGATCGCTTCTGCGACGCGATGGTCGCCATCCGCCGGGAGATCGGCGAGGTGGAGGCCGGCCGCATGCCGCGCGAGGGCAACGTGCTCAAGCACGCCCCGCACACCGCGGAGGTGGTCACCCAGGAGAAGTGGGAACGGCCGTACGCCCGACAGCTCGGGGCGTTCCCCTCGGCCTTCGTCCGCGCCGGCAAGTTCTGGCCCGCGGTGGGGCGGCTGAACAACGTGCTCGGCGACCGGAAGCTCATCTGCAGCTGCCCGCCGGTCGAGGACTACGCGTAGAAGAGGCCGGCCGCTGCATTCGGCCGTCGGCCCGCTCCGGCGCCCGCGGCAGGCTCAGTTGTTCCGGAAGATCCGCATCAGCGGGCGGCCGCCGGTCTCGAGGTAGAACCCGAAGGGGAAGGTGACCGTGCCGTCCTTGCTCATCAGGCCCGGCGGCGGGTTGGGGAACGGCTGGGCCCGCCGGAAGCTGACGATGGCCGCCTCGTCGAGGAAGTCCACCCCGCTCGAGCGCTGCACCTTGATGTCCTTCACCAGCCCGTCGCCGCCGAGCGTGATGTCGAGGATGGTGTAACGATCGCGGCCTCCGTAGATCTCCCCGGTCGGGTCGCGCTGGCGGAGCGGCTCGTTGGGGTCCCAGTTGCGGCCCACCGCCTGCTTCACCCGGTTGAAGAACGTCGCGTACTTCCACTCGCGGGTGTTGAGGAAGGTGCCCTCGCCCTGGTCGACGTCCTTGAGGTGGTCGTTGGGCGCGGCGCCGATGATCTTGTCCAGCGCGGCGCTGCTGGGCATCAGCTGCGAGAGGGTGGGGAGGCCCACCCTGCCGCTGCTGCCCTGGTCGCCTTCCTCCCCCGGCTTGCCCGGGTCGATCCGCAGCTTCGCGGCGTTGCCCTGCACCGGTGCGCTCTCGCCCTGGTTGCTGACGCGCGCGCCGGGCCCGTTGCTCGACTGCTCCTTGAGGGCGATCTGGTCGCGCTGCTTGATGGTCGGCACGTCGAACACCGGACGCTGGCCACCGCCCTTCTGCGCGGGCCGCGCATCCTGGCCGGTGCCGTTGTTCCCCTGGACCACCAGCTGGGCCGCGTCGTCCTTGCCGGTGGTCCTGCGCTCCTCGGTCGCCGTCTGCCGGGGCATCGCGTTCCGGTAGAACGGGGTCTGGTCCCGGGCCTTGCTCTCCTTCTCGACCCGGTTGTTCTTCTCGGCGAGGTACTTCGCATCGGGCGACTCCTGCTCGTTGCCCGGCGCGACGTCGACCACCTGGCCCCTGGGGTTCTTCTCGGCCTTCGGCTCGGGCTTCTTCGCCTCGGCGCGGCGCTGCGCCTCGGGGCGCTCCTGCTCGCGAGCCAGCGCACGGTTCTTCGCCCAGGCGCGTGGGTCGATGTTCCGGAGCGTGACCGCCTGCGGCCTGGGGCGTGGCCGGTCACCGCCGGGCCATTTCACCGACACGTAATTCGCGACCAGGAGCAGTCCGAGGACCCCGACATGGAACAGGAGCGCCAGGAGCACCGCGAGGAGCGGGGTCGTCGCCGAACGGCGGCGGCGTCGTCGGGGGCTGGCACCGGGCAGGCTCACGTGACGGTCCTACATAACTTGAAGCCGCGGCCCGGACCTATCCGACGCCCCGGGGCTCCTGCGCCACCAACCGCCGTGGCCCTGACATAACCCCGGAAAGGGACTGCTGTTCCAGCCAGGACGGGCGGCGTGCGTCCTTGGGCCAATGGCCGGGTCCGGCCCTACTCGTAGATGCGCGCCACCTCGGCGCCATTGAAATAATGCCGGAGGATCGCCCGGTAGTCCTGTCCAGCCTCGGCCCGGCCGATCGCGCCGGTCTGACAGAGGCCCACCCCGTGGCCCCAGCCGCCCCCCCGGAAGACGAACGCCACCGGGTTGCCCCGGGTATCCCGCTCCTCGGCCACGGTGAAGAGGGCGCTGTTGAGCATCCCCAGCTGCCTCCGGATGGTCAGCTCGCCGCGGAGCTCGGTCGCGCCGCGGGTCCCGGAGACGAGGAGCAGGCGCACGCGGCCCGAGGCGCCGCGGTCGAGCGGCTCGAGGCGGCGGACCGACCCGACGCCGAGCGGCTCGAGGAGGGTGTCCAGCTGCGAAGCGGTGAACCGCTTCTCCCAGCGGTACCTCGAAGGCTGCGCGAAGCGGCCGCGGCGACAGGCCGCGGGCAAGTCGAAGGCGAGGAACCGGTCGGGCTCGAGGCGCGGGTCGGGCATCCCGGCGACCGGCTCGAGCACGTCGGGTCGACCGCGCAGGGCCGGGTCCGCCACGCCGCCCCACACCGCGTCGTTGTCCTCGGTATGGCCGCCGCAGACGGCGCTGTAGACCGAGTCCACCAGGCGGCCCTCGGTCGAGAAGAGGGCGAGGCCCCGGGTGGCCTCCACCGCGGCGTTGGTCGACGGCGCCTCGCCGGAGCGGCCCCGGTAAACCGCGCAGTGCTGCTCGGAGCAGAGCAGGTACGGATCGGCGAGGTGGCGGGTGCCGATCTTGGCGAGCACCTCGCCCCGGGCGGTGACCGCCTGCGCCTTCAGCGCCTCCGCCGGCGCGGCGGAGAAGATCTCGGAGGGGACCAGCCCGCGGAGCAGGTCCTCGAGCGAGACCAGGTTCACCACTGCGATGGTGCCCGCGGCGTCGGCGGCGAACGACAGCCCGCCCCGGTAGGTCCGCGTCTCGAAGCCGTGGCTCGGGTAGCCCACGGCGAACTCGACCGAGCGGACCTCGAAGCCCTCGCCGCCGGGCGTCTCGGCGCGAATGGGTCCGTCGCTCGTGCCGAGCGGCGGCCCGTCCGCCATGTCCAGCTGCAGGCGCACCCGCGCCGGGGTGCGCACCTCCTCGGCGAGGGTGGTCCGCGTGCCCCAGGTGCGGACGAGCTCCGCCTGGCGTGCCGCCGCCTCCCTGGCCTCGAGCGCCGGCTCGAGGAGCACCAGCACCTTCCGGTTGTCGAGGATCTTCCCGACGATGCCGTAGACCTGACCGAGCTGCTCCAGCCGCACCTGGAACCCGCGGCCCTCCCAGGTGCTGCGCTCGGCGGCGATCCCCTCCTTGTCCGCCCAGGCGAGCTCGGACACCTGGACGCGGAATCTCCGGTCCGCCGCAGCGCCGTCGATCCAGCGGACGATCAGCGGAGTCCCCGGGGGAGCCTCGACCACCTTCTCCGGCGCCCCGGGCAGGACGAGCCGCACCCGTCCGCGCGGGACGAAGGTCACCTCGCGCCGGTTCTCCATCAGCCGCACCGGAACGGTGGGCTCGCCTGCCCGCACGTCCAGCCGGCGTGAGGACGGCGGCGGCGGAACGTCGAGCGGCGGCGGTCCGGCATCGGGCGTCTCGGACGCCGGAGTGACGGTCACCACCGGGGGGGGCGGCGGTGGCGGTGCCGCCGGGCGCGGGCCGGCGCATGCGGACAGGGCGAGGGCGAGGAGCCGCACCCCTGCTACCGCTTGGCCGCTCTGCCGACTCACGAGGAAAGGGAAGAGGCGCCACCCGGATTCGAACCGGGGAATGAGGGTTTTGCAGACCCTTGCCTTACCACTTGGCGATGGCGCCGGAGAGGCGTGGTTTGTAGGGCACCGCCGCTGTACGGGTCAAGGAATGGCAGGATACTCCCATGGCCAAGCTCCGCGCCCTGCTGGTCGGCGCCACCGGCGTTGCCGGTCAGCAGTTCGTCTCCGCGCTCCGTGACCACCCGTGGTTCGAGATCGGCGCGATCGCCGCCTCGCCGCGCAACGCCGGCAAGCGCTACGACGAGGCGGTGGCCGGGGGCTGGTTCCTCGCCGAGCCCATCCCTGCGGAGATCGCCGCGCTCCGCCTCCAGGATCCCGGCCAGCCGGCCCGCGGCGTGGACCTGGTCTTCTCGGCGGTGGAGTCGGACGTGGCGCGCGAGCTCGAGCCGCGGCTCGCGGCCGAGCTCCCGGTCATCAGCGCCGCCAGCACCTTCCGGATGGAGCCGGACGTCCCGCTCCTGATCCCGCCGGTCAACGCCGGCCACGTGGGACTCCTCGCCGCCCAGGGCGCCCGGGGCTGGCGAGGCTCGGTGGCGCCCATCCCCAACTGCACCACCACGGGCCTCGCGGTGGTGCTGGCCCCGCTCGCCGAGCGCTTTGGCATCCGCTCGGTGATGATGACCTCACTCCAGGCGGTGTCCGGGGCCGGCCGCTCGCCCGGCGTCGCCGCCCTCGACGTGCTGGACAACGTCATCCCCTACATCGCCAAGGAGGAGGGCAAGGTCGAGGCGGAGACGCGGAAGATCCTCGGCCGCTGGACGTCCGGGGCGCCCTCGGTCGAGCCGCTGGCGCTCAAGGTCTCCGCCACCTGCACCCGGGTCGCGGTCCGGGACGGGCACACCGAGGTGGTCTCCGTGGGCCTCGGCCGTCCGGCCAGCCTCGACGAGGTGAGGGACGCGCTCCGGGGCTGGGAGGGAAGCCCCGAGGCCCGCGACCTCCCCTCGTCCGCGCCCCGGTGGATCGAGGTGCTCGAGGCCCAGGACCGGCCCCAGCCCCGTCTCGACCGCGACACCCACGGCGGCATGGCCACCAGCGTGGGCCGGCTCCGCGAGGACCCGGTGCTGGAGAACGGGGTCAAGCTGGTGCTCGTCTCGCACAACACCAAGATGGGCGCGGCGAAGGGCGCGGTGCTCGTCGCGGAGCTGATGCGAGCCAGAGGTTTCCTCGGGAGGTAGGCCCTTTTCCCTGCTTGCCCCGGGGAGGCGGATGCGCTCAGTTCCGCTCCGCGCTCCCACGAGTCGAGCGCTCACCGCGGAGATTCGCCGCCATGGCTTACGTCGTTGCCGACCCTTGCGTGAAGTGCAAGTACACCGACTGCGTGGAGGTCTGCCCCGTCAACTGCTTCTACGAGGGGGAGAACATCCTCGTCATCCACCCGGACGAGTGCATCGACTGCGGCGCCTGCGAGCCGGTGTGTCCGACCAAGGCGATCTTCCCCGAGGCGGACCTCCCCGAGAAGTGGGCCGAGTACAAGGAGATCAACGCCACCTACTCCAAGTCGTGGCCCAACATCTCCGTGAAGAAGGACCCGCTCCCCGAGGCGGAGGAGTTCAAGGACAAGGAGAACAAGCGTCCCCTGCTGAAGCTGTGAGGGGGCGCGTCTCGAGGCTCCGGACGGAGAGCCCGCGGGCCTCGAGCGCCTGACGGAGCTCGCCCAGCTCGCCGGACGACGGCGGGCGGGTCGAGGAGAGCCGGATCGAGATCGCGCCGGGGCCGACGCGCTGGAGCTCGAGCCGACCGGGGAGCCCACCGCGCAGGGTGAGCGCGAGCGAGGGCCGCCCGCTCCGGACGAAGCGCTCGATGCGCTCCACCAGCGCAAGCGCCCGTTCCACCCGGTCGCCGCGCAGTGCGCCCGCTCCGCCGCTCCCGCCTACCCGGGATGTCTGGACGCCGGGCGGCGGCGCGGGTCCCTCGGCGGCGCGCTCCGGGGTCGTCCGGGCCCCAGGGCCGGAGGCCGCCCGGTCCTCCCTGCGCGCTGCCTCCTCGGTGCGTAGCGACGCGCGGAGCAGCTCGGCCGCCCGCGCGTCGAGCCGCGCCGTCGCCTGCGTCGTCGCCAGCGCGCCATCGTCGAGCCGCTGGCGGGCCGAGGCATCCATCCCCAGCCGTGCCTTCGCCCGGAGCTCGGTTGCCCGGAAGCCCCCAGGAACCGGGCCGCCGGAGCGGGCTCCGCGCGCGGGCGCCGCGGTCGGCCGGCGGCGGGGTGGCGCCGGCCCCTCGCGAACCGGACGGTCGGTCCGCGCCCGGAGCAGCTCCTCGAAGCGCTTGCGAGGTGATGCTCGCGGCTGTTCGGTCGGTGTCGGGTCGACGCGCTCGGGCTGCATGTGCTCCCCGCAAGACAAGGTTCGTGCCGACCCGGCTTCCCAGTGAAGCGCCGGCACGGTCCATCCTCCCGGCGAGACGACCGTCCGGACGCGCGGTCTCGGGTCCCGCAGCGCGGCACGCAGGCGTGCGCGGTGGGGTGCCCGGGTGCGCAGGTCATTTCGCACCGGGCCTGCCGCACGCCGCTGGCGGCCGTCGTGTTGGCAGGACAGTCGGATGCGGTAGGTTTCGGCCCGGAATGACGGCCTCTGCGGACACCAAGCTCGTCATCGCCCAGGTGAAGGACGAGGCCGAGCTCCTCCAGGCGCTGGCCATCCGCGAGGTCGTCTTCATCGAGGAGCAGCACGTCCCCGAGACGATCGAGCGGGACGCCGAGGACGCGCGCGCCTACCACGTGCTCGCCTTCGCTGGGGGCCACGCCATCGGCACCGGGCGGCTGGTCGTGCTGCCCGCGCCTCCCGCGGGCGAGACGGGAGCGTGGGGGCAGGTGGGCCGGATGGCGGTGCTCCAGTCCAACCGCGAGCACGGCGTCGGTACCCTGCTCCTGAACGCGCTGGAGACCGAGGCGCGCCGGAGGGGCCTGGCCGGGATCATGGTCCACGCGCAGCTGTACGCGCTCGGGTTCTACGAGCGGCACGGGTACCGGCCGGTGGGCCCGGTGTTCGAGGAGGCGGGCATCGATCACGTCGAGGCCCGCAAGCGTCTCTGAGCCTGGCGGCGGCTGTCGTCAGCCGACGGCGCGCGCTCCGCCGCGGGTGACCCGCGGGGTCTCCATCAACCGCTCGAGGAAGCGCGGCAGCTGGAGCGCCCGCTCCACGCTGCGGGAGCGGAGGAGCCGCGCGCGCTCGCGGAACCCGTCCCGGGCGAGCGCGAGCTGCCCGGACGCGGGCTCGAGCCCCAGCAGCTCGCGGATGCTCCGGAGCATGTCCTCGGGGCGAGGCGCGTAGACGCCCAGCCGCTGGCTCTCGATGTAGCCCACGTGTGCCCGCTCGCTCCCGGGGATGAAGTGGAAGAGGAGCAGCGGACCGAGCCCGACCTCGAGCAGTTCCTGAAGGGTGGCCGGGGCGAGGCTCCCGAGCACCGGCACGTCGGCCAGGCCCATCAGCGCCGCGAGGACCTCGGGCGCGACGAAGCCGAAGACGTGCAGGCCCTCGCGGGGACGCGCGCGGAGCCGCGTCTCGAAGGCCCGGTCACGTCCGGCCACGACCACCACGTTCGCCGCGTCGCGCAGCGCGGGGTCGGCGAGCACGCCGTCCAGCACCGGCTCGGTCTTGTAGGTCCAGCCCGAGCCGCCGAGGAAGAGGAGCGTGGGGCGCTGGAGCTGGAACTCCGCGAACTCGGGGTGCGCAGCGACCACCTCGGCCCGGAGCGTGGCGCGCGCGGTGTCCTTTCCCTCGGCGCGAACCCGGGCGCCGACCCGGACGAATGGCTCGCGGGTGAGGAACCCGGAGAGGTGCAGCCGGTCCTCGGGGAGGCCGAGCGAGCGGTAGTGCTCGAGCGTGCTCTCCTCCATGACGATGAGCGCGTCGGCACGGAACTCGGGAAGCGGCGGGTAGTATCCGGAGGCCGGGACGCCGTAGTCCGGCACCGCGATGACCAGCGGCGTGCCCAGCCCGAGCGCGCGGCGAACGCGGGCGAACATGATGGACTGCATCGGGTGCGTGGTGACCAGCAAGTCGTACGGCTGCGCCCGGAGGAGCGCGGTCCCCTCGGTGTGCAGCTGTGGACTGAGCGCCATCGCGGTCCTCAGCGCCCAGGGCTTGCTGCTCAGCTCGACGATCTTTCCCTGGAACCGCGGGAGGAAGCGCACGCACATCGAGTAGAACCAGTCGATGAAGCGATCCGCGGAATTCCAGACGACGGGCCGCAGAGGCTGGTGCTCCGGCTCCACGCGGGCGAGCGCCGCGGCGAACGAGTCGCGCAGCGCGTGATGGCCGCCCCCGGCGTTGAGCGAGGCGAGGAGGACGCGGCGGGTCATCGGGGGTCCCGGTGCAAGGTGCCGGGCAGTAACATCCCGCGACGACGGTCGCCAGTGCGCATCGGCGGTCCTCTCCTCATCCGCGCCGCGGCGCCGGGGGCGAGGCGCGGAGGGGGTCCTCCGGCCAGGCGTGCCGAGGGTAGCGGCGTCCCAGCTCGCGCCGGAGGGAAGGGTAGTGGCGGCTCCAGAATCCGGCGAGGTCCTGGGTCACCTGGACCGCCCGCTGGTTGGGTGCGAGCAGGTGCAGGACCAGCGGCACCCGTCCGCGGGCCAGCGAGGGCCCGTCCTGTAGCCCGAAGAAGTCCTGGAGGCGCGAGGCGATCCACGGCGGCTGGCCGGAGACGTAGTGGACCTGGACCGAGCGACCGCCGGGGAGCGCCACCCGCTCGGGGAGCTCGCGGGCGAGGAGGCGGGCCGCCTCGGGCGAGAGCGCGCCCAGCAGCTCCGCCGCGGGGTCTGCCTCGCGGACCTCGGCCAGGCTCCTCCGGCCCCGGGCCAGCACCGAGGCGAGACCGGCCTCGTCGAGCTCGGGCCAGTGCTGCTCGGGGAACAGCGTGCGGGCCAGGGCCAGCCGCGCCCGGAGCGCGTCGAGCCGCTCGGTGTCGACCGCGTTGCCGAGCCCGCGCGCCCGGATGGCCTCGGCCAGCACCGCCTCGACCTGCTCCGACGGCTCGGCCGGCGTGCGCCGCTCCTCGAGGGTGACCGCGCCGTACGCCAGCCGTGTCAGCCGCTCCACCCGGCCCGAGTCGTCGGAGAAGACGAGGCGGTCCTCGTCGGTGAGCCGCTCGGGGAAGAGGTCGAGGAGCCACTCGGGCTCGAGGGCGCTGGCCACGCGCACCCGCACCTCTGGACCGCGGGGGCCGGTGCGCTGCTCGGCGTCGAGGGCGAGGAGGAGCATCGGCTCCTGCACCACGCTCACCGGGTCGAGCACGGCGCTGCCGCCTCCGGAGAGGACGAGGTCCGGCGCATGCGGGCGGCGTCGACGTGCGACCCGATCGGGGAACCCGGCGAGCAGCGCGATGAGCAGCGCGTCCTCCCGCTCGGCTGGCGCGGCGCGGTGCTTCCCGTGCACCGCGCGCGCGAGCTGACGGGCGGTGCGCTCCACGGCCTGTCCGGCTCCGCTCCGCACCCGCTCGCCCGAGCCGAGCGCCTCCATCTGCTCCAGCACATCCGAGCGGCCACTGAGGGTGGGGCCGGTGCGCCGCGCGTCGCCGAGCGGGGCAGGGCGCGACGGGCGCTCGGAGAGGACCGCCGCCGCCCGGGCCGCCTCCGGGGCGACGCCGCGCCGCTCGCCCTCCACCAGGATGCGGCCGAGGCGAGGGTGGACCGGGAAGGAGAGGAGCCGGCGTCCGAGAGCGGTGAGCGTCCCGTCGGGCGCGTGGGCGCCGAGCTGGGAGAGGAGCTCCTCGGCCGCCTCGAGCGAGGCGGAGGGAGGCGGCTCGAACCAGCCGAACGACCGCGGGTCCGGGACGCCGGCCGCGGCGAGGGCGAGCACCGTCTCGGCGAGGTCGGCGCGGGAGATCTCCGGCGCGTCGCGCTCGGGCCGGCGCTCGAGGTCCCCTTGCGTGTAGAGGCGGAGACAGACGCCCGCGCGGGTGCGCCCGGCGCGGCCGGCCCGCTGTGCCGCGCTCGCCCGGCTGATGGGCTGGACCCGCAGCGACGGCAGGCCGCTCCAGGGCGAGTGGGTGGCCACGCGGGCGAGGCCCGAGTCGATGACCGCGGCGACGCCGTCGACCGTGACCGAGGTCTCGGCGACGTTGGTGGAGAGGATGAGCTTCCGCTCCCTCGATGGGCGCACCGCCCGGTCCTGCGCGTCCGCCGGGAGGTCACCGTGGAGCGGGAGGATGCGGAGCCCGTGGCGCTCTGCGTACTCGGCGCAGGCCTCCTGGGCCCGGCGGATCTCCGCCGCTCCGGGTAGGAAGACCAGCACGTGCCCGTCCGTGAGCCGCGGGGCGAGGCGCTTCAGGCCGGCGAGCACCTGGGCCTCGAGCGGGCGGCTGTCGGCGGCCGGGAGGTGCTCGATGTCCACCGGGAAGACCCGGCCCTCGGAGGTGAGCACCGGCGCGTCGCCGAGGAAGCGCGCCACCGGCCCTGGGTCGAAGGTCGCGGACATGACGACCACCCGGAGGCCGGGGCGCCGCTCGCGCAGCCGCCGGAGCAACGCCAGGCCCAGGTCGGTCGGGAGGTGCCGCTCGTGGAACTCGTCGAGGACCACCGCGCCGATGCCGCGCAGCTCCGGGTCGGACAGGAGCCGGCGGGTGAGGATGCCCTCGGTGACGAAGCGCACCCGCGTCGCGGGCGAGGCCACCTCCTCGAACCGGATCTGGTAGCCGATGCGCCGGCCGGGCGGCTCTCCCAGCTCCTCGGCCACCCGGGCCGCGGCGAGGCGGGTGGCGAGCCTGCGCGGCTCGAGGACCCACAGCTCGCCGTCGAACGCCGCCGCGTCGAGGAGCGCGCGGGGGACGCGGGTGGTCTTCCCGGCGCCGGGCGCGGCCTGGAGCACCAGCGCGCCGCGGGTCTTCACCGCCTCCACCACCGACGGGAGGAGGGGGTCGATGGGCAACGGCGAGAGCGCCATCGCCCTCAGCTCCGGCGGGCCGGCGGCGAGCCTCCGGGAGACCCCGTCCTGGGGGAGGCGCGCCGGGCGGGTGCCGTCGAGGGAGTGTCCTGCGCCGGGGGTGTGCCCTTCTCGGGACGCGCCGCCCGACGGCGCCCGCCTCCGGACTCGCGAGAGGCGAGCGCCGGCGGCCCGGAGCGAGCTGGGCGGGTCGCCGGGGCTGCCTTCTCCGGCTCGGCCGCCGCGGCCTCCGGTGGCCGGGGAACGGAGTGCGCGTCCGTGGAGCGCTCGGGCCGGGCGCGGCGAGGCCGCTTCACCCGGGGAGGCACGTGCGTCGGCTCCGGCGCGAGGCTCGCGGGCGTGGAGCCAGCGGCCTCGGGGCGCGCCGGCGGCGCCTCGGCCCCGGGCGCCGGGTGAGCGTCCGCCTCCGCCGAGGGTGTGGTCGGCTCGACGAGGTCCCCCGAGCTCGGGTCCGAGGCGGGCGCCGGCGCACGGGCCCGTCCCGGGAACACGGCCTCGACAAGCTCCGGCCGGCCCGCCAGCGCGCCGCGCACGACCCAGCGCACGCGGTCCAGCGTGCGGGCGCTCTCCACGGCGACCGCCAGCAGCTGGCTCCGGACCTGGTCCGCCTCCGGGCCGGCGAGGGCAAGGCGGTCACGCTCCGCCGCCCAGGCCGCGCGCGCCGCCTCGAGCGCCTCGAGGGCGGGGCGGAGCGCCGTCTCGGTGGCGCGCTCGTCGAGCCGTCGGACGACGTAGGCGGAGCAGAGCCGGCGCTGGAGATCTGCCTCCGCCTCGAGCGCCTGGTCGGCGTGCCTCCGCAGCGAGGGCGCGCGCCACTCCGGGAACAGCGCCTCCACCAGGGGGCCCCGCTCCGACTCGTGGAGGTGCACCGCCGCGCGGAGCGCCTCGGCCGCGGCGACCCAGGCCGAGAGGAGCGCGGCCTTCCGGGCCCGGGCCTCCGGGCCGAGCTCCTCGAGCCACACCGCGCTCGTCCGGGCGGAGGTCCGCGCTGCCGCGCCGCGCTCGAGCAGCGCCGCCGCCCCGCGGAGCCAGCCGGCCTCGATGTCGGAGCCCGCGTCGAGCGCGTCGGCGGCCGCGCGCAGCCGGGCGGCGAGCCCCTCCACGTTCCCGAGGAGCGTCCACGCGGCGCGGACCGACGGCGGCGGGGTCAGCGGGCGTCTCCGAGCACCGCCGCGAGCGCCCCGGCGGCGGCGAGTGTCGCGAAGGCGCGGGTCGCTCCGGCGGCGAGCAGCTGCTCGGCGGAGAAGCTCCCGGTCCCCACGCCGATGGACTCGGCGCCGATGGACTGCGCCGCCGCGACGTCCTTGGGGGTGTCGCCGATGACGACCACCCGGCACGCCTCGGTCGGCGCGCCGAGCAGGGCCGCCCCGCGCTCGGCGCCACGGCGGATGAGCGCGATGCGGTCCTCGGCGTCGCACCCGAAGCCGCCGAAGGCGAAGCGGTGGTAGATGCCCACCCGCTCGAGCTTGATGCGCGCGCCCTGGCGGATGTTCCCGGTGCCGAGGCCCACCGCGATCTCGCGACGCCCGCCGGCCGCGTCGAGCGTCTCGCCCATGCCGGCGTGTACCCGGTACGAGGCGTCGGGCGCGGCGGCGACCTCCTCGGCGAGCACCAGGAGGTAGTCGGCCAGCACCTGGTCGATCAGCGCCTCGGTCGGCTCCACCTCGATGGCCCGCATCCCGGTCCGGACGATGGCCCGGTCGGTCATCCCGTCGAGCCGGAAGCTCCGGCAGGCGTCGCGCCGGCCGAAGGAGCGCTCGAAGGCGATCTCCAGCGCGCGGCGGCCGACGCCCCCGGTGGTGACCAGGGTGCCATCGACGTCGAAGAGGAGGACGGTGGGTCGCATGTTCAGGGCTGGGACTGGGCAAGGGACGCCTGGAGCCGCTCGCGCACCCCCGGGTCCTCCTCGCGCTCTAACCGGTCCTCGAGCGACTTGCGAGCCGCGGCCCCGCCGGCGCGCCCGAGGCCCCGCGCCGCGGCCGACCGGATCGACGGATCCGTCGCGCCGAGCAGCGGCCCGAGACGGGCCACGGCCTGGTCCCGATCGTGCGAACCGAGCTCCTCGGCCACCGCGTCGCGCAGCCCCGGGTCGAGCCGGGGCGAGGCCACCGCGTCGCCCAGGGCGGCGAGGCCCGCCCCGCCCGGGAGCCCGGCCAGCGCGCGCGCAGCGGCGAGGCGCCGGGCCTGGCTCGTCTGCGGATCCAGCAGCTCGGCCTGGAGCGCCGGGACGGCCTCGGGGCCGACGCCGGCGAACTCGGGTGGGCCCGCGTCCGGCGCGTCCAGGAGCGCGGCGACGCGCGCCCGCGCCTCCTCGCTCGAGCGCGCCGGACCGACCGAGCGCGCACACCCCGGGGTGCAGAGGCAGGCGAGCAGCAGGGCGGGAGCGAGCCGGGACATCGGATGGCGCCGGAGTGTACCCTCGGGGCGGGACATGGCCGGACGGGTGATGTTCATCGTGCAGCGCGGCGGATACGAGCCGGCCTACCAGGCGGCGTCCATGGGCATCACCGCGGCGGCGCTGGGGGACGAGGTGGTGTTCGTCTTCGCCTTCGAGGCCCTGCGGCAGCTCTGCCGCGGCGACCTCGGGCGCGCCCAGTCCGACCGCGAGATGGCCGAGGGGGCGCGGGCCGAGGGGGTGGGGGTGCCTCCGCCGGCGCAGCTCCTGTCCGAGGCGCGCGGGCTCGGGGCCCGGTGCATCGCCTGCGACACCATGCTCAAGCTCGCCGGCGTCTCGCTGGCCGAGGCCGAGCGGGTGCTGGACGAGGTGCTGGGCCTGGCAGCGCTGTGGCGGCTCACCGAGGGCGCACGCGTGCTCACCTTCTGACACCTCGGTGTTGCCTGGTACGCTGGTGCCGTTCCAGCGATGCGTTTCCGCTCGTCCGCCCTCGTCGTCGCCTGCCTGCTCATGGCCGTCGCCTGCCAGAGCTACGACTTCATCCCGGTCGAGCCGCTCTCGGTGTCGCAGGAGCAGAGCAGCACGCCGATCGTGGTCAAGAAGTTCAAGCCGAACGTCATGGTGCTGGTGGACAAGTCGGGCTCGATGGATCTGCCCGTCCTTCCGTCGCTGCCGGCCTGCACCCAGAACGGGACGCTGTGCGGCTCGGGTGACACCGCCAAGAGCAATCCCTGCAACGTGACGACCTGCCCGACGCGCTGGAGCGAGCTGAGCCTGGCCCTCGACTCGTTCCTTCAGGCGCAGGCGCAGACGGTGCGGTTCGGCCTCTCCTTCTTCCCCGAGCCGGTCACGGGGGTGGATCAGCCCAACTGCGTCCCCACCACCGCGGCGCGGGTGGACCTCCCGGCCGACCCGAACGACGACTCGGCGGCGACCCTCTCGACGCTCTCCACGGCGGCGCGGACGGCGCTGGCCTCGGTGAAGAGCCAGAACCCGCCCGGGCCCGTGGGGACCGGCGGAGCGACGCCGACGGGACCGAGCCTCCAGTTCTTCTCGACCTACACGCCGCTGCTGAACCCGCTCCGGCTCGACCTCGTCCTGCTGCTCACCGATGGCCTCCCCAACTGCAACGGCTCCATCCCGACGGCGAGCTGCGTCTGCACCACCACGGCGGACAGCTGTCCGCCGGCCTCCAGCGTGAGCTTCGACTGCCTGGACAAGGACCGGACGGTGCAGGCGGTGCAGGACCTCTCCTCGCGCGGCGTCCACCTCGTGGTCATCGGCTTCGGGGACGAGACCCGGGGCGGCAGCGACGGCGGGGTGCAGGCGCCCATCGTGCTCCAGGACCTGGCGCTCGCCGGGGCCTACCCGCGGCGCTGCCCCGGTCCACAGCACGACCAGCCCTGCGGGCCGAGCAACCCGTGCCAGGGCGGGGTGTGCCTCCGGCAGTACTACCAGGCGGAGGACAGCACCGAGCTCGGCGCGGCGCTCGCAGACATCACCGCGAACCTCGACCGCGAGCCGTGCCTGCGGGCCATCTCGCCGGCCCCCACCTCCGAGGACCTGATCCTCCTCACGCTGAACGGCACCCGGTACCAGCCGGGCCCGGACACCTGGCAGTACGTGGCCCCGGCCGATGGCGGCCCGGCGATCCGCTTCCTCGGACCGCTGTGCACCGCCATCGAGGACTCCACGGCCCAGGCTCCGGTGCAGCTCGACCTCCGCATCCTCCGCGTGCTCTGAGCTGGAGCCGTGGCGCCCCCCGCCTCCGGCGCCCGAGCCCGGGGCGTCTCGGGACTGGGCCGAGCCCTGTCGGACCGGCGCGCTGAAGGGCACGGTCGGCGGATGTGGGATGTGCGCCGAAATGGGCTGCCGGACGCCCGAGCGGGTATGCTCGGGCCTCGCGCATGCCCACCTCGCCCGTCCTCCGTGGTGCCGCCGTCCTCGCGCTCGTGCTCGCAGCCAGCGCCTGCCAGACCTACGACTTCGAGCCGGTCAAGCCGCTCTCCATCGGGCAGACCCAGACCAGCGTGGACGTGCAGGCCGTGGCGAACAAGCCGAACTTCATGCTGCTGGTGGACAAGTCGGGGTCGATGGACCAGCCGGTCGATCCGACGATCGCCGCCTGCCACGTCGGCGGCATCAACGGCCCGCTCTGCGGCGATCCGCAGAAGACGAACCCCTGCAACACCTCGGTGTGCCCCACCCGGTGGAGCGAGCTCGTCAAGGCGCTCGACAAGTACATCACCGACTTCCCGCTGATCGGCCGTTACGGACTCTCGCTCTTCCCCGAGCCGGAGAACAACGCCGGCTGCGGCCCGGCCACGAAGCAGACCAGCCCGCTGCCCACCACGAGCTCGGACGACGACGCGACCCTGCAGGCCGCCGCCGATGCGACCAAGGCCGGCCTGGACACGATCCAGAGCAGCAACCCGCCCGGGCCCACGGGGACGGGTGGCGGGACACCGACGGCCGCGAGCCTCGCCTTCCTGGGGACGGTCCAGGAGCTGGTGAACGACCAGACGCGCGAGGAGATCGTCATCCTCTTCACCGACGGGCTGCCCAACTGCGACGCGGCCCTGGCAAGCCTGGCTGGCACGCTCGCCTGTCAGTGCACGTTCGGCCCCGCGGTGGACGACTGCGCGGCAAACATCCCCCCGTTTGCCGGGGCGGGCTGCCTCGACGTCGACAACTCCGTGAAGGCGGTGCAGTTCCTCGCCGGGGAAAAGGTGCAGACGTTTGTCGTGGGGTTCGGCGCGGAGACGGGAACTGCCTCGGCGCGCGACACCCTGCAGCGGATCGCCGTGGCCGGCGCCTTCAAGCGGCCGCGGGTGTGCCCGGGGACGGCGCAGGACCCGACGCCCAACCAGCCCTGCGGGTCCGACAACCCCTGCGACCTGGCGACCGGCCTGTGCACCAAGCAGTACTACCAGGCCAACGACGCTTCGAGTCTCGGACAGGTCCTGAAGCAGATCACCGCGCCAGTGGCGGGGGTGTGCGAGCGGCCCCTGACCCAGATCCCGACCGACGTCTCGCTCCTCAGCGTGCTGGTGAACGGTCAGTCCATCCAGCCTGGCGCGGACACCTGGGTCTACGTCCCGCCCGGGCAGACGACCTCGGTGACGGGCCAGCCCGGCCCCGCGGTCGAGTTCGTGGCGGGGAAGCCGATCTGCGAGCAGCTGAAGGCGTCGACCGCGGCGAACCCGGTCAACGTGCAGATCCGGGTCCTGAACGTCATCTGAGTGCCGTCGACGCAGCGCCCCGCTGATCCGGGCCCCGGGCCGGTCACCCTCCACCCGCTGCTTGCCGCCGCGGGCGCCCGGGTCATACCGTCGCCGGCGTCGTGCGACTGACGATCCTCTCGCGCTCCGTCTCGGTGCCGTCCACCGCCCGGCTGGTGGCCGCGGCGCGGGCGCGCGGGCACTCGGTGCGGGTGCTGGACCCGGTGCAGGTGGAGATGCACCTCGACGGGGCGCGCGGACACCTTCTCTACCGGCGGCGACGGCTCGCGCTCCCGGACGTGGTGCTCCCGCGCATCGCCCAGTCCATCACCAGCTACGGCCTGGCGGTGGTGAACCAGTACGGGATGCTGGGCGTGCCGGTGATGAACACCGCCGCCGCCATCGCGCAGGCACGGAACAAGATGCGCTGCCTGCAGCTGCTGTCGGCGCACGGCATCTCGGTCCCGGCCACGGTGATGGCGAGGAGCGCCGGGGACCTCAAGGCGATGGTGCAGCTCGTCGGCGGGGTGCCGGTCCTGGTGAAGCTGCTCGGCGGCGGCGACGAGCGCGGGGTGATGGTCTGCGAGACGCTCAACTCGCTGGAGGCGGCGCTGGAGGCCATCCTCGGGCTCGGCCACAACCTCCTGATCCAGGAGTACGTGCGGAAGGCGGGCCGGGACGTGCGGGTGCTGGTCGTCGGCGGGACGCCGCTGGCGGCGGTGCGGCGCCGGCCGCGGATGAACCGCCTCGCCCACACCCTGAACCGGGGCGCGCGGTTCGAGCGCATCCCCCTGACCGATGCGCAGCGGCGGGTGGCGACCGAGGCCGCGCGGCTGATCGGCCTCGAGGTGGCGGCGGTGGACATGCTCGACGTGCGGGGGCGACTCAAGATCTTCGAGGTGCACTCCAGCCCCGGCCTGGCCGAGATGGAGAAAGCGGTGGGGGAGGACCTCGCCACCCCGGTCATCGTCCGGGCCGAGCAGCTGGCCCGAGAGCGGCCCCCGGCGCTCGACCCTTCCCCGCTGCCGGCGATGTCCAGGCGGGCGCACCCGGCGCCTCGCGCGATGAAGCGGGCCGGGGCTTCTTGATAGGGTGACCGGTCGATGCGGCTTTCGAGACTGACCCTGATGGCTGGAGCGCTCGTCGCCTCGCTGGCGCTGGCCGCCGAGGTGGATCCGACCACGCTCTACCGGCTGACCACCGAGGGCACGACGGCGCGCGTGGCGGCGGGCAAGAAGGGCACCCTGGTGCTGGAGATCCAGAGCCTCAAGGGCGCGCACGTCTCGGACGAGGCGCCGCTCCGGATCCAGCTCTCGGGCACCGGCCCGGTGATGCCGGAGAAGACCCAGCTCGTCTACGGCGACTCGGTGCGGAAGGCCTCGCCCGCCGTGAAGTACCCCGACCCGCGCTTCGAGGTGCCGCTCGCGGTCCAGGGCAAGGGGGCGGGGACGGTGGAGGCGAAGCTGACGTTCTTCGTCTGCACCGCGGAGGCCTGCCTCCGGCAGCAGAAGACGCTCTCGGTCCCGGTGACGGCGGAGTAGCCCAGCCGATGCCGGGGGAGAGCCGGACGGTGCACGGCATCCACCCGGTGCTGGAGGCACTGCGCGCGCACCCGGGCGACGTGGAGCGGATCTACGTGCTGGAGGGGAGCGTGCCGCCGCGTGCCGCCGCGGAGATCCTCTCCCGGGCCCGCGAGGCGCAGGTGAAGGTGGAACGCGTTCCCCGCGAGCGGCTCCAGGCGATGGTGGAGGGTGGGGTGCACCAGGGCGTGGCGGCGCGGCTGCGCGAGTTCGCCTACGCCGGGCTCGAGGACCTGCTTGCCGCGGCGAATGCCTCGGGGCGTCCGCCGCTGGTGGTGGTGCTGGATGGGGTCCAGGACCCGCACAACCTGGGCGCCGTCATCCGCTCGGCGGACGCGCTGGGGGTGCACGGGGTGGTGCTCCCGAAGGACCGCTCCGTGGGGGTGACGGCCACGGTGGCGCGGGCCTCGGCCGGGGCGGTGGAGCACGTGCCGGTGGTGCGGGTCACCAACCTCTCCCGGGCGCTGGAGGAGCTCAAGGCGGCGGGGCTCTGGGTGGCGGCGGCGGACCCCGAGGGGGACCAGGCGCTGTGGGACGCCCGGCTGGACGGCCCCCTGGCCGTGGTCATCGGGGCGGAGGGGTCGGGGGTGCGACCCGGAGTGCTGAAGCACTGCGACCTGCGCCTGCGCATTCCGATGGCCGGACGGGTGGCGTCACTGAACGCCTCGGTGTCCGCGGCGCTGGTGCTGTACGAGGTGGCCCGGCAGCGGGCGGCGCCCGGGCGTTCGCCTTGACTCCGGCCAAGTCCGTCCCATAAAAGGCCCAGCCCTTCCGGGGCCCTGGCGAAGTGTACCCTGGGGGCCACGGCGAGCTGCTTGCCGGTGTAGCTCAGCAGGTAGAGCAACTGATTTGTAATCAGTAGGTCGCGGGTTCGACCCCCGCCGCCGGCCAGGAGGCGATCAGGACGGCGTAGGAGAGGAGAGCGGCAGCAGCCGGCGTACGAGACCAGTCATGGAGGGGTACCCAAGTGGCCAAAGGGAGCAGACTGTAAATCTGCCGGCTCTACGCCTTCGTTGGTTCGAATCCAACCCCCTCCAACCAGGCACGAGGAGCAGCAGGCGGGAATAGCTCAGTTGGTAGAGCGTCAGCCTTCCAAGCTGAATGTCGCGGGTTCGAATCCCGTTTCCCGCTCCAACACGAAGGCGGAGCGACAGACCAGCAGCAAGCCCTGATAGCTCAGTTGGTAGAGCGCATCCTTGGTAAGGATGAGGTCTCCAGTTCAATCCTGGATCAGGGCTCCATTCGAGGTTCGAGGAGATAGAGGAGCACAATGAGCAAGGAAAAGTTCGCGCGCACCAAGCCCCACGTCAACGTGGGGACCATCGGGCACGTTGACCACGGCAAGACCACCCTCACCGCCGCCATCACCAAGGTGCTGGCCAAGCAGGGCGGAGCCCAGGCGCTGGCCTACGATCAGATCGACAAGGCCCCCGAGGAGCGGGAGCGCGGCATCACCATCTCCACCGCGCACGTGGAGTACGAGACGAAGAAGCGGCACTACGCCCACGTGGACTGCCCGGGTCACGCCGACTACGTGAAGAACATGATCACCGGTGCCGCCCAGATGGACGGGGCGATCCTGGTGGTGAGCGCGGCGGACGGCCCGATGCCGCAGACCCGCGAGCACATCCTGCTCGCCCGTCAGGTGGGCGTGCCCTACATCGTGGTCTACCTGAACAAGGTGGACATGCTGGACGACCCCGAGCTCCGCGAGCTGGTGGAGATGGAGATCCGGGACCTGCTCAAGAAGTACGAGTTCCCGGGCGACAAGACCCCCATCATCGCCGGCAGCGCGCTGAAGGCGCTGGAGGGCGACACCAGCGAGATGGGCGAGGGCTCCATCATGAAGCTGATGGACGCGCTCGACACCTACATCCCGACCCCGGAGCGGCAGACGGACAAGCCGTTCCTGATGCCGGTGGAGGACGTGTTCTCCATCGCCGGGCGCGGCACCGTGGCCACCGGCCGCGTGGAGCGCGGGAAGGTCAAGGTGGGCGAGGAGGTGGAGATCGTCGGCCTCCGCCCGACCACCAAGACCGTGGTCACCGGCGTGGAGATGTTCCGGAAGCTGCTCGACGAGGGCATGGCCGGGGACAACATCGGGGCGCTGCTCCGCGGTCTGAAGCGCGAGGACGTGGAGCGCGGGCAGGTGCTGGCCAAGCCGGGCAGCATCACCCCGCACACCAAGTTCAAGGCGCAGATCTACGTGCTGACCAAGGAGGAGGGCGGGCGGCACACCCCGTTCTTCAAGGGGTACCGGCCGCAGTTCTACTTCCGCACCACCGACGTGACCGGGACGGTGAAGCTCCCGGACAACGTGGAGATGGTGATGCCGGGGGACAACATCGCGATCGAGGTGGAGCTGATCACCCCCATCGCCATGGAGAAGGAGCTGCGGTTCGCCATCCGCGAGGGTGGCCGGACGGTGGGCGCCGGGGTCGTCGCCGAGGTCCTGGAGTAGGAGTAGGATGTCCGGCCCCGGGAAGCCGGGGCTGTCTGGCCTCTCGGAGGGGAGGGCCACCGCGTGAGCAGGTGGCTTTCCCCTCCGTGCCGTTCAGGAGAACGAGGAAGTCATGCCGAAGGGAAACAGGAGCATCATCTCGCTCGAGTGCCCGGTGTGTAAGCGCCGGAACTACTCGACGACCAAGAACCGGCGGAAGAGCCAGGACAAGCTCGAGCTGAGCAAGTTCTGCCCCTGGTGCCGGAAGCACACGGACCACAAGGAAGGAAAGGTCTGACGCAGGGCAGTTCTAGGCCAGTAGCTCCAATGGTAGAGCAGCGGTCTCCAAAACCGCGTGTTGGGGGTTCGAATCCCTCCTGGCCTGCCATTTCGAGCACCCGCACGGGACCAAAGACGCCATGGCAGCCAACGACGCAACGACGGTAGCCAACCGCTCGGCGATGACCCCCGAGCGGCTGGTGGTCATCTTCACGCTCTGCCTGGCGATCGTGCTGGTGCTGTTCCTGAAGCACGTCATCGGCCCGGTCTGGGTGGCGGTGGGGCTGCCGGACCGGCCGCTGATCGAGGGCGCGGAGGAGTGGACCTACAGCTCGCTGGTGGCGGTGGCGATCACCGGGGCGCTGCTCGGCGCGGCCTGGGCGAGCTCCAAGGTGCGGCACCTGGCGTTCGAGACCGCCTCGGAGCTGATGCGGGTGACCTGGCCCGGCCTCGCGGAGACGCGGGTCTCGACGGTGGCGGTGGTGGTGGCCTCGCTGGTGGCGGGCGTGGTGCTCTTCGCCATCGACACGCTGTCCTACAAGCTGATGGTGGAGTGGCTGCCCGCCCTGTGGGGGAAGCTGTGATGGCCGACAAGCGCTGGTACGCGGTCCACACCTACTCGGGCTTCGAGAACAAGGCGAAGAAGAGCCTCGAGGAGAAGATCCGGATGGAGGGTCTCCAGGACTCGTTCGGCGAGATCCTGATCCCGGTGGAGCAGGTGGTGGAGATGGTGAAGGGGGAGAAGAAGACCTCCAAGCGGAAGTTCCTCCCCGGCTACATCCTGGTGCAGATGGAGATGAACGACCGGACCTGGCACCTGGTGAAGAACACGCCGAAGGTGACCGGGTTCATCGGGGCGGCGGCGAACGAGCAGCCCCCGCCGATTCCCGACCGGGAGATGGAGCGGCTGACCACCCAGATCTCCGAGGGGACGCTCAAGCCCAAGCCGAAGGTGCAGTTCGAGGAGGGCGACACCGTCCGGGTGATCGACGGTCCGTTCAGCAACTTCAACGGGACGGTGGAAGAGGTGAACCCGGACAAGGGCCGGGTGAAGGTGCTGGTGTCCATCTTCGGCCGGGCGACCCCGGTGGAGCTGGACTTCATGCAGGTGGAGAAGACGAGCACCTAGCCGGCGCTCGAAGAAGTGAAGTGGGCCCTGCGGAGCGCCTTTGCTCCGACAGCGTGTTCGGCCGTGGGAGGGCAGCCCGCCCGCATGCACCACGGTGAGGTCAGACGATGAAGAAGGTCACCGGACAGGTGAAGCTGCAGATCCCTGCGGGCAAGGCCAACCCGGCCCCGCCCATCGGGCCGGCGCTCGGCCAGCAGGGCGTCAACATCATGGAGTTCTGCAAGCAGTTCAACGCCGCGACGCAGGCGCAGGCGAAGGAAGGCCTGATCATCCCGGTGATCATCACCGTGTACCAGGACCGCTCCTTCACCTTCGTGCTGAAGACGCCTCCGGCGGCGGTGCTCTTGAAGAAGGCGGCCGGGCTGCACACCGAGAAGAAGAAGGGCTCGGGGGCGCACAAGCCGGGCAAGGAGAAGGTCGGTCAGGTGAAGCGCAAGCAGCTGGAGGACATCGCCCGGCTGAAGATGCCGGACATGACCGCCGGCTCGCTCGAGGCGGCGATGGCCACCATCGCCGGAACGGCCCGCTCGATGGGCATCGACATCGTCGACTGACGGCTGCCCCGGAGACTCCTGACATGACGACCAAGACTGCGAAGAAGTTCCGTGCGGCAGCCGAGCTGGTGGACCGCAACAAGCGCTACACAGTGGACGAGGCCTTCAAGCTGCTCAAGGAGACGGTCTCCAAGCGCGGGGTGAAGTTCGACCAGACGGTGGACGTGGCGATCAACCTCGGGGTGGACCCGAAGCACGCCGACCAGATGGTGCGTGGCGCGGTGGTGTTGCCCAACGGCATCGGGAAGACGGTGCGGGTGGCGGTGTTCGCCAAGGGCGAGAAGCAGCGCGAGGCCCAGGACGCCGGCGCCGACGTGGTGGGCGAGGCGGATCTGGCGAAGCGGATCGAAGAAGGCTTCATGGACTTCGACACCGTCATCGCCACCCCGGACATGATGGGCGTGGTGGGCCGGCTGGGGAAGGTGCTCGGTCCCCGCGGCCTGATGCCGAACCCGAAGGTGGGGACGGTGACCGCTGACGTGGGCAAGGCGATCCGCGAGGCCAAGGGCGGCAAGGTGGAGTTCCGCGCCGAGAAGGCGGGCATCGTGCACGCCCCGGTGGGCAAGGCGTCGTTCCCCGCCGAGAAGCTGACGGAGAACTTCAACGCGCTCATCGAGCTGGTGATGAAGCTCAAGCCGTCTTCGGCGAAGGGCGTCTATCTGAAGAGCGCGACCATCAGCGCGACGATGACCCCCGGCATCAAGCTGGACGTGCAGGAGATTGGCGCCCGGTACCGGTAGACGCTGGTCCGCGAGCCCTCGGCCGGGCGCGCACCGGCCCACGCGCGTCTCCGGGCGTCCCAAACGGGTGCCGAATGCCCCTTGGGGAGGCCTCAGGAGCTGCCCTGCCTGCTTCAGTGACAGCGGAGCGGTTTCCCCAACCCCGTCTGGGAACCATTTTCGAACGGCAAACGGGACCTTGCGACCTCCTCCCGGGGAGACCGTCCCAAACTGTTCCCCCAACCAGGCCTCGGAGTCATTTCCATCCATGGCGAACTCCTGGGCCGTGGCGACCCGCCAGCGTTCGAAGCTCGAGGCCAGGGCGGGAACGGGCTTGGACAACGGAATTGAGCCGGCCCGGTCCTCCCTACGGGCGAGCTGGCTGGGCATCGGCATGGCGTCTCAAACCGGCCACCCGGCAGGGCTTTGACATCCGGCCCGGCCCTTGCTAGATGCGCCGATTCCGCCGGGAGCGACAGCCCCCGGCAACCCCCTGGTCCAAGACCGCAGGGACGGGTGCGACCCCCGTCGAAATGGAGGCTGGCGACGGCCCGACCTCCGGCCCTGCCGAGACGAAGGGAGCGCTGGGACCCGGACGCGGGGCCCAGGATGCGGGGCCCCCCCGCACAAGAGGACGCCGCGAGGTGTCCCTCTCGCTCTGCCACTCTGGCTCAGGGCAGCACGCCAGGCCGTCAAGGCCGGCACGATGGGAGGTGAGACAGAGTGGAGAAGAGCGAGAAGGAAGTGATGATCAAAGAGCTGAACGAGAAGTTCGCCCGGGCCCGGACGGCCATCGTGGCGGAGTTCTCGAAGCTCAACGTCGAGACGGTCACCCGGCTGCGGAAGAAGCTCCGCGACTCCGGGGTGGACTACAGGGTCCTGAAGAACACGCTCGCCAGGCGGGCTGCCAAGGGGACGCCCGTCGAGGTGGTGAGCGACGACTTCACGGGTCCCGTGGCCATCGCCATCGGCTACGACGACGTGGTCGTCCCGGCGAAGATCCTCCAGGAGTTCATCAAGGACCTCGAGACCATCAAGGTCCGGAGCGCGGTCGTCGAGGGCAAGAAGGTCAATGCCGCGGGTGTGGCTGCGCTGGCGAAGATGCCGGGGCTGCCGGAGCTCCGGGCAAGGATCCTCGGGATGCTCAACCAGCCGGCGGGCAAGCTTGCCCGGACGCTGGCCGAGCCAGGAAGCCGCCTCGCCCGCCTGATCAAGGCCAGGGCGGAGGCGCTGGAGAAGATAACTTAATTGAAGCGATAAGTTTACTAACCCTTTCACCTGGGACCGCTCTGCCGCACAGAGTCAAGTCCCGTTAAGAGGCTGAATTCCGCCATGGCAGACCTGAATCACATCGTCGACTCGCTGTCCTCCCTCACCGTGATGGAGGCCGCCGAGCTCGTGAAGAAGCTCGAGGAGAAGTGGGGCGTCTCCGCCGCCGCCGTCGCCGTCGCCGCTCCTGGCGCCGGTGCGGGGGTGGCCGCCGCTCCGGCCGAGGAGAAGACCGAGTTCACGGTCGTCCTCGCCAACGCGGGCGCGAACAAGATCAACGTCATCAAGGAGATCCGCGCCATCACTGGCCTGGGCCTGAAGGAGGCCAAGGACCTGGTCGAGGGTGCTCCCAAGACGGTGAAGGAAGGCGTCAACAAGGACGACGCCAAGAAGATCAAGGACCAGCTCACCGCGGCTGGTGCCACCGTCGAGATCAAGTAATCGGCGAGCGGATTGGGCGTCGTGCCGGGGCCCACGTCCCCCGGCACGGTCGCTCCGCGCTTTTCCGTGTCAGGCGTGCCGGCGTCCTCCTCCGAAGCGAGGGGCGCCGGCATCGCCCTTTTGAGAAACCAAGCTTCCCGTCGTCAGGGAGACCGAATGCCCGCCAGCGTCCAGAACAACTTCCGCACCCGGAAGAGCTACGCGAAGATCCAGAAGATCATCGACATCCCCAACCTCATCAACATCCAGAAGCAGTCGTACGAGAAGTTCCTCCAGGCGGACGTCGCACCGGACAAGCGCGAGGACGTTGGACTGCAGGGCGTCTTCAAGTCGGTCTTCCCCATCCGTGACTTCAACGAGACCAGCTCGCTGGAGTTCGTGAGCTACAACCTCGAGCGGCCGAAGTACGACGTCGACGAGTGCCACCAGCGCGGGATGACCTACTCCGCGCCGATCAAGGTCGTGGTCCGCCTGGTGGTCTGGGACAAGGACGAGGAGACCGGCGCGCAGTCGATCCGCGACGTGAAGGAGCAGGAGGTCTACTTCGGCGAGATCCCGCTGATGACCCAGAACGGGACCTTCATCATCAACGGGACCGAGCGGGTGGTGGTCAGCCAGCTGCACCGCAGCCCTGGCGCCTTCTTCGACCACGACAAGGGCAAGAGCCACAGCTCGGGCAAGCTGCTCTACAACGCCCGCATCATCCCCTACCGCGGTTCGTGGATCGACTTCGAGTTCGACCACAAGGACCTGCTCTACGTCCGCATCGATCGCCGCCGGAAGCTGCCGGCCACCGTGCTGATCCGCGCCCTGGGCGCCGTGCCGGACACCGCGAAGAAGAACCCCATCGAGTTCCGCGGCACCACCGAGGAGATCCTCAACTACTACTACGCCACCGAGACCATCTACCTGAACTCGGCGAGCGACTACGAGAAGTCGGTGGAGCTGGAGCTGCTCCCCGGCCAGCGCGCCACCCGCGACATCAAGACCAAGTCCGGCGAGGTGATCGTCAAGAAGAACCGCAAGTTCACCCGCGGGGCGATCAAGAAGCTCGAGGCGGCGAAGATGCGTACGCTGCCCATCGACCAGGACGAGCTGTTCACCAAGGTCTCGGCCTACGACGTGGTGGACGAGGCCACCGGCGAGGTGATCCTCGAGTGCAACGAGGAGGTCAGCCAGGAGAAGGTGGACGAGCTCCTCAAGCGCAACATCAAGGAGTTCAAGGTCCTCTTCATCGACAACCTCAACGTGGGTCCCTACCTGCGTGAGACGTTGATGCTGGACAAGATCGACTCGCCCGAGCAGGCGATCATGGAGATCTACCGGCGGCTGCGCCCCGGCGATCCTCCGACGCCCGAGACGGCGATCAACCTCTTCACCAACCTGTTCTTCAACCCCGAGCGCTACGACCTGAGCAAGGTCGGCCGGCTGAAGCTGAACTTCAAGTTCGGGCTCGAGGAGCCGCTGGACGGGCAGATCCTCACCAAGCGCGACATCCTCGAGGTCATCCGCTACCTGATCGACCTCAAGAACGGCCGGGGGACCATCGACGACATCGACCACCTCGGCAACCGCCGCGTCCGCGCCGTGGGCGAGCTGCTGGAGAACCAGTACCGCATCGGCCTGGTGCGCATGGAGCGGGCGATCAAGGAGCGCATGAGTCTGCAAGAAATCGAGACCCTCATGCCCCACGACCTGATCAACGCCAAGCCGGTGACGGCGGTGATCAAGGAGTTTTTTGGTAGTTCGCAGCTCTCGCAGTTCATGGATCAGACCAACCCCCTGTCCGAGGTGACGCACAAGCGGCGCCTCTCGGCCCTGGGCCCCGGCGGTCTGACCCGTGAGCGCGCCGGGTTCGAGGTGCGCGACGTGCACCCCACGCACTACGGCCGCATCTGCCCCATCGAGACGCCGGAAGGCCCGAACATCGGCCTCATCGCCTCGCTGTCCACCTTCGCCCGGGTGAACGAGTTCGGCTTCGTCGAGACCCCGTACCGCAAGGTCGAGGGCGGCGCGGTCACCGGCGAGACTGCCTTCTACTCGGCGCTGGAGGAGGAGAAGCACACCATCGCCCAGGCGAACGCCGAGTTCGACAAGAAGGGCAAGTTCATCAACGAGCTGGTGTCCAGCCGGCGCGGGGGTGAGTTCGTCCAGGCCAAGCCCGAGGACGTGGATCTGATGGACGTGTCGCCGAACCAGCTGGTCTCGGTGGCCGCCTCGCTGATCCCATTCCTCGAAAACGACGACGCCAACCGCGCGCTGATGGGCAGCAACATGCAGCGCCAGGCGGTGCCGCTCCTCCGCACCCAGTCCCCGCTGGTGGGCACGGGCATGGAGGCAGTGGTGGCCCGCGACTCGGGCGTCACCTGCGTGGCGCGGCGCGACGGCATCGTCGAGGCGGTGGACGCCAGCCGCATCGTGGTGAAGGCGGACGTGGGCAACGTCTCGGACGTGGCGTCCGAGGTCGACATCTACAACCTGCTCAAGTACCAGCGGAGCAACCAGAACACCTGCCTCAACCAGAAGCCCATCGTGAAGAAGGGCGACCGGGTGAGGAAGGGCGACGTCATCGCCGACGGGCCGGCGACCGAGACCGGTGAGCTGGCGCTGGGGGCGAACGTGGTCGTCGCCTTCATGCCCTGGCAGGGCTACAACTTCGAGGACTCGATCCTCCTCAGCGAGCGGCTGCTCAAGGACGACATCTTCACCTCGATCCACATCGAGGAGTTCGAGTGCATCGCCCGGGACACCAAGCTGGGGAAGGAAGAGATCACCCGCGACATCCCCAACGTCGGCGAGGAAGCCCTCAAGGACCTCGACGAGTCGGGCATCATCCGCATCGGCGCCGAGGTGAAGCCGGGCGACGTCCTGGTCGGCAAGATCACCCCCAAGGGCGAGACCCAGCTCAGCCCCGAGGAGAAGCTGCTCCGGGCCATCTTCGGCGAGAAGGCGGGCGACGTGCGTGACAGCTCGCTCCGCGTCCCCCCGGGCGTCACCGGCACCATCATCGGGGCCAAGGTGTTCAGCCGGAAGGGCGTGGAGAAGGACGAGCGCGCCAAGCAGATCGAGTCCGCCGACGAGGCAAAGCTCCTCAAGGACCAGAACGACGAGATCAAGGTCATCCAGGACTCGGCGTTCGCCCGTCTGCGGAAGATGCTGACCGGCAAGGAGGTCGAGGGCCGGCTGATCGACGACAAGGGCAAGGTCCTGCTCAAGAAGGGCGACGTCCTCGACGACGCGCTGCTCTCCACCGTGCCCTACCGGTACTGGGCGGAGATCAGCGTGGGCGAGCCGCTGGACTCGAAGGTGCGGGACATCCTCCGCAGCCTCGAGGAGCAGAAGGAGGCGGTGAAGCTCGTCTTCGGGGAGAAGATCGCCCGCATCAAGAAGGGCGACGAGCTTCCCCCGGGCGTCATCAAGATGGTCAAGGTGTACGTGGCCATCAAGCGCAAGCTCGCGGTGGGCGACAAGATGGCCGGCCGCCACGGGAACAAGGGCGTGGTCAGCCGCGTCCTCCCCGAGGAGGACATGCCGTACCTCGAGGACGGCCGTCCGGTGGACATCGTCCTCAACCCGCTTGGCGTGCCGAGCCGGATGAACATCGGGCAGATCCTCGAGACCCACCTGGGCTGGGCGGCCCGCGGCGTGGGCGAGCGGCTGCAGAAGTTCATCGAGGAGAGGTGGAGCGGCGAGCAGCTGAAGAAGGAGCTGAAGACCATCTACGACGACAAGGCCTTCGGGGACTTCATCGACGGGCTTCCCGAGAAGGAGATCGTCACCCTCTGCCAGCGGCTGCGGCGGGGCATCCACGTGGCCACCCCGGTGTTCGACGGCGCGCGGGAGAACGAGATCCACGCGCTGCTCGACGAGGCGGATCTCCCGCGCTCGGGCCAGATGGTGCTCTTCGACGGACGCACCGGTGAGCCGTTCGACCAGAGCGTCACCGTGGGCGTGATGTACATGCTCAAGCTGCACCACCTGGTGGACGAGAAGATCCACGCCCGGAGCATCGGACCCTACAGCCTGGTCACCCAGCAGCCGCTGGGCGGCAAGGCGCAGTTCGGCGGACAGCGGCTGGGAGAGATGGAGGTCTGGGCGATGGAGGCCTACGGCGCGGCCTACACGCTCCAGGAGTTCCTCACCGTCAAGTCCGACGACGTGGTGGGCCGGACCCGGATGTACGAGGCCATCGTCAAGGGCGACAACGTGCTCGAGTCGGGCCTGCCCGAGTCGTTCAACGTGCTCCTCAAGGAGCTCCAGTCGCTGGCCATGGACGTGGAGCTGCTCGAGACCGCCCCGCCCGAACGGCAGCGGTCGCTCGGTGACGGGTTCGACGGCGAGCCCAGGAAGTCCGGGACGGACGGATGACCTGCCGGCGCCCCGCAGCATGGGGGGCGCCGCCTACTTCGGATTCGAGTGGCTGGCAGACCGCGCCTCGCGCGACTCCGGCCGGACGTGAACGAAAGACTTCGGAGGCAACGTGAAGGACATCTTCAACTTCTTCGAGAAGCCGAAGGACCCGCTGTCGTTTCAGGCCATCCGCGTGGCCCTGGCAAGCCCGGACAAGATCCGGCAGTGGTCCCACGGCGAGGTGAAGAAGCCCGAGACGATCAACTACCGCACCTTCAAGCCGGAGCGGGACGGGCTCTTCTGCGCCCGCATCTTCGGCCCGGTGAAGGACTACGAGTGCAACTGCGGCAAGTACAAGCGCATGAAGCACCGCGGGGTGGTCTGCGAGAAGTGCGGCGTGGAGGTCATCCAGTCCAAGGTGCGGCGCGAGCGGCTGGGGCACATCACCCTGGCCACTCCGGTGGCGCACATCTGGTTCCTGAAGAGCCTGCCCAGCCGGATCGGCAACCTGCTCGACATCACGCTGAAGGATCTGGAAAAGGTCCTCTACTGCGAGAGCTACATCATCATCGACCCCAAGGCCACGCCGCTGGTGAAGGGCGAGCTGGTCAGCGAGGAGAAGCTGCACCGCCTCTACCAGGAGCACGGTGAGGAGAGCTTCTCCGCCGGGATGGGCGGCGAGGCGGTCCGGGAGATGCTGCGGGGGATCGACGTCCACAAGCTGTCGGAGGAGCTCCGCCGCGAGGCGCGGGAGACCAACTCCGAGGCCAAGCGAAAGAAGCTCTCCAAGCGCCTCAAGGTGGTCGAGGCCTTCCGCATCTCCGGCAACCGGCCGGAGTGGATGATGCTCGACGTCATCCCGGTCATCCCGCCCGACCTGCGCCCGCTGGTGCCGCTGGACGGCGGCCGGTTCGCGACCTCGGACCTCAACGACCTGTACCGCCGGGTCATCAACCGAAACAACCGGCTGAAGCGGCTGCAAGAGCTCAACGCCCCGGACATCATCATCCGCAACGAGAAGCGGATGCTGCAGGAGGCGGTGGACGCGCTGTTCGACAACGGCCGGCGCGGCAAGACCATCACCGGCCCGAACAAGCGGCCGCTGAAGTCGCTCTCCGACATGCTGAAGGGCAAGCAGGGCCGGTTCCGCCAGAACCTGCTCGGGAAGCGCGTGGACTACTCCGGCCGCTCGGTGATCGTGGTCGGCCCGGAGCTGAAGCTCCACCAGTGCGGCCTGCCGAAGATCATGGCCCTCGAGCTGTTCAAGCCGTTCATCTACAACAAGCTCGAGGAGAAGGGGTACGTCACCACCATCAAGAGCGCGAAGAAGATGGTGGAGCGCGAGCGCCCCGAGGTGTGGGACATCCTCGAGGAGGTCATCCGCGAGCACCCGGTCCTCCTGAACCGCGCGCCCACGCTGCACCGCCTCGGCATCCAGGCCTTCGAGCCGGTGCTGATCGAGGGCAAGGCGATCCAGCTGCACCCGCTGGTCTGCGCCGCGTTCAACGCCGACTTCGACGGCGACCAGATGGCCGTCCACGTCCCGCTCTCCGTCGAGGCTCAGATGGAGGCGCGGGTGCTGATGATGTCCACCAACAACATCCTCAGCCCGGCGAACGGCAAGCCGATCATCGTCCCCACCCAGGACATGGTGCTCGGCATCTACTACATGACCCGCCCCCGCGAGTTCGCCAAGGGCGAGGGCCGGGTGTTCGCCTCGCCGGAGGAGGTGCGCGCCGCCCACGACCACGGCGAGGTGGCGCTGCAGGCCAAGGTGGTCTGCCGCATCGACGGGGTCCGCAAGGAGACCACCGTGGGCCGGGTGCTCCTCTCGGACATCGTGCCCAAGAAGGTCGGCTTCGACGCGATCAACAAGGTCCTGGACAAGAAGCAGCTCGGGGCCCTGATCGACCTCTGCTACCGCCTCACCGGGGAGAAGGAGACCGTCCTCCTCGCCGACCGCATCCGGAGCCTCGGGTACACCCACGCCACCCGGGCCGGCATCTCCATCGCCCTCAAGGACATGAAGATCCCGCCCCGGAAGCAGGAGTTCCTCGACTACGCCCGGAAGGAAGTGGCGGAGATCGAGAACCAGTACCTGGAGGGGCTGATCACCGACGGCGAGCGGTACAACAAGGTGATCGACATCTGGGCCGAGGTCACCGAGAAGGTCGCTGCGGAGATGATGCAGCAGATCTCCCAGGAGGAGGCCTCGGGGGACAACGCGGCCGGCAAGCGCGAGACCCGCAAGCAGCCGTCCTTCAACCCCATCTACATCATGGCCGACTCGGGAGCCCGCGGCTCGGCCCAGCAGATCCGTCAGCTGGCCGGGATGCGCGGCCTGATGGCCAAGCCGTCGGGCGAGATCATCGAGACGCCGATCACCGCGAACTTCCGCGAGGGTCTCTCGGTGCTGCAGTACTTCATCTCCACCCACGGCGCCCGGAAGGGTCTGGCCGACACCGCGCTGAAGACCGCCAACTCCGGCTACCTGACCCGCCGTCTGGTCGACGTGGCGCAGGACGCGATCATCACCGAGTACGACTGCGGCACCATGGACGGCCTGGTCATCGGCGCGCTGGTCGAGGGCGGCGAGATCATCGAGGCCCTGGGTGAGCGCATCCTCGGGCCGGGTGGCCCTGGACGACATCCACGACCCGGTCACCGGCGAGGTGCTGGTGCGGGCCAACGAGGAGATCGACGAGGGCAAGCAGAGCAAGATCGAGAACTCCGGTCTGGACAAGGTGAAGATCCGCTCGGTGCTCACCTGCCAGGCGCGGCGCGGGATCTGCGTCGAGTGCTACGGGCGCGACCTCGCCCGTGGCCGGAAGGTCTCCATCGGCGAGGCGGTGGGCGTCATCGCCGCGCAGTCCATCGGCGAGCCCGGCACCCAGCTGACGATGCGGACCTTCCACATCGGCGGCGCGGCGACCCGGCGCGCGGAGCAGTCCTCCCTGGAGAACCGGAACGCCGGCACGGTGAAGTTCAACAGCCTGAACACCGTGAAGCGCGCCGACGGCACCCTGGTGGTGATGAACCGCAACGGCGAGGTGCTGCTGGTGGACGACTCGGGCCGCGAGCGCGAGCGCTACCAGGTCATCTACGGCGCCAAGCTGCTGGTGAAGGACGCCCAGAAGCTGGAAGGCCCGACGCTCCTCGCCGAGTGGGACCCGTTCGCGGTTCCGCTCCTCACCGAGGTCGGCGGTGTCGTGCGGTTCGACGACATCATCGAGGGCGTCACCATGTCCGAGACGCTCGACGAGGTCACCGGCCTGTCGCGGAAGACGATCATCGAGTCCAAGGACCCCGACGCCCGGCCGCGCATCACCCTGCGCGGCGAGGACGGGGAGGTGCTGACCCTGCCCAGCTCCGGGCAGCCGGCCAGCTACTACCTGTCGCAGGGCTCGATCATCACCGTGAACGACGGCGACAACATCACCGCCGGCGAGGTGATCGCCAAGGCCCCGCGCGAGACCACCAAGACCAAGGACATCACCGGTGGTCTCCCCCGGGTGGCCGAGCTGTTCGAGGCCCGCAAGCCGAAGGATCACGCGATCATCGCGGAGATCGACGGCGTGGTCTCCTTCGGCAAGGACACCAAGGGGAAGCGGAAGCTGATCATCACCCCCGAGGTGAACGGCGAGCAGCGCACCGACCTGGCCAAGGAGTACCTGATCTCCAAGGGCAAGCACATCAGCGTGCACTCCGGAGACCGGGTGCGGGCCGGCGAGCCGATGATGGACGGCGCGGCCAACCCGCACGACATCCTCAAGGTGCTGGGCGAGAAGGAGCTGGCTCGCTACCTGGTGGACGAGGTGCAGGAGGTCTACCGGCTGCAGGGCGTGAAGATCAACGACAAGCACATCGAGACCATCGTCCGGCAGATGCTGCGCCGGGTGCGGGTCACCGACGTGGGCGACACCAGCTTCCTGGTCGACGAGCAGGTGGAGCGCTGGGTGTTCGAGGAGGAGAACGAGAAGGTGATGGGCCGGGGCGACAAGCCGGCCGCCGGCGAGCCGCTGCTCCTCGGCATCACCAAGGCCTCGCTCTCCACCGAGTCGTTCATCTCGGCGTCCTCCTTCCAGGAGACCACCAAGGTGCTCACCGAGGCCGCGATCAACGGCAAGGTGGACTACCTCCGGGGTCTCAAGGAGAACGTGATCATGGGCCGGCTGATCCCCGCCGGAACGGGGCTGCCGCAGTACAAGCACCTCGACCTCGAGGTGGAGAGCCCGGCCGACGAGATCAGCCATCTCGAGGCGGCGCTGGCGGGAGCCCACGAAGAAGGGGCGATGCTGCCGCCCGAGACGCCGTTCCCGCCGCTCGGCACCACGTCCAGCGCGGGCTGAGCGCTCCGCGCACCCGAGAAGTCAGAGGCCGTCCCCGTCACCGCACGGGGGCGGCTCTTCTTTTCTCGGCGGCGTGCATGAGACGTCTCGGATGAGCGCTCGGAGCTTGCTCCTGGACCTGCCGCGGCAGGCCAGGCAGCGTGGGGCCCGATGGAGACAACGAGTCATACAGGAGGCGCAGAAATCCCGAGAATTCCCGCCTGGCAGCTGGCCATCCGGTTCGTTCTGGAGGTCGGTTCACTCGTGGCGATGGGGAACTGGGCGTTCCAGACGGCGCCGCCGGGCGCCGCTGCGTGGCTCGCCGGGCTCGGGCTTCCGGCCATCGCCGCTGCCGCCTGGGTGACGTTCGCGGTCCCTGGAGACCCGAGTCGCTCGGGTCGGGCGCCGGTGCCAGTGCCGGGCTGGGTGCGGCTGTTGCTGGAGCTGGCGGTCTTCCTCGGGGGCGCGGCGGCGCTCGCGGCCCTGCACCGATCCGCTGCGTTGATTGCCTTCGTGGTCGCACTGCTCCTCCATCACCTCGTCACGCCGGCGCGCCACCTCTGGCTGCTCCGGCAGTGAGGGCCGACGAGGGTCGGTACTGCCCGCTAGGCTGAGAGCCAGTGGAACTCTCCGGAGCCGTCGCCGCGCCGACCACGTCGAGCGCCGCCCGCTGGCCGCTGGGGAGCGGAGCCCGGCTCGGGCACGCGCTCCTGCTCGTCGCGCTCCTGGCGATGACCCGGATCCTCGGCTTCGTCCTGCTCGAGCGCATCACGGGGCGCGAGGGCCTCGAGACGATCGACGGCTGGACCTTCGCCGTGCTCCTCGGGACGAGCGTGCTCTCGCTCGGCGGGGTCATCGGGCTCGGGCTCATCGTCTGGGGACGCCTCTCGGTCGCCGACCTCGGGTGGAGTGCCGCACGGCTCGGGCCGGACCTCGCCCGGGGGCTCCTCGGCGGGCTGGCGTGCTGCGGGATCGTCCTGCTCATCCAGATGAGCGCCGGGGCGAGCGCGGCGGAGGTGCTCCAGGGCTGGTGGTCCACCCCGCCGCTGGCGCGGCTCCTCATCCTGCTCGTCGGCGTGGAGGCCGCTCTGACAGAGGAAACGCTGTTCCGGGGCGACCTCCAGCCCACCCTCCAGGCGAGCCTCGGGCGAGGGGCCGGGGTACTGCTCTGCGCCCTGGTCTTCGCCGCCTACCACCTGCGCTTCTCCCTCTGGGGACTCCTCGGGAAGACCGCGTTCGGACTGGTATTCGGGATTCTCCGGGACCGGACGGGCCGGCTGGTGTCACCGGCCCTGGCCCACTGGATCAGCTGGACTGTCTTGGGCTTCCACTGACCGCTGCCGTACCGGCTCCCGGGGTGCCCTCGGACGCCGTTTCGTGGCAAAGAGGGGCGTTCCGGAGGTTTTCATGCTCGCGGTGGGTGACACGGCGCCGGAGTTCGAGGCGCGCGATTGTCAGGGACAGACCGTCCGCCTCGGTGACTTCCGCGGCCGGCGGCTGGTGCTCTTCTTCTTCCCCAAGGCGTTCACCGCGGGGTGCACCGAGGAGATCCGCCACTTCCGCGACAACCAGGCCCGCATCCGTGCGCTCGGCGGCGAGCTGGTCGGCGTCTCCGTGGACCGGCCCGAGGTCCAGTGCGAGTTCGCCCGGAGCGAGAAGATCGAGTACCCGCTGCTCGGCGACAGCGAGCGGAAGATCAGCGAGAAGTTCGGCGTGCTCTGGCCCCTGGTGCGCATCAGCCGCCGGGTGACGTTCGTCGTCTCGCCCGACGGGCGGATCGAGGACGTCATCCAGCACGAGCGCCAGGTCTGGCGGCACCTGGACGACGTCATCGCCGCACTGGAGCGACGGGTCGGTGCCGCAGCGCCGGCCTGAGCGCTGCACCGCCCCTCAGGGCGGGAGGGGGACCCCGCAGCTCTGGAGCGCCTCGGGCCGGTTCTTCGCCACCAGCGTCCAGCGGTCCACCGAGCGACCCGTGGCCTCGTCGAAGGTGGGCGTCCCGCCGGCGTACATCGTGCCCGCCGGGTTGCCGTACGCGTCCAGGCCGTGCCCCTTGAGCCACTTCTCCACGCACTCGGTCTGCCGGGCATCGAGCCGGATGGCGGGCGCGGGTGCCGGCGCAGGGACAGCGGACCGCTCCGTGGCCGGCCCCGGTCGGGCCGCAGGCGCCGCGGGCTGGGCCGGCGTGGGCGCGCTCGCCTGGTGCGAGGGGGGGGAGGACACGCGGCCGCGGCGAGCAGCAGGACCGGGAGCAGGGCAGGGCGCATGTGACGTACCCTAGCGCCGGCGATGCTGGGCGCGACGGTGATCATCGGCATGGGCGGGCTCGGGTGTCCGGCGTCCGTCGCGCTCGCCGGGGTCGGGGCGCGCCGCCTCACGCTCGTCGACGGCGACGTGGTCGAGACCTCCAACCTCCATCGCCAGCCGCTCTACGGGCCCGAGGACGTGGGGCGGTTCAAGGTTGCGGTCGCGCGCGAGCGGCTCGTCCGTGCCTTCCCCGGGCTCGAGGTGGAGACCTGGGTGAAGCGCATCGGCCCCCCAGGAGGTCGAAGCGCTCCTCTCACGCCACGCCCTGGCCATCGACGGGACCGACTCGGTGGGGGCCAAATTCCAGATGTCCGACGCGGTCGCCCGCACCGGGACGCCGCTGGTGTCCGGAGGCGTGGTCCAGTGGGGCGGGCAGGCGATGCGCATCGACCCCGGCGGGGCGTGCCTCCGCTGCCTGTACGGCACCGCGCCGAGGGAAGACGAGGTGCCCACCTGCGCCCGCGCGGGCGTGCTCGGCTCGCTCGCCGGTGTGCTCGGCGCTCTGCAGGCCTCCCTCGCGCTCGGGCCGCCGTCGCCCGCGGGGCAGAGCACGCTCCACGTGGTCGACGGGCGGACCCTGCGCTTCCGGACGCTCACCGTCCGGCGAGCGCCCGGCTGCCCCGGGTGCGGAGGACGGGCGTGAGGCCGGACGCGCGGATCGACATCACCGCCGAGGTCTGTCCCATGACCTTCGTCCGGACCAAGATCGCGCTGGAGCGCCTCCCGGTCGGTGGGGTCCTCGAGGTCCGGCTCAGGGGCGACGAGCCGCTGAGGAACGTGCCGGAGAGCGCGCGCGACGCCGGGCACACCGTGCTCGGGCTCGAGGCGCTGGAGGACGGCACCTGGCGGCTGCTCCTCCGGCGAGAGGCGCCGCCGTGCTGAGCGAGCCACAGATCCAGCGCTACGCCCGTCAGCTCTTGCTCCGTGACGTCGGCGAGCGCGGGCAAGAGGCGCTCGGCGCCGTGCGGGTCGAGCTCGCCTTCGGGGGCGAGGCCGCGCTCGCCGCCGCCGCGTACCTCCGGGCGGGGGGGACCGAGGTGGACCTCGAGGGCGAGGCCACGGCGGCCTGGGCGCGCACGCCGCCGCTCCTCGGGGCGGCTCCGGGGCGCCTGCTCCGGGTCATCGCCCCTCCCACGGTGCCGGAAGGAGGGGGCGTCGTGGTGGTGGGAACCCGGGCGGGGGCTCACGTCCTGTGGTCCATCGAGGAGGGCGGCTGCAGAGCGTGCCTCCGTCTCGCGGCGGGAGAGCTCGGGCCTCCGGAGGAAGCAGGGAGGGCGAGCGTCCAGGTCGGGAGCCTCGTCGCCCTGCTGGTGCAGCGCCGGGCCCTCGGTCTCGCTGCGGGGATGGAGGGCGCGGAGGTCTCGGCGACCGGCAGCCTCTCGACGCTCGCCGCTCCCGCCTGCATCCATCGACCTCCCGCCGTGCCGGAGGCGGTGATGGCCGAGCTCCTGCGCCATCTCGCCGCGGCGCTGCCGGACGAAGGCTGCGCCGTGCTCCTCGGACGCGAGGACACCGTCCGGCTGGTCCCGATGGAGAACGCACAGGGCGCCCACCACGCACGCGACCCCGCGGCGTTTCCTCGCTCGCCCCGGACCGCCTTCAGCTTCGACCCGCGCGCCTGGCTCGCCCTGCTCCGGGCGGCCGACGCGGCGGGGGAGCGGGTCCTCGCCATCGCCCACTCGCATCCCGATGGCGGGAAGGACTTCTCGGCCGAGGACCGAGGCTGGGCAGCCCCCGACGGACAGCCCCTCCACCCCGGCGTGGCCCACCTGGTGGTGGCCTTCTGTGCCAGCCGTCCACCGAGCGCCGTCTGGGCCGTGTGGAGCGAGGGTGACTTCGTGGAGTGGGACTGTCCGCTTCCGAGTCAATCCTGAGTCGATCCAGGCGCTTGCGTCCTCACACAGGCCGTCCGTCTCCGCAGTTACAATTGTCAAGAACGGCGACTTCGTGTACACACAAGTCTGCGCAGCGCCTCATGTTTCGCGCGCTGGTACGAATTTTGCGGCCCCGCACCCGCGGAGTATTCATGGCACCCACCCAAGGCTTCACCCTCTGGCTGACCGGCATGTCCGGCGCCGGCAAGACGACCCTGGTCGACTACATCGCCGCCCGGCTCCGCCAGGTGGCCCGCGCCGTCGAGGTGCTGGACGAGAACGACCTCGCCGAGGACTTCTGGGGCGGCACGGCCGACACCAAGGAGGAGCGCAACATCGGAGTGCGCCGACTCGGGCTCGTGGCCAACCTCCTGACCCGTAACCAGGTCGCGACCCTGGTGGCCTCGGTCAGCCCGTACAAGGGTGCGCGCGAGGACAACCGGCGCCTCATCGGCCGCTTCCTCGAGGTCTACGTCGACTGCCCGACGGAGAGGCTCATCCAGCGCGACTCGACCGGCAAGTACAAGAAGGCGCTGGCCGGGGAGATCCCCAACTTCGTCGGCATCACCGAGCCGTACGAGCCGCCCTCCTCTCCGGAGGTGACCATCCGCTCGGACGTGGAGACGGTGGAGTCGGGCGCGCTGCGCATCTTCCAGGCGCTCCTGGACATGGGCCACGTCACGACCGAGGAGCTCAAGGTCATCACCGGCAAGCGCATGAAGGCCAGCCCGCCGGCGAAGAAGGGTGCGCGCGCCCGTCCGGTGGCCCGCGCCGCCCGGGCGGCCCGGGTGGCGAAGCCGCGCAAGGCCCGCAAGGGCAAGCGCTGACCGCGGGCGGGGGCCGGCAGCCATGCTGACGTCCGCCGAGTGGGAGTCCCTGGTCGAGCGGGGCGCGCCGAAGCTCGCCCGCCTCCGCGAGGAGCTGCGGGGCCTGGGCTCGGCGCTGGTGGCGTTCTCCGGAGGGGTGGACAGCACCTTCGTGCTGCGCATCGCCCGGGACGAGCTGGGTGACCGGGCGGTGGCGCTGACCGCCATCTCCGCGAGCGTCGCCCCGGAGGAGAAGCGCGAGGCCGAGGCGCTCGCCGCCGAGCTGGGCGTGCGGCACGTCTCGGTCGACTCCGGCGAGGTCGGCGACCCGCGCTACGCCGCGAACCCGACCAATCGCTGCTACTTCTGCAAGAGCGAGCTCTACACGCTGTGCACCGAGTGGAGGACCCAGCTCGGGCTCGCGGCCATCGTCGATGGGTTCAACGCCGACGACCTCCGCGACCACCGGCCTGGCCACCAGGCGGCGCGGGAGAAGGCGGTGCGCTCGCCGCTGGCCGAGGTGGGGCTCACCAAGGACGAGATCCGGGCGCTCTCGCGAACGCTCGGCCTGCGCACCTGGGACAAGCCGCAGATGCCCTGCCTCGCCTCGCGCATCCCGTACGGGACGGCGGTCACCCCCGAGCGGCTGGTGCAGATCGGCAGCGCCGAGTCCGACCTGCGCGCCGCGGGCCTGCGCAGCTTCCGGGTCCGCTACCACGGCGACATCGCCCGGCTCGAGGTGGCCGCCGAGGAGCAGCACCGGTTCGCCGACCCCGCCTTCCGCGAGCGCATCAGCCAGGCGCTCCGGGCCCGCGGCTTCGCCTACGTGGCGCTCGACCTGGAGCCCTTCCGATCCGGCCGGCTGAACGAGGCGGTGGGCCTGCCCTCCGCCGGAGTGCCCCGCTGAGCCTCAAGGCGCGGCGCTCGAGCGACGGTGAGCCTGGACGCGCCGCGCCGCTGCGCGGCTCCACGGGCCTCCCCCTGGTGCGGGGGGCTCGACAGGCGTCCCCCTGGTGCGGGGGACTGAGCGCGCGGGGTTGCCTCCTCGCCGCCCTGCTCCTCGTGCCGGCCGTCGCCGGGGCGGAGGAGGAGGAGCGCTGGGATCACCGCGGCGCGCTCGGGCTTCTCCTCGGCGGCGGCATCGACTTCAAGCGTGAGGTGAAGGCGGGCGGCGAGACCGAGGAGGGGCGGCGGGCGCTGCTCGAGACGATGCTCACCTTCCCGCTCGGCGTCTCGGGCAACGAGTGGACCCTCGGCGCGCGCACCGGCTTCGGCGGCCCCTCGGTGGACGTGGCGGTGGCGGGCGGGCTCCGGGCGTACTTCGGCGACGAGCGCTTCAAGACCTACCTCACCGCCGAGGTCGCCATGCACGTCACCCCGAACGTGACCGCCGGCCCGCGGCTCGGGTTCGGGGTGCAGTACGAGCTGCTTCCCACCTTCGGGCTCTACCTGGGCGGCGCGGCCGAGGTGACGGCGGGGCAGGGCATCCGGATCTCCGGGGCGATCCTCGGGGGAATCCAGCTCCGGACCTACATCTTCGAGTAGCCGGCGAAGAAGTTGACCGGGCCACGGGACGTAGGACGATGTGTATCAAGGTATGACTATCTCCCACCCAACGCCCCGCCTCACCTCGGTCGTCTTCCGGCTCACCCGGGACCGGCTGGAGGCCCTGAAGTCCCTCTCGCGCACCACCCGCATCCGCCAGAGCGAATACTTGCGCGAGGCCATCGCCGACGTGCTCGCCAAGCACAACGCACCGGCGGTGCCGTTCGGCGCGCCGCCTCAGGCCTGATCCAGGAGCACGAAGGGTGGCCCTCCGGGTAGCCGCGGCGTCACGGCGGCGAACGGATCGAGCCGCTCCGGGTAGCGCACGGACCAGAGCGTGAGCCCGGCCGCCGGTGCGCGGAGCCCCTCGAACGCGGTCGCAGTGTCGAGCGCGCGCTCCCACGTTGACTGCTCCACCAGCCCCGCCCCCACCAGCACCGCGCCGCCCACCAGCAGGCGCACGCCGTAGCGGCCGAACGCGTCCCCGCGCAGGCCGACCTCCACCACGCCTCCGCGCTCCACCCAGGACACGACCTGGAGTGTCCTCGGCCGGCGCACGCTCGAGGCCGCGTGCAGCGCCGAGAAGTCGCGCGTACCGACCGCGCGCTCCAGCGCCTGGCGGACTCGCGAGAGCTCGACCGTTCTCCCCGCGAGCCGCGGGTGCGTCCTCGTCTCCCACACCAGGCCACTCCAGCGCGCGGGCACGGGGCCGGTGGCGAGCCGGTAGCGGTACTCCTTCGATGCGCTCGACCACTGCGCGTGGAATCCGTCGGGCGCGGGCACCGCGGCGGCCACGCCCCATCCCTCGCCCCCGAGCTGCAGGAGCCCACCGGGCGGCATCTCCGGGGGGACGCGCACGCTCACCGGCTGGCAGCGGGCGTGAACGCCGCGGTCGGTGCGCCCGGCGGCCATCGGACGACCGGACACCCCGCGGGCGACGAGCGCCGCCTCCAGCGTCTCCTGCACCGAGAGGCCGGTCCGCTGGGACTGCCAGCCCAGGAACCGGTCGCCCCGGTACCACACCCACAGCGCCAGACGCCGTCGCCTCACGTGACCGCCGGCAGGGTAGACTACCCGGGCTCCTGAGCCATGGACTCGCGCGACGCCGAACACGCCGAGCAGCCGCTCGGGGGAGAGTGGTTGTACCGCAAGGGCGAGCTGGTGCTCGGCCCGGTCCAGGGCCGGCAGCTGCTGGACCGGCTGTACGCGGGCGACATCAACGGCCAGACCGAGATCGCCCTGGTGGGCGAGGACTTCGAGCGCATCACCCAGGTGGAGGCGCTCCGGGTCCACCTCGCCAAGGCCGAGGCCAAGTGGCGGGTGGACGCGCTCGAGCGCCGGGTGCACGACCGGGCCAGGCGCCAGCGGAATGTGCGCCTGGGCATCCTCGCCGCGGTGGCGCTGGTGGTCGCCGGGGCGGCGGGCGCGGTGGCCCGGTACATGGCGGTGCACGGCACCTTCGACGCCGCCCGGGCCGAGGAGGCGGCGATCGCCGTCGAGCCTCCGGTCATTCGCCTCGCCCGGGCGCGCAAGCAGCAGGACGAGATGCTCGACTACCCGCTGGACAGGGGCGGGAAGCGCCCGACGGGGACGGGGACCAGGCCCGCCGGCCTGGGTGGCAAGGCGGGACCCGGGGCCCCGGAGAACGATCCGGACGACGTGAGCGTCGAGGCCAGGTTCGACCGCGGGGCGATCCAGAGCGTCATCGCCCAGCGGCAGCGCACGCTGTACCCCTGCTTCGCCGAGGAGGCGAGGCGATCGCCGGGGCTTTCCGAGCGCATCCCCATCGAGTTCGTCATCGGCAACGACGGCCAGGTGAAGAAGCTGTGGGTGGACCACCCGCGCTTCGCCGAAAGCGCCCTGCAAGAATGCCTCCTCCGGGAGCTGCAGCGCTGGCCCTTCCGGCCGTACGAGGGCCAGCAGGCCACGGTGGGACTGTCGTTCACCATCGGGCGAGGCGCGGGCTGATGGCGCGGGCGCCGATCATCGACGTCTCGGCGGGCGCCGAGCCGGGACCTGCCGATGGGTTCCGGGAGGAGGTCCTGCGCGCGGCCCGCACCTTCAAGGCCTCCTGGACCGGGCTGGCGAAGGTGCTGACCCGGGTGCGGGATGAGGCGCTGTGGGAGGGGTGGGGCTTCGGGAGCTTCGAGGCCTACTGCAGCAAGGAGCTCCGGATCCGCAAGGCCACCGCGTTGAAGCTCACGCGCTCGTGGAGCTTCCTGGACCGGCACGAGCGCGGCTGGCGCCCCGACGCGCCGGAGGCGAGCCCCGCGCCGGCCTTCGAGGTGGTCGAGGTCCTCGCCGAGGCCGAGGAGCGCGGGGCGCTCGACGCCGAGGAGTACCGGAGCATCCGCGACTCGATCTGGGACCCCGAACGGCCCGTCGCCGCGGTGCGACGCGAGCTGAGCGAGCGCTTCCCCCGCCCGGCCCCCGAGGCTGCGCCGGTGGAGGTGCGCCTGGGTCAGCTCGCACGCACCGCCCGCCGTCTCGCCGAGGAGCTCCGGGTGTGCCGCGGGGTCCCGGCGTCCGTCCGGACCCAGGCAGACGACCTCGCGGCGACCGTCGAGTCCCTGGCCGTCGAGCGGGCAGGGAGCTGAGGCGCCCCAGGGGAGCGCAGTCACGCGGCGGCAGTTGCGGATCAGTCGCCTGCGGTGCCTGGAACCCGGGACTTATATTGGACAGGGACCCCGCACTCGCGGCAGCGTCGGAGGTGGCGCGGGCATCTGGGTCTGTGCTGGAGTCCTCGATCGTCGGTCAGGGCCACTGCCCTGGAGGTCAGAGAGGGTGAAGAAGGAGCACACCGTCAACCTGTCCTGCTCGTTCTGCGGGAAGTCACAGCGCGAGGTGCGCAAGCTCATCGCCGGCCCGACGGTCTACATCTGCGACGAGTGCATCAAGCTCTGCAACGACATCATCGCCGAGGAGCACGATCGCGAGGAGGGCAAGCCGCAGGTCTCGCTGCCGACTCCGACCGAGATCAAGTCGTTCCTCGACGACTACGTCATCGGCCAGGACCACGCCAAGAAGGTCCTCGCGGTCGCGGTCTACAACCACTACAAGCGCATCTACCAGAAGAAGCCTCCCGCCCGGCCGCGCCCGGGGGTGAAGGCCGCCGGGCACGAGGACGTCGAGCTGAGCAAGAGCAACATCCTGCTCATCGGCCCCACCGGGAGCGGCAAGACGCTGCTCGCCCAGAGCCTGGCGCGCTTCCTCAACGTCCCCTTCACCATCGCCGACGCCACCAGCCTCACCGAGGCCGGGTACGTGGGCGAGGACGTGGAGAACATCATCCAGAACCTGCTCCACAACGCCGACTACGACGTGGAGAAGGCGGCCCGGGGCATCGTCTACATCGACGAGATCGACAAGATCGCCCGCAAGGGAGACACCCCGTCGGTCACCCGTGACGTCGGCGGCGAGGGCGTGCAGCAGGCCCTCTTGAAGATCATCGAGGGCACCCGGGCCAACGTCACCCCGCGCGGCGGCAAGAAGTACAACCAGCAGGAGTACGTGCAGGTCGACACCAGCAACATCCTCTTCGTCTGCGGCGGCGCCTTCCACGGCATCGACTCGATCATCCGCCGTCGGGTGGGGGAGAAGGGCCTCGGCTTCGGGGCGAAGATCGTCCACAAGGACGAGCGAACCGTGGGCGAGCTCTTGAAGCTGGTGGAGCCCGAAGATCTCATGAAGTTCGGGATGATCCCCGAGTTCGTGGGGCGTCTCCCGGTGGTGGCCACGCTCAACGACCTGCGCGAGGACGACCTGGTCACCATCCTCACCCAGCCGAAGAACGCGCTGGTGAAGCAGTACCAGAAGCTCTTCGAGATCGAGAAGGTGAAGCTCAGCTTCACCAAGGAAGCGCTCCGCGCCATCGCCCGCGAGGCGATGCGGCGGAGCTCCGGCGCCCGCGGCCTCCGCGCCATCATGGAGGACGCGATGCTGGACATCATGTACGACGTCCCCTACCGGGAGGGCGTGCGGGAGTGCAAGATCACCCAGGAAGTGGTGACCAAGCACGAGCCGCCGCAGCTGGTGCTGGAGAAGGAGAAGAAGACCGCGTAGCGGTCAGCGCGCGCGGGCCAGCAAGCCGCCCCCCGGGCCTCAGCTCTGCGTCACGCGCACGGTGGTCTTCATCTTGCGGCCGGTGGCGGGATCGAGCGCGCTCATGGTGAGGATGCCCTCCACGTTGACGTCGAAGGTGACCTCGACCTGAGCATCGCCCGCCCTGCCGGGGTTGATGCCGGAGAAGACGAATTCGCCCAGCAGCTCGTTCCTCTTCGCCGCCTCGTTGTCCCCCTGGAAGATGCGCATCGCGAGCTCGGTCTGACCGTCGAAGCTGGTGGTGGCCTGGATCTGCTTGGCGTTGGGGATGGCCGCGTTCCGCGGGAAGACCACGTGGAAGCTGCCCCCCGCCTTCTCCAGCCCGATGGCCATGGGGATGACGTCGAGCAGCTGGAGCCGGAGGTTGGTGTCGTCCTCCAGCGAGTGGGCGTAGAGCGCCGCGCCGATCGCCACCGCCTCGTCGGGGTGCACGCCCTTGGAGGGCGCCTTGCCGAAGAACTTGGTGAGCCGCTCCTGGATGATCGGCATGCGGGTCTGGCCGCCGACCAGCATCACCTCGTCGATCTGCTTGGTGCTGACCCCGGCGTCCACCAGCACCCGGGCGACCATCTGGAGCGTCCGGTCCACCAGGTTCTGGGTGAGCTCCTCCAGCTTCTTCCGGGTGAAGGTCATCTCGATGTTCAGGGGCTGGCCCTGGGCGGTCATGGTGATGAAGGGGATGTTGAAGGGGGCCTGCTCGCGGGTGCTGAGATCGCACTTGGTCCGCTCGGCCAGGTCCTTGATCCGCTGCATCGCCACCGGGTCGGTCGACAGGTCGATGCCGGTCCGGGCCGCGAAGTCGGTCAAGACGTGGTGGATCATCGTGTTGTCGAAGTCCAGGCCGCCGAGGAAGATGTCGCCGCCGGTGGCCTTCACCTCGAACACCCGGTCACGGATCTCGATGATGCTCACGTCGAAGGTGCCGCCGCCGAGGTCGTAGACCAGCACCGTCTCGTTCAGCTTCTTGCCGATGCCGTAGGCCAGCGAGGCGGCGGTGGGCTCGTTGATGATCCGCACCACCTCGATGCCCACCAGCTTGCCGGCGTCCTTCACCGCCTGGCGCTGCCGGTCGTTGAAGTACGCGGGCACGGTGACCACCGCCCGGGTGATGGGCACCCGGAGGTAGTTGGAGGCCACGTCGCGGATCTTGTTCAGGATGCGCGCGGCGATCTCCTGGAGGTGGAACTCGCGGCGGGCGACGTCGATCACCACGTCGTTCCGGTCGCCGGGGCGGACCTCGTAGCCCACGGTCTTGCGCATGGTCTCGACGATCTCGCTCGACCAGCTCCGGCCCACCAGCCGCTTGCTCCCGTAAACGGTGTTCCGGGGGTTGAGCTGCCACTGGCGCTTGGCCTCGTGGCCGATGAGCTCGTTGCCCTTCTCGTCGATGGCGAACACCGAGGGGACCGTGTAGTCGCCGCCCTTGTAAGGGATGAGCTTGACCGAGCCGTCCTCGGTCACGATGGCTGCGCAGGAGTTGGTGGTCCCGAGGTCGATGCCGATGATGGGCGGCTTGCGCATGAGGGTCGGGCCCGGAGGTTAGCAAGCCAGCCTGCCGTTCGGGGGCGTGCTGGCGCATCGGTCGGGACTGGAGGGAGACTGAAGGGCGACGTGGGTGGGCGAGCCGGGGCGCCCGCTCCCGAGGGAGCAGCCGACCGTGAGCGCGAAGGATTTCCTCAAGGAGGTGGGCGCGGTGGTGAGCCGCGACTTCCTCCAGGACCGCAGCATCCTCTCCTTCGAGGAGTACCTGGACCTGTTCCTCCAGGGGCCCCACGCCCAGGTGCGCAACTCCGCGCAGTACCTCCGGGACGTCCTGGACCACTTCGGGACCGCGCCGGTGCCGCACCCGGCCGGGCCGATGCGGCGCTTCAAGCTGTTCGACCTCACCGACGGTGAGCGGATGGGGCGGGTGGCGGGCCAGGAGGAGGTCCAGAACGCGCTGTACCGGCTCATGGGCAACTTCGTCCGGGCCGGGGCGGTGAACAAGCTGATCCTGCTCCATGGCCCCAACGGTTCGGCCAAGTCCACGCTGGTGGACGCCCTGAAGCGGGGCATGGAGCTCTACTCGCGGGAGCCCCAGGGCGCGCTCTACGAGCTGGCGTGGATCTTTCCCTCCGAGAAGCTGGTCAAGGGGAGCATCGGCTTCGGCGAGCGGACCGGCGGCGGCGAGCTGACCACCTACGCCCACCTCGACGAGGAGAGCGTCGAGGTCCGGGTGACGTGCGAGATGCGGGACCACCCGCTCTTCGCCATGCCTCGCGACGAGCGGCGGAAGCTGCTGGAGCGGGCGCTGAAGATCTCGGCGCCGGGCCGGGGACGGCGAGGCGGTCCTCGCCGACTGGATCGTCGACGGCGAGCTCTGCCACAAGTGCCGGCGCATCTACAACGCGCTCCTGGCGGCGTCGAACGGCGACTGGCTGCGCATCCTCCGGCACGTGCAGGTCCGCCGCTTCTACCTCTCGCGCCGCTACCTGGTGGGGGCGGTGACCGTCGAGCCGCACCTGAGCGTGGACGCCGCTTACCACCAGGTCTCCGCGGACCGGAGCCAGGCCAACCTCCCGGCGGCGCTCCAGAACGTCGTCCTCTTCGAGCCCCACGGCCCGCTGGTGAACGCCAACCGGGGCATCATGGAGTACGCGGACCTCCTGAAGCGCCCGCTCGAGGCGTTCAAGTACCTGCTCGGCTTCAGCGAGACCGGCGAGGTGCCGCTGGAGCACTTCGTCCTCCAGCTCGACGAGGTGCTGGTCGCCTCGAGCAACGAGAAGCACCTCGCCGCCTTCAAGGAGCTGCCCGACTTCGCCAGCTTCAAGGGGCGCATCGAGCTGGTCCGGGTGCCGTACCTCCGCCGGTGGAAGGCGGAGAAGGAGATCTACGACGCGCAGGTCACCACCCGGACGGTGGGCAAGCACGTGGCCCCGCACGCGACCGAGGTGGCTGCGCAGTGGGCGGTGCTCACCCGGCTGAAGAAGCCGGTGCGCGAGCGCTACCCGGCGGACGTGCGGGAGATCCTCGAGGGGCTCACCCCGCTGGAGAAGATGGCGCTCTACGAGGACGGCGCCGCGCCGGACCGGCTGAGCCTGGCCCAGGCCCGGGAGCTCAAGAAGTGGCTCCCGGCGCTGTACCAGGAGTCCGACGCCTACCCGAACTACGAGGGCCGCACCGGCGCCTCGGCCCGGGAGATCAAGACCGCGCTCTTCAACGCCGCCCAGAACCCGGACCGGCCCTGCCTCAGCCCGCTGGCGGTGCTCGAGGAGCTGACCGCGCTCACCCGCGACAAGAGCGTCTACGAGTTCCTCCAGGAGGAGGTCGTCGACGGGTACCACGACCACGAGGAGTTCGTGCGCACCGTCGAGGCGCAGTACCTCGAGTCGGTGGACGCCGAGGTGCGCGAGTCGATGAAGCTGGTCTCCGACGAGCAGTACACCTCGCTCTTCGAGACCTACGTGCAGCACGTCCGGCACTGGGTGAAGAACGAGAAGATGCGCAACCGCCACACCGGGGAGATGGAGCGGCCGGACGAGAAGCGCATGGCGGAGATGGAGGGCATCGTCATGCCGCGCGGCGACGACCCGGGCGAGTTCCGCCGCGGCCTCATCGGGCAGATCGGCGCGCACCGGCTGGAGAACCCCGAGGGGGCGATGGACTACGCCCGCATCTTTCCGGACCTGCTCCGGCGGCTCCGGGCGCACTTCTTCGAGGAGCGGAAGCGGGCCCTGAGCCGGGGGGCGGAGAACGTGCTGAAGGCCCTCTCGGGCGAGCGGAGCGCCCTCTCCAGCCGGGAGCTGGAGCAGGTGGCGCAGACGCTCGCCGCGATGCGCGAGCGGTACGGGTACTGCGAGGTGTGCGCCAAGGAGGCCATCATCTTCCTGGTCCGGAAGCGCTACGGCTGAGCGCCCTGGTGGGGGGCACGGGCCGATGTGGGGCCCGGGTGGTTAAGTCCCGCGGTGTATGGCCAGGAGCTCGTGGGACCAGTACTTCATGGACATCGCCAAGCAGGTCGCGACCCGGGCGACCTGCGACCGCAAGCACGTCGGCGCGGTGCTGGTGCGTGACCGCACCATCCTCTCCACCGGATACAACGGCAGCATCCGCGGGCTGCCCCACTGCGACGAGGTGGGGCACATGATGGAGAACAACCACTGCGTGGCCACGGTGCATGCCGAGGCCAACGCCATCCTCCAGGCGGCCAAGAACGGCGTCCGCATCGACGGCGCGACGCTCTACACCACCGCGAGCCCGTGCTGGCCCTGCTTCAAGCTCGTCGCCAACTCCGGGTGTGTCCGCATCGTCTACGGAGAGTTCTACCGGGACCCGCGCATCTTCGAGGTCGCGGGCCAGCTCAAGCTCGAGCTGGTGAGCCTCGAAGGGGCGCCGCCGGCCGCTCCGGGACCGATCTGACCGCGGTGGCACGGCCCCGGGGGCGACCCGATCCTCCGCGATGCCGACGGCGTCCGTGCCCGGCCGACACGTCCGGGGAAGAAGCCCGAGGCGCCGGAGCCGTCCGGGGCCTCACAGCCTCCGCCCGATAAAAAAAGAACCTGCTGGAATGACTGAGGAATCAGCGGTGACGTGGCGCGTTGACGCGTCCGGTCGTCCTTGACTTTTTGCCCCCGAACGGAGGATTCTTGGGGGTCGCTCCGGTGTTGCCACGAAGGCCGCCGGAGCACATCAGACATCCCATGCGTGACGGACCCGTTCTGCACCTGTTCGGAGGAAAGGGAGGCGCAGGTAAGAGCACCCTGGCCTCTGCCTTCGCCCTGACCCTGACCGACGCCGCTCCCAAGGAGACGGTGCTGCTCTGCAGCTCGGAGCCCACCCGCGCCCTCTCGGACGTGTGGAAGAAGCGCCTGTCCGGGAAGCCCACCAAGCTCGTCCTCGGCAAGGGAGAGGGTGGGCTGTCGGCGTACGAGTTCGAGACCGAGTCGGTGCAGGCCCGCGCCGAGGCCATCCGCGCGGCGCTGCTCTCGGGGGCGGCCAAGGGCCTCCTCCTCGGCGAGGAGGACGTGGGAAAGCTGGTCTCGGGCGTGATGCCCGGGCTCGAGCCGCTGCTCGGGCTCCTCGACGTCGTCGCCCAGCTCGAGTCGGGGAAGCTCGACCGCGCGGTGGTGGACATGGCCGGCACCGGCCCCACCCTCCGGCTGTTCGACGCCGCGACCCTGCTCCGCCGGGCGGTGGCCCTGGCGCGGGGCGAGAAGCCCACCGGGAAGAAGAAGGACGCGGCGCCCGTCGGCGACACCCCGCTGGACCAGCTGGTGGCCGAGCTGGAGCGCTTCTGGGCGCTGGTGAAGGACCCGGCCCGGACCGCGTTCCACCTGGTGGCCCAGGCCGAGCCGGTGGGCGAGGCCCAGACCAAGGCGCTCTTCACCGGGCTGCGCGAGCGCGGCATCCCGGTGGCGGAGATCGTGGTCAACGCGGTGGAGGAGCGGGCCAGCTCCCCGGCCTTCGTCGGCCGGCGCGGGCTCCAGGCGCCTCACGTCCGCAAGTTCCAGACCTTCGACAAGACCGTTCCGGTGCACCTGGTGCAGCGCCGGGTCGAGGCGCCGCGCGGGCTGGAGGCCCTGCGGCCGTTCGCCAAGGAGATCGCCGGGGGCAGGGAGACCAAGGCCCTCGAGTTCAGCGCGGCCGAGGGGCCGCCGGCCCTGGTGCGCGCGCCGTCGATGCCGCCCATCGCCGCGCCGCCGCTGCCGCCGACCCGGCTCATCTTCTTCGTGGGTCAGGGCGGGGTGGGGAAGTCGTCCTGCGCCGCCGCTGCCGCGGTGACGCTGACCGAGAAGGAAGGGCCGGTGCTGCTGATCAGCGTCGACCCGGCGCACGGCCTCTCGGACGTGCTGCAGAGCCGGCTGACCGACACCGAGACCCAGGTGAAGGGCACCAAGGGGCTCTACGCCCGCGAGCTGGACGTGCCCGGCTGGTTCAACGCGCTGAGGAAGCGCTGGCGGGAGAAGGCCGAGCGGGTCTTCGAGTCCTTCGGCAAGCAGGAGGCCGTGGACCGTGAGGTGCTCCGGAACCTGCTCGACGTCGCCCCGGCCGGCCTCGAGGACCTGGCGGCGGTGAGCGTCCTGACCGACGCGCTGGTCCAGGAGCGCTTCAAGCGCATCGTGGTGGACCCGGTGGCCTCGTCCACCGGCGTGCGGCTCCTCGAGGTGCCCGAGCTGGCGCGGACCTGGCTGACCAACCTCCTGGCGGTCCTGGTGAAGTACCGGTCCAAGGGCCTGGGCGAGCTGGCCGACGAGGCCGCCGCGCTGCTCAAGCACGTGAAGCGCTTCGAGGAGGCGGTGGTGAACCCCGCCGAGGCGCGGTTCGTGGTCGTCACCCGGGGTGAGGACCTGGCCGCGGCCCGCACCGAGCGGATCGTCGAGGAGCTCCAGGGCAAGAAGCTGGCGGTGGAGCGGGTCCTGGTGAACCGCGTCCTGCCGAAGACCACCGACCCCGCCGCCGAGGAGCGCCGCCGTCAGGAGCTCAACGTCGCCAAGGCGCTGGAGAAGAAGATCGGCCTTCCGGTGACCGTTGCCCCGGCGCTGGGCCGCTACCCGGCCGGCCTGCGCGAGCTCAAGTCCTTCCGCACCGCCTGGTACGCGCTCACCGCCACCCAGGCCAAGACCCGGGCCGCCTGAGGCCGTGGCCAGCCCCGCGTTCGCCCTCGACTTCGAGCGGCCGCTGATCGAGCTGGAGCGGAAGATCGACGAGCTGAAGGCGCTCTCCGGCAGCGGCCCGAGCGACTTCTCCACCGAGATCCAGAAGCTGGAGAAGAAGGCCCGGCGGCTCCAGTCGGAGATCTTCTCCGATCTGTCCCGCTGGCAGGTGACCCAGCTCTCGCGTCACCCTCAGCGGCCCTACTTCCTGGACTACGTCCAGCTGCTCTTCACCGACTTCTTCGAGCTGGCCGGGGACCGCTCCTACGGCGAGGACCCGTCCATCGTCGGAGGCTGGGCCCGGCTGGACGGGCGGCCGGTGATGCTGGTGGGGCACCAGAAGGGCCGGAACACGAAGGAGAACATGCTCCGGAACTTCGGGATGCCCCGTCCCGAGGGCTACCGGAAGGCGCGGCGGCTGATGGAGCTGGCCGAGCGGTTCGGCCGGCCCCTCCTCACCTTCGTGGACACCCCGGGCGCCTACCCGGGCATCGGCGCCGAGGAGCGCGGCCAGGCCGAGGCCATCGCCGCCAACCTCGAGGTGATGAGCCGGCTCCGCGTGCCGATCGTCAGCGTGGTCATCGGCGAGGGCGGCTCGGGCGGCGCCCTGGCCATCGCGGTGGCCAACCGGGTCCTGATGCTCCAGAACAGCATCTACTCGGTCATCAGCCCCGAGTCCTGCTCCAGCATCCTCTACCGGGACACCACCAAGGCGGAGAAGGCGGCGGACGCGCTCAAGCTCACCGCCCGCGACCTCCTGGGCATGAAGGTGGTCGACGAGCTGGTGCCCGAGCCGGAGGGCGGGGCGCATCGGGACCCGGCGCGGGCCGCCGAGTACCTCGGACGGGTGCTCAGGAAGCACCTCCACCCCCTGCTCGCCCTGGACGGGCCGGCGCTGGTCGAGGACCGCTACCGCAAGTTCCGGGCGATGGGCCCGTTCGCCGTGGCCGGCTGAGCGCCGATGCGCCCCTTCATCGTCGCCATCGACGGGCCGGCCGGAGCGGGGAAGAGCACGGTGTCCAAGCTTCTGTCGCGGCGGCTCGGGCTGTCGTTCGTGGACACCGGCGCCCTCTACCGGACGGTGGCCCTCTCCGCCCGCCGCCAGGGCATCGCGGTGGAGGACGACGCCGGCCTCTCCGGGCTCATCGGGCGTATCCGTATCTCCTTCAAGGCGGTGGGGGACGAGAACCGGGTGTACCTCGACGGGGAGGACGTCTCGGCGGAGATCCGCACCCCGGAGATCTCGCTCCTGGCGAGCGCGGTCTCGGCGCGGCCGGTGGTGCGCGACGGGCTGCTCGGGCTCCAGCGGCGGCTGGCGCTGGAGGCGCCGGTGGGGGCGGTGCTCGAGGGGCGGGACATCGGGACGGTGGTCTTCCCCGACGCGGACCTCAAGTTCTTCCTCGAGGCCAATCCGGATGTCCGCGCCCGGCGCCGCTACGAGGAGCTGTTCCAGAAGGGCGCCGAGAGCACGCTGGACGCGGTGCTCGCCGACCAGACCAAGCGTGACCGAGACGACGCCTCGCGGGCGGTGGCGCCCCTGAAGCCCGCGGACGACGCGGTGCGGGTGGACAGCTCGGTGCTGCCGCTGTCGGAGGTGGTGCAGCAGCTCGAGCGCACCATCCGTGCGCGGATGTCGGCGCGCGTGTCGCCGGCGAGCTAGGAGCCGCCCACCGCTCCCGTTCCGCAGGCCGGACAGGCGGGCGGAGCGCCGCCCGCGCCCGGGGGCGTCTCCAGGTACAACGTCACCCGCGAGGAGACCATGCGTGGATTCCCCTGCGGCACGCAGTTGACGAAGTCCACCCCGGCAGTCTGCACCGTGTAACCGTAGAACCCGAACGCCTCCACCACCGTCCAGGGCGGGACGCCGGGTCCGCGGCTCATCAGCCAGGTCTCGGTGCACCAGTTCGCGCCGCCTCCATTGGAGACGTCGAGCGCTGGCCAGGCGACCCGGTCGAGGTTCTGTAGCTCACGGTCACCTGTCCATCCGTTGACCACCGCCGTCGCATAGTCGGTGGTCGGCGTCAGTGCGGTGAGTCCCCCGGGGTAGTTGGCACGGTAGATGGCGAGCTTCCGCTCGGCGGCGAGGGTCGCCCGGGCGCCGGCGATGCTTTGCCCGCGCGAGGCGACGCTGAGGAGCAGCTGGTTCTCCGTGCGGCTGTAGATGAATGCCGCGATCAGCGAGAGCACCGCCGCTGCGGCGAGCACGACCAGGAGCACGAAGCCACGGGGAGCCTGGGGTCGGTTCATGGAGTCACCGAGTTCCGGAAGAGGACGGAGGTCTGCATGATGGAGCGAACCACCCCGTCCACGGGGGTCGCGGGAACGTGGTTGAGCAGCGGCGGGACCGCCTCGCCCTGCCGCACGAAGGTCTCCTGTCCCCGCGAGGTGAGCATGACTTGCGCCCCGTAGATCGCTGCGGAGCGCTGGGTGATGACCGGCGTCCACGCCGCCGTCGCCAGCTCGAAGCCGCAGCTCGGATCGCCGGGTGCGCGCTGGCACCAGCCGCCGGTGGTGGACGCGAAACCGTCGGGGACGCGCCAGGTGATCTGCATGTCGTCCACGCCCTCGGCGATCATCGTCGGCGCGAGGAGATCCGTGGTGCAGACCTGGACCCCGGTTCCGACCGGGTCGCACGGGGGATTGGTCTGCATGTGCAGCCCGATCCGGGCGGGCCGGCCGACGGCGTCCGCGGTCTGGTACACGAGGTACCGGTGCCGCTGCTGCAGGACCTCCACCTGCATCAGAGGTGCGGGGCAGCCGGCGGGCCACGGGGTGCCGGAGAGGCCGAGGTCCAGGTCGACCGTCTGGACCGTCGCCTGGGCGACGGGGCCGCCGGCAATGGGCGGTACCACGCGACCCATGCAATGCACATCCTCGCTCCAGAACATGAGGACCGGGGCGAAGCTCCCGACGGCGGCGAGCTCGTTGGCGATGAACGGATTGGGAGAAATCCTGACCGTCCGCTGGTTGAGGGCCGGGCTGGTCACGCTGGCCACCTGTGCCGCCAGCCGCTGGGCCGTGGCCTGCTGGCCGCCCTGCAGCACCTCGAACGCGTCAGTGGCGGGGATGTAGCCCGCCGCCGGAGGGGCGACCGCCACGACGGTGCTGGTTCCGCCCGGGTCGTTCCGCAGGGTGGTGACGCCGGTTCCGAGGTCGTCGTAGGGGCGCACCACCGCGGCATAGGCGACGCCCGCGTCGACCTGCACGCCGCCCCTGAACCTGAGCCCGGCATTCTCCAGATCGCGCTGCATCATGGTGAGCCCGAGGCCCGCCGTGGCCTGGGTGGAGAGGAGCCGCTCGGTGTTCCGGGCGAACTGGCTCTGCAGATCGAACGCAGCCATCGCCGCGGTGATGATCACCAGCCCCACGGCTGCGGCGACCATCAGCTCGAGCAGCGTGAAGGCACGCCGCCGCTCAGTTCGGACTGACATAGGTGGCCTGACTCACAGTGACCGGGGTTCCGTCGGTGCCCTGCTGCGACGTGACCTGCACGCTGACGAAGTACGAGGGAACGGCGACGCTGCCGGTCCCGAGCTCGGGCGGCGGGAGCGCGCCCGGCGGACCCGGCGGCCCGGCGGTGTTCACGATGGTGACCGACACGTTGTAGAGCTTCCCACCGCCGTCGGGCTGCTCGTAGATGGGGTAGGCCGGGGCGACGAAGGGGGACACTCCCCCGGTGGCGGTCTGCAGCCCCGGGTAGCCCAGCATCGACCACTTCTCCATCTCCTGGGTGGCGAGCCTCGCCGTCTGCGCATAGCGCATCCCCTGCGAAGCGTTGGTCGCGCCCTTCACCGCGAGGAGCGAGATCGCCACCACGGCGATGAAGAAGATGGCACCCGCCACGAGTGCCTCGAGGAGAGTGAATCCGCGCCGGCTACGGACACCAGGTCTCATCACGCTGAACCTTTGCCGTTCCATCGTTGAACAGGATCACGTAGCGGACGATCACCGGATCGGTGAAGTCGCTGATCTGGATGCAGTAGGGGAAGGCGAGGGGCAGCGGCGTGACGGTCACCTGCCCGTTCATGTCGAAGCCGATCTGGAAGGGGGCCGGCTGGGCGACCCCCGCCCCGGTGACCACCACCAGCGATTGACCTCCGCTGGTCGGCAGCGTGTCGCGATAGGGGTCCGGCCGGTCGATGCCGGCCACATAGCTGACCACCGTCGCGGTCGGGTTCTGCATGTAGAAGACGAATCCCTGGTTGGCGTCCGGCCCTGCTGCGCCCGCCCCGTTGGGGCCGAAGTAGTAGCCCTGCGCAGCCCCCTGGCCGACGGCGCTGGTCCTCACCGACTGGAGCCGCTGGAGAACGAGCCGTGCCTCTCCGGCCACCCGCGCGACCTTCCGCGCGTTGCTCAGGGCGTTGCTCGCGATGGCGACGAGGATGGCGCAGATGGCCACCGTCACCATCAGCTCGATGAGCGTGAAGCCCCGGGCCGTCCGGCTCACTTGACGCGCTGCCATCCTCGCACCTTCACACTGAGCGGCGAGCCCACCAGGTCGATCTGTCGGGGGTGCGAGGGGTCGGTCTCGTTCGCCACGTACAGCTTGTTGCCGCGGATGATCGGGGCGCTGGGAATGCCGCCCTGCCCGAGCTGGGGGTTGCGGAGGTCGCCGAGGTCGAGCTTGGAGATCGGCGCGTCGCCGTTGAATGGATCCTTCAGGGCGAGCACCGGCAGGCCGGTCCGGGCGTCGAACGAGTAGAGGAATCCACGGCCGACCTCGCAGATGTGACCCGCCGTGGAGACCGGGGCGTAGGTGGTCACGAAGATGGTGTTGTTCAGGAATGCCGGCTCGGACAGGACCTTCTCCCCGGGATCGAAGCGCAGCACGAACAGCGGCGCGGCGCAGGTGCTGCCCGTGTCCGCGAGGCCGTAGAGGTAGTCGTAGGCTCCGAGCTGGCCGGGGTTGTCCGAGTCGCCCGTGCCCAGGTAGACGTTCAGAGACCCCGTCGTGTCCAGGGCGAGCATCGGCCGATTGTAGATCTTCGGGCGGGGCACCGTCGGGATCGGGAGGGTGAGCGGAACGCCGCTCACCACCTGGACACCGCTGGTCGCGTCCAGGATGGGCGTGGGGACGCCGCTCACGTTGAGAGAGCAGACCGGGTTGGTGCTCGCAGGATCGAAGAACGGATCCTGGCCGACGCTCCAGGGCTTCCAGGTGGTCATGTCGGTGCTGCTCAGGTCCATCCGCCAGACCTTCCCCTCGGTGTCGGCGAAGAAGACCTTGCGCGCCACGGCGCCGTCCCCGGGCCGGAAGAGGGTGGGACGGGTGGCGACGCCGTTCGGCGCCGGATCGGCGGGGTCATCCCAGATCTGGAAGGCGGCGCTGTTCGCTCCATCCGTGAGGACCTGGCCGGTCCGCGCGTCGAGGACGTAGAACAGGTTGCCCCAGGGCTGGATCAGGTCGATCCCGGGGACCACGCCACCGCCCACGAAGACCGACCAGGGGCGCGACGCAGGGAGCTGGGTCCGGGCGATGACCGGAGCGCCCCAGGTCTCGCCCAGGCGCGGCGAGTAGGTCCTCGAGGCGACCATGCTCACCGGCGCGGAGACCTCCCACTTCGGCTGGGGATCCGCGGGGTCCGTGATGTCGAGGGCGTAGAGCCCGCCGCCGCCCTTTCCGAGCGCCCCGACCAGCAGCGTCCGCCATCCGTCCTTGACCGTGCAGGGGCTGCCGCTGAACCCGTTCCCGCAGACGTCCGCCACCGCGACGCTGCCGTCCACTCCGTAGTCGTGGGCGTGCCGCATGTTCTTCAGCTTCGGGAGGAGCTGCTGCGGCACGTAACCCCAGCGTTCCTCGCCCGCCCCGGGCTGCGCGACCGGGAACCCGCCGGAATCGACGGTCACCATGTCCCTGACCGCGTGCAGCATGCCGTCATTCGCGCCGATGTAGACGGTCTTCTCGCGATTGGCGATGAGGACATCGTTCCGGAACGCCTGGTAGGCCATGGCCTCGGTCAGCTCGGGCCAGGTCGTGCTCTGGGCGGCGCCCTCCACGACGGCCGGGACGGCGTGGAAGATGTCCGAGGCCCTGGAGGTCTTGGCCGTCTTCCCGTCGTCGAAGAGCTCGGGCGAGACGGGCGCGCCGGGGTTGAGCAGGAAGGCGATGGTCTCCTTGGCGACCGATGGCGAGCTGCCGTCGATCTGGGTCTCCAGTGCCGTCTGGTCCGCGCCGGCGTTGGTGTTCCAGCCGGCGGCGCTGGTGCAGGTGTGCGTGCCGCCGCTGCACCCGGAGTAGTCGAACCAGATCCGGTTGCCCGCGTTGGGATTCAGGGACGTGTACACCTTCCGCGAGCTCTGCGTGTCGATCACGTCGCCGTAACGCCAGAGATAGATGTAGCTGCCGTCGCTGGTCAGTGTGTTGGCGAGGTTCGGCAGGTTCAAGGTCTTGATGTCGATGGCGTCGAGCTTGCCCTGCCACTCGAGGCCCTGGAGGATTCGCATGTACCCGACGAACATCTCCGTCCCGAGCATGTTCACCACCGGCTTGGAGCGGCTGAAGAAGCCCGAGAGGATCTTTCCGAAGGTGATGTCGAGCGAGGCGAACAGGCGCGCCTCGTCGGTTCCATCGAGCGCGACGCCGCTCGTCAGGTCCAGCTTGCTCGAGTCCGTCGCCGAGACGGAGGTCCCGCCCGCGCGGGCCATGGCGTTCAGCTGGGGAGAGGGTGCGCTGAAGCCGAACCCGATGACGAAGGTCTTCACGTCCACCGGGATCCCGCCGTTGGTGACGAGATTCCGGAGCGCGGTCACGGCGCCGACCGGGTCGTTGCCCGCGAGGGGAGGTTGCTCCTCGCCGTCGGTGAGCAGCAGGACGTAGTACTTGCGGCCGCAACCGGCGTAGGGGTCCGCGTCGATGTAGCTGCGGAGGTACTCGGCCACGTTGGTGAGCGAGCCGGTCAAGGGCGTGTAGTCACCGAAGTTTGGCATCTGCACACCGGTGGGGTTGTTGGTCGGATCGTACTTGGACAGCATCTTCAGAAGGGGGCCATCGGTGGCGGGTGTGGCGCCGTTGAGGGCGTTGTTCAGTGCCACTCCTTGCCAGGAGATGGCCGGAGTCACCTTGTCCGGCAGCTGCGCCCAGCCGCTGTTGCGGTTCGGAGGCATGGTGGCCGCGACGGCGCTGAAGGCCCCCGGTGCCAGCGGCGAGGTGACCGCGTCGACCAGGAACGTCGAATCGGTGACCAGACCCACCGGCTGGGTGTACGCGTACTGGAAGGTGCAGATCCCTCCGCAGGACGGAGGGACGAACAGCGGCGGGGCGGGCGGGTTGGTGGCGCTGGTGTCGTAGTAGTTCGCAATCAGCGTGACCCAGTACGCCTCCTTCGCGCCGATCGACGCGATCCAGTCCCCGGCGTAGGCCATGGGGCTCGGAGGGAACAGCGGGTCGGTCAGGCTCGCCACGGGCTCCCCGGACGGATAGGGGAGGGGCGCGGTCCCCCAGGGGCCGCCCGGGACGCCGGTGTAGCGTCCGCGCGGGTAGTTGGTCACACCGATGGTGGTGTCGCTGGCCCAGGCGAGCTTGCACACCACCCCGCCGCTGCACTGGGGATGGGCGGCGCTGCTCGACACGAGATTCGGGCAGTCGCCGTTGCTGAAGCTGCCGTTGGTGTACGTCACCGCCGAGGGCGTGTTGTTCAGGTCGTCGTTGCCGATGTAGGACCAGGCCGTCTGCCCGAGGATGTCTCCGTCGTTCGGAACGTACGCGTACGTGTACTTCGGCGTCGTGTAGTAATCACGGTCGAACTTGTAGTCGCAGTAGGGAGTGCCCTGGGCGGTGTTGTAGGTCCACTCCTGCGTCTGGTAGTCGCAACGCTGCGCCGTGGGCTGCCACTGGTAGATCGTCCGCTGGAACTTGCAGAAGTGCTGGTTGGTCTCGCCGGACACGACGTAGTCGCTGATCATCGTCCAGCTGCACTTCTTCCCCGCCGCGGCGCTGCAACCCGTGGAGACCGTGCCCACGCCGGGTCCAGTGCCGCCGGTCGCGATCGACTGCCACTCCGCCGGACCCGAGGTGTCCGTGACCACGGTGCTGATGGCCGGGCAGGTGGTGCCGACGGTGACCAGCTGGATGTCCACGGTGCTGCCGGTCGTTCCCACCAGCTGCCAGCTCGCGCCGGGGACGTAACTCGCGTCGTAGTAGTTGCTGATCCCGCTGGTGAAGATGGTGTACGGCCCGGCGGTCTGGCTGATGTTGCAGCCGCCGAACACGCCGTTGCAGCCCCCCCCGGTGCCGGTGTACGGGCTGGTCTTGCCGCAGAGATCGGTGAAGCCGACCGTGGTCGGTCCAGACCGGGAGTACGTCGTGGTCCCCGAGACGTAGGGATCGCCGAGGTCGGTTCCGGAGGTGAACGGCGGAAACGGCGTGACGTGCTCACCGGTGAGCGTGAGGTCGCAAGGGTCCGCCGCGCAGGCCCCCGCGTTGTACCCGAGGATGGGGGTGGTGCAGGTGGCGCCCTTGACGAGGCTGATTGCCCCCGCGGTGTTGACGGTCTGGAACCAGTCGTAGGTGAACGTGCCGCCGGGCAGCGACTTGGCGCCGCCCGGGGACGCCTGTCCGGCCAGGAGCGTGACGCTCATCTGGCTTCCGGCACCTCCCGTTCCGTTGCCCACGTTCTTCGAGAGGATGTCCCCGCTGGGTCCGGTCTGGACGACCCACTTCTGGGTCGGGTGACTCGTCCCGAGGCCCGGCGGGGTGTAGCTGAACGGCACCGCTGCCAGTCCGGTCGGACCGGTCGGGCCGGTGCCGTCGAGGTCGTCGAGCACCGGGCCGAAGGTGTACGACCCCGTGTAGCCGAGCGCGATGCGGTCGTACGTGCACTGCGTCCCGAGGGTCGAGGGCCGGGTGGTGAGCTGGTAGTACTGGTTGTAGCCCGAGAGCCCCATCTCGATGCGGGGGCTGTACTTGGGCAGCGTGCGGTACAGCGCGCGCTTGCCGATGCAGAACTTGTTTCGACACGCGGTGTCCGGGGTGGGGACGTTCGGGTCCCAGTCGTCGTCCTTCGCGGTGGGATCGCTGTTCGGGTCCGCCGGCCGGTACTGCATCGACTTGCTGGTGTCGAAGACGATGAAGACCTTCGGGCTGTAGAAGTTCTGGAGGCCCGGAAGGTCCGTGACGCTCGGTGCGGCTTCCGCCCGCGGGATTCCAAGCGGGAGCGGACCGGCCGCCATCACGAAGACCAGGACCCACATCACCGCGAACTGGGGGACGAGCTTGAGCTGTCGCATCGGATGGCGAGGGCAGCAAGCCGTACGCCAGGCCGCCGAGCCGGTTTCCGCCGTGGTCAAGGCAGGTTGCGCCGACCCAGGGCTCCCGCGGCCAAGTCGACGCAATCTTTTCCTCGCAAAGTTTGCGAAGGCGGCGAGAGCGAGTGAGAGCCGCTCCTACACCGACGAGCGGCGTCGTCGCTCGCGCGCCCGTTCCCGACGGCTCTGTCGCAGCCCCAGCTCGCCCGGGGTCGGCGTTCCGTCGCGTGGCGGTTCCGGGACCCGGGTTGCCCCCGCGCTGGCCAGCGCCGGCAGGCGCACCACGAAGGTGGACCCGTCTCCCACCCGGCTCTGCACCGAGATGCTGCCCCCGTGGTTCTTGACGATGCGCTGGCAGATGGCCAGCCCCAGCCCGGTGCCCTTCTGCTTGGTGGTGAAGAAGGGCACGAAGATGTTCGGCTGCTGCTCCGGCGGGATGCCCGGTCCGTCGTCGGTGACGTCGATCTCCACGAACTCGCCCGCCGCCCGCAGGTCCGCGAAGCGGTCGGGTCCGCGGGTCCGGACCCGGATGGTGCCCGGGGCGGTGCCCAGCGCCTGGATGGCGTTCTGGACCAGGTTGATGAGCACCTGCTTGAGCTGCTCCGGGTCGCCCTCGACCGCCGGGAGCGACTCGCCGAGCTCCACCACCAGCGCCAGCCGGCCGGGCACCTCGTTCTGGATGAGCCGGATGGTGCGGGCCACCACCTCGTTGATGTCCACCGTCCCGAAGCTCTGCTTCAGCGGGCGGGCGTAGTCGAGGAACTGGGTCACCACGCCGTTGAGCCGGTTGACCTCCTCGACGATGACGTCCAGGAACTCGCCCTCCTCGCCGGCCCGGGGCCGCGGTGCGAGGCACTGGGCCGCGCCCTTGATCGCTCCGAGCGGGTTCCTGATCTCGTGCGCCAGGCCGGCCGCCATCTCGCCGAGCGCCGCGAGCCGGTCGCGCTCGCGCATTCGCTCGTACAGCTTGCTGTTCTCGACGATGGTCGCCAGCCGCTCGGCCAGCTCGAGCACCATGGCGATCTCGTCCGAGGCGAAGGCCTCGGGGACCCGCTCGTCCCACAGGTTCAGGAAGCCCACCACCCGGTCGCCGCCCACCAGCGGAACGCTGAACGCCGACTTGAGCTGGAGGAGCGCATTGCGGGTGTCCAGGGTGCGCTTCAGCTCCTCCCGGCTCCGCCGCCCCTCCGGCCCCCGCGTCCGCATCTCGATGACCCGCCTCTCGAGATTCTCGAGCAGGAGCGCCTTCTGCCCGCTGGCCGCCGCGGAGAGGAGACCGCGGGCCGCCGCCGCGTCCAGGAAGGGCACCGGCTCCGGTCCGCGGAAGTTCACCCGCTGGAACCCCGGCCGGTCCTCGGCGAGCAGGTACACCGAGGCGTGCGTCACCCGCCGCGTCTCCTCCAGCGCGTCGAGGATGACCTCGGCGGCCTCGCCGGGGTCGATGACGTTGGCCAGGCGAGTCCGGAGCGCGGCGAGCGACTTGAGCAGCTCGCTCCGCTCGCGGAAGAAGATGTGCACCACCTGCGCCTCGACCTTGGCCCGCAGCGGCTCGAGCAGGATGCCGATGACGAAGGCCGCCAGCACGGTGTTGAACAGGTAGAGCGAGGTGTTGGCCTTCACCCAGGCGGTGAGCACCAGGAAGACGAGGGCCAGCATCACCGCCAGCACCGTCTGGCTGGCCACCTTGCCCAGGAGCTCGTGCAGGTCCATCAGCCGCAGCCGGAGCAGCGTCTGGGCCAGGAAGAAGAGGTACAGCGTGGTCACCACCGGCCCGAGGGTGGGGAAGGGGACCCCCAGCGCGGCGATGCCGTCCAGCGCGGTGAAGAGCAGCGCCGCCGCCGCGCCGATGGCCAGGTAGGTCAGCCGGGCGCGCTCGGTCTTCGAGTCGCTGCGCCGGACGCGCCGGACCAGGAGCGAGAGGGACAGCAGCATCGTCCCGAAGGCCCAGGCGGCCACCACCCCCCGTCCCCAGGCGGAGGTGGCCAGGGGCGTGACCGCCACCGCGAGCCCGAGGATGACGGAGAAGATGGCCACCCGGCGGCTGGTCCTCCGCGCCTGTGCCTGGCCGCCGAGGAACTCGAGGAAGAAGCCCAGGGCCGCCGAGGGCACCAGCGCCGCCGCGAGCAGTCGGACGCCCACGACCACGCGCACCGGCCAGCCGGTGAGCCCGCCAGACAGGAAGACGCTGCGGAGGAAGTCGGCCAGGTAGAAGGCGCCGGCGGTGAAGGCGAACAGGGAGTACGCCGTCAGCACCCGGGCGCGGCTCGACCGCAGCACCATGGAGAGGCCGAGGGCCGTGGCCACGATGCAGGCGAGGAGCGCGGTCTGGGTGCGGATGTCCATCGGGCGAACCTGGGACCTGGGAGTCTAATCCCGAGAGGGACGGATGGTTGCGCCCGGTGGGCGGAGCCTTCACACTCCCCGGGGTCTCGCCTGCTCCGCCGTGCTCCTTCCGCTCGTCGCCCTCCTTCTCGCCGCCCCGCCCGACCCCTCGTCGGCCGCCGCCACCGACCCCGCCCCGGACGTGGAGCGGGGGCTCGTCCCGGACGACGTGGGCGAGGTCTGGAATCCGGCCTTTCCCTCAGGTCCGCCGCCCGCCGCCCCGCCCGTTCCGGCCGGCCGGCGGGTGGATCTCCGGATGCTGGACCCGGTGTTCACCGGCGAGCTGGCCGCCCCCCGCGCCGAGTTCGAGGCGGGGCGGTACGAGCGCACGGTGCAGCTCCTCGGGAAGGCCGAGGACACGCCCCAGGTCCGTTACCTGCGTGCGCTCGCCCAGCTGAGGGTACGTCCGGCGGCCGCCCCTGCGGCGGAGCTGGAGGCGCTCGCCACCGAGCTGCCCGCCATCGGCGACCGGTGCCGGCTCCAGGCCGCGCTCGCCCGCGAGGAGCTCGGCGAGCTGGACGCGGCCGGCCGCCTCTTCGCCGTCGTTCCCCCCACCTCGCGCGTCTACCCGGACGCGCGCTTCGGGCTGGCCCGCATCCTCCGGCGGCAGGGAGAGCTGTCGGCGGCGGTCGAGACGCTCCAGCCGCTCGCCCGTGGCGGTTCCCCGCTGTGGGGACGGGACGTGGCGGCCGAGGCGCTGGTCACCCAGGCCGACCTCTCCCGGGCGCGGCGGGACGTCGAGGCCGAGCGGCAGGCGCTTCTCGCCCTCTGGAGCAACCACCCCCGGTCTCCGCTCGCCGCCCAGGCAGAGCGCCGGCTCGGGAAGTCCGGCCTCACCGTCCCGGCGGCGGTCGCCCGGGCCGAGGCGCTGGTCGAGCTGCACAGGAACCGCCAGGGCCTCGACGTGCTGCGGCCGGTGCTCCCCCGGCTCCGCATCCCGGATCCGCTGGCCTGCCGGGCGCGCCTGGTGGAGGGCCGCGCGCTGCGCAAGGAGCGGCGCCACTCCGAGGTGGAGGAGGTGCTCTCCCCGGTGGTGCGCGGCTGCACCGACCCGGACCTCCGGGTCCGCGCCCTGTACCTGCTCGGGACGTCGCAGGCGGTGGTCTCGCCGCCCGCCGCGGTGAAGACGTTCGACGGCCTGGCGAAGGAGTTCCCCGAGAATCCGCTGGCCGACGACGCGCTCTTCGTGGCTGCGGATCTCCTCGCCCAGGACGGCAAGCTCCAGCAGGCCCTGTCGCGGCTGGACCGCATCGCCGAGCGCTACCCCGAGGGGGACCAGCTGGGCGAGGCGCTGTTCAAGGCGTTCTGGCTCCGGCACCGCTCGGGCGACGAGGCGGGGGCGCTGGCCGCCCTCGAGGCGCTGGAGAAGGCCCGGAGCTCGGCCGAGGAGAGCTACGACGTCGAGCGCGCGCGGTACTGGCGGGGCCGCGTGCTCGACCAGCAGAAGCGCACCGCGGAGGCGCTCGGGCTCTGGGAGGCGCTCGCGCTCGAGCACCCCGGCACCTACTACGGGCTCATGGCCCGGGAGCGCCTCGCGGAGCGCGATCCAGCGCGGGCCTCCCGGGTCGGCAGCCAGCTCGCTCCGCTGCCGTCAGGGCCTCCCCCCACCGACCTCGACTCGGGCACGCTGCTCGACGATCGGCACTTCCTCGCCGGGGTGGAGCTCCTCCGCCTCGGCTTCGACGACGCCGCCTCGTCCGAGCTGCTCGCCGCGCGCCGTGCCGGGCAGCCGCCCCAGGCGCAGCGGCTCCTGGTCGAGGCGCTCGCGCGCACCGGTGACGCCCGCTCGGCGCACGGGGTCGCCCGGCTGGCGCTGCGGCGGGACCTCAGCGGTCCGGTGGTCCCGGGATCGCGCGACCTGTGGAGCATCGCCTACCCCGACGCGTTCCGCGATCTGGTGGTGCGGTACACCCGCGGCTCGCCGGTGGAGCCCGAGCTGCTTCAGGCGCTGATGCGCGAGGAGAGCGCGCTGGACCCGCGGGCCCTGTCGTGGGCCGGGGCGGTGGGCCTGACCCAGCTCATGCTCCCCACCGCGCGGGAGATGGCCCGGGCGCTGCGCCTCCGGGCGCCGAATGCCGAGCAGCTCCAGGCTCCGGCGCTGAACATCCAGCTCGGGGCGGCCTACCTCGCGCGCCTCCTCAAGACCTTCGACGGCAACGTGGCCCTGGCCCTGGCGGGCTACAACGCCGGGGAGGGGGCGGTGAGCCGCTGGCGTGCGGCACGGCCGGACTTCGAGCTCGACCGGTGGGTGGAGGAGATTCCTCTGTCGGAGACGAGGGGCTACGTGAAGCGGGTGCTCCGGAGCTGGAACACCTACCGGCTGCTCGGCGGGCGCCCGCTGCCGGGCGTGGCGAGGCCGGCGGCCGCCGCGCCCAGGGCGGAGCGCGAGCGATGAGCGAGGGCGCGCTGTCGGCGGCCACCCGGGAGCGGCTCCGGGCGCTGCCCTCGGTCGAGTCGGTGCTGGTGTCCGAGGCGGGCCGGGTCGCGCTGCAGATCCACCCCCGTCCTCGCGTCGTCGAGGCCATCCGCCGGCTCCTGGGGGTGCTGCGGGACCGCATCCTCGAGGGGGAGCCGGCCAGCTTCTCCTCCGACGCGCTCGGGCCGGTGCTGGTGGCCCTCGACACCCCGGGGTTGCGGCCGGTGCTCAACGCCACCGGGGTGGTGCTGCACACCAACCTCGGCCGGGCGCCGCTCGCGCCCGCGGCGCTGGCCCGGGCGGAGGCGGTGGCCCGCGGGTACTCCAATCTCGAGCTGGACCTGGAAACCGGCGAGCGCGGCACGCGGTTCGCCCCGCTGCTCGGGCCGCTCCGGGCGCTGACCGGGGCGGAGGACGCCATGGTGGTGAACAACTGCGCGGCGGCCACGCTGCTGGTGCTCACCGCGCTCGCCGAGGGCCGCGAGGTGGTGATCTCGCGCGGGGAGCTGGTGGAGATCGGCGGCGGGTTCCGCGTCCCCGACGTGATGCGGCAGTCGCACGCGACGCTGGTCGAGGTCGGGACCACCAACCGCACCCGGCGCGCCGACTACGAGCGGGCGCTGTCGCCGGCCACCGCGCTGGTCGCCAAGGTGCACCGCTCGAACTTCGCGCTGGTGGGCTTCACCGAGGAGGCCTCGGTGGAGGAGCTGGCCCGGCTGTGCCAGCCTCGGGGCGTGCCCCTGTTCGTCGATGCGGGCAGCGGGCTGCTGGCGCCGCTCGACGTCCCCGGGGCCGCCTCCGAGCCCACCATGCGGAGCCACGTCGAGGCCGGCGCAGATTTGGTGTGCTTCTCGGGCGACAAGCTCCTCGGCGGGCCGCAGGCGGGCATCGTCGTCGGCCGGGCGTTCTGGCTGTCCCGGCTCCGGGCCCACCCGCTCGCGCGGGCGCTCCGGGTGGACAAGCTCACCGTGGCCGCGCTCGAGGCGACGCTCAAGATGTACCAGGACGGCCGGGGAGACGAGGTCCCGGCACGGGCGCTGGCGCTCGCCCCGGAGCCGGTGCTGCGGGACCGGGCGGACGCGCTCCGCGGGCTCTTGGCCGACGCCGGGGTGACCGCCCGGGTGGTGCACGTGGAGGGACAGGTAGGTGGAGGCACACTCCCCCTGGCCCGTCCGCCGTCCTGGGCCTGCGTGCTCGAGGGGGACGCCGAGACGCTGGCCGCCCGGCTGCGCACCGGAGAGCCGTCGGTGCTCGGACGCATCGAGGACGGACGTCTGGTGCTGGACGTCCGGTGCATCGAGGACGCGGACCTCGGCCGGCTCTCGGCGGCAGTGGCCGCGGCCCGCGAGCCACTTCCTGGCGTGTAGGCCGCACCGTCCACTAGAATCCGCCCCCGGGCGACGTCGCCGAACGTGAAGCGCTACGGCCTCAACAACGTGGTGGAGCTGACGGGCCGGTCGCGGCCACGCGCCGAGGACGCGCACGCGGGCCGTCGCGCGCGGCGGATCGTGGCCGTGGGCGGCGGCAAGGGCGGCATCGGGAAGTCGCTGGTCTCGGCCAACCTCGGCATCGCGCTCGCTCGCTCGGGGCACCGGGTGACGCTGGTGGACGTCGACCTCGGCGGGGCCAACCTCCACACCTGCCTGGGCATCACCCAGCCGCAGGGCACCCTCTCCGACGTCGTGACCCGGGGCACGCGCATCGACACGCTGGCCGCGCCCACCGGGATCGAGAACCTGAGCCTCGTCTCGGGCGCGCTGGACGCGCTCGACGCGGCGAACCCCCGGGCGCAGGCGCGGGCACGGCTGGTCGAGCAGCTCCAGACGCTGGACACCGACTACCTGGTGCTGGACCTCGGCGCCGGTACCTCGCTTCACACCATCGACTTCTTCCTCCTGGCCGACCACGGCGTGCTGGTCCTCTTGCCCGAGCCGACGTCGGTGGAGAACGCCTACCGCTTCCTGAAGGCGGCGCTGTTCCGGCGGCTGCAGCAGACCGCGCAGGCGCTGGGGGTCGCGCACCTGGCCGAGGCGGCGCTGGGGAGCCAGGGCAGCGCGATGCGGACGCCGGCGGAGGTGGTGAAGACCGTGGCCGGCACCCATCCGGACGCGGCCGCCCAGCTCGAGCGCTCGCTGCGCGAGTTCCGGGTCAAGCTGGTGGTCAACCAGGTGCGATCGGCGGCGGACCAGAGCGTGGGCCGCGCGGTGGTGGCGGCGTGGAAGAAGTTCTTCGGGCTGGACATGGACTACCTCGGCGCGATCGCCTACGACGATGCCGCCTGGCAGACCGTGCGGAAGCGCCGGCCGCTCCTGTTGGACGCGGCGGGATCGGCCGCCGCCTCGAATCTGGTGGCCGTCGCCGAGGCGCTCGCTGCGCTCGATCGCCCGAGGTCGGCGGGCCGATGACCGCGACCGAGGAGCCCACCCTCTACGACGTGCTCGAGGTCGATCCCGCCTCCTCTCTCGACGAGCTGCGGGCGGCGGTGGAGCGGGCGCGCGAGACCTACGGTCAGGAGTCGCTCGCCGTCTACGCGCTGGTGGACGAGGGCCAGCTGCAGGGCCTCCGGGCGAAGCTGGACGAGGCCGCCGCGGTGCTGCTCGACCCGGCGCGCAAGGCCAGCTACGACCGGTCCATCGGACGCCTCGGACCGGCGACGCTCTGGGACGAGGAGGAGGAGGAGGAGGAGGAGGAGGAGGCGCTCCCTCCCCTGGAGGCCGGTCCGCACCGCGCGAGGACGGAGCTGGAGCTCGAGGCCGGGTCGGACGAGGAGGAGGAGGAGGAGGAGGAGCCCGAGCAGCGACAGCAGGCGCTCGCGCTCGGGCTCTCCGAGACGCCCGGGCCGTTCGGGCGAGGGGCGGAGAGCGCCGGGCCGGCTCTGCCCCAGGAGCTCGACCAGGAGAGCTCGCCCGCCGGGTCCGCGGCACCTGCGCCCCTGCTCAGCGCCGACTGGGCTGCGGCCGTCCCGACCGAGCAGCCGGCCGCCAGGCCGTCGCCCGAGCCGGAGCGAGAGTCCGTCGCGGCGCCGGCCGCCGTCGAGGCCGAGGCGCCCCGCGCGGCGGAGACCCTCCCCGAGGGGAGCGTGGCGAGCCCGGACCCTGCGCCCTCCGGGCTGCCCCCCCCGCTGGGCCTCCGGATCAAGCCCGGGGCGCCTCCGCCGGCCGCCGACGCGGAGCCGCCTTCGCCGCCGGAGCGTCCACCCGAGCTCCCGGGCCGGTCCCGCGAGAGCCGGCTTCGCCTGGACATCCCCCCGGATGTCGAGTTCAACGGCGAGATGCTCCGTCGGGTGCGCGAGTCCTACGGACTGTCGCTCCAGCAGGTCGCGGAGCGGACCCGCATCACCCGCATCCACCTGGAGAACGTGGAGGCCGATCGTTACGACCGGCTGCCCGCGACGGTGTACCTTCGGGGCATCCTGGTGAACCTGGCCCGCGAGCTCCGGCTGGATCCGGCGCGGGTGAGCAAGACCTATCTCCTCACTGCCCAGCGCGCGCACGCGCGGGCGCCGTGAGCCCCGAGAGGACCGACCGATGACCGACGAAGAGCGGACCAAGGCGCTGCGGCTGGCCCGGGCCATCGCCTCCGACATCTCGCTCTACAACGAGCAGAAGATCATCAAGGGCATCGAGCAGGACAACCTCTTCGACGTGCTCAAGGAGGAGCTCGGCGAGGGGCGGGACCTCTACCGGAGCCGGGTGAGCCAGGAGGTCTACACCACCACCAACTTCTTCGACCGGGCGGTGGTGGACATCATCGTGCGCGGCAAGGCGCATGTGCGGTCCAAGATTCTGGTGACGTCGCTCCTCGGCCGCGCTGGGCCGTGCGTTGGCGCGTACACTCGGGCACGACCCGTGAGCACCGAGCCACAGCGGCGCGAGACAGGCACCGGGCAGGTCCATCGCTTTACCGCCGGGCCGGCGCTCCGGGGCGAGCGCCTCGACCGGGCCGTCGCCTCGAGCCTCCGCGAGCTCAGCCGGTCGCGGGTACAGGCGCTCCTCGACGCGGGACGGGTTCTGGTCGACGGGCGGCCGGGCCGCGCCGCGCTCCGGCTCAAGGGCGGCGAGACCCTGGAGGTCTCGGTCCCGCCTCCCGAGCCGGCCGTTCCCGAGCCCGAGGACCTTCCCCTCACCATCCTCCACGAGGACCGGGACCTCCTCGTCCTCGACAAGCCCGCGGGGCTCGTCGTTCATCCCTCCGCCGGCCACGCCCGAGGCACCCTGGTCAACGCGCTCCTGCACCACGTCTCGGGGCTCTCGGGCGTGGGCGGAGTCCTTCGACCCGGCATCGTCCACCGCCTGGACAAGGAGACCTCGGGCTGCCTCGTCGTCGCCAAGAACGACGCCGCGCTCCAGGCGCTCCAGCGGGCGTTCCAGGCGCGCACGGTGGAGAAGACCTACCTCGCGCTGGTGCACGGCCATCCGCCCGCGACGGGACGGCTGGAGACGCTCCACGGCCGCCACCCGAGAGATCGAAAGCGCTTCACCGGCCGCGCGAGGACCGGGAAGCCCGCGGTCACCACCTGGCGCGTGCGCACCGTGCTCCATGGCGCCGCGCTGCTCGAGGTCGGGCTGGAGACCGGTCGCACGCACCAGATCCGCGTCCACCTCTCCGAGCTCGGACACCCGCTGCTCGGGGATGCCCTCTACGGCGGGACACGCAAGGGCGACGCGCGGGTGAAGGCCGTCCAGACACGCCTCGGGCGGCAGGGGCTCCACGCCTGGAGGCTGGTGTTCCCCCATCCGCGGACCGGGCGGCCCGTCCGTTGCGAGGCGCCGGTTCCCGCGGATCTCAGCGAGGCGAGCAAGGCGCTGTCGAAGCCGTGAAGGCTCGACCGCTGCGGTGCGCTGCTCGCGGCCCGGGGCTCAGAGCCCGGTCACCGAGAGCGCTCCCTGCTGCCGCCGCGAGAGCACCTTCACCGGCGGGATGGCCAGCACCCGCATGAACACCTTGAGGAGCTCGGGGTCGAACTTGTGCCGGAGCTCGCTCCACATCAGCATCATCGCCACCTCGGGGCCGTAGGCGTCCCGAAAGGGCCGCTTGCTGGTCAGCGCGTCGAAGCCGGCGGTGATGGCGATGATCTTCGCGTAGAGCCCCAGCGACGATTTGGGGATGATCATCTGGATGTTGCCCCGGGCGTCGCGTACCGCGGTGCCGAAGTCGCTCTTGTACTCCAGCGTGGTCACCACCCGGTGCAGCGTGGTCCGGGTGAAGCCCTTCTCCAACAGCACGTTCCGCACCGAGATCAGCGGCGCCCGGGCGATGAGGGTCCGCTCCTCGGGCGTCAGCCCGCCGCGCTTCCCGGCCAGCTCGTCGGGGATCGTCGCCATCCCCGCGTCGTGGAAGAGGGCGATGAAGCCGAGGTCGCGGAGCTGCGCCTTGGTCAGCCCCAGCTCCACCCCGAACACGATCGACAGCAGGCAGGTGTTCACCTGGTGGAAGACCAGGTATTCGGACTCCTGGCGCATGGTGGTCATGCCCAGGAAGTGCACCTTCTGGTCGTAGCAGATGTCGACCAGGTCCTGGACGATGCGCAGCGCCCGCGCGGCGGCCATCGGCGTACCCTTGCGCACCGAGTCCAGGTATCTGGAGATGAAGAACACCCCGCGGGCGTAGAGGATGATCGCGTACTTCTTGCGGTCGACCTTCTCCTCGTCGTCGAGCTTCTCCTTCTCCAGCTTCTCCCGCAGCTTGCTCCACCGGGAGATCCTGATCGCCAGGAGCTTGCGCCCGCTGAGCCCGTCGTCCTCCGGGGTCTCGGTGGTCTCCTTGGCGAAGATCCAGACGAAGTTCTTCAGCTCGGCGGTCTGCACCGGCTTGATCAGGGTGAAGCCTCCCACGTCCTTGGCCCGCATCTCCTCGAGCAGGTAGCGGATGTTCTCCACCGCGTTCAGCTCGACCTTGACCAGCATGTTGTTGACGTAGAAGGAGCTCTTGATCCCCACCAGGTCGAAGCGCCCCTCGCGGGAGATGATGAGATTCAGGTTGTCCTGCAGCGACATCAGCGGGCGCTCGAACACCGCGTTGTCCGGGTCGTACATCTTGGCCGAGCGCACCAGCATGTAGAGCGTGGAGAGCACCGAGCGCGACAGCTGCTGAAGCTTCTCGGAGTGGTCCCGGCCGAACTCCAGGAGCCCCTCCTCGGCCGTGCCGCTGATCCGGAGGTTGTCGGCCATCAGCTCGCCTCCGGCGGAGCGGCGTCTCCGAAGAGCTTCCGCCGCGTCTCGGCCAGCGCGCGCCGCGCCGCCACCAGCACCTCGGACGGCTGGGTGCGATCCTCGGCCACCGCCTGCAACGCCTTGTACGACTGGATCGACTGCACCCCCGCCAGGCCGTGCACCGCGAGCAGCTTGTCCTCCACCACCCGCGACCGGTTCCACAGCTGCGGCTTCTCCGCCAGCAGCTGGGTCATCAGCGAGAACGCGGCCGGGAGCCCGGTGCTCCCCAGCGCGGTGTAGAACGCCGCCTGCTCCTCGGCGCTCCGGTGCTTGAAGTCCTTGTGCTTCACCACCGCGATCAGGTTCAGGTAGGCCTGCTCGCGGTCGTACTCCGGGAGTAGGCGCGCGGCCTGGACCCGGACCTGGGCGTTCTCGTCCCTCAGCGCCCCGGCGATCAGCCGGCGGGACTCGACGCTCCGCCCGCGAGCGATGGTCCCCATCACGTCCAGCCGCACGGCGAGGTTCTTGTGCTTCAGCACCCGACCGAAGAGCTGCATCCGGTCGGGAAGCTGGGCGCGCTCCAGGACGTAGACCATGTCCCGCACCGTCATCGGCCGCTCGGAGGACAGCCGCTGGATGACCTCGGCCGGGTTCACCTTGCAGAACTCGGCGATCACGTCGCAGAGCACCAGCCGGTGCTCCGGCGCGTCCAGCGTCTCCAGCACGCCCAGGAGGATGGGGAGCGTCGTGGGCTGGAGCGAGGCGAGATAGCGGCCGATGTCCTGGAGGAGCGTCGGCCGCGCCGTCCGGAGCACGTCCGCCACCCGGACCAGCCGCTGCTCGTCCCCCATCTTCGCCACGAAGGTGTCCTTGAGCTGGCGGATGCCGCTCATCCCCGGTCGGTCCTCCATCGCCCGGAGCTTGAGGACGATCTGGTTGATGATCGCGAAGTCCTCCTGTAGCAGCAGCGCGTCGAGCAGCTGGAGGAACATGTCCTCGAGGAGCTCGGGGTCGTCCACCCCGGCCTCCGCCACCTGGAAGATGGACGAGACCAGCTTGGGGAAGAGGCGGCTCTGCTCCTCCTCGGCGATCTCCTTCTGCAGCCGGGCCTTCAGCTCGTCGCTCGCCGTCGTCCCGGCGACGACCGCGCCCCGGACCTGGTCCACGCCCTCCAGCTTGAGCTCGAGGTCCTCGGCGCTCACCCGGGCGAAGCGGAGGAAGTCGTCCGAGTGGCTGCGCAGCCGCGAATAGAGGTAGTCGACGATCCGGTCGACGGAGATCTGCACCTCCTCGTCGTCGAAGCCGTCGACCTTGAAGCCCTCCACCACCACGTACTCGAGGTGGTCCAGCGGCGAGCGCCAGAGCTGGGCCACGGTGTCCTCGCCCTGCTTCTCCACGTCACTCAGGGCGACCAGGGTGAAGGTGAGCAGCTCGTCGGGCCGTAGACCCGGCCGGAAGATGAACTGGCGGATCCCGTCGCGCCAGAACTTGAAGGGGAGGGTGGTGTCCTCGCCGAAGAGCGGCTGCTCGAACAGCGTGAAGTTCTGCTGCTCGACCTTGAAGACCAGCGGCCCGTAACGCTCGGTGTACTGCTTGACCGCCTCGTGCGCCTTGTCCAGGTACTCGGTGTACCGGGCCTCGTTGTGCCGGTACATGCCGATCTGCTTGATCCCCTTCAGCAGCTGGAAGGCAAAGGCCTTCGCCAGCTCGAGCCGCTGCCGGTTCTCCGGGTCGGAGAGCGGATCGATGGCGGGAGCGGCGTCCGGTGCGGCAGTCAACGGATCATGATTCTAGACCGAATGCGACCCTTCCGGCGCCCGGGTCCGGAGCGCCACCCGCCCGAGGTGCACCGCCAGCGCCCCGAAGAGTGACAACCCGAAGACGATCGACCAGATCGGGTGGGCCCGGGGCGAGTCGCCCAGGGCCTCCACCAGCCGGGGGAGCCACCCGGGATGCCCGGCGAGCCGCGCCGGGAGATCCAGGGCGTCCATCCAGCCCCCCTCGGGGATGTGGAGGAGGTTGATCACCACCCCCGCCAGGGAGCCGCCGGCGATGTAGCCCGAGGAGAGCAGGGTCCCCGGGCTCGCGTCCGACTCCGGCCGGGCACCCCGCCGATCGACCCACCACCGGACGATGCCCCCGACGAAGAGGGGCGCCGAGGTGGAGATCGGCAGGTACACGCCCACCGCGAAAGGAAGCGCCGCCACGCCCGCCACCTCCAGCATGAAGGCCAGCGCGACCCCGAGCAGGACCAGATCCCAGGGGAGCTTCCGGGTCAGCACCCCGTCCACGATGAGCGAGAACAGCCGTGCCTTGGGGGCCTCGTAGCGCGTGAGCTTGACCCCGTGGACCTCGTCCACCCGGCCGCCGATGCCCGGGTCCACCACGTACTCGATCGTCCCGTCGTCCGTGCTCAGGTACTTGCCGGTGGGGATCGGCGCGTCGTTGCGGACGAAACCGGCGTGGAGCTGTCGCTCGACCGGCGCTCCCACCGCCCCTAGCGCTCCGAGCGTCGTCCGGGCCGAGAGCGGCTCACCGAGGTGCTCCTCCCGGGCCCGGACCTCCGCCCCGGCGAGCGCCGGGGCGGTGAGGTCCTGACGGAACGTGCGGATCGCGACCGGAGCGCCGTCGCCATCCAGTCGGACCTCCAGGCCACGGCCCCACAGCTGCTGGAACAGCTCCTCGCCGGTGAGGGTCGACGCGGAGAGCGCCCCAGGGTTCGGCCGGAAGGGGAACTCCCGCTGCACCACGCGCTCCTCGCTGGGGTGCGTGACCCGGACGCCCGGATGGACCTCGGGCACCGTCGCGGTCGCGCCGCGATTCACCGCCGCGAGCACCGGGCCCACGCACAGCGCCGAGGTGACCACGCCGACCAGGATGGCGATCTGCTGCCGGCTCGGCGTCGCCCCGACGATGTACGCCGTCTTGAGGTCCTGCGCGGTCGTGCCGCCGTTGCTCGCCGCCATGCCGACGATGGCCGCGGTGGTCAGCGCCATGAAGCGGTCCGCCGGGGACGTCCACCCGAGCAGCAGGTACAGGAGGCAAGTCGAGAGCAGCGTGGCCACCGTCATGCCGGAGGTGGGGCTCGACGAGCTGCCGATCTCCCCGGTGATGCGCGCCGAGACGGTGACGAAGAAGAACCCCGCCACCATCACCAGCACCGCCGAGAACAGGTTGACGTGCAAGGGCGGCGCCCACCACACGGCGAGGAAGAGGAGCACCGTCCCGCCCGCCACCACGGTGATCGGCAGGTCCTGCTCGGTGCGCGGCACCTGCACCGACTGGCCGCGGCGCGCGTCGAGGAAGGTCCGGACGCTCCGCCGGAACGCCCGGACGATGGCCGGCATCGAGCGGAACAGGCTGATGAGCCCGCCGGTCGCCACCGCGCCGGCGCCGATGTACAGCACATAGGTCCGGTGCACCTCGTCCGGCCCCATGTCCCGGATCAGCGCGCCGTCCGGCGAGAGGAGCGGCGTGGACAGCCCGTCGCCGAAGAAGTGGATGAGCGGGATGAACAGCAGGTAGCTGAGCACGCCGCCGGCGAAGGTGATCCCGGCGATCCGCGGCCCGATGATGTAGCCGACGCCCAGGAGCTCGGGGCTGACCTCCATCGACACCGAGGCGCCAGGGAAGCCGTGCCGGACGACGTTGCCGTCCGGGAGCCGCTGCACCGAGCCGAGGAGCCCGCCCACCGTCTCGCGCCACAGCTTCAGCGCCGCGTAGAGCGTCTTGTACACCGCGCCGATCAGGAATCCCGAGACGACCAGGCGTGCAGTGGTGCCGCCGCGGTCCCCGGCCACCAGCACCTCGGCGCAGGCCGTTCCCTCGGGGAAGGTGAGGGTCGCGTGCTCCTGGACGACCAGCCCGTGCCGGAGCGGGATCATCAGGAGCACGCCGAGGAGCCCCCCGAGCAGCGCCACCAGGAGCATGTGGCCGAAGCTCAGGTCGTAGCCCATCAGGAGCAGGGCCGGCAGCGCGGTGGCTGCGCCGAAGGCCAGCGACTCGCCCGCCGAGCCCGTGGTCTGGACCATGCAGTTCTCGAGCACCGACGAGCGGCCGGCGACCCGGAACAGCGCGATGGACAGCACGGCCACCGGGATGGAGGCAGAGACCGTGAGGCCCACCTTCACCGAGAGGTAGACCGAGCTCGCGGCGAACAGGACCCCCAGGACGCTCCCCAGCACCAGGCCCCGGACGGTGAGCTCCCGCGGCATCGGGGCGAGCGGCGCGGAGAGCTCGGGCTCCGGGGTCGCTCGGGCGGGGGCGGAGTCGTTCATCGGGGGCGAGCCGACCCTTCTAGCCGAGGACCGAGGAAAGACAACGGGCCCCGGGATGGAGCCGCCGGTCGGGCGGTGTCGTCACGCCACGGACGTCGGGGGCGGCGCCGAGGGAGCGGAGGGGGAGGGCACCGAACGGAGCGCCCGGCTGGCTTGCCGCAGCAGTCGCCGCCCCTCTCCCGGCCCGAGCGGACGGCGCCCGAACCGCGCTTCGCGGTAGCGCGCGATGCCCTCGCGGACCGGCGCGAGCTCCGCCTCGCCCACCCGCGCGCCATCCAGCCATCCGGCGGGGCCGAGCCGGCCGCGCCGGCGGAGCAGCCGCCGGAGCGCGCGTCCGAGGTCCTCGGCGTCGCCGGCGGCCGCCCGACGGCCGAGCAGCGCGGCGGCGAGCAGCGCCGCGCCCAGCACGCCGAGCGCCACTGCCACGCTTCCGTCCGGCCGGGCGGGGGCCGGCGCCGGACGCGCGTCCTCCGCCTTCCAGCGGATGACCTGCGCGAGCCGCGTCTGGTCGGAGAGGGAGTACTCCACCACCCGATCGAGCCAGCGGATCTCCAGCGCCTCCCACCGGGTCAGCAGCCAGCCGGTGAGGCCGGTGCCCGCGGCGGACCGGTGCTGCGGAGGCGTGGCGTCGAGCCGCAGCGCGTAGCCGTCCACATCGGCCTCCACCCAGGCGTGCGCGTCACCGGCGCGGACGAGGTACTCGCCCGCCGCGCGCTCCCCGCCATGGAAGCCGACCACCACCCGCGCGGGGATCTGCCGGGCTCGCAGCAGGACGGCGAGCGCGGCGGCGAAGTCCTCGCAGTGCCCGGCGCGCCGGTCGAAGAGGAAGTCCGCCAGGGGGTCCTTCACTCTCCCCGGGAGCTCGAGCGTGTAGGCGTAGCGGGTCTGGAGGGCGTGCTCGAGCTGGCGGGCGACGGCCCGATCTCCGACCGCGCCCTGTGCGAGCTCCTCGGCGAGCGCCGGGATCCGCGGGTCGAGCCGTGGCGGCAGCTGGAGCCGGCGCTGCCGCTCGACGTCGTCGAGCGGCCGGGGCGCTCGCCGATCGACCGCGCTGAGGGCACGGTAGGTGACGCGCTCGGAGGGCCCCAGGATCCGGACCTCGCGGTCGCCCGAGGGCACCAGCTCGGTGCGCACGGTGAACGTCGGGTGGTGCATCTCGGCGTCGGTGAAGACCACCGGCGCGTCGAGGGCGACCAGGGTCCGGCTGCCGTACGCCGGCAAGAGGTCGAACTCCTGGCGCACCAGCTCCGGCTCCTGGCGCCCCAGCAGCACCTGGCGGACGGGCGAGCCGGGGCGACCAGCCGTGGACCACTCCACGCCATCGAAGACGTCGAACCGCCTCCCCACCCAGTAGGCGTCGAGCTGCTCGGTCTCCGGGTCCGGCTCGAGGCGGACCCGGAACACCACCCGCGGGTTGGACTTGAGGAGCCCCGTGCCGCCGAGCCGGAGCCCGTCGGCGAAGCCCGTGGTCGCGGGCCCGAGCGAGGCCCCGCCACGGCGTGCCGCCACGTTCCACGACAGGCGCGGGAAGAGCACGAAGAAGGCCAGCGCTCCGGCGACCGCCAGCAGAACCCCCGCTGCGAGCGGACGGAGGACCCGCCGGAGCGGCGGGAAGGGGCCGCCGCCGGCCTCGGCCAGCACCGAGAGGCCCTGCGACAGGACGGCGAGCACCGAGTACAGGAAGAGGCACAGGGCGAAGAGGAGGTCGGCGCTGAGCACCGCGCCACCGGCGATCATCAGGAGGGACGCCAGGTGGACCTGGTCGCTGGTCCGGGGCGTCGGCCGGGACAGCATCCGCTGGGCGGTGAGGAGCGACGCCGTGGTGCAGGCGGCCACCACCAGGTCCAGCTCCTCCAGCACCACCGCTGCGTAGAGGACGACCACCGCCACCAGCAACGCCACCGCACTCACTCTGCCATCGGCGAGCGGCCGGCGGCCTGCGAGCCCGACCGCGAGGGCGGCGACGAACAGCCCCACCGTCCAGAGCGGCACCTGGCCCGAGATGGCCATGGCCGAGAACGCCGCGGCCGCGGCGAGGTCCCGGAGCACGAGACGGAGCCGGGCAGGCTTCATCCCGGAGCCTCCCGGTGGCCAGCCCGGGCGAGCGCACGGAGGATGGCCTGGGAGTGGTGGGCGCCGGCCCCGGGGTTGATCCGGAGGCCGCCGGTGCTCTCCAGCCCCACCTCCGCGCCGCGGGCGAGCAGCATCTCGGCCCGGGCCGCGAGCTCCTCGCAGGTTCCGTCCAGCGCCTCCGGCGGCGCGCGGTCGTCCAGCTGGAGCACCACCCGTGGCTGCGGCTGGGCGTCTCGCTCCACCCGGAGCAGCGTCCCGAGCTGGGCGCTCTTCCGCCAGTGGATGCGCCGGGCGTCCTCCCCGTCGCGCAGCTCCCGGAGCTGGGCGAGATCGCCGCCCCCGTCCTGCCCGCGCACCGAGCGCTGCTCGAGCCCGAGCCCGCTGGCGGGGTTGGGCGGCTCGGGCGGGGCGGGGACGCGGCCCGGGAGGACCAGGAGCTCGCCCGGGGCCTCGAGGTCACGGCTCTTCACGAAGAGCCCGAAGGGGAAGGTGGTCGAGATGCGGATGGCGTGGAGCGGGAGCGGACCCCGGCGCGGCGCGGTGGCCACCGCGCGCACCACGACCTCCTCGCCGGGCGGGAGCCAGGCCAGCCGCCCCACCGAGGCGCCCAGGAGCGGGTGGACCTCGGACACCGCGAGCGCGAAGGAATGGCCCTTGCCCAGGCGCAGCCCCCAGCCGAGGTGGAAGGGCGTCCGGGCCCGGGGCGAGGGCGGGAGCAGCCTCCGCACCTGGACCCGGCGCACGCAGCGCTCGGAGAGGATGCCGGACACGATGATGGTGGACAGCTGGAGCCCGAGCACCAGGTACAGGAGGTTGTTGCCGGTGTTCAGCGCGCCGAGCCCCACGCCGAAGGTCAAGACGAGATAGGTCCGTCCAGCCGGGGTGGTCCGCAGGCGCCGTGGCGGCGTCCAGAACCGGCGCCAGGCTCGGGCGAGCCGCTCCCTCCGGGACCTCATCGCGGCGCGGGCACCGACCCCAGCACCGACTCGAGGAGCGCGCTGGCCTCCTCGCGCGCGGCGAGCCCCTGCGTGGCGCCCCGCGGCACCACCCGGTGCGCGAGCGAGGGCACCAGGAGGTCCGCCACGTCCTGGGGGATGACGAAGTCGCGCGCGTCCCACAGCGCCCGGGCGCGCGCCGCGGCGGTCAGCGAGAGCACCGCGCGGGTGGACGCGCCGCGCTCGAGGCCCGGGTGCTCCCGGGTGGCCTGGGCGAGCGCCACCACGTAGTGGGCCACCTCGGGCGCGACGTGGATGGTCGCAGCGCGCGCCTGGAGCGAGCGCAGCTGCTCCGGGTCCAGCACCGGCGCCAGCGAGGAGACCGGCTCGCCGAGGCCGCGGGTGGCGACCAGCTCCGCCTCCACCTCGGGCGACGGGTGCCCGAGCGTGAGCCGCAGCAGGAAGCGGTCCAGCTGCGCGTCCGGGAGCGGGTAGGTGCCGGCGAGGTCGAGCGGGTTCTGGGTGGCCACGACGACGAAGGGCCGCGGCAGCAGATGCGTGGTGCCGTCGATCGTGACGTGGGCGTGGGCCATGGCCTCGAGCAGCGCGGACTGGGTCCGGGGCGGCGCGCGGTTCAGCTCGTCGGCGAGGACCAGCTCGTGGAAGAGCGGGCCGGGGCGGAACTGGAACTCGCCGCTCGAGGGCGAGAACACCTGGACGCCGGTGACGTCGGCGGGCATCAGATCCGCGGTGAACTGGATGCGGGCCATGCGCAGTCCACAGACCCGCGCCAGCCCCTCGGCGAGCGTGGTCTTGCCCACGCCGGGCGCGTCCTCGAGCAGCAGGTGCCCTCCCGCGACCAGGGTGGTGAGCGCGAGTTCGACGGTGGGGCGCTTGCCGCGGACGACGCGACAGAGCGCATCGCTGGCCCGGGTGAGCAGGGAGCGCGCGGCGGAGGCGGCGAGCGGGGAACGGGGGAGTGCGGGGGCGGTCACGTTTGGCGAGGGGCAGTCTACTCCGCGCGCGCCTCGCTCACGCCTCGGCGGACTGCGCGGGCTCGTCCGTCCGGAGCCCGAAGTACCGGAACATCCGTGCCTGGTGTCTCCCCAGCCCCGTGAGCGAGACGGGTCGGTCCCGGAGCGCACGGGTGAGTGGATTGACCGAGAGGTCGACGAAGGTGCGCACCTGGGAAAAATCCACGGTGAGCGGGACCGGCGGCAGCTCCCGGAGCGCCTCGGTCACCGCGTGGGCGGTGCGCCCGTCCAGCGTGCCCGTGAGCCGCAGCACCAGTCGGTGCTCGCCTGCCTCCAGCTGGATGTCGAGACCGTCCATGTGAGACCTCGCGAGCGACCATTCGTTGCTGCCCTCGTTACGGACTCGACGGACCCCGCGTCGTGCTCGTGGTAGCTCTGCCCCGGTGCACGGAGATCCGCCGCATGGACCAGCCATCGCCGAGGCGCCCGGAACAGGTCCCGCGAGCGCCCTGCTCCGCGCACTGGCCCCGGCCCTGGCCGTCCTCCTCCTCACCGCGGCCGATGCCGGGCCGCCGCCGCTCACCGAGGAGCTTCCGCCCGGCGCCCCCGCGGCTCCACCGACCGCGGCGCCGCGCCCTCCGCTGATCCACCGGGTGAAGGTGGATCCGCGCCGGCTCGAGCCGGGGCTCCGTGCCCTCGCGCAGCAGGCGGCCCGCTCCGGCGCTCGGGTCCTGGTGGCGCTCGGCGCGCCGTGGTGCGAGCCGTGCCGGGCGCTCGACGCCGCCTTCGCCCGGGAGAGCAACCGCCCGGTGCTCGAGGGCTGGTGGCTGGTCGAGGTGGACGTCGACGCGCTGCCGCCCGGGCCCGTCCTCGGCCAGCCCATGCACACCGTCCCGGCCCTGGTGCGGCTCGGGGCGTCGGGGCGTCCGCAGGCCCGGCTGGAGGGACCGGCGCTCCCCACCGACAGCGCCTCCGGGCTGGACGAGGCCCTCGGGCGGTTCCTCGCGCCTTGACGCCTCCCGGCAAGCTGTTATGTAGCCCCGCTTCCCGGCCACCCCCCTCGCGGGAGAGGGCGGCGCATGGCCCGGGGCGGCGTACCAGCGAGGAGCAGCGACCGTGAAGGGCTTGATCGGCAAGAAAATCGGGATGACCCAGGTGTTCGACGCGGACGGCAACCTCGTCCCGGTCACGGTCATCGATGCCTCCACCTGCACGGTCGTGGACAAGCGGACGCCGGAGCGCGACCAGTACTCGGCCATCACCCTCGGCTTCGGCCAGGCCAAGGAGAAGCGTCTGGCAGCGGCCCAGAAGGGCGCCTTCAAGAAGGCCGGCGTCGAGCCGCGCCGGGTCCTGAAGGAGTTCCGGGTCACCCCGGACGAGGCCGCCGGCTTCAACGTGGGTGAGGCGGTGAACGTGGGCCTGTTCGAGAAGGGCCAGCTGGTCGACGTCACCGGCATCACCAAGGGCCGGGGCTTCCAGGGCGTGATGAAGCGCTGGAACTTCGCGGGCTTCGGCCAGACGCACGGCACCCACGAGTACCGCCGCCACCCCGGCGCGATCGGCCAGCGAAAGACGCCCGGCCGCGTGTACCCGAACAAGAAGATGCCGGGGCACTACGGCGTGGAGCAGGTCACCACCCAGAACCTCACGGTGGTGGACGTGGACGCCGAGAAGAACCTCCTGCTGGTCAAGGGCGCCGTCCCCGGCCACAGCGACGGCATCGTCTTCGTGCGGCCGGCGGTGAAGGTCGCCCTCCGCGCCCAGCACGCGGCGAAGAAGTAGCACCGCCCCGCTGATCGGCCGTCGCCGGCTCAGGGACGCACGGCGGCGAGGACCTGCTGGACCAGCACGCGCTCGGTCTGCTCGTGCATCCCCCGGGCGCCGTAATTGTTGCTGGTGATGGCGAAGGCGAGGTCCAGCTCCGGAACGAAGCCGATCTTGTTCCCGCCGTTGCCGGACATGAAGACGACGCGGACCTTCCGCTCGCGCCAGGGGAGGTCCTTCAGCCACCAGAGGTAGCCGTACTCGGTCTGCTCGTCGATCTGCGCGTGGGCGCGTGTGGACTCGGCGAGCCACGCCGCATCGAGCACCCGGGCGCCGCGCCACTGGCCCCGGTCGAGCCCGAGCTGCGCCAGGGCGAGGAGGTCGCGTCCGCGGAGCCGGAGCCCCCCGCCGGTCTGGACGGTTCCCTGCGGCGAGCGCGCCCACTCGCGCCGGTCGATCCCCAAGGGCTTGAAGAGCGCCCGGTCCGCGAAGCGGTCGAGCGGCTCGTGCACCGCGCGCTCGAGCAGGAACCCGAGCGTGGCGACGCCGGCGGTGCAGTAGCTGAAGCTCCGGCCGTAGCGGCCGTCCTCGGGCCGGGTGGCGAACGAGGGGAAGCCGCGGATGGGGAGGTCGAGCGTGAACTTCACCCAGTCCTCGATGAGGTACATCCGCTCCTCGTTCCCGCGGCTGAACTGGTTCCAGTCGTCGCACTCGAGGAGCGAGCTCATGGTGAGGAGATCCTCGACCGTGATGCGGTCCTTCCGCGGGTCGGGGCTGGCGAAGGGTCGCCGGTCCTTGAAGTACGGCGTCACCCGGGTCGAGACGCCGCGCAGGAGCTTGCGCGCGATCGCCGCGCCGACCAGGTACCCGGTCAGGGTCTTGGTCGCCGAGCGGGTGTCGAGGAGCGTGTCGGCGCCGGCGCCCCCGAAGTAGCGCTCGAAGACCAGCGTCCCGTGCCGGGCGACGAGGAGCCCGGTGAGCTTCACCAGGGCGCCGGAGCGGGCCTGGTCCTCCACGGCGCGGAGGGGGACGGGGTCGATGCCCGCCGCGGCCGGGTCGCCCTCCGTCCACGTCGCGCCTCCGGCAGCCAGGCAGACGGCGAGCAGTGCACCGGCGAATGCCATGGAGTCCCCTCGAAACCCGACCGCTTTCAGGGCTCACGGCGGGAGGGGCAGCCGATTGCGGGCGGCGGGGAAGGACGCCGCTCCGGCGCTCAAGACGCTATAGCAACCACGCACACGCTCCGAGTGAACCCGCTTCGATTCTTCAAGGACTTACACCGGTCGAACTCGCACTCATTGTGTTGGAAATTGCTATAGCATCTTGAGCGCTGAGACTGGTCCCCCCGGGGCCCCGGGCGGAGATGGCTGGGGCGCGGGCCAGCCTCGGGACCTCGGGTGGCTCGCGCGCGCACCGCCGCGTCACTCGTTCAGCAGGGGCGCCCACTCCCTGCGCTCTCTCGCGCTCGCAGGATGGGTGATGGTCATCCAGCGACGCGCGCACGAGCGTCCTTCTTCTCTGGCATGCAGCGCAGCCTAGCCTCGTCGAGCGTCCACCGAGGCAGCGCGTCCCGTGCCGCCGCGGCGTGCTCGGTGCGCCCCTCTCAGCCCGAGGCGAGCTGGTCGCGCTTCCGGTCCCGGTCGGCCTTGTACCGCTCGCCGGTGGCCAGCACGCGCTTGCGCATCCGCACCGACTTCGGGGTGACCTCCACCAGCTCGTCCGGCGCGATCCACTCCAGCGCGCGCTCCAGCGACATCTCGCGAGGCGTGGTGAGGATGACGTTCTCGTCCCGGCCCGCGGCCCGGATGTTGGTCAGCTTCTTCTCCCGGCAGGCGTTGACGTTGAGGTCCGAGGGGTGGGCGTTCTCGCCGATGATCATCCCCTCGTAGACCTGGACGCCGGGGCCGACGAAGAGCGAGCCGCGCTCCTGGATGGAGAACAGCGCGTAGGGCACGGTGTCGCCCTGCCGGTCGGAGACGATGGCCCCGTTGCTGCGCTTGGGGATGTAGCCGAACCAGGGCTCGTAGCCGTCGAACTGCGAGGACATGATGCCCTCGCCGCGGGTGATGGTGAGGAACTCGCTCCGGAAGCCCACCAGCCCGCGCGCGGGAATGCGGAAGGTGAGCCGGGTCCGCCCGCTGCCCAGCGCGGTCATGTCCGTCATCCGGCCCTTCCGGGGGCCGAGCCGTTCGGTCACCGCGCCCACCGAGGCCTCCGGCACGTCGCAGACCATCAGCTCCATCGGCTCGTGTACCTGTCCGTCGACCTCGCGGGTGAGGGGCTCGGGATTGCTCGCGGTGAGCTCGTAGCCCTCGCGGCGCATGGTCTCGATGATCACCGCGAGCTGGAGCTCGCCGCGCCCGACGACCCGGAAGGCGTCCGGGGTCTCGGTGTCCTCCACCCGGATGGAGACGTTCCGGTAGGCCTCGCGGTAGAGCCGCTCGCGCAGGTTCCGTGAGGTGACGTACTTCCCCTCGCGGCCGGCGAGCGGGCCGTCATTGACCCGGAAGACCATCATCATGGTGGGCTCGTCCACCGTGATGCGGGGCAGGGCGACCGGGGACTCGGGATCGGCCAGCGTGTCCCCGATGCTCACCTGCTCGATGCCGGCGACGCTCACCAGCTCGCCCGGGCCCGCGTCGGCGATCTCCACCCGCTTCAGCCCCGAGAAGCCGTAGAGCTTCAGCACCTTGCCTGGCTCGACCTTGTTGCCGTCGCGCACCACCGCCAGGGACGCGCCCGAGGTGATGCGGCCCGAGTGGACCCGGCCGATGGCCAGACGACCGACGTAGTCGTCGTAGTCCAGGTTGGCGACCAGGAGCTTCAGCCGATCCTCACCCTCGGCCGGGGCGGGCGGCGGCGGGATGTGCGAGAGGATCGACTCGAACAGCGGCCGCAGGTCCTCTCCGGGCTGGGCGAGCGAGGGCGAGGCCTGGCCGGCGCGGGCGACGGCGTAGAGCACCGGGAAGTCGATCTGCGACTCGTCCGCCCCGAGGTCGATGTACAGCGAGTAGACCTGGTCCAGCACCTCGCGCGGGCGCGCGTCCTGCCGGTCGATCTTGTTGATCACCAGCACCGTCTTCAGGCCCATCGACAGGGCCTTGGAGAGCACGAACCGCGTCTGCGGGAGCGGGCCCTCGGCGGCGTCCACCAGGAGGAGCACGCCGTCCACCAGCCGGAGCCCGCGCTCGACCTCCCCGCCGAAGTCCGCGTGGCCGGGGGTGTCGATGATGTTGATCTGGTGTCCGCGGTACTGCACCGCGGTGTTCTTGGCGAGGATGGTGATGCCCTTCTCACGCTCCAGGTCGTTCGAGTCCATGACCCGGTCGGTCAGTGCCTCGTTCGAGCGGAACACCCCCGCCTGGCGCAGCATGTGGTCGACCAGGGTGGTCTTGCCGTGGTCGACGTGGGCCACGATGGCCACGTTCCGGATGTTTTCGCGAGGAATCATGAAGGGTCGGCCGGGCGGAGCCACGGCGCGGCGTGCTCATAGCGTGTGCCCTTGCAGGTCCGCAACCTCGTGTGCGCGCCGCACCCGGTCCCCCGCACCCCGGGGGAGGCTCGTGGAGCGGCGGATGGGCGCCCGCGCGCGTCGCGGTTCAGTTGCGCGCTGCCGACTCGAAGACCTGGCGGATCGCCCCCTGGAGCATCTCCAGGCTGATGGGCTTGGCGACCTGGGGCACCGGCGAGCTGCGGAGGAACTCCTCGCTCCGGGGGGTGAACGCCCCCCCGGTCATGAAGATCATCCGCCGGGCCTGGTCCGGCGCCACCCGCTTCAGCTCCTTGTAGAAGTCCTCGCCGTTCTGCTCCGGCATCATGAGATCCGAGAGGATGACGTCGAACCGCTCGCCGCCCTCGAGCAGGGCCAGCGCCTCGCGCACCGTGGTGAGCGCCGTCACCCGGTGCTCGCGGCGGAGGAGCCGCTGGATGGCGGTGCAGATGTAGGGCTCGTCGTCGACCACCAGGAGCTTCACCCGTGTGGGCGGCGGCAGCTCGGGCGCGGGGAAGGCGGCGGTGGAGCGCTCGGGCTGGTGCGCCGGGAGCGCGACCCGGAAGGTGCTGCCCTTGCCCACCTCTGACTCGAGGAGGATCTCCCCGCCGAGCGACCGCACGATGCCCAGGCAGATGGACAGCCCGAGCCCCGTGCCCTCGCCCAGGGGCTTGGTGGTGAAGAACGGGTCGAACACCCGGGCCCGGATCTCCTCGGGGATCCCCCGGCCGGTGTCGGACACCTCGACCACCGCGCGTCCGAGGCCGTCGGTGCGGGTGCGGATCCGGATCTCGTTCTCCGCGGTGGCCCCGTCGGGGATGGCCTGGGCGGCGTTGAGCAGGAGGTTCAGAAACACCTGCCCGAGCCGGGACTCGTTGGCCTTCACCATCGGCACGGGCTGGACGTCGCGAAGCACCCGCGCGCGCTGCCGCATCTCCTTGCCCGCCATCTTCTCGGCGAAGGCGAGCACCTTGCGGACGTCCACCACGGCCGAGACGTCCTCGGAGTCGACCCGGCTGAACGCCTTGAGGTCGCGGACGATGAGGCCGATTCGCTCCACGCCCTGCCGGGTCTCGGCGACCAGCTGGAGGATCTCGTCGGTGGCGGGCCCGAGCGTGGCGCGCAAGCGCTCCAGCTCGTCGGCCAGGTAGAGGACGTTGGCGTTGACGAAGGCCAGGGGGTTGTTGATCTCGTGCGCCACGCCCGCGGCCAGGGTGCCCACCGAGGCCAGGCGGCTGGCGACGAGGAGCTGGGCCTGCATCGCCCGGCGCTCGCCGATGTCCCGGTGCACCGCGATGGTGGCGATGTGCCGGCCGTCCGCGTCGCGCAGGGGCACCACCGTCACCTCGCAGAAGGTCTCCGAGCCGTCCTTCCGCAGCGCCACCACCTCGCGGCTCCAGCGGCCGTAGCGCCTGAGCGCGGCGAGCACCGTGGCCTGGAGGTTGTTCTCGGACAGCTTCAGCACGTCCGACCAGGCGCGCCCGAGGACCTCGCCCTTGGAGTAGCCGAAGAGCCGCTCGGCGGAGCTGTTCCAGTCGACGACGCTCCCCTGCAGGTCTAGGAAGATGACGCCGTCGTTCAGGCTCTCGAAGAGCAGCGCCTCGCGCCGGAGCTCCTGCTCGGTCTGCTTCCGGGCGCTGACATCCATCAGCGTGCCGACGATGCGCAGCGGCGTGTCGTCCGCGTCGCGCATCACGTTGCCCTTGGCCGCGACCCAGAGCGAGCCCTCGGCGCCGGGGCGGATGAAGCGGAACTCGGCGTCGAATTGCCGGCGGCCCTGAACTGCGGTGTCCACCGCGCCGCGGACCCGGTCGTGGTCGTCGGCGTGGACGAAATCCATCATCGGGAGCGCGGTGCGGGAGAGGGTGCCCGCCGGCGCGCCCACCACCCGCTCCACGGTCTCGTTCCAGCCGATGATCCGGTTGCGGAGATCCAGGCTGAAGGTGGCGACCTGCGCGGCGGCAAGCGCCTCGCGGAGGTTCTCGTCGCCGTCCGAGCTCTCCTTGAAGGAAAAGCGGAGGATGCACTGCCCCCCGAGCTGGACCCGGTCGCCCTCGTCCAGCCGCCCGGGGTCGGCGAGCCGGGTCCCGTTGAGGTAGGTGCCGTTGGTCGAGCCGAGGTCGGTGAGCTCGAACTTCCCCTCGGGCGAGCGGACGATCCTGGCGTGCCGACGGGAGACGCCCTCCTCCATCAGCCGGACCTGGGAGTCGGGGCTGCGGCCGACGATGGACTCCTCGCTGCTGATCTTGAAGGAGCGCCCCACCGTCCCCGGCGTGGAGGCGGCGGTCACCACCAGCCACGCCGTCACCGGCTGCGGCTGGGTGGTGGGGATGGGATGAAGGGTGGTGGTGTCGTCGCTCAAGAGGGCGCGGCGGCGAGCCTCGTCACCTCGAAGCGTGACCGCCGCCGCCGTCGGGGGTCAAGCGCGCCGCCGCGGCGGGACGCGGCGGTGGAGGAAGTCGAGCACAGCGCGGTTCACTTCCTCCGGTCGTTCCAGAAGCGCGGTGTGGCTCCCACCTCGAACCAGGAACAGCTCGGCAGACGGAATCTCCAGGGCCATCCGGCGCGAGAGCCAGGTGGGCGTGAAGCGGTCGCGATCCCCGGCGACGACGAGGGTGGGCACGTCGACCACCGGGAGGTGGTCCTCGGCGCCGTGCTCGGCGGCGGCCTGCATCGCCCGGAGGAAGTAGCGGGGGTCCATCTGCTCCACGTGCTCGAAGTAGGGCTGGAGGTCGCTCCGGCGGAGGAGGCTCGCGTTGACCTCGACCGACATCGCCACCTCCATCGCCAGCCCGCTGCGGACGCCCACCCGGGTGAGCACGGCCGCTACCCGGGGGAAGCGCTCGGCGCCCCTCCGGAGCGAGGGCAGCGCGCGGCGGAGCAGGGTGGTGTCGTGGAAGGTGTCGAGCGGGTGGCCGGGGCTGCCGGAGACGAGCACCAGGCCGCTCGTCCGCGCCGGGTGCAGCCGGTGGAACTCGAGCGCCAGCTGCACGCCCATGCTGTGCCCCACGATGACCGCGCTCCGGACGCGCGCCGCGTCGAGCACGGCCGCGAGGTCGTCGGCGAACTGGGGGATGGACGGGGCGACGCCCGGCGGCGGGAGCGGCGACTGGCCGTGTCCGCGGTAGTGCCAGTGGATGACCCGGTGGTGCTCCGCGAGGACTGGCCGGAGGTACTTCCAGGCGAACCCGTCGCAGGCCAGGCCGTCGCAGAGGACCACCGCGGGGCTGCCGCGACCCTCGATCTCCACATGGATCTCCGCGCCATCCGGTCGCGCGACACGGAAGGTCCTGGGCGCGCCCCGGGAGGGCGGCGAGGGCATGGCATCGCGACTCACCGGGCCGTAGTGTAACCAGGAGCTCCGAGCACTCCCACGTGACCCACGTCCATCCGCATCCACCGGCGTCCCTCTCCGATCACGCCCCGCCCTGCGACAGCCCGGGCCTCCGGAGCGCCGACGCGGGGCGCTCGCGCGACGCCCGGCGGATGACCGCGGCGCTGCTCCTCACCTGCCTGATCGCGGTGGTGGAGGCGGTCGGGGGCTGGCTCACCCACTCGCTGGCCCTGCTCTCGGACGCGGGGCACATGTGGACCGACGTCTCGGCGCTCGGGCTGGCGCTGCTGGCGGCCTGGTTCGCCGGTCGTCCCGCCAACCGCAAGCGGACCTACGGGTACGTGCGGCTGGAGATCCTGAGCGCGCTGGTGAACGGGGTGCTGCTCCTGGCCATCACCGTCTTCATCGTCGTCGAGGCGCTCGCCCGGCTGAAGCATCCGAGCGCGGTGCACCTCGGCCCCATGGCGCTGGTGGCGGCCATCGGCCTGGGGGCCAACCTCCTGGCGATGGGGTTCCTGCACTCGGGGCACTCGCTGAACACGCGGTCGGCGTTCCTGCACGTGCTCGGGGACGCGCTCTCCAGCGTCGGCGTGCTGGTGGGCGCCGGGGTGATGGCCTTCACCGGCTGGACCTGGGTGGATCCGGCCATCTCCATCGGCATCTCGGTGGTGGTGGTGGTGGGCGGGTGGCGGGTGCTCCGCGAGGCGGTGGACGTTCTGCTGGAGACCGTGCCGCCGCACGTGGACGTGGAGGGGGTGGGGAAGGCGCTGGAGGCCATTCCCCGGGTGACGGCGGTGCACGATCTCCACATCTGGACCGTGGGCAGCGGGATGGTGGCGCTCTCGGCGCACCTGGTGGTGGACGAGCCAACCGCCTGCGAGAACGACACCATCCTGGCGGCCGCCAAGCGGGCGCTGGTGGAGCGCTTCGGCATCGACCACAGCACCCTGCAGATCGAGAGTCAGGGGTACGCCGGCTCGGGAGCCGGGTAGCCACCGGCGCGCTGTGCGCATCGTCGCCGGCACGCACCGGGGGCGTCCGCTGGCCGGGCCGAAGGGCCCCGGGCTCCGGCCCACCGCGGACCGGGTGCGCGAGTCGCTGTTCAACCTGCTCGGGCAGTTCTTCGAGGGCGGGGAGGTCCTGGACCTCTACGCGGGGACGGGAGCGCTGGCCTTCGAGGCGCTCTCCCGAGGGGTGAGCCGGGCGGTGCTCGTGGACCAGGGCGCCGAGTCGGCGCGGCTGGTGGCCGAGAACGCCCGCGCGCTGGGGATGGAGCGCTCGATCGAGCTGCTCCGGATGCCGGTGGCGAGGGCGCTCCTGCGGCTGGCCGCCGAGGGCCGGCGCTTCTCGCTGGTGTTCGCCGACCCGCCGTACGCCGAGGAGGCCGTGGCGGAGGTGGTGCGCGGGGTGGGGGAGGGGCGGCTCCTCGCCGAGGGAGGCACGCTGGTGGTGGAGCACGGCCGGCGGGAGGCCGCGCCCGACCTGCTGGCCGGTCTGGAGCGGGTGGACTCGCGCCGGTTCGGGGACACGGCGGTGAGCCTGTACCGGTGGGCAACGGCTCCTTGACGGTCCGGCGACTGAGCGAAGATGCTCGAGGCCCGCGTGGCCATCGCCATCTACCCCGGCTCCTTCGACCCGCTGACCAACGGGCACCTGAGCATCATCCACCGCGGCCTCACCATGTTCGACCGGCTGATCGTCGCCGTGCTGAACAACCCACGGAAGCAGGCCATGTTCACCGTGGAGGAGCGCAAGCAGCTCATCCGCGAGGCCTTCCCCGACCCGCGGGTGGAGGTGGACGCGTTCCAGGGCCTGCTCGTCCACTACACGCGGCGGAAGGGCGTCCACCTCATCCTGCGCGGTCTGCGCGCGGTGTCCGACTTCGAGTACGAGTTCCAGCTGGCCAACATGAACCGGAAGCTGGACCCGGAGTTCGAGACGGTGTTCATGATGACCGGGCAGGACAGCTTCTACATCTCGTCGCAGCTGGTGCGTGAGGTGGCCTCGCTCGGCGGAGACGTGGCGGCGCTGGTGCCCCCCAACGTGTTCCGGGCGCTCCAGGAGAAGTTCCCGCCGAAGAACGGCGGGTGACCGTCGCGCTCGCCGCGGCCCTCCGGTACCCGTGAGTCAGCTGCCGAGCCTCGCCAGCTCGGCTCGAATCCGCGGAACGAGGTCGGTGGGGACGGCGTCCGGTTCGAGCCCGACGTTGAGGTGCCCGTCCTCGAGCGGGAAGAGGCCGGTCCAGAAGTTCCCGTAGCGAATCCACACCTGGTCGAGGCCCCCGCAATCCAGCTCCCCCCGCCGCTGGAGCAGCGTGAGGACGGCCGGATTGACCAGCAGCTCTTCGTAGCGGTCGGTCTCGGATGCGCTCGCCCCGGAGAGCCCGGGCCTCTCCCGGAGCGTCAGGTCCCGCCCGCGGAGGAGGGCGACGTACCGGACCTTGGGGGACAGGGCGAAGAGGGCGTCGGCAAGCTGGGACATGGTGGTTCCCCCGTCACGGGTGGGCTCCGCGGCCAGCATCACAGCACGGGCAGGGAAGGGGCGCGCCAGCGGTGAGCGCCGACCAGGGCCCCGGGGCGGGCACGTCGCGCCCTGCCTCTTGAGCCGCGTCGGCCCGGACTGGTACCAGTGGACTCATGAAGCTTGCCCGCCGCCTCGCCGAGATCCAGCCGTCGCCCACCCTGGCCCTGAACGCGCGGGCCAAGGCCCTCGCCGCCGCGGGGAAGGACGTCGCCGGTCTGTCGGCGGGGGAGCCGGACTTCGACACGCCCGAGCACATCAAGGAGGCCGCGATCCAGGCCTTGCGCGAGGGCTTCACCAAGTACACGGCGACCACGGGCATCCCCGAGCTCCGCGCGGCCATCGTCCGGAAGCTGAAGGAGGAGAACCAGCTCGACTTCGCGGCCGACCAGGTCATCGTCACCAACGGCGGGAAGCAGGCGCTCTACAACTGCTTCCAGGCGCTGGTCTCGGACGGCGACGAGGTCGTCATGTTCGCGCCGTACTGGGTGAGCTACCCGGAGCAGGTGCTCCTGGCCGGCGGGCGGCCGGTCGTCGTGCCCACGCGAGTGGAGGACGGCTTCCGTCCGGATCCCGAGGCGCTGGCGCGGGCCATCACCCCTCGGACCCGGGCGGTCATCTTCAACAGCCCGGGCAACCCGACCGGGGCGGTTCTCCCCAAGGAGAACCTCCTCGAGCTCGCCACGGTGATGGCGGTCCACCCGGACATCCTGGTCATCACCGACGACATCTACGAGCGGCTGCTGTACACGGGGCAGCCCTTCGTCAACATCGCCAACGTCGCACCGGCGCTGCGGACCCGGACCCTGGTGGTGAACGGGATGAGCAAGGCCTACGCCATGACCGGCTGGCGGATGGGCTACGCCGCGGGGCCGAAGGCGCTCATCACCGGAATGCAGCTCGTCCAGGACCAGGCCACGTCCAACGTGAACAGCATCACCCAGCGGGCCGCGGTGGCCGCGCTCACCGGGCCGCAGGAGCCCATCCAGGCGATGGTCCGGGAGTTCCATCAGCGGCGAGATCTCTTGTTCGCGGGGTTGAGCCAGATTCCCGGCGTCCGCTGCGTGAAGCCGGAGGGCGCCTTCTATGCCTTCCCGGACGTGAGCGCCTGGGTGGGGAAGAGCTGGAAGGGGAAGACGCTCGGCTCGGCCCACGACATCTCCGAGCGGCTGCTCGAAGATCTCCTGGTCGCCGCCGTGCCCGGCGAGCCGTTCGGGGCGCCCGGCCACCTCCGGTTCTCCTTCGCAGCGTCGCGAGCGACCCTGGAGAAGGGACTCCAGCGGCTGCGAGACTTTGCTGCCGCGCTGACCTGAGTCGAAGCCGTCCGGAGCTCACGGCCGAGCGACCGGGAGGGGGCGGTGGATCCGTCTGTCGGACGTGTTACAGGGACGCCTCCGATGCCCAAGCGAACCGATATCCACAAGGTCCTGGTCATCGGATCCGGGCCGATCGTCATCGGCCAGGCCTCCGAGTTCGACTACTCCGGCACCCAGGCCATCAAGGCGCTCCGCGAGGAGGGCGTGCAGGTCGTCCTCCTCAACAGCAACCCGGCCACGGTGATGACCGATCCGGAGTTCGCGCACCGGACCTACATCGAGCCGATCACCGTCCAGGTCGCCGAGCAGATCATCGAGCGCGAGCGGCCCGACGCGCTGCTCCCCACCATGGGCGGGCAGACCGCGCTCAACCTGGCCAAGGCGCTCGCCGAGCAGGGCATCCTCGAGCGCTACGGGGTGAAGCTGATCGGCGCCTCGCTCACCGCGATCAACAAGGCCGAGGACCGGCAGCTCTTCAAGGCGGCGATGCAGAAGATCGGCGTCCCGCTGCCGAAGAGCGGCTACGCCACCTCGCTCGACGAGGCCAAGGCGGTCGTCAAGGACATCGGCTTCCCGGCCATCATCCGCCCCAGCTTCACCCTCGGCGGCACGGGCGGCGGCGTCGCGTACAACTCGGACGAGTTCGAGGCCGTCTGCCTCGCCGGGCTCAAGGCCAGCCCCACCTCCACGCTGCTGGTCGAGGAGAGCGTGCTGGGGTGGAAGGAGTTCGAGCTCGAGGTGGTCCGCGACACGGCGGACAACGTGATCATCATCTGCTCCATCGAGAACATGGACCCGATGGGGGTTCACACCGGGGACAGCATCACCGTGGCGCCGGCGCAGACCCTGACCGACAAAGAATACCAGCGTCTGCGGCAGGCCTCGCTGGCCATCATCCGGGAGATCGGCGTCGACACCGGCGGGTCGAACATCCAGTTCGGCATCGACCCGAGCGACGGCCGGATGGTGGTCATCGAGATGAATCCCCGGGTCAGCCGCTCCAGCGCGCTGGCGTCGAAGGCCACCGGGTACCCCATCGCGAAGATCGCCGCCAAGCTGGCCATGGGCTACCGGCTCGACGAGCTGAAGAACGACATCACCCGGGACACGCCGGCCTCGTTCGAGCCCACGCTCGACTACGTGGTGGTGAAGATCCCCCGGTTCAACTTCGAGAAGTTCCCGCGGGCGGCGCGCATCCTCACCACCTCGATGCGAAGCGTGGGCGAGGTGATGGCCATCGGCCGGACGTTCCGCGAGGCCTACATGAAGGCGCTCCGGAGCACCGAGTCCGGCGCGCTGTCCTCGTTCGAGCCGCTGGATCTCCCCGAGGACGCGGTGGCCCGCACCGAGCGGGTCCGGGACCTGCTGCGCGTTCCCCAGCCCGAGCGGCCGCAGGCGCTGTTCCACGCCTTCCGCGAGGGGATGAGCGTCGAGGAGGCGTACCAGCTCTCGGCCATCGACCCCTGGTTCCTCCGGAACATCCGCGAGCTGGCCCTGGAGGCGAAGGCGGTGTCGGGGGCGAAGCTGGGCGACCTGGACGACGCGCGGCTCCGCCGGCTGAAGGCGGACGGCTTCTCCGACCGGGTGCTGGCGTTCCTGCTGGGGACGACCGAGGGCGAGGTCCGGGCCCACCGCCACCGGAGGGCCATCCGCCCGGTCTTCAAGCGCGTCGACACCTGCGCCGCCGAGTTCGAGGCCTACACCCCGTACCTCTATTCCTCGTACGAGGAGGAGGACGAGGCGCCGCCGACGGACCGGAAGAAGGTGATGATCCTCGGCAGCGGGCCCATCCGCATCGGCCAGGGCATCGAGTTCGACTACTGCTGCGTCCACGCCGTCTTCGCCCTCCGCGCCGCCGGCTACGAGACGGTGATGGTGAACTGCAACCCGGAGACGGTGTCCACCGACTACGACACCTCGGACCGGCTGTACTTCGAGCCGCTCACCCTCGAGGACGTGCTGGAGATCGCCCACCGCGAGAAGCCGCTGGGGGCCATCGTCCAGTTCGGCGGGCAGACCCCCCTCCGCCTCTCGGTGCCGCTGGAGAAGGCGGGGCTGCCCATCCTCGGGACGACGCCCGACGCCATCGACCGCGCCGAGGACCGCGAGCGCTTCGCCAGGCTCATCGAGAAGCTGGGGCTCAAGCAGCCGGAGAACGGCGTGGCCCGGAGCCCCGAGGAGGCCCACGTCACCGCCCAGCGCATCGGCTACCCGGTGATGGTGCGGCCGTCCTACGTGCTCGGCGGACGGGCCATGGAGGTGGTCTACGACTCCGAGAGCCTCGACCGGTACATGCGCGAGGCGGTGAAGGCCTCGCCCGAGCACCCGGTGCTCATCGACCGCTTCCTCAAGGACGCGATCGAGGTGGACCTGGACCTGGTCGCAGACCGGACGGGCGAGGTGCTGGTGGGCGGGGTGCTGGAGCACATCGAGGAGGCGGGCATCCACTCGGGTGACGCTTCGGCGACGCTCCCTCCGCACTCGCTCTCCCCGGACCTGGTGGAGCGGATGAAGGACCAGGCGACGGCGCTGGCCCGCGAGCTGAGCGTGGTCGGGCTGATGAACGTGCAGTTCGCCATCCAGGGGAAGACCATCTACGTCCTGGAGGTGAACCCGCGCGCCTCGCGCACGGTGCCGTTCATCTCCAAGGCGACCGGGGTGGCGCTGGCGAAGATCGCCGCGCTGTGCATGGTGGGGAAGACGCTCCGCGAGCTGGACGTGCCGCGGGAGATCGAGATGAAGCACGTGGCGGTGAAGGAGTCGGTCTTCCCCTTCGCCCGCTTCCCCGGGGTGGACGTCATCCTCGGACCGGAGATGAAGTCCACCGGCGAGGTGATGGGCATCGCCGACGACTACTACTCCGCCTTCGCCAAGGGCGAGCTGGCGGCCGGATCGGCGCTCCCCAGCACGGGGACGGTGTTCATCTCGGTGAAGGACGAGGACAAGCCGGCGATGGTGGACCTGGCCAAGCGGCTCCGGGCGCTCGGCTTCCGCATCGTGGCCACCGGGGGCACGTACCGGTACCTGGCCAACAAGGGCATCGAGACCGAGCACGTGCTGAAGGTCACCGAGGGGCGGCCGCACGTGGTGGACAAGATCGTGGACGGGAAGGTGGACCTGGTCATCAATACGACTTTTGGCAAGAAGGAGATCGCGGACAGCTTCAGCATCCGCCGCGAGTCGCTGATGCACTCCGTTCCCTACTACACGACGGTGCAGGCGGCCCGGATGGCGGTGGGGGCGATCGAGGCGCTGGCGCGCGGGAAGATCCCGGTGACGGCGCTCCAGGACGCCCTGGGCTTGAAGCGCTGACCCTGGCTGGTTAGCGTCCGCCGCCCTGTATGAGCGGCCGTATTCCGATCACCGCCTCCGGCCTCCGGCGCCTCAAGGAGGAGCTGAAGCAGCTCCAGACAGTGGAGCGGGGCAAGATCTCGAAGGAGATCGAGGTCGCCCGTGCGCACGGCGACCTCCGGGAGAACGCCGAGTACCACGCGGCCAAGGAGAAGCAGTCGCACATCGAGGGCCGCATCCTCGACCTGAACGACTGGATCGCCCGGGCCGAGGTGATCGATGTCTCGAAGCTCTCGGGCGACAAGGTCGTCTTCGGGGCGACGGTGAGGCTGCTGGACGTCGAGAGCGATCGGGAAGTGACGTACACCCTGGTCGGCGAGCTCGAGGCGGACATCAAGCGCCGGCTGGTCTCGGTGACCTCGCCGCTGGCCCGCGGGCTGATCGGGAAGGTGGTGGGCGACCTGGCGACCGTGCAGAGCCCGGGCGGCCCACGCGAGTACGAGGTGGTCGAGGTCCTATTCGCGGAGTTCGAGACCGAAGAATAGGGCGGGGGACCCGGGGAGTAGGCTGGTCGCCCCGTTCCTGCCGATGCCCTCCGCGTCTTACCTCCAGCCGCTGGTCGCCCCGCTGCGCTTCCTCGCGCTGAGCGACTTTCAGCGCCTGTCGACGGTGAAGGGGCTGGACGCGCTGGTCCGGGCGTCGCTCGAGGGGGCGCGGGCGGCGCGGTCGGGGGACGACGTGCGGCTGCTGGAGCGACTGGCTCGGGCGCTCGAGCACGAGGGCCCCGAGTCCCAGCAGGCGGCCCTGCGCGCTCTGGCGCCGCGGGTGCGCGATGCCGGGGAGGCGTCCTCGTTCCCGCCAGCGCCCCGGGCGGTGCCAGGAGGCGCTCCGGAGGTCTCCCCGCCGGCCCGGAGAGCCGACGCGCGACCGCCTGGAGGGAGCGCCTCGCCGGCGCACGTCTCCGCCGCGCCGGGGCTCGGTCCCGTCCCCCAGGTCGTGGCTCGACCCGAGCAGCGGGGAGCAGCGGCCGGCGCGAGCGAGAGGGCTCGCGGGCAGGCCCCGGCGGAGTCTCCCCGGCCACCGCGCGTGAGGCGCACGCCGAAGACCTCGGGCGCCCGAGCTCAGGCTGCGCTCCTGGAGGAGCCCGCTCCCCAACGGCGCCCTCGCCGCGCCGCTCGGTCTCGTCCGTCGAAGCCAGAGGCCGAGGAGGTGGCCCGTCCGATCGCCGGCGCGCCGAGCCGCGGGCCCCTCTCGCAGCCGATCGGCGGCGCCGGCATCCGGGTCCCGCCCAGGCTGGTGGAGGCGCTGGGCAAGAAGGGGCTCCGGCGGGTGGGAGAGCTCCTGTTCCTGCTGCCCCGGACCTACGAGGACCGCCGCCGGCTCTCGACGCTCCGGGAGCTCCGGCCCGGGGAGCGCGGGGTCGCCGTGGGCACCGTCCGGATGGCGCGCGAGCTGATGATTCGCCCCGGCAAGCGCGGCTTCCAGGCCGTGCTGGCCGACGACACCGGGAGCATCGCCCTCACCTGGTTCCAGAGTGGGCCGTGGATGAGGTCGCGCGTCCCGGTGGGGAAGCGCCTCATCGTCTCCGGCGAGCTCCGGGCGACGCCGGGCGGCCGGGAGATGGTCCATCCAGAAGTCGAGCCCGCGGACGCCGGGACCGGTCCCTCGCTCCACACCGGCCGCATCGTCCCGGTCTACCCGGGGTTCGAGCGGCACGAGCAGCGGCAGGTCCGCGAGCTCGTCGCGCGGGTCGCCGCGGCCCACCTCGCCGCGGTGGAGGACCCACTCCCGGCGGACCTCCGCGAGCGCCTGGCGCTCCCGCCTCTTGCCGAGGCGCTGGCGCGCATCCACCAGCCCGGCCCGGACGACGACCTCGTGGCGCTGGAGCAGCACCGGAGTCCCGCGCACCGCCGGCTGGCGTTCGACGAGCTGTTCCTCCTGCACCTCGGGCTCGCGCTCCGGCGTCAGGGGGTGAAGCACGAGCCGGGGATCGCCTTCACGGTCGACGGGGAGCGGCTCACCCGCGCGCGGGGCCTCCTGCCGTTCACCCTGACCCGGGCCCAGGCCCGTGCGGTGGCGGAGATTGGCCGCGACATGGCCCGCCCCGAGCCGATGCACCGGCTCCTCCAGGGAGACGTGGGCTCGGGGAAGACGGCGGTGGCGGCGGTGGCGGCGGCGCTGGCCGTGGAGGACGGCTGGCAGGTGGCGCTGATGGCCCCGACCGAGATCCTCGCCGCCCAGCACCGGGCGACCTTCGCCCGCGTGTTCGGCCCGTCGGGGGTGGAGGTGACGCTGGTCACCGGGAGCGGTCCGGGCGGCGAGAAGCGGCGGGCCCGCGAGGCGGTGGAGTCCGGGGCGGCGCGCATCGCGGTGGGCACGCAGGCGCTCATCCAGGAGGGCACCGGCTTCCAGCGGCTGGGCCTGGTGCTCATCGACGAGCAGCACCGGTTCGGGGTGCTGCAGCGGCAGGCGCTCGGGCACAAGGGCCGCCGGCCGGACGTCCTGGTGATGACCGCGACGCCCATCCCGCGCACCCTGGCGATGACGCTCTACGGCGACCTGGACCTCTCGGTGCTGGACGAGCTGCCCCCGGGACGGACACCCATCACCACCCGCGTGGCCACGCCGTCGCGCCAGCCCGAGGTGTGGGAGGCGGTGGAGCTGGAGCTGAGGAAGGGCCGCCAGGCGTACGTGCTGTACCCGCTGGTCGAGGCCTCGGAGAAGATCGACCTGGCCGACGCGACGCGGGGCGCGGAGGAGCTGCAGGCGCGCTGGCCGCACCGGCGGGTGCAGCTGCTGCACGGCCGGCTCAAGCCGGAGGAGAAGGACGCGGTGATGGAGGCCTTCCGGACGGCCCGCGTGGACGTGCTGGTCTGCACCACCGTGGTGGAGGTGGGAGTGGACGTGGCCAACGCCTCGGTGATGGTCATCCAGAACGCGGAGCGGTTCGGGCTGTCGCAGCTGCACCAGCTCCGGGGCCGGGTGGGGCGGGGGGCAGCGGCCTCGTTCTGTTACCTGTTGCCATCGCCGGCGGGCGGGCCCGACGCCCGGGCCCGGCTGGAGGTGCTGGAGCAGAGCACCGACGGGTTCGTCATCGCGGAGAAGGACCTCGAGCTGCGCGGCCCCGGCGAGTTCCTGGGAACGCGGCAGAGCGGCCTCCCCGAGCTGAGCGTGGCCAACCTCGCCCGGGACCAGGCCCTGTCGGCGGTGGCGGCCGAGGAGGCCCGGGGCATCGCAGCGGCGGACCCGCGGCTGACCCGTCCCGAGCACCGGGGCCTGCTCCGGGCGCTGGAGGAGCGGTGGGAGGGGACGCTCTCCCTGGCCCGGGTGGGATAGCCAGGTCGGCGCCGCCGTTTTACGTTCCGCGTGGAATGGAGGATCCCCACCTCATCGTCGCCCTGCGCCGTCAGGGCATCCGGGACGAGCGGGTGCTCGCCGCGATGACCCTCCTGTCGCGCGCGGACTTCGTGCCCGGACGGCTCCGGTTCCTCGCCTCCCAGGACGAGGCCCTGCCGATCGGCGAGTCGCAGACCATCAGCCAGCCGTTCGTGGTGGCGCTGATGTCCGAGGCGCTCGAGGTCCAGCCCGGCGACCGGGTGCTGGAGATCGGCACCGGGTCCGGGTACCAGGCGGCGGTGCTGCACCTGCTCGGGGCGGACGTGTACAGCGTCGAGGTGCGCGAGGCCCTGGCCCGGAGCGCGTCCGAGCACCTCCAGCCCTTCGCCGGGGCCCGCCTCCACCTCCGGGTGGGCGATGGGTTCGCCGGCTGGCCCGAGGCGGCGCCGTTCGACGCCATCGTGCTCACCGCGGCCCCCGAGCGGATTCCCGAGACGCTCGTGGAGCAGCTCGCGCCCGGGGGCCGCCTCGTGGGGCCCATCGGAGGGCAGCTCGACGGCCAGGAGCTGGTCCGGCTGCGGAAGCGCGAGGACGGCGAGCTGGCGAGTGAGCGGCTGCTCTCGGTCCGGTTCGTCCCGATGACCCCTGCCCCTCTCCCGAGCTGAGGTCGAGACGCGTGCGCCCCTGTCCCGTCTGCGATTCACCGCTCACCGGCTGGAGCTGCGAGGTGTGTGGGAAGCAGGTCGGCCCCCCTCCGGCGGTCGCCACCGCGACCGCGCCGCTGGAGGGGCTCGAGCGGACGCAGCTGCCCGCCGACGGGCCCGGGCTGGCGATCGATCCGGCGCCGGACCTCGAGCCGACGGCCAGCAGCGCGGTTCCGGAGGTTCCCGCCGAGCCGCTGCCGGGCTGGGAGGTGACGCACGCCGACCTCGGTCCCGACGTGCATGCCGGCGGCCTCCCGGACCTGGACGCCGGGCGGGCCGCCTCCGAGGGACCGCCGGCGGTGGCGCCGACGGTCGCCACCTGCCGCTACTGCCGCAACGTGCAGGCCTCGGGGCTGTTCTGCGACCGATGCGGGATGCGGCTGCCCTGGGCGACTCCGACGGCGGCCGCGGCGGCGGAGCCGACCGAGCTCCGGGTGTGCAAGCGCTGCGGAGAGCGCAGCCCGCCCTCGATGGAGCGGTGCGGCGCCTGCGGGGCGTTGCTGCCGACCGGCGAGCCCTAGGTCAGGGCGGCCGCAGTCGAGGTCCAGGTCGAGGCGTCGTCAGGCCGGCTATCGTCGGCGAGGTCAGGGCGGCCGCGTCCAGCTAGCCATTTCGGGCCCGGCTGCCGTAGGGTCCGCCCCCGCTTGCAGACCGAACCTTCGACCGAGCTGACACCCGAGGCGGCCCGTGCGCGGCTGCCCGGGCTCCAGGCCCAGCTGGCCGTGCGGCAGAGCACGACCCACTTCGCGCGCGCCGGCCTGGCGCTGGTGGCCTCGTCCGTCTTTGCCGCGGCGGCGGCGAAGCTCTTCTGGGACTCGATCCGTTTCCCGGTGCTGGGCGCGGTGGCGGTGCTGCTGGCGAGCGCGCTGTTGGTGTACGCCTGGGTCCAGTACCGGCGCGGGCTGGCCCACCACCGGCGGGAGCTGGAGCTGTTCGCCTCGTTGCAGGCGGTGCACCGGGCGCTCCACCTGGACGATCCTCAGGCGCTGCTGCCCCGATGAGCGCCGGGGGCGGTCGGTTCATCGTCCTCGAGGGCATCGACGGCTCCGGGACCACGACGCAGGCGGCGCGGCTGGCGGCGGCGCTGAGCGAGGCCGGGGTCGCGGTGGTGAGCACCCGCGAGCCGTCGGACGGGCCGATCGGCGTGGTCCTGCGCCAGGCGCTGACCCGGAGGCTGGTGGGGCTCTCCGACCTGGTGCTGGCGCTGCTCTTCGCGGCGGACCGGCTGGACCACCTCGCGTCGGTGGTGGAGCCGGCGCTGGCGGAGGGCAAGGTGGTGGTCTCCGACCGCTATGTCTTGTCGTCGCTGGCGTACCAGGGGATGCGGCTTCCGCTGGCCTGGGTGGAGGCGGTGAACGCGGCGGCGCGGCCGGCGGACCTCACGTTCTACCTGGAGGTGGATCCCCGGACGGCGGCGAAGCGGCGCCACGGGCGGGGTGGGGCGAAGGAGCTGTTCGACGCGGACGACGTCCAGCGGGCGGTGGCCCGGGCGTACGGGCGGGTGGTCGAGAAGCACGCCCGGGCGCAGCGCGTGGTGCGGGTGGATGGCCGGAGGACGCCGGACGAGGTCGCCCGGGAGATCATCACCCGGACCCGGGGCCTGCTGTCCCGGCGCCGACGGAAGTAGAGTCCTCCGCCGGATGGGACGCACCGGCGCAGCGGCGATCGTCATCGGCAACGAGGTCCTCTCGGCGAAGGTGGAGGACGCGAACGGGCCGCACCTCGTGAGGCGGCTCCGGGAGCACGGCATCCCGCTCCGGGCGATCCACGTGGTGCCGGACGAGATCGAGTCGATCGTCGATGCGGTGGTGAACGCCCGTGCGGTGGCGCGGTGGGTGATCACCAGCGGGGGCATCGGCCCGACGCACGACGACGTGACCGTGCGTGCAGTGGCGCTGGCGCTGGGCCGCGAGGTGGTGCGGCTGCCGAGGATCGTCGAGCTGCTCTCCCGCGGTCACTCCGGCTCCCTGCCGGCCGAGGCGCTCCGCCTGGCCGAGGCGCCGGAGGGAACGGAGCTGCTGCTCCCCGAGGGATCGGTGTACCCGGTCCTCTCCTGCGACGGGATGTTCCTGCTCCCCGGCGTGCCGTCGCTGTTCAAGATGCAGCTGGAGACGGTGCTCTCGTCGCTGCCGAAGGCCGCGGTGCACGTCCGGTCGCTGTACCTGTCGCAGGGGGAGGCGGAGATCGCGGCCACGCTCGACCGGGTGGCGCTGGGGATGCCGGACGTGGGCATCGGCAGCTACCCGGCGGTGACCTCCGGCGCCGACCACCGTGTGCGGGTGACAGTGGAGGGCGCCGAGCCCGAGCGGGTGGAGGCGGTGGTGGCGCGGCTCCGGAGCGAGCTGCCCGAGGGCACGGTGCTCCGGATCGAATAGCGTCCGGTTCCGGGAGTCTTCCACCGAGCCGCGCGGGCTCGAACGACATGCGCGAGTACCTCATCACCCGGCCGGCCCGCTTCAGACCGCCCGCTCGGGCAAGGTCGGCCCGACCCGCTCCCGCAGCGTGAACAGCTCCTCCGACACCGAGAACGTCAGCAAGGCCCGGAGGTCCGCTCGCTCCCGCACCGCGCGGACGATGCTCTCTTGCGACTCCGGGGCCCGCGCCGGGGTGAACGCCGGATCCTCCCGCAGCACCATGGTGAGGGCGACGGCGGGATCGCCGCAGATCAGCAGCCCGGCCCGGTTCCCGGAGGCGAACAGCCCCTGCAGGGTCTTGCCGAGATCCGGCACCGGTCCCCGGGCGATCTCCCGGGCCGGCTCCTCGAGCGCGCGCAGCACCTTCCTCGACAGGAGCTTGCGCAAGGTGCGGATCCGCCCCTCGTCCCTGTGTCCGAGCGCATCGAACTCGGGGACCACCACCCGGATGCAGTCGCCGAGCAGGTTCGCCAGCTCCGGCTCCGGGAGCTTCCCGGCGAGCGCGGTCCGCTCCAGCAGCGCGAACACCGCGCGGCCAATGAGGAACTTCTGCTCGCGGGAGTTGAAGCGCCGGACGACGTCCTGCCCGACGCAGATGCTCGGCGGCTCGCCGGTCTCCGCGATCATCAGCCCCCGGCGCGCCTGGTACACGTCGAAGTGGTCCACCCCGAAGCTCTCGGCCACGAGGCGGATCGCCCGCGAGACCGGATGGTCGGGCCTCAGCCGGTCCATCCTCGGATCCACCCCGAGCATCTCGAAGTCGGGCGGATACAGCTTCGACAGCTGATCGCCCACCGCCCGGAGCACGCCGGTCAGCGGATTCCGCGCGTCGGGGTGGAGGAGGAGCCCGAGGGAGACCTCGTCCACCCGGGCGTGCGGCTCGGTGGGCAGCCGCCCTCTCCAGTCCAGGTGCAGGTGGACGGCCCGCGGCGGACCCGCCTCGACGAAGGCGATCGCGGCGGCACAGCAGAAGGTGCGGTCGAGCAGCCGCTGCGAGTCCCAGACCTCGTAGAGCGTCTCCAGGCTGAGGAGCCGGACGGGGTCCAGCGCGAGCACCGCCTGGTGGGCGCCGACGGCGAGGTCGGCCGAGCCCGGGTCCTTGCTCAGCATGTCCGCCAGCGCGGCGCGGGCCTCGACGCTGCCCGGGTCGAGCTCCACGGCGGTGCGGCAGGTGGCAACGGCCCGGGAGAGGTCCCCGAAGGACCGGAGGTAAAGCTCCGCGAGCCGGACCCGGATGCGCGCCGAGGCGGCGGGAGGGCAGGGGGGCTGGGCGCGCTCGTCGAGCAGCTGGAGCAGCAGCGACATCCGTCCCCTGCGCTCGAACAGCGGGACCAGGCGATCGATCGCCTCGGGCTCCTCGAGGACCAAGGGGAGCGCCTCCCGGGCCTCGGCCAGCGCGCGCTCGGCGTCGTCGAAGCCCTCGTCGAGCGCCTCGGCCAGCCGGAGCGAGGTGCGGGCCCGGTCGACGGGCCGTGTCTCCATCGCCCGGAGCTGCTGGAGGCAGTCCACCACGCCGGTCCAGTTGCGCGACGCGCGGTGCAGGGTGGCGAGCCGGTCGAGCGGCTCCGCCGAGCGCACCGAGGCCAGCGCGGCGGCGAACGCGGCCACCGCCCGGGCCGGCTGGTCCAGGTGCTCCTGGTAGAGGATGCCGAGCCGGAGCTGGAGCGCGGCCAGCGTCTCGGCGTCGCCGCCGATCCCCAGCCGCCCCTCGAGCGCCTCGGCGGCTTCGGCCCAGCGTCCCTGCTCGGCGGCCAACACCGCGCGCAGCTCCAGGGCGTCGGCGTGCTCGGGCTCGGCGTCGAGCGCGTGCCCCAGGGCGGCGAGCGCCCGGCCGTGGTCTCCCACTCCGTCCAGCCAGATCTGGGCGGCCTTGAAGAACTCCTCGGCCGCGCCGGGGCGGTCCCCGGAGGCGAGGCGGGTCTGCCCGCGGCGCTCGTTGAGCGAGGCCAGCTCGGCGGCGCCGCCCTTACGCGCCAGGAGCGACTCCACGGCCTCGGCGGCCTCGACCTCCAGCGGGTCCAGGTCCAGCACCCGCTCGAAGGCATCGATGGCGCGCTCCGGCTTCTGCAGAGCGTCCATCCACAGGCGTCCCGCCTCGAGCCAGGCCTCGATGGCGCCCTCGCGGCTCCGGGTGGCGGCCGCTTCGGTCTCCCAGGCGAGCGCCGCGGCCTCGGTGTCGCCCATCCGCAGGCGGACGCGCCGGATTCCCTGGAGCGCGACCAGCTCGGCGGGCTCGAGGGCCAGCGCGGCCTGGTACGCGCCGAGCGCCAGCGGCAGCGTCTCCGGCGCACCCTCGCCGAGCTGGGCGAGACGCAGGTGGAGCTCCAGTCGGCCCGCGGTGCCTTGGGTCACCGCGAGCCGGCGCTCGTAGAACTCGCGGAGGCCCTGGGCGTCGCCCGCCTGGCGCAGCGCCCGCTCGAGCTGGAAGGCGGTGCGCGGGTCCTCCGGGTCGACGCCGAACGCGCGGCGGAGGTGCTCCAGCCGCTCGTCGAGGCGCGGTCGCCCCTGCTCCAGCTCGGCGGAGAGCTTCAGCGCGGCGGCCAGGCCCGGGTCTCGCACGCGCGCGGCGAGCCGCTGCCGCACCTCGGCGCGCCGGGCCCGGTCGGCGGCCCGGGTGTGCTCGAGGAGCAGGAGCGCTCCCACGTCGTCCGGCTGGAGCTCGAGCGCCGACTCGGCCACGGCGGCGGAGCGGTCGAGCTGACCGGCGGCGAGGAGCGCGTGGGCCAGCCGGAGCCGCGCCGCGAGCCGCTCCCCGGGGCTCCCGGCCACCGTGGCCCGCTCGAGCGGCTGGAGCGCCCCCGGTCCGCGCTCGCGGCCGACGAGCGCCTCGAGCTCGCGGAGCGCGGGGATGTGGTCCGGGGCGAGCCTCAGCACCGCGTCCAGCGTCGCCGCGGCCGCCTCGCGGTCGGCGAGGGCGTCGAGCTGCAGGGTGGCGACCTCGAACAGCGCGTCGGCCCGGGCGCGCGGGTCGGTCCGCGCCTGGGCCATCCGCTCGAGGGTGCTCACCAGCCCGGCCCAGTCTCCCTGGCCGCGCTGGATGCGCGAGAGGGCCCGGAGCGCGGCGCCGTGATCGGGGTCGCGCCGCAGCACCTCGTCCCAGGCGGCGCGGGCGGCGTCGAGGTCGAGGAGGCGGGACTCCTCGAGGTCGGCGATGCGGGCCCAGAGCTGCGCTGCCCGCGAGGCCCCTGCCAGTGTGGCCTCGCGGCGGTACATCTGGCCGAGCTCCTTCCACCGGCCGTCGCGCGCGTAGAGCCGGCCGAGGGTCTGGAGCGCGGGGAGGTAGGTGGGGTCGGCGGAGAGGAGCCGCTCGAGCGCGGCGATGGCGGCGCCCACGTCGTCGAGGCGCTCCTCGAGGACCTGCGCGGCCCGGTGCCGCAGGGCGATGGCGTGGGCCGGCTCCGAGGACAGCTCGGCCTGGCGCTCGAGCAGGGGCACCAGCTCGTCCCAGGCCTCGCGCCGCTCGGCGAGCCGGGCCAGGTGGACCAGCGACGGGAGGTGGTCCGAGGCGAGGTCCAGCGCCCGCCGGAGCGCGTCCGACGCGAGGTCGAGGTTCCCGAGGTGCTCCTCGGCCTCCTGCGCGATGCGGCCCAGCGCGGCCACTCCCTCCGCCGGGGAGGTGATGGAGAGCAGCTCCTCCTCGTGGAGGGCGATGAGCTCGGTCCAGCGCTGCTCGCGCCGCAGCACCCGCTCCAGGCCCTGCCGCGCGGGGAGATAGCCGGGGACGAGCTGGAGCGCCTCGCGGAAGCGGGCCAGCGCCTCGTCCGTCCGGTGCAGACGGCCGTCGAGGATCTCCGCGGAGCGGAAGTGGAGCTCGGCCCGGGTCCGCGGGTCTCCCACCCCGGCCAGCTCGGCGTCGTACACCGCGACCAGGGCCGGCCAGTCCTGGGTCTTGGCGTGCAGCCGCCCGAGCCCGGCGAGCGCGGCCGGATGTCCCGGAACCCGGGCCAGCACGGCCTCGTAGCGCTCCACCGCCTGCGAGTCGCGATGGAGGGTGTCCTCGAGCAGCGAGGTGAGCCGCAGCTGCACGGTGAGCCACTCGCGCTCGTCGCGGACCGACTCGGCGAGCGAGGCCAGCACGTCGGCGAGCTCCTCGGGTCGCTCGAGCGACTCGTGCAGGGCGGCGAGCGCGGTGAGCACCGCGGAGTCGGCCGGGTTCTGGTGGCGGGCGGCGTTGAGCGCGGCGACGGCGTCCTCCGGCCGCTCCTGGCGCACGTAGGCGCGGGCGAGCGCGGTGTAGGCCGGGACCGAGGTCGGGCCGCCCAGCTCCGCCTCGGCGGCCAGCACGGCGATCAGCGCCTCGTCGTCACCGGCCGTCTGGGCGGCCCGGCGGAGCGCGCCAAGGGTGACGGGGTCCCTCCGGTCCAGGGCGAAGGCCTCGTGCCAGCGGACCAGCGCCTCCGGGTGCTGCCCGAGCCGCTCGTGGAGCGCGGCGGCGGTCTGGAGCGCGTGGGCCGCGAGCTGCGGGTCGGCGAGCGCCCGGGCGAGGAGGATCTGCACCCGGAGCAGCCCGGCCACGTCGCCGTGCGCGGCGAGCATCCCCTCGGCCTGGACCAGGAGCCCGAGGTCCGCGGGCTCGAGCTCCAGCGCCGCGGCGAGCACCTCGGTGGCCTCGCCCCAGCGATCGAGCCGGTCGGCCAGCACCTCCGCCTTCTCGAAGAGCAGCGCAGCGCGGGGCCGGGCGCCCTCGGTGGCCGCCAGCTCTGCGTCGAGCAGCTGGAGCACCATCGGCCAGTTGCCGACGTCGGAGAAGATGCGCCGCGCCGAGCGGAGGTTCTCCACGAACCGGGGCGCGAGGCGGTACGCGGCCTGGAAGGCGGCGGCGGCGGCGCGGAGGTTCCCGAGCGGGCGTTCCCAGAGCAGGCCCAGCTCGTGGTACAGCCGGGCGCTCCGCGGGTCCGGTTCCAGTGCCCTGGCCTCGCGCTCCAGCGCGGCGATGCGGGCGCGCACCTCCGGCGCCTCGCTCTCGGGGGGGCCGGTCGGTCGCGCGGGCGGCGCCTCGCGCTCGGGAGGAGCGGTCATGCGGCGTGGGCCGCGGCCAGGAGCGCCCCCGAGTCGATGAGCGCCGAGACCGCCTCGATGTCGCGGTGGATCTCCCGGTCCTCCTCCATGGACGGGACGACCTCGCGGACCCTGGCGTGGGCCGCGGCCACGCCCCGTCCGGCGCGCAGCGGCTTGCGGAAGTCCAGCGCCTGCGCGGCGACCAGCACCTCCACCGCGAGGCAGCTCCGGGTGAAGTCCACCACCTGGCGGGCCTTGAGGGCGGCGGTCATCCCCATGCTCACGTGGTCCTCGCGTCCGGCCGAGGAGGGGATGGAGTCGACCGAGGCCGGGTGGCTCAGCACGCGCGACTCGGCGACCAGCGCAGCCGAGGTGACCTGGGCGATCATGAACCCGGAGTTGAGACCCGAGTTCTTCGCCAGGAAGGGCGGGAGCCCGCTCAGCGCCGGGTTGACCAGCTGCTCCACCCGCCGCTCGCTGATGGCGGCGAGCTGGGTGCAGGCGATGGCCAGCACGTCCAGGGCCAGCGAGACCGGCTGGCCGTGGAAGTTGCCCCCGGAGACGATGAGGTCCTCGCCGGGGAAGACCAGCGGGTTGTCGGTGGCCGAGTTCACCTCGATGGAGAGGACCCTCCGGGCGTGCTGGAGCCCGTCGCGGACGGCCCCGTGCACCTGGGGCATACAGCGCAGCGAGTAGGGGTCCTGGACCTTGGAGCAGTCCGCGTGGCTCTCGACGATCTCCGAGTCCCGGAGCAGCGTCCGGAGATGGTCGGCGACCGCCACCTGGCCCGGGTGGGGCCGCACGGCGTGGATGGGCGCAAGGAACGGGCGGTGGCTCCCCAGCAGGCCCTCGAGGGTCATGGCCCCGGCGAGGTCCGCGGTCTCGGCCAGCGCCTCGCTCCGGAGCAGCGCCAGGGCGCCGACGGCGCACATCGCCTGGGTCCCGTTCACCAGGGCGAGGCCCTCCTTGGCCTCCAGCACCACCGGCTCCAGCCCGGCGCGGGCGAGCGCGGCGCGTCCGGGGAGACGCTCGCCGCCGAGGAACGCCTCGCCCTCGCCGATGAGCACCAGCGCCAGGTGGGCGAGCGGCGCGAGATCTCCGGAGGCTCCCACGCTGCCGCGCTCGGGGACGACCGGGATGACGCCGCGGTTCAGCATGTCGAGCGCAAGCTGGAGCGTGCGGGACCGGATGCCGGAGTGCCCCTTGGCGAGCACGTTGCAGCGGAGGAGGAGCAGCGCCCGCGCCTCGGGGATGGGCAGCGGCGTCCCCACCCCCGCCGCGTGGGACAGGAGGAGGTTTCGCTGGAGGGTGCGGAGATCCTTCCGGTCGATGCGCACCTCGGCCAGGGTGCCGAAGCCGGTGTTGATGCCGTAGGCGGGGGCCTCGCCTGCGGCGACCCGGTCCACCAGGGCCCGGGCCCGCTCCACCCGAGCCAGGGCCTCGGGCGCGAGCGCAACGTGGCAGTCACCGCGGGCCACGTCGCGGATCTCCTCCAGGCTCAGCGTGTCGCCATCCAGGAGCAATCGCCGGTCCGTCATGGGCGGCGGAAGGTACCCCGAGCCACGGCTCTCCGTCTAAGGTGCTCGCACCAGGGGCACGCCTGCGGAAGCGCGCAAGTCGCGCGCCAGCGATCAGGCGCGGGCGCGCCTGCTGCAGGCGGGACATCGCAAGGAGCGCGGGTGGCACTGTGGGTCCAGAAGTACGGGGGAACGTCGGTGGCGGATCCGGATCGCATCCGGGCCGTGGCACGGCGGTGTCTCCAGGCGCGGGCGGCGGGGCACGATCTGGTGGTGGTGGTCTCGGCGATGTCGGGCGAGACCAACCGGCTGCTCAAGCTGGTGCAGGCGTTGAACGAGCGGCCGAGCGAGCGTGAGCAGGACGTGGTGGTGGCCACCGGGGAGCAGGTGACCATCGGTCTCCTCTCGCTGGCCATCCAGGCCGCGGGCGGGCAGGCGAGCAGCTTCCTCGCGCACCAGTGCCGCATCGTGACCGACAGCACGTTCAGCAAGGCCCGCATCAAGCACATCGACGAGGAGCCGCTGCGCGCGGCGCTCGCCCGCGGCGACGTGGCGGTGGTCGCCGGGTTCCAGGGCATCGACCAGGCGGGGAACGTCACCACGCTCGGCCGGGGCGGCTCGGACACCACCGCGGTGGCGCTGGCCGCGGCGCTCCACGCCGAGCGCTGCGAGATCTACACCGACGTCGACGGGGTCTACACCGCCGACCCCAGCGTGTGCCCCGCGGCGCGGAAGCTGGACCGCATCAGCTACGAGGAGATGCTGGAGGAGGCGTCGCTCGGGGCGAAGGTGCTGCAGATCCGCTCGGTGGAGTTCGCGATGAAGTACCGGGTCCCGCTGTGGGTGAGGTCGTCCTTCACCGACGACCCGGGAACGCTGGTGTGCGAGGAGGACGCGGCGATGGAGGACGTGCTGGTCAGCGGCATCACCTACGACCGGAACGAGGCCAAGCTGGTGCTGCGCGGGGTGCCGGACCGGCCCGGGGTGGCGGCCCGCATCTTCGGGGCGCTGGACGAGCGGGCCATCGTGGTGGACCTCATCATCCAGACCGCCCAGCAGGACGGCCGCGCCGACCTGAGCTTCACCGTGGGCCGGGCGGACTTCGCCTCGGCGCGCGAGGCGATGGAGCGGCTGGTGCCCGAGCTGGGGCTGCGGGCGGTGGAGAGCGACGATCAGATCGCGAAGATCTCCATCGTGGGCGTCGGGATGCGGAACCACTCCGGCGTCGCGGCGCGGATGTTCGAGGTGCTCGGCAAGGAGGGCATCAACATCCAGATGATCTCCACCTCGGAGATCAAGGTCTCCTGCGTGATTCACGCCAAGTACACCGAGCTCGCGGTGCGGGCGCTGCACACGGCGTTCGGGCTGGACCGGCCGGAGGCGGCTCCGGCGCGATGAGGGGAGGGCGCACGGCGGCGCTCGCGGTCACCGTGCTCGGCGCGCTCGGTCTCGGATGGTGGACCCAGGAGCGGTGGCCCGACGGGGCCGCGGCGCTGGGCTGTCCACCAGAGCGAATCCGGTGGTCCGGCGAGGGGCCGCTCGCCCATGCCCGGTGCGACCTGGGACGCCCGCCCCCTCCGTCGGCCCGGGTCGCGCTGGGCCTCCGGCTCCCGCTGAACCGGGCGGACGAGACCGACCTGGCGCGGCTCCCGGGGGTGGGCCCGGTGGCGGCCCGGGCGCTGGTGCAGGCGCGGCCCTTCCGCAGCTGGGACGCGGTGGACGCGGTCAAGGGGGTGGGCCCCGCCCGGCTCCGGACACTGCAGCAGGCGACCGAACTCGATCCCTGAAACCTTTCCTGCTAACGCTTCCGCCCGCGCTCCGTGCAGATCGCCTGTCCCAACTGCCACACCCGCTACGCGCTGGATGATCGGCTGGTCCCCACGGGGGGAGCGCCGGTCCAGTGCACCCGCTGCGGGCTGGTGTTCACCGCGCAGCGCGGGGGCGAGGCGCCTCCGGGCCAGGGACAGCAGGCCGGGCCACCCTCGGGGACCTTGCCCTTCGGGAGCGCGGCCCGCACCGCGGGACCCATCCGGACGGAGGCGTACGGCCAGAGCCCGCCGCCGTCGGCCTCCACCCAGGTCTTCGGCGCCGGGCCCGCGGCCGCCCCGCCGCCACCCTCGGCTCCTGGCGCCAACCGCACCCAGGTCTTCGGCTCCGGCACCGCCGAGGCAGCGCGGACCCAGGTCTTCGGCGCGAGCGCGGCCGCTCCCCTGCCCGGCGCCGGATTGGCTCCCGCGCCCGCCAACCGGACCCAGGTGTTCGGGGGACCGCTCCAGCCCTCCCCGACGGCGAGCGCCGGCCGGCCGGCGCCCGAGCCCTCCGCGCGGACCCAGGTCTTCGGCGGCGGCGCGGCCCGGGGCGGAGCCCCGTCCGAGCCTCCCCCGACGGCGCGGACCCAGGTGTTCGGCGGCGCCGCCGCGCCGGGCGCCGGGCCTCCACCCGCGCCGCCGTCTTCGCCGATGCGGGCGGCGGTGTTCGGGGGCGCGGCGGCCGAGCCCGGACCCTCATCGGGTCTCGACCTGCCGCCGATGCCCGAGGACGAGCTCCTGGCCGGCGGCGCTCCGTCGCTGGACCTGCCGGGGGCCGGGGCCGAGCCGCTTCCGGTGCCCGGCATGGGGACGAGCCGTCCCACGCGGCCGGATCCGGCGGAGCGCGCGCTCGCGCAGCAGCTCCGGCGCAGGAACCAGCGGGGGATCTGGAGCATCGTGGCCGTCCTGCTTCTCGGGGGCCTGGGGTACGCCGGCTGGAGCTGGTTCAGTGGCCGGCCCGCCGTGCCCGTGTCCATCAAGGCCGATCGGGACGCCGCCTTCGCGCTGCTCCGGCGGGACGACCCGCAGTCGCGGGCGAGCGCGCTCAAGGTGCTCGACGCACTGGTGGCCCGGTACCCCCAGTGGGTGGGCGCGCGCGCCACCCAGGCGCTCGCCCAGACGCTGGAGCTCGACGACCAGCGGGCGCTGCTCCGCCGTGGCCTCAACGACGCCGAGACCCTGAGGACGCAGCTCGCCCGGCTCGAGGCCGAGCGCACGCCGGCCGACTGGAAGGCCCAGGCGGACGCGGCCAGGGTGCGCCTCGACCAGCTGAAGAAGCAGACCGACCCGATGGTGGACGCGGTGAACGGGCTGGAGTCCAAGCTGAACGCCACCCGCGACGCGCTGAACCGGCTGCCGCCGGGGAACGAGGACGACGAGCGGGCCCGCGTGCGCGCGGATGCAGTCTTCGCCGGGGTCGCGGGCCGGGCGGACCGCGCCATCTCCGATGGGGAGCGGTACCGGCAGCTCGGCGGCCGTGACGGCTGGGCCGAGGTCGCCTATGCCGAGTACGTGCTGAGCATCAAGAGCCCGCCCCCCGACAGCATGGAGCAGGCGGTGAAGTCGATGAACGAGCTGGTGTCCCACGACTCGACCTTCATCCGGCCGTACGTCCTCGCCGGCCGGCTGCTCCTCACCCTCCGCCAGAAGGACGCCGCCCTCTCCAAGCTCGACGCCGTGGTGGCGCTGAACCCGAGGCACGTCCTGGCGCAGGCGCTGATCGATCAGGAGCGCCCGAAGTGATCGTCCCGGCCGAGGCCCTCTAGATGTCGCCGCCGCGGGGCTGCGGCGAGAGCACCGGGAGCGGCGAGCGGACCCCTTCGGGAGCGGGCGGGAGCACGGCGCCGAAGGCCGCGAAGAGCTGCCCGGTGAGCACCGGCCGACCCCTGCCCGACGAGCCGCGGAGCCAGTCGTTGAGCACCCGGCCGGAGCCCGGGTCGGTCCGCAGCGCCGGGCGCTCGAGGTTCATGCGGTAACGCATCACCCCGCGGCTGACCCGGTGGATGATGGAGATCGTCCCGTCGGCGTCCACGCTCTCCACGAGCGCGATGTGGGTGAGGCCGTCGTCGACCTTGCCGTCGTGGTCGCGGTCGTAGGTGTCGTGGAAGAACACGAGATCTCCCGGGTCCGGGTGCCCGGTGCGGAAGAGTCGTCCCCGCGCCGAGGTCCACCGCCACACGGCGGTGACGCCGCTGTCGCCGGGGCGGGCGGAGCCGGTGAGCGGCACTCCGACGCTGGCGTACACCCCCAGCACCAGCCCGCTGCAATCGTCCGGGAAGCGTTGCCCGGGCCACTGCACCGAGGTCTGGCCCAGGAGGCGGCGGGCGGTGGCCACCACCCGCCAACGCGTCTCGACGCTGGCCGCCGGGTCAACCTGGACCGAGGGCTCCCCGGCGACGGGGGTCGGAGGAGCACCTGGGCGGGTGGTGGCGCATGCGGCGCACACGAGCAGGGCGCAGGCGGCGAGGGGACGGGACACGGGTAGCTGCCCATCGTGACGGGGGCCAGAGGCCCGTCAAGAAAGCCCCCGGGGGCGGCTGTTGGAGGGTGGCGTTCTCCCCAGTAAAGTCGAGTGGGTCAGCCCATGTCCGAGAAGCCGCGCATCGTCGGGATCGACCTCGGGACCACCAACACCCTGGTGGCCTCGGTGCGCAATCGCATCCCCAAGGTGGTGCCCACGGACCGGGGCAACCTCGTGCTGCCGTCGGTGGTGGCGCTGAGCGAGAAGGGAGATCTCCTGGTCGGCAAGATGGCCAAGGACCAGATGGTGGTGAACCCGAAGAACACCATCTACGGGACCAAGCGGCTGATCGGCCGGCAGTACGCCAGCCGGGTGGTGCAGGAGCTCAAGGAGTACTTCACCTACGACATCCGCGAGGGCAAGAAGGGCGACGTGGCGGTGAACCTCGGCGGGACGAACTACTCGCTCGAGGAGGTCGGCGCATTCATCCTCGGCCACGCCAAGCGCATCTCGGAGCAGTTCCTGGGCGTGCCGTGCCCCGAGGCGGTCATCTCGGTGCCCGCGTACTACAACGATCTGCAGCGAGCGGCGGTGAAGGAGGCCGGGCGGCTGGCGGGCTTCGAGGTGAAGCGCATCGTCAACGAGCCCACCGCGGCGGCGCTGGCCTACGGCTTCAACCGCGGCCTGGACCAGACCGTCCTGGTCTACGACCTGGGCGGCGGCACGTTCGACGTGTCGGTGCTGCAGATCACCGGCAACGTGTTCGAGGTGCTGGCCACCGGCGGCGACACCTTCCTCGGCGGCGTGGACTTCGACAACCGGATCATCGACTACGTGCTGGAGACCTTCCAGCAGCAGACCCGGGTGGACCTGAGCCAGAACCCGATCGCCATGCAGCGGATCAAGAACGCTGCCGAGGCGGCGAAGATCGACCTCACGCTCATTCCCAACGTGGTGATCGAGCTGCCCTACATCGAGGAGCGGAAGGGCAAGCCGCTGGACCTCCGCATCCCGCTGTCGCGCGAGCAGCTGAACACCCTGACCCGCGACCTGGTGGACCGAACCTTCGACCTCTGCGACCGGGTGCTGGCGGACAAGGGCATCGACAAGCCGAGCATCGACGAGATCATCCTGGTGGGTGGCCAGTCGCGCATGCCGCTGGTCCAGCAGGAGATCGCCCGGCACTTCGGGAAGCCGCCGCGCAAGGGCGTGCACCCGGACGAGTCGGTGGCGCTGGGGGCGGCGCTGCTCGCCGAGTCGCTGGGGAACATCGACGCGGTGACCTTGCTCGACGCGCTGTCGATGCCCATCGGGTTCGCGATGCCCAACGGGCGGTTCCGGAAGATCATCGACAAGAACTCGGTCATCCCCCTGACCACCAGCTTCCGGCTCCCGGGGCCCAGGGAGGACAGCCCGGTCATCGAGCTGGACATCTTCCAGGGTGACTCGGAGTTCATCGTGGACAACGAGTACCTGGGCACGGTGAAGGTGCCGGCCTCGGCGGCGGGGCGGCGGATCGACTTCCGGCTCAACGAGGAGTGCCTGCTGGAGGTGGTGGTCGAGCTGAGCAGCGGCCCCCGCCACGTGGCCCTGGCGACGCGGGACACGCCGGACACGCTGAAGCGGCTCCTGGCCGAGGAGAAGGCGGCGCGGGCGCGGCCGGTGGGCCCCACGGCGCAGACCGACAGCGGTCTGTTCCGGAGCATCCGGCGCATCCTCGGCCGCGACTAGGCGTCCCTCTGGTGCGGGGGACTGAGCCCGGTCGCCGGCGCGCCCCTGCGCGCTTCCGAAGGCGTCCCCCTGGTGCGGGGGACTGAGGTAGACCCGGGCGATGCCGGTCTTCCCCTCCCGCGGCTGGGCCGAGGCGGCCATGGCGATGGTGAACGCCGACCCGGAGAGCGTGGAGGCCGCCCGCGGCTGGGCGGGCGACTTCGGCCTGGTCATCGAGGCCGAGGCCGGGAGGCTCGAGAAGCACTTCGTGGCCTGGGTGCGGCCCGAGGCGGGGCGGATCGCCGAGCTGCGCGTGCTGGTCGACCCGGACGACCTGGACGAGCTCGAGCCGGCGTACCGGGTCCGCGCGCCGTACTCGGTGTGGAAGGGGCTCCTGCTCGGCAGGGTGGACCCGGTGCAGGCGATCCTCCAGCGGCAGCTCCGGATCGAGGGCGACGTGCAGCCCATCCTCGAGCGGATGCGCTACAAGGACATCGCGACCCGGGTGCTCCGTCGGCTGGAGACCCGGTTCATCGACGAGTGAGGAGCGCAATGGCTGGACGGCGGAGCTTGCGCGCGCAGGCGCTGGGGTTGTCCCAGAAGGCGTTCGAGCGGCTGATGGCGGACGAGCAGCGGGCCCAGTGGGTGGCCCAGGCCATCGGCAGCGTGCAGCGCGGGAAGAGGGCGCTGGACCGGGGCCAGGAGGAGCTGATGCACGCGTTCCAGCTGGCGGCGAAGAGCGACTTCGGGAAGATGGGGAAGCAGCTCTCGTCGCTCAAGCGGCGGACCCGCGAGCTCGAGGACCGGGTGGACCGGCTGCTGAACCCGTCCCCGCGGTGATTGACAGGCGAGGGCGCGGTCTGGCACGTATGCCGCCCTTGCAGTCCGGGCGTATAGCTCAGCGGTAGAGCACTGCCTTCACACGGCAGGGGTCGCAGGTTCAAACCCTGCTGCGCCCAAGGGTTTTCGGAGTCGCAGGTCTGGGCATACGGCGGGGGCATTACAATCGCCGGTGGACCCCGCGCGGCGGCCAATCAACCGGTCGGCGTCACCCGGAGCTGGGGCCGCGGCGTCGTGTCGGAGCTTGGCGGCAGGAGCGGGTTCTCGACCTTCGGCTGCCGGCCGGTGAGCGTCCGGAGGAACGCGGTGATCTGGGCGATCTCGGCTTCGGTGAGGCCCACCCCGAGCTGGGCCGAGCCCATGACCCTCACTGCGTCCTCCAGCTTCCAGACCTTGCCCGAGTGGAAGTAGGGCTGCGTGATGGCGACGTTGCGAAGCGGGGCGGCGCGAAAGACATACCGGTCGGCGGCGGTGTTCGTCACCCTGAACCGGCCGGTGTCTCCGGGCGGCCGCACCTCGTCCGATGGCGCCTCCACCACCCCGAAGGAATCGTAGTCACTGCCGCCGACGTTGACGCCGTCGTGGCACTTGACGCAGCCCTTCTCGATGAAGAGGGCAAGCCCCGCCTCCTCCACCGGCCCGATGGCCTTGCGGTCTCCCTTCAAGTATCGGTCGAAGGGCGCATCGGGGGTGAGCAGGGTCGCCTCGAAGACCTCGATGGCGCGCACGACGTTGTCGAAGGTGATCGGGTCCTCTTCTCCAGCGAAGGCCTTCTGGAAGAGCCGCGCGTACCCCGCGATGCTCTTCAGCGTCTCCACCACGCGCTGTGGGCTGTTGGCCATCTCCACCGAGGCTTGCACTGGCCCCTTGGCCTGGGCCCTCAGGTCCTCGGCGCGGCCGTCCCAGAACTGGGCGACGTTAAAGACGGCATTGAGCACCGTGGGCGCATTGCGCGGTCCCTTCTGCCAGCCATGACCGGTGGAGGTCTCCTGGAGATCGGCACCGCCGAGGCTGAGATTGTGGCAGGTGTTGCAGCTGATGAGCTGCGACGCCGAGAGTCGAGGATCGAAGTAGAGCATCCGGCCCAGCTCGACCTTCGACGGGCTGGACGGGTTCTGCTTCGACTCCGGGGCCCTCGGCGGGATGGGCTTGAACCGCGCCTGCGCCTTCTTCTGGACGTCGTCGCTTCCCCGGGCCGGAGGTCCTGCCGCCAGGGCCAGACCCACCAGCAGGGTCAACGTGCCTGCGTTCATGGCGGTCCCTCCCGGCGAGCTCAGTCCAGTGAACTCACCGGAATCAGAGTAGGCCTGCGTGGGCGGGGTGTCGATGACGCCAACGATCGCCGCCCCCTCCTCCAGGCGCACCCACTGCGCCGCCCTCGGCGGTCAGAGACGAATGCCGAGGGTGAAGCTGAGGATCTCGTGCGCCCCGAACGGGTCCGAGGTCCAGGCAAGCGTCGGGCTGTCGACCAGCAGGTCGAGGATGCCGAGGCGGAGCGCGATGCCCGCCCGCGAGCCGACGAGGAGGTAGTGCTCGTTCCCCGCAGGCCCGTGGACGCCCGCGGAGGTGTCGGTCTCGCTCGTTCCGCGGATCTTCGGGCCAGCCTCGATGCGGATGGGCGTGACCGAGAGGCCGAGGGGCCCGAGGAAGTACCAGCGGACGCCCAGGCCCAGCGTCCCGGTGAGGTAGGTCGAGTTGCCCCCCGTGTTCCGGATGCCGGCCGAGAGCAGGACGACCGGGGTGAAGGCATGGCGCCTTTCCCAGCGGTCGCGATCCCAGGTCAGCTCGGCGCCGAGCAAGCCCAGGCCGTAGACCCGTCCCTCGACGGCGTCGGCGGGACGGGTCGTCACCGAGATTCCCGCGAGCACGCCGACCGTGGTTCTCCGGCCCTGGAGTCGGCCGTAGGGTGCCGGCGGTGGCACCCAGTCCGCATCCTGCCGCTCCGTCGTGTCCTCGTGGTGGAGAAGGGTCCCGCCCCCGACGACGCGCGGGGAGAAGAGCCCCTCGCTGATCCCGACCCCGACCGACCAGCGGGCGCTGGGCTCGACCCAGTTCACGGCGAGCGGCGCCTCGATCGAGAGCACGAGCCGGTTGCCCAGCTGGTAGTCGAACCGGAGGAACCGGGTCAGCAGCTCGAAGCTGCCGCCGGCCCCTCCGAAGAGAACGCGCATCTCCGCGGGCGTGAGGCTGAGCGCGCCCCTGAGGCCCACCGGCAACACGAGTCCGACGGCCAGCCCCGCGACGCCGGCGCTCTCGCCATCCTTCCGGTACTGGTACCCGAGACTCGCGCTCACCGAATACACGAAGGGGTTCAGCCCCTCGGCGAAGCGCAGGACCGAGCCGCGCGCGACGGCCTCGAACGTCCCCGGCCCCTCAAGGCGCATGTCGAGCCCGAGGAAGGCGTACTTGCCGGGGACCGGATCGGCGGGCTCGCGGACGGCGCACTCCGCCCCCTCGCAGGGATGGACGGGGCTGAACCACCGTGCCCGGTACTGCTGCCACTCCGGAGAGGCCTCCGGCCGGGTGTCCGTCCCGGGCGGATCGGCGAGCTTCGCCAGGCGCAGATCCCGCACCACGACGAGGAGCTCGACGACCGCTTGCCTCGCGCGGTCTCCTTCTCCGGAGAGGCACTCGAACGGAACGTCGTACGGGTGCCCGGTGCGCTTCTCGCACGCCGCCTCGCCTCCCTCGACGACGTACGTCTTGTCCCGGTGGTCGGACCCCTGGTGGAAGACGCCGTCGGGGATCTGGCGCCCGGGTGGGAGCCCGACGATCCGCTCGAGCGGCTTCCACACGCGGAGGAAGTCGATCCCCTCGGGCGTCCGCTCCGCGTGGGCAAACGAGAAGGAGTCCTCGACGACGTGCATCAGCTCGTAGAGCCCGAAGCCGCTGCGGCGGGTGCCTGGGCCGCCTTCCACGACGACCTGACGCAGGAGGGTGTCGAGGAGATCGTTGCAGCGGACGACGGCGCTCGTCGCGAGGCCGCGAGGGATGGACGTGCCCGGAAGCACCTCCGTGAGGCCGTCCGTGAGCGTCCCCATGTAGTGGAAGCACTGGCCTGAGTCGCTGAACTGGCGCCGGAAGAAGGCGTCCGGCCGGTCGGTCTCCGGCTCAGGCCAGAAGAGGAGGGGGTTCTCGGTCAGGGCGTCACGGCATTCGCCCGAGGGCGGACTCCCCCGTCCGAAGCACCACGGAGTGTCGAGGGCGCCGTCGTTGATCAGGTCGCGGAGGACGTCCGGACGGGCGGGTACCCCCGCGTGTCCTTCCGCCAGCGTCCGGTAGGCCAGGGCCTCGATGACGTTGTGCCCGTTGCTGTCGTAGGCGAGGGCCGGCCCGGCGACGCCCGCGGCAGCGACGATCGCCAGGCGAAGGGCGCCGATCGCCCCGGGCTCCCGGTGGATTCCGATGGTCCGCGAACGCCGCACGGTCTCGCCTCGATCGGGAGGACCGGCCGAGGGCTCGAGCGGGGATTGTAGAGACGCGCCGCGGGGGCGTCGCGCGGATTGGGAGAGAGGCGAAGGCTTGAGGCGGCGAGACTGCCCGCCGGAGCTCACCGCCGAGGTTCACGGGGGTTAGAAGCGCCCGCTGCTCCCCGCGGCCAGGGGTTCGCTCCGCCCGATCCGCTCTCCGACGAGGCGCGTCCCAGGCGACTACTGGAGGAACGCGAGCGGCAGCGAATCGGTGATCAGCAGCTCGTAAGGTGCCAGCGCGGCGGCGACGTCGGTGGTGCCGTCGCAGGCGTCGTGGAACCTGAACAGCACCCAGCCGCCGCCCCGCGTGCCGGCGCGCTGGACGACGGCGATGCCCGAGCTGGGGTTCCTGCGGCAGCCGGGCTTGAAGACGGCCTCGGCGACGGCGACCTGCGTGAGGTCGGCCTCGGGCGTCAGGCCGCCGGCCGCGAACAAGGCCTGGTCGCCACCGGACATGGAGATCGCATCGTCGGACGGGTCGTCGGTGCCGGCCGTGTCCACATCGACCACCCACGCGACCTGCTTGACGCCGGCGGCCTGGGTGCTGCCGGTGCCCACCCGGATGTCCTCCTCGCCGTAGCCGATGACGAGGTGGGTGGTGTTCGCCCGTGCGACCGTCATCGATGCGATCCCGACGACCACCATCGGCCGCCCGCCGTACGACACACCGGTGAAGTCCATCAAGAACGTTGCGAGCTGTGGCGTCCACGTCCCGGTGACGACCACCGTGCCGCTCTCGTCGGCGCCGAACATCGGCGGGCAGCCTGCACCGAGGCTGACATCCACGCGAACGCTGCCTCCGGAGCCGGCCGGAGTGACCACCTTCGCGCACGGCGACGGGCGACCGTCGAGCGCCGCCATCGAGGCTACGGCGAAGTACGCCGCCGGCACCGCGGCGCCGAGCGTGCTCTCCAGCGGCTGGACGATCTCCGCCGGATCCGGCTTCACGCAGCCCGCGGCCGAAGCCAGAAGCGCGAGCATCCACGGCGAGCGCATCCGGTCATCGTCGCACGATTGCCAGTCCGAGGAAGAGCACCCCAGGTTCCCAGAAGGTCGTTGCCGACCCGGTCGCGGAGGCGCTCAGCTGAGCCCTTCTGGCCCAATTTGGTAGAGGCACCGGCCTCGGAAGCCGGGGATCCGGGTTCGAATCCCGGGAGGGTACTACTGAGGCCCGGGAGGCTGCCGGTGAGGGGGGCTCGAAGCCACCTGCGTTGCGCCCTTCGGCGGAGGCACCTCGTCCAGCCGGGGGCCCTTCGGGCTCAGGCTGGCGCTCCAGCTGAGCGTCACCCGTCCGGTCAGGTCGGTGACCGTCGCGCCGTAATGCCGCTCACCGTTGGCGTAGGTGCGGAGGTACAGGAAGTCGTTCCGGCCGCGGATCCGGTCCTCGTCGTAGTCCGGCGACGAGCGCCCGTAGCTCACGAGATTGGACGCGGCGGCATGCCGGCCCCTCCGCAGCACCAGCGAGGCGAAGGGTTTGGCCGACGAGTCGTCGGGCTCGAGCGAGAAGCGCGCCGTCCGCCGGTCGTAGACGATGAAGCAGAACTTGCCCGGGTACCGGGTGCGGGGCGGCGCGGTCATCTCCGAGTTGCCCATCAGATCGTTGTCCCGCACCTCCACCCAGACGCGGTGACACACGGTGCCCTGGGCCCACGCCGTGGTTCCAGGGAGGAGGGTCGCGAGCAACAGCAGCGACCCCAGTTGACCCATCCTTCTCGATCCCGAACCCATCGAAATCCCTCGCGACACTGCGGTCAGCGTGGGGGAGTGCTGCAAGAAGCAGGCAGCGGAGAAGAGCAGCCCCGCTGGACGGGACGCCTGGGCGGCGCTGGCGTCCGCCGGGGGAGGGCGTTACCGTCCGCGGACCGTGCCGCGTCCATCGGCCAGCGCCTGCAGCCTTCCGGGCACCGGCCGGGCCCCGGCGCGCTGTTGTTGCTGTCGTTGAGAGGTTGACGAGCCGGGGGCGTTCCCCCGCGCCGCTCTCGCCTCCCTGCTGTCGTCCCCGCCCCCTCCCCGTTAGAGGACCCGCCCGATGGACCATTCCGCACGCGTTTACGACGACATCACCCAGATGCTCCCCGACGAGGAGAACCCCTCGCCCATCGTCCGACTCAACCGGCTGGTCCCGGAGGGCTCGCAGCTCTGGGCCAAGCTCGAGTGGATGAACCCCTTCGGCTCGGTGAAAGACCGGGCCGCCTGGGCGATGATCCGGGACCTCGAGGCGCGGGGCGAGCTGGGGCCTGGCAAGCCGGGCCGGGGCATCGTCGAGCCCACCAGCGGGAACACCGGCCTCAGCCTTACCGCCCTGGCCGGCGTCCGCGGCTATCCCATGCTCGCCGTCGTGCCCTCCAAGGTCCCCGAGGAGAAGAAGGTCCTCCTGCAAGTCTTCGGGGCCCAGGTCGAGGTGGTGCCCGACGCGCTCTGTCCCTTGCCGGGGAGCGAGGACGGGACCATCGGGCTGGCCAAGACTCACTCCAAGGCCTCGGCCGACCGCTACGTGATGCCCAACCAGTACGCCAACCGCCAGAACGTCGAGGCCCACGTCCGCACCACCGGCCCCGAGATCTGGCGGCAGACGCAAGGGAAGGTGACCCACGTCTTCACCTCGCTCGGTACGTGTGGCACGGTGATGGGGCTCAGCAAGTTCCTCAAGGCGAAGAACCCGGCGGTGAAGGTGATCGCCGTTCAGCCGAGCCCGGGACACGACGTGCCCGGCATCCGCAACGTCTCCGAGCTGGACGTCTCGCAGCTCTACGACCCGAAGTTGGTGGACGAGATCCTCGAGATCGACTTCGAGCTGGCATACAGGGTGGCCGCCGAGCTGGCCCGCCACGAGGGGCTGCGCGCCGGCCCGAGCTCCGGCCTCATCTTCGAGGGCGCCCGGCGGATCGCCCGGAAGGGGCCGGTCCCCTTCGGAGTGATGATCTTCTGCGACGACGTCTTCAAGTACGCATCCAACATGCTCAAGCACGTGCCCGGCCTGAAGGCGGACCCGTGATGGAGGTGTGTGAGCCCATGACTGCCCGACCGCCGACCCGATCTGCACCCCTGTCCGGGGCTGCGATCTGTTGTCGCGGCCGCCGCCACCGGGGCTGACATCCACCCGTCTCACCAAGGAACGAGAGGAGCACCATCATGGCCGACTACGCACATCCCGAGGTCCTCGTCACCACCGACTGGCTGAAGCAGAACCTCAAGACCCCCAACGTCCGCATCGTCGAGGTGGACGTGGACCCGAAGCTCTACGCCGCGGGTCACATCGCCGGGGCGGTGGGCTGGGACTGGACCACCCAGCTCAACGACCAGGTGAAGCGCGACATCATCTCCAAGGAAGATTTCGAGAAGCTGAACTCGGAGGCCGGCATCAAGAACTCCGACACCGTGGTCATCTACGGCGACGCGAGCAACTGGTTCGCCGCCTACGGGTTCTGGCTCTACAAGATCTACGGGCACAAGGACGTCCGGCTGCTGAACGGCGGGCGCGCCAAGTGGCTGAACGAGGACAACGCCCCGCTCACCACCGAGGTCCAGAAGTTCCCCCGCAGCCAGTACAAGGCGGCCTCGGTGGACACTTCGCTCCGGGCCAAGGTGCCGGAGGTCCTCGCAGCGAGCGAGAAGAAGGCGCCGCTGGTGGACGTCCGCAGCCCCGACGAGTTCACCGGCAAGGTCATCGCCCCGCCGGGGATGACCGAGACCGCCCAGCGCGGGGGGCATGTCCCGGGCGCCACCAGCATTCCCTGGAGCATCGCGGTCACCAACGAGAACACCTTCAAGAGCGCCGACGAGCTCCGGGCCATCTACCTGGACCAGAAGCGCCTCGACCCGAAGAAGGCGACCATCGCCTACTGCCGGATCGGCGAGCGCAGCAGCCACACCTGGTTCGTCCTCAAGTACCTGCTCGGGTTCAAGGACGTGAAGAACTACGACGGCAGCTGGACCGAGTACGGCAACCTGATCGGCGCGCCGATCGAGAAGCCCTGAGCCTCGTCGAGGGTCGGTCCCGGATCGCTCTCGGCCGAGCGATCCGGGGACCGCCCGTGGCGCTCAGCTCCGCGCGAGCTGCCGGCGCGCCTGCGGCCGGATGAAGCCGTAGACCGGGTGTAGCTGGTTGAGCTCCGCGGCGGCACGGAAGGCGTCCGTCGCCTTCGCCGAGTCGCCCTTGCCCTGCCAGGCGAGGCCGGTGAAGTAGAGCACCCGCGGGTTTTGCTGTCCCGCCTTGCCCAGCTCGGCCAGCGCGGCGTCCCACTCCTTCGCCTGGACGGCGATCATCCCGGCCAGCTCGTGCGACTGCCGGACCTCGAAGGGGACCGCCTTCGCCTCGACCGCCGCGGCGTACTTGGCGGCGGTGGCCCGCGCCGTGGTCAGGTCGCCCTTCAGCAGCGCCACGCGGGCCATGTCGAAGAGGTGCCCGCGGCGGGCGGTGTCCTTGACGGCGTCGGAGGCCTTCGAGCCCTCCGCCATCCGGACGCTCTCCTCGAACCGTCGCGCGGCGTCGGCCGGCTTCCCCGCGCCCGAGGAGGAGGTTCCCGATGAAGTTCACGTCCTGGGACGCCGAGATCACGTCACCGGCGGCATCGGCGATCTTCTTCTCCTCCTCCAGGCTGCGGATGGCGTCGGTCCAGCGCTCCTCGTGCATGTAGGACTCGGCGGTCCAGAACCAGGTCAAGCGCCTCTCTCCGTCCGTCCGTGCCTTGCCCAGCATCTGCTTCAGCGTGCCCCGCGCCTCGTCGCCCTTGCCGAGCAGGATCTGGTCGTTGGCGATGCCCACGTAGGCCGAGAGGAAGAGCGGGTCGATCTGCAGCGCCTTCCGGTAGCGGGAGATGGAGTCGTCGAAGCGGCCCATCCGCATCAGGAGCTCGGCGTAGGAGTCGTGGGGGTTCGGGTCGTCGGGGAGCAGCTCGGCGTACTTCTGGAACGCCTTCTCGGCCTCCGCGTACTTGCCCTGGAAGCGGTAGGCGTAGCCCAGCTGATTGTAGGGGAGGGTGAACTTCGGGTCGAGCTCGGTCGCGCGGGTCATTTCGTGGACGACGCGGTCCCAGTCCTGGCCGCCGAAGGCCACGTTTCCGATCTGGGCGTGGACCCGCGGATCCAAGGGGAACTTCTTCGCCAGCGTGGCCAGGAGCTGGTTCTGCTCGGCGGTACGGGACTTGGCGCCCGCCTCGACCGCGCGGATCAGGAGTTGCTCGCCCTCGGTGGCGTGGCCGGCAGCGGCCACCGCCCTGTCCAGCCCGGCGAAGAACTCCTTGGCCGTCCCCGCCGTCTGGGCCCACTGCAGCCACCCCAGGGCGAACTGCGGGTCCTTCTTCACCGCCTGGTCGGTGCGGAGGTGACCCTCGGTGCCCTTGAGGCGCTCCACCAGATCCCGGCCCTCGAGGTACAGGGCCCGGGCCTCGGGGGAGGAGGTGGTGATGGGGACGGTCGCCGGCGCACCCTCGGCCGCGAGGGCCAGCGCCGGGAGCAGGAGCAGCGGTGGAAGCAGATGTCGAGCGCGCATCGGAGATCTCCCGCGGCGTGTGCCGCCGCAGCGACGGAGTGATGTGCCGTTGTACGTCCGCTCATCGCGCATCCGGAGGAACGCGGCTGCACGGGCGAGCCCGTTGGCTGGAGTCCAGCTCCACGCGTCTCCGCTTCCTGCATGAAAGGCGCGGTTCGCCGCGGGGGAATGGAGGTCCGCGCGGCAGCGCCTCGCCGGCGGGCGCGGCGCTTCATCGGCGAGGAGACCTCCGGAGAGAGCCGGTCCTCTTATCCGAGGGCGCGGTTCGACCGTGGTGCTTTCTCGACCCCGCGCAGATCTGCGCGCACCCACGACCGCGGCGGACATGACCCTCCGTTGCACGCACAGCAGGGCGGCCCCGTACGCTTCGGTGATGGTCATGACGTCGCGTCCAGGTCGCTCGCTCGTTCTCCTCGCTGCGCTCGCGGCGCTGCCGCTGTCCGGCTGCTCGGAGGCCTCCGGGCAGACCAAGGGCGCCGAGCCGTGTCCGAAGGAGAAGTACGAGTCGATGTACTTCGCCGTGGACCCGGCGGGGATGGTGGTGAGGTTCCCGGAGGAAGAGCTCGAGAAGTACCAGCGCCGCGGCTTCCGCCCGGCGAGCCAGGAGCAGGCCAAGGCCCTGGTGCGCCGGGAGTGTCCGGCCGGCTTCCGCTGAGCCCCCGCAGTTCCTGTCGACCACCGAGCGCTGCAGATGGCCGGATTCCCGGCCGGCCGTGCCCCCGGGTGGCCGTCCCTCGCGCGCGCCTGCAACGAGGACGGCGGTGGTGCATCTCCCTGAGAAGCTGGTCCGTCCTGCGGTGGCCAGCGTCGAAAGGAACGTCTCGATGGGAGCTCAGGCCAGCGTGAAGATGGGGCTGTTCGTCCGGCTCGTGGCGAAGGAGGGCAAGGAGCGCGCGGTGGAGGACTTCCTCCGCGCGGGCCTGGCGCTGGTGCAGGACGAGCCGGGCACCTTGCAGTGGTACGCGATCCGCTTCGACCGACGGACGTTCGCCATCTTCGACACCTTCGCCGGGGAGGAGGGCCGACAGGCGCATCTCTCTGGACGCGTCGCCGCCGCCCTGATGGCGAAGGCGCCGGAGTTGCTGGCCGAGCCGCCGCGGATCGAGAAGCACGACGTGCTCGCTGCGAAGGGCTGAGACCCCTCGCGACGCCGGAGCGTTGCACAACCGGTCGGCGCCGGCGGTCCGACGCCCGGCCGCGGGCTGCTCCTTGACGCTGGTGCGCCCCTGGGTCGAGATCCGGCCGGGGAGAGCACTCGTGGAGGGCCGTCCGGTGCGCGCTTCCATCTACCTCCTGGTCGCCTCGCTCGGGCTCTGCGGCTGTCTCGGCGCCGCGGGGTGGGATCCCCGCGAGCCGCTCGTCGCGGAGACCCCGGTCGCTCCCGCGGGCCACACGTCGATCATGGCCACCCGCCGGGCCGGCGCCGCGCGGTGGTCGTCCGACGACCTCGAGGACCTCGGGGGCGCCGTCATCCCCGAGGCGCCCGTCTACGCCATCTGGTGGGGTGACGCGTCCCGGTTCCCTGCCGACGCGATGTCGGGGATGGACACCTTCCTCTCCGGCCTGGACGGCTCCCGCTACCTGGCCATCGTCGACCAGTACGTGCGCCGGCCGGCGCGGACGACCTTCCTCGGCCACCTGATGGAGACCTCGCCCTCGCCGACCCACTCGCCATCGACGGAGGAGATCGTGGCCAAGGTGTGCCAGGTGCTGGCCGACGCGCGCCAGGTGCCGAGCCCGACGGCGCTGTACCTGGTCTTCACCGACGGCTTCCCCGAGCCGTCGAACTTCTGCGCCTGGCACGACGGCGGACGCTGTCCCGACGGGCGCCGCATCCACGTGGCCTACCTGCCGAACATGGCCAGCGCGCCGCAGTGCGATCCGGGAGACCTCTTCCGCTGCAACGGCCTCGGCCCGGCCACGCGCGCGCTGGCCAACGTCACGGCCCACGAGGTGATGGAGATGCTCACTGACCCGGACGGGAACGGCTGGCTGGACCGCTCGGGGGACGAGATCGCCGACAAGTGCAACTGGAGGTTCGGCAGCTGCGTCGCCCTCGGCGGCACCCGGTGGCAGCTGCAGAAGCAGTGGTCCAACGCGGACCATGCCTGCGTCCAGGAGGCGGCGCCCGCGTCTCCGAGGGTGGCCATCGCGCGCTAGGGCGGCTCGGGGTCGGGGACCCTGTGTTGCACCTTGGTCCCATGTGCTTCGTCGACCCGCCCCGGGGTGTTCCTGGCAGAGTGCGGCCATGACGCTCGGGCGGTCCCTCCTCGTCGCCTCGATGGTCTCTGCATGCGCCGGTTCCTCGGCGAGCCAGGCCCAGGGCACGGCGCAGCCCGCAGCGGCGGCGCCTGCCCCCGCGCCGGCAGCTCCCGCAGCACCGGCGCCGGGCCCGTCCGCAGCGCCGGCTGCTCCCCCCGCCACCGAGGGAGGGTTCGCCCCCGAGGCGCTCGAGGCCATCGTCTCGCCCATCGCGCTCTTCCCGGATCCGTTGCTCGGGCAGGTGCTCGAGGCGTCGCTCCGTCCGAAGGAGGTCGCCGACGCGGCGGCGTTCCTCAAGGCGCACCCCAGCCTGTCGGGAAAGGACCTGGAGGCGGCCCTGAAGGACAAGTCGTGGGACGGGAGCGTGAAGGCGCTCTCCGCGCTCCCCGACGTCCTCAAGATGCTGAGCGAGCACCAGGACTGGGCGCGCGATCTCGGCACCGCGTACCGGACCCAGAAGGACTCGGTGCTCTTCGCCGTCCAGCAGCTCCGTGCCCGGGCCATGGAGGCCGGGAACCTCAAGTCCTCGTCGCAGCAGACGGTGAAGGTCGAGCAGGCCGCGGCGCAAGGCAGCGAGGGCACGACCATCATCCGCATCGAGCCCGCGCAGCCCGAGGTGGTCTACGTGCCGGTCTACAGCCCGACGGTGGTCTACGGGACCTGGGCGTACCCCGCGTACCCGCCGCCGCCGATCTACCCGCCCGGGTACGCCATGGGTGGCGCGGTGCTGAGCTTCAGCATCGGGTTCGCCATCGGGTCGAGCTACTGGCGCTACCCGCCCTATCCGCCGTACCCGCCGCGGCCACCGTACCCGCCGCGTCCGCCAGGCGGGGGAGGACGACCGCCCGGAGGTGTCGGAGGCCCAGGGGGCCCCGGCGGGCCAGGCGGCGTCGGAGGCCCGGGCGGACCCGGAGGAGTCGGAGGGCCGGGAGGAGTCGGAGGAGTCGGAGGGCCGGGAAGCCCTGGCGGTGTCGGAGGTCCGGGGGGGCCGGGAGGCCCCGGAGCGCGGCCGGGAGGGCCCGGAACGCCGAGCCAGCTTCCGGCGGGCGGCGGGGCGGGGAGTCCCGGAGCCCGGCCGGGAGGTCCCGCAGCGCCGAGCCAGCTTCCGGCGGGCGGCGGAGCTCCAGGCGCCGGAGCTGGAGGGCCGCGGCCGTCGACCGGGATGCCGAGCACCCCCCCGTCGCCGGGAGGCGGCTACGGCGGCGGCGGCGGCGGCGGCGACCGCGGCTGGGGCGCACCCTCGGCGAAGCCCGCGCCTTCCGGTCCGGCGTTTGGCGGCATGGGCAGCGGGCCCCAGACCCGCGCCGCCAGCAGCCGGGGCACGGCGAGCCGGGGCGGTGGTGGGCGCGGTGGCGGCGGGAGGCGCTGAGCGATCATGACCCTTCGACGCACGACAGTTTGCTTCCTCCTGCTCCTCGCGAGCCCGGTGCTCGCCGCGGCCGTCAGGACGTACGCGAACCCGGAGGCCGCCATCGACGCGCTCGTCGAGGCAGCGCGCTCCGGCGAGGTCCAGGCCGTGGTCGCGGTCATGGGCGAGCCGTCGAGGTCCGTCCTCGTCTCCGGCGATGCAGTGGCCGATCGCGCCACCCTCCGCCGCTTCGTCGAGCTGTACGACCGGACCCACACGCTGTCTTCGCCGGACGAGAGGACCCGGACGCTGGTCGTCGGCGACGACGGGTGGCCCTTCCCCGTCCCCCTGGTGAAGGGGACGGCGGGCTGGACCTTCGACACCAAGGCGGGTCAGGAGGAGATCCTCGCCCGGCGGGTGGGCCAGAACGAGCTGGACGCGATCCAGGTCTGCCTCGGCTACGTGGGCGCGCAGCGGGACTACCTCGCGCGGAACAGCGAGGGTGCGAGCGTGCCGCACTACGCGGACCGGCTCATGAGCTCGCCCGGCAAGCGCGACGGGCTCTACTGGAAGACGACCCAGGGCGAGCCGGAGAGCCCGATGGGGCCGGCGGTGAGCGGGGCCGTCCGCGAGGGTTACGCACCGAAGCACGGCCAGCGCACGCCATACCGCGGCTACTACTTCCGGATCCTCACCGCGCAGGGCCCGCACGCCGAGGGTGGCGCGCTGGACTACCGAGAGGGCGGGAAGCTCACCCGCGGCTTCGCGCTCGTCGCCTATCCGGCGTCGTACGGGAAGTCCGGCGTGATGACCTTCGTGGTGAACCAGGCCGGGGTGGTCTTCCAGAAGGACCTCGGGTCGAAGACCGCGCAGGCCGCCGCGGCCCTCAAGGCCTACGACCCCGACGACAGCTGGAAGGCGGTCACGCCGTAGTGCCTCGAAGACACCCCCTCCTCTTCCAGGTCAACACCCGGGTCCTGCTGGGCGAGCTCGGTCGCAGCCGGGGGCGTCCAGCGACGCTGGACGACGTGTCGGATGCCTTCCTCGACGAGGTGGCCGGACGCGGCTTCGACTGGTTCTGGCCGCTCGGCGTGTGGCGCACCGGACCGGCCGCCCGGGCGGTGTCGCTCGCCCGTGCGGACTGGAGGGACGGGTTCCGGCGCGACCTCCCCGACCTCCGCGACGAGGACATCACCGGATCTCCGTTCGCCATCCAGAGCTACGAGGTGAAGCCGGAGTTCGGCGGGGACGGCGCGCTCCAGCGGCTCCGGCAGCGGCTCGCCCAGCGGGGGCTCGCCCTGATGCTGGACTTCGTTCCCAACCACATGGCCCCCGACCATCCGTGGGTGCGCGAGCATCCGGAGTGGCTGATCGAGGGGACGGAGCAGGACCTCGCCCGTGAGCCGCAGAACTGGTTCCGGTCCGCCCAGCGGGTGCTGGCCCACGGGCGGGATCCGTACTTCCCCGGCTGGCCGGACACCGTCCAGCTCAACTACGGACACCCGGGCCTGCGCGCGGCGATGATCGCCGAGCTGCGCCGCGTGGCTGCCCGCTGCGACGGCGTGCGCTGCGACATGGCGATGCTGATCCTCCCGGACGTCTTCGCCCGCACCTGGGGAGACCGGGTGCGGCCCCGGGACGGAGCGCCACCGGCCACGGGCTCGTTCTGGCGGGAGGCTGCAGCGGCGGTCCGGACCGAGCACCCGGGCTTCGTGCTGATGGCCGAGGTGTACTGGGACCTGGAGTGGGAGCTGCAGCAGCAGGGCTTCGACTTCACCTACGACAAGCGCCTCTATGATCGTCTTCGCGCAGGGGACGTGGCGGGCGTGCGCGGCCACCTCCACGCGGATCTGGCGTTCCAGGACCGACTGGCCCGCTTCCTGGAGAACCACGACGAGCCGCGCGCCGCGGCGACCTTCCCGCCCGACCGCCACCGCGCGGCGGCGGTGGTCACCTTCCTCGCCCCGGGGCTGCGCTTCTTCCACGAGGGTCAGATGGAAGGGCGGAAGGTCCACGTCTCGATGCACCTGGGTCGCCGCCCGGACGAGCCGGTGGACGCCGCGCTCCGCGCCTTCTACCAGCGGCTCCTGGCGGTGCTCCGCCGGCCGGAGACCCACCAGGGCGCCTGGCGGCTGCGGGAGTGCCGCCCGGCGTGGGATGGAAATCCCACCTCCGGAGGATTCGTCGCCATGTCCTGGGAGGGCCCCTCGGGCCGGCTGCTCGCCTGCGCCAACCTGGGCCCGACCCGTGGGCAGTGCCGGGTCGACGCGGCGTTCTCCGGTCTGGGGGCAGGGCGGGTGCTGCTGGCCGATCTCCTGGGCGAGGCCCGCTACGAGCGCGACGGCGGCGAGCTCGCTGGCCCCGGGCTGTACCTCGACATCGACGCCGCCGGGCACCACGTGTTCGACGTGCGTCCGGCCTGAGCGCCGACCCGTGCGCTCAGAGGCGCCCGGCCCGGAGCCAGCGCGCCCAGGCCGGCCGACCGTGCGCGGCCGCGGCCTCGGAGGCGGCGGCCCAGTCGTAGGAGATCTGATGCTGCTCGGCCTGCCAGCCCCTCGGCGTCCGCTCGCAGACCACGAAGCGCGCGTGCGGGGAGCCGTTCTCCACGTGATGGGGGCTCGGCAGCTCCGCGGTGAAGGCCTGCAGGCCGACGCTGCCGGCGTTCACCACCAGCTGCCCGCTCGAGAGTTGCACCGTGCGTGGGTGGTGCGAGTGTCCGGAGAGGACGAGCGCGTGGCGTGCGCCGCCGAGCCGTTCGACGATGGTCTGGTCCGCGGCGAGCCTGACCGGTCCGTCGAGATCCTCGCAGAGGTAGACCTGATCGGTCTCCGGGGTCCCATGACAGACCAGCACGTCGGGCGCGAGCTCGAGCGTCGCCGGCAGGGTGGCGAGCCAGGCCCGCTGCGCCTCGGTGGTGTGCTCGAAGGCGTACTGGTCGCTCGCCCCCCCGGGAGCCTCGGCGCAGGCCAGGAGCTGGCGCTCGTGGTTGCCGCGGATGACGGCGGCGTCGAGCGACCTCAGGAGGTCCGCGGTCTCGGACGGCTCGAGCGGGCCGGAGAGCAGGTCGCCCGCGATGACCAGCCGGTCGATGTCCCCGAGCTCGGCGATCCGGCCGAGCACCGCCTGGAGCGCCCAGATGTTCCCGTGGATGTCGGAGATGACGGCGAGCCGCACGGGAGCGAGCCTACGTGACGCGAGGAGGAAGATCATGACCCGACGACCGTCGCGAGTGCCCGGGAGACTGCTGCCGACCGTGCTCCGGCTGCCGCGGCCGGTGTTGCCGCCGAGTGCGCCGCTGGCCTCGGCACTGCGCGCGCGGAGGACCATCCGGGAGATCTCCGAACGGCCGCTCCCACCCTCGGTCCTGTCCGCGCTGCTCTGGGCCGCGTGGGGCGTGAACCGGCGCCGGGGCCCCTTCGGGACGGTGGGGAGGACCGCGGCCTCGGCGAGCAACTCGCAGGAGATCGACCTGTACGTGCTCCGAGCCGACGGAGCGTCTCTCTACGACGCTCGCCGTCACCGGCTGCTGCCGGTCGTGGCGCGGGACCTGCGGCACCTCGGGCTCAACCCGGGCCAGGGGCTCCTCGGCGCGACGGCTCCGGTTCGCCTGGTCTTCGTGGTCGACCTCGACCGGCTGGAGCACACCTCGGGCTTCGAGGAGCCGGGGCTCCATGATCCCGGGGTGCAGCGCTCGTATTACTTCGTGGACACGGGGATGATCGCCGCCAACGTCTACCTCTTCGCGGCCGCGGCCGGGCTCGCCGCGTGGTTCCACAACTGCCAGCGAGACGCGATGGCCCGCGAGCTCGGGCTCGGGGGGAAGGAGCGCGTGCTCTTCGCCCAGACCGTCGGGTACCCACGACCACCCGCGCGCCCCGGGCGAGCGTTCGAGGCCGGTCCGGCCAGGCGCCCGGCTCGAGGCCCGCGGCGATGAGCGCCGAGGGGGCGGCTCAGCCGGCGAGCGCGCGCGGGAAGAGGATGTTGTTCTCGAGGTGGATGTGCTCCATCAGCTCCACCTCGAGCTGGGCGAGCGCCCGGTAGAGCTCTCGCCACGTCCCGCACGCCTGCTCCGGCAGCCGGAGATCGTTCGTCAACTCGCGGATCCGGCGCAGCGCGTCTCCGTGGTCGTCGTGCTCCTGCAGCATCACCTGCACCGGCATGGTGGCCTGACGGCCGCGCCCCATGAGGAAGAGCGGGAACAGGATCTGCTCCTCCTTCGCCAGGTGCGCCTCGACGAATGGTCCCACCGCCGCCAGGTGCTTGGCGAGGCCCACCGGGCAGCCTTGCTTGCCGGCGTGGACCTGCTCGACCTTCCGTGCGAGCGCCAAGAGCCGGGCGAGCTCGTCGCGCAGCGGCGCGTGGTACCGCTCCAGGATGTGCTGGACGAGCTCCGGCAGGGGTCGGTCGAGCCAGCGGATGCCGCCATCTCCGGGCAGACCGAGGGCTGCCTGGTCCGCCCGGATGGCCTCGAGCACCTCGGCGGCGTCCAGTCCGCCCCGGGCACACGCCTCGGCCAGGGACTGCTTTCCTCCGCAGCAGTAATCGAGCCCGTATCGGTAGAAGACCTTGGCGGCGGTGGGAACCGCCACCGCCAGCTCGCCCAGCGTCTGCTCTGTCCCGATCACGTCCAATCCTCCTCGGGGGCCGGAGCGGCCCCGGCGATGCTTCCGTCGGTTCGTGCTACTTCTTGGGCGCCTCGGGGATGAGCACCGCGTCGATGACGTGCACGATGCCGTTCGACGCCCGGATGGAGGCGAGCACGTTCGCGCCGTTGACCGTCACCTTCCCGTTCTTCACCCCGATGGTGACCTTGCCGCCGCTGACCTGGCCGAGCTTCTGGCCGTCCTTGAGCCACTTCACCTCGTAGACCGACGGCGTCACGTGGTACTGGAGGAGCTTCTCCAGCTCGCCCTTCTTCTCGGGCTTGAGCAGCTCCTCCACCGTGCCCTTGGGCAGCTTGTCGAACGCGGCGTTGGTGGGCGCGAAGACGGTGAGCGGGCCGGGGTTCTTCAGCGCGGTCGCGTAGTCCGCGGCCTTCAGCGCGGTCACCAGCGTGGTGTGGTCCTTCGAGGCCGAGGCGATGTCCACGATGTCCTTCACGTCGCCCTGCGCATGCGCGGTCAGGGCGACGAGCGAGGCGGCGAAAAGGATGCGCTTCATGGTCCCTCCGGTGAGTGGTTCGCTTCAGCTCAGCGCGACGCCGAAGGCGCCGAGCCCAGGCCCCGGATGTGTGCGCGGAGGCCCTTGATGATGCCCGGATGCTGCTCGAGGTCGGGGTTGGGCGGCATCGCGGGGCTCTTGCCCACCGCCGCGCCCCCGTAGAGCACGATCTTCTCGATGTGCTCGTCGGTCACCTTGGCCTGCCACGTCCCGTCGGTGAAGTTGCGAGGCTTCGGGGTGAGGCCGGCCGAGGCGGGCCCGTCCCCGCGGCCCTTCGGACCATGACAGGGAGTGCAGCGGCCGGCGAAGATCTCGTCCGCCTCCTTGATGTCCTCGGCTGACGGACCCGGGGGAGTCACCGGGGCGGGCGGCTGGGCCGCCACGTGGGCTGGGAGGCGCCGGCCGGGGGTGCCGCGCCGCCTCCGCCTTCCTTGCTGCAACCGAATGCCAGTCCGAGCCCGAGTGCGGCCGCGAGCGAGAGCGAGATTCTCATGAGAGGCGCCTCCTTGCGTGCGCCATGCCACCGATCAACTCGATGGATAGCAACATCCATTGAGTCTGGCAAAGCAGAAGATCCTGCGCATGAGAGGTGCGTATGCGCAGAATCTGCGCACCTTCATAGTCAATGGAGTATAAACTCCAGTGAGACCAACCGATGGCATGCCGCTGGCAGCCGACCCCGGGGTCCGAAATTCACCCCAGGAGGCTTCGATGAACCTTCGAGCGATCCTCGTCTCATGTGCGCTGGCGCTGGTCCTCGCCTGCGACAAACCCCAGAGCCCGGGGACTCCACAGTCCTCCGGCGCCGCTCCGTCCGGCTCGGCCAACCTGTCCAAGCTGATGAAGGACCGGAACCTCTCCGAGGCCGACGTCACCGCCGCGCTGAAGACCTATACCCCCAGTGGGCGCAGGGACGAGTTCCTGCTCTTCGCCTCCGGGGGGCACTCGGGACACCTGCTGGTGATCGGCGTGCCCTCGATGCGCATCCTCAAGTACGTCGCCGTCTTCACTCCCGAGCCCTGGCAGGGCTACGGCGTAGGCGACAAGGGCAGCCAGGAGGTGCTCAAGGAGGGCTACCGCCACGGCAAGCCGATCACCTGGGGCGACATGCACCACCCCGCGCTCTCCGAGACCAAGGGCGAGTACGACGGTGAGTTCATCTTCGTCAACGACAAGGCCAACCCGCGCATCGCGGTGATCAACCTCAAGGACTTCGTCACCGAGCAGATCGTCGAGTCGAAGCTGATCGAGGCCGACCACGGCGGTGCCTTCGTCACCCCCAACACCGAGTACGTGATCGAGACGTCGCAGTACGCGGCCCCGCTGGGCGGCGCCTACGCCGACCTCAAGGAGTACAACGAGAAGTACCGGGGGGCGATGACCTTCTGGCGCTTCGACCGCGCCAAGCGGCGGATCATCCCCGAGGAGTCGTTCGCCATCGAGTTCCCGCCCTACATGCAGGACCTGGCGGACAGCGGGAAGCTGACCTCGGACGGCTGGGCGTTCTGCAACTCGATCAACACCGAGCGGGCCACCGGCGGAGTGCTGGAGGGCAACCCCCCGCTGGAGTCGGGCGCCTCGCAGAACGACATGGACTACATGCACATCGTCAACTGGCGGAAGGCCGCCGAGGTGGCGAAGACCAAGTCCAAGGTGATCGCCGGGATGAGGGTGATCCCCCTCCAGGTGGCCATCGAGGAGGGGCTCCTCTACTTCGTTCCCGAGCCGAAGAGCCCCCACGGGCTCGACGTCACGCCGGACGGCGAGGACCTGGTGGTGAGCGGCAAGCTCGACACCCACGCCACCGTCTTCAACTTCAAGAAGATCCAGGCGCTGATCGCGGCGAAGAAGTTCGAGGCCAAGGACCCCTACGGGGTCCCGATTCTCCCCTTCGCCGAGGCGATCCGCGGGCAGGTGGAGCTGGGTCTCGGCCCCCTGCACACGGCCTTCGACGGCGACGGCAACGCCTACACCTCGCTGTTCATCGAGACGAAGGTCGCGAAGTGGAACGTGAAGGACCTGAAGCTGGTCGAGAAGATCTCCACCCAGTACAACATCGGCCACCTGGTCGCGGCCGAGGGCGACACCGTGGCTCCCAAGGGGAAGTACCTGGTGGCGATGAACAAGTGGGCGCTGGACCGCTTCAACTCGGTCGGCCCACTGCTCCCCCAGAACTTCCAGCTGATCGATCTCACCGGCGAGACCAACGGCGGGAAGATGCAGCTGCTCTACGACCTGCCGATCGGCCTGGGCGAGCCGCACAACGCGCAGATCATCAAGGCGGACAAGATCAAGGCCTGGGACATCTACAAGCCGGTGGGGCTCGATGCGATCACCAAGGAGAAGAGCCCCTTCACGGTCGAGGGCGGCAAGGAGCGGGTCGAGCGCAAGGGCAACTCGGTCGACGTCTACATGACCGCGATTCGCAGCCACTTCACCCCGGACGTGGTGCGGGTGAAGGAGGGCGACAAGGTGCGGATCCACCTCACCAACCTCGAGCAGGCGCATGACGCCACGCACGGGTTCGCGCTCAACTCCTACAACATCAACGCCTCGCTCGAGCCGGGCAAGCACACCGAGATCGAGTTCATCGCCGACCGACCGGGCGTCTTCCCGATGTACTGCACGGAGTTCTGCTCCGCGCTGCACCTCGAGATGGCCGGTTACTTCCTGGTCGAGCCCAAGAAGAAGTGATCGGCATGGCTCCGGTGCCCCAGAGGCTCGCCTCCGGCGTCCTGGTGCTCGCGCTCCTCGCCTGCGCGAGGGCACCGGAGCTCGCCGCCACGTCGCGGCGCACGAGGCGCGCGGACCGGCCCGGGGCCTGTCTGCCGGTCGCCCCGGACCAGCCGCTCCAGCCGGCGCTCGACCACGCTGCGCCGGGTCAGGTGCTCTGCCTGGGCGATGGTACCTGGGTCGGCTCCGTGGTGGTGCCTCGCGGCGTGGGCATCTGGGGTACCGAGCGCTCGCGGCTGAAGACCGCCGGATCGGGCACCACCGTGCTCCTCCAGGACGGCGCCTCGCTCGGTGGAGTGACCGTCGATGGGAGCGGGGGCCGCTTCGACGTGCTCGACGCGGCCGTCAAGGTCCACGGCGACGACGTCCGGGTCGAGGGGGTCACCATCCTCAACAGCATCTTCGGCATCCTGGTGGAAAAGGCGAAGCGGGTGACTCTGCGCGGAAACCGGATCGTGGGGCTCGGCGGGCCCGCGCTGGGGATGCGAGGAGACGGCATCCGCCTCTGGGAGACCAACGACAGCCTGGTGGAGGACAACGAGGTCCAGCAGGCCCGCGACTGCGTGGTCTGGTACTCGTCGCGCAACGTGCTGCGGGGCAACGAGGTGCGCGGCGGTCGCTACGGCGTCCATCTCATGTACAGCCATGGCAACCGGCTGGAAAAGAACCGCTTCGTGGGCAACGAGGTCGGCGTCTTCGCCATGTACAGCCGCAACCTCCTCGTCGAGGGCAACCAGATCCTCTTCTCCCGCGGCGCGGCAGGCATCGGCCTGGGGATGAAGGAGTCCGGCAACGTCACCGTGCGCGGGAATCTCCTGGCCTACAACACCCAGGGCTTCTTCCTCGACAACAGCCCGCTGGTGGAAGGCGACCGGAACGTCTTCGAGCGCAACGTGGTGCGGCTCTCCGAGGTGGGGATCGGCTTCCTCTCCAGCGAGCACGACAACCTGTTCCGCCGGAACGTCCTGCGCGACAACACCGTCCAGGTGCGGGTCGACTCGCGGCGGCGACGCGCTGGGGGTGAGCTGGGAGGGCAACGCCTGGAGCGACTACGCAGGCTACGACCTCGACGGGGACGGGGTGGGCGATCTCCCCTACGAGCTGAAGGACCTCTCCGGCGCGCTCACCGCCCGGCACCCGGATCTCGCATTCCTCCGGGGCACGCTCGCGCTCGCCCTGGTGGGCGTGGCGGGAGAGGTGGTGCCGCTGTTCGCCCCCAAACCCATCCTGCGCGATCCCGCTCCGCGCATGAACCTCGAGGTGGCCGATGCGGATTGAGCTCCGCGGCGCGAGGAAGCGCTTCGGGAAGGTGGAGGCGCTGCGCGGCATCGACCTCTCCATCCCCGGCGGGCGGCGGGTGGCGCTGGTCGGGCCGAACGGCAGCGGCAAGTCCACCCTCATCCGCGCGCTCCTGGGGTTGATCGAGTGCGAGGGAGAGGTGCGGATCGACGGCCCGAACCCCTACGAGTCCCGGGTCGAGCTGGCGCGGCGGCTGGCCTACGTGCCCCAGGTCGCGCCCGCGATGGGCGCCTCGGTCAACGAGCTGGTCCACGTGGTGTGCCTCACCCGCGGCCTGGACCGCGGCGAGGTGGAGGCGATGGCCACCCGGCTCGCCGTGGACCTCAAGGCCATCGCCCGTCGCCCCTTCCGGGCCCTGTCCGGGGGCACCAAGCAGAAGCTGCTCCTGGCGATCGCCTTCGCCGCCCGCCCGTCGCTGCTGGTGATGGACGAGCCGACGGCCAGCCTCGACGAGGACGCGCGCCGGCGCTTCCTCGAGCTGTGCGCCGAGCTCCCGCCGAGCACCACCCTCATCCTCTGCTCCCACCGGCTGGAGGAGGTCTCGCACCTGACCGACCACGTGCTGGCGCTCCACGAGGGGCGGGTCCGCTACGACGGACCGGCCGCGGGCTACGCGGCGGCGATGGCCGCTCGAGCCCTCGCGAGCCGGTCGCCGTTCCGCATGCGCACCCCGAGGTCGGGCGTGTGCGTCCTCTGCGCAGCCGAGGGAGGCGGAGCGTGACCGGGCGGGCCCGACGCTTCCCGGTGGGACCGGTGCTGGCCGCGGTGGGGGTGGCCGCCGCCGGGGCCTTCGTCGGTCTGCTGGTGCGCTCGCAGGCGCGGCCCGAGGGACCGGTGCCGATCGTCTACGACAAGGAGGCCTGCGCCCATTGCCACATGCAGGTGGGTGACCCGCGCCTCGCCGCCCAGGCGCAGCTGGCGGACGGCTCGGTGCTCGACTTCGACGATCCGGGGTGCCTGATCACCTGGCTGGACGAGTCGCGGGAGCAGCCCCGGGCGGTGTGGCTCCGGGCCTACCGGGAGGACCGCTGGGTGCCCAGAGCGTCCGCGGCCTTCGTCGACGTCGGCGAGACGCCCATGGGCTTCGGCCTCGGCGTGGTCGAGCGCGGGACGCCGGGAGCGATCAGCTGGGAAGAGGCAGCGGCGCGGGTCAAGGCGAAGCGCAGCGAGCGGGGTGGCTCATGAGGCCGGTCACGCTGCACAAGGAGGTCTGGGCGGTGAGCCGGCTGGAGCTCGCCGAGGTGCTCCGGTCCCGCTGGATGCTCGTCTGCGCGCTGACCTACGCGGTGCTGGGGGCCGGCTTCGTCTTCATCGGGATGCGCGAGTCGATGGTGGTCGGCTTCTCGGGGATGGGGCGGGCGCTGCTCTCGATGGTTCACGCGCTGCTTCTGCTCCTGCCGCTCCTGGCGTTGACCGCGACCGGGCAGGTCATCAACCGGGCCCGCGAGGACGGCACCCTGGAGCTGCTGTTCAGCCACCCCATCCGGCGGAGCTCGTATTTCCTCGCCGTCACCCTCACCCGGTACGCGGTGCTGGTGGTGCCGCTCGCCCTGCTGATGGGGGTGATGGCGCTGCTCGGGCGGTTCGCCTTCGGACAGCAGGTCAACTGGGGCTTCGTGTTCCAGTCCATGGCCATCTGCGCGGGGCTGGTGGCGGCCTTCGTGGGGCTGGGGATCGCCGTCTCCACCGCGGTCCGCAGCCAGGCGCGGGCGGTGAGCTGGGTGCTGGTGCTGTGGGCCTTCGCGGTGGTGCTGGTGGACTTCGGGCTGGTGGGGCTGATGCTGCAGTGGCGGCTCAACCCGTACACCGTCTTCCTGCTGGCCTCGCTCAACCCGGTGCAGGCGGCGCGGATGGCGCTCCTCTCGGGGGCGTCGCCGGACCTGACGGTGCTCGGGCCGGTCGGCTTCTACCTCGCCAACCGGATCGGCCCGGGGTGGCTCTACCTGCTCGGCGTGAGCTGGCCCTGGGTCTTCGGCGTCCTGGCCTGGGTCGGCGCGAGCCTCCACTTCAGAAAGGCGGACCTGGTCTGATGCTCACCAAGTTCTACGAGTTCCTCAACCAGCCGATGATGTTCAAGGCGCGGATCGCGCTGGCGCTGCTGGTGGTGCCGCTGGTGCTGGCGTTCACCGCCCCGCTGTGGCGCATCTCCATGGTGGCGCCGCAGTACCCGCAGGGCCTCAAGATGGACGTGTACGCTTACAAGATCGCGGGTGGCAACGACGGGCAGGACATCAAGGAGATCAACGTCCTCAACCACTACATCGGGATGCACAGGCTCGACGCGACCGCGTCGGCGGATCTCGACTGGCTCCCCTTCGCCCTCGGCGCCATGGCGCTGCTGGCGCTGCGCGCGGCCGCGGTGGGCAACGTGCGTGACCTGATCGACCTGCTGGTCGGGACGGGCTACGTCTCGCTGTTCGCCTTCGGGCGCTTCGTCTACCGGCTCTGGGTGTTCGGACACGACCTCGATCCGCACGCCCCGATGAAGGTGCAGCCGTTCATGCCGGTCATCATCGGGCACCGGACGGTGGCCAACTTCGAGACCTACTCCTATCCCCAGCTGGGCAGCTGGCTTCTCCTGGCCTTCGGGCTGGGAGTGGCCGCGCTCACGGTGTGGCACCTGGTGCTGGGGCGGAAGCGGGCGCGCGCCTCGCTGGCGCCCGGCGCGGCGGTAGCGGTGCACGGTTGAGCGGCATCTCGAGGAGACGCGCATGACGGGCTTCGGACTGATGCTGCTGCTCCTGGGAACCGGCGCCGGGGGAGACCCGGCCGGCACCACGCTGGAGGCGACCACTCCGGTCAGCCGTGAGCTCGATGCCTGCCTCGACCACGCGGTCAAGGAGCTGGGGATGTCGGCCAAGCGGGTGGAGAAGGATCGGCGGTGGACGATCGGCCCGCAATTCCTCCATCCGTCGATCGTGCCCGCGGGTACGCTCGCGGTGGAAATGAAGCCGGGTGAGCGCGACACGACGGTGCAGGTGACCGCGCGGTGGCCGGGTGCCGCGAAGGAAAGGGCGGTCCAGTCCGAGCTGGAGGACCGCGTCACGGCGATCGCCTCCAAGCTGGCCCAGATGTGCGGGGTCACGGCTCCGGCGGTGCGGTGCACCCTCTCCAACGCCGGCGCGGCCCCCGCCGCGTGCAAGGGCGGCTGAGCGCGCGTGGTCCTGTCGCAGACCGCCCAGTACGCGTTGCGTGCGATGACCGTCCTGACGGCGCTGGGTCCCGGCGCGACCGCCCGGACCCGTGACCTGGCCGGGCCCTCGCGCGTCCCGACCGACTACCTCTCGAAGATCCTCCGCAGGCTGGTGGAGGCGAAGCTGCTGGTGAGCGTGAAGGGCCACCACGGCGGCTTCCGGCTGGCCCGGCCGCCGGAGGACATCTCCCTGGGGGAGATCCTCGAGGCGGTCGACGAGTGGCTCGATCTCAAGGAGTGCGCGTTCGGGTTCTCCAGCTGCGACCTGAGGAACCCGTGTCCGCTGCACCCGGTCTACTCGCAGCTCACCGAATCGGTGAAGTCGTGGGCCCAGCGGTCCACGCTCGCCAACGCGGGGCCGTTCACGCGGCTCCTGATGCCCTCCGCGGGGCGAGGCTGACGGGGGCGATGATCAGCAGGACTAGTGCTGGACCAGGTGGTCCAGTCTGTCCCTGTGGACCCTGATGGTCTGAGGGCTGCTCTGGGCGTCGAGGAGAACGCTCTCGGCCTCCACCGCAGAGACCCGCCAGAGCGACCCCACCGACACCCGGACCGATTCCGTCGGGGCGCCCTCCGGGTGCGCGCTGAAAGCCTGAACGCACTTGAGCCAGTGACCGGCGTGAAGGTCCGACAGCGCGAGCTTCATGGCGGCATCCTACGTCTCCTGGGGCGGCGATTGCCGCCTCCTCGGCGGCGTGGCTCGTTTCCTGGGTCGTGCAGGGTCTCCGCGGTCGCTCGTCCAGGGTCAGGGAATAGATGGCGCCCCGGTCGAATCTGTTCCGTACCGGCTCCCAATCGGGCCCTCAGGAGATCACACGATGCGTTTCAAAGACGTCGTCCGCCTCTTCACGCAGCCTCCGACCTCCGGGCCGAGGTCCACGCTTGTCATTCGGCTGATGGCCGGCGGGGTGTTTCTCTCCGAGGGCCTGCTCAAGTTCGCATACGTGAACCAGGGCGTGGGCCGGTTCACGAAGCTGGGGATGCCGATGCCGGGGGTGCTCGCGCCTGCCATCGCTCTCCTGGAAGTTGGCGGTGGGCTTCTGCTGATGAGTGGTCTGGGAACGCGTCTGATCAGCGTGCCCTTCATCGTCGAGATGGTGGTGGCCGTCCTTTCGACGAAGATCGGGCTCTATTTCGGGACGTCGCCTTTGCCCAAACCGGCCGCCCCCCCCGTCGTGGGCTGGTGGGCGGTGCTGCACGAGAGCCGTTCCGACTACGCGCAACTCATGTCCTGCGCCTTTCTGCTCGTCAGCGGACCGGGGCCCTGGTCGGTCGACGCCCTGCTCCAGCACTGGCGAGGGTCGCGTCGCGAGAGGGCCGATCGCTCGGCTGGACCCGCCACCGCCGGTGCCCTCTCCTGACGTGAACGGCCGGCCTGTCGGAGCGCCTTCGTCCCTCCGATCCACGCCGAGCTGCTGCGAGAATGCGATGGCGGGCCCTTCCGCGATGTGACCCCGACAGGGATCGAACCTGTGACCTAGCGTTTAGGAAACGCTCGCTCTATCCAACTGAGCTACGGGGCCGTCACCGGCTCTCACTACTACAGAACGCGCGTGGCGCGGAGCGAGCGGACAGGGACCCGCGGAGCGAGGAGTGGACCGGGAGCTCGTTCGCGGCTCAGGACGGCAGCCGGGAGACGACCGTCTCCCGCAGCGGCTTCACCTGCGCCGGTGTGACCATCGGCCCGAAGACGTCAAGCCGCACCGAGAAGCCCTTGGTCATGGTCTGGCACTCGGCGTGACGGGGCAGGGGCTGCCCCTGGGGCGGCTCGATGATCGCGCACCAGATCGCGGAGGTCTCGTCAGTCACCTCGACCTTGAACCCCAGCTGCTTGTAGCCGGGCGCGAGCTGGCTGGTCGTCAAGCGCGCGCCCGGAAGCACCCGGCTGAGGTTCATCGTCACCATCACCTTCCCCGAGTCGGTCATCCAGGCGCAGCCGACTTCGTTCGACCTCCCGAGCGCCTCGGTGTCGCACGGCGGCATGGTCACCTTCCGCCCGACCACCCCCACCCGCCTCGGCGGTCTTCAAGACCGAGCAGGGCTTCTCGAGGGCCTGGGCGTGGGCCGCAGGTGCCACGACGACCAGAGCCAGCCCCACGGCGAGCTGGAGTCTCATCTCGGTACTCCCGCGGGCCAAGCCTCCTCGAGCCACGTGGTGGGCGAGCCTAGCTCCATGCGGCGGGAGACCTGCCACGAGATTGCATGTCCAGATCAGCTCGCTTGTTCGCCGTCCCGCGCTCGGGCCTCATCCGCCGACGCCATCCATCCGGTGGTGTCCTGAGGAGGGTTTCCCGATGAAGCGTCTGCTGCGCGGTGTTGGAGTTCTCGCGTTCGTGGTGCTCGGACTCGGATGCGGTGGAGGCTCGATGGACGAGCCGTCGACCCCCGCCGTCGACCTCGCCTCGCACCAGCCGGCCGCCCACATCGTCTGCGACGCCGAGGACCCGTGCCCGAAGGGTTACCTCTGCCTCGGTCACATCCGCTGCGCGAAGGTCTGCAAGACCAACACGGATTGCCCGACCGGGCAGACCTGCTCGGGATCCCTCGGGGGCAAGAGCTTCTGCCAGTAGCGCTTCAACCCGACGCGGATCCGTCGATCGGCACGTCCGCCGCCTGGAGCACCATCCCCCGCGTCCGGAGCCGGTCGACGAGCACCTGACCCAGACCGGTGGCCGGCGTGAGGACTCCCCCTCGCGCCGGCCCACCCGGGAGCTTCGCGCCGTCGACGGCCAGCGCCAGCGCTGACTCGCAGAGGCACTTCACCGTCACCGCGTTCCCGGGGTCGCCCTGGTCCTTCACCAGCCCGAACGCCCGGCGTCCATCCTCGCCCATCGCCACCAGGTCCACCCGGAACCAGCCGCTCCGGCGCACCTCCTCCGACGGCCCGGTCCCGGGCGCCGGCAGCATCCGCTTGAGCACCGGCCGCAGCGGTGAGGCGAGCGCGAGCTGCGCCCCGGCCAGCCCGACCGCGATCACCGTGGCCTGCATCCGGGTCCGGGCGGCCATGAATTCCCGGTAGGAGAACTGCGCCCCGTACGGGGTCCCGGCCTCTGCGGCGAGCGCCGCGCTCCGGCGCACCACCCGCGTGTTGACCATCGCCATCACGAACGGCGTGAGCCACCGGCGCAGCTCGGGGTTCCAGCGCACGCCCTTCGGGTCCCGCTCCCGGAGGAAGACCTCGCGGGACAGCCGCTCGCGCCCGGGGCCGTTCAGGAGGAACGGGTGCCCGGACCGGCGGGCCTGCCCGCTCTCGAAGAGCTGCACCGCCGTCGCTGCGGTCCCGCCGTTGAGCCCGCCCCGGAAGCGGAACGCCGCGACGACCTCCGTGCATGCCGTCCCGCGGCTCCGGAGATGCTCCACGACCATCAGCGCGCCGAGGTCGCTCGGCACCGAGTCGAAGCCGCAGAAGGGGATGATGCGCGTGCCGTCCGCGGCCGCCTGCACGTGGTGCCGCTCGATGAGGTCGGCCACCCAGGGCGTCTCCCCCGTGATGTCCACGTAGTGCGCCCGGTGCCGGACGCAGGCGTCCACCACCGCGTTCCCGTACACCGCGAACGGGCCCGCGGTGCTCACCACCACCCGCGCGCGCGAGACCGCTGCGTCGACCGTGTCCGGCCTCGCGCTGTCCGCCTCGAGGATCTCCGCCGGACGCCCGGGCCCGTCCGCCGCGTCGCGCGCGGCCTCGAGCTTCGCGCGGTGGCGCCCCGCGAGTGCCCAGCGAAGGCCGGGCGGAGCGTGCCGCGCGAGCTCGGCCACCGTCTGCCGGCCGGTGAAGCCGCCGGCTCCGTACAGCAAGACGTCGATCGGACGCGTGTCCACCGGTCTCGCTTCGTGCCAGCGCTGCGGGGGGCGTGCAAACGGAACCGCCAGGGACCGTGTCATGCCCGGGCCTGCTGCCGGAGATGTGCAGCGGGATGTCGCTCCGGACGCCACAAGAATGACACATTGGCCTACAGTAAGTCCTTGTTTTGACTTGGACTCAACTCGTGGTTCAATGAATGCAACGTCTGAGGCACGTGGTCGTCACACAACGGTCACACGAAAAGGAGCTGCCTGCTGCTGTCCACCTTCAGGTCGAACGCCTCCGAGGCCCGGACCCGTGGCGTCACGCTCTCCTCCGTGCTGCTCGCCGTGCCCGCGCTCATCGTCGCAGAGGCCGGGCCGGGCCCGGTCCTCGCGGCGGCCTGTCTCGTCGCGGCGCTGGCGCTCCTCGAGCTGCGTCCCCGCGCCCCGCGCCGTTCCGTGGAGATGGTTCGCCTCGCCCCGGCGCCGGTCCGCGCGCGCCCCCCGGCGGCCCATCCGCGGGCGAGCTGGGAGCTCGTCGTTGAGCACGACGGGCGCCGGACGCTGGTCATGCGCTGGCGCTGAGCGCGCGCGGAGTCCTCCGGGTCATCTCCTGCCGCGCGGGTCATCCCCGACGCCCCGCCTCACTTCAGCCGCGCGAGCGCGTCCACCTCGTCCCGCAGGCCAAGGTACTCCCACCGCTGAAGCGACAGCGGCACGTTCCCGTTGACGAAGAGGAAGTCGTGCACGTCGCGGATCCGGAACTTCTCACCCTGCCGGAGCCGGGCGTCGGCGATGAGCCGGAGGATCTGCAGCTTCCCCGTCTGGTAGGTGATGGCCTGGCCTGGCGCGCTGGCGAACGACGCCGCCTCGCCACGGGCCGTGGCGCGGTCCATCGGCACGGTGGTCGCGAGGTAGTCCGCCGCCTGGTCCAGCGAGAACTGGCCGAGCGCGAGCTTCACGTCGACCTCCACCCGCAGCGCCCGGAGCCGCATCATGTTGTAGACGATGTCCCGGCTCCGGGGGCTCTCGTCGAAGAGTCCGGCCTGGAGCAGCATCTCCTCGTCGTAGAAGGCGAGGCCCTCGGGCGGTCCCGAGTCGTAGTAGTGACGCCGGATCGGCCGCGGATTCGCCGAGGAGAGCGCGGTCTGGAGGTAGTGGGCGCCCTCGTGCATGATCTGGAGGCGCGGATCCTTCGCCGCCGCGCTCCGGAAGTAGCCCATGTGGTCCGAGGGCGTGTCCACGTACGCGCTCCCGTCCTGGTCCAGCCGCCCCGGGCCAGTCAGGTCGTCGAGGACGCCCACCTCGGCGAGCGGGGCGAGGTACTCCGGCACCGGCCGGAACCGGTAGTGCCCGAGCCAGGCCGGAAGGGTGAGGAGGTGCTGGTCCAGGTAGAACTTCCGGACCTTCTCCTCGTCCGCTCGTTCGCGCTCGACCACCGCGGTCGCGCTCGGGAGCAGGGGCAGGGGAGGGGTGGATCGGCTCCGGTTCAGCGCCAGAGCCTCGAAGCTCAGCGCGCGGTCCAGCTCCTGGCGCCCGGACGCGACCAGCTGCTCGGGGGTGAAGGGGACCAGGGCCACCTCGCGGAGGAAGAAGAGGTACGCCTCGCGGCCCACCGCCGTCTTCTCCGGGAGCCCCTTCGCCCGCGCCTCCAGCCACCCCTGGAATGCCTCCAGGGCGGTGGACGCCCTGTCCGCCGCCGGGCCGATCGCCGTCGTCGCATCGCCGACCAGCACGGGCTCCAGCGCCTGCGCCATGCGTGACAGTCGCGGCCGCACGTCCTTCAACGCATCGAGCGCGACGCGGAGGAACGGACCGCGGATCTGGTCCAGGTTCGCCCGGGCCTGGTCCAGGATCGCCGGGACGGCCTCGAGCCGGCGCACCACGTCCCGGCTCCGCTGGTCGTCGAACGGCGGGGGGATGACCAGCAGCTCGAACGGGCTCCCCAGCGCCTGCTCCACGTAGAAGGCCGGGTTCCGCCGCCAGCCGGCCACGACGTCGAGCTCCCAGCGGACGCGGGCCAGCGCCGAGCCGAGGAGCCGCCGGTCCACCTCGTCCGGCACGTCGGTCCCGACGGGCAGGGCGCGCCAGCGCTTCTCGAGGTTGGCCAGGGTCGTCCGCCGCCGGGCGATGCTCCCGGCCGACCAGTCCGGCGTCCACCCCGGCGGCCGGGCCAGCCGGGGGATGTCGTCGGCGCTCGCGGGCTGCGTCTCGGCCCGCCACTGCCAGAAGTCGTGGCCCAGCGTCTCCTGGGCGTCCGGCGTGCCCGCTGCCAGCGTCACCGCGACCAGCACCGCTCCGTGGATGACCATGTCCCTCCCAGGCTGGCACGGCTCCCCTGCCGTCCATCGACCTTTATCGTCCGGCCCGGGCGTGCACGAGGACCCGGAAGGGCGTAGAAATCAGGAGAAGGACAGGAGGGACCCCATGGCCAGCATCTCCAGCTACGTGGTCCGTGACGTGCTCGGGCTCGAGGCGAACGCCACCTGCCGTGAGGCAGCCGAGCTGATGTCGAGGCGACACATCGGCGCGGTCGCGGTGACGCAGGACGGCCGCATCGTGGGCCTCATCACCGAGCGGGATCTCGTGACCCGCCTCCTCTCGCGGGGGCTCGATTGCCAGACGCCCATCCTCGAGGCGATGCGGCGTGACGTCCCGGTGGTGGGCCCGGACCTGAACGAGGTGGAGTGCGCCTCGCTGATGAAGGAGCACGAGACCCGGCACCTCCTGGTGGGCGAGGAGGGCGCCGCCAGCGGGCTCATCTCCATGCGGGACGTGATGCAGATGATGCTCTCGGACAAGCAGTACCTGATCGAGCAGATGCAGTCGTACATCCAGGGCTACTGAAGCCCGAGCGCGAAGCGCGGGTGGCACCTGGCGGGCGAGAGATGACGCAGCGTGCGAGTTCTTGCTCGTTTTGAGAGCGTCCAAGCGGCCGGAACCTGGTCCGGTTCGTGACCGCCGGGATGGTTCAGCTGAAGGCTTGTGGCATGCTGTTGCGGCACGTGATTCGCATGTAGGGCTCGTGTCGGGAGCTGTGCGGTTGGCCCCGGTTTCCGGGTGGGCATAACATCCGCCGGAACCCCGGGTTGGGACCCGATCCTGGGTCCGGAAGGACGGGGAGGAACGACGTGGCTGCACGGGCAGCTCAAAGGCCGGAGGCCGGACGGATGCTCCATCCGACGGGAGTCGTGCTCAAGCTCCTGCAGGTCCTTGGTTCGGGCGGTGTCGCGGGCGTCCTCGGCGGCGTCGCTTCACACACCGTGTGGGTCGGCGTCTGCTTCGGCGTGGCCGGCGTCCTCGCCGCGCTCACGTTCATGGACTGCCGCTGCGCCTGCGTGAAGCCCGGCTCGGATTGCGACGAGGGCGAGCCCTAGCTCGCTCGGCAGTCGTCCCCCCGGGTCGATTGACCCGTGCAACCGGCTGAATGGCGCGGAATACTGGAGAACTCGGCTCCAGTCCCCGACCCGTTGCATTTCTCACGCTCCTCACCCGTCGGACTGGACGACTCGGGCACTCGCCCCGAAGCCCCCGACCGCGGAGACCGAAAGCCACCGTGCGTGCCCTCGCCCTGACCTTGTTGCTGGCCGCCACCGCCCAGGCGGAGACCGCCACCGAGGCGCTGAAGGCGCGCGACGCGGAGATCCGCGCGGCCCTCCCCAAGCAGGGCACCGAGCCCACGCCCGCGACGCGCAAGAAGCTGGAGGGCATCGTCACCAAGGCGGTGGACCTCGAGGGGATGGCGAAGTCCGCCCTCGGCAAGACCTGGGACGGGACGCCGTCGGCGAAGCGGAAGAAGTTCCTCGACGCCTTCGTGGGCCGGTTCCGCAAGGCCACCGGTGAGCAGCTCGATCAGTACCGGTCCACCGAGGTGAAGTACTACCCCGAGAAGCCGGAGGGCGACGACACCCTGGTGCCCACCGAGGTGACGGTGAAGGGCGAGCCCACCAAGGTCGACTACCGGATGCGGGAGGCGGGCGGGAGCTGGCGCATCGTGGACATCGTCGTGGACGACGTCTCGACGGTGGAGAATTACCGGGCCAGCTTCAACCGGATCATCAAGAAGGAAGGGATGGACGGCCTCATCGCCCGCCTGAACGGGACGGGCAAGGTGGTCGACTCCGGCGGGAGCAAGGGCAGCTCGCGCTGATCGGCTCGCCCCCGGACGCGGCGGGGCGGCAGGCGCGGGTGGGGTCGACATTCGCGGCGGTCGCCGGGCGTGGCAGGCTGGTCGGCCGATGCAGCCCCTCCCCGAGCTCCTGGCGCAAGCGGTCATCCCCGCGGGGGTGCGGTCGCTGCTCGAGCGCCTGCAGACGGCGGGGCACGAGGCCTGGCTGGTGGGCGGCGGAGTGCGTGACCTGCTGCGGGGACAGCACCCGAAGGACTGGGACATCGCCACCCAGGCGCTGCCTCAGGAGGTGACGGCGCTGTTCCGGCGGGTGGTGCCGACAGGCATCGCCCACGGCACCGTGACCGTGCTCATCCCCGAGGGGCACGTGGAGGTCACCACCTTCCGGGTCGAGAGCGCCTACCTCGACGGGCGGCGTCCGGGCGCGGTCGAGTTCCGGAGGGACCTGGTGGAGGATCTCGCGCGGCGGGACTTCACCATCAACGCGCTGGCGTTCGATCCGGTGGGTGGCCGGTTCCGGGATCCGTTCGGCGGGCAGCAAGACTTGCACCTGCGTCGAGTTCGTTGCGTCGGCGTCGCGGCCGAGCGGTTCGGCGAGGACGGGCTGCGGCCGCTGCGCGCGGTGCGGTTCGCCACGGTGCTCGATTTCGAGCTGGAGCCCGAGACCGAGGCCGCCATCCCCGGCGCGCTCGGGGTGTTCGACAAGGTCGCCCTGGAGCGGCGGCGGGACGAGTTCCTCAAGCTGCTCCTCGCGCCCGGGGCGGTCCGGGGCCTCGAGCTGCTGCGCCGGACCGGGCTGATGGACCGGCTGCTGCCCGAGCTGGTGGCAGGCGGCGATGCGGAGCGGAACGCGCAGGTCGGCCGCTCCGCACCGGTGCTCGAGGTGCGTCTCGCCGCGCTCCTGGTCGGGGTGCCGGAGGCGGCGAGCGCGCTCGACCGGCTCCGGCTGCCGGGCAAGGGGGTGGAGACGGTGCGGGCGCTCCTCGCCCATCCCCTCCCGGCGGAGGCCTCGCCGTGGACGGATGGGGAGCTGCGGCGGTGGCTGGTGCGGCTGGGGCCCGAGCGGTGGGAGCTGGCGCGCGCGCTGGCAGCCGCGACCGGGGCCGATCCGGACGGCACGCTCGGCGAACGGATCGACAGGATCGTCGCCGCGCGGCCCCCGCTCTCGGCGAAGGACCTCGCGCTCGACGGGGCAGCGATCATGCGGGCGCTGGGGGTGGGTCCCTCTCCAGTGGTGGGGGACGCCACACGGTTTCTCCTGGACGCGGTCCTCGAGCGACCTGAGCTGAACACGCCCGACGCGCTCGAGACGCTGCTTCGCGAGCGCGGGTCGCCGAGCCGGTGAGCCCTGTGTTACCAGAGGGGCCTCTCATGCGGGTGGTCGTCGCCATGAGCGGCGGGGTCGATTCGTCGGCCGCCGCCGCGCTGCTGGTCGAGCAGGGACACGAGGTCCTGGGCATCACCCTGCGCGTCTGGTCCTACGAGGGCGCCGCCCGGTGCGGGAGCTGCTGCAGCCCGGACGACATCGACGACGCCCGCGCCGTCGCCACGAAGCTCGGCATCCCGTTCTACGTCGCCGACGCCGAGGAGCTCTTCAAGCACCGCGTGGTCCAGCCGTTCGTCCAGTCGTACCTCGACGGGAAGACGCCGGTGCCCTGCGTGGCCTGCAACCGGGACGTGAAGTTCGACTTCCTCCTCGCGAAGGCGCGCGCGCTCGGGGCCCGGCTCGCCACCGGCCATTACGCCCGCATCGAGCGGACCGACGGCAGGCACCGCCTGCTCCGCGCCGCCGACGCCTCCAAGGACCAGAGCTACTTCCTCTTCACCCTCGGCCAGGAGGCGCTCGCGCAGATCGAGTTCCCCGTCGGCGGCCTCACCAAGCCCGAGGTCCGCGCCCTCGCCCAGCGCCACGGCCTCCCCACCAGCGAGAAGCCGGAGAGCATGGAGATCTGCTTCGTCCCGGACGGCGACTACGCCGGCTTCGTCGAGCGGGTGGCCGGTCCGCAGCCCGCCGGAACCGTGGTGGACGGCCGGGGCGAGGTGCTGGCGCGGCACGCCGGTATCCACCGCTTCACCGTGGGCCAGCGCCGCGGGCTGGGGGTCGCCTCGGCCGAGCCCCTGTATGTCCAGCGCATCGACGCCGGCGCCGGGGCGGTGGTGGTCGGCCCGGCGAGCGGGCTCGAGCGCTCGGAGTTCACCGTCCTCCAGCCCTCCTGGATCCAGGGCACGCCCTCGTCGGAGGAGCGGGTGCAGGTCCGCATCCGCCACCGTCACGCCGGCACCCCGGCCCGGGTGGTGGAGGCCGATCGCGCCCGGCTCACCGTGCGCACCGAGGAACCGGTCCGCGCGGTCACTCCCGGACAGGCGGCGGTGTTCTATCGAGGCGACGAGGTGCTCGGCGGCGGGTGGATCGGCTAGAAGCGACGGAGCCATGGACCGACGCGCTGCCTGGATCCTCGGCCTCGTCTTCGGAGGCCTCTTCCTCTGTCTCTTCGTCTTCATGGCCCTGGCCTGGATCGCCGTCCAGGGGGGAAGGGGCGGGAACGTGATGGCCCGCGCCGGGGGTGAACGGGTGGGGGTGGTGGAGGTCACCGGCGTCATCGCCGACGAGAAGACCACCCTCAAGGAGCTGCGCGAGTTCGCCGAGGATTCGCGCATCCGCGCCATCGTCGTCCGGATCGACAGCCCCGGCGGAGCGGTGGGGCCCTCGCAGGAGATCTTCGAGGCGATGCGGCGGCTCCAGAAGAAGAAGCACGTCCTCGCCAGCATGGGCTCCATCGCTGCGTCCGGCGGCTTCTACATCGCCATGGGCGGCGAGAAGATCTTCGCCAACCCGGGCACGCTCACCGGCAGCATCGGTGTCATCTCCGAGTTCCCCAACGTCTCCGGCTTCCTCAAGTGGGCCGGGGTGGACATGCGCACCATCACCGCCGGGAAGCTGAAGGACGCGGGCAGCCCGTTCCGCGACATGAGCTCGGAGGAGCGGTCGTACTTCCAGGCCATGCTCGACGACGTGCACGCCCAGTTCATCGGCGCGGTCGCCGAGTCGCGGAAGCTCCCCGAGGAGGAGGTCCGCAAGGTCGCCGACGGGCGGGTCTTCACCGGGCGGAAGGCGAAGGAGCTCAAGCTGGTCGACGAGCTCGGCGGGCTCCAGGACGCGGTGCGCGAGGCCGGGAAGCTCGGCGGCATCCGTGGCGAGCCCCGCATCGAGTACCCCACCAAGGACCGGCCGCTCTTCCGCGCCATGTTCGGTGAAGAGGCGCAGTCGCTGGTGCACGCGCTGTCCGTCCGGGTCGGCGAGGTGCTCTCCGCGCCGGGGCCCAGGCTCCTGATGTCGTCCCCGGGCACGGGAGAGCCCTGATGGACCACCTCTGGGCTCCCTGGCGGCGCGAGTTCATCGACGCGCCCAAGGAGGAGGGGTGCATCTTCTGCCGCTTCCCCGCCGAGAGCGGCCGCGACGCCGACCGGAAGAACCTCGTCCTCGGGCGGACGGCCCGGAGCTTCGCCATCCTCAACCGCTTCCCGTACAACAACGGGCACCTCATGGTGGTGCCGCGGCGCCACACCGCCGACTACGCCGGGCTCGGCACCGAGGAGCTCGACGACCTCCAGCGTCTGCTGCAGCTCTCGGTGCGCGTCGTCGGCGAGGTGTACCGGCCCGGCGGGGCCAACCTGGGCATGAACCTCGGCCGTGACTCGGGGGCTGGAATCGAGGGCCACCTCCACTGGCACCTCGTCCCCCGCTGGCGAGGAGACACCAACTTCATGCCCGTGGTGGCCGAGTCCAAGGTGATGATCGAGACGCTGCACCAGAGCTGGGACGCGCTCCACCCGCGCTTCGAGGCCGCGCTCTCCGGCCCTTGAGACAGGGCGTCGCCCATGGACCCCGCTCTGCTCGTTCCCGTGCTCGCGGCCACCGCGGTGGTGGCGGTGCTGGCGCTGCTCGCCGCGCTCTCGCGCAAGCGGAACACCGAGGACGCGAGCCGGGCGTACCTGGCGGGCGTGCGCTACGTGCTCTCGGACGAGCCGGACGCCGCCATCGCCGAGCTGTCCCGCGCCGCGCAGCTCAACACCGGCACCACCGAGACCTACTTCGCCCTGGCGGCGCTGATGCGGCGCAAGGGCGAGCTGGCCTGGGCCATCCGCCTCGGCCAGAACATGCTGCTCAAGCCCCAGCTGCAGCCGGACGTGCGGCGGCGGGCCCGCCTGGAGCTGGCGCTCGACTACCGGCGCGCCGGGATGCAGGACCGGGCCCGCGAGACCTTCGAGGCGCTGGTGGCCGATCCGCCGCTCCAGCCCGAGGCGCTGGCGGCGTTCCGCCGGTTCTTGGAGGAGAGCCGCGACTGGGCACGCGCGGTGGAGATCCAGGAGCTGCTCGTCGCGGAGGGGGGGAGCGGCGAGGACGTCCTGGCGCACCTCCTGGCCGAGCAGTCGCTGGCCGCCGCCGCGGCGGACCCTGCCCGGGCGCTGGCGCTGGCCGAGCGTGCCACCTCGCTGGTTCCGGACGGCGAGCACGGGCTGCTCGCGCTTTCCCGGGCCCGGCTCGCCTCGGGCGATGCGCCGGGCGCGCGGTCCGCGGCGCAGGAGGCGGTGGCGCGGGAGCCCGAGACCGCCGCCGAGGGCTTCCGGCTGGCGATGGAGGCGGGGGCGAGCGCCGAGGAGTGTGCGCGGTGGCTCGGCGAGCTGGAGGAGCCGCTCGGCGAGCGCGCGCTCCCGGTGTCGCTGGTCCGGGCCCAGGCGCTGATCGACGCCGGCCAGCAGCAGGAGGCGGTCGGCGTGCTGCAGGCGGCGGTGGCGCGGACGCCGCGCTCGGTGGAGGCCCGGCGCGCGCTCGGGGAGCTGATCCTCTCCACCGGGCAGCTGGACTCGGTGCGCGCCGAGTACCGCGAGGTGCTGCGCCGGCTGGGCGACCCGCTCCTCGCCTTCCGCTGCAGCAGCTGCCGCGCGCGTTTCCGCACCTTCGACTTCCGCTGCCCGGGCTGTGGCGCGTGGAATGCGCTCGCCCGGGAGCGAGGAACCACCACCGGGGAATTTGACCCCCTCCGGAGCCGGGCGTAATCCTCTCGATGTCTTGATGCGCGACGCCCACCGGATGCGGGAGAAGTACGACCTGTCGCTGGACAGCCGGCAGGTGGTCAGCCTGCTGATCGGCGGCATCGTGGTGCTTGGCGCGGTCTTCGTTCTCGGGGTGCTGGTGGGCAAGAAGCTCGCCGGGACGCCGCGCAGCGACCGCGCGCCGGATCTGCTGACCGCGCTCGACCACAAGTCCGACGCGCTGGAGCGAGCCCGTGCCGCGCCCCCGCTGACCTTCCAGGAGGAGCTGACCAAGCCCACGCCGGCCGCTCCGACGATGGCGCGCGCTCCGGCTCCGTCCGCTCCCGCGACGTCGTCCGGCTCGACTCCAGCTGCGAGCGCTCCGTCCGCCGCCGCCCCGCCTGCCGCGAGCAAGCCGGCCCCGCCGCCGCGCGCCGCCGCGGTCGACCCGAAGCCCTCGGACCGCAAGCCCGAGGTCGCGAAGAAGGCCGAGCCCGAGAAGAAGCCCGAGGTGAAGTCCGAGCCCGCCTCGCCGTCGACCCAGGCCCGCCCGGAGTCGGTGGCGACCCGGACCGCTCCCGCCGCCGCCGCTCACCCCGCGCCCAAGGTCCCCGAGGCGACCAGCGCGACCGGAGCCTTCACCCTGCAGCTCGGAGCCAGTCCCAGCCGGGACGACGCCGAGCGCCAGGCAAGCCGCTTGCGCGAGAAGGGCTACGCGCCGTACATCGTGGCCGCGGAGGTTCCCGGGAAGGGGACCTGGTACCGGGTGCGGATGGGGAGCTTCCCCACCAAGGATGCCGCCACCCGTTACCTCCAGGACTTCAAGCGCGAGACGCAGGCGGAGGCCTTCGTCGCGTCGACCAGGTGAGCGACAAGAGCGATGAGCACGACACGACGGGTGGAGAAGCCCTGGGGCTACGAGCTGATCTGGGCGCACACCGATCGGTACGTGGGCAAGCTGCTGCACATCACCCAGGGCCACAAGCTCTCGCTCCAGTACCACCAGAAGAAGGACGAGACGATCCACGTCCAGAACGGACGGCTCCTGTTCGTGGTGGACGAGGGAGCGGGGTTGATCGAGCGCGAGCTGAAGCCCGGCGAGAGCTACCACGTGAAGCCGCTGATGAAGCACCGGATGGTGGCGCTCACCGACTGCGACGTGCTCGAGGTCAGCACTCCCGAGCTGGACGACGTGGTCCGACTCGAGGACTCGTACGGCCGGGCCGGGACGTCGAAGCCCTGACAGCGGAAACCAGGCTGGTCGATCGGTCCTCGCTTGCCCTCGCGTCCGATCCCGTCGTCGCTCGTCGGTCACGGGACCCGAGCCCCGCTCCCTCCTCGCTCCTAGGCCTCGGCCGCGATTTCAGCGCGATCCTCGGACCGACCAGCCTGGTCTCCGCTGTGAGTCCCTGGGTGGCGGGCCCCGCTCACTTGCCCGCGGTCGCCGCGTCGGCGCCCTTGGTCCAGCGATCCACCTGGCCGTCGCCGTCCAGGTCCTCGCCGATCCGGTCGATGGCGCCGTTCTCCCAGTACTCCCAGTAGTCGACCTTGCCGCTCCCCTTCACGTCCCGCTCCTTGCGGACCAGCTTCTCGTTGCCGTCGTAGTAGTTCCAGGTGTCGACCCGGCCGTCGCCGTCGAGGTCCTTCTCCGAGCGGACCTTCTTGCCCTTCTCGAAGTAGAGCGTGTCGTCGACCTTGCCGTCGTAGTCGAGGTCCATCGTCTCCTTCGTCTTCTGACCCTCGGCGTCGAAGTAGTAGACGATGTCCACCTTGCCGTCCCCGTTCAGGTCGGCCTCCTGGCGGACCCGACGCTCCACCGAGCGGCCCGTGCTGTCCTGGGTGGTCACGGAGTAGACCCAGACGTCGGGCTTTCCCGTGCGGTGCAGGTCGAAGGTCTGGACGTGCTCCTCGCCCACGGGCTGGTGGATGTCGGTGCCGATGGCCGAGCTCTGGCCGGCCGGCGCGACCACCGCCTTCTGGCCGGCACACCCGGCCGCCAGCAGCACAGCCCCCGCGAGCAGGACGCATCCCAGCGTTTTCATGGACATGCATTGTCTCCGAACGGCTGACCCTGGCGAAAGGTCCACATCCCTCCGCCGATGGCCGGGGGATGACCCTTCATGTAGGTTCATCCGTGGCCATGCCCAGGAAGAAGCTGTCCACCACGATCTACATCACCCCGGAGCAGAACGCGCAGCTCAAGCTCCTGAACGAGAAGACCAAGGTCCCGGTGGCGGAGTACATCCGGCAGGGCATCGACCTCGTCCTGGAGAAGTACCGGTCCAATCTTCCCGGCCAGGCGAGCTTCGAGGACCTGTAGGCACACCTTGGACGGCATGCACGGAAAGCACGTGGCGGTGCTGGGAGGCGCCGGCTTCCTGGGATCTCACCTCTGCGAGCGGCTGCTCCATGACGGTGCGGCCTCGGTGGTCTCGGTCGACAACCTCCTCACCGGCTCGGAGGCCAACCTCCGCGAGATCCGCGCCAACCCGCGCTTCCGGCACGTGGTGCAAGACATCTGCGAGCCGTTCGATGTGGACGGCCCGCTGGATCACGTCTTCAACCTCGCCTCGCCCGCCTCGCCCATCGACTACGCGCAGCTGCCGCTGGAGACGCTGCGGGTGGGCGCGCGCGGCACCGAGCACGGCCTAGAGCTGGCTCGCCGCAAGGGAGCGGTGTTCTTCCAGGCCTCCACCTCGGAGGTGTACGGGGATCCGCTCGAGCATCCGCAGCGGGAGTCCTACTGGGGCAACGTGAACCCCATCGGGCCGCGCTCGGTCTACGACGAGGCGAAGCGCTACGGCGAGGCGCTGGTGTCGGCGTACCGGCGGAGCCGCGGCATGTCGGTGCGCATCGTCCGCATCTTCAACACCTACGGGCCGCGGATGCGGCTGAACGACGGGCGGGTGGTGCCGGCCTTCGTGGCCCAGGCGCTCGCCGGGGAGGACTTCACCGTCTTCGGCGACGGGAGCCAGACCCGGAGCTTCTGCTACGTGGCGGACCTGGTGGATGGGTTCGTCCGGCTGGCGCTCTCCGACGTCCAGGAGCCGGTGAACCTCGGCAACCCCGAGGAGATGACCATCCTCCAGTTCGCCGAGGCCGTCCGCGAGGCTGCCGGGGGCGGAGGGAGGATTGTCCACCTGCCGCTCCCGAAGGACGACCCGCAGCGGCGGCGTCCGGACATCACCCGGGCGCGGGAGCTGCTGGGCTGGGAGCCGCGCACCAGGCTGACCGACGGACTGGGGCAGACCATCGCCTATTTCCGTGGCCTGGCCGGGGTCGCGGGCCGCCCCGCCGAGGCCAGGGGCGCACGGCGGTGAAGGTCCTGGTCACCGGCGGCGCCGGGTTCATCGGCAGCCACGTCACCGACGTCTTCCTCGACGCCGGTCACGAGGTGTGGGCCCTGGACGACCTCTCCACCGGGCGGCGCGAGAACCTCCGCCCCGAGGTGCGGCTGGTGGTGGCCGACATCCGCTCGCCCGAGGCGGCCCGGCTGGTCGAGTCGGAGCGCTTCGAGGTGATGTGCCACCTGGCGGCGCAGATGGACGTCCGGCGCTCGGTGGCCGATCCGCGCCTCGACGCCGAGGTGAACGTCGGAGGGTTCCTCAACCTGCTCGAGGCGGCGCGGAGGTCCGGCGTCCGGAAGGTGGTCTTCAGCTCCACCGGCGGCGCGATCTACGGCGAGCAGGACGTCTTCCCGGCGCCCGAGTCACATCCGACGCGGCCGGTCTCGCCGTACGGTGTCTCCAAGGCCGCGGGCGAGCTGTACCTCGGCTACTACCGGGCGCAGTACGGGCTCGGCTCGGTCGCGCTCCGCTACGCCAACGTCTACGGCCCGCGGCAGAATCCCCACGGCGAGGCCGGGGTGGTGGCCATCTTCTCCGAGCGGCTGCTCCGGGGAGAGACCTGCGTCGTCAACGGTACCGGCCAGCAGACCCGGGACTTCGTCTTCGGGCCGGATGTGGCGCGGGCCAACCTCCTCGCCGCCCAGCGCGACGTGCAGGGGCCGATCAACATCGGCACCGGCGTGGAGACCGACCTGAACCGCCTCCACGCGCTGCTGGCCAGGGCGGCCGGCACGGACCGCCCCGCGCAGCACGCCCCGGCCAAGCCCGGCGAGCAGATGCGCAGCTCGGTGGACCCGTCGCGCGCCGCCGAGCTGCTCGGCTGGTGTCCCACCGTGGCGCTCGAGGAGGGGCTCCAGCGCACCGTCGGCTGGTTCCGCGACCGACCGGGGAAGGCCTGAGGCGCGGCCGGCGGTCCGGGGGGCGGTGGCGCCCTGGCTCCCCGGGGTGTTAGGGAGCCGCCGCGACGTCACGAGACCCTCGCATGCCGGCCGAGAACGCCCACCTCCGCAACTTCTGCATCATCGCCCACATCGATCACGGCAAGTCGACGCTGGCCGACCGCCTGCTCGACCGGACCGGGACGGTGAGCCAGCGGGAGGCGCAGGCCCAGTTCCTGGACAACATGGAGCTGGAGCGCGAGCGGGGCATCACCATCAAGGCCCAGTCGGTCCGGATGCACTACCGGGCGAAGGACGGGAAGGACTACGTCCTGAACCTCATCGACACGCCCGGCCACGTGGACTTCGCCTACGAGGTCAGCCGTTCGCTGGCCGCGTGCGAGGGGGCGCTCCTGGTGGTGGACGCCTCGCAGGGCGTGGAGGCCCAGACCCTGGCCAACGTGTACATGGCCCTGGACCAGAATCTGGAGGTCATCCCGGTCATCAACAAGATCGACCTCCCCTCGGCCGACGTGGCGAGGACCCGCGCGGAGATCGAGGACGTCATCGGCATCGACGCCTCCACCGCCGTCCCGGCCTCGGCCAAGGAGGGCATCGGGATCGAGGAGATCCTCGAGGCGGTGGTGAGCCGCGTCCCGCCGCCGAAGGGCGACCCGGCCGCGCCGCTCAAGGCCCTGATCTTCGACAGCTGGTACGACAGCTACCGAGGGGTGGTGGTGCTGGTCCGCGTGCTCGAGGGGACGCTGGAGCTGAAGCAGCAGATCCTCCTCATGGCGAACGGCAAGCGCTTCGAGGTGCAGGAGCTCGGGGTCTACTCCCCGTTCAGCCGCCCGGTGGCGCGCCTCATCGCCGGCGAGGTGGGCATCCTGGTCGCCAACGTGAAGGAGATCCACGACGCCAAGGTGGGCGACACCGTCACCGAGGCGGCGCGGCCCACCGCCGAGGCGTTCCCCGGCTTCCAGGAAGTGAAGCCGATGGTATTCAGCGGCGTCTTTCCCATCGACTCGGCGGACTACGAGAACCTCCGCGACGCGCTGGAGAAGCTGCAGCTCAACGACTCCGCCTTCACCTACGAGCCCGAGACCTCGACCGCGCTCGGCTTCGGGTTCCGCTGCGGCTACCTCGGCCTGCTCCACATGGAGATCGTCCAGGAGCGGCTGGAGCGCGAGTACGGCCTGAGCCTCATCACCACCGCGCCCTCGGTGGTCTACAAGGTCTTCCCGGTGAAGGGGGAGGAGTTCCTGGTGGACAACCCGGCCAAGCTCCCGGCCGCCCAGCACATCGAGCACATGGAGGAGCCGGTCCTCACCTGCCACATCCACGTGCCGGACGAGTACCTCGGCGCCATCCTCAAGCTCTGCCAGGACCGGCGTGGGGTGCAGAAGGACATCAAGTACCTGGGCAGCTCGGGCAAGCGGGTCCAGGTGACCTATGGAATGCCGCTGTCCGAGGTGGTGTTCGACTTCTTCGACAAGCTGAAGAGCGTCAGTCGGGGCTACGCCAGCCTCGACTACGAGCTCGCCGGCTACCAGACCTCGGACCTGGTCAAGCTCGACGTGCTGATCAACGGAGACCCGGTGGACGCCCTCAGCATCATCGTGCACCGCGATCGCGCCTACCAGCGCGGGCGCGACGTGTGCGCGCGGCTGAAGGAGGTCATCCCCAAACAGATGTACGAGGTGGCCATCCAGGCGGCGATCGGCAGCCGGGTCATCGCCCGGGAGACCATCTCCGCCATGCGCAAGAACGTGCTGGCCAAGTGCTACGGTGGCGACATCAGCCGGAAGCGCAAGCTCCTGGAGAAGCAGAAGGAGGGTAAGAAGCGGATGAAGCAGGTGGGCTCGGTGGAGATCCCGCAGGAGGCCTTCCTCGCGGTGCTGAAGACGGAAGGCTAGGCATGGCCACCAGCGTCCAGGAACGCCCGCCTCTCGAGACGGAGCTGGGGGCCCGCCGCACCGCCGAGCAGGCCGCGCGCCGCCGGCGCCTGCACTGGTTCGACCTCGGGACCAGCCTCTGGTCGCCGATCACGGTGCTGGCGCTCTCCCTCATCCCGTACCTGATCCTCATCGAGTCGTTCCCCTCCACGGCCCCCGGGGCCCTCCCGGTCATGCAGCGGTTCGGGCTCCTGATGGTGGCCTGGTTCGTGGGCCTCCTGGTCTGGAGGCTGGCGGACCGGAAGGGCAACGAGGCCCGGCGGCTCCGGCACGATGCGCGCGAGCTCACCTCCGAGCTCTCGGCCGGGCTGTCGAGCGTGCACGACCCGGGCGCCCGCGACCGGCTGGTGGACCTCGCGGCCAGGGTGGACGCGGCGACCGCGGCCGGCGACTCCGCGCAGCTGGAGCGGGAGATCCGCGCCCTGTCGGACCAGGCGACGCGCCTGGTCCCGGCCTTCCGGAAGCAGAACGCCCTGGCCATCGGCATCGGGCTGGCCAAGGCGCTGGCGGTGGCGCTCCTCATCCGCACCATCTTCGTCGAGCCGTTCCGGATCCCCAGCGCCTCGATGCTCCCCACGTTGCAGGTGGGCGATCAGATCTTCGTCAACAAGTTCATCTACGGGGTGCGCATCCCCTACGCCAACGTGGTCCCGTTCCCCATCGTCCGCCGCCCGGACCGGGGCGACGTGATCGTCTTCGAGAACCCGGTCACCAAGCAGGATTTCATCAAGCGGGTGGTGGGAATCCCCGGAGACGTCCTCCGGTTCCGCGACGGCGCGGTGTACCTGAACGGGCACGTGCTCCCGGGACAGCTGGTGCAGCGCAAGCTCGACGTCTGGGAGAGCAACGACGGCTCGCCCTGGAGGAAGGAGCGCCTGGACCTCTGGACCGAGCGGCTCGGCACCCGCGACCACGAGATCCTGCACACCGAGCCCCCCCGTCCGGACGAGCCTCCGGGCGAGTACGTGGTGCCTCCCCATTCGGTCTTCGTCATGGGGGACAACCGGGACAACAGCTCGGACAGCCGCTACGGCCTGGGCGGCGGGGGGCTCGAGCCGAAGGTGGTCTTCGTCCCCTACGGGAACATCAAGGGGAAGGCGATGATCATCTGGCTGTCGCTCTCCCACGGTGGGCTGCTCTCCGACCTCACGGGAGGCACCGGCCTCCGGGCCGAGCGCTTCTTCCGCCAGGTCCGCTGAGCCCGATCGCTGGCGCGCTCCCGCGCGCTTCCGCAGGCGTCCCCCCGGTGTGGGGGGCTCGCTGGCGCGCTCCGGCGCGCTTCCGCAGGCGTCCCCCTGGTGTGGGGGCTGGCCCGATGCGGCGCGTCCAGCCCTCCCGGGCCGTGGAGGGCGGCCATTGACGGCGGGGGGCAGGCAGCGTATCCGACGGGCTCGTGCGACGGCTCCGCGGCGCGGTGAATCTGGTCAGCCTGACCCTGCTCGTCGCCGTCGTTTCCGGAGCCTACCTGGCCTGGATCTACGTTCCGCTCTGGCTCGACGACCTCGACGTCCGTGAGGCGCTCGCGGCGGGCGTGGGTCAGCTCACCGCGGAGAATTCGTCCCTGGATGCAGCGGGAATCCAGAAGATGGTCGCCTTGCGCCTCTCCAGGGTGGGCAGCCACTGGGAGGAGCAGGACGGCAAGCAGATCGAGGTCCCCGGGGCTCGGCCTGGAGCCGGACGACGTGCAGATCGAGCGCGGCGCGGACGGAAAGTCGGGCCGGGTGACCGTGGACTACGCCCGGACGGTCAGGCTGAAGCCCCTGAACCGTTACTGGACGCTCCGCTTCCACACCACCCGCGAGGGACGGGTCAGGTGAACCCGTTCTCGCCGCGGAATCTCCTGTCGACCGAGGGCATGCCCCGCCACGACATCGAGCTGCTCTTCGGGCGCGCCCGGCTCCACGCCCGCGGGCTCCGGGCGGGGACCCCGCTCCGGTCGCTCGCCGGCCGGGTGGTGGCCAACCTCTTCTTCGAGAACAGCACCCGGACCCGGCTGTCGTTCGAGCGGGCGGCGAAAGCGCTCGGGGCCGACGTCCTCAACTTCAACGCCGCCACCTCCAGCGTCTCCAAGGGCGAGTCGCTGGTGGACACGGTGCGGAACGTGGAGGCGCTCGGGGCGAGCACCATCGTCCTCCGCCACCCCGCCTCCGGGGCGGCGCACCTGGTCTCCCGGCACGTCCGCTGCTCGGTGGTGAACGCCGGCGACGGCACCCACGCCCACCCCTCGCAGGCGCTGCTCGATGCCTTCACCCTCCACGAGCGCTGGGGCACGCTGGAGGGCAAAACCGTGGCCATCGTGGGCGACGTCCTGCACAGCCGGGTGGCGAGGAGCAACCTGTACTGCCTCACCACGCTCGGGGCGCGGGTGGTGGTGGCCGGTCCCCCCACGCTGGTCCCGGTCGGGCTGGAGGCGCTCGGCGCCCAGGTGCTCCCCTCCATCGACGCGGCGCTCGAGGAGGCGGACGCGGTGATGATGCTCCGGGTGCAGCTCGAGAGACAGAAGAGAGTCCATGTTCCCCACCTCGCGCGAGTACGCGACGGCGTTCGGCCTCACGCTGGGGCGGGTCCGGGCGCTCAAGCCCGGCGCGGTGGTGATGCACCCCGGGCCGGTGAACCGGGGCGTGGAGCTCGCGCCCGAGGTGGCGGACGGCCCGGCGAACGTCATCCTCGAGCAGGTGGCGAACGGAGTGGCGGTGCGGATGGCGATCCTGGAGGCCTGCGGATGAGCGGGGCGCTGCTCATCCGGGGCGGCCGGGTCATCGACCCGCGGAACCGCGTCGACGGCGTGCGCGACGTGCGGCTGGAAGCCGGGAAGGTCGCCGCGGTCTCCGAGCGGCCGCTCCCGCTCGACGGGGCCGAGGAGGTCCAGGCGCAGGGGCTCTGGGTGACCCCCGGCTTCGTCGACCTGCACGTGCACCTCCGCGAGCCAGGCGAGGAGGGGAAGGAGACCATCCTCACGGGGTGTCGGGCGGCCGTCGCCGGCGGCTTCACCTCGGTGGTCGCGATGCCGAACACCAGACCGGTCAACGACTCGGCGCTCGTCACCGGTCTCATCCGCCAGCGCGCCCAGGAGGCGAAGCTGGCGCGCGTCTACCCGGTGGGTGCGATCAGCAAGGGTCTCCAGGGCGAGGAGATGGCGGAGATCGGCGCGCTGGTGGACGCCGGCTGCGTGGCGGTGACCGATGACGGCCGGCCGGTGATGAGCGCCAGCCTCATGCGCCGGGTGTTGGTCTACACCGCCCCGCTCGGGCTCCCGGTCATGGTCCACGAGGAGGACCTGACGCTCTCCGCGGGCGGGGCGCTCACCGAGGGCCCGCGGGCGACGCGGATGGGTCTGCTTCCGATTCCGCGCTCGGCCGAGGTGGTGATGGTGGCCCGGGACCTGGTCCTGCTCGAGGAGGTCGGTGGCCGGTTGCACGTGGCCCACGTGAGCTGCGCGGCCAGCGTCGGTCTCCTCCGCGAGGCGAAGCGGCGGGGGCTCCGCGTCACCGCCGAGGCGGCCCCGCACCACTTCACCCTGACCGACGAGGCGGTGGAGGGCTGGAACACCCACGCCAAGATGAACCCGCCGCTGCGCCACCCCGAGGACGTCGCCGCGGTCCGCGAGGGCCTGGCCGACGGAACCATCGACGCCATCGCCACCGACCACGCCCCCCACGGCGTCATGGACAAGCAGGTCCCGTACGCCGAGGCGGCCAACGGGGTCATCGGTCTGGAGACCGCGCTGCCCTTGACCCTGGAGCTGGTCCGCGCCGGGGTGCTCTCGCCGGTCCGGGCCATCGAGCTGCTCACCTCGGGCCCGGCCGCGGCCTTCGGGCTCCCGGGCGGGCACCTTGCCTCCGGCGCGCCCGCGGATGTCACGCTGGTGGACCCCTCCGCCGAGTGGACGATCGAGGCGGCACGATTCCAGTCCAAGAGCCGGAACACCCCGTACGAGGGTAGAAAGGTCACCGGGCGGGTGGTGCGGACCGTGGTGGGAGGCCGGACGGTGTGGCCCCTCGAGGAGAGACGATGAAGCGAGCCATTCTGGCTCTGGCAGACGGGACGACGTTCGAGGGACAGGCGTTCGGCGCCACCGGCGAGACGGTGGGCGAGGTGGTCTTCAACACCTCGATGAGCGGCTACCAGGAGATCCTCACCGACCCGTCCTACGTTGGCCAGGTCGTCACCATGGCCGCGCCGGAGATGGGGAACGTCGGCGCCAACCCGGTGGACGACGAGAGCGCCCGGCCCCACGCCGTGGGAATGGTCGTCCGCTCCGTCTCCGAGGCCGCGAGCAACTGGCGGGCCGTGGAGACGCTCGACGCATACCTGAGGCGCCACGGCGTGGTGGGTCTGCAGGGCATCGACACCCGGAAGCTGGTCCGGCACATCCGGACCCGCGGCGCCCAGATGGGCGTCATCTCCAGCGAGGGGCACTCGCCCGCCGCCCTGGTCGAGCGGGCACGTCGCGCCCCCGGCATGGAGGGGCAAGATCTGGTGTCCGGCATCAGCACCCGGAAGCCCTACGTCTCCACCGAGCCCAGCCCCTCGGTGTTCGCCCCGGCCCGGCCCCCGCCCCAGCTCCGCTTCGAGGTGGTGGCCTACGACTACGGCCTGAAGAAGGCGATGATCCAGCTGCTGGTCGACGCGGGGTGCCGGGTCACCGTCGTCCCCGCGGCCACGCCCGTGGAGGAGGTCCTGGCCAAGCGGCCCAGCGGCGTGTTCCTCACCAACGGCCCCGGAGATCCGGCGGCCGTCGCCGGGGCGGACCGCGCGGTGGCCACGCTCCTGGGCAAGGTGCCGGTGTTCGGCATCTGCCTCGGGCACCAGATCCTCGCCCGGGCCATCGGCGGCACCACCTACAAGATGAAGTTCGGGCACCGGGGGGCGAACCAGCCGGTGAAGGACCTCCTCACCGGGAAGGTGGAGATCACCGCCCAGAACCACGGGTTCGCGGTGGACGAGGCCTCGGTCAAGGGAAAGGCGAACGTCACCCACGTGAACCTCAACGACCACACCGTGGAGGGGCTGGAGATCCCCGACGCGCGCGCCTTCAGCGTCCAGTACCACCCCGAGTCGAGCCCGGGTCCGCATGACGCGCGCCATCTGTTCGCCCGCTTCACCCAGGCGATGGCGCGCTAAGATCGGGCCCCCACTCCGGATGCATCCATTGCCCTACCAGCCGTACCTGGACCAGCTCATCGCGCACGCCAGCACCGAGGAGCGCAAGCCGGATCTCCTCGCCGCGAAGGCCGAGTACTTCCAGCGGACCGGCGAGGTCTTCGAGGACGACAAGCAGTTCGAGATGAGGATGGCGTCGTTCCTCGACTACTACCTCTTCGACCGGAAGCGGCCGGAGAGCGGCCGCACCCCGGCGGAGGAGGTCTTCGAGGCCAATGCGGCCGCGGGCGACGCGGCCGAGCTGACGGCGTTCCGGAGCTTCACCGAGACGGTGCACGGGCTCTTCGAGGTCCGGAAGATCAAGCCGGGCATCGTGCGGCTGCGCGAGCTCTTCGGCGGCAAGGAGTTCGAGGTCACCGAGCGCCGGCACACCGTGGGCCTGGAGAAGGGCGACGTCATCGAGGCGCGGCTGATCCCCTTCGACGGGGCGCTGGTGTTCAGCGCGGCGTTCTGCTTCCACCCCCGCGAGGCGGTGAAGGCGATCAAGAAGGAAGTGAAGCGCCGGAAGAAGGTCATGCCCGACGCGCCGCCGGTCCAGCTGACGTGGGAGGCGGCGAAGCGCGCGCTGAAGGCGGAGCGGTACCGGCAGATCGCGGTGGACAAGATCTACGACTTCGAGACGTCACGGCTCTGAGCGTGTGAAGCCGGTCATCGAGATCGACGGACGGACGTTCGACGATCTCCTGGGCTTCTATGATGAGGTCTCTCGGAAGTTGGTTGCATCGGACCAGGTGTGGGGTCGCAACCTCGACGCTCTGAACGACGTGCTTCGTGGAGGGTTCGGCACGCCCCAGGGCGGATTCGTCATCCGCTGGTGCCACTCTGAGCGTTCGCGCGAGTGCCTGGGTCAGTCCGCAATGGTGCGGCACCTGGAAGCCGTGCTCGCCCGCTGTCACCCGAGCAACGTGCCCGCCCTCCGGGAGCGGCTCGAGGCCGCCCGGCGTGGGGAAGGGCCGAGCCTCTTCGACGAGCTCGTGTCCATCTTTCGGCGGCACGGGCCCGGAGGACGCGAGTCCGAGGACGGGGTCGAGCTCGAGCTCGCGTGACGGGCGCCCGGGAGCTCTCGAGACGCTGGCCGATGACGTGCTCGACCCCCTCTTCGTCCGCCGCCGCTCGAGGCTCGGGCGCTACCGGTAGAAGACGTACGTGGCGGTGTAGGGAACCTTCGTCTCGGCCCCCACGCTCGCCGCGTCGCAGCCCGTCGCGGGAGCGGCGCCGCCGTGAGTGTCGACGCGCTGGACGAGCGTCACCCCTGGAGGCCACCGGGCTGGCCGTTCGAGGTCGCGGGGATGAGCAGCCAGAGAATCGCGCCGCCTCGGGTGACGGCGGCCGCTTCGCGTTCGCCCGTCACCCTTGGCGCCGCTTCCGTCGTTCAGCGTCCAGGAGGGACCGGCGCCGTGCTTCCCGACCACCGCTCCTCCCGGCTGGCTGGAGAGGTCCGCCTCGGGAGCGACCAGCTTCCACTCCGGCACCGCCGGTCGTCGCCTGGCACTTGTAGTTCTGCGTTCCCTCGCCGCGAGCTGCAGCACCGGGTCGCGCTCGCCGGTGCCGCGATCTCCGCGGGCACGGTCGGTCGAGCCAGGGCGCCGCTGTCGCCGCGGCGCTCGCAGGCGCAGCGACTCGGTCGTGGCACATCCGAACACCGCCAGCACGGGGAAGAGAAGAATCGATCGGGACAGGGTCAACACGGGCTCCTGGAAAAAGGGAGCGCGGACCCTAACGGCCCGGTGTGCCCCCGTCTGGATCAGTCGCCGCTCGATCCCGATGACGCGCGGTGACGTCCCACCTCCGGACGCACTCCGGGTCAGCCTGCGACCACTCCCCGGTACAGCCAGGTGATGCCGCCGGTGAAGGCCCGCGCCGACCGCTCGCGGAACGCGCCGGCGCGGTCCATCAGCTCGACGAAGCGCTCGCCCGCGGGGAACGCCGCCGCCGTCCGTGGGAGATACTGGTAGGCGGCGCGATTGCCCGTGAGGAAGCCGCCGACGGCCGGCATCACCACCCGCGAGTAGAAGCGGTACAGCGCTCCCCAGAGCCCGCGCGGCTGGCCGAACTCCAGCACCAGCACCTGGCCTCCCGGCTTCACCACCCGCGCCATTTCCTGGAGACACTTCACCGGGTCGTCCACGTTGCGGATGCCGAAGGAGATCGACGCCACGTCGAAGCTCGCGTCGGGGTAGGGGAGCGCCATCGCGTCCGCCACCTCGAACCTCACCTCCAGCCCGGCGGCCCGCGCCTTCTCCTGCGCCGGGCCGAGCATCGGGGCGCAGAAGTCGGTCCCCACCACCTCGGCCCCCGTCCGGCGGAAGGCCAGTGCCAGGTCGCCGGTGCCCGTCGCGCAGTCGAGCACCCGCGTGCCCGGCCCGGTCCCCGCCGTCCTCACCGTCACCTGCCGCCACCAGCGGTCCACGCCGAAGCTGAGGACGATGTTGGCGACGTCGTACCTCGTCGCGATCGACGAGAACATCTCCCGGACCTGCTCGCTCATGGCGAGACGGCCCGCACCGCCGGCGAGGCGGCGACACGGCGGTGGAGCGTGCGCCCCACGGCCTGGAGCACCGGGGGAAGCCGCTGCATCAGCTCGGAGAACAGCTCCGGCGTCAGGGCCTGCCGGCCGTCGCAGAGCGCCTCCTCGGGCCGGGCGTGCACCTCGACCAGGAGCCCGTCCGCGCCGGCAGCCGCCGCGGCCAGCGCCATGGGGATGACCAGCTCGCGGAGGCCCGTCGCGTGCGAGGGGTCGACCAGCACCGGGAGGTGGCTCCGCTGCTTCACCAGCGCCACCGAGGCGAGGTCGAGCGTGTTCCGCGTCGCCGTCTCGAACGTCCGGATGCCGCGCTCGCAGAGGATGACCTGGGTGTTGCCGCCGTCGAGCAGGTACTCGGCCGCGAGCAGCCACTCGTCCACCGTCGCCGCGAAGCCGCGCTTGAGGAGCACCGGCCGCCGCACCTTCCCCAGCGCCCGGAGCAACGCGAAGTTCTGCATGTTCCGAGCGCCGATCTGGAGCACGTCCACGTGGTCGATCATCGAGGCGAGCTGGGACGTCTCCAGCACCTCGGCCACCACCGGCAGCCCGTGCCGCCCGCCAGAGCGGCCGAGGATGGACAGGCCCGCATCGCCCAGGCCCTGGAACGCGTAGGGGCTGGTCCGGGGCTTGTAGGCCCCGCCTCTCAGGAGATGGGCGCCGGATGCGGCCACCGCCTCGGCCGCGCTCTCGGTCTGGGCGGCGCTCTCCACCGCGCAGGGGCCCGCGGCGACCACGAAGGCCGGCCCGCCGATCTCCACCGGCCCCACGGTGACCCGGGTGCCGGAGGGACGGGCGGACCTCAGGACGCGCGCCGGCACCGAGGGATCGACGGCAGGGCTTGTGGGTCTCATCGGGTTGTGGAATTCAAGGGGTTCAAGGCTCCTTGAACTTCCGCGTGCAGGGATAGCCCGCCGGACGTAGAACCTCAACCGCATCGTCGTCCAGCATTCGATGCGTCACCTCATGCAAGGAATCACCCCCCGTCGCGTGCAGGTCCTCGGCATTGGCGCCCCGGTCGCGCCCGCCGCCAGCCTTCCGGAACCCTGGATGCTCTCCTGGTCCGACGGCGCGTGGAGCTGGTCGGGGACCGGGGTGTCCGCCGCCGTCCGTGCTCCGGGCCACGGCCCGCTCCTGGACGCCGTCGCCGGGTCCGAGGTCCTGGTCGAGCACGCGGGCCCGGTCCCGCCGGCCCCCTGGTTCGGCGGCTTCGCCTTCGATGCGACCGCACCGATCGACCGGTGGTGGGAGGCCTTCCCCCCGGCCTGGGCCTTCGTGCCCCGGGTCCTCCTCGGCACCGACGGACGCTCGGCGCACCTCCTGGCCTTCGTCCGGGTGGAGGACGACGGACTCTCCGTCGCGCGCGAGCGGGCCGGCGCGCTCCTCCAGGAGGCCCAGCGGACGCTGAGCGAGCGCCAGGCAGAGGACACCGCTGGCGCGCGGGGCCGGTCCCTCCGCATCCGGCCGCAGGATCGCCCGGCCTGGGACGCGCTGGTCTCCGAGGCGCTCGCCGCCTTCGAGACCGGGCACCTCCGGAAGGTGGTGCTCGCCCGTGCGCTGGAGCTCGAGGCCGACGGGCCGCTCGACATCCCGGCCGTCCGGGCGCGGATGCGTGCCATCGCCGGCCCGGCGGTGGGGTACGAGCTCCGCGCCGACGACGGCACCACGCTCCTCGGCGCCAGCCCCGAGCGGCTCTTCTCCCTGGAGGCGGGCCGCCTCGAGACGCAGGCCCTGGCCAGCAGCGCGGGGCCGGGAGAGCTCGACCGCCTCACCGGCGGCCGCAAGGAGGCCCGCGAGCACGCCGCGGTGGTGGAGAGCATCCGGACGGCGCTCCTCCCGCTCTCGGCGGAGGTGGAGATCGGCGCGGCTCCCGAGCCGCTCGCGCTCGGGTACGTCTCGCACCTCCGCACGCCGGTGCGGGCGCGCCTCCGCCCGGGCGTCACGCCCGGCGACGTGGTCCGCGCACTGCACCCCACGGCGGCCGTCGGCGGGACGCCGCGCGGTGAGGCGCTCGCCTTCCTCCGCGGACACGAGCGGCTCGCTCGCGGCTGGTACGCAGGCGCCATCGGCTGGCTCGGGCCGGACCGGGCCGACCTCCGGGTCGCGCTTCGCTGTGCCCTGGTCCGGGGCGCGAGCGCCCGGCTGTTCTCCGGCGCCGGCTGCGTGCCGGGGTCCACCGCCGACGGCGAGTGGTCCGAGACCGCGGTGAAGGCGCGCTTCATGCTCCGCGCGCTGGGGATGGAGGGCTGACTCGGGCATGCCCTCGCTCAACACGCTCTGGGCGCGGGCGCTGGTCCAGGAGCTCCAGCGTGGCGGGGTGGGCGAGGTCGTCGTCTGCCCGGGGTCGCGCAGCGCCCCGCTCGCCCTCGCCGCCGCCGAGGCCGGCCCGGGGGTCCGGAGCTGGGTGGTGCTCGACGAGCGTGTGGCCGGCTTCTTCGCCCTGGGCCTCGCCCTGGAGTCGGGTCGCCCGGTGGCCGTCCTCGTCACCTCCGGCAGCGCGGGCGCGCACCTCTTCCCCGCGCTGGTCGAGGCCTGGGCCTCCGGCGTGCCGCTGGTGGCGCTCACCGCCGACCGGCCCTGGGAGCTGCACGGCTTCGGCGCCGCCCAGACCCTGCCGCAGGCCGGCCTCTTCGGCCGCTTCGTCCGGACCTCCGAGAGCCTCCCCGTCCCCGAGGCGAGCGCGGCCGCCTTCCGGCACCTCCGCGCCGTCGTCTCGCGCGCGGTCTCGGCCGCCGTCGCCCGCCCGGGCGGGCCGGTGCACCTCGACGTGCCCTTCCGCGAGCCGCTCGCCCCGGTGCCCGACGCGCCGATGCCCGCCGGCCTCGACGGCGAGGCGCTGGAGGGTAGGGCAGGGGCGCCCTTCGTCCGCACCGTGGCCGCGGCCTCGCTTCCGCCCGACCCGGAGCTCGAGGCGGTCCGCCGTCGTCTCGCCGCCACCGAGCGCGGTGTGGTCGTCGTCGGTCCGCGCGCCCCGGCGGATCGCCTGGCCACGGCGGTGCGCGCCCTCGCGGCGTCACACGGCTACCCGGTGCTGGCGGAGGCCGCGAGCAACGTCCGCTGGGCGCCCGGGCAGCCCGTCATCTCCCACCTCGACCTGCTCCTCCGGAACGAGGGCTGGGCGCTCGCCTCGCGGCCGGACCTGGTCGTCCGCCTCGGCGGCGGTCTGTCCTCGCGCCGGGTCTCCGAGTGGCTCGACGGCTCGGGCGCCGAGGTGGTGCTGGTCTCGGAGGGTCCCCAGCCGGTGGACCCAGCGCACCGCGCGGCCCTGGTCCTCGAGGGTGACGCCGTCGCCATCTGCGAGGCGCTCACCGCCGCCACCGCGCCGAGACGGGCCGCGTGGGCGGAGGGGTTCGCCCGGGCCGACGCCCGCGCCGAGGCCGCCCTCGCCTCGTGCCTCGCCGCCGAGCGCCGGCTCACCGAGCCGGGGGTCGCCCGTGCCGTCGTCTCCGCGCTCCCCGCCGGGGCACGCCTCGTCCTCGGGAGCAGCATGCCCGTCCGCGACGTCGACGCCTTCGCCCCGGCGCCGGCCGGCCCGGTCCGCGTCCTCGCCAACCGCGGGCTGAACGGCATCGACGGGAACCTGAGCACCGCGCTCGGCGTCGCCGCGGCGTCGGGGGCGCCCACGGTGGCGCTGGTCGGCGACCTGGCCTTCCTGCACGACCTCGGCGCCCTGGTGCACGCCCGCCGCGCCGGCCTTCCGCTGACGGTGGTGGTGGTCAACAACGACGGCGGCGGCATCTTCTCCTTCCTCCCCATCGCCGGGAGCACCCCCCGCTTCGAGGCGCTCTTCGGCACCCCGCACGGGACCGACCTCTCGGCGGCGGCAGCGCTGGGCGGGGCCCGCTTCACCCGCGCCGAGACGCCCGCCGCCCTCGCGGCCGCGCTCGAGGACGCCGGCGCGCCGGGGCTCCGCATCGTCGAGGCGCGCGTCGTCGACCGCGCGGCCAACGTCGAGGTTCACCAGGCGCTCGGAGCGGCCGTGGCCCGCGCGCTCGAGGAGGGCGGCCGATGAGCCTGCTCGCCCACACCGTCTGGGGGGAAGGTCCACCCCTGCTCCTGCTGCACGGGTTCACCGGAAACCGCGGCGCCTGGGACCACCTGCGTCCGCTGCTCGGCCCTCGCTTCCAGGCGCTCGCCCCGGACCTCCCGGGACACGGCGAGAGCCCCTGCGCGCCGGACACCACCTTCGACGGAGCGCTGGAGGCGCTGCTGGCGCTCCTGGACTCGCACCACCTCGAGCGGGTGGACGTGGCCGGCTACTCCCTGGGGGCCAGGGTGGCGCTGGGGCTGTGCCTCCGCTCGCCCGACCGGGTGGGCCGGCTGATCCTCGAGTCCGGCAGCCCGGGCCTCCGCCGCCGCCGTGAGCGGGGAGAGCGCCGCCGCGACGACGCCGCGCTGGCCGAGGCCATCGAGCGCGACGGCCTCGAGGCCTTCATCCGGCGCTGGGAGGCGCTTCCGCTGTTCGACGGCCTGCGGAAGCTCCCCGAGGAGCTGCGCATCCCGCTCCACGAGCGCCGGCTGTCGCACCGGCCCGAGGCGCTGGCCGGCTCGCTGCGCGCGCTCTCGCTCGGCGCCCAGCCCAGCTACTGGACCCGGCTCTGGACGGTGCGCGCGCCGACCCTGCTGCTCACCGGCGCCCGCGACCCGAAGTTCAGCGGCATCGCCCGGGCCATGGCGGCGGAGATGCCGCTGGTCTGGGGCCACGTCTTCCCCGGCGCGGGGCACGCGCCACATCTGGAGTCGCCGGAGGAGTACGCCCGCGAGGTGACCTCCTTCCTCTCGGCTCCGTGGATCGAACGGCCGCTCGTGGACAGCGAGCTCGGGAGCAACGGCGGATGAAGGCACGCTGGAAGAAGGTCCGGGACGACGAGGACATCGTCTACGAGAAGTGGAAGGGCATCGCGAAGATCACCATCAACCGGCCCGAGGTCCGGAACGCCTTCCGGCCCCAGACGCTGTTCGAGCTGAGCTCCGCGTTCAACGACGCGCGCGAGGATCCCTCGGTGGGCGTGGTCATCCTCACCGGCGCGGGCGACCAGGCGTTCTGCTCCGGCGGCGACCAGCGCATCCGGGGCAACGAGGGCTATGTCGGCAGCGACGGCGTCCCCCGGCTCAACGTGCTCGACCTCCAGAAGCAGATCCGCTCCCTGCCCAAGCCGGTGGTGGCGATGGTGGCCGGCTACGCCATCGGCGGCGGACACGTGCTGCACGTGGTCTGCGACCTGACCATCGCCGCGGACAACGCCCGCTTCGGCCAGACTGGCCCGCGGGTGGGCAGCTTCGACGGCGGCTTCGGCGCGAGCTACCTCGCGTCGATCATCGGCCAGAAGAAGGCCCGCGAGATCTGGCTCCTCTGCCGGCAGTACGACGCGCAGCAGGCGCTCCAGATGGGCCTGGTCAACACCGTGGTCCCGCTGGCCGAGCTGGAGGCGGAGACCCTCCGCTGGTGCCAGGAGATGCTGCAGCTCAGCCCGCTGGCCCTGCGGCTCCTCAAGTCGAGCTTCAACGCCGACCTGGACGGCCAGGCCGGCATCCAGGAGCTCGCCGGCAACGCCACGCTGCTCTACTACATGTCCGCCGAGGCCCAGGAGGGCCGGAACGCGTACGTCGAGCGGCGGAAGCCCGACTTCACCAAGTTCCCGCGCCGCCCGTGACCGCCGCCGCTCCCGCCGCCTCGCCCTCGCTCCGGACCTGGCTGCTGGCGGCCCGGCCGAAGACGCTCACCGCCGCCGTGGTGCCGGTGGTGGTGGGGACGGGGCTCGCGCTGGGGCAGGGGATGGCTGCGGCGTGGCCCGCGCTGGCCGCGCTCGCCGCGGCGGTGCTGATCCAGATCGGCACCAACCTCACCAACGACTACTACGACTTCCGCAAGGGCGCGGACACCCACGAGCGCGTGGGCCCGACGCGGGTCACCCAGAGCGGGCTCATCTCCCCGTCGACCGTGCTCGCCGCGGGCGCCGCCTGCTTCGCCGCCGCCACCCTGGTGGGGATCACTTTGGTCTTGCGTGGCGGGTGGCCGTTCGTGGTCATCGGCCTCGCCTCGGTGCTCGCCGGCTGGGCGTACACCGGCGGGCCGTACCCGCTCGGCTACCACGGGCTCGGCGACCTGTTGGTGATGGTCTTCTTCGGCCTGGTCGCCGTGCCAGGCACCTTCTATGCGCAGGCGCTGCGGCTGGTCCCTGCGGTGTGGCCGGCCGCGGTCGCCATCGGCGCCACCGGGACGATGATCCTGGTGGTCAACAACCTCCGCGATGCGGACACCGACGCCCGCGCCGGCAAGCACACCCTGGTCGTCCGCTTCGGCCGGGGCTTCGGCCGGGCCGAGTACGTCCTGCTCCTCGTCGTCGCCCTGGCCATGCCGGTGCTGATGGTGGCCGTGGGCTGGGCCCGCTGGCCGGCGCTGGCCGCGCTCGCCGCCGCGCCGCTGGCCTGGCCGCCGCTGTCCCGGGTCCTCGGCTCGAGCGGCGGGGCGCTGAACCCGGCCCTCGGGGCGACCGCCCGGTTCCAGGCGGCGTACGGGCTGCTGCTCGCCCTGGGAGCCTGGCTGGGACGCGCGTGACGACCGAGCTGCTCATCCGGCCGCGGAGCCTCCGCTTCCTCTCCTCGCTCTCCACCGGAGCGGGGATGCGCGCGGGCGTGGAGGGCTTCTGGCTGCGGCTGGGGGATGGGCTGGGCGAGGTGACCCTGCTCCAGGGCTTCGGGACCGAGCCGGTGGAGCGGGCCCGCGCGGCGCTGGGCGAGGCGGCCGCGGCGCTGCGCGGCTCGACGCCGCCGGGGAGCCCCGAGGAGGTCGCGGCGCGGATCCAGAAGATTTCCGCCCTCTCCGAGGCGCCGGCCACCCGCGCCGGGGTGGAGCTGGCGCTGCTCGACGCGGGCGCCCGGCATGCCGGCACCCCGCTCGCCGGATGGCTCGGCGCCGAGCCGCGGTCGGTCCGGGTGAATGCGCTCCTCACCGACGACGAGAGCGACGCGCTCGCCTCGGAGGCCCGCGCCCGGGCGCACGAGAGCTTCGACACGCTGAAGATCAAGGTCGGCGCCCAGACCGCCGAGCAGGACGCGACCCGGCTCGCGGCGGTCCGCGCCGCCGTGGGCCCGAACCTGCGCATCCGGGTGGACGGCAACGGGGCGTGGTCCGAGGCCGAGGCCCGGGCGCGGATCATCGCCCTGGCCCCCGCGCGACTGGAGTACGTCGAGCAGCCGGTGCCGGCGGCGGACTTCGACGGGCTGCGGAAGCTCCGCTCGCTGGCCCGCATCGCCGCCGACGAGTCGATCGGCATCCCCGGCGCCAGCGACAGCCTGTTCGGGGGCAAGCGTCCCGCGGTGGACGTGCTGGTCTTCAAGCTCCCGGTCGTCGGCGGGGTGCTCCGGGCACGCCGGTACGCCGCGCTGGCGTGGCAGGTGGGCGTCGAGGTGGTCGTCACCAGCGCGCTCGATGGAGCGGTGTCGCGCGCCGGGGCCGCGCACCTGGCCTGCACCCTCCCGGTCGAGGGCCCGGCCCACGGCCTCGCCACCGGCCACCTCCTGGACTCCGACGCGGGCGGTTATGCCGTGTCGCACGGGCTCCTCCACATCCCCGACGCGCCCGGCCTCGGCATCGACCCCGAGGTGCTCGGATGGTGACCGTGGACTGCCCGGTGCGGCTCCAGGCCCGGCGCGATCCGGAGGGGCTCGCGCTGGTGGCGGGCGAGCGGCGCGAGCGTTGGAGGACGCTCGACCTGGAGGTGGCGCGGGCCGCCGCCCTCCTGCGCGCCGACAAGGTGGGGCCGGGGGAGCGGGCCCTGGTGCTCGCCGCCAACCACCCCTCCACCGTGGTCCTCCTCTTCGCCCTCCGCCGCCTGGGCGCCGCGCTGGTTCCACTCAACGCCCGCCTGGCCCCGGCCGAGCTCCGGGCCCAGCGAGACCGCGTCCGTCCCCGCGTGGTGCTCGCCGATGCGGCGCGGCTGGACGTGCTCCCTGGCGCCGCGCCGCTGGAGGGCTGGCCACCGCACGCGGTCGCTCCCTGGCAGGGCGACGACTCGGACCCCTCGGCCGACTGGGCGCTGCTCTTCACCTCGGGCACCACCGGCGAGCCCAAGGCCGCGCGGCTGTCGGTGGGCGCCTTCGATGCCCTGGCGCGCGCCTCCGCCGCCAACCTTGGACCTCGCTCCGGCGACCGGTGGCTGTGCAACCTGCCCCTCTTCCACGTCGGCGGCCTGGGGATGGCCGTGCGGTGCGCGCACGATGGAGCCGCGCTCGTCCTCCACCCACGGTTCGACGCCGAGGCAGTGGTGCGCACCGTCCACGACGAGGCCATCACCCACCTGAGCCTGGTGGCCCGCACGCTCGAGCAGTGCCTCGACGCCGGTCTCGGCGCCGCGCGGCTCCGGGCGGTGCTCGTCGGCGGCGGTCCGGTGCCGCCGGCGCTCGTCGATCGGGCGCGCGCCGCCGGCGTCCCGGTGCTCCTCACCTACGGGCTCACCGAGGCCTGCTCCCAGGTCGCCACCGAACGCCCCGGCGCGGCCGACGGGCGCACCGCCGGACCGCCGCTGCCGGGCCTCGAGGTCCGGGTGCTCGACGCCGAGGGGCGCGAGCTGCCCCGGGGCGAGGAGGGGACCCTGACGGTGCGAGGGCTCACCCTGATGCGCGGCTACCTCGACGACCCCGGGGCCACCGCGGAGGCCCTCCGTGACGGCTGGCTCCACACCGGCGACATCGGTCGGCTCGATGCCGGGGGCCGCCTCACCGTCCTCGCCCGGCGCACCGACCTCATCCTCTCCGGGGGCGAGAACGTGTACCCCGCCGAGGTCGAGGCGGTGCTCGCCGCCCACCCCGGCGTGGCCGAGGTGGCGGTGGTGGGCCGACCCGACCCGCGCTGGGGCCAGGTGCCGGTGGCGGTGGTGGTGCCCCGGCCGGCGGCCTCGGTCGAGGACCTGTGCCCCTGGGCGCGGGCCCGGCTCGCCCCGTTCAAGGTCCCGGCCGAGGTGTTCCCGGCCACGGCGCTGCCCCGCACCGCTGCGGGGAAGGTGGACCGCGCGGCGGTGCTGGCTGCGGTGACGGCCCCAAGTGGGCCTCGTTCCTTCGAAAAGCTCCCCGGCGCAGAAAGCGCGGCGGGGGACATGGAGTTCAAGTAGTCTTGAACAAGGTGAACCAGATGGAGACCACGCCCGAGGCAGCACGGTTTCTGGAGTCCGCCGAGGCGCGCCTCGCCTCGGTGCTGTCGCACGGCTCCGGCGACGTGGGCCAGTCGGACACGCTGCTCAACGCTGGCCGTCACCTCTGCATCGGCAGCGGAGGCAAGCGCGTCCGGCCGACCATGGTGCACCTCTTCGGGCTGGCCGCCGGGGCGCCCGAGGCGGGGCTCCTGCACGTCGCGGTGGCGGCGGAGCTGGTGCACTCGGCGAGCCTGCTCCACGACGACGTGGTGGACGCCGGCATGTACCGCCGCGGCCGGCCCACGGTGAACGCGCTCTGGGGCAACGTCGTCGCGGTGATGGGCGGTGACTTGCTTCTCACCCTCGCGCTCGACGAGCTGGCCTCGCTGGACCGGGAGATCACCTTCGCCGCGGTCCGCACGGTCGCGGAGATGACCCGCGCGACCATCGGCGAGGTGGAGGCCCGCGGCGACCTCTCGCTCTCGATCGACCGCTTCCGCAGCATCATGGAAGGGAAGACTGGGGCGCTCTTCGGCTTCTGCGGCACGGCCGCCGGACGGCTCGCCGGCAAGGAGGACGTGGCTCGCCGCTTCGAGACCTTCGGCCGGCATCTGGGGGTGGCCTTTCAGATCGCCGACGACCTGAAGGACCTCAACGGAGGCGACCCCGGCAAGCCGGTCTTCGCCGACTTCAAGTCACGCACCCCCTCCCTGCCCATCCTGCTCGCGGCTCAGATGGACGAGCCGCTCCGCCGCCGGATCAAGGACCTCTGGGCCTTCGGCTCCATGGCGGACGAACGCGTCCGGGAGCTCGGGGTGGCGGTGCTCGCCACCGACGCGCCCCGGGCGGCGCTGACGCTCATGGACCGGGAGATCGAGGCCGCGCTCGACGCGCTCGGTCCCCTCCGCGATTCCCGTGGCGCCGACGAGCTGACCGACTGGGCCAGACGCCTCGGGGCGGCCTTCCGCTAGCGAGAGCAACGACCGATGCCGTCCAAGGGTTACAGCTGGTCCGACGCGCCCCGCCTGGGCGCTCCCGATCCCGCCCCGGGGCTCCCGCGCTGGGAGGCCCTGGCCATCGATGCGGTGGGGAACGTCATCGAGTTCTGGGGCTTCAAGCACAACCAGGGCCGCGTCTGGGCGGTGCTCTACCTCCGGGGCATGTCGATGACCGCTACCCAGCTCGAGGAAGAGCTGGGGCTCAGCAAGGGTGCGGTCTCGATGCTGGTCCGCGACCTCGAGCGGTGGGGGGTGGTGGTCCGCATCCGCCAGCCGGGGACCGGCGCCTGGCACTTCCGCGCCGAGACCGACCTGGTGCAGATGGTGAGACGGGTCATCCAGGAGCGCGAGACCGCGTTCATCACCCGCATCCGCGCCGATCTCGAGGAGGCCCGGCGGCTGGCCGCCGCCAGCGGGGTGGGGCGGGACCGGCTGGCACGGCTGGAGAAGCTGGCCGCGCTGGCCGTCGGCGCCGAGCGCGCGCTGCGGATCTTCCTGCGCACCGCGCGCGTGGACCTCTCCTCGCTGCTGCTCGCACTGGGCGAGGCCAAGCTCCGCCCCCGGAGCTGAGGGAGCGGATGGAACTCGGGGGGCAGGAGGCCGCCCGTGCCTCCCGGTTGCGCGTCGACGCGCCAGCTGGCCCTCGGCTCGCCGCGTCGTGGCCGCAGCCTCGGCGTCCGGCAGTCGATTTCGCGCAGCCTCTGCGCGCCCCGACGGCTCGCGCATGCAGGAGATGCCGTTCCCGGCGAGGCGAGCGGCTTGCATCGGGGGGGAGGACGCGGGAACGTCCAGCACAGTTCAACATCGAACATTGCGGGGCCTCTGATGCTCGAGGATCTCGTCGTCGGCATGGTCGGTTCAGGTGGAGATGGCGTGGTGAGCGCGGGAGAGTCGCTCCTGGCCGCGGCGTCGTCCCAGGGCTTCTACGCCCTGATGACCAAGAGCTTTGGCTCGCAGATCCGGGGAGGTGAGTCCTCCTGCCGGGTCCGCATCTCCACCCGCAAGGTGCCGAACCCGGGCGGGGTGCTGGACGTGGCCGTCGCCCTCAACTGGGAGGACTTCCGCCGCTTCGGCGCCGAGCTGCCGCTCGGGCCGGACACCGTCCTCATCCACGAGGAGAAGGCGGGACCGCCTCCGACCGACCTCGCGCCGCCGGGCCGGGCCCCGCGCCAGGTGCTCGCCGTGCCCCTCGCGGAGATCGCCAAGTCCGCCGCCGGGACCGACCGCGCCAAGACCACCGTGGTGCTCGGGGCGATCTCCGGCTGGTTCGGCGTGCCCCCCGAGGCGCTGGATCGGGGGCTCCAGAAGAAGTTCTCCCAGAAGGGGGCGGGACTCCTCGAGGCGAACCGGAAGGCGCTCGCGGCGGGCATCGCCCACGCCGCCGCGCACCCCCTCGCCGCGCCGCGTGCGCTGGTGCGCCCCGCCGCGCCTTCGCCCAAGCTCCTCTGCGACGGCAACGAGATGTGCGCCTCGGCGGCCCTCTTCAGCGGCTGCGAGTTCTTCGGCGGCTACCCCATCACCCCGTCCACCGAGGTGATGCAGATCCTCGCTCGCGAGCTGCCCAAGTACGGCGGGGTGGTGCTCCAGGCCGAGGACGAGATCAGCGGCGTCGGCGCGGCGGTGGGCGCCTCCTTCGCCGGCAAGAAGTCCATGACCGCGACCTCGGGCCCGGGCATGTCGCTCAAGACCGAGGTGCTGGGCCTGGCCACCATCGCCGAGCTCCCGCTGGTGCTGCTCAACGTGCAGCGTGGCGGCCCGTCCACCGGCCTCCCCACCAAGCCCGAGCAGGCGGACCTATTCCAGGCCGCGTTCAGCGCCCATGGCGACGTGCTCCGCCCGGTGCTGGCTCCCACCAGCGTCGAGGACACCTTCCGGCTCACCGTCGAGGCGTTCAACCTCGCCGAGAAGTACCAGACGCCGGTGGTCATCCTCTCCGACCAGGAGATCGCTCAGCGGAAGGAGACGGTGGACCCGATCGACGTCTCCCGGTTCGAGGTGCTCGAGCGGCTGCGGCCCACCCCGGAGCAGCTCGCCCAGGGGTACCAGCGCTTCGCCGACGCGCCATCCGGGGTGAGCCCCCTCAGCCACCCCGGGATGAAGGGTGGGAACTACCTCGCCGCGGGCATCGAGCACGACGCCAAGGGAGCGCCCACCGCCAGCGGAGCCGTGCACGCGGCGATGAACGCCAAGCGCTTCAGGAAGCTCGATCCGCTTCAGACGCGAACCGACCTCTTCGAGCGGCAGGGCCCGCCGGACGCGCCGCTGGCCCTGGTGAGCTGGGGGAGCTCAGCCGGGGTGGCCCGCGAGGCCTTCGCGCGGGCCCGGGCGCGCGGATTACCAGTCAAGCTCCTCGTCCCGTATCTGCTCTACCCGGTGGCCGAGCCGGTGTACCGGGAGTTCTTCGCCTCGGTCCGGCGCGGGCTGGTGCTCGAACTGTCGCACCAGGGGCAGCTCTACCGGGTCCTCCGGATGTTCGTGGACGTGCCCGCCGGGGTGACCTCCTTCGCCCGGAGCGGCGCGCAGCCCTTCCGGGCCGACGAGGTGCTCGAGCGGCTCCAGCAGCAGGCGGAGGCTCTCCGATGAACACCTTTCTCGGACCGAACGACTACAAGAGCCCGCTCAAGCCGATCTGGTGTCCCGGGTGCGGCGACTACGGCGTGCTGCAGGCGCTCTACCGGGCGCTCAGCGCGATCGGCCGCCCGCCGCACGAGATCGCCTTCATCTCCGGCATCGGCTGCTCGAGCCGTATCCCGGGCTACACCACCGCCTACGGCTTCAACACCGTGCACGGCCGTGCGCTGCCCATCGCCCAGGGGGTGAAGCTCGCCAGCCCGGACCTCCTGGTGGTGGTGGCGGGCGGGGACGGCGACGGCTTCTCCATCGGCGGCGGCCACGTGCCGCACGCCATTCGCCGCAACGTGGACCTGACCTACCTGGTCATGGACAACCAGGTGTACGGGCTCACCAAGGGGCAGCTCTCGCCCACCTCGCCGCGCGGCCTGAAGACGGTCACCTCCCCGATGGGGAGCCTCGAGCAGCCCATCAACCCGCTCCTCATGGTGCTGGCCTACGGGGCGGGCTTCGTGGCCCAGGCCACCCCCGCGGACATGCCCGGGATGACCGCGCTCATCGAGGAGGCCCTCCGCTATCCAGGGTTCTCCTTCGTGAACATCCAGTCCCCCTGCGTCACCTTCGGCGAGGAGGAGCAGCAGCTCCGGGCACACAAGGCGCGGATGAAGCCGCTGGCCAGCCTGGGGCACGACCCGGCGAACCAGCTCGCGGCGCTGGACCTGGCCCGGGCCTACGGGACCGAGCTGTACACCGGCGTGTTCTACCGGAATCCCGAGCCGCCCCCGACCTACGATGCGCTGGTCCGCCAGCGACAGACCGAGCTCCAGCGGGGCGAGCCGCGGCCGAGGGCACGCGTGCTCGACGCCTATCTGAGATCCTGAGGAGGGCACCGCCATGGTTCCCATCACCGGCATCGATTTCGAGCGGATCACGCTCCGGGACGCGCTCGACCTGGCCGTGCTCATCGAGGAGGAGGCCCGGGACCGCTACTGGGAGTTCGGCGAGCAGCTCGCCACCCACGACACCCCCGAGGTGGCCGACTTCTTCTCCCGGATGGCCCGCATCGAGGACCGGCACCGCACGGAGCTGCTCGAGCGCCGGCGGACGCTCTTCGGGAACGCCCCCTCCACGGTCGAGCGGCGAATGCTCTTCGACGTGGAGGCGCCGGGCTACGAGGCGGCCCGGGCCTTCATGGGGGTCCGCCAGGCGCTGGAGGCGGTGCTCGCCGCCGAGGTCAAGGCCTACGCCTTCTTCAACGAGGCGGTGCCCCGCGTCAAGGACCCGGAGTTGCAGGCGCTGTTCCAGGAGCTCCGGGACGAGGAAGTGCACCACCAGTCATTGGTGAAGGCCGAGCTGGCGCGCTGCCCCGAGAAGCCTGACGATTCAGAGGCCTATGCGGACGACCCGGTCGCGCAGTAGGACGTCGCTCCCGGGAGCACGTGCATGACCCAGGGTCTCTCCCTCCTCGCCTTCCTCGTCATCTCCTTCCTCGCCGTGGGGAGCCTCCTCGTCGGGGCGCGGCTGCTCCGGGTGCGCGCCCGGGTCGACAGCCCGCTCAAGCGCGAGACCTACGAGTGCGGCGAGACGCCCCGGGGGATGGCCTGGGTGCGCTTCCACGCCCGCTACTACGTGGTGGCCCTGTTCTTCGTCCTCTTCGACATCGAGGCCGCGCTCATTCTCCCATGGAGCACCATCGTCCGGGAGGTGGGGACCACCGGCCTGGTCGCGGTGGGCACGTTCGTCGGGGTGCTGATGCTCGGTTGGGCCTGGGCGATCCGGAAGGGAGCGCTGCAGTGGGTGTGAAGACCGTCGACGACGGGGCGGCGTTCGAGCACCCGCTCTACAAGACGCTGCTCAGCGTGCCAGGGCTGACGGTGGCCACCACCGCGCTGGACCAGGTGCTCACCTGGGGGATGAGCAACGCGCTCTGGGTGTTCCCCATGGCCACCAGCTGCTGCGGCATCGAGTTCATGGCCACCGCCGCGAGCCGGGTGGACATCGACCGGATGGGGACCATCGTCCGGGCCACGCCGCGGCAGGCGGACGTGATGGTGGTGGCGGGGACCATCACCGTGAAGATGGCGTCGCGGGTGAAGAAGCTCTGGGACCAGATGCCCGAGCCCAAATGGTGCATCGCCATGGGCTCCTGCGCCATCTCCGGCGACTTCTACCGGAACCTGTACTCGGTCGTTCCGGGCGTGGACACGTTCCTTCCGGTCGACGTCTACGTGCCTGGCTGTCCGCCGAACCCGGAGGCCCTGATGCACGGGTTTCTGCGGCTGCAAGAGAAGATCCGCAAGAGCCGCAAGGGCGAGACCGTCACGCTCGAGACCAATTCAGAGCTGCTCCGCGTCACGCGCCCGTCCATCCCGCGGATGGTCGACCAGGAGCGGACCCCCGAGATGGACCGCGCGCAGATCGAGTCGGCAGACATCGCCACCGAGGTGGAGGTCACCCCGGCGGTCCACGCCTCGCTCGCGCCCGAGCCCACGGAGCTCGCCTCCAATATCTCCGGTCCGGACCTGCCGGCGGTGCTCACCGAGCTGGGCATCGCGGCGACGGGCGAGCTCGGCCCTCCGCTCGTACCGGCGCGGCGCCACCTCGAGGTCGCGAGCCGGCTCAAGTCCCGCGGGTACCGGCAGCTGGTGTCGGTGGTGGCGACGCACTGGGTGGCGGGCACGGCCCGGAAGGGGAAGGTCCCGGACGAGCCCGAGCACTTCGAGGTCAGCTACCTGCTCCGGACGGTGGGCGCCGGCTCGCGCATCGCAACGTGGGCGGTCCGGCTCGCGCCGGGCGAGCCCGTCGCCTCGCTGTTCCAGCTCTTCGCCGGGGCAGACTGGCAGGAGCGCGAGCAGTACGACCTGGTCGGCGTGGTGTTCGCCGATCACCCGGACCTGCGCCGGCTGATGATGCCGGAGAACTACGACCGACATCCCCTCCGTCGGGACCTGCCGGCCAACCTTCCGTACGCGCCCTGGCGATGACCGCACTCCAGACGGTGCAGATCATCCGGCGCGTCGACCCCCACCTCTCGCTCGACCGGTATGACCCCGAGGGGGAGCTGATGCTCCTGCACTTCGGGCCGCAGCACCCGTCCACCCACGGAGTGTTCCGGATGGACCTCTACCTGGACGGGGAGAAGGTGGTGAAGGTGATTCCGCACGTGGGCTACCTCCACCGGGCGGTGGAGAAGCTCTGCGAGACTCTGGCCTACGTGCAGATCACCCCCATCGTCGACAAGAACGACTACGTCGCGCCGATGACCAACGAGCAGGCCCTGAACATGGCCTTCGAGGCGGCGCTCAAGCTCGAGGTGCCGCGCCGGGCGCGGTGGATGCGGACCCTCTTCGCCGAGCTCCAGCGCATCGCCTCGCACCTGCTCTGGCTCGGGACCTTCGCCCTGGACCTGGGGGGCGCCCTGGGCGGCGGGTCGACGGTGTTTATCCACTGCTTCCGCGAGCGCGAGCTGGTGCTGGACCTCTTCGAGGAGGTCACCGGGGCGCGGTTCCACTACAACACCCACACCATCGGCGGGAACCGGCACGACCTGCCCGCGGGCTGGAGCGCGAAGGTGCACGCCGCGCTGGACGTCATCGGCCCCCGGCTCGACGAGTACGAGGCCATGACGCTGGAGAACCGCATCTTCCTCGACCGGACTGTGGGGGTGGGGAAGCTGGACGCGGAGCTGGCGCTCGAGCTGGGCATCACCGGCCCCATCCTCCGTGCCTGCGGCGTGGACCACGATCTCCGCCGCGACGCCCCCTTCCACGCCTACGACGAGGTGAAGGTGAACGTGGTGACCGCGCAGGGCGGGGACTGCCTGGCCCGCGCCCAGGTGCGGCTGGGCGAGATGCGCGAGAGCGTCCGCCTGGTGCGCGAGATGGTGGATTCGGTGCCCGAGGGCAGCATCAACTCCGGCAAGCCGGTGAAGCTCCCGGTGCAGACCAAGATTCCACCGGGTCAGGTCTACGTGGCGATCGAGACCCCGCGGGGCGAGCTCGGCACCTACTTGGTCTCGGACGGCACGCAGTTCCCGTACCGCCTGAAGATCCGCCCGCCGAGCCTGCACGCGCTCTCCGCGCTGCCGTACATCATCCCCGGGGGCACGGTGAGCGACGCGGTGGCGATCCTCGGCTCGGTGGACCCGATCATGGGCGAGGTGGACCGGTGAACGAGGGGCTCCTCCACGGAGCGGTGTACTCGGTGCTCATCGTCACGGTGGTGCTCACGGCGACGGCGATGGCCCTCTGGTTCGAGCGGAAGTTCGCCGCCCGGCTCCAGACCCGGCTGGGCCCGACCATCGTGGGGCCCATCGGGCTGCTGCAGCCGGTGGCAGATCTCCTGAAGCTCCTCCAGAAGGAGGACATCGTCCCGGACAATGCGGATTCAGCCATCTTCAACCTGGTGCCTCCGCTCGCTGCCCTGGCCGCGCTCGGCGCCGCCGCGGTGGTGCCGTTCTCGCCGTCGGTGGTGGCCTCGGACCTGGACGTGGGCGTGCTCTACGTGCTCGCCATCGGGGCGGTGACCGTGCTCCCAATCTTCGGGGCGGGGTGGTCGAGCAACAACAAGCTGGCGCTGCTCGGCGGAATGCGGGCGGTGGCTCAGTCCATCTCCTACGAGGTGCCGCTGCTCCTCTCGGCGATGGTGCCGGTCATCCTCTCCGGGTCGCTGCGGTTGGGTGCCATCGTCCAGGCGCAGGCGGACCACCACTGGTTCGTGGTCTGGCCCTTCTTCATCGGCCTGCCGGCCTTCGGCATCTTCCTCCTGGCGATGCTGGCCGAGGCGAACCGCATCCCCTTCGACATTCCGGAGGCGGAGAGCGAGCTCGTGGCCGGCGTCACCACCGAGTACACCGGGATGAAGTTCGCGCTGTTCTACATGGCCGAGTACATCCACACGATCGTGGCCTCGGCGGTGGGGGCGGCGCTCTTCCTCGGCGGCTGGGACGGGCCGTTCTGGCCGGGACTCCACTGGATGGTGCTGAAGACGCTGCTCCTCTTCACCCTGGTGTACTGGATCCGCTGGTCGCTGCTCCGGTTCCGGTCCGATCAGCTGATGGGGCTTTGCTGGAAGTGGCTGGTGCCGATGGGCGTGCTCCTGGTGGGCGCGGCCGCGACCTGGGTGGTGGTGTTCCCGTGAAGGACTACCTCACGACGGCGGCCCGGGCGCTGGCCACCAGCCTGACCAATGCCTTCCGCAGGCCAGTGACGGTGGAGTTCCCCGAGGTCATCCGCCCGCGCGCCGAGCGCTACCGGGCCAGCTTCGCGCTTCTCCACGAGGAGGACGGGGACGAGGCGTGCATCGGGTGCCTGCAGTGCGAACGCATCTGTCCCTCGCAGGTCATCTCCATCAAGGCGGGCGGCAAGCGCGAGTCGCCCATCACCGGGAAGAAGCGCGGCTACGCCGACGACTTCGTGCTCGACCTGAACGCCTGCATCTACTGCGAGCTCTGCGTCCAGGTCTGCCCGACGGACGCCATCGTCATGACCCGGGAGCCGGAGCTGCCCGCGTTCGGGCGCGAGGATCTGGTGCTCACCATGGCGAAGCTCTACGCCAACGAGAAGGCGAAGCACCGGGCGTGGGGCGACGCCACGCGGCTCAACGGCATGCAGACGCCGCCCAAGCCCCCGAAGGCCGCGGCGCCGGCGAGCGCGGCTCCGGCGGCCGGCGCTCCTGCGTCTTCCCCCGCGCCGCGCCCTGCGGCCGAGTCCGCCGCCGTCCCGGCAGCCGCGGGTGCGCCGCCGGTCGCTGCCGCCGCCCAGCCCGGGGCGACCGCGCCCGGTCGCGCCGCGTCCGTTGCTCCGGTCGGCGCCACTCGGCGTGCGCCCGCGGACGGATCCTCGAAGAGCGGCGCGGGAGCGGAGGGGTCGAGCTCGACCGAGCGCGGATCCTCGGAGGGGGAGGGCACCCGGTGAGCGTCGAGCTGGGCTTCGGAGCGCTCGCGCTCCTGCTGGTGGGCTTCCCGGCGCTCCGGGTCGTGACCAGCCGCGATCTGGTGCGGGCGGTGCTGTGGCTCGCCGTGACGCTGCTGGGGACGGCGGTGCTGTACGCGCTGCTCAGCGCACCGTTCCTCGCCGGCGTCCAGGTGCTCACCTACGTCGGGGGTGTGGTCACCCTGATGGTGTTCGGAGTGATGGTGACCCGGAAGCACACCGGCGCCACGGTGGCCATCGACGGGACGAACCGGATCCGGGGCGCCGTTGCGGCGCTGGCCTTCTTCGGCGTCGTCGCCTCGGCCATCCTCCGGACCGATCTCTCGGCGCTCGCGGTGGTGGACACGCCGTCCACGCAGGACCTCGCGCTCGCGCTGCTCGACCGCTACCTGCTCGCCTTCGAGGTCGCCTCGGTGCTCCTCCTCGCGGCCATCGTCAGCGCGGTGGTGCTCGCCCGCCGCCGCGACCCGGCGCCCGAGTCTGCCGGTCCCGCCGGGTCCGCGGCGCTCGGAGAGGGGAGCTCCCCGTGACCCTCCGCGCGCTGCTGCTCGTCGCCACCGCCCTCTTCAGCGTCGGCATCTACGGTCTGGTCACCCGGAGGCAGGCGGTGGCCCTCCTGCTCTCCATCGAGGTGATGGCCAACGCCGCGAACCTGGTCTTCGTGGCCTTCGCTCGATACGGCGGCGCGCCGGGACATCCGCTGGTGCTGTTCGCCCTGGCGATCACCGTCGCCGAGGTCGCGGTGGGGCTGGCCCTGGTGCTTCTCCTCTACCGCCGGCACGGCGACACGCTGCTCGAGCTGGCGAGCGAGGCCAAGGGATGAGTCTTCCGGTCCAGCTGGCTCTGGCCACGCTCGTCGCCCCGCTGGGGGCCGCGCTCCTCTCGGTGGTCGTCCCCCCCTTCCGCCACCGGGGCGCCCCGGCGGCGATGCTGACCATCATCGCCAGCCTGGTGGCGACCGGGGCGGCCGGGATGCTGGCCGCGCAGGACGTCGCCGGCACGGCCATCCGCGCCACGGTACCCTGGCTGCTGGTGCAGGGGCGCGGGCTCGGCGAGGTCGGCGTCCGGCTCGACGCCGTCTCCATCCCGATGCTCGTGGTGGTGTGCCTGGTGGCGCTCGCGGTCCAGGTCTACTCGGTGGCGTACATGCATGGAGAGACGTCGCGCTCCTACGGGCGGTATTTCGCCTTCCACGCGCTCTTCCTCTTCAGCATGAACACCCTGGTGCTGGCTCCGGACCTGCTCCAGGCGTTCGCCGGATGGGAGCTGGTCGGCCTGGTCAGCTACCTCCTCATCGGCTTCCACTTCGATCGCCCCAGCGCCGCGCGGGCCGCGGTGAAGGCCTTCTGGATGACGAAGCTCGCGGACATGGGCTTCCTGTTCGCGCTGCTGCTCCTGTTCGCCCGCACCGGCGCCTTCTCCTGGGACGTGGCGCTCCGCCCCGAGGTGGCCGAGGCGACGGCGGCCCTGATCTTTCTCGGGGTGATGGGCAAGTCGGCCCAGTTCCCGCTGCACGTCTGGCTCCCGGACGCGATGGAGGGCCCGACGCCGGTGTCGGCGCTGCTTCACGCGGCGACGATGGTGGCCGCGGGGGTGTACCTCGTCGTCCGGGCGGATCCGCTCTTCACCCAGGCCCACTGGGTCCAGGGCGGGATGCTGTGGATCGGGACCATCACCGCCGTGTTCGCCGCGCTGCTCGGGCTGGTGCAGACCGACATCAAGCGGGTGCTGGCCTACTCCACCTGCTCGCAGCTGGGCTTCATGGTCGCGGCGCTCGGTGCCGGATCGGCGTTCGCCGGCTACTTCCACCTCGGGACCCACGCCTTCTTCAAGGCGCTCCTGTTCCTCGGCGCGGGCAGCGTGATCCACGCCGTGCACTCCAACTCGATGGCCGACATGGGCGGGCTCGGGCGCAAGATGCCGGTGACGGCCATCACCTTCACCGCCGGAGCGCTCTCCCTGGCCGGCATCCCGCCGTTCGCCGGCTTCGCCTCGAAGGATGCCATCCTCACCGCGGTGGAGGGCAGGGCAGGGTGGGTGCCCTGGGCGCTCCTGCTGGCGACGGCGTTCCTCACCGCCTTCTACATGGGGCGGGTGCTGGTGCTGACCTTCCTCGGCAAGCCCTCACCGGCGGCGGCGCACGCGCACGAGTCCCCGGCGGTGATGACCGGGCCGCTGCTCGCGCTCGCCATCCCCACGGTGGCCGGAGGCCTGCTCGGTCCCTGGCTCGCCCGGGGGCTCGGCGAGGAGATGCACCTGCACCTCGGGCTGACGCCGGTGCTGGCGAGCGTGGCCGCCGTGGGTGGGCTGGCCACCGCCCTGATCATCTACCTGCGTGGCCGTGAGGCGCCGCTGGCCGCGATCCTCGCGGCGATGGACCGGGCGTCGATCATCGACCGGACCTGGGCGTTCGGTTACCGCAGCGTCCTGCTCCCGCTGGGGAGCGCGCTGCGCTGGGTCGATCGCTACCTCGTCGACGGGCTGATGAACGGCCTCGGCTGGGGGACGCTCGAGGCGGGAGAAGCGGTGCGACCGATCCAGACCGGCCGGACGCGCGACTACGCGCTGGCGGTGGTGGTGGGGGCGCTGGTGCTGCTCGTCCTGGGGACCTGGCGATGAGCCGGAATCTCCTCTCGCTGATGGTCGGCTCGCCCGCGGTCGCTGCGGCGCTGCTCCTGCTCATCCCGGGCCGGATGCGGCGGCTCGTTCGCTGGGTGTCCCTGGCCGGGGCGAGCGGCGGGCTGGTCTGCGCGGTCCTGGCGGCGCTGGCCTGGGACAAGGGCGTGGGCGGCTTCCAGCTCGCCGAGCGCTATCCGCTCGTGCCCTCGATGGGCATCTCGCTGTCGCTGGCGGCGGACGGCTGGAGCATCGCGCTGGTGCTCTTGACCGGCATCATCATCGTCACCGGGGTGCTGGCGAGCTGGACGGTGCAGCGCCGGGACAAGGAGTTCTTCGTCCTGCTCCTCACGCTGGTCACCGGCGTCTTCGGTGTCTTCGTCAGCCAGGACCTGTTCGTCTTCTTCCTCTTCTACGAGATCGCCGTCCTCCCGATGTACCTGCTCATCGGGATCTGGGGGAGCAGCCACTCCGTGCCGGCGGCCGGTCCTTTCCGCGGCGCGTGGCGGCGCTTCGCGGTGGGCAGCCGCGAGTACGCCGCGATGAAGCTCACCCTGATGCTGCTGGTGGGCTCCGCGGCCATCCTGGTGGCCATCCTCGGGTTGTGGTCCCATGCGGGCGCCCGGACCTTCGACCTCGGGCACCTCGCGTCCGTCCCCTTCTCGCGCTCCACCCAGATGTGGGTCTTCCCGCTGCTCTGGCTCGGCTTCGGGACGCTGGCGGGCGTCTTCCCGTTCCATACCTGGAGCCCGGACGGCCACGCCTCGGCGCCGACGGCGGTCAGCATGCTGCACGCCGGCGTGCTGATGAAGCTCGGCGCGTTCGGGGTGATGCGGGTGGGGATGGTGCTCGCGCCGGAGGCCGCGGTGGCCTGGGCGCCGCTGGTGGGCGCAGTGGCGGTGGTCAACATTCTCTACGGCGCGCTCTGCGCCGCGGCCCAGGACGACCTCAAGTACATCGTGGCCTACTCGTCGGTGAGCCACATGGGGGTGGTGATGCTCGGGGCGGCGACGCTGACCCCGGTGGGCTGGAACGGCGCGGTGTTCCAGATGTTCGCTCACGGCATCATGACCGGGCTGTTCTTCGCCCTGGTGGGCCTGGTCTACGAGCGAGCCCACACCCGGGACCTCGCGAAGATGGGCGGCTTCGCCCACGCGATGCCGGCCATCGCCGCGTTCTTCACCCTGGGCGCGCTGTCCTCGCTCGGGCTGCCGGGGACGGCGGGCTTCGTGGCCGAGTTCCTGGTGTTCCTCGGAGCGGCCACCGGCCGGAGCGCGTGGTGGACGGTGCCGGCGGTGCTCGGCGCCTTCGTCACCGCGGTGTACGTGCTCCGGGCCTCGAAGATCATCTTCTGGGGCCCGAGGCCTCCGGGCGACCTGTCGCACCTGGGCGATCCGCGCCGGACCGAGTGGGCTGCGCCGGTGGTGCTCTGCACCGCCCTGGTGGTGTTCGGCTTCTGGCCACGGCTCCTCCTGGATGTCATCGACGCCACGACCTCCGGCTACCTGAACCGGGTGGCGCTGGTGGCGGAGGCGCTCCGTCGATGAATCCCTGGGTCCAGCTCCTCGGGCCGGCGCTGGCCGTCGCCGCCCTCGGCGCGGTGGTCCTCGGGGGCGACACGCTCCTGCCCGGCCGGGGCCGTCTCTGGGGCTGGGTGGCGGCGGCGCTGCTGCTGGCGCTGCTCCTCGGCTCGACGGGACTGAACTCGGCGGGCGTCGCTCCCCACCGGGCGTACGTCGCCGGGCCCTGGACGCTGTTCCTCCAGCGCCTCTTCCTCTGCAGCGCGCTCCTCGCGGTGCTCGGATCGATGGACTGGCTCGAGGCGCGCGCGGGCGGACGTCAGGCCGAGTACCTGGCGCTGGTCCTCTTCAGCACCTCGGGGATGATGATGATCCCCGGGGCACGGGACTGGGCCCTGCTGGTGGTCTCGTTCGAGCTGATGGGGATCCCGCTGTACGCGCTCGCCGCCTGGGCGAAGAACGACGGCCCCCCCGACCGTCCTCGCCTGGGCGCCGAGGCGGGCCTGAAGCTCTTCGTCACCGGGACGGCCAGCTCGGCGCTGACCTTCTTCGGGCTCGCGCTCGTCGTGGGCCTGAGCGGAACCTCGCGGATCGACGTGGTGGCCGACCCGGCCCGGGCGCCGCTGGCGGCGGTGGGCATGCTCCTCATCGTCGCGGGCTTCGGCTTCAAGATCGGCGCGGTGCCCTTCCACTTCTGGGTCCCTGACACGTACCAGGGCGCGCCCACTCCCTTCGTGGCGTTCCTCTCCGTGGCGCCGAAGCTGGGAGGCCTGGCGGCGCTGGCGGTCATCCTGCTGCATGGCTGGGCGGGGGAGGCCGGGCTCTGGGCCCCCGCGGTGGTGCTGCTCTCGGCGGCGAGCATGCTGGTGGGGAACCTCTTCGCCCTGAACCAGTCCGACGTGCGGCGGCTGCTCGGGTTCTCCGGCATCGCCCAGATGGGCTACGTGCTCATCGGTCTCGCCGCGCGCACGCGGGCGGGGCTGGCCATGGCGCTGTTCTTCATGGCCACCTACGTCTTCACCAACCTCGGCGCGTTCCTGGTGCTCCACGCCGGCGCCGAGGGCTCCGGGGGACACAGCGTGTCGAGGCTCGCGGGGCTGTCCCGGCGGGCGCCCGTGCTCGGGGCGGCGATGCTGGTCTTCCTGCTCTCGCTGGCCGGCATCCCGTTCGTCGCCGGGTTCTGGGCCAAGCTCTTCGTGCTGCTCGCCGGCTACCGCGCCGGCCTCGGCTGGCTGGTGGTGCTCGGCGTCGCGCTCGCGGTGTTCGGGCTCTTCTACTACCTGAGCGTGGCGCGCTCGACGTTCATGGCCGAGGGAGAGGGGAACGCGCCGGTCCCGACGCGGCTCCCGCTTCGCCTGGCGATCGGCGCGTGTCTGGTGGCGGTGGTGGGGCTCGGGCTGTGGCCGCGCCCGCTGCTCGAGGCCGCCGACGGGGCGGCGGCCGATCTCCTGGCCGAGCCGGTGGCGCTCTCGCTCCGTCGCTGACGCCCGCGCGGGGCGGCCGTCACGGCCCGGGCGCGGTGATGCCGGTGACCTGCGTGGCCGTCGGAGCCATGGCCGCTCGATTTCGCCGAGGTGCCGCCCCGGCTGCCACGCCGGTGCAGGAGGGCGCCGAAATCGGCGGCTCGGGGGGCGTTCCGGGAGGCCTGGCCCCCGGGCGTCGCCCGGGCGGTCTCCTCACCCCATGAACGTGTCGATCACGATGATGTCGTCGCGGAGCACTTCCTCGCTGAGCGCGTGGGTCTCCTCGCCGTCCATGTCGGCGCGGAGCCTCCGCACAAGGTCCTCAATGCGCTGCACCGTCCCGTCCACGTCCTCGTCCAGGGCGAGCCGGGGCAGCTCGGCGAGCGCCGTCCGCTGCGCCCGGTGCTCCTCGTCCATCGCCTCCACCCGGGCGGGTCCCCACGCGTCCACGTCGACCAGGATGGGCCGGAGGACCGTCTCCTCGTGGCTCAGGTGCCTGAGGAATGCATCGTGCAGCGTCCGCAGGCTGGCCCGGAGGCGCCCGATGGCGCCGGGGACTCGCCGCGTCATCTCACCCAGCGTCTCCTCAATCTCGTCGAGGACGTCCCGGAGCACCGTGTGCTCGTCCAGGATGAGGCTGCGAACCTGACTCGCGCTCAGCTCCATGGTCGGTCCTCCTGACCCGCAAAGGTTTCGCGGTCCCACCGTGCGACGGGCGCCCCGCGCACTCCCTGCGCCCCGGTACTTGCCATCCCGGAGCCGGTCGGAAGGCTTGCGAGAACCGTGCGCAACTACGGCCCTGGCGCTCCCCCTGAACCGCAAGTGCTGCAGGCGGATCCGCCCCCGAGCCCTCCTATGCGGTGCGTCGTGCGCGGGGGGCACGGGTCGTGCTTTCGCCCGGGGTCATGAGCTCGCCGCGCCTCCTCACGGTTGACGGGAACGAGGCCGTGGCCTCGGTCGCCCACAGGCTGTCCGAGACCATCGCCATCTACCCCATTACCCCCTCCTCGGCGATGGCCGAGCTGGCCGACGAGTGGTCGGCGCACGGGCAACAGAACATCTGGGGCGTGGTCCCGCGGGTCGTGCAGCTCCAGTCCGAGGCCGGCGTGGCCGGAGCGGTCCACGGGGCGCTCCAGGCCGGGGCGCTGACGACGACCTTCACCGCGTCGCAGGGCCTGCTCCTGATGATCCCCAACCTCTACAAGATCGCCGGGGAGCTCACCGCGTTCTGCATGCACGTGGCGGCGAGGACGCTCGCCACTCACGCGCTGAGCATCTTCGGCGACCACTCGGACGTGATGGCCTGCCGGCAGATCGGGCTGGGGCTCCTGGCCTCTGGCTCGGTGCAGGAGGCGCACGACCTCGCGGCGGTGGCCCACGCGACGACGCTGAGGGCCCGGGTGCCGTTCCTCCACTTCTTCGACGGGTTCCGCACCTCGCACGAGGTGGCGAAGATCGCCGAGATCTCGGACGAGCAGCTCCGCGCGATGGTGAACGAGGAGGCGATCGCCGCCCACCGCGCCCGCGCCCTCGACCCCGAGCACCCGGTGCTCCGCGGCACGGCGCAGAACCCGGACGCCTTCTTCCAGGCCCGCGAGGCCTGCAACCCGTTCTACGCCGCAGTCCCGGGGTTGGTGCAGGAGGAGATGGACCGACTGGCGGGACTCACCGGCCGCCAGTACCACCTCGTCGACTACCACGGTCACCCGGAGGCCGAGCGGGTGGTGGTGGCGATGGGCTCCGGGGCCGAGGTGGCGCACGAGACCGTCGACTGGCTCCTGACCAAGGGTGAGCGGGTCGGCGTCCTGAAGATAAGGCTGTACCGGCCCTTCCCGGCGGCGGCCTTCCTCGCCGGGCTCCCGAAGACCGTCCGCGCGGTGTCGGTGCTCGATCGCACCAAGGAACCCGGCGCCCCGGGCGAGCCGCTGTACATGGACGTCTTGACGACGTTCGCCGAGGCCCGCACCAGCCGTCCGATGCCGACCGTGGTGGGTGGCAGGTACGGGCTGTCCTCGAAGGAGTTCGATCCCGGCATGGTGCGGGCGGTCTTCGAGAACCTCGGCCGCCCCGAGCCGAAGAACCACTTCACGGTGGGCATCGTCGACGACGTGACCCGGACCTCGCTCGACTGGAGGCGGGACTTCGAGATCTCGGTGCCGGGCCGTACCCAGGCGGTGTTCTACGGCCTCGGCTCGGACGGGACCGTCGGCGCCAACAAGGCCTCGATCAAGATCATCGGTGAGGAGACGGACCACGCGGCCCAGGGCTACTTCGTCTACGACTCGAAGAAGTCGGGGGCGATGACCATCAGCCACCTCCGCTTCGGGCCAGGGCCCATCCGCTCGTCGTACCTGGTCAAGGAGGCCGGCTTCGTGGGCGTGCACCAGTTCCAGCTCATCGACCGGATGGACGTGCTGGACCTCGCCGCGCCGGGCGCGGTGGTGCTGATCAACGCCCCGTACGCCCCGGAACAGCTCTGGGACCGGCTGCCGCGCGAGTTCCAGGAGACGGTGCTGGAGAAGAAGCTCCAGCTCCACGTCATCGATGCGGTGAAGGTCGCGCAGGCGGCGGGGATGGGCGGGCGGATCAACGCCGTGATGCAGGCCTGCTTCTTCGCGCTCTCCGGCGTGCTCCCGCGCGACGAGGCCATCGACCAGATCAAGAAGTCCATCGAGAAGACCTACAAGAAGAAGGGCGCCGAGGTGGTGCGGCGGAACCACGCCGCGGTGGACGCCTCGCTCGCCTCGCTCTTCCCGGTGAAGGTGCCGGGGAAGATGACCTCGACCCGCGGCCGGCCGCCGGTCGTCGCTCCCGAGGCGCCAGACTTCGTGCGCCGGGTCACGGCGGTGATGCTGGAGAACAAGGGCGACCTGCTCCCGGTCAGCGCCTTCCCGGTGGACGGGACCTGGCCCACGGCAACGGCGAAGTGGGAGAAGCGGAACCTGGCGCTGGAGATCCCCGTCTGGGACGCGCCGATCTGCATCCAGTGCAACAAGTGCGCGCTGGTCTGCCCGCACGCCGCCATCCGGACCAAGGTCTACGGAGAGGGGGCGGTGGCCACCGCGCCCCAGGGCTTCAAGCACATGGCCTTCAAGGGCCAGGCCGGAAGCGCGTACACGGTCCAGGTCGCGCCGGAGGACTGCACCGGCTGCGGGCTCTGCATCGAGGTTTGCCCGGCGAAGGACAAGGCGAACCCCCGCCACAAGGCGCTGGAGCTCGCGCCACAGCCGCCGCTCCGCCTCCAGGAAGCGAGGTCGTTCGAGTTCTTCCTCGACCTGCCCGAGGTGGATCGGACCACGCTCCGGATGGACGTGAAGGGCTCGCAGTTCCTCCAGCCGCTGTTCGAGTTCTCGGGCGCCTGCTCCGGCTGCGGTGAGACGCCGTACATCAAGCTCTTGACCCAGCTCTTCGGGGACCGGCTGATCGTCGCCAACGCCACCGGCTGCTCGTCGATCTACGGAGGGAACCTCCCGACGACCCCGTACACGGTGAACCGCGAGGGGCGCGGCCCGGCCTGGGCCAACTCGCTCTTCGAGGACAACGCCGAGTTCGGCTTCGGCATCCGCCTCGGGTCGGACGCGCTCCGGCACCTCGCGGAGACGGTGCTCAAGCGGCAGGCCCCGGTGCTCGGGGACGCGTTCGTCACCGCGCTGCTCGAGGCGGACCAGTCCACGGAAGGCGGCATCGCCGCGCAGCGGAAGCGAGTCGCCGAGCTGAAGGCCCGGGTGAAACCCGACACCCTCGAGGGCCGGACCCTGGGCAGCCTCGCCGACCACCTGGTGAAGAAGACGGTGTGGATCGTCGGCGGCGACGGCTGGGCCTACGACATCGGCTACGGCGGGCTCGACCACGTCGTCTCGACGGACGTGGACGTGAACATCCTGGTGCTCGACACCGAGGTGTACTCGAACACCGGCGGCCAGCAGTCCAAGGCCACGCCGCTCGGCGCCGCGGCCAAGTTCGCCGCTGCCGGCAAGTCCACCGGGAAGAAGGACCTGGGGCTCCTGGCGATGGGCTACCGGACCGCCTACGTGGCCCAGGTGGCCTTCGGGGCCAAGGACGCGCAGGTGGTCAGGGCGATGCTCGAGGCCGAGAGCTACCGCGGCCCCTCGCTGGTCATCGCCTACAGCCACTGCATCGCCCATGGCTACGACCTGGTGCACGGGCTCGAGCAGCAGAAGCGGGCGGTGGACTCGGCGACCTGGCCGCTCTACCGCTTCGACCCGCGGCGCATCGCCGCCGGGCAGCCGCCGCTGGTGCTCGACTCGGGACCGGCAAAGATCCCCCTGCGCGAGTACATGCGCGAGGAGGCCCGCTTCCGGATCACCGAGTCGCTGGACCCCGAGCGCTACAAGCAGCTCCTGGTCTGGGCGCAGCAGAACGTCACCCAGCGCTACGGCGTCTACGAGCAGCTGGCCAAGGTCGTCGTGCCGCAGGCCACGGCCATCCCCGATGTCCGGCCGCCACCCGCGGCCGCCCTGGAGTGAGCCCGCACATGGATCTCTCGGTCGAGTACCTGGGACTGAAGCTGGCGCACCCCCTGTTGCCGGGGGCGTCCCCGCTGGCGGACGAGCTGGGCACGGTCCGGGCGCTGGAGGACGCCGGCGCCCCGGCCATCGTGATGCGCTCGCTGTTCGAGGAGCAGCTCACGCAGGAGGCGCTGTCGACGTTCATGGCCACCGAGCAGCACCAGAGCTTCTCGGCGGAAGCCTCGAGCATGCTCCCGGAGCCGTCCGACTACCGGATGGGCCCGGACCGGTACCTCGAGCAGCTGCGGAAGATCCGCGCCGCGGTGAAGGTGCCGGTCATCGCTTCGCTGAACGGGACGACGCTCGGCGGGTGGATCGACTTCGCCCGGCTCATCGAACAGGCGGGCGCCTCGGCGCTGGAGCTGAACCTGTACGCCGTGCCGACCGACCCGACCCGCGACGGCGCGGCGGTGGAAAAGGACATGCTGGAGCTGGTCCGGACGCTGAAGGAGCGGGTGAAGATCCCGGTCGCGGTGAAGCTCTCGCCGTTCTACACGTCCGTCGCCAACGTCGCCCGAGGCCTCGAGGAGGCGGGCGCGGACGCGCTGGTGCTCTTCAACCGGCTGTTCGAGCCGGAGATCGACGTGGAGGCGCTGGAGGTGAAGCGGGTCCTCCACCTCTCGGACAGCTCCGAGCTCCCGCTCCGGCTCCGCTGGCTGGCGATCCTCTCGTCGCAGCGGAAGATCCCCCTGGCGATCAGCGGCGGGGTGCACGAGACGGTGGACATCATCCGCGCGCTGATGGCGGGCGCGACGGCCGTCCAGCTGGTCTCCACCTTGCTCCGGAACGGTCCCTCGCGACTGATGTCGCTGCGGGCGTCGCTGGAGCGGTGGCTGGTGGAGCGCGAGTACACCTCCGTCCGGCAGCTGCGGGGGAGCATGAACCTCAAGGCGTGCCCCGACCCCTCGGCGTACGAGCGCGCGAACTACATCCACCTGCTGCACGGATGGCGGGAGCACCCGGGCGTGTCCTGAGGCGGCACCGCCGGGGGGGGCAGGCGGTCAGGGAGTCCAGCGAACTCCGAGCTCCAGCTGCTGGTCGTAGGTGGCTGGAAGGCGCCCGCCCCACAGGCGCTGCCCCACCTTGAACCAGAGTCGCCAGTGGGTGGAGGGGAGCCAGCTCAGCTCCAGCTCGAGCACGGAGGCCGAGTCACCCCCCTTCGTCCAGTCGAGCACCGGCTTGGCGTTCAGGCTGAGCCAGAGGGCGGGCCACCGCGCCTCGACGTTGAGCTCCGCCTGCGTGTAGTTGACCGGGTCGCGGCTCGGGTCGCCGGCGAACGAGACGAAGTGCTCGAGCAGCGGAACGAAGAGGAGCAGAGGCTGGTGCCACGACGCGAGGTTCATCGTCGCCGTGACCCCGGGCGCAACCTGGTACTTCCCGAAGCCGAGCGAGTCCCTCGCGGTGGGGAAGACGAGCTCGAAGAAGAACGCGATCGGAGCTCCGGGGACCGGCAACGGTGCGAAGGCGACCCTGCTCTTCAGATCGCCGAACCCCGGGGTCAGCGACTCGCCGGTGGTGCTGTCGTTCTTGTCGACGAAGGGTAGCTCGAGCCGCACCAGGGTCACGGGGGAGTCGAGGAGAACTTCGGCGCGGAGCGTCGTGCGGGTGCTCTGGTCGATCGCACCCCGATTCGAGGCGGTGCGCTTCAGCTCGAAGCGAGCGGATGGGGGCCGGTGGGTGACGCGGGCGGAAGCATCCCGCTCCGAGGCGTCGCGGTCGTCGGCTCCCGGCGAGGTCGGGGCCTCCCCGGCGTCGGGTTCCGGCGAGGTCGGGACCTGCCCGGCATCGGTTCCCGGCGAGGTCGGGGCCTCTTCGGCGTCGCCCACCTCCTGCTCCTGAGCGGCGACCGGGGCGCCGAGGGCCAGCACCACGGCGATCACCCACGTCCGGAGTCCGCCTCTCGACAGACGTGCGCTCCCGGGCGCGTGCCGAGCGGCGCTGGCCCGCGCGCGAGGGGCCGGGCCGGACGGCCTCGGCGAGATCACACCCGCTGCACCGTGAGCACGTTGGTGTTCCCGGGCTCGTTCAGGGGCACCCCGGCGACGATGGCCATCCGCTCGCCCGGAGCGGCGAGGCCGCGCCGGCGCGCCTCGGTCCGGGCCCGCTGCATGACCGCGTCGGTCGAGCGCAGCCGCGGAACCCGGTGTGCCTCCACGCCCCAGGCGAGGGCGAGCTGGTGAACCACCGGCTCGTTCGGCGTGAGCGCGAGGACGGGCATCGGGGGACGGAACGCGGCGACCAGGCGCGCGGTGTAGCCGCTCTCGGTGTAGGCCACGATGACCTTCGCGCCGACGCTGCGCGCCGCCTCCACCGCTGCCGCGGCGATGCCCGAGGACACGGACGCCCCGTCGAGCTCGGGTCGGACCCGTGCGGGGGCGGAGCGCTCCGCCTCCTCCACGATGCGGGCCATCGTCGCCACCGCCGCGACCGGGTCGTGGCCGACCGCGGTCTCCGCCGAGAGCATCACCGCATCCGCGCCGTCCAGCACCGCGTTGGCCACGTCCGAGACCTCGGCGCGGGTGGGGCGGGGCGACTGGATCATGCTCTCCAGCATCTCGGTGGCCACGATGCAGGTGCGGCCGAGCACGTTGGCCCGCCGCACCAGCCGCTTCTGGATCCCCGGCACCTGCTCCAGCGGCAGCTCGACGCCGAGGTCGCCGCGGGCCACCATCACCCCGTCGGCGGTGCGGAGGATCTCCTCCATCGCCTCGATCGCCTGCGGCTTCTCCATCTTGGCGATCAGCGGCGTGCCCGGCGCGAGGTGCCGGCGCGCCCGCTCCACGTCGCGTGCGGAGCGCACGAAGGACATGGCGACCAGGTCCACCCCGAGCGCCCGGCCCAGCGCGGCATCGCGCCGGTCCTTGGGAGTGAACGCGGGGATCGACAACGCCGCGCCGGGCAGGCTCACTCCCTTGTGGTCGGAGATGGGGCCGCCCACCTCGACCTCGGCCTCCACGTCCCGGCCTCGCCGCCGGCGGACCCGGAGCCGCAGCCGGCCGTCGTCGAGGAGCACCGGGTCTCCCACGCGGCAGTCAAGGGCCAGCGAGGGTAGCGGGACGGGGATGAGCCGTGGGCTGCCCACCACACCGGCCTGCGTGGCCAGCAGCACCGTGTCGCCGGCGACGAGCTCCACCCGGCCCTCCGCGAAGGTCCCCAGCCGCAGCTTGGGGCCCTGGAGGTCCTGGAGGATCGCGACGTTGCGCCCGGCCCTCCGCGCGATCCGGCGCACCATCCCTGTGCGGGCCCGGTGCTCGGCCGCGCTCCCGTGGGAGAAGTTGAGGCGCGCCACGTCCATACCCGCGGCGACCATTCCAGCCAGCACGCGGGGCGCATCGGACGCCGGGCCCAGCGTGCAGACGATCTTCGAGCGACGCGCCACGGCATGCATCCTGCCTCCGCCAGCGCGGTTCTTGACACTCAATCGCCGGGCGGAATACGAACAGGCTCCCACGATGGAGCAGGGCCGACGCTGCTCCACCAGACTCGTCACCCAAGCCGCACGGGTGGCGATGCCCCATCGGAGTTCGCCTCGCGAAAGCCCGGCTTCCCTTGGGAGGGGGGGCCGGGCTTTCCAGTCAGCGGCTGCTGCGGCGCCGAGCCCTGCGGGCGCCGGGCGACACGCGGGGGACGTCGGCTACTTCTTCTCCTCCTCGTCCTCGAGGTCTTCGTCGTCCTCGTCGAGGTCCTCGTCGTCGTCGTCGTCGTCGTCGTCCTCGTCGTCGTCGACGTCTTCCTCGTCCTCGTCCTCGTCGTCGTCCTCGTCGGCGTCGAGCTCGGCCAGGTCCTCGCTCTCCAGGGTGGTGGAGACCGTGAACTTCTTGCTCAGCGCCGCCACCTGCGCCCGCATCTCGGTGAGGGCGGCGACGAAGTCATCGACCGCAGCCGCCGGTGCGCGGGTGTTGCAGTGGGGGCACTCGAGCTTCTCGGTCCCGTCGATGAGATCCTGGGCGTCGATCTCGAAGGTGCCCTCGCACTTCTGGCAGGTGAAGTCGAGCGTCATGGTCCGGGGTCAGCGCTTGTCGAAGGCAAGGTAGTCCCGGCGCTTGGCGCCGGTGTAGATCTGCCGGGGGCGGGCGATCTTCTGCTCGCTGTCCAGCACCATCTCCTCCCACTGGGCGGCCCAGCCGACGGTGCGGGGGATGGCGAAGAGCACCGGGAAGAACTCGGAGTGGAAACCCAGCGCCTCGTAGATCAGCCCCGAGTAGAAGTCGACGTTGGGGTAGAGCTTCCGCTTCACGAAGTAGTCGTCCTGGAGCGCGATCCGCTCCAGCTCCAGCGCGATGTCCAGGAGCGGGCTCTTGCCCGTGACCTCGAACACCTCGTCCGCCACGCGCTTGATGACCTTCGCCCGCGGGTCGTAGCTCTTGTAGACCCGGTGGCCGAAGCCCATCAGCTTGGTCTCGCCCTCGCCCCCCTTCACGTCCTTGATGAACTCGGGGACCTTGCTCACGTGGCCGATGGTGCGGAGCATCTTCAGCACCGCCTCGTTCGCGCCGCCGTGCAGCGGCCCGTACAGCGCGGTGATGCCCGCGGCGACCGCCGAGAAGGGGTCCACCTGGCTCGAGCCCACCAGGCGGGTGGCGGTGGTGCTGCAGTTCTGCTCGTGGTCGGCGTGGAGGATGAACAGTACCTCCAGGGCGTGCTCCAGGACTGGATTCACCTTGTAGTGGTCGGTCCCGATCTTCTTGATCATCGCCAGGAAGTTCCCGACGAAGCTCAGGTCGTTGTTCGGGTAGACGTACGGCAGCCCCATCGAGTGCCGGAAGCTGAAGGCGGCGATGGTCGGCATCTTGGCGACCATGCGGATCATCTGGACGCGGCGGTTTCCGCCGTCCTTGATGTTCTTCGCCTCGGGGTAGAAGGAGGAGAGCGCGGCCACGGTCGCGGCCAGCATCGACATGGGGTGGGCGTTGTAGCGGAACCCGTCCATGTACGCCTTGATGTTCTCGTGGACGTAGGTGTGGTGGGTGACCGTGTAGACGAAGTCGTCGAGCTGCTTGCGTGAGGGCAGCTCGCCGTTCATCAGCAGGTATGCCACCTCGAGGTAGCTGGACTTCTCGGCCAGCTGCTCGATGGGGTACCCGCGGTACTCGAGGATGCCCTTGTCGCCGTCGATGAAGGTGATGGCGCTCCGGCAGTTGGCGGTGTTGAGGAACGCCGGGTCGTATCCCATCAGCCCGAAGTCGTGCTCGTCGAGGCGGATCTGCCGGAGATCCGCCGTCTTGATGCACCCGTCCTTGATCGGGAGCTCGTAGGACTTACCGCTGCGGTTGTCGGTGATGCTCAGCGTGTCTTTGGCCATGGCGTAGGGCGTCATTTCACCGGGGAGAGGCTCGATTCAACCAAAAAGAGTACGACCTTGTTCCAGGTTGCGGAGCCGTTGTCGCGTCCCGTATACCCCCCGACCGCCAAGGGATTTCGCACTCGGGAGGCCGCCATGAGCAACCCCGTTCCGGCAGGTGAGCGGATCACGCTGTCCTCGGGGACGCTGTCCGTCCCAAACCGACCGATTCTCCCCTTCATCGAGGGGGACGGGACAGGCCGGGACATCTGGCGCGCGTCGCAGGCGGTGTTCGACGCCGCGGTGGCCAAGGCGTACGGCGGGAAGCGCTCCATCGCCTGGATGGAGGTGCTCGCCGGCGAGAAGGCGTTCAAGGCGACGAAGAACTGGCTGCCCGACGAGACCATCGAGGCGTTCCGCACGTACCTGGTGGGGATCAAGGGCCCGCTGACCACTCCCATCGGCGGCGGCATCCGCAGCCTCAACGTGGCGCTGCGGCAGCTGCTCGACCTCTACGTCTGCCTCCGGCCGGTTCGCTACTTCAAGGGCGTGCCGAGCCCGGTGAAGGCTCCGGAGAAGGTGGACATGGTCATCTTCCGGGAGAACACCGAGGACATCTACGCCGGCATCGAGTTCGAGGCGGGCTCGGAGCCGGCGCAGGCCTTCCTCGCCATGTTCCGCGAGCGCTTCCCGAAGGAGTTCAAGAAGATTCGCTTCGCCGAGGACTGCGGGATCGGCATCAAGGCGGTGTCGCGCGAGGGGAGCGAGCGGCTGATCCGCGCCGCCATCCGCTACGCCCTGGAGCACAAGCGGAAGAGCGTCACCTTCGTGCACAAGGGCAACATCATGAAGTTCACCGAGGGCGCGTTCCGCGGCTGGGGCTACGCGCTGGCGGAGCGTGAGTTCGGCGGGAAGGTCTACACCTGGGAGCAGTGGGAGGAGACCAAGGCGAAGAAGGGCGAGGACGCCGCGAACGCCGAGCAGAAGGCGGCGCTCGCCTCGGGGAAGCTGCTGATCAAGGACGCCATCGCCGACATCACGCTCCAGCAAGTCCTGACCCGGCCCGACGAGTTCGACGTCATCGCCACCCTGAACCTCAACGGCGACTACCTCAGCGACGCGCTCGCCGCGCAGGTGGGCGGCATCGGCATCGCCCCGGGCGGGAACATCAACTACGTGACCGGCCACGCGGTGTTCGAGGCCACGCACGGCACCGCGCCCAAGTACGCGGACCTGGACAAGGTGAACCCGGGGAGCGTGATCCTCTCCGGCGACATGATGTTCCGGCACCTCGGGTGGACCGAGGCGGCGGACCTGATCGTGAAGGGGATGAACGGCGCCATCGCGGCGCGCACCGTCACCTACGACTTCGCCCGCCAGATGAAGGGTGACGGCCGCGGCGAGGTGAAGGAACTGAAGTGCTCGGAGTTCGGCCAGGCCATCATTCAGAAGATGTGAAAGGCGGCTACGGGAACCATGGGCGGCAAGCGGAAGATCGGACTCATCGGCGGCGGGCAGATCGGCGGAAACCTCGCCCTGCTCTCGGTGCAGAAGCAGCTCGGGGACGTGGTGCTCTACGACATCCCCGTGGCCGAGGGGCTGGTGAAGGGAAAGGCGCTGGACATCAACCAGCTGGCGGCGGTGGACGGGTACGACTGTCGGGTCACCGGGACCACCGACTGGAAGGACGTGGGCGGCAGCGACGTGGTGATCATCACCGCCGGCATGCCCCGGAAGCCGGGGATGAGCCGCGAGGACCTCCTGGCGGTGAATCTGAAGATCATGAAGGACGTGGCGAGCAACGTGAAGGCCCATTGCCCGAACGCCTTCGTGATCAACGTGGCCAACCCGCTGGACGCGATGGTGTACGCGCTCTTCAAGATCACCGGGTTCAAGAAGAGCCAGGTGGTCGGCATGGCGGGGGTGCTGGACACCGCGCGCTTCAAGTTCTTCGTCGCCGAGGCGCTGAACGTGTCGATGCGGGACATCGAGGCGCTGGTGCTCGGCGGCCACGGGGACGACATGGTCCCGCTGCTCCGGCACTCGACGGTGGGCGGCGTGCCGCTCACCCAGATGCTGCCGAAGGACAAGCTGGACGCCGTCGTCCTCCGGACCCGGAAGGGTGGGGGAGAGCTGGTGGATCTCTACAAGACCGGCTCGGCGTACTTCGGCCCGGCGGCCTCGGCCATCGCCATGGCGGAGAGCTACGTCTTCGACCGGAAGCGGGTGCTCCCGGGCGCGGCGTATCTCGAGGGCCAGTACGGGATCAACGGCTTCTTCATGGGCGTGCCGCTGCAGATCGGCGCGGGCGGCGTGGAGAAGATCATCGAGCTCGAGCTGGATGCGGGCGAGAAGGCGGAGCTCCAGAAGTCGTTCGCCTCGGTGAAGAAGACCGTGGACGAGGTGAAGCTGTAACGTCCGCGAGACAGTGCGAGATGGCCTTCGGGCTGGCCCGGCTTCGAGTCGCCGAACGCGAGGCGACCCCGGGCGGCTTGAGGGTCAGGCGGTCCCGCTCGCGGGGAGGATCGAGATCGATGGCCGGTGCTGGCACCAGGCCCGTCTGCTCCAGGCAACGGGTCGCCCGTTTCTCCTGGAGGGGCGCCGATATGGGCTGAGCCTCCGGATGGTGCTGCCCGGCGAGGACGAATGGGGTGGGAGGAGCTGGATCGGTGAGTGACCCCAGCCTGTCGTTCGCGCTGCCAGGCGAGGCGCGCGCGTTTGCCCCGTGGCCAGCGCCTACGGGTCGGGGACCCTCCGCGGGTCATCGCCGCCGCGGCTCCTGGTAAGCGAAGGTGACGATCAGCTCGAGGCTGTTGTTCTTCGGCAGGCGCGGCACGGCAAAGGCGGTCCGCGCGTGCTTCCCGCGATCGCCCAACGCCCAGAGAAGGAGATCGGAGGCGCCGTCGAGGACCTCCGGCTGATCGAGGAAGCCTTCCGCGGAAGCGACGAAGCCGTCCACGCGCAGCAGACCCTGGAGCTGCTCGAACCCGCCGAGGGCCTGGTGGATCCGGGCCATCGCCGAGAGCGCGGCGAGCGCCGCCGCCTCGCGTCCCTGCTCCACCGACAACTCCTGACCGACACGCCCCTGGAGGACCGACTTCCCGTCCCGGGAGGGGAACTGCGCGGCCAGGTAGCCGGTGCCGTGTTGCAGCCGGAAGGGCTCGTACCGGCCGGCGGGCGGGGAGGGCGTCGGCAGGGCGAGCCCGCGTTCCACGAGCCGGGTCAGCACCTGTGTGGTGAACGACGATCCAGGAACCATCCTGCCCTCCTCGGGACTGGTGCCGGTCTGTCCCCGCGGCCCCAGCGTCCGCCCGGAGAGCGCGGCGGTCCATGCCCGTCCGGGCCGCCAGGCTCGCACGGGCAGTGGAGGCGCCCGGCCCGGACGTCGATGGCAGCGTTCCGTCGACGTCTCGGCCGATCGGGGGACGAGAAAGTCAGGCAGGTCACCTGACCAATTCTCGAAATTAGTCAGGTGCGTTTCCTGACCATCCCGGGGCTTGGGCCGTTCCGGGTCTCGCGGCCGACGCCGGGGCCTCTGGCGCTCGTGGAGACTCAAATCCGTTGAAACCTGCAACGCCCGAGGACCGGGCCAGCGACGTGCTGGCGGGCGGGCCAGGTGTCCCCGGAGCCGCCGCGTTCCCGGGGCTTGGCGCGCCGCGTGCCAGGCGTCCGCCTCCGGATTCTTCTTGCCTCTGCACTCGGGGTGCTGGAAGACAGGGTGACTCCTGTCCGCCATGAAAGCCCCTGATTTTCCGGGGGCTCCCGCGATGGTCAGGTCGCGCCGCGGGAGGTAATCAGGACACTCGACAATGGCCGATGCCGTCACGACCGCCGACGCCGTCCGCACCGACACCGGCACCCGGGATGACCGCTGGGCCCTCGGGCACATCCTCGCGCTCTACTCGGTGCGCACGCTGAGCATCCCCTTCCAGGCGCGCGTCGGCGCGGTCGGCTGATCAGGGAGCACGTCTCATGTCGGAACCTCGATTCACGGTGGTGGGAGGCGGGCTGGCGGGGCTGATGACCGTCATCAAGCTCTGCGAGGCCGGTCACAAGGTGGACCTCCTGTCCATCGTCCCGGTCAAGCGCTCGCACTCGGTCTGCGCCCAGGGCGGCATCAACGGCGCGGTGAACACCAAGGGCGAGGGCGACCACCCCGACATCCACGTCAAGGACACGCTCCGCGGCGGCGACTTCCTGGCCGAGCAGACCAGCGTGCGCGGCATGTGCTACGCGGCGCCGGGCATCATCTACCTGCTCGACCGGATGGGCGTGCCGTTCAACCGGACCGCCGAGGGGCTCCTCGACTTCCGGCGCTTCGGCGGCACCCTTCACCACCGCACCGCCTTCGCCGGGGCCACCACCGGGCAGCAGCTGCTCTACGCGCTCGACGAGCAGGTCCGCCGGTTCGAGGCCGAGGGCCTGGTGGCCAAGTACGAGTACTGGGAGTGGCTGGGCACGGTGAAGGACGAGTCGGGCCGGGTGGTGGGCAGCGTGGCGATGGACCTGCGGACGATGGAGATCCGCGCGCTCCCCGCCGAGGCGGTGATGCTGGCCACCGGCGGCCCGGGCATCGTCTTCGGCCGCTCGACCAACTCGCTCATCAACACCGGCACCGCCGCCGGCCGCGCGTACCTCGAGGGCGCGATCTACGCCAACGGCGAGTTCATCCAGGTGCACCCGACGTCCATCCCCGGCGAGGACAAGCTGCGCCTCATGTCCGAGTCGGTTCGCGGCGAGGGCGGCCGGGTCTGGGTTTCGAAGAAGAAGGGTGACACCCGCGAGCCGCTCCGCATCCCCGAGGAGGAGCGCTGGTACTTCCTCGAGGAGAAGTACCCCAAGTACGGAAACCTGGTCCCCCGCGACGTGGCCACCCGGGAGATCTTCCACGTCTGCCGCGAGCTCGGCATGGGCATCGGCGGGCGCGACGGCGTGTACCTCGACGTCACCCACATCCCGGCCTCCACGCTCGACGCGAAGATCAAGGGCGTGATGGAGATCTACGAGAAGTTCGTGGGCGACGACCCGCGCCGCCATCCGATGGTCATCTTCCCCGGGATGCACTACTCGATGGGCGGCCTGTACGTGACCTTCGAGCCCGGGCCCAACCTCGAGCCGCTCGCGAATAGCCCCAGGAACCAGGCCACCAACATCCCCGGCCTCTACGCGTCGGGCGAGGCGGACTACGCGTACCACGGCGGGAACCGGCTGGGCGCCAACTCGCTGCTCTCCTGCATCTACGGCGGGATCATCGGCGGGCCGGCGATGGTCAGCTACGCGAAGAACAACACCAGGAGCTCCACCGCCGTGCCGGAGCGGGTGTTCGAGGATGCGAAGAAGCAGTGGGCCGAGCGCTTCGCCGGCATCGACAAGATGAACGGGACCGAGAATCCCTACGTGCTGGCCAAGGAGCTCGGCGAGGTGATGACCGAGAACGTCACCGTGGTCCGCCGCAACGACCGGCTCCGGAAGACGCTGGAGAAGATCGACGAGCTGAAGGACCGGTGGAAGCGGCTGAACGTGCTCGACCACGGGCACAGCAGCAACCGGCCCCTGAGCTACGTGAACCAGCTCTGGAACATGTTCGCCCTGGGCGAGGTGATCACCAAGAGCGCGCTGCTCCGCGACGAGTCGCGCGGGGCGCACTACAAGCCCGAGTTCCAGCTCCCCGAGCCCAAGACCAGGGACCCGAACCAGGACCCCGACTGGATGCGCCTGTGGAAGGAGCGCCACCAGAAGTGGGCCAAGACCACCATCGCCCGGTGGACGCCGCAGGGGTCGGAGATCACCTACGAGCCCATCCCCACCCCCGTGCTCGACCCCGAGCCGCGCTGGTACGCCTGAGGAAGCGAACGACGCCATGGACGAAGCCACGCAGGTTGGATCGACCACCGGGAGCCAGGCCGGGGCCGGAGCGAAGTGGATCACCTTCCGCATCTGGCGGCAGGAGAGCGCCGGCAAGCCCGGCGGCTTCGAGGAGTTCCGGGTCCCCTACCGGAAGGGCGCCAACGTCGTCTCCTGCCTCATGGAGATCCAGCGGAACCCGGTGAACGCCGCCGGCAAGACGACCACCCCGGTGACCTGGGACGCTTCCTGCCTCGAGGAGGTCTGCGGCAGCTGCGCGATGAACATCAACGGGCGGGTCCGGATGGCCTGCTCGGCGCTGGTGGACAAGCTCGAGTGGCCCATCACCCTCGAGCCGATGCGCAAGTTCCCGATGGTGCGGGACCTGGCCGTCGACCGGAACCGGATGTTCGAGTCGCTGAAGACGGTGAAGGCCTGGATCGAGCTGGACGGCACGCACAACCTCGGCCCCGGCCCCCGGCAGAGCCAGAGCGACCAGGCCCAGCGCTACGTGCTCTCCACCTGCATGACCTGCGGGAGCTGCCTCGAGGCCTGCCCTCAGATCACCCAGGACAACGACTTCATGGGCGCCGCCCCCATCAGCCAGGCGCGCCTCTTCAACATGCACCCGACGGGCGAGATGCACGCCGACGAGCGGCTCCGCGGGCTCATGGGTCCGGGCGGCATCCAGGATTGCGGGAAGGCGCAGAACTGCGTCCAGGTCTGCCCCAAGGAGATCCCGCTCACCACCTCCATCGCGGCGATGAACCGGGACGTGACCAGGCTGGTGATCAAGGACCTCTTCCTCAAGGACGAGGAGAGCGAGGCCGCCGGCGGGCCAGCGTAGCGCTTCGGACTCGGAGACCTCAGGGGGCTGCTCGCGCGGCCGCGACCGTCGGAACCTGAGGGATGACCGGCCCGTAGACGCAGCGCGGCCCGCCCGGCATCTGAACCGCGGGGGGAAGCGACGGCCGGTCCGCCGTCGTGGAGGCGAGGCGCGAAGGGTCGGTCAGGTCGTAGAGGTACGCCCCCGTGCGGAATCGAGATTCGATCCGCTCGCGCGCGCTGATGGCGCCAGGACGGTTCGTGGGCGGCCCCTCGATGGCGTCCCGTCGCACGCCGATCGCATCGAGGTAGGCGGTCATCGCCTGTCTCTCGCCGAGGCGACGCGCCGAGGAGGCAAACAGAATCCAGACCCGGCGCCCGCGGTACCGGTCGAGCTCGCGGAGGTAGTCGTGGAGGTCCCTGGGGTGACAGGCGCCGATCTCCACCGCCTCGAAGCCGAGTCCGTAGCGCGGGCCGTAGTAACGGACGGCCTGCCACGACGGGTAATACGCGTAGACCGCGTCCTCCGGCTGACGTCGCCGCTGCAGCTCGGCGAACACCGGACGCATCTCGTCCAGGTGCCAGACCGGCGGGTTCCGGACGAGGGACACCGCAACCGGCGCCGCCACGGCCGGCAGGAGCAGCCGCCCGGCACGGCCCGGCCAGGAGCGCGCTCGACCATCTGCCCGGCCCGCTCCGCGATGAGTCCCGCGCCCTCGGCGACGAGGAGGACGAACCCCGGGACGAGGAACAGCACCAGCCGCAGCTGGAAGGGGTAGACCTGCGCCACGGCCGCCAGCAGGGTGACAGCGATCGGGCCGGCCAGCAGCAGGGCCACGCGCCGGGCGCGGCGGAAGAGGCTGACGAGCCCGCAGGCCACTAGGGTGAGGTAGGCCCAGGGCCAGGGGTAGCCGAGCCCGAGCCCGAACAGTCCTGCGAGGGTCCGGAGCGGCCACAGGGCATCCTCGAGGCTCGTCACCGGCCAGGGCAGGAAGCCCTCTTGCCAGAACCAGTGCATGTAGTTCATCAGCCCGCTCGACATTCGTGAGCGAGCATGGACCACGGACAGCACGGCGCCCGTTACCCAGAACGCCATCGGAGCGAGGGGCTTTCGCCGGTCACCGCGGGGGGTGCCCACCACCAGGGCCGCCCCGAGCCCGGCAAGGAGGAACACGGCTGGCTGCGAGAGGAAGACGCCCACCACGCCGCCGACTGCGAGCGCGACCGAGCGCCGAGCGCCGGGCGCCGCCAGCCACCACAGCGTGAGCTCGGTCAGCGCGAGCGTCACCAGGACGTCGGTCGCGTACTGCTTGCCCTCGGCCGCATAGATCGCGATCCCGGGGCTGAGCGCGAAGAGGGCGATGGCCAGGAGTGCGGCGGGCGGTCGCAGCAAGCGGGTCGCCAGCCGGGCGAAGAGCGGCAGCGACGCCAGCGAGCAGAGCAGGGGAAAGAGTCGCAGCGCGTACTCGCTCGAGCCGAACGCGACGACCACGGCCCGCGAGACGATGAGAAAACCCGGCGGCGCGACCTGACCGTCTGCGAGAGGTGTACCGAGAAGGAGGCCGAGTGGCCGGGTGAGGAGGTTGTTCCCCAGGGCGAGCTCGTCCATCCACAGGGTGGGATTGCCCGCGTACTGCCAGAGCCTCAGGGCTGCCCCCAGGCCGAGCAGGATGGCCACGGTCCGCTCGAGGGCCCAGGAGCCGGAGGCGCCGTCGGACCGGCTGGGCACCGGCCGAGGCTAGTCCCCGCTGGCACGAGGAGATACTCCGCCGAAGACGTCCGGCCGGAGGTCGCCGCCGGGTGCCGCGATGCGTTTCCCTCTTGCCTCGCCCCGGTTTCTGCGTGAGACATGCCCGCCCCCCCCCGGGGCACATCCCATGAAGATCCACGAGTATCAGGGCAAGGAGCTGTTCCGGAAGTACGGGGTGCCCACCCCGCGTGGCGTCCTGGCCACGACTCCGGAGGAGGCCGAGAAGGCGGCGACGTCGCTCGGCACGCCGGTGGTGGTGGTCAAGGCGCAGATCCACGCCGGCGGGCGGGGCAAGGGCGGAGGCGTGAAGCTCGCCAAGAGCCCCGCCGAGGCGAAGGCGCTCGCCTCCCAGATGCTGGGGATGATGCTGAAGACCCACCAGACCGGCCCCGAGGGGCAGAAGGTCCACAAGGTCTACGTGGAGGAGGGCCTCCCCATCGAGCGGGAGTTCTACCTGGGCATGACGCTCGACCGGGCCACCTCGCGCCTGTCGCTCATGGCCTCCAGCGAGGGCGGGGTGGAGATCGAGGAGGTCGCCGCCAAGAGGCCAGAAGCGATCCTCCTCGAGTCGATCGACCCGGTGGTCGGCCTGGCCGACTTCCAGGCCCGGAAGCTGGCCTTCGGGCTGGGGCTGAAGGGCGAGAGCATCGGCAAGTTCGTCGTCTTCGCCCGCGCGCTCTACCGCTGCTACCTCGAGACCGACGCCTCGCTGGCCGAGGTCAATCCCCTGGTGCTGCTCAAGGACGGCTCGGTGGTGGCGCTCGACGCCAAGCTGAACTTCGACGACAACGCGCTCTACCGGCACAAGGACCTGGTGGGGTACCGCGACGTCGCCGAGGAGGACCCGATCGAGGCCCAGGCCAAGGAGTTCGACCTGGCCTACATCTCGCTCGACGGCAACATCGGCTGCATGGTGAACGGCGCCGGCCTGGCGATGGCCACCATGGACACCATCAAGCTGGTGGGCGGCCAGCCGGCGAACTTCCTCGACGTCGGAGGCGGGGCGAGCAAGGAGAAGGTCACCGAGGCCTTCAAGCTGATCCTCAGCTCCCCGGCGGTGAAGGCGGTGCTGATCAACATCTTCGGCGGGATCATGAAGTGCGACGTCATCGCCGAGGGGGTGGTCGCCGCCGCCCGGGAGGTCCAGCTGAAGATCCCGCTGGTCGTCCGGCTCGAGGGCACCAACGTGGAGCAGGGCAAGGAGATCCTCCGCCACTCCGGCCTGGCCATCATCCCCGCGGACAATCTTCGCCAGGCGGCGGAGAAGGCCGTGGCCGCGGCCCGGGGCGAGAAGGTGTCATGAGCATCCTCATCGACCAGAACACCCGGGTGCTGATGCAGGGCATCACCGGCTCCGCCGGCTCGTTCCACGCCGGCCAGATGCTGGACTACGGCACCCAGCTCGTCGCCGGGGTCACCCCGGGCAAGGGCGGGACCGAGTTCCAGGACCGGGTCCCGATCTTCAACACCGTTGCCGACGCGGTGAAGCACACCGGGGCCAACGTCAGCGTGGTCTTCGTGCCGCCGCCGTTCGCCGGGGACGCCATCCTCGAGGCGGCCGACGCCGGGGTGCCGCTGATCATCGTCATCACCGAGGGCATCCCGGTGATGGACATGGTGAAGGTGAAGCGGGCGCTGCAGGGTCGGCCGGTGCGGCTGGTGGGCCCCAACTGTCCGGGCGTCATCACCCCCGGCGCGAAGTGCAAGATCGGCATCATGCCCGGGCACATCCACAAGCCGGGCCGCATCGGCGTGGTCTCCCGCTCGGGGACGCTGACCTACGAGGCGGTGTTCCAGCTCACCCAGCTCGGGCTCGGGCAGTCGACCGCGGTGGGCATCGGTGGGGACCCGGTCAACGGCACCGACTTCGTGGACTGCCTCCGGCTGTTCAACGCCGACCCGGAGACCGACGCGGTGATCATGATCGGCGAGATCGGCGGGAGCGCCGAGGAGACCGCGGCCCAGTACATCGCCCGGGAGTTCAAGAAGCCGATCGCCGGGTTCATCGCCGGGGTCTCGGCCCCGCCCGGCAAGCGGATGGGGCACGCCGGGGCGATCATCGCCGGGGGCAAGGGAACCGCGGCGGAGAAGATCAAGGCGATGGAGGCGGCCGGCGTGCTGATGGCGCCGTCGCCCGCCGAGCTCGGCACCACCCTGCAGGCCGCGCTGAAGCGCGGACGCACTCGCTGACCGAGAAGGAACGGAAAAGACATGGCCACTGAGCGCACCCTCTCCATCATCAAGCCCGACGGACTGGAGAAGGGCATCATCGGGAAGATCATCACCCGCTTCGAGGACAAGGGGCTCAAGCCCGTCGCGGTGCGGATGCAGCACCTCTCCCAGCGGGAGGCCGAGGGGTTCTACGCGGTCCACAAGGCCCGGCCCTTCTTCAAAGATCTCGTGTCCTTCATGACCTCGGGTCCGGTGGTGCTGATGGTGCTCGAGGGTGAGAACGCCATCGCTCGCAATCGCGAGGTCATGGGCGCCACGAACCCGGCCAACGCGGCGCCAGGCACCATCCGCAAGGACTTCGCCACCGACGTGGAGAAGAACACGGTGCACGGCTCCGACAGCCCGGAGAACGCAAAGATCGAGATCGCGTACTTCTTCCGGGAGACGGAAGTCACCCCGTACCCGTCGAAGCGCTAGGAGCGGTCGGAGGTTCGCCGGGGCGTCCCGGGCAGTGGGCTCCCGTCACCCCGCCTCGATGCTCAACCCGAGCGCGTCCCGGAGCCCCTGCGCTCCACTGACGGTGATGCGGAGCACGCGGGTTCCGGGCTTTCGTCGGACCCAGCCGATCTCGAGCAGCCCCTTGGCAAGGCTCACGCCGAGCGGACCGGCCAGGTGGTCACGTCGCTCGGTCCAGTCGAGGCACGCACGCCCGTCCAGCGGCCCGTCGGCGGCCTCGAGCAGACCGAGCGAGACGCCGGCGCGCTGTCCCGCGGGGGTGAGGAGAAACCGCGTTGCCTCGCGCCGCAGGAGCCGTCGCTTCATCAAGGCATCGACGAGGCCCACCCCGAGCTCACCGGCCAGGTGGCGGTAACAGGTCCGTGCCCGCCGGAACGCCGCGTCGTCCGGATCCTCGCTCGCGGCACGGACCGGTCGCCGGGTGAGGAGGGCGAGGCTCTCGAACGCCCGCGCCACCGCGTCGCTGGCCAGCCGGTGGTACCGGTGGCGCCCATGCTGCTCGACCCGGAGCAGTCCCCCCCGGGTCAGCAGCGAGAGGTGCTCGCTTCCCGTCGAGGGCGAGACGCCGGCGATCCGGGCCAACTCGGTGGCCGGCCGCGCCTGGCCGTCCATCAGCGCGGAGACGATCGAGACTCGCGCTGGCTCCGACAGGAGCGCGGCCGCGGCGGCGATGTCCAGGCGGCTCGCCGGGCGGAGGTCATCCATGGCCCCGGAGCGTAGCCCCGGAGCCCGGTGGATGCTTCGGCGTTGGCCGAAGCGTCCTCAGCTCTTGGTGGGGAGGTCGACCAGCCGGCCGCGCTCGCCGATCCAGCGCTTGCGGTCGAAGGACGACTTGTTCTTGTTGCAGACCAGCTGGAAGGCGGTGGAGCCGCCGCGCTCGGCGACGATCACCGACCAGGCGAGGAAGATCTCCCACAGCCGGAACCACCGCTCGCCGTAGCCCTTCACCACCGCGTCCTTGTTCTTGAGCCAGTTCCGGTACCAGCGGTCGATGGTCACCGAGTAGTGGATCCCGATGTTCTCCACGCTGTGGATCTCGAAGCCGGCCCTCTCGAGGTTGTTGCAGACGAAGCTCAGCGGCATCGAGGCGTCGGCCCCGGGGAACACGTACTTCGACATGAACATGCCCCAGGTGAAGTCCTCGGGCGTCCAGTTCCGGCGGAGCCCGGCGATCTGGAGGAAGAGGATGCCGTCCTCCTCCAGCATCGAGTTCAGCTGACGCATGAACTTCTGGAACTTCCGGATGCCCACGTGCTCGGCCATCTCCAGCACGGTGATCTTGTTCCACTTCTCGGCGGGGATGCTCCGGTAGTCCATCGTCAGGATCCGGGCGTTCTGCTGGAGGCCCTTCTGGGCGATGCGCTCGGTGCCGAACTCGGCCTGGCGCGCGGCGAGGGTGACGCCGGTAGCGTCCGCGCCGTGGTGCTCGGCCATGTGCGCGACCAGGGTGCCCCAACCGCAACCGATGTCGAGCAGGCGCTCGCCGGGCTTGAGCTGGATCTTCTGCGCCACCACCTCGAGCTTCCGGCGCTGGGCATCCTCGAGCGTGTCCGCCGGGCTCTCGAAGAACGCCGAGGTGTAGACCATGATGTCGCCGAGGAAGGCGTTGAAGAAGTCGTTCCCCCGGTCGTAGTGGCCGGTGACCGTCTTCCGGTCCGCGGCGGGGGTGTGGATCAGCACCGAGGGGATGAAGCCGCCGACCAGGAACTTTATCTGCTCCCAGGTCAGCCGGTAGTTGAGGACGTCCTCCTTGCGGCGGAAGAACGCCTGCAGATCACCACTGACCTTGATCTCGCCGGTGACGTACTTCTCCACGAAGGTGGACATCGGGAGCTTCTTCCCCGAGGGCGTGGCGAGGTCGATGGTCGATGCGGCCCCGGTGGGCTGCAGGGCTGTCTGCATGGAGGATCCTGAGTCGAAGAGGGTGGAAAAAGGCGGTCCAAGCATCCCGGACCGCCGAAGAAGCCGGGCAGATTACCAGTGTTCCTCTCCCGACGGTGTCGAAAGTTTGGCCGGGGTCCTGGACCCGGGGACTAGAAGGTCAGCAGGAGCATCGGGGCGATGGTCCAGCCCTTGAACGGCGTGTCGATGATGGCGTCGTACCGCCCGCTGATGCCCAGGGCGACCCTCTCGCCGAAGAAGATGATGAACCCGGCGCCGCCCCGGACCGCGAGCCCTCCCGAGGAGTACCCGAGCGGCCCGCCGACGTGGCCGTAGCCAACGCCTCCCTCGACGAACGGGCCGAAGTTGCCGAGCGGCAGCGTCACCCGGAGCCCGCCCAGGCCCGTGTACACCGTCCAGTCCGAGCTCCAGTTCCCCTGGAACGAGACGATGGGGGTCAGGATCACGGGGCCGAGGTCGAAGCCGTAGCCGCCCTCCACGCCGAGCGCGAAGCCGGCGCTCCCGTTGGAGGGGATGAACACGCCCGGGGCGAAGATGATGCGGGGGCCGACGGCGTAGCGCCTGACGAGGCTGATCTCCTCCGGTGGCGCGTACTGCGGTGCGGGCGCCGGGGCCTGGGTCGCGTATTGCGGTGCGGGCGCCGGGGCCGGTGGCGCGTACTGCGGCGCGGGCGCCGGGCCCGGGGTCGCGGACTCCGGCGTGGGAGCCGGTCCCGTCTGCGCGAGGGCGACCGACGACAGGAGCAGGAGGAATCCGCCGAGGGCGCCCGGGGCGTTCATTCGCATGGCAGCGGAGCCTGCCCCTCCGGCGCACTGTCGGCAATCTGAACGTTGTACCGATCGCCGGCTCAGGGGTAAGTGCCTCCCCATGGACCCCGTGGCGCTCTTCATCCCCTGCTACGTGGACCAGGTCTACCCGGCGGTGGGCCTGGCGACCGCGCGGGTGCTGGAGCGGCTGGGGGTGAAGGTCGAGTTCCCCGAGGCGCAGACCTGCTGCGGGCAGCCGATGGCGAACGCCGGCGCGACCTCCGACGCCGCGCCCCTGGCGCGCCACCACCTCGACGTCTTCGAGCGCTACCAGCGGGTGGTCTGCCCGTCGGGGAGCTGCACGGCGATGGTTCGCCACCACTACCACGACGTGCTTCCCGACGACCCGCGGGTCGAGGCGGTGGGCGGGCGAACCTACGAGCTCTGCGAGTTCATCACCGACGTGCTCGGGGTCCGCCGCATCGAGGGGAGCTACCGGCGGCGGGTGGGGCTCCACCAGAGCTGCCACGGGCTCCGGGAGCTTCGGCTCGGGACAGGGAGCGAGCGGATGGTCGAGCCGTGGAACAAGGTGCGTTCGCTGCTCGGCTCCCTGGAGGGCATCGAGCTGGTCGACCTCACCCGCGTCGACGAGTGCTGCGGCTTCGGCGGGCTCTTCTCGGTCGACGAGTCGGCGGTCTCCGGCGCGATGGGACGGGACCGCGTTGCCGACCACGCGAAGGCCGGGGCCGAGGTGGTGACCAGCGTGGACATGTCCTGCCTCATGCACCTGGAGGGCATCGCCCGCCGCGGCCGCTCGCCGCTGCAGTTCCTCCACGTGGCGCAGGTGTTCGATGCGGCGATGTCCGGCGCCGCCGCGCCGGCCGGCCGCTGACTCGCATCGAAAAGAGCGAAACGAGCGCGTCAGCCATCGAGAATCGTTACCGGCGAGGCCAGGGCAGGGGCCTCGGGCAGCTGCAGGTCGCCCGTGGACATCGCCAGGGGAGGGGCTCCACGGTCTGCCCCGCGCACACCCGGCCGCACTGCTCGATCTCGCCCGGGCAGGGATGGACCAGCGGCTCGGCCATCAGCGTCGCGGCGACGAGGACGGCGAGGATCAGCAGGCTGGCGACCACGGCGATGCGGGCGTTCCGGCTCACGGGGCGTGCGAGCGAGGATAGGCACGCCACCCCCGGATCGGTGCCCTGGCGCAGGCCAGTTGCACACCGGGGCGCACTCGGATGAAGTCCCGCCGCCATGAACGCCCACGCCCGCGCCGCACTGAAGCTGGTCCGGGACGACGCCCGCCTCCACTGGCATGACGCCGCGGTCTGGAACATGCGCAGCAAGCGCGACCGCGCGGCCGGGACGGTGCCGGACTGGGAGGCGCTCCGGGACGCCGCCTCGCGCATCAAGCTCCACATGCTGTCCCGCCTCCCCGAGTACCTCGAGGAGTTCGAGCGGAAGGCGCTCGCGCTGGGCGCGCACGTGTACTGGGCCGCGGACGCCGCGGAGCACAACGCCATCGTCCTTGGGCTGCTCCGGGACCGCGGCGTCACCCGCCTGGTGAAGAGCAAGTCGATGCTCACCGAGGAGTGCCACCTCAATCCGGCGCTCGAGGCCGCCGGGATCGAGGTGGTCGACACCGACCTCGGCGAGCGCATCGTCCAGCTCGGCCACGAGCCGCCGAGCCACATCGTGATGCCCGCCATCCACAGGAAGCGCGAGGAGATTGGCGAGCTCTTCCACCGCACCCTGCACACGCCCGAGGGCCTCACCGACCCCAAGCAGCTCACCGAGGCCGCCCGGCAGCACCTGCGCGAGAAGTTCCTCGCCGGTCAGGCCGGGCTCACCGGGGTGAACTTCGCCGTCGCCGAGACCGGCGGCTTCGTGGTCTGCACCAACGAGGGCAACGCCGATCTCGGCGTGTCGCTCCCGCCCATCCACATCGCCTGCATGGGGCTGGAGAAGCTCGTGCCCCGGGCGACGGACCTCGCCGTCTTCCTCCGGCTCCTCGCCCGGAGCGGAACGGGCCAGCCCATCACCACGTACACCTCGCACTTCCACGGCCCGCGGCCCGGCGGCGAGCTGCACATCGTCCTGGTGGACAACGGCCGGAGCGCGCTCCTGGCCAGCGAGACCCACCGGCGGGCCCTGTGCTGCATCCGCTGCGGGGCGTGCATGAACACCTGCCCCGTCTACCGGCGCAGCGGCGGGCACAGCTACGGGACGACGGTCCCGGGCCCCATCGGCTCGGTGCTCTCGCCGGCCGCGGACGCGGTGCGGAACATGTCGCTGCCCTTCGCCTCCAGCCTCTGTGGCTCGTGCAGCGACGTCTGCCCGGTGAAGATCGACCTCCACAGCCAGCTGCTCGCCTGGCGGCGGGAGCTGAACGACCGCGGGCTCACCCCGGCCATGAAGCGCCGCGGCGTCCACCTCGCCAGCTGGGTCCTGCGGCGGCCCTGGAGGTACCGGCTGGCCGGGGGGATGGTGCGCTTCTTCGGGCGGCTCCTTCCGGCGGGGCTGCTCCGGGCGCTGTCCGGCGGCTGGGGACGCGAGCGCGACCTCCCCGCGCTCCCGGCCCGCAGCTTCCGCCAGGAGTGGGGCCGCCGTGGGGTCTAGCCGCGAGAAGGTGCTCGAGCGTCTCCGCCAGGCGCGGCCGCCTCCGGCGCCGTTGCCCGAGGTGCCGGCGTCGCCGGTGCGATTCGAGGACCTGCCGGCCCGCTTCGCCCAGAGCGTGGCCGACGTGGGCGGCGCGTGCGTCCGGGTCCCCGGGCTGGCCGAGGCGGCGACCGCGGTCCGCGCGCTCCCCGTGGCGCAGTCGGCCCGGCAGATCGTCTCCCTGCTTCCCGACGTGCTCACGGGCACGCTCGCGCTCGACTCGGTCGACGACCCGCACGGGCTCGCCGGGGTGGACCTGGCGGTGGTGCCGGGCGAGTTCGGGGTGGCGGAGAACGGGGCGGTGTGGCTCACCGACGCCGTCCTGAAGCAGCGGCGGGCGGTGCTCTTCGTCACCCAGCACCTGGTCCTGGTGGTGCCCGCGAGGGAGCTGGTGCACACGCTCCACGAGGCCTACGGTCGGCTCCTTCTCGGCGCGCCCGGATTCGGGCTCTTCATCTCCGGCCCGTCGAAGACCGCGGACATCGAGCAGGCCCTGGTCATCGGCGCGCACGGGGCCCGGTCGACCACCGTCATCCTGGTCGGCTGACGCGCGCCTCGGGCCTCTGCCTCGATTGACAGCTCGCCTCGCCCGGGGGTGACTCGGCCCGTACGCGCCGCCGTGGCGCGTCACCCGGGGAGGGGACGGATGAAGACGGGACGGCTCGAGGCCTTCAGCGACGGCGTGCTGGCCATCGTCATCACCATCATGGTCCTGGAGCTCAAGGTGCCGCACGGCAGCGACCTCGAGGCGCTCCGGCCGATGGTGCCGGTCTTCCTCAGCTACGTCCTGAGCTTCGTCTACATCGGCATCTACTGGAACAACCACCACCATCTGTTCCACGCCACCCGGGAGATCGGGGGCGGCGTGATGTGGGCCAACCTGATGCTGCTCTTCTGCCTCTCCCTCGTCCCGGTGGTGACCGCCTGGGTGGGCGAGCACCCGCGCGCGTCGTGGCCCGCGGCGCTCTACGGCGTGGTGCTGCTGATGGCCGCGCTCGCGTACCTTCTGCTCGAACGGGCGATCATCGCCCACGAGGGGCCGCGCTCCGAGCTCGCCCGTGCCGTCGTCGGACGCACGCTCAAGGAGAAGCTCTCGCCGGTGGCCTACGGGGTCGGCATCGCGCTCGCGTTCATCCGCCCCTGGCTCGCCGACCTGGTCTACGCCGGCGTGGCGCTCACCTGGATCGTGCCGGACCGGCGCATCGAGTCGCGCCTTCACGCACGCTGAAGCCGCTGGCCCGGCGGCTGCACGGTCCTCGAGCCCCGGGGAACCCCGGGCGATCTTCGTCGACCCGGGCACCCTCGCCGGAGAGCACAATAGGCCCGGGGCACGCGCCACGCCGCGGCGCTCCGGGGGAGGACTCCACATCGTGAGGGCTGCATCGACCCGTCTCGTCTGCGCCGCCGTGCTCGCCGCGGTCGCGCTCACCGCCTGCAAGGGGAAGCCGTCCGGCCCGGGCCAGGCGCCCCTCGAGCCCCTCCCCGCGCCGCCCGCCCTGGCCATCGCCCCCGAGGCGCTGCCGGGCGCCGGACTCACCGTCGTGGCCGCCCGCCCGCACGAGGTGGTGGGAGCGGACGCACGCCCCACCATCACCTTCTCCCGGCCGGTGGTCGCCCTGATGTCGGTGGAGGAGCAGAAGGCGCTCGCCCCGCCCGCCTCGCTCAGCCCGGCCGTGGAGGGCGAGTGGCGGTGGATCGGCTCGGCGAGCGTGGAGTTCGTCCCGAAGACCCCGCTGCCCTTCGCCACCCGCTTCACGGTGACGGTCCCCGCCGGACTGAAGGGCGTGGACGGCTCCAGCCTCAAGGAGGCCTACAGCTGGTCCTTCGACACGCCGGGGCCGCGCCTCGAGTCCGCCACCCCCGCTGGACGCTGGCGCTGGCTCAAGCCCAGCCAGGACATCGTCCTGGTCTTCAACCAGCCGGTGGTCGACCCGGAGAGGTCCCTCTCGCTGCGGGTTGGCCCCGAGGGCACCTCCTGGCCCATCACGGTGGCCACCCGGCCCGCGCCCGCCGCCCCCGAGGAGGTGGAGCGCCCGGGCAAGGCCCTCGTCCCGAGCCGGCGGACCGAGGTCACGGTGAAGATCGGCAAGCCGCTCCCGCTGGCCACCGAGCTCGAGCTGGTCGTCGCCACCACCCTCCGCGCCAAGGAGGGCCCGCTCACCCTCGACCAGGAGATCCGCCTCCCGTACCGGACCTACGGACCGGCGCGGCTCGAGGGCGTCTCGGCGTGCCTCGGCGGCTACGACTGCCCGTACGGGCCGCTGATCCTCGAGAGCAGCAACCCCCTCGACGTCGCCTCGCTGAAGTCCCGGCTCCGGGTGGAGCCCGCGGTGAAGATCGACTGGGACCACGCCGAGAGCCACGAGCCCTACGGCGAGCGGCGCAACCCCTACACCGCGGTGCCCGGGAGCTTCCGGCCCGGGACGACCTACGCCGTCTCCATCGCCTCCGGGGTGACCGACGTCTTCGGGCAGACCGCGCCGCCGGCGAAGGGCCAGCTCCGCACCGACGACCTGAGGCCCGAGTACGAGCTCGGGCCCGACGTGGCGCTCCTCGAGTCGAAGGGGGACGGCGCGCTCCCGGTGCGCTTCACCAACGTCGGCCAGCTGGACGTCCAGCTCTGGCCGCTCGGTCCGGCCGAGATGGCGCGCTTCCTCGCCAGCCGGCGCACGGCGCAGGCCGTTCCCGCGGGACAGCCGGTCACGACCGCGCTCGCGCTGGACGGGACGCACAACCTCCCGGGCACCCGTCCGGTGAAGGTGCGCGAGCTGCTCGCCGGCAAGGGCACCGGGCTCTTCCACCTGGTCACCACCGCCCCGGAGATCGAGACCAAGTACCGCTGGCAGCGGACCCAGCGTGTGACGGGGCAGATCACCGACCTCGCCGTGCACACCAAGCTCGGGGCGACCTCGGGCATCGTCTGGGTCACCCGGGTCTCGGACGGGACCGTCGTCCCCGGCGCGGCGCTCTCGCTCTACGACGCCGACGGCGCGGTGAAGTGGCAAGGCAAGACGGACGCCGACGGCCTGGCGCGCGTCCCCGGGCTGGCCTCGATCGTCGGGCCGGGCAGGAGCGCGGGGCGACGCGGGCGGGACCTGGACGGAGGGCCGCCGTTCGCGCTGGTCGCCGCGTCCCTCGACGGCGACACCGGCGTCACCCTGGCCGACTGGTCCGGCGGCTTCGGGCCCTGGGCCTTCGGGGTCGAGGGCGCCTGGGACGGGAAGCGTCCGGAGTCGATGGGCTTCGCCACCGCCGAGCGCGGCATCTACCGGCCGGGTGACACCGTGTACCTCAAGGGGATGCTCCGCTACCGCCGCCTGGGCGTGGTGACCACGCCCGCGAAGGGGACGCTGGCCGACGTCACGGTGACCGATTCGCGCGGCAAGGAGATCTGGTCCCGGAGCATCCCGCTCACCGAGTTCGGCACCTTCTCCGCCGAGGTCCCGGTGGAGGCCGGCGCGGCGCTCGGCACCTACTCCCTCCGGGCGAGCGCCGAGGTTCCCTCGGGCCGCGTCTCGACGGGAGCGAGCTTCCGGGTCGAGGAGTACCGGCCGCCCCAGTTCAAGGTGGACGTCACCACCCCGGCCGCCGATGTGCTCGCCGGACAGCCCCTCCAGGCCCGGGTGCTGGCCCGCTACCTGTTCGGCGGCGCGATGCCCGGGGCGGCGGTGCGCTGGACGGCGACCCGGACCACCGAGGACTTCCAGCCGCCGGACAACCCGGGCTTCGCCTTCGGCATCGCCACCTGGGAGTGGAGCGACGACACCCCGGGCCAGAGCACCGAGGTGGTGGGCGCCGGCGAGGGCAAGACCGACGCCCAGGGCGTCTTCGAGATCGCCGCGGGCCAGGTCGAGACCCCGGGAGGCCGCTCGTCGCGCATCACCCTCGAGGCCGAGGTGGTGGACGTCAACCGCCAGCGCATCGCCAACCGGGCCGAGCTCCACGTGCACCCGGCCGCGCTCTACGCCGGCGTCCGCCAGCGCAACGTCGAGGGCTTCGCCGAGGTGGGCAAGCCGGTGTCGCTCGAGGCGGTGGCGGTCTCACCCGACGGAAAGCGGCAGCGGGCCGAGGTCCAGGTCTCGGTGCTCCGGCGCGACTGGAAGTTCGTGCGGAAGAAGACCGCGGGCGACCGCTGGGAGACGCTCAGCGAGCCGGTGGAGGAGCCGGTCGCCACCTGCACGGTGAAGGTCGAGCAGGTGCCCGGCGCCTGCACCTTCACCCCGAAGGCGCCCGGCTTCCACATCGTCCAGGCCCAGGTGGTGGACGCGCAGAAGCGCAAGCAGACCACCCGCAGCTCGCTCTACGTCGTGGGCGAGGGGTGGGTGTCCTGGCAGCGCAACGACTCCGACCGGATCGACCTCGTCACCGACAAGGCGGTCTACGACGTGGGCGAGACGGCGAAGGTCCTGGTGAAGAGCCCGTTCCCGTCGGCCGAGGCGGTGCTCACCGTGGAGCGCGAGGGGGTCAGCTCGGCGCGGCACGTGAAGCTCAAGGGCGCCGCCACCACGCTCGAGGTTCCGCTCGGCGGAGGCGGGCATCCCGGACGTCTACGTGGGGGTGGTGCTGGTCCGCGGGCGGGTGCCCCAGGCCGACGGCCCCGACGCCGGCGAGGACCCCGGGCGGCCGCAAGTGAGGGTCGGCTACGCCAAGCTCAAGGTGGAGCGGAAGAGCAAGCGCCTGGCGCTGGAGGTGACGCCCGAGCGCACCCAGTACCGGCCGCGGGAGAAGGTGAAGGTCGCGCTCCGGACGACGGACTGGAAGGGCGCACCGGTCCCGGCGGAGGTCGCGGTGTGGGCGGTGGACGAGGGCGTGCTCCGGCTCACGGCCTACGAGCCGCCGGATCCGCTGGACGCGCTCCAGCCCGAGCGTGGCCTGTCGGTGCGCATCGGCGAGCCGCTGATCCACCTCGTCCGGCGCACGGCCTACGCCGACAAGGGGATGACCACCGGAGGAGGCGGCGGCGCCGAGGGTGGAGGCGGCATCCGCTCGCGGTTCAAGACCACGGTGCTCTTCGCCCCGGCGGTGGTCACCGGGGCGGACGGGCGCGCCGAGGTCGAGTTCACGCTCCCCGACAACCTGACCACCTACAAGATCATGGCCCTGGCCCTCGACAGGGGGGACCGGGGCGGGAAGGGCGGGGCGAGCATCCAGGTGGCGAAGCCGCTCCTGGCGATGCCGGCGCTCCCGCGGCTGGCGCGGGTGGGAGACACGGTGGAGGCCGGGGTGGTGGTTCACGCGCCCTCCGGGAAGATCAAGGAGGTCGAGGTCACCGCCAGCGCCACCGGGCCGCTGAAGCTCCAGGGCGAGACCAGGCGCACGCTCCAGCTGCCCGAGGGCAAGCCCCGCGAGGTGCGGTTCCGCTACGTCGCCGAGGGCCCGGGCGAGGCGGTGCTGCGCTTCGCGGTGACCGGCGGCGGCGAGCAGGACGCGGTGGAGCAGCGGCTCCCGGTGAAGGTCCCGACCCAGATGGAGGCGGTGGCCCTCGCCGGGGAGACGAAGGACGCGGCGCGCGAGCAGCTCTCCACTCCGTCCGGGGTCCGTCCCGACGTCGGCGGCCTGGAGGTGACGATGGCCTCCACCGTGCTCGGTGGGTACGGCGAGGCGATGCGGCAGCTGGTGGACTACCCGTACGGATGCCTCGAGCAGCTGTCCTCGCGGCTCGTGCCCTTCGTCGCCCTCCGCGAGCTGCACGGGGTCTTCAAGCTGCCGTGGCGGCCGGAGAGCGCCCGCGGCTGGGTGGGGGAGGACGCCATCGCCCGCTGGGGGACGACCGACCCGGACGAGGTGGCGAGCAAGACGGTGAAGGCCATCGAGGCGCTGCAGCGGTACGACGGCGGCTACGGGTACTGGAGCTCGGACAGCTGCAGCTCGCCGCACGGCTCGGCCTACGCCGTCCTGGCGCTGGGGCGGGCGGCCGAGGTGGGCTACCCGGTGGACCGGGACGCGCTCCGGAAGGGGCAGCAGTTCCTGGCCAAGGTCGCCGCGGGCAACGTCCAGACCTGTTCGTGGTGGTCGCGCGAGGTGGACCCGGGCACGCGGGCCTTCGCGGTCTACGCGCTGGCCCGGACCCGCGCGCCGCAGGCCTCGAGCGCCTCGGCCCTCTTCGCCCGCCGCTCCGAGCTCCCCTTCTACGGCAAGGCGATGCTGGCCGACGCGCTGTGGATCGGCGGAGGGGATCGCGCGGCCGCCAAGGCGCTGACCACCGAGCTGATGGACCGGGCGAAGGAGACCTCGGGCGCGCTCCACCTCGAGGAGATGAGCACGGTCACCTACCAGTCGGACTGGTCGAGCGACCTCCGCACCACCGCCATCGCGCTCCAGACCCTGGTGGACGTCACGCCCGACCACCCGTACGTCGGGAAGATGGCCCGCTACCTGGTGCAGGCCCGCGGGCCGGACGGGCGCTACAAGACGACCCAGGAGTCGGCGTTCGCGCTGATGGCCCTGACCGAGGTCGTGCGGACCCGCGAGAAGGACGCGCCGGACTTCGTGGGCAAGGTGCTCGTCGGCGGCAAGCAGGTCGCGGACGCCGAGTTCCGCGGCCGGAGCATGGAGGTGCGTCGGACGGTGCTCCCCATGGCGCAGCTCCCGCAGCTCGGGAAGTCGGCGGCCTTCGAGTTCCTGCGGAGCGGGAAGACCGGCCTGCTCTCGTACACCGCGGTGCTGCGGTACGCGCCGGCGGAGATGCCGCGGAGCGCGCTGGAGCGCGGGCTCGTGGTGCAGCGGTGGATCGAGCCGTACTCGGGCGGCGGGCAGCTCAAGTCGGTGAAGGCGGGCGAGCTGGTGCGGATCAAGGTCCGGGTGGGGACACCGGCGGCCCGCACCAACGTGGCGCTGGAGATCCCGCTCCCGGCCGGTCTGGAGGCGGTGGACACCACCCTGGCCACGACGGCGCGGCTGTCGCGGGGAGAGCCCTCGGCCGACACCGAGACCGACGAGATGGAGGGCGCGCGCGAGGCGGGCGTGCCGCCGTGGGTGCTCGGCTTCTGGAACCCCTTCAACCACACCGAGCTGCGCGACGACCGGGCGCTGTTCTTCTCCAGCGAGCTGCCGCCGGGGGTGCACACGGTCTCGGTGGTGGCCCGGGCGACGACGCCCGGCGACTACCTGCTCGTCCCGGCGCGCGCCGAGGCGATGTACGCCCCCGAGGTGTTCGGCCGGTCGGACGGGAGCAACTTCCAGGTGCTCGACGAGGGGAGCGTCGCGGCCCGATGACCGGGGCCGGGCCAAGCCGGCGGCGCGGCGGGACGCTTCCGCTCCTCGGTCGGGCTCTGGTCGTCCTCGCGGGGATCCTCGTCCTCGCGCTGCTCGTCTTCGTCGCCTGGCCGCTGCCCACCGGTCTGCTTGACCCGACGGGAGCGCTCAGCGTCCGGGTGCTGGACCGCGAGGGCGACCTCCTCCGCGAGATTCCCTTCGCGCCAGGCGTCACGGAGCGTGTCGCTGCCGAGGCAGCGCCCGTGCCGCCGGTCCTGCGCGACGCCTTCATCGCCTCGGAGGACCGGCGGTACGAGTGGCACCCCGGCGTGGACCCGCTGGCGATGGCGCGCGCGCGCGCGAGCAACCTGCGCGCGGGCCGGGTGGTCAGCGGCGCCTCGACGCTCACCCAGCAGCTCGCGCGGCTCCTCGTTCCCGCGCCGCCGGAGCCTCGCCGGAAAGGGGCAGGAGGCGCTCTGGGCCCTGAGGCTCTCGGCGCACCTGTCGCGGGAGGAGATCCTCCGCGCCTACCTGGACCGAGTGGCGCTCGGGCACGACCTGGTGGGGGTGGAGGCCGCCTCGCAGGCCTACTTCGGTCGTCCAGCGTCCACGCTCTCCGTCGGGCAGGCGGCGCTGCTCGCGGCCATCGCCCGCTCTCCGGCCCGGGTCGACGCCTGGCGAGATCCCGAGGCGGGTGCAGGCGGCGATGCGCGAGGTGCTCGGACGCATGCGTCGCGCGGGCCGCCTCGACGCCGAGCTGGAGCGGGTCGCGGCCAGCGCGGACCTGGACCTCGTCCCGCCGACCCGGCCGTTCGGAGCGCCCCATCTCGTCACCGACCTCGCCGGGAAGCTGGAAACGCTCGGGCTCGACCGCGCGGTGGAGGTGCGCACCACGCTCGACCCCGCGCTGCAGCGGGACGTCGAGCGCTCCGTCCGCTCCGAGCTGGCGGCGGATCCGCGCCTCGGCCAGGCCGCGGTGCTCGTCATCGACAACGCCTCGGGCGACGTGCTCGCCTACGTGGGCTCGGCGGACTTCCTCGACGTCGCCGGCGAGGGCCAGAACGACGGGGTGCGTGCCCGCCGGCAGCCGGGGAGCGCCCTGAAGCCCTTCGCCTACGGGCTGGCGCTGGCCAGCGGGTGGACCCCGGCCTCGGTGCTCAGCGACGTGGACCTCGAGGTGGGCACGGCGGGCGGCGCCTGGCTCCCGCGCAACTACGACCGCCGGCAGCACGGACCGGTGCGTCTCCGGGCCGCGCTGGCCAACAGCTACAACGTGCCGGCCGTCGAGCTCACCGACTCGCTCGGGCCCGAGCGGGTGCTCGAGGTGCTCCGGCAGGCGGGCTTCACCTCGCTCGAGGCGAGCGCCGAGCACTACGGGGCGGGGCTGGTGCTCGGGAACGGCGACGTGTCGCTGTGGGAGCTCGCCCGGGCCTACCGGGGCCTCGCGCGGGGGGGAGTCGTCGAGCCGCTGCGCCTCGTGCGCTCCGCGACCGACCGCCTCGGGGACCCGGTCGCCGGTCGGCCCGAGCTGGCCGCTCGGCGCTTTCTCCCGGCGGATGCGGTTGCGCTGCTGACCGACCTGCTTTCGGACGAGACTGCCCGGGCACCGGCGTTCGGCCTGGACAACGCGCTGCGGCTCCCGTTCCCGGTGGCGGCGAAGACCGGCACCAGCCGTGCCTACGTGGACAACTGGACCGTGGGCTTCACCCGCGAACGAACGGTGGCGGTCTGGGTGGGGAACTTCGACGGCCGGCCCATGCAGCGGGTCTCCGGCATCACCGGGGCGGGGCCGCTCTTCGGACGGGTAATGCGCCGGGCGATGGCCGGTGTCCGTCCGGCGCCGCTGGTGGACCGGGAGCGATTCCAGCGGGTCCGCATCTGCCCGCTGTCCGGTCACCGCGCCAGCGAGGCCTGCCCGGGCTCGCACGACGAGGTGTTCCTGCCGGGCACGGCGCCGGCCGAGCCCTGCACGATGCACCGCCTGGCGGAGGGCCGGCGGGTCCTCGCGCTGGACGCGCGCTACACCGGCTGGGCGGAGCGCGAGCGGCTCGAGGTCGCCGCGGGGGAGGGCGGTGGCGCAACCGAGCCGCCGGGCTTCATCACCCCGCGCGACGGGGACGAGTTCCTGGTCGAGGCGGGCATCCCGGCGAGCTCACAGACCATCCCGGTTCGCGTCCGGGGCGCAGGCCAGCTCCGGGTGGACGGAACTGTGGCTCCGCTCGACCCGCTCCGACGCACCCGGCTCGCGCTGGCCCCTGGAGTCCATCGCCTCGAGTTGTGGCCCGTCGGGCCTCCGCCCCGCCTCCAGCCCGTTGAGCACCGTCGAGATCCGGGTCCGCGGAGGCGACCGAGCGTCGTTTCCTCGCAGCAACTGATCAGCTCACTTCTGGGCCGATGGAGACGGGGGCGAAGCCGCCGTCGAGCAGCCCTGCGCCCGGGAGGTGCTCGCCCCTACTTGACCAGCACCACCATCTGCGTCGTCGCGCCCGAGTCCACGCTGGTGGTGCCCACCAGCAGGCGCCCGCCCGGGCGAGAGCGTCCCCTGGAAGGTCGTGTCTCCGGTGAGGGTGACGACTCCGTCGGCGCTGACCGCCACCGGGACCGGATCGCTGCTCCCCGAGTCGGGCGCGAGCTCGATCAGCGTGGCGACGCCGGAGGCGATGCTCGCCTTGCCGTGGCTCCACTGAGCGATGGAGTCGGGCTGGTACTCGAGCTCCCGGAGGCTCCAGGTGCCATCGAGCGTGCCGGTCGTGAAGCCGGAGGAGGCGCGCTGGAGGACCAGCAGCGCGCGCTCCCCGCCGTCGGTCGCCGTTGCCACGAGCGTGTTGCCGTCGGAAGAGAGCGTTCCCCGGAAGGACGGGTTGCCGGACAGGCTGACCGTTCCATCGCTGGCCACGGAGGCGACCCCGCTCAGCCCGTCGGAGGTGTCATGCGCCGGGTCGCTGCTCTGGAACGTTCCCGTCACCACCGAGACTGCGAGCCCTGCGATCGATGGTGAGCTTGCCCCGGGCCCAGCTCCCGCGCCCGGTCGGGCTCTCGGAGCTGCCGATGCCCTTGAAGCGGTGGAAGTTGAAGGTGCCGACCAGCTCGCTCCCGGTGCGTCCACTGGATTGCCTGACCAGGATCCCCATCGCCTGGCCCAGGGTCTCGAAGGTCGCGGTCCAGACCACGAGGTTCTTGCTGCCTGCCATCGCTCCCCGGAAGTCGCTGTCCGCCATCTGGAGCACGCCACCGGGCGTCAAGGTGAGGAGCACCGCGGGCGGGGTAGAGATCGGGATGCTCGCCTCCACTGCAGCGAAGGAGGCGAAGCTGTCCGTCCCCACGTCGAGCGTCGCGCGGACCCACTCCACCGTCGACGGCGTGACCATGATCGCGTGCAGGGCCCACCGGCCCACGAGGTCTGCCGGCCCGAAGACGGTGCTCGTCGCGGCCAGGTCGGCCGGAATGGTGGTGGAGCTCCGGGTCCCCGAGACCCCGTTGGCGTACACCGGGTTCTTCGACGGAACGGCGTTCCCCGAGCTGGTGTCGACGAAGCCGAGGTCGATGGTCCCCGGCTCGCTGAGCTTCAGGAGGTTGGCGGCGGTCGGGGAGGCGTCGGCGTAGAGCGGATAGACGCGCTGGCTCGCCGTCCCCTCGTTTTCCACCAGGTAGACGGCGTAGGTGTGGCCCGTGGCGAGGGTGAGCGAGAAGCTCTTCGGGACCGTGCTGCCGGTGGCCACCGCGGAGGTCCGGGCCCCCGTCTCGTCATAGGCGACGACCGTGGTTCCGGCGACGGTGCCGGTGAGGACGACGGTCTTGGGGCCCTCGTTGCCGCCCCCTCCGCACGCGAGGAGTCCGAGGCACAGGGCGGCAACGGCCCGGGAGATCGATCGTGGCATGGGTACCCCTCCACGCCTTGAGGCAAGCATCGGGCGTTCCCATCCAGATCGACCCTGATTCCGGACACTTCAGCGCGAGCCCGACGCAACCCTTGCGTCCCTGCGTCGCCCAGAAGGCCCCGCACGATAACAGGGCCGGGGACGCGTCGTGCACGTCCCCGGCCCCGCCTTTCAACCCCCCGAAGTCTTCCGCCTAGCGGCTGACCGGCGACATCGCCAGGAGGGCCTCATCCGAGCCCGGCCCGACGTCCGACCCCGCCTGGGCCACGTGGATCGACTCGGGAGCGGACTCGGTGATCGACGCGGGGGCCGCGGCGGTCGCCGGAGGCCGGACATCCGCGAGGGCGAGAGCGACGGGGAGGCCCATCACGCAGAGGAAACCAGCCGCCACACTCCGCACCCGCATCCAGTTGCTGCCCTCGGTCTTCTCGAACTCGGTCATCATGGTTTTGCTCCTCCAGGGGGCGCCGGTTCCTTCCGGCCGCCGACGCCCGAAGGAGATTGCAGCTCTGGTGCCTGGTCCAAGTGCCTGGAATCACTCTTCTTTCAACAGAGTTCGGTGACCTCGGCGTCTACAGCGCGCGCGCGCTGTGGCGTGGGCTGCACCGGACCAAAGGAGGGGGGAGCTGGTCAGCAGTGAGGAGAGGTCGGAGAGCCGGTGCGCTCTGGGGACGCGGGCGCGCTCCGTGCCGAGCGTCTGCCAGCGCGGAAAGAGCGCGGCGAGTCCCCGCGGGAGGGCTTCTCACCCCACCGGCGCAGGGCCATCGCATCTGCGGGGGGCCCGGCGGCTGTTCCGTCGGGTCCCCCGCTCGATGCTCTTCAGATCTGGGCTAGCGGGCTTCCGGCGAGCTCACCAGAAGCGCCTCGTCCGACCCCGGCCCGACGTCCACGCCCGCTTCCGCCACGTGCATCGACGAGGGCACCCACTGGGTGGCAGCGTGGGCCGCCGCCCTCGGCGAAGGATGATTCCCCGCCACCGCCAGGGTGACGAGCCCGGTCACGAACAGGAAACCTGCCGCCACGTTCCGCACCCACGTCCGGCCATTGCTCTCGGTACTCATGTCGCGCTGTTCCTCCGTCCGGCACCGATTCATTCCGGTCGCCGTTGCCGCGAGGGACTGCAGCGTCGATGCCGGGTTCAAGTGCCTGGAAGCAGCGCAGCCGCAACGCCGTGTTGTGACCTCGCAGTCCGCGGTGCGTCGCAGCGGGGGCAACAACGCGCACGCGGCGTGGGTCGGGCTCGTCTGGGCGAGCGAGGAGTGCGGGGCCCGCGAGCACCGCTGGACCCGTCAGAGCGGACGGCGCAGCACGCGCGACAGCTCGCCGATGATGCCCCGGCGGAAGGCGAGCACGCACACCACGAACAGCGCGCCCTGGACCACCGTCACCCACCCGCCGAGCTGGGCGAGGTAGCTCTCCACACAGACGATCACCACCGCTCCGACGATGGGCCCGAAGACGGTCCCCAGCCCTCCGAGCAGCACCATGAGGATCACCTCGCCCGAGGTGCTCCAGTGCACGTCGGTGAGCGAGGCCAGCTGGAAAACGATGGATTTGGTGCCGCCCGCGAGCCCGGAGAGCGCCGCCGAGAGCACGAAGGCGATGAGCTTGTACTGGTCGGACTTGTAGCCGAGCGACACCGCGCGGGCCTCGTTCTCGCGCACCGCCTTCAGCACCTGCCCGAACGGCGAGTGGACGACCCGGAAGACGAAGAAGAAGCCGAAGAGAAAGATCGCCAGGACGACGAAGTACATCCTCAGGTTGTCGTCCAGCGAGAGGACGCCGAGCAGCTTGCCGCGCGGCACCGCCTGGATGCCGTCCTCGCCGCCGGTGAACGGCGCCCGGAGGCAGAAGAAGTAGAACATCTGCGCCAGGGCCAGGGTGATCATCGCGAAGTAGATCCCCTGGCGCCGGATGGCGAGCCACCCGACGACGAGCCCGAGCAGCGCCCCGGTCGCCGTCCCGGTGAGCACCGCCAGCTCGAAGGGAAGTCCCCACACCTTGGCCGCGTGGGCCGCGAGGTAGCCCGCCGCGCCGAAGAACAACGCGTGCCCGAACGAGAGCAGCCCCACGTACCCGATGAGGAGGTTGAACGCGCAGGCGAAGAGCGCGAAGCACAGCATCTTCATCAGGAAGACGGGGTAGACGACGAACGGCGCCGCCACGGCCAGCCCGACCAGGATCGCCATCGGGATGCGCAGCGAGCGCACCTCGTCGCGCGTCGGCGCCCGGCCCGGCAGCTCGGCGCCGGTCCCCGCCTCGACCCCGGGAACGGTCATGCCGTCCTCCCGAAGAGGCCGGCGGGCTTCACCAGGAGCACGATGGCCATGATCACGAACACCACCGTGGTCGAGGCCTCCGGGTAGAAGACCTTGGTCAGGCCCTCGATGACCCCCAGCCCGAAGCCGGTGACGATGGAGCCGAGGATGGAGCCCATCCCACCGATGACCACCACCGCGAACACCACGATGATCAGGTCGGCGCCCATCAACGGATTGACCCGGTAGATGGGCGCGGCCATCACCCCGGCCAGCGCGGCGAGCGCCACCCCCAGCCCGTAGGTGATGGTGATCAGCCGCGGCACGTTGATCCCGAACGCCTGGACCAGCACCGGGTTCTCCGTCGCGGCGCGGAGGTACGACCCGATCCGCGTGCGCTCGGTGACGAACCAGGTCAGCGTGCAGATCAGCACCGACACCAGCACCACCCAGGCCCGGTAGTTGGGGAGGAACATGAACCCCAGGTTCTTGCCCCCGGTGAGCTGCGCCGGGATGTCGTACGGCTCGCCGGAGACCCCGAAGTAGTTCCGGGCGACGCCCTGGATCACCAGGGCGAGGCCGAAGGTGAGGAGCAGGCCGTACAGCGGATCCAGCCCCTGGATCCGCTTGAGCATGGTCCGCTCGATCACCACGCCGAACAGCCCCACCACGATCGGCGAGATGATCAGCGCCGCCCAGTAGCCCACCCCGAGGTGCTCGAGCATCACCCACGCCACCAGCGCCCCCAGCATGTAGAGGGCGCCGTGGCAGAAGTTGATGACGTTGAGCAGCCCGAAGATGATCGCCAAGCCGAGGCTGAGCAGCGCGTAGAACGAGCCGTTGATCAGCCCCACCAGGAGCTGGCTGAACAGCGCCTGGATGGGAACGCCGAAGAGGGTGTTCATCGGCCGGGCGGAGCGCGCCTCACTTCTTGGCGGCGACCAGCGGGCACTCGCCCTGGTCGAGCGGACGAAACGCCTGGGCGGTGGGGATCTCCTTGATCAGCTTGTAGTAGTCCCACGGCCCCTTGGACTCGGACGGCTTCTTCACCTCGTAGAGGTACACCGGGTGGAGCTTCCGGCCGTCGGCGCGGATGGTGCCCTTGCCAAAGGCCGGGTCGTCGGTGGGAAGGGCCTTCATCTTCGCCACCACCGCCTTTCCGTCACCGTCCGCGCCCAGGGCCTTGAGTGCCTTCAGGTAGTGGAGCACGCCCGCGTAGACGCCGGCCTGGACCATGGTGGGCATCCGGCCGTTCATCCGCGCACCCCACTTCTTCGACCAGGCCCGCGTCAGGTCATCGTGGTCCCAGTAGAAGGCAGAGGTCAGCTGCAGGCCGTTGGCCGTCTTCAGCCCGAGCGCGTGGATGTCGCTGAGGAAGACCAGGAGACCCGCCAGCTTCTGCCCGCCCTGGACGATGCCGAACTCGGAGGCGGCCTTGATCGAGTTGATGGTGTCTCCACCGGCATTGGCCAGCCCGATGATCTTCGCCTTCGAGGCCTGGGCCTGGAGGAGGAACGACGAGAAGTCGGTGGTGTTCAGGGGGTGGAGCACCGAGCCGAGCACCTTGCCGCCGTTGGCCTCGACCACCGCCCGGGTGTCGCGCTCCAGCGCCTTGCCGAAGGCGTAGTCGGCGGTGAGGAAGATACCAGGTATCGCCTCCGGCCTGGACCACGGCCTTGCCGGTGCCGTTGGCCAGCGCCCAGGTGTCGTACGTCCAGTGGACGGTGTTCGGCGTGCAGGCCTTCCCGGTGAGGTCCGAGGTCGCCGCGCCCGAGTCGATGAACACCTTGTTCTTGTCCGCGGTGATCTTGGCGATGGCCAGCGCCACGCCCGAATTCGGCACGTCGACGATCGCGTCCACGTGGTCCACGTCGTACCACTTGGTGGCGATGCCCGAGCCGACGTCCGGCTTGTTCTGATGGTCGGCGAAGACGATCTCGATCTTCGCGTTGCCGATCTTCCCGCCGAACTCCTCGGCGGCCATCTTCGCCGCCTCGACCGAGCCCTGACCGCCGAGGTCGGCGTAGAGGCCGGACATGTCGTTGAGGACGCCGATCTTGATGACGTTGTCGGTCATCTCCGCCGCCGCGCTGAGCGGCAGCAGACAGGGGAGGGCGAGGGCGAGAAGCCGTGAAGCGATTCGCATGGAGAGGTGCTCCTGGAGAGGTGCGGAAGGAAGGCTAGACACCGAGATACGTCTGCAGCTGGGGCATGCTCGACTGGAAACGTTCGGCGGGAATCTCGTCCACCACGCGGCCGCGGTCCATCACGTAATGACGGTCGGCGATGGACGCGGCGAACCTGAGGTTCTGCTCCACCAGCAAGATGGTGAACCCCTCCGCCTTCAGCCGGTGGATGGTGGCGCCAATCTGCTGCACGATGACCGGCGCCAGGCCCTCGGTGGGCTCGTCCAGCAGGAGCAGGCGCGCCCCGGTGCGGAGGATGCGCCCGATGGCCAGCATCTGCTGTTCGCCGCCGGACAGCTTCGTCCCCTGGCTGGCCATCCGCTCCTGGAGGTTGGGGAAGAGCTCCAGGACCGCGCTCACCGGCATGCCCCCGGCACGAATCTGGGGGGGCAACAGGAGATTTTCCTCGACGTTCAGGCTGGCGAAGATGCCCCGCTCCTCCGGGCAGATGGCCATCCCCAGCCGGGCGATGCGGTGCGGCGGGAAACGGATGGTCTCCTTGCCGTCGAGCACCACCGACCCCTCCCGGCGCGGCACCATGCCCATCAGCGAGCGGAGGGTGGTGGTCTTCCCCGCGCCGTTCCTGCCCAGCAAGGTCACCAGCTCGCCGGGGCGGACCTCGAGCGTCACGCCGTGGAGGATGTGGGACTCGCCGTACCAGGCCTGGAGCCCCTCGACGTGCAGGAGCGCGCGGGTGGCCGCCTCGGGCGCCGGGGCGGCGGTCGCCGGCTCAGGCATGGTCGGCCCCCATGTAGGCCTGCACCACGTCCCTGTTCTTCGACACCGCCGCGTAGTCGCCCTCGGCCAGCACCTCGCCCCGGGCGAGCACGGTGATGGTCTGAGAGAGGTTGGCGACGACCTTCAGGTTGTGCTCCACCATCAGCACGGTGCGGCTGGCGCCCACCCGCTGGATGAGGGTGGCGATCCGGTCCACGTCCTCGTGGCCCATCCCGGCGGTGGGCTCGTCGAGCAGCAGCAGCTCGGGGTCCAGCGCCAGCGTGGTGGCGATCTCCAGGGCGCGCTTTCGCCCGTAGGACAGCTCCACCGCCAGCACGTCCAGGAAGTCCTGGAGGCCCACCGCCTCGGCCAGCTCGAGCGTCCGCGGCTCCAGATTCTCGAAGAGCGCGCTCCGAGCGCCAGAAGTCGAAGGACTGGCCGCGCTTCCGCTGCAGCGCCACCCGGATGTTCTCCAGCACGGTGAGGTGCGGGAACACCGCGGAGATCTGGAACGAGCGCACCACGCCCCGGCGGGCCACGTCGGCCGGGCGGTCGGTGGTGATGTTCTCGCCCTTGAACTTGATGGTCCCGGCGGAGGGGGTGAGGAACTTGGTGAGCAGATTGAAGCAGGTGGTCTTGCCTGCGCCGTTCGGGCCGATCAGCGCGTGAATCGTCCCGGTGCGCACGGTGAGGCTGACGTTCTTCACCGCGACGAAGCCACGGAATTCCTTGGTGAGTCCCTGGGTCTCGAGGAGCGGCTCACCGGCGTGACGCGCTGAATCGAGCATGTGCGCTGACCTAGAAAACGGTTGAAGGCACAGCAAGACACGCCGCGTCGTCCGCGTCGAGCGCAATGCGTCCGGGATTGGCCCGGGCGCCGCCCAGGCTCACTGCTCGGTGACGTACAGCCCGGGGGCGTCCGCCAGGGGCGGATGGTCGTCGCTCCCGATCATCGCCGGCGGAGGCCTGCGCTCCCCGGCCCGGGTCTGGATCCAGCGGGCCCAGACGTGCCACCAGGTGTCGGAGTGTCGGGTGGAAGCCACCTGCCATTCCTCGGGCGTGTCGTGCAGGTGCTCGTGCAGCCAGTAGGCTGCGTTCTTGCTGGGCGGGTTCACCACGCCGGCGATGTGTCCAGAGCTGCTGAGCACGAACTGGACCTTGCCCCCGAACAGGCTCGCCGTCCGGAAGGCGGACCGCCACGGGGTGATGTGGTCCTCCACCGCCCCGACGATGAAGGTGTCCTGCTCGATCGCGGAGAGCCGCAGCCGCTGGCCCCGGACGGTCATCTCGTCCCGGGCGAGCGCGTTGTCCAGGTAACAGCCCCGCAGGTACTCCGAGAGGAGGCGGGCCGGGATGCGCGTCCCGTCGTCGTTCCAGGCCAGGAGGTCGAACCCCGGTGCCTCCTCGCCCATCATCCAGGCCGACCCGAAGTAGTTGAAGTACAGGTCGTTGGGCCGGAGCAGGTTGAAGGTGCGGGCCATCTCGTGCGACTCGAGCAGCCCCTGCCGCTGGACCCGCCGGAGCAGGCGCTCGATGGTGGGCCGGTCTGTGTAGGCCCCCAGGAGCCCGGGCTCGCTGAAGTCCACCAGGGTGTTCATCAGGGTCAGCGAGTTGAGTGACCTGTCGCCGGTGGCCTCGAGGTAGGCGGCGAGCATCGTGGCCAGCGTTCCGCCGACGCAGAGCGCGGCCACGTTGACCTTCGGCTCGCCGGTGATCTCCTTCACCACCCGGAGCGCCTCCAGCGGGCCCTCGATCAGGTAGTCCCCGAAGCCGACGTCGCGGAGGCTCACGTCGGGGTTCCGGTAGCTCATGCAGAACGTGGTGTGCCCGTTCTTCACCGCCCACTCGACGAAGCTCCGGCCGGGGGCCAGGTCCATGATGTAGTACTTGTTGATGAAGGGCGGGCTGCAGAGCAGCGGGACCGAGAAGGTGGTGTCGGTCTGGGGCGCGTACTGGATGAGCTCCATCACCCGGTTGCGGTAGACGACCTTGCCCGGTGTGGAGGCGAGGTTCTTCCCCACCACGAACCCCGAACGATTCACCAGCCGGGGCCAGCCCTGGCGGGTCCGGACGTCGTCCATCCACATCCGGAGACCGCGCGCGGCGCTCAGCCCGCCGCTCTCGAAGGCCCGGCGGAGCGCGACCGGGTTGGTGAGGAAGAAGTTGGTGGGGGCGAGCGCATCCACGACGAGCTGGCTCGCCAGCCGCGCCTTCCGGAAGGTGACCTCGTCGAGGTCGGCGGCCTCGAGCAGCTCGCGGGCCAGCTGCTCCCGGAGCAGGTGCTGCTGGAGCAGCCAGAAGAACAGGGCGTTCTCCGACCAGGTCCGGTCGCCGAAGCGCCGGTCCTTCTCCGGCACGGGCATCGGACCCGCGGGGGTGGCGCCCACGGCCCGGGCGGCGCTCACCGCGGCGGCGACGAGCGCCCCGTTCGACCAGTGGGCCAGCGCCCTGGCGGTGGAGAGCGGATGGCGGACCAGCCCGGCCGCCTCGGTGCCGAGCGCCCGCCCGAAGCCCACCGGGTCCACCCGGTCGAGGAACTCGTCGGCGACGCGGCGCAGCCCCCCGCGCATCTTGTTGCCCACCTGAGGCGCGGGCGGCAGGGGCGGCGTCGGCCTCCTCGACCGGCTGGGGACGCTGCGGCAGCTCGAGCACCTTCATTCGTGACTCCCAGCCGGCGGATGCCGGGACTGCCGCCTTCGCTTGAGGGACTCGAGCGCCCGGCGCTGCGTGTCGAAGAGCTCGGGATCCACGTGGTGGGCCTGCAGGGTGGCGCCCAGCTTCAGGCGCAGGAACGCGCTGGAGGTGTACCGGGTCACGCGCTCGTAGTAACGCTCCGTGAGCTCCCGGACCAGCTCGGCGTAGGCATCCGCCAGGTGAGCGGGCACGCTGAACCCGTCGTAGTCGACGACCGCCCGGACCCGCCGTCCGAGCGGGGCGCAGACCTCCTTCACCGTGGCGGCGATCGCCTCCAGGTCCGCCTCGCTCCGGATGGTCAGCCCGGCGAAGTTGATGAAGAGGACCTCGCGCTGCGGGTCGAACTCGAAGCGCGAGGCGAGCGGCCGGTCCTCGATGAGCCGGTGCAGCCCCATCGGCTCGGCCCGGAACAGGCGCGGGTCCATGGTCCCCAGCGGCCGCTTGATCTCCGGGGTGAACTCCATCTGGCCGAGCACCTCGTGCTCCAGGTCGACGCCGGGGGCGATCTCCTCGAGCCGCGGCCCTGAGTCGGTCAGCCGGAACACGGCGCGCTCGGTGACGTAGAGGGTCTCGTGCCCCAGCTCGCGGGCCCGCTTGCCGCTGAACGTGACCTGCTCCACCGCGGGGAGGAACTTCCGGTTCCGGCCCTCCTGGAGGATGCGCAGGCGCCCGTCGCCGATCTCCAGGGTGAGCCCGCCCGAGGTGAAGGTCCCGACGAAGACGACCTTTCGCGCGTTCTGGCTGATGTTGATGAACCCGCCGCACCCGGAGAAGGTCGACCCGAAGCGGCTCACGTTGACGTTGCCCGCCGCGTCCACCTGGGCCATGCCCAGGTAGGCCTGGTCCAGGCCGCCTCCGTCGTAGAAGTCGAACTGCTGGTTCTGGTCGATGAGCGCCTCGGTGTTCACCGCCGCGCCGAAGTTCAGCCCGGAGGCGGGCAGCCCGCCGATCACCCCCGGCTCGGCGGTGAGGGTGAGCAGGGGGAGGAGACCTTCCTCCGCCGCCACGCCGGCGACGGACTCGGGCATCCCGATGCCCAGGTTGATGAGCGTGCCCGGGACGAGCTCGCACGCCGCGCGCCGGCCGATGACCTTGCGGCCGTCCAGATGCGGAGGTGGCAACGTCTCCAGCGGCACGCGCAGCTCGCCGGAGAAGGCCGGGCTGTAGGCGGTGGCGTAGGTCTGGGCGTGGTACTCGCCGCTGGCCACGGCCACGCAGTCCACCAGCGCGCCCGGAATCTTCACGCTCCGGGCGGGGAGCGAGCCGGCCTGGGCCAGGCGCTCCACCTGGACGATGACCACCCCGCCGCTGTTCTTCGCGGCCATGGCCATGGCCAGGTTGTCGAGGGTGAGCGCCTCGCGCTCCATGGTGACGTTGCCGCCCGGGTCGGCGGTGGTCCCGCGCAGGAAGACCACGTCGATGGGGAAGGCCCGGTAGAGGAGCCAGTCCTCGCCGTGGATCTGCAGCAGCTCGACGATGTCCTCGGTGGAGCGGGAGTTCACCTTCCCGCCGCCGTGTCGCGGATCCACGAAGGTCCCCAGGCCCACCCGGGAGAGCGTCCCCGGCTTGCCCGCGGCGATGTCCCGGTAGAGGTGCGAGATGCAGCCCTGGGGGAGGTTGTAGGCCTCGATCTCCCCGGCCAGCGCCAGCGCCCCGACCCGGGGGATGAGCCCCCAGTGTCCGCCCACCACCCGCTTCAGCAGCCCCGGGACGGCGAGGCGGTTGAGGCCGCGCGTCTTGCCGTCGCCCTGGCCGGCGGCGAAGAGCAGGGTGAGCTCCCCGGGGCGGCCGTGGGTCTGGTAGGCGCGTGCCAGGGCCTCCAGCAGCCCATCGGGAGTCCCGATGCCGACGAAGCCCGAGGTGGCGAGCGTGTTTCCGGGCTGCACCAGGGCCACCGCCTCGTCGAGGCTCGCGACCTTGCTCACCGACGCGGGAGACATCGGACGACCCCCTTCAGGACCTGGGCGAGGATCGACTGAAAAAAACCGGCGGGTCGACCTCGCGCCGAGATGACGCCAGGGGACCCGCCGGGGTGTCAACGGTTGTGCCGACTAGTTCTTCGGGGTGACCAGCTCGAGGGTGCGGTTCGCGGCCTCGTTGATCGCCTTCCGCCACTGCGCGCTCATCTGCTCGCTGGCGTTGAGGGCCTCCTTGGCCACGCGGCCGGCCTCGTCCAGGGCCGAGACGGCCTGGGCGACGCCCTGCTTCTCGAACTTCTCCACCTCGGCCAGCGCCGCGGTGAAGCGGCTGGTGGACTCGGCCACCAGCTTCAGCCACTCGTTACCGAACTGCTGCATCTGCGTAAAAACGGTCTTCTGATCCATGGTTCTCTCCTCCGGACCACCCGGGTTCCTCATTCGTGTAACACCGGGGAAAGGGGTGTCAAGTGACTTTTGTTGCAACGCAACAAAACGCGCCGGCGGCGCGGCCGTCTCCACCTCGGGCCCGCCACCTCCCGGCGTCGATCGCCGGGCACGTCCAGGGCTATTCTTCTGAGTCATCGTCCTCTCCTCGCAGGGTTCCGTACCCTGGTCGTGTAACACCCACCGGAGGCGAGTCAAGGGCCGCTGTGTTGCAGTGCAACAGAATTCATCGTCGGCGCGGCGGCTTCCGCTTCAGGCTGCGACGGAGCGCGGCCACCTCCCGGCGGAGCACCCCGAGTTCGTCCGAGGCCGCAGGGGAGGGCTCGGGCCCCCGCGGGCGCTCCTGCGAGGCAGGGGTGGGGAAGGGCCGGAGGGCCGAGAACGGGTTGTAGAGGCCGCCCAGCCCGGATCGGGCCTGCAGGTACATCTCCAGCGCCCAGCTCACGTACCGGCCGAGGAAGTCGGCGAGCGGCTCTTCTCCCATCCGGATGAGCTGCAGCAGCAGCGGAACCGGGAGCAACCGCGCGGCGTTGCGGTCCTCGAAGATGATCTGCGCCAGGGTGGGCGCGGTCAGGTCGGACCCGGACTTGGCATCGACCACCTGGACGTCGGCACCGGCGCGGATGCGCTCGGCGATCTCGTCGAGCCGGACGTAGCGGCTCTGCTCGGTGTCATAAAGGCGGCGGTTCCCGTACTTCTTGACCAGCATCGGCGGTCCTCCGTGGGAGAGACGCCCACTGCCTCGAATTGTGCAGTCGCAACAAACCTCGGGGCAACAAACGCTGGACCGGCAGCCCGGGAGCCCCTAGCCTGGCGTTCAGTGTACTTCGCCCATGACCTGAGCCGAGCATTCGCCCGTCCGATTCACGACTGGGCGTCGATGCTCCGCCTGGCGTGGACGCACCCCTTCAATCCCGCCGCGGCCCTCCCTCCGGTCCGCGCGCTGGCGGCGGCCGCCGAGCTGGTCGAGCGGGCGACGGCCGACTACCCGAAGCCGGCGTTCGGCCTGACGAAGACGGTCATCGACGGGCGCGAGGTCGAGGTCCACGAGCAGCTGGTGCACGAGACGCCCTTCTGCCGGCTGCTCCGCTTCGAGCGGGACGTCATCCGAGACGACCCGCGGGTCCTGATCGTGGCGCCGCTCTCCGGTCACCACGCCACGCTGCTCCGCGAGACCGTGCGGGAGTTGCTCCCGGACCACGACGTCTACATCACCGACTGGGTGGACGCGCGGATGGTGCCGCTGTCCGTGGGCCGCTTCGACCTCGCCGACTACGTGGATCTGGTGGCCGCCCACCTGCGGGAGATCGGGCCGGGGGTGCACGTCCTCGCGGTCTGCCAGCCGGCGGTCCCGGTGCTCATCGCTACCGCGATGATGGCCGAGGCCGGCGACCCGGCGCAGCCGGCGAGCATGGTGCTGATCTCGGGCCCGGTGGACACGCGGGTGAACCCCTCGTCGGTGAACCAGTTCGCGCGGGTGCACTCGCTCAAGGCCCTGGAGGCGATGGTGATCCACCGGGTGCCGGTGGGTCACCCGGGCTCGGGCCGGCGCGTCTACCCGGGGCTCCTGCAGCTGTCGGCGTTCATGTCGCTCGATCCCCACCGCCACGTGGACGCGCACGTCGGCCTGTTCAAGGACGTGCTGAAGGGCGAGCTCGCCTCGGCGGAGAAGCGCCGCAAGTTCTATGACGAGTACTTCGCGGTGATGGACCTGCCGGCGGAGTTCTACCTGGAGACCGTGCAACACGTGTTCCACCGGCACAGCCTCCCGGAGGGCACCATGCTGCACCGCGGAAATCCGGTGCGCCTGGAGGCCATCCGACGGACGGCGCTGATGACGGTCGAGGGGAACGACGACGACATCACCACGCCCGGGCAGACCTACGCCGCGCACGCGCTGTGCTCCTCCATCCCCGGCGACTGGCACGAGCACCACCTCCAGGAGGGGGCGGGGCATTACGGGACCTTCAGCGGCCGGCGCTTCCGGGAGCGCATCGCCCCGCGACTCCGGGCGTTCTTCCGCGCAGCCCGCTGACCGCCCGCCGGGACCGAGGAGTCCCCGGCGCCCGAGGATGCGGCGAGCGTCCGGTCCCGGGCGCGCCTGCCTGGTGGCCCTCGCGCGCGGTGCGCCGAGGCTCGTAGTCTTCGCCGGGCGATGAGCACGGGACCCGTGGAGGAGCTCGGGGCAGCGGCGGCGATCGCGCTGCTCCGGCAGCGTACGCTCTCCTCGGAGGAGCTGGTGCGCGCCTGCCTGGAACGCATCGCCCGGGACGAGCCGCAAATCCACGCCTGGGCCTGGCTCGAGCCGGAGCGGGCGCTCGCCGCGGCACGCGCCATCGATGCCGGCCCGCCCAGGCCTCCGCTCTTCGGGCTTCCGGTGGGAATCAAGGACATCATCGACACCGCCGACGCCCCGACCGAGTGCGGGACGTTGCTCTTCCGCGGACGCCGGCCCGCAGCCGACGCGGCCTGCGTGGGCTCGCTGCGCGCCGCGGGTGCGGTGGTGCTGGGAAAGACGGTGACCACCGAGCTGGCGTTCTTCGCCCCCGGGCCCACGCGGAACCCCCGGAACCCGGGGCACACCCCGGGCGGGTCGTCCAGCGGGTCGGCGGCCGCGGTGGCCGACTTCATGGTCCCCGCCGCCCTGGGGACGCAGACCGCGGGGTCGATCGTCCGCCCCGCGGCGTTCTGCGGCGTGGTGGGCTTCAAGCCGTCGCACGGGCTCCTCTCGCTCGAGGGCGTGCACCCCTTCGCACCGTCGCTGGACACCCTCGGGGTGCTGGTCCGGGAAGTGGCGGACGTCGCTCCGGTGCTCGCCGGGCTCGGCGCGCCGGTGGAGGTTCCACGCCTCTCGGGGCCGCCCCGCATCGCGCTGTGGAGGAGCGCGCAGTGGCCGCGCGCCACGCCGGCGATGCAGGAGCGGCTGGAGCACGTCGCCGCGGAGCTCGCCCGGGCCGGAGCGACGGTCCGGGACGTCGACCTCGGGCCGGACGAGGGCCCGCTCGCCGACGCACAGGGGCTGGTCATGGCCGCGGAGGCCGCCCGGTCGCTGAGGAGCCTCCGGGAGAGCGCGGGGCCGAAGCTCAGCGCTCAGTTGCGCGACCTGCTCGACCGGGGCGCCGCCGCGTCGGCGGACGAGGTGCGGGCGGCGAAGGTCCAGGCCGGGCTGGCCTGGACGGTGGCCACGAGGCTGCTCGCCGAGGTGGACGTGCTGCTCACCCCCAGCGCGCCCGGCGAGGCGCCCGAGGGGCTGGCGAGCACCGGCGACCCGATCTTCAACCGCGTGGTCACGCTGCTCGGGTTCCCCTGCATCAGCCTCCCGGCGGGGACGGGGCCCTCGGGGCTCCCCCTCGGCGTCCAGCTGGTGGGAGCGCCGCGGGCCGAGGGCGCGCTCCTCGCGGTCGCGGGCTGGGTCGAGTCGCGGCTCGCGCCGAGTGTCCGCCGCTAGCGGTCGAGCAGCGCCTCCACGGCCGCCGGGGTCGAACCGCCGCTCGGACTCGTCCCGGAAGCTCTCCGAGGGGCGGTTTCGCTGCCACCGCCAGTAGATGACGACGAACTGCGGCGCCTCCGGCCGGACGCCGGCCTCGAAGTAGCTCCGGTCGAGGCGCATGAGCGCGCGACCTCCCCGGTCCTCGGTCGCGAAGTCCTTGAAGTGGGTGAACGCGCCGACCCAGATTCCTGGGAACCTGATCAGCGGCGGTGCGGGCGCAGGGCGCCGAGGCCGCGGCCGGCGCCTCGCCCCCGGCGCAATCGTGGACATAGCAACTTCGGCGCGCTCGGCCGCGAACAACTGTCGAGCCAGGTTCCAGGTTTCGGGCACTTGCACCGGCCAGCCGTCCGGGAATCGGGACCAAGTTGCTATGTCCACGTTTGAGCCGGGACCAGGAGGCCCCGCGCGCCGACACCGCCGCCCGAGCGATCAGCGGACCGCCCGCTCCTGATCGCGCACCGCCCCCGCAGGGCCCGGGGATCTGCGTCCCCGCCAGGGCCATGTTACACGCGACCCCGATGCCGTCCGCCGCACAGGACCCCCGGGTCGATCTCCTCGGCCTCCCGCTCGACCGTCTCACCCGCCTCGTGGTCGACGAGCTGGGGGAGCGTCCGTTCCATGCCCGGCAGCTGTACCGGTGGATCCACCAGCGCGGGGTGACCGACCTCGATCAGATGACCGATCTCTCGAAGCCGCTGCGGGCCAGGCTCGCCGAGCGGTGTGCGCTCGAGCCGCTCTCCAAGGACCTCGAGCAGCGGAGCACCGACGGCACCATCAAGTACCGCTGGCGCACCCGCGACGGCCGGCTCATCGAGAGCGTCTACATGCCGTCGACCGACCGGAAGACGCTCTGCGTCTCCACCCAGGTCGGCTGCGCGATGGCCTGCAAGTTCTGCATGACCGGCACGCTGGGCCTCCTGCGGAACCTGACCGCGGCGGAGATCGTCGCCCAGGTGCACGCGGTCAACCGCGAGGTCGCCCGGAACGAGGGCCTGTCCCTGACCCGCCCGCTCACCAATCTCGTGTTCATGGGGATGGGCGAGCCGCTGCACAACTTCGAGGCCCTGAAGGAGGCGCTCCACATCCTCCAGTCCGAGGACGGGCCCAACTTCTCTCACCGGCACATCACCGTCTCCACCGTGGGCCTGGTGCCGATGATCGCCCGGCTCGGCGCCGAGACCGAGGTGAAGCTCGCCATCTCGCTCAACGCCACCACCGACGCCCAGCGCGACGAGCTGATGCCGGTGAACCGGAAGTGGAACATCGCCGAGCTGATGGAGGCCTGCCGCCAGTTCCCGCTGCGGCAGGGACGGCGCATCACCTTCGAGTACGTGCTGCTCCGCGGGGTCAACGACAGCGACGCGGACGCCGAGCGCCTGGTGGAGCTGCTCCGGGACGTCCCGGCCAAGGTGAACCTCATCCCCTACAACGAGAACCCGGGCCTCGGCTTCTTCACCACCGGCGAGGAGCGGGCGGAGCGCTTCCGCGACATCCTCGCCCGGGGACACGTGGCGGCGTTCATCCGCGAGAACCGGGGGCGGGACATCGCCGCGGCCTGCGGCCAGCTCGCGAATCGCCAGGGGCCGGCCGCGACGCCGCAAGAACCCCCAAGCAGCGCCACCGCGTAAACCCTCGACATCTCGGGGCCCTTCTTGACAAGCAGGCGAGCCACGACTAATCCCGCGCGTTCCCAAGGACGGAGAGATTCATGGCTGTCGTGCTTCGGCTCGCGCGCGCGGGCGCAAAGAAGATGCCGTACTACCACGTGGTTGCCACCGACTCGCGCAACCCGCGGGACGGCAAGTTCATCGAGGCGATCGGGGCGTACGACCCGAACCTCGAGCCCCCCAAGATCGAGTTCAAGCAGGAGCGCCTCGAGCACTGGCTGAAGGCGGGTGCGACCCCGTCCGAGACCGTGGCCGGGCTGATCAAGCGCGCCAGCAAGACCCCCAAGGCCTGAGCGCCGTGGAGGAGCTGTTGATGTCCCTGGCCCGGGGACTGGTGGACCGCCCGGACCAGGTCGAGCTGCGGAGCCAGCCGGCCGACGGCGGCACGCTGTTCGAGCTGAAGGTCGCCCCCGAGGACGTGGGCAAGGTCATCGGCCGCGACGGCCGCACCGTGAACGCCATCCGGACCCTGCTCGCCGTCGCCGCCCAGAGGCGCGGGGTGAAGGCGCGGCTGGAGGTGCTGGATGACCGGCGCGCAACGGCGCCCGAGCCTCAGCCCCCGCCTCCCGAGCCTCCGCCGGCCGGATGAGCCCGCCCCGCCCCACGCTGGAGGTGGGGTACGTGGCACGCGTGCACGCGCTCGAGGGTGAGCTGGCGGTGCGCACCTTCGACCCCCGGTCCGAGGCGCTCTCCACCGTGCACCGGCTGGTGCTCCGGCTGCGCTCGGGCGAGGAGCTCGAGCTCGAGCTGGCGCGTGCGCGGCGGGCCGCCGACGCCACCCTGGTCTCGCTCGCGGGCATCACCTCGCGCTCGCTGGCCGAGCCGTTCCGGGGCGCGACCGTCCTGGTCCACCGCGAGGACCTCCCGCCGCCGGCCCCGGGCGAGTGGTTCCAGGGAGACCTGGTCGGCCTCGAGGCGCGCACCCCGGAGGGCGCACCGCTGGGCCGGGTGACCGAGGTCTGGAACACCGGCCCCGTCCCCAATCTGGTGATCCAGGGGACCGGCCCCGAGCCCCTGGTGGTGCCGTTCGTCGACGAATTCGTCCCCGAGGTGGACATCGAGTCCGGGGTGCTCGTCGTCCGGCCTCCGGAGATGCTGGAGTAGGGCGCAGCGGCCATGTGGCAGGCGGAGATCCTGACGCTGTTCCCGGCGATGGTGACCGGGTACCTCGAGGCGAGCATCCTCGGGAAGGCGCGCGCCCGCGGCCTGCTCCGCGTCGAGCCGCGGGACATCCGCGAGCACGCCGAGGGCAAGCACCGGGTGACCGACGACGCGCCGTACGGCGGCGGGGCGGGGATGGTGATGAAGCCCGAGCCGCTGGTCGCCGCCATCGAGGCGGCCCGCGCCGCGCTCCCCAGCGCCCGGGTGCTCCTGACCTCGCCCCGGGGCGAGCGCTTCACGCAAGGCATGGCCCGGGCGCTGGCCGCGGGTCCGACGGATCTCGTCCTGGTCGCCGGCCGCTACGAGGGCGTGGACGAGCGGGTGCGGGCGTACGTCGACGGGGAGGTCTCGCTCGGGGACTTCGTCCTCACCGGCGGCGAGCTCGCCGCGCTGTGCGTCGTGGACGCGGTGGCGCGTCTTCTCCCGGGCGTCCTCGGGAACGCCGAGTCGTCCGGCTCCGAGAGCTTCGAGGGCGGGCTGCTCGAGTACCCGCAGTACACCCGGCCGGCGGAGTTCCGCGGCGTCGTCGTCCCCGACGTGCTCCAGGGCGGCGACCACGCCCGCATCGCCCGCTGGCGGCGCTGGCATCAGCTCCAGCTCACCCGGACCCGCCGCCCGGACCTGCTCGACGGTGCGGGCCTGTCGGACGAGGACCGGCGCCTCCTGGCCATGTCCGAGAAGGACCTCTGAATCCGGGGGCTTGGCCTTGCGACAGGACGGGTCGTCTGCTATCTGGCCCGGCTCCCCATCCGTTGGAGTCTGTAGCCATGCGCCCGAGCGCCCTGGAATACGTCGAGTCGAAGCAGCTGCGGAAGGACATCACCGAGTTCCGCACCGGTGACACAGTTCGCGTGCACTGGAAGGTCCGCGAGGGCGAGAAGGAGCGGGTGCAGCCGTTCGAGGGCGTGGTCATCCGCAAGACCAAGGGCGCCAACCGGGCGACCTTCACCGTGCGCAAGATGTCCTACGGGGTCGGCGTGGAGCGCATCTTTCCGCTGCACAGCCCCCGCTACGAGCGCATCGAGGTGCTGACCCGCGGCGACGTGCGGCACAACCGGCTGTTCTACCTGCGCGGTCTCCGCGGCAAGGCGAGCCGGGTGGACACCCAGGAGGAGATTCTCGAGGACGCCGCCGCTCCCGTGCCGGCCACTGCGCCCGCCACCGGGGCTGCTCCTGAGGCCCCTTCCGCCGGCCCGGCTCCCAAGGGCAAGAAGGCCAAGGCCGGCAAGACCACCGCCGCCGCGTAGGGCTGAGCCCGGACAGACGGCGCCCCTGCGCCTGACGGCCGGGCTGCTGGGCTAGACTCGGTGTTCTCGCATGCACTGGGTCGAGTTCGCGCTCCAGGGCGTCCGCGGGTTCCTGCCCAGCGTTCGCGTCTCCCTGAAGCCAGGCTACTGGACGTTGCTCCCCCAGACCCCGGGGGCGCCGCTCGTTGGGCTCACCTCCGAGCTGTGCTTCCCCGACGGGCGCGGGGGGGATGCGCGCTACGCGTCGGCCGAGGGCGGGACCACCAGCAAGGCCGCGCTGTGGATCGTCGGGCGCGACCGGGCGACCTACCGAATCCTCCGCGAGCTGGGCCGCTCGGGCGCCCTCCACCGGGTGAACCCCAGCACCCGCGGGCACGACCTCGTCACCGAGGACCCGTCGGAGATGGCCCAGTTCCTCCGCGCGCAGGTGGGCTTCCCCCCGCGCAGCCGGTACGAGCAGCTCTTCACCTTCACCCCCGGGCAGCTCCCCAGCAAGCGGCCGAAGCGCCCGGCGGCATCGTCGTCGCGGCTGGCCGGCGGCGGCGCGTCCACCCCCGAGCCACCGGTGGATCCGGCGCAGGCCCGGGCACGGCTGGCCGAGCTGGAGAAGGAGATGGCGCTCGCGACGGAGGTCGAGCGGCTGCAGTTCCGCGCCGACGGGGTGAGCGCCCAGGTGTTCCAGCTGGAGTCCCGGGTGAAGTCGGTGCAGGGCCTGGAGCAGGAGCTTGCCGAGGCTCAGCGAGGGCTGCAGCAGGCGCCCACCGTGGAAGGGCTGGGGCTGATCCCCGACATCGTCGAGCGTGCCCGGGCCTTCCCGGCGCTGGTGGCGAAGGTCGACGAGACGTTCGCCAAGCTCGAGGCAGAGCGGCAGCTCGACGTGGCCACCGCACCCGCGCCGGCCCCGCTCTCGCGCGATGGGCGGTTCTGGGCCGGGATGGCGCTGGGGGCCGCGGCGCTGTTCTTCGGCGCCACAGTGACCGGGCCGCTGAAGTACATCGCGCTGCTGGACATCCCCGCCTTCGGCCTGGCGGCGCTGGTGGCGCTGAAGCGGGTCGAGGACCTCCAGTGGGTCGAGCTGGCCGTCCGCAAGGGGGACCGGCTCGGCGACCGCGAGCGGGAGGTGCGCGAGCAGTTCGAGACCGACGCCCAGCCGGTCCGCAACGCGATGAAGATCCTCGGCGTCGAGCAGCCGCACGAGATCGTTGCCGCGCTCGAGGAGCACGGGAAGTGGAGCGCCCGGGTGGCGGAGCTCGAGCGGCAGCTCGGCGCGGCGAAGCTGAACCCGGAGTACGTGGCGGCGGCGATGCAGCTCGCGGAGCTCCACGCCGAGCAGGTGTCGCTCAACGGCCGCCTCGCGGAGAAGGGCAGCTACGTGCGTGACGCGCGCGAGGTGGAGCGGGAGATGGCGCGGATGCGGGAGGCCCTGACCCCCGGCCCGCGGCGGGTCTCGACTCCGGGCGTCCCGGCGGCGGCGGCGCCCGAGACGCTCGACGACTTCACGCCCGCGCTGGTGAGCGCGGCGGCGGATCTCCTTGCGCTGGACGTGCCCACTCTGGCCTCGCGGCTCGCCGAGCGGTGCGCGCAGTATCTGATCGCGCTGACCGAGCGCCGGGTGGAGGGCCTGGAGATCGGCCACGACGGGAAGGGGACGGCGCGGGTCGGGGGGCGCGCGGTGCCGGTGGGGCAGCTCGACCCGCGTGACGTGGACTGGGTCTGGCTCGCGCTCCGGCTGGTGCTGATCGAGCAGCTGGTGGCCCAGGAGCCGATGCCGGTGCTGCTGGAGGACATGGCCACCGGCATGGACGAGGCGCGGCTGCCGATGCTCGGCCGGATGCTCAAGGGGATCGGTGGCGTGACGCAGCTGCTCCACCTCACCGCCCACCCGGTGTTCGCCTCGCTGTCCGAGGGCTCCCTGAACGTCTGACCCGCTCCGTACAGTTCCCGGCAGGTCGGAGGTCGGGGGTGGGGGATGGGCGAGGTGGATTGATCGAGGCTCGGCTCCGAGGCCGAGGAGCAGTGCGTGGCCTGGCTGGAGCGCGCGGGGTACCGCATCCGCGAGCGGAACTGGCTGGTACGGGAAGGCGAGCTGGACATCGTGGCGGAACGCGGTGAGTTCCTCTGCTTCGTCGAGGTGCGGATGCGGACCTCGGCGCGCTTCGGGGACCCATCGCTGACGGTGACGCGGGAGAAGCAGCGGCGGGTGGTGCGCGCGGCGCTCCGCTACCTTCAACGCCGCCCCGCGCCGCGGCGGATGATCCGCTTCGACGTGATGACCGTCCTCGGCCGGGGGACGGCGGCGGTCATCGAGCACCTGCCCGGGGCGTTCGACGCCGGGATGTGAGAGCGTCGCCGGCCAGGCGACCATGGCCGGCACCCTCCACCTCGTCGCGACGCCCATCGGGAACCTGGGAGACGTGACCGCCCGGGCGGCCGAGGTGCTGCGGGCCGTGGCGTTCGTCGTCTGCGAGGACACCCGGCACTCGGGCCCGTGGCTGCGGTCGCTCGGGGTCCAGGCGCCGCTCCTGAGCCTCCCGGCGTTCGCGGAGAAGGAGCGGGTGGGGGGCATCCTCGCCCGGCTCGAGGCCGGCGAGGACGGGGCGCTGGTGACCGACGCGGGCAGCCCGGGCATCAGCGACCCCGGCGAGGCGCTGGTGGCGGAGGCGGTGGCGCGCGGCATCCCCGTGGTTCCGGTGCCGGGGCCGAGCGCGGTCATCGCCGCGCTGAGCGCCTCGGGCCTGCCGTCGGGGCGCTTCCACTTCCTCGGGTTCCTGCCGCGCTCGGGGCCGGACCGGACCGCGGTGCTGGACGAGGTCGCGGGCCTCCGGGCGACGCTGGTGCTCTACGAGTCGGCGCGCCGGCTGGGCGAGACGCTGGCCGACCTCGAGGCGGCGCTCGGGCCTCGCCGCGCCGTGGTGGCGCGCGAGCTCACCAAGGTGCACGAGGAGTTCGTACGCGGGACGCTGCCCGAGCTCGCCGGGCGGTACCGCGACACGCCGCCACTGGGCGAGGTGGTGGTGCTGGTCGAAGGTCGGACCGAGGCGACGCGCTGGACCGAGACCGAGGTCCGTGCAGCGCTCGAGGCAGGTCTCGCGCGGGGCGAGCGACTGAAGACGCTCTCCACCGAAGTGGCGCGGCAGGCGGGGTGGACGAGCGCGGAGGTCTACCGGCTCGGAGCGGGGCGAGCGCGATGACCGGGCGGATGCATTGCTGGTTGAGCTGCGCGCGATCGCGATCTTGGCCTCAAGCACCGGCCGGCAGATGTACTTGTGGCAGTTCTCCGACCGGCGCCGGCAATCCGAGCTGTAGGGGAGTTCAACCGCTCAAGAGATCGGGAACACTGCCGCTGGTGTCGCTCGTTCAGCGGGCCGCGGCGGGAGTGCCCGCCTGGAGCGCCGTCCCGGGCGTGGCCGCCACCGGGCTGGTCATCATCGACCGCCACTTCGCGACCTGCTCGGTGAGCCCCACTCGTTCTGCCGGCCCGAGGGAGACCCTGCGCGTGGCCTGCACGTCGAACGGGTCCAGCACCTGGTCCGACGCCGACATCAGCTGGTAGTGCAGGTGCGGCGCGAAGCTGTGCCCGCTGTTGCCGCTGTGGGCGATGACCTCGCCGCGCTTCACCTTGGTCCCCACGGTGAGCGTCCGCGGCAGCTCGGAGAGGTGGAGGAAGACGGCCTTCCGGGACGGGGCCGCGGCCTCGGTCACCTCGAGGCTGTTGCCGTTGCCGCGGAAGAACCAGTTCTTCCGGGTGATGGTCCCGTCGAAGGTGGCCTTCACCGGCGTGCCCACCGGGGTCTTGAAGTCCACGCCCTTGTGCCTCCGGCCGTCCTTGAGCAGCGAGGTGATCTGCTCCCAGCTGTCCAGCGGGGAGGGGTCGAGCCGGAGCTCGAGGTCGTCGCCGTCCGGGCCGTAGAAGCGCGCGAACTGCGCGCCCGACGGCTTGAAGCGGTAGGCCTCGAAGGTGCGCCCGGCCTTCGCGCTCTGGAGCCGGACCGCGAGCACCAGCGGCTCCTGCCCGGGCTGCGGCTCGTAGAGCACGTCGAGCAGGTCGCCCCGGCGGAGGTCGGCCGGGACCGCCACCCACCACACCAGCACGCGCTTCACCACCTGGGCGAGCGCCGGGCCGGTCTCGGTCCCCGCGCCGGCGACCAGCGCCGTCTCCAGCGCACCGTCGATGCGCACCGCGAGGTGACGCGGGCCGGGCTGCACCGGCGGCAGGACCGGCGCCATCGCCGCGCCCGGGACGGCCGTCGACCCGGGGACGCTGATCACCGGCGCAGGCGCCACCACCGGCACCGTGGCCACGGGCGGGGGAGGGCGATGCTTCCGGTGCCAGAGGTAGCCCCCGCGCGGCCACCGCGACGACGAGGAACAGCACCCACCCCAGCCCACCCGACTTGCGCCGGGCCGGCTGGCCCAGCACTGGCATCTTCACCGGCATCGTTGCCCGTCCGCCTCCACGCTCACTCGTCGCCGTCGTCGCGAAGCGAGAACTCCTTCATCTTGGTCTGCAGCGACTTCCGGCTGATCTGCAAGAGCTTCGCCGCGCGGGTGACGTTGCCCCCCGTCTCCTCGAGGGCGCGGGTGATGAGGTCCTTCTCCAGCTCCGCGGCGCGCTGCCGGACGATGTCCTTGAGCCCGCTCTCGCCCGCGGGGGCCGGGAGCGTCCCGGGCGCGGGGCCTGGCCCCGGCACCGGGGTGGCGGCGCCGGGGGCCCGCACGGAGTGAGGCAGATCGTCCGCACCGATGAGCGGCCCGTCGGCGAAGAGCAGGGTGCGCTCGACCAGGTTCTCCAGCTCCCGGATGTTGCCCGGCCAGGCGTAGGCCTGCAGGAGCGTCAGGGCCTCGTCGGTCATCCCCTCGATCCGCTTGTTCAGGCGGCGGTTGTACTTGTCGACGAAGTGACGCACCAGGGTGGCGATGTCGCTCGGCCGCTCCCGGAGCGGGGGGAGGCTGATGGGCACCACGGCCAGCCGGTAATAGAGGTCCTTGCGGAAGCGGCCGGCCTCGATCTCCGCGTTGAGGTCGCGGTTGGTGGCGGCGATGAGCCGGACGTCCACCCGGGTGGTCTTGATGCCGCCCACCCGCTCGAACTCGCTCTCTTGAAGGGCGCGCAGGAGCTTCACCTGCATCTCGACGGGGATCTCGCCGATCTCGTCGAGGAACAGCGTCCCCCCGTCGGCGAGCTCGAAGCGCCCGGGCTTGGAGGTGACCGCGCCGGTGAACGCCCCGCGCTCGTAGCCGAAGAGCTCGGACTCGATGAGGTCGCGGGGGATGGCCGCGCAGTTGATGCGGATGAACGGCTTGTCGCGGCGCGAGCTGCCCTCGTGCAGGGCGGTCGCGATGAGCTCCTTCCCGGTGCCGCTCTCGCCGGTGATCAGGACGGTGGACGGCGTGTCCGCGACCTTGTCGATGATCCGCAGCACCTCCTGCATCTGGGTCGACTCGCCGACCAGCGCGGGACGTCCGCGCTCGCCGCGGGCGTTGCGGCGGGCGGACTCGTGGGTGCGGATCGCCTTGGCCAGGACGTTGGAGAGCTCGCTCTGGTCGAAGGGCTTGGTGACGTAGTCGAAGGCGCCGAGCTTGATGGCCTCCACCGCCGAGTCCACCGTGCCGTGGGCGGTGATGATGATCACCGGCACCTCGGGGTCGGAGGAGTTGATCGCCCGGAGCACCTCCATCCCCCCGAGCTTGGGCATCACCAGATCGGTGATCACCGCGTCGGCGCCGTTCTTCTGGAACTCGGCCAGGCCCACCTCGCCGTCCTGCGGCGATGGAGACGTCGTAGCCGTCCCGGCGGAGCAGCGCGGCGAGCACCTTCCGGAGGTTCGCCTCGTCATCGATGACCAGAACCTTTGCCATGTGGGGCGAGCCGGCCACCATGCGGTCCCGGACGCACGGCGTCAAGAGGACCCCCGCGAGCCGTTCGAGACCCTAGAGTGCCGCCGACCGTGAGCGACGCCAGGGAGCCAACCAGGAGCTCGGGCCGGGGTGCCACGCTGGTGGCGCTGGGCATCCTTGCCTCGCGGCTGATGGGGCTCGTCCGGCAGCGGGTCTTCGCCCACTACCTGAGCACCTCGGCGCTGGCCGGCGCGTTCACCGCGGCGCTCCGCATTCCGAACGTGCTGCAGAACCTGTTCGGGGAGGGCGTGCTCTCGGCCTCCTTCATCCCGGTGTACGCCCGGCTCCTGGGCGAGGGCCGCCACGAGGACGCGGACCGGGTGGCGAGCGCGGTGTTCGGGCTCCTCTCGCTGCTGGTCGCGGTGCTGGTGGCGCTCGGCGTGTTCGCCGCGCCGTGGATCGTCGGAGCGGTGGTGGGCGGCTTCGCCGAGACCGGGCCGGCGGCCTTCGCCAAGGCGGTCCAGCTCACCCGCATCCTCTTCCCCAGCACCGGGCTCCTGGTGCTGTCGGCCTGGTGCCTGGGGGTGCTCAACAGCCACCGGAAGTTCTTCCTCTCCTACGCCGCGCCGGTGGTCTGGAACCTGGCGCAGATCGCGGTGCTGGTGGCAGCGGGGCCGCGGGTGGACGAGGACCGGCTGACCACGCTCCTCGCCTGGGGGGTGGTGGCTGGGAGCGGGCTCCAGTTCGCGGTGCAGCTCCCGGTGCTCTGGCCGCTGCTGGGGCGCTTCCGGCCGTCGCTCGACACCACCAGCGCCGCGATGCGCGCCGTGCTCAAGGGCTTCGCCCCCATCCTGGTGGCCCGCGGCGTGGTCCAGGTGAGCGCGCTGGTGGACACCTACTACGCGTCGCTCATCTCGCCCCAGACGGTGGCAGTGCTCGGGTACACCCAGCTCCTGGCGCTGCTCCCGGTGTCGCTGTTCGGGATGTCGGTCTCGGCGGCCGAGCTGCCCGAGCTGGCCCGCGAGACCGCGCTCGGGCCCGAGGCCTCCGAGCGGCTCCGCCGGCGCATCGACACGGGGCTGGAGCGCATCGCCTTCTTCGTCGTCCCCTCCGCGGTGGCCTTCCTGCTCGTCGGCGACGTGCTCGGGGCGCTCCTCTTCCAGACCGGCCGGTTCGACGCCGCCGACGCCCGGTGGCTCTGGTACCTCCTGATGGGCTCGGCGGTGGGGCTGGTGGCCGGGACGCTGGGGCGGCTGTACGCCTCGGCCTTCTACGCGCTCCAGGACACCCGCACCCCGCTGGCCTTCGCCTCGATCCGGGTCGTGCTCTCGGCGGTCCTGGCCTACGTCTCGGTGCGCTACGGGCCGGGCTGGTTCGGGGTGCCGGTGGAGATCGGCGCGGTGGGCATCACCGCCACCACCGGGTTCGCCGCCTGGCTCGAGTACCTCCTGCTCCGCCGGGCCCTGGCGCGCCGCATCGGCAAGACGGGCATCCCCGCCCGCCGGCTGGGGTGGTTCTGGGGGAGCGCGGGGGTGGCCGGGGCGCTCGCCCTCCTGGGGAAGGTGTGGCTCACCCAGCGGGCCGGTCCGGCGCCTTCCCTGGCCCGGGCGTGGGGGGCCCAGGTGCTGCCCGCGCCCGCCTTGGACCCCATCCTGGTGGCCGCGCTGCTCGTCCCGGTCTTCGGTGCGGTGTACCTGGGTCTGACCGCCCTCGGGGGCGCGTCCCAGCTCCGGAGTGTCATCTCCCGGCTGCGGGCCTGACGGACCGGTCCGCTCTCGTTGCAATCGGGAGGCGGCCCCCTTTGCCCCCAAGCGGAGGATGTGCAATGACCCGCGGCCCTCACGACAGGGAGCACGGCCGGAGGTGCGCTCCCGGCGTGGAACGGGGCGGACCGCTGCAGCGAGGAGCATCGAGGTGAGTGACGATCGGAAGGGCCCGGACAAGGGTGGCTTCGGGCCCAGGAAGCCGCGGGCCACCTTCGGGGACGTGATGCTGGGCATCCCCGCGGGCCGCGGTGGAGAGCGCGAGGAGCGACCGCGCGGCGAGCGCCGCCGCGACGCGCCTGCGTCCGCCGCACCGGCCGGGAGCGAGACTCCGCAGGCCGAGACCCCGCGCCGCGAGCCGCGGAAGCCCGAGCGCCGCAAGCCGCAGGGACCTCTGGTGGTGGTGCGCCGAGCGAGCGGGGCCATCGAGACCCGGGCGCCCGAGACGCCGAAGGCCGAGGAGCCGCGCCCGGCAGCCCCCGAAGAGGCCGGTCCGGCGCCGGTGGAGACAGCCGCCCCCGCGGCCCCGCCCGCCCCCCGGACCGCGGTGTACGAGGAGGTCCCCGAGAACCAGTCCTTCGCCGAGATGTACGAGGCCCACGCGAAGCAGGAGGGCGGGGGGCACCGCCGGATGCCGCGGATCGGCGAGCGGGTGACCGGGACCATCTTCCAGCTCGGCGCGGACACGGCGTTCCTGACGCTCGGTGGCCGCACCGAGGCGATGATCGACCTCCGCGAGCTCAAGGACGACGAGGGCATCCTCCGCTTCGGCGTGGGCGACACGGTCGAGGCCCACGTGGTGGAGGCGGGCGCCAAGGGCGTCATCCTCAGCCGCACCCTGAGCAAGGGCTCGGCGTCGCTGGCGATGCTCGCCGAGGCGCGGGCGGGCGGCATGCCGGTGGAGGGGCTCGTCCTCGCGGTCAACAAGGGCGGGTTCGAGGTGGCGGTGGGCGATGCGCGGGCGTTCGTCCCGCTGAGCCAGATGGACCTGCGGTTCGTGGACAAGCCGGACCAGTACATCGGCGAACGGCTGCGCTTCCGGGTGACCGAGGTCCGCGAGCGGAACGTGGTGCTCAGCCGGCGCGCCCTGCTGGAGGACGAGCAGAAGGCGCTGGCCGCCGAGACCCGCAAGGCCCTCGCCGGGGGCAAGGTGCTCCAGGGCACGGTGACCGGCGTTCGCGACTTCGGAGTCTTCGTGGACCTGGGCGGCGTGGAGGGGCTGGTGCCGCTCTCCGAGCTCTCGCATGCGCGGGTGGCGCACCCGAGCGAGGTGGCGAGCGTCGGCGACACGGTCGAGGTGGAGGTGCTCCGCATCGAGCCGCCGCACCCGAACTCGCCGGACAAGGCCAAGCACAAGGAGCGCATCACGCTGTCGATGCGCGCCCGCCAGGAGGATCCGTGGAAGGCGTTCGCCGCGGGGCTCAAGGACGGTGACCGGCTCCAGGGCAAGGTGGTGCGGCTGCAGCCGTTCGGAGCCTTCGTCGAGCTGCGCCCCGGCGTGGACGGGCTGATCCACATCTCGGCGATGTCCGAGCGGCGCATCGCGCATCCGCGCGACGTGGTCAAGGTCGGCGACACGGTCGAGGTCGCGGTGGAGAAGGTGGACCCGGCCGAGAAGCGCATCGGGCTCCGGCTGGTGGTCGACGGCGTGCCGGTGGGCAGCGGGGTCTCGACCTCGGCCCCGGCCCCCGAGCCGGCGGTGGGCAAGCAGGCCGCGCCGAAGCGCGAGTCCGCGCCGCGCCCGAAGGCGGGCCAGGCGGTCGAGGGCACGGTGGACCGGATCGAGCCCTACGGCGTGTTCCTGGTCTTCGCGGGCGGCCGGGGCCTCGTGCCGGCGAGCGAGACCGGGACCGAGCGGGGCACGGACCTCAAGCGGCACTTCCAGCTCGGGCAGGCGCTGAAGGCGCAGATCCTCGAGGTGGACGCCACCGGGAAGATCCGGCTGTCGCTCACTGCGGCGGAGCGCGCGGCCGAGCGGGCGGAGATGGAGGCGTGGCAGCGCAAAGAGCGTCCGAGCGGGGGCGGCGGGAAGGGCTTCGGCACGCTCGGTGACCTCCTGAAGGGGCGTAAGCTGTAGTCATGGCCGGGGAATCCAGCGGGCCGGTGGTGGTCATCACCGGGGCGAGCGCGGGCATCGGCGCCGCGCTGGCCCACGAGCTCGCCGGTCGCCACGCCTCGCTGGTGCTCACCGCGCGGCGCGAGGAGCTGCTCCGCGAGATGGCGGCGACCTTGGGCGGCCCGGCCGAGGTCGTGCCCGGCGACATGACCCGGCGCGCGGACGTGGAGCGGGTGCTGGAGCGGGCGGTGGCGCGCTTCGGCGGGGTGGACGTCTGGGTGAACAACGCCGGCCGGGGCATCACCCGGCCGTCGATCGAGGCCATCACCGACCAGGATCTCGAGACGATGGTGCGGGACAACACCCGTTCGGCGCTCTACGGGATGCAGGTGGTGCTGCCGCACTTCAAGCACCGGCGGCAGGGCGTGCTGGTGAACGTCTCGTCGATGCTCTCGCGGATGCCGCTGGCGACCTTCCGCGCGGCGTACAGCGCGTCGAAGGCGGCGCTGAACGCGCTGACCGAGGCCCTGCGGGCCGAGTTGGCGAAGGACTTCCCGGGCATCCGGGTGGTGCTGGTGCTCCCCGGGGTGGTGGCGACGGAGTTCGGGAACAACGCGGTCGGCGGTGGCCCGGACTCGCGCAGCCTGCCCGGCGCGCAGCCGGTGCAGGAGGTGGCGCGCCTCATCGCCGACGGGCTCTTCGCCGGGCCGGTGGACCTGTACACCCGGCCCGAGGGTCTGGAGGCGGTGCTCGGGCATCTGCGCGGGCTCGCCGGCGCGGGGCCGGTGCGCTGAGGAGAGGGAGGACGGCGCACCGTCGCGCCGGCTCGGCGGAATGACGCTCTGCGGCGAAGAGGTTTCGCGCGAGCGCCGGGGCCCGCTCCGGACCGTGGATCGAACCGGGCCGCCCTCCTAGGATGCCCCGGCGCCGCGAGCCACGGCGGGAGGACAGGCCCGTCCTCGCGAGCCTGGGCGGGAGGGACGATGCCGGCGCCGGACACGTTTCCGCGACTGCTCATCGAGCACGCGCGTCAGCGGGGTGACCGGCCGGCGATCCGGGAGAAGGACCGCGGCATCTGGCAGACCTACTCCTGGACGCAGGCGCTCGAGCAGGTCCAGAGCCTCGCCTGCGGGCTCCACACCCTGGGTCTCCGCCGCGGCGAGACGCTGGCCATCGTGGGCGACAATCGTCCCCGGCTCTACTGGGCCATGGACGCCGCGCAGGCGCTGGGGGCCATCCCGGTTCCGCTCTACCAGGACGCCGTCGCGGAGGAGATGGCCTACGTCCTCACCAACGCCGACGTTCGCATCGCCATCGTCGAGGACCAGGAACAGGTGGACAAGCTCCTGGAGGTGAAGTCGCGCTGCCCGCGACTCGAGATGATCGTCTACGACGATCCGCGCGGCCTCCGGCACTACGACCGGACGCAGCTTCGAGCGTACGAGGACGTCCAGGCTGCCGGCCGCGACTTCGAGCGAACCCGCCCGGACTTCTTCGCCGCCGAGGTGGAGCAGGGGCAGGCAAGCGACGTGGCGATCATGCTCTACACCTCCGGGACCACCGGGACGCCGAAGGGCGTGATGCTCACCCACGACAACCTGATCGTCACCGGTCAGGGCGGCATCCATCGGGAGCGGCTCACCGCGGACGAGGAGGTGCTCGCCTACCTCCCGATGGCCTGGGTGGGCGACAACCTCTTCAGCTACGGCCAGGGCCATGTGGCCGGGTTCTGCGTGAGCTGCCCCGAGAGCCCGGACACCGTGCTCACCGACATCCGGGAGATCGGCCCGACCTACTTCTTCGCCCCGCCGCGGGTGCTGGAGAACCTCCTCACCCAGGTGTCGATCCGGATGGAGGACGCCTCGCGGTTCAAGCGCTGGCTCTATGCGCGCTGCATGGCGGTGGCCCGACGCTGGGGCCCGGCGATCCTCGACGGGAAACCAGTTCCGCTCGGGGCGCGGTTCGCCTACGCGCTGGGGGATCTGCTGATCTACGGCCCGCTGCGGAACGTCCTGGGCTTCAGCCGGATCCGCGTCGCGTACACCGCGGGCGAGGCGATCGGCCCCGATCTGTTCCAGTTCTACCGGTCGCTGGGGGTCAATCTCAAACAGCTCTACGGGAGCACCGAGACCTCGGTCTTCGTCTGCATCCAGCCGAACGGGCAGGTGAAGCCCGAGTCGGTCGGAACGCCGGCCACCGACGTCGAGGTGCGGATCTCCGAGGCCGGGGAGGTCCAGGTCCGGAGCCCCGGTGTCTTTCATGGCTACTTCCGGGCCGAGGCGGCCACCGCGGAGTCCATGACCCCCGATGGGTACTTCCGCACCGGGGATGCGGGCTTCTTCGACGAGGACGGACACCTCCGGATCATCGACCGCGCGCGCGACGTCGGCCGGCTCCAGGACGGCACCCTGTTCGCGCCGAAGTACCTGGAGAACAAGCTGAAGTTCTTCCCCTTCATCAAGGAGGCGGTGGCCTTCGGAGACCGCCGCGCCTTCGCCGCGGCGTTCGTGTGCATCGACCTGGCGGCGGTGGGGAACTGGGCCGAGCGGCGAAGCCTGCCGTACTCCGGCTACGCCGATCTCGCCGGCCAGCGGCCGGTCCACGATCTGATCCGCGGCTGTGTGGAGCAGGTGAACGCCGACCTGGCCCGCGATCCCCGGCTCCGTGGCTCGCAGATCCATCGGTTCCTGGTGCTGCACAAGGAGCTGGATGCGGACGACGGTGAGCTGACCCGTACCCGCAAGGTCCGCCGCGGCTTCATCGCCGAGAAGTACGCCCCCCTGGTGGAGGCGCTGTACTCCGGAGAGCCGCGCATCCACGTCGAGACGCAGGTCCGCTTCGAGGATGGGCGAACCGGACTGATGCGCGCGGATCTGCCGATCCTGGAGGCGCTCACCGTCGATCTCGACGAGGCGAGGAGGGCGGCCTGATGCACGGGAAGGTGCCCGGCCCGCTGCTGCTCGAGGTCCGGGGCGTCTCGCTGCGCTTCGGCGGCGTCCACGCCCTCCGCGACGTCGACTTCCACGTCCACGAGGGCGAGATCTGCGCGATCATCGGCCCCAACGGGGCAGGGAAGTCGAGCCTGCTCAACGTGATCAACGGGGTCTATGCCCCGGACGCGGGAACCATCACCTATGCCGGCGAGACCCGCCGGGCCATGCGCCCGCACCACGCCGCCGAGCACGGCATCGCCCGCACCTTCCAGAACATCGCCCTGTTCAAGGGGATGTCGGTGCTGGACAACGTGATGACCGGCCGGGCCCTGAAGATGAGACGGGGGATGCTGTGGCAAGCGCTGTACTGGGGCCCGGCGGAGCGCGAGGAGCTGGAGCACCGCGCCCGGGTCGAGCAGATCATCGACTTCCTGCAGATCGAGCACGTTCGCCGGACCCCGGTGGGTCGGCTTCCCTACGGGCTGCAGAAGCGGGTGGAGCTGGCCCGCGCGCTGGCCGCCGAGCCCCGGCTGCTCCTCCTGGACGAGCCGATGGCGGGGATGAACATCGAGGAGAAGCAGGACATGTGCCGCTTCATCCTCGACGCCAACGACGAGCTGGGGGTGACGGTGGCGCTCATCGAGCACGACATGGCGGTGGTGATGGACATCGCCGACCGGGTGGTGGTCCTCGACTATGGGCGGAAGATCGCCGACGGGGCTCCGGCCGAGGTCCGCGCCAATCCGGAGGTGATCGCCGCCTACCTCGGCGTCCCCACCACGGCCGATGACCGCGCCCTGAAGGAGGCTGGCTGATGGCCTTCTTCGTCGAGGTGCTGGTCGGCGGCCTTCTGGCCGGGGTGATGTACTCGCTGGTGGCGCTCGGCTTCGTGCTCATCTTCAAGGCCAGCGGCGTCTTCAACTTTGCCCAGGGGGCGATGGTCCTCGCTGCCGCCACCACCTACGCCGGGCTGGTGGACATGGGCTGGAGCGGGTGGGCGGCCTTCCCGGCGGCGCTGGCGGCGATGATCGTCTTCGCGCTGTTGACCGAACGCCTCGTGCTCCGGCCGCTGGTGAACCAGCCGCAGATCAGCCTCTTCATGGCCACCATCGGCTTGACCTTCGTGCTCGAGGGCGTCTCGCAGGCGGTGTGGGGGAGCGTGGTGCGGGGGCTGGATCTGGGAATCCCGGACACGCCCCTGGAGGTGAAAGGAGTCCTGATCTCCAAGTTCGACCTGGTGGCGTCGGCGACGGCCGGAGCGCTGGTGCTGGCGCTGGCCTTCTTCTTCCAGCGGACGCGCGTCGGTCGGGCGCTGCGGGCCGTGGCGGACGATCACCAGGCGGCGCTGAGCGTGGGCATTCCCCTGGAGCGAATCTGGGCGCTGGTGTGGGCGGCGGCAGGGGCGGTGGCGCTGGTCACCGGGCTCCTCTGGGGCAGCCGGCTGGGCGTCCAGTTTGCCCTGACCCAGGTGGCGCTGAAGGCACTGCCGGTCATCATCCTCGGTGGCTTCACCTCCATCGCCGGGGCCATCGTGGGGGGGCTGATGGTGGGGGCGTCGGAGAAGGTGGCCGAGGTGTACCTGGGGCCGATCATCGGAGGGGGAATCGAGAACTGGTTCCCCTACGTGCTGGCGCTGCTCTTCCTCCTGGTCCGCCCCGACGGGCTGTTCGGCGAGAAGCGGATCGAGCGGGTGTGACGTGATCTACCGGGAAGCGGGACAGTTCCGGACGACCTACTCCGCCGACCAGCGGATCTTCCCCATCACCCAGGATCGGGTGGGGATGGTCCTGCTCCTCGCCGCGGCCTTCGTGCTGGTGCCGCTCCTCGCCTCAGAATACGCGCTGACCGCGCTGTTGATCCCGATGCTGGTGCTGGCCCTGGCCGCGCTGGGGCTGAACATCCTCACCGGATACGCCGGACAGTTCAGCCTCGGAACGGCGGCCTTCATGTCGGTGGGCGCCTTCGCCGCCTACAACCTCCAGCTGAGGCTGCCCTGGCTCCCGCTGCTGGTGACCTTCATGCTGGCCGGAGTGATCAGCGCCGGGGTGGGCCTGGTCTTCGGGCTGCCCTCGCTGCGGATCAAGGGCTTCTACCTGGCGGTGGCGACCCTGGCCGCGCAGTTCTTCGTCGACTGGCTCTTCACCAAGGTGGGCTGGTTCAGCAACTACTCCAGCTCCGGGGTCATCACTGCGCAGCGGATGGTGATCGCCGGCGTCCCGATCGAGACGCCGGTGCGGCGCTACCTCCTGGTGCTCTCCATCGTGAGCCTGCTGGCGCTGGTGGCGAAGAACCTCTCCCGCTCCCGCATCGGCCGCTCGTGGATGGCGGTGCGGGACATGGATGTCGCCGCGGAGGTCATCGGCATTCCGATCCTCCGGACCAAGCTGCTCGCCTTCGGCCTGAGCTCGTTCTACTGCGGGGTGTCCGGCGCGCTCTGGGCGTTCGCCTACCTGGGCACGGTCGAGCCGCAGGCGTTCGATCTGCAGCGATCGCTCCAGATTCTCTTCATGGTGATCATCGGAGGCCTGGGAACGGTGATGGGCGCGTTCCTCGGGTCGGCCTTCATCACCCTCTTCCCGCTGCTCCTGAACTGGATGTTCCACGTCATGGTGCGCGGCGATGTGCGGCCGGGGCTGCTCAGCCAGCTCGAGCTGGTGTGCTTCGGCGCGCTGATCATCGTCTTCCTCATCGCCGAGCCCCGCGGGTTCGCCCGGCTCTGGCAGATCGGCAAGGAAAAGCTCCGGCTGTGGCCGTTTCCTCATTGAACTAGGGAGGCAGACATGCGGACGACGAGACGAGGGTGGTGGCTGGGGGCGGCATCGGCCCTGGCCCTGGTGTGGGCGGCGCCGGTGCAGGCGCAGAACGAGCAGTTCATTCCGATGCCCAGCTACCGGATCGGACCCTACGCCGCCGGAGGCACCAGCCTCTACGGCGGGATGATCGACTACATGAACCTGATCAACATGCGCGACGGAGGGATCAACGGGGTCAAGCTGACCTGGGAGGAGTGCGAGACCGAGTACAAGCCCGACCGCGGCGTCGAGTGCTACGAGCGGCTCAAGGCCAAGGGGCCCACCGGCGCGGCGATGTTCACCTTCTACAGCACTGGCATCTCCTACGCGCTCATCTCCAAGGTCGCCCAGGACAAGATCCCGCTGGTCACCATCGCCCACGGCCGGACCGACGCCGCCGACGGGCGGTTCTTCCCCTACGTCTTCCCGCTCTTCACCACCTACTGGAGCCTGAACACGGACATCGTCCGGTACATCGGCCAGCGCGAGGGAGGCCTGGCGAAGCTGAAGGGCAAGAAGATCGTCCACCTCCACCACGGGAGCGCGTACGGCAAGGAGCCCAACGTGGTCTTCCAGAAGCAGGCCGAGAAGTACGGCTTCGAGGGGAAGATCATCGAGGTCCCGGCCCCGGGGAGCGAGCAGCAGGCGCAGTGGCTGGAGATCCGGCAGTTCAAGCCGGACTGGGTGATCGTCAGCGGGTGGGGAGTGATGAACCCGGCGATGCTGAAGAACGCGGCCCGGGTGGGCTTCCCGATGGACCACATCATCGGGAACTTCTGGACCGGCTCGGAGGAAGACGTGGACCCGGTGGGCGCGCCGGCCAAGGGCTACATCAGCGCGGTGCTCAACCCCCCGGGGAAGGAGTTCAAGGTCATCCAGGAGATCGAGCGGGTGGTCTACGGCGCCGGGAAGGGCAACATGACCGAAAAGCACCGGATCGGGAGCATCTATTACAACCGCGGCGTCCTCACCAGCATCGTCTTCGTCGAGGCGATCCGGGTGGCCCAGGGCAAGTTCGGAAAGAAGCCGCTCACCGGTGAGCAGGTCCGCTGGGGGCTGGAGAACCTGAACCTCGATGGTGCGCGCATCGCGGCGCTCGGGGCCACCAACTTCATCCAGCCGCTCAAGGTCACTTGCGCCGATCATGAGGGCGGCGGCGCGGCGAAGTTCCAGCAGTGGGACGGGACCAAGTGGAAGGTCATCAGCGACTGGATCCAGGCGGACAAGGCGCTGGTGCGTCCCCTCATCGAGGAGAGCGCGGCGAAGTACGCCAAGGAGAACAACATCCAGGAGCGCGACTGCAGCAAGGAGAGCTCCTAGGTGCTCCGACCGGGGTGTGCTGATCGCTGCGGCGGCCGATCCTCTCGCTGCGACGCGCAGCCTCGTCGCTGCGCTGCTCGACGTCCCCCGCACCAGGGGGAGGCTCGCGGAGCGGCGCCGGCGCGCCGCACGTCGGGGCTCACTGCCACGAAGCACGCCTCCGCTGCTCGCTCCTCGTGTGCGCCGTCTCGCTTCGGTCTCTGCCGCCTCGCTGTGCTCACCACACCCCGGTCGGAGCACTCCGCGTGACCGCCGCCGCCCCCGCCTCGCCCGAGCCGCTGCTCGCGGTGAACAACATCGAGGTGGTGTACGACCACGTCATCCTGGTGCTCCGGGGCGTGTCCCTGGAGCTGCCGAGGGGGCGGATCGTCGCGCTGCTCGGCGGCAACGGCGCGGGGAAGACCACCACCCTCAAGGCGGTGAGCAACCTGCTCGCCGCCGAGCGGGGGGTGGTGACCAAGGGGAGCATCCTCTTCGGAGGTGCCCGGGTGGATCGGCTCACCCCCTCCGAGCTGGTCCGCCGGGGGGTGATCCAGGTGATGGAGGGCAGGCACTGCTTTGGTCACCTGACCGTGGAGGAGAACCTCCTGACCGGCGCGTATACCCGCGCCGCGTCGAGGCGGGAGGTCCGCGCGGATCTGGAGAAGGTCTACGCCTACTTCCCGCGGCTGCGGGACCGGCGGCGGGCCATGGCGGGGTTCACCTCGGGCGGGGAGCAGCAGATGACCGCGGTGGGCCGGGCCCTGATGGCCCGGCCGACCCTGATCCTGCTCGACGAGCCGTCGATGGGTCTGGCGCCCCAGGTGGTGGAGGAGATCCTGGGCATCGTCCGCTCGCTCAACCGCGGCGAGGGGGTGAGCTTCCTCCTCGCCGAGCAGAACGCGGCGGCCGCGCTGCGCTTCGCCGACCACGGGTACATCCTCGAGGCCGGGCGGGTGGTGATGGACGGCGATTCCGCGACCCTGGCCGGCAACGCGGACGTGAAGGAGTTCTATCTCGGCCTCGGCGGGGCAGGGCGGACGAACTTCCGGGACGCGAAGCACTATCGACGGCGCAAGCGCTGGCTGGCCTGAGGGGAGGAGGGCGGGGAATGGAGACGGAGGATCCGAGCGAGCGGCGAGCTCCGGAGGAGCGCGAGCGCGCGCTGATGAAGGTGTTGCCCGCGGTGGTCGCCCATGCCTTCGCCCGGGCGCCGGCCTACCGGCGACGGGATCCGGCGGTGGTCCCGGAGGAGGTCACCGACCGGCGGGCGCTGGCCAGGCTGCGGCTGGTCCGGAAGTCCGAGCTGGCCGAGCTGCAGCGGGAGGATCCGCCATTCGGAGGATTCTCGGCCGTCGCGGCGCCGCAGGCGGCGAAGCTCTTCGTGTCGGCGGGAGCGGTCTACGAGCTCGAGCCCCGTCGCCTGGATCCCTGGCGCGCGGCGAGGGCGCTGAGGGCTGCGGGGTTCCACGCCGGCGACGTGGTGCACAACAGCTTCTCGTACCATCTCACCCCGGCCGGCTCGATGGTGGAGACGGCGGCACACGCGCTGGGCTGCGCGGTGATTCCCGCCGGAACCGCGCCCACCGAGACGCAGGCGGCGGCGGCCGCGCACTTCCGCGCCACGGCCTACGGCGGGACCCCGTCCTTCCTCAAGGTCCTCCTCGACCGGGCGGCCGAGCTCGGGCTCGACCTCTCCTCGCTCACCCGGGCCTCGGTGACCGCGGAGGCGCTCCCGGCCACGCTTCGCAAGGGCCTCGCCGCGCGCGGGGTGCGGGTGCTGCAGTGGTACGGGACGGCGGATGCCGGACTGATCGCCTACGAGACGCCGGCCATGGAGGGGCTGGTGGTGGATGAGGAGGTCATTCTGGAGATTGTTCGCCCCGGCACCGGTGACCCCGTGCCGCCGGGAGAGGTGGGGGAGGTGGTGGTGACGGTCCTCAGCGCGGAGTCGCCGCTCCTGCGCTTCGCCACCGGAGACCTCTCGGCGATTCTCCCCGGCCAGAGCCCGTGCGGGCGAACCAACGTGCGGATCCGCGGGTGGATGGGACGGGCGGACCAGTCCACGAAGGTGAGGGGACTCTTCGTCCATCCGAGCCACGTGGCGGAGCTGGGCCGGCGGCATCCGGCAGTCCGCCGCGCGCGTCTGGTGGTCACCCGCCCCGGGGACCTGGATTCGATGACTCTGCGGGCAGAGGTGGAACCGCAGGATCGTCCGGGGCTGGCGGAGGCGCTGGTGCGGACCCTGAGGGAGCTGACCCAGCTCCGGTCCGAGGTGGAGCTGGTGGACGCGGGCGCGCTGCCGAACGATGGAAAGGTGATCGACGATCAGCGGCCGGTGGGGTGAGCGAGAGCGGCCAATTGGCCTTGACGGATCACCCCCACGCCGCTACAAGCACCGCCACATCGCCGCGGGGTGGAGCAGCCTGGTAGCTCGTCGGGCTCATAACCCGAAGGTCGCAGGTTCAAATCCTGCCCCCGCAATCCCGAAATCCTGAAGCCTCACCGGTACTTACGACGGTGGGGCTTTGGTGTTTCTGGGCGCGTGCCCAAGACTCTCGAGCGCGCGCACTGCCGCTCGCAAGTCCTGGGTGTCGACGACGTTGTACCGCTCGAACACCGCGCGCGTGCGGTGCCCGCTCATGCGCATGACGACGGATTCCGGGACGCCCACTCTGCGCGCCCGGGTGATGAAGCTCCGGCGGAGGTCGTGGAACCAGAGGCCGTGGAGTTCCGCGGCCTTCACCGCACGGAGGACCGCTTCTTCACGTCCACCCAGCGCGTCTTCGTCCTGGGGTTCCGGAAGACGTAGCCGTTGGCTTTCGGTGCGTGAAGAGCGGCGACTGCCTCCTTCGCGCGTGCGGTGAGGACGATGAGCCGGGGCTCGTCCGTCCTCGCGTCCTCGGGCGCGAGCGTGATGGTGCCCGCGTCGAGGTCCACCTGGTCCCAGCGGAGCGCAAGGACATCCTCCTTGCACATCCCCGTGTCGAACGCGACGAGGAGAGTGGGCCGGAGCGCCTCTTCCGCTACTGCGAAGAGTACGGATCGGTTGTTCGAGCGGGAGTGCGTTGCCTCAAGCTTTCACGACGAGGTCGATCTCAACGCAGGCCCCGAGGGGCAGCGCGGCCACCGCGATCACCGTACGGGCGGGAAAGGGTCGACTGAAATGCTTGGCGTAAATGCCATTCAACACGGCGTAGTCACCCATGCTCGTGAGATACACACCGGCGCGCACAACGTGATCGAAACTCTTTCCGGCCGCCTTGAGAACCGCCGCGAGATTCTGGAAGACGCGCTCGGTCTCGGCCGCAATGCCCCCCTCGACCACCTTGCCATTGGCGGGGTCCTGACCGACCTGACCACTGAAGTAGATGAAACCACCGACTTCGATCCCCTGGGAAAACGGGCCGACCGGCGGGGCAAGCTCGGGCGAGGCAATTGCGGTCTTGTTCATGGCGAACTCCTTTGGATACGGCGTTTGATCGTCAGGAGTGGCTTCAGACCTCCCGCAGCGCCACGATCGGCTCCACCTTCGTCGCTCGCCAAGCCGGAATGTAGCTGGCGGCGATCGCCACCACGAGCAGCAACAGCGATACGAGCATGAACACGCCGGGGTCCCTTGGCCGGACGCCATAGAGGAGGATCGCCATGAACGAGGCGCTCGACGCTGCAACGATGAGGCCCGCGACAATCCCTGCCATGGCGAGCGCCACGCCTTTCCGCAGGATCAGCTTCAGCACGTCTCGGCGGCCAGCTCCCAACGCCATTCGCAATCCGATCTCGCGCGACCGCTGCCCCACCATGTACGCCAGCAATCCATAGATCCCGATGGAAGCCAGCAGAAGGGCCACCGCTGCGAAGCCAGCGACCAGATTCGCCGAGAACCGGCGCGATGCCAGCGATGCACTCAGTACCGCGCCCATCGAGGTGACGCTGAATACCGGGAGCCCCGGATCGACGCTTTGAACCGCGCCGCGAATCTGCGTCTCCAGCGTGCTCGCGGGCAAAGAAGTTCGCAGCGCGAAGCTCAAAGATCGCCCGACAAATTGATTCAACGGAACATAGACGTGCGGTACGCCATCGACATCGAGCCCGTCGTGCTTGATATTCTTCACCACGCCAACCACGGTGCTCCATGGATTCGCAGGATTCCGTCCGAGACGCAACCGGATACGCAGCCGCCGGCCCACCGGATCAACATCGGGGCCCCAGTAGCGCCTTGCAGTCGCCTCATCGATGATCGCCACGGGCAACTTTCCATCTTCATCGTCCTCGGTGAAGAAGCGCCCCTCCACGAGCGGTGTTTGTATCACCCGAAAATAATCTGGGCTGATGCGGATGACTTCCGCGCTCAAATCCGCCGAGGATTCCGTGGGCCGATCTTCAATGGCCAGCGCATTGTGATTCGTGGCGCCGTACGCCGCCGATTCGCTGTTGACCGTGTCGGCGGCCGGCAAATTGGACGTGATCGCCGCCAGCTCCACGCCGGGAATCGCGTTCATGCGCCGCAGCAGCTCGCGATTGAACGGGATCTGCTGCGCCAGGGTGTGATATGAATCGAGCTGTGGATTGTTCGGGTTTGACAGATAGACATTTGCCGTAACAACTTGCGATGGATTGAAGCCCGGATTCTGCCGCAACAGATCGCGCAGCGTTTCCAAGAGGAGCCCCGCGCCGACCATCAGCACTACCGCAAAGGCCAGCTGGGACACCATCAGCGCGTCGCGCATGCGCCCGGTCTTCGCACTGTAGCCCGAGCCGCCCGAGCCTTCGCGCATCGCGCTCCCAGGTCCCGCCTTGGATGAATTGATCGCGGGAGTCAGCCCGAACAGCAACCCGGTCGCCAGCGAAATCAGTAACGCAAACCCCAGGACCCGCCAATCAATGTCCACTTCGCCCAGACGCGGAAGATTCGCCGGCACAAATCGCAAGACGGCTTTCAGTGTGATCACCGCCGTCGTGACCCCTGCGATTCCTCCGAGGAAAGCCAGCAACAGCGATTCGGTGAGCATCTGCCGGATCATTCTGCCCCCGCTCGCTCCCATCGCCGCGCGCAGTGCCATCTCTTGCTGTCGTCCAGAGGCGCGCGCGAGAAGCAGGCTGCCAATGTTCAGAGACACGACACAAACGATCAAGATGACGGCAGCCATCAACACGACCAGCATCGGTCGAACCTTACCCACCAGCGATTGCTGCAACGGCACGATCTCGACCGTCCATCTGGCTTGCGAAGGGTAATCGCCGGGAAATTCGCGACGCAGACTGGCAGCCATGGCATCGAGCCGCGCTTGAGCTTGTGCCACGGTGAGGCCCGGCTTGAGACGACCGATTGCCCCGGGCAATATGCGCATGCCACGCGCCGGCGCTGGGAACGGCTCGCCACTGAATCCGCAGGTGATCCACACCTCCACGGCTGGAAAAGTCGTTCCGGGGTTGCGAAATCCGGGAGAGAGCACACCAACAATCGTATAGAGATCGTTATCGAGGCGGAGGCTGCGGCCGAGGACGCCAGGATCGGCCCCATAAGATCGGCGCCACAAGGCATCGCTGATCACGGCCACGGGCGCGAAACCGAGCGCAAAGTCCTGGTCACCAAAGAGGCGTCCTAGTTCTGGAGTGGCGCCGAGCATGGAAAAGTAGCTGGGAGAAACCTCGCTCATCTCGAGATGTTCGGGTTGTTTGGCACCGGTCAAGTTCGTCGGGCCGAAAACGACGACACTCACGTCGTCGAACACATCCGTTCGCGTCTTGAGATCGTCGAATTCTGGCACGGAAAACTGGACGCCCCGCAGTCCTACCCCCGGGTTGTTGAAGTAGATCCTGACAAGACGGTCCGGGTCGGGGAACGGAAGTGAACGGAGCAACACGGCGTTCACGATGCTGAAGATCGCCGTGTTGGCCCCCACGCCAAGCGCCAACGTCAGAATCGCGACGATCGCAAATGTCGGCTTCTTCAAGAGGACTCGCAAGCCGTACCGGATGTCCCGAAGTAGGGTGTCCATCGTGAAGTGCCTCATGGCCATCGTCGGGAGCGTCGGGCCCCCGGCTCTACGCGGCCGTCGTAACGGAAGATCGACAGTGCGCCAAGTTCATTATGGTCACGATGATCTTGCTGCGGCCGCACGAGGATGCTATCGCGTGGAGTCCTTCAGGAGGCTCCCATGCTCGACGATCTGCACGCGCTGGTGGAGTTTGCCCAGGCCGGGTCCATGGCCGGTGCAGCTGGTCGTCTATTCCGGACACCGTCCGCCGTAACCCGGCAGCTACAAAGGCTGGAGGCTGCACTGGGTGCCGAGCTTCTCGACCGCTCGGTGAAGCCGCCGCGCCTGAACTCGCTGGGCTCCAAGGTCCTTGAACAGGCGCGCGATCTGTTGCAGCGGGCGGAGGCGGTGAAATCTCTTGCGTCTCGCGACACCGAACCTCACGGCCTCATGCGCATCGGGCTCGCGCATCCCCTGGCCGAAGGGACGCTAGTCGAACCCATTCGGGTACTGACCGAGACATTCGCCAAGCTCAGACTGCTGCTGTTGAGCGAGCGCACGCCGGAACTATTCAACCGGCTGATCGCAGGCGAGCTCGATGTCGCCGTCGTGCCTTTGCCTGAAGGCAAAGCCGCGCCTCCGCCGCTACTGACGAATGTCATCGCGACAGACCGCGTGGAGATCGTCCAAAGCGCCAGAGGCAACGTCGACGGCGATTGGAAGAGCTTGGGAAGAGCACCCTGGGTGCTCAATCCGCCAGGCTGCTTCCTTCGGGCAGGCCTCATCGACCGGATGGGTCTTGCCGGCCAAACGCCCATGATTGCGGCTGAAATTCACAACATGCATCTGCAGCTGGCGTTCGTTCAGTCAGGCTATGGAGTCGGACTGCTCCCTTCGCGCTTCATTGCCGGGAACGACGCTCTCGACATGGTCGAAGTCCTGCGTCCGCCCTCATTCGACTTGCACATGTCCGTCGCGATGGTGCGGGTCGGACAGCTCGGTGCCCTGGAGAGGGCTGTCGAGCTGTTGGAACACGGTATTCGGCAGTTGTTCGAGAGAGCCGGCACCACGAAGGCCGTAACGACGAGCCGAAGGCGTGAACGCTCGAATCGGCGGAAAGCGCGACCGCGCAAGTAGTCACCGAGCGTCGCCCGTTGCACTGGACTACTGCGGCCGCTTCCGTCGCAGATCCCACAGCCCGCGCGCCGAGAGGATCACGGTGAAGCCCCCTAGCCCGCCGAGCACCCAGAGTACCCAGACGAAGAAAAAGCCCCCGGGGGATGTGGCGGTCTCGCCGTAATGTGCCCCCCTCATGTGCATGACGGGCATGGCTGCTGCGATCAATCCGATGATCAGGGTGATGACGTGCCCCGATCGCCGTTCGGGGAGCACGAGTGTCCCATACAGGAACACCGCGAGGACGAGCAACGCAGTGTTTGAGCTCTCTGCCTTCGATATTCCACGAACGATGTCGTCCGTGATGTGAAGCGTGAGGAAGAGGAGCGTGAGCAGAGATGCGACGGTCAACATGGTGCTGTGTTTCATTGGAGAGTCTCCTTATCGATGCGCTCCAGCACCGCCCACCGTTCGACGAGAGGCCGGTCGCGAAGGTCGGCACCGTCCAGAGAAGCACGCGGCACCCGTCGAGGTCAGGCTCGTAGAGCAGGACGCACCGGGAGCGCCTCCTCGGGGAGACGAGCTGGAGACGGACGGCGCTGGGCGAGAGGGGCGGGCTCACCGTCCTGCGTCATATCGGTTGGAATCGATCTGGGCGACGGGTCCCGAGACTTCGGATACCCGGACCGCTAGCCCTTGGCGATGGTCCTGTCGCGCGATCTGGCGTCCGAGGAACGCGCGCTCCTATCGAGTGAAGATCTTCCAGAACGGGCGAGACTCCGGAGGCGCACACGCAAACAACGGCCGCTCGCCCGCGCGGACTCTGTCGGAGTCCAGATCCTGTCGAGTCCGAACCGTGACTACCCGGCGAGCCGCGGCGGCAGGACCCGAACAAAACCTTTCGGATCGGAGGCCCCGCGAGTCCGGCCGATGTCCGCCACGAACAAGGGGCCGGTATGCTGTACCGTTCTGATCGGGCCCCCGCAACTCACGAAAGCCGAGGCCCTACCGTCCCTGAGACGGTGGGGCTTTGGTGTTTCTGGGGGCGCATTTCGGTGACTGTGTCCTAAAAGTGTCCTGGATTTTCGAGCGCGCGCACTGCCGCTCGCAGATCCTCGTCGTCGACGACGTTGTAGCGGTCGAACACCGCGCGGGTGCGGTGGCCACTCATCCACATCACCACCGACTCGGGGATTCAGTGCTTGCGTGCCCGGGTGACGAAGGTCCGCCGGAGGTCGTGAAACCGCAGACCCTCGAGCCTCGCTTCCTCGAGCGCCCGCCGGAACGGCTGCGGATGTCGACCCATGCTGCGCCAGTGGCTGGATTCACGAACATTGAGGCTCGTCCCAGTCCGCGGGGGAGGGCACGGAGCGCGTGCTCACCGCTCGGTGAGGACAATCAGCCGGGCCTGGTTCGTCTTCGTGTCCTCGGCCTCGAGCCGGATGTGCCCGGCCCCGAGGTCCACCTGATGCCACCGGAGGTCGAGAATCTCCGCCTTCCGCATCCCGGTGTCGAAGGCCACCAGGAGGATGGGCTGGAGCGCCTCTTCCGCCGCTGCGAAGAGCCGCTGAAACCCTTCCTCGTCCAGCACCATCTGGCGGACGTTCGGCCTGCGCAGGAGCGGCACGTCCCGGAGCGGATGCTCCGGAAGGAGCCGCGCCCGGACCGCGTAGGCCAGCTGAGCTTCGCAGGATCGGTCGCCCAAGGCAGCGGGGCCCGGGGACTTGTTGAGACAGCCGCAAGCATGCGTCACCCGCGGTTCGTAAGCCCTTCGTCTCATTGCCCATCCACTGCCCTGCGCAGATCCTGACCTGGAAATTCCAGGAGTTGCTCCAAGGAGTGCCCGACGGGAGGGGCATCCTCGGTGACGTGGGCAAGACGGAACGCAGACGGCGCAGCACAAGACGAGCTTCCTCGTCCGAGGGACCGCCGATTCGTGAGCCGGCAGTCCTGGTGGAGATCGAAATCGGCACGGCCCGTGACGCGGGCAGCACCTTTACCTCAGGAGGTTTCATGTTCATCCGTATGGTCGGTGTCATCGGAACATTGTCGCTCTGTCTCATCCAGCCTGCTGCAGCCCAGCAGCCCCCGGCCGCAGCCGCCGGAAAAGACCACGTCGCCGCGATCAAGGACTCGCTCCAGAAGAGCGGGGCGGCGCTGCGGCAATACCAGTGGATCGAGACCACGGCCGTCTCCCTAAAGGGCGAGGAGAAGTCACGGACCCAGGTCAGCTGCGCCTACCTCCCCGACGGGAAGGTGGCGAAGACTCCTCTCTCGGCCCCGCCGCAGGACGCGGGAAAGCAGCCGAAGGGTGCGAAGGGCAAGATCGTCGAGAACAAGAAGGAGGAGATCTCCGACGCGACCAAGGAGGCAATCGCCCTCGTCAAGCAGTACGTCCCGCCGGATCCCGCCCGCATCCAGGCCGCCAAGGCCGCGGGCAAAGTGGCGGTCAGCCCGCCTGACCCGGGGGGACAGGTCCAGATGGTGATCAAGGACTACCTGAAGCCCGGTGACTCCCTCACCATCAATCTGAACGCCGCCACCGACCGCATGGCGGGCATGACGGTCGCCACCTTCACCGACAAGAAGGATCCGGTCGGGCTCAAAGTGAGCTGGGGAGCGCTCCCGGAAGGCTGGGTCTATCCGGCGAAGATCCAGCTGGACGTGCCCTCGCAGAAGCTGGGCATCGCAGTGGAGAACTCCAGCTACAAGAAGATCGGCGGTTGAGCCCCCGCGAACGCCAGCCCTCAGACTGATCCAACGCGGCCTCGGAACGGTCGCCCACGCTCGCGTTCGGCGGCCGAGCCGCGATAGGAAAGAGCGATGAAGGTCACCTGCCTCGCCCTCGAGCCCGGTGGCGCCATGAGGCCGGAGGCCGAGACCTCGGCGATCGAGGGATGGCACGCCGGCGAGGGTCCGTACTGGGTCCACCTCGGCGACTGCCAGCCCGAGGCCGTGGCCGCCTGGCTGACGGGCCTGGGCCTGGATGCGGTCGTGCTGGAGGTCCTCGAAGCCGACGAGGGCGAGACGCGGATCCTCCCTCTGGAGGGGGCCCTCTTCATCGCCTACGCGATCCCTGGAAGCGAGGGGCCCACGAAGCCGGCCCGGTTCGGCATCCTGTGCCTCGAACGACTCGTGGTCACCATGCACGAGGCGCCCGACGGCTCCTCTCTCGACGACGCCATCCATGAAAGGATCAAGCTCCCGGAAGGGACGACCGCCGGTGTGGTCTGTGCGCTCTCAGTCGTCCAGTCCTCCCGTCTGCGACACCATCTCGTGAAGCTGCGTCGGGAGGCGGATGTGCTCGCCGACCGGATGGATTCGGACCCGCGGTCGGTTTCCCTTGTGGAGATCCTGGCGGTGAAGCACTGCGTGCTGGCGCTCGGTGCGGCGGTGGACGAGTATCTCGCGGTCCTGGAGATCCTCAGGGTCAGCAACCGGCCTGTCCTGCCCCTGCACCACCTGGTGGACGCCTTCCAGGTCGCCATCGAGATCACGCGAGCGACCGACCGTGACATCGACCGTCTGGATCGGCGCGCGAGCGATCTCCAGGGGCGGTACGAATCGGCGCAGCAGGACCTGGTGAACCGCCGACTCGGCCTCCTCACCGCTCTCTCGACCATCTTCTTGCCCCTGACCTTGTTGGCCGGGATCTACGGCATGAACTTCGAAGTGATGCCGGAGCTTCATTACCGCTACGGCTATCCCCTGACCCTCGCAGCCATGGCGCTCATCGCCGGCGGCTTGTTCTGGATCGTCCGGTCGCGATGGTGGCCGAGGTGAGAGTGAGCAGGGCCAGCGCAAGGGAGCCTCCTCGGCGAGAACTCGGATGGCAGGTCAACCCTCCCTGGGGGGTTCAGCCAGTCGCCGAGGGGGGCGTGGTGGGGAGAGGTGCCAGAGGGCCGCCGCGCCGCAGATCGCCATCGCAAGCGCCGGCATCACGAAGGAGAGCGCGAAGGCGAAAACGTACCATAGCGGTCCCAGGCGGTACTTGGCCTCTACGGCTCTCACCTCGGGGCCGTCGTGCGCTACCCGCAGGAGTGACGGCCGCCGTCTTGCTGAGATCGCGTAGCGCCACAGGAGCCGGGAAACGGCCGCCATCACGACGGCCCAGCCGGTGAACACGGCCACCGCCAGCGTCCCGCCATCGCGCCCGAGGTAGTCGGCGACGAGCGCAGTCGGGAACGGCACGACCGTCACCGTGAGCAGATGCAACCCATTCAGCACCAATAGCCCGTCGCTCGATCGCCGGAGGAGGGAAAACAGGCGGTGGTGGTGGACCCACATGAGCCCGATGGTGAGGAAGCCCACCAGGAAGGCGTGGTATGAGGCCCATTGGTCGAGGAGCGCGGCGCGTAGGTCCGCGGCAGAGAGCCCCGGGCGCACCTTGAGCTCCAGCACCAGCAGCGTGATGGCGATGGCGTATACACCGTCGCTAAACGCCTCGATGCGCCCGGTTCCGATCTCGTACCGATCTGGCTCCAGTCCGTCCATCACCTCCACTCCTGGCGAGATCCAAGGAAGAACAACCCGGGTTTTCGAACCCGGGCCTGGGTCGGGGGCGTGTGGCTTCGGCCCGCGCGGAGCGGAGCGACGGTGCCCGGAGGTTTCAGCCGCTTGGCCTCGCTCACGTCCATCCCGCCGTGCTTCGACCTCCAGCCGAGGCGACGCTGTTCTGCACCGCGTTCCCGTCGAACGCGATGACTGGCCAATCCTTCATCGTCAGCCACGGATGGTTCATGCAGTGAGCAGCGTTTCTCGAACGGGAACGAAGCCCGTCGAGACATCCTTTCGTGGCCGCGGCCCGATCCGCGCAGGAATGGGCGACGCTCGTGTGCTCACGGCTCGGTGCTACTCCGGAAGAAGAGCGAGCGGACTCTTGCCTCTCCCAGGATCCTTCCCAGTTCCTTGACCGCGAAGAATGGAGTCAACGCGGCGAAGACCACCAGACTGTTGGAGAGCAACTCGTACGACCCCTTCGCGGCGAGCTCGCCGAGCCCTCCGGTGAGCCCCTCGCCGTTCAAGAGGCCCTTCAGCTCGTACTGCACGACAGTGAAGACCGCACACAAGAGGGTGAAGACGAAGGTCTTGTAGAGAGTCGGGTAGATGAGCGGTTTCGACTCGAGCCCGCGGCCGAGACGGAACACGCTGCCGATCATGATCACCTTGCCGAGGATGAGCGCTTCGATCAGCGCCACCCAGTAGTTGGTGTAGGTGATGTCGTGCGCAGCGAGGACGAGCCTCCGGTGGACAGTGAAGGCCGCAAAGACGAAGGTCAGGTAAATGACGTTCAATCCGTACTCGGTGAGCCCGTGACGGACTTTCTGCCTGATTTCACCTTGGGTCTTCATGCCTCACTGCTCTGTTCTGCGTCATTCGCTCGACCCGCGGACTGCGCGCGCGTCCGGAGTCGGCCCCACCGGGAAGGGGCGGTCCGCGGTACTCGTGGATGGCCCCGTTGTCCGGGGCCATCCGGGGCACTGCCTCAACGAAGCTTCAGGCGCCCCCTCGACTCACGCTGGCTTCTCGATGTGCTTCACGAAGCGATGCACCCTGAAGGAGAGGAAGATCAGAGCGACGCCAATTACGATCGCATAGACACCGATCAAAGTGACGATCGCCAGGGCTCCCGCCGCCGGTCGCGCCATGATCACCATCCCGAAGGCCACGGAGGCGACGCCACCCAGAACCATCCAGAACTCACCGTGGAGCTCCTTGCGGAGCCGGATGGCGGTCACGATCTGGAGAACGCCGGTCACGATGGCCCAGACGGCGATGTAGAAGAGAAGCGCCAAGGCCGTGATTCCAGGATTCATGAAGGTCAGAATGCCCACGCCGATTCCCGTGAGCCCGGCGAGAAGCAGGACCCACCAGTGGTCCTCCTCCTTGCGTCCCCCCAATGCCGTCACCACGTTTCCGATTCCGTCGGCGAGCACGAAGACGCCGAAAAAGAAGACGAGCGAGGCCAGCGAGATGCCCGGCGACACGAGCAGCATGATGCCGAAGAGCACCGCAATCACCCCGCGTAGAAGGACCATCCACCAGTAGCGAGAAAAGAGATTTCCAATCGTCGCTTGCACGTTCTCCTCCTTGTGGGGAGAGGCCTACACCTGTCTTCGCCGTCCGGTGAAGCGCGTTCTCCTACTTCGTCAGGCCGGTCTGCTTCAGCGCGTCCTTGCAGGGCTGGCTCACGTTCTTGTCGTTCTTCTTGAGGCAGGCCAGTCCCCGCCCCTGACCGACCTGGACGTTGGCGCAGTACTTGTCCAGATCGCTCTTGCACTGGGAGGCCGCGAACTTGATGGCTGCGACCGCTTGCTCGAGCTGGAGCGAGGCGTCGTAGAGGCCGTACATGCACTTGTCCGAGACCTTGTCCTCGAAGGCGTAGAGACAGGCGAGGATGCGACCCTGTCCCGGCGGGACGCCCTTGCAGAACGTGGTGAGCTCTTTGTTGCAGGCCTTCTTCAAGTCATCGGCGAGCGTATCGGTGGTCTGGGCCTGGGCCCGTCCCCCAACGAGCAGCAACGCCCCCACTACCAGTGAACCCATCAACGTCCTGCGCATGGTTTCTTCCTTTCGTTGGACGCCCACAGCGGAATCGGGCCCCTTCGTCTCGGGGCTTGCGTTGAGGTGGTAGAAATCACCGCGCGACGGGAAGAGCCATTGGACGTTGGGCCTAGCCGGCAGCGAAACCCGGCGACGCGCAGCTTCGCGTATCCACGCGAAGCCTTCCTCGCTCCCTGGCGCTTAGGCGCGCTCAGAGAAGAGGCGCGGTGAGCCGGGCCACCGAGACCGCAAGGCGCTTCGGGAACGACGCCTTGCGGAGCGAGGCCGGGTCGTAGGGCTCGGACTTCTCCAGGTCGTGGAGGAGCATGGTCTCCATCTGGGCCGCGAAAGGCTTGTCCAGGAGGAGCGCGTTCACCTCGAACTGCAGGCGGAACGACCGGTTGTCGAAGTTGGTGCTGCCGACGGTAGAGAGGTCATCGTCCACCAGGAAGACCTTCTGGTGCATGAACCCGGGCACGTGGTGGTAGAACTTGATCCCGACGCCGTCGAGTTGCTCCATGAACCAGAGCGTCGCCAGCTCCAGCACCCGATCGTCGGACTTGGCCGGGGTGATCACCCGGACGTCGACCCCCCGCAGCGCCGCTAGACGAAGCGCCGCCATGACGGCCGCATCCGGGATGAAGTACGGGTTGGCGATCCAGATGCGCTTCTTGGCCGCGTTCAGGGCCTGGACGAAGAAGAGCTGGGCGGCCTCGAGATCGTCCACCGGCGAGAACGGAACCACCATGGCCTGGACGTCGCCTCCGCTCGGCGCCGCCCGCGGCTCCCAGCTCCAATCGGGAAGGGTGCGGGTCGCCCAGTACCAGTCGGCCAGGAACACGAGCTGAGCGAGCTGCGCCGCCGGCCCGGTGATGTGCACATGGGTGTCGCGCCAGGGCCCGATCTTGGGGTCGAGGCCCAGGTACTCGTCACCCACGTTGTGGCCGCCGAGCCAGGTCTCCAGGCCGTCGATGACCACGCTCTTCCTGTGGTTCCTGAAGTTGAGCTGGAACCGGTTGCGCTGTCCCTGGGTGGAGTTGAACTTCGAGTGCTTCACCCCTGCCGCCCCGAGCTCGTCGAGGTAGGCACGCGGAAGGCTGGCGCTTCCGATCTCGTCGTAGAGGAAGAAGACGTCGACGCCTCTCTTCACGCAGTCGATCATCGCGGCCTTGAGCCGCCGGCCCAGATCGTCGTCGTGCACGATGTAGAACTGCACCAGCGCGTATCGCCTGGCGCGCGCCAGACCGGGGAGGATGCTGTCGAAGGTCGCCTTCCCGTCCACCAGGAGCTCGACGTCGTTGCCTCGGAGGAGCGACGTGTGGGCGAGCTTCTTCAGGGCCTGGTAGTGCGGCAAGCGCTCGACCGTCGGGACCTTGAAGGGCTCGAGTGCCTGGCTCACCTGGGCTGTGAGCGCATCGATTTCTTTCTGGTGACTCTTCCAGGACTCCCGATAGCCCTCGAACTGGCCGCGCCCGAACACCCAGTAGAGCGGAACCGCGAGGTAAGGGAAGGTGTTGAGGCTCACCCCCCAGGCGATCGCCCCCTGGGCGGTGCGGTTGGTCATGACCGCGTGGGCGGAGCTGATGAGCCCGAGGACGTGGAAGACGACGACCAGCACGCTCAGCATGCGAAGCCTCCTGGAACGCCTGGCTCGCTTCCCCGCAACGACGTCCGCGTCCATGGGCTCACCTCGAATCCGGCCAGCGAAAGAGCGACCTGCGGTCATGCGGCTCGTCTTCCAGGTGGGCCTCGAGGGGCGGTGGACCCGTGGGAGGCGCTCCTCCTGACTCGAGGAAGCGGGCCGCTCTGAGGCGCGTCGTTCACCACCGTGCCTGCAACTCACACCCAGCAGGGCTGGCCGCGCAAGCAGTTTCCCTGCGGCGCCACGCTCAGGCAAGAACGAGGTTGCCGAATGCCCGCCGCGAAGCAGCGCCCTTCAGAGGCGGATGCCGATCGTGAAGCTGAGAATCTCGTGCGTCCCGAACGGGTCCGAGGTCCAGGCGATGGTCGGGCTGTCGACGAGAAGGTCGAGGACGCCGATCTGGAGCGCGAGGCCGATGCGCGAGCCAGCGAGGAAGTAGTACTCGCCCCCCGGAGGACCGTGGACCCCGGTGGATTCGTCGGTCTCGTCCGTCCCGCGGACCTTCGGACCGGACTCGATGCGCATGGCCGTGACCGAGAGGCCGAGGGGTCCGAGGAAGTACCAGCGAACGCCGAGACCGAGCGTCGCGGTGAGGTACGTCGACTCGCCTGAGGTGTTCCGGAGACCAGCCCCGAGCGAGACGACCGGCGTGAAGGCGTGGCGCCCTCCCCAGCGGTCGCGGTCCCAGGTCAGCTCGGTGCCGAGCATCCCGAGGCCATAGCTCCGTCCCGGGATGGCGTTGGCAGGACTGCTCGTCACCGAGATCCCCGCGATGACCGCAACCGTGGTTCTCCGACCGTGGAGCCGGCCGTAGGCCGCCGGTGGCGGCACCCATTCCGGGTCCTGTCGCTCCGTCACGTCCTGGGGTGGAGGAGGGTGTCGCCCTCGACGACCCTCGGCGAGAAGAGCCCGTAGCTGAACCCGACGGCGAATGACCAGTGCGCGGCGGGCTGCACCCAGTTCACCACCAGCGGCGCCTCGACGGAGAGGACGAACCGGTCACCCAGCGCGTAGTCGAACCGGAGCAGTCGCGTCAGCAGCTCGAACCCACCGCCGGAACCCCCGAAGACGGTCCGCAGCTCCGCGGGCGTGAGGCCGAGGGCGGCTCTGAGCCCCAGGGGCAGGACGAGTCCGACGCCGAGGCCCACGACACCGGCGCTCCCGCCGTCCTTCCGGTACTGGTACCCGAGACTGGCGCTCACGGAGTAGACGAAGGGGTTGAGCCCTTCGGCGTAGCGCAAGACCGAGCCCCGCGCGGTCACCTCGAAGATTCCCGGTGTCTGGACGCCCGTATCGATCCCCAGGAAGGCGTACTTTCCCGGGACGGTCTCGGGAGGCTGACGGACGGCGCATTCGGCTCCCTCGCAGGAATGGACCGGGGTGAACCATTTCGCCCGGTACTCCCGCCACTGGGGCGAAGACTCGGGCCGGCTATCCGTTCCGGGGGGCACGGCGAGCTGAGCGAGGCGCAGGTCGCGCACGAGGACCAGGAGCTCGGCGATCGCCTGGCGGGCGCGGTCTCCCTCCACGGAGAGGCACCCGTACGGAACGTCGTACGGATGATCCGTGCGCTGGTCGCAGGCCTCGGCACCTCCCTCGACCACGTAGGTCTTGTCCCGGTGGTCGTCCCACTTGTGGAAGACGCCGTCGGGAATCTTGCTCGCGCGCTCCGTCGGGAGGCCGGCGATCTTCTCGATCGGCTTCCAGACGCGGAGGTAGTCGATCCCATCGGGCGTCCGCTCCGCGTGAGAGAAGGAGAAGGAGTCCTCGACGGAGTGCATCATCTCGTAGAGCCCGAAGCCGCTCCGGCGCGTGCCTGGCCCGCCGTCGACGACGACCTGTCGCAGGAGACGGTCGAGGAGGTCGTTGCAGCGCACGATGGCGCTCGTGGCCAGGGCGCGGGGGACGGAGGTTCCCGGGATCGGATCCGTGAGGCTGTCGGTGAGCGTCCCCATGTAATGGAAGCACTGTCCCGCATCGCTGAACTGGCGCCGGAAGAAGGCATCCGGCCGGTCGGTCTCCGGCTGGGGCCAGGAGAGGAGAGGGTTCTCGGCAGGCGCTGTCAGGCACTCGCCCGGGGGCGAGTCCCCGCGTCCGAAGCACCAAGGGGCATCGAGGGCGCCGTCGTTGATCAGGTCGCGAAGCACCTCGGGACGGGCAGGCTGTCCCCCGTGTCCCTCGACCAGCGTCCTGTAGGCCAGGGCCTCGATGACGTTGTGCCCCTTGCTGTCGAAGGCGAAGGCCGGCCGCGAAAGGCCCGCGGTCGCGACGGCAACCAGGACCAGGATGCCGGAGATCGGAGGCAACGTCGCCGGCGTTCGCCCCCGGTCCCTTTCCAATTCGTCGGCGAGCACCCAGACGCCGAAGAGCACCGCGGTCACCCCTCGCAGAAGGCTCACCCACCAACAGCGAGAAACGCGTTCCCCAATCGTCGCCTGCACGTCTCGTCCTGTCGAGGACAAGTCGTCACTTGTCTCGCCCGGCACCGGGCGGAACAAAGTCCGTCATCGGGGAGTCGGAGGAGCCTTCCGCTCCGGCCGAGCTCTCCAGCCGCCCTGGACTGCCTCAGGAGTGAACGGAGGTTGCCGAATGCCAGCCGCCGACCGGGGCTGCGTAGCGGCTCACCCGCCCACGGAATCCGGCACGTTCTCCCTTGGAGACGGGCGCGGGCGAGTCGTAGGCTGACGCGCCACGGGACCCACCGCATGACACCGCTTCAGGGGATTATCGCTGCGGCCGCGGCCATCATCCTGTTCCTGCAGGCCCTGCAGGGCTTCAGCCGCGAAGTGCAGGCGGTCGGCGGTGCGGCGCTGAAGTCGTGGCTGCCCAGAGTGACCGAGAGCCGTTGGCGCGGCTTCCTGATCGGCGCGGTCGCGACAGCCATCGTGCAGTCGAGCAGCGCGATCACGGCGCTCGCGGTGTCGCTGGTGGATGCAGGGGTCATCAGCTTCCGCGGCAGCCTTGGCATCGTCCTTGGCGCGAACGTCGGCACCACCGCGACGGCGTGGCTCGTCTCATTCAAGCTGACGGGCATTGGTCCGTTCTTCATCGTCCTGGGCGCGCTGCTGTCGGCGCTCCCCGTTCGCGCAAGCGCCATCGGCAAGGCCGTCTTCTATTTCGGACTGGTCTTCTTCGCGCTCGATCTCGTCTCGGCGGAGCTCAAACCCCTGCAGGCACAACCATGGTTCCAGGGGGGGCTGGCCATGGCGACCACGCCGCTCATCGCCCTGCTGATGGGGCTCGTGTTCACGGGCGTGGTCCAGTCCAGCAGCGTGACGACCGGCCTCGCGATTCTGCTGGTGCAGCAGGGTGTCCTGCCGGCTGAATCTGCCATCCCGATCGTGCTCGGCGCCAACGTGGGGTCCACCTCGACCGCGCTCGTCGCCAGCATTCGAATGCGCCCAGTGGCGCGCGCGACGGCGATCACCAACTTCTTGTTCAACGCGACCGGCGTGTTGCTGTTCTTACCCTTCCTGGGGCCGTTCACGCGCTGGATGCTCCGAACGGGCGAGCCCGCGATGGCTGTCGCCTGGGCCCACCTGACATTCAACCTGACCGTCGCCGCGCTGTTCCTCTCGACGCTTGGCTGGCTGGAACCCCGGCTGCGCGTTTGGCTGTCCGTCGACGCGGCTGACGCGACCGCGCCGTGAGTGCCTTGGATCGATGTCGCTGTGACCTCGTGCCCCCGGCTCAAGGCCCTCCAGCGGCCTTGAAGAACACGCGATGAGGGTCGCTATCGAAGTAGTAGAGCTTCGCGACCGAGATCCGTCTTGCGAGAAAGCTGAAGGTGGCGATTGCCACCAGGGTGCCGATCAGCGGGCCGACCCAGTAGATCCACCACCCCTGCCATTCCCCGGAGATGAGCGCAGGACCGAGACTTCGCGCGGGGTTCGTGCTGGTTCCAGAAATGGGTGCCTCCGCCCACACCATGAAGGAATAGAGGAAGGGAAACAGCGCTGGAGTGAATGGGCGAAGTGTTCGGAATCCAAGAAAGACGCAGAGGCCTGCGAGCAAGGCGAAGGTCGTCCACACCTCGCCCAGCAGGACGACCCCGATCGGGAGGTCCTTGCCCGGCAGCGTGGCGCCGAACGCCACGCTCCGACCCATCGCGCCCCAGGCGAGGAGGGGCAGGGCGCCCACGCAGGCACCGGCAAGCTGAGCCAGGACGTAGCCCACGGCGGTCCGCGCATCGAGTTTGCCCGCCAGCCAGAAGCCCAGGGTGACGACCGGGTTGAGATGGGCTCCACTTTCCTTTCCCGACAGGGGAGAGCGCAATCAGCGCGCCCGTGCTGCCGAAGAGGAACCCGGTGATGAGACGTCGCACCGCCTCGCTCGGAACGACCCGGATGATGGGGCTGCCGTCTCCGAACATCAGGATGACCAGCGACAGTCCGACCAGGACCAGCACTGCCGTGCCGGCCAGCTCGGAGGCGAGCACCTGCCAGGGAAACATCCGGGCGCTCCGGTCCTTCATCAGGCCTCCGCGAACTGGACGATGACCTTGATGTCGTCCTCCCGTCGCTGCAGGGCCTGGGCAAAATCCTCCGGCCGCTCGCTCCGCGTCAACAGGCGCTTGAGCCAGGACCGGTCCGCGCGGGCCAGCGCCTCGCCGGCCTTGTACCAGTGCCGCTTGTTCGCATTGACGCTGCCGACGACCACGTTGTTCCGGAGCACTGCCGCTGCAGCGAGGTCAGCCACGGATGGACCAACCGTGGACCCGCCTGCCCCGACCCCCGTGAGGCACACGACACCGCCCGGCCCGATACCGGAGAAGGCGTCCCTGATGACCTGCCCGACACCGGTGCATTCGATGATCACGTCGGGCTGGAAACCCACGCCCCCGACGGTACCGGTGTGATAGGTCGCCCCCAGCGCACGAACCAGCTCCGGCTTGGGTCCCGAGTCGACCCGGTCGAGGACGTGGACCTCGAGCCCGCGCTGCTTCCCGATGAGGGCGGCAAGAAGACCGATCGGGCCAGCCCCGGTCACCAGGACGGTCTTTGGCTCCCAGAAGGCCCGCTGCCCGACCGCGACGACCTGCTCCCACGCCTTGGTGACGACGGTCGTGGGCTCGAGCAGCACGCCCAGCAAGCCGAGCGAGCGGTCGATCTTCACGGCGTACTCGGGCTCGATCCGCCAGCGCTCCGACATGTAGCCGTCGACCTGCTTGATGCCGCGCTCGGTGTACTGGCCGTTCCGGCACATGTCCCACTCACCGACGGCGCAGTTGGGGCAGGGGACGGGATCGGGACGCCGGACGATGCCGACCACGAGATCCCCCTTCTGGAGCGAGCCGCCCGGGCCCGGGTCCACCACGCGGCCGAGGGATTCATGGCCCAGCACCAGACGCGTCTTGCCCGGCGGGGACCATCCATATTTCCCCTCCACGATCTCGATGTCGGTCCCGCAGACCCCAACGGCGATGGCTTCCACCAGGATCGACCCGCTGGTCGCTTCGGGCTCGGGGATATCCGCCAGGCGCGCCGTCCCTGGGACCTTCGGCTCTACGGTGATGGCCTTCATGTGCGTCTCTCCTCGTGATCACTTTGCCGGGTTGGCACCCTTCACCCGCATCCTGACCCGGTACAGGCCGGTGCTCGCGGTGATGAAGAGTGCTTGCCGGTCCTTGCCGCAGAAGCTGACGTTCGCCGTCCAGCGCTCGCCGGGGACCTGGATCTGCTCGATCTGCCGGCCTGCCTTGTCGAACACCGTGACCCCATCGCCCGTCAGGTAGAGATTGCCCTCGCCGTCGAGTGTCATCCCGTCGGAACCGTGCCTGGCGATCAGCGTCTTGCGAGTGAGCTCGCCGCCGGGCGCGATCTCGTACCGGTACGTCTTTCCCGCGCCGATGTCCGCCACGTAGAGCGTCTTCCCGTCGGGCGTTCCGATGATCCCGTTGGGCTTCTCGAGGTCATGGGTCACACGCACGAGGTGTCGGCGATCGGCGGAGAGGAAATAGACGTGCTCTCCATCCTGCGGCATCGCGTCGTACGTCCACCAGCTCCGCGGGTAGAACGGATCGGTGAAGTAGAGCGCGCCGTCCGGCCGTACCCAGACGTCGTTCGGGCCGTTCAGGTGCTTGCCCTCGTACTTGTCGACAATCACGGTGACCGTGCCGCTCGGCGCAATGGACCACAGAGCGGTCTTCTCGTCGGCGCAGGCGATCAGGTTTCCGCCGGGGCCGAAGTACATCCCGTTGGCGCGGCCGGCTGGCTGCAGGAAGGTGACCAGCTTGCCCTCCACGCTCCACTTCAGGATTCGATCGTTCGGCTGATCGGTGAAGAAGAGGTTGCCCTCCCCGTCGCAGGTGGGCCCCTCGGTGAACGCGAAGCCGCCGGCGAGCTTCTCCAGTCTGGCGCCGGGCGCGACCACGCGGCCCTGAGCGCCGGACGGCAACGGAGCGATGAGCACCGCCAGCCCCAGCCCGATCGCCTTCACGCCGTGTTTCATCGTCGTCTCGCCTGCGCTGTGTTCCAGAGGCCAGCCGTCTTCACCGGCCGACGACGCCCGGGCCTACCAGCTTTCCCGTTGTGTCACCTCCGGCGCCCGACCGGTCCGCTCGACTCGTGGGTGGGAGCAATGGTCTTGCTGCCGGCCTCCGCTGCGGCTTCCGGCGTCGCGAACAGATGCATGATCCTGGCAATGACTCCCGTCCAGCCGGTCTGGTGACTTGCGCCCAGGCCCGCACCGTTATCGCCATGGAAGTACTCGTGGAAGGATAGGTAGTCGCGCCAGTGCGGATCTTCCTGGAACTTCCTCGTTCCTCCGTAGACCGGCCGCCGCCCATCCTCGGCTCTCAGGAAGATGGACGTCAAACGGCGAGCGAGCTCCTCGGCGACCTGCCGCAGGTTCATCGATCGACCCGATCCGGTCGGGCATTCGATCCTGAAGTTGTCGCCGTAGTACTCGTGGTACCGCAGCAGCGCCCGGAGGACGAGGACGTTGACCGGCATCCAGACGGGGCCGCGCCAGTTCGAGTTTCCCCCGAACACCCCGCTGTCGGATTCGGCGGGCAGGTAGGCGACCTGGTTGACCTGGCCTCCGGCGGAGATCACGTAGGGGTGCTCGGCGTGATAACGGGAGATGGAGCGCAACCCGTGCGGACTCAGGAACTCGTTCTCGTCGAGCATCTTCGCCAGCACGCGGCGTAGCCTCTTCTCGTTCAGGATCGACGAGAGGCGCCGGCCGGCGACTCCGCGCTGCCTGGGATCATGGATCGAGGCGGCCAGCTCGGGGCGCTCGGCCATGAACCACTTGAATCGCTCCTGGATCTCGGGAAACCGCTCGCACGTCTCTGCTTCCAGCGTGGTGGCCGCGCACAGAGGTAGCAGCCCCACCATCGACCGGACCTTGAGCCGCTGCGCCCGACCGTCGGGCAGCCTCAGTACGTCGTAGAAGAACCCGTCCTCCTCATCCCACATCCCGGTGCCGTCGCCCAGGTTGTCCATCGCCGAGGCGATCCACATGGAATGCTCGAAGAACTTGAGCGTCATCTCCGCGTAAATCGGATCGGTCATCGCGAGCTCCGCCGAGATTTCGACCATGTTCTGGCTGAACAGCGTCATCCAGGCGGTGCCGTCGGACTGCTCGAGCCGTCCTCCGGTGGGCAGCGGCGCGCTGCGATCGAACGCACTGATGTTGTCGAGGCCCAGGAAGCCGCCCTCAAAGACGTTGCGTCCGGTGTGGTCCACGCGATTGACCCACCAGGTGAAATTGAGGAGCAGCTTGTGGAAGCAATTCTTCAGCCACTCGGTGTCGCCGACTCCGGTCTGCATCTTCTCGAGGCGGTAGCTGAAGATCGTCGCGAAGGCGTGCACCGGAGGATTCACGTCGCTGAAGTTCCACTCGTAGGCGGGCAGCTGGCCGTTCGGGTGCATGTAGTGCTCTTGCAGAAGGAGCTTGAGCTGCTGCTTGCTGAATTCAGGGTCCACCAGCGTCAGTGCCAGCATGTGGAAGCCGAGGTCCCAGGCGGCGTACCAGGGGTACTCCCACTTGTCCGGCATGGAGATCACGTCGGCGTTGTACATGTGGTGCCAGCGGTCATTGCGCGGCGCAGCCTCGCGGGACGGATTGAACGGGTCCGAGCCGTGCTCCTTGAGCCACTGGTGCACGTCGTAGCGGTAGTGCTGCTTGGACCACAGCATCCCGGCCAGGGCCTGCCGCATCACGTTCGCGCCGTCGGCGCCGAGCGCGGCCGGGATGATCGCCCCGTAGAAGGCGTCCGCCTCCTGCCGACGGGTGTCGAATACCCGCTCGAATGCCGCGCCGAAATTGTCCTGCGGCTTCTTGCCTGCCGGAGTCGTTGGCTCCACATCCGACAGCCGTAGACGCACCACCCGGGACTCGCCAGGGCCGATGGTCAGGCGGTGGTGGGCCGCGACGATGGTACCGGTCTTCTCCGGGTTCACCGCGGCGTCCCGGCCATGGACGATGTAGTCGTTGATCCCGTCCTTCACGTAGGCGGAGTGGTTCGCGACGCCGAAGAGTCGCTGCGTGTTCGTCTCGTTCTCGGTGAAGAGCAGCGGGACGTCCTCCTCGCAGTAGAGGTAGCGCGTGCCCAGCCACGGGTGGACGGCCCGGACGACGCACAGGCCTGGGCGCGCGTCGACCTGCCCCAGCGAGGCCCGCTTCGCATCCGCGTGCCACGACCACTCGTTGCGGAACCACAGTCTCGGAAGGAGGTGAAGAGTTGCTGGGTCCGGCCCGCGGTTGTGGACCGTGCAGCGGATCAGGAGATCCTCGGGGGAGCCCTTGGCGTACTCGACGAACACGTCGAAGTAGCGGTCCTGGTCGAACACGCCGGTGTCGAGCAGCTCGTACTCCGGCGCTTTCACACCCCGCGTGCGATTGGTGCGGACCAGGTCGTCGTACGGATAGGCGGCCTGCGGGTACTTGTAGAGGTAGCGCATGTACGAATGCGTCGGCGTGGAGTCGAGGTAGAAGTAGTACTCCTTGACGTCCTCGCCATGGTTGCCCTCGGAGTTGGTCAGTCCGAACAGGCGCTCCTTCACGATCGGGTCCTGGCCGTTCCACATGGACAGCGCGAAGCACAGCCGCTGCCTCTCATCGCAGATGCCGGCCAGCCCGTCCTCGCCCCAGCGGTAGGCCCTCGACCTCGCCTGGTCGTGGGTGAAGTCGTTCCAGGCCTCGCCGGTCTTGCTGTAGTCCTCGCGCACCGTCCCCCACTGACGCTCGCTCAGGTACGGTCCCCAGCAGCTTCCAGGGCGCCTTGTGGGTGCGGGCCTCCTCGAGACGGGATTGCTCGGCGTTCATCGCGGGTCCTCCGGTCGGAGTCAGTTCCAGTAGTACTTCAGGTCCAGAAAGCCGAGAGCGGCCCGGCTGCTCTGCCCGCTCGCCAGCGTGCCCGTTCTCCACTCGAACTGAAGGCCGAGTCCGAGGTCGCGACGCCCGGTGTAGTAGAGCCCGAACCCGAACGTCTGCAGCGCGGAGACTCCGTTCCCGCTGGTGGGCGCGATGACCGAGTAGGCGGCGCTCAGGCCCATGGGAAGCCACGACCAGATCGGCCGCGCGTCGAAGTCCGCCATCGCGGCCGCGAAGATGCCGTTCTGGGCATAGGAGGCCTTTCCGTTCTTGGTGGGTAACAGGAATCTGCCATTGAGCGTGAAGCCCAGGAAGGGCCACGGAGCCCACGATCCGACGAGCCCACCAGTCCAGGTGAAGGTGCTGTAGTTCTGGACGAACTCCGAGGCGCTGATCCGCCCGCTGTTGATGGCGTCGAGCAGTCCCTCGGCGATGAGAACCGAGTAGACCGGACCGTAGGTCGCGTCGAAGGTCGCAGCGAACCGGAGCGTCTCGCCCACGGGCAAGCTGCCCTTTGCGCCCAACCCTGCGGTGATGCGCGCGCTGCTCCCGACCGTGAGCGCGGCGTCCGTCCCGTTCCCGATGTAGGCCTCGGTGCCGACGGCCGCGCGTAGCGAGAGGTACTCGAGGATCCGAACGCCGCCGGACGCCAGGAGGCCGAGGCCGGTGAAGCCGTACCACCGGCTCTCGGGGAGGATGGCCGGTGGGTTCAGCTGGAGGGTGCTGCCCAGCGCCTCTCCGGCACCGAGCCCGATGGACAACCAGACGAACGTCTCCGAGAACGGGCTGTCGATGACGTGGGAGGGCAGGAACGTGTGGCCGCCCAGCTCGCGCGTCAGCTTCTGCTCGGCCGGTGTGGGCGTGAGCTGCCCCGTCTCGCCTCCAGCGGCCGCGGTGGACTCGGCGCAGAGGGAAATGGCGACGAGGATCGACGGGATGACGCTCATTCGAGGCACCCAGAGTGCTTCACATCGGTTCAGACTCGCAGCCCCGACCTGGGGCGATCGGCGCGCCCGCGTGCGCACGACTGACACAGCTCGCGGTCCAGCAGCGCCGCCATGTGATCCGGCAGGCGCCGGCGGACGTAGTCACGGTGGGCGGCGGTCTGTGTCGGGCCGCCGCATTCGCTGCAGGCGAGCAAGGGCTGCTCCTTCACGACCGTGCCGGTGATGATCGTGCGCCGCACTCCGTCCCGGTCCTCGACGCGGATCGCGCCCGTCGGGCAAACCTGGCTGCAGGCACCGCAGCCGATGCAGCGCTCCGCCGGCCGGGTGAAGTCGAAGTAGGCGAGCCGGCCCGCAGTCGTGTCGCCCATGCGCAGCGCCTCGATGCCCATCTCGCTGCACGCGGCCATGCACAGGCCGCAGCCGATGCACACGTCACAGCGCAAGCAGCGGCGCACCTCCTCCTGCGCCATGGTGTCGGTCAAGCCCTGCTCGATGCGCACGAAGTTGCCTTCGCCGAGCACCTCTTCCACGCTCTTCTCGGGCATCATCGCCCGCCGGCGATGGCTGCGATCCCGTGCCTCGACCACCAGCGGGACGAGTTCGGCGCGGCGGACCGGCTTGCCGGTCGTCTTGTCCATCGGCGCGCCGCGCAGCCACGCGTCGATGGCGGAGGCGGCGATCTTGCCGGCTCGGATCGCCTCGACCGCCGTGCGTGGACCCTGCTGCGCGTCGCCGCCGGCGAAGACTCCCGGCACCTTGGTCATCAGCGTCTTCGGATCCGCGACGATGAAGCCCCGTGTGTTCTCGACCTCGCTACCTTCCAGGATCGCCAGGTCGGTGCCCTGGCCCGCGGCCAGGAGCACATGATCGGCCTCGAGCGTCAGGAGGCGAGCGGTGTCGAACTGGGGATTGAACTTGCCGGTGGCGTCCTTCACGCTCTCGCAGAACTGGAAGACGACCTCGCCCTCCTCCTCGATGCGCAGCGGACCCCATCCCGCCCGCACCTGCACGCCTTCGGCGACAGCCTCCTCGATCTCGTGCGGGCTGGCCGGCATGTCGCGCCGCTTCTCTAGACACACCAGGTCGACCTGCTTTCCGCCCTGGCGCAACGCAGTGAGCGCCACGTCGATCGCCACGTTGCCGCCCCCGATGACCACGACGCGCGGCCCGACAGGCATCGCTTCGCCGCTGCGCACCGAACGCAGGAAGTCGATGCCGCCCAGCACGAACGGCTGATGCACGCCTTCGATGGGGAGCAGGCGGGCCATCTGGGTGCCCAGTCCGAGGAAGACGGCGTCATAGTTCTTTCGGAATGCCTCCAGGCTGCCGACCTTGGCGCTGGTGTGGATCGGAATGCCCAGGACCCGGATCTGGTCGAGCTCCTGCTCGAGCAGTTCCGGCGGAAGGCGATACGCAGGGATGCCATAGCGCAGCATGCCTCCGGCCTTTTCCTGCGCCTCGAAGATCTCGACCTGGTGGCCGTAGGTGCGGAGGTAGTAGGCCGCGGTGAGGCCGGAGGGACCGGAGCCGATGATGCCGATCCGCTTGCCGGTGGCGGCCGCGATCTCGGGTTTCGGATAGCCCCCATTGGCCAGGCAATGTTCGGCGGCCTTGGCCTTCAACGGCCGGATGAACACCGCGCCATCGCTGCTGGCTCGCACGCAGGCCGATTCGCATGGCGCCGGACAGACCAGGCCGCAGACCAGCGGCAGTGGGTTGTCGCGCCGGATGGTCTCGATCGTCGCGCGATGGTCGCCACGGCCGAGATGGGCCATGAAGCTCGGGATGTCGATATTGGCCGGACAGGTGCGGTGGCAGGGCGCGGCGTTGCGCTCCAGGCACAGCCCCTCTGGACACGACTCCCGGCGTGCATGCTGCTGCCACTGCTCACGGAAATAGCGCAACGAGCTGCCCAGGGGCCATGCCGCGGCGAGGCCCTGGGCGGCGAGATCGAGGGCCAGCTCGTCGAGTGACGCGAGATGGAGGTCGTCCCCCCGCCCGAGCGAGATCTCCGCGACCAGGCGGGCGGCGCGCGCCAGCAGCCCGCGCACGGGGGCCTCCTCGCCCTCGGCACCCTGCCAGTGACGATACAGCGCGCGCCCGGTCTGCTTGACCAGGCACACCCCCGGCGCCATCACCATCAGGGTCGATGGCACCGGGACGACTCCCGCTTCGGCGAGCGCCAGCGGTTCGCACGACAGGTCCGCCTTCGACAGCGGAAGGAAGCCGCCGAGACCGTCGTCGAACACCACGAGCGGGTCCTGGCCCTGGACCTCGATCCCGCCGCCCCAGTCGTCGATCTGCCGGCGCAGGTTGCCCGGTCGAATCAGCTCGACCAGGCCACGCTGCTTCATGCCGCGGCGCAGGGTGAGCAGCGACGCATCGGGTCCCGATGCGTCCGCGAACAGCAGGGCGATCCGGCACCAGGTCTCGGGCGTGTGCACCAGTCGCGCCCCGTCCCCTGGTGGGCCCTCGCCCCAGCTGCTCGGCTTGCAGTCGCGCAGCACCGCGATGCGCTTGCGCGGTCCCGAGACCTGCGCCAGTGCTCGGATGGCATCCACCGCGTTCAGGAAGGGGGCCTCGCGACCGGTCAGCTCGGCGGGCAGGCGCAGCTCGACGGTGTCGCTGTCGCGGAGGCCGGCAGCAATCATCAGCCCCTCGGCCAACAGCCAAGGAGCGCCGCCGAGAACCGTGGCGGCCCCGCGGGCGCGCTCATCGAAGCTGGTGGCGTCGATCGCCAGCACCGACGGGCCGTGACCGCGCAGGAACTGGCGCCAGGCCAGATGAACGGGCTGCCCCCCCGGCGCGCACTCGGCGAGCCCCGCCCGCTGCAGGTGCTGCAGGCGCTGCAGCGGGGTCAGTGACTGTGCCCTGGTGAGGCCGGGGAGGGCGCCGGCGAGCGTGGCTGCCGGGGGAGTGGCACCCGCGAGCGCAGCCGCATCGGCTTCGAGCCAGGCGGGCAGTGGCTGGAGGTCGCTCATCGGCACTTCTCCTCACTTGCCACTGGCGGCGCCATCGAGCGGCTCGGCCATGAGCAGACGTGCATAGCGCTCCCGGCGCGGGTCGGGCATTTCGTTGGCACGCCCGAACGAGAGACAGCCGGTCACGCACTTGGTGACGCAGGCCGGCTGCAGCCCAGCATCGACGCGATCCATGCAGTAATCGCACTTGACCACCTTGTTGGTGGCCGGGTCCCACTGCGGCACGCCCCAAGGGCAGGCCGAGATGCAGCTCTTGCAGCCGACGCAGAGCGTGGACTGGACGAAGACGATGCCGTCCTTCTCGCGCTGCTTCATCGCGCCGGTCGGGCAGGCCTTGACGCACCAGGGGTCCTCGCAATGGAAGCAGGGCATGAACACGTGGCGCATTCGCGGCTGCCCGCAGACGTCGACCGGACCGGCGGAGATGATCTTGCACGGGGCCGGGCCCGGACCGAGGTTCTTGTTGGTCTTGCAGTGCACCTCACAGGCCTGGCAGCCGATGCAGTTGGGCTCGTCGTGATGCAGCACGTAAGCGCTCATCGCGAAGCTCCCTTCGGCGTGGCGGGCCTGACCCGGACCACCGTCTCGGTGAGGGCACAGCCCCCGCCGGCCGGATCGAACTCGTGGAGCTTGCCGTGCTGCAGGCGCTGGTCGGCGACACCGACGCCGAACGCGCGGGTGGCGACGGGCACCGTGGCGCCGTAGCCGTGGAGCATGAAGACCGCCTCGGGGTGGATCCAGGGCGTGACCTTCGCCTTCAGGCGCCCGACGTATGCTCCGCCGCCGTCGACCTCGACCTCGTCGCCGTCGCGGATGGCGAGCGGTTGCGCCCGGTCGGGGTGAATCCACAGCTCCTGCTTCGGCGCGATCTCGCGCAGCAACGGGTTGTTCAGGGACTGGCCGTGCGCCAGCGTGGCCGGCCGGCCGAAGAGCAGAGTGAAGCGATCGTCGCTGGGCGCCACTTTGGGCTCGTAGGGCGGCAGGCTGGAGAGCCCTGCCTGCTTGAGCATCGCGCTGTCGATCTCGATCTTGCCCGACGGTGTCGGGAACTTCAGCGCGTCGCGTGGGGTGAGCTTGGGCTCGGCGGCCAGGGTCACGAGGCCCGCCTCGCGCATCTCAGCGATGGTGACGCCGGTTCCCTCGAGCTGGTAGTTCCACAGCTCTTCGATGGACTCGAAGTCGAGTGCTTCCTTCACGCCCATTCGCCGCAGGATCTCGCGGAAGATCCACCAGGCCGGACGGCTGTCGAAGCGCGGGGCGATCGCCTGATCGCGCATGATGAACACCGGGACCGGGCCGGGGAGTCCAGCCAGGATGTTGGCCCGCTCGAGGTAGGTCGACTCGGGCAGGATGACGTCCGAGTACCAGCCGGTCTCGGAATAGCGCACGTCGATCGAGACCAGCAGCTTGAGCTTGTCCAGAGCCCGCTTCTGCGCCTCTGCGTCCGGCAGGCTGGTCAGCGGATCATGGCGGTAGGCGATGTAGGCGCCAACGCCGTAGGGCTGCCCCGTCTCCATGGCGGCAAACAGCTCGTGCACCATTCCGATGCTCGGGTCCCACGACGGCCGTGTCGTCCCGGCGCCATCCACGCGCGGCTCGGTCACCTTGGGCACGCGCGCGGCGAGCGGCTTCAGGCTCTTCCGGCCGAAGGCCTCGGGCGGCTTGGCCAGCAGCAGGCCCCCCGGTAGCTCGATGTTGCCCATCAGCGCGTTCAGGATCAGCGCGCTGCGGCTGACGTGGAACGATTGCTTGTGCCGCGCGGTCATCCAGCCCGGATGGAAGATCACCCGCGGACGCTGGCCAGCGATCTCCTCGACGAAGGCGCGCAACTGATCGGCGGGGACGCCGGTGTGGGGCTCCTGCCACTCCGGCGTGGTGCCCGCGACCGTCTCGCGCAGGAGGTCCATCCCGGTGACGAAGCGGGCGACGAAGTCTGCGTCGTACGCCTGCCGCTTCAGCACCTCGTGAATGATGGCCAGATTCAGCGCGTAGTCGCTGTTCGGGCGCACCCGCCAGTAGCGGGTGGCCTTGCAGGCCGTGCGGCTGGCGCGCGGATCGACGTAGGTGACGCGCATGCCGTTGGAGACCGCGTCCATGAAGGCCTTGGCCTCCTTGACCATCAGCGATTCGATGATGTTGCGGCCGTACAGCACGAGGTGCTTGGTGTTCTTCAGGTCGGGCACCAGGGCCAGATGGCTGAAGCCGAAGACGGTCCGCGAGGCGTTATGGACATTGCCGCCGCAGGTGGCGTCGTGGTTGAAGTAGTTCGGCGAGCCGAGCGCGGCCAAGAAGGTGCGCGTCAGATCAATGAATGGGCCCCCGCGGTCGGACAGCGCGATGCCCCGCGGCCCGAAGGCCTCCACCGTCTCGCGCAGCTTGTCGGCCACGTGGTCGAGCGCTTCGTCCCAGGACGCGCGCCGCCACTGGCCGGCGCCCCGCGCGCCCGCTCGGATCAGAGGGGTCTGCGGCCGCTCGTCGTCGTACTCGAACGGCACCCCGGCCGACCCCTTGGCGCAGAGACTGGCGCCGAGCGCGGCGTCGTTCCGGTTGCCTTGCAGCCAGGCCACCTTCCCGTCCTCGACGGTCACCTCGATCGGGCAGCGCACGGCGCACATTCCGCAGAGGCTGTAGACGGTGCGTTTGCCGGGAGTGCCCACCCCGCGCACGTTGGGTGCCGTGTTGGAGTTCATCGCCGTCCCTTCTTCTCCTTCTCCGGCGGCGCTGCAAGGACGCGGCCACCACCCTTCCCAAGGCCACCGGTTCAGACGAGGGGCGTTGCCCAGTGGAAGACCGCACCTGCGACCGCAGCAATGGGACGTTGGTCTCACGGCGCGCAGGTTTTTCGCGCCGCCAGGCCGACGAGCTTTGAGCATCGTCGGCTTGGTAAGTGCAATCGTGCGGCTGATGGCGACCGATAGGCCCCCCCATGCTCGCGTCCTGGACCCGGTTGAGCGTGCATCCGAGGTCATCTTCGGAGTGCTCATGGCGGTGAGCATCGTGGGGGCGTTGAGCGTGACCTCCGCGGGCGCTCAGGAGACCAGGGCCACGCTGCACGTGGCCTTCGGCTGTAACGTCGCCTGGGGCTTCACCGACGCCGTGATGTACGTGGTCAGCGCGGCAATCGCTGAATGGCCGGAGCATCCGGCTGGTGCAGCGTTTGCGCGAAACGTCGGATCCGGGCGAGGCCCGGCGCATCGTCACCGATGCCCTACCGGGCCCCGTCGCGGGCAGGATCGGGCCGGAGACCGTCGACGCGTTCCGGAAGGACCTCGCCACGGTCTCGGTTCCCCGTTCCCCACTGGGTGCGCGCGAGCTCGTCGGTGCGCTCGGCGTCTTCGCTGATCGTCGTCCTGGCGACCTTCCCGGTCGTCCTCCCGTTCATCTTCTTCCAGGACCTGCCGGTCGCGATGCGCGTATCGAACGCCCTCGCTCTGGCGGTCCTGTATGGCTATGGGCACCTGCTCGGCAGCTACACCGGAGGACGGGCCTGGCGCTACGGGCTTACCTTTGCTGCGCTCGGCGCAGGGCTCGTCGCAGTCATCATGGCGCTCGGCGGGTGAAGGGCACCCGGGAGACGGTGGCGGCGAGGGCGACCCAGCCGCCATGCCCCCGGGAGATCCGGTATCGGAGACTCGGCAAGGCGCCTAAGCTCGCTGTCATCGCTGGGGACGTCAGCAAGGCCTGCAAGGACGCATTGAAGGCTACCGGCCTGAAGAAGTAGTCCGAACGATCGGGGCGGGCAGTGGGTGGAACGGGTCGGCTGCGATGGCTGAGCGGAGATAGCTGTGGTGCGTGCCCGCCGCAAGCCACTAGCCTGATACGCCCGGACGTCACTCAAGGCCAACCATGCAATCATTCGAAGCATCCGTCGTCCTCGGACACAGGTGGATGCTCCTACTGTTGGCGCTCGCTTCGCCGGCGATGGCGGAGCAGGACAGACGGGAAATTCGCACCGTCGCAGCCGTCATTCCACCTCTCGTGATTGAGGACCAGGGGCATCTCACCGGATTCAGCGTCGAACTCTGGAACGAGGTGGCAGCGAAGCTGGGAGCACGGACGAGCTATCGAGTGGTTCCGGACGTAACGACTCTCTTGGGCGCTTTGCAAAGGGGCGAGTCCGACATCGCCATCGTCGGCCTGTACTACACGACCGAGCGCGACCGTGACTTCGACTTCACTTATTCGACTCTGAACTCAGGACTCCAAGTGATGGTGAGCACAGGCCAAGGGGCGCAGGAGAGCCCCCTCGTCGGGGCGCAGAAGAGCCCCCTCGTCGCGTTCCTAAGACTGCTGTTCTCACGCTCGATGCTCTACTGGCTCGTCGCCGCGGCATTGCTCCTCCTCGTTCCCGCTAACGTCATTTGGCTCCTCGACCGGCGGAACACTGACGGAGTCAGCCCGACTGAGAAGTACTTTCCAGGCATCTTCTACGCGATGTCGTGGGCGGCCGAGGGGCTCCTAGGTCAGGCGATGCTGATGCCGAAACAGCGAATCGCCCAGCTGTTCGCCAACCTCTGGCTTTTCGTGGGAGTCGTGTTCGTCGCATTCTTCACCGCCCAGATGACGGCCACGCTGACGGTGGAACAAATCCGGGGGGCCATCAATGGCCCAGATGACTTGCCCGGGAAGTCCGTGGCGACGCCCGCCGGCTCGCCGTCGGCAACGTACCTTCGCAGCATCGGCGCGCAGGTGCAGGAGTACGCGCGCGCAGACGAGATGTTCTCTGCTCTGCTCTCCGGGAAGGCGGAGGCCGTGGTCTCGGTTGCACCGACTCTCCAATACTTCGCGGCGCATGACGGAGCCGGCAGGGTAAGAATGGTGGGCCCCGAATTCAGAAAAGAAGACCTGATGTTCGTTGTGCCTCTGAACAGCACCCTTCGCAGACGAGTGAACGGGGCCCTCGTCGCCATTCACGAAGACGGGACTTACCAACGGGTCTACGAAAAGTGGTTCGGCAAGGAGTAGCGGTCGCCGCACGATGCTTGTGCCACCTCTGGAAAGGACCTAAGCCCTACGGCTCCGACGGGGGCTCGCCTGGTGGTGGTCTCCGATGCGGGCGACGGCGGGCTCAGGTTCGGACGAGGCGGTCGCCATGGGCCCTTGGTGTGCACCAGAGGATGCGCCGATGTGCGAGAACGCACCTTCAGCGAGACGGTTCGAAGCTCTGGTCAGGAGAAACGGCCCATGCAACCCCTGATCCCCTTGGTGGCCGTACTCGGGCTCCTGACGGCGGGAACCGCGGCCACGGATGACGCGCAGGCCAGCACGTCGACGACCCCTCCCTCGGCAACTCCGACCACGGTGACGCCGGCACCGGCCGCCCCGACATCGGAGGGGGAACCGCTGGTGCCGCGAGAAACCGACGCACCCTCGGGGCGGGTGCTCAACGGTCACGTCTTCCTGCCCTCCAACCGGGTCGCCGGGGCGCTGACCACCACGAGCTTTGGGACGTTCCTCGAGACGGCCTACGGGACCACGACCGGGTCCGCACAGATTGGCGACAAGCTGTACAGCGGGACCTTCAATTACGCCGGCGTCGGGGCGATCCTCGGCTACGAGTACTCCTTTCTCGACCATTTCTCGGTGCGGTTCAGCATCGAGGAGCTGGTCTACTCCGGCATCAACGGCTCGTCGGCGCTGGTGATTGGAACGGCCCTCTCCACCGGTGCCACCCTGGGATTCACCGCCAGCCTGCCCATCGGCGATTCGATCAAGGTGGGCTTGCTCCTCGACGGGGCCATCGGCCCGGGCCTGGCGCTCACCATCGGGAGCGGGATCAGCAGCATCATCAAGAGCTGCCAGCAGGGGAACTGCGTGGTCGGCGAGGGAGGCGTCTTCGGGAAGAACAACTCGTACTCCATCCAGCCGGCGCTGGCGATGAACTGGGCGCCGTGGCGTCCGTTCGGCATCACGGCCAACGTCTCGTACGCATTCGTCACCCAGGACCAGAACGCGGGAACCTTCAGCGGTCAGAGCTTCGGGCTCGGCGTGGCGCTCGACTTCGACTTCTACACCATCTCCAGCGTTCCGATCGGCCTACAGGGAGTCTTCGCCTGGAACGCGCCCACGGGCGGGACCAATCTGCAGCACGTGAGCGATCTCGGCGGCGGCATCTTCTACACCGGCCGCCCGCATCTGGCGCTCGGGCTCCAGCTCGTCGCGCGGCGGTTCAAGGTCCAGCCCAGCGTCAACGTGAGCTGGAGCACCTGGCTGGCGACGATCGGGGTCCGCTACTACTGGTGAGCCCACGCTCACTGGGATGAGGCGGATCGGGCTCAAAACGGCTCCGGACGAGGGGGAGGGGCCTCTAGAGCGCGCGGCGAGAGCCCCGGCGCTGCGCGAGAGGTCGGATCGCTATGAGTACCCGAACAGAACCCGCGAGCTTGAAGACGAGGGTGCGGCGCGAGTTCAAGGACTACCTGCTTGTCTCCGCCTACATGACGGCGTTCATCGGCGCCTTCACGCTCTACCGGCACCTCATCCTGGCCGAGTACGGGGTCTACTTCTCCTATGGCTCGGCCATCGTCGAGGGGCTCATCCTGGGAAAGATCGTCCTCATCGGCGAGGCGCTCCACGTCGGCGAGCGAGAGACGGCCGCCCCCCTCTTTTGGGTGGCTCTCCGTAAGTCCCTGCTCTTCGGGCTGCTCTTCTTCGCCTTCAGCATCCTTGAGACGGCGGTGAAGCGGGTTCTCCACCACGAGGCGCTGTTCGAGGCGTTCCGTGGCATCACGCCGCGCGACCGTGACGAGGCCGTGGCTCGAGCAATCATGATGTTCGTCGCCTTGATCCCCTTCTTTGCATTCGGGGAGCTGCGAAAACACTTCCGGGCCGACAGCCTCGCTGCGCTCTTCTTCCGTCCGATCCGGAAGTAGACGCGCAGCCGTCAGGCGCGGCCGAGGACGCGATCGTGCACCAATCGGATGTGGACCCTGAGGTTGTAGAGCATCTGGAAGTACTTCCGAGGGACCCGCAGCTGACCCGCGCGGCGCTCGAGCGCATCGAGGCGCGGCGCTAGCTCGGCCCGTGACTCTCCGCTGGCTCGGCTCTCTAGCTCGGTTTCGAGCAGCTTCAGCTCGCCGTAGAGCGCGAGGATCCGCCCTTCGACGAGGCTCCGGTACGCGCCAGGCAGCGCCCGGGCGAGCGGAAGCACCAGGCCCACCAATGGAATGAGAAGGAGGAGCAGCCGCTCGAAGAGGACCGCCATCCAGAATGGAAGGTAGCGCTGGAGGAACGGGCGGCCGGACTTGTGGTACCGAGCGGCCTCGTCGCTCAAGGGAAAATCGATCGACTCGGCCGCCGGGAATGCCCCGGCCCTCTGGAAGATGCCGGGATGGGCGTGGATTTGAGCCGCGGCATCGAGGAGCAGGTACTGGATGGCGTCGTGGAGGTCGCGCCGCACCACCAGGCTGCCCTTGGGGGCGATGAGCAGCACGTCCTCGGGCGGGCGGTTTGCCCGGAGGTCGCCGACGCCCATTGGCAAGACCAGCTTCGTCAGCTCCGGGTTCAGTGCCACGAAGGCGTCGGCCCTGCGAAAGCTGACCAGAGAAATCTGGGGCGCGGCCACCAGCTTTCGGACCACCGGGGAGTCCCAGGCATCCACCACCGCCAGGACCTCAAGGTCACCCCGGAGCAGCCGTTCCGCCGCCTCGCTCTGGGGTAGGTCCACCTCGCTGGCCCCGTGGATGTCGATGCCCGACAAAGCCATGAGCCTCTCCGCCATCACCCGGGTCCCGCTCCCCTGAGCGCCGATTGAGATCCGCCTTCCGGCGACTCCGGCGAGAGTCAGGCTGGTCGCCGCGCTTCGCTCGAACACCCACACCGGCTCGTAGGCGATGGTCCCGAGTGTCTCCAGCTCGGATGCCTCGGACGCGCCCGACAGGCCAGCCATCACGAAGCCGACGCTCACACCCGATCGCGGATCGCGGAGCCTCGCCAGGTTCTCGACGTCGCCGGCGGTCGGAACCAGCCTGAGGTCGACGCCGGAGCGAGCGAGGGTAACGCGGTATCTCTCCCCGAGTGCTGCATAGGCGCTCCCCGGCGGACCGGTCGCCAGGGTGACTGTGCGAGGAGGAATCCCGGCGGCAACGAACGCCCAGGCCGCGCCTGCGACAAGCGTCGCCACGGCAGCCGCCGGAAGGAGACGCCACCGCCAAGGACGTTTGCGTTCAGCCATCGGGTGATGGGGCCGGAGCCGCTCGGGTGTCCGCCGCGCGGCTTCCGGCCCTTCGCCTTTCAGTTCAGGGCCTGGAGGTCGCGCTCCGGGGCCTGTCACGATCTAGCCTCAGCGCTGAGGAGTCGGGAGCGACTGCGCGGTGCGCGGACCCGGGTACCCCAGTCGTAGACGACCACCGTTCCAGCCAGCAGGTCGTGCAGGGCCCGCCGGCGCTCGGTCACCAGAACCATCAGGAAGCCAATCCCAAGCGTCGACACGCTCAGCATGAGTCCAATGAACCGCTTCAGCGCAACCAACAGGCCCACTCTCCCACCGTCGGCCCGGAGGACCCGCAGGCCCAGGAGCACCATGCCCGGCGTCTGCCCGGTGAGCGTCCAGAAGCCCACGCGGTACAGCGGCGAGAACACGACCCCCGCCGCCGGGGCCACGTACGGAATGAACTGGCAGAGGTGACGGCGCAACTGCCACCACGCTTGCGCCGGTGGGCAACGCTGTGGGTCGAGCAGCACGAGCTGCTGCGCCAGCCAGCTGGTACCAGCCACCAGGACCGCCAGCAGCACAAGGTCCAGCCCAAGCGCCGCTCCTCGACTCGCCAGGCCGGCGTATCGGTGGGTCATGATCTCCTCAACACGCGACGCACCCAGGACTCGACCGCATCATCGGCGTCTCGCGCAGCGGCACGCACTCGCTCCTGGAAGTCGCGCGCCATCCCGCGGCTCTGGTCCTGGATGAGCTGCTGGACCGGCTCCGGATGTTCGGTGATGTACTCCAGGTAGGCGCCAGCCTGTTCGCGCACCAGCTGGCGGACGGCCTCGCTCTTCTCCAGAGCCTGGAGTACTCGCCCGACCTGTTGGTCCACCAGGGCGTCGATAGCCGGGCTGTCCTCGAGCTGTGTCAGCAGCCGGACCACCAGCTGCTCGAGGGCCGGGCTCTCCATGAGCGCCTCCAGGACGCGCTCGATAAGCGCCCCGGCGAGCCGCGTGTCGACCAGACGCGTCACCAGGGCATCTGCCACCTGGGCGGCAAGTCCGGCCCGCTGCCCGCCGTGGCGCTCGCCGTCGCTAGGATCCGCGTCCGGGGAACGCATGAAGGGGAGAACGATAGCACCAGCGGCGGTCACGGAGCTTCCGTGGATCCGGTGGGCGCCCGCGTCCCCCTCGCCTCACCGAACGGCCTAGGAATCAGGCACTGCGCCCGCGCTGCTCATGATGGACCCATCGGCCGGGATACTCACCCGCCGGTGTGAAGGCGGCTCGTTTGGTGCTAGCCCCGCCGGGGGCCTGGACTCAAACGGGGGCGCCCCGGAGGAGGGCACCGTGAGAGCTGGCGGACGCTTCGTTGTCGTCGTCTCGGTGTGTTTGTCCACAATGGCGGCAGTGGCACAACCGCTGCCCCCGGCCGACCAGCCCTTCCGGGGAAAGATCGGCCGGACGGTCAAGGACTCGAAGCCCGATTTTCCGAAGGGCGTGGAGGCCCCGGCGGGCGCCCCGAACGTCCTGCTCATCCTCACCGACGACGTCGGCTTCGGGGCGAGCTCGACCTTCGGTGGCCCGATCCAGACCCCGACCTTCCAGCGCGTGGCGGATGCCGGGCTTCGCTACAACACCTTCCACACCACCGCCCTGTGCTCGCCGACCCGCGCGGCGCTCATCTCGGGACGCAACCACCACAGTTGCGCCAGCGGGGTGATCACCGAGATGGCCACCGGGTACCCGGGCTACAACTCGCTGGTACCCAGGAACTGCGGCACGGTCGCGCAGGTGCTGAGGGGCCACGGTTACAACACCTCGTGGTTCGGAAAGATGCACAACGTCCCTGACTGGATGTCCAGTCGGGCGGGCCCGTTCGACCTCTGGCCCACCGGTCTCGGGTTCGAGTACTTCTACGGCTTCGTCGGCGGCGACAGCGACCAGTGGCACCCAGCGCTGTTCGAGAACAATGTCCCCATCGAACCCTACCTCGGCAAGCCGGACTACATCCTCGACCGCGACCTGGCGGACCGGGCCATCGCCTGGCTCGAGATGCAGCACTCGCTCGCGCCCCACAAGCCCTGGTTCCTCTACTACGCCACCGGGACGGCGCATGCGCCGCACCACGCTCCCAAGGAGTGGATCGACCGGTACAAGGGCAAGTTCGACCAGGGCTGGGACCGCGTCCGCGAGGAGACGCTGGCTCGACAGCTCACGCTGGGGGTTGTCCCTGCCGGGACGCAGCTCAGCAAGCGGCCCGAACAGATTCCCGCCTGGGACACCCTTTCCGCGGACCAGAAGCGCCTCTATGCCCACATGATGGAGGTCTATGCGGGCGCCCTCTCGCACGCCGACTTTCAGATAGGCCGCCTTCTTGATGCGGTGCGAGAGGGAGGGCAGGCGGACAACACGCTGGTGATCTTCATCATGGGGGACAACGGGGCCAGCGCCGAGGGCACGCTCCAGGGGACGACCAACGAGGTCGCCACGGCGGCCAACGGTGTCGAGGAGCCGCTCCCTTACTTGTTATCGATGTACGACTCGCTGGGAGGGCCGCTGACCTACAACCATTATCCGGTGGGGTGGGCCCATGCCATGGACTCCCCCTTGCAGTGGGCCAAGCAGGTGGCCTCGCACTTCGGCGGCACCCGGAACGGGATGCTCATCGCCTGGCCTGGCCGGATCAAGGACAAGGGCGGGCTCCGCACCCAGTTCAGCAGCGTCATCGACATCGTGCCCACCATCTACGAGGCGGCACGGATCCAGCCTCCGTCCACGATCGACGGCGTGAAGCAGAAGCGCCTCGACGGCACCAGCCTGGTCTACACCTTCAACGACCCCAGGGCGCCAACCCGCCACACGACGCAGTACTTCGAGCTGGTGGGCAATCGCGGCATCTACAAGGACGGCTGGATGGCCAGCACGACGCCGCTCCGTTTGCCCTGGGTGACGATCGGCCAGGAGCCGAGTCCCGACGACTTCAAGTGGGAGCTGTACGACGTCCGCAGCGACTTCAGTCAGGCTACGAACCTGGCCGAGAAGAATCCCGCCAAGCTCAAGGAGCTACAGGCGGCCTTCGATGCCGAGGCCAGGAAGTACAACGTCTATCCGCTCGACGCGAGCTTCGCTTCGCGCGTCGATCCGGCCATCCGGCCCAGCCTGACCCGCGGGCGAAGCGAGTTCACGTACTACCCGGGGGCCATCCGCATCCCCGAGGGGTCCGCGCCGAACTTCAAGAACAAGTCATTTGCCGTGGGTGCCGAGATTGCCGTCCCGTCGAGCGGAGCCTCGGGGGTGCTGGCGACGATCGGCGGGCGCTTCGGGGGTTGGGCGCTGTGGCTCGACGACGGCAAGCCGCGATTCGCGTACGCGCTCTCGAACCAGCCGCGCCACAAGACCAAGGTGGCCTCGGAGGTTGCCCTATCCCCCGGGAACCACGTCGTTCGCGTCAGCTTCAAGTACAACGGCGGCGGCGCGGGCAAGGGAGGCGAGGCCACGCTCTTCGTCGACGGCAGTCAGGTGGCCGCGGGGCACATCCCGGCGACTGTCCGAAGCCGATTCTCACTCGATGAGACGTTCGACGTCGGGGAAGACATCGGAACGCCGGTCGTCGAGGAGTACGCTGCGAAGATGCCTTACGCCTTCAACGGCACGCTGAAGAAGGTGGTGGTGGTGCTCGAGCCAGAGAAGCTCTCCCCGGAGGAACTCCAGCGGCTCCGGGAGGAGGAAGGGAAGGGGGCCACTGCCGGCCAGTGAGGCCACTGACGTTCGCTGCCGCAGTCTGAGCATCTCCATCTCGACGCGGCTGACGATCTCTAGTTCCACCCTGGTTCCGCGCCAGCGCGGAACCGTCGTCCGGTGGGCCTAGCCGCGTCCTAGACGTGTCCAGACTCGAGGGGATTCGGATGGACCGGTGGCCCCTGACGTGGACTCAGTCCACACGCAACTCGACGCAATTCCAGAGAAACCCAATCATGACGCCCGCCTGCCCGGTCGGCGATCCCGGGCTCATAACCCGAAGGTCGCAGGTTCAAATCCTGCCCCCGCAACTCGACTCACAGCAGACCTACGGCCGCCTTGGACAACCGGGCGGCCGTCGCCCTTTCGAGTTCCAACCGGTAGCTCCGCCCCGATTGGCCTCCCCCGCTGCGCCGGCCACACGCGCGTCGTGGCCTGCGTCCTCCGCGCCGCCGCCGCCTAGGTCATCCTGGAGCGCCTGCGGCTTTCTTCCAGGCCTCTCCCCCTCGCCCCGGCAACCTCCCCGCCCCAACGCAGCCTCTGGTGAGTGCCGTCCGAGGTTCGAGGCTCGCCCCGGCCTGACGACGGGCCTGGGACTGCTCTGCCCTCGGCAGCGCTGAGCACCCACGCCGAGCCCCTTCGGGCACCCCCGTCCTGCCCCCCTCTGGCCCCACGCCCTGGCCCCGAGAATCCGGTTTGTTCTTCCGTGGATTTCGAACTAAGCCCGCGCAGGTCGCAGAAGAGTCGTCCCCTTGGCCGTGGATGGAGGGAAGCCAATGAAGCGGATTCTCAGAGGTGGCTGGTTCGTCGTGATCCTCGGAGCAGGCGTCGCTTGCGGCAGCGCCAAGTACTACATGGTGAAAGACCCAAGCACGGGGAAGGTCTATTACTCGGAGAGCATCAAGAAGGAGGGCGGCGCGGTCACGCTGACCGACGCTCAGACCTCGAGCACCGTCACCATCCAGAATTCGGAAATATCGGAGGTGAGCGAGCAGACCTACAAGCAAGGCCTCGCAGCGCCACCCCCCGCTGCGGCTCCAGCCGCTGCGCCGGCAACTGCTCCCGCCACGACGCCTCCGCCGGCCACGACCCCCGCGAAGTAGCCGGAGGCAGCAGGGCAGACACACGGCACCGCCGCCGGGCCGCGCTCGAACGGCGACCCGGATGTGGGGACCTGGGCCGCCCGCCCGCGGGCCCAGGTCCAGCGGCGGTGATCGCGGGACGATGGGCGATCGTTCACGGCTTCCGCTCGCCTCCTAGGCCAACCGCGCGGGATCCCCTGGTCTGTTCTATCCGGCCGCGGGCTCCGCCTTCGGTGGGAGCCAAGGCGCTGGAGGACGCCGCAGGAAGAACCGGCGGATTACGGTGCACCCCGTCACTCCCTGCCCGAAGTAGATCCGCGCGATCGCGCCGAGCGTCGGGGCGGCCGCCGCGAGGGCCTCTCCGCCGTACGGCTCAGCGCGTGGTGTGGCCCGACCCGTGGAGGGGACTGCGAGAGATCACTTCTTCGCCGCTCCGAACGGCTCGTACCCGAACTTCTGCCCGCCCACGCTCGCCTCGTACATGAGCCCACCCTTGGTGGCGGTGAAGATCGCCACGCCCTTCTCGTACTTGGCGTTGGCCGACGCTCCGGCCGAGAGGGCCACCGCCGAGGCCTGCGCCGCCAGGGCGAAGTTCCCCTTCTTGAAGTCGCTCAGCGAAGACGGGGTCTCGAAGAAGACGACCTCCGAGTAGGTCTGGCCGCCGAGCTGGAGCCCGATGCTGGCCTGGCCCATGGACGACTTCCCCACCGGCTGGCCACCCACGAAGAGCACGCCGCTGCCACCCGCGCCGCCCACCCCTATCGCTGCCTTGGCAATGGTGGGGAACACCGCGTAGCCCGCGGCCGAGCTGAAGAACTTCTCGATCTTGGGGTCGGTCTTCTTGAACGTCGCGATGGTGGCCCGCGCATCGGAGATCAGCTCGCTGTCATCGGCCAGCGCGACGGAACCGACGACGAGGGCCACCGTGACGAGCAGTTTTGATGGGCGCATGGCGGGGGACCATACGCCCGGCCGTTGCACGTGTCGCAGCGAATCTGGCCCGGCCACGCGCAGCGGAGGATGGCCGAGGCAGCGGATCCAGTCGGCCTGTAGCCGCCGTCCGGGAAGCTGGGACCTCACCGTCCCGAGCGCCAAGCCGGGGGAACGAGCCAGTACAGCATGCCGTTCAGGTCGGCGATGGTCAGCGCGACGAAGGGAGTGTTCCAGTTCCCCCCGCTCAGGTCCCGGAATCCGAACGACACGCCGACCCTGTCTTGTAGCAGCGTCAGGTCGAACTCCACGCCGAACTGGGACCCACCGCCCCAGGCCAGCGACCACCGAGGCCCTGAGCCGATTCCCACCGGACCGAGATGCAGCACGCCCCGTGCTCCGAGCGTGCTGGACACGACACCCGAGCTGAACTGGATGTCGATGACCTGCAGGGTCGACTCCACCGAGAACCATCGACCGAGCTGGAGCCGTGGCTCGAGCCAGCTCAGGGCAATGCTTCCACCCACCACGTCCAGCGCCACCCGGTAGGGCACGAGGTGGGCGAGGACGATGGGAGCGTACGACCCGTCGGCCAGCGGGTGGAGGGGGATGGTCGAGGGATCGAGCTGAAAGGAGACGTCCCCCGCCCGCTCCGCAGCGCGGCTCGCCGTCTCGCCGCCGCCGAGGACCGCGTTCATCAGCTTGCGGGTGGAGGCCGACTCGGTGGAGGCCGACTCCGACGCAGCCTGGGCGATCTCGACCGTCGCGGCCCGGTCGAGCGCACGCCGCACGGTCTGCGACAGCCAGCGCCCCTGGCCGGCCAGCGCGGCCTCCATCGCCTTGGATTCGGGCCGGTAGCCGGCGACCCGCAGCCGCTCGAGGAATTCCTCGAACGTCAGGTACTTCGGGCAGAGAGCTTCCTGGACAGACACGGTGCACGGCACCGCCGGCTCGAGGAGCACGGCCAGGGCAATGCCCATCGCTCCGTGGGCGCGGAGGTCAGGTGGCGCACCGAGCCAGCTCCACTCCGGGGTCGTTGCCATGCGCTCCGCCTCGGCCGAGCTTCCCAGGTACGCCGCCAGCTCTCGGCGGGCGAGCGCTCGCACCACCGGTCCTGCCTTGGGGGAGGCGAGGATCTGGAGGTACTCGATGGCCTTTCCCATCGCCGCGCCGAGGCAACGCTGGGTCTGCTCGCTGGAGGGGTCGGGCTCCCCGCTTCCGTCCGCCTTCAATACGGGCAATGGACGGGACGCGAGATACGGATCCTGCTGGGCGCAGATCAGAATGGCCATCCCGTGCAACCCTTCGTAGATGCCGGTGTAGTAGTCGAGCTCGCGCAGCGGACGGTCCATGAAGCCAGCGAAGTGCTCCAGCATTTCCCCGGCCAAGGGGGTGAACCGCGTGGCGAGCAGCAGGCGCCTCTGGCCGCGCACGTCGGACTGGATCTCGCTCGCATCCTGGGAGAGCTGCAGCGCGGCATCGCTCAGGCCGGCGAGACGTGGCCGCAGCTCGCCGACCAGCGCGACGCGGCGCGCGGCAGCCCGCGTCGGCTCCGGAAGGCTCGTTTCGGGGACCCCGGCGAGAGCCGTCCGGAGGAAGGAGAGCAGCCCGCCGGAAAAGAGCTGGGTGCTCGAACGGGTCGCGAGCATGTCCAGCGCCTGTGCCGCGGGCTCGGCAATGCCGGAAGGGGCTCCTGGCGCGATCAGCTCGTGGAGCGCATCGGCAAGGACGGGGCGGGAGGCCTCGATGGCGTGAGCGGCGAGCCCTTGCACCGCGGACGCGGAGCGCAGACAGGCAGCGCGCATCCGGAGGAGCGGACTCTGCGCACCTTCGTGAAGGCCATAGGGAACCAGCTCGTCGGCGAGGAAGTCGAGCGCCCCAGCTGCCACCGTGGACCGGAGGGGAAGACCGGTCCCTCTTTCCGTCGAACCCAGGCCCTCGATGAAGGAGACCAGATCTTCGGCGAAGCGAACCACCTCGTCGGGGGACAGGGGCGTGGCGCCCTGGGCACGGGCTCCGGCGTCGAGCCCTGCCAGGATGTTCCCGCCCTTGCCCCGGACGGTTGCCGCGCAGGCCTCCAGCTCGGCGCCACCGAGTGGACGGCGCCGCAGACAGCGGGCGATGAAGCGGCCGAGCGGTCCGCGCTCCTGGCCTGCCGGCCTCCATGCCAGGGCCGCCGGTTCGGCACCGATCGAAGCCTGCCCGCCTTCCAGCTGGGAGATGATGGATGCATAGGCGGCGAGCGCCGATGCCGCTCTAAAGAGGAGTGCCCGGGTGGTGAGATTCCAGTGCCGGGAGACGATGGCCTCGGCGAGCCGCTGCTCGCGCGCGGTGTTCACCAGGTCGCTGCCCATCTGCACCGCGTCGCTGAATCCCTGGACGGCTCTTTCCGGCGCAGGCGGAGGTTCCTCCCGCGGCCGTCGGATGCTGGGATCGATGAGCAACACCGTGAGGGGGCGAAGTGTCCGGGGTGAAGAGAAGGCCTCTGCCTGCTCGATGGCCAGCCCCACCGGCGCGTTGTCCAGGAATCCGCCGTCGATGAAGTTGCTCCGGCAGAGCTTGAACTCCTGGCCACCCCGGGCGGCGCTGTAGGCGGAGCAGGTCAGACCGCCGAGCGGCTTCCCGGGCAGGGGCCCCGGGCACTGATCGGGGGTGACCTCGCGCTGCCCATCCCCGCACGCCCGGCGGCACTCGCACACCGGTCGTGCTCCGAAGGCGACCGGGAACGCCGCCGAGGCCAGCAACGCCTGGATCGCCTGGCCGGGGGAAATGTATGGACCCGAGGCATCCGCGGCATCGGCCAGAGTGGCCGTGTCTGCTGCCAGCCCGGTGGACCGCAGCCCGGTGTCGCGGCGGAGCCTGGGAACCCCGGTTGGATCCACCTCGAAGACCAGTGGCACCACCGTCTGCTGTGACTTCACCCGCAGGCCGGAGATGGTGCGGAGCTGGGGCACGACGCGGGTCATGGTGAATCCCACCGGCACGCGGCATCCAGGCTTGAAGCGAAGCCCCTTTCCGGAGAAGACGCGGCTCTGCACGCTGTCCACGACCGGGGTGAAGGCGGACGAGGCGAACAGGCCGTCCGAGGGAGTGTACAGGGCCGGGTCGCCAGGAAGGAGCTGGTCCAGGCCGATCGGCAGCCAGACATCGCGGAGGAGATTCCGGTCCACGGAGAGGTTCTCCACCTCGTCGTCGGCCTCGCACCACAGCGCCGCGGCGAGGAGGGCGTTGACGCTCCCTGCCGAGGACCCGGAGAGCGCTTCGAGATGGGGGCGGCGACCGCGCTGCCCGTCCTCCTCGAGGCGGTTGAAGCGAATGAGCCGGATGAGCGTCCAGTTCACCGCCGCCTCGTACGTGCCGAGGCTGGCCGCGCCCTGGAGAGTCAGGGAGAACGGAGCGCTCTCCCCGGCCGCCGCAGGTGAGTCGCCTGCCGCGATGATGAGAGCGAGTAGCGCGGAAGCGCCCATTCTCCACCCCCTGGAAACTAGGAAGTCAGGGTGCCCTCGGTGGCACCGTCGTGACGCCGGCAGCCGGCGTCACCGGAGCGACTCTCCCGTCGCCCGTACGCTCCATCGCCTCGACCAATCCCCCGGCGCCGTGGCCCCAGCGCGTCACCACCTTGATCGCCTCGGCGAAGGAAACGTCGGTGGGGTGAACGCGCGCGCGATCCAGCACATAGACCGCACCGGCGAGGGGGGTGGGCACAGACGGGACGAAGACCGTGTATCGGCCGTCGGGGAGCTCCTCGATGATGAAGCCCGGGACGAGCGCATCCTCGATCTCCACCAGTGCGGGGGTCCAGGTGGTGTCCTGCCCCTGCCCGGCAACTTGCAGCGCAAGGCTCCGGATGAGCCCGTAGCCCGGGAGGCGCTCGAACACCGTGCGCTCGACCCAGGCCCGCGCGGACCGTCCGGGCGGCGTCACCAGGAGGAGCCCGACGAACAGGCAGATCGCGAGGACGAGCAGCAGCGCCACCAGCTCCTCGCCCGGAAGCCAGTCCGGGAGGAGCGCGGCGACTGGAGCCACCAGTCGCACCAGGGAACCGATCCCCTTCAACAGCAGGAGGATGGACAGATAGACGGGTGCGATGACCAGAAGCCCGGCGATGAGCCTCTGAAGCAGGAACGCTCCGATGTTCTTCATGTGCAGACCCCTTGCGGGAGGCACCTTAGGTACCGGATCGGCAGACTCTCAGTACGACTTTCGGCCAATCCCCCGGGTCATTCCTTCTTGCCGGAGCCCGAGGCCCGCTCCGGCGCTCCCCGCGCCGCCGAGCAGCTCGGGCAGGGACGGAGCGACCGAGACCAGGTGCACCTCGTTCTGCGGGAAGTGAATGCCGGCCTCGCCCAGGACCCGACCGATCGCGGTGCGCAGCTCGCTCGCCACCCGGTCACGGATCTCCTCCGGCGTCCAGATCTGGAGCTGGAAGTTCAGCGCGCTGTTTCCGAAGCCGGCGAAGAGCGCGAGCGGCTCGGGAGCTTTCAGCACCTCGGGATGGGCCAGGGCGACCTGGAGCAGCAGCTCCCGGACGCGCTCGGGCGAGGCCGCCTCGGCAACACCCACGTCGATGTCGGTCCGGCGCCGTTTGTCGGAGAGCGTCCAGTTGGTCACCTCGTTGGAGATGAGGTGCGCGTTGGGGACCACCACCTCGGAGCCCTGGTCGGTGGCCACCGTGCTGGAGCGGATGCCGATCCGCCGCACGGTTCCCTGCACGTCCCCCACCTCGATGACGTCGCCCACCTGAACCGGGCGCTCATAGAGGAGGATCAGTCCGGAGACGAAGTTGTTCACCACGTCCTGCAGGCCGAAGCCGATGCCCACCCCGAGGGTGCCGATGAGGACCGTGAGCCGGGTCAGCTCCGTGCCCGAGGCGAGGACGGCGATCACCGTGCCCACGGCGACCACGGCGTAGGTCGCGGTCCGGGAGATGGCGGTGTGCACTCCGCGGCCCAGGCCGCGGGTCTTGAGGCCCTCGCTGAGGACGAACCCCACCAGCCGCCCCAGCAGCACCGCAATCCACAGGGTGATGGCGAATGCCAGCACGTCGCCGAGCGACAGGTCGAGCGAGCCCGTCCGCGCACGCCACGAGATGATCCGCTGCACCGCCTCCCAGATCGGCGTATCGATGCGGAAGAGCCGAACGGTCGCGAAGAGCCAGAGCAGGCCGACGGCCCAGCGGAGGTAGTTCGTTCCGCGCTGCTGGAACAGCTCGACGTTGTCGGCGAACAGTGGCCTGCGACTCACCCTGGGGCTGCGGAGCACGATCACCCAGAGGCCCTGGATGACCTGAAGGACTCCGGAGAGCAGGAGCAGCAGCGCCCCGCTGTACAGCGTGCCGCTGGCCAGCAACCGTGCGAGCGCCATGTTCCCGACGAGGTTGGCCACCAGCGAGCCGAGGAGAAGGATCGTCCCCGCGATCAGTGCCGCGCGGAAGAGCGACCGCCAGCGCTTCGACGCAATCTCCGCCTCCCAGCCGCGCCGGCGAAGCTCCCCCACCAGGACCGCGGTCGCCGAGAGGCTGACGGCCAGCATGATGACCCGCCGTAGCAGCGACAGGTCGGGCGCGAGGGAGGAGACGGTGTGGATGGCGATGATGATCCCCAGGGCGTAGGCCGAGCGCCGGGCCCGGGCCGGGATGAGGCTCTGCGCTGCGGCAAAGAAGGCAGCCAGCATCCCGAGGAGGAGGACCTGGGAGACGACCAGCGGTCGCGGCTGGAGCCAGACCATGGCGGCGGTGAGGGCCAGGAGCACGGCCGTCGCGAACGGGTGCCGGAGCACATCGACCACGGTCGAGATGCTGGGATCGCTGGCCCTCTCCGCTTCGAGCCGCTCCCGTCCCCGCCAGAGAGCGATGGTGAGGACCACCAGGAAGCCGAGGAGTAGCAGGACTCGGGTGCTCTGGCCCCGGACGAAGTCCTTCAGCGCGGTGGCGTGGGTGCGGAGCGTGTGGAGGATCTGCTGCCGGACCTTCTCCACCTGCGTGGGGCGGGAGAGCAGCTTCCAGAACGGGACGCTCTCCACCTCGAAGAGCTGCTCGGCCTGGAGCGCCTCCGCCTCCTTCACGCTGGCCAGCGCGTCGGCGATGCGCATCCGGACGGTGGCCACCTGGTTCTGCGTGGTCAGCAGCTGACCGAGCTGAGCCCGCGCCTGTGCGGCCGTCGCATCGATGGAGGCGCGCAGCGCGGCGATGCGCTCCAGGACCGCGGTGGGGGCTCCATCTTCACGGGCCTGGGCCTCGGTGAGCGACCAGACCTCGTCCATGCGCCGGAGCTCTCGACTGTTCTCGTAGACGGCCTGGACGGCCGACTCGAACCCCTCGTCCCACGTGGAGAGCGTATCGTCCGCCCGCTGCAGCACCGGGCGGACATCGGTGAGGTCCTGTTTCGGGGACAGCGGACCCTTTCCGGTCAGTGGATCGATGCTCGACACCAGCGTGGGGAGCTCCTTCTGGACCTCCTCGATCAGCTGGCGGTCCGCGAGGGGCTTCGCCATCGACTTGAGGGCGCCGTGGGCCTTCTCGGCCGAGCGGAGAACCTCCGGGAGCAAGATTGCCGCGGGGCCGGCATCGCGCACCTCGGGCACAGGGGCGGGCGCGGCAGCCGGCGAAGAATCCTCTGACCCGAGCGGCCACTGGAGAAGGGCGACGAGGAGGAGGAACCGCATCGGAGGCCCAGACTAGCGCTCGCCGCGGGGAGTGCCACCTGGATGCGTGGTATGGGAGGGCCATGGGCCGCGCGTCTCGCGCCGGAGTCCTCGCCGTCCTGCTGGCCGGGAAGCTAGCTACGGCCCAGACCGACTCCCCCGCGCCCCCCAGGGGGGACTCCGCCAAGCAGGTGTTGCTCGCGCCCGTCAAGGGTGACTGGGAGGAGATCCAGCGGCGCGGGGTGCTGCGGGCGCTGGTCGTCTACAGCCGGACCCTCTTCTTCGTGGATCGGGGAAGGCAGCGCGGCGCGACATACGAGGGGCTTCAGGCGTTCGAGGATGACGTGAACAGCCGCCTCAAGAAGAAGGCGCTCCGGTTTCACGTGGTGTTCATCCCGGTGACGCGAGACCAGCTCATCCCCGCGCTGCTGGAAGGACGGGGTGACATCGCTGCCGCCAACCTCCTCATCACTCCGGAGCGCAGCCAGCTGGTGGACTTCACCCTCCCCGTGCTCGAGGACGTCAGCGAGCTGGTGGTCACCGGACCGTCCGGGCCGACGATCTCGAGCGTGGACCAGCTGTCCGGACAGGAGGTCCACGTCCGGCAGTCGTCGAGCTACCGGGAGCACCTCGAGGCGCTCAACCGCCGGCTGGTCGAGCAAGGCAAGCAGCCGGTGAAGCTGGTTCCAGTCCCCGAGGAGCTGGAGGACGAGGACGTGCTGGAGATGGTGAACGCCGGTCTCATCCCCACCACGATCTGCGACGACTTCCATGCAACCTTCTGGAAACGGCTCTACACCCAGTTGTCGTTCGACCCGTCGGTTTCGGTGATCAGCGGCGGAGCAGCCGCGTGGATGATCCGGAAGGACAGCCCGCAGCTGAAGGCGGTCACGGACTCGTTCATCCGGAGGCACCGGAAGGGAACTTCGTTCGGGAACACGCTGTTCCGGCGCTACCAGGGAAACCCTTCCTCGGTGCTCCCCGCCACCTCGGGAAGGGAGCTCCGGAAGTTCGAGCAGACGGTCGAGCTCTTCCGGAAGTACGGGCAGAAGTACGACGTCGACTATCTCCTGGTGATGGCGCAGGCGTACCAGGAGTCCCGGCTCGACCAGGGCGCCACGAGCCACGTCGGTGCCGTCGGCGTCATGCAGCTCATGCCGGCGACGGGCGCGCAGATGAAGGTCGGCGACATCCGGGAGCTGGAGCCGAACATCCACGGCGGCGTGAAGTACCTCCGCCACGTGGAGGACAGCTACTTCGACGAACCGGGGCTCGACCCGCTGGTGAAGGCGCTCTTCGCCTTTGCCTCGTACAACGCCGGTCCGAATCGCATCCAGTCGCTGCGAAGGGAAGCTGCCAGGCGCGGGCTGGACCCCAACCGCTGGTTCAAGAACGTGGAGTACGTGGCGGCCGACCGGATCGGCCAGGAGACCGTCACCTACGTCTCCAACATCTTCAAGTACTACGTTGCCTACCGGCTGGTCGCGGCGGCGCAGCAGGACCGCGCGACCGCGCGCCAGCCACTCGAGACCACCAAACCCTGACCCATCGAGCGCGCCTCCCGCTTTCCCGATTCAGACAAGGGCCGGCGTGCTTCTGTGGCCCGCTTCGTCCTCAGGCGCGAGCTGGATGGTGCCCGCGCCTTCCGCGATGCGTCGTCCCGCTCGCGGCGGGTGCTTGCGCCTCGACGTCCTTGCGTGGTGCGTGGTGCCAATGTTCTGGTTCGCCGCAGGTGAGCGCTCGGCCTCCACAACGCCTCCTCAGTGCGTGCCGGCCGAGCTGGACACGAATCGCCTTGACGTTCGGGCTGGCGGTGGCCCTGCTCCCCGGGCCCGCGGGCGCGTGGATCTACCCCGAGCACCGCGACATCCTCGCCGAGGCCCTCAAGGACCTGCCCGCCGACCAGCAGCAGCTCTTCGCCGCGCTCTGGGCGGACGCACGCAGCGGTCGCGAGTCCCGCTACTGCGCGACCATGGTCGACGGGGACGGCCGTTCAGTCCCGGTCTGCATCGACCTGGCTGCCTGGGCTGGCATCGCCGGGGACCACTCGTGCTCGCCGGACCAGCTGGTGGCCACCACGCTTCCCAGCGACTGGATCCTGAAGGTGGCCCGGGTGAGCGCCGAGACGAAGGTCGGGCTGGACAACGCCACCTCCCGCGAAGCGAAGCAGAACGCGGCGGCGCTCAACAACCTCAAGCTCCAGTTCGTGGACCGTGAGTACACGACGCGCGCCGGAGCCAACAACGGGCACTTCCTCACCACCCGGACCTCGGACGACCCGAGGGATTACCTCACCCGGACACTCGGAGCCCATGCCGAGCCCAATGCGCTCGGCCTCTACCTCTACTACCACCTCGGCGCGCTCGGGCTGGTACGCCAGTGGGCGGCGGCCACCGACCCCGCGGCGCGCGCGGAGCTGGCGCGCAAGGTGCTGGCCACCGAGGCGTTCGCCCTCCATTTCCTCGAGGACTCCTTCGCCGCCGGCCATGTGGCCGGCAGCTGGGGCAGCGTCGCCGAGCGGAAGGGGACACACGACTACTATTCGGAGTTCGGGCTCGACACCTCGGCCTGGAACGGAACCCGTTTCACCCTGCTCGGTGACGGGTACATGCGCCCCGCGGACCTGAGGCGGACCGCGCGGGTGGTGGCGATGAGCCTCGGACAGATCTTCGACGCCACACGGGAGCGAACGCCCTCCGCCAAGGCCGCGACCGCCGTCGCCGCCACCGCCGCCAGCGAAGCGACGGTCTACAACTCGTGCACCGCCACCCTGCAGGCGACGGAGACCGTGACGGCCGAGACCGCGGCGGTGGCGCTGGAGGTGGCCAGGGAGACCCCGATGCCGGGCCGGGCCGAGGACGACGTCCACCTGCCGCACTTCCGGCAGGAGATCGGCCCCTTCGTCGGCTTCTCCGGGGACCTCACCGGCGGGTTGGAGTTCGGCGGATTCCAGTCCAGCGGCGCCAGCGCCCGGTGGTGGGGCGGCGCGGAGATCGAGTTTCGCGTGGGCCTCGGCCTGGAGGCGCTCACCGCCTCCACGGGCGCGGGCCAGGCCTTTCTCGGTGTCGGATTCACCTACGACACGGCCCAGTACGGCGGGGCGCAGCCAGCCCTCGCGGAGGCTGGCGCCGCGGTGGTGCCCGGCCGGTCGGGCCTCACCTTCCGGTTGCGCGTCCCGTTCTACCTCATCCCCTTCGATCTGCTCCTCGCGGCCCCGATCCTCAGCTGGGCAGCACCGGACGCCATGGTGAACATGGGCATCGTCGCTGCGAGCGGCGGGCTGCTCCCCTGGCAGCAGGCGTTCATCACCCGCTTCGGCGCGTTCCAGTTCCTGCTCGGACGCGAGGTGGGGGTGACGCTGTTCGGCTACTTCGGAACCCCGGTCGAGGCGGTGGGACTTGCCGCCCCGGGCGCCACGGTGCCCTACCAGAGCGACCTGATCTTTCTCTCCTACCGCGTCCTGTCGTTCGATTTTCCCACCTTCGAGTACCGGCCCCTGCGCGAGTTCGCCACGAACCAGGCGCTCACCTTCGCCGTCCAGCTGGGCTGGGGCGTCGAGTTCCCGAACCAGGCCCGCTACGTCTCCAAGCTCGCCCTGCCGGCGGCCACCGGTCCCACGCCCACCCTGGCCACCGGGTGGCAGATCTACCTCCGCGTCCACTTCGACGCGCGCTACTACTTCTGAGGCGAGGGCGGCGGTCCAACGTTCAACGACGAAGCCGCACACCAGGGTAAGCCGGCGCCGACGTCAATGACCCTGGTCGTGAGCGACGGTCACCGTCGTGGCGCCGGCGGTGGTGTTGCCCGACGCGTCGGCGCAGGTGGTGTCGATCGTATAGACCCGTCCGGTGCCACCCCCCGCACGCTCGGCGCGCAGCTCGACGCCCAGCATCGCTGGACTCACCTTCGGCCCGGGATCGGTGATGATCCAGTCAGGGTCGGTGTTGCCGCTGCCGGGGCCCAGAACGGGCTCGTTGGCGGTCACCGAGACGATCCTGCAGTTCGGCGACGGGTCGCAGTTGTCGGTCGCGGAGGCGGTGATCGAGACGGGCACGAGCTTGTGATTCGGCGGCCAGAGAGTGCCGGGACTGGCCACGATCGAGACGATCACCGGTGGCACGGTGTCGGTCACGGTCACGGTGAAGCTGCAACTCGCCGAGAGCCCCCCCTGGTCCGTCACCGTGCAGGTGTCCGTCGTGGTCCCGAGCGGGAAGGCCGTACCTGACGGCGGGTCACAGACCATGCTCGCGGAACAATCGTCCGAGAACGTCGGCGAGAACGTCGTCACCGCCGTGCACGTCCCCGGGTCTTGCGGCGTGGTGATGTTCGCGGGGCAGGCGATCTGCGGTGGCGTGGTGTCGACGACGGGCGTCACGGTGACCAGCCCGACCACGCCTTCGTCCTCCCCGGGCAGGTCGATGGTGAGAACGGTCCCGTTGGCCAGGTCGAAGTGGCCGTCGACCGTGACACCCGGACCGGGCGAGTCGTCGACCGCCCACGGGTGGGCGGCCACATGGACCTCCGCGGACTTGAGGACCTTCCCGGAGGGAACTGCGGGGAACGAGAGCGGCAACTGGAACGTCGTGCTGCAGCGCCCATAGCTCTTGCTCCCGCAACCGCCGTTGTTGCCGCGCCTCCGGTAGAAGAAGGCCCATTGCTCGGGCTTGCTCGGGTCCTCCTGGATCCGGATCGCCACTGCATACGCGGGATGGATCTCGGATGTGTTGGCGTCAGGGTGGTCGGCGCAATCGATGCCCGGGATGCCGACGACGACCGCCACCGGGTCGTGTCCGGGCGGCTCCACGCCATCGGGCTGGGGACAGGTCAGGGTAGGGTTGACGAAGGCCCTCATGAAGCACCGGACGTCGCGATCCCGCTGCTCGTCATCCCGGGAGTCCACCACCGCGCGCAGTGCCCTCCACCACTGGTTCGCCGCGCCGAAGGAGTCATCGGTGAAGTGATCGATCGTCTCGTCCGAGTCGAACTCGATATGCACCCGGGCATCGGCGTGCTGGGTGTCGTAGAGCTCCCCTCCCGAGGAGTGCATGTTCATCGTGTAGTCGTCATCCAGGCCCTCGTCGCTCTTGGTCTCCCACACGATCGGAGCCCGGTAGACGCTGACGTTGTTCACGAAGTCGATTCTCGAGGGATCGGTGAACCCGTCGATGAACGTGCCGCTGCCAGCCGTGCACTTGGCATTGTTGTCCAGGTAGGGCCACGCGCTCGTGAAGTCAGAGGTGCAGAAGGTGTCGCCGCACCCCTCGGTGGCATTGCACGACGGCGGATCGAAGTCCGCCTCGTCCGAGTCCTGGACGCCAAAGCAGAGATCGTGTGGGTTCGGGGTGCACGTCGCCCAGCTTCGGATCGAAGTTCCATCGGCATCCGTCGTCGGCAGTCCATGAACTCCGCAGACGTTCGCCTGATAGCCCCACACCGGCATGAACGCCTCTCCGCCCGGGGCGGTTCCATGCACGGCAACCAGGTCGAATGGGTTCAAGATGGCGCCGGCGATCCCCCAGGGTGTGGTCGTGCAGCTGCCCGGGCAAGCCGCGACATCGGATGACGAGCCCATGAACTCGGGTCGACGGGGCTGGCACGACAGTGGCGGCCCGGGCTCCGTGTCGTATCCGGGCGGGCAGACGCATTGCCCATTCGAGCAGTAGATGGGAGTCCCGAAGGCGTCGAGGGTACAAGACTTCCCGCAGATGGTAGGGCCAGGGCACGTCGGTGATGCAGGTCCCGCCGTCGGAGCCTGTGGAGCGGTCGCGCCGCTCAGGCCCTGTGGCCCTGAGGGTCCCTGAGGAGCCGTCCCGGAGTTGCAGCCGGCCAACGAAGCCACTGCGAGCACGACGACGGCTCGGCCCCAGCCAAGAGCGGACATGGACGCCTCCCAGTTTCGACGACGCGGCAGCAGCTCGCGTGCTCGGGCGGGAGATCAGATCCAATCAATGCACATGGCAAGTGCGCGCGTCGCCAGCCGACCAGCATTGACTGGGTCGTCCGTTGCCCCGGATGCTGCTGCTGATGCGGCTGGCGCCCTGAGCGGCGGCGGGGGCGCCGCACGGCGCGGACCCGGCCGCTGGGTCCGCCCCCGGCGTAGAAGAGCATCGGGACCGTCGCGGTGCATGCCGGAAACGGCACGTCGAGGTCCACCGGGAGAACACCACACCCTCCGGGCCGTTCGGGGTGTGGTTGAAAGCGACGGCGGGCGCTGAAGGCGCCCCGAGAACCGCTACAGGTCGAGCGGGCCGAAGTGCAGCGGCGTGTCCTTGTTGATCAGCCCCGGCCGGCCCAGCTGCGCCATGAGGTTGATGCTGGTCGAGCCCGCGGCGCTGGCCACGGTGCCGGTCGAGCCGAAGGTGGTGTCGGAGCCGCCGAGCATGCGCAGCACCTGGGCGTAAAGGTCGCCCAGCGAGTTGACCTGGCCCACCACGTGCCGGCCCTGCCCCTTCGGGAAGGCGCTCTTCATGCCCGCCAGCACCACCGGGTAGTTGTAGCAGTAGTGCCCCGAGCCGTAGCCCAGGTCGCTCACCCACACCACCAGGGTGTTGTCGAGCAGCCGGCTGCCATCGATGTCCTGAACGGCGGCCAGGCGCTGGATCAGCTTGGTGTAGTACTTGGCGTAGAAGCCGAAGCCCTTGGTGAGGCTGGCGGGGCTGGGGTCATTGGGGCTGCCGTCGCCGTGAACGCTGGCGTGCCAGTTGCCGCCAATGTACGGGCTGGTCGCCGGCGCGAACTCGGTGACGAAGCCGGGGTCGAACTGGGCCCAGAAGTTCAAGCTGGCGGTGCGGGTGACATCGCAGGCCAGCGCCTGCACCAGGCTCTCGATCTGGGTCTGCGCGAAGACGTCGTCGTGCTCGCCCTTTCGAAAGTTGGGCCAGTTGTAGTTCGGCACCGAGCTCGTCGCCGGAGGCGAACAACTGAGCGGGGCAGGCGGCGTGGTGGGGGGCACCGCTGGGTAGCGCAGCTCGGTGTCGCGAATGAATTGAGCGTGCTGGTCCAGTCGCGCCTGGTCCGCTGAATTCAGGCTGGCGCGAAAGCTGGAGAAGCCCTTGGCGACGGCGTCGAGGATGCTGCCGCGCCGAGCGGTGAGGCGGTCCTGCAAGGTGGGCGTCGGCGGCGGTGGTGGCGGCGCGCCAACCTGCACCGAGGCGAAGAGGTCGCGAATCAGCTGCACCGGGTCGATGGTCTGGTAGTTGCCTGGCGTGCCGTTGGGTCCCAGGAACACGTTGTTCTCGGTGACCGAGTTGTCGAAGGGCGCCGCCTGCGCAGGGATGACGATGGCCATCTTCTGGGCCGCGCTCGAGCGCAGCCGCAGGCCCGCCACGTAGTCGAGCGACGGCCCCTTCGCGTTGCCTCCGTTTGGCACCACACACGTCATGCAGGTGGCGCTGGCGCTGGCGTGGCCGTCGGCGTCGCCCGAGGTGTGCCGCACGACGTTGTCGATGTTCGACAGCGTGACGATCTCGTTGCTGATCGGCGCCAGGGCCGCCAGCGCGACGCTGGGCGCCGTCCCCACGGGCGGCAGCGGGCCGGTGGTGGTCCGCGGCGACCAGTTCTCTTTGCTGCCCGGCCCCACCACGCGGCCGTGGGGGTGGAACACCACCACCAGGCGCTTGGGAGGTGCCGCGGTCTGGGCAAACGCGATGCGCGGCGCCAGGGCCTCGAGCATCGGCAGGACCAGGAGCGAGCCACCCGAGCCGATCAGGAAGCGGCGGCGATCGATTCGCTGGCTCACAGGTCACTCCGGTGGGTGAACGCGTCGGTGGCAGTCATCGTCATGATCGCCTGGCTGAGCGTGCCACCCGATGCGGTGAGCGCATCGCCGATGGCTTGAATCGCGCAGGCGTCGGCCGGCGTGTCCATTCGTGAGACGGTGAAGCGAAACACCTGGGTCGCCATGCAGACGGAGACCTGGGGCTCGTTCGCCAGCTGCTCCATCATCGCGGTCTGGTCGGCAAACGTCAGATCGTGCCCGGCCACCCCCGGCTTCGCCCCGACGTTGGGCAGGATGCCCGACGGGTCGATGGTCTTGCCACTGCCGTAGGTGGTGCGGTACCGGCCCACCGCGTCGAACTGTTCGAACGCCAGCCCGGCCGGGTTCATCAGTGAGTGGCACCCTGAACATTCGGCGCGCGCCACCACCACCGCCGAGATGTCCTTGCCGGTGGGGTTGGGCGGCAGGGGCAGCGAGCCAAAGACCGACTGCGCGTCGGCCGGCGGAGCCCCCAGGTTCTCGCACAGGAGGTGCTTGCGAATGAAGCGGCCGCGAAAGACGAACGACGTCTCGCTCTCGTGAGCCAGCGAGGCCAGCATCGCCGGCTGCGTCACCACTCCGGAGTAGCGCTGGCGGTCGAGCGAGACCTTGGCCCACTGGCCCTGGGGCGGAGCGGTCACCCCGAAGAACGAGGCCATCGTGGGGTCGACGAAGGCGTCGGTGCTGCGCAACAGCGTGCGCAAGGTGCCCTGGTTGCGAAGCTGGTCGATCACGAACCGATCGAACGAGTCGTTCATCGACTGGGCATACGCGTCGTTGAAGAAGGGGAAGGCGGTCGGGTTCTTGTCGGCCGCCGACACCTGGACGGTGCCCGTCCACTCCCGGAAGAAGCGAGCGATGTTGGTGTTGGCCTTGGTCGAAGCCAGCAGCCGGGTGGCCTGCGCGGTGAGCGTCGCCGGGTCGGTCAGGCCGGGCGCGGCCGCCAGCAGCGCATCGTCGGGGATCGAATCCGTCAGCATGAACGACAGCCGGCTGGCCAGCTCGTAGCCATTGAGCGGCCGGTCCGCGCCGGCCGCGCCTTCGGCCAGGTACAGGAACTGCGGCATCTGCAGCAGGTGGTCCACCAGCATGGCCATCGACTCGGTGAAGCTGGCACCCGAGGCCACTCCGGCCCGGTATTCGTCCAGCAGCTCGGTGCGCTCGGCGGTCGACAGCGGCCGCCGGTAGGCCCGGGTGCCGTAGGTATCGAGGAAGGTGTTCGCGCAGGCTTCATTGGGAGCCGACGTTGCACAGGGAGTCATCTGGGCCAGCGCCGCGGGCAACTGCAGCGCCACGTCCTCGGCCGCGAACATCAGTTGCTCGGCTCCGCTTGCTCCGATGTCGTTGAAGACCGCCTCGGTCGAGAAGCCCGTGACCGACTTGCCCGCCGAGCCCGGGTACTTGGTACTGGGAGCCAGGCGGCCGTCGAACACGTCCGAGATGGCGTTCTGGTACTCCACCTCGGTCAGCCGCCGGGCCTGGGTCACCGCGGGGTGAATCTTGTCGTTGCACACGTAGCGGCCGCTCGGCGTCTGCGTCGGTGGCGTCGACGGTGATGTCGAGGGTGATGATGCTGGCGCCTGAGGGCCAGTGATCGATCCGGTGCAACCCGCGAGCGAGAGCAGCAACAGCGCGGTCGAGAAACGAGCTCCCATGGGCCCAGGTTACAAGCATGTTCCGAGGCCTCTGAACAGGCCGGCGGAATCGAGCGCTGGTGTCGAAACCGCTGTACCACCGTGACCCACAGCCGGCGCGGTACGATTCGAGACGTCGGCGGCCGTCAGCGTCGCAAAATAGGGCCGTGGCTGGAGTCGCTAGCGATGGAAGTACGGGTCCAGCACCCGGACCTCGGTGATGGAGTCCAGCGGGAGCCTGTTGCGTGCGGCCGTGCGGCGGATCGCCTCGGGCGAGGCCGCGTCGTAGATGCAGAACGTCGAGCGCCGGTCGACGGCGACGTACGAGTGCAGCCAGGTGACTCCGTCGCCGGCGTTGGTCTCCACGACGGCGAGGCAGGCCTTCTCGCCGCTCTCGTCCATCGGGATCTGCAGACCGTCGGGGAAGCTTCGCTGGACCAGATAACGAGGCATCGAACCTCCAGGCATCGCCGAACGCGTGGCTGGCGAGCACGCCATCTCGCCGAGGCTCTGGAGCTCGGCCGCAGAGCCCACCTCGACGAGGCCGTGGCTCGCGTCCTGACCAACCGCGCCATCAGCGGCGTCCGTGATCACGAGCACGCGACCGTCGAGCAAGGCCTGGCCGAGGCGCTGGAGTTCGCCGAGGGGCACGATCTCGACGTCTGGAGGGTTCTCGTCCTCGGGTGGAAAGCGACGCTGCGCTGCGACCAGGGGCGGTTCACCGAGGCCGCGGAGCTCGCCGAGAGCCTGCTGCGCCGGCCCGAGCTGCTGCCCATCAGCCGGGTGATCCCGCTCGCCGTCCTCGGACGGGTGCGGGCGCGCCGGGGCGACCCCGGGGTCGCGCAGGCGCTCGACGAGGCGCTAGGCGAGGCGTTGCCCATGAGAGAGGTGCTGCGCATCGGCCCGCTCCGCGCGGCCCGGGCCGAGGCCGCGTGGCTCTCGGGGAACGAGCGGCTGGCGCGGGAGGAGGCCGAGGAGGCCCACGCGGAGGCTGCGCGGTGTCGACACCGGTGGCTCGCGGGCGAGCTCGCGTTCTGGATCTGGAGGGCCGGTGGGGGACGCCCGCGGGCGCCGGCGCCCCGGCCCTACGCGCTGCAGATGTCGGGAGACTGGCAGGGCGCCAGCGAGGCGTGGCGGGCGATCGGCCAGCCGTACGAGGCGGCCATCGCGCTCCTCGATGCGAGGGAGGAGATGCCTCTGCGGCAGGCCTGGGCCGAGCTGGATCGACTCGGCGCGCGACCTGCTGCCGCGCTCGCGATCCAGCACCTGCGCGAGCTGGGAGTGAAGAGGGTCCCCAGGGGACAGCGCCGGACCACGCGAGCCCACCCGGCGCTGCTCACCACGCGCGAGCGCGAGGTGCTGGAGCTGGTCGGCGTCGGCCTGCGCAACGTGGAGATCGCCCGGAGGCTGTTCATCTCGGCCAAGACCGTCGACCACCACGTCTCGTCGCTCCTCGCCAAGCTCGGCGCGCGAAGCCGCCTGGAGGCCGTCGCCCACGCCGCGCGGCTCGGCGGGGCGGCGGCTCCGGTGGCCGGGAAGGCGCCGGCGGCCCGCCGCGTGCCTAGGGGCAGGTGACCTGGGGATTGACGTCGTCGAACACCCCGTTCGCGTTCAGCTTCCAGACCCAGACGTGGAGGATCCACAGCCCGAGCTCGTCCTCGCTGTGCAGGCTCTGGCCGAAGATCGAGGGCGGCGTCGGAAAGGCGCTCTCCGGCGCGATCCACTCCGGGCCGTTGAGCTCGCCATCCGCGGTGTACATGAGCACCGAGGGCTCGCGGATGTCGGTCGTCCCGACCAGGGCGCTCTTGATGTAGTGGTAACCCTGGCCGGGGATGCAGGGGAGGCCGGAGTCCACGTAGCCGGCGGCGAGCGCAGCCTCGAGCCGGCGGTACTTGCAGACGGCGTGCCGGGCGATGTTGAGCTGGTGCTCGATTCGCTCGCTCACTCCGTCGAACTCGGCCGCCTTCGGGCATCGCCGGTGCCCATCATCCTCGGCTTCGTCCTCGTTCGGGTGCGCGCTGCGCGAGCTCGCGGTGAGGGCTGCGGGCGCGTCGGTGACGGGCGAGCCCGGTGCACCGCCGCACGCTGCGATGAGCGTCAGCGTTCCGGACAGTGTGAAACAGGCTGAGATGAACTTCATGGTGCTCCTCCCACGGTGTGGTACGGCGCGAACCCACCGCGGAATGTCTGCCGCGGTCTGCGCCTCGGGCCCCAGGCAGGTGCCTGGGCGACCGCGACCGTAGGTGCCTCGCGGAGCCCCCCACATCGGGAGCGCTCCCCATTTTTCGGGCGGACGTTCCCCATTCTGCGAGCCCATCAGGCGCATGGGCCGCCGATGGCCGTCGAGATCGTCCGTCGTGCCGGAGCGCGACCTCGGAGCCGGCTACTGAATCTCGCCCCGGATCTCTCCTGGCTTGCAGGCCGCGGTGTGGACGTTGACGTAGGCCGCACCGCCGCCTTTCAAGGCAGTCACGAAGCTGCGGAAGTCGGGTGGGGCGCCCGGAGCCGCGACGTAATCAGCGGCGGTGAACGTCTTGCTGAACGGCGAGGCCAGCGAGCCGGAGAAGGGCAGCACCATCGGGCCCGGAGCGGATGCGGCACCGGAGTGGAGGTGCGCGGCCGTCGGCTCTCCCGAGAGACCGGTGTAGCTCACCATCACGTTGATCGACGAATCGTCCGGCGCAACGGCGATCGTGGCCGTGCCCGACGCGTTGGTACCCGCCGACGCGCATGGGGGTGTCCCGGCGCCGGGGGTCAACGACACCATGAACGTGCGCGGCGGCGCAGGTGCCGCCTTCTCCGTCGCGCAGGCCATCAGTGCGGACAAGCCCACGAGCCCGAGCAGTCGAGTCGTTTCCATGTGCTCCCTCCCAGGAAGGGCCGAAGCACCGAGCTCCGGGCCTCCTCTGATGACACCCGCCCGAGGCTCCGTTGCGGATCCCGGAGCCTACCGACGCGAAGCGTACCAGGCGCGCCCGGCGGCCGCAGCGGCGACGATGCCCCCTGCTCAGGCCGACCTGCTCCGGCGGATCGTGGGAACGAGCTCACCCGTCAAGCCGGTCGTACCGAAGACGAGCATGAGCGGAAGCCCGAAGCTGAACGCCGGGTCGAGCAGGTCGATCCGGCCGCGCGCGAGGGCAGCCAGCACCAGGTCGAGGACGGCCGCGACTCCGGTGAAGGAGATCGCCGCAATCAACGGCTCCTCGGCCTCACCCCGCCAGAAGTAGTGGGCCGCCACCAGTGCGGAGACCGCGGGTGCCCCCGCGAGGTAGAGCGCGCTGGCCACCGGCAGCCGAAAGACCGAATCCAGGATGAGCAGGAGCACGGCGCTCAGCGCCCCGGCCGCGAATGCATGGAACAGGACCCGGGACACCGAATGTCGAGCAACGAGTTCATGACTCACGGGCACGCGCATCGGTCAGTCCTCCTGCAGCAGCCACGAGCATCGCTCGTGCCGAGACGATCTCGCCGCAACCCTGCGAGTTCCCTCGATGCGAGGCGCAGATTCACCTGGGGCTCGTGAACGACGCGCAGATCTTGCGCGACGAGGCTCGGACCGATCGCTGCCTCTGCGAGCAGCAGGACGAGTTGCTCCGTCGGCGCTCCGCGTGCCCGCGGCTCGCGGTCGACGCGCCGCGGCTGCACTCGCTGCTCGCGCGTCTCCTCCTGCATTCCTCCTGCATCGCGACCGCCAGGCGCTCCGTCGAGGCGTCACCGGAGGGAACGGTCGCCGTGCGCCGGCCCGCTCTCGAGTGAAACGGCAGCCCCCTTCGCTATAAGCGCTGGCCGATGGGAGTTCCCCTCGTCCTTGGCGACGGAGTCGAGTGGGTGGTGGACGCCTTCGGCTGCGAGCCCGCCGCGCTCCAGAGCCCGGCACAGCTCTCCGCCCTCTTCGTCCGGGCGATGGACGAGCTCCGCCTCCACCCGGTCGCGCCGGCGAGTGTCCACGCCTTCCCCGGACACGGCGGCGTCACCGCCGTGCAGCTCCTCTCCGAGTCGCACCTCACCGCGCACACCTTCCCGGAGACCGGCTACGCGGCCTTCAACCTCTACTGCTGCCGGCCGCGGCCGGACTGGCCGTGGGCGGAGCGGCTGGCGGAGCTCCTCGGCGCCGAGCGGGTGGAGGTGCGGCGCATCGCCCGCCCCGGGCCCCGCCCATGACCGAGTCCCCGGCGCGCCAGGGCCGATGCCCCAACTGCGGAGCCGCCATCGAGTTCAAGCTCGGCGCCTCCCGGGCGACCGTGTGCAGCCACTGCCAGGCGATCGTCGTCCGGTCGGGCCAGGACTTCGCGGCGGTGGGCAAGGTGGCGGACCTCATCCCCACCGGATCGCGCATCGGGCTGGGGAGCCACGGGGTCATCGGCCAGCTCGCGTTCGAGGTCATCGGCCGCCTCCAGTACGAGTGGCAGCAGGGGGTCTGGGACGAGTGGTACCTCGCCTTCGCCGACGGCCGCTGGGGCTGGCTGGCCGAGGCGCAGGGGCGCTTCTACGTCACCATGAGGATGTCGCCGCGCCCGCTGCCCCGCCGCGGGGTCGAGCCGGGCCAGAGCTTCTTCATCCAGGGGCTCGGCCGCTTCACGGTGAGCGACGTGAAGCAGGCGCGCATCGTCGGCGCGCAGGGTGAGCTGCCCGACCCGGTGACCCCCGGTGAATCCCCACTCACCGCCGACTGCGAGAGCGAGAAGGGCGGATTCGCCACCCTCGACTTCGGCGACGGGACCGGAGAGGCCGTCCTCTACGCCGGACGTGAGGTTCCGTTCGAGGCGCTGCACCTGGGCGAGAGGCCGGACCAGCCGCCGGCGCGGCAGGCGCCCCGCGGCGAGAAGCTCACCTGCCCGAACTGCGGAGCGCCTCTCTCGGTCCGCGTCCCGGACCAGAGCGTCCGGGTGGTGTGCGAGAGCTGCAACCACCTCCTCGACACCAGCCAGGGCGCCTTCCGGGTCATCGGGGCGCTGGAGCGCGGACGGAAGGAGCCACGCATCCCGCTCGGCTCGGCCGGGCTCCTGCGTGGCCGGCAGTTCCTGCTCGTGGGGTGGATGCTCCGCAGCTGCACTGTGGACGGCGTGCGCTACCCCTGGGGCGAGTACCTGCTCTGGGAGGAGAAGGCACAGGGCTTCGCCTGGCTGGTGGAGAGCGAGGGGCACTGGCAGCTGGCCACCGCCATCTCGGTGGGCGAGGTCCTCGCCGCCGACGACGCCGAGTACCAGGGGAAGCGGTTCCGGCATTTCTCGTCCGTGAAGGGCAGGGTGGACCAGGTCCTGGGCGAGTTCTACTGGGCGGTCCAGGCCGGCGACGAGGTCCAGGTCGACGAGTACATCCGCCCGCCCGAGGGCCTCGCCCGCGAGCTCGGCGACGGCGAGGTGAACTGGACGCACCTCGAGCACCTCGAGCGGGCCGAGGTGGCCAACGCCTTCGGCCGGCCCGGGCTGGTGCAGGAGCGGCCGCAGGGAGTGGGGGAGCTCCAGCCCTGGCCCCACCAGGCGACGTGGCGGACGCTGCGCCGCTGGATGGCGGGCGGCATCCTCGGCCTGCTGGTGCTCCTCGGCGCCTTTGCCGCCCGGCCGGGGCGCGTCCTGGTCGATCGGTCCTTCACCCCGGAGGATCTCCTGGGCGGAGACGCCGAGCCCAGCCCGGGCGGTGAGCGGATGCACGGCTACCTCTCGCCGGAGTTCACCCTGGGCGGGAAGGGCGCGCTCCGGGTGGACCTGTCGAGCGACGCGGTCGGGACCTGGGCGTACGCCGAGGGGGCGGTGATCAACACCGACAGCGGCGAGGCCGCGCCCTTCGCCGTGGAGTCCAGCTACTACGCCGGCGTCGAGGACGGCGAGCGCTGGACCGAGGACCACCGTGCTGGCTCGGTGGCCATCGGCGGGCCCGGCCCGGGGGCGGCGATCCTCCGGGCCGACCTCCAGTGGGAGCAGGGTCGGCCGCCGCCGAGCATCCGTCTGCGGCTGCGCGGCGAGAACTTCAGCATCTGGCAGTTCCTCGGCTGCCTGGCGCTCCTCTCCTGGCCCCTCGCCTACCCCCTGCGTGCGGCGGCCTTCGAGCGTGCGCGCTGGGAGAACTCCAATCTCGGCTCCGGCGGCGACGACTGATGATGACCTGGCTCTACCGGTTGTGGGTGCTCGCGACGCTGGGGGCCTTCGTCTGGGGCAGCGTCAGCGGCTGGCGGATGGTCACGCCCCCGCACCAGCGCATCGACCCGAGCGTGCGCTCTTCTCCCGGGGGCTACCGGTCGTACCACTTCTGGCACAGCGGCTTCTCGGGTGGAAAGTAGCGACGACGGTCTGGAGGACATCATGCCGGAACACACGGTGAGGGCGCTGATCGAGGTGGTCGTCTTCTCGGTGGTGGGGATCGTCGTCTTCGCCGTGGCGTTCTTCGTGATCGCCAGGGTGTCGCCCTTCTCGCTGCGGAAGGAGCTGGAGGAGGACCAGAACACCGCGCTGGGCGTGGTCATCGGCTCGATGATCATCGGGCTGTCGCTGATCATCAGCGCCGCCATCCACGGCTGACATGGACGCCGACGCCGCGGCGCCCGGGCGGAGGAGGCCCGAGGCGCTCGATGCGAAGCTGCTGCTCGTCACCGCGCTGATCATCGCGGTGTGCGGCCTGGTCTACGAGCTGCTCGCCGGGACGCTGGCCAGCTATCTGCTCGGCGACTCGGTGGTGCAGTTCTCGACCGTCATCGGGCTCTACCTCTCCGCCATGGGCCTGGGGAGCTGGCTGTCCGGGAAGCTGGAGACCCAGGTCGCCCGGCGATTCGTGGAGGTGGAGCTGGGGGTGGCGCTGGTGGGCGGGCTGGCCGCGCCGGCGCTGTTCCTGGCCTTCGCCCACCTGTCCTTCTTCCGGGGCGTGCTCTACGGGTTCGTGGCCGCGGTGGGGACGCTGGTCGGCCTGGAGATCCCGCTGCTGCTCCGCGTGCTCCGGGACCAGCTCCCCTTCAAGGACCTCATCGCCCGCGTGCTCACCGTCGACTACCTGGGCGCGCTGCTCGCCTCGCTCCTCTTTCCGCTCCTGCTCGTGCCCCGGCTGGGGCTGGTGCGCACCGGCCTGGTCTTCGGCGTGCTGAACGCGGCGGTCGGGCTGTGGAGCACCCACCTCCTCCGCTCGGTCATCCCCCGCAGGAGGGATCTCCAGATCAAGGCGCTGGCCGTCCTCGCGCTCCTGGTGGCGGGGGTGGCGGGAGCGGACCGGCTGACCGCGCTGGCCGAGGAGGGCATGTACGCCGACGAGGTGATCTTCGCCCGGAGCTCGCCGTACCAGCGCATCGTCGTCACCCGCGGCCGCGCCGGCTTCCAGCTCTTCCTCAACGGAAACCTCCAGTTCGCGAGCGCCGACGAGGCGCGCTACCACGAGGCGCTGGTCCACCCGGCGATGAGCCTCGCGCCCGGGGCCCGGCGAGTGCTGGTGCTCGGCGGCGGCGACGGCCTCGCGGTCCGCGAGCTGCTCAAGTACCCGGGCGTGGAGGAGATCCAGCTGGTGGACCTCGACCCGGCGATGACCGGGCTCGCCCGGAGCTTCCCCCTGCTGCGGGAGCTGAACCGGGACAGCCTCTTCTCCCCGCGGGTCCGAGTCACCAACGAGGACGCCTACCTCTGGCTCGCGCGCGACCACGGGCGCTTCGACGCCGCCATCGTCGACTTCCCCGACCCGAACAACTTCGCGCTGGGGAAGCTCTACACCACGCACTTCTACCGGCTGCTCCGGCGCGCGCTCCGCCCCGGCGCTCCGGTGGCGGTGCAGGGCACGAGCCCGCTGATGGCGCGGAGCTCGTACTGGTGTGTGGCGCAGACCCTGGAGGCGGCCGGCTTCGCGGTGCGCGGGTACCACGCCGCGGTCCCCAGCTTCGGCGAGTGGGGCTTCCTCCTCGCCCGCGACGCGCCCTTCGAGGTCCCCGCGAAGCTGCCCCCGGTGGAGGCCCATTTCCTCGACGACGCGTCGATGGCGGCGATGTTCGTCTTCCCCGCGGACATGGCCCGGGTGCCGGCCGAGGTGAACCGGCTGGACAACCAGATTCTCGTCCAGGAGTACGAGCGGGAGTGGAAGCGCTGGAACTGACCGGGGAGCGATGAACCGGATCTCCCGCCGCGAGCTCTTCAGCGCCTGTCTCGGCGCCGGCGTCGCGGCGGCCGCGTGCCGGCGTGCCCCCGCCATCCGCTTCGAGGGCGAGCTGCTCGGTCAGAGCGCCGGAGGTGGGCACCGGCTCCGGGACGGGTTCCGGCCGCCGCCGTCCCGCCGCGAGAAGGTGGGGGTGGCCATCCTCGGCGCCGGGGTGGCGGGGCTGTCGGCGGCGTGGCGGCTGGAACGGAAGGGATTCCGCGACTTCACCGTGCTGGAGCTCGAGGACCGGGCGGGGGGAACGAGCCGGAGCGGCGAGAATGCGGTCAGCGCGTTCCCCTGGGGTGCGCACTACGTGGCGGCGCCGCTCGACGCGGGCAGCGACCTCGCCGCGCTGCTCCGGGAGATGCAGATCGTCGAGGGCCTGGACGCCGAGGGGCGCCCGGTGGTGGGCGAGCAGTTCCTCTGCCGGGCTCCACAAGAGAGGCTCTTCTTCGGCGGCGCCTGGTCCGAGGGCCTGTACCCGCGGTACGCCGCCAGCCCCGAGGACCTGCGCCAGCTCCGGGCCTTCGAGGCGGAGATGGACCGGTTCGTCGGCATGCGCGACGCCGAGGGACGCCGCGCCTTCGTCCTCCCCACCGCGGCCTGCGGCCGGCTGCCCGAGGTCGATGCGCTCGACCGGATGTCCATGGCCGAGCTCCTCGACCGGCGCGGGCTCACCAGCCCCCGGCTCCGCTGGTACGTGGAGTACGCCTGCCGCGACGACTACGGCTGCCGGCTGGAGACCATCTCCGCGTGGGCCGGGGCCTTCTACTTCGCCTCGCGCGTGGAGAGGCCCGGAGCGCACGCTGCCGAGCTGGTCACCTGGCCGGCGGGGAACGGGGCCCTGGTCGCCCACCTCGAGAAGAGCGCGGGCCAGCGGGTCCGCACCGGGGTCATGGTCACCGACGTCGTGCCCGGGCCGAGCGGGGTCGAGGTGCACGCATGGGACACGGCGCGAGAGGAGGCCTTCGTCATCGACGCCGGCCACGCCGTCTTCGCGCTGCCGCAGCTCCTGGCCGGCCGGCTGGTGGCGCCGTACCGCGAGCGTCCTCCTCCGCACCTGGCCGCCTTCGGCTACAGCCCGTGGGTGGTGGCCAATCTCACGTTGCGCGCCCGGCCGGCGGAGCGGGGCTTCCCCCTGGCCTGGGACAACGTCCTCCACGACTCGCGAAGCCTGGGCTACGTGGTGGCCACGCACCAGAGCGGGCGCGATCACGGCCGCACGGTCTGGACCTGGTACCTGCCGCTGACCGACGCCGAGCCGAGAGCGGCGCGCGAGCTCCTCCTCTCCGCCGACTGGAGGCACTGGGCGGAGGTGGTGCTGGCGGATCTGCGCCGTGCGCACCCGGACCTCGAGTCGCTGGTCGAGCGGCTCGACGTCTGGCGCTGGGGGCACGCCATGGTCCGGCCAGTGCCGGGCCTCCTCCGGAGCGGGACGCTCGAGGCCGCCCGGGCGCCGCTCGGACGGCTGCACTTCGCTCACACCGACCTGTCAGGGATGGCGCTGTTCGAGGAGGCGCAGGCCTGGGGGGTCCGTGCCGCCGATGCCATCCTCGCCGCACGGGCGAAGGAGTCGCCTCGCTGACGCAGGGTCGTGGGTGCGGCGCTAGCGCTGGCGCTCGGCGCCGCGCCGCAGCACCGGCAGCACGAACCACAGCGCCGTGAACAGCAGGCCGGAGGCGACGCTGACCAGCACGGCCGGGGTGTGCCCGGCGATCGCCAGGCTGATCACGTAGACCGCGCTGATCATGGCGCCCGCCAGCAGCACCACGCCCACGATGGCCAGCCGGTTGCACGTGCGTAGCATCTGCTCCTTGTCCCGGACGTCACGCCGCCAGTGAAGGCGGTGGTACACCGACGGCGCGATGAGGAAGGCGCAGGAGGCAGTCGTCGTCAGGAAGCAGGTGAAGTAGCCGTACCGGATGACGTCGCTCATCTCGCGGAAGGCGTCGGTGAATGGCGCGGCCAGCAGGAAGCCGAAGAGCAACTGGACCCCCGGCAGGGCGACTCGGATCTCGTTGAGGATCTCGCTCCACTCGCGGGCGAACTCGCTGCTCTCGTGCGCACCCACGCCGGGTGCCGCTCGCGGCTCCTCCATGGCTCCGGACTGTACCGCCTGGGGCGCGGTCAGTCGTGCCGCCAGAGATCCTTCGTCTCCAGCACAGCCTCGCGGGGCTGCAGCAAGCCTCCTGGAGCCGTCCAGACCTTCGGGGCGGCGTCAGACGTTCACTGGTCCAATTTCCGGGGTGCCGGGGAGCACCGCCGGTCCCGGGGCGTCGAGCGCGCGCCGCGCCAGCTCGGGGTTGATGCTGGCGACGGCCTGGTACTGGGTCAGGTGCACGCCGCCGGTCAGCTGCCCGAGGAGATGCGACCGCTTCAGGCCGTCCATGACCGGGCCCTTCACCTCGGAGAGGTGAAAGGCGATCCCACCGTCTGCCAGGCGGTGGTTGATCGCCTCGAGGCTCTCGAGGGCAGAGGCGTCGATGGCGTTCACCGCCGAACACACCAGGATGACGTGGCGGACCGCCGGGTGGGCGGCAACCGCCTCGTTGATCTGCTCCTCGAGGAACCGGGCGTTGGGGAAGTAGAGGCTCGCGTCCACCCGGAGCGACACGATCTCCGGATCGGTCACCACCGCATGGCGCTCCTCGTTGAGAAAGTGTTCCGTTCCCGGGAGCTGGCCGACGACCGCCACATGGGGCCTCGACGTTCGATAGAGGTGGAGAAAGATCGAGAGACTCACCCCCGCGACGAGCCCGGCCTCCACGCCCTCCACCAGGGTGAGGACGATGGTCGAGGCCATCGCCGCGGCGTCGGCCCTGGAATAGGCATAGGTGCGCCTGAGGGCGCCGACGTCCACCAGCGACAGGACCGCGACGATGATCGTGGCGGCGAGAGTCGCATTGGGAAGGAAGTACAGCAGCGGGGTGAGGAATAGCGTCGCGAGCGCGATGCCGACGGCGGTGAGGGCGCCCGCTGCCGGGGTCTTGGCGCCGGCATCGAAGTTCACGACCGAACGTGCGAAGCCGCCAGTGACCGGAAATCCGCCCGAGAGAGCAGCGCCGAGGTTCGAGGCGCCGAGCGCGATCAGCTCCTGGTCGGGATCCACCCGCTGGCGGCGCTTGGCCGCGAGCGTCAAGGCGACGGAGATCGACTCCACGTAGCCCACGATGGAGATCAGCAGCGCGGGGACGAGAAGACCGGTCCACAGCCCCCGGTCCAGCGGCGGTAGGGCGAGGCGGGGCAGACCTGCCGGGACGGTGCCGACGATCCTGACACCGCGCTCGGCGAGCCCGAAGCCCCAGGCGGCCAGGGTGGTCATGGCGATGGCCACCACGGGCCCCAGCTTCGCCAGCATGTCCGCGGTCCGGGCCCCGAGGCCGAAGCGGCGCAGCAAGGGCGCGAGGCCGCCACGCACCCAGAAGAGAAAGAGCAGCGACGCGCCGCCGATCGCCGCGGTGTGGGGATTGACGTGACGGAGGCTCGGCCACATGGACTTCAGCAGGTCCACCAGGTTTTCGCCCTCTGCACGGACGCCGAGCAGGGGCGCGAGCTGGCCCGCGGTGATCTGGATCGCCGAGGCGCTGATGAAGCCCGAGATGACCGGGTGGCTGAGGAAGTTCGAGAGGAAGCCCAGCCGCATCAGGCCCATGGCGACGAGCAGCAGCCCCGAGATCAGGGCGAGCCCGATGGCAGCCCCGAGGTACTCCGGGGTCCCCTGCGCGGCGACCGCCCCTGCCGCGGTCGCGGTCATGAGGCTGGCCACCGCGACCGGACCGACCGCCAGGGCGCGTGAGGTGCCGAAGATCGCGTAGAGCACCAGCGGGGCGATCGAGGCATAGAGCCCGACCTGTGGCGGCAGCCCCGCCAGCAGCGCATAGGCCAGAGACTGCGGGATCAGCATGACGGTGACGATCGCCGCCACGAGCAGGTCGTCGGAGAACGTGCGCCAGGAGTACTGGGCGCCCCAGGTGAGGATCGGGAAGTACCGACGCAGGAGGTTGCTCCCGTCGCGCCCTCCAGTCGTCGGCGCACCGACCCCGCTCGCCTGACTCACGGCTCGGCGGTCCTCCGGAAGAACAGATCTCTTATCTTCTGCTCTCCCAGCACTCGCCCCAGCTCCTTCACGGCAAAGAACGGGACCAGGGCCACGAACACCACCAGGCTGTTGGCGAGCAATTCATGGGATCCCTTCGCGAACAGCTCGACGAGTCCTCCCATGAACCCCTGTCCTTTCCACAGTCCCTTGAGCCCGTGCTCGAGGAGCTTGAACAGCGCCACGAAGAGAATGAAGACGACCGTCTTGTAGAGGGTCGGGAAGATCAAGGGCTTCGATTCGAGGCCACGACCGAGGCGGGCGACGCTGCCGATCATGATGACCTTGCCCAGGACCACCGCCTCGATCAGCGCCACCCAGTAGTTTTCGTAGGTGATGTCGTGCGCGGCGAGGAGGAGCCTTCGGTACTCGGTGAACGCGGCGAACACCAGGGTCAGATAGATGATGTTGATGCCGTACTCACCCAGCTCGTGAAAGAGCTTTTGTTTGAGAGTCCCTTTCTTGATCTCGGAAGCTTCCATGGTCCACGGCCTTTCCCCGGAGCAGCCGTCCCTGCGTGCGGGAGGGACCGCTCTCGATCGTGTTCATCCCTCGGAAAGCGCGCGCGACAGCATCCCGCCGGAGACGTTCCGGGCCTTGAACCCGTTCTGCACCAGGATCCGTGTCGCGTAGTAGGCGCGCTGGGCGGAACGGCAGAGGACCATGATCTCGCGGTCACGGGGCAGCTCGCCGAGACGCGAACGGAGCTGCTCCATCGGAATGTTGACCGCGCCCGGAACGCTCTCCACTGCCAGCTCGACGGGCTGGCGCACGTCGAGGAGGAACGCGCCGCTGGTGAGGGGCCAGTGGGCGAGCGGCATGTCCCCGCGGAGGACGTCGGCGGCGACCATTCCGGCGAAGTTGACCGGGTCCTTCGCGCTGCCGAACTGGGGCGCGTAGCAGAGCTCTGCCTCCTCGAGGTCGTAAACCGTCGCGCCCATCTGAAGGGCCAGGGCAAGGGCGCTGATCCGCTTGTCCACCGCCGGTCCGTCCTCGCCGAGCGCCTGTGCTCCCAGGAGACGTCCGTTGGACTTGCGGAAGAGAACCTTCAACGCGAGCATCTTGGCGCCCGGGTAGTAGCCGGCGTGCGAGTTCGGGAAGAGGTAGACCTTCTCGAAATCCTCGTCCCCGAGCTTCTGGAGCGTCTTCTCGCTGACCCCGGTCCAGGCGGCGGCGCCTCCGAACAGGCCGATGATCGAGGTGCCCTGGGTGCCCCGGAAGCGGGAATCGCGCCCGGCGATCACGTCGGCTGCGATCCGGCCCTGCCTGTTCGCGGGCCCGGCTAGCGCCACCAGGCTCCCCTGACCGGTCACGAAGTCCTTGACCTCGATGGCGTCCCCGACGGCGAAGATGTCCGGGTCGCTGGTGCGCAGGTGGTCGTCGACGCGGATGCCGCCGCGCTCGCCGATCTCCAGCCCGGCCGTCCTGGCCAGGGCGGTGTCAGGCCGGACGCCGAGGGAGAGGATCACGATGTCCGCCGGGTACGTCTTCCCGGACTTCGTCTTCACCTCGAGGGCACCCTCGTCGAGCTGCGCGAAGCCGCTCACCCCGTCGGCGAGCGCCAGCTTGATGCCATGCCGCTTCAGGTGCTCCTCGACGAGGTGCGCGAGCTCGCGGTCGAGGGGAGCCAGGACCTGGTCGAGCATCTCGACCAGCGTCACCTCGAACCCGACATGGGCCAGGTTCTCCGCGGTCTCCAGACCGATGAAGCCGCCGCCGATCACCACCGCCCGCCGGGTCGGCTTCACGAACTGGATGCCGGAGTAGCTGTACATCCCCGTCAGGAAGCTCGTGCCCCGCTCGATCCACTCGAGGATCGAGCGCGTGTCGGGAACGGTCCGCACCTGGAAGATCCCGGGCAGATCGATGCCAGGCAGGGGCGGGCGGATCGACGCCGCGCCCGGCGAGAGCACCAGCTTGTCGTAGCGCTCGGTGGTCACCTTGCCCGTCGCGACATCGCGCAGGTCCAGGGTCTTCTTCTTCGGCGCGATGGCGATGGCCTCGCAGTTCGTTCGCACCTCGATCCCGAACGTTCCGCGGAACATCTGCTCCGATCCCACCAGGAGGCTCGATTCCTTCGGGATCACGCCCGACAGGTGGTAGGGCAACCCGCAGTTCGCGTACGAGACGTACGGTCCGCGCTCCACCATGAGGATCTCGGCCTTCTCGTCCAGCCTGCGCAGGCGCGCTGCACAGGAGGCTCCGCCGGCCACTCCGCCAACGATGACGACTTTCATGTTGCCTCCGGTGCGGCGCTCGGTGGGGGCAGGAGCCGGGTGGCAGCCCGGCTCCGGCCAGCCCCATCCGCGCTCAGCAGACCCCCGAGGGCCGCTGGATCACCCGAGCCGTGCTGTCGACGCGGTGGGGAGCTTCTCCCCGGTCACCTTCTGCCAGCGCTCCGTGAGCAGCTCCTTCGCCGCCTGCTCGAGGAACTCTGGCGCGGCCCACTTGTGGACGTCGAAGTCGCGCTTGATGTAGCCGTGGCCCAGCATGAAGTCCTTCCCGATCTCCACGGCGGCGAGGTTCTGGGCGGACAGATTGGGCACCAGGTCGACGTTCTTGATGCCCCGGTAGGTGTCCTCGACGTTGAGGTAGAACGTCTGCTTGTCGAGGATCGCCGCCGCGGCGTGCTTGTGCTCGTTGGCCCAGCGCCCCACCTTGATCATGCCCTTCATGAACGTGACCACCAGGTCGGGATGCTTCTCGGCCATCACGTCGGTGCAGGTGATGACCGCGGGGACGTTGGCCACCTGCAAGGTCCAGTCGGGATACCTGGAGAGGTCCTCGATGGCCTTGAACTTCCCGGTCGCCTCCTGGAGATGCTGGAAGGGCCCGCTCTGGGTGTAGATCGCGTCGACGGTGCCCTTCTCCAGGGCCGTCTCCAGCGGACGGAACGCCAGATCGCGCTTGTGGTCGCGCTTGAGCCACAGCTCGGATGGGTTGTCCATCGGCGGGCCCACCATCTCCGGCTTGTCGTACCAGTCGTCCGGGTAGGGGAACTCCACGATCTGGATGTCCTCGCGGGTCATTCCATTGAGCTTGAGCATCAGCTCGATGCCTTGCTCCTCCTGGATGCGCCACCAGTCGCACTTGGTGGTGTTGAGGCTCTTCGACAGGCCGATCTTCTTTCCCTTGAGATCGGTCATCCGGAAGATCTTGTCCCTGGCGCGCACCATCATGCAGCCGCCCTCGTAGACGTGGGTCACGCCCAGGAGCCTCGTCCGGCGGATGTCCGCCTGAACGTGAATGGGGGGAAACAGCCCTCCGAAGCGGATCAGGTTGTCGAGGTTGTGGATGTAGTGCGGGTACCAGTTGTTCTCGGTGCGCGAGCGGAGAAACGAGTAGTGCACGCCGAGCTTCTTGTACTCCTCGCGAGTCCAGCCCAGCTCCTGGTCGACGTTGCTGGCGGAGACCAGGGGGCAATTGGTGTAGTAGACCTCCTTCCAGCTCAACGGCACGGTGCTGAGGTCCTTGGCGGCGGCTGGCGATCCATGGGGCATGGTGCTCCTCCTCTCCCTTGATCGAGGGGACCTTCTCAGCGGTGAGCGGAAGCAACAATGAGACCAAGGTCCCCTCGAGAGTCGCGGCCCCTCGCGCCGACGTGACTTGACGTCGGCGTGGATTCCGGATGTGGGGGTCCGCCGCCGCGGCGCCGTCGCGCACGCCGCTCGATCCGTTGACCGACGATCCGGGCCGCAACCGTCGCCCGTCACCTGGATCTTGAAGTCGGGCCCGTCGTTGTCCTTCCGGACAGGGCGTTCCGGCGGGACGCGCCCGAGCGGGCGTGCTAGACGCCCGGCCGAACTCACCTCGGGGGTCCCGGATGTCGCTCTGGCAACGCGCGGCGGCTGAGCTGGTTGGAACGTTCTGGCTGGTGCTCGGAGGATGCGGGAGCGCGGTGCTCGCCGCGGCCTTCCCGGGGGTCGGCATCGGGCTGCTGGGTGTCGTCGCTGGCCTTCGGGCTGACGGTGCTCACCATGGCCTTCGCCATCGGGCACGTCTCGGGCTGTCACCTGAACCCGGCCGTCTCGGTGGGCCTGGTGGTCGGCGGACGGTTCAAGGCCTCGGAGCTGCCGGCATACGTCATCGCCCAGGTGATCGGCGGGGCGCTCGCCGCCGGGACGCTGTACGTCATCGCCAGCGGCAAGGCCGGCTTCAGCACCGCGGGCGGGCTGGCCAGCAACGGCTACGGGCTGCACTCGCCCGGGCAGTACTCGCTCGCCGCCGGGTTCCTCACCGAGGTGGTGATGACCGGGATGTTCCTCTTCGTCATCATGGGCGCGACCGACGAGCGCGCCCCGAAGGGCCTCGCCCCCATCGCCATCGGCCTCTGCCTCACGCTCATCCACCTGGTCTCCATCCCGGTCACCAACACCTCGGTGAATCCGGCCCGGAGCACGGGGCCGGCGCTGGTGGTGGGCGGATGGGCGCTGGAGCAGCTGTGGATGTTCTGGGTCGCGCCGCTCATCGGAGGCGCCCTGGGCGCGGTGGTCTACCGGCTGGTGGCTGCGCCCCGAGGAGCCGCCGCGTCCGCGGTCGCCCGTCGCTGAGCCGTCGTCCGGGCGGGGCCCGCAACCCATTGAACCGTGGGGGCCTGGGACCTTGGTCTCATTGCCGGAATCGCCTGGAAACGCATGGACTTCAACAGAGGAGGACTCATGTCGAACCGAATGTTCGCTGCAGTCGGGCTCGCGCTGTTGCTCGTGGCCTGTGGTCCGTCGAAGGACGAGTTCGCCGCAGCGCAGCGTGATGCCGCAAACAACCTGAAGAAGTACCAGGACGAGGCCCAGAAGACCGCGGCCCTGGAGAAGAAGGTCGCCGACCTCCAGGCGCAGAACGAGGCGCTGACCAAGTCGACCGCCCAGCTCACCGAGGAGAAGGGCCAGCTCGAGGCGAAGAGCAAGCAGTACGAGGAGCTCGCCGGCTCGCTGAAGGAGCAGATCCAGAGCGGCCAGGTCGAGATCTCCGAGCTCAAGGGCAAGATGACCGTGAAGCTCAAGGACAAGGTGGTCTTCTCCTCGGGCTCGGCGGCCATCAACAAGCAGGGTCAGGCCGCGCTGGACGCCGTGGCCAAGGCCTTCCAGGGCCTCCAGGGGAAGACGGTGATCGTCGCCGGGTACACCGACAACGTCCCGACCGGCAAGAAGGGCGCCTTCAAGGACAACTGGGACCTGTCGACGGCGCGGGCGGTGACCGTCGTCCGGTACCTCCAGTCCCAGGGCGTGGCGCCCCAGATGCTCGGCGCGGCCGGGTTCTCGGAGTACCGGCCGCTGGCGTCGAACGACACGGCGGAGGGCAAGAGCCAGAACCGGCGCATCGAGATTGCGCTCACCGCGGCGGAACCGGCTCCGGTCGTGGACAGCCCCTCGGCGCAGCCGGCAGCCGGGCCGGCCCGCTGAGGCACCGGCGATTCCCCGTCGCTCCCGCTCGACAGGGCCCGGGGATGTCGATAACTCGACGATGTAGAGCCACTCCGGGAGGGAGCATGGCGCGGACAGGCGTCACTGGGTCGGTCATCGCGGGGGCCCTCGGGGCGTTGCTGGTGGCGGTGGGCTGCAAGAAGCCGCCGCCACCGCTTCCTCCGCCCACGGTGCTGGTGGCCCCGGCAGTCCAGCAGGACCTGAGCCTCTCGACCGAGATGGTGGGAACCATCGACGGATACGTGAACGCCGAGATCCGGGCGCGGGTGAAGGGCTTTCTCAAGACCCAGGACTACGCCGACGGGGCGTTCGTGAAGAAGGGCCAGCTCCTCTTCACCATCGACCCGGCCGAGTACCAGAACGACCTGGCCAAGGCGAAGGCTATGCTTGCCCGCGCGCAGGCCACGCTTGGCCAGGCCAAGGTGACCGCGGACCGTTACCGGCCACTCGCCGCGAAGCAGGCGGTCAGCCAGCAGGACCTGGACAACGCGGAGGCGTCCCAGCGCGCGGCCGCCGCGACAGTCGACTCGGCCAGAGCCGCGGTCGACGAGGCCCAGCTGAACCTCTCGTACACCCGCATCAGCTCGCCCGTGGATGGCGTGGCGGGGACCCCGCTGGTCCGCGTCGGCAACCTGGTCGGGCAGGGCGAGCCCACGCTGCTCACCACCGTGTCGCAGCTCGACCCGATGCGGGTCACCTTTCCTATCAGCGAGGCGGATTACCTGCGCGTGGCCAGCCGGGCCGCGGCGCTCGAGACGCTGGACCCGCTCGATGCCGGCCCGGAGCGCCAGGTGCTCGCTCTCGTCCTGGCGGACGGGTCGGTCTACAAGCACAAGGGCTGGTTCATCGCCCTGAACCGTGAGGTGCAGAAGGGGACGGGCACCCTTCAAGTTCAGACCGTGTTCCCGAACCCGGAGCGAATCCTCCGGCCCGGGCAGTACGGTCGGGTTCGCATCCCTCAGCTGGAGACCGGCAAGGCGCTGGTGGTGGTGCCCGAGGCCGCGGTGAAGGAGCTGCAGGGCTCCTACACGGTGGCGGTGGTGACCCCCGAGGACACGGTGCAGATCCGGACCGTGACCATGGGTCCCCGGGCGGGCCAGCTCTGGGCGGTCACCAAGGGAGTCAACGCCGGTGAGCGGGTGATCACCGAGGGGCTCCAGAAGGTCTCGGAGGGGCTGAAGGTCACCGCGAAGCCGGACCCGGCCTTCGCCGGCAAGGCGGGGAGCGCCCCGGCGCCGGACGCGGGAGGCTGACCCGTGATCTCCGCCTTCTTCGTCAAGAATCCCATCACCGCGATCGTCATCGCGATCGTGACGGTGATCGGCGGCGCGGTCGCCGCGCTGCGGCTGCCCATCGCGCAGTTCCCGGAGATCGTCCCGCCGCAGATCCAGCTGACCACGACGTACACCGGCGCCGACGCGCTGACCATCGAGCAGTCGGTGGCCACGCCCATCGAGCAGCAGATGAACGGCGTGGACAACATGCTCTACCTCCAGAGCACCAACGCCAACGACGGCACGCTGACCCAGATCGTCACCTTCGCGCTCGGGACCAACGTCGACATCGACAACGTCCTGGTCCAGAACCGGTACAGCCAGGCGCAGGCGACGCTGCCCCAGGAGGTCAAGAACTACGGCGTCACGATCAAGAAGAAGCTGCCGTTCCCGCTGATCATCGTCTCGCTGTTCTCGCCCGACAATCGCTACGACGCGCGGTTCCTCGGGAACTACGCCACCATCAACGTCATCGACGCGCTGAAGCGCGTTCCGGGCGTCGGCGACGTGGTGCTCTTCGGCTCGTCGGACTACGCGATGCGGATCTGGGTGAAGCCGGACACGCTCACCCGCCTCAATCTGACCATCAACGAGATCCAGTCCGCCATCAAGACGCAGAACGTGGTGAACCCGGCCGGGCAGATCGGCGGCGAGCCGGCGCCGGAGGGACAGAAGTTCACCTACGCCGTCCGCGCCCAGGGCCGGCTGGTGACCCCCGAGGAGTTCGGAGAGATCGTCGTCCGCGCCAATCCGGACGGCTCGCAGGTGCGGCTCAAGGACGTGGCCCGCATCGAGCTGGGCTCGCTGAACTACCAGCAAGATGGGCGCTACAACGGCAAGGCCGGCGGCGTCATCTCCATCTACCAGACGCCCGGGTCGAACGCTCTCAAGGTCGGTGACGGAATCAAGGCCACGATGGCAGGGCTGAAGAAGGACTTCCCCCAGGGCCTGGACTACGAGGTCGCGCTCGACACGACCCTGCCCATCACCGAGGGCATGGACGAGATCGTGAAGACGCTGCTCGAGGCGATGGTCCTGGTGATCATCGTGGTCTTCATCTTCCTCCAGAGCTGGAGGGCGACGCTGATCCCGCTGCTCGCGGTCCCGGTGTCGCTGGTAGGCACGTTCGCGGTGTTCCCCATGCTGGGGTTCTCGCTGAACACCCTCTCCCTGTTCGGCCTCATCCTGGCCATCGGTCTGGTGGTCGACGACGCGATCGTGGTGGTGGAGGCGGTCGAGTCACACATCCACCACGGGCTGTCTCCGAAGGAGGCCACACTCAAGGCGATGCACGAGGTCCAGGGTCCGGTGATCGGCATCGCGCTCATCCTCTCCGCGGTGTTCATCCCGGTGGCCTTCATCGGAGGCATCACCGGCCGGCTGTACCAGCAGTTCGCGCTCACCATCGCCATCTCGGTACTCATCTCGGCGTTCAACGCCCTGACCCTCAGCCCCGCGCTCTCGGCGCTGCTGCTCAAGCCCAAGGAGGAAGGGAAGCAGGGTCTCGTGGCGCGGCTGGGCGGCAAGTTCAACACCTGGTTCGACCGGATGACCGGCGGATACGTGAGCATCACGGGGCGGATGGTCCGGAAGATGGTGCTCTCCTTGGTGCTGCTCGGGGGCGTAACGGTGCTGGCGGGCTTCTTCGGCTCGAGGATTCCCGCAGGCTTCGTCCCCGACGAGGACCAGGGCTACGCCCTCGCCTTCATCCAGCTGCCGGATGCGGCCTCGCTCCAGCGCACGAAGCAGGTGGGGAAGAAGATCGAGGAGATCATGGCCAAGACTCCGGGCATCCGGAGCTACACCGTGATCAGCGGATACAACATCCTCACCGGCACCGCCGCGAGCTACGCCGGGACGGTCTTCATCGCCTTCCACGAGTGGGCGGAGAGGAAGCACGAGAACGAATCGGCGGCGGGGATCATCCGCGCGCTCAACATCGCCTTCTCGCAGATTCCGGAAGCGCGCATCCTGGCCTTCGGTCCTCCGGCCATTCCCGGCATCGGAACCGCCGGCGGCGCGGACATGATGATCCAGGACCGGAGTGGCAAGTCGGTCGAGTTCCTGGCGGAGAACGTGAACAAGTTCCTGGCCGCGGCCCGGAAGCGCCCCGAGTTCCAGGCGGTGACCGCCAACTTCTCGCCCGCGGTGCCGCAGATCTTCGTCGAGGTGGACAAGGACAAGGTCCTGAAGCAGGGCGTGGCGCTGACGGACCTCTACGGGGCCATGCAGGCCTTCCTCGGCGGGAGCTACGTGAACGACTTCACCCGCTTCGGCCGGCAGTGGAAGGTCTTCCTCCAGTCCGAGGGTGAGTCGCGCATCAAGGCGGAGGACATCCGCAACTTCTACGTCCGCAACAGCAAGGGTGAGATGGTGCCCCTCTCGACCCTGGTCACGGTCAAGAACGTGAGCGGCCCCGAGTACACCGTCCGCTTCAACCTCTTTCGATCGGCCGAAGTCATCGGGAGCGTGGCTCCTGGAGTCAGCTCCGGTCAGGCGCTCAAGGCCTTCGAGGAGGTGGCGGCGCAGACCTTGCCTCCGGAGATCGGCACCGCCTGGACCAACCTCTCGTTCCAGCAGAAGGCCTCCGAGGGAGGGACGCTGGCCGTCTTCGGGATGAGCCTGGTGTTCGTGTTCCTCATCCTGGCCGCGCTCTACGAGAGCTGGTCGCTCCCGTTCAGCGTGCTCCTCAGCACTCCGATCGCGGTGCTGGGCGCGTTCATCGGGCTGATGGTTCGCAGGTTCGACTTCGACGTCTACGGGCAGATCGGCCTGGTGATGCTGATCGGCCTGGCGGCGAAGAACGCCATCCTGATCGTCGAGTTCGCCAAGATGCAGCACGACCAGGGCAAGCCGCTGGTCGAGGCGGCGCTGGAGGGGGCCAGGCTCCGGTTGCGGCCGATTCTCATGACCTCCTTCGCCTTCATCCTCGGCTGCGTGCCGCTCTGGACGGCAGCCGGCGCCGGGGCGGCGTCCCGGCGGATCCTCGGGACGGCGGTGATCGCCGGGATGTCGCTGGTGACGGGACTCGGCGTCTTCATCATCCCGGTGCTCTTCGTGATGGTGGGGAAGATCGTGGGCGAGAAGAAGGGTCCCGCGCCAACGCCCACCGTGGCTCATGGAGGAGGGGCGACCGCCGTCGCTCAGGGTGAGCCGTGAAGAGAGCGCTCCTCGCGGTGACCCTGGCGCTGTCCACCACCAGCTGCCTGATGGGGCCGGACTACCAGCGACCGGTGGTCCCGACCCCGGCCGCCTACCGGGACCAGACCCCCACCACGGACACTGCGACCATCGCCGACCTGCCGTGGTGGACGGTGTTCAAGGACCCGGAGCTGCAGTCGCTCATCGGCGAGGCGGTTCAGAACAACCGGGACCTCCGCGCGGCGGTGGCCCGGGTGGAGCAGGCCCGGGCGTTGGCCCGCATCCAGAAAGCGCAGATCCTCCCGGCGGTGGGCGCCAATGCCGGGGCGAGCTACGGGCGCGGAAACCTGGCCTTCCCCAGCGAGGACCCGAAGACGGGCGCGGCCTTCGAGGTCGACGCCCAGCTCTCCTGGGAGATCGACGTCTGGGGCCGGATCCGCCGTGGCACCGAGGCATCGGTCGCCGAGTACCTGGCCACCGAGGAGGGGCGCCGCGCAGCCACCGTGAGCCTGGTGGCCGATGTCGCGCTGGCGTACGTGCAGCTGCGGCAGCTCGATGCGCAGGTCGACGTGGCCCGGCGCACCGTCCTGAACTACCAGCGCACGCTGCAGCTCTACACCGACCAGCTGCAGGGCGGGGCAGGGAACAAGCTGTCGGTGACCACGGGGCGCGCCCAGGTCCACGACGCCCAGGCGGTGGTCCAGGACACCGAACGGCTCATCGTGCGGCAGGAGAACCTCCTGTCGCTGCTGGTGGGCCGCCCACCCGGACCCATCGCCCGGTCGAAGGTGGTCCCCGGCCTCCACGACACGGGGCCGGTGCCGGCTGGCCTGCCCTCGACGCTGCTCGAGCGCCGGCCCGACGTCCTCTCCGTGGAGCAGCGTCTGGTCGCGGCCAACGCCCGCATCGGGGTAGCCAAGGCCGACTTCTTCCCGCGCTTCAGCCTGACCGCGTTTGCCGGGCTCGCCTCTCCGGACTTGACCAAGCTCTTCGATCCCTCGAAGTCCTTCGTCTGGGGGGTGGGAGGCAACGCGAGCTGGCTCGCTCCCATCCTCCAGGGCGACGCGCTGCGGGGGCAGGCGGAGGCCGCCTCCGCGCAGTGGGAGGAGGCGAAGAACACCTACGAGCAGACGGTGCTCAACGCCTTTCGCGAGGTGGCGGACGGACTGAATGACGTCCAGCGGCTTGACGGCATCGTCCAGCAGCGGGAGGAGCAGGTGGTGAGCCTCACCGAAGCGCTGGGCCTGGCGGAGGACCGGTTCTACGGCGGGGTGTCGAACTACCTCGAGGTGACCTATACCCAGAACCTCCTGTTCCCGGCCGAGCTGAACCTGACCTCCGTCCGCGCGCAGCGGACGGCAGCGTTCATCACCCTTTACCGGGCGCTCGGAGGCGGCTGGCAGCTCCCGCCGCCCGAGGCGCCGGCCCCTGTCGAACCCACGGCGGATCAGCCGCGGTAGCAGTCACCCAAGGAGGAACTCGATGCGTTCGTTGAACTCCGCAGTCCTGGCCGCCGCGCTGGCGGCCTTCGTCCCGGCCCTCGCGGCCGAGACCCCGGCGAAGGCTCCCAAGGCCTCGTACTCGAAGAAGGACATCAAGACGGTCAAGGCCACGGTGAAGGAGATCGACCAGGCCACCCGGCACGTGGTGCTGGAGACCGCCGACGGGAAGACCCACGCCTTCACGGTGGGCAAGGAGGCGCGCAACCTGCCTCAGGTGAAGGTCGGGGACGAGGTCATCGTGCAGTACCAGGAGGCGCTCGCGGTCGAGGTCACCGAGACCGACCCGACCAAGCCGCTCCCGCAGCCCACCGAGGCGACGGCCATGGAGCGCTCCGAGCTCGGGAAGAAGCCCGAGGGCGTGGTGGCCCGGACGGTGACGCTGACGGGCATCGTGGAGGCGATCGACATGGAGCACAAGATCGCCACCATCAAGGGCTCCGGTGGCAACACGGTGGAGGTCCAGATGCAGCATCCGGAGCGGTGGGAGAAGGTGAAGGTCGGCGACACCATCACCGCCCGGTACTCCGAGGCGCTGGCGCTCTCCGTGCAGCCCGCGGCTCCGAAGAAGCCGCCGGCGAAGAAGAAGGCGCCCGCCAAGGCTCCGCCCCCCGCGAAGTGACCGGCGCCCGGAGCTGAATCCGGCGCCGCGCGCATGGAAGCCCGCGGGTGGAAGCTCCGCCCGCGGGCCCCTCTCTCTAGAAGTACAGGCGCAGGAGCACGATGGCCTCGAGGCCCGTGCCGAAGCGGCTGCTGCTGAGCGAGCTCGAGCTGTCCCCCACGCTGAGGCTGGGGTCGGAATAGAAGTGGAACGCCGTGGCAGCCTCTGCTCCGACCGAGAAGTGACGGCTCACCGCCCACTCGAGCCCGAGCGTGGGATTGACGAAGACGTTGTACTGGCTCGCCGAGGTGACGGTCGTCCCCTCGGTGTTGGAGTAGCTGTGGCCCACGAACGCGATCCCGAGCCTCCCACCGAGGTACACGGTGAAGGGTTGGGAAGGGTGCAGGAGGTAGAAGGCGCCCACCGCCGCTTCCACCATGTAGCCGCCCTTGGACAGCAGGCCGCCGGGCGCGGAGACGGTGGTTCCCCTGGTGACGTACCAGTAGCCCACCGACGGCTCGATCCGAAACGAGTCGCCGAGGTTGATCGGGACGTACACCGCGACCGGCGACGCCGACAGCGAGCCGCCCGAGAACAGGTTCCCCAGGTTCACTCCCGCCCCGACGCCGACGGTCGGTGACGACGACTCCGAGGCGGTTGCCGGGGATACCACGCCGACCCAGAGGGAGAGGATGGTGGCCAGACGGAGAGTCCTGCTCATCGGTGCGGTCCTCCCGGGCTTCGGTCGACCCTAGGCGAGGAACCCGGGAGAGGTCACTGGGATCTTGGTCGGACGCGCTCCCGGTCGGTGCCTATCCCCCCACGGAGAGCTCGCTGAGGTGGACCAGGTTCACCACCATGGAAGCCCGCGGGTGGAAGCTCCGCCCGCGGGTTGTCTGGCCAGCGCGGCTACGCGCGCAGGGCGCTCGGCAGGACGCCCGATCGCTCGGCGAGGTGCACCAGGTCGACCACGGAGCCGGCCCCGAGCTTGTGCATCACCCGCCCGCGGTGGACCTTGATGGTCTTCTCGCTCGTCCCGAGGTCCGCGGCGATCCGCTTGTTGGACTTGCCCCTGGCCACGTGACAGAGGACCTCCCGCTCGCGCGGGGTCAGCCGGGTGAGGAGCCGGGCGGCGTCGTCCATCGTCGACCGGGCCTGGCGCCACTCCGCCTCCTGGGCCAGCGCACGCATCACGGCCGAGAGGAGGGCGTCGGCGTCCACGGGCTTCTCCAGGAAGTCGATGGCCCCTGCCTTCATCGCCTCCACGCTGCTGCCCACGTCTCCCTCGCCGCTGACGAAGATCACGGGGATGGCCTCGCCACGCGACTGGAGCAGGTGCAGCAGCTCCAGGCCGGTGACCTCGGGAAGGGCGAGGTCGAGGATCAGACAGCGTGGCCTCTGGTGCTCGAGCTGCTGCAGCAACTCGCCGGCCGAGCCGAACGTCTGGACCGCGAGCGCCGTCGAGCGCAGGAGCCGTCCGAGCGCTGAACGGACCCCGGGGTCATCATCCAGAACCCAGACTTCGGGCCAGGAGCCTGCACCGGGAACGGGGGAGGGAAGCAGATCAGTCAGGATGTCCACGGATTGGCCCTATACACGAAGCATGCCGCGCGGGCACGAGGCGTTTGAACCCCCTGGAAGATCGGGCGACGGTCGGCGCGCGGCCGCGCAAATCCTGCGCCCCGGCGGCACCGGTCCGCGGATCAAGCGCGATGGACCGGGAGCCAGATCTGCATCGTCGTTCCCGGCCCAGGCTGCGCCAGCGGCGCGATCCGCCCACCGTGGGCCTCGACGATGGACTTGCAGATCGCGAGCCCCATGCCGAGCCCCTGGGGCTTGGTGGTGAAGAAGGCCTCGAAGAGACGGTGGCGTGATGCGTCGTCCAGGCCGTGCCCGTGGTCCACGACGTCGATGCGGACTCGCTCGGCGCCGTCGCGCTCGGTCCGAACCTCGATCCGCCGCTTCTTCGGATCCAGGCGCTCCATTGCATCGGCGCCGTTGATCAGGAGATTGACCACGACCTGCTGGAGCTGCACGGCGTCGCCCCGGATGGGAGGGAGGCCCTCGGCGAGGATCGTCGCCACCTTGACCCGGCGTCGCGCGAGCTCGGGGCCGAGAAAGGCCACCACCGTCTCCACCACCGTCCTCACGTCGATCGGCAGGTGCTCGGTGGGTCTCTGCTGGAGAAACCCCCGGACGCGGGCGATGACGGCGCTCGCCCGATTCGCATCCTGGACGATGTCTTCCAGCGCCGCTCCGATCTCAGCCAGGTCCGGGACCTCCCTGGCCAGCAGCTGTCCGGCTGCCCGCGCGTTGCTGACGATGGCGAAGAGCGGCTGGTTCACCTCGTGGGCGATGGAGGCCACCACCTCGCCCACGGCATTCACCCGGGCGCTGTGCGCGAGCTGCTCCCGGAGCCGGGCCTCTGCGTGCGCCGCCTCCTTCCTGGCGATGGCGTTGGCGAAGACCTCGCTGATCAGGCGCAGAGAGCGGATGACGCGGGGCGACCAGTTGACCTCCCGGTGGAAGGAAGCGAACCCGATCGCGCCGAGGAAGCGATCTCCCACCCTGAAGGGAATGGTCAGCTGCGAGCGTAACCCTGCACGAGTGCAGTACTCCCGTTCGGCGCTGGCCTCCGGTGGAAGGTCGTCCGGAAGCCGGTCGAAGCGCAGGATTTCGCCCTGGCGGAGCCTGGCCGCGTACCAGGGGAGGACCGCAGCCAGGTCTCCCTGGACGAACAGGTGAGTCGAGTCGTTGGAATGGCTGTGGGTAACCTCGATGCGCTGCTGGTCCCCCGACAGCTCGGCCAGGCTGCTCCTGTCGATGCCCAACGCCTGCACCAGCAGCTGGAGCGCCCAGTCAATCTCGCCGTCCACCTTCTCCGCCGGGAGCGACACGAACCTCGCCGACAGCTCGGAGAGCTGCTGCTCGAAGAGGTCCGGTTGCTCGAAGGCAATCAGGGTGAAAGGCATTCGAGGAGTCCGACGGAGGATGAGACCAACGTCGTATAGCAGCCCGGTCCGAGCTGTTCCTAGGGTTGGCGGAACCTGGGGTGGTGGAGGACTGGGATGTGTGCGGCGCGGAGAGTCTCGACCCGTCCCTTGCCGAGCCCGACGGTGGCGGTCGTCGATGACGACCCCGGCGTCCGGAGAGCGCTGAGCCGGATGCTGCGCGCCGACGGGCTCCGCGTCGCGTCGTTCTCGACCGCAGAGGAGCTGCTCCACGGCTACGAGGAGCTCCGGCCGAGTTGCCTGGTGGTGGACGTGGTGCTCCCGGGGATGAGCGGCCCAGATCTGCTGGAACGGCTACGCGCCAGGAAGGAGCAGCTCCCCGCCATCTTCGTCACGGGCCGGATCGATGCCGGGGAAGCGCTCAGGCTCCGGGGCTTCGGCGACGTCCCGTGCCTGCAGAAGCCGTTCGAGCCGGCGCTCCTGATCGGCGCGGTGATGCACGCCCTCGGACGTTCCTCCGCCGTTCACCCCTGAGGAGCACATGTCGATGAGCACCATTCCCCTGGTTCTCCTGACCGCGCTGCTGAGCGCAGGCGCGACCTCACCGGCCAAGAAGCCCTCGTTCAAGGTCGTCTACGGGGAAGCCAAGACCGCGGAGCTCGCTCCCCTGGTGGCGAAGATGAAGGAGCGGCGCGATGCTCGAGGGCGCGGCGGAGATGCTGTCGGCGCTCAAGCTCCCCAGGACGGTCACCCTCAAGGGAGAAAGCTGCGGCGAGTCCAACGCCTGGTACGACAGTGACACGGACGTGCTCACCTTCTGCTACGAGATGGCGGCCGACTTCGTGAAGGCCGCCGGGAAGTCCGAGCGCTTCAAGCTCACCCCGGAGCAGGCGGTGATCGGTCCCTTCCTGTTCATCATTCTCCACGAGACCGCCCACGCGGTGTTCAACATCCTCGCCGTTCCGGTGCTTGGGCGAGAGGAGGACGCCGCCGACCAGGTGGCGATCTACGCCGCGATCCAGCTCGGCGGGGACTTCGCCGAGCGAATGCTCCGCGCCACCGCCTTCATGTACGACACGGACTCCTCCGGCCGGAAGCCGGGCGAGGACGACTTCGCCGACGTGCATGGGATCGATCGCCAGCGGTACTACAACGTGCTCTGCCTGGCCTGGGGCTCGGACCCGAAGCGCTACGCCTTCGCCAAGGAGCTGGGAAAGCTCCCGGACGAGCGCGCCGAGGGCTGCGCCGATGAGTATCGCCAGGTTCGCTACGCGGTACAGGCGCTGATCCGGAAGCACGTCGACCAGAAAGAAGTGGAACGGATCCGCGCCAAGGCCTCGCGCTCCAAGTTCGGCAAGTGACTCGCCGGGGCGCTCGCTGCGTCCCTCTGTCGATCCGACCCTTCCGTCGCATCCCCTCGCGCTTCCGGGCCCGTCAGCTTCGGCCGTCGCGAGGTCGGCGGAGCCTCACTTCTTCTCGGCCTTGGCCGCCTTCTTCGCCTCCGCCTGCCGCTCCTTGGCGGTCTCCAGGACCTGATACCGGAAGCTGGCCTTCGGCGCCTTGGTGCACCGCTCCTGGACCGAGGTCACGAAGGTGCGGGCCATGGCGGGGTCGAGCACCCAGTTCTCGCCGCTGGCGTGCGAGTACCCGTGCACCCAGGCGACGAGCATCGGCCGGATGTCCTCGGGCTGCGCGAGGAACGCCTCGCAGCTGAGGTTCTTGATGTCGATCCGCTTCGGCTCCTCCGCCGCGCGTGGCGCGGAGAGCGCGACCAAGCTTCCCACCACGGCCCAGCGAAGAGCTCCCCGTCGATCCATGTACCGCCTCCGTCAGGTGTCCGGTGCCTCTCCGGACCTTGCCACAGCTACTTGACGGTGTACTTCTTTCCTTCCATGCAGGCGGTGTACGCCTTCTTGAAGGCGTCCATCTGCTGGTTCACTGCCGCCTGCTGCTGCTGCTTGGCCTGGGCCTCGGCCTGCTGCTGGGCCTGCTTCTTGCCGCCGACGCCGCCCATGCCGCCCGCGGTCGGCGCCGATCGCCGCACCCTTGCCGGTGTCACCGGCAATGGCCCCGATGGCCGCACCCGCCGCCGCGCCCTTCGCGGCGCCCTTCACTGCCGAGCCCTTTCCGGCCTGGCTGGTGTCGGCCTTCGCCGGCACCGTGGGATTGGTCGGGTCGACCCCGGTCTGCTGCTTGGCCCAGGTGTAGCAGTCGTTGGAGTCCTTGGCCTGCAGGTCCGGCGTCTGGTTGTTGGCCGGGAACACGTAGACCTTCAGCAGGGAGGCCGCCGCGTCCTGGGTGGGGGCCGCCGCCGGCGCCGCGGGGGCCGGGGCGGGTGCAGGCGCGGGGGCCTGCGCGAGGGCGGCGGTGCCGAGCACGGCCGCCGCGGTCAGCATGAAGTTCTTGATGGAGCGCACGTTCTCTTCTCCCGTGGAGCTAGCGCTGGTGTTCCCAGGCGTAGCCCAGGCTGATGCTGAGGAACTGCTGGAAGGGCACTCCGCCGGCGGCGAAGGCCATGTTGTAGCGGGCGTTGAGGAAGACGGCGCCCACCGGGTTCTGGAAGAAGACGCCGATCTCCGGAGCGAGACCGAAGTGGTAGTGCGTCTCCACGGCGGAGGTCAGGCCCACGGCGAAGTACCGCTCGATGATGTAGCCGCCGATGTTCGCCCCGATGTACGGCTGGATGTCGCGGTTGCTGGAGATCTTCGGGAACCACCGGGCGTTGGCCAGCGTGGGCCAGATGTTCAGGGTGCGGTCCTGGTTTCCGTAGACGTCGGTGCCCCTGAAGTTGATGGTGCCGGTGACGTTCTCGTGGAAGACGTTCCACCCGAAGGCCAGCCCCACCGCCAGGTCAGGCCGGATGAAGCTCGCCACGTCGAGACCGACGCCCCGCCAGCTCACCGGCGGCGTGTAGTTGTAGGTCTCTCCGATGGGGATCGAGAACTGGTACGAGAGGCCCACCAGCGTCGGCGGGAGCTGGGCGCGTGCCGTCGAGGCCGAGAGCAGGACGAGGAGCTGCGGCGAAGGGAATCAGCGTGCGGTGCGTTCTCATGGCCGCCCCAGGTACGGAGACTGGATGAATGCCTGCGAGATGCCGTTGACGATCCGGGTCTGGTCGGTGGACTGGCTCCCGGTCTGGACCCCGCGGATGACGGCCGTCCACACGCCCTTGATCTGATTGTCGGGCGGCGTGGCGGAGTACGGCGCCATGTCGATCAGCAGCGTCCCCACCGTGTAGGTGCTGACGCCGACGACCGGCGGATAGTACGGATAGCAGGGGTAGTAGTACGCCCAGTAGCCGCACCAGTAGCCGTAGTAGTAGCTGACGTTGGTCACCTTCAGCGCCCCGGCGGTGATGACGAGATCTGGCGTCTGGCCCACGCTGACCAGCGTGTACCCGAGCGCATTCATCTCGTTGTCCAGCGTGTTCAGGATGAGCTGCTCGAGCTGAGGATTCAGCCGATCCGGAGGCGTCGAGGTCGGATCGCCGCTGATCAGGTAGATCCGGTCCGGTCGCGAGTAGGTACTCGGGGTGGCGAAGTCGAAGGTCGCGTCGTGGGTGGTGGCCACCACGTCGAGATCGGAGACGTACTCGGCGCCAGTGGGGTGACAGGCGGCAAGCAGCAGGCCTAGGCCTAGGATGGGTGGTGCGAAGTTCTTCCCGACACGGGACATTGAACGGGCCTCCTCTCCCGAGATGGAGTGAGGGTCTCAGCGGGACGCGGGGGCGACAATGAGACCAAGGTCCAACGATTCTCCGCGGATGCGCTTCGAGTAGGGATCGCCCGCGGTTCCTGGGGGTGACGGCATGGGGCACCTTCGAGGCATCCGGGATCTCGGTCTCCTGGCGGCGCTGTCGCTCGGCCCGGCGGTGCATGCGGAGGCGGATGCGCCGGTCGCCTGCGAGGACAACGGGCAGTGCCGCGCGCGCTCCGGTCACGGATCCGTCTGCCAGTCGGGACGGTGCGAGCCGTACCGCGACGAGACCGACCTGTTCATCGCCGTTGGCCTGTCGGAGAAGAAGGCCGCGCGCCCGAAGGCGTTCGAGCCGTTGCTCGCGATCCTCCCGGCCTTCGCCTACAACCCGACCGTCGGATTCCTCTTCGGCGCGGTGGGGATCTTCGGCATCTACCTGGGCGATCCGGAGACCACGACCATCTCCAATCTCCAGGCGATGGTGCTGTACACGACCAAGAACCAGTTCATCACCCAGATCAACAGCACCTTCCTCACCGCGGGGAACACCTGGGAGTTCCAGGGCGACTGGCGCTTCATGCTCTTCAACCAGGACACCTTCGGCCTGGGCACGGGTCACACCCCGGTCAGCTCGGGGTTCACCTTCAACGGCATCGGCACCACCGCCGCCGTCGACGGTGCGCAGCCGATGAACATGAACCTCCTCCGGTTCCACCAGAACGCGTTGAGGAAGGTCTGGGGCGAGCTCTACGTCGGTCCGGGTGTGTCGTTCGATCGGTACTACGGCATCGAGGATCTCCGCCTCGACCTCGGAGCGAGCCCGCCAGCCGTCACCAGCCACTACGCCTACAGCCAGATCGCCGGTTTCGGAACCAAGGCGTACAACTCCAACGGGCTCAGTCTCAACGTGCTCTACGACACGCGCGACTCGACCATCAACGCCTACCGCGGCGTCTACGCCAGCGTCTCTTACCAGTGGAACCCGACCTGGTTCGGAAACAGCCAGGCGGCCTCCTTCGTCTCCAGCGAGTTCCGCACCTACATCGGACTCTCGCCCGACATCCCCCGCAACGTGCTGGCGTTCTGGGTCGTCGCACAGGGGCAGGTGAGCGGCACACTGCCGTACCTGGCCCTGCCGTCCATCGGCTGGGACGCTCGCAACCGCACCGGGCGTGGCTGGGTCCAGGGTCGCTTCCGGGGAACGGCGGCGGTCTACACCGAGGCGGAGTGGCGGTTCCGCATCACCGACAACGGCCTGCTCGGTGGCGTGGTCTTCGCCAACCTGTCCACGTTCACCCGGCCCCCGGTGAGCTACCAGGGGTACGTCGAGGCCGGCGAATCGCTATTCGAGCACCCGGAGGTCGCTGGCGGGTTCGGGCTGCGGATCATGATGAACCGGCAGTCGCGGACCAACATCACCCTGGACATGACGTTCGCCAACAACACCCGCGGTTTCTACTTCGGCGCCGGCGAGGCGTTCTGAGCGCGGTTCACCAGGCCCGGATCCGTCGCCGGTCGACGATGGCGAAGCGGACCAGGAGACGGTCACTGTCGTACTCGATGCCGACCCCCACCATGTCCATGACGCCGCCGTAGCGGACGTCGCCCCCGGCGAGGGCCAGGAGCTTGCGCTCGCGGGTGGCGAGATAGCCGTCGAGGTGCGTCCAGATCTCCTGCTTGCCCCAGCCGCGCCGCTGCCCGAGCGGGCCGAAGACGTCCGGCGGGACGCAGACCAAGCGGTACTTCCAGGGGTCCAGCCCGAGCGACTTCACCAGCTCGGGCCCCTTGCTCTGCAGGGTGCGCTCGATCTCCATCCGGTGGAGCCCCCAGCGCCGATTCAGGTCAAGGGCTTCGGCGAGCCCGTTCTTCCCCACCTCCGAGCCGGCCGGCCCCTCCTCGAAGCTCTCGACCAGCATGTCCTCATCCACCAGCGGGGGGATGAACCGCGCGCCGCCCGAGCTGAGCACCGGCCGGGTGACGAACATCACGATGCGGTCGCGCTGTGCGTCGGAGGTGTCCTTGGGCAGTGCGGCGGTGACCCTGGCCCCCGCCAGGTTGCCCTCCGCCTCGAAGAAGACCGGGTGCCACAGGTGGCGGAGAAGCGGGCGAGACTTCGCGCGCAGGCTCGAGATCTCGAAAAGCTCGGGCTCGAGCCCCAGGGCCTTCGCCTTCTGCAGCGTTTCGGGGGTGAACTGCGCCCGGAGCGGCTCCCGCTCCACGTCCTCCGTCGCCTCGGCGGTGCCCGGTCCGGCCGCTCCGCCGCCTCCCTGCTCGAGGCTGCCGGCGAGTTTCTGGAGCTCCTCGAGGTTGCCGGAGGCGAGTGCCTCGCGGGCCCGCTGCTCCATCTCACCCCGGCCCTTGGCGGCGGACGCGCTCGCCGACGGCTCGGCCAGACGCACGGCCTTGAGACACTTCTCACGATCCTCGTAGAGCGGCTTCCACTCCGGGTCGATCCGGGCGGCCTGCTGCAGCTTGCTGACCGCGTCGTCCCGGAGGCCCGGCAAGGAACGCTCCTCGCGGCGGTGGTACCAGTAGAACCCCGGAGAGAACGGGTCGACGTGGATCGCCTCGTCCTCGTACAGCCGCTCGCCGCACTTGCGGAGCGAGCCACGCTCCTGGACGAAGCGCTGCTTGCCGCCGAGCTCGTCGGTCAGCTTCTTGACCTGCTCCCACTTGCCGTCGTCCATCGCCCGCCGGATGTCTCCAGGGAGCGACTGGAGGGCCTGCTCGGCGTTCTGCAGCGCCTTGAAGTCCGAGGCCGAGAACTCCTTGGCGGCGAGCTGGCGGGCGCGCTGGCGGTAGAGGTCGCCGTAGGCAGTGTCGAGCCGGACCAGCTCGAGCAGCAGCTCGGTGCAAGTCACCCAGGTCGAAGACGGGGCAGACGATTCCTTGCGAGCCATGGGCGCACCTCCCTCGGGTGTCAGCAAGGCTGTAAGTGTAAGTCCCTGCTCGGAGGCGGCCACAGTGGACGATGGTCGTATGGCCCGGGGCCCCGGGCTGCGCCTCAATGCCGGCCATGCCCAGGTCCGTTGCAGGTGAATCGGCAGAAGAGAAGCTGAGTGGGAAGAAATACCGGAAGGAATTGCTCAAGCTGCAGGCGGAGCTCTGCAAGCTTCAAGAGTGGGTCAAGTACAAGGGACTCAAGGTCGTACTGGTCTTTGAGGGTCGCGACGGGGCAGGGAAGGGCGGGACCATCAAGGCGATCACCGAGCGGGTGAGCCCCCGGGTGTTCCGGGTCATCGCGCTGCCGGCTCCCTCGGACCGCGAGAAGTCGCAGATGTACGCCCAGCGGTACCTGCCTCACATGCCGGCGGCGGGCGAGGTCGTGATCTTCGATCGCAGCTGGTACAACCGGGCGGGCGTCGAGTACGTGCTGGGCTTCTGCACCCCAGCCCAGCGCGACCGCTTCCTGGAGCTGGTCCCGGCGTTCGAGCGGATCCTGCTCGAGAGCGGCATCATCCTCCTCAAGTACTGGCTCGAGGTAAGCAACGACGAGCAGGCGAAGCGGTTCAAGGCCCGCATCCACGACCCGTTGCGGCAGTGGAAGCTGAGCAAGACAGACCTTCCGTCGCGGACCAGGTGGTTCGAGTACTCCCGGGCGCGGGACGCGATGCTCGCCGCCAGCGATTCGAAGGCCTCCCCGTGGTTGATCGTGCCCTCGGACGACAAGAAGCGCGCCCGGCTCAACGTCATCCACCACCTCCTCGGGCAGATCCCCTACGGGAAGGTTCCGCGCGAGAAGGTGGAACTGCCCGATCGGTCGAAGAAGCACGCCTACGACGATCGCGCCTCGCTGAAGGGCCGGCGCTTCGTCCCGGCGCGGTACTGACGGGGGGGAGAGAATGATGGCCGACAAGCGCGTCGATGCGGAACAGGCCCGGCTCGAGGACTGCCGCAGCGGAAGGGCCGACTGGAAGCAGTGGGGCCCTTACCTCAGCGAACGGCAGTGGGGCACCGTCCGCGAGGACTACAGCGAGGACGGGAACGCCTGGAACTACTTCACCCACGACCAGGCGCGCTCGCGCGCGTACCGCTGGGGCGAGGACGGTCTGGCGGGAATCTCGGACAGCAAGCAGCGGCTCTGCTTCGCGCTCGCGCTCTGGAACGGCCGCGATCCGATCGTCAAGGAGCGGCTCTTCGGCCTCACCAACAGCGAGGGCAACCACGGCGAGGACGTGAAGGAATATTACTTCTACCTCGACAGCACTCCGACGCACTCGTACATGAAGTACCTCTACAAGTATCCGCAGCGCCGGTTCCCGTACGAGGACCTGGTCCGCACCAACGGATCGCGCGGAAAGCAGGAGCTCGAATACGAGCTGCTGGACACCGGCGCCTTCGCCGAGGACCGCTACTTCGACGTCTTCGTCGAGTACGCCAAGGCGGGCCCGGAGGACATCCTGGTGCGGATCCACGTCGCCAACCGCGGCCCGGAGGCGGCGACGGTCCACCTGCTCCCCACCCTGTGGTTCCGGAACACCTGGTCCTGGAGCGACGGCAGCAAGCCCCTCCTCGAGCGCGTGCCGCATCCCGGCGCGAGCGTGGTCGCCGCGCACCCCGCCGTCTCGCCCTCCCAGGAGTCGCTGCCCGACCACTTCCTGTACTGCGACGGCAAGCCCACGCTGCTCTTCACCGAGAACGAGACCAATCACCAGCGGCTCTGGGGACAGCCCAACGTCTCCCCGTACGTGAAGGACGGGATCAACGACTTCCTGGTCCACGGCCGGACGGACGCGGTGAACCCGGCGGCGCGCGGCACCAAGGTCGCGGCGCACCTCCCGCTCACCGTCGGCCCGGGCCAGACCCGGACCGTCAGGCTGCGGCTCACCCCGAGCGCCCCGGCGCAGACCCCGGCGCCCTTCCAGGACCTCGATGGCGTCTTCGACCAGCGCCTGCGCGAGGCCGATGCCTTCTACGACTCCATCACCCCCCCGGCGGTGAAGGGCGACCCCGACCGGGCGCGGGTGATGCGGCAAGCGCTGGCCGGCATGCTCTGGAGCAAGCAGTACTTCCACTACGACCTCTCGACCTGGCTCAAGGAGCACCGGGTGGACCCAGGCACACCCCCCGCGCTGCGGCAGCGAGTGCGGAACGCCGAGTGGTTCCACATGCTGAACGACGACATCATCTCCATGCCGGACAAGTGGGAGTACCCCTGGTACGCGGCCTGGGACCTGGCGTTCCACGTGATCCCGCTGGCGATGGTGGACCCTGACTTCGCCAAGTCCCAGCTCGATCTCATGCTGCGGAACGACTACCTGCATCCCAACGGCCAGATGCCGGCGTACGAGTGGAACTTCGGCGACGTGAATCCGCCGGTCCACGCTCACGCCACGATGCAGGTCTACCTGCAGGACAAGGAGCGGAACGGCGGGAAGGGAGACATCGCCTTCCTGGGCTACGCCTTCTCCAAGCTGCTGGTGAACTTCACCTGGTGGGTGAACCGGAAGGACCGCAGCGGGAACAACGTCTTCGAGGGGGGCTTTCTCGGCCTGGACAACATCGGCGTGTTCGACCGGAGCTCGCCGCTGCCCACCGGCGGATCGCTGGAGCAGGCGGACGGCACCGCCTGGATGGTCTTCTTCAGCCAGCAGATGCTGCGGATCGCCGTGGAGCTGGCGCTGCACAATCCGGCCTACGAGGAGTTCGTCAGCAAGTTCTTCGAGCACACCCTGTGGATCTCGGCGGCCATGGACCGGGTGGGCGAGAACCACGACGACATGTGGGACGAGGAGGACGGGTTCTTCTACGACGTCCTCCGGCTCCCGGACGGGAGCGCCACCCGGCTGAAGGTCCGCTCCATGGTGGGTCTCCTGCCGCTGGGTGCGGTGGCGATCTTCGACGAGGACATCCTCGCGCGGCTGCCGACCTTCAGGAAGAACGCCTGGAAATTCGTTCCCCGTCACCCCGAGCTCGCGGCCAACATTCACATGCCGTCGGAGCCCGGTGTCGGCGGCCGGAGGATGGTCTCCATCGTCGACGAGAAGAAGCTCCGCCGGATCCTGAGCCGGATGCTGGACGAGAAGGAATTCCTCGGTCCCCACGGCATCCGTGCCCTCTCGCGTCACCACCTCGAGCATCCCTACGTGTTCCAGCACGGTGGCCAGGAGTTCCGGGTGGGCTACGTCCCGGGTGATTCCGACAGCGGGATGTTCGGCGGAAACTCCAACTGGCGAGGACCGGTATGGATGCCGGTGAACCTCCTGCTCTGGGCCGCGCTGCTCCGGCTCGGCGCGTACTACGGCGACACGTTCAAGGTGGAGTGTCCCACCGGCTCGGGGAAGGAGCTCACGCTCTTCGGGGTGGCGCACGAGCTCGCCGAGCGGCTGATCCGGACCTTCCTGCGCGACCCCTCCGGCAAGCGGCCGGTGTTCGGCGGATCGGAGAAGTTCCAGAACGATCCGCACTGGCGCGACTGCGTCCTGTTCTACGAGTACTTCCACGGCGACAACGGCGCGGGCGTCGGCGCGAGCCATCAGACCGGTTGGACCGGAACCATCGCCCGGGTGATCCAGCTCGACGGGTCCCTCACCGAGGAGAAGCTCTACGCGCCCCGTGTCGAGGAGCAGGTGCTCAAGATTCTCAGGGAGCTGAATCCCCCCCGGGCCTCGCCGTGGTCAGCGGCCGGGGCCGGTCGCTGCGGCGGGGCGGTCCGGCCGCGCCTCCTCCACCGCGCCCTCCTTGACCGGAGCGGCGCCGAGCACCGGGTTGCGTGGCTGGAGCGCGAAGTGGGGGGACATGATCTGCACCCCCGCGGCGTTGAACGCGTCCTGGATGCGCGCGTGCAGCGCCGAGGCGACCAGGGGCCGGTCGACCGGTTTCTCCACCGCGGCGATCAGCTCGTACTGGACGTAGAAGTCGTCGAGCGCGCGCTGCAGGACGTATGGGGCGGGCTCGGACCGCAGCCCGGCGGTCTCCTTCGCGGCCCCGAGAAGGAGGGCGTGGACCTGCCGCCACGGGGCGTCATACCCGATGCTCACCCTGGCCGAGACCAGCGCGCCCTGGCCCGCTCGCGCGCGGCCGAAGTTCTTCACCGGCCCGTTCACCACCACGGTGTTGGGGATGGTGACCTCCTCCCCTTGGATGGTGACCAGACGCGTGGAGAGGATGTGGACCTCGGTCACCACTCCCTCCGTCTCGCCGATCCGCACGCAGTCCCCACGCGAGAGCGCCCGGGAGTAGATGACCACCAGCCCGCTCATCGCCTGCGCCACGATGCCGGTGGAGCCGAGCGAGAGGCCGAGGCCCACGACCAGACTCAGGCCCTTGAAGGCCTCGGAGCCCGAGCCAGGCAGGTAGGGGTAGGCCGCGGCGATGGTGACCAGCCACACCGCCCCCACCAGCAGCCGCCGGGTGGCTCCGGCGGTCTCCGGGTAGATGCCGGGCACGACGCTCGTGCCCTCCTCGACCCGTTGCACCACGGTGGAGAAGAACCCCGCCACGGCCCTTCCGATGAGCAGGATGGCCACGGCGGTCACGAGGTCCGGCAGCCCGCCGAGGAGCGACTTCCCCAGGCGGGCGAGCAGCTTCAGGACGCTGCCCAGGAGCGCGTTGGACCATGGGCGGGTGAGCGGGAAGACCGAGAGGACATAGGTGACCCAGATCTCGGTCGCCGAGAGAACCAGGGCCCAGAAGACGACGAATGTCAGACCGCGGAGGGCCGAGCGGATGATCGGCCCGAAGTCGATGCCCCAGAGCCGGAAGCCCTCGCGCCGGCTGATCCGGGCCACACCGCCGAGGGCGGCGCGCCTGCCCCGGATGAAGAGCCAGAGCAGCCCTGCGGCCACGAGCGTTCCCAGCACCGCCCGGAGCACCGAGCGGAGCAGCAGGCGCACCGAGCGCTGCTCCCGCTCCGCGCCGAGCGCCTCCGACAGCGTCCGCGCCACCTGGCGCGCGACCCCCTCGGTGGTCTCTCCGGCCTCGCGGTCAACATCGCCCTCGGCGACGACGAAGGCGAGGCGAGGCCCCACCATGACTGCGGTGCCCTTCTCGCTCCCGACCTGCACCGGGTGCGTCTCGACCATCTCCAACGGCCCTCGCGTGGGGAGCTGCTCGAGGCGTGCGCGGGCGTTTGCTAGCCGCTCGGCGGGGCTGCTCCCGGCCGCGGTGGCGCGGAAGGTGAACACCCGGCGGTTGGCCACCTCGAGCGTGGCCCCGGAATCCGTCGGACCAGCGGCCGCGGTGAGCGACATGCCCAGGAACGCCGCGTGCAGTCCCCTCATCGCGCCCATTGTGCCAGAGCCTCTCTCCCGTGCCCTCATCCGGACTTGCGCTTCTTCACCGCGGCGGCGTCGAGCGGCTTGAGGAACTCCCGCAGGGCCGCGTTCACCTCGTCCGGGGCGTCGAGCGGCGACCAGTGGCTCCCTCCGGAGAGGCGCCGCGTCTCGATGCCCGGCCGGAGCGGGCCGGGCAGCGGCTCGTCCGGGGCCGCCAGGATGAGCACCGGCCCGGGGTAAGTGGCCAGGCTACCCGCGAGGTCCGTCCCGGCCGCATCGGCCAGCATCGCCCGCATCGCGGGGATCCGGGCCTCTCTGCCCGACTCCGACACCTTCGCCCGGGTCTCCGGCGCCGCCTGCCGGAGCAGCGTCTCGAGCCAGCCGTCGAGCGCAGGCCGGAACTCGGCGTCCGGGAGGTCGGCGACGCGTGCCGCCTGGAGATTGCCGCTCACCGGGTTGATCAGCACCAGCCCCCGCACCCGCGCCGGGTTGAGCTCGGCGTAGCGGGCCATCACCTGCGCGCCGGTCCCGTGGCCGACGAGGACCACGCTGTCGAAGCGCACCACGTCGAGCACTGCGCCCAGATCCCGAACCCGGGTGTCCAGGGTGTAGTCGCCCCGCGGCGCGTCCGCGCTCCCGCCGCAGCCCCGCTGGTCGAAGGCCAGGACCCGCCGCCCGCTCCGGAAGTCTTGAAGTTGCGGGTCGAAGAAGTGGTGGTTCCCGCCCACCCCGTGCACGAAGGCCACTGGGAGGGCACGGCCGAGGCCCAGGGCGCTTCCGAGGAGCCACCCCTCGGCGACCGCCAGCCTCCGCTCCTCGGTCTGCTCGGCAGCGGGCGGGGTCTGGGGAGCATGGGCGCAGGCCAGGGAGAGCGCTCCGGCGGCGAGCACCAGTCCCATCCCGGTGCCGGTGTGTCGATGGCTCATGCTCTCCCCGGCGGCACGGAGTCCGTCGTCCCGCCGGAGGGTGCGACGATCAATGAGACCAAGGTCCAACCGCCGGGGACCAAGGTCCACTGTGCGGCCGGCCTCCTGGTCGGACAAGGTGGCGCTGAACCGAGGAGCGACGAACCATGCGTCGGACGATCGATCTGCCGTTTCGATGGGTGCTGCTGGGGACGCTGCTGATCGCCGGGGCCGCCCGGGCGCAGGTGACGCCGCCTCCCGGCTACCTCCCGACGCCTCCGCCGAATCCGTACGGGGCGCCGGCAACTCCACCGCCCGCCTACGCGCAGCCGAGCTACGGCCCACCCACCTACACCCCCCCGCCACCGCCACCCGCGCCGCAGTTCGAGCTCGGGGGCTTCGTGGGCTGGCAGGTCTCGACGGACGCCAGCAGCTACAACGGGAGCGTCATCATCGATGGCTCGATGGATTACGGAGGGACCATCGACTACTCGATCCGGCCCGGCTACGCGGTCGAGCTGCTCTACGCATACGTGCCGACCAAGGCGCGCTTCGCCTCCTTCTCCACGGGCGTCTCCAACAGCGACTCGACCTCCGTCGGGCTGCACTGGATCCAGCTCGGCGGCCAGGTGAGCCGGCCGATGGGGCGCATCGAGCCGTTCGGGGCGATCACCGCGGGGATGGTGATCATCCATCCCGACCAGCTCCGGCTCCAGGACGGCACCACCTACAGCGCCTCGGACAGCGTGCAGTTCGCGTTCACCGCCGGCCTGGGGCTCAAGGTGTGGCTGACCGACAACGTGGGGCTCCGCTTCGAGGCGCGGGCCCTGGTGCCGGTCTACTTCACCGGCGGCGCCTTCTGGGTGGGGACGGGAGGCACCGCCGTGGGCCTCTCGGGCGGGATTCCCTTCGCCCAGTTCGACTTCACCGGCGGCCTCTCGGTCCGCTTCTAGCGCCCGGGGGGGCCGAAGAGTCCCGACTCCTTGAGAGAGTCCGCCACCGGCTTGGCGATGTCCTGGGCGAACTTGGTCGGGTCGGTCCGGCTGGTGTTGCTCCGGGCCATCCAGTACGGCCGGTTGTCGCGGAGACTGTAGAGGACGGTCTCGATGACGAACTCGTTGGACTCGGTGGTGTACGTGCCCATGGCCACGGGGGTGTAGTAGTAGTCGTAGAAGCCGACCGAGTAGCCCCCGCCCACCCAGACCGGAGTGGACTCGGTCTTGGTGGTCCGTCGATCGACCCGGCTCACCAGCGCGCCGTCGATGTTCTTCTCCTCGAGCCGGTGGAGCACCTCCTCCTTCGAGGGGTGCTCGTCGTAGGTGACCAGGTCGTACCCGGGGACGGCGGGGAGCCCGGCCTCCTTGAGCCGCTGTGGTCAGCGTGTCCTCGTAGGCGATCCGGCCCGAGGGAGAGCCGGTCACCGCGAAGACTGCGAACCGCTGGATCGGCTGCGAGGGCGGCTCGTTCGCCTTCCAGGTGTTCTCGATCTTGGTGGCCGCACAGCCCAGGAGCAGGAGCGTCGTCAACGCCGCAAGAGGGATCTTCATATTTCTCCAGTCTGCAGCCAGTCTCGCGGTGCAGACCAAGTGAGACCTTCGTCGTACCCTCAGTCGAAGGTGAAGCGAAGCGAGAAGGTGCCCGAGAACGAGGTGACGAAGACGTCGTGAGTCCCGAGCGGCGCGCGGCGGTAGGCGAGGTCCAGTCCCACGGTGAGCCCCGGCCGGCCGGTGTAGAAGAAGCCAAGTCCGGCGACGTAGCGCCGGAAGCGCTCCCTCCCCGTGCTGTAGCCGGCACTGTAGTCAGCCGCGATCCCGAGGGGGATGCTGCCGAGCTCGCGGAGATCGACGTCCAGCGCTCCCTGGAGGATGAACATGTCGGCGTCGGTGCTCGCCTGGTTCACCTCCACCACGCCGTTGGCGTAGGTGACGTTGAACAGGGCGCCCCAGCCGCGGGCGATCGCCCAGGCCAGGGAGAGGGTCGGGGTGACGGTGGTGGAGTACGAGCTCGTCACCGGGGTCTGCACGCTCCCGGCGGAGATGCTCTGGCGGATCGAGTCCAGGATGCTGACCGCCACCGATGGACCCCAGGCCACGTCGATCGCCGCGCCCAGCCGCAGGTTGTCCGCGATCTGGAAGCCGAAGGTCGTCCCCACGCCGCCGCGGACCAGCCCGTTCACTCCCACCCCCACGACCGCGGGGGTGTTGGTCCCGGTGTAGACGCTGCCCAGCATCCGCAAGCGCAACGCCCAGAAATCGGCGATCCCCCACTGGCCGGTGAAGAGCTGCGAGTAGGAGAGGATCTTGTAGTCCTCGATGTTCAGCGGCTTGCCATTGAGGTCGAAGGTTGGTCCGTTCGCGCTTCCGGAGGCGACGCCGGAGCTGCTGGCGACGAAGCTCGCGGTGAACGGATCGGTGACCCCTTCGCGGGGGATGAAGAGGTGGGCGCCGAGGCTCCGACGGGGTGGGGTGGCCGGAATCTCCTCGACGACTGCGCCCGCGCTGGCCGCAGTCACCAGGCTCAATGCGACCAGGGCCCGTGCGATCGGATGCATCGTCCCCTCCCGCCGGAACTCTCCGATGCGGACCGGGGGCGTGACAAGCATTTCGGTGGATTCCGCTAGTGGCCGAGGAGCCGGAACCGGTCGCTCTCGGCGAGGGCGGCGAGCGCTGCAGCCGGGTCGAGCAGCGCCGGGTCGGGCGGAACGGGGGGAGACGTGGTCGTCGCCAGGTCCGCTCCCCAGCGGGTGAGGGCCGCCCCGGCCAGCGCCCACCCGTGGTTCATCAGGACCGACTGCTCGGCGGGGGAGAAGCGGTCCAGGTCGGTGCGGACGACGCGGAGGCGGTCCAGCACCCGCCCGGAGTAGCCGGCTGGGTGCGCCGCGCCGGGCGTCTGGTACTCGTCGCGGTCCGTGCCCAGGCCCCAGTAGGCGCCCCGGTACACGCCACGGAGATACGCGGCGACGAGCCAGCGCTTGCGCACCGCGACCGCCTGGTTGGCGACGACCTGGAACGAGCGGAGGAGCCTGGGAACGAGCCACGCCCGGGCCCGGGCCTGGATCTCGAACGGGGTCCCACCGTCCGAGACCAGGACCACCTGATGGGTCTTCCACGCCGGCTCGAGCCCCATGTTGTCGTAGACACCGCCGTCGGTCAGGGCGATGCGCGGTCCGGGCCGGAAGCCGGTGGCGACGGCCCGCGGGTCTCCGCCGGTGAGCTCGCCCAGGTCCAGGTCGCGCACCAGCGGTGGGAAGGCGAAGGGGAACGACGAGGAGGCGGCGACCGCCTCGGCCAGGGTCATCCGGCCCGGCTCGCCGTACCCGAGGACGTAGTCGCCGATGGAGCGCGCCGAGAGCTCGAAGTTGACGCCGGTCTGGAGGTTCGCCGCGCAGAAGACGAACCGGGGGTGGGCGGGGAGGGCGCTCAGACGGAGCGAGCCGACCAGGCGCTCGTACTCGGCGGCCAGGAGATCGGTGGCGGAAAAGGCCGGGGAGAGCAGGCGTGGCCAGTTGCGCGGATCCAGCCGGCCCCACAGCAGCGGACCGTTCCGGATGTTCCGCCCGCAGAAAGCGCGCAGCGGCCGCTCGAAGAGTGCCTCGAGGTTGGTGAAGAGGTGGCCCTGGCGGGTGAGCCGGGGCCAGACAGAGGCGAGGAGCGCATTGGCGATCGATCCGCCCGACACCGAGGAGACCGTGCGCACCTGCGAGAGGAGCCCGAGCTCGTTCAGCCGGCGGATCGCCCCGGCGTGGAAGAGGGCGGCCCGGAAGCCGCCACCCGAGAGGCAGAGGGCGATGCCCTCCCGCCGCGCCCCCGGGCGGTACCGTGCCTCCACTGTGGACGTGTCCACCGCCGCTGCCTCCGCCCGTGTGACCTCTCGTGCCGCGGCGCACTCTGTTCCCGGGCCCTGACGCTCCGTTCGCGGATTCGCTGCAATCGCCTCGGGGCCTGCGCGTCCGATCGCCATGCAGGACGTTCAGCGCCGTCTGTTCGCCGCGATGCTCGAGCACGGGTCGGTGCTCTTTCCGGTGCTCGGGCTGGTCCTGTTCGGCCTGGCCGCCCTGGCGCTCCGGCACGGGGGCTGGCGGCGCGCGCGCGGATGGATCGTGGGTGGAATGTGCGTCGCCCTGCTGGTGCCTTGCGTTCTCGGCTTCCGGTTCGTGCGCGGGGTCCACCTGGCGCTCGAGGGCCGGACCCGGGGGTTCACCTTCCGGCTGCTCGAGGACGGGTCCAGGCGAACGCTCGCCGATTTCGCCGGCAACGTCGTGGTCCTCAACTTCTGGGCCACGTGGTGCGGACCATGCACGCAGGAGCTCCCCGCGCTGGAGGAGCTCGCGCGCCGCCGCCGCGACGTGGTGGTCCTCACCGTCTCGGACGAGGCTCCCGACGAGCTGCGGAAGGCAGTTCCGGCTTCCACGGCGCGAGTGAACGGGTACTTCGGGGACGTTCCGCCCGAGGACGAGGTCGGACAGATGGCCTACCGGGGCCGGCCGACGACGCTGGTGCTGGATCGGCAGGGCAGGGTCGCCCGGGTCCTCGTGGGGGCACACCCGCTCGAGGACTTCGAGACGGCGGTCCGCCAGGTGCTCTGAGCGCGCGCGCAATCTTCTCCGGGACCGCTCCGACGGCCGGGGGCCTGGAACCCGTCGCCCCGGTGCCGAGATTGCCGTTGACCTCGGCGCGCCAGTGGCAGCAGGGTTGGCGGCCCCATGGTCGACCCCGCGGTGGCGCTCCAACGCCTTCAGGACGGCAACGCCCGCTTCGTCGCCAACCTCCGCCGCAGCGAGGCCATGACCTCTGCGGTGCGGCGGGCCGAGGTCGCCGACAACCACCGCCCCTTCGCGGTGGTCCTCGGGTGCTCGGACGCGCGTGTTCCGGCGGAGATCGTCTTCGACCAGGGGCTCGGGGACCTCTTCGTCATCCGCGTGGCCGGCAATGTGGTGGCGCCCTCGCAGGTGGGGAGCGTGGAGTTCGCGGTCGAGCGCTTCGGCGTCCAGCTGGTGGTGGTCCTCGGTCACAGCCGCTGCGGGGCCATCGACGCCACCCTCGAGGCGCTCTCCCGGCCGGGGCAGTCCCAGAGCCCGGGCCTGCGGTCCATCGTCGACCGGGTGCGTCCGTCCATCGAGGGACTGCTCCACACCGAGCTCGGCCAGGATCGCGCGCGCCTCGTCCAGGAGGCGGTGCAGGCCAACATCCGGGCCTCGGTGAACCAGCTCCGACACGGGTCGGACATCCTCGAGCGCCTGGTTCTCGCCGGCCAACTTCAAGTCAAGGGAGCCGAGTACGCGCTCGACTCGGGCCAGGTGAGCTTCCTGGACTGAGCCCGGCGGACGCCGAGCGCACGGGAGGAGCGGTGACTCCCGGGGGCGCAGGGCGCGCGACCGGCAGCCTCCCCGCGCAGCGCTTGCGCGGCTCGGGCCGTCCCGGCCCGGGGAACCGATGGCACGGCGCTTGATGCTCCTGGAGGGGTCTTGGACCTCGTCGGGCCACGTCTCGCCCTGCTTGCCACGCTCGTGCTCGCGCGCAGCGCCCTCGGGGACGACGCCTGGGTGCAGGCAGAGCAAGCCAACGTGCGCCTGGGCCCCGGAACCCACACCCCGGTCATCGGAGAGCTCGAGCGGGGCGCTCGGGTGGAGGTCGAGTCGAGCGAGCCGGACGGCTCCGGATGGACGCGCCTCCGGCCCTTCGGCGCGGTGCGGACCCGTCTGCTCGGCTTCACGCTTCCCGAGGAAGGTGACCCGCTCGCTGGCCCGTTCCGCTACGTCCGCGTGCGGGCCCGGTTCACCGAGCTCCGCGGCGCGCCGGACCCGGAGGCCAAGGTGCTGGAGCGCGCCCGGCGTGGGCACATCCTCGCGGTGCGCGACGAGCCCACCGACGCCGGTGACTGGCTGGAGACGCCCCGGGGAGAGTTCATCCTCCGGAGCGCGGTGAAGGCGATCGAGGCCAGCCCCTTCCAGGGCGTGGCCGATCCGCCCCCGCGGCTGGCCTTCCTGCTGCGGCAGGTGACGCTCTCCGCGGCCAGCGGCGAGCGGCCCGCAGTCCTCCCGCGCGGGACCGCGCTCGAGGTGCTCGAGGTCGGCAAGAGGGTCCTCACCACCGCGGGGTCGCTCCCCCGGAGCGCGGTGCGGCTGGCGTGGGCGCGCCCTCGACCTCCGGACATCGGGCCCGCGGAGCGCTGGGTCCACGTCGACACGGACGAGCAGACCCTGACCGCGTACGAGGGAGACCGGCTGGTCTTCGCGACGCTGGTCTCCACCGGGAAGCGGGACTGGGAGACTCCGACCGGCGTGTTCCGGGTCTGGCTCAAGGTCCGTCACGCGCGGATGCATGGGCACCGGGTGCGGTACCTCGTCGAGGAGGTGCCGGACGTCCTCTGGTTCGGCCACGACGTCGCGCTGCACGCCGCCGTCTGGCACGACCGGTTCGGCGTCCCGGTGTCGCACGGCTGCGTGAACGTCTCGCTCGCCGACGGCGAGTGGCTCTTTCGCTGGGCCCCTCCGGAGGTCCCGGACGGATGGCACTCGCTCAACCCCGGGGCGGCGGGGCTGCCGACGATCTGGGTGGTGGTCGAGGGCACCCGGCCCGGCGTCACCGCGCCCGCGTCGGCGAACGCCTCGAGGTGAGATGCCCGACAGCGGCGCCGAGCGTCCCGTCGCTCTCGCCCGGGAGCGGTGGTAGGAGCCCCGCGCAGGGAGGAGTCCTCATGCGGGTGCTCGTCGTCGGTGCGAACGGAACCATCGGCCAGGCCATCGTCCGGGCGCTGGCCCCGAGACACGAGGTGATCCGGGCCAGCCGGAGCAAGAGCGAGGTGAAGGTCGACCTGACCGACGCCGAGTCGATCCGGCGGATGTACCGGAGCGCCGGACGGGTGGACGCGGTGGTCTCGGCCGCGGGCGAGGGAAAGTTCGCCCCGCTCGCCCAGCTCACCGACGAGGACTTCCGCTTCACCCTCTCCAGCAAGCTGATGGGGCAGGTGAACCTCGTCCGGTACGGCGTGGACCAGGTCAACGACCAGGGCTCGTTCACCTTGACCACCGGCATCCTCTTCGAGCGTCCGAGCCCGGGGAGCGGCGTCCTGGCGCTGGTGAATGGAGGGCTCATCGGGTTCGTGCGCGCCGCGGCGCTCGAGCTGCCGCGCGGCATCCGCATCAACGACTGCTGTCCGGGCTGGGTCTCCGAGACGCTCGAGGCGATGGGGATGGACCCGAAGGGTGGAACCCGCGCCGACGTCGTCGCGCGGGACTACGTCGCCAGCATCGAGGGGACCTTCACCGGGCGTTCGCTGCGCAACGTGGGCGGCTGACCGGACGCCCGCGCCGGCCGCTCCGCTCAGAAACTTCCGACTGCGTGGACGCCGACCTGGCCCTTCATCGGGGCGACCAGGACGAACATCTGCAGCGTCGGCGGCTCGTCGCGGCCGGAGCGGTGTGGCTTCACCACCGCAAACTGATCCAGGAAGCCCCACAGAAACGCTCCCGGCCGGGACTCCACCCGCGCGGACGGTGAGGGCAGCGCCGGCGCGGCAGGGGTGTCGCCGGGTCCGATGACCAGGAAGACCGCCCCCTTCGGCAGCTGGCTCGCCATCACCATCGGGGGTGGAGAGGCGAGCACCGTCGCGGCCACGGCGAGACAGACCAGCATGGCCAGCAAACGCTTCAAGAAGCGCGCCTTGCGCGAATGGCTGAACGCAGCGCTGGCCGCGCCCCGCCTCCCGGTGACAGTCTCGGCGGCCCACGCCACCTCGAGGAGGGACGCATGCAGCGGAAGGTCAAGGGCCCGGGTCTGCTCGAGGACCTGTCGAGGCGGCGGCTGTTGCAGCTCGGCGTCGCCGGTGCCGCGCTCCTCGGGCGCGACGGCGTCTCCGCGGCCCCGGCCGGCCAGCCGGACGCCGGCGCCGGCTCGTCGCTCGACGAGGCGACCCTCGACGACCTCCAGGCGCGCATGGCGAGCGGGGAGGAGACCAGCCGCTCCATCACCCAGAAGTCCCTGGACCGCATCGCCCAGCGGGACGGCCGGCTCCGCTCGGTGCTGGAGACCAACCCGGACGCGCTCGCCCAGGCTGACGCGCTGGACCGGGAGCGGAAGGCGGGGAAGGTGCGGGGCCCGCTGCACGGCGTCCCGGTGCTGCTCAAGGACAACATCGCCACCAAGGACCGGATGCACACCACGGCCGGGTCGCTGGCCCTGATGGAGGCGACGGTGCCGGCGGATGCGTTCCTCGTCGGGCGGCTGCGCGAGGCCGGAGCGGTGCTCCTCGGGAAGACCCAGCTCAGCGAGTGGGCGAACTTCCGCTCCACCCACTCGTCCAGCGGCTGGAGCGGCCGGGGAGGCCAGTGCCGGAACCCCTACGCGCTGGACAGGAGCCCGTCCGGCTCGAGCTCCGGGTCGGGCGTGGCCGTGGCCTCGAACCTGTGCGCGGTCGCGGTCGGCACCGAGACCGACGGGTCCATCGTCTCGCCGTCGGCCGCGTCGGCGCTGGTGGGGGTGAAGCCGACGGTGGGGCTGGTGAGCCGGAGCGGCATCGTCCCCATCTCCCACAGCCAGGACACCGCCGGCCCGATGGCCCGGACCGTGCGCGACGCGGCGCTGCTCCTCGAGGTGCTCGCCGGGCGGGATCCCAGCGACCCGGCCACGGGCGCGAAGGGGGCGCGGTTCGACGTCCGGTACACGGCGGCGCTGGACAGGGGCGCGCTCAAGGGGGCGCGGATCGGCGTCCCCAGGCCGAAGTACTTCGGCTACCACCCGGCGACCGACGCGCTGGCGGAGGAGGCGATCAAGCTCCTGAAGTCGGAGGGAGCGATCATCGTCGACCCGGCGCCGATCGCCACCGCGGCGAAGATCGACGAGCCCGAGATGGAGGTGCTGCTCTACGAGTTCAAGGCCGACCTCGAGGCGTACCTGTCGAAGCTCGGTGGACCCGGTCCGAGGACGATGAAGGCGCTCATCGAGTGGAACCAGGCCCACGCGGACGCCGAGATGCCGCTGTTCGGCCAGGAGCTCTTCTTCGACGCGGAGAAGAAAGGGCCGCTGACCACCCCGGCGTACCGGAAGGCGCGGGAGGCGTGCATCCGGCTCGCGCGCAAGGAGGGCATCGACGCGGTCATGGACAAGCACAAGCTCGATGCGCTGGTGGCGCCGACGCAGGGCCCGGCGTGGCTCATCGACTGGGTGAACGGCGACTACTCGTCCGGGGGATGCAGCACCGCCGCGGCGGTGGCCGGCTATCCGCACGTGACCGTGCCGATGGGACAGGTGCGCGGACTGCCCGTGGGCCTGAGCTTCTTCGGGCGGGCGTGGAGCGAGTCGCGGCTCCTCGCGCTCGCGTACGCTTACGAGCAGGCCACCCACGCCCGGAAGCCTCCGACGTTCGCGGCAAGCGCGGCGCTTCCCGCGCTCTGATGGGATCAGCCCGCTCACGAGAGTCGACGTCCGTCGGTGCGGCGCTCGAGCCCCCCGCGGAGGCGACCGGCTCTGGCGCTCAAGATGCTATAGCAATTTCGCCTACTCACAGTGCGAGTCGGCGACGCGCAACCACGCGAAGCATGGTTCGATGTTCGCTGCCCGTATGGGCTTGCGTGCTATAGCATCTCGAGCGCTGGAGGCAGGGCCCCGGGCGCTCCTCCCGGGCCTCCTCTCCGCTGCCCTCGGGCTCGTCGCCGGTGTGCCGGGGTGCGCCTCACCGCGCGGAACCTCGTTCAGCTCAGCCCGGCGGCGTGGGCGAGCCACTGCCGGGCGGGCTCGGGGTTCACGCCGAACTTCTCGAGCCCGGGGAAGACGACCTGCTCCAGCGTTCCGAGGAACACCTCGCGCTTCTTCGCGAGCGGGAGAACGCCGAGCCGGAGCAGCCCCTCGGGGTCCTCGTCCGCCGGCGGGGCCCCGAAGAGCCCCTCGTCGACCGTCCCGGCGAGCATCCCGGGCACCAGCGGGCCGAGGAACGCCACCTCGGCGGTGCTCGCCTCGCGCGCCAGGTGCGCCCAGCCCATCCGCGAGTGGACCACCTCGTCGCGGGAGATGGCGTGCAGCACCTCGCGCACCTCCGGGTCCGGCTCACCGGCGAGGAGGGTGGTGAGCACCGACATGCTCTCGGTCTCGGTGATGCAGCAGGCGGCGACGACCTCGTACAGCGCCGCCTTCCGCGTATCGAGTGACCGCGGCGCGATGGCCGGGAGCTCCATCGGCTCGAGCGCCACCGGACTCCCGAGGCTCCCCGCGAGGCGCGCGCACAGCTGAGTATGCCGGCGCTCGTCGTCCGCGGCCCGGCGCATCATCGCCGGCACGGGCGAGTCGGCATCGAAGCTGGCGACGGTGGCCGCCAGCCGGTCGAACCGCAGCGCCGCCTCTTGCTCCACCCGCGCGCGGAAGGCCCAGGCCGCCGCCGCCGCGCGACGGGCGGAGGTCACCAGCCCTTGACCCCGCCCCCGGACTCGGTCCCCGCGTCCACGGCTGGCTGCTTTCCCTTGTCCTGGGCGTTCGCCTGGGAGCATCCGGCGCCGGCTCCCACCACCGCGCCACCGAGCACCAGCACCTGGAACAGCTTCTTGAAGTGCATCCCTGAGACCCTCCCGGGTGGGTTCGACCTGAGCCCCGGAGCATAGACAGAACCGCTGACCGGAGGGGAGCCCGACCGATCAGGCGAGGGCGGGCGAGAACTCACCTGGCCTGGGCTCGGGCGCGGTGGCCGGACCATCGGCCAGCCCGCGGCCTTTCCACAGGAAGTACACCGCCGGGTAGACCAGCAGCTCGAGGATGAAGGACGTCACCAGCCCGCCGACCATCGGCGCGGCGATCCGCTTCATGACGTCCGCGCCGGTCCCGGTCGCCCAGAGGATGGGCAACAGGCCCATGAACGCCGCGGCCACGGTCATCGCCTTGGGGCGCACGCGCTTCACCGCGCCGTGGACGATGGCCTCCACCAGGTCGCCGCGGGTCTTGAGCCTCCCGGCGGCGTGCGCCTCGTCGTGCGCGAGGTCGAGGAAGAGGAGCATGAAGACCCCGGTCTCGGCGTCGAGGCCCATCAGGGCGATCATCCCCACCCAGACCGCGATCGACACGTTGTACCCGAGCATCCAGAGCAGCCACACCGCGCCGATGGCCGAGAACGGGACCGCGAGCAGCACGATGCCCGCCTTCACCCCCGAGCGCGTGTTCACGTACAGCAGCCCGAAGATGAGGAACAGTGTCACCGGGACGATGAACTTCAGCCGCTCGCGGACCCGGAGCATGTTCTCGTACTGGCCGCTCCAGGACATCGAGTATCCGGGCGGGACTTGCACCGCGGCGGCCACCGCCTCCTTCGCCCGATCCACGTAGCTGCCGATGTCCACCTTCGAGGTGTCGAAGTCCACGTAGACGTAGCCGGCGAGCAGCCCGTTCTCGTTGCGGATCATCGACGGGCCCTGGACCAGCCCCACGTCGGCGATCTCCTCCATCGGGATCTGCCCGCCCTGCGGCAGCGGGAGAAGCACCCGGCGCAGTGCCGAGAGGTCCTCGCGGTAGTCGCGCGCGTACCGGACGTTGATGCCGTACCGCTCGCGCCCCTCCACGGTGACGCCCTGCTCCTCGCCGCCCACCGCGGTGAGCACCATGGCGTTGGCGTCGTCGATGCTGAGCCCGTAGCGGGCGAGGCGGTCGCGCTTGAGGACGAAGTCGAGGAAGAAGCCCTCGGACACGCGTTCGGCATAGACGCTTCGCGTCCCCGAAACCTTGGAGAGAGCCGCCTCGGTGGCCACCGCGACCTTCTGGATCTCCTCCAGGTTGGCGCCGGAGATCTTGATCCCGATCGGGGTCCGGATGCCGGTGGAGAGCATGTCCAGCCGCCCCTTGATGGGCATGGTCCAGGCGTTGGAGATGCCGGGGAGCCGGAGCGCGGCGTCCATCTCGGCGCGCAGCTCGGCCTCGCTGATCCGGTCGTCCCAGATGGGCCGGAACAGCGCCTTCAGCCAGCCGGGCGCCCAGCCCGAGTACCAGCGCGGCGCCTCCCGCCACTGCGAGCGTGGCTTGAGCGTCACCGTGGTCTCCATCATCGACAGCGGCGCGGGGTCGGTGGAGGTGGTCGCCCGGCCGGCCTTGCCGAAGACCCGCTCCACCTCGGGGAAGGTGCGGAGCAGCTTGCTCTGCAGCTGGAGCGCCGCCTGGGCCTCGGCCACCGACATGCCGGGCTGCACCGCCGAGGGCATGTAGAGGATGGTCCCCTCGTCGAGGGGCGGCATGAACTCCGAGCCGAGCCGGAGGTAGACGGGAACGGTGAGCGCGACGAGCACGACGCTGGCCACGACGGTGGCCCCCGCGTGCCGGAGCACGAATCGGCAGGGCCCCTCGTACACGCGGTGGAGCAGCCTGCTGATGGGGTGGCGCTGCTCGGGATGGTAGGTCCCGACGAGGAGTCCGCTGGCAAGCCAGCTCAAGGCGCGCGGCCGGAAGTGGAACGGCTCGATCCGGGCGAAGAGCATCCGCAGCGCCGGATCCACCGTCACCGCCAGCACCGCGGCGATGGCCATGGCGAAGTTCTTGGAGAAGGCGAGGGGACGGAACAGCCGCCCCTCCTGATCGACCAGGGTGAAGACCGGGAGGAACGCCACCGCGATGACCAGGAGCGAGAAGAAGACGCTCGGGCCCACCTCCATCAGCGCCGCGAGCCGGACGTCGTGGAAGCTCCCCGGACTGCCCGCCGCCTGCCAGTGCTGGATCTTGTTGTAGGCGTTCTCCACCTCGACGATCGCCCCATCGACCAGCACGCCGATGGAGATGGCGATCCCGGCCAGCGACATGAGATTGGCGTTCAGCCCGAAGAGCTTCATCGGGATGAAGGCCAGCGCCACCGACACCGGGATGGTGATGATGGGCACGATGGCCGAGGGCACGTGCCAGAGGAAGATCAGGATCACCAGGCTGACGATGATGATCTCCTCGATGAGCTTGCTCCGGACCGTCTCGATCGCCCGGTCGATGAGGATGGACCGGTCGTAGGTCGTCACCACCTCCACCCCCGGGGGGAGCGAGGGCTTCAGCTCGGCGAGCTTGGACTTGACCCGCTCGATGACCGAGAGCGCGTTCTCACCCTGCCGCATGACCACGATGCCGCCCACCACGTCGCCCTGGCCGTCGAGGTCTGCCACGCCTCGCCGCATCTCCGGGCCGAGCGTCACCTGCGCCACGTCCTTCACGGTGATCGGCGTGCCCTTCTCGGTGCGGAGGACCAGCGATTCGAGGTCGTGGGTGGACTTCACGTAGCCCCGGCCGCGGACCATGTACTCGCGGCCGGAGATCTCGACCAGCCGGCCCCCCACGTCGTTGTTCCCGCGCCGCACCGCCTGGATGACCGCGTCCAGCGGGATCCGGTACGAGGCCAGCGCGTTCGGGTTGACGGTGATCTGGTACTGCCGCACCTGGCCGCCGACGGTGGCGATCTCGGACACTCCGGGCACGGCCTGCAGCGCGTAGCGGAGGAACCAGTCCTGGAAGCTGCGCAGCTCGTCCGAGCTGTGCTTCCCGCTCCGGTCGACCAGTGCGTACTGGAAGACCCAGCCGACGCTGGTCGCGTCCGGTCCGAGCTCGGTCTTCACCCCCGGCGGGAGCTGCGAGGTGATCTTCGACAGGTACTCGAGCACCCGGGTCCGGGCCCAGTAGGGGTCGGTCCCGTCCTCGAAGATCACGTAGACGAACGAGTATCCAAAATCGGAGAAGCCGCGGATGGCCTTGACCCGCGGGGTGCCGAGCAGCGCGGCGGTGATGGGGTAGGTGACCTGGTCCTCGAGGATGTCGGGGCTCCGGTCCCACCGCGAGTAGACGATGACCTGCGTGTCCGAGAGGTCGGGCAGCGCGTCCAGCGGGATGGTGCGCATCGTCCAGAAGGAGATGGCGAGCAGCACCACCGCGCAGGTGAGAACCACCCAGCGCTGCTCGGCCGAGAAGCGGATCAGCCGGCGGATCACTTGCCCGCACCCTCGAGCGCGCCGAGCGATGCGCGCAGCCGCGACTCGGAGTCCACCAGGAAGTTGGCCCGGGTGACCACCTGGTCGCCGGCCGAGAGCCCCTCGAGGACCTCGGAGCGCTCTCCGTCGCTCGCTCCGATCTTCACCTCGCGCGGCCGGAACTTTCCTTCCCCGAGCGAGACGAAGACCACCTTCCGCGTCCCCGAGTCGATGATCGCGTCGTTGGGGATGCTGAGCCCCTCGCGCGCCGGCGTCCGGAGCGTCACCTCGCCAAACATCTCCGGCCGCAGCTCCCCGGTGGGGTTGGGGAAGGCGAGCCGCACCTTCGCGGTGCGCGTCTTGGGGTCCATGATGGGGTCGATGAAGATGACCTTTCCCTGGAACTCCTTGCCCGGGAACGCCTGGAGGGTGAGCGATGCGGGCGTCCCGAGCTTCACCCGGCCGAGGTCGGTCTCGTAGGCGTCGGCCAGCACCCAGACCTGGCTCAGGTCGGTGATCTCGTAGGGCATGTCGCCCTCGACCACCCGGTGCCCCATCACCGCGTCCTTCTTGGTGACCACCCCGCTCATCGGTGCGTAGAGGGTGACGGTCCGCTGCGCCTTCCCGGTGCGCTCCAGCCGCCGGATCTCCTGCTCCGGGATGTCCCAGAGCTTCAGCCGGTCCCGGGCCGCCGCGACCAGGTCCTCCCCCGCCTGCGCCGCGCCGGCCCCGAGCGAGGCCCGGGTGCGCAGCGCGAGCAGGTACTCGTCCTCCGCCGAGACCACGTCCGGGCTGTAGATGCTGAACAGCGGCTCGCCGGCGTGGACCTGCTTGCCCACGTAGTCGACGAAGACCTCCTCGATGAAGCCGGAGAACTTCAGCGCCACGTGGTGCACCCGCGTCTCGTCCACCGCGACGCGGCCCACCGTGCGCCAGCTGCCCCCCACTGGGCCCGCCACCACCGGGGCGGTGCGGAGCCCGATGAGCTGCTGGCGCTGCGGATCGATGCCCACCGTGGCCAGGCCGGCGATCGAGGGCGCCCCACCGCCGACCTCGTCCGAGTAGACCGGGACGTAGTCCATGCCCATCTCGTCCTTCCTGGGCGTGGGCGAGGTCTGCTTCGGGTCCATCGGCGAGCGGTAGAAGAGGAGCTTGCGCTCGGCGGCGGGGGCGCTCGCGGCCACCAGCTGCATGCCGCAGATGGGGCACTCGCCCGGCTTGTCCGAGGTGATGCTGGGATGCATCGGGCAGACGTAGGTGGTGTGGTGGGGCGCGCTGGCGACGGCCGGCGCGGGCGGGGCCGGGCGGCGGATGACGAGCGCTGCGCCCCCCACTCCGGCGGCGACTCCGAGCAGGAGGGCGATGGCGAGGACCAGCGGTCCGAAGCGACGGGTGCTCATGGAGGGCTCCTTCACATTCCGGGCGCGGAGGCGGGGGCGGGGGTACCGCCCGCTCGGGAGGAGGGTCGTGCTGCGCTCGGAGCCGAGGCCCCCGGGACCGTGCCGCCTCCGGACGAGGCCGCGCCCGCGGTGGACGGCGACTCCAGGCTGACCTCGCGCAGGGCGATCAGCAGCCGCTCGGCATCGGCGAGGGTCGAGAGGTAACCGCCCTCGTCCGTGACCAGCCCGCGCATCACCTCCAGCACCGAGGCGAAGGGAACCTTGCCCACCCGGTACTGGAAGAGGGTGGAGCGAACCGTGGCGTCGGACTGGACCAGCAGGCCGTGGCGGTACACCTCGAGCGCGTCGAGAACCGCCGACAGCGCGGTGTGGCGTTCGCGGGTGCGCAGCGCGAGCAGCTGGCGCACCGCCTCGGCGCCCTGCTGCTCGGCCGTCCGCGTGTGCTCGGCCTCGTTCACCGCGCGCGAGCCCTTGTCCCACCAGTAGATGGGCAGCGAGAGACCGACGCTCGCCGCCCACATCGGCTCGAGCCCGCCGCGGGGCATGATCGCCGCGGTGACCGAGAGATCCGGCCAGCGTTCACGGTAGGCGCTCTTCACCTTCGCCTCGGCCACGACCGCGCTCTGGGCGGCGAGCGCCAGGTCGGGGCTCCGGGCCTCGGCGTCGGCCAGCAGGAGCTCCGCTGCGGCAAGGGGGCCGGGCCGCGAATCGACCAGCGAGACCGGGGTGTCGATGGGCTCGTCCAGCGGATGGACCCGGAGCCGGTTGAGCTCCTGGAGCGCGGCCCGCTCGCCGGCCTCGAGCGCCAGCCGCTGGAGCCGCAGCCGGGTCCGCTCGAGCTGCGCCCGCAGCAGGTCGGACTGGGGCGCCTCCCCCACCTGGTACCGGGCGCGGGCGATCTCCTCGGCCTGCTGCCAGAGCGACTCCAGCCGACCCTGGAGCGCGAGCTGACCCCGGACCAGGCGGAGGTCGAGGTAGGCCCGCTCCACCTCGCCGAGCAGCGTCAGCCGCACCCGCTGCAGCGCCGCCTCGGCGACGGTGACCCGCGCCGCGGCCGCGTCCTCCCGGAAGCCGCGCTTTCCCGGCCAGGAGAGGGGGACGTTGATCAGCACCTGCCAGAAGCTGGTCGGCTCGACGCCGATCTGGATGCCCTTGAAGCCATCGTTCTGGATGCCGAGGACCAGCGTCGGGTCGGCCAGGGCGCCGGCCTGGGGCACGCGTTCGCGCTCGGCGGAGACCTCGGCCTGGGCGCGGGCGTGATCCGGGCTCCGGGCCAGCGTGTCGGCGACCAGCGCGGAGAGGACCGGATCCGGCGGACCGGACTCGAGGAGGGTGGGAACGGCGCTGTCCCCGGGTGTGGCCCGGGTGAGCTGGAGCACGACGAGACAGAGGAGCGAGGGCACGGCGGAGCCTCCGCGGGCTGGGGAGTGAGACGACGTCCGGGGCTCGCCGCGGTCGGGCGGTCACGGAGGACGGGCCCCGCGGCGGATATCCACGCCGAGGGGAGGGACGGAGCGCCGGGAGCGGCGCCCCGTTCTCACGAGAGCAGCGGGAGGTTCCTGGGAGGCGGCGGCGGGGCGGGCGCGTGCGACGCGGGCACCGCGGCAGCGAGCGAGCGGCACGGCCACCGGGCTGGCGACGACGCGCGGTGGAGCGAGCGCCACGCTGGAGGCGGGATGCGACGCACGGACCGGCTCGGACACCGGCGTCTCGACCGTCGCCGCGTGGAGGGCGCAGCACTCGGGCAGGGCAGGCCGAAGGGTGACGTCAGGCGCCGGAGGAGGGCAGTGCTCGCACCCCGACTGCTCCACGCTGGCGGCGCGGGCGATCATCGGGACACGCCGCCGCATGCACCGCGCTCGCCGCCTGGGCGACGACGGCGAGGAGCAGCACGGCGCTGAGCACGGCGCGGGTCACGATCACCTCCATCAGTAGCGCGGGTGGGGGCGCGGCACAACTTCGGGGCGTCGCCTCCCACCCACCCCCACCCGCCACTCGCCGGCGAGACCTGGGACCCACTTCCCGGGTTCCATCCTTCCTGTGCAACCTTGCGGGGTCCGGTGATGCGCGTCCGACGGCTGCTGGTGCTCCTGTTGCTCGTCGCCAGTCCGGTCCGGGCGCACTCGGTCAGCAACGAGCTGGCGCTGGGGTTGAGCGAGAACACCCCGGCCTCGCCTCACGGCCCGCACGTGGCCGACCAGCTGACCTTTCGCTTCGACCTCGACCAGGACTGGAGCCTGAAGATCGGCGGCACGTACACCTACGACACCGAGACGCCCCCGGCCACGGGCGCGGCGTTCGGCTCCAGCAGCGCGCAGATCCTCACCGCGGTGGGCGGGCTGGAGTGGGACACCTCTCCGCGCGTCACCGTCTACCTGGACGCCTCCGCGTCGCCCCGGGCGAGCCAGACCTTCGACGCGGCCCTGCCGCTCGTCACCCCGGGCGGTCTCGAGCTCCCCCCGACGGACGTGCTGCTGTTCAACGCCAGCTCGAGCGTGGGGGTGATGGGCGGAGTCACGTTCGTCGTCGGCGGAAACGAGTTCCTCGGGACGGTGATCGGGGGACTGGTCATCGACCTGAGTCTCGGCTGGACCCTGCTCACCACCCAGCAGCGCGTCGATGCCATCGTCAGCGCCAACCAGCAGCCGGTGAGCCGGAGCGCCCTCCTGGCGCTGTGCCGCCTGGTGCCCACGAGCCGGGGCTGCCGGATCCTCGCGCCCTACCTGAAGGGCGGCGAGGACAGCCTCAACCAGCTCAGCGTCTCGCTCTCGCTGCTCCAGCCACTGGGACCGAACACCGACCTCGGTCTGAGCGGCAGCTACTACGGCTACGACCAGGATCCGGCGGCGGCGGTGTTCTTCACTGCGCGGGCGAACGCGGCGGCCGCCGACTCGCTCGGTGCCGGGTTCCCGCTCGCCCCGGTGCGCTGGTCCATCAGCCCCAACCTCGAGCAGCGGGTCGGCAGGTGGAGCCTCGGCCCCTGGTACCAGTTCCTCCAGTACGCGTCCGGGCTGGGTCAGGCCCAGGTGGCCGGCCTGCGGGTCACGCTGCGCATCGGCCCGACCTGGACGGTCTGGGTCTCCGGAAGCGCCCAGTGGGATCTCCTGGAGGACCCCTCGAGCCCGTCGACCGAGACCAGCGCGCTGGTGCTCTCGGGGCGCGTCGCGGTGGGCTTCCGGGCCCGTTTCTAGCGTTCGGTCCGCTCGCGCGGGCCGGCTCGGTCGGTCGGTAGGACCGAATTAGGGAAGTCTTAGGCTCCGGGACGCCCCCGGAGCTGGCACATGGTTCGGTCATGAACCGACCGAACCGTTTCCTGCCCATCCACAAGGCGCTCCGCGCCGCGATGTTCGACGCCACCGCCCTGGTGGCCCGCACCGAGTTCGCCCACCAGGGCGAGGCGGAGGTCGCCGCGAGGACCGTGGCGACCCTGCTCGACCTCCTGGACTCGCACGCTCACCACGAGGAGGAGTTCGTCCTCCCCGAGCTGTCCGCTCACGCCCCGGCGCTCGTCGCGTCGCTCGAGGCGGACCACGGGCGGCTCGAGGGCCTCCAGGCCGAGATCCGGGCGCTGCTGCCCCGGACCCGCTCCGACGTGGCCGCCGAGCGCGACGCCGCCGGCCAGCTCCTCGGCCGCGCCCTGACCCTGCTGGTGGCCGACCACCTGCGCCACATGGACCGGGAGGAGACCGAGGCCATGGCGGTTCTCTGGGCCCACCGGACGGACGAGGAGCTCGACGCCATGGACGCGCGGATCCGCGCCGCCGTCCCCCCGGAGCGGATGCCGGTGATGATGCGGCTCATGCTCCCGGCCATGAGCACGCCGGAGCGGGCGAGCATGCTCTCGGCCGCCCGGGCCCAGATGCCGGCGCCGGTCTTCGCTCAGCTCTCGGGGCTGGCGCGCGAGGTCCTCGGCCCGGAGCGCTGGGCGAGCACCGCCCGGCGGGTCGGGCTGGACATCGGGTCCTGACCGCACGGGTGGTGGGGTGACAGCTCCGCGCCGCGGGGGGTAGAACGCCCGGCTGCGCGTGGTCTCGATCGACGCCGCCCTCGGCGAGTTCCTCACCTCTGGCCTCATCCTCGGCGCCGCCAGCCGGGACGACCGGCTGGTTCCGGAGGTGGTCCGACCGGCCGGGATCCGGATCGAGGAAGGCGGGCGGGAGGTCACGGTGTTCCTGGCCACCGCCACCGCCGGCCCGACCTGAGGAACCTCGAGAGCAACCGGCGGCTGGCGCTGGTGGCCAGCCACCCCCAGGACAACCGGTCCGTGCAGCTGAAGGGCGCGGTCCTCGAGGTCCGCGCCGCGCGCGACGAGGAGCGCCCGCTGATGGACCACTACCGGGCGCAGCTGGCCCGGATGCTGGAGCCGCTCGGCGTTCCTCCCACCTTCATCATGCGCACCCAGGTCTGGCCGGCGCAGGCGGTGCGGTTCCGGATCGAGGCGATGTTCCTGCAGACGCCCGGCCCGGCCGCCGGGCAGCCGTTCCAGGGGCCGTTGCGGACGCCGGGGCAGGGGACGTGATCGCGCTCCGCGACATCGCCACCTGCTTCGAGGGCGTCATCCCGGCGATGATGGCCACCTGCTCGCTCGAGGGCGAGCCCAACGTCACCGAGATCAGCCAGGTCCATCTGGTGGACGACCGGCACGTGGCGCTCTCCCACCAGTTCTTCAACAAGACCCAGCGCAACGTCCGGGAGAACCCGCACGCCACCATCCTGGTCTTCGCTCCGGTCACCTACCACCTGTACCGGCTGCAGCTGCGGTTCGACCACTCGGAGTCCGAGGGCCCGCTGTTCGAGGAGATGTCGGCGCGGCTCCAGGTCATCGCCTCCCACACCGGGATGCTCGGGGTGTTCAAGCTCCGCTGCGCCGACGTGTACGAGGTGCTGTCGGTGGAGAAGGTGACCGAGTTCTTCCTCCCCGCCGATCCCCGGCTCGATCGGCCGCAGCCCACCACCGGCGTGCTCGACGCGATGGCCCGCGAGCTGCGCAGCCTCCGGGCCATCTCCGACCGGGTGAACCGCGCCAGCTGCCTCGAGGTGCTGCTGGAGAACGTGCTCCAGGCGCTCGACGAGCAGCTCGGCTTCCGGCACTCCATGGTGCTCCTCCCCGACGAACGCGGCCACCTGGTCGCCACCGCCAGCCACGGGTACGGCTCGGGCGGGGTGGGGGCCGAGGTCCCCCTCGGCGAGGGACTGATCGGCACGGTCGCCGCGCGTCGCCGGCCGATGCGGGTCGCCGGGGTGGGGGCGGAGCTCCGCTACTGGCGCACCATCCGCGCCGAGCTGCAGCACGCCGGCAACGCCCAGCCCGCGCCGGAGATCCCTCTGCCCGGGCTGCCCGACGCACAGGCCCAGCTCGCGCTCCCGCTGCTGGTCGGAGACCGGCTGGTGGGCGTGCTGGCGCTGGAGAGCCGGGAGGCGATCGCGTTCGACGCCTGGACCGAGACGTTCCTCAACATCCTCGCCAACCAGATCGCCCTGGGCATCGACCGGGCCTCCAGCGCGGACGACGACGCCGAGCTGCCGCCGGGCGCGGCCGAGGAGAGCCGGACCCCCGGCGCCGGACCGCGAACGCGGGTGTTCCAGATGTTCCGCAACGACGATTGCATCTTCGTCGACGGCGAGTACCTGATCCGGAACATCCCGGCGAAGATCCTCTGGAAGCTGCTCCGGGCCCACGCCGAGAACGGGCGGACCGAGTTCAGCAACCGCGAGCTCCGGCTCGACGACTCGCTCGGGCTCCCCGAGCTGCGAGACAACCTCGAATCGCGGCTGATCCTCCTGAGGAAGCGGCTGGAGGAGAAGTGCCCCGAGGTGCAGATCCGTCCGGTACGCCGCGGGCGTTTCGAGCTGCAGATCGGCTGCGCGGTCCAGCTGCGCGAGAGCGACTCCGCCTGAGGCGGGGCGCCAGATTCAGCCTCCCCGCTCAGTCGAGGAGCTCGCTGATCCGGTTGCGGTCCACCGCCCGGACCGCGACCTGCGCCAGCAGCGCCACGGCGACGCCGAGCCCGGCGAAGCGCTCGTCCTGGGTCAGGCCCTGCCGGTAGCGGAAGTAGATCTGCTGGGCGATGACCGCGACCTTGAACAGCCCGAGCACGTAATAGAACACCACGTCGTCCACCGCGCGGCCGCTGCGAGCGGCGTAGCGCTGGACGATCTCCGCACGGGTGAGGTTCCCCGGGAGCGCGGTCGGCCCGAACGCCGCCGGGCCGACCCTCTCCGCCTCGCCGGGCTCGAACCAGTACGCCAGCGTCATCCCCAGATCCGACAGCGGATCGCCGAGCGTGGACATCTCCCAGTCGAGCACCGCCCGGACCGTCCGTGGGCCGCGCCGGGTCGAGCACCACGTTGTCGTACTTGAAGTCGTTGTGGATGATCGTCCCCGGACGGTCCGGCGGGAGGTGCGCCGCGAGCCACCCCGCGAGCCGCTCCATGTCCGGCACGTCGTCGGTCCGCGCGCGGGCGTAGCGCTCGGTCCACCCGGCGACCTGCCGCTGGACGTAGCCCTGGGGACGTCCGAACTCGTCCAGCCCGGCTGCCGCCGGGTCCACCGCGTGTAGCTCCACCAGCGTGTCCACCACGGTCTCGGACACGGCGCGCATCCCGGCCGCGTCGAGCGCGACCCCCGGCGGGAGCTTCGTCCCCCGGAGGATGAGCCCCTGGACGCGCTCCATCACGTAGAACTGGGCGTCGAACGGAGACTCCTCCTCGGGCACGAAGAAGAGGGTGCGCGGCACCTTCGGCCAGACGGTCCGGAGCCTGCTCAGCACCGTGTACTCGCGGCGCATGTCGTGCCCGGCCTTGATCTGCTTGGCACCCTTCGGGGGCCGGCGGAGCACGAGCTCGGTGCCGCCCACCCTCAAGAGGTAGGTGAGGTTCGAGTGGCCCTTGGGGAACTGCTCCACCAGCACCGGCCCCTTCAGCTCGGGGGCGTGTCGGTCAAGGACGCGGCGGAGCGCCTGGGGGTCCAGCTCCTCGCCGGCCCGCGCCGGGCGGGTGGGGTCCAGCGTGGACACCTCAGGCCCCGCCGCGCCGGTCCGGGAGCCCGCGCGCGCGGAGGATGTGGCGCGCCACCGACGCCTGGTGGACCTCGTCCGGGCCGTCGTAGATGCGCGCGCCGCGCTCGTGCCGGAACCACCAGGCCAGCGGGGTGTCGTCGGTGATGCCGAGCGCGCCGTGGGCCTGGATGGCGCGGTCGAGCACCCGGAAGAGAGTGTTCGCGACCACGAACTTGATCATCGAGATGTCGTCGCGCGCGGCGTAGGCCCCATCCCCGTCAATGCGCCAGGCGGCGTGCAGCACGAGGAGGCGTGCGGCGTCGATCTCCGCCCGGCTCTCGGCGATCCACTGCTGGATGGTGCCCTTGAGCCCCAGCGGTCGGCCGGGGGACAGCTCGCGGGACACCGCCCGGTCGCAGAGCAGCTCGAACGCGCGCTGGCAGATGCCGATCCACCGCATGCAGTGGTGAATGCGCCCCGGACCGAGCCGGGCCTGGGCGATGACGAACCCGGCGCCGCGCTCGCCGAGCAGGTTGACCGCCGGGACGCGGACGTTCTCGTACGAGATCTCCCCGTGGGAGGCCCAGCCACCGCCCGCCTCGCCCATCACCGAGATGTTGCGGACCAGGCGCACCCCGGGCGTGTCCATCGGGACGATGATCTGGCTCGCCCGGGTGTAGACGTTGGGCTGCTCCGGGTCGGTCACCGCCATGACGATGGCGAACGCCGCGCCCTCGGCGGCGGTGGTGAACCACTTCCGCCCGTCGATGATCCAGCGGTCGTCCTCGAGCCGGCCCCGGGTCCCCATCCAGGCAGGGTTGGACCCGGGCATCTCGGGCTCGGTCATCGAGAAGCAGCTGCGGATGCGTCCGGCGGCGAGTGGCTCGAGCCACGCGCGCTTCTGCTCCGGGGTGCCGAACTCGGCGAGGATCTCCATGTTCCCCACGTCCGGCGCCTGGCAATGGAAGCTGTAGTGGCCGAGCGGCGTCCGCCCCAGCTCCTCGCTGACGAAGGCGAACTCCATGAGGGAGAGCCCCATCCCCCCGTGCTCCCGGTGGAAGTGCGGCGCCCACCAGCCGCGCTCCTTCACCTCGCGGCGCACGCGCTCCAGCTCGGGCTCGAGCGCCGCCCAGCCGTCGGACATTCGCCGCTCCAGCGGCTGGATCCGCTCGGTGACGAAGGTCCGGATGGAGGGGAGGAGCTCGGCGACGCGGGACGGGATGCTGAAGTCCATGGTGACGCCCCCTACAGGAAGAAGTCGGGGATCAGCTCGGCACCGGGGTCGGTGGCGTACCGGGAGAAGTCGGTCACTCCCTCGCCCCGGAGCACGTCCTCGTCCACGCAGAAGTTGCCGGTGAACTCGCGGCTCGGCCTGGTGAGGATGGCGTGCGCCGCGTCGGCCATGATCTCCGGCTTCCGGCTGCCCCGGACCGTGTCGTCGCCGCCGAGGAGGTTCTGGACCGCGGCGGTGGCGATGACCGTCTTCGGCCAGAGGGTGTTGACCGCGATGCCCTCGTCCCGGAACTCCTCGGCCATAGCCAGGGCGCAGAAGCTCATCCCGAACTTGGCCAGCGAGTAGGCGACGTGGGGCGCGAACCAGCGCGCGTCGAGGCTGAGCGGCGGCGAGTTGTTGAGGATGTGCGGGTTCTTCGACTTCAGGAGGTGCGGGATGCAGGCCTGGGAGCAGAGGAAGGTGCCCCGGACGTTGATCCCGTGCATCAGGTCCCACTTCTTCATCGGGGTCTGAACCGTCCCCGAGAGGTGGATGGCGCTGGCGTTGTTCACCAGGATGTCGATGCCCCCGAAGGTCTGCACCGTCTTCGCCACCGCCGCGACCACCTGATCCTCGAAGCGGATGTCCACCACGCAGGGGAGCGCGCGCCCCCCGGCCTTCTCGATCTCCTCGGCCGCCGTGTACAGGGTGCCCGGTAGCTTGGGATGCGGCTCGGTGGTCTTGGCGGCGATGGCGACGTTGGCGCCGTCACGGGCGGCCCGGAGGGCGATGGCCAGACCGATGCCGCGGCTCGCGCCGGTGATGAAGAGCGTCTTTCCCTGGAGGGTGCGCATGTCGCGCCGGACCCTATCACCGCGCTCCGGGCGCGCGCGGCCCGACGTAGCGCGCCCGGGGACGGAGGAGCTCGCCCGAGCTCCGCTGCTCGGCGACATGGGCGATCCATCCCGCGCTCCGCCCGATGCAGAACAGCAGCTGCCCCGACCACGGCGGAAGGCGCAAGGCGTGCGCGATGGCCAGGAGCCCCACGTCCACATTGGGGGCGCCGAGGTCGAGCCGCGCCGCCTCGGCCACCAGCGCCAGCAGCGTGGCGAGCGGGCGCGAGCGGCGGGCCTCGCCGGAGGCGAGCGAGACCAGGAGGGCGCCTCGGGGATCGCCCGAGACATAGAGCCGGTGGCCGAAGCCGGGCAGCGCCTCTCCACGGCGGACCCGGGCGAGCAGGGCGGCCCTGGCGCGGTCCGGGCGCGCCGCCTCCTCCACCAGCGCCTGGACCCGCATGCTCTCCGCGCCGTGGCGCGGCCCGCTGAAGGTGGCCAGGGCGGCGAGGATGCAGGCCTCGAGGTCGGCGCCGGTGGACGCGGCGACCCGGGCGGCGAACGAGGAGGCGTTGAGCTCGTGGTCGGCGCAGAGGACGAGCGTCGGCTCGATCAGGGCCACCCCGCGCGTCCGCGCCCCGAGGGCGCGCTGCACGCCGGAGGCGAGGTCGGGGGCGGCGAGGGCGTCGGCGGGGCGTCTGCCCGAGGCTGCGGCGACCAGGCCCACCAGCGTCCAGACCAGCTCGGCCGCGCCGGGTTCGCTGGCCCGGACTCCGGCCCCGGCGCCCTCGCCGGGCGGCGGCCACCCGCGCGGTCCGGCGCTCCCGACCTTCCGCCTCCGGGGCGGCAGGCGCGTCGAGCGGGTCGCGACTGCAGCGGCGGCCCTCTCGGCCGTCCGGCGCCGCGCGAGACGCGCGACCGAGAGCCCGACCAGGAGCGCGTCGATGGGGTTCGCCGGTGCAGCGTGGAGGCGCCCCGGGAGGACCTGCGGGCGCGGCCAGCCGGGCGGCGCCACGGGCAGCACGCCCGTCCAGAGGAGCTCGGCCACCGCCTCGAATCGTACCGTCCGGGCGAGCTCCACCGCGGGATGCCCCCGGTACCACGGGCCGTCCGAGCGGATCTCGGTCAGCGCCGAGCTGAGCACCGGCTCGCCCCAGCGGAGGGCGCCGGCCGCCACCGCCTCGTGACCGAGGCGGGCGTCGGCCCGGTGCCGGAGCCGATCGAGGTCGGGGCGGTGGTAGCGCTTCTCGCGATGCCGTCCGGAGGGGAACGCCCGGACCCAGCCCCGGCTGACGTACGAGTAGAGCGTGGCCACCTTCACCCCGAGGATCCGGGCGGCCGCGCCGGCATCCACCAGACCCTCATGTGGATTGTCGAATCCAGATGGATCCATGTGAGCCCCACGCTAGGACAGGTTCGACCGGAGGTGCACATGGCGGAGTCGGGGACGTCTGGGCTGGAGGGGGTGGTGGTCGCCGACACCGCGCTCTCCGAGGTGGACGGGGAGCGTGGGCGGCTGGTCATCGCCGGCCACGACGTCGAGGCCATCGCCGGGCGCTGCTCCTTCGAGCAGCTGTGCGTGGACCTCTGGGCCGTCGTCCCCGGAGCAACCTCGGCCTCGGAGCTGCAGCGCGCGCTGGGGCGGGAGCGGATGTGGGCCTTCGAGCAGCTGGAGGGGCTGGGACGTGCGCTCCACGCCCGGGACGGGATGGACGCGCTCCGGGGCGCGCTGGCGCAGCTGCCCGCCGAGGGCGGAGCGTGGGACCTCGGCGTCCGCCTCACGGCCGCGACCGCCGTCTTCACCTCCGCCTGGTGGCGGCTGCGCGAGGGCCTGGCCCCGCTCCGTCCCGAGGCCGAGGCGGGCCACGCCGAGGATCTGGTGGCGATGCTCCGCGGCAAGGCGACGGCCCCGCGGGCGGCGGGACTCGAGGCGTACCTGGTCACGGTCAGCGACCACGGGATGAACGCCTCGACCTTCACCGCCCGGGTCATCGCCTCCACGGGCTCGGACGCGGTCTCGGCGGTGGTGGGCGCGCTCGGTGCGCTGAAGGGGCCGCTCCATGGGGGGGCGCCCGGCCCGGTGCTGGACATGCTCGACGCCATCGGACGGCCCGAGGCCGCCGCCGGCTGGCTGGAGCGGGAGCTCCTCGCCGGGCGCCGGATCATGGGGATGGGGCATCGCATCTACCGGACGCGGGATCCGCGGGCGGCGGTGCTGGAGAAGGCCGTGGAGCGCCTGGAGAGCGACGGCCACCGGACCCCGCGGCTGGAGCTCGCCCGGGCGGTGGAGCACGCCGCCGAGGAGGTGCTCCGGCGGAGGCATCCGGACCGCCCGCTGCGGGCGAACGTGGAGTTCTACACCGCGGTCCTGCTCGACGCGCTCGGGCTTCCACGCGAGGCCTTCAGCCCGCTGTTCACCTGCGGACGGGTGGTCGGCTGGCTCGCCCACGTGGACGAGCAGCGCCGGACGGGGCGGCTCATCCGTCCCGAGTCGCGGTACGTTGGTCCGCGCCCGGACCGAAGTCGCGATGGTGTGGGGCTTGTGCTGACGCGCAAGGGATGACGGGCGGTCCGCGTCAGCGCGTCGGCTGTCGGAGCTGACGCGCCACCAGCTCGCGGCAGCTCGCATCGCACTCGGGGAAGCGCGCGAGGAACTCGACCCGGGTGCGGCACTCGTCCGCCAGCTCGGGCCGGGCGCAGAGCACATCCGCCTCGGCCCGGCTCCGGACGTAGAGCTCGCGCCGGAGATCCGGGTCCATGCTCGCCAGCGCGCGCGAGTCCGCGTTCCGTAGCCAGCCCCACACCGCCACCGCGAGCGCCAAGGCCACGATCAGGAGAAGCCGGGTCACCCACGGCAAGGATTCCTGCCGTCGGTGTTCAGTGAAGACGGAAGAGCTGCCGGGGCCGCTGCGCATCGATCAATCGCCAAGGGCAGGATGCGTGCCAGCCCCGTCCTGGCATGACCGGCACGGTGCACGGGGGAAGAACGTGCAACCTGCACGGTGGCCGTTCGCCAGTCTTGCGGAATGCAGGCCCGCGCCGCCGGATGCCGGTGTCCCGGCCGGGGAGAGCGGCTGGCCCGGTTCCTGCTCATCCGGGGCAGCCATCATGCGAGCCGTCCTCTTCACCATGCTCTTCGTCACCGCGCTGCCCGCCATCGGGGCAGACCTCCCGGGGGGGATTCAGATCCACGGCGCGGTCGACGTCTACGCCGACGCCAACTTCAACGCGCCCGCGGACCACGCCAACTTCATCCCCGGCACGGGCACCACGGCCAAGCGCGCCGACGAGGCGTCCCTCAACCTCGCCTCCATCGAGCTGGTGAAGGACCCCGAGCCCGTCGGCTTCCACCTCTGGATCGCGGCCGGCACGGGCGCGAACGTGGTGCACTCCGGCGAGCTCGTGGGCCCCGCGGCCGGTCCCGACGTCTGGCAGTACGTGCAGCAGGCCTCGGTGTCGGCGAAGGTCCCGGTGGGCCGCGGGCTGGTGATCGAAGGCGGCATCTATCCCAGCCACATCGGGATGGAGGGCCTCGCGAGCCAGGGCAACTGGAACTACACCCGCTCCTGGCTCGGTGAGTTCTCGCCGTACTACCAGACGGGCATCAAGTTCTCGTACGCGTTCGACGACGCCTGGTCGGTGCAGCTGCATCTCCTCAACGGCTGGCAGCGCATCGGCGACAACAACAACGGGAAGGCCATCGGAACCCAGGTCGCCTGGAAGGCCGGCCCGAGCACCTTGACCTTCAACACCTTCATCGGTCCCGAGCTGGACAACGACAACGGTGACTGGCGCTACTACGGCAATCTCGTCTGGCTGCTCGACGTGACCGCGTCGACCAAGCTCGGCCTGAGCCTGGATGCCGGCATGCAGCAGCGGCCGGCCACGGATGCTGCCTACTGGCACGGTGCAGGGCTCTACCTTCGCCAGCAGCTCTCCCCGAAGTGGGCCGCCGCTCTCCGCGTCGAGTACTACCGGGACGCGCAGGGCCTGATCAGCGGTACGCCTCAGACCCTGGCCGAGGGGACGCTCACCGTCGAGTACCGGCCCTGGGAGATCCTGATCCTCAAGCTCGAGGGCCGTTACGATCACTCCACCGCCTCGGTCTTCAGCAACTCCACCGTCCTCCCGGACGGGAGCCTGGGCAAGGTCCAGAGCCAGGGCCTCATCGTTCTTGGTGCGGTGGCCGCGTTCTAGGAGAACCGATCGATGCTCGATCTCATCTTCGTCGCAGTGACCGTCGTCTTCTTCGTCGCGACCCTGGCGTACATCCAGGGCTGCGAAAATCTCATGGAGAACCGTCAGCAATGAACCTCGACGACCTCCTGGGCAGCATCGTGGCGGTGCTGCTGACCGTCTATCTCGTCTACGCGCTGGTGCGCGCAGAACGTTTCTGAGGGCATTCCCGTGACCATTGCAGCCTGGGGCCAGCTGGCCCTGTTTTCCGGACTGGTCCTTCTCACCACCAAGCCGCTCGGGATCTACATGGCCCGGGTGTTCGAGGGCGACCGCCGGCCGTTGCCGCGCGTCTTCGGTCCGGTGGAGCGATTCCTCTTCCGCCTCTCGGGAGTGGACCCGAAGGAAGAGCAGACCTGGGTCCGCTACGCCGGGTCGGTGATGATCTTCAGCCTCTTCGGCGTCCTGGTCACCTACGCCATTCTCCGCCTGCAGCACCTGCTGCCCCTCAACCCGCAGAAGTTCGGGGCGGTGGATCCGGCGCTTTCCTTCAACACCGCCGCCAGCTTCACCACCAACACCAACTGGCAGGCGTACACCGGCGAGTCGACGATGAGCTACCTGTCCCAGATGGCGGGACTGGCCTGGCACAACTTCACCTCCGCTGCGGCGGGGATCGCGATCGCCATCGCGCTGGCCCGTGGGCTCACCCGTCGCCTGGCGCCCGGCGCGCCGCGGACCCTGGGCAACTTCTGGGCGGACCTGATCCGCTGCACGGTCTACGTGCTTCTGCCGCTGAGCTTGATCTTCGCCCTGGTCCTGGTGAGCCAGGGCGTGATCCAGAACTTCTCCGCCTACCAGGAGGTCACCACCGTCGAGGGTGCCAAGCAGGTGGTGGCGCTCGGCCCGGTGGCCTCGCAGGAAGCGATCAAGGAGCTGGGCACCAACGGCGGCGGCTTCTTCAACGCCAACAGCGCCCACCCCTTCGAGAACCCGAGCCCCTTCACCAACCTTGTCGAGATCTGGCTCATCTTCGCCATCCCCGCGGGGCTGACCTACACCTACGGGCGGATGGCGCGGGACACCCGGCAGGGGTGGGCGATCCTCGCGGCGATGGGCGTCATGTTCCTCGGTGGAACGCTCGTCGCACACTGGGCGGAGGCGAAGCCGAACCAGGGCTGGCCTCGCTGGCGCTCGACCATGGTGCGGGAACATGGAGGGCAAGGAGGTGCGCTTCGGCACCGCCGCCTCCGCGCTCTTCGCCACCGTGACGACCGATGCCTCCTGCGGCGCGGTGAACTCGATGCACGACAGCTTCAATCCGCTCGGCGGGCTGGTCCCTCTGGTGAACATCCAGCTCGGAGAGGTCATCTTCGGCGGGGTGGGCGCCGGCCTCTACGGGATGCTGGTGTTCGTCGTGCTCTCGGTGTTCATCGCCGGCCTGATGGTGGGCCGCACGCCCGAGTACCTGGGCAAGAAGATCGAGAGCCGCGAGATGAAGCTGGCGATGCTCTACGTGCTCATCTTCCCGTTGATCATCCTCGGCTTCACCGCCTGGGCCTCGGTCACGCAGTGGGGGACGTCGTCCCTGAACAACGCCGGGCCGCACGGGCTGAGCGAGATGCTCTACGCCTTCAGCAGCGGCGCGGGGAACAACGGATCGGCCTTCGCCGGCCTGAACGCCAATACCCCCTGGTACAACACCACGCTCGGCCTGACGATGCTCGGCGGCCGGTTCCTGATGATCATCCCCGCGCTGGGCATCGCCGGGGCGATGGTGGGGAAGAAGGTCGTGTCCCCCGGGCCCGGGCACGTTCCCCACCAATGGGCCGCTGTTCACCTTCCTCCTCGTCTCGGTGGTCCTCATCGTCGGCGCGCTGACCTTCTTCCCCGCGCTGTCGCTGGGCCCCATCGTCGAGCACTTCGCCGGCCTGGCCGGAAAGGTCTACTAGCGTCATGGCTGCCACGACCCGAGAGCTGTCGCTCTTCGATCCCTCCATCGTCCGTCCGGCGATCTGGGAGAGCTTCCGCAAGCTGTCTCCGCGCGAGGTGATCCGGAACCCGGTGATGTTCGTGGTCGAGGTGGGCGCGGTGCTCACCACGATCCAGTTCATCCGGGACATCGGCTTCGCGCACCCCTCCGCGCCGCTGTGGTTCACCGGACTGGTGTCGCTCTGGCTCTGGTTCACGGTCCTCTTCGCCAACTTCGCCGAGGCGGTCGCCGAGGGACGGGGCAAGGCCCAGGCCGCCTCGCTCCGCAAGATGCGCAAGGAGGTCGAGGCCCGGAAGCTGGTGAACGGGCGCGAGGAGAAGGTCGCCGCCTCCTCCCTGCGCAAGGGAGATACGGTGGTGGTCGAGGCCGGGCAGTACATCCCCGGCGACGGCGAGGTGATCGAGGGCATCGCCTCGGTGGACGAGAGCGCGATCACTGGCGAGTCGGCCCCGGTCATCCGCGAGAGCGGGGGCGACCGGAGCGCGGTGACTGGGGGCACGCGGGTGCTCTCCGACCGGATCGTGGTCCGGATCACCGCCAACCCCGGCGAGTCCTTCCTCGACCGGATGATCGCCCTGGTCGAGGGCGCCGCCCGGCAACGGACGCCCAACGAGATCGCCCTCCACATCCTCCTGGTGGGGCTGACCGCGGTGTTCCTCTTCGCCTGCGTGAGCCTGGTGCCAATGGCGGTCTACAGCGGGGTCCACCTCTCGACGACCGCGGTGGTGGCGCTGCTGGTCTGCCTCATCCCCACCACCATCGGTGGGCTGCTCTCCGCGATCGGAATCGCCGGCATGGATCGGCTGCTCCGGAAGAACGTCATCGCCCTCAGCGGCCGTGCGGTCGAGGCCGCCGGCGACGTGGACACGCTCCTTCTGGACAAGACCGGGACCATCACCCTCGGCAACCGGATGGCCACCGAGTTCCTCCCCCTGGCCGGGGTACGGATCGAGGACCTGGCCGACGCGGCCCAGCTCTCCAGCCTGGCCGACGAGACCCCCGAGGGCCGGAGCATCGTGGTCCTGGCCAAGGAGCGCTACCGCCTCCGGGGGCGCGAGGTGGGCCACCAGGAGGCGCACTTCGTGGCCTTCAGCGCCCAGACCCGCATGAGCGGGGTGGATCTCGGCAGCCGGGTGATCCGCAAGGGTGCGGTCGACGCCGTGGCTCGGCACGTCGAGTCGCTGGGGGGCAAGGTTCCCGATGAGGCCCTCCAGATTGCAGCCCGCATCGGGGACTCCGGCGGCACGCCGCTCGCCGTGTCCGAGGGCGCGCGGGTGCTGGGGATCCTCCACCTCAAGGACGTGGTGAAGGGCGGGATCAAGGAGCGCTTCGACCGCTTCCGGGCGATGGGAATCCGCACGGTGATGATCACCGGAGACAATCCCCGGACCGCCGCAGCCATCGCCAAGGAGGCGGGAGTGGACGACTTCCTGGCCGAGGCCACTCCCGAGGCCAAGATGCGCCTCATCCGGGAGGAGCAGGCCAAGGGCAAGCTGGTGGCCATGACCGGCGACGGCACCAACGACGCCCCGGCGCTGGCCCAGGCCGACGTGGGGGTGGCGATGAACACCGGCACCCAGGCGGCGAAGGAGGCGGGGAACATGGTGGACCTCGACTCCAACCCCACCAAGCTCCTGGAGGTGGTGGAGGTCGGAAAGCAGCTGCTGATGACCCGGGGGACGCTCACCACCTTCAGCATCGCCAACGACGTGGCCAAGTACTTCGCCATCCTCCCCGCCCTGTTCGTGGGGGTGTATCCGGAGATCGCGCCCTTGAACGTGATGCGGCTGGCGTCGCCCTACTCGGCGGTGCTCTCCGCGGTCATCTTCAACGCACTGATCATCATCGCGCTCATCCCGCTCGCCCTCCGCGGAGTGCGCTACCGCCCGGTGGGGGCGGCGGCGCTGCTCAAGCGGAGCCTGCTCATCTACGGGGCCGGAGGAATCATCGTCCCCTTCGTCGGCATCAAGCTGGTCGACCTGGTGGTCGCCGCGTTCGGTCTGGTCTGAGGCAGCCGTCATGCGCAAGGAACTCGTGGTCGCTCTTCGCGTCACTGCAGTCACCCTGGTTCTCACCGGGCTCGTCTACCCGGTGGTCGCCACCGGGCTCGCCCAGGCTCTCTTCCCCTGGCGGGCGAACGGGAGCCTGGTGAAGGACGAAGGCGGCCGGGTGGTCGGCTCGGAGCTGCTGGGGCAGGGCTTCAGCGCGCCGGGCTACTTTCATCCCCGCCCCTCGGCGGCGGGGAAGGACGGCTGGGATCCCACCAGCTCAGGGGGCTCGAACCTTGGCGCCACCAGCAAGAAGCTGCGCGACGGGGCGACGGAGGCGCTGCAGAAGCTCCAGGCCGAGAACCCGGACGCTCGGGGCCCGGCGCCGGTGGAGCTGGTCACCGCCTCGAGCAGTGGTCTGGACCCCCATCTGTCCCCGGCCGGGGCGCTGTGGCAGGTTCCCCGGGTGGCGAAGGCACGACACGTGGCTGAGGACCGGGTGCGAGCTCTGGTCGAATCGCAGGTCGAGCGGCGGGACCTTCTGGTCCTCGGTGAGCCGCGGGTGAACGTGCTGAGCTTGAACCTGGCGCTGGATCGTCAGTTCGGCGCCCTCGACCGCAGCGGAACGGCGGCCACCCGAGGGCCATGACTTCTGTCCCCGACCGCCCAGAGCGCAGGGCGGAGGACTTCCTGGCGCTGGTGCGTCAGGGACAGCGGGGACGGCTCAAGCTTTACATTGGCTTCGCGGCCGGAGTGGGGAAGACCTACCGGATGCTCGAGGAGGCCCACGCACTCCGCGAGCGCGGGGTCGACGTGGTGGTGGGATTCGTCGAGACGCATGGTCGGGCGGAGACCGCCGCGCTGCTGGAGGGTCTGGAGATCGTCCCGCGGCGTACCCACGAGTACCGGGGCGTCCAGGTGGAGGAGATGGACCTCGACCGCATCCTGACCCGCAAGCCGGAGGTGGCGGTGGTGGACGAGCTGGCCCACACCAACGCTCCCGGCAGCCGGAACCGGAAGCGCTGGCAGGACGTGGAGGAGCTCATCGCCGCGGGGATCAACGTCATCGGGGCGTTCAACGTGCAGCACCTGGAATCCCTCAACGACCTGGTGGCCCGGGCCACGGCAGTTCGGGTGCGGGAGACCATCCCCGACGCCTGGCTGAAGACCGCGGATCAGGTGGTGAACCTCGACCTCGCTGTGGAGGACCTGGAGGAGCGGCTCAGGGCGGGGAAGATCTACGCCAGCGAGAAGGTGCCCCAGGCCCTGGAGCGTTTCTTCCAGCGCGGGAATCTTGCCACGCTCCGCGAGCTGGCCCTGCGGGAGGTGGCCGAGTCCCTGGAGCGAGACACGTTCCGGCGCGAGTCCTCCTCCGAGACGCCGACCCGGTCCACCGGGGGGCGCGTCATGGTCTGTCTTTCGTCGTACCCGCCGCGGGCCGCCGAGCTCCTCCGCCGCGGATCGCGGGTAGCCGGGCGGCTCAACATCGACTGGTTCGTGGTCTACGTGGAGACGCCCAGCGAGGCGCCCGACCGGATTGACTCCGAGGCCCAGCGACACTTATTGGAAAATATCGAGCGCGCCCGTGCCCTCGGCGCCGAGGTGGTCCGGCTCCGCGCAGAGGACCCGGTGACGGCGCTGCTCGACTTCGCCCGGAGCCACAGCGTGGGCCTGCTCCTGATCGGGCGCTCGCACCAGGGCGGCTGGCGGCGGCTGCTCGGGCGCACCGTGGACCTCCGCCTGGTGCGCGAGGCGAGCGACCTCGACGTGCAGGTGGTGGCCCTGGGGGAGGCGCGGGAGTGACGCTCCGGACCCGTCTGCTCATCGCCCAGTCCCCGCTGGCGGTCGCCCTGGCGGCGGTGGCGGTCCTCTCGGTCCTCACCAGCAATACCCTGGGGCGCGCCGGCGAGCGGATCCTCTCCGACAACTACCGCAGCGTGCTCGCGGCGCAGCGGATGAAGGAGTCCATCGAGCGGCTGGACAGCGGCGCACTCTTCGTGGTCATCGGCGAGCGTGAGCGTGGCGTGGCGCTGGCCCGCGAGCACCGCCCCGCCTTCGAGCGGGAGCTGCAGGTGGAGGAGCGCAACATCACCGAGCCGGGCGAGGCCCAGGCCGCGGGGACGCTCCGCGAGGCCTGGACCGCCTACCAGCGCGACTTCGAGCGCTTCCTCGCCGCGCCCGAGGAGCAGCTCCGGCGCACCTACCTGGACGCGCTCCAGCCCGGCTTCCTCAGGGTGAAGGCCGCCGCGGACGAGATCCTCGCGCTGAACCAGGACGCGATGGTGCTCAAGAGCACCCGGCTGCGGCGCCAGAGCGAGTGGGTGGAGACGGCAGTGGTCGCCGGGGTGCTCGCCGCGCTGGTGCTGGGCCTCCTGGCCTCGGCGGCGCTGACCGCCCGGGCGCTGCGGCCGGTCGCGGTGCTCGGGCAGTCGGTGCGGAGGCTCGGTCAGGGCGACTACGCGGCCCGGGCCCGGGTGCCGGAGGGCGGCGGCTCGGAGCTCACCCAGCTGGCCAGCGACTTCAACGCCATGGCCGAGAGTCTCCAGCGCTACCGCGACTCGAGCCTGGGGGAGCTCCTCGAGGCGCAGCTGGCGGCCCAGGCCACCATCGACAGCCTTCCCGATCCGGTGGTGGTCTTCGACATCAAGGGGAAGGTGGCCAATGCCAACCGCGCCGCGGAACAGATCCTCGGCATCCGCGCTGCGGATGGACACCTCGCATCGGCGCCGCCCGCGGTGAGGGAGCGGGTGGAGCGGATCCGGGACGAGGTCCTCGCCGGCGCCGCCGCGGTGCAGCCGCGGGGGTTCGAGGACGCGCTCCTGGTCGAATCGAGTGACGGGAACCGGGCGCTGCTCCCCCGGGCCAACCGCGTCTCGAGCGACGAGGGCCAGCTGCTCGGGGTCACGGTGCTCCTGCAGGACATCACCCGGCTCCGGCGCTTCGACGAGCTGAAGGACGACCTGGTCGCCACCGTGGCCCACGAGTTCCGGACCCCGCTCACCAGCCTGCGGATGGCCATTCACCTCCTCGCGGAGCAGACGGTGGGGCCGCTCTCCGAGCAGCAGCTGGATCTGGTGGTCGCCGCCCGCGAGGAGTGCGAGCGACTGCAGGGCATCGTCGACGATCTGCTCGACCTGGCGCGCATCCGCTCGGGACGGCTCGAGCTGCACCCCCGCGAGCTCTCCACCGAGCTGGTGCTCGGGCAGGCGCAGCGGGCGGTCCGCGATGGGGCCGAGAAGAGGGCGGTTCCCATCGAGCTGGACATCCAGCCCGGGGCCGAGCGGCTGGTGGCCGATCCGGACCGGATCGACCTCGCCCTCACCAACCTCCTGGCCAACGCCGTTCACCACGGGCCGGCGGGACGGCCGGTGGTGGTGCGGGCACTCCGGGCGAGCGGCGGGGTCCGCATCGAGGTGCAGGACGAGGGGCCGGGCATCGCCCCGGAATACCAGCCGCGCCTGTTCGAGAAGTTCTACCGGGTGCCGGGCTCACAACCGGGGGGCGCGGGGCTGGGACTCTCCATCGTCCGCGACGTGGTGGAGGCGCACGGCGGCAAGGTGGGTGTCCGGAGCGCCCCTGGAGCGGGGACGGTCTTCTGGATCGAGCTGCCTGACTCGGACACGGGCGCGCGACCGGTCCTGGCATCTGCCGCCACCTGAGCTCGGCCACTTTTCAACCCCCCGCGTCAGGGCGACGCCTGCGGGAGCGCAGCAGCGCGCCGCCGACCAGGCTCAGCTCCCTTCGAACTTTTTGCGCTTCCTCCACAGAGTGGACGCGTCGATGCCCAGGATGCGCGCCGCCTCGTCGAGGGTGGGGGCGCCGGCCATCACCCGCAGGATGTGCTCCCGCTCGATCTGCTCCAGGGAGAACGGGCCGCCAAGGGCGGGGGCGGCGGCCTGGGTGGCGGCGATGCGCTCGGGGAAGGCGGCCGGGGGGAGCACGTCCGCCGGCCAGACGATGGCCGCCCGCTCGACCGCGTTCCGCAGCTCGCGCACGTTCCCCGGCCAGCCGTAGCCCTCGAGCACTGCGGCGGTCTCCGGAGCGAGCTCGAGGCCCGGGCGGTGGAGCGAGGTGGCGAAGTGGCGGAGCATCCGGCCCGCCAGCTGGAGGATGTCCTCCCGGCGCTCCCGGAGCGGAGGGACGCGGATCTCCACCACGTTGAGCCGGTAGAAGAGGTCCTCGCGGAAGCGCCCGCTGCGCACGTCCGCCTCGAGCTCCCGGTTGGTCGCCGAGACGATCCGCACGTCGGCGTGGCGGGTCCGCGTCTCGCCCACCCGCTCGAAGGCCTTCTCCTGGAGGAAGCGAAGGAGCTGGGCCTGGGTGGTGGGGCCGAGCTCTCCGATCTCGTCGAGGAACAGCGTCCCGCCCTCGGCCGCCTCGACCCGGCCCGGCGCATCGCGGACCGCCCCGGTGAAGGCCCCGCGGACATGCCCGAAGAGCTCCGAGACCAGGAGCTGGTCGGAGAGGGTGGGGGCGCTGACGGTGACGAAGGGCTTCTCTGCCCGGCGGGAGAGCCGATGGAGGGCCCGGGCCAGGATGCTCTTCCCGGTGCCATTCTCGCCCCGAAGCAGGACCGCGGCGTCCGAGGCCGCGGCACGGCGGAGCAGCGAGAGCGTGGCCTGCATCGCCGGGGACCGGGTCTCGAGCAGGGCGTCCGGGTCCACGCCGGCCAGCCGGTCCTCGAGCGTCTCCACCCGCGCCCGGAGCCGCCGGCGTTCGCGGAGCCGCTCCAGCACGGTGCGGATCTGCGCCGGGGTGAAGGGCTTCGGGACGTAGTCGCGCGCGCCTCGCCGGACGGCCTCCATGGCGGTGTCGATCGAGGCGTAGGCGGTGACCACCACCACGTCCAGGTCCGGATTCTCGGCGAGGAGCGCCGGGACGAGGTCGAGCCCGCTCCCGGTCCCGAGCCGCAGGTCGACGAACGCCACCTCCGCAGGCGCGGCCCCCAGCGCGGCCAGGGCCGCCTCCGCGGAGCCGGCCTCCCGCACCTCGCAGCCCGCCTGCTCGAGGCAGACCCGGAGCATCGCGCGGATGTTCCGCTCGTCGTCCACGACCAGGACCCGGTCGGGCGCGGGCGGGGCCGGGGCGTCCTGCGGAGCTGTCGGTTCCATCGCTGGCTCGAGGAGCTAGCACCGCCTGCGCACGGTGCGCCATCGGACTACCGGCGGGGAGCCAGGGCACGAACCGGCCCGAAGGACGGCGCACGGAGCGGGGGTGCGGAGACCGTCACCACGGCGGTCGCCTGCACCGGAGGCAGCCCGGCCCGGGTGCGCGCACGCACGGTCGCGGTTCCCGGCGCGAGCGCGAGCAGCCGGCCGCGCGCCCCGGGCGCGTTGGACACGCCGAGGACGGCCGGAGCGTCCGACGACCAGACGACGTCCTCTCCGAGCTGCTGGGAGCCCCCGCCCGACAGGGTGGCGGTGGCGATCGCGGTCGCGCTCGACCCCTGCGGGAGGCTGCCCGGGGCGGAGAGCGAGAGCTTGGTCAGGCTGTCTCCGGAGACCTGGAGGGGCGCGCTCCCGCTCAGCCCCGCGAAGCGCGCGCCGAGCGACGTGGTGCCGGTGCGGAGCGTCGTCACCCATCCGGGGCGGACGACGCTGGACACCGTGGCCACGGTCGGGTCCGAGCTGCTCCACTCGACCAGCCCCGTCACCTCGACCGTCGTGCCGTCCGCGGCGCGCGCCACCGCCTGCACGTGCGGGCGCGTCCCCAGCGCGACCGGCCCCTGGGGGACGGTGACCGAGAGCGAGGAGGGCGGCGCCCCGTTCACCGTGACGGGGATTCCGGTCGCCGGGCCCCCGCGGGGGCGCGCGGCCACCAGCGACACCCCGGCGTCGACGCCGTGCGCGGCGCCCCGCTCCGAGCCGGTGCCGCGGAGCCGGAGGACGCCCGGGTCCGAGGTGGTCCAGCTGACCCACCCCGTGAGGTCCTGCGCGCTGCCGTCCGAGAACCGGCCGGTCGCGAGGAAGCGGACGGGAACCCAGGTCAGCACCGCGGGCGGTGCCTGGGGCTCGACCGCCTGGAGCGTGGCCGCCGTCACCACCACGGAGAGCGTGGCCTGCAGCCCGTCCAGGTGCGCGGTCAGGACGGTGCTCCCGGGGGCCCGGCCGAGCAGCTGGCCGTGCCGGCCCGGGGCGTTGGTGGCGACGGCCACCCGCGGCGCGCCGGAGGTCCAGACGGCGTCGGGGGTGACGTCGGTCGACTCGCCCGACGACGAGACCAGGCTCACCGAGAGCGGCAACCCCGTCCCGGCGGCCAGGGTCGCCCTGGGGGGCCAGACCTCGAGGACGCCGGTCTCGGGCTCGGCGACGAGCTGTGCCTGCGCGGTCGCTCCGGCGAAGTGGGCCCGCACCGTGCTCACCCCGGCATCGGCTCCGAGCACCAGCCCGGCGCTCGGGCCGTCTCCGGCCACCACCACCCCGTCCGGCACCGCCGTCCAGCTCGCCGCGCCGGTGAGGTCCACCACCGTCCCGTCGGGCCAGTGCCCCACCGCCGCGAGCCGGGTGCGCGCGCCCACCGGGAACGCGCCCGCGGCGGGGACGATCTCCAGCGTCGGGAGCCCCGCCGGGGCCCGAACCCATGCCCGGGCGACCTTTCCGGGGAGCACCGCGAGCACCGGGACGCGTGATCCCGGCTGGCGGGAGCGCACCGTCCCGCCGGTGTCGCCGGTCTCCACGTCCAGCGAGCCCGCGTCGGGATCTCCCTGCCGCCAGCCCGCGACCACGGTGAGGTCCTGGACCGTCCCGTCGGCATGGGTGCGCTCCAGCGCCAGCGTCCCCTCGGCCCCCACCGGGACGATCGCCTCGGGGGGCCAGACCAGCCAGCTCACGCCCGGGCCCGCGGTGGCCTCCGCGGTCGTGTGGGCGTCGAGCGCCCCGGCGTCGGCGACCACCGTGGCCAGCCCCGGCGACAGGGCCAGGAGGTCCCCGGCGGAGGAGACGGTCAGTGGCGGAGCGCTCGTGCTCCAGTCCACCGCCGCCGGAGCGACGGTCCCCGCCTGGTGGGTGGCCCAGGCCGAGAGCCGGGTGGTGCCGTCGACCAGCAGGGGATCCGGCCAGGCAGGGGAGATCTCGAGCTGCACCGGAGCGAACGGGTCGATGTCGAGCAGGGCCTGCGCCTCCACCGAACCGGCCACGGCCCGGACCGTGGTGCTGCCGGGGGCGAGCAGGGTCACCACACCCGGCGTGGCGAAGTACCCGAGGCCCTGGTCGTCCAGCGCCCACTGCACGGAGCGGGTCATCGTCTGGGCCGTGCCGTCGGAGAACACGCCCGTGGCCTCGATCTCCAGCTCCATCCCCTCGAGCCCTCGCGGGCGCGGCGGGGAGATGGACAGCCCGACCAGGGTCGCGTCGCCCACCACCACCGAGGTCGTCCCGGTGAGGCTCAGGTACGCCGCCCCGAGGAGGGCCGGGCCCGGGGCCACCGCCGCGAGGCGCCCCCAGCTCCCCGAGGCGCTGGACACCGTGAGCACCGCGGGGGCGCTGCTCGACCACTTCACCAGGGAGGTCAGGTCGGCGTGGGTCCCGTCGCTGAAGAAGCCGGTGGCCGCGGCGCTTCCCGCGGTGCCGGGCGCGTACTGGAGGCGGTCGGCGACGGCGACGATGCGCTGGAGCGCGGCGTTGCTCACCACGATGGTGGTGGCGCCCTCGATCCGCTGGTCGGCGAACACCATGCTCCCGACGAGCGTCGCCTGCCCCGGGCCGAGCGCCTGCACCAGGCCCCGGGTCCCCGCGTCGTTGCTCACCGAGACGATGGCCTCGCCCCCGGTCTGGACGCTCCAGTCGACGAGCTCGGTGACCAGCCCGCCGTCGGGGACGGGAGGTCCGCCGTCCGCGGTGAGCGTGGCCTCCGCCTGGGTCGTCGCTCCTGCCGGCAGGATGGGTGAGTCAGCGGCAAGGGTCAGCATCGCCGTGAAGCGCGCGCCGGACTGGCAGGTGCCCTGCTTCACCCCCTCCGGCACGGAGCAGTACTGCCGGACCGGGCAGTTGTCGTTGGTGTTGCAGGCGGCGCCGGTGAGATCGAGCTTGCAGCCGGCCAGCAGGACGACCGCCAGCGTCCACGCCACACCGGCCAGCGGCCGACGCACCCTAGCGGGCCTCCGCCGGCGCGCCGAGGTGTGGCTCGAGGAAGAAGAGGACGATGGCGGCGGCGCCGGTGATGCCGGCGGCGGCGTAGAAGCCGTTCGCGGCGTTGCTCCGGGCGATCGCGGTGTCGTAGACCTGCTGCACCGACTCCTGGCTCCGGGGGGGACCGGTCTTGAGCGTGTCCTCCGCCTGGTGGGCGCTGACCCCGAAGGTGATGCCCGCGGCGAGGCAGGCGGCGGCGAGCCCCGCGGCGACGTAGGTCCAGCGCCGCGGCGGCGTCTTCGGCAGTGGCGCGACCGCGTCGTGGACCGCCGCGTCGGGCGCGCGCCCGGTCGCGGCGACGGCCGGGATCAGCGGGACCAGGGACAGCTCGAGCTGCACCTGGGCTCCGGCGGCGAGCTCCAGGTCCCGCTCGAGCGGCTGGTAGCCATCCTGTGTCGCCCGCACGCGGTGGGGTCCGGGCCTGAGCCGGACCGACACCGGCGAGAGCCCGGCCGCGTCGCCATCCACGGAGACGGGGGAGGGCGGCTGGACCGTGACCTGCAGCGAGGCGTCCAGCGGGAGCCGCGCCCGGAGCTCGGTGATGCGCGCGGCCACCGCCTCGCGATCGGGCGCATCCGGGGCCAGCGCGAGGTACGCCCCGTACGACTCCACGGCGTCGGCCAGCTGACCGAGCCGCTCCTGGCACCGGGCGATGTTGAACAGCGCCTGCGGCGCCGGAGCGCGGGCCTGGGCCGCCTCGAACGCGGCGAGGGCGCCGCGGAAATCTCCCGCGCGGTACAGCGCCGCACCCTGCTCGAAGTCGGCCCGGGCCTGCTCCACGTCCCCTGGTGGGGCCGCGAGCAAGAGGCCGGCCATCACCATCGCCATCATCTCGAGCGGCGACGTTAGGTCAAGGCCGCGGCGTCCGGTAGGCCAGGAGCCCCGGCGTCGGGTAGGTCAAGGCCGCGGCGTCCCGGTAGGTCCCAGCGGCCTCAGTACGGCGAGGCCTTGAGGTCCTCGAGGCCCGGGGTGATCGGCGCCGGCGGCAGATGCGCGGTGACCACCAGCCCGCTCCGTGGCCTCACCCGCTCGGCGATGGACAGCCGTCCCTCGGCCTCGAACACCAGCAGCACGGTGGTGTCCGCGGGAAGACGAACCGACAGCGGCGTTTGCCCGAGCGGCCGTCCACGAAGGGTGACCCGCGCTCCCGAAGGCGTCGACCGGAGCTCGACCGGGACGGAAGCGGCACGCTGCGGCCTGGGCGGGGGCGTGGCCGTCGGCCGGTTCTCGGCCGCGGCATGCACCGCGGGAGCGGGCGGCCCGGGTGTCGCCACCGCGCCTCCGGCGGGCGCCTGGGGCTCCACGGCGGGCGGCGCCCCCTCGGCGGCCGCGGTCGTGGGTGCGCCGCTGGCGGGCGGGCCGGCGGCCAGGGAGGAGGTCGGGGGCGGCCGCCCGGTCCGGATCGCCAGCGCCACCGCGCCAGCCACCGTGGCGAGCGCGACGGCCGCGACGACGACGCCCCGTCGCCAGGGCGCGGCGCTGCGACGCGGCGTGGGCGGGGGGAGCGCCTGACCGGCCATCACCGCGTCGAGCGCGGCCTCGACCTCGGCCATGCTCGCCGGGCGTTCGGCCGCGTCCTTGGCCATCATCCGCCCCGCGAGGTCGGCGAGGGTCGAGGGGATGGGCCCGTGCGGACCCTGTGCCGGCAGGCGCGGCACGGGCGAGAGCAGGTGCGCGGCGAGCACGTGGGTGGCGCTCGCCCCCACGTAGGGAGGAGCGCCGGTGAGGAGCTCGAAGAGGAGGACGCCGAGCGCGTACACGTCGCTCCGACCGTCCTGGCGCTGGCCGGCGGCCTGCTCCGGCGACATGTAGTGGGGCGTGCCGAAGATGAGCCCCGCCGCGGTCTCGCGTGCGTCGCGCGGGCCCTCGGCGAGGCGGGCGATGCCGAAGTCGGCCAGCTTGATGCTGCCGTCCGCGGCGAGGAGCACGTTCTCCGGCTTGATGTCCCGGTGGTAGATGCCGCGGGCGTGCGCGGCGCCGAGCGCGCGGGCGAGCGTGCGCACCAGCGACACCGCCTCGGTGGGCGCGAACGGGCCGAGCCTCGCCAGCCGGCGGGCCAGCGTCTCGCCGTCCACGAACTCCATCGCCAGGTAGAAGCGCCCGTCCGGCGTGCGGCCGAAGTCGGTGACCTCGACGATGCCCGGATGGCGGATCTGGCTCGCCGCCACCGCCTCGCGCTGGAAGCGGCGGACGATGTCGGTGCGCGCCCCGTGCGAGGCACGGAGGACCTTCACCGCCACGGTGTTGCCCAGGGCGAGGTGCTCGGCGCGGTAGACGGCTCCCATGCCGCCGCGGCCGACGAGGTCGTGGATGCGGTAGCGCTCGGCGAGCACGGTGCCGGGTGCGAGCGGCGGCTCGTCGTCCTCGGTGGCGGGGCCCCCGGGCGGTGCGGTCATCGAGCGCCGGGCGACCGAGAGCAGCACCGCTCCGACCTGAAGCAGGTTCCCCTCCTCGAGCGTGCCGCTGGTCCGTGGCTCGCCGTCGAGCAGGGTGGGCCAGCGCCCACCGAGGTGCACGAAGCCCAGCCGGCCGCCGGGGGCCCGGGAGAGCCGCAGGTGCCGGGGGGCGACGCTCTCGTCGGACAGCACCAGCTCACACTCCCGCGAGCTCCCGAGGACCGCGCCCTCCGGTGGCACCACCAGCACGGTGCCCGCGGCGCGGCCGGTGGACGGACGGAGCTCCCACCCCTCGCCGAGCAATGGCCCCGCGGGAGCGTCCACCCGGGGGCTGTCCAGGTCCGCGTCCACGCCAGTGCGGGAGCATAGGCCATCGGACGCGCGAGGCAGGAACCCCGGCAGGCCTCCCGGGCCCCCCGGTCGGTCAGCGGCCCCCGACCAGGGCCGCGGGGGCTCCGAGTGCGGCGAGCGCCGCGAGCACCTGCGCCGGCGTGGAGTCCCTCATGCAGCGGTGGTGACCCTCGGGACAACGCACCTTCCCGGCGCGGTTGCACGGGCGGCAGGGCAGCGGCTGGGTCACCAGCCGGGCGTGCGCGGCCGGCGCCACCGAGTCCGGATCGTTCGGCCCGAAGAGCAGCACCGTGGGGATGCCCAGCGCGACCCCGGCGTGCGAGAGGCCGGAGTCGAGCCCCACCGCCGCCGTGCCCAGCGACAGCTCGGCGATCGTCTCGGCGACGCTCGCGCCGGTGCGGTCCAGCACCGCGCCCGGCGGTGCGCCGGTCGCGATGGCCATCGCCCGTCCCCGGTCCTCGGCCCCGCCGACCAGGAGCACCTGTGCGCCGCGCGCGGCGAGGGTCGAGACGAGCTCCCGGCAGTGCTCGAGCGGCCAGCGCTTGGTGGGCCATCCGCCGCCGACGTGGAGCGCCACCAGGGGCCGTCCGGGTTCCCGCCCGGCATTCATCAGCCGGCGCTCGGCCTCCTGGCGCTCGGGCCCGCCGACCACCAGACGCCCGGGCGCGCCGGTGGGGAGCCCTAGCGCCGTCGCCAGCCGCTCGAAGCGCCGGGAGAAGACGACCTCGAACGGGCGCGCCGGGGCGAGGTGGGTGAGGAGCAGCCGCTCGGGCCCCCCGCCGAACCCGGCCCGCATCCGGGCGCCGGAGCGGAAGAGGAGCCAGGCGGCCCGCACCGAGCGCACCGGCGTGACCGCCAGGTCGAAGCGCAAGGGCCCGAGCGCCCGGAGCGAGGCGGCCACCGAGGCGCGAGCGGACATCGGGCCGGTGGACCGGACAGCGTCCACTGCGGGCGCGAACCGCAGCACGTCCGCCCCCTGGTCGTGGCTGAGCGCGACCAGCTCGGCGCCGGGGAAACCGGCGCGCAGGTCGCCCAGCAGGGGCAAGGCGAACACCACGTCGCCGATGCCACCTTTCAGGAAGACCAGGATCCGCTGCCTGATTGCCCGTTCCATCCCACCGTCCGGTTGCCTAGGGTCCGCGACCCGCATGCGCTCCCCACCGCTCCTGCTCCTCCTGCTCCCGCTGACTGCCCTGGCCGCGCCCCCGCCTGCAAGCCCCGACGAGGCCCGCGCCTTCATCAAGAAGGTGAACGAGGAGCTGAAGGCCCTCACCGTCAAGCAGTCCACCGCGGACTGGATCAAGTCCACGTACATCACCGAGGACACCGAGCGCGCCTCGGCCTGGGCCAACGACGACCTGCTGGCCTACACCCGCCAGGCGCTGGAGCAGGCGAAGCGCTTCGACGGGCTCCCGCTCGACCCGGACACGGCGCGGATGATCCGGCTGCTCCGGGTCAGCAACCCGGTCCTCGCCCCGGCGGACGCGGGCCATCGGTCGGAGCTCACCGCGCTCCTGGCGAGGATGGAGGGGATCTACGGCGCGGGAAAGGACTGCGGGCCGGACGGGAAGGGGCCCTGCCGCGAGCTCCAGGAGCTCGAGGAGGTGATGGACCGGAGCCGTGACCCGAAGGCGCTGCTCGACGCCTGGACGGGATGGCACCGCGTGGGCCGGCAGATCCGCCCGCTCTACGAGCGCTTCGTGGTCCTGGGCAACGAGGGGGCGCGGGACAACGGCTTCGGCGACCTGGGCGCGCTCTGGCGGAGCGCCTACGACATGACCCCGGACGACTTCGAGCGCGAGACCGACCGCATCTGGGCCCAGGTCAAGCCGCTGTACTCCGACCTCCACTGCTTCGTCCGCGCGGGCCTGCAGAAGAAGTACGGCAAGGCCCTGGTTCCGGACGGCAAGCCGATCCCTGCGCACCTGCTCGGGAACATGTGGGCCCAGGAGTGGACCAACCTCTACCCGCTGGTCGAGCCCTACCCCGGCGTGTCCAGCCTCGACGTCACCCGGAAGCTGGTGGAGCGGAAGTGGGACGCCAAGCGGATGGTGAAGCTCGGGGAGACCTTCTTCACCGGGCTCGGGCTCGATCCGCTTCCGGCGACCTTCTGGACCCGCTCGCAGTTCACCAAGCCGCGCGACCGGGAGGTGGTCTGCCACGCCTCGGCCTGGGACGTGACCTGGTCGGACGACCAGCGGATCAAGATGTGCATCCGCCCCGAGGAAGAGCACCTCATCACCATCCACCACGAGCTCGGGCACGACTACTACCAGCACGCCTACGTGAAGCAGCCGTTCCTCTACATGGCCGGGGCGAACGACGGCTTCCACGAGGCGGTGGGCGACGCGCTCGCGCTCTCGGTGACCCCGGCCTATCTGGTGAAGGCGGGGCTCCTCGACCGGGTGCCCCCGGACAGCCAGAAGGCGCTGATCAACGAGCAGCTGAAGGCCGCGCTGGAGAAGGTGTCGTTCCTGCCCTTCGGCAAGGACATCGACCAGTGGCGGTGGCAGGTCTTCGCGGGGAAGATCACGCCGGCGAACTACCAGTCGTCCTGGTGGGCGCTGCGCACGAAGGAGCAGGGCGTGGCGCCGCCGGTGCCGCGGACCGAGGCCGACTTCGACCCGGGCGCCAAGTACCACGTGCCGGCGAACGTGCCCTACACCCGCTACTTCCTCGCCCGGGTGCTCCAGTTCCAGTTCTACCGGGCGCTCTGCCGGGCGGGGGGGCAGACCGGCCCGCTACACACCTGTTCCTTCGCCGGGAGCAAGGAGGCGGGACGCCGTCTCCAGGCGATGCTCGCCCTCGGAGCGAGCAAGCCCTGGCCGGACGCGCTCCAGGCGCTCACCGGTGAGCGGCGCATCGACGGCGGGGCGTTGCTGGAGTACTTCGCGCCCCTCCAGAGCTGGCTCCAGGATGCGAACAAGGGCCGCACCTGTGGGTGGTGAGGTGCCGCCGCGACCCGGTTCAGCCGTTCTTCCTGGAAAAGCGCGTGGACAGTGGAGGAAGAAGCTCTTATGTTGCCCCTCGGCGCTCGAGCCATGACGGCCGAGATCGCTGGCACGGGGGTGAATCCCCGGCCGACAAATGAAGGAAGCAACGAAATGGCAACTGGTACCGTGAAGTGGTTCAACGATGCGAAGGGCTTTGGTTTCATCACCCAGGACGGCGGGGGCGAGGACGTGTTCTGCCACCACACCGCCATCCAGGCCGATGGGTTCCGCACCCTCGCCGAGGGGCAGAAGGTGACCTTCGACATCACCCGGGGTCCGAAGGGCCTGCAGGCGCAGAACGTCCGTCCGCAGTAACTCCTTCGACACTCGGAGAACGCACCTTCACGATTGGCCCGGGCACTCCGTCGAAGGAGTCCCGGGCCTTCGCACGTCCGGGGCCTGCAGGGCCTCAGAGGTGCCGGTCGAGCAGCCAGGGCCCGAGCACGTTCCAGGAGACGAAGGTGCCGCGCCGCGGCCAGAGGCCTTCCCCGGCGTCGTTCCAGCACTCGTGCAGCATGCCCGTCCGCGCGAGGTCGTCCGCGAGCAGCCGCGCCGTCCGGATGGCCAGCTCCCGGGCCTCGGCGCCGAAGCCGTACCGGGCGAGCCCCTCGGCGAGGTAGGCGCTGGAGAGGACCCACACCGCTCCGCTCCAGTTGGACACCGGGCCCCGGCGGCCCTTCTTGAAATCGAAGAGCAGCACCCGCGGCGACTGCTGGAAGTAGAGGTCGTCGGCGGGGCAGGTGCGCACGCCCACCGGGCCCCAGAAGCCCTCGGGGCGCAGCAGCACCTCGACCATCCGGCGCGCGCGCTCGGGGGAGGGAATCCCGGCGTACAGCGGGAGCAGCCCGGTCCAGCTCACGAAGGGCTGCACCGCCCCGTCCACGCCGCGGGTGCCGACGATCTCCGCGTCCGGCGCGCCCACCCCGTGCTCCCAGCGGAGCGCGACGTAGTGGCCGAGCGGCTCGTTCCAGAGCAGGTCCTCGATGCGCCGGCGGAGCGTGGCCGCGGACTCGAGCCAGCCGTCGGCCTCGCCCTCGCGCCCGAGCAGGCGCGCCAGCTCGGCCAGCGCCTCGTACTCCAGCACCATGAAGGCGTTGGTGTCGGGGCCCTCGACGGTGCGGTCGGGGAAGCCGGCGGAGAGCACGTCGGTGTCGAAGCCGCTCTGGAGCGCGCTCCACGTCAGGAACAGGCCGTGGAGCCCGGCCAGGTGACGCTCCTGCCAGCGCTGGAAGGCGACCACCCGGGGGTAGACCCGGTGACGCTCGGCCCACTCCGCCCCGAGCGCCCGGGCGCAGCGCAGGGCCCACTGGGCGATCACCGGCTTGGAGGGCTCGGCCTCGCGCGCCTTGTGCGGCAGCTCGGCGCGGTGCACCCGGCCGTCGGGGTCGGCGCAGTCGAGCAGGCAGAGCAGGCTCCCGGCCGCGGCCTCGCGGAGCTCCGGGTCGTCGAGCAGGGCGATCGACGCCTCGCTCGCGTCGTGGTGGAAGAGCCCGAGCGAATAGTCGCCCGAGCTGAACCCGTCGCCGGAGGACGCGGCGCGCTGGCCGGCGGAAGCGGAGCCGGAGAGCACCCGCCCCGCCGCCCGGCTGAGCGGCATCGGCGCGAGCCACGGGTGTTGGAAGCGGAGGTGCGGAGGGCGGATGCAGTCCCGTGTCCAGCGCCGGAGCGCCGCCCGCAGGGCCGAGAGGTCGGGGACGTCGCTCGGGGTCGCCGCCCGCTCGCCTTGAGCCGACGGGCGTCGTGCGGCAGGCGCGCGCCGGCCCGGAGAGGCCTTTCCGGAGCGGCGCGCCTTGCTCACTTGCCGCTGGGGGGCGGGGTGAACCCCGGGGTGGCGCCCGGAGTCGGGACCGGAGGCGGAGGCGGCGCCTTCGCGTCGAGCAGCTCGACGTTGAAGTCGAGCACCGAGCCGCCGGGGATGCCCGCGCGGGGCTGGCCGTTCTCGCCGTAGCCGGCCTTGGAGGGGCAGACGATGCGGGCCTTGCCGCCCACCTTCATCTTCTGCACCCCCTCGGTCCAGCAGGAGATGACCTTGTCGAGCTGGAACTTGAGCGGCTGGTTCCGCTTGTAGCTCGAGTCGAACTCGGTGCCGTTGGTCAGCTTGCCCACGTAGTTGACCGTCACCTCGTCGCTGGACTTGGGATTCGGTCCGGTGCCTTCCTTCTCCGGGATGTAGATCACGCCCGAGGCGAGCGCCTGCGCGCCCTTCTGCTTCGCCGCCGCGTCGAGGTACGGCTTGTCGCGGGCCTCCTTCTTCTGCGCGGCGCGGGTGTGGCGCGCGGTCGCCAGCTCCTGGATCTTCGGCCCGTAGGTCTCGAGCGAGACCAGGGGCTTCTTGTCCGTCGCGCCCTCGCCGATCGCCTTGCGGACGATCTCCAGCTCGGCGGGGGAGAGGTCGAAGACCTGGAGGTTCCGGCCGAAGCTGTAGCCGAGCGTGTACAGCTCCTTGTCCTCGGCGGTCTTGAGGTAGCCAACCGGCTTCTCGGGGGCGGCCACGCCTCCGTCAGGAGCCTTGGTGGGGGTGCTGCTCACGCCTCCGTCGTGCGCCGCGGCGAGCGCGGGCGCGGAGATCGCGAGGAGGAGCCAGGACAGTCGTCGCATGTCTGTTGCTTTCCCTTCGTCGGTGATTGGCGGGGGTCGCTTACCAGGAAGTCCGGGCGTTTTCTTGACCGATCGACACCCCGGCCTACCGTTCGGCGCCAGTGAACAGGTCTGCAGCGGCCTGTCATTCCCGGGAGGCATGCTTTCCCCCGGTGCTCGTGGAGGAAGGCGGACCGATGGCCGAGCAACGCAGGACGGAGCGGGTGCAGGTCGACATCCTGCTCAACAAGTACGTCGGTGGGGTCCCCTACACCGCGCGTGCGCGCGACATCAGCCCAGGCGGGGTGAGCCTGGCGCGGCTGCTCGAGCCGGAGCACGCCGGCAGGCGGGTGGGGCTCCAGTTCCAGCTCCCAGGCTCGAACGAGGTCATCTACGCCGAGGGCGAGGTGGTGCGCGAGTGGGTGGAGGCGGAGAACGCGCAGGCGGATGGCGTGCGCTTCACCTTGCTCACCGAGCGTCACCGCCAGCTCATCCGCCGCTTCGTGGAGACCGCGGCCACCGACGCCGAGGAGTAGGCACCGCCCGTGCCGTGCCCCGGCGTGCACAGCGCCGGGATGGGTTCGCCCCAGGAGGCGCCCGGGTGAATCCCGTGGCGCTTGACACGCTCCGGACGCGTCACGTCTGATTTCCGGACCTCCCCGCGACCGTGGGTTCCGACGGCCGACGCTCGGCGCCCCGGGGGGCAGGTGGAGGTGCTCCACCACGATGCTGCTGCATCCCGTTCTGGTCACCCTGGCCCTCCTGGCCGCCGAGCCCGCGAAGGCCGATCCACCGAAGACCGACCCGGCGAGGCGAGAGGGCGCCGTCGACTGGGAAGGTCAGGTCATCAAGGCCACCGGCTCCGGCGCGCCCGACATGCGCTCGCTCAGCCCGGCGCAGGCACGCCTCGGGGCGGAGAAGGCCGCCCAGCTCGACGCCTTTCGCAACCTCATCGCCCAGGCCAAGGGCATCCGCATCTCCTCCGAGAAGACGGTGGGGGAGGTGATGGCGAAGGACGAGGTGAAGGGCCGCGTCGAGGGCGTGGTGAGGGGCTTCAAGGTGGTGAAGAAGCGGTACTACAGCGATCAGGGCGTGGAGATGGACGTCGAGGTCCCGCTCTCGGGCATCGCCCAGGCGGTGCTCGAGCCCGCCGCGGCGCCGGCCGAGACGGTGGCGGCCAAGACGACCGAGGGCCGCTACACCGGTCTGCTGGTCGATGCGCGCGGGCTCGGAGTGCAGCCGGTGCTCGCGCCGCGGCTGCTCGACGCGCTCGGGCAAGGTGCTCTACGCCGCCGAGGTGATGGGCGCCGCCGCGCGCAAGGACGCGGTCCCGGCCCGGTACTTCAAGAGCCTCGAGCAGGCGACGCACGCGCCGGCCCTCGGCAACAACCCGCTGCTGGTCAAGGCGCAGAAGGCGCAGGGCTCGGATCTGGTCCTGGCGGAGGCCGACGCCCGCGCGCTCGAGCAGCTCTCCTCGAAGGCCCTGGTCGAGGGCCGGGTGGCGATCGTCCCATGAGGAATGCACGTCGAGGCGCGGCGCTGCTCCTGGCCCTGGCGCTGGCCCCGGCCTGGGCCGCGGAGAAGGTGCCGGAGGTGGTCACCAAGGAGGCCGAGGGCGAGGCGGCCATCGTCGGCGGGAACGTGGACCGGGCGGCCCGCGAGGCGAAGGAGGCCGCGCTGCGGAGCGCGGTGGAGCAGGTGGCGGGGGTGCTGGTCTCGTCGCAGTCGCTGGCGGTGAACAGCCAGCTGGTCTCGGACCAGGTCTACTCGCACAGCGCGGGCTACGTGCGGAGCTACGAGGTCCTGTCGCAGACCACCGAGCGCGGCGTGGTGAAGGTGAAGGTCCGGGCGAAGGTGGGCACGGCCGAGCTCGACCGAGACCTCCAGGCGGTCCAGGCGCTGGTGAAGCGGCTCCAGGGACGGAAGCTGGTGGTGTTGCTACAAGAACAGACCATCGACGAGAAGGGCGTCACCACCACCTCGGGCGTCACCGCGACCGTGCTGACCGACGCGTTCAAGCGCGACGGCTGGACGATGATCGATCCGTCGTTCGCCGCCGGGAAGGTGCGGGTCTCGTCCGCGGTGGCGCTGGGCGCGACCGAGGCCAAGGAGATCGGCACCCTGAGCAAGGCCGACTACATCCTCTACGGCACGGTGGCCTTCCGCGACGTCCCCCCGGACGGCATCCTGGTCCAGCCCGGCGCGCCGCGCTCCGCCTTCCCGCTGACCGGCGACTACGACCTCGGCGTCTTCGAGACCTCGGCCGGCGCGCAGCTGGCGAAGGTGTCGGGGAAGCTCCGGAGCGAGATGTCGAACGTGAGCGTGAACTCGCGCGAGGAGAGCGCCTACAACCTGGTCAAGGGCCACGAGGCGGAGATCACCGGCCAGGTGCGGAAGGCGGTCCTCGAGTCGCTCCGGGCCTCGGAGCAGAGCGGGGCGCGCATCGTGGTCGAGGTGCAGAACGCGGGCGACTTCTCCACCCTGCAGTCCTTCCGGCAGCAGCTGAGCGTCTGGAGCGCCGGGGTGCGCGACGTCGGATCGCCCTCGCTGGCGGGCGGGACCGGGAAGCTCGAGGTCACCTACCTGGGCACGGCGGAGCGGCTGGCGGAGCAGATCGACGGCAAGTCGCTCGGCAAGCGCAAGGTGTCGGTGACCGGCGTCTCGGGCAACGCGCTCGAGGTCAAGCTCGGCAAGTGATGCGCGCGGCGCTCCTCGTCCTCGTGCTCTCGACCTCCTCGGCCCTGGGGGCGGTGGGGACCGTCACCGTGGTGGAGGGGCCGGCGTTCCGGACCCCGAAGGACGGCGCCGAGCAGGCGCTGCAGCAGGGCGCGTCCGTCGAGCTCGACGACACGCTGCGCACCGGCCTCGAGGGCAACGTCAAGCTCACCCTGACCGACCAGAGCGTGGTGGTGCTCGGTCCGGACAGCGAGCTCCTGGTGGAGCGCGCCGAGTTCGAGGCCCAGGAGCGGAGCAAGGTCTCGCTCAAGCTGCTGGTCGGAGGGGTCTGGGCGAAGGTGAAGAAGGCCATCGCCGGGAGCGACTCGACGTTCGAGGTCAGCGCGGCCCGGGCGGTCGCCGGCGTGCGGGGCACCATCTTCCGCGTGGACGCCACGCCGCTCATCGCCGGGACCCGTCCGCCGAAGATCCGCGAGACGGTCGTCCGGGTGGCCGAGGGCCGGGTGGCGGTGAACGCCCAGGTGAAGAAGTCGGCCAAGCCTCCCCCGCCCAAGGGGCCCCGGGTGGAGGTGCCCGGGCCGACCGAGGTCACCGCCGAGGAGTGGGAGAAGCGCTTCGTCGAGCTCCAGGCCGGCCGCCAGGTGCGCATCACCGACACCCAGTTCCAGACCGGCAAGGCGACCCAGCAGAAGGACGCCATCGACCGCTTCTTGCAGAAGCACCCCTGACGGGGGCGCCGGCCAGGCCGCCCTACTCGGTGACGAAGCCGTGCGGCTCGCTCACCGACTGCACGGTCTCTCCCAGGGGAGGGAAGAGGTGGACCCCTCCGGTGAAGGCGTCGACGCTGGCGAAGGGGCCGAAGCCGGCGACGAACCAGGTGTAGCTCGCGCCGCGCGGCAGACCCACGCCGAGCGCCGGGGCGACCGGAATGTGGGCCGTCGTCCGGGCGGTGACGACGTAGAAGCTGGGAAACGTGGGTCCGCCGTTGAAGAGGACGAAGTGGACCCCGTTCTGGAAGGGGGTCCAGGTGAAATCGGTCGTGCCGCTCACGCCGGTGGTCCCGTCGGCGGGCGAGGTGGGCAGGGCCGGCGTGGGGAGCTCGAGCGAGAGGCCCACCTGCCCGGGCAAGAGGCCGGAGAGGCGGCGGGAGGTGGTGCCGGCCCCGAGGCGCTGGGCGGAGACGGTGACTGCCGCGGTGGCCGGGATGCCGCCGGGCACCGCGAACTGGAAGTCGGTGGCGTCCGTGTCCACGTGTCCGAGCGGGACCGCGGTGAGGCCGTCGAGCTCGAGGCCCAGAAACTTGCTCTCCACGGTGTAGCCGGCCGGCGGGACGATGGATCCGGCGATGGAGCCGGTCGTGGGGGCGGTCATGGTGACGTTCGCGCCCTCGAGGGACATTCCGCGCGTGACGGCGATCGCGCTCTGGGACTCCGTAGCCGGTGTACTCGGTGGGAGGGGTCCCGGGCCGCGGGCTCTTCCATTGCAGCACATGGAGGTTGCCGACGGTGGACTCCGGACCGAACCAGGAGAGCGGGAGGGTGAAGGGGTTGTTGCGCTCGGTGATGCCGATCGCGTCGAGGTCGAAGACCCCGGCCGAGAAGGTGAAGACGGCCGCGGTGAACTCCCCCGCCGTTCCGACCGGGTCCCCGCCGGAGACGGTTCCCGAGACGGTCGCGGTGTTCGGCTCGCCAGAGTTGACGAGGTAGAGGAACACCAGGGTGGGGTCGGGGCGGGTCAGCCCCTCGTACCTCCCGGCGTAGAGGGGGGTGCCGGAGAGCACGACGGTGAGGTCGTAGGGCGGATTGACTCCGGGGATCGAGAAGCGCCCGTCCGCCCCGGTCAGCGCGGTGCTGTCTCCGATGGCCACCGTCAGCCCCTGGAGCCCGCTCCCGGCCGTACCCACCACCCGGCCGGTGACGTCCATCGCCGAGGCGGGCACGATGGTGACGGTCACCGAGGCGGTCAGCCCCGGGCCGGCGCTGGCGGTCACGGTCGCCGTGGTCTCCGCCTGGACGGTCGCCGGCGGGGCATAGGTGGTCGCCGTGCCGGTGGTCGCCCCCAGCGTCCCGGGCCCGGTGAGGGCCCAGGTGATGGGTCCGCTGTCGCCGGTGAGGGTGGCGGTGATGCTCACCGCGGCGGAGCCGGCGACGAGCCGCTGGGACTGCGGCGAGACGGTGAGCAGCGCTGCCCCTGGCCCACCGGCGTCGGGGCCACCTGCGCTGGGTCCCGGAGCTCCGGGCGCGTTCGAGGCTCCGCACGCCTGGAGAAGGGTCAGCGCTGCGACGACGAGGAGACCACGCACGGAATGAGCGTCCTTTCGAGGGAACGGTTGTCTCATCGGATGAGGCTCGCCACGCCACATCGTTGCGGGAGCGCCTGGCGATGCCCTGCTAATCTGTACTGCTCGTGCCCGCGGACGCGTGGACTGTCCCGAATCTCCTGACCTATCTGCGCCTGCTGGCTGTGCCGGTGTTCGTGGCGCTCCATCTGGGCGGTAGGCCGGGCTGGGCCCTGGCTCTCTTCCTCGCCGCCGCGTTGACCGACTCGCTGGACGGCCTCCTGGCGCGACTGCTCCATCAGCGGACGAAGCTCGGCGCCTTCCTGGATCCGCTGGCGGACAAGCTGCTCACCGGCGCGGCGTTGATCATGCTCTTCCTCGAGCACGAGGCGCCGCTGTGGATGGTGCTCCTGATCGCCTTCCGCGACGGCTCGATTGCCGCCGGCGCGGCGATGGTGAAGCGCAAGGGGCTGGAGATGCCCGCGGCCCCGTCCCGGGTGGGCAAGTACGCGACGTTCGCGCTGACCTGCTTCCTGGTGCTCGGGCTGATGGACCTGACGTTCAGCGACTCGCCGCTGCTGCACGCCTGGTTTCTGGTCTCCGGCTACTTCACTGGCCTGTGCGTGGCGATCAGCACCGCGCAGTACTTCCTGCGCTGGGGGCACCTCTGGGTGGCTCCGGCGCGGCGGGCACCCCCGTGAGCTGGGTGGCGCTGGCTCTGGTGCTCGCGGCCGGGCCCTCGGAGCTGGCCTTGCCGGGGTTCCGGATGCACGTCGAGGTCTCCGAGGAGCTGGACCCGGACCGGCTGCGGGCCCTGGCCCGGCCCGAGGTGGTGCTCTGGGTGCGGACACGGAGCAACGGCCTCCGGCGGTCCACGGAGGAGACGCTGCAGCTCGCGGGCTCGGCCTTCGTTCAGGTGCGTGCGCCACTCGGCGCTCCGGCGCTCGCGCCGTTCGTGGGCCGGGTGGGGCCGTGGGTCGAGGAGCGCGGGCTCGACGTGGCCCGGGTGCGCCGCTGGTCGCCCGGGCGGCTGGCGGTCGACGTCGATGGGCCGTTCACCGAGGAGCTCGCGGCGCGGCTCCGGGTGCTGCGACCGGTGGCGGTGCGGTGGAGCAGGGGCGGGTGGCCCGAGCGCGAGGAGTGGACGCGGGCGCGGGCGTTCTCCGGGGTGGAGCTCTCCGGGGTTCCCGGTGCCCCGGTCGAGTGCGGGGCGGTGCCGGCGCACACACGGGTGCGGATCCGGGCGCCGCTCGCCGGGGTGACTGCGGACGGGGTCTGCGGACTGCCGCTCCGGGTGGAGGTGCCGGCAGTGGCGGATGCCGGCGCCGTGCACGCCGTCCTGCTCGTGCATCCGGACGTAGAGCTGCGGGTCGAGGTGGGCGAGGAGCTCGCGCGGGCGGATGCGGCGCGGCGGTTGCTGGATCAGCTCGAGGCCGCGACTCCGAACGCGCCGGCCACGTCGAACATGGCCGCCGGAACACGGAGCGACGGGGGCCCGTGACTCGCTCCCGGGGAGACGGCGGCTCGCGGATCGAGCGCGCCTCGGTGGGCACTCTGAGGTGGGGAGCGGCCGGGGGAGCCTGCTCCCCGCGCTCAAGACGCTATAGCAATTTCGATGACTGGGAGTGCGAACCGAGCCGTCGCAAGTGGCTGAATCGTCGTTCCCGCTTCACGCTCGGTGGCAGCGTGGTTGCTATAGCGTCTTGTGCTCTGGACGCGGTCGCCCGGGCTGGCGGCTGGCGTTCGAGGTGCGGAGGCCCATGAGCGCGCGGTCGGCCATCCGCTCGCCCGGGGCGGTCCGGAGCCCCGCCTCGGCGGCGCCCCGGTGCGGCTCGCTCGACGTGCTGGAGCATCGGATCCTGGGCTGCGTGGCGTGTCCCCGGCTGGTGCGCTGGCGCGAGGAGGTGGGCCGGGTGAAGCGCCGGGCCTTCCGGGACTGGACGTACTGGGCCCGGCCGGTCCCCGGGTGGGGGGATCCGCGGGCGCGGCTGGTGATCGTGGGCCTCGCGCCGGCGGCGCACGGTGGAAACCGCACGGGGCGTGTCTTCACCGGCGACCGGTCGGGTGACTTCCTGTACGCGGCGCTGCACCGGGCCGGGCTGGCGAATCAGGGCCGGAGCGAGTCGCGTGGCGACGGGCTCGTTCTCCGGCGAGCGTGGGTGACGCTGTCCGCCCGGTGCGCGCCGCCGGCCAATGCGCCGCGTCCCGACGAGCTCGCCCGCTGCGCGCCGTGGCTCGCCCGCGAGCTGGAGCTGCTGCGGCCGCGGGTGGTGCTCGCGCTCGGGGCGATCGCCTGGGGGGCGGTGCTCGGGGTGCTGCGCGCACAGGGCGTGGTCGTCCCGCGGCCCGCGCCCCGCTTCGCGCACGGGGCGGAGGTATCGCTCGATGGAGCTCCGACTCTCCTCGGCGCGTACCACGTGAGCCAGCAGAACACGCAGACCGGCCGGTTGACGCCGGCGATGTTCGACCAGGTCCTGCGTCGCGCGGTCGAGCTGACGGTCTGACCTCCGACGCCGTGTCGCCCTCCGACGAGCATTCGAGCGCAGGAACCGGGACGCCCGGTGGATGCTTCTCGGACACTCTCCTGGGCGAACCTGAGCAGGAGGGACGCCGTGGCATTTCGGGTCGTGGGTCTGCCGTCGTCGCTGTTCCGTTCCCTCTACGGGCTGTCGGACCGGGAGCTCGCCGCGCGAGGCATCGAGGTGAAGCTCGCCGACGCCGTCCCCGGCTTCCCCTGCCGCGTCTCGCTCCGCGACGCAGAGCCCGGCACCCGGATGCTGCTCCTGAACTTCGAGCACCAGCCCGCGGCGACGCCGTACCGCTCCTCGCACGCCATCTTCGTCGAGGACGGCGCGGAGGAGGCCCGTCCCGGGATCGACGAGGTGCCCGAGGTGCTCGCGCGGCGGACGCTCTCGGTCCGGGCGTTCGACCAGGCCGGCCAGATGCTCGACGGGGTGGTGGTGAAGGGGCGGGAGGCAGCTCCGGTCTTCGAGCGGTTGCTCGCGATGCCCGGGACGGCGTACCTCCACGTCCACAACGCCGGTCGGGGCTGCTACGCGGCCCGGGTCGAGCGGGCGTGAGCTGAGCCGCGTCGCTTGACACCCCCGGGGGGCGGCCAGGTATTTCCCCTGCCTCTTCGGGGCCCTTAGCTCAGCGGTAGAGCACTACCTTGACACGGTAGGGGTCGCTGGTTCGAAACCAGCAGGGCCCACAAGATTTGTGAGAGGGTGGCGAGCTGGCTGACGAAGCGCGCTGGCGCTCGTCCCGGTTATGTACTCGACCTTGGGCGAAACCTACGACTGCACGACCTGCGGCGCCTGCTGCTTCGGAAAGCGCGACTACGTGCAGGTCTTCCCCGATGACGTCGCGAGGCTGGGCACGGCACGAACGGCCGAGTTCGTGGCCCCGGCCTCCGGTGAGATCCCGGCGAGCTTCGGCCGAGAGTCGGAGCCGAGGCGCTTCATGAAGATGACGCACGGACACTGCAGCGCGCTGCGCACCGCCGTACCGAACCGATTCCTCTGCGCCGTCTACGAAGATCGGCCCATGCTGTGCCGCGCACTCGAGCCGGGCAGCGCACCGTGCCTCGAGGCGCGGGCGCGCCTTGGGGTCAATTCGCGAGCGGCGAGCCACGACTCGTAGTGGCGCCAGCCCCGTGTTTCTCGTAGGTATCCGCCCTCCATGGCGGACTCGATCCAGATCACCCTCCCGGACGGCAGCACCAAGGCTGCTCCGGCCGGCATCCGCGTCGGGGACTTCGTCAAGGAGTCCATCGGTCCCGGCCTGGCCAAGGCGGCCGTCCTCGCCCGCTTCAACGGCAAGGAGATCGATCTCACCCGGCCGCTGACCGAGAACGGGAAGCTGGAGATCCTCACCTCCAAGGCCCCCGAGGCCCTGGACACCATCCGCCACGACGCGGCTCACGTCGTCGCCAGCGCGGTCCAAAAGCTCTTCCCCGGGACCCAGGTCACCATCGGCCCGACGATCGAGGGCGGCTTCTACTACGACTTCTTCCGCGACAAGCCCTTCACCCCGGAGGAGCTCCAGGCCATCGAGGAGGAGGCGAACAAGGAGATCGCCAAGAACCTCCCCTTCGTCCGCGAGGAGGTGAACGTCGCCGACGCCATCCATCTCTTCCAGTCCAAGGGCGAGAAGTTCAAGGTGGAGATCATCGAGGACATCGTCGCCAAGGGCGCCACGACGCTGACGCTCTACCGGCACGGCGACTGGGTTGACTTCTGCCTCGGCCCCCACGGCCCCTCGACCGGGAAGATCGGCGCCATCAAGCTGCTCAGCACCAGCGGCGCGTACTGGCGCGGCGATCACCGCAACCCGATGCTCCAGCGCATCTACGGCACCGCCTTCTTCGACAGGAAGGAGCTCGATGCCTGGCTGAACCTCCAGGAACAGGCGAAGAAGCGCGATCACCGGAAGCTCGGCCGCGAGCTCGACCTGTTCGAGTTCTTCCCCGAGGCGCCCGGGGCCGCCTTCTGGAGCCCGAAGGGGACCGTCCTCTACCAGGTGCTCGCCGACCGGATGCGCCGGTGGACCCGGGAGAACGGCTACCAGGAGATCAAGACCCCGCTCCTCTACAACAAGGCCCTCTGGGAGAAGAGCGGGCACTGGGGCAAGTACCGCGAGAACATGTTCCTGGTCCTCGACAACGAGACCGGCGAGCACGACTTCAGCCTGAAGCCGATGAACTGCCCCTCGCACCACCTGTACTTCGCCTCCCGGAAGCACAGCTACCGCGAGCTGCCGCTGCGCTTCTCGACCCAGGACGTGCTGCACCGGAACGAGGCGTCGGGCAGCCTCAGCGGCCTCACCCGCGTCCGGCAGTTCGCCCAGGACGACGCGCACATCTACTGCACCGAGGGGCAGCTCGCCGACGAGGTGAAGCGCTTCATCCAGCTCCTCGACCAGGTCTACGTCGCGTTCGGCCTCACCTACGTCGCCAAGTTCGGCACCCGGCCACCCCAGCGCATCGGCGACGACGCGCTCTGGGACCGCGCCGAGGCCGCGCTCGAGTCCGCGGTGAAGTCGCTGAGCATCGAGTACGAGCAGAACCCCGGGGACGGCGCCTTCTACGGCCCGAAGCTCGACTTCCACGTGAAGGACAGCATCGGCCGGACCTGGCAGCTCGGCACCATCCAGGCCGACTACAACGCGCCCGAGCGGTTCGAGCTCGCCTACGTCGGCGAGGACAACGCCGAGCACCGCCCGGTGGTCCTCCACCGCGCCATCTACGGCAGCTTCGAGCGCTTCATCGCCATCCTGGTCGAGCACTACGCTGGCGCGTTCCCCACCTGGCTCGCCCCGATCCAGGTCGCGCTGGTCACCGTGGCCGACCGGCAGCTGCCGTACGCCCGCGAGGTCCTCGAGCTGCTCCGCTCGCGGGGCTTCCGCGCCGAGCTGGATGATCGCGGCATGACCATGAACGCCAAGATCCGCGAGGCCCAGCTCCAGAAGATTCCCTTCACCCTGGTCATGGGCGACCGCGAGGTCGAGCAGCGCGCCGTCGCCCCCCGGCGCTACGGCGGCGAAGATCTCAAGTCCATGCCGCTCGATGCCTTCCTCGAGCTGCTCTCCAGGGAAGGCGCCGCGCCTTAGCTCACTCCGCGCCCATCGCCGCGTAGCGCTCCAGCACGCCCACCTCGTCCTCGAAGCCGCGCGCCCGCAGCTCGTCCGGGAGCGCGGACACCGGCCAGCGCCCGATCCGCGGGAGCACCGCCCACCCGCTCCACAGCCGCCGCCCCCGCGCCAGCGTCGACGCGGCCATCGCCCGGTCGGCGTCGCTTCCGGTTCGCTCGGCCACCAGGGCCAGGAGCCTGGCGCCGGTGAAGAGGTGGACCAGCCAGCCGCTCCGGGACATCTGCCAGCCCAGCGTCCGCACCACGGCCACCCGCCGGTCCGGCTCCCCGGCCTCGTTGAGCACGCGCTCCAGGTACCGCTCGAGGTCGACGTCGAGCACCACCTGCACCGCCGTGCTCAGCCCGAGGTCGCGGAAGTCTTCCGGCCGGAGCGTCCGCTCGAGCGTCTCGCGGAGCAGCAGCCCTGGAAAGCGCAGCGCGTCCGCCTTCGCCACCCGCTCGAGCCGGTCGAGCGCCGGGATCCCCACCGGCGCCGTCTCCGGATCCGGCCCCGCCAGCGCCGCGAGCTGGAGGAACGCATCCGCCGGGTTCGCACCGGCCAGCGCCGACAGCGCCCCCGTCGCCACCGGGCGCGACCGCTCCCGCTGCTCCGGCGAGAGGAAGGGCTCGACCAGCAGCGACACCGCGATCAACCGCACGCCGTCGTCGGACACCCCGGCCTGCGTGCGCGCCGCATCGAGCAGCGCCGCCGGGGGCGGTGGCCGCGGCCACTCCTGGAGGCGGTGCGCGAGCGCCGTGACGAAGGCCTCCACCGACTCGGCAGGGTCGGCGGTCCGGAGGTCCCGCTCCCCGGGGACGCAGGTCGACTGCGGCTCGAACCAGGGGAGCAGGAACGGATCACTCCGCAGCTCGGGCTTTCGCTCCTCGGTCCATGCCGAGATCAGCGCCGGCATCCAGCCAGCGGCGAGGTTCGCGGAGACCAGCCTGCCGAGGATGCGGGCCACGGGCTCGTCCGGCTTCAGCTTCCGGAGCTGCGCCACCGAGGCCCGGAATCCTGCGTCGTCCTTCCGGGCGAGGGCGATCATCGCCGAGAGGAAGGCCCGCCGCTCCGGCCAGGGAGAGGCCGCCTTGGGCAAGGAGGCCAGCAGCTGGGCGGCGCGGTCCACCCGGTCGTTGAAGAGCGCGATCTGCGCCGCGGCGTAGGTCGCGTTCGGCTTCGCCGGCGAGCCGGCCAGGGCCGCGTGAGCGCCCGGGACGTCGAGCCATGCCGCCAGCTCGAGACAGGCCTGCGGGCCCTGCTCGCACTGTCGCCGGAGCACCGCGAGCCCCTTCTTCACGTCCGCCGGGACACCGCGGCCACACCCCAGCGCCTCCGCCCAGAGGACGCAGCCCCGGGGCGAGCCCGAGCTGCACGCTCCGGAGGCCAGGCTCGCCGCCGCCGCCAGGTCCGGTGGGCGCTGGCGCAGCACCCGCTCGCGGGCGTCGAGGCACTCCCAGGGTGTCCCGAGCAGCTCGCAGTAGGCCTTGGACGCCCGGAGCGCCTTCAGCTCGTTCCGGGTCACGAACCCGGGCATGAACATCCGCCCCAGCCGGTTGCACGCCTCCGCCTTGGGCCCGGCACAGGAGTCGTGGAGTAACAGGCCCACCGAGGTGTCCCCACGGGACGGGGGGGCCGCCGACACCGTCCACCCGGCCAGGAGCAGGGGGAGAAGGACACGCATCGCGCCGGGCAGTGTGCCCCTTTCGGCGCTATGAAGGTGAGGTCCTCGCCTGGCCGGGGGCGTCGCTTGACTTGGGGCGTCAGGTAAGTATCTTGCCCCGCCCTTTGGACCCCTGCGCCCGCCCGGGCAGGCATCCCCCAGCTGGAGGTCGACTCACATCGCTCGCGACCAGAGAACGAACCGGCGGATCCGCGCCCGTGAAGTGCGCGTGGTCGGGCCTGCTGGCGAGCAGCTGGGTGTCCTGACGATCGAAGCGGCACTGGAGCAGGCCAATCAGTTCGGGATGGACCTCGTCGAGGTCAACCCGATGGCCAAGCCTCCGGTCTGCAAGATCATGGATTACGGCCGCTTCAAGTACGAGGAGAAGAAGCGGGCATCGGAGGCGAAGAAGAAGCAGGTCGTGGTTCACCTCAAGGAGGTGAAGATGCGGCCGAAGACGGAGGAGCACGACTACGAGTTCAAGGTCCGCAACGTGAAGCGCTTCCTCGAGGAGGGGAACAAGGCGCGGATCACCATCATGTTCCGGGGCCGGGAGATCACCCACAAGGAGCTCGGCCAGGCGCTGCTCGACGACGTCATCAAGGACGTGAAGGAAGTGGGCGTGGTGGAGCAGGTGCCCCGCATGGAAGGCCGGCAGATGTTCATGATCCTCGCTCCCAATCCCAAGGTCGCCCAGCGGGCGCGGGACCTCGCCAGGCAACGGGCGGCGCAGCTGGAAGCGGAACGGAAGGCAGAGCCGACTCCCCCTGCGGCGGAGGCGGCAACCAAGGCCCCCCCCGCGGGGCCAGGACAGGTTTGAGGAGTCGAGCGATGCCGAAGATGAAGACGCGGAGCGGGGCGAAGAAGCGGTTCCAGGTGAAGAAGTCGGGCAAGGTGAAGCACGGCAAGGCCTACGCCAAGCACCTGTTCACCTTCTCCAAGACCGCCAACAACGATCGCCGCAACCGCGGCACCGGCCACCTTCGCGACATGGACGCGAAGAAGGTCATCAAGGAGCTGTTCCCCTACGGGGCGAACTGAGGACGAGCCATGCGGGTCAAGAAGGGTTTCAAGGCGCGCCGTCGCCGCAACCGGATTCTCAAGCTGGCCAAGGGGTTCAGGGGCCGGCGGAAGAACTGCTACAAGCGGGCGAACCAGGCCGTGGAGCGCGCGCTGGACTACGCCAGCCGTGACCGGGCCCGGAAGAAGCGCGACTTCCGCGCGCTGTGGATCGTCCGGATCAACGCCGCGGCCCGGCTGTCGGGCCTGAGCTACAGCCGGCTCATCGCCGGGCTGAGCAAGGCGCAGGTGGCGCTGGACCGAAAGGTGCTGGCCGACATCGCCGTCGCCGATCCGCAGGGCTTTGCCGCCATCGCGAAGATCGCGGCGGCCTGACATCGGACCCCTGCCGGGCGGGCTTCGAGCCCCGGCGAGAGGACACGAGGGCTGCCCCCAGGGGCGGCCCTCTGTCGTTTGAGGAGGACTGGGAGGACCCATGCAGGACCGACTGGAATCGCTGGCGAGCAAGGCGCGCGAGGAGATCGGCCGGGCCCAGGACGCGGCCGGCCTCGAGGCGCTGCGCATCCGCTACCTGGGCAAGAAGGGCGAGCTGTCCGCCGTGCTCGGCGGGATGGGCAAGCTCGGCCCCGACGAGCGTCGCCGGGTGGGGGAGGTGGCCAACCGGATCAAGGCCGAGGTGGAGGCGCTGCTCGGCGAGGCGGAGGGGCGCATCGCCGGCGCCGCGCTCCAGGCGGAGCTCGATGCGCCGCCCATCGACGTCACGCTGCCGGGCCGGATGCGCCGCCCTGGGCGCCGGCACGTGGTCTCGCGCACGCTGGAGGAGGTCACCCGGACCTTCCAGCGGCTCGGCTTCGACGTGGTGCAGAGCCCGGAGATCGAGCTCGATCTCTACAACTTCGAGTCGCTGAACTTCCCGGCGGACCACCCCGCCCGGGACATGCAGGACACGTTCTACGTCCACGGCGACTACCTCCAGCACGACCCGGGAGGCATCGTGCTCCGGACGCACACCTCGCCCGGGCAGGTGCGGACCATGCTCGCCCAGAAGCCGCCCATCCGGGTGGTGGTGCCGGGCAAGGTGTACCGCGCCGACTCGGACGCGACGCACACCCCGATGTTCCACCAGATCGAGGGCCTGCTGGTGGACCGGAAGGTGACCATGGCCGAGCTGAAGGGGACGCTCGACGCGTTCGTCCGCGCCTTCTTCGGCCCCGACCGGCGGACGCGGTTCCGCCCCTCGTTCTTCCCCTTCACCGAGCCCTCGGGCGAGCTGGACGTGAGCTGCGGCGCCTGCGCGGGGAAGGGCTGCCGTCTGTGCAAGCAGACCGGCTGGCTGGAGATCCTCGGCTGCGGGATGGTGCACCAGAACGTCTTCCGGGCGGTGGGCTACCCCGAGGACAGCGTCACCGGCTTCGCCTTCGGCATGGGCATCGAGCGGGTGGCGATGCTGCGCTACGGCCTCGACGACCTGCGCAGCCTGTTCGAGAACGACGTCCGGCTCCTGGAGCAGTTCTAGCCATGAAGGTCTCCGTCGAGTGGTTGAGTGACTTCGTCTCCCCGCTCCCGGCTGCCGAGGAGCTCGCCCGGCGCCTGACCCGGGCGGGCCTCGAGGTCGAGGGGCTGCACCGGCCGGCCGAGGTGCTGGCCGGCGTGGTCGTCGCGCGCATCGCGGCGGCGGCGCCGCACCCCAACGCCGAGAAGCTGAGCGTCACCCAGGTGGACGCGGGCGGCGCTCACCTCCAGGTCGTCTGCGGGGCGAAGAACTTCCAGGTCGGTGACCTGGTCGCCCTGGCGACGGTGGGAACGACGCTGCCCGGTGGGCCCACCATCCAGCGGGCCAGCCTCCGGGGGGTGGAGAGCAACGGGATGCTCTGCTCCGGCAAGGAGCTCGGGCTGTCCGACGACGCCAGCGGCCTCCTCATCCTGCCGAAGGAGCTCGTGCCGGGGACCGCGCTGGCGAAGGCGCTGGGGCTCGAGGACACGGTGCTCGAGGTGAACGTCACCCCGAACCGGGGCGACGCGCTCAGCCACCTGGGCGTGGGCCGCGAGGCGGCGGCGGTGCTCGGTGTCCCGCTGCAGCGGAAGCTCCGGACCCCGGCCGAGTCGGGCGCGCCGGTCTCCGACCCCATCCGTATCGAGATCGCCGACCCGGTGGGCTGCCCGCGCTTCACCGCCCGGGTGCTGGAGGGCGTGCGCATCGGGCCGTCGCCCGCGTGGCTCCGGCGGCGGCTCGAGCGCTGCGGGGTCCGGAGCATCAGCAACGTGGTCGACGTGACCAATTACGTGATGCTCGAACTCGGGCAGCCGCTGCACGCCTTCGACCTGGACCGGATCCAGGGGGGCCTCTTGCGCGTGCGCCGGGCGCGCGACGGCGAGGCGCTCACCACCCTCGACGGGAAGATGCGGACGCTGGCCGCGGACGACCTGGTCATCGAGGACACCCGGGGCGCGCAGTCGCTCGCCGGCACCATGGGCGGAGCCGACACCGAGGTGACCGAGGGCACGACCCGCGTCCTGCTCGAGGCGGCGAACTGGGACCCGGGCACCATCCGCCGGATGGCGCGCCGGCACCAGCTGCACAGCGAGGCCTCGTACCGCTTCGAGCGCGGCGTCGACCGGACGGTGCTCCCGGAGGTGCTCGATCATGCCGCGGCGCTGATGGCCGAGCTGTCGGGCGCGACCGTGCGCCGCGGGCGGCTCGACGTGCACCCGCGCCCGGCCGAGCCGCGGGTCGTGACCCTGGGCAAGGGCGAGGTGGACGCGCTCCTCGGGGCCCCCGTGCCGGAGGCGGACGTCCGGTCCATCCTCGGCTCGCTCGGCTTCGCCGCCGAGAGCGGCGGGCGCTGGCGGGTTCCCGGCTGGCGCCACGACGTGGAGCGGCCCGAGGACCTGGTGGAGGAGGTCGCCCGGGTCCGTGGCTACGAGCACATCCCCTCGGTGCTCCCGGCGAGCTCGGGCGAGCTGGTGCCCGAGCCGGCGTGGGTGGAGGTGGAGCGGCGTATCCGCGGCGCGCTCTCGGGCGGCGGCTTCGACGAGGTGGTGAACTACAGCTTCGTCGACCCGGGCCTGCTTCCGTGGGTGACGCCGCGGGCCCTGGAGAAGCTCGGGAGCTCGGTGGAGGCGGTCTCGCTCAGGAACCCGCTCACCCCGCAGCAGGCGGTGATGCGGACCACGCTCCTGGCCTCCCTGCTCTCGAACGTGGCGTCCAACCTGCGTCACCAGCCCGCGGCGCTCCGGCTCTACGAGATCGGCCGGGCCTACCTGCGCGACCCGTACGGCGGGAAGGACCTGCGGCCGGTGGCCGAGGAGCGGCTCCACGTCGCCGGTGTGCTCTGGGGCCGGCGCGATCCGCGCGGCTGGACCTCGAAGGATGCGGCGAACGACTTCGCCGATGCCCGGGGCGCGGTGGAGGCCATCGTCTCGGCGCTCGGGGGCGGCGAGGTGACCTGCCGGTTGGCCCGGGTGGCGCCGTTCCATCCGCGCGCGACCGCCGAGGCGCGGGTGGGCGACGTGGTGCTGGGGTGGGTGGGGGAGATCCATCCGCGGGTGGCCCAGCAGCTCGAGCTGCCCCGGGGGGTGTTCGCCTTCGAGCTGGAGTTCGCGGCGCTGGAGCGGGTGGCGGAGCTGTCGCCGCAGTTCCAGCCGCTCCCTCGCTACCCGGCGGTGCTCCGCGACCTGGCGGTGGTGGTGCCGGTCTCGAGGCAGGCGGCCGAGGTGCGCGCCGTCATCCGCGAGGTGGGCCAGCCGCTGGTCGAGGACGCGGAGCTCTTCGACGTCTACATCGGCGCACCTCTGCCCGAGGGGCAGAAGAACCTCGCCTTCGCGCTCCGGTACCGGTCCCCCGACCGGACGCTCCGGGACGACGAGGTCCAGGCGGCCCATGCCCGCATCGTGGAGGAGGTCCAGAGGCGCCTGGGTGGCCAGCTGAGGGGTCGTTAAAACCCTCAGCAACTCCGGCAAGTTGACACGTTCGGGAGCAGGCAGGCATGCTTCTGCTCCATGACGAAGGCCGACATCATCGAAGGCGTCTACGAGAAGGTGGGGTTCTCCAAGAAGGAATCCGCCGAGATCGTCGAGCTGGTCTTCGACATGGTGAAGGAGACGCTCGAGCGCGGGGACAAGATCAAGATCTCCGGCTTCGGGAACTTCCAGGTGCGCCAGAAGAACGCGCGCGTCGGGCGGAATCCGCAGACGGGCAAGGAGATCGAGATCTCGGCGCGTCGGGTGCTCACCTTCCGCCCGAGCCAGGTGCTGAAGAGCGCCCTGAACAACGCCGCCGAGGCAGCCGCGGCGGCGGGCGGGAGCTCCGGCGGCGACGGAGCGGCTTGACCGACCGGGGGCCGGCAGGTACATCCCCGCTTCCCCGCAGTTCGCCGCATCGCCGAGCAGTTCCCGGGGCGTAGCGCAGCCTGGTAGCGCACCTGCTTGGGGTGCAGGTGGTCGCTGGTTCAAATCCAGTCGCCCCGACCAAGGAGAACCCCCGTCAGCACAGGAGAATCTGGCTGGCGGGGGTTTTTCGTGTCTGCGGCCATGAGGCCCCGGCCGACTCGACATGCCGCTCGTGCCGGGCCCTGGAGAGCGGCGCGCGGCCTGGCCGCCTGCGCGTTCCCCGGCTGCACTGACTCCGGGGTTCGCCCGGACCCATCCCGCTCAGTGGACCTTCGCTCCCGTCGTCCAAGCCCATGATGTCAGGAGCCCTTCCTCGGGGCACGGCGGCTGCAGTTCCGTCCATCCGGAAACGGAGACGTGAACACGATGAAGCACTGGACACTCTGTGTGGTGGTCGCCCTGGGCGGTTGCACGGGCGTCGAAGGTGTGACCGGGGCGAAGGGTGCCGACGGCCAGAACGGCACGGACGGGGCTGCCGGCGTCTCGACCTTACTCATCCTGCAGCGACAGGACGCGGCGGCCGGATGCAACGGCGGCCCGGGCGTCGTCGCTGCCTCGTACCAAGACGTCGACGGGTCGGGGACGGTGACCACCGGTGATCGGCTCGTCTCGCAGGCGGTGGTCTGCGACGGCACGAACGGAACCAACGGGACCAATGGCACGAACGGATCGGATGGCGCTCCGGGTCAGCAGGGCCCGGCGGGTCCCGCAGGAAGCGACGGGGCGAGCTGCACGGTCCAGGCGGTGGTGGCCGATCCCGCCGGTCCTGCTCCCGACGGTGGCGCGCTGATTGTTTGTGGCGCCACCTCCACGCTCGTCCTCAACGGTGCTCCCGGCGAGCCCGGTCCGCAGGGAGAGCCGGGGACGCCCGCGCCGCCCACGGCGTTCTCGGTGGTGTCGGTGATCGACCCCTGTGGCGACGCCCCGGGCATCTTCGACGAGGTATTCCTCCGGCTGGCCAACGGTCAGGTCATCGCCTCGTTCTCCGACGATGCCGGTGGAACGAACACCCGGCTCTCGGTCCTGATCGACGGTTCGTTCACCACCAGCGACGGCAGCAGCTGCGCCTTCACGGTCTCGACGGACACCACGACCACGCCAGCCACACGCACCATCAGCTGGTCGGGCGGCAGCGAGAGCTGGTCGTTCGAGCCGTAGCGCCCGAGGACGCCCATTCAAGCGCGGCGAGCGAACGGCCGCCAGCAACCCGCTGAGCCACCCGCGCAGATGTGACAAGTTGCCGCCATGGCGTGGTTCGAGCGCTTGAGCAGTCTGGACTTCGCATTCCTCAACCTGGAAGACCGCAGCACGCACATGCACGTGGGCGGGCTCGCGCTGTTCGAGGGTCCCTCTCCGCAGTACGACGAGCTGCTGCGGCTGGTCGAGTCCCGGCTCTCGCGCGTCCCCCGCTACCGCCAGCGCCTGGAGTGGGTCCTCTTCCAGCAGGGTCGTCCGGTGTGGGTGGACGAGGACCAGTTCGACCTCGAGTACCACGTGCGTCAGACCGCCTTGCCAGTCCCGGGGAGTGAGACCCAGCTGCTCAAGTTGACGGGCCGGCTGATGGCCCAGGAGCTCGACCGCAGCAAGCCGCTCTGGGAGATGTGGTTCATCGAGGGCGTGGGGGAGGACCGCAGTGGCTTCGCCATCCTCACCAAGACGCACCACTGCATGGTCGACGGCATCTCTGGCATGGACATCGCGTCGGTGCTGATGGACGCCGAGCCCGTCCCGGAGACCCCAGCTGCCGGGCGCGCCTTGGACGCCGCGGCCCGCGCCGAGCCGCCTGGCGCTGCTGCGCGCCTCGGTGAAGCAGCAGCTCACCCACCCGTTGGAGATGGCCAGGGATCTGGCGCTCAAGCCGGGCTCGGACGCCCGGACCCTGGTGGCCATGCTGGCCGGGAGCGTGAAGCCCCTTCTGGGGCTCGCGCAGATGGGCAAGGCCCCGGGCAGCTCGCTCAACGTGCCCATCGGACCCCACCGCCGCTTCTGCACCGCCCAGCTATCGCTCGCGGAGATCAAGCGCGTGCGGGCCACGCTCGGCGGGACGGTCAACGACGTGCTCCTCACCGTGGTGGCGGGAGCGCTGCGCGCGTTGCTCCTGGGCCGGGGCGAGGAGGTGGGGCCCGACCTGCGGGTCATGGTTCCGGTGAGCGTGCGCGGCGCGTCGGCGCGCGGCTCCGAGACGCTGGGCAACCAGGTGACACCCACCTTCTGCGCGCTCCCGGTCGGCGAGCCGGACCCGCGCCGCCGCCTCGAGCGCGTGCGCGAGTCGATGAAGGGCCTCAAGGAGAGCGGCCAGGTGATGAGCGCCATGGCGCTGACCCGGCTGTCGGACTTCGCCCCGCCCACGCTGCTCACCCAGGCGGCGCGGCTGCAGGCAGTGGCCACCCGCTTCTTCAACCTGGTGGTCACCAACGTGCCGGGGCCCCAGTTCCCGCTCTACCTGCTCGGCCGCCAGATGCTGGCCTGCTACCCGGCGGTGCCCCTGGCCGCCCTGCAGACCCTGTCCGTGGGACTGCTCAGCTACAACGGGCACGTGGGCGTGGGACTCCTGGGCGACGCGGAGGCAGCCAAGGATCTTCCCAGCCTGGCCGAGCACATGGGCCAGGCAATGACCGAGCTGGTCGCTGGCGCCGAGGGTGCCGCGGCCACCGCTTCCTCCTCGGGCGCGGCGCGAGCCGCCCCGGGGAATTCCTGAGGCCGCCCCACCGTGCCCTTCACCACGCGCCAGCGCCACCGCATCCACTACACGACCTATGGCGAGCGCTCCTCGCCAACCCTGCTGCTGGTCATGGGCATGGGCGTCTCCTCGCGCGGCTGGGGCGCGCTGCCCGAGAAGCTGGCCCAGCACTTCTTCGTCGTCACCTTCGACAACCGCGGGACCGGCCACTCGGGCACGCGGCTGGGCTTCCTCAAGATGCGAGAAATGGCCGACGACGCCGTGGCCGTGCTCGACGCGGTGGGAATCCCACCCCGGCAGGGCGGCGCCGGAGGGGCCAACGTCTTCGGCATCTCCATGGGCGGGATGATCGCGCAGGAGCTCGCGCTGCGGCACCCGGAGCGCCTGCGCGCGCTGGCGCTGGGGGCCACCCACGCCTCGTACCTGATCAGCCACAAGCCTTCGCTCTCCACCGTGGTGGACTTCGTGCGCGTGGTGGCCCGCGGGCCGCGCAACCGCCCGGGCGTGATCGGCAGGCTGCTGACCACGCCAGCCTTCGTCGCCGCGAACCCGGACGTGGTGGGCGCCTGGTTTCTCCGCAGCGAGCACGCGCGGCCGCTCGCGGCCCTCACCCAGCTGAGCGCCATCCTGGGGCACCACACCTCCCCCCGTTTGAAGCAGATCGCGTGCCCCACGCTGGTCCTCTCCGGAGATCAGGATCGGCTGGTGCCAGTGGAGAACGCGTACGCGCTCGCCCGGCTCATCCCGAACGCGAAGTTGGTCATCCTCCGGGGCGCCGGCCACGTCTTCCCCCTGGAGCAAGAGGAACAGACGGCGCGGGCGCTGATGGAGCACTTCCTCGCCCCCGTTCCGGGGTGACACGTGAGTGGAGGCTCCCCGTGCCTCGAGTTCATCTGGGCGAGCCGGTGCTCCACGGCCTCGCTCTTGCGGAAATGGCTTTCCCTTCCATCGAGCTCGCGGTGCGCGCGCGTTCGAGCCACACGGCGAGCGCCGCGAGTACGACGTAGGCGAGCAAGGCCTGGATGGCACCCGAAACGACGCCCGACGGCGGTGGCATGAACGGCGTCGCCACGCACAGCGCGACGAGGGTCACCGCCACCGTGGCCGTCACCCACCGTCCGGACGGGGTGCGCGGGCGTGAGGCACGCAGGTAGAGCAGGAGCCCAGCCCCGAGGACCGAGAGCTCCGCAGCCAGCGCCCACCAGCGGTGGTTCCACAGCCCGAGGCCCACCTTGGGCGAGCTGTCGCCGAGGAGCGGCATGTCGGGCGTGTGCATCGGCACGTCGAGCAGGAAGTGCGAGAAGACGGCCAGCCCGACCAGGGCCGCTCCGGTGAGCGGGGCCCGCCGGAGGAGGAGCACGCCACCGAGGGCGAGCCCGGCCCAGACCAGCGACCCGACCAGGCCGTGGCTGTAGGGCATGTAGTACAGGTCGTAGGCGTTGTACTCGGTGAAGCCGGGCACGATGCGCATCTTCTCGATGCCCAGCAGCACGAAGCTGAAGAAGAGCAGGTCGAGGCCCTGCACCGCGAGGAACAGGCCGCCGAGCGAGAGCCGTGGGTTTGCCCGCTTCAGCGCCAGCGAGACGCCGTAATGGCCGATGAACATGGTCCCTCCTCGGGGAGCAGCATGGAGCCCAATCGACGAGAGCGGGGAACCTCGCTTCGAGTTCTTCGAATCCCGAGCCGGCGGAGGGAGTCACAGTGACGCCAGGAACGCGAGGATCGCGGCCCGGTCCTGAGCGTTCAAGGAGTCGAAGCGCTCCCGGCTCTGCTCCGCCTCGACGTGATGCGCCTGGATGGCAGCGACCGGGTCGAGCGCGCGTCCATCGTGCAGGAGCCTGGAGCGGGACCGGAGGCCCCAGAGAGCCGCGGTACGCAGCTTGTTCGGTGGGGCCGCACCCTGGGCGATTCCGTCAGCGGTCCCGACGTCATGGAGAAGGAAGTCGCCGTAGGGATGAAAGACCTCCTTCTTCGTGAACAGCGTCGGCACGTGGCAGGAACCGCAGCCAATGTCGAGGAAGACGCGCTCGCCGGACCGGACCTGGTCCGAGCCGGCAGCCGCCGACCGGCCGGGCGCCTTGGTGGCTCGCATGAAGCTGGCGTAGGCGTCGATGTCCTCGGACCCATCCTGGTCGACGTCCTCGAACGGTGGCTTCTGCCCGCCGGTGAAGAGTCGATTGGTGACGCCCTTCTCCCCGAACTCGGCATCGCCGGCAAAGCTGAGCAGAGAGGCGTGCTGACACTTCCAGCCGAATCGTCCCACGCGATGCAAGCCCGGCGTTTCCAGAATTGCGACCTCGACCACCTGGCCTCCGTTGGCGCGGGCCAACGACCGGAGCTCGTCGTCGGGGACGTCCTCCACGAAGCCGAGGCCGAGCAGGCTGGTGGAGGCGCGCAGGGAGAAGTGGGTGCCGGCAACCAGATGCTCCTGCGACTCGGCGCTGACTGCGCGGTCATGGACCAACCCGTTCGCCGTCCGGACCTCGGCCACCTGGCTGGTCCCACCCGTCACCGGAGTCTCGTGGCAGTTGGCACAGGAGCGCGCGTTGTAGACCGGCCCGAGCGCCGGTAGCACCGCGTCCTCCTCGAACTGCGCGCGATCTGCATCGTGCTGCTCCTGCGTCACCCGTCCATTGGTGAGCCGGTCGAATCCGGCCGGCGCCTCCGGCAACCCGGGCGGAGTCGTTGGAGCAGGGACCGGCACCTTGGCGCCTGCGCAGGCGAGTACGAGGATCCCCGCGCTCCAGAACGATGGCTTCATCTCCGAGCCCTCCCGACCAATCAGGACACCAGTCGATGGTCCGCGCAAGGCTCGGAGCCCTCAGGTCGTCGAAGGTGTCTCGCCCGGGACGAGGCGTTCGACGGCAGCGAGCACCACGAGAGCATCCGCTTGCGGTGTCCGCACCCCATGACCCGCCCCACGTCTCTCGCGAGCCGGACTCAGGGGGGCGTATCGTTCCGCGCATGCGCACGAACCGTCACGGCCTCGCGACCCTGGTGTTGCTCCTGTCCACCTCCACACCGGCGCTGGCCGTGGCGCAGGCGGTCCCGCCCGCGGCCGCCGCGTCCGCGGGGACCGTCCAGCCGCTCAGCGGCCCCAGCATCCTGCGAGGACTGGCGCTCACCGTCGAGGAGAGTCCGCTCGGCCGGCTCGGCGGAGATGGCCCTCCCCGAAGCGCGCTTCCCCAGGCCTTCGTCGACTCGGTCCGCAAGGCGCTGACGCAGGCCGGATCCAGGGACGAGGCGGCACTCCAGAGCCTGCGCGCGACGTTCCCGGTCAGCGGCGCGGACATCTACCGCCTGAACTGCCGGTCCTGCCACGGTCCGGCCGGGTCCGGGAAGCCGCCCGCCATCGCCTCGATCATCGGCCCGGCGCGGGCCCTCTCGCCGGCTCAGCACGAGGCCGTCATGAAGGCGGCGGGGGCCGAACCGAAGCCCCAGCTGGCCCGGCAGCTGGCGTTGCACGCCGAGGAGGCGTTGCGGGAGCGGCTGGCCAAAGGCGGGGTCAAGCCCAAGCTGCCCTACCTAGAAACCATGCCGCCCTTCGCCTACCTCTCCGAGCAGGAGGTGGTGGCGCTCGCGGACTACCTCAAGCAGCTGGGCGGGGTCGCCGGCAAAGGGGCCGCCGTCCAGAAGGTCAGCCAGTCGGCCATGCGGATCGGCGAGCAGGTGGTCCGCGGCACCTGCCGCGTCTGCCACGACGCCACCGGAATGAGCGGTGGACACGCCATGATGATGGCCGGTCTGGTCCCGGCGCTGGCCAACCTCCCTGAGCAGATGTCGCTCGACGGGGTGGTCCACAAGGTGCGGCACGGCTGGACTTCGATGGCGGGGATGGCCAGCCCCGCGTCGCGCATGCCGATCTTCGCCTACCTGAGCGACGAGGAGGTGGCTGCCGCCTACCTCTACCTGGCCTACCTGCCGCCCCAGCAGGGTAGGTGAGCACGTCCCAGGTATTCTTCCCCAGATTTCAAAATGCCTCATAGTGACGGAAGGTCAATGTCCACGGCTCGCTGACCGTGAACGTCGTTCCTTCGTCGGTGGGGAAGCCGGTGAACGCGTCGACGGTGCCGACCCCGCCGATGCCGAACACCCGCCAAATCCACGTCTCGCCGTTCGGCCGGAATTCCCAGACGTCGGGAGAGTAAGACGTGGTTCCCGCCGCGACGATCGAGACGAACAAGCCGCCGGGCGGTCCGGCCAGCGCGACGACCGTCAGTCCACCTGGGAACGCCGTCCACGTGAAGTGAGGATCGCCGTTCCTGAAGATGACGTCCGTCGCGCCCGGCGGCGGCTCGAGCTGCGTGGCGGGGAGGGCCAGTGGCGTGCTGGCGCTCACCGGTGTTGCGCGCGTGGCGGCGGCCTCCGCGTCCGTCCTCCGGACCAGGACCAGTCTTGGATCCCCGCGGAGCAGTCCCTCGAACATCCCGATCGTCACCCTGTCAGGCGCGACGACGATGACATCGTACGGGATGCGGAGTGCGCCGAGCCTGAAGCTCCCGGACGCGTCGGTCGCCGTTTGCAAGCGCCCGTACGGACTATAGGGGTTGGTCTCGACCCGAGCGCCCGCGATCGCGCGGCCGTCGGATTCGACCACCCGGCCCGACACGTCGACCGGGGGAGGCGACAGGGTGATCACCGCATCGCGCACCTGGTCATGCCATTGCGCCGTCAGGGTGACCGTCTCCCCGGGCGGGGCCCGGTCCGGCGGTGTGTACGTGGTCGTGGAGCCTGCGGTGGCACCCAGGGTCCCGCGCCCCGTCAAGGTCCAGTACACCTCGGTGGCGCTGTCCGCGGGGCCGCCCTCGATGATGTCCGCGGCGAACGTGTACGGCGGGTCGCCGGGAGTCATGGTCAGGCGGCTCGGGTTGACGCTCAGGTAGGGCGGCTCCTGCTCCTCGCCATTCCCGCTGCAGGCAGTGCAGAGGACCACGAACCCGAGGACCGGAGTGGCTCGACGCCAGGGCATGACGGCTCCCCGCAGGCAGGCGGCTACCGAGGTTCAACTGGCTGCATTTTCAAAGCCGGTTGCGCTTGCGAGGAGGGCGCTCAAGCTTCGTGAAGGGCTTGCGCGGACGGGAAACCCATACTGCTCCCAGTGCAGGGATTGCGCGCCTAGACGGAAGAACAACCGCCGTTCTCCGGAGAACGGCAGGTCACAGCGCCCCGGTGCAAGGTGGACGGCTGCACCGGTGCGGCGTGCGCTCGCCCCAGCCTGCGTTACCTTCTTCAAGGCTTGGCAATCCGGCAAATTCGCTCCGATGCCGGGCCTGAAAGGAGCGGAACCGTGCTCTCTTCCGAGCCTGTCGCCGCCCGACCGCATTACGCCCCTGGCGTACCCGCCGAGGTCCAGATCCCGGACGTCCCGGTGAGCCGTTTTCTCGAGGACGCAGCCCGTCGGTGGCCCGATAGAATCGCCTTCGACTTCCTGGGTGGCGAGACGACTTACGCCGAGGCGGCTGAAGCCGTTTCCCGTGCCGCCGGAATGCTGGCGGCCGCCGGTGTCCGCCCCGGCGACCGGGTCGCGCTGGTGCTGCCGAACTGCCCCCAGCACGTGGTGGCTTTCTACGCCGTGCTCCGCCTCGGAGCCGTGGTCGCCGAGCACAACCCGCTCGCTCCAGCGCCCGAGCTGCAGGCCCAGCTCGCGGCTCACGGGGCCCGGTTCGTCATCGCCTGGGAAAAGACGCTCGGCCAGGTGGCGCCAGACGGTGATCTCCGCGGCCGGAAAGTCTTCTCCGTGGACCTCACGGCCGCGCTGCCCTGGCGCTCGCGGTTCCTGCTCAAGCTGCCCCTCGCCGCGGCGCGCAAGCAGCGTGACGCGCTCCGTGGCCCGGTGCCCAGAGGGGTCCTCAGCTGGGACGACGCCGTGGCCTACGCCCCGCCGCTCTCTGCGGGGTACGCCGAGCCGGCATCGGAAGACCTCGCCGTCCTCCTGCATACCGGGGGTACCACCGGTACGCCCAAGGCCGTGTCCTTGAGCCACCGAAACCTCGTGGCCAACGCGCTGCAGGGCATCGCCTGGGTCCAGGGGATGGAGGAGGGCAACGAGACGGTGTTCTCCGTGCTGCCGTTCTTCCACGCCTTCGGCCTCACCCTGTGTCTGACGTTCGCGGTGCGCCTCGGGGCGACGCAGCTCATCGTGCCGAAGTTCGACGTGGACCTGCTCTTCGCGGCGATGAAGCGTCACCCGGCGACGTTCTTCCCCGGCGTGCCACCGATGTTCGACCGGGTGGCGCGGGCTGCCGAGGACAGGGGGATTGACCTTCGCTCGATCCGCTTCTCCATCTCTGGCGCCATGGCGCTCGACCACAAGATCGCGGAGCGGTGGGAGCGCGTCACCGGCGGCCTCATCTCCGAAGGCTACGGGATGACCGAGTGCTCACCGGTCATCATGGGCAACCCGCTGTCGGCGGCGCGCCGCCCGGGGACGCTGGGGCTGCCGTTCCCGTCGACGGAGTTCCGGATCGTCGACCCGGAGGACCCGGCCACCGAGGTACCGGCCGGGCAGCTCGGCGAGCTGGTCGTCCGCGGCCCCCAGGTATGCCAGGGGTACTTCGGCCGGCCCGAGGAGACCGCGAAGGTCATGCTTCCCGGCGGGTGGCTGCGCACCGGAGACCTGGTCCACCTCGACGACGGCTTCGTCGTCCTCACCGACCGCATCAAGGAAGTCATCATCTCTGGTGGGTTCAAGGTCTTCCCCTCGCAGGTCGAGGAGATTCTCCGGTTGATGCCGGGGGTGAGCGACGTCGCCGTCGTCGGACTGCCCGGCGGGACGAGCGGGGAACTCGTGGTCGCGGCGATCGTCCCCGTCGCGGGGGTCCCGCGGGTCAGCCTCGAGCAGGTGAGGGCGTGGGCGGGGGAGCGCCTCTCGCCCTACGCCGTGCCCCGGCGAATCGCCTTCGTCGACGAGCTGCCGCGCTCGCTGATCGGCAAGCTCCTGCGCCGACCCGTGCGCGAGCAACTCCTGGGGACAGCAGCGCCGGAGAAGCCCCGTGAGCCGGTCCTCGCCGTGCCCCCAACACCTCCGTCCGCTGACCGACCGGGCGCCAGCCCGGCGCATTGACGTCGTTCCCGCCCGGATCGAAGCAGGTGAGCCGGGACCGTCCTCGCCCTGCGCGCCGGGGCGGATCTGGACGCTAGACCCTCGCCGACGTCACGGCGGGAACCTGCGCTGAGGCGGTCTGCACGTAGCTGCCATAGAGCGCGCCGGACCCGCCGACACCGACGAGGAAGAAGATGACGCCGGCGACGAGGAGGCCGAGGCCGTGGTTCCTGAACGAGGAGGAGAACAGCGTCGACACGGTGGTGGACATGGCGGGCTCCTTTCGAACTGGACTCGGGGGAGGACCTCGTTGTCCGGTCCGCCCGGTCCTCACTGCATCGGCGAGGCCACGCTCAAGTCACGGGAAACGCTGAGGAGCGATCGCCGGGCGTAGCCATCTGCGCAACAGGTTGCCCGAAAAGCGTGTCGCGCCGTGCTGCAGATCGAGATGAGTCGCGGTGTGCCCGCTGCGACCGCAAGGAATGGCATCGGCTTGCGGGAGCGCAATGCATGCGCGCCGGGACGTCGACGGTGGCGCCCGTGCGCCACCCTTGCGCAACCGGCGGGCACGGCGCCCAGGCTCGCGAGGCACAGGCCTTGCTGTCCCGGAGCGCAGCGATCATGCGCTCATTCCTTCGCCCGGCCTCGATGCTGCTGCTCACCTTGGGGCTGCTGGCCTCGTGCGGCGGGGGTGGTGGCGGCGGTGGAGGCGGGGCGGGCTTCCTAGGCGTGTGGCAGTACCAGCAGGGCTCCTTCAGCTTCGTCAACTGCTACACGACCTCGCGCACGGTCGACCTCACGCGAAGCGGCTTCCAGATTGTCGACGAGGCCGGGACCCTCGTGCGCAAGAACCCCGACGGCTGCCGGTTCAAGGTCGTCCAGACCACCGCGACGCACGCCGGCGGAGTGGCCGGCGAGGAGTGCACCGTGAGCGGGACCGATGGGCTCGGCAACCCGATGACCACGCTCTACAAGCTCAAGAGCCTGCTCATGGAGCTCAAGCCCAGCGACGCCTCGCAGATGATCGAGGTCTTCAGCCTCGATGCCACGCAGACCAGCACCCTCGGCACGTTCACCTGCGAGATCTCGGGCAGCAACACGCTCGATCGCGCCCCCTGAACTCGCCCAGGGGTGAAACGGACCCGGGCCCGAGCGCGGCTTCCGGGGCCCCGCGTCTTGCGGGCGGCCGAGCGGGTGTGGAACCGTTCCCCCTCTGGACCGGGGGTCTACGGATGTCGAACGACCGGCGAGAGTTCCTGAAGGCGCTCGGCGTCACCGCCGCCGCCGTCGCCGGGACGGGCTGCGGAGTCGCTGCTGCGGAGAACGCGGGTGCCCCGGGGGATCCGGCGGCGGCCGATGCGACCGCCGCCGTCGCGAGCGACGAGGCCGCCCTGCGCTTCGCCTCGCGCGCCACCGCGAAGTTCGGGCTGGAGCTGGACGGGTCCTTCGCCGGCTGGATCCAGTCCGTGGACGGCGGGAGCGCGGTGGGCGACGTGGTGACCGAGAAGGTCGGACCCGATGGCTTCGCCAAGAAGCACATCGGCGCGATCAAGTACGAGGACATCACGGTCAACTGCGGCACCGGGATGAGCAAGGCCTTCTACCAGTGGATCCAGGACACCCTCACCCTGCAGCCGAAGCCGAAGACCGGCGCGGTGATCGAGTCCGACCAGAGCGCCCGGGAGCTCTCCCGTCTCGAGTTCTCGAACGCGCTCCTCTCCGAGGTGGACCTGCCGGCGCTCGACGCCTCCTCGCGCGCGACGGCCAAGATGACGGTGAAGTTCTCCCCCGAGCTCACCCGGACCAAGAAGGGCAGCGGCGCGGCGATCAAGTTCGACATCGTCGCGGACAAGTGGCGCACCTCCGACTTCAAGCTGAAGATCGACGGGCTCGCCGACGCGACCTCGCGCGCCCTGAAGATCGAGGCCATCACCATCAAGCAGAAGATCGTGGAGAACGCGGTCGGAGAGACGCGCGACGTCCAGAAGCAGCCGGCGGGCGTGGATTTCTCCGACCTGGTGGTGACCGTCCCCGACAGCCACGCGCAGTCCTTCTACGACTGGCACCAGGACTTCGTCGTCCAGGGCAACAACGGGGACGACCGGGAGCGGAGCGGGACGCTGGACTACCTCGACGCCCGCCTCCGTCCGCTGTTCACCCTGAGCTTCAGCCACCTGGGGGTCTTCCGGGTCGCGCCGGTGAACGCCAACGCGGCCGAGAAGTACCGCACCATCAAGGGTGAGATGTACTGCGAGCGGATCGCCTTCGGCGCGTCCGGCGGCTCCGGCAGCTCGGACTGACCCTCGGGCGGTCCGGCCTCTCGCTCAGGCGACCAGCAGCCCCATCCGGACCAGCCGGTCCACCGTCCGATCGAAGGACCCGACCAGGAAGCTCCTCGCCTGCTCGATGGACGCCGCGGGCGCTCCGTCGGGCATGCGGATCTCCCCCGGCCGGGACAGGCTCTCGGCGAGCGCCTCGCGCAGCGCGGTCCTGGTGCGCGAGCCGTCGGCCCACGCCAGCAGCCGGGCGGTGGGCTCGTCGTCGACCGCCATCGTGGAGTGGTAGAGCCCGGTGACCCGCCGCCGGCCGGAGCGCACCTCCCACCGGGTGAGCGCGCTGGCCACCGGCTTCCCCTCGGAGGCGGGCGGGGCGACGGGCGCGTGCAGGTGCAGCTCGACCAGCCCCGAGGCGTAGGCGCGCAGCAGCATCGCGCCGAGCTCGTCCGCGGCGTCCGGCTCGGACAGGCCGGCGGCCCCCTCCGGGACGCCGGCGAGCGAGAGGCGGAGCAGCTCGTCGAAGGGGAGGGCCCGGGGCCAGCGCTCGCCGAGGAGCAGGAGCGCCGCCTTGGCCACGGGCCAGTCGGTGCGGAGGGAGGCCCCCTGCGGATGGACGAAGCGCTGGGGCGTGCGCCGGTCGAGGTCGACCTGGTCCGTCTCCGGGCGGGAGGGGCCGGCGATCAGGAAGCGGCGGGCCAGCTCGGGTCGGAGCGAGAGGTCGAGCGGGATGTCCTGGTGGCAGAGGAGGGTCTGCCGGAAGCAGCGGCACTTGAGGAAGTCCAGGTACTGCTCGCGCGCGATGCGGTTGCTGCCCAGCTGGCCGAGGGTCTTGGAGACCTCGGGCTGGAACCCCCAGTCCAGCATCTCGTGGAAGTCGGCCTCGGCGAGGTACTGCAGCCCATGCCGCGAGGCGCGCTCGGCGAACTCGTGGAAGTAGAGCGGGAGGTTGTGCTCCTCCAGCGTGTCGTGGAGCAGGTAGTTGCCGTCCACGCTGAGGAAGCGCTCCAGCTCGATGCGGAGGAGCTGGCCGTAGGCGTCGGGGCTCGACTGCGACTCGGCCACGAAGCGCGCCAGGGCGATGCCCTGCTCCAGGAGGCGGGCGGGATCGTCCACCCCGCGCAGGTGAAAGAGCATCATCTCCCGGACCATCTGGCGGAGGTGGTTGCCCGGGTAGGTGTTGTAGCTGACGTACCCGATGCCCCGGGCGGAGAGGTGCCGATGGCACGCCGCGAGGAGCGCGTCCTGCACCTCCGGCGAGACCCAGGAGTAGACGCCGTGGGCGATGAGGTAGTCGAACGAGCCCAGGTCCGCCGGCAGCTCGGCGAGGTCGCACCGGAGGAAGCGGACGTTCCCCAGCCCGAGGTCCGCGGCCATGCCCCGCGCGCGCTCGATCGGGGCGCCGGCGCGGTCGACGCCGACGAACTCGCTCCCCGGAAGATGGAAGGCCATGGGGACGAGGTTGCTGCCATCGCCGCAGGCGATCTCCAGCACGCGGCACCGCTCCACCGGCGCCGGCGTCATCCCCAGGAGCGTGGCCTGGACCGCGAGGCGGTCGGGATGCGTCTGCCGCTGCGCGAAGGTGGGGTAGGGGACGGTGTCGTACGAGATGCGCGGGTGCGCCGGGGCGGTCATGGTCGCCCTCCCGCCACTGCGAGCTCCACCGCCGGCGCGCGTCGCACGGCGACAGGCTACCTCAGCCCGGAGCTGCTCAGCGCACGGTCTCGGCCGGCTTGGTGGGCTCCACGGACTGCACCGCCTGCTGCGCGGTGACCGCCTGCAGCAGCTGGTTCAGGTTGAGCGTCTGGATGCCCACGCCCGACTTGCCGCCGGGCAGGAAGAAGAGATCCTTCCCGGCGAGGGCCTCGGCGATCTTCAGCTTCACCAGCGCCGTCCCGCCGCTCCCGGCGAGCGCCTCGTTCTGCTTCCTGACCCCCTGGGCGCGGGCCTTCTTCTCCGCCACCAGCGCCTCGGCCTGCTTCTGGTTCTGGAACAGCTGAGCGTCGGCGGCGAGCCTGGCGGTGTCCAGCGTGCCCTGGGCGGCGGCGAGCTGCTGGTTCACGGTGCCCTTCGCCTTCTGCAGCTCGCTCTTCACCTGCTCGGCCGCGGCGCGGGCCTCGCTCCGCATCCGCTCGCTGTTCTGCTCGGCCAGCTTCTTGTCCCGGATGACCTTCTCGTACTCGGGGCTGAAGTGGTGCTCGCCGAGGATCACCTGCCGCACCAGGATCCCCTCGGGCTCGAGCACCGCCGCCAGGAGATCCCGCGCCTCGGCTGCCTTGGCGAAGCGCTTCTCGGAGACGTAGAACTCCTCGCTCCGGAGCGAGTTCAGGACGTCGCGCACCACGCTCCGGCACGCGGGACGCACCAGCTTCTCCTTCACCTGGTCGGTGCTGTCGCCCACCTTGTTCAGGAGATACGGCGCGCGCCTCGGGTCGACGGCCCAGGCCACCGTCACGTCCACCCGGATGTCGTTTCCGTCGATGGTCTTGAAGAAGAGATCGTCCTCGGCGTTCCGGTCTCCACCCTTCTTCGGGTCCCGGATCATCACCAGATTTTGCAGCGAGACGTCGAAGGTGTGCCAGTCGGTGAGGAAGACCGGGAAGATGTACGTCGCTCCGGGCGCGTACACCTCGGTCTGGATGCCCGGCTTTCCGAGCAGCCCGCCGAGGCTTGCCCGGCGGGTCAGCACTCCGACCTCGGTGCTGTGAGTGGAGTGGCAGGTGCAGCCCGCCAGCGGCAGCGAGAGGAGCAAGGGCCAGAGCAGGCGTCTCATCATGGGCCCCCCTTCACGTCGAAGCGCTTCAGCGCGGAGCGGAGGTCGAGCGGGTTGACGCCCGACTCCCCGTCGGTGGGCACCACGATGACCCTGGTCCCTCGGAGGACCTCCGCCATCTTCAGCCCCACCAGGTTCTCGGCCCCGACGCCGCGGAGGGCCTCGTTCTCCAGGCGCGTGCCCTCGGCCTCGGCCAGCGACACCGCCAGCTCGCCCGCGGCGCGCTGCCGGCGGGAGTAGAGGTCCGCCTCGGCGTCGAGCTTCTTCTTCTCCGCGTCCCCGCGGGAGAGCTCCACCCGCACCGCCGCCTGTCCCAGGGCCACCACCCGGTCGCGCTCGGCAGTGGCGGTGGACAGCTCGGCCTCGGCGATGTTCTTGAAGACCGTCTGGTCCTGGATCTTCCGCTGCTCGATGGCGGCCTGGTAGCGGCCGTCGTACGCGTAGCGCCGCAGGAAGATGTGGGTCACCCGGATCCCGTTGGGCACCAGCTCGGCGTTGATCTCCTCCCGGACGTTGTGGGATCGCGCCATCCGCTTGTGGACGTCGTAGAACTCCTCGGCGTCCAGCTCGCCGAGCCGCTTGCGGAGCAGCTGCTCGGTGCGGGGGATCACCAGCGCGTCCTCGAACAGCTTCCCCGGGCCGATGGTGGTCAGGACCTTGTAGGGGTCCTCGATGCGGTAGAGCACCGAGACGTCCACCGTGACGGTGTAGCCCTCCGAGGTCTGGATGTTGATCGCCGGCGTGACCCGCTTGTCGTCCTTGGGCCGCTCGGTGGGGTCGTTGGTGAGGTCGAGCGACTGGAGGTCGGTGGGGAAGACGTGGAGCCGCTCGGTGCCCGGGCTCACGAAGTGGAGCCCCGGGTAGTAGACCTCGGGGAGGATGCCCTTGTGGCGCCCGACGGTGACCTGCTTCACCGCGAACTCGTTGGGCCGCACGTAGACCGTGCATACCCCCCAGACGACCAGGACGAAGATCGCCGCGGCCACGACGAGGTAGAGCCTGCGTCCGGGCCGCGCGCCGAACACGCGGCGGCCCACGGCGCGCAGGTCGAACCGCCGCCTCGGCATCGCTGGAGGAACCTGCATCGGCTGCACCGTCAGCCCTTCTGCCGGATGGAGGCGCGGGGAGCCGTCACGGCGGTTCCCGGGCTCTCCGGCGACGACAGCGGTTGGTAGAGATCGAGCTTCGCCTCGGCGTCCTGCAGGTCCTCGACGATGGCCCGGAGCGCGCGGCGGTGGCGGCGACGGTGCAGGGCGATCTGGAGGTCCGGGATGAAGGGGCAGAGGAGCAGCATCCCGAAGGCGAGCAGGTCCCAGGTGGTGGGGATGGGGATGAACGGCGCCTTCACCAGGAACACCCCGAGGAAGAAACCGCCGAGGCCCCAGACGACGCGGGACACGAGGTCTCCCCCGCGCCAGAGCCCGTACCCGCGCTGCTCCAGCTCCGTCTCCCGCCTGGCCTCGGCGAGGTAGCGGGGCAGGGCGACTTCCCCGAGCTTCTCCTCGACCCGGGCGAACCAGCCGGGGTCGTCGAACGACTCGAGGAAGCTGCGCCGCACCTCGTCCAGCTCCGAGTCGAACGCGTGCCGCAGCTGCTCCTCCGCCTCGGGCGACCACGGGCCGAGGGCGGGGCGCCGGCGCTCGGCGGCGGCGATCAGCACGCCGGCGAGGAAGGGGAGCCGGAAGCGATCCGGGTACATGAGCGGCAGCACGGTAGCATCACCGGCCGGGCCCCACACGCGTGAGCTAGGGTGGACCGGATCTCGCAGCGGAGCAGCCCAGGCGAGACCGGAGGGACGCCATGTCGCTGGATCTCCTGCTGGCCTGCAGGGAGCTGGCAGCTGATGCCGGAGACCCGCTGAGTCACGACTTCCCGGCGGCCTCGAGGGTGAGCCAGCCGAGACGGGACACCTCGCCGGGGGACTTCCCCAGGAGCGCGGCGAGGACCTCGCGGTTCAGCCCCTGGCCGGCGTCGTTGGCGACCTTCTCCTCGGCGGTCCACTCCGAGACGGTCTGCTGGGCGCCGAAGAGGGCCGCGGTGAACGGGAGCACGGGAACCGCCTGGCTCTCCTCGAAGGAGCGCTTCGACAGCGCCTGCAGGTCCACCAGCTGGGCGTTGCGCTCCTCCTCGGTGAGCGCGTTCTCGATGTAGATGCGGAGGAAGAACCGCATCACCTCCAGCGCCGCCGACTCGGGCGTCTGGCCCTTCCGGTGCGCCTCGGCGAGGAAGGCCGGGAGCACGGGGATGTAGGGCTGGACGACCGCGGCGGGATCCTTGCCGAGGTTGGGCCAGAGCCGGCCCACCGCGCGCCAGACGTCACGGGTGTACCCGTCGATCGACGGTGCCTTCTCCATGGACGCCCCCTCCGCCCGGGGACTCTGCGCTGCACGGAGGCGAAAACGCCAGTGGCCCAGTCGCCGGGCATCACTCCACCGGGGGCGCGTCCCCCAGCGAGATGCCGAGCTCGCGGCAGGTCTTGATGGTGTCGCTGTCCACCGGGACTGTCTTCCGCCGGGACGCGGCGCCCTCCAGCGGCACCGGCACCATCTCCGGCGGCTGGTAGGCGACCAGCACGTTGCGCTTGCCCTCGGCGAGAAAGCGCACCGCGGCGGCCCCGTACCGCAGGGCCACCAGCCGGTCGAACGGGGTGGGCGAGCCTCCGCGCTGCAGGTGTCCGAGCACCAGGGACCGCGTCTCTTTCCCGGTGCGCTGGCCCACCTCCTGGGCCACCCACTCGGCGATGCCCCCGAGCAGCGGCTCCTCTCGCCCGAGGGTGGACTGAGTGCGGGTGTGGAGCTGTCCACCGAGCGGCTTCGCCCCCTCGGCGGCGACGATGATCCCGTACGCCTTCCCGCGGCGCTCGTTGGAACGGATCTTCGCGCAGACGTACTCGAGGTCGAAGGGAATCTCGGGGAGCAGGATGACGTCGGCCGAGCCGGTCAGCCCGGTGTGGAGCGCGATCCACCCCACGTAGCGGCCCATCACCTCGACCACGAACACCCGCTGGTGCGCGCTGGCGGTGGAGTGCAGCTTGTCCACGGCGTCGGTGGCGGTGGTGACCGCGGTGTCGAAGCCGAAGCTGTAGTTGGTGTCCGCGAGGTCGTTGTCGATGGTCTTCGGGACGCCGATCATCGGGATGCCCTTGGCCGCGAAGCGCGCGGCGAGCCTCATGCTCCCGTCCCCGCCGACTGCCACCAGGGCGTCCAGCCTCAGCGCGCGGAAGTTCCGCACCACCTCGTCCGAGACGTCGGTGAAGGTCACCTCGCCGGAGGGACCTCGCACCGGGAACCGGAACGGGTCGGCACGGTTGGTGGTCCCGAGGATGGTGCCGCCCCGGTCGACGATGGACTCCACGTGGGCCGGGGTCAGCCGGGTGGTCTTGCTCGTATCGAGCAGCCCCGCGTACCCGGTCTGGATGCCGTAGACCTCCCAGCCGCGGTGGTGGGCCGAGAGCACCACCGCGTGGATGACCGCGTTCAGTCCCGGAGCGTCTCCGCCCCCGGTGTTGATTCCGATCCGCATCGGTGTCCTTTCAGCGGGAGGCCGAGTACCGGTGGGCCCTCGCTGTGCGCCTCCGGGCGTGGGCATCGCCGAGAAGCTGGTGCAGTGCAACCACCAGCGCACCCCCGGTCAGGGCGCAGGCGGCCACGGCCGGGCGGAAGCGCAGCTCACCCCAGGTCGGGCTCTCGGCGAAGGCGGTGCTTCCGACGAGCCCCGCGACGATGCCTCCGAGCGCTCCGCCCCCGAGCGCACGCGCCCAGCCCAGCGCACGCCAGCGTCCCGTCACGGCGAGAGCGAATCCGGCCACTGCTCCGAAGGCCACCGCGGTCAGGAGCTCGAATGCGGTCATCGGGGAGCCCTCCGCCCGTGTGGAGCGAGCATTTCTCGTACCGGGGCGCTGGCCAGGGGGGGCGGGGGACCGGCCGCGCAAGGCGTGCGCGCAAGAGGCTCCCGGGGCCTGGCCGCGGCGAGCGTTGCAGCGCCGCTGGAGTCGGGGGGGCTCCCGCTCAGGTGTTTCCCGGGCGCTCCATCGCGAGCCCCTCCACCACGCGGCACCCGGGCAGGCGGCGGAAGACCTCCGGGTCCAGGCGGATCTTCGTGGAGCGACTCCCGCCTCCGACGACCACCGTCGGGCGCCCGGGCACGCGGGCGTCGACGTAGACCGGGAGGGAGCCGGGAAGCCCGAACGGGGTGACGCCTCCCAGCACCATCCCGGTGAGGCTGAGCCGTCTCCTCGGCCGAGGCGAAGGACAGCTTCTTGACCCCGAGGAGGTCGGCGACGACGTGGTTGACGTCCAGCCGGGTGGTGGCGAGCACCAGGCAGAGCGCGTACACCCTGGACCCGCGCCGGCTCGCCACCAGGATGGCGTTGGCCGAGTCGGCGGGGTCGATGCCGTAGCGCGCACAGAACTCCGCGGTGTCGGCGAACGCCGGGTCGCAGTCGAGCACCTCGTAGCGTGCCCCCGCGGCGTCGAGCGCGGCGCGGACGGCTGCCTCGATCCGCGCGTCCAGGGTGGGCTCATGGGGGTCGGCCATGGTGCCCCGGCTCTCTAGCGGCCCGGGGGCAGGGACGTCGACCTCGCCGACGGCGTCGCTTTTCCGGGCGGCTGCACGTGCTAGGACCCCCGGTCCTCATGCCCGGGTCCCTGCACCGCCGGAAGGCCGTCGAGGCCTGCCAGGCCGACGCCGACCACGCCGATCACCGGCTGAAACGCTCGCTGGGAGTGTTCTCGCTCACCGCCCTGGGCATCGGGGCGGTGGTCGGCGCCGGCATCTTCAGCTCGCCCGGGACCGCTGCGGCCGGGGGAGGGTCGCACGTGGCCGCCGGTCCGGCGCTGGTCCTCTCGTACATCCTGGTGGCGGTGGCCTGCTGCTTCGCCGCGCTCTGCTACGCCGAGATGGCCTCGATGGTGCCGGTGGCCGGCAGCGCCTACACCTATGCCTACGTGACGCTGGGCGAGTTCCTGGCCTGGATCATCGGCTGGGACCTCATCCTCGAGTACGCGGTGGGCAACGTCGCGGTGGCGGTGAGCTGGGCGGACTACTTCAAGACGCTCCTGGCCGGGCTCGGGCTCCACCTGCCGGACTGGCTGTCCACCACGCTCGACCACGCGCGGCAGACCCCGGGCCTGCTCGCCTCGGCGCCGCATGTCCTCGGCATCCCCATCGTGCTCAACCTCCCGGCCGGGGCGGTGGTGGCGGTGCTGACCGTGCTCCTGGTGCTGGGCATCCAGGAGAGCGCGCGGGTGAACACCGCCATGGTGCTCCTCAAGCTGTTCATGGTCGTCGGCTTCATCGGCGTGGGCGCGTTCTACATCCGCCCCGAGCACTGGACCCCGTTCGCCCCCAACGGGCTGCACGGCATCCTCAGCGGCGCCTCGATCATCTTCTTCGCCTACATCGGCTTCGACGCCATCTCCACCACCGCCGAGGAGGCCCGGAACCCCCAGCGGGACATCCCCCGGGCGATGATCGCCACGCTCGGCATCTGCACCGTCCTCTACGCGGCGGTGACCCTGGTCCTGACCGGGATGGTGAGCTGGCGGGAGCTCGGGGTGGGGGACCCGCTGGCCAAGGCGCTCCAGTCCGCCGGGCTGCAGGCCCTGGCCGGGGTCCTCTCGTTCGGCGCGGTGGTGGCGATGACCGCGGTGCTCCTGGTCTTCCAGCTCGGCCAGCCGCGCATCTTCATGGTGATGGCCCGCGATGGGCTGCTCCCCCGCTGGGCCGCCAGGGTGCACCCGCGGTTCCGGACGCCGTACGTGACCACCATCCTGACCGGCATCTTCGTCGGCATCCCCGCGATGTTCGTGGACATCAACGAGGCCATCGAGTTCACCAACATCGGGACGCTGTTCGCCTTCGTCCTGGTCTCGGTGGGGGTCATCGTGCTGCGGCGCACCGACCCCGGCCGGCCCCGGCCCTTCCGCTGCCCGGGGGTCCCGGCGCTCCCGATGCTCTCGGTCATCTGCTGCGGGGTGCTGATGGCCTACCTGCCCTTCATCACCTGGATGCGCTTCGTGGGCTGGCAGGCGGTGGGCATCGCGCTCTATTTCCTGTACGGGCGCCGCCACAGCCGGCTGGCGGCGGCGGCGACGCAAGGAGAGGACGGCACGTGGACGCCCACTACGAGCAGGTGATGGCCGCCCGGGAGAGGCTCGCCGACGGGCCGCCCCGGGCCTACTTCGCGTACTCGACCATCCTGGACCCGGCGGCCTTCGAGGAGTGGCGGCACCAGCACGGCTACGACTTCTTCCGTCTGCCGCCGGGGACCCGCGCGGAGGCGCTCGACCTCGGGCTGGTCTACGACTTCCCCTCGCGGTGGTGGGGTGGCCGGGTGGCGGGCCTCGAGGACCGGCCCGGGGGCGAGGTGCACGGGCTGCTCTTCGAGATCGCCCCGAAGGACTGGCCCATCATCCAGCACAAGGAGGGGGCCATCACCCAGATGTGCGTGGAGCGCGAGGTGCGGGTCCGGACCTCGGCGGGGGAGCGAACCGCGACGGCCTTCACCACCGCGCCCGGACGGCGGAGCCTCGAGGGTCCGGTGAGCCCCCGCTTCGTCGAGGCGCTGGTCCGTGGTGCCCGGGCCGCCGGACTGCCCGAGGCGTGGATCGCGACGCTCGATCGGGCACGCTGAGCGCTGAGCCGCACCGCCCTGCGGTGCTCCGGGATGTCCACGAACGAGCGGACCCGGAGCGAGCGCCGGGTCCTGGCGTCCCCCAGGGGCCGACCGACACGCGCACGATTCGGCTCGGCGCGGGACCCGATCAGTCGTCGTCGAAGGCTCCCTCCGGCCAGCCGAAGCCCACCTCGGGGTAGAGCGCATCGGCGATGCGCAGGAGCCGGATGTCCAGCCGCTGCGCCCCCAGCGACTGGTAGAAGCCGTGGGCCGAGGTGTTGGCCTCGAGCGCCCAGACCACCACCGGCGTCAGCCGTCGGCCGGCGAGCCAGCCCATCGCCGCCCGGACCAGCGCCGTGCCGTGACCGCGGGCCTGCTCGGCGGGGTGCACGTAGATGGCCTCCACCTCGCCGCGGTACCCGCCGGGGTCCCCGCGCGAGGGCCCGGCGGTGCAGAAGCCCAGCACCCCGGGGCCGTCCACCACGTGGGTGATTCGCTTGCGGTCGGAGACGACGGCACGCCAGCTCTCCGCGCTCCGCTCCATGTCGAGCGCGTCCAGGAACGCATCGGGCAGGATGCCCCGGTAGGTGTGCTGCCAGGTGAGCACCTGGACCCGCGCGATGGCCGGCGCGTCGCCGGTCACCGCCGGCCGGATCTGGGGAGCAAGCACCCTCACGCGCTCTTGCGCTCCTCCTGGGCGTCGCGGGCGAAGAGGGACTCGAGCTCGCGGCGCGACCGCTCGGCGATCTCGATGAGCTTCTTCTCGTCCCGCTGGTACTGGAAGGATTCCTGGAGGAGCTGCTCGTCATGCTCGCGGAACCGGTCCAGCGTGCTCCGGGCCTCCGAGTAGCTGAACCCCAGTTCTTGAAGGACGTCCCCGGTCAGCTCCAGGCTGGAGAGGAACGTCTCCCGCGACACGTGCTGGATGCCGAGCTCCATCAACTGGTAGGCGTGGGCCCGGTTCCTGGCCCGGGCGAAGATGACCAGATGTGGGAAGTGCTCCTGGACCTCCCGCGCGGTGCGGAGCGAGGCCTCCACCTCGTCGATGGCCAGCACGAAGAGCCGGGCCTTGTCCGCCCGCGCGGCCCGGAGCAGGTCGAGCCGCGACGCGTCGCCGTAGAAGACCTTGTTCCCGAAGCGCTTCAGGAAGTCGATCTGCGCCGGGTCGGCATCCATCGCGGTGAAGGGGATGCCCCGGGCCCGCAGGATCCGGCCCACGACCTGCCCGAACCGCCCGAAGCCGGCGATGATCACCGGGGTGTCCTGCTCCACGCCGCGATCATACGGCCGGTCGTCCCGGGTGCGGAGCCGGGGGGCGACGAGGCGGTCGTAGGCCAGGGTGAGCAGGGGGGTGAGCGCCATCGACAGGCTCACCACCAGGACCAGCGTGTCCCGGAGCGGGGCGGAGAGGATCTCGTACGAGACCGCGAGGCCGAAGATCACGAAGGCGAACTCGCCGCCCTGGCTGAGCAGCACCCCGAGCTCCCAGGCAGCCGGCCAGGCCCCGAGCGTGCGCCGGCCCAGCGCGGCGATGGACACGATCTTGAGGCCGGTCATCCCCAGTACCAGGCCGGCGACGAGGAGCGGCCGCTGGAGCAAGAGCTCGAGCGCGACCGACATCCCGACCGAGATGAAGAAGAGGCCCATCAGGAGGCCCCGGAAGGGCTCGAGGTCCGCCTCGAGCTCGTGCCGGTACTCCGAGTCGGCCAGCAGCACGCCGGCCATGAACGCTCCGAGCGCCATGCTCAGCCCCACCGCCGAGACCAGGACCGCCGTCCCCACCGCGGCCAGCAGCGCCGAGGCGGTGAAGACCTCCTGGCTCCGGGCGGAGGCGACCAGCCGGAACGCGGGCCGGAGCAGGGTCCGCCCCACGAAGACGATGAGCACGATGAGCCCGGCGGCCTTGGCCAGCGGGACCCACGAGGTGTCCATCCTGGCGCTGGAGGGCCCGAGGAGCGGGAGCACGGCCAGGAGCGGGATGACTGCCAGATCCTGGAACAGGAGGATGCCGAAGGCGGTCTGGCCCCCCGCCGTCGCCAGCTCGTTCCGCTCGCCGAGGAGCTGGAGCGCGAACGCCGTCGACGAGAGCGACAGCCCGAGTCCGGCCACCAGCGCCGCCTGCCAGGAGAGCCCGAGGGCCAGCGCGCCGAGGGCCAGCGCCACGCCGCTCAGCGCCACCTGGGCCCCGCCCGCGCCGAAGACCCGCGTCCGCAGCTCCCAGAGCCGGCTCGGCTGGAGCTCGAGCCCGATGAGGAAGAGGAGCAGCACCACCCCGAGCTCGGCCAGGTGGCCCACCTCCTCGACGTCGGGGATGAGCCGGAGCCCGTGGGGGCCGATGAGCGCCCCGGCCACGAGGTAGCCCAGGACCGAGCCGAGCCCGAGCCGCTTGAAGAGCGGGACGGCGACCACCACCACCGTCAGGAAGAGCAGCGCCTCGCGGATCTCGAGCATGCCAGGAGTGTCCGTCAAAGCACGGCGGACCCGGGATTCACAACGCGGGGTCTCAGCCCCGGGGGTCGCGCTCGGGGGAGAGGAGCCACTGCACCGTCAGGGGTGGCAGGTCGAGGATCACCGACTCGGAGAGTCCGTCCCAGGGGACGTGCTCGGTCCCGACCACGGACGGGCCGCTCCGCTCCCGCCCGCCCACCGCCGCGGCGTCGGTGTCCAGGATGCGCTGCCAGGTGCCGGGCAGGGGCATCCCCAGCCGGTACCCGGGCCAGGCCTGATTGGCGAGGTTGGCGATGCAGGCGATGGCCCGTCCCGACCGGTCGAAGCGCAGGAAGCCGTAGACGTTGCTGGTCGCCGAGTCGGCCTGGATCCACCGGAAGCCCTCGGACCGGTCGTCCTGAGCGTACAGCGCCGGGTGCTGGAGGTAGAGCCGGTTCAGCGTCCGGACCAGGGCCTGCACCCCGGCGTGCGCGGGGTCGGTCAGGAGGTGCCAGTCGAGGCTCCGGTCGTGGTTCCACTCCGCCGGCTGGCCGAGCTCGCCGCCCATGAACAGCAGCTTGCGGCCCGGGTGAGCCCACATCCAGGCGAAGAGCGCGCGGAGGTTCGCCGCCTTCTGCTCGTCGTACCCGGGCATCCGGCCCCAGAGCGAGCCCTTCATGTGCACCACCTCGTCGTGCGAGAGCGGGAGCACGTAGCGCTCGCTGTAGGCGTAGAGGAGCCCGAAGGTCAGCGTGTTGTGGTGGTGGATACGGAAGAGCGAGTCGGTGGCGAAGTACTTCAGGGTGTCGTGCATCCACCCCATGTTCCACTTGAGGGTGAAGCCGAGGCCTCCGTCGCCGACCGGCGCGGTCACCTTCGGCCAGGCGGTGGACTCCTCGGCGATGACGTGCACCCCGGGGTGCCGCTCGCGCACCGACCCGTTGAGCTCCTTGAGGAAGGCGATGGCGTCCTCGTTCTCCCGGCCTCCCCACTTGTTGGGGACCCATTCGCCCGGCTGCCTCGAGTAGTCGAGGTACAGCATCGAGGCCACCGCATCCACCCGCAGCCCGTCCACGTGGTACTGCTCGATCCAGAAGTGGGCGTTGCCCACCAGGAAGTTGCGCACCTCGTTGCGGCCGAAGTTGAAGACGTAGGTGCCCCAGTCGGGCTGCTCGCCCTGACGCGGATCGGCGTGCTCGAACAGCGCCGAGCCGTCGAAGCGCCCGAGGCCCCAGACGTCGCGCGGGAAGTGGCCGGGCACCCAGTCCACCAGGAGGCCGATGCCCTCCTGGTGGAGGTGGTCCACGAAGAAGCGGAAGTCGTCGGGGTGGCCGAACCGGGCGGTGGGGGCGAAGTAGTTGCCCACCTGGTAGCCCCAGGAGCCGCCGAAGGGATGCTCGGCCACGGGGAGCAGCTCCACGTGGGTGAAGCCCATGTCCTGGCAGTACCCTGCCAGCTGCACCGCGAGCTCGAGGTACGTCAGCGGGCGCCCCCCCTGCTCGGGCACCCGGCGCCAGCTCCCGAGGTGGACCTCGTAGACGCTCATCGGACGACCCCAGAGGTCGCCTCGGGCCCGCTGCTCCATCCAGCCGGCGTCCCTCCACTCGTACTGGTCGAGCGCGTGGACCACCGAGGCGTTGGCCGGCGGCATCTCGGTCCGGAAGGCGTAGGGGTCCACCTTGAGGAACGGGGGCCCTCCGCCGGCGGGGCGGATCTCGAACTTGTAGCGGGCGCCGTCGCCCACCTCGGGCACGAAGAGCTCCCAGATGCCCGAGCTTCCCATCCGGCGCATGGGGTGGATCCGGCCGTCCCAGCCGTTGAAGTCGCCGACGACCGAGACGCCGGCAGCGGTGGGGGCCCAGACCGCGAAGGCGGTGCCCGCCGTCCCGCCGTGCAGCATGGGGTGCGCCCCGAGCCGCTCCCACGGCCGGGCGTGCCGCCCCTCGTTGAGGAGGTACAGGTCGAGCTCGCCCACCGTGGGCCAGAAGCGGTACGGGTCGCCCACGGTGAAGCGGCGGCCACCGGGGTAGACGACCGCCAGGTGGTACGGGCCGATGGGCCGCGGGACCCGCGCCTCGAACATTCCGCGCCCCAGCGAGCGCATCGGGAACTCGCCGCCGTCGTCGGTGATGACGGTGATGCCCTCGGCCTCGGGACGGTACGCCCGCACCACCGTGCCGCCTCCGGGCGCGGGGTGGGCGCCGAGGACCTGGTGCGGGTCGGGGTGGTGGAGCGCGCGGACCGCATCCAGCGCGGCGCGGAGGCCCGGGTCCGTCGAGGCGGCGGCGGTCACGCGAGCGCCTCGGCCGGGATGTGTGCCCAGTCGGGCCGCATCTGCAGCTCGTAGCGCAGCTCGTAGAGCGTCTTCTCCAGCTCGAGCACGTCGAGCATCACCCGGGTGTCCGCCTCGCTGGCCGGCAGGAGCCCCGTGCCCTCGACCGCAGTGCGCCACCCCTGGAGGAAGGCCGTGCGCGCCGAGGCCACCGCGCGCCGCCGCCTCTCCGGGGGCAGCTCCACCGCCGCGGCATAGGCGAACGAGCGGAGCATCCCCGCCACGTCCCGGAGCGGGGTGTGCTTCTCGCGCCGGGCGGCGAACGGCCGGGCCGGCTCGCCCTCGAAGTCGATCACCATCCAGTCGGCCCCCGTCCAGAGCGCCTGCGCGAGATGGAGGTCCCCATGCAGCCGGATCTTCTGCCCCGATGGGGCGAGCGAGGCCAGCGCCTTCGCCCGTCCGGTGAGCGCGTCCTGCCGCTCGGCCAGCCCGGGGAACCGCTCGGCGGCCTTGGCCAGGGTCACCCCCAGCTCGCCGACGATGGAGCTGCTCCAGCGCTGGAGGTCCTCCAGGAGGACGGGCTCCGGGGCGAACGCCGGGTCCGACGGGTCCGAGGCGAGCACCCGGTGCAGCTCGCCCACCCGCGTGCCCAGCCGCTCGAGCCGGTCCAGCACTTCGGGCCCCGGCTCCGGCGCGCTCCGGAGCGCCGCGGTGAGGTATTCCCACCCGTCGCCCTGGTTGGGGACGAAGGCGTAGGTCAGCGCCACCTCGCTCGCACTTGGGCCCTCGAGGGTGAGCGCCGACAGGAGCTGCGGGGTGGCCTGGTAGCCGTGCGTCGCCAGGAAGCGGCCCATCTCCACCTCGGGCGACCGGCCCACCTCGAGTTTGCGGAGGATCTTGAGCAACACCCTCTCCTCGAACACCAGGCTGGTGTTGCTCTGCTCCACGCCCAGCGCCCGGACCGACGGCTCCCTGGGCAGCGCGCCGAGGATGCGCGCCCCGTCGCCCACGGGCTCGCTGCGGACCACGTCCGTGCCGACCGGGACCGAGCGACCCTCGCGGGCGAAGGCGAGGACGGCGCGCGCGACGGCCGGGTCCTCGAGCGCGTCGCGGAGCTGACCGTCCGCCGTCCGCTCGAGGAACACCAGATAGCGCTCCGGCGTGCCAAGGACATAGCTCACCTGCACCACGCTCGCCTCGGCGCTCGTGCCGTCGGTGGAGGGCAGGGGGAGCCGCTCCAGGACCTCGACCTTGGTGATGGGGACCCCCTTGCTGCCGAACCAGCGCTGCTGCCCGAGCCAGGCGGTGAGCTCCTCGAGCGTGGCGTTCATGAGGCGCTCCCTCCCCCCGGCGGCTGCAGCCGGAACCAGTAGAAGCCGTACGCGCCGAGCGAGAGCTGGTACGGCCGGTCGGTGATGGTCGGAAACGGCGTCTCGGCGAAGAGCTCCACCGGGGTCCAGCCCTGCCACTCCGAGAGGTCGATCTCCGCGGGCTGTGCGCCCCGGGCGAGGTTGCACAGGCAGAGCAGCGTCTCCTCGGGGGCCTGCCGGACGAAGGCCATCACCTTCCTGTTCGGCGGATTCACGAACCGGAGCTTGCCCATCCAGAGGGCCGGGTGCTGCTTGCGGACCCGGATGAGCTCGCGAACCCAGTTGAGGAACGAGCCAGGAGTCGCCTCCTGCGCCTCCACGTTGAGCGCCTGGTAGCCGTACACCGTGTCGGCGATGACCGGGGCGTAGAGCCGGGCGTAGTCGGCGCGGCTGAAGCCGGCGTTGCGGTCAGGGGTCCACTGCATGGGCGTCCGCACCCCGTTCCGGTCGCCGAGGAAGATGTTGTCGCCCATGCCGATCTCATCGCCGTAGTACATGACCGGCGTGCCGGGCAGGCTGAAGAGGAGCGAGTGGAGCAGTTCGAGCCGCCGCCGCCCGCTGTCCATCAGCGGGGCGAGACGCCGGCGGATGCCGAGGTTCAGCTTCATCCGCGGGTCCTTGGCGTACTCCCGGTACATGTAGTCCCGGTCCTCGTCGGTCACCATCTCCAGCGTCAGCTCGTCGTGGTTGCGCAGGAAGATGGCCCACTGGCACGTCTCGGGGATGTCCGGCGTCTGCTGCATGATCTCCACGATCGGCGTCCGCTCCTCGCGCCGCACCGACATGAAGATGCGGGGCATCACCGGGAAGTGGAACCCCATGTGGAACTCGTCGCCGTCGCCGAAGTAGACGCGCACGTCCGACGGCCACTGGTTGGCCTCGGCCAGCAGCACCCGACCCTGAAACTCGCGGTCGATGGTGGCCCGCAGCTTCTTCAAGAAGGCGTGGGTCTCGGGGAGGTTCTCGCAGTTGGTGCCCTCGCGCTCGAAGAGGTACGGCACGGCGTCGCAGCGGAAGCCGTCCACGCCCATGCGCAGCCAGAAGCGCATGACGTTCAGCATCTCCTCCTGGACCTCGGGGTTGTCGTAGTTGAGGTCGGGCTGGTGGCTGAAGAAGCGGTGCCAGAAGTACTGCTTGGCCACCGGGTCCCAGGTCCAGTTGGAGCGCTCGGTGTCGGTGAAGATGACCCGGGCGCCCTGGTACTTCTGGTCGGTGTCGCTCCACACGTACCAGTGGCGCCTCGGGCTGTCGGGGCTCGACCGCGCCTCCTGGAACCAGGGGTGCTGGTCGCTGGTGTGGTTCATCACCAGCTCGGTGAGGACGCGGATGCCGCGGGCGTGCGCCGCGTCCACCAGATGCTGGAAGTCCTCCAGCGTCCCGTAGTCCGGGTGGATGGCGTAGAAGTCGGCGATGTCGTAGCCGTCGTCCCGGAGCGGGCTCGGGTACATCGGCAGCAGCCAGAGGCAGTTGATGCCCAGGTCCTGGAGGTAGGGGAGCTTGGCGATGAGCCCCTGGAGGTCGCCCTTGCCGTCCCCGGTGGAGTCGAAGAAGGCGCGGACGTGTACCTCGTAGATGATGGCCGACTTGAACCACAGGGGATCGTCGGAGGTCATGCGGCCAGAGGACGGCACGGTCGCTCAGCGTCCGTCGCCGGCGGTCTCGGCCCGGAGCGCCGCCTGGGCCGCGCGGAGCAGGGGCTCGGCGGAGACCGGGGCGCCGGTGGCGTGGACCATCCAGAAGTCCGGGGTCACCCGGCCGAACGAGGCCACCCGCTCGAACTCCGCGCCCGCCCTCGGGCCCCGGAGCTTCTCCTCGAGCTGGAAGGCGATGAGGTGCCCCAGCGGGTAGGCCGGCAGGTACAGGAACGACGGCGCGATGAGGTGCGAGTAGATGCCGAGCAGGGCCGAGTCCTTTCCGCCCAGCACCGGCGCGTAGTGCCGGTTCCACAGGTCCCGGGCGATGCCCAACGCGGCCTCCCGGAGCTGGGCGGGCGTCGCGTCGGGGTGCTCGTACATCCAGTGCCAGATGCCCATGTCCAGCAGCGCCACGCCGGCGATCTCCCAGGTGGCCCAGAAGTCGGCGAGCGTGCGGAGCCGCTCGTCGCGGGCGCTCGGCTTGCCGAGGCCGAGCAGCTCGAGGTCGCGGGCCTGGAAGGTGAACGCCAGCGCCTCGGTGAAGGCGTTGCCGGGAACGCCGGCGAGCAGCGTGCTGTCCACCTCGTAGAGCGAGAAGACCTGCTCCACCGTGTGGCCCATCTCGTGGACCGCGATGTTGTAGCCCTTGTAGTCCATGCCCGTGGGCCCGACGCGGGTGCGCAGGTGGGGGAGGTCGCCGCGGCGGGCGGCCTGGAGCGCGTGGCCGGAGCCGCGGGCGGGGTCCACCACGATGCGCCCGGCGAGCCACTTCGCCTTCGCCGGGGTGAAGCCGAGTCCCTGCAGCAGGCGCGGCATGTCCTTCGCGTACGCCTCGGCGGTGGGGTAGCGCTTCCGGGTGAGCGCGTCGAGCTTGGCCTCCGGGTAGCGGGCCCGGGCGAGGAAGCCGCCGTACCAGAGGTCGTGCGGCTCGAGCGGCCGGCCCAGCCGCTGGCGGATCAGCTCGGCGACGCGCGGCACCAGCGGCGAGGTGACGATGGACTCGAGCAGCGCGCGGAACCGCGCCTCGGGAATCTCGTGGTCGAGCCGGAAGCGCCGGTCCATCTCGGTGGGGGCGAACGGTGAGTCGCGGTCGGTCCGGCGAGCGGCCTGGAAGTTCCGGAGGAGCAGGGCGTAGCGGGTGTCCGGCTCCCTCTCGGAGCTGATCGCGAGCGGGGCCACCCCCTGACCGGTCTGCGCGGCCGGCCGCGGCTCGACCTCGCCCTCGGGCGACGCGGTGACCACGTTGCGCACCGGGTCCCAGTCCAGGCGCGGATCGTCGATGACCGCCCGGGGAATCTCCTGGGCCACGATGCGCTCGATCGCCGCGGTCATGAGCCGCTGGCGGACGAGCCCGGCCGGACCCTCGGCGTAGTCGGCCTTGATCTGATCGCGCAGGTTCCAGTGGCTCAGCAGGCGCTTCCCCTTCGGGAACGGCCGCTGCCCGTCGCCTCCGACCAGGTGATGCGCCCAGAGGTTGTAGCCGGCGATGTACGCCTCGGCGGCAGCGGAGGCCTCCGCCCGGGCCGCCAGCGCCGCTCCCGACGGGCGGGTGGAGAACCGGCCCGCGAGCCGTGCCTCGGCCCAGCGCGTCCGGGACCAGCCGGGGCCCTGGGAGGTCATCTCCTCCAGCGTGTCCAGGGGCCAGTTCAGGAGCACGGTGAAGGCAATGCGGGAGGAGAAGCTGTCGTCCTGGAGGTGCGCGCCGAGGTCCGTTGCGGCGAGCAGCGCGTCGATGGGCAGCTCGGGGCCCCGCTCCAGCTCCGCGCCGGCGCGCCAGGTCCGGCCGATCTCCAGGAGATGGCCGTCCGCCGCCTCGAAGGCCTCGGCCAGCCGGGTCCGCGTCCGGTCGAGAAGCGAAGGGTCGGCGATGAACGCCGAGGTGACGAACTGCTCGACGGCCTGCCGGCCACCGTCCTCGGGCCGCCAGAAGGCCAGGAGTTGGCGGACACCGCGCTCGGCCCGTGCCCGGGCGCCCTCGCCGTGGAGGCGAACCAGCACGTCCACCAGCGCCGTCGAGACCGGTGGGGCGGGCGCGGCTCCGCCCCCGGGAGTCGGGACCATCGGACCGTCGGGCGAGGTCGCCGAGGCGGGAGCGCGGGCGCTGGCCTCGACCGGGGCGGCGTGAGCGGCCGGTGAGGACGGCCGCGGCGCGGGGCTGTCGGCGCACGCCGCGAGCAGCAGGAGGGAGGAGGGGAGGAGGGGGCGGAGCATGGGCGCGCGCAGAGCCTAGGCGCGAGATCGCGCGGGGCGCACGCGCGATCTCCTTCGCTGGATTCCGGCCGGCAGCGGATAGTCTCCAGGCCGAGCGATGCGACTCCGAACCGCGATCTTCCTCTGGCTCGCGCTCGCCTCGCTGACCCCCGCGCGGGCCGCCCAGGGGCCCATCCGCGCCGCCCGCACGCCCGTCCCCCCGCATCTGGACGGGAAGGTGGACGAGCTCGCCTGGAAGCGGGCGCCCGTCTACGCCGAGTTCCTGGAGTCCTTTCCGCGGGAGGGCGCCGCGGCCGCGGAGGAGTTCCGCACCGAGGTGCGGGTCCTGTACGACGACCGGACGCTCTACGTGTCGGTGGTGTGCCACGATCCAAATCCCTCCGAGATTGTCCATCAGCTCGCGCGTCGCGACTCGCTCCTGACCGGCGACATGGTGGAGGTGTCGATCGACTCCACCCACGACCGGCGCAGCGGGGCCTACTTCGCGGTCAACGCCGCGGGGGTGCTCCGCGACGGGCTGCTCTACGGCGACGTCAACCTGAGCGACACCTGGGACGGGGTGTGGGACGCCGCGGTGGCGGAGCTCCCGGACGGCTGGAGCGTCGAGCTCGCCATTCCGCTGGAGCTCCTGCGCTTCCCCCGCGCGCCCACGCAGGAGTGGGGCTTCCTCGTCCGGCGCACCGTGTACCGGACCCACCAGGTCCTCGACTCGCAGCTCATCCCGCGCAGCGCCAACGGGCTCGTCTCGCGCTTCGGGACGCTCGCCGGGCTGGAGGGAGTCGTGCCGCGGCGCGCGTTCCAGCTCACGCCCTACGCCACCACCCGGCTGACCTTCCGGCCGCAGTACACCGACCCCGCGACGCCCCAGCCCCGGCTGAGCTACCCGTCGGCGGACGTGGGGCTTGACCTGCGGGCCGCGCTCGCCTCCGACCTGACGCTCGTCGCCGCGCTCAATCCGGACTTCGGACAGGTCGAGGCCGACCAGGTGGTGCTCAATGTCAGCAACCAGGAGCTCTTCTTCCCGGAGAAGCGCCCCTTCTTCACCGAGGGGCTGGACCTCTTCCAGCCGGTGGGCGACGAGTACGGCGCCCCGCAGCGGCTCTTCTACAGCCGGCGGATCGGCCTGGACGCGCCCATCCTCGCCGCGGCCAAATTGACCGGCACCGGGTGGAAGGGCCTCGACCTCGGGATCCTGGACGCGGTGGTCACCGGCGTCGCGGACCCCGGCAAGGCCGACGTCGCCTACCTCGAGTCGCCGGCCGCCGACGACGCTTGGGTGCACCAGGTCGAGCAAAGCCCCGATCGCCACGCGCTCTACGCCGTGCAGCGGCCGTTCCATCTTGGCCTCGCCGGCGAGCTCCCGGCCGCGCCGCCCGTCCCGCGGAACTACCTGGCCGCGGTGCTCCGGCAATCGGTGCTCTCCGCCTCGACCGTCGGGGCGACTGTCACCTCGGCCAACCCGCTCGGTCCGCGGTGCACCCAGGCCCAGATCGAGCACCAGAAGGAGCTCCAGGCCGCGCTCCCCACGGCGATCCGGGTGAACTCGGCGGACCCGATCCTGTTCGATCCACAGACCGGGGTGAACGACTGCCAGGCGTACGGCGGGACGACCGCCGGCCTGGACATGAACCTTCGCTCGTCGGACGGCGAGTGGCTGGCCATCGCCGCGGTCAACGCGAGCCGGCGCATCGGGGGGCCCGCGAACGACGTGCAGTACGACGGCACGGTGATGCACCCCGGAGACCTCGGCGCCGGCGGCTACCTCTTCGCCGGGAAGTACGGCGGCGAGGGCTTCCGCTGGAACGTGGCCTACCGGTACGCCTCGCCCCGGCTCGACCTGAACGCGGTGGGCTTCCTGGCGACCCAGAACGAGCAGGGTGCGGAGCTCGACCTCAAGTACTACCGGAGCCGGGACATCGGGGCGCTGCACGAACTGCAGCTCAGCGCCTGGCTCCAGGGCGCGTGGACTGCGGACGGCGCCTGGACGACGCGTGCCCGGCGCACCGGGGTGGAGGGGTTGGTCACCCTCGCGGGGTTCCAGAGCATCGGCCTCGACCTGAGCTGGGAGCTCCCCCGGTACGACGTGCGCGAGGTGCGCGGGTACGGGGTCCCCTTCGAGCGCCGGGGCTCGGTCGGCGCGTACCTCTTCGGGAACACCGATCCGAAGCGCAAGGTGGTGCTGAGCGGCGAGGTGTATCTGCTCGACGGCTTCGCCCAGGGCCCGGTGCCGGCTCAGCTCGGCGGGGGAGGGGATCTCACCCTGCTCATCCGCCCCTGGACCTGGTGGGAGACGCAGCTCACGGGCAAGTACGACGCCATCCCGCTCGGGGCGCGCTACATCCAGTGCTGGCAGGGCTACTGCAGCGCTGCCGGCGTGGACTCCCCCGAGCGCAACACCTTTCTCTTCGGCCAGCGGGACGTCGAGAACCTCTCGCTGACCCTCCGGCAGTCGTTCATCTTCACGCCCCGGCTGACGCTCCAGGTCTACGCCCAGCTCTTCTCTGCGGGCGGACATCACCCGGCGTACTTCTGGGCGAACGCCCGCACCGGAGAGCAGATCTCGATGAACTCACTGACCCCGCTGTCCGGGCTACCCCCGGGGGTCAGCAACCCGGACTTCCACGAGGCGGCGCTGAACATCAACGTCGTCTTCCGCTGGGAGTACCGGCTCGGCTCGGTGTTCTACCTGGTCTACGTCCGGAGCCAGAGCACGCTCGGGCTCCAGCCGGAGCAGACTCCCACCTCCGGGCTCACTCCGCTGCGGCTTGGACCCGGCCCGACGGTGGACACGTTCCAGGTGAAGTGGTCCTACTTCTTCGATCTGTGCCGTGAGCCCTCAGGGCTCCTGGGGCCGGGGCTTCGCCTCGCGGTAGAAGAGCACCAGCGAGAAGCAGTGGAACTCGTTGTCGCTCGACTGGCAGACGACCCGATCCACGACCTCGAGGTCGGCGTTGCTCTTGAGCCAGCGGGTGACGTTCTCGCCCAGCTCCTCGCGCTCCCGCGCCTTCGTGGCGGAGAACACCTTCACGCCCGTGAACATGCGCCGAACCCCTCTCCGGGACCGCCGCCCGCCTGGCTGTATGGCATGCAGGCAGAATGGGTGTCAAAGGACGGCGGCGCCAGGGGAGCACCGCGCCCGATCGCCCTCGGGTCCGGCGACGCGACCCCGGACGGCTCGACCGCACGATGCCGTCCGTGCTAGCCGCGGCCCTCCTGCGACCATGCTGATCGACCTCCACGTCCACTCGCACCTCACCAAGGGATGCGACCTCGACCCCCGCGCCGTGCTCGAGCGGGCCGCCTCGCTCGGCCTCGAGGGGGTGGCGTTCACCGAGACCAACACCCAGGACGGCTGCGACGAGCTGCTCGACCTCCGGCCGAAGACCCCGCTCTGCATCTTCGTGGGGCTGGAGCTGGTCACCGACCGGGGGCAGTTTCTCTGCTTCTTCCCCCGTCCCGAGGAGGCGCCCGAGCCGGTGCAGCTCTGGGGCAGCAACCGGGAGAAGCCCTGGAGCGCCGCGGAGTGCATCCCCAAGGTGCTCTCTCTCGGGGCGCTGGTGGTGGCCGCGCGGCCCTACGACCGGGACGTCCCCGCCCCGGCACTGGACCAGGTGCTGAGCATCGGCGGGCTGTCGGCCATCGAGGGCTACAACGCCCGGGTGAGCCAGCCGGCGAACGACCTCGCGGTCGAGGCGGCGGAGAAGCTCGGGCTCCCCTGCGTGGGTGGGAGCGACGCCAGGCTGACGCTGGACGAGGTGGGCCGCGGCGCCACCTTCTTCCGGGACCGGCTCACCAGCCAGGAAGACCTCCTCGCGGCGCTCCGCGGGAAGGCCTACTGGCCGGTGATGGTGGGCGAGCTGCCCCGGCTCGGCCGGCCCGGAGAGGCCCGCGAGCAGGAGCGGAGCCGGAAGAAGAAGGGCGGCTTCAGGGGACGGTTCCGCTAGCGTCCGGCGCGCGCGACTCGACGAGCTGTCCATCGAGCAGCTCCGCCCGGCGCGACCCTCCGGGCCAGGTCCAGGTCTCGCGGCGCGCCCCCGCCTCGAACCGCTGCTCCTTCCGGCTCGGCGGGCCCCAGGCAGCGACCACCGCCGCCTCCGGCATCTCGGTGACGGTGTGCCGGCTGCGGACGGCCTCGATGACCGCGTCGTTCCAGCCTGCCGTCTGGAGCGCCGGGTCCAGCCGCGTCACCCACTGCCCGAACACGCCCCAGAACTCCTGCTCGGAGCGGGCCTGGTCGGGGAGCGGGAGGATGGCGGTGGAGCCGCCGGGCAGGCCGAGGTGGACCCAGACCTGGTCCCGTGGCGTCCCCTCGGGGCGAATCGCGCGCGCCTCCGCCCCCGGAAAGGAGACGTCGAGCAGCTCCACCGGCGTGCCCGCGGGGAGGACTCCCTCGCTCCGACCCGGCCAGCGGGGCTCCTGCTCCTCGAGCGGCCCGCCGAGGAGGAAGGTGACGCCCGGGCTCGCGTCCAGGTGCACCCGGACGCAGGAGATCGCGAGCCAGCGCGGCGGACCGGAGCGAACCTCCCGCAGCACCGCCTCGCGGCTGGCCATCCCCATCGTGGTGCGCCCGGTGCAGCCGGTCACCACGGCGGCGAGCAGGAGGCCGAGAACGGCGGCGGGGCGGCGCCGGCTCACGCCTTGACGGCGGCGACCTTCGGGGCGGAGTTCACCGGTCCGCTGCCCGAGGAGCCCGAGGAGCCCGAGCCCGAGCTTCCGCCGCTGGTCGACGCGGGGGTCGAGGACGGGGCGGCCGTGGAGCTCTCGGACTTGGCCGCGGGCTTCGACTCGCCGCCCTCGGACGGCTTGGCCTTGCTCGACGAGTAGAGGTCCGCGTGCCACCCGCCGCCCTTCAGCACGAAGCTGGTCCGGCTGACCAGGCGGGAGAGGGTGTGCTGGGCGCCGCAGTGCGGGCAGGCCTCCGGAGCGGGGTCGTTCACCTTCTGCAGAGCGTCCGAGGTCTGGTGGCACTGGCTGCATTCGTATTCGTAGATCGGCATGGCGGGTGTCTAGGGGAGGGTGGTCGAGGCGTTGGCCCCGGGAAGGAGTCCGAGCCGTTCGAGCGCGCGGGTGACGAGGGTGGGCGAGACCGCGAGGCGTCGCGCCAGCGCGGCCGGGGCGTCTTGGCCGTCGGCGCCGAGCGCGTGGAGCTCGCGGGTGAGGTCGCCGCGGAGGCGGTCCTCGAAGTCGCGCTCCACGCCGAGGTCCTCGAGGTACTTGCGCCGCCCGAACAGGTCGAGCCGGACCGTCCAGCTCCCGGGCGCCAGCGCCTCGCGGCGGAAGCGCTCGCGGACCCGGTCCACCTCGAGGCCGAGCCCGAGGGTCGCGATGAGCGACGTGAGCTCCGGACCGCGGAGGTCGAGCGCCCACGCCACCCGGCCGAGCGCGCCCCGCTGCTCCGAGAGCGCCGAGAGGACGAGCTCCCGCTCGCTGGCCTCCACCGACTCCAGCAGGCCCTGCTGGGTGAGGATCGCGTCGAGCTCGGATGCGGACGGATCCGTTCCGCGACGTCCGACGTAGCCCTGGGCGAGCGCGCGGAGCAGCGCGGGGCGGTGCCCGTGCTGGGCCAGGAGATTCGCCAGCGTGCCGCGTCCCCCGGGCCCCTCCAGCGACTCGAGCGGCGCGCGCTGGGTCTCCACCTGGGTGAAGCGTCCGCGGGGCGGGGCCGGGGCCTGGGCCGCCCGGCGTCGCGGGGCGATGCGCTCGGCCACGGAGGGGGGCGGGCCGGCCTCCCCGTGAGCCGTGCGCGTCACGGGCGAGGCACGCGCGTCCGCCGCCCGGTCCGGGGCGGACGGCGGTGCGGGCTCGGCAGCGCGGGCATCCAGTGCAGCCAGTGCCGAGGCGGCGGGCGGAACCGGCGCTCCGACCAGACCCGACTCGCCGTTGACGGCCGCGGACACCCGGGTGTCCTTCAGCGCGAGGAGCTCCTCGACCAGCGCGTAGTACCCCGAACGCTCCCGGAGCCCGGCGGTGTCCGCCGCGGTGCCGCGCGCCAGGTCCACCACCGCGAAGGGGCCGAGCGGGCGAACGGGCGGCTCGGCGTCCGTCACCGCGCGGACCCGGAAGTCGTCCGACTCCGCCAGCACGGACAGGGCCTCGCGCACGGCGCGCGGAGACGCCGGTGCTCCGGCGCGCCGACAGAAGTCGGAGACGGCAACGGCCACGGGGGTGGGCACGTCGTCAGGCTGGCGTTTGCGTTCCCAGGACGCCATGAAGGGGTCGGATGGAACCAGTAGCATCCCGGGGCGGCCGCCACGGTCGGTTTCGATGACTCCGGAACACAATCTAAGCAGCGGGGCCGGTTCGCAAGTCCCTGCCCCTTCCGTGGGTGGGCTCCGCCTGGGCCCCGGGCTCGGGGTGACGCTGTACGTCCTGCTGCTCGCCTCCGCCGGCCTGGCCTTCTTCGGCCGCAGCTTCCCGGGCCGGCTGCCCATTCCGCTCGAGCGGGTCACGCCCTTCGTCTTCGCGGTCTTCGTGGGCTGCTTCGCGGTCTACCGGTTCGGGCTGGCCAGCGCCCGCAAGTACCCGGCCAGCAAGGCGTTTTTCCAGGTGGGCCTGGCGGTGGTGGTGCTGCTCCTGCTGCTCCCGTCGTCGCGAGCCCCGTACGTCCCTGCCGCAACCGCGCTGGGACAGGCGCTGGCGGATCCGGACCCGCGGCTGCGGGCGCTCGCCGCCGAGGTGGCGCGCTACCGCCCCGAGGGACGGGGGTATGTTCCCGCTCTGGTCCAGGCCCTGTCCGACCCGGACCCCACCGTGCGCGCCCAGGCGCACGCGTCCCTCGTCCGGCTGACGGGGGTGGACCTCGGGTCGCCGGACGCCCCGGGGGCGGTGGATGCGTGGAGACGGCGCTACCCGTGAACCATCCCGACAAATCGGAGGTCCTCAGCCGCTACATGGCCGAGCACGGGCTCAAGAGCACCCGTCAGCGGAGCCTGATCATCGACACGTTCTTCGCCCTCGGTGGGCACCTGTCGGTGGAGGAGCTCTGGGCCAAGGTGCGCGAGCACGACGCGCGGGTCTCCGTGGCCACGGTGTACCGGACGATGAAGCTCCTGCACGACTGCGGCCTGGCCCATGCCCGGAACTTCGGCGACGGGCAGACCCGCTACGAGCCCGCGGTGGGCCGCCACCACCACGACCACCTCATCTGCACCCGGTGCGGGACCATCGTCGAGTTCGAGAACGACCGCATCGAGGCGCTCCAGGACAAGGTCGCGCGCCAGCACGGGTTCCAGGTCAACTCGCACAAGATGGAGCTCTACGGGTTCTGCGACTCCTGCCAGCGGGCCATCAGCGGGGGAGATTCGCCACGGGCCTGAGCCGGTGCCGCGCGGCTGGCGCCGTCCTCGCCTTCGGGCTGGTGCTCGCCGGGTGCGCGGGGCAGTCCGCCAATCCTCCGCCCCACGTGGATGCCTCGCCGTACCTGGCGGAGCTGCAGCGACTCCCGGTGCTCGGCGGCGGGTGGCTCGACGGGAGCCAGCTCGGGGGCAAGGTGGTGGTGGTGCAGTTCCTGGCCACCTGGTGCTTCCCCTGCATCGCCACCGCGCCCCGCCTCCAGGAAATCTACGATCACGAGCAGGGCCGCGGGCTGGTGGTGATCGCCGTCGGCATGGACCTGGAGGGGCCGCAGGTCCTGAGGCCGTTCGCCGACCAGCTCGGGCTGCGGTTCCCGGTGCTCGTCGCCGACGACCCGCTCCGGAGCGGACAGACCGCGTTCGGGAAGGTCGGGCTCTTGCCCACGACGCTGATCATCGGCCGCGACGGGAAGGTGCTGTCCGTCTACGCCGGGGTGGCGGAGCAGGGGACGCTCGAGCCGCTCATCGACGAGGCGCTCCGGAAGACGCCGCCGCGCTGAGAGGGACGACGCGCGTTGCGCGGAGGGCGCTCGAGTCGCGCAACGCGCTGCCAGCGGTGTGTCTCTGGTACAGTCCCACTGAGATTCGATGAACCTCACCGACCCGCGCAGGTCCGACCGACTCTTCTGCCTGGGCCTGCTCGTTCTCCTCGTCGCCGCCGCTTGCGGCACCTCGTCCGGACCCGGGCCGGACGGCCCACCGTCGATCCAGGACTTCCGCGCCGATCCGCGCCTCCACCCCGGTCGGCGAACGGGCACAGCTGGTGGCCGTCTTCAGCGGAGCGAGTGCGGAGATCGAGGGCCTCGGCCCGGTTCAGAGCGGACAGCCCGTACAGACGGGGGTGCTGTCGCGGAGCACGACGTTCGTCTTGAAGGTGCGGCGGGCCGGTCAGGAAGCCGTGTCGCAGCTGACCGTGGCCGTGCACTACCGCGATCGGATCCGGCCGCTTCCCGACTCTCCGGTGGCGCGGCAAGCGCACGTGGCGATGGTCCTCCCCGACGGAAGCGCGCTGCTCATGGGCGGGAATACCTCGGAGGCGATCAACACGCCGGACCTGGACACCACCCAGCGCTTCGACGTGACCACCGAGGAGCTCACCGCGGGCCCGGGGCTCGCGCTCAGCGCGCGGGACCGGGAATTCACCGTCCCCGTGCCGCTGCACGGAGGCGCGTTCCTCCTGGTGGGAGGCGGGATCAACAGTGGCGTTGGCCTCGGAATCCACCCCGGCAGGCTGAGCCAGCGCTTCGACCCTGCCACGGGGCAGTTCAAGCGGGTCGGAGATCTCAAGACCCTGCGCTCCGGCGATGCGGCGGCCACGTTGCTCGCCGATGGGCGGGTGCTGATGACCGGCGGTGGGGTGCCAGGGTCTCCGTCCAGCGAGACCTACGATCCGGCCACCGGAGAGTGGACCCAGGGCGAGGACATGGTGGTGGGCAGGCGCGGTCACACCGCGACCCTGCTCGCCGACGGGCGGGTGCTCATCGCCGGGGGAATCGTGTGCTGCACCAGCACCGGCGAGGAGTACAGCGCAGCCGCCGAGACCTATGACCCGAGCACGGGGAAGTTCCAGGTCACCGGCCAGCTCACGCTGCGGCGGAGTCTGCACCGGGCGACGCTCCTTCACGACGGCCGGGTGCTGATCAGCGGCGGCTTCGGAGGCGCCGATCCCACCGACGGAGACGGCACCCTGGCGGCCTCGGAGGTCTTCGACCCGACGACTGGGAAGTTCTCCGCCACTCGGAGCCTTCCAGGTCGCGCGCGGCGATCACTCGGCGGTCCTGCTCACCGATGGCAGGGTGCTGGCGGTGGGCGGCTTCCCGAGCGGGGACCAGTTCGACGTGGCCGTGCCCGAGACGGAGCTGTTCGATCCGGCCACCGGGGGATGGGTTCCCGGGCCCCGCCTGGACCCGGCCCGGCGCAACGCCACCGCGACCTTGCTGGGAAACGGCAGGGTGCTGCTCTTCGGCGGGGAGGACGCCCAGGGCTTCCCCCGCCCGAACGTGTTCCTGTTCGAGTAGCCACCCTTCGCAACGCGCCCTGCGGGGCTCCCGACCCTCATGGCGGCTTTCTTGCGGGGGTTCGGCCCACTGCTACCGTCCTGTTCCAGCGATGGACTGGATGCGGCGGTACGGCTGGCGGCTGGCGGCGGCGGTGTCCCTGGTCCTCGCCCTGGTCAGCGCGCTGGAGCCGCGGGGCTTCCGCCGGCACGCCCGGCTGCGGGCCCAGGCCGAGTCGCTGGCCCAGCGAAACGCCCAGCTCCGGGAGGAGAACCTGCGCCTCGGCCGGGAGGTCGAGGCGCTCCGCAGCGACCCCGCGGCCATCGAGCGCGCCGCCCGTGAGGAGCTGGGCTTCGTGAAGCCCGGCGAGATCGTCATCCACCTCGAATGAGCCCGCGCTCCGCACGGATGCCGCGCGCCGCGCGCTGGCTCCTCCGCTCCATCGGCCCGGCCTCGGTCCTGGCCGTGGCTTGGCTCCTCGGGCTGGGGCGGCTGCGGGGGGTGGCGGATCCGCGCTGGGACGAGGTGGCCGCCGCGGCCGGTCTGGTGGCCGGGCTCTGCGTCGCCGGCGTGCGCCGCGCGATGCGCATCCCCGCGAGCGCCCGCCCCCGCGTCCGGGACGACCTCGAGCTCGGGGGGCCGCTGGTCGCCGCGGCCTACATGGTGGTGGCCCTCGCCGGCCCCGGCGTGCATCCGCTGGTCTACGTGGTCATGGCCGGGCTGGTGGGCTTCTTCGATGCTCTTCCGGCGGGGCTGCTGCTCGGCCTCGCGCTCGGGTTCGAGGCGCTGCTCACGCTCCGCGCGGGGTGGATTCCCTTCGTCGCCCACGCCGCGTTCCTGGTGCTGTTCGCGGTCATCTACCGCCTCGTCCTCAACGCCCGGCTGGCGCTGGCCCGCCACGCCGAGCAGGAGGCGGTGAAGGCCCGCATCCGCGAGGTCGAGGAGCGGGCGCGCACCTACCGGCTGGCCAGCGCCGGGAGCTCCGAGCCCGCGCCGACGCCGGGAGCCAGTGGATGCTGGCCGCGGTGAAGCAGGTGGAGGGCGCGGTCGGCTCGGTCCTGGAGATCGGCGAGCTCGCGCTCCGGACGCACACCTGCGCGGCGTTCCTCCTCGCCCCGGACGACCGCACGCTCGTCCTCCACGACTGCCGGAGCGCCTCCGAGCGCGTGCAGCGCGGCGCGGTGCACGCCGGCGAGGGCATCCTCGCGGGGGTGCTGAAGCGGTCGGTGCCGGTCCGGATGGTCTCGCCCTCTGGCCTGCGCGGCGTCACCTGGTACGAGGGTGGCCCGGCCCCCCGGAGCGTCTGTGCCGTGCCGCTGGCGGAGCCCGGCGGACAGCTCCGCGGGGTGCTGCTCGCGGACCGGATGGAGCCCGAGCCGTTCGAGGACCGGGACGAGGCGCTGCTCCGGACGCTCGCCGGCGAGGTGCTCCGGGCCATCGAGGTCGAGCGGGTGCTGGTGGAGATCCGCCGTGCCCGGGACGAGAAGGGCCGGTTCTTCAAGGCCATCGAGGACCTCAACCGCGCGGCGAACCTCGACGCGGTGTTCGGAGCGGTGCTCGACGGCGCGCGGCAGCTCGCCGGCCTGGACTTCGCGGCCATCACCCTGGTGGCCGAGCACGAGGGCAAGCGCGAGCACCGGGTGGCCCGCATCAGCGGCGCGAGCCCGGCGGGCAAGACGCTCGAGGGGCGCGTCTTCCCCGACAACAACGGGCTGGTGGCCAACGTGGTCCGCTACGGGACGCCGCTGCCGGGCCGTGAGCTCCGGGCGATGGACCGGCAGGTGGTGTTCGACGACGACACCCGGCTGCGCGGCCTCGGCGCGCTGAAGATCCTCCCGCTCGGGGCCGGGGACCGCATCCTGGGCACGCTGGTGGCGGGCGCCAGGCGGCGAGCCTCGCTGGACGAGGACGCGCTGCGGATGCTCGAGGTCATCGCGCTCCAGGCCGGGCAGGCGGTGCTCCGGGCCCAGCTCTTCGACCAGACCGAGCGGCTGGCGACGACCGATGGTCTCACCGGTCTGCTGAACCACCGGGCGTTCCAGGCGAGGGCCGACGAGGCGCTGGCCCAGGCCCGCCGGTATGGCCGTGCGTGCGCGGTGCTCCTCACCGACGTGGACCACTTCAAGGCGGTGAACGACACCCACGGGCACCCGGTCGGTGACGTGGTGCTCAAGGGCGTGGCGCAGATCCTCCGGGAGAAGGCGCGCGACACGGACCTGGTCGCCCGGTACGGCGGCGAGGAGTTCGCGGTCATCATGCCGGAGACGGACGGGAAGGGCGCCCTGGTCATCGCCGAGCGGATCCGCGAGGCGGTCCAGGCCAAGGTCTTCCAGACCGAGCTCGGTCCGCTGCAGATCACCCTCTCCATGGGCATCGCGGCGGCGCCGGCCAACGGAACCGGCAAGCAGGAGCTGATCGACCTCGCCGATCAGTGCCTCTACTTCGCGAAGCGGAACGGACGGAACCGCTCGGTGCTGCCGCAGCAGATGGAGTCGGCCCGCCGGTCGGCGTAAGTCCGCGGAGGTCGATGGAGCCCCTGCATCCCCTGGCCGTGGCCCTGAGCGGGTCGACGGACGCCACGCTCCGTGCCGAGGCCGAGGCCTGCGCCACGCGCTGGGGCTTGCCGTTCCTTCTCCGGAGCCCGAAGGCGCCACTCCGCGGGCTGCTCGATCAGGCGCGGGTTCTGGTCGTGTTCGGCGAGGACGCGGTGTCGCTGTGGGATCGGCTCGCGCACGTGCGGGGCGGAGCCGGGCTGGCTGCGCTGCGGCTCAAGGAGATCGCCAAGGGCCGGACGGAGGACCCCCTGCAGCGCGTCGGCGAGCTGGCGCCGGGAGAGCGGGTGCTGGACGCGACACTCGGCTTCGCCCAGGACGCGCGGGTGGCGGCGCGGCTGGTCGGGCCTGGCGGCTCCGTCCTCGGCGTCGAGTCGAGCCTTCCACTGGCGGTGCTTGCCGACGCCACGCTACGGCGAGAGGCGCCGAAGTCGAGCGCTCGAATCGAGGTCCGCCACGCCGACTCAGGGGCCTTGCTTCGAGAGATGCCGGCCGGGAGCGTGGACGTCGTCCTCTTCGACCCGATGTTCGGCCGTGCGCTGTCCGCGCAGCCCGGCTTCGAGATGCTGCGGCGCCTCGCCGATCCGTCCCCGCTCACGCCCGAGGTCCTGGCCGAGGCGCGGCGCGTCGCCCGCCGTGTCGTGCTGGTCAAGTCGGCGCGCTACACGCCGGCGCTGCGGGCGCTCGGGCTCCGGCACGAGTGGGCGTCCCGGAGCGCCCCCGTCGTCTGGGCGCGGTGTGCCTCCAGGTCCGCGGCGAGGGTGGCCCGCCGGCCCGGGAAGTCGCGCCGGGCCCGGTGCTGCCGGGTCCCGGTGCTCAGCCCCGCCGCGCGCCCTTCGGCGGCCCCTCGCTCCCCAGCGGCGAGAGCCGGCCCGTCGGGGCACCCGCCCACTCGTGCGGCATCCGGTCCCGCTGCGCCCGGAGGTACTGCATCGGCGAGACGTAGAGGAAGTTGCTGACCCGCGACGTGTAGAGGCAGGCGTACTGCTCCACCTGGCTCCCGAAGCGGCTGTTCTCGTTCCCCTCCTTGAACATCAGGCCCCAGAAGGGGTTGAAGCCCAGCTCCACGTCGCGCTCCAGCACGTCGGCGATGCCGGCGCTGGTCCGCAGCGCCCGCCGGAGCCGCTCCAGCTCGGACTTGGCACGCCGGCGCTCCTCCTCCAGCTCCGTCCGGCGGTCGTCGCCGTCGCTGCTCCGGTCCAGACGGCGGTCCAGCGCGTTGAGCACGCCCTTCCGCACGTTCAGCTCGTCGTCCAGCCGGGCGATGAGCAGCTCCACCTCGCCGAGCCGGGCGATCTCCTCGCCGCGCCCCTCGGTGTAGCGGATCTCGTCCTCCAGCTCCTGCACCACCATGCACGTCCGCCAGAGCGACGCCTTCCGGCTGCGGAGGATGTCGCCGTAGATGTGGTCCCCCACGTAGAGCACCCGCTCTCCGCCGATGCCGGTCATCCGCTCCAGCGCCGGGAGGTTTCCGCCCTGGTACACCTTCCACCGCTCGAGCGCGGTCGCCTCGCCGATCACCGTGTTCTCGCGGGTGCTCGGGTCGACCTCGAGGAACGGCCGGCCGTCGGTGAAGAAGGACGGCTTGGCCGCGCCGGTGATCACCACGTCGAAGTAGTTCCGCCACGACGGGTACTCGCTCACCACCCCGTCCAGCAGGAACGACATCACCACGTCGGTGTAGTCCCAGAGCGAGTTGGTGAGGAGGAAGAGCTTCTTCCCGCCCGAGCGCAGCTTGTGCAGCGCGGGCCCCAGCTCCGGGTCGCGGAAGATGTACCGGCCGATGTCCTTGCGCACCTCGCGCTTCAGCGAGTCGTCGCGGTGGACGGCGTCGATGGCCTCGCGGACGTCGTCGTACAGCCGTCCGTACTCCACGGAGCGGCCCTGCCGCTCCAGCAGATCGATGATCGCCGCGTACAGCCACGCCTCCGGAAGCGAGAACAGCGTGTCGATCCACGCGTACCGCTCGCTGGTGAGCCGGATGCGCTCGTTGCGGTACAGCCGGTGGCACACCTCGACCGGGAGCGGCGAGAGCCCGTGGTAGGCGCGCCCCACGCTCCCGAACCGGTCCATCTTGATGAGGTTCCCGTGCGACTTGTCCACCACCAGGCCGCGCATCACGAAGCCGTGGTCGTACTGGAGCAGCCCCAGCTCCGCCGGGTAGCCGAACTCGGTCACCAGGCGAGACAGCGTCAGATCGAACGAGAGCTGCTCGATCCGGCGCAGGTGGTAGATGGCCAGGGTGTAGTCCATGTCGAACCCCACCATCTCCACGTTCGCCATCCGGAGATTGCGGTTCACGAACACCTGGCGCGAGCGCTCCACCGCCATCCGCGCCTCCCCGTCGAGCAGTCGGGCAAGCTCCCCGTCGGAGAGCACGCCCAGCGCCTCCTCCTGGGCCCGGACCGCCTCGGGCTGGGAGGGCCGGGTGTGCACGCCGCCGTGCAGTGGCTCGGGGTCGGAGGGGGGAGGGGCGTCGGGGCGAAGCATCGGGCGGTGGGGGTCCAGGGTGGGCGGGGGTATTCCTCGGAGTCCGGATTCTTGCGGGAGGGCTCCCCCGCTGGCAGCGTAGCGCGAGTGGTGAACGCGCGCGCCCGTGCCGGTCGAGTCGAGGACAGCGCGCTGCTCCACCGCATCGCCGAGCTCGAGGACCGGTTGCGCACGCTCGAGCGGCAGCTGGGCCAGAGGCCTGCGCGCCGGCGTGGGTCCAGGGGGGCCCAGGAGGCCAGCCCCGCCTCCGCCGCCGAACGCTGCCCCGGGTGCCTCCTGGAGCTCCCCCCCGGTCCCCGTGGGGCGGAGTGCGTCTGGTGCGGCTTCGTCTTCGCCGCCATGCGCCCGAGGCACGCGAAGTCGGTGCGAAGGCGGCGAGGGGGCGGTATGCAGAGCCCTCCCCGTGAGCCCCCGCCGAAAGACTGAGCTCTTCCCCGTCCACGAAGCCCGGCTCTCCAACGGCCTCCGGGTCCGGATGGTGCCCGACCACGATGCCCCGGTGGTGAGCCTCTACACCTTCTTCCAGGTGGGCTCGCGCAACGAGCGCCCCGGCATCACCGGCATCAGCCACCTCTTCGAGCACATGATGTTCAACGGGGCGGAGAGGTACGGTCCCAAGGAGTTCGACGAGGTCCTGGAGTCGAACGGCGGGCGCTCCAACGCCTACACCTCCCACGACGTCACCGTGTACTACGAGGACTTCGCCGCCGAGGCGCTGGACACGGTGCTGGACCTCGAGTCGGACCGGATGCGCTCGCTCACCATCGACGACCGCTCGCTCCGGAGCGAGCGCGAGGTGGTGAAGGAGGAGCGGCGGCTCCGGGTGGACAACGAGCCCGCGGGGCTGATGGACGAGACGCTCCACGCGCTGGTCTACCAGTCGCACCCCTACCGCTGGCCGGTCATCGGCTACATGGGGGACATCGAGGCCATCCGGCGGCAGGACTGCGAGGCCTACTTCCGCACCTTCTACGCGCCCGGGAACGCCGTCCTCTGGGTGTCCGGGGACTTCGAGCCGGAGCCGCTGCTGAAGCGCATCCGGAAGGCCTACGGCGACATCCCCAAGGGCCCGGCGGTCCCCTCCGTGGTGAACGCCGAGCCGCCCCAGCGGGGCGAGCGCCGGGCCGAGCTCCGCCACCCCTCGCGTGCCCCGTCGCTGCTCGTGGCCTACCGCGGCCCGTCGGTGACCGACCCCGACACCCTCTCCCTGGACGTGCTGCAGTTCATCCTCGGGGTGGGCGAGGGGAGCCGGCTCCAGCGCGCGCTGGTCTACGGCAAGCGGCTCGCGGTCAACGTGGGCGTGGACTGGAGCTGGCGGAGGGACCCCGGGATCTTCGCCTTCCACCTCGAGCTGCAGCCCGACGCCGACGTCCGCGCCGCCGAGGAGGCGCTCTACGCCGAGCTGGCCAGGGTGGCCGAGCAGGGGGTGGAGGCCCGCGAGGTGGAGAAGGCGCGGAACAACCTGCGCGCGCATCTGCTCCGGGAGTTCACCTCGAACTCCGGCCGGGCCCACGCGCTCGGTACCTACGAGCTCTTCCTGGGCAGCTGGGGGCACGGCCTCGCCCTGCCCGAGGCGTACGGGCGCATCGACGCGGCGAAGGTGCAGGCCGCCGCCCGCCGCTGGCTGGACCCCACGCAGCGCTCGGTGGTGACCCTGGTCCCCGAGGACGGTCAGAGGTGAACGCCGCCAAGCAGCGCACCGTCCGGGCGGTGGGGGCGACCCGCGGGCTCCGGCTTCACCGCGTCGAGACCCCGGGTGGCCTCTCGGTCACCGTCGCCCAGCGCGGCCGCATCCCGCTGGTCGCCGTCCGCCTGGTGCTGTCCTCCGGCGCCGCGGCGGACCCCCACGGCAAGGACGGCCTGGCCGACTTCACCATGCGCCTGCTCCGCCGGGGCACCGCCCACCGCGACGCGCACGCGCTGGACGAGGCCATCGAGTTCGTGGGCGCCTCGCTCGGGCTCTTCGCCGGCGAGGACCAGCTGGCGGTCGCCCTCACCACCCCGGCCGAGCACCTCCCGGCGATGCTCGACGTGCTGGCCGAGCTGGTGCGCGTCCCCAGCTTTCCCGAGGAGGAGGTCCGCACCGAGCGGGAGCGCTGCCTCGGCCAGTTCGCCAACGACGTGGACGATCCCTCGCTCCTCGCGGACCGGGCGCTGCTGCGCACCGCCTGGGCCGGTCACCCCTATGGGCACGACGTCTCCGGGACCCGGGCCTCGGTGTCACGCTTCGGCCGGGAGGACGCGGTCCGCTTCCACGACCACCACTTCGGGCCCCGTCCGGCGCGCCTCTTCGTCGTGGGCGCGGTGGACCCAGGTGAGGTCGCGGCGCGCGTGCAGGAGGCGTTCGGCGGCTGGGCCGACGGCCCCGAGGAGGGGGCCGAGGTCCTGCCCCCCGAGGGCGTGGGCCGGGCGGGCAGGGTGGTGGTGGTGGACCGCCCGGAGCAGACCCAGAGCCAGGTCCGCATCGCCGGCCCGGCGTACCGCCGCGGCGCGCCGGTGCAGTTCGCCGCCCAGGTGGTGAACGTGACGCTCGGCGCCGGCTTCACCTCGCGGCTGGTGCGCGAGGTGCGGGTGAAGCGCGGCCTCTCGTACGGCGTGGGCTCGTCCTTCGACACCCTGCGCGCCGGCGGCCTCTTCTCGGTCTCGAGCTTCACCAAGGTGGAGACCACCGGGCAGCTCCTCTCCGTCATGCGGCAGGAGGTGGAGCGGATGCGGGACCGCGGCCCCACCCAGGCCGAGGTGGAGAAGGCCCAGCGGTACCTCGCCGGCCTCTTCCCGCTCCGCACCGAGACCAACGAGTCGCTCGCCGCGGCGCTCGCCGACATGGCGCTCTACGGGCTCGGCGACGACTGGCTGGACCGCTACCGGGACCGGGTGCGCGCCGTCACCCGCGCCGAGGCCCGTGACGCCGCCGCCCGGTATTGCTTCCCCGAGCCGCCGCTGACCGTGGTGGTGGGCCCGGCGGAGCGGCTCCGCCCGCAGCTCGAGCGCTTCGGCCCGGTGGAGGTCCTCTCGGCCGACGACGTGCTGTGATCCCCGTCCTCTGGTCCGGGGGCGGCCTGGTCGCCGTGGACAAGCCGGCGGGGGTGCCGGTCATCCCCGGACGGAGCGAGGCCGTCGGGCTTCCCCTGCGGGCGCGCCTGGAGGCCCAGCTCGGGCGGCCGGTGTGGGTCGTCCACCGGCTCGACCGGGACACCTCGGGGGTTCTCCTCTTCGCGCTCGACCAGGCCTCGCACCGGGCGGCGAGCCTCGCCTTCGAGCGGGGCCTCCCCGAGAAGCGGTACCTGGCGCTCGTCTCTCCGCCGCTCCCGGGGCCGGTCCGGGTCGATGCGGCGCTGGTGCCGGCCCGCCGCGCCCGGATGCGGGTCGCCGTGCCGGGCGAGGCCGGCAAGTCCGCGATCACCGAGCTCGCGCCGGTGGAGACGTTCGGGGACGTGGCGCTGGTGGAGGCCCGGCCGCTCACCGGGCGCACCCACCAGATCCGCGTGCACCTCCGCCACGCCGGTGCTCCGCTGCTCGTCGACCCGCAGTACGGCCGGCCGGAGCCGGTCACCGAGCGCGCACTCGGAGGCGGCTCCGACGCCGTGGTGCTCGACCGGACCCCGCTCCACGCCGCGCGGCTGGTCCTCCCTGCCGCCGAGGGCCTGCCGGCGGTGGACGTCCGGGCTCCGCTCCCGGCCGACATGGCGCGGGCGGTGGAGCTGCTCCGTCAGCGGACGTGGAAGGGCAGCGACGTCCCGGGGTGACCGAGCAGGTCGGAGACCACCAGCTGGTAGTCGCCCGCCTGGTCGCCGTGACCGTGATGACCTCCACCCGCACCCCCGCGACGAACGGCCCGGAGAGGGTCGGCGTCAGCTGCGCCCCGGCGACCGAGAGGTTCACCGTGCCGCCGTAGCCGCCGTCGGGCGCGCCCTGGGCGCGGAGGGTGACGCCGAAGGGGACGCCCGATCACTGTGCTGGGGATGGTGTCCACCGTGTAGCCCACCGGCCAGTCGCCGGCCGTCACCCGGAACGCGTCGCTCGCGGTGGCCGCGCGCCCGTCGCCGAGCTCCACCGTCACGTCGTAGCTGCCCTCGGGGAGGACCGTGGGCAGGAAGTCCGTCACCACGCCGGCGTCCGACCACCGGGCCGGCCCGAAGGGGCGCGGGCCGATCTTCAGGGTGAGCCGGTCGTCCACCGTGGCCGTGCCGGCGCCGTAGTCGACGAGCGTCGGCAGCACGGCATCGAGGGTCACCGTCACCGGACCGCTGCTCGAGGCCGGGCGCGCGGCCGGATCGACCGAGACGACGCTCGGGGCGGGCAGGGTGGCGCCGGAGCAGCCGCCAAGGGCCAGGGCCAGGAGCGCGAGGGCCGGTCGTCTCACTGGAACGTCCCCCGCACCCCGATCGAGAAGATGCCGCCCCCGGGACGGGCCTCGAGGTGGTCGGTGCTGACCTTGGAGAGCGCGGCGCGCACCTCGAGGAAGGGCTCGACGGTGCCGAGCTGGAGGCCGGCCTGCACGGCGCCGAAGAGCTCCCACCCGAGCGCGCCCTCGGTCAGCTCGGCGTCGAAGGTGCTCGACAGGTGGTGGCTGCCGAAGAGGAGCCCACCGCCGCCGCGGACTCCCAGCCGGAAGATTCCCACGGCCATCGCCTCCCACCGGGCGGCCACCTCGAGGGGGAAGACCAGGAGCGAGGACTGCTGGACCCCGAGCGTGCCGACCTGGGTGCTCATCGACTGCGCCCGGAGGCCGAGCTCCAGCTCGAGGACCAGCGGGAGCCCGGTGAGGCCGACACCGACGGTGAGCGCGCCCTGGGGGCCGGCGTTGGAGCCGCCGCCGGCGTAGCCTCCGATGGCCCCGCCCAGCACCCAGCGCCCGGGAGGCGGCGCCGGGGGTCTAGCGGCGACCGGAGGCGACGGCACCGCGCGGACGACGTCCAGCGTGGTCTCGGCCCGGACCGACCCGTCAAGGGTGCGCGCGGCCAGCGTGACCGTGCTCCGCGAGCTCTCCGGGGTGACGCGCAGGAGGAGCCTGCGGCCCATCTCCTGCTCGCGCTCGATCCGCGCTCCGTCGGCCACCAGCTCGGTGCCCGGGGACTCCTCGGTGTCGGGCACCACCAGGAGCGCGTGCACCGGCGCGCCCTCGGCGCTGCTCTCCGGGCTGAGCGCGAGCAGCCAGGGGGAGGGAGGGAGGGTCAGCGGCAGGACGCGGATCTTGCTCTGGTCGGAGAGCTCGGCGATGACCCGCGCCTCGTGGGCGTGCGGGCCCACCTCGACCGGCAGCTTCAGCCTGCCCTGCCGGTCGGCCCGCCGGGGACCGAAGCGTGCGCCCGCCACCTCCACCGTGACCTGGGCGCTCGGCTCGGTCTCGATGGAGAGCTCGGTCCGCCCGGCGCAGGGGAGGCTGAGGACGGTGATGTCGGAGAGCGTCGGGGTCTCGCCGCTCCAGAAGGCGAAGAGCACCAGCGTCGGGGCGCGGGCGTCGGCCGGAGGCGTCCAGAGGAAGCGGGCGAAGTCCCCGCCCGACGTGCCGGGGGTGAGCGTGCCGATGGAGACGGCCCCCCGGAGCCCGGGGCCGGCGTTGCGGACGGTGATCTCCGCCCGCGCGCGGGGGCCGAGCACCAGGCGGGACGGCTCGGCCTCCACCACCGGCGCGGCCCGCGCAGGGGTGAGGATGGCGAGGGTCAGGAGCGCGGGGAGGAGAGCGGGGCGCACGTGGCGTCGCGCCCGAGGCTAGCAGCCTTTCCCGGCCGTTCAGCGTTCGTCGCCGCCCTCCGGCGCCTCGGCGGGGCGCTGGGGTGGGGCGAAGGTGGGGCGAGCGGTGCCGCTGCCCCGACCCTGCACCAGGGTGCGCTCGGCGGTCTTGAAGGCCACGTCCATCTTGTCCTGCCTCACCGCGCGGACGATGCCCAGGCCGAAGGTGGGGTGACGGACCACCTGGTCCACCGCGTAATGCTGCTCCGGGCGGTAGTCCTGCGCGCTCCCGACGTCGAGCGCGGCGAGCTGGGCCTCCCAGCCGACCAGCGTCTTCTCCGCGGGGGCGGCGCGTGGCCGGGCGGCCGCCGTCCGGGAGGCGGTCTGAGTTCCCCGGTACACGTGGTCGCTCCCGCACGTGTTGCAGCGCACGCGGGCGACCTTCGGTCCGACCATCGCCAGGATGGTGTGCGCCAGCTCCATCTTGCAGCGCGTGCACGTGGCATCGACCTCGCCGCCGACCCGTTGCGTCGCCATTGTCGTGTCGTCCTCGTCTGTCCGCTGGGGTGACCGCGCCGGGCGCCCGTCCGGGTGGCCTCGGTCGTGCAGAGCGCCCCTCCGGTCCGCGAGGAAGAGTAGCCTCCGGCATCGACCCCGCAGCCATCCTCCCCGGGAGAACGCGACCGGTGCCCATCCGCCCCACCCGAGCCGAGATCGACCTCGGGGCCCTGACCCGCAACCACGCGACGCTCCGCGCCGCCGCCCCGGGAGTGGACGTGCTGGCGGTGGTCAAGGCCGACGCCTACGGCCACGGGGCGGTGCCGGTCTCGCGCGCGCTCGAGGCGGCAGGCGTCCGCTTCCTCGGGGTGGCCCTGGTGGAGGAAGGGCTCGCGCTCCGGGAGGCCGGGCTCCAGAGCGACATCCTGGTGCTCGGGGGCGCCTACGAGGGCGGCTGGGAGCTGCTGCTCGAGCACCGGATGATCCCGGTGGTGTTCCGACCCGAGCACCTCGCCGCGCTCGAGGCCGCGGCCCGGGCCCGGGGAACGACGGCCCGCGCCCATCTCAAGGTCGACACCGGGATGGGGCGGCTCGGCGTCCTGCCCGCCGACGTGCCCGCGTTCCTGGAGGCGGCCCGGGCCTGCCGGCGGGTGGAGCTCCAGGGCCTCTGCTCGCACTTCGCCAACGCCGACCTGGCCGATGCCGCGCTCACCGGCCTTCAAGTGTCCCGCTTCCGCACCGCGCTGGGGCAGATGCGCGCCGCGGGGTTCGAGCCGCGCTGGCGTCACCTGTCGAACAGCGCCGGCCTGCTCGCCCTGCCCGAGGCCCGCGACGGGGTGGAGATGAACCTCGCCCGTCCAGGACTGGCGCTCTACGGCCTGGTCCCCGCGCCCTGGCTGCGGCCGTCCCGGACGCTCGAGCCGGTGCTGAGCTGGAAGACGGCGGTGGTCCATCTGAAGGCGGTGCCGGCGGGGACGCCCGTCTCCTACGGGAGCACCTGGACCGCCCCGCGTCCGTCGCGGATCGCCACCTTGCCGGTGGGCTACGCCGACGGCTGGTCGCGCCTGCTCTCCAACCGGGGGGCGGTGCTGGTCCGGGGGCGTCGGGCGCCCATCGTGGGCCGCGTGTGCATGGACCTGTGCATGGTGGACGTGACCGACGTCCCCGGGGCCGAGGTGGGCGACGAGGTGGTGCTGCTCGGGACGCAGGGGGCGGAGACGCAGGACGCCCACCAGCTCGCCGCGCTCCAGGGCACCATCGCCTACGACGTCCTGTGCGCCATCGGCGCGCGCGTTCCCCGGGTCGTGGTAGGAGGCTGACCCCTCCGTGGGGGTGCCGGGGTGGGCGGCGTGCCCTAGGATGCCCCGCGCCGCCCGATGACCACCTCCGACCTCGAGTCCGCGCCCAGGAGGAACCCGCTCATAGGCCTCGTCGAGGGCGTGGGCAACGGCGTCCTGGGGATCTTCCAGACCCTGGGCGGGCTCTTCTCGCTCGCGGTCTCCATCGTCGCCTGGACGATCCGGCCGCCGCTCCGGCTGCAGAACATCTTCGCCCAGTTCGACTTCGTGGGGGTGGGCTCCATCGTCCTGGTGGCCCTCACCGGGACCTTCTCCGGGATGGTGTTCGCCACCCAGTCGTGGAGCGCGTTCGAGCTCTTCGGCGCGGAGAGCCTGGTGGGGCCGACGGTGGCCCTCACCGTCACCCGCGAGCTGGCCCCGGTGTTCAGCGCCCTGATGGTCACCATGAGGGCCTGCTCCGCCATGTGCACCGAGCTCGGCACGATGCGGGTGACCGAGCAGGTGGACGCGCTGGAGACCATGGCCGTCAACCCGGTGCAATACCTGCTGGTCCCCCGGGTGCTGGCGGGCCTGTTCATGGTGCCGCTGCTCACCATGATCTTCGACACCGCGGGCCTCAGCGGGGGCTTCTTCGTCGCCGTGACGCTGAAGGGGCTGTCGGTGGGCACCTTCATCCTCCGGACTCAGAATCTCCTGGCCCCGGACGACATCTGGGAGGGCCTGGCGAAGGGCGCCGTCTTCGGCTTCACGGTGACCCTCATCGCGTGCTACCGGGGCTACAACGCCCGCGGGGGCGCGAAGGGAGTCGGTCAGGCCACCACCCGCGCCATGGTGGACGCCGCGGTGGCCATCTTCATCGAGGACTACTTCATGGGGCTCCTGTTCCACCCATGACCGCCACGACCAAGCCTCCGATGATCTCGGTCCAGGACCTCTGGAAGGCCTTCGGGTCCAACCAGGTGCTGGCCGGCATCAACCTCGACATCGAGGAGGGGAGCACCTGCGTCATCCTCGGCGGCTCGGGGTCGGGGAAGACGGTGCTGATCAAGCACATGATCGGCCTGCTCAAGCCCGACCGGGGGCGGGTGGTGGTGGACGGCGAGGACATCGTCCCCATGGACGAGCGCGCCCTGGAGGTGGTGCGCCGCAAGTTCGGGATGGTGTTCCAGGGCGCGGCGCTCTTCGACTCGATGACCGTCTACGAGAACGTGAGCTTCGCGCTGCGCGAGCACTCGGACATGTCGGAGGAGGAGATCCGGGCCAAGGTGCGCGAGAAGCTGGCCATCGTCGGGCTGGGAAACGTGGAGCAGCTCTACCCGGCCGAGCTGTCCGGGGGCATGCGGAAGCGGGTGGGGCTGGCCCGGGCCATCGTCCTCGATCCGAAGATCGTCCTCTACGACGAGCCCACCACCGGGCCTGGACCCCATCACCACCGACTACGTGGACGACATGATCCTCACCGCCAAGCGGGAGCTCCAGGTGACCAGCGTGGTCATCAGCCACGACATCGCCTCCTCCTTCAAGGTGGCGGACAAGGTGGCCTTCCTCTTCAAGGGGCAGATCGTGGCCGAGGGGCCGCCCCAGGAGCTGCGGCACAGCCAGCACCCGGAGCTGAAGCACTTCCTGCAGATGTGGTTCGGCAAGTCGTGAGGGCCGGGTAAGCTGGCGCCTCTGGCCGGCCTCGGAGCAGACGGGACTTGAAGACGTTCGCCACGCCGTTTCGGGTCGGGCTCCTGGTGCTCGCCGCGGTCGGATTCCTGATCGCCGCCCTGATCTTCGTGCGCCGGGGGACGATGGGGGCGGACACCATCACCGTCTACGCGATGTTCCGCGACGCCTCGGGCCTCGGGAACCGGAGCCGGGTGCAGGTGGCCGGCATCGCGGTCGGAGAGATCCGGGAGATCGCCCTGGTGGGCACCCGGGCCCGGGTGACACTCCGGCTGCGGAAGGACATCGGGCTGCGGACCGATGCCACGCTCATCAAGCGCACCGAGTCGTTCCTCGGCGATTACCTCCTGGACCTCCAGGTCGGCTCGCCCGGCGCGCCGCCGATGCCGGACGGCGGGGAGATCACCCACGTCATCGACCAGCAGGGCCTCCAGGCGCTGTTCGACACGCTGGGGAAGATCACCCTCGACATCCAGTCGGTGACCGCCTCGCTGCGCGAGGCGCTGGGCGGCGACGCCGGGACGCAGTCGCTCCAGACCATCGTCCGGAACCTCACCGAGCTGTCGCAGTCGGTCAACGACACCGCCCAGCGCTCGAGCGAGAACATCGAGGCGATCCTGGACAACGTGCGCGACGTCACCGCGTCGATGCGCAGCGCCACCGAGGGCGAGTCCTCCAGCTTCCGGGAGATCGTGGAGAACGTCCGGGTCCTCACCGGCGACGTCCGGCGGATGGTGGCGGACGTGCAGGCGAACCTGTCGACCGACGGCGGGGCCCAGCAGCTCTCCTCCATCGGGACCTCGCTGCAGAAGCTCGACGCCACGCTGGGGAACCTCCAGACGGTCACCGAGAGCGTCCGCGACGGCCGGGGCGCGGTGGGGCAGCTCGTCTCCGACGAGAAGCTCGGCCGCCAGGTGGGGGAGACCATCGAGGACGTCTCCAACTACGCCCAGCGGCTGGTGGGCCTCAAGCTCGAGGCCAACATCCACACCGACTACCTCTTCAACGCCGGGGCGGCGAAGATCGACGCCACCATCCGGATCATCGCCCGGCCGGACAAGTACTACATCATCTCGCTGATCAGCGACCCGCGCGGCGTCGAGACGACCGAGTACATCCAGACCAACCCCCCCTCGCAGGGCGACCCGGCGCTCCAGAAGCGCACGGTGACCAGCATCAACTCGCTCAAGTTCTCGGCTGAGTTCGCCAAGCGCTTCTACTGGGCCACCTTCCGCTTCGGGATCATCGAGAGCACGGGCGGGGTGGGGGTGGACCTCCACTTCTGGAGGGACCAGCTGACGCTGAAGACCGACATCTTCGACTTCGCGAACCAGCGGCTCCGCTGGCCGCGGGTGCGCACCAGCCTCCAGCTGACCTTCCTCCAGCACCTGTACGTGAACGCCGGCGTGGACGACATCTTCAACCCGCCCATCTACAGCCAGCTCGACAACCGGGTGCTGGCCGGCCGGGACTTCTTCCTCGGGGCGGGCATCGTCTTCACCGACGACGACTTCAAGGCGCTCATCCCGGTGATCCCCGCCGGCACGGTGCGGTGAGTGGCGGAGCCAGGGCTCAGCCCAGCGCCGCGGCGACCTCGTCCGAGCTTCCGAAGGCGGCGCGGTACCGGGCGACGAACTCCCCCTTGGTGTAGCGGTGCTCCTGACAGCCGCGCACCTCGATGGCGTAGGCCGCGGCCACCGCGCCGATGCGCCCCGCCACCGGCCAGGGCAGCCCCCGGGCCATCCCGTACACCAGCCCTCCCAGGTAGGCGTCCCCGGCCCCGGTGGGGTCGACCAGGGACGAGATCGGCGCCACCGGCACGTCCACCGGCGACCTCCCGCGCTCCAGCACCGTCGACCCCTGCTCGCCGCGGGTCACCACCGTCACCGGGGCGATGGACTGGAGCACCGCCTCGCTCTTCGCCGTCTTCTGGGACATGAGGGCGAACTCGTAGTCGTTCCCGATGACCGCCGCGGCCGACTCCATCCCGTCGAGGATCTGCCGGGACTCGAGCCGGGGCGTCTGCTTTCCGGGGTCGAAGAGGTAGGGAACGCGCGCCGCGCGGCAGGCCTCGACGGCCTTGAGCATCGACTCCGGGTCGGTGGGGCTGATCACCACCAGGTCTCCGGGCCCGAGCCCCAGCCCGCCGAGCTCCAGGCGGTGCCCGTGGGAGAGCGCCCCGGCGTAGAAGGCGACGATCTGGCTCGCGTCGAGGTCGGTGTTGATGAAGCAGGAGGCGGTGAACTCACCCGGGATCACCGTCACCCCCGAGGTGTCCACGCCGGCCCGGTCGAGCGCTCCCCGGTACTCGGCGAAGTCCTCGCCGGCGGTGGCCACCAGGAGGGGCCGGCCGCCGAGCAGGGCCAGGGTCCAGGCGATGTTGCCCGCCACGCCGCCGCGGAGCCGGCGCATGTCGTCCACCAGGAAGCTCACCGTCAGCCGGTGCATCCGCTCGGAGAGGAAGTGCTCCCGGAACCTCCCGGGGAAGGTCATGAGGTAGTCGTAGGCCAGGGACCCGGTGACGACGATGCGCATGGCCGCCCCAAAGCATGGAGGCCCCCGGGTGGGCAAGGTCGTGTAATCTCGGCGGTGCACCACGGAGGCCGATGCGCTTCGCCGTCATCTCTGACATCCACTCCAACCTCGAGGCCCTGACCGAGGTGCTGCGCACGGTCGAGGCCCAGAAGGTGGACCGGGTGGTGTCGCTCGGGGACATCGTCGGCTACGGCGCCTCGCCCAACGCCTGCTGCGACCTGGTGCGGAGCGTGGCCGAGGTCACCCTGCTCGGGAACCATGACGCCGCCGTGGCCGGCCGGATGGACTACTCGTTCTATTACGAGGGCGCCCGCCACGCCCTGGACTGGTCGGCCGAGGTGCTCAGCGAGGAGAACCACGCCTGGCTCCGGAGCCTCCCCTACACCTACCGGGTGGGGGAGATCGGCTTCAGCCACGGCTCGCCGGTGGACCCGCGCGCCTACGAGTACGTCTTCGCCCTGGAGCAGGCCCGGGAGCTGGTGCCGGCGATGGAGGACCTGGCCGAGGTGACCTTCATCGGCCACAGCCACCTCTGCAAGGCCTTCGCCCTGGGCAACGGCGAGGTCAACGACGTGGTGGCGCAGAAGTTCGCTTTCCGCCGCGGCTACCAGTACCTCATCTCGGTGGGGAGCGTGGGCCAGCCCCGCGACTACGACAACCGCGCCTGCTTCGTGGTCTGTGACACCACCGCCCGGACGGTCGAGTACATCCGCGTCGAGTACGACATCGAGGGCGCCGCCCGGAGAATCTTCGAGGCCGAGCTGGCGCCGAACTTCGGCCGCCGCCTCTTCCTGGGGGTCTGACCCGTGACGCCTCGCTCGATCGCCGTGGTGCTGCTGCTGGCCGTCGTCGCCGGATGCGCGCGCAAGGAGCCCTCGCCCGAGTACACCCGTGCCTCCGAGCGCTTCAACAAGCTGTACGCCAAGGAGCTCGACGACGCCTACGTCGACCCGGCGATGCGCGAGGTGGAGGCGCTGCTGGAGCGCGTCCCGGCCGACTCGCTCGACTCCCAGGCCGCCACCAAGCTCCTGGCGCGCATCCGGGAGAACCGGACGCGGCTCGAGCAGACCTCGAAGGACCGGGAGAAGGCCCTGGCCGAGGCCCGGACTGCCCCCACCTTCTCCGGCCAGTCGGTGAGCCCGCCGCCGGTCCCGCCGGCACCCGCCGGCCCGAGGCCTCCCGCGCCGCCGGACGCCGGGCCCCCGTCGGCCCCCAGCGCGGGGATGAGCGTGCGCGACTTCAACCGGCTGTTCGGGGACTGCTTCGAGCCGGCAGGCCCGGTGGAGGTGACCGGCAGGGGGACCCGCGACTCCTTCGCGATGATCGACTCGAACCGCTGTCGCACGGCGATGCCGGGAATGGCGAACTTCGGTGGTCCTCGCCGACGGCCAGACCGTGCTCGGGGTGGTGCCCAAGACGGCCCTCCAGCGCGTGCTCCTGGATGGCGGGACGCCTGCGTTGCCCGACGCCGGGGGTTAGTTTCGGCAGCCCCGATGCAAGACGGCACCTTCCTCGCGCTGATGCGCCTCGTCCCCAAGTCCGCCGTCTCCTGGGCGGTGGGGACGCTCACCCGCCTGCCGGCGCCCCCGCCCGTCCACCGGGCCGCCATGCGCGCCTTCGCCCGTGCCTACCGGGTGGACATGACCGAGGCCGAGCTGGACTTCGGCGGCTACGGGCGGTTCAGCGACTTCTTCAGCCGCGGCCTCCGGCCCGGGGCGCGCCCGGTGGACCCGGACCCGCGCGCGGTGGTCTCGCCGGTGGACGGGGTGGTGAGCCAGGCGGGCCTCCTGTCGCGGGGCAGCTGCCTCCAGGCCAAGGGCATCCAGTTCCCGGTGGAGCAGCTGCTCGACGACGGGGAGCTGGCCGAGCGGTTCGCGCTCGGGGGCACGTACGCCACGCTCTACCTGTCGCCGCGGGACTACCACCGCGTGCACGCGCCGGTGGAGGGCGCGGTCGTCGCGTCGCGCTACCTCCCCGGCGAGCTCTGGCCGGTGAACCCGGCCACGGTGCGCCACCGGGACGCGCTGTTCTGCCAGAACGAGCGGCTGGTGACGGTGCTCGACACGCCCTTCGGCCGCTGCGCGGTGGTGAAGGTGGGCGCCACCTGCGTGGGACGCATCCGCGCCGCCTACGACGACCGGCTGACCCACGCCGGACAGCCTCCGGGGCTCCGGACGTACCTGCCGCCGAAGCCGGTGGCGCGCGGCGACGAGCTGGGCCGCTTCGAGATGGGCTCCACGGTCATCCTCCTCTTCGAGCCGGGCCGCGTGGTCTGGGACGACTGCCTGGTGGCCGGGCGCGGCCGTCCGCATGGGCCAGCGGATCGGAGGCGCGCCGTGAGCCAGCGCATCTCCGGGGTGAAGGGGATGAACGACCTCCTTCCGCCGGACATCTCGGTCTGGCACGCGCTGGAGGCCGCCGCCCGCGAGACGTTCCGTCGGTTCGGCTACGAGGAGGCGCGCACCCCGCTGGTCGAGGACACCGCGCTCTTCGTCCGGAGCGTGGGCGAGGCCACCGACATCGTGGGGAAGGAGATGTACACCTTCGAGGACAAGGCGGGACGGAGCCTGTCCCTGCGCCCGGAGGGGACCGCGCCGATGGTGCGTGCCTACGTCGAGCACGCGGTGGCCCAGCGCGAGCCGGTGACCCGCTGGTGGTACCTCGGGCCGATGTTTCGCTACGAGCGGATGAAGACTGGCCGCTACCGCCAGTTCTGGCAGGTGGGCGCCGAGGCCTACGGCGTGTCCACTCCGGCCCAGGAGACGGAGCTCATCAATCTGGCGATGCAGCTGTTCCGCGGGGTGGGGCTGGAGGGGATCCGGGTGGAGCTGAACTCGCTCGGGGACCCGGAGACCCGCGAGGTGTACCTCGAGTCGCTCCGGGCGTTCCTCCGCGCGCACCGGAGCGAGCTCTGCGCCGAGTGCCAGGACCGGACGGAGAAGAACACCCTCCGGGTCTTCGACTGCAAGAACCCGGGCTGCCAGGCGGTGCTGGCGGGCGCCCCGGCCATCACCGATGTGCTCTCGGGCGAGGCGCGGGCCCACTTCGAGGCGGTGCAGCGGCAGCTCACGCTGCTCGACATCCCCTTCCGGGTGAACCCGCGGATGGTGCGCGGCCTCGACTACTACACCCGGACCGCGTTCGAGTTCCTCTCCGACGACCCGGTGCTGGGCACGGCCTCGGCCGTGGGCGGCGGCGGCCGGTACGACCGGCTGGTGAAGGAGCTGGGCGGGCCCGACACCCCCGCCGTGGGCTGGGCGCTGGGGATGGACCGGCTGTGCCTGCTGCTCCAGGCCAAGGGGGTGGTGCAGCCCGGGCGGCCCGAGCTCTTCGTGGCGGTGGCGGAGGAGGGCGCGGCGGACGCGGCGCTGGCGCTGGTGAGCCGGCTGCGCCAGGCCGGGCACCGGGTGGACCACGACGCCCGCGGCGGGAGCCTGAAGAGCCAGATGAAGCGGGCCGACAAGTCGGGCGCGGTGTTCGCCCTGGTGCTCGGATCGCGCGAGCTGACCTCGGGCGAGGGGCAGCTCAAGCCGCTCGCCGGCGGAGAGCCGGTGCCGGTGCGGCTCGACGGGCTCGAGGCGGCGCTCGTGGCCCGCCGCTGAGGCGAGGAGCCTCGAGGCAGGTTCTCCCCGGGGCGAGGGTGGCCCCTCCCCGAACGGGTCCGGCGGTGATACTCGCCTGGCTCTGAACACGCCTGCTCTCATCGTCATCGCCGGCCCCACCGGAGCGGGGAAGACCGAGCTCGCCGTCGCCCTGGCAGAGCGCCTCGGGGCGGAGATCGTCAGCGCCGATTCGCAGGCCGTGTACCGGCACTTCGACCTGGGCACGGCCAAACCCGACCCCGAGCAGCTGGCGCGGGTGCCTCACCACCTCGTCTCGATCGTCGAGCCCACCGAGGCGTTCTCCGCCGCGCGCTGGGTCGCCCTCGCCGATGCGGCCATCGCCGACGCCACCGCCCGCGGCCGTCCCGTCCTGGTCGTCGGCGGGACCGGGCTCTACATCCGGGCGCTGCTGCACGGACTGACCGACTCCCCGCCCGACCCTGAGGTGCGGCGCGTGCTGGAGGAGGAGGCGCGCCGGCTGGGCCCGGAGGCGATGCACCGGCGGCTGGCCGAGGTGGACCCGGACACGGCCGCTCGCCTCGCCGTCGCCGACGTGCTCCGGGTGGTGCGGGCGCTGGAGATTCACGCCACCACTGGGACGGCGCCCTCGCAGCTCCGGGCCGCCCACGCCTTCGGCCCCGCCCGGTACCCGGCGCGGATCCACTTCCTCGACCCGGGGCCGGAGGCGCTCGAGGCGCGCATCGCCGAGCGGACCCGTCGGATGTTCGAGCGTGGCCTCGTCGCCGAGACCGAGCAGCTGGTGGCCCGTGGCTTCCGGGACGCGCCGCCGATGAAGAGCGTGGGGTACCGCCAGGCGCTGGCGGTGCTCGACGGGACCCTGACCGCCGAGGAGGCGGAGCGGCAGACGCTCCTCGAGACCCGCCGCTACGCCAAGCGACAACGGACCTGGTTCCGCCGCGAGCCGGGCACCCGCTTCGTCGGGCCGCCCTACGCCGCGGTGTGGGAGGACGCCGGGGTCCCAATCCCGGACGCGCGCCGGTCGCGCTGAGGCGTGTCGTCTCCCGCCGGGCCAGGGACTACCGACGCTGGAACTGAACCCTGCGTCCGCCGCCGAAGTCCTGGGGCGGGGATTCGAGGTTGAACTGCCACCACATTGGCTCCCAGCCCTTCATCTTCATGCGCTTGTCGTTCTGGAGCGCGGTGAGGCCGGCCTTCAGCTTCTCGTCGCTGGGATTGGCCGCCACGGCCCGGCCGAGCACGGCGATGGCCTTCTCCCGCTCCTTCGACTGCTGCAGGCACCAGGCGTAGACCGCCCAGACCAGCCCCTCCTTCTTGCCGGCCTTCACCGCGCGCTCGAAGGCCTCGGCCATCGGGCCGTACTCCTTGCGCTGGTAGTACAGAGCGCCGCGCATGGCCTGGGCCATCGGGTCGCGGCCGCTCGCCTGCGCCAGGTGCGGCTCGGCCGCGGCGTAGTCCTTCAGCATGTAATGGAGGACCCCGATCTGCCCGTGGACCTGCGCGGCGACCATGATCTGCCACCGGTCATACTGCAGGCCCTGCTGGAGCGTCTTCACCGCCTTGGCGACCTTCGCGTCGCGATCGCGGGGGGAGGAGATGCCCTGGAGCTCCTTCTGGGCGGTGGCGACCAGGGCCTTGAGCCGCTGGGAGATGCGCCGGGCGAGGAGGATGTAGGCGCCGACGAACACCAGCACTCCGGGCACGATGCCCGCGAGCAGCGGCAGTCCGGCCAGCCGCACGGCGACGGTGACGACGACGCCCGCGGCGAAGGCGATGAGAAGGTTGTACATGGCGCGGACGTGCTAGACCCGCTGCCCGCGGCGTCGCAAGGCCCTCTGTCGAAATTGGTAGACGAGGCGGACTCAAAATCCGCTGCGGCTGACCCCGCGTCCCGGTTCGAGTCCGGGGAGGGCCACCACTTGAGGCTCGATGACGCGCTGGGCACCGCGTTCTGGGCGTCGAAGGTTCTCCTCACCGCCGTCGAGTTCGGCCTCTTCTCCGGAGCGAAAGCGAACCGCTTGCGCGTTCGGGTGAGATCCACCCAGGAGCCTCTCCTTGCTCCGTGAACACCGCGAACCGGCCAGGCTCACCAGGGCAGAAGTGATTGCGCCGATGGAGGTCGCCCATCGAGATCAGCCGCGGGGACGCTGAGTGTCAGCGCGCGGTGGCATACGACTTGCAGCCCAGACATCGAAGGAGTCCAGGGATTGAATCCGATCTTGCTCGGAAACGAGGCGGTGGCCCTTGGCGCCCTTCATGCGGGCATCACTGCGGCCTACGGCTATCCGGGGACCCCATCGACCGAGATCATCGAATCGCTCCTCGAGCGGAACCACGAGGCGGTCGTGTCATGGTGCGCGAACGAGAAGACCGCATACGAAGCCGCGCTCGGGGTGACGTTCGTTGGTCGCCGCGCTCTGGTGACCATGAAACACGTCGGCCTCAACGTGGCGGCCGATCCCTTCATGAGCTCGGCCATCGTCGCGCCGCACGCGGGACTGGTGCTCGCCGTGGCGGACGATCCGGGGATGCACAGCTCCCAGAACGAGCAGGACAGTCGTTTCTACGCCGACTTTGCGCGCATTCTGTGCCTCGAGCCTGCGGACCCGCAGCAGGCCTATGACATGACACGGGATGCGTTCGACCTGTCGGAACGATTCCGCGTTCCGGTGATGCTCCGGCTTGTGACCCGGGTGTCGCATGCACGGGGCACGGTCAGGACCGCCGAGGAGCGCGGTCCGAAGGCACTGGAGAAGGCTCCCCGCGCGTCGTCATGGATCCTCATGCCGATGAATGCCAGGCGCCAGTGGCACGAGCACCTCGAGAGACAGAAGGACCTGGAAGGTTTCAGCGAGTCCTCGTCCTACAACTGGCTGGAGCCGGCAGGGGGGCCCAGGGAAGTGCGCGACCGACTCGGGGTCATCACCACAGGAATCGCGCGCGATTACTTCCTCGAGAGCCTCGACGACCTCACACACCTGCTCGGGTATTCCCCGGCCCATCTTCACGTGGGGGCCTATCCTCTTCCGCGGGAGAAGATCCGCAGTCTGGCGAGCCAGGTGGGAAAGATTGTCGTGTTCGAGGAGGGCCATTCATTTCTCGAAAGGCGTCTGCGCGGAATTCTCCCGCTGGAGCACGAGATTCTCGGAAAGGAATCCGGCCATGTCCCGCTGGAGGGCGAGCTGACGCCGGATCTCATCCGACAGACCCTGGAATTGCCTCTGACGACGAAGCGCCTCGCTCGAAGCGGTGTTTCCGGGTCTCCGCCTGCCCGGGAGGCCGCCGCAGCTCTGTTCGGGATGCCCGCACGGCGATACCTACGACGCGCTGAAGCCCATCCTGGCTTCCTTTGAAGCGAAGCTCGTGACCTCGGACATCGGCTGCTACTCCCTGGGGGCGCTTCCGCCCCACTCGGTGACCGAGAGCTGCGTCTGCATGGGAGCCTCCATCGGCATGGCCAGGGGTGCGGTGGACGCGGGATTTCGCCCGGTGGTTGCGGTGATCGGCGACAGCACCTTCGTTCACTCGGGCATCCCGCCGCTCCTCGAGGCAGCGGCCGCCAACACACCGATGACGGTCCTCATCCTGGACAACGAGACCGTGGCGATGACGGGGGGCCAGCAGACCCTGGTTCCCACCTCTCGGCTGACGGGGATCGTGTTGGGTCTGGGCGTCCACCCGGATCACCTGCGGGTCATCACCGCGCACCCCAAGCATGCTGAACAGAACACCGCGATCATGCGCGCCGAGGTCGACCATGCCGGGCTCTCCGTGGTGATCGCCGTCCGCGAGTGCGTCGAGGCCGCCAAGCGGAGGAAGGACCGCCCGGCAAGGTCATGAAGTTCGACGTCGTCCTCGCATGCGTTGGCGGCCAGGGGGGCCTGAGCGTGGCGAGCATCATCGCGCAGGCCGCTCTGGAGGAGGGCCTCTTCGTCAAGCAGACCGAGGTGCACGGAATGTCCCAGCGCGGCGGCGCCGTCGTCGCGAATCTCCGCCTCTCGGACAAGCCCGTGGCCAGTCCCCTCATCCCTCAGGGTGGCGCCTCGCTCCTTCTCAGCATGGAGCCGCTTGAGGCCTTGCGGCATCTTTCCTACCTCGGGGCCGAGGGAACGCTGATCACTGCCACGATGCCGGTGGTCAACATTCCAGACTACCCGGACATCCAGCAGCTCCTGGATCGGATCCGGAGCTTTCCCAGGTTTCTCCTGGTGGAAGCGGAACCGCTCGCGCGAAAGGCAGGCTCGGCAACTGCTGGCAACGTCGTCATGGCAGGGGCGGCCTCCCACCTCCTTCCCATCCGGCCCGAGCTGCTCCAGCGCTCGGTGGAGCGCTTCTTCGGGCGAAAGGGCGCCCGCGTGGTCGAGATGAACATGCGGGCCTTCACTGCGGGCAAGCAGGCTTTCGAGCAGCATGGAGCTTGAACGCATCGAGCGCGCTCTCCGGAACGCCCTCGGACGGGACCAGCGTCCGCTGCTCGAGACCGAGGGGCTGGAGATCCTCCAGGCGATGGGGATCGCAGTTCCGAAGCACCTGGTGATTCCAGGGATCCGCGCCGATCCGAGGGTATCCGAGGCGGAGCTCGCGGCGTTCCCCGGGGACCGGGTGGTCCTCAAGGCGCTCTCCAGGGACATCCTGCACAAGACCGAGCTGGGTGCCGTGGTGATCCTGCCAAAGAGACAGGAGGCGCTCCTGGCAGAGATGCAGCGGATGGAGTCCGCGCTGGCCAGGACGCACCGGATCGAGGGATTTCTCCTCGAGGAGTTCATCCCCTACGACCCTGCGCTCGGAGGCGATCTCCTCCTCGGCATGCGCTGGACGGAGGACTTCGGGCCCATCGTCAGCCTGGGACCCGGCGGCATTCATTCCGAGCTTCTGTCCAGCCAGCTCTTGCCCGGGACCGGGCTGGCCGTCTTCTCGCCGCAGGACCGCTCTCCGGGGGCGACCCGGAACGCACTCGGCGCTCTGGGTCTCTTGCCGCTCCTCACCGGAACATTGCGCGGCCGTGAACCGAGGATCGGGGAGGGCGAGCTGATCGCGGTGATCGACAGGTTTCTGGATGTCGCAGACCGATTCATCCCCGGAGCCATCCGGGAGCTGGAGATCAACCCGCTGGTGGTCACCGGCAAGAGGCTCGTCGCCCTCGACGTGCTGGTCATCCCCGGGCCAGCGCCGAGCGCCGCGGCACCTGCAAGGCCCCTGGAGAAGCTCCGGAACCTGCTCGAACCACGCACCATCGCTCTGGCGGGGGTCTCGGGAACGATGAACCCGGGGCGGATCATCTTGAAGAATACCCTCGGCGCTGGCTTCGACCCGGAGGCGATGACGGTGATCAAACCCGGCATGCGGTCCGCCGGGTCCACCCAGCGCATCGAGGGCTGCCGGTGTGTCGATGACGTTCAGGCTCTCACGGACAAGGTGGATCTCCTGGTCCTCGCGATCTCCGCATCCCAGATCCCCGGAGTGCTCGCCGAGGTCATCGAAAACAGGAAGGCAGAAGCGGTGGTGGTGATCCCGGGCGGGCTGGAGGAGAAGGAGGGCACCGAGGCCCTCGTTGCCCGGATGCAAACTTCGCTCGCGACGGCCCGAGCAAGCGATTGGCGCGGGCCGGTCATCAATGGCGGCAACTGCCTTGGCATCCGCTCCGTGCCGGGCCGCTACGACACCTTCTTCATCCCGGAGAACAAGCTCCCCGCGCCTCGGGGGCCCCCTTCTCCGGTGGCGGTGATCTCGCAGAGCGGAGCGTTCGCCATCTCCCGGATCTCCGACCTCACCGGGGTCAACCCCAGGTTTGCCATCTCCGTGGGAAACCAGATGGACCTCACGGCGGGCGACTATCTCGTCTACCTCAAGGACGATCCCGACATCGACGTCTATGCCGTCTATCTCGAGGGCTTCAAGCTGGGGGATGGAGCCCGGTTTCTCGCCGCCGCTCGAGAGATCACCGCCGCCGGGAAGACCGTCCTTCTCTACCGCGCAGGCCGGACCGCGGCCGGCGCTCAGGCCTCCTCGAGCCACACCGCCTCCATCGCCGGGGACTATGCCGTCACCCGGCAGCTCTGCCGAAGCGCCGGCGTCGTTCTCGCGGACTCCCTCGCTGAATTTGGCGATCTCATCAAGCTGTTCACGTTCCTGCGCGGGCGGGCAGTGACGGGCCGGCGGCTGGGGGCTCTGTCCAACGCCGGCTTCGAATGCGTCGCCTTTGCCGACCATCTGGGGAGCTTCGTCCTGCCCGAGCTCGAGCCTGGGACCGTGAAGCGGCTGGGAGAAGTCTTTGCAGAAGTCGGGATCTCCGGGATCGTCGATGTCCACAATCCCCTGGATCTGACCCCGATGTGCGCTGACGCGGAGTACGAGCGTGCCATCCGGGCTCTGCTGGAAGACGGCTCCGTCGATGTCGCGATCCTCGGATGTGTTCCACTCACGCCAGCCCTTCAGACGTTGCCCAGGGGAGCCGAAGCACGGGCAGGAGCGGGAGGAGACCTCTCGGACGATTCCGGCATCGCGAGACGGCTGATCCGGATCAAGGCCGGGTGTGCGAAGCCCTTTGTCGTCGTGGTGGAGGGTGGCGCACTCTACGACCCGATGGTGCGGCTGCTCGAGGAGAACGCGGTCCCCACGTTCCGCACCGCCGACCGGGCCATAAACCTATTGTCGAAGTTTTGCGAACATCGACTCGCGGCTCCGGGAGCAGGCGCCCATGGATGACACGAGAGGACACCGCTGCATCATCGAGCCTTTCAAGATCAAGGTCGTGGAGCCGCTCAACATGCGCTCGCGCGCGGAGCGCGAGCAGTCCCTGAGGAGGGCGGGTTACAACCTGTTCCTGTTGCCATCGGAGGAGGTGACGTTCGATTTCCTGACCGACTCCGGCACCACCGCCATGAGCGCCGCGCAGTGGGGGGCGATGATGGTCGCGGACGAGAGCTACGCAGGATCCCGCAGCTTCGCGAGATTCGAGAAGGTCGTTCACGAGCTGACGGGCTACCCGGTGGTGATCCCGACACATCAGGGGCGCGCAGCGGAGAGGCTTCTCTTCTCCGTCATCGTCAAGCCCGGAAGCAGAATCCCCTCGAACAACCACTTCGACACCACGCGTGCCAACATCGAGCAGCTCGGTGGCGAGGCGGTCGATCTGGTGATTGCGGAGGGGACGAATCCTGCGAGCACCTATCCATTCAAAGGGAACATCGACATCGAGCGCCTGGATGCGTTTTGCTCCGAGAACCGGGGAAAGATCCCTTGCGGGATGTTGACCCTCACCAACAACGCCGGTGGGGGTCAGCCGGTCTCTCTGGAGAATCTCCGCGCAGCCTCGGCGGTCTATCGGCGGCACGGAATCGCGTTCATCGTGGACGCGTGCCGGTTCGCGGAGAACAGCTTTCTGATCAAATCCCGCGAGATCGGGCAAGAGGGCAGGTCGGTTCGGGAGATCGCTCAGGAGACCTTCGGCCTCGCCGATGGTTGCCTGATGAGCGCGAAGAAGGACGGCCTTTCGAACATCGGCGGATTCATCGCGCTGAAGAGCCGGGAGTGGATGGACGGTCTGCGCAATCTGCTCATTCTCACCGAGGGGTTTCCCACCTACGGTGGACTGGCCGCGCGGGACCTCGAGGCGATCGCGGTGGGTCTGGAAGAAGTGCTGGACGAGCGCTATCTCAGCTACCGGATCGCGGTGACCCGCTACCTCGCCGAGGGACTGAACCGCCTGGGGTTTCCGACCGTTCAACCCCCTGGAGGTCACGCGGTCTTCGTGGACGCGAAGGCATTCCTGTCCCACATCCCGCCGGAGCAGTACCCCGGCCAGGCCCTGGTCGTGGAGCTCTACCTGTCCGAAGGAATTCGATCATGCGAGATCGGATCGGTCATGTTCGGCCGTCGCTCGCAGGGAGCGTTCCAGCCCGCGGCCATGGAGCTCGTCCGGCTGGCGATTCCACGACGTGTGTATACGCAAAGTCATTTCGATTACATCCTCGAGGGGATGGAGGAGATCGTTCCGCGCAGGAACGGGATCCGGGGCTTCCGGATGGTCCACGAGCCTCCGTACCTGCGTCATTTCACGGCGAGGTTTGAACCACTTTCCTGAGCCTCGGGCAGCTCGAGCGATCAGCTCTGCGTGCGCGCTCACGGCCCGGTGAAGCGGATCACCTTCACCACCATGGGGGTGCCCTCCGGGGTGCCCGCGTCCGGCTTCGTCACGATCAACGCGTCCCCGCCGCACTGACAGGCCTGGCCGCGGGCCGTCTCGGCGACCGCGGCGGGATCGACCGGGCGGAGCAGGGTGGTGGTGATCTCGGTGTCCACCAGGCACAGGGCCTCGAACGCGCGACCCACCTCCGCCTCGCTGGCAAAGAGCTGGAGCTGGCAGCCCGACGGCTTGGGCGGCGCGCTCGCCAGGTGCGTGACCGCCGCGTGACGACAGGCGACCAGGGCCACTGCGGCGACGAGGCCGACCCGGATTTCGTGGCGCATCGGTCCTCCCTTGGGATGGCGACGGGAGCCTAGCGCGCGCGCTCGTTTCGGTGGAGGCGTGATGCACACGGCAGGGCAGAGCACCGCACACCGGGCCCGGGACGAGCGCATCCGTGCGTGACGGAGACTGGCGGACCCGCGCAATGCCGAGCGGGAGTCTGCTCGACGGCGCGAGCGGAGGCAGACAGGTGCAACGACGACTGGGTGGTCTCGGTGGCCGCGCGCGCGAGCTCGTCTTCGCGGCGGCGCTCGCCGCGATGCTGGGCGGCTGCGACGGAAGCATCACCTCCCCGGGGACGGGTGGGCCCGGGACGACCGGCGGCGCCCCCGGTGGAACCCAGGGGGGCGCTCCCGGCGGTCCGGGCACCGATGCCGGGGAGCGGCGGCGGCGTGGACGGCGGCTCGAGCGGCACGGGCACGGACGGCGGCGTGGTGGTGCTCTCCTCCGAGCTCCCGTGCGCCGCCTACGACGTCCTCAGCGCGCACTGCTGGAGCTGTCACGGCTCGACGCCGAGCGGCGGCGCACCCCAGTCGCTGGCCACGCTGGCGGCGCTCCAGGCCCCCTCACCCGGGTACCCGTCGCAGAGCAACGGCGCGCGGTCGGTGGTGCGGATCCAGTCCACCACCTCGCCCATGCCCCCGGCGCCGAACGCGTCCGTTCCCGCCGCCGAGGTGAGCGGCTTCCAGGCCTGGGTCACTGCCGGGATGGCCGCGGGGAGCTGCGTGGTGGACGGCGGCGTCCCACCTCCGGCTCCCGACGCCGGTCCTCCTCCGCCTCCGGATCCGCTCGGCGCCGCACCCACCTGCACCAGCAGCTCGTACTGGACCTCGGGGACGCAGGGCAGCTCGGACATGGAGCCCGGTCGTGCCTGCATCACCTGCCACACGCAGCAGAATGGCCCGACCTTCAGCGTCGCCGGGACCGTCTTCCCCAGCGGGCACGAGCCTGACGACTGCAACGGGAGCGGAGCCGGTGGGGCGGTGGTCACGGTGACCGACCTGAACGGGGTGACGGCGACGTTCACCGCGAGCTCCGTCTCGGGAAACTTCCACGGCTCGACCCGGCTGACCTTCCCCATCACCGCGAAGGTCACCTTCAACGGCAAGACGCGCGCGATGGGGACCGCCGTGTCGACCGGCGACTGCAACAGCTGCCACACCCAGAGCGGCGCCAGTTCCGCGCCCGGGCGAATCACGCTCCCGCCCTGAGCACGGCGCCGGGCGCCTCGCAGCCGAGTCCCGGCGTTGCCTCTGTTTTCTCGCCTGGCGCCCTCCGCTTCGGCAGGATGGCGCGCCGATGCCGCGCCCGGCGGGCCTGGTCGTTCTCGGACTCTGTCTGTCGCTGCTCGGCGGCGCGACCGTGAACGCCCGCGCCCGGCAGACGCCCGCGCGCGTGGTGCTCGACTACCGAAAGCTGGCCGGAGCGGAGCGTTGCCCGTCCCGCGCTGAGCTCGAAGGCCAGGTCTCGGAGATCCTCGGCCACCGCCCATTCGCCAGGACCGCGAAGCGGACCGTGAGCTGCGTCCTGAGCGGAGGCAAGGGTGCGATCGGCGCCCAGGTGAAGCTCCTCGACACGCGCTCGCGCCGCGTGCTCGGCGTGCGCGAGCTCTCGGGCACGGATCCAGGCTGTGAGGAGCTCGGGGGCGCCGTCGCGCTGGCCATCGCGCTGGCGATCGACCCGCTCGCCAAGCCGCCCGCGCGGAACCCGCCGACCGCCGCCGCGAGCCCCTCGGCGGGCGCGGGGGCCTCGACGTCTCCGGGCACCTCGGCGGCGGCGGCGGCCTCCTTGGCGCCGGCCCCGATCCCGCCAGCGCCGAGGAGCGTCCAGCCGACGCCGCGCCTGGTGCCGGATGCCGGACCGCTCGCCGCCCTCGGTCTCATCCCCCTCGTCGTCTCGGTTCCCGACGCCGGTGCGCGTCCGCCGGCCGGGCCCGATGCCGGGGCGGCTTCACCGGATGCCGGGGCGCAGCCCGATGCGGGGCCGCCGCCCGACGCCGGGCCCCCGGTGGCGCCGCTCGACGCCGGGGTCGCCGCGCTCCCGGTCGACGCCGGGCCGGAGGTGCCCGTGGCCGACGCCGGCGTCCCGCCCGTCCTCGCCGAGGTCGCCGCTGCCGCCGAGCCCTCACCGGCACCGTCCACGACCGGCTGGCGACCGGTGGTCGGCGTGGGCGCGGTGGGCGTGGCCGGGGCGCTCCCGGGCTTCGCGGGCGGGGTGCTCGTTCACGCCGGCGCGGCCTCGAGCACCGCCTCGGTGGAGGCCGAGCTGCGCTGGCTGCCAGGGACGAGCCTGGCCTTCGGAAGCGGCTCCATCTCCACCTCCCAGGTGAGCGGCGCGCTGGTGGGTTGCGCCCGCTTCGGCAGCTGGGCCGCGTGCGGGCTCACCCAGGCCGGCCCGCTCAACGCCCGCGGGCAGGGCTACAGTGAGACCAAGGAGGTGAGCTCCTGGGTGGTCTCGGTCGGCGCGCGCGCGCAGTGGGAATGGGTCTTCGCCGACCCCATCGGCCTGCGCCTGCACCTCGATGCCGGAGCGAACCTCATCCGCCCGAGGCTCCTGATCGACTCCCAGGAGGCCTGGACGACGCCGCCATTCTCGGTCTCGGTGGGTGGAGGCCTCTTTGGACGATTCTGACGGTGACGGACCGGGGCCGGTCCCCACAATGAAGAAGGGAGTGCAGTCCGCAGCCTCCCTGGCCCCGGAAGTCGCCGCGCCCGACGACGCCATGTTCGCGGCGGCGTACGACGCGGAGTTCGAGGCAGTGTGGCTGTACCTGCGGCGACTGGGTGTCCCGGAGGCGGACGTGGAGGACGCGGTTCACGATGTGTTCGTGGTGGCCCACCGGAGGTATGGCACCTACGACCCGTCGCGTCCGCTCCGCCCCTGGCTGCTCGGCATCGCCTTCCGCATCGCGGCCCAGTGGCGACGGCGGCACCGCCTCGAGGTGACGGTCGCCGACCCCGAGCCGGAGCGTCCGGACGAGACGCGGACCCCCGACGAGCTGGTCGCCTCGCAACAGGTCCGTAGCCGCCTCCAGGCCGCGCTCTCGCAGCTCGACATCAACCAGCGCGCGGTGGTGGTGATGCACGATCTCGACGGCATCCCGGTGCCGGAGATCGCCAGGTCGCTCGAGGTGCCGCTGAACACGGTCTACTCCCGGCTCCGGCTGGGCCGGGCGAAGGTCACCGCCGCCCTGCGAGGTGAGCCGTGAGCGACTGGCTGACCGAGCCCCTTCCGGCCGGGTGGGCCGAGCTGGGACGCGAGGACGCCGCGGCGCTCGTGCCGCCCGACGGCGCGAGGGAGAGGGTCCAGCGTCGCGTCGCGTTGACCCTCGGCCTGGGAGCCGGCTTCCTCGCGGCCACCGCCGCCACCTCCACCGCCGCCGCCGCGAGCGTCGCCACCGCGGGCGCGGCCACCGCGGGTGCGGGCGGAGTGGCCGGGGCCTCGGGAGGCACCGGCGCTGCCGCGACCGGGCTGGTCGGGACGCTCCTGGCGAAGAAGGCGCTGGTCCTGGGCATCGCCGCCGCGGTGGGCGTCGGAGGCGGTACCGCCACCTACCTCGAGGTCCGCTCGGAGCGCGCCCGGAGCCGGGCCGCTCCCGTCGCGCCGTCACCCGCGCGCCAGCCCGTCGCCCGCCCGGCGGAACCCCCGGCCTCCGAGCCGTCCGCCGCCGAGGAGCTGGCGCCCGCGGACACCCTCGGCGAAGAGCGCGCGATGCTGGACCGTGCGCGGCAGGACATCGTCCAGGGCCAGCTGGCCGAAGCACGGGGCCTGCTCGGCCGCCACGCGGAGCAGTTCCCCGGCGGGCAGCTCGCAGAGGAGCGCGAGGCGCTGGTCATCCGTCTTCTCGTGCGTGAGGGCCGCGAGTCCGAGGCCCGGGCGCGCGCCGCGCGATTCCGGCAGGACCATCCGCGCAGCATCCAGCTCCCGGGCATTGGCGACGCGCTCCGGGAGCATCGGTGAAGGCGGCCGGTGTCCTTGGCGCGGCCCTGGTCCTCGGGCTGGAGATGGCCTGCACGGTGGACGAGGTGGTGGGCTCCACCGGCGATGCCGGGACGGCCATCTGCTCCGGCACCGCCTCGAGCTGCGATCCGGTCTGCGGCGCCCAGCTCTGCCGTGCGGGCTGCAGCGAGCTCTCGGACTGCGTCATCAGCTGCTCGGGGACGAGCTGCAGCTTCAGCTGCGAGCGGTCCGGCCAGACGTGCAGCCCGACCTGCGATCCGGGCCCGTGTCAGCTGAGCTGTGTCCCGAACGGGGAGCTGGTCGACTGCACCGTGAGCTGCAACCCCCTACAGACCTGTGCCGCCGATTGCCGCGGCGGCCAGTGCACGGTCGCCTGTGGAGACCTCAAGCCGGCGACCACCTGTGACGCCGGTGTTTACAGTTGTTCCGGAAGTTGTCCTCTCTAACCGGAACCTTGCGTCCTCACCGTTCTGGCTGACGCACCTCGACGCATGTGACCGCAAATGCGTTCACTGGGTCCCGGAAGACTCGCTGGGTTCGCGTCGACTGTTGGACGATGCGCGAAACCCGCATCGGTCTCTGAATCAGCGGTGGCCGCCGTCGAGCGGGCCGTCCTCGTCACCGCCGTCGGCGTGCTCGCTCTCCGTCACTGGACCTCGGGGCTGTCGCCCGTCCGGTGGTCGGCGATCTGGAAGCGCAGGAACGCATGGATCGCCTCCAGCGCCTCTGGGTCCTCGGTCCGGATGACCACCCGTGCTCCGCGGTCGGTGCTCTCCATCCGGTAGGAGATCCTCGTCCGGAGCCGCTTCATCGTCTCGGCGCCCGGGGGCATCCGGTCGTGGATGAACATCGGCAGGTGGAAGTCTCCGGCCGAGAAGGCCTGGGCGATGTGGCCGAGGTGGCCGCGGATCGAGTCCCGCGTGCCGGTGTCGGCGGCGTCGAGCCCCTCGGCCGAGATGACCCCGCCCTCCTTCGTCAGGGTGAAGTGGTGCGCCGTCTGCTCGTGGGAGAAGCCCATGCCCTGGTCCCCCCGGTGATCGACGCCGGCGGCGTGGCTGGCGGCGGGTGCCTCGTCCGGAGCGGTCCGCGGTGGAAGCCCGGCATCGGGCGCGGCGATCAGGATCGAGACGAGGAGCAGGGGATGCATGGCAGAGGGACGGGGCACCCGAGCGCCGATTGCCGACGGCGCCGGCGAGCACGGTGCAGCATGGTGGTTCGCTGCCTTCGGCGCGCCGGCCTCGAGGTGTCGGGGCATGGACCTGGATGGTCGCAGGCAGGCGTCGCAGCCGGTCCTCCTGGGCGCCTGAACGGGACTGGCGCGAGCGGCCCGGCTGCGCTATGAGCCTGCCGCCGTTCGGCCGCCCTCCCAGGGGCAGCCGCTGAAGTGCCCGGGGCTATAGCTCAGCTGGGAGAGCGCTTGAATGGCATTCAAGAGGTCACCGGTTCGATCCCGGTTAGCTCCACAGCAGGATTCAGCACTCAGGGCCCCCCGAGGGCGCCCTTCGAGTTTCTGACCACCCGGCCGAGTGCTTCCGGCGTCTGGAGGTCAGGCGACTCCCTCGACCAGGGCCCGGAGCAGGGCGCGGAGCTCCGGCTCGGCGCCGGGGCCGCTTAGGATCGGCTCGCTCCACACGATGCGCGCGTCGACCGCCCGCAACGTCTGGGCGAGCGCCGCGAGGCCCTGCCGGCCACGACTCCGGTGGCCCACCGCCGCGGTGATCGCCACCACCTTCCGGTAGAGCTCGCCCGAGCCGATGACCCAGTCGATCCCGTTCTTCAGCGCGCCCGGGAGGCTGTGCCCGTATTCGGGCGAGGCGATCAGGACGGCCGTCGAGGCGGCGAGCGCGCGTCTCCAGCGGTCCACCGCGGCGGGGGCTCCTCGCTCCTCGAGGTCGGGGTTGAAGAGCGGGAGATCGCCCAGAGCGTCGAAGAGGACGACCTCGACCTGGTCGGGCGCGACCGACGGGGCCGTCCGGAGCAGCGAGAGGTTGGCGGACCGCGCCTGGAGGCTTCCGCACACTGCAAGGATCCGGAGCTCGGGCATGGTGACCACTCATCGCCGGGAGACCGGCCTCGGGCCAGCACAGATCCTGCGCGGCGCCGGTGACAGCCGGAGCGGTCGTCTCCATCAGGCAGGCGCCGGACGGCGATTCTCAACGGCCTGCACCCAGGAACGGAGCAGCGCTTCGGCGGCGCGCGCGACGTCACCTTCCGTGGTGCTACGCCCCGGGGTGAGCCGCACCGATCCGAGCGCGTCCTCCGCTGGGACGCCCATCGCGAGAATGACCACGGAGGCGCTCTCGTCGCCTTCGTGGCACGCCGAGCCCGTGGAGGCCGCCACCTCGGGAGCCCCATCGAGCACGGTGTTTCCCGACGCCCGCGGGAAACGCACGTTGAGGGTGTTCGGCAACCGAAGCTCGCGATGGCCGTTGAGCGCGATCCCGGGCACGGCGGCGGCCAGGAGCTCCCAGAGCGAGTCGCGGAGCGCGCGCATCCGGGAGGCTGCCGCGTCGAGATCGCGCCCCACGGTCTCGCACGCCACGCCGAGGCCCACGATGGAAGCCACGTTCTCGGTGCCGGGGCGCAGGCCATGCTCGTGGCTCGCGCCGAGCGCGAACGGAACGAGCGGCGTGCCGCGCTTCACGTAGAGCGCCCCCACCCCCTTGGGAGCGTAGAGCTTGTGGCCGGCGACGGAGAGGAGGTCGACTCCGAGCTCGCGGACCCGGACCGGCACCTTGCCGAGCGACTGCGCGGCATCGGTGTGCAGGAGCGCTCCGTTGGCATGCGCCAGCTCCACGAGCTCGGCGATCGGCTGGAGCACGCCGGTCTCGTTGTTCGAGTGCATCACCGTGACCAGGGCGGTGTCGCCGTCGATCGCGTCGCGAGCCTCCTCGATGCGGGCCCGGCCATCCGAATCCACGCGGATGCGGGTGACCCTCCGCCCGTGCCGCTCCAACCACCCACATGGGTGCGCCGTCGCCGGGTGCTCGACGACCGTGGTCACGACGTGGTCTCGATCGTCGCGAGCCTCGGTCACGCCTCGGATGGCGAGATTGTTCGCCTCGGTGCCGCCGGAGGTGAACACCACCTCGTCCTCATCACAGCCGAGGAGCGCCGCGACCTGCTGGCGCGCTCGCGCGACCGCGTCTCGAGCGCGTCTTCCGTAGACGTGCCCGCTCGAGGGGTTGCCGAAGTGCTCCCGGAGGTACGGGAGCATCGCCTCGATGACCTCCGGCAGGACGGGCGTCGTCGCGTTGTGGTCGAGGTAGATCGGATCGCTGGAGCTCATGATGTGTTCTCCGGCTTGTCGGCAGCGACGCGAGGAACGCCGCGCCCGGGGCGTGAACCCGGGTTGCGTCCGACGCGGTCCGACCACGCGCCGGTGAAGAGCTGCGCGAGGCCCCAGGTCGCCGGATAGACGGCGGCGAGCGTCCCGATCTGGCCGATGGTCATCCGCGCGGCGGCGAAGAAGAGCGGGAAGAGGCCCCACGCCATGCCGTCGTTGAGGTTGTTGACCAGGCCAGCCTGGCTGACGCTCGAGAGGTCTCGATCGAGCAAGGTGGTTCGCCAGAAGACCTCGCGCTGGGTGGGTCGACCTCCGGCCGGAAGCTCGCCGCGCAGCGTCGACTCGTGCGTGACGTGGTGCTTCGTCTCGCGCACCACGAGCGCGGAGAGGCCCAGCCCCACGGCGACGAAGCCGATGCCCAGGTAGAACGGCTCCGGCCGGAGCCCGTACCGCGCGGCAATCCAGCCGGTGGCCAGCGCGCTCGCAGCGACGGCGAAGTAGCCCGCGAACTCGTTGAGGCCCATCGCCAGCCCGCGGTTCTTCGCGCCCGCGAGGTCGATCTTCATGATCACCGTCGTCGACCAGGTGAGCCCCTGGCTCACGCCGAGCAGGACGTTGGCGAAGAGCACCCAGTGCCAGCTCGGGGCCCACATCAGCAGGAAGGGCACGGTACGGCGATGACCCAGCCGGCGACGAGCACCTGCTTCCGGCCGAAGCGATCCGAGAGGCGTCCAGCGAGGTAATTGGTCAGCGCCTTGGCCACGCCGAAGACGACGATGAACGAGAGCACCGCGGTGCGCGCCGCCAGCTGGAAGTCCTGCTCCGCGATCGCCGGCAGGATGCTGCGCTCCATCCCGACCATCGCGCCGACGAACGCGTTGACCACGACCAGCAGCGAGAACTGCGCCAGGTTCTCGCGGATTCCGAGCCGGAGGGCGCTCATGACCGCGGCTTCGGGCGTCCCGGTTGGTGCGCAGGATGCGCTCCATCTCGGCCGGCTTCGGCGGCACGTCGGAGAGCGCGTTCACGAAGTCCTCACGGGTCTTCGTGAGCAGCGGGTTCCAGCGCTTCTCGAAGGCGATGGTGCTCGACGGCTTGCCGCTCATCCCGACGCCGCAGACCGAACCAGAGAAGTGCGCGGGGAAGATCTCCAGGTCGTCCGGAAGCGTGAGGAGCTTGGCGTGGACGCTGTCGTAGATCTGCGCGGCGTTTTCGCGGGCCTGGCCCGGCAGGTCCGGCCGGCCGACGGCGCCGACGAACATGGTGTCGCCGGTGAGGACGAACCAGGGGTCGGCTCCCCGCCGCAGGTCCGTCACACCAGGCAGACGCTCTCCGGCGTGTGGCCCGGGGTGTGGAGGACCTTCACCCGCGTGTTGCCGAGCTGGATCTCCTGACCGTCATGCAAGGGCTCGAAGGGAATCGAGAGGTCGGCTGATTCGTGCAGGCAGTACGCCGCCCCGACCTTCCGGGCCAGAGACGGGCCGCCGGACAGGTGGTCGGCGTGGATGTGGGTATCGACGACGTGGGTGATGCGCATCCCCTTCGACGCGGCGAAGGCGGCGTACGCCTCGACATCCTCCTCGTGCGCGTCGACGACCGCGCACTTCCCCAAGGTCCCACAGCCGAAGAGATAGGCGGCGCAGCCTGTCTCGAAGTAGTGGTAGGGCTCTATTCTTACCCCACCACACCCACGCGGTTTCGCACACGCGACTCATGCCGAACCTCGCCTCCACCGGAAGCCCGGCGGCCTTCCACTCGGGGAATCCGTCCTTGAGACGCCTGGCGCGCCGGCCGCTCGCGCGCAGCAGCTCGACAGCCCGATCGGCGTAGACGCAGTACGGTCCGCGGCAGTAGGCGACGTACTCCTTGCTTCGGGGGAGCCGTCCGAGCCGCCGCTTGAGCTCGTCGACCGGCACGGAGATGGCACCCGCGATGTGGCCGGCGGCAAATTCGATCGCCGGTCGAGCGTCCACCACGACCACTTTCCCGGACTGCGCGCGCTTGAGGAGGTCCTTCATGGCCACGGGCTCGGGTTTGGACCGGTCGCCGAAATGGTCGCGCACGATGCGGTCCAGCTCCGCCAGCCGTCGCTCGGCCGTCGTGCGGATCGCCCTCAATCACGAGGAACGCCGCGCCCGGGGCGCGAACCCGGGTCAGGAACCGCTCGAACCGAGCCATGGCGCGTGCCGTGAGCTGGCGCGCTTCGTCGAAGTCCACCCCCGCATCCTGTCACGGGAGCGTGACGGTCCCCTGGCGGGAGCCGATAACGACAGGAACGGGCCACATGAGAGTGGAGTGCGCGGGGGCGCGGCACTTCGCAGCCGCGCGTCCTCCGCTTCGTCTGGGACGCCGGGGCAGGGCGGCCGCCGCGCGGCTGACATGCCCTTCCGTTCAGGAAATGCCTCGAGCGGGTCGTGCCTGTTCAGGTGTCGACCACGACTTTCGGCCCGGCGCCCGGACGGTTTCGCAGGCGACCTGAACAGCGAGAGGCGCGTGGTGAGGGTCACCACAGTCCTCTACAAGCCGAAAGCCCCGCAACGAGCGCAGCGCGTGCGGGGAAGGCCCGCGGTTCGCACCTGCTAGGCGCGGCCTGACTACTCGGGCACCGCAGGCAACCGGAACGGCACGTCGAGCTCGGTGCAGAGCATCTGCACGGCCTGCCGGCCGCTGAGGATCGCCGTGGGCACCCCGCCGCCCGGCTCCACCCACTGGCCGGCCATGACGAAGCGGTGCAGGCCGGGGAGCGTCTTCTTGACCTGGCCGAAGAACGACTCGGAGCTGGGGAGCCAGCCCTCGTAGGCGCCCCGCCAGGCGCGGGCGCTGGTCCAGAAGGTCAGCGGTGTGGCCACGTCCACCATCCGCACCGACGCGGCCAGGCCGGGGATCTGCTTCGTGATCTGCTTCAGCGCGACCTCCGCCACGTGATCCTTCTCCGCCGTGTATCGCGCCCCGCGGGTGGCCCACCAGTCGTAGTCCGAGCCAAGCATCGCCTGCACCACGGTGTGCCCTGCGGGCGCGAAGTGGGTGTCGTCGTTGCAGATGCGGAGGTAGAGCGAGTCGTTCACCACGTCGCCGATCTCGAAGGGCTCCACCCGATCGACGACCATCAGCGACGGCAGGTCCGAGAGGGGCAGGGCGACGCCGAAGCTCGTCAGCACCACCGGCTGGAACGTTCGCCACCGGGCGAGCCGGGTGCGCACCTCGTCGCCCCCGAATCGTCCGCCGAGGAGCCGGAGCACGGTCTCGGGCATGCTCGAGGTGGAGATGACCGCGTCGGCGAGGAGGTAGCTCCCGTCCGAGAGGCGGACGCCCCGGGTCTCGTGCCCGTCGACCAGCACCTCGTCCACGGTGGAGTGGAGCCGGACCTCGCCACCCAGCCGCTCGTAGCGGGAGATCAGCGCGTCACGGAACGCCGCCGTGCCGCCGATGGGACGCGAGAGGTGACCGCGCTCCAGGTACCCGAGCACCATCAGCAGGAAGAGCGCCGGGGCCTCGGGCGGCATCAGCTCGGTGATGACGCGGTGGAGCTCGTCGGACCTCAGGTGCTCGCGGACGTAGAGCGCGAGCGGCTTCCGGAAGTGCATCACCGTGCCCAGCTCCTCGCGCATCTGCCAGAACTCGGCGAGCTGGTCCCAGAAGGTGTGGTGGGGCTGATCGAAGGGCTGTTTCAGCTCGGCCACCCGCCGTGCCCCGGAGACGAGCCGGGCGATCTCCTCGCCGTCCTCGGGCGCCAGGGCGCGCAGGTCCCTGGCGAGCGCGTCGAGGTCCCGCGTGAGGTGGAGCGTCCGGCCGTTCCGCGCGTCGCGGTAGGCGGTCCATTCCTTGAGCACGTGGAGCTTCACCGCGGGGACGATGCCCAGCTCCTCGTACAGGGGGGCGAAGGCGCCGCCGGTCAGCCAGTGGATGCACCCGTCGACCACGTATTGCCCGCGCGGCCAGGCAGTGCAGACGCCGCCCAGGGCGATGTTGTGCTCGACGACCGTGGTGCGAAACCCGGAGGCTCGCGCGTAGCAGCCCGCGGAGAGCCCCGCCAGCCCGCCACCGACGATGACAACGTGCCGTTCGGACATGGCAATTCCTTCCTTGGCGCAGGGGGGCTGCACTGCATCCGGCGTGCACTGAAAAGGCCCCGTCCAGGGTCCGATCGGGCGCATGGCCTGCGCACCCGTCGGCCCTGACGCGCACGGCTTGCGGAGGCGGGCGTCCCGCGAACCCATGCCATCTCCGGGGTACGCCCGATGCAGCACGGCAAGGGCATGAGACCGATCCTCGTCGTCTACGCGACCCGCACCGGCCACACCCGGCACATCGCAGAGCGCGTCGCCGACCGCATCCGCACCCTTCGGCACGAGGCGCAGATCCAGGACGTCCGCACCGAGGCGCTACCGTCGCTGGAGCGCTACTCGGCCGTGATCCTGGCCGCGAGCGTCCACCTCGGTCACCATGAACGGGAGATGGTGAAGTTCGTCCGTGCTCGCCGCAGCGAGCTGGACCGGCTTCCCACGGTCTTCCTGTCCGTGAGCCTGACCGAGGCGGCCGCCACGGACGTGCACCGGCCGGACGACGAGCGGCTCGACGCCCAGCGCGCCACGCGGAAGGTGCTGGAGGACTTCGTGCTCGAGACCGGCTGGCGGCCCGGGCGCTCGGTCCCGGTGGCCGGCGCGCTGACCGACCCCGCGTATGGCCCGCTGACCCGCGTGCTCATGCGGCGCATCGTCCAGGTCGCCCCGGAGGAGCCCGTGCGCCAGGTGGTCTTCACCGACTGGGCGGCGCTCGAGCTGGTGGTGGACGCGCTGGTCCGCGAGGCGGCGGAGCGGAGCACCAAGCCCCCACAGACCGGGGTACGCGCCCCGAGGAACGGGGCCGAAGTCGTGTTCTTCGCTCGCTAACAGGTCGGCTCCCGGCCCGGCGCTCGTCCCGGGTCTCCCGGATGCGTGGGGGACTCTCCCCCGCGACGAGCGAGCCAGGACGCCTCTCGCCCGAATCTTCGCTTCACACCATCGAGCGAGGGGTCGAGGCCTCACCGATCGGACCGTGAGCTCACTTCTCTGAAGCCAGACTGACCTTCGCCGATGGCATCGCTCGCTCCGAAGTGAGGGGCGCGCACCAGTGCTCCGTGCGCGGACAGCGAGCCTTGAGTCCGCACAGGACGGAGGCTCAAACGAGCGCCTCATGGGCCGGTCGGTTCCGGCCCGAGCCGGGGAGTTGACCGGGAGGTGCTTCATGAACGTCGTACAGAAAGTCGAGAACCGTGTCGCTCGCGCTGCTGCTCGGCAGCGCCGGGTGTGGCACCGGAACCGTCGGCCCGCTGCCGGCGGAACCCGAGGCCGACCAGGACATCGCCTCGGCGACGACCGGGCTGCACGTGCCGCTGCAGGCACGGTTCGGAGATCCGCTGCCGGGGCTGAGGCGAGCGGAGGTCGCGCGCTTCGCCGCGGGGAAGGACGAGTTCGAGACCGACGAGACTCCCGAGGAGGGCCTCGGGCCGGTGTTCAACGACACCTCGTGCGCCCGGTGCCACTCGGATCCCGGCGTGGGTGGAAGCAACGCCACGCTGGAGACTCGCTTCGGCGCGGTGGGCGCCGATGGTCGCTTCGACCCCCTGACCGCGCGCGGAGGCTCGCTCATCCAGGTCCGGGGAATCGGACCGGCCGGGAGCTGCGACTTCACAGGGGAGACGGTGCCTCCGGAGGCCAACGTCGTCTCGCTGCGCCGGACCACGCCGCTGTTCGGGCTGGGGCTGGTCGACGCCGTCCCGGAGAGCACCTTCGGCTACGTCGCCCGCCTCGAGCAGGCCATCTGGCCCGACGAGGCCGGCCGGGTGGCGACGGTGCACGACATCGCCCGGAACCGGGACGCGGTGGGGCGTTTCGGCTGGAAGAACCAGGTGCCGACCCTCCACCAGTTCGCTGGCGACGCGTACCTGAACGAGATGGGGGTCACCAGTTCCGAATTCCCGGACGAGAACTGCCCGAACGGCGACTGCAGCCTGCTGGCCTGCAACCCGATGCCGACGCTCAACGACGACGGCTCCGGCATCGTCGCCTTCACCGACTTCATGACCCTGCTCGCACCTCCGCCGAGGAAGCCTTTCACACAGCAGACGGCGAACGGCAGACGGCTCTTCTCCGCCGCGGGCTGCACGCACTGCCACTGGGACACCTTCCGGACCGGGGACTCGCCGGTGGCGAGCCTCGACCACGTGATCTTCCACCCGTACTCGGACTTCCTGCTGCACGACATGGGGAGCCTGGGGGACGGGATCGAGACCGGAGATGCGCGGGGCCGCGAGTTCCGGACCGCGCCACTCTGGGGGATCTCCGCGTTCACCCGTTACCTGCACGACGGCCGGGCCACGACGATGAGCGAGGCGATCCTCGCTCACGATGGTCAGGGTCGCCGCGCCCGCGAGCGCTTCGCGAGGTCCTCGCCGGACGAGCAGGCGGCGCTGATCGCCTTCCTGAGCTCGCTCTGAGGGCGCGTCCAGCGGCATGGGGGCGCGCCCGCGGGCGCGCTCACTTGCCCTGGTGGATGGCCATCACGTCCTTGAGAAGCTTGATCGCCTCGTCCTTCGGACGCTGGAAGGCGTTGCGGCCCATGATGGACCCGAAGCCGCCGCCATCACGGATGCCCCGGATCTCCTCCAGCACCGCCGGGGTGTCCTTGGCCTCGCCGCCCGAGAAGATGATGATCCGCTTGCCGTTGAAGCAGCTCTGGACCACGTGGCGCACGCGCTCGGCGAGCGTCTTGGTGGGGATGGCGTACTTCTCGTAGACCTTCTTGGCCTCGGCGAGCTCGACCGCGTCCTTGGGCGGCTTCACCTTCACCACGTGGGCGCCCATCTGGGCCGCCTCCTGCGCGGCGTAGGCGATGAGGTCGACGGCGGTCTCGTTCTCCTTCGGGACACCCGCGCCACGGACGTACGCCCAGACCACGGTGGGAAGGCCGTGCTCCTTGGCCTCCTCGATGATCTCCCGGAGCTCCTGGAGGAGCACGTTGCGCTGCCCGCTCCCGGGATAGATGGTGTAGCCCACCGCGGCGCAGCCGAGCCGCACCGCGTCCTTCACCGAGCCGGTGATGGCCGACGCCGGCTCGAGCTTGCTCAGCGAGTCCGAGTTGTTGAGCTTGAGGATGAGGGGAATCTCCATCGTGTGGTTGCCCGCCACCGCCTCCAGGAATCCGAGGGGCGCGGCGTACGCGTTGCAGCCCGACTCGATGGCCAGCTGCACGTGATAGTCCGGATCGTAGCCGGGCGGGTTCGGCGCGAAGGACCGCGCCGGGCCGTGCTCGAAGCCCTGGTCCACCGGGAGGATGACCAGCTTGCCGGTCCCGGCGAGCGTCCCGGTGTTGAGCAACCGGGCGAGGTTCATCTTGGTGCCCGGGTTGTCGGACGGGTACCAGGACAGGATCTGCTTCACGCGATCGGTCAGGCGCATGGGGTTCTCCGGAGCTCCCTCGGGACGGCGAACGATGGCCCGGTGTTACACGCTCCGGCGGGAGCCTGTCATCTCTCCGCTGCGCTCGTCGGCGCCCTGGCCCGACGGTCAGGGGCGGGTGGTGGGTCCGGCGTGCTCCGGGACTACTTCTCCTGCTCGTGCTGGACGGGGGCGACGAAGCCGGACCGCGCCTCGGGGTGGCGAATCTGACCCCCGAGCTCGGCCGTCCGCAGCACGATGGCCGTGCCGAGCGCGGAGAGGACCAGGAGCGGCACGGTGACCTCCCGGCCGAGCGTGCCACGGCGCCAGCCCCACACCCCGGCGGCCGCCAGCAGGAGCGAGGCGCCGAGCGCCCATCCAGCCGAGTCGTCGTGCGCGCCGACGAGGGGGTCCAGCGTCTTCTGCTGCGCCTTCTCGGCCGCCATCACGAGATCCGCGGCGGCGTCACCGGTGAAGTACGAGGCGAGTGCGAAGAGGCCGGAGACCCAGGCGATCACGATGCCGGTCCGCAGCACCGGGACCGACTTCCGCCAAGCGGCGACCGCGAAGATGAAGAACGCCGCTGGAACGAGCACCACGGGGATGTGGTTGATGGCGATGTGCAGGTGGGCGAGGTTCCACATGGGCGTGGGAGCCTATCCTCAAGACGCGCCGATGCGGGCGAGTGTGACAAGGTGGCGGACTCGCAGGGGAGGGCGACGATGCCGAGGACCGGTCGGTGGAAACCCTGTCACTTGCTCCGGTCGGGCGACTTCGCTCAGCACCCCAGGGTTCTCGATCGTGGAGCAGCTCGCACCTCGTGAGCTGGCTCGGGCCCTCGGGCGCAGCCCGTCGTGGATCTTGCCGATCGAGTTCGAGACGACGATCCCGGTCGGCGGGGAGCGCGTCTGGATGGCCGGCGCGATCATGCCTGGGCCCCGGCCGACCTACAGGGTCTTGTCGTAGATCCGGTACGTCTTGTACCGGCGCGCGCCCATCGACTCGATGGCCCGGTTCATCAGCTCGTTGTCCTCGGTGGTCCAGCCGAGCTCGGCGCCGTCGTACCCGAGCCGCCGGGCCGCCCGGAGCGTCTCGATGCCCAGGAGCGCGTCCAGCCCGCGCCGCCGGTACCCGGGCTTGATGCCGAAGAGCAACACGCGCAGCCGCTCGATGCGCCGCGCCGCCCACGCCATCCGGGCCAGGCCCACCGGAAGGCCCCACCGGGTGAGCTTCCCGCCGGCGGCGCGGATGGCCAGGTTCGAGTCGGGGAGGGTGATGCAGAACGCCACCGGCTCGTTCTTCACCTCGGCGATGAGGCACAGCTCCGGGCGGACGCGCACCAGCGGCCGGAGCCGGGCGGTGATCGAGTCGAACTCCTCCTCGTTCATCGGGAGGAAGAGCCAGTTCCGGTCGAGCATCGCGTTGTAGATGCTCTTCAGGCGCCGGATCTCCTCCGGCAGGTCGTGCACGTTCAGCGGCCGGACCCGCACCTGCTCGGATTCCTTCAGCCGCTCGGCGATCCGCACCATCTTCTCCGGCGGGGTCATCGCCGCCGAGATGTCGTAGGCGTAGAGGTCCCGCATCTTCTTCAGACCCCAGCCCTCGAGCAGCGCGCCGTAGTACCGGTAGTTGTACGGCATCATCATCGCCGGCGGGAACTCGAAGCCCTCGATCAGGACGCCGCAGTCGTGGTTGGTGGAGAGGTTCACCGGTCCGGTGAGCGTCTTCATCCCCCGGGAGCGGGCGAACCCCGCTGCCGCGTCGAGCAGCGCCCCGGCGACCTCCGGGATCGTTCGGCGCGTCGAACATCCCGAAGAAGCCGGTCTCGCTGTTGTGGAACTGGTTCCAGAGCGCGTCGTCGATGGCGGCGATCCGGCCGACCACCTTGCCGTTGCGCCGGGCGAGGAACAGCTCCACCTCGGCGTGGGTGAAGAAGGGGTTCTTCTTCCGGTTCAGGAAGTCGCGCCGCTCGGCCACGATGGGCGGCACGAAGTACGGGTCGTCCCGGTACAGCTCGAGCTGGAAGCGGATGAACTCGTCCAGCTCCTGGCTGGAGCGGACCGGGGTCACCTGGAGGGCGGAGCTCGTGGTCGCCGGGGCGGGCGTGGACTTCGCCGCCCTGGAGCGGCCTGGTGTGCGGAGGGGTCGAACGGAGGTGGAGCTCATGCCAGTCCCTGGGTGCGGTACCACGCGACGGTGTTCTCGAGGCCGGGGTCCAGGAGGTAGTCCGGCCGGAAGCCGATCTCCTCGGTGGCGCGGGCCGGCGAGCAGGTCCAGGCCTCCTGGGCCATCTCCTTCGCCTTGTCCCGGTTCATGATCGACACCTTGCCCAGGAGCCGGCTGCCGAGCTCGGCGCCAGCGCCGGTCGCCCAGCCCACGAACTCGGGGAGCGAGACGACCCGTGGTTTGCCCCGGCCCAGCGCCCGGCTCAGCGCCGAGCAGAAGTCCTCCCAGCTGTAGGGGTTGGGGTCGGAGGCGAAGTAGACGCCCTGGGTGGGGTCCTCGCGGCTGAGCGTCTTCCCCCGCTCGGCGGCGGCGATCAGCGCCTGGTTGAGGTCGTCCACGTGCACGAAGCTGAAGTGCTTCGGGCCGAGGCCCGCCTTCAGATAGACGCCCGTCCTTCCCATGGCGATCAGCGGGGGAAGGTTGGTGAGGTCCCCGGGGCCGTAGACGAACGGCGGCCGCACGATGACGGTGGGCACCCGGTCGGCGAACTCGCGCGCGGCCTGCTCGGCGGCGAGCTTGCTTCGCCCGTACATCGACACCGGGGCCGGCTGCTCATCCTCGGTACGCGGCTTGCCGATGCGCGCCGGTCCGGCGGCGGCGAGCGACGAGCAGAGGACGAACCGGGGAGGGCGCTTCTGCCGTGCCAGCACCGAGGCCAGCATCCGCGTGGTCTCGGCGTTTCCGCGAAGGTACTCCTCCTCGCTCCGCGCCTTGGTGACGCCGGCCACGTGCTGCACCACCTCAACGCCCCGGACGGCCTCGTCCACCCCGTCGCCGGTGTGCAGATCCGCCACCGTCACCCGAACCCCGAGCGCCTTCAGCCCGTCCACCTTCGACGAGCGACGGACGAGGGCAATGACCTCGTGCCCTCGCGCCACGAGGAGCTTCGCCAGCTGCCCGCCGACGAAGCCGCTGCCACCGGTGAGAAGAACCTTCATCGTCGTGTGTCGCTCCGGGGTCGGGCTCAGACCGCCCGCCGGTACACCCGGTAGGTCTTGGTCCTCTTGCCGCCCATCATCTCGATCGCCCGGTTCACCAGATGGTTGTCCTCGAGCGTCCAGGAGATCTCGCCGCTGGTGTAGCCGAGCTTCTTCGCGGTGTTCAGGGTGTCCAGGTAGAGCACCGCGTCGATGCCGCGCTTGCGGAACCCCTCCTTGATGCCGAGGGTGACGAGGCGCAGCCGGCGGATCCGCCGCGCGGCGAGCAGGAGCTTCAACAGCCCGATGGGCAGCCCGAAGCGGGTGAGGCGACCGCCGGCGGCCTTCAGGGCGACGTTGGCGTCGGGGATGGTCATGGAGAACGCCACCGGCTCACCCTTCACCTCGGCGATCAGCACCAGCTCCGGGCGGAGGATGGCCTTCATCTCCTTGGCCATGTGGTCGAACTCGCGGTCGGTCATGGGGACGAAGCCCCAGTTGTCCTCCCAGGCCGCGTTGTAGATGTCCTTCACCCGGCGAACCTCGGCGGGGAAGTCCTCCATTCGGATGGAGCGGACGACCAGCCCCTCGCGCTGGCGGATCTTCTCCGCCACCCGCACCACCCGCTCGGGCGGCGGAATGGAGGCGGAGAGCTCGTAGGCCCAGAGGTCCTTGGCCTTGGTGAAGCCTGCCCCGGCGTACAGCGCGTCGTAGTACCGGGGGTTGTAGGTCATCATCACCGCGGGGGGCGCCTCGAAGCCCTCGACCAGCACCGCGCACTCGTAGTTGGTGCTGAAGTTGAAGGGTCCCATCATCTCGGGGAAGCCCTGCGCCTTCACCCAGGCCGCCGCGGCGTCGAACAGCCCCTTCGCCACCGCCGGGTCGTTGATGGACTCGAACATCCCGAAGAAGCCGAGCCGGCTCTTGTAGAAGTCGTTCCAGTGCGGGTCGTCGACGGCGGCGATGCGGCCCACCACCTGGCCGCCCCTGCGGGCGAGGAACAGCTCGGCGTTGCCGAACTCGAACCAGGGGTTCTTCTTCGGGTTCAGGAAGTCCTTCCGCTCCATCTCCAGCGGCGGCACCCAGTTCGGGTCGCCGGCGTAGAGGGTGTACGGGAACCGGATGAAGGCCTCCCGGTCCTGGGCACTCTGCACCGGGGTGACGGTGACGTCCGACCCCGCGGGCGCAGCGGTCTCCACCACTCGTAGCTTCTTCACGGAAGCGGGCATGCGGTCGTGACTCCGGGGCGCTCGCTCAGGCGTCGGGCTGCTTGCCGTTCTTCATGAAGAGGTTGGCGCCCTTCTCGAGGATCAGGCCCGGGATCTCGGTCCGCTTCCCCCACAGACGCAAGGGGGCAGAACCGAGCCGCTTGAGGTCGTCGGGTTGGAGATTTGCCGCCCGCCAGGTCAGCGTCTCGACGGCATCGGCCAGCTTCCGGGCCATCTCGCGGCCGGAGAGCTTGGAGATGGCCTCGAGCGACAGGCCACGGTCGGCGAGGAGGCCGGCGGAGGCCGCGGCCCAGCGCTGGGAGGCCTGGTTGGCGGTGACGAAGGTGCCCGGACGGGCGACCTTCACCTGGGCATAGCTGGTGGGGCGGGTCTCCGGGATGATGCTCATCCGGCGGCCGATCTTCTCGAACGCCTCGAGCACCCGGTCGAGCTGCGCGTCGGTGTGGGTGGCCATGTAGCTGGTCCGGAGCAGGGCGTGCCCGGGCTCCACCGCCGGCGGGATGACCGGGTTGGTGAACACCCCGGCCTCGAAGAGCGCCTTCCAGAAGCGGAAGCACTTCACCTGGTCCCCGACCAGCACCGGGACGACCGGGGTGACCGACACGCCGGTGTCGAAGCCCATCGCCCGGAAGCCGTTGTGCATCTTCTCGGCGATGTCGAGCAGGCGGGCGCGGCGCTGGGGCTCGGCCTCGATGATGTCCAGGGCCTTGAGCGCGGCGGCGACCTGCGCCGGGGTCATCGAGGCGCTGAAGACCACGGGGCGGGCGCGGTGCTTGACGTAGTTGATGACGTCGTAGGGGCCGGCGATGACGCCGCCCAGGCTGGCGAAGCTCTTGCTGAAGGTGCCCATGACCAGGTCGGTCTGGGCCTCCAGCCCGAAGTACTCGGCGGTGCCGCGGCCGTGCGCGCCGAGCACGCCCATGGCGTGGGCGTCATCGGTCATCACCCGGGCGCGGAACTTCTGGGCGAGCTCGACGATCTTGGGGAGGTTGCACAGGTCCCCCTCCATCGAGAACACGCCGTCGGTGATGATGATCTTCCCGGCCTCGGGGTCCGCTGCCTCGAGCATCGACTCGAGGTGGCCCATGTCCTGGTGCCGGTAGCGCTTCTCCTCGGCGAAGCCGAGCCGGACGCCGTCCACCAGCGAGGCGTGGTTCTGCCGGTCGGTGAAGACGATGTCGTGCCGGCCGAGGATGGCCGAGACCGTGGCCACGTTGGTCTGGAACCCGGTGGAGCAGACCAGGGCGGCCTCGCGGTTGAGGAACTTGGCCAGCCGCGCCTCGAGCTCCTCGTGCAGGGTGAGCGTCCCGTTCAGCAACCGGCTCCCGGAGCAGGTGCTGCCGAAGCGGCGGATCGCCTCGATCGCCGCCTCCTTGACCCGCGGGTCACCGGCGAGCCCGAGGTAGTTGTTGGAGCCGACCATGATGACCCGGCGGCCCTCGATGTCGACCTCGGTGCTGTTGTGCGACGCCTCGATGGGGCGGAAGTACGGGTACAGGCCGGTCGCCTTGGCGATCTTGTCGTCCTTGAAGGCGCTGCACTTGTCGAAGACGTCGCGCATGGAAGAGTCCCCTCCTTCGAGGGACCTTGGAAGAGGCCTCCTCTCGAGGCGGGGAAGCTTGTACGGACCGCTTCCCGTGTAGTCAAGCAAACCGGATGGGACAAAAGCCTAAGAAACTCAATCACTTGGACCAACTCAATGGACTGAGCAATAACTGGCGCAGATTCATCGAAGTGAGCAGAAACCGGCCCGCATCTAGGCCTCGGGGCTCAGTCTCGTCGCTTGCTCCGGCTCCCTGGGGAAGCCCCGCTTCTCCGGGAACTTCGAGGAACTCCGAGTGATTGAAGGGGCCCGATCCCGATGCTAGAGGGCCGGGGTGCCCATGCCTCCCGTCCGGCGTTCCCCGAAGAAGCTGCGCCTCGTGAAGAGCCCCCGGACCGCCCGCCCGACGCGAGCGAAGGCCCGCAAGCCCGCCCCCGAGGCCAAGAAGGGCCGCCCCGCGCTCCGGACCTATGACGCCGCCACCGTGCGGCAGCTCGCCTCGGCGAAGAGGGCCTGGGAGCGGGCTGAGGTCGCGAGGAGCATCGCCAGCGCGCCGTCGCGCCGGACGGAGTTCATGACCGACTCGGGCATCCCCGTCCCCACCGTGGTCACTCCGGCCGAGCGGGCCGGCGAGGACCTCGGCGACCTCGGGCTCCCCGGACAGTTCCCGTACACCCGCGGCGTCCAGCCGACGATGTACCGCAGCCGGCTGTGGACGATGCGGATGTTCGCCGGCTTTGGCTCGCCGGACGACACCAACCAGCGCTTCAAGTACCTCATGGCGCACGGCACGACGGGGCTCTCCACCGCCTTCGACATGCCGGCCCTCATGGGCTACGACGCCGACCACCCGATGAGCCGGGGGAGGTCGGCAAGGAGGGCGTGGCCATCTCCACCCTCCGCGACCTCGAGATCCTCTTCGACGGCATCCCGCTCGATCAGGTCACCACCTCGATGACCATCAACGCCTCGGCCATCGTGGCGCTGTGCATGTACATCGCGGTGGCCGAGAAGCAGGGCGTCCCCATGGAGAAGCTCGGGGGCACCATCCAGAACGACATGCTGAAGGAGTACATCGCCCAGAAGGAGTGGATCGTTCCACCCCGTCCCGCGGTGCGCATCGTCGTCGACATGATCGACTTCTGCAGCCGGCACATGCCGCGCTGGCACCCGGTGTCGATCAGCGGGTACCACATCCGCGAGGCAGGGGCGACGGCGGTCCAGGAGCTGGCCTTCACCCTCGCCGACGGCATCGGCTACGTCGAGGAGTGCGTCAAGCGGGGCATGGCGGTGGACGACTTCGCCGCGCGCCTGTCGTTCTTCTGGGACGTCCACAACGACTTCTTCGAGGAGATCGCCAAGTTCCGCGCCGCCCGCCGCATCTGGGCCCGGGTGATGCGCGACCGTTTCGGCGCCCGCGACCCGCGGAGCTGGCAGCTCCGCACCCACGCCCAGACCGCCGGGGTGAGCCTCACCGCCCAGCAGCCGTACAACAACGTGGTCCGCACCGCCCTCCAGGCGCTGGCCGCGGTGCTGGGCGGGACCCAGTCGCTGCACACCAACTCGCTGGACGAGACCTACGCGCTCCCCACCGAGGAGTCCGTGACACTCGCGCTCCGGACCCAGCAGCTGATCGCCCACGAGTCGGGCGTGGACCGCGTGGTCGACCCGCTCGGCGGCAGCTACTACGTCGAGTACCTCACCGACGAGATGGAGAAGCGCGCACTCGAGTACCTCCGGCGCATCGACGAGATGGGCGGGATCATCCGGGCGGTGGAGGAGGCGTACCCCCAGAAGGAGATCGGCGAGAGCGCTTACCGGTACCAGCGCGAGGTGGAGCAGGGCGAACGCCTCATCGTGGGGGTCAATGCCTTCCAAAACGAGGGCGACGCGCCCGTTCAGATCCTGAAGATCGACGAGCGGGTGGCCGAGGAGCAGATCGCCCGGATCCGCCAGGTCAAGGCTGAGCGCGACTCTGCCGCGGTGAAGGTGGCTCTGGCCAAAGTGGAGGCCGCGGCCCGTGGGACGGACAACCTCATGCCCCCGGTGCTCGAGGCGGTGAAGGCCTACGCGACTCTGGGTGAGATCTCCGATGTCTTTCGGAAGGTCTGGGGGCAGTATCGCGAAGGTGGGATCTTCTGACCGCCATGCCTGACCGAAAGCTCAGAATCCTCGTGGCCAAGCCCGGTCTGGATGGACACGATCGTGGGGCGAAGATCATCGCCCGCGCGCTCCGGGACGCCGGCATGGAGGTCATCTACACCGGGCTGCACCAGACCCCGGAGATGATCGTCACCGCCGCCGTGCAGGAGGACGTGGACGCGATCGGGCTGTCCATCATGTCCGGCGCCCACATGACGCTCTTCCCCGCGGTGATCGACCTCCTCAAGGAGCAGAAGGCAGGGGACATCGAGGTGTTCGGCGGCGGCATCATCCCTGACGACGACATTCCCCGGCTGAAGCAGCTCGGGGTGTCCGAGATCTTCACCCCGGGAAGCTCGACGCAGGACATCGTTCAGTGGATCCGCCAGCACATCCAGCCGCGCGCCTGACGGGCCGACTCCCGGCGCGGGTAGACGTCTACGAGGTCGGTCCCCGCGACGGGCTGCAGAACGAGCTGCGCATCGTCCCCCTGGAGGGGAAGCTCCGGCTCATCGCCGCGCTGGTCGCGGCGGGCGAGCGGCGCATCGAGGCCACCTCGTTCGTCAGCCCCCGCTGGATCCCCCAGCTCTCGGACGCCGAGGAGGTGCTCCGGAAGCTCCCCCGCGTCCCGGGGGTGACCTACTCGGCGCTGGTGCCCAACCTCAAGGGCCTCGAGCGCGCGCGCGCCGCGGGGCTGACCGAGGCGGCGGTGTTCATCTCCGCCAGCGAGACCCACAGCCGGAAGAACATCAACAAGAGCATCGCCGAGGCGCTCTCGGTCGCGGGCGACGTCACCCGCGGGGCGCTCGCCGCCGGCATGCGGGTCCGGGCCTACCTGAGCGTGGTGTGGGGCTGTCCGTACGAGGGCGCGGTGCCGCTGGACCGGGTGGTGGATCTCTGCCGGCGGCTCGTGGACCTGGGCATCTACCAGCTGAGCCTCGGGGACACGGTCGGCGTCGGCGTGCCGAACCAGACCGAGGAGATCCTCGGGGCCCTCGCCGCGCACGTCCCGGTGGAGAAGCTCGCGCTGCACCTCCACGACACGCGTGGCCTCGCGCTGGCCAACGCGCTGGTCGGGCTCATCGCCGGAGTCACCACCTTCGACGCCAGCATCGGGGGGCTCGGCGGCTGCCCGTACGCGCCGGGCGCGGCCGGGAACCTCGCCACCGAGGACGTGGTGAACATGCTCCACCGGATGGGTGTGGAGACCGGCATCGACCTGCCGAAGCTGGTGGAGGCGGGGGAGGTGGCCCAGGAGCTCATCGGGCGCAAGCTGTCCGGCAAGTTTCTGCAGGCGGCGCTGGGTGAGCGGGACCGGGCCCAGGCGCGCCGGCGCTCGGCGCCGTCTCAGTAGGAGGAGTCGATGACCCTCGAGGGTGGCTGTCACTGCGGCCGGCTGCGCGTCTCCTTCACCACGGCGCACGCCCCGGCCGAGCTGCCGCTGCGCGCCTGCCAGTGCACGTTCTGCCGCCGGCACGGCGGGCTCACCACGTCGGATCCGGAGGGCGAGGTGGTGCTGACGGTGGCCGAGGTTCCGCCGGGCGGGTGGTACCGGTTCGGGCTGGGCATGACCGACTTCTGGGTCTGCCCGCGGTGCGGCGTCTACGTGGGGGGGTACGTCGAGGTCGCCGGGCAGGGCAGGGCGGTGGTCAACATCCGCGCCCTCGACGCCGCCGCCGAGTTCACCCAGTCACCGACACCGATGGACTACGGCCAGGAGACGCGCGAGGGGCGGCTCGAGCGCCGCGCCCGCCTCTGGAGCCCCGCCCGCGTCCGGCCTCCGCGCTGAGGCGGTCCCGGGGTGCGCTCCGGGACCGCCCCCGCCTCTTACCTCACTGGAACAGGCTCTTGAGCGCGCAGAGCTGGAGGCTCAGGTCCTCCTTGGGGGTGAGCACCTTGGCCTGCACCATCGCCCGCCCCACCTTCCCCACGCAGAGGAGGTAGCGGATCGGGGTCCGGTGCGGGTCGCCGCACTGGTGCACGAGGTCGGAGACGCTGCACCCGTTGGCCAGCACGTCGTTGCCGGCCTTGGAGATGCAGCGGCCGATCTGCACCGTCGGGGTGAGGATGGACCCGAGGCAGGCGTCGGTCCCGTCCGGGACCCCGTCGCCGTCGGAGAACCACCCGATGTCGGTGAACAGCGAGGTGGTCAGGTCGGCCGGTGGAGTCACCGAGCTGGTCAGGTCGACGTTGATCGCCGGCTCCATCAGCTGGTTCGGGAAGGCCACCGCGTCGTAGTGGGAGATGGACGAGCCGGGCGAGACCGGGTTCAGCGCCGCGAGCCTCATCAGGCCGAGCACCCGGTCGACGCCGGCGAGGATCGACGTGTCGAGCTGCAGGGTCCCGGTGACTGGCCCGGCGGCGGTCTTGATCGCGTTCCCCGCGGGCAAGGTGATGCGTCCCGAGGGGATGGTGATGGTGGGGTCGGCCCCGCCGAGCCCTGGCGGCGGCTCGGCCAGCACGTTGTCGGCGATCACCACCGCGATGGCCCCGGCGTTCTGGGCGTTCTTGACCTTCACCGTGAAGGCGCAGGTGCCGCGGTCGAGGAGGGCGATGTTCCCCGCCACCTGCGCGGCGTTGGTGAGCGGACCGCAGCCGTCGGTGGGGCTCGCGCCGCTCGCGGCGTCGGTGGGGTCGAGCCCGACGACGATCTGTCCGGTCACCCCGGCGGCGGTGACCGCCGGCCCGAAGGAGGCGGAGCCGACCTCGTAGGGCCCCAGACCGGCGGGGGAGGAGATGGTCAAGGTGGGCACGCCCGGCTTCAGGACCGAGGGCACGTCCCTGGCGACGTTGATGCCGCTCCAGCTCACCTTCCCGAAGTTGACCGCCGAGGTTGCGCGCTCAGCGTCGGTCATCTCGTTCCAGATCTTGCTGGTGCTCACGTCCAGCGTGTACTGGGAATAGACGTCCGGGATCCCGAGGAAGAGTGTGCCGGTGGACTCGTTGGCGAAGTTGGCGAAGCCGAGCCCGTGGCCGAGCTCGTGGAGCAGCACCGGAAGGAGGTCCACCGTTCCCGGCGGCTCGTTGTTGTCCAGGCCGAAGTAGAAGGCGAACTGGCTGCTGAACCGAGCCCGGATGTGGGGCACGGTCGGATCGCCGGTCTCCAGCACCGCGAGGTCCTCGCCGGAGAGGTGGTTGGCGAGCGCCGCGGGGTACCACATCCCAGGGAACTCGGCGCCGGGGAAGTCGGAGTGGATGAACGTCGCTCCCGCGGAGCCGAGCACGTTCGGCCCCAGCGGCTCGAAGGTGGCGAGCACCCGGATGTCCACCTTCGGCTTGAGGGTCTGCTCCCAGATCGAGGCCGCGGCCTCGAACACGTTCAGCCGCTGCGCGCCGAGCGTGGTCCCGGGGTTTCCCCCGACCGGAGCGGCCGGCGTGGGGTCGTTGAAGCCCTGTCCGGAGGGGTCTCCGTTGATGATGATGATCTGCCCCTGGGCAAGGGCCGATCCGGTGATCAGCAGGGCGGAGAGGAACGCGGCGGGGAGATGGCGGGCCATGGTCACTGCGCCCCCGTCGAGGTGGAGGCCTGCTGGAGAACGGCGGCGTCATCGGTGCAGCCAGTCACCCACCCACCGCTCCCGTCCGGCACGGCGTAGTGGACGTGCTGGAAGCGCCCCTGGAGGTCCACGCTGACGGTCTTACCCGCGCTCTGTTGCCGCACGAGCCCGGCGGTGGAGCGGCTGGTGGCGGCCTCTGCCCGGAACGCACCGGCTCCGTGGCGGGCCATGATCTGCCGCGCCTCGGCCCCGCCCACGATCCGGCTCGACTTCCGGGCCGGCGGATCGGCCAGGACGGCCGGTCCAGCGAGGAGAATCGCTGCGATCACTCCCGCTCCGAGGCGCGCGCCCCGGGCCCTTCTGCACGTCGTGTGGTTCATGTCCCCTCCGGATGTCCTGAACAGGCCAACGCGCTGCAAACGCTGCGCAGTGGCATCTGCATCCAGAGAGGGGCCGCAGACCAAACAATAAAAAGTGATTCTGGCGCCAGCGCGCTGAAGCCAGACGAGGCGGGTCAGCCGCGACTCGGGCTAGAGCCGGACGCCGGTCTTCCCGAACGTGTCGCACGCGCGCAGCTCGCCGGTCTGCATCCCGGTCTTGAACCACTCGCACCCGCTGCGCCGACGAGCCGTGGGTGAAGCTCTCCGGGCTGACGTAGCCGCGCGACTGCCGCTGCAGCCGGTCGTCGCCCACCGAGGCCGCCGCCGCGAGCCCGGACTCGATGTCGCTCGGCTGGATGAGCTGCTCCTTCCCGCTCGACTGGTAGTGGGCGTTGGCGTGGTGCGCCCATACCCCGGCGTAGCAGTCCGCCTGGAGCTCGGTGAGGACGCTCAGCGCGTTGCTGTCCTCGCGGCTCCTGACCGCGCGACGCATCGCCACGACCCGCCCCTCGATGCCGAGCAGGTTCTGCACGTGGTGCCCCACCTCGTGGGCGACGACGTACGCGCGGGCGAACTCGCCGGGCGCGCCCATCCGGCTCAGCTGGTCGAAGAAGCCGAGGTCCAGGTACACGCGCTGGTCGGGCGGACAGTAGAACGGCCCCATCGCGGCCTGGGCGAAGCCGCAGGCGGACTCGACGGCCTCCTGGAACAACGTCAGCCGGGGCGGGGCGTACTGCAGCCTGGCCTGCTGCGGCAGCACCGCGCTCCACGTGTCCTCGGTGCTGGCCAGCACCACGCTGACGAACTCGCGCTGCTGCTGCTCGGCCGCGGTGGGCGGGCGCTGCGCCTGTGGCGAGACCTGGCTCGGCGCCGGAAGCTGCTGCACGTCCGGCACCTGACCGGTGAGCAGGTAGAAGAGGATCGCCCCGATGATGCCGACCGCGCCGCCCCCGAACGCCAGGGGCCGGCCAAGTCCGCCGGCGCGCGGGGCGTCCTCGACGTTCTCGCTGCGCCGGCCGCCTTGCCATTCCATGCCGTGGAACCTAGTCCCGGTCGCACACCGGCCGCACGGTGAAATCCGGGGCTGTTCCTCCGCCGGAGCGTCGCTGCTGTGCCGTGTGCGGCGGTTCTCGTTCGGCTGGAATCCCGCCCGTGATGGAGCTCCACACGTTCGCCGAGCCTCGCCTGTCCGTCCGGAGGGCGAGACCGACCGAGGCCGCCTCGGTGGCGATGCTGCTGCGGGTGGCCTTCGCCGAGGTGGCGGCGCTCTATACCCCCGAGGCGCTCGCCGACACCCTGCCGGATGCGGAGGCGCTCCGGCGCCGGATGGACGAGGGGGCCGTCTGGCTGGCCTTCCTCGAGGACGAGGCGGTGGGGACGGTGTCCGCGTGCTGCAAGACCGAGGGGCTGCACGTCCGGAGCATGGCCGTCCACCCCTCCGCCCGTGGTCACGGGGTGGCCAAGGCGCTCCTCGCCGCGGCGGAGCGGTTCGGACGGGAGCGGGGCCACGGGCGGGTCTTCCTCCGGACCACGCCCTTCCTGAGCTCGGCGATCGCCCTCTACTCCCGCGCGGGGTACACCATTCACCAGGGCGCCGAGCGAGACCTACACGGCGTCCCGCTCTTCGAGCTGGAGAAGCCGCTCGAGCGCTCCTAGCGCTTGGCGATGCTGCCGCTGCCGTGCGTGGCGGCGCTCACCGCGCTGGCCTCGCCGGTCCAGCGGATGTCGCCCGAGCCGTTGACCGACAGGCTCAGGGCGCCTCCGGCCACCCGGATGTCCGCGTCGCCCGAGCCCTCGATGGCCACCGAGACGTTCTTCGCCTTGAAGTCGTGCGACTTGAGGTTGCCCGAGCCCTGGATCCGCGCCTGGAGCGAGCCGGCCTGCCCCTCGGCGAGCACCACGTCGCCCGAGCCCTCGATGGTCACCGCCACGCCCCCGGCGGTGCCGGCGAACTTCACGTCGCCCGAGCCGGTGATGCGCAGCTCGACCTTCTCCTGGTCCTTGAACCCGGCGATGTCGGCGTCGCCGCTTCCCTCGATCTGCAGCCCGCGGAGCTCGGGCATCGTCACCTTGATGCGCTGCTTGCCGTGGAAGTTGCCGTTCCAACCCTCGAGCGAGATGCGGAGCGTGTCCCCCTGCACGTCGGTGCGCAGGTGACGGGCCACCTCGGAGTCCATCTCCAGGATCGCGCCGAACTTGCCGGGGCGGACCTCGACGTCCACCGGCCCGGCCAGGTCGATGCGGGTGAATCCCGAGACGCTCCGCGGCTCGCCGGCGAGCGCGGGCAGGGCGACCGTGCAGGCCACGAGGACGACAGGGACGAGTCGCATGCTCCTCCTACGCGCGCGGAGGTCCCCCATTTCACCCCTCCACGGCCGCGCGAGCGTCCCGGGCCAGGGCCTCCAGCAGGCGGTCCAGGACGGGGAGCGCCGCCGTGAGCCGGGGGAGCCCGGAGGCGAGCAGGGCGGCCGGATCCCGTCCACTCCTCCGGAGCGCCTCCGCCGAGCCCTCGATCCACTCCCGGAACCCCTCCGGGCCGAGCTCCACATGGAACTGGAGCCCCACCGAGCGCCCGAGCCGGAACCCTTGCGCGGGGTACGTCTCCCCACGGAAGAGCGCCACGCCCGGCACCGGCTCGAAGGTGTCGCCGTGCCAGTGCACCACGTCGAAGGTCGCGGGCAGCCCGCGCAGCAGCGGGTCCTCCGCCGAGGGCACGCACTCGACCGGCCCGACCCCGATGACCTTCCCCCGGCCGCCCCGCCGGACGGTGGCCCCGGCGGCCGCGGCCAGGAGCTGAGCCCCCAGACAGAGGCCGATGGAGGGCCGGTTCAGCGCCAGCCGGGCCCGGAGCACCTCTTGCTCGACCGCGAGAAACGGGAACCGGTCCGCCTCGTAGACCCCCATCGGGCCGCCGAGCACCACCAGGAGCGGCGCGCCGACGTCCGCCTCCGGATCCGGCGCCCGGAAGCGCTCCACGGGCCGGAATCCCGCCCGCTCCAGGGGCGTCCGGAGCCGCGCGAGCCCCTCGTGGGGCTCGTGGAGATAGGCCACCACGTCGAGCCGCGCGGTCATCCCCGGAGCGTCCTTTTCCGAGGGCAAGGGGCCCGCCGGGCGTACTTGACCTCCCGTCCGACATGCCCGTAGGTTGCGCGCGCCTCGCGCCGGCTTAGGTTGGCTGGCTCCCCGAGCAGCGGCGCCCCCGTGTCACACCCCACATGAGGGTCTGGTCCGCCGTCCGACTCCGATTCCGGGGGCCGGGCATCCTCCACCCTGGGGTTTGCAGTCGAAGTGACGATAGGACTTTCCAACTCTATGCAGCAAAACCTCAACCAACAGATCGGGCTCGACGGCGGCGACGAGGACTTCGCCTCGATGTTCGAGGCCTCGCTCAAGGAGCGCGGCGGCGAAGGCATTCTCAAGGAAGGCGACCTGGTCAAGGGCACCGTCGTCCAGGTCACCAAGGATTACGCGGTCGTCGACATCGGCTACAAGTCCGAGGGGCAGATCCCGATCTCGGAGTTCACCAATCCCCGGGGCGAAGTCACCGTCAAGGACGGCGACCCGGTGGAGGTGCTCCTCGAGAGCCGCGAGAACGATACCGGCATGGTCGTCCTCTCCAAGGAGAAGGCCGACAAGATGCGCATCTGGGACGAGATCTCCGCCGCCTGCGAACGCGACGAGATCGTCAAGGGCGTCATCGTGGGCCGGGTCAAGGGCGGCCTCAGCGTGGACATCGGCGTGAAGGCGTTCCTCCCCGGCAGCCAGGTGGACATCCGCCCGGTCCGGAACCTCGACCAGTACATCTCGAAGGAATTCGAGTTCAAGGTCATCAAGTTCAACAAGAAGCGCGGGAACATCGTGCTTTCCCGGCGCGTCCTCCTCGAGAAGCAGCGCGAGGAGCTGAAGAAGGAAACCCTCAAGAACCTCAAGGAGGGTGCGGTCCTGAAGGGCGTGGTGAAGAACCTCACCGACTACGGCGCCTTCATCGACCTCGGCGGCATCGACGGCCTCCTCCACATCACCGACATGTCCTGGGGGCGCATCGGCCACCCCTCGGAGATGTTCAACGTGGGCGACGAGGTCCGGGTGGTGGTCCTCAAGTTCGACCCCGCCCAGGAGCGCGTCAGCCTCGGCCTGAAGCAGATCCAGGAGGACCCCTGGCACCGGGCCGACGAGAAGTACCCGGTGGGCACCCGCGTCCGCGGCAAGGTGGTCAGCATCACTGACTACGGCGCGTTCGTGGAGATCGAGCAGGGCGTGGAGGGCCTGGTCCACGTCTCCGAGATGTCCTGGACCAAGCGCCTCAAGCACCCGTCCAAGGTGCTCGAGGTCGGCCAGGAGGTCGAGGCGGTGGTGCTGGACATCGATCCCAAGGCCAAGCGCATCGCGCTGGGCATGAAGCAGATCGAGGCCAACCCCTGGACGCTGCTCGAGGACAAGTACCCCATCGGGTCGATCATCAAGGGGCAGGTCCGCAACGTCACCGACTTCGGCATCTTCGTCGGCGTCGAGGAGGGCGTGGACGGCCTGGTCCACGTCTCGGACATCAGCTGGACCCAGCGCATCAAGCACCCGGGCGAGATGTTCAAGAAGGGTGACGAGGTCGAGGCGATGGTGCTCAACATCGACGTGGAGAACGAGCGCTTCAGCCTCGGCATCAAGCAGATCACCCCGGACCCCTGGGAGACTCTCAGCGAGCGTCACCCGGTGGGGACCAAGATCCCCAACGCGAAGGTCACCAAGGTCACCGACTTCGGGGCCTTCGTGGAGATCGAGCCCGGCATCGAGGGCCTGGTCCACGTCTCCGAGCTGAAGGACGAGCGCGTGGAGAACCCGCGCGACGTGGTCAGCGAGGGGCAGGAAGTGGCGGTGAAGATCATCGACATCAACACCCCCGATCGGAAGGTCGCGCTGTCGATGAAGGCGCTGCTGCACGAGGGCGAGGACGATTACCGCGAGTACCTGCGCAAGCAGGCCGAGGGGTCGAAGGCGCGCCTCGGCGACGTGATGGCGTCCAAGCTGCGGCGATAGAAGGCTGAGCCGCCTCGAGGGACGCGGGCCGGGTTCTCGTTCGAGAGCCCGGCCCTCTTCTTTTGGCGGGATCGGGGAGGGTCCCCGAGCGGGTGGCGGAGGGCTCGGGCAGGTCGGCTCGTTCGAGCACGTCGGCTCGTTCGGGCCCGGGCAGGAAGGCCGGGCCCACGGAACTTGCCTGGATGGAACGCGGAAGGGGACCGAGTCCCGGGCGGAGGGGCTTCCCGCTCGGCCTGCGCGGTCCCGGAACGCTCTGGGCCGCAGGCCAGGGGCGGGCGCGGCCCCCGGGGGGCGAGGCTCCAGCGCTCGAGATGCTATAGCACCCTCGATGACTGGGAGTGTGAGTCGGAGCTTTACAACCTATTGATGACTCGTGCAGGGTTCACTCGGAGAGCGTGCTTGGATGCTAAAGCATCTCGAGCGCTGGGGGCATGGCCCCGGCTCCCACCGTCGGGTGTCGTGGGGTCTGCTCGATCGGCGCCCGGCCTCCGCGGTGCGGGATAGCCTCCCGGGTCTCCCATGCGGCTGCTCCACGCCTCGGCGGTGCTCTCGACGGTGGTGTTCCTCGGGTGCACCTCGGGGCCTCAGCCCCTGCGGCCCGAGGCGTGGTGGCCTTCGCGCGACCCCTCCGCCAGCCGGCGACCCGTGGATTGCTCGGACCTCACCGCCGTCGGCGGAACCGCCGTCGGAGACCCCATCGAGCCGGGACGCGGGAAGGCGCTCCAGCAGCCCACGGACCTCGGCGTCGGTGCGGCCCGCCTGGTCTGGAGCTCCTCGGTCGCCGGGGTCCGCCTCGACTGGGTAGCTCCCGCCGCGCCGGGCGGCCGCACGCTGTGGTTGCTCCGGGTCGCGGACTCGGGGCGCTGCGTCGTGGGCACGTGGAGCTCGCCCCAGCTCGGCATGGACGTCGTGAGGCACGCCTTCGCCCAGGACGGTCGATTGGAGATCGTGCTCCTCGGGCTCGGCACCCCGCCCCGGCGCGGCTGGATGGTGCTGGTGACCGACGGGTCGAGGCTCTGGTCAGGACTGGACGACAGGGACGGAAGACCGGGCGCAATCCTCGCCGAGGATGCTCAGCTGTACGAGGAGGGCGCCCGGCTCGTCCTGGTCGTCACCGATGGGGGTCGCACAGGGGTGCGTACCTTCGACGGAATTCACTTCGCGACCCGCCCCTGAGACGCGCACGGAATGCGCCCCGAGATCTGGTTGACCGCGGCCCCCTCGCGTGACAATTCCGTGCACTGGTCCACCGGAGTTCCCCGGGCTGGGCCGCAGCCGGAGTGACAGCCTATGGCTCGTGACGTCGTCATCGTGGGTGCAGCCCGCACCCCCATCGGTAGCTTCCTGGGGACCCTGTCCTCGCTCACCGCGCCGCAGCTCGGCGCCATCGCCATCCGTGCGGCGCTCGAACGCGCCGGCGTCGACCCGGGAAAGGTCGAGGAGGTCTGGATGGGCAACGTCCTCCAGGCCGGCCAGGGCCAGGCCCCTGGACGCCAGGCGGCGCTGGGAGCGGGCCTCCCGGACACCGTCCCCACCAACACCCTCAACAAGATGTGCGGCTCGGGCCTGAAGGCCATCATCTCCGGCGCCCAGGCCATCGCGCTCGGCGAGGCCGAGGTCATCGTGGCGGGCGGCTTTGAGTCGATGAGCAACGCCCCCTACCTCTCGCTCAACATGCGGCAGGGCGCCCGGATGGGGACCGTCGAGATGAAGGACCACCTGGTCTGGGACGGCCTCACCGACGTCTACAGCAACCAGCACATGGGCATGTGCGCGGAAGCCTGCGCCGAGCAGTTCAAGATCAGCCGCGCCACCCAGGACGAGTTTGCGCTCGAGTCCACCAACCGCGCCATCCGCTCCCAGAAGGAAGGCCTGTTCAAGGCGGAGATCGTCCCGGTTCCCGTGCCGCAGAAGAAGGGCGAGCCGGTCATGGTCGCCGAGGACGAGGGCCCGAAGAACGCCAGACCCGAGAAGATCGCCACCCTCAAGCCGGTCTTCAAGAAGGACGGCACCGTCACCGCCGCCAACGCCTCGTCGATCAACGACGGCGGCGCCGCGGTGGTCCTGATGTCCGCCGAGCGGGCCAAGGCCGAGGGCAAGACCGTGCTCGGCCGCATCACCGGCTACACCACCGCCGCCCGGAAGCCGGTCGAGTTCACCATCGCCCCGGCCGACGCGATCAGGAAGCTGTTCGAGCGCACCAAGACCACCGCCGGTGACATCGACCTCTGGGAGATCAACGAGGCCTTCGCCGTCGTCGCCATCGCCAACAACCAGCTCCTCAAGCTGGACCCGTCCAGGGTGAACATCCGCGGCGGCGCGACCTCCCTCGGCCACCCCATCGGCGCCTCGGGCGCCCGGGTGCTGATCACGCTCCTCTACGCGATGAAGGACACCGGGAAGAAGCGCGGCGTCGCCTCGCTCTGCATCGGCGGCGGCGAGGGCATCGCGCTGATGGTCGAGCGCTGATCCAGGAGACCAGCATGAACAAGGTGGTGGCCAGTGCCGACGCCGCGGTGGCGGACATCCCCGACGGCGCGACGGTGATGTCCGGCGGTTTCGGCCTGTGCGGGAACCCCGAGAACCTCATCGCCGCGCTGGCGAAGAGGGGCGTGAAGAACCTCACCCTCATCTCCAACAACTGCGGCACCAACGACCACGGGCTCGGGGTGCTGCTCAAGGCCCGCCAGGTCCGGAAGATGGTCGCCTCCTACGTGGGGGAGAACAAGGAGTTCGAGCGGCAGCTGCTCGGCGGGGAGATCGACGTCGAGCTCAACCCCCAGGGCACGCTCGCCGAGCGGATCCGCGCTGCGGGCTGCGGCATCGGCGGCTTCTTCACTCCCACCGGGGTGGGCACCCAGATCGCCGAGGGCAAGGAGACGCGGGTCATCGAAGGCAAGGAGTACGTCTTCGAGAAGCCCCTCCGCGCCGACTTCGCCATCATTCGCGCCTGGAAGGCCGACCGGTGGGGAAACTGCGTGTTCCACGAGACCGCCCGGAACTTCTCCCCCCTGATGGCCATGGCAGCCAGGACCACCATCGTCGAGTGCGAGCACCTGGTCGAGGTGGGCGAGCTCGACCCGGACCAGATCCACACCCCCAGCATCTTCGTCCACCGGGTGCTGAAGGGCCGCCACTACGAGAAGTGGATCGAGAAGCGCACGGTGCGCAAGCGCGCCTGACCGGAGACGACATCGACCATGGCTCTCACCCGTGAACAGGTCGCCCACCGCATCGCCCTCGAGCTGCGCGATGGGTACTACGTCAACCTGGGCATCGGTCTGCCCACGCTGGTCGCCAACTACATCCCCCAGGGGATGGACATCCTCCTTCACTCCGAGAACGGGCTCCTCGGCATCGGGCCCTGGCCTCTGGAGGGGCAGGAGGACCCGGACCTGATCAACGCCGGGAAGGAGACCGTCACCGCGGTCAAGGGCGCGTCGTTCTTCGACTCCGCCATGTCCTTCGGGATGATCCGCGGCGGCCACATCGACTTCGCCGTCCTCGGCGCGATGGAGGTCTCCGCCCAGGGGGACCTGGCCAACTGGATGATCCCCGGGAAGATGGTGAAGGGCATGGGCGGGGCCATGGACCTGGCCATGGGCGCCAAGCGGGTCTTCGTGGCCATGGAGCACGCCACCAAGGACGGCAAGCCCAAGATCCTCGAGCGCTGCTCGCTCCCCCTCACCGGGCGGAAGTGCGTGCATCACCTCGTCACCGACCTCGCCTACATCGACGTGCTTCCCGACGGACTCCTGCTCCGGGAGGTGGCCCCGGGGGTCACACCGGAGCAGGTCCAGAAGCTCACCGAGCCAAGGCTGCGCATCTCCCCCGACCTCTGCGAGATGCGCGTCTAGAGGGGACGGTCGTCGTCTGGTACGCTTCCCTGGACGGAAGGTGCGTCCAGGATGTCGAACGAGAACCCGAAGAGCGGGCGGAGGGCAGACCGGCTCGAGCACGAGCTGCCGGTGGCCTACCGGACCGTGGACGGCTTCATCACCGACTGGGCCACCAACCTCTCCCGGGGCGGGATGTTCATCAACTCGCGCAACCCGCTCCCGGTGGGGACCACCGTCCGCATCATCCTCCAGCTGCCCGGCGCGCCGGTGCCCTTCGATCTCCGCGGCCGGGTGACGCGGGTCCAGGAGTTCGACAACCCCACCAACCAGGTGCCCGGGATGGGGGTCGAGTTCGTGGACGTCACCGACGAGCTCCGGGACCGCATCGAGCGCTTCGTGGAGCAGCTCAGGCGCGAGCTGCCGGACACCGGCCGCATGCCCGGCCCGGCGCACGGCGCCAAGCAGCCGAACTGACCTCCCCCTCCGCCGGCCTCGCCAGCCACCCAGCGGATGCTCCCGTGCCGTGCGACCGAGGCTTTCGCGGGGCGGCGACTACGCAGGAAAGGCACCTGACTATTCTCGGGGAATAGACAAGTGACCTTCCTGACCATTCGGAGCCCTCTCCCGTGGGGCGGGGCACCCTGCCCGGGAGCCGCCGGGGTGATCCGGCGTCCCCGCGTCCGGCCGCCGCGCGCGGGCTCGACGGCCCCGACCGAGCCGGCCGCCCACGGGGTCGCTCGTGAGGAGGCACCGGTCGTGGTCGAGGTGGATCGCCTCTCCGCGGAAGGGGAGGGCGTCGCCGCCTGGAACGGGCGGGCGCTGTTCGTCGCCGGCGCGCTCTCCGGGCGAGCGGGTCCGGGTCGTCCCGGGCGTCGAGGGCAAGGTGCAGCGGGGCCGGCTGCTCGAGGTGCTCCGCCCGGCCGCCGAGCGCATCTCGCCCGCGTGTCCCCTCGCGGGCGTCTGCGGCGGCTGTGACTGGCTCCACCTCGACCCAGCGGCGCAGCGGCACGAGCGCGAGCGGGCAGTGAGGGGTGCGCTGGAGCGACTCGGTGGCCTGGACCTCTCGGGCGTCGAGTGGCTGCCCACGGTCTCCGCCGGGGGCCTCGGGACCCGCCGGCGTGCGGACCTGCACTGGACCGGGACGAGCCTCGGGTACCTCCATCGCCGGAGCCACACGCCCGTGGCGGTCGAGACCTGTCCGGCCCTGGTCGGTCCACTGGCTCCGCTCCCGGGCCGCCTCGCGCCGCTGCTCGCCCCGCTGGGCCGTGGACTGCGCTCGGTGCGGCTGGTCGCGGAGGGGGACCGGGTCTCGGTGGCGCTGGAGCTGGACGGCGCCATCAAGCCCCGCGCCCGCGAGGTGGCCCTGGCCATCGTCCGCGCCGGGGTGCGTGGGGTGGTGCTGGTCCCTGACCGCGGACGCGAGCGAGGACGTGGGGCGGCCCACCCTGCGCGGCACGGCCCCGCTCCGCCCGGAGGTCCCGCTCCTGCTCCGTCCGGAGGCCTTCTCGCAGGCCCACGCGGAGGGCACCGTCGCCCTGGTGGAACGCGCCCTGGCCCTGCTCGCGCCGCGGCCGGAGGACACCGCGCTCGAGCTGTACGCCGGGAACGGAACCTTCACCTTCGCGCTGGCGGCCCGCGTGGCGTCGGTGCTCGCCGTGGAGTCCTCGGCGCTCTCGGTCCGGCTCGCGGTGAGCGCGTCGACCGAGGCCCGCCTCGGGAACGTCCGCTTCGTCCAGGGGGACGCCGAGAAGGTGAGCCGGGGGCTGGCGAAGGAGGGGCGCCGGTTCGACCTGCTGCTCGCCGACCCCCCGCGCACCGGGGCGCCGCGACTCGCGCCGCTGGCGAGCGCGCTGGGTGTCCGGCGGCTGGTCTACGTGGCCTGTGATGCCGGCTCGCTCGCCCGGGATGCCGCCGCGCTCACCGCCGAGGGGTTCCGGCTCCGGGCGGTCCAGCTCGTGGACCTGTTCCCCGGCACGCACCATTCCGAGACGCTGGCGGCGTTCGAGCGGGCGTCGCCAGGGTCAGAGCCACCCCCGTAGGGACAGCTCGGCCTGTCCACCTCTGCATCCTGTGCGCCCGGTGACTCTCCGAAGCGCATCGCGTGCGACCAGGGGTGGAGGCAGCCCTGCAACTCCGAGCGTCTCCGCGGGGGCACTGGCATTGCAGTGCCCGGTTCTTCCTTTCCGAGTGACGACGGAGGAGGAATCGAAATGCGCAGTGTTCTTGTGGCACTTGCTCTGGGCTGGGTGGCGTGTGGCTCGAGCTCCGGGAACACCTCGGTCTGCGACACCCTGGCCACCGCAGCGAGCGATTTCAGCACCAAGGCAGCGCCGTGCTTCTCGAACTTGCCGCCGCTCGGCTTCAGCGCCGATGCGTGCCGCAGCTCCATCTCGAAGTGCACCGACAGCGATCAGCAGAAGCTGAAGGACTTCGCGAGCTGCCTCCAGGCGCTCCCCACGTGCAGTCCAGCCACACTGGAGAGCTGGAGCACCTCGCTCCAGGCCTGCGAGGCGAAGCTGGGCGGGCTCCAGGGTCAGGGCGGCTGCTGAACGGGGGCGGTGGGCAGCCCTCGACGGGCGGACGCCACCAGGAGCCCGAGACCGGTCACCAGCAGGAGGTTCCGCAGGACCAGGGCGGCGGTGAGGGCCGGCGAGAGGCCGGTCTGATACCCGGGAGCGGGGTAGGTGACCCGGGTGAGGAGCGCGGCGGCGAGTGGCGCGAGCGCCAGCCGCCACCGTGCGGGCTCCACGAGCAGCGCCGCCAGGGTGGCGATCCACAGCACGTACTGGGGGCTGAACACCGGCCCGAGCGCGACCAGCGCGAGCAGCGGAAGGAGCGCGCGCTCGGCCAGTGCGCCGGGCCCGGGCTCCTCGACCCGCCTGAGCGACAGGAGCACCGCCGCGGCCGTGCCCAGCGTCCACACCGCGACGGCCATGGGGAGCACCGCGGGCGCGAGGCCTCCCTGCACCTCGTACGAGGCCGGGGCGTGCACCCAGCGGACGCCGCTCCAGTCCCGGAACAGCCAGAGCACCGAGGCCCAGAGCGACTCGACCTGGAGCCCGCGCGCAGAGTGGAACCCGACGGCGCGGAGCAGCGGCCAGCTCACGGCGAGGGCCGCCAGGGGGGCCGCGGCGAGCGCCGCTCCTCCGAGGAACCGCCGGAGCGTCCCCTGCCGGAGCGTGTGGACGAGGGCCAGCGGGAGGAGCACCACCGGGTAGACCTTCGTCCCGATGCCGGCGACGAGCGCCGCTCCGGCGAGGCCCGCAGCCCCGCGTGAGAGGGCGAGGACCGCGGCCAGGGTCAGCGCGGCAGGGATGAGGTCGAAGCGCTTGTAGAGCCAGAAGGCCTGCAGCTGCGCCACGGCGGCGTAGGCCAGGAACGGCGCGTAGGCCCAGGCCCCGAGGCGGCGGCGAGCCGTCCAGAGGAGCGCGGCGCGGATGGCCACGTCGACCAGCAGGAGCTCGAGGCCGAACGCCACCTGGAACTCGGGCAGCGAGGACGAGACGAGCGCCGCCGGAGCGAAGGCCAGGAGCGCGTAGGGCGGGTACTCGAACCGGAACTCGGCGTAGGGGGTCTGGCCGGCGAGCCAGGAGCGCGCCGCCTCGAAGTAGACCGGGAGGTCGCCCACCGCGTGCGCCCGGAGGGTGGGCAGCAGCGGGAGGATGCTCAGGACGAGGAGCGTGGCCCGCCGGAGTGTCTGCGCCCGACCGCTCGCTCCGTCCGGCATCGACGCCGATGCTGTCTCGCCCGGCGCGAGGGGCAAGGACCGAGTGCCGCTCAGTTCAGCTGCACGAAGCAGGGCCATCTGGGTTATCTCCAGGGGTCGGATGGAAGCCCGGATCGTCGAGTTCGCCGAGGTGCTGCGCCAGAACGGCGTCCGGGTTGCCACGTCCGAGCTGCTCGATGCAACGCGCGCCGCCACCCTGGTCGACCTCGCCGACCGGGAGGCGTTCCGTTCCGTTCTCCGGACGACGATGGTGAAGCGGGCGGCGGACCGGGGCCCGTTCGACCGGGTCTTCGACCTCTTCTTCTCCGGGGCCGTCTCGCTGCTCGAGGGGGTGGAGCAGTCGCTCCTCGACGAGCTGGCGGCCACCGGCGCGCTCGAGGGCGACGAGCGGACCATGACCCTGGCCACGCTCGGGCGGCTGCTGGGCGAGATGTCACCGCTCACCCAGGCGGCCCTCCGGGGCGACCGGGCCCGGCTGGCCCAGCTCTTCCGGGGCGCGACGCTCCAGCTCGACTTCTCGCGGCTCCAGAGCCCGCTCCAGGCCGGCTTCTACGCGCGGCGGCTCCTCGCGGGCGCAGGCGGGGACGGGCTTCGGACCGACATCGGGGCCATCGAGGCCGAGCTCCGGCGGCGGGGCCTCTCCACCGAGGGCTTCGAGTGGGTGAGCCGGCGGCTGTCGGACCTGTTCCGGGGGCTCGAGGCCGACGCCCGCCGCGAGGTCGAGCGGCAGGCCCGGGCCCGGCTGCGCGGCACCTCGGGCGCGCTGGCCGACCGGAGCTTCGCCACCCTCAGCCAGGCCGAGCTGACCCAGGTCCAGCACGCGGTGCGCCGCCTCGCCGAGCGGCTGAAGACCCGCCTCGTCCGCAGGGAGCGGAGCCGCCGCAAGGGAACGCTCAACGTCCGGCGGACGTTGCGCCGCAACATGTCCTGGGGGGGCATGCCGATGGTCCCGGTGTTCCGCGCGCGGCGGGCCCATCGCCCCGACGTGGTGGTGCTGTGCGACGTCTCCGAGTCGGTGCGCAACGTGAGCCGGCTGATGCTGCTCTTCACCCACACCCTGCAGTCGCTCTTCGCCCGGGTGCGCAGCTTCGTCTTCGTCTCCGATCTGGGCGAGGTCACCGAGCTGTTCCGGACCCTCGAGCCCGAACGCGCCCTGGACCTCGCGGTGACCGGCAAGGCGGTCTCGCTCCAGTCCAACTCCAACTACGGGCACGCGCTGGCCAGCTTCGTCCGGCGGGAGCTCCCGGCCGTGACCCGCCGGACCACCGTGCTGGTCATCGGCGACGGGCGGAACAACCAGAACCCACCCAACGTCTGGGCGCTCCAGGAGATCCGCCGCAAGGCGCGGCGGCTGGTGTGGATCTGCCCGGAGGAGCGCAGGGCCTGGGGCGTGGGCGACAGCGAGATGGACCTCTACGCCCGGGTGTGCGACCAGGTGGTGGTCGTGCAATCCCTCTCCGACCTCGACCGCCTGGCCGACCAGCTGGTGCCCGTGGGGGCCCGCTGATGAAGCGTTCCGGCAACGGCCTGTCCGGGGGCGACTCCCGGACCCTGTCCTTCGCCGCCTACCGCATCGACGCCTCGCTGCTGGAGCGGCTGTTCCGGTACCAGCGCACGCTGCTCGAGGAGCTGGGGCAAGGCTGGAGCCCGGCGGCGATGGCCTCGGCGCACCGGCTGGCCCTGGCCTCCGCCGAGCTCTCCCAGGACGTGGTGGAGCGGGCCCTGGCCGTCGTCCGACGCTTCGCCGGGAACCGGGAGGTCGCGGGCCGTCTCCGCGCCCACTCGAAGGTCATCGCGCCGGAGCGCGCGGGGGACCTCCAGGACCGGCTGGCGGCACTCGAGCGCGAGCTCCGCGAGCGAGACGACCCGGACACCATCGCCCTGCTGCTGCAGCACGAGGGAGAGCTGATCGAGCTGCACCGGCGTCTGTCCCGCCTCCTCGGCTCCTGAGCGCGGGCTCCCGGGCGAGGGGCGCTCACCGGAAGCGGTACGGCGTGTCCCGTTTCCGGAACGTCCCGGGCCGCCGGAGCGCCGTTTGCCGCAGCCGGGGCCCGCTTCACCCCGGGCACGTGAGTTGCTCCTCGCCGGCGGGTCTCCGACGCTGAGGAGGACACACATGCACGAGCTCCTCCAGGACCTCCGGCTGGCCGCCCGCGCACTCTCCCGGGCTCCGGCATTCACCTTCGCGGTCCTGGTGACGCTTGCGCTCGGCATCGGGGCGAGCACCGCCATCTTCAGCGTCATCCACGGCGTGCTGCTCCGGCCGCTGCCGTACCAGGACGGAGAGAGGCTGGTTCACGTCACGCAGCCGGCCCGGCTCTCCGGGGTGAAGAACGTCGGTCTCTCCCCCATCGAGGTCCGCGAGCTCCGCGCCCGGGCGGCCACCGTCACGGAGGTGGTCGAGTACCACTCGATGTCCTTCGTCATCCTCGGCGGCTCCGACCCCGAGCGGGTGCAGACCGGCGTGGTCTCCGCCGGCTTCTTCCAGACCCTGGGCGTGCGTCCCCTGCTCGGTCGGCTCTTCGAGGCGGGCGAGGACCTGCCGGGGGCGCCACCGGTGCTGCTCCTCAGCTACGGATACTGGCAGAAGCACCTCGGCGGAGACCCGCATGTCGTCGGCCGCGCCTTCACCATGAACGACCGGGTCCACACGGTCGTCGGGGTCCTGCCCAACATCCCCCAGTACCCCGCAGAGAACGACGTCTACATGCCCACCGACTCCTGCCCGTTCCGGCGGGCCACCGCCTGGGATCAGACTCGGACCGCGCGCGGACTCACCGTCTTCGGTCGGCTGAAGCCCGGCGCGGACCTCCGGGCGGCACGGGTCGAGCTGGCGAGCCTCTCCGGGTCCTGGCAACAGGACCAGCCCGCCGACTACCCGCGCGGCCAGGGGCTCACGCTCGATGTGCTGTCGCTCCGGGACGAGCTCACCGCCAATGCCCGGCCCACGCTCCTGCTCCTCCTGGCGGCGGCGGGCTTCCTCCTGCTCATCGTCTGCTCCAACGTGGCCAACCTCACCCTGGCGCGGATCCAGCGGCGCGAACGCGAGCTCGCCGTCCGCACCGCGCTGGGCGCCTCCCGCGCGCGCATGCTGGGGCATCTCCTGTCGGAGAGCGTGACCCTGGCGGTGCTGGGTGGACTGCTCGGCCTGGGGCTGGCAGCGGCCAGCCTCGATCTGCTGGTGGCCTTCGCCGCGCGGCTGAGCACCCGGGCGGTCGAGGTCCGGCTCGACGGCGCGGTGCTCGCCTTCAACCTCCTGGTCTCGGTGGCCACCGGGGTGCTGGTGGGAGCGCTCCCGGCCCTCCGCCGCGCCCGCGACCTCTCGGGCGAGCTGAAGGACGCCGGAGGCGCCGGCGCCCGCCCCGCGAGCCGCCGCGCCCGGAGCGCCCTGGTGGTGGCACAGGTCGCGATCTCCTCCGCTCTCCTGATCGGCGCCGGACTGTTCCTCCGGAGCCTGCACGAGCTGTCGCAGGTGGATGCGGGCATCGACGTGGAGCGCGTGCAGACCGCCCGGGTGTCCCTGGACTTCACCCGCTACGGCGGGGGTGACCAGTCGAAGACGCGGTCGCTGGTGGATCGCCTCATCGAGCGGCTCAGCGCCGCACCGGGGACGGTCTCCGTCGGCGTGGCGAACGCCTTGCCCCTCCGCGGGACGATCCCCTTCAGCACGACCTACGTGGTCGAGGGCCAGGCGGTCGACGAGCGGCAGCCGGCGCCGCAGGCGACGTTCGACTCCGCCTCTCCCGAGTACTTCCGGACGCTCGGCATCCCGCTGGTGCGCGGCCGGAGCTTCACCGACACCGACCGGAACGTCGACAACCCGGTGGTGGTGGTGAACCAGTCGCTGGCCCGTCATCGCTTCGCCGCCGAGGACCCGATCGGCCGGCGGATCTCCTTCGACGGCGGCAAGCAGTGGGTGACCATCGTCGGCGTGGTGGGGGACACCAAGCAACAGGACCTGACCACCCCGGTGATGGACGAGGTCATCGGCGCGTTCGCCGAGACCGGGTTCAACGACCTGCGGGTCTTCGTCCGCAGCCAGGCGGGTCCGGCGAGCGTCACGCGGCAGATCCGCGATGCGGTGCACGAGCTCGATCCGCAGCAGCCCATCACCGAGGTGGAGCCGCTCGCCGAGCAGCGGGCGCAGGCGCTCGCCCCGCACCGTCTGGTGGCGTCCCTGCTCGGGCTGTTCGCCGCGCTGGCGCTGGCCATCACCGCCTCGGGGCTCATCGGGGTGGTGGCCTACAGCGTGAGCCAGCGCACGCGGGAGATCGGCGTCCGCCTGGCGCTGGGGGCCGCGCCCGGGACCGTCCTGCGCATGGTGCTGGGGCAGGGGATGGCGCTGGTGCTCGGCGGCCTGTGCCTCGGGCTCGCCACGGCGCTGGCCCTCGGCCGGCTCGGGCAGAGTCTGCTCTTCGGGGTGGGGCCGTTGGATCCGCTGACCTACGGGGCGGTGGCGGTCCTGCTCCTGGGCATCAGCCTCGGCGCCTGCGCGCTTCCGGCCCGCCAGGCCACGCGGGTCGATCCGATGCTCGCGCTCCGGGCCGAGTGAGGCCGTCCCGGGCGCCGCTCCACCGGTGAACGGTCGCCACGAGCGGTGAACGGGCGCCAGCCGGGCCGTCCCTCCTCCGGCCTCCTCGCTCCGTGCCAGACTCGGGCACCGGATGGGATGGATCGCCTACGCCGTCGGCTGGCTCCTCGCCGGCTTGCTCTGGACCCTGGCCGGGGCCTCCACCACCGGGCGTCCGCCCTGGGAGCTGGCGGGCCACGGGCTGCTCACCATGGCCCCGGCCGCGGTGCTCGGGGTCGGCGTCTGGAGGCTCACCGGCCGGCTGGACTGGAACGGGCGGTCCCCCGCGTTCTACGCGAGCCACGCCATCGCCATGGCGGTCTTCGCCGTGGTCTACGCGACCTCCTGGATGTGGCCCGACGTGCTCGCCGGCCGCGGCGCGCTCGCCCTGGAACGGCTCCGGAGCTCGCCGGTGGTGCTCTGGAATCTGCTCCTCGGCTCCTCGCTCTACCTGGTGGTGGCCGGGTTCTCCCACGCCATCCGGGCCCAGCGACAGGCCCGCGAGGAGCAGCGGGCCGCCGCCGAGGCCAGGCTCCTCGCGCAGCAGGCGCAGCTCGCGGCGCTCCGGGCGCAGATCCATCCGCACTTCCTCTTCAACGCCCTTCACTCCGTGGGCGCGCTGGTGAGCACCGACCCGCTCCAGGCCGACCGGGCGCTGGAGCGGCTGGGAGACCTGCTCCGCCACGCCCTGGCCACCGAGGAGGAGGTCCCTCTCCGGAAGGAGTGGGGCTTCACCCAGGACTACCTGGCCTTCGAGCAGCTCCGGCTGGGGCCCAGGCTGACGGTACAGCTGGAGCGCGACGAGGCCGCCGACGTGGTGCTCGTGCCGTCGCTCATCCTCCAGCCCCTGGTGGAGAACGCAGTTCGCCACGGCATCTCCAGCCGGCCCGAGGGCGGGCGCATCGCGCTGTGCGCCCGGGTCGACGGCGGGGATCTCCTGCTCAGCGTGGCCGACGATGGGCAGGGCGAGGGCGGAGCCTCCTCTCTCGGACTCGGCGTGGGCACCGTCCGTCGCCGCCTGGCGGCGCTCTATGGAGAGCGGGCGTCGCTGGTCTCGGAACGCGGCCCGGCTGGATTCACCGTGACCGTCCGTCTCCCGATCGGCGGAGCACCCCGGGCCGGAGCCGCGCGGTGAGCGCCGAGCTGGCGGTGCGGGCGCTGGTGGTCGAGGACGAGCTGCCGGCCCGTTCCAGGCTGGCCGAGCTGATGCGCGAGGTGCCCTGGCTCGTTCCCATCGGCGAGGCGATCGGCTGCGTCGAGGCCGTCGAGGCGATCGACGCCCTGAGGCCGGACCTGGTCTTCCTCGACGTCCAGCTGCCTGGCGGAAGCGGGCTCGAGGTGCTGTCCCGGGTGAGCCACGAGCCCGCCGTGGTCTTCACCACCGCCTTCGACCGGTTCGCGGTCAGCGCCTTCGAGCTGGGCGCCCTGGACTACCTGCTCAAGCCCTTCGGTCGGGAGCGCTTCGGCCGGGCGATGGAGCGGCTCCGCCCGTTGCTCCTCGCACGGGGGACGCCCGGGCCGGCCGAGCGGGCGCGCGGGGTCCTGCCAGAGGGGCCGCTGGAGCGGGTGTTCGCGCGGGATGGCGGCCGGATCGTCCCCGTCGTCCTGGCGCAGGTGGAGCGCTTCCAGGCGGCGGACGATTCGGTGCTGGTCCACGTCGACGGCCGGGTGCTCCGGCTGAACGTTCCCCTGTCGGAGCTCGAGCTGCGCCTCGATGGACGCAGGTTCCTGCGGGTCCACCGCTCCCACATCGTGAACCTGGACCACGTGGTCTCGCTGCTGCCCTTCGACGACTCACGGCTGGAGATCTCGCTCCGGAGCGGGTTCCGCCTCTTCGCCAGCAGACAGCGCTCCCGGGCGCTCCGGGTGCTGGGGCGCTGAGCGTCCATCGCCGTTCGCCGGACCCGGACGCCGTTCGCGGGCGCACGGTGCCGGCCGCCGGACGCGCTTGAGCCGGGCAGGCCGCGGCCTACCCTCTGGCGCGCATGAGACTCGCACCCCATCTGCTGATCCTTCTCGTCTCCTCCCTCCTCGCCGAGGGGCCGACCTCCGCGGCCACCTCCACGCCGGAGCTGGTCCGGCGCATCCGGCAGGCGGACTACGCCGGCGATCGCCCGGCGCTCCGGCGTCTCCATGCCGAGCTGGCCGCCCGGCCCGAGGAGCCGTCCCACGCCGCCGAGGTGCGCTACTGGCGCGGGTTCGCGCTGTGGAGGAGGGCGATCAACGGATTCAACGAGACTCCGGCGCCCGGCGATCTCGAGACGGACCTGGAGGAGGCCGGCGCCGAGTTCGAGGCGGCGTTGAAGCACGACCCGAGGTTCGTCGACGCCCAGGCCGGGCTGGCGTCCTGCCTCGGGATGAGGATGTTCCTTCGTGGATGGCAGGACGAGGAGGTCCGCGCCCTCGTCCCGCGGGTCCGGGCGCTCCTGGCAGAGGCGGAGGCGCTCGAGTCCGAGAACCCGCGGCTGCTCTGGGTGCGGGGGCCGACGGAGTGGTGGGCGCCTCCGGGGAGCCCTCCGGACAAGGTCGACGCGCAGCAGGCGAAGGCCATCGCCACCTACACCCGGGGGCTCGAGGCGCTCCGCCGCGCCCGCCGGCCCGCGCCAGGCTCGCTCCGGCCCGCGTGGGGTGAGCCGGAGCTCGAGATGAGCCTGGCCTGGTCGTCCCTCAACCGCCGGGTCCCGGACCTGGCGCTGGCGGAGGCCCATGCCCGGAAGGCGCTGGCGCTGGTCCCCGGCTGGCACTACGTCCGGGACATCCTGCTGCCGCAGATCGAGTCGGCCCGGCGCACCGTCGCGCGGTAGCCGGCAGTCCCCGCCAGTGTCGTGGCTGCTACTGCCGCTCGTACACCCAGGTGCCGGTGATCGGCTTCCCGTCCTTGTCCTTCCCGCTGAGGGTGAGCGTCCGGGTCTTGAAGTCCTTGGCAAAGACGACGTTGCCGGTGACGGTCACCTTGCCGGCCTTCTTGTTCACGACGGTGTAGTGGTGGTCGTCGGCCTTCTTCAGCGACCGGGTGTCGACGGTCGCGTCGCCGGTGACCGGGTAGTCCTTGCCGTCGGTCTTGCCCGTCCACTCGTTGCGGACGGGCTTCCCGTCCTTGTCCACGCCCTCGACCGTGCACTTCATGCTGTCGCCAGCCGGCTCGTAGACCACGCTGGTGTTCTTGCCGGTGCCGGCGGGGATCTTCGACTTGCCCTCGTCGAGCTTCCAGCTGCCGAGGTTGGGGTCGGCCGCGTAGGCAGTCGCGGCGAACAGCGAGACTGCCACCGCAAGCGGAGTCATCCGTGCCTTCATGATCTGCTCCTTCGAGAACGGCGAGGGTAGAATCGCGTGTGCAGGACGTCCGAGGTGGCCTGCACCGATATCGCGTGCCGGTGCGCGCGGCTACGACAGACCCGCGAGAACCGGATTGACTCCGACGCCGGCTCCGGGCCGCTCTCGTCGGGCGCCTACCGGTACGCGTCCGCGACGAACCGGTACTCGACACGCGCGTCGAGCTCGCGCCACGCCTTCCCGGTTCGGACCTTGGGCGGAACTCTTCCTTCCAGCCGCACGAGCTTGGCCGTGGCGGTGTCGAACGTGAAGTAGAGCGGGTCCACCATCAGCGCCACGAAGAAGCTCGAGGGCTTCACCCGGATGCGCGTCTTACCCGGCTGACCGTCGACTGCCTGGAGTTCGAAGCCGATGGTCTCCAGGCGCTCGAGGACCGCGAGCCGCACTCCGAGCACCTCCCCCGCGCGCAGCGCCCCGAGGTGCCGGACGATGTGGCCCACCAGGGTGGGCCCGACGACGACCGGAGCGTTCACCCGCTCGACGCGCGTGCGCTGTTTCTCTCCATCGAGCCGCCGGAACGAGACCCGATCGCCATCGACGCGGATGGTGCCGGCCTGGCCGAGCTGATTTCGGTGCAGGACGTACTCGAGGAGCGCGTAGCTCTCGGAGTGCGTCGCCGATTCGTGGATCGCGGTGGCGCCCGTGAGGTCTCGCGTGAGGTGGGTCGAGACGAGGGCGCCGTCGTGCTCGCCCACCAGGCGCTGGTAGACGAAGCGGGGCTGGGCCGTCGCCGGGTGCAACGGGAAGACGGTCCCGAAGTACACCGTCTCGTCCCCCGCGAGCCCGGGCGAGGCCTCCGGGGCTCGATCCACGGTGGACGACGCGTCGGGGGGCGCCGCGGCCACGTGAGGAGCGCCGCTGGTTCCGGCGGCGAGGGTGAGAGCGAGCAGGGAAGGGTTCATGGCGGGTCTCCAGGGGCCTCCGGGAGGGAGGTGAGCGGACGATGAATCGTTCGCGATCAAGAGATAAGATGGTAAAGAGAGAACTCATCGTTCATGAAAACGAACAGTGAGATCCGGGCTCTTCCACTGCCTGATCTGGCGATCTTCGTCGCGGTGGCAGAGACCGAGGGGTTCTCGTCGGCCGCCCGGCGGCTCGGGGTGTCGAAGGCGCTGGTCAGCGTGGCGGTCGCCCGGCTCGAGAAGCGCCTGGGGGTGCGCCTCCTGCAGCGCACCACGCGGAGGCTCTCGCTCACCGAGGCGGGTGCAGCGGCGCTGCCCCACGCGCAGCGTGCATTGCTCGCCGCGCGGGATGCGGAGGAGGCGGCGACGCTCTCGCTCACGTCCCCCCGTGGGGTCCTGCGACTCAACGCGCCGATGTCCTTCGGGCTCCTCCACGTCGCGCCGGCGCTCGGTGGCTTCGCGAAGTCTCACCCGGAAGTGCGCGTCGACCTCGTCCTGGACGACCGGGTGCTGGATCTCGCCGAGGGAGGGTTCGACCTGGCGCTCCGGATCGGGACGTTGCCCGACTCGGCGCTCGTCTCGCAGCACCTCGGCCTGAGCCGCAGCGTCATCGTCGCCGGTCCGGACTATCTCGCGCGCGCCGGGGCTCCGGCGTCTCCGGCGGACCTCGTCCGGCACGCGGCGCTCCTCTACTCACTCGCTGCCACCGGTCCCCGCTGGACGCTCACCCGCGGCAAGCGAAGCGAGACCGTCCGCGTGACCGGACCGCTCAAGGCAAACAGTAGCCTCGCGCTGCGCAGCGCAGTTCTCCAGGGCCTCGGGCTCGCCCGCATCCCGTTGTTCGTCGTCGGCGAGGATCTCGCGCGTGGCCGACTGGTGCAGGTCCTGCCGGAGTGGGACCTGCCTGCGCAGGACGTCCACGCGCTGACCACCAGCCGTGAACAGCTGCCGCGGAAGACGCGGGCCTTCATCGAGTTCTTCCGCGACCGGATCGGTCGCCCGCCCTACTGGGAGCAGGGTCTGCCGGCACCGCTGTAGAGGGAGGGCGCCGCTCCAGGGCCGTACGATCAAACGAATCGAAGGCCCCGCGTGGGGACGGCCCTCGCACACCGAAGTCGCATGGCGTAGCGTCAACGCATCCGGGCGTTGGACGAGGAGGACGTCATGGCGAAGAGGAAGAGTGGCACGCTCTCGAGACGTGGATTCGTGAAGGCCCTGGGCGGCGGATTTATCGCCGCGGCCGCCGGTCCCACCATCCTCGTGCCGAACCGGGCATGGGGCCAGGGCACCGGCCCGATCCGGATCGGCAACATCGAGCCGCTGAGCGGCCCGTACGCGGACTCCGGCCTCGACGAGATGGAGGGGGCGCAGCTCGCGAACGAGGAGTGGAACGCCAGGGGAGGCGTCCTCGGCCGCAAGATCGAGATGATCACCGAGGACGCGCCGTCGAACCCGGGCATCGGGGTCCAGAAGGCGAAGAAGCTCATCGAGCGCGACCAGGTGGACTTCCTCACCGGCACGCTCACCTCGAGTGTCACCGTGGCGGTGAGCGACGTTGCCGCCGCCGCGAAGGTGCTGTTCATGGCCTTCGGCAGCCATGCGGACGACACGACCGGCTCGCGCTCGCACCGGACCACGTTCCGGACGACGAACCAGAACTACGCGCTCTCCACCGCCACGGCGACCTGGGTCGCGAAGAACTGGAAGCCGAAGCAGGTCTACCACCTCACGGCCGACTACGTGTGGGGTCACTCCGCGCGCGCATCGATGAACCGCATCTTCGAGCGGTTCGGGGTGAAGGAGGCCGGCAACGACCTCTTCCCGCTCGGGACGAGCGACTTCTCCTCGTACCTGATCAAGGTCCGCGGCGTGAAGCCGGACGTGCTGGTGGTGAACGCCTACGGCGCGGACCAGATCAACTGCGTGAAGCAGTTCAAGGAGTTCGGCCTCGGCAGCAGCATGCAGCTCTGTGGTCCGCTCAGCGGCACGCCCATGATGAAGGGCATCGGCACGGCCGCCGCTGGCGTGTGGGGCCTCTCCTGGCACTCGACCGTGGATACCCCCGGCTCGAAGAAGCTGCGCGATGCGCTGATGAAGCGCTATGCGTCGTCGAAGAAGCCCGAGTGGCGACCCTCGTATCGCCACTATCTCGGCTACCTCACCCACCAGCAGCTCCTCGAGGCGATCGTCCGCGCGAAGTCCACCAGCAAGTGCGCGGTGATCAAGGCGCTCGAGGGCCACAAGTTCGACGGGCTGAAGTGGAACCAGTCCGAGTGGCGCGCCTGGGACCACCAGAACGTGCAGGACGTCATCGTCGCCAGGGCCAAGCGTGACGCCAGCCTGGAAGAGCGAGGACGACTACTTCGAGATCCTCAGCCACCTCTCCGGCGCGGAGGCGTATCCCGACGAGGCGATGTGGAAGCAGATGGGCGGGAGGCCCCTCGAGCCCATGTCCGAGATCGGCTGCTGAGGCACGGCGCGGGGAGGGAGGGCGCGCCTGCCTCCTCCGTGCCACCATCCCGCGCCGGGCTCGCGCGGCGCGCGTGACGCCCGGCGCCGGCGGGTGACGCTCGCATGGCCTTCACGCTCCTGCAGCAGGTGGTGAACGGCGTCGCGCTGGGGATGCTCCTCGCGCTGATGGCGGTGGGCCTCACCATCGTCCTGGGGCTCATGCGCGTCATCAACATGGCGCATGGCGCGCTCTACACCCTGGGCGCCTATGCCTTCGTCACCACCTACGAGCGGTGGGGCTTCTTCCCGTCGCTGCTCGTCGCGCCGTTCGCGGTGGGCGTGATCGGGCTCGTCGTGGAGGGCGTGCTCATTCGCCCCATCTACCGGCGCGACCCGCTCCACACCCTGCTCCTCACCTTCGGCCTCGCGCTCATCGTCGAGGACCTGGTGCGGGTCGTGTGGGGCGACGCCCCCTACCCGATGTCGCCGCCCGAGCTGTTCTCGGGGATCCTCCTCGTCGCCGACATCCCATTCTCGAAGTACAGGCTCTTCGTCATCGTCGTCTCGGGCGCGCTGATGCTGCTCACCTGGATGTTCCTCGAGCGCACGCAGCTCGGGCGCACCATCCTCGCCGGGACCTTCGACCGCGAGATGGTGCGGGTGCTCGGAATCCGCATCAATCTGCTCTTCACCCTGGTGTTCGGGCTCGGCGCCGCGCTCGCGGCGCTCGCCGGAGCGCTCGCCTCGCCGATCCGCGGCGTGTTCCCGAGCATGGGCTCGTCGATCATCATGCCGTCGTTCGTGGTGGTGATCATCGGCGGGATGGGCAGCTTCGGGGGCGCGCTCATCGGCGGCCTCTCGGTGGGGGTGATCATCAGCCTGGCCGTGGAGTTCTTCCCCGCCGGATCGGACGTGGTGGTGTTCATGCTCCTCGCGCTCGTGCTGCTGGTCCGGCCGCGCGGCCTCTTCGGAGTCGAGGGGCTCCTCTCCAGATGAGATCGATCCTCGCGCTCGCGGTGCTGCTCGCCGTCGCCCCGCTGGTGATCGTGCCGATGGGCGGGTACCACGCGCTGCTGTCGGAGATGGTGATCTTCGCGGTGTTCGCGATCGGCTTCAACCTCCTGCTCGGCTACACCGGCATCCTCTCCTTCGGGCATGCCGCCTACTTCGGCCTCGCCGGCTACACGATGGGGCTCCTCCTCATCCACTTCGACCTGCCGCTCTGGGCGGCGATGCTGGCTGGCGTCGTCGTCGCCGGGGCAGCCGCGGTGGTCATCGGACTCCTCATCGTCCGCAAGGCCGGCATCTACTTCGCGATGCTCACCATCGCGTTCGGGCAGATGTTCTTCTTCGTCGCGATGCGCTGGAAGAGCGTCACCGGCGGCGAGGACGGCCTCTCCGACATCCCGCGCAAGCCGATCTTCGGGATCGACCTCTCCTCGCCGGTCCGCTTCTACTACTTCACCGCCGTGGTGTGCCTCGTCGCCGCGGTCGTGGCGTGGCGGGTCATCCACTCGAACTTCGGCGACGTCCTGCGCGCCATCCGCGAGAACGAGGCGCGCTGCGCTGCCATCGGCTACGACGTCCAGCGCTACAAGCTCGCCTCCTTCGTCATCGCGGCGCTGTTCGCTGCGGTCTCGGGCACGCTCTACGTCCTTCTCCTCCGCTACGCGTTTCCTCAGACGATGGACTGGATCCGCTCGGGGAACGTGGTGGTGATGTCGCTCGTCGGAGGCCTAGGCACCTTCAGCGGCCCCATCGTCGGGGCCACGCTCATCACCTTCCTCAACAACTACATCTCCTTCCACACGAAGTACTGGCAGCTGGTCATGGGAGTGGTGTTCGTGGTGTTCGTGATGTTCTTCCCCCGCGGGATCGCCGGGTACGCGCTCGAGGCGCGGAGGAGGAGGATCCGGCGGTGACCGCGATCTTCCGCACGGAGGGGCTGTCCGTCCGGTTCGGCGCGCTGGCGGCCGTGGAGGAGATGGATCTCTCCGTGGAGCAGGGGTCGATCCACTGCGTCATCGGCCCGAACGGGGCGGGGAAGACAACGCTCTTCAACCTCCTCACCGGCACGATCCGGCCCTCGCGAGGCCGGATCCTCTTTCGCGGCGAGGACGTCACGCACCTCAGGCCGCACGAGCTGGCGAAGAAGGGGATCGCCCGCTCGTTCCAGATCACGAGCATCTTCCCGGAGCTGACGGTGGTGGACAACCTGCGGCTCGCGGCGCGGGCCGGCAGCGCGACCGAACCCGAGGCGCGCGTCCGGGAGGTGCTCGAGGAGGTCGAGCTGACCTCCAAGGCGGGGGTCCTCGCCGGCGCCATGTCGCACGGCGATCAGCGCCACCTCGACATCGGGATCGCGCTGGCCACGAGCCCGGCGCTCCTGCTGCTCGACGAGCCGACCGCGGGGATGCCGCCTCACGAGACGGAGGGCACGGTCGCGCTCGTGCGCCGGCTGCGGGACCAGCACGGCTACACGATCATCCTCATCGAGCACAAGATGGACATCGTGATGTCGATCTCCGATCGCATCACGGTGATGCGCAGCGGGAGGAAGATCGCGGAGGGGACGCCCACGCAGGTGCAGGCCGATCCCGCGGTGCGCGAGGCGTACCTTGGCGGCGTGGACGCGAGCCTCTCCGCGAAGGCGCACGAGACCGCGGCGGCGAGCGAGGCCGCTGCGCCCCTCCTGACGCTCGAGGGCGTATCGACCTCCTACGGGCTCTCCCAGATCCTGCACCACATCTCCCTCACGGTGCGGGGCGGCGAGATCGTGGCGCTCCTCGGACGGAACGGTGCCGGCAAGACGACCACCCTCCGCACGATCATGGGCCTCCTCCCACCGCGCCAGGGCACGATCCGCTTCGACGGTCACGACATCACCCGGATGGCGCCCGAGGGCGTGGCGAATCTCGGGGTCGGGCTCGTCCCCGAGGGGCGGCGCGTCTTCGCGAACCTCACCGTGGGCGAGAACCTGCTCCTGCCGTTCTTCATGAGCGGCGTGTCGGCCGTGGAGCGCGCGAGCCAGCTGCGCCGCTGCTTCGAGTGGTTTCCCCAGCTCGTACAGCGGAAGGGCAACCGTGGCGACCGGCTCTCCGGCGGCGAGCAGCAGATGGTCGCCATCGCGCGCGCGGTGGTCGGCCGGCGCCGTTTCCTCATGCTCGACGAGCCGTCGCAGGGTCTCGCGCCACGCGTCGTGAACCACCTCGCCGAGATCATCCTCGAGATCCGCAAGCAGGGCGTGACGGTGCTGCTCGTCGAGCAGAACGCCCGGATGGCGCTCGAGATCGCCGACCGCGCCTACGTTCTCGAGGACGGCCGCATCGTGCACGAGGGCGCGGCGGCCGCGCTGCGCGACGATCCGGCGGTGCTCGGGAAGCACCTGGTGATGTAGGGCGACCTCGGCGGCCGCTGGCCCGCCCTTCGACGGACGGGGTTGACTGTGGCCGTCAACCCGATGGTACTGAGGGGCTCCGTCAGGCGACCAACGGCACCACGAGACACTCTCAACCAACTGGAAGGACTGGAGGTCTGGCGTGAGCACCCACACTGCCAGAGGGAGAAGATTCTACATCCACACCTTCGGCTGCCAGATGAACGTCAACGACTCGCTCCGGATGGGCGAGGCGCTGGCCACCATCGGCTACCGGCCCACGGCCACCGCGGAGCAGGCGGACCTGATCATCCTCAACACCTGCGCCATCCGGGAGAAGGCCGAGGACAAGATGCTCTCGGCGCTCGGCCGCTACCGGGCGATCAAGACCCAGCGCGGGGCGCTCCTCGCCGTCGGCGGCTGCGTCGCGCAACAGGAGAAGGGGAAGCTCCTGGCCCGCGTCCCGTACCTCGACTTCGTCTTCGGACCCGACGCCATCGGGAAGCTCCCCGAGCTGGTAAACCGGGTGGTCGAGGACCGGGTCCGCGTCGCCGAGACCGCCTGGGTCGACTCCGAGGAGTACGTCTTCCCCCGCGCCGACCCCGGGAGCTCGGCGGGGAAGGTGAGCGAGTTCGTCACCGTGATGAAGGGCTGCGACAACGTCTGCAGCTTCTGCGTCGTCCCGCACACCCGCGGGCGCGAGGTGAGCCGGCCCTTTGTCGAGGTGCTGGAGGAGACCGCCTCGCTCACCGCGGTGGGCGTCCGGGAGGTCACGCTCATCGGGCAGAACGTCAACTCCTACCGGGGCGGCATCTCCTTCGCCGAGCTGCTCCTCCGGGTGGCCCAGGTCCCCGGCATCGAGCGGGTGCGCTTCACCACCAGTCACCCGCACGACCTGTCGGACGCGCTGATCGAGGCCTTCCAGCAGGAGCCGCGCATCGCGCCGCACTTCCACCTCCCGGTGCAGAGCGGGAGCAACGAGGTGCTCCGGCGCATGAAGCGGGATTACACCGTGGCCGGGTACCTCGAACGGCTCGCCGCCCTGCGAGCGGCCCGTCCCGGCATCGCCGTCACCACCGACATCATCGTGGGCTTCCCCGGCGAGACCGAGGACGACTTCAGGGCCACGCTCGCGCTCACCGAGCAGGTCCGCTACGAGAACCAGTTCTCGTTCGTCTTCTCCGCCCGGCCGCGCACCGTCGCCGCGCTCAAGGAAGCCGAGTGGGGCCCGGTGCCGCACGAGGTAAAGGTCGAGCGGCTGGAGCGGCTCCAGGCGGTGCAGCGGCGCATCAGCGGCGAGATCGGCGGGTCGCTCGTCGGGCACGAGGTCGAGGTGCTGGTCGAGGGGCCGTCACGGTCCGACCCGGCGCGTCGCTTCGGACGCACCCCGGAGAACCGCACCGTGAACTTCGATGGGACCGCGCCCGCCGGCGCGCGGGCCCGGGTGCGCATCACCCACGGCTCGCCGAGCGCGCTCCTGGGAGTCGAGGCCGGCATCGTGGACCTTCCGCCCGTTCCGCCGTTCCAGCCCAGGACGGAGGCCGCCTGATGGGAATCCGCACGTTCCAGGGAACGACCCCGCGCCTTCACCCCTCGGTCTTCGTGGCCGACGGAGCGCACGTCATCGGCAACGTGAAGATCGGGGAGGAGTCCTCGGTCTGGTACAACACCGTGCTCCGCGGCGACGTGAACACCATCCGGATCGGGTCCCGCACCAACATCCAGGACCTGACCATGGTCCACGTGGAGAAGGGGACGCACCCGACCCGCCTCGGGGACGACGTCACCATCGGCCACCAGGTGGTCATCCATGGCTGTACCGTGGGGAATCGGGTCCTGGTGGGGATCGGCTCCATCGTCCTCAACGGGGTGGTGATCGAGGACGACTGCTTCATCGCCGCCGGCACGTTGCTCATCCCCGGCACCCACGTTCCCTCGGGCTCGATGGTCATGGGGAGCCCGGGGAAGGTGAAGCGCCCGCTCACCGACGCCGAGCGGGCGGGCCTCCTCACCTCCGCCGCGGGATACGTCCTGAACGCAAAGCTCCACCGGGGCGGCTGACTCGGGGAGTTTGTCCTCCTTGCCATCGGATCGGGCTTTCCCTGACCCGGGGGCCTCCCGTGCTACAAGGTTCGTTCGATGCCGCCACAGGACGCGCTGAGGACCTGCGCCCTCTTCAAGGGATTCACGGAGACGGGGCTGCAGATCCTCGCCGGTATCGCGGTGGAGCGGACCTATCCGCGCGGCGCGCCGCTCTTCGTGGAGAACATGCTCGCCGAGAGCCTCTTCATCATCGCCGACGGCCGGGTGGGCATCACCGTGCGCAACGGCGGCGACGAGCTGGCGCTCGGGGAGCTGCAGCGCGGGGACTCGCTCGGTGAGCTCGCGCTGGTCCAGCAGGGGCAGCGCCTCTGCAGCGCCATGGCCCTCACCCCGGTCACTGCCGTGGAGCTCCGGAGCGTCGACTTCCAGCGGCTGATGACCCAGAAACCGCAGGCTTGTCTCAAGCTGCTGATGGCGATCGTGTCCCACTTCGGTGCCAGGCTCCAGGCGAACCGGGAGACGTTCAAGGCCCTCCTCCCCCGTCCCTGACACCTGCCGGCTCCGAGGGGCGGTGGTAAGGTCCCTCGACCCCGGGACCACCCCGCTTGGAAGCGATCCTCAAAACCCTCCTGCTCGGTTCCCACGGGGCGATGGCCTACCTGTCCATCTTCGCCGTGCTGGTGGCGTGTGGCCTGGGGGTGCCGCTCCCCGAGGACATCTCGCTCATCCTGGGCGGGTTCCTGGTCTTCAAGGGGGTGGCCAATCTCTGGGGCATGGTGGCCACCGGGTTCCTGGGCATCCTGGTGGGCGATTCGCTCATCTACCTGGCCGGCCGCCGGGTGGGGCTGCGGGTGCGGACCGGCCACGGCTGGCTCACTCGGGTCGTCACTCCCCCGCGGCGCATCTTCGTGGAGGGGCTCTTCGCCCGGCACGGGGAGAAGCTGGTCATCGCCGCCCGCTTCATGCCGGGCGTCCGGGCGGTGACCTACTTCATCGCCGGGTCGGCGGGCATGCCCTATGCCCGCTTCATCTGCTTCGACGGGCTCGCCGCGCTGGGCTCGGCCCCGCTCTTCGTCCTGCTCGGCTACCGCTTCGGCCGGCACCTCCAGCAGGTCATCGAGCTGATGAAGCGGTATCAGCTCATCGCGGTGGGGGTGCTCCTGGCCACCGTGCTGCTCTGGGCCGCGGTGCACCGCTGGCGGGAGATGGCGCTGGCCCGGAAGATCCGCGAGCAGTGCGGCGACGAGGACCGCCCGCCCCCTCCGGGCGCGGTGCTCCAACGCCCCGCAGGAGAGCTGAACAAGTAGCAGCTAAGCGCCTGCCAGCGCTCGGGAAAGTCCGGGCTCACGGCGGGCCCCGGTTGGCATTTGTCCGGGGTGCGGCGTATAGAACGCCATGCTGACCGACCCCCTCCGTCTGGCGCTCACGTTCGACGACGTGCTGCTCCAGCCGGCCGAGAGTGACGTGCTCCCGCGCGACGCTCAACTCGGCACCCGTCTCACCCGCAACCTCCGCCTGAGCATCCCGCTCCTGTCGGCGGCGATGGACACCGTCACCGAATCGGCCACCGCCATCGCCATGGCCCAGCAGGGCGGCGTCGGCGTGGTCCACAAGAACCTCTCCATCGAGCGCCAGGCCGCAGAGGTGGCCCGGGTGAAGAAGTACTCGAGCGGCATGGTGAGCGAGCCGGTGGTCGTCGCCCCCGAGGCCCCGCTCCACGTCGCGCTGGACCTCATGAAGCGCAACGGCATCTCCGGCATCCCGGTCACCCGCGGCCGGAAGCTGATGGGCATCCTCACCAGCCGCGACATCCGGTTCGAGACCAACCTGGACAAGAAGGTCGAGGAGGTGATGACCCGCAAGCTCATCACCGCCCGCGAAGGGGTGAGCAAGGCCGCGGCGCTCGAGCTGCTGCATTCCAACCGCATCGAGAAGCTTCTCCTGGTGGACGAGGCCGGCGACCTCCGGGGCCTGATGACCATCAAGGACATCGAGAAGTCCCGGATGCACCCTCACGCGGCCAAGGACGGCAAGGGCCGGCTGCTCTGCGCCGCTGCGGTGGGCGTGGGCCCAGACCGCGAGGAGCGGGTCGCCGCCCTGCTCAAGGCCGGCTGTGACGTGCTGGTGGTGGACACCGCGCACGGCCACTCCAGCGGGGTGCTCGACGCCGTGCGCGACACCCGCCGCAACTTCACCGGCTTCGAGCTGGTGGCGGGCAACGTGGCCACCGCCGAAAGCACCCGGGCGCTGATCGAGGCCGGGGTGGACGCGGTGAAGGTGGGCATCGGCCCGGGCAGCATCTGCACCACCCGCGTGGTGGCCGGCGTGGGCGTGCCCCAGCTCACCGCGGTGGACGACTGCGCCCGCGAGGCCGACAAGCACGACGTGCCGGTCATCTCCGACGGCGGCATCAAGTACTCCGGCGACATCGTGAAGGCGCTCGCCGCCGGGGCGAGCACGGTGATGATCGGCTCGCTCTTCGCCGGGACCGAGGAAGCGCCGGGCGAGGTCATCCTCTACCAGGGCCGCAGCTACAAGAGCTACCGGGGCATGGGCTCGCTCGGGGCGATGAAGCGCGGCGGCAAGGAGCGCTACTTCCAGGGCGAGGTCCAGGAGGAGGAGAAGCTCGTCCCCGAGGGCATCGAGGGCCGCGTCCCGTACAAGGGCAGCCTGGCGATGAACGTGTACCAGATGCTCGGCGGCATCCGGAGCGGCATGGGCTACACCGGCTGCCGCACCATCGAGGAGCTGCAGAAGAACGCCCGCTTCGTGCGCATCACCCCGAGCGGGCTCCGCGAGAGCCACGTCCACGACGTCATCATCACCGAGGAGGCGCCGAACTACCGGGTCGAATAGGGTCACGGCGGCCGCAACACAGTAGTCAGGGCGGCCGCGCTCGAGATCGACAGTAGAGACCCTCGAGTGGCGATCGTCGTCGAGGTCGCGGCGGCCGCAACACGGTATCAACTGGCGGAACGAGCGAGCCAAGTGCACATCCACGACGAGAAGGTTCTGATCCTCGACTTCGGGAGCCAGTACACCCAGCTCATCGCCCGAAGGGTCCGCGAGCTGGGCGTGTACTGCGAAATCCACCGGCCCGACCTTCCACTGGCGGAGATCAAGGCCTTCGGCCCGAAGGGCATCATCCTCTCGGGCGGCCCGATGTCGGTCGAGGCCGAGGGCGCGCCGATGCCGGCGGCCGGGGTGTTCGACCTCGGCGTCCCGGTGCTGGGCATCTGCTACGGGCTCCAGCTCATCGCCAAGATGCTCGGCGGGCGGGTGGACCGGAGCGCCCACCGCGAGTTCGGTCCAGCGGTCGTCGAGGTGCTGGACGCCAGGGGCCCGCTCGCCCCGTTCGTAAAGGGCAGCACCTGCGAGGTGTGGATGAGCCACGGCGACCGGGTGGACGCGCTGCCGCCCGGCTTCGAGCCCATCGCCCGCACCGCCAACGCGCCGCTCGCCGCCACTGCGCACCGCGAGCGGCCCATCTACGGCCTCCAGTTCCACCCCGAGGTGGTCCACACCCCGCGGGGCAAGGACATGTACCGGGCGTTCCTCTTCGATGTCTGCAAGCTCTCGGGTGCCTGGACCATGAAGGGCTTCGCCGAGGAGGCGGTGGAGACCATCCGCAGGCAGGTGGGGCAGGGGAAGGTCATCTGCGCGCTGTCCGGCGGCGTCGACAGCTCGGTCGCGGCGCTCCTCATCCACCGGGCCATCGGCGAGCGGCTGACCTGCATCTTCGTCGACAACGGCGTGCTGCGCTCGGGCGAGCGGGAGCAAGTGCAGCAGCTCTTCGAGGGCCGGTTCCACGTGCCGCTGCGCACGGTGGACGCCCGCAAGCGCTTCCTGGACCGGCTGGCCGGGGTGACCGACCCGGAGAAGAAGCGGAAGATCATCGGCCGCGAGTTCATCGCCGTGTTCGAGGAGGCGGCGCGCGACATCCAGGGCGCGGACTTCCTCGCCCAGGGCACGCTGTACCCGGACGTCATCGAGTCGGTCTCGACCAAGGGACCCTCGGCGACCATCAAGAGCCACCACAACGTGGGCGGGCTGCCCGAGGTGATGAAGCTCAAGCTGGTGGAGCCGCTCCGCGAGCTGTTCAAGGACGAGGTCCGGGCGCTGGGCCGCGAGCTGGGGCTGCCCGAGGCCATGCTGATGCGGCACCCGTTCCCGGGCCCGGGGCTCGCCATCCGCGTGCTCGGCGAGGTCACCGAGGAGCGGCTGGAGCTGGTGCGCAGGGCCGACGTCATCGTCCAGGAGGAGGTCCGGAGCGCGGGCTTCTACGGACAGGTGTGGCAGGCGTTCGCGGTGCTCCTCCCGGTGTCGAGCGTGGGGGTGATGGGCGACGAGCGGACCTACGAGTCCACCGCGGTGGTGCGCGCGGTGACCAGCGTGGACGGGATGACCGCCGACTGGGCGCGGCTGCCGCACGAGCTGCTGGCGCGCATCTCGGCCCGCATCACCAACGAGGTGCGGGGCATCAATCGCGTGGTCTACGACATCTCGAGCAAGCCGCCGTCCACCATCGAGTGGGAGTGACCGCTCGCGGGACGAGGGGTTCGGTGCGCCGGACCACCCTCGCAGCGGTGCTGCTCGCGTCGGTGGGGTGCTCGCACGCGCCGTCGCCGCGGGAGGCGGCGAAGGTGGAGCAGCGTGACGACTGGTTGCTCGCGCTGCGCTCGGACGTGGAGCGCATCGGAACCAACGACGGCTTCGAGGGACAGGTGCGTGTCCTGCACGGCGGCAAGCCGGAGATCGACCGGACCTTCGGCGAGGCCGGATGCCTTCCGCTCGGCGCGGGCCGACGGGTGCTGGCGGCGGTGGCCGTCGGCATCCTGGTGGAGGGCGGCAAGCTGGGATTCGAGGACCGGCTGGAGCGGCGACTCCCGTCGATGGCGGGCACCTCCTTCGCCGCTCTCGCCGTGTCCAATCTCCTGACCGACTCGTCGGGGCTGGCGCGCACCACCGGCGAATCGCTCGAGCAACGCCTCGAGGCGGCGGGCAAGGTGCCGCTCGGAGCTCCGCCCGGGACGCGGGTGGATCCGGAGGACGAGCGTCCCTGGCTCCTGGTGGAGCGGCTGATCACCGAAGTCTCGGGGGAGCCGTTCCGGCGCTTCGTGGAGTCCCGGGTGACGGCCCCCGCGGGGATGGCGAGCACCTCGCTCGGGCCGAGCCCGGTCTGTCCGGAGCTCGCGCAGGGGACGACGACGCTCGAGGACCAGTTCCGGCTCATCGACGCGCTGCGGTCGGGGAAGCTGCTCGGCCCGGCCACCCGCGACGCGCTCTGGGCGCCGCGGCTCCCGCTCGGCCCGGGCTCCGACGTGGGGTATGGCTTCTTCGTCCGCACCCGGGGCGAGGAGCGCGCGGTGGGGGTGGGAGGCAGCGGCGCTGCCCCGGCGTACGAGCTGTGGCTCGATCCTGCGGGGCTGGACGCGCTGGTGCTGCTCGGCCGCACCCCGGCGCGCACGGCGCGGGGCATCCGGACCGCCCTGGGCGAGTTCTACGCGCTTCCGCCGGGCCCTCCGCAGTCCGCGGCGCCGCGCCGCCGGCCCTCCCCACCCTGAGCGGTCCAGCCGGGGACTACGGCTTCGGGGCCGGGGGCGGGGGTCGCTGCGCCTTGCATGCCTCGCTGAGCTCGGACTCGTGCGCACGGAGACACGCGCCGAGGCGGCCAGCGCCGGGCTTCACGTCGGCGCAGAACTTCGCCACGTCGCCCTGACAGGCCTGCTCGACGGCCCGGAGGTGCTGCCGGCCCTGGTCGAGGTGGGCCTTGCACTCGGGAGAGATCTGGTCGGTCTTGCCCTCCAGGCAAGCGCGGATCCGGCCGTGCCCGGGCTGCACGCCCGGACAGAGCCGGGCCAGGTCGGCGTCGCACGGACGCGCGGGGGGCGTGGCGGCCGGAGCAGGCTGCGCCAGCGCGGCGAACGTGCCGAGCCCGGCGACCAGGAACAGAACGGACGGGGAAGGGAAGAGGTGACGCATGACGGAGATCTCCAGAAAAACGGTGGCTGATAGATCGAACCCCCGATCGCGCCCGAAGGTAAGGCCGGGCCTCCTCAGCGCAGCCCGGCATCCGGTCGAGCGGTCCCGGCGTCCGCACGAGGCGGCAGCTCCTCCACCAGCCACCGGCCTCCCAGGCGGCTGACCCGCAGCACGAGGTAGTCCGGGCTCTGCCCGGAGACGCCGAGCTCGGCCCGGACCTCTGCCACGTCCGGCCGCTCGAATCGGACGTCGCGGACCACCACGCTCCCGAACGGAGCCGCCCCGCCGACGGTCTGCATCAGGCCCCAGCAGCTCGAGGCGGGCTCCACCTGAGCACCGGCCCGGGCGAGCGCGTCCATCTCGCCCCTGGGAGGGTCGGCCACGTCGTCCCCGATGCCCACGCAGAGCAGCGGTCGCGCCGCGGCGCCGGCGTCCACCGCAGGCCCGCGCAGCCGTGCCAGAAGCGCCTGGAAGACCGCGAGGCGCACCGCGGAGGTCCGGGCGATCTCGTTGGGCGGCGGGGTGAACGAGACCAGGAAGGTGTAGGGGACGAGCACCGGCTTCCCCTTGTAGGTCACCGGGGCGTACCGCCGGCGCTGGAGCCACTGCTCGATCGACGTGTCGAACGGAAACCCGCGGGGGTCCAGCACGTGGCAGGTCTCGACCGTGCCCGCCTCGCGGAGGATGCAGCGCACGGGGACCGGCCGGCGGTCGGCGAGCAGCGCGCCGATCTCCGTCGCGTCGAGCCCGGGGAGCTCCTGCGGGGCGACGGTGACCAACTCGGCGATGCAGGCGTCCATCTCCACGTCGGCGCAGGTGGGCCGCAACCGCTCCGGGGACGGTGGCGGCGTTCCGGAGTTCAGCGCGCAGGCCACCAGGCCGAGCGCGAAACACGAGGCGAGGAGGGGACGAAGGTGCATGGTCGGGGGCCTCAGCTTGGACCAGGGCCGGGACGGAGCGGAAGCGGGCTCCTGGCGCTCGGCTGCGCTTCACGACACGAGAAGACGGACCCATCGTGGCGCGCGTGGCCCCCCGGCCGTCCGTGAGCTCGGACGAGGCGCTCGCGCAAAGCTTGCGGGGCCGGACCCGCGCAACTGCCCGGAGTTGCCTGGAGGCATCGGTCTTGCTCGCCGGTCGCCCCGGCATGCAGACGCCCGCGGAGGAGCTGGGGCTGGCGAGCCGGCGGGTCGGCGCCCGGCTCCGGGCGGCGCTGCTCGGGGTCGCCCCGGAGCGGATGCGCGATCTGCTCCACCGGATCGACGAGGACGCCCGGGCGGCAACCCTGATCTACCTGCACGAGGGACGGGCCGAGGAGGTCGCCATCCTCCCGGCGCCGCTCACGGTCCTCCCGGAGCAGGTGCAGTACCTCCACGCGACGGCGCTGGCGCTGCACGACGCGACCCGACGGCTGGTCGAGCCGTGGCTGGCCGACCGCGACGTCCGCGCCGCGCTCCCGGTGCCGCACGGAGATGCGGAGTGGATCCGGAGCTGCTGGGGCCCGCGCCACGCCCGCTCCAACCCGGTCTTCGGCCGGCTGGATGCGGCGGGGCTCTTCGAGAGCGCGCAGTGGAAGAGCACGCTCCAGTTCCTCGAGCCGAACCTGACCGGCGTGGGAGGCCTGCACATGCTCCCCACCGCCGCGCGCATCCTCGAGCGACGGATGGGATCGGTGCTCGGCCGGGCCGACCCTTCGCTCCGGCTCACGTTGGTCCAGGACGTCCGGGATCTCCTCGCTGGTCAGATGCTGGAGCACCTCGAGGCCCTCGGCCGGCCGGCACGTCGCCTCTGCTTCATCGAGCCGCGCTGGGCGGACAGCGGGCCTGAGGAGCAGACGCTCGTGGCCGAGCACCTCCACCGCCGCTTCGGGGTCGAGATCTGTCACGCCGACCCGAGCGAGCTGGTGCTCGACGGCGAGGAGGTGCTCTTCGAGGGTGCGGCGGTGGACCTGGGCTACCGCGACTACTCGGTGGAGGAGCTCCGGGAGCTGAGCCGGCGCGGCGTGGACGTGACGCCGATGCGCGCGCTGCTCGCCCAGAACCGCATGGTCTCCTCCATCGCCGCAGAGCTGGAGCAGAAGGGCATGTGGGAGGTGTTCACCGATCCGGTCCTCGTCGAGCGGCACTTCACGCCTGCCGAGCGGCAGGTCTTCCGGCGCCACGTCCCCTGGACGCGGCTGGTGCGCGAGCGGCGGACCCAGCTCGCGGACGGCAGCGAGGGCGATCTCCTCGAGTTCATCCGCTCCGAGCGCGAGCTCCTGGTGCTGAAGCCGAACCGCGGCTACGGAGGGACCGGAGTCTGCATCGGGGCGCAGCGAACGCAGGCCGCCTGGGAGCAGGCCATCGCCAGTGCCGTGGGCGAGCCGGACGCCTGGGTGGTCCAGCAGCGGGTCCCCCTTCCGGTGCACGAGTTCCCGGTGCTCGCCCCCGACGGTGGAGTCCGTCTCGAGCCGTTCTACGTGGTGCTGGGCCTGGCGCCGACCGACGAAGGGCTGTCGCTCACCGCCCGGGCCTCTCAGGAGCAGGTGGTCAATGTCGCGCGGCGGGGCGGGATCGCGGTGGTGATGGTGGCCAACCCGGATTTCCTCGACAGCCCGGGAGCGGGGAGCCGAGACTCGCCCGCTTCATGACCCACGTCTCGCGTCGGACCCTCCTTGGCGCCGCGGTCGGAACGGCGGCGGCAGCCTCCTGGCCCCGGCTCGCTCTGGCGGCTGCTCCCTCCGGACCTCTCGCGGCGGAGATCGCCCGCCGGCACGACGAGGCGGTGCAGCGGCTCCAGGCCTGGATCCGCGAGCCCTGCATCGCCGCCGAGAGCCGTGGCTACGAGACGGGGCTGCCCTTCTTCCTCCAGCTGCTCCGCGACGCCGGGTTCCAGAAGGTGGAGCGCGTCGAGACCTCGGGCAAGCCGGGCGTCTTCGCCACCCTGGATGCCGGGGCGAGGAGGACGCTCGCGCTCTACTTCATGTACGACGTGAAGCAGGCCGACCCGGCCGAGTGGAGCTCGCCTCCCTTCGAGGCCCGGCTGGTGGACCGGCCGCGCTTCGGCAAGGTCGTCGTGGGCCGGGGCGCGGTGAACCAGAAGGGCCCGGAGGCGGCGTTCCTCGCCGCGCTCCACGCCTACCGGACCGCGAAGCGACGGCTTCCGGTCAACCTGGTCCTGGTCGCCGAGGGGGAGGAGGAGATCGGCTCGCCCCACTTCGGCGAGGTGGTGCGGCGTCCGGACATCGCCGCCGCCCTGGCCAGGTCGATCGGCGTCTTCATGCCCACCGCGGCGCAGGACCCGGACGGCGAGGTGTCGATCAGCCTCGGCGCCAAGGGCATCATCGAGCTCGAGCTGGTGGCGAGCGGCGCGCGCTGGGGACGTGGTCCGTCGAAGGACGTCCACAGCGCCAACCGCGCCCGGCTGGACAGCCCGGCGTTCCACCTGGTCCAGGCGCTGGCCACGCTGGTCACCCCCGACGGCGCCGAGCCGGCCATCGACGGGTTCGCCGACGCGGCGCGACCGCTCTCCGCCGCCGAGCTGCAGATGGTCCAGAGCGCGGCCCGGCGCATGAGCGAGGTCAGGGCCAAGGAGCTGCTCGGCGCCAGGCGGTGGCTCCGCGACGAGGACTGGGAGCGCGCGCTGCAGCGCTTCTGCGGCCGGCCCACGGTGAACATCGAGGGCCTGGTCGGCGGGTACACCGGCCCCGGCGGGAAGACGATGCTCCCGGCCCGCGCAGTGGCCAAGCTCGACCTCCGGCTCGTGCCGGACATGACCGCCGAGGGCGCGCTGGCGGCGCTGAAGGCGCATCTCGAGAAGCGCGGCTTCGGCGATCTCGAGGTGAACATGAGCGGGGGCTACGACCCGACCACCACTCCGGCCGACTCGACCTTCATCCGGACGATGGACGCGGCGTACCGGCGGGCGGGCATCGACCCGCTGCTCTGGCCGCGGAACGGCGGCTCATGGCCGGGCTACCTCTTCACCGGGAAGCCGCTCGCGCTCCCGGCCGGACACTACGGGCTCGGGCACGGCTCGGGGGCGCACGCGCCGGACGAGTACTTCGTCATCGAGTCCAGCAACCCGAAGGTGGGCGGGCTCGACGGCGCGGTGAACAGCCACGTGACCTACTTGGAGAGCCTCGCCGGCTGACCGCCGCAGCGGCTGCGGATCGACGGGGCGTCTAGTGCGTGCGCTGGAGGAGCGTGTCCAGCTCCTTCCGGGTGCTGACCACCTTGGAGATGAGACCCAGGTCGATGGCCGCCGGCGGGTCGATCCACCGGTCGCGCTCCATGAGATCTACGAAGCGCTCCTGGGGCGTGCCGGTGCGCTCGGCGTAGAGCCGGTGCATCTTCTTCTTCAGCTCGATGATGTCCCGGGCGTGGATCTCGAGGTCGCTGGCCGAGCCGTGGATGACCCCGCCCACCAGGGGCTGGTGGATGAGGAGCTTGGCATTGGGGAGGGCCACCCGGTCCTCTTTCTCCGCCGCCAGGGCGATGACCGAGCCCATGCTCCCGGCGAAGCCGGCCACCACGGTCACGATCCGCGGGGTGATGAAGCGGGCGGTGTCGTAGATGGCGAACCCCGAGTAGACCTCGCCCCCCGGGCAGTCCACCCAGAGGACGATGGGCGCGGTGGGGTTGGTGCGCTCCAGGGCCAGGAGCTGGCGGTTCACCCGCAGGGCCAGATCGGCGTTGACCTCGCCGCTGACGAACACCGTCCGGGACTCGAAGAGAAGCTGATCGATGGGGGTGAAGGGGGTCGGTCCGGCGGTCGGCGTGGTCTCGGGCTTCTTCTCGCTCACGGGGGGCTCCTCTTCCTGCGGACGGGAACTCTAACCGGAAGCCTCGGCGAAGACAGCCCGACCGAGGGTTGAAGTCAGCGCTGGACGATGCACAACTTCCGGGCGACCGGAGGCAACCATGGCGGAGACGGAGACGAGGCGAGGAAGCTGTCACTGCGGAGCGGTGCGGTACACGGTGGAGATCGACCGGGAGGCCACCGCGTTGAGCTGCAACTGCTCGATGTGCGGCAGGGCCGGCACCCTCCTGAGCTTCGTTCCGGCGTCGCGGTTCCAGCTCGAGCGTGGCGAGGATGCGACCACGGACTACCTGTTCAACAGGCACAGCATCCATCACCTGTTCTGCCGGACCTGCGGCATCAAGTCATTCGCCCGCGGCGTCGGCCGGGATGGCCAGCCGATGATCGCGGTGAACGTGCGTTGCCTCGATGGCTTCGAGCCCGGCCAGTTCCGGGTGACGGAGTTCGACGGTCGAAGCCGCTGACACCCTCCGCCGGTCCTCGATGCCCGGGCCACGGAGCGTCCGATAACTCTGGAGGTCATTATCCAGAATTGGTAGCGTCTCCGTCATGCTCTCCCAGACGACCGAATACGCGCTCCGCCTGGTGGTCCAGTTGGCGAGTCAGCGTGGCGAGGCGGTCACCATCCCGGAGCTGGCCCGGACCACCCGGATTCCCGAAGGCTACCTGGCCAAGGTGCTCCGGCAGCTCTCGCGTGCGGGCCTGGTTCGCTCGCAGCGCGGCCCGAACGGGGGCTCGGTGCTGGCCCGTGCCCCGGCGGAGATCTCGGTGCTCGACGTGGTCCAGGCGGTGGACCCTCTGAAGCGGATCGAGGTCTGCCCGCTCCGGCTCCGGACACACGGGGCGAACCTCTGCCCCCTGCACCGGAGGCTCGACCAGGCGATCGCCTCGGTCGAGACCGCGTTCCGGGCCTCGTCGCTGGCGGACATCCTGGACGATCCCCAGGGCAGCCGGCCGCTCTGCGAGGAGCCGCGCGGGCGCCGGGTGTCGGGCGGAGGTCGACGATGAGCGCGCCTCCCGCGGAGCATCCGCTCCACCATCGGTACTTCGCCGCCGGGATCGCCACCGTCATCACCGTGGGGGCAGGGTGGGGCGTGTGGCTCCTCTGGCAGGTCGGCGTGACCGGACGATTCACGGGGGTCTCCATCCAGGACGTCAACGCCCACGGCCAGGCGCAGATCGACGGCTGGGTGGGGCTGTTCATCATGGGCTTCGCGCTCCAGATGTTCCCTCCGGTGTGGCACGCGCGCCTCGCCGGCCGGCGGTGGCGGCTGGTTCCGCTGGCCGCGATGCTCGCGGGCGTGGTGCTCCGCTCGGTGGCGATGAGCGTGCCGCTCGGGGTGTCCGGCCCGCCGCTGGCGCTGGCCGGGAGCGCGCTGCAGATCGCCGCGACCGTGCTGTTCGCCGGTATGCTCCTGCTCACCTTCCGCCGGAGCCTGGAGCGCTTCCAGCCCTGGATGGGCTTCGTCTTCCTCGCGGTGCTGTCCTTCGTCGGGCAGGCCCTCTTCGACGGCTGGCACACCTGGCGGACGATGGTCGCCCCGAGCAGGGACGCGCTGCTGTACCAGGTCGCGACGTTCCAGGCCCCGCTCCGGGACCTCCAGATCCACGGCCTCGCGCTCTGCATGATCCTCGGGGTCTCGCAGCGCTTCTTCCCGGCGTTCCTGGGGTTTCCGTCCACCAGCGCCCGCAGGGGCTGGCTCGGGCTCGGGGCGATCGCCCTGGGCCTCGTTCTCGAGTCGACGCTCTTCATCGCCCTCCGCCTGACGGGCGACCACCGCTGGGCCGGGGGGCTCTTCCTCGGCTGGGTGCTGCTGGCGTTGGGATGCGCGGTGGTGGTGCTGCCCTGGAGGCTCTGGCGGAGTCCGCCCCGGAACGAACGCAGCGCCCGCTTCGTCCGCCTCGCCTACGCCTGGCTCGGGCTGTCGCTGCTGATGCTGCTCTTTCTCCCGGTGTACCAGGTCCTCAGCGGGCTTCCCTTCAGCCATGCCTACTACGGGGCGATCCGCCACGCGGTCACGGTGGGTTTCGTGTCGCAGATGATCGTGGGCGTCTCCACGCTGGTGGTGCCGCTCACGCCGCGCGGCGCCACGCTCCGGCCGACGCTGCTGCTCCTCAACCTGGGGTGCTTCCTGAGGGTGAGCCTCCAGGTCGGCTCCGACTGGACGCCGCACGCCTTCCACGTCATCCCGGTGAGCGGCGTGCTGGAGCTGACCGCGCTGCTCCTCTGGGCGGCGGTGCTCTGGCGAGCGCTCCTCGGCCGGGAGCAGCGCCGAGCCCTGGAAGCCGGGGAGGTGTCCTCCGAGCTTCGTTCGCGCTGACCAGGGGGGACATCATCGCTCGCTGGACATCAGCCGCGGAGGGGGGCTGTTCCGTTGCCCGTCCAGGGTCAGACTGCCGGGGTGATGCACCGCTGCTCGTGGAGTCGATGGAGTTGGGCCGCGTCCTGCGCGCTCCTATCGCTGGGCTGCGCCGCGACGAGCGGCCCCGCCCACCAGGCCTACGCCCGGTCTCCGCTGTTCCCGTTCGAGGACGCGCCCCATCCCAACTCGCGGGAACAGCTGGTGAAGGCGCTCCACGACCGCGGCCTGCTGCCTGCGGACGCCGAGCCGGACGCGGAGCTCAACCGGCCCATCCGGACCTTTCAGCGCAGCCAGGGCCTTCCCGAGACCGGGTGGCCGGACGACGAGACGCTGCAGCGCCTCGACATCGACCCGCGGGCCCGGGACAGCTCGCTCTCGCCGTCCACCGATTACCCGCCGGGGGCGACCGGGATGGGAGTGAGCCACTGAAGAGGGACCAGCGGCGAGCGGCTCACCCGGGACGTGGCCCGGACGGCGCGAGCAGGTCCTCGAGGAAGAACGCGGAGAGCTCGGCTCGGCCAGCGAGCCCGGCCTTCCGGTAGACCGCGAGCGATTGCTGGCGGACCGTGCGCTCGCTGGTGTCGCGCAGGCTGGCGATCTCCCGGAGCGAGAGTCCCTTGAGGAGCAGCAGCGCCACCTCGCGCTCGGCCTCGCTCAGCTTCCAGGTCTGAAACTGCGAGTCGATGGCCCGCCCGAGCCCCGCGGTCAGGGATTCGGTCTCGCGCCGCCAGGACTCCGCGGCGGTGTTCGCCTCCAGGAGCCGGGTCCGGAGCGCGCGAGCGGCGTTCCGCTCCCGGCGGACACGGGCCCGGAGGAGCCACAGGCCCACGGCGGCGAGGACCAGGACCACGAACTCGAGGCCCAGGTGGATGCCCTCGGACCCGCGCTGCCAGTCCTCGACCAGGTCGATCCCGATGAGCAAGACGATGCCCAGGAAGAGGGCGGCCGAGCGAAATCGCTCGGATGGCAGTCCGTCATCCGACGCAGTGGCCCGGAGCGGGGGTGCTCCGTCGTCCGACGGATGGAGATGGGGGCCAGGGTCGGGCACGAGCAGGGTCGAGATCTGGAGGAGAACGCCGTGAACACTCTGCCGTTGCACCCCGCCGTCGTCCACGTCCCGCTGGGCCTTGCGCTGGTGATGCCCGTCCTGCTCGGGGTCCTGCTCTGGGCCATCGCCACCCACCGGCTGCCGGGGAAGGTCTGGCTTGTGGCACTGGTGCTCCAGGGGGTCATCCTCGGAGCCGCCGCCGTCGCCCTGCGCACGGGCGAACAGGACGAGGACCGGGTCGAGGCCCGCGCCGGCGAGGCCCGGATCGAGGCCCACGAGCGGGCCGCCCAGGCGTTCACCGTGGCCGCGGGCGGGACGTTCCTGGCCGCTGCGCTCGCGCTCGTGCTCCGGGAGCGTCGCCGTCCCTTCCTCACGGCCGGGGGCACCAGCGTGGTCCTGTCGGTGGCGATGCTCGCCCTCGGCATCCAGGCCGGGCATCGCGGCGGCCTCCTCGTCCACGGCGGGGCGGGTCTGACCGCGCCGGGGCAGGGCGGGCAGGGCGAGGGCGACGAGCAGGCCGCGGGGCAGGGGCCCTCCGATCAGGACGACGACGACGACGACTGACTTCTCGCGGCCTCACGGGTCCGCGTCTCGGCTACGATCTCCTCCCGGGAGAGGGGCCACGATGCCGGGAATGCGCTGGTGGGGAGTCGTCCTGGTCGCCTGTCTCGCCGCGAGCGGCGCCGGGGCGGCTGACTACGACCTGATCGTCTCGGGAGGCCGGGTCGTCGACGGAACGGGGGCACCGTGGTTCCGCGCCGACGTGGGCATCCGCGGCGACCGCATCGCGGCGATCGGAGGTCTGGCCCGGGCGTCCGCCGCGCGCCGGGTGGACGCGGCGGGTCGGTACGTGGCGCCGGGGTTCATCGACATGCTCGGGCAGTCCGAGCTGAACCTGCTGGTGGACAACCGCGTGGAGTCGAAGATCCGTCAGGGCATCACCACCGAGGTCACGGGCGAGGGGGGCTCGGCGGCCCCGATGAGCGAGGTGTGGATCGCCGAGGCGAAGCCCTGGCTCGACAAGTACCGGCTGGCGATCGACTGGAAGGGCCTCGACGGGTACTGGCGGCGCCTGCGCCGGGCGCGACCGGCGATCAACCTGGCGACCTACGTGGGTGCCAGTCAGGTCCGGGGCGTCGTCGTGGGGCTCGGCGAGGTCACGCCGAGCTCCGAGCAGCTCGGGCGCATGCAGCGGGAGGTCGAGACCGCGATGCGCCAGGGGGCGGTGGGCGTCTCCTCGGCGCTGATCTACCCGCCGGGCTCGTACGCCAGCACCGCCGAGCTGGTGGCGCTGGCGCGCGCCGCCGGCCGGTACGGCGGGGTGTACGCCAGTCACATCCGCGGCGAGGACGAGGTGGTGATGCAGGCGCTCGAGGAGGCCATCGCCATCGGCCAGGAGGCCCAGGTCCCGGTGGAGATCTGGCACCTCAAGGTCAGCCTCCGAAAGAACTGGGGCCGGATGAAGGAGGTGATCGCGCGCATCGAGCGCGCCCGTGCCGAGGGGGTGGACATCGCCGCCGACATCTACCCGTACGTCGCTGCCTCGAACGGGCTGGTGGCGACGGTGCCCGGCTGGGCGCAGGCCGGGGGCACCGAGACGATGATCCGCCGGTTCCACGACGGGCCGACCCGCGCCCGCATCCTTCGCGAGGTGCAGGCCGCGCTCGAGCGCGAGCCGCCGGGCGACATCCTCCTCGCGTCCTGCGTGAACCCCGAGCTTCGCAAGTACATGGGCCAGCATCTGGACCGGGTGGCGAAGGAGATGGGCAAGGCGCCCGAGGAGGCGCTGCTCGACCTGGTGGAGGCGGACAGGGCCCAGGGCTGGGTGGTCCGCTTCTGGATGAGCGAGGACGACGTGCGGCTCGCCATGAAGCAGCCCTGGGTGAGCTTCGTGACCGACAACCCGGGCCAGGCCACCGACGGCCCCTTTGCGGAGGACCTGGCGCACCCCCGGGCCTTCGGGGCGATGGCGCGGGTGCTGGGAAGGTACGTGCGCGACGAGCACGTCCTGTCGCTCGAGGAGGCCGTTCGCAAGCTGACGTCGCTTCCGGCGCAGCGGGTCCGCCTCCTGGATCGCGGGGTGCTGCGGCCAGGGATGGCCGCGGATCTGGTGGTCTTCGATCTGGAGCGTGTCCGGGACCTCGCCACGTTCGAGAAGCCGCTCCAGTACTCGGAGGGATTCAGCCACGTGTTGGTGAACGGCCGCCTGGTGCTCGACGAGGGGAGGATGACCGACGAGCGCCCTGGAAGGCCGCTGAGGCCGCTGTCGCTCGGCGCCGCTCGCTGAGGCTGGCGCCGAGCCTGAAGCGAGCCCCGCCGCTCGAGTTAACATAACGCATCTTATCGGACGTTGTGACCCCAGGGGGTCACCGCCCCCCGGAACAGGAACAGCACTCCGCTGACCACCATGACCGCCTCGATGAGATGAACGAACGCGGTTGCAGGAAGCCGGTCGACCACCCGCTTCGCGATCCAGCTGCCCAGCACCATCACCGGACCGATGGCCGCACCCACCAGTACGCTCTCCAGCGGGAGCACGTCCGCGCTCCGGTAGGCGACCAGCTTCACCAGGTGCATCACCACCGTCGCCAGCGCCTCCGTCCCGATGTACGCACCCTTCACCAGGCCGTGGGCCAGGAAGAACGGTGCCATCAGCGGGCCGACGCTCCCCACCAGCGCGGAGAGGAAGCTTCCACCGGAACCGACCAGAACGAACGCGCCGGCTGGCACCGTGACCTGGAGCCCTGGCCGCAGCCTTCGCCACGCCACGACGAGGAGCAGGAAGACGCCCAGCAGGCGGTTCAGGGTGGCCACCGGGGCGCGTGCAAAGAGGAGTCCGCCGAGCAGCGCGCAGGGAATCGCGCCCAGCGCGAACCAGGCCACGACCCGGAGATCGATCTCGCGCCGATTGAACCAGGCCCGGCTGCCATTGCCGATGAGCTGGGCCACGGTGAGGACCGGCACCGCCTCGCGCACGCCGAGGGCGAGCGTGAGGACCGGAAGAAGCACGGCGGCTCCACCGAATCCGGTGATCCCGGCGAGGGTCGAGGCGACGAGCGCGGCGACCGCCACCAGCAACGCGACATCGAGCCCGGGGATCACGTCGGCCAGTGCGTCACCCGCGGACGGCCGCCGAGGCTCGCTGGGCCCGCTCCAGCCGCCGGTGTACCTCGTCCCAGTGAACGTTCTGGAAGAACGCGTCGATGTACCTCGCCGCCGCCGCGCCGTAGTCCATCTGGTAGGCGTGCTCGTACATGTCCATCACCAGGAGCGGCTGGCTGCTCGCCGCGGTCTGGGTGTGGTGGCCGCTCCAGCGCGTGGCGAGCCGGCTGGTCCGGAGATCCAGGTCCAGGATCGTCCACCCACTCCCTCCGGCGAGCGACATGCCGATCGCGCGGAACCCCTCCTCCCAGCGCGCGAACGAGCCGAACGCCTCCGCGATCGCCAGCTGCACGACCGCGCCGGCCTTCCCGTCGCCGCCCAGGTTCCCGAAGTACTGCTCGTGGAGGACCATCGAGTTGTTGAAGGTCAGCTCCCGTTCCTTGAGCCCGCCGACGAGGAACCCCGGGGTGTCCTTCGTCACGCGGGCGAGCTCCTCCTCGACCTTGTTCAGGTTCTTGACCGCCCCGCCGTAGTTGTTCTCGTGATGCGAGCGGATGAGCTTCTCCGAGAGGCCCTTGAGCTTCGTCGGATCGAACGGCAGCGGCGCGATCGGGTGCTTGCCGGGCGCCGCCGCGGCAGGCGCAGTGGCTGCGGCGGGCTTCCCGCCGGTGGTCTGTGCCATGACGCTCGCTCCTGCCGTGGTGAGGGGAACGGCCACGGCGACTCCGGAGAGGAACTCCCGTCTGCCCATCGTCATCACGACCTCCTCCGCTGCAGCGGTTGGCCAACCGTCGGCGCCGCATCGAGGCCGCGAGCGTGGAGCGGGCCGGGTCCGAGTTCCACGCCTCGATCGCGCGGGCCCCAGGTTCCATCGGCTTCAGAACAGGCGAGCCCACGGATGGACCGGGGGCTCGCACCCGAGTTGCAGCATAGGCGGCCTCGAGAAGCCAGACGACGGGACCCTACTCGTCCGCGTGCCCCCACATCCCCTTCTCCGGCTTCGCCGTCGCCACCAGCCCGGCGTGGTCGCTCGGCCAGAGCCCGGTCCGGTGCGCCAGCAGATGGGCGCCCACGATCTTCGCGGTGAGCGGCTTCAGGCCGCGCACGAAGACGTAGTCGATGCGCTGGTCGAGCCCCGGTTTGGTCTCGGCCAGGGACTCGGGGAAGCAGCAGCTGAAGCCAGGCTGCTTCGGGTGGATGTCGGCCCAGGAGTCGGTGAACCCCACGCCGGCGACGGAGGCGGCAGCCTCGGTGCCCGGCAGCGAGTTGAGGTCACCGACCAGGATCGCCTTCCCCGGTGTGGCGTCGAGAATCGCGGCGAGCTCCATGCCCTGCGCGACCCGGACCGGGGCGTAGAAGGACTCGGTGTGGGTGTTGAACAGGGCGAGCCACTCGCCGCCGACCTTGATGTCGATCGCGGTCCAGCCACGCTTCACCATCACCGTGGTGCCGAGGACCTGGACCGGGAGCAGCACCGAGTAGGTCGCCCCCCGCGCGTTGTGGAAGGTGGTGCCCTTCCGGACCAGGATCGCCTGCCGGTCGGTCATCCGGACGTCGATCCCGAGAAACGTGGGCGCCTCGAAGTCGAACAGCTCGATCGACTCCGCGACCTCGTACGGTGTGCCCCGAGCCTGGAGCGCGGCGAGGAGGTCCGCGATGTAGTCGTACTCCACGTGGGTCGCGGAGGTCGTGGGATCGCTCGGGGTCTGCGACCGCCACAGGTACGCCTCCTGGAGCCCCACCGCGTCGGGACGGTTCATCGCGATCTCGTCGGCGATCAGCTCGGCCCGGGCATGGAAGTCGTTGGCCACCACCTGGTTCCAGACCCGCGTGGTGGCGGTGAGGAAGGCAGGCAGCGAGCCCGCGGCGATGACGTCGTCGAGTGCCGCGCCCAGGTAGAGGTTCCGCGTCATGACCTCGACCGGCCCCCGTCCCGCGCGGCAGTCCTCAGTCGAGGTCGCGGTGAGGGCCGAGTCCGCCGTCGCCTCCGGCTGAGGGGCGCCGCCACACGCCGCCAGCAGAGCCAGAGAGGACAGCGCGACCAGATTCCGGATGAGCATGGGCCACCTCCGCTGAAAGGGCCCGCCAGGCTAGCCCTGGGCCCGATCGAGGACATCGGACGTTGGTCCTATGCCGAAGCGACGAGGCGCAGCCCGACGGGTACGAGCAGACCCTGCCGCAGCCGGAGTCGCTCCAGCTGACGCAGCAGGACGAAGAGACGCGTGCCGGCCCCGGAGTCCTCGACCCGATCGGCGAAGTACCGATGCAGGTACGGCCCGCGGTCCCGGAGCCGGACCTCGAACGCGCTCCCGAGCGCCGAGATCAGCGTCTCCGCACCGTGGAGCGGCGGGTCGTGCAGGTGCCGCTCCCGCCACCGCTGGAGCGGATCCGAGGGAGGAGGACCGTCCGGTCGGAGGCGAGCGTCGTGGTGCCCGTGCCTTCGCGGCGCGTCCGGCGCCAGCGCGCCGCATTCCTCGAGGACGGCCTGGAGGTCCCAGAACCATGCTGCGCTGGCGGCGTCGATCTCGTCGTGGGCGAACTCGTCGGCCAGGATCAGCCCGCCGGGGCGGACCAGCGCCCGGATCCTCGAGATCCCCTCCCCCAGGGGAGAGACGTGGTGGAGCGAGCGGGTGAACAGGACCGCGTCGAACGGTCCGTCCTCGAACGCGAGGAAGTCCGATGCGATGGCCGGAACCCCACGCTCGCGCGCGAGGTGAACCTGCTCCTCGTTCACGTCGATCGGGGTGAGCTGGACACCCTCCTCCAGCAACCGTGACGCCAGGTACCCTGGACCGCAGCCGACCTCGAGGACGCGCAGCCCGCGTCCACTGCCTGGGAGCGCCCCCCGGACCCAGTCCAGAACCTCCTGGACATCCGCCTCGATGGCTCCCGGGGTGTGCACCGGCCCCGTCATAGCGTGGGGCGCGACCGCCGTGAGACCTTGGTCTCATCGACGGTCCCGAACGCGCCAGTTCCTCATAGACTTCGAACCGGAAGCACCCCCGGAGGACCGCATGCCGACGCCGGTCAGCAACCTGCCGCGGACGCTGATGATCATCCTCGCCCTCGGAGGATTGCTCTTCGGGAGCCTCTGGGTGGTCCGCCCCTTCCTCGCCCCCGGCATCTGGGCGGTGACCATCGTCGTTGCCACCTGGCCCCTCTTCCGCAGGCTCCAGAGACGGCTCTGGGGCCGCCGTGGCCCCGCGGTCACGGTCATGGCGCTGATCCTCCTGCTGATCGTCGTGGTGCCGCTCTACCTGGCCGTCAGCACGATCATCGAGCAGTCGGATCGGCTCATCGCCCTGGTCGGCTCGCTGCGCACGATCCGGATCCCTCCGCCCCCGGACTGGCTCGCGTCGCTGCCGTTCGGCCCCCCCATCGCCAAGAGGTGGACCGAGGTCTCCCAGATGGCCCCCGGCGCCCTCTCCGAGCGGCTCCAGCCCTACGTCGGAAGCTTCGTCCGCTGGTTTGGCGCCCAGGTCGGGAGCTTCGGGACGCTGGTGGTGCACTTCCTGGTGATGCTGATCATCTCCATCATCCTCTTCGCCAAGGGGGACGTCGCGGCGCGCGGCGTTCTCCTCTACTTCCATCGCCTCGCAGGAGAGAAAGGCCAGTCGGCGGTGGTGCTCGCGGGCCAGGCGATCCGTGCCGTGGCCTTGGGGGTGATCGTCACCGCGCTGATCCAGTCCGCGGCCTCCGGCATCGGGATGGCCATCGCCGGAATCCCGCGCGCTGGCCTGCTCACCGCGGTGGTGTTCCTGCTCTGCATCGCCCAGGTGGGGCCGTTCCTGGTGATGGTGCCGGGGGTCATCTGGCTCTACGCGTCCGGCTCGCCCGGACGCGGCACGTTCTTTCTGCTCTGGACGCTGGTGGTCATCACCATGGACAATGTGATCCGTCCCTGGCTCATCACCCGCGGCGCGAACCTCCCGATCCTGCTCATCTTCGCCGGCGTCATCGGCGGCCTGCTCGGGTTCGGGGTCATCGGCCTGTTCGTCGGCCCGGTGATCCTCGCCGTCAGCTACACCCTGTTGGCGGCCTGGGTGAAAGAGGGGGAGTCGCCCGCGCCGGCGGTCAGCGCTCCCCCACCGGCGGCCTGAAGCGAGCGCTCCGGAGCCGGCGTTCCGTGTAGAAGGGCGCCTCGGTGCGAGCGAGCCTCCGGTGATGAAGTTCAGCGCCATCCTCGCCCTGTCGGTGGGCCTGGCGATGGACGCGACCGCGGTGTCTGCGGCCCGCGGGATGGCGGTGCCCGCGATCCGCCCCCGCCACGCGGTGCTGGTCGCGCTCTTCTTCGGGGGCTTCCAGGCCCTGATGCCGGTGGTGGGCTGGCTGGTCGGGGTCCGAATCGGTCCGCTGGTGGAGGCCTGGGACCACTGGATCGCCTTCGTCCTGCTGGGAGGCATCGGGGCGAAGATGCTCTGGGAGGCCCGCAGCTCGAAGGAGGAGGCGGCGCCCAGGAGCGAGGAGGAACTGTTCGGGATACGGGTGATGCTCGCGCTCGCGGTGGCCACCAGCATCGACGCGCTGGCGGTGGGCATCACCCTGCCGATGCTCGATGCGCCGTTCGCCCTCTCGGTGGCGACCATCGGCGTGACCACGGCGATCCTCTGCGTGGCGGGGCTCTACCTCGGCCGCAGGGTCGGGGCGATGCTCGGGCGCCGCCTGGACATGCTCGGCGGGCTCATCCTCATCGGGCTCGGCACGAAGATCCTGATCGAGCACCTCCGGGCCGGGTAGAAGATTCCTGTCCCATCCGCGGGCCCCACGGTGTCTTCCCCGCAAGGAGGCGATGCGTTGTCGGACCCGCGGGCGAGGGCCACCGAGCTCTTCGAGCGCTACGGGCCCGTGGTGTACCGGAGGTGTCTTCGGCTGCTGCGCGACCCCGACGCCGCGGCCGATGCGACGCAGGAGGTGTTCGTGCGGCTGGTGAGGAACATGGAGGCGCTGGAGGACCGCGTCACGGTGCTGCCCTGGATCTACAGGGTGGCCACCAACCACTGCCTGAACGTGCGCCGCGCCGGCCGCTGGACCGCGGAGGGGTCGGTGGACCTCGAGCTCGCCGAGGGGACGGCGCTGGACACCTTCCCCGAGCGGCAGCTGGCGCAGACCATCCTCGCGCGCTTCGACCCGACGACCCAGGCGGTGGTGGTGGCCGTCCTGGTCGACGGGATGGAGCAGGAGGAGACGGCCCGGACCCTCGGCCTCTCCCGCAAGACCGTGCGTCGCAAGCTGGACCGGTTCCTGGAGAACGCGCGCAAGTTCGTCGCCCGGAGCACGCCATGAGCCATCCCTCGGAGCTCCGCCTGGAGGCGCACCTGCTCGAGCCGTCTCCCGAGGTCACCGCGCACCTGGCGGGCTGCGCGCGGTGCACCCGGCGGCTGGAGGAGATGGCCCGGGAGGGCGACCGGTTCCGCCGCGAGGTGTTCCCCCGCGCGGTGGTGGCGGTCCGCGACGCGGCCGAGCGCCCGGGACGCCCCTGGTGGCGGCGGCCCTGGGCGCTCCCCACCCTCGGGCTGGCGACGGCCGCGGTGCTGGCCGTGCTGGTCATCCGCCCGGGCCAGCCCGGTGAGGGCTACGTCGGGACGAAGGGAGCGACGGACCTCGGGCTCACGGTGTACGCGGACGCGCCGGGAGGGCCCCGGACCGTCGGCGACGGGGGCCGCGTTCCGGCGACCGCGGCCCTGCGCTTCTCGCTTCGCATCCCCCGGCGCTGCCGGCCCTGGGTGGCCTCGGTGGACGCGACCGGCGCCGTCTCGCAGCTCTTCCCTCCCCCCGGCTCGCCCCAGGTCGAGCTCGACCGCTCGGGTCCGCTCCCGGGCGGCGCGGTGCTCGACGGAAGGCCGGGCCCCGAGCGGGTGTATGCGCTCTGCCCCGGCCGGCCACTGCCGTGGGACCCGGTGCGGACGGCCATCGAGCGCGCGGTGGGGACAGGCGAGGCGGGCGTGCGCAACGCGGGCCCGCTCCTGGGTCTTCCAGGAGACGTGCCCCAGAGCACACTTCTCGTCGAGAAGGTCCGGTGAGGCTGCTCGCCCTCGCAGGCCTTCTGACCTGCATGGTGGCCTCGGCAGCCCCGCGGTTCGCGGTGGTCGCGGGGAGCGACGTCGGCGCCCCGGGCCGGCCACGCCTGTGGTTTGCCACCAAGGACGCCGAACGCTTCGGGCGCGCGCTCTCCGAGCTGGGCGACTTCTCGGTGGATCGGGTCACCGTCTTGAAGAACCCCGGGGCGGCGAGGTTCCGCGAGGCGCTGGCCGACGTGGAGGCGCGCATCCAGGCGGCGCGGCAGCAGGGCGAACGTCCGCTCCTGGTCCTTTACTTCTCCGGGCACGCCGGGCCGGGCGGCATCGAGCTCGGGGCCGAGAGCATCCCCTTCGACGAGCTGCGGGCTGCCGTTCTTCGCTCCTCCGCCGAGGCCCGCATCGCCATCGTCGACGCCTGCGAGGCGGGCCTGCTCACCCAGGTGAAGGGCGCCTCCGCCGCGCCCGCGCTCGACTTCCCGCTCCCGGTGGAGGACCGGGTGCAGGGGACCGCGTTCGTGGCCTCCACCGCGGTGGGTGAGTCGGCGCAGGAGAGCACCGCCATCGGAGGGAGCTTCTTCACCCATCACCTGGAGATCGCGCTCCGCGGCGCCGGGGACTCGGATGGCGACGGTCTGGTGACCCTCGCCGAGGCCTTCCGCTACACCGCCGCCCGCACCCTGGCCGGAACCGCGGCGACGCAGGCCGGGCCCCAGCACGCCACCTACGAGTTCCGGATGTCCGGGCGCGGCGAGGTGGTGCTGGCCGATCTCCGTCGGGCCGAGGCGCGGCTGACCATCCCCGCGGATCCGGGCGCGCAGTACCTCTTCCGGAGCCCGAGCAACGCGGTGGCCGAGGTGCAGGGCGGCTCCTCCCCCATCGTCCTCGCGCTGCCGGCGGGCCACTACGCCGTCGAGCGGCGAGCGCCCGAGGGACGGGCCACCGCCGACCTGACGCTCGAGCGGGGCGTAGACCAACGCCTTCCTCCCCTCGTGCCGACCCGCTACGAGCTCGCCCGGGCCAAGGGTGGACCGAAGCCGGGGCTGGTCTACGCCGGCGCCGGCATGTTCGCGGTGGGCCTCTCCAGCTTCGGGGTCGCGCCCGCGGTGCGGGTCGGGCTCCGGAAGGAGTGGGGCGCGGTCGGGATGCGGATCCGGCTCGACTTCGCGGCGAAGCCGGTGGACGACCAGGGCCTGCGCTACGACTACAAGCTGTTCTCGGGCAGCCTGGCGGCGCTCTTCCCGCTGAACACCAGCGCGATCCTCGTCGAGGTCGGCCCGGAGCTCGGCGCCGGGTACGCCACCCAGACGCTCGCCGATCGTCGGACCTACTCCAGCGCAGTCTGGACCGGGGGGCTGGCAATGCTGGTGACCTTCCCGGTGGGGCCGCTGCGCCTGGGGCTCGACGCATCGGCCGGAGCCCAGCTCTTCACCCTGAACAACGCGACGACGTTCAAGCCCGCGGGCTCGCTGGCGCTGGTCGCGCTGGTGGGGTTCTGACATGAGCGCCCGCTCGCTCCTGCTCGCGCTCGGTCTCCTCGCCTGCTTCCTCGCCGCGCAGGGCTGCGGCGACACGCTGGTGGACCACGAGGGCGCGGTCCTGCTCGAGCTGCCGGACGGAGGCCCGGGCGTGGTCTGCGGCGCTCCGGACGCCGGGCTCCACGTCTGCGGCAACGCCTGCGTCCTCGAGGACCAGGGCAGCTGCGGATCCACCTGCGCCGTGTGCCAGACACAGGTGAACGGCGGCGTTCCGGCGTGCGTCGCGCACCTCTGCAGCTTCGCCTGCGAGCCGGGCTACCTGCGCTGCGGAGACGCGTGCTGCCGCGCGGCTGCGGTGGCCACCGGCGCACAGCACACCTGCGCCATCGCCGGCACCCGGCTGCGGTGCTGGGGGTCCAACGACCAGGGACAGCTGGGGCGCAGCGCGGGGGCCTCGAGCTCCGACACGCCGGTGGACGTGGATGGCCTTCCCCTGGGCGTGGCCGTCTCGCTGGTGGCGGCCGGGCCCGACCACACCTGCGCGGTGATGGCCGACGGCCGGCTCTTCTGCTGGGGCGGCAACGCCAGCAACCAGGCGGGCGCCGGGGCCTCGACCATCCCGGTCCCCCAGGAGATCGCCCTGCCGGGCGTCACCTCGCTCGCGCTCGGGGCGCGGCACACCTGCGCGGTGACCGCGGGCGGGCTCTACTGCTGGGGGGCGAGCGACCGCGGCCAGCTCGGAGGGGCGACGCCGGGGCCCACCCCCAGCCCCGTCCCGGGCCTCGGCTCGGGGGTGACGCAGGTGGCGGCCGGCGTGGAGCACACCTGCGCGATGCAGTCCGGCGCCCTCCTCTGCTGGGGCAGCAACGACAAGGGCCAGCTCGGGACCGGCGGCGGCGCGAGCGCGACCCCGCAGACGGTGGCGCTCCCCGGAGCGACCCGCCTCGGGCTGGGGGACCGCCACAGCTGTGCGCTGGCCGGCGGAGCCAGCGGTCCGGCGGTCTTCTGCTGGGGCGACAACGGGAGCGGCCAGGCCGGAAGCGGCTCGAGCACGCTGCCCACTCCGACACAGGTGACGCTGGACGCCACCGTACAGCCGACGCTGGTCAGCGCCGGGCGCGCGCACACCTGCGTCGCCGGGCCGAGCACGGGCTCGATGCGCTGCCTGGGAGCGAACGGGAGCGGCCAGCTCGGGGCGGCGTCGGCCACGGGCACGGTGAGCGTGCCGATCCCCGGTCAGCCCTATGGCATCGCAGCGGGCGGCGACCACACCTGCGCGGTGCAGACCAACGGCGAGCTGTACTGCTGGGGCTCCAACGGGCGTGGCGAGGTGGGCAACCCCACAGGGTGCCCCGGGAGCTGCGCGACTCCCACCCAGCCGCTCGGGCTCTAGCGCTCCAAAGAAATCTGTCCCGTCCGCGGGCGCTCGCGGGTCTCCCCGGCAGAAGTGCTTGCCAAGGAGTCATCCATGTTCAGGAAGTTCATCGGTGCGCGGCTGTGCGCGGTCCTCGCCGGAGCGGCGCTCGTGGGGTGCGGAGGCGGGACCCAGCCGGGTGGGCGCACGCCACCGGGGGCGATCACCGGCGTCACCCGGGGCGTCATCTCCAGCTCCAGTGCGCTGACGGTCAACGGCGTCACTTTCAACGCCTCGTCCGCGAAGATCAGCGTGGACGGCGTGCCCGGCCAGTCCGCCGCGGAGCTGCAGAAGGGGCGCGTCGCGACCGTCAGGGGCACCTTCGACGATCGCTCCGGCACCGCGGCGGAGATCGAGATCTCCTCGGCGGTCGCGGGGAAGGTCTCGAGCAAGTCCGGCCCCGAGCTGGAGGTCGGCGGCCAGGTGGTGAAGGCCGACGGCCAGACCGAGTTCGAGGACAACGGCCGGGGTCTCGACTCGATCGCCGAGGGCGAGCGGGTGGAGGTCCACGGCTTTCCGGACGACAGCGGTGCCATCCGGGCGACGCGCATCGAGAAGCGCTCCGGATCGTCCGAGGACTTCGAGGTGACCGGCGTCATCTCCAACCTGAACGCGGCCGCGGTCCCGCCGACGTTCGATCTAGCGGTGACGCCCACCGCCCCCGTCGGCTTCCACGTCACCCTGGCCGCCGGGGTGTCGCTCCCCGCGGGCCTCAAGGCCGGTTCGCAGGTGGAGGTGAAGAGCGCCGGTCCGGCCAGCGCGCTGGGCGAGATTGTCGCCTCCAGCGTCAGGCTCGAGGACGGGAACCTCGGAGAGGCGAACCTCAAGGCCGAGGTGGAGGGGCTGGTCACCTCCGGCAACGCCGCCTCCTTCCAGGTCGGGAGCCAGACCGTGGTGACCACCGCCGCCACCGTGTTCGCCCACGGCACCGCCGCCGACGTCATCCCCGGGGCCCGGGTCGAGGCGGAGGGCACGCTGGATGCGCAGGGCGTGCTCCAGGCGAGCAAGGTCTCCTTCCAGGCCAGCATCCGCCTCCAGGCGGTCCCCGGCCAGGTCACGGCGAGCGACGCGCACACCGGCACGCTGGTGCTCCTCGGCATCACCGTGCACACCGACGCCCTGACCGAGTTCAAGGACTTCAAGGGGCAGCCGGTGGACCTTCAGCACCTCGGGTCGGGCGCGGTGGCGGTGCGCGGGTCGCTGCACCGCAACGGGACCGACGTGGTCGCCTCCCGGCTGGAGCTGACCGACGACCAGCGCATCGAGCTGCGCGGGCCGGTGTCCGCCAAGGACGCTGCGGGCCACAGCCTGACCATCCTCGGCGTCCGGGTGAGCACCGCCTCGGCCGAGTTCAGCGGCAACGGCTCCAGCACCGAGGCCACCTTCTTCTCGGCGCTGAACCTCGGCGACGTGGTCGGTGTCCGCGGCAAGGATGCGCGGGCGTGGAACGGCTCGGTGCTCACCGCGGACGAGGTGGAGCTCGAGGGGGACTGAGGGCCTCGACCATCGTCGGGCTCCGCCCGGCCCCGTGCGGAGGAGGCGGTCGGCCACCTCCCGCGGGGTCCGGGCGTTTCGTCGTTCCGGCAATCTCCGGCCCCGGCGCGCGTACCGCTCCTCGTGAAGACCGCCCGGAACGCGGCCCTGGTCGCGGTGCTCTCTGCCGCCGCCATCGAGCTGCACGAGCTGGGACACCGGGCAGTCTTCTGGCTCACCGGGACGCCGGCACGGATGGGCTTCCAGCGGGTGGATCCGACGGTCCCGATCTCCGCGGCGCTGAGGTTGTGGAGCAAGGCTGGCGGGCCGCTGGTCACGCTGGTGCTCGCGCTCGCCTTCCTGGCCGTGGCGCGGAGGCGGCCCTCGTTCGCCTGGGCCACGGCCGCCTTCACCCAGGCCAGCCTCCGGCTGCTGCCGCTCACCTTCGACGTCGGCCGTGCGCTCCGAGGGGCCCACCCCTTCTCGGACGAGGGCGACCTCGCGCTCGGGTTGACGGATGGCGTCGCGGGTCGCACCGCCCTGGTGCTCGCCGCCTGGGTCCTGTTCGCGGTCCTCTCGGTGCTCTCGGCGCGCACCCTCCCCTTCGCCCGCCGGCGCTGGTTGAAGGTCGCCGCGGTATACCTGCTCAGTCTGGCCGTGGGGATCGCCGCGGTCATCGGAGACGAGCTGCTCGGGATCCACGGCACCTGACGGGCGCGCTCGACGCTCGCCCGCTGCCGTGGAGGCCAGCGCCACCGAGGCTGTCCGGACCGCGGTGTCGCCCACCGGACCCAGGTGACGGACGAGCGTGCCTGAGCCCTCATCTGTGCATTGCGCCCGGCCCCGGAGGTGCAAGTGTCCAGGGCCCCGATGACCGCTTCCGAGCTCCGTGCGCACGGGCGCGCCGGCACCGCCCTGGCCCTGCTCTACGTCTTCCTCTGGGCATCGGCCTTCGTTCCGAGCCGCGTGCTGTCCCGGCTCGGACAGCCGCTCTGGGTGCTGACGGTGCGCTTCGCCATCGCCTCGGTCCTGATGGCCGGCGTGGTGGTCGCCCTCCGGCGGCCCTGGCCGCGCACGCTCGGGGTCTGGCGACAGATCGCCGGCTACGGCCTGCTGGCGAACGCCACCTACCTCGGGTGCACCTACGAGGCGCTGCGGCACCTCTCCTCGGGAATGGGGGCGATCATCGCCAGCACCAACCCGCTCCTGCTCGCCCTGGTGGCGCCGGCGGTGCTGAACGAACCGCTGACGCCTCGAAAGGTCGCCGGGCTCCTGCTGGGGTTCAGCGGGGTGCTGGTGGCGATGGCCGCCCGGGCGGGGACGCAGGTGGCGCGCCCGGTGGACGTGCTGCTCGCCTTCCTGGGGGTGGTTGCGCTGGTCGGCTCGACCCTGGTGTTCAAGCGGCTCCGGACGCCGGCGGATCTCCTGGCCGCCAACACCATCCAGCTCGGAGCTGCCTCGCTGGTGCTGCTCCCGGTAGCCGCACTCCTCGAGGGAGCGCCGCGACTCGTGCCCACCGCGGCGTTCTGTCTCAGCCTCGGCTACCTGATCCTCGTCCTGAGCCTCGGCGCCTCGTTCCTCTGGTTCTGGCTGCTTCGGCACGGGGAGGCGAGCCGGGTGAGCGCGTTCTACTTCCTCACGCCCATCTTCGGGCTGGTGCTCGGCGCGGCGCTGCTCGGCGAGTCGGTCCGTTCGCTGGACGGGCTCGGCCTCGCCGCGGTGGCCGCAGGCATCGTCCTGGTCCACTCCGGTCGGGCGACACCGAGGGCGGTGGCCGTGGAGGAGTGACGGGTGCCTGGGTTCCACGTCCCATGGAGGAGAGCGTGAGGTTCGACCAGAAGGTGGTGGTGGTGACCGGAGCGGCCCAGGGCATCGGGCTCGCATGCGCCAGCCGCTTCGCCGCGGAGGGCGCCCGGGTGGTGCTGGCCGACCTGGGCGACTGGGCCCAGGCCCAGGAGGCGCTGGCGAGCGCCCGGGAGGCGGTGCGGTTCGAGCGCGCCGACGTGGGACGCCGGGAGGACGTCGAGCGCCTGGTCGCCGCCGCGGTGCAGGCGTTCGGGCGAGTGGACGTGCTGGTGAACAACGCCGGGGTCGTGCACCGGGCGAGCTTTCTCGACCTGGCCGAGGAGGACTGGGACCAGGTCCTGCGGACCAACCTGACCTCCATGTTCCTCTGCGGCCAGGCGGCGGCGAGGCAGATGGTCCGCCAGGGAGGCGGAGGGGTCATCCTCAACGTCTCCTCGGTGAACGCGGTGGTGGCGCTGCCGGACCAGGTGCCCTACACGGTCTCCAAGGGCGGGGTGAACCAGCTGACCAAGGTCATGGCGATCTCGCTCGCTCCGCACCGGATCCGGGTGATGGGCATCGGGCCCGGCACCATCCTCACCGAGATGTCCCGGCGCGCGGTGATGAGCGACGAGACCGCCCGGCGGACCCTCCTCTCGCGCACGCCGATCGGCCGCTTCGGCGAGCCGGCGGAGATCGCCTCGGTGGCGGCGTTCCTGGCCAGCGACGACGCCTCGTACCTGACCGGCACCACCCTGTACCCGGATGGTGGCCGGCTCGCGCTGAACCTCACGGTGCCGGTCGACGACGAGGCGCCCCCCGCTCTACTGTGACATCGCGCGCTCGAGGGCCTCGATCTGCTCGTCGGTCCCGAGCACCAGCAGGTGGTCGTCGGGGCCGAGCGCGAACGACGGCTCGGGCGAGCGCACCACCTGGTCCCCCCGGAGCACGGCCAGGACCGTCGCCCCGGCGGCGCCCGTCCCCACCAGCGCGCCCACCGACCGCCTCGGGGCGGACGCCGAGGGCTGGAGGCCCGCGATGCGGAGCGCCTGCTTTCCACGCTGGAACGCCGTCTCGAAGAAGTCCACCACCCGCGGGCTCAGCATGAGGTGCGCGAGTCGGCGGCCGCCGATGGCGTAGGGGCTGATGGCCCGGTTGGCGCCCGCGCGGAGCAGCTTCGGGACGGAGAACTCGTCCACCGCCCGCGAGGCGATGAACAGGTTCGGGTTCAGGAGGCGCGCCGAGAGGATGACGTAGAGGTTGGTGGCGTCGTTCGCGGTGGTGACGACGAGGCCCCGCGCCCGTTTGATGCCAGCCCGCTCGAGCACCGCATCGTCGGCGGCGTCGCCCTCGAGCACCAGGAGGCCGGCCTCGGCGGCGAGGCGCCCCACCGCCGGGCCCGGATCCACCACCACCACCGGGACGCGGGCCTGGTGCAGCTCGTGCGCCGCCTCCCGGCCCACCCGCCCGTAGCCGGCGACCACGAAGTGCCGTTCCAGCTTGTCGATGCGCTCCTGCATGCGCCGCTTCCTCCGCGACTGCCGGACCGAGTCGCTGGTCAGGTGTTCCAGCCCGACGCTGAACGTGTAGAAGAGGCTGCCGATCCCGGTGACTGCGATGGCGATGGTGAAGATCCGGCCCGCGTCGTCGAGCGGCCTCACCTCGCCGTAGCCGATGGTGGCCACCGTGGTGAAGGTCATGAACAGCGCGTCCATCCAGGTGCCGCCGCGGTCGCGCCAGAGCCAGTGGTACCCGAGGATGCCCACCAGGTGCGTGGCCACGAGGATCCCCACCGGCAGCGCCAGCCGGGTTTGCAGCGCGCGGAGCTCGGGGCTGATCGCCACGGCTCGACTCTAGGACGCGGCACTCACTGGAGTTG
>CAVZMH010000015.1:495000-622836 GCA_963776345.1 uncultured delta proteobacterium | reverse complement strand
ACCGTTTCATGGTTTGCGCGTCGCCCCGGTTGGACCGATGCTGCACCTGTCCCGAGGTGGGGATTGGCCGAGCGCCGCGACGAAGGCAGGCCGGGAGCGACCGACGGTGGGGGCGGTCCGGAGAGTCTCGGCCCGACTGTCAAGTCACCTCGGATAACGGACGAGACGCTCGATCTCCCCGCGGCAGGCGGCTCGACATTCTCTCCCGCCGGCCCCCCACCGCATCTGCGCCGCGGTGACGTTCTCGCCGACAGATTCACGATCCTCCGCTTCGTCGCCCGGGGTGGAATGGGCGAGGTGTATGAAGCCCAGGACCAGGTGCTTCAGGCCCACGTGGCCTTGAAGACCATCCTTCCGGAGCTCGGTGAGAATCCCGAGATGCTCGAGCGGCTCCGCCGCGAGGTGCTTCTCGCCCGGAAGGCCAGCCACCCGAACGTCTGCCGCGTCTACGACCTGTACTCGACCCGAACCCCGGGTGGAGAGCCTCTGCGCTTCCTCACCATGGAGTTCCTCGAGGGACAGACGCTCGCGCATTTGCTGGCCCGTCGGGGCCCGATGTCGGTCGACGAGGCGTTGCCCCTCGTCCGGCAGATCGCGGCGGGACTGGACGCCGCGCACGCCGAGGGGGTTGTCCACCGGGACCTGAAGGCCAGCAACGTGATGCTGGTCCGCAGGTCGGTTGCATCCGCGGAGTCGGGAGACCTGCGAGCAGTCATCACGGATTTCGGGATCGCGCGTGCGCTCCCAGGTGCATCTCTCGTCTCGGAGATGGCGACCGGGTCCGGGGTGATCGGCACGCCACAGTACATGGCACCCGAGCAGCTCTCAGGCGGGGACGTTGGGCCTTCGGCCGACATCTACGCCCTTGGGCTGATGATCTACGAGATGGTGACCGGGACGCTCCCGTTCGCCGGTGAGACGCCCCTCGAGGCGGCCTGCAAGCGCTTGAAGGACCCGCCGGCAGAGCCGCGCTCGGTCGTTCCGCGGCTCGACCCAAGTTGGAACGGTGCGATCCTGCGGTCTCTCGACCCACGGCCCTCAGCACGCTTCGCGAGCGCGGGTGAGCTCGCGCGGGCTCTGGAAACATCACCTCGATTCGTGGCCAACCGCCGTAGGTGGCTCGCGGCGCTCGGGGTGGTCGGTGTCGCACTTGCGGCCTTCCTTGGAGTCAGCCTTCAGCGGAGACAGGTAGCGCAAGGAGTGGCGCCGGCCTTTCACGCGAGGCGTGCCGTCGCCCTTGCGGGTGTCGTGGCCGACCAGGATCTCGGTGCTCGGGCTTGGGTGGCTCCAGCGCTCTCCGCGCTGCTGCCGCTCGAGCTCGCGTCCGCAGAGGGTACGCTCAGGGTCATTCCGGCCGAGGACATCGGACTGGCGAAGAGGTCGCTCGGGCTGCAGGACCGAGATCTGGAGTCTGACGCCGCTCGGACGAGACTGGGTGCGCTCCTGGGAGTGCCCACGATCGTCGTCGGATCGTTGAAGCGAATCGAAGGTGGGCAGTTGCAGGCGGCGTTCTCCCTGCCACTGGACGCATCGCGAACGAGCGAGCCGATCTCTGCAACGTTCACGGGCGATGACCTCCTCGGGGTCTTGCCGGTCCTCGGGAGGAAGCTCCAGCAGGCAGTCGGAGCGCCGGTAACTGGCGACGATGCTGCTCAGGGATCGCTGCGGCCCCGGTCGCTCATCGCCGCGCGGAGATATGCGGAGGGTATCGAGCGCTCGACACAGAGCGAGTATCCCGGGGCTGTGCAGGCCTTCGCGGATTCTGCCGCGGCGGACCGTGCCTTCTATCCAGCCCACTTCCAGCAGGCGCGGCTCTGGCTTGAGATGGGTCATCGGAAACAAGCGCGGGCGGCGGCGCAGCTCGCCCTCGACGCGGCCGGCGGGCTCCCGATCTCGGCGCGATGGCGAGCGGAGGTCGTCCTTCGCACCGCCGAGGGAGACGAGTCCGGCGCGGCGCGCGTAGGCGAGAAACTCTTCGACCAGTTCCCGGACGACACAGCGCTTGCGATCGAGCTTGCGCAGAGGGCCCGGCACAGCGCTCGCTTCAGCTCGTCCGCCCCTGCGAGCCCAGAGATCGGTCTCGCCTTCCTGGCCCGGAACCAGAAGGCAGTGCCGGCTGCAGCCGGGAGCGTGGATTTCCAGCTTCAGCAAGCCTGGTTGAGATCGGAGATCCCCGGGGCGGAGGTGCCGGTGGACCTCCTCGACCGCGCGGAGCGCGAGGCGAGGGAGCTCGGCGCGAACATCGAGCTCGGTGACATTCTCGGGACGAGGGCTCTGCTCGGACGCCAGAAGGGCGGGCTGGATCTCGGCCTGCTCGACCGCGCCGAGTCCGCCTACCGGAACGCCCGGTATCTCGAAGGCCTCGCTAGGATCAAAGTGATCCGCGCGCGGTGGATGACCGATCCAGCGAACCCACGAAAGCCGCCCCTCCCCCAGTCCGTTGCCACCTACCGGGAAGCGCTGGCAAACCTGCGTCGCCTCGGACTGACGTCACGAGTGATCGAGACTTCGATCGATCTGGCCGGCGCGACCTTCAACGTCGACATCGAGGGAGCCGAAGCCCTCGTCAAGGAGGTGGACGACGCGCTGAAGAGTCTCGACGAGCCCCCTCCTGTGAGCCTTCTCTCCGTTCGATGCTGGATCGCCTGGCGAACGGGAGACCTGATCCAGGCCCGGCAGGCGCTGAACGCACTTCGGGCGAAACTCGGGGGCGAGCTGTACCAGGCGAAGGGGGACTACGGCTTCCTCGAGGGCCTCGTGCTCATCGAGGAGGACCGGCTCGAAGAAGCCCGGGCGGTGTTCGAGAGAGACGCTCAGAGCCTCCGCTCCTTCGGGTGGGAGGACGCTGCGCTTAAGAACCAGAACTTCGCGTGTCTCGCCACCTGCGACCAGGGACGGTTCGAGGCGGGGATGGCCTGCCTGGGTGAGGTGAAGTCCGCGCTCGCTCTCTCCAGGAGTCCGATGCCAGCTGCCACCGATACGTACCACCGCGTCCGCACTGAGTGCGCCGTTGCGGCGAAGAGGCTCGAGGAGGCGGAGGCGGCGCTTGACGAGGCCCAGGGTTCGATGATGCAGGAGGTCTTGGTGGCGCACGTTGCGATCTTGCGTGCAAAGGTCGATGCGGCACTCGGACACGAGACCGCTGCCCTACACAAACTGCGGGAGATGCTCGCGCTCATGGAACGGAAGCGCTGGGCGCTGCAGCGATTCGAGGCGCAGCTCGCTCTCGGCGAGGTAGAGCTCCGGGTCAAGCGAGAGCGCGGGCGGATGCGGCTGGTCGCGCTCCAGGCCGAGGCATCGCGGATGGGGTTCGTCCGGATCGCGCGGCTGGCGGGCGCGGCTCTGTCGGCGAACTCAGTGCCGCGCTGACCATCGAGCTGTTGCTCGTAGGTGTTCCCAGCCCTTTGGCTCTTCTGACGGAGTTCCTCGACACCGTGCTGGGTGCCCTCCCGACCACGCGCCTTCAGCGCGGCCAGCTCCGCGCTGTCGTCGAGGTGGACGCTGAGGATCAGCCCGCCGAGGACATCGACCTTGCGTAGCGAGTCCACCGGATCCTCGGCGAAGAAGAGCCGGGTCATGAGGTCGAACTTCTCGAGGCCCCGCACATGCGCTTGCATCGCCTCGAACAGCTGTGGGCTTGATCCGATTCGGTAGACAGTGGGACTACGCCGCTGCCCTTTCGAACTCGGCCGGGGAAGCGTATCCGATGGCCGAGTGCATCCGCTGCTGGTTGTAGAAGACCTCGATGTAGTCGAAGAGCTGCTCCTTGGCATGGCCTGCCGTCTCGAAGCGCTCGCCCAGCTCGGACTTCAGCGTGCTGAACCAGCTCTCCATCGCGGCGTTGTCGTAGCAGTTGCCGCGCCGACTCATGCTGCAAGTGATTCCGTGCGCCTGAAGGACGGCCTGGTAGTCCTCGCTCGCGTAGGTGGTGGATTCAATCGGCCGTCGCAACGCCTCGACATGGAGGGGTTGCGATGGGAACAGCGAGGCGTCGTCGGTCAGCTCGGGCGGGGCGTGCTCCGATGCGTTCACCAGGGCGCCCTACGGCGGGGCGACGTGAGCACCGGCAACGGTTCTGGGAGGCGGTACGAGTCGGGCTCTCCAGCGAAGACGCTGCGCTCGTAGCAGGCGTCTCCGCGCCGGTTGGGATCAGATGGTTCCGCGAGAGTGGCGGCATGCCGCCGTTCTCCTTGGCCCCGCTCTCGGGGCGATTCCTTTCATTCGTCGAGCGCGAGGAGCTCGCGATCTTGCATTCGAAGCATCTTGGAGTGCGGGAGATCGCCCGGCGAATCAATCGATCTCCGTCGACTGTTTCCCGCGAGCTGCGTCGGAACGCTGCGACTCGGAGCGGTGGACTCGAGTACCGCGCCTCGACGGCCCAATGGCACGCGGACCGCAAAGCGCGCCGGCCGAAGCGAGCGAAGCTCGTCGCGAACGACCGGCTCCACCAGTACGTGCAGGAGCGGCTCTCAGGCCTCATCACGGCCCGGGACGGCACCCAACTGGCTGGTCCTCTTGTGCGCTGGAACGGTCGGCGTCACGGTCCCCGGAAGGACCGACGTTGGGCCGCTTCATGGAGCCCCGAGCAGATCTCGAACCGGCTCAGGATCGACTATCCCGATGATCCGTCCATGCGACTCTCTCACGAAGCCATCTACCAGGCGCTCTACGTACAAGGCCGAGGCGCGTTGCGGCGCGAGTTGGTGGCGTGCTTGCGGACAGGTCGCGCGCTCCGGGTGCCGCGCGAGCGCGCCCGGGGGCGCGGCAAGAACTTCGTCAGCCCAGAGGTAATGATCGCGACGCGCCCGGCCGAAGCGGCGACTCGGGCTGTACCCGGACACTGGGAAGGAGACCTGATCCTGGGCCGGGACAGCTCGGCGATCGGCACGCTCGTCGAGCGCACGACTCGCTTCACGATGCTGCTCCACCTGCCTCAGATGGCGGACCATGCCCAGCCTCGCGTCAAGAACGGACCACCGCTGGCAGGTCACGGCGCGGAGGCTGTCCGGGACGCGATCGCCGCCGCCATCATCACGCTTCCCGAGCAACTCCGCCGGTCGTTGACCTGGGATCAGGGAACAGAAATGGCCCAACACGCCAAGCTCCGCATCAAGACAGGTCTGCAGAGTTACTTCTGCGACCCTCATAGTCCTTGGCAGCGGGGCACGAACGAGAACACCAACGGCCTTCTCCGTCAGTACTTTCCAAAGGGCACAGATCTCTCACGGCATTCTCGTCAGGCGTTAGCGGCGGTCGCTGCCGCCCTCAACGGACGGCCTCGGAAGACCCTCGGCTGGAAGACGCCAGCCGAAGCCCTCCGTGATCATCTATCCTCAGCTGGCCACGGTGTTGCGACGACCGCTTGAACCCAAGGGTACTCCCCTGGTCCGAGTGATGAAGGAGCCCCTCGCCCGGGCAGCGCCGGCGAAGGGCCATGTCCAGAGCCCGGATGGTCAGGTGACGGTCGTTGACGGCGCTGAGAGCCCAGCCGACCACGAAGCGCGAGTACAGGTCGACGATGACCGCCAGGAACAGGCGCCCGCCTGGAATGAGGAGCTCCGTCGTGTCCCCGATCCAGCGCACGTTGGGCGCCGCGGCGCTGAACTCGCGGCCGAGCAAGTTTGCCGCGACGGGCTGCTCGTGATCGCTCATCGTCGTGCAGCGATAGCGGCGTCGTGCTCGAGCCTCGAGCCCCTCTGACTGCATGAGCCGGATGACCCTCTTCCGGCTAATCCGGATCTCCTGGCGCTGGAGCGCGCGGTGAATCCGAGGGCTGCCGTAGGTCCGGCGGGCGCGGAGGTGCGCCTCGCGGACCAGCACCCGGAGTCTTTCGTCCTCGACCTGCCGAGCGGAAGGACATCGGGAGCGCCAGGCGTAGAAGCCGGCCCGGGACACCCGGAGCACTGCGCAGAGCCGCGACACCGGGAAGAAGGCCTTCTCCTCGTCGATGAAGCCGAACCTCAGGGCTTCTCTTTCGCGAAGAAGGCCGCGGCTTTTTTTAGGATCTCCCGGTCCATCCGCAGCTCGCGGACCTCCTTGCGGAGCCGGGCGAGCTCCTCGCGCTCGACGCTGGTCAGGGCCCCTGGCTTGCCCTTGCCCGCATCCGCACGGGCTTGCTCGACCCAACCCCGAAGCGCCGACTCGGTCAGATCAAGATCCCGCGCGACCTGGGGGACGGTCCTCCCGCCGTCCAGGACGCGCTGAACCGCACCCGCCTTGAACTCGTCGCTGAAGCTCCTCCGCGCTCTACGCGGCTTCCTCTCCTCGGCCATGCTGGACACCGTATCCACCTCTCGGAAAGTGTCTACGGGAGCGGATCAAGCCCAGGGCCGAGCCGGCATCGCCGAGAGCTGGACGCACGTGTGCCGGCGAAGGGGCTGCTGCTACCGCGAGGAAGCCGCCGACGGTGGTCAGCGGTGCTGCCCGAAGTGCCGGATGAAGCTCTGGCCGAAGCCGAACGTTCGTCCCACCAGGTTTTACGACCTCAGGCACTCCACCGCGACGCTGCTGCTCCGCGAGGGCGTCCCGCTCGCGGTCGTCCAGCGCGTGCTGCGGCACGAGGACCCGAAGCTCACTGCAGCGACCTACGGCCACCTCGAGCGGGACTTCCTCCTCGCCTCGGTGGACCGCCTTCGTTTCGAGGGGATGCCGGAGCCCGAACCGGTCCGCGCGCGTGCTGCAGCGGGTGCGCGTGGGACCCTAATGGGACCCACTCAGCTGGAAACGCCGAAGGGGCCGAAGTCGCGCCGAGGAAACCCGAGCAACCTCGACCCCTTCGGACTGCGCGCGATGAGGGAGTCGAACCCACGACCTTTGGCTCCGGAGAAGGCCTCACTCCACTTCCGCTGGAATCGGACGCATGCCGAGAAGTGCCGGATTCACCCGAATCCTGCGCGGTTGCGACGAGCGGGGAGGGGGGTGGCGTCCGTCCCGTACCGCCTCCAGAGGGGGGGTGTGCCGCGCCGTTGGTAGAAGATTTGGTGGAAGATTTCGGTCGACCGCTGCTCACCGTCGCGGAGGCGGCACGGCAACTCAACGTCTCGCATTCCGCCATCCGGACGCTCTGTCGTCGGGGGCTACTGCCGTATGGGCGCGTGCTGAATTTCATTCGACTCAGGCCGGAGGACGTCGAGCGGTTCGTGGTCGATCGACAGGCCAACGAGAGCCGAAGGGCCGGCCCTCCTAGAATTCGAAGATAAGAACAAGCCGGCGGCCGGCCAGGACGCAGGTGCCGAAGTCCTTGTCCAGGAAGCCGGTGCGCCCGCTGCGCTTGAGTGAGTGAGTCTCCAGCCCCTGCTCGTGCGCGCTCGGGAGCGAGGTGTCCCTGCCCGCGGTCGTGGCGAACAGTCAAACTCCGTCGCCCTTGTCTCTAACCACAGGGCACGCGCGGGCTCGGTCTTGCGTCCGGGCTGGAAGGAGCTGCGATGATCCGTGAGATAGCGGATGTCAATTCAAGGAACGCTCGGGAGAGCCGTACCGGGCGAGGGGCCACTTCCCCCGGGTTTTCGAGCCGCGGACCAGGTGGGGCGTATCGCTTCGGCCCGCGAGGGGCGGAGCGACGGTGCGAGGAGGCACCCGGGGAGGTGCTCACGGCTGCCGAAGGTGGAGCAGTCCCGAGCCTGGTGTCAGGCGGGGGTGAGTCTCGAACCTCGGACGGCGCTCACCAGAAGCCAAGCTGGGGTGGGGAGGTGGCCGGGGCCCGAGGGAGAGGTCTGGAGGGAAGCCGGCTGTGCTCGAGGATGGCCTGGACGGTGGCGGAACGAAGGACGACGACCACCACGCGGCGCGTGCCCCCGCAGCGCGGCCAGGTGAGGACATCGGTCTGGAAGGTCCGCTTGAGCATTGGTCGTCGTTGCGTGCCGGCCAACAAAGACCCTCGGACCGTCTCGTCCCGAGCAACCTGGATTGAATGGATATCCAATGAGTCCAGTACTTTAGCCACGGCATCGCCGGTGCAACCTGACCTCAGCCGGATGACGGCCTCTCCGGTTGTGGAGCAGATGCCATGAAGACGAGCACCGACCGGGCCGAGTGCAGCTGGATGAGGATCACAGGGCTCCTCGCGTTTGTCGGAATCCTCGGCGTTGCCGCGACAGGCTGCGGCGGCGACGGGCAGGCTGAACACCCGAACGCCGCGGTGGCCCAACCCCCCGGCGTGTCGATCTCTGCGAGCCCCATGGTGGTCCCTGCGCAAGGAAGCTCGACGCTCACGTGGTTGAGCACGAACGCGACGTCCTGCACTGCTTCGCGTGCCTGGTCAGGAAGCCAAGCCATCGCAGGCACCGCAAGCACTGGGGCGCTGACCCAGGACAGCACGTTTGCGCTGACGTGCACCGGCGCAGGCGGCGCGACAAGCGCTTCGGTGACCGTGACTGTCGGTGCGCTGCCCCCGCCGACGGTAGCGATCTCGGCCAGCCCGACGTCGGTGGCCTATGGCGCAAGCTCGACGGTGACCTGGTCGAGCACGAACGCGACCTCGTGCACCGCCTCTGGCGCCTGGTCCGGAGCTCAGGCTACCGCCGGCTCGGCGAGCACCGGCGCGCTGACCGCGAACCGCACGTACACGATCACCTGCAACGGAGCGGGTGGCTCGGCGTCCCAATCCGTTACCGTGATGGTCAGTTCCCCAGCTGCTCCTACCGTAACGATCTCTGCCGATCCTGCGATCAATTTGCCGGCCTTCGGACAGTCTACGCTGCAATGGTCAAGCACGAATGCGACGGCCTGTACGGCATCGGGCATCGATTACTTTGGCACCCCGACCTGGTCTGGAAGTCGCCCCACGTCCGGTACGGAGCTCAGCGTGCCGATCACCGTGCCGAACCAGAGGTACACGCTGACATGCGCCGGTGCCGGCGGCTCCGCGAGCGCGTCGGTGGTGGTGTCGATCGATCCTACCGACCCGTGTCTCGGCTGCTGGGACTACTAATCAACTAGATCCAAATAAAAACACACCGGGTTTTCGGGCCGCGGACCATGTGGGGCGTGTCGCTTCAGCCAGCGAGGGGGAGGGCGACGGAACTAGGAGGCGCTCGACGTGGGTGCTCACCGCTGCCGAGGGTAGAGCAGTGCGTGGCCCGTCGTCAGGGGAGGGCGGGTCTCGAAGCTCAGACAGCACTCAGCAGAGGCCGAGCTGGGAGGTAGCCGCAGCAAGCGCAAGCGCCCGGAAGGAGCCGCGGGTGCTCCAGTATTAGAGCGACGCTCGAGGATGGCGCGTGCGGCGCACCGCGAATCCAAGCTCGCAGCCTCGCTCGCGCACTCGAACGTCGTCGTCCTCCACGATGTCGGGCTCCACGACGGGAAGCCCTACTTCGTCACCGAACTGCTCCAGGGCGAGACGCTCCGGGAGCGCCTGGCCAAGGGCCCCATCCCCATGGCGACGGCGCTGGACTGGGCGGCGCAGATGGCCAAGGGGCTCGCGGCGGCGCACGACAGAGGCATTGTCCATCGAGACCTCAAACCCGAGAACGTGTTCATCACTCGGGACGGGCACGTGAAACTGCTCGACTTCGGGATTGCGAAGCTCCTGGAAGCGACACAGGCGGTCACTTCCCACGGCTTGATGGCGGAGACCGTCTCGCCGTTCGGCAGCAGCACGGGCACCGGAATGGTGCTTGGCACGCCAGGGTACATGTCCCCGGAGCAGGTGGGCGGTGACCCGGTAGATGCACGGACTGACTTCTTCAGCCTCGGCGCGGTGCTCTACGAGATGCTTTGCGGACGCCGAGCGTTCCCCGCCGGGCCGGTCGTAGAGAGCGGGTACGCGATACTCCATCGCGAGCCGGAGTCCCTGCCTCCTTCCGTTCCCCCCCCAGGCGGGACAGGTGGTCCAGCGTTGCCTCGAGAAGGAGCCTGGGCGGAGGTTTCAGTCAGCCCGTGACCTGGCTTTCAATCTGGAACTGCTTCGGTCGTCCACAGGCCCGACACCAGCATCGAGCACTCTGGGAGCGATACCAAGAGCTTCGCGGAGGGCGCGATGGCTGTGGCCATTGGCGGCAACGATGGTCGCGCTCGGCCTCGGAGCCGCGATGTTCATCGTTGGGCGTGAGCAGCGCTCTCCAATCCCAGTGGTGGAGCAGATTACGTCTCGACTGGGAAGAGTGACGGCTGGCCGCTTCACGCCCGAGGGTCGGGTCCTCTTCAGCGCGGCATGGGACGGTGAGCCAACGGAACTCTTCGCGCGGCCCCCTGTGGCATTTGACGCCGCCCAGTCGCTGGGCTTGCGGAAGGTCCGTCTCCTTGCCGTCTCGCCCGATGGGGATTTGGCCGTCTTGTTGCGGGAGTCAATGAGTTCTTTTGAAAGTTATAGTTATTTGGGGACGCTAGCGGTGGTCCCGGCTGCTGGCGGGGCGCCACGAGAGCTGGCGGAGAACATCAAGTGGGCAGATTGGACGCCCACGGGTGAGTTGGTGGTGGTGAAATGGGACGCCGGCAAATTCCAGCTCGAGTGGCCAATTGGGAGGCCCGTCTTCGAGAGCAGCGAGTTCATTGAATACCCGCGCGTTTCTCCGCGTGGGGACCTCGTCGCCTTCCAGCTGGGGGGCTTCGGCAGCAACGGGCGCAAAGTGTCGGTTGTAGACCCGCAAGGGAAGGTTCGCGTTTTGTCATCCGTGCCAAACTCCTACGTGGCCGGACTGGCCTGGAGTCCACGCGGCGATGAGGTGTGGTTCACGGCCAACGATGCCATTTGGGCCAGCCCACTCTCTGGAGGGCGTCGGCTTGTTTATCAGGGAGTCTCCGAGATGGTCCTGCAGGACATCTCCAAGAGCGGTGAGGTGCTAGTAAACAGGGAGGATACGCGCGGGCTCATCAGCTTCGTTCCGCGGGCCGACCAAAAGGAACGTCAGCTCTCCTGGCTCGACGGAACATTCCCGGCCGGGATCTCGGAGGATGGGCGGTACGTCTTGGTCCATGTGGTGACCGGCATGACGGGTAAGCGTTTCAGTTATGTCTATGTCCGACCGACGGATGGGTCCCCACCTCTGAAGCTCGGCCCCGGCCGGCCACTTGCTCTTTCCTCAGACGCAAAGTGGGTGCTTTCTAAACAAGACGACGAGAATGTGCTGTCGGTGCTTCCTGTTGGGGTCGGCGCGCGCAAGACGGTCTCGGTTCCTGGGCTGGATGTCGTTCGTGCGCGGTGGCTGCACGACGGGACGCGCGTTCTGTTGCTGGCACGGCGCGCCGGGGACAAGCACTTTGGGCTCTATCTGACTCGAGCCGAGGGTGGCGCGCAGCTTATGGCGCTGGTCAAGCGCGAGCTGTCCGGAGCGTTCTCTCAAGCTGCTCTCGGCCCCGGTCCCTTGGAGCTTTCGCGCGATGACCGGGTTGTGGCAGCCGGCGACCTCGACGGGATATTGACTCTCTACCCATTGGACGGGGGCTCCCCTGTTCCGTTGCCGGGAGTGGGGAAGGGTGCCGAACCAAGCACGTGGGCCGCGGACGGCCAGCTCTGGATAAGGCGCCCCGGGACGGAGGTGGCTCGCATCGTCCGTTACGACATTCGTAGCGGGAAAGCCCTCGAAGAACGGACCGTTTCTCCGGCGGATGTGGCTGGCGTCAGCTGGATAGATAGCATCTATCTCACCCCGGATGGTCGCGACATGGTCCTTGGTTACGGCAAGTGGCTCGGCAGCCTCTATCTGCTGAACGGGTTAGCTCCGGCCCGACGCTAGCAAGGGTTGGGTGCTGGGGCGGGACCGCGGGGGAGGGCGACGGCCGGTTCACGGCGAGGATCGGCTGGCCAGCTCCCACCGTGAGTCGGATGGGCCTGGAGCAGCGTCCGGAGCCTCCCGGCGAGGTCGTTGTTGTATTTCAGGGCGGCTTGTCACTTCTAACGCGTGTTGATCACGGTCGCGCCGGACGTTTGTTCCTGGACGAGACGTCGTCGAGGGCGCGCCGGTGCGCCTCGTCGAGTGCCGAGTCGGCCGTCACCGCAATGTCGGGCACGACGCCTACGCCCTCCCAGTTGGTCTTGGTCACCGGGTTGACCGGGCGCCCCCAAGGCACACGGATTGCAAACCACTCGTCGAGCTTGTGTCGGGCCGTCGGGTGCGCGCCGCCTCCCGTCGTCTCACCAACGATCTTCGCCCGATGAAGGGATTGCAGATCGTACGCGAACTCCTCTCCACCGGAAAACGTCCGCTTGCTGGTGAGCACGTACACGGGCTTCTGGCCACCGAAGCGCGTCCCTCGAAGATCACGCACCGTCCAGGATTGTCGGACCGAGCCAGTGTCGCGGGAGAACATATCGTTGAGGTGGACGGGGGTCTCGTCGAAGAGATAGCTCGCGATCAGCGCGACGGTGTCGGGTGAGCCACCGCCGTTGTTGCGCAGGTCGACCAGAAGCGCATCGGCATCGGCCGCCCGGCTCATCAGATGCGCAACCCTTTCGCGCGCCTCGTCATCGCGTATCGGCGGGAAGTTGTTGATGACCAGGTGAGCGACGTTACCTGCCATGCGCTCGATCGGACCGAATCCGTAGTTCATCGCGCGAGCCTTCGCGCTCGGATCGTCGAGCGTCGGCTCCGGGCCCCTCGGACGCCGCCCGAAGATGAGTTCGAGGTGAAGGTCGTGGCTGACGTCGCGGAGGTCCTTCGTGACCGCCGCGGCGAACTCTTCACCTTGCCTGATCTTGTCGTAGTCCCCGCGCAGGAGATGATCGCGAAGGGCGGCAATCATTTGCTTGGCCTTGTCAGGGTCGACGTAATGGGCCTCCAACTCAATCGCGATTCCGTCGATCAGAAATCGACGCTTGGCATCGTCGACCTTCGGCGGCTTCCGTTCTTCCGCGGAGAGGAATTCATCTGGCGTCTGAATGGGATGAATCTCGAAACCGACAACGCGGTGAGGCTCTGCGGCGTCGACCTGCATGGTGGCTCGAGCAAATTGATCGGAGTGCCGCTCCTTGAGAATGGCGACGATACGCGTCGACGTGGGGCTCTCGGGCCTCTTCAGGTCGAATCCACCTGTGTCCTGGCTCAACCCGAACTCACGATCGATGCCCGCCACTTCCTCGCTCGCAACCTCGTAGGGGAAGTGTTGCTGATGATACGCAACGAGCGCGCCGCGGTTCCCGGAGTTGAAGGCGGTCAGCCAGGCGGCAAATTGCCGTGCGGCGGGTGTCTCGGCGGCCGATGCATCACGGATCGATGAACCCTGCGGTGCTTCCGCCGATGGGTCGATGATGATCGCCTTCGATGTCGACGTGGAAGGCTTCTCTCTGCATGCAACAGCGCAGGCCGTCGTAACGACACCCAGCGCGATCACGAGAATGCGCCGCCCGACGCGGGGAACTCTCATGGCGCGCACTTGTTGTCCTGACACCTGCGGATCGTGTCGCCCTGACGAAGCAGTCATCGTTCTGACCTGCACCACGAAATCCAGACCGGTGGGAGCCGGACTCGCTCTAAGCTGGCTCGGGACGGGATAGGAAGCAGGTCTCTGAACCAGCTCCGATTTCTCGGTGACTCTAATCCCCCTGGCACGTGGTCGGGAGACCGTGTGCTTCGCTTGTGCCGTAGCGGGTCGGATGGGGCCATGTCCAGGCTGGACCGGGCTGGACTAACCCGACGGAATCTGGACGGGTCGTCACTCCTCCGTGGGGTCCGGCGGGACTGTGGCTCCGGAGGAGCCCCGTTCGCGGGTTCACGGTTCCGCGGCCGTTCTCAAGGCGTCCGGTTTGAGAAGAGGAGCCAAATAGAATCCACTTAGGACTCTGTCTGCTGACAACGACGCCATGGGAGGGGTGGAGACGTCCCGAGTGAGCCCCACAGACGACCAACCCACCCCCGAACCGCTCTGGACCGTGGCCGACGTCCTGGCGTTCACCCGGATGCGCAGAACGTGGCTCTACGAGCGCATCGCCCGCAACGAGCTGCCGCACTACCGGCTGGGTGGCGCCGTGCGGTTCAGCCCCCAGGAAATCCGTGCCTGGCTGGAACAGACGCGGGTGGAGGGAGCCGTCCGCGGCCTGAGACGGAGCAGCCCGCCGAGCTAGAGTCCTGCGGCGAGAGAGGGGCTGGGCCGTGGCCACCGTTCTGCGAACGAAGAAGAGCATCAAATCCGGGACCTACTGGGTCCGGTACTTCGATGCGCTCGAGAACAGGCCCGTCGAGCGCGACTCCGGACAGAAGACCAAGGCGCTCGCCCGGGAGCAGGCCGTTCTCTGGGAGCGCGAGGCCGCCGACGCTGCCGAGCGGATCAGGAAGGGACTCCTGCCGGCCCCCAGGCCCGATGGCGGCGGGACGCTTGGCGCGCTGATGGAGTGGTGGCTGGAGGAGATGTCCCACGCCCAGCGCTCGCACAAGCAGAACGTCAGCGTCGTCCGAAAGCACATCCTCGTTGCGGAACTCGCGCAGCTGCGGCTCGACCAGGTGACGCCAGCCGTCCTCGAGCGCTTCCTGCGCGGAAAGGAGCGCGAAGACTCCGTCCGTGGGCAGCCGCTCTCCCGTCAGACGGTGAAGCACATCCGACACCGGCTCTCGGCCGCGTTCGAGGCCGCGGTGCAGGACGAGCGCTGGCACACGAACCCCGTCGCGCACCTCAGGAAGTCCCGCGGGGGAGGCCGACAGAAGAGCCCGAAGCGGGTGAAGGAGTTCCTCCGGGCCGAGGAGGTGCCGGCCGTGGTGGCTCAGATTCCAGCCCACCGCCGGCCGCTCTTCGTCGTCTCGGTCCTCATGGGGCTGCGCAAAGGAGAGGGGGCGGGCCTCCGGAAACAGGACGTCGACCTCGTGCACAAGACGCTGGTCCTCCGCCGCTCGTGGGCGCAAGACGGCACCAAGAGCGGCGACGAAGTCGAGCTGCCGATTCCGGACGCGGCCGTCCCCTGGCTCCAGCAAGCCATGGACTCCTCCCCCTCGGCCCTCGTCTTCCCCCACCTCTGCGTGGCCAGTTGTCGGACTCAGCCCAAGGGATGCCCCGGCCACGGGCAGATGATGTCCAGGTCCACGAGGCTCGCGGACGTGCTGAGACGGGCGATGGCCCGGGCCGGACTCGTGACGGGCTGGCTGCACCGCTGCCGCAAACGGGGGTGTCTCCACACCGAGTTCGCCGCGGACCGCCAGCCTCGCTGGTGTCCCATCCACCACGTCTTGCTCTGGCCCAAGGCCCAGGTGCGGCCGGTGCGCTTTCACGACTTGCGCGTGACGTGCGCGAGCCTCCTGCAGCAGGGCGGAACGCCCGTCCTCGCCGCGAGCAAGCTGCTCCGCCACGCGACGACGGAGATGACCGAGAAGGTCTACACCGCGGTGGACCCGCGCTGGCTCCGCGCGCAGGTCAACCGGATGCCGCTCGACCTTTCGAAACTCGCCCCGCAGGTGGAAGAAAAGTGGAAGATCCACCCGGACGGTACGAAAACGACGAAGTCCCCGACTCCTCGAAAAAAATCCTCAGGAGAAATCGGGGACTTCAGAGCGCGCGATACTGGATTCGAACCAGTGGCCTTTGGCTCCGGAGGCCAACGCTCTATCCATCTGAGCTAATCGCGCAAGGAACGACGGACCGGAGCCGCTCTCGTACTGGCAAATCCGCGTCCGCGCAAGCGCCTGGCGGCACCTCCCTCCGGCGGGCCACCACGGGCGCTAGTCGGGGCAGATCGCCCCTTCCGGCTTGCCGAAGCGCACGGCGGTCACCCGCCCGGAGGCGTCGTCGAGCTCGACGGTCACCTTCGCCGGGCGCTGCTCGCAGGTGAGCGGCACGGTGGTGCGGAGCCGTCCGTCGCCGCCCACCGGCTCGCCCGCCCGACAGGCGCCGTGCAAGGCCGTCAGCGCGGCCAGCTGCCGCCGGAGCGCCGCCCGGTCCACCGCGGGCCCGAGCAGCGCACCGGCGCTCTCGTCGTTCCATGCCGGGGCGAGCCCGAGGAGGGCCGTCATCGCCTGGCCCATCCGTGGGTCCGGCGGGAGCGCGGAGGTGACGTCGAGATCCTGGAGCTTCCCGGGCGGGGCGACGGTGGCGAAGAGGCGGACCGTGCCCCGCTCGCAGCGGAGCGTCCAGTGGCCACGCAGCGCATTCTCGGCGTCGAGCGCGCCCTCGGGCCGGCAGGCGCCGTGGCGGACCCGGAGCTCCTCGAACTCCTTGCGGCGCGCCTCGAGGGGCGTGTCGAGGAAGAAGTTCTCCGCCGCGAGCTGACGGGCCTGGGCGTCGTCCCACGCCGCGAGGAGCCGGTTCACACCCGTCTGGACGGCCAGGAGCGCCGGCGCAGGGACCGGCTTGCGCGGCTGAAGACCGCCGGAGCGCTGGAGCACATCGAGCGCCTCGTAGGTCGCCTTCGCCAGGAGCTCGCTCCCGTCCCGGTATCCGCCGTAGGTCACGTTGGTGAAGGCGATGACGCCCACCCCGGCGGAGGGCAGCCACCGCATCTGCGAGCCCCAGCCCGGGAGCCCGCCCGAGTGGCCCACCACCCGGTCGAGGGTGCAGGTCCGGGCGGAGGCCAGCCCGAAGCCGTAGCTGCCCGTGGACAGGGAGAGCGGGGCGTCCGGGTGGTCGCGCTTCACCAGCGGGTCCACCACGCGGGCGAGCGACTGCATTTCCCGGAGGGAGGCGCGGCGCAGAGGCCCGGTGTCGGGGTCGTCCCGCGGTGGCCAGGCCTGGAGCTGGAAGGCCACCCAGCGCGCGAGGTCGGGCACGGTGGTGACCAGGCCGCCCATCGGGCCATAGGCGCCGTCGCCGAGCGGCGCCTCCTCCTCGAAGCCGGCCGCCGTCTTCCGGTATCCATGCGCGCGCTGGGCCTCCGGGAAGCCATTCACCGTCCAGTGGGTGGAGATCATCCCGAGGGGCCGGAGCAGCCTCCGCTCGACGTACGCCGCGTACGGCATTCCCGAGACGCGGGACACCACCCGACCGAGCAGCGCGAAGCCGGTGTTGGAGTACTCGAACTCGGTGGCGGGCGAGGTGGAGCGCAGGAGCCCGCCCTGGAGCAGCCTGGAGAACGCGGCGTCGGGGAGCGCGAGCTGCCGGTCGCCCCAGGGGTTGTCCTCGGGGAATCCGCCGCCGTGGCTGAGCAGCATCCGCAGCGTCACGGGCGCGGCGTCCGCCGTCGCCGGGCGCCAGCCGCGCATCTCGAACACCCAGCGGTCCACCCGGTCGTCCAGCGACAGCTTCCCGGCGTCGCGCAGCTGGAGGATGGCCGCGGCGGTGAACGACTTGGTCATCGAGGCGATGCGGAAGGCGGTCGTCGCCTCGACCGGCGCCCGCGAGGCCACCTCGCGAAGGCCCGCGGCGCCGGAGTGCACCAGGACGCCGTCCACCACGATGCCCCAGACCATCCCCGGGGTGAGCCCGGCCTCGACCGGATGGCGAAAGGCGCGGTCCACGGCCTCGTACGCGCTGGCGAGCTTCGACGTCCGCGCGGGATCCTCGAAGCGCGGCGGGGGAACCTCGCCCGTCACCGCCGTCGACGCGAGCAAGAGGGCCGAGAGAAACGGGGGGAGGGGCATCACCGCATTGTCGAGGAGACGGTGGCCGACGCGCACGCCCTACCTTCCGGGTGGCACCATCCGGCCCGGGCCGCCACCCAGGGCAGCGCGGCCACGAGCAGGGCCGCGGCCGCGGCGAGCAGGGGCCAGATGCGTCCCGGGGAGCGCGGGGGATGTCCCGGGCTGACCGTCAGCACCGGGCGTCCGCCGGTCAGCCGCGCCAGCCCGACCCGGTCGACCCACAGGCTCCCGCACGCCGGACAGCCGTGGGCGGTCACCGTGCGCAGCTGGATGCCGTGCATCGCCGAGCCGCACTGGGGGCAGGGCAGGGGCCGCGTGCCGGCGGCGCCGAGGCGAATCTCCCGTCGGTAGGCGCCCTCCTCCACCTGGGCCATGGAGAGGAGGGTGGAGACCTGGCCCGGACCGAGCAGCGCCCCGGCGCAGCGCGCGCAGGCGCTGCCGGCGAGCCCCTCGCGGAAGCGCTGGAGCGTCGGCGCATCGGTGCCGCACTGTGGACACACCAGCTGGCTCGGGAGCGGCGCGCCCATCCGCACGGGCCGGAGCAGGAGGCCCGGGAGCGCGATGCCGAGCGCGCAGAGGTGCCCCTGCCGGGCGGCGAGCGCGATGGCGACCACGCCGGCCAGCGCCGCGGGACGGAGCGTCACCAGCCCGAACCCGTCGAGAGCCGTGAGCAGCACCTCGGCCGACACGCACCCGAGCACCGCCCGGCTCCAGCCGGTGAGCAGCGCCGCGCGCTTGCGCCCGCCGCGGCGAACCAGCGCCGAGGCGAGATGTCCGTGGAGCGACGGCCAGCCCCAGAGGAGGACTCCCGGCAGGACGGCGGCGATGGTCGCGGCCAGGGGTGAACGCGTCAGCGGCCGGCCCACCGCCTGCCGACCCGCGGTGAGGGCGAGCCCGAGCACCGCCCCGGTGAACGCCCAGGGCACGCAGGCGACGAGCCAGAGGAGCGCTCCCACCCGCTCACCGCGCAGCGCGTGCACCGCGAGCCCCGCCAGAGAGGGAAGCGCCGCGGGGAAGAGGACCTGGGCGACGAGCAGGACGGCGAGCGCGCCGGAGAGAACCAGCGCCACCGAGACGAGCCTCGACGGGTCTGCGGGCGGACGGGGCTCGGGCGCGAGCTCGCGCGTCGGGGCCTCGGACGGCTCGATCCGCGGTCGCCGCGCCGTGGACACCCCGGCGGGGGTGCGGGCCGGCGGGCGTGGACGGCGGTCGAGCTCGAGGCCGGATCCCTCCCTGGTCTCGGCCCCCTCGACCGGGGCGGCGACGCGGTTTCGCAGCGTGGCGCCACAGCGGTGGCAGCGGCCCCAGCCCGGACGCCACTCGGCCCCACAATGGCGGCAGACGTCGCGAGTGGTGGTGATCGGAGCCATGGCTGAACACTGCTGACGAAAGAATGAAGCAGAGGTGCACTCTCCGCGTCCAGCGAGCCGCCGATGTCTTCGATGACCCTCCTGGGTCGCGCGAATCTCAGCGGCCGGGCGCGCGGTGGACGTCGTCCACCCAGTGCACCGACTCCGGCGCTTCTATCGGCGTGATGTCGAGGTTCACCACCACCGGGTCCATGCCGCTGCGGACCAGCACGCACTCCAGCGGCTCGTCCGCGGCGTTGATCTCCTGGTGGGGGACGTAGGGCGGCACGAAGATGAAGTCGCCCGGGCCGGCCTCGGCGGTGAACTCCAGGCGCTCGCCCCAGCGCATGCGGGCCTGGCCCTTCACCACGTAGATGATGGACTCGAGCGCGCCGTGGTGGTGCGCCCCGGTCTTCGCGCTCGGGTGGATGGTGACGGTGCCGGCCCAGAGCTTCTCCGCGCCGGCGCGGGCGTGGGTGATGGCCGCGGCCCGGCTCATTCCCGGCGTCTGCGCGGTGTTCGGGTCGAGCTCGGAGCCGTGGACCACGCGGACCCCGTGCAGCCGCCAGTGCTCCGCGTCGTGGGGGATGCTCATTCGGCCTCCGGGAAGGTGAACTCGAGGACCTCGGTCTCGTTGCCGTGGATGTCGAGCGTGCGGCGCTCCTTCAGGTCTCCCCGGATGAGCTGGACCACGTGCCGGCCCTCGTAGAGCGACACCGGGGCCATCGGCGTCCTGCCCACGGACTTGCTGTCGATGGTCACTGCCACGCCGTCCTGCAGCTTGAGCTCCAGCTTCCCCTTGGGGATCACCACCTTGTGGGTGCCGTTGTCGCCGGGCTTCAGGACGAGCTGCTCGGGATGCGACACCCCGAGGCCGGTGTCGAAGAACTCGAGCTCCACCGGGTCGTCGGACGCCGGCACCTTGAGAGGCACGGGCGTGGTCCCGATGATCTTGCCGCCCATGCGGACGCGGAGGTGTGGCGTGCTCTCCAGCAGCACCGTCGACTCCTTCCCCGCCTCGACCTCGGCGAAGGCCCCGAGGAGCTTCTCCCGGTCAGTCTCCCGGCGCGCCCGGCGCGCGACCTCGAGCGCGGTCGCCGGGCTCTTCTGCGCGGGCGCGGAGCTCGTTGCGGCCGGTCCGGTTCGCGCGGTGTCGGCGGAGGCAGGTGCCTCGTCGGTGGTCCCCGTCGCGGCGCCGGGCGGCGCTCCAGCGCGCTCGGCAGGCGGGGTGGACGCGGCCGTGGCCGGGCTCGGCTCGGCCGGGGACGAATCGGAGGGAGGCGCCTCGCCCCGCCCGGTGCTGCCGGCGGCGACGGTGAGCGCTCCCGGGCCGGCGCTTTCAGGCGCGGAGGCAGCCGGTTCACCTGCCCCGGCGCTCCCCTGCGCCGCCGCCGTCGTCGCAGCCGGCTCGCGCTGCGCCGGGCCCCCGGTGCTCGGGGGCGCCTCTCCCGTCGCGGTGCTCGCCGTTGCCGCGCTCTTGTCCGAAGGGGCCGCCGCGGGCTCGGGCTTCCGGGCCGGGGGCGCGGCCGCGCTGCTGCTGCTCGGAGCGACCGGCGTCGTGGTCGCGGGGTCCTTCTCCGTGGCCCGTGCCGGACCGGTCACCGCGGGAGGCGTGGTCTGCGCCGGAACCGAGGCGGAAGGAGTGCTCGCGACCGGGGCCGGTGTTCCGGGCACCGGCAGGCCCATGCGCGCGAGCAGGTCCGTGCGCTGCGCGGCGGCGAGGCCCAGGTACGCGCCGACCGCGGCGAGGACGAGGAAGAGCGCGAGCAGGGCGACCACGCGGAGGAATCCACCTCCCCCCCGGGCCCTCGGGATGTCCCTCCGCGACCCTCTCCGGTCGAGCCCGAGCGGAACGGGCGCCGAGCCCCGCTCCTCCCCCAGCGCGGTGGGGAAGACGAACGCCGACGTGCCGTGCGCGCGCTGCGGGGTGTCGGCGCGCTTCGGCTCGATCGCGGCCATCGAGGGCGCGGGCGAGCGGCGCGGCTCCGAGCGCACGGTGCGGTCGAGGCCGAGACTCTCCAGCGGCGCCGGCTGCGGTACGCCGGCGACGGGCTCGCTCCGGAGGATGGGGCCGGCCGGGGCGAACGCGGAGGCGGCGACCCCGGCAGGGACCTCCATCTCGCGGACCGGCGTCGGCGTCGTCGGCGGCGACATGGGTGCGAGCTGGGCCACCAGGCGCGAGAGCGCGAACCCGTTGGTGGGCTCGCCGGTGGACTGGATGAACTGCTCGAGGTCGCTGTGCAGCGTGCGGCAGTCCGGGTAGCGCGCCGCGCGGTCCTTCGCCAGGAGCCGATCGAGGATGGCCTGGAGCGCCCGGGGCAGGGTGGGCACGCGGCGCACGGCCGGGATGGCGGACTCGTAGAGCACCGCGCGCACCATGCTCGCGTCGCTGCTCGCCTCGTGGGGCATGCGCCCGGTGCACAGCTCGTAGAGCACGACCCCCAGCGCGTACAGGTCCACCCGCAGGTCGAGCGGCTCGCCCCGCAGCTGCTCCGGGGCCATGTACGCCACCTTGCCCTTCACCGTGCCGGCCTGGGTGTGGTGGCTCTGTCCGCGCGCCTTGGCGATGCCGAAGTCCACCAGCTTCACCGCGCCGCTCCGGCCGACGAGGATGTTGTCCGGGCTGACGTCGCGGTGGATGAGGTGCAGCGGCTCGCCCGTCACCTGGTCGCGGAAGTCGTGCGCGTAGGCCAGCCCCTCGGCGGCGGAGGACACGATGCGCGCGGCGAGGGCGAGCGAGATGGGGGCCTGGAGGTCGCGTGCACGGGCGAGGAGCAGACGGAGCGTGGGCCCGTCGATGTACTCCATGGCGATGAAGTAGCTGCCCTCGGCCTGCCCGAAGTCGAACAGCGTCACCAGATTCGGGTGGTTGAGCTGCGCCGCCAGCTTCGCCTCGGCGAGGAACATCTCGATGAACTGCGGGTCCTGCGCCAGGTTCGGGAGGATGCGCTTGATGACCAGCAGCTTCTCGAACCCCATCGGCCCGTCGGTCTTGGCGAGGAACACCTCGGCCATGCCGCCGGTGGCGAGCTTGCGGAGCAGCTGGTACTTCCCCAGTCTCATCGGGCGGCTAGCGCTACCACATCTGGCGGGGAAACCGTGGCCACTGTGCACACCGAGGTCGAGGTCGACGGACGCAAGGTCCGCATCTCCAACCCGGACAAGGTGTTCTTCTCCGCACGGGGGGAGACCAAGCTGGACCTGGTCCGCTACTACCTGGCCGTGGGGCCGGGCGCCCTCCGCGGGGTGCGCGAGCGGCCGACCGTGCTCAAGCGCTACCCGGACGGCGCGGGCGGCGAGTTCTTCTACCAGAAGCGCGTGCCGGACCCGCTCCCCGAGTGGCTGGAGACGGTGACGGTCACCTTCCCCAGCGGCCGGAGCGCGCGCGAGCTGTGCCCGGTGGACGTGGCGCACGTGGTCTGGGCGGCGAACCTCGGCTGCCTCGACCTGAACCCGTGGGCGGTGCGGCGGAGCGACGTGGATCATCCGGACGAGCTCCGGGTGGACCTCGATCCGCAGCCGGGAGTGGAGTTCTCGGCGGTGCGCCGGGTGGCGGCGGAGGTGAGGTCGGTGCTCGAGGGGCTGGGCCTGGTCGGCTGGCCCAAGACCTCCGGCTCGCGCGGGGTGCACATCTACGTGCGCATCGAGCCCCGCTGGGACTTCCTCGAGGTGCGGCGGGCCGCGCTGGCGCTGGCGCGGGAGGTCGAGCGGCGGATCCCGGACATCGCCACCAGCAAGTGGTGGAAGGAGGAGCGGGGGACCCGCGTGTTCCTCGACTACAACCAGAACGCGCGCGACCGGACCATCGCCTCGGCGTACTCGGTGCGGGCCAACCCCGAGGGACGGGTGAGCTGCCCGGTCACCTGGTCCGAGCTGGAGACGGTGAACCCCGCGGACCTGACCCTGGCCACGGTGCCCGAGCGCTTCGCCCGGCTCGGCGACGTGGGCGCGGGCATCGACGACCGGGCGTTCTCGCTGGAGCCGCTGCTGGAGCTCGCCGCGCGCGACGAGGCGCAGGGGCTGGGGGACGCGCCGTGGCCGCCCCACTTCCCGAAGCAGCGCGGCGAGCCGAAGCGGGTGCAGCCGAGCAAGGCGCGGAAGAAGCCGGAGGAGTGACGGGCGACGAGAGGCGGTCCATGGGGCTGCGGGCTCGGCTCCGAGCGCTCCGGTGCCGCTCGACGAGCCCGGCTCTGGCTCAGGCGCCGAACAGCGCGCGCAGCTCGGCCGGGACCACCGCCTCGAGCTGGGCGTAGGTGCACGAGGCGGGCATGCGGTCCGGGCGCCAGCGGAGGAAGTGCGTGGCGTGCCGGAAGCGCGGCCCCTGCAGGTGGTCGTAGCCGACCTCCACCACGCGCTCCAGCCGGACGGGCTCCCAGGAGAGGTCCTTCTTGTTGTTCCACCGGCTCGGCGCGCCCGGCATCCGCTGCTCGCCCTCGCCGGCCATCGTGGCCCACTCCTTCCACGGGTGAGCCTCGAGCGCGCCCGCGCGGAGGGGCTCCAGCTCGGCCTCGAGCTGCTTCCTGAGCGCCACGGAGAAGCCCGAGCAGATGCCCACGTGGTGCAGCGCGCCGTGCGCGTCGTGGAGGCCGAGGAGCAGCGAGCCCACGCCTCCGCCGCCCTTGAACCAGCGGAAGCCGGCCACCACGCAGTCGGCGGTGCGCTCGTGCTTCACCTTCAGCATCTCGCGCTTGTCCTCGAGGTAGGGGAGCGCGAGCGGCTTCACCATCACCCCGTCCAGCCCGGCGCCCTCGAAGCGGCGGAACCACTCCTCGGCCACCGCCCGGTCCCGCGTGGCGGGCGTGAGGTGGACCGGCGGGCGGGCGTTGGCCAGCGCCTGCTCCAGCCTCTGCCGCCGCTCCTCGAAGGGGCGGCCCCGGAGGTCCTCATCGCCCACCGCCAGGAGGTCGAAGGCCACGAACGAGGCCGGCGTCTCCTCGGCGAGCTTCCGGACGCGCGAGGCGGCGGGGTGGATGCGGTTCAAGAGGGCGTCGAAGTCGAGACCCTTCGGCCCGGCGATGACCACCTCGCCGTCGACCACGCAGCGCTCGGGCAGCGAGGCCCGGAGCGGCTCCACCAGCTCGGGGAAGTAGCGGGTGAGGGGCTTCTCGTTTCGGCTCCCCAGCTCCACGGCGTCCCCGTCGCGGAAGACGATGGCCCGGAAGCCGTCCCACTTGGGCTCGTAGACGACGGCTCCGGCCGCCGGTAGCTCGCGGACCAGCCGCGAGAGCATGGGCGAGACCGGCGGCTGGACCGGGAGGGTCAAGGGGTGACTGCCTCCACCTGGGTGGCAATCCGCTGCCCGTCCTTCACGATGTACGTGGCGCGCACGGTGGACCCGATGGGGAATCCCGCGGCTCCGGCCGAGGCGCCGCGGCGGATCCACCGGGTGTGCGCGTCGGTCCTGAGCGTCTGCACCGGGCCCTCCGCGGGTCGCACGTCCAGCTCGGCGCTCCCGGCTCCCACCACGACGCCGAGTACCTGATCACCGGCCGTCAGCTCGCGCAGCGCCTGGCCTGTGCTGCCGACGCTCTTCCGGGCAGAGTCGCCGGCGTTCGCCGCGGCCTCCCGGGCCTCCTCGGCAGCGGCGCGCGCCTTCGCCGCGGCGTCGTCGGCGGCGGACTTCGCCTGATCTGCTGCCGATCGTGCGCTGGCGGTCGCCTGGTCCGCGGCGCTCCGGGCCTGCGCGGCGGCCTCCTTCGCGGCGCGCTCGGCATCGGCGGCGGCGCCCTTCGCTTGGGCGACGGCCTCCTGTGTTTCGCGCTTGCAGGCGGCGAGGAGGAGCGTGGCGGAGATGAGGACGAGGACGACGCGCATCGAGGTGACCTCCCCTGGGGACGGGGCGAGGCCTACCACGAGACGAGCGAGGGGCGCTCAGCCTGCGAGCCGCCGGTACTCCTTGAGGTGGCGGAGGGCGAGGGTTGGCTGCCCGCGCCGCTCGTGGAGACAGGCGAGGTTGTAGTGCGCCTCGGCCAGGCCCGGGTCCGAGCGAAGCGCGGTCTCGTACCAGTGGACGGCGTCGGCCGTGCGACCCTGATCGCCGAGCGCCACAGCGAGGTTGTACGCCGCGGTGGCGTCTGCTGGCCGGGCGGCGAGCGCAGCCCGGTAGTGCGTCTGCGCCTCGGCCAGCCGTCCCTCCTCGTGGAGCAGCCGCCCGAGGTTCACGTGGGCGTCGGCGTGTGCGGGAGCGCGGTGAAGGAGCTGGGCGTAGAGCGCTCGGGCGCGGGCCGGCGCGCGGTCCTCGAGCGACTGCGCCTCGGAGAAGAGCGCGTCGACGTCCGGAATGGGCGCCGGGGCAGGGGAAGGCGCCACCGCGAGATCGAGCAGCACCTGTCCGGAGTCCGCGGCGATCCGGGTCTGGCCCTCGCGGACGACGATCTGCTGGCCGGCGGCCTCGAGGGTCAGCGCGCTGACCGGCCGGCCCGCGGGGAGCCGGGCCCGGGCCTGGCGCAGGGCGTCCGCGACCCGGGCCGGCTGGATGGCCTGGTCCACGAGACGCGTGGCGTTCCGGAGCAGCACCAGGTCCTGGAAGGTGAGCGCGCGTGCCCCCGGCCGCCGCAGGGTGGCCGCCCGCTCGGGAAGCCCCGCCTCGACCAGCTGGAGCACCCGGGCCTCGGAGGTGCCGAGCACCGCCGCCGCATCGGACAGCGTGTAAGTCCGCGTCTCCACCCGGGTCTGCTGCATGACGGGACAAGAGGTACCAGCGGGGTCTGACGGTCGTCCGGGAGGGCCGGCGTCCGCCTCGGGCGCCGTGGAGCTGAACGCGAGTTCGGGGTCGCAGCGCCCATGGGGGACGCGGGAGGGCGGGGGTTCGGTCGGTCCGGGCGATGCCGGCCGGCCTGCGCGCCTCCGGCCGCTCTGGAGGCAGCGGCGACGCTGGTTCCCTCCCTCCTTCGCACGCGGGCGCGTCGCGTGCAGTGACCGTCCGCCGAGGGGGAAGCCGCTCCACGCCCGTGGACTCTCGAGGGGGAGGCCGGGGGACCGGACGGCCGAAAACAGATTTCATACTGCATGCATGTGTTTTCGAGAATTGCATGCATACCGTATGTATCTTTTTCGTTTTTCCGCGATTCGGCCGGCCGCGTCATGCCCAGGCGTTGGTTCCCTGACGAGGAGACACACCGTCCGCTCGGGACCGGGCTGCCAACCTGCTCGGCGCCCTGGCAGTCGGCCTGAGCGATCGGCTGGAGCTGGTCATGGCGACCTCGACGGGGAGCTCGGCATCGGGCGCCGCCGCGCTCCAGACGATCTCGCAGGTGCCCGGCCTTCGTCTCGACGCGCTCCGTGTCCCTCTGGCGCTGACCCAGGTCTCGGTCACCCGCCTGGTCACGCGCCTCGTGGAGGAAGGGCTCGTGCTGAAGACGGAGGACCCCCGAGACCGGAGGGCCGTGACGCTCAGGGCCTCGGAGCTCGGGACGGCACGAGCGCTCCGGGCGAGGATCGCGCGAGCCCACGTCACCCGACGTCTGGTCGACCGTCTCCCGGAGGTCTGGATCCCTCGCCTCATCCGGATCTCCGAGCGGCTCCTCGCCGGGCTCGCGGAGTCGCCCGAGGCCGCCGTGCGGGTGTGCCGATTCTGCGCCTGGGAAGTCTGCCGGGCGGACGCGCGGGCGCCGTGCCCGGTCGTCCTCGCCGCGACGACCCACGACTGTCCCACTGGGCCGCCGGTCGTCACCTTCGGCGGCGAGCGCGTCTACCTGGACCGCCGCGTCATCGATGGCGCCGATCCGCCCATCGAGCTGTGGCTCGAGCCTGGGGGAGCTGCGTTCCGCCTTCCTGCGAGCCGGCGCCTGGAGATCCTCTGCCGCGGCGCGCAGCACGGGCACTTGGAGGTCGAGCGTCTCCCCGAGGCGCACCTCGCCCTCTACGCCTGGCCCGGCGCGACGTTCACCGTCCTGGAGGCCGGCCGGGAGATCTTCGTCGAGGAAGGGACGCTCTCCCTGAGCATGGCCGAAGGAGCCACCACCACCCGCGCCAAGGTCGAGCTCCTCCACGGCGACTTCCAGGCTCGGCGCAGGCAGCCACCGGCCCGGTGGCACTGACTCAGCCGGTCCAGGGACGGAGCCGGGGCCACCATCCGGGGACCGCCCGCCGGTACGCCTCGTACTCGGCTCCGAACCGGCGAAGGAGAACCGGCTCCTCGTAGAACCGCACGAAGCTCACCACCAGCACGGCCACCACCGCGGCGTAGCCCAGGAGACGGGTCTGGCCCAGCAGCAGCGCCTGTCCGACGATGGCTGCGAGCACGGCCACGTACATCGGGTTACGCACGTGCCGGTACGCCCCGGTGACCACCAACCGCTCGGTGGGGGCCACCGGCGCAGGCGTCCCGAGCCCGTCGCGCGCGAAGCGCACGAATGCGCACACCAGCACCGGCAGCGCGGTCACCAGCAAGAGCCCGCCGAGCAGACGGACCGGAGGAGACGTGGAACCCGGCTGCCAGCGGGTCAGCCACCAGGGGACCACCCCCACCACCACGCCCGGGGCGACGGCGAAGAACAGCGCACTGCCGAGCGCCGCGCTGGGGAGGCGCACCCGCGCCTCAGCGCTTGCCGCGCTTGCGAGCCGGGGCGGGCTCTGCGGCCGGGCCCGGAGCGCGCTTGGGCGGCTTGCGCTCGGTGGTCGCGGGGGCAGCGGACGGGGTCGCGCCGCGCTTGGCGAGGCTCGCCTTCAGCGCCTCCATCAGATCGATGACCTGTGTCCGGGGCGGCTCGGCCGGCGCGATCGCCACCGGCTCGCCGGCGATCTTCGCGTCGATGACCGCCTGCAGCTTCTTCCGGTAGGTGTCCTCGTACTTGCTGGCGTCGAACGTCTCGGTGGAGAGCTGCTCGATGAACTGCTTCGCCAGCTGCAGCTCGGCGGGCTTCACCTCGCCCGCGCCGACCGGGACCTCGCTCACCGGCCGCAGCTCGTCCGCGTACCGGAGCGTCTGCATCACCATCGCCCCCTGACGCGGACGGATGAGCACCAGCTCCTCGCGCCCCCGGGTGGAGTACTTGGCGATGGCCGCGTGCTGGCTCTGCTCCAGCGCCTGCCCGAGCAGCCGGTAGGGACGGTCCGCCCCCTTGTCCGGCCCGAGGTACCAGCCGTTCTCGAAGTAGAGCGGGTCCACGCTGGAGAGCGGCACGAACTCGGTGATCTCCATCGCCTTGGTCGACGCTTCCTCCAGCGCCTTCAGCTCCTCGGCGGTGAAGAGCACGTACTGGTCGCGCGCGAACTCGTATCCCTTCACGAGATGCTCGCGGGTGACGATCTCGTTGTCCACCGGGCACCACAGCTGCTGCTTGATCCGGCTCTTGCACTTGTCGTGGAGCTGGTGGAACGAGATCTGCGCCGCGCTCTCCGCCGCGGCGTAGAGCTTCACCGGGATGTTCACCAGGCCGAAGGAGATGGTCCCAGAGCCGATCGCGCGAGCCGCCATGACAGCGTAGATATACCCCCCTCCGCATGGCCGCCAGCAGACGCCCCCCACGCAACAGGTCTGTCGCGACCCCGGCATTTCGCCTCGCCGTGGAGCGGACCGGAGCCCCGCGCCGGGAGGTCCGCCTGGCGGACGTGGACTTCCAGCTCGCCAGCCGTGCGCCCCGCGCCTTCACCCGGAGCGGATGGTGGTTCGAGCTCAAGTACGACGGCTACCGCATCCTCGCCGAGCGCCGCGGCGAGCAGGTCCGCCTCCGCTACCGCGGCGGGAGCGACCCCTCGGCGCAGTTCCCCGAGCTGGTCGAGGCGCTGCGCGCGCTCCCCTCCGACGACTTCATCCTCGACGGCGAGCTGGTGGTGGAGGACGCCGAGGGCCGGCCCTCGTTCTCGCTGCTCCAGGGCCGTGCCCAGCGCGCGAGGGCCCCGCGCGGGGCCCCACCCGCCACGTTCTGGACGTTCGATCTCCTCGCCGCCGAGGAGCACGACCTGCGCGGGCTCTCGCTCGCGCGCCGCCGCGAGCTGCTCCGCCTCCTGACCGCGAACGGCGGGCGCATCCGCTGCGTCGAGCCGGTGGAGAGGGAAGGGGAGGCCTTCTACGAGGCGGTCAAGCAGATGGGCCTCGAGGGGATCGTCGCCAAGCGCGCCGACGCCGCCCACCACGCCGGCCGCGGCGCGGACTGGCAGAAGGTCGTCATCCACCAGGTCGGGGACTTCGCGGTCGTCGGCCACACCCGAGGCCTGACCTCCCTCGCCCTCGCCACCCGGGACGGGGAGGGGTTCGCCTTCGTCGGCCGGGTGGGCAGCGGCCTCGGCCCGCGGGAGGCCTCGCGGGTCGAGCGGGAACTGTTGGCGCATCGCCGAGCGACGCCCCCTTGCCGTGATCCCCCGCGCGACCGGGATCTCCTCTGGGTCGACCCGACGCTGGTCGTCGAGGTCCGCTACCGGGAGTGGGAGCGCGGCGGCGCGCCCCGGCACCCGGTCTTCTGCCGCTTCCGCGACGACCGCCGGCCCGAGCAGTGCCTCCCGCCCTGGCGCACCGAGGAGCGCAGCGTCTCCTTCGTCAACCTCGAGAAGCCCTGGTGGCCCGAGGACCGGTTCAGCAAGGGCGACCTCATCCGCTACTACCAGGCCATCGCGCCGTGGATGCTGCCCTACCTCCGCGACCGGCCGCTGATGCTCACCCGCTTCCCGGACGGCATCCACGGCGAGAGCTTCTTCCAGAAGCAGGCCGGGCCGCACCTGCCCTCGTGGATCCGCACCGTGGAGATGGGGGGCGACGAGGGGCCCATCCGCCAGTTCGTCTGCGACGACGTGGAGACGCTCGCCTTCCTGGTGAACCTCGGCACCATCCCCTTCCACCTCTGGAGCGCGCGGCTCTCGGACCTCGAGCACCCCGACTGGTGCATCCTCGACCTCGACCCCAAGACGGCGCCGTTCGAGCACGTCCTCACCCTCGCCCTGGCGGCCCGGTCGCTCTGCGAGGCGCTGGAGATCCCCCACTTCATCAAGACCAGCGGCAGCTCCGGCCTGCACGTGCTGGTCCCGCTGGGGCGGCAGCTGGACCACGGCGCGGCCATCAGCTTCGGCCAGGTGCTCGCCGAGGCGCTGGTCCACCAGCACCCGGACATCGCCACCACCGAGCGGGTGGTCCGCGCCCGTCGCTCGAAGGTCTACCTGGACTACCTCCAGAACGGCCGGGGGAAACTCCTGGTCGCGCCATTCTCGGCGCGGCCGCTCCCCGGCGTCCCGGTGTCGATGCCGCTCCGCTGGGACGAGGTGAAGCCCGGGCTCCACCCCCGGCAGTTCACCGCGCTCGACGCCCCGGCCCGGATGGAGCGGCTGGGGAGCGACCCCTTCGTCGGCGTGCTCGGCGAGGCGCCGGATCTGGTCGGCGTCCTCTCGCGCCTGCAGCGAGTGCTCGAGCGCCGCCCGTCCAGGCTCAGTCCCCCGCACCAGGGGGACGCTCGCGGACCGGCGCCGTCGCGCCGCCCGTCCAGGCTCAGTAGCTCCGGAGGACGACCAGCGTCACGCGCCGGGGGCGCACGTCCAGCTGGAGCTCGCGGGCGCCGCCGCCGGCCACCACGGTGAGCTTGTGCACGCCGGCCGGCACTCGGAACCGCGCCAGCTGGAACTCCGCCGGCAGTGACATCCAGGACCGGAGATCTGGCTGGTTGACGTAGCTCAGGGCGAGGAAGGTGAGGATCCCCACCGCCTCGCTCTTGGTCGCCGCTCCCGCCCCGGCGGCGAGCCCGGCCCGGAGCGCCAGGGCCCCGAACTGTCGGGCGATGAGACCCCCGAGTCGATTCTTGAGGTGAATCTGCGCGACCGCCTCGAGCGAGGTGACTGGGGTCGGTCGCACCGGCTCCCCGCCGTCGACCGAGATGCCGCTGTCGCGGATCCACGGACGGGGCCGAAACTCCGGAACGGCGATCAGCTCCGCCTTGGGGCCACCGGCCATCGTCCCATTGGTCTTGATCGGCACCTTGCCGGCCTCGAGCACCACCAGGATCTGCCCCTCGTCCTTCCCCAGCGGCTGTGGCTGCGCCCACGGGTACTGCCGCCGGAGCCACCTCAGAGGCTCGTCGCGTCCCGTCTCCTTGGCCAGCCGGACCAGCGGCTCGGCCAGCGACCCGAGGTCCCCGGCGAGCTTGTTCGCCGCGAGGTAGTCGATGAAGGCGTCGTCGGCGTGCCCCTGGTCCTCCCAGAGCACCGCGGCGAGGTAGCGGGCCACCGCCAGCTGCTCGTAGGGCTTCTTCTCCTCGTTGATCATTCGCTGCATGCGCTCGTTGACCCGGCGCACCTCGACCAGCGCGTCCTCGTCCTTCCCCAGCTGGGCGTAGTTCAGCGCCTGCAGTGTGGAGATCATCAGCTTCTCGAAGTCCTCCCCGCGGTACGCCCGCTCCCGCTCGTTGGAGATGAGGACCTTCGCCTCCTCGCTCACCGAGACGAAGTCGAGCTGCTCGCTCAGCTTGTCCGCCTGGGCGAGCACCTGGATGCTCTCCTCGAGCTTGCCGGCGGCGTGCAGCACCATCCCCTCGTCCATCATCGCCAGGAGCTGGTCGATCTGCGGCCCGGAGGAGACCTCGCCGGCGAAGCCCTGGATGGCCGGCGGGTACTGGTACGACTCGTAGGCGCGCCGGTACCCCGCGGTCCGGGCGACGTAGTCCCCCGCGCAGCCGGTCAGCAGCAGCGCGAGCGCGCCGAGCGCGACCGGCCAGCGAACCGCGAGGAGGGGATGAGCCACGTCAGGGGGGCGCGGCGCGGAGGGCTACGGCCGGATCCCCTGCTTGACGAACTTCTTCTTCAGCTCCTTCTCGTCCGTCCACTCCAGGATGCCGGTGCGGAGGTTCGTCAGCTTGGAGGTCATCTTGTAATAGATGAACTCGTCGCTCCCCACCCGCTGTTTGATGGAGGCCAGCTCGCCGGTCATGATGTAGTCCGCCGCGATCTGCTGGCCCGGACCCTTTGCCTGGTCCGGCCGCACGTAGCCGCTCCCCTGGTACTCGTACTCCTCGGCCACGTCCTGACGGCTCGCCCGGTCGGTGAAGGCGAACTTCCCGGTGTTGGCGAGCTGGGTCTGGATCTTGTCCGCCAGGCTCTGCATGTCGATGTGCTCGGAGGTGCTGTTCTTCAGCTTGCCCACCACCACCACCGGGCGGCCCTGGATCTGGGCGAAGGCCGGCGAGCCCTGGAGGTCGTTGACCACCTTCTTGGCGATCAGCTGCAGGTCGCTCGGGGCCCACTCGTCGGAGAGGAGATCGATCTCGTTGGGGTCGGTGTACTCGCCCCGGGTGAAGGCCCGCTCGGTGGAGCAGGCCATCCAGAGGCCAGCGAGGAGGGACAGACAGATGCGGAGACGGGTCATGGTCAGTTCCATTCGCATTCGAAGCGGCTGCCGAGGAAGCGCCAGCGATCGACGATCTGGGCGTCACGCCGGTATCCAGCGGTGAGCCGGCAGAGGCTCTGCAGAGACGCCCTGGGGTAGTCCAGGAGATAGACCTGTGCTGCGGTGCGGTCCTGCGCCCTCAGCTGCGAAGGGTGTCTGAGGTTCGGGCTGGCCGAGCTGGCCACCAGGACCGTGTGGCGCCCGTAGGTCTTCAGCGTCAGCTGGCCCGGGAGCACGATCCTCCGCACCGTCCGGGCGATCAGGAAGTCGCTGTTGTCGACCGTGGTCTCGTGCGCATTGGGGCGGCGCAGAAGCTCGTCGACGTTGGCGCTCAGGACCCGGGTGTGATCGCCGTCGTCCACGAAGATGTAGAGATAGGCGTTGCGCGCCCGCTGGCTCTCGCCCGCGAAGTCGAGCGTGACCTCGAGATTCAGGGCCTGGTTCGGCTTCAGCGCGTGCAGCGACACCGCCGAGATGACCTGGGGGTCCACCCCGGCCATCTTCAACCGGATCAGCCCGTCGGCCGAGGCGTCGCAGGCGCACCGGCGCTCCTCGATCATCTTCACCACCTGGTCCGGGCCGAACCCGGCCTGGCTCAACTTGGTCACCTCCGCGTCGGTGAGCGGCGCCTGCTCGCTCCGCTCGGACACCCGGGGGAGGCTGTTCGAGTCCCACTGGGCCAGGTCGGTGCTCTGCGGCGACCCGCCGGAGGGTGGGAAGTCAGGGAGCCCCTGGGGGGGCGGGGGGACTGGGCGAGGAGCGCGAGGAGGAGGAGCGAAGCAGGCATCAGATCACGGGTGCGAGGTTCAGAAGCGGTAGCCGATGCTCAGGCCGATGCGGACGATGGAGAGGTCGTAGTTGGCGAGGTTCAGATCCCAGTTGGCGTTGATGCCCAGCTGGAAGTGGCTCTCGGTGATCCAGTCCATTCCGACCCGCGGAGAGATGATGAAATTCACCGGGGTGCCGTTCGGGATGTGCAGACCGGCCTGGAAGCCGATGCTGAAGGCCACCGGCCAGGTGGTGGTGTGGAAAGAGGGGCCGAGCAGCACACCCCAGAGCTTCGGGTCCGGGATGTAGAAGCCGCTCAGGTCGATCCGGTAGAACTCCTGGTTCCAGTACGAGGCGGTGAGCCCGACGAAGAGCGGCGGGCTGAACTGGGGGCCCTTGATGGTGATCGCGCCACCGCCGTCCGCGGTCAGCGAGAACCCGCCGAGCCCGCCCGGCCCGGAGACGTAGCCGCCCTTGCCGACCTCCGAGCCCTCGGGACCGTCCGTGCGGCCGCGTGCCTGGGCGAAGGCGTCGTTCGCGCCGAGCACTGCAAGGCAGACCACCAGCGAGCGAACTGCGTTCCTCATCGTCGGTTCCCCTCGTCGTTCCGGCCCGCGAAATTGACACGATTGTCGTCGGAGGCCCGCGCCGGGAGCAAGTTCCAGGCGCCGGTGAATTTCCGCGGACGACCGCTCGTCGCCCACGATCAGTCCCCGGCGCGTACACCGAGCACCAGCTGGAATGGCGGCTCGCGTCGGAGCACTGCGCCAAGGCGGCTCGAGCTCGCCGAGAGGTGCACCGGCGCGTTCCCGCCGGCCACCTGCGCTGCCTCCACCGTCAGGTCCAGGCGCGGGACTCCGGCCGGGAACAGCGCCCCCACCCGGAAGCGGATCCAGGCGTCCGCCGCGAAGACGTCCGGGTCACGGAGCGCGACCGCTCCGGACCTCAGCACCCCCATCCCCCGGGCGGCCCGGACGGTGCGGAGGCCGGCGGAGTCGGGCACCGCGAAGGTCTCCCACAGCGGCGCCCCGGTGGCGTAGCGCAGCCGGGTCCCGAGCTCGACGGCGGGGTGGACCCGGAGCGCGAGCGAGAGCCAGACCCGGTGCCGCTGGTCGTCCGGGAGCGGCCCGGCGGCGAGGGCGGCGGTGCGGTCGTCGAGGAGCCAGGGGTCGAAGGGGCCGGCCGCAGTGCCGGTGACGCGGGCCACGCTCCACGCGGCGGAGACACGCACCGGCCCCGAATGCGCGCGGGCCCACGCGCCGAGCCCGAGCGCGCGCCGCCAGGCCCGGCCGTCGGCCCGCACCACCCGGCGCGACCGCCACTGCCCGTCGGCGCTGAGCCACCGGCCGCGCTCGTCGGTGAGGAGCCCGCTCTCCTGCTCCGTCCAGAGCTGGGTGGTGTGCCGCGCCCGCGCCTCGACGCCGCCCTCGAGGCCCGGCGCGACGCGTCCCCGCCAGCCGAGTGCCACCTCGTCCGAGCGGGGGAGCCCGCCGGGCCCGAGCGCGGCCGGTCCGCCGAGCTGCACGCAGGACGGCCCCGGGCGCGCGCAGGCGTCGAATCCGCCGTCGCTCCAGGACGCGATGCGCTGCGCCGGAAGCAGGGACCGGACGACGGCGCCCTGGAGCTCGAGGTCGTGGCTCCGGCCGGCGTAAAGGAGGAACCAGTGCCGCCCGTCCCCGCCGACGTTCCACCCGAGCGCGAGCCGCGGACCGACGCCGAGCCGCAGGCCCGTCGAGGTGTCCCCCGCGCCGGCCTGCCCGGCATCGAGCCGCACGCCCACCCGGAGGCCCAGGTCTCCGAGCTGGATCGCGTCCTCGAGGTGCGCTCCGAGCGTCCATCCCCGCGCCTGGACCCGGGCCGGGGCGACCTCGACGCGAAACGCGCAGCCGGACGTCTCACCGTCCGCGCACCGGCCGCCCCGGTCGAGGAAGCGCATGCCCTCCGGAACCGACAGCTCGCTCTGGCCGGTCTCCACCCGCGCCTCGAGGCCTCCCTCGACCCGCTGTGCGCCCAGAACCGAGTGGACGCGGCTCGCGAGCTGGACGCGGGTGCGCGAGGCATCGAGCGCGCTCGCCCCGACGTCGGGCCAGAGCGGCCCGGGCGCGCCGTCGGTCACCCACGTCGACAGGTCGAGGTGGCTCGGCCCCGGGGGAGGCGTGCGCGCCCCGGCCGAGGCGGTCCTCTGCTCGGCGGAGAGACGGAGCTCGAGCCCGGCGCCGGCGGCGAAGGCGTGCCTCCACGACAGGCCGGCCAGGACGGCCAGCTCCCGGTCCAGCCGCGCGGCGGCGTCGGTGCAGCGAAAGCAGTCGGGCGACTCGGTCCGCCGGCCCGCGAGGACGAGCAGGCCGAGCTGGTCCTCGGCCGAGGGGAGCCAGGTGGTGGTGAAGGCGACGGTCTGCCGGGCGCGCCCGCCCGTGGCGAGGCCCGGCTCCGTCGCGGGCATCCCGAGCCCGGTCGCCTCGAGCGAGAGCACCGCCCCGAGACGTCCGCGGACGAGCGGACCTCCGAGCAGTCCCGAGGCCCGCCAGGCGCCGCGCGGGGCGGCGACCGCCACCCCCTCGGGCCCCTCCGCCACGGCGGGGCCGCCGAGCCCGACCGCCGCCGGGCGCGCGGAGAGAGCCGGAGGCGCCCAGCGGCCGGACACCGCCCAGCGCGGGGTGGTGAGCCCGTGCTCCAGCGAGACCTCCTCCGTCCAGCCCAGGCCCGTGAGGCGCACGTCCGAGGCGGCAGAGATCCACCCGCGCTGTGTCTGCGCCAGGGCCGGTGGGACGAGCGGCCACGGCTCCGGCCCGAGCCGGAACCCATCGACCGAGATCTCCCGCTCGAACGCGGGTACCTGCACCAGCGTCCACGGGAGCGGCGGTGGGCGGGGTGGAGCGCCGGCCTCGTGCTCGAGCGGCTCGTCCTGCGCGGCCGGCGCGTGACGCCCGTCACCTCGCGTTCGATGGGGGGGCCTGCCGCCCTCCGCGGGGCGCCGGTCCTGTGACGGGGTCCCGGGGTCCGGCCGGTTGGCCGCCCGGCGCACGGGGCGGGCGTCCAGGCGCGGCTCGCTCCGCGTCGCGCTCCCGGCGCTCGTGAGGCCAATGCCGGGCGCCACCGCCGGAGCCGGCTGCGCGGCCGCCCCGACCTCGGTCGTTCCTGCCGGGCGACCCGCGCTGCGCACCGTCGCCTGAGGCGGCTGCGCGGCGGATCCGAGCTCGGCAATTCCCGCCGGGCGACCCGCGCTGCGCGCCGCCGCGGTGGAGACCTGTTCGGTCGCTCCTGTCGGGCGACCCGCGCCGCGCGCAGGCACGGCAGAGGACTGTTCCACCGCTCGGACCGGGCGCGCGCCGGCAGGGATCAGCGCCGGGCGGAGGGATCCCGGGACCGCGGTCGAAGCCGGGCTCCGGACCGAACGCCGCGCCGTCGTGGACCGAGCCGAGGGGCGTGGCCTCGACCACCGGTCCCGAGCCCGCGGCGAGGGCGAGCGGTGCGGCCGGGCGCTCCCCCGCGGGCCCGCGCGACCTGGAGCCACGGCCCGCGCCGACGGCGGGGAAGGGCGGTCGGCGACCGATCGGGCCCGGAGCTCCGCCGCCCCGAGCCACGTCGCTGCGATGCCCGCGGCCACCCACCCCGCCCCCATCCGTTCCGGCCGCTGCAGTCAGCGGGCCAGCGTCCCCCGGGGGAAGGCCTGCGCGGGCCGTCCACCAGAGCGGACCTGCCCGGCGCGCGCCGCGGACGCTCACCGAGCAGACCGCTGACCGGGGCTCAGCTCTCGACGGCGCGGCTCCGGGGGTGCCGGACGTCGGTCCCGCGGACCATGTAGATGACCATCTCCGCCACGTTCACCGCGTGATCGCCGATCCGCTCCAGGTGCTTGCAGATGGAGACCAGCGAGGTGGCCCGGCGGATGTTCCGCGAGTCCTCCATCATGAAGGCCAGGAGCTCGTTGAAGATCTTCACGAAGAGGTCGTCGAGGTGGTCATCCCCGGCCAGGACCTCCTGGGCCTCCTCGGGGTCGGCGCGCACGAACGAGTCGAGCGCCTTCTTCACCTGCTCCTGGGCCAGCTCGGCCAGGCGCGGCATGTCCACGTAGGCGGCCAGCGGCGGCGCCTGGTTCAGGTCCATGGCCCGCTCGGCGATGTTCACCGCCAGGTCGCCGATGCGCTCGAGGTCGGTGACGATCTTCAGCGCGGTGGTGATCAGATCGCAGGTCCGAGGCCGCGGGCTGGCGCAGGGCGAGGATCTTCCGGCACAGCTCGTCGATGTCCACCTCGAGCCGGTTGATCTCCACGTCGGCTTCCTTCACCTGCTCGCCGAGCTCCGAGTCCCGGTCGGTGAGGGAGCGCATGCTCTTGGCGATCTGCTCCTCGACCTTCGCCCCCATCGCCAGCAGCTTCTCGCGGACCAGGCGGAGGTCCGACTCGAACGCCTTGTCGGTGTGCGAACTCATCGGTCTACCCGAACTTGCCGGTGACATAGTCCTCCGTCCGTCGCTCGCGCGGGTTGGTGAAGATCTGGGCGGTGGGTCCCATCTCGATCAGCTCGCCCAGGTAGAAGAAGGCGGTGTTGTCCGAGACGCGGGCGGCCTGCTGCATGGAGTGGGTCACGATGATGATGGTGTACTTCTCCTTCAGCTCGTGGATCAGCTCCTCGATCTTCGCGGTGGCGATCGGATCCAGTGCCGAGGCCGGCTCGTCCATCAGGAGCACCTCGGGCTCCACCGCCAGCGCGCGGGCGATGCAGAGCCGCTGCTGCTGGCCGCCGGAGAGCGAGGTCCCGGCGTGCTTCAGCCGGTCCTTCACCTCGTCCCACAGCGCGGCCTGACGCAGGCAGTGCTCGACGATCTCCTGGTGGTTCCCGCCGATGCCGTTCAAGGTGAGCCCCGCCGCCACGTTCTCGTAGATGGACATGGTGGGGAACGGGTTGGGCCTCTGGAAGACCATCCCCACCCGGCGGCGGAGGAGCACCGGGTCGACGCCCCGGGCGTAGAGGTCCATCCCGTCGATGAAGACCTTGCCCTCCACCCGGGCGCCGGGGACCAGGTCGTGCATCCGGTTGAGCGCCCGGATGAAGGTCGACTTGCCGCAGCCGGATGGTCCGATGACCGCGAGGACCGTCTGCGGCTGCACCTTGAGCGAGACGTGCCGGATGGCGTGGTTCTTCCGGAAGTAGACGTTGAGGTCCTGCACCTCGACCTTGGGAGGCGTCTCTGCGCCCGTCACCGCGGGCGGGTGTGGCGACTTCTGCGGCCCCGGGGAGGCCGCGAGCTTCTCCGAGGTCATGGCTTGGGCCGCAGGAGCAGGGATCATCGGGCGCCCTTCAGGCGGTTCCGGGTCAACACCCGGGAGGCGATGTTGAGGACGGCCACCACGATCAGGAGCACCAGCGCCGCCGTCCACGCCTTGGCGTGCCAGTCGTCGTAAGGGCTGATCGCATAGTTGAAGATGGCCACGGTCAAGGACGCCGTCGGTGCGCGGGGGTCGGTGTTCCAGTACTGGTTGTTCAGGGCGGTGAAGAGCAGGGGCGCGGTTTCCCCCGCCGCGCGGGAAACGGCAAGCAGGCACGCGGTGACGATCCCGCTCATCGCGGTGCGGAGGACCACCCGGACGCTGGTCTTCCAGTTGGGCACCCCGAGGGCCAGGGAAGCCTCGCGGAGCGAGGCCGGGACGACCCTCACCAGCTCCTCGGTCGCCCGGGCGAGGGTGGGAATCATCAGGATCGCCAGCGCCACCGCTCCGGCGAGGGCCGAGAAGTGGCCCATCGGGATCACCACCAGGGCGTAGGCGACGATTCCCACCACGATCGAGGGGACGCCGGAGAGCACCTCCGCCATGAAGCGGACGGTGCTGCCCACCGTTCCGTCGCCCTTCTCCGCCAGGAACACCCCGGCCCCGACTCCCAGCGGCAGGCCGATGACACAGGCCAGCCCGACCATGAACAGGGTCCCGATCAGGGCGTTCCCGACTCCACCCCCCGCCTCGCCCACCGGCTTGGGCAGCTCGGTGAAGAAGGCCAGCGAGAGCCCAGCGGCGCCCTTGCTGATCACCAGCCAGAGCACCGAGATCAGCGGGAGGAAGGCCGCGGCGAAGCAGACCGCGCACACCGCGGCCATGCCCCGGTCCACCACCTTCCGGTAGGTGAAGGAGGCGTGGAGGTTCATCCCGAGCCCCGCTTCGGACCCTTCTGGACCGCGCTGACCAGTGCCCGGGCGCCGGCGTTGAGGAGGAAGGTGGTACCGAAGAGGATCAGTCCCAGTCCGGCCAGCGCCGCCACGTGCACGCTGCTGGTGGCCTCGGCGAACTCGTTGGCGATCACCGCCGGCAGGGTGTAGCCGGCGGCGAAGAGCGAGGCGGAGATCTGCGGCGAGTTGCCGATGACCATGGTGACCGCCATCGTCTCGCCCAGCGCGCGGCCGAGCCCGAGCAGCACCGCGCCGATGATGCCGGCCCGGCTGTAGGGGATGACGGCCATCATCACCGCCTCCCACTTGGTCGCGCCCAGGGCCAGCGCGGCCTCCCGGGTCGCCTCGGGGGTGGTCTTCATCACCTCCACCGAGACCGAGACGATGGTGGGGAGGATCATCACCGCGAGGATCATGCTCGAGGCGAGATACCCCAGGCCGATCGGGGGGCCCTGGAAGAGGGGAATCCACCCGAGGTGCTTCCCCAGCCAGGGCTCGACCGACTCGCGCAGCCAGGGAACGACGACGAACAGCCCCCAGAGGCCGTACACCACCGAGGGGATGGCGGCGAGGAGCTCGACGGGCGTGGTCAGGACGCGGCCGAGCTTCGGTGGGGCGAACTGGGTGATGAAGAGGCTGAGCCCGACCGCCACCGGGACGGTGAGGACCAGCGACACCGCCGAGGTGACGAGCGTGCCGTAGAGGAAGGTCAGGGCCCCGAACCGGTCCTCCACCGGGTCCCACTGGGTGTCGGTGATGAAGCCCCAGAGGCTGTGATCCTTGGCCAACGGCCGGGCGACGCTGACCAGGTTGAGGACGATCAGCCCGGCCACCACCAGGACCATGGCGCCGAGGAGCCACAGCGAGCCGTTGAACAACCGGTCACCCAGGTTCCTGGCCCCCGGGTGACCGGCGTGGGCGTCGGACGCTGCAGCACTGGAGGCCGGAGCGTCGATCACCGCGTCCCTACTTGGCACTGACCTTCGTGCCCTGCACGGTGAGGGTGTCGATCGTCTTCAGCACGCGCTCCTGGACCGGCTTGGGCAGCGGAGCGTAGTCGAGCGGGGTGGCGAGCTTTTGCCCGTCGGTGATCGCCCAGCGCAGGAAGTTGACGATCGCCGTCCCCTTGGCCTTGTCCTTCGCATCCCTGTGGACCAGGAGGTAGGTGAAGCCGGAGATCGGATAGGCGTCCTTCCCGCCGGGGTTGGTGATCGAGACCCGGAAGTCGGCCGGCATCTCGACCCCGGCCGCCGCCGCGGTGGTGGTCTCGAGCGATGCTTTGATCCAGTTCCCGTCCTTGTTCTTGATCTCCGCGACCGAGAGCTTCTGCTGGATGGCGTAGATCAGCTCCACGTAGCCGAGGGAGCCGGGCGTGCTCTTGACGATCCCGGTGACCCCCTCGTTGCCTTTCCCGCCCAGCCCGACCGGCCAGTTCACGCTGGTGCCGGAGCCGACCTTGTTCTTCCACTCCGGAGAGACCTTGGAGAGGTAGTCGGTGAAGATGTAGGTGGTGCCGGAGCCATCGGACCGGCGAGCGACGGTGATGCTCTGGTCGGGAAGCTTGACCCCGGGGTTGTCCGCCGCGATCGCCGGATCGTTCCACTTGGTGATCTTGCCGAGGAAGACGCTGGCCAGGGTCTCCGGCGAGAGACGGAGGCTCTGCACCCCGGGCGCGTTGTAGGCCACGACGTCCGCCCCGAGGACGGTGGGGATGTGAACGACGTCAGGGGCCTTGGCGATCTGATCGTCCTTCATGGGTGCGTCGCTGGCGCCGAAGTCGACGGTGCCGTCGGTGAACTGCTTGATCCCGCCGCCCGAGCCGATGGACTGGTAGTTGAACTTGATGTCCGGGTGAAGCCGGTTGTACTCGTTGAACCACTTGGAATACATCGGGAAAGGAAAGGTCGCGCCGGCGCCGTTGATCAGCAGGCCGTCTGCGGAGGCGCTCGAGGCGGCGACCAGCAGCAGGCCCATCATCAGCTTCTTCATGAATAGAGCTCCTCGACGGGTCTGACGACCCAGGGGTGGGACGTCGAACGGTCGCGGGCGATGTAAGAGCCCCCGGTGACGGTCCTGTGACGGGGCAGTGAAACGTCCGCTCTGACGAAGGAAAGTCACGTTCGTCGAGCGTCTCTTCGCTTGCCTCGATATTTCGAGAAGCGTAGAGGAATCGAACATGAACGCACGCGACGCCATCGCCTCCCTCGGCGCGCTGGCCCAGGAGACCCGGCTGGCCGCCTACCGGCTGCTGGTCCAGCGTGGTCCGGAGGGCGCCTCCGCCGGGGAGATCGCCGAGGCGCTCGACGTCCCGAGCTCCTCGCTGTCGTTCCACCTGAGCCAGCTGGTGCACGCCGGGCTGATCGAGCAGGAGCGACGGAGCCGGCAGATCTTCTACCGGGCCAGCTACGACCGGATGAACGGCCTGGTGGCGTTCCTCACCGAGAACTGCTGCGGGCGGGGCGGCGCAGCGGGCCGGTGCGAGCCGGTCGCGGCCAGCAAGAGAGGGGCGTCATGAGCTCCGGAGGCGCCGCCGCGGCGGACCCGGCGTCGGTCCGGCTCCGCACGCTCGACCGTCTGCTCCCGCTCTGGATTCTCCTGGCGATGGCGCTCGGCCTCCTCATCGGCCGCCTTGCGCCCGGGATCGCGCCAGCGCTCGACGCGGCGCAGGTCTCCGGAGTCTCGCTGCCCATCGCGATCGGGCTCTTCCTGATGATGTACCCGGTGCTGGCGCGGGTGCGGTACGCCGACCTCGGTCGGCTTCGGCAGCGCAGCCGGCTGTTCACCGTCTCGCTGCTCCTCAACTGGGTGGTCGGGCCGTTGCTGATGTTCGCGCTCGCCTGGGCGTTCCTGCCCGATCTGCCCGAGTACCGGACGGGTCTGATCCTGATCGGCCTGGCGCGGTGCATCGCCATGGTCCTGATCTGGAACATGCTGGCCCGCGGCAGCGGCGAGGTCGCGGCGGTGCTGGTCGCGCTCAACTCGCTCTTCCAGATCGTCTTCTACTCGGCGATGGGCTGGTTCTTCCTCTCGGTGGTGCCGGGCTGGTTCGGAAGCTCGGGCACGGCGCTCAACATCGGCGTCTGGGACATCGCCCGGAACGTGCTCATCTTCCTCGGCCTGCCGCTCCTCGCGGCGGTGCTCACCCGCATGGGCTGCGAGCGGTACCGCGGCCGCGAGTGGTACGAGCAGGAGGTCCTGCCGCGCATCGGCCCGCTGGCGCTTCTCGCGCTGCTCTACACCATCGTCGTGATGTTCGCGCTGCAGGGGGACCGGATCAGCCGGCTCCCGTTCGACGTGGTCCGCATCGCGCTGCCCCTCCTCGTCTACTTCGCGGTGATGTTCACCGCGTCCTTCCTCCTCTCCTGGAAGCTCGGGTTCTCGTACGAGGATACCGCGTCGCTGTCGTTCACCGCGGCGGGGAACAACTTCGAGCTGGCCATCGCCGTCGCGGTGGCCACCTTCGGCCTGTCCTCCGGGGAGGCGCTGGCCGGCGTGGTCGGCCCGCTGATCGAGGTCCCGGCGCTGGTCTCGCTGGTCTACCTCTCGCTCTGGCTTCGCGGACGGCTCTTCGGGGTCGACCGCGCGCCGACGCCCCTCGCTCGCCCCCTGGAGAGCCGATGACCCCCAGGCCGATGAAGGTCCTGTTCCTCTGCACCGGCAACTCGGCCCGGAGCATCTTCGCCGAGGTCTTCCTCCGGCGCCTCGGCCGCGGCAACTTCGAGGTGTACAGCGCGGGCTCGCATCCGAAGGGCACCGTGGATCCGGCCACCCTCGAGGTGCTCCGGAAGCGCTTCGCGCATCGACGCCTCCGATGCCCGGAGCAAGTCGTGGGACGAGCTGAAGGACGTCCGCTTCGACTTCGTGATCACCGTCTGCGACCAGGCCCGCGAGTCGTGTCCGATCTGGCCGGGTCAGCCGATCCTCGCCCACTGGGGGCTCGAGGACCCCGCGGCGTTCGTCGGGCCGCCGGAGGCGCGCGAGCGGCACTTCCACGCCATCGCGCTCCAGATGCACCGGCGGCTGCAGATCTTCTGTGCGCTGCCGCTGGAGAAGCTGGACCGCTTCCGGACCGAGCAGCTGGTGCGGGGCATCGGGAAGGACCCGGAGGGCGTGGCCCGTCAGGCCGAGCTGCCGCCCCGGGATCCGCCCGTGGCCTGAGCGGGGAGGGTGAGCCGCATCGCCACGGCCGACGCTGGACAGGCGCCGCGGAGCTCCGCCGAGGCCGAGAGCGCGTCGGGCAGCGCGGACCGGGGGAGGGGCTCGAACCCGAACCGCGGGAAGTAGTCGGCCGCGGTGGTCGTCAGGAGATACAGCGCGTCGACCCCGAGTCGCGGCGCCCGGGCGAGGAGCGCACGCACCAGCTCCGTCCCCACGCCCCGTCCCGAGATGCCCTCGTCGACGGCGAGGCTCCGCAGGAGGCCGAGGGGGCCGTAGCGCTCGAGCCCGACGCAGCCGACCACCGTCGCTCCCTGCTCCGCGACGAGAAAGCGTTCCAGGTGTTCGCTGGCGCCCTCGAGGGGGAGCGAGCGGGCGTGGAGGAGCCGCTCGATGCCCGGCCAGTCGCGAGGAGTCGCGGGGCGGATGGTGGCTCTCGCAGGCGTCGTCATGGTCGCGGTGCTCCCGGAGCTCATTGTGCCCCGAGCGCGGCCCGGGGCTCGACGGCTTTATCGACCGTCGACGGACGCTGCGACCCGGCCGGCGAGGCGTCACGAGGAGGGTGCGCTGGCCTCGGTGGCCGCGGAGCCTTGCTCCACCGGCTCCGTCCGCGACTCGGTGGGCATCCGATCGACGCGTGCGAGGGCAGGGAAGAGGCGGGTCCAGGCGAGGACGACGAGGAGCGTCCCCACCCCGCCAGCGACGACGGCGCGCACCGGCCCGAGCCACTGGGCGGTGAGGCCGGACTCGAACTCGCCGAGCTCGTTGCTCGCGCCGATGAAGAGCATGTTCACCGCGTTCACCCGGCCGCGCATCTCGGGGGGCGGGGAGATCTGCACCAGCGTCAGCCGGACGAAGACGCTCAGCATGTCCGCGGCGCCCATCACCACCAGCAGCAGCACCGAGAGCCAGAGCGCGCGGGAAAGCCCGAACCCCACCGTGGTCGCGCCGAAGATCGCAACCCCGAGCAACATCCTCCGGCCCACGTGCCGCTTGGGCGGGTGGGCGGCGAGCCAGAGCCCCACCGCTCCCGCGCCGAGGGCCGGCGCGCTCCGGAGGATCCCGAGTCCCCAGGCGCCGGTGTGCAGGACGTCCTGCGCGAAGACCGGCATGAGGGCCGCGGCGCCACCGAGCAGGACCGCGAACAGGTCGAGCGAGATGATCCCGAGGACGATCTTGTTCTGCCAGACGTAGCGGACCCCTGCGAGCACGGTGGACCACGACGTCGCCTTCGATTCCATCCGGCCGGTCCGGGTGCGCACGCCGGCGAGGACGGTGATGTCCACGACGGCCAGCGCCGCCGCCAGGAGGTAGACCGCCTCGGGGTTGCCGAGCAGCGCGTAGAGCCCGCCCCCGAGCGCGGGGCCGGCGATGGTCCCGACCTGGAAGGTGCTCGAGTTCCAGGCGACGGCGTTCGGGAAGTCGGCCTCGGGGAGGAGCGAGGGCATCAGCGCCTGCGCCGCGGGGGCGTTGAAGGCCCGCGCCGTCCCGAGCAGGACCAGGACGCCGAAGATGGGGACGGGCGTCTGGATGCTGGTCAGCGCGAGCCAGGCGAGGAGCGCCGAGCAGACCCCGAACGCGACGTGGCAGAGCAGCACCACCCGCCGCCGGTCGAACCGGTCCGCGGCGTGCCCGGCGGGGAGGGTGAGGAACAGCGGCGGAAGGAACTGCGCGAGCCCGACGTATCCGAGGTCCAGCGGGCGCCTGGTCAGCGCGTACACCTGCCAGCCGACGGCGACGTTCACCATCTCCAGCCCGAGGATGGAGAGCAGCCGCGAGCCGAGGAATCGTCGGAAGTCGAGCGAGCGGAAGGCCCGGAGCGCGGGCGAGCGGGCGGAGGCGGTCACGGGTCCTGGTCGAGGCCTTCGTAAGGATTTCGGGAGCGAGGCTCGGCGCGCCTCGGGTTCCCGCTCAGCGTGCACCCGAGGCGCCGGCATCCAGTGTCGCCGAGGAGGTGGCGATGGTCGCTGTCCGCTCCCGGCACCCAAGGGCCACGACGACCGCAAGCACCGCCGCCAGACACCCCTGGAGAGTGCGGTGCCGCAAGCAACAACGCTTCCCAGCCCTACGCGGCCGCGAGGCGCGCCTGCCGGAGGCGCTCGGCGCCGTCCAGGAACGTCCACTGGGCCTGCGACGACCGCTCCACCGCCGCCTTCGCCGCCTCCAGCGAGCCGCCCCGGGCGATCGCCCGCTCCAGCGCCTCGGCCAGTCCGCGTGCGTGGTGCACGTCCAGCTCGCCGTGCAGACGGAAGAAGCGCAGCGCCGCCGGCGAGTCCACCCCGTAGCAGCGGAGACCCGTCTCCTTCGTGTCCGCCACCCGCGCGGTCTGGACCTCGTAGGCCCACAGCGCGGCGAGCGCCGTCACCTCGTCCTCGCCGACCAGCGCCGTCAGCGCCTCGGCCGACGCCCGCGTCTCGGGCAGCGGGGAGGCCTCGGCCGCTGCGCCGACCGCGCTCCCGAACGCCTCCCACAGCCGCGCGTGCGCCACGCCCGTCCGGCCCTCCTCGTCGTCGAGGTTCCCGGACAGCTCGTCCTCGGTCTCGGCGTCCGTGGTCAGCGCCCGCGCCCGCCGCAGCAGCTCCGGCAGCGCCAGGACTTGAAAGTGGTACTGCTCCGCGTAGCGCGCGAGGTCCTCCGGCCTGAGCTCTCCCGCGGACCACGCGCGGTAGAAGGGGTGGGTGAGCAGATCTCGCGGGGCGAGAGCGGCCTTCAGCGCCTGCTCCAGGGTGGCGGTGGTCATCGGTGCAATCTCCTCGCGTCCTGCCACGGTCCGGCGCGGACCCTAGCAAGGCGAGCGGCCGATGTTCAGCGGAAGCTGACGGCGTTCTCGTCGGGGAGCTCGCCGTCGGACTCGTCCACCCCGTCGACGCGGCCGTCGCCGAGCGGCGCCGCCGCCATCACCGGCAGGACCGCGTCGGCCAGCCGCTCCACCTGGGCGGGAATCCCCTCCGGCGGGGTGAGGGCGACGGGGGCCAGCGGCGGACGGACCGACTGGTCGTGAGACCGCAGCGCCTCGATGGCCGGGCGGCCCCCCACGGGCGGAAGCCCCGAGTGCCGCCGGGCCGCCTCGAGCAGCGCGCCGTGGTGCCGGTACCGCGCCTCGAGCAGCTTGTGCACCAGGAGCGGGCCCCCGGGGACCCGGAGCGCGGTGAGGGCCTGGGTCGCCCGGCGCACCGAGTAGCGGACCCGGCGGATCTGCACCCGCCAGCCGCGCGGGGTCCAGGTGAAGAGCCCGTAGGCCGGGCGCACGTCGCCGTCGCGGGGGATGCCAGCGGAGGCCACGTCCGCCAGCAGCATCCGCCCGAAGCGCCGGCGGTAGGGGAAGTGCAGGTGCCCGAACGCGCAGGCGGCGGCGTCCAGGTGCGCGAAGAAGCGCCGCAGCGCTGCCTCGTCCAGCGTCGGGTCGACGGACTCCTCGAGGTTCCGCGGATTTGCGTGGCAGACGTAGAGGTCCTGCCCCCGCCGCGGCGAGAACCGCACGCTGAAGGGGAGCTCCCCCAGCTTCCGGGTCCACTCCGGGCCGAGCTGCTCGCGGGTCCAGGCGAGGAGGTCGCGCTTCCAGTGCTCGCGCTCGCGGTACGCCCCCCCCAGGTAGTTCCCGGCGATGTAGCAGTCGGTGTTTCCCATCAACACCGCCTGGCAGCGGTCGAAGAGGAGCTCCACGGTCTCGCGGGGATGCGCGCCGCGGAGCGCCAGGTCCCCCGCCGCCACCACCACGTCGGCCCCGTTCCTGGCGATGTCCTGGAGCACCGCCTCGCAGGCCGGGAGATTCCCGTGGATGTCTGCCAGGATGGCCACCCGCATGGCGCCCCGGAGTGTACCTGCTCCTGTCACCGTCCGGCCACGGCGGGGTTGACGTTCAGGCTGCCGGGAGCACCACGGTGAAGGTGCTGCCCACCCCGAGCTGGCTCGAGACGCGCACCTCTCCCTCCATCCCGTGCACCAGGTGGCGGACGATGGACAGCCCCAGGCCCGTCCCCCCCATCTCCCGGCTCCGGCCCCGGTCCACCCGGTAGAACCGCTCGAAGAGACGGGGCAGGTGCTTGGTCTCGATGCCCAGGCCCGTGTCCCGGACGGAGAGGTGGGCGCGGTCTCCCACCCGCTCGCCGATGATCTCCACCGTCCCCCCCTCGGGCGTGTACTTGATGGCGTTGTCCAGCAGGTTCAGGAGCACCTGTTCCACGGCCTTGGGGTCGGCCCGGGCGGTCAGGTCGGGCGGGATGCGGAGCTGCATCGCCAGGCGCTTGCCGCTGGCCCGGGGCTCCATGGCCTCGCTGGCCTGCCGGGCGATGGTCTCCAGAGAGACCGGCGTCGAGGACAGCGGCCGCTCCCCGGCGTCCAGCCGGGACAGCTCGAGCAGGTCGGACACCAGCTCGTTGAGCCGCTCCGACTGCCGGTGGATGATCTCCACCATCTGGGGCGCGTGCTTGGCGTCCGCCAGAGCGCCCGAGCGCAGCGTCTCGGCATAGCCGAGGATGGCGGCGATGGGCGTCCGGAGCTCGTGGCTCACGTTGGCCACGAAGTCCTGACGCACCCGCTCCAGCCGCTTGCGCTCGGTGACGTCGCGGAACACCGCCGCGCTGCCGGGCAGCGAGCCCCCGAGCGGGGCGATGTACACCTCGAGCGTCTTGCTCCTCGGGGCGTCCATCGACACCTCGACCTTCGAGGTCACGCCCTCGCGGCAGGCACGGAGGACCGCATCGTGGAGCTCGGTCCTCCGCACCAGGAACAGCGGACGCTGCCCGACCAGCTCCTGGTCCGTGCCGAGGATGGTGCGGAGCGCCTCGTTGTGCCGGAGCACGACGCCGTTGGCGTCGGTGATCCACATTCCCTCGTCCATCGCCTCGATGGCCGCGGCCAGGGTCCGCACCTCGAGCAGCGCGCCGTCCCGCTCCTCCACGGTGGCCCGCTGGCGCGCCTCGGCGGCCTCCTCGGTCCGGGTCACCGCCCGCGCCGACTCGCTCTCGCTGGCCGCGGCGATGACGAAGGCGACGAAGGCGGCCAGTCCCCCGGCCAGGAGCCCGGCGCGCAGGTCGGTGAGCGCTCCGGCGCCGATGCCCGCGGCGATGCCGGGGAGCAGGGTGGCGAGGAGGAGGAAGAGGATCCGGCGCGGCTGGGGAAGCTCGCTCACGCGTCCTTGTCGGGGCTGGCCAGCTTGTAGCCGACCCCGCGGACCGTCTCGATGATGTCCCCGGCGGCCCCGAGCTTCTCCCGCAGCCGCTTGATGTGGGTGTCGACGGTGCGGGTGGTGATGTCCGCCTCGATGCCCCAGACGTCGGCCAGCAGCACCTCGCGGGTCTGGACCCGGCCCGGGCGCTCGAGCAGCGTCTTGAGCAGGCGGAACTCGAGCGCGGTGAGGGCCACCTCGACGCCGCCCACCGTCACCTCGTGCCGGGCGGGGTCGAGCCGGATGCTGCCCGCCGCCAGCACGCCGGTCCCCTCGGAGTCGCTGGCCATCCGGCGGAGCACCGCCTTGACCCGGAGCGCCAGCTCACGAACGCTGAACGGCTTCACCACGTAGTCGTCCGCGCCGAGCTCGAGGCCCTGCACCCGGTCTGACTCCTGCCCCTTGGCGGTGACCATCACCACCGCCGTGCGGCGCAGGGTGGGGTCCTCCTTGATGAGCCGGAGGACCTCGCTGCCCGGGAGGTCGGGAAGCATCAGGTCGAGCAAGACCAGGTCGGGCTTGAACGACTTGGCCCGGCTGAGGGCGGCCGCCCCGGTGTGGGTGGTCTCTGTCTCGAACCCGGCGGCGCTCAGGTTGTAGGTGAGGAGGTTGGCGAGGTCTTGCTCGTCCTCGACGATCAGGATGCGCGACACGGGCGGGGGAACCTCCGGGAGGGCTGGCCACTGACCCGGGAGCACGCCTGTACCAGACGGGTCCCACGGGTGGGGTGACGCTTGGGTGTCGAGGCCATGACGGGCGAGGAACGTCCCGCTCGTTGACAGGGGGCGGGGTGTGCCATTAAGTCCGCGCCCTTTTACCGCCGCCCATGGTTGTCACCGTCGATCAGATCCGCGAGGGGGGCCTCTCCCTCGACGAGAAGCTCTCGGAGAGCTTCCTCACCCACGCCCTCGCCGAGGTCAAGGACACCGGGTTCCGCCCGGACGGTCCGGCCAGCCTCCAGGTCAAGCTCCAGAAGACCGGGAGCGGGGTGCTCCTGCGCGGCTCGACCGAGGTGCCGGTCCACACTCCGTGCCGGCGCTGCCTCGCCGACGTCCACCTCCGGATCCCGGTGAGCTTCACCCTCAACCTGGTCTCCCCGGCGGCCCTGTCCCACCGCAAGGACGGGGCGGACAAGGGCGACGCCGAGCAGGTCGGGACCTTCGACCTGGAGCGGGCCGACGAGGAGCTCTTCGACGGCAAGCACATCGACCTGGATCCGCTGGTGCGGGAACAGGTCCTCCTCGCCCTGCCGATGCACGCCGAATGCCGCGAGGACTGCAAGGGCCTGTGCGGCACGTGCGGCCAGAATCTGAACGAAGGGCAGTGCGGGTGCGCCACCGACCGGGTAGATCCCCGGCTCGCCCAGCTGAAGAACATCAAGCTGAACTAGGAGCAGAACGCCGTGGGAGTTCCCAAGAAGAGGACGTCGAAGATGCGCCGCGATCGCCGGCGTGCTGGCAACAACAACCTCCGCGTGGCGGTGCAGGTCATCTCCTGCCCGAACTGCAAGGAGCCGGTGCTTCCGCATCGCGCGTGCAAGAGCTGCGGCCACTACGCCGGACGCGAGGTCATCGCGGTCAAGTAGCCGCCTGCCCGTGGATGACGCGCGGAGTCAATTTCGGTGGAAGCACAACCCGGGCGCGGTGCGGCGCACGACAATCCTGCGCGCATGCGTCATGGTGACCCGCGCCCTGGGCCGCTCGTCCAGGGAGGAGAGGGCCGGGCAGTGACACGCACCGCGATCCTGGGCACGGGCGCCTACGCGCCCGACAAGGTCCTGACCAACGCAGATCTCGAGCGGATGGTCGAGACGTCGGACGCCTGGATCACCGAGCGCACCGGCATCAAGGAGCGCCGCATCGCCGCCCCGGGCGAGGTCACCTCGGACATGGCGGTGAAGGCGGCCATCCGGGCGCTGGAGATGGCTCACACCCGGGCCGACGAGCTGGACATGATCATCGTGGGGACCATCTCCCCCGACATGCCCATGCCGTCCTGCGCGGTGATGGTGCAGGCCAAGCTGGGGGCGAAGAAGGCCTTCGCCTTCGACCTCTCGGCCGCCTGCGCGGGCTCGCTGTACGGGATGGCGATCGCCGACCAGTACATCCGCAACGGCAGCGCCCGGCGGGCGCTGGTGATCGGCGCCGAGCTCCTGAGCCGCATCGTCGACTGGACGGACCGGAACACCTGCGTGCTCTTCGGGGACGCGGCCGGGGCGATGGTGCTCGGCCCCTCGGCGGACCCGGCACGCGGCATCCTCGGCATCGAGCTCCACTCCGATGGCGAGGCCGCCGGCATCCTCACCATCGCCGGCGGCGGCAGCCTCCATCCGCAGTCGCCCGAGGTGCTGGAGAAGAAGCTGAACAAGGTCGCGATGAACGGCCGTGACGTCTACAAGTACGCCGTCCGCGCCCTGCCCGAGGCGGTGCTCGAGGCGCTGGGGAAGCAGGGCCTCACCGCCGCGGATGTGACCCACCTCATCGGCCACCAGGCGAACCTCCGGATCATCGAGTCGGTGTGTCACCGGCTCGGGCTTCCGATCGAGAAGTGCTGGGTGAACATCCACCGCTACGGCAACACCTCCTCGGCGTCGCTGCCCACCACGCTCGACGAGGCGAACCGCGCCGGTCGCCTCCACCCCGGGGACATCATCGCCACGATGGCCATCGGGGCGGGGATGGCCTGGGGCGCCGGCGTCATCCGATGGTAGCCACCGCCTTCCTCTTTCCCGGGCAGGGGAGCCAGGTGGTGGGCATGGGCAAGGCCCTGGCCGAGGCGTTCCCCGAGGCCCGCGCGGTGTTCCAGGCCGCGGACGACGCGCTCGGCGAGCCGCTGTCGAGGCTCTGCTTCGAGGGCCCGGAGTCCGAGCTGGTGCTGACCCGCAACACCCAGCCGGCCATCCTCACCATGTCCATCGCCGCGCACGCGGTGTGGTCCGCCCGGGGGGCTCCGGCCGCCTTCGTCGCCGGGCATTCGCTGGGCGAGTACTCGGCGCTGGTGGCCGCAGGGGCGCTCTCGCTCGGCGACGCGGTCCGGGCCGTCCGGGCGCGCGGCACGTTCATGCAGGAGGCGGTGCCCGCCGGGACCGGGGCCATGGCCGCGGTGCTCGGCCTCGACGCCGAGGTGGTGGCCCGCATCTGCGCCGAGTCGGCCGACGGGCAGGTGGTCTCGCCGGCGAACTACAACTCGCCCGAGCAGACGGTCATCGCCGGTCACGCCGCGGCGGTGGAGCGAGTCTCGGCGCGGCTCCGCGAGGCCGGCGCCAAGCGGGTGGTGCCGCTGTCGGTGTCCGCTCCCTTCCACTGCGCGCTGATGGAGCCGGTGAAGCCGCGGCTCGCCGAGGTGCTCGCCCGGTGCACGGTGAACGCGCCGCGGGTGCCGGTGGTGACCAACGTCGAGGCGGCGCCGAACTCCGACGCCGCGCGGGTGGTGCCGCTCTTGCTCGCCCAGGTGAGCGCGCCGGTGCGCTGGGTCGAGTCGATCCGCGCGCTCGCCGCGGCGGGGGTCGGCCGGGTGGTGGAGCTGGGGCCCGGACGGGTGCTGGGCGGGCTGGTGAAGCGCATCTCGAAGGAGATCGAGGTGCTCAACGTGGAGGACCCGGCGAGCCTGGAGAGGTCGCTCGCCGCCGCCGGGGGCCGCTGAGGGCCCTCGCGAGGGGAACGGACGATGGACTTCACCGGAAAGGTGGTTCTGGTCACCGGCGGCTCGCGGGGCATCGGCCGTGCCTGCGCGGTGGCGTTCGGCCGGGCCGGGGCGACGGTGGTGCTGACCTACGCCGGGAACGAGGCCGCGGCCGCCGAGGCGGTGGCGGCGAGCGGGCCGACCGCGAAGAGCATGCGCTTCGACGTGGCGGACACCGCGGCCTGCGCCGCGGCCGTCGACGAGGTGGTGAAGGGCGCTGGACGGCTGGACGTGCTGGTGAACAACGCCGGCGTCGCCATCGACGGGCTCGCGGTCCGGGTGAAGGACGAGGACTGGGACCGTCAGCTGGACACCAACCTCAAGGGCGCCTTCGCGCTCTGCCGCGCTGCGGCGCGCCCGATGATGAAGCAGCGCTCCGGGGCCATCGTGAACCTCACCTCGGTCGTGGGGGAGATGGGGAACGTGGGCCAGGCCGCCTACGCGGCGAGCAAGGCCGGGCTGATCGGCCTCACCAAGTCGCTCGCCCGTGAGCTGGCGAGCCGGAACGTCCGGGTGAACGCGGTCTCCCCCGGTTTCATCGACACCGACATGACCGCGGGCATCGGCGCCGAGCTGAAAGCGAAGATGACCGAGGCGATTCCGCTGGGACGGCTCGGCACCGCCGAAGAGGTGGCGAAGGCCGTGCTTTTCCTGGCCAGTGACGCGGCATCCTACGTGACCGGTGAGGTCCTGAAGGTGAACGGCGGCATGTACATGTAGAGGGGCGTGGGCTATATCGCGCGCGCCCCGGGGGTTGCCCGCGGGACCGACCAGGTGCTCCTGAGGTCCCCCGGAAGCGTCCCCCAGCAGAGATTCGGAAGCACTTCGACAGAGAAGGGACCGGAGGAATCAGATGGCGACGAGTGCAATCGAGGCCAAGGTCAAGTCGATCATCGCCGACCAGCTGGGCGTCGGTGAGGACGAGATCAAGCCCGAGTCCTCCTTCATCGAGGACCTCGGAGCGGACAGCCTGGACATCGTCGAGCTGGTGATGGCGATGGAAGAGGAGTTCGAGGTGGAGATCCCCGACGAGGAGGCCGAGAACATCAAGACCGTCGGGGACGCCATCAACTACATCAACACCCACAAGAAGTAGCGCCGCCCCGGGGGCCGGAGCTAGGTCTGTTGCCCATGTCGAACCGTCGCGTCGTCGTCACTGGAACCGGGCTGATCACCGCGCTGGGAACCGGCGTGGAGAAGAACTGGCAGGCCATGCTGGCCGGCAAGTCCGGGGTGGGTACCATCACCCGGTTCGATGCCAGCGGCATCGACGCGCGCATCGCGGCCGAGGTGAAGGACTTCGTGCCCGAGGAGTGGATCGACAGGCGCGAGGTCCGGCGGATGGACCTCTACGCGCAATACGCGCTGGCGGCCACCGAGATGGCGGTGAAGGAGAGCGGCATCCCCATCGGCCAGGACAAGCCGCACGGGTACCTGCAGGAAAAGGTGGGGGTGATCATCGGCTCGGGCATCGGCGGCCTGGGCTCGCTGGAGGAGCAGCACAAGAAGGCGCTGGAGAAGGGCTTCGACCGGCTCTCTCCGTTCTTCATCCTCCAGATGATCATCAACATGGCTCCCGGTCTGGTGACCATCAAGTACGGGTGCAAGGGCCCGAACTGGTCGCCGGTCTCGGCCTGCTCCACCTCTGCCCACGCCATCGGCGAGGCGGTGAAGTCGATCCGCATCGGCGAGACCGACGCGATGATCGCTGGCGGCGCCGAGGCGGCCATCACCCCGCTGGGCATCGGCGGCTTCGCGGCGATGAAGGCGCTGTCCACCCGGAACGACGACCCGGCCCACGCCAGCCGTCCGTTCGACAAGGACCGCGACGGCTTCGTGGAGGGCGAGGGCGCGGGCATCGTGGTGCTCGAGGAGCTGGAGCACGCCCGCCGGCGCGGGGCGAACATCCTGGCCGAGGTGGCCGGGTACGGCGCCAACTCCGACGCGCACCACGTCACCGCGCCGGCTCCGGAGGGCGAGGGCGCGGCCCGCTGCATGCGCCTGGCGCTGGCGGACGCGGGGGTGCGGCCGGAGGACATCGGCTACCTGAACGCCCACGGCACCTCGACGCCGTTCAACGACGCCAACGAGACCAAGGCGATCAAGACGGTCTTCGGACCGCACGCCCGGAAGCTGCTGATCAGCTCCACCAAGTCGATGACCGGGCACATGCTCGGCGCGGCCGGCGGGGCCGAGGCGGTGGTGAGCGTGCTGGCGCTGACCCGCGGGGTGATTCCCCCGACCATCAACTACACCACGCCCGATCCGGAGTGCGACCTGGACTACGTGCCCAACACGCCGCGCGAGATCCGGGTGGACGCGGTGATGAGCAACAGCTTCGGGTTCGGCGGGACGAACGCGGTGCTGCTGCTGAAGCGGTACAGCAAGTAGCCGGCGGGCGAGGGCTGCGGCGCTTCGCACGAGCGCCGCGAGATCGGCTCGAGCTCGATCTTCGAGCGGTTCGTCCGCAGCTTGCGGTGGATTCGACGAGCTCGCCCGTTAGCTTGCCGGGATGTCCCTCTACCCGATCGTCGTCGAGATGAAGAAGCTGCTCGGCCAGATGACCACCTGGCTCGACAAGGCCGAGGCCCACGCCGCGGCGAAGGGCTACGACCCGAACGTCCTGCTCCAGGCCCGGCTGGCACCGGACATGTTCCCGCTGGTCCGGCAGCTCCAGAACGCCTGCGACAACGCCAAGTTCGCCGCCGCGTTCACCGCCGGCAAGGAACCGCCCTCGCACCCGGACACCGAGCAGACCTTCGGGGAGATCCGCGTCCGCATCGCCTCGGTGATCGAGTACCTCGGGACCTTCACCCCCGCCGATCTCGACGGCACCGACTCCCGCGAGGTCAAGCGTCCGCGCTGGGAAGGGAGATCGATGCGGGCGACCGACTACTTCCTCCAGCAGGCGATGCCGAACTTCTTCTTCCACCTCACCACCGCCTACGCGATCCTCCGGCACAACGGCGTCGACCTGGGCAAGCGCGACTACATCGGCAAGCTCAGCTTCCGCTAGAGCGGCTGCTCGAGCCACACCCGGTCTCGGACCGGGATGCCCCGGACCGAGAGGCCTTCGGGGTATCCGCCCTGGGGGGTGAAGGCGTCCCGCTCGATGCGCAGCATGCGGAACCCGAGCCGCTGGTAGAAGCCGAGGGCTTCCAGGTCGGCGGTGGCGGTCGCGACGAGGAGCTGCTCGGCGCCGTGCTCGCGCACCCAGGCCATCGACCGGCGCACGAGCTGGCTCCCCACGCCCCGTCCACGGTACGCCGCGAGCACCGCCAGGCTCTTGAGCTCCCACACTCGCACCTCGTGGGGGATGATCTGCGCGTGGCCGATCGCCACGCCGCCGGTCACCGCCACGTGCACCAGGCCGAGGTCGAGGTACCGCCGGATGGCCACCGCCGAATCGTCCGCAAGCTCGAACAGCGGCCAGAGCGCTCGTCGTGGGCCCTGGTGCAGAGCGATCTGAATGCCGTCACCGTCGGGTCGTGTGGGTGCGATGCGCATCTCGTGTCCCCGCCGGAAGGACGCAAGGAGCACCTCCTTTGTTCCCACGAGACGGCCGGACCCGTCACACCGTCCGGCGGAGCACGGCGAACCGGGTGGTGTTCTCCGGGTCGTCCTCGATCCCCTCCGCGAGCACCGTGAGCCCGTAGATGCGGCCGGCCGCAGCGCTGGCGATGACCGCGCAGGCCGGGTCCCGGTCCTCGGACAGCTGTCGCGCCGCGCTCGAGGTGCTGGTCCGGGCCAGGAGCTCCCAGCCGCGGGGCTCGATCCACTGACTGCACTGGGCGAGGGCCTGCGGATGCGAGGCCACGCGGCGGATGTCGCCCAGCCGCGCTCCCGGCGAGCGCCAGCAGGCACTGGCGCACCCGGAGCGCGAGGCGGTCGGCGACTTGAAGCGGTGACCGCGCAATCAGCCGGACGACCTCCTCGACCATGCCCGCCCTCGAGTTGTGGAGCGGGACCACCCCGCGGTCCGCCGCGCCGCGCTCGACCGCCTCGAAGACTGCGGCGAAGGAGGGGCAGGGCACGGGCTCGGCCCCGGGCAGCATCCGTGCCGCCTCCTCGCCGAACGCCCCGGGCTCGCCCGCGTACGCGACCTTCACCTCACCCTCGGGACGCTGGATAGGAACCGACCACCCGGATCTCCCCGTGCGCCCGCGCCTCCTCGAGCGCGCGTGAGACGCGCTGCCCGGCGGCGTGACCCTCCATGTCGATGAAGAAGCGGAACCGCGGCGGGGTTCCCGGCACCGGGCGCGACTCGATGCGGGTGAGGTTCACCCCGTGCCTGGCGAACGACTGGAGCACCTCGCCCAGCGCACCCGCGCGGTCGGCGAGCGTGAGGATCACCGAGGTCTTGCACGGCACGTCCTCGGGCACCGCGGGCGGCTCGCGGCCCAGCTCGACGTAGCGGGTGTAGTGCTCTCCATCGCGCTGCACCTGCTCGCCGCTGATCACCAGGCCCGCCCCGGCCAGGAGGTCCATCGTCCGGGTCGAGCCTTCCTCGGTGCTCTCCAGGGGAAGGAGCGCCACGTCGGCCCGCCCCGAGCGCACCGCTTCCACCGCCTCGCCGAGCGTGGGATGGCCCTCGAGCAGCGCGCCCCCACGCCGGCCGCCGTAGCGCGCCTGCGCCGCGAGCTGGCCCGGGCTCCCCTCCACGCCCTGGAAGGCGACCCGCAGCGGCACCGTCTCCAGCTCGAGCAGATGGGTCTGCTGCTGGGAGACGGACATGTCGATGATCAGCCGGTACAGCCGCTCCGACTGGTGCGCGTCGAGCCCGAGCTCGGTGGCCGTCTCGCGCGCCCGGCGAAGCACCACCGCCTCGCGGAACGGGTCGCGCAGAGGGACCGCTGCGGCGATCTTCGCCCGGGCGGCCTGCTGGCCGAGCTGCTGCCGCTCGCGGAGGAGCGCCAGGAGCGAGCGGTCCAGCGACTCGATGGCCTGTCGGATGCGCGCCAGCTCGGGGTCCTGGTCGTCCACGGGCCCGGGAGTCTCGCATCCCCGGCGCCCCCCCGCGAAGCGCCCTTGCTCCACCGCGGGGTGCGGCGGCCGTCCGGGGCCTCTGCTATGAGGCCGGCCATGGAGAACACCCGCACCCTCGCCCAGGTGGACCCGGACATCGCCTCCCTGGTCCGGAAGGAGACCGAGCGCCAGGAGGAGGGGCTCGAGCTCATCGCCTCCGAGAACTTCGTCAGCCCGGCGGTGATGGAGGCCGTCGGCTCCACCCTGACCAACAAGTACGCCGAGGGGTACCCCGGGAAGCGCTACTACGGCGGCTGCGAGGTGGTGGACCAGGTGGAGTCCCTGGCCATCGAGCGGGCGAAGAAGCTCTTCGGCGCCGAGGCGGCCAACGTGCAGCCCCACTCGGGCAGCCAGGCCAACATGGCCGCGTACATGTCCGTGGTGCAGCCCGGGGACACGATGCTCAGCCTGGACCTCAACTCGGGCGGGCACCTGACGCACGGGATGGCGCTGAACTTCTCCGGGAAGCTCTACAAGATCGTCCACTACGGCCTGGACCGCGCCACCGAGCGCATCGACCTCGGGCAGGTGCAGTCGCTGGCCCGCGAGCACCGGCCGAAGATCATCGTCGTCGGCGCCTCGGCGTATCCACGAGTCCTGGAGTTCGCAGCGTTCCGGGAGATCGCCGACAGCGTCGGCGCGGTGCTGGTCGTCGACATGGCGCACATCGCAGGGCTGGTGGCCGCGGGGATCCACCCCTCGCCGGTCCCGCTCGCCGAGCTGGTGACGACCACCACCCACAAGACGCTGCGCGGGCCGCGCGGAGGGCTGGTCCTCTCCAAGGAGCCGTTCGCCAAGGCGGTGAACAGCAACATCTTCCCCGGCATCCAGGGCGGCCCCCTGATGCACGTCATCGCCGGCAAGGCCGTCGCCCTCCACGAGGCGCTGCAGCCGGAGTTCGCCGCCTACCAGCGGCAGATCGTCGCCAACGCCAAGGCCCTGGCCGAGGCGCTGCAGCGGGGCGGGCTGCGCCTGGTCTCCGGCGGCACGGACACCCACCTGATGCTGGTGGACCTGCGGCCGAAGAAGCTGACCGGGAAGGTGGCCGAGGCCGTCCTGGGGAAGGCGGCGATCACCGTCAACAAGAACATGATCGCCTTCGACCCGGAGAAGCCGATGGTCACCTCCGGCATCCGCATCGGCACCCCGGCGCTCACCACCCGCGGGATGAAGGAGGCGGAGATGGCCACGGTGGGCGGGCTGATCGTCGAGGCGCTGGACCACGCGGCCGACGACGCCGCCCTGTCGCGGGTGGCGGGCAAGGTGCACGAGCTGGCGCGGAGCTTCCCGCTCTACGCCTCGCGCCTCCGGAGCTGAATGCGCTGTCCCTTCTGCAAGCGCGACGACAGCAAGGTCCTCGACTCGCGCGAGTCGGCGGAGGGGACGGTGACCCGGCGGCGGCGGGAGTGCCTCGGCTGCCGCAAGCGCTTCACCACCTACGAGCGGGTCGAGGAGCTGATGCCGCTGGTGGTGAAGAAGGACGGGCGGCGCGAGCCGTACGACCGGGAGAAGCTCATCTCCGGCCTGCAGAAGGCGGTGGAGAAGCGGCCGGTGTCGATGGACCAGCTGGAGGCGCTGGTGGCCGAGGTGGAGTCGCGGCTCCTCGAGCGCGGGGAGAAGGAGGTCTCCTCCAGCCTCATCGGCGAGGAGGTGATGCGCCGGTTGCGTGCGCTCGACCAGGTGGCGTACGTCCGGTTCGCATCGGTGTACCGGAGCTTCCGGGACATCGAGGAGTTCATGGACGAGCTGAAGGGCCTACTCGATGACCACGGCGCCGACGCCGCGCGGAGACCCCGCGGGCGCCTCGAAGACTGAAGGCGGCGAGGAGCTCCCCGCCGGGGCCGAGGCCTGGATGCGCGAGGCGATCGCCGAGGCGCGCCGCGCGGTGGGACGCACCCACCCCAACCCCGCGGTGGGCGCGGTGGTGGTGCAGGGCGGGCAGATCGTCGGCCGGGGTCACACCGCGCCGGCGGGCGGACCCCACGCCGAGGTGCGGGCCATCGCCGACGCCGGGCCGCGGGCGCGCGGGGCGGACCTCTTCACCACGCTCGAGCCGTGCGACCACTTCGGACGGACGCCGCCATGCACCGAGGCCATCCTGGCGGCGGGGGTGGCGCGGGTGTTCGCCGGCTCGGAGGACCCGAATCCGCTGGTCGACGGCCGCGGCGTGCGGCGGCTGCGCAGGCTGGGGATGCCGGTGTGGACCGGCGTGCTCGTGGCCGAGACCGATGCGCTGAACCGGCCCTTCTTCAAGGCGATGCGCTCCGGCCTGCCCTGGGTGACCTTGAAGGCCGCGGTGTCGCTCGACGGAAAGCTCGCCACCGCCTCCGGCGACAGCCGCTGGGTGACCGGCGAGGCGGCGCGCGCCGAGGTGCACCGGCTCCGGAACGAGGTGGACGCCATCCTGGTGGGAGCGGGCACGGTCCGGACCGACGACCCGGCGCTGACCACCCGGCTGCCGGAGGGCGGGGGGCGAGACGCGCTCCGCGTGGTGCTGGATTCGGCGCTCCGGCTTCCGCCGGACCGGCGGCTCTTCAACCTCGAGTCGACCGCGCGCACCCTGCTGGTCCACGTGGACGGGCAGGGCGGGGAGCGCGCCGGGGCCCTCGCCGCCACCGGGGCCGACCTCCTGGCCGTTCCGGGCCAGCCGGGGAGGGTCGACCTCGAGGCGATGCTTCGCGCGCTGCTCCGGCGCGACGTGCTGCACGTGCTGGTGGAGGGGGGCCCCACGGTGTTCTCGGCGTTCATCCGGGCGGGGCTGGCGGATGCGCTGGTGCTGCACCTGGCGCCCAAGCTGGTGGGCGGCGACGGGACGTCCTGGCTCGGTCCGCTGGGGCTGGATCGGATGGCCGGGGCCCGTCCGGTGAGGGTCGAGTCGGTCCGGCCGCTGGGCGAGGACCTGGAGGTCCGTGCCCTGCTCGGTCCCGCCTAGCGGGACGCGGTCTGGACCGGCGCCGGGGTGGTTTGACCCCTGGCGGCTTCGGCTGACCCGGCGGAGCCGAGGGCGCCGACGGCCCCCACGGTCACGAAGAACGCGCTCGCCCAGAGGAGAACCCGGCGGCGGAGGCAGTGGCTGCAGAGATGGGTGCGGTGCATGTCGAAGCTCCTACGCAACGGACGTGCCGATTGGATGCGCATTCACCGGTGAAGGTTCCGGGGGCTCCCTGCGTTGGACTCCCACCGGTTACGCTGGCCTGGAAGGACCCACATGGACCCCCATCCGCTCATGTCGGAGAGTTCTCGCCCCATGCGTCTTCTGCTCCCGCTGCTCCTGCTCGCCGTGGCGTGTTCCAGCGAGAAGTCGGCGAAGTACGTCCCCGGCTCCGAGGGCCAGCAGCAGCTCCCGCCGCCCCCGGCTCTGCCGCCTCCGCCCCCGCTCGGTCCGGAGCAGTCCATGGCGAAGGTGACCGGCTGCTCGGAGTCGACGAGCCCCTCCGAGCAGGACGCCGCGAGCTGGCCGCCGATGGTGCAGGGGAGCCGCGCGCCGTCGGCGACCGAGGTGCAGCTCGGGATGCAGCCGGCCGGGGTCTGGGTCGCGCACAACCTGACCCACGCCTGCTGCACCAAGGCGAAGATCTACGTGCAGCGCGCGGCGGGGCAGGTGAACTTCTTCGAGGCGGTGGAGGGCACGCCGTGCGGCGAGGGTTGCATGTGCACCTCGCAGGTGCAGGCCGCGGCGGGCGTCCCGCCCGGGCGGTACGCGGTCGCGCTCCGGCTGGAGGACTCGGCCGGGTCGACGGTGGTGAAGCAGACCTCGTTCGTGGTGGAGGCGTACTGATGCGCGTGCGCTGGATGGGTCTGCTCCTCGGAATCGGCGTCGCCGCACCGGCGTGGGCGAAGGATGCGCCGGATGCGGGGTCGAAGGCCGGCTCGGCGGCTCCGATCCGGAAGCTCGAGCCGGCGGAGTTCAAGGCCGCGCTGGAGAAGGCGCGCACCGCGGGGAAGCTTCACGCTCCTCGACGTGCGCGAGCCGACCGAGACCGCAGCGGGGTACCTGCAGGGTGCTGAGCTGATGCCCTACACGAGCGGCGTCTTCGCGCGCGAGCACGGCAAGCTTCCCAAGGACCGGCCGGTGCTCCTCTACTGCGCGACCGGAAACAGGGCGGGGAGGGCCGCCCAGTTCCTCGTCGCCGAGGGCTGGACGGACGTCACCGTCCTCTCGGGCGGCGGCTACGAGGACCTGCGCCCCGCGGAACCGAAGCACTGAAGCGTCGGCGCTGACCCCGGCCCCAGCCAGGCCTGTGCTCGTCCTGCGGCGGGGCCGCTGTCAGTGGCGGCCGCGCGGTGTCTCGGGCACGCTTCGAGACACGATGGTTCGCACTCAGCGATCGACCTGCCCCTACGACTGCCCCGACGCCTGCGGCCTGGTGGTGGAGACGGACGGGCTGAACGTCCGATCGGTCCGGGGTGACTCGGAGCACGGCTACACCCGCGGCACGCTGTGCCCGAAGGTGAACGGGTACGAGAAGACGGTGCACGCGCCGGGTCGGTTCCTGACTCCGCTCGTGCGCTCCGGCCCGAAGGGGAAGGGAGCGTTCCGCCGGGCGTCCTGGGACGAGGCGGCGGCGCTCGATCGCCGACCGCTGGCGGGCGCTCATCGCCGCGCACGGCCGCGAGTGCATCCTCCCGTTCACCTACGCGGGCACGATGGGCTCATCCAGCGCAACGCGCAGGAGCCGCTGTTCCACGGCTCGGCGCCTCGCTGCTCGACCGCACCATCTGCACGCCGGCCCAGAACGCAGGCTGGGCGCAGGTGATGGGCAAGACGCCGGGCTCGGATCCCGACGAGGCCGCGCAGAGTGACCTGGTGGTGCTCTGGGGCATCAACGCGCTCGCCACCAACATCCACTTCCTCTCGCAGGTGAAGGCGGCGCGCCGCGCCGGCGGCCGCGCCTTCCTCATCGACACGCACCGACAGCCGACGGCGGCCGCACGTGGACCGGGTCTTCCTCGTCCGGCCGGGGTCGGACGGCGCGCTCGCGCTCGGGATGATCCACGTGCTCGCCCGGGAGAATCTCCTCGACCGCGCATTCCTCGAGCGAACACCGTGGGCTGGGGCGAGCTGGAGCGCGAGGTCCTGCCCGGGTACGCGCCGGACGCGGTGGCCCGGCTCACCGGTCTCTCCGTCGAGGACAGTGCTCGTCCTGGCCAGAGCCTACGGTCAGGCTCGGGCACCGTTCATCCGGGTGGGCGGTGGCCTGTCGCGCTACGGCAACAGCGCGATCTCCACCCGGGCGCTGATCTGCCTCCCCGCGGCCGTCGGCGCCTGGGCCGAGAAGGGTGGAGGATTCCTGGCCAGCACCGGGAGCCAGGACGCCTTCGACCTCAGCTCGTTCACCCGGCCAGATCTGCTACCCGGGCCGACGCGAACGGTGAACATGAACCGGCTGGGCCACGCGCTGAACGAGCTCGACCGCCCGAGGGTGATGGCGCTGTTCGTGGCGAACTCGAATCCGGCGGCGGTGTGTCCGGATCAGAACGCGGTGCTCAAGGGGCTCGTCGCGTGAGGACCTCTTCACCGTGGTCCACGAGCGGTTCCTCACCGACACCGCGCTCTACGCAGACGTGGTGCTTCCGGCGCCGACGATGCTGGAGACGGCAGACCTCTACCGGAGCTACGGCCAGTTCTTCATCCAGCGGACGAGGCCGGTGATTCCTCCGCTCGGGAGAGTCCCGCCGAACTGGGAGACCATCCAGACCCTGGCCCAGGCGCTTGGGCTCAAGGACGAGGTCTTCTCGCGGTCGGCGGACGAGCACATCGACGCGATCCTCGCCGTCTCCTCACCCTGGCTCGAGGGGCTGGACCGGGAGGCGCTGGATGCCGGCCGCGCGGTTCGGCTGTATCCCCCGCGCGGGGCGTGGCTCACGCCATCCGGAAAGATCGAGCTGCGGAACGAACGTCTCGAAGGAGCCGCTCCCCCGGCACCGGCCGACGCACGCCGATCTGGAGCAGCAGGGCTGCCATTCGGCTGCAGACGGCGCCGGCGCTCTATCGTCTGAACTCATCCTTCACCGAGCGCGCGGAGCTCGCGGCAAAGCTCGGCGCACAGACGCTCCGGCTCTCACCCGCCGACGCGGCCGCCGCGAGGTCTCGCCGCGGGACAGCGGGTCACGGCGTTCAACGCGCTCGGCGAGGTGTGCTTCCTGCTCGAGGTGACCGACGCCGTACCGCCGGGGGTCGCCATCGCCGAGGGCGTTCACTCCATCCAGGCGGGCAACGCGCGCAACGTGAACGGGCTGACCTCGCAGCGGCTGACGGACTCGGGCGGCGGCAGCACCTTCTACGACAATCGGATCGACGTCCGAGCCTGAGAGTCGGCGGGCCAGTGATCGGCACGACTGCCGACACTTTGGTGGAGGCCGCTGGGTCCTGCGGAATAGTGTCCTCGGGTACCGCTGCGCCGACTGGCGAGTGACGGAGTCTCAGCTGCGTTCCAGCCACGCCTGGAACGCCTCGAAGCCGTACGGCCGACCGAGGAAGTCCTTCACCAGATCGGCGGCGTCCTTGCTGCCGCCCGGGACCAGCACCGTGTCGCGGTAGCGGCTCGCCGTCGCTTCGTCGAGCAGCCCGTGCCGCTGGAACTCGCCGAGCAGGTCCTTGGCGATCACCAGTGACCACAAATACGTGTAATACATCGCCGAGTACCCGTTGAGGTGCCCGAAGCTGGCGAAGAAGTGCGTGCCCTCGACGTAGGGGAACGGGCTGTAGCGCTTCTGCAGCTCCACCATCGTCGCCGTGATGTCGACCTCCGCCGGCGGCTGCGTGTGCAGTGCGAGCGAGAGCTGCGCGTAGAAGACTTGATGCCGGGTGTGCGTACCCTTCCCGAACTCGTTCGCCTCGCGCATCCGGTGGACCAGCTCGGCCGGGATGGCCTCGTTCGTCTCGATGTGCCGGGCGAAGAGAGCCAGCGTCCCCGGGTCCCAGGCCCACTCCTCGAGCATCTGGCTCGGGGCCTCCACGAAGTCCCACTCGGTGGCCACGCCCGAGAAGCCGAGCCACTTCTGCCGGCCGCCGAGCACGTGGTGCATCAGGTGCCCGAACTCGTGGAACAGTGTCACCACGTCGTCGTGGTCGAGCAGCGCCGGGCTGTGGACCGCCGGGTCGGCGAAGTTGCAGACCAGCGCGCCCTCGGGGAGCTGCACCCCCGTCACGCCGGAGACGATCGGGAACTGCGCCGCGTGCTTGTACTTGTCCGCCCGCGGATGGAGGTCGAGGTGGATGCGCCCCAGACGCTCGTCCCCGCGGAACACGTCGTACGACTCGACCTTCGGATGCCACGACGCGGAGTTCTTCGCCGGGACGTACCGGATGCCGAAGAGCCGCGAGGTGATGGTCAGCAGGCCATCCCGCACCCGGTTGAACTCGAAGTAGGGCCGGACCGACTGCGAGTCGAAGTCGAGCTCCTCCTGCTTCACCCGCTCCTCGTAGTAGGACTTCTCCCAGTCCTCGACCCGCGTCGCGGAGGGCACGTCCTTCTGCTTGCGCCGGAGCAGCCGCTCCACGTCGCGCTTCGCCGGCCCCTCGCTCACCGCCGCCACCCGGGCCAGGAACTCGGCCACCGTCTTGCCGGACTTCGACATCTTGTCCTCGGTCACGTAGTCCGCCCAGGACGCCATGCCGAGGAGCCGCGCCTGCTCGGCCCGCCCCTCGAGGATCTCCCGCAGCACCTTCTCGTTCCCGGGGTACGCCCGCGACGTGTTCTCGACGTACAGCTGCCGCCGCGCCTCGCCGTCGTGCGCATAGGTCCGGAAGGGGAGAATGTCCGGGTAGTCGGTCGTGATGCGCACCTTCCCGTCCGGGCCCGGCTGGTGCGACGCACGGTAGTCCTCGGGGAGCCCCGCGAGCTGCTCGGGCCGCAGCGACACGCTCCGCACGTCCTCGCGGATGGCCCGGTCGAAGTCCTGGCCCAGCCGCACCGCCTTGTCGGCGAGCTCCTTCAACCGCGCCCGCGTCGGCTCGTCCTTGTCCACGCCCGCCCGGCGGAAGTCGCGGAGCGTGTGCTCGAGGAGCCGCCGCGTGTCCGGCGCGAGCCCGTCCATCGCCACCGAGGCCAGCGCCTCGTACAGCCCGCGGTGGAGCGACAGCTCCGTGGCGTAGGCGCTGATCTCCTGCACCGCGGTCTCGGCAGCGTCGCGCAGCGGCTTGTCCGGATGCACCTCGGACAGGAGCCCCGCCCGGTGCCCCGCGTTCGACAGCGCCAGCTGCAGGCGCTGGTAGGGCACCAGCGTGTCGGCCTCGGTGCGACGTCCCGTCACCCCCAGGAGGGTGTCCAGCTCGGAGCGGGCGGTGGCCAGGGCGGCGCGGGTGTCGGCGAGGAGGGTCTCGGGGGCGGTGTCGGTCATGGCGGGTTTGCTCGGAGGGCCTTATAAGCGACGGCCGACCATGTTCACTGGCCTGGTGCAGGACGTGGGCACCGTGGAGCGCGTTCTCCCGGGCCCCATGACCGTCCTCTGGATCCGGACTGCCCTGGGGGCAAGCGAGTTCGCGCCCGGGGAGTCGATCGCCGTCTCCGGGGCCTGCCTCACCGTGGTGGAGCGCGCACGCGACGAGTTCCGGGTCGACGCCGCCCCCGAAACCCTCCGCCGCACCACCCTGGGCGAGCTGCGCGCCGGGTCGAGGGTCAATCTCGAGCGGGCGCTTCGCCTGTCCGACCGGCTGGGGGGCCATCTGGTGCTCGGCCACGTCGACGGGGTGCTGCCGCTCCTGAGCAGGGCGCACGAGGGCGGCTCGCTGGTGCTGGAGATCGGCCTCACCCCGGAGCTCGCCCCGCTGTTCATCGAGAAGGGCTCCGTCACGCTGGACGGTGTCAGCCTCACCGTCAACACGGTGGGCGACGACCGCTTCGGCGTGCAGCTGATTCCCGAGACGCAAGGGAGGACCACGCTCGCCGACCGCGCCATCGGCGAGCGTTACAACGTCGAGGCCGACGTCATCGGGAAGTACGTCGCCCGGCTCCACGCGGCCCACGCCCCCGCCCGGTCTGGCGGCCTGACGATGGACATGCTCCGGCTGGCCGGCTTCGGAGTGGACTGATGGCACGGCGGCTGGAAGAGGTGGGGAGCATCGGCCTGGTCGAGCGGGCCATCGGCGACATCCGCAAGGGGCGGATGGTCATCCTCACCGACGACGAGGACCGCGAGAACGAGGGCGACCTCGTGATGGCCGCGGAGAGGGTGACGCCGACGGCGATCAACTTCATGGCCATGCACGGGCGCGGGCTCATCTGCCTGTCCTTGACCGAGGATCGCATTCGCCAGCTGGCGCTCCCGCTGATGGTGCAGGACAACACCTCGCCCTTCGGGACGGCCTTCACCGTCTCCATCGAGGCGGCTCGCGGGGTCACCACCGGCATCTCCGCCGCCGACCGGGCGCGCACCATCCTCGCCGCCGTCGCGCCGAAGGCGAAGCCGGGCGACCTCGTCCGGCCGGGGCACGTCTTCCCCCTCCGCGCGCGCTCGGGCGGGGTGCTGGTCCGGACCGGACAGACCGAGGGCTCGGTCGACCTGGCGCGCCTCGCCGGCCTGTTCCCCGCGGGCGTCATCTGCGAGGTGATGAACGCCGACGGGACGATGGCCCGCCGCCCCGAGCTGCAGCGCTTCGGCCGCCGGCACGGACTCACCCTGCTCAGCGTCGCCGACCTCATCCGGTACCGGCTCCAGAACGACCGGCTGGTGAAGCGCGTGGCCAGCGGCGAGCTTCGCCGGCCCCAGCAGGGCACCTGGATGGCCCACGCCTACCAGAGCGACGTGGACTCCGACGTTCACATCGCGATGGTGAAGGGCGACATCACCGGGCCGCTGCCGGTGCTCACCCGGGTGCACCGCGCCTGTCCGGTGGGCGACCTCCTCGGCAGCGCGGGGTGCGACTGCGGCAGCCAGCTGGACCAGGCCTTCAAGGCCATCGCCGACGCCGGCCGGGGGGTCCTGGTCTACCTCCACAAGGCCGTGCGCCCCTCGTCCGCCCTGGCCTGCACCCGCCAGGAGGCGGAGGAGGCCGGGCCGGGGGGCGACCGGAGCCGGCTCCGCGAGTTCGGTGTGGGTGCGCAGATCCTCAAGGACCTGGGCCTGCGCCGCCTGCGCCTGTTGACCAACAATCCCAAGAAGATCGTAGGCCTGGAGAGCTACACTCTCGAGGTGGTGGAGCAGATTCCCCTCACGCGTCCTCGTTCGCGGCGCCAGGGACAGTGAACTGACATGGCACGGGTGATCGAGGGCCTTCTCACGACGCCGCAGGGGCGCTTCGCGCTCTGCGTGTCGCGCTTCAACAGCTTCATCACCGAGCAGCTGCTCCACGGCGCTCAGGACGCGCTGGTGCGGCACGGCGTGGCGGACGGCGACATCGACGTCTTCCGGGTGCCGGGGACGTTCGAGCTCCCGGGCCTGGTCCGCCGGGTCGCCGAGGGCGGGCACTACGCAGGGGTCGTCGCCCTGGGCTGCGTCATCCGCGGCGGGACGCCACACTTCGAGTACGTGGCCGGCGAGGTGAGCAAGGGCATCGGACAGATCGCCCTGAGCGCGTCGTGCGCCGTCAGCTTCGGCGTGCTCACCTGCGACACCGTGGAGCAGGCGGTGGACCGCGCCGGGGTGAAGGCCGGCAACAAGGGGGCGGACGCCGCGATGGCCTGCCTGGAGATGGTCAACCTGTACGCCCGGATGGCGGAGGTCGGAAAGAAGCGCTGATGGGGGCTCGCCGCACCGGACGGGAGCGTGCGCTCCAGGCGCTCTACCAGATGGAGATGAGCGCGCTGCGCCCCGAGGACGCGCTCGAGACCGCCTGGAACGCCGAGCCCGAGGGGCCGCCGGAGCCCGAGGCGCAGCGGTTCGCGCTGGAGCTGGTCCGCGGCGTCATCGAGCACCGCGAGGAGATCGACGGGCTCATCGAGCAACACAGCCACAACTGGAGGCTGGACCGGATGGCGCGGGTGGATCGCAACGTGCTCCGCCTCGCGGTGTTCGAGCTGAAGTGGCGGCCGGACATCCCGACGAAGGTGGCGCTCAACGAGGCCGTCGAGCTGGGGAAGGCGTTCGGGACCGAGGCCTCGTCGGCCTTCGTCAACGGGTTGCTCGACCGCATCGCGCTGGACGTGGAGCAACGCCGGTGAGCGCGACCGTCAGCACCGTGCCGCTGTCGCTGGAAGCGCTGGATCCGCTGCCAGCGGACACGCTGTGCCTCTTCGTCCCCGAGGACGAGCGGCCGTTGACCGGCACCGCCGGCTACGTCGACTGGCGGCTCTGCGGGCAGCTCTCGCGCCTCCTGGTGGACGGCTTCTTCAAGGGCACGCGGGGCGAGTCGCTGCTGCTCCCCTCGAACGGGCGCATCGGGGCGCCGCGGGTGGTCGTCCTGGGCCTCGGCCCCGGGGGCGAGGCGCTGCACCCGGGAGCCCTCCGCACCGCGCTCTCCCAGGCTGCGGACGTGCTCAACCGCGCACGGGTGGACAGCGTCGCCCTGGAGCTCCCCGGCGGCGCCGGCGTGCCCGCGCGGGAGCGGACCTCGGCCTTCGACGAGGCGTTCCTCCCGGCGTTCCGGGGCGCCCGGGTCACCCTGCTCGCGGACGGACCGGCGCGACCCTCGCGGTGAGGTCCGGGCCGACCCTTCTCCCCGCGGCACTCTGCTAGAGTTCGAGATCCGGCCGGGGAATGGGGCACAAGGTTCTCATCGTCGAGGACTCGACCGCGTCGCGGGAGTTCATCGCCTCGACCATCGAGCAGATCGAGGGTGCGGAGGTCGTCTGCGCGGGCAGCGGCTTCGACGCGCTGAAGCTTCTCCCTCGCTTCCGGTTCGACCTGATCATCACCGACATCAACATGCCGGACATCAACGGGCTCGAGCTGATCAACTTCGTGAAGATGAACCCCAACTACCGGGAGACGCCGCTGTTCATCGTCACCGGCGAGGGGCGGGCGCACGACCGCGAGCGCGGCCTCCAGCTCGGCGCGTCCGAGTTTCTGATCAAGCCGCTCCAGCCCGACAGCCTGGTGGAGCTCGTCCGGCGGTACCTGAACCTCGCGTGAGCCCCGACCGGCCGCCGGCAGAGTTCTCGTCCGAGGCCGTGGAGACCGCCGAGGCGCTGGGCCGGAACCTCCTCCTCCTCGAGAAGACGGCGGCCGACCCGGACCCCGAGGTGCTGAACTCGGTGTTCCGGCAGGCGCACTCGCTCAAGGGGCTCGCGGCCACCTTCGGGCAGGAGGAGATGGCCGAGCTGGCCCACGCCGCGGAGGATCTCCTGGACCGGCTCCGGCTGGGGAAGGCGCGACTCACGCCCTCGCGGCTGGACCTCCTGCTCGAGGCGGTGGAGCTGTTCCAGCGCCTGGCCGAGAGCCCCGGGAGCGCGGTCGGGGAGGCGCGGACGCTCGCCTCGCGGCTCTCCACCATGGACGATGGGCCGGAGCGTCTGGGGGAAGATCCGCTGGAGCGGCTCGAGCTCGCGCCGGAGATGCGCCGGGTCCTGACCGAGTTCGAGGAGCACCGGCTCCGCGAGACGCTGCGCCGCCAAGATCTGGTGTGGGCGGCGCGGGTGGAGTACCCGCTGGAGACCTTCGACCGCGAGCTGGAACAGCTGAAGGCGCGGCTCCGGGGCGTGGGCGAGCTGGTCTCCACGCTGCCCGGTCCGGTGGGGGATCGCGTCGACGTGCTCTCGTTCGTGCTTCTCATCGGCTCGGGCGCGGGCGAGGCGGGGCTCCGCTCGGTGTTCGGGGGCGTGCCAGTCGAGCTGCGGCCCGTTCCGGTGCGGAAGGAGCGCCGGCCCGGCCCCGAGGCCGAGGCAGGGCGTCCGGTGGACGGCGCGGAGTCCGCCCGGGCCACGCGCACGCTCCGGGTCGACATCGCGCGACTGGATGCGCTGATGGACGACGTCGGCGAGCTCCGGCTGGTCGGCGAGGCCATCCGGGGGCTGTCGGACGCGCGGGAGCTGTCGCCCCGGGCGTGGACCGTGGAGCTGCTCCGCGAGCACCGGCGGCTGGTGCGGCGGCTCGACATACTCCAGGAGCGGCTGCTCCAGGCCCGGATGGTGCCGCTCCGGCCTCTGTTCGACCGCATGCAGCGCCTGGTCCGGAGGATGGCGCGCGAGGCGGGCAAGGAGGTGGTGCTGGAGACCGCCGGCGCCGAGGTGCAGATCGACAAGCGGCTGGTGGAGGAGCTGAGCGATCCGCTGGTGCACCTGGTGCGCAACGCCATCGATCATGGCATCGAGCCGGCAGGGCTGCGCGAGGGCCGGGGGAAGCCGCGCGCCGGGCGGATCCTCCTCTCGGCCGAGCAGCTCGGGAGCCGGGTGGTGCTGGCGCTCAGCGACGACGGCGGCGGCGTCGACTGGGCGCGGGTGCGCGAGGTCGCCATCCAGCGCGGGCTGCTGGACGAGGAGCGGGCCCGCGGGTCCGGCGAGCGCGAGCTGCAGGCGGTGCTCTTCAGCCCCGGGTTCTCCACCGCCTCTTCGGTGAGCGCGATGTCGGGCCGGGGCGTGGGTCTGGACGTGGTGAAGACCAACATCGCCGGGCTCTCCGGGGTGATCGACGTCGAGAGCCGGGCGGGGGAGGGGACCACCTTCCGCGTGACCTTGCCGGTGACGCTGGCGACGGTGCGGGGTCTCCTGGTGGGGGTGAGCGGGCGCGTCTACGCCGTGCCGCTGAGCAGCGTCCTCGACGTCCTCGGGTACGACGGGCAGCGGACCGGACTCGAGGAGCGGCGGCGGGTCGTCCCTGTCCGCGGCCGGAGCATCCCCGTCGTCTCGCTGGCCGGGACCTTCGGCCTGCCCAGGCGGGCGGAGGGCTCGGCGTACCTGGTGGTGGTGGGCGTGGCGGAGCGCCGGCTCGGGCTGGTGGTGGATGCGCTCCACGGCCAGCGCGACCTCGTGACCCAGGCGCTGGGGCCGCGGCTGGGCCAGGTGCCCGGCATCTCGGGCGCGGCGGAGGTCGGGCACCACCACACGGTGCTGGTGCTCGACGTGGGCGCGCTGCTCGACGAGGTGCTGCGCGGCCCGCCACTGCTGGTGGCGCAGGGATGAAGGCCGCGATCTCCTCGATCGACGAGCTGTTTGCCAGGTTTCGCTACCGGCCCGACGAGGAGACGACGGGCCTGGTCGAGCTTCCCGCCTCGTCGGTCGAGCCGGACCGGGCGCCGGGCGCCGAGGAGCTGCAGCTGCTGATCTTCGGCCTCGACGGGTCCGAGTATGCCGTCGCGCTCGGGGCGGTGACGGAGATCCTGCGCGCCCGGGCGCTGACGGAGATTCCGCGGGCCAGGCCGCCGCTCCTCGGCGTGCTCAATCTCCGGGGCACCATCACCCCGGTCTACGACCCGTCGCTGCGGCTGGGCGTTGCGGGCACGGTCCGGGTGTGCGCCGGTCCGGACTGCGAGCGGCCGCCGAGGCCGGCGCGGATCCTGGTCGTGCGCACCGGACTCGGCCCCGCGGGGCTCTGGGTGGACCGGGTGCGCGGGGTGCAGCGGGTCCGGCCCGGCGCGCTCGAGCGCCCCCACAGCGGACCGACCGGAGGCGTGGTCGGCATTTTCCAGACCGCCGAGGGGACCTGCACGGTGGTGGATCCGGAGTGGCTGCTCCGGTGAGCGCCGAGGGACAGGCGGTGGACGTCTGCGCCTTCTGGGTCGGGGACGCGGTCTACGGCATCGACGTGGCGCGGGTGGACGAGATCCTCCCCCGGGTGGTCCCGCTGCCGGTGGCGGATGCGCCGCCGCACGTGGAGGGCGTGGTGCACGTGCACGGAACGGCGGTGCCCATCGTGGACCTTCGCCGGCTGCTCCCGGCCGGGAGCCCACCCCGCACCGCCAAGCCGAAGGTCATCCTGGCCCGCATCGGACGGCGCCGGTTGGGCCTGCGGGTGGACGGCATGGCCGGGGTGCGCCGGTACACCGAGGCAGAGATCCGGCCCGGGGGTGCGGAGCCAGGTGTTCTCGGGGTGACGACTGACGAGTGCCGGCTGCTGGATTTGCGAGGTTTGCTGGCAAGTCGTTCTGCGGAGCGGGCAGGGGGGCTGTAAACTGGTGTCTCGCCCCCGATGAGAGGTTTCCGCGTTCTGGTGGTCGACGACTCGCGCGCCGCGCGTCAGGTGCTGGTGTCGGCGATGGCGGCGCTGGGCTCGGGCGCCTGTGACGAGGCGGCCGACGGGGCCGAGGCGCTCAAGCGCTTCGTCTCCGGTGAGTACGACCTGGTCGTCACCGACGTCCACATGCCGCGCCTCGACGGGCTGAAGCTGATCCACCACATCCGGTCGGGCGCGCGGCGGGCGGGGGTTCCGATCCTGGTGGTGACGACGGACCGGACCGACGCCGAGCGCGCCCGGGCGCTGGGCGCGGGCGCGAGCGCCTTCCTCTCCAAGCCGGTGGAGCCCGGAGACGTGAGCCGGGCCGCGGCGTCGCTGCTCGCGGCGACTGGCTGACCGGGCAGCCGCTGGGAGCTCCGGAGCGCGCCGGGTGTCACTTGTAGAGGAGGTGGGGGAGCCAGAGGATGATCTCGGGAAAGATCATGCAGAGGGCGAGCCCGAGCACTTGCAGGGCGATGAACGGGTAGGCCGACTTCCAGATCTCGTGGGTGGAGATGTTGAGCTTCGGCCCCACCGTCCCGGCGAGATAGAAGAGCGCGTATCCGAACGGCGGTGAGAGGAAGGAGACCTGGAGGTTCACCGAGAAGAGCACCCCGAACCAGATGGGATCGAAGCCCAGGGTCTTGATGATCGGGACGAAGATGGGAACCGTCAGCATCAGGATCCCCACCCAGTCCAGGAAGCATCCCAGGAAGAGCAGGATGCCCTGCATGATGAGCAGGATTCCCCAGCGTCCCAGGCCGGAGCCGATCAGCGTGTCCTGGACGAACTGGGCTCCTCCGGCCGCCACGTAGATGGCGACGAAGAGGTTCGCCCCGAAGATGGTCCACATCACCATCGCCGTCGCCTTGAGCGTCCCCTCCAGCGACTCCCAGAGCTTCCGCCAGCTGAACTTCCGCTGAGCCACCACGACGATCAGCGACCCGGCCGCGCCGACCCCGGCGGCCTCGGTGGGTGAGGCGACCCCGGCGAACATCGCCCCCAGCACCAGGGCCACGAGGATGGCCGGAACGATGATTCCCCGGAGCATCTTCACCTTCGCGGTGAAGGAGATGCGCTCTTCCTTGGGGACCGACGGGCCCATCTTGGGATTTATCCAGCAGCGAATGGTGATGTAGACGATGTAGAGGCCAGCCAGGAGAAAGCCAGGCAGGAACGAGCCGGCGTAGAGCTGGCCGATCGACTCGTTGGCCACCAGCCCGTAGACGATCATCAGGACGCTCGGCGGGATGAGAATGCCCAGCGTGCCGCCGGCCAGCACCGCACCCATGGCCAGGCGGCGGTCGTAGCCCCGCTTGAACATCTCGGGCAGGGCGATCATGCTCATGGTGGTCTCGCTGGCCCCGATGACCCCGACCATGGCCGCGAGGATGGTGCAGGCGACCACGGTGGCCGAGGCCACGCCGCCACGTAGCCCTCCCATCCAGCGATAGACGATCTCGTACAGCTCTTCCATGATCCCGCTGCGTTCGAGGATCGACGCCATGAAGATGAAGAGGGGGATGGCGGCGAGCAGGTACTGATTCATCAGGGTGAAAGTCCGCACCACTCCCAGGGATGCTCCGTTCCAGCCGAGGAGCGCGATGCTGAAGATCATCCCCACCCCGCCGGCCGCGAACGCCACCGGCATCCCGGCGAGGAGGATCAGCAGGAGCAACCCGAACATGAGCAAAGTGATGAGCTCGATGCTCATGCCTTGGCCTCCGGGCCGAACGCGACCTTGAGGTCACGGACGAAGTTGGCCAGGCCCTGGAGGAGCAGGAGGAGCGTCCCCAGGAAGACCGTGAACTTCACCGGGTAGAGCGGAGGCGCCCAGTCGGTGAAGGAGACCTCGTGCATCTGCTGGGAATCCCAGTAGAACCACCAGGCGGTCCAGGTCATGATCCCGATGTAGAAGAAGAAGAGCATGGAGGTCAGCACGTCCATCCGCGCCCGGTTCCGCACCGAGAGGGCCTGGTAGACGACGTCGACCCGGACGTGGCCGTGCATGTAGTGGGCGTAGGCGCCGGCCAGGATGTACTGCATGGCGAAGACCAGGGTCATCGACTCGTGGGCCCAGTTGGTGGGCTTGTCGAAGACGTACCGGGACACCACCTCGAAGGTGATGATCGCCACCGCCAGCAGGGTGAACCACACCACGATGCGTCCAACCACCAGGCTGATGCGGTCGATGACGCGCGTCACCTTCTCCATCGGACCTCACTCAGTGCAGTTCGGGGGCACGCACCGGCGCGCCACGGCGCCGGTGCCCTGACAGCGAGCGATGAGACCTCGCCCCTAGAGGGTGAGCTTCTTCCCCTCGAGGTCGACCAGCATCGAGTCCTTGATGTAGCCGACGTTGAGGGTCTTCATGTAGGCGAGCTGAGACGAGAAGGCCTCCTTCGCCAGAGCGTCCTTCTTGGCCCACTTGAACCACATGGGGATGGCAAAGCGGCGGAACTTCTCGATGTCGGCATCCGAGAGCCGGATGATCTCCACGCCCTTGGCCCGGAACTTGTCCCAGGCGGCGATGTCTTCCTTCTGGATCAGCGCGAACTGGTTCCAGGAGTGCTGCCGGGTCGCGGCGATCACCACGTCCTGGAGGTGCTTGGGCAACGCGTTCCAGGTCTTGATGTTGACCGTCAGGTCCATCAGATCGACCGGCTGGTGCAGACAGGGCGTGGAGGGCGGACCGATGATGATGTACTTGGCGACCTCGGCGAATCCGAGGTTGTAGTTCACCGCCGGCCCGACGAAGTCCGCGCCGTCGATGACGCCTTTCTCCAGGGCGGGGTAGACCTCGCCGCCGGGCAGCAGGACCGTCGAGACGCCGGCCGAGGCGTAGATCTCCGCGATCATCCCTCCGGGGTAGCGGAGCTTCTTTCCCTTGAAGTCGGCGAAGGAGCGAATCGGGACCTTGGAGTGAATGATGTTCAGGTCGTGCTGGATCGGCCCGACGTAGAACATCCCCTGCGCCTGGAAGGCCTTCCGGGCGATCTGGAGACCGCCCAGCTCGTAGTACCAGGCCTCCCACTGCGCCGGCTGGTCGAGGCCCAGCGGATACGAGGAGAGAAACGCCGTCACCGGCATCTTCCCCGCCCAGTACAGGGTGAAGACGTGCATCGCGTCGAAGATGCCGTTCTTCACCGCATCGAACATCTCGAAGGTGCCGACGATCGCTCCCGCCGGGAAGGGGGTGAACTCCAGCTTGCCCTCGGAGAGCTCCTTGACCGAAGCGCAGTACTGCTGGAAGGCGGTGAACCCCACGGTTCCCGCATCCCAGGCCGTCTGCACTCTCCACTTGATCGGGGCCTGGGCCCGGACGACTGCCGGGAACCCCAGGGTTGCTGCCGCGGCCCCGCCGACCGCAGCCTTCTTCAGGAATCCCCGCCGAGTGCTCGGGGCCGACGGCTTCTTCTCGTCGCTCATCTCAGCCTCCCCTCCCCGACGGAACGGAGTGCAGCTGCCGAGCCCTCGGCGAGAATGTGGAAAAACGCGCGGACGCTATCGCGTGGCAAGAGGCAGAGCAAGGACGTCCAGGTCAAGACGTCGCGCCTGCTCGCCGCGCGGGCCACGCACGCGGACCGACCCCTTCGCCTCGTCGCGCGGTCCGGCGGCGACCAGGTACGGGACTGAACTCGAGCTTGGGCCCGTAGAACGCGCCCTCGCCGGCTTCCTGCGGACGGCGTACTGGTCTCCCGGGCTCCCGCGCGCGGTGCTCGAGCGGGCGATCCGGGGTTCCCTCAACTTCGGTGCGGATCCCAGCCGGGCCATGGAGATCCGCCGGCCGGACGTCTACCTGGCGCTCAGCGGTGGACCGGCTGGAGCTCCGTCCAGTTCCCTTTGAGCACCTGCCCCGGGTTGAAGCCTGGCGTGTCGCTGAGGACGTACTCGCCGTTTCCGCTGGCCCAGGCGTGGGCGTACTCGTTGCTCAGCTTCACGTCCTCGCCGGTGCCGGGGTTGCGGAACGTCTGGACCCCGCGCATCGCGTCGCTCCAGCGCTCGCTGTTCCGGTCCTCGGACTTCTGCCGGGCCTCGTAGCCGTCGCGCATGATGCGGCGCGTGTCCTCGGCCGACTGGGCGATGATCCGCGATCGGTCCCGGGCCCCCTGGAGCTGCGAGGCCTGGATGTTGGCCTGCACCTGCGACACCCGCGCCTGCCACGCGGGGTCGACCCGGACGGTCGAGAGCACGGTGTGGAACAGCTTCTCGTGCGCTGGCAAGCTCGCCGGCCGGAGCGCGCAGGCCGATAGAGGAACTCGGCGCTCGACTGGTGCATCGCCGACTGCACCATCTGCCCGCGTCGCCGGGTTGATCGACGGGACCGCGCGTGGAGCGGGTGAACACGACCGCGGTGATCCACTCCTCGGCCGGAGCCTTGCTCGGCGCGACCTGGATCCGCGCCCGCGCCTGATCCGCCCTGAGCCGCATCTGGACGCCGACCTGCGCCGCGAGCCGCCTGCGCCTGCTTCACCTGCGACTGGAGCGCCTGGTCGAGCTCGGGGATGGGCTCGGTGCCGAGCACCTTCGCGCCGGGCCGGAGCCGCGGGACCGCCACGCGGGTCAGGAAGTCACGCGCCGACATCGGGGGCATGATCTCCGTCTGTGCCCCGCCGAGCCGGGCAGTCATGGCGTTCTGGTTCTGCATCGCCTGCCGCATCATCGGGTCGTCGGCCCAGGTCCAGCCCCAGCCGGGGAACAGCTCGATGGCCAGCCGGCCGTCAGGGCTCGCGGCGCGGAAGGCGAGCCTCACCAGGTCCTCGGGATTTCCGGGCCGCTGCGCGAAGCGGACCTCGCCGTCGAAGGTCCAGTCGGTGGGGATGAGGACCGAGAGCGCCGGCATCGGCTTCTCGAATCCGTGACGATCGACGATCTCCGCACGCTTCAGTCGCAGGTAGCCCGGCTCCGCGGCCTGGCCGGAGAGGGGAAGAAGCAGGGCCGTCACCCAGGAGCGGTGCATGGCGCCTCCCGCGCGACCGCTTGCAGAGGCGATCAGCCTCCCGCGCCGCCCGGAGCGCAAGCCCGATGGATACGCACTCGGCGCGTGAGCCCGGGAGGACCGGCGCGGGCCACGCTCGGGGACCGGTGGATCAGCTCGTCGAGCTCCTCGCCGAGTTCCCCCTGGCGCGGGAGCAGATCCTCGCCCTGCAGGGCACCTGACCGCGCCAACGGCCCGAGGCGGGCGGTGGCATGGCACACTTGGCACCCTGCGCTGGCTGGGCACCCGGGCAGTTGAAGCCGTCACCGTCCTCGCGGTCGTCCTGGTCGTGTGGCCCTGGGCGCCGAGCCCCTTCGCGGGGCCGAAGTGGGTGGTCACGGCCCTGGCCGCGGCGGCCAGCGCGGCGCTGCTCCCCCGTGAGGCGCGGCGGCCGGGGAGCGTGGGTCTCGCCGCGCTCGCCAACCTCGCCGTCTGCGCGCTGTCGCTCGTTCTGAGCGAGGGGGCCAGCCCGTGGTGGACGCTCGCCGCCCCGGTGCTCATCGCCTGCCTCTCCCTGACGGGGCCTCCGGTCCCCTGGTCGGCGGTGGCGTGGGCGGGTGGCCTCTGCTCGCTGGTCGTGGTGCTGCAGGCGCTGGGGGTGGACCCGTTCGCGCGCTTCGGCCCCGAGGCCGAGGGCGCCAGGCTCGTGCGCTACGGGACGCTCGGCAACCCGGACTTCGTGGCGTCGGTCCTCGGCGTCACCGGTCCACTGACGGTCGTCGCCGCGCTCCGGTCCTCGGGACCGCGGGGACGCCTCGCCGCCGTCTCCGCGGCCCTCCAGCTGCTCGGGCTCGCGCTGTTGCGCTCCTTCGCCACCACGCTCTCGCTCGGCGCCGCGGCCGTGGTCGCCCTCGCCGCCTCGAGGCAGGACGGGAGTCGCCGCCGGCTCGTGGTGGCCCTCGCTGCCGGCCTCATCGTCTCCGCGATTCCGCTCTCGGGCCGTTCCGCAGCCTCGGCCGCGCAGGGCCGCTGGTACCTCCTGACCACCGCCGCTCCGCATGTCGCGGAGGCGCCCTGGCTGGGACACGGCCCGGGGGCGGTGGCGCTCCTCTGGCCGGGCTGGGAGCTCGAGCGGTGGCGGGCGCGCTGCGCGACCGACCCCGCCTGCGTCGCTGCGCATCCCGAGTCGCGGTTCGCTGGCCTCCAGGACCACGTCCACGACGACTGGCTGGAGCGGCTCCTCGAGTCCGGCGTGGCAGGGCTGCTCGGCCTGGTGGCGCTCTTCGTGACGGCCTTCCTCGCCGCGCTCCGGAGCCGCACGCTGGAGGGGGTGGGCGTGGCGGCAGGTCTCGCCTCGCTGGCTGCCCGGGCCACGGTCGACTTCCCCCTCGCCCGGCCGGCGGACCTCGTCCTCCTCGCGGTCCTGTGCGGTGCGGCAGCGGGCCTGTCCCCAGCCGATCTCGTGGACGGTCCACGGGGTTCTCCGCGAGACTCGGCGCCCCAGGGAGGGGTCCCATGAATCGGCTCGTCGTGCTGTTGGTGCTGGCCGCCCCCGCGACCGGCGGTGACTGGCAGAAGCGCCAGTCCGAGTTCTACGCGAAGGCCTCGGCCGAGCGAAAACAGCTCGGGCTGGATTCGAAGGCGCTCAAGGCAAAGTACCCGACCCCGGAGGTCACCTTCTCCGGGATCGGCTCCGGTGGCGGCGCCGCCGCCCGGTGCGTCGCGCTCTGCCCGGGCAAGACGGGCAGGTTCGAGGTCAAGGGAAAGCTCCCCCAGGGCAGCCTGGTGGTCGTCCAGAGCAACGACGTGGAGATCGTGGAGGAGAAGCAGACCGCCGCCGGTTGGGAGGCGACGGTGAAGGCCAAGCCGGATGCACCGCCGGAGCTCCTCGGCGTCTCCGCCATCTCCGCGGTGTCGACGATCCAGGTCACCCTGCCCGGCCTGGAGATCGGCTGCGAGCACACCTTCACCTTCGAGGTCGCGGGCGACACGATGATCCTCAAGGTGACCTTCCCCTGCGGGAAGGAGGAGACGACCGCCACCGGCGAGTGGCGCCGCGGGGGGAAGGTCCTGGGCACGTACACCTACCAGGTCCGGCGCGGGAGCCACTCTCTGTCCCTCAACAGGCAGACCAGCCAGCAGGAGGCGATGGCCCAGAGCCAGGGGATGATGGCCCTGATGCAGTCCAAGGAGTGGAAGGCCCTCGACGCCAGGTTCAACGCGGTGATGGCCAAGATGACTGCCTGCACCAAGGGCCCTCAGAGCCAGATGAGCGCGTGCATGAAGCCGCTACAGCCGGAGATCGACAGCATCAGCAAAGAGCGGCAGGCGCTGACGCTGGAGAGCGAGAAGAAGGGCTCGCTGGCGTTCGGGTGCGCCGTGCTCGACGTCCAGGCGAACGGCGGTCAGCTGAAGGGTCAGGCGACGCAGTGTGCCGGCCGCGCGAACGACGAGCGCGTGCCGGTCACCGGGCACTACACCTCGCCCTGAGCGAGACCTACGGGGTGATCCGCTCCATCATCCGGGCGAAGGGGATCGTCTCCCGGACGTGGTGGAGCCCGCAGACCCAGGCCACCGTCCGCTCCACGCCGAGCCCGAAGCCGGCGTGGGGCACCGTCCCGTACTTCCGGAGGTCCAGGTACCATCCGAACGCCTCGCGCGGCAGGTGCGCCTCGGCGATGCGCTTCTCCAGCGTCTCGAGGTCGTCCTCGCGCTGGCCGCCGCCGATGATCTCCCCGTAGCCCTCGGGCGCGAGCACGTCCATGCCCAGCGCCACCCGCGGGTCCGACGCGTCCCGCTTGAAGTAGAACGCCTTCAGCTCCACCGGGTAGCGGTGGACGATGACCGGCCGGTCGAACTGGCTGGCCAGCACCGTCTCCTCGTCGCCGCCGAAGTCGTCGCCCCACTTCGCGGGGTGTCCGGCCGCCTTCAGCCGCTCGATGGCCTCGGCGTAGGTGATGCGCGGGAAGGGCGCCTGGACGCCCTTGAGCTTCGACACGTCCCGCTCCAGCACCGAGACCAGCTCCTTCTCGTGCTTCTCCATCACCCGACCGACGATGAACGAGACCAGGCCCTCGGCGAGGACCATGTCCTCCGCCAGGGTCATGTAGGCGACCTCGGGCTCCACCATCCAGAACTCAGTCAGGTGGCGCCGGGTCTTGCTCTTCTCCGCCCGGAAGGTGGGGCCGAAGCAGTAGACCTTCCCCAGCGCCGCGGCCGCGGCCTCCATGTACAGCTGGCCCGACTGGGTGAGGTACGCGTTCCCCAGGTCGAAGTAGGGGACGGTGAAGAGCGTGCTCGTCCCCTCGCAGGCGGCCGGGGTGAAGATCGGCGCGTCCACCAGGGTGAAGCCGTTCTCGTCGAAGTAGTCGCGGATGGCCTTCTCCACCGTGGCCCGCACCCGGAGGATGACGTTCTGCCGCGCGGAGCGGAGCCACAGGTGGCGGTGCTCCATCAGGTACGCCACCCCGTGCTCCTTGGGGGTGATGGGGTAATCCTTGGCCTCGGAGACGATCTCGAGGTCCTTCACCGAGAGCTCGTAGCCGATGGGGCTCCGGGCGTCCTTCTTCACCAGCCCCCGGACGATGATCGCCGTCTCCTGGCCCAGGTGGTCCGCACGGGTGAACTGCTCCGGCGGCACGTCGTTCTTGAAGATGACTGCCTGGATGACCCCGGTGCCATCTCGGACCTGGAGGAAGTGGAGCTTGCCGCTGCTCCGCTTGTTGTAGAGCCAGCCCCGGAGCTCGACCTCCTGGTTCTCGTGAGCCGCGATGCCGCTGATGGTGACGACGGGGAGTCCCATGGGAGCGCTCTTTACCATCGCCCCCCCAGGCAGGTAGGACCGTCCGACCACCCCATGAAGCTCAGCGAGCGGTACGACCCGAAGTCCCTGGAGCCCATCTGGCAGTCGCGCTGGGAGGAGGCCGGCCTGTTCCGGGCCGACGCCCGCCCCGACGCGCCGAAGAAGTACGTGCTGGAGATGCTGCCGTACCCCAGCGGCTCCATGCACATGGGGCACGTCCGCAACTACCTGATCGGCGACGTCTACGCGCGCTACTACCGGATGCGCGGCTTCGACGTGCTGCACCCGATGGGATGGGACGCCTTCGGGCTCCCGGCCGAGAACGCGGCCATCAAGGACGGGGTCCACCCCGCCGTCCGCACCCGCGAGAACATCGACCGCTTCCGCTCGGCCATGAGGTCGCTCGGCTTCGCCTACGACTGGAGCCGTGAGGTCAACACCAGCGATCCCGAGTACTACCGGTGGAACCAGTGGTTCTTCCTCCGGCTCTGGGAGCGGGACATGGTGTACCGCCGGTTCTCCAAGGTGAACTGGTGCACCGGCTGCCTCACAGTCATCGCCAACGAGCAGGTGAAGGAGGGCCGCTGCGAGCGGTGCGACTCGCCGGTCGTCGACCGGCAGATGCCCGAGTGGGCCTTCCGCATCACCCGCAACAGCGAGGACCTCCTCCAGGCGCTCGACGGGCTCACCGCATGGCCGGAGCGCATCACCTCCGTCCAGCGGAACTGGATCGGCAAGAGCGAGGGCGCCGAGGCCGACTTCAAGACCGCCGACGGACGGGCGATCCGCGTCTTCACCACCCGCATCGACACCGTGTACGGCGCCACCGTCCTGGTGCTGGCCCCGGACCACCCGATGGTCCCGAGCCTCACCACGCCCGGCCACAGGGCGGAGGTGGAGGCGTTCGCCTCCCGGATGGCGGCGATGGGGAAGATCGAGCGCACCGCCGAGGGGGCGCCGAAGGAGGGCGTCTTCACCGGGGCCTTCGCCACCAACCCCTTCACCGGAAAGCCGGTGCCCATCTGGCTCGCCAACTTCGTCCTCAGCGACTACGGCACCGGCGCGCTGATGGCCGTCCCGGCGCACGACAGCCGGGACTTCGCCTTCGCCCGGACCTACGGGCTGCCCGTCAGGCCGGTGGTCCGCCCGGCGGACGGCCGCGACCTCGGCCCGGTCGAGGCCTGGACCGAGTCCTTCAACGACGACGGCGTCCTCGTCGACTCCGGCGAGTACTCCGGGCTCGCCTCGGACGAGGCGCGCCGGCGGATGGGCCAGGTGCTGGAGCAGCGCGGGCTCGGCAAGCCGACCGTCACCTACCGACAGAAGGACTGGGGCTTCAGCCGCCAGCGCTACTGGGGCACGCCCATCCCCATCGTCTACTGCGAGCGGTGCGACCCCGAGCGGAAGGGCATCCCCCTTCCGGACGACCAGCTCCCGGTCCGGCTCCCGGACATCGACACCCAGGCGGTCCTCACCGGCAAGGGCGAGCCGCCGCTGGCCAAGGTGAAGTCCTTCGTCGAGACGACCTGCCCGAGGTGCGGCGGCCCCGCCCGGCGCGAGGTGGAGACGATGGACGCCTTCGTCGACTCCTGCTGGTACTACGCGCGCTACCTCTCGCCGCACTTCGACCGGGCGCCGTTCGACGCCGCGCTGGCGAAGCGCTGGCTCCCGGTGGACATCTACGTCGGCGGCCCCGAGCACGGCGTGATGCACCTGCTCTACTTCCGGTTCTGGAGCCGGTGGATGAAGATCCTCGGCCTGGTCCCGACCGACGAGCCCGTCACCCGGCTCGTCACCCAGGGCATCGTCAACGGCCCGGACGGGCGGAAGATGTCCAAGCGCTGGGGCAACGTGGTGGCGCCCTCGACCATCGTGGACCGGTACGGCGCCGACACCGTCCGGATGTACGTGCTCTTCGCCGGACCGGCGGAGCGGGACTTCGACTGGAGCGACGAGCAGATGGAAGGGCAGGCCCGCTTCCTCAAGCGGGTGTGGGCGCTGGCCGCGGCGCACCAGGAGGTCGCCGCGACGGCGGCGCACGAGGGGCCGTTCGAGGGCAAGGCGCTCGACGTCCGCCGCGCCGCGCACAAGTGCGTGAAGCGGGTGGGGGAGGCCATCGACCGGCTCTCCTTCAACACCGGCATCGCCTTCGTCATGGAGTGCGTCAACGCGCTCTACGACGCCGGCCGGCCGGAGACGCCGGCCGAGGCGGCGGCGATGGGCGAGGCCATCCGGCTCGTCAGCCGGGTGCTCACCCCGTTCGCCCCGCACCTCGCCGATGCCGTCGCCGAGGCGTACGGGGCGAAGGCTTCCACCGTCACGCTCGGCTGGCCCGGGTTCGACCCCGCGCTGGTGGTCGACGACGTGCTCCCCTACGCCGTCCAGGTGAACGGGAAGCTCCGCGGGGAGATCCGCGTCGCCGCCGACGCCGGGGAGAGCGAGGTCCGGGCCCTGGCCGAGAGCGAGGAGAAGGTCCGCGCGGCGCTGGCCGGCAAGGCGCTCCGCAAGGTGGTCTTCGTCCCCAGGCGGCTCATCAACTTCGTCGTCGGATGAGGCGCGCGCTCGCCGCCGCGGCGTGCGTCGCGACGCTCGGCTGTGGCTACGGCTTCACCGCGGCGGGCCCGGGCTTCCCGCAGGGCATCCGCCACGTCTTCGCCCCGGTCGTCGTCAACCGCACCACCGAGCCCGGGCTCGAGGGCGTCTTCACCGAGGCGCTGCGCGAGCAGCTCGCGCGGGGGGGGCGCCTGGGTGGCGAGGGCAGCGAGGGCCGTCTCGAGGGCGAGCTCCTCGCGGTGGGGGCCGGCGTGGCGCAGCTCGCCCCGGGCACCTCGGGCGCGCTCACCTACCGGGTCTCGGCCACGCTCCGCGTCCGCCTGTTCCGGGATGGGACGCTGCTCGCCTCCACCGACGTCTCCGGGACCGAGGACTACCTTCCGGCGCTGCGGGCGGACGTGCTGACGACGGAGGCCAACCGTCAGGCCGCGATCCGCAGGCTGGCGAGCGCGCTCGCCGCCGACGCGGTCACGCGGCTCTCGACGGGGTAGGGGCGACACGGGGACGCCTGCGGAGCGGCGCACGGAGCGCCGCGCGGATCAGGCGCGGGCGGTGCGGGCCGCGGCGGCCAGCCGGGCAATGCGGCGGCTTGCGTTCTTCTTGTGCAGCACGCCCTTGCTGGCGGCCTTGTCCAGCGTCCGGGCCGCGGCGCGGAGGGCCTCCTGGAACCTGGCGGGGTCCTTCGAGGCCAGCGCCTCGCGGGCCTTCTTCACCGCCGACTTGACCTGCGTCCGGACGGCCTGGTTCCGGGCACGGCGCTTCTCCGCCTGCCGGTTTCGCTTCTGCGCTGACTTGGTGTTTGCCACGGGCGGCCCTCCCTATAGGTGGGACCGCCGGTCGTCAAGAGAGACCCCACCCCCGGGACCGTCGGTGCCCGGGAAACCAGGGTCCCCGGCGGCGGACCAGGGCTCTTGTGGAGAAGTGGGCCTTCTCGGCCGGCTAACGCCGCGTGCCGACTCGGAGGTGTGCGGCGCTGAAACCTTCTGCACGCCCGGCCGGTTGCCTTCCGCTCGTCTCGCGTTTGTCACGGTCCACAGCGTTCTCCCCAGATTCCACACAACTCCTGTGGGAACTCAGATGCGCGCACCCGCGCTCAGCGTCGCACCTGAATACATGTGCCCACCGGGTCCTCGAAGACCAGCGGCTGCTCGGAGAGCACCACGCCTCCGGCCTCGCGCACGCGCGCGGTCACCTCGGTCGCGCCGCCGGGCGCATCGACGGCGAGGGTGACCGGCGCAGCCACACCGGCGGAGTAGGAAAAGGACAGCCCCGGCGTCTCCACGGACCACGTGCCCCCGTCGACCTCAACCGTCCAGCCCAGCGCTGGCGCCACTCGGTTCCAGAAAGCGTGGGCTCGCGCCGGCTCCGGCACGCCGAGCTCGATCCGGGCCACCGCAGCCCGCAGCGGCGACGCGGGCGGCGGAACCGCGGCCTCGCCCGCCTTCGCCTCCTGCCAGAGCGCGTCCATCTCGGCGAGCGTCGCGGTCCCGAACGGGACGCCGCGGGCCCGGAGACCGTCCTCGACGGCGTGGAACCGGCGGGTGAACCGCGCGTTGGCCGCCCGGAGCGCGTCCTCGGCGGGGGTCGCGGTGAAGCGGGCGAGGTTGGCGAGGCTGAACAGCACGTCACCCAGCTCGTGCTCGATGGCCCGGGCGTCCTTCGAGGCGAGCGCTCCGTCCAGCTCCTCCAGCTCCTCGGTGAGCTTGGCCCGCACGCCGTCCAGGTCCGGCCAGTCGAAGCCGATGCGCGAGGCCTTCTCGGTGAGCCGCTCGGCCCGGAGCAGGGCCGGGGCCGCCGAGGGGACGCCGTCCAGCACCGAGCCCTCGCGTCCGTGCTTCCGCCGCCGCTCCTCGGCCTTGAGGCGGGCCCAGTTCTGGAGAACCTCCTCGGCGCCGCCCACCGTCTTGCCCTCGAAGACGTGCGGATGGCGGGAGACGATCTTGTCGGAGATGGCCGTCGCCACCTCGGCCAGCGAGAACTCGCCCAGCTCGCGGGCGAGCTGGGCGTGGAAGACGATCTGGAACAGGAGATCGCCCAGCTCCTCGCACAGCGCCCGCCAGGGGCCGCCCTCGCCCACGCGGTCCATCTCGTCCAGGACCTCGTAGGTCTCCTCCACGAGGTAGGGACGGAGGGTCCGGATGTCCTGCGCGCGGTCCCAGGGGCAGCCGCCCTCGGCCCGCAGGGTGCGCATGATTCCCTCCAGGCGCTCCATGGCCTCTCCCGAGCGTCCCATGTCCTCCTCGACCCGACCCCCATGATTGACCCGGATTGTGAGGGCCCGGCGGCGCTCGCCTATCATGGAGGCACCCGCTTGCCGATGCTCTCTCTCCGCGCGGCTCCCGCGCTCCTCGCCACCCTCGTGCTCCTGGCCTCGGTCCCCGGAGCGGCGCAGCTCGAGCCGCCCCGCCCGGTGGAGGAGCTCGCGCCGGACAACCCCGCGCCGCGCCCGGCCCGGACCCGCCGCGAGCCCCCCCGCCCCAGCCGGTGAAGGCCCCGGCGCAGGACGGGGAGGGCGCCGACGCGCAGGCCCAGGAGCCAGCCCGCGCGCCCGCCCGCCCGGGGCACCGCCCGGTGCGCGCGCCTGCGCCAGCCCCCGTGCCGGCGCCTGCGCCGGACGCCGCTCCGGCGGCGTCGGCCCGGGACCGCACCCCGCCGCCGCCGCTCCTCGTCCCGACCGAGGGCGACGAGACCATCCTCCAGGCCTTCAACGCCTGGAAGGAGGCGGAGCGGCTCCGCGACCCGAAGGCCTCCCGCGCCGCGCGCGAGCGCCTGGCGGAGCTGCGCGAGACGCTGGCCATCGGCGATCTCGAGTCGGTCAGCCTCGCCCTGCTCCGGGGCACGAAGGTCCGCTCGGCCGGCCGCGACGGCGCCGGCGCGGTGGAGCTCGCCCAGTCCGCCGTGGCCCTCTCGCCCGACCTGCCCGACGCGCACTGGGGACTCTTCCGCGCCCACCTGGGCAACGACCCCTTCGACCTCCGCCGGCTCTGGGCCGACGCCCGGAGCGCCGGCCGCGCCGCGCTCGCCGATCCGCGCTGGAGCCGCGGCCTCCTCGGTGACCTCGGCGCGATGGTGCTCGTCGCCTGGCTCGCCACGGCCCTGGCCGCGCTGGTGGTCCTCTTCCTCCGCACCGTCCCCTCGCTGGTGCACGACGTCCACCACCTCTTCCCCAGGGGCGTGGCCCGGTGGCAGGCGGGCGTGCTGCTGATCCTGGTGTTGCTGCTTCCGTGGGCGTTCCGGATGGGCCTGCTCTTCCCGTCGCTGGTGCTCCTCGCGGCGGTGACGCTCTACCTCGACCCGAAGGAGCGGTGGCTCCTCGCCGTGCTGCTCGGCGGCGCCTGCCTGGTCCCGCCGCTCGCCGGGGCGCTGGCGCAGGCCACCACCTTCGCCGGCACGCCGGCCGAGGACGTGCTGCAGCTCGAGCGGGGAGGGCTGGAGGCCTCGGAGGCCGCGGCCGACGTGCAGGCGCGGCTCGAGGCGGCCCGGGCCACCTTCCCGGAGGTGTACGCCCTGGCGCGCTGGGAGCTCCGGCGCGGCAAGCTCGGGCCTGCGCGGGCCCAGGCGGAGAAGGCGCTGAGCCTCCGGCCCGGGGACGCCCGGACGCAGACGCTGCTCGGCAACGTGGCCTTCGCCGAGACCCGGTGGCCCGAGGCCATCGCCGCGTACACCAAGGCGAGCGAGGCGGACCCCACGCTGCCTGAGCCGCTGTGGAACGTCTCGCGGGTGTACCGCCGGCGCGCGCGCACCTTGTCCGACGACGCGGTCGGGCCCGAGCTCGACCGGGCGCAGAACGCCGCCGCAGCCGCGCAGCGGCTCGACGAGAGGTTGATGACCCGCGCCGAGCCCCCGGACAGCCGCCCGGCGATGAACCTCATCCTCCTCACCCCCCCGCTCTCGCGCAGCGAGGCGCCGGTGACCGACGGGCCCGAGCGGCGAGCCCGCGTCACCGCGCAGCTCGCCCAGACCCTGGTGGGAAACCTCGACCCGGGCGCCGCGGTGCTGGTGCCGCTGGCCGGCGTGGCGGTGCTCGCCGGCCTCGGGTTCGTGAGGGGCGGGCGAGGGGTCAGCCGGGGGTGCGTGAAGTGCGGCCGGGCGGTATGCCGCCGCTGCGACCCGGAGCTGGTGGAGGACAGCCAGCTCTGTCACCAGTGCGTCAACGTCTACACCCGTCGCGGGAAGGTGGCGCCCATGGCGCGGGTGAACAAGGAGATGGAGGTCCGCCACCACCAGACGTGGGTGAGCCGGCAGGCGTATGCGCTGGGCCTGCTCTGGTCGGGCGCCGGCCACCTCTTCACCGGGCTGCCCGTCCGGGGGGCGCTGCACGCCTTCGTCTTCGCCTTCGGCATCACCGTGGCCGTCAACCGCGAGGGGCTCCTCCGGACGCCGGGACTGTCGCTGGGCGCCGCGGGGTGGCTGGCGCTGGCCCTGGTCCTGCTCGCCGTCACCTGGGGCGCCTCGCTCCGTCACCTGGCGCGGGAGAGGAGCTAGCCCATGGCGCTGGCCGGCACGCTCAAGGACTTCGGCATCGCCGACATCCTCCAGCTCATCGCCCAGCAGCAGAAGACCGGCGTGCTGCATCTGCGGTCCAAGGACCAGGAGGTGAAGGTCGGCTTCGTCGACGGGGCCATCGTCTCCGCCGAGAGCGCCACGAAGAAGAAGCGGGATCTCTTCGGCCACATGCTGGTCCGGGCCGAGCTGATCACCGAATCCCAGCTGGAGCTGGCGCTCGAGACGCAGAAGCGCTCGCTCCAGCGGCTCGGCGACTGCCTCATCTCCCAGGGCGTCCTCACCAAGGACCAGTACCGGCGGATGGCGCAGCTGCAGTTCAACGAGACGCTCTACCGCCTCTTCACCTGGAAGACCGGCACCTACGAGTTCCAGCAGGGCCCCGTCCACCACGACACGCACGACCTGGATCCGGTGCGCGCCGAGTCGGTGCTGATGGAAGGCTTCCGGATGGTGGACGAGTGGCCGGTGATCCGGAAGCGGATCCCTCGCTACGACCTGGTCTTCGCCCCGGGCAAGTCCCTCGCGCCCGAGCCCTCGGCCTCCGACCCCTCGGGAGAGTTCGCGTCCATCGGACCGTCGGAGCGCCGGGTATTCGCCCTGGTGAACGGGTACCGCGACGTCCGCAAGCTCATCGACCTGTCGTGCCTCGGCGAGTTCGAGACCTGCAAGGCGCTCTGCAACCTGGCCAACCTCGGCCACCTGACGGCGCTGATGCCGGTGGGCGAGCCGGACCTGCCCGAGGACGACATCGGCCTCGTCGACAAGGTGCGCGGGGCGCTCGGGCGCCTGGCGGTGAGCATGGTGGTGCTGGCGGGCATCGTGGGCGTCCTGCTGGGGACGCAGCTGAATCCCTGGGCGGTCCGCTCCAGCACCGGCGCGGGCTTCGCCGAGGGGGTGCTCCGGCAGCAGATCACCCGGGCCCAGGTCAGCCGCATCGAGGGGGCGCTGGCGGTGTACCGGCTCGAGCGAGGAGAGGTCCCGGGGTCCCTGGAGGCGCTGGTGGAGCAGGGGCTCCTGTCCTCCAGCGACGTGCGCTTCCCCTGGGTGGAGCGTTACTACTACCGCCGCCTGGGACCGCAGGAGTTCATCCTCCTGCCGCCCTTGCGCTAGCCTTCGAGACTGCTGCCCGCGCCCGCCCCCTGGGCGCACCCGAAAGGAACCGTTGCCCACCGCTTCGCCCCGTGACACCTCGCTCGTGACCACCGCCCGGGTGGACCTCCGGGACAACGACGTCGCCCTCGGCGTGTCCGGCAACCACGCCGAGAACCTCAGGGCCATCGAGCGCCGGCTGGGGGTGCGGGTCGGCCAGCGCGGCACCGAGCTGCACCTGTCCGGGCCGGCGGACGCCGTGGCCTCCGCGGTGCGCCTGGTGGAGCAGCTGGAGACCATCCTTCGCGCCGGCCAGCCGGTGGGCCGCGAGGACGTGGAGCAGGGCTTGAAGATGCTCGGGCGGGGCGGCTCAGGGGAGCACGGGCTCGACACGCTCGTCCTCGGGCCGGTGCTCTCGCGCGGGGGCCGCCACGTCGCCCCGAAGAGTCTCGGGCAGAAGCGCTACGTCGACGCCATCCGCCGCCATGACATCGTGTTCGGTATCGGCCCCGCCGGGACCGGGAAGACGTACCTGGCGATGGCCATGGCGGTCGCGGAGCTGCAGGCCCGCAGCGTGAAGCGCATCGTCCTCGCCCGGCCGGCGGTCGAGGCCGGCGAGAAGCTGGGCTTCCTCCCGGGGGACCTGGCGGAGAAGGTGAACCCTTACCTCCGGCCGCTCTACGACGCGCTCCACGACATGATGGACGCGGACCGCGCCGCCCAGCTGGTGGAGCAGGGGACGGTGGAGGTTGCGCCGCTGGCCTTCATGCGCGGGCGGACGCTGAACGACGCGTTCGTCATCCTCGACGAGGCGCAGAACACCACCGTCGAGCAGATGAAGATGTTCCTCACCCGGCTCGGCTTCCACAGCAAGGCGGTGGTGACCGGCGACGTGACCCAGGTGGACCTGCCGCAGGGCCGCCCGTCGGGGCTCTCGCACGCCCGGCGCATCCTGGAGGGCGTGGAGGGCATCGCCTTCTGCACCTTCAGCGAGGTGGACGTGGTTCGCCATCCGCTGGTGCAGGAGGTCATCCGCGCCTACGACCGGGCGGACGCCGAGGCGAAGGCGGAGACAGCCCGCACCGAGGGCGCCACCCCCGCGCCCTCGCCGGAGCCCGAGCCGAGCTGATCCGCGGACGCCTCCCGCGCCGGTCCGAGGTGTCTGACACTCCCGGCCCTCTCCCGGCCCTGCCTCGGTCCCTCCCTGACCCGAGCCGCCCGAGGCCCCCGTCCGTTCCTGGGTGTGTCCGGAAATGGGATGGCGGGTCCCGCGCCTGACCGTCGGGGCCGGCGTCCCGGCAAGGTGTGCCCCCGTGCCCCCGGCGTTCCGTCGCGGGAAGGCGGATGGCACGCCGTTCGCTGAGCACGGCCCGGCATGACCCGCTCCTCCCCCGGCTCCTCGTCGAGTCCACGCCCCCTGGCCGGGATGGGAAAGGACGTGCGGGTGGCGGTCCGGCGCCTGGCGAAGGACCGGGGCTTCACCGCCACTGCGGTCCTCACCCTCGCGCTCGCCACCGGGGCCACCACCGCCGTCTTCACCCTGGTCAACGCGGTGCTGCTGCGTCCGCTCGCGTACCGGGCCCCCGAGCAGCTGGTGCGGCTCTACGACGTCCAGCAGGAGTTCCCTCGCGCCTCGGTGTCCGTCCCCGATGCCCGCGACTGGGCCGCCCGCGCACGAACCCTGTCGGGCATCGCGCTGTTCACCCAGACCAACAGGAGCCTGTCCGGGGACGGCGAGCCGATGCGGGTGTCCGCCCAGCGCATCAACGCGGGCGCCTTCCGCGTGCTCGGGCTGCCGCCGCTGCTCGGTCGCGAGTTCGTCGACGACGAGGACCGCGCCGGAGGCCCCGCGGTCGCGCTGCTCGGCGAGCGCTTCTGGCGCCGCCACTTCGCCGGGCGACCGGAGGTGGTGGGGCGCACCATCCGCCTCGACGGGCGCGACCATCTGGTCCTCGGCGTGGTGCGCGAGCAGCCTCACTGGCTCGGTGACTCGGACGTCTGGGTGCCGCTCCAGATCGACCCGGCGAGCTCGCCACGGGGCCAGCACTTCCTCGTCGCCATCGCGCGGCTCGCGCCAGGGGCGACGGTGGCCTCGGCGCAGAAGGAGCTCTCGGCGATCGCCCAGGACCTCGCCCGGGAGAACCCGGACACCGGTGCGCACGGGGTGAAGGTCGTCCAGTGGAGCGACGAGCTGCTCGGGGAGGCCCGGAGCTCGCTCGGGGCCCTGGGGGCGGTGGTGGGCCTGGTCCTGCTGATCGCCTGCGTGAACCTGGCGAACCTCCTGCTCGCGCGCGGGGCCGCCCGGCGGCGGGAGGTCGCGGTGCGAATGGCGCTGGGCGCCGATCGCTGGCAGGTGGCGCGCGCGCTCCTGGTGGAGGCCGGTGTGCTCTCCGTCGTGGGGACGGCGCTGGGTCTCCTGGTGGGCTGGGCCGGCTCCTCGGTGCTCCGGGGCGCGCTCCCGATCCGCGCTCCCGCGCTGGCGCAGGGCGTGGGGCTTGACCTCAGGGTCCTGCTCTTCTCCGCCGGGCTCTGCATCCTCACCACCGCGCTCTTCGGCGTGCTGCCCTCGCTCCTGCTCGCCCGCGGAGACCTCGCCGCCGTGCGTGGGGAGATGCGAACCGCGCTGGGACACCGGACCGGCTGGCTCCAGTCCGCGCTGGTGGTCTTCGAGGTGGCGCTCGCGCTCGCCCCGCTGCTCGGCGCGGCGCTGGTGCTCCAGAGCGTGCAGCGGATGCTCCGGCAGGACCCCGGCTTCCGCCCGGAGCAGGCGACCGCCTTCCGGGTGCAGCTGCCGGACGAGCGCTACAAGGACGACGCCGCCCGTGCGGCGATGGTCTCGTCGCTGCAGACGCGGCTCCGCGCGCTCCCGGGCGTCACCTACGCCGGGGCAGTGAACGACCTCCCGCTGAGCGGCAGCAACATGAACGGCAACTTCTCCATCCAGGGCCACCCCTTCGGAAAGGACGAGGTGCCCGGCATCGAGTACCGGCTGGCCTCCAGCGGGTACGTCGAGGCGATGGGCATTCCCCTCAAGGAGGGGCGGTCGCTCGAGGACACCGACCGGTCCGGCGCCGAACCGGTGGCGCTGGTGAACGTCGAAGCGGTGAGGAGGTTCTTCCCGGACCGGTCTCCCATCGGAGCCCGCATCCGTCCGGGGGGCGACGACGCCGACAACCACGAGCCCTGGCGGCGCATCGTGGGCGTGGTGGGCGACGTTCATCACGACGGGCTCGCCAGCCGGCCCCGGGCCGAGATGTACCTTCCCTTCGACCAGGAGCCCTCGTCGGACCGAGTGAGCTTCGTGCTCCGGAGCCGCGACGCCCTGGCCCCGCTGGCGAGCGCGGCCCGCCGGGAGCTCGCGGCGGTGGACCCCGGCCTGTCGCTGTTCGACGTGAGGACGCTGGAGGACCGGGTCTCGGACTCGGTGTCGGCGCCGCGCGCGGCGGGCGTGCTCCTCGGCCTCTTCGCCGGGCTGGCGGTGGTGCTGGCCGCGGCCGGCGTGTACGGGGTACTGGCCTTCAGCGTCGCCCAGCGCACGCGGGAGATCGGCATCCGGATGGCCATCGGGGCCTCGGCCCGCTCGGTGCGGTGGTGGGTGCTCCGTCGGGCGCTGGCCCTGGCGGGCATCGGCATCGTGGCCGGGCTCGGAGGCGCGCTGCTCCTCGGACGCTCGCTGGAGCGTCTCCTCTACGGCGTCGCCCCGTCCGACCCGCCCACCGCGCTCGCGGCGGCGGCGATGCTCTCGCTGGTCACGCTGGCCGCGGCGATCCTCCCCGCGGACCGCGCGACCCGGGTGGACCCGCAGGAAGCGCTCAGGGCCGAGTGAGGCCCTGGGGGGCGGGCTCCGCCGGCCGGACCTGACCGCCCACCCGGGAAGACACCGCCGCTGCCCGGGGACGGGACACCGCCGGCTGCTCGCCCCACGCCTCTCGCCTTGTCCGGGTTCGCTCCTCGACCCTAGGGTCCCCGGCTCTTGGACGACGATGCGAAGAGCCCGTGGCGCGAGCGCCTCCGGCGCGCCCTTCCTGCGCTGACCCTGCTCGGCGTGGTGTCGGTGCTGGCCGGGCTCCTCGTCGCCCCCGGGTTTGCGGTGCAGACGCTGCCCCAGCTGCGCCCGGAGGACGTCGGGCGGCCATTCGAGAGCCCCTCGGCGGCGGGTTTCAAGGCCACCCGTGACTACGACCTGCCGGACGCGGCGCTGACCGACCGGCGCCGCCAGGAGGCCCGGGCCGGCGTCCGTCCGGTGTTTGACTTCAACCCCGCCGTGGTGCCCGAGGTCCACGCGGCGGTGCGGGACGCTTTCGGGGCCTTCCGGGCCGCGCTCGGCCGTCCGGATCCGCCCGGGCGGGCCGCCCCGGCAAGGCGCAAGGCGGAGCCGGTGGACGGCTCGGTCCTCGCCCAGGCGCGGCAGGCGTTCGAGCAGCGGCTGTTCGAGGTCGACGACGAGGACTGGAAGGCGCTGGCGGACTCGCGCGCGCCGCCCGAGGTCGAGCACGCGGTGCTCGCGGTCGTCTCCCGGGGCTTCCTGGCGCCGGTGGTGGGTGCACGCGAGGACCTCGGACCGGCCGGGAGCTCCCTGACCATCCGCGACCTCAACGACGGCCCGGAGCATCCGAGCGCGGTCGTGCCGCCCGCGGTGCTCGACGTCCGCGAGGCCCGGGCGGAGATGGACCGCTGGGCGACGCTGCCGGGCAACCTCCTGCCCGACGCCCCGGCGCTGCTCCGCCGGGCGGTGCTGCGCATCGCCAAGCGCGCGCTCCGGCCCAACCTCACCGCGAACATCGCCGAGACCGAGCGGCGGAGGGCGATCGCCGGCGCGGCGGTGAAGGACGCGGTCATCCAGATCAAGAAGGGCCAGAAGATCATCGGCGACGGCGAGCTGGTCACCCCGGACCACCTCCGGATGCTCGACGCGATGCGGGCCCAGACCGACCGCTTCGACATGGTCGAGGCGAGCGGGGGAACCGCCGCCCTGGTGGCGCTGCTGCTCGCGGGCATCTGGACGTTCCACCGCAAGGCCTTCCGGAGGTTCCGGCCCACCCGGCGCGATGGGCTCCTGCTCGGCGTGCTCCTGGTGGTGCTCCTCGGCGCCTTCCGGCTGGCGGCGGCGGTGGCCGAGGCGCTCCACGACCGCTGGCCAGCGCTGCCGTTGCACGCGCTCCTGGTGCTGCTCCCGGTGGCGGCGGGCGCGATGCTGGTCCGCCTGCTCCTGAACCAGGAGCTGGCCCTGTTCTTCGGGCTCGTGCTCTCGGTGCTGGTGGGGGTGATGCTCGGCAACTCGCTCTTCTTCGCCGTCTACGGGCTGCTCGGGAGCCTGGTGGCGGCGACGCAGGTGGCGCGGGCGCGCGACCGCGCGGCCCTGTTCCGGAGCGGGATCTGGGTCGGGGTGGTGAACGCCGGGGTGGTGCTGGCCTTCGCGCTCGCGGCGGGGAAGGGGCCTCCGCGTGACGCGCTGCTCGCGGCCTGCTTCGCGGGCCTGGGGTCCGCGCTGATCGTGCCCACGCTGGCGCTGGCGCTGACCCCGCTGCTCGAGGCCGGGTTCGGCTACGCGAGCGATCTCAAGCTGCTGGAGCTGGCCAACCTGAACCACCCGGCGCTCAAGGAGCTCATCGTCCAGAGCCCCGGCACCTACCACCACAGCATCATCGTCGGGAGCCTGGTCGAGGCGGCGGCGGAGGCGACCGGCTGCAACCCGCTGCTCGCCAGGACCTGCGCCTACTACCACGACATCGGGAAGGGGAAGAACCCGCTCTACTTCGGCGAGAACCAGAAGGGGGAGAACCCCCACGACTGCCTCGCCCCGGGGATGAGCGCGGTCATCATCAAGCGCCACGTGACCGACGGGCTGGAGCTGGCGCGGCGCTACAAGCTCCCGCGAGCGGTGCAGGACGTCATCGCCCAGCACCACGGCACGCGGCTGGTGGGTTACTTCCACCACAAGGCGCTCAAGGAGGCCGAGGGGGCGGTGGAGGATTCGGTGTTCCGTTACACCGGGCCCCGGCCGCAGTTCCGCGAGTCGGCGCTGGTGATGCTGGCCGACGCTGTGGAGGCCGCGAGCCGGGCGATGCCGGAGCCCACCAGCGAGCGGCTCCATGCGCTGGTCCAGCGGATCATCACCGCGGTGTTCACCGAGGGACAGCTCGACGAGTGCGACCTCACGCTGCGGGACCTGAACGCCATCTCCGTCTCGTTCCTGCACACGCTCCTGGGCATCTACCACTCGCGGCCGGTGTACCCGCCCGGGGCGCTGGGCGGTGCGCGCCCGCCGGGACTGGCACTCGCTCCGGAGACCCGGACCGTCCAGCGGCGCTGACGGTGGCGGGCCGGGGCAGGGCTGCCGTCGCGACCCTGGGCCGCGCCGAGAGCCGCTGGGGTACCTCGGGGGCCTGGAGCGACAAGGGAACCCAGAACCTGATGGGTCAGCCGCGCGTGCCCTGAACCGGGCTTTATTCTCCGGCGGTGAGGTGTCCGCGATGAACGCCCGTCGAGGTTACCATCGGCGCCGATGAACGCCCGCCGGTCGCGTCGCACCCGCAACGCTCCCGTGGTGGAGGTCCGCTCCGCCGGGCCCACCGGCGCCGGGGCCCACCTCCGGCAGCTCCGTCGCAGCGCCGGCCGGTTCCTGGACACCCTCGAGCTCGAGGACGTCGAGCTCTCGGTCCTCCTCACCGACGACCCGGGCATCCAGGCGCTCAACCGGAGCTGGCGGCGGAAGAACCGACCGACCGACGTCCTCAGCTTCCCCGCCGGCGCGCCGCCGCCGGGCCTTCTGGGCCCCCGCCACCTAGGCGACGTCATCCTCTCCCTGGACACCGCCCGCCGGCAGGCGCGGCTCCATCGCCGCACCCTCGCCCAGGAGCTCGACCTGTACCTGGCCCACGGGCTCCTTCACCTGCTCGGCCACGACCACCACCGGCGCCGGGACGCCGAGCGGATGGCCGCCCTGGAGAGCCGGCTGCTCGGCCGGGCGGGGATGGTGCACGCTCGCTGACCGACGTTCGATTCTGGGGACGACACCCGCGCCGCCGCGGGTTCTGGTAGGAGCACCACCGCACGAATGTCCGCCGTCGCCCTTCCGCCCCCGTTCGAGACCCCCCGCCCGCTGCCGGCCTCGCCGCCCCGCCGAGAGCGGGTCCTCGTGCCGTGGCGGCTGGGCGCGCTGGTGCTCACCGGCCTGCTCGGCGCCGCCGCGTTTCCCATCGCGTTCCCGGTCGGGCCCCGGCGCGAGCTGTTCGCCTCCGGCGTGCTCGAGCCGCTGGCCTTCGTCTGCCTGGTCCCGATGCTCCTCGCCATCCGGCGGCTGTCGCCGTGGCGGGCGCTCGGCGCCGGGATGCTCGCCGGCATGGCGTTCTTCACCGGCGCGTTCTGGTGGGTGAACGTGGCCATGGTGACGTTCGGCGGGATGCCGAACTGGCTCAGCATCCCCGCGCTCGAGCTGCTGGTGGCCTGGTGCGCGGTGCACTGGGCCATCGCCACCGGCCTGGTGCGGCTTCTCGAGCGCGGGCTCGGCTGGAGCATGGGCTGGACCATCGGCCCGGTGTGGATGGCCACCGAGCTGATGCGGAACTACTTCTGCTCGGGCTTCCCCTGGGGCAACCTCGGCTACACCCAGACCCGGAACCTCTGGTTCCACCAGCTGGCCAGCCTGGGCGGCGTGTACGGCGTCGCGCTCGCGGTGGCGCTGGTGAACGGCGCCCTCTACGAGGGGTGGCGCTGGTGGCGGCTCCGCGAGCGGCCACTGCCACGGGCGCTGCTGGCCCTCGCCGGGGCGGTGCTGGTGCTCGGACACCTCTACGGGGCGTTCCACGTCCGGGCGATGGACCGGGCGGCCGCGGCCGCGCCCCGGCTGAAGGCCGCGTTGGTGCAGGCCAACATCGACCAGAAGCTCAAGATGGGGCGGGGCGGCTCGCGTGCCGCCACCATCCTCGGCCGCTACCTGCCGCCCACCGACGCCGCCGACGCGGCCGGCGCCGAGCTCATCGTCTGGCCGGAGGGCAGCTACCCGCTCGCGTTCCCCACCGGCGTGACGAGGCTGACCGAGGCCGGGCTCCGCCCCGGTGGCTACCGGGCCGGGCTCCTGGTGGGGGTGGACGTGTTCGACCCGAGGAACCTCCGCAAGGGCAACGAGAACGCCGCCTTCCTGCTCGAGCCGACGCTGGGGGTCGCCCACCACTACGTGAAGAACCACCTGGTCCCGTTCGGCGAGTACATCCCGCTCGACCTGGACGAGGTGCTCCCCATCGGGAACATCGTCGGGGCGAGCTTCGCCCCGGGGACCGATCTCTCGCCCGCGCTGCTCCGCCGCCCCGACCGGCCGCCGGTCCGGCTGGGCATCGAGATCTGCTTCGACGCCATCTTCCCGGAGATCTCTCGCGCCTACGCCAGGAACGGCGCCCAGGTGCTGGTCAACATGACCAACGACGCCTGGTACGGCTTTTCCTCCGCGCCGTTCCAGTTCCTGCACATGGTGGCGACCCGCGCGGTGGAGACGGGTCGGCCGGTGGCCCGCGCGGCGAACACCGGGGTGAGCGCCTTCATCGACCCGGTGGGCCGGGTGTTCGACGCCACCGAGGTGGGGATCGTCCCCAGCGACCGGCTCGCGGTCTCCGCCTCGGAGCTGACCGGCCCCGAATGGCGGATGGCGTCCCTGCCGCTCCTCGAGGGCCGCACTCCGTACGTTGTCATCGGCGACGTTCCCGCGTACCTTGCCGCGCTCTTCGCCGGGCTCTCGGGGCTGGTGGCCCTGGTCCGCCTCCGCCGCGCTCGGCCCTGACTGACACGCCATGCCCATCGACGCGACGGAACGAATCGGCTTCCTGCAGGCGCGCCTGGACGCGCTCCGGGGGCATCTTTGACCTCGACCGCAAGCGGTCGCGGATCGCGCTGATCGAGCGCGACGCCGCCCAGCCCGACTTCTGGAGCGACAACGCCAGGGCGCAGGGTCTCCTCAAGGAGAAGGCCGGCCTCGAGGCGCAGGTGCAGGGCTTCGAGCGCGTGGACCGGGCCTTGGACGACGCGCGCACGCTGCTCGAGCTGGCCGCGGAGGCCGGTGACGAGGCGGCGCGCGCCGAGGCCGAGGGCTCGCTCGATGCCGTCGAGCGCGAGGTGGAGAAGCTCGAGCTGGCGCGGATGCTCTCCGGCGACAACGACCACGCCAATGCCTACATGGAGATCAACGCCGGCGCCGGTGGCACCGAGTCCATGGACTGGGCGGCGATGCTGCTCAGGATGTATTCCAGATATTCCGAGTCGAAGGGCTGGACGGTGGAGATCAACGACTTCGTGGCCGGCGAGGAGGCGGGCCTGAAGAACGTCTCCATCAAGGTGACCGGCGAGAACGCCTACGGGTATCTGAAGGCGGAGAACGGCGTGCACCGGCTGGTTCGCATCAGCCCCTTCGACGCCAACGCCCGCCGCCAGACCTCCTTCGCCTCGGTGACCGTCTACCCCGAGGTGGACGACGACATCGTCATCGACATCCCGGAGAAGGACGTGCGCGTCGACGTGTACCGGGCCAGCGGGGCAGGGGGCCAGAAGGTCAACAAGACCTCGTCCGCGGTCCGGCTCACCCACGTGCCCACCGGGATCACGGTGGCCATGCAGAACGAGCGCAGCCAGCACGCCAACCGGGACATGGCCTGGAAGATCCTCCGCTCGCGCCTCTACGACCTGGAGCTGCAGAAGCGGAACCAGGCCCGCGACGAGGCGGAGTCCCAGAAGAAGGACATCGCCTTCGGCTCGCAGATCCGCAGCTACGTGCTCGCCCCCTACCGGCTGGTGAAGGACCTCCGGACCGGGGTGGAGACCGGGAACGTGGACGCGGTGCTGGACGGAGATCTGGATTCCTTCGTCACCGCCCAGCTGCTCGGCGTGAAGAACCCCAACCGGGCCGTTCCGGAGTAGGAGAGGGCCTCCCGTGAGCGACGAGACCGAATCGGCCAAGGAGCACGAGCTCTACGCGCAGCGCCTGGAGAAGGCCGAGCGCTGGCGGGCGCTGGGGTGCAACCCCTTCGGGAACGGGTACCGCCCCACGGACCTGGCGGGCGACATCACCCGCACCCACGCGGCCGATACGGCCGAGCAGCTCGAGGCCGCGCCGCCGGCCTATTCCATCGCCGGGCGGGTGGTGGCGCTGCGGAGCTTCGGCAAGGCGGCCTTCATCAAGCTGCGCGACCGGAGCGGCGAGCTGCAAGTGCACGTGAAGAAGGACACGCTCGGCGACCAGTTCGAGCGCTTCAAGCTCACCGACCTCGGCGACTTCGTCGGGGTGAAGGGCACCCTGTTCCGGAGCAAGACCGGGGAGCTCACCCTCGCCGCCACCGAGTACCTCCCGCTCACCAAGGCGCTGCGGGCGCCGCCGGAGAAGTGGCACGGGCTGGCCGACGTGGAGACCCGCTACCGCCAGCGCTACCTGGACCTGCTCTCCAACCCCGAGGTGAAGGAGGTCTTCCTGAGGCGGACCCAGCTGGTCCGCTTCCTCCGCGAGTTCCTGGACCGGCGCGGCTTCGTCGAGGTCGAGACGCCGATGATGCACCCGCTGGTGAGCGGGGCCGCCGCCCGGCCCTTCACCACCCACCACAACACGCTCGACATCCCGCTCTTCCTGCGCATCGCGCCCGAGCTGTACCTCAAGCGCCTGGTGGTCGGGGGCCTGGAGCGGGTCTACGAGATCAACCGGAACTTCCGGAACGAGGGCATCAGCACCCGGCACAACCCCGAGTTCACGATGCTGGAGTGGTACCAGGCCTACGCCACCTATGAAGATCTGATGTCCCTCAGCGAGGAGATGATCTCCCAGGCCGCGGAGCGGGTGACCGGGTCGACGAAGGTCGCCTACCAGGGCCAGACGCTGGACTTCACCCCGCCCTGGCCCCGGCTCCCCATGGCCGAGGCCGTCCGGCAGGCGTTCCCCGCGCTGTCCGAGGCGGACTTGAAGGACGCGGACCGGCTCCGGGCCGAGATCTCCCCGAGGCTCCCCGAGCCCGAGCGCCGGCACCTCGCCCCGCTCGGTCCCGGGGCGATGCTGGCCGTCCTCTTCGAGCACGGGGTCGAGTCCCGGCTGGTCCAGCCGACCTTCGTCACCGGGTTCCCGACCGAGATCAGCCCCCTGGCCCGGCGGAACGACGCCCGGCCCGACGTCGCGGACCGCTTCGAGCTGTTCATCGTCGGCCGGGAGATCGCCAACGGGTTCAGCGAGCTGAACGATCCGCTGGACCAGAAGGAGCGCTTCGACGCCCAGCTGGAGGCCAAGCGGAGAGGGGCCACCGAGACGATGGACTACGACGAGGACTACATCCGGGCCCTCGAGCACGGCATGCCGCCCACCGGCGGTGAGGGCCTGGGGGTGGACCGCCTGGCGATGCTCTTCACCGACACGCCCTCCATCCGCGACGTCATCCTCTTCCCGCTGCTCAAGCCCGAGAAGCGCTGATGGACGAGGCGCTCGGCGTCACCGCTCCCGTCTCCACCCGGGGCCACTGGGTCCTCCGGGGCGTGGGCGCGGCGCTGGTGCTCGCCGGCGCGGTGCTCGCGGCGGTGGAGCTCGGGCGGACCGGCGCCTGGGGCCCGGTGCTGGCCCGGCTCGGCCTCGGTGCGGTCGGCTGGGGCCCGCTGGTGGGCGCGGTCAAGGGCGTGCTCGACGCCAGGCGGGCTGTCGCCCCGGTGCCGGGCGCGTGGCTGCTCGGTCCCGCCGCCGTGGCCTGGCTGGTCGGCTGGGCGCTGGTGGCGCTCGGGGGCGCCCGGAGGGCCGACGCCGGACCCGCGACGCCCGAGCCCACCGGGCCGGCGCTCTCGGCCCCGCTCGCAGGCTGGCGCGACTTCCACCTCTCCACCCTGGTCGCCTACGGGTTGGGCATCCTCGGCGCCGAGCTGGTGCTGGTGCTGCTCCAGACCGCGCTGGCCTCGGCGTCCCGCGGCGTGGGCTGGGGGCCCCCCGCGGCCTTCGGAGTGGCGCTCAGCGCCGCGGCGGCGGTGGCCTTCGTCGGCGGGTTCGTGGGCGCAGCGCGGTCGCGCAAGCTCTCGGCGCCCGAGGCGACCATCGCCGTCCTCTACCTCGGCGTGCCGCTGCCCGCGCTCCTCTCGGTCATCCCGGCGGTGCCCGCGCTGGATGCGACGCTCGGCTCGAGGCTCCGGGAGGTCATCTACCTGGCCAATCTCCTCGGCCGGCCCGAGCTGGGGTACTGGCTGGTGTTCAGCCTCCTGGTGCTGGCGCTCACCCTGGGCATCCTCACCGGTTTCGTGGCCAACGCCTCCGGCCGGCTCGACGTGCGGACCGGGTTCGAGCTGTTCGTGGCCCGGCGGCACGTCAACGTGTTCCGGCCCAGGCTGCTCCTCGGCGCGCTGGGGGTCCTGCTGCTGGGCATCATCCCTCCGCTCATCATCCTGGGCATCCTGCGGGCGGCGGACGCGGCGGTGGAGCGGACGCGCATCCGGGAGCTGGGCCGGCGCGACCCGCTGGCAGCGGCCAAGGCGCTCCACGAGGCCCAGGAGCGGAGCCAGTCCCCCACCGCGATGATGACCGCGCTCAGCGTGGGCGGGGTGGGGGTCGGGGTGATGGCGCTGATCATCGTCCTCAGCGTGATGAGCGGCTTCGAGGTCGACCTCCAGAAGAAGATCCTCGGCACCAACGCCCACGTGGTGGTGCTCAAGTACGGCGACCCGCAGGCCGGGATGCCCGAGTACCCGGAGGTGATGAAGAAGGTCGCCGGGGTGCCCGGCGTCATCGGCCAGACGCCCTTCCTCCTCGGGCAGGTGATGGTCTCCAGCGAGGCCAACGTCGACGGGGCCATCATCAAGGGCGTGGATCCGGCCACTGCGGGGCAGGTGACGGACCTGCCGAAGAACGTGCTCCCGGGCGGTGACATCCGGTGGCTTTCGCACCCCGAGGACATCCCGGTGCGGACCCGCTACAAGCTCGACAAGCCGGTCGACGACGACGTCATCCAGACCCCCAAGGACGCGCCGGCGGGTCCGCCGCTCCAGGGCATCCTGCTCGGCCGGGAGCTCGCCTCGAGCCTCCGGGTGCTGGTGGGCGACCCGGTCACGGTGGTCTCGCCCCTCGGCGGCGGAATGGGGCCGTCCGGGCCCATTCCCAAGTCGAAGGCCTTCCGGGTGGCCGGCATCTTCTACACGGGAATGTTCGAGTACGACTCGAAGTTCGTCTACGTCGGCCTGCAGGCGGCCGAGCAATTCTTCGGCATCCCCGGGGCCACGGGTGTCGAGCTCAAGGTCAAGGACGTGGACGACGCCCGGCGCATCGCCTCGGCCGTGCTCAACACCCTGGAGGGGTACCCCTACCGCACCAAGGACTGGGGGGAGATGAACCGGAACCTCTTCTCCGCGCTCCGGCTGGAGAAGCTGGTGATGGGCATCATCCTCTCGATCATCGTCGTGGTGGCCGCAGGGCTCATCGTGGCCACGGTGACCATGCTGGTCCTCGAGAAGCGCAAGGAGATCTCGGTGCTCAAGGCGCTGGGCGTGCCCCAGGGCGGCATCGTGAAGATCTTCCTCGCCGAGGGGCTCCAGATCGGCATCGCCGGGGGCGTGCTCGGGCTCTTCGCCGGCCTCGCCTGGTGCCTCTTCATCGAGAAGGTTGGGCTCCGGCTGGACCCGGAGGTCTATTACATCCCCTCGTTGCCGGTGAAGATCGAGCCGCTGCAGACCGCGCTGACGGTGCTCATCGCAGTCCTGGTGACCTACCTGGCCTCGATCTACCCGGCGCTCCGCGCCTCGCGGGTCGAGCCGGTGGAAGGGCTGAAGGGGGAGTAGCGCGGGCAATGGCCTTCATCGAGATCAGCGAGCTGTCCAAGAGCTACTGGCTGCACGGCAAGCGCATCGACGTGCTGCGCGGCCTGTCGCTGCACATCGAGCGGGGCGAGCTGGTGAGCCTGGTCGGCGCGTCGGGCTCGGGGAAGAGCACCTTCCTGCACGTGCTCGGGACGCTCGATGCCCCGGTGGCGGGGACGATGGAGGTGGACGGGGTGGACGTGCTCGCGCTCGGCGACGCCGACCTGGCCCGGTTCCGGAACCGGACGGTGGGCTTCGTCTTCCAGAGCCACTACCTGCTGCCCGAGTTCACCGCGCTGGAGAACGTGGCCATCCCCGCGCTGGTGCAGCGCATCGATCGCTCGGTGGCCCTGAGGCGTGCGCGGGAGCTGCTGGAGCGGGTGGGGCTGGCCTCCCGCGTGGACCACCGTCCGGGCGAGCTGTCCGGCGGCGAGGCGCAGCGGGTGGCGCTGGCGAGGGCGCTGGTGCTCGAGCCGCCGCTCCTGCTCGCCGACGAGCCCACCGGGAACCTGGACCCGGTGACGGGCGAGGGCATCCACCAGGTGCTGCGCGAGGTGAACCGGGACCTGGGCATCACGGCCGTGGTGGTGACCCACAACGAGGCGCTGGCCCGCTCGATGCCGCGGAGGCTGCGGCTCGCCGGGGGCAAGGTCGAGCCGGCGTAGCGCTTTTCACCATTGTCCGTGTCCTCCTCCCTCCCCTACAGTGCGCGCCCTTCCAACGGCCGCCGTACCTCGACGAGGTTGAACGTTTTCGCACGCAAGACGACCGCCACCTGGCTCCTGGCCGCCGCCCTGCTCGTGCTCGTCCTCCCCGCCGCCTCGCGCGGTCAGGCGGTCGACGGGGGCGCGCCTGCGCCGGCCGAGGTCCAGGGCGCGCCGGAGACACTGGATGGCGGAACCCAGGGCGCCGCGACCCGGGCCGACGTTCCGGTGCCGAGCGACTCGGACGTCATCACCGAGGTGCGCGTCGAGGGGAACCGCCGGGTCGAGCCGGAGGTCGTCAAGCGCGCCCTGAAGAACAAGCTGGGCCGTCCCTTCGACCCCGCGCTCACCGGCGCGGACCTCCAGTCGCTGTGGAGCCTGGGCTACTTCCAGGACCTCCAGCTGCTCACCCAGCGGCTGCCCACCGGCGGCATCGTCTACGTGGTGCGGGTGTCGGAGCGTCCGTCGATCCACGAGTGGCGGCTCCAGGGCGCCGAGGAGCTCAACAAGGAGGACTTCAAGGACACCATCGACCTCAAGCCGTACGCGATCCTCGACCTGGACGCGGTGAGGCGGAACGTCAAGAAGATCCAGGAGAAGTACGTCGAGAAGGGCTTCTTCCTCGCCGAGGTCACCCACAAGATCGTCCCCGTCCAGGGCACCAACCAGGCCGACGTGGTGTTCGTCATCAACGAGCACGCCAAGGTCATGGTGAAGCAGGTGAACCTCATCGGCACCGACAAGGTCTCGGCCGAGGACCTCAAGTCCCTGATGATCACCCGGGAGGGGAACTACTTCGGGTTCCTCACCGGCGAGGGCACGTTCCGCGAGGAGGCGTTCCAGCGCGACCTCTCGGTCATCGAGGCCGCCTACTACGACCGCGGCTTCCTCAACGTGAAGGTGGAGAAGCCCACCGTCGCGCTCTCGCCCGACAAGCGGCTGATCTACATCACGGTGAAGATCACCGAGGGCGAGCAGTACCGGATCTCGAGCATCGACTTCTCGGGCGACCTCATCGTCCCCAAGGACCGGCTGTTCGCGGTGCTCGAGTCGCGCAAGGGGGACTACTTCAGCCGGGCCAAGGTCCTGAAGGACGACCAGTCGCTGGCCGACATCTACCAGGACCAGGGCTTCGCCTACGCCAACTTCAACCCCGAGACCTCGGTCAATCCTCAAGAGAGGACCGTGGCGCTCGACTTCCGGGTGGAGAAGGGCAAGCTCCAGACCATCGACCGGATCGAGATCACCGGGAACACCAAGACCCGGGACAAGGTCATCCGACGCGAGCTCCGCATCTACGAGGGCGATCTCTTCTCCGCCAGCGGGATGCGGCGGAGCAAGGACCGGGTCACCGCGCTCGGCTTCTTCGAGACGGTGGAGATGAACTTCAAGCCCGGCCGTGACGACACCCACGTGGTGGTCTCGGTCGAGGTGAAGGAGAAGAGCACCGGCAGCTTCCAGGTGGGCTTCGGCTTCAGCTCGGTGGAGAGCTTCATCTTCACCGCCCAGGTCACCCAGAACAACTTCCTCGGCTGGGGGCAGACGGTCTCGCTCTCCGCCCAGCTCTCCAGCCTCCGGCAGCTGGTGCAGCTGTCGTATTACGACCCGTACTTCTTCGACAGCGACTGGATCTTCTCCTTCGACATCTACCGGACCCAGATCGACCAGTTCGACTTCACCCGGCAGTCGCTGGGCGGATCGCTCGGGCTCGGCTACCACCTCCTGGACGACCTCATCGCCAGCGTGGGGTACACCCGGGAGTGGGTGGAGGCCTCGCCGGGCGGCACGGGCCTCGGCCCCAACGCCGGGGTGGTCAACACCAACACCACGCCGCTCTACGGCCGGTTCCGCATCGGGACCCAGGTCACCTCCGCGGCCCGGTTCACCCTGGCCTGGGACAAGCGCGACAACCGCCTCTTCCCGAGCAAGGGCTTCTACCAGTTCGCCTCGGCCGAGTTCGCGCCGGACTGGCTCGGCGGAGACCTGAACTACGCGCGCTACACGCTGTTCTCGCGCTTCTACTTCACGCTGCCGCTGGGCATCGTGTTCAAGACCAACACCACCATCGGATACATCGCCAACCTGGACTCCTACCGTCCTCTGCCGGTCTCCGAGCTCTATTACCTGGGTGGCATCCAGACCATCCGCGGCTACTTCCTGAACTCGATCTCGCCGACCATCCTGGTGCCCACCTGCAACCGTCCGGACTGCCCGGTGACCGAGTTCGTGGTCGGCGGCAACAAGCAGTTCGTGCTCAACCTCGAGCTGGAGATCCCCATCGTTCCGAAGGTGGGCGTCAAGGGCGTGCTCTTCTTGGACGCCGGCAATGCCTTCGCCGTGAACGCCAGCTTCTTCGAAGACAAACAACACTCACTTCCGCTGGGACTGTTCTGGTCGGTGGGCTTCGGGATTCGCTGGTTCTCTCCCGTCGGTCCGCTACGATTTGAGTGGGGCATTCCGCTGACCCGCAGACCGACGGACGATCCGATCCTCTTCGAGTTCACCATCGGCAATTCCTTCTAGGGAGGCTCTCCTGATGCGCATCGCGGTGCTACGGGAGACTGCACCCGGCGAGGCCCGGGTGGCGCTGGTTCCCGAGGTGGTGCAGCGGCTCACCAAGTCCGGACATCGAATCTCGGTGCAGCGCGGGGCGGGTCTCGCCGCCGGCGCGCTCGACGCCGACTACGAGAAGGCCGGGGCGCGGGTCCTGGACTCCCGCGCCGAGGCGCTCACCGGGGCCGAGCTCTGGGCCCGGGTGCGCCGGCCCACCCCGGCCGAGCTGGGGGAGGCGCCCGAGGGCACGACGGTGGTGTCGATGCTCGGGGTCGAGCCGCCCGACGCGCTCATCCCCGCGCTCGCCGCCCGCCGTCTGACCCTGCTCGCGCTGGAGCGGGTGCCACGCATCACCCGGGCCCAGATGATGGACGTCCTCAGCTCCCAGGCCACGGTGGCGGGGTACAAGGCGGTGCTCCTCGGCGCAGCCGAGCTGGGCAAGCTCCTCCCCATGCTCACCACCGCCGCGGGCACGCTGGCCCCGTCCCGGGTGCTGGTGCTCGGGGCGGGCGTCGCCGGCCTCCAGGCCATCGCCACCGCCCGGCGGCTCGGGGCGGTGGTGGCCGGGTTCGACGTCCGGCCGGCCGCGCGCGAGCAGGTCCTCAGCCTCGGGGCGACGTTCGTCGGTCCCGAGGTGAGCGCCGACGCGGAGGCCGCCGGCGGCTACGCCCGCGCCCAGACCGCGGAGGAGGAGGCGAAGACGCGCGCGGCGCTGGCGGCGGCCATTCCGCAGCAGGACCTCCTGGTCTGCACCGCCCAGGTGCCGGGGAGGAAGGCGCCGGTGCTGGTGGACGCTGCGGTGCTGGCCACGCTCCGGCCCGGCTCGGTGGTGGTGGACCTCGCGGCCGAGACCGGCGGAAACGTGGAAGGAACGCGGGCAGGGGAGCGGGTGGTGGTCGGCGGGGTGACCATCCTCGGGCCGGTGCAGCTCGCGGCCACGGTGCCCCTGCACGCGAGCCAGATGTTCGCCCGCAACGTGTTGACCCTGGTGCAGCACCTCTCGACCAAGGAGGGAGCGCTGAAGCTCGACCCCGAGGACGAGATCACCAAGGCGATGCTCGTCACGCTGAACGGGCAGGCGCCGGGAGGGAGCGGACGGTGACCAGCATCATCGAGCTGTACGTGTTCGTGCTCGCCGCGTTCGTGGGCTACCAGGTCATCACCCGCGTCCCGCCGCTCCTGCACACCCCGCTGATGTCGGCGACCAACGCCATCTCGGCCATCAGCCTGGTGGGCTCGCTGGTGCTGGCCGGGGCCAACCGGGACACCCTGTCGAACTGGCTCGGCTTCGTGGCGGTGACCGCGGCCAGCATCAACGTGGTGGGCGGGTTCCTGATCACCGACCGGATGTTGAAGATGTTCCGCCGGGACGTGAAGCCTGCGCCCGGCGCCGCGGTGGAGAAGGCCGGGCCCCAGGGAGGGGCGGCCCGATGAACGTCCGCGAGCTGGTCATCCAGGCCATCTACCTGGCCGCCTCGGTGCTCTTCATCCTCGGCCTGAAGAGCCTCTCGCACCCGGACAAGGCCCGCCTGGGCATGCAGCAGGCGTTCCTGGGGATGGTGCTGGCGATCGTCGGCACGCTCTTCAACCACGAGATCATCCGCTTCGACTTCATCGCCCTGGGGCTCATCCTCGGGACGGTCATCGGCTACCCGCTGGGGATGTTCGTCCCCATGACCGCCATGCCGCAGCGGATCGCCATCAGCCACATGTTCGGCGCGCTGGCGGCGACGCTGGTGGGCATCGCCGAGTACCAGGGCCACACGGGCCCGGTCCCGCGGCAGATGATGGCCGCCCTGGGCTTCGAGGTGCTGTTCGGTGCGCTCACCGTCACCGGCAGCTTCATGGCCTTCGGGAAGCTCCAGGAATTCATCACCGGCAAGCCGGTCACCTACCGGGGCCAGAACACGGTCAACATCACCCTCTTCGGGGTGGCGGTGCTGATGTTCGTCTTCCTCATCGCCCGGCCGGAGAGCTCGGTGGTGTTCTACGCGATGATCGGCCTGGCGCTGCTCCTGGGCGTCTTCATGGTCCTCCCCATCGGTGGGGCGGACATGCCGGTGGTGGTCTCGCTCCTCAACTCGTACGCCGGGCTCGCCTCCGCCGCGACGGGGTTCGCCATCCAGAACAACGTCCTCATCATCTGCGGTGCGCTGGACGGGGCCTCGGGCTTCCTGCTCTCCGTCCTGATGTCCAAGGCGATGAACCGCAGCTTCGGCAACGTGCTCTTCGGCGCCTTCGGCTCGGTGGCGCCGGCGCTGGCCGCGGGAGCGGGCGCCAAGGACCTCACCGTCCGGAGCGTCTCTGCCGAGGACGCGGCGATCCAGATGGCCTACGCCGGGCAGGTCATCGTCGTCCCGGGCTACGGCATGGCGGTGGCGCAGGCGCAGCACGTGGTGCGCGAGCTGGCGGACCTGCTCGAGAAGCGCGGGGTGACGGTGAAGTACGCCATCCACCCGGTGGCGGGCCGCATGCCCGGGCACATGAACGTGCTCCTGGCCGAGGCCAACGTCCCCTACGACCGGCTCTACGACATGGAGGACATCAACCCGGAGTTCGAGCGGGCGGACGTGGCCCTGGTCATCGGCGCCAACGACGTGGTCAACCCCGCGGCCCGGAGCGACCCCGCGAGCCCCATCTACGGGATGCCCATCCTCGACGTGGACAAGTCCAAGGGCGTCATCGTGCTCAAGCGGAGCATGAACCCCGGCTTCGCCGGCATCGAGAACCACCTGTTCTACGCCCCGAACACCTCGATGCTCTTCGGGGACGCCAAGTCCTCGCTGACCCGGCTGGTGACCGAGGTGAAGGCGCTCTGAGCCCGATCGCGCCGCGCCCCGCGCGGCTCCGCAGCGTCCCCCTGGTCGGGGGAGTGAGCCCGCGGGGCGCGCGCCGGTCCCTCCGGCCAGTGGCACCTGCTTGACGGATTGAAGGCGTTGCTCCTAGTGTCCGCGAACTTTTTCGACCCCATCGGGAGCACCCGCCGGGGGGCTTCCGTTCCACTCCGGTCGGCGGTGGTCGTCCTCCAATCGCCGGAGTCTCCCCGAGGAGTACGCACGTGATGTCGTCCCGTCGCCTGTTGGTGGCCCTCGCCGCCGTGATCCCGCTGACCCTCCCCGCGGCTGCGTACGCCCAGCCGAAGATCGGCTACGTCAACTTCCAGAAGGCGCTCGCCGAGCTCGAGGAGGCCAAGGCCGCCAGGACCCGGCTCGAGGCGCTCAAGGAAACGAAGCAGAAGGAGCTGGACAAGGCCCAGGACGCCCTGAAGAAGGACCAGGAGACGTTCCAGAAGCAGGCCACGACGATGACCGAGCAGGCCCGGAACGAGAAGGCCGAGGCCCTCCAGAAGCGGCTCTTCGACCTGCAGCAGAACTTCGAGAAGGGCCGGGCGGAGCTGGCGCAGAAGGAGAGCGAGGAGTTTCAGCCCATCGTCGGGAAGCTGCGGACGGTCATCACCTCCATCGCCCAGCGCGAGGGCTTCACCATGGTCTTCGACGCCGCCGGGATCGCCTATGCCCCGGACTCGCTCGACCTGACCGCGCAGCTGGTCCGGACCTACAACGAGCAGAACAAGCCGAAGGGCGGCTCCGCGCCGGTCGCCACGCCGGCCAAGAAGAAGTAATCCTCAGGGGGCGGATGGAACGCTCCCTCGCAGATTCTCGCCGCCCACGTGGGCGGAACCGTCGAGGGTGACGGGCGGCTCCGCATCCTGGGCCTGGCCTCGCTGGAGGAGGCCGGCCCGGGCGAGCTCTCGTTCTACGGGAACGCGCGGTACCGGAAGGAGCTGGGCACCACCCGCGCCTCGGCGGTGCTGCTCCCGCCCGGCGAGCCGGTGACCCGCACCGACGTGGCCTGGGTGAGGGTGGCCTCGCCGCACCTGGCCTTCGCCCGGCTGCTGGCGCTCTTCCACCCCGCGCCGCGGCCGGCGGGCGGCGTTCATCCCCGGGCCGAGGTGCACCCCTCCGCCCAGCTGGACCCATCGGCGACGGTGATGGCGCTGGCGGTGGTGGAGGCCGGCGCGGTGGTCGGCGCCCGGTCGGTGCTCTGGCCGGGGAGCTATCTCGGCGAGGGCGCCCGGATCGGCGACGACGTCGTGCTCCAGCCCGGGGCGATCGTCCGCGAGCGCTGCCTCCTCGGGAACCGGGTGGTGCTGCAGCCGGGCGTGGTGGTGGGCTCGGACGGCTTCGGCTTCGCCTTCGACCCGGCCGGCCCGGCGCACGTCAAGGTGCCCCAGGTGGGCATCGTCCGCATCGAGGACGACGTGGAGGTGGGGGCGGGCAGCTGCATCGACCGGGCGACCACCGGGGAGACGGTCATCGGCCGGGGCACCAAGATCGACAACCTGGTGCAGATCGCCCACAACGTCCGGGTGGGGCCGCTCTCCATCCTCTGCGCCCAGGTGGGCATCTCCGGGTCCACCGAGGTGGGCGCGGGCGTGGTGCTCGCCGGCCAGGTGGGCATCGTGGGGCACGTGCGCATCGGCGACGGCGCGCGGGTCGCGGCCCAGTCCGGCGTGCCGCACGACGTGCCGCCCGGCGCGACGTTCTCCGGTTATCCCGCCGTGGAGCGGGCGCTCTGGCTGCGCCAGTCCGCGGCGCTGAAGCAGCTCCCCGAGCTCCTGCGCGAGGTGAGACAGCTCCGCGCGCGGGTCGCCGCGCTCGAGTCGAGGAAGGACGAGACCGCTCCATGATGGACGTGCAGGAGATCCAGAAGCTGCTGCCCCACCGCTACCCGTTCCTGCTGGTGGACCGGGTGGTGTCGATCGACCCCGGCAAGACGCTGCGGGCGTACAAGAACGTCTCGGTCAACGAGCCGTTCTTCGAGGGTCACTTCCCTGGCCACCCGGTGATGCCCGGGGTGCTGGTGCTCGAGGCGCTGGCGCAGGCGAGCGCGATCCTCGCCTACCGCTCGACCGGCTTCGACCCCACCCAGAAGGTGACGTACCTGATGGCCATCGACGGGGCGAAGTTCAGGAAGCCCACGGTGCCGGGCGACCGGCTGGAGCTCGAGGTGGAGGTGCTCCGGTTCAAGGGGTCGATCCTCAAGACGCGCGGGGTGGCGAAGGTGGACGGCGAGGTGGTGGCCGAGGGCGAGTTCCTGGCGACGGTGGTGGACAGGGACCGATGAGCGTCCACCCCACGGCCATCGTCGCCCCCGGCGCCGGGCTGCACCCGTCGGTCGAGGTGGGTCCGTACGCGGTCATCGGACATCAAGTCCAGATCGGCGCCGGGACCACCGTCGGGCCGCACGCGGTCATCGAGGGGCGCACCCGGCTCGGCGAGCGGAACCGCGTCTTCCAGTTCGCCTCGGTGGGGGCCCAGCCGCAGGACCTCAAGTACGCCGGCGAGGACAGCGCGCTGGAGATCGGGAACGAGAACCTGATCCGCGAGTTCACCACGCTCCACAAGGGAACCACCGGCGGCGGCGGGGTGACCCGCATCGGCGACCGGAACCTCTTCATGGCCTACGCGCACGTGGCCCACGACTGCCAGGTGGGGAGCGGGTGCGTCTTCGCCAACGGCGCGACCCTGGGCGGCCACGTCGAGGTGGGCGACCACGCCATCCTGGGAGGCCTGTCGGCGGTGCACCAGTTCACCCGCGTCGGCCGGCACGCCTTCGTGGCGGGCGGCTCGATGGTGGTGAAGGACGTCCCGCCCTTCTGCACCGCCCAGGGCGACCGGGCCGAGCTGGTGGGGGTGAACAGCGTCGGCCTGTCGCGGCACGGATTCAGCGAGGAGCAGATCGCCCGGGTGAAGGAGGCGTACCGCATCCTCTTCCGGAGCAAGCTGCCGCTGGAGGACGCTCTGGAGCGGCTCCGGACGGAGCTCGGCGACCAGACCGAGATCCAGGTGCTCCTCTCGTTCGTCACCACCAGCCAGCGCGGGATCACCCGCTAGGGCCGTGGCCGGACGCATCGGCCTCATCGCCGGCAACGGCGCGCTGCCCCGGCTGTTCGCCCGGGCGGCACGGGCCCGGGGGCTCTCGGTCATCGCGGTGGGGCACGTGGGCGAGACGGACCCGGAGCTCGCCTCGGAGGTCGAGCGGCTCGACTGGGTGAAGGTGGGTCAGGTGGCGCGCATCGAGCGGCTGCTGCGCGGCCAGGGCGTGGAGGAGGCGGTGCTCGCCGGCGGCTTCTCCCGGATGCGGGCGGTGCAGCAGATGCGCCCGGACCTCGGGCTGTTTCGCATCGCGGCGCGGCTGCGGAGCTTCCGGGACGACGCGCTCCTGCGCGCGGCGGCGGACGAGTTCGAGTCCGCCGGCATCCGCATCGTCGCGCCCACCGAGCTGCTCCGGGAGATCCTCGCCCCGGAGGGTCACCTGGCCGGTCCGCCGCTCGACCCGGGCCAGGAGCGCGACGTGGCGCTCGGCGAGGAGGTGGCGACGCTGCTCGGCCGGGCCGACGTGGGGCAGACGGTGGTGGTGAAGAACGGGCACGTGCTGGCGCTCGAGGCGGTGGAGGGCACCGACGCCTGCATCCGCCGCGGGGCCGAGCTCGGGGGCCCCGGGGTGGTGGTGGTGAAGCGGAGCAAGCCCGGCCAGGACGAGCGCTTCGACCTCCCCGCCGTCGGCCCCGCGACGCTGGAGGCGCTGCGCGCGGTGGGCGCCCGGGTCCTGGCCGTGGAGGCGGGGAAGACCCTCTTGCTCGAGGGCGAGCGCCTGGTCTCGCTGGCGAACGAGGCCGGCATCACGCTGGTGGGGCGGTCGGCCGCGGGCAGCCTGCCGCGCTGAGCCGCCGCCTAACGTCGACCACTGGATCGACCGGATGATCGCGCCGCGAGGGCAAGCGAGGACGGATCGATCAAGTGGTTTCGGCGTTAGACCGGGGGCGGCGGCAGACCGACCAGGTCGCGCCCGCCCTCGGCGATGAACTGCACCGCGATGGCGGCGAGCAAGAGGCCCATCACCCGCTGGAAGATGGCCACGCCCCCCTGACCGAGCACCCGCTGCACCAGCGAGGCGCCGCGGAGCATGAAGTAGGTCGCGGCCATGGTGACCAGGATGCTCAGCACCACCGCCACGGTGGTGAGCAGCCCGTCGCCGCGGGACATCAGCACCATCACCGTGGCGATGGCGCCCGGGCCGGCGAGGAGCGGGATGGCGAGCGGGACGATGGCCACGTCCTCCTTGCCGGTGGCCTCCTGCGCCTCCTCGGGCGAGGTGCGGGTCTCGGACTGGCGGGCCCGGAGCATGTCCAGCGAGGTGATCAAGAGGACGATCCCGCCGGCCACCCGGAACGCGCTCAGGCTCACCCCGATGACCTTGAAGAGGAAGGTCCCGAAGAGGGCGAAGAAGATGAGCAGCGCCGCGGCCACCAGGGCGGCACGGCGGGCGGTGTCCCGCATCTTCTCCGGCGGGTCGCCGTGGGTCATGGCGATGAAGATCGGCACCACCCCGACCGGGTCGACGACGAAGAACACCGCCGAGAGCGACACCAGCGCGGAGGAGAGGATGGCGCTCACCGGATCTTCCACACCATGGCCAGGGCCTCGAGCACGATGGCTCGCGACATCTTCGACTGTCCCACCCGTCGGTCCTCGAAGACGATGGGGATCTCCACCACCCGGAAGCCGCGCTTGATGGCCCGGTAGGTCAGCTCGATCTGGAAACCGTACCCGGTGCTGGCGACGGTGGGGAGATCGATGGCCCGGAGCACCTCGGCCCGGAAGCACTTGAAGCCGCCGGTGAGGTCCCGGATGGGGAGCCCGAGGATGGCGCGGGCGTAGAGCGAGCCGCCGCGGCTGATGAGCTGCCGGCCCAGGCCCCAGTTCCGGGTTCCGCCGCCCTCCACCCAGCGGGAGCCCAGGACCAGGTCGGCGTCGGAGGCGGCGCGATCGAGCAGGGCCGGCAGGTAGCGCGGGTCGTGGCTCCAGTCGGCGTCCATCTCCAGGACGTAGGCGTAGTTCCGCTGGAGCGCCCAGTCGAAGGCGGCGAGGTACGCCTTGCCCAGACCGGCCTTCCCCGAGCGGTGGAGGACGTGGACCCGCGGCGACTCGCGGACCAGCGCATCGGCCAGCTCCCCCGTGCCGTCGGGGCTCGCGTCGTCGACGACCAGGACGTCCACCCGCGGGTCGGCGGCCAGCGCCGCGCGGACGATGGACTCCACGTTGTCGCGCTCGTTGTAGGTGGGGATGCAGATCAGGGCAGGATTCATCGGGCGAGAGCGCCCGGGTCCTTACCACGCACCTCCATGACATCCAGCACTTCGTCCGCCACGCGCGACGCGGTGGGGCCGCTGCCGAGCTTCGCCCGGAGCGCCTGCAGGCCCTCGAGCTGCGCGTCCCGTGCGGCCCCCGGAGCCCAGAGCCGCCGTACCTCGTCCGCCACCGCCTCGGGGCGCAGCGCGCCCTGGAGCAGCTCGGGGACGAGCCTCCGGCCGCTGAGGAGGTTCACCAGCGAGACGAAGGCCACCCTCACCAGGAGCTTGCCCACCGCCCAGCTCAGCGCCGACATGCGGTAGACGACGACCATCGGCCGGAGCATCAGCGCGGTCTCCAGCGTGGCAGTGCCCGAGGCGACGACCACGACGTCGGCCGCGCCCACCACCTCGGCGGCCCGGCCGTCGACCAGCGTGGGGTGGAGCCCGCGCGCGGAGAACGCCCGCTCCATCGGTGCCCGGTCCAGGCCCGGAGCCACCGGGACGACGATCTGCAGCTCCGGCCGCTCGCGCTGGAGCAGCGCCGCGCTCTCCACCATCGTCGGGAGCAGCCGGTGGAGCTCGCCCGGGCGGCTCCCGGGCAGCAGCGCCAGGGTGGGCCGGCCGGCGTCGAGACCGAGCGCGCGGCGGAAACCCTCGGGCGCGCCGGGTGGGGGGACCTGCTCCACCACCGGGTTGCCCACGTAGCGCGCCCGGACGCCATGGGCCCGGTAGAACTCCTCCTCGAAGGGGAGGATGCAGAGCATCCGGTCCACGTCGCGGGCGATCTGCCGGACGCGGCCCCGCCGCCAGGCCCACACCGTGGGGCTGACGTAGAACACCACCGGAACGCCCAGGCCCCGGAGCTTCCGCGCGAGCCGGAGGTTGAAGTCCGGCACGTCCACCAGGAGGGCGGCCGCGGGACGCCGCTCGCGGGCGGCGCGCACGAGGGCCCGGAACACCCGCCAGATCCGGGGGAGCCGGGGCCAGACCTCGGCGATGCCCATCACCGAGATCTCCCGTGCGTCGAACAGCCGCTCCAGCCCGGCTGCCTCGAGGCGCGGCCCGCCCATCCCGAAGGCGCGGAGGCCGGGCCGGCGGCGGCGGAGCTCGGCCAGCACGTCCGCGGCGTGAAGGTCGCCCGAGGCTTCGCCCGCCACCACCATCAGCTCGCCGTTCGCCATGGACGCTCGAAGGCGGGATGGTACACCTCGGGTCCCTGGTGACCACCGCTCCGGACAACACCGTCGGCCGCCGTTCGGGGTGGCGTGCCCTGTGGCGGCTCGCGCCCTATGCGCGCCCCCACCTGGGAACGCTCCTGCTCGCCAGCCTGGCGATGGCGGTCCTCGCGCTGGCCACCGGGCTCTACGCCTTCCTGGTGGGCCCGGCGCTGCGTTTCCTGTTGACCGGTGGGGCCTCCGCGCTGGGGCGAGTGGCGGGCTGGGCCCCGGCGCTCGAGTCGGCAGGGCGCGAGCGGCTCTTGCTGTTGCTCCCCGTGGTCCTGGTGGGCGTGGCGCTGGTGAAGGGCGTCGCCTACGCCGCGCAGTTCACCTGGACCGGCCAGTTCGGACAGCGCACGGTGGCCTGGCTCCGGCGCGCGCTCCTCGACGCCCTGCTCCGGCAATCTCCGGCGCAGCTCGCCGCCCGCATGAGCGGCGATCTCCTCTCGCGCTTCTCGGCCGACGTGGCCGCGGTGGAGACGGCGGCCATCTACGCGGTGGGCTCGTGGATCCGCGACGGGCTGCAAGTCGCCGTGCTGGCCGGCGTGGCGGTGGCGCTCGACTGGAGGCTGGCGCTGGTCGCGCTGGCGGTGGTGCCGGTGGCGGGGGTGCCCGTGGCGCGGCTCACCCGCTCGGTGCTCCGGCGCACCCGCGAGGGACAGGTGCGGCTCGGCGGGATGGCGGGGCAGCTGCGCGAGGCGCTCGCCGCGGTGCGGACGGTGCAGGCCTACGGGGTGGAGGAGGCCGAGGCGGTCCGCTTCGCGTCGCGTGCCGAGGCCCATGCCGCGACCCTCGCCCGCGCCGCCTGGGCCCGGGCCGCGGTCCCGGCGGTGACCGAGGTGCTGGCCGCGGTGGCCGTGGCGGCGGTGCTGGTCTGGGCCGCGGGCAGCATGCAGGTCCCACCCGAGCGACTGCTCTCGTTCCTCGCGGCGCTCATCCTCCTCTACCAGCCGGCGAAGGAGCTGGGGCGGGCCTCGCAGTTCGCGACCCAGGGCGCGGCGGCGGCGGAGCGTCTGCTCGAGGTGCTCGAGACCCTGCCGCTGGTGACCGACGCGCGGGGCGCCAGGCCCGCGCCGCGGCTCGCCCGGGCGGTGCGGTTCGACGCGGTGAGCCTCGCCTACGGAGACCGACCGGCGCTCCGACGCCTGGAGCTGGAGATTCCGGTGGGGAAGATGACGGCGCTGGTGGGCCCGAGCGGCAGCGGCAAGAGCACGGTGGCCGCGCTGCTGCTCCGCTTCCTCCGCCCGGACGCCGGCCGCATCCTCTGGGACGGGGTGGACGTGGAGGCGTGCACCGCGGCCTCGCTCCGCTCGCAGGTGGCGCTGGTCACCCAGGAGCCGCTGCTCTTCTCGGGGACGGTGCGAGACAACCTCCTCGCCGCACGGCCCGAGGCATCCGGGGGCGAGCTGCGCTCCGCGCTCCGGGCGGCCCGGGCCGAGGACTTCGTGATGTCCCTCCCGCGCCAGTGGGACACGCCCCTCGGCGAGCGGGGGGCCCGGCTCAGCGGCGGGCAGCGGCAGCGGCTGGCGCTCGCCCGCGCCGTGCTCCGTGACGCGCGGCTGCTGGTGCTGGACGAGGCGACGAGCAACCTCGACCCGGAGGGCGAGCGCGAGGTGCAGTCGGCGCTCGAGGCGGTGCTGCCCGGCCGGACGGCGCTGGTCATCGCCCACCGGCTGCAGACCGTGTCCGGGGCGGAGCGGATCCACGTCCTCTCCGCCGGCCGGGTGGTGGAGGAGGGCAGCCACCACGAGTTGCTGGCCCGCGGCGGCTGGTACGCCGAGGCCTGGGCGCTGCAGCATCCGCCGCCCGCGGCCACGGGGACGGCGCGGTGAGACGCCCGAGCATGGTGCTCCGGCCCATCCGGCGTCGGAAGAGGACGCCGGGGTGGATCCGCCTGCTGCGCTGGGCGCTGGCCCTGCTCGTCCTGACGCTGGCCTGGTTCGCGCTCCTCGCGGCGGTGCGGCCGCTTCCGCTGACTCCTCCGCCGGCCACGCGCGAGCTCCGGGGCGCCTGGCACGTGCACACCACCCGGAGCGACGGGCGCGGAAGCCCGACCGACGTCGCCCGGGCGGCGCGCTCGGCCGGCCTCGACTTCCTGGTGCTCACCGACCACAACCTCCCCGAGCTGCCCACTCCGGTGCGCGAGGAGGGCGTGCTGCTCGTCGGGGGCGAGGAGTCGAGCACGCCCTTCGGCCACCTGGCGGACGTGGGGACCCGGCGGGCGCTGACCGACGCCGAGAAGGTGTCGGCGCCGGTGCGGGCGGTTCTCCAGCTCGGAGGCCTCGCGGTCCTGTCCCACCCGCTCCACCCCCAGCGGGCCTGGACGGACCTCGCGCAGGCGCGCGCGGCGAGCGGGGCCGAGGTGTGGAGCGGTGACTCGGCGTGGGGGACGCTCCGGCAGCACCCGTTGACCCGGCTGTTGCCCGCGCTGGGGACAGCGCTGGTGAGCTCCGACCGGGCGCTGGTCTATGCCCTGGGCGAGACGCGCCCGGTGGAGGACTGGCTGCTCGCGCTCGACGGGCCCGAGCCGAAGCTCGCCTTCTGCAGCACCGACGCACATGGTTACCCGAGCTACGGGGCGGCGTTCCGGTGGATGTCGATGCACCTCACCGGCATCACCTCGTTGCCCGAGGCTCCGGCCGAGGGGGCCCAGGCGGTCATCCGGGAGCTGCGGTCCGCTCGCTTCTACTGCGCGGTCGACGCGCTGGCCCCGGCGGCGGGCTTCGCGGTGCTGCCCGCGGACCGGCGCACGTTCCGGGTGGGCGAGGTGCTCGAGGTGCGGCTCCCGCCGGTGCACCCGCCCGGGTCCAGGATCGTCGTGCACGGCCCGGGGCGGATGGTGGACGGGGGGCACGTCCGGCTCGAGGGGCCCGGGCAGGTCCTGGTGGAAGTGCGGGTGGAGACTCCGGGCCTCGGGCTCGGGGACGTCTCCTGGCCCTGGCTCCTGGCCCAGCCGGTGAAGGTGGAGGCGGGCCCGTGAGGCGGGCGCTGTACGTGGTCCTCAGCACGCTGGCCTTCCTCCTGCTCTCGCCGGTGCTCCTGCTGGCGCGCAAGACGCGGAAGGGGCTCCTGGAGCGCTTCGGCGTGTACCGGCCGGGGACGCTGCCCGAGGGCGGCTGGCCGCGGGTCTGGCTGCACGGGGCGAGCGCGGGCGACCTCCAGGCGCTGGCGCCGATGATCGGCCGCTTCCGCGAGCGCTTCCCCGACGCGCGCATCGTGCTCTCGACCATCACCGACACCGGACACGCCATGGCGGAGCAGCGGTTGCGGCCACAGGTGGACGGGGTGGTGTACGCCCCGTGGGACCTGGCGGGGAGCACCCGGCGGGCGGTGCGGGCGCTGCGGCCGGACCTCCTGGTCCTCGAGTACGCGGAGATCTGGCCCAACCTCATCCACGCCGCCCGCGCCGCCGGGACCCGGGTGGCGCTCACCAATGGCCGGTTCTCGCCGGACCGGCTGCGCGGCTACCGGACGTTGTTCGCCCTGTTCGGCAATCCGCTGGCGGAGCTGGACCTGCTGCTCATGCGCGAGGACGAGGAGGCGGAGCGGGCGCTCTCGCTCGGCGCTCCGCTGGACCGGGTGTGGGTGACCGGGAACACCAAGTTCGACGGGCTGGCGGTGCCCGCACCGTCGGCGGAGGACGAGGCGCTACGGACGGCGCTCGGGCTCCCGCCGGACGCGCTGGTGCTGATGGGTGGGAGCACCCACGAGGGCGAGGAGGAGATTCTCCTGTCCGTCTGGCAGCGGCTGCGCGAGGTGCACCCGGGGCTGCGGCTGGTGCTGGCGCCGCGCTACGTGGACCGGGCCGCACGGGTGCTGGCGCTGGCGCAGGCGCGGGGGGTCGAGGCGGGCCGGCGCTCGCAGGGTCCGCCCGGGGCGCCGGTGATGGTGCTGGACACCATCGGGGAGCTGGCGCGGGCATACCGGCTGGCGACGGTGGTCTTCGTGGGCGGAAGCTTCACCCCCCGCGGCGGGCAGAACATCCTCGAGCCCGCGGCGCAGGGCCGTCCGGTGCTCTTCGGACCGCGGATGGAGAACTTCCGCGACAGCGTGCAGGTGCTCCTCGGGCGCGGCGGCATCCAGGTGGCCGACGCCGAGCAGCTGCACCGCGTGCTCTCCGAGCTGCTGGGCCGTCCTGACGTCCTGGCCAACCTGGGCAACCTGGCGGCGCAGTCGGTGCGGCAGGTCTCCGGGGCGAGCCAGCGCAACGTGGACCTGGTGGCCCGGCTGCTGCTCGGGGCGGGCAGGCGCTCCACCTCGCGAAGAGCGGGGTCCGCCGGATGATCCCGGTGGTGCACCTCCACTTCCACGGACGGCGCACCGGAGTCACCCGTCACGTGGAGGACGTGGCGCGGCTGCTCCCGGCGGAGGTGACGGGGTGGGGCCTGTCGCCCGGCGTCCGGCGGCTGCGGTGGGGCGAGCTCCGGAGGCGGGCAGGGGCCGGGCCGCTGGTCGTCCACGCGCACCGGGCCCTCGAGCTGCTGGCGGCGCTCCTCCTGCGCTCGGTGGCGCGGTCGGTTCGAGTCGTCTTCACCCGGCATGCGGCGGGCCGGCCCTCGGCCTGGACCCGCTTCCTCGCGCGGCGGGCGGATGCCCGGGTGGTGCTCACGCGGGTGGCGCTCGGGGAGCTCGGGCTCCCTGCCGAGGTGGTCCCGCACGGCGTGGACGTCGAGCGATTCTCTCGGCCCGAGGACCGGTCGGAGGCGTGGCGCGCGCTGGGGGTGGGAGGGACGCACGGGCTCGGGGCGGTGGGGCGCCTCCGTCCGTCGAAGGGCCAGCAGGACCTCGCCGGGGCCTGGGCGAGGCTCGGCCCGCGCTTCCCCGACTGGCGCGGGGTGCTCGCCGGCCTGGTGACGCGGCGGTGGCGGGCGTTCGCGCGCGGGCTCACGGGGCTCGAGCAGCTCGGCGAGCTGGGCGACACGGCGGGGCTGTACCGCGGGCTGACGGTGGTGGTGCAGCCGTCGCGCCGGGAGAGCTTCTCGCTGGTGCTGCTGGAGGCGATGGCCAGCGGGTGCTGCGTGGTGGCGGCGGCGCTCCCGCACTACCCGGAGCTGGTCGAGCACGGGGTGACCGGCTTCCTCTACCCCGCCGGCGAGGTGGCGGCGCTGGTGGCGCTCCTCGAGCCGCTGCTCGCCGACCCCGCGAAGGCCGAGGCGGTGGGGCGGGCAGCGGCGACGGAGGTCCGGGCGCGATGGACGCTGGGCGCCGAGGTGGCGGCGCTCCGGGGCGTGTACGCGCGGATGGAGCGGCCCCGGTGAGGATCCTCCACCTCCTGTCGAGCCCGGTGTGGAGCGGCCCGGCCGAGCCGGTGACCCTCCTGGCGGAGGCGCAGCGGGCGCTCGGGCACACCGTCTCGGTGGCCATCGACTCGACACGCCCGGGGACGGGCTCGGAGGAGCCGGCGGCGCCCCGGCTCGAGCGCCTGGGGCTGCTCGACGGGCAGGGGCTCCGGCTCTGCACCCGCGACGGCGCCCGCGGAATGTGGCGTGATGCGCGCCGGCTGGGGAAGCTGGAGGTCGACGTGGTGCACGCGCACTTCAGCCACGACCACTGGGTGGCGGCGCTGTCAGGACACCGGGGCATCCGGGTGCGCTCGTTCCACGCGGCGCGCTCGCGCCGGGCGCTCCGTCCGCCGGCCGCGGCGTTCACCGTGCCCACGACCGAGCTCGGTGCCGGGCTCCGGCGGCCGTGGATGGTGCTCCCGCCGCTGGTCACGCCGCTGTTCTGTCCGGCGGCGGACCGGGCAGCGCTCCAGGCCTCGCTGGGGCTCACGGCTCCGGTGGTGGGCATGGTGTCGACCTTCCAGGCCTCGCGCCGACACGCGCTCGCGCTGTCGGCCTTCGCGCGGCTGCATCTGCGGGAGCCGCAGGCGACGCTGGTGCTCCTGGGCGACGGGCGGCTCGGGCCGTCCCTCCGGGCGCAGGCGGACAGGCTGGGCCTCTCCTCGCAGGTGCGCTTCCCCGGGTACCAGAGCGGCGAGGTGCTGGTGCACTGGATGCAGGCCTTCGACGAATTATGGGTGCTGGGCCTGGGGAACGACGGGGCCGGGCGCCCGGCGGTGCAGGGGCGGGCGGTGGGCGCGCGGGTGGTGGGGGCGGCCGAGGGCGCGCTGGGCCAGTGGGCCGACGCGGTGGTTTCGGAGCTCACGCCGGAGGCGCTGGCCAGGGAGGCGCTCCGGGCGGAGCGCCGGACGCTGGCCTTGCCGGACACCCGGCGCGTGGCCGAGGAGGTGCTCGGGCTGTACCTGCGCGCGGGGGCGCGGGCATGAGCGCCTGGCTCGAGCGGCTCTTCTATCCGGAGCGTCCGGAAGGCCCGCTGCGAGAGCTCGCCCTGTCTCCGCTCGCGTTCGCCGAGGCGCTGTTCGCGGCGGGGGTGCAGGCGAGGACCGCGGCGCGGGCGCGGGGATGGATCCGGGCCGAGCGGGTGCCCGGGCTGCGGGTCATCTCGGTGGGGAACGTGCTGGTGGGCGGGACGGGGAAGACGCCGGTGGTGCGTGCGCTGGCCGAGCGGTTGCTCGCGCAGGGCCGGCCGGTGGCCATCCTGAGCCGCGGACACGGGCGCGAGGCCACGGCGGACGTCCGGGTCGAGGGGCCCCCCTGGCCGGAGGCGGCGCGGTGCGGGGACGAGCCGCTGATGCTGGCCCGCGGCCTGCCGGCAGCGAAGGTGTGGGTGGGCGCGAACCGGGTGGCGCTGGCCCGTCTCGCGGCGCGGTGCGGGGCGGGGGTGGCGCTGCTCGACGACGGCTTCCAGCACTGGCAGCTCGCGCGAGACGTGGACGTGGTGGTGGTGGACGAGGCGGTGGGGCTGGGCAACGGGCACCTGCTGCCGCGGGGGCCGCTGCGCGAGCCGGCCTGGGCGCTCTGTCGGGCGAGCCTGCTCTGGGTGCGTGCGGCCGAGACACCGGTGCCGGTGCCGTGGCCGGCCGGAGTGCCGCGCGTGCGGGCACTTCACGGGCCGCGCGACCTGGTGGATCCGGAGGGCGAGGTGCATCCGGCCGACGTGCTGCGCGGCCGCCGCGTGGTGGGATTCGCCGGGATCGGCCGGCCCTCGGGGTTCCGGCGGACGCTCGAGGGCCTCGGGGCGGAGGTGGTGGGTTTCACCGGCTTCCCGGACCACCACCCGTTCGGCGCGGACGAGCTGCGGGCGCTCGAGCGCCAGGCGTCCGGCGCGGGCGCCTGGCTGGTCACCACGGAGAAGGACCGGGTGCGGTGTCCCGAGGGCGCCGCGGTGCACGTGCTGCGGCTCGGGGTGCAGGTGCTCGAGGGGGAGGAGCTCCTGGACCGGCTCCTCTCGGCCTGAGGAGGGCGAGGAATTGGCGCCGGGGGGCCGGGGTGTGGGACAAGCGAGGGCGAACGTGGCGTCCGATCTGTCGCGGCTGCTCTCGGCCTTCCGCTCGCGCAAGCTGGTGGTGCTCGGGGACCTGGTTGCCGACCACTACGTCTCGGGCCAGACCGACCGGGTGAGCCGCGAGGCGCCGGTGCTGGTGGTTCGGCACGAGTCGTCCGAGGTGACGCTGGGCGGAGCGGGGAACGCGGCGGCGAACGCGCGGGCGCTGGGGGCCGAGGTGACTGCGGTGGGGGTGCTCGGCCGCGACGAGATGGGAGAGGCGCTGCGGGGCCGGTTCGCCGAGCGGGGCATCCGGCTGGTGGCGGTGGACGCGCCGGTGACCGAGACCAAGACGCGCATCCTCGCCGGCGGCCTGAACACCACGCGGCAGCAGATGCTGCGGCTCGACCGCGGGAACCCGCTGCCGCTGGCGGCGAAGGTGGCGGAGGGGGTGGCGCGGGCGCTGGAGGAGGCGGCGCAGGGGGCCGACGCGGTGCTGGTCAGCGACTACGGGGGAGGGGTGATCGGTGAGGCGACCCGGGCGGCGCTGCGCCGGCTGGCGGCGAGCGGGCTCCTGGTCTCGGTGGACTCCCGCTACGCGCTCGGGTCGCTGGCGGGGTTCCGCGCGGCGAAGCCGAACGAGCCCGAGCTGGCGGCGCTGACCGGGCTTCCGGTGGAGGACGACGCGGCGCTGGAGCGCGCGACGGCGGCGGGCCTGGAGGCGCTCGATGCCGAGGTGCTCCTGGTGACGCGGGGCCGGCGCGGGATGGCGGTGCTCGAGCGAGGCGGGGCGGTGCAGCTGCTCCCGGCGCACGGGACGCGGGCGGCGGTGGACGTCACCGGCGCGGGCGACACGGTGATGGCGGCGTTCACGCTCGGGCTCGCGGCCGGTGCGCCGGCGCGTGCGGCGGCGGAGCTGGCGAACGTGGCGGGGGCGCTGGTGGTGCTGAAGCCCGGGACGGCGCCGGTGACCGCGGACGAGCTCGCGGCGGAGCTGGCGGGCCGGTGACCACGGCGGGGAAGGTACAGCCGCTGGAGGTGGTGGCGGCGGCGGTGGAGGCTGCGCGCGAGGCGGGGAAGACGGTGGCCTTGGCGAACGGGGCGTTCGATCTCCTGCACGTGGGGCACGTCCGGTACCTCGAGGGTGCGAAGGCGCTGGCCGACGTGCTGGTGGTGGCGGTGAACGACGACGCCTCGGTGCGGGCGCTGAAGGGCCCGGGTCGGCCGAGGATCGCTGCGGCGGAGCGGGCCGAGCTGGTGGCGGCGCTGGGCTGCACGGACCACGTGGTGCTCTTCGGCGAGCCCGACGTGCGCGCGGTGCTGCGGCGGCTCCGGCCGCATCTCCACGTCAAGGGAACCGACTACACGCCGGAGACGGTGCCCGAGCGGGACGAGCTCGCGGCCTGGGGCGGCCGGGTGGCGATCGCCGGAGACCCGAAGGACCACAGCACCACGGAGCTGCTGGAGCGGCTCGAACGCGAGACGCCCTGACGCGCCCCGGCTGACGACCAGCGCCTCGCTCCTGCCTCCTCGGCGTCAGCCATCGAGCCGCAGGGGAGAGACGGGAGGGATGGTGCGCAGGTGGCGGACTTCCTGGGCGCGGTCAGCGGCACGAGGCTCGTGCGGCCCTGCGGCGTGCGCTACGGTGGCGCTCCCCCGCCCACGGCGGCGCCGGCCGCGCCGGCTCGTTCAGGGAAGGAGTGGCTGGAGATCCCTCAGCGAATCAGCGGCCCCCTGTTGACCCGGGAACCGTCCTTCCTTGTCGGGCCAGACGACCTGAAGAAGCCGAAACGGCCGGCCAGCGTAGAACCAGAGCGCGTATCCGACGTGCTCCTTGAAGCTGTCCGGGCTCCGCACCTCGCGGAGGAGCACGGGGAAGCGCTCGAGGACGTCATCGAGGCGATCGCCTGGGGAGAAGCGCGCGCCGGCCTTGATCCTTCCCCCAACCTCGTTGAGGACGTCCTTCATCACCGGCTGCGGTAGCCCGAGGATGATCAGCTCCGGGTGTCCGAAGGAGTGCTCGAGTCCGATCGTGTACGCGAACGCGTGCTCTGCCGGCGACTCGCCCTCCGCCACGAGCTGGATCGCCCAGCCGAACTCCTCGACGCAGCGTCGGATGAATCCCTCGCCGTCGTCGGTGATCGACCAGGGAGCCGATGGGGAGGCGCGTTCGGCGTGGTGGTTGATGCACAGCTCCGCGAGGTCGTTCACGGCTGGATCGAGACGGACCGCATCCTCGAGGCAGACCAGGAGCGGCCTGTGGTTGGCCTCGGGATCGTGTACCCGTCCGCAGAGGAACTGCCAGTCGCCGTCGTCGTCGTGCGACACGTAGAGGACGGGGTCCCCGGCGGCCACGTGCCCGCAGATGAACGCCCGGGTGCTGGGCGCGTCCTTGAAATCGAATCGGGCCACGGACAGGGGCAGTCTGGGTGGAGGGGGTTCCCACGTTCAACTCGGAAAACAGTCTGGGACGCTCGATCGGACCTCGAGCCACGAGACCAGTGCTGCGGTCCCGCCTCAGGCCCGGCGTGGTCCCAGCCCCTGCGTGAAGGCCCGGACGGCCCGGTGCGCCTCCTGCGCGGCCCGGGTCGAGTCCTCGATGAGGGGCGTGAGGTCGAGCACCGCGTGTGGTGGCTCGCGGTAGCCCCAGCGCTCGGGGTCCATCCTGAGGAACAGGGCCAGGGTGGGCGCCCCGACGGCCACGGACAGGTGCATCGGCCCGGAGTTGTTGCAGACAGTGCATCCGGCGGCGGCCAGCAGCGCGGCGAGCCCGTCGAGATCCGTCGGAGGCGCGAGCTGTGCACCGGCGCTGGCGGCGACGATGCTCCTCGCGAGCTCCTCCTCACCGGGTCCCCAGGCGACGATGACGGTGCGGCCGGCCTCCTGGAGCGCGCGGGCGGCCACGCCAAGGAGCTCCGGAGGGATGCGTCTCCATCCGAGACGGCCGCCGGGAACGAGCACGGCGTGAGGCGATGCGTGCGCCTGCGCGAGGAGCGGGGCCAGCGATTCCGCGACCCGCGGTATCCGGAACGTGGGGAGCAGCCGCGGAGGCTCGAGAAGCGGCGACAGGAGATTCAGCCGCTGGGCGAGCTCGGAGCGGGTATCCGCGCGCGCGGGTACGGGAAGATCGTGCAGTGGACCGGTGGGCGCGACCGCGGGCCCGATGACCTGTGCCGGTCCGGCCACGAGGCGGGAGACCAGCGCCGAGGTGACGCCCGGGACCTCCCAGTTCCCGCAGTCGACGACCACGTCCCAGGGGCCGGCGCTCCGGACGGCGCGGATGCCGGGCGCGAGCGGGCCGAGGCCGAGGAGCCGCCGGTCGAGGGTGAGGATGCGGTCCACCGCGGGGTGCCCGTCGAGGACGCGCGCCGTCTTGCGATGCACGAGGACGTCGACTCGCGGCGCCGGCCGGAGCCGCTTCAGCGTCACCGCCAGCGGGGTGGTCAGGAGCGCCTCTCCGACCCGGTCGTCGACCCGGACCAGGAGGACCCGGCCGAGCCCCGGGGGCAAGGCGCGGGCCGGCCTCCGGAAGGCCAGCGACGCCACCCGTGCCAGGGTCCTCTTTCCCGTGCCTTCCAGTCGCTTGTGCCAGGGTTGCATCAGGTGGGCCTTGACGACCGGGTGCGGCGCCTCCTAGCACCCCTGGGGACATGCTCAAGAGCATGACCGGCTTCGGGACGGGTCGGGCGCGCGCCGGGGAGGAGGAGCTCTCCGTCGAGGTCCGGGCCGTGAACCACAAGCACCTCGAGGTGAAGGTGCGGCTTCCGCGCGAGCTGACGGCGCTGGAGCCCGCGGTGCTCAAGGCGGTGCGGGCGCGCTGCGTGCGCGGGGCGGTGGACGTGGCGGTGCGCCGGAGCGCGAGCACGGCGAGCGGCGCGGTGCCGACCGTGGACCAGGCCATGGCCCGGGCCTGGCGCGAGGCGCTGCGGGCGGTGGCGCGGGCGGTGGAGCTGGCCGACGTGCCGACCGCGGCGCAGATCGCCAACCAGCCCGGGGTGGTGCGGATGGAGGAGCCGGTGACCGACCTCGCCGTGGCCGAGGACGCGCTGGACCGGGCGCTGGCCGAGGCGCTGGGCGCGCTGGTGGCGATGCGCGAGCGGGAAGGGCGGGCGCTGGAGGCGGACCTCTCGACGCGGCTCGCCCGGGTGGCCACGCTCGCGGCCGAGGTCGCGGCGCTGGCCCCGAGGACCGTGGAGAGCTACCGGGCCCGGCTGCACGAGCGGGTGGCGGAGCTCCTGAAGGGCGCACCGGTGGACGAGGCGAGGCTGGTGCAGGAGGTGGCGCTCTTCGCCGAGCGGACGGACGTGGCGGAGGAGGCGACGCGGCTCCAGGCGCACCTCGACGCGTTCCGGGGCTTCCTCGGGGCGAGCGAGCCGGCCGGCCGGCGGATGGACTTCCTCGTCCAGGAGATGCACCGGGAGGTGAACACCACCGGGAGCAAGAGCCAGTCCACTGAGATCTCCACCCGGATCGTCGAGCTCAAGGCGGAGCTGGAGCGGATCCGCGAGCAGGTCCAGAACGTCGAATGACCGCCATCCACCGAGGCCTCCTGCTGGTGCTCTCGGCCCCCTCGGGGACGGGGAAGACTACGCTCGCCCGGCGCTTCGTGGGGGCGCATCCGGAGGCGGCGTTCAGCGTCAGCATGACCACCCGCGAGCCGCGGGGGGCGGAGCGCGACGGGGTGGACTACCACTTCGTGGACTCGCTCACCTTCCAGGGGATGATCGAGCGGGACGAGCTGGTGGAGTGGGCCGAGGTGCACGGCAACTTCTACGGTAGCCCGCAGTCGGCGGTGGACCGGGCGTTCTCCACCGGGGGCATCGCGGTCTTCGACATCGACGTGCAGGGCGGGCAGTCGATCCAGCGGCGGTTCCCCGAAGCGGTGCTGGTCTTCGTGCTTCCCCCGAGCATGGCGGAGCTGGAGCGGCGCCTCCGGGAACGGGGGACGGAGAGCGAGGACTCCATCCGGCGGCGGATGCTGGCCGCGCGCTCGGAGCTCGAGCACGGGGCCCGGGCGTACGACTACCTGGTGGTGAACGACTCGGTGGATCGGGCCTACGAGGAGCTGGAGGCCATCGTCACCGCCGAGCGGTGCCGGAGGGGGAGGGTGGACCTCGTGAGCCTCGGGCTTCGACGCGCCGCGCAGAGGGAGTTGACACAGCGGGCCGAGTTCTCT
>CAVZMH010000015.1:0-492500 GCA_963776345.1 uncultured delta proteobacterium | reverse complement strand
TAGGTGGACCGAGTCGCTGTCTTCTCTTCCCGGGGCTGTAGCTCAGCTGGGAGAGCGCCAGCTTTGCAAGCTGGATGTCGTCGGTTCGAACCCGATCAGCTCCACACCGACCGTTCTTTGAAAACTGCATACGAAGGGTAGAATTCAATTTCTGCTGAGAGTTCTGCTCTGGAATCGACCCGGGCCGCCGTGATGGCGCCCCGGGCGCGAGCTCCAGGGCCAGACGTCTCGAAATTCAGCGTCCCGCGCGCGAAGAGCCGGGGACCTGGACCTTGATCTCGAGTTTCAACAATCCCCCGGGGGCCACGGCCCTGATCGGTGGGGCGTTCGAGATACAAAGGTAAGTAAGCTACTAAGGGCGTGTGGTGGATGCCTAGGTGCTCAGAGGCGATGAAGGACGCGGGTGGCTGCGAAAAGCTCCGGGGAGTTGCCAACCAGACGTTGATCCGGAGGTGTCCGAATGGGGAAACCCACCGTTGCGAATAGCGACGGTACCCCGGCCTGAATTCATAGGGCCGGAGGAGCGAACCAGGGGAAGTGAAACATCTCAGTACCCTGAGGAAAAGAAAACAACGAGTGATTCCCGTAGTAGTGGCGAGCGAACCGGGAGAAACAAGCCTAAACCGAGGTCACGAAAGTGCCCTCGGGGTTGCGGGTCCGCGGTAGGACCTCCAAAAGCTAGCGGAAGCGCCTGGAAAGGCGCGCCAAAGTGCGTGATAGCCGCGTACGCGAAAGCAAGAGGAGGCCGAGCGGGGTACCCAAGTAAGGCGGGACACGTGCAATCCTGTCTGAATCTGCCAGGACCATCTGGTAAGGCTAAATACTACTGAGCGACCGATAGTGAACTAGTACCGCGAGGGAAAGGTGAAAAGAACCCCTGTTAGGGGAGTCCAAAGATCCTGAAACCACATGTCTACAAGCAGTTCGAGGACTACGGGGCAACCCAGTCCGAGAGCGTACCTTTTGCATCATGATTCGGCGACTTAATGTACGTAGCGAGGCTAAGCCGATAGGTGGAGCCGGAGCGAAAGCGAGTCCTAAATGGGCGATTCAGTTGCGTGCATTATAACCCGAAGCGGGGTGATCTACACTTGGCCAGGATGAAGCGTGGGTAAAACCACGTGGAGGTCCGAACTCGTGAGAGTTGAAAATCTCTGGGATGAGCTGAGTGTAGGGGTGAAAGGCCAATCAAACTCCGTGATAGCTGGTTCTCCCCGAAAGATATTTAGGTATCGCCTCACGTAATTCAGTGGCGGAGGTAGAGCACTGGAACGGCTAGGGGTCTCACCAGATTACCAAACCGTACCAAACTCCGAATGCCGCCAACTGTTACCGTGGGAGGCAGTCAGTGGGTGATAACGTCCATTGGCAAGAGGGGAATAACCCAGACCGACAGCTAAGGTCCCCAAGTCCAGTCTAAGTGAACACTAGAAAGGATGTGGCAGGTCATTGACAACCAGGAGGTTGGCTTAGAAGCAGCCATCCTTTAAAGAAAGCGTAATAGCTCACTGGTCAAGACAGGCCGCGCCGAAAATGTAACGGGGCTCAAGACTGGCACCGAAGCTTCGGATCGTACGCGTATCAAGACGCGTGCGGTGGTAGGGGAGCGTCCCAACTGCTGCGAAGCATGACCGTAAGGGCATGTGGAGCGGTTGGAAGTGCTGATGCCGAAATGAGTAGCGATAAAGGGGGTGAGAAACCCCCTCGCCGTAAACCCAAGGTTTCCTGGGCCAGGTTCATCCTCCCAGGGTTAGCCGGATCCTAAGTCGAGGCCGAAAGGCGTAGATGATGGGGAGCAGGTTAATATTCCTGCGCAGTCTTTGTAGCGTTGAACTGAGGGACGACGGAGAAGGTTAGACGGGCCGGGTGGTGGATGTCCCGGTCTAGCGTCGTAGGGGTGCCGCGTACGATCAAAAGGCGCGGCAGCTATCCCCGAGGACGAAAGGGAGCGCCTAGCGCGAACTCGTCAATACCACGCTTCCAAGAAAAATCCCGCAGGGAGCTGCAAGGGCTTCCGTACCGCAAACCGACACAGGTGGGTGAGGAGAAAATCCTAAGGCGCCTGAGAGAACTCTCCTCCAAGGAACTAGGCAAATTGACACCGTAACTTCGGAAGAAGGTGTGCCCTCGGTAGGTGAACCCGTACAGGGGGAGCCGAGGAGGGTTGCAATGAAACGGCGGTAGCGACTGTTTACCAAAAACACAGGACTCTGCGAAGGCGACAAGCCGACGTATAGGGTCTGACTCCTGCCCGGTGCTGGAAGGTTAAGGGGATCCGTCAGCCGCAAGGCGAAGCGGTGATCCGAAGCCCCAGTAAACGGCGGCCGTAACTATAACGGTCCTAAGGTAGCGAAATTCCTTGTCGGGTAAGTTCCGACCTGCACGAATGGAGTAACGACTTCCGCACTGTCTCGGAGAGGGACTCAGCGAAATTGAAATAGCTGTGCCGATGCAGTTTACCCGCAGCAAGACGGAAAGACCCCGTGAACCTTTACTACAACTTGACAGTGACACTAGGGATTGACTGTGTAGGATAGGTGGGAGCCTTTGAAACCGGGCCGCTAGGTTCGGTGGAGGCAATAGTGAAATACCACCCTGTTGATTTCTGGTGTCTAACCGCGTTCCCTCACCGGGAACCGGGACACTGTCTGGTGGGTAGTTTGACTGGGGCGGTCGCCTCCCAAAGTGTAACGGAGGCGCGCGATGGTTCCCTCAGCCCGATTGGAAACCGGGCGGCGAGTGCAATGGCATAAGGGAGCTTGACTGCGAGACAGACATGTCGAGCAGGTGCGAAAGCAGGTCATAGTGATCCGGTGGTCCTGAATGGAAGGGCCATCGCTCAACGGATAAAAGGTACTCCGGGGATAACAGGCTTATCTCCCCCAAGAGTTCACATCGACGGGGAGGTTTGGCACCTCGATGTCGGCTCATCGCATCCTGGGGCTGGAGCAGGTCCCAAGGGTTTGGCTGTTCGCCAATTAAAGCGGTACGCGAGCTGGGTTCAAAACGTCGTGAGACAGTTTGGTCCCTATCTGCTGTGGGCGTAGGATACTTGAGAGGATCTGACCTTAGTACGAGAGGACCGGGTTGGAGGCACCTCTGGTGTACCAGTTGTCACGCCAGTGGCATCGCTGGGTAGCCATGTGCCGATTGGATAACCGCTGAAAGCATCTAAGCGGGAAACCGACCTCAAGAATAGGTATCCCCGCCGCAAGGCGCTGAAGACCCGTCGTAGACTACGACGTTGATAGGCCGGGTGTGTACGCGCAGCAATGCGCTCAGCTAACCGGTACTAATTGGTCGTGAGGCTTACTTTACCTTTGTTTCTTGCATGCTCCCTGGAAGTAGATCCGTGGGGAGTACGGGATTCGAGGTCAAGGTCGAGGTCCCGGCAGGCTCGGACGTCACGAGCTTCCGGACGCTGGATCGAGACGGCACATCTCTCGGCAGGAATTGAATCTACCCTTCGTATGCAGTGACGATTTTTCCGGTGGCTATATCGGAGGGGTCACACCCGTTCCCATCCCGAACACGGTAGTTAAGCCCTCCAGAGCCGATGGTACTCCGCGGGAAACCGCGCGGGAGAGTAGGTCGCCGCCGGGTTTTTTGAATGACGGCCGTCAGTCCCTTCAGTGGGGCTGGCGGCCGTCGCCGTTTGAGACCTCCCAGTGGGTGACCGTCCGCTCGAACTCGAGCAGGAACCTCCGGTCCTCCGGGTAGTACTTCGCGATCTCGATGTCGCTTCCGGCGAACCCGGCGATCGCCTCCCGTGACTCCCACCAGGTGACGGTCAGGAAGTGGGCCCGGTCGCCCTCGAGCCGATGGAGGATCTGCACGCCGAGGTTGCCCGGCACCGAGCGGTAGTCCGGGATGGCGCGCCCCTCGAGGAACCGGAGGTACTCGGGCGCGTCGGCCGCCTTCGTCATCCCGTGCCACATCCGGACGATCATCGCGCCGTCCCGCCGGTTCGAGCCGACCGCCGGGGAGAGCCTATCCCCGGCCACACTCGGTGTGAGGTGAAGCGGCTGCGCCCCCGCCCGGCCCCCGAGGTCGGCCGCGCAGCTCCTGCGCTCGTCGCGCCCGCATCCCGCGGATTCGACTGGGGGTTGTGGGCACGCCCGGTGCAGCGGGCCACGCCATGGAATCCGTGCACCGCGGAGCTCTCGCCGCGGGCGAGGGACCCGTTCCCGTCGACCGCCCGCAATCGGGCTGGGTGCGACGGCACTGGCGTCTGCTCCTCCCGATCCTCCTGGTCGTCCTGGTCATCGCGGCGGCCTTGCTCTTCGAGGCGCTCCGGCCCGCCAAGGCGAAGGCCAGCGCCTTCCGGTTCGAGACCGCAGCCGTCTCCCGTGGACCCATCCAGGCCCGGGTGACGGCCTCCGGAACGGTTTCGGCCCTGGTGACCGTCCAGGTGGGAAGCCAGATCTCCGGCCGGATCCAGTGGCTGGGCGCGGACTTCAACACCGTCGTCCGGAAGGGGCAGGTCGTCGCCCGGATCGACCCGTCGCTCTACGCGGCGGCGGTGGAGCAGGCCCGCGCCAGGGTCCTCACCGCGGCGGCGAACCGGCAGCTCGCCGAGTCGCAGCGGACGAACGCCCAGGTCCAGGCCGAGCGCAACCGGGCGCTCCGGAAGGAGTCCCTCGTCTCCCAGTCGGCGCTCGACGACAGCGAGACCGCGCTGCACGTCGCCGAGGCCCAGGCCCGTGCCGCGGCCGCCCAGGAGGCAGATGCGCGGGCCACCCTGCACCAGGCGGAGATCAACCTCGCTTACACCACCATCGTCGCCCCCATCGACGGGGTGGTGATCTCCCGGAACGTCGACGTCGGACAGACCGTCGCCGCCACGCTGCAGTCGCCCACGCTGTTCCTCGTCGCCCAGGACCTCCGGAAGATGCAGGTGGACACCAACGTGGCCGAGGCCGACGTGGGCCGCATCGCCGCCGAGATGGCCGCCACCTTCACCGTGGACGCCTATCCCGCGGAGACCTTCCGCGGCACCATCCGGGAGGTCCGCAACGCGCCCCAGACGGTGCAGAACGTCGTCACCTACGACGCGGTCATCGACGTGGACAACGCCGAGCTCAAGCTCAAGCCGGGGATGACCGCCAACGTGACGGTGGTCTACGCGGACCGGTCAGACGTTCGTCCGCGTGCCCAACGCCGCGGTGCGGTTCCGGGCCCCGCCGGCGATGGTGAGCAGCGCTCCCGCCGCGCCGGCGCTCCGGGCGGATCAGCGCCTGGTGTGGGTGCTGCGGGACGGGCAGCCGCGGTCGGTCGCCGTCCGCCTCGGTGTGTCGGACGGCGTGCTCTCCGAGGTGCTCGAGAATGGGCTCGCAGCCCGGTGACGCCGCGGTGACCGAGGCCGTGGCGCCGTCGAAGAGCGGGCCGGGCAGCTATGGCCGGGTGTTCTAGAGGCCTGCCGTGGCGCCGCTGATCTCGCTCGAGGACGTCAGAAAGATTTACCGCATGGGCGAGGTCGAGGTCCCCGCGCTCCAGCACGTGGACCTCCGGATCGACGAAGGCGAGTTCGTGGCGGTGATGGGGCCGTCCGGCTCCGGCAAGTCGACCCTGATGAACATCGTGGGCTGCCTCGACCGGCCCACCTCCGGCACCTACCGGCTCGCCGGGGCCGAGATGGGCGGACTGTCACGGGCCAGCGCTGGCCGAGGTCCGCAACCGGCAGATCGGCTTCGTGTTCCAGCACTTCAACCTCCTGCCGCGCACCAGCGCGCTGGAGAACGTGGAGCTGCCGCTGGTCTACGCGGGGCTCCGCACGCGCGAGCGGCAGGAGCGCGCGCTCCGGGCCCTCGACCGGGTGGGCCTTGCCGACCAGGCCAGCCGCGCGCCCAACCAGCTCTCCGGCGGGCAGCAGCAGCGGGTGGCCATCGCCCGGGCGGTGGTCAACGACCCGCGGCTCATCGTCGCGGACGAGCCCACCGGCGCGCTCGACACCCGCACCAGCATGGAGGTGATGCAGATCTTCCAGGAGCTGGGCCGCGCGGGGGTCACCATCCTCCTGGTCACCCACGAGGCGGACATCGGCCGCTGTGCCGGGCGGATGGTCTCGATGCGCGACGGACGTATCCTCGCCGACCGGCGCCAGACGCCGCTGCGGGCCGATCCCGCCATGTTCCCCCTGCCCGCGGCGGAGGCGAGCGCATGAGGGCCTCCACCCTGGTGCGTCTGGCGGGGCGAGCGCTCGGGCGCAACAAGATGCGCTCGTTCCTGACCACCCTGGGCGTGGTGATCGGGGTGGCGGCGGTCATCGCCATGACCGCCATCGGGGAGGGGGCGAAGTTCCGCGTCCAGCAGACCTTCGAGGCGATGGGCACCAACCTCCTGATCGTCCTCCCCGGCTCCTCGGCGACCGGCGGTATGCAGGGCGGGTTCGGAAGTCAGCCCACGCTGACCTGGGACGACCTGCGCTCGATCCAGAGCGAGCTCAGCGCGGTGCCGCGCCGCGGCGCCGGTGATCCGGACCGCGGCCGTCATCCAGGCCGAGGACCAGAACTGGACCACCTGCGTGGTCGGCACCACGCCCGATTACTTCCAGATTCGCAGCTGGCCCGTCGTCCGTCGGGCCAGAAGTTCTCGGCCGAGGACGTGAGCGCCGGGGCCGAAGGTGGTGCTGCTCGGTCAGACGGTGGTGGAGAAGCTCTACGGCGCCGGCGCTAACCCGGTGGGGCGGACGGTGCGGATCAAGATGGTGCCGTACCAGGTCATCGGCGTGCTGGCGAAGAAGGGCCAGTCTCCGATGGGGCGGACTACGACGACACCGCCTTCTTCCGGTCACCACCTTCCAGTCGAAGGTCCAGGGCGGGCTGACCAAGTTCCTCGCCGGAGTCATCTTCGTCGGCGCGGTGTCCGCGGACGCCACCGGCCGCGCGCAGCAGCAGATCGCGGGTCTGCTTCGCGACCGGCACCGGCTCGGCCCGGGCATCGACGACGACTTCTCGGTTCGCAATCTCTCGGAGATCGCCAGCGCCCAGGCGCAGGGCACCGCAGTGCTCACCACGCTCCTGGCCAGCATCGCCGCCGTCTCGCTGCTGGTCGGCGGCATCGGGATCATGAACATCATGCTGGTCAGCGTCACCGAGCGGACGCGGGAGATCGGCATCCGCATGGCGGTGGGCGGCAAGCCGAGGGACATCCTGGCCCAGTTCGTGGCCGAGGCGCTGGCTCTCTCGGCCGGCGGCGGAGTGATCGGGATCGCGGTGGGCATCGGAGCGGCGCTGCTCCTGGCCCACCAGTTCCACTGGCCCACCATCATCCGGGTGGCGACCGTCCTGGTCTCGCTCGGATTCAGCGCCCTGGTGGGCGTGGTGTTCGGGCTCTATCCGGCGCGAAAGGCCGCGCGCCTGGATCCGATCGACGCGCTCCGCTTCGAGTGAGCTTTCCGCAATCGATGCGCACTGCCTCGAGCGGGGCGCACCGCTTGCGCTCCATCGGCCGGGGTGGGTCCGGCCGCATCGTACGCCTCGAGCGCGACCGGCAACGCCTCGAGAACCGCGTTCCCCCCGGCCGGCAGGCCCAGCAGCACCGCGCTTGCGACCTCGATGCGCGAGGCGCCCGCCTCACGCGCGAGCTGGACGTGCAGAGGGAGTTCCTCCGCCAGGCGCATCGCCACGAGCACGGCGGTGGTCGCCAGGTGCAGCGTCTTCTCGTCGAGGGCGGTGGCCGCGTCGAGCCCCCGGACGGCGACGAGCCACGCCTCGGCATGGCCCGGCGCCTCGTCCAGGTCCGGGAAGCTCTGGAGGGCGTGCCTCGTCCGGGCGGGCAGGGACCCGCTCATGCCCGTGCAACCTCGCGCCCCTGGACGGCCAGGGGCATCGCCGGTACCGACGGTGCGCTCTTGCCCAGCGCCGACGCGACGAACGCCGTGGCGAAGCGGTCCACCCCGGGCCAGTCCGTGTACTCGTAGTCACGCGAGGTATCAGTGTCTCCGCCCTCCTTGCGGGCGATCCGCCGCATGACGAAGCGAACCAGGAAGTTGTACTTCGAGTAGGGGAGGGCGCCGGCGACGAGCTCCACCTGATGCGGACGCCAGCCGGTCTCGACCACGAACTTCTCGACGATCTCCAGCGTCTGAGCGCGGCCGTCGCTGACCTTGCTCAGCACCGCGAGCCCCACCGAGAAGAAACACGTCGGGAGCTGCTGCAGCGCCGAGCGGTGCTCCCGGACGAACCGGACCACCGAGCGCAGGTATCCACTGGCGCGGACGGGGGAGCCGATGAAGACGGCCTGATAGCGCTCGACCTTGAGCGTCGGGGGCGTCCGTTCGGCGTCGATCAGCTCGACGACGTGCCCCGAGCCCCGCAGGACGGTGGCGATGCGCTCCGCGATCTTCCGGGTCTGCCCCTCCCGGGTCGCGTAGACGACGAGGATGCTGCCCATGGACTGCTCCTTGTGACGGTTGCGGCCTCTGGCCGTGCAACAAGCGGTCCGCAGTGGCCAGTCCGGGGCGTCGCTTGACACGAGCACCGGCTGCGTTATCGCCACAGCTGGGAGTGGCGCTCGCCGCGCGCCGAGGGTCGGTCGCTCGGCCCGTCGGAGGGTCGATGGAGACCAGGAACTACTACGTCGTCCTGGGGGTCGATCCGCTCGAGTCGTCGATCGGGATCCGCAGCGCGTTCCGCGAGCTCGTCCACCGTTACCACCCCGACCGCGCCGGTTCGCAGGGGATGCCGTTCTTCCAGGACCTCATCGAGGCCTACCGCGTCCTCTCCGATCCGGATCGCCGGGCGTCCTACGACGCCGGCCTGCGGGACGGAGGCGAGCGGAGCGTCGAGCCGCGTCCGCCGCTCACCCCCGCCGCCTGGCCGCCGCCCGAGCCGCTCGTGCCGGCGCCCATCTCGCTCTTCCGTGACTTCGCCGTCCGGCGCCCCGGCATCGACGAGGTGGCCAGCCGGTTCCGCCGGAGCTTCACCCATCCCGACCTGCCCAAGTCGCAGCGGCCCGAGCCGCTCCGGCTGGAGGTGGTGCTCCCGCCGGACCGCGCCGCCCGCGGCGGACTGCTCGAGCTGGCCGTGCCCGTCTTCTATCCCTGCCGGTCCTGCCACGGGGCCAGGGCCATCGGCCCGTTCCCCTGCCGGCGCTGCGGCGGCCAGGGCATGGAGGAGCACGAGGAGCTGGTCCAGCTCTCGGTGCCGGCCCGCCTCCGGGATGGCTCGGTCTTCGCGCTCCCCCTCCGCGGGCTCGGCATCCACGGCCTCTTCCTCGAGCTGATGTTCCGGGTGGGCGGGCTGAGGGACTGACCGGTCGGACGGCGAGGATGCCGGCTCCCCTGGGCCCCGGCCTCCACGTTCTGTAGTAGGACCGCTCATCTCATGGACGTGAAGCCCCTGAACCATCCCGCGCCCGTGCGCGCCGGCGATGCCGCCCCCGGGGCCGGCCGCCCGCCCGTGGCCGCGACCGCGCCACAGCCGTTCGTCTACCCGCTGCAGCGCGAGTTCCGGGAGCCGGACTGGACCCGCATCCCCGGCTACCGCTCGGCCTCCAGGGCCGACTGGGAGAGCGCGCTCTGGCAGCGCCGGCACTCGATCAAGAACCTTCGGGAGCTGAAGGATGCTCTCGGCGCGCTCATTCCCGACACGCTGCTGACCAGCATCGACCGGGACCAGCGCGAGCGGGCGACGATGTCGATCCTGCTTCCGCCGCAGATGCTGAACACCATGGACCTGGAGGACCTGTGGCACTGCCCGGTCCGCAGGTACATGCTCCCGGCCTTCGACGACCGGCGCACCGACTGGCCCAACCATCCGCGCGCCAGCCGCGACAGCCTCCACGAGGCGGACATGTGGGTCGTGGAGGGGCTCACCCACCGCTACCCGACCAAGGTGCTGGCGGAGATGCTCTCCACCTGTCCGCAGTACTGCGGGCACTGCACCCGCATGGACCTGGTGGGCAACGACGTGCCCCAGGTGGAGAAGCACCGCTTCGCGCTCCCCCAGCCCGAGCGGTACGAGAAGATTCTCGAGTACCTCCGCCGGACGCCGGGGGTGCGCGACGTGGTCGTCTCGGGCGGCGACGTGGCCAACCTGCCCATCCAGACGCTGGAGGGCTTCGTCTCGCAGCTGCTGGACATCCCCAACATCCGCGACATCCGTCTGGCCTCGAAGGCCTTCATGGGCCTGCCGCAGCACTTCCTGCAGCCGAAGGTGCTCGAGGGGTTCGTCCGGCTCTCGAAGAAGGCGTTCGAGCGGGGCGTCCAGCTCGCGCTCCACACCCACGTCAACCACGCCCGGCAGCTCACCCCGCTGGTGCAGAAGGCGGCCGACGCGGTGCTGAACGCCGGCTTCCGCGACATCCGGAACCAGGGCGTGCTGCTCCGCGGGGTGAACGCGACGGCCAAGGACTTGCTGGAGCTGTGCTTCACGCTCCAGGACCACGCGCACATCCTCCCGTACTACTTTTACATGTGCGACATGATCCCCAACTCCGAGCACTGGCGGACGTCGGTGGCCGAGGCCCAGCAGCTCCAGCACGACATCATGGGCTACCTGCCGGGGTTCGCGACCCCGCGCATCGTCTGTGACGTGCCGTTCGTCGGGAAGCGCTGGGTGCACCAGGTGGCCGAGTACGATCGCGAGCACGGCATCTCGTACTGGACCAAGAACTACCTCACCGGCATCGAGCTGACGGACCCGCACGCGCTGGAGCGCCGGTACGAGTACTACGACCCGGTGTACACGTTGCCCGAGTCGGGCCAGGAGTGGTGGCGCCAGCAGGCCAGGGCCTGAGCGACGAGAGCGCGATGCGGAGCCCGGACTGGCGCAGCCTCTTCCCCGAGGCGAGCGAGGCGCAGTGGAGCGACTGGCGGTGGCAGATGCGCCACTCCATCCGCTCGCTCGAGCAGCTCGCGCGCCTGGTGCCGCTGACCGAGGACGAGCGGCGCGGCTGCGAGGAGACGCGCGAACTGTTCCGGCTGGGCATCTCGCCCTACTACCTGGCGCTCGTCGACCGCGAGCATCCGTTCTGCCCGGTGCGGATGCAGGCGATCCCCACGAGGGCCGAGGCACGCATCCGTCCGGGCGAGCTGCGCGACCCCCTGGGCGAGGACCCGCACCGGCCCGTGCCGGCCATCGTCCACAAGTACCCCGACCGGGTGCTCTTCCTCGCGCTCGACAGCTGCTCGACGTACTGCCGGCACTGCACCCGGCGCCGGATCACCAACGGCGGGGAGGCGGTGCTCGGCCGCGACGCCTGGGCCGAGGGCATCGCGTACGTGCGCGCCCACCCCGAGGTGCGGGACGTGCTCGTCTCGGGCGGTGATCCGCTCCTTCTGGTCGACGAGCGCCTGGACGCGCTGCTCGGGGAGCTCCGGGCGATTCCGCACGTGGAGATGCTCCGGATCGGCACCCGGGTCCCGGTGACGCTCCCGATGCGGGTGACCGAGGAGCTGGCGCGGCTGCTCCGGCGCCACGCGCCCCTCTTCGTCGTCACGCACTTCAACCACCCGAAGGAGCTGACCGCCGAGGCGCGCGCCGCCTGTGAGCGGCTGGTCGATCACGGCGTCCCGGTGGAGAACCAGTCGGTGCTCATGCGCCGGGTGAACTCGGACGCGCGCATCCTCAAGGAGCTGAACCACGCGCTGCTCCGAGCGCGGGTGCGGCCGTACTACCTGCACCAGATGGACGTGGCCGAGGGGCTCGAGCACTTCCGGACGCCGCTCTCGGCCGGGGTCGCGATCCTCGAGCAGCTCCGCGGCCACACCACCGGGCTCGCCGTGCCGCACCTCGCCGTCGACCTCCCGGGCGGGGGAGGGAAGGTGACGCTCCAGCCCGAGTACGTCGTGGAGCGCCGCGGGCACGAGACCGTCTTCCGGAACTACCGCGGCGAGCCGTACGTCTACCCGGAGCCCGAGGAGACGGACTGCAGCTGCCCGTACGACGTCGTCTGGACGCGCCTGGCCGGGAACACTTGAATAAGGTCCGCTCCGGCCCCTGAGCGTCGGCCATCCATGAACCTGTTGGCCTTCGACGACGTCGCGATCGGTTACCATCGGGGGCGGCCGCTCCTGCCACCGGTCTCCTTCGCGGTGGCCAGCGGAGATCTGGTCGGCATTCTCGGGCCCAACGGGGCGGGGAAGAGCACGTTCCTCAAGACGCTGCTCGGGCTCTTGCCTCCGCTCGAGGGGAAGGTGCGCTACCCGATGGGCCGTGCGCCCCGCCTTGGGTATGTGCCACAGAATGCGCGGTTCGATTTTGCCTACCCACTCTCGGTGCTGGAGGTGGTGTTGATGGCGCGGGCCTCGCAGCTCGGTCTGCTTGGTCGGCCCGGAAAGAAGGACGTCGAGATCGCCCGGCGCGAGCTCGAGGCGGTGGGGCTCGAGTCACTCTCGCGGCAGCCGTTTCGCTCGCTGTCCGGCGGCCAGCAGCAGCGGGTGCTGGTGGCCCGGGCGCTCACCGGCGAGCCCGAGCTCCTGGTGCTCGACGAGCCGACGAGCAACATGGACCCCGCCGCCGAGCATGCCCTGCTCTCCATGGCCAGCTCGCTGACCACCAGGAGAAACATGGGGGTGGTCTTCGTCACCCATGAGATCTCCGCCGCCGCCGAGTTCGCGAGGACCGTGGTGTTGCTCGACGGCGCGAAGGGGTACTTCGCCCTCGGTCCGTCGCACGAGGTGGTGACCTCCCAGGGGATGACCGCGCTCTACGGTCGCCCGGTCGAGGTGCGCCACGAGAACGGGCGGGTGTTCGTCTGGCTCTCGGCCAACGGTGATGGAGGCACCGCCGTTTGAGCTTCTGGGATGCCCGCTTCCTCTGGGAAGAGCCGATGCTCGCCGCGGTGCTCGCCTCGGCGATGCTGGGCTACCTGAGCTTCTTCGTGGTGCTGCGCCGGATCGTCTTCATGAGCGCAGCCCTGAGCCAGGTGTCGGGCCTTGGCGTCGCGGTCGCCTTTCTCGTCGGCAGCTTCGCCGGCATCATGCCTCACGGCGAGACCCCTCTCTGGCTCGACCCGTCGCTGTGGGCGCTGGTCTTCGCCTGCCTGGGGGCCGCGGCGATGGCCATGCCGGCCCGTTCGCGGCGGGTGACCCCCGAGAGCGCCGTCGCGCTCGCCTACCTGGGGGCGAGCGCCTTCGTGCTGCTGGTGCTCGCCAGCCCGCGGATCGCGCAGGAAGCGCACGAGATCGGCGACCTCCTCTTCGGCAACGCGGTGGTGGTCCGACGGCAGGACCTCTGGAACCTCGGCTTCGCCGCGCTCCTCATCCTCCTGGTGCACGGCGTTCTCTTTCGTTCCTTCCTCTTTGCCTCGTTCGATCCCGACACTGCGCGGGTGTCCGGAGTGCCGGTGCGGACGGTGGAGCTGGTGCTCCACCTCTCCCTGGCGGTGGCGGTGGCGGTGGCGACGCGTGCGCTCGGGGCGTTGCCGGTCTTCTCGCTCCTGGTGCTTCCCGGTGGAGCAGCGCTGCTCCTCTCCGAACGGCTCCGGACCGTGCTCCTCCTCGCGGTGCTGATCGCGGTGTCTTCCGCCGCCGGCGGGTACGCGCTGTCATGGACGCTGTCTCTCCCCACCGGCTCGGTGATGGTGGCGCTGGGGGTGGGCATCTGGGGCATCGCGGGTCTCAAGCGGCTGGTGGAGACCCGGGTCGGTCGACAGTCGTGAGCCCGGGGGGCATGAGAGGCGAGGGACTCGAACGCATGAGAGGTGGTCTCTTCCAGGCGGTGGCGCTCCTGCTCGGCGCGCTCGCCGTCCCTGTTCGTGCGCAGGACGCGGGAGCCGGTGGGCAGGTCGACGGCGGCACCGGACCCTCGCTTCTCGAGGAGATCGATGCCGCGGCGAGCGACACCACGGGGCCGCGCGCCGCCCCGGCGGCCCCGAGCAGCCCGACGGCGCGGGCCTTCCAGAGCTTCAATCCCGACCTCTCGGTCATCATCGACGGGACGGCCGGCTACGCCACCAAGCGCAGCTACAGCCTCGCCGGTGATGACCCCGACCTCAAAGGCGGCTCCTCCGACCGACCAGCCGGCTTCACGCTGCAGGAGCTGGAGATCGCGTTCCAGGCGGTGGTGGATCCGTTCTTTCGCGCCGACGTCTTCCTCACCATTCCCAATCTCGAGGGGCTCGAGGTCGAGGAGGCGGTGGTGACGACCACCAGCTTGCCGGCCGGCTTCCAGGTGCGCGCAGGCGTCTTTCGTTCGGCCTTCGGCCGGCAGAACGGTCAGCACCTGCACCTCCAGGATTTCACCCGCCGCCCGTTGATCAACGAGGCCTTCCTGGGGATCGACGGTCTGCGCTCTCCCGGGGTCCAGGTGTCGTGGTTGTTTCCCACCTCGTTCTTCCTGCAGCTCAGCGCGGAGGTCGTTCAGCGTTGGCCGCCCCGAGGACACCGGTCACCTGACGAGCTTCGGCGGCGGCAAGCGAACCGACCTCACCTACACCACCGAGCTGAAGGTCTTCGTGCCGGTGACCGAGGCGCTGAGCCTCTACGGTGGGCTCAACGCAGCGTTCGGAAAGAGCACCTATCCGCGTGACGGCGCGTCGACCTCGATCGAGGGCGTCGACCTCTATCTCAAGTACAAGCCGCCCAACGTCGTGGACGGCTACTTCAGCCTGGCGTGGACGACGGAATACTTCCTGCGCCAGGTGCAGCCGCTGACCGCGGGGGAGGCGGTTGCCCAGGATGGAGGCCTCTACACCCAGCTGGTCTTCCAGCTGGCGCGGCGGTGGCTCCTGGGCGTGCGGCAGGACTTCCTCGGTGTCCCCGAGTCGACGTTGCAGCCGCGAGTCCAGCGCACGAGCCTGAGCCTCACCTTCGTCTTCAGCGAGTTCGCGCGGCTCCGGCTCTACGGGGAGCGCGAGACGACCCCGGCGGCCGGGCAATCGATCTTCTCCGGACCGGAGGCTTATGCGACGTATCTTCAGCTGGAAGTCGCGATCGGCGCGCATGGGGCGCACCCGTTCTGAGCACCCGGGCACTGGGCGATCCATCATGCTTCGTACGGCCTCGCTGATCTTGCTCTCGCTGGAGATTGCCTCCCCAGCCGCGGCGGAGGAGAAGCTCAAGGTGGTCACCACCATCGAGACCTTCGCCGACCTCGCGCGTCGGGTGGGCGGCGACCGGGTGGAGGTCCAGAGCCTGTCGCACGGCTACCAGGACCCGCACTTCGTGGAGGCGAAGCCGAACCTCATGGTGGTGCTCAACCGGGCGGATCTCTTGATCCGGGTGGGGCTGGAGCTGGAGATCGGCTGGCTGCCCCCGCTGGTGGTGGGCTCGCGCAACGAGAAGATCCAGCGTGGGCAACAGGGCGACCTCGACCTCTCGACGGTCATCGATCCGCTCGACGTGCCGGCGACGAAGGTCGACCGTTCCCAGGGCGACATCCACCCGATGGGGAACCCGCACTACTGGTTGCCGCCGGTGAACGCGGCGCGCTGTGCGAAAGGAATCCGCGACCGACTCGAGCAATTGCGGCCGCAGGACAAGGCGTACTTCGAGGCGCAGTTCAAGCAATTCATCGACGAGCTCAAGGCGAGCGCGTCGAGGTGGGAGGCGCTCGCCAGACCGCTCTCCGGCCTGAAGGTCGTGACCTATCACCAGAGCTGGAGCTACGTCTCGAGGTGGCTGCGCCTGGAAGAGGTCGGTTACATCGAGAATCGCCCGGGGATTCCGCCCTCGCCGGCCCACCTCGCGCAGCTCATCCAGACCATGCGTAGCGAGGGAGTGAGGGTGATCCTGGTCGAGGACTTCTACAACCGTTCGATCGCCGAGAGCGTGGCCGAGAAGGCGGGGGCGAAGGTCGTGCCTTCACCGTCGGACGTCGGAGCGACGCCGGCGATCAAGACCTACTTCGACCTGGTCGACGCGTTCCTCAAAGGTCTGGTCGGGGCGGCCTCCTGACCTGCTTGCCCGGCTCCGATCGACCCGTGGGGTCTGCGCGTGGATGGTGGAAGGTGACGCACCAGCCCTGGTACGCGGTGGAGCGCGGTGGCGAGCAGGCTTCGTAGAAGGCCGCCCGAGAAATCGCATGCCTGACCCGGGGATTCAGCCTCGAGGAGGAGGGCATACGACCTTCGCCCCATACCGGGGCGAGGGAGCAAGGACTAGGCACCATCCACGTCAGATCTCGACCGGCCCCGGCGAGCGCTCGAGAGCCGAGGGGGACATCCGATGTGGAGCTGGATCCTGGACGTCCTTCGCCACCATCCGGAGATGGCGCTCCTCTTGACGCTCGCCTTCGGCTACTGGATTGGAAGGATCAGGATCGGCTCGGTGGTGCTGGGGCCTGTGGTCGGGGTGCTCGTTGCCGGAACGGTGATCGGGCAGGTCGGGGTCACAGTGTCGTCGGACCTCAAGACCACTTTCTTTCTCCTCTTCCTCTTCTCCATCGGGTACCGCACGGGTCCGCAGTTCTTCAGCGGGCTGAAGGCCAGCGGCCTCCCGCAGATCGCGTTGACCTTCGTTTTCTGTCTTACCGCACTCGGGCTGACCTACGGCGCAGCGAAATTCTTCGGGTACGACGCGGGAACCGCGGGCGGGCTCATGGGCGGGGCGACGACCGAATCGGCCACCATCGGGACCGCGACCGACGCGATCAATCGGCTCGGGCTCGAGCCTGCCCAGACCCAGTCGTTGCTGACCAACATCGCGGTGGCCTTCGCGGTCACCTACTTCCTCGCGGTGCTGACCAACATCGCCTTCCTCTCCCGCGTCGCCCCGCGGATCCTGGGAGTGGATCTCGCAGCGGAATGCTCGGCGCTTGAGAAGAGCATGGGCGTGGTCAGTGAAGCTGCCACCGCGACCGGATACCGGGCTTTTTCATTCCGCGCCTATCGCGCCGAGGGCGAGGGCTTCGTCGGGAAGACCGTGCGCTCCGTCGAGCAGGCATCCTTCGAGCGCGGTCAACGCCTGCTGATTCCTCGGCTCCGGCGCAGCGAGGGAATCTCCGAGACCGCGCCCGAGACTGTCATCCAGCGGGGCGACGTCCTCGCCGTCGCCGGCCGTCGCGCCGGGGTGATCGCCGCGCAAGGCGCGATCGGCCCGGAGCTCGACGACAAGGAACTCCTCGACTTCGGGGTCGACTCGGTCGACGTGGTGCTCACCGAAAAGTCGATCGTCGGCGCCACCCTGGGCGCGTTCGTCAGCCAAGCCGGAACCGACTTCATCCGCGGAGTGGGCCTGCGGAGGATTCTCCGCGCCGGAGCCGAACTGCCGCTGACCGGAGGAACCCGGCTGGCGAGGGGAGACGTGCTCACCCTGGCGGGAATCCCCCAGGACATCGCCCGTGTCGCGGGGAGCATCGGCTACGTCGATCGGGCAACCAACACCACCGAGATGGCGCTGGTCGCGGCCGCGATCTTCGTCGGAGGCCTGGTCGGGATCCCCGCGCTCCGCCTCGGCGGACTCGAGCTGGGGCTGAGCCAGAGCGTGGGGGTGTTGCTGGGTGGCCTGGTCCTCGGCTGGTTGCGCTCGGTGAACCGGCGTATTCCGCGTCTACCCGAGGCGGTGGTGGCGCTCTTCGATTCGCTCGGCCTTACCGCGTTCCTGTCGGTGACGGCGCTCGCCGCAGGTCCGGACTTCATTCGCGGGCTGCGGCACTCCGGACCGAGCCTGCTCCTGGCGGGGATCGCCATCGTCATCGTGCCTCAGCTCATCACCTTGCTGGCGGGCAAGTTCGTCTTCCGGATGCACCCCGGCATTCTGCTCGGGGTGTGCTGTGGGGCAGGGACGACCGCCCCAGCCCTGGCGGCGGTGCAGGAGGTGGCCCGGAGCAAGATCCCGACGCTGGGCTACGGCGTCACCTACGCGGTGGGGAACGTCCTCCTGGCGCTGTGGGGCTCGGTGATCGTGGCACTGGTTCGTTGAGAGGTGATGCTGATGGAATGGTTTGCCGACTCGCTTCGCCACTATCCCGAGCTCGCCATCTTCCTCACTCTCGGTCTGGGCTACTGGGTGGGAGCCCTGAAGCTGGGCAGCTTCAGCCTCGGCGCCGTGACCGGGACCCTGCTGGTCGGGGTCCTGATCGGACAGCTGGGCATCACCATCTCCCCGACCGTCAAGTCGGTCTTCTTCCTGATGTTCCTCTTCGCGGTCGGATATGGCGTCGGGCCGCAGTTCTTCCGCGGCCTGAAGAGCGACGGGCTGCCGCAAGTCCTCTTCGCGGTGGTCATCTGCGTGCTCTGTCTCCTGGTCACCTGGGCCTGTGCGGTGGTCGCCGGGTTCGACGCCGGGACCGCCGCCGGGCTGCTCTCCGGCGCCCAGACGATCTCCGCGGTGATCGGAGTGGCAACGGACACGATCAACGGCCTCGACCTCGCCCCGGACCAGAAGAAGATCCTGGTCGACCACATCCCGGTGGCCTACGCGGTGACGTACATCTTCGGAACCGCGGGCACCGCCTGGGTCCTGGCCGCGCTGGGACCCAAGTTGCTCCGGGTGGACCTGGCCAAGGCCTGCAGGGAGTACGAAGCGAAGATGGGTGGCGGAGGCCCCGAGGGCCTCACCGCATACCGGATGTTCTCGGTCCGCGCCTACCGGATCGACGATCCCGCCCGGCTCGGGGGGACCGTGGGCAGTCTCGAGGCGATGTTCAAGGATCGCCGGATGTTCGTTCAGCGACTGCGGCGAGCCGGAGAGGTCCTCGATGCGGATCCGGAGACGAGACTGGAGAAGGGAGACGTGGTCGCGCTTGCCGGTCGGCGCGAGGTCCTGGTCGAGGTGAGCAAGGTAGCCGCCGGCCACGAGGTCGAGGATCCGGAGCTCCTGAGCATCCCGGTCGAGGTCCTGGAGGTGGTCCTGACCAGCAAGGCCATCGCCGGCAAGACGATCGCCGAGTTTGCGGCGAGCAACCTCGCCCGCGAGTTCGGGCGGGGGGTGTTTCTGCGAAAGGTGGTCCGTGGCGGCCAGGAGATGCCACTCGTTCCGGGTCTCGAGCTCGATCGCGGCGACGTCTTGACGCTGGTCGGAACCAAGCACGACGTGGGGAGAGTCGCAGATCGCATCGGCTATCCCGATCGTCCCACCACGCAGACCGACATGATCTTCGTCGGCGCGGGGATCGTCATCGGAGGCGTGATCGGCCTGCTCACCATCAAGGTGGGCGGGGTCCCCATCTCCCTGTCCACCTCCGGAGGGGCGCTGATCATGGGGCTGGTCTTCGGGTGGCTTCGCTCGGTCCGCCCAACCTTCGGCCGGATCCCAGCCGCCGCCCTCTGGTTCATGAACTCGGTGGGCCTGACGACCTTCATCGCGGTGGTGGGAATCACCTCGGGGCCCGGATTCGTCGCCGGGCTCAAGGCCCTGGGCGTGTCCCTCTTCATCGCCGGTGTCGTCGCCACCTCCCTGCCGATGATCCTCGGGGTACTGATCGGAAAGTACCTCTTCAAGTTTCACCCCGGGATCAACCTCGGGGTGAACGCCGGCGCACGGGTCACCACCGCTGCGCTCGGTCAGATCACCGACGTGGCCAAGAGCCAGGTTCCGGCGCTCGGCTACACGATTCCCTACGCAGTCAGCAATACCCTGCTCATCATCTGGGGAATCGTCATCGTGCTTCTCACTCGTTGAGCCACGCCGGCCTCGAGTCGGCCTGCGGTCATCACCGCATCACCTGACGTCAGTGGAGAAGGACCATGAACGGACTCGCACCTGGACTGAAGACCGCCCGTGCTCAGCAACGGGCGCTCAAGCAGCTCTCGCCGTTCGAGCTGAAGGACCACCTGATCAAGCTCGCCAAGGCGAACGAGCAGCAGAGCACGGCGATGATGTTGAACGCCGGCCGAGGCAATCCCAACTGGATCGCCACCGAGCCGCGGGAGGCGTTCTTCCTCCTGGGGAGCTTCGCGCTGGGCGAGTGCCGGCGCACCCAGGACCGGCGCATCCTTGCCGGGATGCCCGACCGGCCGGGCATCGGCGACCGACTCAAGAAGTTCTTGATCACCAACCGCGACAAGCCGGGCGCGGAGTTCCTGGGGAAGGTCCTGGAGTACGGCCAGAAGCGAGGCTTCGACGCCGACGCCTGGGTGCACGAGCTCACCGATTCGATCATCGGCGACAACTACCCGACTCCCGATCGAATGCTGGTGCACTGCGAGAAGGTGGTTCACGACTACCTGATCAAGGAGATGTGCGACGGCCGACCGCCGAAGGGTCGCTTCGATCTCTTCGCCGTCGAGGGCGGCACTGCGGCCATGTGCTACATCTTCGACTCGCTCCTCCAGAACGGGATCCTGGCCAAGGGTGACACGATCGCCCTCATGCTGCCGACCTTTACTCCGTACATCGAGGTCGCGCATCTGGAGCGCTTCTCCTTCAAGATCGTCCCGGTGCATGCCGACGACGTTCGCGCCGACGGCGCACACTCCTGGCACTACAGCAAGAAGCAGCTGGAGAAGCTCGGGGACAAGCGCATCAAGCTCGCGGTCTGCGTCAATCCGAGCAACCCACCGTCGGTGGCGCTGGATCCGACGGAGATCAAGACCATCGTCAACACGGTGAGGCGCAAGAATCCGAAGCTGATCATCGTCACCGACGACGTCTACGGCACCTTCGTCACCGGCTTCCGCTCCCTGATGGCCGAGCTGCCTCAGAACACCATCTTCGTCTACTCCTTCTCCAAGAACTTCGGTTGCACCGGATGGCGGCTGGGGGTGGTCGCGGTGCACGAGAAGAACGTGATGGACCAGTCGCTCGCCAGGCTACCGGCGAGCTGGAAGAAGCGTCTGAACCAGCGCTACGGCACGCTCACCCTCGAGCCGGAGAAGATCAAGTTCATCGACCGGATGGTGGCCGACAGCCGGAGCGTCGCCCTGAACCACACCGCGGGCCTCTCGCTCCCCCAGCAGGTGCAGATGGTCCTCTTCGCCCTGACCCACCTCCTCGACCCGGAGGACGCCTACAAGCACCTCACGATGCGGATCTGCCACGAGCGGCGGGATCTGCTCTGGAAGGGCCTGGGCCTGCCGTTGCCGCCGGATGATCCCTACCGGGCCTGGTACTACGTGGAGCTCGATCTCGAGGTGTGGGCGCGGAAGATGTACGGCGACGAATTCTTCGAATACCTGAAATCGAACTACGAGCCGGTGGACCTCCTGTTCCGGGTTGCAGAGAAGTCCTCGGTGGTGCTGATGGACGGGGGCGGCTTCGGCGGTCCTCCCTGGTCGGTGCGGGTCTCCCTCGCCAACCTGAGCGACGAGGAGTACCAGAGCATCGGCGCGTTCATCAGGGAGGCCGCCGCCGAGTACGTGGAGGCCTGGAAGAGTGGAAAGAAGGCCCCCCGGAAAGGGCGGAGCTAACTCGGCTTCCAGAAGTCCAGGCTGGAGAACGAGTACTTCAACGAGACCTGGAGGCGGAAGTCGTCGCCGTACGCGCCTCCCAGGTCGTTGCGCCGGCCCCAGAGGAACTCGGGGCCGGCGAGGAAGTTCTTGAAGGGGCTGACCAGGAAGTTGACCGAGGCGTACTGGCCCCGCTTCAGGGCGCTCGTGGGCTGAAGGCTGGTGTTGAAGATGAACACCGTGCTGTAGCCGATGGCGGTGCTGAGCATCTTGGTCCAGGTGATGTCCAGGTACCCGGTGAGCCCGAGCATGGGCACGGCCGCGGCCGTCGGCGCGATGACTGTGCCGTCGATGGCGAGGTCGGGGGTGGCGTCGTTCATGTAGTTCTCGATCCCCGCGCCTCCGACGACCTCCACCAGCACCTTCAGCCGGTCGGGGAGGATGCGGATGGTCGAGCTGCCGTTGAGGCCCCACCCGAGCTTGCTGCCCTTGATCCCGCCGGTTCCGGTGTCGTAGCCGAGGCGGCGGAGGATTCCCGAGGCCTGGATGTAGCCCCACTTCTGGCTGAGCCGGTACTGGGCGGTGAGGTCGGGAAGCTTGTTGTCGGAGGCGAGATCCTGGAGCGCCGCCACGTTGGGGTAGTTCTGGAGATCGGCCCCCGGCCGCTCGATGGCGATGGCCAGGGTGTGCGTTCCGGTGAAGAAGGTGTAGCGAACCTGGACGTTCCGGTAGAACGCCATCCCCGCGGGCCCCCAGTAGTCGACGATGTTGGGCCAGAAGTCGTCGTCCATGAAAAGGCTGGCGGTGAGCCCGCCGAGGATGGGCCCCCAGGATCCGTACGCCTGCCGGAGCCGGAGGGTGTTCTGCCCCGCGGAGTCGGGCTGACCGGTGCCCCGTCCGAAGAAGTCGAACTCCACCCGTCCGAAGAGGTCCGAGTCTCCGACCGGGATCGACCCGCGAGCCCCGAGCCGGCTCTGCCGGGCGCTGAGGATGGCCTGCCCGTCTCCCCCGGCGGCTCCATCGGTGGTGGGGATCCGCGAGGGGCGGAGGGTGGCATCCCAGTCGGACGGCATCCGCTTGAAGTCCTGGATGTAGTCCACCTGGGCGAAGCCGTAGATCTCGAAGGTGGGCTTGTGCGGAGCCTCCTCCGCCCGGATCGACGCGGGGAGGAGCAGCGCGGCCACCACGAACGCCGGGACGTTTCGCCGGTTCACGTCAGTACTCCTCGAAGTACTTCTGGATGGCCTTCACGTCCTTGGTCCGGGTGAGCGCCTGCTGCAGGAGGATCCGGGCCTTCTGGGGGTTCAGCTCGAGTGCGGCGACGAAGCCGAGCTTGTCGTCGTCCAGCTCGACGTTGCGGGCCACCGTGCCCGAGCCCACGCGCGAGCTGCGGACGACGACCACGCCCTTCTTCGCCGCCGCGGCGAGGGCGTCGATCATCGGGTCGGTGGCGTTGCCATCGCCCACCCCGGCAAGGACGATGCCCTTGGCTCCGGCGGCGAGCGCAGCGTCCACCTCCTCTTTGCCCACGTTGGCGTGGGCGTAGACGATGAACACCGTCGGCAAGGCATTGGGCACCGAGCCGGCGAAGGCGCTGCCGCTCGTGTGCTTGGTCACGGACGGAGAGTAGAAGCGAGCCTTGCCGAAGTTGACGATCCCCGCCAGCCCCCGGTTTGGCGAGGCGAAGGTCTGGAGCGAGGTGCTGTTGGTCTTCGTCGTCTCGCGCGCGAAGTGGATCTGGTCGTTCATCACCACCAGGACGCCTCGACCGCGGGCGGTCCGGTCCGCAGCCACCGCGGTGGCGTTGTAGAGGTTCATCGGTCCGTCGGCGCTGGTCGCCGTCGCCGGACGCATCGAGCCGACCAGCACCACCGGCTTGTCTCCCTTGACCACCAGGTCGAGGAAGTAGCCGGTCTCCTCCATGGTGTCCGTCCCGTGGGTGATGACGATCCCGTCGACCTCCGGGCTGCCCTGGAGCTCGTTCACCCGGCGGGCGAGCTTGATCCACACCGCATCGTTCATGTTCTGGCTGCCGATGTTGGCGATCTGCTCGCCGCTCACGTTGGCGATGTCCCGCATCCCGGGCACTGCCTGGATCAGCGAGTCGACCGAGAACGATCCGGACTTGTACCCGGCCTCTCCTGGCTTCGGCTGCGCCCCGGCGATCGTGCCCCCCGTCGCGAGGATGATGATCCGCGGCTTCGCCGGCTCAGGAACGGGGGCCAGCTTCGGCGCCTGGGCGGCGGCACTCCCGGCCGCCAGTGCAAGCACGACGGCGAGAGACACTGCCGTCCTGCGGGTCGCGTGGTTCATGTCACCCTCCTCAGGCTCCAGGGTCCCCAGGTTTGCCAAATCCGCGTCCTCGAGCCACTAGGTCCTTGGTCGTATGTCCTCGGAGACGGAGAGAAGGGGCCGCGCGAGGGCGCTCCGACGGGTGCTCACCGGAAGAGGTGGGACCTCCGGGCGTGGGACGGCTCACGTGCCCACCTCCGACCCATCTCACGGGTGATGCAGGAGGTTGAACTGGCGTGAGCGGGTGTGTCCGGAGATCCTCCGGGGTCGAGATGCGCCCGGTCCTCCTTCTCGCCCTCCTCGCCACCACCACCGCGCACGCCGCGGAGACCGTCCGGATCGCGATGGGCGAGCGCCCGGAGCGCGAGGTCGTCGTCCGCGGCAAGGGCCTCCAGCTCGGGCCCGACTCCGAGGACGGCCCGTTCCACCCGCTCGACCGCGACGAGGTCCGGGTCCGCCACGTCGGCGACGCGATGGAGGTCGAGGGCGAGCGCGTCGAGGGCGCGGTCCGGTTCCGCACCTCGGACACCTCGCACGTGCTCCGCGCCGGCAACACCGAGGTCCGCGGCGAGGTCGTCGCCCTGCCGAGGGGCAGCAAGGTGCTCCTGGTCAACGTGCTCCCGCTCGAGGACTACGTGGCCGCCGTCCTCGGCGGCGAGATGCCGGTCAGCTTCCCGGAGGAGGCGCTCAAGGCCCAGGCCGTCGCCGCGCGCACCTACGCGCTCCAGCGGAAGATCGAGGCGCTCGGCCAGCCCGTCCACCTCGGAAGCAGCGTGCTCGCCCAGGTCTACGGCGGCGTGAACCGCGAGAATCCCCGGACCCGCGCCGCCACCCTGGCCACCGCGGGGCAGATCCTCACCTTCCAGCTCGCGCCCATCGAGGCCTACTTCCACGCCTCCTGCGAGGGGAACACCGAGACCGGGCTCGACGCGCTCGGCCGCGACCTCCCGTACCTCCGGAGCGTCGCCTGCGAGTGCCGCCCGGGGCCCGCCACCCGCTGGAAGGCCGACCTCGATGCCGGCGCGCTCGAGCGGGCGTTCGGCGGGCGCGGGAAGCTCCGGGTCGCCGCCCGGACGCCCACCGGACGCGTCCGGCGCCTCGAGCTCGGGGGACGGAGCCTCAGCGGGGTCGAGTTCCGGCAGCGGCTCGGCTACGACCGCGTGCGCTCCCTCGCCTTCGACGTGGCGCCCACTTCGGACGGAGGTGCCCGGCTCACCGGCCGCGGGCTGGGACACGGCGCCGGGCTGTCCCAGTGGGGAGCCAAGGAGATGGCCGACTCGGGCCAGGACTACCGGGCCATCCTCGCGCACTTCTATCCAGGGACCGAGCTGCAAACCCTGTACTAGTCCGCGGCCCTCGCACGGCCGGGGTGAAAGTCGGCACCAGGCGTGCTCACCTCCGGCCCACGATGACTCTCCCCATGGAGCTGATGCCGCCCCCGGTGCTGGTTCGCTCGGCCATCGCCGCGGTGTGGCTGTACGAAGGGCTGTGGTGCAAGGTGCTGGGCCGCCTGCCCTCGCAGGAGCGGATCGTCGAGGCGGTCCCGTTCCTCGGTCCGAAGGCCGGTCCGGTCTTCCTCCGCGCGCTGGGGGTCGTCGAGTCGCTGCTCGGCGTCTGGGTGCTCTCCGGCTGGGAGCCCGTCTGGGCGGCGGCGGTGCAGACCGCGCTCCTGGTGGGGATGAACGCCAACGGGCTGCTCTTCGCCCGGAAGCTCATCCACGACCCCGCGGGGATGGTGGTGAAGAACGCCGCGCTGGTGGTCCTCATGTGGGTCGCCGCGGCGCAGGGGCGAGCGGCTCCGTGACCGCCAGTGCCAGCGACACCCCGTGGGCCGGCGGCCGGTTCGACCAGCGCAGGGGACCGCGCCGGGTGCTCTTTGGCCAGATGTACGAGGACCCCGAGGTCGAGCTCCGCGCCTTTCCCGAGGGCGCCCCCGTGTTCTGCATCGCCTCGGCCGGGGACACCGCGCTCGCGCTCGCCGCGCGGCACCCGGTCACCGCGGTGGACATCAACCCGGTGCAGCTCGACTACGCCCGCCAGCGCCTCGCCGGGGAGGCCGGCGCGGGTCGGCAGCGCCGAGCGGCTGCTCGGGCTGGGGCGTGCGCTGCTGCCGCTCGCTGGGTGGCGCCGGCGTGACCTCGAGACCTTTCTTGCCTTCGACTCGGTCGACGCGCAGCTCGCCTTCTGGAGGGAACGGCTGGACACCCGGCGCTTCCGGGCGGGGCTAGATCTCCTGCTCTCCGTCACTGGGTTGCGCTCGGTCTACGCGTCGCCGTTTCTTCAAGTATTGCCCAGCCACTTCGGACGGGTGATGCGGGGCCGGATGGAGCGGTGCTTCGCCCGGCACCCCAACGCGGCCAACCCCTACGCCCGCGCGCTGCTCCTCGGCGAGACGCCTCCCGCGGGCGCCTCCGTCCCGTCACCCCATCGACCTCGCCTGCGCCGACGCCGCCGCCTACCTCGAGTCCTGCGAGCCGGGCAGCTACGGAGGCTTCACCCTGTCCAACGTGCTGGACGGCGCCCCCGCCGAGTACCGGGACCGGCTGCTCGCGGCCGTCGTGCGCGCGGCACGGCCAGGCGCCGTCCGGGTTCTCAGGAGCTTCGGCGAGCCCCCGGCCCCCAGCCCGACCAACCTCGCGGGCGACGATCGCTCGATGCTCTGGGGGGTGGTCGAGGTGCAGCGTTTGAGGGGAAACGCCTAGCGCCGGCCGGGAGTCCAGGCCCGCATCTTCTCCTCGAGCACGCCGAGAGGAAGCGGGCCGGACTCCAGCACCGCGTCGTGAAAGGCCCGAAGGTCGAACGCGGGGCCGAGCCTCCGCTCGGCGTCGTCGCGCATCCGGCGAATGGCGAGCTCTCCCACCTTGTAGCCCAGCGCCTGGCCGGGAGCGGCGAGGTAGCGGTCGATCTCCATGGCCACCCCCTCCGGGCTCACGCCCACCGTGGCGTGGGCGTAGTCGATGGCCCGCTGCCGTGACCAGCCCTCGTGGTGGAGGCCGGTGTCCACCACCAGCCGCACCGCGCGGAACAGCTCGCTCCTCAGCTGGCCTGCGCGCTGGCGGACGTCCTGGTACAGCCCGAGCCGGGGCCCGAGCCGCTCGGCGTAGAGCGCCCAGCCCTCGACGTACGCGTTGTACAGGGCGAAGCGCCGCACCCGCGGCAGCGCCTGGTTCTCGCTGGCCAGGGCGACCTGCAAGTGATGGCCGGGGAGCGCCTCGTGGAGGAACAGCGACTCCGAGGCGCGCACCGGCCGCGACCGGAGGTTGCCGGCGTTGACGTAGAAGACCCCCGGCCGCGTCCCGTCCGGGGTGGCCGGGACGTACTGACTGGACGCGGCGTTCTCGCGGAAGCGCTCCACCGGGCGGACCTCGAAGTCGGCCGCCGGGAGCCTGCCGAACAGCTCGGGGAGCCTCGGCCGGACCCGCTCCTTGATCGCCCGGTACGCCGCGACCAGCGCCTCCTCGGTCTCCACCGCTCCGGTGGCATCGGTGAACATCGCCTCGAGGAACTGTTCCGGCGTGCCCTCGAATCGGCTGGCGATCCGGAGCTGCTCGACGTCGCCCCGGATGCGCGCCACCTCGTCCAGCCCGAGCTGGTGAATGGCGTGCGGATCCAGCGCGGTGGTGGTCTGCTGGCGAACCACGAACGCGTAGCGGGCTGGTCCGTCCGGCAGCGCCTCCAAGGCGGTGGTGGTTCGCGACGCGGGGAGATAGGTGTCCCGGACGAACGCCGCGAGCCGGCGGTAGGTCGGAACGACGGTCTCCAGGATGGCGGTCCGGTACGCGTCGGTGAGGCGCGTGCGGTCTCCAGCGGAGAAGGACGCTGGCATCCGGGCCACCGGGCCCCAGAAGGTGCTGTCCTCGGGGCGAGCGACCACCTGGGCCACGAGCTGGGGCAAGGTGCGGAGCACCACCGGGCGCGGGCGGGTGAAGCCGCGGGCGATGCCCTCGCCCATGCGGGCGATCGCCGAGTCGACCCACCGGGGGAAGGCCTGGATGCGGGCGAGGAAATGCTCGTAGTCGGCCACGGTCCGGAACGGGTGCCGGCCCGCGCCAGAGCCCAACACCGGGAACTCCACCGCCAGCGAGCTCATCTGCTCGAGCGGCATCAGATGGTCGTCGAGCTCCTGACCCTCGAGGGTGGTCCGGGTGAGGTCGTCGAGCACCGCCGAGGTGAGCGCGTCCTCGCCGCGCAGCGAGGCGCGGGGAAGCGCCTCCAGGGTGGTCCGGGTGCGGAGCGCGAGGCCGCGGATGGCCTCCCGGCCCGCGTCGGTGAGCGTGTCCGGTAGCCGGTCGTCATACCGCGGGTCGCCGATCGCGGTGGCCTGGAGCGGGTCGAGCCTGAGCGTGCCCTCGAAGTAGTCCTCCGCGAGCGCGCGGAGCCGAGCCGCAGCCTGGGAATCGCTGGGCGCGGGGGGCGGCGCCGCGACTGGCTCCGAAGGAGGTCCGTGGCTGCAGGCGAGGACCAGGGAGAGCAGAGCGACGAGGGCGGAGGCGGGAGCGCTCACGGGCGCAGCAGCAGACGGTCGCCGGCGCCGGTGGGTCAACATCGATGCTGCCGGCGTGTCGACCCGTGCGGTGCGCGCCCCCCCGTCACTTGACCGGGAGGCGTCGGCAAACGAGAAGGGAGGTCCCTGCTCCGCGTTGGCCCTCTCCGACTACGACTTCAACCTCCCCGATGCGCTCATCGCCCGGGCTCCCCTCGAGCGGCGGGACGCCTCGCGCCTGCTGGTGCTCGACCGGGCCTCCGGCGCAATCGCCCACCGGAGCTTCCGGGAGTGGCCGGGGCTGCTCCGCCGGGGCGACCTGGTGGTGCTCAACGACACCCGGGTGATTCCGGCGCGGCTTCTCGGCCGGAAGCGAGGGAGCGGCGGGCGGGTGGAGCTGCTGCTGGTCCGCCCCGACGCCGAGGTCGACGCCGCCGGCGCGCTCACCGGCCCCGCGGAGGCGCTCGACTGGGTCTGTCTCGGTCAGGCCAGCAAGGGGCTCCGGGCGGGAACGGTGGTCGAGCTCGACGGCGGCTCGGCCACGCTGGTGGAGGCGCGGGGGGAGGGCGAGCTCCGGGTGCGCTTCCAGGCCGAGGGCTCCGTCGCCGACCTCCTGGAGCGGGCGGGCCGGGTGCCGCTCCCGCCCTACGTGGCGCGCGAGCCCACGGCGGAGGACCGGACCCGCTACCAGACCGTCTACGCGCGGGCCGACGGCTCGGTCGCCGCGCCCACCGCCGGGCTCCACCTCACCGCGGAGACCTTCGCCGAGCTGGAGGCCCTGGGGGTGGAGCGCCGGTTCGTCACCCTCGACGTGGGCCCGGGAACGTTCCTCCCCGTACGCGGTGAGGACGAGTCGACGCACCGGATGCATTCCGAGCGGTACCACGTGCCCGAGGAGACGGCCGCGGCGGTGAACCGGGCGCGGAGCCAGGGCAGGCGCATCGTCGCGGTCGGGACCACCGTGGTCCGGACGCTGGAGAGCGCGGTCCAGGGAGGGAGCGTGCGCGCCGGGCCGGGGGCCTCACAGCTGTTCATCCGCCCGCCGTACCGGTTCCAGGTCGTGGAGGCGCTGCTCACCAACTTCCACCTCCCCCGCTCGACCTTGCTGATGCTGGTCTCCGCCTTCGCCGGGCGGGAGGCGGTGCTCGCGGCCTACCGGGCGGCCGTCGCCGAGCGCTACCGGTTCTTCAGCTACGGGGATGCGACCTTCGTCGCGGCGGGAGCGGTCCGGTGAGCCTCCGGTTCGAGCGCCTTCACCGCGATGCGAGCACCCACGCGCGCCGCGGCCGGCTGCACACCCCGCACGGGACGGTGGAGACGCCGGTCTTCATGCCGGTGGGCACCCAGGCGACGGTGAAGGCGGTGGGGCAGGACGACCTCCGCGCGCTCGGGGCGGAGATCCTCCTCGGCAACACCTACCACCTGATGCTGCGGCCCGGAGAGGAGCTCATCGGCGCGCTCGGCGGGCTCCACCGCTTCATGGCCTGGGACCGGGCCCTCCTCACCGACTCCGGCGGCTTCCAGGTCTACAGCCTGGCCCAGAGCCGGAAGATCACCGAGGAGGGCGCGAGCTTCCAGTCGCACCTCGACGGGAGCCGCTGGCTCCTGACCCCGGAGCGGTCGGTCCAGATCCAGGAGACACTCGGCGCGGACATCATCATGGCCTTCGACGAGTGTCCGCCCTCGAACGCCGAACGCGCGTACCTCGAGGAGAGCCTCGCCCGAACCACGCGCTGGCTGCAGCGCTGCGCGGCGGCCTGGAGCCGTGGCCGGAGCGCGCTCTTCGGCATCGTCCAGGGCGGCCTGGACCTCGAGCTCCGTCGCCGGCATCTCGAGGAGGTCTGCGCGGTGGAGCTCCCGGGGTACGCGCTCGGCGGGTACTCCGTCGGCGAGCGCCCGGAGGAGATGCACGCCTCGGTGGCCGAGGTGGCGCCGCTGCTTCCCGAGGACAAGCCCCGGTACCTGATGGGGGTGGGGACGCCGGTGGACCTCGTCACCGCGGTGGCGGCGGGCGTCGACATGTTCGACTGCGTGCTCCCGACCCGGTGCGCCCGCAACGGCCTGCTCTTCGCCACCCAGGGGCGGCTCAACCTCCGCAACAGGGTGCACGCGCGCGACGAGCGCCCACCCGACCCGGGCTGCGCCTGCTACACCTGCCGGACGCACTCGCGCGCCTACCTCCGCCATCTCTTCGCCGCCGACGAGCTGCTCGCGCTCCGGCTGGCCACGCTCCACAACCTGCACCATTTCCTGGAGCTCATGCGCGGGGCGCGCGCCGCCATCGAGGAGGACCGGTTCGGCGCGTACGCCGAGGACGTGCGGCGGCGCGAGTCAGGACGGGCGCCGACCGGGTGAGGGCCCGCGGCTGATCCATGGCCGGACGAGCAGCGGGGCTCGGGGGGCGCGGCTGATCCGTGGCGTCGGAACTCCCCAGGAATCCCGGGCCCGTGCAGCGTGTTGAACGTCCGTTCAGCGGGGCAATTCTGATCCGGTTCTGATCCTGGCCCCGCTTCTTGTCGTCCGGTGCGCCCTCTTGCTAAGGATGCGCGCCCTCTCAAGATTCCCCTGTTTCGAGAGGTCTCTACGGAGTCCATCCCCGTGCTCACTCACCAAGTCCTGCTGGCCCAGGTGGCCGGCGGAAGCGGATCGTCGCTCTTCATCTTCATCGCCGGGATGTTCGCGATCATGTACTTCCTCATGATCCGGCCCCAGCAGAAGCAGCTCAAGGAGCACAAGGCGCTCCTCGCCAACCTCAAGAAGGGCGACGTGGTGGTGACCCAGGGCGGGATCATCGGCCGCATCTTCCTGATCGCCGACCGTGAGGTTCAGATCGAGGTCGCGACCAACGTGAAGCTCCGGGTGCTGAAGACCTCGGTGCAGACGGTCCTCAAGGACCCGGCCGAGCCGGCGAAGCCCGAGGAGAGCAAGGCGGAGAAGGAGTCCAAGTGATGGGCCGCGGGAACTGGGGCCGGTGGGCGATCATCCTCGGGGTCACCCTCGGCGCCATCTGGTACCTCATCCCGACGTACTACTCGTTCTTCGTGTTGCCCAAGGCGCAGCGGAACGACCTCAAGCTGCTCCAGTCCAAGCTGCCCCGGTGGGCGCCGGGCGCGAACCACCGGCTCAACCTCGGCCTCGACCTGCAGGGCGGCATCCACATGGTGATGCGGGTCGACACCCAGACCGCGCTCCAGAAGCGGGTCGAGCGCCGGGGCCTGCAGATCGTCAACTACCTCAAGGACCAGAAGGTCGAGGGCGTCACCTACACCACCGAGCCCGAGAAGCTCGAGCTCACCCTGAAGGCGCCCGACGCCGCCACCCTGGACAAGGTGGAGAAGGAGCTGAAGGGCTTCGACGACTTCTCCCGGGTGGGCCGGACCGCCGAGGCGATCACCTATCAGCTCAGGGACACCCAGGTGTCCCGGTTCCGCGACGACGCGGTGGACCAGGCGATGCTCGTCATCCGCCGGCGCATCGACAAGTGGGGCGTGGCCGAGGTGGACGTCCGGAAGATGGGCACCGACTCGATCCAGATCTCGCTCCCCGGCCAGCAGGATCCGGAGCAGGCCAAGGAGCTGATCGGCACCACCGCCCAGCTCGAGTTCCGGATGGTGGACGAGAAGAGCACCTTCTTCGGCCAGCTGGTGGCCAAGCACCCGCCCCCGGTGGACTCGGGCATCCGACTGGTGAAGCCCAACGGGTACGAGCAGCTCGAGGGCAAGGACCGGGAGGCGCTGCTCGCCTACGCCCACCAGGACGTCCCGGCCGACCGCCAGGTCCTGCTCCAGTGCGTGAGCGCCCAGGCCCAGAAGGGCACCTGCGACAGCTACCTCGCCTACCTGGTGGACAAGGCCGTCCCGCTCACCGGCGAGAGCCTGGCCACGGCGGACTACAACCGGAGCCAGACCAGCAACGACTTCGAGGTGAACCTCTCGTTCGACACCCAGGGCGGCGTCGAGTTCGGGAAGCTCACCGGCGACAACGTGGGCCGCTACATGGCCATCGTCCTCGACGAGAACGTCAACTCCGCGCCGCGGATCAACGAGCGCATCCCCAACGGGCGGGCCCGCATCACCCTCGGCCACTCGCTGGGCAAGACCGACGAGCAGATGCTGCAGGAGGCCCAGAATCTCGTGCTGGTGCTCCGGGCCGGTGCGCTGCCCGCGCCGGTGACCACCGGTGAGATCCGGCAGGTCGGGGCGAGCCTCGGGGACGAGCTGATCAGGAAGGGCAGCCTGGCCGCCATCGTCGGCCTGGCCCTGGTGGTCGCCTTCATGGCGGTCTACTACCGGAAGTCCGGGTTCATCGCGGACGTGGCGCTGATCCTCAACGGCGTCCTCATCCTCGCCGGGCTGGCGCTGTTCAACGCCACCCTCACCCTGCCGGGCATCGCCGGCTTCGTGCTCACCCTGGGCATCGCGGTGGACGCCAACGTGCTGATCAACGAGCGCGTCCGTGAGGAGCTGGCCAACGGCAAGAGCGCCCGGGCCGCGGTCGACCAGGGCTACGACCGGGCCTTCTGGACCATCTTCGACGCCCACGTCACCACGCTGATCGCCGGCTTCATCCTGCTCTCCACCGGGACGGGTCCGGTGCGCGGGTTCGCCACCTCGCTGATCATCGGGCTGGTGGCCTCGCTCTTCACCTCGATCGTCGTCACCCGGGCGATCACCACCTACTTCGTCCACGGGCGCGGCGCCCAGACGGTCTCGGTCTGACGATGCAGATCCTCAAGCACAAGACCAACATCGACTTCATCGGGAAGCGGAAGCCGGCACTGTTCATCTCCTCGGTGCTGAACCTCGCCATCGTGGTGGGCATCGCCATCTTCGGGTTCAACTTTGGCGTCGACTTCGCCGGCGGCACCGTGGTCGAGCTCAAGTTCGACCATTCCATCCGCGCCGACGAGGTGAGGTCCCGGGCCCAGGCCTCGGGGCTGCACGAGGTGAGCGTCCAGGGCATCGGCTCGGCCAGCGACAACAGCTACCTGCTCCGACTCGGCGGCGTGACCCAGCTGACGGCGGAGAGCGCGGTCACCGCGCGCCAGGCGCTGGAGGCGCTGGGCGGCATCAGCAACCTCCACGCCGACGTGCAGAACGGGCTGATCAACTTCCGCTCGGCGCAGAAGCTGGACGCCGACCGGGTACGCCAGGCCGTCTCGGCGTCTGGGACCGGGGTGAAGGAGGTCCGCGACCTCGGCGCTGCCCAGGGCGGGGGACAGGACTACCAAATCGTCGCCTCGGGCATGGCGGACCGGATCACGGCCGCCATGGCCAAGGGGCTGGCGCAGCCGGACTTCAAGGTGCAGCGGGTGGACTACGTGGGTCCGCAGGTCGGAAACCAGCTGCGGAACAAGGGCATCGCCGCGCTGCTCTACGCGATGCTGGCGATCCTGGTGTACGTGGCCTTCCGGTTCGACTTCAAGTTCGGCCCGGGCGCGCTGGTGGCCATGGTCCACGACGTGATCATGGTCAGCGGCTATTACCTGGTGTCCCGCCGGGAGTTCAACCTCACCTCGATCGCGGTGCTGCTCACCATCACCGGCTACTCGATCAACGACACCATCGTGATCTACGACCGGATCCGCGAGGAGATGGCCCGCTACAAGGGCAAGCCCTTGCCGGAGATCATCAACATCGCGGTGAACGACACGCTGTCGCGCACCATCCTCACCTCGGGCGTGACCGCGCTTTCCCTCATCGGCCTCCTCATCTTCGGGGTGGGGGAGATCTGGGACTTCGCGATGGCGATGCTGGTGGGCATCATCGTCGGGACATACTCCAGCGTGTACATCGCCAGCCCGCTGACCATCTGGCTGGACGAGCGCGCCGCGCGGAAGAAGGCCGCCGGCGGGGCGATGAAGATCCGGCCGGCGTGAGCGGCGCCGCCACCCGGGACGCGTCGTGGCGTCCCGGGCGGCAGCGCCACCGCCTGCCGCGCGCCGTCTTGACGGCGGTTCCGGAACGTGCGGCTCCATGCCGGACAACGCTCGCGCCACGGTCGTCGCAGGGCTGCACGCCCGGGCGGTCGACGTCGGCGTCCGGTGCGGCCCTGGAGCGCCAGCGGGTGCTCGGCGAGGTGGGGGTCCGCATCGATCGGGGCAGCCCGGTGTCCTCCGGGCATGCCGCCGAGACGCCCCCAGGTCCCGACCAGCCTCGCTCGACCGCCGGCAGGCCCTGGCCGCGCTGGGGCGGCTGGGCGCAGCGCTGGTCGTCGGCTGCGGGAGTGCTCCGCAGGGCCCGGCCTGCGCGATGGCTCCTGGGCTGACCGCCGGCCCGTACTGGGTCGACGAGCGGCTCGACCGTTCCGATCTCCGGTGGGACACGCGCCGGATCGCCGCGCCCGATCCACGGCCCGGAGTCCCGCTCACGCTCGACATCCGGCTACTGGCGCCCTCCGATCAGGACTGCCGGCCACTGCGCGGGGCGCAGGTGGACCTCTGGCACTGCGACGCGCTCGGGATCTACTCGGACGTGCCCGGGACCGGGACCGCGGGGCAGGACTTTCTCCGCGGGTACCAGGTCACCGATGCCGGGGGCACCGCCACCTTCACCACGATCTATCCAGGCTGGTACCCGGGCCGAGCCGTGCACATCCACGCCAAGGTGCGGCTGTTCGACCCGTTCGCCGAGGTCACGACCGAGCTGAGCACCCAGCTCTTCTTCGACGACGAGGTCACGGACGGAGTGCTGGCCACGGCCCCGTATGCCGACCGCGCGCCGCGCGACACGCGAAACGCGGTGGATCCCGTCTACCGCGGCCACGGCGCGCTCCTGGTCCCCCTCGAAGGCAGCCCCACCGCGGGGTACCGGGGGGAGATCGTCCTGGGGGTCCGCGTGGGCGAGATCCAGAGAGCGTGAGCCGCCGGGCGAGCTCGGCTCGGGGCCCTGGCACGCCACTCCGCTCATCGGAATGGGGACTGGCGTCAGCGGTCAGATCGATCCGGTAGGAAGCTGGAGCTGCGTGGCTCGGCGGCGCCTCGAACCAGGCGTGCGTCCACCGTTGCCGCCGCGGCGTGGGCGCGGGGGAGGCATGCACTGGCTTGCGGTGGTGGGGCTGTCCTGGCTCGCATTCGCCGCCGCCATGGCGCTCGAGGCCCTCACCGGGCTCCCGGCCGTGTGCGCCCTGCGCATCGGCACCGCGGGTTGGGCTGGCTTCGACTCGACACGCATCCGGTTCCGCCAGCACCGGCACTGCGAGGCCTTTCATCCGGTCATCCTCGCCGCGGCCATCGGGCAGCTCTGGCCCGTCACGTTTCCTTGGTACCTCGTCATGCGCCGCCGGATCCGTCAGGGGCTCCTCCCGCGCGTCGCACCGTTTCACCCCGATGACGTCGTGTTCTGAGCCGCGACCTCGTCGATCGATCCGGCTGATCGCCGCGGTCGTGCATTCGCCCGCATCTCGCGGCGCTTCGTTGCTTCGCCTGATCCAGGCGGTCGCAGGCCGCGTTCGCTGTCAGACCGCTCCGGTACGACCTCCTGGAACGACGGGCGTTTGCCAGACGAGGAGCGGAATCACGTTGCGCTGGGTGTTTCCAGGTGGAGATCGGGATGTCGAGGTGCAGCGCCGTGCTGCCCGCCGGCTCGCCATCGAGCTCGGGCTGGATCCGCTCGCCGCTCGCGTCCTCGTCGCCCGCGGCGTCTCGGAGCCGCAGGATGCTGCGCGCTTCCTCTCGCACGAGCTGACCGACCTTCCGGATCCCTTCCGGATGAAGGGCATGTCCGCCGCCGTCGAGCGGCTCACCCGCGCGGTCGTGCAGCAGGAGAAGGTGACGCTCTACGGCGACTACGACGTGGACGGCGTCTGCTCCACCGCGCTCCTCTCGCTCTTCCTCGACGCGGTGGGCGCCTCGCCCCAGACGTACATCCCGCACCGGATCGACGAGGGCTACGGCCTCAACATCCGGGCGGTGGAACGCATCGCGCAGGAGGGCACCCGGCTCCTGGTCTCGCTGGACTGCGGCATCACCAGCGTCGCCGAGGTCGCCCGCGCGCGGGACCTGGGGATGGAGGTGGTCATCGTCGACCACCACACCGTCCCCGAGACGCTGCCCGAGGCGACCGCCGTCCTGAATCCGCACCAGCCCGGCTGCGAGTACCCCACCCGGGTGCTGTGCGCCGCCGGCGTCGCCTTCAACCTGGTGATGGCGCTCCGGCGCTCGCTCCGGACCCTGGGCTGGTTCGAGCGTCGCCCGGAGCCCGCCCTCAAGCCGCTGATGGACCTGGTCGCACTCGCCACGGTGTGCGACGTGGTCCCGCTCACCGGCGTCAACCGGATCCTCGTCCGGCACGGGCTCGACGCGCTGGGCAAGGCCGAGCGCCCGGGCATCCGTGCCCTCAAGGAGGTCGCCGGGCTCGAGCCGGAGGGCTCGGTGAGCGCCGGCCAGGTGGGCTTCCGCCTCGGCCCCCGGATCAACGCCGCCGGACGCCTCGATGACGCGTCGGTGGGTCTGCAGCTCCTCCGGACCCGGAACCTGACCGAGGCACGCGACCTCGCGGAGAAGCTCGACCGGGAGAACGAGGCCCGCCAGAAGATCGAGCGGCAGATGCTGGTCGAGGCCGTCGCGCAGGCCGAGGAGCGACACGGGGCGCGCGGGCTCGTGCTGTGGGCCGAAGGCTGGCACCCCGGCGTGGTGGGCATCGTCGCCGCCCGCGTCGTCGAGCGCTTCCACAAGCCCACGCTGATCATCGGGGTCCAGGGCGGGGTGGGGAAGGGGAGCGCCCGCAGCGTCGAGGGCTTCCACCTGGTCGAGGCGCTGAAGGAGTGCGCCGAGCACCTCTCGCGCTTCGGCGGCCACCGGCACGCGGCCGGGGTCACGCTCGAGGCGCAGCGGCTGCTCGACTTCCGCCGGGCGTTCGAGGCCGTCGCCGCCCGGCAGCTCCGCGAGGAGGATCTCGAGCCCCGCTGCCGGGTCGACGTGGTCGTTCAGCCGGAGGAGCTCACCGAGCGCGCGGTGGGGGCGCTGGCCGCCCTCGGGCCCTTCGGCGCGGGCAACCCCGAGCCCACCTTCGTCGCCGCGTCGCTCCGGGCCCAGGGCCGCATCGTCACCGCGAAGAACGGCGGGGTGGCACACCTCAAGCTGGTCCTCCCCTCCGCGCCGGCGCTCGACGCGATCGGCTTCGGGATGGGGCCCCGGCTGCCCGAGGTGGACGGCCCGGTGGACCTCGCCTTCCAGCCCTCGGTCGAGACCTGGAACGGACGGACCCGCGTCTCGCTCAAGCTGCGCGACCTCCGGGCCTCGGAAGCGGCCGTGCTCTCTCCCACCGGGTCCTGACCCGATGACGCGTAGCGGCAGCACAGGCGTCGCGCTAGGTTGCGTCGCTTCCATGTCCGTTCCCTTCATCACCGAGGTCAAGCGCACCCATTCCTGCGGAGAGCTCTCCGGCAAGGACGTGGGGAAGTCCGTCGTCCTGTTCGGCTGGGTCCAGAACCGCCGCGACCACGGCGGGGCGGTGTTCATCGACCTGCGCGACCGGCACGGGCTCACCCAGGTGGTCTTCGAGCCGGACATCGACCCCGAGGCCCACGCGCTCGCCGGGACCCTGCGCCTCGAGTGGTGCATGGGCGTGCAAGGCACCGTGGCCAGCCGCGGCGCCAACGTGAACCCCAAGATGAAGACCGGGGAGATCGAGGTGAAGGCCACCGCCCTCACCGTCTTCAACCGGAGCGAGCCCACCCCGTTCCCCATCGAGGACAAGATCGACACCGCCGAGGAGAAGCGGCTCATCCACCGCTACCTCGACCTGCGCCGCCGGCCGCTCCAGCAGTCGCTGGTCACCCGCTCGCGGATGAACGCCATCACCCGGAGCACGCTGGTGGAGCAGGGCTTCCTCGAGCTCGAGACTCCGTTCATGGGCAAGTACACGCCCGGCGGCGCGCGGAACTTCCTCGTTCCCAGCCGGCTCAACCCCGGGAAGTTCTACGCCCTGGCCGAGAGCCCCCAGCTCTACAAGCAGCTGTTCATGGTCGCGGGGTTCGACCGGTACTTCCAGATCGTCAAGTGCTTCCGCGACGAGGACCTCCGGCTCGACCGGCAGCCCGAGTTCACACAGGTGGACCTCGAGATGAGCTTCGTCAGCCAGGACGACGTGTTTGCCGTCGTCGAGAAGCTCATCGTCCGGCTGTGGAAGGAGATCCTCGGGGTCGACATCCCCGCGCCGTTCCGCCGGATGCCGTTCGACGAGTCGATGGCCAGGTACGGCAACGACAAGCCGGACCTGCGCTTCGGGCTGGAGCACGTGGTGCTCACCGACCTGGTCACCGCCCACGGCGGCGAGGGCGGCGTCCCGATGCTCCTCGAGGCGGTGCAGCAGGGCGGCATCGTCAAGGCGATGGTCATCCCGGCCGCGCACCCCCTCTCGCGCGCCGAGGCCGACAAGCTGGAGGAGTTCGCCAAGGGCAGCGGCGCCCGCGGCCTCGCCCGGGCCAAGATGGGGGAGGGCGGCGAGTGGACCCAGTCGCCCCTGGCGAAGACCATCTCCCCGGCGCTCCGGGCGGCGATCAACGAGGCCTGCGGAGCGAAGCCGGGCGACCTCCTCGTCTTCCAGTTCGGGCGGGCCTCGCTGGTCCACACGGTGATGGCCAACCTCCGGGTGCACGTCGCCAAGAAGCTGGGGCTGATTCCGGAGGTCGGCTCCGGCGGCAAGTGGGAGTTCCTCTGGGTCGTGGACCCGCCGCTCTTCGAGTACGACGAGGAGCGCCGGACCTGGGTGGCCGCGCACCACGCCTTCACCCGCCCGCACGACGCCGACGTGCAGTACCTCCGTACCGACCCGGGACGGGTGAAGTGCTGGCGCTACGACGTGGTGCTCAACGGCTTCGAGATCGGCGGCGGCAGCATCCGGCTCCACGACCCGCGGGTGCAGGCCGAGGTCTTCGCCGCGCTGGGCATCGGCGAGGAGGAGGCCCGGAACAAGTTCGGGTTCCTCCTGGACGCCCTCCGCTACGGCGCCCCGCCGCACGGGGGCATCGCCCTGGGCATGGACCGGCTGGCGATGCTCCTCACCGGCGCCGAGTCGCTCCGGGAGGTCATCCCCTTCCCCAAGACCAAGACCGGCACCGACAGCATGACCGGCGCCCCGGGCGAGGTGGACGAGCAGCAGCTCCGCGAGGTCCACGTCCGCTCGGTGCCCCCGACGAAGTCCTGAGCGCGGGAGTCAGGCCCGGGACTCGTCCGGCGCGTCGACCAGGTCGACCGCCCGGGCCCCGGGCGTGGCCACCAGCCGCCGGACGAGCGCGCGCATCCTCGCCAGCTCGAACGGCTTGGTGAGGAACGCCGCGCCGAGCGCGGCCGCCCGCGGCGCATCCGCCGGCTCGAGGAAGGCGCCCATGAGGATGATGCCCAGCCCGGGCTCGCGGCGCTGGATCTCCTCCACCGCCTCGAGCCCGCTCCGGACCGGCATCGACATGTCGCTCAGCACCACCGTCCGTCCGCTCCGGCCCGGCGGGAGCGCGGCGTGGGCCACCACCAGCTGCTCACCATCGGGAACCTCGAGCACCCGGTGACCGTCCTTGCGGAGCACCGAGGCGAGGAGGAAGCGGAGCGCGCCGTCGTCCTCGGCCAGGAGCACCCAGCGCTCGTCGTCTCCAGCTTCCACGCGGGGTCGCATGCTAACGCGGTGGGCTGAGAGTCGAAGGAACAGGCGCCCTCCCTGAGGCGGGCCGGGGTGGCGCGCAGCGTCAACCGCACTTTCTTGCCAGCGCCTATCCGACCGCGTGCCACAGTCGGCCACAGGGGCGATGCGCACCTTCCTGGTGGTCAATCCCGAGAGCGCCGGCGGCGCGACCGGTCGTCGGTGGCCGGAGATCCGCGCCGAGGTGCTGCGGGCCATCGGAGATGGGGCGGAGCACGCCTTCACCGAGCGACCGATGCACGCCGCCGCGCTCACCGCGGAGGCGCTCCGAAAGGGCTTCCGCCGCATCGTGGCCGTGGGCGGGGATGGCACGCTCAACGAGGTGGTGAACGGGTTCTTCCAGGCCGAGGGCGGGGTCCCAGCCGACGCCTGCATCGCCCTGGTGCCCCGCGGGACCGGCGGGGACTTCCGCCGGACCTTCGGCCTGGACGGCTCGCTCCGGGAAACGTGCGCCCGACTCCGGGGCGAGGTCCGGCCGCTCGACATCGGCCGCGTCCACTTCACCCGGCCCGACGGCACGCCCGGCGAGCGCCACTTCGTCAACGTGGCCAGCTTCGGGGTGAGCGGTCGGGTGGATCGGGCGGTCAACTCCGGCAGCAAGCTCCTCGGCGGGAAGGTCAGCTTCTTCGTCGCCAGCGTGCGCACCCTCGTCGGCTGGCACGACCAGAGGGTCCGCATCCGCGTGGACGGAGGACCCGAGGAGTCGCTGGCCATCACCACCCTCGCCGTCGCCAACGGGCAATACTTCGGCGGCGGGATGCGGGTCGCCCCGGAGGCGGATCCGTTCGACGGCCAGTTCGACGTGACCATCTGGAGCGGCTACCACCTGAAGGACTTCGCCCTGAAGTCGGCCTCGGTCTACGACGGGCGCCACGTCCGCTGGGCGGGGACCCGGACCCTGAGGTGCCGCCGGCTCGAGGCGACGAGCGACGAGGAGGTCCTCCTCGACGTCGACGGCGAGCAGCCGGGCCGACTCCCCGCCACCTTCGAGCTGCTCCCCGGCGCGCTCCGGCTGCAGATCTAGGCGGCCAGGCCGAGGCCCACCCGCGGGCCACCCGTCGAAGGCGTCAGCTCAACCAGAAGTACGCGGTGCCGACCAGGGCCCGCCGGTCCACCACCTTGGCCCGCGCGGCGAGCTCGGCCAGGCTTCGGTCCTTGAGCCCGTAGCGCGTTTCCTCCTCGCTGCGCAGCGCGGCCAGGCGGCGGCGATGGTCGCGCTCGGCCCGCTCGATGGCCGCGCGGGCCCGCGCCCGCTCGGTCCCGTCCTCGAGCCCGGCGAGCCGCGTCCGCGCCTCCTCCCACGCCGCCCGCGACCGGGCCAGCGCCTCGCGGGCCTCGAGGAGGCAGTCCTCGGCGTAGCGGTCGGCCTGCTCGCGGAGCCGGTCCAGCTCGAGCTGGTTCCTCCGCTCGGCCTCGCGGAGCAGTGTCTCGCGGGCGGCGGCCAGCGCCTGCTCCTGGGCCTGGGCGACCGACACCGGCGCCGGGGGCCGAGGCTGTCCGTCGCGCGCCGGCACCCGGGCCAGCAGCGCCCCGTCCTCGGGCGGGAGCGGCCGGAAGCCGTCGCGCTCGCGGAGCAGGACCACGTGGAGAAGCCGCTCCCCGGGGAGCAGCCCGGTCGCCTCGAAGCGGTAGACGAACCACCAGCCCTCGCCGCCGGCGAGCCGGGCCAGCCGGGACGGCAGCGCCGAGGCATCGAGCTGGAGCCAGTGCACCCCGTCCGGGGGGCTGGAGCGCACCGCGCTCGCGGCCTCGCTCACCCGGCGCCCGCGGGCGTCCTTCCCCAGCACCTGCCGGGCGAAGGTGCGCGCGTTGCGGCGGTGCCGGTCCACCGCCGCCTCGGCCTCCTCGCCGGCGAGCCGGAGCCGCCGCCGCACCTCGCCGTCGAACCGCTCCAGCAGGAGCGATCGGGCCTGCGTCATCCGTGCGTCGATGCGGAATTCCAGATCTTCGCGGAGCGCGTCGAAGGCCCGGGTGATCTCCTCGGTCGACCGGCAGGACTGGTAGATGTCCAGCACCCGGCGCTCGAAGTCGATGCCGGTCTCCAGCGCGCCGAGGATCTCGTCCGAGGCGCCGAACACGCCGTCGAAGAGGTGCAGCTTTCGCTCCAGCAGCTCGTAGAGCCGGGCGTCGGCGGCGTTCTGCCGGTTGAGGAAGTTGAGCACCAGGACGTCGCGCTGCTGCCCGTAGCGGTGGCAGCGGCCGATGCGCTGCTCGATGCGCTGCGGGTTCCAGGGCAGGTCGTAGTTGACGACCAGGTTGCAGAACTGGAGGTTGAGACCCTCTGCGCCGGCCTCGGTGGAGAGGAGGATCTGCGTGCGCTCGCGGAACTCGTCCACCAGCGCCTGCCGCTCCTCGGGCGTGCCGGCGTCCCCCGAGAGGAGCGAGATACGCCCCGCCCAGCCGTGTGCGGCGAGCAGCTCGGCGAGGTACGCCTGCGTCCGCCGCGACTCGGTGAAGACCACCGCCTTCTCCGGCCACTGGTGCGCGCGGGCCACGGTGAAGAGCCGGTCCAGGGCGCGCTTCAGCGCCTCGCCCTTGGCGTTGACCCGGATGGACTCGGCGCGCGCGGCGTAGCGCTCGAGGTCGAAGGCCTCGGCCTCGAGCGTGGCCAGGTGGGGCGGGGTGGGGCGGCCCGGCTCGTCTCCCCAGGCCTCGGCCTCCTCGGCCCAGTCGCTGGCCTCCTCGGGCTCGAGGAGCCCAGGCCCCAGTGCCTCCGCCCCGCGCCTCCCCGCGTCGATGCGCTTGCGAAGGCTCTCCGCCAGGCGCCGCAGCGTGGGGGCGATGGCGTAGGTCGAGGAGGCGAGGAGCTTCCGGTAGACCAGCGTGAGCAGGGTCCTCTTCCCGGGCTCGATGGCCGCGGCCTCCGTGCGCCGGAGGTACTCGGAGACCTCGTCGTAGAGCGACTGCTCGTCCTCGGAGGGCGCGAAGTCCTCCACCATGCTCCGGCGGTTGGTGAAGCGGACGTACTCGCGGACCTGCCGGCGCAGCGTCCGGTGCACCACCGGGGACAGGCGCTCGCGCAGATCCTGGGCCGGCCCGTCGGGGATGGCGCCGGCCTCGGGGTCGACCTGGTAGCGGCTCTTGAAGGCGTGCTCGGGGCCGAGGATCTGCTCGTCGAGGAACGAGAGCAGCCCGAAGAGCTCCATCAGCTCGTTCTGGAGCGGGGTGGCGGTGAGGAGCAGCTTCGGGCGGTCGCGCAGCGCGTCCCGGAGCGCGCGGGCGATCTTGTTCCCGGTCCGGTGGGCGTTGCGGAGCCGGTGCGCCTCGTCGATGACCACCAGGTCCCAGGGGAGCTGGCGGACCAGCTCGGCGCGGCCGGCGGCGAAGGGGTGGCTGGAGATGACCGGCACGGGCTGCTGGAACGGGTTGTGGCCGGCCCGCACGGCGCGCCCGTCGACCACCACCGTCTGGAGGTCGAACTTGTCCTGCATCTCGGCCTGCCACTGGGCGCGGAGCGTGGCCGGGGTGAGGACGAGGATCCGGCCCTTCCCCTCGGCCACCAGCTGGGCGAGGACGATGCCGGCCTCGATGGTCTTTCCGAGCCCCACCTCGTCGGCGAGCATGCAGCCGCCCCGGGGCAGCGACTCCAGCGCGAAGGCCGCCGCCTCCACCTGGTGCGGATTGAGGTCCACCCGGGCCTCGGAGAGCGCCGAGGCGAGCCGGTCGGTGGCCCGCCCTCCCTTGAGCGCCAGCTCCTCGGCCAGCAGCCGCTGATGAAACCGCGTGAGCGGGGCCTCCCCCGCGGCCTTCTCCCGTGCCGGCTCTGCCACTCCACCCCTCATGAGGAACGAGTCTACCGCGCCTCGCAGCGGAGCCGGCGCGTGGTCCACGTGTCGACCCCCGGGGAGCGGGAGAAGGTTCGTTCGGGAACCGAACCATCGTCGAGTCTGCCCAGCCGGCGGAAAGGAAGCTGACGCGGGGCCGTGCCGCGTGCAAACGTCTGTCCCATGCGGGTCCGTGGCTGGGGGGTGCTCGTCTCCTTCGTGCTCGGCTGCGCCACCGCGCCCGCCAGGCAGCCGTCCACCGACTTCGCCGCGCTCGAGCGTGCGCGCATCGCCGAGCTGGAGCTCGCCCGCGACACCCGGGGCGACGTCCTCGTCTCGCGGGCCCGGCTGCACGCCGACCCCTCGGTGCGCGCGCGGGCGCTCCTGGCGCTCGCCCGCGTCCAGGACCTCCGCACCGGCCCCACCGTCGCCGAGGCGCTCGGCGACGCGTCGGCCCCCGTCCGCGCCGCCGCCGCGTTCGCGGCCGGGGAGCTCGCACTCGCCTGGGAGCCCGTGCCGGACGAGACCCGGGACCTCCTGGGGAGGGCGCTCCTCGAGGCCGAGGCGAAGGAGACCGACGGCGCTGCGCGCCTGGCGGAGGTGGACGCCCTGGGGCACGTGCGGACCCCCGCGGCGCTTGCGCGGCTGGCGCTCCTGCTCGCCGTTCCGACCGGCCAGCGGGTCGAGGAGAACGACCCGCGCTCGGAGGTCCCCGTCCGCGCCGCCATCGCCCTCGGTGTCGCCGCGCGGGCCGCGGCACCCGTCCCCGAGTCCGCCCGGCCCGGGCTGGAGCGGCTGGCGACGGCCCTGCTGCCGGCCTACCGCTGGGCCGGGGTGTACGCACTCGCGCAGCTGAAGACCCCGGCGAGCCGGCCGGTGCTCCTCGGGGCCCTCCGCGACGACGACCCCGAGGTCCGCGCCGTGGCGACCAAGGGTCTGGCGGAGGTCGTCCTCCCCGAGGACACGCGGGCGCTGAGGGCCCTGCTCCGGGACCTGGACGGTCGGGTGGCTGCGGAGTCCGTTCGCGGCCTCGTCACCCTCGCCACGCGGTGCGCCCCGGGGCCGTGCACGGCGGCGGAGGCGCTGGGCGAGCTCGAGACCCGAACGGCCGGGCTCGGGCCGTCGACGCTGGGGCAGACCGTCCCGCCGCTCCTCGCGCTCGCCCAGGCGCCGGTACCCGAGTCCGCGCGCCGGGTCCTGGTCCGGCTGCGGACGACCTTGCGCTCCGCGGCCGAGACCGCGCCCGAGTCGGTCCGCGACACCGCCGCCTGGCTCGACTGCCGCATGGCCGCCGCCGAGGATCGCCAGCGGGGCTGGCTGGACGAGACGCTCCGGTGCGGCCACGATCGGATCCCCGAGCCGCGGCGGCTGCGCCTCGGTCTGGAGGCGGTCGCGGCCAGCCCCCGCGTGGCCGAGGCGCGGATCCAGAAGGCGCTGCTGCCCTTCCTCCGCCATTCCTCCCCGCAGGTCCGCGCGGCCGCGGCGGCCGTCGTCCCCGCGGCGAAGGCGCCCGAGCTCACCCCGGCGCTCCGGCCGCTGCTCGACGACCCCGACCTCATCGTCCGGGCGGCGGCCGTCGATGCCCTGGCGACGCTGGGGGACAAGGTGTCGGGTCCGGCCATCTTCGCGTGGGCCCGCGCGGCCCCGGTGGACGTCGTCACGACCTACGCCGACGCGCTGGTGAAGCTGAGGCCCGACGGCGCCTCGGGGTTGCTCCGCCAGTGGCTCGGCTCACCGCACGCGCACATCCGCCACGAGGCGGCACGCGCGCTCACCGCCCTCGAGGGGACGCCGGTGCGCGCGCCCTCGGTCCCCGCGCGGGCCGAGGCGCCGTCCGCGTCCCCGGTGCCGGCCGGGACGCTGTGGCGCATCGAGACCGCGCTGGGGCCGGTGGTCATCGCCCCCGAGCTCGACGCGGCCCCCGCCACGGTGGCCCAGCTCTCCCGCCTCGCGCGGGAGGGCTTCTTCCACGGGCTCACCTTCCACCGCGTCGTCCCGGACTTCGTGGTCCAGGGGGGCGACCCGCGCGGTGACGGCGAGGGGGGCCCAGGCTTCACCATCCCCTGCGAGGTCTCCCCGCGCACCTATCTCCGCGGAACCGTTGGGATGGCCCTGGCCGGGAAGGACACCGGCGGGAGCCAGCTCTTCGTCGCGCTCTCGCCCCAGCCGCACCTGGATGGCCGTTACACCATCATTGGAACCGTGGTCTCCGGAATGGAAGCGCTCGATGGTCTGGTTGAGGGGGATCGACTCGTCGACTGGGTTCTCTTCACGCCCTGAGAGGCTCCACTTTTCGTTGCCCGGCCCGAGCCCCCGGACGTAAAACCACAACCCCTCGAAACGGCGGGAGATTCGGTCTTCATGGCCAGGGCGAACTCGGGTCCGGTGCCCGTGGTGGTGATGGGGCTCGGGGCCATCGGGCGGGAGATCGCACGCGCGGCCCTCCGGTCCGAGGAGGTGATGCTGGTCGGCGCCGTGGACACCCATCCAGCGCTGGTGGGCAAGCGACTGGACCTGCTCGGGGTGTCGTCATCGATCGAGGTCGAGCCCGCGCTGCGGCGGGGGACCGGAAAAGGTCGCCGTCCGGTGGTGCTGCACGCCACCGGGTCGTCGTTCCCCGCCATCGCCGAGCAGCTGCTGGCGGCGGTGAAGGAGGGTCACCCGGTGGTGTCGACCTGCGAGGAGCTGGCGTTCCCCTGGGTCCGGCACCCCCAGCTGGCCGAGAAGCTGGAGCGGGCCGCCCAGCGCGGCGGCGTCTCGGTCCTCGGGACGGGGGTGAATCCCGGCTTCGTCCTCGACCGGCTCGTCGCCACCCTCGGCCAGACGCTCGGGCCGGTGCGCCACGTGCTGGCCCGGCGGGTGGTGGACGCGCGGGGGCGCCGCGAGGCGCTGCAGCGGAAGATCGGCGCCGGCCTCACCGAGGAGGAGTTCGACGCGCTCGCCGCGGAGGGAGCCGTGGGCCACGTGGGCCTGCTGGAGTCGGCGGCGCTGTGCGCGCTGGGGCTCGGGCTCGACGTCGAGGAGTACGAGGAGGAGGTCGCCCCGGTCATCGCCGAGGAGGACATCCCCGGGGGCGCGTTCGTCGTCCCGCGCGGCCGGGTGGCGGGGGTGAGCCAGACGGTGGTTGGCCTCGAGGACGGGCAGGAGAGGGTGCGCCTCGAGCTGATGCTCGCCCTGGGCGCGGAACCCCCCGGGGACCGGATCGTCATCGAGTCGGACACCCGGCTCACCGTCGACATCACCGGTGGCATCCCGGGGGACTCGGCCACCGCGGAGCTCGTGGTACACGCCGCCCCACGCGTCGCCTCCGCGGAGTCGGGCCTCCTCACCGTGCTCGATCTCCCGGCGGGACGTTGATCCAGAAGAGGACCTGACATGCTGGACAAGAACGCCATCGGTCGCTCCTCCCCGCCGACCCTGAACGAGGTCGAGAAGGGGGCGATCCGCCGGTTCGCGGAGGCGCTCGGCGACTTCAACCCCATGTACTACGACGAGGAGTACGCCCGGGCGGCCGGTTACCCAACCATCGTCGCCCCGCCCACGTTCCCGGCCAGCTTCCAGTCGGCGGCCGACCTGCGCGAGCTCCTCGGCGTCGGCATCAAGAGCCTGCTGCACGCCGAGCAGGCGTTCGAGTACGACCGCCCCATCTTCGCCGGGGACCGCATCTACGTCTCCACCCGGGTGGCCGAGGTGCTCGAGCGCACCGGGCCTTCGGGGAAGATGGACGTCGCGGTCATCGAGGACGAGGGGCGCGACGAGGAGGGCAACCTCGTCTTCAAGGCCCGGCGCACGCTGGTGGTGCGCGCCAGCAAGGAGAGCTGACCCGTCCATGGCCTCTCGCAAGCTCTACTTCGAAGCGGTGCGGGTTGGAGAGGAGCTCCCCGCGCTCTCCAAGCCTCCGCTGGACCGGGTGCAGCTGGCGCGCTACGCCGGTGCCTCGGGGGACTTCAACCCGGTGCACGTCGATGAGACGTACGCCCGGAGCCTGGGCATGCCCAGCGTCTACGCCCCGGGCATGCTGATCATGGGCTTCCTCGGCCAGCTGGTGTCCGACTGGGCGCGGGGCGCGCAGCTCCGGCGGTACTCGGTGAAGTTCTCGAAGATCGTCTGGCCGGGCGACACCGTGGTCTGCAAGGGCCGGGTGACCGAGCGCTGGGGCGACGAGGGCCGCTACTTCGCCGAGCTGGACGTCTGGGTGGAGAACCAGAAGGGCGAGCTGGTGCTCCGCGGCGGCGCGCAGATCCAGCTCTTCCACTCGCTCGAGGACGAGAACCGCCAGCGCTCGGGGCAGCCCCCGGTGATGATCCCCGCGCCCAAGGAGAGCATCCTCCCACCGCCTTCACCGCCCGCTCCGGCGCGGAAGGAGCCGGCGGCCACCCCCGTCTCCGGGGTCAAGAAGGCCTCCCCCCGGGAGTCTCCGGCCCTCCGGAAGGCCCCCGGGGCGACCAGGAAGCCGCGCAAGAAGTAGGGCTGTCGCCCCCCTGCAGGCCCTGGCGACGCGGGGCGTCATTTCGGATTGACTCGGGAATCAGCCGGGGACATCCTTCCCCCACGTCCCGTTGATTCTGGAGTCGACCGATGGCGGCTGGACTGAACTGGTACAAGGCGGACCTCCGGGAGCTCTCCTTCGTTCTGCTGGAGCAGTTCCGCCTGGGCGAGCTGCTGGGGAAGGCGCCGTACGACGCCTGGGGCGAGGACGAGGCCAAGGCGGTGCTGGACGCCGCGTACCGCTTCGCCCGCGAGGTGCTCGGGCCCCTCAACGCCTCGGGTGACCGGGAAGGCTGCCGGATCGAGGCCGGAGAGGTCCGGACGCCGAAGGGCTTCCGCGAGGCCTGGAAGCAGCTCTACGAGAACGGGTTCAAGGCGCTGGGCGTCGCGGCGGAGCACGGCGGCCAGGGCGCGCCGCAGGCGCTGGTGGCGCTGGTGGAGGAGATCCTCTCCGGCGCCAACCCGGCCTTCAACATGTACCCGGGGCTGGCGTTCGGCGCGGCGGAGACCATCGTCGAGTGCGGCACGCCGGAGCAGACCAAGCGCTACGCCGAGAAGATGCTCGACGGCACCTGGGGCGGGACGATGTGCCTCACCGAGCCGCACGCCGGCAGCGACGTGGGCTCGGCGAAGACCAGCGCGAAGCGGGTGGGCAACGGCAAGTACGCCATCAAGGGAACCAAGGTCTTCATCTCCGGCGGTGACCACGATCTCGCCGAGAACATCGTCCACCTCGTCCTCGCGCGGGTGGAGGGCGCGCCCCCGGGCACCAAGGGCCTGTCGCTGTTCATCGTGCCGAAGAAGCGCATCGACGCGAGCGGCAAGGTCGGCGGGAGCAACGACGTGGCGGTGGCGTCCATCGAGCACAAGATGGGCATCAACGGCTCTGCCACTGCGGTTCTGGCCTTCGGCGAGAACGACGGCTGCGAGGGCGAGCTGGTCGGGACGGTGGAGAACCTGGGCATGTCCCAGATGTTCCGGATGATGAACGGCGCGCGCATCGCCGTCGGCATCCAGGGCCTGGCGACGGCGGCGGCGGCGTACCAGAACGCGGTGGACTACGCGCGCGACCGGAAGCAGGGGCCACACTACACGCACTGGAAGGACCCCACGGTGCCGCGGGTGGCGATCATCGAGCACCCGGACGTGCGGCGGATGCTGCTCGACCTCAAGTCGCACACCGAGGGGATCCGCGCGCTGATCGTGAAGCTCGCCTGGCACAGCGACCAGGCGCGGGCGCTGGCGGGGAAGGACGACCAGAAGGCCACCTACCACAAGGGCCAGGTGGACCTCCTGACCCCGCTGGTGAAGTCGTTCGCCTCGGACGAGGCGTTCCGGCTCGCCGGCGTGGCGATCCAGGTGTACGGCGGCGCCGGCTACCTGAAGGACCACCCGGTGGAGCAGTACGCCCGCGACGCGAAGATCTACAGCATCTACGAGGGCACCAATCACATCCAGGCGATGGATCTGGTGGGCCGGAAGATGGGCCAGGCCGGCGGGGTCAACTTCCAGGCGTTCCTCCAGGACGTGGCCGGCTTCGTCGAGGCGCACCGGGGCGACGCCACGCTGGGCAAGGCGATGGAGCTGCTCGCGGCCGGGCAGGAGGCGCTGATGTCGAGCGCGATGACCCTGCTCGGCTGGAGCCAGTCGAACGGGCTCGGGCTCATCGGGCTGTCGGCGAACCGCTTCCTGACCATGATGTCGCAGGTGGCGGTGGCCTGGGTGCTGCTCGATGCGGCCGCGGTGGCGCAGAAGGCGCTCGCCGCGGGCGGCCTGTCCGAGCAAGAGAAGGCGTTCTACACCGGCAAGGTGCAGTCGGCCCTGTGGTTCGCGCGCAACGTGCTTCCTCAAGTTGAGGCGTCGGCGCGCTCGCTCGCGACCGAGGACGCCTCGCCGCTCGAGATTCCCGACGCGGCGCTCGGAACGGCCTGAGCACGACAGGGGGTGCCCGGAGCTACTTGGCGCCGGGCGCCTCGCGGACCCCGATGGCGAGCTGGCCGAGGCCCGCGCCCTTCGCCATCTCCATCACCTCCACCACCCTGCCGTGGGGGACGCCCTCGTCGGCCTGGATGACCACCAGGGTGTTGGGGTTCTTCTGCCGGGCGTCGTCGAGCGCCTTCTTCAGCTCGTCGCTCGACACCACGTTGCCGGAGAGCACCAACCGGCCGTCGCTCAGCACCGCGACCGAGAGGTCCGTCGAGGCGGGCATCACGTCCGCCGAGCTGCCCTTGGGGAGATTGACTTTGAGCCCCGCCTTCGCCGCGCCGGCGCCCTGGTTCACGATGACCGAGCTGGTCACCATGAAGATGATGAGCAGCACCAGGAAGATGTCGGTCAGCGGGGTGATGTTGATGTCGGAGAAGACCGAGTCATCCGCATCGTCCTCCGCCCCGGGAACGTGTCCGAGCGCCATCCGTGGTTCCTAGTTCGCCCCGGCCGTGGTGACGGCGGGCAGCGGGGCGGCGGGGCTGGTCACCGGGGCCAGCTCGGGATGGGGCGGGCCGGGGGGGCGCTCGCGCAGGAGCTCCACGAACTCCTCGATCTGCAGCCGCATCTCGATGATCAGCCGGGCGATGCGCGACTGGAAGTAGTTGAAGAGGATGACCGCCTCGACCGCCACCAGGATGCCCGCCGCCGTGGCCACCAGCGCCTCGGAGATGCCGGTCATCACCGCCGCGGTGCCGCCGGTGCCGCCGGCCTCCACGTCCAGGCCCAGCTCCCGGAAGCTCCGCATGATGCCGGCCACGGTGCCGAAGAGGCCGACGAAGGGCGTGGTCGCGCCGATGGTGCCGAGGATCCAGAGGTTCTTCTTCATCCGGAGCCCGAGCTGCGCCCGCTCGCGCTCCACCGCGGCCTCGACCCCGGGGGTCACCGTCCGGCTCCGCTCCAGCCGCTCGAATGCCACCCGGTACACGTCGGACAGCAGGCTGTCCGATCGCTCCACGGTCCCCCGGGCGGCCGAGAGGTCGCCCCGCAGGAGGTGCCTGCCCACGGCGTCGGTCAGCGCCCGGGAGTCGGCGGACATGTTCCAGAGCGCGATCCACCGCTCCACGGCCACGCCAATGGCGAGCACCGAGGAGGCGAGGATCACCGCCAGGGTCGCGCCCCCGAGGTGCAGGTAGTGGGACAGCTCTTCCAAGGTCATTCCGCCCTCAAATCCTTGAGCTTTACCGACGTTACGTGGTTTTCGCTGTCCATGAACAGGCGCGGCTGGCCATTGTTCCTCCTCCTGCTCACTGGTTGTCCTCCCCGGGTGGACGTGCGCAGCGTCCCTCCACCGGACGCCACGGCGTTGCTCTCCGAGGTGGACGCGGTCGACGCCCACGTTGCCCGGCTGCAGAGCCAGGCGAAGGCCCGTGTAGACGCTCGCGGGAAGAAGGGCAACGTCCAGCTCTTCGTCGCCGCCGCCGCCCCCGCCTCCGTCCACCTGGAGGTGCTCGATTTCTTCGGCAAGCCGTCGGGCATCCTCATCTCGGACGGACAGCGGTTCGTGATGTACGCCTCGGACGCCGGGGTGTGGCAGCGTGGAGCGGCGAGCGCGGGGAACGTGTCCCGCGTGCTTCCGGTCTCGCTCCCGCCCGAGCAGCTGGTCTCGATGCTCCTCGGCCGCGCGCCGCGCCTGGCCGACCCGGCGCCCACGCTCGCCGTCGACGCCGAGGCGAACGCCTTCCGGGTGACGCTCCGCGCCGGGGGACGGACCCAGGACCTCTGGGTGGATCCGTGGCGCCGCCGGGTGGTGCGGAGCCACCTGGACGGCCCGGGCGGGTACACGCTGACCTTCGAGGGCTTCGAGGACGTCCGGGGCGCGCCGTTTCCGCGCAGCATCACCTTCTCGGGCGAGGGCTCGGTGGCGCTCCAGTACACCGACCTTCACCTGGGCGAGCAGCCGGATGTCTCGCTCTTCACCCCCGAGCCCCCGCCGGGTGTGCCCGTGGAGGAGGTGGCCCCCCCGGGCTCCCTCCCATGACAGCCCACCAGGCGGGCTGACACACTCTCCCCGAGCCGTAGATCCATCGGCCGGGCTCTCGCGTTCCAGGGCGCATGGACGGAGCACCGGCGGAGGCCGCATCGACACGCCCGACGACACGACCCCCGACGAGGTCCTGATGCGGAGGTTCCAGCGGGGCGACGCCCGGGCCTTTCCGGAGCTGGTGCGGCGGCACCGGGCGGCGGTGTTCGCGTTCGTCCTGCGGTGGACGCAGGACCGGGCGCGGGCGGAGGACATCCTCCAGGAGACCTGGCTGAAGGTGGTGCGGGCGTCGTCGGACTGGAGCCCGCGTGCACGCTTCACCACCTGGCTGTACACCATCGCGAGGAATGCCTGCGTGGACGGAGCACGACGAGAGCGAGCCCGGGCGGCCGAGCCGCTGGAGGCCGAGCGGATGTCCGCCGAGGGAGCGGACCCGGAGCGTGCCGCCGCGGCGTCCGAGCTGCGCCCGGTACTCGAGTCCGCCATCGCCGCGCTCCCCGAGGCGCAGCGTGAGGTGTTCCTTCTCCGTGAGATGGCCGGCATCCCCTTCCAGGAGATCGCCCGGATGACCGGCGCACCCGAGCCCACGGTGAAGAGCCGGATGCGCTACGCGCTCGAGGCGCTGCGGACGCGGCTGACCGAGGCGGGCATCGACGCGCCCGCGGGAGGGCAGGTGGCATGAGGCCCCAGGTCCCGGCCCACCCCGAGGACGACCGGCTGCTCGAGCTGGCGTACGGCGAGGTGCCTGCCTCCGAGGCGCGCGCGCTGCGGGAGCACGTCGACGGCTGCGCCCGGTGTCGCGGCACGCTCGATGGCATCGCCAAGGTCCGGAGCGCGTTCCGGTCCGCTCCGACCGAACCGGCCCCCGAGCGCGGCCTGGAGTCGCTCCTCGCCTACGGAGAGCAGGCGGCGGCGCGCGCCCGGTCCCGGCGGGGCGGCCTGCGGATCCTCGGAATCCTCTCGGCGGCCGCGGCGCTCGCCGTCGCCTGGCTCGTCCTCCCCGCTCCGCAGAAGCAGGCCGAGAGCGTGGCCCGGGTGACCGCGCCGAGCGCCCCGGACACGCTGGCCCAGGCCGAGCTGCCGCGTGCACCAGTCCAGGGCGACCGCGCCCGCGACGAGGAGAAGGGGGCGACCGGGCCGGCGGCGATGAAGCCCGCGGCGCCGGCCGCCGAGCCGCTCGTGGCGAAGAAGGAGCGGGCGGTGGTCGAGGAGCAGACCGCTCCCGGGCGGCGTGCCCCGGAGACCCGTTTCGAGGCCGAGGCCCGGCGGAAGGACGTGGCGAAGCTCGATGCGCCCGCCGAGCGCATGGCGGTCGCGGAGGCTCCGGCGCAGCGTCATGCCGAAGCCGCGCCCGCGGATCGTCCCGCTGCCCGCGCGAATGTGTCGGGCCTCACCGGTGCGTCGAGCGCCGTTGCCGGGGCAGGCGCCCTGGCGGGAGCAGGAGCCCCGGCGTCGCCGAAGGACGCCGCGAAGGTCGCCGCGGCCTCCGATGCCGTCGCCAGCGCCGAGCGCACACCGAGCGAGTTGTCGAGCAAGGCCTCCCTGCCGAGCAAGCCACTCGCGAAGGCGTCGCCGGTGGCCGCAGGTGGAAAGGGAACGCTACAGTCCATTCCGATGCAGTCCGCCCGCGTGGGGATGGGCACCCCCGAGCAGGAGGCCCGGCACGCCGAGATCCTCCGCAAGCTCGAGACTGCCCGTGGTGACGAGCGGAAGGCGCTGCTCATGGAGCAGTGCGAGCTCGAGGCGTCGCTCCAGCGCGGGCCGGACGCGGTGCTCAGCTGCTCCAAGGTGACCCGGGAGTTCCCCGGTACCCCGGAGGCGAAGCGGGCCGCGGAGATCGCCCGGGGGTTCTCCCTCCAGCTGCCGTCCGACGCGCCGGAGCGCTGAACGCCCGAGGGGGGAGCGGCGAGCGTCAGTCCCACGGCATACTCCAGCGCTGGAGCCCGACGCCCGTGTCCATGAAGAAGGTCAAGAGCCTCGTCCCGTCCGCGCCCTCGACGCAGCAGGGGGACCTCTTCGGTCAGCCCGAGGCCCGGGTCGAGCGCAGGCCCGCGACGCCGGCCGCAGCGCCGCGAGCTCCCGGTCCGCCGCCGGACGTCGAGCCGCCCGCGGTCGGTCCGCCGCCGCGGCTCGCGCGGTCGAGGGGCCAGGTCGAGCCGCTCGAGCCCGAGCCCCGCACCGAGCTCGCCGTCAGCCGCGAGACCGTCCGCGTCGACCTCACGCCGTCGCGACCGCGGGAGCGGGGAGCGGCCGTCCGGTGGACCTCCACCACCGAGGTGGTGCGCATCGAGACGCCCGCCGCCACCCCGGCCGCGCGGCCGCCCGAGCGAATCGTGCTCACCGTCACCGAGCTCACCCAGGCGGTGAAGGGCGTGCTGGTCGAGGGGTTCCGCCGGGTGCTGGTCCGCGGGGAGGTCAGCAACTTCCGGGGGCCTCACGCCAGCGGCCACCTGTTCTTCAAGCTCAAGGACGCCGGCGCCTCCATCGACGTGAAGATCTGGGCCAGCGTCGTCCAGCGCCTCCGGTTCCGCCTGGAAGAGGGGATGGAGGTCGTCGCCGAGGGCAACCTCGACGTGTACGAGAAGGCTGGCCAGTACAACCTCATCGTCCAGCGCATCGAGCCGTCCGGCGCCGGCGCCCTGGCGATCGCCTTCGCCCAGCTCCGGGACCGGCTCATCGCCGAGGGGCTGATGGGCGAGAACCGGCTCCGACCTCCGCGGCCGCTGCCGTTCCTGCCCCGGCGCATCGGCGTGGTGACCAGCCGCTCGGGTGCGGCGCTCCAAGACTTCCTCCACGTGCTCCACCGGCGCAACCCGCGACTCTCCGTGCTTCTCTGCCACGCCCGGGTCCAGGGCCCCGGGGCGACGGACGAGGTGGTCCGGGCGCTCCAGCGGCTCGCGCGCACCGACGTGGACGTCATCGTCGTCACGCGCGGAGGAGGCAGCGCCGAGGACCTCTGGACGTTCAACGAGGAGGCCGTGGCGCGGGCGATCGCCGCCAGCCCGGTGCCAGTGGTCTCGGCGGTGGGCCACGAGGTGGACTTCACCATCGCCGACTTCGTCGCCGACGCGCGCGCGCCGACTCCCAGCGCAGCCGCCGAGCTGCTCGCGCCGGAGCGGGAGGCGCTGCTCGACGACCTCCGGACTGCACGTACCCGGCTCCGGCAGGCGGTCGGCGGCGCCGTGGCGCGAGCTCGCGAGCGCCTCCGGCAGCACGAGCGGCGGCTGCGCGACCCGCGCCAGGAGGTCACCCGCTGCCGCCACGGGCTCATCGAGCAGGAGCGGACGCTCGGCCGGCTGTGGACCGAGCGGCTCCGGGGCGAGCGCGGGCGGCTGATGGAGCTGCGCGGCCGGCTGGAGCGCTTCCGCCCCGAGGCTCTGCTCGGCGAGCGCCGGGCGCGGCTGGAGCGGCTGCGCTGGCGGCTGGCCGAGGTCCAGAGGGCGCGGCTCGGGCTCGAGGGCGCGGCCCTGGTCTCGGCGCGGCACCGGCTCGAGCGGGTGGCGCGGGCCCGCCTCGCCCAGGCGAAGGGGGCGGTGCAGATGCACGCCGGCCGGCTCGACGGGCTGAGCCCGCTCCGGGTGATGGCCCGCGGATACGCTGTCGTCCACCGCACGGACGACGGACACCTGGTCCGCCGCGCCGGCGAGCTGCAGCCCGGGGCGACGGTTCGGCTCCGCTGGGCGCCGCCCGGGCGCGCCTCGCTCGGGGAGTGCGACGAGGCCGAGGCCACCATCACCCGGGTCGAACCCGCAGCGGGAGACTGAGAACACGGGCCGGCCCGCGGCGGTTGCGCCTCGCCCGGCCGGGCGGTAGAGGCAGTCTCCCGTGGCCACCCGAGAAGAGCAGCCCAGCGAGCGCTACAGCGACGTCGTGGACCGCCTCGAGGAGGTGGTCAAGAAGCTCGAAGGGGGCCAGCTGAGCCTCGAGGACTCGCTGGAGGAGTTCGAGAAGGGCATCCAGCTGGTGAAGCGGGGCGAGGCGCTGCTGCAGCAGGCCGAGCTCCGCGTCCAGGAATTGCTGGAGCACAAGGGCGGGGACCGGACCGTCCCTCTCGAGCCCACCCGGGGCGGGCCGTCGAAGCCCGCTCCGACGGGCACCGACGATGACGACATCCCGTTCTGACGGCTCTCCTCGCCGCTCGGCGATCATCGTCGACGACGATCGCGACACCCGGGAGATGCTGGCGATGGCCCTGGAGATCGAGGGTTACGACGTCTCCCAGGCCGCCAACGGGGTGAAGCTCATCTCCAGCCTCCACCTGCACCGGCCGGACATCCTGCTGCTCGACGTCAACATGTCGTGGATCGACGGGTTCGAGCTCTGCCGCGCGCTTCGGCGGAACGAGCAGCTGCACGAGCTGCCGGTGCTCTTCGTCTCCTCGCGGAAGGGCCGGGCGGACGTGGAGGCCGGGCTGGCCTCCGGCGCGGACGGCTACTTCACCAAGCCCATCGACCTCGACGCGCTTCTCGGACGGATGCGCGAGCTGGTCGAGCGACGGTCGGGAGGGCTGCGGCCATGAGCGGTTTCCAGCTCGAGGCATGGCTCCAGGCGCGCGGGGCGCGCGTCGAGTCGCTGCTCGCCGATCGGCTGCGGCGGCTGGAGGCCGCGCCCCGGCGGCTGGTCGAGGCGATGGAGTACTCGCTGCTCGCCGGCGGGAAGCGGCTGCGCCCGCTGCTCTGCCTCGCCTTCGCCGAGGCGGTCCGGGGCGGCGCGCCCGGCGCCGCGGCGGAGGACGCGGCCTGCGCGCTCGAGTACGTCCACACCTACAGCCTGGTGCACGACGACCTCCCGGCGATGGACGACGACGACCTCCGCCGCGGCCGGCCCACCAGCCACAAGGTATTCGGCGAGGCGATGGCCATCCTCGCCGGCGACGCGCTGCTCACCGAGGCCTTCACCCTGCTCGCCACCGGGCCCGAGCCGCGGCGGGCGGAGCTGGTGTCGCGGCTCGCGCAGGCCGCCGGCGCGGTGGGCATGGTCGGCGGCCAGGTGCTGGACATCGCCGAGGACCGCCCGGCCGAGGAGGCGTACCTGACCCGGCTTCACCGGGCGAAGACCGGAGCGCTGCTCCGGGCGGCGTGCACGCTGGGCGTCGTCGCCGAGGGGGGCACGCCCGACCAGGTGGCCGCGGCCGAACGCTACGGAGACGCGGTGGGGCTCGCCTTCCAGATCGCCGACGACCTGCTCGACGTGACGTCCTCGGCGGAGGCGATGGGTAAGCCGACCGGTGCGGACGCCGCTGCCGGGCGCCACACCTACCCCGCGGTGCTCGGTCTCGAGGCCTCCCGTGCGCGTGCCCGGGCGCTGGTGGACGAGGCGCTGGCCGCGGTGCGCGGGCTCGAGCCCAGACCGGGCCCGCTGGCCGCGCTGGCCCGCTACAGCGTGGAGCGCAGCACGTGACCCTGCTCGGGCGCGTCCTGTCGCCGAGGGACGTGCGCGCGCTGCCCGAGGACGAGCTCCCGCGCCTCTGTGCCGAGCTGCGCCAGGAGATCATCTCCATCTGCGGCCGGGTGGGCGGGCACCTCGGCGCGTCGCTGGGGGCAGTGGAGCTCATCGTCGCGCTCCATCGCGTCTTCCACGCGCCCGACGACGACCTGGTCTTCGACGTGGGCCACCAGGCGTACGCGCACAAGCTCCTCACCGGCCGCGGCCCGCGGATGCACACCCTCCGGCAGGAGGCCGGGGTGGCGCCGTTCCTCGACCCGCGCGAGAGCCCGTTCGACGCCTTCCCGGCCGGGCATGCCTGCACCGCGGTGAGCGTGGCGCTGGGGATGGCGCTCGCCCGGGCGCACACCGGGGCAGGGGGCCGGGCGGTGGCCATCGTGGGGGACGGCGCGCTCACCGGCGGGCTCACCTTCGAGGGGCTGAACGACGCCGGCGCGAGCGGGCTCCCCCTGGTGGTGGTGCTGAACGACAACGGGATGTCCATCTCGGAGAACGTCGGGGCGGTGCCGCGGATGCTGGCCGGGGGCGGGGCCGGCGCCTTCTTCGAGGCGCTGGGCTTCACCTACCTCGGGCCGGTGAACGGGCACGCGCTCGGCGAGCTCGCGGCGGCGCTTGGTCGAGGCGCGCCGGAGCCGCCGGCCCGTCGTGGTCCACGTGCGGACGGAGAAGGGGCGCGGGCTCGCCGAGGCGGAGGCGGACGTCGCCACCCGCGGCCACGCCATGGGCCCGTACGAGATGCGCGACGGCAAGCTGGTCCGCAGCCGGCACGGCCAGCCCACCTGGTCCGATGCGGTGGCCGCGGCGCTCGGCCGGGCGATGGAGCGCGACGGGCGGGTGGTGGTGGTGACCCCGGCGATGCTCGAGGGCTCCTCGCTGACCGGGCTCGCGGCGCGCTTCGGGTCCAGGGTGCACGACGCGGGCATCGCCGAGCAGCACGCGGTGACGCTCGCCGCGGGGCTCGCCGCCCGCGGGCTGCGGCCGGTGGTCTGCATCTACAGCACCTTCCTCCAGCGCGCGGTGGACCAGCTCATCCACGACGTGGTGCTGCCCGGGCTGCCGGTCACCTTCGCCGTCGACCGGGCGGGGCTGGTGGGCGCCGACGGGGCGACGCACCAGGGGACGTACGACCTGGCCCTGCTCCGGCCGTTGCCCGGCCTGCGGCTGTACGCCCCCACCGTTGGCGAGGACGTGGACCCGGTGCTGGAGACGGCGCTCGCGGGTCCCGGCCCCGCGGCGTTCCGCTTCCCGCGCGGAACGCTGCCCACCACGCCGGCGCGGATCGAGGTCGAGTCCGGACCGGTCGCCGGCGCGCGCTGGCTGCGGCGGCCCGAGGGCGCCGTCGCGGCGATCGTCTCGCTCGGACCGCTGGGGCTCGCCGCGCTGGAGGCCGCCGAGGCGCTCGAGATCCCGACCGCGGTGCTCGATGCGCGCGTCCTCCCGCTGGACGCCGCGCGAGTGCTGGAGGCCTGCGCCACGGGGCACGTGGTCACGGTGGAGGAGGGGACCCTGCACGGGGGGCTCGGGAGCGCGGTCCTCGAGCTGGCCGCGACGCGCGGGCTCCTGCTGCGCGTGCGGACGCTCGGGCTCCCCGACGCGCCGGTGCCCCACGGGGATGCGCGGACCCAGCGGCGGGCGATCGGCCTGTCGGCCGAGGGCATCGCGGCGGCGGTCCGGGGAGTGCTCGCGCAGCCTCCGGTCGGAGCCAGCCCAGCGCGGCCGAGGGGCTGACCCGGGAGGGGCGAGGCAGGCTCAGCCTGCGCCCTGGAATGGAGGGGACCGACGCGACTCGCCCCGGTCGCCCCGAGGAAGGAGGGGAACGGTGGGCTGGCTCGGGGGCGGTCCAGCACGGCCTCCGCGATCTCGAACCCTCAGGTTGGGCGCGGAGCCGGCCCGGCCCGGCGCAGGCGACGCCATCCGCGTCCAGCGGCATCAACAAGAGGGGTCTGACTATTCAGGTAAGTCACCTGTCTATTTCCCAGAAATCGTCAGGTGCGTTTCCTGTCCAGTTGACCCCCCAAGAGGTTCGGTAGGCGAACGCTCCCCGCGCCGCCCGGACCGTTGCAGCCCGCCAGGGCTCGACATCGAGGCCAGCGTCGAGAACGTCGCCGCGACCACGCATCCGGAGCCCGGGCTTCCTCTCGGGGCGGCCCCTCGCGCTGTCTCGCGAGCGCATTCGGCCGAGACTTCCAGGCCCGCGACAGCGAACATCCCCTTGCCGTGAGCGAGCGCCTGAAGAAGGAGCGGCTGGACGTCCTGCTGGTCGAGCTCGGGCTCGCGCCCACTCGCGCGAAGGCCCAGGCGCTGGTGCTCGCCGGCCAGGTGGTGGTCGACGACCAGCGGGTGGACAAGTCCGGCACCCGCGTCCCGGTGGAGGCCGCGGTGCGGCTCAAGGGCGAGCCGATGCCCTACGTGTCCCGCGGCGGGCTGAAGCTCGAGGCCGCGCTGCGCCACTTCCAGCTCGACGTCCGGGGCGCCGTCTGCGCCGACATCGGGGCGAGCACCGGCGGGTTCACCGACTGCCTGCTCCAGGCCGGCGCGGCCAGGGTGTACGCGCTCGACGTCGGGCGCGGTCAGCTGCACGCCCGGCTGCGGAGCGACCCCCGGGTGGTGCTCCGGGAGGGGGTGAATGCTCGGCACCTGGGCCCGTCGGAGCTGCCCGAGCCGGTCTCGGTTCTGGTCCTCGACGTGAGCTTCATCTCGCTCACCCAGGTCCTGCCGGCGACGGTCCGGCTTCTTCGCCCGGGCGGGGTGGCGGTCGCGCTGGTGAAGCCACAGTTCGAGGCGGGGCGGGACCAGGTTGGCAAGGGTGGGGTGGTGCGGGATGACGCAGTGCGGGCGGAGGCGGTGGCGCGGGTCAGGGCGTGCCTGGAGCAGCTTGGCCTCACCCCCGTGGGGACGATGGATTCTCCCGTCCATGGGCCTGCCGGGAACCGCGAGGTCCTCCTGGTGGCACGCCGTCCGTGACACCCCCGACCGCCGAATGGGGTCGATGCCGACTCCTTGACGGGGGCGCTGGCCAGTCCCTGGAAAATCTAGGAAAATTGGAGCGCGGATGAGCGGGGAGAGTTCCACGTCGGCGCTGGTGCGCCCGCCGGAGGCGGCAGGCGACCGTGAAGGGCGCATCGCCGCGCGCATGGCGATGCTCCTGGACATCACCCAGGCGGCCACCTCGTCCCTGGAGCTGGAGAGAATCCTCAAGATTGCGGTGGAGAAGGTGAGCCAGGTGCTCCCCACCGACCGCTGCTCGGTCGTCCTGGTGGATTCGCCGAGCTCCACCGAGGCCGTGGTGATGGCGACCCGCGAGCGGGACGACTACCGCCCCATCACAATCGACCTCTCCAAGTACCCGGAGCTCCGCCGCTCGCTCCAGACCCGCGAGGCGACCTACATCGAGGACGCGCTCGAGGACCCGCTGATGGCGGACGTGATGCCGGCCATCGCCCCCCTCGGGGTGGCGAGCATCCTGGTCCAGCCGCTCATCAGCCAGGATGACCTGGTGGGGGCGCTGTTCCTCCGCCTGTCGAGGAAGCGAGGGGCCTTCGGGCCCGAGGAGCAGGAGTTCGCCAAGGCGGTGGCCGCGGCGCTGGCCAACTCGGTCCGCAACGCCAAGCTGCACGCCTCGGTCCAGAAGAAGCGCGACGACCTCGAGCTGGCCTACGTGGAGCGTTACCGCGAGCTGGGCGAGGCCAACCGCCGGCTGCGCGAGATGGCCCGCTTCAAGGACGAGCTGATCGCCATCATCAGCCATGACCTCCGGGCTCCGCTGCAAGTGACGCTCGGCCACGGCCGGATGCTGGAGGACGCCAACCTCCCCGGGGACCTCCGGACCTCCGCCGAGGCCATCGTCCGGCAGTCCCGGAAGATCCTGAAGATGGTCGAGTCGCTCCTCGACCGGGGGAAGGGGGAGCAGGCGCGGGTGGCGCTCGACGTGCAGCTGCTCGACGTGGGGCGCGTGGCGCGCGACTGCGCGTTCGAGCTGGAGATCCTCGCCGCCGAGCGCGGGGTGGCGCTCAGCGCCCACGCCCCCGAGCGGCTGCCGGTGATGGGCGACGAGCTGAAGCTCCGCGAGGTGCTCCAGAACCTCATCACCAACGGGCTCGAGCACGCAGCCAAGAAGGGCACGGTGCTGGTCGAGGGCGAGGTACTGCACCGCCCGGACGGTCCGGTGGTGAAGGTGGTCGTCCACGACGACGGGCCCGGCATGCCCGAAGAGCAGATGCACCTGGTCTTCGACCGCTACCGGCACGGGCCGGGCGGGACGGGCCTGGGCCTCGCCATCTGCAAGGAGTTCGTCGAGCTGCACGGTGGGGAGATCTGGGCCGAGCGGCCCGCGGAGGGCGGATGCGCCTTCGTCTTCACCCTGCCGCTCGCCCAGGAGGACCGGAAGGCCGTCCCCAAGCTTCAGGCCGTGGTCGGCGAGCAGCCCCGGGTGCTCATCGTCGAGGACGAGCCGGACATCGCCGCCGTCCTGGAGGGCATCCTTCGAAAGCGCTACCGGGTGGAGGTGGCCCGCGACGGGCGCGAGGGCGTGGCGAAGGTGCACGCGCTCCATCCGGATCTGGTGGTGATGGACGTCTTCCTGCCCCACCTGGATGGGCTCGACGCCGTCATCTCGCTCAAGGCCTCGAGCGACACCGCCGACATCCCGGTCATCCTCGTGTCGGCGCAGGTGGGAGTCGCCGACCGGGTGCGGGCCCTGAACCTCGGGGCGGTGGACTACCTGGCGAAGCCGTTCCACGCCTCCGAGCTGCTGCAGCGGGCCGAGCGCGCCCTGTCGGTCAACCGCCGCCCCGCGGCGGCTCCCGGCGATTCGGATGCGCCCACGGTCGGGGTGGCGGACGCCGAGACCGGGCTCCTCGACCGGCGCGGGCTCGTGGCCCGGCTCACCCAGGAGGCGGCCCGCGCCCGGCGCTACGGGCGGCCGCTCTCCCTCGCGGTGGCCCGGACCGACGCGGTCAACCCGGAGCTGCTCCGGACCGCCGCCGCCCGGATGCGCGAGCGCCTCCGCCACCCGGACGTGCTCGCCCACCTGGGGCAGGGGACCTTCGCCGCGCTGCTCCCGGAGTGCACCAGGGAGCAGGCGATGGCGGTCTTCGCTCGCGTGGAGTCCGACCTCCGCGCCTCCACCAGCCTCCGTTGCCAGGTGGAGGTGGCCGAGGTGCCGGGCCGGGAGCTCCCCGAGGCGGTGCTGGACCACCTGCTCGAGGGCCGGAAGGAGCGCTGACGTTCCCGGCCCGGGGTGCCGCGCACCCCTCCAGGGCCCCCTGCTAGGCTCCTGCCCAGGGAACCCTGCCGTGGTCGCTCCAGTCCTCGCCGCCTTCGTCCTCCTCGGCGCCTCGCCGGCGCACCCCCGCGTGGACGTGTCGGCGATGAAGGAGGCGATGGAGGCGCCGAGCGACGACTACTCGTCGGCCTCGGCGTACGCCCACTTCCTCCGCGCGCGGCTGCTGGCGCTCCAGGGGGAGCAGGCGCGCAGCGTGGAGCAGCTCCGGCTCGCGCTGGCCTCGGACCCTGGCCGTGCCGAGCTGCTGCTCGCGCTCGCCGAGGCGCAGGCCCGGGCCGGGGCGCCGGCGCGCGCCGAGGCCACCGCCCGGGGGCTGCTGGAGAGACGGCCGGACCATGTCCCGGCGCTCCTCTTCCTCGGACGGCTGCTCTTCGAGACCGACCGGCCACAGCGAGCGCGCGAGGTGCTGGAGCGGGTCCGGAAGCTCGCCCCGCGCGAGCAGGAGCCGTACCTCCTCCTCGCGGAGATGGCGCTCGAGGCGGGCCACCCCGACGAGGCGGTGCACACGGTGCAGGCGCTCGCCGACCTCAACCGGGACACCACCGGCCTCAAGCGGCTGGGCGTGGCGCTGCTCGACCGTGGCGAGCCCGAGACCGCGCGTGCGCTCCTGGCGAAGACGGTGCAGATCGATCCGGGCGACGCCGAGGCCCAGGGCGCGCTGGGCGAGGCGCTGGAGTCGCTCGGCCGCTCCGCGGACGCCGAGGCCGCGTACGGCCGGGCGCTGGAGCGCGATCCGGATTCGCGCGAGGTGCTGCTGCGGGCCGGCCGGCTGGCGCTCAGGTCGGGCTCGGAGCCGCGGGCGCGCGCCTACCTGGACCGGCTGGCCTCGCTGGATGGCGGCCCGGAGCAGTCCCTCAGGATCGCCCTGACCTGGCTGTCGGCGGGGAAGCCGGCGCGCGCGGTCCGGGTCCTCGAGCAGGCGCGCTCGGGCAGCGAGGATCCGCGCCTGCTGCTCGCGCTGGGCCTGGTGCAGGGGAAGGTGGGCCGCTGGGCAGACGCGGCCCGGGCCTACGGCCAGGTGCCTCCCGGCGCGCCGGGGTGGAAGGACGCGGTGGTGCAGCGGGGCCTCGCGCTGGCCCGCGCCGGGGAGCCGGCCGCCGCCGAGCAGGCCACGGCCGACGGGCTCCGGCAGGCTCCGGGCGACGTGGCGCTCGAGGCCGGACACGCCGCGGTGCTCGAGGCCATCGGCGCTCCGGGCCGGGCCGAGCGATTCCTGGAAGTGCGCATCCGGGCGTCGGGCAGCACCGGGCTGGTGACAGCACTGGCGCAGATCTTCTCCCGCACCGGGGCTCACGCCGAGGCGGTCTCGGTCCTCACCGAGGCGCTCCAGGCGCACCCGCGCGACGAGGAGCTCCTGTACGCGCTGGGGACCGTCCTCGAGCGCGGCGGCGCCACGGGCGAGGCGCTGGCCCGGATGCGCCAGCTGCTGGAGGTGAATCCACGCAACGCCGCGGCGCTGAACTTCATCGGCTACACGCTGGCGGACCATGGCGAGCAGCTCGAGGAGGCGGAGCGGCTGGTGCGCCGCGCCCTCGCGATCCAGCCGGACAGCGGCGCCTACCTCGACTCGCTGGGGTGGGTGCAGTTCCGGCGGGGCGACGTGACGCACGCCGCAGGCACACTGGAGCGCGCGGCCGAGCTCGAGCCGGACGAGCCCACCATCCTCGAGCACCTCGGGGATGCGTACGGCGGCGCGAGCCGGAGGGACGACGCGGTGGGCGCGTACCGCCGGGCGCTGGAGGCGATCCGGACCGCGGACGACCCGCAGGCCCGCGAGCGCACCGCGGCGGTGGAGCGGAAGCTGAAGGCGCTCACCTCGCCGGTCGCGGATCGCTGAGCCCCCCGGCGGGCAGTGCCGCCGTCCCGGCGGGCCTCGAGCGAGGGCGGGGAGCACCCCCCGGCGTGACGGGGACGGCTCGGCGCATGCCCTCACTGTCACGAGCGATGTGACTTCGGGTGGACCCGCGTCAGATGCGCCGGGCATGCTCCGCCCGCCTCGCTTCTCCGGGGGCCGGTCCCCGATGAACCACCACCAGGAAGGTCACCTCTCGGCGCCGGACGGGACGCGCCTGTGGTTCGAGCGCGACGTCCCCGATGGCGCCCGGGCGCACCTCGTCCTGGTGCACGGCTACGGCGACCACCTGGGCCGATACCGCACGTTCCGTGACGCGATGCTCGCCGAGCACTTCGCGGTGCACGCCTACGACACCCGCGGGCACGGCCGCAGCGACGGGCCACGCGGCGGGGTCGGCACCTTCGGCGAGTACACCGACGAGCTCGAGGCCTTCGTCCGGTCGGTCCACCCGCTCGCCGCGGGTCTGCCGCTCTTCATCGTGGCGCACAGCCACGGCGGCCTCATCGCGCTGAGCTGGCTGCTGGGTCGGGGCGCCGATGCTCCGCGGACGTTCGATCTGCGCGGGCTGGTCCTCTCCGCGCCCTACCTCGGCCTGGCCGTCGCCCCGCCGGCGTGGAAGACGGCGCCCGCGGTGCTGCTCTCGCGCCTCTCCCCCTCGCTCCCCATCCCCACCGGTATCGCCTCGGCCGACCTGAGCCGGGATCCGGCCTGGCAGCGGGCCACGGACGAGGACCCGCTCTACGGCCGCAAGGCGACCCCACGCTGGTACACCGAGCACACCCGGATGCAGCGCGAGGTGCTGGGCGCCGGGGCCCGGCTCCGGATTCCAGTGCTGCTGATGCTGCCCGGAGAGGATCGCGTCGCGTCCGCGCCGGTGTCGCGCCGCTGGTTCGAGACGCTGACCATCTCCGACAAGCGGCTCCGGGAGTGGCCGTCCATGCGACACGAGATCTTCAACGAGATCGGCAAGGAGGAGGTGTACGCGGCAACCTCTCGCTGGATCTCAGAGCATCTCTAGCGTACCGTTTTCACGCGACAGGGGTGAGGATGGCACAGGCCGATCAGGTCGGAATCATCGGGAAGGGCATCGTCATCCGGGGCAACCTCACCGGCGGCGGCAATCTGGTCATCGAGGGCAGGGTGGAGGGGCAGATCGCCCTCAAGAACCACCTGACCATCGAGAGCACCGGGCGCGTGCAGGCCGACATCCGGGCCGAGGAGCTGACCATCAACGGCGAGGCGAGCGGCAACATCGACGCGAGCTCGCGCGTGGCCATCTCCGCCTCGGCGAAGGTGGCGGGTGACATCAAGGCGCCCCGGGTGGTGATCGAGGACGGCGCGGTGTTCAACGGCTCCATCGAGATGGACGTCAAGCTGCCCGAGGACATCTAGCGCGGTCTGGGCGGCGAGGGCGGAGCGACATTCGGACAGGTTCACGAAGCTTCTCCGGCGCGAGGGGACTCCGCGGGTGCGTCCCGCGCTCCCGTCGCCGTCGGGACTGACACGGGAAGGACGGAACGCACGTGGCGAACACGGTCATCGGATCCAGCATCGTCATCGACGGAGAGATCTCGGGCGACGAGGACCTCGTCATCCAGGGCACGGTGAAGGGGAAGATCTCGCTGCGCGAGAGTCTCTTCGTCGAGGGCTCGGGTGTGGTGGAGGCGGACATCGAGACCCAGAACGTGGAGATCGCCGGCCGCGTCACGGGGAACATCCAGGCCAGCGACAAGGTCGAGCTCAAGGCCGACTGCCGGGTGGTGGGCGACGTGAAGGCGCCGCGGATCCTCATCGCCGACGGCGCGAGCTTCAAGGGCAACGTGGACATGGACGTGAAGGAACGCTGACCCATGGCCGCCAAGGATCTGGTCGCGAGCGGCAACACGGTCATCGGTCCCTCCATCCTCATCAACGGGAAGCTCACCGGTGACGAGGACCTCACGGTCCGCGGGCGCGTGGAGGGCGAGCTGTCCCTCACCAAGACCCTCATCGTCGAGCCGTCGGGCGTGGTGAAAGCCAACGTCACGGTGAAGAACGCGGTGGTCAGCGGCGTGGTGGTGGGGAACATCCAGGCCAGCGAGAGCGTGGAGCTGACCCAGGAGGGCCGGATGGTCGGTGACATCCGCGCGCCCCGGGTGATCATCGTCGACGGGGCCAGCTTCCGCGGCCGGGTCGACATGGGCGAGCTGCCGCCGGGCCGCAGCCTCCCCGAGCGGAGCACTCCGCGCACCCAGCTCCGGCCCACGGTCCGGAGCCTGCCGCCTCCGCCGCCGCGTCCGGCGACGGCTTCCGCCACTGCCGCGCGTCCCGGCGGCGCCGGCGCGACCGCGGCCGCCCGCAAGCCGGGAGGCATGCCGGGCATCGTCCGCACCGAGGCCCGGACGCCTCCGCCTGCGCCTCCCACGCCGCCGGTGGTCGCCGCCGGGGCCAAGAAGAAGGTCGTGCTGAAGAAGAAGAAGTGACCGGCGGGCACGTTCCCGCGGGCCCCCGCCCGCGGTAGCGTGTCCGGGACGGTCCAATGGAGACGCCCGAGCCACACGAGATGACCTCGGATCCCCTCGAGGAGCGCCCCGGGGCCGGGGCCGCGCCGGGCGATGCGCCGTCCAGCTCCGCTCCGGTCGATGCCGGAGAGGCGGCGGCCGACACGGCGATGCCGTCGCTGCCTCCGCGGGTGGAGCCCGTGCCGGCCCCGCGCCCCGAGCGCCCGCCGGCAGTGGAGGAGCGGCCGATTTCCCTCGAGGCGCTGGACCAGGACGACACCTTCCAGCTCCGTCCGGCGGGAGACGTGGGGCGGCTGGCGATGGACCTCGCGCGGCTGGGGCAGGCGTTCCCGGTGGACGTGCGCCGGCGCGAGGGCACGGACCGCTTCCAGCTGGTGGCCGGGTTCCGCCGGGTGGCGGCGCTCCGCTTCCTCCAGCGCACCACGGTGCTGGCGCGGGTGCACGCGCGGCTGTCGGACGAGGACGCGCTGCTGCTCGCGCTCGCCGGCATTCTCCACGGAGCCGCGCCCACCCACGAGCAGCTCGCGGAGCTCGAGGGACGGCTGGAGCAGGAGGGCCGGCTCCCGGCGGCAGCCCGCGACATGCTCCTGCGCGCCCGGGCGACCGACGACGGGCTCGCCCCCGAGTCGGTGGGGAGCGACGGCGAGGAGGAGGTCGACGCCGACGAGCTGGCCTCCGAGCTCACCGCCCGCATGGGCGAAGTGAACCAGGACCTGGCGCTGCTGGCGCCGGTGTTCGACGCGCTCGAGCCGGGGCGCCGGGCCGAGCTACTGCAGCAGCTGCGCTACGCGGCCGAGCTGGTGGCCTACTTCGAGGAGGAATCCTGACCCCATGGCGCTCGATCGGGATCGCGCACGGCTCCTGGAGTTGCTGACCCAGCTGTCGTTCGAGAAGCGACGGGTGACGCTCTCCTCGGGCAAGGAGAGCGACTTCTACATCGACTGCAAGCGCACGGTGCTCACCGCCGAGGGACACTTCCTGGTGGGGCGGCTCCTGTGGCGCGACATCCAGCGGCTCGCGCCGGCCGCCGCGGCGGTGGGCGGGTTGACGCTCGGAGCCGACCCGCTCGCCTCCGCGGTGAGCTTCACCAGCTACCTCGCCGGCTCGCCGATCCCCGCGTTCATCGTGCGCAAGGAGGCCAAGGGCCACGGGACCGGGGAGTGGATCGAGGGGCGCAGCCTCATCGCCGATCGCGCCGAGGTGGCGGTGGTGGAGGACGTGGTCACCACCGGGGCCAGCACGCTGAAGGCCATCGAGCGGGTGGAGGCCGCCGGGCTCCGCGTCCGCTGCGCCTTCGCGCTCGTCGACCGGCTGGAGGGTGGGCGCGAGGCGGTGACCCAGAAGGGCTACGGGCTGTCCACGCTGTTCACCCGGAGCGACTTCCTCCCGTGAGGGCCGCGGCGCTGCTGCTCCTGCTCGGCTTCGCGGGCTGTGCCGGGGCTCCGCCCACGATCGGCGATCCGGGCGCCGAGCTCTCGGATTCCCGGGCCGAGGCGAGCTACCAGGCTGCGCTGAACCGGGTCACCGAGCACCGCGAGGTCTACTCGGGCCTCGACACCCAGCTGTACTGCGCGGCCACCTACCAGAGCCCGGAGTTCCGCGAGGCCCGCGTCCGGCGGCAGGCCCAGTTCCAGACCTGGCCGGAGGCGAAGCTGGAGCAGGCGCTCGCCCGCGAGCGCGCCGAGGCCACCCAGGGACACGAGGTGGTGCTGGGGCTGAGCCTGGTCGACCGGCGCTTCGACGACCTCGACTCCAAGAACACCATCTGGAGGCTCAGCCTGGTGACGGACCAGGGCGAGGTCACGCCGCTGGCCATTCGCCGGGTGGGGCGTGCCAACCAGGACCTGCGCGCCTACTACCCGTACCTGGGGGAGTTCTGGACCATGTACACGGTGCGCTTCCCGACGGACGTGGCAGGCAAGCCGCTCGTCGGCCCGGCCACGCAGACGCTCCTCTTCCGGATGTCGTCGACGCAGGGGCAGGTGGAGATGAAGTTCCCCCTCGCGTCCGGGGGGACGCCCGCCGGGCCGACCGCGCCGGTGTCACCGCCGTCGCCTCCAGTGAGCCGCTGACCGCCACCCGCGAGGAGCGGGAGATCTCGGGCCGTTCGATCAGTACGCGCGGAGGAGGAGCACGCCGCAGCTTCCCCCCGCCCGGTAGAACGCCCACTCGGTCCGGGTGCCGTCGGGGTGCAGACCGGCGCCCTGCCGCGCAGGAGGCGGCGGCACGGCGGCGAGCGCCAGCGCCGCATGCTCCACGACGTATGCGTCGAAGGTCTTGTCTCCGCTGGAGGCGACCAGCTCCGTCGAGGCGATGGAGCCGTCCGCGCGCTGGACGATGCGCAGCACGGCCACCGGCACCCCCACCGCGGCGGCGCGCCGCAGCAGCCGCTGCGCGGCGAAGCTCGGCTGCACGGCCATGGGCCCGAGGTGGTTGCCGATGAGCTCGTCCATCCGGCCGGTGACGTCCTGCACGTCCCGGGCGGGCATGCGCTCTCCCGGCGGCGGAGGCTGCTTCGACGGATTGGCGTCCTCCAGCGCGTCGAGCCAGGCGTTGATCCACCGCTGGCCGGCGGTGAGGTCCCCGTGCTTCGGCCCGCCCCCTGGCGGAGGTGGCCCCATGTTGGCCTGCATCGCCCGCCGGAAGTCCTTGAAGTAGTCGTCGACGCCGGTGGCCACCCGGCGCTCGGCGAGCGAGTCCCAGCGCCAGGCCTCCACCCGCTGCTGGACCCGGCGGCCCTCCGCCTCGCGGCTCTCGGGGACGTCGCGCGAGGTCGACGCGCCGTCGCCGGGCGGGACCGGCCCCGCGCCCCGGGCCACCGCCCCGCCGGGGAAGAGCTGGATGGGCGCGTCGGCCCCGGGTGTCCGCACGGCCGCGGTGTCCGGCGATGGGGGAGCTCCCGGGGCCGGAGCTCCAGCGGCGGCGCCGGGACGGGACGCGGGGACCGGCGGCGCGGAGGACACGGAGGCGTGCGGATGAGCCGGGGCCGGGGGAGAGGTGGGCCGCTCGGGCCGGGTCGGGCGCGGAGGCAACGGGCGGATGGACACGCGCATCGCCGGCCGCGGCGGGGGAGGGGCCCGGGTGCGCTCGGACCGGAGGAGCCAGACCACCAGCGCCGCGTGCAGCGCGAGCGAGAGGATCAGCGCCCGGACAAAGGGCCGCTGATGCGCGGGCCTCCGTGGCGTCAGCACGGCTTCCTCGCTCCTCCCCGGGTCGCCCGGACGTGGGGCCCCGCTCCGCTCGCCTCCGGCCCTCGCCGGGGCAGAACGGTGGGCTGCACCCGAATCTTCCACATCGGGGGGAAGTCGCCACTCCGGCGCGCTCGGCCGGGGAACGCCCCCAGGGCGGATCCTAGCGCCGCGGAGCCCCGAGCGCGTCCAGCAGCGCATCGGGCTCGACCTCCACCGACAGGCGAGCGCGGTCCGCCGGGGTGACGAAGCCGTCGGCGACCTGGCGCTCGATGGTGGCCACCAGGGGGTCCCAGAAGCCGTCGACGTTGAGCAGCCCCAGGGGGCGGGTGTGCAGGCCGAGCTGGGCCCAGGTGAGCGCCTCGAACAGCTCGTCGAGCGTCCCGAAGCCGCCGGGGAGGGCGACGAAGGCGTCGCTCTCGGCGGTCATCCGCGCCTTCCGCGCGTGGAGCCCGTCCACCAGGACGAGCTCGGTCAGGCCCCCGTGGGCGACCTCGACGCTGGACAGCGCCCGGGGCAGCACGCCGAGCACCGGCGCTCCCGCGGCCAGCGCCGCGTCGGCCAGCGCGCCCATCAGCCCCACCCGGCCGCCGCCGTAGACCAGCCCCAGGCCCCGCTCGCCGAGGCGCCGGCCCAGCGCCGCCGCGGCGCGGGCGTACGCCGGGGCGCCGCCGCTCCGCGCGCCGCAGAAGACGCAGACGTGGAACGGCCGGCTCATGCGGGCAGGGTCTCCGGGGTCGCGCCGGCGTGCAAGCGCACCACGAGGACCACTGCCAGGACGGCCAGGACCAGGAGCGGCAGCGCGAGCCGGTCGAGGAGGCGAAACGGCTCGGTGGGATTCCTCCGGGCCGAGGCGCGGATGAGCAGCCCGGCGGCCAGCCCCCCGACGAAGCCGCCGAGGTGCGCAGCCCAGCTCACGCGCGGCACGAGGCTGACCAGCACCAGGAGGATGGTCCACTGCACCAGGACCTTGCGTGCCCGGCCGTCGGAGATGGGCAGCGCGAGCCCGAGCCATCCGGCGATGACGCCGGAGGCGCCGGCGCTCGGATAGAACCACATGAAGGCCAGCGCGGCCGCCGAGGAGGTCAGGGCGGCGATCAGCGAGACGAGGAGGAATCGCTTCGAGCCGATCTGCCGCTCCACCACGGGGCCGAAGCTGAAGATGCTCAGCCCGTTCATCAGGATGTGCATCGGCGTGACGTGCTCGAGGCTGGAGCTGAGCACGCGCCACCACTCGCCCGCGGCCACGGCCGGCCCGTAGAGGATGAAGCGGAGCGGCGGCTCGTTCTCGAGGGCGTGCGGGAGGAAGATGAGGACGCAGAGCCCCAGGAAGGTCCAGGAGACCAGGGGCGGCGGCAGCCGGGGCACCGGTTGCGGGGGAGGCGTCGGCGTGGGTTCCACCGATCAGGGCTCGCGCTGGACGACCGTGTCCTTGTTCCAGTTGTGGTCGTCGCGGTTCGGGTAGTCGAGCGTGTAGTGCAGGCCCCGGCTCTCCTTCCGCCGGCTGGCGCATTCGACGATGAGGTGCGCCACGTCGGCGATGTTCCGCAGCTCGATGACGTCGCGGGTCACCTTGAACCGCCAGTAGTAGTCGCGGATCTCCTCGCGGAGCAGGTCCAGCCGCCGGCGGGCACGCATCAGCCGCTTGTCGGTCCGGACGATGCCCACGTAATTCCACATCAGGCGGCGGACCTCCTCCCAGTTGTGGGTGACCAGCACCGCCTCGTTCGGGTCCACCGCGGCGCCCGGGTCCCACGGCGGCACGTCCTCGCCCTGCGCCGTCGGACCCAGCTCCTCCGCCGCGGCCCGCGCCGCCCGGTGACCGAACACCAGCCCCTCGAGCAGCGAGTTGGAGGCCAGCCGGTTGGCGCCGTGCAGCCCCGTGTGCGCCACCTCGCCCACCGCGAACAGCCCGGGGACGCTGGTGCGGCCGCCCATGTCGGTGGACACGCCGCCGCACTGGTAGTGCGCCGCGGGCACGACCGGGATGGGCTGCACCGCCATGTCCACGCCGAACGCCTTGCAGGTCTCGTAGATGTTCGGGAACCGCTCGATGAGGAACGCCCGCCCGAGGTGCGTCATGTCGAGGAGCACGTAGTCGTCGCCGGTCCGCTTCAGCTCCGAGTCGATGGCCCGGGCCACGATGTCGCGCGGGGCGAGCTCGGCGCGCGGGTCGTAGCGCTGCATGAAGGGCGCGCCGCTGCGCAACCGCAGCTTGCCCCCCTCGCCGCGCAGCGCCTCGGAGATGAGGAAGTTCTTCGCCTCCGGGCTGAACAGGCAGGTGGGGTGGAACTGGTAGAACTCCATGTTGGCGATGCGCGCGCCCGCCCGGTACGCCATGGCCACCCCGTCGCCGGTCGCCACGTCGGGGTTGGTGGTGTACAGGTACACCTTTCCCGCGCCTCCGGTGGCGAGCACGGTCACCCTGCCGAGCAGGGTCTCGATCTCCCCGGTGGAGAGCAGCACGTAGGCTCCGAGGCACCGCGGCTGCCCGTGCGGGCTGCGGCGGTCGAGGATCAGGTCGATCGCCGCGGCCTCGGAGAAGAACTGGATGTTGGGCCGGTCGTCGCAGGCGGCCAGCAGGGCGCGCTCGATCTCCCGGCCGGTGATGTCCCCGGAGTGGACGATGCGCCGCCGGGTGTGCCCGCCCTCCCGCCCGAGGTCGAACTCGCCGTCGGGTCGGGTGTCGAAATGTGCGCCCAGCGCCGCCAGCTCGTGGATTCGCTCCGGGGCATCCCGGACGGTGATCTCCACCGCCTCGGGGTTGTTCAGACCCGCCCCGGCATCCACCGTGTCGGCGATGTGCTGCTCGAAGCTGTCGCGCCCGGAGAGGACCGCGGCCACTCCCCCTTGCGCATACATGGTGTTGCTCTCGGACCGGCTGCGCTTGGTGAGCACCGCCACCGTCCCGCGCTGGGCGGCCTCGAGCGCGAAGGACAGGCCAGCCACGCCGCCGCCGAGCACCAGGAAGTCGAACCGCCGGGGCATCTTGTCGTCCCGTGTAGCGGTCCAACCCGGCGGAAACAAGGGCCATTTCTTGAGGTTTGCGCGGCGGGTTCAGTAGAGTCGCAGGCCGACCCCCTGCCGATGCGTCTCCTGCCCGTGCTCCTGCTCGCGCTGTTCTCCGCTCTGCCCGCGCGCGCGAGCGCCATCTACACCTATCGCGAGAAGGACGGGACCATCGTCTACACCAACGTTCCTCCTGCCGGAGTGAAGGCGCGCCGGCTCGGAGGCTCGTCGTTCCGCCAGGCCCCGCGTCCTTCCGAGGCTCCGGTGCGCTCGGTGATCGCGCCGTCGCTCTACCTCGAGTGGATGACCGAGGCGGCGCGCCGGTACAACATCCCGCTGGCGCTGGTGCGGGCGGTGGCCCATGCCGAGAGCAACTTCGATCCACACGCGCTCTCGCGGAAGGGCGCCTCGGGGCTGATGCAGCTGATGCCCGGCACCGCGTCGGACATGTACGTGCGGGACATCTTCGACGCCCGGCAGAACATCTTCGGCGGCGTGCGCTACCTGCGGGTGCTGGCCAACGAGTTCGACGGCCAGATGGAGACCATCGTCGCCGCGTACAACGCCGGTCCGGATGCGGTCCGGAAGTACGGGAACCAGGTGCCTCCGTTCGACGAGACCCGGACCTACGTGCAGAAGGTCCTGGCGCTGTACTTCCAGTACAAGCAGGACGGGTCGATGACCTCGCAGGTGGAGCCGGCGGCGTGGCGGTGAACGCGGCGGAAGCCACCGACGCGGTCTTCCTCGAGGCCCTCTACCGCGGGGGCGAGCTGCTCCAGCAGGGGCAGCTGACCGAGGCCCGCGACCACCTCGAGCGCGCCTACCAGATGCGCCCGGGCGACGAGAAGGCGAAGAACCTGCTCGGCCTGGCGTACTTCAAGCTCGGCGACTTCGTGCGCGCGGCCGAGGTCTACGAGGCGCTGGTCCGCGAGAACGGCGCCGATCCGACGCTGCGGGTCAACCTCGGGCTGGTCTACCTCAAGTCGAACCAGCTGACCCGTGCGGTGCGCGAGTTCGAGACCGCGGTGGAGCTGCAGCCCGGGCACCTCAAGGCGCACAACTACCTCGGGCTCGCGCTCGCCCAGGCCGGCGAGTACGGCCGGGCCCGCGAGCACTTCGTCAAGGCCGGCTCGGACGTGATGGCCGAGAAGATGGCCAAGGCGCTCGCCGCCGAGGCGCGGCCGGTGCCCGTGCCGCCCAGGCCTGCTCCGCCCGACCAGAAGATCTCCGGGCTGACGCAGGAGCTGCCGGTGGTCTCGGTGGCGCAGCTCGGCGGGGAGCCGGCGCCCATCCCGCTCACCGAGGCGGCGGCGCCGCCCGCGCCCGTCCCCGCGGCCCCCCTGCCCACGTTCGGGAGCGGCGGCGAGCCGGCGTCGGCCGCCCTCGCCAAGCCGCCCCAGCCCGGGTCCGCGCGCCCGGCGGCTCCGCCTGCGCAAGCCGAGGTCGCCGCTCCTCCGGCTCCTCCCGCGCCGATGCGATCGCTCCGCGAGGCGGCCCGCACCACGCTGGCCGACTCCTCGCATCCGGTGATCCGCCCCACCGAGCTCTCCAGCGTGGCCGGGAAGCTGCCTGGCGACGGAAGCCGCACCTTCACCGTGACGCCGGAGGCGGTGCGGGTGGAGGTCCGCGGCGAGGTGCTGGTCCGCACCTCGGGGCTGCTCGGGTGGACCGGGGTCATCGAGGCCCGCGCGGAGTTCAAGCGCTTCCGCGGACGGGTGACGGACAAGCCATTCGGCTGGGGACCGGCGCGCATGCACCGCCTGGTGGGCACGGGGACGGCGTGGCTCGGGGTGATGGGCCGCACCTTCCTGGCGATCGACCTCGGCGACGAGAGCGTCTACCTGCGCGAGGACTGGGTCTTCGGCTTCGAGGAGCCGGTGATGTTCGAGAACGGGCGCGTGCCGAGCGAGGTGGCGCCGGACCTGGACCTGGTGCACCTGAGTGGCGTGGGGCAGGTGCTGCTCGCGCTCCCCGGGCCCCTGCGTTCCACCGAGGTGCGGCACGACGCCCCGGTGACGGTGCCGCTGCAGCACTGGGTGGGCTGGCAGGGTCAGCTCAGCCCGCGGGTGGTGGCGCTCGGCTGGGAGGGCCCGGAGGGCACGCCCGCGCCGGCGGTGGAGCTCTCGGGCGAGGGCGCGGCCCTGCTCTGCGTTCCCGCCAGCGCCCTCTAGAGATGCGGCGTCAGCCGAGCCGACCCTGGTGCCCGAGCGAGAGCAGGTCCATGCCCCAGGCGACGGCGGTGTGGATCGCCGCGCCCCACCACATGGACCCGGTCTTCAGGCTGAGCGTGCCGAGCACCCACCCGGCGACGATGGCGCCGAGGCACTCGGCCAGCGGCTTCTCGAAGTGGATCATGGTGTACGGGACCACCGAGGCCCAGACCGCGGCGTAGCCCATCCGCTGCTTGAGCCCGTGGAGCAGGAAGCCGCGGAAGAAGAACTCGATGCCCACGAACTGCGTGGCGTAGAGCAGCTCCCAGAGCCAGAAGTTGGGCCAGAGCCGCTCTCCTGGATCCAGACGGTAGAACGGGTAGGTGGCCTGGAACGGCTGGGTGTAGGAGGCGATGATCACCGCCGGGGCGATGAGGAGCAGCATTGCGAGGTAGAGCCAGCCGTGCGGAAGGATGCCCCGGACGCGGAGCCCGAAGTCGCCGAGCGGGCGCCGGAGCACCGTCACCACCACCACCGCCGGGAGGACGAGGAGCGTGAGCGCGCGGGCCGCGGCCCAGAACACCCGGGCATGGAAGCGGGCCTGCGGCCCTTCGAAGACGTAGGCCTCGATCCAGCGGAAGAGGGGCTCGAGGTGGAGCGCCGCGCAGAGCTGCCGCCAGGTCTCGAGCGCGCCGGGCCGGCCGAAGAACTGGATGAGGGTGAGGCAGAGCACCGCGGTGACCAGCACGATGCCCGCGTCGCGGTCGAGCCGCCGATGCCCCTCGCGCTCGAGCGCCAGCCGCGCGCCGGCGTCGGCCCGCTCGGCGGTCTCGGTGACGATGCTCCGCCAGAGTGTCGCGGGGCCCGAGGCGCCCATCGTCTCCGCCCTCAGTGCCCCGGCTCGGCGGCCGGCGGGGCGGAGGCGCGCCGGGCGCGCTCGGCGTCGAGGAAGCGCTGCACGGTGACCCGGTCCGCCTGGGGCATCTTGAAGCTCTCGAAGCGGCCCACCATGTGGTCCATCTGCACGTCGGTCACGTGCGCCGACCAGTCCGCGTCCTGGAGGTCGAAGACCCGAAGCGCCGCGGGACGGGCGGTCGGCTGTCCGTGGTCGTGACATCGCCCGCAGGACGGCCTGAGCGCCTCGCGGGCAGCCTCCCTCCGCTGGGCGAGCTCCTCGGCGCCGGTGGGCTCGGCGAGGGCGGCGCGCCCGAGAACGGCAAGGGCAATCGCTGTCCCCGTGCGCCGCATCAAGGCCGTGGAGCGTACTCCCCGGGTTCGGCGTCGCCAACGCGGCCACACGTGGAGTAAGCCCGGGGCGTGGCCGAGCCCCCGGCACCGCGGGAAGGACGACGGAAGCGCCGCCGGCGCCGGCCGGGCCGGGAGCGTCGCCCCCCGGGGGTGCTGCTCAAGGAGCTGTGGAACGTCCCGAACCTCCTGACCTTCGGGCGGATCCTGATCATCCCGCTGTTCATCGAGCTGGCGTACCAGGCGAACCCGCTGGCCTCGCTGCTCGCCGGCGCGCTGTTCGCGGTGGCGGCGATCACCGACGTGGTGGACGGATGGCTCGCGCGGCGGATGGGACTGGTCACCGTCATCGGCAAGTTCCTCGACCCGCTCGCCGACAAGCTGATCGTCCTCGCGGCGATGGTGATGCTGGTGCGCCTGGGCCGCTTCCCGGCGTGGGTGGCCATCCTCCTGCTCTCGCGCGAGTTCGTGGTCACCGGGCTCCGGCAGATCGCCGCCAGCGAGGGGATGGTCATCGCCGCGGGCCAGGAGGGGAAGTGGAAGACGGCCCTGCAGCTGGTGGGCATCGTCGCCCTCCTGGTCCACTACCGGCACGAGATCGACCTCTGGGTCTGGCACGGGCCGGTGAGCTTCAAGGACGTCGGCCAGGCGCTGACCTACCTCAGCGTGCTCTTCAGCCTCTGGAGCGCGGGGGTGTACTTCCGCGGCTTCCTGCAGATGCTGGCGCGCCGGGGAGACGGGAGCGGCTCGGCCGAGGTCTGAGCCCTACCGGGTCGTGAACTGCGTGCTGCTGACGGTCTGGAACCCGAAGCCCTCGCGGGGGAAGACGCCGGTGGCGGTGAAGGCGTCGATGCCCGGCGACGGGCCGACGGCGACCAGCCCCCAGTCGTACAGCCGCCCGGAGGGGAGCCCGAGGCCCTGCGCGGTCAGGTCGGGGATTCGGGCCCGCGTGCCGCCGCTCACCACGATGTAGGTCGGATCGCTCGAGCCACCGCTCAGGATCAGGAGGTGCACGGCGTTCGGGACGGGGCTCCAGACGAGGTCGGTGCCGGTGTCCACGCCGGTCGCCCCGTCGGCGGGCGTGGCGGCCAGCGCCGGAGCGGGGAGGGTGAGCGCCAGGCCCGTCGTCCCGGGCGCCACTCCGGACAGCTGCGCCGAGGTCTGGGTGCCGCCGTCGCCGGCGGTGACGTTGATCTGCGCGCTGGCTCCGATGCCCGAGGGGACCGGGAGGTCGAAGCTAGGGTTGGAGATGCCGTCGCTGCTGACGGGGAAGAATGCCCCGTCGTCGAAGGTGAGGTAGACGGTCCGGTCGACGATCGTGTAGCCGCCGGGGACGCTGGTGCTGCCAGAGACGTTGGTGGTCAGCGGCGCCGCCAGGAGCAGATTGGCGTTGCTCACCACGTTGCCGGCGCTGAGCGACACCCCGGTGGTCACCGCGTGCGAGCGGTAGCCGGTGACGGTGCCGCTCGGGTCCACCGTCCACTGGAGCGCGTGCACGCTGCCGGTGATGGAGGTCGGGCCGGACCAGGCGACGGTGAAGGCGTAGGGGCTGCTGGTGACGTAGGACCCGGTGGAGCTCTCGGGCGAGCCCCAGGACACCCCGGTCAACGTCGCGTCGGGGGTGGGGAGCGCGTCACCTCCGGAGAGGTTCCCCCCGAGGGTGGCCTGGCGGGTCGGGGTGCTGGTGGCCCCGAGGTCGCGGAGCTTCGGATCGGTGCGCGTCAGCTGCGCGTACACCGTGGCAACCTTGCCCGACCCAGGCTCGACGACGACCACGTCGTACGGTGTGGTGACGCCGCTCACGGTGAACTTGCCGTTCGCGTCGCTGGTCGTCGACTGGCTGCCCACGAGCACCGTGCGCCCGGGGAGCGGCTGGGCGAAGCCGTCCAACACCTGGCCGGTGACCGTGGTGCCGCCTCCGGGCCCGGGATTGGAGCCGCCGCCGCAGCCCAGGAGGGCGAGCAGCGCCATCGCGGCGAGGACGGAGGGGCGGCGGATCGATGGATGGGTGTGCACGGAGGGTTCCCCGGGGGTGGGCGGAGGCATGTAGCACGCGTGGGCGCGGTCGCCTCGCCCGCGGGCGCTTGACCCCCGGGGCCGGCGATTGGTAACAGGCGCGGAGTCGTTCAGCGGGAATAGCTCAGTGGTAGAGCATCGCCTTGCCAAGGCGAGGGTCGAGGGTTCAAATCCCTTTTCCCGCTCAGTACTTACGCAGAACAGTCGGACCCCGCCCGAGGTCTGGCTCACCACCAGCGCCAGGCACTGGGTGGCGGCGGTGATGTTCGCCGCGGCGGCGAGGGCGAAGGCGCCGCAGGAACTCCGCCCTCCGTCTCGGGTGCGGGCCGTGAGGGAGCCGCCGGAGGTGCTCGGAAAGGGTGCTCAGGGCCACCGGAACAGCCGGGCGGCCGGATGAACGCCTTGCCGGGACCTCACGGCACCTCAGAGCTTCCGGATCACCACCCGCAGCCCGCTCTTGAGCTCGGGCGGGACCAGCGCGCGGTTCACCGAGAGATCCTGCGGCGGAACCTCCCACGCGTATCCGCGCGCGAGCAGCACCGTGAAGAGCTGGATGAACACCGTCGAGTAGTCGTAGCCCGCGCACTTGTGTCCGCCGAGCACCGAGCCGGCACCCTGCGGCGCGAACGCGTGCGGGTGCCGGCGTTGCTCGGCGCGCGGCTCCCCGAAGCGATCGGGATCGAACTTCTCCGGCTCGGTGAAGATGGCGTTCCGGTTGTGCTCGCCGATCGCCATCATCACGTTCCAGCCCGCCGGGATGGTCGCCTCGCCGATGTGGATGGGGACCCTGGCCCGGCCGAAGCTGACCGGCACGTTGGGGCAGGTCCGCTTCACCTCCATGACCACCTGATCGAGGTAAGCCATCTGCCGCAACTGGGCGGGCGTCACCGGGCCCGCGGGGGCCGCCGCCTTCACCTCGGCGACCAGCTTCTCGCGCACCTTGGGATGTCTGGACAGCTCGAGCATCATCGCGCCCAGCTCGGCAAAGACGATCACCCCGGCCAGCACCACGTGGTGCATCTCCTTCGTGGCGTGCTCGGGGGCCATCCCCTTGCCGTCGGCGGTGCGCGCCGCCAGCACGCGAGAGAGGCCGTCGTCGAACTTGCCCGCCTGGTGACGCTGCACCTGCCCGGCGAGCTGCGCGAGGATGCGATCGCGCGCCTGCAGCGCAGCGTGAAACGAGAAGCCGGGCAGGTCGAGGGGCAAGCCGGTGAATCCCTTGAAGAGCACGCCGTAGTCGGCCACGAGCCGCTCCAGCTCCGGCCCTGTCTCCATTCCGAGCACGTTGGCGCAGATACCCTCGACCGCGAGGAGCTTCAGCTGGGGCAGGAGCGGCCGCTCGACGCCCGTGGCCCAGCGCGAGAGGGCTGATTCGATGATTCGCTGCAGCGCGGGGAGGTAGCTGGCGAGCGCCTCCCGCGTGAACGCCGCCATGAGCAGCTCCTTGCGCTGGCGGTGCTCTGCGCCGTCCATCAACGGCAGGATCCCGGGCCCGCCGAAGAGCTGCCTCACCGGCGCGGGAAACGAGTCCGCGCGCTGGATCTTGCTCTCGTCGAGCCATTGGTCGGTGACCTCGGGCCCGGAGATGAAGGCGGTGGGGTGGCCGAGGATGTTCGAACGAAAGACGGGCCCGTACCGCTCGGTACGTGCGCGAATGAACCCGAACATGTCGGAGATGAACGGGAGCGTCTCGCCAACGAGTGGCAACCCGCTTGACCCCGGAGGAAGCTTCTCTGCCTCGGGCATGATTGCTCCTTCTGCCGCGGTCTTTAGCATGGGGCGCAGTTCACCGACTGGTCGCCGGTGCCGCCCAGAGCGGAGTCGGAGCCAGCGTCTCAGGATCAGCCGGGCGGGCCCCGGCATCCGGACCGGCTTCTAGGGGACCTTGGCCGTCGCCGTCCCGCTCACCGATCCCTTGGTGGCGGTGATGGTGATGTTGTTGCCCTTTGCCAGGGCGGTGGCAAGGCCCTGGGAGAGCGCGGCATTGGAGATGACGATCACGGTGTCGTCCGACGAGCTCCAGGTCACCTGCGTGGTGAGGTCCGCCGTTGCGGAGTCGCTGAAGGTTCCGAGCGCGGCGAACTGCTCGGTGGTGGTCCTGGGAATGGTGACATTGTCCGGGCTCACCGCGATCGAGACCAGGATGGCGTCGGTCACCTTGAGGGTCGCGGAAGCGGTGATGGTCCCCACCGCGGCCTGGATGGTGGAACTCCCCACCGAGAGTCCGGTGGCCAGGCCGGGTGAGCCCACGTTGGCGATGGACGCCACCACGGCGTTGCTGGACGACCAGGTGACGGTGGAGGTCAACACCTGGGTGCTGCCGTCGCTGAAGGTTCCGGTGGCGACGAACTGCTGGGTCAATCCACGGGCGATGGAGGGAGCCGTTGGGGTCACGGCGAGCGACACCAGGGTGGCCGGAGTCACCGTCAGGATGGTCGAGCCAGTCTTCCCACCGAAGGTGGCGGAGATGGAGGTGGTTCCGACTCCGGCGGCACTGGCCTTGCCCTTGGTTCCCGCCGCATTGGAGATGGTCGCCACCGAGGTCATCGAGGAGGCCCAGGTGGCAGTCTGGGTGAGGTCGAAGGTGCTCCCGTCCGAGTAGTTCCCGGTGGCGGTGAACTGCTCGGTGGTGCCCTTGGCGATCGAGGGGTTGGCCGGGGTAACGCCGATGGAGTTCAGGGTGGCGGAGGTGACGGTGAAGACCGTCGATCCGCTTACCGTTCCCAGGGTGGCGCGGATGGTGGTGGTCCCAGGGGCAACGGGAGTGGCCACTCCGATCGAGCCCGCGGCGTTGGAGATGGTCGCCACCCCCAGGCTGGACGACGACCACGTGACCTGGGTCGTCAGATCCTGGGTCGTTCCATCGGTGAAGATGCCGGTGGCGGTGAAGGCCAGGGTGATCGGCGCCGGCCGACTGGGAGTGGCGGGGGTGACCGAGATCGACTGGAGGGTGGCCGCAGTCACGGTCAGCGCCGATCCGCCGGTCTTTCCCGAGAGCGCCGCGGAGATGCTGGTGGTTCCCACCTGGAGCGTGCTCGCCAGGCCCTTCGACCCCGCAGCGTTGGAGATGGTGGCCACGGTGATCACCGAGGACGCCCAGGTCACCTGGTTGGTGATGTCCTGAGTGGTGTTGTCCGAGAACGTGCCAGTGGCAGTGAATTGTACCGGGCTGCCCTTGGCGACCGAGGGATTGGTCGGCGTGACGGCGATGGCCTGCAGGGTGGCCGCGGTCACGGTAAGGAGGGTGGATCCGGTCACTCCCGAGAGGGCGGCGGAGACCGTCGAGGTTCCGACGTTCACCGCGGTGGCCAGGCCCTTCGACCCGGCAGCATTGGAGATGTTGGCCACGGAGGTCGTCGCGGAGGTCCAGGTCACCTGCGTGGTGAGGTCCTGCGTCGAGGTGTCTGAATAGGTGCCGGTGGCGGTGAACTGCAGGGTGCTGCCCTTGGCAGCCGATGGATTGGGCGGCGTGACGGCGATGGATTGCAGGGTGGCCGTGGTCGCGGTGAGGACGGTCGAGCCGGTCGTCCCTCCGAGCGAAGCGGAGATGGTGCTGGTCCCGACCCCGAGCGTGCTGGCCAGCCCCTGGCTCCCCGCGGCATTGGAGATGGTGGCAACGGAGGTCGTCGCGGACGCCCAGGTCACCTGGCCGGTGATGTCGTGGGTGCTGTTGTCGGAGTAGCTCCCGGTGGCGGTGAACTGCACGGTGTTGCCCTTGGCCACCGATGGGTTGGGGGGTGTGACGGCGATGGACTGCAGGGCGGCCGTGGTCACGGTGAGGACGGTGGAGCCGGTCGTTCCTCCGAACGTGGCGGAGATGGTCGTCGGCCCCACGTCGATGGCGGTGGCCCGCCCGGCGGTGCCCGCGGCGTTGGAGATGGTGGCCACGGTGGTCGCCGAGGAGGCCCAGGTCACCTGCGTGGTGAGGTCCTGCGTGGAGGTGTCTGAATAGGTGCCGGTGGCGGTGAACTGCCGGGTGGTCCCCTTGGCGATCGAGGGGTTGGCCGGAGTGACGCCGATGGACTGCAGGGTGGCGGTGGTCACCGCCAGCGTGGTCGAGCCAGTGACGCCGTTCAGTGCTGCGCTGATGGTGGCCGTCCCGACCGCGACGCCGGTGCCGAGTCCTTTCGATCCGGCGGCATTGGAGACCGTCGCGATGGTGGGAGCGGACGAGGTCCAGGTGGCCTGGCTGGTGAGGTTCTGAGTGCTCCCGTCGGAGAAGCTGCCCATGGCGGTGAACTGCTGCGTGGTCCCCTTGGCGATCGAGGGCGCGGCGGGGGTCAGTGCAATCGACTGGAGCGTCACCGCGGTCACCGTGACGGTGGTCGAACCAACCACGCTTCCGCTGGTGGCGGTGACCGTGGCGGACCCGGGGGCGACGGCGGTGATCAGCCCGGCGCTGGAGACGGTGACCACGCCGGCATCCGAGGACGTCCAGGCGGCGGAGGGAGTGAGGTCCTGCGTGGACTGGTCGGAGTACGTCCCGGTCGCCGTCAGCTGGAGTGTCGTGCCGGCGCCGAGCGAGGGATTGGATGGAGTCACCCCGATCGACTGGAGCGTCTTCGTGCTCGAGCCCGAACACGCGGAGAGCAGCAGCGTGGTCGACAGGGCCAGCCACAGAACGAGCAAGCCGGGAATCGAGGGTCGGCGAGAGCGAACGGTGTCCACGGGACGTGCCTCCAGCCGAGGGCGGCACATGTCACGGTGCGGTCACAGGCGCGCCTGCCAGACGAGAGGCCCCCTCGCGTCTCGCCGACGTACGTCCGAGGCCGGCGAAACGCAACCTCCAAGGAAGAACAACCCGGGTCTTCGAAGGGCGGGCCGCATCTAACGGAGGGATCGAGATGCGACGCGTCGGCGACTGCTTGATCCAGTCGTCGCTGCCGCTCCGCCCGGCCTGGAGCGCGTGCCAGTCGACCTTGACGCCAGATGCTCGCTCCAGCTCATCGCCAACGATGACCAGGGCAGCGGGCCGAACGAGGGGTCTCGGCCTGCAGACGGTCTACGTCACCGTCACGCTGGCGGTCGCGGAGTTCCCCAGGGAGTCCTGCACGCGCACCACGTCGGTCACGTTGCGCGTGGCCCCGGCCGTGTAGACGCCGGTGGCGGGGTCGATGGAGCCGCCCGAGGCGTTGGTCGACAGCGACCAGGTATAGCCAGTCCCGCTCCCCCCGCTGGCGGTGAAGGTCCGGCTCTTGTTATGGGGCACCCTTGCCGTCGCGGGCGTGATGACGAGCGGCGCGATGACCGTCGTCGCCGGCGAGGTGGTCGCCGCGGCGACGAGCGCGGTGCCGGTGTTGGCCGCGGTGCCGTTGGCAGTCGCGGTGAAAGTGAGGGTCCCAGCGCCCGAGGTCGTGCAACCGAAGCTGAAAGCCACGGTGGAGTTGGCGCTGATTGTCGAGGCACCGGGAGACGCCGCAGTGCAGGTGGCGGCAGCCGTCCCGCTCACGGTGTTGACGGTCGGCGTGACCGTGACCGAATTCGCCGCCGCGCCCCCAGCCGGTGCGGTGTTGCGGACGTTCGCGGTCAGCGAGATGAGCTGTCCCGCGTTGACCGACGCCGGGGGCTGAGCCGCGAAGGTCACCGCCAGGCCGGCTGGCGCCTGGATCGTCGTCGCCGGCGTGGTCGTGGCTGAGGCCGTGAGCGCGTTTCCGCTGTTCGCTGCCGTCCCGCTCACCGTGGCGACGACGGCGAGCGTACCCGTGGTGAGGGGCGTACAGGTGAAGGTGAATGGCAGGGTCGTGCCGGCATTGATGCTCGAGGCCCCCGGGCTCGCGGCGGTACAGGAGGCGGTCGCCGTCCCGGTGGTGGAGGGCGTGACAGTCACGCCGTTCGCTGCGGCGCCGCCCGCGGCGGCGGTGTTCGTCACATTCACCGTGAGTGCCAGGGGTTGTCCGACGCTCGCGGTCGCTGGCGGCTGGGCCTGGAAGCTGGCCGCCAGGCAGCCGGCGCCTGAACCGTGATCGCCGCCGCCGCCAGGTTCGTGGTGTTGACGACGGTCGGAGCGTTGGCGTCCACCCAGGTCGCCGATCCAGCCAGCGCGAGCGGTCCGGGCGTCGCCGGCGCCGTGCAGTTGCTCCAGACGAGGGTCTGGGTCGCCGGGATGTTGTTGATCGGGAACGTGGGCGCGGTCTGGCAGGACGAAGCGTCGTTCATCGACGCGCCGGTCACGTTCGCCGTGGCCCCGCCCGACTTCGCGAGGGTGAGAGTGATGGTGAACGTCTGTCCCGCGCTGAGCGTCGGGGGTGTCGTGGCGATGGTGGTCGCAGTCACCTCCGCGCCGCTCACCACCTGGACCGCGGCAGTCGCCGGTCCCGCGGTCTGGGTCACGCCGGTGTTGGCGTCCTGCCAGGCCGCGGACCCCCCGAGTGTCAGCGTCTGCGGCGTCGAGGGCGCCGTGCACCCGGACCAGGTGAGGTTCAACGTGGTGCCGATGGCGTTCACCGGCATCGGTGGAGCGGTGGCGCAGGTCGTGCCGGTGAGCGACACCCCGGTGACGTTGGCCGCCGCCGAACCGGACTTGGTCAGGGTCAGGGTGACGGTGAATCCCTGGCCGGCGGTGAGGGTTGCCGGTGTCGTCGTCAGCGCGGTCGCCGCGACGGCCGCCGGAGTCTGCACCACCACCGTGGCGGTCGCGGTGTTCGAGGTCACCACCAGCGACGGGTTGTTCGCGTCGGTGCCGGATGCGGACGCCGAGCGGGTCAGGGTCCCTGCCGTGGCCGAGGAACAGCTCGCGTAGGCGAAGACCACCGGACTGCCTGGGTTGACGGTGGCGGAGGCGGGAGATGGAGCCCCGCAGCCGGGGATCGGAGTGGGGGTCACGGCCACTGCCGCCGCCCCGCCGGTGTTGCTCAGCGCCAGGCTCATGGTGAAGACCTGGCCGGTGTTCACCGTGAAGGGCTGGCCGGTGGGAACCGGCGGCGTGCGCTCCGGGGTGAGGGTCGCGGTCAGCGCCGCCGGGGACTGGACGGTGGACGAGGCGGTGGGCTGCGCGGCGATGGTTCCGCCGGAGAACGCGTCGACGCCGGTCGCCGTCACCAGATAGCTGAGGTGCCCCGAGGAGAGACCCGGCATCAGCGCCGGACTGTAGGTCCAGGTGATGGTGACGGTCTGTCCCGCCGCGAGCACCGCGGGCGGTGCCGGAGAGGGGCCCGCGGTCAGGGTGGCGTTGGCGCCATCGGTCGAGCTGACGCTGGGTGTACCCACCGTGAAGTTGCGGACGTCGGCGAGCCCGGGGTTGGTCAGCTTCAGGGTCAAGGTGATTGCCTGACCGATGCTGGCAGTCGCCGGCGAGGCAGAGAGGGTGGCATTGATCGCGGCCGCGCCGATGGTGAAGTTGCCAGAGGTGGCGGTGCCCGAAGCGACCGCCGCGCCCGAGTTGGCGTCGTTCCCGGCCGCGCTCGAAGAGAACTGCACCGTGCCCGGCGTGTTGCCGGCCACGAAGGTCCAGGTGAAGGTGGTGCTCTCGCCCGAGCTGAGCGAGGCGACGGATGCCGGGACCGGTCCGTCCCGGTCTTCAGGGTGACCAGGCCGGCCGGATTCACCGTGGGCGCCGCGGGGATCACGTTCTCGACCGCCGCTCCGCCCACGCTGGTGACGGTCATGGTGACCGGGAACTCCTGGCCGAAGGCCGCGGACCCGGAAGCGGGGAAGGTCGCGGCGAGAGCGGCCGGGTGCTGCACCGTGACCTGCGCCGGCTTCGTGGGGTCGGTGAACGCGCTGACGGTCGTCCCGGAGAACGTGTCGGTCGCATGGGCCGACGCCGCGAAGCTCAGCGTCCCGGCGCCGGTCGCCAGGTAGGTCCAGGTGAAGGTCCCCGAGTCGCCGGGCCCCAGGGTGGCGATGGAGGTCGGAGCCGGACCGGTGGACAAGCTCACCGTGCCGGTCCCGGCCACCGTCGGTGTGTCGGGAACCGCGTTGGTGGCCGCCGTGCTTCCGGTGTTCGTCACCGTCACCGTGACCGAGATCGACTGGCCCTCGCTGACGGTGGCCGGTGCGGCGGCGATGTCCAGCGTGATCGACGCCAGCGCCGTGCCCTCCACGGTGAAGGCCTGCGCCAGCTCCCCGGAGGTGCCGAACGGCCCCTGGACGCGCAGTGACTTCAGACCCGGGGTCAGCCCCGGGGGGACGGTGGCGGTGAGCGTCTGCTCGTCGACCCCGTGGACGTCGAGCAGCGCGTCGTTTCCCAACCAGGCCTGGAAGGTCTCGTCGATCGTGAGAGCACCGCCGGACGCTGGCTGGACGGCTCGGACGGAGAACCCGGTGCCGTGGATGACGATCGGGGTGGCGTTTCCGGTGAAGCCACGGTCCGGCACCACCGCAGTGGGCGCTGGATTGGGAAAGGCGGAGCCTCCGCACCGGGCCAGGGCGAGGACCGCGAGGACAAGAAACGCTCGGCGCCTAGATGACATCGAACCGATACCCGAGCAGGACCAGGAAGTTGACGGTGGACCCGGTCAGGGTCGAGAGCTTCGCATCGCCGATCCAGGTGCCCCGCAGCTCGAGGAACGGCGCGCCCGGCCCCAGGCGCGGCCCGGCGGAGACGGAGGCACTGGCGGCCGGAGCAAGCCCGCTCTCGCTCACCGACGTCTGGCCGCCGAACTGCGAGTTGTTCCAGACCACGGCAACCCCTCCGCCGGCGCTCGCCCAGAGCAGCCACCGCTTGGTGAACAGCTTCCTCAAGGAGAAGGAGAGCAGCACCGGGAGATAGTTCTGCCTGGCGTGATAGGTCGAGGTTGCGCCGCCGACCGTTGCGGCGCTCGTCTGCGACAGCGTCCACCAGCTCAGGTCGAGCGTCAGCCCCAGCTGGGTACCCCCGACGGGCGCCCACGCCGAGCCCTCGACCCCGGCGCCTGGCCCGACGCCGTTCGCCACCACCATCCCCGCCTTCAGGCCGACGGAGCCCGAGAAGCGATCGGCCGAGATATGAAGATCCGCGTCGGTGGAGACGGTGCCGGCCCGGACAGTGATGTGATCGACCGAGTCCTCCAGCACGCGCGGCGGACGGTAGGGCAGAGTCCAGGACCCCGGGCCCACGACCTGGGCATCGAGAAACTCGCCGAGCTGTGCCGAGCCCACCGGGACGTCGTTCACCGGATTGCCAGAGGCGTCGGCCACCGTGACCGGGAGGAGGACCACCGGCCTCCCCTGAGAGGACCCAGGGGCCAGGATCGGCCCGGGCGGTCCAACCGTGACCATCGCCGCAGGCGGGGACGCGATGACGAGCGTGGCGCTGGCGAAGATCCGGTTGGCGGTCGCACTGACGAATAACGACTTCCGGTGCGTCTCCGTCGTCACGAGCAGCGGCGCGCGGTAGATCCCGCGCTCGAGGCGGACCGGCACCCCCATCGTCGCCACGTCGGCCTCCAGCTTCAGGGTTCCATCGGTGAGGTTGCCGGCGGAATCCCGGATCCGGACGATGACTGCCCCCGGAATGCCGTTGGCGTTGCTTGCCGGATCCTCCTCGATCTCCAGCGCCGCGGGCAGGCCGGCCCTCCTGGCGACGGCTCCCCGGGTGAGCGCCTCCGACCCGAAGGCCACCTCCATCCGGGTTTCGTCGGCCTTCCCGGCTGGGACCTTCCATCGGCCCCGCCAGACTCCAGGCCCGAGCGGTTTGACCCCGGTGATGGATCCAGCACCCGGCTGGAAGGCGGGGGCGGTTCCGCGGCGGGGCGCGCCGTGCTTGTCGACCGCGAAGACGTACACCCGCACCTCGGTGTCCGCATCGCCCGGCGCCGTGGACGGCTCGTTCACCACCAGGGTCACCGGGCCCGGGGCGACTGCGGCGTCTGCCGAACCGACGCGAACGACCGAGAACCCGCAGAAGCTCCCGCCCACCGCGGCGATGATCACCAGCGGCGGCGAGCGAGGGTCGGCCGTGAACTCCACGACCATGGCGCCGGTGCCCGCGCTCACCGGAAGCCCGGCCGTTCCGCTGCTGGCGCGGAGCTGGATGTCGGGAGAGCTTGCGGGAATGCGCACGCGGGCCAGGTGGAGACCGGCGGGGAGGGTCGACGGCCTCGCGGTCAGCCTCCGATCGCACCGGGCCGGAGCGGCCCCCGCGGCGCCGGAGAACCCGGCCACGGTCAGGACGACGGCGATCCGGGGGACCGCAGGCGCTGATGCCCGTCTCACCAATGGAGGCTCTCCACCTCGACCGAGGGGTCCTGGTCGGCCCAACGACCCCACGCAGCTTCACGCGCGACTGGCTCGCTCGACCTCCCCGAGCAGCGAGCCCCAGCCTTCCACATCAACGCCAACGGTGGCGAAGGTGAAGTCACCGCTTGAGCATCGGCCTGCCCTCGTGGGCCACCAGGAGATCATGCATGTCGTTGGCGTGCTCCTCTTCCTGGGCGAGGATCCGCTCCAGCAGGGTCCGGGTGGTCGAGTCCTTCTCTCCGAACCAGGCGATCAGGTCCCGGTAGTGCTCGATGGCGATCCGCTCGGCGACCAGGTTTTCGCGGATCATGTCCACCAGGTTCTCGCCCTCGACGAACTGGGACGACGCACGCCCGGTGATTCCATCGGGATTGAAGTTGGGCTTTCCTCCCAGCTGATTGATCCGCTCGGCGAGCCAGTCGAGGTGGGCCTCCTCTTCCTTGGCGTGCTGGGCGAACTCCTCCTTCACCGATTCGCTGGCGAGCCCGGTGGCGATGACCGCGTGCGCCTTGTAGCGGAGGACGCAGACGATCTCCGTGGCCACGGCCCCGTTGAGCAGAGCGATGGCGGTCTTCACGTCCAGCCCGTAGTTCTCGGTGACCGCGCCCCGCTCCAGATGGGCGCGCGCCCGCTTCCGGATGGCGGCGATGTCGCTGGAAAACGACGAACCCTTCTTGTCCATGCCCAGACTCCTCGAGTGGTGAAGGCGGCGGTTCCGGGGGAGCCTTCTAGCTGAGCTGCCCCCTGCTGACACGCGCCGAAGAGGTCCAAGGAAGAACAACCCCGGTCTTCGAGGACGAACCCGCGCAGGGAGTTCGGCCTTAGACGTTGGCTCAGCGCCGGCGGGGCTTCCCGTCGTGCGGCCCTTGCGGGCGCCTGGGAACGTCGTCCCACCAGCGGCTCCAGGGGAGGTCGTCCCGGCGCCCGGGGTTGAGCGGGTAGTGGATCTGGTTGTCGGCCTTGTCCGCCTCTCCGCCCGAGAGGAGCAGCGCATCCCGGTCACCGTCGTTGATGAACGTGTGGCAGATGCCGGTGCCGGCGGGAAAGGCGGCGAGGTCCCCGGCCCTCATCCGGTGGAGCTCGCCGTCGATCCAGGCGTCGATCTCCCCCTCGACGACGTACACGAACTCCTCCTCGGCCGACTCGGCGTGGGGGAACGAGGTGCGCGCGCCGGGAGGAACCCGGACGAGGTGGATGCCGATCCGGAGAAGCCCGGCGGTGCGGCCAATCGGTCTCGAGGGCGCCATGTCCTCGGTGCTGTTCGGGTAGCGGTGGATCCGCTCGGCGACGTCGGCGGACGAGACGATGAAGGGAGGGCGGCGGGTCATCGGGGGAGGCATTCTGGGCGGCTCGTTCGTTGTCGCCAACCGGCGGCTGCCGGAGGTCGGGGGGAGGCGAGGTCCGACCCTCGCCCACGCCGGAGCTGAGACGGCCGCCGCAACAGGTGCCGGGCCCCGTAGCTCCGGGCGCGACGGCCGGGTTTCTCAAGTCGTGGAGACTGCTGGGATTCAGCCTGGCAGAGGCCGTGCAATGGAAGCCTGGCAACTCGCCGCAACCGGAGCCTCCCATGACCCGCGACACCCTCTTCTCCGCCACCCGCCACAGCCACTCGCTCGGGCTCATCCTCGCCGGCGCCATCTTCGCCGTGGTCGGGCTCGGCGGCTCGGGCGCCATCGTCCGGAACTTCGTGACCGCGGGCGTCTTCGCCTCGGCCGCCGCTCCCACCATCCACCACGTCGGCTGAAGCGCCGAGTGCGGGTGGGGTGCAGGGAACCGGCTTGCCGGCCGGGGGGAGGACCGGCTAGCAGGAGCGCCGACCATGACGCGCTCCCCCATTCTCGCCCTCCAACTGGTGCTCGCCTCGGGCCTGGCCCTCGCCGCGGAGCCCAAGGAGAAGTTCCGCTTCATCGAGGTGCCCGAGCTCGCGTCGATGCAGAAGGACCCGCGGAGCCCGGCGACGGTGCTGGACGCCAACGACGCGGAGTTCCGCGAGAAGAACGGCGTCATCCCCGGGGCGAAGCTCCTGAGCTCGTTCGATGACTACGACGTGAAGAAGGAGCTGCCTCCGGACAGGAACGCGCCGCTCGTCTTCTACTGCTCCAACAAGCTTTGAACGTCCTCGCACACGGCCGCCGGTCGGGCGGTCGAGGCGGGCTACACCCGGGTGAGCGTGCTCGCCTCCGGGCTGAAGGGCTGGAAAGACGCGGGGAAGCCCACGTCGAGGCCGTAGCGGCGGCCGGGGCAGGCTAGGCTCGCCGGCCTTTGACGGTCCGGGGCGGGGCCTGCCCCCCGGACCCACGAGGAGGGAATCGCATGCACGTCCGGAACTGGATGCGGGCTGCCGGAGCGGCGGTGGTCCTGGGCTCCGTCGCGTCGCTGGCTGCGGCGCCGGCGAAGCCCGACGCCGCCGCGGGCAAGGCCATCTACGAGCGCGACTGCGTGAGCTGCCACGGCGTCACCGGGAAGGGCGACGGGGAGGACGCGGCGTACTACACCACCAAGCCGGCGGACTTCTCGGACAAGGCCGCCCTCTCCAAGCGCACCGACGAGTTCCTGACGGCGGTCATCACCGGCGGCGGTCCCGCCAAGGGACTGTCCAAGGACATGCCGGCGGCCAAGCTGTCGTCCGCGGAAGTGAAGTCGGTGGTGGCGTACATCCGCGGGCTCGCGGCGCCCGCGAAGTCCGGCAAGTAGCCTGGGCGTCACCTGAACGCGGTGGCCGCGGCCGAGACCAGCTCGGCGACGCGGTCCGCCGGCACGTTCTCCAGCAGCACCGCCACGGCGCCACCCTGCCTCACGAGGTACCGCGAGCCGTCCGGCTGGGTCGCCGGCCCGCCGACGCCTCCCCCGAGCGCCGCGCTCCAGGCCTTCACCAGCCGGTCCGCTCCCTCGGGGGAACCGAAGGCCACCGCCCACACGGCGCAGAGCTGGCCGTCCCGGCGGACCGTCTCCAGGCGGTCGCCTCGCCAGCCGCGGCCGAGCTCTCCGCCCCCGTGCAGCTCGCCGAAGAGGTCGAGGTTCGCGGCGCCGAGCGTGGTGGCGTGGACGGCCGAGCTCCCGGGGAGCCGGGTGGCGAGGTCGAGACGCGCCTCCCGGGGCCGCTCGTCCGCTCGGTAGAGCGCCGGATCCAGCACCTGCGCGGTGGACCGGGGCAGCCGGCGCAGGAGCGACGTCGCAGCGGGGTCGTTCGCGGTTTGCACGGCGGCCACCAGCTTCGCCCCGGCGGCGTAGGGGAAGGAGAGCTGCATCCCCAGCCACGGCACGGACGACTGTCCCCCGGCCATCTCCGCGCTGGCCGCGGCCGCCTCGGTGAGGAAGCCTCCCAGATCGAGCCCGTCCTCGCCCGTCCCTCCGGCCTCGCCGGCGAGCACCAGCGCGGCCACCCGCTGCGCCTGCCCCTCGATGGCGGCGGAGAGCGCGAGCTGGGCGTCCTCGGAGGCCCGCACCTTCTGCGAGGCTGCGTCGAGGCGGACGGCCTCGTCCTGGACTGCGTGCGCCAGCTCGTGCGCGACGACCAGCGCCTGCGCCGCCAGGGGCTGGTCCGCGAGGAGGTAGAGGCGCCGCTGGTGCGGGTCGTAGAAGCCGGAGACGTTGCTGCCGTACAGCGACCGGGCCTCTGAGCGCAGGTCCGTCCCGGCGGCGACCAGACCCACCGCCGCCAGGGACTCCGAGAGACGCTCGAGCGTGTCGCCCGGGTAGTCGCGGCGCAGCACCGCGAGCAGCGCGGCCCGGGCCTCGTCGCGCGACACGACCTTCACCTCGACCCGGGAGGGGACCGGGAGCCGCATCACCTTGCCCACGCGGGGGAGCAGCTCGGCGACCAGCGCCCGCAGCTCCTCGGGTGAGGCCGCGGCGCCGGACTGCATCCGGGACATCCGCTCGGCCTCGCGGAGCAGGTCCTCGTCGTCGCTCGCCAGCGCGGGCCTCTGGAGGAGGGCGATCAGGAGCGCGAGCGCAACGCGGGAGACTCGCATCGAGCCCGGGAGTGTAGCCGCCGAGGCATCCGCGGTGGACCCGAGCCGTCATGCGGTTGCGTGAGCCCGCGCTCCATCGGGTTTCCGACGAACCGCAGAGGGTCGTGCTCCGAAGGCCGACGGACACCCTGGACCCCGGTGCTACCGTCCGCGCCGGCGAGACCGGGGGGCCTTGCGGAGACGTCGCGATGTCGGAGGTCCAGAGGCCGAGGCGAGGCATCGTATCCGTCGCGGTGGTGGCCGGGACGGTCCTCCTCGTCGCCGGGGTGGACGCCTGGGTGGCCGGGGCCACCTCCCGCGGCGCCGAGGCGCTGTCTACCAACGCGCTGCGCTCGGTGGAGGTGGCTGACGACATGCGCTGGCAGCTCTCCCGGCTGGCGTCTGGCAGCCCGGAAGGTCCCACCGGGCATCAGGCGCTGGAATGGCTGGTCCGCGACGTGCGGATCTACGAGCCGCTGGCGACGTTCGAGGGCGAGCGCCCGGAATGGCTGACGCTCTCCGGTCTCACCCACGAGCTCTCCCGGGACGTGGCACGGGGCGACCGCGCCGCGATGGCCCGGGACGCGAGCAGCGCGGTCGAGTCGGTGAACCGGCTCATCGCGCTCAACCGGACCGAGGCCGAGGCCATCGGGACCAGGCTCCTGGTCCTCGGGCACCGGCAGATCCTGGTCGACGTGCTCGGCGGTGGGCTGGTGCTCCTGGTCGTGGTGCAGGTGGCGGCCTCCCGGCTCCGGTCGATGGCCCGGGAGCGGGAGGCGGCGGCGCGGAGCCTGGAGGTGGTCGAGTCCAAGAACCGCGAGCTGGAGGCGTTCGCCGCCCGGGCGGCGCACGATCTCCGCAGCCCGCTGGCGCCGATTCACGGCCTGGCGAGTCTGATCGTCCGCGCGGCCAGGGACGAGACCGACGTCCGGCTCGCGGGCCGCATCGTCGGCGCGGCCTCGCGGATGTCGGCGATCATCGACGCGATGCTCGCCTTCTCCCGGTCGGGCCGGCTCCCGCGCGGGCGGACCGAGGTGCGAGGCGCGGTGAACGAGGCGCTCGACGAGCTGGCCACCGCCAGCCAGGGGGCCGAGCTTCACCTCGACGTCGCAGAGGTGGCGGTGGCCTGTGCCCCCGAGGTGCTCGGGCAGATCCTGCGCAACGTCATCGGGAACGCCCTCAAGTACCGGGCCCCGCAGCGCAGCTGCCGGCTGGAGGTCTCCACCCGGGTCGAGCCGGCGTGGGTGACGATCGACGTCGCCGACAACGGGACGGGGATGCCGGCGAGCGCCGTCCGGCGGGCCCTCGAGCCGTTCTTTCGCGCCGCCCCGGACGGGACGGGCCACGGGCTCGGGCTGGCGATCGTCGACAGCTACGTCCGGGCGATGGGCGGCTCGGTGCGGCTCTCCTCCGAGCTGGAGGTGGGGACGCGCGTCTCCATCCGGCTGCCGAGGAGCGTCGCGGGGTCGGAGCCGGTGCTGGACGGCGCGCCGGGACCGCTCGTCCGTGGAGCGCCGGGCGGGGTCTCCCCGTAGCCTGCGGCGGCGAGCCCGCCTCCCGGGCTCACTGCCGGGCGTGGTGCCGGGCGTGGCCCGGGCGGCGCCTCTCACCAGGAGATCGCGCGCCCGCTGGAGCGCCTGGCGCTGCTCGAGCACCATGCGCCGGAGGTCCGGCGCGAGCCCGTCCAGCCGGCCCAGGTCCCGGGCCGCGAGCTGCGCGGCCAGCGCGGCGTCCACCACCGCCGGTGGCGCCTCGACGGTCACGCCGAGCAGCTTCGCCGCCTTGTGTCGCTCGCCCTCGAGCAGGGCGGCCGGATCTCCCATGGCCCGCGCCAGCCGCCGGTCCTCGCTCCGCGCGCCGCTCGAGCCGCCGCGCCTGGGGAGGAGGGCGCCGAGCACGCCCAGGAGCGCGACGGAGATCGCGCCGAGGAGCGCCTTGCGCCGGTGTCGCTCCGCCTCCAGGAACCCGAGCGAGATCTCGGCATCCATCGCGGCGTCGCTGCGGGCGAGGGTGCTCGTCGGCGGCGCGGGCGGGGCGTGCATCGCCGCGCGGTACGCGGCCTCGAGGGTGTCGAGCTGGGCGCCGGTGTAGGCGCCGAACGACGACGCGGTTCCCTGTCTCCGTAGCCACCAGGCCCCCCCGGCCGCCAGCACCGCGAAGGCCACGAACATGAGCCGGCGCATGCCCCGGGACTCTAGGTCAGCTGCGTCGCGCCGCGACGAGGTGGGTCGGGGGGGACCGTTTCCGGGGGCGGACTGCGAATCGTCTGTCCCCGCCCCGCGCAAGGCCATACAGTCCGCGCCGGCGGAGCCCCGGGCCGCGCGTGCTCTTTCCCGCGCCCGCCGGAGGTCTCGGGTCCCGGGTCAGGAGGGGAGTTCGGGTGTCATGAACCTCGCATCGGTGAAGTGCATCATCTCGGGCGCGGCACAGGGTCTGGGGCGCCACTTCGCGCTCCGGCTGTGCCAGGCCGGCGCCCAGGTCGCCATCGGCGACGTGAACCCCCAGGGGCTCGCCGACACGCTGGAGCTCGCCCGCGGGAACAGCGGCAAGCTCCACGCCCGGCCGCTCGACGTGTCGCAGGAGTCCGAGGTGCGCGCGTTCGTCGAGTGGGCCCACGGAGCGATGGGCGGGCTGAACGCGGTGGTGAACAACGCCGGCATCCTGCGCGACGGCCTCCTGGTGAAGAAGGACCGCCACACCGGCGAGGTGACGGTGCTCTCGCGCGAGCACTGGGACGCGGTGCTGGCGGTGAACCTCACCGGGGCCACCCTCCTGGTCCGCGAGGCGGTCCGGAAGATGGTCGAGACCGGCACCCGGTCCGGCGTGGTGGTCAACATGTCGAGCATCGCCCGCCACGGGAACCGCGGGCAGTCGAACTACGTCGCGGCCAAGGCCGCCCTGGCCGCCAACACCGTCACCTGGGCGCGCGAGTTCGCGGCGTTCGGGATCCGGGTGACGGCGGTGGCGCCGGGGATGATCGACACCCCCATGACCCGGGGGATGAACGCCCGGGCCCGCGAGGCCCTGGTCTCGGCCATTCCGGTGGGGCGGATCGGCGAGCCAGAGGACATCTGGCAGGCGGTGCGGTTCTGCATCGAGTGCGACTACTTCAACGGGCGCACCGTGGACGTGGACGGCGGCCTCACGATGTAGTCGGCGGCACGATGGAGATCGAGACTTCGGGTGAGGTGGCCGTCCTGCGGATGCGGGCCGGGAAGGCGAACGCCATCGGAGCGGCGTTCCTGGACCGGCTCTCCACCCAGCTCGACGCCGTCGAGACCTCGGGCGCCAGGGCCCTGGTGTTGACCGGCGAGGGGAGGGCGTTCTCCGCCGGGCTCGACCTCCCGGAGCTGGCCGCGCTCGATCGCGCGGGGATGGAGAGGTTCATCCGGCGCTTCTCCGAGGTGATGCTGCGGGTGTTCGCCCTGCCGCTCCCGGTGGTGGCGGCGATCAACGGGCACGCCATCGCCGGGGGGTGCGTGCTCGCGCTCCAGGCCGACGTCCGCCTCGCCGCGGCCGGGGACTTCCGCATCGGGCTCAACGAGGTGCAGATCGGTCTCGGGCTGCCGGCGGTGGTCCTGGAGACGCTGCGCTGCCAGGTCCCTCCTCATTCCCTCGGACCGGTGGCGCTGGAGGGGCGGCTCCTCGCCCCGCAGGAGGCGCGGGCGCTCGGCCTGGTGGAGGCGGTCGTTCCGCCCGAGGGCCTCCTCGAGGCCGCGCGGGCGCGCGCGGTGGCGCTGGCCTCCCTTCCCGGGCCGGCGTTCCGGCAGATCAAGGACGCGCTCCGGGGTCCGGTGGTCGCGGCGGTGCGCCGGGCCGAGCGGGAGGACGCCCGCAGCTGGGTGGAGACGGCGTTCAGCGCGCCGGCCCGCGAGCGTCTGGCGGAGGTGCTGGCCCGGCTGGGCCGGAAGGGCTGAGCGGCGCCAGGGGAACGGCGGGCTCGCCTGCCTCCAGCACCTCCACCGCGTCACCGACCTGCATCGGGCCGGGCCGCTCGACCATCGCGTTCTGGCCGAAGATGACGCCGCCGTTCCAGCGCCGGAAGGTGGCGAGCGTGCGCAGCGGCTCGGGTCGCGTCTCGGCGGTCTCCTGATCCACGGTGGTCGCCACGCACCGGGTGCAGGGCTTCACCAGCCGGAGCACCGCCTCCCCCACCCGGACGCGTCGCCAGCCGTCCTCGGCGAAGGGCTCGCCGCCGGAGACGACGACGTTGGGGCGGAAGCGGTCCATGGGGACCGGCCGGTCGAGCCGACGGTTCAGCTCGGCAAGCGAGGCCTCGCCGATGACCAGCACCGGGAAGGCGTCGCTGAAGGCCAGCCGGGCGCCGGGCGCGAACTCGGCCGAGGCGACGCGCTCGAAGGTCTCGTCCAGCTGGACCAGGCGCGCCGCCCGCCCGAGGTGCTCGGAGAGCCAGCGGCTCGCCGGAGCCCCGCCGTCGCGCGCCTGCCCCGCGTCGTTCCACACCACCACCGGTCCGAGCGGTCCCTCCGCCTGGCCGGGCAGCTCGAGCGCGGGCATCCCGGGCGCCTCGAGAACCAGGCCGCTCGTCTCGAGCCGCGCCCGCACCAGCGCCAGGCGCGGCTCGGTGCGCTGGGAGAGGAAGCGACCCGCCTCGTCCACCACCATCCACCGCCGGTCGCCGGCGAGCCCCCGGTCGTCGGGCACCGCCGAGGCGACGGGGACGCCCCGGCACCCCTTCACCGGGTAGACGAGGAGCCGGGAGACGTACGCCATGGCCCGGGAGGCTACCCCGGGCCCGGCCGTCACCAGACGCGCACCCGCTGCTCGGGCGACAGGTACAGCTGCTGGCCTGGCTTCACGGCGAAGGCGGAATACCAGGCGTCGACGTTCCGCACCGTTGCCGCCCGGTAGTGATCGGGCGCGTGCCCGTCGGTGACGAGCCGCTGCCGGGCCATGGGCTCGCGGATCTTGCTCCGCCAGTTCTGGGCGTAGGCCAGGAAGAACTGCTGCTCGCCGCTGAAGCCGGAGAGCGCGGGGGGCTCCTTGCCCCTGGAGCGACGCCGCCAGCCGTCGTGCGCGGCGGCGATTCCCGCGACGTCGGCGATGTTCTCGCTCAGCGTCTGCTTGCCGTTGACGTGCATGTCCGGGAACGGCTGGTACTCGTCGTACTGCGTGACCAGCCGTCCGCCGGACTCCTCGAACTGCGCGAAGTCGGCTGGGGTCCACCAGTTCCGCAGTCGCCCCTGCGCGTCGAACATCGCCCCCTGATCGTCGAAGCTGTGGCTGATCTCGTGTCCGATGACGGTGCCGATCGCGCCGTAGTTGGACGCGGCGGGCGCCGCCGGGTCGAAGAATGGCGGCTCGAGGATGGCGGCGGGGAAGTTGAGCGCGTTCTGCAGCGGCAGGTTCACCGCGTTGACCGTCTGAGGGCTCATGCACCAGTCCCTCGTGTCGACCGGCTTGCCCAGCTTCGCCAGGTCGCGGCGGTAGTCGAAGAGGCGAGGCGCGCTGCACGTTGCCCAGCAGGTCTCCCCGGGATCACCTCGAGCCCCGAGTCGTCCTGCCAGCGCTCGGGGTAGCCGACGCCCACGTAGAGGGTGCGGACCTTCTCCCGCGCCTGGGCCTTGGTCGCCGGCGCCATCCAGTCGAGCGCCTCGATTCGGCGGTCGAAGGCGGCGATGATGCTGCTCGGACCATCTCCTGCATCTTCGCCTTGGCCGAGGGCGGAAAGTGGCGCGCGACGTAGAGCTTGCCCACCGCGTCGCCCATGCCCGAGCCTCGCGGGCCCGCCTGGTGGCGGAGCTCGCTGCCGCCTCGACGCGCGCTTCCAGCGCGCGCTCAGCTGGGGCGTCCCGCTGAGGGTCTTGCCGTAGAAATCGAAGCTCTCGTCCACGAAGGCCCGCGAGAGGAGCGGCGAGCCTGAGCGCTCCACCGGTTGGAAGGTCAGCCACTCCTTCCAGGTGGCGAGCGGCACCGCTTCACCAGGGCGGCCAGCCCGGTGATGGCCGTCGGTTGCCAGACGACGATGATCGGCTGCTGCTGCAGGGTGGCGCCCTGGAAGAACGCCGCCCAGTCGAGGCCCGGGCGCGCGCTTGCCGAACTCGTCCGCTTCCACGGGTTGTAAGCCTGGCGAACCTCGAGCGCCTCGGCGCGGGTGCCGTGCACGCGCGCCATCCGCGTCTCGAGATCGAAGATCCGCCGGGCCTGCTCCTCGCCGCCGGGGATGCCGGCCAGGCGAAGACCTTCGCGATGTGCGCCCGGTAGCGGTCGCGGATGGCGGCCATCTTGGGGTTGGTGGAGAGGTAGTACTCGCGGTCGGGCATCCCCAGGCCGCCCTGGAACAGGTAGCCCCCGTTGACCGTGGGGGGTTCATGTCGGGAGCGACCCAGAAGCCGAACAGCCGGCTCGGTGTGGAAGTACCGCGTTGTTCAGCGCGTCCACGTCGGTCCGCAGGTCCTGCCCCAGCGCGCGGGCGAGCGCGGTCTTGTCCCGGAGCGCGGCGATGGCGGCGAGCTGCGGACGGAGCGGCTCCATGCCCCGGCCTCGACGCTGGCCTCGTCCAGGTACGCTCGCGTAGAAGTCGCCGACCTTGCGCTCCTCGGAGCCGGCGGGCGCGCTCCCGCTGGCGGCCGCCTCCAGCAGCTCGCGGGTCCGCTGGCGCGACTGCTCGGCGAGGATGTTGAACGTTCCCCAGCGGCCGGTCGGCGGGGATCTCGGTGTCCTTCACCCAGGTCCCGTTGGCATAGAGGAAGAAGTCGTCGCCGGGGGCGACCGAGCGGATCCATGCCCGCGACGTCGATGCCGTGCACCCTGGCGTCGGAGCCGCGGCGGCCCGGGCGGGCGTGGCTCCCGCATCGGGCGCCGGGGCTGGCGGCGTCGGACGCGGCTCCGTCGAGGCGCAGGCGACGCCGAGCGCGAGCAGGAGCGGGGGAAGGTGGCGGATGGGCATGCGTCCCCTTCAATCAGGTGAGCGGGCGCGTCAACGGCCGTGCAGGCAACGGTGGTCCCCGTCCGGTCGCTCTGGCCGCTGGGCCGCGACCCCCCGGTCCGGTCGTGGACGGCCGTGCGCCTGTCCCGACGAACAGGCCGCCATGTGGGCGGGAGCTGTGGCACGGTGCGTCCCCGAGAGGGAGCGTGGAACGCAACGACGCGATCGCCTGGGCCCTGGCCAGCGCTGTCTGGATCGCCGTGCTGGCGGTGCTCCTCTGGGTGGCGAGCCGCGAACGTCGGGGCGCCAGCCCGCTGCTCCGGTGGGCGGGGCTCCGGGCGGCCGCCGGGCTCATGCTCTGGGTGGCCGTCTTCGGCGCGACGCGGTGGGCCGAGCGCAGGTTCGGGCTCCGGCCGGAATCGCCGGCCCGGGCCGTGCGTTCGAACGGGGCACACTCCGGGTCCAGGCCGCCGTAGCCCGGCGGAACCTGGCGCGAAAGTTGCCCGGCTGCCCTCCGCGGTGCGACTGTAGTTGTGCCGCCGTCGAGGAGGTCCATGAGCCAGCCCGCATCACCGGTGATCAACGACATGAGCCTGCAGGTCGCGACCGTGAACGGGTCCGGCTCGCAGAGCGCGAACATGGTGCTGCTCCGGACCCTGTTCCAGATGGGTGTCCCGGTCTCGGCGAAGAACCTCTTCCCCTCGAACATCGCCGGGCTCCCTACCTGGTACACCATCCGCGCGAGCAAGGACGGGTGGATCGGCCGGAAGAACGAGATCGATCTCCTCGTCGCCATGAACCCCGAGTCCGCGCGCGAGGACGTGCTCTCGCTCCGGCCGGGCTCGGCGGTGGTGTTCGACGAGCCGCTGCAGCTTGCCGGGCTCCGTTCCGACCTCACCTTCTACCCGGTGCCCTTCGACAAGGTGGTCCAGCCGGTCAGCGGGGACGCGAAGCTCAAGAAGCTTCTCCGGAACATGTCCTACGTGGGGGTGGTGGCCCACATCCTCGGCCTGGAGATGGGCGAGGTGGAGGCGGCGATCACCAAGCAGTTCCGGAAGAAGGCCAAGGCGGCCGAGCTGAACGTGCGCGCGGCCCGGGCCGGGTTCGAGTTCGCCCGGGAGTCGCTGCAGAAGCGCGACCGATTCCAGATCCACCGGATGGACGCCAACCGGGGGAAGATCATCATCGACGGGAACTCGGCTGCGGCGCTGGGCGCGATGTTCGGCGGGGTGACGGTGGTGACCTGGTACCCCATCACCCCCTCGTCGTCGCTGGTGGAGACGCTGATCGGCTACATGCGGCGCTACCGGATGGGGCCGGACGGCAAGAGCACCTACGCCATCGTGCAGGCGGAGGACGAGCTGGCGGCGGTGGGCATGGTGGTGGGCGCCGGCTGGGCGGGCGCGCGGGCGATGACCGCCACCGCCGGCCCGGGCATCTCGCTGATGGCCGAGTTCGCGGGCCTGGCTTACTTCGCGGAGATCCCGGCGGTCATCTGGGACGTCCAGCGGGTGGGCCCGTCGACCGGGCTCCCCACCCGGACCTCGCAGGGGGACGTGCTCTCCACCGCCCTCCTCTCGCACGGGGACACGCGGCACATCCTCTTGTTCCCGGGCTCGGTGGAGGAGTGCTTCCGCTTCGGGACGGAGGCCTTCGACATCGCCGAGCGGTTCCAGACGCCGGTCTTCGTTCTCTCCGACCTCGACCTGGGGATGAACTACTGGATGTCGGAGCCGTTTCCGTACCCGGAGAAGCCGATTGCCCGCGGGAAGGTGCTCTCCAGGGAGGACCTCCAGCGGCTGGGCGGATTCGAGCGCTACCGGGACGTTGACGGTGACGGCATCGCCTACCGCACGCTGCCGGGCACCGACCACCCTCTGGCCTCGTACTTCACCCGAGGGACCGGCCACAACGAGAAGGCGCAGTATTCCGAGCGGCCGGAGGACTGGGTGAACAACCTCGCCCGTCTGGAGCGGAAGATGGACACCGCCCGCCGCGAGCTCCCCGCGCCGATCGTCGACGAGGGCGGGGCCGAGGTGGGCATCATCGGCTACGGCTCGAGCCACCACGCGCTGGTCGAATCGCGGGACCAGCTGGTCAAGGAGAAGGGCCTGAAGACCGATTACCTGCGCGTGCTCGCCTACCCGTTCTCGCCGGAGGTCCAGGCGTTCATCGAGCGGCACCCCCGGGTGTACGTGGTGGAGCAGAACCGGGACGGGCAGCTCGCGTCCTTGCTGAAGATCGACCTGCCGGCGGAGCTGCTGACCCGGCTCCGGTCGGTGGCCCACATTCCCGGGCTGCCGCTCGATGCCCGCAGCGTGACCGACGAGATCGTGGCCCGGGAGGGCCGGTAAGCCATGGCGGAGAAGACCAACCGGCTGGGACTGACCCAGGCCGACTACAAGGGCAGCAAGACCACCCTCTGCGCGGGCTGCGGGCACAACGCCATCAGCGAGCGCATCCTCGAGTCGATGTTCGAGCTGGGCATCCAGCCGGAGCGGGTGGCGAAGCTCTCCGGCATCGGCTGCTCGTCGAAGACGCCGGCCTACTTCATGAGCCGGGCGCACGCCTTCAACGCGGTGCACGGGCGCATGCCGTCGGTGGCCACGGGCGCGCTGCTCGCCAACCGGACGCTGATCGGCCTCGGGGTCTCGGGCGACGGGGACACCGCGTCGATCGGCGTGGGCCAGTTCGTGCACCTGGTCCGCCGCAACCTGCCGCTGGTCTACATCATCGAGGACAACGGGGTGTACGGCCTGACCAAGGGCCAGTTCAGCGCCACCGCCGACGCGGGCTCGACCTCGAAGTCGGGAGTGGTGAACCAGCTCCCGGCGATCGACACCTGCCTCCTCGCCATCCAGCTCGGAGCCACCTTCGTCGGCCGGAGCTTCTCCGGGGACAAGAAGCAGCTCTCGGCGATGCTCAAGGCGGCGACCGTGCACCGGGGCACGGCGGTGCTGGACGTCATCTCGCCCTGCGTGACCTTCAACGACCACGAGGGATCCACCAAGTCGTACTCGTACATGAAGGACCACGACGAGCCGGTGCACGAGCTGTCGTTCATCCCCTCGTACGAGGACATCTCGGTGGACTACGACCCCGGCTCCACCGTGTCGGTGAAGATGCACGACGGCTCGCACCTGCAGCTCCGGAAGGTGGAGGAAGGGTACGACCCGCGGGACAAGCTGGCGGTGGTGACCCGGATCATGACCTCGCATGCGCAGCAGGAGGTGCTGACCGGCGTGCTGTACGTGAACACCGAGCTTCCGAGCTTCTACGACCTGCTCCACGTGACGGACGCGCCGCTGGCCACCTTGCCCCAGGAGGTCACCCGCCCGCCGAAGAAGGTGCTGGACGAGGTGATGGACTCGCTGGCCTGAGGCTCCCGGTCCGGAGCGGCCGGCGACTGTTCTCGCTTTCGCCGCAAGGAACTGTGCGGGCAACGTGTGCTGCAGTGCCCGCCGTGGAAGGAAGCGTCGCCCTGCAGGTCGGCCGCGCGGATCCGGGCGCCCCGGAGGCGGGCCGCCTGCTCGAGGCGTACTTCCGCGAGCTGCGGGAGCGGCTCGCCCCCGCGGTGGTGGAGATCACCGCGCGCTGGCCGGAGGACTTCCGCGGACCGGGCGGAGCGGTGGTGCTCGGCTGGCACGCGGGCCGCGCGGTGGGCTGTGCCGGGCTGCGCCCTCTCGGCGAGGGCACGCTGGAGCTGAAGCACTTCTTCCTCGTCCCGGACCTCCGGGGACATGGGCTCGGGCGGGTGTTGCTCGCCGGGGTCGAAGGCGTCGCCCGCTCCCTCGGCGCGAGGCGGCTGGTGCTCGACACTGCCACGCCGCTGCGGGAGGCGGCGGCCCTCTACCTGTCGGCCGGCTACGCGCCGATTCCCCGGTACAACGAGAACCCACACGGCAGCGCGTGGTTCGGGCGAATGCTGGACGCCGCTCGCTGAGAGCGAAGGCCAGCGCCGGGCGCGTCCGGGCTCACACCTCGACGCATTCGCTGCTCGTCGAGTGGGGCGCCTGGCGGTCGCGCACGAAGAGCGAGAGCAGGCAGATCCCCGACGCGATGCCGGCGAACAGGGAGACGAAGGGGCGCTCCTGCTGCTGGACGACGATGGCCAGGTAGGCCCAGACCAGCACGCCGCCGAGGACTGGATCGTCGAGACCGAAGCGGGTCAACAGACCGATGACCGAGCTGGCCACGATGAAGAGAATGCCCCAGGTGACCGGGCTCCAGCCGAAGCCGTCCCATCCCGCGCGCGACAGCTCGATGGAGACGTTGGCGAACACCGCGATGATCAGCCAGCCCGTGTAGAGGGAGAAGGGGAGCCGGAGCCAGGCCTCGGCGGGATCGACCGGCACCACGCCGATGCGCGCGGCCCGGTGCATCGCCACCGCGACCGCCAGCATCCCGAAGACGATCGGAACGGTCCACCCTGTGTGGCGGATGGCCACCGCGCCGAACCAGGCGGCGTTGAGCGCCGCGGTCAGCATCAGCCAGGGGCGGATCGCCGCCACGCGCGGGTTGTTGGCCTGTGCCGGCCGGGCCTGCCACACCGCGAAGATGAGGAACCCGGTGTAGATGGGTGCCCAGATGATGAAGGCGTAGGGGGCGGGGAGGAACGCGACCGCCTGGGCGGCTGCGCTGTTCGAGTCGAGCGCCGTCAGGGCAAAGAGCCAGGGGAGCACGATCCCGGCGAAGGTGATCAGCAGCGTCGTCCAGCGGCTCAACCGGCTCGTCATCGTCCGCGTCCTGCTTTCATCCCCTCGCGTCCCCTTGCCCTTACCCCGCCGCCGGGGTCAGGTCCAACCGTTGGCTGCCGGCTCCGCTCATCAGCGGGCAAACGGCTTCACGATGATCATGATCACGATGACGATCATCAACACGGTTGGTAGCTCGTTGAGGAAGCGAAAGAGCGTGTGCGGGTAGGCGTGGGGTTCGGTCATCAGCTTCTTGCGGAAGCGGATGGAGAAGCCATGCGCCACGTACATCACCGCGACGAAGAGCAGCTTGACGAGCATCCAGGGCTGCTCGAGGAAGAAGGGCTGGAGCGCGAGCAGTCCGATCCCGGTGAAGAGCGAGAGGATCGCCGCCGGGGTGGTGATGGCGTTGAGGAGCCGCCGCTCCATGACCTCGAACTGGCGCATCACCGCCGGCTCGGTGGTCATCGCGTGGTAGACGTACAGCCGCCAGATGTAGAACTGCCCGGCCATCCAGCTGATGATGGCCATCAGGTGGAAGGCCCTGAGCCAGAGCAGCAGCGACGACGGTTCCGCGCTCATAGGGCAGGGGCGTGGAGCCGGGCGTCGGCCCGGTGGTAGGTGTCGAAGGGGGCGGCCACGGTGCGGAGCAGCAGCTGTCCGCGCGGGGTCACCCGGATCCGCGCTCCCTGGCGGGCGACGAGGCCGTCGCGCTCGAGCCCGGCGAGGTCGCGCTCCTCGTCGCGCAGGTTCTGGAGCGTCCCGGGGTGGCGGGCGCGGAGCGCGTCCAGGTCGACCTCCAGGCTGCAGAAGAGCTGCATGATGAGCGCGCTCCTGGCGCGGTCCTCGGCGTCGAGCCGGTGTCCGCGCACGGCCGCGAGCCGGCCCTGCTCGAGCATGGTGGCCCAGTCGTGCACCTCGCGCGCGTTCTGGACGTAGGTGCCGGACACCTCGGAGATGGCGGAGGGCCCGAAGGCGAGCACGTCGCTGTCGGCGCAGGTGGTGTAGCCCATGAAGTTGCGGCGGAGCGTCCCGGCGGCGCGGGCGCGGCACAGCTCGTCGTCCTCCAGGGCGAAGTGGTCCAGGCCGACGTGCACGTAGCCGGCGGCGAGCAGCCGCTGGATGGAGGCCTCGAGCAGGGCCAGGCGGTCGGCGGGTCCGGGTAACTCCTTGGGCTGGAAGAGCCCCTGGTGCTTCTTCATCGAGGGCACGTGGGCGTAGCCGAAGAGGGCGATGCGGTCGGGGCGCAGCTCCTCGATGCGGTCCAGGGTGCGCTGGAAGTGGTCGACGGTCTGGAGCGGGAGCCCGTACATGAGATCCACGTTGACGCTGACGAAGCCGAGCGCGCGGCTCTCCTCGATCAGCGCCCGGGTCTCCTCGAACGACTGCCGGCGGTTGATGCGCTTCTGGACCGCCGGGTCGAAGTCCTGGACGCCCATGCTGACCCGGTTGAAGCCGAGCCGCGCGAGGGTGCGGATCTGCTCGACGCTGGTGACCGCCGGGTGGATCTCGATCGAGGCCTCGATGCCGGGCTTCCAGGGGAGCCGGGCCTGGATGGCGTCGGCGAGGCGGGCGAGCTGGTCCGGGTCGAGGTAGGTCGGCGTGCCGCCGCCGAGGTGAAGCTGGACGATCTCGGGACGGCGGGGGAGGAGGGCGGAGACGCGATCGAGCTCCAGCTCCAGCGCCCGGAGGTAGCGCTCGACGAGCGACTCGCTCCGGGTCACGAGCATGTTGCAGCCGCAGTAGTAGCAGAGCTTCCGGCAGAACGGGACGTGGACGTAGATGGACGCCGGGCGGGCTCCCGGCGGTCTGGAACGCCTCGCGGGCCTCGGGCTCGCCGAACCTCGACTCCCAGTGGTTCGCCGGCGGGTAGCTGGTGTAGCGCGGGACGGGGAGGGCGCCGTAGCGCTCGAGCAGCGCGTGATCGATCCCTGCGGGCTCCGGAGTCTGCACCGGCTGGAGTCTGGCCTGCATCGGGGCCTCTGTCGTGCAAGCGAGGTGCCCGGGCCCCTTCACCCTCGGAGGGGGGCGCGGCCGCGCGGGCTCTGCGGCCTGGACCGAATCAGGCCGCATGATTTGCGCCGGACGGGATCGAGCCCCCGGAGTCCCACCAGAAATCGGGCGGTTGCGACTCATCGGGGCTTCATAGCCTGCCGACGTCGGGCGCTTCGCGGGTGCGTCCGTCTCGGGCGCGGGGTCGTGCGCTTCGGACTGACCGGCCGGCGGCGGGGGAGCTGGGCGAGGAAGGCCCGACCGCGCGGCGACAGCTCGTAGCCGACCTCGAAGCTCTGGGTGAGCCCGAGGCGCTTCAGCTTGCGGACGTCGACCTTGAACGGGTCGCGCTCCCGGCCGAGGGTCCTCGCGAGCACGGACGCGGCGACGCGGGGGCGCCGTCGGATGAGGCGGAGGGTGGGGAGCGTCCACTCGCCGAGCCGCTCCAGTCGCCGCGCGAGCGTCTCGACGTCGGCCGGGGTCAGCCGGTCGTCGAGGGCAATCTCCACGCGGTCACCGTCGCCTCCGTGGTGGAGGGCGACGCGCCAGACCTCGGTCTCGGGCCTGACCCGGCCCTGCCGGCCCCTCGGCGAGAAACCGGAGCAGCTCGTCCTTCGACGAGAAGCCTGCCGCACGTGCCTCGTCCTCTCCGATGGAGCGGACGGGGACACGAGCCACCTGCTCGACCTCGAGGACGCCGATCGGATGGCACCGGTAGCGGCCTCCCGGGCGGACGTGCGGCTTCTGCCACCGCCGGAAGGTGAGGTGGATCGACCCGTCGACGAGTCCGGCGTGGAAGCGCTTCTGGAAGAGGAGCATCGGGGAACACCGCAAGCGCCGGTCGGGACCGCTCCTGCGCGCGAATTGGCAGCAGCCGAGGAATATCAGGGGAGCCCAGGTCGCCGGCCTCGAGGAGACGCAAAGGGGACAGTGGTCGGCTGCGGTGGCTCGATGGGCGGCCTCCGCGAACCCGGGCGCTCCGGGGAGCCGCAGTGGTGCGGGTCCGCGGGAGGCCTCGCCCGGGCGTCCGCCTCCAGCGCTCAAGATGCTATAGCATCCACGCCTACTCCGAGTGCGGATGGACCAAGTGTAAGTACCTGAAGGCTCGTACCGTGTTCACTTCGAGTGCGTCCTTGCGTGCTATAGCGTCTTGAGCGCTGGGAGCGGCGGCTCCCGTGGGCCGGAGGGCACGTGGCTCGCAAGCTTGCTCGGCTCCGTGTCGCGTTCACTGCGTCTTGCTGGGGCAATCGAGGCCTCGTGGTCCGAGCTTCCGGACGCGTGCGTCTGCACAGCGCTCCGGATGCTGACGCGATTCGCGAGCCGGCCGCTGGAGCGGATGCTGGCGGGCCACGGGCTGAGCATGACCGAGTTCCAGCTCATGGTGACGTTGCGTGGTGGGCCCGCGAGCGCGCTCGAGCTCGCCCGCCGGCTGCGGCTCGATCCTGCGCCGGTGGGCCGTTCGCTGGCGAGGATGCGTGATCGCGGAGTGGCCCGGCGCGCCTCGAGCCGGCGGCTCGCGCGCTGGGCGCTGACCGAGGAGGGCGAGATACACCTCGAGGCCCTCGAGCCCGGGTGGCGGGAGATCGACGCATCGCTCCGGTGGATCCTCGGCCCCGAGATCGTGAATCCGGTGATCCGGCTGGTGGACCGGCTCCCGAACCCGATCCCGCGCGAGGGTCGGGGCTGGTCGGACGACTGAGCGCGCGCCAGCGGTGGCCCTCTCGGAGTGGGGGCGCACGCCAGCCGGAGCGTCCCGCTCCGCGCTGGCCCGGAGGCGCAACGAGGCGCCCCTCCCGGGCGACTCAGCTCTTCGGCCCCACCGGCGGCCCCAGGAACCTCCCCGACAGCTCGCGCACCTCGCCGGTCGCCAGGTCCTTCACCGTCGCCTTCAGCTCGAACGGCCCGCGGTACCTGGCGCGATCGATGGTGACCATCACCGGCGTGCGGATGCCTTCCAGCGGCCCGAGCTGGATCCGCGGCTGCGGCACGATGACCGTCGTGCCCTCCGGGCCGCTCACCGCCACCTCGAACTCCGCCGGGTCCACGTGCTTGTTGATCAGGTGCAGCTCGAACTGGTTCCGGATGGTGGCGGTCTCGAGCACGTAGGGGATCCCCGCCGAGCGGAGCAGGTTCGCCTCGAAGGGCGTGCGCAGCGCGAAGACGTTGAGCCCGACCGTGAGCAGCGCCGCGGCGGTCACCGCGCCGTACGCCAGGACCCGTGGCCGGAGAAGGCCTCCCTTCTTCTCCCCCTCGAAGCCCTCGAGCGAGTCGTAGCGCACCAGCCCCACCGGCCGGCCCACCTTGATCATCATCTCGTCGCAGGCGTCGATGCACTGCGCGCAGCCGATGCACTCCATCTGCTGGCCGTTGCGGATGTCGATCCCCGTGGGGCAGACCCGGACGCAGCGGCCGCAGTCGATGCAGTCGCCGCGCGCGGGGGCCTCGGCGCCCTTGGTCACCTTGCCCCGTGGCTCTCCCCGACCTGCGTCGTAGCCGATGAGGAGGCTCTTCCGGTCGGTGAGCACCGACTGGAGACGGCCGTACGGGCAGAGGATCACGCAGAACTGCTCGCGGAACCAGGCGAAGTTTCCCAGGAACAGCAGGGTGACGAGCATCGCGATCCCGAACAGGGTCTCGTGCCCGGCGGGCCCGTGGAGTACCAGCTCCACCAGCGTGGGCGCCGGCACGAAGAACGCCAGGAACCAGTGGGCGAGGATCAGCGACACCAGCACGTACAGCGACTGCTTGATGAGGAGCAGCCCGATGCGCCGCCCGGTCCAGCCGCCCTCGGCCGCCCGCCGCCGTTGGTACGCCGGTCCCTCGAGCCACCGCTCGATGGGGCGGTAGAGGCCCTCCAGGAACACCGTCTGCGGACAGGCCCACCCGCACCACACCCGGCCCGCCAGCGCGGTGACGAACACCAGCCCGAAGGCGAACGCCGCGAGCAGGAACACCATCAGCCAGACGTCCTGCGCGTTGAAGGCGTGCCCGGCGAGGAAGAACTGACGGCTGGGGATGTCCAGGTGGATCGCCGGATGCTTGCCGTTCTTGATGAAGGGCAGGGCGAGCAGGTGGAGGATCAGCACCGCGTAGACGATGCGTCGCCAGCGGACGAAGCGGCCGCGCACGTCCTCGGGGTGGATCTTGATCCGCCCGCCCCTCGCGTCCAGGAAGCGCGGGCGCCCTGTGCCCTCGACGCTACTTGACGATTCCGAGGCGCTCACCCTGGGGCTCCTTCCCCGGGAGATTCAGTCCCTCGTGGCTGATGACGAAGGCGGCGAGCGAACGCACCCGCTCGGCGCCGAGCGTCGGCTCCCAGGCCGGCATCCCCTTCTCCACCACTCCCTTGGAGATGGTCTTCAGGATGTCGGTGGGCTTGTTGCCGTGCAGCCAGAACTCGTCGGTGAGATTGGGCCCGATCTTCCCCGAGCCGTTCTCCAGGTGGCAGGCGGCGCACTGCTGCACGAAGAGCCTCTGGCCGGTCGCGGTGGTCTGCGGGTCCTTGGACAGCCCGATCAGCAGGTCGTCGGTGATGGGCTTGGTCGCCGCCGCGTGCCGCATCGCCTCCGCCTTCTCCGCCTCGTAGGCCGCGGCCCCGCCGACCCCGGTGCGCGCCACGTGGTAGTGCATCCAGTAGCCGTACCCGAAGAGCACCGTGGTGTAGAAGATGAAGAGCCACCAGCGGGGCAGCGGGTTGTCGTACTCCTGGATCCCGTCGAAGGTGTGGCCGCGCTCGACGTCCATCTGCTTCTCGCTCACGACCGCACACTCCTCTCGTCGTCGTCGAGCGGCTGGCGTGCCGCCTGCTCGAACCGCTGCGTCCGCTCCAGGAAGAGCCAGGCCACGATGCCGAGGAACAGCGCGGCGAAGAGCACCGAGCCGGCCAGCGGAAGATCGATCAGGTGATGGGCGCGGAAGAATTCCGAGTACATCACTGGCCTCCCCGGGCCGGCGCGGGCGCTGCCGCGGTGGGCAGCGGCGCGGGCATCTGGGGCCCCCGTCCGAGCCGTTGCAGATAGCCGATCAGCGCGACGATCTCCCGGTCCCAGGGCACGGCCACCCCCTCCTTGGCCAGGTCGGCGACGATGGTGTCGGCCTGCTTGCGGTAGGCGTCGCGCGCCCCGTCCACCGCGAGGTTGGAATAGGGCACGCCCACCTTCTGGAGGGCGATCATCTTCCGCCCCAGGAGCGACTGGTCCACGGTGTAGTCCGCGGTCCAGGCGAAGCTGGGCATGTTGCTGCCCGGGCTGGTGGAGCGCGGGTCCATGAGATGCGAGTAGTGCCAGAGGTTCGGGTACTTCCCGCCCTCCCGGTGGAGATCCGGCCCGGTGCGCTTGCTCCCCCACTGGAAGGGGTGGTCGTAGATGAACTCCTCCGGCCGGGAGTAGGCGCCGTACCGCTGCGTGTCTTCCTGCAGGGTGCGGATCATCTGCGAGTGGCACACGTAGCAGCCCTCGCGGGTGTAGATGTCGCGGCCGGCGAGCTCGAGCGGCGAGTACGGCTGCTGCTTCTCACCGGTCCAGGGCACGGCCGAGGGCGCGAAGATGGTGGGGATGAGCTGGGCGATCCCTCCGGCGAGCACCGCGAAGAGCAGGAGCACGGTGAAGAACAGCGGCTTGCCCTCCACCAGCTGGTGCCAGCCGGGCGCGGTGGTGTCGCGCGGCCGGGCCTTGAACCACAGCCAGGCCACCTCGGCGAGGATGATCAGCACCACCAGCACCTTCACCCCGGTCATCATCGAGGCGCCGCCGAGGAAGAAGGACAGCACCACCGCCCCGAGGACGAAGAGGAACCCGGGCCGGGTGACCAGCCAGCCGGCGCTCGGCTCGGGCACGGCGTGCGGCTCCTCGACGGTCACCGTCACCTGTCCGTCCACCGCCTTGCCGGCCAGCGCGGTCCGGGTCAGGTTCCAGGCCATCAGGAGGAAGCCGCCGAGGTAGAGCAGGCCGCCGGTGAGGCGCACCATCCACAGCGGCCGGATGGCGAGGATGGTCTCCACGAACGAGGGGTAGGCCAGCGCGCCGTCCGGGGTCTGGGCCTTCCACATCAGGCCCTGGCTGATGCCCGCGACCCAGAGCGCGACCACGTAGAGGATGATCCCCGCGGTGGCCATCCAGAAGTGCACCTCGGCCGCCTTCTTCGAGTAGAGCTTGGTCCCGAACAGGCGCGGCACCATCCAGTAGAAGGTGCCCGCGGCCATGAACCCGTTCCAGCCCAGCGCCCCGCTGTGGACGTGGCCGATGATCCAGTCGGTGTAGTGGGCCAGGGCGTTGACGCTCTTGATCGAGAGCAGCGGGCCCTCGAAGGTGGACATGCCGTAGAAGGTCAGCGCCGCCACCAGGAACTTGATGACCGGATCGGTGCGGAGCTTGTCCCAGGCTCCGCGCAGGGTGAGCATGCCGTTGATCAGCCCGCCCCAGCTCGGCGCCCAGAGCGCCACGCTGAACACCATGCCCAGCGACTGCGCCCAGTCCGGCAACGCGGTGTGGAGCAGGTGGTGCGGCCCGGCCCAGATGTACATGAACACCAGGGACCAGAAGTGCACGATGGAGAGCCGGTAGCTGTAGACCGGCCGCTCCGCCGCCTTGGGCATGAAGTAGTACATGATCCCGAGGATCGGCGTGGTGAGGAAGAAGGCGACCGCGTTGTGCCCGTACCACCACTGCACCAGCGCGTCCTGGACCCCGGGGAAGATGGAGTAGCTCTTGGTCAGGGTGACCGGGATCTCCAGGCTGTTGACGATGTGCAGGACGGCGATGGTGACGATGGTCGCGATGTAGAACCACAGCGCGACGTAGAGGTTCTTCTCGTGGCGCCTGGCCAGGGTCCAGAAGAAGTTGATCGCGAAGACCACCCAGATCACGGTGATCGCCACGTCGATCGGCCACTCCAGCTCGGCGTACTCCTTGGAGGTGGTGATCCCCAGCGGGAGGGTGATCGCCGCGGCGACGATGATCAGCTGCCAGCCCCAGAAGTGGATCTTGGAGAGCAGATCCGAGGCCATCCGCGCCTTGCACAGCCGCTGGGTCGAGTAATAGATGCCGGCGAACATCGAGTTGCCGACGAAGGCGAAGATCGCCGCGTTGGTGTGCAGCGGGCGCAGCCGGGAGAAGACCAGGTAGGGCACCCCGAGGTTGGCCTGCCACCAGATCATCTGGGTGGCGATGATCGCGCCCACCAGCATCGCGACCGCGCCGAAGATCACGCCCGCGGCGATGAAGCGGCGAACGGTCGTGTCGTCGTAGGTGATGACCCTTTGTTCCACGTCAGTCTCCCTCGTCGTCTTCCAGGGGCAGCAGGGACAATCGATCGGCGTGCTCGTGATCGCCGTGCTTGACGCTGTAGAGGAGGCCGAGCACGGCCAGCAGCACCAGCATCAGGCTCACGAACACCTGGAGGATCAGCACGTTCACGCGGGCGCCTCGTGCAGCTTCGGTGCCGCCGCCGGAGCGCGGCGATTCCCGGCCAGCCAGCCGGTGGTGGCCAGGAGGATCGCCAGCGAGCTCGCGGGCATGGCCACCGCCGCCCCCAGCGGGGTGGCCAGTCCGAGCATCGCCACGGTCACCGCCAGCGCGTTGTAGGCGAGCGCCATGGCCAGGATGCGGCGCACCACGGTGCGCAAGGACTGCGCTGCGGCCAGGAGCTCGCCGAGACCCTCCAGGCTCTCGCCGAGGAAGAAGACGTCCGACTTTCCGGGCATCACCGGGCGGTCCACCGCCGGGGTACCCGCGGCGAACGCGGCGGCGAAGGCCAGGCTGTCGTTCACCCCGTCGCCGATGAACAGCGTGTCGCGCCGGTCCACCCGGGTGACGACCTCGGCCTTGCCGGTGGGGGAGAGCTCGCCGAGCACCCGGTTGTTCGGAAGCCCGAGCGCGCGGCCGAACTCCTCGACCCGTCCGCGTGCGTCTCCGGAGAGAAGCCACACCTCGAGGCCCGCGGCACGGAGCCGGGCCAGCTGGCGCTGCGCGCCCGGACGCACCGCCTCGCGGGTGACGAAGCGGGCCAGCGGCGCGCCGTCCATCGAGAGGAGCGTGACCCCGGGCGCGGCGCTCGCGCCGGGGACGGCCCAGCCCGGAGCCCCGAGGCGGTAGCGGCGGCCGTCACGCACCAGCTCGAGTCCACGGCCGGGGATCTCCTCCGACTGCAGCGGCTCGTCGACCCGCGCGCCAGCGCCAGCGAGCGCACGGGCGAGGCAGCGCGACACCGGGTGGTTGCTGCCGGTGGTCATCCGGTACGCGACGTCGCGCACCTCCGGCGCGAGCTGTCCCGGGTTGTGCGGCTCCACCAGGTCGAGCCGGCCGAGGGTGAGGGTGCCGGTCTTGTCGAAGAGGACGGTGCGGAGGCGCGTCAGCCGATCCAGCAGATCGGGCGCGCGCACCAGCACTCCACGCCGGCGCAGGCCGGCGTGCACCAGCTCGTGGGCGAGGGGAATCGCGATCCCCAGCGCGCACGGGCAGGTGACCACCAGGAGCGCCACCGCGACGTCCACCGCCCGTTGCGCCCCGGCGTGAGCCCAGAGCAAGGTGCCCACGGCCGCCAGCGCCAGCACCGTGAGCACGTAGTACCGGGCGAGGAGATCGAAGAACCGCGCGCTGGCGTCCCGCGTCTCACCGTCGGGGCGCGCCGCGAGCAACGCCGGAAGGACCGACTGCTGGAACGACTGCGTCGCCCGCGCCTCGACGGCGCTGCGCCCGGCGTTGAAGGCCCCGGCCGGGACGGTCTCTCCGGCGGCGAACCCCCGCGGCTCGGGCTCGCCGGTGATCCAGTCGAGCGAGAACCGGCCCGGCTGGGTGAGCGTCGCGTCGACGACCAGGAGGTCCCCGGGGGCGACGACCAGGGAGTCCCCCGAGGCGACGCGCGGCGCGGGCACCACCGCCACCGTCCCGCCCTCGCGGCGGCGGACCGCCAGCGCGTCGGAGCCGTCGTCCTCGAGCAGGAAGCGGCGGTTCCGGTCCAGCACCCGCTGCTGCAGCCACCGGCCGAGCACCATCAGGGTGATGAAGGTGCAGAGCGTGTCCAGGTAGGCGTGGTCGCCGCGGTTCTGGAAGGTCTGCACCACCGAGAGCGCGTAGACCAGGGTGATGCCCAGCGCGATGGGGACGTCGAGGTGGAGCAGCCCCCGGGAGAGCCCGCGCGCCGCGGCCCGGAAGAAGGGCCAGCCGCCCACCAGCACCACCACCGTGGCGAGGAGGAGGCTTCCCCAGGTGAAGAGCGAGAAGGTGGACCCGTCCCCGGGCGAGAGCCCGAAGTAGAACGAGAACGAGAAGAGCATCACGTTCATCGTCGCCGCCGCGCAGACGCCGAGGCGCACCACGAGATCTCGGGAGGGCCTGGGGGTCGTCTTGCGGCTCGGGCCGAACGCGTACCCGAACCGCTCGACCTCGGAGACGAAGCGCTCGACGTCGAAGCCGCCGCGCCTCCATTGCATCCGCACCTTCCCCAGCGCGGGGTTCACCGTGAAGCCGGCGCCGCCCGGCGTGCGGCGGAACAGCTCGTTCATCAGCCACACGCATGCCGCGCAGTGGATGCCCTGCACGTCCAGCTCGAGCGCGCAGAGCGGTGACACGGTGGCCTCGGCCGCGGTCCGGAGCGGATCGAGCCAGGCGTGGCTTCGCGCCCGCTCGGCCGAGGAGGCGGGGAGCACCGCCCCACGGGCCAGCGCGTAGTAGCGGGTCAGGCCCTGGTCGACGAGCAGCCCGTGCACCGCCTCGCATCCGGCGCAGCAGAAGGCGCCCCGGCCCGGATCGGCGACGGGGCTTCCGCAGTGCAGGCAGTGCGTGGAGGAGGCGGAGGCGGACACCCGGCCCGCGCCTGGCTGCGAACGGTATGCCAATTGCTCCACGGGCCGGCGATGGTCGATCCGCTCCTTCTCTCGACCGCCGTCGCCGCCGCGGTGGTGGGCTTCTCCTCCAGCCTGCACTGCTTCCTCATGTGCGGCCCGCTGGCGTGCGCCGCCTCGTCGAGCGGACCGGACCGGCTCGGGCCGGTGCTCGGGTACCAGCTCGGACGACTCGCCGCCTACGGCGTCGTGGGAGGGCTCCTGGGCACGCTGGGCGGGGGCGCCACGCGGATCCTGGAGGTCTCGCTCCTGCCCGTGGCGCCCTGGATCCTGGTGGCCACGCTGCTCGTCGCGGCGCTCGATCTCGGCAACCGGTTGCCAGCCGTTCCGGGGCTCGCGCAAATGATGCGTCGCGCCGCGGGGTGCACGCAAAAGCTGCCCCGGACCGCTCGCGCCATTGCGCTCGGCGGACTGACTCCCCTGCTTCCATGCGGACTTCTGTACGGCGCCTTCACCGCGAGCCTCGCCGCCGGGTCATTCTTCGGCGGAGCGTTTGCGCTCTCCGCCTTCGGCGCCGGCGCGGTGCCGGCCCTGGCGCTGTCGCAGCTGCCCACCGGCGCGTTCCTCCGCGGCCAGGGCCGGGGAGCCCGATGGGCCAGGAGGGCGATTCCTGCGCTCGCGGCGGTGGTGATCGCAAGCCGCGCGCTTCTTTCGGAGGCTGGACGGGTGTGCCACTGAGGCGCGACGGATGGCCCGTCGCTTGCTTCGAGGCCGGCCGCACGTGACCCCGTTCCGCGGAATGAAGAGCGCGGCGCTGGCCGTCGTCCTGGCCTGCGCCCCGACCGTCCTCGCTGCCCCCGGACCGGATGCGGGCGTCTCGCCCGAGGCGTCGCCGGCCGGCCTGCTCTTCGGGCAGAAGTGCCTGAGCTGTCACACCCTCGGGGAAGGCAACAAGATCGGTCCGGATCTCCTCGGGGTGGACCAGCGCCGCGAGCCCGCGTGGATCAAGAAGTGGCTCACCAGCCCCACGGCGATGCTCGACGGCAAGGACCCCACCGCGCTCGAGCTGCTCCAGATGTTCAACGGCGTCCGCATGCCGGAGCAGGCTCTAACGCCGGCGCAGATCGACGAGCTGCTGGTCTTCTTCGCCGCCTGCACCGAGAAGGACGGCTGCACCCCGGTCGGCGGCCCCAAGCTGTCCATCGACGCCACGCCCGAGGAGATCGCGGCGGGGCGGGAGTACTTCCTCGGGACGCGGCGCTTCTCGGCCGGGGGCCCGCCCTGCGCAGGGTGCCACGACGTCCGGGGCGAGCAGCTGCTCGGCGGCGGCTCGCTCGGGGGTGACCTGACGTTCGTCTGGGCGCGCCGCCACGAGAAGGGGCTCTCGGACGCGCTGCTGGCCTCGCCGGTGGAGAAGCAGGCCTACGCCGGCCGGGCTCCCACCGAGGAGGAGTCGTACGCGGTCCGCGCCTACCTGGCCTCGCTCTCGCGCGACGGCACACGGCCCAGGAAGAGCCGCGACCTCCTCGAGCTCGGAGTGCTCGGCGCCTGCGCGATTATCGGCGCGCTGGCCATCGGGTGGAAAGCTCGGGGCGGCGGGGGAGGGCAGAGATGAGCCTCCAGGCCGTGCTCCTCTTCGTGGTACTGCCCTACGTGGCGCTGGGGCAGCTCGTCCCGGCCATCCTCTTCCGCAAGGCGGTCATCGCGGCGGTCCGCGCTCCCGAGCTCCAGCCCGCACTGGTGACGGAGCGGTCGAACTTCGCCGCCTGGCTCACCTGGTTCGGCTGCCTGGTGCTCATCCCGCTGCACCTGGTCCCGCTCCTCTTCCCCTCGACCTCGCTGACGGTGCTCTCCTGGCGGCCGCTGCTGGTCGCGGTGGAGCTGGTGGGGTGGATGGGCGGCGCGCTGTTCCTGGTCGGGGTCGGCCTGGCCGGATGGCGACGGATCCGCGACCCGCGGTTCGGCCGGCTGCGGACCGGGCTCGAGCTCGCCTCGCTCGGGGCGGTGCTGGCGGCGACCCTCACCGGCGTGGTGGTGGCGGTGACCGACCGCTGGGGCGCGGCCTGGTACACCACGGTGCTCGTCCCGTACCTGCGCTCGCTGCTCACCCTCCGGCCGGAGGTGAGCGGGCTCTCCGGCATGGGCTTCTGGCCGCAGGCCCACGTGGCCAGCTCCTTCCTGGCGCTGGCGCTGCTGCCCTTCAGCAGCTACCCGCCGCAGTGGATCCGCTCCTGGTTCGAGTTCTGGGCCGGCGCCGAGCGGCCCCGGAGCGCGCCATGAGGCGGCTCGTCCTGGCGGCGCTCGCCCTGGGCGCGGGCTGTGACAACGGCTTTCTCACCCAGCAGGGCTACGAGCCGGCGCAGCCCATCGCCTTCTCGCACGCGCTCCATTCCGGGCAGTTCCAGATCAACTGCGAGTACTGCCACTTCGGCGCGGCGCAGAGCCGCCACTCGGGCGTCCCGTCGGCGCAGCTCTGCCTCGGATGCCACAGCCAGGTGAAGAAGGACGCGCCGGACATCGTGGCGCTCACCAAGGCGGTGGCGGAGAACCGGCCCATCGAGTGGGTGCGGGTGCACCGGCTCCCCGACTTCGCCTGGTTCAGCCACCAGAACCACGTCTCCGCGGGGCTGGTGTGCCAGACCTGTCATGGCCCGGTGGAGACCATGGTCCGCATCCAGCAGGTCGCGACCATGACCATGGGCTGGTGTCTCGAGTGTCACCGCAACACCCTCGCCGACCCCGAACAGGCCAAGCGCCTGCAGCCGCCCACCGACTGCGCGGCCTGCCACCACTAGAGAGCCATGTCCGAGCGACGCCACTGGCAGACACTGGAGACGGTCGAAGGCGCCGACGCCGGCGGCTGGCAGCGCGTGCCGCAGCCGGAGCGGCCCGGGCCCGGGCCGGCTCCGGCCGAGGTCTCGCGCCGCGGCTTCTTCGGAATGATGGGGCTGTCCGCCGCCGCGGTGACCCTGGCCGGCTGCCAGCGCGCCCCGGTCGCGAAGGTCATCCCCTACCTGGCCAAGCCCGAGGAGCTCGTCCCGGGCAACTCCGTCTTCTACGCCTCGGCGTGCGCCGGCTGCCCCGCCCAGTGCGGCGTGCTGCTCAAGACGCGCGACGGCCGGCCGATCAAGGTCGAGGGTAACCCCGAGCACCCCTGGAGCCGGGGCGGCCTCTGCGCCGCGGGGCAGGCCTCGGTCCTCTCGCTGTACGACTCGAGCCGGGCGCGCACCCCGACGCTCGCCGGAAAGTCCGTGCCCTGGGCCGCGCTCGACAGGGGCGTGCTCCAGGGGCTCCAGTCCGCGGCCGTGTCGGGCAGAGCGATCTACCTGGTCGCCCCGGCCGTCACCGGGCCGACGTTCGAGTCGGTGCTGGCGCGGTTCCTCGCCGCCTGGCCCTCGGCGCGGGTGGTCCGCTTCGACTCCACCGGCGAGGTCTCCTCGCTGGCCGAGGCGTCCGAGGCGCTGCTCGGCGTCCGCGCGCTGCCCCGGTTTCACCTCGACCGGGCCCGTACCATCGCCGCGTTCGCCGCCGACTTCCTCGGCACCTGGCTCGACCCGGTCGCCTTCGCCCGGCAGTACGCCGATGGCCGCCGGCTCCCGCTCTCCGAGCGGCGCGAGGGCAAGGGCGAGGAGCACGCGAGGACCGGACACCCCGCGGGTTTCGCCCGGCACTGGCAGCTGGAGCCGGCGATGACCCTCACCGGCTCCAACGCGGACCGCCGCGAGCAGGTGGCGCCGAGCGAGCTCGTCCCGGCGCTCGCCGCGCTCGTTCGCCGTCTGGCCCGGTCCAGCGTGCACCCCCAGCGGGCCGCGCTCGCCAGGGGCGCGGAGATGCCGGAGCCGTCGCTCTCCGCCGGCGTGCTCGACCGGCTCGCCGCGGAGCTGCGCGCCTCGGCGCCACGGGCTCTGGTCATCACCGGTGTCGCGGACCCCGGCGCGCAGGCGCTGGCGCTCGCCGCCAACCTCCTGCTCGGCGCCGAGGGCACCACGTTCGAGCCAGGCGCCGGCGCCGCCGTCCCCGCCGGCACCGCGTCGTTCGAGACGCTGCTCGCGGACCTCGAGGCCCGCCGCGCCGGGGCCGTCCTCTTCCTCGGCAACAATCCGGTGCAGGCACACCCCGAGGGCGCGCGGCTGGGCGCGGCGCTGCGGGAGACGCCGCTGGTCCTCGCCACCAACGATCGGGCCGACGAGACCGGGGCGCGGGTGGGGTACCTCGCCCCGGACCACGCCCCGGCCGAGTCGTGGGGCGACGCCTCGCCCGGCCTCGGCCTCCTCACCGTCCGCCAGCCGGCGCTCCGGCCGCTGTTCCAGACCCGCTCGGCCCTCGAGTCGTTGCAGACCTGGTCCGGCGTCCCGGCGGGCCGCGTCTCGGCGCACGAGGCGGTGCGCGAGCGGCTCCGGGCCGAGGTCTTCCGCGGGGCCGCGGCCGCGGGCGAGGGCTTCGAGGCGTTCTGGGAGCGGACGCTGCAGGCGGGCTTCGTCGAGGTGAAGGCCGGGGCCGCGGCGCCGGCGCTCCGCCCGGGAGCGCTCGGGCCGCTGCTCGCGGCGAGCGCCGCTCCGGGCGAGTCGGTGATGGGCGCGAGCTCCAGCGCTCCGGACGAGCTGGAGCTCTGGCTCCACCCCTCGCTCACCCTGCACGACGGGCGAGGCGCCAACAACGGCTGGCTCCAGGAGCTGCCGGATCCGATCACCAAGGTGACCTGGGACAACGTGGCCTGCGTCTCGCCCGCGCGGGCACGGCAGCTCGGGTGGACCGACGGACAGCTGGTCCAGGTCAGCGCCGGAGGATGGACGGTCACCGTGCCGGTGGTGGTCCAGCCCGGCACGCATCGGAACGTCCTGGCGCTCGCGCTGGGGTACGGCCGGACCGGCGCCGGCGCGGTGGGCAACGGCATCGGGGCGGATGCCTTCCCCCTGGCCGAGATGCGCGGCGGCCGGGTGCGCTTCAGCCGCCGGGCCCGGGTCCGCAGCGCCGAGGGCCGGCGCGATCTCGCGCGCTCCCAGGTGCACGCCTCGCTCGAGGGGCGCCCGCACATCCGCGAGGCCACGCTCGCCGCATTCCTCGCCGACCCGGCCGCGGGCAACCCGCCCGAGGAGCCGCTTGACTCCGCGTGGGGCGCGCACCCGGTGCCCGGCCCGAAGTGGGGCCTGGCGGTGGATCTCAGCGCCTGCACCGGCTGCGGCGCGTGCATCGTCGCCTGCCAGGCCGAGAACAACATCCCGGTGGTGGGCCGAACCGAGGTCCTCCGGAACCGCGAGATGAGCTGGATGCGCATCGACCGCTACTACGCGGGCGACCCGGAGAGCCCGGAGGTGCTCCACCAGCCGGTGATGTGCCAGCACTGCGCCAACGCCCCCTGCGAGACGGTGTGCCCGGTGCTGGCGACGGTGCACTCGGCCGAGGGCCTGAACCAGCAGGTCTACAACCGCTGCGTGGGAACCCGGTACTGCGCCAACAACTGTCCACCAAAAGTAAGGCGCTTCAACTGGTTCGACTACCGGCACGACGACCCGGTGGAGCGGCTGGTGCTCAACCCGGACGTGGTCGTCCGGAGCCGCGGGGTGATGGAGAAGTGCTCGCTCTGCGTCCACCGCATCCAGGAGGGGAGGGCGCAGGCGAAGCGCCAGGGGCGGACGCTGGCCGACGGCGAGGTGGCCACCGCCTGCCAGCAGAGCTGTCCGACCCGGGCGCTGGTCTTCGGCGATCTGAACGACCCGAAGAGCGAGGTCGCCGCGCTGGCCCGTGATGCGCGCAGCTACCACCTGCTGGCCGAGCTGAACGTGCAGCCCAACGTCAGCTACCTCACCCGCATCAGGAATCCGGGAGAGACCAGGTGAGCGCGCCCGCCTTCTCTCCCCTTCGCGTCCCCCTGGTGAATCCGCCGCGCAGCATGGCGGCGATCACCGCGGAGATCGCCGCCCCGCTGGAGCGCCGCCCCAGCCTCGCCTTCTGGGGGCTGTTCGCCCTCTCCTCGAGCGCGCTGCTGCTCGGCCTGGGGTGCGTGAGCTACGAGATCGCCACCGGCATCGGGACCTGGGGACTGAACCGGACCATCGGCTGGGCGTTCGACATCACCAACTTCGTCTTCTGGGTGGGCATCGGCCACGCCGGGACGCTGATCTCCGCCATCCTCTTCCTCTTCCGGCAGAAGTGGCGCACCAGCATCAACCGCTCGGCCGAGGCGATGACGCTCTTCGCGGTCATCTGCGCGGCGATGTTCCCGCTGATCCACATGGGTCGGCCCTGGCTGGCGATGTTCATGTTCCCCTACCCGAACAGCCGCGGCCCGCTGTGGGTGAACTTCCGCTCCCCGCTGCTCTGGGACGTGTTCGCCATCAGCACCTACTTCACGGTCTCGGCGGTGTTCTGGTACCTCGGGCTCATCCCTGACCTGGCCACGCTGCGCGACCGCGCGCGGCCGGGGAGCCTGCGCCGGCGGATCTACGGCCTGATGGCGTTCGGCTGGACCGGCTCGACCCGGGTCTGGAACCACTACGAGATGGTCTATCTGCTGCTGGCCGGCCTCTGCACCCCGCTGGTCCTCAGCGTCCACACCATCGTGTCGATGGACTTCGCCACCTCGGTCATCCCCGGCTGGCACGCCACCATCTTCCCGCCGTACTTCGTGGCCGGCGCGGTGTTCAGCGGCTTCGCCATGGTGCTGACGCTGATGATCGTCGCCCGGAAGGTCCTGGGCTTCGAGCACCTGATCACCGTCCGGCACCTCGAGAACATGACCAAGGTGATCATCGTCACCGGGGGCATCGTCGGCCTGGCCTACGGGACCGAGTTCTTCACCGCCTGGTACTCGGGGAACCCCTACGAGCGCTTCACCTTCGTCAACCGGGCGCTCGGGCCCTATGCCTGGGCCTACTGGACGATGGTGAGCTGCAACGTGCTGGTCCCGCAGGCCTTCTGGGTGAAGCGGATCCGCACCTCGCCCTGGGCGATCTTCTTCCTCTCGCTGTTGATCAACGTGGGCATGTGGTTCGAGCGGTTCGTCATCGTCGTGACCTCGCTCCACCGCGACTTCCTGCCCTCGTCCTGGTCGATGTACCGGCCCACCTTCATCGAGGTCGGGACGCTCATCGGCTCCTTCGGCCTGTTCCTGACCCTCTTTCTCGTCTTCTGCCGGCTCCTCCCGATGATCTCCATCGGCGAGGTGAAGGGCGTGCTGGCGTACGCCCAGACCCGGGATTCTTCCACCCGTCACATCGAGGGAGCAGCGTGAGCCCGACCACCCGACCGTTCGTCGCCTACTTCACCCGAGAGCAGGACGTCCTCGCCGCCACCGGGGCGGTGCGCAAGGCGGGGCTCGGCATCCGCGACGTCTACACGCCCTACGCGGTCCACGGCCTGGACACGGCGATGGGGCTGCGCCGCTCCCGGCTCAGCCAGGTGTGCTTCTTCGCCGGGCTCACCGGCCTCACCACCATGCTCCTCTTCGCCTGGTGGACCTCGGCCGTGTCCTGGCCCTTGAACGTCGGCGGAAAGCCCTTCGCCTCCATCCCGGCGTACATCCCCGTCACCTTCGAGTTCACGGTGCTGTGCGCGTCCCTGATCACCGTCTCGGCGCTGTTCGCGGTCGCCAGGCTCTGGCCGGGCCGTGCCGCCGACACCCTGCCCGGGGTGACCGACGACCGCTTCGCCCTGGTGCTGGAGGAGGTGGCGGACGACAGCCGGGCCCGGGCGCTCTGCCTCGAGCATGGCGCGGTGGAGACCGGCTGGCTCGAGCCGCAGGCGCCGGCCCGCCGGCTGTCCGCGCTCCCGGGGGTCAAGGGGTGAGAGTCCGCCTGCTCCTCCTGTCGGTCCTGACCGGTCTCTCGGGCTGCGGGGGCTGCGGGACGAGCGATCCGCTCGAGCCGGGGCGCGAGTACGTGAAGGACATGATCGACGCGGTGCCCTACGAGAGCTTCTCGCCCAACCCGGTGCTTGCGCTGGGGATGACGCTCCAGTCGCCCGCGCCGGGGAGCGTGGCCCGCGGGGTCCAGCCCTTCCACTACGGTGCCGGGCCAGAGGAGGCGGTACGCGCCGGCCGCGAGCTGAGGAACCCGCTCGCCGCCACGCCGGAGATCCTGGCCCGCGGCGACAAGGTGTTCCACACCATCTGCTTCACCTGCCATGGCCCGGCGGGGGAGAGCGATGGCCCGGTGGTGCCGCGCTTTCCCGCGCCGCCGTCGCTGACCGCGTCGCACGCCAGGAGCCTCCCCGACGGGCAGATCTTTCACATCATCACCCGTGGCCAGGGGCTGATGCCGTCGCATGCCGCACAGGTCCGCCCGGAGGATCGGTGGAAGGTGGCGCTCTACATCCGGCAGCTGCAGGGCGGGGGGAAGCCATGAGCCCAGCGACCGAGACCCGGCTCGCCACCGCGCCGCCTCCGCCGGCGCTGCTGGTCCCGCTCGCGGTGGCCGGGCTGGTGGTGCTGGCGCTGGGGCTCTTCCTCGACCCGGCCCGCGGCATGTCGGCGCTGCTGGCCGCCGGGTTCCTCGCCGTGGCCGCAGCGCTGGGCGCGCTGGCCCTGCTCTCGCTGTTCCTGGTCTCCAACGCCGGGTTCCACGTCGCCTTCAAGCGGGTGCTGGAGGCGCTGGCGTTGAACCCGGTCGGAGTGGTGGCGCTCCTGGCCGTGCTCCCCGGCGCGCGGTGGATCTACGTCTGGGCGCGTCCGGGGGCGACCTCGGATCCGCTCATCGCGGCCAAGGCGTCGTACCTCAACCTCCCGGCCTTCGGCATCCGGATGCTGCTCTTCCTCGGCATCTGGGGCGCGTTCGCCCTGATGCTGCGCCGGCAGTCGCTGGCCCAGGATGCGGACGGGCGCGTGCAGCACACCCGGAGGTCGGTGGCCCTGGCGGCGGTGTTCCTGCTGCTGGGGGGCTACACCCTCAGCCTCGCCTCCGTGGACTGGCTGATGAGCGCCCAGCCGCACTGGGCGAGCACCATCTTCGGCTTCTACACCATCGGGAGCACGCTCCTGACCGGGACGGCGGTGGCGATCCTCGGGGTCTTCTGGCTGCGCCGGGAGGGGCGCATGCCAGAGGTCAACGAGAGCCACCTGCACGACCTGGGGAAGCTGTTGTTCGGCTTCTCGACCTTCTGGGCGTACCTCTGGTTCAGCCAGTACCTCCTCATCTGGTACGCGAACCTGCCCGAGGAGACCGCGTACATCCTCGCCCGGACGCGGAACGGCTGGGGTCCGCTCTTCTGGGGAAATCTGGTGGTCGGGTGGGTGCTGCCGTTCCTGCTGCTCCTGCCCCGGGCGGCGAAGCGCACCCCGGCGCGGCTGGTCCCGGTCGCGGTGCTGGTGCTCCTCGGCCGCTTCCTGGACGTGTGGCTGCAGATCGCGCCGGCCACGCTCCGCGGCGTTCCGCCGCTGCCCTGGGTCGAGCTCGGGGCGCTGGTGGGCGTGGGGGCGGCGTTCGCCGCGGTGTTCTTCCGGGTGCTGGCGACGGCGCCGCTCGAGCCCGTGCACGACCCGTATCTGGTCGAGTCGCTGCACCACCACACCTAGGGCGGCGGGCTGGTCACCGCGATGCGGAACTCCGGCTGGGCCGCGATGGCCTTCTTCACCGCGCAGTTCGAGGCGGCGCGGATCACCGCGTCCCGGTACTGGGCCGGGAAGCCGTCCGGGACGTGGACGTCGATCTCCACCGAGCGCAGCACGCCGGTCTCACGATCGGTCGCCGAGCGCTGGGTGAGGGTGATGCCGGTCGGGTCGATGCCGCGGGCCTGGCAGAAGCCGAGCACGTAGATGCCGGCGCAGGTGCCGATGGAGGCCAGGAACAGCGAGAACGGAGCCGGCGCCGAGTCGTCGCCGCCCGCCGCGCGGGGCTGGTCGGTGGAGATGTGGTGATTTCCCACCTGTGCGTCGACCCGTTTGCCTCCGGGGAAGGTGACGGTGATCTCAGCCATCGTGTTTCTCCTTGCTCGGTTCCTCGCCCGGCGGGCATCCGGAGCGGCCCGCCTGCCACCGGCGCAAGAGGCCCACCCCGACCAGCGCGGGCGCCGCGACGACGCAGACCGGGCACACCGCGCCGAGGAGCACGCCGCTGGCCGCTCCCCAGGCGCCCACGCCCAGGCCGAGGCCCAGGAGCTGGTTGCCCTCTTTCCGCCGCGCGTCGTCCATGTCACCTCAGAGCCAGGCGGCTGCCGGAAGGATTCGGCAGAGGAGACGGATGACACCGGGCGCCGATGCAACGAACATGCGACCGATGCGGCTGGCCCTGCTCACCGACCTGCACGGCAACCTAGAGGCGGTCGAGGCCGTGCTCGAGCACGCGCGACGGCAGGGAGCCGAGCAGCTGGCCTTCCTCGGGGACCTGGTGGGCTACGGCGCGGACCCAGGACCGGTGGTGGACCGGGTGCAGGCGGCGGTGGCCGCGGGGGCGCTGGCGCTCAAGGGCAACCACGACGAGGCGGCGAGCCGTGGCCCGCAGCCTTCCATGCGGGACGAGGCGGCGCGGGCGGTGACCTGGACGCGCCAGCACCTCACCCCCGAGCAGCTGGCGTTCCTCGAGGGTCTCCCGCTGACCATCGAGCGCGGCGAGCGCCTCCTGGTGCATGCCAGCGCGGCCGACCCGGCGCAGTGGACCTACGTGCTGTCGGCCGCCGACGCCGGGCAGAGCCTCCGGGCGGTGAAGGCGCGGCAGATCTTCTGCGGCCACACCCACATCCCGGCGCTCTACCACCTGGCCGCCGACGGCGCGGTGGCCGCGTTCCAGCCGGTGCCCGGCACGCCGATCAAGCTCAGCGCGCTGCGGCGCTGGCTGGTCATCCCCGGCTCGGTGGGGCAGCCCCGGGACGGAAATCCGGCGGCCTGCTACGCGACGTTCGACGACGCCTCCGAGGTCCTGGTGTTCCACCGCGTCCCCTACGACGCCGAGCGCGCGGCGCGGAAGATCCGCGCGGCCGGTCTCCCGGGAGACCTGGGCGCGCGGCTCGAGCTGGGGAGCTGAGCATGGACCGGTGGCGCTCCCGCGGGGGGCTGAGGTGAGCGCGCAGGCCATCGAGCCCGGGGCGGTCATCGACGGGTACACGCTCGAGGAGCGCATCCACCAGGGGGGAATGGCCACGCTCTGGCGTGTGTCGGCCCCCGGGCAGCCGCCGCTGGTGATGAAGATGCCGCGGCTCCGCGAGGGCGACGATCCGACGGCGATGGTGGGCTTCGAGGTGGAGCAGATGATCATGCCCACCCTCCAGGGCTCCCACGTCCCGCTCTTCATCGCCTCGGGGGACTTCTCCGCCCATCCCTACATCGTGATGGAGCTCATCCGCGGCGACTCGCTCCGGGCCCAGCTCGAGCGGGCGCCGCTGGACGTCGAGGAGGTGGCGCGCATCGGCGCCCAGATCGCCACGGCCCTCCACGCGCTCCACCGGCAGCACGTGATCCACCTCGACCTCAAGCCCAGCAACGTGATGTTCCGAGACACCGGGGAGGCGGTGTTGATCGACTTCGGATTCTCGCGGCACGACCGGCTGCCGGACCTGCTCGCCGAGCAGTTCCGGCTCCCGATGGGGACCGCGCCCTACATCTCGCCGGAGCAGGTGCTGCGGATCCGCAACGATCCGCGGAGCGACCTCTTCGCGCTGGGCGCGGTGCTGTACCACCTGGTCACCGGCGAGCGGGCCTTCGGCTTCCCCACCAGCATCACCGGGCTGCGGAGGCGGCTGTACCGCGACCCGGTTCCCCCGCGGGCCCGGAACCCGAGCTGCCCCGCCTGGCTTCAAGAAATCATCCTCCGCTGCCTCGAGCCCGACCCGCGCGAGCGCTACCAGAGCGCGGCCCAGGTGCTCCTCGCGCTGCGGAACCCCGGCCAGGTCCCCCTGACCGACCGCGCCCGGAGGCTCAGGCAGGACGGGATGGTGACCGTCACCCGGCGCTGGATGCGCACCCTGGGGTCGCAGGCGGAGAGCTGGCAGTCCACCGCGGTGCAGATCGACCGCTCGCCGGTGGTGGTGGTGGCCCTGGATCTCCTGGCGAGCAGCGAGGCGCTCCTGACCAGCATCCGCACCACCAGCGAGCGCGTGCTGAGCATGCACCCCGGGGCGCGGCTCGCCTGCGTGAGCGTGCTCCGCACCTCCCGGCTGGCGGTGGACGTGACGGTGGACGAGGAGGGGCGGAACCTCCGGGTGCTGCGGCTGGTCGAGCTCAAGGACTGGGCCCGGCCGCTCGGGCTGGCGGAGGGTCGCCTCACCTACCACGTGCTGGAGGGCCCGGACCCCGCCTCGGTGCTGATCGACTTCGTCCGCGAGAATCGCGTGGATCACGTGGTGGTCGGCGCGCGGGGCGCCTCGCCGCTCCGGAGGTACCTGGGCAGCGTCTCGGCGCATGTGGTGGCCGAGTCGCCCTGCACCGTCACGGTGGTGAAGGTGCCCCAGCCCGAGGACGAGGAAGAGGAGGAGGCCGAGGCCTCGTAGCCGTTGCCTCCCGCGCCCGGCTCCGCTGAAGTCCTCGCCCGGGAGAGGAGGGGACCTGGACCGGAGCCTCGCGGCGGGATGGGCATGCCTGGGCGTGCTGCTCTGCGCGACGCCGTCGCTCGCGCAGGCGCCCGCTCCTCCTCCGGCCGTTCCGCCGCCGGCCGCTCCGCCGCCAGCCTCCTCGCCCTCGGTCGAGGCGCTGGGCATCCGCTGGTCGTTCTTTGGCGAGCTGGTGGTCAACGCCAACTACAACTCGGCGACCATGGTGGTGGGGAGCATCCCCGGCTTCGTCCAGATCCACTCGGCGGCCACCACCGGGCAGTTCAACGTCTCGCCCGGGAACACCTTCCTCGGCGTCAGTGCCACCCCGCCCAGGCTCGGGGCCGTGCAGCTCCAGGCGAAGCTCGACATGGATTTCCGGAGCAACGCCCCCTACCTGAACGAGAACGCGTACCTCCCGCTGCTCCGCGACCTCTACCTCGAGGCCAGCTGGTCGAGGCTCAGGCTCCTCGTCGGGCAGGCCTCGGACATCATCTCTCCCCGGGCCGCGGCCACGCTGAACTTCTATCCGCTCTCGTTCATCCCGGGCGACATCGGGGACTACCGGCCACAGCTCCGCGTGGAGTGGCGCCAGCCCGTCTCCGACATCGTCGAGCTCTCGTTCCAGACGGCGATCGCCCAGGCAGTGCAGACCTTCCAAGTGAGCGGAGATCTCCAGGCCACCCAGACCGGGCTGCCAGACTTCCAGGGCCACATCGGCGCGGCGTTCGGCCCGGCACGGGAGGACGGCCCGCGGCTCTTCGAGTGCGGGGTGGCGGGCCACGTCGGCCGCCGCCAGGTCGTGCTCCAGGCCGCCAGCGCGACTGCCCCGGCCGAGGTGCGCCAGTACGGGACCTGGTCCTTCGTCGCCGACGGCTCGCTGCGCCTCGGCGACACGACGCTGATCGAGGGCGAGTACTTCATCGGCCAGCTCCTCGGAGACTACTCCGGCGGCATCCTCCAGACGGTGGATCCGGTGAAGAAGGCGCCCATCCGGGCGCGCGGGGGATGGGTCCAGGTGACGCAGCAGTTCGGCGGCCGGTGGACGGTGCACGCCGGCTTCGGCACCGACGACCCGTTCGACCAGGATCTGGCCGACGCCGAGCGGCGGACCAACACCGAGGTCTTCGGCAACGCGCTGTTCCGTATCGTCGCGGGTCTGAGGGTGGGGCTGGAGCTGAGCTACTGGGCCACCCAGTGGGTGAACAACCCCACGGCCACCGCGTTCCGGGTGGAGACGGCGGTCCTCTACGCCTTCTGAGCGGACGTCGCTTCGGCTCGAGCATGGTGGATGCGCGAGGCAGCCGCCGGCTCAAGCGTTCAGTGACCATTCGGTCCATTGCCGTCGAGGACCGTGGCGCGCAGCGTCAAGCCAGCAACGGCTCGGGGTGGGAGGGGACGATGATGCACGTGAGAACCGCAGGGCTCCTGGTCCTGCTGGTGGCAGGACAGGCGCTGGCCCAGGACACCACCGCGGCGCCGGCGTTCGCCTACGGCGAGAAGCCGAAGGAGGACGCCAAGGACACCGGGTGGAAAGCGGAGGCGAAGGCGGGTCTGCTGTGGCTCGCGGGGAATGCCGACTCGACGAGCCTGAGCGCGGGGCTGAAGGTGAGCCGCGACGCGGTCTGGCAGCGGTACTCGCTCACCGCGAACTACGCCTACGCCCAGTCGCGGAGCTACGTGGCGCCGGCCGGGCTGACCACGCCGGTCACCTCGCTGGATCAGCTGGACTCGGTCAGCTCGCTCACGACCCGGCTGTGGAACGTGACCCCGCGCTTCGACCAGTGGCTCATCCACCGCAATGCAGCGGGTGACACCTCGCTCTACCTGCTCGGCAACATCGCCTCGGACTTCGCCGCCGGGAAGAAGCTGTTCGGCGGCGGGCAGATCGGCGTGAGCACGCTGATGGTCAAGTCCGGGCCGCACAGCCTCACCGGAGAGCTCGGCTACGACTTCACCTATCTCGAGCCGTACACGGGTGACGGCTACTCCATCCACTCGCTCCGGGCCGCCCTGGGGTACGTGCTGGAGCTCTCCAAGACCACCAAGTTCACCGCAGGGGTCGAGTACCTGGTGAACCTCAACCTCGAGGCTGGCGCCCCCAACTCGCCCGACCCGAACGACACCGGAGGGGTGCCCGCCTTCCAGGACCACCGGGTGAACGCCCTCGTGGGCCTCACCACCCAGGTCTACGAGCGCCTCTCGCTGAACATCAGCTGGACCGGGAGGTTCGACGCCAAGCCGCAGCTCGCGCAGCTCCCGGCAGGCCTGCCGGCGGGGTCCAAGGCCTTCCTCCGGACCTTCGACAGCATCACCCAGCTCCAGTTCGTCTACACCTTCGGCTGATGCCCCCGGCTGGTGCTCGCCAGCCGGCCGGGGCGACACTCCGCGGCATGACCGTCCGGACCGAGCAGCAGGGCAACGTCCTCGTCGTCACCCTCGACCGACCCGAGCGAAGGAACGCCGTCGACGCCGCCACCGCCGTGGCGCTCTCCTCGGCGTTCCGCGGCTTCGACGGCGACCCGAGCGCCTCGGTGGCCATCCTCACCGGCGCGGGCGGACACTTCTGCGCCGGCGCGGACCTCAAGGCCCTCGCGGAGGGCGAGCCCCGCCCCATCCGCCCGGAGGGGGACGGGCCGATGGGACCCACCCGGCTGCGGCTCTCCAAGCCGGTCATCGCCGCCATCGAGGGCTACGCCGTCGCGGGTGGGCTCGAGCTCGCGCTGTGGTGCGACCTCCGGGTGGCGTCCGAGGAGGCCATCCTCGGCGTCTTCTGCCGCCGCTTCGGCGTTCCCCTGGTCGATCTGGGCACTGTGCGGCTCCCGCGCATCGTGGGCCTGGGCCGGGCCCTGGACCTGGTCCTGACCGGGCGCCCCGTCCAGGCGCAGGAGGCCTGGAGCATGGGCCTGGTGAACCGGGTCGTTCCCGAGGGCCAGGCGCTCCAGGCTGCGCTCGAGCTTGCCCGCGAGCTGGCGTCGCTCCCCCAGACCTGCATGCGAAACGACCGGCTCTCGATGCTCGAGTCGCTCGACCTCCCCGAGCAGGAGGCGATGGAGAACGAGGTGCGCCGGGGACGCGAGACGCTCGGCGCCGGCGAAACGTGGGCTGGTGCTGCCCGGTTCCAGCGCGGGGAGGGACGGCACGGCCGGTAGAAGCAGCACCTGGGGTCCCTTGAGACCGATTTAGGGACTGTTTAGGAAACGCAGATCGGTTGCCGCTGGCACAACGCGCGGCACCGATGGCGCGTCTCCAGACACTTCTCACGCTGCTCGCGGCGCTCGCTCCGGCGGCGCACGCCGCGGCCCAGCTCCCCTCGCACCTCCGGGACACCGGCCTCTACGCGGGGGGCACCGACGAGATCGCCGCCGACGTGCTCCCCTTCAGCCCGCAGTACCCGCTGTGGAGCGACGGGGCGGAGAAGCGTCGGTGGATCCGCCTCCCCAGGGGAACGCGCATCGACGCCCGCGACCCGGACCGCTGGGTCTTCCCGGTGGGGACGCGGCTGTGGAAGGAGTTCACCCTCGGCCGGCGGCTGGAGACGCGGATGCTCGAGCGCACCCGCGAGGGCTGGCGGTTCGCGGCCTACGTCTGGACGGAGGACGGCACCGACGCGGAGCTCGCGCCGCCCGCGGGCGTGAGCGTCGCCCTCCCCTCGGGCGGACGCTGGGCGATTCCCGGCACTGCCGACTGCCGGGCCTGCCACGAGGGTCAGCCCAACCCGGTGCTCGGCTTCACCGCGCTCCAGCTCTCGTCTGACCGCGACCCGGGCGCGCCGCACGCCCACCCCGCGCACGCCGAGGTGCACCTCGAGGACCTCCTTGACCGCGGTCTCCTCCGCGGACTGCCGTCGTCGCTGCGGAGCGCGCCACCCCGCATCGCGGCCAGCTCGGCCGACGAGCGCGCGGCGCTGGGCTACCTCCACGCCAACTGCGGTGTCTGCCACAACCGGCAGGGGCCGATGGCCGGCATCGGCCTGGACCTGCTCCAGAGCGTGTCCGAGGGCCGGACCTCTGTCGAGCGGACCCGCGCCTCGGTGCTCGCGGTGCGCGCGCTCCGGCCGGTGGGCGGAGCCGAGATGCGGCTCCAGCCGGGTCAGCCCGAGCACAGCGTGCTCTTCCGCCGCATGGGCGCACGCGACCCGCTCGACCAGATGCCTCCGCTCGGGACCGAGAAGCCCGACCGGGATGCCCTCGCGCTCCTCGAGCGCTGGATTCACTCACTCGCAGACAGGAGAACGCCGTGACCCAGAAGAAGACGCTGCTCGTTGCTCTCTCGATGTCCTCGCTCGCCCTCGCCGCACCGGGCACCACCGCAACCTCGCAGGTGAAGCGCGGCGAATATTTGGTCATGTTCGGCGGCTGCCACGACTGCCACACCCCGAAGAAGATGGGGCCGAAGGGCCCCGAGCTCGACACCGAGCGGCTCCTCTCGGGCCACCCCGAGCAGATGCCGGTGACGCCCGCCCCCGTGCTCCAGGGGCCGTGGATGGCGGCCACCGTCGGGACCATGACCGCCTGGTCCGGTCCGTGGGGCATCAGCTACACCGCGAACCTCACCCCCGACCGCGAGACGGGCCTGGGCGCGTGGACGGATCAGAACTTCCTCGACACCATGCGCACCGGCCGGCACATGGGACGGGGTCGGCCCATCCTCCCGCCCATGCCCTGGGAGATGATCGGCAAGCTCACCGATCAGGACCTGAAGGCGGTCTTCGCGTACCTGCGCACGGTGCCGGCGGTGAAGAACCGGGTCCCGCAGCCGACGCCGCCTGCGAGCGCCACCGCCGACGCCGCGGCGCCCACGCCGGGGAGGTGAGCTGGCGGGCCACCCTCGCCGTCGCAGGTTGACGCGGGGGTGGCCGCTGTCCGAGCGTGTCGGGCTCCGCGGAGGAGCCCGATGGACGTCGAGCACGACCCGAAACGGCACCGTTTCTTCCTCGAGGTGGCCGGCGGCACCGCGGAGCTGGTCTACCGCCCGCTGGGAGGACGGACGCTGGATCTGCTCCACACCGGCGTGCCCGATGCGGCCGCCGGCCAGGGAATCGGGGGGAAGCTGGCGAAGGCCGCCTTCGACTGGGCCCGCCAGAACGGCATGCGGGTCGTGCCGACCTGTCCCTTCGTCAAGAAGTGGCTGGAACGGCACCCGGACGAGCAGGATCTGGTAAGCGTCGCGCCCGGCGGCCACTGACCGCCGGACGACCCGGTGCGCTCCCGGGGCGCGCAGGAGGGGACCATGCGCTTTCTCCTTCACCTGGTGGTGACCGCGGTCGCCTTCTGGGTCGCCACCCAGCTGGTGAGCGGCCTGAGCTACGTGGGCCCGCTTCCGGCGCTCCTCCTGGTGGCGCTGCTGTTCGGGCTGGTGAACGCGGTGCTGGGCGGCATCCTGCGGCTGCTCGCCCTTCCGGTGACCTTCATCACCCTCGGGCTCTTCGCCCTGGTGATCAACGCGATTCTCCTCTGGGTGACGGGCGCCGCGGCGCGTTCTCTGGGCCTCGGCCTTCACGTCGACGGCTTCGTCCCCGCCTTCCTGGGCGCCCTGGTCATCGGGGTGACGCGTGCCATCCTCAACGCGGTGGTCGATCGCAGGGACCGCCGTTAGGGTCCGGGCATGCGGCGCTCCGGACTCGAGTTCCTCTTGGTGGTGGTCTCCTCCGTCCTCCTGTCCTGTGCGCACGAGGAGCCGCTCCCGCCGCCGGATGTCATGCCCCCCGAGGCGAGCGCGTTGCCCGAGAGCGGACGCTTCGTGCTGACCGGCATCCGGGAGCCAATCGTGGAGCTCGTGACCGAGACCGGCATCCAGGGTCCGGACGTGAACCTCGGCCGCTACCCTGGCCAGGGCGGAGTCACGGCCTGGCGCGGCAAGGCGTTCGGGCGGGACGTGAACCTCACGGTGACCGCCGACGCCGCGGACGGAATCGTCGGCCGCACGCCCTTCAGCATCCGCGTCACGCCGGGCCCCGACGGGATGGCAGTGAGCGGGTTGATCGGCGGGACTCCGTCCACCGTTACCATCAGCAGGGCGCGGATCAACGGGAGCTTCGGGCGCTGCGGTTACGACATCCGCTTCCAGGGCCAGGCCTACGTCGGGCCGAGGACCTGCGGTGGCGGGCTCATCCAGGTGGGCGTGACGCTGCCGACCATCCTCACCACCTGGGCGGACGCCGAGGTCGCGACGGTGCTCGCGCTCATGATGTCGGCGCGCTGAGGCGCCGCGCCGATGAGGCTCACCGCGCAGCGCGGGTCAGCTTGATGTCGGCGTCCTTCCACGCCTGGTCGAACTTCTTCCGGGTGGCGCTGGCCTCGTCCTTCTTGCCCTGCGCGGAGAGGGACGCCGCGAGCCCGTAGAGCGCCCAGCCGTTGTTCGGGTTGCGCTCGAGGTCCTGGCGGAAGACGGTCTCGGCCTCCTTCGGCTTCTTCGCGTCCAGCAGGGCAGCGCCCAGGTAGTGCCGCATCGGGTAGAACCAGTCCGCCGGCTCGTTGTAGGCGAACCCGTCCTCCTGGACGACCGCCCGCTGCCACGCGGCGAGCGCAGGCCTCCAGCGCCGGGCCCGCTCGGCGATCCGGGCCTCGATCGCGTCCGCGCCCAGGCGGCACATGGCCGAGGCCGGGTTCTGGCCGGCGAGGAGGTCCGGCGGCAGCTTCGTGGCCAGGGTCCGGAGCTCGCGCATCGCCTTCTGGGCCTCGCGGGTCTTGCCGGTGGAGGCGAGCGCCATGCCCCGCGCGTGGAGCCACAGCGCGGTGAGGTTGGGGTACTTCTCGGGCGGCCGCGGCTCGGCGAGCAGCTCCTTCCACTTCCCGAAGCGCACCATCACCAGCAGGTGCTCGGCGGCGAAGAAGTCCATGCCGGGCATCATGTCCAGCATCCCGGGAGGAATGGCCTTGGTCGCCTCGCGCGCCGCCCGGAGCGACTCCTCGGAGCGGCCGAGCATCGACGCCGAGTAGGCGAGGAAGCCGTGGTTGTGGCCGAGGTACATCGCGTAGTAGCCGGGCGGCTTCGTCCGGGTGAGGTACGCCTCGTCGGCGCGGATGGCGCGGCGGTTCGCCTCGGACGCATCGCCGTACCGGCCCACGCGCTGGAAGATGTGCGCCGGCATGTGGACGATGTGTCCCGCCGCCGGCATCAGGCCGGGGAGGCGCTCCGCCGAGGGCACGGCCTTGTCTGGGCTGCGGGATGCCTCCACCGCATGGATGTAGTAGTGGTTCGCGCCAGGGTGCTGCGGGGAGCGGGCCAGCACCCGCTCCAGCGTGGCGACGATCTCCTCGGTGCCGGCGGCCGGCTTGCCGTCGAGCGTCCAGAGGTGCCACGGGTTCACGTCCATCATCGACTCGGCGAAGATGACCTGCACGTCGTCGTCGTCCGGGTGGGCCTTCGCGACCTCTCGCATCGCGCCGGCGAAGGCCTCGTTCATCGGCTGCTGCCCTGCCGGGTCCACCGGCTGGGGCCCCTTGTAGCGGGAGGCGAGCGCGGTGATGAGGGCCTGCTCCACGGGGCGGGCGGTCGTCGCTCTCTCGCGGGCCGCCTGCAGCGCGTCCCACGCCGCCTGCGCCCGGTCGGGGAGCATCGGCACGTTGTAGTTGGGGCCCAGCGTCCAGGCGACGCCCCACAGGCACGCGGCGCAGCCCGGGTCGAGCTCCGCCGCACGGGCGAACGAACGGGTCGACTCGTCGTGGTTGAAGCCGTACGCCAGCCGGAGCCCCTGGTCGAAGTAGCGCTGCGCCTCGGGCGAGGCGGTGCCCACCGGCCGGCTGTGCGTGCCGAGGTCGTCGAACGGCTGCGCCCCCTGGGCGAGCGCGAGGACCGAGGCGGGCACCGGCGGAGCCGGCGGCGTCTTCGCAGCAGCCGCAGCGGCCTGGGGGGGAGGCGCGGCGGAACCTCCGGCGCAGCCGACGACGAGGACCAGCAACGTGCAGACGGAGCGCACCGGGGACCTCCTCGTTCAACGGGGTGGCGGCGCATGCTACGTCAGCCTGCGGTGCGGCTTCGAGCCTCAGTACGGACGCTCGCCGACCCAGTTCCCGGGAGGGCTGTAGTCGCAGACCCAGAAGTCCCAGGTGGAGACCCCGCTGAAGGGCGAGTTCTGGGTGCAGCGCGCATAGGCGCAGCCGAGCAGGGTGCTGCTTCGCCAGACGATCTGCGTGTAGTGGCCGCAGACCTTCCCCGCGGCGCAGCTGTTCGAGGCGTAGTCGTAGTCGGTGGCCTCGGACGCCCAGGCCTGCACCACGCCAGCGATGGTGAGCCAGTAGCCCTGGGAGCTGGCGGCGATGTTCTCCCCCAGGTTCCCGCGGCCGGCGTTGTGCTGGTACACGCAGTTCGCCGCCCACTGCGCGGCCACGGCCTGGACCTGGTCGGACCACTGCATGGTGGGGAGCGCCGGGCTGGGGGTGGGCGTGGCGCTGGCCCGCACCTGGTCGTGCGCCTGGAGCGCCACCCGGGCGAGGTCGGTCGTGGGGTCCGACGGCGTGGGCCCGCCGTCTCCCGGCCCGCTCGACGCTCCGAGATCGCACCCGGCGAGGGCCGAGCACGAGCGCGAGTCCGGCGAGCGTGGGGCGGGAGAGGGTCATCGCCCGGTCGAGTCTAGGCCCGGCGCTCGCTCAGCCGGCAGCGCCGCCGCTGCCGGGCCGGGCGTTTCCGGCGCGTCCAGGGGAGTCCGCGTGCGAGCGGCGCGTACACCGCTCGGGCGCCGCGCACGGACGAACCGGCCGCTCAGTGCTGCGCGGTCGGGGTGGCTCCCTCGCCGACGCAGCTCTGTACCGCCTCGAGCAGCGCATCGAGGTCCACCGGCTTCTGCACCACCGCCCGAACCAGCGGCAGCCGCTCCGCGAAGCGAGACACCGGTCCGAACCCGCTCACCACCACCACCCCGAGACGCCGCTCCCCGCGCGCCCCGAGCTCCTGGAGGAACTCGTGCCCGTTGAGCCGCGGGAGCACCATGTCCAGCACCACCGCGTCGGGGTTCTGCTCGCCGGCCAGCACCTCGAGCGCGCGCTGCCCGTCCTCGACGCCGATGCAGGCGTAGCCGTGCGCCTCCAGAAGGGTGCAGAGCAGCTCGCGCTGAAACGCGTCGTCCTCGACGATGAGGAGGGTCTTCGCCATCACGCTCGACTCCTTCCCCCTCGGCGATCAGTCTGCGCCGCGGGCGGGTCGGGGCCCAGCGCACGGCTTGCGCCGTTTCCGGCAGCAAACGGCTGAACGGCAGGACGGCCGGTATGGGTCATTGATGACCCGCCCCAAAAGGGCTATCTTCCCGTGGATTCCGCGAGGGTTATGGACTGTTCGGGCCCCAGAGCGGTGCTTCCACCGCCCATGGGCTCTTTGGGTCCGGAGGGAGGGCCCGCCCTATGTCACGTCAGTCGAGATTCGCTGCCTGCCTTCTGTCGCTCGCGCTCACTCCTGTCGCGCTGGCGCAGACGGCCACCACCACGGAGAGCACGAAGGTCACCCAAACGGTCAAGAGAGGAGAGGTCCAGGCGGTCTCCGGGAACAAGGTCGTGCTGAAGGAGGCCGACGGCGACTCACGAGTACACCGTTCCCGACGGCTTCAAGTTCCAGCTCGATGGCAAGGACGTCGGCGTCGACCAGATCAAACCGGGGATGATGATCGGCGCTGTGATCACCGACAAGGTGACCACCCGCCAGGTCACCGTCACCCGGGTCGTCTCGGGCACCGTGATGCAGGTCGCCCCGGGCGGCATCGTGCTGAAGGACCAGAAGGGCGACCTCAAGAGCTACAACTTCAAGGACCCCGACGGGAACGACGTCTACTTCGTCAAGGACGGCAAGGAGGTCTTGCTGCGCAGCGTGAAGAAGGGCGAGCACCTGACGGGGACCTTCGTCACCACGCTGCCGCCGCAGCAGATCGCCCAGCGCAGCGTCAAGGCCAAGGCGGTCGCTCCTGCAGAGGAGCCCGTCGCGGTGGCCGCGGCGCCTGCTCGGATGCCCAAGACCGCGAGCCCGTTGCCGCTCGTCGGGCTCCTCGCCGCGCTCTCCGCGGGAATCGGGGCGACGCTCCGGGCGGTCCGCAGGGCCCTGTAGGCCATCGCGGAGGAGGAGGGAAGGGTTGGGCTCGGAGTCGACGCTGGAGCGGCGAGATCCCTGGTCTCGCCGCCTCCGCCGCGTGGAGCGGGTGGCCTGGGTGCTGGCCGCGGTGCTCGGAGTGAGCTGGGCCGGGGCCCGTGGCCTCGCCTGGGCCTCCGAGCGGCGAGCGCTCGCCGCCTTCCACGAGGCGGAGCGGGCCGGACGGCCGCCGCGCCCGTGCCCACGACGGCCGCCGCGCCCACGCCCACGACGGCCGGAGCCCCCGGCCTCGAGATCGACCAGAGCCTCTGGGACGGGCGACGGATCCTGGCCTACGCGCATGCGCTGACCCGTCCCGCGCCCCCGCCGCTGGCCGTGCTGCGCATCCCGCGGCTCCGGCTCGAGGTGCCGGTGCTCGAGGGTACCGACGAGTGGACGCTCGATCGCGCGGTGGGCCACATCGAGGGAACCGCCCGCCCGGGCCACACGGGGAACGTGGGCATCGCCGGCCACCGCGACGGCTTCTTCCGCGTGCTGAAGGACATCGCCGAGGGAGACGAGATGGAGCTGGCCCTCCCGGGCGAGGTGCGTCGCTTTCGGGTGGAGCGGCTATCGATCGTGAAGCCCGACGACGTGCGCGTCCTCGCCCCCACGCGCGGCACCCGGCTCACCCTGGTCACCTGCTACCCGTTCTACTTCGTGGGCTCGGCGCCCCAGCGCTTCATCGTCCAGGCGACGCCGGAGTGACGTTCCGGGAGTGAGCTGACCCCTCGGGGCGTGCCACACTCCTCCCCGGGAGTTTCTCGACCAGGGAAGGGGAGGGCACATGCGGATCGTGGCGTGGGTGGCAGCGCTCGTGTGCGGAGGCGCGCTCGGGCAGCAGCAGGGTCCGGTCATCGCGGTGAAGACCGGACGGCTCCTCGACCCGGCCACCCAGAAGGTGCGCGCCGGGGCCGTGGTGGTCGTCCAGGGTGGGCGCATCCGGTCTGTGGGCGACGCGGTGCCCGCCGGAGCCCAGGTGGTGGACGCCTCGGGCCTGACGGTCTCGCCCGGCTTCATCGACACCCACACCCACGTGATGCTCCAGGGCGACCCGACCGACGTCGAGTACGACGAGCAGATCCTCAAGGAGTCGCTGCCGTACCGGGCGCTCCGGGCGACCCGGGCGATGCGCATCGCGCTCGAGCACGGCTTCACCACGCTCCGGGACATCGGGAACGAGGGCGCCGGCTTCGCCGACGTGGATCTGAAGAGAGGCGGTCGCGGCGGGCATCATCGTCGGCCCGCGGCTCTTCGTGGCCACCAAGGCGCTCGCCCCGACCGGCGCCTACGGTCTCGGCGGCACCACCTACTCCTGGCAGCTGGAGATGCCCAAGGGGGTCCAGCTCTGCGACGGGCCCGACGCCTGCCGGCAGGCGGTGCGGGACCAGATCGCCCACGGCGCGGACTGGATCAAGGTCTACGCCGACCGCGGCTACTACAAGCGGCCCGACGGGCAGATCCGCAGCCTGCCCAACTTCACCGCAGGAGGAGCTGAAGGCCATCGTCGACCAGGCGCACCGGACGCAACCGGCGCGTCGCGGCGCACAGCATCACGCCCACCGGGCACGCCATCGCGCTGGCGGCGGGCGTCGACTCCATCGAGCACGGGCAGGTGATCGACGAGGCGACCGCGAAGCAGATGGCGCAGAAGAAGGTCTACCTGTCGCCGACGCTGACCGTCATCGCGTACGTCGACGCGCCCCGGAGCAAGACCAACCCCATCTGGAGCGCGATCGCCAAGGCGTCGGACGAGTCGTTCCGGCGCGCGCTCGCGCGCGGGGTGCCCATCGCCCTCGGCACCGACGCCGGCGGGTTCCCCTGGGCCAAGCTCAACGAAGCGAAGGAGTTCAAGCGCTACGTCGAGCGGGGGATGACGCCGTGGCAGGCGCTCCGCTCGGCGCACCGTCACCGCGGCGGCGCTCCTGGGGAAGGAATCCGAGCTGGGCACGCTCGCTCCCGGCGCCTACGCCGACCTGGTGGGGATGAAGGACGACCCGCTGAAGGACATCACCGCGACCGAGCGGGTCAGCTTCGTGATGAAGGAAGGGGTGGTCATCGTCCCACCCGCACGCTGAACGCCCGAGGGTCGCCGGCGACACGGCGGCGGCCCCGCAACGTTCGCATGCCGAACGGGTTCGATCCTCCGAACGGGCACGGCGTCGCGCCGCTCTCGCTGTCAGGAGAACGAACCGGTGAAGACGATGATCAGGACGATTCTGGTGGTGACCGCGCTGTCGTCGCTGGCCATGGCGGCCGAGGTGGATCGCCGCGAGGCCCGGCAGCAGGAGCGCATCGGCGAGGGCGTGCAGAGCGGCCAGCTCACCCCCGGCGAGACGTCCCGGCTGGAGAGGCAGGAGGGCCGGATCGACAACGAGATCGCCCGTGACCGCGCAGCCAACGGCGGCAAGCTGACCGGGGCCGAGCGGCGGAGCATCAACCGGCAGGAGAACCGGGAGAGCCGGCGCATCTACGCCGCGAAGCACAACGCGCGGCACCAGTAGTCCAGGGTCTCGACATCGCGCATCCGGGCAGCGTCGCGCGAGCTCGAGTCCGGCGCCTCGGGGCGGGATCACTCCCGCCTCGAGGGGACGCGGGTCGGCTGGGCGAGAGGTACCGCACCCCGCCTCGGCGCCGTCCCGAGGCCTCCCGGCGTTCCTTGCCGTGCCCGAGCTGCTTGCGGCGGCGCAGCCGTCCAGAAAGACCATGGGCGGGAGCGTCCGCGCCGGGGCCAGGAATAGTCAGGTAGGTTTCCTAACTATCTTCGAGAAATAGACAGGGAACTTGCCTGACCAGTTCGGGGCATCCGGCCCGCAGCGCCCGAGCGTCGAGGGTCAGCTCTCCATCTCGACTGACTCGACGGTTCCTCGGCGGTCGAGGGTCACGCAGAGTACGTAGTCCGTCGGGGCGGCCGCCTTCGCCGATCGCTGAGGCGCTACTCCAGCCCGACGTCGCGACGGGGGTTGCCCACCATCGACCGTGGCACCACCACCTTGTCGAACTGCTCGGCGGTGACGTGGCCGGAGGCGAGCGCCGCCTCGCGCAGGGTGATGCCCTTGGTGTGGGCCTCGTGGGCGATGTGCGCCGCCTTGTCGTAGCCGATGACCGGGCTCAGCGCGGTCACCAGCATCAGCGACTCGCCGACGTAGCGGTCGACCCGGCTCCGGTCGAGGGTGATCTGCTCCAGGCTGTGCTCGCGCCACCGGTCGCAGACGTCGGCCAGGATGGTGGAGGAGTGGAGCACGTTCTTGAGGATGATGGGCCGCATGGCGTTGAGCTCGAAGTTGCCCTGCGAGCCGGCGAAGCCCACCGCGGTGTCGTTGCCGATCACCTGGATGCCCACCATCACCACCGCCTCCTCCTGGGTGGGGTTCACCTTGCCGGGCATGATCGACGAGCCGGGCTCGTTGGCCGGCAGGTTCAGCTCGTGGATGCCCGCCCGCGGCCCGCAGCCCAGCCAGCGCACGTCGTTGGCGATCTTGATCAGCGGGACCGCGAGGCCGCGCAGGGCGCTGCTCACGCTCACCATCGGGTCCAGCGAGCCGATGGCGGCGAACTTGTTCCGGGCGGTGACGAAGGGATGGCCGGTGAGCCGGGCGATCTCCTTGGCGATGCGCTCGCCGAAGTCGGCCGGCGCGGTGATGCCGGTGCCCACCGCGGTGCCCCCGGCGGCGAGCGGGTAGAGCCTCTCCATCGCCCGGCGGACCTCCTTCAGCGCGTCCTCCATCTGGGTGGCGTAGCCGCTCCACTCCTGGCCCACGGTGAGCGGGGTGGCGTCCTGGAGGTGGGTCCGGCCGATCTTCACCACGTCGACCCATTCACGGGCCCTGGCCCAGAGCACCTTCACCAGCGCCTCGATGCTGGGGACGAGGTGGTCGGCCAGCTCCAGCACCACCGCCACGTGCATCGCCGCGGGGAAGGTGTCGTTGGAGGACTGCGACATGTTGACGTGGTCGTTGGGGTGCACCGGGGTCTGCGTTCCCAGCGTGCCGCCGGCGAGCTGGATGGCCCGGTTGGCGATGACCTCGTTGACGTTCATGTTCGACTGCGTCCCCGACCCGGTCTGCCAGACGAACAGCGGGAACTCGGGCGCGTGCTTTCCGGCGATGACCTCGTCGGTCGCGCGGTCGATGAGCTCCGCCTTGTCCTTCGGCAGCCGGCCCAGCTCGGCGTTCACCCGGGCGGCGGCCTTCTTCACGATGCCGTAGGCCCGGTACACCGCCTGGGGCATCCGGTCGTCGCCGATGGAGAAGTGGTGCAGCGAGCGCTGGGTCTGCGCGCCCCACAGCCGCTCGCTCGGGACGCGGACCGGCCCCATCGAGTCGGTCTCGATCCGGAACTTCCCGCCCTCCACCAGCGTGCCCGCCTTCTCTCCCGTCGTTCCGTGCGCCATCCGTCAGGCCTCCCCGTTCCCCTGGGCCCCTCCTACGACAATCGGGGCGTGGGCTCTAGAGGAGCGGACGGTAGGTCGGGGTCCAGAAGCGGGCGGCGATCGCCGCCCGGACCGCGTCCTCGGAGGTGGCCGGCGCCATGCCCGAGTCCTGCGCCTCCCGGGCGACGGCGAAGGCGATGTCCGGGGTGAGCTCGAGCAGCTCGTCCAGCGAGGGGAGCAGCGGAGCGGACGGATCCTTCCGGGCTGGAGACCGCGCGCCGAGCGCCCGGGCCGCGGCGAGCATCATCCCGTCGGTCACCCGCCGTGCCCCGACGCTCAGGACCCCCAGCCCCACTCCGGGGAAGATGTAGACGTTGTTGCACTGGGCGATGCGGCGGGTGACCCCGGCGTAGGTGACGGGTCCGTACGGGCTCCCGGTGGCGATGAGCGCCCGGCCCTCGGTCCAGCGCAGGAGGTCGGCTGGCGCGGCCTCGCAGCGGTCGAGCGGGTTGGACAGCGGCAGGACGATGGGCCGCTCGACCCTGGCGGCCATGGCGCGCACCGCGCTCTCGCTGAAGAGCCCGCACTGCGCCGAGACGCCGATGAGGACCGTCGCCCCCGCCGATTCCAGCACTGACTCGAGCGGCACGTGCCCGGCCGCGTTCCGCCGGAAGCTCGCCACCGCCTCGAATGGCTGGGCGTACGGACGCTGGCCCGGGGTGAGGTCCTCGAGGCGGTCGTGGAGGAGGCCCTGCCGGTCGACCAGGAGGAGCCGGCGGCGCGCCTCGTCGGCGGACAGCCCGTCCGAGCGCATCGCCTGGAGGAGGTAGGCCGCCAGGCCGAGCCCCGCGCTCCCCGCGCCGGCGATGACGATGCGGTGGTCGCGGAACCGCGCGCCCGTGACGCCGAGCGCTCCGGTGAGGACCGCCACCACCACCGAGGCCGTTCCCTGGATGTCGTCGTTGAAGGTGCAGAGCGTGTCCCGGTAGCGCTCGAGCAGCGGGGCGGCGTGGTCGCGCGCGAAGTCCTCCCACTGCAGCAGCGCGCCCGGGAGCACCCGGCGCACCGCGTCCACGAAGCGGTCCACGAAGTCGAAGTAGGCGTCGCCCTTCACCCGCTCGTGCCGCCAGCCGATGTAGTCCGGCTCGGCCAGCCGGGCGGCGTTGTTGGTGCCCACGTCCAGCAGGACCGGGAGGGTGCGCGCCGGCTCGACGCCGCCGAAGAGGGTGTAGAGCTGGAGCTTGCCGATGGAGATGCCCATCCCTCCGGCGCCCTGGTCCCCGATGCCCAGGACCCGCTCCCCGTCGGTCACCACCACCACGTCCACCTCGCGGCGCGGCCGGTTCTCCAGCAGCAGCTCCAGCGCGTCGCGCATGGGGTAGGGGAGGAAGAGCCCGCGGGGACGGCGGTAGATCTGCGAGAACTGCGCGCACGCCTGGGCGACGACCGGGGTGTAGACCACCGGGACCATCTCGGCGAGATGCTTGCGGAGCACGGCGTAGCAGAGCGTCTCGTTGGTGTCCTGGAGCGCCCGGAGGTAGATGTGCCGCTCCAGGTCGTCCGCCTTGCGCCGGTAGGCCTCGTAGGCCCGCGCGCACTGCTGCTCCAGCGTCTCGACGACCGGGGGCAGGAGCCCGTCGAGGCCGAGCCGGGCGCGCTCGTCCGAGGTGAACGCGGTCCCCCGGTTGCAGACGGGATCCTCGAGCAAGGCCACGCCCGTGGGCAGGGAGCGGACGGTATCGGCGAGCGCACGCATGGTTGGAGCCGGCGGCACTCTACACCGGCCGGTCAGGGCCCGTGGGTCGGATGGCAGCTCGCCTGCACGCGTGCGCGCGCCCGGGCCAGCACCTGGACGTCCACCGCCGGCGCGGCGTCGGGCAGCACGTCCAGCGCCCGCTGCGCGGCGTCGGTCGCCTCCTCGCACTGGCCGAGCGAGGCGAGGATGGTCGCGCGGGAGAAGAACACGGTGGGATTCCACGGGGCGAGCGCCTCCGCGCGGCGGAGGCTCTGGAATGCCCGGGTGTACTCGCCGGCCCGGGCCTCCTCGATGGCGTGCGCGGTGAGGGCGTCGACGTCGTCGGGTGCCAGCACCACCGCATCGAGCATCGCCGCCCGGCGGCCCTCGATCGGCCCGCCGTCGTCCCGGAGCACCCGGGCGAGGAGGACGGCCGCCTCGGGGCTCTGCGGATAGGTCCGGCGCAGCGCCTCCGCCTGCTCGCGGCGCCGGTCCGGATCGGTCTCCAGCTCGGCGAGCAGGACCCGGGGAAGGGGCTGGTCCGGCGCAGCCCCCGCGGCCGCCTCGAGCTCGGCGCGCACCCGGGTCGCCCGCTCCTCGGCGTCGGTGGAGGAACGCCCGGCCGTCCACAGCTCCGCCTGCGCGAGGTGGACCTCCCACGGGGCGAGCGGCCGCTCCTTCGACGCCGAGGCGGGGACCGAGAAGCGGTGCAACTCGGTGGGGAAGTCGCCCGCGTGGAGCCAGCGGCGGAGCGCGTCCTCGAGCCGGGAGGTGTCCAGGTCCCGTCGCGCCTCGGCCCAGGCCACGCGCCAGGGCGTCCCACGGCGCAGCGCGGCCTCCAGCGCCCGCATCCGGGCCGGCTCCTCGGCGCGGAGGAGGTGAACCCAGAGCCGCGCGGAGCGGTAGATCTCCAGCAGCCGGGGCAGGCTCTCGGTCTCCCAGCGGGCCTGGACCAGCGTGTCCAGCGGAAGGAGAGGACGGGTCCGCGCGAGCTCCAGGTCCTCCCTGGAGATTGCGCCCAGGCGCACCCGGCCGGCGTCGACCAGCTCCGCCGTCTCGAGGTACGAGGCGAGCCCCTCGTCGAACCAGCGGGGCGCTCCCGGCATCCGGCGCCGGCCGAGGTCGTGGGCCACCTCGTGTGCGAGGAGCGCCAGGTAGGGCGACACGTCGCCGAACACGGCCGAGCTGCCGGAGACGACGAGCAGCGGCCCGCGCCGGGTGAGGGTCGCGAGCCCGGTCCACTCGGTGAACGTCCTCAGCTCGGAACCGTCGCGCAGGACGATGGCCTCCGTCTTTCCTGGCGTGTCCTGGGGCTCGGACCAGGCGGTCTCCAGCGCGGCCCGGAGCGTCTCCAGCCGCTCGATCGTGGTCCGGGCGTCGGCCGCGGGCAGGTCGGTCTGGAGCCGGAAGTGGTTCGAGCGCAGCTCGCGCCAGCCGGTGAGCGGCGGCGAGCGCGACCCGTGGGCGCACCCGAGGAGGAGCAGGGCGGCGAGCAGGAGCGGGCGCATCCGAGGCGGGGGTGACGCTACTGGACCGGCGTCGTCTTCCGGGAGCAGCTGCTGCCGATGAGGCTCTGGTCGCGGTGGACCGCCGCGACGAGCTCCGGTGGGGCGCGGTGGGGAAGCACGCTCAGCGCGCGCTGGGCGGCCTCCAGCGCCTCCTCGCACCGGCCGCTGGCAGCGAGGAGGTTTGCGTTCACCCGGAACACCGTGGGACTCCAGGGCGCGAGGGCCACGGCCCGCCGTGCGGTCTGCACGGCTGCCGTCAGGTTCCCGGCGCGCGCCTGCTCGACCGCCTCTGCGGTGAGCGCGTCGGGGTCCTCGGGCGCGAGCGCCACGGCCCGGGCGATGGCCTGGGCTCGCCCGGGAAGTTCCCGGCCGTCATCGCGGAGCGCTCCGGCGAGGAACACCGCCGCGTCCGGGCTGTCCGGGTGCGCGCGGGCAATCGCCTCGGCGAGCGCGAGGCGGGCCTCGGGGTCCATCTCCAGCTCCGCGAGGCGCACCCGGGGCAGCGCCTCGCCAGTTGCCTCCCGGACCGCGGACTCCAGCTCCGCACGGGCGCGCCACAGGCGCTCGAACCGCTGCTCGGGAGGGCCCCCGAGCGTCCAGAGGTCTGCGAGCACCAGGCGAACCTCCCAGGGAGCCATGGCCCGCTCCGTCGCGTGGACTTCCGGGGGGGAGAACGGGTGCTCCTCGAACGGCAGCGGCGCGCCGCCCACCCATTGTCGCACCACGTCGTGGAGCCCGGCGATGTCGAGACCTCGACGTGCGTCCGCCCAGGCGGTGTGCCACGGGGCCCCTTCACGGAGCGCGCGCTCCAGAGCAACGACGCGCGCGAGCTCCCGGAATCGCAGCACCTGAACCCAGAGCCGGGCCGAGCGGTACGCGATGCGGGCCGCGTCGGGGGTCGGGAACTGCCAGGGCAAGCGCTCGAGCTCCTCGAGCGAGAGCACCTGGTCCGAGCCGGTGGGATCCAGGCTCACGTTGCTCTGCGGAGGCGCGGACGGGGTCCGTCCCGACATGTCGGAGGGCACGGTGCCTGCGAAGTACCTTCCACTGAAGCCGGCGGGCAAGGAGGTCCGTGGCACGCCGTGCTCCCCGAAGCGCGCCAGGCGTCCATCGCGCAGCTGGATCGTGCCGAGTAGCTCGGCGCAACCTTCCTCGAACCACGGCGCGACGGACGGCATGCGCCATCGGGCGAGCACGTGGGTCAGCTCGTGGGCGAGCACGGTGGTGTACGGGAGCTCGTCCTGGAACGCCGAGGGGTTGCCTGCGGCGGTGACCAGCAGCGGACGCCTCCCGCTCACGGTGGAGAGCCCGAGCCAGTCGGTGAAGGTGAGGAGCTCGGCCGTGTCCCCCAGCACGACCACGTCCGCCGTGTCGGGCGTGTCGCTGGGAGCCATCCAGGCCGACTGGAGGGCCGCTCGAAGCGTCTCCAGCTTCTTCAGGGTGGTCCGCGCGGAGTCCTCGGGGAGATCGGTCCGCAGCCGGAAGTGCGGGGACCGGAGCTCGCGCCAGCCGGTCAGCGGCGGCGGACGGATCTGATGCGCGCAGGCGAGCACCACGCAGGTCGCGACCCGAAGCCCCCGCATGCCAATTCCGAGCCTACTGGAAGCGGTCCGTCGTGCGATTGTAAAGACAGGCCGAGGATGACCCACCCCGAACGAAGCACCTCCGGCGCCCGCCCGACGCCGAGGGAACCGTCGCTCTATCTGAACCGCGAGCTGTCGTGGCTGGCGTTCAACCGGCGCGTCCTCGACGAGGTGGCGGATCCGCACTGGCCGCTGCTCGAGCGGCTCAAGTTCCTGGCCATCACCTTCTCCAACCTGGACGAGTTCTTCATGATCCGGGTCTCGGGCCTGCACGACCAGCTGGAGCAGGCGGAGGCGGAGCGCAGCCCCGACGGGCTCACCCCGCGGCAGCAGCTGGCGCGCATCCGCGAGGTGGTCCGGCGGCTCCTCAAGGACGCGACCGACCTCCTCGAGGGGCAGCTGCTCCCCGGGCTCGCCGAGCACGGCATCCGGATCCGCCACTGGGAGAGCCTCGGCGACGCCGCGCAGGAGCGGGCCAGGGCCTACTTTCGCGAGTCGGTCTTCCCGGTGCTCACCCCGCTGGCGGTGGACCCCGGGCACCCGTTCCCCTTCATCTCCAACCTCTCGCTGTCGCTGGCAGTGGAGGCCGCGGATCCCGAGTCCGGCGAGCGCCGGTTCGCCAGGGTGAAGGTCCCGGAGATCCTCCCCCGGTTCGTGCCGCTCGAGCGGTTGAGCGCGTCGGCCGACGACGCGCGACCGGGCGAGTTCCTTCCCCTCGAGGCGCTCATCGCGGCGAACCTCGATCAGCTCTTCCCGGGGATGCAGATCCTCGGCGTGTACCCGTTCCGCATCACCCGGGACATGGATCTGGAGATCATGGAGGAGGAAGCCCACGACCTCCTGGTCACCATCGACCGGGAGATCCGCCGCCGGAAGTTCGGCGCGGTGGTGCGCCTCGAAGTGCATCCCGACACGCCGCAGCGGATCCGCGAGTTTCTGCTCTCCAAGCTGGAGATCGAGGAGGACGACCTCTACGCGGAGTCCCGCGTCCTCGGGGCCTCGGCGCTGATGTCGGTGGCGATGCTGCCTCGCGCGGACTTGCACGACACCCCGTTCGTGCAGAACCTCAACCACGCCCTGGCCGAGGCGGAGGACCCGTTCGCGGTGGTGGGGCAGGGCGACATCCTGCTCCACCATCCGTACGACTCGTTCCAGCCGGTGCTCCACTTCCTTCGCCGGGCGGCGGAGGACCCGGCGGTGCTGGCGATCAAGATGACGCTGTACCGCACGGGATCGAACTCGGAGATCGTGAAGGCCCTGATCGCCGCCGCCGAGAACGGGAAGCAGGTCGCAGTGGCGATCGAGCTCAAGGCTCGCTTCGACGAGCAGAACAACATCGTCTGGGCCAGGCAACTCGAGCGGGCGGGGGTGCACGTCTTCTATGGCTCGGTGGGCCTCAAGACCCACGCCAAGGTCATCCTGGTGATCCGCCGCGAGGAGGGGCAGATCCGCCGGTACGTCCACCTCTCCACCGGGAACTACAACGTCACCACCTCGCGGCTATACACGGACGTCGGCATGTTCAGCGCGGACCAGGTCCTCGGCGAGGACGTCTCCGAGGTGTTCAACGCGCTCTCGGGGTTCGCCAAGGTCGCCCATTACCGGAAGGTGGCGGTGGCGCCGGTCACGCTGGCCGAGACGGTGCTCCGGAAGATCTCCGAGCAGACCGAGGCGGCGCGGGCGGGCAAGCCGGCGCGCATCTACGCCAAGATGAACGCGCTGGTGGACCTCTCGGTCATCGATGCGCTCTACGCCGCGAGCCAGGCCGGAGTCCCGGTCGATCTCTGCGTCCGGGGCATCTGCTGCCTGCGCCCCGGGTTGCAGGACGTCTCGGACAACATCCGGGTGTTCAGCATCGTCGGCCGCTTTCTCGAGCACTGCCGGGTGTTCCTCTTCGGCGCCGGCGAGCAGGAGGAGCTGTTCCTCTCCTCGGCGGACTGGATGCCCCGGAACCTCTATCGCCGGGTGGAGCTGATGTTCCCGGTGGAGGACCGGGCGCTCCGGGCGCGGATCCACCGCGAGGTCATCGAGCCCTCGCTCGCCGACAACACCCGTGCCCGCGACCTCCTGCCGGACGGGACGTACGTGCGGCGCCGGCCCCAGCCCGGCGAGCCGGTGCGGGACGCGCAGCTCGCGGTGCTCGAGCCGCTGCTGCGCCAGCCGCTGCGCGCGGTCCAGGGCTGAGCCGGTGCCGCGGGGCCAAGCCCCGGCCTACAGGGCGAGCGCGGTCCAGCCGTCCGCGGGCGGACGCCGGTGCGCTCCTCCTCGAACCCTTGCACGCGCGGTGTCGCCGGTCGGCTGGGCGATCGTCGGTTTCTTCGCCCTCCGCGAGCGGTACGCTGTGCGGCGCGAACATGCGGCTGCACCTCGTCGACGGCACCTACGAGCTGTTCCGGGCGCACTTCTCCCGGCGGCCTCCTCACCGGGCGCCCGACGGCACGCCCCTCAAGGCCACCGTGGGGCTGGTCTCGTCGCTCCTGGCGCTGCTCTCGGACCCCACCGAGCGGCCCACCCACCTGGCGGTGGCCTACGACAACCCCATTCGCTCGTTCCGCAACGACCTCTTCGACGGCTACAAGACCGAGGCGGGTGTGCCCGAGGAGCTCCTGGCGCAGTTCGACCTGGCCGAGCTGGCGACCCGGGCTCTGGGCATCGCCGTCTGGTCGATGCGGGACTTCGAGGCGGACGACGCGCTGGCCACCGGCGCGGCCCGGTTCGCGCCCGCGGTGGAGCAGGTGCGCATCCTGACCCCGGACAAGGACCTCGGACAGTGCCTGCGCGGGACCCGGGTGGTCCAGGTGGACCGGATGCGGAGCAAGGTGGTGGACGAACCCGCGCTCCGGGCTCTGCGCGGCATCGGGCCGGAGAGCATCCCGGATTGGCTGGCGCTGGTCGGCGACACCGCGGACGGCATCCCCGGGCTCCCCGGCTTCGGGGAGAAGGGCGCCGCCGCCGTGCTCGCCGCCTTCGGGCACCTCGAATCCATCCCCGCGGACCCACGCGCCTGGCCCGACTCCGTGCGCTCGCGTGACACCCTGGCCCGGACGCTGGCCGAAGGACGGCAGGACGCGCTCCTGTACCGGACGCTGGCCACGCTCCGGACCGACGCGCCGGTGGATGCGTCGCTCGCGGCGCTGGAGCACCGGGGCATCCCGCGCGAGCCCTTCGAGCTCTTCGCCCGTCAGGTGGACGCGCCGGGGCTCCTCGCCCGCGTGTCGCGGTGGGCCGCGTGAGCGTCGAGGCCGGCCCGCCCACGACGGGGACCGAGGCGGCGGAGGGGACCGGCGGCGTGCTGGAGGAGGTCATCCCGGCGGCGCTGGCGCCGCCTCCGCCCAGGCCCTGGAAGCGCGTGGCACGCGTGCTGGTGCTCCTCGTCTCTGTGGGGCTCTTCGTCCGGGTGCTCTGGATGGCAGATGTGGCGGCCGTGGCGCGTCTGCTCGCCGAGGTGGGGCCGCTGGCGGGGCTCGCCGTGGTGCCCTACGGCGTGGCGGTGACGGTGGACACCGCGGGCTGGGCCGCCATCCTCCGGGGCCTCGAGGCGCGGGTCGCCACCTGGCAGCTGCTGGGCCTCAGGCTCTCCACCGAGGCGGTGCACCTGAGCTTCCCCGGCGGTCCGCTGCTCGCCGAGGGACTCAAGGTCTGGTTCCTCCGCCGGCGCTTCGGCGTCGCGGTCGCGGAGGGCTCGGCGAGCCTCGCGGTCAAGAAGGCGCTGCAGATCGGCAGCCAGGGCGTGTACCTCCTCACCGCCGCCGCGGTCGCCGGAGCATCGCTCGCCGACCCGTCCGTGCTCCGGCCGCTGCTCTTCGGCCTCGGCATCCTCTCCACCCTGGTCTCGGTGGGGATGGTGGCGGTGCTGCTCTCGGGGAAGGTCGCCGAGCGCCTGTGGGGGCTGCTCCGGCGCGTGCCGTTGGTGAAGGTGCAGGCCTGGACGATCGCCCGCGAGGTGGCCTTCGTGGACACCGACCAGCACGTGCGCGCGGTGCTCCAGTCGCATGCCCGGGGTCTGGTGGTCGCCTTCCTGTGGATCCTCGCCGGCTGGTTCGTCGAGGCGGCCGAGAGCTGGGTTCTCCTGAGATTGCTCGGGGTAGAGCTCTCGTTCTCGGCGGTGCTGGCCTTCGAGCCGGTGGTCTCGTTCGCCCGGAGCGCGGCGTTCTTCATCCCCGCAGGGCTCGGGGTCCAGGACGCGGGCTACATGGCGCTGCTCCGCGGGGCCGGCATCCCCGACGCCACCAACCACGCCGCCGCCTTCGTGCTCCTCAAGCGGTTCAAGGAGGTGTTCTGGATCGCGATCGGCTGGGCCCTCCTGCTCGCCACGCGCGGGCGTCCGGAGGTCGGCGTTCGTCCCAAAGCATGGTAGAGGGACGCCGGTCCGGCCGGCGGGCGGCGGGTGCGCCCGTCCCCTCGCGGCGCAGCAACGACGTGCCGGGGTGAGCATCTTGAACGGGATGGAGACGAAGGCGACGACGGGCGAGCGCCCGCTGGAGGGCAAGGTGGCGGTGGTCACCGGAGCCCTCGGTCTGCTCGGACGCGAGCACTGCCGCGCGCTGGCCGACGCCGGGGCGCGGGTGGTGCTCACCGACATCGACGGGGCGGCCTGCGCGCGGGTGGCGGCGGAGTTCGGTCGCGGCGCGCTCGGCATCGGTGCGGACATCACCTCCGAGAGCTCGGTCCGGGCGCTCCGGGACCAGGTGCTCGCCGCCGCGGGACGGATCGACGTCCTGGTGAACAACGCGGCCATCAACGACAAGTTCGAGGACCCGGCGAAGGCCGCGGAGCAGTCGCGCTTCGAGGGCTATCCAGTCTCGCTCTTCCGCCGGTCGCTCGAGGTGAACGTCACCGGCACCTTCCTCTGCGCCCAGGTGCTCGGCGCCGAGATGGCGAAGGCCGGTCAGGGGAGCATCATCAACGTCTCGTCCACCTACGGGCTGGTCGCGCCGGACCAGTCGCTCTACCGGAAGCCGGACGGTACCCAGGCCTTCTGGAAGACCGCTGCGTACCCCACCACCAAGGGCGCGGTGCTGGCCTTCACCCGGTTCCTGGCGGCCTACTGGGGCGGGGCGGGCGTCCGGGTGAACGCGCTCTGTCCGGGCGGGGTGGAGGCGGGGCAGGACGCGTGGTTCATCGAGGCCTATTCCCGGCGCACCCCGCTCGGGCGCATGGCCCGGCCGGACGACTACCGGGGGGCGGTGGTGTTCCTCGCCAGCGACGCTTCCCGCTACATGACCGGGGCCGCCCTGGTGGTGGACGGAGGATTCACCACGTGGTGAGTCGTTCCCGCGCCGCTCCCCGCCGTGGCCCCGTGGCCCGGCGCGCCCAGGTGCCGAAGGGCGCGCTCTCGGCCCGGGACCTGGCCCGGCGTGCGGCGCAGATCCGCCTGGTGCTCACCGACAGCGACGGGGTGCTGACCGATACAGGGGTGTACTACTCGGAGCGGGGCGAGGAGCTGAAGCGCTTCAGCATCCGTGACGGGATGGGGGTCGAGCGGCTCCGCAACGCCGGGGTGGAGACCGGCATCGTCACCGGGGAGCAGTCGCCCTCGGTGCTGCGGCGGGCCGAGAAGCTGGGGCTCCGGCACGTCCTGCTCGGGGTCAAGGACAAGCTCGGGGCTGTCCGCGCCCTCTGCCAGAAGGAAGGGTTGACCCTGGCCGAAGTTGGCTTCATCGGGGACGACGTGAATGATCTCGAGGTCCTCGACGTCCTGACCGCCCAGGGCTTGACCGCCGCCCCGGCAGATGCCTTGCCGAGCGTCCTGGGGGCAGTTATTCACGTTTGCTCCGCCCCGGGCGGACACGGAGCCTTTCGAGACTTCGCCGAGTGGATCCTGGGCCACCGAGCGGCAGCGCCATCCCCCAGAAGGAGTCCTCGTACATGAACCAGGCCACGGTCCGAATCGGAGACCAGTTCGTGGGAGATGGCCATCCCGTCTTCATCGTCGCGGAGATCGGCATCAACCACAACGGTTCGCTCGACCTCGCCCGCCGCCTGATCGATGGCGCGGTGCTGGCCGGAGCGGACGCGGTCAAGTTCCAGAAGCGCACCCCGGAGATCTGCGTTCCGCGCGATCAGTGGAACATCATGCGGGAGACCCCCTGGGGTCCGATGACGTACATCGACTACCGGCACAAGCTCGAGTTCGGGGTCGAGGAGTACGCGGCCATCGACCGGCACTGCCGCGACCGGGGCATCCTCTGGTTCGCCAGCTGCTGGGACGAGGAGGCGGTGGACTTCATGGAGCAGTTCGATCCGCCCGGCTACAAGGCGGCCTCGGCCTCGCTCACCGACCACGGGCTCCTCCGGAAGATGAAGGACACCGGCCGCCCGCTGATCCTCTCCACCGGCATGTCCACCTGGGACGAGATCGAGGGCGGGGTGGCGGCGGTCGGCACCGACCGGCTGCTCATCGCGCACTCCGAGTCCACCTACCCGTGCCCGGTGCACCAGCTGAACCTCAAGGTCATCCATACCCTGAAGGCGCGCTGGCCCGAGGTCCCCATCGGCTACTCCGGGCACGAGACCGGCCTGCCTCCGACCTGGGCGGCGGTGGCCATCGGGGCGACGCACATCGAGCGGCACATCACGCTGGACCGCGCCATGTGGGGCAGCGACCAGGCCGCCTCGGTGGAGGTCGGTGGCTTCGTCCGGCTGGTGACGGGCATCCGGGACATCGAGCAGTCGCTCGGGGACGGCATCAAGCGGCTGCACGACAGCGAGCTGGCCCAGAAGAAGAAGCTCCGCCGGGTCCAGAGCGCCACCGCTGCGGGCGCCCCGGACCGCTCCACGTCGCTGAGCTGAGCCGCCCGCGAGCCAGTGAGCTGGTCAACCGGGGTCCGCCACGTTTTGTGGCCGAGCGCCTGGTGGCGTGACATCCTCCGCCGGCGGTTGTGCCCAGCGGGAGGGGAGCTCGCGCATTGCCCCAGCAGCACAGCGTCATCGAGCGGCTCCTGCTGCGGCTCGCGGCCTGGCAGCTGCGCGCGCCCTGGCAGGTGCTGCTCCTCGGGCTGGCCCTGACTGTGACCGGCGGCTGGCTCGCCCGCGGGCTCGAGCTGCGGACGCGGTTCGACCAGCTGCTCCCGGACGACCAGCCCTCGGTGCTGGAGCTCAAGCGACTGAGCGAGCGCACGGCCGGAAGCTCGAGCATCTTCGTCCTCCTCGAAGGAGCTGACCGGAACACGCTGCGCTCGATCGGCGGCTCGCTCCTCAAGCCGCTCCGGGCCATCGGTCCGCCCCTGGTGGTCAGCGCCGAGGACGGCGTCCAGGTCGCCCGGGACTTCCTGCTCCCTCGCTCGGGCCTGTTCGCCGGCGTCCAGGACCTCCAGAAGCTCAACAAAGAGCTCGACACCCAGCGCAAGAAGGCGGTCGGCAAGGCGCTGTCGCTCGGCCTCGAGGACGACGACGAAGAGCAGAAGGCGCCGACCTTCGCCGAGCTCAAGGAGAAGTTCCTCGGCGGGAAGTCGGCCACGCTCGAGGCCGCCAAGGACCGCTACCCGGACGGGTTCTTCCAGTCCAAGGACGGCAAGTCGCTGGTGGTGCTGGTCCGGACCGGCGTCACCACCGGCGAGCTGGAGCGCTCGCGCGAGGCGCTCACGAAGGTGAAGGAGGTCGTCCAGCAGACCCTCCCCGACGCCGAGTCCCGCGGCATCAAGATCGGCTACGCCGGCGACCTGGTCACCGGGCTGTACGAGTACGGCGCGGTGCTCGACGACCTGGTGAGCGTGGGCGTGACCGGCGTCGCGCTCATCCTGGGCGTCATCTTCATCTACTACCGCCGCTTCCGGGTGCTGGTGCCGATGACGGTGACGATGCTCGCCGGGCTCACCTTCACCTTCGGCCTCACCCGGCTGGCGATCGGCCACCTCAACGTCATCACCGGCTTCCTGGTGTCAATCATCGCCGGGAACGGCATCAACTTCGGCATCCTCTACGTGGCGCGGTTCCTCGAGGAGCGCCGCCGCGGCCAGGACCTCGAGACGGCCATCAAGCAGGCGCATCTCGCAACCTGGGTCGGGACCCTCACTGCCGCGCTGGCGGCCGCCGCGGCCTACGGGAGCCTCGCGGTCACCCAGTTCCACGGCTTCAAGCACTTCGCCTTCATCGGCACCTCGGGGATGCTGCTCTGCTGGCTGGCGACGTACCTCCTCGCCCCGGCGGTGCTGGTCCTCCAGGACCGCCGCTGGCCCATCCACGGCCCCGGGAAGTCGCACAACTGGTTCCATCGCTGGCGGCAGCGGCCGTCGGCGTACGAGCGGCCCTTCGTGTTCCTGGTCTCCAGGGCGCCCAGGGCCATGGCCGTGGGCTCGCTGGTGCTCGCCGTGGCCGGGGCGGTGGCGTTCGCCCTCTGGCTCCGCGCGGACCCCATCGACTACGACATGCGGCACATGCAGAACGACCTGGGCGGCGGGAAGGCGCTGTACCGGGTCGCGGCGCGCGCCGCCGACGTGCTGGGCAACAACACCGAGAGCGGAATGGTGGTGCTCGCCAACTCGGCCGACGAGGTGCCCGATCTGGTGAGGGCGCTGGAGCAGCGGCGGGACGCGGTGCCCCCGGAGCTCAAGCCGTTCGAGGGCGTCCACACCCTCCAGGACTTCGTCCCCCCGGACCAGGCGGCGAAGATTCCGATCCTCGAGGAGGTCCGGAAGAAGCTTCTCAAGGCCCGCCGCCAGGGCGGCATCTCCGACGCCGACTGGGCGGAGATGAAGGAGCTGATCCCTCCGGAGAACCTCAAGCCTTACACCCTGGCCGACCTGCCCGAGGACCTGGCCCGTCCCTTCTCGGAGGTGGACGGCACGCGCGGACGGCTGGTCTTCATCACCCCGACCAACGGCAAGGACGACAACGACCTGCACTACCTCCTGCGCTTTGCGGACAGCTTCCGGCTGACCAAGCTGCCCAACGGGGACGTCATCCGCGGGTCCGGCAGGGCGGTCATCTTCGCGGACATCCTGGACGCGGTCCTCAACGACATCCCCAAGGCGGCCGCGGTCTCCCTGTCGCTGACCATCCTCACCGTCTTCCTCGCCTTCGGGCGGGGAAGGGCGGCGCTCGAGGTGGTGGGCTCGCTCGCGGTGGGGCTCCTGTGGCTGATGCTTCTGCTCTTCCTCGGACGCATCAAGATCAACTTCTTCAACTTCGTGGCCCTGCCCATCACCTTCGGCATCGGGGTGGACTACGCGGTCAACGTGATGCAGCGGGTGCTCAACGGAGGCGGCGTCATTCCCGCCATGCGCTCCACCGGTGGCGCGGTGGTGCTCAACAGCCTGACCACCACCCTGGGGTACCTGGCGCTGCTCGGCTCGGTGAACCAGGCGGTGCGCTCGCTGGGCCTCATCGCGGTGCTCGGCGAGGTGTCCTGCCTGGTGGCCGCGATGGTGGCGCTCCCGGGCTGGCTGATGTGGCGGGAGCGGGTGCGGCACGAGCGGACGGACGACCATCTGCCGTCGCGCACGCCGCGGGAGGTTCCCGGAGGATGAGACGGCTCATGCCCCTGCTGGCCCTCGGCATGCTGGCGTCCTGCCGCCTCTGGGGGAGCTCGGTCCCCTCGGGGTTCGACGGCTGGTTCCATCTCGAACACGCCGGGCGCATCGAGAACCTCCGCTTCACCGACCCCAACGTCCTCGAGCTGCTCGACCTCGGCTGCGACCAGAGCTTCACCGTCTACCAGGAGTGGGTGAGCGACGGGGACGCGCTGGTGGCGACGCAGTCTCCCGGCGCGCCGCGATTCATCTCGGATCCCGATCTGCCTGGCGCGCTCCAGGCCACCCCGGGGATGTTCGGCACCGACCCCGAGCGGTGGCTCCCCGGCGCGAGCTGTCCGGTCTGCCCTCCGGGCGATGCGGGGGTGGTCGCCTGCGAGACGCCCCAGGTGGTCGACGGCGGCGTCTGATCCCGCGGGCGCAGGCCCCGAGCGCCCCCGGGGGAAGCCCCTCAGTGACGGAAGATCGAGCTCGCCGCGACCAGGAGCTCGAGGACGATCAGCAGCACCACCATCAGCTCGAGGGTGAGCGAGCGCGCGGTGTCCACCTCGCCCTTGAGCCAGCCGTACACCTGGCCCAGCATCTGCTGCTTCCGGGTGACCGAGGCCTTCCACGCCGGGATGCGCAGACGCTCCACCGCCGCCTCGTAGACCTTGGCCAGGTAGAAGTCGCCGATGATCTTCAAGGAGTTCTCGATCCGCTCGATGAACTCGTTCATCTCCAGCAGCGTCACCTGGACCCGCCGGGCCAGGGCGGGGTAGGGGCTGCGAAAGAAGGAGCCGAGCTTTCCTCGCTTCCGCTTCAGGGTCTCGTTCACCCGGGCCAGGCGCTGATCCAGCACCTCGTCGTAGTAGCGGAGCTCGAGCAGCTGGGCGTTGGCGATCTCCAGAATGTCCGGGATGTCCTCCGAGCCGGATGGCTCGTAGACGAAGGCCGCGTTCCAGTCGATGACCACCAGGTCGTTCACCCCGTAGCTGAAGTGCCGATGGGTCACGTCGGCTCGTTCACCCTCCGAAAGCTCCGGGACCGACGTCTCGCCGAGGAGGAGCCGGGCGAGGTCCGTTCCCTCCAGCACCTCGTCGGCGGAAGGGGCGCCCCGGACCGCCTCGACGAAGACCACGGCGTAGCTCTCGGCCTGGCTCCAGAAGTGGGGATTTCCCAGCGCCGGGGCCACCGCGCGCAGCAGCCCGTCCACCAGCTCCCGCGCGAGCGCATCCACCTCCGGGCCGTCGTAGAGCCGGTCGGCGGTGGGGGTCAGCGCCTCCAGCGCCGTCCCCGGCGCGACCGGGACGCCGAGCACGATGGACGCGGCTCCGAAGTCGAACAGCCGGGCCCGGGCCTCCACCTCCACCCGGCCCCCGGGCAGCGCGAGCCAGTGCCGTCCCAGGCGGACCACCAGCGGGGGGTTGGGGAGGAGCAGGAACTCCGCCCCGGAGCGGCTCAGCCGGAGCCGTCGCGCGTCACGGGCCAGGAGCGACTCGGCGACGCCCAGGTCGATCTCGTCCGCCACGTCGTACAGCCGGTAGCAGAGGACGGAGGCCTTCTCGAGGACGAGCGGGTCCATGCGGCGCCAGTCCTTCACAACGGGTGCAAAGACACCAGTGCGGACCGGGCCCTCGCCGGTGGAGAATCGCGCCCCGATGGCCCGCTCGCTCCGGTCGGTGCTGGTGCTCCTCACGCTCGCCGGCTGTTCCGGATCCCGGTCCCCCGCCGGACCCGGGGCGGGCGACGGCGGATCGGGCGGCACGAGTGGGGTCCCTCCGCTCCGGACGGTCCTCCCGCCGGGCAGCATCGCCTTCGTCCACGCCGCGGTGCTGGAGCCGGAGACCGGGGTGCTCCAGGCCGGCCGGACGGTGCTCGTCTCGGGAGACCGGATCGTGGCGGTGGGTGCGGACGGGACGGTCGCGGTTCCCCCGGGGGCCGCGTCGGTCGACGTCGCCGGGGGGACGCTGGTCCCCGGGCTCGTCGATTCCCACGTGCACGCCCGCTCCGCCGAGCTCGCCCGCTACGTCGACGAGGGCATCACCACCGTGCGCAACATGTGGGGGGCGCCAGGTCTGCTCGAGGCGGCCGCCGCGCTGGTCCGGGACGGCACGGTGGCGCCGACCGTCGAATCCGCGTCGCCCGGTGTCGACGGCCCCGGCTCGCCCTGGCCGTACACCCAGCTGATCACCGATCCGGCCCAGGCAGACGCGCTGGTCGCCCGGCTCGCCGGCGAGGGCTGGCGATGGGTGAAGGTCTACTCGCACCTCGACGCGCCGGTGTTCGAGGCGCTGGCCGACGCCGCGGATGCCCGCGGGATCCGCCTCCTCGGGCACGTGCCGTTCGCGGTTCCGCTCCAGCGCGCCCTGGATCGGCGAATGCTCTCCATCGAGCACCTCACGGGGTACGACCTCGCGCTCGACGGGCTGGGTGAAACGCCCGCGGAGCGTTGGGCCTCGGTGGTCCTCGCCGAGATGCCCGTGCTGGCGCAGGCGACCGCGCGCGCAGGCACCTGGAACTGCCCGACGATGACGGTGGTGAAGGTGCTGATGGGCGCGGGTCCGGCCGCAGCCGAGGCGAGCCACCGCCGCCGCCTGCTGGTGGGAGCGCTCCATTCCGCGGGCGCCCGGCTCCTCGCCGGAACCGACTCGGGCATCGGCGCCACGGAGGCCGGGACGTCGCTGCACGACGAGCTGGAGGAGCTCGTGGCCTCCGGCCTCAGCCCGCTCGAGGCGCTGCAGGCGGCCACCTCGTCCGCCGCCGAGTTCCTGGGCAGGGTGAGGGAGATCGGCACGGTGGCTCCCGGCTCCCGCGCGGACCTGGTACTCGTGCCCGGGGACCCGCGGCAGGGCGTGGGCGTGCTCCGTCACCCGCGGGGAGTGCTCCTGCGCGGGGCGTGGCTCGAGCGGCCCTGAGGGACGGTCACTCGAGGACGGGCGCGGCGAGCGCTGCCCGTCCGCCGGTCCGCGCGCCCGGAGCGAGCCGCGCGATGGCCAGCGCGCCGGCGGCGGCGATTCCCACCACCAGCAAGACCTGACGGGGCTCGGAGCCGCCGAGGAGGTTCACCACCGCGATGGCCAGGCTGCCCCCGAGCATCCGGCAGGCGTAGACGGCGCTGGTGATCGCCCCGCGCTGTTCCCAGCGCACCCGGGCCTGCGGCGCGATGATGCAGGTGCTCGCCGCCGGACCGAGGCCGATGCCCAGGAGCCCGAGCGCCACGTAGAGCCAGCCGTCCGCCGCGCCGTGGCCGAGCGCCAGTCCGAAGAGCGCCGCGCCCGTCCCGGCGAGCAGGAAGCCCAGACCCGCCGAGGCCCGGAGCCCGCCCCGGAGCAGGAGCCTCACCCCGAAGGAGCTGCCCAGCGCCCAGCCGGTGAGGAGCGGGACCAGCGCCACGCCGGCGCCGACGGCCGAGTGCCCGCGGTGCGAGATCATCCACAGCGGCACGTAGGCGCTGAGCGTGTAGAGCACGCCGCCCGAGGCCAGGCCCCCCAGGAGCCCCGCGCGCACCGTCGGGTCGCGGAGGGTCGCCGGGGGCGCCAGCGGGTCGGCGCTCCGGCGCTGCTGGCGGACGAAGGCCCACGCAGCCGCCGCCGCGGCGAGCACGACGGCCGCGCGCGCGGCGACGGGGAGGGCCGCGGGCTCGAGGGCCAGGAGGAGCAGCGCCATGGAGAGCGCGCCCAGCGCCGGACCGCCGAGCTCGAGCCGGCTGCCCTCGCGGCGCGGTGGATCGCGGTAGGAGCGCCGGAGCATCACCACGGCGAGGAGCCCCACCGGGACGTTCACCCAGAACACCGACCGCCACCCGAGGTGCTCCACCAGGAGCCCACCCACGACCGGGCCGACGACCGAGGCCAGGCCCCAGGCGCCGGTGAAGACGCTCTGGATGGTGACGCGCTCCTCGAGCGTGTACAGGTCGGAGCTGATGGTGAGGGTCGTCGGCTGCACGGCCCCGGCGCCCAGCCCCTGGAGGATGCGGAAGCCGACCAGCATCGGCACGCTGGTGGAGAAGCCGCAGAGCACCGACCCGAGCAGGAACAGCCCCATCCCGGCGACGAAGGTCGCCCGGCGGCCCAGCCGGTCCGAGAGGCGGCCTCCGAGGAGCACCCCGAGGGTGCTCGCCAGCAGGAACCCGGTGAACACCCAGGCGTAGAGCGCGCGCCCGTTGAGCTCCGCGGTGAGCGTGGGCATCGCGGTGGTGACCACCGTCGTCTCGAAGGCCGCCACCACCAGCGCGAGCAGGACCGCGGCGGTGGCGCGGCGCCGCTCGGGGCCGGGGGCCGCCGCCTGCCAGGCGATGTGGGTGCTCGGGGTCTCCATGCTCGATTGGACTTAATCTCGAAAATCCCATGCAGGAGGCGCATCACACGCATACTGTTCTTGCGCCTGGCGAGGGCTGTTCCCCGAGGTGACCCTTGGAGCGCACGTGACGACCGACCAGCTCAGCGCGTTCCTGACCCTGGCGCAGGAGAAGCGCTTCGTGAGCGCGGCCCGCAGGCTGGGGATGTCACAGTCGGGACTGAGCCGGCAGGTACAGTCGCTGGAGCGGGAGCTGGGAACACGGCTCATGGTGCGGACGCCGCGGGGCGTGGTGCTGACCAGCGCCGGCGAGCGCTACCTGGTCCATGCCCAGCGGGCGCTGGATGCGCTCCAGCGGGGGGCGAGCGAGCTGACCGCGCTCGCCGGCAAGGCGAGCGGCCTGGTCGCCCTGGGGACGTTGCCCACGGTGGGGGCGTACCTCCTCCCGGAGCTGCTCCCGCGCTTCCACAAGCTCTACCCGGACGTGCGGCTGCGGCTGGTGGAGCAGACGTCGGAGGGGCTCGAGGACCGGGTGGCGAAGGGCGAGCTGGACCTGGCGGTGCTCACGCTTCCGGTCAGGCGGGTGGACCTCGTCCAGCAGAAGCTGTGGAGCGAGGACTTCGTGCTCGCGGTCCCGCGCGGCCACGCGCTGGCCGAGGCGAGGAAACCGGTGGCGCTGCGGGACGTGCTCCAGCTCCCGCTGGTGGTGATGCCCGCCGTGGCCGGGACGCGGGCGCTCGAGGCCGCGGCGGAGGCGGCGGGGGAGCCGCTGAACGTGGTGCTGGAGACGGACAACCCCGAGGCGATGCGGCGGATGGTGGAGCGCGGGCTGGGCATCGCGCTCCTGCCGTCGATCATGGCCCGCGAGCGCACCGGCCGCGGCTTCGAGGTGGTGGAGGTGGGGCAGGGCGGGGTGCGGCGCCAGGTGGCGCTGCTCCACCGGGGCGAGAGCTACCTGAACGCCGCGGCGCGGGCGCTGAAGACGTTCCTCGGGGAGTCGCTGCCGAGCTTCTTTCCGACCGCGAAGAAGGTCTCCTAAGCTGCGCGTCGACGGCGCGGGGGTCGATGCGCCGGAGGGGGAGACACATGAGGCGGAGCAGCGCGGTGATCCTGGTGCTCGCGTCGACGGGGAGCGTGGGCTGGCCCGGGTCGCTGCTCTGATGAGACGCGACGTCGATGCTCTGGGGAAGGAGCCGCTCTCGCCAGACGACCTGAACCGGTACCGGTGGAGGGAGGGAGTCACCTCCGCCTTTCGCTATGGCCGCGCCTTCGGGCTGAGCCGGGAGCTCGCGGACGTGCGGCTTTCGGGCCTCCCGGACGACACGCTGGAGCGCTATCCGGCTACCCTCGCCGCGCTGACGGCGGAGGAGGTGCCCGCGGCCGCCGCAGAGTGCCGCAAGACCGACGATCGTGCAGATCGTCGGCCCACCGACAGTGGTGCAGCGCATGGTCGGGGGCCGCTGATCCGCGAGGTTCACCCACGTGCCCGAGTACCCGGACGTCACCGTCTACCTCGAAGCGCTCGCGCCGCGGGTGCTCGGTCAGCCGCTGGAGGGCGTGCGGGTGCGCGGTCCGGCCCTCGTCCGCACCGCGGAGCCGCCGCTCCGGGAGGCCTTCGGCAAGCGGGTGACCGCGCTCCGCCGGCAGGGCAAGCGTCTGGTGTTCGTGCTGGAGGACGGGCTGTTCCTGGTGCTCCACCTCATGGTCGCCGGACGGCTGCACTGGAGGCCGCGCGGCGCGCCGGTGCCGGGCCGCGTCGGCCTCGCCGCCTTCGACTTCCCGGCCGGGACGCTGGTCCTCACCGAGGCCAGCCCGAAGAAGCGAGCCCAGCTGTGGCTCCTTCGAGGCGAGGACGCGGTCCGGGCGCTGGATCGCGGGGGCATCGACCCGATGGAGTCGAGCCTCGAGCAGTTCGGCGCCGCGCTCCGCCGCGAGAACCACACCCTCAAGCGCGCGCTCACCGACCCGCGGCTGTTCAGCGGCATCGGCAACGCCTACTCGGACGAGATCCTCCACGCCGCGCGCCTGTCCCCCGTCGCGCTGTCGCAGCGCCTCGACGACGACCAGGTCAGCCACCTGTACGAGGCGACCCGCAGCGTGCTCCGGAGCTGGACCGACCGGCTGCGCGAGGAGGCGGGGAGCGGGTTCCCGGAGAAGGTGACCGCCTTCCGCGAGGGCATGGCGGTGCACGGCCGGTACCGGAAACCGTGCCCGGACTGCGGCTCGCCGGTCCAGCGCATCGTCCACGCCGACAACGAGACCAACTACTGTGCCACCTGCCAGACCGGGGGGCGTCTCCTGGCGGACCGGTCGCTCTCCCGGCTTCTCAAGGAGGACTGGCCCCGGAGCCTCGAGGAGATGGAGGAGACCCGGGCTGCCACCCGGAGCCGGATGCAGGGTCCTGGCTAGTGCCGGCCGCGGGCTGGGCCTGCAGCCAGCAGGCCGGAGCAGGCGGCCAGCGGCGCCCGGAGAGGCAATCGACCGGCCCGAGCGGCGTCATGCTCGTCAGCGGAGGACCATCGACCGGCATGGGGATGCGCATCGACGTGGTGGAGGGCGGGAAGATCGCCGTCCTCGCGCTCCGGGCAAATCGCCTGCGGACGCTGCTGACCACCGTCGGCATCGGGATCGGCGTCTGCACCCTGCTGGCGATCGTGGGCATCATCCAGGGGCTGAACGTGTCCTTCGCTCAGCAGCTGTCGAGCCTGGGCGCGAACTCGATGTACGTCACCAAGTTCCCTTGGATCATCCGCGGGGACTTCTTCAAGTACCGCAACCGGCGCGAGCTCACGCCGCCGCTGGCCGAGCAGCTCCGGGAGCTACCGGAGGTCGCGGCCGTCGCCCCGATGACCTTCAAGACTGACGAGGTGAAGTTCTCCAATCTCGTCCTGGCCAACGTCCGGGTGCAGGGCACCACCGCCGACTTCCCTGCGGTCGCCGGCTGGGAGGTCACCTCGGGCCGGTTCCTCAGCGGGCCGGAGAATGACAACTCGAGCTCGGTCACCGTGCTGGGCGCGGACGTGGCGGACGGGCTCTTCCCCACCTCCAATCCCATCGGCCAGAGCATCCGGATCGGCAGCCGCCCCTTCCGCGTCATCGGCGTGCTCGCGCGGAAGGGGAAGCTGCTGGGGCAGAACCAGGACCTGGCGGTGCAGGTTCCGCTGAAGACGTTCCTCAGCGCGTTCGGGAGCAAGCGGCAGCTCACCATCGGCATTGCTGCCGCGCCCGGGACGGACGTCCTCCAGACGCAGGATGCGGTGGAGATCGCGCTCCGCCGCGCGCGGAGCATCGCCCCGGAGAAGGAGAGCGACTTCAGCATCAACCGCCCCGAGCAGCTGGCCAACACCTACGCCGAGCTCACCGGCGCGCTGTACGGCGTGGCGCTCGGCGTGGGCCTGATCACGCTCCTCGTGGGAGGCATCGGCATCATGAACGTGATGCTGGTGTCGGTCCGGGAGCGAACGCGCGAGATCGGCGTCCGGCGCGCGCTCGGGGCTCGCCGGCGCACCATCGTGGTGCAGTTCCTCCTCGAGGCGGCCGGGGTGTCGGCCATCGGCGGGACGCTGGGCACGCTCCTCGGCCTCGGGCTGGCGAAGGTGGTCTCGATGGCCACGCCGCTCGCCGCCGCAGTGCAGCCGGCCACCATCGCCGGCGGGATCGGCTTCGCGGCGGCGGTCGGACTGGTCTTCGGGATCTGGCCCGCCGCCCGCGCCGCCCAGCTCGACCCGGTCGAGGCCCTCCGGCACGAGTGAGGGGGCCGCCTGCGGACCGGCGCCGCTGCGCCGGGTCGATGAGGCTCAGCCCCCCGAACCAGGGGGACGCCTGCGGACCGGCGCCGCTGCGCCGGGTCGATGAGGCTCAGCGGCTGCGGAGCGCCCGCCGGAGGAGCAGGTCCAGCCGCTGGCGGGTCCCCTCGTGGATCTGCGTGCCGGCGGTGAAGATCGCCCGCTCCAGCGACTCCTGGCAGCCGCACCCGCTTGCCGCCAGGGACTGGACGGCCGGCAGCGCCGATCGGATGAGGCCCAGCGCGGCGGCGGTGGTGGTCCGGATGTTCCCGATGATCTCCTCGAGCAGCTCCTGCGCCCCCAGGTCCGCCGGGTGGGGGCGCCAGCAGTCGTGGTCGGTGACCAGGTTCACCGCCGCGTAGCAGAGCTCGGCCTCGCGGGCGAGCTTGGCCTCGGGCATCAGGGTCATGCCGATGAGGTGCGCGCCCCAGGAGCGATGCAGGTCGCTCTCTGCCCGGGTCGAGAACTGCGGCCCCTCCATGCACACGTAGGTGCCGCCGTCGTGCACCCGGACCTCCGACCTCGCGCCGAGCAGGACCTTTCGCAGCGACGCGCAGAACGGCTGGGCGAACTCCACGTGCACGGCGAGCTCGTCGAAGAAGGTCGGCTCCCGGCGGAAGGTGCGGTCGATGACCTGGTCCGGGACGACCAGCTCGCCGGGGCGGATCTCCTCGCGCAGCGACCCCACCGCGGAGGTCGCCAGGACGTGGGTGACCCCCACCGCCTTGAGCGCGAAGACGTTCGCCCGGTACGGAACGTGGCCCGGCGGAAAGCGGTGCCCCTCGCCGTGGCGCGGGAGCAGGGCGACGGGCGCGCCCCCGAGCTCCACCACGGTGATGGGCGACGAGGGAGGCCCGAACGGCGTGTCCACCCGGTGCTGCTCGCCGCTCCCCAGCGAGCCCAGCGCCTCCGCCATTCCGGTGCCACCGACGATGCCGAGCATGGGACGATGCGGCGACGACATGGAGACGTTTCCTCCCGGGAAGCAGGCGCGGAACGGCCCGGCACGCTAGACGAGGGCCGCGCACACACCAAGGAGCACGTCGATGAGCGAGGGAGCGGATCGTGGACTGGCCTACGAGGATCTCGTGCCGGGACGGCGTCTGAGCTTCCCCCCGCGCATGTTGAGCCGCGAGGACATCGTCCGCTTCGCCAGGGAGTGGGATCCGCAGCCGTTCCACCTCGACGAGGAGGCTGCCCGCAAGACTCACTTCGGGGGGCTCGTCGCGAGCGGCTGGCACACGGCCTGCCTCTCCATGCGCATCGCGGTGGACGGTTTGCTCGAGGGCAGCACCAGCATGGGCTCGCCCGGGCTGGAGGAGCTCCGCTGGCTCAAGCCGGTCCGTCCGGACGATCCGCTCACCCTCACCGTGGAGGTCCTCGAGGCGCGTCCGTCCCGGAGCAAGCCGGACCGCGGGAGCGTGAAGCTCGCCTACGTCCTGGTGAACGGCGCGGGCGAGCCGGTGTTCAGCATGGTGGCCTGGGTCATGTTCGGCCGGCGCTTCCCGGAGAGGGCGGAGGACTGAGCCGGGCCACCACCGCCGCCGCGAGGCGCTCGACGCTCACCGGCGCGCTGCCCTCGGCCTTGTTGTTGACGGTGACGTAGACCGGGCGGCCCTCGGCCAGCGCCTCGACCACGAGCACGGCGATGTCGCCGCGGACGGCGGGGTTCTCGTTCACCAGCCGGTCGAACGGCGCGTAGAGCTCGCGGGCCTCCTCGTAGCCGAGGTCGGGCGGGAGCATCCACCGCACCACCAGCGCGCTCGCCGCCCGCGCCCGGAGCCGCCACGCCTGCTGCGGGAGTGGCGGCAGGTGCCCCCACACCGAGAGGACCGGGATGGCGCCCACGTCCTCCAGCACGTCGGCCACGTCAGTGGTGACCAGCTCCCGGTTCCGGAGCTCGACCGCGTAGAGCGGACCCGGCGGCAGCGCGGCGAGGAAGGCGTGCAGCCGGTCGGCGAACGCCGAGGGGCCCCCGAGCGCCTGGACGTCCTGCGGTGGGAACTGGAAGACCAGCGGGCCCGCCTTCGCGCCCAGCCCCTCCACGAACGAAGCGACGACGGCGTCGCGCGCGTACGCCGGGTCGAGGAAGGTCGGGTTCTCCTCGCCGCGCCGGGTGCCGTAGCGCTCGTGGAGCGGGAAGCGAGGAAGGGTGAGCGCCTCGTGCGCCTTCACCAGGAACCGGAAGTCGTCCGGGACGGACTGCGCCCACGCCTGGAAGGTCTCGACGGGGACGCGGTCCGTAGAAGGTCCGGTCGACGCCCACGGTCCGGAAGAGCGGATGCCGCGCGTAGGCCGGGAGCCCCTCGCGCGCGAGGAGCTCCCCGGAGGCCTCGCGGGCGTAGACCAGGCCGGTCCACCCGGGGAACGACCAGGAGCTGGTCCCGAGGCGGACGTCCCGCGGCAGCCGCGCTCCGAGCTCGCGCAGCTCCTCGGAGACGGGGGCGGGCGCCGGCGGCTCGGGAGGACGCTCGGGCTCGGCGGCGACCCCTGGAGCGGGGGCGAAGAGCTCGAGCTGCGGCGGCGGGGGGGACATCGAGGGCTCCAGCCTCGGCGAACCCGGTGCCCGGGCTCAAGCGCGCCGCGGTCGCACGCGGGACACGATGGTGTGGGTCCGCTCAACGCCCGGGCGTCACTTCGCGGAGCCTGACGGACCCGCGGCGGGTGGCGGGTAGCGTGCCGCGACCTCCTTCATGATCGCGCAGCCGCCCGAGTCGGCCTGGCGGTTGGCCTCGAGCCGCGCCTTGATCGTCGCCAGGTCCTGGGCGGCGTCGGCGCGCACCTGCTGGGCGGTCCCCGCGTCGGCCTTGCCCTTCACCGGGGCGGCGCCAGCGACTTCCTTCGGAGGGACCTCCGGCTGATCGCAGAGCGCGGCGTACCCGGCGAAGATCTCCGGGCAGTCGGTCGCACCGCTCACCGCGACGTCCGCCAGGCACCGGTCGCGAAGGATCTCGGCAATGCGGGTGTTCGCGGCCTCGGACGTCGTCGGGAATTTGAGTCCGACGATCAGCGGGGCCTTGACCAGCGTGTCCCTGAGGGGCCGGCGCACGGCCCGGAAGTCCGCCATCGTCTTGCACACTTCCGCGGCCTGGCCGACCAGCCGACGCACGTAGACCCCGAAGACCTCGCCGGTCTCCTCAAGGTCGCCGTACCGGCTGTGTCGCTGCGCCAACCGGTCGATGCTCCGGGCCGCGCGGGCGAGCGCGCCGCAGTCCTTCGTCTCCGAGAGGGCGGTCACGATCGCCACCACCGCGTTCCGGTGCGCCTCGTCGATCCCCTGGCCGGTGTTGCTCCGGAGCTCCTGGGCCAGCGACTCCTCGAGCATCAGCATGGCCTTGTTGGTGTACTCGTTGTCGCTCACGAACTCCTGGAGCAGCGCGTACCCGACGAGCCGCTTGTCGGCATTGGCGGCGTCGGTGGCCAGCACGGTGGTCTCGAAGAAGGCGCGGTACTTGTCCGCCTGACGGGCGCGCTCGAACTCCTTGGCCCACCGGTCCTGGTCGACCTGGGACTGGTGTTCCGCCTGCTGCTTGTTGCTCCAGCTCTGGTAGGCGTTCACCAGGAACCCGAGGATGGCCACCCAGCCCACCAGAACCTGCGCGGCGACGGCGAAGCGGTTGGTGGACTGGAGCCGCCTGCGGTCCGCCTCGATCAGGTCCACGGCGCTGCGGAGCGCGTCCAGCTGTTCCTTGCTCGCCGACGTGGCCAGCGCATACGGGTCCTTGCTGCCCAGTGCCTTGCGGACGTCGTCGGAGACGGGGGTGGCCATTGCTGGGCGACGTTAGCGGAACGGACGGCCTCCTGGCGCTGGTGGCCCTGATCGCGGGGACGGTCGACGCCATCGGCGGTGGGGGAGGGCTGGTCACCCTTCCGGTGCTTCTCGCAGCGGGGTTGCCGCCGCACCTGGCGCTGGGGACCAACAAGGGTCAGTCGGTCTTCGGGGCCGCCGCGGCCCTGGCTCGCTTCTCCCGGGCAGGCCTCGTCCCGCTCGCCCGGGCGCGGTGGACCTTCCCGCTCGGCTTCCTCGGTTCGCTGGTGGGAGCGCGTCTGGTGCTCTGGGTGCGCCCCGAGCTGCTCCGGCCGGTGGTGCTGGTGCTGCTGGTGGCCGCGGCGGTGTTCGTGGTGCTCCGTCCGGGAGTGCCCGGCGGCCGGGAGCCGAGCCCGGCGGTGGCTCCGGCCGCGGCCCTCGCCCTCGGAGTCGGCGCCTACGACGGCTTCTTCGGCCCGGGGACCGGGACGCTGCTCATCGTGGGCCTGGCCGGCCTCATTGGCCTTCCGCTCCGGCAGGCCTCGGCGGAGGCGAAGGTCATCAACTTCGCGAGCAACCTGGCAGCCGCGCTGCTCTTCGCCGCTCGCGGGACGGTGGTGTGGCACACCGCGCTGCCCATGGCTGCGGGTCAGCTGCTGGGTGGCTGGATCGGGGCGCACCTCACCGTGAGGGGCGGCGAGCGCATCGTCAGGTGGGTGGTGCTGTGCGTGGTGGCCGCGCTGGTGGTCAAGCTCTCGGTCGACGCGCTTCGCTCCTGAGTCGCGCTTGCCGCGGTGCAGGCGCCGGGTCAGTGTCGCGGGAGGCTGGAGGCAGATCGATGGAGAGGCGCAGGTTCGGCTGGGCCGGGAGCGAGGTCCCGGTGGTTGGACAGGGCACCTGGAAGATGGAGGGCGACGCGCCCCTCGAGGCGATCGCGGCGCTCCAGGCGGGGCTCGACGCGGGGATGACCCACGTGGACACCGCCGAGCTCTACGGCGGCGGCCGGGTCGAGTCGCTGGTCGCCCGCGCCATCGCCGGGCGCCGGGACCAGGTGTTCCTGGTCTCCAAGGTGATGCCCGACCACGCGAGCCGGAGCGGGACGGTGGGGGCCTGCGAGGCGAGCCTCCGGCGGCTGGGGACGGACCACCTGGACTGCTACCTGCTCCACTGGCCCGGGCCGCATCCGCTGGAGGAGACCGTCGCCGCCTTCGAGCAGCTGGTCCGGGAGGGGAAGATCCGCAGCTGGGGCGTGAGCAACTTCGACCTCGACGACCTCGAGGAGGCCCTGCGCATCGCCGGCCCGAGGCGCATCGCCTGCAACCAGGTGCTGTACCACCTGCGCGCGCGCGACATCGAGGACCGCGTCGTCCCCTGGTGCGTGGAGCACGAGGTGGCGGTGGTGGGGTACAGCCCGTTCGGCTCGGGCGACTTCCCCGCGACGGCGTCGCGCGGAGGCAAGGTGCTCGCCGAGGTCGCCCGGGCGCACGGCGCCACGCCGCACCAGGTGGCGCTCGCGTTCCTCATCCGCGATCCGCACCTGTTCGCCATCCCCAAGTCGGCGAAGGTGGAGCGGGTGCGGGACAACGCCGCGGCCGCCGGGCTCCGCCTGAGCCCGGAGGAGGTCGCCCGGATCGAGGAGGCGTTCCCGCTCCGGCCGGGGCCGTGGGCTCCCGACCCTCTGAGCCGCACGACCGCGCCAGGGGGCTTTCGGAGCACGCCGCCGCGCCGCTGACGGCCACCCCCGACTTGCTCCGGCGGGCCCGGGGCGAGGAGCATGCGCCCCATGTGCCGCAACATCCGGGTCCTCTACAACTTCGAGCCGCCGACCACGCCGGAAGAGGTCGAGGCGGCGGCGCTGCAGTACGTGCGCAAGGTGAGCGGGCTCCGCGTCACCCTCGGCGGCCGACCGCGCGGCGTTCGAGCGGGCGGTGCACGAGATCGCCCATGCGACGGAGCACCTGCTGGGCTCGCTCGCGGCGCGCACGGCGATAAGCACCCGGGAGGGTGAACGGGAGAAGGCCCGTGCCCGTGGTGCCCGGCGCGCGGCGAGGGCCAGCTGACGGAGGAACGCCATACCGCGTCGGTGGTCGGCCCGCTCGGGGACACCGTGCTCTCCGCGGGCGGGACGCTCCTCGGCCGCTTCAAGCTCCTCCGGCGGATTGGTGCCGGAGGGATGGGCGAGGTCTTCGAGGCTCGCGATCTCGCGCTCGGCACGACGGTCGCGCTGAAGACCATCCGTCGCGAGCTTGCCGGAGATCCGTCGGCGCTCGACCGGCTCCGACGCGAGGTGGTTCTGGCACGACGGGTCACCCACCCGAACGTGTGCCGGATCTTCGAGTTCTTCGAAGCGCCGGACGTGGCGTTCTTCACCATGGAGTTCCTGGAGGGCGAGACCCTGTCCGAACGTCTGCGGCGGACTGGGCCTCTGCCCACGGAAGAGGCGCTGGGCATCCTCCGCGACGTGGCCGCCGGGCTGGAGGCGATCCACCGGAGCGGCATCGTCCATCGCGACGTGAAGCCGGGCAACGTGATGCTCGTCGAAGGGGGCGAGCACGGCCGGAGGGCGGTGGTCACCGACTTCGGGATCGCGCTGGGGGGCCGCGCCGACCGGCTCACCGAGGCAGGTGCGGTGGTCGGGACTCCGGACGTGATGGCTCCGGAGCAGCGCTCCGGCAAGGAGGTGTCGTCCCGCACCGACGTGTACGCGCTGGCCCTCTTGGCCCGGGAGATGGTCCTCGGTCCCGGCGCGGGCGCTGGGGCGAGCGGGATTCCCCCGCGCTGGCGGCGTCCCCTCGAGCGGTCGCTCGACCCGGACCCGGCGCGACGGCACGGGTCCACCACCGAGCTGGTGGCTGCGCTCGGCGGACGGCGGGGTGACCGGCGCCGCACGGCCGCCGCGGTCGCCGCGCTGATGCTCGCGGCGGCGATGGGGGTGGTGGTGTCCCGGGCGATGCGGCCCGGCGGCGGCGGGCACCGGTCGCTGGCCGTGCTGCCCCTGGCGAACCTCGGCGGGAACCCCGGCAACGCCTGGTTCTGCGATGGCCTCACCGAGGACATCCTGACCCAGCTGGCGCGCGTCCCGGGGTTGAAGGTGATCTCCCGGACCTCCTCGATGGCCTACCGGAACACCGACAAGCCCACGCGACAGATTGCCTCCGAGCTGGGGGTGACGGTCCTGCTCGAGGGAAGCGTGCGGCGGGCCGACGGTCGAGTGCGGATCACCACCCAGCTGATCGACGCCCGCAACGACGAGCAGCTCTGGGCAGAGACCTACGATCGTGACGCCAGGGCGGTCCTGGACCTCCAGACCGAGGTGGCGCAGAAGGTTGCGGCGGCGTTGAAGCTGCGGCTGGGAACGGCCGAAGGGGCGCAGGTTGGCCTCGGTGGAACCCGGAACCCGGAGGCCTACGACGCCTACCTGAGGGGACTGTATGCCACGGAGCGATGGGAGCTCGCCCGCGAGAACCTGGCGGCGGCCCCCGCTGCCTTCGCCCAGGCCACGGAGCTCGATCCCGGTTACGCGCTCGCCCACGCTCAGCTGGGATACGCCTACGTCCGGCAGGCCCTGTACGAGGGCTACGAGCCCGATGTCCAGCGCCTGTACTTCGAGCGGGCACGCGATGCCCTCGCGCGGGCAGAGGCCCTCGCGCCGTCCCTGGCGCTGGTGCAGGTGGTGCGGGCCGAGATGTTCTTCAGCCAGCAGGGGGGCTGGGATGTGGACGGGGCGCTCGCCTCGCTGCGCCGAGCGCGTGCGCTGGATCCCCAGGCGGGGCAACTGGAGGCCGCCGGCCTGTTCGCCCACATCGGGCTCGCAGACCAGGCGGTCCGTGAGGCCCTGGCGGCTCTGGACCGCGACCCGGCCGGCACGCGGGCGCTTGGTGCGGTGGTGGAAGCCTACGCCTTCGCCGCTCGCTATCCCGAGCTGCTGGCCCAGCGTGGACGGCTCTCACCGCCTCCCGAGATCCGTGGCTTCATCACCCTGGCGCTGCTCGGTGATCCGGCGGGCCGGGACGAGCTCCGGAAGGCGGATCTCGGGCAGCAGCAGGTGCTGGTCCGGGCCCTGATCGACGCGCTGGAGGGTCGCACCGCCGATGCCGAGCGAGCGCTCCGTTCCTACTCCACCCAGGGCGAGGAGAGACGCCGCTACTACCACCACTTCACCTTCTACCGGGCGATGGGGTTCGCGCTGGTGGGGCAGCCGGACGAGGCGGTGCGATGGTTGCGGAGGACCGCGGAGTTCGGTTACCCGAACGTCATCGCCTTCCGCCGCGAGCCCCGCCTGGCCAGCCTGCACGGGAACGCCGGCTACGAGCAGCTCCTCGCCGAGCTCGAGGCCCGCCGCGCCCGCTGGGCGGCCGAAAACCCCTGAGCAGTCATGGCGAGGGGACGAGTCCCGGTCCGCGCCTCACCAGGACCGCGCGGACGTAGGCGAGCCGGAACCCGAGCCGTCCGGCGTTGCGCTCGGTGGGGATGCCCGGATGCGAGGTGATGTCGGCGAGGTCCGAGCCGAGCGCGAGCGCCCGCTCCAGCCGCACCGCCATCAGCGCCTGCTGGATCCCCCGCCGCCGGAACCGCGGGAAGGACCGAGGTGCCGAACAGAGAGGTGACGCCGGCGCGCGTTCCGCAGCCACCGGCGCCGGCGACCTCGTTCCCCAGCGTACGCGACGTAGCTGTCGTGCTCCGGCACTCGCGCGGCTCTAACGCCGGTCTGCAGGATACTCGTCCGGGATCGGCTCCCCCTCCGGCACGAAGCCGCTCGCGCTGGTGCGGACGAAGGTCTCCACCTGGATGTCGTCGGTGGGGTCGACGCGCTCGATGCGCACGCCCTCCGGCCAGCCGCCCGGAAGGAGCGATCGCGGGTCGCCGACGCCCGGCAGGGGGAGGACCAGCGTGTTCTCGAACTCCTGCAGGACGAAGCCGTGCTCGGCGAGCCGGCGCAGGAAGCCCGACCGGCGCGAACTGGGTCAGCTCCACCCGGGGCTCGATGCCGCGCGAGGCGAAGAAGCGCTCGATGCGGGCGACGTCCTCGTCGGTGGGCTCGGCCTCGAAGCCGAGGCCGACGGCCTTGTTCAGGTACGACCCGGTCGCCGTTCGCGGCCATCCAGCCGCCGGCGACGGGCTCCGCCTCGGCAGCGAGGGCGCGGACGACCTCGGCCTGGATCGCCTCGAGCCGGCGCGCGGTGGCGAGGAGGTCCATGGACGGTCCTGCTCAGCGCTTCTTGCCGCTGGCCGGGCCGGCGCGGGTGGCGGCGGCGCCGGCGCCGCTCTTGGCCAGGTACTCGTCGTAGGTCCCGCGGAAGTCCACCAGCCCCTCCGGGGTGAAGGCCCAGAGGCGGGTGGCGAACTGCTCGATGAGGTCGCGGTCGTGGGTGACCACGAAGGCGGTGCCCTCGTACTTGGAGAGCGCGTCCCCCAGAGCGACGATCGACTCGAGGTCCAGGTGGTTGGTGGGCTCGTCGAGCACCAGGACGTTGTCCTTGGTGAGCATGAGCTTGGCGAAGATCAGCCGGACCGCCTCGCCTCCGGAGAGCGCGCGGGTGGGCTTCAGGCCCTCCTCGCCCTTGAAGAGCATCCGCCCGAGCAGCCCGCGGATCTCCTCGTTGCCCGCCTTGTGATCGAAGGTGTGGAGCCACTCGGCGGCGGTGGTGTCGTTGGGGATGCCCTCGCGGTGGTCCTGGGCGAGGTAGCCGACCTTGGCCTCGTGGCCCCAGGTGAGGGTGCCCTCGTCGGGCTCGAGCTGGCCGACCAGCATCTTGCACAGGGTGGTCTTGCCCACGCCGTTGCGGCCGATGATGGCAATCTTCTCGCCGCGGGTGACCAGCGCGCTGAAGTCGTCGGCCACCATCACCGCCGGGCCAGTGCTTGGTGAGCTTCTCGATGGTCAGGGTCTGCTTGCCGCTGGGGCGCTTCTGCTCGAACTTGATGAACGGCCGCTCGATGTTGCTGCGCTTGAGGTCGGAGAGCTGGAGCTTCTCCATCGCCTTCTTCCGGCTCTGGACCTGGCTGGCGCGGGTGCCGGCGGAGAAGCGGGCGACGAAGTCTTGGAGCTGCGAGATCTTCTTCTGCTTCTCGGCATTCTCCGACTCGACCCGCGAGCGCACCTGAGCCTTGGCCATCACCATGTCGTCGTAGTCACCCGGGTAGGTGATGATGGTCTGGTAGTCGATGTCCGCGATGTGGGTGCAGATCGCGTTGAGGAAGTGCCGGTCGTGGCTGATGGCGACCAGGATCCCCTCGTACTCGCGGAGGAAGCCCTCCAGCCAGCGGATGGAGTCGAGGTCGAGGTTGTTGGTGGGCTCGTCCAGGAGGAGCGCCTGGGGCTTGCCGAAGAGGGCCTGGGCGAGGAGCACGCGGAGCTTGTAGCCGCCGGGGATCTCCCGCATCAGCCGGGCGTGGTCGCCCTCGGGGACGCCCAGTCCGGAGAGCAGGGCGGCGGCATCGGCCTCGGCGGTGTAGCCGTCCTCCTCGGCGATGACGGCCTCCAGATCTGCCAGGCGGTGGCCGTCGTCATCGGTGAGATCGGGCTTGTGGAGCAGGGTCTCCTTCTCATGGAGCGCCGCCCAGAGCCCCTGGTTGCCCTGGAGCACGACGTCGAGGACCCGCACGTCCTCGTAGCCGAACTGGTCCTGCTTGAGGACGGAGGTCTTCTTTGGCCGGCTGATCATGCCGGTGTCGGGCTCGAGCTCGCCGGCGAGGATCTTCATGAATGTCGACTTGCCGGCGCCGTTGGGGCCGGTGAGGCCGTAGCGGCGGTGCTCTGAGAAGGCGACGTCGACGTCCTCGAAGAGGCGTTTCTGGCCGTAGGCCTTGGTGACCTGGGTGACTTGCAGCGTGGGCATCGGTTCAGGGTGCTCGGGGCGAGACGGGGGCGCAGCTCGGGCCGGGAACGAAGGGGCGAACCTCCGCGCGCGCCGGACCGGCCAGTGCAGCGACGCACAGTGATGATGCCGTGCGTCGGCGTGCAGAGCGTCACCGCAGCGTCGCAGGGCCCATCGAGCGCCGGAGGGGTCTCGCGCCAGACCCTCGAGCGCCACGGGAGACCCGGTCGGGCATGCAGCGCCGAACGCGGCCACCAGCGTGTGGGACACCCGGCGAGCGACCCGGTCGGCGGGCAGGCTTCGCTCCGGCAGAGCTCCCGATCGGCGCGGTTGAGCCGATTCGAGCGCCAGCGCGGGGCGTCGGGGAGTGGCCCCGGGGCGAGCGTCACCGAGCAGTCGAGCATCCAGTCCGCCTCGCCGTCGGGCGAGAGGATCTTCTGCCGGGCCTCCCAGTGGCCGGGAACGTCGGACCGGACCACGGCCATGCTCGGGCGTCGCGCCTCGGGGGTGAGGACCATCCGGTCGTGGGCGGCGAAGTAGGGCGCCGTCTCGGCGGCGAGTGATTCGGCCGTCCAGTCCTGGCCGGGGGCGAGACAGGCGAGGGCGTCGTCCCAGGCCTTCTCGGCGACGGCCTTCAGGAGGCGGTGGAGCTCGGACCGGATGCGCGCGGAGATCTCCCGCGGAGACGGACCGACGGGGCCTCCCGCGGTCGAGGGCGGACGGGGGCAGCGTCCGGGCGCTGGAGCCGTTCCCACTCGTCCAGCAGGCTCGAGTCGGCCTCGCGCACGGTGCGGCGGAGGCTCTGCAGCGCCTCGTCGAGGGCCTCGTCCCGGTAGCCCTCGGGAACGGTCTGGGCCAGGGTCTTGTACGCGTCCGAGAGGTACCGGAGGAGGACGCCCTCGCTCCGCTGGAGCTCGTACTGCCGCACATAGTCGTTGAAGGTCGCGAACCGCTCGAGCATGTCGCGGGCCACCGACTTGGGCCGGATGTTCTCGTGCCCCACCCACGGGTGCTTGAGGGCGAAGGCGTCGAAGGTGCCGTAGATGAAGTCGCGGTGGGGCTTGGGGTACTCGAGCTTCTCCAGCTCCTCCATGCGCTGGGCGTACTCGACGCCCTGGGCCTTCAGCTCGGCGAGCCGCTCGGTCTTGAGCGCGTCGAGCTGCTTCAGGAGGACGATGCCCGGGTCCTCGAGGATGGACTCGACGAGCGTGATGACGTCCAGCGCATACGTCGGGGCCTCGCGGTCCAGCCTGGGCAAGGTGTCGAGCAGGTAGAGCGACAGCGTGTGGTGGAGCGAGAAGTCGCGCTGCAGCTCCGGCGAGATCTCCACCTCGGCGGAGCGGGCGTGGGGGTGCTTGAAGGTGGAGACGAGGCCGGCGGCCCGGAGCGTGCGGAACTGGACCGCGCTCTTCACCAGGAGCTGCTTCTTCCGCGTCTCGGTGACGTGCGCCCGGCGGACGATGCGCACCAGCCGGCCGTAGCCACCGCCGCGTTCGGGCGCGTCGGCCTGCAGGAGGTTGAGCAGGAGCCCGTGCGTCACGTCGAAGCGGGAGACGAGCGGCTCGGGCTGCTTCCCGACCAGCTTCTCGAACGTCTGCCGGTCCCAGCCGACGAAGCCCTTGGGCGGCGGCTTGCGGACGACCTTCTTCCCCGCGGCTGCCTTCTGACCGAGCTTGAGGTTCTCGATGACGTGCTCGGGGGCCTGCGCCACGACCCAGCCCCTGTCGTCGAAGCCCTTCCGTCCGGCGCGCCCGGCGATCTGGTGGAAGTCGCGGGCGGTGAGCTGCGCGGTCTTCTCGCCGTCGTACTTGGAGAGCTGGGTGAAGAGGACGGTCCGGATCGGGATGTTCACCCCCACGCCCAGGGTGTCGGTCCCGCTGACCACCTTGAGCATCCCCGACTGCGCCAGCTTCTCGCAGAGGAGCCGGTACTTCGGCAGCAGCCCGGCGTGGTGCAGCCCGATGCCGTGCGAGAGGAGCCGCCGCATGTCCTTGCCGAACGGAGAGTCGAACCGGGCGTCGGTGAGGGCGGCCCGGAGCGCCTCCTTCTCCTCGCGGGTGGTGACGTTGGCCGAGGTGAGGGCCTGGGCCTGCTCGGCGGCGGCGCGCTGGGAGAAGTTGACCAGGTAGACCGGGGCCCGGCCGCCCTGGACCAGGTCCTCGAGGGTCTCGTGGAGCGGCGTCTCCCGGTACTCGTACTCCAGCGGGACCGGGCGCTGGCCGCTCCGGACCGAGGCGACCTCCCGGCCGGTGAGGTCCCGGATGCTCTGCTCGATGGCGGTGGTGTCCCCGAGCGTGGCGGACATCAGGAGGAAGGTGGCGTGGGGCAGGGTGAGGAGCGGAATCTGCCAGGCGACGCCGCGGTCCTTGTCCCCGTAGTAGTGGAACTCGTCCATCACCACCGCGTCGACGCGGGGCTCGGCCTCGCGCAGGGCGAGGTTGGCGAGGACCTCGGCGGTGCAGCAGATGATGGGGGCGCCGCGGTTGATGCTCGCGTCGCCGGTGAGCATGCCCACCCGCTCGGCGCCGAACAGCTCGCAAAGCGCGAAGAACTTCTCGTTGGCCAGCGCCTTGATCGGCACGGTGTAGAAGGAGATCTTCCCCTCGGCGAGCGCCTTGAAGAGCAGAGCGACGGCGACCAGCGACTTCCCGGAGCCGGTGGGGGTGGCGAGCAGGACGTGCTTGCCCGCCATCAGCTCGAGCAGCGCCTCCTCCTGGGCGGGGTAGAGGGTCAGCCCGGTGGACTGGACCCAGGCGAGGAAGCGCTCCAGCAGGACGTCCGGGTCCGAGGTCGGCTCGGGCGGGAGCAGATCGGCGAGGGCGGGCATCGAAGGGCGCACCCTAGCAGCGGGAGCGCTGGCGTCACCGGCGTGGCTGGGGCAGGGTGCCGGCGAACATTGAGCACCCTGCGATTCACGCTCGAGCGTACCGACGGGCTGGCCCGGGCCGGCGTGCTGCACACCCGGCGCGGCGACGTCCCGACGCCGGTCTTCATGCCGGTGGCGACGCACGCCGCGTTCCGGCACGTCAGCGTGGACGAGGCCGGGGAGGCCGGCGCGCGCATCCTGCTCGGGAACACCTACCACCTGATGCTGCGGCCCGGCCGCGAGGTCTTCGAGCGGCTGGGAGGCATCCACCGCTTCATGGGGTGGGATGGCTGCGTGCTCACCGACTCAGGCGGGTACCAGATCTTCAGTCTCCCCGAGGACCGGGAGATCACCGAGCGAGGAGCGCAGTTCCGGAGCTTCCACGACAACAGCCGTCAGCTCCTGTCGCCCGAGAGCAGCATCGCGATGCAGCAGGCCCTCGGCTCGGACATCATGATGGTCCTGGACGTGGTGCACGACGCGCGGGCGGAGCTCGAGCCGGCGCGCGAGGCGATGGAGCGGACGCACCGCTGGGCGGTCCGGAGCCTGGAGGCGGCGCAGGCGCGCGACACTGGCCAGGCGCTGTTCGGCATCGTGCAGGGAGGAATTCACCCGGAGCTTCGCGACCGGAGCGTGGAGTTCCTCACCCGGCTGCCGTTCCACGGCTTCGCCATCGGCGGGCTGGCGGTGGGCGAGGAGAAGCCGCACCGCGACGCGATGACGCGCGGGTCGCGGGACAGCTCCCGGCGGACCGGCCGCGCTACCTGATGGGCGTCGGGACGCCGCTCGACCTGGTGGAGGCGGTGGAGCGCGGGGTCGACATGTTCGACTGCATCATCCCGACCAAGATGGCCCAGCAGGGCTATGCGTACACCTTCCAGGGCCTGGTGCGGATCACCCGGATGGTCCACCGGCTGGAGGAGGCTCCGCTCGACCCGACCTGCGACTGTTTCACCTGCCGCAGGCACGGACGCGCCTACGTCCACCACCTGATGCGGGGGAAGCACGCGCTCGGGAGCCGCCTTCTCTCCATCCACAACCTGCGGCACTACCAGGTGCTGATGGGCCGGATGCGCGAGGCGATCCTGGCCGGGCGCCTCACCGCGCTCGCGGACGAGATGCGGGCGCTGTGGGCCTGAGCGACTTCGAGCCGGTGGTGCTGGGCAGCGGCGAGTGCAGCATCCGCGACCGTCGCTCGGGGGAGATCATGCACCCGGGGCTCGGTCCGCGCCGCGAGGCGGAGCTCCTGTACGTGGAGCAGACGCGTCTGGTGGAGCGCCTCTCCGAGCGGACCGATGTGCCGCTGCGGGTGCTCGACGTGGGCCTCGGCGCGGCGACCAACGCCCTGGCGGTGGTGGACTGCGCGCGTCGCGTGCAGGGCAGGGCGCTCCGGCTGACCAGCCTCGAGCGGGACGACGGGCCGTTGCGGCTCGCGCTGGGCGACCCGGCGAGGTTCCCGGTCCAGGCCGCGCATCGAGAGGCCCTCGAGTCGCTGCTCGCGCGCAGGTCCGTCGAGGCACCGGGGCTGCGCTGGACGTGGATCGAGGGCGACGCGCTCGAAGCGCTCGGCCGGCTCGAGGGACCCCAGAACGTCGTCTGCTTCGACCCGTTCTCTCCGCACGCGAACCCCGACCTCTGGACGGTGGAGGCGCTGCGCCGCGTTCGCCAGGTCCTCGCGCCCGGCGGCGTGCTGTCGACCTACAGCACCTCGACGCGCACCCGGGTGACGCTGCTCCTCGCCGGCTTCTGGGTGGGAGCGGGCGCGGCCGCGGCGGCGAAGAAGGAGACCACGGTGGCGAGCGACGGTCCCGCGGCGCTGGCAGCGCCGCTGGGGGCGAGATGGCTGCAGCGCTGGCGCCGTTCCAGCGCGCGGGCTCCGCACGGCCTGGAGACGCTCACTCGGGAGCTCGAGCGGGCGGTGCTCGACCATCCGCAGTTCCAGGGCGTGAGCCGGTGACCTCGGCGAGGCGCACTGGCCGGCGGAGTCCTCGACGAGCCGACGGGGTCCGGTCGGAGCGCCTGGTCGAGATCGCCGACGAGGCGCTCCCGCCGGCGCTGTTCCGGAAGCTGCGGGACAGCGTGCGCCGGCTCGGGACGGAGGGACTCCGGCGGACGTACGAGACGACCTTCTGGTTCGACCTCGACGCGACGCCCGCCGCCGTGCCCGAGCTGGCCGCGCTGGCGCTGTCGGCCCGCTTTCGTGCGCAGGGCGCGCGCGGGGTCGAGTGGTGGCTGTCGCGGATGTGGACCCACGACGTGCGCGTGGACTTCCACCGCGACCGGGACGAGCGCCTGGCCCTGGGCGGCGGTCCGCAGCGGCATCCGCGCGTCTCCTCGGTGCTCTTCCTGAACCGGGTGCGGGGCGGCGCGCTCGCGGTGACCGCGCAGGCGCCGGATCCGCGGAACCCGGCGCTGGTCCCGCTTCCGCTCGAGGCCGACCTCGTCGGCCCTCGCCCGAACCGCCTCGCCGTCTTCGACGGGCGGCTGACGCACGGGGTGCTCGATGCCCGGAACGACGTCCCGGTGTCCCGGCTCCGGACCCGCGGAGAGCTGCGACTCACGCTGGTGATGAACGGGTGGGCGCATCGCCCGCGAGGCGTGCCCAGCTTCGAGGCGGCCGGGGTCTACGGCGCGCTCGCGCTGGGCACGGCAAGGTCACTCACCCGATCGAGGTGAGCTCGGCCCACCGCGCGTACAGCCGGTCCACCTCGACTGCGGCCGCGGCGAGCGCCGCCTGCGCCTCGGCCGCCCGGCGCCCGTCCGAGTACACCTCCGGGCGGAGCAGCGCGGCCTCCGCCTCGGCCCGACGCGCCTCGGCCGCCTCGATCGCCGCTTCCATGCCCTCGAGCTCGCGCTGCGCCTGGTACCCGAGACGCCTCGGACGGGTCGGCTCGGAGGGTCGGGCGCCGTTCCGCGAGGACGGAGTCGGCCGGTCCCGGGCCTCGCTGGTGGCCGTGGAGGGCGGTGCGGATGTCATCGTCTGCGCCCGGAGCGTCCGGTACGTCGTGTAGTTCCCCGGCCAGGAGACCACCTTGCCGTCGCCCTCCACGGCCACGATGCGCGTCGCGACCTTGTCCAGGAAGTACCGGTCGTGGGTCACGAGCAGCACCGCCCCGCCGAAGCCGAGCAGCAGCCGCTCGAGGACGTTGAGCGTCGGCAGATCGAGGTCGTTGGTCGGCTCGTCGAGGACGAGGAGATTCGCCCCCTGGAGGAACAGCCGCGCCAGCAGCAGCCGGTTCCGCTCGCCGCCCGAGAGCGCGCCGACCTTCATCCGCTGCATCGGGACGGGAAACAGCAGGTCGTCGAGGTAGTCGCGGAGCGCCACCGTCCGTCCGCCGAGCTCCACCTGCTCCTCGCTGGACGCGGCCTCGTACACCGTCTGCTCCGGGTCCAGCGACGCGCGCCCCTGGTCGAAGTGCGCGACGCGGACGGTTCGACCGCGGACCACCGTGCCGTGCTGGGGTGCGAGCTCGCCGAGGAGGACCCGGAGCAAGGTCGTCTTGCCCGCGCCGTTCGGACCGACGATGCCCACCCGGTCGCCGGACTGGACGAGGAGCGAGACGTCGCGGAACACCTCGCGCCCCGGCCACCCGAAGGCGACGTCGCGGGCCTCGAGCACGGTGTGGCCCAGGCGAGGCGCCTCGGCCAGCTGCAGCTCGGGCACGCGCGGGCGGCGGAAGCGCGGCTCGGCCATGAGCCGCCGGGCGCGCTCGATGCGGGCCCGGCTCTTGGTGCGCCGCGCCTCGGGGCCGCGCCGGAGCCAGGCCACCTCCTGGGCGATCCACCGGCCGCGCTTGTGCTCGGTGCGCTCGGCGTCCGCCTCTGCGACGAGCTTCTGCTCGAGGTAGGCCTGGTAGTTGCCCGGGTAGGAGACCAGCGCGCCTCCCGGCTGGATCTCCACCACCCGGTCCACCAGGCTGTCGAGGAAGTAGCGGTCGTGGGTGACGAGCAGCAGCGCGCCGGGGAGCGCGTCGAGCGCGTCCTCGAGCCACTCCACGGTGTCGGCGTCCAGGTGGTTGGTGGGCTCGTCGAGGAGCAGGAGATCTGGCCGGGAGAGCAGGGCCCGGGCGATGGCCACCCGCTTGCGCACGCCGCCCGAGAGCTGGTCCACCGGCCGGTCCCAGTCCTTCACCCCGAGCCGGTCGAGCAAGGTGCGCGCCTGGTGCTCGGTGTCCCAGCCGCCCAGCGACTCGATGCGGTCGGCCAGCGCGGCGAGCTGGGCGGTGGCGCGGGCCAGCGGCTCAGCGCCGAGCGAGCCGAGCTGGTGGGCGAGTGCATGGTGCTTCTCCAGCGCCTGGCGGAGAGGCGCCTGGGCCACGGACAGCTCGCCGGCGACGGTCGCCCCGGGCGGGAACTCGGGTTCCTGGGCGAGGAAGGTCACCCGCGCGCCGCGGCGGAGCTGGAGCTCCCCGGCGTCGGGCCGCAGCTCGCCGGCGAGGATGCGCATCAGGGTCGACTTGCCCGAGCCGTTCACCCCGACCAGCCCCACGCGCTCGTCCTCCTCGACCACCAGCGTGAGCTCGTGGAAGAGGGTGCGGCTCCCGAACGAGAGCGAGACGTCGGCGGCGCGGAGCAGGGTCACGTGCCTCCGTCTTGCAGGCCGGGGGGCGCGGGCGCAAGGCAGCGCGGGGCTCTGCGTTCAGCGAGCTCGACAGGAACGTCGGGCCCCTGGCGATGGCGCTGGAAGCCCGCCTCGGCGGCTCAGGCCTGCGGCGCGGCGGTCCGCGGCGGGGCGGGCTCGGGCGCGGCGATGTGCCGGATGACGGCGTCCTTGCCCGCCTCGGCCCGGTGCGCCCGCTCGAGGAACACCATCTGGCTGCGGACGGTGGGGCCGCCCTCGGTCCGGACCGGGGTGTAGCTCCCGTCCGGCTGCAGCTCGCTGGCTTTCGCGTCGTCGCGCAGCCCGATGCCCAGCACCTCGTCGAGCAGCCGGAGCCGGATGGCCGGGTCCTCCACCGGGACCATCACCTCGACCCGGCGGACGAAGTTGCGCGTCATCCAGTCGGAGCTGGAGAGGAACACCTCGGCGCGCTCGGGCGTCCCGAAGGCGAACACCCGCCCGTGCTCGAGGAACCGGTCGGTGATCGCCCGCACCCGGATGTTGTCCGAGACGCCGAGCAGGCCCGGCCGGAGGCAGCAGATGCCCCGGATGAGGAGGTCGATCCGCACGCCCGCCTGCGAGGCCAGGTAGAGCTCGCGGATGAGGTCCGCGTCCACCAGGTGGTTCACCTTGACCAGGATGCGCCCGCCCTCGCCCTTGCGGGCCCGGTCCGCCTCGCGCCGGATGAGCTCGGTCAGCTTCTGCTGGAGCCCGAAGGGCGCCACCACCAGTCGCTTGAAGGTCGGCGGCACGGCGTAGCCGGTGAGCATGTTGAACAGCGCGCTCACGTCGTCGGCCACCGCGGTCCGGGAGGTGAAGAGCGACAGGTCGGTGTACTGCCGCGCGGTCAGGGCGTTGTAGTTCCCCGTCCCGAGGTGGACGTAGCGGCGGATGCCCTGGCCCTCGCGCCGGACCACCAGGGCGATCTTGCAGTGGGTCTTGAGGCCGATGAGCCCGTAGACCACGTGGACGCCCGCCTCCTCCATGCGCCGGGCCCAGGCGATGTTGTTGGCCTCGTCGAGGCGCGCCTTGAGCTCCACCAGCGCCGCCACCTGCTTGCCGTTCTCGGCGGCGCGGCCGAGCGCCCGGGCGATCGGGCTGTCCGGGGCGATGCGGTACAGGGTCTGCTTGATGGCCAGCACGTTGGGGTCGTCGGCCGCCTCCTCGATGAAGCGGGTGACGAGGTCGAACGACTCGTAGGGATGCTGGAGCAGCACGTCGCCGCGGGCGAGCACCGGGAAGAGGCTCTCGGCGTCGCGGAGCGCGGGCGGAAGGGCAGGGGTGAAGGGCTCGGCCCGGAGCTCGGGGCGGTGGTCGCGCTCGGCCAGGGCGGTCAGGTCGGAGAGCTGGAGCGGCGCCTCGGAGCGGTAGACGTCCTCGTGGGCGAGCCCCAGCGACTGCCGGAGCGACGCCTCGAGCGCCAGCGTGGCCCCCTGGTCCAGCTCGAGCCGCACTGCCATGCCCCGGTCGCGCCGGCGGAGCTCCTCCTGGATGGTGGACATGAGGTCCTCGGACTCCTCCTCGTCCACGTTCAGGTCCCAGTTGCGGGTCACCCGGAAGGCCGCCTTGTGCTCCACGGTGAAGCCGGGGAACAGCTCCCCCAGGAAGAGGCCGATCAGGTCCTCGAGCAGGAGGTAGGCGCTCCGGCCTTCGTCGGCGGGCACCGGGACGAGCCGGCTCAGGACGGTGGGGACCTGGACGACGGCGAGGTCCGCGGGTCCGCTGCCGGCCCGGCGCTTCCGGCCCTCGCGGTGGAGCACCACCGCCAGGTTCAGCGACTTGTTGCGCAGGTGGGGGAAGGGATGCCCGGGGTCCACCGCCAGCGGGGTGAGGGCAGGGAAGACCGCCGAGCGGAAATGCTCGCGCACCGCGTCCCGCTGGGCCCGGTCGAGCGCATCGGGCGAGACCAGCTCGACCCCGTGCGACTTGAGGAGGGGGACCAGCTCGTCCCGCCAGACCGAGTCGAAGACCCGGACCATCTCCCGGACCTCGGCGGTGATGGCCTGGAACTGCTCGCTGGGCGAGAGGCCGTCCGCCTCGGTGGCCGTGACCCCGGAGGCCAGCTGCTGTTTGATGCCGGCCACCCGCACCATGAAGAACTCGTCCAGGTTCGCCGAGCCGATGGAGAGGAACCGGACCCGCTCGTACGGGGGCAGGGTGGCGTCCTGCGCCTCCCCCAGGATGCGCAGGTTGAAGGCGAGCGCGCTCAGCTCGCGGTTGATGAACATCCGGGGGTCGGTCGATTCCACGGTCGGTGAGGGCGTCCGGAGCGCTGCGTCCGGGGGGATCCAGTCGGGTGACGATGACGTGAAGAGAGGGGCCGGGCAAGCCCGCGGTCTTGTGCGTCGGAGCGCATTGTTACACCTCCCTGGAGCGCCTTGACCCGACCCGTCCCAGAGCCCGTGCTCGCCGCCATCGACGTCGGCACCAACGCCGTGCGTCTGGAGCTGGCGCGGCTGCTGACCAACGGCTCGCTGGAGCTGCTCCACCAGGAGCGGGACCCGGTCCGCCCCGGCGAGGGTGTGTTCAGGACCGGCGTCATCCCACGGGAGGTGGCCGACCGGCTGCTCTCGACCCTGCGGCGCTACGGCGCGCTCTGCCGGCGCTACCACGCCCAGGTCCGGGCCGTGGCCACCAGCGCGGTCCGCGAGGCGAAGAACCGCGACGAGATCGTCCGGAGGGCCCGGGAAGAGGCAGGGCTCCGGCTGGAGGTCATCTCCGGCGTGGAGGAGGCCCGGCTGATCACCCTGGGCGTGCTCTGGGGGAAGCCGCCCAGCGCCCGCTCGCTGTGCATCGACATCGGCGGCGGCTCGACCGAGGTCGCCGCGGCGATCGGGGACACCCCGAACGCCATGTGGAGCGTCGGCCTGGGGGCAGTCCGGCTGACCGAGCTGTTCGGGACGACGAAGGGCATGAGCAAGAAGCAGGTCAAGCTCCTGCGCGGCTACGTCTCGGAGGTGCTCACCGAGGGGCTCCCGGCCCGCATCGCCGGCGCGCCCCGGTCGGCGCTGGGGAGCTCCGGCACCATCGGGGCGGTGGTGGGCTACGCCGCGGCGGAGGGCACCGCCCACGCCACCGCCCGTCAGATCTCCCAGGCGGTCGAGGACCTGGTGGAGATGTCACCGGCCCAGCGGCGGAAGCGGTTCGACGCCCGGCGGGCGGAGGTCATCTGCGCCGGGGCGGTCATCCTCGAGCAGCTGGTGAAGCACCTCGGGCTCGAGGCGGTCACCGCCGTCCAGCGGGGGCTCCGCGAGGGCATCCTGGTGGATCTCATCCGCCGCAAGGATTCCGGCGAGGACCACAGCCTCCACGAGGCGGCGCTGGTGGTGGGACGCCGCTTCCACTTCGACGAGGCGCACGCGGCGCAGGTCACCCGGCTCGCGCTCCAGCTCTTCGACGACCTCGCGCCCGTGCACAACCTGCCGGCCTCGGCCCGGCCGCTGCTCGAGGTCGCCGGGCTGCTGCACGACATCGGCAACGCGGTCAGCTACCAGAAGCACCACCGGCACAGCTACTACCTCATCGTCAACGCGGAGATCCCCGGGCTGCGCGAGCGGGAGCGCGAGCTGGCGGCCCGCATCGCCCGCTACCACCGGCGGAGCGCTCCGGACCCGAGCCACTCGGGGATGGAGGGCCTCGGGGCTGGAGAGGTTCGCCTGGTGCGGAAGCTGGCCACGCTGCTCCGGGTGGCGGACTCGCTCGACCGCAGCCACCGGCAGAGCATCGTCCGGCTCCAGGCACGGCTGCTCCCCAACGCGGTGCTGGTGCAGCTCAAGGCCCGGAGCCCGCTGGACCTCGAGCTGTGGGACGCCACGCACGAGGCGGGGCTGTTCCGCAGGGTGTTCGGCCGGAAGCTGCACCTCCAGGTCCTGCGCCACCCGCGGGAGCTGCACCGACGGTCGCTGCGCGCCGCCGCGTATCTGGCCATCGACCCGCGGTTCCGCTAGACACCGCAGGGCCGGCCGTCACCTCCGGCGCGAGATGGAGACCTCCCACGAGGGCGAGGAGCGGCGGGCAACGGACCGCATCCCGGTGCGGATCGAGGTCCACTTTCGCGACGTGGTCGCCGCGGCCGAGGCCCTCCGCTCCTACGCGCTGAACTTCTCGGTGGGCGGCATCTGCCTCCGGACCGAGCGCAGCTACCCGGTGGGCCACCTGCTCCAGCTGGTGCTGCTCGTCGAGGACGAGCGCTTCGAGGTGGAGGGGGTGGTCGCCTGGGCGCGGTCCCGCGAACAGGCCATCGGGGTGCGCTTCCGGGAGGTGGACCCCGAGGCGAAGGAGCGGCTGGCGGCGCTGGTGCACCGGCTCGGGCCCACCACCTTGCCCGGCGCGTGGACGCTCAAGGCCCCCGGGTGAGGACCCCGCGCTCGGCGTCGGTGAAGCCCATCGCCTCGCAGAAGCGGAAGGTGGCCTCGGTGGGCACGCTCGGCAGCTGCAGGTCCACTCGTTTCACGCTCAGCACCCGCGCCCGCTCCAGCGCCCGCTGCATCAGGGCCCGTCCCACGCCCTGACGCCGCGCCGAGGGGAGCACCACCAGCTCGTCGATGGTGGCGATGCGCCCGCTGAGGCGGAGCTGCGGCCGGTGGGAGAAGGAGAGGAGCCCGAGCGGACGGTCGCCGCCGTCCGCCGCGACGTGGACCTCGATCTCCGGATGACTCAGCACCCAGTGGACGGTGCCGGTGTCCCCCGCACCCGCGTGGCCGAGCTCGGCGAGGAGCAGGCCGAGGTGCTCGCCGTCGCCCCGGCGGGCGAGCCGGACGCGGAAGGCGGGGGTCGGCGCAGGGCTGGAGTGTGAGGGCAGGGGCATCCGAGGGAAGGGCGGCCGGCCGAGTCTACCGCCGGCGTGCCCCGGTGGCGCCCGGAGCCCCCCCCGGGGGGCGGGTGGGTCGAGGGCGGCCCACCTCGCCGCACCCGCCGCTCGCCATCCGTCAGGTCTGGACTCCCATCTGCGCGCCGGACGTGACTAGGTGTTGCCGCCATGCGCCACGGAGTCTCCAGACAGCGGAACGGCCTGCGGCTCGCGGTATGGGCGCCGCGCGCCGACGGCCTCGAGGTCAGGTTCGGGGAGCGGGAGGCGTCGCTCGCTCCCGGACCCGGCGGGTGGTGGACGGCCGACCTCCCGGCGCTTCAGCCGGGCACGCCGTACGCCTTGGTGTTCCCCGACGGGCGCGTGCGGCCCGACCCGGCGGCCCGGGCCCTGGTGGGCGACGTCCACGGTCCGTCGGCCATCTTCGACCCGGGCGTGTTCCGCTGGACCGATCGAGGATGGGGCGGCGTCCGCCCCGAGGCGCTGGTCTTCTACGAGCTGCACGTGGGCACGTTCACCGAGGACGGGACGCTGGACGCCGCGGCCGGGCGGCTGCCCGAGCTGGTGGACCTGGGCGTCAGCTGCGTCGAGCTGATGCCGGTGCAGCCCTTCGGCGGGGCGCGCAACTGGGGCTACGACGGCGTGCTGCTCCACGCGGTGCATCCGGCCTACGGCGGGCCCGCGGCGCTGCAGCGCTTCGTGGACCGGGCCCACGCGCTCGCGCTGGGCGTCTGCCTCGACGTGGTCTACAACCACCTCGGGCCCGAGGGGAATTACCTGGGCGAGTTCGGCCCGTACACCACCTCGCGCCACCGATCGCCCTGGGGAGACGGGATGAACTACGACGGTCCGGACTCGGGGCCGGTCCGTGCGTACATGGTGCAGGCCGCCCGGTCCTGGGTGGAGGACTTTCACCTGGACGCGCTCCGGCTCGACGCGGTCCACGCCATCGTGGACGACAGCCCGGTGCACCTCGTCGCCGACATCGTGCGCGCGGTCCACGCGGCCTCCGGAGGGAGGGCGCAGGTCATCGCCGAGACCGACCTGAACGACCGGAAGGTGGTCGACCCGCCGCCCGCGGGGTGGGGCTGCACCGCCGCCTGGGCCGACGACTTCCACCACGTGCTCCACGCGATGCTCACCGGCGAGCGCGGGGCGTTCTACGTGGACTTCGGCGAGCCCCAGGAACTGGTGACCGCGCTCGAGCAGGGCTTCGTCTACCAGGGCCAGCCTTCGCGCTTCCGGGGCAAGCCGCACGGCACCCGGACCGAGGGGCTCCTTCCCCGGCAGTTCGTCGTCTCCCTGCAGAACCACGACCAGGTCGGGAACCGGCCGGCCGGCGAGCGGCTAGCGAGCCTCGTACCGCCCGAGGCGCTGGAGCCGCTCGCCACGCTGCTCGTGCTCGGCCCCGGGCTGCCCCTGCTCTTCATGGGTGAGGAGCACGGCGAGACGCGGCCGTTCCTCTACTTCACCAGCCACGGCGACCCGGAGCTGGCGAGGGCCGTGTCCGAGGGGCGCCGGGCGGAGCACATCGCCCAGGCCACGGAGGTCCCGGACCCGCAGGCGGAGGAGACGTTCAGCCGCTCGCGCCCGGCGCGGGAGGGCAGCGCCCGGCTGCGCGAGCACTACCGGCAGATGCTGGCCATCCGCCGGCGCCACCAGGACCTCATCGGCTCCACGTGGCCGCGGGTGCACCGCGAGGTCCGGGCCTACCGGCTGGAGCGGCCGGGGTTGACCGTCACCGTGAACCTCGGCCCCCGGCCTGCGCTGGGGCTGCCGGGCTGGGGGTGGGAGGTGTCGCCGAGATGACCCGGCCGTACGACGAGGCGCTGTTCCGGGAGCTGGTGGAGGCCTGGCGGCGCGGCGAGGTGGTGGAGGCGCCCCCTCCCAGGACGCTCGAGCCTCTCCGTCCAGGCGACGTCGCGCCGCTCCCGCCCAGCGGGACGCCGGAGCACGCGCGGCTCGGCGCCATCGGCGAGGCGCTGCTCCGGGAGGGCAAGGTGGCGGCGCTGGTCGTCGCCGGCGGGGCGGGGACGCGCTTCGGCGGGGCGGTGAAGGCGCTGGTCCCGGTGATCGAGGGGAAGACTTTCCTCGACCTCAAGCTGCTCGACGTGGAGCGGACGTCCGAGCGGGTGGGGCGGCCGGTCCCCGTCGCGCTGATGACCTCGTTCCTCACCGACGAGGGCATCGCCGAGCACCTGGCCGCGCACCCTCCGCGCGTGCCGGTGTTCCCATTCATGCAAGCGCACCTGCCGCGGCTGACGGCGGACGGCGCCATCGCCCGGGATGCCTCGGGCGCCCCGTCGCTCGCCCCGAGCGGCCACGGCGACGTCTTCCGGGCGCTCCGGGCGAGCGGCGTGGGCGAGCGGCTCCGCGGACTCGGCGCGGTCCACGTCTACTTCTCCAACGTCGACAACCTGGCCGCCACGCTCGACCCGGTGGTGCTGGGGATGCACGCCGAGGGCGGCGCCGCCATGACGGTCGAGGTGACGCCGCGGCGCGCACCGGACGGGAAGCTCGACGTGGGAGCGGCCCCGGTGCGGGTCGGTGGTCAGCTCCAGCTGGTGGAGAAGGTGGACCCGAGCGCCCACGCCACCATCTCCACCAACAACATCACCTTCCGCCTGCTTCCGCTGCTCGAGGCGCCCATCCCGGTCCCGTTCCGGGCGGTGAGGAAGACGGTGGACGGCGCGCCGGTCATCCAGCTCGAGCAGGTGACCGCCGAGGCCTCGAGCCTGCGGCGCCCCGACGGCACGCCGCTCATGCCGGTGCGCTTCGTCGAGGTGCCGCGCGGGGACCCTTCGACCACCCGCTTCGAGCCGGTGAAGGCCCCGGGGGACCTGGCCCTGGTGGCCAGCCGGATCCGAGCCCTGCTCGGGGTCTGACGGCCCGGGGGGAAGAGGCTGCCACGGTCGGCCCAGGGTGTGGATGACCCCGGGGGCACTCCCCCGGGAGGCTGGGTGGCGGCCTGCCGCACGCGCCCATGGACGCCCCCCGTGGCGCGCGCCTAGAGTTCGTCGCCAATCCGGCGTGGACCAGGGCCCAGAACCGACATGTAGGTCGTGCATCGCGCGATGGCGCGGGGCTCTCGGGGGAGCAGGACGGATGCGTTCTTCACTGCGATGGTTGATTCCGACGGTGTCCTTCGGCCTTCTGGGTGCAGCTGCGCCGGAAAAGGAGAAGGACGCCTGGACGATGGTCAAGGTGCCGAGCGGCGGGTGCCGGCTCGACTCCGAGAAGGCCTCGCTGAGCGATGGCTACCAGACCACGAGCGTCCAGGTCCGGGTCACCCCGACCGAGCTCCGTGTGGTGAGCGAGTCGACCTTCGACGAGAGCAAGCGCGACCTCCTCATCGCGGTGGACAAGAACGAGGCGGTCAAGGCCGATGGACTCGACGGCGCCAAGGCGGTGGTCTTCAAGACCGGGGTGGCTTCCCTCGTCGCCCAGTTCAAGGGCGGGCTGAAGGCGAGGGTCCAGCTGCGGTTCTGGCCCAGCTGGCCGGAAACCGGGACCCACTCGGTCGTGGTGAGCCTCATCGGCTTCACCAAGGCCTGGGACGAGATGCAAGCGAGCTGTCGGTGACGGAGGACGTCCTCACATGGGGCTGCGACTCAAGTTCAACCTGGTTCTGATCCTGGTCTTCGCGCTGGGGCTCGCCGCCTCGGGCTACGTGTCCAAGCGCATCCTCGAGGCGAACGCCCAGGAGGAGGTGACGCGCAACGCCGAGCTGATGATGGGCGCGGCGCTCGCCGTCCGTGGCTACACCTCGAAGCAGGTCAAGCCGCAGCTCGAGCTCCAGCTCATGCGCGCCTTCCTGCCCCAGTCGGTGCCGGCTTACGCCGCGACGGAGATGTTCAACGCCCTCCGCCAGCAGCATCCCGAGTACTCGTACAAGGAGGCCACGCTGAACCCCACCAACCCCCGCGACCGCGCGGTGGAGTGGGAGGCGGACATCGTCAATAAGTTCCGGGACGACGGCACCCGGACGGAGATCCGCGGCACCCGCGACACCCCCACCGGCAAGGCGCTCTACCTGGCCAAGCCGCTGACCATCAAGGACCCGGGCTGCCTTCCCTGTCACGACACCCCGGACACCGCGCCCAAGTCGATGGTGGCGCACTACGGGCCGGCCAACGGGTTCGGCTGGAAGCTGAACGAGACGGTGGGCGCGCAGATCATCTCGGTGCCGATGTCGGTCCCGCTCGCCAAGGCGGACCAGGCGTTCAAGACGTTCATGACCTCGCTCTTGGGCGTGTTCCTCCTCGCCTTCATCGTGCTCAACGTGGTGCTCTCGCTGCTGGTCATCCGACCCATCGTCCGGATGTCGAAGGCGGCCGACGAGGTGAGCACTGGCAACTTCGACGTCCCGGAGTTCTCGGTGGCGAGCGGTGACGAGATCGGCGTCCTGGCAACGTCGTTCAACCGACTCCGGAGGAGCCTGGAGAAGGCGATGAAGCTGTTGGAGTAGACTGGGCCCCCCTCTGTTCCTCCCAACTCCCGAAGCGGAATGAGCGAGCCCGGTCACAGGACATTCGTCGGAACGCTGGTGTTCCTCGATGTCCTCGACCCTCGCCCGGACGCGCTGGAGTGCGTGCAGGAGGCGGCCGCGCGCGCGATCGGACACCTCGAGGCGGACGACGTGGTCACCGTCGCGCACCCGCGCGGGCTGGTGCTGGTCTTCCCGGGCGACCCCGAGGACGGGCTCTTCGTCGCCCTCGGGCTCCGGGACGCGCTGGAGCACGAGGCCTCCGCCCGGACCGGGTTCGGCGCCCGGCTGTCCATTCACCTCGGACCGGTGCGCATCGTCGACGGGGTCGCGCAGGGCGAGGGACCCACCGTCGCCTCGCAGCTCGCCTCGGTGGCCACCCCGGGGCAGATCCTCTCCAGCCGGTCCTTCTTCGAGGTGGTCTGCTCGCTCAGCGCCGAGCACAAGTCGCTGCTCCATCCGATCGGCCGGCGGCGCACCGCGGAGGGCAAGGAGGTCGACGTCTACGAGCTCGGCCCGCCCATCGAGCGGGAGGTGGAGGTCACCTGGCCCACCGGCCGCACGCCCGTTCCGGGTGTGCCCGTCGCGCCACCCCCGATGCTGCAGCCCATCCCGCTGGTCACCCCGGTGGAGGCTCCCCCGCCTGCCCAGGCTCCTGCGCCGGCCATCGTCACCGGGGGCTGGGTCGCGGGAGCGCTGGAGGAGCTGGGCGCTTACCTGGCCAAGTGCATCGGTCCGCTCGCCCAGACCCTCGTGCGCCGGGCGGCGCGGGCCACCCAGGACCCGCGGGCCCTGGTGGTCGAGCTGGCCGAGTCGATCGAGAACGGGGACGACCGGCGGAAGTTCGAGGATTTCGCCCGCTCGTGGATCCGCCGCTCCCGCGCGGTCGGCGGCACCACTTCCACTCCCGGCCCCCCGTACACGCCCGGCGCCCCCTACACCCCGGGTGCCCCGTACACGCCCGGGGCCGCCCACTCACCGGGCGCACCGCTCACCCCGCTCCCGCCGCAGCACGCGCCCTCCCGGGCGATGGCCGCGGCCCGGGCCGGCGTCTCGGCCGGGGTGACGGCGGAGCAGCGGGCGGTGCTCGAGGCCGCGCTGGCCCCCCACCTCGGGCCCATCGCCCGGGTGATGGTGGACCGGGTGGTCCGGGACGCACCGGACTGGGGAACCGCCTGCCAGACCCTCTCGGCCTCCATCCCCGACCACGTCTCGCGTGAGGACTTCCTCCGCACCCTCTCGGACCCGGGGCACCGCGGCCGCACCCCGCCGCGTGCGCCGGGCAAGACCTCCACCCACGCCCGCCCGGCGGCCACCCAGGCGCGGCCACCCTCCACCCAGGCCCGTCCGGCCCCCCCTCCGGCCCCGGCGCGCGGCTCACCGTCGCGGCCCACGCCGGTGGTGGAGCAGCCGCCCTCGCCGATGCCCCGCGGCTCGCCCTCGCGTCCGATGCCCGTGCAGCCCGCGCCAGCGCCGCCCCCGCGCGGGTCGCCGTCCCGCCCCACGCCGGTGGTCGAGGCTCCGCCGCCACGGGCCCGCGCGCTGGTGGAGGACGACCTGCAGCGGGCGGAACAGGCGCTGGCCATCTCGCTGGGGCCGGTGGCCCGGGCGCTGGTGAAGCGGGCGGCGCGCAACGCGAACACGCCCTGGGAGCTGTTCGCCTCGCTCGCCGAAGAGCTGCCCGAGGGCCCCGAGCGCGAGCGGTTCCTGGCCGCTCAGCCCGAGGTCTGACGAGCGGGGGTGGTGCCCGTCAGCCCGCGGCGGGTGCCGGGGGCTGGGGCGGGGCCTGCCCCGCGGCGATGAGCGTCTTGCGCACCTCGGCGCCGGCGCGGGCCGCCATCGCGCCGAGCTCGGCCACCGTGCCTCGCTCGGTCCAGTTGCTCACCACCTGGCCCGAGTCGGTGTCCTGGACCCGGATGGCCACGCGGAGCGGGCTGGCCGACCCCGGCCCGACGCAGAGGTAGCTCCCGAGCACCACCCAGCGGGCGCCGGCCGAGTCGCGGAGCTTCTCCAGCGAGTCACGCGGGAGGCTGTCCTGGGCTCCGAGGTTCAGCGCGCGCTGGGCGCGGAAGACCTCCTCCGGGGGAACCAGGCGCAGCACGTCGGATGCGGTCGACAGCTCCCGGCCCACCAGCTCGGCCAGCGCGGTGGAGATCCACCCGGCGTCGGGCCGGCCCGAGAGGTTCCGGAAGCCGAGCACCGCCGTCTGGCTGCGGGTGTCCTGGGCGCTCGCGTCCAGGGCCCGGACGAGGTCGCGGACCGACCGGAAGCGGGCCGAGGGCTCCTTCTCCAGGCAGCGCAGGATGGTGGCGTCCCAGCGGGGGTCGAGCGAGGGGACGAAGATGGAGGGCGGGGCGGCCGCCTGCTGGAGCCGCTTCAGCGCCGCCTCCATGGGCGTCTGCCCGGCGAACGGGGTGTGCCCGGTGAGCGCCTCGTACAGCACGATGCCCAGCGCGTAGATGTCCGTGGCCGCCGAGACGGTGCCGCCGGTCAGCTGCTCCGGCGCCATGTACGCCGGGGTTCCGATGAAGCCCACCCGGGCGGTCATCGAGCTGTCGCCGTCCTTCTCCACCCGGTGCAGCGCCCGGGCGATGCCGAAGTCGGTGATGACGGCGCGGAGCGGCGCGTGCCCCGCGCCATCGCGCCGGTGGACCAGGAACACGTTGGCCGGCTTGAAGTCCCGGTGCACCACGTCCTGGAGGTGCATCGCCTCGAGCCCGTCGGCGAGCTGCCGGAGGAGCACCGACAGCTCGGCCGTGGCCAGTGGACCGGTGCGGGCCAGGCGCTCGGCGAGCGTCTCGCCATGGAGCAGCTCCATGGTGAGGAACGACAGCCGGTCGCCCTGCGGGTCGATGGTGTCGTAGAGCTCGAAGATGCGGCAGACGTTGAAGTGGGTGATGCGCCGGGCGAGCAGCACCTCGCGCCGGAAGCGCTCCATCGCGTTCGGGTCCGCGGAGAACTCGGGGAGGATGGTCTTCAGCGCCACCCGGGTGCGGAGCGTCGTGTCCTCGGCCTCGTAGACCGCGCCCATGCCGCCGCGGGCGATGAAGCGGACGATGGCGAACCGGCCGGCGACCATCGCCCCCACCTCGAGGGTGGAGCCATCGGGGCGGAGGCCGGCAGTGGACGGGGGCAAGGGGGTGGTGGGCTCCAGCGGCTGGTCAGGAACCGGGGACACGGGATTCCTGCTTCCCGGCCTGTCGCGCTCGAACGCCATCCTTTCGCCGCTCTCCTCGACGGGAGAGGTTCGCAGAGCCTGGCAGGGGGCCGCAAGTTCACCGCCCCCTGCGGACGGCCCCCGGCCACCGCGACGCGGCGGCCGGGGCGTCCTGGGTGACGCGGGTGTGGGATGCCTCACCCGCGTCTCACGCAAAGCGCGCGGGTTCGTTCCGTGAGACGCTGGATCTCGTCGCCCCCTCGCTGCGTTACATGCCGCCGGAGGTGTCAAAGCGTGCGCCTTGCCCTCGTGGTGTCGCTGCTCGCCGTCGTCCCCGCGGCTGGGGCCCAGCCGCTCGCTCCGGGTGACGTTCCCCCGGCGCTCCGGCCCTGGATCCCCTGGGCCCTCCACGGCAGCGAGCAGAGGACGTGTCCCAGATTCGACGGCAGCGAGGGCGACCCGAGCTGCGTCTGGATCGGCCGGCTGCAGCTCGAGGCCACCGCGCGCGGTGGACGATTCCGCCAGGAGGTCGAGCTCTTCGCGCGCGACGCGGTCCCGCTCCCCGGCGACGCCGAGCACTGGCCGCTGGACGTCCGGGACGGAGCCCTGGCCGTCCCGGTCGTGGAGCACGGTGGCGTGCCGGTGGTCTTCCTCGGTCCGGGCGCGCACGTGCTCACCGGGGCGTTCGCCTGGGACACGCTTCCTGCGGCGCTGGGCGTCCCGGGACCCGTGTCGCTGGTGGAGCTGGTCCTCGGCGGGCAGCGGGTGCCGCGCCCCGAGCAGGACGAGGAGGGCCGGCTCTTCCTGCGCCGTCCCGACCGGGAAGCAGGCGCGGCCGACCGGCTCGAGGTTCAGGTCCAGCGGAAGCTGGCGGACGGCGTCCCGCTGCTCCTCACCACCCGAATCGTCATCGACGTGGCGGGGAAGGCCCGGGAGGTGGTGCTGGGCCGCGCGCTCCCGGCCGGCTTCACCCCGCTCCTGCTCGAGGCACCGCTCGCTGCGCGCGTCGAGCCCGAGGCCCGGCTCCGCGTCCAGCTCCGCCCGGGCAAGTGGGTCTTCACCCTGGTCGCCAGGAGCGATGCCCCGCCCGCCTCGGTGGCCCGGCCGGATCCGCAAGGTCCCTGGGCGGAAGGGGACGAGACCTGGGTCTTCGAGGCAGCGCCGGCCGTCCGGGTGGTGACGCTGGAGGGGCTCCCGTCGGTGGACCCCTCCCAGACGCAGCTGCCTCCCGAGTGGCGCGCGCTGCCCGCGTTCGCGGTGCGGACGGGTGAGGCGCTCCGGCTGGTGGAGCAGCGGCGAGGGAACGCCCAGCCCGAGCCGGATCAGCTGAACCTGTACCGGCAGCTCTGGCTCGACACCGACGGGCGCGGGTGGACCTTCCAGGACCGGGTGGCCGGTGAGCTGCGCCGCAGCTGGCGCCTGGAGATGCCCGGGCCCGCGGTGCTCGGGCGCGCGGCGGTGCAGGGGCAAGACCAGCCGCTGACCCGGCTCGGGCCGGCCTCCCCGCCGGGGGTCGAGGTCCGCCAGGGGATGCTGGCGATGACCGCGGACGGCCGGCTGGAGCAGGGCGGCGGACGCTTGCCCGCGGTGGCCTGGGCCCACGACTTCACCCGGGTGGCGGCGCTGGCGCACCTTCCGCCGGGCTGGAGCCTGCTCGGCGCCACCGGGGTCGACGAGGTGCAGGGGACGTGGCTGCAGCGCTGGTCGCTGCTCGACCTCTTCCTGGTCCTGGTGCTCGCGCTGGCCACGGCGCGGCTGTTCGGCTGGCGGGTGGGGGCGCTCGCCCTGGTGGCGCTGGTCCTCAGCTTCCCGGAGGCCGGAGCGCCCCGGTGGGCCTGGCTGCTGGTGCTCGTCGCCGAGGGGCTGAGGCGGGTTCTGCCCGAGGGGCGACTGCGCTCCGTGGCCCGGGGGGTCCGCTGGGTCGCCTTCGGGGTGCTGGCGCTGGCGCTGGTGTCGTTCGCGCTCGACCACCTGCGCGAGAGGCTCTACCCCGCGCTCGCGCCGCCGGCACTCCGGGAGACGGAGGCGACCGCCGCTCCGCAGCAGGACCAGCTCCGCAGGAACGTCGCGGTCCCCAAGCGCGCGCCGCCCCCTGCAGCGGAGCCCGCGTCGCCACCCGGCGAAGCCAGCGACGAGGGGACCCTCGGTGCCGAGCGCGAGGAACGGAAGGCGGACAAGCCGCAGAAGGCGAACGAGCTGGCGAAGCTCCTGGGAGGGCAAGCCTCGACCATGGCGGGGCTGGTCGGAAAGGGCGCTGCTCCCGCGGCGGCCCCGACGATCCGCCCGGGCCGCGCGCTCATCGAGATCGACCGCAACGCGGTGGTGCAGACCGGTCCGGGCATCCCGCGCTGGACCTGGCGGGAGGTGCCGCTCGGGTGGAGCGGGCCGGTGCAGCAGGGCCAGTCGATGCGCCTGTGGCTGCTCTCCCCGGCGGACAACGTGGTCCTGGGGCTGGTCCGGGTGGCGCTGCTCGCCTGGCTGGCGGCGCTCCTCCTCCTGCGTTCCGGCCCGTGGCGTCCGGCGGCGCCCCGGAGCGGTGCGGCCGTGGCGGCGGCCGCGCTGGCCCTGCTCCTCGTCGCTCCCCGCCGCGCGCGCCGAGGAGCAGCCGACCGACGCCCGGCTGATACAGCTCCGGGACAAGCTGCTCCAGGCCCCCCGGTGCGCTCCGAGCTGCGCCTCCGCCGGACGGGCGCTCCTCGAGGTGGACCCTGGCGGGCTCCGGCTCCGCGTCGAGCTCCAGGCCGCGGCACTGGTCGCGGTGCCGCTCGCCGGCGGCGGGGAAGGGTGGAGGCCGGAGCAGGTCGTCCTCGACGGACGGCCCGCGGCCGCGCTGCGCAGGGTGGACGGCGTGAGCTGGCTCGTGCTCCGGCCGGGTGTCCACAGCCTGCTGCTGTCCGGTGCGCTCGCGCGCGCCGACTCCGTGCAGCTCCCCCTCGGGCTCGCGCCGCGCCACCTCACGGTCCAGGCGCGCGGGTGGAAGGTGGACGGAGTCCGCGAGGACGGCCGGCCGGAGCCGACCCTCCAGCTCACCCGCCTGCAGCGCGAGGGCGGGGGAGAGGCGCTCCGTCCAGGGGCGCTCCCGGGCTTCGCCCGCGTCACCCGGACCCTCCGGCTCGGGCTGACCTGGGAGCTGGAGACCGTGGTGGAGCGGCTCTCGCCGGCGGGCAGCGCGGTCGTGCTGCGGATTCCGCTCCTCCCGGGAGAGGCGGTGCTCACCGCCGACCTGCCGGTCAAGGATGGCGCGGTGGCGGTGAACCTGCCGCCCGGGGTGGGGAGCGTGTCGTGGCGGAGCACGCTCGAGCAGCGTCCGGCAGTGTCCCTCGCCGCTCCCTCGACCGCGTCCTGGGTGGAGCGCTGGGTCCTCGATGCAGGCCCGATGTGGCACGTCCAGCTCGGAGGCATCGCCCCGGTCCATCCGACCGGCCCTGCCGATTCGCACCAGCCGACGTGGCTACCCTGGCCGGGCGAGTCGGTGTCGATCCAGATCACCCGCCCGGAGGGCATCGGGGGCGGGACGCTCACCCTCGACAGCGGCAAGGAGGAGGTGCGCCCCGGGCTCCGCGCCACCGAGGTGAGCCTGGAGCTTGTCTTCCGGACCAGCCGCGGTGGCCAGCACGCCCTGACGCTGCCGCCGGGCATCGAGCTGCTCGGGGTGGCGGTGAACGGGCAGTCCCAGCCGGCGCGGCTGGAGGCGGGGCGGCTCCTCGTCACGCTCAGCCCGCCGGCGTCGCGGGTCGCCGTCCGCTGGCGCGAGCCGCGCGGGCTCTCCGCCGCGTTCCGGCCGTCCGCGGTGGACGTCGGCGCGTCCGGTGCGAACGTCGAGGTGGTGGTCTCGCTGCCGGCGCAGCGCTGGGTGCTCTGGCTCGCCGGGCCCACCTTCGGCCCGGCGGTGCTGTTCTGGAGCGTGCTGCTGGTCACCGCGCTGGTCGCCGTGGCGCTCTCCCGCGTGCCCCACAGCCCGCTCCGGCTCGCGGCGTGGATGCTCCTCGGCGTGGGCCTCACGCAGGTCTCGGTCCCCTCGGCGGGGCTGGTGGTGCTCTGGCTGCTGGCGCTGGGCTGGCGCGGAGCGTTCGGCGCCCGGGTCCGCCCGTGGTGGGCGTTCGACCTGATGCAGGTGGCGCTGGTCGTCACCACCGGGTTCGCCTTCCTGGCGCTGTTCGAGGCGGTGCGACACGGGCTCCTCGGGCAGCCGGACATGCAGATCGCCGGGAACGGCTCGACCCTCGAGTCGCTGCGCTGGACCGCGGACCGCGTTGCCGGCGCGCTGCCCCGGCCGCTGGTCCTCTCCGTCCCGCTGCTCGTCTACCGGCTGGCGATGCTGGCCTGGGCGCTGTGGCTCGCGACGGCGCTGCTCGGGTGGATCCGGCAGGGCTGGCACGCGCTCGGCACCGGCGGGCTGTGGCGACCGCGTCCGCCGAAGCTCGCCGCCAGCCCGGCGGCGGTTCCTTCTCCGCCGCCGTGAGCCCGTGGACCTCGCGCAGCACGCGCGAGGAGGTCGTCATCGGGCGACGGTAGAAACCTGAATGCGGGGCGTGCAACGGATTGTCCGAAGGGCCGGGCGGGTTGACCCGGGACCATCGCGCGATGGACACCCTCCCCGCGGTCGACGACCGGTCGCGTCCGGGCCCCGTGTGACGGGCGGTCCCCGGCGGAAGCGTGGCGCGGATGCGGTGGCTCGCAGCACTGACGTTGCTCGGAGCGATGGAGCTGGCCGGCTGCACGGGCGCCGTCTCGGGTCCGGAGATGGATGGAGGCTCGCCCTCCGATGACGGGCTCCCCGATGGTGGGCTCCCCGATGGTGGGTTCCAAGACGGCGGGCTCCCCGACGGCGGCGGAGCCTCGGTCCCCTCGGCTCCGCGGAGCGTGGTGGCCACCGCGACGGTGGGCGGGGCCACGGCGAGCTGGTCTGTGCCCTCGTCGAGTGGCGGCTCGCCCATCACCGGCTACACGGTCTCGGTCACTCCTTCCACCGCGTCCGCGCAGGTCACCGTCACCGGGCTCACCGCCACGGTGACCGGCCTGTCCCCGGGGAGGACGGTCGCCATCCTCGTCTCGGCGGTGAACGCGATCGGCACTGGCCCCGCGGCGACGTCCGCGCCGGTCACCCCACCGGACGTCCCGGGCGCGCCGACCGGTGTCACCGCCCAGCCGGGGGATGGCTCGGCCACGGTGAGCTGGTCGGCGCCGTCGAGCGACGGCGGCCGGCCCATCATCCGGTACGAGGTGCAGATCTCGCCCGCGGTGTCCGGAGGCGCGGTGGAGGTCCTCTCGACGGTGGCGGTGATCACCGGGCTCAGCAACGGAACCGCGTACACCTTCCGCGTCTCGGCGGTGAACGCCGTGGGCACCGGACCTGCCAGCGCCCCCTCGGCAGCGGTCACCCCGAGCCAGGCGGTGAGCCCGCCCTCCGGCCTGACGTACGCGTCCAACCCCGCCTCGTACACCGTGGGCGTGGCGATCGCCCCCAACGTCCCGAGCACCGGGGGCGGGGCTCCCTCCGGCTTCTCGGCGTCGCCGCCGCTCCCGGCCGGCCTCCTGCTCAGCGCGACGAGCGGGGTCATCACCGGGACGCCGAGCGCGGCAGGGACCGGGACGTGCCGGATCACCGCGAGCAACACCGCCGGGAGCACCTCGGTCGACCTGGCCATCACCGTGTCCGCGGCGGTGGTGCCCGGTGTCCCCTCCGCGCCCATCGGCGTCGGCGCGCTGCCGACGGTGGGCGGGGCCAGCGTCGGCTGGTCTGCCCCCGCCTCCGACGGCGGCGCGCCGATCACCGGGTACACGGTGACGGTCCTGCCGGTCACGCCGTCGGCCGTGGTGACCGTCAACGGGCTGAGCGCCACGGTCTCGGGGCTGGGCAACGGGAAGACGGTCACCTTCGCCGTGTCCGCAACGAACGCGGTCGGCACGGGCCCGGCAGCCACCTCGGCGCCCATCACCACGCCCGACGTCCCGGGAGCGCCCAGCGGTGTGACGGCGCAGCCGGGCAACGCCTCGGCGTCGGTGGTCTGGTCCGCCCCCGCGAGCAACGGGGGCCTGCCCATCAGCGGATACCAGGTCCAGATCTCGCCCGCGGCCCCGGGCGCCACGGTGCAGGTGACCGGCACCACCGCCGCGGTGAGCGGGCTCGTCAACGGGACGGCCTACACCTTCCGGGTGTCGGCGGTGAACGCGGTCGGCACCGGCCCGGCCAGCGCGCCCTCCGCGCCCGTCACGCCCACCGCCCCGCCGCCCACCGGTCTCACCTACGCCTCGAACCCCGCCTCGTACACGGTCGGGGTGGCGATCACGCCGAACACCCCGAGCAGCAGCGGCGGCGCGGTGTCCAGCTACGCGGTCAGCCCGGCCTTGCCTGCCGGGCTCACGCTGAACACCACGACCGGGGTCATCACCGGGACGCCGACCGCCGCGGGGACCGGAACGTACCGGGTCACCGCGAGCAACGCCGGCGGGACCACCCACGTCGACCTGGTGATCAACGTCGCGAGCTCGGTCGGTGCCGTGTTCCCGCTGGCGATCTCCGCGTCGAGGAACGGCCTGGTCGACGCGAGCGGCCGGCCGTTCCTCATCCAGGGCGACGCGGCCTGGTCCGCCATCGCCGAGCTGAGCGAGGCGGACGCGCTCCAGTACCTCGACGACCGGCAGGGCCGCGGCTTCAACGCCCTCCTGGTCAACCTGGTGGAGCACCGCTTCACCTCGCACACCCCGCCGCAGGCGAACGCGGCCGGGAAGATGCCGTTCACCGCCCTGTCGGACATGTCCACGACCAACGACGCCTACTTCCAGCACGTCGACTGGTTCCTGGAACAGGCGCGGCAGCGGGGGATGCTGGTGCTCCTCGCCCCGGCGTACATGGGCTACAAGGGGAGCACCGACGGGTGGATCAACGAGATGAAGTCCACCGGGACGACGAAGCTCCAGACGTACGGCCAGTACCTCGGCGCGCGTTACAAGGACGTCCCGAACATCCTCTGGGTCCAGGGCGGCGACTACACCCCGAGCAGCTCTGAGCTCCCGCTGCTGCAGGCCATCGTCGACGGGCTGAAGGGGGCGGGCGCCGCGCACCTCCACACCGCGCACTGGGGCGGCGAGCCGAGCTTCACCGGGCCGCGGCCGGCGTGGATCGACGTGGACACCGCGTACGTCAACTCACCGCCGCACAACTACCCCTTCATGGTGCAGGGCTGGCAGCTCGACGCGGGGAAGCGGCCGGTGTTCTTCATCGAGGGCTGGTACGAGAACGAGCATCAGTCCACGCGGCTCCAGCTGCGCTCCGACATGTACCAGCCGCTGGTCACCGGCGAGGCGGGGTTCGTCTTCGGCATCTTCCCCATCTGGAGCTTCTGGACCGGCGCGCCGGGCAACGACTACGACAACGACGGGAAGTACCCCAACTGGCAATCGGCGCTGGGTAGCCCCGGCGCGGGGGATGCGCAGCGGGCCCGGACGCTCTTCGAGTCGCTGGACTGGTCGCACCTCGTCCCGGACGTGAACAACGCCTTCCTCACCGGCGGGTACGGCAGCTGGGATTCGTCCAGCTACGTGCTCGCGGCGCGCACCGCCGACGGGCACCTCGGGGTGGCCTACTTCACCGATCTCCGCACGGTGACCTTCGACATGACCAAGATGGCCGGCACCACGCGGGGGAGCTGGTTCGATCCGTCGAGCGGGACCTCCACCGCCGTGCCAGGGAGCCCCTTCCCTGCGAGCGGGAGCCGGAGCTTCACTCCGCCCGGGACGACCGTGGACGGATCCACCGACTGGGTGCTGCTCCTCCAGTCTCCCTGAGTCGAGCGGTAGAGCAGCGGAATCGAACCACCCGGACGACGCTCGCGCGCCGTCCCACTGGTTTTGAAGACCAGGCCGGCCACCAGGCACGGAGGCTCTACCAGAGCCGCGCGATGGTGACCGCTCGGCGCAGGCGTGTCCACAGCGGAGTGCCGGCAGCGACCTCTGTACCGGATGGAGCTTCGATCAGGCCCGGGCCCGGCGGGCCCTCGCGGGTGCCGGGCGAGACCTCCGGGTACGCCGCGCGACGACGCGGGCGAGCTGCTCCTTGACCGTGGCGAGCGCGACGGAGTTTCCGTCCTGCGCGTACCCGGCGAGCGCCCGCTCGTACTCCGGGACGCGCTCCAGGAACTCCCGGAGGACGTCGTCGCCCAGACGCCGGGCGTAGGCGCCGTACCCGAGGTGCTCCACGTAGAGCGCGTTCAGCACCTGCTCGAACTGCCTCTCCACCGGCACCGAGAGCACGGGCTTGCGGAGGTACACCGCCTCGCTGAGCAGGGTGAATCCTCCGCCGGCCACCACCGCCCGCGCGGTGCGGAGGTCGTCGATGAAGCCGGCCTCGCTGAACGGGCGGTGGGTGACGTTCCCCTCGATGAGGTCCGCGGTGAGATCCCGGCGGAGGCCGTACACCCGCGCCGGGACGCCGAGCCGCTGGAGCGCCTCGGGCAGGGCCACGTTGGTCGTCGCGGTCTGGTACACGAGCAGGTGCTCGCCGCGCTCGCTCCTCGCCGCGAGCACCTCCGGGCGGAGCACCGGGGGGACCAGGGTGGTCCGCTTCGATCTCACTGGCGGGTAGAAGAACGTCGGGATGACGTAGTGGAAGCACCGGGGCAACTTGGCCCCGACCACGCTCCGGATGAGCCTGAAGTCGCGCTGGTGGCCGCGGAGCAGCTCGGGCGAGTGCCGGCACCGGGAGATGACGTGGATGTTGTCCAGGTCGATGACCGGGACCCGGTGCGCCTTGCCGAAGTAGTAACTGAAGCTCTCGAAGTCGCTGATCACCACGTCGGGGCGGAACGAGGCGAGGAGCTTGAAGTACTCGGCCACGTTCCTCGGCCATCCGCCGATCGCGCCGCGCAGGTTCCGGAGCACGGTGGGGAGGCGGCGGATGGCGTTCCCCTCGTAGTGGATGGTGAGGCCCCAGATGCGGTGCACCTCGGGGAAGCGCTCGGAGAGGTAGGCGTGCGCGCGGCCCGAGGCGACCACCTCGACCTCGTGCTCCTTGACCAGCTCCTCGAGGACCACCCGGGAGCGGGTGGCGTGGCCCATTCCCTCGCCCACCACCCCGTAGAGGATTCGCACCCTTCGGAGTCTCTCATCTTCCCTCGTTGACAACGCCGCGCGGACCTTTAGGTTGGCGCTCGCAGCCGGGGAGTGCCAATTCCGGCCAATTCCAAAAACCGCAGGTTTTCCGGAGGTTTGCAACAATGGCAGCCAAGGAAATCTATTTCCACCAGGGGGCGCGTGACGCCATCCTGCGCGGGATCCGCGTGCTTTCCGATGCGGTCGCCGTGACCCTCGGCCCCAAGGGCCGCAACGTGGTCATCGAGAAGTCGTTCGGTTCTCCCACGGTCACCAAGGACGGCGTCACCGTCGCCAAGGAGATTGATCTCGAAAACAGGTTCGAGAACATGGGCGCGCAGATGGTGAAGGAGGTCGCGAGCAAGACCTCCGACACCGCCGGCGACGGCACCACCACCGCCACCGTCCTCGCCCGGGCCATCTACGAGGAGGGCCTGAAGCTGGTGGCCGCCGGTCACGGCCCGATGGAGCTCAAGCGCGGCATCGACCGGGCGGTGGAGACCGTGGTCGCCGAGCTGAAGAAGCTCAGCAAGCCCACCAAGGACAAGAAGGAGATCGCCCAGGTCGGCACCATCTCCGCCAACGGCGACGAGACCATCGGCAACATCATCGCCGAGGCCATGGAGAAGGTCGGCAAGGAGGGCGTGATCACCGTCGAGGAGGGCAAGGCGCTGGAGACCACCCTCGAGGTGGTGGAGGGCATGCAGTTCGACCGCGGCTACGTGAGCCCGTACTTCGTCACCAACCGCGAGCGGATGGAGGTCGAGTTCGACGACGCGTTCCTCCTGATCAGCGAGAAGAAGGTCAGCGCCATGGCGGATCTCATCCCGCTGCTGGAGCAGGTGGCCCGCTCGGGCAAGCCGCTGCTGATCATCGCCGAGGACGTAGAGGGTGAGGCCCTCGCCACCCTGGTGGTGAACAAGCTCCGCGGCGTGCTCAACGTCGCCGCGGTGAAGGCCCCCGGCTTCGGTGACCGCCGGAAGGAGATGCTCAAGGACCTCGCCACCCTCACCGGGGGCAACGTGGTCAGCGAGGAGCTGGGCATCAAGTTCGAGAACCTGACCCTCACCGACCTCGGCCGCGCCAAGCGGGTGAAGATCGACAAGGACAACACCACCATCATCGACGGCGCCGGGAAGAAGGCGGACATCGAGGGCCGGATCAAGCTCATCCGCGGCCAGATCGGCGAGACCACCAGCGACTACGACAAGGAGAAGCTCCAGGAGCGGCTGGCGAAGCTGGTGGGCGGCGTGGCGGTGGTGAAGGTCGGCGCCGCCACCGAGACCGAGTTGAAGGAGCGGAAGGCCCGGGTCGAGGATGCGCTCCATGCCACCCGCGCCGCGGTGGAGGAGGGCATCGTCCCCGGCGGCGGCGTGGCCTACCTCCGCTGCCTCCCGGCGCTGGAGAAGCTCAAGGTCCAGGGCGAGCAGAGCTTCGGCGTGGACATCGTCAAGCGCGCGCTCACCGAGCCGCTCCGGAAGATCGCCGGCAACGCCGGGCTCGAGGGCGCGGTGGTGGTGGACAAGGTCCAGGCCGGGAAGGGCGCCTTCGGCCTCAACGCCCGCACCGAGGTCTACGAGGATCTGGAGAAGGCCGGGGTCATCGACCCGACCAAGGTCTCGCGCACCGCCCTCCAGAACGCCGCATCGGTCGCCTCGCTGCTCCTGACCACCGAGGCCATGGTGGCCGAGAAGCCCAAGAAGAAGGGCAAGGGCGGCGGCGCCGGGGCCGGCGGTCCGGACTACGGCGGCGAGGACATGGACTACTAATCCCACGCCGTCCCGGCTGAACGACGGGGGAGGTGACGCCTCAAGGCGTTGCCTCCCCCTCGTCGTTCCTGGGCGCCGCTCAGGCCGCGCCGCTGCGCTGCCGGCCCACGATCTCCTCGCTGCCCGGGGCCGCGACGTAGACCACGTTCCGGGAGGTGCGCTTGCCGCGGTACATCGCCCGGTCGGCGAGGTCGAGCAGCGTGCGGCGGTCCACCCCGTGCTCGGGATGGCTCGCCACCCCGATGCAGACCGTCACCCCGAGCCCGTAGCCCTCGCGGGCGAGGAAGGAGTGCCCCTCCACCGTGCGGCGGATGCGCTCGGCGACCTTGAGGGCGCCGCCGCTGTCCGTCTCTCGCAGCATCACCACGTACTCGTCGCCGCCCCAGCGGGCGACCACGTCCTGGTCGCGGGTGCAGGACTTCACCACCCGCGCCGCCTCCACCAGGAGCTTGCTCCCCACCAGGTGCCCGTGGGTGTCGTTGACGCTCTTGAAGTGGTCCAGGTCGAGGAAGAGCAGGCTGAACGGACCGCGGCCGGTCTGCAGCTCCCGCTCCACCGCCTCGTCCAGGTAGCGGGCGTTGTAGAGCCGGGTGAGGTCGTCGAGGTAGGCCAGGTCCTCCACCCGGGCGAAGCGCTCGACGTGGTCCCAGGCCAGCGCCAGGTGGCGGGCGAGGTACTCGGCCGACTCGCGCAGGGTGTCGCTCGCCGGCCCGCGGTCGAGCAGCAGCGCCCAGCCGCGCTGCCGGGGGGACTCTCCCACCGGGAACCCCAGCACCCGTCCAGGTCCCTCGGGCCACGCCGCCTCGAAGGGCCGGGAGGGGAGGTCGGGCAGCTCGGCGTCGTAGCGGACGACCAGCTGCCGCAGCGCCTCGGACGCCACCCCCTCCGAGGCCTCGAGCCGCACGGTGTCCCCGCTCTTCGCCCAGAGCAGCACCCCCTGCGCCTGGCTGAGCTGGAGGAACGCCGAGGCCGCGGCCTGCGCCAGCCGCGGGCGGTCGAGCATGGTGAGGAGTCGCTGCCCTGCCTCCACCAGCGAGAGGTGACGCTTCAGCGCGGCGTTCTCCGCCAGCAGTGCGCGGGTCATCAGCGCTCGGTTGACGGCGTGCTGCAGCGCCTCGGGCTTCACCGGCTTGACCAGGTACTCGGCCGCGCCGCTCTTGATGGCCCGCACCGCGGGGTCCACCTTGTCCAGCGCGGTGATGACCACCACCTCCACGCCCGGGTACCGCTCGCGGGTGTGCTGCAGCACCTCCATCCCGTCGCCGGCGGGGAGGATGAGGTCGGTGACCACCAGGTCCACCGGGTGCAGCGCCAGCTCCGCGCGCGCCTCGGCCACTGACGCGACGCAGGTCACGGTGTGACCGGCCTCGGTCAGGTAGTCGCCGTACACCGTACGGGCGACCTTCTCGTCATCCACCAGCAGGATGGTCGCCATCTGGGAGCTTCGCGCCGCGCCCGAGCATGACAGGATCTCGCCGGCTCGGGGTAGCCTCGTGTTCCTGGCCCGACATGGCTGCGCACAGTCCTGACGGAGGTCGGAGGCTCGCCCTCCTGTTCGAGGCCGGGCCGGCGCGCTACGCCCTCGAGGCCTCCCGGGTGCTCGAGGTGACCCCGCCCGACCCGGACGCCGACCGCGCCACGGTCCGTGGCGTCTTCCCCCTGGAGGACCTCTCGGTGCTCATGGGCGGCGCGCCCGAGCGGCGGCCCGGGCTCGCGGTCCTGCTCGACACCAGTCCCACGCTGGCGGTGCGCGTGCGGGAAGGTGCGGAGGTGGCGGACGTCGCCGGCGCTCCCCACTTCCAGCTCAGCCGGGACCTCGCCCAGCAGATCGGGACGCTGGTCCGGGGGGCCCTGCAGCACCAGGGGCGCGTCTATCTCGAGCTCCGCGCCGAGACGCTGGGGCAGACCTGCATGCTGCCGCCGCCGCCGCCGCGCATCGTCACCTGGCTCGAGGGCCCGCCCGGGGACGCGCTGCTCTTCGAGTCCGGGGGCGCGCTGTTCGCGGTCCCGCTCGCCCATGTCCTGCAGATCTCCCCGGTGCTGGCCGCCTTCTGTCCCTTCCCGGTGCCCGGGGGCGTCATCGCCGGGCTGCTGGCCCACGCCGGGGCGCTCTGGCCGGTGTACGCGCTCCCGGCCTTCCTCGGGCGCCAGCTGGCGGTGGAGTCGCACGTGGTCCTGCTCGAGCTCGCCGGCATCCAGGTCGCCCTCTGCGCGGCCCGGGTGCTGGGCATCGAGCACGGGCTCGCCGCCGGCGAGGAGCCAGGGCGCTGGCGGACGCCCGATGGGCGCATCGCGCTCGCGCCCGACGTCACGCGGCTACTGGGAGCGTCGAACTTGACAGGGCCGAGGCGCGGCCCCTCAGATGTCACGGCCTGACATGCCGAAGACCCTGCTCGTCGCCGATGACTCGCTCACCGTCCGCAAGGTCATCGGGATGGTGCTCGCGCTCGAGGATTTCCAAGTGACCTCGGTGGACAACGGCATCGATGCCATTGCCCGCGCGCGAGAGATGCGACCGGATCTGGTCGTCGCCGACGTGCTGATGCCTGGCCGGAGCGGATACGAGGTCTGCGAGGCGCTGAAGTCGGACCCCTCCACCGCGTCCATCCCGGTGCTCCTGCTCGCGGGGAACTTCGAGCCGTTCGACGAGGCCCGTGCCCGGGCCGCCCGCGCCGACGCGCACATCACCAAGCCGTTCGAGAGCCAGGCCTTCCTGGACCGCGTGCGCACGCTGGTCGGTCTGCCCGTGGGTCAGCCGATGATGCCCCCGCGGCCGGCGATGGCCGCCGCGGCACCCGTCCCGACGACGTCCCAGCCCACCGTTCCGCGACCCAGCCAGCCGATGGCCTCCCAGGCGCCGCGCCCGGCCGCGACGGGGGCGTTCTCCCCGGCCGGCGCATCGCGGACCGCGCCCACGGCCGGCGTGCCCCAGCCGATGCCCGGACCGGCCGGCGTTCCCCGCCCCGCCGGCCCCGCGCCGACGCCGATGGCGGGCGCGCCCAGGCCGGCACCGCAGCCCGTCGCCCGTCCCATCACCCAGCCTGGAGTGCCCATGGGCCGCCCGCCGGGAGGAGCGCCGACGGGACTGACCCGGCCCGCGCAGCCGCTCACCGGCGGAACCGTTCCGGGGCTGACCCGTCCGGGGACGCCGCTCGGCACCCAGTCCGGGTTCGCCCGCCCCGCCGCTCCCATGGCGCCGGGCGGCTTCCCCCGCGCGCCCGGGGCGGCCCCGCTGCCGCCGGTCCCGGCCACCCCCGCGCCGCCGGCGACCGCCGCCCGGGCCCGGGACCCCTACGGGCTCTCCGCCCCGGCCACCGCGCCCTCCCGGGGCTACCGGGTGGAGCAGCAGATCGCCCCCCCGGCGGGCGCCGAGGAGATGTCTCTCGACCTCGGGACCGAGCCGGCTGCGGCTGCCGCCGACGGCGGCGAGGCCCAGCTCCGCGAGGCCCTGGGCAAGGCCTCGCGCGAGGTCATCGAGAAGATCGCCTGGGAAGTGGTCCCCCAGCTCGCGGAGACGATCGTGCGCGAAATCGCCGAGCGGACCATGCGCGAGCGGGACGGAAAAGGCTAAACACCCCCTCCAGACGAGCATGTCGGACGACGATCAGGAGGGACTTCCGAAGGCCTACGAGCCTGCGGAGGTGGAGGCGCGCTGGTACCGGCGCTGGGAAGATGCGGGCTGCTTCGGGGCCGAGGCCACGTCGAGCAAGCCGCCGTACTGCATCATCCTCCCGCCGCCCAACGTCACCGGCTCGCTGCACATCGGCCATGCGCTGACCGCGACGCTGGAGGACATCCTCGTGCGCTGGCACCGGATGCGCGGGTTCAACACGCTCTGGCAGCCGGGCGTGGACCACGCCGGCATCGCCACCCAGATGGTGGTCGAGCGCGAGCTGAAGAAGGCGGAGGATAAGTCCCGCTACGACCTCGGCCGCGCCGAGTTCGTCCGTCGCATCTGGGAGTGGAAGGAGCGCTACGGCGCGCGCATCCAGGAGCAGCACGAGCACCTCGGGGCGAGCCTCGACTGGAGCCGCTCCCGCTTCACCATGGACGAGGGCAGCTCGCGCGCGGTGCTCGAGGTGTTCGTCCGGCTGTACGAGGAGGGGCTCCTCTACCGCGCGAACCGGCTCATCAACTGGTGCCCGGACTGCCGGACCGCGCTCAGCGACCTCGAGGTCGAGCACGAGGAGCGCCAGGGCTCCATCTGGGAGATCCGCTACCCGGTGAAGGGGCAGGATCGCGCGCTGACCGTCGCCACCACCCGGCCAGAGACGATGCTCGGGGACACCGCGGTGGCGGTGCACCCGGACGATCCGCGCTACCGGGACCTGGTGGGCAAGACGGTCATTCTCCCGCTCCTGGACCGGGAGATCCCGGTCATCGCCGACGCCACCCTGGTGGACCCCGAGTTCGGCACCGGGGTGGTGAAGGTCACCCCGGCCCACGACTTCAACGACTACCAGACCGGGCTGCGGCACAAGCTGCAGATGATCTCCATTCTCGACGAGGCGGCGCGGACCAGCGAGGCCGCCGGTCCCTACGCCGGGCTGGACCGGTTCGAGGCCCGCGAGCGCGTGCTCGCGGATCTCGAATCGCGCGGGCTGCTGGTGTCCGAGAAGCCGCACGCGCTCAGCATCGGGCTCTGCCAGCGGAGCGGGACCATCGTCGAGCCGCGGCTGTCCCCGCAGTGGTTCGTGCGCATCGAGCCGCTGGCGACGCCGGCCATCCAGGCGGTGGAGCAGGGCCGCACCCAGATCCTCCCCGAGACGTGGCGGGCCACCTACTTCCACTGGATGCGCAACATCCAGGACTGGTGCGTGAGCCGCCAGCTGTGGTGGGGGCACCAGATTCCCGCCTGGTACTGCGACGCTTGCACCCCGCGCACGCCGTCCGGCGCGCTCGACCTCGAGAAGGGCACGCCCATCGTCGCGCGGACTCGGCCCCCCTCCTGTCCGTCGTGCCGCGGCTCGGCGCTGACCCAGGATCCGGACGTGCTCGACACCTGGTTCAGCTCGGCGCTGTGGCCGTTCAGCACGCTGGGCTGGCCCGAGCGCACCCCCGAGCTCGGGACCTTCTACCCGACCTCGGTGCTCGAGACCGGGCACGACATCCTGTTCTTCTGGGTGGCCCGGATGATGATGATGGGCCTCCACTTCATGGGCGACGTGCCCTTCCGCGCCGTCTACCTGCACGCGATGGTGCGCGACGAGAAGGGCGAGAAGATGTCGAAGGTGAAGGGGAACGTCGTCGACCCGCTCGACGTCATCCACGGCGCGAAGCCGCAGGACCTGCCCCCGAGCCTGCGCAACAAGTTCCCCCAGGGCATGCCGGCGTTCGGCGCCGACGCGCTGCGTTACACGCTCGCGGCGCTGGCCGCGCAGGGGAGGGACATCAAGCTCTCGCTCGATCGGGTCAACGGCTACAAGGCATTCACCAACAAGCTGTGGAACGCCTCGCGCTTCCTGCTCCTGTACCTCGGCGACTTCCATCCCGGGAGCCGGCCCTTGCCCCAGCGCCCGCTGACGCTCGCCGACCGGTGGATCCTCTCGCGCACCGAGCGGGTGACGCGCGAGGTGAGCGAGGCGCTCGGCCGGTACGAGTTCGCCGAGGCCGCCTCGGCGGCCTATCAGTTCACCTGGCACGCGTTCTGTGACTGGTACATCGAGCTCGCCAAGCCCGCCCTGCAGGGCGACGACGCCGAGCGGGGCGACACCACCCGGGCGGTGCTGATTCACGTGCTGGACCGGGTGCTGCGGCTCCTGCACCCCTTCATCCCCTTCATCACCGAGGAGATCTGGCACCGGCTCCCGGGCGTGCCGGAAGACGCATTCCTGATGCTTGCCGCCTACCCCGAGGCCGGCGCCGAGGACCCCGCGGCCGAGGCGGAGATGGCCCCGCTCATCGCGGTCATCGACGGCATCCGCAACGTCCGGGGCGAGAGCAACCTCCCGCCACTCCAGAGGATTCGGGCGGTGGTGCAGACCGACGACGCCGCGCTCCGCGCCGGCCTCGCGCGCTGGCGGGGGTACCTCGAGCCGCTGGCCGGGCTGTCGGAGCTGGTGCTGCAGCCGGTGGGGGCGCCGCCGCCGTCGTCCGCGTCCTGGGTGGGACAGGGAGTGGCGGTCTACGTTCCGCTGGCAGGGCTCCTGGATCTCGACGAGGAACGCGCGCGCCTGCGGAAAGAGATCGCCCGCGTCGAGTCGGATCTGGCAGCCTTGAGGCGAAAGCTGGACAATCCGAGCTTTGTCGCGCGGGCTCCGGCCGACGTGGTGGAGAAGGATCGGGCCCGGGTGATCGAGCTCGAGGCCCGGAGGGCCAAGCTGTTGGACAACCTCAGTCGGATCTGACCTGGAGGGAACGATGTCCGAGGAGAGAACCCCGGAAGAGATGGAGCAGTCGTACGGGATGGGAGGCATGGGCGGCCAGCCCGCCGCGCCCGCATCCGAGAGCACCGGCATGGGGATGGGCATGGGCGGCGGCGAGTCGGCTGCCCCGGCTGCGCCTCCCGCTGCTCCGCGCCCGCGTCGCTCCGCGCCCAAGCGGAAGGCGGCCGGCAAGAAGAAGGCGGCGCCGAAGCGAAAGGCCGCCCGCAAGCCGGCGAAGAAGAGCTCCGGGCGCAGGGGCGCGCGGAAGGCCCGCCGCACGGCTCGCAAGGGTGTGCGGAAGGCCCGCCGCACGGCCCGCAAGGGCGCGGGCAAGGCCCGGCGGACGGTCCGCCGGGGCGTCCGCAAGGCGAGGCGCGCCGGCCGCCGGTCCCGGCGCTAGTCGCACCGTCGCGCGCCGGCGTGCCACGTCTCCTCAGGCCATGGACTTCGTCGACCGACTGATCGACCTGGCGCTGGAGGAGGACCTGGGCGCGGCCGGTGACGTCACCACCCAGGCGCTCGTCCCCGAGGAGGCTCGGGGACGGGCGGAGGTCTGGGCGAAGGAGCCGCTGGTCCTCGCGGGCACGCGCGCCTTCGCCCGGGTCTTCACCCGGCTCGAGCCCTCGGCCGAGGTGGGCTTCTCGCACCCCGACGGAGCGCGCATCGGGGGCCGCTCGGCCATCGGGACCGTCTCGGCCGGGCTGCGGACGCTGCTGGTCGGCGAGCGGACCGCGCTGAACATCCTCCAGCGGACCTGTGGCATCGCCACGCTCGCCGCGCAGGCGGCGGACGCGGTGCGCGGCTCGCGGCTCCGCATCCTCGATACCCGCAAGACCAGTCCCGGGATGCGGTCGCTCTCCAAGGAGGCGGTCCGGGCGGGCGGCGCGTCCAACCACCGCTTCGGCCTCTTCGATGGCGTCCTGATCAAGGACAACCACCTCGCCGCGGTGGGCGGGGACGTGGGGGAGGCGCTCCGGCGCGCCCGGGCCCAGGCGCCCCAGCTGGTGAAGATCGAGATCGAGGTCACCCGGCTCGAGCAGCTGCCCGACGCGATCGCCGGCGGCGCGGACGTGGTGTTGCTGGACAACATGGACGACGCCACGGTGGCCGAGGCGGTGCGGCTCGCGGCGGGGAAGGTGCGGCTCGAGGTCTCGGGGAACGTGACGCTGGAGCGGCTGCCTCGGCTGGCGAAGCTGGGGGTGGACTTCGTCTCCATGGGCGCGCTCACCCATTCGGCGCGGGCGATGGACCTGTCGCTGGAGATCATCGAGCGCTAGCGCCGCCAGCGGCGTCGATCGATCCGCTCGCTGCATGCATCTCCCGGTGGCGCTGCGCGAGCCGCGGCCGGCGCTAACCTCGCGGGGTGGACCGGGGCCGGAGCTCCGGCGGCAGAGGAGGAGCGCCGTGCGCTCGATCGTCCTGGGGATGCTCGTCGTGCTCTCGACCGGCTGTGCCAGCACACGCGTGTGTGGCGGGGGCTCCGGCCCGGGAGGCTGCATCGACCCGTCGACCGGCAAGTCCAGCGAGCCGCCGACCACCACCGGCAACCAGAAGGACGACGACCTCCGCCGGCAGATCTCCGGGCGGCCCTAGCGCCCCTGGACGATGCACTCCGCGCGCGGCTCGCCCTCGGCCGAGGCCGGAGCGCCCATCTCCATCAGGAGGGCGGTGGTGGGCGCGACGTCGCTGGCGTGGACCTGCATCCGGTAGAGCCCCGGCTTCACGCCCTTGCCGTAGAGCACCAGCGGCACCTGGTTGTCGTAGGCGTAGGGCTCGCCGTGGGTGGTCCCGGCGTCCCCCTCGGTGAAGACCGCGAACGGCCGCAGGAGGAAGGTCACGTCCCCGCTCCGGCCGGGGTAGTGGCCCCGGCGGAGCGCGGGGAGGAAGCCGCTCAGCTCCTGGCCGGACTCGAGGTCGTCGGTCGAGACGGCGAGCGCGATGCCGGGCTGGCGGGACAGCCAGTCGGCCGCGGCCCGGCGCACCACCGCCCCGTCGAGCTTCTTCTCCGCCAGGACCTTCGGGTTGAGGAACACGTCGCGGTCCACCATGCCCATCAGCAGCTGCGCCCCGAAGCGCGTCTGGAGCTCCAGGGCGAGCCCCTGGCGCAGGACCGAGGGCTTCACCCGCGTGGCGTTCACCCCGGCGGCGATCCACTCCTCTGGGAGTGCCGCGCCGCCGTGGTCCGAGGAGAGCACCACCAGGAGATTCTGGCGGCCGCCGGCCGCCTTCTCCGCCGCCACGAGCAGCTCGCCGATCTGCCGGTCCAGCCGCACCAGCGCGTCCTGCATCTCCCAGGAGTAGGGGCCGTAGTGGTGGTAGATGAGGTCGGTGGCGCTGAAGCTGATGGAGAGGATGTCGGGCACGTCGTCCTTGCCCAGGCCCTCGGCCACGATGGCGGCCTTCGCCGCCTGCACCAGGAGGTCGTTCGCGCCCGGCGACGAGGCGAACGCGGCGTACGACGGCGGGCCGGGACTGGGCGCGCCGCCGTTGAGCGGGTGGGGGAAGGTCCGGCGCATCCCGTAGGCGGGTGACTCGAACGGCCGGTCGTCCTCGCCCAGGTACTCCTTGCTCGGGAGCGCCAGCCCCCAGTCGACGCCGAACGCCGAGTCCGGCAGGCGGCGGTCGTTGAACGTGCGGAGCCACGCCGGGAGCTCCTTCATGTAGGCCGTCCCGGTGACGAACCGGCCCACCTGCTCGTTGAACCAGAACGCCTGGCCCAGCCGTCCGGCGAGCGCGATGGCCGCCCGCGCCTTGCCGGAGAGGGCGATGGCCTTGCCCCGGCCTCCGGTGAAGAGCTTCAGGTGGTCGGAAAGCGTCTCGGCGAGCAGCGCCTCGGGCGAGACGTCCTCCACGCCGGCCGGGCCCTCGAGCACCGGATGGGTGGGGTCCCAGAAGACGGGCTCGTCCTTGCCGGTGGCGCGGTCCATCACCCGGTTGCCGACCACGCCGGTGCGCCAGGGGTAGGCGCCGGTGGAGAGCACGGTGTGCCCCGGCGCGGTGGCCACCTGCCCCTGCTGGTAGCGCACGTCCGGGTAGAACGCCCCCTTGTCGAGGAGCTGGGCCAGCCCCGCATGGAGCTGGGCCCGGGAACGGAGGAGCAGGTCCGTCCCCAGGGCGTCCACGGCGATGAAGAGCGTCAACCGGGGAGGCTTGGCGAGCGCGGGCGAAGCAAGCAGGAGCAGGGCGAGGCTGAGGGCGCGGGTCATCGGAGACCGGGCAGTGTAGCCGCCCGGCGTCGATCCCTGGGCGGCGCTTGTCCCGCCCGCGGCGCCGCGCCTACCGTCACCGACAGGAGGGGCACGATGTTCCAGGCGCGGGTGCGGGTCATCTACGGGGACACCGACCAGATGGGGATCGTGTACTACGCGAACTACCTCCGCTACTTCGAGTTCGCCCGGAGCGAGTTCCTGCGCGCGCACGGCCGCAGCTACCGCGAGATGGAGGCCGAGGGCTTCGGCCTCCCGGTGGTCGAGGCCACCTGCCGGTACGTGGCACCGGCGCGCTACGAGGACGTGCTCCTGGTGGGCATCGAGGTCCCCGCGGTGACCCGGGTGACGCTCAGCTTCCGCTACCAGGTCACCCGCGAGGGAGAGCCCGGGGTGCTGTGCACCGGGACCACCGTCCACGCCTGCCTTGGGAAGACCGGCCGGCCGGCCCGCCTGCCGGACTGGGTGGCCGCGCTCGCCTCGCCGTCCACCGCCTGACGGCCGGAGTGCACCGGGCCCGCGGGAGGGAACGCCGGAACCGTCGCCTCCCTCCACGGGCCGCGGTACGGTCCAGGGCCGTACGGGGGAGGAGGACGTCCATGGACCGCAACCTGGCGCTGGAAGTGGTGCGCGTCACCGAGCTGGCGGCGATCGCCGCGGCGCGGCTGATGGGGCGAGGCGAGAAGAACCTCTCGGACCAGGCGGCGGTGGACGCCATGCGGCGGGCCTTCGACACCCTTCTGATCCAGGGCACGGTGGTCATCGGCGAGGGCGAGCGCGACGAGGCGCCCATGCTCTACATCGGCGAGAAGGTGGGGCGCTGGGAGCACGACGATCCCGGCATCGACATCGCCCTCGATCCGCTGGAGGGCACCAACCTCTGCGCCTACGGGCGTCCCGGCGCCATCGCGGTGGTAGCGCTGGCCGAGAGAGGGAACCTGCTCAACGCCCCCGATACATACATGGAGAAGCTGGCCGTGGGGCCGCAGGCGCGCGGCGCCATCGATCTGCGCAAGAGCACCACCGAGAACCTTCAGTCCATCGCCGCGGCGCTCGGCCGCCAGATGAACGACCTGACGGTGGTCATCCTCGACCGGCCTCGCCACGAGCTGCTCATCCGCGAGGTGCGGTCGGTCGGCGCCCGCATCCGCCTGATCGAGGACGGCGACGTCGCAGGCGGCGTGGCCACCTGCTTCCCCGAGACCGGCGTCGACGTGCTGATGGGCGTCGGCGGCGCGCCCGAGGGGGTGATCACCGCCGCGGCGGTGAAGGCGGTGGGAGGCGACATGCAGGGCCGGCTCAAGCCGCGCAACGACGAGGAGGTGGTCCGGGCGCGGAAGATGGGCATCACCGACATGAACCGGATCTACACCGCCGAGGAGCTGGCGCAGGGCGAGGTGATGTTCGCCGCCACCGGAGTGACCTCGAGCGACTTCCTGCGCGGGGTGCGCTTCTTCGGCGGCGGGGCGGAGACCTGGTCAGTGGTGATGCGCAGCAAGACCGGCACCATCCGCTACGTGAACGCCCACCACCGCTTCGACAAGAAGCCCGAGTACTTCTCGCGCGAGGGAGGCCACTGATGGCCGGGGCGACCCGCAGCGTGGTGATCGCCGCTCCGCCGGAGCGGGTGTTCGAGATCATCGTCGACTACGACCGCTACGCCGAGTTCCTCTCCGAGGTGAAGGAGGCCCGGAGCTCCGACCGCCGCGGCAACGAGGTCGACGTCCACTACGGCATCGACCTGGTGAAGCGCATCCACTACACGCTGCACATGGTCGAGGAGCGGCCCCGCTCCGTGCGCTGGACGTTCGTGAGGGGCGAGGTGATGCGCGACAACAGGGGCAGCTGGACGCTCGAGCCCACTCCCGAGGGCATGACCCGCGCGACGTACACCATCGAGGTGGGAGTGGGTCCGCTGGTACCGCGGTCCATCGTGAACGCCCTGGTCGATCAGTCGCTGCCCAAGATGCTGGAAGCATTCAAGAAACGAGCGGAGGCGCGCTGAGCAAGACGCGGGGGAAGTCGGCGCTTGCGGGGGGGGCCTCAGGCACTACAATGATCACAATGCTCGACAGCTTCGTCATCGACGAGGTCAGCCGCCGGGATCGGCCGGAGCGCGACGAGCGCGAGCGACCAGCGGTGGAGCTGCCTCTGCCGGCTCCCGACGAGCGCCCGGTGCGCCGCAGCGACGAGGACGGCCGCGAGGAGAAGCCCAAGCGCGGCGTCGTGGTCATCGACCTTCGCCGCCTGCACTAGGGCGCTCTGCTCGCTGTCCTTGCTCGCGCTCCCCGAGGGTGCGTACAAGGCCGGGCCATGACGGAGATCATCGACATCCGCGCCCGGGAGATCCTCGACTCCCGTGGCAACCCCACCGTGGAGGTCGAGGTCACGCTCGACGGCGGTGACGCCGGACGGGCGGCCGTTCCGTCCGGGGCGTCCACCGGCGTCCACGAGGCGCTCGAGCTGCGCGACGCCGAGCCCGCGCGCTACGGGGGCAAGGGCGTGCGCAAGGCCGTGGCCAACGTGCGCGACGTCATCGCCCCGGCGCTCATCGGCATGGAGGCGCTCGACCAGGCCGCGGTCGACGCGCGGATGCTGGAGCTCGACGGCACGCCGAACAAGGGCAAGCTCGGGGCGAATGCCATCCTCGGAGTCTCGCTGGCCACCGCCCATGCCGCGGCCGCCGCCACCGGCCTGCCGCTCTGGCGCTACGTGGGCGGGGCGCAGGCGCGGACCTTGCCCGTGCCGCAGATGAACATCCTCAACGGCGGAGCGCACGCCGACACCCGAGTGGACTTCCAGGAGTTCATGATCCTCCCGGTCGGCGCGACCTCGTTCGCCGAAGCGCTGCGGATGGGCGCCGAGGTCTTCCACGCGCTGAAGAAGGGCCTCAAGGCGCGCAAGCTCGGCACCGGGGTGGGGGACGAGGGTGGCTACGCGCCCGACCTGCCCACCAACGAGGAGGCGCTGGCGCTGGTCACCGAGGCGATCTCCGCGGCCGGGTACGCTCCCGGCAAGGACCTGGCGCTCGGGCTCGACGTCGCGGCGAGCGAGTTCTTCGACGCCAAGAGCAAGAGCTACAAGCTGAAGGGCGAGGGCAAGTCGTTCGATGCCGCGGGTCTGGTGGGGTTCTACGAGCAGCTGTGCCGCAGGTACCCCATCGTCTCCATCGAGGACGGGATGGCGGAGGACGACTGGGACGGCTGGACGGCGCTGACCCGCGCCATGGGCAGCTCGACGCAGCTGGTGGGGGACGACATCTTCGTGACCAGCGTGGAGCGCCTCGGCCGGGGCATCGACGGCGGGGTGGCCAACGCCATCCTGGTCAAGGTGAACCAGATCGGCACCCTCACCGAGACCATCGCCGCGGTGCGGATGGCCCACCAGGCGGGCTACCGCTCGGTGATGAGCCACCGCTCGGGTGAGACCGAGGACGTCACCATCGCCGACCTGGCGGTTGCGCTCGACTGCGGGCAGATCAAGACCGGCTCGCTGTCCCGCAGCGACCGGGTGGCCAAGTACAACCAGCTGCTGCGCATCGAGGAGGCGCTCGGGGCAGCGGCGCGGTACCCGGGCCGGGCGGCGTTCGGGCGCGGCCGGAGCTAGCCATCCGGATCCTGGTCTCGAACGACGACGGCATCGGGTCCGCCGGCGTCGCCGCGCTGGCCGAGGCGGTGGAGCCGCTCGGCGAGGTGTGGGTGGTGGCGCCCGAGCACGAGCAGAGCGCGGCCGCCCACGCGATCTCGCTCACCCGGCCCCTCCGGATCCGCAAGGTCAAGCCGCGGTGGTTCGCGGTGGACGGCACGCCCACCGACTGCGCGTACCTCGCCATCCACCACCTGATGAAGGACGAGCTGCCGGCCCTGGCCGTGTCGGGCATCAACCACGGCCCGAACATGGCGGACGACGTCACCTACTCGGGGACGGTGGCCGCGGCCATGGAGGCGACCCTGCTCGGCGTGCCGGCCATCGCCTTCAGCCTGGTGGCCCGCGGGCGGGCGCTGGATTTCACCCAGGCCGCGCGGTTCGCCCGCTCGCTCACCCGCGCCGCGCTCGCGCAGCCGCTCCCACCCCGGCTCCTCCTGAACGTGAACGTGCCCGGGGTGGCCGAGCCGCGCGGCTGGGCGGTGACCCGCCTCGGCCGGCACAGCTATGGGAACCGGGTGGTGGAGAACAGGGACCCGCGCGGCCGGCGCTACTACTGGATCGGCGGCAACGAGTACTCGCACGAGGACCTGCCGGGCAGCGACTGCAACGCAGTGCTGGACGAGCAGCTCATCTCGGTCACCCCCGTCCTGCTCGACCTGACCGACCTGCAGCGCATGGAGGAGCTGATGCGCTGGCCGGTGGATGGCTTCGAGCGCCAGGGTTCGGCGAAAATCTGATGCGCCCCGGGTTCCGGGGTACACCTGTCCGCTGGAGGCGTGTTCCCTGCTGCATCGGGTCCCCACCCGAGACCTGCCGGTCCAGGCCGTTCGGCGGCCGGGCACCGGTGTGCTCTGCGCGCTGGGGTTCCTGACCGCGCTCGCCTCTGGCTGCGGCACCCCGGTGAGCGGCGAACGTCCACGCACCCGGAGCAGCCTCCGGACCGACGACCTGCCGGCGCCCCGGCGCATGACGCCGGAGGGGCCGCGGGTGGTCCTCGCCCCGGCCCACGCCGAGCCGGACCTGTCGGACGAACATCCGGTGGCGACGGCCGCTTCCGTTCCCGCGCCGGGCACGCACCGGGTGGCCGCCGGTGACACGCTGTACCGCATCGCCCGTGGACTGGGCATCGCCCCCGCGGCCCTTGCGGAGATGAACGGCATCTCGGTCTCGGCGCCGCTCGCGGTTGGCCAGGTGCTGGTCGTGCCTGCTCCGGCCTCGACCGAGCGCGAGGGCTCGCACGTGCTGCCTCCTGAGCTCGCTGCGGCGTTCGATGCGGCCGGGAAGCCGGCGGGGACGCTGCAGCCCTCGACCTCTGGAGCGAGCGCGGGCGCCGACCCCGAGCCCGAGCGGCCGTCCGACCGCGCCGGCGCGTCGGCCCGGCGTGATCCGCACGGGCCCGGCCGCATCGAGTCGAGCGTGCTCGGGGCGCTCCCGCCGGCGGCCCAGGTGGGAAGGGCGCCGCTCGGAAGCGTGCGGCGCAGCTCGGGGCAGCTCCAGTGGCCGCTCCGGGGCGTGCTCTACGCGCGCTTCGGCCGCAAGGGGAAGTCACCGCACGACGGCATCGACCTGGCGGCGCCCGCGGGCACGCCGGTCCGCACCTCCGGCGAGGGCTCGGTCCTCTTCGCCGGGCCGCAGCAGGGCTACGGCCTCCTGGTCATCATCGAGCATGCACACGGGCTGGTGACGGTCTACGCGCACAACCGCGACCTGCGGGTCCGGACCGGCCAGCCGGTGCGCGAGGGGCAGGTCATCGCCACGGTGGGCGAGTCCGGGAAGACGAGCGGCCCGCACCTCCACTTCGAGGTGCGTCAGGACGGCGCCCCGGTGGACCCGCTCGACTTCCTCGGTCCGCCGCCCAGCTCCTGAACGTCTGGGTGGTGGGAGGGTTGGGGCCGCCTGGCCGGTGGCTCTGAGCCTCAGTGCACCTTCCGGTACACGCCCACCACCTGCCCGAGGATCATCGTCGAGCGGAACTGGGACCGGTGGACATAGATGGGCGCCATGGTCTTGTTCGCCGGCTGGAACCGGATGCGGTCGCCCTCCGGATAGTAGCGCTTGCAGGTCGCCTCGTCCTCGATGAGCGCCACGACGATCTCGCCCTCGCGGGCGGTGGGCGTCTTCCGCACGAAGAGGTAGTCCCCATCGTGGATGCCGTCGTCGACCATCGAGTCGCCCTTCACCCTGAGCGCGAACACTTCCTTCCCGTTGCCGCCGAGCAGAAAGCTGTCGATGCGGACCGAGTCCTCGACGTTCTCCACCGCGAGCAGCGGTGCGCCGGCCGCTACCTTGCCCAGCAGCGGAACCTCGATCATCCCGGAGTCACGGCGTGGCGCGCCCATCCCCAGCACCAGCCTGGCCCGCTTGGTGGGAACCAGCGCCCGGGACTGCTGCTCTCCGCGGAGGAGGTATCCCTTGCGCTCGAGGGCCTTGAGGTGATCGTTCACCCCGTTGGTGGACCGGATGTCCATCTCCTCGCCGATCTCACGGATGGTGGGGGGGAAGCCGCGCTCCTCGGTCTGCCGGACGATGAAATGGAGGATCTCCCGCTGTCTGCTGGTCAGCTCTTCCATCGTGCCCTCCGCAGGAAGCTCTCCAAGCGAGCTTCACCCTGCCTGAACGGGCGTGCAGAGTCAACACTTCCGCCGCGGCCCGAAAGGACTGCACCGCGCCGGCGAGGCTGTGGGAAGGTCTCGGCTCACCCGTGCCCCTCCGTCCCGCCGCTGCTCTCCTGATCGGCGCCCTCGCCCTCGGCGCCTGCTCCGGGGTGAGGGTCCAGCAAGGGAAGGTGAGCAAGGAGCGGACCCGCTACCGGTTCGGCGAGCCGGGGCCCGACTGGCGCCGGGTGTCGCTCGGCGACGTGGACGTGACCTGGGTGCGAGACTCCAGTGGCCACACCCTGTCGGTCAACTCCATGTGCCACGACTACCTGGAGGCCCCCCTCACCGCGCTGCGCCGGCAGCAACTGGTGGGCTTCACCCAGGCCGAAAGGGTGGAGGAGCGGGAGGAGATGCTGGACGGCCGGGCGGCACTGTTCTCGCGCTGGCGGGCGAAGCTCGACGGCGTCCCGGTGGAGCTGGGGCTCTGGACGCTGAAGAAGGATGGGTGCATCTACGACTTCACGTACACCAGCCCGAGCGGCGCCTACGACCAGCAGTCGCAGGCGCTCGCCCGGCTGGTGCAGGGCTTCGGGACGGAGCGGGTGAAGTGACGGCGCCGGACGGCGAGTACAGCTCGGAGGAATCGGACCGCGAGTCGCTGGGCGCGCTCGTCGGCCAGGAGCTGGAGAGCCTCCTCCCCTTCAGGGACAAGCTCCGCGCGGGCGTGGAGCAGATGGGCGGGATCTTCGTCCTCGGTGGCCGCGCCCTGGCCCGCGGGGTGCGGCCGCCCTCGAGCCTCGCGGCGATCGTCTACCAGATCGAGTCGCTGGGAGCGCGCTCGGTGGCCATCGGAACCCTGACCGCGGCCTTCGCCGGCCTGGTCATCGCCATCCAGTTCGGCTTCTTCCTCGCCCGCTTCGGCGTGCAGCACACGGTGGGCAAGGTGGTGGTGCTGACGCTCTTCCGCGAGCTGGCGCCGGTGCTCACCGCCCTCACCGTGGGAGCGCGCATCGGCAGCGGCATCGCCGCGGAGCTCGGGTCGATGACCGTCACCGAGCAGGTGGACGCCGTACGCGCGCTCGGCGCCGACCCGATCAAGAAGCTGGTGGTGCCGCGGGTCTACGCTTGCCTGGTGGTGATGCCGATGCTCACCGTGCTGGCCGACGTGACCGGGTTCCTCGCCGGCGCGTTGGTGACCAAGTTCGAGTACGACATCTCCTTCGCCCAGTTCTTCACCTCGGCCCTGGAAACCGTGGACGAGAGCGACTTCATCTCCGGCGTCTTGAAGTCGGTGGTGTTCGGCCTGATCATCGCCGTGGTGGGCTGCTACAAGGGCTTCAACGTCCAGGGCGGCACCGAAGGGGTGGGCCGGGCCACCACCCAGACGGTCGCCGTGGCCTCGGTGGCGGTCTTGCTCGCCGATTTCTTCCTGACCAAGCTGCTGCTCACCATCACATGACCGCGCCCGCCGCCGCGCCCGCCCCGTCCGAGGCGCTGATCCGCTTCGAGGGCATCCACAAGGCCTTCGGTCCCAAGGTGGTCTTCGACGACCTGTCGCTCGAGGTGCGTCGCGGCGAGACGCTCGCCGTCATCGGCGGCTCGGGCGCCGGCAAGAGCGTTCTCCTCAAGTGCCTCATCGGGCTGATGGACCCCGACGGCGGGCGCATCGTCTTCGACGGGCAGGACCTCTCGGGGTACGGGGAGAAGGAGTTCCTCCCCGTCCGGCGGCGGGTTGCCATGGTCTTCCAGGCCTCGGCCCTGTTCGACAGCATCTCGGTGGGCGAGAACATCGAGTACCCGCTCCGCGAGCACTTCCCCGACATGTCCGGCGAGGAGCGGACCCAGAGGGTGGCCCGGGTGCTGGGACTGGTGAACCTGCCGGGCATCGAGGCGATGCGGCCCTCGGACCTCTCCGGCGGCATGCGGCGGCGGGTGGGGCTGGCCCGGGCCATCGCCACCGAGCCGGAGGTCATCCTCTGGGACGAGCCCACCACCGGGCTGGACCCGATCAGCACCCGCACCATCGACGAGCTGATCCGCAGCATGCGGACTAAGCTGAAGTGCACCTCCATCGTGGTCACCCACGACATGCAGAGCGCCTTCACCGTGTCGGACCGCGTCGCCCTGCTGGCCAACCGGCACATCGTGCAGGTCGGAACGGTGGCCGAGATGAGGGCCAGCACCGCGAAGGAGGTCCGGGCCTTCCTCGACGCGCGGAAGGGCGAGGCCCGGCCGGACTGAGCCATGGAGAAGACCGCCGAGACCGCCACGCAGCGTGAACGCCGCCTGATCGTCCGGGCCGGGCTGTTCGTGGGCCTGGCGCTGCTGCTCTTCGGGCTGGTGGTCCTCATCATCGGCAAGGAGAACCGGCTCTTCGACCGCCAGGTCCCCTACCATGCGTTCTTCGAGAACGTGGAGGGCCTGAAGCGCGACTCGCCGGTGTGGCTCGGCGGCCTGGAGGTGGGCCGGGTGGTGTCCATCTCCTTCTCCCCGGACCTGGGGGACAAGAAGATCGACGTGACCATCGAGATGTCGAAGAGCTTCGCCCCGCGCGTCCGCACCGACTGCGTGGCCCGGGTGAGCGGGCGCGGCGTGCTGGGGGACAAGGCGATCGACATCTCGCTCGGGACCTCCGAGGGCGATCCGATCCCCCCCAACGGTGCCATCCCCAGCGGCTCGTCCGGGGACCTGGCGACGCTGCTCAAGTCCGGCGGCGAGCTGATGGAGAACCTCGTCGCCAGCAGCGCCAACGTGCGCAAGCTCACCGACGCCTTCGCCGGGCCCGACGTGGCCAAGAACCTCACCGCGGCCATCGCCAGCGCCCGGGGCATCCTCCAGGGCATCGAGAAGGGGAACGGCGCGCTCCATGCGCTGATCTACGACCCGAAGGGCGCGGCCGAGACGCACCGCCTCCTGGTCAACGTCGCGGACCTCTCGACGCAGGCGGAAAAGGCTCTGGAGCAAGTCACACTGGTGCTCGAGGGCGCGCGGACCGGGGACGGCGCCCTGCACGCGCTGCTCTACGACCCCAAGGCCGGCAAGGCGGTGGGCGCGCTGGGAGACGCGGCCGGCGAGCTGTCGGTGCTGCTCCACGACGCCCGGACGAGCGAGAACGGGGCCATCCACCAGCTGGTGTACGGCGATGCCCGGCACCTCTTCCAGAACCTGGGCGCGATGTCCGAGGACCTCCGGGTCATCGCCGCGAAGATCCGCGCGGGGGAGGGGACGCTGGGCGCGCTGGTGGTGGACCCCAGCGTCTACGACGACCTGCGGACGGTCCTGGGCAACGTGAAGCGGAACAAGGTGCTTCAAGAATTGGTGCGCATCACGGTGAGCAACCGGGGCGGGCTCGAGCAGGCCGGACATCCGGTGGACGGGCGGCCGATGAGCACCGTGTCGCCTCCGCCGGCGCCGCCCTCCGGTTCCACGGACGCGACGCGATGAGCCCGGATCCGGCGGCGGAGCGCCCGGCCGCCGGTGCCGGGTGGTTGCTCCGGCTGGGCGCGCGCGCCGCCGTGTCGTCGCTCCCTCCGCTCCTGGTGCTCGCCGGCGTGCTGGCCGTGACCCAGGCGGTCCAGCGCACCCTCTGGCCCGCGCTGTTCCTGGCCGACCCGGAGCTCCGGCTGGACCGGACGCTGCTGCTGGGCGGCGGGGGACTCCTCCTGGCGGCGTCGCTCGGCCGGGCGGTGGTGCTGGCGGTCGCCGTGAACTCCGGAGCGACCCGGCTGCGGACCGGCTCAGGGAAGGCGGGCGTGTCTCCGCCGACGGCCGGCCTCCGGGGCATCCTCTGGGCGGCGGCCGCGGCGGTCCTGGACCTGCTCCTGACCGGCTGGTTCTGGAGCGTGCTCGTCTCCAGCGGCGTGGCCCTGGCGCTCGGTGGCCCGGTGGTCTCGCTCCTCGGCGCGGCCGGGGTAGCGCTGGTGCTGACCCTGGGGATGTTCCTCGGGCCGGCGGCGGCGCTGTGGCTGGAGCTCGGGCTGGTGGTCTCGGTGGTGCGGCCGGTGAGGCTCGCTGCCGCGGCAGGCGAGGCCTTCGGCACGTTGCTCGCTCGCCCGGGCTTTCTCTTCCTGGCCTGGGTGGTCACCGCCGTGCCGGCGGGCCTGCTGGCCGGCGGAGTCCAGGTGATGGCGGCGGGGGCCCCCGCGCCGGGCCGGGCCGCGGCGGCGGCAGCCGGAACCGCGCTGCTGCTGGTGGCGCTGGTCGAGGCGCTGGGCACGCTCGTCCGCCTCGATTCGCTGGCCGCCCTGGTGCTCGATCGCGAGGGCGCACTGCCCGCCGCTCCGCCGAGGCCCGCGCCGCCCGCGCCGGTTCCCCGGGCGACGCTGGTCGGCCCGGACGTCGTGGAGGCCCGTCCGGTCGGGCCGATGGCGCCCTGGAATCCGGGAGAGTCCGGGTGAGGGTGGAGGGATTCCACCACGTCGCCGTCCAGGTGCATGCGCTGGAGGACGTGGCGAGCTTCTACCGCGAGGTGATCGGGCTGCCGGAGCTCGAGCGGCACCACGCCCCGGACGGACGGCTCCGGAGCATCTGGCTCGACGTGGGCGGCGGCGCGTTCCTCGCGCTCGAGCGGGTGGAGGTGGCGCCGTCGCCCGACCCCGCCTTCCGCGACGGCCGCCCCGGCCTGTTCCTGGTCGCCTTGCGCATCGCCCGCGTCGATCGAGAGCGCATCCGGTCCGAGCTCGAGCGCCGCGGGGTCCCGCTGGTGCACGAGACCCGGTGGACCCTGTACGTCCGGGACCCCGAGGGGAACCGGATCGCGCTCAGCCACCATCCGGAGGGCTAGGTCCTCGCTCCTCGGCGAGCCCACGGATTCCCGAGAGCGCCGGGATCTGACAGATGTGATCGACTGTCAGGCCGCTCTCTCCCGAGGGCGCGGCACCGCTCCCGCCCACCGGTTGCACGAGCGGGCCCTGGCGTCAGCGACGTTCGGTCGCGGACAAACGCAGCTGCATCCGGATGGCGACAGTGCCTGGGTGATGTCTTACCCACGCGCACGTTGCCTTGCATGCTCGTCGCAGCCTTGGGCACGCTCCCCCGGTTGCTCACCCGACGAGGGGGAAATCCCTATGGTTCTGAGTGTCGTTGCTGCGGTGGTGCTGTCCGCGGCGGCGGTCGATGACGACCGGCTGCCGACCGAATACCAACTGAAGGTGCTGCGCCATCCGCTCGGAGGATCCGACGCGGCAGGTGGAGGGGTGGTCGGGCGCACTGCGAACGGAAGCGTGCTCGGGGTCGACTCCATCCCGAACTTCTCCAGCTACTTCTACTACCCCGGCCTGGTGCCCACCTCCTCGGGCGGGTTCCCGCAGTTCACCTGGCCGTACACCATGGTGGGCAGGCCTCCGATCGGCCCGGCCGCGAGCGACCACACCACGACGATCAACGCCCCGATCGTCCCGGTGACGATCGATCTGCGGAACTTCGACGGCTCGCCCCGCTACTGCACCAACCCCGACGGGAGCCAGGTGCGGATGGTTCTCGACGGATCGAAGTACCTGAGTGCGGTGCTGGCCTCGCCGATCTTCCAGAACGCGCGCTATGGCTCGAGCGATCGGCCCACCCAGTACACCGATGCCGTCCACCGCGCCCAGTTCTTCAAGCACGCGGACGACGACTGGCACACCCTGCTGCGTCCGGCGGCGAAGACGCCGCGGACCATGGTCCTCATCCGCGGGACCTACCGCTTCGCGGCCGATGCCAACTGCAACCTGGTCTACGTCCTGGTGAACGCAGACGCCTTCGGCAGCCTGCTCTTCCCCCCCACCGCCGATGACACCAGCACGGTGATCGGCGCGGCGGAGAACGCCGGGGACGTTTCCACCCGCGACATCTCCACCTTCCTCTTCAACAACACTTACCTCTACATCCCGGATGCTGCCGGCAACCCGGCCGAGTGCTGCATCCTCGGCTACCACAGCTACGACCTCGAGCCGGGCGATGCGAGCAACGGCTGGCGCGAGCGCCGGTACGTGATGAACTACTCGAGCTGGATCTCCCCCGGCCTGTTCGGGGACAGCTTCACCGACATCACCGCGTTGAGCCACGAGCTGTCGGAGACCTTCTCCGATCCGTTCGTCAACAACGCCACGCCGATCTGGGTCGGACCCAACGGCCTCTGCCAGAACAACCTCGAGGACGGGGACGTCATCGAGGGCATTCCCAACGCCACCTTCCCCCTCACCCTCAACGGCTTCACCTGGCATCCACAGAACGAGGCGCTGCTCTCGTGGTTCGCGGGCGAGTCCCCGTCCTCGGCCTACAAGCACGCCTACAGCTACCCGGACATGACGGTGCTCACCAGCCCGGCCATCTCCTACAACCTGGACTGCGCGACGCCGTTCACGCTGGCCAAGAACAAGCCGTAGCGCTCCCCGGCGGGGGGCGGGTCGGCCCGCCCTCCGCCCGAGCGCCTCACTCTGGGCGCCCGGAGTCGTCGGGCTCGGCGTCCACCGCGAGCGCCGCCCGCGGAGCCTTCACCGCCCCGAGTTCGGCCCGGCAGGCCCCGCCGAGGGCGCGCCGACCGCCGGTCAGCCGCCGTTGGTCGGCTTCAGCTCCACGTCGTAACGCAGGCTCTGCTCGCTCCGGAGCACGAACGATTGCTGCCAGATGGCGTCGCCCAGCGTCACCTTGAGATGGTGCGTCCCCTCGAACAGATGCAGGTCGTCGACGGGGCTCGAGCCCACCACGCGCCCGTCGACGATCACCCGGGCGCCCTGCGGCGCGCGCACCGACAGCGTGCCCCGGCCCACTGTCAGCCGGAGCGGGGTGATGCCGTCCTTCTTCACCGCGACCACCCGCGACTGGTTGATGCCCTTGGACGCCTCGCTGAGCGTCAGGACGTGCCGGCCTGGCGTGGCGGGGATGACCAGCGGCGTCCGTCCGAACGGCTTCTTGTCCAGCGCGACCTCCACCGGAGGGTCGGTGACGAGGTCGAGCCCGGTGGTGAGGAAATCGCTCCTCGGGCGCGGGTCGGCCACCCCGGTCTTCACCGGCGCGGTCGGCGCCGGGGCAGGCGGGGCGGGGGCAGGGGAGGCAGCTGCCGCCATGGCCGGCGCCGGCGGGCGATCGACGGCTGGCGCGGCGGGCGGAGCGGTCGCCACGCCGGGCGTGCCGGTTCCCGCCGCCTGTTCCTGCCCGGGCGGAACGAGCAGCATCGGCTTGGGCACCGCGTGGCGCGCCTGGAACCAGAACGCGCCCGCGAGCGCACCGGCCACCACCACGCCGAACACCAGCGGCACCTTCGAGCGCCAGTCGAAGCGCGGCGCCTCGAGCTCCGCCAGCTCACGCTGCGCGATGGGGATGGTGGGCGCCTCGGAGCTCTTCGGCGCCTGCGACGCCCAGGCCCGGGCGTGCGCAGCGAGCGCGGCCTCGAGCACCTGCTTGCGCGCCGCTCGTGGCGAGTCCAGGGCCGGGAAGTGGTGCTCCAGCAGCTCCGACAGCTCGGCCGGCGTGGCGAGCGGCGCGAACACCTGGTCCACGGCGTCCCGGAAGGCGAGCGCGGTCTTGTGGCGGTCCGAGGCGCGCTTGGCCGTCGCCTTGCGGAGCAGCTCTTGGACCGGGGGCGGGAACCCCTCCAGCGGCAGCGACGCGTTCATCACCGCCTGGTCGAAGTCCGTCTCCTTGTCCCAGGGCATCCGCCCGGTGAGGCACTCGTAGAGGACAAGGCCGAGGAGGAAGACGTCCGTCTGCGCGGTCTGGGCGTCGCGGCCCCCGAGGATCTGCTCGGGCGCGCAGTACCGGCGCCGGTTCACCACCCGCTGTCCCTTGGGCTCCTTCGGCGCGACCGCGAGCGCCCCGTAGCCGCCCACCTTGGCCCGCCCGGAGAAGGCCAGCATCACCGTCTCGGGGCGCAGGTCCCCGTGGATCAGCGGCGTGCCGTCGTCGTTGCCGGCCACGTGCGCGTAGTGGATGCCCAGGGCGCAGTCCACCGCGATGCGGCCGGCGATGGCCGGCGACAGCTTCCCGGTGTGCTCGAGCACGTCACGGAGCGACTCGCCGTCCACGTACTCGACGACGCGGGCCAGGCCCTGCTCGAGCGTGGCCAGCCCGTGCACCTTGACGATGTGCGGATGCTCGAGCGTGGCCGCCCGGCGCGTGTCTCGCTGCAGCTGGGAGAAGCGGTCCTCGTCCTTCGGCAGATCGGACGGCGCCCAGACCAGGACCACCGGCCGCGCCGACGCCTCGCGCTCTTCGAGCCCGAGCATCGCGCTCGACCGGGTGCCGGCGAGCAGCGGCCCGGCTGTGCGATAGGTCGGAACGATTCGGGTCACGCTGGCGCGGCAGTCTACTGCGCTGCTCGAACGCCGAGAAATCGACCGGATGCACGCCCCCTTGCCCTGTGTCCAGGAGTCGTACCTCCACCGGAAATGGGGTCGGCGACGACCCTTAAAGCCGGAACGTCACGAGGTAATTGCGACCCGCGCGGCGCACCACCAGCAGCACCGAGCGTGCGCGCCGGGCGGAGACCAGCGCCTCCCGGAAGGTGGCGAGCGAGTCCAGGGGGACGTTGTTGAGCCGGACGATCAGGTCTCCCCGGTCGATGCCGAACTGGTCCGCCTGGCTGCGTTCACGCACCGCGGAGACGGCCAGGGCGCCACGAGCCGGGGTGAGCCGCAGGCCAAGCCGGTCCCAGGCGAACGCGTCGGCCCGCTCGGCGGGGAACTCGGCGGGGGTCACGGTGACCACGACCTTCCGGCGGTCCCGCCAGAGCACCAGCGGCATGGGAGCCCGCGCGGGGTAGCCCCCGAGGCGCGCCTGGAATTCGTCCGCGTCCTGGACCGGGGTGCCGCCGAGATCCACCACCACGTCCCCGGGCTGCACGCCGGCCGCTGCCGCCGGGCTCCCCGAATCGATCGACTCCACCACCGCGCCGTCGCTGCGCTCCCAGCCCAGCCGCCGGGCGATGGGTATCGTGAGGTCGACCACGTTGATGCCCACCCAGGCCGGGCGGACCTTCCCGAAGGTGCGCAGCTCGGCGACGATGCGCCGGACCTTGTCCACCGGGATGGCGAACCCGATCCCCTGCGCGCCGCTGAAGATGGCGGTGTTGATGCCGATCACCTCGCCGTCCAGGTTGAGCAGCGGGCCGCCCGAGTTGCCCGGGTTGATCGCCGCGTCGGTCTGCAAGAAGTCGATGTAGAGCTGGTCGTTGGCCTTGAAGCTCCGGCCCACGGCCGAGAGCACGCCCGAGGTGACGGTCTTGGTGAGGCCGAAGGGGCTGCCGATGGCCACCACCGTCTCGCCGATCATCAGATCCGCCGAGGTGCCGAGCTTCGCCGCCGGCAGCGGCGTCTTCGAGGACACGCGGAGCACCGCCAGGTCGTTGGGCGCGTCCGCTCCCACCACTTCGGCGTCGAGCTGGCGTCCGTCGGCGAGCACCACGTGCACCGCCGAGGCGCCGCGGATCACGTGGTCGTTGGTGACGATGGTCCCGCCGGGGTCGATGATCACTCCCGAGCCGAGCGACTGCACCGTCTGCTGCAGCTCGCGTCGGCCACGCTCGCCGAAGAGGAGCTCGTCCAGCGGCGAGCCGCGCATCCGCCGGTCCACCATCTGCTCGGTGCCGATGAAGACCACCGCCGGGCCGACCCTCTGGACCACGTCCGCCACCGGCGAGCGGCGCCGGGCCACGTCCGCGCGGGCTGCCGGAACCGCGAGCAGCCCGAGCGCCAGGACCATCGAGCGATGCATCAGCGTCCTTCACCTCCGCGCTGCGAGCGCAGCGCCCAGCCGATCATCTTGTAGAGGAGCCGGGCCCCCACGTTCCCGTCCCACTCGTCGCCCTCCGGACCCGGCGCGACCTCGTCGAGGTCCATCCCCACGATCCGCCGCCCGGAGCGGACCACCCCGGCGACGAGGGCCGTCGCCTCGGCGAAGGAGAGGCCGCCGGGCACCGGCGTTCCGGTGTGAGGGCAGAGGGTGGGGTCGAGCCCGTCGACGTCGAAGGAGAGGTAGACCTGCTCCGGCAGGTCGCGGACCATCCGGTCCACCTGGCGCGCCCAGGGCTCGCCGTCGAACGCGCGTCGCTTGAGCTCGGGGTCGGTGTGCACCACCAGCCGCCCGCCGGAGGACTCCACCTGCGCGACCTCGTCCTCCGAGATGTCGCGCAGGCCCACCTGCACCAGGCGGGACACCTCGGGGAGCCGGTGGAGGACGTTGTGGAAGATGGAGGCGTGCGACCAGGTGAAGCCCTCGTACGCGTCCCGGAGGTCGGCGTGCGCGTCCAGGTGGAGGATGCCCATCCCCGGGTAGGCGTGCGCGTGGGCGGCGATTGCCCCGTAGACGCTGCCGTGGTCCCCGCCCACGGAGGCCACCAGCTTCCCGTCGGCGATGAGGCCGGCGACGGTGCGCTCCAGCCAGCCGTTGAGCTGCTCGCAGAGCGCGTTCACCCGGGCGAGCCCCGGGTCCCCGGGCGGGGCGCCTCCGGCCTCGACGATGGGGCCGGCGAGCCGCTTGGCCTCGTCGTTCCAGGCGCGCACCCGTGCGTCCTCGGGGAGCATGGCGATGCCGTCGAGGTAGGGGCGGCCGGTCTCCAGGTCGAAGAGGTCCACCTGGCGGGAGGCGCGGAGCACCGCCGCCGGTCCGTCCGCCGCGCCACCGCCGTAGCTGGTGGTGGCCTCGAAGGGGACGGGGACGAGCACCACCCGGGCCTCGTCCACCGAGTGCGGCAGCCCGAAGGCCTGGCCCGCGAGTCCGGGTGCACCGGGATCGAAGCTCATCGGTGGCTCCACGACAGGACGATCTTCCCCACGTTCCGGTCCGCCGCCAGCAGCTCGAAGGCGTCCGAGATTCGCTCCATGGGCAGCACCCGGTCGACCACCGGCCGGTACACGCCGCGCGCGAACAGCGGGAGGACGTGCCGCTCCACCGCGCGGGCGAGCGCCATCTTCTCCTCCAGGGGGCGGGCGCGGAGCACCGTGCCGGTGATCTGCGCCCGCTTGCCGAGCGCGAGCCGGAGGTCGAGCTCGCCCTTCACCCCGTCCACCGTGCCCACCAGCAGCATCCGCCCGCGCGGCGCGAGGCAGGCCAGCGACTCGGCGGTGTAGCGGCCGCCGACGAGGTCGAGCACCAGGTCGACGCCCGCGCCCCCGGTGAGCTCCATCACCCGCTCGGCGAAGCGGGGTGCGTCGCGCGTCACGGCGATGGAGGTCGACGGGACCAGCTTCGCCACCTGCTCCAGCTTGGCCGGGTTGCGGCCGGTGCCGAAGAGCGTGGCGCCCGACGCGTGGACGATCTGCGCCGCGGCCGTGCCCACCCCGCTTGCCACCGCGTGGACCAGCACCCGCTCGCCCGCGCCCAGCCGGCCCTGGAGCACCAGCGCGTCGAAGGCGGTGAAGAAGGCCTCGGGGATCGCCCCCGCGTCGGTGAGCGAGACGGGCTCGGGCACCGCAACCGCCTCGCGCTCGTGGGTGACGAGGCGCTCGGCGAAGGCCGCGCCAGGGACCAGCCCCATCACCCTGTCCCCGGGGCGGAAACGGAAGGTCCGCGGCCCCGTGGCGCGCACCGTTCCGGCGTACTCCATCCCGGGGAGGTCCGCGGGCGTGCCCGGCGGCGGGGGGTACTTCCCGAGGGTCTGCAGCCAGTCCGCCCGGTTGAGCGCGGTGGAGTGGACGTCCACGCCGATCTCCCCCGGACCGGGGACCGGCTCCTCGACCTCGACCAGGCGCAGGCCCGCGGCGCTCCCGGGCTGCTCGATGCGGACGGCACGCATGTGGTTCTCCTCGGGGCGACCCGCCTGCCTTGCTTCCGGCCAGATTGCAAGGCCAGCGGCGGCCGTCCGGTGCCCCGGCTCCATGCCCGCCGGGGGCCGCTCGTGCCGCAGCGCCGGGGCCGCCCCCCGGGGAGGGCTCGCCGGGGCCGCCGTGCTGGAACCCGGGGCCTCCAGGGCCGTAGAAGGGGCCGTCCGTGGAACGCATCGCCCCCTGTCCCGTGTGCAAGAAGCCCGCGGCGCCGCTCGCCCGCAATCCGGCCTTTCCCTTCTGCTCCGACCGCTGCCGCCGCATCGACCTCGGCCGCTGGTTCGGGGAGGAGTACCGGGTCCCCTCGAGGCCGGCAGAGGGCGAGGAGCAGCCCCCGTCCCCGGACGACGTGCCCGACCGATGAGCGGCTACGTCGACCTGCACTGCCATCTGCTCCCCGGAGTGGACGATGGCGCGCGCACGCCCGAGGACGCCCTGGAGATGGCCCGGGCCCTGGTCGGGCTGGGGTTCTCGACCGTCGCGGTGAGCCCGCACGCCCGCGCCGGGTGCGCGCCGCTGGAGGTCTGCGTCGAGCGGCTGGTCGCGCTCCGCCGTGCGCTGGCCGAGGAGGGCATCCCCCTCGTCCTCGAGCTCGGGGCGGAGAACGCCCTGGTGGAGGAGGGCTTCCTCGAGTCGCTGGGCACGCCCGCGGCGCGGCCGGTGCACCGCGGCCCTCACTTGCTGGTGGAGCTCCCTTACTCCTCTCCGGTCCCGGCCCTGCCCACGCTGGTCTTCCAGATGATGCGCCGGGGCGTGGTGCCGCTCTTCGCCCACCCCGAGCGCTGCCTCGAGTTCCAGCGCCCGGGCCGCGCGGCGGAGGTGGTGGCGCTGGGCGCGCGGCTGCAGCTGGACATCGGCGCGCTGAGCGGCCGCTACGGGCCGGTGGCTCGCCGCACCGCGCGCGCGCTCCTCGACGAGGGGCTCTACGCCGTCGCCGCCACCGACCTGCACGCGCCGTCCGGTGCGCAGCGGTGGCTGGAGCAGGCGCTCTCCGAGCTTCGCGCCTGTGCCGGAGAGGCTGGGGTCCAGCGGCTGCTCCGGGACGTCCCCGGCGCGGGTGCTCGCCGGCGAGACGGTGGAAATGCCCGACGGGGGTGGGGTAGACGGCGGCACCTCGTGAAGCGACTCCTCAAGCTGCTGGCCAGCCTGGCGGTCACCCTGGTGTTCGGCTGGTGGGCGTTCCGCGACACCCACTGGGAAGAGCAGTGGGCGAGCCTGCGCTCCGCGCACTACGGCTGGGTGCCCCCGTACCTGGCCATCCTCCTGCTGATTCACCTCTGCCGGACGGCGCGCTGGGGCGCGCTGCTCGCCTCGCAGGAGCGGGTCCGGTTCCGGGCGCTGAACGACGCCAGCGCCATCGGCTTCATGATGCTGCTGGTGCTGCCCTTCCGGCTGGGGGAGTTCGCCCGTCCCTTCCTCATCGCCCAGCGCAGCTCCATCCGGCGGAGCGCGGCGATGACCACCGTGGTGCTCGAGCGGATCGCCGACGGGGTGTTCGTGGCCCTCCTGCTCCGGGGGCTCCTCTTCTTCGTCCACGGCGAGGCCACGCCGGTGCGGCTCGCCCGGTACGGGGCGAACGCCATGTTCGCGGTGTTCTTCGGAGGGTTCCTCTTCCTCCTCTTCGCCGCCTGGCAGCACGACCGCGCCGTGGCGCTGGTGCGCGGCACGCTGGGCCGGCTCTCGGCGGGGCTCGGCGAGCGTGCCTCGGGCGTCGTGGACGGCTTCGTGGGCGCGCTGAAGCAGAGGCACCGCCCGTCCGAGCTGGCGGCCTTCCTCGTCTGGACGGTCGTCTACTGGGGCCTGAACGGCTTCGGGATGTGGGTGTTGATGCGGGCGTTCCCGTTCCAGCTCTCGCTCACCCAGTCGTACGTGGCGATGTGCCTACTGGTGGTGGGGGTGATGATCCCCGCCGCGCCCGGGATGGTGGGGACCTTCCAGGCGGCGGTGAAGCTCGGGCTCTCCATCTTCCTGCCGGCCGCGGTGGTGAACGGCCCCGGGCTCGCGTACGCCAACGTGCTCTGGCTGTGCCAGACGGCGCTTCAGATCGGCCTCGGGCTCCTCTTCCTGTCGATCGACCAGCTGTCGTTCCGCGACCTCGCGGGGCGGCTGGAGCAGGAGGAGAACGCGCCGTCGACGGCGGGCTAGAGCTGCCCGTCGAGCCAGCTGAGGATGGCCTGGACGATGCCCTCGGTGCGGGACGGGGGAGGGGACTCGGGGCGCAGCGGCGGACGGCCCCTCGCCTCGACCGGGAGCGGCTCGCGCTCGCGGATCCGCTCGGCGGCCGGTGGGGTCACGGCTCGACGCCGTACTTCTTGAGGAGGTCCTCCACCGCCTCGCGGAGGTAGTCGCTCTGGGCCACCCGCGTCCGGGCGGAGAGGGCCCGGAGCCGCCGGACGTCCTCCTCGGGGACGAGCACGTGCGTGCTCACCGTGAAGCTGGCGTCCGGATCCGCCGCGTCGGCCTGGGGGACGGGCTCGGGGACGGTGGTGCTGGGTTCCATGCGCGCCGACTCCTCTCCGGCGCGACAGGTCTGTCGCGCCGGTGCCCCCGAGGTTCCCGCGTCCTGGAGGGTTGTCAATTAAGCGGCGGCGGGGAAAGTGGCTAGGCCCGGAATCGAACCGGGAACCTGCGGATTATGAGACCGCCGCTCTAACCAGTTGAGCTACCTAGCCGGGCCGGCTTTCCGGGCCGCGGGGCGTACCACGACCGCCCGGCGCACGGAAGAGGGCCCGGGGGTGCGCGGCCCCCCGCCGCATTCAAGCGCGTTGAGATCGCCGGCCGGGGCGTGCGAGGAGAGGAACGTGCTCTCCATCCTGCTCAGCGTGGTGCTCTCCGCCTCGCCCTCCGAGGGCACCTCGCTCGACATCCGCGCCTTCCAGGTGGTGAAGCAGAGTTCGGGGAAGGACGACTACTACGCGGTCGAGTCCGGCCCTGACGGACCCTACCTCGCGGCCCGGTACCGGCCGCCGTTCGACACCATGGTCCGGGGCATCGAGGCCCCGCCGCGATTCCGGCGGACCCTCGCCGGCGTGCAGTGGCGCTGGCGCGTCCGGGCCTTCCCCAAGGGCGGCGACGACTGCAACCCCGACGTGGGCGACGCGGCCGCCGGCGTGTTCGCCACCTTCAAGGCCGGCCTCAAGGTCATGGTCATCAAGTACGTCTGGAACTCGGTCGGGGCGATCAACCGCAGCTGCGAGCTGGCCAACAACCTGTTCTTCGCCAAGCGGATCGTCGTCCTCCGGAGCGGCGGCGAGGTCGACGCCTGGCAGACCGAGACGGTGGACCCGCGCGCGGACTTCGCCCGCTACTTCGGGGGAAAGCTCGAGGACGTGCCGGACTTCGTCGCCCTGGCGGTGCTCAGCGACGGCGACGCGACCAACTCGCGGAGCGAGGCGGACTACGCGGACTTCGTCCTCCTGGACCGCCGGCCCGAGCCCGTCGTCCGGGCCCCCGCCGAGGTGCCCCGGCAGCTCCCGGACGCCGGGACTGCCGAGACCGCTCCGCCTCCGGCGCCGGTGAAGAACGCCGAGGTCGAGCGGGACCGCTGACGCCCGCTCAGGGCATCATGCAGTTCACCTCGGGCACTGGCGGCATGCGGCCGGTGACCTGCTCCAGCCGGCTCTGGGCCGCCAGTAGATCGAACGTGGCCTGCGCGTCCCCGTACTGCGCCTCCGCGTACCCCCGGTAGGCGTCGATCAGGTCGCGGCCGTCACCCACCCCCACGCCGAAGTTCAGGGTGGCGCTCCGGAACCAGCTCCGGCCGGCGGCGACGGCCTTGGCCGATGCCTCCCGCTTGGTGATCGCCGCGTTCAGCTCGGCGACCGCGGTTTCCACCTCGACGTGGATCCCCCGGACCGCGCCTGCCCGCTGCTTGCGGAGCGTGTTCAGCTCCGCCTCCTTCTTGTTGGTCTGGGTGATGACCGTCCAGAAGGAGAGGTTCTGCCGGATGCCCAGCGCCGCCCCGATGGTCAGGGCGTTGAAGTAGTCGCCCACGTAGGGGTTGGTGATGACGTCGCGCCCGGGCGCCGTCGACCAGGCGAACTGGGCGACGAGGCCCACCTGGGGAAAGAGCTCGGCCCGGGTGGCCCTCACGTCGGCCTCCTTGGCCAGGATGCCGTTGTCCAGCGCCTTGAGGTCCGGCCGCTGCTTCTCGGCGTCGGCCAGGGCCATGACCAGATCGGGGGGGCGGATCTGCGCGGTGTCCGGAAGGGGGTCGTCCCGGAGCTGGAGCTGGTTGGGGTCGAGCGCCAGGGTCGCCGCGAGGCCCACCCGGGCGATGCGCAGGGCCCGCTCGCCGTCCGCGACCCGCTGGTTCAGCTGACTCCGGAAGATCTCGATCCGGTAGCGGTCCTCGGGCGTGATCTCCCCGTCGTTCTCCTTGAGCGACTTCTGCACCCGGACATCGGCCTCCTTGAGCGCGCTCTGGACGTCGGCGGCGATGGCCAGAAGCCGGGTGGTGAGCCGGATCCCCATCACCAGCTGGAGGACCCGGTGCCGGATGGCGTTGGAGGTGTCGTCCACCAGGTAGCCGCGGGCCCGTGCACCGGCGGCCGCCGCGTCACTGGCGGCGTCGAGACGGCCCCACGTCCAGATCGGCTGGAGCGCGTTGATCTCCACCCGGAAGAACGGGCCGAGGTTCGTGATGCCCCGGTTGCTGCCGCTGTCGATGTTGGTGATGTCGTTGCCGTTGCCCGGGTCCTTCAGCCTGGCCCCCGGCACGACGCCCAGCGGGATGTTGGCGTAGAACTCGGGCAAGAACCGGATGGCGGTGGCCACCGCCCGGTCCGCCTCGGCCGCCGCCTGCTCGCTCCGCTTGATGCCCACCTCGTCGCTGCGGGCGAGCGCCAGCGCCTGGGCGGTCTGGAGGTCGAGCGGGCCGCAGGTGGGCGCCGCGACGGCGAGGGCCAACAGCGCTACGAGCAACGAGCAAACCCCGGAGGCGAGAGTCCTGGCGGAACTCCCGGGGCTCTACACACAAGGATCCGGGAACTCAAGGAAACTGGCGCGGGACGATCCAGCTGGCCCGGGGCCCCCCGGTGTGCTGCCTCAGTGTCCCCGGCCGCCGCGGGGAGCTCCGTCCTCTCCCTCGAAGTAGATGCTGGCCGCCTCGTTCTGCCCGTAGACGACGAGCACCGGCGAGCTGCACGCCGCCCGGCGCACACGCGCCTGGCGTTTCAGCGACTCGAGCAGCTCGGCTGCCTGCGCCGCTCGGGCCTTGATGGTCTTGAGTGCCATGTCCTGGTGAGACTCCTCGCGCCGGCGCCCTGCGTCCCCGAACGGGGTGGGTCGCACCGGCATCGTGGGGTATGTGCCGACCACGACCTCGGGTCTCTAATCGACGCCACTGACCGTTGACAATGTCCTTGGAAAACTGCCAAGCCGACAGCCTACTTATGCGCCGCCTGACCCCGCTCGTCCTCCTGGCAGCCGTCCTCCTCGGGCTCCCCGCCTTCGCCCAGCGGGTAGCCGAGAAGCCGCCTTCCTTGACCCCGGTGTGGGTGCCCCGGGAGGTCGCCGTCCTGACCTTCTTCGAGAACGGCAACATCACCCCGGAGCTCCGCATCGCCTGGCACATCCCGATCGTCCAGCAGCGGATCGACAGCCTCAACTTCATCGTCGAGGGCGGTGGCGGCTGGGCGGCGGTGAAGCGCAGCGTCACCAACGAGAACGCCGACCCGCCGATGACCGAGCTGCACCAGTGGCACATCCACGCCGGGGCCGCGTACGAGGGTGACTGGGCCCAGGGCTGGCACGTGGGCGGGCGAATCACCGCCGGGGTCACGCTCTACGGCGGCAACTACGTGGTGAACGGCGACCCGGTCCACGAGGACACCGCCACCACCGGCACCGTCGAGGGACGGCTCGAGGGCGGCTACCGCTTCGGCCGGGTCGTGGTGGGCGTCACCATCGGGGTCCTCCAGTCGTGGAACAACGACCCGCGGCGGTACTCCCCCAATGACATCGGCGGCTTCTCGAGCGGCATCTTCCTCAACTGGCGCTAGCCGGACCGGGCGTTCTTGTTAACCTCGGCCACAGCCTTTGGTTCGAGCGATGAGCGGAGCGCTCCAGTGGCCCTGACCGCCGAGGCGTACGGCCTGACCGACGTCGGGCGGAAGCGGCAACACAACGAGGACGCCTACGCGGTCGACCCCGAACTCGGCCTCTTCGTGGTCGCCGACGGGATGGGCGGCCACGCCGCCGGCGAGGTGGCCAGCCAGCGCGCGGTGGAGGTCGTCCGCCAGCAGCTCAGCACCGGTCGTCAGGTGCTCGAGGACCTGGGCAAGGCCAGCACCTCCGAGGCTCGCGCCGCGGCGGCGGCCCTGGTCGAGACCGCCATCCAGCGCGCCTGCGCAGAGGTGTACCGACTCGCGGCCAGCGATCCGAGCAAGCGCGGCATGGGCACCACCGTGGTGTGCCTGGTGCTCGCCGGGACCAAGGCCATCGTGGGGCACGTGGGAGACAGCCGGGTGTACCTGCTCCGCGGAGGCCAGGCCCACCGGCTGACCGAGGACCACACCCTCATCGCCGCCCAGCTCAAGGCCGGCACGCTCACCCGCGAGCAGGCGCAGGCCTCGCAGCTCCGGAACGTCATCACCCGCGCGGTGGGCATCCAGGAGTCGGTCCAGGTGGACACCCTGATGGTGGACCTCCTGCCGAAGGACCTCTTCCTGCTCTGCTCCGACGGGCTCCACGGTTACGTCCCGGACGAGGAGCTGCCGGCGGTCGTCGACTCCGTCCCGCTGGCCGAGCTGCCCGCGAAGCTGATCGCGCTGGCCAACGAGCGCGGAGGCAAGGACAACGTCACCGCGGTGGTGGTGGGCATCGCCGATGCCGGCGCGCCGATCGAGGAGCTCGAGGAGACCAGCAGCCGGATGGAGGTGCTGAAGAGCATCCCCATCTTCCGTCACTTCACCTACAAGGAGCAGACGGCGGTTCTCTCCATCGCCTCGACGCGCAGCTTTCCGACCGACACCGAGATCATCACCGAGGGACACGCCGGCGACGAGCTGTTCATCGTGGTGAAGGGGCGGGTGCGGGTGGAGACCGGCGGGGTCAGCGTGGCCGAGCTGCGCGCCGGCGGCCACTTCGGCGAGATGGGGCTGGTGGACCACGCGCCCCGGAGCGCGACGGTGCGGGCGCTCGAGCCGACCCGGGCGATGGTCATCGCGCGCGCCGAGCTGATGCAGCTGATGAAGCGCGAGCCGATCCTCGCGGTGAAGCTCCTCTGGGCCTTCGTCCAGGTGCTCTCCGACCGGCTCCGGGCGACGAACAACGAGCTGTCCGAGGTCCGGCAGGAGCTCGCCGCGGCGCAGGCGGTGCAGCCCTTCGCCGAGGAGTGACCGGGGCGTGGGTCCGCGCTCGCTCGACGTCCGGCCGACGTTCCGAAGGCGCCGCCTCTGGCCCTGGGTGGCCGCGGCGGTGGTGCTGCTCGCCATCGGCCTCTGGGAGCTGCGCACCCGCCAGCACGCCCCCGCTCCGGGGACTCCGGAACCGCTCGCGGGCGGCAGCGGTGGGACGCCTGCTCCGCCCCCTCTCGCGCGTGGTCCCGGAGACTCGCCCCCATCCCCACGCCCCGGCGCGCGCCTGGGTGCGGTCGCCGGCCGGGTGCTGGCAGGGGACCGACGGCCGGCGCCGGGGGTGACCGTGGTCGTCGCCTCCCGCGGGCTGGAGGCCAGGACGGGCGACGACGGACGGTTCCGGCTGGAGGTCGAGGAGGGCGCGGCGGTCCGCCTCGAGGCTCATCACTCGGACCTGGGCTTCGCCGGCACGGAGGTTCGCGCCCCCGCTCCCGACGTGGAGCTCCGGCTCGAGCCGCGCGCCGGGCTCGAGCTCCAGGTCCTCTCCGAGGGGCGGCCGGTTCCCGGGGCGGAGGTCACCGTCCGGCAGCGGAGCGGGGAGGGCACGCTGTTCCACGCCGACCGGACCACCGACGCCAGCGGCACGCTGCGCTTCCTCGGGCTGCCTGGGGGGCCGCTCGAGGTGGAGGCGCTGCTCCCGGAGACCGGCGCCCGCGGTGCCCTGCCGGTCGAGGGGCGCGAGGGGACCGTCGCCCGGGTCACCTTGCCGCTCCCGGCGGTGGGCGTGGTCCGCGGAACCGTGGTCAACCGCTCCGGCGCTCCGGTGCCCGGGGCGTTCGTCGGCGTCGAGGAGGCCGAGGGCGTTCCTGCGCGGAGCGGTGACGACGGGAGCTTCGTCCTGAAGGGGCTCCGCCCGGGGCATGACTACCGGCTGACCGCGCGCACCCCGGACCTCGTGGTCGACGTGCCGGTCACCGCCCGGCCAGGCGAGTCCGCGGTGCGGCTGGTGCTGCGTGACCGCCCGGTCTTCCGTGGCCGCGTGGTGGGCCCCTCGGGTGCGCCCGTCCGCGCGTTCTCCGTGGACGCCCGGTCGTTCACGACGGAGGACGGGCGCTTCGCGATGCCGCTCGAGCCCCGGGACGGGCAGGTGGAGCTCCGGGTGGGCGCGGCGGGCATGCTCACCCGGACGGTCCGCGCCGGCGCGACGGTGTCCGAGCTCGGCGACCTCCCGCTGCAGCCGGCCCCGCGGCTCCAGGGACGGGTGACGCTGGCCTCGGGGGCGGCTGTGGCCAACGCCGAGGTGGGCTCCGGCCCCGACACGACCCGGTCCGACGCCTCGGGCGCCTTCGACCTGCCGATCAGCGAGCCGCCGCCCGCGGGGACGTCGCTCTTCGTCCACGCCGCACGGGGAGACCTGGCCGGGAGCGTCGAGGGGCCGCTCGGAGCGCCGGTGGAGATCGTGCTCGGCGGCGAGCAGCCGGTGCGGCTGCGGGTGTTCGGCCCCGACGGCGCGCCCGCCCGGGGGCGGACGGTGCAGCTCGCCGGCGTGCGGACCTATTCCTGGAGCACCGGGCCGGACGGGACCGCCGGCGGGACGGCGCTCGTCGGTGACTACCGTGCGTCCACCGACGCGCAGCCGGGCCGGGTGTGGTTCGTGCGGCTGCCCGCGCCCGAGCTGGTGCTGGGCGGCGGCGCCGGCTCGGCGAGCCTCGAGGTGGAGGTGGATGGGCCCCTGGAAGCGCTCTGGGTGGAGAAGGGAGCGGTCGCAGCGCCGCTCCCGGGCGAGCGCCCCGGGCCCCGCGGGGAGGGCCAGCTCGTGTTCGGCGTGGAGCGCTCGGCGCGGTTCGACGGGCTGAGCCCCGGGACGTGGACGGTGGTGGGGCTGCGCCAGGGAACGCCGGTCGTGCGGACCGTCCAGGTGTCGGGGCCGACTCGGCTCTCGCTGTGAAGTTGCCGGGGCAGGGGGCCGGGGCTAAGCCTTCCTGACCAGGGAATGGACCGGAGCGTTCTCCAGGGCCGGCGCATCGGACTCGGCGTCGGTGGCGGGATCGCGGCCTACAAGGCCGCCGAGCTGGTGCGCGCGCTCCAGCGCTCGGGCGCGCAGGTGCGGGTGGCGATGACGCCCGCCGCGACGGAGTTCGTGGGGCCGCTGACCTTCCAGGCGCTGAGCGGGCATCCCGTCCTCACCAACATCCTCGACCCGTCGCAGGAGGCGGCGTTCGGGCACATCGAGTTCGCCCGGTGGTCGGAGCTGTTCGTCGTCGCGCCGGCGACGGCGGATCTCCTGGCCCGCATCGTGGCCGGGATGGGGAACGACGCGCTCGCCGCGACCTTGCTCGCGTACCGCGGGACGGTCCTCCTCGCTCCCGCGATGAACACCGCGATGTGGGAGAACGAGGCCACGCAGCGCAACCTCGCCACGCTGGCGAAGGACGCGCGGTACCGGTTCGTGGGACCCGGGTCGGGGCTCCTGGCCTGCGGAGAGGTCGGGTCGGGGCGGCTCAGCGAGCCGGAGCAGATCGTCGACGCCGCGGCGGAGCTGCTCGGCGCGGGTCCGCTGGCCGGGACGCGGGTGCTGGTCACCGCCGGGCCGACGCGCGAGTTCCTGGACCCGGTGCGCTTCCTCAGCAACCCGAGCACCGGGAAGATGGGGCTCGCGGTGGCGCGGGTGGCGCGGGCGCGGGGAGCGCAGGTGACGGTGGTGCTCGGTCCGGTGGGTCCCGTCGATCGCGCAGGGCTCGAGGTGGTGGACGTGGTCAGCGCCGAGGACATGCGCGATGCGGTGCTGTCGCGCCTCGAGCAGACGGACGTGCTGGTGGCGACGGCCGCGGTCAGCGACTGGCGGCCGGCGCAGCGGGCGGAGCAGAAGCTCAAGAAGGGCGAACCCGGAGCCGACGCTCCGCTCGCGCTGCTCCGGACCCCGGACGTGCTGGCCCTCGCAGCCGAGCGGGTCCGGGGGCTCGTCCGCCGGCCTCTGCTCGTCGGATTCGCGGCGGAGACGGAGAACGTGGTGGAGAACGCGACCGCGAAGCTGCTCCGCAAGGGCCTGGACCTCATCGTCGCCAACGACGTCACGCGGTCCGATGCCGGATTCGGCGTGGACACCAACGCAGTGGTGATCGTCGACCGCGCGGGTGGTCGGCTCGAGCTCTCTGGCACGAAGGACGCGGTGGCCGCCGGGCTCTGGGACCGGATCGCCGCGCTGCGCTCGACCGCCGCGCTCGCGACCTCCTGAGACGCTGGCGAGTCTCGGCGCGGGTCCCGCTCCCTCCAGCGCTCAAGATGCTATAGCATTCAGAGACCTACGGACCGTGAAGTCGTTACCTGACATCAAGAGCTTACGCAGGGCCGATCCGCACTCTCAGTAGGCGAGGATGCTATAGCATCTCGAGCGCTGGAGCGGCGCGCCCCGGGGCGAGCCCTCGGCCTCCGGTCCCGCGCGGTCCGAGCGATCGGGGTTGCGCAGGCCGGTCATCGAGCTCCGGCGGCGGCCGCTTGTCCCGCGCCGCGTCCCCTCGAGGCCGACCTCGGTCCTCGCGAAGGCCTTCTCGAAGCGTCGGATCCGGATGGGAGATTCCCCGGGTCGCAGCGAACTGCAGGGGAGGGACGTCAAAGCGTGGCGGACGAGGTGCTTCCGACAGCGGATTCGCTGGCGCTGGTCCTGGCGGACGTGCGCCGCTACCTGGGCTGGCATCGGGACGTGGCCGGGGACGAGCTGCACGCGGCGACGGACGGAGCCCCCGGAGCGCTCTCCGCCGCGGTCTCCGTCCAGGTCACGGTCGAGGGCTCCAGCACGCCGCCGGTGGTCGTGGAGTATGCCGAGGTCCCCGGCGAGGCGACCGTCCCGGACGAGGCGCCGAAGCTCGACGAGGTCCGCCGTGCGCTCGGTGAGTGCAAGCGCTGCAAGCTGTGCTCCGGCCGGAAGAACCTGGTCTTCGGGGTGGGCCACCCCAGGGCGAAGCTGGTCTTCGTCGGCGAGGGCCCGGGCGCCGAGGAGGACAACCAGGGCATTCCCTTCGTCGGCGCTGCCGGTCAGCTGCTCACCAAGATGATCGCCGCGATGGGCTACACCCGGGACGAGGTCTACATCTGCAACGTGGTGAAGTGCCGGCCGCCCGGGAACCGCAACCCGGAGCCGGACGAGATCGAGTCCTGCCAGCCGTTCCTCGAGGCGCAGCTGAACGCGATCCGCCCCTCCGTCATTGTGACCCTGGGCAAGTTCGCCGCCCAGACCCTGCTCCGGACGGACACGCCCATCACCCGCCTCCGAGGCCAGTGGCGCGAGTACGTGGGCATCCCGCTGATGCCGACCTTCCACCCGGCCTATCTGTTGCGGAGCCCCGGAGAGAAGAAGGCCGCCTGGACCGACCTCCAGGCCGTCATGGCCCGCTTCCCGAGGCCGGGGGCCTGAGGGCAGACTCTGCAGCCGTGCCTCGCGGTCACCTCGACATCCGGACGATGCACTGTGCCGCCCTCGCCGGGAACCCGCGCGGGGACCCCGTGGACCGGCCGTGCGCGGTGTACCTGCCCGAGGGCTACGAATCCGGCGCCGCGCGCTACCCGGTGGTGGTGCTCCTCCACGCATTCATGGGCTCGGTCCCGGGGTGGTTCAACACCTCGCCGTTCAGCCCCGGCATCGTCGACCGGCTGGACGCGCTGTTCGCCTCCGGGGCGCCGCCGTTCCTCACCGTGTTCCCTGACGGGCTGACCGGCCTCGGGGGGAGCCAGTGGATCGACTCACCCGGGAACGGCGCCTACGGGCAGATGATCGTCCACGACGTGCTCGGTCACGTCGACCGGACGTACTCGACGCTGAGGTCTCCCGGCGCGCGAGCGGTCGCAGGCCGGAGCTCGGGCGGATACGGCTCGTGGCAGCTCATGCGGCGGTTCCCGGGCGTGTTCGGCCACATGGCGTCGCACTCCGCCGACGCCTACTTCGAGTACTGCTACCTCCCCGATTTCCCCAAGGTGGCGTCGGCCCTGGCGCGTGCGGGCGGCGTGGGCGCGTGGTGGGCCAGCTTCGAGCGGCGGGTCCGCGAGACCAAGATGGGCGGCGACGACCACGCGGTCCTGAACCTGCTCTCCATGGCGGCCGCGTACTCGCCCGACCCGTCCCAGCCGCTCGGGGTGGCGCTCCCGTTCGACCTGGCGACCGCCCGCATCGACGAGCCGGTGTGGGCGACGTGGCTGGCGGAGGACCCGGTCCGGTTCGTCGAGCGCGACCCGGAGTCGTTCCGCACGCTCCAGACCATCTTCATCGACTGCGGAACCCGGGACGAGTTCGGTCTGCGCTGGGGCGCGCGGATGCTCGCCCGGCTCGTCCAGGGCGGCCGGGCCACGGTGGTCCACGAGGAGTACGAGGACGGGCACATGGGGACGACGTACCGGTTCGACCGGTCCCTGGCCTTCCTCGCCCCGCGGCTCGAGCGCCAGCAGGGGTGACGGCACAGGTCGGCTCGTGCGAGCGTGCGCCGCCGTGACCAGCGATCCCTACGGGCTGGGCCGGGTGGTCGGCGAGCCGGGCGTGCTGCCTCAGCGTGCCGGCCGGCTCGATCCGTCGCTGCCGATGCGCCCCTCCGAGATGCTGATCGACGTGGAGAGCCTCAACGTCGACGCCGCCTCCTTCAAGCAGATCCGCGAGTCGTGTGGCGGCGAGCCCGAGGCGGTCATCGCCCGCATCCAGGAGATCGTGCGGGCCCGGGGGAAGATGCAGAACCCGGTCACCGGCTCGGGCGGCATGCTCCTCGGGCGCGTCCGCGAGATCGGCCCCGAGCACCCCGCGCACGGGCGCCTCCGGCCCGGCGAGCGGATCGCGACCCTGGTGAGCCTGTCGCTGACCCCGCTGGTCATCGACGAGGTGCGCGCGGTCCGGATGGAGGTGGACCGAGTGGACGTGCGCGGCCACGCCATCCTCTTCGCCAGTGGCATCTGGGCCCGGGTGCCGGACGACATGCCGGAGACGCTGGTCCTCGCCGCGCTCGACGTCTGTGGCGCCCCGGCGCTGGTGGCCCGCTACGCCCGTCCGGGGATGCGCATCGCGGTGCTCGGGTCTGGAAAGAGCGGGGTGCTGTGCCTGGCGCAGGCGCGCCGGAGCACCGGGGGCAAGGGCCAGCTGCTGGCCCTCGACATCTCCGAGAAGGCGCTCGCCGCGCTCGCCGAGCTGGGCGTCTCCGACGTCGGCCTGCGGGTGGACGCGACGCGCGCGGTGGACGTGCTCGAGGCGGTCCGGCAGGCCACGGGTGGCGCGCTGTGCGACCTGGTCATCAACTGCGCCTCCGTGCCGGGGACGGAGATGGCGACGGTGCTCTCCACGCGAGACGGCGGGACAGCCATCTTCTTCTCGATGGCCACGTCCTTCACCGCCGCCGCGCTCGGAGCCGAGGGAGTCGGGAAGGACCTGACCATGCTCATCGGCAACGGCTACGTGCCGGGCCACGCCGATCTCACGCTCGACCTGCTCCGGAGCGACGCGCGCCTCCGCGAGTTCTTCGCCGCGCGTTACCTGTGATGCAGGTCAGAGGCTCTGCTCGTCCATCCAGCGTCGCCACTGGTCGATCTCGGCCTGCCGGCGGCGGGCGATCCGCCCGAACCACCAGGGCGCAGTGAAGGTCAGGGCGATCCCGAAGAGGAAGCAGGCCAGCGTCATGAGGCGCACGGAGAGGGGAGACCCGTGCTGGACGTACAGGACCTGCGTGGCCACGCCGCCGATCAGGCAGAGGCCGAGGTAGACCCAGCGGGAGAGGTGGGCCACGCGGAGCTCGGCGCCGAGCCGACGCTCCAGGAACCCGAGGGCGTCGCGTGGGCCGGCGATGCGCCAGGACCCGACGCCACGCTGGATGACGACGAACCCGATGCCCATCGCGACGCAGAACGCGAGGATGCCCCACCCGATCACCTGCACCGGTCCCTCGGGAGCGCCGAATGCCGGCACCGCGGCGAGGGAGGCGGCCCCGAGGAGCAGGAGGACGGTGACGTTGGTCCTCCGGTGTCGCCGCGCCTCCCGCTCGGCGCGGGCGCGGACGTCGGGGAGAGGGCCGGACGCCCCGGCCCAGGTCGACTGCCAGGAATCCCAACTCATGCGGCCTCCAGATCCATGGAACGGCGGAGCGCGTCTCGAGCGCGTCCGAGCCGGACGGCGACGTTCTCCGGCGTGATGCCGACGACCGCGGCGATCTCGGCGTGGGACAGACCTTCCAGGGCGAGAGCGAGCACCTGGCGCTGCCCCAGCGGAAGCGAGCGGAGATGGGAGAGGAACCGCTCGCTGCGCTCCCGCGCGGCGACCTGTTCATCGACCGCCGGCCGTGAGTCCGGAAGGTGGACCAGGTCGGCGCTCGAGCCGGCGGGTCGCCGGGCCCGCTGCCAGGCGTGAGAAAGGCAGCGGTTGTGGGCGATGCGCAGCAGAAAGGTCTTCGCGGAGCTCTCTCCCCGGAACCGCGGGAGGGCCTGCCAGACTGCGAGGAGAACGTCCTGGGCGAGGTCGTCCCGCTCGGGGCCGCTGGGTGCGTAGCTGGCCACCACTCGCCAGAGCGCGGGCCCGTGCTGCTGCAGGCATTCCTCGAACTCCATGCCCTCCACAGTCTCGCGCCGACGCGGGACCTAACAAACAATCTCGCCCGCGGCGCCGATGACCCGGGCGCGCACGGAGGTCGAGGTGGTCGCGACCTGTGTCCGCCTACATTTGGGCTGAGCTACTTTCGGAGCGGCGCGAGGACGATCTCGTTCACGACGCGCGGCCCGCGACCCATGCGCACTCCTCCCGCTAGACGACCTTTCTCATCAGCAAATTCCCGTGGCCGCGCGGATGATCCACGATCGTCGCGACGACCTCGAAGCCATGCCGCGCGTAAAACGCCGGCGCCTGGAACGAGAACGTCGACAGCACGATTTGCGTACAGCCGCGCCGGCGCGCCTCGCGCTCGGCGGCGAGGAGTAGCTCTGTCCCGACCCCACGGTGGCGCCGCGACTCCTCCACCCAGAACTGGCGCAGCTCGCACGTGCCACCCCACGTGTTGCCGCAGATCCCCGCCACGATCCGATCGCGCTCGTCGCGCACGAAGATCGCGAGCCACTCGCCGTCGGTGATGCCGGTTGCGCGCGAGTTGAACTCGTAGATCCGATCTTCCAAGTACTGCACCTCGTCGGGCGTCGGGTCGATCGGAACCAGCTCGGTTTCACTCATCTGCGCTCGCCTCCCTCAAGGTTCTACGACATCGGCAGGTCTCCGGCTTCGTCCGAGGCGGTCTGTCGCGGCCCCTGCTGTCCCAGGGGCGGCGTGATGCCCGTGGCCGGTCAACGCGACCGGGTGAGAGGCGATCCCCGAACCTTCCCCAGAGACGGTTCGGGTTGCCCCGGGTCCACTGGGTGGGCTACGGGTTGCGTGTCATGCCAGGACCCTTCGTCGACGACGCGCAGGTCGCCCAGGCCCGCGGCATCGCCTCCCAGGTCATCGAGCCGGTGTTCGACCTCATCCGCCGGCACACCACCATCTCGGTGGAGCGCACCGTGCTGCGGCTCTTCGGGATGTCCGACGCCGGCCCGGGCGGCATCCCGCTCACGAATCTGATGACCGACCGGCTCAAGGCGGCCGGGGTGCTCAACCGGGGGGCGGCGTACTGGTACGGCCGCGCGCTCCAGCTCGGGGCGGCCAGCCCGCTGGACGCGGTGGAGCGCATCGCCGCGCTGCCCGTCGCGAAGCTCGCGCCCCTGTCTCCCGAGACCGAGGGCAACCTGCGCGCCGAGGTCCGCCGCGAGGCCGAGTCCGCCGTGGACGAGCTCCGCCGGCGCATCGACGAGCGCGACGCGCTCCGCCGCGAGTTCCCGATGTCCCCGGCGCCGCACCGGTACGTCATCGTCGCCACCGGGAACATCCACGACGACGTGGACCAGGCGCTCGCCGCCGCCCAGGCCGGGGCGGACATCATCGCCGTCATCCGGAGCACCGCCCAGTCGCTCCTGGACTACGTGCCGCACGGGGCGACCACCGAGGGGTACGGCGGGACGTACGCCACGCAGGAGAACTTCCGCATCATGCGGGAGGCCCTCGACGCCGAGTCCCGCCGGCTGAAGCGCTACATCCAGCTCACCAACTACTCCTCGGGCCTGTGCATGGCGGAGATCGCCTTCGCCGCGGCCTGGGAGCGGCTGGACATGCTGCTCAACGACGCGATGTACGGAATCCTGTTCCGCGACATCAACATGCGCCGGACCTTCATCGACCAGTACTTCAGCCGCCGCATCTGCGCGCTGGCCGGCATCATCATCAACACCGGCGAGGACAACTACATCACCACCGCCGACGCCTACGACGCGGCGCACACCGTCATCGCCAGCCAGTTCATCAACGAGGCCTTCGCCAAGAGAGCAGGGCTCCAGGACTGGCAGCTGGGCCTCGGCCACAGCTACGAGATCGACCCCCACCGTCCGGAGACGCTGCTCCTCGAGCTGAGCCAGGCGATGCTGATCCGCCGCTGCTTCCCCGACGCGCCGCTGAAGTACATGCCGCCGACCAAGCACAAGGAGACCGACATCTTCTTCAGCCACGCCTACGACGTGATGGCGGACCTGGTGGCCATCTGGACGCGGCAGGGCATCCAGCTGCTGGGGATGATGACCGAGGCGATGCACACCCCGCTGCTCGCCGACCGCTACGTGGCGCTGAAGTCGGCGGCGTACGTCCACCGCGCGGCGCGAGGCATCGACGAGGAGTTCGTCGTCCGGGAGGACGGGAAGATCGCCAACCGGGCCCGCTTCGTCTTCGGCAAGGCGATGGAGCTGCTCGAGGAGTGCCGGCAGGACGGCCTAGTCGCGGCCATCGGCCAGGGCCGCTTCGGCGACGTGAAGCGGACCGAGACCGGCGGCAAGGGGCTCGAGGGAGTGCTGGAGAAGGCGCCGGACTACTTCAACCCCTTCCTCGACATCCTGGAGGGGCGGTGATGGCCGGCGAGACGCACCTCATCCGGGCGTACGGAGACCGCCGGGACGACGGGGTCATCCAGCTGGCGTTCACGCTCCCCGTGCCGCTGTCGGACAAGGCGAAGGAGGCGGCCCGCCGGTTCTGCACCGAGCTCGGGCTGCTCGACGTGAAGGTGGCGGCGGCCGAGCCGGCGGCGGACAACTACACCTTCTTCGTCGTGTACGCCCGGGCCGACGTGTCGCTGGACTACGCGAGCATCGACGTCCCGGAGATCGTCTTCAAGAAGCTCGGATTCGCCGAGCTGAACAAGCTCATCGAGGACCGGATCGCCCGGCGGGTGGTGGTGCTGGGCGCCTGCACCGGGACCGACACCCACACCGTGGGCATCGACGCGATCCTGAACATGAAGGGCTACGCCGGCGACTACGGGCTGGAGCGTTACCCCTGGTTCGAAGCGTACAACCTGGGGAGCCAGGTCCCGAACGAGGAGCTGATCCGCCGGGCGGAGGAGAAGAAGGCCGACGCGATCCTCGTCTCCCAGGTGGTGACCCAGCGCGACGTGCACAAGGACAACAGCCGGCAGTTCATCGACGTGGCCAAGGAGCAGGGGCTCAAGGGGAAGACCATCCTCCTGCTCGGCGGTCCGCGGGTGGACCACAAGCTGGCGCTGGAGCTGGGATTCGACGCGGGCTTCGGGCCCGGAACCAAGCCCTCCGACGTGGCGAACTACATCGTCCACGCACTGCTGAAAAAGATGGGCAAGGAGCCCGAAGATCTGCACTTCGAGGGAGAACCGGAATGAGCGTGCGTGCGGTGCTCCGGCTGCGCATGTCCAGCCATGACGCCCACTACGGCGGAGGCCTGGTGGACGGAGCCCGGATGCTCGGGCTGTTCGGCGACGTGGCGACCGAGCTCTGCATCCTCCACGACGGCGACGAGGGCCTGTTCCGGGCCTACGACTCGGTGGAGTTCCTCGCCCCGGTGCACGCCGGTGACTTCATCGAGGCGGAAGGGGAGATCACCGAGGTGGGCCGGACGAGCCGCAAGATGCGGTTCGAGGCCCGGAAGGTGATCCAGCCGCTGCCCGGCGTGTCCGAGTCGGCCGCGGAGGCGCTCGCGCAGCCGGTGGTCGTGTGCCGGGCGACGGGCACCTGCGTGGTGCCGCTCGACAAGCAGCGGGTGAAGCGATGAGCCGTCCGTACGTCATCACCGCGGCGATGGTCGGGGCGGAGACGACGCGCGAGCAGACGCCGTACCTCCCGATCACCGCCGAGGAGATCGCCGAGGACGCCGCCCGCTGCCGCGAGGCCGGCGCGGCGATGGTCCACCTGCATGTCCGCCGGGCCGACGGGACGCCGTCGCAGGAGGCCGAGCTGTTCCGGGCCGCCATCCGCGCCATCCGCGCGCGCTGCGACGTGCTCATCCAGACCTCCACCGGCGGCGCGGTGGGGATGAGCGTGGACGAGCGCTGCGGCCCGCTGACCCTGACCGGCGCCGACCGACCGGACATGGCGACGCTGACCACCGGCACGGTGAACTTCGGCGACGACGTCTTCAGCAATCCCCGCCCGCTGGTGAAGGAGATCGCCCGGCGCATCCGGGCGCTCGGCATCCGGCCGGAGATCGAGTGCTTCGACGCAGGGATGGTCGAGCAGGCCGAGTGGCTGGCGAAGGATGGGCTGGTGGACCTCCCGGCGCACTACGACTTCGTGCTCGGGGTCCCCGGCGCGCTCGGGGCCTCGGAGCGCGCGCTGGACTTCATGATCGGCTCGCTCCCGCCGGGCAGTACCTGGACGGTGGCCGGAGTGGGGCGCCACCAGCTCCCGATGGCCGAGGTCGCGGCAGGGAAGGGCGGCAACGGCCGGGTGGGGCTCGAGGACAACGTCTTCCTGAGCAAGGGCGTGCTGGCGAAGGGCAACTGGGAGCTGGTCGCCGAGGCGGCGAAGCGCGCCCGGGCGAAGGGCCGGGAGATCGCCACGCCCCAGCAGGCCCGCGAACTGCTCCGGCTCGGATAGGCCAGATGCAGGTCAGTCCGCCCCTTGCGCGGAGCCGTACCCTCGAGGAGAGGACGTTCTTCGTCGGGATGGCGGGGGTGTTCCTGCTCCTCGTCTTTCTCGGCTTCGCCCCCTCCTACTACCTCCGCGGGATCGTCAAGCCGTACGCGCCGCTCGTGCCGCCGACGCCGCTGGTGCACCTCCACGCGCTGCTTTTTTCCTCCTGGGTGGTGCTGTTCGTGATTCAGACGGGCCTGGTCGCCGTCAGGCGAACCGACCTCCACCGCCGGCTCGGCGTCTCCGGCGCCGTGCTCGCGGTCGCGATGGTCATCGTCGGGACGCTCACCGCCCTCCACCAGGCCGCGCGCGGATCCGGCCCGCCGGTGCTTCCTCCGCTCACCTGGCTAGCGGTGCCTCTGTTCGACATCCCCGTCTTTGCCGTGCTCGTCGGCTCGGCGCTCGCCCGGCGCCGGAAGCCGCAGATTCACAAGCGGCTGATGTTCGTGGCGATGGTCGGGCTCATGTCTCCCGCGATCGGCCGCATGCCCACGCCGTCGTTCCTCTCGGACTACGTCGTCACCTTCGTGCTCCCGGATCTGGGGTTGCTCGCGCTCGCCGCCTGGGACCTCCGCTCGGGAGGCAGGGTCCATCGGGTGACGGTGCTCGCCGGAGGGTTCCTCGTCGCGACCCAGCTGCTGAGGGTCCTCATCTGGCGGACCGCGCCGTGGCTGGCGTTCGCGCGCTGGGCGGTAGCGCTGGTGACGTAGCGGCACGCTTCCAGGGTCGCGCCCCGGGGCGATGTCGAGCTCACCGCGTCCGGTTCCACGGAAGGGCGGAGAGCGTCCCGAGCTGCGACGCCGCCGACTCTAGCATGGCCGGGCCTCGTGGGGCGTCAGCCGTTCGTCGACCCCGCGCTGCCGCCGCACCTCGCGCCAGGACACGAGCTCGGTCGCGTGCGAGCCCGCCCTCGGTGTGGACCTGCTCGGCATGCACCAGCAGCGCACGGGCGAGCGACTTCGAGCTCGGCCCCGAGGCGCGGAATCGTCCCGCCCGCTCGACCTCGTCGAGCAGCGCCCGGGCCGCCGGCGTGAGCGGGTCCATCTGCCACGGTGCGCGCTCCTCGCCCACGCTCACCAGAGCCGGCCAGAGACGCCGGTGAATCAGCGTCACCTTCGCCGAGAGCAGCGGGACGAACAGCACCTCCCCGCCGTCCTCGAGCGCGCTCGCCACCTGGAAGATGCGCTTCCCGGCCGGGTGACCCCACCAGGAGCCGCGGATGGGCGCTCCGGCCACCAGCGCGGTGAGGCTCGGCCTCTTCGCGTCATGGAGCAGGAGCAGGCCCGTCCGCTCCAGGGCGTCCACTGCCTGGCGGAGGGCCGAGCCGGTGGCCTCGTCGTCCATCACCGGGGCTATTCTCATCGTGAAGGCCAGAGATGCGCCATCGCCTTGATCGGTCGTCGCGAAAGCAGACGTGACCGTGACGACGGCGGGCTAGGCTCTCGCCCATGAGCATCGAGAAGTTCCGCCGGGCCCGCGAGCTGATCACCAACGCCGGCGGCGGCGAATTCGAGGGCCCCAAGCCGGAGTCACTCGTCGCGCGCGCCGAGGCCGTCCTCGGCCTGGCGTTTCCGCCGAGCTATCGCCAGTTCCTCCTCGAGCTGGGCTCCGGGAGCGTCGCCGGCTTCGAGGTCTACGGCGTCGTCGACGAGGACTTCACCAAGTCGGCCGTGCCGGACGCGATCTGGATGACCCTGGAGGCGCGTCGCGACATCGACCTCGCCCCGCGCTACGTGATCATCGGTGCGCTCGGCGACGGGACGTTCGACTGCCTCGACACGGCGCACCCCGACCGCGTCGGCGAGGTTCCCGTCGTCCAGCTCTCTGCCGAGGGGGAGGACCCGGTGAGGCTGGCCGACAGCTTCGGCGAGTACTTCCTGATGGAGGTCGAGGACGCCGTCTCGGTCGGAGACGACTGAGATGCCGCCCCTAGAACGGCGGCACCTCGCGCCGCCGCCAGGGGCGCTCCACGTGCTTGTTCGCGGTCCGGGCCAGCGCCATCGCCAGCGCCTTCCGGGTGTCGCGCGGGTCGATGACGTCGTCCACCATCGCCAGGGCCGCCGCGCGATCGATGCGCACGTGGGGGCGGAGCCCGGCGGCGAGCTCCTCCTTCATCGCCTTGGCCGCCTCGGGGCTCTCGGCCTGCTCCAGCAGCTTCTTCGCCCCGATGGAGACCAGCCCCTCGGCGCCCATGATGCCGATCTCCGCGTCCGGCCAGGCCACCAGGAGGTCGGGCTCGTACGCCCGGCCGTTCATCACGTAGTAGCCGGCGCCGAAGCCCTTGCGGACGACCACCGTGAGCTTGGGGACCGTCGCGTTGGAGACCAGCTGCAGCATCCGGGCGCCGTGGCGGATGAGCCCCGACTGCTCGGCCCGGGTCCCCACCAGGAATCCGGGAACGTCCTGCAGGAAGAGGAGCGGAATCCGGAACGCGTCGCACAGGGCGATGAACCGCGCCGCCTTGTCCGACGCCGCGACGTCGAGCACCCCGCCGAGGAACATCGAGTTGCTGGCCACCACCCCCACGCTCCAGCCGTCGATCCGGCACAGGCCGGTGATGATGTTCCGCGCGAACCGGGGCTTGAGCGGGAAGAACTTCCGGTCGTCCGCCAGCGCCAGGATGACCTTGTGCATGTCGAACGCCTGGCGCTGGTTGTCCGGGACGACGCTCAGGAGCGACTCGTCCCGCCGGTCCGCGGGGTCGTTGCCCACCCGCCGGGGCGGCTTCTCGCCGCAGTGCGAGGGGAAGAACGACAGGTACTCGCGCACCGCCGCGATGCACGACGCGTCGTCCGGGAACTCGCCGTCCGCGACGCCCGAGACCTCGTTGTGGAGCTTGCTCCCGCCGAGCTGCTGCTCGGTCACGTCCTCGCCCACCGTGCTCTTCACCAGCGCCGGGCCGCCCACGGCGATGCTGCCGATCTCCTTGACCATCGGCACGTAGTCGGCCAGCCCCGGGATGTACGCCGTCCCCGCCGCCCCGGGCCCGAGCATCGCCGAGACCTGCGGCACCACCCCGCTGAGGACCGACTGCTCGCGGAACAGGTATCCGGTGTCGGCGAAGCCGGCGAGCCGCCGCGGATCCACCTCGCCGCCGGCCTCGAGCCTCGCTCCCCCCGAGTCCACCAGCCAGACGATGGGAGTCCTGGCCTTGAGGGCCAGATCCCGCAGCCGGGTCACCTTCCGCTCGCCCACCTCGCCGATGCTCCCCCCGAGCACGGTGAAGTCGTAGACCGCCGCCGCCACCGGCCGGCCCTCGACGGTGCCGAAGGCGGTGATCACCCCGTCCGCCGCGGTGGGCCGCGCCGGGTCCTCCTCGGAGGGGAGGCGTCCCTCGGCCGCGGCGAGCATCCCCAGCTCCTGCACCGAGCCCGGGTCGAAGAGGAGCGCCAGCCGCTGCCGCGCGTCCAGCTTCCGCCGGCCGTGCTGGCGCTCGACCCGCTGGGTGCCACCCATCTCGGCCTTCCGGGCCTTCAGCTCGGCCAGCCGCTCGACCGCGTCCTTCATTCCCATGAGGGCGCACGTTAGCGGACACTCGGGCGCTCTCGCGCGCCTTCCAGTCCGCGCTATTTTGGAGACCTCCCCCGGAACCCATGCCCGAGCGGCCGCTCCGCATCCTCAGCTACAACGTCCGGTACTTCGGGCACGCGCTCCGAGGGCTGGCCACCACCCGGACCTCGCTGGAGCGCATCGCCCAGCGGCTGGCGAGCCTGACGCCGCTCGCGGACGTCATCTGTCTCCAGGAGGTCGAGACACGCTCGCTCCGGAGCACGGTCGTCTTTCGCGGCAGGCACAGGCACACCCAGCTGGAGGCGTTCATGGCCGCGTTCGAGCAGGCGTTCCAGCGCTCGAGGCTGGCGTTCCCGTACGACGCCTTCCACTTCCACGCGCACGCCTACCAGTTCCGCTCGACGATGCTCTACACGACGGGCCTGGCGGTCATCGTCAATCGGAACCGGCTGCGGGTCGAGGGCCACAACGTGCTCAGCCCGCACGCCATCACCCACCACCACGTGGCCCGGCTGAAGGATTCCAAGCAGAGCCGCATCTGCGCGCACGTGAAGCTCGCCACCCTGGCGGGCCGTCCCTTCCACGTCTTCAACACCCACCTCAGCCTGCCCACGCCCTTCACCCGCGAGTTCTGGAGCGAGAAGGAGAAGATGGGCTTCGGCCTCAACCAGCTCTTCGAGGCCAAGAAGCTGTCCACCTTCGTCCAGGCCCACGCCGACGGGGAGCCGTTCGTCGTCTGCGGCGACTTCAACTCCTCCCCGGCCTCGCCGGTGTACCGGTACCTGTCGGAGGAGGTGGGATGGGTCGGAGCCCAGGAGGTGCTGAAGCAGATCGACGGGTCCCACAGCGGGTTCCCCACCGCCGGCTTCTTCCGACTCCGGATGCACCTCGACCACCTCTTCGGCGGCAACGGCATCCGCTGGGTGGACCTCACCGGCACCGAGCCGTTCGGCAGAGGCCCGTTCCGCGGACTGTCGGACCACGTCCCGCTGATTGCCCGGTTCGAATCTCCGACCGCCGGCCATGCGAGCAACGAGGCGGTTTGACGTAAACTCGGCGCCCGTGGCCAGGCTTGATCCGATCTTCGAGCGACTCATCAAGGAGCAGGGCACCGAGCTGCTCTTCGATACCGGCGCCCCCGCGCTGATGCGCACCGGCTCGGGCGACGTCCCGGTGCTCCGGCAGCAGCTCACCGCGCAGCAGATCGCCGGTGTCTTCGCCGAGCTCGCCCCGAGCGAGATGCGCAACAGCTTCCCCGCGCCGGGCACCACGCGCTTCGAGTACGGCGCGCCGGCGGGACGGGTGGCGGTCGTCTTCGAGCGCAGCGGCGCCCAGGTCCGCGCCATCGTGCGGCCGGCGAGGAGGGGCGCCGAGGAGGAGGGGGAGGCGATCGAGCTCGCCTCCGCCGCCGAGATGCTGCACGAGTACATGCACGGCCCGGGCACGGCGAGCGTCGGCACCCCCCCGACGCCCGCCGTCACCCCCCGACGCCCGCCGTCACCGGGGTGCCGGTCGGCTCCCAGTCCGGGTTCCGGCGCGGCGTGGCCAAGGACGTCTCGTTCCGCGAGCTCCCAGGTCAGCCGACCCCGGGGAGGACGACCCCGGGGAAGCCGAGCGCACCGGCGCCCGCCCCCGTCGCGGCCTCCGCGTCCGAGCCCGCCCGCGCGGCCAAGCCCGCGGCTCCGACCCCCTCGGCCGACCCGCGGGGCGCGATGGACCAGCTCCTCAATCTCATGCTGGACCGGAAGGCGTCGGACCTCCACCTCTCCTCCGACACCACGCCCATCATCCGCATCGACGGGGACATGACTCCCGTCGAAGGCTACCCGCCGCTGGCACCGGGCCGCCTCAAGGAGATGCTCTTCTCCATCGCCCCGGAGAAGAACCGGGAGCAGTGGGAGTCCATCAAGGACACCGACTTCGCCTACGAGACCCCGCGGGCCCGCTTCCGGGTGAACCTCTTCGACGACCGCAAGGGCATCGGCTGCGTGATGCGGCAGATCCCCAACACCATCCGCACCGCGGCGGAGATGGGGCTTCCCCAGCCGGTGCTGGACCTGTGCTTCCTCAACAAGGGGCTGGTGGTGGTGACCGGCCCGACCGGCTCGGGGAAGAGCACCACCCTGGCCTCGATGATCGACCACATCAACCGGAACCGGGACGATCACATCATCACCATCGAGGACCCGATCGAGTTCGTCCATCCCAACCGCCGCTGCCTGGTGAACCAGCGGGAGATCGGGGTGCACACCGGGTCGTTCAAGCACGCGCTCCGGGCCGCCCTCCGCGAGGACCCGGACATCGTCCTGGTGGGCGAGATGCGAGATCTCGAAACCATCGCCATCGCCATCGAGACCGCCGAGACGGGCCACCTGGTCTTCGGCACCCTGCACACCAACACCGCGCCCAGCACCGTGGACCGGATCATCGACCAGTTCCCGGCCGACCGGCAGGAGCAGATCCGGATGATGCTCAGCGAGAGCCTCAAGGGCGTCATCACCCAGACCCTCTGCAAGAAGATCGGGGGCGGCCGGGTGGCGGCGATGGAGATCCTCATCGCCACCTCCAGCGTGGCCAACCTCATCCGCGAGGGGAAGACCTTCCAGATCCCCTCGATGATGCAGACCGGGAAGGGCGTCGGGATGCAGACCCTGAACGACGCCCTGCTCGACCTGGTGAAGAAGAAGCTCGTCGAGCCCCAGGAGGCCTACGGCAAGGCCATCCACAAGGCCGAGCTGAAGCAGATGCTCGAACGCAGCGGATTCAAGCTCGAGGCCGAGGCGGCCTGAGCGCAGGGACGTCGCCGGAGAGGGCTCCCGCCGGAGTGGTCAGCGTGCTCCGGTGAGGACGTCGTTGACCGAGGGCATCTTCTGGATGTCGCCCCGGGCGACCTTCCAGGCCTGCTGGACGATCCAGGAGAGCGACCGGTCCTGCCGTGTCGCCTCGTGCTGGATCTCCATCAGCATCTCCTCGGGGAAGTACAGCGACTGTTTGCGGTGATCCGTGCCCGGCATCAGGCCTCCTCGCGCGTGTCCGGAAGCGCGGGCTCGCCGGTCACGTCGTTCACCGCAGGGAAGGCCTTGATCCGCTCGCGCGCGATCCGCCAGGCCTGCTGCACCACCCAGGAGAGCGAGCGATCCTGCCGCGTGGCCTCTTCCTGGATCTCCCGGAGCATCTCCTCCGGGAAGTACAAACTCTGCTTACGCTTGTCGGTCCCAGCCATCGTCGTCGGTGCTCCCCGGGTCAGGTCAAAAGTCAACGTCGGACCGCATTCCGAAAGGTGCGCCGACGTGCTCAGGGGAGAGTCTCCGCCACCCCCGGGGATCGGTCAATCATTTGAACAGGTTCCACGAAAGCGAACGCCCCGGTTCCAGCGAAGGAACCGGGGCGCCCGGGAAAGAAGGGGCGGCAGAGATTGACTCCCTGCGACCCCCGTGGGCCCAGAGGGGGAGGGGGGGGACCCCTAGGCCCAACACTCATCAATTTTCAGACCAAGAACACGTCCGGTGGCCCGCCCATTCCTCACCCCCGTCGCCACTGCCACCGACTGACTGTCATTCTAAGGCCGGCACCGACGGGTCTCAACCTGCTGACCGGTGCGATGTCGGCACCCTTGTGGATGGCTGTGGGCATGCACGACGACCGGATGAACCGAGATGCCATCCGCCGGGCGGTGGCCGCCGCGTTCGAGCGCCAGGCTGGAAGAATTCTCGTGGCCGTGTCCGGCGGAGTGGATTCGCTGGCTCTGATGCTGGCGGCGGCCGAGGTGGCGAGCGAGCGGACGGGGGTCGCGTCGCTGGACCACGGGCTCCGGCCGGAGTCGGCGGCCGAGGTGGAGCGCGTCCGGGAGCTCGCGCGCTCGCTCGGCCTGCCGTTCCACACCGAGTCGCTGGGGCTGCCGGCGGGCGCGGGGACGGAGGCGAGGGCGCGGGCGGCCCGGTACGCTGCGCTGGACCGCATCGCCCGTGCGCACGGCTATGCCGCCATCGCCACCGCGCACACCGCCGACGACCAGGCCGAGACGCTGCTGATGCGCCTGGCCCGCGGGTCGGCCCTCCGCGGGGCGGCCGCCATCCGGGCGGTGGGGCCGAGGCTCCTTCGCCCGCTCCTCGCCGTGCGCCGGTCGCAGACCGAGGCCGCCGTCGCCGCCGCCGGGCTCGAGCCGGCGCGCGACCCGACCAACGAGGACCCGGGGCTGTTCCGGACGCGCATCCGCCACCACGTGCTGCCGGTGCTCCGCCAGGCCGCCGGGCCCTCCGTCGTCGAGCGGCTGGCCCGCTTCGCCCGCTCGGCGGCCGAGGACGAGGAGCTGCTGTCGGGGCTGGCGGCCCAGGCGCTCCAGCGGGTGCGAGACGGCGCCGGGCTCGACGCCGTGGCGGTGCGCGCGCTCCCCTGGCCCATCCGCTCCCGGGTGCTCCGCGCGTGGCTCGAGGCCCAGGGTCACGGCGTCTCCGACCGCCTGCTCCGGGAGATCGGCGCGGCGGTCGACCGGGGGGGCCGGACCGGACTCCCCGGCCGGGCGGTGCTCGGCGCCGAGGGAGGCTGGGTGCGCGTGCTGACCCCGCACGCCCCGCCCGAGACCTCCGTGGTCGAGCTCCAGGCGGGAGCGCCGGTCCAGTTCGGTCCCTTCCGGGTCACGCTCGGCGAGGGGCCGGGCGTCCCGGTGGGAGGGGCGACGCCGCCGCTGGTGGTGCGCGCCCGCCGGCCGGGAGACCGGGTCGGCCCCGAGGCCGGGCCCACCCGGCGGGTGCAGGACGTGCTGGTCGACGCGGCCGTGCCCGCCGAGGAGCGAGGAGGCTGGCCCCTGGTGGCGGACGCGCGCGGCCGGGTGCTGTGGGTGGTGGGGCTCTGGCCCCGGGCGCACACCGGGCCCGGGCCGTTCCTTCGCGCGGAAGCCCTCGAGCGCCGCCCGGCCCCGGAGCCGAGCGCTGGGGACCAGGGTACGTTATAGGCGCCAGCCGGGCGCGCCCGTGCGAGCGCTTGCGACCGGCCCAAGGGGCCCGTCAGAATGCTGGATCTCGGACCCGTCCGGGGGCTCGAGGTCGCGCCCGGAGTCGAAAGGGGCAGTCCACACGTGCGTTCAAGCTACAAGACCATCGGACTGTGGGTGATCCTGATCGCCCTGTTCGTCTGCTTCTTCCACATCTTCAACCGCAACCAGGACGAGGTGCAGGAGCCGACGTTCACCGCGCTCCTGTCGAAGATCGAGGAGAAGAAGGTCCGCCAGGTCAACGTCCGCGGCAACAGCTACTCGGGCACGTTCGAGGACACCAAGGAGCGGTTCCGCACCATCGGCCCGCCGGCCGACGCGGTGATGCTCCAGAAGCTGCGCGAGTCGGGCGTGGACGTGAAGTACGAGAAAGAGGAGCAGAACAACCTCTGGCTGACCATCCTCGGTCAGTGGATGCCGGTGGTGTTCCTGTTCGTCTTCTTCGTCCTCTTCATGCGCCAGCTCCAGGGCACCGGCGGCAAGGCGATGACCTTCGGGAAGTCGAAGGCCAAGCTCCTCTCCGAGAGCCACAACAAGGTGACCTTCGCCGACGTCGCCGGCATCGACGAGTGCAAGGAAGAGCTCGAGGAGATCATCGCCTTCCTCAAGGACCCGAAGAAGTTCACCAAGCTCGGCGGCCGCATCCCCAAGGGCGTGCTGATGATGGGCCCCCCGGGCACCGGCAAGACGCTGCTGGCGAAGGCGGTGGCGGGCGAGGCGGGCGTCCCGTTCTTCAGCATCAGCGGCTCGGACTTCGTGGAGATGTTCGTGGGCGTCGGCGCGAGCCGGGTCCGTGACCTCTTCGAGCAGGGCAAGAAGAACGCCCCCTGCATCATCTTCATCGACGAGATCGACGCCGTCGGGCGGCACCGTGGCGCCGGACTCGGCGGTGGTCACGACGAGCGCGAGCAGACGCTGAACCAGCTCCTGGTGGAGATGGACGGCTTCGAGAGCAACGAGGGCGTCATCCTCATCGCCGCCACCAACCGTCCGGACGTGCTCGACCCGGCGCTGCAGCGCCCCGGCCGGTTCGACCGGCGCATCGTGGTCCCGCGGCCGGACCTCAACGGTCGCATCGGCGTGCTCATGGTCCACACCAAGCGGGTCCCCCTGAGCAACGAGGTGGACCTCGAGGTGATCGCCCGCGGCACCCCGGGCATGACCGGCGCCGATCTGGAGAACCTGGTCAACGAGGCCGCCCTCTTCGCCGCCCGCCAGAACAAGGAGAAGGTGGACCTGACCGACTTCGAGTCCGCCAAGGACAAGGTGTTCATGGGCCCCGAGCGGAAGTCCATGATCATGACCGAGAAGGAGCGGTGGAACACCGCGGTCCACGAGGCCGGTCACACCATTGTCGGGAAGCTGCTCCCCGGCTGCGACCCGGTGCACAAGGTCACCATCATCCCCCGCGGCCAGGCCCTGGGTGTCACCTGGTCGCTCCCCACCGAGGACAAGTACAACCTCTACCGCCAGCAGATGCTCGACCAGATCTGCCGGGCGATGGGCGGCCGGCTGGCCGAGGAGCTGATGTTCAACGAGATGAGCTCCGGAGCGTCGAACGACATCGAGCGGGCGACCGAGACCGCCCGGGCGATGGTCTGCCGCTGGGGCATGAGCGACAAGCTCGGCCCGCTCTCCTTCGGGAGCAGCGAGGGCGAGGTGTTCCTCGGGCGCGACTTCTCCAGCCGCCCCAACTACTCGGAGGACACCGCCCGGCAGATCGACACCGAGGTGAGGGAGATCGTCGTCGGCTGCTACGAGCGGGCGAAGAAGCTCCTCCAGGAGAACTTCGACAAGCTGAAGCGGGTGGCCGACGCGCTGATGGAGTACGAGACGCTCGACGCCGAGGACGTGGAGATCCTCTTCCAGGGCGGCACCATCACCCGCGAGCGGCCGAAGCCGCGGGTCCAGACGCCTCCGAAGACCAAGGAGAAGGAGAGGCGCCGCATCCTCGAGGGCATCCAGCCGATGCCGGCGCTCGAACCGAACAAGGCCTGAGCCGTCCTCGAGGACGGAACGTCCCACTGCCCTCGCTGGCTCCGGCCGGCGGGGGCAGCGTCGTCTCGGGGCGTTCGCCTCCGCCGCCCCCCGGGGCGGGCGTTCTCTGCTAGCACTCCGGGCTGTGCCGATGATCCTCGCCCGGCCCATCGCCATGGATCGCGACGGCGATCTCGAGCCCGCCTGGGAGCGGCTGGGCCTCGAGCCGGCTGCGCGGCAGCGGCTGCTCGGGTCCGTCGCCCGCGCGCACCTCCTGCTCACCGGGCTCGGCCCGGCCGAGTCGCGGCTCCTCCGCGAGCAGGACGCCCTGGGCCTCGCCTGCGTCCTCTCGGACCCGGAGCGGCGCGCGGGGGGGGCGACCGTCTCCGGACCGCGTGCCGGCATCGACGCGCTGGCCCGGGTCGCCGAGCGTCAGGGGCTCGGTGGGCTCGCCCGCGCGCTGGACGCCGCGCTCGCCGCCGGCGCGCCGCCGGATCCGACGGTGCTCGGCGGCCGCACCTTCCGCTGGGGCGAGCGAACCCAGGTCATGGGGGTGGTGAACGTCACGCCCGACAGCTTCAGCGACGGGGGCCGGCACCTCGAGCGCGAGGCCGCCGTGCGGCACGCGCACGCCCTGGTCGAGGCGGGGGCGGACCTCCTGGACATCGGGGGAGAGTCGACCCGGCCGGGCGCCGGTGAGGTTCCGGTGCAGGTCGAGCTCGAGCGGGTGCTCCCGGTCATCGAGACCCTCCGGGCCACCACCGACGTTCCCCTGTCCGTCGACACCCGGAAGGCGGAGGTCGCGCGCGAGGCGCTCCGGGCCGGCGCGATGCTGGTCAACGACGTGAGCGGGCTCGGGCACGACCCGGCGCTGGCGGCGGTGGTGGCGGAGGCCGGCGCGGTGCTGGCGTTGATGCACATCCAGGGGACGCCGGAGACGATGCAGGCGGACCCCCGGTACGACGACCTCGTCGCCGAGGTCATCGAGGGGCTCGCCGGCAGCATCGAGCGGGCGGTGGCCGCCGGCGTCTCGCGACAGCGGCTGTGGGTCGATCCGGGCATCGGCTTCGGGAAGACGGTGGGCCACAACCTCTTCCTCCTCCGGCACCTGGCCGAGCTGCGCGTCCTGGGCGCGCCGGTGCTGGTGGGGACCAGCCGCAAGCGGTTCCTCGGGACGCTGGCCGGGGGGCGCCCTCCCGAGCGGCGGGTCGCGGGAACCCTGGCCTCGATCGCCGCGGTGGCGGTGCTCCGCGGCGCGGACGTCGTCCGGGTGCACGACGTCGGCGAGGCGAAGGACGCGCTGGCGGTGGCCGATGCCATCGCCCAAGCCCGCGAGGGCGGCGATTCGTGGGGTCCTCCCCCGGCCTGACGCCTCGCGCCGAGCCACTCCGGGGCGCGCAAGATCTGCGCGGCCGGTCGCCGCTTGAAATCGCCGCGGGCGCGTGGCCTGTTCCCTCGTCAGACGACGTCAGGAGGCGCGGCATGGCACTCGAGCATCTCCTCGAAGTGGGCGAGGGCATCCCGGCGCCGGAGAAGGTGCGCCGCGCCGCGAACCTTCAGGACGTGCGGGCGGAACATGCGCGGAGCCTCGCCGACCCGCAGGGGTTCTGGGGCGAGGTGGCGAAGGGCTTCAAGTGGTCCCAGCCGTGGACCCGCGTGCTGGACTGGCGGGTGCCCGACCACCAGTGGTTCGTCGGCGCCAAGACCAACATCACCGAGAACGCGCTCGACCGGCACGCCGACGGGCCACGCCGGAACCACCGCGCCTTCATCTGCATGGACGAGGACGGGACCGAGCGGAGCATCACCTACGGCGAGCTGCGCGACCTGGTCTCGCGCCTGGCCAGCGGCCTGCGCTCGCTCGGGGTCGGGGTGGGCGACCGGGTCATCATCTACATGCCGCTCACCCTCGAGGGCATCGCCTCGATGCTCGCGGTGGCCCGGCTCGGCGCCATCCACTCGGTGGTCTACGCCGGGCTCGGCGTCGGCGCGCTCAAGGACCGCATCCTCGACGCCGGAGCGAAGGTCATCATCGCCGGCGACATCGGCTTCCGGCGGGGCAAGGTGGTGGAGCTGCAGGGCATCGTCGACGAGGCGCTCCCCGGACTGGACGTGGTGGAGCACGTGGTCTGGTTCCAGCGGCGGAGCGGAGGCGGGCGGCCGCTCAAGAAGAACGAGGTGGACTTCCGCGAGCTGATCCAGCGCAGCAAGCCCGACGTCGCGCCGGTGCAGGTGGACAGCGAGCACCCGCTGTTCATCCTCTACACCTCGGGGTCCACCGGGAAGCCGAAGGGTGTGGTGCACGTGCACGGCGGCTTCATGGTGGGCACCGCCTACCACCTCCGGACCTTCTACGACCTCAAGGACGACGACGTCTTCTGGTGCACCAGCGACATCGGCTGGGTGGTGGGTCACTCGTACATCGTCTACGCGCCGCTGGTGGAGGGCATCACCACCGTGGTGCGCGAGGGGGCGATCGACTTCCCCGATCCGGCCATCGCCTGGCGGGTGGTGGAGAAGCACAAGGTGAACGTCATCTTCACCGCGCCGACCGCGCTGCGGATGTTCATGAAGTTCGGCGGCGAGCTCCCGGCCAAGTCCGACCTCTCCTCGCTCCGGCTGATCACCGTGGCCGGCGAGCCGCTGAACCCCGAGGCCTGCCGCTGGGCGTTCGAGCACCTGGTGGACGGGGGCAAGCGCGGCTTCATCGCCGACAACTGGTGGCAGACCGAGCTCGGTGGTCCGGCGCTCGGCACGCCGCTGTGCATCCCCGCCCGGCCCGGGGCAGTGGGCCTGGCGCTCCCCGGGGTGGACGCGGTGGTGGTGGACACCGACGGCAAGGAGGTCCCGAAGGGGCAGGGTGGGGTGCTCGCGCTCCGCCGTCCGTTCCCCCACATGATGCGCACCGTCTGGGGCGATCACGAGCGCTGGCGCCAGTACTGGGAGGAGATCCCCGGCCAGGTCTACGCCGCGGGTGACGTCGCCAGCTGGGACAAGGACGGCTACTTCACCGTGCTCGGCCGCAGCGACGACGTGCTCAACGTCGCCGGGCATCGCATCGGCACCGCCGACGTGGAGAGCGCCCTGATCAGCCACCCGGCCGTCGCCGAGGCGGCGGTCATCGGCATCCCGGACCCGGTGAAGGGCGAGGGCATCAAGGCGTTCTGCATCCTCCGCGCGGGGCGCAAGGCGACCCCCGAGCTCGAGGCCGAGCTGGTGAAGCACGTCCGCCACGAGCTCGGGCCGATCGCCACGCCCAGCAGCATCGTGGTCGTGGACAAGCTGCCGAAGACCCGCAGCGGGAAGATCGTCCGGCGGCTGCTCCGGGCGCAGGAGATGGGGAAGGACGCCGGAGACCTCTCCACGCTCGAGGAGTAGCACCCACCCTCGGCCACCTCGCTTGCCTTGCGGGAGCGGGTCGCGGTCCATAGCATGGGATCCGACCCGGGGAGGCGTGACGGGCGGCGGGAGGGTCGAGCAAGTGAAGTTGATGAAGTCTCCAGAGGCGCAGGCGAAGGCGCGGCTGTTTGGCACGGACGGCGTCCGGGGGACGGCCAACGTCTGGCCGATGACCGCCGAGGTGGCGATGCAGCTCGGCCGGGCGCTGGCCTTCCTCATCCGCAACGGCGCGCACCGGCACCGGGTGGTCATCGGCAAGGACACCCGGCTCTCCGGCTACATGCTGGAGCAGGCGCTGGCCGCGGGCATCACCTCGATGGGCGTGGACGTGGAGCTGGTGGGCCCGCTGCCCACGCCCGGCATCGCCAACATCACCACCTCGATGCGCGCCGACGCCGGGGCGGTCATCTCCGCCTCGCACAACCCCTACCAGGACAACGGCATCAAGTTCTTCTGGCGCGACGGCTTCAAGCTTCCGGACGAGACGGAGGAGAAGCTCGAGGAGCTGATCACCAGCGGGCAGATCGACGAGATCCGCCCGACGGCCGACAAGATCGGCCGCGCCTTCAGGCTCGACGACGCCCGCGGCCGGTACATCGTCTTCCTCAAGAACACCTTTCCGCGCGAGCTGACGCTGGAGGGGATGAAGATCGTCGTCGACTGCGCGCACGGGGCCGGCTACCGGACCGCGCCCGCCGTCCTCCAGGAGCTCGGGGCCACCGTGGTGCCCCTGGCCTGCGAGCCGAACGGCACCAACATCAACGACGGGGTGGGCGCGGTGCACCCCGAGAGCATGGCCCGGGCGGTGGTCGAGCATGGAGCCCACCTGGGCCTGGCGCTCGACGGGGACGCCGACCGGCTGATCGTCGCCGACGAGAAGGGCCGCCTCGTCGACGGGGACGCGATCATGGCGGTGTGCACCGGCGAGCTGGTCGCCCGCGACCGCCTCCGGACAAAGACCCTGGTGACGACGGTGATGTCCAACGTGGGCCTGGAGCGGGCGGTGGGCCGGTGGGGCGTGCAGGTCGTCCGGACCAAGGTGGGCGATCGCTACGTGGTCGAGGAGATGCGGCGCGCGGGGCACAGCCTCGGCGGGGAGCAGTCCGGGCACCTGGTCTTCCTGGACCACGCCACGACCGGGGACGGGACCCTCGCGGCGCTGCAGCTCCTGGCCGTCATGTGCCGCCAGCAGAAGCCGCTTTCGGAGCTGGCCAGCATCTTCGAGCCGGTGCCCCAGACCCTGCTCTCGCTCGCGGTCAAGGAGCGGAAGGACCTCGAGGGTCTCCCGGGAGTCAACGCGGCCATCGAGGCGGCCCGGGCCAAGCTGGGCAAGGACGGCCGGGTGTTCGTCCGGTACAGCGGCACCGAGCCCAAGGTCCGCATCCTGATCGAGGGGCCGGACAGCCAGCGCAACGAGGAGCATGCCCAGTCGATTGCCGCCGCCCTGAGCGCTGCGCTCGGCTGAAGTTGCGATACAACGCCGTCACATGGGACAGCGACTGGGCGTGAACGTCGACCACGTGGCCACCCTGCGCCAGGCGCGCCGGGCCGCGTACCCGGACCCGGTGACCGCGGCGGCGCTGGCCGAGGCCGCCGGGGCGGGGCAGATCACCATCCACCTCCGCGAGGACCGGCGGCACATCCAGGACCGCGACCTCAAGCTACTCCGCGAGACCTGCCAGACGCTGCTCAACCTCGAGATGGCGGCGACCCAGGAGATGGTGAAGATCGCCTACGAGGTGAAGCCGGACCTGGTCACCCTGGTGCCCGAGCGCCGGGAGGAGCTGACCACCGAGGGCGGGCTGGACGTGACCGGCCAGCGCGAGTCGCTGGCGCAGGCGGTCCGCCACCTCAAGGACGGCGACATCCTGGTCTCGCTCTTCATCGACCCGGACCTGGACGCGTTGCGCGCCTCGCACAAGCTCGGGGCGGACCGGATCGAGCTGCACACCGGCCGGTACTGCGAGGCCCGGAACGCCAAGGAGCGTGCCCGCGAGCTGACCCGGGTGATGGACGCGGCGCGGGCCGGCGCCAAGCTCGGCCTCGGCGTCGCGGCCGGGCACGGGCTCAACTACGACAACGTCCAGGCCATCGCCCGCCTCGAGGAGATCGACGAGCTGAACATCGGCCACGCCATCATCGCCCGCTCGGTGCTGGTGGGCATGGACCGGGCGGTGCGGGACATGCTCGCCCTGATGCGGGGCGTCTGAGGATGGCCGTGGTCGGTCTGGGTATGGATGTCTGCTCGGTCGAGCGCGTCGCCACGATCCTGGCTGGGCCGAACGGCGCGCGCTTCCGCGAACGGGTCTACACCCCCGCCGAGATCGCGACCTGCGAGTCGCGAAGCGACCGCGCAGCGGCCTACGCCGGCCGGTTCGCGGCGAAGGAGGCGCTGGTGAAGGCGCTGGGCGCGCCTCCGGGGATCCGCTGGCGGGACATGGAGGTCGTCAAGGCGTCGAGCGGCGCGCCGGCCTTCGCGCTCGCCGGCGTGGCCGCGCGAGAGGTCGCAGCGCGGCGGGCCCAGGTTCTCCTGGCGCTCACCCACGATGCGGGAGTCGCCGCCGCGACCGTGGTGCTCCAGTCCGGCTGACGCGTTCCGCTCGCGTCCCGGAGCCGCGAAGCGCTGGCGCACGGCCCGGGCTCCACTGGCCACGACGCGGACGGCGACGGAGCGTGGCCATCGCCGCCCGCTTCCCGCGAGGGACTCGTCCGGCTTTACAGCGACCGGAGGAACTCCAGCACGTCCTGCTGCTGGCCCGCGGTGAGCCGGAAGTAGTTGCGCACCACCTGGTTCGCCTCGCTGGGCGGGTATGCCGGGTCACGGCCGCGCGCCGGCGAGGGCGGCGAGTAGTGGGCCCGGATCGCGCTCTGGAGGTCCCGGGCCCGGCCGTCGTGGAGGAAGTATAGCCGCTGCCCCACGCCCCACAGCGGCGAGGTGCGGAACATGTCCGGCCCGGCGTCGCCCTGGATGACGTTGTCCGCCAGGTTCGCCCCCATGTGGTGCAGGACCAGGTCCGAGAAGAGGTTCACCGTCTTTCCGGCCAGCGCTCCCGACTGTGGCCCGAGCGGGGCAGGGCGGGTCTTCATGCTCGGGACGTGGCACTCGCTGCAGCCCACCTGCTCGAAGAGCTGGGCGCCGTGCTGGGCGTCCGGGGTCAGGGCGGCCGGCTGGGGCGCGTCCAGGAACCGCGTGAAGAGTGAGAACATCAGCCAGTCGGCCATCACCTCGAGCGGGTCGTTGAACTTCTGGTCGTCCACGCGGGTGACGTCGTTCGGCTCCGCGCCGAGGTTGCACTTGGCGTCCTCGGTCTTGGAGATCGGGAACAGCTCGTTGGTGACGCCCATCTCCACGTTGTAGGCCTCGCCGGCGAACACGGTGATGGAGGCGTTCTGCGCCTTCCACCCGAACCGCCCGATGGTGGCGTTGTTCGTCGCCCGGTTCGGCGTCCCGTGGATCCCGAGCTCTCGCTTCCGCCCCGGGTTGGACGCCAGGTGGGACATGATCTCGCCGTCGGGGATGGAGTCGACGAGCCCCAGCCCGAACAGCGGCGTGGGGATGCGGAAGGCCAGCCCGTTGACGATGGCGGCGCGCTCGAAGTCCGGCTGCGCCAGGCGGCAGTTCGGAGCGTCGGAGCGGCCGGTCACGGTGAACTTCTGGTGCACCGAGCCGTCGCGGGTCCCGTCCTCGTTGAAGAGGAAGCGCACCTCGCGCGTGGGGCCGTCCATCGTCTCGAAGAAGGGAACCCGGTTGGTGGCCCCCTTGTGGCGGGCGATGGAGAACGAGGGATTCACCGCCCCGGAGGTTCCGCCCGCCGCCGGATGCGAGTGACAGGCCAGGCACTGGTCGGAGTTGAACCGGCCACCGAGGCCCGCCGAGTTGGTGGTGTCCGGCGGCGACCCCGGAGGGATGCGGGTCCCCGGAGGCACGTCGCTGCAGGTGTCGCAGGTCGCCTCGAGCTCCGAGGCCCGGAACTGGCCCTCGTTGAACAGCGCCAGCTCGCTGGTGGTGAGCCCGGGGAGGGGCCCGCCCGCGCCGGGTGAGCCTCCGCGAGGACCGGGGTCATGAACCCCGCCGAGCGAAGGGAGCGGCGCGTCCTCCGGCTCTCCGGCGGCCGCGGATCGAGACACGAGCAGCGCCGTTGCGAGCAGCAGGCCCGCGGCAAGAGACAGAACGGGCTCCGGACCGTGCGGGTGCCGGTCGGGCTCCAGGAACTTCGACATGGGGACTCTCCTCCCAGGGACCGCGCGCGTCCGGCCACCTGGTGGGCGCGCGCTTCGAGCAAGGGGCCCATGAGCAACGGGCGTGCCCCGGCAGCGCGAACGCCGAACCCCCGGGATCCCGAGCCCCTCCGGTCACTGCCAGGCCAGGCGCCCGGTGGGCGCCCCGCGGGCGCCCGGCGACGGAGGCCCGGTCAGTCGTCGGTGCGCTGGACGCCGAGCCGGGCCATCAGGCGCTGGACCTGGGTCCGCGGCTTCCCGAGCTGCCTCGCCACGGCGGCGACGTTGCTCCGATGCCGGGCGAGCAGCTCGACCAGCCGGGCGCGGAGCTCCTGGTCCGCCTCCGAGAGGGTCGGCGCTGGACGGGGAGGGGACCGGCGTTCGAGCGCGGCCGGCAGGTGCTGGGGCCCGATGAGCACCGAGCCGCCCTCCTCCGCCCCGGCGAGGTCCACCGCGGCGAGCAGCGCGCGCCGCAGCTCGCGGACGTTCAGCGGCCAGGGGTGGAGCAGCAGCATCCGGAGCGCATCGAGCTCGAACCGGATGCGCTCCAGCCCGCGCGGAACCTCCCGCAGGATCCGCCGGACGAGCAGCCCGAGGTCCTCGCGACGTTCACGGAGCGGCGGGACGTGTACCGGCAAGAGGCCCAGGCGGGCGAGGAGGTCCTCCCGGAAGCGTCCCTCGTCCACTAGCGCGCGGAGGTCGCGGTGCGTGGCGGCGATCACCTGGGCGTCGACCTGGACCTCCTCCTCGCTCCCCACCGGCCGGACCCGGCGATCCTCGATCACCCGGAGCAGCTTCGCCTGCAGCTGGGCCGGCATGTCCCCCACCTCGTCGAGGAGGAGCGTGCCCCGGTGCGCCGCGCGCAGGAGCCCCGGCCGGTCCGCCTGCGCACCGGAGAACGCCCCCTTCACGTGCCCGAAGAGCTCGTCCTCCAGGAGGTGCTCGGGCACCGCCGCGCAGTTGACCGCGACCAGCGGACCGGGGCGGCCGGAGATCCGGTGCAGCCAGCGGGCGACCACCTCCTTCCCCGCTCCTGTCTCACCGGTGACCAGGAGATCATGCGACCTCCGCGCCAGCCGCCCGGCCCCGGTCAGCCCCAGCGCGAAGCCGGGGTGGAAGGTCAGCGGCTCCTCCGGGTCTCCATCGGCGGGTGCGTCGCGCGTTCCGTGCACCTCGGAACGGAGGTGGAAAAAGCTGTGGCCCACCTCGAGCAGCCCGCTCTCCACCACCCGCTCGTCACCGGGGTCGAGCGGCCGCCCGTCGACGAAGACCCCGTTGGTCGAGCCTTCGTCCGAGACGGCGAAGCCGCCGGAGGTGGGCCTCAGCAGCAGGTGCTGGTTGGAGGCGTACCGATCGCCGAGCGCGATGGTCAGCGTCTCCCGCTCCCTCCGCACGGACGGAGCGCGCCCGCGGTGGATGCGGACCTCCTTGAGCCCATCGAGCCAGTGGCGGACGGAGGGCTGACGGAGGTCGTCGGCGCACAGTAGCTGCACCAGGGTCGGAGGGAGCTTCGGCGGCTCGGACGGTCGGGCCGCCGACGGCGCCGTCTTCAGAGTCTCGAGCGGGGCGTCGTCTTCCCGGTCGGTCGGCACGGGGGTCGACGGTAGTGGATCGGCCCCCGGAGCCCAAGATGGCACCGTGTTGCGTCACCAACGGGTCGAGGCGAATTGACGGGAGCGGGGATCCTCCACTGTCGTGCGTCACATGGCTGGCCTGGGCGATCCGACGCTCGCGCATCACGACACGCTGCCCGGCGGCGACCCGATCGGCGAGGGGACGCGCCGCGCCTTCGACGGGTTCCGGCTCGAGTCCCGCCTCGGCGAGGGCGGGATGGGAGAGGTCTGGCTCGCGGAGCAGCTCTCGCCGGTCCAGCGCCAGGTGGCCCTGAAGGTCATCAAGGCGGGCATGGACAGCCAGGAGGTGGTGGCCCGCTTCGAGTCGGAGCGCCAGGCGCTGGCGCTGATGGACCACCCGGCGATCGCCCGGATCTTCCACGGGGGGGCGACTCCGGAGGGCCGGCCTTACGTGGTCATGGAGTACGTGCAGGGCCTCCCCATCACCGAGCACTGCGACACTCACCACCTCTCCACCGCCGCGCGGATCGAGCTGCTGGCCGAGGTGTGCGAGGGGGTCCAGCACGCGCACCAGAAGGCGGTCATCCACCGCGACCTCAAGCCCTCCAACATCCTGATCTCGATGGTGGGCGGGAAGGCCCAGCCGAAGATCATCGACTTCGGGATCGCCAAGGCCACGGGCCTCCGGCTCACCGAGAGGACGCTGTTCACCGCGGTGGGGTCGGTCATCGGCACCCCCGAGTACATGAGCCCCGAGCAGGCCGACGCGACCGGGGAGGACGTCGACACCCGGACCGACGTGTACGCGCTGGGGGTCGTTCTCTACCAGCTGCTCACCGGGACGCTGCCCTTCCCCTCGGAGGAGCTGCGCGCGTCGAGCATCGAGGAGCTGCGCCGCAAGCTCCGCGAGGACGAGCCGCCGAAGCCGAGCGTCCGTCTGGGCACGCTCGGGGAGGCGGCGGTCGAGGCGGCCCGGAACCGCGGGACCGACCCGGAGACGTGGCGCCGGCAGCTGGACTCGGACCTCGACGCCATCACCCTCAAGGCGCTGGAGAAGGAGCGCTCGCGCCGGTACGGAACGCCGTCCGAGCTGGCCGCCGACCTCCGGCGGTACCTGCGGCGTGAGCCGGTCCTGGCCCGTCCTCCGAGCCGGGCCTACCGGGCGAAGCGGTACGTGCAGCGGCATCGGCTCGGGGTGGGGCTGGCGTCGGGGCTCGCAGTGCTGCTCCTGGCCTTCGCCGTCGCGATGGGGCTCCAGGCGCGCCGGACGGCCCTGGAGCGCGACCGGGCGAACCGGGAGGCGGCCGCCGCACGGCACGTCTCGGAGTTCCTCACCCGGATGTTCCGCGTCGCCGACCCGAGCGAGGCACGCGGCAACACCATCACCGCAAGGGAGATCCTCGACCGGGCGTCGAAGGACGTCGAGTCGGGGCTGGCGACCGACCCCGAGCTCCAGGTCAGGATGATGACCACCATCGGGGACGTGTTCACCAACCTCGGGCTGCTGGGCCGGGCGCGTGCCATCCAGGAACGCTCGCTGGAGGTGGCGCGGACCGCCCTCGGCCCGGACCATCCGGAGGCGCTCGGGGCCGCCGAGGAGCTGCTGATCGTCTACGAGCAGCTAGGGCTCTATCCCCAGGCCGAGTCGCTCGCCCGCGACACCCTGGAGCGGAAGCGCCGGGTGTTCGGGCCCACCGACGAGCGGACGCTCTCGGCGATGAACAACCTCGGGCTGCTGCTCTTCTTCGAAGGCAAGCTGGAGGGAGCCGAGCGCATGCTCGGGCAGGTACTGGAGACCCGCCGTCGGCGCAGCGGAGAGGATGCCCGCTTCACCCTGATGTCCGACAACAACCTGGCCCAGGTGTACCTCCGGGCGAACCGCCTCGACGAGGCCGAGGTGCTGCTCCAGCGGGCGCTGGAGGGCAAGCGGCATGTGTTCGGGCCGGACCACCCGAGCACGCTGAACACGCTGACCAACATCGGCATCCTTCGTGGGCAGCAGCACCGGCTCGCCGACAGCGAGCAGACCTTCCGCGAGGTGCTCGAGGACCAGCGGCGGATCCTCGGCCCGGAGCATCCCGACACGCTGGGGAACGAGACCAACCTGGGATGGGTCCTCACCCGGGAGGGGCTGGTGCAGGAGGGCGAGCAGCTCCTCCGCCAGACGCTCGAGACGGAGCGGCGCGCGCTCGGGGCCGAGCACCCCTTCACCCTGGAGACGATGGTCAAGCTCGCTGGTTTTTGCATCCGCCACGGCCGGCTCGACGAGGGTGAGCGTCTGCTCCAGGACGCGCTGGCGACCCAGAAGCGCACCGTCGTCTCGGACAATCCCGACCGGGCGTGGATCCTCGCCGAGCTGGGGCTGGTGGCGCTGGAGCGCGGGCAGCGAGAGGCAGCGCTCGCCCATCTGCAAGATTCATCCGCGCACGGCCTCACCCCCGACTCGGTCAGCGCGATCCGCTCCGATCCCGCCTGGCGCACGCTCGGTGGCGACGCCCGGTTCGTGGGCTGGCTCGCACGGGCGTCCTCGAGCGAGGTCTCCCCGGCGAACCTGCGCCCGCCGGACTGAGCTGGGCGCCGGGGGCGACGGAACGGCGGGGTGAACTTGCGACTCCGCCGCTTCGGCTGCACGCTTCCTCGCCCACCGATGCAGCCCCTCCTGACCGCCGCCGAGACGCGCGCCGCCGAGGCCGAGGCCGAGCGCCGCGGACTGCCAGCGTCCATCCTGATGGAGAACGCGGGGACGGCGGTCGCCGAGGGGGCGGTGCGGCTCGCGGGTCCGTCGGGGCGATTCCTGGTCGTCGCCGGGCCGGGCAACAACGGCGGGGACGGGTACGTCGCCGCACGGAAGCTCCACGCCGCGGGCCGGCAGGTGGACGTCTGGCGGGTGGCCGACGCCTCACGGCTGAAGGGCGACGCCGCCCGGAACCACGCCGCGCTCGAGCAGACCGGGGTGCCGGTGCACTCCTCCGCCGCTGCGCTTCCGCTCCGCGCGGTCGACGTGGTCATCGACGCGCTGTTCGGCATCGGGCTCGCGCGCGCGCCCGAGGGCGAGGCCGCCGACGCCATCCGGCACATGCTCCGCTGGCGCGCCGAGGGCGTGCGCGTGCTCGCCGTCGACCTCCCGTCGGGCCTCTCCAGCGACACCGGCCGCGCCTTCGACCCCTGCGTGGCGGCGGACCTGACCGTCACCTTCGGCGCCCGGAAGCTGGGCCTGGCGCTCGAGCCCGGCGCGACGCTCGCCGGATGCGTGGAGGTGGTGGACATCGGGCTCGCCGAGCTCTCGCCCTCCACCTGGCTGCTCGAGCCGTCCGACGGGCCACGGTGGCTCCCGCCTCGCCGGTCGGACACCAACAAGGGCACCTACGGACATCTCCTGGTCGTGGCCGGCAGCCGCGGGAAGAGCGGGGCCGCGGCGCTCGCCGGCCTCGCCGCGCTCCGGAGCGGGGTGGGCCTGTGCACCGTGGCCACACCGGTCGATGCGCTCTCGGACGTCCAGGGCCACGCGCCCGAGCTGATGGGCGTCGCGCTTCCGGCGTCCGCGGTCCTCGGGCCCACGCACCTCGACGTCCTCCTCGCCGCCGCCGAGGGGAAGGACGCGCTGGTCATCGGGCCTGGCATCCCGCGGGGGTCCGAGACGCACGCCCTGCTCGGCGAGCTGCTCGTCCGGCTCCACGTCCCGGTGCTGATCGACGCCGACGGGCTCAACGCCCTCGCCGGACACCCGGAGCTGCTCCAGCGGAGCCACGCGCCGCTCGTCCTGACCCCGCACCCGGGCGAGATGGCGCGGCTGACCGGGCGCCCGGTGAGCGAGGTCCAGGTGGACCGCGCCGGGACCGCGAGCGCCTTCGCCCGCGCGCACCGGGCGGTGGTGGTGCTCAAGGGAGCGCGGACCCTGGTCGCCGAGCCCGGGGGACAGCTCCGGGTCAATCCCAGCGGGAACCCGGGCATGGCGTCGGGCGGAACCGGAGACGTGCTCTCCGGGATGATCGGCGCGTTCCTCGCCCAGGGGCTCGCGCCGGTGGACGCGGCGAGCGTGGGTGTGCTCGCGCACGGCCTCGCGGGGGATGCAGCGGCCCGGCGCTGGGGCCGCCTGGGCCTCATCGCCTCGGACCTGACCGCCGCGCTGGGCGAGGTGTGGACCGCATGGGGACGGTGAGCTTCTCCTCGGCCTCGCCGGCCGAGACCCGCGCCCTCGGCGAGGCCCTGGGCTGCGTGCTCCAGGAGGGCGACTTCGTGGGCCTGATCGGAGAGCTGGGGGCGGGGAAGACCGAGCTCGCGCGGGGCATCGCCCGGGGCGTGGGCCTCCGCGATGAGGACGTGACCAGCCCCACGTTCTCCATCGTCCACCAGCACCACGGGCGCATCCTGCTGACCCACGCCGACCTCTACCGGCTGACCGGCCCGGCGGACCTCGACGGGACGGGGTTCCACGAGCTGCGCGACGGCCCCGGGGCGACGCTCGTCGAGTGGGTGGACCGCGTGCCCGGCGCCGCGCCATCCGACGCCTTGCGGGTCGTCCTGGAGGAGCCCGCCGAGGACCGCCGCGAGCTGGTCGTCACCCCCTCGGGGCCGAGGTCGGAACGGCTGCTCGCTCGGTGGAAAGACGAGCTGCTCGGCCGGGCTGGCTGAGGTGGTTTCCGCACCCTGCGCCCACGCTCCGGGCAACGCTCGTCGACTGATCAGCCCTCGCTGTCGCCGTCCTGACCCGCAGCCAGGCTGTCGAGCCGCGAGTAGAGCCGGCGCCGGGTGATGCCGAGGAGCCGGGCCGCAGCGCTCTTGTTCCCGCCCGCGCGCTCCATCGCAGCCTGGAGGAGCTCCCGCTCGAAGCCGTCCAGGTCGAAGCCCGGGACCAGGAGCTCCGAGACGACGTTCCTGCTGCGCGGCGCCACCCCCAGCGTCAGGTGCTCGGGCCCGATCGGCGTCTCCCCCGCGAGGATCAGCGCGCGCTCCAGCACGTTCTCCAGCTCGCGCACGTTCCCCGGCCATCCGTGCATCTGGAGGCGCGAGCGGGCGCCGGCGGAGAGACGCTCCTCCGGGACGCCGCGCGAGGCGAGGAACCGCACAGCCAGCGGGAGCACGTCCTCGGGGCGTTCCCGCAGCGGCGGCACCACGATGCTGAACACGTTCAGGCGATAGTAGAGGTCCTCCCGGAAGGTGCCCGCGCCGACCGCCGCCTTGAGGTCCCGGTTGGTGGCCGCGAGGATGCGCACGTTCGCCGTGCGCTCGGTGGTGCTCCCCAGCGGCACGTAGACGCGGTCCTGCAGGAACCGGAGCAGCTTCACCTGCGTCGCGGGGGTGATCTCCCCGATCTCGTCGAGGAAGAGTGTGCCACCCTCGGCGGCCGCGAGGTGGCCGAGGCGGCGCAGCTGCGCCCCGGTGAAGGCGCCCTTCTCGTGCCCGAAGAGCTCGGACTCGAGCAGCGCCTCGGGCAGCGCCGCGCAGTGCACCTCGACCAGGGGGCCGGTGGAGACCGCGCTGGCGTAGTGGATGCGGCGGGCGATCTGGCTCTTGCCGGTCCCGCTCTCGCCGAGGAGTAGGACGGTGGTCGCGGTCGGCGCGACCCGCATCGCCGCCTCGAGCGTGGCGCTCATCGCCGGGCTCTCCCCCACCAGGGACGGGGTCAGCCGCTCGACCAGCGCGGACGATCGGCGGCGCAGGGCGCGCTGCTCGCAGAGCCGCTTCACCCGGACGCGGAGCTCGTCCATCGAGAACGGCTTGGACAGGTAGTCGGCCGCGCCGCGCTTCATCGCCTCGACCGCGCTCTCGGTGCTCGCGTGCCCGGTCATCAGCACCACGTCGGGCGGGTCCGGTTGCCTCACCGCCACGGTGAGCACCGCCAGCCCGTCCACCTCCGGCATCCGGAGGTCGGTCACCACCACGTCCATCGCGAAGTTGGCCATGGCCGAGAGCGCGTCCTTGCCGCTCCCGACGCGCTGGACGTGGTGCCCGTCCAGCTCGAGCATCTCGGCGACCAGCTTCCCCAGCTTCGGCTCGTCGTCCACCACCAGGATGTCACCCATCAGCCGTTCTCCTCTGCGCGCGGCAGCTCGATGCGGAAGGTCGCGCCCGGCCCGGCGGGCAGGAGCAAGAGGCTCCCCCCGTGGCGCTCCACGATGCGTCGGCTCACCGCCAGCCCCAGTCCATTGCCGTCCTGGCGGGTCGTGGCGAAGGGCTCGAAGAGCCGGGGGCGGATCTCCTCGGGGATTCCGGGCCCGTCGTCGGCGACGTCGAGCCGGATCCGGCCCCCGTCCGCCCCGGCCTGGAACCGCACCCGGTGCGCCCCGGCGCGCGCCGCGTTGGCCACCAGGTTGAGGAGCACCTGCCGGAGCCGCCCGCTGTCTCCCTGGACGTGGAGCCCCGGCGGCGCATCGACGTTGATGGCCAGCCCCGTCGCGGCCCGCCCGGCGCGGGCGGCCTCGTCGAGGAAGGACGCGACCTCCAGGTCGACGCCGGCGAGTGGGCGGTCGCTGGAGAGATCGAGGAAGTCGTCGGTCAGGCTCCGGAGCCGGGCCACCTCGCCGAGGATGTCCTCCAGCGCCTCGGTGTCGCGCTCGTTCAGTCGCCCGCGCTCGGCCATCAGCTCCACCGTGCCGCGGATGACGCCCAGCGGGTTCCGCACCTCGTGCGCCACCGTCGCCGCGAGCTGGGCCACCGCCGCGCCCCGGGCCGCGCGGGTGGCGAGCTCGCGCTCCCGCCGCTCCGCCGCCGCCCAGCCCGCCGCCACCAGGGCCGTCAGCGCCGCGGCGCAGGCCGACAGCAGCCAGCCGAGATGCAGCGCCCGGTCCAGGTCGGTCTGGCGTGCGGCGTAGGCCTCTCCTCCCTCGAGCACCAGGACCCGGTCCACCGCTCCGTTCCTCCGGACCGGCAGGTACGCCGCGGCCACCCGTGCCTCGCCGATGGCCCAGCCGAGTGACACGCTCGGCTCGCCGGCCAGGGCGCGCCGGACGCGCGCGACATCGATTCTCAGGAGATCCACCGGGCGGTCCGCCGCGCCCGCCGGATCGAGCACCACCCGGAGCCGCCCATCGAGCAGGAAGGCGCCCTCGAGGCCGTTGGCCTCCACCACCGCCCGGAGCCAGGCGGCGTCGGGCACGAAGCTGGGCTGCTCGAGCGTGCGCGCCGCCGTGGCGCCGGCGCCGCGGAGCCGTTCCTCGGTGGCGCGCTGGAGCGCCGTCGAGGCCGCCCGGTGGAGGCTGAGCGTGGCCAGCGCCGCCCCGGCCAGGCCCAGCACCGCGAGGAGAAGTGGCAGGAGCGTGCGCCGCATCAGAGCACCGCCCCCGTCCAGGCCACGCTTCCGATGAAGACCCACTCGGTCGCGTTCAGGTCCGGGACGTTCGAGTCCACCCGGAGCAGCCGCACCGTTCCACGCACCGACCACTGGGCGCCCAGGCCCAGGTCGATCCAGGTCGTCGCGCCGTAGCGCGTGTCCGCGCGGGTCGCCCCGCCGTAGTTCGGGTCCGGCGCCCGGTACGTCCGCCAGGCCACTGCCCCGCGGGCCCCGAGCGTCCAGGGGCCCCGTGCCCAGGCCAGCTCCAGGATGGGTCCGTGCTCCAGGTACGAGAGTGGATCGACGCGGGCCGCGTCCCACGTCCCGGCGTAGCCGGTGGTGAGCCGCACCCCCGCGCCCGGAAGCAGCCCGGCGTCGAGCTCCAGCACCTGCCGCACCCCGGACTGATCGCTCAGCGCCTCCCACCGGTAGGTCTCGAAGTGCGCGGCGTACGCGGCGCCCCAGAGAAAGATGCCGGTCAGGAGCGATCCACCCAGGAACACGCGGTGGTCGGCGAGGTACCCGCGGCCGTCGAGCGCCTGGTAGGTGTAGGCATACTCGCCGATGAGGCTGCCCGTGGGCCCCAGCAGCCGGAGCCCCAGCGCCGCCGCCCCGCCGAGGAGGTCCAACTGGTCGAGCGTGAACTGCTTGGAGAACTGGCCCTCGACCCGGAGGTACGGCCCGGGCGTGCCCCATGGGCGGAGCAGCCCCATCAAGGTCAGCCCGACGCTTCCGTCCGGCCCGGGGAGGGTGGTGGGCGCGCCATCGGGCCGGAGCGCGACGTTGGTGTCGTAGACCAGCTCGGCGAGCGCCGAGAGGACGAGGTGCCCCTCCTGCTGCGCCATGCGGGCGAGCTGGCGCGCGGCGTCCTCGAGCCCCATCGCGCGCCCAGCCTGATCGAAGAGCCGGCTGGCCCGGTCGCCGTCGCCGCGGCGCAGGGCGATGAGGCCGAGGAAGAACGAGGCCGACTCGGCGAGCGTCGGGTCGGACCGGGCGGACTCGAGGAGCGGGATGGCGGTGGCGTCCTGTCCGAGCTGGTAGCGGGCGATGCCCTCGAGCAGGTCGACCGCGCGGTCGTTCCCGCGCCCCCGTGCGGCGGCCAGCTCCCGGAGCGCCCGCTCGGGGTCGCCGCCCTCGAGGGCGTCCGCTCCGGCCCGGAGCGGGTCCGTCGCCGGGGCGCAGACCGCCTCGAGCCCGCGCCGCGCGGCGACGGACCCAGGAGCGCGGGCCAGCGCGGCACGGTAGGCCTCGCGGGCCGTGCCCAGGTTCCCGCGCGCCCGCTCGGCATCGCCGACGCGCACGTAGACCTCCGCCTCGGCCGGGTCGACGGCGCCGGAGGGGATGGGCGCCGTGCACGGGTCGGTCGCGGCGAGCAGGAGCAGGAGCACCGCGGTCATCGGCTCCCCCTCGGCGGCGGTGCGGCGAGCCGGCCGGAGAGCGCCGTCGCCTCCGCCTGTCGGTGCCGGGTGGGGGACCGGGCCGCGAGCCCCACCGCCTCGCTCGCGTAGGCGGACGCGAGCGCAGGGCGCGTCCGCTCCAGCTCCGTGGCCCGGGACAGGAGCCGGTCGATCGCCGGGTCCAGCTGCCCCGGCTGGAGCGCATCGCGAATGGCGGCCCGCAGGGCCTGGAGCTGGGGCGTGAGCCGCGGACCCGCGCGGGCGCCGGCGGACTCGAACCAGCGGTCCGCGCAGAGGTAGAGGCGCGCCGCGTAGCAGGCCTGCCCGCGGTAGACCTCCAGCAGCGCGTCGCCCGCGGCGCGGTTGCTCCGCTCGGCCAGGACGAAGGCCTCGACCGCGTCCTCGGCGCGCCCGAGCTTCAGGAGCGATGCGGCGGCGTACCAGGAGGCCTCGGCGGAGCCGAGCGCCTCGGCCACCCGGAACTCGACCAGCGCCTTCGTGTAGGACTCGGCGCGGAATGCCTCCGCCCCGGCGACGAGGTGCGGCTCCGAGGCGGGCGTTCCGGGCCCCGCCGCGAGCAGCAGCGCGAGCACCGCCAGACTGCAGGGGCTCACCGCGACTCGCCCCAGGCGGCTGCGGGCTCAGCCGCGCGGGCGAGTCGCGCGTCCCGGCGTGGGGCTACGGCTTCTTGCCGTCCCCGTTGCCGCCCTTGTGCCCGTGAGTCGCGCCGCTTCCACCCGTCGCCCGGGCCTCGGCTGCGCGGGCCTGGCCAGCGGCGTTCCGGGTGGACTCGCTGGCGTCGCTCGCGTGCCCCTTGCCGTTGGCCACGTCCTGGGCAGCGCGGTTGGCGACGGAGGCCTCGGCGGCCTGCGTCGCAGCGCCGTTGGACTCTCGCGCCGCGGCGGCCGCCGGAGCGGGCAGGGTGGGCGGAAGCACCGGCCGCTGCAGGGACGGAGGCTCGGTGGGCAGCGTGAGCCTCGCCTCCAGCGCCTCGTGCAGCAGCGCGCGGGTGCGCGGCGCAAGCTCCTCCGCGCTGGCCGTCGAGGCCAGCATCAGTCCGAGCATCAGCGCGCAGCGCGACATCCTGGAGCCTTCCTACAGCAACGGTCGTGCCGCCCACCACTCGCCTCACGAGCACTTCGTCCATCGGGCTCAGGCCGTCCCATCCGGGACAGCCACTGCACCAAACGGTACACCGCAAGCGCAGTCCCACTCTCCGCGCGGGGACCCGTGGGGAGCGCCGGACGAGCGACATCCGCGCACATGTTTCCCTCTGAAGAACGCGCCGCAGGGCCCTGAGGCCAGCCGGAAATCCGCGATTTCAGTCCGGCTGGCAAGCGGAGTGCAGACGAGCCGGCGCGCACCGCCCACCACGGCCCTACCTCGAGAGTCCTCGTCGATGTCTTCTCGGTTCCTTCGTTCGATGCTCGCCGCCACCGCCGCCCTCGCCATGACGGGTTGTGGCGCGGGCAGCTCCTCGGGCAACGGCACGCTCGCCATCGAGCTGGTCGACGCACCCTCGCCGGACGTCAAGGGCATCGTGGTCACCATCGACACGGTGACCGCCCACTCCGAGCAGGCCGGCTGGGTGACGGTGGCTCACGGGCCGATCACCGTCGACCTGCTCACGCTCCAGGACGTCGCGCTGAAGCTCGGTGAGGTCTCGCTGCCGGCCGGGCAGGTCACCGAGGTCCGGCTGCAGCTGGCCGACGGTCCGCAGTACGTGGTGCTCGCCGACGACAGTCATGCGCCGCTGAAGACGCCGAGCGGGTCCACCTCGGGCCTCAAGCTGAAGGGGCCCTTCACGGTCAGCGCCTGCACCAAGCACACCCTGACCATCGACTTCGACGGCAAGAACTCCATCGCCTACCACGAGACGGGCGGCCCGAACCCCGAGTGGATCCTCCGTCCGGTCATCCGGGTGAGGACCGAGGCCGACGAGCCCCAGAGCTGCGTCGATGGCGGCACCCCTGCCTCCGGCACGCCCGACGGCGGCGACTCGGGCGGCGGCGCCGATGCCGGCACGCCTCCCGTCAACCCGGACGGCGGCTTCTCCTGCGACCCGAGCAACCCGAGCTGTCCCATCTAGTCCGGCTCCACCCCCTCCGGACTGGACGAGGCCTCCGGGAGCGCACCCCCGGGGGCCTCGCACTTTTCAGCTCTCGCCCCGCGCCTTGCCCAGGGCCTTGGCGAGCTCCAGCACCTCCACCGGCACGGCGAGCAGCACGGTGTTCGACGGCGAGGAGCCGAGGCCGTCGAGGCTCTGGAGCGTCCGGAGCTGCATCGCCCCGGGGCTCGCGGCCATGGTCGCCGCGGCGGCCGCGAGGTTGAGCGCCGCATCCCGGTCGCCCTCGGCCTTGGTGATGGTGGCCCGCTTCTCGCGCTCGGCCGAGGCCTGGCGGGACATCATCCGCTTGAGGTCCTCGGGCATGTCGATGTCCAGCAGCCGGATGGAGTCGATGTGCGTGCCCCAGGTGGAGGCGCGGCTCTCGACCACCGCGGCGATCTTCGACTGGATCTGATCGCGCTCGCTGAGCAGCTCGTCGAGGGTCATGCTCCCGATGACGTCGCGGAGCGAGGCCTGGGCGTACTGCGAGACGGCGAACCGGTAGTCCTGGACGGTGATCACCGCCCGCTCCGGGTCACGCACCGTGAAGAAGATCACCCCGTCCACCCGGACCGGCACGTTGTCCCGGGTGATGACCTGCTGGTGCGGGATGTCGAGCGTGAGGAGCCGCGTGTCCACGAACCGCACCGAGTCCATCACCGGGAACACGAGGATGACGCCCGGGCCCTTGAGCCCGTGGAACTTCCCCAGGCGCAGCACCACCCCACGCTCCCACTGGGCCGCGATCCGGACGATGTGGCTCAGGTAGAGGGCGAGGAAGAAGGAGACGATGGCCCCCAGCGGGAGCGAGATGCCCGCCCCGGGCAGTCCTCCGGCCCCGAGCCCGAGCAGGAGGGAGACGACGCTCCCGAGCGCCCAGAGCACGAGGAGGATGACGACCCGGAGCCCCCGTCCGAGCGAGAGGTGCTCGACCGATGGGCGCGCGAACTGGCGCGGGCCCTGGAGCGCCTGCTGGGCCTGCTGAGCCAGGGCGTTCTCCTGGGCCTGCTCGATGGCGGCCCGGGCTTGCTGCAGATTGATGGGCATGGCTCACCCCGTGCGGGCGAGCGTGCCCGCGGTGCGCTGAAGCAGCGTCGCGAGCGAGGTTTCCACGAACGTCAGGTCCCGGTCGATGCCGATGACGCCATCCTGGGGCACCTCGTGCCAGACGTCGGGCCCCTGGAGCTCCTCGCTGGCGACCTCGAGCGCGTACACCCGGGTGCCGGTGGCCGGGCGCTCCCGGAGTGGAACGCCCTCGTCTGACTCCGCGGCGAGGAAGAGGGTCCGGTCGCGGCGGATGGCGGCGAGCAGGTCGCCGTCGGTGACGAGGAAGTTCATCGCCGAGCGCTTCCCGGTCCCCACGTCCAGGTCGGTGATGCGCCCGACCTCGTCGACGGTCGTGGCCAGCGCCCACTGCACGTCGTCCAGCGAGGGTGTTCCCTGCGGGTCGGCCCGGGACGAGAGCCGGGTCAGGAAGAGCGCGAAGCAGCGCTCGGAGTCGGTGTCGCCGCGGAAGGTGCGGTACGCCGGAGCGATGAGCGCCTCGATGGCGGCGCGGTGCCGGTCGAACGCGTGCAGCGTGCCGTTGTGGGCGAACGCCCAGCGGCCGTGGGTGAAGGGGTGGGCGTTGTCCAGCTTCACCGAGCCGACCGAGGCCAGCCGGAGGTGGGCGAGCACGGTGCGGGCCTTCACCGCGCTGCTGACGCGCTCGAACTCGGGATCCAGGTGGGCTGCGCCGAGCCCCCGCGCGACCTCGGGAAAGCCGCCGTCCTGCCAGGAGGCGATGCCCCAGCCGTCGGGGTGCTCGAGCGATTGCCGGCGGAGCGAGTTTCGCTCCAGCACCAGCGCGTCATGCACCCGCTCTGACGCCGTGGACCGAAAGCCGAACAGACGACACATGGACTCCTCTCTTCATACACGAGCCGCTTGACGTTCGCAGCGGGGCCACCGGCACCCCCCTGCGTCACCGGACCGTTGCGGAATGTGAACGGGGGGCGCCTGTTTGACGGCGATGGGTGTTCTGCCCTCCGGTGGTCGGAGGCAGAGCGGGAAAGCCCTGTTCCGGGCCCGGGCCTCGTGGGAGGCCCGGGCTGGAACTTTCCTCAGCAGCGCGCGTTCTCGTCCGACCGCAGGACGATGCGTCCGTCGCGCACCACCGCCTGGACGTGGCTGGTGGCGAGATGGGCGACGAGGTGGTCGACGTCCGGCGCACCGAGGACCACCAGGTCCGCCGGGCCTCCCACCCGAAGCCTGCCCAGCGAGGCGTCGCCGAGGGCCTCGCCGCCCCGCCGGGTGACGCCCAGCAGGGCCTCGGCCGGGGTGAGCCCGTTCTGCAGGCAGGCCAGGGAGAGCGCCAGCGCGAGGTTCTCGGTCGGCGCGCTGCCCGGGTTGCAGTTGCTGGCGATCGCCACGCCGACGCCCGCGTCCACCAGCGCACGTCCCGGCGCGTACCGCGGCAGCCGGAGCACCAGCGTGGCGGTGGGGATGAGGACCGCGGTGGTCCGCGCCCTGGCGAGCGCGGCGATGCCTTCGGGGCCGGTCGACTCGAGGTGGTCGGCGGAGAGCGCGCCGAGGCTCGCGGCGAGCTCGGCGCCGTGACCGGCGTGGAGCTGGTCGACGTGGAGCTTGAGCCCGAGCCCCAGGGCGCGCGCCTCCTCGAGGAAGGGCCGGATCTCGTCCTGGCCGAACGCGCCCTCCTCGACGAAGGCATCGGCGAAGCGCGCCAGCCCCGCGCGCGCCACCTCGCGGAGGACCTCCCGGCCGCGGTCCAGGAAGCCGGCCCGGTCGGTGCTCCCGGGAGGCATGGCATGCGGCCAGAGGAAGGTCCGGAGGAGCCGGATGGGCTGGAGCGCGCCGAGCCGGTCGATGACCCGGAGCATCCGCAGCTCGGTCTCGGCGTCCAGCCCGTAGCCGCTCTTCACCTCCGCGGTGGTGACGCCCTGGGCGAGGAGGCGCTGGAGGCGGGGGAGGGCGAGCGCGATGAGCGTCTCGTCGGAGGCCGCCCGCACCGCTCGCACCGTGGAGGCGATGCCGCCGCCCGCTCGGGCGATGGAGAGGTAGTCGGCCCCGGCGCAGCGGAGCGCGAACTCGCCCGAACGGTCGCCGGCCCAGACGAGGTGGGTGTGGGAGTCGACGAAGCCGGGCGCGACCAGCCCGCCGCCCGCGTCGAGGATGCGCGTCGATGGCGCGAGCGAGTCGCCCGGGAGTTCCCCCTCGGGTCCAATCCAGGCGAGGTGCGCGTCAAGGATGCCCACCGCTCCGCCCCGGATGGGCGCGAGCAGCTGCTGCGCGCTGCCGCCTTCCGGGCCGTCGGCGGTGAAGACCGTCCCGGCGTTGCGGACGAGGAGATCGAACGGACGGCTCATCGTCGGCCTGGTCTCCGCCGACCGTGGAACTCGGGCGGCCAGTGGATCGTCCCGGGTCGAACGTCGACGATGCAGGCGATCCCGTCGCTGTGCGAACAGGGCCGTCCGAGGCGGCGCGTCGCCCGGTCGGCGAAGTCCGTCCAGCCGGCCGCGATGAAGCCGGTCATCACGCCCGCGAGGACCAGGAAGAGCCCCGCGGTGCTCGAGAGTCGGCCCACGAGGGCAGCATCGCGCGCGCAGCGGAGTCTCGGCAATGCCGGACGTTCAGCTGGTGACGCCGGGAATCTTCACCCCGCGGGCGCGGGCGACCTCGATGGCCTCGGGGTACCCGGCGTCGACGTGCCGGAGCACGCCCATGCCCGGGTCGGAAGTCAGGACGCGCTCGATGCGCCGCGCCGCGGCCTCGGTCCCGTCGGCGACGATGACCTGCCCGGCGTGCAGCGAGTAGCCGATGCCCACCCCGCCGCCGTTGTGCACGCTCACCCAGCTCGCGCCGTTCACCGCGTTCACCAGCGCGTTCAGGATGGGCCAGTCGGCCACCGCGTCGGAGCCGTCCTTCATCGCCTCCGTCTCGCGGTTGGGCGAGGCCACCGAGCCGCAGTCCAGGTGGTCGCGGCCGATGACGATGGGCGCCTTGACCTCGCCCTGGCGCACCAGCTGGTTGAAGGCCAGCCCCGCGCGGTGCCGCTCCCCGTAACCGAGCCAGCAGATGCGCGCCGGGAGGCCCTGGAACGCCACCCGCTCGGCGGCGAGGCGGAGCCAGCGGGCGAGCCCCGTCTTCTCCGGGAACAGCTCGAGCACTGCGCGGTCGGTGCGGCGGATGTCCTCCGGGTCCCCCGACAGCGCCACCCACCGGAACGGCCCCGCGCCCTCGCAGAACAGCGGGCGGATGTACGCCGGGACGAAGCCGGGGAAGTCGAACGCGTTCTTCAGTCCGGCCGCCTGGGCGCCGGCGCGGATGTTGTTGCCGTAGTCGAAGACGTGGCTCCCCGCTGCCTTCATGTCCAGCATCGCCCGGACCTGGATCGCCATCGACTCCTGGGCCCGCCGCACGTGCTCCTCGGGGCGCGACCGCCGCAGCTCGGCGGCCTCCGCCAGCGAGAGGCCCCGGGGGATGTAGCCGTTCAGCGGGTCGTGCGCCGAGGTCTGGTCGGTCACCAGATCTGGGGCGATGCCCCGGCGCACCAGCTCGGGGTACACGTCCGCGGCGTTGCCGATGACCGCGATGGAGCGGGCCTGCTTCCGCGCGCGCGCCGCGTCGACCTGGGCGAGCGCGTCGTCGAGGTCCCGGGCGATGACGTCCAGGTAGCGTTGCTCGACCCGTCGCCGCGCCCGCTCCGGGTCCACCTCCACGCCGAGGAACACTCCGCCGTTCATCGTCGCCGCCAGCGGCTGGGCGCCGCCCATGCCCCCGAGCCCTCCGGAGAGCACCAGCCGGCCCGAGAGGTCGTCCGTCCCGAAGTGGGTCCGGCCCGCCTGGGCGAAGGTCTCGTAGGTGCCCTGCAAGATGCCCTGCGTGCCGATGTAGATCCACGAGCCCGCGGTCATCTGCCCGTACATCATCAGGCCCTTCGCCTCGAGCTCGCGGAAGACCTCCCAGGTGGACCAGCGTCCGACCAGGTTCGAGTTCGCCAGCAGCACCCGCGGCGCGTCGGGATGGGTCCGGAGCACGCCCACCGGCTTCCCCGACTGCACCAGCATCGTCTCGTCGTCGCCGAGCGTCCGGAGCGTCGCCACCATCCGGTCGAAGGAGGCCCAGTCCCGCGCCGCCTTGCCGGTGCCGCCGTAGACCACCAGGTCGCCGGGCCGCTCCGCGACCTCCGGGTCGAGGTTGTTCATCAGCATCCGGAGCGCGGCCTCCTGCACCCAGCCTCGGCAGCTGCGCTCGTTTCCCCGGGGGGCCCGGATCACCCGTCCCGCCATCGCCGCTTGACCTCCGTCGGAGCGCCGAGGTTGGCGCCGCCAACCCTCGTACGATGGACGCTCCGGCCGCTCAAGCCCGGCCGGCGTCCGGGCGTTGACAGCCTGGGCCATCTGGTTAGTTTGGCCGGGAGCGATGACCGTCCGAGTGAACGACAAGCGCCGTTACAACGCCGATGGGTCCCCCCGCGCGGGTGTCGCCGCGCCCCAGCCGGAGACCGTGGCGCCTCCGGAGACGGCCGAGCCGCCGGCCGCTGTCGACGAGGTCGCCCAGCTCCGCACCGAGCTGGAGGCCGCCCGCCGGCGGGTGGACGAGCTGGCCCGCGGCATCCAGGACGTGATGCGTGACCGCGACGAGTTCAAGCAGCGCGTCCAGCGCGAGCGCGACCGGATGATCGAGGTGGAGAAGGGGCAGGTGGCCCTGGCGATCATCGAGGCCATCGACGAGCTGGACCTCTCGCTCGCCGCGGACGACGGCTCTCCCTTCGCCCAGGGCGTCCGGTTGATCCGGGACAAGCTGCTCCAGAAGCTGGAGGCGGGCGGGATCGAGCGGGTGTCCCTGGTCGGCCGCCCCTACGACCCGAACGCCGCCGAGGCGGTGGACATGGAGCTGGTGCCCTCGCCGGACCAGAACGAGCGGGTGCTGGCCGAGCAGCGGGCCGCCTACGCCCTCCGTGGCCGGGTGATTCGCCCGGGCCGGGTGAAGGTCGGCAGGTACCTGGAGCCGGCGAAGGCGTAGAGTCGCGGTCCGACTCGTGCCGCTCTCCGCTCTCCTCGTCCTGGCCCTCGGCGCCACCGGTCCCCAGCACGCGTTCGAGGACTGGGCGCGGGAGCGTGCCCGTGCCTTCGAGCAGGGAGACAGGTTCCCGATCTCCAAGACGCCCCTCTGGCGGGAGCGCAACGGCTCGGGTCCCTTCCTGGTCGGCTTCTCCGCGCCGAGCTCGCTGGCGCCGCTCATCCGCGCGGTCAGCCCGGGGGTGATCAACGTCCTGACCTACTCCGAGCCGGTGGAGGGCATCTCCGCCGGCCGCATCCCCACCGCGACCGGGTCCGGGTTCCTGCTCGGGCCCGAGGGGTACGTGGTGAGCAACCACCACGTGGTGAAGGACGCGCAGTGGATCCAGGTGCGTCTCGCCGACGGGCGGATGTTCGACGCCGAGCTGGTGGGCAGCGACCCCGACACCGACCTCGCCCTGCTCCGGGTGGTGGATGCCACCGACCTGCCCTCGGTGGTGCTGGGCGACTCGGACCGGCTGGAGGTGGGGGACTGGGTCGTCGCCATCGGCAACCCCTTCGGCCTCGACCGCAGCGTCTCCCACGGCCTCATCTCGGCCAAGGAGCGGGTGCTCGGCGTCGGGCCGCTCGACGACTTCATCCAGACCGACGCGCTCATCAACCCCGGCAACAGCGGCGGGCCGCTGTTCAACATGCGGGGCGAGGTGGTGGGGGTGAACAGCGCGGTCATCAGCAACGCCCAGGGCATCGGGTTCGCCGTGCCGATCAACATGGTGAAGGACCTGCTCCCCAACCTCATGGACAACGGGCACGTGGAGCGGGGATGGCTGGGGATGACGGTGGTGGAGGAGCCGGGGAAGCACTCGGCGCAGGTGATGGACGTCTACCCCGGCGGGCCGGCGGCCGCAGTGGGCCTCCGGCCGGGAGATCGGGTGACGACCATCAACGGGCGTCCGGTGGACTCGTACCTCCAGCTGCTGAGGAAGATCTCGCTCCTGGCGCCAGGGACGCTGGTGCGGATGGGCGTGCAGCGCGGGTCGGCGGCGCGAGAGTTCACCGCGCGCGTCGTCGAGCGCCCGGTGCGGCCGACGCCGGCCGGAGGCCCCACCGGCGAGGTCGAGCCCCGGGCCGACCTGGACCGCCTCGGCATGACGGTCTCGGACCTCGACGCCGACTCGGCGAACCGGCTCGGCGCGCGCTCGCCGTTCGGGGCGTGGGTGGTGCAGGTCACGCCCAGCGGGCCCGCGGCCCGTGCCGGCGTGCGGCTCGGGGACGTGGTGGTGGAGGCGGCGGGGCAGCGGGTGGCCAGCGTGGAGAGCTTCCGCTCGGCGCTGGCGGAGCGATCGGCGGGGAGCCGGCTCACGCTCGAGGTCGAGCGGCAGGGCAGGCCCAAGCGCCTGGTGCTGGACACCCCGTGAGCGCGCACGACCCCCTGTTCGAGCCGCTGCTCGGGAAGCGCAGGACGGTGCGCCAGGCGCTGGTCGAGGTGGCGGAGCGCTGGGCGGCCGCGCCGATCGAGGATGCCGGTGCCCGCGGCGCGTTCGAGGAGGCGGTCCGTCATTTGCTGCAGCGCGGGAAGATGCGACGCGAGCTCCCGCCCGGCATCGACCCGGCGGCGCGGGCGCGTGCGTTCGTCGCGGCGCTGGCGGCGGGGCGGGGCGCCGCCGCGGTGGACAGCGTATTTCCCCCGGCCGCAGCGAGCTCCTGAGGCGCTACCCCCAGCCCGCGCTCCTTCCATTTGTCCCAGATGCGGCGGCAGGCCCGGAGCGATGGCAAGCGTCCGTCCGAGCGCCGAGAGCAGAGCATCGGCTTCGGCGGCCGTCATTTCTCGGGCGCGATCCACGTCGCGAGGACCGCGCCGGTCCGCGAGGTCACCTGGATCGCCTCGAGCTTCGCCTGCACCCCGGTGAGCTGGCCGCCGCCCTTCTTCGCCAGCGCCCAAGGTTTCTCGGGCCGGACGAGCAGCTCGACCCGCACGCCGCGGTTCCTGAACAGCCGCTCCATGCCGTCGACGGTCTCGCCGTCGGGCAGCGTCCCGGCGAGCATCAGCACCGGGAGGATGGGGTTCCCGCGGGCGTCGGTCTTCTTCGGCACCGCGTTGGTCAGCGCGTGCTCGGCGCCGGGAAAGAAGGGCGTCACCTCGATGGTGAAGTCGCCCCCCGAGCGGGTGCTCTCCGACATGCCCACCATCCCCGCCTCGTCCTCCCGGACCAGGAAGTAGAAGCGCTTCCCCTTCGCCTGGACCTGGAACTCGCGGGAGCGGTTGCGGCAGTTGGCGGTGTTCGAGGCCTGGCCGCAGTCGCCCAGGAAGACCTCCAGGAACTCGCCCAGCCCTCCGTCGAACGGCTGGGCGCCCTTGCGGAGCTCGTCGAAGCGCCCCTCGGCGAGGGCGAGCGCCGGGACCAGCGCGAGGAACATGACCGGCAACCTGGCGAGCACGACGACCTCCTGAGGTAGATATTTTGACTACATCTGACTACTGCGTACCCTGTCCGGTGTCGCATCCTTCCAGAAGGAGCACGCCGTGGGCGATCGCCGCCGCCACCTGCGCTTCGACAAGGTCTTCACCGTCTACATCAGCACGCCGGACGGACTCACCCGCGGCATCGCCCGGAACATCTCCGCCACGGGCCTCTTCGTCGAGACCCGCGAGCCCATGCCGCTCGGCGGGCGGGTGCGCGTCACCTTCACCGGCGAGGACGGTACCGAGATGACCTGCCTCTGCGAGGTCCGCTACCAGGTGGCGCTCAGCTACGGGCGCGGCGCCGAGGAGCCGGGCCACACCCGCGGGATGGGGCTGCGCATCGTGGCCTACGAGACCCGTGAGGACCACCCGCTCTTGCTCGTCGACCGCGAGCGGGTGATGCACTGAGCCTAGACGTGCGGCGCCCCTGCGCCGCTCCGCAGGCGTCGCCCTGGTGCGGGGACTGATCGACCGGCCCGGGCCTACTGAGAGAAGCCCTCGATGATGTAGTGGGCCTCGATCCGCTTGAGGGCGAGGATCATCGCCGCCAGCCGCGGCTCCACCTGCTTGCCCACGCAGAACGGCCGGCTGTCGTGCATCTCGGTCCTGCGCGGCGTGTTCCGCGAGATGTCCCGGATGATGCGGTAGTTCCTCTTCAGCGCGTGCTCGAGCTTGGCGTTGACCTCGGCCTCGGTCCACGACTCCATCCGCTTGTTCTGGATCCACTCGTAGTAGCTCACCGTCACGCCGCCGGCGTTGGCGATGATGTCCGGGATGAGGTCGATGCCGCGCTTGAGGAGCACCCGGTCGGCGTCGGGGGTGGTGGGGCCGTTGGCGCCCTCGGCGATGAGCTTGCACTTCAGCTTCTCGGCGATCTCCCCGGTGATCTCGCCGCCCAGCGCCGCGGGGATGAGGATCTCGGCCGGGACCTCCCAGAAGTCCTTCTTCTCGATCGTCTGCGCGCCGGGGAAGCCCAGCACGCTGCGCTTGAGGTTCTTCGGGTCCTGCACGTGGGCGAGGAGCGCCGGAACGTCGATGCCGTCGGGGTTGAAGATGGTGCCGTCGGCGTCGTTGACCGCCAGCAGCCGTCCACCGAGGGCAGCCATGATCTCCGCGGCGTACGAGCCCACGTTGCCGAAGCCCTGCACGGTGAAGGTCTTGCCCTTCAGGCTCTCGCCCTTGTCCGCGTAGTAGTCCTCGATGCAGTAGATGACGCCCCGGCCGGTGGCCTTGACCCGGCCCTCGGAGCCGCCGATGCGCACGTCCTTGCCGGTGACGATGGCGCGGCCGAGGTGGCGCTCCCGCTCGCCGTCGAGGTACTGGCGCATCATCAGCGCCATGATCTCCCCGTTGGTGCCGACGTCCGGGGCGGGGATGTCGATGTTGGGCCCGATGAGGCGCTTCAGCTTGTACATGAAGCGCAGGGTGATGGCCTCGATCTCCTCGCGGCCGTACTGGCGCGGGTCGATCTGGATGCCGCCCTTGCCTCCACCGAAGGGGACCTCGGAGATGGCGGTCTTCCAGGTCATCTCGGCGGCGAGCGCCTTGAACAGGTCGAGCGACACCTCGCGGTGGTAGCGGATGCCGCCCTTGTACGGACCGCGCGCCTGGTTGTGCTGCACGCGGTAGGCCTTGAAGCGCTGCGACTCACCGGGGATCAGCTGGTACACGCCGCCGTCCGGGAGCCGCAGGTGGCCGCGGCGGATCGCCACGTCCGAGCCAAGCAGCGCCTTGCCGTTGAGCAGGATCTGTCCGTCGGCGAGGCGCTCCAGCCCGTTCGGATCGCGGACCTGGGTCACCGGGAGATCGCCGAAGGAGCGGGCGGCCTCGGGCGAGAGCGGACGGAGGCGGTCCTTCAGCTTCGCGGTGACGTAGAAGATGTGCTCGTAGTCGGGCTCCTCGAGCTCGAGACGGACCCGCGGCGCGAGGCCGATGGTGTCGGCCGCGCGATGGAAGATCTCCATCGCGTCCGTGTAGAGGGTGCGCTTCGGGGTCGGGTCCGGGACCCGCATGAAGGTTTCTTGCTCGGGCATGGGCAGTGTCGGCTCCTCGCGTGCCGCGCGGCTATACGACTCGGCGATCCGCTCCGTCAATGTCACGACCAACCTGTCGCGCGCTGCATCTCCGGGGATTGCGCGATGCGTTGCGGACCCCGGGTGACGTTCGACCGGCCGAGCTCGTCGTCGCGCAGTGCACGACTCGATTCGCGCAACACCTGCGCGGTCTTCGCGTGTGGCCGTGTGGTCGCGACGCAGACGCGGACCGACCGGACGGTCGGCCAGACTCGAGGAGAGTGTCGGCCGGGTGGGCACCGACGGCGGTCCGCCGGGTGGCCGAGCAGGCGACGGAGGCATCGCCGTCTCGAGCGTCTTGGCGAGCGAGAGGAGCGGGACCTCGATGGTCGGCCGCCGGCGATCTCCGCTCGGTGTGTGGCCCGGTGGCCCGGAGCACTGTGTCGAGCCCCGCGGGGCCCGAACGCGCTACGTCGTTCCGCATGGGCACGACACGGGTCATCCTCGCAGGCGCCACGGGCTGGGCCGGGTCGGAGCTGGCCCGTGGCATCGCCGCCTCGACCGACCTCGAGCTCGTCGGGGCGGTGTCCCGCTCGCATGCCGGCAAGCGGCTGTCCCAGGTGCTGGGAGAACCCCGGCTGGACTGCCCGATCAGCGGCTCGGTCGCCGAGGTGCTGCAGACTCCCTGCGACGTGTTCTTCGAGTACACGCGGCCCGAGGTAGCGAGGGCCAACGTGCTCGCCGCGCTCGCCGCCGGGGCCCACGTGGTGGTCGGCACCTCGGGGCTGACGGACCGGGACGACCGGGAGATCGACCAGGCTGCGCGCGCGGCCCACCGCGGCGTCCTGGCGGTCGGCAACTTCGCGCTGACCGTGGTGGTGCTCCAGAAGCTGGCGCAGGTCGCGGCGCGCTTCTTCCCGCACTACGAGATCCTCGACTCGGCGCACGACGACAAGCCGGACGCGCCCTCCGGGACGGCGCGGCAGCTGGCGCGGCAACTGGCGGCGGTGCGGGCGCCCGAGATCACCGTGCCCGTCGCCCAGGTCCAGGGTCCTCCCGAGGCGCGCGGCGCGTCCCTGCACGGCGTGCAGGTCCACTCGGTCCGGCTACCGGGGTACGTCATCGGCCTGGAGGTGGTGTTCGGACGTCCGGGCGAGCGGCTCCACCTCCGCCACGAGTCGGGAACCTCGGCGCAGCCGTACGTCGCGGGCGCGCTCCTCGCGATCCGGAAGGCGAGCGGTCTGGTGGGGCTCCACCGAGGGCTCGAGGGTGTCATCGACTGGGATGCGCCTGCGCCCTGGTGAGCCGGGAAGGGGTTTTGACGCGCTGGGGCGTCGATGCTACCAACCCGGGCCCCGAAGCATCGGCCGACATAGCTCAGCTGGTAGAGCAACTGATTCGTAATCAGTAGGTCCCCGGTTCAAATCCGGGTGTCGGCTCTGAATCCCGCGTTGCGAGAAGCGACGCGAGCTGGAGCCCCCGGTCCACATCCGGATGGTCCGCCTGATCTCCGGTCCAGTGCATGACGGCTCCGCGTTCCGCTACCTTGCGTACCGCGGGGCGCGCGGGTTTGCACCCGCCGGAGGGACTGCGATGAGGCGAGTGCCGCTGATCCGGATCGTCTTCGTGCTTCTCTCGACGGCTGCGCTCGCCGTGCAGGCGCAGGACGCCGGCGCCACGGTCGCGAGCTTCGAGAGTCTCGTCCGGGCGCTCTCGGGCAGCTGGACGCTGAGGATCCAGTTCGAGGAGGAGCAGGGGAAGCCTCGACCTGCCGAGACGCGCGGGACGGAGACCTGGCGCGCCTCCGAGGATGGTCTCGTCCTCATCGAGGAGGAGCATCTCCCCACGCCGGGCAGGGACCTCCACCTGCTCGCGCTCATCTGGGAGGACCGCAAGACGCAGGCGCTCGGGGGGGTCGAGTGCAACGGCGGCAATCCTCACGTCTGCGATCTCAAGGGCGCCCTGAACGACATCACGATCCGCTGGGACGGGAAGCAGCTGGTCATCGAGGAGATCGAGCACCGGCCCACCGGGCAGACGATGCTCTGGCGCGAGGCGTACTCGGAGATCACTCCCCGGTCCTTCACCCAGACGGGCGACATCGGCCCGACGGGCGGTCCGATGAAGCGCCTCTTCACCATCCACGCGGTGAGGGCGACGGACCGCGCGCGGTAGCCCCCGGCGACGCGCCGCGAACCCGACCGGACCGGGGCGTCAGCTCACGCAACGCCACCCGCAGGCGCCGACACGCCACCCGTTCCTGCTCCACGTCCTCGCGGGGCACGAGGACGACTGAGGCAGACCCGGCGGCCGGACGGCGCAGGGCGGGTTAGAGAGACGCCCCGATGTTCCTGCCCACCTTGCTCGCGCTCTCGCTGACCGCCGCTCCGCCCGCCGAGGACGTCGCCGCCGCCACCCGTGCCTGGCACGAGGCCCGGCTCCAGCGGCTCCAGTCCGACGACGGCTGGCTCACCCTCGTGGGCCTCGGCTGGCTGAAGGAGGGGCCGAACGACGCCGGGTCCGACGGGAAGGCCGCGGTGGTGTTTCCCGAGGGCGCACCCGCCAGGGTCGGGACCTTCACCCGCTCGGGCACCCGGGTGTCCTTCCAGCCCGCGCCGGGCGTGGCCGTCACCCGGGGCGGGAAGCCGTTCGCCGGCGGCGCGGTGACCACCGACGAGGAGGGCCACGCCGAGCCCGACGTCTTCCAGGTGGGCCGGCTCCGCTTCCAGGTCATCGTCCGGGGCGACCGCGTCGGCGTGCGCATCAAGGACCCCGAGGCGCGCGCCCGGAAAGAGTTCAAGGGCATCCCCACCTATCCGCCCTCGGCGCGGTGGCGGCTCACCGCCCGGTGGGAGCCGTCGAACCCGCCGACCGAGATCGCCGTCCCCGACGTCCTCGGCCAGGTGGAGCGCTCGCCCTCGCCTGGCACGGCGGTCTTCACCGTGGACGGCAAGGAGTACCGGCTCACCCCGGTGCTGGAGGAGGGGAGCCCGGACCTCTTCTTCGTCTTCGCTGACGAGACCAACCGGACCGAGACCTACGGCGCGGGCCGCTTCCTGTACGCCGACCCGGCGAAGGACGGGAAGGTGATCCTCGACTTCAACCGCGCCTACAACCCGCCCTGCGCCTTCAGCGCCTTTGCCACCTGCCCGCTCCCGCCGAAGCAGAACCGGCTCGCGCTCCGGGTGGACGCCGGGGAGAAGCGGCCGGCGCACTGAGCCGTCCTTCGCCGCACGTTCCCGCACACGCCTGCAGCGCGCGGGCGCGCGCCGAGGCTCGGCTAGCATCCCGCCAATGAGGCATCCCTTCCTGCTCGGGCTCGCGGCCCTCGGGCTGCTCCTCGTGCCCGGCCGGGCCGAGGCCCAGTGGTCCCTGCGGCTCGCGCTCGAGGCCCCGCTCTATTCGCACACCTCGAGCAACGGCCAGAGCAGCTCGTTCGGCATCAACGAGAGCTTCCAGCCGACGCTCGACGTCATCGGGAGCTACTTCTTCGCCGACACCCTGGGCCTGGATCTCGAATTCCGCCGCGGCCTTGCCGCGACCGGCACCGGCTACTCGCGCCAGCTCACGTACCTCGGGCCCGGGTTGACGCTCGACGTGCCCGGCTTCCCGCTCTACGGCCGCGCGGCGCTGCCCATCCAGATCGAGGACACCGCCGTCTTCTTCCTCCGGGTGGGCGGCGGGCTGAAGATCATCGACCTGGCCGTCTTCCGGGTCTACTTCGAGGTGACGGCGGACTTCCCCTACGCCGGGAGCGGGGTGAGCTTCTTCGGGAGCCAGGCCATCAACGCCGGGCTGGGCCTCTGGCTGAAGCTCTGAGTCACTCGGTGGCCAGATCGGTGCATGCTGGGCGGTTCATGCACCGTCTCTTCCTCCTTCTTTCCCTGGCCGCCTGCGCCGGGGGCCCCCCGGCGCTCCACGTCGCCAGCGGGCCGGTTCACGTCCAGCTGGTCGCCCTCAACGACTTCCATGGTCACCTCGAGCCACCCCCCGGGACCGTCCGACTTCCGGACGGGACCGTCCCGGCCGGCGGAGGGGCCTGGCTGGCCGCGCACGTGGCCCGGCTCCGGGCCGAGGAGCCAGACAGCACGCTGGTGGTCGGCGCCGGAGACCTCGTCGGCGCGAGCCCCCTGGCCTCGGCGCTGACCCACGACGAGCCGAGCATCGCGCTCATGGACGCGCTCGGGCTGGATGTCTCCAGCGTCGGGAACCACGAGTTCGACGAGGGCGTGGACGAGCTGCTCCGGCTGCAGCGCGGCGGCTGCCGGACGGACGAGCCGTGCAAGGGTCCGGCCTTTCCAGGCGCTCGGTTCAGCTACCTGGCCGCCAACGTGTTCGACCGGACGGGGAGAACGCTCTTCCCGGCCACGCTCCTCAAGAAGGTGGGTGGGGCGACGGTGGGGTTCGTGGGCGTCGTCCTCCGCGAGACGCCCTCGGTCGTCACCCCGAGCGGGGTGGTGGGCCTGACCTTCGGTGACGAGGCCGAGGCGGTGAACGCCGCGGTCCCGAAACTGCGCGAGGCGGGGGCGGACGCGGTGGTGGTGCTCATCCACCAGGGCGGGGCGCAGGCTCCGGGCTCCCCACCGGGCGAGTGCCGCGGGTTCACCGGGCCGCTGGTCGACATCGCCCAGCGCCTCCATGGCGTGGACGTCATCGTGAGTGGCCACACCCACCAGGCGTACGTCTGTCCGGAGCTCGGGGGCGCCCTGGCGACGAGTGCCGGGGCCTACGGGAGGCTGCTCACCCGGATCGAGTTCGAGCTGGACCCGGTGCAGCACCGCGTGCTCTCGCGACACGCAACCCAGGTTGCGGTGACGCACGCCATCGATCCCGATCCGCGCGCCAAGGCAGTGGTGGACCAGGCGGTGGCCGAGGCGGCTCCGCTGGCGAGCCGTCGCGTGGGACGGCTCGCGGTCGGGCTGACCCGCGCGCCGAGCAATGCCGGCGAGTCGACGCTCGGAGACGCCATCGCCGACGCCCACCTTGCGGCGACCCGGAGAGTCGGCGCGGTGATCGCCTTCACCAACTCGGGCGGGCTCCGGGCCGATCTTCCCGCCGGCGACGTCAACTATGCGCAGATCTTCGCGGCCCAACCCTTCGGCAACACCCTGGTGACCTTCACCCTCACCGGCACCCAGCTCGCGACCGCGCTGGAGCAGCAGTGGCTGGGGAGCCGGCCGAAGATCCTCCAGCCCTCGGCGAACGTCGCGTACGCCTGGTCCGCGGCCGCTGCGCCCGGGTCGAAGGTGGTGCCCGGCTCAGTGAAGGTGGACGGTCGCGTGCTCGCGCCGGATACCCGCGTCCGCGTGACGGTGAACAGCTTCCTCGCCACGGGCGGTGACGGCTTCGGTGCCTTCGCCGAGGGAACGGAGCGGGTGGGTGGCCCCCCGGACCTCGAAGCGCTGGTCGAGTACCTCCGCCCCACACTGGACGGCGCCGCCCTGCCGAGGCCGAGCGGGCCGCGGCTGACCCAGGCGCCCTGACGCTCCGGCCGAGTTGACTCCGTGCGTCGTTGCCATCGCAATGAACGTCACCGTCTGCCGGGCCGGACGTTGTGGGCGGGAGCCCAGGGGCTTAGATTTTCGGCACACCTCGACGTCCGTTGGTGCACCGGACACGAGCGGAGCGCCCGGAGAAGAGGAGGCGGTATGAGGAGCTTCGGCGTTCTTGGAGCGGCGATGGCGATGGTGGCCGCGGGCTGTGCCCACGACAGCGAGGGCCACTGGATCCGCACGGGGTCCACTCGCTTCGATGCCCGGAGCGTGAGCGCCCCCGGCCTCGTCTACACGCTCGAGACGACGGCACCTGGGCGGGAATGGCGGGCGACCGGTACGAGCGCGAGGGGGACGACCTCCGGAAGGTCGGCGCCTTCGGCCCGACGCCGTCACTCATCCGGCCCTCGGCGTCGGTCCGGGTCGACCACCGGCCTGATGGGCTGACCTACACGCCGTCGTACCTCTCGGCACCGATCTGGACGTTCGTCACCGAGGACGGACGCCCGATCCCCGCCGACCTGGAGGCTCCGCTTTACCTGATCGCCCGTCTGGGGCTCAGCGGTCAGTGGGTCAACCTCTGGACGCCGGGCTCGGAGAGGGCCGGCATCCCGCTCGATGCAGACTGCGGCGTGGTGCTCTTCGACCTCCAGGGGCGACAGGTCGCCGGATGGGTCGCCCGTCAGGGGGCGACCTGTCCCGAGCCGCGCTACCCCGGACGGGACGCGCTGGTCCGGCTGGTGGAATACCGGAACGAGGTCTGGGAGAGCCCGCAGCGAGCGGCGCCCTGAGACCGCCTCAGGACTGCGCGGCGCGGGCCCGCTTGGCGGGGGCCTCGCGCACGTGCAGGTGGTAGCGGACCGCGGCGGATTCGACGATGCGGGAGATGAGCTGCGGGTAGTCCAGACCGGCGTCCGCGGCCGCCATCGCCAGCTCGCCGGTCTTCTCGAGGTACGGGTTGGGGTTCGCCTCGAGCATGTACGGCTCGCCGGTCTTGGCGATCCGGAAGTCCATGCGCGCGTAGTCGCGGAGCTTGAGCGCCCGGTAGGCAAGGCGGGCCGCCCGGTGGATGCGGGCCCGGAGCTCGTCCGAGAGGTCCTTGGCGATCACCAGCCGCGGGCTCCCTTCGGTCTCCGGGGCGAACTTCACCTCGCGGTCCGAGACCATCGGGACGGCCGGGGACCAGTTCCCGAAGTCCATCTCGATGATGGGGAGGATGGTCGGGTTGCTCGCCGGGCCCACGATGCCGACGTAGACCTCGCGCCCGTCGATGAACTCCTCGACCAGCGCCTCGTCCTGCAGGTCGTCGCGGATCTCCCGGACCCGCTCGGTCAGCTCCTGCCAGTTCTGGACCACCGAGTGCCGACCGATGCCGATCGAGGCGTCGGAGCGGGCCGGCTTCACGATCAGCGGGAAGCGGAGGATGCCCTTGGTCTCGAAGGTGTCGTTCTCGAACACCGCGAAGTTGGGGCTGGCCACCTCGTGGAACTCGAGCAGCTGCTTGGTGAGCACCTTGTCCTGTGCGAGGAGCAGGCCGGCGGCGCCCGAGCCCGTGTACTTCACCCGGCCCATCTCCATCAGCGCCGCGACGTTGACCTCCATCCGGTAATCGGAGGCGAAGGTCTCGCAGACGTTGAATACGAGATCACACTTGGCGCGCTGGATGTCCCGGAGGATCTCGCTCACCCGGTCGTCCACGGCCACTGTGGAGGGCTGATGCCCGAGCGACGTCAGCGCCTCGGTGAGCTGAGTCACCACCGGATCCACCTCGTCGCCCTTGGGCTGGTAGTGGAGGATGGCGATTCTCAGCGAGGGGAGCGTCATTCCTCGCGGAACTTTACGCCGACCGCGGCGATTCGGCTACTCGGTGTCGAAGAGTCGGCCGGTGTAGAGCTCGTTCATCGCCAGCGCGGTGAGCAGCGAGCCGAGGTGGGCGACGTAGCCGCTCGCTCGATCCGGCGCGGCGGTGAGCTTCAGCTGGTCGGTCCGGTCGGTCAGGTGGTCCACCACGCTGCGCACCACCGCCCGGTTCACGCCCGAGTACTGGGTCGCCGCCAGGATGAGCGTCTGCCGCTGGTCGCGGAGCATCTGCGCCGCCGAGGCGGTGGCAGAGCCGGGCGGCTCGAAGAGCTGGAACAGCTCGGTGTCGAGCTTCTCGCCGATCTCGAGGTCCACGCGCTCGGCCAGGTCGCGGAGCCGGTAGTAGTCGGCGACCGTCTCCTCCATCTGGTCGGCGTCGATGTCGTGGGTGTCGAGCGCAACCTGAGGCGGCCGGTGCCCCAGCTCCTGCGCGGTCGCGTCCACGTACTGGAGCTTCTTCAGGGCCGCGCCCCAGTTCCGGTAGCGCTGGCGCCAGTCGAGCCCCGGGGTGAGCCACACCGCGAAGGTCTCGGCGAAGTCCTCGTCCGGGTGCTTCTGCGCGTACCAGCCCGGGATGTGGGTCACGTACGCCCGGCTGAAGGGCTTGGGCTTGAAGTCTTCCTTGTACGGCTGGTGGTAGTCGCCGAAGAGCGTCTTCCAGGCCGCGGTCTCGTAGAGCCGGTAGGCGTAGTTGAAGCAGTGCCCCGCCTCGTGGCGGAGGTACATCAGGATCTCGCGCTCCGACTCCACGCCCCCGCCCAGCTCGCCCTCGATGGACTGGAGCGCCGGGTTGGCCAGGTAGAAGGGGATGCCGATGACCGGGATGCCGGACGGGCAGCCCCACTCGTCGCTGAGGTAGCACTGGGGCCGGATGTCGATGCCCCGGGCGCCGAGCTCGTCGTGCAGCTGCTGGATGAGGCGCTCGAGGTGGGTGCCGCTGAGCTGGAGCTGCAGGTCCTTGATCCGAGCGCGGAGCAGCGCCTGCCGTTCCGGGCGGAGGGCCGGTTGCGCGCGGTCGCGCGGGTCCGGCTGCGGCCGCTCGTGAAAAGTCGGGGCGGGGGGCTGCGACCTGGGCTGTGGCGGCGGAGCTCACGGGAGGGGAGCCACCTTAACCAGACCGGCCGGTGGTCCGCTTCCCGACCCCAGACTCCCGATCGGCAACCCTGTGGAATGGGTCAAGTGCCTGTCATCACTGGGCTTTGTCTAGCGACCGAGCAAGCGTCCGGATGGCCCCCTCCCAGAGTCTTGCCTCCGTCCGGGTCAGCCCACCCCGGCGCCACGGTGCTACCAGAGGCTCCACCCCGGCCCGACCCGGATGGACGAATCCGGCGGTCCGCAGAACGCCGTCGAGCACGCGCTCGAGTCGGCGCAGCTCGGCGTCGGTGCTCGGCCGGGGCCCGGACCCGACGCGCCGGGGCGGTCCGCGAGAGAGCGCGAAGGCGTAGACGCAGATGGCCTGGGCCAGGTTGAGCGACGGCTGGCGGGCGTCCGTTGGGATGCGGGAGAGGGCATGGCACACGGAGGGCGAACCCAGGTCCACTCCTGCTGGCCGAAGTTCTTCAGCGCCCGGGCGGCGCCCAGGTTCTCCGGCGTGCGCGGGTGGACGAGGACGAAGCGGACCGGGGTGGGCATGGAAGGACGGACGCGAGCGCCGTCGCGCATCGAACGGCGTCGCGCGCCGCGGTCCCCCGGCGGCGCCCGGCTCGTGTAGTGTCCTTCGCCGTCGCTGCTAGGGGTGCCGCGCCCGCTGCCCGGGCTCGGCTGAGACGGCCGGTGGCCGGACCCTCGGAACCTGAACCGGGTGATGCCGGCGGAGGGAAGCAGCGATCGGAGCCCCGAGGGCCCCGTCCTCCGCCCCTGGTGGGAGTGTCATGAGCGGACGGACGAAGCTGAGCGTGAGCGGCGAGCGGCTGGAGGGCATCACCCGGGGGCCGCTGCCCGCATCGAGGAAGGTGTACCGGACGGGCACGCTCCATCCCGAGGTCCGGGTGCCGGTGCGGGAGATCGCCCTCTCGCCCACGCGGCTCCACCAGGGGTCGGGCTGGGTGGAGACGCCCAACGCGCCGGTCCAGGTCTACGACACCAGCGGGCCGTACACCGACCCGGAGGCCCGCATCGACCTGCGGCGGGGGCTGGAGCCGGTCCGCACCTGGCTCGACCGGGACCCGGCGCTGGAGACGCTCCCGGACGTCACCTCGGCATACGGGCGGGCCCGCGAGGCGGACCCCCGGCTCCAGGCGCTCCGGATGGCGCGGGTGCGGCCACCGCGGGTCGCCCGGCGCGGGGGGAACGTCACCCAGCTGCACGCGGCCCGGAAGGGCATCGTGACGCCCGAGATGGAGGCAGTGGCCCTCCGGGAAAATCTCGCCGCGGAGCAGGCGGCCGAAGGTCACCACCGCGGCCAGTCGTTCGGGGCGAGCCTCCCGCCGACCGTGACGCCGGAGTTCGTCCGGGACGAGGTGGCCCGGGGCCGGGCCATCATCCCCGCCAACGTGAACCACCCGGAGCTCGAGCCGATGATCATCGGCCGGAACTTCCTGGTGAAGGTGAACGCCAACATCGGGAACTCCGCCGTCACCTCGTCCATCGAGGAGGAGGTGGAGAAGATGGTGTGGTCCATTCGCTGGGGCGCGGACACGGTGATGGACCTGTCGACCGGGCCGAACATCCACGAGACCCGGTCGTGGATCCTCCGCAACAGCCCGGTGCCCATCGGGACGGTGCCCATCTACCAGGCGCTGGAGAAGGTGGGCGGCAAGCCCGAGGAGCTGACCTGGGAGGTGTACCGGGACACGCTGGTGGAGCAGGCGGAGCAGGGCGTGGACTACTTCACGGTCCACGCCGGCGTGCGGCTCCGGTACGTGCCGCTCACCGCGAAGCGGGTGACGGGCATCGTCAGCCGCGGCGGGAGCATCCTCGCCAAGTGGTGCCTCGCCCACCACCAGGAGAACTTCCTCTACACGCACTTCGACGAGATCTGCGAGATCATGAAGGCGTACGACGTGAGCTTCAGCCTCGGGGACGGGCTGCGGCCGGGGTCGATCGCCGACGCCAACGACGCGGCGCAGTTCGGCGAGCTGGAGACGCTGGGCGAGCTGACCAAGAAGGCCTGGGCGCAGGACGTCCAGGTGATGATCGAGGGCCCCGGTCACGTCCCGATGCACCTCATCCGGGAGAACATGACCAGGCAGCTCGAGGTCTGCCACGAGGCGCCGTTCTACACGCTCGGGCCTCTGACCACGGACATCGCCCCCGGGTACGACCACATCACCAGCGGCATCGGCGCGGCGATGATCGGCTGGTTCGGCACGGCGATGCTCTGCTACGTGACCCCGAAGGAGCACCTCGGGCTGCCGGACCGCGAGGACGTGCGCCAGGGCGTGGTGACCTACAAGCTCGCCGCGCACGCCGCGGACCTGGCCAAGGGGCATCCGGGGGCGCAGGCCCGGGACGACGCGCTGTCCAGGGCGCGGTTCGAGTTCCGGTGGCAGGACCAGTTCAACCTCTCGCTGGACCCGGAGAAGGCCCGCGAGTTCCACGACGCGACGCTCCCCGCCGAGGGCGCCAAGGTGGCCCACTTCTGCTCGATGTGCGGCCCGCACTTCTGCTCCATGCAGCTCACCCAGGAGGTCCGGGCGGCGGAGGTGGAGCAGGGGATGGCGGAGAAGGCGGAGGAGTTCCGGCGCGAGGGCGGGGAGATCTACCGCTGAGCGCCGACTGGAAACCTGTAGGCGCGGCCGCCCTGACCTCGCCGACGATCGCCCGCCTGACGACACGCTGACCTGGACCTCGACTGCGGCCGCCCTGACCTAGCGCTGTCCCTGCGCGATGCGCGCGGCGACGTCGGCGTCGACCGAGTCGTTCAGCGCGCGATCGAGCGCTTCTTCGGCGTCGCGGGCGTCCTGCTCGACCTGCCCGGCCTCACGCGCCTTGGCGGCGGCCATGTCTTCCTTGATCCGCCGGAGGTTCTTCACCCCGATGTCCAGGAAGGCCCGGACCACCTCGGGATCGAACTGGGAGCCCGCGCAGCGCTGGACCTCGGCCACCGCGTTCTCGAAGGTCGTCCCGCGCCGGTACGGCCGGTCCGAGGTCATCGCATCGAGCGTGTCGGCCACGGCGAAGATCCGCGCGCCGATGTGGATCTCCTCGCCGCGGAGGCAGCGCGGATACCCCTTCCCGTCGAAGCGCTCCTGGTGGCTGAGCACGATCGCCGCCGGGGTGTTGAGGAATTCGATGCTCCGGATCATGTCGTAGCCGATTTCCGGATGCCGCCGCATCTCCTTCCACTCTTCCGGCGTCAGCTTCGCCGGCTTGAGCAGCACCGCGTCGGGCACGCCGATCTTCCCGATGTCGTGGAGCAGCGCGCCGCGGCCGATCTCCTCGAGCTCCGGGCCGCGCAGGCCCAGCCGCTCGGCGATGACCTCGGTGTACTTCACTACCCGCTGACTGTGGTCGCTGGTCTCGTGCTCGCGCGCGTCCAGCGCCCGGACCAGCGCCAGGAGCGTGGTCTGGTAGGTGCCCTGGATGTTCCGCAGCGCGGTCCGCAGCTCGCCGGTGCGGTCGCGCACCTTGCGCTCCAGCTTCTTCTGGTACCGCTTGCGGGCCAGCTCGATGCGCCGCTTGGCCAGCGCGCGCTCGATGGCGCGGATGAGGTCGGTCAGCTTGGGCGGCTTGAGCAGGTAGTCCACCGCGCCGCGCCGCAGGCAATCCACCGCGGCCTCGGTGTCGCCGTAGCCGGTGAGCATGATCACCGCGGTCTCGGGGTACCGCTCGCGGAACGCCTCCAGCAGCCAGATGCCGTCGCGCCCCGGCATCTTCATGTCGCTGATCACCAGCGGCGGCGCCTCGGCGGCGGCCACGTCCAGCGCCGCCTCCGCCGAGCTGGCGGTGCGGCAGTCGTACCCTTCCTCCTGGAGGAGCACGGAGATCACATCGCGGACGGAGGCATCATCGTCGACGATCAGGATGCGGGTCGGCGCAGCCAGGTTGTCCACGAGTTGCATCCTACGGTTCCGCCTCTCGACACTGCCACGGGGCGCCGTCGACCCCCTCGGGGCCTCCCACGAACGCGTTCACGGATGTCACAGTGTAAGCGCCTTCCGGTCGACCCGGAACGGGGTCAGATCGATGGAGAGCGGTCTTCCCAGGATCGTCTCGGTGAGCACGGTGGCGGTGATCGGCGTCAGGAGAATGCCGTTACGGAAATGTCCGCTGGCGAGGAACAGGCCCGGCAGCGGCGCCGGCCCCAGCACTGGCAACCCATCCGGCGTATGCGGCCGGAACCCGGCCCACGTTTCTACCACGGGTGCCCCGGCAAGCCCCGGAAACAGTCGCAGTCCCACACCCAGAACCGAGGACAGGCCTGCCACCGTGACCTGCTTCTCGAAGCCGGAGAATTCGAGGGTGCTTCCCAGGAGGAGACGCCCGTCGACGCGCGGCACCACGTACCCGTGCGCCCCGAACACCACATGTCGGCAGAACGGCACCCGGGTGCGCACCATCACCATCTGACCGCGCGCCGGCCGTACCGCCACGGGAGAGGCGAGCGCGCCCGGGACCAGCGCGGTCCACGCTCCGGCGGCCACCACCACCGCGTCGCCCCGGAGCTCGCCCTGGTCCGTGGAGACGCCCGCCACGCGGCCGCCGCGCTCGACGAGGCCGTGCACCTGGGTGGTGACGAAGCGCGAGCCGGCGCGCGCCGCGGCGATGGTGAGCGCCGAGACCAGGAGCCGGTTGTCCACCACCGCGTCGCCGGGAAAGCGCGCCGAGCCGTGGGCCTCGGGCGAGAGCTCGGGCTCGAGCGCACGCGCCGCGCCCCCCTCCAGCCACTCCGCCTCGAGTCCTCGCGCGCGCTGCCACTCGATCCGCCGCTGCATGGCGGCGGTGCCTGCGTCGTCGAAGGTGACCTCGAGGACGCCACAGGGGCGGAAGCCGACGTCGACGTCGCTGGCGTCCCGGAGCTCGCGGGCGAAGTCCGGGTAGAGCGCGCGGCTCGCCAGGCACAGGTCCAGGAAGGCCCCCGGCCCGTCGGCCTCCGCCTGCGGGGCGAGGATGCCTCCGGCGGCGCTGGAGGCCTCGGCGCCGGGGATGCTCCGCTCCAGCACCGTGCACCGGACGCCGGCCTGCTGGAGCCTCCAGGCGACCGCGCACCCGACGACGCCCGCGCCGACGATCAGCGCTTCCATCAGCGCGGCTCCGCGGGCGGTAGCGGTAGGGGACGGACGGGAATGGGGGCGTGCGGCTGCCGGGGAGTGGTCACCGCCGGGGGAGCGGGCCGGCTCCGGTGGGTGATCCACCACAGCCGGGCGAAGGCCACCAGGGCCAGCACCATCAATAACAGCGTGCGGAGCGGGAAGCGGCGAGGGCCGCCGGATCGCGTGGTGGGGGTAGTGAGCAGTGGCCGCATCGGCGCCATGACGGTCTGTGCTTGATCGGGTGGAAACGGAGGGTTAATGCCGCCGCGCACCCATCGGGTGCAAGGAGGATGGACCACCGTGGCTGACATTCTGGACGTGGTGATCATCGGCTCGGGACCCGGGGGGTACGTGGCCGCGATCCGCGCCGGGCAGCTGGGCCTGAAGACGGCCATCGTCGAGCGGGACAAGCGGCTGGGTGGCACCTGCCTTCACCGCGGGTGCATCCCCACCAAGGCGCTGCTCTGGACCGCCGAGCTGTGGGCGCACATCCAGGAGGCGAGCAAGTTCGGCATCGACCTCAAGTCGCCGGTCATCAACTGGACCGAGGCGATGAAGCACAAGACCAAGGTCGTCACCAGCGGCGCCAACGGCGTCGAGTTCCTGATGAAGAAGAACAAGGTCCAGGTGGTGAAGGGCCAGGGCCGGATCGTCGGGAAGGGCAAGGTGGAGGTCACCCTCAACGAGGGCGGCGGCAAGCAGGTGCTGGAGACGAAGAACATCGTCATCGCCACCGGGTCGGTCCCCAAGTCCCTCCCCAGCGTCAAGGTGGACCACAAGCTGGTCTACAACTCCGACTCCATCCTCGAGCTCGCCGAGATCCCCAAGAGCATCATCGTCCTCGGCGCGGGCGCGGTGGGCTGCGAGTTCGCCTCGATCTTCAACCACGTGGGCAGCGAGACCACGCTGGTCGAGTACATGCCCCACCTCCTCCCGATCGAGGACGAGGACGCGAGCAAGGAGCTGGAGAAGGCGTTCAAGCGGCGAAAGATCGGCCTCGAGCTCTCCGCCCGGGTGGAGAAGGTCGAGCCGGGCGGCAAGGGCGTGAAGGTGACGATGCAGACGCCGTCCGGTCCGAAGACCATCGAGGCGCAGATCCTCCTCTCCGCGGTGGGCCGGGCGCCGGTCACCGAGGACGTGGGCCTGGAGAAGACCAGCATCAAGCTGGACAAGGGCTTCATCCCGGTGGACGACTTCATGCGGACCACCGAGCCCAACGTTTACGCCATCGGCGACGTCATCCCCGGGCCGATGCTGGCGCACGTGGCCTCGGCCGAGGGCGTCCTGGCGGTGGAGCACATCGCCGGGAAGGAAGTGCACCCCATCAACTACGACCTCACCCCGTCCGCGACCTACTGCTACCCCGAGGTGGCCACGGTGGGCCTGAGCGAGAAGAAGGCCCGCGAGCGCGGCTACGACGTGAAGATCGGCATCTTCCCCTTCAGCGCCATCACCAAGGCCAAGATCTCCGAGGAGGGCTTCGGGATGATCAAGATGGTGAGCGAGAAGAAGTACGACGAGGTCCTCGGGGTCCACATGGTCGGCCCGCACGCCACCGAGCTCCTGGCCGAGGCCTGCATCGCGCTCCGGCTGGAGACCACCACCGAGGAGTTGGGCCGGACCATGCATGCCCACCCGACCCTCTCGGAGATCATGAAGGAGGGGGCGGAGATGACCCTCGGGACGCCGATCCACGTCTGACGGAGGTGGTTTCTTGACCCCCACCCGGCCCGGCCGTTAATCCGGGGACGGTCTCCATGGCCACGCCCGACCGCTTCGCGCTGCCACAGCTCGCCGAGAGCACCCGGAAGCCCGAGTGGCTGAAGGTGCGGATGCCGCACGGGGAGGAGTACGAGCGGGTCAAGCAGATCGTCCGGAAGACGGGCCTGGCCACGGTCTGCGAGGAGGCGCGCTGCCCCAACATCGCCGAGTGCTGGGGTGGGGGCACCGCGACCGTCATGCTGATGGGCGAGGTCTGCACCCGGGCCTGCCGGTTCTGTCACGTGAAGGTGGGCGCGCCGCCGCCGCTCGACCGGCAGGAGCCCGAAAATCTAGCGTCGGCCGTCCGCGCGCTCTCGCTCGAGTACATCGTGGTGACCAGCGTCAACCGCGACGACCGGCCGGACGGCGGGGCGAGCCACTTCGCGGCGGCCATCACCGCGCTCCGCCGCGAGAGCCCGAAGACCACGGTCGAGGTGCTCATCCCGGACTTCAAGGGCGTGGAGCGGGACCTGGCCACCGTCGCCGAGGCGCGCCCGCACGTCATCGCGCACAACATCGAGACCGTGGAGCGGCTCACGCCCACCGTCCGCGACCGGCGCGCCGGCTACCGCCAGAGCCTGCGCGTTCTGCGCTATCTCAAGGACCGGCCGGAGCGGCTCTACACCAAGAGCTCGATCATGGTCGGGCTGGGCGAGACCGACCAGGAGCTGTTCCAGACGTTCGGGGACCTGCGCGAGGCGGGGGTCGACGTGCTGACGCTGGGCCAGTACCTCCAGCCGTCGCAGTTCCACCTCCGGGTGGCGCGCTTCGTTCCACCGGCGGACTTCGCCCGGTACCGGCAGGTGGCGGAGGAGATGGGTTTCCTGTACGTCGCCTCGGGTCCCCTGGTCCGCAGCAGCTACCGCGCGGCCGAGTTCTTCATGAAGGGTCTCATGGAGCGGGGCCGGCACGCCTGAGCCCTGCGAGGAGTTGACAACGCCGTGGCCACGTTCGAGTTCAAGCTTCCGGATCTCGGGGAAGGCGTCGTCGAGGGTGAGATCGTCAAATGGCTGGTGAAGCCCGGTGACCCGGTCGAGGAGGACCAGGGCGTCGTCGAGCTGATGACCGACAAGGCGACAGTCACCGTCCCGGCCCCCCGCGCGGGGAAGGTCGTCTCCCTGCACGGCAAGGAGGGGGAGATCGCCAAGGTGCACCACCTCCTCCTGACCATGGAGGTGTCCGGCTCTGCCCCCGCCGCCGCGGCGCCTGCGCACGCGGCGAGCTCCGCTCCGGCCGCCTCGAGCGCCGCTCCCGCCGCCCGCGCCGTCGAGTCCACCGGCAAGGTCCTCGCCACGCCGGTGACCCGCCGGATGGCCCGCGAGCACGGGCTGGACCTGGCGGCGATCTCCGGGACCGGGCCGCAGGGCAGGGTGCTCAAGGTGGACGTGCAGGCGGCGCTGGACATCGGTCGGGCGCCCGAACCGGTGCAGCCGCCCCGGGCGAAGCTGGTCCCGCTGCCCTCGGCGGGCGCCGATCAGCGAATCCCCATCCGCGGGCTGCGGAAGAAGATCGCGGAGAAGATGGTGCGGAGCAAGTTCACCGCCCCGCACTCGCTGTTCGTGGAAGAGCTGGACATGACCGAGCTGGTCTCGCTCCGCAAGCGACTGAATGCATCGCTCGCCGAGTCCGGCGACGGCCTCAAGGTCAGCTTCCTTCCCTTCGTCTGCAAGGCGCTGGTCGCGGTGTTCCGGAGGTACCCGGCGTTGAACGCCAACTTCGACGACGCGGCGCAGGAGCTGGTGCAGCGCGGGGCGTTCAACTTCGGGATCGCCGCGGCGACCGACGAGGGGCTCACCGTCCCGGTGGTGAAGGACGTTGACCGGCTCACGGTGCGGCAGCTGGCCGAGGAGATCTCCCGGCTCGCGGCGGCCGCCCGGGAGAAGAAGCTGAAGATGGACGAGCTGAGCGGGGGCACGTTCACCATCACCTCGCTCGGCACCAACGGCGGGCTCTTCGCCCTGCCGATCATCAACTACCCCGAGGTGGCGATCCTCGGGCTGCACCGGATCCGCAAGCGGCCGGTGGTGACCGACGACGACCAGATCGTCGTCCGCGAGATGATGAACGTCGCTCTGTCCTTCGACCACCGGGTGATCGACGGGCTGGTGGCGGCAGAGGCGACCGGAGCGCTGGTGCAGCTGCTCGAGCAGCCCGATTCGCTCCTGCTCGAGATGGCGTGAACCCGCGGGAGCTGCTGCAGTCGGCGCAGGCGGCGGAGCGAGAAGGAGACCTCGCCCGGGCCGGCGCGCTGCTGGAGCAGGCGGCGCGTCTGTACGAGGCGACGGGACAGACGACGCGTGCGGCGCAGATGCGGCGTCACGTGGACCGGCTGGGCCTGGCGGCGCGGGCGGGTGCGCGCGGGGTGGAGGAGCCTCCCGCGGGGAGACACGCCGTGAACGGCCGCTCGGAGCTGGCCGAGCTCGACACGCTGCCAGGAGCGGACCGCCCGCTCGTCGAGCGCACCCCGACGCTGGCCGACCCGGCGCTCGAGGCCTGGTGCAGCTTCTGCTGCCGCCCGTCGCGCGAGGTGGGGGCGCTGGTGGCCGGGCCGGCGCATGCCTACGTGTGCCGGGCCTGCGTGGAGCTCGCGGCGTCGCTGCTGCCCGGGGCTCCGGCGAGCGGATCGCCGCCGGTGGGTGTCGAGCCTCGCCCCGGACCTCCTCGACGACTCCGGTCTCGGCGGAGAAAGAGGCGCGCGGGCGCGGGGGACCCGGGCGAGCCTCCGGCGGCGCGGGCCCGGGCTGCGGAGGCCGGACCCGCGGTGCTGCCGACGCAGCTCGAGGCGGTGACGCGCATCGAGGCGGCGCTGGCCGCCGGGCATGCGCGGGTGCTGCTGGTGGGCGCGGCGGGAAGCGGGAAGAGCACCTGGCTCCAGACCTGGGCCTCGCGCGGGCTGGGAACGGCCTGGGACGGCACGGAGCCGCTGCCCGAGTCCGGGGCGGTCCTGGTCGACGACGTGGACCGGCTCGAGCCCGCGGCGCGGAGGCAGCTGGCGCGGATGCTGCGCAGCCGGGCGGTGGTGCTGGCGCTGGACGCCACGTTGCCGGAACCGGAGCAGGAGGTCGGCGGGAGGCGGGTGCACGCTCCGGAGCAGGTCGAGTCCCTCGCCGGCAGCTGGCTTCCCGGGCCGGTGCTCGACGGGCTCACGCTGGAGTGCTTCCGCGCGCCCGGTGGGGACGAGCTGCGGCTGCTCGCCGAGCGCTGGCGAGCGCCGGACGGCTCTCCCGCGCCGGCCGATGCGCTGGAGGAGGCGCTCCGTCTGGCGGTGCGCTCGGCGCGCGCGGCCCACGCGCTGCACGCGCTCCTGCTCCGCTGGTGGGCGTCGCGATGAGCGGCCGGACGCTGACCGTCCACCGGCTGGGCCGGGTGGAGTACGAGGACGGGCTCCAGCTCCAGGCGCTCTTCGCCCGCGCGCGCAAGGAGGGGAAGGTCGGGGACGTGCTGCTCCTGCTCGAGCATCCTCCGGTCCTGACGCTCGGCCGCGGGGCGAGCCGGGCGGACGTGCTGGCGAGCCCGGAGGTGCTGGAGGTGCGCGGAGTCGAGATCCACGAGACCGACCGCGGCGGCGAGGTGACCTACCACGGCCCGGGGCAGATCGTCGGCTACCCCATCCTCGACCTCGCCCCGGACCGGAAGGACGTCCGGCGGCACGTGCGGAGCGTGGAGGAGGGGATGATCCGCGCCCTGGCCGAGCACGGCATCGAGGCGGGCCGGATCGGTCGCTGGCCGGGCGTGTGGCTCGGGTCGGAGGCGGCCGGGGACGCGCGGAAGATTGGCGCGGTCGGCGTGCACATCGCGCGGTGGATCACCACCCACGGCTTCGCGCTGAACGTGAACGCCGCGCTCGAGGACTTCCAGCTCATCGTCCCGTGCGGCATCCGCGAGGCGGGCGTGACCTCGATGGAGCGCGAGCTCGGGCGCCCGGTGGACGTCGCCGCGGTCGAGGAGTCGCTCGCGCGAGCGTTCGGAGCGGTGCTCGAGGCGGACGTCCAGTTCGAGGACGCGCGGATGCACACCATCTCGGTCACCGCCGTGCGCCGGGTCGCCGGCGGACCGGAGGTTCTTCTCCTGCGCCGGATCCCCGAGCGGGGAGGCTTCTGGCAGCCGGTGACCGGCCGGCGCATGCCCGGCGAGTCGGCCGAGGAGTCCGCGCGGCGTGAGCTGGAGGAGGAGACGGGAGCGGTGCTTCCGGTGCGCTCGCTCTCCTACCGGCACAGCTTCGCGTTCGGCGACGCGCTTCCGCCGGCGCTGGTCGAGGAGGAGGCCTTCGCGGTGGATTGGCCCACCGGACTCGAGGTCCGCTCCGGACCCGAGCACGATGCGGTCGAGTGGGTCGTGCCCGAGGAAGCCGCCCGGCGACTGCCCTTCGGAGGACTTCGCCGAGCCGTTCGACGGGCCATCGCGCACGCCGGAAGCGCTGCGTGGCGCTGAAGCAGCAGATCCGACGGGCTCAGTCGCGCTGAGCTCGAACCGTCCTCGAGCGGCAAAGGGGTCCGAGCTCGCCGCTCACTTGAGGGGGATCCGGATGGTCTGCCGCTCACGCGCCGCGGTTGTGCGCGGGAAGCTGCTCCGGGCCCGCCAGGCCAGCGCGTCGAGTGCCCGATCGTCGCGCTCCGGGTCGTGGTGGAAGAGCACCAGCCGTTTCACCCGCGCTGCCTTCGCCGTCGCCAACGCGCCGTTCCAGGTGCTGTGGCCCCAGCCCCTGCGGGCCTCGTACTCGGGCCCGGTGTACATCGCGTCGTGCAGCAGGAGGTTCGCGCCGCGGGCGAGCTCGACCAGCGCCTCGGCCGGCGTGTCGGTGTGCTCCACGTCCGTCGCGTAGACCAGCGAGCGCCCGCCGTACTCGAGCCGGTAGCCGAGATTGCCGCCCGGGTGGTCCAGCTCCGCCGAGGTGATCCGCACCGGGCCGATGGTGAAGGGCTCGCCGGGCTCGATGGTCCGGAACTCCACCGTGGCCCGGGCGACCTGGTCCAGCGTCACCGGGAAGTACGGGGGAACCATCTGGCCCTCGAGCGCGTCCTGCACGCTGCGGCCCTCGCGCCGCGGGCCGTGAAAGGTGAACCGGTTTCTCGTCTCCGCCAGCGGGGCGAAGAACGGCAGGCCCTGCAGGTGGTCGTAGTGGTAGTGCGAGAGCAGCACGTCGGCCTCGACCGTGCCGCCCCCGTCCCGGAGCCGCTCGCCGAGCGCCCGGATGCCCGAGCCGGCGTCGAGGATGATCCGCCGCTCGCCGGCGCGGACCTCGACGCAGGGGGTGTTGCCGCCGTACCGGCTGGTCGCCGCTCCAGGCGCGGGGACCGAGCCGCGCACGCCCCAGAACGTGACCTCGAACCGGTCAGGGGTGCGTGCGTCAGCCGGCTTTCGCCGCGTCCTCCCCGAAGAGCTCAATCAGGTGTCCCGTGCGCTCGCGCTTGGTGCGCAAGTAGTCGACGTTATGCGGATTGTGCGCAGCGGGGGAGGGGATTCGACCCCGGACCGGGATTCCCTCCTCCACCAGACCAGCGATCTTCAGAGGATTGTTGGTGATCAGGTCGACACTGCGGACCCCGAGGAGGCGGAGCATGTCCGCCGCCACGTCATAGGTCCGGAGGTCGTCCGGGAACCCGAGCTGGCGGTTGGCCTCGTAGGTGTCCAGCCCACGCGCCTGGAGCGCATAGGCCTTGATCTTGTTGCCCAGGCCGATGCCCCGGCCCTCCTGGCGGAGGTAGAGCACCAGCCCGCGGCCGCGGGCCGATACCAGATCGAGCGCGCGGTCCAGCTGTTGACGGCAGTCACACTTGAGGCTGCCCAGCACCTCGCTGGTCAGACACTCGGAGTGAACGCGGACCGGCACGCCCTCCTGGCCGAACACCTCGCCCATCACCATCGCCACGTGCTCGTTCTGGTTGCGTCGGTCGCGGAACACCACCACGCGGAAGGTCCCGCGGGCCGTGGGGAGCGGTGCTTCCGAGTACAGCTCCACCACGTGGGTGCGCCGGGTCAGGGGCTGGGGAGAGAGTTTGGACATGGTCGACGTGCTCGCGACTCCCGAACTGGATCCGTTTCTATGCCATTGGATGCTCGGCGGGGGCCATGGTTGCTAGGGTCCCCACCCCACTGGGAGCAGTTCGACGGGGTCACCCCGCCGGACACTCATCGCATCCATTGGAAAGTGCAGCAGATGTGTCGCCGAGACCGCCGAGCGGACCGCGCCTGAGGTCTGGGTCGGGAGCGGGTCGGCCCAGGGCTCGCCGTCTCGCCAGCTCAGAACGACCCGGATGAAGTGAGCCAACCCCTTGTTCTTCTTGAGGTCCACCCCACTCCGGGCCTGCACCGGGACGGGGAGGGGGGCCTGACGTCCGACGAGGCGGAGGAGGGCGGGCCGGACGAAGAGCTCGAAGGTCACCAGGGACGAGGTCGGGTTGCCGGGAAGGGCGAAGACCCGCGTCGCCCCGCGCCGGCCGAACGCGAGGGGCTTGCCGGGACGGATGGCGACTCGCCAGAAGTCCATCGCCACGCCCAGCCGCTCGAGCGCGGGCCGCACGTGGTCGTGCTCGCCGACCGACGCGCCGGCCGAGGTGAGGACGACGTCGTGGTCGAGGCCCTGGCGGATCAGCTGCTCCACCTCCTCGGGCCGGTCGCGCGCGATGCCGAAGACCTGCGCGATGCCGCCGGCGCGCCGCACCGCGAGGGCGATCGCGACCGAGTTGGTGTCGACGATCCGCCCCTCCGGCTCCTCGTCGGGCCGGCAGAGCTCGTCCCCCGTCGCGACGATGGCCACCCGAGGCCGCCGGGGCACGCGGACCGAGGTCATCCCCTGGCTCGAGAGCAGCGCCAGCTCCGGGATGCCGAGCACCGTGCCTGCCGGGAGCAGCACCTCCCCCGCGCGCGCATCCTCGCCCGCGTCGCGCACGTTCTGGCGCACGGCGACTGGCTCCTGGAGCTCGACCCGGCCCAGCCCCTCGCCCGGGATGGCGCGGGTGCGCTCCTGCATGACGACCGCGTCCGCCCCGGGCGGCATCGGCGCGCCGGTCATGATCCGGACCGCCTCGCCAGCGCCGACGGACTGGGTCGGCTGGTCTCCCGCGTGCACCACCCCGACGACGGTCAGCGTCACCGGCGTGTGGCCCGCATCGGCGCTCCGCACCGCGTAGCCGTCCATGGCCGAGTTGTCCCAGGGCGGCTGCGTCCGGCGGGCGCGCACCTCGGAGGTCAGCCCGAAGCCGAGCGCCTCCTCGAGGGCCACCCACACCTCCGGGAGCGGCACGAGGTCGTGGAGGATCCGGTCCTGGGCTTCCGGGGCGGGGAGCGGGGGCAGCTCGGCCATCGCCCCTCCGTAGCGCGACGGCACTGAATTCTCAATTCTTCAGAGGGTTTACGGTTGACAGCGCCAACCCCGGGCGTTATCTGCCCCCGAGAATCCACGTGGCGAAGCCCAAGCCCAAGACGAAGTCCGGCGCGGCAAAGCCCGGCTCACGAAAGAACGAGGCCCGCCTGGGGCTCCTGAAGAAGGCATCGGCCAAGGTCGCCAAGGCCGCTGCCAAGCTGGTGAAGTCGGCGGCCAAGACCCCCTCGAAGGCGGCGTCCCCCAAGCCCAGCAAGAGCGCGACGAAGCCCGCTGCACGTCCGGCGGCGAAGCCCACCTCCGCGCCGGTCACCCTGCGCGCGCCGGTGACCCTGCGCGCGCCGGTCACGCTGCGCGCGCCAGAGAAGCCGCGCCCGCGCGCCACCAAGCTGCCGCCCGTCGGCGAGCCGCTCACCAAGCGCGAGCTGGAGCAGATCCTCACCGCCACCGCCGGTCGCGGCGTCGCGGGCGAGGGCAGCCTCAAGGGGCGGCTGGTGGTCAAGGACGGCCTGCCGTACCTGCACGTCGTCGGCCGGGACAAGCGCGAGCTGGTCTTCCTGCTCCAGGGTCCGGACCAGGAGGTGCTGCCGGCCTACGTGGACCACAAGGTCAGCGTGACCGGGCTGATCAAGAAGACGCACAACTACGGCGGCACCATCGACGTCCGGAAGTACGCGGCGAAGAAGGCCGACGCCGAGCCCACCGAGGCGCCGCAGGCGGAGAAGCTCCGCTACCTCTCGCCCGGAGAGGTGGAGCAGATCGGCAGCGCGGGCATGGGCGCCGGGATGCGCGGCTTCGCCAGCGTCCGGGGGGCGCTGGAGATGTCGGGCGAGGATTTCATCCTCGTCGTCTCCAACGCCGGGACGCGGCAGCAGGTCACCTTCCGCCTCGGCGGGAAGATGGCCAGGAGCTTCCGGAGGAACATGGGCCAGCCGGTCCAGGTCACCGGGGTGGTGCACAAGGAGTCCGGCTGGGGCGGCACCATCGAGGTGGAGAACGCCGAGCTCCGTCCGGCGGACGTGCGCAGCATGTCGCGCGATGCGCTCGAGATGCTGGAGCTGGAGGGCGTCCCGGACGAGGGCGTGCCGCTGGAGATCCGCATCGGCCAGGGGCTCGCGGTCCGCATCCCGGAGCGCGCCGGGTACACCTGGGCGGTCGAGCCCACGGTGGCCAAGCGGATCGGCCTGCGCGAGGCGAACTTCATCGCCGCGGCGAGCGGGGCGGGCACGCGCGAGTTCTTCTTCACCCCGCGGAATCCCGGCCAGTACGAAGTGGACTTCTTCCTGGCCAAGGTGTTCGCCCCGGCCCAGGTGTCGAAGACGCAGCGGCTGACCGTCGCGGTCCGCGCCTGAACGCCGGCGCCGGGGAGTGTTTCTCATGACAGCTCGGGTCGACAGCTCGGTCCTCCTCAGGACCCTGGAGAAGGCCGCCCAGCCGCTGGGAGTGGCGGAGCTGCTCCGCGCCTCCGGCGTGCACGGAGGGCAGCGCACCGAGGTGAAGCGGCTGATGCGGGCGCTGGTGAAGGAGGGCCGCGTGGAGCGGTCCGGCGAGCGGTTCTCGATTCCCGGCCGTCGCCCCGCGGCCCGCGAGGGTCAGCGCCCCGGGCCTGCCGCACGCGGGCGACAGCCGCTCGAGGGCACGCTCAGCGTGCACCGCGACGGCTTCGGCTTCGTGGACGTGGGCGCCGAGGAGGACATCTTCGTCCCGCCGCACGAGGCGCGGCGCGCCCTGGACGGCGACCGGGTGAAGGTGGAGCTGGTCACGGCGCGCGGGCGCTCCGAGGGGCGCATCGTCGGGGTCATCGGCCGGCAGCGCGAGGCGCTGGTGGGGACGTACGTCGAGCGCGGCGGGAACGAGGCGCTGGTCCGTCCGAACGATCCCTCGCTGCCCGGGCCGGTGCGCGTGCCGCGGACCCAGCTGGCCCGTGACGGCGACGTGGTGACGGTGCGGCTGGGCGTGGGGGCGGATCTCCTGCCGCCGGGCGGTCTGGTCGGCGAGGTGACCGGTTCGCTCGGCCGTCCCGGAGACCCGTCGCAGGATGTGCTGGCCATCGTCTTCGGCCAGGGCTTCTCCGAGGCGTTCCCGCCCGAGGTGATGGACCACGCGGACCGGGTGCCACTGCACGTGCCGGCGACCGAGCTGCACGAGGGGGGGCGCCGGGATCTCCGCGCTCTGTCGCTGGTGACCATCGACGGGGTGGACGCCCGGGACTTCGACGACGCGGTCTACGCCGAGGATCAGCCCGGGGGAGCGACCCGGCTGTGGGTGGCCATCGCCGACGTGAGCCACTATGTCCGGCCCGGCTCGGCGCTGGACACCGAGGCCCTCCGCCGCGGTACCTCGGTCTACCTGCCGGAGCGGGTGCTACCCATGCTCCCCGAGCGCCTGTCCAACGGCATCTGCTCGCTCCGTCCCGACGAGGACCGGCTCTGCCTGGTGGCGGAGATGGCCTTCGACCGCGAGGGCCGCCGGACCGGGACCGAGATCTACCCCGCGGTGATGCGGAGCGCGGCGCGCTGCACCTACGAGGAGGTGCAGCGGGTGCTGGACGGGGAGCCGGTGCCGGACCGCGACCGCTTCCGGCCGCTGTTCGAGCGGCTGCAGCGGCTCGGGCGCACCCTCCGCACGGTGCGCGAGCAGCGGGGGGCGATCGACTTCGACCTCCCGGAGACCCGTCCCCAGCTGGACGAGTCCGGCCGGCCGGTGCGGATGGTGCGGCGGGAGCGCAAGGAGAGCCACCGCATCGTCGAGGACTGCATGCTCGCCGCCAACGAGGCGGTGGCGGCGTACTTCCAGGAGCGGGGGCTGCCCTCGGTGTACCGGTTCCACGGCGAGCCCGATCCGGACAAGCTGGCCGCGTTCAGCGAGCTGGCGCGGGCCCACGGCCTGGCCGTGCCCGGCAAGGGCGAGCCCACCTCCCGCGAGCTGAACCTCTTCATGCGCGGGCTGGTGGGGCATCCCGGCCAGCGCGCGCTCAACCAGCTCCTGCTCCGGTCGATGATGCAGGCGGTGTACTCGCCGGACCAGGTGGGCCACTACGGCCTGGGCGCGGAGGAGTACCTGCACTTCACCTCGCCGATTCGCCGTTACCCTGATCTCCTGGTGCACCGGCTGCTCCGGGCGGAGTGGGAGCGCGGTCGCCGCCAGCGGCCCGGAGGCGAGCTGGACCTGGAGCTGGACGAGCTCCGGCGGATGGCCGGGCACAGCTCCGAGCGCGAGCGGGCGGCGATGAAATGCGAGCGCGAGGTGAACGCGCTGTACGCGTGCCTGCTGATGGAGGACCGGGTGGGCGAGGAGTTCGCGGCCACCGTGGCCTCGATCACCGACTTCGGGCTCTTCGTCGAGCTGGACACCGAGCACGTCGAGGGGCTGGTCCGGGCCGACGACCTCGGGCCGGGCCACAAGCTGGTGGTCGGGGCGCTGGTCTGGCCCACCGGGCGGCGGGTGCAGGTGGGCCAGGCGCTCACCGTGCGGCTGGCGGGAGTGAACGTCCAGCGGCGGCAGATGGACTTCGACGTGGTGGCGTTCGCCGGAGAGCGGCCCTCGCGCCACCGCGGGGGCTCCGAGCGGGTGGAGGTCGAGCGGCCGGAGCGGAAGCGCGGCGGGCAAGGAGGGCAGCCCGAGCGGAAGCACCCCGAGGAGCCCGAGCGGAAGCACCGCGAGCAGCCCGCGAAGCGCGCCGGTGAGGAGCGGCGCGGGCAGCACGTCCAGGGACCGCGGCAGCCCGGGGAGAGGCGGCGCGGAGCCCAGGCGCAGCGCCCCGGCGGGCCGAGGAGCCCCGAACGCCCGTCGACCCAGGCCGGCCGGCAGCAGGGCAAGCGCCACGAGGCCCATGAAGCGCGACCCGCGGAGCGGTCCGCGGGTGACGCTCCGCAGCCGTCCGGCGCGGCGCATCCCGGGTTCGACCGCCTCCGGGCCCTCGCCGGGCAGCAGCGCAAGAGCGGCTCCCGCGCCGGGTCGGGGCAGGGCGGACGGGTTCCGGGCGGACGGGCCCCGAACGGGCCTCGCGACGAGGGCCGAGGCCAGCGGGGGTCTGGTGGCGCTCGACGGGGCGGCTCTGGATCCGGCCGGAACCAGCACCGCCGCCGCTGACGTCCATCCCCCTCGTCCGGCGGCAGGACGGCTCAGCGGAAGAGCGCCTCGGCGTTGTCGTGGAGGATGGCCTGCTCCTCCTGGCGGGTGAACCCGAGCCGGCGGACTGCGCGAAGCGCGGCGTCGAGCCCGGTGAGCGGGAAGTCCGACCCGAAGAGGACCCGGTCCGTGCCCACCGAACGACAGACGAAGCGGAGCTGCGCCGCGTACGGAGAGTCGACAACAGCGGCGCGACCGCCGACAGGTCGAACCACACGTTTCGCGGGTAGAACGGGTACAGCTCGAGCAGCCGGAACACCAGCACGTCGTCGAACCGGATGCCGCCCATGTGGGTCAGCACGAAGCGGCCCTGGGGGAAGGCGAGGGCGAGCTTCCCCGTCTGGTGCGCCGCTCCCGGCCACCACCCCTCGATGTAGACCACGAGCTTGAGCGCGGTGGCCCGGGCGACGAAGGCCTGCACCTCGGGCGTGTCTCGAGCTCCAGCTTCGAGGGAGACAGCTTCACCCCGCGGTAGCCGAGCGCGGCGATCCGCTCCAGCTCCCGGAGCCCCGGCTCGCCGTCCGACGGCTGTACCGCGCCGACGGCGAGGAAGCGCCCCGGATGCGCTCTGAGCAGGGCGGCCACCCGGTCGTGCAGCTCGCGCACCGCGGCGAGGTCCGGGCTCGGCGGGACCACCAGGAGCACCGCCCGATCCACGCCCGCGCGGTCCATGTCCCCGAGCAGCACGTCCGGGCGGCCCGAGACGTTCGGCTGGATGCGCCCCGCCGCGGGACCGGACTCGAAGTGGGCGTGGGCGTCGATGGACTTCCCGGTGTACCCGCAGCCGGCGAGCGCGAGTGCCGAGGCGGCGAGGTGGCGAGGGCGCGCGAGGCTCATTCGTCGACCCGGAGCCCTACCACCGTCACCCCGTCGCCGCCCTCGTGGCTCTCGCCGGGGCGGTACATCCGCACGTAGGGTGACTCCTCCAGGTAGTCGCGGACGGCCTGCTTCAGCGCGCCCGTCCCGTGTCCGTGGAGCACCAGCACCCCGGGGTCGCCGTTGCGGAACGCCTGGTCGAGGAAGGTCTCCACCTCGCGCACCGCCTCGTCGGCCCGGAGGCCGCGCACGTCCACCCGCAGCGCCGGGGCCTCCAGGGCGCCCGGTGCGGCCTCGGTGGCGCGTGCGAGCGAGGCCTTGCCGCGGTCGCTCGAGGGAAACCGGCGTGCCGGTCGTTCCTCCCGCGCGCCCGCCAGCTCGCCCCGCGGCACCCGCATCTTGAGCGCCCCGGCGGAGACGAGGACCTCGTCCCCCGCGAGCTCGAGCACCGTCACGTCCCGGCGGAGGCCGACGTGGTGCACCGCATCGCCCACCCGGAGCGTCTCCGGAACCGGCGCGAGCGTCGCCCGGCCGCTCTCCCGCGAGAGCGCCTCGGCACGGGCCCGGAGGGCCTCGGCCTGTGCCGCGAGGGCCGCGCGCGCCGCCTCCGCCCGCTCGACCGAGACCTGCTGCCGGAGGCCAGCGAGCAGGGCCGACACCTCGGCCAGCGCTCGCTCCGACTCGGTGCGGAGGCGCTCGGCGTGCGTGGACTCCTCGGCCCGGCGCTGCTCGGCGAACTCCGCCCGCTCGGCGGCCAGGGCTCGCGCGCTCGCCTCCGCGGCCGTGGAGGCCGCCCGTGCGCGCTCCAGCTCCCCGGACAGGGCTCTCCGCTCCTCCTCCGCGGCCGCCAGCGCCTGGGCCAGGGGACCTCCCGCGCTGCGCACCAGCTCCCGCGCCCGGTCGACCACGTGGGGGGCGAGCCCCATGCGCGAGGCGAGGTCGAGCGCGGACGACGTCCCGGCCGCTCCGAGCTGGAGCTTGTACGTCGGCGCCATGCGCTTGCTGTCGAACCCCACCCGGGCGTTCAGGAACCGGCGGTCCACGTGGGTGAGCGCCTTCAGCTCCTCGAGGTGGGTGGTGACCAGCACCCGGGCCCCGCGCCCGATGAGCTCCTCGAGCACCGCGATGGCGAGCGCCGCGCCCTCGCGCGGGTCGGTGTCGGCGGCGATCTCGTCGATCAGCGCCAGTGCGCCAGGCCCCGTGCCCTCGAGGATGCGCTTCAGCTCCTGGACATGCGCGCTGAAGGTCGACAGGTCCTGGGCGAGGTCCTGCGCATCGCCCACCGCCGAGTGCACCGAGGTGAAGAGCGGGAGCTGCGAGCCGGGCGCCGCGGGGATCTGCAGGCCGGCCCGGAGCAGGACGGCGCACAGGCCCACCGCGGTGAGGGTGACGGTCTTGCCGCCGGCGTTCGGGCCGGAGACGACCAGCGCCCGCACCTCCTCGGAGATCCGGACGTCGTTGGCCACCACCTCCCGGCCGCGGAGCACCAGCAAGGGGTGACGGAGCTGGAGCAGCACCAGCGGTCCGTCGGCGTCCTCGACGACCGGGGTGGAGGCGTCGAGGTCCGCCCCCAGCTGGGCCGCGGCCTCGGCCTCGTCGAGCTCGGCCGCAGCGTCGACCCCCTCGAGGATGCGCGCGGAGTCCCGGCCGACGGCGTCCGAGAGCTCCTGGAGCACCCGGCGCTCCTCCTCCAGCGCCACCGACTGGGCGATGGCCAGGTCGTTGCCGATGCCCACCAGCCCCTCGGGCTCCACGAACAGCGTCTGGCCCGACTGGCTCGCGTTGTGGACGATGCCCGGCACCTCGGCGCGCGCCTGAGCCAGCACCGGGACCACGTACCGGTTGTTCCGGAGCGTGTAGTAGTTCTCGCGCAGGTGAAGCAGGAAGCGCTCGTCGTGGAGGAGCCCGTCCAGCCGCGACTTGATCGCCCGGTGGAGGCCTCGGATGCGGTCGCGGGCCTCCTTCAGCGCCGGGCTGGCGCGCTCGGAGATCTCCCCGTCGGCCTCGAAGCACCGGTCGATGCGCACCGCCAGCTTCTCGAGGTCGGGCAGGCGCTGGCCCACGAAGGCCAGCCGCGGCGCGGTCCCCGAGCGCTCCGCCAGGCCCTCGCGGGTCCGGCTGAAGGCGAAGAGCGTCTGGGCGCAGGCGGTCAGCTCGCGGGGCTCGAGCAGCCCGCCCTTCTCGGCCCGCTCGACCGACCCGCGGATGTCGGCCACCCCGCCCAGCGGGAGGCTGACCTGCGCCTGGAGGAGGGCACGCGCCTCGTCCAGCCGGGCGAGCGCTTCGCGGATGGCGGAGGCGTCGTCGAGGAACGAACGGGCCAGCGCACGGCTCCGCCCCGCCGCCGTCCGGCAGCGGTGGCCGAGGGCGGCCAGGACCTCGGGAAAGGCGAGGTCCTCCAGTGTGCGCGGGGAGAAGTGCACGGCGCGGAGCGTTCTGTTGCGGCGCGGGTGGTCTGGTCAAGCGGGTTGAGGGCCCGGCACTCGCTTCGGTACCATCCTGGGCCGAGATGATGGCGGCGACCGCGGTGGTGCTGGTGGGGGTCCTGCTGGGCTCGACGCCGCTGGAGCAGATCGCCGCGCACGAGGCCGGGGGCGACGATGTGGGCGCGCTGGCCTGGGCCGAGTGGTGGGCCCAGAGCGAGCCGCGCTCCCCCTACGGCCACCTGGAATCGGCGCGGCTGGGTCTCAAGCTCGGCAAGTCGCTGGAGACGGTGGACTGGCACCTCCGCTGGGCCTACGCGCTCGCGCCGGACAACCCGAGGGCGGTGCACCTCTGGGGCGTGCTGGAGGAGGAGCGGGGCGACATCGCGGGCGCGCGCGAGGCGCAGCGGAGGGCCATCGCGCTCCGGAGCGACTACGTCGACGCACACCAGCGGCTGGCGGCGCTCGCCCAGCGGGCGGGGGACTGGCCCGAGGCGGAGAAGGAGCTCCGGTACCTCATCTCCACCGGCGACGGGGACACCGGGCTCAAGCTCCAGCTGGCCAGCGTCCAGGAGAAATCCGGGCAGGCCGCCCAGGCGGAGCGGACGCTGACCGCGGTGCACCAGGCGCAGCCGAAGAACGCGGTGGTGACCCGGGCCCTGGCCGACTTCTACGGCCGGACGGGCCGGTCGAAGCAGGCCAGCGCGCTCCTCAGATCGCTCGAGCCCCAGAAGAAGGCGATGCGCTCGCTGAACGCCTCTCGCCGTTGAGCCCTGGCGCGGCCGGGGTACGCTGGGCCGCGATGCGGGTCAGGACCGGGCTGGACGTCTGGGAGGCGGAGCAGTTCCGCGCGCTGCGGGGGCTCCGGGTGGGCGCCATCGTCAATCCGACGAGCGTGGACGGCCGCTTCCGTCACCTCGCCGATCTCCTCCGGGCCGCGCCGGGCGTGACGCTGGCCGCGCTCTTCGGCCCCGAGCATGGGGTGCGCGGCGAGGTCCAGTACATGGAGGCGGTGGGGGAGGCGCGAGATCCGCGCACCGGCGTGGCGGTGCACTCGCTCTACGGGAGCACGGCGGAGTCGCTGCGGCCGCGGCCCGAGTGGCTCGCCGGGCTCGACGTGGTGGTGTTCGACATCCAGGACGTCGGCGCGCGCTACTACACGTACGTCTACACGCTCGCCCTGGCGATGGAGGCGTGCGCGAAGGCCAGCGTGCGCTTCGTGGTGCTGGACCGGCCGAATCCGCTCGGTGGGGAGCGGGTGGAGGGGAACCTGGTCGAGCCCGGGTTCCGGAGCTTCGTCGGGCTGTACCCGCTCCCCAACCGGCACGGCATGACGCTCGGCGAGCTGGCGCGGATGCTCAACGCCGAGGAGCGCTTCGGGTGCGACCTGGCCGTGGTGCCGTGCCTGGGCTGGTCACGCCGGATGCGCTGGGCCGACACGGGGCTCCCCTTCATCCCTCCGTCGCCGAACATGCCCACCCCGGACACGGCGCAGGTCTACCCCGGGATGTGCCTCCTCGAGGGCACCAACGTCTCGGAGGGCCGGGGCACCTGCCGGCCCTTCGAGCAGTTCGGGGCGCCGTACCTCGACGCGCAGGCCATCGCCGAGGCGCTGGAGCGGCATGCGCTCCCGGGCCTCCGGGTGCGGCCGGTGCACTTCGTCCCCACCTGGGACAAGCACCGGGGCGTGGGCTGCGCCGGTGCGTTCCTCCACGTGGTGGACCCGGCGGTCTTTCCCTCGGTGAGGACGGGGCTGGCGGTGGTGGCCGAGGCGCGCCGGCAGGGCGGCTCCGGCTTCCAGTGGCGGGCCGAGGCGTACGAGTTCGTGACCGACGTACCGGCGTTCGATCTCCTGTGCGGCAATGGTCGGGTGCGGCAGGCGCTGGAGGCCGGGGCGGAGTTCGAGGAGGTGGCCCGGCTGCTGGACGGCGCGGAGGCAGCCTACCTGGAACGGCGGGCGCCTCATCTGCTGTACGGCTAGGCTCGCCGCCGGACATGGACGTCGCGCTCCTCGGGGGGTCGTTCAACCCGCCCCACCTCGGTCACCTGCTCGCGGCGCACGTGGTACGGGCGCTCGAGCCGGTGGACCAGGTGTGGTTCGTGCCCGCGGCGCGCCACCCGTTCGGCAAGCCGCTGATCGACTTCACGCACCGGATGGCGATGTGCGAGCTGATGTGCCGGGACGCCGCGGGGTGGCTGGCGACGTCGGACATCGAGGCCTCGCTCGGCGGGGATGGCTACACGGTGGACACGCTGCGGGCGCTGCACCGCCGCTGGCCCGAGCGCCGCTGGACGCTGGTGGTGGGCAGCGACATCGTCGCCGAGCTGCCGCGCTGGCGCGAGGTGGAGGAGATCCGCCGGCTGGCGCGCATCGTCATCCTCAACCGCGCCGGGCATCCCGACCCGGCGGCGCTCGGCCCGCCGCTGGCGAAGGTGTCGAGCACCGAGGTCCGAGCGGCGCTGGCCGCGGGGCGGGGAGGCGAGGGGCTCGTCCACCGCGAGGTGCTCGCCTACATCGAGCGGCACGGGCTGTACGCCACGGCCGGGTGAGGCCCTGTCACTCGAGCGATACGCCGATGATGTGCAGCGGGGTGAGCCCGTCGTCTGGGCGCACGGCGAACTGGTAGTAGAACGACAGCGGCACCCCCGAGCCCCACAAGGTGCGGAAGTAGACTGCGCCGCCGAACGTCCGGTGATCCCCCGTGCTCGCCGGCCCCGACGACTCCGACGTCCAGGTGTGCGCCCACTCGCCGAACACCTCGATGTCGGCCTGCCGGACGAAGAACGAGGGGAGGATCCACAGGAACGACGCCCAGCCGTAGTCGACGATGATCGGCGCCCGGTACCGCGCTCCCGCGATGACCACCTCGTTGCACCGGAGGGTCGCGTCCTCGTAGCCGCGCAGCGGCTCGCGGAAGGTGATGTCCGGGAAGATGGCCAGCCCGGTGCCCGGCTGCGACTTGTCTGGCTGCGAGTCCCACTCCAGGAAGCCCCGGTTGCTGCCTCCGACCCGGAGCAGCCGCGACGGCGCTCCGGCGAGCGCCCGCCCCCGCACCGAGAGCTGGAGGGTGTGGCGGGCCCAGAAGGGGAGCGGGAGGTAGACGGCGGTCGTCGCCCGCAGGTCCCCGAAGGTGAAGTCCGAGCCGAACGCCTTGGAGAAGAGCTGGGCGCTGCCGGTGACCGAGATGCCCCGCCGCACCCCCGCGTAGGGCGTCGTCTCGAGCGCGGCCCAGGCGCTGGAGATGCCGGGTCCGAGGAGGTCCACATTGCGCGTCCCGGACTCGAGGCCCTCCTGACGGTGCACGCCGAAGAAGTTGAGCGAGAGCGGGGTGGTCCAGAAGGTCCGGGAGGCGGAGATGGCTCCGCTCATGTCCACCACGCTGGGGATGAACGAGTTGTCGGAGACGTCCCGGAGCGCAGGCTCCGAGGCGCGGGAGATGACGGCCTGGAGGTACACCGGCGCCAGCTGGTAGTTGCCGTAGCCCATCGAGAAGGTCGGGCCCGGGTCGCTGGTCTCGTAGCCGAGGTTGAGCGCGTACTGGTGCAGGCCGAGGCGGTCGCTGCCCTGGAGCGAGACGCCGGCGTAGACGGTGCTCTGGGTCCCGCCGTACTGCTGGCGGCTGCCGAAGGAGATGAACGGCCCCCGCAGGGTGGGGACCAGGAAGTGGTCCAGCGCCTGGTAGGGCTCGTCCGAGAGGACCGGCACGTCTGACTCGGGGGGAGCCCCGGTGTCGGCGGACGCCGTCGCGGCGTCGGCAGGAGGCAGCGGCCGGCCCGGCCCGACGTCCATCCGGTCGAGCGTCCAGCCCCATCCCTCGCGGTTGACGAAGGCCAGCCGGCCACCGGGGAGCGGCACCGGGTCCAGCACCACGAACGGCGCATCGGTGAGGACGGTGATCTCCCCGGTCCCGACGTCGATGCGGACGGCCTGGGTACGCCCCTCCACCTCGTGAAGCGCGATGACGTGGTCCGGGCCGTCCCACCTCGGCGAGTAGTTGAACCTCCCGTCGCGGGTCAGCGGACGCTCGGCACCATCGGCGGTGCGGAGCCAGAGGTCGAAGTCGTCGCCGATCTTCCGGGCGAAGACGATGCGACCATCGGCGGCGAGCGCCGGGGCCCCGAGGGTGAGCCGGCCGCGGTTGTCGCTCAGCTTCCGCTGCGCGCCGGTGGTGAGGTCGAGGTCCCAGAGGTCCGCGGTGTCGGCGTTGCTCCGGACGTAGACGTAGCGGCTGCCCGACGGATCCACCCCGCCGCCGAGCGAGTCCGGCGTCTCCCAGGTGCGGAGCAGGCCGCCGTCGCTCGCGTCGAGCTCGAGGAGCTTGGGCGCGGTGTCTCCGTCGATGCTCACGTCGGCGAGGACGAAGTAGAGGTGCCGTCCGCTGGCGTCGAAGGAGAGGCCGCTGACCGAGAGCGGGCTGGTGGCGATGGTCGGACGGCCGGGGAAGAAATAGGTGAGCGCGCGCTGGAGCCGGAGCGAGCCGTCCGGGTTGCGGATCCGCAGCTCCGCCGGCGAGTCGAGGCCCGCGGTGACGGTGGCCAGGGTCCCGTCGGGCGCCGAGGCGAGGCGGGCGAAGTACCCCAGGTCGGGGTCGAGCACCTTCTGGGCAGGGGGCCGCTCCCGCCAGGGTCCGGAGTGGCGGAGCGACTCGCGCCACTCGTCCACCAGCTCGCCCGGGCCCTTCCCGTAGACCCACATGAAGCGGAACGACACGCCGAGCACCGGGATCCAGCTCCGCCCCTGCACGTCGATCAGCGCCCAGAGCTTGTCGGCCCCGTACCGGCGCGCGAGCCACTCGATGAAGTGCATCCCGGCGAGGTACTGCCCGCCGAACGGCAGGAGCTCACGCTGTCCCGGGGAGAGGTCGCCGGGGGAGAGCTCGCCCTTGCGGAGGGCCACGCCCGACTCGAACAGCCCGCGCCAGATGGGGCTGTGGGGGCGGCCGGTGTTCCGATCGAGCCGGCCCTCGTAGTAGGTGGCGATCCCCTCGAGGAAGTACGACTCGGTGAAGATGTTCGGGTCGAGCAGGTCGCCGAAGGCGAGGTTCAGGTAGTACCAGAGCTCGTCGACCTCCTGGAACTGCACGTAGTGCACCGCCTCGTGGCACGCGACGTCATCCACGTGGTTCCCGCCGATCTCCAGGAGGTTGAAGAACTCGGTGGTGAAGTGGTGGGCCAGCACCATCTGGAGGGGGAGGCCGGCCACCTGCGCCTGGACGTAGGCGTTGTCGAAGTTGGCGGTGGTCAGGTAGGCCAGAACCTTGGGCCGCTCGGTCCCGGAGAAGCGATTGCGTCGCAGGAGCTCGACGCAGCGGTCGAGGCGCTGGATGACCCGGAGGGCCTCGTCGCGCTTCGATTCGGGGTAGTACAGCTCGACCCGCGCCGTCTCCAGCGTGCGCATCGGCTGCCGGGCGAAGGAGGTGGTGACCGGCTGGCTGAACCGTGGGGCGAGCGTGGCGCACCCGGACCCGAGCAGGAGGACTACCAGGGCGACCAGCCGGGTCCGACCGTCCAGCTGGAATCCCCTCCCGGCACCGGGCGTCTCCACAGAGCCCCCGGTTCTACGCTAAGGGGCCCACCCATGGCTTCCTCCGCAGGACATCTCGACGCCGCAACCCAGCAGCTTGCGGCCTTGCTGGCACGGGCCAGTGCCCCGGTCGACCTCGAGTCGGCATCGTGGGCGGACATCGAGAAGGGCGTCATCAAGCTCCTGATGGGTCCCTTCCAGCCCGAGGACCCCGAGCACCAGCTGGTGGCGCTGGGGCTCGCGGGCGTCTTCGCCGACCGGCTCATCGCCAGCGACCAGGCCTTCTGGTTCCCGCATCGCGAGGCGCCCGAGGGGGGAATGCTCGGGTTCCCCGAGGCGGTGCTGATGCTCTCGCCGTTCCAGGCAGTGGTCGACGCGCTGGGCCGGGGCAAGCTCGAGCGGCTCGACGAGGTGACTGCAGACATTCGCCGGGCGCTGGCGCAGGCGCGCTTCGCGCCGTCGGGTGTAGCGCCGGTGCGGCTCCGGGCGGAGGACTACGCCCGGCTGTTCGATCCGGGGTTCCTCCAGTTCTTGCTGCTCGATGGCCGGCGGGTGAAGGAGCTCTGGGCGGCGAAGCCGTCGGTGCTGTCGGCGGACGTCCGGGCCGCGCTGGCCCGGGTCGGCGCCCAGCGGATGTCGGCCGAGTCCAAGGCGCAGTTCGAGCAGCAGATCGCCGGCGCGCTGGCCCGGCTCGACCCGGCGAGGAGCTTCGGTGACCAGGCGCCGCAGGCGCCGCGGCTGGCCGAGCTGATGCTCACGGTGGTGGCGGCCACGAAGCAGACCGGCTCGGCCCCGGACGAGTTCTGGGAGCAGGCGGTGCTGCCACTGCTCTTCACCGGCGCGCCCACGGCCTATCCGCCGCTCGACCCGCAGGACGTGGAGGCGGCGAAGCAGGGTGTGGACCCGCTCGCGCTCTTCCTGGACGTGGTCCCCTACACCTCGCCGGCGCCGGAGGACGGGCTCCTGGGCGTGTTCCCGATGCAGGAGGTGGGGGTGCCGCATCCGAGCCTGGCGCAGGGTGGGGTGCCGCGGCTCCTGACCGTGCCGAAGGCGGCGCTCCAGCCCAAGCTGGAGCAATACGACGCGCGGACCACGCGGGCTTCCTTGGACGGGTTCGCGAAGTACCTGGGCGGCACGGCCGGGAAGCCGGTCGTGGCCACGCCGCAGGGCAAGCAGATGGAGGACGCGGCGCTGGCGCTGCTCGGCGAGCTGAAGGCGCTGCTCGTCGGCGCCCCGACGGACTCCGAGCTGGTGCTCCGGCGGCTGACCGAGACCGAGGCGCTGTCGGACGGCGCGCTGATGGCGGTGCGCGAGGCGATGCAGGGTCCGCGGATCATCCTCGCGCCCTGAGCGCGGGGCGCCGTCGTCGCGGAGAGCGGACGGTCGCCCGGGGGGAATCGCCACGGGCCACACGTGCGGCATTGCGGCTCAGGCCGAGGTCTCCGAGACCTGAGAAAAGACTCGGGGATCGGCATGGAGTTACGTCCCTCCAGTGCGTCCAACCCGACCCGCGGCGAGGGCCACGCGAGGAGGGGCGCAAGGCGGGGTGCAGGACGGAGCCGCCTCATCCAGGATGGGTTGATGGAAATGAGAGGCGAGCAGTCCATGCCGAGCTACCCGCGGCGTCTTCTTCGACTTGGGATCACGCTGTTCCTCCTCGGGCTGCTCACTGGCTTCGTGATCCCGGAGCTGAGGAACCCGCGGGCGGGGCTGGCCGGGCATCTCGAGGGGGTGATGAACGGGATGTTCCTGATGATCGCCGGACTCGCCTGGAACGAGCTCGGTCTGGGCCCGAGAGCCGCTCGCCTCACCTATGGACTTCTCGTCTTCGGAACCTTCGCGAACTGGGCCACGACGACTGCGGGCGGAATCCTCGGCACCTCGAGGATGACCCCCATCGCGGGTGCCGGGCATTCCGCGGGGCCGCTCGCCGAAGCCGCCGTCACGTTGCTGCTCGTCCTGGTCGCGCTGGCGATGGTGGTGGCCTCGGGAACGATGGCGCTTCGTCTCTGGCGGCGCTGAGCCACTCGAGGCGGATTGAGCGAGTCCTTCGGGTCGCTGTCCGCGCCTCAGCCGCGGCGCGGGCGTCGGTGCGGTTGGACGGCCTCGGGTCCGAGGACCGCGCTCACCCGGGCCACCGCCGGGCGGGCGAGGCGCCTCGAGGCATGGGCGAGCACCCGCTGCTGGAGCGCGAGGTAGATGGGGAGGACGTCCGGGGGCAGGGCGCGAACGTGCGCCCGGACCACCTCGGCGTCCCCGCGAACGACCGGACCGGTCAGCGCCGCGACCGTGCCCCGCGCCTCGGCTCCGGCAAGCGCCGATCGCATCAGCGCCACCAGCGCCGCCATCGCCTCCCGTTCGGGCACGCCGGCCGCGCGCCAGGCGGCGACCGCCGCGTCGAGGAGCGAGACCAGCCCGCTCGCCGCCAGGGCCGCCCCCGCGTGGTACGCCGCGCGTCCGTTCTCGGGGACCCGGAGCGGCTGGAGCCCGAGCGCCTCCGCGAGCCGGCCGAGCTGCGGCGCGAGGATGCGTGACCGGGTGGCGATGGCGACCGAGTGGCCACCGAGCGGCGTCTCCGGCCCGGTGACCGAGACCAGGGGGTGAAAGGACCCGGTCGGTCGACCGGCCGCGGCGGGCTGCAGCACCTCGAGCGTCAGCGCGCCTGCGCAGTGGACCAGCCCCGTGGATGGCCCGAGCAGCGGGGCCACGGCACGCGCCACCGGCTCGACCGCCGCGTCCGGCACCGTGAGGAGGCACAGCTCGGCCCGGGATGTCGCTGCCGCATCGGCCTCGACCAGCCCGAGCCGCCTCGCCTGGCGCCGACCGGCGGGCGACTGGGTGCGCACTGTCACCGGCCATCCGGCCTTCCCGAGCTGGACCGAGAGGGCGCTGCCCAGCCGGCCGACGCCGACCACCAGCACGCGGGGCCGCCGGGCGCTCGTCGCCGCCACGGCTCAGCCCAGGGTGTCGCTGCCGAAGCGGATGCGCCCGTTCACCACCCGCACCCGGACGCGGCTGCCGGCGGCCACCTTCCCGGCGAGGATGTGCTCGGCGAGCGGCGCCTCGATGCAGCGCTGGACCACCTGCCGCACCGGGCGGGCGCCGAGCAGGGGGTCCATCTCCTCGTCGTCGAGCAGCGCGTCCACCACGTCGTCCCCGGCGGCGAAGGCGATGCCCCGCTCCTCGGCCAGACGCCGGCTGCTCTCCTCCAGCAGCATCCGGGCGATCTTCCGGAACTCCTCGCGTCCGAGCGCCCCGAAGACCAGCCGCTCGTCGATCCGGTTCCACAGCTCGGGAGGCAGCGCCCGCCGCGCCTCGGTGAGCGCCGCCGCCGCGCCGCCCTCGTCCGCCGTGTCAGAGCCGAAGCCCACGCGGGCCCGCGTCCGGCCGAAGGCCTCCGCGCCCAGGTTGGAGGTGAGCACCACCACGGTGCTGGAGAAGTCGACCTGGCGGCCCTTGCCGTCCGTCAGCCGCCCCTCCTCGAGCAGCTGGAGCAGGAGCATCAGGACGTCGCGGTGGGCCTTCTCCACCTCGTCCAGCAGCACCACCGCGCTCGGGCGCCGGCGCACCGCCTCGGTCAGCTGCCCGCCGTCCTGGTACCCGACGTAGCCCGCCGGCGCGCCGATCAGCCGGGAGGTGGCGTGCGACTCGGACAGCTCGCTCATGTCCAGCCGGATGAGCGCGTCGCGGGTCCCGAACAGCACGTCGGCCAGCGCGCGGGCCAGCTCGGTCTTCCCCACGCCCGTCGGCCCGAGGAAGAGGAAGCTCCCCAGGGGCCGGCGGCTGGCGAATCCGGCGTAGTTCCGCCGCAGCACCTTGGCCACCCGCTCCACCGGCGCCGCGTGGCCCACCACCCGCGCCCCGAGCTCCTCCTCGAGTCGGAGGAGCCGGGCGGCGTCTCCGGTCAGGAGCCGCTCCACGGGGAGCCCGGCGATGCGCGCCACCACCTCGGCGACGTCCTTCACCTCGACCCGGTCCCGCCCCGCGCGCGCACAGCGCGATCCGGCGAGGTCCAGGAGGGACACCGCCTTGTCGGGGTTGTGCCGGTCGGTGACGTAGCGGGCCGCGAGCGAGGCCGCCGCCTCCACCGCCGCGCGGGCGTAGCGCACCCGGTGGTGCTCCTCGTAGCGGGCCAGCAGCCCGGCGAGGATCTCCACCGTCTCGGGCACCGTTGGCTCGCGGACCACCACCGCGGTGAACCGCCGCTCCAGCGCCGGGTCGGCCTGGATGAAGCGCCGGAACTCGTCGTGGGTGGTCGCGCCGATGCAGGGGAACTCGCCCCGGGCCAGCGCGCCCTTGAGCTCGTTGGCCGCGTCCTGGGCGCCCTCGCCGGTGGAGCCGGCGCCGACCAGGGTGTGGATCTCGTCGAGGAACACCACCACCCGGCCGGAGGCGCGGCGCATCTCCTCCTTCAGGCCGTTGAGCCGCTCCGACAGCGAGCCCCGGAGCGAGGTGCCGGCGAGGAGGTCGGCGGTGGACAGCTCGACGACGACCTTCTTGCCCAGGTCCCCGGGCGCCGAGAGGAGCCGCTGGGCCACCCCCTCGACCACCGCGGTCTTGCCGACGCCGGGCTCGCCCACCAGGCAGGGGTTGTTGGTGCGGCGCTTGCCGAGGACGTCGAGGACCTCCTCCATCTGGCGGGCCCGGCCGACCACCGGATCCAGCCGGCCCTCGTGGGCGAGGGCGGTGAGGTTCCGCCCGAGCTGGGCGAGGAGCGGGAAGGCGGCCGAATCGAGCTCCCAGGGGAGCTCCTCGGCCGGCGTCACCACCCGGAGCACCGGCCCCGGAGCGGGAGCCGGCGAGGGCGCGGGGAAGGGGAACGCGGCGAGGGCCTCGCCGTCCGAGTCGACCAGCGCCCGTGGCGACCCCTCCGGCAGGAGCGCCACCGTGGTGGGCGCGCGGGGCGGGACCGGCGCCGGCCGGGCGGGGGCCCGTGCATCCCGCGGCCCGAGCTTCCTGGGCATCCGCCCGCTGAGGAAGTAGGAGAGGGCGGTGTTTCGCACCGCGGTGAGGTCGAGCCCGGTGCCGGCGAGCAGCTCGTGTCCCGCGCACCGCAACCGGGTGACGGCGATGAGGAGGTGCAGGCAGTCCGCCTCCCGCGAGCCACAGGCGCGGGCGATCTCCCGGGCGCGCTCGCGGAGCTCCCGCAGCGTCCCGTCCGGCTCGATGGGCGCGGCCTTCACCAGGGCGAGCAGCCGGTCCTCGTCGACGCCCCGTTCCTTGAGGAGCCGCTGCCCGGCGTTGTCCACGGTGAACAACGCCAGGACCGCGTGCGCCGTGGTGGGCTTCTGAGAGACGCTCTGGGCGATGTCGTCCGCCTCCGAGAGCACCAGCGCCAAGTCGCTGCTGTCGACCATGCCCTCCCCGGACCGCCCGAGCGGATTGCGGTGGATCCTCAGACACCTACCCCCGGGTGTGAGAGCCGGCAAATAAACTGCTACAGGCCGGAAGCGTGGAGTCCGCGGGGGGGTAGGCCACTGTCGGAACTCCCGGCAATCGCTCCCCCAAGCCGCCGTAGAGCAGGGCACTTCCCGATGACTGCGCTCACCCTCCCTCGAACGCTGACCGACCCCGGAGACCGTGTCGCCGCCGCCGTCCAGGGGCGGCGCATCCTGTGGCCGCTCCTCGCGCTGATGCTGGCCACGGCCTTCGCCGGCGCGGCGTTCGCTCTCCGCTGGGACCCCGCTCCCGGCATCCTCCAGAAGCTCGAGATGGCCGGCCAGCTCAAGGGTATGCCCGAGGCCGAGCTCACCGAGCAGATCACCACCGCCGGCCGGCTCAAGCTGGTCACCGGCATCGCCAGCGGCCTCGTGGTGACACCGCTGGTGGTGCTGGGAATCGCGATGGTGCTCGCGCTGGTGGCCTGGCTTCTCGGGAAGAAGGCGCCGTTCCCTGCATTCTACAGCGCCTCCGCCGTCGGGATGCTCCCGGTGGCGGTGGAGCGTGGACTCTGGGGGCTGGTGGCGCTCTTTCAGCTCGGGGTGACGGAGGAGCGGGCGCGACATCTCTTGCCCGCGTCGGTCGGCGCGTGGATGCACGCCGGGGGGCCGAAGCTGGCCCGGCTCCTCGACTCGCTCGATCTCTTCCAGCTCCTCGCCGCGCTGCTCATCGGGCTCGGGTTCGCCGCGGCCACCGGGCTGCGGCGCCGCTCCGGGCTCTGGGTGGGGCTGGTGCTCTTCCTGGCCTTCGTGGGCGTCTTCGGGCTCGGACTGCCCGGGATGATGACCGGAGGAGGCCCCGGCCACGGGCCTGGTCCCGGCGGGCCGGGAGGTGGCGGATGAACGCGCTCGTCCTCTCCGCGGTCCTCGCCGCCACGCCCATCACCCTCGACCAGGTCCGCCAGGAGTCGCGGAACAACCTCCAGGCGCTGCTGGCCGAGCTGGACCGGGTGCGCGCGGGCGAGCAGACACGCTTCAGCCGCTCGGCGCTGTTTCCGCAGCTGGGCCTGAACGCCCAGGCGAACCGCACCATCACCTCGACCTACTCGGGCATCGGCACCGTGGTGGCCCAGGACGCCAGCGGCAATCCGATCATCGGCCCCGACGGACAGATCCAGTACCAGAACCGGATCACCGACTACCCGGCCTACGCGGCCAACAACTTCGTGCTCGCAGCGACGCTGAACCAGCTCCTCTTCGACCTCGGGAAGTTCAAGCTCCTCGAGCAGTCCGGACATCTCGAGTCCGCGGCCAAGGGCGGCGCTGCCGAGCAGCTCCTCGCCTCGGAGTTCGAGGCGGTCCGCCGGTTCTATTCGCTGTGGACCGCGCAGAAGCAGCTGCTGGTCCTGGAGGCCACCGCCGAGCGGAGCAAGGACTTCGCCGACCGCGCGCAGGCGCTCTTCGAGGCCGGGCGCGGCAACAAGGGAGACGCCCTGGCCGCGGCGGTGAACCTCGGCACGGATCGGATCAATGCGGAGAAGCAGCGGGCGGTGGTCTCGCAGGCCCGGATCGATCTGTCCTCCTGGCTGGCGCGACCCGAGGGTCAGGAGCTGGACGCGGTCGACCCCGCGCTGCCCGAGACGCCTCCACCGCCCGGCGTCACCCTCGAGCAGGGGCTGGAGCTGGCCCGGACCAACCGTCCCCTCCTGGTCCAGTTCGGCGAGCAGGTGCGCGCCGCCAGCGCCTTCGAGACGGCCCAGGCGGCCGGCTGGGCTCCGAGGCTCAACTTCCAGATCCAGTACGTCCGCCAGGGCCCCGAGGCGAAGACGGTCTTCACCGACTTTTCCAAGCAGAACGCGTTCTATGGTGGCTTCAACCTGAACTGGGACCTCTTCAACGGCTTCGCGACCGACGCCCAGACCAAGCAGGCCCGGGCCCAGCTCGCGCAGGCCAAGCTCAACCTCGCGCAGAACGAGCGGGACGTGGAGGGCCAGGTGAAGGTGGCGCTGGACTCCCTCACCTCGCAGCTCAAAGCGCTCAACCTGGCGCAGCAGAACCGGGTCACCGCCACCCAGAACCTCGACTACGCGCAGGAGCGCTTCAAGGCCGGCGCCTCGTCCACTCTCGAGGTGCGCGACGCCCAGCTGAAGCTGGCGCAGGCATATCAGACGCTCATCCAGACCCGCTCCGACACCGAGGTGGCGCGGGCGGCCCTGGAGAAGGCGGTGGGGACCCTCGGCAACGGAGCGACGCCATGACATGGTGGAAGGGGTTGATCGCGGGAGTGCTGCTGCTCGCGGTGGTGGGGATCACCGTGGCCGGGCTCAGGGACCGGCCGCCGCCGGCGAGCGAGGTCCAGGTGGCGAAGGTGAAGAAGGGGACCATCAGTCGGGTCATCATCGGGGCAGGCAAGGTCGAGGCCTCCACCACGGTGAAGATCTCCTCCAACCTCTCAGGTGACCTGGTGGAGCGCCCGGTCGAGCTGGGGGACAAGGTGAAGAAGGGACAGGTGCTGGGTCGCATCGACCCCCGCCCCTTCGTCGCCGCCGCCAAGCAGGCGCAGGCCGGGGTGAGCGGGGCCCGGGCGGACATCGCCAACGCCCAGGTCGACGTGGACCGGACCAAGCTCGAGCTGGACCGCGTGCAGGGGCTGCTCAAGCGGGGCATGGCCGCCGGGGCCGAGGTGGACAAGGCCAAGTCGGACTACGACGGGGCCGTCGCCCGCCTGAGCTCGGCGCAGCAGAGGTATGCCGGCCAGGTCGCGGCCTACGAGAACGCCCAGACCAACTTCTCGCGCACCACGCTCGCCTCGCCCATCGAGGGCACGGTCATCGAGCTCACCCGGGAGATCGGCGAGCGGGTCCGCGGGTCCGACTTCTCCGAGGACACGGTGATGACCGTGGCCGCCCTCAACAGCATGGAGGTGAAGATCGAGGTCGGCGAGCACGAGGTGGTGCACCTTCGCAACGGCCAGCACGCCGAGCTGTCGGTGGACGCGCTGGAGGGCCAGAGCTTCGAGGGCTCGGTGGTGGAGATCGCCCAGAAGGCCACCATCAAGAACCCCGGCACCGAGTCCGAGGTGACCACCTTCCCGGTGAAGGTGGCGCTGGAGACCCGGCCGCCCGGCGTGCTCCCGGGGATGAGCTCCGAGGTCCGCATCACCGCCGAGACCCACGACAACGCGCTCATCGTCCCCATCCAGGCGGTCACCGTGCGTCCGGACAAGTCTCTCCCCGACTCGCAGCCGCCGGGCGAAGCGGGCACCTCGCTCGCCGCCAGGAAGCGCAGCGAGACGCTGGCCAAGATCGTCTTCGTGGTCGACGCGGACAACAAGGCCCGGGCTCGCCGGGTGCGCACCGGCATCGCCTCCGACACCGACCTCGAGGTGCTCGACGGGCTCAAGGAAGGCGAGCGGGTGGTGGAGGGGCCCTTCCGCACCGTGAGCAAGGAGCTGAAGGATGGGGATCGACTGAAGGAAAACGCCCCCAAGGGGCCCCGTCCGGCCGAGCCCCCCGGAACCAAGACCGCGGTCCGCGGCTAGTCACATGCTGATCAAGCTCGAGGACATCCGCCGCTACTACAAGGTGGGCACCGAGGAGGTGCACGCCCTGAACGGGGTCTCGTTCCAGTTGTCGAAGGGCGAGTGGGTGGCGATCATCGGCCAGTCCGGCTCGGGCAAGAGCACCCTGATGAACGTGCTGGGCTGTCTAGACACCCCCACCGCCGGGCGGTACTGGCTCAACGGCAAGGACGTGAGCCACATGTCCGACAACGAGCTGGCCGACATCCGCAACCGGGAGATCGGGTTCATCTTCCAGACCTTCCAGCTGCTGCCTCGGGAGACCGCGCTGGGCAACGTGGAGCTGCCGCTCATCTACCGGGGGATGGGGGCCAGGGAGCGCCGCGAGCGGGCGCGGGGCGCGCTGGATCAGGTGGGACTCTCCAACCGGGTGAAGCACCGGCCGAACGAGCTGTCGGGCGGTCAGCGCCAGCGGGTGGCCATCGCCCGGGCGCTGGTGACCGAGCCCTCGCTCCTGCTCGCCGACGAGCCCACCGGCAACCTCGACTCGGCGACCGGGCTGGAGATCATCGGCCTGTTCGAGCAGCTCCACCGCGCCGGGCACACCCTGTGCCTGGTGACCCACGAGGCCACGCTGGCCGCGCGCTGCCCCCGGGCGATCCGGATCAGCGACGGGGTCATCGTGAAGGACGGGCCCGGGCCCGAGGTGGCCCTGGACGGCCGGACGGAGCGGGCGCGCGTCGCCGCGGTCACGTGAGCCTCCGGGTCGATGTGCTCGAGGGCGGGCGCATCGCCCTGCGGACCCTGGGCGTCAACCGGCTGCGGACGGTCCTCACCCTCACCGCGGTGGGCATCGGCGTGGCCACGCTCCTGGCCATCCTGGGCATCATCCAGGGGCTGAACGGCGCCTTCGCCCGGCAGCTGGCCTCGCTGGGCACGGCCACGCTCAACATCTCGCGGCGGCCGTTCGTGGTCACCGGTGACTGGTGGAAGTACCGGAACCGCAAGCAGATCACCCTGGCCCAGATGCAGGCGGTGGCGCAGCAGTCGCGCCTGGCGAACGCCGTCGTCCCGGAGGTGAACGAGGAGAGCAAGGAGGTTCGCGCCGGTGACCAGAGCGTCAGCAACGTGGACCTGGTGGGCACCCTGGCGGATTTCCAGAAGATCTGGGGCTACGAGGTCCCGGTCGGGCGCTTCCTCACCGACGCGGACAGCGACGCCGAGCGGCAGGTGGTGGTGCTGGGGTCGGACGTGGCCGAGGGGCTCTTCCCCGGACGCAGCGCCCTGGGCGAGTCGGTGCGGCTCGACAACCGCCCGTACCGGGTCATCGGGGTGCTGGCGAAGAAGGGGCAGATCCTCGGCCAGAGCATGGATCTGGTGGCGCTGGTGCCGTTCAAGACCTTCCTCTCGGTCTACGGAAAGCGCGACTTCCAGATCGACGTGGGGGTCGACGACGTCGACCAGCTCGACCGGGCGGAGGACGAGGTCACCGGGATCATGCGGCGCGTCCGGAGCGTGCCGCCGGGCGAGCCGGACGACTTCAGCGTCAACCGCACCCAGCAGCTGGCGGACACCTACCGGCAGCTCACCAGCGCGCTCTACGGCGTGGCGGTGGGCGTGGGGCTCATCACCCTGCTGGTGGGCGGCATCGGCATCATGAACATCATGCTGGTGAGCGTGCGCGAGCGGACCCGGGAGATCGGGATCCGCAGGGCGCTCGGGGCGCGCCGCCGCACCATCGTGGTGCAGTTCCTGCTCGAGGCCTCGCTGGTCTCGGCGGTGGGAGGAGCCATCGGCACCGCCGTCGGCCTCGGGGCGGCCAAGCTGGTCTCGCTGGTGACCAGCCTCGCGGCCGCGGTGCACCCGCTCACCGTGCTGGGGGGCGTCCTCTTCGCCGCGAGCGTGGGCCTGGTCTTCGGCATCTGGCCCGCGGCGCGCGCCGCGCGGCTCGACCCGGTCGAGGCGCTCCGGTACGAATGAGCAGCCGCCGCTTCATCGCCCTGTGGGACAACGCCCGGCTGGCGGTGGGCACGCTCGCCGCGAACCCCCTCCGCTCGCTGCTCACCCTGCTCGGGGTGGTCATCGGGGTCACCACAGTGGTGACGATGATGGCGATGGTGGAGGGGCTCCGGACGAAAGTGACCACCGATCTCTCCAACCTCGGGGCGAACGTCTTCACCGTCTCCAAGTGGCCCGGGGGCATCAACCTGGGGCGGATCGACTGGCGGCGCTACCAGCGGCGGCCAAACCTCGGGCTGGAGGACCTGCGCGCGGTGCGCGAGGGGTGCCCCTCGGTGACCACCGCCTCGGCGCTGACCTGGCTGGGGCCCAACAAGATCTCCAGCGCCATCGCCGAGACGCAGCCCAACGTCATCGTCCAGGGCGCGACCGCGGAGTGGATCGACACCAGCGGCCGGGCGGTCTCGTCGGGGCGCTTCTTCTCCGCCAACGAGGTCTCGGAGTCCCGGGCGGTGGTGGTGATCGGGCTGGACGTCGCCGACAAGCTCTTCCCCGGCCAGGACCCGCTCGGGCGGGAGCTCCGGATCCGGGGCCGGGTCTTCCAGGTGGTGGGCGTGCTGGAGAAGCGGGGGAAGATCTTCGGCCTGTTTAGCGCGGACAACATGCTCATCCTCCCGCTCCCCAACGCGCTCGACCTCTTCGGCCGCAACCGCAGCCTGCGGATCAACGTGCAGGCCGCCGACCCGACTCTCTTGCAGACCGCGCAGGACGAGGTGACCGCGCTGCTCCGGATGCGGCGGAACGTGAAGTCCGGCGAGGCCAACAACTTCGAGGTGGACACCAACGAGTCCATCACCCGGACCTTCAACAACCTGAGCAACGTCATCACCGCGGCGAGCTTCGGGATCTGCCTGCTCTCGCTGGTGGTCGGTGGAATCGGCATCCTGAACATCATGCTGGTGAGCGTGACCGAGCGGACCCGGGAGATCGGCATCCGCAAGGCGCTGGGGGCCAAGCGGCGGCGCATCCTCGGCCAGTTCGCGCTGGAGGCGGTGACGCTCTCGCTCTTCGGCGGGGTGCTGGGGCTGCTGCTCGGGCTGTCGCTGGCGGCGCTCGGGCGGTGGGCCCTCGGCTTCCCGATGACCGTGCCCGCCTGGGCGGTGGTGCTGGCCCTGGTGATGAGCAGCGGGGTGGGGCTGGTGTTCGGCATCTACCCGGCGGCCCGCGCCGCGGCGCTGGACCCGGTGGAGGCGATGCGCAGCGAGTAGGCTCCCGGGCCGTGGAGACGCGCGCGCTGCCGTTCCTGGGGCTCGGCCTGTCCAGCAACCTGGACCCGGCGGCGGAGCCCGATCCGTGGGCCCTCCACGCCGCCGAGCCGGGACTCCTCGACCTGGTCGAGTACAGCGCGCCGCTGGCGCTGGAGGAGGCCGAGCGGGACGCCGGGCTCTTCGGGACGCTGCTCGCCGCCCGGGAACGGCTCCCGGCGCTCTTCCACCCGGTCCACCTGAACCTCGCCGGACCCGAGCGGGAGCCGGCGGAGAGGCTCGCCGCTCTCGACGCCCACGCGCGGGCGGTGGGCTCGCCCTGGGTGGGCAACGACGTGGCCTGGTGGCACGTGCAGGGCACCGCGCTCCCCGGCTACCTCTACCTGCCTCCGCCGTTCAGCAGGGCCGGGCTCGAGGCCGCGGCGGCGCACGCGCTCCACGTGGCCTCGGCGCTCTCGGTGCCGCTGGCGCTGGAGAACCCCGTGGTGGTGCGGCACGACGGCCCGCTGCACGTGCTCGACTTCATGGGTCAGCTGCACGCCCGGACCGGCTGCCCGCTGGTGCTCGACGTCGGCCACCTGGTCGCGGCCCAGCTCGCCTCCGGGCTGCCGCTGGAGACGGGGCTGGACGGGTTTCCGTTCGAGGCGGTCATCGAGGTCCACGTCGCGGGCGCGGTCATCACCCGCACGCCCGGGGGCCGGGGCGTCTACATGGACGACCACGGGCAGCCGCTCCGGAGCGAGGTGCTCGGGCTTCTGGCCGAGGCGCTGCCCCGGTGCCGCTCGCTCCGGGCGCTGGTCTTCGAGGGCGACGGCCATCCGGCGGATGCCGCGCGGCGCACGCTCGCCACGCTGCGGTCGATGCTCGAGCCGGTCGCCGAGCGCGCGGTGCTCGAGGTGCACCCGCCGCGTGGACCCGTGCCCGCGCTCCCGGCGGAGGCTGGCAGGGAGGCCTGGCGAGGGTTCGACGTGGTGCACGGGCGCGAACCCGCGACCGAGGATGCCGAGGGCGTGCGCGCCGAGCAGGGCCTCCGGCTGTCGGTCGCCGCCGAGGCGCTCGATGCGTGCTGGCCGCTGTCTCGCCCGCTGCTCGCGCCGTCCAGGGCCGGGCTGGAGCGGTTCCTCGCCTCCGACGCCTTCCGCGAGGCGTTCGCCGCTGGACATCCGCTCGACGCGGCGTGGTCGGTATGGGCCCGGGCGGAGGTGCGCGCGTCGGGGGCACCCGAGCTCGCCCTGGCGCTCGCCTTCGACACCTGGGCGCAGTCGCTGGCGCGCGCTCCCGGGGGCCGGAGCGGGGTCTTCGCCGCGGACCTGGGCGAGGCGCTGTTCGCCCTGCGCGCGCTCCGGCGCCACCTGGCGGCCCGGGCGTTCGGGGAAGGGGTGCTGCCCGAGGGCGGGCTCGAGGGGCTGGCGCAGGCGGTTCGCCGGGCTCCCACCCGTCCGTGGCGGGTGCACGCGCGGTGGAACCGCGGGCGGCTGGAGGTGGGACAGCGTGGGCTGGACCCGACCCGGGCAGCGGGCGAGACTTCACATCTGACATGAACCGCAACCTGGCCATCGTCCTCCTGGTGGTGATCGCCGGCTTCAGCGCAGCCGGCGTAGTGGGTTACCGGCGATCGACCGAGGCCCGAGAGCAGGCGGCCAGGGAGATCGCCGCGCTCCGGCTCCGGGCGGAGGCGCTGGAGCGGGCGGGGTGGATCCGCAGCAATCCCGACCCGGACGCCTACAAGAACGACGTGAAGGGCTACCTGCGCTGGTACTTCGAGCAGGTCTCGGCCCACCAGGCGAGGTTCGGCGGCAACCCCGCCTTCGACGATTACCTGAAGGACCTGGACCGAAAGGCAAAGGCCGCGGCCGAGATGGAGCTGCCGCAGCTGCCCGACGGCCGCCCGCGCGGCCCGATGGCCAATCCGGTGAACCGCAAGGCCTTCTGGGAGTGGGAGAAGGCCATGTTCGACCGGATGCGCACCGGCAAGTACGCGCCGGTGCTGACCGGCACCGACAAGGGCCTGCGGCTCGACGTGGTCTCCGCCGACGTGGTGATGATGGGGAACAAGCCGAAGATCCGCTTCCCCATCGTCCTCTGGGGCGCGCAGCGCGAGACCCGCGAGGACGAGCGCACCGGGGTGAAGCGGGTGATGACCTGGGCCGAGTTCGCCACCACGTTCCGGCTGCTCGACGACAAGGGGAAGCTCTACGGCGAGATGAGCACCGGCAACCCCGGCATGCGCAACGACTATCCCGAGCGGCTCATCGCCGAGTTCCCGCCGCAGATCGTGCTCGGCCAGTACGAGCTCGACCCGGTGCCGGCCACGGTGAGCGTCATGGAGATGCTGGTCGCGGTGCGCTCGCACGCGCCGACCGGTGGAGACATCAACGCCCAGTACACCTGGAAGCTCCCGGTGCCGGACGACTGGAAGCTGAAGCCCGGCGAGACCTGGGAGGGGGCCACCGTGACCACGCGCAGCGAGGAGGAGATCGACCCCGCGACGGCGGCGCGCAAGGAGCGCAAGTAGGCCAGGGGGACCTCGCCGCGCGACTCGAGCTGCGGCCGCCCTGACTTAGACGACCGCGAAGTGGCTGGCCAGCCGGTGGATGGCCAGGTCCCCGGCTTCGTCCAGCAGCGCGACGTCGAGGTGGGGGCTGACCGCGAGCGCCCGTACGCCCCGACCCGCCGGGAGCTCGGCCAGCACGCGCCCGTTCCGGACGTCCAGGGCACGGACCACCGGGCCGGCGGCGAGCACCACTCCGTGCTCGAGCGCCGGCTGCACCGTGGCGACCGGCGGGCCCCCCGGAGCGCCCACGCGCCACACCGGCTTCCCGTCGCGCCGGACCCGGACCGCCGCCCCGGTGGTGCCCACCACGACCAGCTCGACGCCGGCCCGGAGCACGCCTGCGGGCCGCTCGGGGACCGGCGCCAGGCGCTGCCAGAGGACGCGGCCGCGCACGTCGAGGCAGGTGAGGGTGGGCCGGTCCTCGTGGACGCCGGCGATCCACGCCCGCGCGCCCCCCGCCGTCGGCGGGGCTGCATGACGGAGGGGGAGCTCGGTCAGCCAGCGCACCTCGCCGAGCACCGGGTCCAGGGCGAGGAGGGCGGAGCGGTCCTCTCGCCCGAGCGGGACCAGCACCACCGGTCCCCAGGCGATCGCCGGCCCGGTGAAGGGGAGGGGCGCCGCCACCCGGAAGCGGACCGTGCCGTCGTGGAGGTCGAGCCCGGTGAGCACGCCCGACTCGGAGGCGGCGAGCACCGTGACCCCGGAGAGGGCCAGGTGGAGCCGGCGGGTGCGCGCCGGGAGGAACGACCAGCGCTCGCGGCCGGTGAGCGCGTCCACCGCGCGCACGCCCCGCCGCTCGACGCCGAAGAGGAGGAGCTGCTCGGCGGAGATGGCCACCGGGTCCAGCGCCGCCCCGTCGTGCGGCTGGAACCAGCGGGGGTTCGCGTCCTGTGGCCCGTAGCCGAACAGGCGCTCGCGGGTCGCGCCGAGCGCGCGCCCGTCGGCCGCGACCGCCCCTCCGCGCGGCGTCGGCCGGTGGACCCGGAGCTTCCCGTCCCAGCCGAGGACGTCCATTCCCCGGTCGGAGATCAGCGCCACACCGGCCTCGACACCCAGGAGGGTCGCCGGACCCGGACCGGCGAGTCCCGGGGCGAGCGCCACCGGGAGGAAGCGCAGGCGGCGGATGCTGCCCTCGCGCCGGAGCGGACGCACCGCGCGCGCCGCACGCAGCGGTCGTCGTCGCCGCACGGGGGGGCGGTCCTTGGGCGCTCGGGTCGACGGACGGAGGAGGGCGAGTCCGGCCTCCGAGCGGGTCACGAGCTCCTCCAGATAGGGGTTCCGCCGCTGGTTGGGCACCGCCCAGCGGACCGCGCGCGCCACCGAGGCCCCGAGCGAGAGGAGCGCCCGCGCCACCTCCTCGGCGGTCCAGGGCAGGGTCTCCCTTCCGAGAACCCAGGCGGCGCTGGCGAGCGACACGCGCGAGGGGCCGCCCGGGAGCTGGATCTCGACCGCGTCCACGCCCGTGCCGATCGCGCGCTGCACCTCCTCACCGCAGCGGACGAGCTCCAGCAGGTGCAGCAGCGCGGGTCCATCGAGGTGCCAGCCCTCGGGCGCGCCGGAGATCCAGATGCGCCCGGAGCCGAGGAGCGCGCCGAGCGCTGCGGCGTGCCCCCGCGGAGCGCGCTCGAGCAGGCCGGAGCCGTCGTTCAGCTGGAGCACGAGCGCGCGGCCGGAGGCGCCCAGGCGGAGCCCGAGCGGAGCCACCGGGCGCGGGGGAGGGAGGCGGGAGGGCTGCCGGAGCGCGCGGAGCCGGTCCCGGACGGCGCGCCGGCTCGCCGCTGGGACGGCCGACCCCTCGAGGTCGCTGGCGAAGGTCTCGCCGAGGCGGACCACCGCCTCGCACCACTCGGCCCAGTCGAGCCGCACGCGCCGCACGAGCCGCGCCGGCCGGCCGAGCGATGCGATGCGCAAGGCGCAGCCGTCCTCGGTGTTCTCGAGGCAGAGGACGAGCCCCGATTCCGGCAGGGAGACGTCCGCCATCGGTGTGCCGCGGGCGAGCGCGCCGGTGCAGCCGAGGAGCGATTCGACCAGCGGCAGGAGCGGCTCGTCCTCGGCCCCGTCGACCAGGGCGACCCCGTCCAGCTCCAGGGACACCGAATCATGCGGCGCGGCGCCGTGCTCGCGGGTCCAGCGTCGGCCGATCCGGATGCGGAGCATGCGAGAGTGGCGGTGCTTTGCACGGGCGGTGCCGCCCTGCAAGCTCCAGTCCCGCGGAGCCCGCATGAAGAAGAAACACACCGTCAACCTGATTTGCTCGTTCTGCGGGAAGAGCCAGCGCAAGGTGAAGGGGCTGATCGCCGGCCCGACGGTCTACATCTGTGACGAGTGCGTCGGGCTGTGCAATGACATCATCACCGAAGCGGCCGACTGGGAGTCGGACGACCTCCGGCGGATCCTGCTCGTCCTTCTTGAAGACCAGGAGCGCACGCTCGCGAGGTTCGCGGATCTGTCGAAGCGGGCGCGTGGGCGGCTGCCGTCATCCATCCAGAACGCGATCGACACTCTCGGCTCCGAGTCCAAGCGTCTCCGGTCTGCCGTCGTCGAGTCGCTGCCCGATGTCCCTCGTGCGGACGAGGCCGACGGGGAGGAATCCGAACCGGATCTTCTCGAGACACTCTTCTCGCGGGCGTGCTCGCCCGTCTCCTCGAGCGGGAGGTGGGAGCGAGGCGCTCGGCGACTGGCGCGCCGCGAGATTGACCGGGAACACCCGGCCCGCTACCTTCCCGCGCCCACATGACATTCTACGAGGCCGCGCTCCGGGTCCTGGAGGCCGCTGGCCAACCGCTCACCTCGGCCGAGATCACCGAGCGGTCGATCGCCCAGGGCCTCCTCAGCCACGTCGGGAAGACGCCTGAACAGACGATGCTCTCCCGTCTGGCGGCGATGGCCCGGCGCGCCCGCGACCGCCAGGTCACCGTCACCGCTCCCGACACCTTTGCCCTCACCGCCTGGGGACTGCCCGAGGACGCCGCCGCGCTGGAGGCGATGTCCGCTCCCTACGAGCACCCCGAGGAGGGCCTTGCTCCGCTCCGCCCCGTCGAGCGCCACCCCGAGCCGCGCAACGAGAACGTGCGTGGCGCCGGCCGGCAGGAGCGCCGACGCCGGCACGAGGAGGAGGAGCGGGGCAAGAAGCGGAAGTTCCCGCCCATCCCCGAGGTGGCCTTCGAGCTGCTCGGGGAGGCCGAGTCCCCGCTCGCCCCCTCCGAGGTGCTCCGGCTGGCCCGGGAGCGGCGGCTCGCCTCTGACGAGCTCCAGCCCGAGGCGCTCCTCACCAGTCTCGCCGAGGAGAACCAGCGGCGCATCGACGCCGGGCGCCGGCCGAGCTTCGCCCTCGACTCGACCGGCGCGCTGATGCTGGAGCGCGACGACGCGCCCGTCGCCGAGGTCCAGGCCGCGTTCGCCAGGGCCCTCGACCTGCCGTTCACCGACGGCCGCATCGCCTTGCGCCACGCGCTGCCGCCGGCGCCGGCGCCGGAGGCGATGGCGGACGACACGCTGGTCCACGCGGCCAAGAGCGCGGTCAAGGAGGCCCGGCGGGCGATGGCCCGCGCGCTCCGCTCGCACCTGGCGTCGCTCGAGTCCGGCACACTGGAGAAGGCCTGCGTCCGGATGCTCCACGCGCTCCACTTCCGGGAGATCAAGGTCGCCAAGCGCAGCAACCACGGGCCGCTGCTCACCGCGCGGCGCAAGGACGGAAGCCTCGAGCTACGCTGGGCCATCCGCATCCACCGGGGCAACGGGCCGGTGGACCGCCGCACCATCCAGGACTGCCGCCGAGATTCTCGCATCCCAGTCGGCGCACCTGGTGCTGCTGCTCGCCAGCGGCGAGCTCCGGAGCGACGCCCGGTCCGAGGCCCTCTCCGGGGGCGCGCCGGTCCACGTCTGGGCCGGCGAGGGCCTCGCCGAGAAGTTCCTCGAGTCCCACAGCGGCGTCCGGGTGGTGTCGCTCGAGCTGTTCGAGCTCGATCCGGCCTTCTTCGAGGATGCCGCCCGGGGCGCGGAGGAGTCGCGCCGAAAGCGACAGGAGCGACACCGGGAGCGCGACCACGCCGAGCGCGCGGAGCGTCCCGAACCGATCGAGCCGCCCGAGGCCGTCGAGCCCCTCTCCGCCGAGGACGAAGCGGACGAGGAGGACGAGGGCGAGGACGAGGGCCCCGAGGAGACCGGACCCGAGGGCGCCGCGACGCCTGCCGCCGAGGGCGTACCGGGCGAACCCGGAGCCGGCGAGCGGAAGCGGCGCCGGCGCCGGCGTCGTGGCCGGCGGGGTCGCGGCCGTGTCGAGGGCGCTCCGGGAGCTCCCGGTGGCCCGGCAGCGGAGGGGGCAGCAGCCTCCGGCGCCGCCCCGGGCGGCCAGGAGGCGGCTGCACCGGGCCCCGAGCGCTCCGAGGCGACTGCCCCGTCCGAGCCACCGTCGGCCGGTGGGCAGTCCTCCCAGGACGGGTGACCCCGGAGGCAGCGGACGGCGCAGCCGGGGACCCGGCCCCCTTGTTAGAGTCCCGTGTGTGCTGAGGAAGGCCTCCGTCGCCGCCGGGCTGGTGCTGCTTGCCGGGTGCAAGCTGCCGCCGCACCCGGTCGAGCGGGTGGAGGTGGTGGCCGCCTCGCTCGCCGAGGCCCAGGTCCTCGCCCTCACCCCGGCGCAGGCGCAGACGGAGCTCTCGGCGCGCCTCGTCCCGGACCGCGGGTTCAAGCTCCTCGACCCTGGAAAGCGCGGGGTCGACGGGGCGGTGCGCATCACGCTCGAGGTGGACGCGGTCCAGGAGCAGGCCAACGGCTCCGGCCTCCCTGCGGTCGAGGAGGTGACCGCCTCGCTCGGCATCCGCCGCAGCACGGAAGACGGCGTGGAGCGGATCGCGCTGCAGGCCACGCGCAGCCAGCCCGTGGAGGGAGAGGCGCTCGAGGGCCGCCAGGAGGCCGCGCGCCGGGCCCTGGACCAGGTGCTGGACCGGCTGGTGAAGGAGGCGCGGGTGCAGCTCGATGCCCGTGGCCGCGATGACGCCCGGCTGGTGAAGGACCTCCGCTCGCGCGATCCGTTGATCCGCGACGCCGCGACCTCGGCGCTCGTGGCGCGGCGGAACCGGGCCGCCATCCCCGCCCTGGTGGAGCGGCTCAAGGGCGACGACCCGCTGGAGGTCCGCCGGGCCATCGGCGGCCTGGTCGAGCTGCAGGCCCGGGAGGCCGTGCCCGAGCTGATCGAGATCAGCCGGGGCAAGGACCCGGGCTTCCTGCGCGAGCTGGTCTATGCGCTCGGCGCCATCGGTGGAGATGAGGCCGAGGCGTACCTGTACACGATGTCCCAGGGGCACGATCAGCCGGTGGTCCGCGACGCTGCCAAGCAGGCGCTCGAGGAGATGACCCGGCACGGCCGTCCGCAGATCCGGGACCCACGGAACGCGAGCCTCGCGCCCGGGGAGCACCCGCGGTGAGGGTGCGCCACTGGGCGGCGCTCGCCCTCGGGGTCCTCGGATGCGCGCACGAGGCCGCCGCCCCTGCGTCGCCAGCGGCGCCCGCGGCCACCGCTCCCGCCGGTCGGTTGCCCGAGTCGGCCCGCTACTTCCCGCTGGCCGTGGGCAACCAATGGACCTACGAGGCCACGTACCTCGGCGAGCGCTCGACGCGACGGGTCGAGCTGGTGGCCTTCCGGGACGGGAGCTACGTGGACCGCGACGGCCGGGCGCTCAGGGTGGACCGGGAGGGTGTGCGGGATCAGGTCCGTTACCTCCTGCACGAGCCGCTCACCGCCGGCGCCACCTGGACCAGCGTGGTGGCCCCGGGCTCGGCCGAGCACTACCGCGTGCTCTCGGTCCAGACGCCCTGCGAGGCCCCGGCCGGGCGTTTCGCGGACTGCGCCGAGGTGGAGAGCCGCACTGCCGCCGACCCGGCGAACGCCGCCCGTATCCTGGTGAACCGGGTCACCTTCGCCGCGGGGGTGGGCATCGTCCGGGTCCGGACCGAGCTCGAGGAGGGGCAGCGCACCGCTCCCACCGCCGAGCTCCGGCTCACCACCTTCGAGGTCGCGCCGGTCCGCTGACCCCCTCACCAGGGGGACGCCCGACGAGCGGGGCAGCGGCTCCGCGCATCCAGGCTCAGGACGGACAGGGGGTGGTAGTCTCCGCTGGCTCCGACTCGAGCCGATGGTCCCCCCCGATCGCCAGGACGCGACGCACATCCAGCTGGTGCTGGAGATGCTGCTCGAGTCAGGTCCGGACTTCGCCTCGGGCGAGGCGCTCTCCGGCAAGCTCGGGTTGTCGCGCACCGCGGTCTGGAAGGTGGTGAACGCGCTCCGCGACCGCGGGTACGCCATCGAGGCCGTGCCCTCGCGCGGGTACCGGCTGGTCCGAGTGCCGGACCGGCTCACCGCGCTGGAGATCCTCCCGCTGCTCGAGACCCACGATCTCGGCCGCACGGTCCACGCCTTCGACTCGATCCCCAGCACCAGCGAGCTGGCGTTCCGGCTGGCGGGGGAGGGCGCCGAGCACGGTGAGCTGGTGGTGGCGGAGCAGCAGACCGCGGGGCGCGGCCGGCGCGGCCGGACCTGGGCCTCGCCCCCGGGAAAGAACCTCTACGCCTCGCTGGTGCTCCGGCCGGAGCTGCCGCCGCAGCGTGCGCCGGAGCTGACGCTGCTCGCTGCGGTGGCCGTCGCCGAGGGGCTGCGGGGCGAGGGCGTGGAGGCGAGCATCAAGTGGCCCAACGACCTGCAGGTCGGCGGCCGGAAGATCGCGGGAATCCTGACCGAGCTGTCCGCCGAGGCGGACCGCGTGCACTTCGTCGTCCTGGGCATCGGGGTCAACCTCAACGCCGGCCCCTCGGACTTCCCGCCGGACGTCGCCGAGCTGGCGACCAGCGTGATGCGGGTGCTCGGCGGCCGCGTCAACCGGGCCGCCTTCGTCGCCCGGCTGATGAAGGTGCTCGAGCAGTGGCTGGACACCCACGAGCAGGAGGGGTTCGGACCGGTGCGGGCCCGGTGGCGGGCGCTCTCGTCCACGCTCGGGCTCGAGGTGCTGGTGAAGGCCGAGCGCCGGGAGCTGCGCGGAGTGGCCGAGGACATCGACCTGGATGGGGCATTGCTGCTACGCACCGAGGACGGCCTGGAGCGGGTGCTCGCCGGCGACGTGGAGCAGGTCCGGCCCCGCGTACGACCCGTCTCCTGACCCTCGACCGCCATGCTCCTGACCATCGACGTCGGCAACACCAACACCGTGATCGGAGTCTTCGACGGCCCGCGCCTGGTCGACCACTGGCGCCTGGCCACCGATGCGCACCGCACCGCCGACGAGTACGGGCTGTGGATCCGCCAGGTGCTCCAGTGGGCCGGCATCCCTGCCGAGGGCATTCGAGCCCTGGTGGTGTCCAGCGTGGTCCCGCCGATGGAGCTCTCGCTGGAGCAGATGAGCCGCCGCTACTTCTCCCTGGCGCCGCTCTTCGTGGGCCCCGGGGTGAAGACCGGGATGCCCATCCTCTACGACAACCCCCGTGAGGTGGGAGCGGACCGGGTGGTGAACGCGGTCGCCGCGTACGAGAAGCACCGGGGCGGGCTCATCGTGGTGGACTTCGGCACCGCCACCACCTTCGACGCGGTCACCCCGAAGGGCGAGTACCTGGGCGGGAGCATCTGCCCCGGGGTCACCATCTCCATGGAGGCGCTCTTCGAGAACGCCGCCAAGCTGCCCCGGGTCGAGTTCGCCCGGCCGCCGGCGGTGGTGGGGAAGAACACCGTGCACTCGATGCAGTCCGGCCTGGTCTACGGCTACGTGGGGCTGGTGGATGGCATCTGCGAGCGCATGACCCGCGAGCTGGGCTTCCCGGTGCGAGTGGTGGCCACCGGCGGCCTGGCCGGGCTCATCGCCGGCGAGTCCCGCTCCATTCAGGAGGTGGACGAGTTCTTGACCCTGGAAGGGCTACGGATCATCCACGAGCGGAACCATGGACACGCTTGACCTCTCGGCCACGGTCAGGAAGCACGTCGACCCCTCCGCTCCGCTTCCCATGCGGCTGATGGCCGCCAAGGCGCTGGTCCCGCTGCCACCCCCGGACATGATCACCGCGCTGTACATCCTCACCTCGGATCCGGACGAGAAGGTGCGGACCACGGCGCTGGAGTCGGCGGGCAAGCTGCCCGACCGCATCCTCAGCTCAGCGCTCCGGGACGAGGAGGTGGACCCTCCGGTGCTGGGCTGGTTCCTGGACCGCCTGGCGAAGCAGGACGTCTACGCCGAGATGCTGATCCTCAACGCCTCCACCCCGGACGACGCGGTGGCCCGGGCGGCCTCGCACTGCGGCGCGCGGACGGCGGAGATCATCAGCCAGAACCAGCTCCGCCTCCTCCGGCACGAGGAAGTCGTCCGTCAGCTGTGCTCGAACCCGAGCTGCGGGCCGGCGCTGATCGACAGTGTCTGCGACTTCTGCGTCCGGTCGGGCCTCATCCTGGCCGACGTCCCGCAGATCCGCGCGGCGCGGGTGCGCATCTTCGGCCCGGAGGCCGAGGTCGCGCCGCCGGACCTGGGACCCACCGCCGACGAGATCATCGAGGAGTACCAGGAGCTGGCGGACGAGAACGCCCCCCCGATGGAGGAGGGGAAGCGGATCACCCTCGCGCAGCGGATCATGAAGATGAGCATCGCGGAGAAGATCAAGCTCGCCACCAAGGGCAACAAGGAGGCCCGGAGCTACCTCCTCCGTGACAGCAACAAGCTGGTCTCGGTGGCGGTCATCCGGAGCCCGAAGATCACCGACGGGGAGATCCTGGCGGTGGCCAACAACCGCGCGGCCCAGGACGACGTGCTGCGGGTGGTCTTCAACAACCGGGAGTGGCTGAAGATGTACCCGGTGAAGCTCGCGCTCACCAAGAACCCCAAGGTCCCGCTCCCGGTGGCGATGAAGTTCCTCGCCCAGCTCCGCGAGTCCGAGGTGCGCGAGCTGGCGAAAAACAAGAACGTGCCCTCGGGCGTGCAGCTGCTGGCGCGGAAGATGATCGACAAGAAGAACGCGCCAAAGAAGGAGGCGAAGTAGGCCTCGGTCAGGCCACCGCGGGCTCGTCGGTCCCGGGATCGGGCTCGTCGCCCATCGACTCCAGCGTGGCGGGCACCCCCTCGAGCGGCGCGGCTCCCTGCTCGGCGAGGAGCTGCCCCGCGACGGCCACCGCCTTCCGGGCCTGCTCCCGGGCGCGCTCCTCGCCCTTGAGCCGGCCGTAGAGCCGGGTGACGCGCTCGCGGTTCTTCCGGGCCTCGGACTCGAGCTCGTCCACCCGCGCCCGGAGCGACTCGACCTCCTCGGGCCCGCCCCCGGTCTCCTGCTGCTCGCGGGCACGGGCCAGCTCGGCCTCGGCGGCCTCGGCCCTCTCCTGGAGGTCCTGGAGCTGCCGCTCGGCGCCCTCGGCGTGGGCCCGGTTCAGCTCGAGGTCCCGCTGGGCCGCGGCGAGCTGCTCCTCGAGCGCGCGCCGGGCCTCGTCCGCGTCGGCCTGTCCACCGCCCTGCAGCGCCTGCTCGAGCCGCCGCCGCTCCTGGACCGCCTGGTCGAGCCGGCCCTGGAGCGCCTTCAGCTGCCCGTCGCGCCGGGCGAGCTCGGACTTCAGCTCCAGCTCGCGCTGTTCCGCCTGGGCATGCTGGTCCCGGAGATCGCCCACCAGCTGCTCGGCGGCGTGGACCTCGGAGCGGAGCCGGAGCAGCTCCTCGGACTCGCCCCCCTCGGCACGCGGCCCCGAGGGCTCCTCGACCAGCTCCTGCTGGGCCGCCTGCACCTCGGCGGCGAAGGCCCGGGCCTGGTCGTCGTCGATCGCGGTGAGGTCGCCCGGAGCGAGGACCATCTTGTCGCCCTCGGACGGGAACTCGTCCGCCGGCGGCGGGGGCGGGGGAACGGCCGCGGTCCCCAGCTGGACCATGGTCGGTCCCTCCTCGTCCGCGGTGAGCCCGGAGAAGTCGTCCTCGCTGCTCGCGGCGGCGGGCCGGGCCGCGGACGGGGAAGGGGGCCTGGCCGCAGCGGGCCCGGGCGCATCGTCGAACGCCGCGTCGATGAGGTCGAGGTCCGGGTCACCGGAGACGGTGGCCTCCTCCTCGAGGACCAGCGGCGTCTCCTCCGACGAGCCGGAGAGGCGGGCCACCGCGGCGACCAGCGCCGGGACGTCGAGCGGCTTGGCGAGGTACTCGTCGGCCCGGTTCTTCAGCCGGCGGTGGGCCTCGAAGCCCTCGGGGTTGCCCACGATGACGACCGGGATGGACTTGAGCGCCTCGTCCTTCTTGAGCTTGCCGACCAGGAGGTAACCGTTCTGGCCACCGGGCAGCTCCACCGCGAGCACCACCGCGCCCGGCGGGCGGCGCCGCACCAGATCGACCAGGCCGCGCCCGTCGGAGGTCTCCTCGACAGTGTGCCCGCGCTGCTCCAGGGCCGAGCGGACGCGGCCCGAGAGGGCGGTGTCTCCCTCGACGATCAGGACGTGGGTGGGCATCGGCGAAGCCAACAGGCTAAGGCCAGGCCCCCACGGTGGGCAAACGTCAGTTCTGGAAGCCGGCGGGGATCAGCTCGAGCGCGGGATTTCGCGGCGGCACGGGGAGCATCGGCCGCGGGCGTCCCGGCGCCACCACCTCGGGCGGCGGGCTGGGCGGCGCCCCGGTGGGGTCGATCTCACGGAGCGTGCGCCGCAGGTCCGCCTCGTCCATGTCCGAGACCAGCTCGTACACCAGCCCACCCGAGCGCCAGCTGGCGATGTTGAACCCGCGCACGCTCCGCACCCCCACCTGGGGCCAGGCAGCGACGGAGGGGATCTCCCGCTCGGGGTCGTCGAGCACGAACAGCCCGAGCCTCCGGTCCTGGCCGCCGCGCTGCGCCGACGTGGGCAGCACGTAGACGACGTACGCCGCGTCATGCTCCCGGAGGTTCGACAGCCGCGCCCCGGCGATGGTGGCCCCGGGGAGGTGGGGCAAGGGAACGCGCACGCTCATCTTGTCGCCGAACCAGCGCTCGACGTCGTCACGGCTGGCCTCGGTCAGCTCGAAGGGGAGCCGCCGCTGGTAGCGGAGCGCGGCGTCCTCGAGGATCTGCTCGCGGTGGCCGGGCCGGAGCTCGAGCACCACGGCACCCGCGGTCGCGGCCACGAGGGCCGCCGTGCCCCAGCGGAGCCAGGAGAGCGTCTGCACCCGGCGATTCTCCTTCCGGATGCCGGCGCGGAGGAGCTCCCGGAGCGCCTCGGGCGCCGGTGCCCGCGTCCTGAGCTGCACGCTCCGGCGCAGCGCGCCCTGGAACGCCGCCTCGCGCGAGAGGCGGCCACGGCAGACCGCACAGCCCGCGGCGTGGGTCTCGACGTGGCCGCGCTCCGCCTCGTCGAGCTCGCCGTCCAGGTATGGATAGATGAGCGGGTCGAGGTCGATGCAATTCATTGGGCGGCCCCGCGGGGCTCGGGCAAATGTCTAGCCCGGGAATCCCCGATCTGGCCAGCGACCGACCTGGAAGGGCCCGTCAGCCCGTACGGCGGCGGCGGTACGCGCCCAGGTCGACGGGGGCCTCTGGGGCCTCGAGCGTCTCCGCGGGGAGAACACCCTGACCGGCCGCGTAATCCCGGAGAGATTTCTGGAGCGCCTTCCGCCCACGGAAGAGCCTGCTCATGACCGTGCCCACCGGGACGTCGAGGATCTCCGCGATCTCCTTGTAGGAGAACTCCTGGAGGTCCGCGAGGATGACCACCAGGCGGAAGTCGATGGGCAGCCCGTCGATGGCCTTGAGCACGTCGTCCGAGAGGAGCCGGTCGAACATGTACTGCTCGGGGTTCGCCGCGTAGTCGCTCGCGTCCCGGCTGATGAAGGCCTCGTGGACCGCCTCGCGCTCGGAGCCCTCGGTGACGTTCCGCTCCTTCACCTTGCGGCGGTACCGGTTGATGAAGGTGTTGGTGAGGATCTTGAAGAGCCAGGCCTTGATGTTGGTGCCGCGCTCGAACTTGTCGAAGAAGCGGTAGGCCCGCATGCAGGTGTCCTGCACCAGGTCCTCGGCGTCGCGCTCGTTCTTGGTCAGCCGGAGGGCCGCCGAGTAGAGCGGGTCCAGGTGGCCCAGGACCAGGCCCTCGAACTCCTGCTTCGTCCGGTGGTTGTGGCGAAAGTCCAAGTCCCGCTCCTCCCTGGCGACGCCCAACACCGACGGCCAGGCGAAGGTTGTTCTTCAATTACGCCCCACGTCGAAGTGCGTCACCGATTGCGCAGAATCGGTGCCTCTTCGGTCGTGCAGCAGCCGAGCAAGCGGGGGCGGCGCAGCCCCCTGCACCAGGGGGACGCCCGCGGGAGCGCCGCCCATCCAGGCTCAGCGGCCGGACAGCGCCTGGTCCAGGGGGACGTACGGGTGCCCGAGGTCGCGGGCAACGGCCTCGTAAGTGACCGATCCGCCATAGGTATTCAGACCGCGGGCCAGCGACTTGTCCTGCCGGACGGCCTCGACCAGCCCGAGGTCCGCGATGCGGCGGGCGTAGGGCCGGGTGACGTTGGTCAGGGCGAAGGTCGAGGTCTGGGGGACGGCGCCGGGCATGTTCGCCACGCAGTAGTGGACGACCCCGTGGACCACGTAGGTGGGGTTGTCGTGGGTGGTGGGCCGGCAGGTCTCGATGCAGCCGCCCTGGTCGACGGCGACGTCCACCACCACCGAGCCGGGCAGCATCTCGCGGATGAGGTCCTCGCGGACCAGCTTGGGCGCCTTGCCGCCGGGGATGAGCACGCCGCCCACCACCAGGTCGGCCTCGCGCACCGCCCGGGCGATGGTCTCCGAGTCCGAGGAGAGGACCTCCACCCGGCCGAGGAAGACGTCGTCGAGGTAGGCGAGCTGGTTCTGGTTGATGTCGAGGATGGTGACGTCGGCCCCCATGCCGACGGCGATCTTCGCCGCGTTGGTGCCGACCACGCCGCCGCCGAGGATGGCCACGCGACCCCGCCGCACGCCCGGCACGCCGCCGAGGAGGATGCCCTTGCCGCCGTGCTCCTTCTCCAGGCACATCGCGCCGACCTGGATGGCCATGCGGCCGGCCACCTCGCTCATCGGGCGGAGCAGGGGGAGACTCCCGTCGTCGAGCTGGATGGTCTCGTAGGCGACCGCGGCGACCTTCTTCGTCACCAATACTTTGGTGAGCTCCGGGTCGACGCCGGCGAGGTGGAAGTAGGTGTAGACGATCTGCCCGTCCTGCATCCGCACGTACTCGGGCGCGATGGGCTCCTTGACCTTCACGATCATCTCGGCGCGCTTCCAGACCTCGTCCGCCGAGGAGATGAGCTGCGCACCGGAGCGCGCGTAGTCTGCGTCGGCCAGGCCCGAGCCCACGCCTGCGCCCGACTCGACGAGCACCTGGTGCCCGGCATCGACCAGCGCCTTCACCGCGCCGGGGACCATGCCGACCCGGTACTCGCGAACCTTGATCTCCTTGGGGACGCCGACGATCACGGGACCTGCCCTCCGCTGCTGTTGGGGAAGCGCGGGGGGCCAGAACACACGGGTGTCCCCCCGGTCAAGCGCCGCGGAGCCCGACGCGGGGTGTTATGTGGCGTCCGCCATGACGCCGCCCCGGATGCCCGCCTTGCTCGTCGCCGATCCCGGCGGGACGGTCCTCGAGCACCCGCGGCTGCTGGCGACCGTCCGGTCGGCAGACGAGCTGATGCTCCCACCGGAGCCGCCCGTCCCGCTGCCCGAGGGCGGCCGGCTGGTCCATCTGCCCGGTCGCCGTCCGGTGGGCGTGGACCCCGACACGGGCGAGCTGGTGCTGGTGTCCGAGGTGCACGTGGGGCGGCGGCGCTTCGTCCCGCACGCGGTCGGCGCGCTGGTGCCGCCCGGATGGACGCGCACCTTCCTCCCCGGCGAAGTGAAGGCGGACGGTCCGGTGCTCCCGCAGTGGGCATACACCGCCGCGGGCTGGGCCCCGGGCGGCCCCGTGGCCTGGGCGCTGCGCACCGACCGGCGCACGCACTGGGAGCCGGAGCGCTTCTCGACCCCAGAGCTGACGTCTCTGGTGCGGAGCGCGCGCTCCGCCGACCCGGGGAACCGCGTGCTCCGGCAGCTCGAGACCTGCGCGCTGGTCTATCGCTGCTTCACCAGCCAGAACGTCTTCTACGGCCGGGACGAGGGCGCGCTCCCGGTCTCGACGATGTGCAACGCGGCCTGCGTGGGCTGCATCTCGGACCAGCCCGACGACGGGCCGCCGGCCTCCCACGCGCGGATGGACGACGGGCCGACGGCGGAGGAGCTGGCGCGCGTCGCGGTGGCGCACCTCCGCTCCGCCGGGCCGCGGGCGATGGTGAGCTTCGGCCAGGGCTGCGAGGGAGAGCCGCTGACCCGCTGGCGCATCATCGCCGACGCCCTCCGGCGCATCCGCGCCGAGACCCGCTCGGGCTCGCTGCACATCAACACCAACGCCAGCCTCCCCGCCGGGCTGCGCGCGCTGTACGACGCCGGGCTGGACTCCATCCGCGTCTCGCTGAACTCGGCGGTGGCCGACCTCTACGAGGCCTACTACCGCCCCGAGAGGTACGGCTGGAAGGACGTGGAGGCGTCGATCGCGCTCTCCCGCAAGCGCGGGGCTTACCTGGCGCTCAACCTCCTGACCTTCCCGGGCGTCACCGACCAGGAGGGCGAGGTCGAGGCGCTCCTGGCCCTCGTGCGGCGGCACCGGGTGGACCAGCTGCAGACCCGGAGCCTGTGCATCGACCCGCTCCAGTACCTCGAGGTGGCACGGGACCGCGGTGCCGGGGGACGGCCCATGGGCATCGCCCGGATGCTCCGCGTGCTCCGGCAGGGTGCGCCGTGGCTCCGGGTGGGGAACTTCGCCCGCGGCCTCGGCGAGCGGGCCCGGCCGGCGCGGGCCGTCGCCGAGCGCTGACCCGCAGGCCGGGGCGGTCCGACACCGCTCGCCGTGCAGCGTTGCGGCCCGGGCCCGTGTCCGGTCGACGCATTGCGAGGGTGGCGGCCCTTCTGGCAGCGTGGGCCCCCTCTCATGCTGATCCTCCTCAAGCCAGACGTCACTCCCGAGCAGCAGGAGGCCGTCGAGAAGCACATCCGCAGCCTCGGCTTCACCCCGCACGTCATCCCCGGCGCCCAGCGCACCGCGGTGGGCATCACCGGGAACAAGGGCGCGGTCGACCCCGAGCCGTTCCGGATGCTTCCCGGCGTCGCCGACGCCATCCCGGTCTCGCAGCCCTTCAAGCTGGTCAGCCGCGAGGTGAAGCCCGAGGACACGCTGGTGCAGGTGGGGGAGCTGACCCTCGGCGGGAACGAGCTGGTGGTCGCCGCCGGGCCCTGCTCGGTCGAGACCCGCGAGCAGATCGTCGCCACCGCCGAGGCGGTCCGCGCCCAGGGCGCCCGGATGCTGCGAGGTGGGGCGTTCAAGCCGCGGACCTCGCCCTACGAGTTCCAGGGGCTGAAGGCGGACGGGCTGAAGCTGCTGGGCGAGGCGCGCTCGGTGACCGGACTGCCGGTGGTCACCGAGGTCAAGGACGTGGAGAGCCTGGCCATGGTCGCCGAGGGCGCGGAGATGCTGCAGATCGGCGCCCGCAACATGCAGAACTTCTCGCTGCTCGAGGCGGTGGGCGAGCTGCGGCGACCGGTGCTCCTCAAGCGGGGCATGAGCGCGACGCTCAAAGAATTGCTGATGGCCGCGGAGTACATCGTGGCCCGCGGCAACCGCCAGGTCGTCCTCTGCGAGCGTGGCATCCGGACGTTCGAGACGATGACCCGCAACACCTTCGACATCAACGCCATCCCGATGCTGAAGAGGCTCTCGCATCTTCCGGTCTTCGCCGATCCGTCGCACGGCGTCGGCGTCCGCCACGGCATCGCCGCGGTGGCCCGAGCGGCGGTCGCGGCGGGAGCGGATGGGCTGCTGATCGAGGTCCATCCGGATCCGGCGCGCGCTCTCTCGGACGGCGCGCAGTCGCTCACCTTCGCCGAGTTCAAGGACCTCATGACCGGCGTGCGCGCGGTGGCGGCGGCGATCGGCCGGTCCGTGCAGGCGGCCGTGGCCTGACGTGCGGGTCCGCGTTCGCCGTGCGGCGCGCCTGGAGGCGGATGTCCTCGCCCCCGGCGACAAGTCCATCTCCCACCGCGCGCTGCTCTTCGGCGCGCTGGGTGCGGCGCCGATGGAGGTCCGCAACCTCGCGCCGGGTGCGGACGTGCGCTCGACTGCGGCCTGTCTCCGCGCGCTGGGGGTGAGCATCACTGGAGGCGCCGGCGCGGCGCCGCTGGTGGTGCGCGGCGTTGGACCGGCCGGGTTCCTCTCGCCTGCCGGTCCGCTGGACTGCGGGAACAGCGGGACGACGATGCGGCTCCTGCTCGGGCTGGTCGCCGGGGCGCGGATCTCCTGCACCCTCGACGGTGATGCCTCGCTCCGCCGCCGGCCGATGCGCCGGGTGCTCCTGCCGCTCCGGGCGATGGGCGCGCGGATGGAGGGGCAGGGCGGACCGGAGGACGAGTGGGCTCCGCTCCGGGTCGAGCCCGTGCCGACCCTGACCGGCATGGCGCATCGGCTCCCCATCGCCAGCGCACAGGTGAAGAGCGCGCTGGTCCTCGCCGGGCTGGCCGCCGACGGCGAGACGCGGGTCCGCGAGCCCGAGCCGTCGCGCGACCACACCGAGCGCATGCTCGCCGCCTGGGGTGCGCCGGTTCGGGTGGAGGCCGGCGAGGTGGTGGTCACCCGTCTCCTCCAGCCGCTGGTGCTGCCCAGGGTGCTCGAGGTGCCCGGCGACCCGTCCTCGGGGGCGTTCTGGGTCGGGGCGGGCCTGCTCGTGCCGGGGGCGAGCGTCGTGGTGCGCGGGGTGGACGTGAATCCCACGCGGATCGGCTTCCTGTCGGTGCTCGAGCGCATGGGGGCGCACGTCGAGCTGGAGCCAGAGCCGTCCCGCGCCGGCGATCCGGTGGCCACGCTCCGGGTCCGCGGCGGCCAGTCCCTCCGCGGCACCGAGATCCTCCCCGACGAGGTTCCCTCGCTGCTCGACGAGGTGCCGCTCCTGGCGGTGGTGGCGAGCCAGGCCACCGGAGAGACGCGGCTCACCGGCGCGCGGGAGCTGCGGGTGAAGGAGTCCGACCGGCTCCGGCAGCTGGTGCTCGGGCTCCGGGGGATGGGCGCCGACATCGACGAGCTCGACGACGGCTTCGTGCTGCGTGGCCCCACGCGGCTCCGGGCGGCGGCCATCGACTCCGCGCACGACCACCGCATCGCGATGTCCTTCGCCATCGCCGGGCTGGTCGCGGACGGAGAGACGGAGGTCGAGGGCGCCGAGTGGGCGGACATCTCTTACCCCGGCTTCTTCGCGGCGCTCGGCGGCGCCAGCGGGGCTCTCTCCTGAGCTGCCCCGGGCGAGCTGGAGAATCGTGGTGCCTTCCTCGATAACCTCGAGGAATGGCCCTGAACCTGAACTCCCTCCGTCTCTTCCTGGCGGTCGTCACCCACCGTGGCTTCTCCCGGGCGGCGCGGATGACCGGGGTGAGCCAGCCGGCGATCTCCAAGGCGGTACGGCTCCTGGAACAGCAGAGCGGAGCCCAGCTCCTGGTCCGGTCCCCGTCGGGGGTGGTGCTCACCGAGGCGGGCGCGGCCGTCGCGGAGCACGCACGGGCCCTGTTCGCCGAGGAGCGCGCGGCGGAGGAGCGGCTGGAGTCGCTCCGGGGACTCCGCCGCGGCGTGCTCCGGGTCGGGGCCAGCACCACCCTCGCGGCGTACTTCCTTCCGCCCGTCCTGGGCGAGCTGTACCGGGCCCACCCCGGCATCGACCTCCAGCTCCTGTCTGCCAATGCCCGCACCGTCATCGGAGCGGTGCTGGAGCACGAGGTGGAGCTGGGACTGGTCGAGGGGCCGGTCCAGGACGGCCGGCTGGAGGTCCGGCCCTGGCGTGACGACGAGCTGGTGGTGGTGGTGGCCCCCGGTCATCCGCTGGCCCGGACCCGGCGGGTGACCGGTCCGCAGCTGATGGAGGAGCTGCTCCTCCTCCGCGAGGAGGGGGCCGGGACCCGGGAGGTGATGCTCTCCGCGCTCCGCCGCCGCCGCTGGACCCCCCGGCGCGTGTTCGAGGTGAACAGCACCGAGGCGATCAAGGGCCTGGTGTCCTCCGGCGTCGGCTGGGCGCTTCTCTCCGCCCGGGCGGTGCGGGACGAGCTTCAGCTCGGGCGGCTGAGGACGCTCGAGGTCCAGGACTTCGCGCTCCGGCGGACGCTCTCCTGGATCCGGTGGAAGGCGCGGCGCCTCGGCCCGGCGGCGACGGCCTTCCGCAGCCTGGCCGAGGGGTTCACCTTCGCCTGACGCGGGCTCAGCGGGCCATCAGCGCGTACTGCTCGACCCAGCCCGGGAGCGCGCGGATGCGGTCGAGCCAGGCGGCCACCGGCGGCCAGCGCGCAGGCTCGATCCCGGCCTCCGGCGCGAGGAAGACGTACGCCGAGGCCGAGAGGTCCGCGATGCTCGGCGCATCCCCGGCGAGGAAGGGTCGGCCCGTGAGCTCCTGGTCCAGCCGATCCATGTCCGCCAGCGCCCGGGATTCGATCCAGGCGAGCGCCCCGGCTGGCGCGGTCAGGTCGTACCGGTGGTGCCAGCGCAGGTTGGCCATCGAGAACCCGATGCGGTTGGCCTCCCAGAACAGCCAGGTCGTGAGCTGCTCCCAGCTGCTCCCCGGCGGCGGGCCGAACTTCCCCGTCTCGCGCGCCAGCCGCAGGAGGATGGCGTTCGACTGGGCCTGCGGCTTGCCGTCGACCACCAGCACCGGCACCTCGCCGAACTGGCTCACCCGCCGGAACTCCTCCGGTCGCTCCGGCCGCGGGAGCTCCAGGTCGACCCAGACGTAGCGGTGGGGGATCCCGGCCAGCGTCAGGAAGAGCCGGACCTTGAAGGAGTGTCCCGAGCCATGGTTCCCATAAAGAACGAGGTCGCGCATCCGGGAGACGCTAGGACGGACCGGGACCCGCGAGGCGGTACAGTCGCCCCGGGGCGGCGCCCGGCAGGCCGCTCGTGGAGAGAAAGGGGGCTCGCTCGGCCGTGCCGCGCTACGCAGTCATCGGAGATCCGATCGCGCACTCCGCCTCGCCGCGGATGTTCCGCTGGCTCGCAGGGCGCCTCGGGCTCACCCTGACCTACGAGGCCGTCCGCGTGCCCGCCGAGGCGTTGGCCGGGGTCCTCGAGGAGGCGCGGGCGGGACGCTGGGACGGGCTGTCGGTCACCATCCCCCACAAACACGACGCGCTCGTCCTGGCGGACCGGTCCGACCCGCGGGCCGCGCGCACCGGGGCGGCGAACTGCATCGTCCGGGGCGGCGACGGGCGGCTGACCGCCCACAACACCGACGTCGAGGGGGTGCTCCAGGCGCTCTCCCATCACGGGGTCTCGCTCGCCGGGACGAGCGTCCTGCTGCTCGGCGCAGGTGGGGGGGCCAGGGCCGCGGCCGCCGCGGCGCGGGAGGCGGGCGCGGGCAGGCTGTGGATCGCCAACCGGCACCCCACGCGGGCGCTGGAGCTGGCGAGCGCGTTCGATGGAGAAGCGGTCCCGTTGACCGCCGACGCGCTCGCCCCGGTGCTCCCGATCGTCGACGTCGTGCTCCAGGCGACCTCGGTGGGCCTCGACGCGCCGGAGGACTCCCCGCTGCCCCCCGGCTGCGTGCTACACGACCAGCTGACGGTCATGGACATGGTCTACCGCCCGCTGCGGACGCGTCTGCTGCGGGATGCAGAACAGGCGGGAGCGCGCACCGTGGACGGGCTCTGGATGCTGGTCTTCCAGGGGCTCGCCCAGCTCCGGCTCTGGACGGGCGCCGAGGTCGGCGCCCCGGTGGTTCTTGCGCTCCACGCGCACCTGGCGGAGGCCGGATGACGCTCCGGCGGCTCCGGGCGCTCACCGCCGGCGAGAGCCATGGTCCGGCGCTGCTCGGCATCCTGGAGGGACTGCCGGCGGGGCTTCCCCTCACCGCGGCGCTCATCGATCGCGACCTCGCCCGCCGCCAGAAGGGGTACGGGCGGGGAGGGCGGATGCGCATCGAGCAGGACGCGGCGCGGATCCTGGCCGGCGTCCGCTTCGGAGAGACGCTCGGGTCGCCGCTGGGGCTGCTGATCGAGAATCGCGACTGGGAGAACTGGACCGAGCGGATGAGCCCGGCCCCGGGCGGTCCCGACCCGCGGCCGGTTCAGGTGCCGCGGCCCGGGCACACCGACCTCGCCGGGGCGCTGAAGTACGGCCGAACCGCAGATCTCCGCGACATCCTGGAGCGAGCCTCGGCGCGCGAGACGGCGATGCGGGTGGCGCTGGGCGCCGCGGCCCGGGCGCTCCTCCGCGAGCTGGGCATCCAGGTGGGGAGCTACGTGCGGAGCATCGGTCCCGCCGAGGCCGACGCCGCCGCGGATGTCGCGCCCGAGCTGCTGCGCGAGGATGCCGAGGCGCTCGCCCTCCGGGCCGACGAGACCGAGACCCGCGCGCTGACCGCCGCCGGCTCCGAGCGCCTGGTGGAGGCCATCCGGGAGGCCCAGCGCCGGCGCGACACCATCGGCGGGGTCATCGAGGTGGTGGCCACCGGCGTGCCGCCCGGGCTCGGCTCGCACGTGCAGGCGGACCGGAAGCTCGACGGGCGGCTCGGCGGCGCGCTCCTCTCCATCCAGGCCATCAAGGCGGTGGAGATCGGCGACGGCATCCGGGGTGGCCGCGCGTACGGCAGCGAGACGCACGACCCCATCGTCCTGGAGGCCGACCGGCTCGGGCGGACCAGCAACCACGCGGGCGGGCTCGAGGGCGGAATCACCAACGGCGAGCCGGTGGTGCTCCGGGCGGTGATGAAGCCCATCGCCACCGTCCCGGCGGCGCTGCCCTCGGTTCACCTGGGCTCGCTGGAGCTGGTCCCGGCCCACGTCGAGCGGAGCGACACCTGCGCGGTGCCCGCCGCGGGCGTGGTGACCGAGGCCGTCCTGTCGCTCGCCCTGGCGGACGCGCTGCTCGAGGCGCTCGGCGGCGACACCATGGATGGGCTGCGGCCGGCGTTCGCCAGGCTTCGGCTCGCGCCCCGGACCCGGCCCGGTCACGTGTGGCTCGTGGGGCCGATGGGGGCGGGGAAGACCGAGGCCGGCCGTCGGCTGGCGGTGCTCCTCGGGCTGCCCTTCCTCGACCTCGATGCGCTGGTGGAAGAGCGCGCCGGCAAGTCGGTGGCCGAGGTGTTCCGGGCCGAGGGCGAGCCGAGGTTCCGCGCGCTGGAGGCGGAGGCGGTGGGCTCGGCGGCGAAGGGGCCGGCGGCGGTGGTCGCCACGGGCGGCGGGGTGGTGCTGGGGGACGCCGCGTGGCGCACGATGCGGAGCAGCGGGGTGGTGCTCGGTCTCACCGCCTCGAGGGAGACGCTCCTCGGGCGCCTGGGCAGCGAGACCTCGCTCCGGCCGCTCCTGGCCGGAGACGCCGGCGCCGCGCTGGACGCGCTCCTCCGCGAACGGCGTCACCTCTACCGTCGCGCGGACCTGACGCTGGACACCGGTGGGCTCGGGCTGGACGCCGTGGCCGGCGCGCTGGTGGGGCTCCTGCGCTCGCTGCAGGGCCCGCTCTTCCGGCCCGGGGCGGCGCCGTGAGGGTGACGGTCAACTCGCGCTCGGGGAGCTACTTCGTCGACATCGGCCCGGGGCTGCTCGGGGGGCTGGCGGAGGACCTCGCCAGCGCGGGCCCGGGCGCCCGGGTGGCGGTGGTCACCGACTCCAACGTCCGGCCGCTCTGGGGAGAGCGGGTGCGGGAGGACCTCGCCCGCGCCGGACTCGAGGTGGTGCTGCTGGAGATCCCGCCGGGCGAGGGAAGCAAGACGCTGGCCCGGGCCGACGCGCTCTGGACGCAGCTCATCGAGTCGGGCTTCGGCCGCGCGGACACGGTGCTCGCGCTCGGTGGCGGCGTGGTCGGCGACCTGGCGGGCTTCGTCGCGGCGACCTTCCACCGCGGGATGCGGCTGGTGCACGCGCCGACCACGCTGCTCGCGCAGGTGGACTCGTCCATCGGCGGGAAGGTGGCGATCGACCACCGGCTGGGGAAGAACCTCATCGGCGCCTTCCATCCGCCGGCCCGGGTGGTGGCGGACGTCTCGACGCTCCGGACGCTCCCGCCGCGGGAGCGCTGGAATGGCCTCGCCGAGGTGGTGAAGACCGCGCTGGTGCTCGACGGCGAGCTGTTCGACGAGCTGGAGACCGCGCTGCCCGCCCTCGGCGGAGGAGGGGAGGACGACGAGGGCTGGGCGGGCGTGGTGGGGCGCACCGCGGCGCTCAAGGCCCGGCTGGTCTCCGAGGACGAGCTCGAGCGCGGGCCCCGGATGCTGCTCAACCTCGGGCACACCGTCGGGCACGCGCTGGAGGCGGCGACGGGACACGGGCCTCTCACCCACGGCGAGGCGGTGGTGCTGGGGATGCGGGCCGCGGTCGCGGTCTCCGAGCGGCTGGGGCGGCTCGGGGCCGAGGAGGCGCGGCGGGTGCTCGCAGTGCTGGAGCGCTTTCCGGCGCCTCCGGCGGTGCCCCGGCCGGCTCGCGACCAGGTCCGGGCCGCGCTCGGGCGGGACAAGAAGGCGAGCGCGGGGAAGATCCGCTACGTCGTCCTGGAGGGCATCGGGCGCGGGGCGATCGAGCCGGCGCTCTCCGAGGAGCTGCTCGGCTTCGCCATCGACCGGGCCCTGGAGGCGTTCCGGTGAGGGTGCTGGTCCTCCACGGCCCGAACCTGAACCTGCTCGGGGAGCGCGAGCCGGCGGTGTACGGGCGGGCGACGCTGGAGGAGATCGACGCGCGCATCGGCGAGCGTGGCCGGCACCTGGGCGCGGAGGTCCGGACCTTCCAGAGCAACCACGAGGGCGCGCTCATCGACCGGCTCCACGCCGAGCGGCGCTGGGCGGACGGGGTGCTGTTCAATCCCGGCGCGCTGACCCACTACGCCTGGTCCCTCCGCGACGCGGTGGCCGCGGTGTCGCTGCCGTGCATCGAGGTTCACCTCTCGGACGTGAGCAAGCGCGAGCCGTGGCGGCGGGTGAGCGTCCTCGCCGACGTACGGGCCGCGCTCTGCGCGGGGCGGGGGCTCGACTCCTACCTCGAGGCGCTCGAGCTCTTGCTGGAGATCGCCCCCGGGCCCGAGCGCGACGCCGAGGGCACCGTGGCGCTGCTGGCGGAGCGGCTCGCCCATCCGGACGACCGCGAGGTGGTCGCGCGCGAGCTGGCGCAGATCCTCCGTCGCTCGGGGCGCTTCCGCTGGGTGGGCCTCTACGACGTGGGCCCGAGCGAGGTCGAGGTGCGCGGCTGGTCGGGCCCCGGACCGCCGGCGCACCCGCGTTTCGGGCGGACGGAGGGTCTGACCGGCGCCGCGGTGGCGAGCGGCCGACCGGTCATCGTCCAGGACGTGCGCGACGACGCCCGGCATCTGGGGACCCTGGAGGGAACGCGCGCGGAAGCCATCTTTCCCATCGCGGGTCCGGGGGGGGTGGTGGGGACGGTGGACGTCGAGAGCGCCAACGCGCAGGCCCTCACCGCGGAGCGTGTCCGCTGGCTCGAGCGGTGCGTGGAGGGGCTCGGTGTCTTCTGGGAAGAGCGGGGTGGCTGAACCCTCTGCGCCGGACGGCCCCGGAACTGATCGGCAGGGTCCGAGGCAGGCGAGGCGCTGAGCGACCGGCGATGCGTGGACGCGAGCGACGTCGACTGGGCTTCGTCACCTCGGAGGCGTACCGCGCGCTGACCGCGGACGACCGGATGGCGCTGCCTGCGCTTGCCGGGCGCGGGCTCGAGGCGGTGCCGGTGGTATGGACCGAGCCGGTCCCGGACGGTCTGGAGGGGCTGGTCCTCCGCTCGACGTGGGACTACCACCTGCGGCTGCCGGAGTTCCTGGCCTGGGTGGACGGGGTCGAGACACGGGGCATCCCGCTCTGGAACCGCCCGGAGACCGTCCGGTGGAACGTCGACAAGAAGTACCTGCTGGAGGTCGAGGCCCGGGGCGTCCCGATCGTTCCCACCCGGCACGCCGCTCGGGGCTCCGGAGTCGCCCTCGCGGCCCTGCTGCGCGACGCGGGCTGGAGCGAGGCGGTGGTGAAGCCGAGCATCTCGGGAGGCGCGTTCGAGACCTGGCGCGCGCGGGAGCGCGAGGAGGACGGCGCACGGTTCGCGCGGCAGGTGGAGACGATGGACTGTCTCGTCCAGCCCTTCGTCCCCGAGCTGGTCGCGAGTGGCGAATGGTCCTTGCTCTTCTTCCGCGGTCGCTACAGCCACGCGGTGCTCAAGCGTCCGGAGGCCGGTGACTTCCGGGTGCAGGAGGAGTTCGGCGGCGTGGCAGAGGCCGCCGAGCCTCCGCCCGAGGCCATCGCCACGGCGACCCGGGCGCTGGAGGCCGCCGGCCACCAGACGCTCTACGCCCGCGTGGATGGAGTGGTTCGGGACGGGCGGCTGGAGCTGATGGAGCTCGAGCTGCTGGAGCCCTCGCTGTTCCTCGAGACCAGTCCCGGCGCGGCGGAGCGGTTCGCCGCCGCGGTCAGCGAGGTGCTGGACTGAGCATGGCGGGAGGGACCGAGTGCACGGCCTCGGCGAGCGCGCGCACCAGCGCCACCGGGCCGTCGGTCTGGCCGCCGGACCGGGCGATCTCCGCGACCAGCGCGCTCCCGACCACCACTGCATCGGCGTGCTCGGCCAAGGCGCGGGCCTGCTCGGGGGCGGAGATCCCGAAGCCGACGGCCACCGGAGCGGCGCTGGCGGCGCGGACCGCGTCGAGCCGGGCGGGGAGGTCGGCAGGCAGCGTCGTCCGGGCGCCGGTCACCCCGGTGACGCTCACGAAGTACAGGAACCCCCGCGTCCGGCGCCCGATGGTCCGGAGTCGATCGGGTGGGGTGGTCGGTGCCGCGAGCAGGACCAGCGAGAGGTCCCTCGCCGACGCTGCGTCGCCCAGCGTGTCCGCCTCCTCGAGCGGCAGGTCGGGCACGATGAAGCCGTCCACGCCGAGGTCGGCCGAGCGGGACACGAAGGCGTCCACGCCCATCCGGACGATGGGGTTCATGTAGCCCATCAGCACCAGCGGGACCTCGCAGCCCTGGCGGCGGAGCCGGCCCACCAGGTCGAGGATGCCGGGCAGCGTCGTTCCCGAGCGCAGGGCGCGCTGGGCGGCGAGCTGGATGGTCGGACCGTCGGCGAGCGGGTCGGAGAAGGGGACCCCGAGCTCGATGACGTCCGCGCCGGCCTCCGCGAGCGCCGGGACGAGCCGCTCGGTGGCCGCCAGATCCGGATCTCCGGCGCAGAGGTAGACGACCAGCGACTTCCGTCCGGTGGCCCGGGCCTGCTGGAAGTGGCGCTCGAGCCGGTTCATCGAGGGCCTGCCCGTGCCCCGGGCGCGCGCCGCTCGATCTCGGCGAGCACGTGCAGCAGGTCCTTGTCCCCGCGGCCCGAGAGATTGATCAGCAGCCGCTTGCCGCGGCCGAGCTCGCGCGCCACGTCGCGCGCCCGGGCCAGCGCGTGCGCGGTCTCCAGCGCGGGCAGGATGCCCTCGAGCCGGCAGCATTCCTGGAGCGCGGTGAGCGCCTCGTCGTCGGTCGCGGTCCGGACGTCGAGCCGCCCGGTGTCGTGCAGGTACGCGAGCTCGGGGCCGACGCCCGGGTAGTCCAGCCCGGCGCTCACCGAATGCGCCTCGGCCACCTGCCCGTCGTCGGTCTGGAGCACCGAGCTGGCGCTCCCGTGCAGCACGCCGAACTTGCCCGCGGTGAGCGAGGCGCCGTGCTTCCCGGTGCCGAGGCCCTCTCCGCCGGCCTCCACTGCCACCAGCCGAACGGACGGGTCGCCGAGGAAGGCGGTGAAGGCTCCCATCGCGTTCGAGCCTCCGCCGACGCAGGCCACCACCGCGTCCGGCAGCCCCCCGAGCCGCTCCGCCCACTGCGCCCGTGCCTCGTCGCCGATGACCCGCTGGAGGTCGCGGACCAGGCTCGGGTACGGGTGCGGTCCCGCCACGCTCCCGATGACGTAGAAGGTGGTCTCCACGTTCGTCACCCAGTCGCGGATCGCCTCGTTCATCGCGTCCTTGAGCGTGCGGGTCGCGCTCTCGACGGGGCGCACCGTGGCGCCGAAGAGCCGCATCCGCTGGACGTTGGGCGCCTGGCGGCGGACGTCCTCGGCGCCCATGAACACCTCGCAGGGCAGGCCCACCCGGGCGCAGGACGCCGCGGTCGCCACGCCGTGCTGCCCGGCGCCGGTCTCGGCGATGATCCGCCGCTTGCCCATCCGGAGCGCGAGCCGCACCTGGCCCACGGTGTTGTTCACCTTGTGCGCGCCGGTGTGGAGCAGGTCCTCGCGCTTGAGCCACACCTCGGCGCCGCCGAAGGACTCGGTCAGCCGCGCCGCGAAGGTCAGCGGGGTGGGGCGACCGGCCCAGTCACGGAGGTCCGCGGCGACGACGGCCCGGTACGCCGGGTCGGCCTGCGCCTCGGCCCAGGCCCGGGCGAGCTCGTCCAGCGCCGGGATGAGCGTCTCCGGGACGTAGCGACCGCCGTACCGACCGAACCGACCTGGCTGCTGCTCCACCGGACTCATCGCTCCTCCGCCGCGCGCACCGCGGCCACGAAGGCCCGCACCAGGGCCGGGTCCTTCACCCCGGGGCTCGACTCCACGCCCGAGGCCACGTCCACGCCCACCGGCGCCGCCCGCCGCACGGCCTCGCCCACGTTGCCCGGCGACAGGCCACCCGCGACCCAGAACGGCACGCCGAACCGTCGGGCCCCGTGCGCGAGCGACCAGTCGAAGCTCCGCCCCGAGCCGCCGAAGCCATCCACGCGCGCATCGAGCAGCAGCTCGGCCGCCTGCGCCGAGACGGACTCCGGCAGCGCCGAGTCGATGCGCAGCACCTGCCACAGCGGCGCGCCCACCCCGGCGTAGTCCGCCGGGTCCTCGTCCCCGTGGAGCTGGACCGCGCCCAGGCCGACGTCGGCCACCACCGCCCGGACCTGCTCGGGCACGGCGCGGACGAAGACGCCCACCCGCAGCACGCCGGCGGGCAGCGCGGCCGCGATCTCCGCCGCCCGGGCGACGGGGAGGTGCCGCTTGCTCCCCGGCCAGAAGTTGAACCCCACTGCGTCCACCCCGGCCTCGACGCAGGCCAGCGCGTCCTCCAGCCGGGTGATGCCGCAGACCTTCACCCGGGTGCGCACGTCGCCTCCGTCAGCGCGCGGACCGCCGCGACGGGATCCGCCGCCCGCATCACGCTCTCGCCCACCAGCGCCGCACCGGCTCCCGCCCGGGCCAGCCGTCGCACGTCCTCCGGCGTCTCGATGCCGCTCTCGGCCACCAGGATGCGGCCGGGCCGCCCGAGCGACGGGGCGATCCGCTCGAACCGGGCCGCGTCCACCTCGAGCGTCTCGAGGTCGCGCGCGTTCACCCCGACCAGCGTCGCCCCGAGCGTGTCCGGCGCCTCGAGCTCGAAGGGGTGGACCACCTCGAGCAGCACGTCCAGCCCCAGCTCCCCTGCCGCGGTCCAGAGCTCGCGGAGGCGCGCCGGCTCGAGCGCGCCGGCGATGAGCAGCACCGCGTCCGCCCCGGCGTCCACCGCCTCGGCCAGCATGTACGGCTCGACCACGAAGTCCTTCCGGAGGAGCGGTGCGTCCACCGCCGCCCGCACCGCGCGGAGGTCGTCGAGACGTCCGCCGAACCGCCGCTCCTCGGTGAGCACGCTCACGCACCGCGCGCCGCCCTCGACGTAGGCCCGGGCCTGCGACGCGACGTCCACCGCGCGGATGGCTCCGGCCGAGGGCGAGGCCTGCTTCACCTCGCAGACGAGCGGGAAGCCGGGGCCGCCGCGGAGCGCAGCCTCGAAGCGCGGCGCGCGCCGGGGCCGGCTGGCCACCTCGGCGAGGAGCCGTGGGCGGTCTCGCATCCGCCGCGCGGAGTCCTCCCGGGCGGCGGCCACCAGTTCGGCCAGCACGCCGCGGGGTGGCCGCCAGGCGCGCGCGTCGGGACTCCCGGAGCTCACGCCGTCACGCCCGCCCGGGTCAGGACCACCAGGCGCTCCAGCCGGGTGCGCGCCGCCCCGGAGTCGATGCTCTCCGCCGCCCGGAGCACGCCCTCGGCCAGCGTCTCCACCGCGTCGGCGACCCACAGGGCCGCGCCGGCGTTGAGGAGCACGGCGTCCCGCAAGGGACCGTCGTGCCCGTCGAGCAGTCCCGAGAGGAGCCCGGCGTTCTCCTCGGGCGTGCCTCCCCGGATCGCGCCAACCGGGACCGGCTTCAGCCCTCCATCCTCGGGCCGGAGCACGACCTCGCGCACCTGGCCCGCCTCGACCCACGCGGCGCGGGTCGGCCCGCTGGGGGAGATCTCGTCCAGCCCCTCCAGCCCGTGGACGACGAGCGCGCGCTCCGTCCCCAGCCGGGCCAGGGTCTCGGCCACCACCGGGACCAGCGACGACGCGTACACCCCGAGCAGCTGCCGCGGCGCCCGCGCCGGGTTGGCCAGGGGCCCGAGCAGGTTGAAGATGCTCCGCACCCCCACCTCCCGCCGCACCGGGGCCACGTGCCGCATCGCCGCGTGAAGCGCCGGCGCGTAGAGGAAGCCGATCCGCAGCTCCGCCAGGCAGCGCTCCACGATCTCCACCGGTGCGTCCACCTGGACCCCGCAGGCGCTCAGGAGGTCGGCGCTCCCGCTCCGGGACGAGACGCTCCGGTTGCCGTGCTTGGCCACCGTGACTCCGGCGCCAGCGACGACCAGCGCCGCGGCGGTCGAGATGTTGAAGGTGCCCGCGCCGTCGCCCCCCGTCCCACACGTATCGAGCACCACGCGCCCGGGAGGGATCCGCACCGGCGTCGCCAGGCGGCGCATCACGGTCGCGGCCGCGGCGATCTCCGCCGGCGTCTCGCCCTTCATCCGCAGGCCGACCAGGAAGGCGCCCATCTGCGCCGGGCTGGCCTCCCCCTGGAAGATGGCCTCGAACGCCCCCTCGACCTCCTCCGGCGTGAGGTCCACCCGGTCCACCAGCTTCTGGAGCACGGCCTTCATGGCCCGAGCAGCCCCTGGAGGAAGTTCCGGAGCAGGGCCGGACCATCCGGGGTGAGCACGCTCTCCGGATGGAACTGCACGCCGACCGTGGGATGCGTGCGGTGGCGCAGCGCCATCACCTCGCCGTCGTCGGTGGAGACCGCGGTGACCTCCAGCACCTCGGGGAGGGTCGCGCGGTCCACCACCAGCGAGTGGTAGCGGCCGACCGGCAGCGGTCGCGGCAGCCCGGAGAACAGTCCGCTTCCCTCGTGCGACACGGGCGAGGTCTTCCCGTGCACCACCCGGCCCGCGCGACGGACGACGCCCCCGAACGCCGCGCCGATGGACTGGTGCCCGAGGCAGACCCCCAGGATGGGCACCGAGCCGCTGAGCGCCTGGATCAGCGGGACCGAGATGCCCGCCTCCGCCGGGGTGCAGGGCCCGGGGCTGAGCACCACCGCCTCGGGCTTCATCGCCCGGACGTCCTCGACGGCGATCTCGTCGTTCCGGTGCACCTCCACCTCCGCCCCGAGCGACTGGAGCGCCTGGACCAGGTTGAAGGTGAACGAGTCGTAGTTGTCGACGACGAGGATCACTGGCCTGCCTCGTCGCCGGCGATGGCCACCAGGGCAGCGCGGAGCTTGTGCGCCGTCTCCTGGTACTCGGCCTCCGGCGTGCTGTCGTGCACGATGCCGGCCCCGGCCTGGAAGCGCAGCCGCCGGCCGCTGAGCGCCACGCTGCGGATGACGATGGCCAGGTCCATGTCGCCGTCGAAGCCGACGTAGCCCGCGGCGCCGGCGTAGGGGCCGCGCGAGACGGGCTCCAGCTCGTCGATGATCTCCAGCGCCCGCACCTTGGGCGCGCCGCTGACCGTGCCCGCGGGGAAGGCGGCGGCGATCACGTCCCAGGCGTCGAGCCCCGGGTCGAGCGTGCCCGAGACCTGGCTGACCATGTGCATCACGTGGCTGTAACGCTCGATGACCTCGCGCTCCTCGACCTTCACCGTGCCCGGGCGGCTGACCCGGCCCACGTCGTTGCGCCCGAGGTCGACCAGCATCACGTGCTCGGCGCATTCCTTTGGATCCGCCCTGAGCTCGGCCTCGAGCGCCGCGTCCTCCTCGGGCGTCGCCCCGCGCCTCCGGGTCCCGGCGATGGGCCGCACGGTGACCGTCTCCCCGGAGAGGCGGACCAGCAGCTCGGGCGAGGCGCCGGCCAGGGTCCGCTCGCCGAAGCGAAGGAAGAAGAGGTACGGGGTGGGGGAGACGCGGCGGAGCGCGCGGTAGAGCTCGAACGGGTCGCCCTGGTAGTCGGCCGAGAGCCGGCGCGAGAGCACAACCTGGTAGCAGTCGCCCGCGGCGATGTACTCGCGCGCCCTCGCCACCGCCGCCTCGAACCCTGCGCGCTCCCAGCCGTCCTCGAGGCCGCCGAGCTCCGGCACCGGACCGGGCGGCGGGAGCGGCCGCTGGAGCGCCTCGGCGAGCCCGTCGGCCCGCGCCATCGCCGCGCGGTAGGCGGCCTCGACGCTCGCGTGCAATGCCAGATGTACCGAGGCCCAGATGCGGAGCCGGTGGCTCAGGTTGTCGAACACCGCGCAGCGGTCGACGAGCATCCACTCGCCGTCCGGGAAGTCCGGGTCCGGCCCGTGCCGCTGCGGGACCCGGGGCTCGAACCACCGCACCGCCCCGTGCCCGAGGTAGCCCACCAGCCCGCCGACGAAGGGCGGGGCGCCGTCGGGTCGGACGAACTCGAAGGGGTCGAGCAGCTCGCGGAGCGCGTCCAGTGGCGGGAGCTGGTCCTCGAAGGTGCGCCCCCCGGCCTGCTCGAGGATCGTGCCCTCGGGGCCCTGGCGGAGCAGGGCGATGGGCTCGTCGCCGAGGAAGGAGTAGCGGCCCCACCGCTCGCCGCCCTGCACCGACTCGAGCAGGAAGGCATGCGAGGGGGTAGGCAGCTTGAGGAAGGCGCTGACTGGTGTCTCGGTGTCCCCCGGGAGCTCGCGCCACACCGGCACGAGGTTCCCGCGGGCAGCGAGTCGCTCGAAGCTGGCCAGGCTCATCCGGGTGTCACGCATCGGCCGGACCCTACCGCAAAGCCGCCGCACGGGAGGACCGGGGGCCCGAGCGAGCGGGAGCGACCGAACCGTGCCGCCTCGAGGTCATGTCCGGAGACACACGGCGCCCGCCCGGGTTGCGGGCCGGTCCCCCGAGGCTGCGCTGCTCAGGCCTTCTCGAGGTCCTCGAGCGACCGCTTCGGGTCGAGCCAGGTCTCGAACTTGTGGGTCAGGTACTTCTTCGCCTGCCCGCGGAGCAGGAGCCCCGGGTCGGTTGCCTGGCCGCCCACGGTCTTGTCGGTGACCCGCAGCGTCGCCTCGAGGTGGACGCCCATCACCCTGCCGGTCAGCTTCGCCACGTCCCCGGCCCACGAGGACTGGACGCCGTGCTTGGCCCAGTACACGGTGAGGCGCTCCATCCGCTTCTTCGCCTCGGCGAGGGAGAGGGTGTGCGGTACCTGGAAGTCGATCTTGCCCATCGTCGTTCAGACTCCTTCCGAGCCAGCGGGCGGCGCGGGCCTTCGTCTCTTGGGAGCTTCACCCGGGCTGCGTCCGGTCCACCGTAGCGGGCCAGGTACGGTCCCGAGGTCGACCTTCTCCGCGGTCCGGAGCGAGCTCATGGGCGAACCTTGCCGATGACCGGCCGTTCCTGGAAGGGCCGGTCGTGCAGACCGAGGACCCACATGAAGTTGGCCACGCTGACCGCGTCCCGGCCGTCGAGCGCGTAGCGGTCGTTGAGGTGCGCGAGCCGGGCCAGCGCCTCGTCCGGCGTCGGGCTCCACTCGAGGATCTTCTTCCCCCACAGCATCCGGAGGTAGCCCTGGATGCGCCCCTCCTCGCGGAGCTCGCGCTGGGCGGCGTTCCACAGCGGGTCGGCGGTCTCGCCCCGGTCGAGCTGCTCGAGCGTGTAGAGGTGCTCGCGCCGGTCCCGGGCGTGGGCGCTCAGCGTCTCCTGGGCCCAGCGGGGCAGCGAACCGAAGAGGAGCTGCGCGTGCGCCGGGGTGTGGAGGCAGTAGTTGAAGCCCAGCTCGCGGCGGACCAGCAGCTCCTCCAGGAAGGACTTCACCCCTGGCTGGTCGGGCCCGTGCGCCTCGAGGCACGCCCGGGCCACCTCCCCGGCGAAGAGCAGCCCCCAGTGGAGGGCCGGGGAGACGCCGGACTGTCCCCCCTGCCCGGGCTCGTTCCGCGCCTCGTCGAACCGGGCGAGGTGCTCCTTCACGAAGGTCCGGAGCGAGTCGAGCGCGGCGGTCCGCCCTCCCGGGCGGCTCGTCACCGGAGGCACCGAGTGGTCGATGTCGAAGGCGCCCAGCTGGCCCAGGAGCTGGCCGGGGGCCCGCTCGGGGGTGAAGCCCAGGTCGACGGCCTCGGCGGCCCGGGCGTGGGCGGGCTCGGGGCCCTCCGGGAGCTGGCCGAGGTACTCGGGCCACAGCTTCCGCAGCTTTGGCCGGAGCGCGTAGGCCCCCACCTGCCGCTCGGGGATGCGCTGCATGGGGACCACGCAGGAGGCGTCCACCGCCACCAGCGGGACGTCGAGCGCGCTGGCCGCCCCGCGGAGGTGCCCGGGGACGATGAACGCGGGGAACCAGTCGGAGACGACCGCCGCCGCCCGCCGGCCGAGCCGTCCCAGGCGGGGGAGGTGCGCCCGCGAGGTCCGGGGGAGCTCGAGCCAGTAGGGCACCCCGCGCGCCCGCATCGCCGCCCCGAGCTCGTCCAGCCCCTGCAGCACGAAGGCGTGCAGGCGGTCGGACGCATGCGGGTGGTCCGGCCGGAGCGCGTGGTAGCAGACGACCGGGAGCCGGAGCCTGTTCCCCAGGGCGATGGCCGCCTGGAGCGCGTGGTTGTGGGGCACGCGCTGGTTCACCATGCACCAGTAGAGGACGTACTCGCCCCGGGCACGGAGGGGTGCGTCCCGGATGATACGGACCCGGGCCGGGTCGACGCCGATCTCGTTCCAGGAGAAGCCGCTGGGCATGGGGCGCGCGTTGCATACCCGGTGTACGCTCTCCGCGGTACAACGGAGCGAACAGCATGGCCTTCCCCATCCACCGTCCCCGGCGACTCCGCCGCACCGAGGCGCTCCGGCGCATGGTGCGCGAGACCGAGCTCCACCCGTCCGACTTCATCTATCCGCTCTTCGTCGTCGAGGGCCGGGGCGTGCGGAGGCCCGTGCCCTCGATGCCGGGCATCGACAACCTCTCGGTGGACCTGGCGGTCGAGGAGGCGAAGCGGGCGCGGGCGGTCGGTGTGCCCTCGGTCATCCTCTTCGGCATCCCCGGCCACAAGGACCCGCGGGGCACCGGGGCCTGGGCGGAGGACGGCATCGTCCAGAAGGCGCTCCGGGCGCTGAAGGACTCGGTGCCCGAGATGCAGCTCATCGCCGACGTGTGCCTCTGCGAGTACACCGACCACGGCCATTGCGGCGTCATCCACGGCGGCGAGGTGGACAACGACCAGAGCCTGCCGCTGCTGGCGCAGATGGCGGTGTCCTGCGCGAAGGCGGGGGCGGACATCGTCGCCCCCTCGGACATGATGGACGGCCGGGTGCGGGCCATCCGCTCGGCGCTCGACGAGGCCGGGCTGGCCCGGACGCCCATCCTCAGCTACGCGGCCAAGTACGCCTCGGGCTTCTACGGGCCGTTCCGCGAGGCCGCCCAGAGCACGCCGCAGTTCGGCGACCGGCGCGGCTACCAGATGGACCCGGGGAACGTCCGCGAGGCGCTCAAGGAGACCGCCCTCGACATCGAGGAGGGCGCAGATCTGGTCATGGTGAAGCCGGCGCTCTCGTACCTGGACGTCATCGCCAGGGTGAAGGAGCGGTTCGACGTGCCGGTCGCCGCGTACAACGTCTCGGGCGAGTACGCGATGGTGAAGGCGGCCGCGGCCAACGGCTGGATCGACGGGCAGCGGGTGATGATGGAGGTGCTGACCTCGATCAAGCGCGCCGGCGCGGACCTCATCCTCACCTACCACGCGGTGGAAGCCGCCGAGCTGCTCGACTCGTGAGCGGCGCGCGGAAGGTCAAGCGCAGGAGCTCCCGGAGGACCCCGCCCCGGCCGCCGGTGCTGCAGTACAAGGTGGTGGAGCTCTCCACTGTGGACGAGGGCAGCCTGGAGCACACGGTGAACCTCTGGGTGGGGCAGGGCTGGTCGCTGGAGAGCGTGCAGTTCGCGATGCGCGAATCCTCGAAGCGTCCGGCGATGGCCTTCGTGTTCTTCACCCTGGCGGGCGAGCCGGGGGCGGAGGCGCCGCGCGCGGCGGTGACCAGGAGCGAGGCCCCGGCGCCCGACGCCTGGAGCCGGCTGGCGGCGCTGGCCGCGGAGGGAGACGAACCATGAGCCGACTGCGCGCCCCCTTCGGCGGCCCCACGCTCCAGCTGGTCCCCGAGGACGGCATCCCCGAGTCGCCGTACCCGCGGTGCTCGCTTCTCCTCCGGGGGATGGCGCGCCTGGCGGACGTGGGCGTGGCCTGGGCGCTGGCGCTGGCGGCGGGCCGGGCGGGCCTGGTGGTGGCGCTGCTCTATCTCCTATTGGCCGACGGCATCTTCCACGGCCAGAGCGTGGGCAAGCGCATCTTCGGGGTGAAGGCGGTCTTCCTCCCGATGCGGACCGACGCCCGGTTCCGGGACAGCACCCTGCGGAACGCGCCGCTGGCCCTGGTGGTGCTCCTTCGAATGATGCCCGAGCCCCTGGGTCTCCGGGCGGGTCTGGCGGGCCTGGTGGTCATCGTTGGCGTCGAGGCGTGGAAGGCGCGGCGCGACCCTCTGGGGCGGCGGCTCGGGGACGTCTGGGCCCAGACCCAGGTGGTGGACGGGAAGGTGGTCTCGGGCTCGCAGGCGCTGGCCCGGGCGCCGAGCGTCCCGGTGGGCCCGGGGCGCTGGATGACCGGCAGCGCCGACCGGTCGGATTGCTCGGGAGGACGCTGAACGCCGTGCGAATCGCGCTGACCTACAACCTCCGCCTCTCCGACTCCGAGGAAGAGGCCGAGTTCGACACCCAGCAGACGGTGGACGCCCTCGCCGGGGCCATCGACCGGCTCGGGCACCGGCTGGAGCGCTTCGAGGTCTCCGGGCCCGCCTCGCGGACGGTGGCCCGGCTCGAGGCGTACTCGCCGGACCTCATCTTCAACACCGCCGAGGGGAGGCGAGGGCGCTTCCGCGAGGCCTTCTACCCGGCGCTCTTCGACGAGCTGGGCTTCCCCTACACGGGAAGCGACGCCTACGCGCTGGCGGTCACCCTGGACAAGCAGCTCACCAAGCTCATCCTCCGCGACCACGACGTCCGTACGCCGGGGTGGCAGTACGTCGAGACGCTGGACGAGCTGAAGGCCTCGGCGCTGCGTTTCCCGGTCATCGTCAAGCCGAACTTCGAGGGGAGCAGCAAGGGCATCACCCAGGACTCGGTGGCCGAGACGGTGGCCGAGCTGGAGGAGAAGGTCGCCTGGGCGCTCGAGCGCTACCCGGCCGGCGTCCTGGTGGAGGAGTACATCTCGGGGCGCGACCTCACCGTCCCGTACCTCGCCGCGGTGGAGAACGAGTACGACGGGGTGCTCGCGCCGGTGGAGTACGTCGTCGACCCGGAGGTGTCGCGCCAGCGCCGCTACGCCATCTACGACTACGCCCTCAAGACGTCCGAGGATCGGGCGGTGCGGGTGAAGGCGCCGGCCTCCCTCCCCCCGGCGATCGTCGACGAGCTCCGGCGGACCGCGCAGACGGTGTTCCGGCTCACCGACTGCCGCGACCTCGGCCGGATCGACTTCCGGCTCAGCGACGCCGGCGTGCCGTACTTCCTGGAGATCAACGCCCTGCCCTCGCTGGAGCCGGGCGCCGGGATCTACGCCGCGGCCGAGCTCGAGGGCCTGCACTTCGACGCGGTCATCGGCTCGGTCATCCAGGCCGCCGCCCGCCGCTACGGCATCAAGGAGAGCCCGCGCCGGCAGGGGAAGCCCACCCGGAAGTCCGGGCCGCTGCGCGTCGGGTTCGCCTACAACGTCAAGCGCATCAAGCCCACCGCCGACGCGGTGGAGGACTCCGAGGCCGAGTACGACAGCCCGAGCACGCTCCAGGCGATCCGTGAGGCCATCGCCTCCTGGGGGCACGAGGTCATCGACCTCGAGGCGAACCAGGAGCTGCCCACCGTCCTCGCGGTCACCCCGCTCGATCTGGTCTTCAACATCGCCGAGGGCTTCAAGGGAAGGAACCGCGAGGCGCAGGTTCCCTCGCTGCTCGAGCTCCTGGACATCCCGTACACCGGGAGCGACCCGGCCACGCTCTCGCTCGCCCTGGACAAGGCGCTGGCCAAGAAGATCGTCCGCCAGCACGGCATCCACACCCCCAACTTCCAGATCTTCACCACCGGGAAGGAGCGGCTGAATCGGGAGTTCACCGACTTCCCGCTGATGGTGAAGCCGGTGGCGGAGGGCTCGAGCAAGGGCGTGGTGAGCAAGAGCGTGGTGCAGAACGAGGCCGAGCTCCGCGAGGTGGTGCGGGAGATGGTCTCCAAGTACCAGCAGCCCGCGCTGGTGGAGGAGTACATCCGGGGGCGCGAGTTCACCGTGGGCCTGCTCGGCGAGCGGCGGCCGCGGGTGCTGCCGCCGATGGAGATCGTCTTCGTGGACACCGAGGAGGAGAACCCGGTCTACAGCTTCCAGCACAAGCTCGACTGGAACGATCGCATCCGCTACGACGTGCCAGCCAAGCTCGAGCCCAACCAGATCGAGAAGCTGCGCACCGCGGCGCGCGGGGCGTTCATGGCGCTGGGGTGCCGGGACGTGGCGCGGATCGACTTCAAGATGGATGCCCGGGGCCGCTTCTACTTCCTCGAGTGCAACCCGCTGCCCGGCCTGACCCCGGGGTGGAGCGACCTGGTGCTCATCGCCAAGGGCGCAGGCATGGACTACCGGACCCTCATCGGCGAGATCCTGAGCGGCGCCATCCGTCGCTACAAGGAGCGCGAGCAGCGGCGCGCCGCCGACGTGCCCGCGGCCCAGGCGAACGGGAGCGCGGTCGCCGAGCTGTCCCCGGTCGAGCTCCGCGAGGGCAAGGGGTGAGCCCGGTGACGCGGGCCCGGGCGCGCGGCCCCGCGCGTTCGGCCGTGGAGAAGAAGCATGGGAGGTACCATCACGGCGACCTCCGCCGCGCGCTGCTCGACGCGGCGCTGGAGGTGCTCTCCCGCGAGGGGGCGAGCGCGCTCACCCTCCGCGAGGTGGCGCGCCGGGCGGGCGTCACCCACGCCGCGCCGTACCGGCACTTCGCCGACAAGCAGGCGCTCCTCGCCGTGGTGGCGGAGGAGGGCTTCCGGATGCTCGCCGCCGAGATGGCGAGCGGCGCCGCCGCGCATCCCGGGGACCCGGGGCGGGGCCTGCAGGCCATCGGCACGGCCTACGTCCGGTTCGCCACCACCAAGCGCGCGCACTTCCAGGTGATGTTCGGGAACCACGTCGACTGGAGCTGCGAGCACCTGAAGCTCGAGGAGAGCGCGGACCACGCCTTCGGGGTGCTCATCTCCCAGGTGAGGGCTTGCCAGGCCGCGGGGCTCATCCGGCCCGGCGACCCTCTGGTCGCGGCGCTCTGCGCCTGGTCGATGGTGCACGGGCTGTCGGAGCTCGTCGCCAACGGCCAGTTCAACGCGCTGGAGCTCTCGGTGCCGCCGCTCGAGCAGCTGGTGGGCATCATGAACGTGATGTTGATCGAGGGAGCCCGGCCGAGGGAGTAAGGTCGGCCGGGTCATGGCCGAGGCCCTGGAGACCGCCGTTCCACGGGTGCGGGCCCGAGCCCTGGACCTGCCGCTGGGGCGCTTCCGCCCGGGCCGCTTCAACGCCATCACCGACGTGGGCGGCGTCCTGGTCGGTCACACCACGCTCATCGCGGGCGAGGGTCCGCTCCGGCCGGGCAAGGGGCCGGTGCGGACCGGGGTCACCGCCATCGTCCCCAGCGGGGGCAACATCTTCGTGGAGCGGCTGCACGGCGGCGCCTTCGTGCTCAACGGCGCCGGCGAGGTCTCCGGGCTCACCCAGGTGATGGAGTGGGGTTTGCTGGAGACGCCCATCCTCCTCACCAACACCATGTCGGTTGGCGTGGTGTCGGACGCCATGGCCCGCATCATGGTGGAGCAGTACCCGGGCATCGGCGACGAGCACGACGTCATCATCCCGGTGGTCGGCGAGTGCGACGACAGCTGGCTCAACGACATCACCGGCCGTCACGTGCGCGAGGAGCACGTGCGCTCGGCGGTGGCCTCGGCGGCGGGCGGGCCGGTGGCGGAGGGGAGCGTGGGCGCGGGTACCGGGATGGTGACCTGCGACTTCAAGGCAGGCATCGGCACGTCCTCGCGAAAGCTCCCCGAGTCGCACGGCGGCTACACGCTGGGCGTGCTGGTGATGTCCAACTTCGGGAAGATGCACAACCTCCGGATGGGTGGATTGCCGCTGGGGGAGGTGCTCGAGGAGCGCTTCCGCGAGGTGCCCCGGCGCACCACGACGTACGGGAGCATCATCGCCGTGGTGGCCACCGACGCGCCGCTCCTGCCCAACCAGATCAACCGGCTCTGCCGGCGCGTCGCGCTGGGCATCGGACGCGTGGGCAGCTACGCCGCGCACGGCTCGGGAGAGATCGTGGTCGGCTTCTCCACCGCCAACGTCATCCCCCGCCGCACGCAGAAGATGGTCACCAAGGTGAAGTTCCTCCTCGATCAGCGACTGGACCCGCTCTACGAGGCGGTGATGGAGGCCACCGAGGAGGCGATCCTCAACTCGATGTGCATGGCCGGCCCGATGACCGGCATCAACGGGAACCACTGTCCGGCGCTCCCCCTGGACGAGGTGCGGCGGTTCATGGAGGCGGTCCGCCCCGCGCTCGGGCAGCGGCGCCGCGCGCCGTCGCCGCCCGGGCCTCCACCGGACCGCGACCGGGAGGGCACCGTGACCGTGGCCGAGGCGCTGCCCACCGCGGTGCGCGGCGCGGAGGGGATTCCCTTCCCCACGCGCCCCCCGGACGGGTCGGACACGTGACGGGCCCCGGTCTCCTCTGGTAGAGGCGGCCCCTCCTCAGACGACGAACCAAGGAGCAGGGATGGCCCGCAGCAGGAGCAAGCACCGGCGCAAGCAGATGAAGATCAAGCAGCACTGGAAGAAGCGGCGCGAGCGCAAGAAGACCGCTGCCGCCTCCGCGAAGTAGCCAACCTCGCCGTCACCAGCCTTCGCTTGACACGTTGGCGCGGTGCGTTATGAGCACCGTGCCGGGCGGCACGTCAGCCAGCCCGTCGAGGCTTTGCCCGAAGGAGGCGAGTGTCATGTCCAAGAACAGCGAGGTTCCGGCGTTCGTGAAGGAGCAGCTCGTGGAGGCCCAGAAGCGGTTCGTGGTCATCCAGCGAGAGGCCGAGAAGACCATCAAGGAGTGGGTGGCGAAGGGCCAGGAGCTCCAGGCCACCACCGCCAAGCGCACCAAGGCGCTCGGGAACGAGGTCCGCAAGACCGCGGAAACGTTCCAGAACCGCCTCATCCAGGCCGCCGGCGTGGCCACCCAGAGCCAGATCAAGATCCTGACCCGGGAGCTGTCGAAGCTGTCCAAGAAGGTGGACGCCCTGGTCGAGAAGAAGACCCCGACGAAGACCGACGCCCGCGTTTAGCGAGGGCAGTGGGTCATCCCAGACCCCACGGCGCCACCCTTGAAATGGCTTCACCCCGGGGTGGTGCTTATGTTTCTGGCGTGGACCGGCACCCTGCCTGATGGTCAGGCAGGCGTCCTGGCGCTGGAGTCCGACATGGCAGGGGAACTTCTCAAGGACAAACGGCCGGTTGTCGAGGCCCTGGAGCGGATGTGGGCCCAGGCCGTCACCGCGGTGTCCAGCGTCGAGGACGAGGCGGCGCGGGTCGTGCAGCGTGCCCAGACGGTCGCCGGGTGGAGTCAGGACGAGGTCCGGCGCCAGATGGCTGAGCTGGCCGAGCGGCTGGCGGCCCAGCGAAAGGAGCTGGAGCAGGGGCTGGAGGAGCGGGTCCGGGGCGCGCTGCAGCGTCTCCGGGTCCCGCGTCGAGACGAGGTCCAGGAGCTGGTGGCCCGGCTGGACCGGGTGGCCGAGCGGCTGGAGCGACTGGAGCGAGGGGCGTAGCGCGCCGCCTCGACTCCCTTGGAAGGAGCTGACGGACCGGTGCGACGACTGCTGTTCCAGATGCACGCGCTGAGCTCGCACTGCGCGGTGCTGCCGCTGGTGGCGGCCGCCTTCCTCCTGGGGGCGGCGCGCATCGAGGGCACCGTGCAAGGGCGCTCGCCGGTCACGGCCGAGGCGGCCGCGGCCGTGGCGCAGCCCGACCCGGACCTGGCGCTCATCGACTCGGTGCTCGCCAAGCGGGCCCCGGAGCTCGGTCTCGTGCTCCGGGCGCAGGTGAGCCGCGCCATCGCCGAGGAGGCCCGGCGCGCCGGCTACGACCCGCTGCTCATCCTCGCCATCATCGACGTGGAGAGCGACTTCGACGTGGACGCGGTCAGCTCCCGTGGCGCCCGCGGGCTGATGCAGATCAAGCCCGCGACCCTCCACTGGTTCGCCGAGAAGCAGGGGCTGCGCCTCACCCGGGAGGAGATGGCGGCCGACCCGGCGCTCTGCGTGCGCCTGGGCATCCGGTACCTCCGCTCGCTCCAGGACCGCTTCGGCGGCGACCTCTCCATGGCGCTCATGGCCTACAACGCCGGCCCCGACCGGATCCGCCAGGCCATCCGCGAGCGCTCGCTGGACCCGTACCGGTTCTACCCGCGCCGCGTGAAGCGCGACTTCGGGCGCTTCCGCACCGGGGAGGGCCTCGGCGGCGACTGGGCGTACGCCGTTCGCGACCCCCAGTCGGCCGCTCGCTAGAACCGCTGGCGAGGTCGTGGCATAAGCATCCAACACCGTGTTCTCGATCGACGACCAGGCGCGTGGACTCGAGGCCGCACGCGAGCAGGTCGCGGCCCTGTTCCAGAGCATCAACGCGCCCCACGTGGTGGTCCCCGGACGCCGTGCCGGTCCGGCCCAGGCCTTCATCGCCTGCCTCCGGGGGACGCACGGGTTCTCGGTGGGCGTGTACCTCTGGCTCTCCGAGACCAAGGAGTGCGCGGTCTACACCACCCCGGCCACCGCCCAGACGCCCGAGGAGTACCGGGCGCTCCAGACCGAGGCCCTGGGCTTCGTCGAGTCCATGGGCTTCATGATGGACAACCTCAACTTCCGCTCGCTCTCTCCCGAGCACCAGGCCGAGCTGCTCCAGTCGGTGCCGGTGTGGCGGGGCGGGCGGGCGGCGACCGGGAGCACGCCCGCGGTGGCCCCCACCAGCCAGCCCGGGAGCGCCGGCGCCGCCACCGGCGCGGCCCTGGCGCGGCTGTTCTCGTCGTTCTAGCCCGCCCTCCAGGATGCTCCGCCCCTCCGCCGCCCTCCTCGCCCTCGCCGTCGCCGGCCTGCTGGCGGCGTGCGTCCACATCCCGACCGAGAAGGAACGCCAGGGCGCCGAGGCGCACTACGACCTCGGCGTCAGCGCCCAGACCGCCGGCGACGTGCGGAGCGCGCTCAAGGAGTTCGAGGCGTCGCTGAAGCTCGACGAGGACTTCGCCGAGGCGCACAACGCCATCGCGCTCCTGCTCCACCTGTCGTTCGACAAGAAGGACGAGGCCGAGAAGCACTACCGGCGCGCCCTCGAGATCCGCCCTGCCTTCTCCGAGGCCAAGGTGAACCTGGGGAACCTCTACCTGGACCAGGGCCGGCTGGATGAGGCCATCAGGCTGTACGAGCAGGCGCTGAACGACATGCTCTACGCGACGCCGTACATCGCCGAGGCCAACCTCGGCTGGGCGTACTTCAAGAAGGGCAACAACGCCCAGGCCATCGAGCACCTCCGGGCCGCGGTCACCACCAATCCCCAGTTCTGCCTCGGCTACAAGAACCTGGGCCTGGTGCAGGACGCCCGCGGGGACCTGTCGGCGGCCTGCACCGAGTTCGGGCGGTTCGTCCGCGCCTGCCCGAAGGTGGCCGAGGCCTACCAGCTCCAGGGCAGCTGCCAGGTGCGCCAGGGCCGTACCGCCGAGGCCCGGGCGAGCTTCGACGCCTGCGTGGAGAATGCCACCGGCGCGGCGCAGGCGCGGGTGCACGACGAGTGCATCCGGCTGCGGGACCGGCTGGGAGGGCAGGGCGCCCGGCCCTGAGCCGCCGCGAGTGGAGCGCTGGGAGGACGAGGCGCTGGTCCTGGGCACGCTGGACTACGGCGAGGCCGACCGGCTGGTGACCCTGCTCACGCGGGGACGGGGCAAGCTCACCGCCTTCGCCGCCGGCGCGCGCAAGAGCCGCCGCCGGTTCGCCGGGGCGCTCGAGCCGGGCACGGTGCTGCGGGCGCGCCTGGTGGAACGGCACGGCTCCACCGTCCGGCTCGACGGGGTGGACGTGGTGCACGCCTTTCCCCGCATCCGCGAGGAGCTGCCGCGCATCGCCCGGGCGCTCTATGCCCTCGAGCTCTGCCGCGAGCTGCTCCGTGACGACCAGCCGGCCCCCGAGCTCTTCGCGCTGACGGTGGAGTGGCTGGGCCGCCTGGACGCGGGGGAGGCCGGCCCCACCTCGGTGCTGGCCTTCGAGCTCCAGGCGCTGGCCCTGGCCGGCCTCCGGCCCCGCTTCGACGCCTGCGCGCTCTGCGGCGGACCTCCCGGCGAGGCGCCCCGGTTCGACGTGGACCACGGGGGCGCGGTCTGCGCGGGCTGCGGCGACCGGTCCAGGGCCCCGGGCATCGACCCGGCGGTGCTCGCCGGCCTCCTGGCGATCCAGGGAGGGGCGCGTCGGCCGCTGTCCCCGGCGCTCCGGGCCGAGGCCCGGGGGCTCCTGGCGCGGTTCATCGAGGCCCAGCTCGGACGGCGGCTGAAGAGCGTCGACTTCCTGCGCAGCGTGGGCGTCGACTAGTGCCTCGACCGGGGTGTATTGAGCACAGCGAGATGGCAGAGACCGAAGCGAAACCGCGCACACGAGGAACGAGCAGCGGAGGCGTGCTCGTCGGCACGTCGAGCAGCGCAGGGCCGAGTCTGCGGGTGGCAGCGAGAGGATCGACCATCGCAGCGCTCGATACACCCCGGTCGAGGCACTAGGGTGCGCCCCGCTTGGCGATGACCTTCCAGGACCTCATCCTCAACCTCCAGCACTACTGGGCGGCGCAGGGCTGCATCCTCGCCCAGGCCTACGACGTCGAGGTGGGCGCGGGGACCATGGCCCCCACCACCTTCCTGCGCGCGCTTGGCCCCGAGCCATGGAACGTGGCCTACGTGCAGCCCTCCCGGAGGCCGGCGGACGGGCGCTTCGGCGAGAACCCGAACCGCCTCTTCCAGCACCACCAGCTGCAAGTCCTGCTCAAACCCGCGCCCAAGGACGTGCAGGCGCTCTACCTCGAGTCGCTCCGGGCCATCGGCATCGACCCGCTGGAGCACGACCTGCGCTTCGTGGAGGATGACTGGGAGGCGCCCACGCTCGGCGCCTGGGGTCTCGGCTGGGAAGTGTGGTGCGACGGGATGGAGATCACCCAGTTCACCTACTTCCAGCAGTGCGGCGGGTTCGAGTGCCGGCCGGTGTCGGCCGAGCTGACCTACGGGCTGGAGCGCATTGCCATGTACCTCCAGAACGTGGAGAGCGTGTACGACGTGGAGTGGGTGAAGGGCGTCCGCTACGGCGAGGTGTTTCACCGGAACGAGGTGGAGATGAGCACCTACGCCTTCCGGGCCTCGGACGCGGGCGTGCTCCTCGGCCTCTTCGAGATCTACGAGAAGGAGTGCACCCGGCTGCTCGCCCAGGGCCTGCCCCTGCCGGCCTACGAGTCGGCGCTGAAGTGCTCGCACACCTTCAACCTGCTCGACGCCCGCGGCGCGATCAGCGTCACCGAGCGCGCCGGCTTCATCAAGCGGGTCCGGGACAACGCCCGGGCCTGCGCCGAGGCGTACCTCGAGGTCCGCGCCGGGCTCGGGTTTCCGCTGCGGAGGACGGGGTGGACCGTGGGCCAGCAGCCGCCCCTCCTGGAGGGCGTCCCGGCGAGCAACAGCTGGGACGCGTTCACCGTGGAGTCGAAGCGGTGAGCGAGGACCTCCTCTTCGAGATCGGCACCGAGGAGCTCCCGGCCGGCGCGGTCGAGCCGGGCGTGGAACAGCTCCGGACGCTCGTCCTCTCGGGCCTCGAGGGGGCGCGGCTCACCCACGGGGCCGCCCGCACCTTCGCCACGCCGCGCCGGCTCGCCGTGCTGGTGGAGTCGGTGGCCGAGCGAAGCCCCGACGCCACCCGGCAGGCGCTCGGCCCCTCGGTGAAGGCCGGCGTCGCGCCGGACGGCACGCTCACCAAGGCCGCGACCAGGTTCGCCGAGGCGCAGGGGGTGGCGGTGTCCGCGCTCCGGCGGGTGCAGACGCCGAAGGGGGAGTACCTGGCCGCCGAGGTGACCGAGGCCGGTCGCCCGGCCAGCGTGCTCCTCCCGGGCGTCCTGGGGACCGCGGTGCACCGCATCGAGTTCAAGAAGAGCATGCGCTGGGGGGACGTGGAGCAGAGCTTCGCCCGTCCGGTGCAGTGGCTGCTCGCGCTCCACGGCCAGGAGGTGGTCCCGGTCGTCTTCGCCGACGTGAAGAGCGGGCGGATGACGCTCGGCCACCGCTTCCTCTCGCCGGGGCCGCATCCCGTCCCGCACCCCCGGGACTACGCCGGCCTGCTCGAGCGGGCCCAGGTGCTGGCCGACGTGACCGGGCGACGGGAGCGCATTCGCACCGAGGTGGCCGACGCGGCCCGCAAGGCCGGGGGGCGCATCCGCGAGGACCCGGCGCTGCTCGACCAGGTGACCGAGCTCGTGGAGTGGCCCACCGCCGTCCTCGGCAGCTTCGAGCAGCGGCACCTGGAGCTGCCGCCCGAGGTCCTGGTGCAGGAGATGACCTCGCACCAGCGTTACTTCCCGGTGCTGGACGCGGACGGCCGGCTGCTTCCCAGGTTCGTGGCCGTCTCCAACACCCCGGTGCGTGACCCGGAGCTGTCGCTCCGGGGCTACGAGCGGGTGCTCCGCTCGCGTCTGACCGACGGCCGCTTCTTCTTCGACGAGGACCGCAAGGTCCCGCTCGCCTCGCGCGTGCCGGCGCTCGAGCGGGTGGTGTGGCAGGGCAAGCTCGGGACCTACGCCGAGAAGGTGGGGCGCATCCGGCTGCTCGCCGCGGCCCTGACCCGCGCCGTGGGCCGGCCCGAGCTGCTCGAGGTGGTGGACCGCGCCGCGCTCCTCGCCAAGGCCGACCTCACCACCGGCATGGTCGGCGAGTTCCCCGAGCTCCAGGGCATCATGGGCCGCGAGTACGCGCTGGCCTCGGGCGAGCCGCCGGCGGTGGCCCAGGCCATCGCCGACCACTACCTGCCGCGCGGGGCGTTCGACCCGGTACCCGCCGACGACCCCGGCGCCCTGGTCGGCATGGCGGACCGGCTGGACACGCTGGCCGGGCTGTTCGCGCTCGGAAAGCCCCCCACCGCCTCGGCCGACCCGTTCGGGCTCCGGCGGGCGTGCATCGGCGTCGTCCACCTCGTGCTCGGGCGCGGCTACCGGCTCTCTCTGGGCGAGGCGGTGGACCACGCGCTCGACGGCGTGGGGAGGAAGCTCGGGCTCGGCGCCGCGCCGCGGGCCGAGGCCCGGGCGCAGCTGCTGGAGTTCTTCCGCGGCCGCCTCCGCGCGCTCTGGGGGGACCGGGCCCGCGCCGACGTGGTGGAGGCGGTGCTGGCCGCCGGGTTCGACGACCTGCGCTCGGCCCGGGCGCGGCTGGACGCCTTCGCCCAGGTGGTGGGCGCGCCGGACTTCACCCCCCTGGCCATCGCCTTCAAGCGCGCGGTGAACATCGTCGAGAAGCAAGGGAGGGACGTCTCGGCGGAGGCGGCCGACCCCCGGCTGTTCCAGGAGGTCTCGGAGAAAGCCCTGGCCGAGGTGGCGCGCCGGGCCTCCGCCGAGGTCCACCGGGCGCTCGCCGCCGACGACGCTCCGGCCGCGCTCGCCGCCGCCCGCGCGCTGAAGGGTCCGGTGGACGCCTTCTTCGAACAGGTCCTGGTGATGACCGACGACCGGGCGGTGCGCGACAACCGGGTGCGCCTCCTCCGCGAGGTGGCACTGGTGTTCGCGCCCCTGGCCGACCTGTCGCGGATCCAGGCGGAGGGCGGGGCGGCGCCGTGAGCGGCCTCCTCCTCCTGGTGCTGGTCTCGGCCCCGGCGCTGGAGGCGGAGATCGACAGCCAGACGCGCGAGGACGACGAGCTGCCGCCGGCGTCCATCCTCCCCTATACCCCCCGGTTCGAGGGCAAGACGCTCCCCGGCCTGGTCTGCGGCCCGGAGGTGAAGGACGGCTCGGTCCGCAAGCTGCTTCAGGAAGGGACCCGGCTGACCGACAGCAAGGACCTGGCGGAGGTGAAGCGCGCGGTCCCCAAGCTCCAGCGCGCGCTGGAGCTCGACCCGCGCGCGGGCTGGGCCTACCTCATCCTCGGCAGCGCCCACGCCAAGCTGGGAGACCCGCGCGCCGGGACCCGCGCCTACGAGACGTATCTCCTGTCGTGCCGGACCTACCCCAACTCCGACCGGGTGCAGCGGATCCTCACCGACTACTGGCGGGCCACCGGTGGAAAGGACGACCCATCGCCGCGACGCTGAGGGGGAACAACCGTGGTCGTCTGCCTGTTCGTAGTCCGCTGCTAGTCCTTGCGACGCCGGGTCGCGGATCTCTAGGATGCGCGCCCTTTTCGATGCGCCTCGCCCTCCTCTCGACCCTCCTCCTCGCCGTCGCCTGTGACAAGACGCCCGCCTCGCGGCCGCCGGTGGAGACCCGCCTCTACTATCCGACGGGACTGGCCTTCATCCCCCCGGCCGACCTCGACGCCGGGGTGGGGCGGATCTACGTCGCCAGCTCCAACTTCGATCGCCGCTTCGACGTGGGCTGGGTCACCACCGTGGACCTCGGCCAGGTGCGCTCGCCGGACGGGCGGAGCCTGCCGCCGCCCGGGGGAGCCATCGCCGCGCCGCTGGACGGCGGATCCGACCAGGGCCGGCCGGTGCAGTTCACCCAGCTGGCCACCACCGCGGACAGCATCGTGACCATCTCCAGCTTCGCCGGACTGGCCACGGTGGACGATGCCGGGACCCGGCTCTTCGTGCCCTCGCGCTCCGAGGGGGACGAGCTGGCGATCATGGACATCACGCCCGACCCCGACGGCGGCGCCCCGCTGCGGTGCTTCTTCAGCGGAGGGAAGGACTGCACCGTGGACGCGCTCCGGCTGGCGCTGGCCCAGACCCCGGGGGACTACGGCTACCCGGCGGCGCCCCAGCCGTACAGCGTCACGCTGGCGCCCGACACCGACGAGATCTACGTCACCCACCTCCGTCCGGCCTCGAGCCCAGCTCTGAGCTTCACCAATCTCCTGAACTTCCTGGTCACGCTCCACCAGACGGACCTGGACGCGGCCCGAAAGACGTGGAGCCCGGACGCGGGCTACGTCGTCCCGGACTCGGCGTTCAGCACCATCGGCCCCGGCGGGTCGAACAGCATCATCGTCACGCCGGACTTCCTCTACGTCTCGGGCAGGGCGAAGATCAACGTCACCGACCCGGACGTGCTCCTCCGCGTCGTGGACCGGAGGAGCAACCTCATCGCCTACCCGCAGCTCCAGCTGGTCTGGGCGTCCACCGACGCCCGGGCCCTCCAGCTCCGCCCGGGGGACCGGTTCCGCCCCCCTCGTCTCTACCTGGCGGTGGACAACCCGGCCGCGCTGCTGGTCATCGACGTGAACGAGCCGCTGATCGCGGACCTCGCTCCGACCTTCACCCTGGTACGGGCCGTGCCCCTGCCGGCGGGCCCCAACGACGTGCAGCTCCTCGCGCGCGGTCTGGACCCGGCCACGGGCCGGGCGCGCTCGCCGCTGGTGGTCATCAGCTGCTCGGTCGACGGTTCGCTGGCGTTCTACGACGACAACCTCGGACAGATCGCCGCGCTGGTGCCAGGGGTGGGGGCGGTTCCCTTCGGGATCGCGATGGACCGTCGGAGCGGACCCGGAGGGACCGTGGTCCGGCTGTACGTCAGCAACTTCGGTGATGGCCGGATCGCGGTGGTGGACGTGCCCCTGTTGAGAGGCGACCAGTCGCCCGCGACGCTGGCGCCCCGGCTGATCGCCCACATCGGGGAGAAGCAGTTCTGCGTGATCACCACGGACGACCGGAACTGCGTGGATACCGCCCCGTGAAGACGCGCCTCCTCGCCCTCCTGCTCGTCGCCTCGGCGGCGTGCTCGCAGACCGGCGTGCCGCCGCCCTCGCAGATGAGCGGCACCAACTCCTCCGTCGTCTCGGGTTCGCTGCTCTTCGTGACCAGCACCCGCAGCAACGAGCTCCGGGTGCTGGACATCGAGCCGCGCGCGGGCTTCCAGCGGGACTACGTCCGCGCTCCGAACCCGCTCAACCCGCTGTCCATCACCACGATCAACGCGCCGGTGGAGCTGGCCACCCCGACCCGCTACGGCCCGCTGGGGCAGCCACTCCAGGGGGACTGGGTGTTCGCCCGCGGCGCCGGGGGCCCAGGCGTGTCGATCATCGGCGCACTGAACTGTCCGCAGCAGCTCCGGGAGTTCGGCCGCGTCACGCCCCGGCCGGACTCGGTGGTGACCGCGCTCGCCTCCCGCCTCACCGCCGACGACCGGCAGGCCCAGCTCTACTTCGCCACCTTCGACGGCACGGACAGCACTCTCTGGGAGCTGCTCCTGCCCAACCTTCCGCGCAACCGGGGCAACACCACCGTCGACCCGAAGCTGTGCGGTCAGTATCCGTCCACGCTCCCGCCTTACAGCCTCCAGCCCATCGGCCTGGTGCCCCAGGCGGTGGTGACGGCCATGGTGGCCCTGCCCACGGTGCAGCACCCCGCCCGGCCCCCGGATCCGGAGGAGCGGCGGCTGGTCGTCGCCTCGCGGCTCCTGGCCAGACCCCCGGCGCTCCCCGGCACGATGACCGAGCTCGGGGTGATCACCCTGGTGGACCCGCAGCCCTCCGGTCTGGTCGCCGGCCCCTTTCCGGTGGTGTTCAACGTGGACACCACCGTCGCTCAGAGCTTCCCGGTGAAGCGGATGATCACCCACGGCAATGTGGTGGAGCTCACTGCCACCTCGAACAACCCCCTCGGCCTCGACATCGACGGCGGGGTGGACGGCGGGACCGCGTCGGTGGTGATGGACGCCGGGACGCGCATCTTCGCCATCCTCGACGAGGCTTCCTGCGGCGGGAGCCTCGACTGCGTCGGGGTCATGGCGGTCGATCTCGATCGCACCGGGACGCTCCAGGACTACGCGGACGGGGGAACCGGGGGCCCCATCACCGCCTACCCGGTGGCGATCGACGGGTTCGACGACGGCCGCGATCTCCTGGACGACGCCGGGGTGCCGGTCCGGCTTCCCGACGCTGGATGCTGCGCTCACTACGAGGACACCTACTACCGCGCCCCGGCGTTCTTCGATGGCGGCGTCCCGCGGGACCAGAACCGGATGATCCCCATCCGCTTCGGGAACAACCACGCGGTGGGCATCATCCAGGACATCGCCGTCCAGTCGAGCGGGCTCGCGCTCTACTTCACCGGGGATCAGCTCCAGTACGGACTGCTCGGCTTCGTGACCATCACCGGGTACGGCAACAGCAACGTGGTGGCGCAGATCTTCGCCTTCGACGCGATGACGCTCCGGCAGATCAACTTCGCCAACAACGTTCCCACCATCACGTTGCAGCAGGCCACCCTCAACTCCGGCGTCCCGGCCTCGTTCCGGGGAGGGCCGACCAACATCAAGATCGACCCGGGCATCTGGCCCTACAGCGAAGCGGTGTACGTCCTGTACGAGGGCATCGTGTCCGGCATCATCGGCGAGCCGCTGGACGCGGGGCTGGGCGATCCCCGCAGCGGCATCTGGCCGATCTCCATCAACAGCCGGACGCTGGTCGAGCAGGGGTACGTCGAGGCGGGGGACATCGTCGTCCCGGTGGACAACACCGGCACCGAGTGTCCCTATGCCTTCCCGGTGCTGGACGCCGGGCCCGACGGGTCGCTGCTCGTGCCCAGTCCCGGAGGAGTGTTCCTGGTCACCCGCCGCACCGCCCTGGCCAACGACTTCGACGCCGGGACCGTGCTGGTGCTCCCGGATGGCACCATCCCCACCCTCGACAGCTGTCCGCCCCCTCTGTCCTACAACCTGCGCAGCAGCGGCCTGGCGGTCCATCCCTTCACCGTGACCGGGACCAGCTCGGGGTACCTGGGCCGGGTGGCGGTGCCGCCGCCGGGAGGGCAGGCCAGGTTCGAGGCGGGGGAGAACACCACGCCGCGCTTCGTGCGGTTCTGGCGCCCCAGCTTCGACGCCGGCACCTCGGCCAGCATCCTCAGCTCGGTCGGTCTGTCCTTCGATCTCAAGGACCAGATCACCTACGTGGACGAGAATGGAGACACGGTCACCGACGCGGGCGTCGAGTACGTGCTGCGCGGCGGGGACGTCCCCGAGTTGCGCGCCTCGGGGTACCTCTTCCAGTTCGTGAACGGCTACAGCCCGGCCGCGGTTGCCATCAACTCGGCGTCTCTGGGGGTGGGCGGCCTGAACCTCCCCGGGGCCCTGGCGCTGTACCAGCGCAACCTCTACCCGGTCGGGCAGAACGTGGGACAGGACCGCATCTTCGTCCTCTATCCGGCGGGGAACGCCATCCTGGACTTCTCTCCGACCACGGTCACCTACAGCACGCCCAACATCACCCAGGACATCGGCGTCCACTACTGACCGTGGTAACGTCCCCCAGCGTGCGCGCCATGGGCGACTACAACCCGCCACACCCCGTTCGCAAGGTGGCCATCCCCGACCACCTCTGGGAAGCCCTCGAGGAGATGGCGCGGCAGATGGGGAGCGAGCGGGACGGGCTCATCAACCAGGCCCTGTTCATGTTCGCCCGGCTGAACGGGTTCCTGGAGGTGTCCGGGCGCCGGAAGACCCCGGTCCCGGCGCAGCCGACGCTCAACCACCGGGTGGCGGCCGCGGTCCCCGCCCGGACCGCGCCCGGCCGGACCACCGGTCCAGTCGAGGCCGTCGCCCCCACCATCGGCACCCCGGTCATGGGCAAGGGCGATCTCGACGACCTGGCCTCCCTCGGCGAGGTGGACACCGGCGCCCCGGACGGCACGCCCGGCGACCCGCTGGACATCCTGGACCGGCCGCTCCCGGACGACGAGGAGAGCTCCGGCGCCGGGGCCCAGCTGTATCTCATGGCCGAGAACGGCGCCCTGGACCGCATCGGCAAGGACCGCTTCGTCATCGGGCGAGGCAAGCACTGCGACTTCATCATCAACTCCGGCAAGGTGAGCCGGGAGCACGCGGTCATCGTCCGGGACGACGGCGCCTACTACATCGAGGACCTGGGCTCCTCGAACGGCACCTGGTTCAACAAGCAGCGGATCAAGCGCAAGCAGGTGGAGGACGGCGACGAGTTCTTCATCTGCAACGAGAGAATCAAGCTCGTGCTGCGATAGGGTGCCGCGGGCGAAGTCATGCCCAGCTCCCGCCCCGTCCTGACGCTGATCGACGCGTCGGGTTTCGTCTTCCGCGCCTACCACGCCATCGCCAACCTCAGCACCAGCCGGGGCCTGCCCACCAACGCGGTGTACGGCTTCACCCGCATGCTCCTCAAGACGCTGCGAGAGATGAAGCCCACCCACGTGGCGCTGGCCTTCGACAAGGAGAGCCGCACCGGGCGCCAGGAGATCGATCCCAGCTACAAGGCCAACCGCGAGGGGCCGCCGCCGGATCTCCCGCATCAGTTCGAGCTGGTGCGCCAGGTGGTCGACGCCCTCCGGGTCCCGGTGCTCGAGTACGCCGGCTGGGAGGCCGATGACGTCATCGGCACCCTGGCCCTGGCGGCGAAGGCGCAGGGTTTCGACGTGCACATCGTCACCGGCGACAAGGACTTCATGCAGCTGGTGGACGACCGGGTCACGCTCTACGACCCGATGCTCGACCGGCACACCGGACCGCGCGAGGTGAAGGAGCGGCTGGGCATCGAGCCCGGGCAGATGCGCGACTACCTGGCGCTGGTCGGTGACCCCATCGACAACGTGCCGAAGGTGCCGGGCATCGGCCCGAAGACCGCCGCGGAGCTCATCGAGCAGTTCGGGGACGTGGAGACGCTGCTCGCCCGGCTGGACGAGGTGAAGAAGCCGAAGATTCGCGAGGCCATCGAGCAGCACCGTGACGGGGTGCTCCGGGCCAAGCAGCTGGTGACCTTCCGGACCGACCTCCCGGTGGAGACCGACGCCTCGCGTTTCGTCCGCCAGCCCATCGACGGCGAGCGGGCCCGGGCGCTCTTCACCGAGCTCGAGTTCTACAAGCTGCTACAAGAAATGCCCCCCAGCCCGGACGCCGCCGCGGCGCGCCCGATGGGGAAGACGGCGGTGGTGGCCGACCGCGAGGCGCTGCTGGCCCTGGTCGACGCCATCCGGGCGCACGGGCGGGCCGCGCTGGTGCCGGCGCACGACGGACCTCCGGCCACCGCCCGGCTGGTGGGCCTCGGGGTCGCCGCCGGGGACACCGCGACCTACCTCTCGCTGGACCACCACGGGCTCGGCGCGCGCCGGCTCTCGCTCGATGACCTGCGCGAGGTGCTGGGGCCGGTGCTGGCCAATCCCCGCGTGGCGAAGGACGCGCACGACGCCAAGGCGCTGTCGCTGCTGCTCCTCGGCCTGGGGCTGGGGCTCGAGGGGCTGGGGGCGGACGTCGAGCTGCTCTCGTATCTCCTGAACGCCTCGCGGAGGGAGCACGCCCTGGCAGACCTCGCGCGGGAGCGGCTCCACCTCGAGCTCCCCGTCCCGTACGACGCGGCGGCGGCACGCAGGGCGGGGAGCGGGCTCGCCGACCGGCCTCCGGAGGACGTGGCCGACGCCTTCGGCCAGCGGGCCCAGGCGGTGGAGCGGCTCGCCCCGGGTCTGTGGCGCGACATCGAGTCGGCGAAGCTGACCGGCCTGGCCCGCGAGCTCGAGCTGCCGCTGGTCCCGGTGCTCACCCGCATGGAGCGACACGGCATCAAGGTGGACCTCGGGGTCCTCTCGGAGCTGTCGCGCGACGTGGACACCCAGTGCGCCGCCCAGGAGCAGCAGCTCCACGCGCTGGCCGGGCGGGTGTTCAACGTCAACAGCAACGCCCAGCTGGCGCAGGTGCTGTACACCGAGCTGGGCCTTCCCGTATTGAAGAAGGGCAAGACCGGGCCGTCCACCGACGCCGAGGTGCTGGAGAAGCTGGCCGAGAAGCACCCCTTGCCGCGCGCCCTGCTCGAGTACCGGACGCTCAGCAAGCTGAAGACCACGTACCTGGACGCGCTGGTGCCGCTGGTCGCCGCCGACGGCCGGCTGCACACCACCTTCCACCAGGCGGCGACGGCGACCGGGCGGCTCTCCAGCTCGGACCCCAACCTCCAGAACATCCCGGTGCGCACCGAGGTGGGGCGCGCCATCCGGCGGGCCTTCGTGGCCGAGCGGGGGTGGAAGCTGGTCTCGGCGGACTACAGCCAGATCGAGCTGCGCATCCTGGCACACGTCTCGGAGGACCCGGGGCTCCTGGCGGCGTTCCAGGCCCACGAGGACGTGCACCAGCGCACGGCGGCCGAGGTCTTCGGGGTGAGCCCGGGCGAGGTGACCGCCGACCAGCGCCGGGTGGCGAAGATGGTGAACTTCGGCATCGCCTACGGGCTGTCGCCGCACGGGCTCTCGACCCGGCTGGACATCCCCCACGAGGAGGCGGCGTCGATCATCGACCGGTACTTCGCCCGCTACGCCGGCATCCGCCGCTACCTCGAGGAGACCGTGGAGCGGGCCCGGCGCACCGGGAGCGTGGAGACGCTCTTCGGCCGGCGGCGGCTGATGGACGACCTGCACTCCAGCAACCGGGCCACCGCCCAGGCCGCGGAGCGCGCGGCGATCAACATGCCCATCCAGGGCACCGCCGCGGACCTCATCAAGATGGCGATGCTCCGCGTCGACCACCGGCTCCGCGAGACGGGGCTGCGCACCCGGATGCTCCTCCAGGTTCACGACGAGCTCCTCTTCGAGGCGCCGGAGGAGGAGCTGGACCGCACGGTGGAGCTGGCCCGCAGCTGCATGATGGGCGTGGCGCAGCTCCGGGTGCCGCTGGAGGTCGAGGTGGGGGTGGGGAAGAGCTGGGCCGACGCCCACTGAACCGGGACGACATCGCGGCGCGGTCGCCGCAAACCCGGGAGGCCTGTCGTCCGCTCCTGGTGTAGAGTCCCACACCCGGACGAACGATGGCGGCGGATCGACTCAAGGCGGGGGAGCCCGTCAGCCCGGCCGGACTCCTCAGCGGGCTGACCGACAAGCTGCAGGAGCTCGAGTCGGCGGTGCTACGGCAGGCGGAGCGCTTCTCCGCGGTGCTGGAGATCGCCACCCTCCTGTCCTCCGTCCGCGACGTCGACGCGCTTCTGAAGACCGTCATGGACCGGCTGAGCTCCCTGCTCCAGGCCGAGGCCGCGACGCTCTTCATGCTCGACGCGGAGAAGCAGGAGCTCTGGAGCCGGGTGCTGCGCGGCGGCGGGCTGGACGAGATCCGGCTCCCGCTCGGCACGGGCATCGCCGGGCACGTGATGGCCACCGGGCAGAGCCTCCTGCTCGGCGACGCGTACACCGACTCGCACTTCCATCCCAACATCGACCGGATGAGCGGCTTCGTCACCAAGTCGATGATCGCCGTGCCGCTGAAGCACGTGAGCGGGCGGATCCTCGGCGTGCTGGAGGTGCTGAACCGCAAGACCAACGTCTTCACCGCCGAGGACCTGGCGCTGGTGGAGGCAGTGGCCACGCAGATCGCCGCGGTGCTGGACAACGTGCTGCTCTACGAGGAGCTGCGGGCCCAGAACGAGGCGCTCCGGATGGCCAAATCGGACCTCTCCAACGCGCTCAAGGACCTGGACCTCCTCTTCGAGACCGAGAAGGCGGTGTCCAGCGCCGAGAAGCAGAGCGACCTGATGGACATCATCCTCGCCCGGGTGGCGCCGACGCTGGGGGCCACCGCGGCGGCCATCTTCCTCGCCGACCCGGTAGATCAGGGTGCGCTCTACTTCAAGAGCGTGGTGGGCGAGAACGCCGAGTCCCTGGTGACGCTCAAGCTGAAGCCGGGGCAAGGCATCGCCGGCCACGTCGCCCGGACCGGGGAGACCGTCCGTCTGGCCCACGCCCAGGACCATCCGGCGCATGATCCGGGCATCCCCGCGCGGCTGGACATCCGCGCCGATGCGGTGCTCTGCGTGCCGATCACCGTGGACGAGGCGGTGGTGGGCGCGCTGACCCTGCTCAACAAGCCCTCGGGATTCACCGAGAGCGACGAGCGGTTGGCCACGCTCATCGCCGGGCAGGCGGGCCGATCGATCAAGGTGCGCCGGAACCGCGACGAGGCCGAGCAGCGCGAGCGGCTGGCGGCCATCGGGCAGATGCTCTCCGGCGTGGTGCACGACTTCCGCACGCCGCTCACCGTCATCAGCGGCTACACCGAGCTGATGGCCACCGAGCCGGAGGAGCAGCAGCGGCTCCAGTACGCGGGGGTGGTGGACAAGCAGTTCGAGCACCTCAACGCGATGATGCGCGAGACACTGGCCTTCGCCCGGGGGGAGCGAGAGCTGCTGATCCGCAAGGTCTATCTCCAGAAGTTCGCCAGCGAGACCGAGGCCTACCTCCGCCAGGAGTTCAAGAAGAGCCCCGTCCGGCTCTCGGTGGTCCCGCGCTACACCGGCCCCGCACGGTTCGACGAGGGCAAGCTGCGGCGGGTGGTGTTCAACCTCGCGCGCAACGCGGTGGAGGCCATGCCCACCGGGGGCAACTTCCTCTTCAGCATCGACCGCGAGGCGGACGATCTGGTGCTCCGCTTCGAGGATGACGGCCCCGGGCTCCCCCCGGAGATCGCCGACCGGGTCTTCGACCCCTTCACCACCGCGGGGCGCCCGGAGGGGACCGGCCTCGGGCTGTCCATCGTCAAGCAGATCGCCGACGAGCACGGCGGCTCGGTGACGGTCGAGAGCGCGCCCGGGAAGGGCACCCGGTTCGAGTTCAAGATCCCCGTCGGGCTCGCGGCGTAGCCGGGCGCGCTCAGTCGAGCCGGAGACGGGCGCGGACCTCCGCAACCGAGAGGCCCAGGACCCGGAGTCGCTTCTGCCGGCCATGCTCGCCGGAGATCAGCGTGACGGCACGCCGGGGGACGTCCAGCTCCCGGGCCAGCAGCTCCACCAGGGCGTCGTTCGCCGCGCCCTCGACCGGCGGCGCGCTCACCCGGACCTCGAGCGCTCCGGCGCGGACCTCTCCAATTCCCGGACGGGACGCGCGCGGCTTGACCCGGACCGAGAGCTCGACCGCTCCCGGGACCTCCCGGAGCGGGTTCTCTACGGCGCGCCCGTTTTCTTGGGGGCGAGGAACGACACGTTGTCGTCCACCCGGACCGGGGCCTCGACGTCGGGAGGCGCGACGGCCTCGAGCAGCTTCAGGTGCGCGGAGACCAGCGAGCGCAGCTCGGTCTCGAAGCGGGCCCGCTGCCGCTTGAGCTCGTTGATGTCGTCCACCACCTGGACCAGCTTCTGGTGCGCGGCATGCACGATCTTCTCGGACTGGAGCTCGGCCTCGGCGACGACGATCTCCGCCTCCTTCTTCGCCGCGTCGCGGAGGTCCTCCGAGACGCGCTGGGCGGTGACCAGCGTCTGCTGCAGCGCGCGCTCGCGCTCGAGGTGGCGCTCCAGCTCCACCTGCGTGCGCTTGAGCTCCTCCTTGAGCGCGATGTTCTCCCTCACCACCTCCTCGAACTCCGCCGCCAGGAGCTCCAGGAACCCCTGAACGTCACGCGCGGCGTAGCCGCGGAAGGAGGTCACGAAGCGCTTCTGCCGGATGTCGAGCGGGGTGAACTTCATGGACCGCCGAGTCTAGCGGAACCCCGGGCGACCCCAAGGAATCGACTTCACGGAAGGTGGAAAGCTCGCGCCTCGCCACAACACCGATGTCGCACCTTCAGCGACGTCGGCGAGGTCCACGCGGCGGGGGGGCCGGCAGGTCCGTGCCGGGCGTCGTCGGGGTCCAGCCCGGCGGGTCGCTGGCCGGAAACGACTCCCGGGAGGCCTCGTCCACCTCCTGCTCCTGGTGGACGTGGCGCTCGGGGGTGGGCGGCTTCGGTGGGGGCTTGGCTGGGGGCTTGGCGTCTGGCACGGGGGGCTCCTCCAGCCAGGGTGAATGACCCCCACGCCCGTCATGCGCAACGCCTCAGAACTGCCACCCGGCGATGACGAACAGTCGGCACGCGGGGTCCTCGGGGAAGAGGCCGAAGAGCGCCGTGGCGGTGAGCTTCAGCCCCGCCGGCCGGTAGGTGAGCAGGATGTTCGGCCCCACGAAGCCGGAGGCGTAGAACCGAGGGCTCCCGTGCTGGTCGACACCGCCGCGGACCTCCGCCCCGAGCCGGAGCACGTCGGCGACCACCGGGAAGCTCACCGCAGCGGTCGCGCCGAGCTCGCCGTCGAACCCCTCGGCGTAGGAGGCCTTGAAGTAGTCGATGTTGCCCTCGGCGTAGAGGTTGGTCGCCCAGAGCCCGTCGGCGGGGAGGTCACCGCCCATCAGCAGGCGGATCTCCGCCCGGTCCTGCGCGTTCTTCCGCGGGTGCCACTCGACGTAGAGCACCGGGTTCCAGGAGATCTCGTTGTACCGGGAGGCGAAGGCGTAGCGCAGCTCGAGCTGGTTCCCCTCGACGTCGAACTGGCCGTTGGTGAGGATGAAGTTCTGGTAGATGTCGATCTGGATGTGGGGGGTGAGGCCGATCTCGATCTCCAGCTTGAGGAGAGAGACGTTCGGCTCGTTCCGGTTGAACTTCTCGTCCCACCACACCTCCACCTCGAAGCGGCCCGGGTCCAGCTTCCAGAACCGGGTGGCGCCGAAGACCCGGTCCTGCGTGTACGCCGGGGACTTCACCCGCGGGGCGTTGACCGTGGTCTGGTAATCCGGAGAGCCGAGGCCCGGGCCCGCCGAGTAGCCGCCGGCCTCCTGGGCCAGGGCGGACGAGGCGAGCGCGAGCGTGGTCAGCAGTGCGAGGCGGTTCAGGGGTCCTCCTCCGGCGCGAGACACCGAGGCGATCGTCGAGGAGCCGACCGGATCCGACAATCGGGTGGACACCCGAGCCCGCGCGCAGCAGCAATCCGCGCCGCACCGCGAACCGCGCCAGCGCCTGGGCGTCGTGCACACCCAGCTTGCGCATGAGGTTGGTGCGGTGTGTGTCCACGGTCTTCGGGGAGAGCGAGAGCTCGGCGGCGATCTCTCGATTGGTGCGCCCCTCGGCCACCCGCCGGAGCACCAGCCGCTCGCGCGGGGTGAGGCGCTCCCACTCGTCGTCCTCGGGCTCGGGACCGCCGGAGAGGCTGCTCTCGGCGGCGGGATCGAGGAAGCGACGCCCCGCGGCCACCGAGCGGAGCGCGGTGACGAGGTGCTCGATGCCCGCACCCTTCACCACGTAGCCCAGGGCTCCGGCCCCCAGCGCCTCGCGCACCGTCGCCCCCTCCTGGTGCATGGAGAGGACGCAGACCCGCGTGCCCGGAGCCTCCGCGCGCAGCCGGGCGAGGACCGACCGACCCTCCCCCGGGAGCGTCCAGTCGAGGAGCAGCACCTCCGGTCGGTGCTCGACCACCGCGGCGAGGGCGCCCTCCGCGTCGGCTGCCTCGGCCACCAGCGTCAGGTCGGGCTCGGAGGCCAGCACGGCGCGCACCCCGGCGCGGACGACCGCGTGATCGTCGGCGACGACGACGTGGATCACGCCCTCACCCCGCCGAGCGGGATGCGCACCCGGAGGTGAGCCCGGCCCGGCTCCGGCCAGTCCACCGCGCCGCCGAGCCCGGCCACGCGCTCGCGGATGGACTGCGAGCTGGCCTGGTCCGGAAAGCCGCGCCCGTCGTCGTCGAACTCGAGCGACAGGGAGTCGGGAAGGCGGCTCACCCGGACCGAGGCCCGTCCGGCGCCGGCGTGCTGCACGGTGTTGTGCAGCGCCTCCTGGACGATCCGGTAGAGGCCCGCGGCCAGGGGGGCCGGCAGCTCGGGCAGCTCCTCCGGCGTCTCGAGCGCGATGTCCACGCCGGTGGCCCGGGCGTAGCTCGCGCAGTGCTTCCGGAGCGCGCCCAGGAAGCCGAGCGCGGCCAGCGGCGCGGGGAGCAGCGCGGAGGTGGAGCGGCGCACCTCCTCCAGCGCCTCGTCCAGGTGGTGCTCGACCTGTGCGGCGTCGTCGTCGGCCAGCCCTCGCCGTCGAAGGGCGAGCAGCTGGAGCCTCGCGGCGGTGAGGGCCTGCCCCGCGCCGTCGTGGAGGTCGCGGGCGATGCGCCGCCGCTCCTCGTCCTGCAGCGCCACCCGGCGCTCGGCGAGCAGGGCGGCGATGCGCTCCTCGGCCCGGGCGACGGTGCGGACCGGGAAGAGGAAGAGCAGGGCGCCGAGCACCGAGGCGAGCACCAGGCAGCCGGCGAGGAGACGCAGCGACTCGTGCCAGAGCGGGGTGAGTGGCGCGCCGGCCCAGACCGTGGCCACCGGGACCCCGTCGACCTCCACCGGCACCCGGGCCCAGGCGACGGCGGCCGCGGCGGGACCGCCGAGCGGCACCGGGCGATTCTCGCGGTCGCGGACCACCAGGGGCGTTACCAGCAGCCCCTCCAGCTGGAGCCGTCCGGAGAGCTTGGCGGCGTCGTAGCGCCAGAGCAGGGGACGGTCGCGCACGGCCTCGGCGAGGATGCGGGCCACGCGCTGGCCGCGCTCCCGGGCCGAGAGCACCAGCCGGCTCCGCGCATCGAGGTGGTGCGCGAGCGGAACCACGACCGCGAACAGGCTGCTCGCCACCAGCACCAGGGGCAGCAGCCGCCGGGCGAAGGGTCGGGTGAGGGCGACGGGGATCACCGCCCGGGCTCCAGCGGGAGATACCCGAGCGCGCGGATCAGCGCGCGTCCGCGCTCCGAGGTGGCCAGGGCGAGGACCGGGGCGACACGGTCCCGCCGTTCCGGGCGGAAGACGACGCCCAGGGTGCGGACCGCGCGCCACGTCCCCCTGCCCACGGACTCGGCCGAGGGGGCGACGCCATCGATGCGCAGCGGGCGCAGGGGAGGGCGGAGCGCGGCGAGGGAGAACACCCCCACCGCGCGCGGCGTGGTGGCGAGGGCCAGGGCCATCGCGTCGTCGTGGTCAAGCACCCGGAGCCTGCCGCTCTCGGCGGAGCGGCGGCGCTCGTCGGCGAGGCCGGGGTGGACCCCCTCGAGGGCGGCGTTGGCCGATTCGGCCTCGTCGCGGAGGAGCACGGTGAGCCCGCGCAGCTCCCCGCGGTAGAGCCGGTGCAGGTCGTCCGCGGAGAGGTCGTCGACCGGGACGTCCGGGGCGGCGGCGAGCACCACCGCGTCCCGGGCGAGGTCCACCCGCTCGAGCCCGGCGGACTCCTCGGGCCGGAGCGGGCGCGAGACCAGCCCGAGGTCGACGGCGCCATCGCGGGCCGCGGCGACGCCGCCGCCGGTGCCGATGCTCGGCTCCACCCGGACGCGCAGGCCCGTGCCCGCCGACACCTCGCGGGCGAGCGCGATGGCCAGCGGGGTCATCGCCCCGGTCCCGGCGGACAGGACCTCGGGCCGCGGGGCGAGGACCGTCCTGGCAGTGGACGGGGGCGGGGGAGGAGGATCGCCCGCGCACGCCGCGGCGGCCGATACCAGGAGAAGCACCAGGGTGCGTCGCACTGGGTGGCAGTCTATCGTCCGCTCGTGACGCCGCGAATCCGCAGCGACGCGGCCGCAGCGAGCTGCGTTACCCGAGGGGAACCCGAACGCGGGGGAGCTCGAGCAGTGGCTCGTCGACGCGCGCCCGCCGAGGAGGCGAAGGCCTGGATGGACCAGGACCCGGCGGTGCAGGCCGGGTTCTTCGACCACGAGATCCATCCGGTGATGCTCCCGGCGCTGGACTCGCTCCGCGTCCGCTACTGACCGCGGAGGACGACCGCGAGAGATCGACCGGCGGGTCCGAACCCGTGGGGCGGTGTGGTCGCGCGCGTGCCGGGTCGTGCCTTTCGGGAGATTTCTTGTGGAGGTGCGGCTCCGGATTCTTCAGTGGCCGCGGAGGAAACCCGTACACTTCAGGATGCGTCCAGTCTCGATGGTTCTTCTCCTGCTTCCTCGCCGCCTGTGGAGGTGGCGTCAGCTCCACCGAGGATGCCCAGAAGGCCTACCTGGGCCTCGATCCGTCCGTGGACAAGGCCATCACCCTCGGCTTCGCCGGGTTCAACGCTCCGCTGAACGGCGCCAACATCTCCACGCAGATCGCCGACGGTGGTGTGTCGGGCACGATGACCGTCACGGGTCATGTCGACCAGGGCAATTCAGGAACCAGCAAGATCATGACCCTGCTGGACGCCCTCTCGAACTACTCCGATGACGGCAACGTCACCTACAACACCGACTCCAGCGGGCTGCCAGTCCTGACCATGAGCCTCAAGGGCATCCCCACCGGGACGCTCGACGGCTCGCTCGACGGGTCGTTCATGATGTCCGGCCAGCTGAGCGGCCAGGTCTCGCTGGCGCTCACCTTCGCCGGGCAGCTGGAGGCCGGAGCGGACGGTGGCGTGCAGCGGAAGGCCGGCACTACGCACATCACCGGCACCGCGACCTCGCCGGCGGGCACTTACAACGTCGACGTGACGCGGTAACGGCTCGGCCGGAGGCGCTTGCCAGCGCCCGCCGGATCGCGGCAGGGTCCTCCGCCCCGGAACTCCCGGAGGAGGCCCATCCCGTGCCCGACGTCCCACTCTCGCAGGCCCTCATCGGAACCTGGCGCCTCGTCAGCCGGGAGGACCGCACCGCCTCTGGCGAGCGGCGCGTCGACCCAGCGCTCGGAGCGGATCCGCTCGCGCTCCTGGTGTACGACCGCGCCGGCAACTTCGCCGCGCAGTTCATGAAGCGGGACCGACAGACCGCCTCGCCGGCACCTGCCGCGGCCTCGGGGCCCAACAACAGCCGGGCGGTGGGGGGCTACGACGCGTACTTCGGCAGCTACAGCGTGGACGACGCGGCGGGCACCGTCACCCAGCGCCTGGTGGGCTCGCTCTCGCCGGAGAACGTGGGGATGGTGCTGACCCGGTCGATGCGCGTCGCCGGCGACGAGTTGACCATCCAGCTGGACACCGCCGCGGCCGATGGCACCCCGGTGGTCCGGACGCTGCGCTGGACGCGGGCGGCCTGACCCGCGGGACCGGGGGACGGTGCCGGAGATCCGACTGACGCCCGGCCGGCCCGCTGGTCCCGGAGGCCCGGTGCAGCCAGAGTGCTCCCCCGCGGGTGCTCGCCCGCTGAACTGGGAGGCCCCGATGCCGAACGCCTGGCCCGAGATCCCCTTCGCCGCGTGGCGCGACACCTGCGCGGCGCTCCACCTCTACGCGCAGATCCTCGGCAAGTACCGGCTGGCGCACACGCCATGGCAGAACCACTCGTGGCACGCCACCCTCTACGTCACGCCCTCCGGGCTGAACACCTCGGCGGTGCCCGATGGGCCGGGAGCGGTCGACCTGGCCCTCGATCTGCTCGAGCACGCCGTGGTGGGCCGCGCCTCCGACGGGCGCTCGGCGCGCTTCTCCCTCGGGCCGGGATCCGTCGCCGAGTTCCATCGCCGGACGCTGGAGCTCATCCGATGGCTCGGCGGCACGCCCGAGCTCGATCCGCATCCCAACGAGGTGCCCGGGGCGGTGCCCTTCCCCGACGACCACGTCGAGCGGCCGTACGACGCGGCGGCGGTGCAGCGATTCTTCCAGGCGCTGGTGCAGGTGGACCGGGTGCTCAAGGAGTTCCGGACCTCCTTCCTGGGCAAGGCGAGCCCGGTCCATCTGTTCTGGGGGAGCTTCGATCTGGCGGTGACCCGCTTCTCCGGCCGGACCGCGCCGCGGCACCCCGGGGGTGTGCCCGGGCTGCCGGACGCGGTCACCCGCGAGGCTTACAGCCACCAGGTCTCCTCGGCGGGATTCTGGCCAGGCGGTTCCGGGGTGGAGGATGCGGCCTTCTACTCGTACGCCTACCCGGCGCCGGAGGGATTCGCGCAGGCGAAGGTCCGGCCCACGGACGCCTTCTTCGAGGCCAGGCTCGGCGAGTTCATCCTTCCGTACGAGGCGGTGCGGCGTGCGAGCGACCCCGGCGCGCTGCTGCACGAGTTCCTCTGGAGCACCTACGACGCCGCCGCCAGCCTCGGCGGGTGGGACCGCTCCGCGCTCGAGTGTCCGCCCGGGCTGCGAGGCCACCCGCGCACCGTCTGAGCTCGGCAGGCGCAATGTTTGCGAAGCGCGCAGCCATCAATGCAATTCCTGCGGTGAGTAGGTCCGCTAGACCCCCGCCGATGTTCATGCGCATGGCCGATGCATCACCACTGGGTGAAGGAGGCAGCCATGACCATCTTTGCGCTGCTGAGCTGGATCGTACTCGGGGCAGTCATTGGCGCGGTGCTCTCGCTGATCTGGAAGACACGCAGCCTCACCTTGGCCTGGGGGGTCGCGGCGGGCGGGGTCGGCGGGGTGGTGGGTGGACTGATCGGTCGGATCGTCCTTCCCGGAACGGTCTCCGAGTTACCGCCCCTGGCCATCGCCGTCCTGGGTGCGGTGCTGGCCATGTTCATCGCCCGGGCCCGCGTCCGCAGGGACCTGCCGCGCACCGCCTGACCGGGTCGCGCTGGACGAGGTGAGGCGCCGGGCGGGTTCAGCACGCCCGGCGGCGTCCCAGGCTGTGATTGTCCCCGACGGGATTCGAACCCGTGTTACCGGCTTGAAAGGCCAGCGTCCTGGGCCTCTAGACGACGGGGACTGCGACGGAGGGGGACGACTAACCCGAACGCGGGTGCGAACGCCAGTGCGCGTCTACTTCTTCTGCTGCCGCATCTGGGCCACGAAGGCGTCCTGCGCCGCCTTCATCTCCGCGGGGGAGAGGGTCTTGACCCGCCGGGCGATGCTCCACTTGATGCCCCAGCGGTCCACCAGCATCCCCACGCGGTCGCCCCAGAACATGTCCGCCATGGGCATGGTCACCTTCGCCCCCGCCTTCGCCGCGCGCTCGAACGCCGCGTCAGCGTCCGGGGTGTAGATCCACAGGGAGGAGAAGCTGGGCGTCGCGCCCATCTCCGGGGCGGTGTCGTTCACGAAGAACGCGGAGTTCCCGATGCGCAGCTCGGCGTGCCACACCTTGGTGCCGGTCGGGTCCAGCGCGCGGCTCCGCTCCTCGGCGCCGAACGCGCGCTTGTAGAACTCGATCGCCTCGGCCGCGCCCTCGAGCGTCAGCGACGGGGTGAGCGTGTGGAGTCCCTCCGGAACAGGCTTCGCCATGGTTCGGCTCCTCGGGGGCAGTTGGGCCAGGCCCCCCGGGGCCCGCCGTGTAGCGCCGATCGACGGGGGTGACCAGCGACGCCCGGGCTCCCTCGTCACGGTGTGAGTCGCCAGGGGCTCGAACCCTGGACCCTCGGCTTAAAAGGCCGGTGCTCTACCAGCTGAGCTAGCGACTCGTGCCAGCAGGGGGTAGGTAGTCACACCCGGGCGCCCCGCAGCAAGTGCCGGTGGCGCACGAGGCACCACCTTCGGGAGGCGCCGTGGCTGACCCGGACGACGATCTCGACGACGACGTTCCCGCCGGACCCGGGCGGCGATACCTCACCCGCGCCGGCGCCGAGCGGATGCACGCCGAGCTCCTGCGGCTCCTCAACGAGGAGCGCCCGCGCGTCACGGCCGAGGTCAGCGCCGCCGCAGCCCAGGGCGACCGGAGCGAGAACGCCGAGTACATCTACGGCAAGAAGCGCCTCCGGGAGATCGACCGGCGCATCCGCTTCCTCCAGCGCCGGCTGGACACCTCCACCATCGTCGCGCCCGAGGACCAGACCGACACCGAGCGGGTCTGGTTCGGGGCCTGGGTCACGCTCGAGGACGAGGACGGGACGGCGCGCACCTACCAGATCGTGGGCCCGGACGAGATCGACGCCCGGGGGACCGTGGTGAGCGTGGAATCCCCCCTCGGCCGGTCTCTCCTGGGGAAGCGGTCCGGCGACGAGGTGACGGTCCGGCGTCCGCGCGGCGAGGTGGAGCTCGTCGTCCGAGCGATCCAGTACCGTCGGGACCCGGGATGACCGAGACCGTCCGCGTCCAGTCGCGCCTGTGGCACATCTATCGCCGGATGAACCTCGCTGCCCTCACCCAGGAGGGGGAGGAGGAGGGCGGCGACGGGGACGAGCTCGGGCTCGCGTCGCGCGAAGGACGGACCCGTCTCGCCTGGGAGACCTACAGCCGAGGCGGGCTGGAGCACGCCGCCCGCGCCTACGGCACGCTGGACCGTCTCGCGTTGCAGGGGCTCGGCAAGCTCTCGGTGAGCCTCGAGCTCCAGGATCCGTTCGCCCCGCGGGTGGTGGTCCGCAGCGACCTCTTCGATCCCCCGGTGATGGAGGCCTCGCTCCGGCAGGTCAGCGGACACCAGCTCGGGCTCGGGCGCCGGGTGGCCGACGTCCCGCTCCTGTTCCTGGAGTCGCTCCTCCTGCAAAACCCCGGAAAGTCCTTCGACTGGCACCATCCGCCGCTGCCCGGCCAGCAGTTCCCGGGCCTCCGCCTGTCCGCCGAGGTCATCCAGCTGCTCCTCCTCATGGCGAAGCGGGTCGGCGCCGAGGGGATGGCGCTCCGCCCGAGCAGCTTCCATGCCGCATGGGCCTACGCCCGGTACTTCCGGTTCGTCGACGGAGCGGCGCAGGCGCGCTTCGACGCGCTCCGGGCCGACCCGCGGCTCCGGCCCCTCTGGCTCCTCTCCTGGGCGCTGGACCTCGGCTGCGTCCGGTCCGGCGGCGAACGGGTGATGTGGACCCCGGATCTGATGGTCGCGCCGCTCGACGCGAAAGTCGGCCGGGCGGTGAACACCGTCCGCCGCCACGCGGCGCGCCGGAGAGCCGCCGGGCGCGTGTACCGCTTCGACCTGGCCTGCCTCCGGCGGAGGTTCCCCTGGGACCTCATGCCCCCGCCGCCCGTGCCGCAGAGCGCGCAGGAGCTTCTCCGCCCCCCTCGCGGCGACGTTTGAGCGGGCCGGGCGCGTCGGGTCCATGCCTATACTGGCGCGAACGACAGCGAGGAACCGCAGGCCCACCGCACGAGAGAGGTCTCGCCCGAGGGAACACCCCGGCCCGTCGATGAAAAAGAACTTCGTCCTCGACACCAACGTCCTGCTGCACGATCCGCGGTCGCTTTTCAGCTTCGACGACAACAACGTCGTCATCCCCATCTACGTCATCGAGGAGGTCGACAAGTTCAAGCGCGACCAGAGCGAGCTGGGACGCAACTCCCGCGTCGTGGCTCGCTACCTGGACGCCTTCCGCGCCGAGGGCTCGCTCGCCGAGGGCGTGCCGCTCCCTGGTGGCGGCCTGCTGAGCGTCGTCTTCACCCACCGGACCATCCCCGCCTCCCTGGGCGATCCGGCCCTGATGGACAACCGCATCCTCGCGGTCGCGCTCGACATCAAGGAGCGCGACTCCGAGATGCCGACGATGTTCATCACCAAGGACACGTCGCTCCGGATCCGCGCCGACGCCATCGGGCTCATCGCCCAGGACTACGACGCGCAGCGGGTGGAGATCTCCGAGCTCTTCACCGGCCACACCGAGCTGTTCGTCTCCCGCGAGGCGGTGGACCAGATGTACCGGCCGTCCGCCGAGGTGAGCGTCCCGGGGATGGAGGGGCTCGCGCCCAACGAGTTCGTGCTGCTCAAGGACGCCCAGAACCCCTCGCACACCGCGATGGCGCGGATGAGCGCCCCAAGGGCAAGCTGGTCCCGCTCGTCCGGCCGGCCAAGGAGGGCGTCTGGGGCATCCGGGCCCGCAACATGGAGCAGAGCTACACGTTGGACCTCTTGTTGAACGACGAGATCAAGCTGATCACCATCGTCGGCAAGGCCGGCACCGGGAAGACCCTGCTGGCCATCGCCTCGGGGCTCCACAAGACGACCGAGGAGGGGAACTACCAGAAGCTCCTCGTCAGCCGGCCCATCTTCCCCCTCGGCCGCGACATCGGGTACCTCCCCGGGGACGTGGAGCAGAAGCTCAACCCCTGGATGCAGCCCATCTTCGACAACGTCGAGTTCCTGATGAACCTCAGCCGCGCGGACAAGAAGGCGGGCCGCGGCTACCACGAGCTCCTGGACCTGGGAATTCTTGAAATCGAGCCGCTGACCTACATCCGCGGGCGGAGCATCCCCAACCAGTTCATCATCGTGGACGAGGCGCAGAACCTGACGCCCCACGAGGTGAAGACCATCATCACCCGCGTGGGCGACGGGACGAAGATCGTCCTCACCGGCGATCCGTTCCAGATCGACAACCCCTACGTGGACGCGACGACCAACGGCCTGGTGCACGTGGTCAACCGCTTCAAGCAGGAGCGCATCGCGGGCCACATCACCATGACCAAGGGCGAGCGGAGCGCGCTCGCGGAGCTGGCGGCAAATCTCCTGTGAACACCGACGAGGGACAGGACGCGGGGGAGGAGCGGCGGTCGCCCGAGCAGCGGCCGCTGGTCGAGTACCCCAACGCCTATACCTTCAAGGTGATGGGGAAGCAGGAGCACGGGTTTCGCGAGTACGTGCGGACGCTGTTCCACCGCATCATGGGCCAGGAGGTCTCCCCCGACTCGATGAGCGAGCAGCCCTCGCGCGAGGGACGCTACCTCTCGGTCTCGGTCACCGTGGTGCTGCTGAGCGAGGAGCAGCGGCGCCACGTCTACACCGAGCTGCACAAGGAGCGGCGCATCCTGTACTACCTCTGACCAGCGACCCATGCGCAGCGGCCACCGCCCGAACGAGGAGTTCCAGGGGAGCGACCCGCGGGCCCCGTTCTGTCGGCCCTCGGTCGTGGTGCGGCTGGTCCGCCGGCTCGAGCTGGCGGCCGGGGCGGAGGTGCTGGAGTGGGGCGTGGCGCAGGGGAGCGTCGCGGCCACGCTGTCCCGCCTCGGGCTGAAGGTGACCCTGGTCGAGCCGGACGAGTCGGCGCTGGACCGGGTGCTCCAGGGCGTGCGCGCCGAGGTGAACGCCGTCCGGGCCGACCGGCCTCCGGCGGCGCTCGCCGGCCGGTTCGCGCTGGTCCTGCTTCACGGCCGTGACGCGCTCGGGGAGGAGGTCGCGGGCGCGGCGCGGGAGTTCCTGGCGCCCGAGGGACGGGTGGCCTTCGTCCGGCCGGTGAAGGTGCTGCTGCGTCCGCCCCCGGGGCTGGTGGAGCAGTGGGAGCAGCACTGGGGGCTGACGCTCCGCACGCCGCAGGAGCTCCTGGCCAGCCTCCCCGGCGCCGGGTACGAGCCGGACTTCGCCGAGACCCTGGGGCTGGACGAGCTGGAGGCGCTCTACGGCGCGGCGCCGGACGGGCTGGCCGAGGAGGCCGCGCTGTACCGGGCCGGTGCGGCGGCGATCAGCTTCGCGCTCGTGACTGGCCGGCGGCGCGAGCCGGACGAGAAGCCGCGGCCGTCGCGGGATCGCGGCTGACACCAGGCGAGCGGTGCCTCGAGGGGCGCCGACCATGAGCCGTGAACTGGTCAGGCAAGTCACCTGACTATTTCCGAGAAATAGTCAGGTACGTTTCCTTTCCAGTTTCCCCTCTGGCCGCGCAGCCGGGTCGCCCAGGCCCTCTCGGTGTCCTGGCGTGGAACGCGCGCCGGGGTGCAGTTCCGCCCCGCCCGTGCGACCCGTCAGCCTGGCAATCCCAGAGCGCATCGAGACCACGCAGGCCGTCTGGAGCGAGCTCCCGGCGCACGCACTGCCCGGTCCGGCTTGCCCACGGGCCTCCCGGCGTCACTCAGAGGCGGGCCGTCCGGAGTCAGCTCGAGCGCACGCACCGCGCCGGCCGTCGTCCTCTCCGAGCACCCTCGGCCGCAGGCTTCAGGCGCAGGCCGGCTGCGACCAGTCGACCAGCTCGAGCCGCTTGCTCGACATCCGGAACTCGACCGAGGTGCGCTCGCCGGCTGCGTCGCCGCCGATCTGCAGGGGCATCGGCCGAGCGGCCTGCACGCTCACCGCCACGGCGTGGAAGTCGTGGATGGTGCGGGGGAACCACTCGCCGCGCCAGAGCGAGCGGACGTTGGCCACCGCCGCCAGCGGGTTGACCGTGCCCAGCCGGAGCTGGAGGTAGCCCTTGCGCTGCCCGGCGAAGGGGAACATCCGGAGCGCATACCCGTAGAAGGGGATGGTGCCCGCGGCGACCAGCATCGCCGGCCCGCGGTAGAGCACCTCGCCGGGGGCCACCTCGCCGACGGTGCGCCCGCTCGAGTCCAGCCGGTACGCGGGGACGTCGGCCACGTTGCGGACCTCCACCTCGGACGAGAGGCGGTGGGTCAAGACGTAGGGCAGGGTGCGGAGGCCCACGGTGAGCGCGTAGCCCCGCGCCCCGGTGAGCGCCCAGTGGCCCCAGGTGCCGTGCACCCGCGACTTCAGGTCCAGGTAGTCGTTGAGCAGCCGGGCGTCGACGCCCAGCCCGGCGAACTGCGCTCGCCGGCCGTCCACCTTGAGCAGCTCGAGCGGCCGGTAGCCGGGGACGGCGCCCTCGCACGCTCGCCGGACGTCGTCCACCACGCCGCCGTCGCGCAGGGGGGAGGCGTGAACCAGGGCCGCGAGCCCGTTCCCGGTCCCGAGCTTCAGGACGCCGAAGCGGGGGGCCGTGGCGTGGGCCCGTTCGGCCTCGCAGAGGATCTCGTCGGCGAAGCCGATGAAGGTGCCGTCGCCGCCTCCGCAGAAGACGGTGTCGTACCCGCGGCTGAGGATGGTCCGGGCAATGCGCCGCGCATCCTTCGGAGAGCGGGACAGGTAGAGGTCGGAGCGGGGCACCACGTGCGACAGCGCGCGCAGCACCCGGGGGGTGACCCTCCGGGCGCGCGCGTTGAGGAGCACGGCCACGCGCGGCGCGGCCGGCTCGACGGGCTCGCGGGCTCGGGTCGACAGCTGGGCAAGCACAGGTGCGGTCAGGTCGGGGACTCCTGCTGGCGCAGTGCGTTCAAAACCTCGGCCAGTCTGAAGAGGGTGGAGAGATGTCACCCGCCTGTAACGATTCCGACGAGTTGCGGCCACGGAGCCGCCGGCAGGAAGGTCCAGGTGCTAACGGCAGGTGTCAGCTGGGTGCGTCGGGGCGGTGGCACCCGACACGGGTCCGCCTCCCGGGGGCCCGGTTTGACACACCTGCACCCCTGGTTAGCTTCGCCAACGTGAGGCCGGGTGCGTCCCGGCGCAGAAGTTCCCGGATTTCAAGCAGTTTCGAGGAGGCATTTCACGTGGCGAAGATCATCGGCATCGACCTGGGGACCACGAACAGCGTGGTGGCCATCATGGAGGGCCGCGACCCCAAGGTGCTGACCAACGAGGAGGGGAGCCGGATCACCCCCTCGGTGGTCGCGTTCACCAAGGATGGTGAGCGGCTGGTGGGCCAGGTGGCGAAGCGGCAGGCCATCACCAACCCCGAACGGACCATCTACTCCATCAAGCGCTTCATGGGCCGGCGCTACGAGGAGGTCTCCGAAGAGGCCAAGCTCGTCCCCTACAAGGTCGTGAAGGGGCAGAACGGCGACGCCCGGGTGGAGCTGGACGGCAAGCAGTACAGCGCGCCCGAGATCTCGGCGCAGATCCTCTTGAAGCTGAAGCGAGCCGCCGAGAACTACCTCGGGGAGAAGGTCACCGAGGCGGTCATCACCGTGCCGGCGTACTTCAACGACGCCCAGCGGCAGGCCACCAAGGACGCCGGGGAGATCGCCGGCCTCACCGTCCGGCGCATCGTCAACGAGCCCACCGCCGCCGCCCTGGCCTATGGCCTGGACAAGAAGAAGGACGAGAAGATCGCCGTCTACGACTTCGGCGGCGGCACGTTCGACATCTCCATCCTCGAGGTGGGGGAGAACGTGGTCGACGTGCTGGCCACCAACGGCGACACGCACCTCGGCGGTGACAACATCGACCAGCGGATCATGGACTGGCTGATCGCCGAGTTCAAGAAGGACAGCGGCATCGACGTGAGCAAGGACAAGATGGTCCTGCAGCGGCTCAAAGAATCCGCGGAGAAGGCGAAGATCGAGCTCTCCAGCACCATGGAGACGGAGATCAACCTCCCGTTCCTCACCGCCGACCAGACGGGCCCCAAGCACCTCAGCGTCAAGCTCAGCCGGGCCAAGTTCGAGTCGATGATCGAGGACTTCGTCGAGCGGTCGCTCGAGCCGTGCCGGAAGTGCCTCAAGGACGCCGGCCTCGAGCCCAAGGACCTGGACGAGGTGGTCCTGGTGGGCGGCAGCACCCGCATCCCCAAGGTGGGGGAGGCGGTGAAGAAGCTGTTCGGCAAGGAGCCCAACCGGTCGGTGAACCCCGACGAGGTGGTGGCGGTGGGCGCGGCGGTCCAGGCCGGCGTGCTCTCCGGCGAGGTGAAGGACATCCTCCTCCTCGACGTGACTCCGCTGTCGCTCGGCGTGGAGACCCTGGGCGGGGTGATGACCCGGCTCATCGAGCGGAACACCACCATCCCCAGCAAGCGGTCGGAGACCTTCTCCACCGCCGCGGACGGCCAGACGCAGGTGGAGATCCACGTGCTGCAGGGTGAGCGCGAGATGGCCGGTGACAACCGGTCGCTGGGGAAGTTCCAGCTCACCGGCATCCCGCCGGCGGCCCGGGGCATGCCGCAGATCGAGGTCACCTTCGACATCGACGCCAACGGCATCCTGAACGTCAGCGCCAAGGACAAGGCGACCAGCAAGGAGCAGAAGGTCACCATCACCCACTCCTCGGGTCTGTCGAAGGGCGAGGTGGAGAAGATGGTCACCGACGCCCGGAGCCACGAGAGCGAGGACAAGGAGCGCCGCGAGCTGGTGGAGCTGAAGAACCGGGCCGAGAACCTCCAGTACCAGATGGAGAAGCTGGTCAAGGAGAACAAGGACAAGCTGGCCGCCGACACCGTCACCAAGCTCGAGGAGGCGATGAAGCAGCTCGAGTCGGTGCGCTCGGGCAACGACCAGGCCGCCATCCAGAGCGCGATGACCGCGCTGGAGCAGGCCAGTCACAAGGCCGCCGAGGAGATGTACCGCGCGGCCGGGACGCAGGGCGGACAGCCCGGCGCCCCCGGAGCGACCCCGGGCGGAGACGCCCCGGGCAGCCAGGCCACCCCGAAGAAGGACGACGTGGTGGACGCGGAGTTCCGCACCAGCTGACCTGGGAGCACGCCCCCGTTCCCGGGGTCCCGACGGGGCGAGCCCACAGCCGGGCTCGCCCCGTTGTCATTGCGGGCAATCGGGCCGGTCCGGGCGCGTCCTCTCCCCGGGACGGCGGTAAGGTGGACAGCGCCCCCGAGCGACATGAGCGACCTCGCACCGGACGCCCGCGCCTTCCAGGCCTTCCTCGACGCCCAGCGCGGCGCGTTCCTCGAGCGCGAGGCGGTGCTGGAGCAGCTGGCGCTCGCCCTGCTGGCCCGTGAGCACGTGCTGCTCACCGGACCGCCCGGCACGGCGAAGAGCGCGCTGGCCCATGCGGTGCTCGGGGGCATCGTGGAGGAGGACGGGCGCGCCTCGCTCTTCACCCGCCAGCTCACCGAGGGCGCGGTCCAGACCGACCTCCTCGGGCCGGTCGATTTCAAGGTGCTGACCGAGACCGGGCGCACCCGGCACATCCTCGAGGAGGGGATGCTCGGCCACCGCTACGCCTTCCTGGACGAGATCTTCGACGGGCGGGACATGCTGCTCCGGGCGGTGCTCAACGCGCTGCACGAACGGGAGCTGAAGCAGGGCCCGTCGGTGGAGCGCGGGCTGCTCGAGACCGCGGTCCTGACCAGCAACCGCTTCCTGTCCGAGGTGGTGGCCCGGGTGCCGGAGCTGCTCCTCGCCTTCGCCGACCGGATCGCCTTCCGGGCCTTCGTCCCGTCGACCTTCGCCCGGGCCGAGAGCCGCCGCGCGCTGCTCGAGGGCGCGCTCCGGGCCCGCACCCCCGCGGTGGAGGCGACGCTTCCGCGGTCCTCGCTCGCCCGGCTCCAGGCGCTGCTGCCCGAGGTGGCGGTCCCGGTCGAGGTGCGGGATGCGCTGGAGCGGCTGGTCGACGCGCTCCAGCCCGCGCTGGCGGCCGATGCGTCGGGCGAGCCCGGGACTCGGCTGTTCTCGCAGCGCACGCTGGTGCGCGCGGTCTGGGCGCTCCGGGCGGCGGTGGTGCGGGACGCGTGCCGCCGGGACCGGCCGCTCCGGGCCACGCCGGAGGACCTCGGTGCCCTGTCGCTGTTCTTCGCCACCGCCGGCCCGGAGGGCGCCGAGCTGGAGACGGTGATCGCCCGGACCTCCGATCCGCGCGAGCAGGCGCAGCTGTCCACGATGCGCCACGAGCAGCGGAGCTTCGCCGAGGCGCTGAGGCGGGCGCTCGCCGAGGCCCGCGCGGCGGCGGACGACGAGGCGCGCGCGCTCGAGCTTCCCACCCTGGCCGCGGAGGCCGAGCGCCTCGGCGCCGGAGGCTCGCCCCCGGTCGTGCTGGGCCGGGCGGCGCCGCTGCTCGGCGCGATCCGCGAGCGGCTCGCTCGCCCCATCCGCGGCGAGCACCGGGCCACGCTCCTCGGCCTGGCCGGCCAGGTGGTGCGCACGGTGGAGCCGCTGCTCCGGGGCGAGCTCGACGAGGCGCAGCTCCGGCGTGCCGCGGAGCTCCCCGCGCTGCTGGAGGCCCCCGAGCTCGCCGCCGAGCGCGCGCGCCTGGCGGACCGGGTGCGGCAGGCGGGGGCCGCCACCCGGGTCCGGTTCATCGAGGAAGCCCGCGCGTTCGCGGAGGCGCCGCCGGCCAGCGTGGACGCCGTGGGGCAGACGCTCGAGCCGCTGGCGCGCTGGAGCGCCTCGCTCTCTCCGGACGACGCCGAGGCCACCGGGACACGCGAGGCCGCAGCGAGGTCGGCGGTCGAGGCGCTGCAGCTGCTGCTCACCGGAGCGGGCGCCGTGCCCGGGGACGCGGCGGGCTTCGCCCGGCTCCGGGCGGCGCTGGACCGCGCAGCCGAGCGCATCCACCGGCTGAGCCCGGGGCTGGACCTCACGCCGGTCGCCCGCGCTCTGGCGCTGGGCCACGTCGCGGCGCTCGGCCCGGACGAGCCGCTGCTCCCGGCGCTCGAGCGCCTGGAGTCGACCGAGCTGCTCTCGGATGAGGTGCGCGCGGCGCTGGCCGCCGCGGCCCGGGGGCGCCCCAGGGCGTCCGGCTCGCTTCCGGGAATCGAGGTGGCGGAGGCGCTCTCCGGCGAGGCGTACCGCCGCTACCGTGCCGGGCTGGACGGGGCAGAGGGCGACCCGGCCCGGGTGCTGAGGAGGCTGGGCGAGGAGCCCGGCGGGGCCGACGCGCTGGACGAGCTCGCCGCCCGCGTCACCTACCTCCGGCGCTGGTACGACGCGCTGCACGCCGCGCTCGCCCCCCACGGTGCGCCGGCGGCTGGCCGGGAGACCGACCAGCGGCTCGCCTCGCTGGTGACCAGCCGGTTCCCGGCGCTGGCGCTCAAGGAGGGCGAGTTCGCGAAGCTCGACGCCGAGCTGCAGGCGGCCGTCACCGGGCCGACGTCCCGCCGCGCCCAGGACCTCCGGGCCGAGCTCGCCGCGCTGGCCGATGGGTTCGGGACGTTCAGCCGCGCGCTGCTCGCGGCGCGGGGCTAGCGGCCGGTGCGGGCGGAGCGGCTGGAGCGCCTCCGGGCGCGGTTCGAGCGGCTCCGGGCCAACGGGCCCCGGCGTTCTCTCCTCGGAAAGCGCCCGCCGCCGTCGCTCGAGCCGCTGGAGCGCCTCGATGCCCGGCTGACCCGGGCGGGCGTGCACACCGCGGCGGACCTCCGGCTCCTCCTGCGCCTGGCGCGGCACGAGGGGACGCAGGCCGAGCTCGCCCGGCGGTTCGGCGAGCGCGCCGACGCCGCGCTCGCCGCGCTGGAGGCACGCCTCGGCTGGAGCCGGCGCACCGCCCATGGACGCTGGGGCGCGGGGGAGCGAGCCCGGCTCGAGCGGGCCTTCCTCCAGGCCGAGCGCGTGGCGCGCACCGCGGATCTGCTGGAGACGCCGGGCGAGGTGGCTCCGGAGTGGCCGGCGCAGCCTCCGTCGCTTCCGGCGCCACGCCGGTGGGAGAGGCCACGGACGGTGCTGGCCAGCCTGCTGCTCGAGCGAGGGCTGGCCGAGGTCGCCGACCCCGAGCGGCGGCGGCTCGACGTGCAGCGGGCCCATGCCCTGCTGGAGGCGGGGGCACTGGAGGAGGACGCCACGGCGCTCCGCCTCCGTGCGGCGCGCGATCGCTCCTGGGACGCCGCGGTGCCCGCGGAGGTCCGCGGCTGGGCCGGGCAGGCATCGTGGACGCTGGCCCACGCGCGCCTGGACCCCCGCGCGGCCTATGCGGCGCTTCGCATCCAGTTCCTCCGGGCGGTCGAGGCCGGGAGCGTCGAGGCCGCGCACGAGCTCCGCGCCGCGCTGGAGGCGTTCCGGGTCGAGCTCCCGGCGTCCGGCCCGGTGGCGCCTCCCCCGGAGCCCGCAGAGGCGGCCGGGGAGGACCGGCTGGTGGAGCTCCTGCTCGAGCCCGGGGCCGAGGACCGTCCTCGCCTCGACCTCGGCCTCGGCCGCGCGGCGGCGCGGCTGGTCGCCTGGGACGACGCACCGCTCGCCGGGGAGCGGGTCGCGTCGGCGGACAGCCGCCACATCGCGCCCGACCGGCGACTGGAGCTGGCGGTCACCTCGAGCGTCGCCGAGGTCCGCGACTTCGTGGTGGAGGACCCCCGGCGGCTGGTGCACGACCTCGCCTCGGGCGCGCAGCGCGTGCGGCGGCTGGTGGGAGGCACGGCCCCACGCCCGGCGCGGCGAGTCCGTGCGCGGGTGTACCTCGCCGACGCCTCGGGCTCGATGCGGGGCCCGCGCGCGCGGCTGCGGGACGGGCTGCTGCTCGCCGAGCTGGACGCGCTCCGGCGGCAGGCGCTGGGGGGTGTGCCACTGGACCCGCTCGACGTGTGCTTCTTCGGCGACCGCACGCTCCGGTTCGAGCGCATCGAGACCGCGGACACGGCCCGGGCGTGGATCGGCCGGCTCCTGGGCGGCGGCCCTTGCAGCGGGATGACCGAGCTGAGCGCGGCGCTGGCTGGCGCGGCGCGCTGGCTCCACGATGCCCGGCGCGACCCGGCGCTCGCCTCGGCGCTCCTGGTGGTGGTCACGGATGGCGAGGACGCGGTCGACGTCGAGCGCATCGAGGCCGCGTGGGCGCCTCTCCGGGGCCTCCCGGTGTCGCTCCGGGTGGTGTGCGTCGGCGAGGAGAACCGGTGGCTCAAGGGGTGGGTGGCCCGGCTGCGCGCGGCGGGCCGGGACGCCGGCTGGCTGCACCTGGACGACGCGAGCCTCGCCGGGATGCCCCTCGACTTCGACTTCCGGCCGCCCACGCTGCTGCCCGGACCGGAGCGGGTGCAAGGGGTCGACCTCGAGCGGCTGCGGCCTCACCTGGACGCGCTGGCCCGCGTCGCAGCGGGGGAGGAGCCCGGGCCGCCGCCCGTCGACCCCGCCCGGTTCGATGCGATGTTCCCCGAGCCCCCGGAGGACCTCGGCAAGGACGACCCCTGGACGGTGGACGCGCTCGAGGCCATCGCCGAGGCCGCGTCGCTCGCGCCCTTCGAGGAGCGTGCGGGTGAGGCCGTGCTGCTGCTCGAAGGTCTGCTGGCGCAGCGGGGAATGCCCGTGGCGGGGTACCTGGTGCGGCACGCGCGGCCGGGTCCGCGCACCGCCGAGGCGCTGCGCCGCGTCCGGCTGCTCTGCCGTCCCGCGCGCTAGAGTGCGCCCTGCCATGGCCTTCCGGTGGTTCCGCCGACGCCCGCCTCCCGCACCGGATCCGATCGCGGCGTACGACGACCTGGTGTCGGACCTCGCGGCCGAGGCGGCCGAGCTCCGGCGAGCGGCCGCGACGCTGCTCATCGTCCGGGCGCGGCTGGGCCGCGAGCTCTCCGGAGTGGAGCAGGTCGGCGGGATGCTGCGCGAGCGCGGGGACCGGGCCCGCGCGGGCGGAGACGTTCGCGCGGCCGAGGTGCTCGCCGCCGATGCGCTCCGGGAAGACGGCCGGGCGAGCGCGCTCCGCGAGGAGCTCGTCCGGACCGAGTCGGACGTGGAACAGCTCGAGCAGGCGGCGCGCCGCGTCGGACAGCAGCTCGACCGGCTCCGGTCGGAGCGCGAGCTCGCCGCTGCCCGGCTGACGGCGGGGACGGCGCTCGCCGCCGAGGCGCTGCGCTCCCGGGCCGACCGCCTTCGCCGGCTGGTGGCCGTGGACGCGGCCCGTGACGAGGTCGAGCGCGCGCACGCCCTCGCCGAGGTCTGGCGTGAGGACCGCGAGCGTTCCGGTTGAGAGAGTGGGGGAAGACCAGAACGGCCAGCGCCCGGGGATGTCCAGTGGCACCGGTCCCGCGCGCTCAGGTGCGGCGGGCGCTCTGGTGCAGCTCGAGGAGGATGCCGCCCTCCTTGAAGAGGCGCACCGCGCCCGAGGTCTGGCTGACGACCAGGGCGAGGCACTGCGTCGCGGCGGTGATGTTGGCTGCGGCGGCGTGACGGGCGCCGAGGCCGAGCGGCACCTTCGCATCCTCGTCGCCCGCCGAGAGGTAGCGGCCTGCCGACAGCACCACGCCGTCCTCGCGGATGATGAAGGCGCCGTCGAGCACCGAGAAGTTCTTGATCGCCTCGCGGATCCGCGGGTCGAGCACGTTGCGCTCGCTTTCGCCCATTCCCTGGAAGGGGTTGATGGTGATCTGCCGGCTCTTCTCCAGCACGTTGTTGTGGTCGCCGATGGTGATGATGGTCCCGACGGGGTGTCCCTCGTACCCCTCCTGGCCGATCTGCAGCGCGAGCTGGAGGAGCGCGTCCACCACCTGGCTGTTGAACTGGTCGCCGAGCTTGATGCCCTCGATGGCCACGCGGTCGTCGAGCGAGCCGCCGATGCGCATCTGCATCAGGGTGTCCGGCGCCATGCCCACCCGGCCGGTCATGCACAGCACCAGGTCACCTTCCTTGAACGCTCCCTGGGCGAGCGCGGAGACCAGCGCCACCTTCACCCGTTCCACGCGGCTGTAGTCGTAGGCGGGGATGACCAGCGCCCGCAGCTTCCGGGCCTGCAGGTCGGCCGCGATCTGCTCGGCGGTGACCGCGTAGACCAGCTTGCTCTTGGCCTGCTTTCGCCGGAGGTCGTCGGGGGCGATGGGCGTGTCGCAGATGTAGAGGAAGTGGTCGATGTCCGGCTTGCCGGCGAGCGCCAGCGCCGAGCGCAGGAACTCCCGGTCGAACCGGGTCAGCTCCTGCCGCGTCTTCTCCGAATCCGGCATGGGCACGGCAGGTTACCTTGACTTCACCAGGGCGCCAGATAAGACTCCGCGGCCTTTTTTTCCGGGTTGAACGTCCGACGACGGCCGCACCCACCCCGGCGACGAAAGGGTCACGGAGTCGCACCTTTGAATCAGAAAGATCTGAAGCGCTACAGGAAGATGCTCGAGGACAGCAAGACGTCCCTCCTCGAGAGCGCGAAGAAGACCCTCATGGAGGAGTCGAACTTCGACACCGACGACCTCCCGGACGAGATCGACCTCGCATCCAGCGAGTACGCCCAGTCCATGGTGTTCCGGCTCCGGGACCGGGAGAAGTTCCTGCTGAAGAAGATCGAGAAGGCGCTGATGCGGATCGAGGACGGCACCTTCGGCGTCTGCGAGCGCTGCGAGGAGCCCATCTCCCCCAAGCGCCTGGAGGCCCGGCCGGTCACCACCCTCTGCATCCGCTGCAAGGAAGAGCAGGAGAAGAAGGAGAAGTCGTACGGCTGAGCCTCGTCGGCGGCGCGCGACTGCGCGCTTCCGCAGGCGTCCCCCTGGTGCGGGGGACTGAGCCTCGTCGGCGGCGCGCGACTGCGCGCTTCCGCAGGCGTCCCCCTGGTGCGGGGGACCGAGCCGAGGCCCCCGTGGCTCAGGCGCGCTCCGCCGCCCGGACTCCGCGGCGGACGCCCCGGAGCAGGAGCAGGGTCAGCGCATACAGCCCCGCAGCGGCGAGCAGCGAGGTCGCCGGCGCCGGCCTGCGCACGGCGAGCAGCAGGTTGAAGAGGCCGAGCGCGAGCCCTCCGCCGCCGAGCAGGAGCCCCATCCCCAGGCCGGCGCGCTCGACCCGCACCGCCGAGAGCGAGTAGGCAAGGAGGCCGTTCTGCACCGCCGCCAGCGCCGCGCCGAGGAGGGCCGCGCAGAGGAGGACCGACACTGAACCCGCGAGGACCAGCGGGGCGGCAGCGCCGAGGACCAGCACCCCGAGCCCGCCGGCGGTGACCGAACCTCCGCCGACGCGCCCCAGCGCGAGCCGCCCGAGCGGAATGCCCGCCATCGCCATGGCCAGGAAGAACGCCGTGGTGATGAGCGCCGCGGGCGCCCCCGGCGCGGCGCCGGCGCGTGGCAGCCCGTCGACGAGGAATCGGAACGCCAGGGCTGCGGTCGTCCCCACGAGGAAGAGCGACCACGCGGCGCGCACCGCAGCCCGGTCCGGGACGGGCACCGGCCCTGGCGCGGCGATCGCGAGCGGCATCCGGCGGTCCAGCGCCCGGAGGACCAGCGCGGTCAGCACCAGCGCCGCCGAGGCCGCCGCGAAGGTGGGCAATGGCCCGAGCGACAGGAGCCACGCGCGGGCCGACGGGGCCGCCGCGCTCACCAGCCCCCCAGCGGTGGTGAGCACCGAGGCAGCCAGCGGGAGCGACCTGGGCCGGGCATACCGTCCGAGGAGGGACAGCGCCGGCGCACGGAACACGGCCATGGCGCACGACCAGGCGATGAGCAGGGCGGGGAGCAGCGACGCCGGTCCCGGCCTCGAGCTCGCCGCGGTCAGCGGCAACGCCACGAAGAGGAAGCTGGTGGCCAGCACTCCCCCCATCACCAGGAAGAAGCGGCGGAAGAGCCCGCGGCGGGCCCGGTCGGAGAGCGTGCCCGCGAGCGGCTCGAGGACCGCCCCCACCAGACCCTCGACCGTGAGCAGCACCGAGGCGAGGTAGGCGTCGAACCCGGCCCGCGCCAGCAGGGCGACCAGGTAGAGCGTGTAGACCACCCACGCCAGGGTGACCGCCCCGTGCAGCCCGGCCAGCGCCAGCACCGGCCCCCAGCGCGCCGCTCCGGCCCCGTCCACCGCGGCCGGCTGTGGGCGGGAGGCGGGGAGGGCGGGGTGCATCGGAGGAGCCCGGGGCCGGGGTCAGCCGCTCAGCTCGACACGCACCAGCTCACGGCCGACGAGGAACTGGTCCCCGTTCTCGACGAAGGTCGGCGCGGAGATGCGGAGGAAGGTGCCGTTGGAGCTCCCGACGTCCTTCACCGTGAGGCGCTCTCCGCGCGCGTTGAGCACCGCGTGGCGTCCGGACACGAAGCCGTCGCCGGGGAAGGTGATGTCGCCCACCTCGCGCCCGAGCAGGTTCTCGCCCTCGCGCAGGCAGAACGCCGCGCCCCGCATCCCGCCCTCGAGCAGCTGCACGATGCGGAGCTTGAACCCGGGGTCGGCCAATCCCCAGGCGATGGTCCCGCCCTCGCCCGGGCTCACGGGCGGGATGGCCTCGAGCACCAGGCGCTGGCGGCCCAGCCGGAGCTCTCCCCCCACCTGCAGCTCGTTCTCGGCCTTGAGTCGGGCGAACACGCCGTTCCCTCCCCCCAGGTCCTCGACGGCCAGGCGTTGCCCTGAGAAGAAGAAGCGGGCCTGCACCGGGGCGATGAACGGGTCGTCCGGCAGGGTCAGGTCGGCGCGGGTCCCGCAGGTCAGCGTCTCCCCCTTCATGGGCACGGACAGCTCGGGCCCGCCGTCGGCGCGGACGACGCGGAAGCTGACCTGGAGCCGCGTGGCGCCTGGACGTCCCATCACCATCGTCCCCCGGCCAGGCGGGGTGCAGAGGTCCGTGTCATCGGGGATTCGGCCATCCGGGGCCGCGCGAGCGTACCATGCAGCCTTGCGGCTCCGCCCGCAGAGTGGGAGCGTCGCCTTCCGGTCGTGAACTGTCCCTCCTGCTCCACCGAGACCGCCCCGCACGCCCAGTTCTGCGCGGCCTGCGGGAACGTGCTCCCCCGGGAGACGGCCGGGGACCCCTACATCGGCCAGGTGGTGGCCCGGAAGTACCGGGTGGACAAGCTGCTCGGCGAGGGCGGCATGGGACGCGTGTACCGCGCGAACCAGCTGGTCCTGGAGAAGCCGGTGGTGCTGAAGCTGCTCCACCCCACGCTGCAGAAGGACCCCCGGACCGTGGCCCGCTTCCAGCGCGAGGCCAAGGCGGCGAGCCGGCTCAACCATCCCAACTCCATCGACGTGCTGGACTTCGGCCAGACGGACGACGGCGCGCTGTTCATCGCCATGGAGTTCGTGGACGGCCGCGACCTCCACCGGGTCCTCACCGAGGACTGGCCGCTCCCCGAGCCACGGGTGATCCGCATCGTCACCCAGGTGCTCTCGGCGCTGGCGGACGCGCACCAGGCCGGGGTCATCCACCGCGACCTCAAGCCCGAGAACGTGATGGTGATGGCCCGGCGCGGCGGCGAGTCGGACGTGGTGAAGGTGCTCGACTTCGGCATCGCCAAGATCATCGACGGCTCCTCCGAGGAAGGGCCGTCGCTCACCCGGACCGGCTTCGTCTGTGGCACCCCCGAGTACATGAGCCCGGAGCAGGCCCGCGGAGCGCCGCTCGACGCCCGGAGCGACCTCTACTCGGTGGGGGTGCTGCTCTACCAGATGGTGACCCGGCAGCTGCCGTTCAGCTCCGACTCGGCGATGGGCTACGCGACCAAGCACCTGACCGAGGACCCGAAGCCGCCCAACGTGCTGCGTCCGGGCTGCAGCAGCCGGGAGCTCGAGGCGGTCATCCTGTGGGCGCTCCGCAAGGAGCCTGCCGACCGCCCCCAGACGGCCGAGGCGTTCCTCGAGTCGCTGAATCTCCTGCCGGCCGCGGAGGCCGTCCACGCGCCGCGGACCGCCCGGGTCCCCATCCCGCTGGGGATGGTGGGGTCGGCCTCCGGCGAGGCTGCCCTTGCGAGCGCGCCCACCCTGGCCTCGGGCAAGCGCCCGGCGCGCCGGAGCGGTCGAGGCCTGCAGCTGGTGCTGGGGGCGCTGGTGCTCGTCGCGGCCGCCGGCGCGGGCGTGCTCGCCTTCAAGCCGCTGACCGATACCCCGAGCCCCGTGCCTCCGGCCGCTCCTCCGGTGGCGACGCAGGCGCAGCCGTGGAGCCGGGAGACCCCCGCGGACCGGCGCGACCCCGCCCGGGCAACGGCGCTGGTGCAGGACGGCGACAACCTGTACCTCGCCGGGGATCGTGCGCTGGCACGGACCAAGTACCTCGAGGCGTTCGAGGCCGACCCGACCGCCGCGGTGGCCCTCAAGCTGGGCATGCTCGCCCGGCTGCGCGGCGCCGAGGGGGAGGCCGAGGCCCGCGGCTTCTTCGGACGCGCGCTGAAGGAGTCACCGGGATCGCCCGCCCGCTCGGTCGTCCGGGAGTGGTACCCGGACGTCGAGCAGCCGCTCTCCACCCGCTGAGGCGCTACGCGGCGAGCTCGACGGTCAGCGTCTGCTGGCCGATGCGGACCCGGTCACCCTGCTTGAGAGGCCGCTCCTGGGCGCCGAGGCGCACGAACGTCCCCAGGCCGCTCGAGAGGTCGCGGAGCACGGCGCCCTGCGGCGTCGGGCTGATCTCGCAGTGCCGGGCGGCGAGCTGTGCATCCGGGGCGAAGACCAGGTCCGCGCCCGAGGATCCGAGCGTCAGCGCGGGATGGGCCGTGACCACCGCCCGGCCGGGCCGGAGCCCGACCAGGATCTCCTCGATGCCCCAGAGCCCGCCGGCCTGGGGCACCGGCGCGCCGTAGGTCCGCGGCTTTCCCGGCTCGGCCGCCCGCGGGAGCAGAGGGCCCACGTACCGGAGCACATGGGGGCCGACCGAGAAGAGCGCCCCGGGCATCAGCACCTCCTGGGCGGTGATGGCGACGTAGACGCCGGAGACGCTGTCCTCGTCCTTCACCGTGAGCTGCCCTTCGCGGATCCGGAAGGCGGCATGATGGGGCGAGACGAAGGGGTCGTCGGTGAAGAGGATGGCTCCCCGCTGGCGACCCACGCTGCAGCCGTTGGCCATCAGGCGGAAGCGCTGGCCGCGGGCGGGCCCGGCGCTCACGCTGAGGATGAAACGGCTCGGGACCGGCGCCGCGGCGGCGGGGCGTCCGGTGGAGCCGGTCCGAGGGACGCCGCCGGACGGCGTGGGCGAGGGGCGGAGCCCGGCCCCGGAAGGGCTGGCCGCCGCCGGGGGCCGCGCGGGCGCCGCTGCCGGGGGACCCGGGGCGGTGGGCTTCCGGGCCGGGGCCTGGGCCCTTCCCCAGGTCTTTCCGCAGGCTTCGCAGCGGACTGCCCCTGCTGCGCTCAGCACGTCGCAGGACGGGCAGACCACGCCGAGCTGACTCACCAGGAGGCGGGACATGGGGCGGGCGTCGGGCACTGTAGGAACCTGCTCGGCGGCCGGTCAATGTTCAGGGCCGACGGGGGGTTTGCGGGTCGGTGCGTTGAACACCCCCGATCGCACAGTTACGATTGTCCAGTATCGATGATTCGCCTCAACGACATCCTGACCCAGGTCAAGAGTTACCATCCCGACCCGGATCTGGACGCCATCAAGAAGGCGTACGTCTACTCGGCCAAGGTCCACCAGGGGCAGCTCCGGCGCTCGGGCGAGCCCTACCTGGTGCACCCCCTGGAGGTCGCGGGCATCCTGGCCGACCTCAAGCTGGACGAGGCGAGCATCGTCACCGGGCTCCTCCACGACACCATCGAGGACACCCTGGCGACGCCGGAGGAGCTGACCGAGCTCTTCGGAGCGGAGGTCACCCAGCTGGTGGACGGGGTGACCAAGCTCTCCAAGTTCCAGGCCAGCCCCACGCTCAGCCAGGAGGAGAAGCAGGCCGAGAACTTCCGGAAGATGATCATCGCGATGGCGCAGGACATCCGCGTCATCCTGGTGAAGCTCGCCGACCGCACCCACAACATGCGGACGCTGGAGTACATGCGCGAGGACAAGCGCCAGCGCATCGCCCAGGAGACGCTGGACATCTACGCGCCCCTGGCCAACCGGCTGGGCATCAGCTGGATCAAGACCGAGCTGGAGGACCTGAGCTTCCGCTGGCTCAAGCCCGCCGAGTACGCGGACCTCGCCGAGCGCGTCGGAAAGCGCAAGAAGGAGCGCGAGCAGTACATCGACGACGTGGTCCGGCTCATCGAGCGGAAGCTCGCCGAGCGCGATCTCCACGCCAGGGTCTCCGGCCGCTTCAAGCACCTGTACAGCATCTGGAAGAAGATGCGGGCCAACGGCATCGACTTCGACCAGGTGCACGACATGATCGCCTTCCGGCTGATCATGCCCACCGTGGGCTCCTGCTACGAGGCGCTGGGGCTCATCCACCAGCTGTGGAAGCCGGTACCGGGGCGGTTCAAGGACTTCATCGCCATCCCCAAGCCCAACATGTACCAGTCGCTCCACACCACGGTCATCGGACCGCTGGGGGAGCGGGTGGAGGTGCAGATCCGCACCGAGGAGATGCACCGCATCGCTGAAGAGGGCATCGCCGCCCACTGGGCCTACAAGGAGGGCAAGGCGCTGGTCAGCGGGGACGACGAGAAGTTCGCCTGGCTCCGGCAGCTGATGGAGTGGCAGCAGGACCTCAAGGACCCCAAGGAGTTCCTGGAGACGGTGAAGGTGGATCTCTTCGCCGACGAGGTCTTCGTCTTCACCCCCAAGGGCGACGTGAAGAGCCTGCCCCGCGGCGCGACCCCGGTGGACTTCGGCTACGCCATCCACTCCGACGTCGGCGGACGCTGCGTGGGGGCGAAGGTGAACGGGAAGATCGTCCCCCTCCGCTACAAGCTGAAGAACGGGGACACCGTGGAGGTGCTCACCAGCCCCGGCGCCCATCCGAGCAAGGACTGGCTGACCTTCGTCAAGACCAGCCGCGCCCAGCAGCGCATTCGCAGCTTCATCAAGCAGCAGCAGCGCGAGAAGAGCCAGCAGCTCGGCCGCGAGCTCCTGGACAAGGAGTTCCGCCGCGTCGGCCTGAACCTGAACAAGCTGCTCCGGGCAGGCGAACTGAAGCCGGTGGCGGCCGAGCTGGGGTACCGCATCGAGGACGACCTGATGGTGGCGGTCGGGTACGGCAAGGTCGTGCCCAACCAGCTGCTGGCCCGGCTCCTCCCGCCTGAGAAGCTGGCCGAGACGGAGAAGGAGCGCAGCGCCAAGGCCGAGCCGGCCAACGGGGCTCCTGCCTCGGAGACCGGTGCGGAGACTCCGACGGCGAACGGGTTCGGCCGGGTGACCGAGCTGGCCAGGAAGCTGGTCGGCCGCCGCAGCCGGACTGGCGTGCTCATCGGCGGGGTGGACGACGTGCTGGTTCGCTTCGGCCGGTGCTGCAACCCCGTCCCCGGTGACCCCATCGTCGGCTTCATCACCCGGAACCAGGGAGTGACGGTGCACACCGTGGGCTGCGAGCGCGCGCTGGCCACTGACCCCGAGCGCCGGGTGGACGTCGCGTGGGACGTGCGCGGCGACTACAAGCGGCCGGTCACGCTCCGGGTGCTCACCGCCGATCGGCCGGGCCTCCTGGCCGACATGTCGAACATCTTCAGCAAGAAGGGCGTCAACATCAGCCAGGCGAACTGCCGGGCGACGGGCGACGACCGGGCGGTGAACACCTTCGAGGTCACCATCTCGGACCTGAAGCAGCTCACCGATCTCATGAAGACCATCGAGCGGCTGAAGGGCGTGTACTCGGTGGAGCGCGTCTAACTGCTCAGGCCGCCTCGGCGTTCGGGCTCGCCGGTCCGGGCGAGAGCTCGGCGTGCCGGGACTGCAGCTCGGCCCGGACATCGGCGGGGAGCGCGATGAACGCCATGCGCGCCGCTGCGATGCGCTGCCGGTCCTGTCCGTGCGGCTTCCGGCAGATCTCCAGCTCGCGCTCCAGGTAGATGAGGACCATCGCCGGGCGGCCGGTGAGGATGAGCACCTCCGCCAGCCCCAGGTGGGGGTCCCCGGGCGCGGCGCCGCTCCAGTGCTCCGGGACCGCGCGGCGGACGTCCTCGGGACGGACCGCGCCGAGCGCGAACGCCCGGCCCAGCGCCTCGCCCAGGAGGCGGCGCTCGGCGGGGAGCAGCTGCGACACGGCGTTCAGGAGGGTTCCGGCCAGCGGCCCGAACGAGAACATCAGCTCGAAGAAGCGGGAGCGGGTGAGCTCGTGGGTGTTCTCCTGGAGCCACCGGACGATCTCCCGCGCATCGTGGGTGCGCAGGGCCTCCTTGAGCACCTGGCGGGCCTGCGAGATGTCGAGGCGGGGATCCCGGGAGGTCGGAGCAGGGGAGAGCATGCGGTCCCCGATGTGCTTGCAACGGGCCAGCCGACGCCTCCTGCCGCGTGCGGCCCGAGGCGGGACGCCTGGTTGAGCCGGAGCGGGTCGGGCGCGCCGGCGGGTCAACGCTCGGGTCCGGGGCAGGCTTCACCCAGGCGAGTTGCGCCGTCCGGGTGCGCCGGAGTAGCAGGCGGGCCATGCACCGGTCCGTCATCGAGTCCCTCCAGGCGCCCAGGGCCATCGGCCCCTACTCGCAGGCGATCGCCGTGCCCGCCTCGCGGATGGTGTTCCTCTCTGGGCAGATCCCGCTCGACCCGGCGACCGGCGAGCTCGTCTCCGGGGACGTGAGCGCCCAGACCGCGCAGGTGATGAAGAACCTCGGGGCGGTGCTCACCGCCGCCGGGGTGTCCTTCGATCACGTCGTCCGCTGCACCATCTTCCTGGTGGACCTCGGGGACTTCGCCGCGGTCAACAAGGTCTACGGCCAGGCGTTCCGCACCGCACCCCCGGCGCGGGCCACGGTGCAGGTGGCCGGACTCCCCAAGGGCGCCCGGGTGGAGATCGACGCGATCGCCGTGGGCTGAGGGCGGCGGTCAGTTCCGCGCGCCGGAGGGCCCGGCCGCGTCCGCCACCAGCCGCCCGTAGAGGTCGGCCGGCTTCACGCCCGAGGACAGGAGCTTGTCCGCCCGGGCGATCTCCCGGTCGATCTCCGTCTTCAGCTGCTCGAAGGGCATGCCGCCCACGTGCTCCCGGCCGTTCACGAAGAAGGTGGGGGTGGCCGAGACGCCGATCGCCTGCGCGGCCTGCATGTCCGCCTTCACCCGCGCCTCGGTGGCGGGGCTACCCATCGCGGCCTTGAACTTCGCCACGTCGAGCCCCAGCGAGCCGGCCGCCTTCTCCAGCGACGCCGAGTCCAGCTCCCGCTGGTGGGCGTACATCCAGTCGTGCATCGGCCAGAACTTGCCCTGCGCCTGCGCGGCGACGCCGGCCCTCGCCGCTGTCGGCGCGTCCGGGTGCATCGGCAGCGGGTAGTGCAGGAACACGAAGCGCACGTCCTTCGGGTACGCCTGGCGGATCTGCTCCACCAGCGGCGCCGCCCGGGCGCAGAACGGGCACTGGAAGTCGCTCCACTCCACGATGGTGACCTTGGCCACCGCCGGGCCGAACGTCGCGGCGTCGGCCGGGACGTCCACCTTCTTGATGACCGGCGGCGGGATGGCCGAGGCCAGCGACTTCTCCTGAAGCCGGGCGTACACCTGGCTCGCCGGGACGCCCTGGCGCACCATCGCCTCGGCCTTGGCCAGCTCCTCGTCGACGAGGGCGCTGAAGGCATCCAGCGGGGCCGCGCCGCCCGGGAGCCGCCGGCCGTTCACGAAGAAGGCGGGGGTGCCGCTGACGTTCACGTTGGTGGCGAGGTCCATGTCCCGCTGGATGATGGCGGCGACCTTCGGGTCGTTCTGGTCGTGCTTCCAGCGCTCGACGTCGAGGCCGATCTCCTTCGCGTACCGCTCGAGGGTCTCGGGGTCGAGCTGGGGCGAGGCGAAGAGCCGGTCGTGCATCTCCCAGTACCGGCCCTGCATCCCCGCGGCGATGGCGGCCAGCGCCGCCGGCCGGGCCTGCGGGTGGAAGGGGAGGGGGTACTGCTTCATCACCAGCCGTATCTTGCCCGCGTATTTCTTCTCCACCTGGGTGACGGTGGCGTGCGCCTGCCGGCAGTAGGGGCACTGGTAGTCGCTGAACTCCATCAGCGTCACCAGCGCGTCGGCGGGGCCGCGCACCGGCGAGTCCTCCAGCGGGAGCCGGTACGCGGCTGCATCCGGCGTCGGCCGGGGGCGGGTGGGCGTCGTCCCCGGGCGCTGGGTCACACTGGACGGGACGGAGCTGCGGGTGGCCTGGCCGATGAAGAAGCCCAGGATGAGCCCCGCGAAGAGGGTGAGAATCGCGCTGACTTTCATGGTGGGTAGAGCCGCTCCTCGGGAGAGCTGGGGCGGGCGTGGTAGGGATACTCCGGCATGGCCCGGGTCGTCCAGCTTCGGGTCGGGGCGCTGCCCTGTCCTCTGCCCATCGTGCGACTCGCCGAGTGCGCCCGCGGACTGGATGCCGGCGATCTGGTGGACCTCACCGGCTCGGACCCGGCCATCGGCCCGGACGTGGACGTGTGGTGCACGCGGTTCGGCCACCGCGTTCTGTCCGCGGACCGGGGTCCCGGTGGGTGGCGGATCCGGGTCGAGCTGACCTCTCGGGGGCGGGATTGGGTTCCGGGGACCCCGGGGGGGCAGGAGTCCAACACCGCGGGATGACGGCCCGGCGGCGCTGGCACCGGGCTTGAAGTGACCCGTGGGCCATGAGACTTCGCCACGCAGCCGTCCCCAGCGTCGATCCGGTCCCGGCGCCTGCCGACGGAGGGCTCCTCGAGCGCGAGCAGTCCGCGCTCGACGCCGAGCGCGCCATCGCCGTCGACGCCGACGCGCTCGCCCGCTCCCTGGTCCAGCTCGCGGCCGACGCCCGGGCGCTGATCGATCGCGCCGCGCAGCTGCAGCAGGCCGGCCACCCCGAGGCGGAGTGGCTCCTGGCCCGGTTCCACAGCCACCGGCTCGAGTGTCCCGATCTCTCCGGCCCGTCGTCCGAGGCCATGGCCGCGCGCAGCCAGGCACTCGCTGCCCGGGCGAGGGCGGTGGAGACGGCCCGGGTGCTCCTGCAGGCCAGCGCCTCGGCGCTCGACGAGCACCGCGCCGGGCTGGCCCGTGACGCCGCCGAGCTGGAGCGGGTGGAGGCCGCCGCCGCGGAGGCCCAGGCGGAGCTGGCCCGGAAGCAGGCCGAGCGCCGCGAGGTGGAGCAGCGGGAGGCGCAGGCGCGCGCCCGCCGTGACGCTGAGGCCGCCGCGCGTGCCGCACGCGCCGCTGGGCCCGCCCCCGAGGCCGCTCCCCAGCCCGAGCCCTCCCGGGCCGTGCAGGCCGCGGGACCGGTCCGCCCCCGTCCTGGGAGCCAGGCGCTCGGGAAGATGTCCGCACCCGGCTCGGTCGCGATCGGCCGCGCCGGCGCGCGGATTCCCCTGAAGACCCAGGTGAACTTCTCGAGCGAGTCGAACCTCTTCACCGGGTTCAGCACCGACATCGGCGAGGGTGGGCTGTTCGTCGCCACCGTCAACGTCCTCCCGGTAGGCACGCCGGTGGATCTGACCTTCACCCTGCCCGGCGAGGCCTCGATCACGGTGCAGGGCGAGGTCCGGTGGACCCGGGAGCTCGACGAGCGCTCCCCCCAGCTCTTCCCCGGGGTGGGAGTGCGCTTCCTGGAGCTGCGCGCCGAGACCGCCCAGGCCCTGCACCGTTTCGTCGCCGAGCGAGAGCCGCTCTTCTACCCGGACTGACCGGGAGGTCCGGTCACGTCCAGCACCCGCTGCTCGAGCGAGCTGCCCTGGGCCAGCGAGGTGATGCGCACCCCGCGGGCAAGGAGCGCCTCGAGCACCGCGGCGATCACGTCCTCGGCGGGTGGGGCATCGGGAGACAGCCGGACCGCGAGACGCCCGGCCGGTGACAGCTCCACCCCGGCCACCCCGGCCAGCGCCCGGAGCTCGGGAAGTGGGACGTCCCCGCGGGTGACCTGGACCGAGAACTCCGCGCCTCGCCGGGTCACCTCGGCCAGCGTGCCGTCCTGGACCACCTTGCCCCTGTCCAGCACCGTCACCGCGTCGCAGAGCCGCTCCAGCTCCGAGAGGTTGTGACTGCTGATGACCACCGTCCGCTGGCCTCGCAGGCCGGCGAGGAGCGAACGAACTTCGGCGGCGGCACGCGGGTCGAGGCCGGCCGTGGGCTCGTCCAGGAGGAGCAGCGCCGGGTCGCCGAGCAGCGCCTGGGCGAGCGCCACCCGCTTGGCCACCCCGTGCGAGAGGGCCCGGGGCGAGGCGTCCCAGACCTGGGGAAGCTGGACGCGGTCGAGCGCGATGCGCGCCGCGGCCTCGGGCCGGTCCTCGCCGGACAGCCCCGCCCAGGAGGTGAGCAGCGTGCCGACGTCGAGGTAGGAGGGCAGGGCGGCGTCCTGGGGGAGGACGCCGATCCGCGGCCGGGCAGGGCCGCGGTCGTGCGGATCCCTGCCCAGCACCCGCAGGGTGCCCGTGCCCGCGCGGAGGAAGCCGGCGGCCAGCCCGAACGTGGTCGTCTTCCCCGCGCCGTTGGGCCCCACGAGCCCGTGGCAGCTCCCGGTGCGCACCTGGAAGCTCACCCGGTCGAGGGCCAGCGTCGTCCCGTACCGCTTCGACACGCCATCGAGGATGAGCGCCGCGTCCACCGTCACAGGTCCCTCACCCGGAACGCCGCCCAGGCGACGGCGAGGAACACGCCCCCGAACACGCCGTAGGCGATGGCCGAGGTGACCAGCGCCGACGACGACCCGAGGACCCCCGACGCGTATGCCGAGGGGGACAGCCAGCGGAGGCTCTCGGTCCACGACGCCGGGCCGCCCATCCGGTGCACCACCGCCGCCCGGCCGCCGACGGCGTCCAGGAGCCAGAACGAGAAGAGCGCGCCGACGTTGAGGAGCAGGCTGCCCCCGGGGCTCGACGTCACCGCCGAGGACAGCGCGGTGAGCGCCAGGTAGCTGAAGGCGAGGGTTGCACCCCCCACCCAGAAGCGGGCCGCGGCCGAGGCATACGGCAGGGGCTCGAGCTCCGGGCGGAGGCCCACCCCGGCCACGAAGAGCCCCACAACGACGACCCCGAGCAGCACCCCGAGGACCAGGGCCTGGGCGACGAACTTCCCGCCGAGGATGCTCCCCCGGCGGGCTCGCACCGCGAGGTAGCGCACGCTCCCCGTGGAGAGCTCGGCGCTGAGCTGGTCGTACCCCAGCAGGGCGATGAAGAGCGGGAGGAAGAACAGGCTCACCCGGAAGACCAGGGGGATGAGCAGCGGCAGCTCTGAGAGGCGCTGGAACGCGCCGCCGTCGTCGCCCACCAGGAAGCCGAGGATGCCGGCGCTGGCGGCCGCGGCGGCCTCGGGGCCCTGGGCATCGAGCCCCCGGGTCAACAGGCCCACCACCAGACCCACCAGGGCGGTGGAGGTAGCGAAGAGCAGGAGCAGGACCAGCACCCGCGCATTCCGGACGTTCCGGAGCAGCTCGGTGCGGGTGACGGCCAGCAATTCGGGGAGGGGGCTCAACGTGGGCCCAGGGCCTACCAGAGGAGGCCGGCCGAAGTCTTCACCGGTTGCGGGGAGCCGTCGTACGATGGCGGGACATGCGCGCTGCGATCTCCCTCTCGGTCCTCGCCGTGCTGCTGACCGGCTTCACCCCCGAGGACGAGGCGCTCGATCCAGCCACCCTCCCCGGGCCCATCGCCGCTCCCGCCGTGGCCTCCGAGCCGGCCCCGGCGCCGCCCCTCCCGGTGCCGAGCCGCGTGAAGACCCCGCCGCTCGCCTCGGTCCGGCCGCTCTCCGCCGCCGAGGACCTCATCGCGCGCGCCCGCCGGGACGGATCGCACTACGTCGTGTCGGGCCCGGAGGGTGAGGCGGCGCTCACCTTGCTCCCCGCGCTTCAAGAGAGCCTCTCCCACACCCTCGCCGAGTACCAGACGCCCTGGGCAGCGGTGGTGGTTCTCGAGCCGTCCACCGGCCGGGTGCTGGCGATGGTCGAGCACAGCGAGGTGGCGCCGGGTCTCCGGGGGCTCCCGGTGAAGGCGGTGTTCCCCGCGGCGAGCATCTTCAAGCTGGTGACCGCCAGCGCGTTGCTCGAGGAGGGCGTCAGCCCCGAGGACGAGTCCTGCTACCACGGAGGGAAGCGGCGGGTGAGCGAGTCGCTGCTCACCGACTCGAGCCGGGACCGGCAGTGCGTCAGCCTCTCCGAGGCGCTGGGCCGCAGCGCCAACGTCGTCTTCGCCAAGCTGACCCACCGCTACCTGGACGCGGACAAGCTACGCGCCGCCGCCGAGCTGTTCCGTTTCAACACCCCCATCCCCTTCGCCATCCCCACCGAGCCCTCGCTGGCGGCGGTCCCCGACGAGCCGCTGGAGCTGGCGCGCACCGGGGCGGGCTTCGGCGACGTGTTCCTCTCCCCGCTGCACGGCGCGCTCATCGCCTCCGTCGCCGCCAACCACGGACTCTGGCGGGCGCCGATCCTCCTCGAGCGCGACCTCGCCGCCGCGCCCGACCCCGAGCGGATCGTGAGCGAGGAGCGGGCGGCGGCGCTGACCGGGATGATGGAGGCGACGGTGACCCACGGCACGGCCCGCCGCTTCTTCCGGCTGCGCGAGCTCCGCGGGGCGGTGGGGAAGACGGGCTCGCTGGCCGACCGGAACCCCTTCCGCGACTACTCCTGGTTCGTCGGCTTCGCTCCCAAGGACGACCCCCGGATCGCCGTCGCCGCGGTGGTGGTGAACGAGCCGCGCTGGCGCATCCGCGCGCCGTGGCTGGCGCGCGAGGCGATGCGGCTGGGGCTGGACGCGGTGGGGCGGAGCGGGGAGAGGCGGCTCGCGGCGGTCAGCGAAGCTCGATCAGCCCCTGATCGACGAACCCCTTGAAGCAGCGGAGCGCGTCCAGCTCGTGGATCGGCGAGACCTGGACGATGGCCTGCACCGTCCGTCGCCCGTCGATGCGCGACAGGAGGTAGCGCTCCGGGGCGGTGAGCGGCATCTCCTTGACCAGCGCCGGCGTGACCCGGAGGTGCGGCACCTTTCCGGCGTGGGCCAGCTCGGCCTTGAGCTGCTCGGCGAGCCCCGCCTCGGCCTGCCGGAGGAAGTTGGCGGTCTGGGTCGACGGGGAGACCTCGTAGGCCCGTCGGGCCAGCGAGGCGGCGTCGACGACGTTGCCGGCGGCGAAGAAGGCCTCGGCGGCGCGGAGGATCTCCTCGGGGCCCTGCTCCGAGCCGAGAACCTCGGGCACCTCGGTGGGCACGGTGGGTGACTCGGTGGGGACGACGGAGACCGCACCGAGGCGGTGCAGCGCGAACAGCCGCTGGTAGAGGAAGAAGTCGGTGGAGTGGAGCGCGAGCACCATGTCGTCGATGGTCGCTCCCTCCTCGATGAGCGCGTACAGCCGGTCGTCGAGGCTCCCGGGCTCGGGTGGGCCGGCCAGCTGCTCGCGGTCCAGGCGAAGCCGGACGCGTCCGGTGGGGAAGACCTCGCGGATGGCGCGCCACGCGGTCTGCCGGAGGTCCGCCTCGCGGTGCACGTCGAGCAGGCTCACGCTCACGTCGAGCCCCTGCACCGGGGTGGGGGCGTCGCCCGGGGTGAAGGAAAAGCGCCCCTCGCTCCAGTCGAAGCAGCCGAGCAGCGCCTCGCGGAACTTGAGCGAGAGCGCGTTGCGGACGGCGTCCTCCGGGACCTTGCCCGAGTCGACCAAGATCTTCCCCAGGGCGACCTTGGTGGATACTTGTTGCTGGAAGGCCTGCGTGTACTCGTCCTCGGTGATCATCCCCATGTTCATCAGGAACTGGGCGAGGTACTCGCGCGGGGCGTTGCTCCCGGCCTGGATGACCGCCCCCTCGCGGATGACGACCTGGTGCCGCTCGTCGGGGCGCTCGACGACCAGCGTGCCCGTCGCCTTCCGGTTGCCCAGGTAGGCCACCAGGTCCCGGAGAGGCATCGTCGCAAGGTCGCCCAAGAGGCCGCGCATGTTCGCTAGTGTCACAGGGGGTGACGGTCCGGATCTACATGAAACCCCGGTGCTCGCTGTGCGAGGAGGCGCACCGGGTGCTCGAGGAGATCCGGGCCCGGGTCCCGTTCACCCTGGAGGTGGTGGACATCCGGGACGCTCCCGACACCTGGGAACGGTACCGACATGCCGCCCCGGTCATCACCCTCGACGGCGAGGAGATCGGCCGCCTCCGGGTGGACGCCGCGGCCCTCGAGGTGCGGCTGCGTGGCATGAGCGTTGCCTAGACCCACACGCCGGGTGGCTCAGCGGACCCGGCGCCTGCGCGCGGGCTCCCGGCGGGCCGTGCGCCTCGGCGTCTGCCGCCGGCGCGACAGCTCGAGCACCCGCGCGTAATGCGCCGGGGTCACCGGGGCGACGCTCAGCCGGCCGCGCGTGAGCAGCGGGAAGGTGCGGAGGCGGGCGTCGGCGCGGATGCGCTCCAGCGTCACCGGGGTCGCGAGCGGCTCCACCGGCTCGACCTCCACCGAGGCCCAGTCCTCGCCGGGCGCCGTGGGGTCCGGCCGCGCAGTGCGGGAGACGCGGGCGATGCCCACCACCGCCTTCTCCTCCGTCGAGTGGTAGTAGAGGCAGAGGTCCCCCACGGCCATGGCGCGCAGGTTGTTCCGCGCCTCGAAGTTCCGGATGCCGGTCCACTCGGTTCGGCCGTCGGCCTGAAGCCGGGCGAAGGCGTAGGCGGAGGGTTCGCTCTTGATCAGCCAGTGGGCGGGCACGGGGCACCGAGCCTAGCGCCGCCCCGGAGCGTTTCTAGATCAGATCCACGCCGAGGATGCGGGCGAGCTCATCGCCGGTCCCGGCCGCCTCGGCGCCGGAGGCCAGCACCTCCTTCGGCCGGAAGCCCCAGAGCACGCCGACGGGGCGCATCGACGCCGCCCGCGCGGTGAGCATGTCCACGCTGGTGTCGCCGACGAAGGCCACCGACTCCGGCGGCGCGGCGAGCACATCGGCCAGCGCGAGCGCGGAGGCCGGATCGGGCTTCCGGGGCACCCCGGGTCGCTCGCCGAAGACGGCGCGGAACTCCCACCGGCTGCACAGCGTGTCCACCAGCCGCCGCGTCGGCTCCTCGGGCTTGTTGCTCAACACCGCCACGGGGATGCTCGCCGACTGGAGCCGGTCCAGCACCTCGGGGATGCCGGGGAACAGGCGCGTCTCGTTCAGGAGATTTTCGGCATAGTCCGCCTGGTACGCGGCGACGAACGCCTCGCGCACGTCCTCGGTGCCCGGCGGGAGCGCACGCTCGACCAGCTTCCGCACGCCCTCGCCGACGAACGTCCGGTACGCGGAGACCGGGTGCACCGGGAACCCGTGCGCCCGGAGGGTGCGGTTCATCGCCGAGGCGATGTCCGCCAGCGAGTCCGCCAGGGTGCCGTCGAGATCGAAGATCACGCCGCCCGGGCGGCGTGCGCTGGAGCCGGCCGCGGCCATGGGCGAGTCAGGGTGCTCCGGTGACCTCGCGTCGGAGCTGGGCCACGCCGGCCCGCATCTGTGGCGGGACGTTCTGCGGAGGAGTGACCGCCAGGTAGCCCTCGAAGTCGGCCAGCGCCTCGCGGGTCTCACGGGCCTGCATGTGGATCATCCCGCGGAAGATGAGCGCGGAGGTGCCGTCCGGGTAGAGGTCGGCGATCTTTCCCAGCTCCGCCATCCCGGCCTCCTTCTCGCCCTGGACCACCTTGAGGAAGGCGCGGTGGATGCGCAGGTCGGTCCGGAACGGATCCGCGGCGAGCGCCCGCTCGTTGAGCTCGAGCGCCTGCTGGAAGTCGCTCCGGCTGATGAGCTCGCGCACCACCTCGGAGGTGAGCGGCAGGTCCGAGCCCGGGTTGTCCTTCACCCGGGCCAGCGCGGCCTGGAAGTCCCGGTCCTCGCCCTCGGGGCCCGCCGCTGCGGTGCCGCCCCGGCCCACGGTCCCGGTGGCGGTGTCGCCGGCTTCCCGCGGCTTCTGGTCCTGCGACAGCCAGAGCCCGAGCGCGCCGAAGAAGACGACCACGCCCGCGCCCCAGGCGGCGCCTACCAGATGTGGGTGCCGGCCGAAGAAGCCGCTGGGCGTCGCGGACGCAGGGGCCGGCGCCTCCTTCTTCTTCCCGGATGCCGACTTCTCCGGCGTCCCGGCCGCCTCGTCCCGGGTGCGCATCGCGTCCGCCGCCGCCCGCTCCAGCCGGTCGCGCTCGGCCTCCCAGGCGGCTGCGTCCATCTGGTGCCGCTCGCCCTGGTGCTCGCGGAGCTGGGCCAGCAGCGAATCCACCCGGTTCTGGGTGTCGCTCACGCGGTCGGCCGGGCCGGCCGCGGAAGGCTTGCGCCAGAACAGGAGGTAGAGCGCCCCGCCGATGAGCCCGAGGGAGAGAACGACGATGCCCGGGATCCAGTGGGTCTCGGTCACCGGCGCATCTCCGCCCGCACCGCCTCGAGGTACGGGTCATCGGACGGTGGTTGCCCCTTGGCCGCTCCCGGCGCGTCCGGCGCGGGGGCGGGGACGGGCCGCCGCATGGTCCGGGCGATGGCCAGGCCGCCGCCCAGGAGCAGCGCCAGGGGGAGCAGCCAGACCAGGACGTTCATCCCGCTCGCCGGCGGGTCGAGCAGCGCCCACTCGCCGTAGCGGGCGGTGAAGTAGTCGCGGATCTCCCGGTCGGTCTTCCCGGCCGCCACCAGCTCCCGCACCTTGTCCATCTGGGCGCGGGCCGCGGACGAGTTCGAGTCGGCGATGGAGAGGCCCTGGCACATCGGGCAGCGGAGCTGCTTGCCCAGGGCCTGCACCCGCGCCTCGCGCGGCGGATCGAGCAGCGCGCTCCCGGCCTGCTGCGGGGCGTAGGCGGACAGCACCAGGCCCAGGACCAGCGCGGTCATCGGACGACCTCCGAGACCGGCCCGGGCGGCTGCTTGAGGGCGGCGAGCTTCTCCATCAGCGTCGTCGGGTCCACGGGGGCCGCCACCTTGTCGCGGAGGATGCCCTGGGCGTCGATGAAGTACGTCTCGGGCACACCGGTCACACCGTAGTCCACCGCCATCCGCGAGCGCTCGTCGATGAGCTGGGGGAAGCTCGGGTCCGGGTTCCCGGCGAACGCCCGGGCGTTCTCCTCGGTGTCCTCGAACACCACCCCGTAGAACTGCACCTCCTGTGCGAACCGCTTGGCGCCCCAGGCGATGACCGGATGCTCCATCTTGCAGGGCCCGCACCAGCTGGCCCAGAAGTTCAGGACCAGGGGCTTGCCCTTGAGGTCCGAGAGCTTCACCGGCGCGCCGTTGTCCAGCCGCTTCAGGGTGAAGTCGGGGGCGGGCTTGCCCCGGAGCTGGAAGGGGACCGCGTGCGGATCGCGCCCGAAGCCCTTGGCCAGGACGAAGAGCAGCACCGCGGTCACCGCGGCCAGCGACAGGCCGATCCACAGCCCGCGCCTCCTCACGCCGCGGCTCCGGGGCTCCGGGCCTTGCCCGGGACCGGGAGACGCTCGGCCGCCTCGGCGCGGGCGCGGCGGCGCTCGGGCCAGGCGGCGAACAGCGCCCCGAAGACGAAGAGCGGCAGGCTCCACCAGATCCACGAGACCATCGGGAAGATCCAGGCATTGAAGCTGGCCGAGGGCGTGGCGGCGTCGAAGGCCAGGAGCGTGAGGTACAGGTCCTCGAACGGCGCCGAGCGGACGGCAGGGCTCCCGATGGGGTCGGTGCTGCGCTCGTAGAAGTTCATCCGCGGCGCGAGCACGGTGTGCCGGCCCTTGCCGTCGGTGACGTCCACCTCGGCGGCGGTCCAGCGCCGGTGCGGATCGACTCCGTTGCGGAGGCCGGAGAGCTGCACGGTGTAGGACCCGAGCTGGAACCTCTGGCCCGGGCTCAGCGTCGCCGTGGTGTGGACCACGTAGGACTGCGAGGCGGCGATGGCCACGAACACCATCACCACGCCGGCGTGCACCACGTAGCCGCCGAAGCGCCGCCGCGACCGAGTGGCGCTGCGCCACGCGGCCTGGGGCAACGACTCACGCTGCTCGCGCATCCGCACCCGGACCGGGAGCGCCATCTCGCGCAAGGTCACCACCGCCACGAAGCCGGCGAGCCCGAAGGTGAGGAGCGTCAGCGAGCCACGGAGCCCGGCGAGGACGCAGACCAGCACCACCGCCACGCCCACCGCCGCGGGGATCAGGAACTGCCGCCGCAGCGTCTCCGGCGAGGCGCGCCCCCAGGGGAGCGACGGGCCCACGCCCATCAGGAAGAGGATCGCCACCCCGAGCGGCAGGGCCATCCGGTTGAAGTACGGTGCGCCGACGCTGATCCGCACGCCGGAGAAGGCCTCGCGCACCAGCGGGAAGACCGTCCCGAGGAGGATGGTGAAGGTCAGCGCGGCGAAGAAGAGGTTGTTCAGCAGAATCGCGGTCTCACGGGATGCCACCCCGCCCAGCGTTCCCTCCGGCACCAGCAACGGCCCGCGCACGGCGATGAGGACGATGGAGACGATCAGGACGACGCCCAGGAACACCAGGAAGGTGGGGCCGATCTCCGACTGGGTGAACGAGTGCACCGAGTTGAAGACCCCGCTCCGGGTCATGAAGGTGCCGAGGATGGTGAGGAGGAAGCTCCCCAGCGACAGGCTCAACGTCCACAGCTTCAGGGTGTGCCGGCGCTCCTGGACCATCGCCGAGTGGAGGAACGCGGTCGCGGTCAGCCAGGGCAGGAACGAGGCGTTCTCCACCGGGTCCCAGGCCCAGTAGCCGCCCCAGCCGAGGACGGCGTAGGCCCACCAGGATCCGAGGACGATCCCCACCGAGAGGAAGGTCCAGGGGATGAGCGTCCAGCGGCGGAGCACCGCCATCCACGCGTCGCCCAGCTGCCCCCGGAGCAGCGCCGCCACCGCGATGCCGAAGGGGACGACCATGCCCACGTAGCCCAGGTAGAGCATGGGCGGGTGGACCACCATCAGCACGTGGTTCTGGAGCAGCGGGTTCGGCCCCGGGCCGTCCGCCGGCACCGGGTCCACCCGGCCGAAGGGGTTGGCCGGCCCGGCGATGAGGAAGGCGAAGAAGACGCCCACCGCGAGCATCGTCCCCAGCGCGAGGAGGGGGTTGGTCGGCGGGTCGTTCCGGTGCGCCCGGGCGAAGCCGAAGACGTAGACCGAGAGGATGGCGCCCCAGAAGAGGATCGAGCCCTCGAGCGCGCTCCACAGCGAGACGATGGTGTAGACCAGCGGCGTCGCCCGGCTGCCTACCTGGCTGACGTAGTGCACGCTGAAGTCGTGGGTGATCAGCGCGTAGACCATCGTGAGATTGGCGCCCAGCATGCAGATCAGGAAGGCGGTGACCGCGCCGAGAACGATCTTCAGCGCGCCCGCCCGGTGGCGGAGGCCGCCCTCGATGCCCACCACCGCGCCGAACGCCGCGGCGAGCAGGCCTCCGAGGACCAGCACCGTTCCGACCGTGGACGTCATCGGGCCTCCGCGGTGGGAGCGGAGACGGTGGTCTTCCACTTGTCGGGACCGTCACCCGGCTTCGGCGGCCGGTACTCGTTGGAGTGGTTCACCATGAGCCTGGACGAAGTGAACGTCTGGGACTTGTCGAACGTTCCCTCCACCACCACGCCGATCCGCTCGCGGAACATCTGCGGCGGGGTCTCGCGCGACTGCACCACCACCGAGGGCGCGCCCGGCTGGGCGCTGTCCGCCACCCGGAAGGTGAGGTGGGTGTGCGCGGCGTCCCATTGCAGGCTGCCCGGCTGGACCACGCCCCCGAGGCGGATGGTGGGCCCGTACGCCTTGCTGCCCTGGGCGAGCATCTCTCCCGGGGTCCAGTAGAAGACCAGGTTCTGCCCGATGTTGCCGAAGGCGACGAAGGACAGGCCGGCGCCGGCGACCAGCAGCGCGCCGAGGGCGACCAGGCGATTGCGGGTGGTGGGGTTCACTTCCGCTCCTCCCGCGGCCAGCGGGCCCACAAGGACAGGGCGTAGAGCGACAGGCCGGTCCAGGCGATGCCGTACGCCGTCCACACGTACTCCCAGCCGCCGCGGATGCGTCCCTCGCCGACGGCGGCGAGAACCAGGTTCAGGGTGTTCATCAGACGACTGCCTCCCGGGCGCCGGTCGGCGCATCCGGCACGGTCGTCTCCCGCATCCGCGAGGCGAGCGCGATGCGGTAGCGGGCGACGAGGAAGATGATCAGGACGGCGAGGAAGGCGACGGCGTTCCAGCGGAGCGCGAGCACCATCTGCGGGTCCACCGTCTTGGGCGTGGACTGCACCTGGTGGAGGCTCTTCCACCACTTCACGCTGAAGTACACGACCGGGACGTCGACCGCGATGATGATGCCCACCACCGCGGACCAGACCGCGCGCCGGTCGGGGTCGTCCACGAAGCGCCGCAGCGCGAGGTACCCGGCGTAGGCCACCAGGAGGATCGCCATGGTGGTCAGACGGGGATCCCACGCCCAGTACACGCCCCAGGTCGGCCGCCCCCAGATGGAGCCGAGGAGGATGGCGATGGTCCCGAACAGCAGCCCCACCTCCGCGGTGGCCTCGGCGAAGGCGTCCTTCTTCCACGAGGCTTTCCAGAGGTACGAGACGCAGGTGCCGAAGTTCATCGTCGCCGCGAGGAGCGCCATCCAGGCCGCGGGCACGTGCATGTACATGATGCGCTGCACGTGACCCATCTCGCGGTCGGGAGGCGCCCAGGCCAGGCCGATCCACGCCCCGGAGACGAGGAGGGCGAGCGTGAGGAGCACGAACCCGATTCGGAGTGGCTTGCTCATAGGAAGGAACCCATGGTGCTTACTCCTCGACAACCCGGGGGAACAACAGGACCCCCAGCCCCCAGTAGATCAGATCGAAGCTGGTCAGGAGGGCGAGCCATGAGGGGAACTGACCCATCGGGTCCCCCTCGAACACCAGCGCCGTGCCCTTGGCCGCCGCCACCAGGGCGGGGATGAGGATGGGGAAGAGGAGGAGCGGAAGGAGCACGTCCCGGGCCCGGGCGTGGCTGGCGATGGCGCCGTAGAGCGTGCCCGGCGCGGCGATGGCCAGGCAGCCGAGCGCGATGAGGGTGAGGAGCTGCCCCCAGGAGAGCACGATCCGCACGTCGAGCAGCGCCACCAGCACCGGGACCAGGAGCACGCCGAGCGCGGCGAGCAGCACCGCGTTGGCGATGGCCTTGGCCAGGAAGATGGACCGGGCGTTCACCGGCACCAGCCGCAGCCCCTCCAGCGTGGCGTTCTCGCGCTCCACCCGGAACGACTCGCCCAGGGCAAGGACGCTGGCGAGCAGGAGCGCGAGCCACAGGTAGCCGCCGGCGTTCCGCCGGAGCAGCGCGGTGTCCGGCCCGAGCGCGAAGGAGAAGAGGAGCAAGGTGGCGAGCGAGAAGAAGAGCAGCGCGTTGACGCGCGCGAGCGAGCGCCACTCGAGGAGCAGGTCCTTTTTCAAGAGGACCCACGTCGAGGCCAGGAGGCCAGGGAGCCTCATGCGGCGATCGATCGTCCCTGTTCCAGATGCAATCGGTCCGTGCAGAGCTGAAGCCCCTGTTCGATGTGGTGGGTGGCGAGGACCAGCGTGGTGCCGGCGGCGCGCAGCTCGCGGATGCGCGCCTCGAGCTCGGAGATGCCGGTCGGGTCCAGCTCGACGAAGGGCTCGTCGAGGAGGGCCACGGCGGGCTGCTTGAGGAAGAGCCGCGCCAGGGCCAGCCGCCGGCGCATCCCGGCCGAGTACGTCCGGACTGGCCGGTCGTCCTTGGGTGAGAGGCTCACGCGCTCCAGCGCGCCGGTGGCGGCGGACTCGGGCTCGCCGAGCAGCCGCGCGAGGACCACGAGATTTTCCAGCCCGGAGAGGTCCTCGTAGACGAAGTGGGCGTGGCTCAGGAGGCCCACCTGCGCCCGGACCTTCTCCGGCTCGAGCGCGGTGTCGAGCCCCAGCACCTCCACCCGTCCCGCCGAGGGGCGGACCGCGGTGGCCAGCACGCGGAGCAGCGTCGTCTTCCCCGACCCGTTGTGACCGGTGAGGAGCAGCGCCGCGCCGCGCTTCACGGTCAGCGAGAGCCGGACGAGCGCCCACCGCGCTCCGTAGCGCTTGCTGACCTCGTGCAGCTGCAGAGCAGGGGCGTGTTCCACGTCGTCCGAGAGGGGTTGACCTGTCCGAAAACCGGCGAAAACGCAAGCAGGCGACGTGCCACCGCGCGGGAGACTCGGCGTTGCGCGGGAGTTCATACAGTGGATCGGGTCGGCCCGCGAATCTCCTCGGGATTCCATGCCCGGGGACTGCCATCCGGACTGCAATCCGTGCGTCGCGAGGGAGGGATCCCACGACGCGTTTGCGCGCGGGTGGCGAACTATCCATCCAGGGCTCGCTCGGGGGGTATGCCCAGAGTCGCCCGGCGCGGGCGGCGGGCGCCCGACGCCTTCGAGCGCATCCGCACGCGATCGGAGCGCAGAGAGCGGTGCGAGCGCAACGAAGATGCGTTCAGCGGAGCGCGGCGAGGAGCGCGCGTGCGGCGGCGGCCGGATCCGGCGCGTGGAGGATGGCGCTCTGCGCGGCGACGCCTCCGGCCACGGAGAGCGATCGGAGCCGCGACGGCGTCATCCCCCCGAGCGCGTAGCAGGGCGTGGGCGCCGCGGCGCGGGCGAGGCGCTCGAAGCCCTCGGTCCCGAGCGGCGGGCGGCTGTCGCCGGGCTTCGACCCGGGCGCGTAGACGGGAGAGAGGAGCAGGGCATCGCAGCCGCTCGCCGCGCGCAGCTCCTCGGTCGAGTGGGCGGCCGCGCTGAGCCAGCGCTCCGGCGGGAGGTGGGGCCGGACCTCGCGGGGCCTGGGCGCATCGACCGGAAGATGGAGGTGCGCGTCGACCAGGAGCGCGACGTCTAGCCGCCCGTTGATGGCCAGCTGCGCTCCGCCGCGCCGGGTGAGCCCGGCGAGCCAGCGCGCCCGCTCGAGGAAGCCGCGCACCGGCGCGCCCGGGTCCCGATGCTGGATGCAGACGTCGGATCCGAGGTTCGCCACCGCCTCGAGCGCGGCCCGGTGGGACGCCTCGGGCAGCGTCCAGTCGGTGAGGACGATGAGCTTCGGGAGCCTCAGTCGACCAGGCCCTCGAGCGGGCTCGAGGCCGAGCCGTATGCCTTGCGCGGGATCCGCCCGGCGAGGAAGGCCGCGCGGCCGGCCTCGACGGCGAGCTTCATCGCCTGCGCCATCCGGACCGGGTCCTTCGCTCCGGCGACGGCGGTGTTGAGGAGCACCCCGTCGCACCCGAGCTCCATGGCGATGGCCACGTCCGACGCCGTCCCCACCCCGGCGTCGACGATGACCGGCACCTTCACCACCTCGCGGATGAGCCGGATGTTGTGGGGGTTGCGGATGCCGAGGCCGGAGCCGATGGGGGCCGCCAGCGGCATCACCGCGGCGCAGCCGGCGTCCTCGAGCTTCCGGGCGGTGACGGGGTCGTCGGAGGTGTAGGGGAGGACGGTGAAGCCCTCCTTCACCAGGGTCCGCGCCGCGGCGACCGTCTGCTCCACGTCCGGGAACAGGGTGCGCTCGTCGCCGAGCACCTCGAGCTTCACCCACTTGCTCATCCCCAGCTCGGCGGCGAGCCGGCAGGTCCGCACCGCGTCGTCGGCCGTGTAGCAGAGCGCGGTGTTGGGCAGGAGGGTCATCCGGCGGGTGTCGATCCAGTGGAGGAGCGAGGCCTCCCCCTTCGCGGCGAGGTCGAGCCGCCGGACGGCGACGGTGACGATCTCCGCGCCGGAGGCCTCGTGGCAGCGCTTCATCACCTCGTGGCTCGGGTACTTCCCGGTGCCGATGAGGAGACGGGACCCGAACCGCTTGCCCGCGATGACCAGAGCGTCGTCCATGGAGAGAGTTCTACGCCCCTCCGCCCACGAACGTCACCACCTCGAGGGTGTCGCCCTCGCGGAGCGTCACCTCCGGATGCTGGGCCTGCCGGAGCACCTCGCCGTTGAGCTCGACCGCCACCCGCCCGCGGACGCCCAGCTCGGTCACCAGGGCGGCGACCGTCAGCCCGTCCGCGACGTCGCGGCGCTCTCCATTGACGGTGAGGGTCACTCGGCGGCCTCCGTCTCCGCGTGCCGGAGCAGAGGATCCGACAGGTACGTGTCGGTCAGCCGGCGAGGCCGGCGGAAGCGGTTGAGCTGGTGCCGGAGGTAGGCGCGGGCGACGAGCCAGGCGCGGCGTCCCCACCCGAGGTCCGGGAGGGAGCCCCGGAGGATACCGAGCCGTTGGAGCCGCAGCTCGGTCAGCCCGACGACGTGGCCGAGGAACGCCTCGATGTGGCGCAGGACCTCGTGCTCGCTCCCGAGCCGCCGCTGAATGAAGCGCGCCAGCCGGGGCAGGGCGAGCAGCGTGAGGAGGTTCGCGCCGAGGAGGTCGTCGGCCAGGCCCGGGCGCTCGGCGAGGAGCCGCGCCGTCTCCGCCTCTCCGAAGGCGACGTGGCGCTCCTCCTGCCGGGCCGCGGCCTCGAGGAGCCGGACGATCTCCGGCGCGTCCACGGTGTCGATGAGCGCCTGGAACACCGCCAGGACCAGGCCCTCGCCGACGGCCATCTCGGTGGCCACGTGCTCGGCGTAGTCCGACCCCATCGCCCCGGTGGAGAGGAAGCGGACCACGGGGTGGGGCGGCCCGGGGGTCGTCCCGAGCAGGGCGTGGATGCGGAGGAAGACGCGGACGTGGGCCAGCTCCTCGCTCGCCTGGCGGGCGAAGAAGGTGGCGGCCTCGAGCGAGGGCGCGGCGTACAGCCAGTGGCCGACCTGGATGCCGGTGACCTCGCCGTAGAGGAACTGATCGACGATCCACCCGAGGAGCTCCCGGTCGCGTGGCAGCCGGAACCGCGCCTCGCCGAAGTCGAAGCGCAGCTCGTCGCGACTCACGCGCATCGGTGCAGTCGACGGGGGCACGCGCCCGAGTCTAGCGCGGGGTGCCTGGCAGTTCCCTCCGGGGTAGCCTCTGCGTGTTGAATCGGAGCCGAGCCCTCGAGGAGGAAGCACGCACGCTGCATCGGCAGGCGTACGTGGCCGACGCCCACGCCGACGCGCTGCTCTGGAACCGCGACCTCCGGGTCCGACAGCGCCGGGGGCACGTCGACTTCGTCCGCCTCGCCGAGGCGGGCGTCCGGCTCCAGGTCTTCACCGTCGTCTCGCGAGGGTTCCCGTTCATCGGCGGATTCCCGGCTTTTGCGCTCGCGCACGGCTGGCCGCTCGCCGCCGTCCGGAGCCCGTGGACGCGGACGCTGTTCCAGCTCGATCGGCTCGCCGAGGCCTGCGCGTCCGGCGCCGCGGTGCTCGCCCGGACTCCGGCGATGCTGGACGGCGCCGAGCGCGACCGGAAGCTGGCCTGCGTGCTGGGCGTCGAGGGCGGCCAGGCGATCGAGGGCCGGGTCGAGCGGGTGGCCGAGCTCGCCCGGCGCGGCGTGGCGTTCATGGGGCTCACCCACCTGGTCCCCAACGAGCTCGGCGGCTCCTCCTTCCCGTTCCGCCGCCGGCTCGGGCTCACCCTCCTCGGAGCGCAGGTGCTCGAGGCGATGGCGAGCCAAGGCCTGGCGGTGGACGTTGCGCACGCCTCGCCCCGTCTCCTCGCCGCGCTGCTGGGGCAGGAGCAGGCGCGCATCTTCTGCTCCCACACCGGCGTGGCCGCGCTCGGTCCGCGGTGGCGCAACCTCGACGACGCCGCGCTCCGGCGCATCGCCGATCGGGGCGGGGTCATCGGAATCATCTTCGGGACGCCCTACCTCGGCGACCGGCGGCTCGACGCCGTCGCCGACCACATCGAGCACGCGGTCCGCGTGGCGGGCGAGGAGGCGGTCTGCCTCGGCAGCGACTTCGACGGGCTCGTGCCCCTGCCGGTCGGGATGCGGGACGTGACGGATCTTCTGGAAGCTGACCGCGCTGCTCCTCGGGCGCGGCCACCCGCGGCCCCGCGTCGAGCGCATCCTCGGCCTGAACCTCCGCCGCTTCCTGGCCGAGGTGCTCGGGGAGATCACGCGGCGAAGGCCCGCCTCAGACGGTCGCGGCGACCTCGCGGGCGGCGCGGAGCCCCGAGTGGATGGCGCCCTGGATCCACCCCGGCCAGGGTGAGGCCCGCCAGGGCATGAGCTCGCCGGGAGCTCAGCCGCCGACGCGCGCCAGGAAGCGGCCGAGCGCGGCGTTGAAGGCCTCGGGCTGCTCGAGGTTCGCCAGGTGGCCTGCGCCGGAGATCTCCACCAGCTCCGCCCCGGGGACCAGCTCCGCCATCGTCCGCGCCTTCGCCGGCGGAGTGATGACATCGTCGGTGCCGACCACGACCAGGACCGGCCCGCCGAACCGGGTGAGGATGTCGCGGGTGTCCGGGCGGAGCGCCATCCCGCGCAGGGCGGCGGCCTGACCCTCGGGCGAGCCGGCGGTGATCCAGGCGGAGACCCGCGACCGCAGGTCGGCCGAAGCCGACGGCCCGAGCAGCCGGGCGATGATCGGGAGCAGCGCCGTCGAGCCCTTCGCCAGCACCTCCTGCGCCGTCGCCTCGCGGGCGGCCCGCCCCTGCGCGTCGTCGGCGGAGGTCTGGGTGTCGGCGAGCACCAGGGCGCGGACCCGGCCCGGATCGTTCCGGAGCAGCGCGAGCGCCACGTAGCCGCCCATCGACACCCCGCCCACGACCGCCGAGTCGATCGACAGATGGTCCAGGAGCGCGAGCACGTCGTCCGCCATCGCGCCCATCTCGCTCGGGCCGGCCAGGACGCTGCTCCCGCCGAATCCGCGCAGGTCCGGGACGATGAACCGCCCGCGCTCGGCCAGCGCCGACCACTGCGGCTCGAACATCTCGCCCTCCAGCGGGAAGGCATGAAGGAGCACCACCGGCGGGCCACTGCCGACGTCGCGAAAGCGGAGCCGGATTCCTCCAGGAGCGGTCCATGTAGGCATGCCGAGTGACATGGATCGCCGCGTGGAGTCCGTGCAAGCTCTCGGACTGTCCCTTGCTGCCTCCCGCGCTCGAATCGGCACTTTCCGCAGTCCCGGAGTCGCAGGCCACCCGTCTCCGGCAGGTCTGTCACGGGGCGGCGAACGCGCTGGTGGGGCTCACCGACCTGGACCTGCTCCAGTACGAGTCGCCGGTGACGGCCTCGAGCCTCGATCTCTCCACCTGGGAGGAGATGGCCCCGGTGGTCGCGGCGACGCTGCGAGACGTGAACGCCTTCATCGACCTCGTGCGGACGCAGCTCGCCGCCCAGCCCGCCTCGCGCGGCAACGGCCTCGCGTCGCTGGTGGAGGACGCGGTGCTCGACGACGCGACCCGGGCACGGCTCGAGCGCGTGCTCGAGTCGGCGGCCGCCCAGCTCTTCGAGCAGGTCCAGATGCTCGGGGCGAAGGTGCGTGATCCGGGCGTGGTCGCCGACCGGTGGAACCTGCTCGCCGAGGTCCAGGCGTCGCGGACCCGGATCCGCGAGCACATCGGCACGGTGGTCTTCGACCTGGTGGCACCCTTCGGCGACGTGGAGCGCGCGGAGGTCGTCCCCGGACACGCCGAGGAGGTGGCCGGCGCCGTCGGGGTCCGGGCGGCGGTGGCCGATCTGCGCCGCGTCCTGGAGGCCCGCGCGGGCAAGCTCCGGCAGGCAAGTGCCGAGGACGTGCAGTGGCATGCCCAGCACCTCGAGCAGGAGATGGACGCCTTCGGGCGCACGGCTCCGTACCGCTCGCTGCGCGCCCAGGACAAGCGCCGGCTCATCGAGTACCGGCACGAGGTCCGGAGCATGGCCGCCCTGCCGCTCCCGGCGAAGGCGGACGTGATGGATCTCTGTCAGCGCGTGCTCGAGCTGGTGAAGAGCCTGGTGGTGGTCAACCAGCGGACGCTGCTCCGGCGGCACGACCACGAGGTCTGGGCCCGGAGCGGGGTGAAGCTCGAGCAGGCCGAGTCGCTCCTGGCCGCCGACCGCCGGGCCGCCGCGGTGGCCCTGGCCGAGGCGGCGGAGATCGCCGCCGGGCTCTACGGCCGGAGCGAGCCGCTCGACGACTTCCTCCGCCGGGCCCGGAAGGAGAGCCTGGCCGTGGTCGCCGCCGAGGAGGTTGGCCGGCTGGCCGAGGAGTTCCGGGCGCTGCTCGCCGGCCTGCCGCTCGCCGAGTGAGCCCCCGGCCTGGGGTAGGGTGCGCCCGCCCCCGATGCCCGAGCTCAGACCGCTGCGCGAGGCCGACCTCTCCCGGGTCGAGGCCGTGTTCACCGACGTCGACGGCACGCTCACCACCGGCGGGCGCCTCCGGGCGTCGACGCTGGCGATGCTCGAGCGGCTCGACCGGGCGGGCGTGGCGCTGGTGCTGGTCACCGGCCGGCCGGCCGGGTTCGCCGAGGCCTGGGCCCGGACGCTCCCGGTGGCGGGAGTCATCGCCGAGAACGGGGGCCTCTCGGTCCGGCTCGACGCCCGGGGCGCGCTCCGCAAGTCCTACGCCCGTCCCGCCCCGGTCCGGGACCGGGAGCGCCGCCGGCTCCAGCGGGTGGTGCGGTCCGCCTTGCGCGCCGTGCCCGGGGCGCGCATGTCCACCGACAGCCGCTACGCCGAGGTGGATCTGGCCATCGACGTCAATGAGGAGGTCCGCCTGGGGCCGGAGGCCGCGCGGCGGCTGGAGGCGTTCCTTGCCGCCCGCGGGGTGAACGCGGTGCGCTCGAGCGTCCACGTGAACGCCTGGATCGGCCCCTTCGACAAGGCGTGGATGGTGCGCCGGTTCCTGCGTTCGGTCTGGCAGGCGCGGCTTCGCCCCGACGACCGCCGCTACCTGTACGTCGGCGACAGCCTCAACGACGCGCCGCTCTTCGCAGCCTTCCCGCTGAGCGTGGGGGTGGCCAACGTGCGCGCCGTGCTGGAGCGGCTCGAGCACCGGCCACGCTTCGTCACCCGCGCGCCCGAGGGCGCCGGCTTCGAGGAGGTCGCCCGGGCGGTGCTCCGGGCGCGGAGGGCCAGGGCGTGAACCTGGTCCGGCTCGAGCTGCAGCGGGGCCTCGGACGCCACCTCCGGGCCGGCCACCCCTGGGTGTTCCGCAAGGCGGTGGAGAAGCTTCCGAAGATCCCGCCCGGGAGCGTGGTGGACCTGACCGAGGGCGGGAAGTTCGTCGCTCGCGGGTACTTCGATCCGCTGAGCCCCATCGCCGTGCGCGTCCTGACCCGCGATTCGCGCGAGGTCATCGACGGCGACTTCTTCCGGCGGCGCGTGCGGTCGGCGTGGGAGCTGCGCGAGCGGCTGCTGGACCGGACCGACACCGACAGCTTCCGTCTCGTCCACGGCGAGGCGGACGGGCTGCCGGGCGTGGTGGCCGACCTCTATGCGGGCACGGTGGTGCTCAAGCTCTACTCGGCCGGGCTCACCCCGGCGCGGGGCCTCCTGGTCGAGGCGCTCCGGGCGCTCCCCGGGGTTCGCGCGGTGCTGGGCCGCGACCAGCTCGCAGGCGAGGAAGGCGACGAGGACGGGCGGAGCGGGGGGCGCCTGCTGTGGGGCGAGGAGCCGCCCGATCCGGTGGTCATCCTCGAGCGTGGGGTGCGCTTCGGCGTCGACGTCCGGCGCGGGCAGAAGACCGGCTTCTTCCTCGATCAGCGAGAGAACCGGGCGCTGGTCCGGCGTCTGTCCCGCGGGGCCACGGTGCTCAACTGCTTCAGCTTCTCGGGAGGCTTCAGCGTCAACGCGGCGCTCGGCGGTGCGACCCGCGTGTTCAGCGTCGACCAGGACGCCGACGCGATCGCCCTCGCCCGGGACAACTTCGTGCGCAACGGCCTCGACCCGAACGCCCACGACTTCCTGGCGGCGGACGTGTTCACGCTGCTCTCCTCCTTCCGCGAGGAGGGGCGCCGGTTCGACGTCGTCATCCTCGACCCGCCGGCCTTCGCCAAGAGCCAGCGCGCGGTGGAGGCGGCCATCGACGGGTACGCCTCGCTCAACCGGCAGGCGCTCGAGGTCGTGGCGCCCGGCGGCCTCCTGGTCACCGCCTCGTGCTCGGCCCGGGTCACGCCCGAGGCCTTCCAGGGCGCGGTGAAGGAGGCGGGCTTCAAGGCCGGCGTGGACCTCACGCTGGTCGAGGAGCGCTACCAGCCACCCGACCACCCCATCCGCCTCCAGTTCCCGGAGGGGCGCTACCTCAAGCTCCTGGTGCTCCGGGTGACCTCGTGGTGAGCCGGGGCCAGTACCTCGAGCGGCCGGCGCTGGTCCGGGTCGGTCACGAGGTGCTCGAGGGGCTGTGGCACCGGGGCAGCAAGTCGCCTCCGGTCCTCGTCCTGCCGCCGCCACCCGAGGCCGGGTCGATGGATCACGTGGTCTGCGCCGAGCTCGCCTGGGCCACGGCGCGCGCCGGGCGTCCGGTGCTCCGGTTCAACTTCCGCGGCGTCGGGGCCAGCCAGGGGCTGCGGGGCGATGCGGAGTCACGGCTCGAGGACGCGGCCGCCGCGCTGCGCCTTCTCCGCGAGAACACGGCCCGGGTCGAGGTGGCCGTCGCGGCGGTGGGGGCCTCGGCAGACACGGCCGTTCGGCTGGCAAGCGAGCATCCGGGCATCGTGGCCGTCGTCCTGGTCAGCCCCCCTGCGACGACGATGCCCCGTCGCCTCGGTGTCCCGCTCCTCTGCATCGTCGGGGAGGACGAGCCTGGTCGGGCAGGGCTCGTGGCCGCCGCGTCCGAGGCCGGAGGGCGGGTCGAGGCCGTCGCCGGCGCCGATGCCCGGTTCCAGCGGCACCTGTCCGAGGTCGGCCGGGTCGCGCTCCGCTGGATCGAGGGAGCCAGCAAGCACCTGGAATCGTGAAGAATGACCTGGGTCCCCAATCGGGGAAGGCCAGGGGCGTATGACTCCAGGGTCTGCCCTTTCCCCGGGGCTGGAAGGAGCCTGGATGCGGTCTGGCTGGTGCCTGAGCGGAGTGGTGCTGCTCGCGGCGGCGTGTGCGCCCGCCCCCGCGCACACCAAGGCGACTCCCCCGGGGACGGCCCGCGCCTCCGCCGTGCCGCACGCGCTGGTGGTCGACTTCCGCGACGGTACGCCCGCCGAGGAGATCGCCGAGCGAGCGCGGCGCTGGGGACTCCCGCTCCACCTCAACTCGGTCGAGGGCCTGCGCTCGGGCATCGCCATCGCCGACGGCGTCGACGACGTGGATGCCGCGCTGGCCCGGGTTCGCGGTGACGCGGAGGTGGAGGAGGCCGAGCCGCTGGTCCAGGTGGAGGCGCTGGCCTTCACCCCGAACGACCCGGACTTCCCGAAGCAGTGGAACCTCCGGATGATCCACATGCCCGAGGCCTGGGAGCGCTCGCGGGGCAAGGGCGTGGTGGTCGCGGTCATCGACACCGGCATCGCCTACGAGGACCGGGAGGAGTTCGTGCGGGTGCCCGACTTGACGGGCGCGCGCTTCGTCCCGGGCTACGACTTCGTCAACGACACCGACCATCCCAACGACGACAACGGTCACGGCACCCACGTCGCCGGCACCATCGCCCAGCGCACCAACAACGGCGTGGGCGTCGCGGGCGTCGCCTTCGAGGCGCGGCTCATGCCGCTCAAGGTCCTGGACCGCTCGGGGCTCGGGAACTCGGCGGACATCGCCGATGCCATCCGCTGGGCGGTGGACCACGGGGCCAAGGTGCTGAACCTCTCGCTCGGCGGCCCCGGGTACTCGGGCGTCATGGAGCGCGCCGTGGCCTACGCCCGGAGCAAGGGGGCGGTGGTGGTCTGCGCCGCGGGCAACAGCGGGCTGGGGCAGGTCTCGTACCCCGCGGCGTACGCCGGCGCGGTGGCGGTGGGCGCGGTGGGGCCGGATGGGGCGCTCGCGCCGTACTCGTCCTACGGGGAGGCGCTGGACATCGTCGCGCCGGGTGGGAACACCAAGCTCGGTCCGGGCAACGGCATCCTCCAGGCGACGCTCGACCGCGCGGATTTCAGGAAGCCGGTCCTCGCCGAGTACCAGGGCACGTCCATGGCCACGCCCCACGTGGCGGGGGTGGCGGCGCTGCTCTTCGCCGCGGGGGCGAGGACGCCCGACGAGGTGGAGAGGGCCCTGTTCGAGGGCGCCGGGTCCGGGGGCGCCTGGACTCCGCGGGCCGGGCACGGCCGGCTGGATGCGCTCGGAGCGCTGGAGGCGCTCGGCAAGACCGCTGGCCCGGTCGACTGGGTGCCGCTCGCCTGGAGCGCGGCGCTGCTGGCGCTGCTCCTGATCTCGCTGAAGACCAAGGTGCGCCCGGGCTACCTGAACGTGCTGCTCAACCCCGCGACGCTCCTTCCGCTGCTCCTGAGCACGGTCGGGCTGTGGTTCCTCAAGCTTCTCTGGCAGCGCTACGTCGGGCACCCGCCGGCCGCCGCCGAGGTGCTCTCGCTGCCGCTGCCCGACTGGGGGCGCATCCTCTTCGGGCGCGGGCGGCTCGCGAGCCCCCTGATGTACAGCGCGCTGGTCCCGACCGTGGCGGCGCTCCTCGCGCTGAAGTGGCGGGGGCTGCGGCCGGTCGTGGCCGGACTGTCGCTCGGGTTTGCGGGATTCTTGCTCTACGCGGCCTGGGCGAAGGCGCCGAGCATCGCCTACCTTCCCTTCACCTTCCTCGCCCGGCCCTGGCTGGTGCTGAACGGGCTCCTGGCGGCGCTGCTGTCCCGGGCGATGCTCCGGCGAGAGACGCGGCGATGAGGATCCGGGGGACGGTCGAGTTCCGCGACGTGGAGATGGGCGTCTGGGTGCTCGCCGGGGACGACGGGAAGACGTACCAGCTCGCCGGTGGCCGCTCGTCGCTGCTCAAGGAAGGGCAGCGGGTGGAGATCGACGGCGATGTGGACGCCGCGGCAGCCGGCATCGCCATGGTCGGTCCGGTGCTCCGGGTGCGTCGCTACAAGGCCTTCTGAGCGCGGGAGCCACCGGCGGTCAGGGCGCTCCCCCGTCCGGGGTCCCGGCGTCGGCTGCCAGCGCTCCGGCGAGCACGCGGCGCGCCTGGCGGTAGGTCTCGAGGCTCGCCTTTCCCTGGCGCACGTCCTCCCGGAGCGTCTCGACCTCATCCCGGCGCTCGCGCGCCCATCCCGGCTCGCTGGAGCGGGGCGGCGGCAGCCGGGCCTGGACGTCCGCGAGGTCGAGCTCGAGGCCGCGGCGGTCCGCGAGGCCCCAGACGACGAGCGAGGCCGCGGCCGCCACGGCCCAGGGCGCGAGCGCCCGCGAGAGCGGGATCCGGGGTCGGGCCACGTCCTCCTCCCGGCGCTGACCCCAGGCCCCGGGCACCCGGCGGGCGGCGGACAGGACGAGGCCCAGCACCACCCATCCGGCAGCGCTCGCGCCGAGGATGGCGGGAAGCGCGGACAGCTCGACCGGCCCCGGCTCCTGTCCCTTCCCGGCGACGTAGAGCAGGGTGGCCGTCAGGTTGCTCCCCAGGTGGGCCACCATCCCCGGAAGCACGGTCCGGGTCCGGACGTAGAGGAGCCCGAAGACCACCCCCAGCTCGAAGAGCGCGGGAAGCCCGATGAGGTTGACGTGGCAGAGGCTGAAGATGGCCGCCGAGGCGATCACCGCCGGGATGACGGCCACGCCCCGGCGGAGAAGGCCCTGGAGCAAGAGGCCCCGGAAGACGACCTCCTCGCCGATCGGCGCGGCGGCCACCGCGCCGGTCATGGCCAGGAACAGCTCGAGGCCGCTCCTCCGCTCGAACACCTGGGTCTGGTCGAACATCTCCACCCACGACTGTGGGGCGGCCAGCTGGACCAGGAACTGCAGCGGGATGACCAGCGCGAAGTAGTTGGCCACGGCCACGCCGAGCGCGAACAGGAGAGGCCGGATCCCGGGCCATCGAAGCCCGAGGTACGGCGCCGGTGCCCGGCCGCTCCAGCGGGTCAGCGCCCAGCCGGAGCCGAGGAAGAGGAACACCTCGGCGAACCAGATGCCCGCGCCGGCGCTCACCATCTGCAGCGGCACGCCGACCAGGTAGAAGAGCGCCAGCGCGCCGACCAGCGCGAGCCATCCCAGCCGCTCGGCGGGTACCGGAGGTTCGGGTGCGTCGGACGGGGGAAGGGTGGGCTCGAGCACGATGGGTGACGGCCGGAGCACCTTGCCAGCCCCGTGAGGGCTGTGAAAGCGTCGAGGACCAGGCATGCGCAGTCTGCCCGTTCTCCTCCTGCTCGTGCTCGGCGCCGCCTGCCAGCCCTCCTACACCCCGCGGCCGCTGCCCGACTCCTTCAGCGCGCGCGGTCTCGACGGCGCGAGCGTCACCCCGAAGACGATGCGCGGCCGGCCGTGGCTGGTGAACCTCTGGATGCCCGGCTGAGGCGTCTGTGCTCGGGAGTTGCCCGAGCTGGAGAAGCTGGCGAAGCAGTACGAGGGCCGGGTGGGGTTCATCGCCGTCTCCATCGCCCCCGACCGCACCCGGATTCGGGTCGCGGCCGAGAAGATGGGCCTCCGCACGATGCCCGTCGCCGCGGCGGAGAGCGAGATGCTCGCGCCCCTGGGCCTGGAGACGGTGCCCGCCACCTTCCTGGTCTCGGCCGACGGGACGATGGTGGGGCGGTACGAGGGCCTGGTCTCCAACGCGACGCTGGCCCGGAAGCTCGACGCGCTGATTGCGCCGCGCTGACTACCGGTCGAGGTAGGCGCGCAGCTCGTCGCGGAACGCCTCGCGCGGCTCGGGCCGCTCCGCGGTGGGGCCGAGGACCAGCTTTCGGTCCCGCTCGGCCACCATCTCCTGCTCGAGGAGCCAGGCCAGCGCGTTCTCCAGCGTGGTCCGGCTGATGGCCTCGGCGGCGTCGAGGCGCCCGGAGAGGAATTCCATCCGCCCGGTCTCCAGCGCGGCCCGGAGGAACGCCTTCCGGTCCATGGGGCCCGTGGCGAGGTCGTCCAGCGTCAGCGCGGCGAGCAGGTACGACTGCAGGTAGTCGCGGATCATGTCGGCCAGGAACTCGAGCACGCCGCGGGCCTGCGCATCGGGGGGGAGGAGCGACCCGTCGCGCCGCACCAGGAGCCCGGCCGCCACCAGCTTGTCCACCGTCTCGGCGAAGATGATCTCGAAGGGCGCGCCCACCCGGTAGATGAACTCCAGCTTGAACAGCCGGGAGAGGAAGAGGGCCTTGGTCCGGACCGACTCCTCGGTGCCGTCGAGCACGCCCCGGAGCACGGCGCAGGCCACCAGCGCGCGCGGGGCGATCAGGTTCAGGATGGTGTTCTTGTAGTAGGCGAGCTGGACCCGCCGCTCGTCCACCGGCAGGTAGACCGTCTCGCCCTTGGCCTGCTCGGTGCGGACCAGCTTGTCCTCGACGAAGCCGAGCACCGCGGTGCGCACCGGGCCCGCCACGGTCGGGTCGCTCGGGGCTCCGGCGAGGCCGGTGGACAGCGCCGAGCCCTCCTCGAGGCACATCCCCCGGAGCGCGTCCACCCGCGCGCCGAGCGCGGAGGCTGGCAGCCCCCGGCCGGGGTGCGCGAGGAGGGCGCTGCTCACCAGCGCGTGCGGCGTCACCGTGGACACGCGGGCGATGCCCCACATGATGCGGTGCCCCAGCGCCCGGACCAGGCCGCGCCTCTCCTCCTCGCCGATGCTGCCCGGGTCCTCCAGGCCGCGGCCCCGCATGAAGTCGCGGAGGAGCACCGGCTCGTCGAAGCGCAGGTGAATGGTGCCGTAGCGACGGAGCAGCACCTGTGGCGCCCGGATGAGCGCGCCCACGTCCTCGGGCTTCTTCTCCCCGCCGACCAGCTCCCTGCTGTAGCTGCTGCCCTCGACGATCTTCTCGTAATCGATGGCCACCGGGATGAAGGCGAGGTCGTTCCGGGCCCCCTCCAGGACCGCGTCCACCTCCCAGCCGAGCAGCCCCAGCTTGGCGGGGAGGAGCTTGCCGGTCCGGGAGCGGCCGCCCTCGGGGAAGAACTCCTGGTGCACGCCGTCGCGCACCAGCTTCTTGACGTAGGCCTTGAAGGTCGCGGTGTAGAGCCGGTCGGTGCCGAAGCTGCGGCGGAGGAAGAACGCCCCGACGCGCCGGAGCACCGGCCCCAGCGGGAAGAAGGAGAGGTTCGCCCCGGCGGCCACCACCGGCACCTGGTAGCCACGCTTCCACAGCACCCAGGACATGACCAGGTAGTCCACGTGGCTCTTGTGGCTCGGGCAGAGCACGATCGGCGCGCCGTTGAGTCCGGCCCGGAGCGCGCGCTCCAGCCCGGCCTCGTCCACGTTGATGCCGTCGTAGATCCGGTCGAACACCCAGCCCATCAGCGGCGCGACGACCGCGAGCACCGTGGGGTGCAGCCGTGCGGCGATGGCATTGAGGTTCCGCCGGGCCTCGCGCTCCAGCGCCGCCGGGTCCTTCCCGCTGCGGGTGGCGGTCTGCTCGATGGTCTGGCGCAGCGTGCGGTCACGCAGCGTCTCCTCGATGACCCGCTCGGGCGGCTTGTACGGCGGCCCGAAGACGGCACGGGTCTCGCGGGCGAGATGCACGTGGAGCACGGCGCGGACCTTCCGGGCGACCACCACGTCCGATTCTTCCGGGTTCTGCGCGGCGAAGGCCCGGAGGTCGATGGGCTCGCCCACCCGGAACTGCGCCCGCTTGTGGTTCCGGAGGAAGGCCAGCACCGAGTGGAGGAAGCCCGGCGCCTCGGGCGTCCCGAAGACGTAGTCCGCCCAGGCGGGCTTGATCCGGACGCTCCACTTCTCCCAGACCACCAGCTCGGGGACGAGGAACACCGGCCGGTCGCTCTTCCGGGCCATCGCCACCAGGGCGGGGAAGGGGTCCTCCCGGCCGCTCCGGCCGCCGGCCCGCCCGATCGCCGTCTGCTGGAGGAAGACCAGCGCCGAGCCGCCCTGCCTCCGGGCGAAGGTGAAGCGGACGTCGAGCGGTCCGCGCTGCGCCACCCGGCGCCAGGGCCGGCCGAACCACCGCCGCATGTTCACCACGGCGCGGATCGGCGGGAGGGCGCGGCTGACCAGGAGCCAGGCGAGGTAGAGAAAGCTCACCCAGGCCGCGGTCCGCTGCACGTGCACCACGAAGCCCTCGGCGCTGATCCGCCGCAGCTCGGCCTCCGCCGCTGGCGTCACCCGGACGTACGGACAGTACCGGCGCCCCAGCGCGCGGCCGGTGGGGCCGAACTCGTGCCGGAGCGCGGCCTCGCTGTCGTCGACCTTCACCAGCGCGGTGGCCATGGCCCTCTGGCCAGTTTTACATGCTCTCGGGCGCGGCGATGCCGAGAAGCTGAAGCCCGGTGGCGAGGACGATGCGCACCGCGTCAGCGAGCGCGAGCCGGGCTGCGCGCAGCGCCTCGTTCGACTCGTGCAGCACCCGCTTGTCGCGGTCCTGGTTGCCGAGCGTATACCAGCGGCTGAACTCGACGCTGACGTCGAGCAGGTGGCGGGCGACGAACGACGGCTCGTCCTGCTCCACCGCCGCGCGAATCTGTATCGGAAGCCGGGCCAGCGTCCGGGCGAGCTGCTGCTCCTCCGGAAGGGTGAGCAGGCCCGGGTCCGCCTGGGTCGGGGCGCCGCCGCCGCGCTTGAGGAGGTTGCAGGCGCGGGCGTGGGCGTACTGGAGGTAGGGGCCGGTGTGCCCGTCGAACTCGAGCACCTCGTCCCAGTCGAAGGTGTAGTCGGTGTTCCGGCGGTTCTTGAGATCGCCGAAGATGACCGCGCCGAGGCCCACCTGCTCGGCGAGCCGCTCCGGCTCCTCGGTGTGGATGCGCCCCGAGGCGGCGCTCTGCTGCACCTTCTCCAGCGCGCGGGCCCGCGCCTCGTCGAGCACGTCGTTGAGGAGGACGAGCTTTCCGGCGCGGGTGGACATCCCCATGATGCGGCCGAACGAGACGTGGACGCAGCGGTCCGCCCAGGGCTTGCCCATCGCCTTCAGCACCCGGAACACCTGGGCGAAGTGGAGCGACTGGTCCCGGGCGACGACGTACAGCGAGCGGTCGAAGTGGAAGCGCTCCCAGCGGTCCTCCGCCGCGGCGAGGTCCCGGGTGGCGTAGAGCGTGCTCCCGTCCGCCTTCTTGAGGAGGACGGGCGGCTCGCCCTCCGCGTACGGGAGGTCGACGATCAGCGCCCCGTCGCTCTCGCGCACGCCCACCGTCCGGCCGATCTCCTCGATGACCCGCTCCATCCGGTCCTGGTAGAGGCTCTCCCCGTCGATGTGCTCGAAGCGGATGCCCAGCCGCTCGTAGATGGGGAGGAAGCCCCGGAGCGATGTCTCGCGGAGCTCGGTCCAGAGCGCCCGGGCCTGGGGGTCTCCCTCCTCCATCCCCCGGAAGAAGGCGCGGGCCTCGGCGTCGAAGGCGGGGTCCGCCTCGGCGCGGGCGTTGGCCTTCACGTACACGTCGACCAGGTGGCCCATCTCGCCCCGGCGCGCCGGGTCGCCGTACTCGCGGAGCCCCACCGCGACCAGGCCGAACTGCTTCCCCCAGTCGCCGAGGTAGTTGATGCCTTCCACCCGCCAGCCCTGGCTCCGGTACAGGTTGGCGATGGCGTGGCCGATGAGCGTGGTTCTCAGATGATGGAACCCGATGGGCTTGGCGATGTTCGGCGACGAGTAGTCGATGACCACCGTCTTGCCGCGGCCGGCGTCGGTCGACCCGTAGCCGGTGCCCGCCCCGCGCGCCTCGGCGAGCACGCCGCCCATGAAGGCCCGGGGCTCGAACCGCGCGTTGACGTACGGCCCGGCGGCGGCGATCTCCAGTCCCGGGACGGAGAGGCGGCCGGCCAGGTCGGCGGCGATCTTCGGCGGCGCGGTCCGGAGCTGCTTGGCGAGCGGGAAGGTGGGGAAGGCGAGGTCCGCGTGTTCCGGCTCGGCGGGCTTCACCTGGGCGCGGATGGCGTCCACCGGCTGCCCGAGGGCGGTGGCGAGCGCGGAGGCGAAGGACTCGAGGAGCCGGTCGTGGAGGAACTGGGTCATCGGACGGAGCGAACGGGTCGCACCACCGAGGCCACGGTGTCCAGCAACTTCGGCAGGTGAAGCGGCTTCTCGAAGAACCCGTCGATGCGGTCCAGCCCGGTCCCGGTGCTCAGGGAGGCCACCTCGGAGGCGCCGGAGATGATGTAGACCGGCGTCTCGGCCATCTCCGGCTGCCCGCGCAGGTGGCGGAGCACGCTCCGGCCGTCCTCCTCGGACAGGCGGAGGTCGAGCAGCACCATCGCCGGACGGAGGCCCTCGAGCAGCGTCCGGGCCTCCTCGGCGCCGGCGGCGGAGGCCACGCTGTAGCCCTCCTGCTCGAGCAGCTCTTGCAGCACCTCGCGGCAGTCCCGGTCGTCCTCGACCAGGAGGATGTGGCCGGCCCGCGGGGTGAGCGTCTCGTCCGGGTCGGCGATGCCCACCTGGGCGGCGAAGGCGGGGAGCACCACCCGCCGGAAGGTCCCGGCGCCCGGCGCGCCCTCGGCCTCGATCCGGCCGCCGTGCAGCTGGACGATCTTCGCGGTGACGGGCAGGCCGAGCCCCACGCTCGCGCCCGGCCCGGTGCGGCTCCGGTGGAAGGCGTCGAAGAGGCCCTCGAGGTCCTCGGCCGGCAGCCCCATCCCGTCGTCGCGCACGGTGAGCAGGGCGAGCCCCGGCTCCGAGCGCACCTCGACCTGCACCTCGCCGTCGGGGCTGCAGAGGAACAGGGCGTGCTCGACGAGGTTGTGCACCGCCTCGAACAGGCGCTCCCGGTCGCCCTTGACGAACACCTCGGGCGCCGGGGCGAGCGTCAGCCGCACGCGCGAGAGCTCCCCCGCCGAGGCCAGCGCGGCCATCACGTCGTGCACCAGGGCCCGGAGCCCGAAGGGCCGGCTGGTCAGCCTCATCTTCCCCGTCTGGAGCCGGGACAGGAGCAGCACGTCGTTCAGCATCCGCAGCAGCCGGTCCGCGTTCCGCTCGGCGACCTGCACCGCGTGCAGCTGCGGATCCGGAAGCTGGCCCAGCCGTCCCTGCCCGAGCATGGCCAGGTAGGCCTTCACCGTGGTGAGCGGCGTCTTGAGGTCGTGGGAGACGTTGGAGAGGAGCTCCTCGCGGTTCTTCTCCATCGACTTCAGCCCGGCGAGCGCCGTCTTGAGGTCCTTCTCGCGGCGGGCGGTGTCCTCGCGCAGCCGGGCGTGCTCCCAGGCCGCGGCGGCCTGGGCGGCGAGCGCCTCGAGCAGCGCGTCCGGCGCGTCCACCTTCGGTGAGATGAGCACCAGCGCGCCCAGCGGGCCAGCGGCGCCCTGGAGCGGCACCGCGACCAGGTCACGGTCACGCACCAGCCTGCGCTCGGCGAAGGCCGTGCCCACCGGCCCTTCCCCGGGGCGGACGGCGGTGATGCGCGGCTCGTTCCTTCCCTTCGCCGTCGCGACCTCCAGCCGGTCGCGCAGGTGGATGTACTCGGCCAGGTAGGCGCTCCGGGCTCCGAGGAGCGAGGCGATGAGGCCGAGCTGGAGCTTCTGGGCCTCGGCGAGGGTGGCGCTGCGGTGGATGGCGTCGGCCATCTTCCGGAGCGTGCGGGCGGCGGCGTCCGGCCCGGGCGGTGCCTCGGCCGCCGGGGCAAGGTGGGGGAACAGCTCCACCAGCGCCTTCGAGCGACGTCGGGTGGGTGTCTTGGGCGAGCGCGGCATGAGACGAGGCTGGTACTTACTCCGGCTGCCCCGCGCCCGGCGCGCCGCGGCGCTTCAGGATGCCCGCCTTGTCGACGAAGAACGGTTCGGGCAGGAGCGACTCGACCTTCTCCCGGTAGCCCTGGACCCCGAACCCGCTGCCGGCGATCGCCTCGATGGCGGCGGTCTGGACTCGCCGGGCGGTCTCGGGCGCGGTGAGGAGCCTGAGCATCGGCTCGCGGGCCTCGGGGTAGGCCCGGGGGGCCAGCGCGCGGAGGGCGGCGATCTTCACGTCGTCCGCCATGTCCTCGAGGAAGGGGAGCACCCGGGGCGGGACGCGGGCGTCGTCGAGCGACTCGGCCTCGTGGAGCAGGACCAGCTTCTTCTCCGGGTCCCGGGTGTAGACGTCCGCCAGCTCTCCCAGGTGCTCGACCACGACGGTGACGCAGCGGTCGGCGGGGAGGATCTCCCGGAGGAGGCGGACCGCCCAGGAGCTGGCCTGGTCGTTGCGGCGGAGGAAGGTGCGGATCGGCTCGACGGCCGCCTCGCCGCGGGCGCGGAGGAGTCCGAAGACGTGCTCCTTCTCGTCGGTGTCCGTCGTCGCCGGGTCGACGGTGATGGTGAAGCGGGCCAGGAGCGAGGCGGTGGCCTCGGGGAACTCCATCTCGCCGAGCTGCTGGATGGCCTTCTGACGCGCCTCGGGGCCGCCGTACTTCTGCGTCACCTTGGCCTTGAGCTTGGTGGCGCGCTCGGGGCTCTTGCCGCCGCCGAAGATGTCGAGGATGCCCACGGGCGAGGAGTCTCCTTGCTAGCGACCGACGTACAACAGAACCACCTCGCGGCGGTGGGCACGGGTGCGATGCTCGTAGAGGTAGATGGCCTGCCAGGTGCCGAGCGCGAGGGAACCGTCCACCACCGGGATGGAGAGCGAGGTCTGGGTGAGCGCCGCCCGGACGTGGCTGGGCATGTCGTCCGGGCCCTCGGCGGTGTGATGGAAGATCCTGTCGCCGTCCGGGACGAGGCGGGCGAAGAATCGCTCCAGGTCCGAGAGCACCTCGGGGTCGGCGTTCTCCTGGACGACCAGGCTGGCCGAGGTGTGGCGGATGAAGCAGGTGAGGAGGCCGGTCCGGGGCCCTGGCGCGGCCACCTTGAGCCGCTGCACGAAGTCGTCGATCGAGCGGGTGATGTCGTGGAGCCCGCGCCCGCGGGTGGAGACGGTGACGGTGTCGGACTGGGGATCCATCGAAGGGCCGGGGGGAGGCTTTTACGTCACGGCGTGTCCGACGCAAGGGCCCGGGCGGGTCCTAGGAATTGCACCCGGCGCCCTCGCTCCGTCAGAGCCGCAGGTCGGCGCGCACGTCGTGCGGGTAGGCACGGGCCAGCGTCTCGGCCGCGGCCTTCAGATCCGCGGTCGTCCTCTCCGGCACGAGGATGCGGAGCTCGAAGTACAGGTCGCCGCGGCCGTTGCCCCGGAGCGCCGGCACGCCCTGGCCCTTGAGCCTGAGCTTCCGGCCCGATTGGCTGTGCGGCGGGACGGTGAGGGTCACCTCGCCGGTGAAGGTGGGTGCGCGCACCTGGGCGCCGAGCATCGCCTCGGCCACCGTCACCGGCAGCTCGACGTAGAGGTCGTCGCCCTCGCGGCGGACGAGCGGATGCGGCTCGACCTGGACCTCGAGGAAGAGGTCGCCCGGCGGTCCGCCCTGGGCGCCGGCGGCGCCCTGGCCAGCGACCCGCACCTGCGAGCCGGTCTGGACCCCGGCGGGGATCTTCACCGTCACGCGGGCGGTCTCCTCGACCCGGCCCGTGCCGCCGCAGAGGTCGCACGGTGCGGCCACCTTCCCGCTCCCGGCACACGTAGGGCAGGGGGCGCTCATCGACAGGGGGCCTCGGCCCTGGCGGATCCGGCGCGAGCCCTTGCACGTCGGGCAGGTCTCCGGCTTTCCGAAGTGCCCGGAACCCTTGCACTTCTTGCAGCGGCCCGGGCGAGTGACCGAGAGGCTGCGCTCGGTGCCGGTGACCGCGTCCCGGAGCGACAGGCGCACCTGGGCGTGGAGGTCCTCCCCGCGGCTCGGCCCTTCCGCCTCCTCGCGGCCGAACGGGTCCTCCATCCCCCGGCCGCCGCCGCCGCGGCTGCGGAACAGCTCGCCGAAGAGGTCCCCGAGGTCGAAGCCCTCCATGTTGGGGATGCCGCCCGTCCCGCCGAAGCCGCCGGGGGCCCCGCCGCCCCGGGTCGCCGCGTCCCGGTACGCCCGGAAGGCCTCGGCCTTCTTCGGGTCGTAGCCCATCTTGGCGGCATCCTCGCCGAACTCGTCGTAGAGCTTCCGCTTCTCCGGATGGGACAGCACCTCGAAGGCGGCGCTCACCTGCTTGAACTTCTCCTCGGCGGCCTTGTTGCCGGGGTTCACGTCCGGGTGGTACTTGCGCGCCAGCTTCCGGTACGCCTTCTTGATCTCGTCCTCGCCGGCGCCGCGGGCGACGCCGAGCAGCTGGTAGAGGTCCTCAGCCATGCAGTCGAGGCAGCTTAACCGTCCGCGACGACCATGCCAGTGGACGCGGCGCCTGCTCGCGCTCGGCTTGCTCCTCTGCGCCCACCCGGCGCCGGCGCGGGTCCTGGACCGGGTGGTGGCGCTGGTGGACGGCCGCGTGCTCAGCTGGAGCCAGCTCGACTTCGAGGCCCGGGTGATGCTCATCGATCGCGGGGGAGTGGAGGCCGCCGCGGCGCCGCTGGACGCCTCCACGATCCAGGGCGCCCTGGATCTGGCCATCGCCCAGCGCGCGGCGACGGCCGAGGCGGACAAGCTCAACGCCTATCCGGTGGAGCCGGCGGAGATCGACCAGCGGATGCGTGCTCTCGAGTCCCGCTTCGCGACGCCCGCCGCGTTCCAGGCCTTCCTCAAGGCTCACGACGCGGACCGGGCCGCCCTGGCCGAGGTGCTGGCCCGGGCGCTCCGGACCGAGAAGTTCATCGAGGGTCGGGTCCGGCTCCGCTCGCAGGTGCCCGAGGCGGAGGTGCGGAAGGCCTGGGACGCGGACAAGGGCGGGCGCACCTGGGAGGAGGCGCGCGGTCCGCTCCGCGAGCGGATGCAACGGGAGCGGGCCTTCGTGCTCGCCCGGGAGGCGCTCGGCCAGCTGCGGACGTCCATCCCGGTGCGGATCATCGCCCGGCCCGAGGAGCTCGCCCGGGACCAGCTGGGGCTCGGGGAGGCGGCCCGGTGAGGAAGCTCCGGGAGAGCCCGGGAGGGGCGTTCCAGCTCCGCCCGATGACCCCCGCCGACCTGCCGAGGGTGATGGAGATCGAGCAGGTGGCGTTCCGGAACCCCTGGAGCCGAGATCTCCTAGCCCGGGAGCTCGGTCACGACTGGTCCACCATCCTGGTCGCCGAGGAGCCGGGTCCGCGGGGGATGACGCTGCTCGGGTTCGCCATCTTCTGGGTGGTGCACGACGAGCTGCACATCCTGAACGTGGCCACCGCCCCCGAACACCGGCGGCGCGGGGTGGCCCGGGCGGTGCTCCAGGCCGCCCTCGACGGCGGGCGGCAGAAGCGGTGCACCCTGGCCACGCTGGAGGTGCGGCGGAGCAACGCCGCGGCGCTGGAGCTGTACCGGACGTTCGGGTTCCGGCCAGTCGGAATCCGGCCGAACTACTACGTGGACGAGGGCGAGGACGCGATCGTCATGGTCCTCGACCTGTAGGTCAGGGCCGCCGCAGCCGAGGGCCACGGTGAAGTGGTCTCAAGCCTGGCAATCGTCGGCGAGGTCAGGGCGGCGGAGACATCTAGGCTCCGAGCCTCGAGGCGTGATGCTTGACTCGCTGTGACGCACCGTTATAGACCGCGCCCTCTTTTCGGGGGCTTCCGTGGTGGGCGTGTGCCCGACGGTCGCCGCCATCGTTCGACGGACAAGGGACGGATGCCGACCATCAGTCAGCTGGTGCGCAAGGGGCGCGAGAAGCTCGTGGTGAAGGGGAAGAGCCCGGCGCTCAAGGAGTCTCCCCAGAAGCGTGGGGTGTGCACCCGCGTCTACACCACCACTCCCGAAGAAGCCGAACTCGGCGCTGCGGAAGGTGGCCCGCGTCCGGCTGACCAACGGCATCGAGGTGACGTCCTACATCCCCGGCGTGGGTCACAACCTCCAGGAGCACTCGGTGGTGATGATCCGCGGGGGCCGGGTGAAGGACCTCCCCGGCGTCCGCTACCACATCATCCGCGGCACCCTGGACTCGGTCGGCGTGCAGGGCCGGAAGCAGAGTCGCAGCAAGTACGGCGCGAAGCGCCCGAGCTAAAGGAAGCCAAAGCAGATGCCTCGTCGTCGCGTCGTCGCCAAGCGGAAGATCCTCCCCGACCCGAAGTTCCAGGACCGGCTGGTCACCAAGTTCGTCAACGACCTGATGCGGAAGGGCAAGAAGTCCATCGCCGAGCGGGTCTGCTACGGCGCCTTCGCCCTCATCGAGGAGCGGGCGAAGGAGGAGCCGCTCCGCACCTTCAAGAAGGCGCTGGACAACGTGAAGCCCGTGCTGGAGGTCAAGAGCCGCCGCGTGGGCGGCGCGACCTACCAGGTCCCGGTCGAGGTCCGGCAGGACCGCCGCGTGGCGCTGGGCATGCGCTGGCTCATCATCTTCGCCAAGGCGCGCGGCGAGAAGACGATGGAGGAGAAGCTGGCCGGCGAGATCATGGACGCGGCCAACAACCGTGGCAACGCGGTGAAGAAGCGCGAGGACACGCACAAGATGGCCGAGGCCAACAAGGCCTTCGCCCACTACCGCTGGTAAGCGGGGGCCGAATCCTCGAAGTTCCCACGGCCGGGCCTCCCGGCCGTTGTCATTTGTAGAGATCGATCATGGCCCGCGACTTCCCGCTCGAGCGCTACCGCAACATCGGCATCATGGCGCACATCGATGCCGGGAAGACGACCACCACCGAGCGGATCCTCTTCTACACCGGCACCATCCACAAGATGGGCGACGTCGACGACGCCAACACCACCACCGACTGGATGGTGCAGGAGCGCGAGCGCGGCATCACCATCACCTCGGCGGCGATCACCGCCTTCTGGAACCGGCGGGACCAGCGCTACCGCATCAACATCATCGACACCCCGGGGCACGTGGACTTCACCATCGAGGTGGAGCGGTCGCTGCGGGTGCTCGATGGCGCCATCGCGGTGTTCGACGCGGCCAACGGCGTGGAGCCCCAGAGCGAGACGGTGTGGCGGCAGGCCGACCGGTACGGCGTCCCCCGGATCTGCTTCATCAACAAGATGGACCGGCTGGGGGCCGACTTCGAGATGTCGGTCCGGAGCATCCGGGAGAAGCTCGGGGCCCACGCGGTCCCGGTGCAGATCCCCTGGGGGGTCGAGGATCAGCACCAGGGGGTGATCGACCTGGTTCGGATGAAGGGCATCAGCTTCGACGAGTCGGAGCTGGGGAGCCGGTTCGAGGTGGTGGACATCCCGGCCTCGCTGCTCGAGGCGGCGAGGACCGCACGCGCGCACCTGATCGAGGCCTGCGCCGACCAGGACGACCGGGTGATGGCGCTGTACCTGGACGGGAAGGAGCCGTCCGAGGCCGAGCTCCTGGCGGCGCTCCGGAAGGGGTGCATCGCCCGGACGCTGTTCCCGGTGCTCTGCGGCTCGGCGTTCAAGCACAAGGGCGTGCAGCCGCTCCTGGACGCGGTGGTGGACCTGCTGCCCTCGCCGCTGGACATCCCGCCGGTGCATGGCAAGGACCCCAAGGGGAACGACACCACCCGCGAGACGAACGACACCGCGCCGTTCAGCGCGCTGGCGTTCAAGATCATGAGCGATCCCTTCGTGGGGACGCTGACCTTCATCCGGGTCTACTCGGGGCGGCTGGCGACCGGCATGGCCGCGTGGAACCCGGCCAAGAGAAAGCGCGAGCGCATCGGGCGGCTGGTCCAGATGCGGGCCGACAAGCGGGACGAGATCGACGAGGTGCTGGCCGGGGACATCGCCGCGGCGGTGGGGCTGAAGCTCACCGTCACCGGCGACACGCTCTGCGACGAGGGGCACCCCATCGTGCTCGAGCGGATGGAGTTCCCCGAGCCGGTGATCGACATCGCCATCGAGCCCAAGACCAAGGCCGACCAGGACAAGCTCGGGACGTCGCTCCAGAAGCTGGCGGTGGAGGACCCGTCCTTCCGGGTTCGGACCGATCCCGAGAGCGGCCAGACGCTGATCGCCGGGATGGGCGAGCTGCATCTGGAGATCATCGTCGACCGGCTCCTGCGCGAGTTCAAGGTCGAGGCGAACGTCGGCAAGCCTCAGGTGGCGTACCGGGAGACCATCACCCAGACGGTGGAGGCGCGCGGGCAGTACGTGCGCCAGTCCGGCGGCCGCGGGCAGTACGGGGACATCGTGTTCCGCCTCTCGCCGAACGAGTCGGGGAAGGGGTTCACCAGCAAGAACTCCATCGTGGGCGGGAAGGTGCCGAAGGAGTTCGTGGAGGCGGCGTTCCAGGGCGCCCAGGAGTCGATGAGCAACGGTCCGCTCGCCGGCTACCCCATGGTGGACGTGCACGTCGAGGCCATCGACGGGAGCTTCCACGACGTCGACTCGAACGAGGTGTCCTTCCGCATCGCCGGGTCGATGGCGGTGCGCGAGGGAGGCCCGCGGGCGGGGCCGGTGCTGCTCGAGCCCATCATGTCCATCGAGGTGGTGACGCCCGAGGACTTCATGGGCGACGTGATCGGCGACCTGAACGCCCGGCGGGGGAAGGTCGTGGGCATGGAGCCGAAGGGCGGGGCCCAGCACATCCAGGGGCAGGTGCCGCTGGCGACGATGTTCGGCTACGCCACCGACCTGCGCTCGCGGACGCAGGGCCGGGCGACGTACACCATGCAGTTCAGCCACTACGCCGCGGTGCCGAAGCCGGTCGCGGACGAGATCGTGGCGCGCATCCGCGGACACTGAGCCGGAGGGGCGGCGTCCCGCCCTGACCCCTCAGCCCCGGGTCTTCCCCAGCTGCAGCACGTGGTCCATCAGGGGGGCGTAGTCCTCCTCGCGGATGACGTCCTTCCAGACGGGCATCCTGGCCCCGGGCTTGACGCCCGGCGCGTCCTGGATCCAGGTCCTGAGCGCCTCGGGAGTGGGGTAGTGCTGGCCGGCGCTCCGGAGATTGGCGATTCCCACCCCGTCGTCGCCGTGGCAGGAGACGCAGCCGTAGCGCTCGTAGAGCTGCTTCCCGTCGAGCCTGGCGGTGGAGCCGGGAGATGGCGCCAGGTCGCGGGGCACGGCGTTCCGGATGGGCGGGACGGTTCGAAGGTACGCGTAGATGGCGCCAGCCTCCTCGTCGCTCAGCTCCGGCATCGGCCCCATCGGGTACCGGATGAGGGTCCGGTCCGGCCTGAAGCCGGTGCGCAGGGCGGTGACGAGGTCCCGCTCGGACCAGCGCCCGATGCCGGTCTCGGCATCCGGGGTGAGGTTCGCTGAGCGGAGCGGCTTGCCGCGAAGGTCCAGGACCGTGTTGCCTCCGCCGAGGTAGCCCGCGGACTTCTCCGGCTCGGCCACGTTCATGGTCTTGAAGTCCGCCGAGTGGCAGCCGAAGCAGTCCAGGGCGAAGACCAGGTAGCGGCCGTACGCGACCCGGTCGGAGGCCGGGGGCGCGGCGATGGGGTGGTCGGGGTACGGCAGCTTCTTGAAGGCCACGTGGCAGAGCAGCTTGGAGAGGAAGGTGGGGCGGCTCACGCCGGGCGGATCCCGATCCGAGGGCGCGACCATCGAGTCGTCCGAGCGGAGGAAGGCGATGATCGAGGCGAGGTCCTCGTCGGAGAGATGGGGCAGCTTCACCATCCACGGCGGGGCGTACTGGCCGTCCCGCCTCACCCCGGTGCGGAGGAGGTAGGCCAGCTCGGAGTCGGTCCAGCTGCCGATTCCCTTGGTGGGGTGCCGAGTGATGTTCAAGGAGTAGATGACCCCGAACTGCGGCGGGGAGTCCGCCATGCGCTTGCCGGTGAGCTCCCGGGTGGTCGGGTCCATGTGGCAGTTGGCGCAGAGGACGTTGGCGAGCTTCCTTCCCCGCGCCACCCGTTCCGGCGTCGGCTCGGCGTGGAAGGTGACCTTCTCCACCGGGTAGCGGGGGATGCCGTCCACCTGGACGTAGAGGAGGAAGGCGGCGACCAGAACCACGAGTGTCGCCAGGAGGAGACCGACGATCTTCAGGGCTCGGCGCATGGGCGGACGCGCCGTATAGAACATCCGGTGCCGGTTCGCAGCTCCGGGGCATCACCTCGGAGGCGGGCGAGGGAGGCGCCTCTGCTGGACGCGTCTCCAGTACGCGGCCGGGGTGGTCCGGACCTCGCGGCGGAAGGCGCGGCAGAGGGAGGAGACGCTGCCGAATCCCGTCTCCTGGGCGACGCGGGCCAGCGGGTGAGGCCAGGCGAATGGGCCTCTGAGCCCCAGCCGCTCTGCGTCCTCGCCCACGCCCGGGCGCCGGAGATATACGAGACCAGTTCCGAGGAGGGTCCGATGGCCGAGTACGTCGTCGCCGGGGTGACCGGGCACACCGGATCGGTGGTCGCCCAGACGCTGCTGGACAGTGGACGGAAGGTCCGGGTGCTGGTCCGGGACCCGCACAAGGCAGAGCGCTGGAAGAAGCGCGGCGCGCACGTCGGACAAGGCGATCTCTCCAGCGCGCACGACCTCCTCAACGCGCTCCGGGGAACCGAGGCGGCGTTCTTCCTGCTGCCCCCGTTCCCGCCCAACACCACGGGCGTCCGCGGCAAGGCGAAGAAGACGATCGACGCCATGGTCCAGGCGATCGGCGGGACCGACGTGAAGCACGTCGTCTTCCTGTCCTCGATCGGCGCCCACCAGGCCGACGGCACGGGGATCGTCGTCCTGCTCCACGACGCCGAGCAGGAGCTCAAGACGCTGAAGACCCCAGTGACGTTCCTCCGGGCCTGCTACTTCATGGAGAACTGGGCACCGGCGCTCCCGGACGCCAAGGAGGGACTGCTGAACACCTTCCTTCCGGCCGAGCTGAAGTGGAGCCACGTCGCGGCGCACGACGTGGGGCACACTGCCGCCCAGCTCCTCCTCGAGCACCCCAAGCAGCACCGGGTGGTCGAGCTCGCCGGGCCCGAGGAGGTCGGGCCGGCGGACGTGGCCCGCGTCCTCTCCAAGCTGCTGGGGACCGAGGTGGAGCCCATCGTCGAGCCGCTGGACCAGGTGGCCGAGGCCTTCACCGGGATGGGCTTCTCGCCGGAGCACGCGGCGATGTACCAGCACCTCTACCAGGCGATCGCCTCGGGGGCGCTGCGCTGGGAGCATCCGGAGTCCGTGGTCCGGGGCACCGAGACCCTGGAGCAGGCGCTCGCGGCGATGCTGGCGAAGCTCTAGCCCGGGCCTCAGCCTTCCGCCGCCGCGAAGGGTTGCCATTTCTCCTTCGCCGGCGCCGGGGTGAGCAGGCTCACCACCACCAGCGAGACCACCGAGACCAGGAGCGCGGGGAAGATGGCGTCCCGGCCGAGCCAGCCCTCGGGCAGCACCGTCGCCCGGTGCGCCTGGAGCGCCAGCTGCTCGAGGTTCCAGACGATGGTGATCGCCGTGCCGGCCAGGATGCAGACCACCGCGCCGGCCGCGGTCGCCCGCCGCCAGAAGAACGCCGCCAGCACCACCGGGGTGATGGCCGCCGCGTAGACGGTGTACGCGTAGAGCGACATGGCGAGGATGGACTCGCTCACCGTGCCCTGCAGCAGGGCGAAGAGGCCGAGCACCGCGATCAGCACCCGCGAGACGCGCAGGACGGTGCGGTCGGAGGCCTCCCGGTTCAGGAAGCGGGTGTACACGTCGTTGACCAGATTGGTCGCCGGAGAGAACAGGTAGTTGTTCGCGGTGGAGATGACCTTGGCGAAGATCGCCCCGACCAGGATCGCTCCGACCAGCGAGGGCACGCCGTTGCGTGCGGTGTAGGGGATGATCTCCCGCGCCTTCACTCCGGGCGTGTGGAGGAAGAGCGCCGCGCCGAGGACGGCGATGCCGACGATGAGGATCTCGAGGACCACCGTGCCCCCGAGCCAGCCGATGACCGAGAGCCGCGCGTCCCGCTCGGCCCGGGCGCTGAAGAACTTCTGGTAGATGCTCTGGTTGCCGAGCAGGAGCAGCATCGTCGGGACCAGGAGCTCCATCGCCCGGACGAAGCCTCCGCCGGCGCCGCCGAACCGTCCGAACGCCTGGAAGTACTCGGGCGGGAGCGCGGCGTGGAACCCGCTCCAGCCCCCGACCCGCACCAGGAGGAAGGGAACCGAGAGGATGGCTGCGACGGTGGTCAGGCCGCCGATGACCACGTCCATGTACGCCACCGAGGCCATGCCGGCGAGCGCGGTGAAGACGACCACGAACACCGCGATGATCACCATCCCCAGCGCGTGCTCCTTGCCCGCCGCCAGCCCGAAGGTCTCGCGCGCCGCGACGTCGAGCCCGGGGAAGATGATGTGCAGGATGTCTCCGCCACCCTTGAACTGGTACGAGGCGATGGCGGTGAAGGCGAAGAGGATCGCCGCCGCCCCGAGCACCCGGGCCCAGACGTCGTAGCGGGTCTCCAGCAGGTCGGGGATGGTGAACTGGGCGAACTTCCGGGCGCGCGGAGCGATGAAGTAGATGACCAGCAGCCCGCACCAGCCGCCGGCTCCCTGCCAGAGCGCGGCGAAGCCGTTGTGGAAGGCGTTCTCGGCGCCGGCGAAGAGCGACCCCGAGCCGATCCACGACGAGAGCAGGGTGAAGACCAGGATGTACCAGGGCAGGCTGCGGCCGGCGACGAGGTAGTCGGCCTTGGTCCGCGTCTTCCGGACCTGGCTCACGCTCACCGAGAGCAGCGCGAGGACGATGAGCGCCAGGACCAGCGCGTAGAGGTTCATGGGGCGGCGGAGCCTAGCCCGCTCAGGGCGGGCAGGAACCGCCGGCGTCCGCCCAGCGCTTGAACGCGGCGACGAACTCGGCGTGGGGCACGGCGACCGGCCGGCGGCCGACGCCCGGGGCCCAGCCCCAGAGCACGAGCGGGTCGCTGCTCACGTGCTTGAGCAGCGCGGGGAGCGTTCGCGTTGCCGTTCCGCGCGGGGTCCTTCAGCTGCTCGCACAGCTCGCGCGAGCTGCGCCCGACGAAGGTCATCTTCATGTCCGGAGGCGGCAGGTGCCAGTCGCTCGAGACTCCCGGAGGCTGGTGCGCGCCGTAGCTCTCGGGCGGATTGGCCTTCCCGTGACAGTTCACGCACTGGGCGCCTGGCGTTCCGTGCCCGTCCGGGCCGCGGACGACGTTCATGGTGTGAACCCGGCTGTCGTCGCCCTGGAGAGGCCGGTCTGCCGCGGGATGACAGTTCTGGCAGCGGGGGTCCTGGAGGACCAGCCGGACGGTCTCGAACGCGGCGACCGGACTCGCCGCCGTGGTGGAGGCGGCGGCCGTGGCAGCGGGCGCCGGGCCATGCGAGCAGCCGGGGAGCAGCGCGGCCAGGGCGACCGCGGGGAGGAGGCTGAGCCGAGCGTGGATGGTCATGTCACACCAGCCGGAAGGGAAGGGAGCGGAGCCGCTTGCCGGTCAGGGCGAACACCGCGTTGGCGACGGCCGGCGCGATGGGCGGGGTCCCCGGCTCGCCGATGCCGCCCATCTTCGCGCTGCTCTTGACGATGTGGACCTCCACCCGCGGCATCTCGTCGATCCGGAGCACGGGGTAGTCGTGGAAGTTGCTCTCCTGGACCCGGCCGTCCCGGAAGGTGATCGCGCCGTGCAGCGCCGCGCCGAGGCCGAAGGCGACGCCGCTCTGGACCTGGGCCTCGATCCCCAGCGGATTGACCGGCTGCCCGCAGTCGAGCGCGCACACCACGCGGTGGACCCGGATGCGGCTCTCCGGCTCGATCGACACCTCCGCCACCTGGGCGACGATGCTCTCGAACGACGCGTGAAGCGCCAGGCCGAGGCCGCGTCCCGGGGAGGGGTGACCCCATCCGGCCTTCTCCGCGGCGGTCTGCAGCACGCGGGCGTGCCGCGGCGAGGACTTGAGCAGGGCGAGCCGGTAGGCGAGCGGGTCCTGCCCGGCGGCGTGCGCCAGCTCGTCCACCATGGACTCCATGGCGAAGGCGGTGTGGCTGTGCCCCACCGAGCGCCACCAGAGGACGGGGATCGGCGACCTCGGGGAGTGGAGGAGGACCTTCCGGGCGGGCACCGCGGCGAGGTAGGGCGAGTCGACCACCCCCTCGACCGACGCCTCGTCGATGCCGTTCTTGATCATCGCCGACTCGAACGGCGTGCCGGCGAGGAGGGATTGCCCGACCAGGGTGTGCCTCCAGGCCACCGGCCGTCCCCGCGCGTCCAGGCCAGCCTCGATCCGGTGGTGGAACGCGGGCCGGTAGTAGCCGCCGCGGATGTCGTCCTCGCGGGTCCAGACCACCTTGACCGGGACCCTGGCGGCCTTCGCCACCTCGGTGGCCTCGCGCACGAAGTCCGAGGTGGTGGTGGCCCTCCGGCCGAAGCCTCCGCCGAGGAAGGTGGTGTGAATGGAGACCTGCTCGGGCTTGAGCCCGGTGATCTGGGCGACGGTGGACTGGTCCATCGACTGGAACTGGGTGCCGGTCCAGACGTCGCAGTGGTCGGCCTCGAGCTGGACCGTGCAGTTGAGCGGCTCCATCGGCGCGTGCGCGAGGTAGGGGACGTCGTACTCGGCCTCCACCCGGCGGGGCGCCTTGCCCAGCGCGGCCTCGGCATCTCCCTTGGCCAGGGCCACGGCGCCGGCGGTGCGGGAGAGGGCGAGCGCCTCGGCGCGCATCCGGTCGGTGTCGAGCCCGGCTCCGGGGCCGAGGTCCCACTCGGTCTTCAGGGCCGCCCGGCCGAGCTTCGCCGCCCAGGCGTTGGTGGCGATCACCGCCACGCCGCTCGGGACCTGGACCACCTGCTCCACCCCCGGGACCTTCCTGGCCTCCGCGGGGTCGAAGGTCTTCAGCGTCGCGCCGAACACCGGGGCCCGGGCGACCATCGCCGTGCGGAGCCCCGGGAACTGCACGTCCATCCCGAAGAGGGCGCGGCCGGTGATCTTCTCCGGCGTGTCCAGCCGCCGCATCGGCTTGCCGATCAGCGTCCACTTCTCGGGCGGCTTGAGGGTGACTCGCTCGGGGGTGGGAAGGGCCCGGGCGCGCTCGGCGAGCTGGCCGAACGAGGCGCGCTTGCTTCCGTGGATGACGAACCCGTTCTCCACCCGGAGCTTCGCCGCGTCGGTCTTCCACTCCTTGGCAGCGGCTCCGACCAGGAGCTGGCGCGCCAGGGCGCCCACGGTCCGGTACCGGTCGAACTCGGACCAGGTGGTGCTCGAGCCGCCGGTCATCTGCATGCCCATCGCGGTGTGGGCGTAGGCGGGCGCGGCCGGGGCGTGCTCGACGCGCATCTTCGACCAGTCGCAGCCCAGCTCCTCGGCGACGAGCATGGGGAGGGTGGTCCAGATGCCCTGGCCCATCTCGGAGTGGGCGAGGAGCACGGTCACCGAGTCGTCGGTGCCGATGCGGAGGAACGCGTTGGGCTGCGGGAGCGGCTTCTTCGGCGGGCCGGCGAGCAGCGCCTCGGCGCGCCGGGGGACGACGAAGGCGACGACCAGCCCGGCCCCGGTGACCGCCGAGGAGCGGAGGAAGTCGCGGCGGGAGAGGGCGCCCATGGCTACGCGCCCCCCTTGAGCTCGGCGGCGCGGTGGACCGCCGCCCGGATTCGCTCGTAGGCGCCGCAGCGGCAGATGTTGCCGGCGAGGGCGGCATCGATGTCGGCGTCGGTCGGCTTCGGATTGGCGGCCAGCAGCGCGGCGGCGCTCATGATCTGCCCGGGCTGGCAGTAGCCGCACTGGACCACGTCCACCTCGGCCCAGGCCCGCTGGACCGGGTGCGACCCGTCGGGCGAGAGGCCCTCGATGGTGGTGATCGCGCGGCTGCCCACCGCCGAGACCGGGGTGACGCAGGCCCGGACGGCCTTCCCGTCGAGATGGACGGTGCAGGCGCCGCACTGGGCGATCCCGCAGCCGAACTTGGTGCCGGTGTAGCCGAGGACGTCCCGCAGGACCCAGAGCAGGGGCATGTCCGGCGGCGCGTCGACCTCGCGTTCCCGGCCGTTGACCATGAGCTTCATCGGCGTGCCCTCCCGAAGGGGGCGAGCCTCGTACGGCTGCGGGTTCGGCACCAGCGGCAAATCGCGGGGACCGGGCGAGGCGTCTCGCGGGCGGGGGCTCAGGCCAGGCTGCTGCGCAGCGCCGCGAGCGCCTGGTCGACCTCGGCCGGGGTGTTGAAGATGCCGGCCGAGAGGCGGGCGTAGACGTTGGCGTAGGGGCTGGTGCTGGCGACGACCTTCCTTGCCAGGAGCCCCTTCACCACCTCCCCGGGCTTGTGCCCCTCCACCTCGAAGCAGCAGATGCCGGCCGAGAGCGCCGGGTCGCTCGGGGTGTGGAGCTTGACGCCCCGCATCGCGGCGAGCCCGTCCTTGAGGCGGCCGTTGAGCTCCGCCACCCGCGCCGCGATGCGGGCCCGTCCGATGGACTGGTGCATCTTGAAGGCGGCGACCATCGCCCACTGGTGCTCGTAGGCCTGGAAGCCGCCCGGGGTCATCCGCCGGGCGTTGTTGGGGGTCCTGACAGGCCGGTTCTCGATCCAGGCCTGGTAGGTCTCCTCGTCCGAGAAGCTGGGGAGGACGGGCCGGAGCCGCGCCCAGGCGTCCGGGCGGGCCCAGACCAGGCCCGTGCCCCGGGGAGCGAAGATCCACTTATGGGTCCCGGCGCAGAAGTAGTCCGCCCCGAGCTCGGCCACGGTCTCGTCGGTGCACCCGAGCCCGTGCACGCCGTCGACCACCAGGAGAACGCGGTCCTGCGGGTCGCGCTTGCCGTTCACCTCGGTGAGCGCAGCCGAGATGGCGCGGATGGGGAGCCGGATGCCGGACTGCGAATGCACCCAGGTGACGCCGACCACGCGGGTCGCCGGGCGGAGGGCGCCGCGAATGCGGCCGACGATCTCGTCCACGCTGGCCTTCGCCGAGCTGGCGAAGAGAGGAATCTTCCGGAAGCTGGCCCCGGTGCGCTCGGTGGAGAGCCGGATCGACTCGTGGTGCACGACGTGGTCGTGCTCGGTGGTGAGGACCTCCTGCCCCGGCTTCAGCGGGAGCCCGTGGTAGACGAGGGCCAGGCCGGTGGTGGTGTTCTGGGTGAGGCAGACCTCGTCGGGCTTGCCGCCCAGGTAGGAGGCGGCCGCCTCCCGCACCCGGCTCTGGACGTTCCTGGCCTCGTCCTCGAAGAGCCCCTGGTCCACGACCAGGAACGGGTTCTCGTCGATGGCCTTGCGCCAGGAGTCGATGGCGTCGCGCACCGGGGCAGGGTGGCTGGCGATGAAGAACCCGGCGAAGTGGAGGACCTCGGGCGAGAGGCGGAACTGGGTGCGGACCTTGGCCCAGTCGTCGAGGGGGGGCGGCTTCGGGCTCGCGGTCTCGAGCGCGGCGAGGAGCCGCCCCGGGACGAGCAGCGCGCCGGCCGCCGCCCCCTGGGTAGCGAGGAAGGCACGGCGAGAGAGGGCCATCGGCAGCCTCCGGGCAGGGCGCGAGGGAGGAGCCTACGCTTGGCGGACGCACATTGTCTCACCCGCCTCGGGACTCGCAGTTCTGTCGACGAGACGGCACACAGCGGAGGCGTGACGCTGACATCGGGCGGCGGCGAGCGGCGCAACGAAACGCCTGGCAGACTTGTCAGGAGTTGAGCCTCTTCCAGCAAGTCGCAGCGCGCCTCCGCACGCTGCTGTCGGCGGACACCGACCAGGCACTGGTTCGCGCGCGGACCTCGGGCGAGGTCCTGGTCGCCTCGATGCGACTCGGCCTGGTGCTGGTGATCACGGCGCTGAATCTCCTGTTCGAGCCGGAGATGGCCCGTGATCGGCTCGGAGCCGTGCTGCTCCTCGCTGCGCCCCTCTACGCGCTGGGCATGCTCTGGCTGGCGTCTCGGGTGCAGCGGCCATGGGTCTCGTGGCTGAGCTGCGCGCTCGACACCTCGCTGGTGACGGCAGCTCTGAGCGTGCTGGTCTTCGCTGGCTTTCCTCTCGCTGCCCTCAACAACCGCCTCCTCTTCGAGACCTACTTCTTCGTGGTGATCAGCTCCATCCTGAGGTTCGACTGGCGCCTCTGCGCGTTCACCTCGCTGCTGGCGCTGCTCGAGTTCGGCGGGCTGACCTCGTACGTCGCTGCACACTGGGACCTCCGGTCACTCACCAGCCCCGAGCATGGAACCTTCATTCCTCGCTCGCACACCCTCCGGATGGTTGTGCTCGCTGCGGCCGGCGCGAGCTCCGTCGCTGCCGCCAAGTGGGCCCGGCACCTGCGCTTGATGGTCGGGACGGATCACCTCACCGGGCTCGCCCAGCGCCGGCCGTTCCTCGAGCGAATCGACGAGGAGCTCGGACGGTCGGGAGAGCGTGGCACCTTGAGCCTCGCCCTCTTCGACGTCGACAAGTTCAAGGCGTTCAATGACGAGTTCGGCCATCTCGCCGGGGATCGCGCCCTGCAGCTCCTCGCCCAGCGCCTGCGGAAGTCGATCCGGACCACCGACCTGGTCGCCCGCTTCGGCGGGGAGGAGTTCATCGTTGCCTTCCCCCGGATGGAGGTCAGCCGCGCGGCACGGAGGGTCGACGAGCTTCGCGCCGAGCTGGCCCAGCTCGCGTCCCCACACCACGGGGGGCAGGCACCTCACGGTGAGCGCTGGCGTCGGGAGCTGGCCCGAGGACGGCTCGACCTTCGAGGAGGTCCTCGCCCGGGTGGACGAGCGGCTGTACGAGGCCAAGGAGGCAGGCCGGAACCGCGTGGTAGGTCCATCTCCTACCCTGCGATCGGTGGGGGAGGGTCAGAGCTAGGGCGGGGGAGCGGTGGTGTAAGTCTCTGGTTGCCAAGCCAGGGACCGTTGTGGTGTCGTGTCGGGGTTTCTCGCCGGGTCTTCTCGACCCACTCCGATGGGGCAACCATGACCACTCTCGTTCGAGTCCTCCGCCACGCAGCCACTTCCGCCGGCGTGCACACCGCGCTGCTCGCTGTTCTGCTGCTCTGGTACCCCGGGACCTGCGCGTAGGCCCCGGCCCTCGCCGGTCCGCCGGGGAGAGAAGAGCGTTCACGGGGTCGTAGCTCCCGTGCGCTTGCACCAGTTCCGTCGGGGTGCTAGGTAGCGCGCCCCTTCGTCGCAGCAGTTCTGTGACAACCAGGAGCATCGAGGGACACCGGGCGGGCCCCGCAGGGGGACCGGCCGGGCGTCGCGGCAGTCGAGGACATCCGAAGAATGGCGACTCAAAAGATTCGCATCCGGCTCAAGGCGTACGACTCGAAGCTCCTGGATCAGTCCGCAGGAGAGATCGTCGAGACCGCCCGGCGCACTGGCGCCCGGGTGGCCGGTCCGATCCCCCTTCCGACTCGGATCAACAAGTTCACGGTGCTCCGCAGCCCGCACGTGGACAAGAAGAGCCGGGAGCAGTTCGAGATCCGCACCCACAAGCGGCTCCTCGACATCCTCGAGCCCACCCAGCAGACGCTGGACGCCCTCATGAAGCTCGACCTGTCGGCCGGCGTCGACGTCGAGATCAAGAGCTAAGCCATGGCCAAGTTCGACGTCGTCGATCTGGATAGGAAGAAGGTCCGGGAGATCGAGCTCTCGGACGAGGTGTTCGGCGCCGAGCCCAACCCCAACCTCTTCTACGAGGTCGCCAAGTTCCAGGCGATCAACCGCCGCCGCGGCACCGTGGGGGTGAAGAACACCTCGCTGGTCTCGGGCGGCGGCAAGAAGCCCTACAAGCAGAAGGGCACCGGCCGCGCCCGCCAGGGCTCCATCCGCGCCAGCCAGTGGGTCGGCGGCGGGAAGGCCATGGCCCCCAAGGCCCGGGACTACACCTACCGGCCGCCGAGGAAGGTCCGCCGGGGCGCGCTCTGCGCCGCGCTGTCGCTCCGCGCCCGGGAGAAGGCCCTCCTCATCGTCGACACCTTCGACCTCGAGTCGCCCAAGACCAAGGCGACCCTGGAGCTCCTCACCCGGCGGCTGAAGCTGAAGGACGCCCTGGTGGTGGACGAGCGGAAGAACACGCTGCTCCACCGGACGGTGCGGAACCTGGTCGACTTCGACGTGCTCCCCCCCGAGGGGCTGAACCTCGAGTCGCTCCTCAAGCACAAGGCGGTGGTCCTGTCCTCCGCCGCGGCCCAGGCCATCAATCAGGCGCTGGAGGCGTAGCCGACCATGATCCCCACAGACGTCATCAAGGGCCCGCTGATCACCGAGAAGCTGGATCGCGCCCGGGAGAAGTTCCGGCACTACAGCTTCCTGGTCGACCGGGAGGCCACCAAGCACGACGTGGCCCGGGCGGTGGAGTCGCTGTTCAGCGTCCACGTCGAGGCGGTCCGCACCACCATCGTCCGCGGCAAGGTGAAGCGGGTGGGGCGGAGCACCGGCAAGCGCCCCAACTACAAGAAGGCGATCGTCACCCTGAAGGTAGGCGACAAGATCGACCTGTTCGAGGGAGGCGTGGTCTGACATGGGCATCAAGAAGTTCAAGCCGACCTCGGCTGCCCGTCGCCTGACGACGGTCTCGGACTTCGCGGACGTCACCCGCGACCGGCCGGAGAAGTCGCTCACCGAGGCGATGAAGCGCTCGGGCGGGCGCAACGTCCACGGCCACATCACCCGGCGTCACCAGGGCGGCGGCCACAAGCGCCGCTACCGGGTCATCGACTTCAAGCGGCGCGACAAGGACGGCGTCCCGGCCAAGGTGGCGAGCGTGGAGTACGACCCGAACCGCTCGGCCAACATCGCCCTCCTCCACTACGCCGACGGCGAGAAGCGCTACATCCTCGCCCCGCTGGGCCTCACCGTGGGCGACACCCTGTTCGCCGGCGACCAGGCGGACATCCGGCCCGGGAACGCCCTGCCGCTGGGGAACATCCCGGTGGGGACCACCATCCACAACGTGGAGCTGAAGCCGGGCCGCGGGGCGCAGATGATCCGCTCGGCCGGCTCCTCCGGGCAGCTGATGGCGAAGGAGGGCAGCTACGCCCAGATCCGTCTGCCCTCGGGCGTGGTCCGGAAGGTCCTCCTGGAGTGCCGGGCCACCATCGGCCAGATCGGCAACGCCGACCACGACATCATCCGGATCGGCAAGGCGGGCAAGAGCCGCTGGCTGGGCATCCGGCCCACCGTCCGCGGTCTGGCCATGAACCCGGTCGACCACCCGCACGGCGGTGGCGAGGGCAAGTCCGGCCAGGGTAACCCGCACCCCGTGAGCCCCTGGGGTCAGAAGACCAAGGGTCTCAGCACCCGCAAGAACAAGCGGACCGACAAGTTCATCGTCAGCGGGCGCCGGTCCGGCGTCCGGAGCCAGTAGGAGAGGGCGACCAAAGTGGCACGTTCCATCAAGAAGGGCCCGTTCGTCGACGCCCATCTGCTCAAGAAGGTCGAGGACCTGATCAAGGGCAACCAGAAGAAGGTCCTCAAGACCTGGTCCCGCCGGTCCACGATCCTTCCCGAGTTCGTGGGGCACACCTTCGCGGTGCACAACGGGCGGAAGTTCATCCCGGTGTTCGTGACCGAGAACATGGTGGGTCACAAGCTCGGCGAGTTCTCCCCCACCCGATCCTTCACCGGCCACTCGGCGGAGAAGAAGGTCGCCAAGCCGCCCCCGGGCAAGTGAGAGAGCAGCCAATGGAATCGACTGCGCACCTCATGAACTTCCGGATGTCGCCCCGCAAGATCGCGGTGGTGGTGGACCTGGTCCGCGGCAAGCCCGTGGGCGCGGCCCTCAACATCCTCCGGTTCACCAAGCGGGCCGCGGCCAAGCCGGTGGCCAAGCTGATCCAGAGCGCGGTGGCCAACGCCACGGACCTCTCCAAGGGCCAGGTGGACGTGGACGCGCTGTACGTGAAGACCATCTCGGTGGACCAGGGCCCCACGCTGAAGCGGTTCATGCCGCGGGCGATGGGCCGGGCCACTCCCATCCACAAGAAGAGCAGCCACGTGCACGTGGTGCTCGCCGACACGCCGGTCCGTTCGCGGAAGAGTTAGGAGAGCGCACCTTGGGTCAGAAGGTCCATCCCATCGGTTTCCGGCTCGGGGTCATCAAGACCTGGGACAGCAAGTGGTTCGAGCACAAGAACTACGCCCAGTGGCTCCACGAGGACATCCATATCCGTGAGTTCGTGAAGAAGTCGCTGGGCCACGCCGGCGTCTCCAAGGTGGAGATCGAGCGCGCGGCGAACAAGGTGAAGGTCAACGTCCATACCGCCCGGCCGGGCATCGTGATCGGCAAGCGGGGCGCGGGCATCGAGACGGTGAAGAAGGACCTCCAGAAGTTCACCAAGAACGAGGTCTTCCTGAACATCGTCGAGGTGCGGAAGGCCGAGACCGACGCCCAGCTGGTGGCGGAGAACATCGCCACCCAGCTCGAGCGGCGCATCGCCTTTCGCCGGGCGATGAAGAAGGCCATCCAGACCGCGATGAAGTTCGGGGCCAAGGGCATCCGCGTGGCCTGCTCGGGCCGCCTGGGCGGCAGCGAGATGGCGCGCTACGAGTGGTACCGCGAGGGCCGGGTGCCCCTGCACACCCTCCGGGCGGACATCGACTACGGCTTCGCCGAGGCCAAGACCACCTACGGGAAGATCGGCTGCAAGGTGTGGGTGTGCCGCGGCGAGGTGCTTCCCACCAAGGGCGGCGGTCCCGGCATGCCGGTGGCCGGCCGCTAGAGAACGACCATGCTTCAGCCTGCGCGCACCAAATATCGCAAGATGCAGAAGGGCCGGATGCCGGGGAAGGCATACCGGGGCTCGAACCTCACCTACGGCGAGTTCGGCCTGATGACCACCCAGCCCGGGTGGATCACCTCCCGGCAGATCGAGGCGGCCCGTATCGCCATGACCCGCCACGTGAAGCGGGGCGGGAAGATCTGGATCCGAATCTTCCCGGACAAGCCGATCACCAAGAAGCCGGCCGAGACCCGCATGGGCACCGGCAAGGGCGGCGTGGAGTACTACGTCGCGGTGGTGAAGCCCGGCCGCATCCTCTACGAGATGGGCGGGATGGAAGAGCAGCTGGCCCACGAGGCGCTGAAGCTGGCCCAGGCCAAGCTCCCGGTGCTCACCCGCATCGTCCACCGGGCGGATCTGTCGCTGTAAGAGGAACACGACAATGGCCACCGCCAAGGAGCTGCACGAGCTGACTCTCGAGGACCTCAACCGGCGCGCGGTCGAGCTGCGCGAGTCCCTGTTCAAGGACCGGCTGAAGCTGCGGACCGGCGCGCTGGAGAGCCCGGCCAAGCGGGCCGAGGCCCGCCGGGACCTGGCGCGGATCCTCACCGTCATCACCCAGAAGGAAAGGGCCGCCGGGGCGAAGGCCTGAGGCGAGGAACGAACATGGCCGAGACCACGGAACAGACGGGCGCTCCGCAGGCGGAGAGCCATCGCGGGCGCCCCAAGATGCGCACCGGCATCGTCACCAGCAACAAGATGCAGAAGACGGTGGTGGTGACCGTGCGCCGGCGCGCCGCACACAGGAAGTACGGGAAGATCCTGACGCTGCGCGAGAAGTACAAGGCGCACGCCGAGGATCACGACTACCCGAAGAACCCGACGCTGCACGAGGGCGACCGGGTGCGGATCGCCGAGACCCGGCCCACCAGCAAGGACAAGCGCTGGCGGGTGGTCGAGGTGCTCGAGCGCGGCACGCGCGAGTGAGGAGCTGACCGACCATGATCCAGATGACCAGCGTGCTGGACGTCGCCGACAACTCCGGCGCCAAGAAGGTGTTCTGCATCAAGGTGCTCGGCGGCTCGAAGCGGAAGTACGCCAGCATCGGGGACATCATCGTGGTCTCGGTCCGCGAGGCGCTCCCCAACAGCAAGGTAAAGAAGGGGGACGTGGCCAAGGCGGTCATCGTCCGGACCAAGCGCGAGGTGGGGCGGCCGGACGGCAGCTTCATCAAGTTCGACGGGAACTCGGCGGTGCTGATCAACAAGGACCTGGAGCCGATCGGGACCCGCATCTTCGGCCCGGTGGCCCGCGAGCTCCGCGCCCGGAAGTTCATGAAGATCATCTCCCTCGCCCCGGAAGTGCTCTGGGCGGGAGCGCCGAGAGAACATGCAGAAACTCAAGATTGGCGACCTGGTCGAGGTGGTGGCGGGCGCCGAGCGGTCCAACAAGGACAAGGCCAGCAAGCGGGGGAAGATCCTCGCCATCGACCGGGACGCGCTCCGCGTCCGCGTCGAGGGGCTGCGGACCGTCAAGCGGCACATCCGCAAGGGCCGCGATCGGGCCAACCCCGAAGGCGGCATCCTCGAGCGCCCGGGCAGCATCGCGCTCTCGGCGGTCCAGGTGGTCTGCAAGAAGTGCGACGCCGCGACCCGGGTGGGCATCCGGGACGAGGGCGACAAGAAGGTCCGCTTCTGCAAGAAGTGCGACGCGAAGATCGACTGACGTGATGAATCAACGGCCTGGATCGACGGCGGTGGAGTCATGACGCCCCGTCGAAGCGAGGCGAGGACGAGCGACGATGGCTGACGAGAAAGCAGACAAGGCGAAGGCCGAGAAGAAGGCCAAGCGCAAGGGCAAGGACGAGGCCAAGAAGGCCGGCTTCAGCGCCAACATCGAGGAGGGTCTCGAGGTCAGGCCCGCCCGGCTCAAGATGCGCTACCGCAAGGAGGGCGTGCCGGCCCTGATGAAGGAGTTCGGGTTCAAGAACCCGAACCAGGTCCCCAAGCTGGAGAAGATCGTCATCAACATGGGGCTGGGCGAGGCGCTGGCGAACAACAAGATCCTCGAGTCGGCGGTGGACCAGCTCGGCGCCATCACCGGTCAGAAGCCGGTGGTCACCCGGGCCCGGAAGAGCATCGCCAACTTCAAGCTCCGCCAGGGGCAGGCCATCGGCGCCGCGGTGACCCTGCGAAGCGACCGGATGTACGAGTTCGTGGACCGCCTGATCAACGTCGCGCTCCCCCGGGTCCGCGACTTCAAGGGCGTGTCCAGCAAGGCGTTCGACGGGAAGGGGAACTACACGCTCGGCGTTCGCGAGCAGATCATCTTCCCGGAGATCAACTACGACCAGATCGAGAAGGTGAAGGGGCTGAACATCAGCTTCGTCACCACCGCCAAGAACGACGAGCAGGGGCTGGCGCTGCTGCGCCACTTCGGCCTGCCGTTCCGCCAGTAGAGAGAACGACCAGAATGGCCAAGCTTTCCAAGATCGCCCAGGCGAAGCGCAAGCCGAAGTTCGCGGTGCGCAAGTACAACCGCTGCCCGCTCTGCGGGAGGCCCCGCGCGTTTCTGCGCAAGTTCCAGATGTGCCGGATCTGCCTCCGCAAGCGGGCGCTGCAGGGCGAGGTGACGGGAGTCATCAAGAGTTCCTGGTAGAAGACAAGGGCAAGCACGTCCGCGGCACGGACCCCCGTGTCGTCACGGCCAGGCGGCCGCGGGCGAACAACGACGAGCCCGGGAGGCGCCCCGACACGGGGCACCCGGACGAAGGACGAGCGAGAGGAACGACAGATGCCAGTGAACGATCCGGTCGGCGACATGCTGACCCGCATCCGCAATGCCTCGAGGGCGCGCCACGACAAGGTCGTGATGCCGACCTCCAAGCTGAAAGTCCAGATCGCCCGGGTGCTCAAGGAGCAGGGCTACATCGCGGACTACACCGAGCACGACGTCCAGCCGCAGGGGGAGATCACCCTCCAGCTCAAGTACGGCCCGGACAAGAGCCCGGTCATCACCGGCATCCGCCGGATCAGCAAGCCGGGCCTGCGCCGCTACGTCCCGGTCCGCGACATCCGCCCGGTCCTCGGCGGGCTGGGCATCAGCATCCTCTCCACCAGCCAGGGCATCCTCAGCGATGTCGAGGCCCGCAAGCAGAACATCGGCGGCGAGCTGATCTGCACGGTGTACTGACATGAGCCGAATCGGAAAGCTGGCGATCAAGCTGGAGCCCAAGGTGAAGGCCTCGGTGGCGAGTGGCGCGGTGGCCCTCGAGGGTCCCAAGGGGAAGATGAAGGTCCCGCTGCCGGCGACCATCACCGCCGACGTGAAGGACGGGCAGATCCACGTCCAGCGGCCGGACGACACCCGCGAGTCCCGGAGCCTCCACGGCCTGGCCCGCAGCCTGGTGGCCAACGCGGCCAAGGGCGTGGCCACCGGCTGGGAGCGCAAGCTCGACATCCGCGGGGTGGGCTTCCGCGCCGAGGTGAAGGGGAAGCAGATCCACTTCGCCCTGGGCTACAGCCACCCGGTGGTGTTCGACCTCCCCGAGGGGGTGACCGCCGAGGTGGACAAGGTGCCCCGTACCGAGGACAGCCTGCCCACCATCGGGCTCACCCTGCGCAGCGTGGACCGCGAGGCCCTGGGCGAGACCGCGGTGAAGATCCGCGCGCTCCGGCCGCCCGAGCCGTACAAGGGCAAGGGCATCAAGTACGCCGACGAGCGCGTGCGTCGGAAGGAAGGGAAGACCGGCACCGCGTAAGCGGACGCCGCCACACTCATCATCCGGCGCGGGAAGTCCCGATCCGCGCCGGACGGACCGAGGAAACAGCACATGTCGACCATCGACCCCCGCCTCAAGAGGAAGAACCGCATCCGGCGGAAGCTCTCCGGCACCGCGGAGCGGCCGCGGCTCACCGTCTACAAGAGCCTCAAGCACATCTACGCCCAGGTGGTGGACGACTCCACCGGCCGGACCCTGGCGTTCGCCTCCAGCCTCTCCAAGGAGCTCAAGGGCAAGGACGAGGGCGACAAGAAGGAGGACGCCAAGCGGGTGGGGCGGCTGGTGGCCGAGAAGGCCAAGGCCGCCAAGGTGACCCGGGTGGTGTTCGACAGAAACGGATTCCCGTACCAGGGCCGCATCGCGGCCGTGGCGGAGGCGGCCCGCGAGGCCGGCCTCGAGTTCTAGGAAAGGCCGGGCAGCGTGGCGACTCCCATCAATCCCAACGACCTCGATCTCAGCGATCGCGTCGTCAACATCAACCGCGTCGCGAAGGTGGTGAAGGGCGGCCGGCGGTTCAGCTTCTCGGCGCTGGTCGTCGTCGGTGACGGTGCCGGACACGTCGGCGTCGGCCTGGGCAAGGCGAACGAGGTGCCCGAGGCGATCCGCAAGGGCGGCGAGAACGCGAAGAAGAACCTCTTCCGCGTGCCGCTGCAGGGCCACACCATCCCCCACGAGGTCCTGGGCCACTTCGGCGCAGGGCGGGTGCTGCTCAAGCCCGCCGCCGAGGGCACCGGCGTCATCGCCGGCGGCTCGGTCCGGGCGGTGCTCGAGGCGGCCGGCATCCGGAACATCCTGACCAAGAGCCAGGGCAGCCGGAACCCGCACAACGTGCTCAAGGCCACGGTGGCCGGCCTCAAGTCGCTCCGTTCCCCGGACCAGGTGTCCCGCCTCCGCGGGCGCGAACTGGAGTACGGCAAGCACGCCTGAGGACGACCATGGGACTGCGCATCAAGCTGACCAAGAGCTTCGCTGGAGCGAGCGACACCCAGCTCCGGACCATCGCCGGCCTGGGCCTGAAGAAGTTCGGCCAGGAGCGGCTCCTCGAGGACACGCCGTCCGTCCGGGGGATGATCTCCAAGGTCCGCCACCTCGTGAGCCACGAGGTAGTGAAGGACAATCCGGCCAAGGCGCCGCGGCGGAAGCCGCGGATGGTGAAGGCCCGCGAGGCGGCCCGTGAGCGGCGCGCCTCCAAGGAGCAGTGACATGTCGAGCCTGTCGAATCTGAGGAGACCCAAGGCCAGCTGGCACCGGAAGAAGCGCGTGGGCCGTGGCCAGGGCTCGGGCCTCGGCAAGACCGCCGGCCGCGGCGGCAAGGGCCAGAAGGCCCGCACCGGCAACATGCGGTTCGAGGGCTTCGAGGGCGGCCAGAGCCCGCTGCAGCGGCGGCTCCCGAAGTTCGGGTTCAACCCACCCAACCGGAAGCATTTCGCGGTGGTGAACGTGGGCGAGCTGGAGCGCTTCGATGCCGGGGCGAGCGTCGACGAGGCCGCGCTGCGCAAGGCTGGGCTGGTGAAGGGCGTCTGGGACGGCATCAAGCTGCTCGGCTCGGGCTCGCTCGGCCGCAAGGTGTCCGTCCACGTGCACCGCGCGTCCGCCAAGGCCCGCGAGGCCGTGGAGAAGGCCGGCGGCACCGTGGAGCTCGTGCCCTTGATGGCCCACAAGCCCGAGGCAGCCCCCAGGGCGCACGCCGGCAAGGGCGCGAAGGCCTGAGGTTCGTCCGTCCCGGGTCTTGCCGGCCCGGGACAATCCGGTAGTCTCGACGGCCTTCCTCCATGTTCCGAGCCATCACCAACGTCTTCCGGGTCGCCGAGCTCCGGTCGCGCCTCGCCTACACCCTGGCCATGCTCGCCATCTACCGGCTGGGCATCTTCATCAACACCCCCGGCGTGGACCGGGTGGCGATGAACGCCTACATGCAGGAGCAGAAGGCGCGCGGCGGGCTGGTGAACCTGTTCAACCTGTTCTCCGGCGGCGCGCTGGACCAGATGTCCATCTTCGGGCTGGGGATCATGCCGTACGTCTCGGCATCGATCATCATGCAGCTCCTGACGGTGGTGGTGCCGACGCTGGAGCGGCTGCAGAAGGAAGGCGCCGCCGGCCGGCAGAAGCTCAACCAGTACACCCGCTACGGGAGCATCGTGCTCTCGGTGGTGCAGGGCATCGGCATCGCCCGCTGGCTCGCCTCGCTGGGGCGGCACACCATCCCCGGCCGCGGCGGCGTGGAGATCGACCACGTGGTGGTCCCCAGCGACTCGGTGTGGTTCACCGTCATGACGGTGATCACCCTCACTGCGGGGACGGCGTTCATCATGTGGCTCGGTGAGCGGATCACCGAGCGCGGCATCGGCAACGGCATCTCGCTGATCATCTTCGCCGGCATCGTGGCCCGGCTCCCCTCGGCCACCACCCGGCTGGTCGAGCTGTCGCAGGACAAGGCCTGGCTCATCCCGGTGCTGGCGGTGTTCATGCTCGCAGTGGTGGGGGTGGTGGTCTACATCGAACGGGGGATGCGGCGGATCCCCGTGCAGTACGCCAAGCGGATGGCCGGGCGGACCATGTTCGCCGGTCAGGCCACGTACTTCCCGATGAAGGTGAACACCTCGGGCGTCATCCCGCCCATCTTCGCCGGCGCCATCCTCAGCTTCCCGGCCACGCTGGGGAACTGGCTGCCCGGCCTGGCCACGGTGCAGCGGGCGCTGGAGAGCAACGCCTGGCTCTACGACGGCGTGTTCGTCCTGCTGATCATCTTCTTCACCTACTTCTACACCACGCTCACCTTCCGGGCCGACGACGTCGCGGACAACATCAAGAAGCAGGGCGGCTACATCCCCGGCATCCGGCCGGGTCGGCAGACGGCGGAGTACATCTCGGGTGTCCTGAACAAGATCACGTTCGGCGGGGCCATCTACCTCGCCCTCATCTGCGTCATCCCCTCCATCCTCTCCAACCCGGCCTTCGGCGGACTGCCGTTCCAGTTCGGCGGGACGGCGCTGCTCATCGTGGTGGGCGTGGCGCTGGACACTGTCCAGCAGATCGAGGGCCACCTCATCAGCCGGAACTACGAGGGCTTCGCCGGAGCGCGCGGCCCGCGGATCCGCGGGCGACTGAGGCCGGCTGCATAAGGGGTTCGTTCCCGGGGAGGGGCACGATGAACCTGGTCCTGCTCGGACCACCAGGCGCGGGGAAGGGAACGCAGGCGCAGCGGCTGGTGGCCCGCTGGGGCATCCCCCAGGTCTCGACCGGGGACATCCTGCGCCAGGCGGTCAAGGACGGGACCGAGCTGGGGAAGCAGGCGGGCCCCCTGATGGCCGCAGGCAAGCTGGTCCCGGACGACCTGGTGGTGGGCATCGTCAAGGACCGCCTGCTCCAGCCGGACGCCGCGAAGGGCTTCATCCTCGACGGCTTCCCCCGGACCATTCCCCAGGCCGAGAAGCTCGAGGAGGGGCTCGCCAACCACGGCAAGGCGCTGGACGGGGTCATCTCGCTCGAGGTGCCGATCGAGACCCTGGTCGAACGCATCTCGGGGCGCCGGAGCTGCCCGCGCGACGGGAGCGTGTACCACGTGGTGCAGAACCCGCCCCGGAAGGACGGCCACTGCGACCTCTGCGGCGCGGCCCTGGTGCAGCGGCAGGACGACCGCGAGGACAGCGTCCGCACCCGGATGCAGGCCTACGCCGCCTCCACGGCCCCCCTGAAGGACTTTTACGCCCGGCGCGGCCTGCTCCACGTGGTGGACGGCGTCGGGGCGCCCGAGGCCATCGAGGCCGCGGTGGTGCAGGCCATCCGCCCGCGTTAGGTCACGGCCGCGGCACTCGGTGGCGCAGGAGCCCCGGCGTCGGGCAGGCCAGGGCCGCGGCGCTCGCGTTCGGTCACGGCCGCGGCACTCGGTGGCGCAGGAGCCCCGGCGTCGGGCAGGCCAGGGCCGCGGCTTCCAGTTATGTTCCTCGCGTGGCGGTGGAGCTCAAGAGCGCGCCGGAGATCGACCGGATGCGGCGCGCCGGACGGGTGGTGGCGGAGATCCTCGACGCGCTCGAGGCCGCCGTCGCACCCGGGGTCACCACCTGGGACCTCGACCAGCTGGCCGAGCGGCTCATCCGGGAGAAGGGCTGCAAGAGCGCGTTCAAGGGCTACCGCGGC
>CAVZMH010000014.1:0-162972 GCA_963776345.1 uncultured delta proteobacterium | reverse complement strand
CTGATGGAAGCCAGCAGCAGCGCACTCTGCACGCTGTTGGCGGTGGCGAGCCCGAGCGCGGTGGCCCCGAAGAGGACGCTCAGCCCGTAGAGCACCAGCACTGCGTCCCGGTGGCTCAGATTGAGCCGGGACATCAGGCGGTGGTGGATGTGGTCCCGGTCGGCGTCGAACATCCTCCTGCCGAGGAACGCCCGTCGGAACATGGCCAGGAGCGTGTCCATGATCGGCAGGCCCAGGGCGATCACCGGGACGATCATCGCCACGGCGGTCCCCGACTTGGTCGAGGTCTTGATGCTGACCGTGGCCAGGACGTAGCCGAGAAACATGCTCCCGGTGTCGCCCATGAAGATGGTCGCCGGGTTGAAGTTGAAGATGAGGAAACCGAGCACGGCGCCTGCGAGGGCGGCCATGCAGAGCGCCATGAGCACGTCGCCGCGGGCGAGCGCGAGGACCAGGTTTGTCCCGGCTGCGAAGAAGGCGACGCCGCCGGCGAGTCCGTCGAGGCCATCGATGAGATTGACGGCGTTCACCACGCCGACGATCCAGAGCATCGTGAACGGCAGCGATGCGATGCCGAGCTGAAGGGGCGGCCCGAATGGCCAGGTGATGCTCTCGATCCGCAGCCCGACGCTCCAGAGGGCCAGCGCCACGGCGAACTGCACGGTGAACTTGAGTCTTGCGCCCGAGCCGCGAAAGTCATCGTAGATCCCGAGCAGGGCGATGGCGCTCCCGCCAAGGAACAGCGCGACCACGAGATCTCGGTTCGCCAGGAACTGCCGCCCGACGCCCGAGTCGACGATCAGCAGCGCGGTCAGCGGAGTGAAGAACGCGACGACGATCGCGATGCCGCCGAGGCGCGGGACGGGTCGAACGTGGACCTTGCGCGTGGACTTCGCCTGGTCGAACCAGCCGAGCTCGATCGCCTGGTTGCGGACCAGAGGCGTGAGCACGGCACCGACCATCAACGAGACGAGAAACGCGACGGCGTACGTGACCATGCAGGGGGCGCGGAGTCTGGCATGATGCGTCGTGCGACCGGAAGCCGGGCTGATCGAACGATCCGAGTCGAAAATTTCAGACGTCCGTGACCGGCACCACGCACTGGCACTTCCTCACGCCCGAGTACCCACCTGATCCGGGTGGTGTCGCGGACTACACCCGCCTTCTGGCCAATGCCCTCGCCTCGCGGGGCGAGGTCGTGCACGTCTGGGCGCCGTCCAGCGAAACGGGACCACCTGGAAGACGAGGGGGTCCTGGTTCATCGGATCTCCGGGCTTGGGCACGAGGGGGCTGAAGGACAGCTGGACGAGGCGCTGCGAGCGCTGCCGGGGCCGCGCCGGATGTTCGTCCAGTACGTCCCGACGGCGCTTGGCTCTCCGGGGCATGAACGTCCCGCTGATCCGCTGGCTGTGCAGGCGTCCCGAGGAGATCTGGGTTCAGTTCCACGAGGTCGCACTTGGGTGGCAACTCTGGCGGAAGCCGCACCACCACCTGATCCACGGCGGTGCAGCTCTGGATGGCCTCGGCCTTGGCGCGGAGGGCCGACCAGCTCTTCGTGTCCATCGAGGGATGGCTTCCCCAGGCTGGGTCGCGAGGCGCAGGCGGGCAGTCTGGCTCCCGATCCCGAGCAACCTTCCGGTCGTCGGTCGGCACCTCCGAACAGCACGGGCGCGCCGTGCGCTTGGCCCGGGACCCTGGATCGCGCACTTCGGCACGTACGGATCCGGCGATCACCCGCGACTCTCGTTCCGGCGCTCGAGGCAGATTGCTCGCACGAACGACCGAGGTCCGCTTTCTTCTCCTCGGCCGCGGAGCGGAGCAGGTCGCTCCGCGTTGCCCGGAGATCGGGTCCTCGCGCCCGGTGAGCTGCCCGCCGAGGCGGTCGCAGCGCGGCTGAGCGTCGCCGACGCTCGCGCTTCAGCCCTTTCCGGACGGAATCAGCGCCCGCCGGACGAGCGCGATGGCTGCGCTGGCCCTCGGAGTCCCTGTCGTCAGCACCGACGGGCACCTGACCGATTCGGTCTGGAGCGACGAGACGCGGTCGCGCTCGCCCCGCCGGCGACACCGAGGAGCTCGCTCGGCGCTTGCCTGGAGCTTCTCGCCGATCCGGAGCGGCGCGAGGCGCTCGGGAGACGTGGTGCCCTGCTGTACGCCCGGTGCTTCTCGCTCGAGCGGACACTCGAGACCTTGCTCCCAGGCGCCGGGTGCTAGACTCGGCACCCACCCATGAAGCGTGCGCTGATCACCGGAATCACCGGCCAGGACGGAAGCTACCTCGCCGAGCTTCTGCTCTCGAAGGGCTACGCAGTCCACGGGATGGTCCGTCGTTCTTCGAGCGAGAACTTCGAGCGCATCGACCACCTTCGCGACCGCGTCCAGCTCCACCAGGGCGACCTGCTCGATCAGTACTCGCTCGCATCGCTGCTCAAGGAGACCAAGCCGGACGAGGTCTACAACCTCGCCGCGCAATCCTTCGTCCCGACCAGCTGGAGCCAGCCGGTGCTCACCGGCGAGTTCACCGCGCTGGGAGTGACCAAGATGCTGGAGGCGATCCGGCACACCGCGCCCGAGACGCGCTTCTACCAGGCGTCCTCGTCCGAGATGTTTGGCAAGGTCCGCGAGACACCCCAGACGGAGGAGACTCCGTTCCATCCGCGCTCCCCGTACGGTGTCGCGAAGGTCTACGGTCATTTCATCACGGTGAACTATCGCGAGTCCTTCGGCCTCTACGCGGTCAGCGGCATCCTGTTCAACCACGAGTCGCCGCGGCGCGGGCTGGAGTTCGTCACCCGGAAGGTCAGCGACGGCGTTGCCCGGATCAAGCTGGGACTGCAGAAGAAGCTCGCGATGGGCAACCTCGACGCGCGGCGCGACTGGGGCTTTGCCGGCGACTACGTCCGGGCGATGTGGCTCATGCTTCAGCAGCCCTCGCCGGAGGACTACGTGATCTCCACCCACGAGACGCACAGCGTGCGTGAGCTCTGCGAGATCGCCTTCGCGCACGTCGGGCTCGACTGGCAGGAGCACGTGGTCGTGGATCCGAAGTTCGTCCGGCCGGCGGAGGTCGACCTCCTGATCGGCAACCCCGCCAAGGCCAAGGCCAAGCTCGGATGGGAGCCCACCGTCAACTTCCGCCAGCTCGTGGAGATGATGGTGGACGCAGACCTCGAGAGACTGCGCAGGAGCCGGTGAGGTGAAGGTCCTGGTGACCGGCGCCGACGGCTTCGTCGGCACGCACCTGGTCCGGGCGCTGCGGGCGCGCGGCGATGCGGTCGAGCCGTGCGGCGGGCCGGGAGGCGCCGGGCGGGCTCGAGATCACCGATTCATCTGCCGTGCTCGAACGCTTCGAGCGGTTCGGACCGGAGGGGGTCGTCCACCTCGCCGGAGTCAGCTCCGTAGCCTGGAGCCATCAGAACCCGGTGGAGACCGTGCGGGTGAACGTGCTCGGAACGGCCAACGTTCTCGAGGCGGTTCGACGGAAGGCGTCCCGAGCGCGAGTTCTGCTCGTCGGGTCCGGAGAAGAGTACGGAAAGCTCGAACACGGTACGCGTGCAGTCGAGACATCTCCGCTGGCTCCGGTCAGCCCGTACGCGTCGAGCAAGGCTGCAGCCGAGATGCTGGGGCGGCAGGCTGCCATCTCTTACGGGCTGCATGTCGTGCTGCTCCGGCCCTTCAACCACCTGGGACCCGGCCAGGCGCCGCAGTTCGTGATTCCGTCGTTCGCGCGTCAGTTGCTCGCGATCGCACGGGGGCAGGCGACTCCGGTCGTCCAGGTCGGCGATCTCACGCCCGTGCGAGACTTCAGCCACGTGTCGGACGTCGTGGATGCGTACCTGCTCCTGCTCGAGCGAGGCATTCCGGGCGAGGTCTACAACGTCTGCTCCGGAGAGGGCCTGAGCATCCGGCAGGCGCTGGAGCTCCTGATGGAGCTCGCCGGGACTCGCGCCGAGATCCGGGTCGATCCCGAACGACTCCGCCCCTCGGAGATCCCATGGCTGGTCGGCGATCCGGGCAAGCTCGAGCAGCTGGGGTGGCGGCGTCAGCGTCCCGTGCGTCAGGCGCTCAGGGAGGTTCTGGAGGAAGCGCAGGCGTGACCCCCCCGCAGCGTCTCGCAGTGATCTTCGACGCGGTCGAGGAGCGCTGGCCGAGCATGGAGTACGCCGCGGAGATGCTGCTGAAGCATCTCCAGACCGAGCACTCCGATCGGTTCGCAGGTGTCGCTGTTCGGCCGCGCTTCTTCCGGGGTTTCGACCGCGCGCCCTTTCTGAACGAGCGGGTCACGTGGAACGCGAACAGGCTGGTGACCCGGTTCGTGACGTACCCTTTGGAGCTGCAGCGGAGGCGCGCCGATTTCGCGCTCTTCCACATCGCAGATCACACGTACGCACAACTCGCGCTCGCACTACCCTCTGGGCGGACCGGCATCTACTGCCACGATCTGGACGCATTCGAGCCGGCACTGGAGCCACGCGGGCAGACAGCGTGGCGGGTCGGCATGGCTCGCCTCCAGCTCGCCGGCCTGCGTCGCGCGGCGGTGGTGTTCTTCAGCACGGAGCAGATCCACGACCAGATTCTGCGTCGCGGCCTCCTGACCGGAGGGCGCCTGGTTCATGCTCCGTATGGCATTTCCGATGAGTTCTTCAGTCCAAAGGACGAGGATCTCCCCGACCTCGTTCGCGGCCTGACGTACGTGCTCAACGTCGCGGGGAACTTCCCGCGAAAGAGGCTTGATGTTCTCTTCCGAGTCTTTGCACAGCTCCAGAGCGACTGGCCCGACCTTCGACTCGTCCAGCACGGGGCCATGCTCGACGACGGACAGCGAGCGTTGCTTCAGGATCTTCGGATCTCCAACAAAGTGCTTCAAACGCCAGAGCTGACCCGATCCGCACTGGCTGCCTTGTACCGACATGCTCGGCTGGTCCTACTCACGAGCGAGAGGGAGGGTTTCGGCCTTCCGGCCGTCGAGGGGCTCGCCGCAGGAGCAGTGGTGGTGCTGAGCGACATCGGAGGGTTCCGGGAGGCCGCCGGAGACGCTGGGGTCTTCTGCCCACCGGGGGACATCGCCTGCTGGGCGAGGGTGGTTCGCGCGCTGCTAGAGGGCACCCTCATCCCTCCATCAGCCTCGCTGCGCGCACAGGGGGCACGCGGCTTCAGCTGGACGGCGCACGCCGACGCCATCGCCAGCGCCTACGCTCGGATCGGGAGTGCTGCGTGAAGGTGCTGTTCCTCAATCCGATCGGGACGCTCGGGGGCGCCGAACAGTGTCTTCTGGATCTCATCGCCTCGCTGCGGCGTGCGTCGCCGGAGCTTCAGATGGAGGTCGTCGCGCTCGAGGATGGGCCACTGCTCTCCGAGGCCTCGGCCCTCGGTGCGAGCACCGATGTCTTTCACCTGCCCCAGCCGCTCACGACGCTCGGGGAGAGCACGACCGAGCGGAGCGTCGATCGGCCCTGGCTGCGAGGTGCTCATGCTGCCCTTGCGCTCGGCTGGTGGCTGCCGGGCTTCGCCGCCCTGCTCCGCCGGAAGCGGGCGGACGTCTTGCATAGCAACGGGCTGAAGACGCACCTCCTGTCGGCACTGGGAAAGCCGAGGGGCGTCCCGCTCGTCTGGCACGTACACGACTTCCTTTCCGAGCGGCGGCTGACCGCGCGAATCCTCCCAGCCCTGGCATCGCGCGCCGCGCTCGGAGTCGCCGTATCGCAGGCAGTGGCAGAGGACGCGCGCAGGGTCTTACGACGGCTTCGCATCGAGACGCTCCTGAACGGGATCAGAACCGAACTCTTCGCGCCTGGAACGGCAGCCGCGGCGGACCTGGATGGCCTTGCCGGGCTCGATCCGGCGCCAAGCGGAACCGTCCGGGTTGGCCTGATCGCCACCTATGCCTCATGGAAGGGGCATCACCTCTTCCTCGAGGCGGCTCACCAGGTCCGTTCCCCCGGCGTTCGCTTCTACATCGTCGGCGGTCCTGTCTATTCCACGCGTGGAAGCCAGGTCACCGAGGCAGAGCTCCGGGATGCCATCGTCCGTCTGGACCTGACGAGTCGGTGCGGTCTGGTGCCGTTTCAGGCTGACGTCGCGCGGGTCTATGCAGCGCTGGACATCGTCATCCAGGCGAGCACAAGACCCGAGCCGTTCGGCCGAACAGTGGCCGAGGCGATGGCTTCGGGTTGCGTCGTCGTCGCATTTGCCTCAGGGGGAGTCCTCGAGCAAGTGAACAGCACGACTGGAGTTCTCGTGCCTCCTCTGGACGCACGAGCGCTCGCCCACGGAGTCGAGGAGCTGGTCAATTCCCCTTCCAGGCGAGATCGACTTCGGAGCGAGGCTCTTCGATTCGCCGGGGCGAGGCTGGACAGTCGCCGCCTCGGCGAGACGCTTCTTCCCATCTACCGAGCGCTGACAAGCGGCCTTCTCACATCCGACTTGCGTTGAGGCAGCTCTCGATCGCCTCCACGTGCGCAGCGGGTGAGAAGCGGGCGGAGTTCGCGTAGGCCCCCTTGCTGAGCTCGCTCCAGTGCGCTGGCCTCAGCGAGCGCTCGAGTGCCGCACGGAAGCCGGCGGCCGTGGGCGGGTGCGAAGGGGCGAGCTCACCCGTCACTCCGGGCACCAGCCACTCGCGGACCCCTCCCACGTCAAACGCGACCGCCGGCACACCGTGCGCAGCCGCCTCGAGACCGACCAGGCCAAACGGCTCCGGCCAGGTACTCGGGAGAGCGACGACTCCCGACCCACCGAACAGAACCGCTCTCTGCGCCTCGTCCACCCAACCGTGGAATCGTGCCGGCACGCCCAGCCTCTTCGCTCTGGCCTCAGCAACCTTCCTGAGAGCTCCGTCGCCAGCGAGATCGACCTCGACGGGCTCCTCATCTGTGAGAAACGGACGCGACGGCCTCCAGCAGGAGATCGATTCCCTTGACCGCTGTCATTCGCCCCAGAAACAGAACTCGCCTCCGAAAGCCAATCACCGGCGCCACGGATGGCCGCTGGACCGGCAAGGGCACGCAATCAAGACGGTCACGAGCGAGCCCGTTCCGGACAAACTCCTCCGCCATGTATTGACTCGCGACGACGATTCTCTTGAATCTCGACAACAGGCTCGCTCGCGTGGTCTCTCGTTGAAAGAGCTGAAGAGCCGTGATGGGGTTCGCTCCTCCACAACGCCTCGGTCCGTAGAGGGCAAGGCACTTCCAGCTCAAGACCCGCTCACATGGCTGCCTTCTTGGAAAGGCATGCATCTTGGCCGCGCTCACACAAGTCCCGTAGAAGCCATGGGCAAACAACACCGTTGGCAGATGGGTCGCGAGCGCCTCTTCCAGATCGACTCTCCCCAACGGGTTCATGAGTGCGACGTCGCACCCACGAGCCACCTCACTCAGCTCGCGGGCGTCGGCGGTGACCATGGCTGGCGCCCACCTGGGCACCCAACCCTCTCCACTTCCTCCAGGGTACCGGGTCAGACAGATGACCTCATGACCACGTGCTGCAAGCTCCGGCACGAGCCAGCGCAGGTATGTCTCGATCCCCCCGACGATCTCGGCGTGCTCGTTTGCGACCAGGATTCGCATCCTGGGTGATACGGTACACCCAAGGTGAGCGCTCCCCCCTTGAGAGTTCTGCATGTGGCCAGCGGCAACCTCTTCGGCGGGATCGAGACGGTGCTGGTGACACTGGCGCGCCTCCGACACCTCTGCCCCTCGATGATCCCCAGCTTCGCCGTATGCTTCCCGGGGCGGCTCGAGGAGGAGCTCCGGCGCACGGGCGCGGCGGTGCACAACCTCGGTGCGGTGCGAGTGCGGCGGCCCTGGACCGTCGTCCGGGCACGGCGCGCGCTGGGGCGCTTGCTGCCCACCATTGGCGCCGACGTGGTGGTTTGTCACGGCACATGGACGCGGGCGCTGCTGGGTCCCGCCGCGCAGCGCGCAGGAGTCCCGCTGGTGTTCTTCATGCACGGCTTCGGACAGCCGGGGCACTGGCTGGAGCGGTGGGCACAGCGGGTCCGCCCCCAGCTGGCGCTGAGCAATAGCCAAGCGGTGCACCGCGAGCTGCAGGCGACCTGCCCCGACACGCGGTGCGAGGTGGCGTACTACCCGGTGGACGTCAGGCCCGCCTCCCTGGGCGGGGAGGAGCGCGCGGCGTTGCGGCGCGAGCTGGACACGGCCGCCGACGAGGTGGTCATCGCCCAACCGAGCCGGATGGAGCCTTTCAAGGGGCACGCGTTGCACCTGGAGGCCCTGGCGCGGCTGCCGGACACTGGCTGGAAGTGCTGGATGATCGGCGGGGCGCAGCGGCCGTCAGAGGAGGTGTACGCCCAGCAACTGCGCCACAAGGCCGAAGACCTCGGCCTGCAAGACCGGGTGAAGTTCGTGGGCCAGCGCAAGGACGTGGCGCGGCTGCTCGCGGCGGCGGACATTCACTGCCAACCCAACACCGGCCCAGAGCCGTTCGGCATCACCTTCGTGGAGGGGCTGGCCGCGGGGCTGCCGGTGGTGAGCACTGCCATGGGCGGCGCGCTGGAGATCGTCACCGACCGCTGCGGGATGCTCTGTCCTCCCGAGCCGGCCCCGCTGGCGGCCGCGCTGCAGCGCCTGGTGCAGGACGGCGGGCTGCGCGCGGCGCTCGGGCAGGCGGGGCCCGCACGAGCCAGGGAGCTGTGCGATCCACAGACCCGGATGAACCACCTCGCTCATCCTGTTGCGGACCGCGGCGGGCAGCCCTTCGTAGACAGCCATGCGAATCGCGTTGGTGGTCCACGAGTACAACCGCACCTTCGGGCATAGCCGCTACGTGGTGGAGCTGGCCGAGCGGTTTCGCGCCAGCCACGACGTCCACGTCTTCACCAACCGGTTCGACGCCGACGGGGCCGAGGGCATCACCTTCCACCATGTCCCCGCGGTCCGGACCACCGCGCTCACCACCGTGCTGAGCTTCCTGGGCGCATGCAGCGTGCGCCTCGGCCGCGGCGCAGAGTTCGACATCGTCCACGCGCAGGGCCTGGTCACCTCCCACGCCAACGTGATCACCGCGCACATCTGCAACCGCGCCTGGTTTCGCGCGCAGCGCGCCGTGGCCGGTACGCCCGAGCTGCGCCAGCGCATCTTCGAGAGCGCGGTGACCCCGCTCGAGCATCGCCTCTACCGCGCCTCGAGCCGCGCCGCGGTGATCGCCATCTCGCAGAAGCTCAAGGACGAGCTGGAGCACCTCTACCAGCCGCACCGGGCCAACCGAGGTGATCTACCACGGGGTGGACTCGGAGCGCTTCTCGCCAGCCCGCCGGGCCGAGGCCCGGGACGCGGTCCGCCGGGAGTGGTCGCTGGTCGAGTCCGACCGCGTGGCGCTCTTCGTGGGAGACCTGCGCAAAGGAGCGCGGCTGGCGCTCGAGGCGCTGGCGCGCGTGCGCGGGCTGAAGCTGGTGCTGGTGTCCCGGAGCGACCCGTCCTCGCTTCGCCGGCTCGCAGATCAGCTGGGAGTGGGCGCCCACGTCCGCTTCCGGCCGGCGACGGACCAGGTGGAGCGCGCTTACGCGGCGGCGGACATGTTCGTCTTTCCCACGCCGTACGATGCGTTCGGGATGGTGATCTCGGAAGCGATGGCCTCGGCGCTGCCGGTGATCACCACGCGGGCCGCGGGCGCCTCGGAGCTCATCGCCCACGGCGAGAGCGGCTGGCTGCTGGACGACGCGGCCAACGCCGCACCGCTCGCCGAGGCCCTGCAGCGATTCACCGACGATGCGGCGCTCTCCGAGCGAATGGGCGCCACCGCCCGCGAACACGCTGCGCGGTGGACGTGGGACGAGGTTGCGCGAAGGACGCTCCGGGTCTACGAGCAAGTTCAGGCGGGGGCCCCATGGAGCGCGTGACCTTTCTGGTGAACGGATCGGGGCCTCATTGGAGAGCCATGGTGCGCAACGGTGCGCCGCACCGGCTCGAGCTCTCGAACCCTGCCGCGGTCGTCCGACGCGAGGAGTCCTCCCATGAAGAGGAAGAGCACGAGCGTGCCTGGGATGGAAGCGAGGAATCCCGTACCGATGAAGCCCGTGGCCCATGTGAATGCGCAGATACTCCACATGCCGAGATCCACTGTCCCGCCGAATCGCCGTAAGCGAAGCGGGTTTCTAAAGAGAACACCAGCCTGCAAAACTCATCCAGAGCAAGACCCCCACAAGGCCTTGCTCGACGGCGATCCGTGCGTATTCATTCTCCATTCCGACCTGCGGCTTGGCCACGTCGGCCAAGAAGTACGGAATCGATGTTCCGAATGCCGACCCGAGCCCACGACCCAATGGATATTCGGCCACGGTCTCGAGGAGGCCGACGTTGACGCTCCCTGCCGCTCTGGTCTCTACGTAGTCCGCATCCGAGAGCGTCTCGAACCTCTGGAACCGGCTTTCGCGTGGGACGATGACCCCCACGACAAGGCCAGCGAGTACCACGGCGGCCCGAACACCGGGGCGCTTCAGCCCGCGCAGGCCGATGGCGACCACCAAGACTCCGAGTCCAATCACTGGAAGTCGAGCAGCGCAGGCAAAAACTCCGAGCACGGCGGCCGCGAGCGCGACGATTCCTAGCTTGCGCCTCCAGCTCCCGGTTTCGACCAGCAGGACCAGCAGCGGCAGAAGGCCGACCATCGTTCCCCCGTAGGCGTGCGCCGAGCTGAACGTTGCCGGGATCCGGAAATCCCCCGAGGCCCCGACATCCTGGGAGAGATAAATGATCCTTGACGCGTCGTTCCTCGGAAAGAACTGGTCAACTCCCAGGTAGTATTCTGCGCCTGCAATCACGGCGGAACCGATGGCGACAAACGCCGCCCAGGTTGCGAGCCGGGTCCAGTCGCGCGCAGTCGCAGAGGCGCCAAGCAACAGGAGCGGAAGGAAGAACAGAGCGGGTCGCAGGCCCAGCAACTGAACCAGCACTGGCTGCGCGTCGAGGAAAGGGCTGACCAAGATGAGAAGGACCGGAAGCACTCCGAGCGTCAGCAACCACGAGCGCAAACCTGTGCGCTCGTCGCTCCTCGTCTCGCGAATCCGCCGGACCCCGCCTGCGTACGCGCCAAGGACGAGAGGCGTCGAAGAGAAAATGCGTGAATCCGTCGAAGATCACGCAACGAGCGATGCCGTAGACGCTTCCGATCGCGAGCAGGAGTCCAAGGCCGTCGCCCAAGCTGCGTCTGATCAGAACCCCCACCGAGATGCAGCCGGCAATACAGAGGATCAAGCCCATGTGAGCGTCCGTCTCATCGGCTCTCGGAGGTTGCGGTAGAGGCGCCAGGTCTCCTCCACCATCCGCTCCGACGTGAACAAGGCCAGGGCGCGCTCGCGCGCCGCCGCCCCGAGCCGCGATGCGAGGCCTGGATCGTCGAGGAGACGGTTCAGGGCTCGAGCGAGCTGGTCAGGATCATTCGGCTCCACCGTCAGGCCCGTTTGCTCGTTGACGCTCACGTACGGAACGCCCGATGCGAGCGCGGTGTTGACGACTGGCAATCCGGACGCAAGCGCTTCGATCTGGACGATACCGAAAGCCTCACTCCTCGCTGTCGACGGGAGCGCGAACACGCTTGCTGCACCGTAGAAGGCACCCATCTGCCCGTTGGGGATCGAGCCGAGGAATGTCACGCGGTCCTTCACACCCAGTCGCTGGGCCTTGTTCTCGAGCGCGGCACGCAGCGGTCCATCTCCAACCAGGAGAAGGTGTCCTCTGATCCGACGCAGCGCATCGAGCAGGACTTCGAACCCCTTGTAATAGATGAGCCTCCCCGCAGCCAGGATCAGGCGCTCTCCGAACTGCGCCCGAAGCGTACGAGCGTCTCTGGACTCGCGAAGCGCAGGTGAAAAGCGCGTCAGGTCGATCCCGTAAGGAATCACCTGGACCTTGTCCCTGACGGGCCCGAGTTCCTGCGAGCTTTCGAGATAGGCCGTTGACGTGGCGATGACAGCGTCGGCTCGCGACATCACTTCCTTGAAGAGTGGCCTGAGGATGGCACCTACCCGTGCCTGTCTCACGATGTCGCTATGGTGGGTGACCACCAGGGTGTGGCGAGGTTTCCGTGCCGCCGAGATAAGCGAGCATCCCCATCGGATGCGGCGTGTGCAGATGCAGGATGTCGTAGGAACGCGACAGCTCCGTCACCAGCCGAGGCGAAAGCTCGGTGGACATCAGGCGGGCCAGCGCGCCCACCCGAGTGACGGGAACGCCCCGGACAGCATGGCGAACCGTCCTTCGCCCATGGTTGTGGACCAGGACCTCGACCTCCACTCCTCTCGAGACGAGCCCCTCGGCGAGGAGACCGAGATGAGTCTCGATTCCGCCGACATAGGGCTCGTAGTACTTGCCGAGCTGCAGGACGCGCATGTCAGCGCTCAGGCGCCCTCGCGCGACTCGAGGTACTCCGCCGCGTAAGCCGCGTAGAGCGAGCCGTACTTCTTGTCTCGCAGCTCGACGTCGTTGAGCACAGCGCCAAGGACCTTGGCTTTGACGTCGCGTGAGGACTCTCAGACGCACGACGGGCCATGGCCTTGTGCGTTGCATCCGTGCGAACCACGAGGAGCGTCCCATCGACCTGGGTCGCGAGAACAGCGGAGTCGGCCACGGCATTGACCGGCGGGCTGTCGAAGATGACGCGATCGAATCGACTCTCAACGGTCTCGACAAACTCCCGGAACGCTTTCGTATGGAAGAGCTCGGCGGGGTTGGGCGGGATTGGCCCGCTCGGGATCAGAAACAACCCCGGCACTTCGGTGCTCTTGATCACATCCTCGAGCTTCGCATCTCCGACGAGAACGGAGCTGACCCCCTTGTCATTCGGCACACCGAGCGCCCGGTGAAGCCGGGGCCGTCGCATGTCGGTATCAACGAGGAGGACACGACCGCCGCTCTGGGCCATGGCGAGCGCGGTCGCAATCGCTGTGGTGCTCTTGCCTTCCCGCGGTCCGCTCGAGGTGACGAGGATCGTCCTCAGAGGCCTGTCTGGCGACATGAAGAGGAGATTCGTTCGAACGGCTCGGCACGCCTCGGCAACCGTCGACTTGGGATGACGGAAGACGTACAGATCGAGGTCGTCAGCGGGCGCATCCTTCTCCGGCGCGATGTGAGGCAGTACACCGAGGAACGCGACTCCGACCTTCTCTTCGAGGTCTGCCTGAGACTTGACCGTGGTATCGAGCTGCTCGAGCCCGAAGGCGAGGCCGAGCCCTCCAAGGAGACCCAGCAGCAGGCCGAGCATGAGGTTGTTCCGGACGTTGGGTCGCAGCGGGCTGGGGTTCGGACGCGCGGCGTCGAGCACACGGGCGTTGCTCGTTCGAAGCATTCCTGACAGCTCGGTGTCCTTCAATCGCTTGAGGACCATGTCGTAGAGACGTTGGTTGTTGTCGGCCTCCCGCTTCAGCCGTTCGAACTCGATCTGTCGCTTGTTCACCTCGAATGCCTCGGCCTTCGTGGCGTCGAGCAGACTCTGCAGATTCCGCTCTCTGGCAAGAGCCTCGGTGAGCTCGAGCTGTGCCCCCTTCACCACGTTCTCGAGCTCGTGAATGAGGTCGCTGCGTGCTTCACCGACCTTCTGGAGGCAGGCGGCGAGCTTGGGGTGATCGGGAAGGTAGCGTTCCGCGAGCGCCGCGCAGTCCGCCTTTTCCTGCAAGAAGCGTGACTTGAGCGCTGTCAATGGTCCGGGACCTGCGCTGGCCGCAAGCACGTCCGCCCACGCCGGGTCCCTGGTGGGGTCGGCTGAACGACGAAGGGTGTCAATCGCCTCCACGCGCGCCTTGAGGCCAGCGACCTTCGTCTGGATCTCGGTCAGCGCACCGTTGAACGCTGGTCAGGCGCTGAGACACGATGCTCGCCCGGTCCTCGAGAGAGGTGGTGAGCATGTCAGCATCCTTCTTGAAGTCGTAGACGGCGATCTCGCTGTGCTTCGTTCGCTGCTCGAGCTCGGCGAGCCGGTCTTCGAGCCATCGATTTGCTGATTCCGAGATTCGCAACCGGAGCGCCAGGGTTCTCGGCGATGTAAGCTTCCGCGACCTCGTTCGCGAGCAGCGCTGCCCGCTTCGGGTCGAGATCCTCGACCCGGACATTCACGATCCGAGTGTCCTTGACGGGAATGACGGTGACCTTGCTCTGGAGAAGCCCCGCCGCATCGGCAGAGCGCATGGCGGCTTCGCGAGCCTTGGGGTCCTGAATGGAGGCAACGCCCAGGAAGGCTGCATCGTTTTGAAGCCCGAGCTTCTCCACCGCGCGCTCGGAGACCGCCCGGCTGGTGATGATCCTCGTCTGCGTCTCGGTGTACTCCTTGCTGTACCAGTAGCCGCCTGACGCCCGACTCGGAGACATCGGCCACTTGAGCGTCGAGGACCCTCGGGGCCGATGCGTCGATCACGATCGACGTCGTTGCTCCGTAGACCTTCGGCTGCCGCAGCGTGTGGAGGGCGACTGCACTGAACAGCGTCACGGCTGTTGCGAGGATGACCCAGCGGCGGCGCACCGCGACGTGCCAGATCGCCTGCAGGTCGATTCCGGACGAACCCGAACTGAGATTCACTCGAACTCCTTGAGGGCGGCGCGACTTCGAGGCTCCGGACCGATCTCCGAGAGTGCCTCGACGCCGCAAATCGGTCAATTCGGGCCGAGCTTCCCGCCGGGCCGGCCCGGCGCGTGTGGTACAGCGGAGCCGTGGTCGAAGGATTTTCCGTCCTCATCCCATTCGAGCAGGCATCCGCGGACGCTGCCGCGATGACCGCCGCCGCCGCCGTCGAGGCCGGGGCAAACGTGGTCGTCTCCGGGGCGGGGACCATCAGGCTTCCCGCCGGTATTCGGAGGATCGCATCCGAGGGTGGTCGGGGAGTCGCCGTCCGACAGGGCGTGAGCGAGGTTGCAGGCCGCTTGCACGGTCCTGCTCGAACCGGGGTCATCCGGAGCAGTGCACCCAACTTCCTGCGCTCTGTGAGCCTGTCCTCGCGGACCGGGCGGACGTCGTCGTCGGGCAGCGGTGGAGGTGAGCATCCACTCCTGAATCGACTCGCCCGGGAGCTTTCAGAGCTCCCGCTCCAGAACCCGCTCGCGACCGTTCAGGCCATCCGGACCGACGCGCTCAAGAGCCTGAACCTCGTCTCCATCGGTCCTGGGGTGAGTGCCGAGATCCTCGTGAAGCTGGCCGCTCAGAGCTTTCGCTTCGCGGAGGTTCCGATCGAGGGGAAGCTGGCGCGGCCGGCAGCTTGGGCGACGCAAGCGACGTCGTTGCGACGTTCTTCAGGTACGCCTTCCTGGCCAACGACGCCGACAACGAGCACGAGGGCTACAACACGCTCGAGAGGCTCGAGTCTGCGCCCCACTACAACGCCTGGCTGGGGGCAAAGCTCCGGCCGCACCTCGGTCGCCGGGTGCTCGAGGTCGGCGCGGGGATCGGAACGATGACCAAGCAGATCGCCGACGGTCGGGAGCATGTCATCGCACTCGAGGCGGACCCGTACTACGCACAGCGCCTGTTCAACCTCTTCCGTGGGTCACCGGTGGTTCAACCGGTACACTCCCCTGTCGAGCGTACCGACTGGTCAGCGCTCGCTCGCGAGAACCTCGACACGGTCTTCCTCAGCAACGTCCTCGAGCACATTGCCGACGACGCCGAAGCCGTTCGTCGGTTCCGGTCTGTGCTCCCAGTGGGACGGCCGACTCGTCCTGCTCGTGCCGGCGCTTCCGCGACTCTTCGGTAGCCTCGACGAAGCCGTGGGGCACCACCGGCGTTACACGCCGGAGGCCCTTCGGAGGGTCGTCGAGGCCAACGGCTTCCAGCTCGAACGCATCGAGTGGCTCAACCTCGTCGGAATCGCGGGCTGGTACCTGAACGGCAAGATCCTGAAAAGGCGCGTCCTGCCTGCGCTCCAGCTGCGCCTCTACGACCGGATCGCACCGATTCTGGCGCGGGCCGAGGCGATGTGGAAGCTTCCCATCGGGCTCAGCCTGCTGGCGGTCGCCCGAGCGACGTAGCAGTCCCTGGGAGCCATCGGATGAAGAAGATTGAAGCGATCATCAAGCCCTTCAAGCTCGACGAGGTCAAGGACGCTCTTGCGGAGGTCGGCGTGCACGGCCTGACTGCCGTCGAGGTGAAGGGCTTCGGCCGTCAGCGCGGGCACACCGAACTCTACAAGGGTGCTGAATACGTCGTCGACTTTCTGCCCAAGGTGAAGATCGAGATCGTCGTCGACGACGACCAAGCCCCGCGAGTGGTGGAGGCGATCGAGCGTGCGGCGAAGTCCGGGAAGATCGGGGACGGCAAGATCTTCGTTCTTCCCGTGGACGAGGTCATCCGCATCCGCACGGGCGAGCGTGGGGTCGACGCCCTCTGACTGACCGTACCCGCCGTCGACTCGTCTACGGCACCGTCGCGGCCACCTACCTGCTCGCGTTCCCGTACCACCCTGGGCTGCGGAGCCCGAACGAGCTCAGCCGCCTCATGCAAGCACGGGCGCTGATCGACTTCGGTGAACCGAGTCTCAACCGTGCAATGCGGGTGTATGGGCCAATCGGAGACCTCTCGGTCCGTGCGGGCCGTTACTACCCCTCGAAGGCGCCTCTCCTCTCGTACGCCGCGGCGCCGGTGTACTGGGTTCTTGCGCACCCTCGCCGGCGGACGCATCGGGAGCGTTCCGGAGATCCCGCTGGTCTTCTTCTCCCGGTTTTTCCTCACGGTTCTTCCGACACTCGGCTCGCTGCTCCTGCTGTTTCCGGCTACTCGTCACGTACACGAGTCGTGATGTCGCCGACCTCGTCGTGGTGTTCTACGCGCTGGGCACGCTGGCGTTCAGCTACTCGCTCCAGTTCCTCAGCCATCAGACGTCTGCGACTTTGCTCTTCGTCGCCTTCTTCCTCGTCTGGCGTTGGTCTCGCGAGAGGACCAAGCGACGGCTGGCTCGTGCTCTCGGGTTTCGTCGCTGCGCTGGCCGTGGTCGCGGAGTACACGACAGCGATGGGGGCCGGGCTCCTTGGCGTCTACGTCCTGCTGGCACGGAAGTACACACACGAGGCGCCGTGCCCTGGCGCTGGCGCTCTTCGCGGCAGGTTCGGTGGTGCCACTGGCGCTTCTCGCTGCGTACCACACGGAGTGCTTCGGCGGACCGCTCGAAACGGGTTACCGGCACCTTGCGGACGCTGCGTACCAGCCGTGGCATCTCGGCGGATTCCTCGGAATCCGCACGCCCGACCCACGCGCCTTCTTCCTGTCGCTCTTCTCGCCGCTACGTGGGCTCTTCGTGCTGTCGCCAGGCTTGCTGCTCGGCGTCCTGGGCCTTCGCCGGATGTGGCGTGCACGCGGCGAAGCACCCGAGCTGGCCGCGATCACGGTCTTCACCGTCTTGCTGATTCTGGGGTACCTCTACTTCACTGCGAGCTTCAGCTACGAATCCTGGGGTTGGACGACGGGACCGCGGCACATGACCGGGCTCGTCCCGTTCATGCTCCTTCCCGAGCGCGCTCTTCTTGCAGCGCGGCGTCGAGTCCGGTCGTCCTCGGTCTCTCCCGCGGTCTTCTCGCGAGCTCGATCCTGACCACCGGGCTCATCACCCTCGTCAACTACGTCCCGGACAACGTCTCGGAAGCGCTCTTCGGGCTGGTGCTTCCGCTCGCCAGGGCGGGCGATCTCGTCCCGTCCGTGGCCGGTCTTCCTGGGTCTCGTCAACCCCTTCTCCGGTCTGCTCTTCGTGCTCGCGGTGTTGAGCCTTTCTCTGTACGTCGGCTTCTGGCGCCTCCCTGAGCCACGGACGCGGCATTGCCGCGGCCTTGAGCGCAGCCTGTCTGATCGGCATGCTGGCGATTCACGAGGTGACCTACCGCGACACGGATGGCGACAAAGCCGCTCGTGCCTTGCTCTCAGAGGTCTGGCTTGCCCCGGCGGATGTCCGACCCTGCTTCTGGTGCACCTCTGGCCGTCCGAAGAGGCTGCTCTCGTGGCACGCCGCTCACTCGGGCGAGCGACCGGAGAGCCTTTGGTCCGTCGACGATGGCGGAGATCTCGGGTCGAGCGATCAAAGGACCCGGTGAAGAAGGAGTGCAGGCCACTCCAACTTGAGAAGCGCCGGGCCCAGCCAGCGACTCGAGCCTCTCTCCACCAGCCTCGCGAGAACCAAAGATCGCAAGGGCTCACGATAGAGGTAACCGCCAAAGAGCACGGCGCTGGCGAGGGTGGCGAGAGCGACCGCAACGAGAAAGTCCCAGAGGCTGCGGCTTGACCAGTGCGCACCGATGACTGAAGACAGGCCCAGAAGCACGAGGAAGCGTACGGCCCAGCCCAGCAGGACTGCCGCGCGTCCTTCGAAGCCACGGGTGCGCGTCCAGGTCGACGCGAGCAGGAAGGGCACCGCCGTCAATGCGACGCTCGCTGCCAGCGAAGCCGGAGCGGCCACGCTTCCCACTCGCGGAAGCAGCAGCTGGCAGAGCACCAGGAATAACGCGCTACTTGCCACCCCCGTCAGGGTGCCAGTCCGGACGTCCCCAAGGTAGAAGACAATCTGGACGAGAGCTCCACTCAACTGGGCGACGACAAACGCAACCGCGAGGGCGACGGTCAGCGCCAATCCACCGTACTGGGCAGGGCCGACCCATAGCTTCACGAAAGCTGCGTTGGCGGCAACAACGGAGGCGGCAATCCAGCCCGAAATGCAGAGAACCAGGACCAGAAGACCAACCGCGGCTCGCCCTCCGCGCGCGGGGTCACGGGACGAGGCTTCGGCCAGGAACGGCCCTGCCGCCTGCGAGGCGGACCCGGGAAGCGAGGCGGCGACGGTGAGAGCCTGGTCGGTGCAGGTGTAAGTGGCCACCTGCGCAGCCCCCAGGGCTCGACCGATCAAGAGGGTGTCGGTCGCGTTGAGGACGACGTGGCAGATCTGCCCGATCAACAGCCACCCGTTCCGACTCGACACGGCACTCCGTGCCTTCCGGATGGCAGACCACGAGGGAACCAGGACCGGCGAGAGGCGCCGCAGCCGTGCAAGACCGGCGACTCCGGCCCCGAGCTGCGTTGCTCCCCACACGATTGCCAGGCCAGACAGGCCACCTCCCGCGAGGACCACCAGGAGCGAGGCCATGGCGTTGAACAGCGTGGTTCCCGACCCGAGGAGGGCGACGAAATCCACGTCGAAATGGGCCGCCAATGCCTGAGCCGGGACCCGGAGCGGCATCGACAGCGCCGAGGCGTTGCCGGCGATGGCCAGAGGCAACACCGCAACCGGGGGAATCCAGGCAGGGCGCGCCCACAGCAGCCACGCATCGAACGCCAGGGCCGCTAGCGCCGCTTGGAGGATGGCACTTCGGGTCGCCGATGCCAGAAGCGCGGCCAGGTCCTCGGGCGGTCTCGCCATTCCCCTCGCTGCGGCCAGGTCCCTGGGGACGAGGCTAAGGACTCCCAGCTCGGCCAAGGACAGATAGGCAACGATCTGAAGGCACATCGCCCAGGCTCCCCAGCTCTCACTTCCGAGCGTGTGGATCACCCGCGAGGTGACGAAGAGCCCGAGCAGCGTGCTCAGGATCACCCCGACCAGGCTCCAGGAGGTCGCCCGGACGAACAGCGCGAGGCGCAACGCCCTCTACCCGTCCTCTCGCTCGCAAACACAGAGGAATGACCAATCGGACACGACGGTCTCGACCTTGACTATCCGAAGTCCGCCGATGAGGTTGACCATGCGAGTCAAGCTCTCGGGGGTGAAGACGTGTTTGTGGGTCGGGTCCAGTGCAATCGTGTTCAGGGCGCGTTCGTCGGGCACAAGCACGGCGAGTGAACCTCCTGGTCGAAGTACCCGCTTCCATTCCTGGAGTGCTTTGACGGGATCGACGTAGTGCTCGAGGTTGTGCCGGGCGACCACGAAATCCAGCTCCCCGTCCCGGAACATCGTGAGAGCGTCTCCCGAGGCGCAGACATCTGCGGCGCTCGGGCGACCAGCGACGCAACCGGCACGTCCAGGCTCGCCTCGGGGGACGATGTCCACCCCGATGCATTCCGGCGTGGTCTTGCGGTAACCACAACCGACGTCGATCCCCCGGCCCACGCAGTAAGGAAGAACCGCCAGGCGCTCCGGGTGCTGCGAGTCGTCTTCGATCGGAGGAGTTTCCGGTACTAGCCGCAGACGTCTAAGGAGCCAGGTCTTTGCGCCTCGGCCACGCAAGGCGAACAAGATGTTCACGGCGCTCAGCGTGGCCACCGCAACCCAGAGCGCTTGCTCGACCGTCACCCGATTCCTCCGTTGAGAACAAGGGATCGCTCGCTGTGCATCGCGTCCAGCAGCGGTTGGAGCTGACCCGATGGAACGACTCTACCGCGGGTGCTGAGGCGCTCGCTCATTCGCCGACACGCCCCGGCGCCACGGGGCAGGAAGCCGCCTCGGTCGTCGCCCCAGGGGAGGAGGCGCCGGCACGACGCCAGGACGCACCTGTACGTGGGGGCGAAGGCCTCGAGGTGATACCGCATCCCTCGCGGTCCGCTCAGATCGCCCTGGTTGGGGCCCTGCGTCCCTCGCAACGTGCCTTTCCCTCGAAGCGCCGGGCTTCGTGGAAGACGTGGAGCCATCCGATACGAGGACGAAGGTCGTGCCTCTGCCGATTCCGGTTGGCACCGGCAAAGTGTCAACATGCAGGAGGCCCCTCAGCCGTTGGGCATCAGTCTCTACCGTCTGAAGAACAAACAGTCAGCCTGCAAAAGTCGACCCGTAGCGAGATCCGTGTTTCCAGGCTCGATGGATTCAAACGCGTATCCTTTCTCAGCCAAACTGCTCGCCATCTCTGGGAGCAATATCTCGTCTTCGTAGAGTGGCAATAGCGAGAGCTCCAATTGGAAGCCCGCGATGCGTTCCAGCGAACTAGTGGCTGCAGCGATAATCCGGCCCTCAAAGCCCTGTACGTCCATCTTTACAAACGGCCTAATCTCCGGCGGAACGAAGCGCACCATGGCCTCGTCGAGAGTGAGCGTATTCACGTCTCTCACCGAGTGGTGCCGGTGAGGCACCTCGAGGTCCTGTTCAAACGCTCGGACCATCCTGAGGAACGAACTGCACTGCCCATCTGCCCCGTCCACATTGAAGCGCATCGTTCCTGATGTGTCAGCAATTGCCAGGTTAACGCAACTCCAGCGGGAATCACCTGATGCTCGCTTTTGGAGACGCGCAAAGGCTTCGGCCAAGGGCTCAAAGGAAATGAGCAGGCCCTCGAAGCCAGCCTCTCGCAGGGCCGCCCCATACTGCCCCTCATTGGCGCCTATATCGAGCACCAGTTGAATCTTATGATGGCGCAAAAGGCGAATACGCCTTGCTATCACGCTTGTGCTGGGGCCAAAAGCGATGACATCCACGCCGAGCGAACGCAGCTTCGGGCGGATCCACTCCTTCATGCTACGAACTAGCGGATTCACGAGCATTCGTGTCACTGCAAGCGAAGAAGTCGATCCCCGGAGACTGGCGGTGCTCACGCTAATCCTTTCAGGAATAAGTTGCTCACTATGCGACTTCCGTTCTTTGTTTTGCTCGGACCTTGTGCGTCGATACCGGTTGTACAGCAAACACCTACGTCGGAGGGTAGCACTGCCGCCAGGACCTCTCAAGGCGAAGTGCCTAGCCGTTTGCACCGCGGGCACGCGCGTCGGTCGCCTCGAACGGTCCGAGAGCCCCACGACTCCCCACTTGCTCGTCCCGACCCGCTCTTAGGGTGTCACCGAACATACCGTGATGCCGGTCACCCTCGAAATGAAGTTGTCCAAGTAGGAATAGACAGATTCTTGTGAATAAAGTCGACGAGCGGTTGCGAGAGCGGCTGCCCCTAGTTCCGTGCGGCGCTTCGGGCTCTCAAGTAGCTCCTCGATAGCCCGCGCAAAGTCAGCGGGTTCATCTCGGACGCAGCAATTCACCTCACTAACGACGCCATCGATGCGCGCGCCCGCAGTCGTCGCAACGACACACGCTCCGCGGCTAAACGCCTCTTGTGTCTTTACGCTGGTTCCGGTGCCGACCGGAATAGGGATCACCACGATCTTGCTACGAGAGTAGAAGGGCTCAACGTCCTTCACGATCCCTAGAGCTTCGATCTTGTGCCATGCCGGAACGTATTCCGCATGGTCAGCAAGTGCCGCGCCAATTCCGCCCACCACGGCAAGTCGCAGTGGCCCGTGGAGACGGGACATGACGTCGCGAATGAGAAATGCCAAGCCCATTTCGGTGCCGGGAAATCTAGCGCCGACGAAGAGTAGATCTATATCCTTATTTCCGATGCTCGCCGATGGGGCGGGAGCAATGGCACGGACACACGTCTCGAGAACTCCGACCTGCTCGGCACTGAGGCCGGCCGACCGGTAGATGCGTTCGTCGGTGCGGGAAATCGCCAAGACGCCATTGTAACGGCTGAGAACCCTACGCTCCGAGTCACCGAGCCCCTCGCCCTCTCGATACCCAAACCGCAATGCCCTAAACGCTTCCTTGAGAGGTGTGCGGTCGGCGTATGCCCTATGAATGCGCTGGTAAATGTCATTTGGATCCAGGATCGATGCCGACTGCGATGGTAGTTCTGAAATTAACCCTGAATACAAAATATGCGTAATCACTGTCAACGTCGGAGAAACGGAGCGGGCGACGCTTCCGAAGCCGCGACGAAGGGAGAGAGGCAAGAAGACCTCTGAATCAAACGGAGATAGTCGGCCACGGACCAGATGATGAAAGGCTCGCAAGACATTTCGGCGAAGCCTTGAGCGGCGTCCTCGGTTCGCTTCAAGAACGGTCACCGAGCCCTTGGGTCCGAGTCTCTCCTCGATGCCGCGTGCCGCTAGTGGTGTAGTGTTAGTCAAGACGACTGCGAGATGTCGGGACCGATCAAGGAGGTAGTCGAACATCAACTCGGCTCGACGCTCTAGGCCAGCCGATGGCGAAAGAAAGGAAACTGGGCAAAAAAAGAGCGTGCTTTCGATCATTTCTCAGAAGAAACATAAACTAGAAGTTGGTGCCGCCAAGAAAATAGACGAGAGTGCCGTTAGCGATAGGCAATTACGTCGACGTACTTCATGGGATCATCGATATAGTTTCGAACCATCTCCAGAAGGCGTTCGGTAACAAGACGAGCGGGCTCCGCAGGCGGGATGGACCCGCTTTCGCCTTCCGCCACCGCCAGCCCTGTAAACGAACGCTCTAAAAAGGTGGTGACGATCCCCGGATCTCCGCCGAGTCGAGCGAGCCAGTAGGGCGCCCATTCGACTACCAAGAGCGAGGCTTGGCCGAGCGTGCGAGGACCACCCATAACAACAAACGGCTCCGCTCCTTGCGTGTCTATCTTTACCGCCAAGGGGGTAATGGAATGCGCTGGGACGATGTCGTCCAATGCCATGCCTCTAACCTCGATGGTTCTCCAGCGCTCCTCGCGATCGGGACCCGGACGCGGGTTCGCTCGCGTCCGCAGCCGATGATCGCCTGAGTTGTTTGGCGAGAGCTCAAACTGGAGGGGCGTCGCGTGTGAGAAGACAGCTATCTTGTGAAGAGCTACATTGCCATGGGGGCAATTGGCTTGCGACGTTGGCCTCGAGATGGGAGTAATTTGTCGGATCGGCTTCGATCGCAATGCAATGGACATTTCTGTTTTGGGCGATGGGAAGCGTCGTCAGGCCAATGTTTGCGCCAACATCGACGTAACAGCCTTCTCGTCCTGCGAAGAACTCTCTGATCAGATTATTTGTGCGCTTGGCCCAGTGGCCGCGTCTAGCGTACTCAGCCAGAATAACAGCGTCAGTCGCCGGACCCTCTACAATTCCGTATTCGCCGACTGCCCGCAGCGAGTGAATCTGACAGCTTGGAGCGATCCGTGCCAGCGCCGTCCACTCGCCTAGATCGTTGGCTATCTGGTCAAGGATAACCAGCTTCGCACCTCGTGGCAGGCGCCGAGCGACCGCTCGTAGCGAACGCTTGGCTGTGTCTCCGAAAATCAGATAACGGACGCTTCATGGTTGCTAGCGGGACATGCTGGCGCGGATCGAGGAAGGACAACTACTTATTGGAAGTCCAGCGCCGGAAGTGCAGAGGGGCCTGGAAAACGCTGCCAAATGGCCTGGCGTTGCGACTGCGCGAGAGCCATGCTTGGGGCTCCGAGTTCCGAGCGGGTGGGAAGGGCTAATTGTGGCAACTCGCTCACGTGGACAACCCACCATCAAGATGCGGGCTGGATTGCGTTTCTCCCACTTTCGAATGCACGGTATCGCTCCAGGGGCCGCGACGCCAGGCGGCTCGGCGAACCAGAAGACAAATTCCAGTGGAAGAACAAACCGGGTTTTCGGTCCGCCGAACAGGTGGGGCGTGTCGCTTCAGCCAGCGGGGGGAGGGCGATGGGGCCAGGAGGTGCTGGGTAAAGGAGTTCCCGGGCCGTTTCCAGGCCGGGGCTAGGCTCGAAACGTCGGACGGTACTCAACCCGAGGCCGATCGAGGGAGGCGAGGTGGCCGGGGCGAGGGGAAGCGGCGGGGAGGCGAACCGGACGGGCTCGAGGGTGGCCTGGGCCGTCGAGGGGCGGAGCACGACGGCCACGAGTCGGCGGGTGCCCCCGCGGCGAGGGCGGGGGGGACGTCGGTCTGGAAGGTCCGCCGGAGGAGCTCGGCAGCACGTACGCCGATGCCGTTCTTCAGGCCCACGATCACACGGCTGGCTGCCGTGCCAGTTGAACAGAGAGACAGGCCCGACTTATACGGCTTCGCATGGCGAAGCGCGCACTTGTGACCGGCGGAGCTGGTTTCATTGGATCGCACGTTGCGGAGCATTGTCTCCGGCTGGGCTTCGACGTCACCGTCGTAGACGATCTGTCCGGTGGATTCCGAGCCAACGTTCCAGGCCATGCGGCGTTTGTTCAAGGCGATCTGAGGGACACGGCGTTCGTCGACAGCCTGTGGGCAGCGGGACGGTTCGACTACGTTTACCATCTCGCGGCGTACGCCGCGGAAGGGCTCTCTCACTTCGTTCGTCGGTTCAATTACGAAACGAACCTCGTTGCGTCCATCAACCTGATCAACAACTCGGTAAAGCACGAAGCATCCTGCTTTGTCTTTACCTCCTCGATCGCAGTCTACGGAGCGGGTCAGCTCCCTCTGCGTGAGGAAGCAGCGCCGCGGCCGGAGGATCCCTACGGAATTTCCAAGTATGCTGTGGAGCTGGATCTGGAGGCAGCACATCGGCTGTTCGGTCTCAACCATGTCATTTTTCGGCCCCACAACGTTTACGGCGAGCGACAAAATATCGTCGACAAGTACAGGAACGTCATCGGCATCTTCATGAACCAAGTGATGGAGGGTGCTCCGATGACGATCTTTGGTGATGGCACTCAGACCCGTGCCTTTTCCCACATCGATGACGTTGCACCAGTCATCGCTCTCGCCGCTCAGACGCCTGGAGCGATGAACAAGGTGTTCAATGTCGGCGCAGACACTCCCTACAGCGTCAACGACTTGGCGAAGGAAGTCGCGGCCGCCTTCGACGCGCCCGTGAAGGTGACGCACCTCCCGGCACGCAATGAGGTCTTGCACGCCTTCAGCGATCACTCCCGGGTCCGAAAGGTTTTTGGTTCCAACCCAACCGTTGACCTAGGGAGCGGGATCAGGCGGATGGCCGAGTGGGCGCGAAGAGTGGGTCCTAGGCCGCCAGTCCGTTTTGAAAGCATCGAGCTTCGGAAGAACTTGCCCCCATCGTGGCTAGGATGACAACGAGTGAGCGCCTCTGCCGTCATCAGCAACGCGCCCGTTACCCCGCGCCCTGGGTTGCGCCTGCAGCAGCGCCCGGACTCGGTCTGCCAGGACCGGGTAGGCGAAGCGCTCGCGCGCCACCGGCACCAGCGCGGCAGCCCGCGCGCAACCGGCTCGGGTCAGCCAACAATGCTCGCAGGCGCTCTGCAAGACGGCCCGGGTACGAGCGGTCGATCACACCTTCGTAGTCCACCAGCATCTCGTCCGGGAGGACCAGGGAGGCCTCACCCACGCGGCTGGCGAGCACGTACCGGCCGGTGGCCATGTACTGTGGCAGCTTTGCGGTAGTCCTCACTTGTCCCACAAGGTCGTTGCTCTGCGTCGATAGGCAGACGTCGACCGCGCAGAGGTACTCGGGGAGCGACTCGTGGGCCACCCTGCCGGTGAAGACGATCTGATCCTCGATGCCGTACTGGCGGCACCGCTCGCGCAGGAAGGGGATGCCGCTCCCGTCTCCGATCATGACCCCCTTCACGGGCGCGTCCTTGAACAGGCGGACCAGCTCCACCAGCTCCCAGCCGACGCATGACTTGAGCCGCTTGCTCCAGATGGTAGACCCCATGATGGCCACGGAGATCACCCCATCCAGGCCCAACTCGGCGCGAAGCCGATCCGCCGGCTGGGGGCGAAACTGCTCGACGTCCACGCCGTCCTGCACGACCTCCGCGCAAATCCCCTGGCGGGCGAGGATCTCACGGTGGAAGGTCCCGCGCACCACGACCGTGTCCGCGCTGCGCAGGCCGTACTGCTCGAGGCCCATGGTGAGCAGTTCCCCGACTCGGCCCCGTCCGCCCACAGACTTTGCCAGGGCAGCGATGGCGTCTCCGGTGTCCACCACGCGCCGCGGGCGCCCGTTCCAGGCGTGGAGCGCAGCGGCGATCACTCCCGAGTACCCCAGGTCCGCCACGTAGACGATGTGCGGCTGGGTGCGGTGAAGCACGCGGAGAAACTCGGCGATGGCACGGACCTTCCGAGGCAGCCGGTAGGCGATCGCTACCTGGTATCTGTCCGCCAACCGTTCGGCGAAGGCACGGGCGCGCACTCCGAGGAGCCCGTCCTGCGATCCGTTCACCAGAAAGGTTACGCGCTCCACGGGCCCCCTGTCGGAATGTGCTCATAGACCCCGAGCGTCCTTCGCGCAACCTCGTCCCACGTCCACCGCGATACGTGTTCGTGGGCAGTGGCACCCACACGCTCACAGAGCGCCCCATCCTCGGTGAATCGCTGTAGGGCCCGGGCGAGCGATGAAGCGTTGGCCGCGTCGTCCAGCAACCAGCCGCTCTCGCCGTGGGGCGATGAGCTCCGAGGCCCCCGCGGCCCGCGTCCCCGAAGTGTAGCGGACGCGGGTTGGCCCTGGGGGGCTGGACGAGCGCGGCCACCGGCGGAGAAAGGCCACTGGAGGGAGGACGAGGTCTGTCTCTCGCCGCCGGCGCTGCAGAGTCGGACCCTACGCCAGCCTCTGGGCGAACTCCTCATAGACCGCCAGCGAGTCTCGGAGGGTCGAATTGGTCCGCCCGGAAAGACACGCGCTGATGCGCGGGCGGAAAAGCGAGCCTGAAACGCGGCTCGGAGTGGATGCGCAGCGCGCTGGTCACCGGAACGAGGCCGTCGCCGAGAAGACGCGTCGAGGGCATCACCGCTATTGCGTCGCCGGCTGGCGCCAATGGCGTAGCAACCCACGCCGTCGGGCAACGGCACCAGAGTGGGATCGCGCGCGATGATCGTAAAGCCTGGGGCGGAGGCTATGCTCCCCCCATGAGTGCCAAGAACATGATCCGCCGCGTGATTCGGGCCATCGGCTACGAGGTCGTGGCCCTGCGCGGGACCGGCGGCGAAGGGCTTGTGCCGTACGATCTCACGCCCGCCGAGCGCGAGATCTTCTTCAAGGTCCGCCCCTTCACCCTCACTCCTGTCGAGCGCGTGGTCTCCCTGCTCCGCGCGGTCGAGCATGTCGTGCGTCGCAACGTCCCCGGGGCGCTCGTCGAGTGCGGCGTCTTCCAGGGAGGGAGCGTTCTCGCGATGGCCGACATGCTGCGCCACCTCGGCGTCGATGACCGCGAGCTGTACCTATACGACACGTTCGAATGCCGTTACATGGAACCGAGCGCGCACGATTCCGAGCACGCGCGGAAGCAGTTCGCGGCGCAGACGCGCGGCGAGCGCGTCGTGTCGCGTTCCGTAGCGGAGTTGACGTCGCTGCCGCGCGTGCGGGAGACGGTGCACTCGAGCGGCTACCCGCGCGAGCGGTTCCACTTCGTCGAGGGCAAGGTCGAGGACACCATTCCGGCGCGGTGCCCCGAGCACATCGCGCTGCTGCGCCTCGACACGGATTACTACGAGTCGACGAAGCACGAACTCGTGCATCTTTTTCCACGCCTCGCTCCCGGTGGGATCCTGATCATCGACGACTACGGTTGCCCGACATGGCCGGGATCGCGGCAAGCGACCGACGAGTTCCTCCGCGAGAACCGCCTGCCGTTGTTTCTCTCGCGCATCGATGCGGACGCGCGGCTCGCAATCAAGGTTTGACGCAAGTAATCGGCGAGCCTTCCTGCGCTCACTCTTCGCTAAGCCGTTCGATGATCCCATCGCGGGCTTCTTGCTGGCGATGACCAGGCGGTGATGAAGACCCGGGAAGAGGCGAGAGGAAGGCGCACATGGCGAATGATTGATGCAGTCGTTGCGGCTGGCGGGCGTCGCACGAACGCGGCATGCGGGCCGGGCAGGCGCGCGCAAGCATCGACGCATGGTTCGGACGTCGATCGCCCTTTCGTCGTCGCCGCGCCGGCCGTGGCGCCCCTCCAAGTCCAAGGAAGAACAACCCGGGTTTTCGAGGCGCGGACCAGATGGGGGTTGTCGCTTCAGCCAGGGAGGGGGACGGCGGCGGGACCAGGAGACGCCCGGCGTGGGTTGCTCACCGCTGCCGAGAGCAGAGCAGTCCCGGCGCCGCGGTCAGGCCGGGGCGAGTCTCGAACGTCGGATGGCGCTCACCAAAGGCCGAGCTGGGGCGGGGAGGTGGCCGGGGCAAAGGGGAAGCGGTCTGGAGGGGAGCCGCACGTGGTCAAGGATGGCCTGGGCCGTCGAGGAGCGGAGCACGGCGGCCACGACGCGGCGGGCAGGCGAGGATGTCGGTCTGGAAGGTCCGCTTGAGGAGCTCGGCCCAAGGGCGCGCCTCTGTATGACCGGGAGGCCTCCCTTGAACGGGTGATGCATTGGTTCCCGCGCACAATCAGCGACCAACCTCTCGGCGCACACCGACCATACAGACGTCGTAAGCAAGTCGCTCACCCCACTGAACGGACATGTCCATCCTTTCCACTCGGCGTAATGCTCGCATGATCAAGTTGTCTGGAGCGGCCTTTCTGTAGAACGGCCACTGCAGCCAGTGACAGAGTGGTGTTATTGCTGCGCCGCGCCATCGGACCTCCCGAATCTCGAACCAAGGACCGACAAGCCCGATCAGTTCCTTGCGCTCAAAGTGGTGGTGCCAAATAAGGCCATGCTTTTGACCCTCGTAGCCGTGCTCTCGACCTCGCCCGCCCATCAGTCGGGACGCGTGGCCGAAGGCCCAGGGGAAGCGCAGGCGTGCGTTGGCAGGGTCGAGAAAGGAAAACGCGCCGTTATGGGGCACGCTCAGGACGAAGAGTCCACCCGGCTTTGTGACGCGGTGGACCTCTTGGATTACCTTCGGTCGCATTTCTCTAGGTATATGCTCCAGCACCTCGAGGCAGAAGGAGATGTCTACAGAACCGTCCTGGAGATATAGCTCATCTGCCGAACCCTGGCGGATCTCGACCTGAGGCTGATCCCTGAAGCGAACCTTCGCCGCTTCGGTGGCCGCTGGATTGATGTCGATCCCGTAGAGGCGTGAGGCCCCGAGATGGCGCAACGCCTCTAGAAGATCCCCTACGTTGCAGCCTACGTCGAGCACGGAGCGCGCCCCGGAGGTATAAAAAGACAGCGCCTGCCACGCCTCGAATGCAGGAGATGAATCGGAAGGAGCGAGAGTTTGTTCGAAGTCCATGAGAATCGTCGATGCAGAAGGAGAGGGACTGCCCTATACACGGGGACTTAAGTCTTGGACAGCTTATGCGTATTGTGATCGCTGGGTGTTATCGGCACCTGGTCGGAGGCGCCGAGGGATACAAGCGGGAGTCCAAGAAGAACAAACCGGGCTTTCGGGCCGCGGACCAGGTGGGGCGTCTCGCTTCAGCCAGCGAGGGGGAGGGCGACGGGACCAGGAGGCGCTCGGCGTGGGTGCTCACCGCTGCCGAGGGTAGAGCAGTCCCGGGGCCGTGGTCAGGCCGGGGCGAGTCTCGAACGTCGGACGGCACTCACCAGAGGCCGAGCTGGGGCGGGGAGGTGGCCGGGGCGAGGGGAAGCGGCCTGGAGGGGAGCCGCACGTGCTCGAGGATGGCCTGGGCCGTCGAGGAACGGAGGACGACGGCCACGACGCGGCGGGTGCCCCCGCAGCGAGGGCAGGCGAGGACGTCGGTCTGGAACGTCCGCTTGAGGAGCTCGGCCCAGGGGATGGGGTGGCGGGGCCGTCGGGGGCCGGACAGGCTCCGGCGCCACGGGGCAGGAAGCTGCCTCGGTGGGCGCCGCAAGGGGAGGATGCGCCGGCACGACGCGGGGACGCAGCCGGGCGTTGGGGACGAAGACCTCGAAGTAGCGGACGCGGGTTGGCCCTGGGTGTGGGACGAGCGCGGCCACCCGGCGGAGGAAGGCCACTGGAGGCAGTATCCCGCGGAGCTAATGGAACGTTACCGACGCCAAAGGAATCACCGTTAATTGCGGATATTTCCCGGTCATATTGAGTGATGACGAACGGCATTCCAAAGATATGGTGGCAGGCAAGGGGAGCACTGCGACACCAGAGATATTGATGGTTGTATAAAAAGAAAAATAACTTTGGCCGTATGCTAAGAGACTGTCAATAGTGTTGATGTGGCACTCCACAGCGGTCGGAGTTTGGTTGTTGGTAAAAGCATAACTTGTAATAATCGCTTGCCCAAGAACTAGATAAGTTCCGGCAGGGACGTCGAATGCCATGATTGTAGTGTAATCTGACGTAGATAGGAAGGCCTCAATTGAAGCCCATCTGTCAAGAGACAGCGCGTCCGCAGTTGCTAACCCGGCCGGCCCTTGAGGGCCTTGGGGTCCGGTTGCCCCAGTCGGCCCTTGGGGACCAATCGGCCCCGCGGGGCCAGCCGGACCAGGCAATCCATCCTTCCCGTCGATTCCAGGTAGACCGATCGGTCCTTGTGGGCCGATCGCTCCGGCCGGTCCCGTGAATCCGATTGGACCCTGCGGACCGGGCGGCCCCATCGCGCCAGTGGGGCCTGCTGGACCTTGCGGGCCTTGAGCCCCGGCCGGACCCGCGGGCCCTTGTGGCCCCGGGGGACCTGAGGCGCCAATCGCGACTGCGAAGGTGTCAGTACGATTTGGTGGGGAGGCATTGGTCACCGAAAGTAAATAGCTCGCAGACGCGGTGTTGCTCGGAAGCGCCGCGGTGATGTCGGTGGGCGAGTGCGAGATGACCGTGAGCTGCAGGCTCCCGAGGATCACAGTCGGCGTCTGAGCGCCGAAGCCCGAGCCGTTGATGAAGAGCACGCCGGGCTGCGTAGAGGTGTCGGCGTCTGCCTGGATGATTGTGGGTTGGTCGGGCGTCGCATGGGCGGTTCCCGGCACTGCAGCGCAGATGAAGGCTAGGACACAGATTACTGCGCGAGCTTTTTCCATGGGTGCTTCCCCCTGGTCCGGTGAGCCCGGGCCTGGTGGATTGTCTCACGGATGAACGTGAGCGTGGCGTGGCGTGGCGTGGCGCCTTCAGCCGCGTCCAACGCCCCTCGCTCCGGAAGAACGGAATCACGCGCGGTGCGGCCGTGCCGTACTCCCGGGCGTTCCACTCCCAGGTGCTCCAGTCCTGCTCGCCGAAGACGAGGCGAACCTTGTCCAGCAGGAGGTCCATCGCGGCCTCCGGCGTGCTGTTCGGCTCCGGCCGGCTCACCGTCTTCATGCCGGACCAGCCCCAGCAGTCCCAGTGACTCAGCTCGCTCACGCTGTCAGGGACCCGTGCGGGTACCGGAGAACGTGTACGAATACGGCCACGTACCCCCCCACTCACCGCATCCCCACAGAACCCACCCTGGTAAGGGAAATCGATGGAACCACTGAGGTGAACATTCAGGGCGTCACCGTTCCTGGCTCCCGAGCCCTCCCAGATTACGACCGCCCCCGCGCACCCTTCTCCTCCCGTGGAGCACCGCAATCCCGCTTCGAGAGTGAACGTCGTCTCGGTGCGAGTCACTGCCTGAAACAGCGGTTCAGAGTAGTTCGGGTCGCACGCGGTGTTCCAAGCCTGGAAGACGATGTCGTTGAACCTAAGGTATCCAATCTGAATCACACTTGGCACGTCGCTGGTGAGCACGCCACCGTCGCCAGGGTTCGTCCAAGTCTCCGGTGGGGGAGGCCCGCTTCATCCGGTAGGCGAGTCATCCGTTGGGCAATGCCTACAGCCACTCGAGCGACAGCGGCCCCCCGGGCGCCGTAGTTGCACAGCCGCTCGAGGCCGACGACGTCATTCTCGTGAAGCCAGGTGTCGGCGTGGAGCGAGAAGCCCTCGACGAAGCAGAGCTAACCGACAAACCCGTTCATCGCTTTGTGATTTGACAAAAGTGTCCGGCAGACTTGACCGGCAGGCTAACTTCGTATTCCTTGCCCACCAAAAACTCGTTGACCGCCGATTCAACGCCGGATGACAAGAACCCATAGTCGTCCACAATCGCGATTGCGCCGGACCGCGAAACTGCGTGGAACCACTCGAGCGACAATAACGTCGGCTCATATAGATCCATATCAAAGTAGGCGAACGAAACCGTACTCGGAAGTTTGTCGAGGTCTCTTAGCTCTCCTTCAATCATTTGCTTAATGAAATGCACTCGAGCCGGAGGAAAGCCGATTGAGTGTGATTTTCGCCGCAGGTATTTGCATAGGCGTTGCCATGGTGCCGGCGTAGGCCGCCATCGAGCCCAAATCAAAAATGTCATCGATCAATTTGTCCTTCTCAGTTGGCTTGGATAGGCCTTCAAAGGAATCCAGGAGATAAAGGTGTTTGGTTCCTTCTCGAATCATGTAGGCGATTTGCACCGATGTGGCACCCTCGGCGACACCGAACTCACAGACGTCGCCAGGGATGGCCCTGGTCTTCTGTACCGCGTTAAGAATATACAGAGCCTCGCCGATGCTGGTACCACAACGGACTATCAGTAGAGCAATTTGTTGCTCGTCCAGTTCAGGTAAGTCAGCCAGGACAGTTTCTCGATACAGAGCCACGGTCTCTAGCGTGTCCCGAATCAACATGGAATCCTTGTGTCCCGTCGTTCCAGCTCTGGCCACTTCCAATCCAAAGTTCTTAAGCCCCTTATTGACCAGCTTCTTTGCTTGCCGCAACATCTGAGCGCCCCCTGCATAAGGTAGATTCGGTGGACACAGGAATGTACCACGGCACCGTTTCAACTAGTCGCGTAACATTCGGGTGTGGTCGCGGCCTTCCCTTGAAGCCACCATCACTCGATTCCCACTCCAGCAAGATCGTGAAGCGGTTGAGTCTGGCCTGAGACTCGAGGAACGGGGTGTCCTGACCGCACACCAATCAAGGTCGGTCGAGCCATCGTCGACGAGCACGAGGTCCAAGGAAGAAAAACCTGGGTCTTCGCGGGGGAAGCCGGGTACGGACTGGGTCGTCGGGCCGGCGACGGGACCAGGAGGCGCTCGGCGTGGGGCGTGGGTGCTCAGCTCTGCCGAGGGTAGAGCAGTCCGGGTGGGGGCGGCGGTCCGCCTGGTGCTCCCCGAGGTGAAGCTCGAGCGCTGCACCGTGCACCTCACCCGGAACATCCTCGCCAAGGCGCCCTGGCGGCTCCGAGGACGACCGGGGAAGGAAGTCTCCCAGCTCTTCGAGGCCCCCAGCCGCGCCGAGGCCAGGAAGCGCCTGGAGGCCCTCCGGTCCGGCCTCGGCGCCCAGGTGCCCGAAGCCATGGCGTGCCTCGATGAGGGCTTCCTCGCAGCCAGGAGCTTCTACGACTTTCCCCGGCAGCACCGGCGCCGGATCCGCACCACCAACGGTCTCGAGCGCCTTCACGGCGAGGTGAAGCGGCGGCTCCGCGCCGTCGGGGCTTTCCCGGATCGCACGAGCGCTCTGCGCCTCGTCACCGCCGTTACCCTCGCCGCGACGTCCATCTGGGACGATCCCCAGTACCCCGACGTGTCACTGCTCACCACGGAGGCGACAAAGGCCGCTTGATTCAGTCGCCGAGGAACCCCTCAATCAAATTACACAAAATTTGCGACTTGACCGTCGTAGATGCCCCTCTGCCCCACGCCTCGGTGCCAGAGCTGCTCAATCTTCTCCAGCCAGCCTTCCAGTGGCGACGTCTGCTGCGGGGCCGGTTTCCGGGGCAGCTGCTCCGCGACGGAGGCCTTGAGTAGCTCGAGCGGCGGGAGGTCGGCGGCGGGACCGAGGAGCAGCCCGGCCCGCTGCAGCGCCAGCCGGTACATCTGCTCGGTGTTCGGGCTCATGGCCAGCAGCCGCGCCACTTCCCGGGCGCCACTCCCCATCCGATGCAGCCGCACCAGCTCCTGCAGTCGATCCATCTCGACCCTCCTCTGCATCCGTGCCTCCTCGCGGGAAGGCACGAGGCTGCACGGGCAGGTCCCCGCCCCGGCGGTCTCGTCGGGCAGGGACACTCCACGGGTGTTCAGGCGCTCTGTTTGGCCGAACCAGCCCCGATCACCTTGCCGAGCAAACCTCGTCGACGCGGTGCACCCGGCGATCTCGTTGGCCGAACCAGGGGCGATCAGTTTGGCCGAACCAGCTGCGACCCCCTTCGCCGAACCAGGACCGATCTCTTAGGCCGGTCCATCACACGCGAGGACGTCGGTCTAGGAAGTCCGCTTGAGGGAGCTCGTATCCCGCTCCCCTCTGAGTTGAAGCCACCCTTAAGACGCGGTGGAGTTGGCCGCGGAGAGGTGGGGAAGGCATGGCAGGCGAGATTCCGGAGGACCTGCAGCGCTGGACGGCGAAGCGACGCGTCGCGCTCGTGACGAGCATTCTGAAGGGCGAGACCTCGGTGCAGGAGGCCGCTCGCAAGCACGGGCTGACGGTGGCTGAAATCGAGGACTGGCGCGACCGATTCCTCCTCGCGGCTGAGAACGCGCTTCGAGCGCGGCCCAAGGACGACGAGGCGCTGAAGGACGAGCAGATCCGGAAGCTGAAGCAGAAGGTCGGCGAGCTGGTGCTCGAGAACGACGTTCTGCGGGAGGCGACCAAGGACCGCCCTTTTGTGCCGAAGACGTCGGACGAGTGAGGGCGGCGATGCCGGACCTGTCCGAACGTCAGGCGTGCCGCATCCTCCACGTGGCGCGGTCACGACCGCGTCGGCTAGTGCGTGCGCCCGCGCCCGTGCTCGACGAGCTCCTGGTTGCCCGAATCGGCTCGCTCATCCACGAGCACCCGACGTTCGGCTACCGGCGCATCTGGGCGATGCTGCGCTTTCGCCAAGGCGTCCGCATCAACCGGAAGGCCGTTTACCGAGTGCTGGAGCAGAAGCGTTGGTTTGTCCATCAGCGCACCTGGACGCCCCGGCCACGCGTGCATGGGAAGCGGAGCCAGGCTGAGCAGAGCAACCAGCGCTGGGCGATGGACATGACGCACGTGCCCTGCGGCGGCGACGGCTGGGCGCATCTGGCCGCGGTGATTGACTGCCACGACCGGGAAGTCATCGGCTACGAGTTTGCGCTTCGTGGGCGCGCCAAGGAGGCGGAGCGAGCCATCGAGGAGGCGTGCATCGCCCGCTTCGGGACCTTGCGGGCTACCATCGCGCGCTGGATCGACTGGTACAACGACGGCAGGCCTCATCAAGCACTCGGCTACAGGAGCCCGAGGGAGTACCGAGCGGAAGTCTCACGTGTGGCTTGATCTCAGGGGAGCACTACACTCGGCCCAGGGATGGGGGGGGCCGGGCCGTCGGGGCCGGACAGGTTCCGGCGCCACGGGGGCAGGAACCTGCCTCGGTCGGCGCCGCTCTTCTTTCTACTTCGGCGCCTTATCAAGGCGACTTCCCATACGACTCACGAATTGGCGCGAGGCAAAGCGGTAGGCGGCGATTGTCTGGTCAGCCAAGCGCTCGAGGGTGAACGCCGTACTCCGGGCGCGCGCCTTCTCGGAGAGCCTCTGGCGCCCGCGCTCATCCGCGAGGGTTGTGATGATCGCCCTCGCCATGGCCGAAGGAGAGTCGACGTCCATCAACACGCCTGCTTGATCGACGACTTCCTTCATCGCGCTCCGATCCCCGACGACGACGCAGGCGCCATTCGCCATTGCCTCTAGAACCGGCAGACCAAAGCCCTCGTAGAGCGAGGGGAATACAAACACTGTGCACCGGCGATACATCGTTGCGAGCGCCGCATCCGAAACGAATCCAGTCCGAATCACTTTTCGTCCAATAGACAAGCGCGCTAGGAGGTCGTCGAACTCGCGCTCCCGCTCTGGAGTATGCGCTGCACGGCCGAACAGCACGAGTCGCATTTCATCCCGGGGATCCGGCACCTGCGCAAACGCCTCGAGCAACCGACGCAGATTCTTTCGCGGTTCGAGATTGTAGGGCGACAAGATCCAGCGACCGGTCTGTCGGAACACTTGGAGGAAGGGCGATATTCTCCCGAGGGAAAGCAGCAATAGCCAGTGGCGCGGTAAAGATTCTTTCTTCAGCAACCCTCCATCGCGACCGGACGTCCTCTGCGGTCGTTTCTGACACGCACACCAAGGCATCAGCCCGCTCGCGGGCAAGGTAACGATAATACCGGTACGCTCGGCTCCCGTGCCCAAGTATCGTACTCCGGAAAGATCTCTGGCATGAGATCATGAATCGTCAACACCATCGCACAGGGGGCGATGATTGGCAGGAAGGCGTGAACTGCGTGCAGCACGTCAAGCCGGAGTTCCTGGGCAATGGCATAGCGCGAGATGTGCGTGAGACTAAGCGGCTCGCGAAGCCACGGGCGTGCAACCTTACGGTATCGGAACGGTCCCTTCGGCGCGCAGTACGGTTGCAGTTCATCCGGTAGATTGGACGCCGGACTCAAGAGCCATCCTTCCCCGGAAGAGAGTCGCGGAGCGAGCCCATGTACCAAACTCAAGAGATACCGGAACTGTCCTACGGCGACACTCAACTCTTCGAATCCGGTAAAGTCGATTGCGATGCGAAGTTTGAGCCCGCTCATCCGCGCTGACCTCTCGCGCGCTCGAGGTGGCGAGGCAGTTCACGGAAGAAGCCCTCCGAAGACAGCCAATGTTCCCAAAGCCCGCGATTCTCATCCTTTAGCGTCTGGAGCGTTTCTGCTGTGTGGCGATGATGGAACTCGAGCAATGACCTCCGGAAGACGAGCAAGCTCGTCTACCGAGATCCACGGTCCACGCGAGTGCCAAGTTCACTTCGAAAGTCGTAAGGGAAGCCCCCCCCAGTGTCGATCAGACCACAGGCACCCGCCCGAGTGCGAAAGTATCAAAATAGCGCATCGAGTAATTTCCTGTGCCACGGACGCACAGTACGTAATCTGCGGAACATATGTTTTCTACGTATTCGGCTCTTACCAGCGCCTTCTGTTCATAGTCCCAGTTTCGCTCGTCGGCGAAGGGCCCCTCCATAGAAGGACTGGCGAGTGATAAACTGGGTTCGTAACCGGCGGTCGCGGCCGAGAACCGCGAGGGCGGCGCGGCGAAGCTCGAGGGGCGTTTGACGAAGTTGGGGAACGATGGGATGAAAGCGACCGAGCGAAGTCCGGAGCAGTTCCTTTGCCGTGGCTCGCCATCCTGACGGCCGCCCCACGTAACCGCAGAAGGATATGGATGGCGGCATGTGGGACTTCTCCTCAACGGAACCCCGCTCCGTCACCCAACGTCTGGGGTCTTCTTGCCAGCTCGGGCATGCGAACTCGACGACGCCGTACTTTGGTCCCCGGTTCGCGGAGGTCCTGAGAATGATCGCTCCGTCCAGACCGAGGTCCTGGGAATCGTCGTTCCAGAAGAAGACCAACAGCGGCTTTCCAGCTTTTCGGCTCTCCGATAGCGCCCGCATGGCAACCTCGCGGTGGTGCCTCGACTTCGTTGCTTCCGTCCAGTCGAACGGGAGCATCGCCGCTTCCGCAACCCCCAGCGCCGATTCCTCGGCTACCTCTCGCCCGACTGCGAGCCACCGGTCGTGCGCGCCCGCTGTGGATCGCGTGGGTCTTCTAGCCGGTGCTCCCCAGAACGGCGACAAGTAAGGAACGTGAGGCGTCCCTGCCGGAAGCCAGTCTCGCGATGAGAAGAAACGAAACCGCTTCACAGGCTAGCCGCCCCACCGGGCTGGATCAGCTGCGCCATTCGTAATCCGCCAGCACCACGCGGTATCCGCCCGGCTAGAGCCAGGGCGCACCCACCACGAGTCGGGTCTCACGAGAGGACGCGTCCTCGTACGAGCCATCTACGAGGCGTAAGTCGAACTGCCCAACCTATGTTCCGCATTCGTTCAATAGATGCCCGGAGACGTAGACTCACTGTGAAGGGCCGGTGCCCGGGACGCTCCGACCATGTATGTCCAATCGCGCTCGCGAGTGATGCCGCGCAAGGGCTTTTCAGTCATTTCCGGGCGCTCTCGGACAACAGGGGCATCCACGCCGCAACCCTAGATCAGATCCGCGCGTTGTTGGACGCGGGTCAGGTCACTTTCCTCCGCCGTGGGGTTCGGCGATCGGAGACTCGGCACATCGGAGAGCCACGCTTCTTTGCGCACAGTCGTGGCCTTCCGACCCGGTGGCGATCAGATGGTGCCTCCTGGGCGCCGCACGCCCAGTCGCGCCATCCGGTACACGAGGGTCCTGCGCGGTAGTTTCATTCTGCGCGCTGCCTCCGTCACATTCCATCCGCTTCCGTGGAGCGCTGCTTCGATTTCTCGTCGCTCGGTTTCGCGCAGCTTTGCGCGTACCCCGGAAAACTCTGTAATTTCCGAAGACAGGTCGAGGTGCTCGGGACGAACCTCTGTGCCTGTCGCGGTCAGGGCTGCTCTGATGACCATATTCCTGAGGGTGCGTACATTTTCCCGCGCTCGGATTCCCTGGAGTAGCGAGCGCGTCTCTGAGCGCAGGCTCGATCTTCGGCGTCCGAGCTGCGCGTCGACGGCATGGAGTACCAACTCTGAAATAGGAGCGACGTCGGCTGGACGGTCCGCCAGCCCTGGGATGACAATTCGGTCCTCGGGTAGTTGCGACGCCCGCACGCCGACCGCGACGCCGCCGGAAGGCCGGAAACTCGTCGCGCTCCAAAAGGCGAGCCGCTCTCCCTCGGGAAGCACTTCGGGACGCCGCACGTGAAGGGAGCCGCCGGCCGCTCGGGCCACGTCCTCCCTCCACCTCGCTGGCTCAAACCGAGATCCTCGATGCACGATGAACGGAGCTCCAGGTGCGGCCGAGGCGCGGATGAGTCGCACGAGGCTCTCGCGGCCGACTCCCTCCGCCCCGACCAGGGCAAGGGCACGCCGCCGGGACCAGCGATCGGCAAACGCACGGAGCCGGGTCATGCACGGGTCGCTCCAGACCAGCTCCGGCGGCTCCAGCGCCTGCAGACCGAGAAGTCGGTCCACCGCGACGGACCAGAGTTCCTCTGCGGTCGCCCCGTGCCTGGGGAACCACGCCGCGCCCCAGCGTACCGTCTCCTCCTCCCTGGCGGCACGCTCGGAGACAAACTGCCGAAAACGGTCGACGCCCTCGAGGTCACCGATGACAAGGACCTCGAGCGCATTCCGACCGAAGACCCCCGCGATCTGACGAACCCCTCGCACCGGGGAGAAGTCGGCGAGCGCCGAGGACAGGAATGCCGGTGCAAAGGCCCCCGAACGCCCTAGCAGGACTGCAAAGGGCTCGTCTGCTGCTTCCACTTCTTCCTCGAGCCTACGCTGCCAGACCCCGTGTTCAAGAAGCGCAGGCTCCCACGGCGGGGCGCTGGCAGGCGCCGGCAGTACGAGGAACTGAAGCTCGGCCTGGCTGAGCAAGTCACCGACGTGCAGGGACGTCGGAGCTTGTACCTCGACGTCGTTTACCGTTGCCCCGATGCTCCCTGCACGAAGCTGAAGCCGGTCGCCCTCGACGAGGATCTCGGCTCCTGACGGTAACCGGGTCGTCCCAGGACCGAGCTGCAGCGGATAAGAACCCCCTGCGCTCACGACCAGCAGCAGCCACCCCCCGTTGGGCACGGGTGCAAGTCGGATGCGCGGAGGTCGACTGCGAGCCACCGTGGCCGATCGTACTGGAACGAACCAATTGAGCACAGCCGCCATTCCATGCTTGTTCCGCCCCTGCGTCTCGCGGTGTCTCGCTCGGCTGCGTGCCTCAACGCCCGTGGTCCCAACCGGTCGGCCATCTCCTTCGCGGGCTCGAGAGCCCTACGGGCCATGGTCACGCCGCGAACCACGACGTCCTCGAGGCGTACGCCCGGGCTGGCGTCGCTCCGGCCGCGACCAGCGACATGCCGTGGGCCGAGAAGCGACTCGGACGCGCAAGGCTCGCGGGCGCCTACGCCTGGCGGCGGTTCCTCGAGGCCGGGGTGCACCTCGCCAGTGAGCTACTCTGGTTCATTGTGAGTGTTGACCATTCCGGCCGCGACGAAGATGGCGTTTTCCGGGGAACCGGGGACACCGATCAAGTCTTGAAGGTTTCGCCTCAAATATCCCCTGTTCGTCAGGAACTCCTCGACAACAGCTGAGTTGTGGGACTTAACTTCGACCAGAAGCATCGGTCGCCACTTTGCGAGGGTCTTTTCAGCTCCTCGAAGCACCTCCAACTCATGTCCTTCGACATCGATCTTGACGAACGTGACATGATCGAGGTCGAAGCTGTCCAGGGTAGTTACGCGCGAGAGTCTAGTGAGATAGCTCGACGCGCCAGGGAGGTTGGCCGGATCGAGACTTGCCCAGCCGGTCAGAGGTCTGTCATCACGGATTGGTATGAACAGCGGCAATTCAGCCGTAGTAGAAGAGAGGCCGACTGGGATGATTCGCAAATTCCCCGGGTTGTACGCTTCGAGGTCAACCAGAAGTTCTGGGTTTATCTCAAAGGCCACAACACTCCGGGCAAGCTTCGAGAGGCGGTAGGCGTAGTGGCCGCGGTGCGCACCTACATCAACGGCGCAGCCTTGATGTGGACAGAACAGATGGAGGTAACGCAGTTCGGGCTCGATCGAACCCCGGACCCGGGCAAGCCAGTACTCGAACGGCAAACGGCTTCCTGGCGGGAGGGCCCGGAAGAGCGCACGCCGACCGGCTGCGCGGAACGACCGGATGAAGACGTTGCTCCACTCGCGCATCCTCTCAAAGCTCCGACTGGAGCGAAAGACAGACGATTCATCGCCAAGAGCAAGCTCGTTGTCGCTCGCCTGCCCGCTCAACCCGGACCCCAACAGAGCGCGACCAAGGAGTTCGGCCCGATCAGGCTCTTACTGCTCTGCCAGCCGTTACCGCGCTAGAGTTGGCATATGGCGAATGTACAAGAACTCCTTCTGGGACTTGCGCGTCCGCTGCCATTCCGTGGCAAGGTTCGGATATTTACTCACGTCACTCCACGACACGGCATCCGTCCTGCTCGATTGTTTGGCAGTCGAATAGAAGTCGACTTGTCCAACTTTATAGACCGTATGATCTATATGGGCTGCTATGAACCTTTAAATACTTACCGATTTAGAACGATCTTGAAACGGGGCATGGTTGCCGTGGATGTGGGAGCCAATATCGGCTACTTCACACTGCTCGCTGCATCGCTGGTCGGCGTGTCAGGTAGAGTCTTTGCGTTCGAGCCTTGGCCTCCCAACCTCGCTCTTCTCCGCCGTTTTGTGGAGTCGAATTCTCTATCTCAGGTCTCGGTGTTCGGTTTTGGCCTCGGCTCCTTCGAAGGTTCCGGGCGAGTTTCACAAGCGGACCAGAACGTCTTCAACAACAGAACAGCCACGATGGCAGACGAGACGGGGGCCGGAATCGCCGTCCCCATTCGGACACTAGACAGCTGCGTAAGAGAGTGGGGCTTGAATCAAATCGATCTGCTCAAGATCGATGTCGACGGATTTGAAACACGAGTGCTTCATGGCGCGAAAGAAACACTCGAAAGAGGCATAGTGAAGAACATCATTATTGAGTTGGATGAATTTTGGTTGGGCAGAGCCCGGAGTTCTCCCGCGGCGGTCACGTCCGATCTCGTCCGAGCCGGCTTCCGGGACATGAGCCCTGGCCAGTGGCTTGCTTCGCTCTTGCTGGGACCAGTTGGAGACCGCCACTTTCAGCTCAGACTCTAGAAGTCAGTGCGCGCTGAATCACGAGCGCTGAGCTCTACTGCGGCCCGCTCTTTGCCGCGGCGGGCTTCACGTCACCGAGCCGGAGCTTCTCCACCGAAATCTGCGCCTGCCGGCCGTAATCCACCGCCTCACCCAGGAGCCGCGCGGCCTCCTGCGGGGCGTGGAACCCCATGCTGTTCTCCGCGGCCACGAAGTCCAGCCGCCACTGGGCCTTCCGCTGCAGTGCCCGCGCCTGGGCCAGCTGCGCATCCGTCGCCCCCGCCGCCTTCGCCGCCTTCAGCGCGTCCAGCATCTCGGAGATCGCCCCGCCCGCCCGCTGGAGCAGGTCGTAGTTCCGCAACTGGATCTGCGCCACCCGCGCCTGGATCTCGCTCTCCGCATACGGGTGACACGTCTGGCACGCCCGGCTCACGTTCAAGAGCGGGCTCCGCACCCAGTGGTCGCTCACCTTGAGCGCCCCCTCGCGCACGTAGGGCATGTGGCAGTCCGCGCACGCCACCCCGCTCCGCGCGTGGACGCCCTGGCTCCACAGCTCGAACTCCGGATGCTGCGCCTTCAGGACCGGCGCGCCCGACTCGGCGTGCACCCAGTCCTTGAACGGCTTCCCGTCCGCGAAGTTCGCGCCGTCGTCGTAGTACGCCTCGATCTCGTCCGCCTTCAGCCCGTTCTTCCACGGGTAGGTCAGCGTCTTCCAGTCCCCACGGAAGTAGCACTCGACGTGGCACTGACCGCAGACGTAGCTCCGCATCTCCTGCCGGCTCGCGTCCCGGTTCACGTCGTAGTCGTTCACTCGCTGGCGGCGCGACCAGGGCTCGCTCTTGGTGGGAGTAGGACGCGTCGCCTCCGAGCCAGCAGCCCGATTCGATCACCATCCGTGTTCTTCCGGGGCCTTGAAAGGCGAGCGTTGCGGGGCCTTCCGCGGTGTCAGTCCAAGACCATCTGCACGAGTTCCCGCTGCCAACCCAACCGCTCATAGAACCGCAGCGCGTGCGGATTCCTCGCCACCACCTGGAGCTCGATCCGCCGGATCCCGTTCCCACGGTACCAGGCCACCGCTGCGTCGAGCATCTTCTCCCCGATCCGCTCGGACCTTCGTTGCTCGGTGACGAAGACCTCGCTGATCGCTCCCACCTGCTCCGAGCCGAAGTAGGGCGGCAGCGTTCGAACCCGGCCCGCCACGAAACCGATAAGCGCGTCGGCAGACTGAGCGACGACTACCACCGCAAAGCGACCCAGAAATGGGCGAATACCCTCGACCCAAGCCTCAAAGGCGCTCGGTGGAAGGCGAATCCGCATGCCGTGCGCCGCCTGGTGCTCGTAGAGCGCGGTCCAGAGCGCGTGAAGCCGTTCGAGCTCGCTGGCTACGGCCTGGCGGACCGTCACCGTTGCCTTCACATCCATCGACTCACAGCCTCCTGCAACGCACCGGGCCAGTGCTTCGGATCCGTCCCGTGTTGCGCGAGCACCGCGAGGGCGAGCCGCTCAGCCCGAAGCCGATGCATCCGGTATGGCAGGGAACCCCGGCCAGCGTGATGTCGAAACTGCGGCCGAAGAAGTCCTGGTGGTAGTTCACCGAGCCGATCGCCAGCTGCTTGCCTCGATAAGCAAGGGGACAAAGGAACTCGTACTTCAGCTCGAAGCCGCGCTGAAACGCGGCCTGGACCGCATACGAGTCGATGAAGAAGGGGTCGGTTGCCGTCACGATCTCGTAAGAGAGGTCCAGCGCCTCGAGCAGCGACTCACCGGCTCGGAGTGCTGCGTCCCGGCGACGCGCGATGTCAGCTGGGTCGCCAACGAAGACGACCTCACGCATAGTGAAGTCCCACAGCCTCTCGAGCCCGGAAAGGGACGTGCTCTCGTATCTGAAGCATTTCCCGATGGCGGTGATGACCCGCTCGCGGACGAGTCGCTCACCTTGGAGCCAGGCGTACCAGTGGAAGCATACCGACGGCGCGAGGAGGACGTCGAACGAGCTCAAGGCCTCTTTCGGGAACTCCAAGTGGTCGGCGTCCCAGCGCACTGCCGCCGCGAAGCCCTGCAGGACCGTGAGGTCCTCACGCAGGTGCGTCACCAGGCTCAGGGACGCGGGGAAGTTCCGGAGGTAGCGGCACCGGTCGAGAACCTCTCCCGAGATGAGTGACGGAAACTGATGGACTGACGCCGCGAACTCGGCGAACTCCGCGAGGATGAGGTCGTCGAGAGCTCGGACCAAAGCCGTCATCTTCGGTCCCAGGCCGAACCTCCCCCGCCCGAACTCCTTGAGCTCCCCCTCGTCACTCAGGATCGGGTGAGGGTCCGCTGCGCCGGGGCTCGATGCTTCCCTGCTCGCAACGCGCCGCCTCAGGCCAGGACGGTACGAGGTCACGAGCTTCGCGGCGATTTCGCGAATCGTGGCCGCCACCTGATCGGTCCGTTTCGCCGCCCCGTGCGCGAGTGCAAAGGTGACCCGCTTCATCACCGGGTCGTAACTCGCAGAGGTCACGCCTTCGGCCACGTAAGCCAGCTTCTTCTCGAACTCCTCCGAGAGCTCGTCTGGCACCTCGACCGCAACGTCACCCCGGAGCGTCACTGCTCCCTCATTTCATCCCAGCAGCGATTGCACGGACGATTGCATCGACGTCGACCAAGTCCGAGATGCGCGTCACCGGGACACGAACGCCGAACTCGCGCTCGAGCTCCATCACGACCGTCATGTGTCCAAGGGAATCCCATCCAGGAGTCGAACCCATCCGGAGCGGAAGGTGTGGTGCAGCACTCGTCAGGCCGAGTGCCCGCACGATGGCCGCCCTCACACGGTCCTGCGTCGACTGTCCATCCACGCGTCCACCCTCCGACTAGAGGCGCAGCAGCGCCACAATCTTCGAAGGAAGATACCAGGCCATGCACACGCAGACATAGGTCAAAGCGGCGCCAGCCGGCTTCAGGACCCGACTTCGGAATCGCCCGAGGTGAGGGCGCAACCAGAGGTACGAGCAGAAGTAGATCCCGTGAATGAGGCCAAAGGAGATCCAGTAGAGATTGGATCCGTGCCAGAGCCCGACGGCCAAGAAGACGATGACCGCGTTCAGGTACGGGTTGAAGCTGCGGCGACCCCATCGATTATAAAAAAAGTACTCCCTGAAGACCGCAGTCGCAGTCATGTTCCACCGCGCCCAGAACTCCGCGATGTTCGGCTGGAAGAATGGACGGTTAAAGCTCGCCGGCACCTCGAGCCCTTGCAGCTCACCCAAGGCGATGATGAAGAGCGCCACGGCCCGCTCTTCGCGGCCGCGGGCTTCGCCTCACCGAGCCGCAGCTTCTCCACCGAGATCTGCGCCTGCCGCCCGTAATCCACCGCCTCGCCCAGGAGCCGCGCGGCCTCCTGCGGGGCGTGGAACCCCATGCTGTTCTCCGCGGCCACGAAGTCCAGCCGCCACTGGGCCTTCCGCTGCAGCGCCCGCGCCTGGGCCAGCTGCGCATCCGTCGCCCCCGCCGCCTTCGCCGCCTTCAGCGCGTCCAGCATCTCGGAGATCGCCCCGCCCGCCCGCTGGAGCAGGTCGTAGTTCCGCAACTGGATCTGCGCCACCCGGGCCTGGATCTCGCTCTCCGCATACGGGTGACACGTCTGGCACGCCCGGCTCACGTTCAACAGCGGGCTCCGCACCCAGTGGTCGCTCACCTTGAGCGCCCCCTCGCGGATGTAGGGCATGTGGCAGTCCGCGCACGCCACCCCGCTCCGCGCGTGGATGCCCTGGTTCCACAGCTCGAACTCCGGATGCTGCGCCTTCAGCACCGGCGCGCCCGACTCGGCGTGCACCCAGTCCTTGTACGGCTTCCCGTCCGCGAAGTTCGCCCCGTCGTCGTAGTACGCCTCGATCTCGTCCGCCTTCAGCCCGTTCTTCCACGGGTAGGTCAGCGTCTTCCGGTCCCCACGGAAGTAGTACTCGACGTGGCACTGGCCGCAGACGTAGCTCCGCATCTCCTGCCGGCTCGCGTCCCGGTTCACGTCGTAGTCCTTCACCCCCTGGTGCTCCTTCAGCACCTTGATCCCCACCAGGAACCCCGGCCGCGTCACCCGCAGCGCCATCGTCTTCGCGTCGTGGCAGTCCACGCAGCTCACCGGGTGGTCCACCAGCGGCTTCCCCGCGGCGTCCTTCAAGGCGCGCGCCTCCTGGTACTTCATGGCGCCCACCTCCTCGAAGCCCTTCATCACGTCGCCCTTCCCGACGAACCGGTACGCCGGGATGATGCTCGCGTGGCAGTGGAGGCACGCCCCGGGCTGCGGCTTCTCCGTCACCCGCCGCGTCTTCTCCTGGTCCAGGAGCATGTACGCGTGCCCGCGCCGGTCCCGGTAGTCCAGGCTGAAGGCGTACCCGGCGAAGACGCGCGTCAGCCAGGGGAACCGGTCCGCCTTCTCGGCCGGACTCGCGTCCCCGCCGCCGAAGTTGGTGTGGCTCGGGTCCACCGTCTTCAAGTAGCTGTCGTACTCCCGCGGCCAGTTCGTTCCCCAGACCTTGGGGTCGACGGTGTTCTCGTCCACCTCGACCAGCCGGACGAACGTCTGCTTGGCCTCGGTCTTCCGCTGGATGATGCTCACCAGCAGCGCGGTGATGCCCGCCGCGGCCACCGCCGCCACCAGCGCCACCACCACCAGCATCGGCCAGCGCTTCTTCGGAGCGGTCGGTTCCATCGAGAGTCCCTCTAGTTCCGCGCGCCGTGCCCGACGCCGCGGTGGCAATGGACGCAGAGCACCGCGTCCTGGTCCGTGGTGCTCCCGTGCACCAGCTCCGACACGATCGCTCCGTGACAGGCGAGACAGTTGTCCTGGAGGACGCGGGCGTTCCGGGGGGTGATGTGGATCGGCTCCGGGAAATCCTGGAGCGTGAACGCCTTGCTGTGGTTCCAGCCGTTCACCGCCTTGGCCCACCACTTGGGCACGAAGGCGTGCGGCAGGTGGCACTGCACGCAGGTGGCCGCGGCGTGGTGGGGCGAGTGCTGCCAGGAGGCGTACTCGTCCCGCATGATGTGGCAGTTCACGCAGGCCCGGGGGTCGGCGCTGAAGTACGAGAGCCCCTCGGCGTAGCGGAAGGTGAACGCGCCCAGGCCGCCCACCAGACCCACGGCGAGCGCCGCGATCACCGCCACCTGCACGCTGCCCCGCCCTCGCATGGCGGCGGCAACGTCCGGCAATTCCGGCCCGGGGTCCAGGAAGAACGACCGCCACCTCGCGTTTGCCGGACCGGCGCGCTTGAGGCACGGCCTCGACTCCGCGCACACTGCCCCGCCTTGCGTCTCCTGACCGCCCTTCTTCTCGGAGGCTGTGCCTCGGTGCTCCCCGTTCCATCCGACGCGCCTCCCCCGCTGGTCGCCCGGACCGCCCAGGGCGACGCCGTGGCCATCTCCCTCGCCGGCTCGCGCATCGTGCGGGTCGAGCCGGCCAGATCGGCGCCGAGCTCCGTGGTCGTCCCCGGCCTGACCGACGCGCACGGGCACGTCGTCGGGCTCGGGCTGTCGCTGGTCAAGGTCGACCTTCGCGGCTGCCGCTCCCCCGCGGACTGCGCGGCCCGCGTCGAGGCCGCGCTCCCGAAGCTCGCTCCGGGCGCCTGGCTCCAGGGCCGCGGCTGGGACCAGAACCTCTACCCGGACCAGCAGTTCCCCACCCGCGCCGCGCTCGACGCCGTGGCCCCGGACACGCCGGTCTTCGTGCGCCGGGTGGACGGACACGCCGGCTGGGCCAACTCCGAGGCGCTCCGGCGCGCCCACGTCACCCGGGAGACCCCCGATCCTCCGGGCGGCCGGATCCTCCGCGACGCCGCTGGCGAGCCCACCGGCGTGCTGGTGGACCGGGCCGAGGACCTGATGGAGAAGGCCATCCCGCCTCCCTCGGAGGTGGAGATCGAGCAGGCGATCCTGAGGGCCCAGGACCTCCTGGTCTCGCAGGGGCTCACCTCGGTCCACGAGATGGGCATCTCGCCGCTGGTGGCGGACATCTACCTGCGGCTCGCGCGGTCCGGCCGGCTGAAGATCCGCGTCTACGCGCACTGGACCTCGGATCCGGCCACCCTGGAGGAGGCGTTTCGCCGCGGTCCGCTCCGCGCCGGAGCCGATGACCTGTTCACGCTCCGGTCGATCAAGGTCTACGCGGACGGGGCCCTGGGCTCGCGGGGCGCACACTTGAAGGCGCCCTACTCCGACGACCCGCACAACACCGGGATCGTCGTGACGCCGATGCAGGAGGTCGAGGCCATCTCGCGGCGGGCGCTGGCCGCCGGATTCCAGGTCTCGACCCACGCCATCGGCGACGCCGCGAACCACGATGTCCTCGAGGCCTACGCCCGGGCCGGCGTCACGCCCGCGGCGCGGTTCCGGATCGAGCACGCGCAGATCGTCGACGTCGCGGACATCCCGCGCTTCGCCCAGCTCGGGGTCATCGCCTCGATGCAGCCGACCCACGCCACCAGCGACATGCCGTGGGCCGAGAAGCGACTCGGCCGACAGCGGCTCGCGGGCGCCTATGCCTGGCGCCGGTTCCTGGACGCCGGAGTGCACCTCGCCTTCGGGAGCGACTTCCCGGTCGAGCTCAGCGACCCACGGCTCGGCCTCTTCGCCGCGGTGACCCGGACCGACCTCGACGGGCGGCCGCCTGGCGGCTGGCTCCCCGACCAGAGGCTCACGGTCGAGGAGGCGCTGCACGCGTTCACCGTCGGGGCCGCCTACGCTGCGTTCGAGGAGGAGTGGCGTGGCGAGCTCCGGCCGGGGCAGACCGCAGACCTCACGGTCTTCGATGGACCGCTCGACACGCCCGAGCACATCGTGCAGCGCAAGATCTTGATGACCGTCGTCGCCGGCCGGGTGGTGTACGACGCGCGCACCGCGGAGCAGGCACGGTGATGCGCTCGTTCGGGCTGATCGCGCTGCTCGCGCTGGCGATCCTCGCGGTCGTCACGGCGCTGGGGATGAACCACCACGTCCGCGTGGAGCCCGCTCCGGCCGGCTCGACCCCGGAGACCGCTGCCGTGGTGCCGCCGCCCACCGACGCCGGGTCGCTCGACTCCATCCTCGACGCGGTCACCGTGGAGCACGGCATCAAGCACGGGCGCTGACCGGCGCGCGTTGCGCCGCGCTCGACTGTAACGAACGTCCCACAGATTCCGGGGGCCTTCCGCGCTCGGATCTCCCGTGCTTCCGCGCCTCTGACCCGCGGCACCGGCGCTGCACAGGGGCCCTTCCCGGAACTCGAAGAGGGGGACCCCCGTGCAGAACCGCTCCTGGCTTCGCCGATCGCGGCGCATCCTGTCCGCAGTCATCGCGGCCCTCGTCCTCGCCGCATTGCTCGCTCCGGGCGAGGACCCGCACGGAGGCGCCACCGCCGACGTCGAGTAGCGGCTCCACGCCGTCGCGCGGCGCATCCAGGAGCTCGAGTCGCAGGTGCAGCGAGGCGGCACCCAGGAGTCCCGGGCTCATCCCCCAGGTGCTCATCGGCCACCGCCTCTCTCCTGAGGCCGAAGCTCAGCTCGACCGCAGCGCCGTGGCCGGGTCCACCCGGGAGGCACGGAGCGCCGGGAGCAGCGCGCTGGCGACGGCCACCAGCGCCAGGACCGCCACCACCCCGCCCAGCACCCCGGGGTCGGAGGCGGTGACCCCGAAGAGGAGCCCGCGGAAGACCGCCGCCAGCACCACCGAGCCGAGGACGCCCGCGGCGGCGCCGGCCACCACCGGCGGGAGGTTCTGCCGGAGCACCAGGCGGATGATGTCTCTCCGCGCCGCGCCCACCGCCATGCGGATGCCGAACTCGCGGGTGCGCTGCACCACCGCGTACGAGACGACGCCGAAGATGCCCACCGCGGCGAGCACCAGGGCGAACGCGGCGAAGACGCCGAGCAGGAACACCGGGTAGCGCCGGAGGAACATCGACGGCGCCTGGTCCAGCACCTCGGTGAGCGCGCGCACCGGGAGCACCGTGGCCTCCGGCACGGCCCCCTGGAGCGCCTGGCGGACCTCGGTGCCCACTCCGGTCCGGCTCGAGCGCAGGACGAAGGTGACCGGATACCCGGTGGACTGCGTGTCCGCGTAGTAGAGAATGGGCGGCGCCGGCTGGTCGAGCGCGCCGAAGGTCTGGTCCGCCGCGACGCCCACGATGGTGAGGACCGGGGCGTCGGCCCCGTAGGTCGGGTGGATGCGCTTGCCCACCACGTCCTCGCCGGGGAAGAACTGCCGCTGCAGGGCCCGGTTGACGATCACCACCTGGAGCGACTTCTGCGTGTCCTCGGGACCGAAGGCGCGGCCCGCGAGCAGCGGGATGCCGAGCACCCGGAAGTAGGACGGCTCGACGGTCCGGACGGTCGCCTCGGGCTGCGCGCCCGTCGGCGGTGGCCGGTCCATCCGGAGGAAGCGCTGGGTGCCGCCGTTGCCGGCGCCGGGCATCGCGTTCACCCGGGTCACGGCCGTCACCCCGGGGACCGCGGACACCGCCTCGAGCAGCCGCGCGTTCAGGGCGATGGCCAGCTCGTCCTTCTCCACCATCGCGTCGGGCGCGACCACCGTCACCCCCAGCGCGCCCTCGGGACGGAAGCCCGGGTCGGTGGAGAGCACCCGGAGCAGGCTCTTCCCCATCAGGCCCGCCGAGCCGAGCAGCATCACCGCCAGCGCCACCTCGACCGAGACCAGCGCGCCGCGGAGCCCGTGGCGGAGCTCGCCGGTGCGCACGAGCCCGTCCGGATCCTTGAGCGCGTCGTGCAGGTCGGGGCGGGAGGCGCGGAGCGCCGGCAGGAGGCCGAAGAGCAGGGTGGTGAGGAGGATGAGGCCCCCGCCGTAGAGGAGCACCCGGCCGTCGACGTCGAGGTGCTCGAGGAACGGCATGCCGGCCTGCTCGCGGCTGGGGATGCCGGCGAGGAGCAGCGGGAGGGTGAGGCGCGCGGCGAGCAGGCCGAGGAGACCGCCCACGGTGGCGAGGAGCAGGCTCTCGGTGAGGAGCTGGCGGACGATGCGCCCTCTCGGGGCCCCCAGCGCCGCCCGGACCGCCATCTCCTGCTCGCGGGAGCGCGCCCGGGCGAGGAGGAGGTTGGCCACGTTGGCGCAGGCGACGAGCAGCACCAGGCTCACGCAGGCGAAGAGGAGGACCAGGACCGGCTCCACCTTCCCCACCAGCACGTCCCGGAGCGGCACCAGCTCCATCGAGACGCCCTGCTGTGCCTCGGGGAAGCGCTCGTGCACGGCGGCGGCGAAGGCCGAGAGGCGTTGCTGGGTCTGCTTCAGGGTGCTGCCGTCGCGGAGGCGGGCGATGGTGTTGATCCAGTTGAGGCTCCGGCGCGTCTCGAGGTCGTCCTGCGGCTGGACGGCGAGGACCACCCGGGCGCCGGCCCCCGGGGCGAAGGGGAAGCTCGGCGGGAGCACGCCCACCACGGTGTACGGCCGGTCGTCGAGCATCAGCGAGCGGCCGAGGACGCCCGGGTCGGCGCCCATCCGCGTCCTCCAGAACGCGTCGGTGAGGACGACCGCGCGCGGGCCGCCGTTGACGTCCTCGCCGGGGAGGAAGGTGCGGCCGAGCTGCGGGCGGACGCCCAGGACGTCGAAGAAGTTGGCGGTGACCTGGAGCGCGGGGAGCTGGGAGCGCTCGGCGCCGTCGTGCCAGGTGACCGGCGAGCCGTTGTAGCCGCCCACGGCGGCGAAGATGGAGGGGTCGGCCTGGAGCTCGCGGAGCGTCGGCCAGGCGAGCTCGAAGTAGGGCTGGTCGTGGCTGTCGTGGACCTGCCAGACGTGGACCAGACGGTCGGGCTCGGCGTAGGGGAGGCTCCGGAGCAGGGCGGCGTCGACCGCGGTGAAGACGGCGGCGTTGAGGCCGATGCCCATGGAGAGGGTGAGGACCACGACGGCGGCGAAGCCGGGCCGGCTCCGGAGGTGGCGGACGGCGTCGCGGAGGTCCTGGGCCAGGGCGCTCATGGGGTGGGGCACGGTTCAACGGGCGTGCCAGTGCCCGGGGGCGGGGGCGGAGGGCCGGGTAGAGGGTCGGTAACGAGGTGTTTGGCACCTCCCCCGGCACCGTCTGCCGGTCCCGGGACAACGTGTCCCGGGAGTGGACACTCGAGCGAATGGGAGGCAGGCCCCCTCCCCAGGGCTTGGGTGACCGCCCCGGTGTTGCGAAGGCCAATCGGCGATGACCGGCGTCGCGGCACCATCCTGCGCGCGCTGGGTACCGGCGTGGTCCGGACCCGCCCGCGTCAGGGGCACGGATCCATCGGGCGCTCACGAACCCGAGAAGTCCGGACTGGTCAGGAAACCTTCTTGTCTATTTCCCGGAAATAGTCAGGTGCATTTCCTGAGTAGTCGGCCCCCTTGCCGCGCGGCGAGGCAGTGTCGCTGGACGGGGCCGGCTCGCTCACCGGCCGAGCAAGACTGGACACGCGAACGGGCGCAAGTCCCCCGCCTGGGCCCTCGCGGAGGAGGGGCCCACGGACCGGTCCGCCCAGGCCTTCCTCCGGGCGGTCCCGAGACGACGTTTCCCGAGAGCGGACACCCGGAGAGCGGCTGGCGCCCCCCGTGCGGAAGGCCGGTCGGGGCCGGCGTTCCGCTCGGTGCTAGATTCTTCTGCCCATGAAGGCCCCGCTCCGCACCAGCGACACAGACCCGGTGGTGGAGGCGTACCGGAGCGGGATCGACGTCACCCTGATCGACGAGAACCTGCGCCTCACGGTGGAGCAGCGGCTTCTGAAGTGGATGGAGCAGCAGAAGTTCGCCGAGGAGCTCCGCCAGGCGACCGCGAAGGCCGGTCGGCGATGACCGACGTCGGCGCTCTCCTGCGCGCGCTCGCCGCGGAAGGGGTGCGTTTCATCCTGGTCGGCGGAGCCGCCGCGGTCGCGCACGGGTCGGCGCGTCTGACGCAGGACGTCGACGTGGTCTACGCTCGAGATCCCGAGAACCTCGGCCGTCTCGTCTCCGCGCTCTCGCCGACGCACCCGTACCTCCGCGGAGCGCCCCCGGGACTCCCGTTCATCTGGGACGAGCGCACGGTCCGGAACGGCCTCAACTTCACTCTGCAGACCTCTCTCGGCGCCCTCGACCTTCTGGGAGAGATCGTCGGCGGCGGGGGCTACGACGAGCTGCTTCCGCACTCGTTCGAGATCGAGCTGTTCGGGATCCGGTGCCGTCTGCTCGACCTCGAGACGCTGATCGCCGTCAAGCGCGCGGCAGGAAGGCCGAAGGATCTCGAGGCGATCGCTGAGCTCGAGGTGATCCGCGACCGTACGCGGCGCTGACAGCCCGTCCCCCCGGGCCAACCCCTCACGAATCGACCTCCGGCCGCGGTCCGTACAAGAGTGCTATCCTGTACGAACCATGAGGAAGAAGCTCACTCGCACCGGGAACAGCCTCGCTCTGATCCTCGACCGGGACCTGCTCGAGTCCACCGGAATCCGCGCCACCACGCCGCTGGAGGTCTCGACCGACGGCGAGGTCATCGTCATCTCACCGGTCCGCTCGGCCCGGCGGACCGAGAGGTTGCGCAAGGTGATGGCACGCGCCCATGCCAGGTACGGGGGAACCTTCCGCCGCCTCGCCGAGTGAGCCGACTCAAGCCGGTCTTCCTCACCCTGGACGAGGTCCTGGCCCTCCACGCCGATCAGATCGCGCGCTATGGCGGCCGGCCAGGCCTCCGTGACCTCGGGCTGCTCGAGTCGGCGCTCGGCATGCCGCGCACCACGTTCGGCCGCGTGTACCTCCATCCGAGCCTTCCGGAGATGGCGGCTGCCTACCTGTTCCACCTGGCCGGGAACCACCCGTTCGTCGACGGCAACAAGCGGGTCGGCCTCGCGGCGGCGATCGCCTTTCTCGGTCTCAACGGGCTGTGGCTGGAGGCGGACCCCGACGAGCTCGCGGAGCTGGTGCTGCGCACCGCCCGGGGAGAGGCAAGCAAAGCGGAGCTGGCGGAGTTCATCCGGGAGCGGGTGGTCGAGGCGTGACGCCTGGTTGCGACCCAGGCCCGGCCGTAACGAGGTGTCTGGCACCGCTTCGGGCATCGAGGTGTCTCGCACCGCGCCGAGGAGCGGTTGACCGAGGAAGCTCAGGGTCTTAAAGCCTCCCGTCCCTCGATGTCCGAGCCTCACGCCTCGCTGTCCCAGCCCACGTCCGAGGTGGCGCCCCCCGCGGCCGATCCGCTGGGAGTGGTGCGGGCGCAGCTCCGGCCGGGGACGCGGGTGCGGACCACCGGGCTGCAGGGCGCGGCGCGGGGGCACGTGCTGGCCCGGCTGTCGCGCGAGCTGAGGACGCCGCTCCTGTGCATCACCGCGGACGAGGACTCGGCCGAGCAGCTCGCCGCGGATCTCGCATTCTTCCTCGGCGGGACGGGCTCGCTGGTGGAGCCCAACGTGCTGCAGCTCCCCGGCGACGAGGTGCTGCCCTGGGACGAGCTGACGCCCGACGCGACCGTGGTCGCCGAGCGGCTCGGCGCGCTGTTCCATCTGCGCCAGGGGACCCGGTTCCCGGCGCTGGTGCTCTCCTGGCGCGCGCTCCACAAGCGGGTGCTCCCGCCGGACGTGCTGGACACGCTGAGCGAGATGGTGGGCGTGGGCCAGGACCTCGACCGCGACGCCTTCCTCCGCCGGCTGGCCCACATGGGCTACCAGTCGTCGCCGCTGGTCGAGGACCTGGGCACCTTCTCGGCCCGCGGCGGGATCATCGACGTCTTCTGCCCGCTCTACAGCCGGCCGCTGCGCATCGAGCTGTTCGGCGACACCGTCGAGTCGCTCCGGCTGTTCGACCCGGCGACGCAGCGGACGGCGGAGCTCCTGAAGGAAGCGACGCTCATCCCCGCGCGCGAGGTGCTCTTCACCGAGGAGACGCGCGTCGCCGCCGAGGCCGCCGCCCGGGCCGCCGCCGAGCGCATCGACATCCCGACCAGCCGGCTCCGCGAGACGCTGGACAAGATCCGCGAGGGCATCCCGGCCTACGGGATGGAGGCGCTGCTCCCCGGCTTCTTCCCGGGCGGGCTGGCGACGGTGCTCGACTACCTGCCGCACTGGGCGCGCGAGCCGCTGGTGTACGTCGACGACCCGCTCGGCGTCGGGCGCGCGGCCGAGGAGCTGCGGAGCGAGATCGACCAGGTCTGGGCCGAGGCCGTGTCCCGGAAGGACCTGGCGCTCCCGCCCGAGCAGCACTTCGCCGACGACGACACGCTGCTCACCGGGATCGGGCGCTACCCGGTGCTCGAGGGCGGCGGGCTGTCGCTCTCGGCGAGCGGCGCGCCGGTGGCGTTCACGTTCGGGACGACCTCGGACCTGCGCCAGGCCATCCTCTCGCATCACGGCGAGGAGGGGGCGCTGACCCCGCTGGTGCAGCGGCTCGAGCGCTGGCGGGAGATGCGGGTGTCCACGGCCATCGCCTGCGGCAGCGCGGGCCAGGTGGACCGGGTGAAGCGGCTGCTCCTCGACCGGAACGTGATGGTGCGGGCGCACGCCGAGCCGTTCGCCGACCCGGCGGCGCTGCGCGACCCCAGCATCTGGGCCCACCTGTTCACCGGCGAGGTGAGCCACGGGTTCGTGGACCCGGGCGGCGGCCTGGCGGTCCTGAGCGACGAGGAGATCTTCGGCGCCCGGGCGCACCGGCGGGTGAAGGCGCGGCGGACGGACCAGCCCTTCGGCGCGGCGTTCCGCGAGCTGAAGGAAGGCGACCTCATCGTCCACACCGACTTCGGCATCGGCCGCTACGCCGGGCTGACCAAGATGCAGGTCCAGGGAATCCCGGGCGACTTCCTGGTCCTCGAGTACGCCGGGCGGGACAAGATCTACCTGCCGGTGAGCCGGATGCGGCTCATCCAGAAGTTCACCGGCGGCGACCCGTCGAAGGTCGCGCTGGACAAGCTCGGCGGCACGGGCTGGCTGCGGACCAAGCAGCGGGTGAAGGAGACCCTGCTGAAGATGGCCGCGGAGCTGCTCCGGCTCTATGCCGCGCGGCACGCGCATCCGGGCCATTCGTTCAATCCGCCCGACCGCTACTTCCGCCAGTTCGAGGCCGACTTCGAGTTCGACGAGACGCCGGACCAGGCCAAGGCCATCGAGGACGTGCTGGCCGACATGCAGAAGCCCGAGCCGATGGACCGGCTGGTCTGCGGCGACGTGGGCTACGGCAAGACCGAGGTGGCGATGCGGGCCGCCTTCAAGGCCACGCTGGACCGGAAGCAGGTGGCGGTGCTGGTGCCGACCACGGTGCTCGCCCAGCAGCACTTCCACACCTTCCGGAAGCGGTTCGCGGACTACCCGGTGAGCATCGAGGTGGTCTCGTCGATGCGGAAGCCGGCCGAGGTGCGCGAGGTGCTCCAGCGCGCCCGCGAGGGCAAGGTCGACATCCTGATCGGCACCCACAAGCTGCTGGGGACCGAGGTGGGGTTCAAGGAGCTGGGGTTGCTCGTCGTCGACGAGGAGCAGCGCTTCGGGGTGAAGCACAAGGAGCGCATCAAGCAGCTGCGGACCCAGGTGGACGTGCTGACCCTGACCGCGACGCCGATTCCCCGCACCCTGCACATGAGCATGTCCGGGCTCAGGGACATGAGCATCATCGCCACGCCTCCTCAGGACAGGCGGGCCATCCGGACCTTCGTCACCAAGTTCGATGCGCCCACCATCCGCGAGGCCATCGTCCGGGAGCTCCAGCGCGGCGGGCAGGTGTTCTTCGTCCACAACCGGGTGCAGTCGATCCACTCGATGGAGCGGTTCCTGCGCGAGCTGGTGCCGGAGGCGACCATCGGCGTGGCGCACGGGCAGATGGGCGAGGGGCAGCTGGAGAAGGCGATGGCGGACTTCGTGGACCGGAAGTTCCAGGTCCTTCTGTCGACGACCATCATCGAGAGCGGCATCGACATCGCCGCGGCGAACACCATGGTGGTGAACCGGGCGGATACGTTCGGGTTGTCGCAGCTCTACCAGCTGCGGGGGCGGGTCGGCCGGGCCAAGGAGCGGGCGTATGCGTACCTGCTCGTGCCGGCGCGGCGGGCGGTGACCCGGGACGCGCAGCGGCGGCTGGAGGTGCTGCAGGCGTTCACCGAGCTCGGCGCGGGGTTCAGCATCGCCAGCCACGACCTCGAGATCCGTGGCGCGGGAAATCTGCTCGGGCACGACCAGTCGGGCACCATCGCGGAGATCGGCTTCGACCTGTACACCCAGCTGCTCGAGGAGGCGGTGGCGGAGATGCGGGGCGAGCCGCCGCGGGTGGAGATCGAGCCCGAGGTGACCTTGCCCATCCCGGCGCTGATCCCGGACGACTACGTGCCGGACGTGCACCAGCGGCTGGTGCTCTACAAGCGCTTCAGCAGCGCCGGGTCGGCCGACGAGGTGAGCGATCTGCGGGTCGAGCTGGTGGACCGGTTCGGCGAGCTGCCGGACGAGGTGGACGCGCTGAGCGAGCTGATGCTGCTCAAGCTGGAGATGCGGGAGCTGCGGCTCCGGGCGCTGGAGAGCGGCGCGGGGCGGCTGGTGGTGACGCTCGGCCAGGACGCGCTGCTCGACGGGGCGAAGCTCGCGGCGCTGGTGCAGAAGAGCAAGGGCGTGTACCGGCTCACTCCGGACCTCAAGCTGGTCGCGCGCCGGGAGGGGCCGGATCAGGCGGCGGCACTGCTGGGCGAGGCGAAGAAGGTGCTGCGCGATCTGGCCGGCTGCGCCGTGAGCTGAGCGGCAACGCGCCCCCCGAGCTCCTCGCGGGCGCGCGGAGGTAACGAGGTGTCTGGCACCGTCTCGGCGGCCGCTCGCAGGGGTTGTGGCGCCTGAGCGGGACGCGGGTCGCACAGCGGCGACGGGGGTGGTCGAGCGGGCGCGCGGGTGGTGCGCGCGCTTCGTGCTCCCGAGAGCTGCGCACTCCGGGCGCGCCGAGAGGGCGCGTGTAAAGTTGCGGTCGCATCCATCGTCCCACTGGGTCGCGGCCGCTCCATCTTCAACGAGGGGATCCCCTTTTCTACGCTCTTCCGTCGACCGCGCCCGCTTCACTCCCTCGACTCCGGGTGCGGAGGAGACCTCGACACATGAAACGCGTCCTGCTGGCTGGACTGGCCAGCTTCCTGTTTGCCTGTGGCGGCAACGGCCTGCCGACGCCGCCGCCGCTCCCGACCCTCAACTACGGTGCGCCGAGCGCCAACCTCACCGCCGATCAGAGCAATGCGGCGAGCACCGGTGAGAGCGGACTGACCAGCGCCTCCGGTGCGAACGGTCAGACGGCGGACCCGACCGCGGCTCCGGCCTTGGCCGACGCGCTCGCGGGAAACCTCCCGAGCAGTGCGCTGGTCGCTGCTCCTTCCCCGGACGCCGCGCTGAAGAGCCTCGCGGTCCCCAGCTCGGAGGCTGCCGCTCGCGCGGTCCGAGGGGCAGGGCTGAGCATCGGCGACAGCGCCTGCGTCACCAAGTCGGGGAACAACTATTCGTACAGCAACTGCTCGTATTCCGGGGACGGCTTCAGCTGGACGCTGAACGGCTCCATCTCCGTGGGCACGAATTCGATCAGCTGGGACGTCAAGGCCACGTTCACGGCGAACTCTCAGGGTGTCTCGGGCACCGGTGAGTTCCACTGGACCGGCCAGCTCGCCTGGACCGCCACCACCGTGACCGGGAATGGGCTCAGCCAGCTCGCGGTGAAGGCCGACGGGAACGGGGAGCACGTCGAGATCGCGGCGACCTCGGGCTGGAACGCGGACCTCCAGATCGACTCGGGGAGCCACTGCATCAGCGGCGGGTCGCTCGTGGTTGCACGGGCGCTCGAGGGGACCGCGAGCAACGGCCAGCACGTCTCGGTCAAGGCTGGCTGGAAGTTCACCTGGAACGGCTGCGGCAACGTCGAGGTCGCGGTCGGCACCTAGCCTCGCCGCCCCGGAAGACTGAGCGGACCCGCCGACCCGCGGCGCACTCGACCGGTGCCGCGGGTCGTCGTGTATCCAGGCCCGGGCGGACGTGGGTTCCGTGGGCCGGTCGGGGGTCACGCGAGGTGCGGGTAACGAGGTGTTTGGCACCTCGGCGGACTGGTCGGGGGTAGCGAGGTGGTAACGAGGTGCTTGGCACCGTGTCCGGGCACCGCCTCGGTCGCGGTAACGAGGTGTTTGGCACTGTGTCCGGGCACTGTGTCCGGACACCGCACGTGGCGGCGCAACGAGCTGCCGCACGGGACGTCTCGCCTCGCGGACGGGTGTCGCGGTTCTCGGACCCGACAAGGAACATCCTGAACCGCTCGAGACGCTCGATGGGCGTCACGGAGCCGGTAACGAGGTGTTTGACACCTCGCCTGGAGCCCGCCGAGACCTAGAGCCAGCCGAACGCCTCGCGGACCGCGGCCGGTCCTCCGTGCTCGAGGACGCGCCCGTGGGCGAGGACGATGCGATCGAAGTCGAGCCCGAGCAGCCGCTCGAGGCTCCTCCGGGTCGCCCGGCGATCTCGATACACGAACCGCAGGAACCGGCTCCAGCCCACGCGCCCGTGGACTCCCGCGGCTTTCAGATAGAGACGCGTGCCGAGGTGCGGACTGGTGTCGAAGTTCTCCACCAGGTCCGAGGTGATGAGGGTGCGGCTCGGGCGGTGGACGAACACCGTCTCGTCGAGCATCGACCCGTCGATGTGCACCGGGACGAGCACGCCGCCCCAGCCCGGGTCCGGCCTCTCGCCGAGCTCGGCGTCGATGCGCAGATCGGGCCGCTTCCGCCGCATCGCCGCGGGCGCGTGGACCCGGGCCTGGGGCCAGCGCTGGATGGCCTCGGTCACGTAGAGGTGGTGGTAGAGGTTCGGCACCACGATGTGGGCCACCGACCCGAGCGCGTCGATCGCGTACTCGAGCAGGTCGTCGATCGCCACCACCGAGTGGAGCCAGAGCTCTCCCCCGGGCAGGCGGAGGACCGTCATCCGCGTGCCAAGGTGAAGCCCGAAGAAGCTGTGCGGCGCGGACGCGCTCCACAGCCCGTCCGCGTGCTGGACGAGCTCGCTCATCCGCAGAAGTGCCGGACCGCTGCCTCGAGGATCTCCTCGCAGCGGACGAGCTCGGCGACCGGGACGTACTCGCCGGTCTGGTGGGCCACCTGGATGTTCCCCGGGCCGAAGACGACCGAGCGGGCCCCGAGGGCGGTCATCTGCGGCGCCTCGGTGCCGAAGGTTACCGTGGCCGAGCGCTGGCCGCTCTGGGCCTCGAGGAACGCCACCACCTCGGCCGAGGCCGGCGTCTCCACGCCGCGGTCGGTCCGGAGGATGCGCATCCGGACCTCGCAGCCCGGCTCCTCGCGGCGGAGCTGGAACATGAGCTGCTCGATGGCGTAGGGCACCGAGTCCACCGGCTGCGCGGGGATGGGCCGCCACTCGAGGGTGAAGGTGCAGCTGCCGGGGATGACGTTCTTCGCCCGGCCGCCCTGGATCACGCCCACGTTGAGCGTGGTGTACGGCGGCTCGAAGGACGGGTCGGTCTCGCCGTGCAGCGGGCCCTTGGCGTAGGCCTCGATGCGGCTGAGCAGGCGCGCGGCGCGGAAGATGGCCGAGGCGCCGCTGTCCGGGTAGGCGCTGTGGCCCTCCTTGCCGGAGACCTCGATCTCCGCGAGGCAGTAGCCCTTGTTGGCGCGGATGGGGCGGAGCGAGGTCGGCTCGCCGACGATGGCGTTCCGGGCGGCGCCGCGGCGGGCCTCGAGCAGCATCTTGGCTCCCAGGCAGCCCACCTCCTCGTCGGCGGTGAAGATGAGGCCCAGCGGCTTCTTGACCGAGCCTCGGGTCCGCTCGGCGGCGAGCAGCGCGCAGGCGATGAAGGCCTTGGTGTCGCAGGCGCCGCGACCGACGAGCCGATCGCCGTCGCGGGTGAGGCGGAGGGCGTCGGCCCAGTCCGGGTCGTAGGGCACGCAGTCGGTGTGGCCCACCAGCGCGAGCTCGGGCACCTGGTCCGGGCCGTGGCTGAAGGCGAGGAGGTTCACCTTCTCCACCCCCGCGTCGTCCGGGTAGTGCTGGCGCTCGCAGCGGAAGCCCAGCGCGGTCAGGCGGGGCTCGAGCCAGTCGACCAGCGGGCGGTTGGGGAGCCGGCTGGTCGTGTCGAACCCCACCAGCGCGCGGAGCGTCTCCTCCAGCCTTGCCTCCACCTCGCTCACGCGAACGTCCTCCGGCACAGCGCTGTGAAGTCACGGCCCGCGGTGTGCTCGAGCGGGTGACGGCCGTCCTGCACCACCCGACGGCCCTGGACCCAGGTGTCGGTCACCGCGGAGGGCGGGGCGGAGAACACCACCGCCGCGAGCAGCCCGTCCTCCGGCGCCCCGAGCAGGGCGGGATGCCCGAGGTCCACCGCGCACAGATCCGCGGCCAGGCCCGGGGCGAGCCGGCCCACGTCGAGGCCGAGGCTGCGGGCGCCGCCGTGGGTCGCGACGTCGAGCAGGGTGCGGGCGAGCGCGTCGGGGCCCTCGCCGGTCGGGGGGAGGACCAGGCGGCGGCCGCGCTGGAGGCGGAGGTTGCCCTCGAGCGCGCGGAGCTCGCCGAGCGGGTCGATCTCGCTCTGGCCGTCGGTGCCGATGCAGAGCGTGGCTCCGGCCGCGGCGAGCGTGTCGGCGGGGAGGATGCCGTCGCCGAGATCGCGCTCGGTGAGAGGGCAGGCGCAGACGCTGCTGCGGGCGAGGAGCGGGATCTCGTGCGGGACGAGGTGCACCGCATGGACGGCGGTGAAGCGCGTGTCGAGGAGGCCGAGGTCCTGGAGCAGCTCGACGGGGCGGCGGTGGTGCTCGGCGAGGCAGGCCTCGACCTCGCGCGGCTGCTCGGCGACGTGCATGTGCACGGTGGCGGGGCGCGCGCGGGCCACGGCCTCGAGCCAGGGTCGGGGCACGGCGCGGACGCTGTGCGGGGCGGCGCCCACCGTGACCAGCGGGTCGGGGCGGAGGCGCTGCTCGAGGGCCGCGACCGCGCCGAGGAAGGCGTCGGGGTCGGGGTCGTAGAAGCGCCGCTGGCGTGGCTCGGGCGGGGCGTTGAAGCCGGGCCGGGCGTAGCCGACGCGGAGGAGGTGGATGCGGAGGCCGACCTCGCGCGCGGCGGAGACCACGCGGAGCGCGAGCTCGAGCGGATCGGCGTACGGCCGGCCGTCGGGGGCGTGGTGGAGGTAGTGGAACTCGCCCACCGTGGTGATGCCGGCGCGCGCCATCTCCAGGAAGCACTGGCGCGAGGCGATGGCGACGCCGTCCGGGTCGAGCGCGGAGGCGGCGCGGTACATCATCTCGCGCCAGGTCCAGAAGTCGTCCAGGGGGCCGCCGGGGGCCGGGGCCTGGGTGCGCCCCCGGAGGAGTCGCTGGAACGCGTGGCTGTGCGCGTTCACCAGGCCGGGGAGCAGAAGCTTGCCGGGGAGGCGCTCGACCTCGGCGTCCGGTGGGGGCGCGCCCGCGGTGTCGCAGGTGCCGTCCGCGGCGATGGCCAGCGCCACCTGGCGCATGAGGCGGCCCCCCCAGACGAGGGCCTCGGGCTGGAGCCAGCGGGAAACCATGGGCCGCGCGGGCACCCTAGCAACGTGCTCGTCGCCGGAGCGAGCGATGGGCGCGGCGTGGAGAAGGTCCGGAGGCGGCGGTCACGAGGTGTGGGTCACGAGATGTCGGTAACGAGGTGGTAACGAGGTGTTTGGCACCGCGTTGAGGCACCGCGTTGAGGGGGAGACCCCGTCCAGCCGCTCGTGCGGCCGGTCACGAGGTCGGTAACGAGGTGCGGTAACGAGGTGCTTGGCACCTCGGCGAGGGGGAGACCCGGTAACGAGGTGTTTGGCACCTCGGAGGGAGACTCCTGTCCGAGGGCAGAGACCCCTATCCGGGCGGCACCTCGTCCGGGCGGTGACGAGGCGTCCGGTAACGAGGTGTTTGGCACTTCGTCGAGACACCTCGTCGACGGGGGCACCCCCTTCCGGCGGGACCCCGTCCGGGCGGGTCTTTGCGCGGCGGCAGGGCGGCGTGCTCACTTTCCCGCTCCGGCAGACCCACCCATGCCTCGCCGCAACGACCCGCTCGAGACCTACCGGCAGAAGCGCGACTTCGCGGTCACGCCGGAGCCCGCGCCCGGGCAGCCCGCCCCGGCCCCTGCGGGGGCGCTGCGGTTCATGGTGCACAAGCACGACGCGACCCGGCTCCACTACGACCTGCGGCTCGAGGTGGAAGGCGTGCTCGCCAGCTGGGCCTGCCCCAAGGGCCCGAGCTACGACCCCGCGCAGAAACGGCTGGCAGTGGAGACCGAGGACCACCCGCTCGCCTACGGCGACTTCGAGGGCCGCATCCCCGACGGCGAGTACGGCGCGGGGGACAGCATCATCTGGGACCGCGGCACCTACGACACCGAGCCCCCAGGGCAGATGCAGGCCCAGCGCAAGAAGGGCCACCTCCACCTGGTCTTCGACGGGCAGAAGCTGCAGGGCGGGTGGCACCTGGTGCGAACCCGGCCGCAGGGAGGCAAGGCCCAGTGGCTCCTGTTCAAGGCCAAGGACGGCACGGAGCGGCCGGACTACGACGTGGTGGCCGAGCGCCCCGAGTCGGTGGTCAGCGGCCGCCGCCTCACCCGCGGCCCCGAGCGACAGCGCCAGCTCCGCGGGAGCCACCCCGACCCGGAGACGCTGCTCGCGCGCGTCTGGCCGCCGATGCTCGCCGTGCTCTCCAAGGGCACGCCGGCGCCCGCGAGCCGCTTCGTGTACGAGGTGAAGTACGACGGGTATCGGGCGCTCGCGGCCATCTCGGGGGGCAAGGTCGCGGTGCGCTCGCGGAACGACCTCGACTTCGGCGCGCGCTTCCCCTGGGTGCTGCCCGCGCTCTCGCAACTGGTGGTGGGCGAGGCGGTGCTGGACGGCGAGCTGGTGGCGCGGGACGAGGCCGGGGTGTCGCGCTTCCAGAAGCTCGGCGACCCCGGGGCCGAGCACCGGTACGTGGTGTTCGACCTGCTCTGGCTCGACGGGGAGGACCTGCGCCGGAGACCGCTCGAGGAGCGCCGGGAGCTGCTCGAGTCGGTCATGGCCAACACTGGGGCCCCGCTCGAGCTCGCCCAGCGCGTCCGCGGCGACGAGGAGAGCGCGGTCGCCGAGGCCAAGGCGCGCGGGTGGGAAGGGCTCCTGGCCAAGCTGCGGGGCTCGCCGTACACCGGGACCCGGAGCGCGGACTGGCTGAAACTCAAGATTCTCGGGACCGACGAGCTGGTCATCGCGGGCTGGACTCCCATTTCCAATGGCTCGGCCGAGATCGGCGCGCTCCTGGTGGCGGCGCTGCGGGGCGGGCGCTTCGTCTACGCGGGGAAGGTCGGCACCGGGTTCGACCGGGCGATGCGACGCCGGCTGCTCACGCTGCTGGAGAAGGACGAGGTGCCGAAGCCCGCCGTCGACGGCGCTCCGCGGATGCGCGACGCCCGCTGGGTGATGCCGCGGCACGTGGCCGAGCTGCAGTTCACCGAGTGGACGCGGGACGGGAAGCTCCGGCATCCGTCGTTCCAGGGACTCCGGGAGGACAAGGGACCGCTGGAGATCGGACAGGACGAGGGCGTGACTCGGCCGGGGAAGGAGGCGCCGGCGGCGACGGCGGAGGCGCGCGGGTCGGGGCGGCGGGCCGCGGCTCGCCCGGTCGCGGCGGCGAGGGCGCGGACGGGCCCGGGACCGAGCGCGGGACCGACGAGCGGCGCGAGGCGCGGGAAGGACGGCTCATCGAGGCGACGCTCCACCGACGGTGGCGAACCGGACGAGGCGCCCGCCCCGGGGTTCTTCGGGAGCACGCCGGCGGACGGGTTCGGGACCTGGCACTCGGGTCGCGGTGACGGCGAGGAGCTCGCCGGCGCGGCAGGGGGCTCGTTGCGGGCCGCGGCCGAGCCTCCTCCGGCGGAGGTTCCGATCACCCATCCGGAGAAGGTCCTCTTCCCGGTCACGAAGATCACCAAGGCCGACGTCCGGGCGTACGCGGACGCGGTCGCGCCGGCGCTGATCGCCGCGCTCCGCGGGCGTCCGCTCTCCATGCAGCAGTGGCCCCAGGGCATCGGCCGGCCGGGCATCTTCCGGCAGGCGGCGACCACGGCTCCGGGGTGGATCCCCCGGGTGACCGTGCAGCACGTGGACCACCCGCTGGAGCACATCGTCGTCGACCGCCCCGAGACGGTGGCCTGGCTCGCCAACCAGTCCGCGCTCACCCTGCACATGACCTCGAGCCGCGCCGCCACCGTGGAGAGCCCGGACTGGGTGGCGTTCGACTTCGACCCCGCGGAGGGCGGGTGGGCGCAGATCGCCCCGCTGGCCTGGGCGCTGAAGGGGCTGCTCGACGAGCTGAAGCTCCTCTCGGTGCCCAAGACGTCCGGGAAGCGTGGACTGCACGTCTTCGTCCCGCTCGGGCCGGGGCACACGCATGCGCAGGCGCTCGGGTTCGCGGAGGCGGTGGCCGGGGCGCTCGCCGCCCGCTTCCCGGAGCTGGCAACGACCGAACGGGCGCTGAAGCGGCGGCGGGGGAGGCTGTATCTCGACGCGCACCAGAACGGCCGGCTGAAGACGCTGGTCGCCCCGTACTCGATCCGGGCGGTGGAGGGCGCGCCGGTCTCGACGCCGCTCGAGTGGGACGAGGTGGACGCGGGGCTCGACCCGGCGAAGTTCAACATCCGCACCGTGCCGGGGCGACTCCGGGCGCTGGGGGACCTGTTCGCGCCCGCGCTCGCCGGCACGCAGCGGCTGCCCGAGCTCCGCGTCTGAACGGACCCATTCGCCGGGGTTCGAGGGCCGGGGCCCACGGGGGCGCCGCCGTGTGCTAGGCGGCCGGTCTCGGAATGCGCGAACTGACCTCCGTCTCCTCCCGGGCCGCGGATCCGGCGGCCGATCGCCGCTTCTTCGCCTTCAACGCGCTGGTCTCGGTGGCGGCGCTGCTGCTGCTCGGGTGGCTGCTGCTGGTGCGCCGGGGAGGCGGGGCGGCCGCGGCGGACCTCCGGTTCCTGCCGGCGGTGAACGCGAGCCTGAACGGGATGGCGGCGTTGCTGCTGTTCGCGGGGTGGGTGGCGATCCGGCGCGGCTCGATGCGGGTGCACCGGGTCTTCATGGTCGGCGCGTTCGTGGCCTCGTCGCTGTTCCTGATCTGCTACCTCGCCTACCACGCGGTGCACGGCGACACGCGGTATGCGGGCACCGGGACGATGCGGACGGTGTACCTGGCGGTGCTGGCCACGCACGTGCTGCTGTCGACCACGGTGGTCCCGCTGGCGCTGACGGCGTTCTGGTTCGCGCTGCGGCGGGAGTTCCGGCGGCACCGGCGCGTCACGCGCGTGCTGTGGCCCATCTGGATGTACGTCTCGGTGACCGGCGTGGCGATCTTCTTCATGCTGCGAAGCAGCTACGGGCGCTGAGAAGCGGCGCTCGGGCCGGGCTGGTGGCGAGTTGCGGTCACCGGTAACGAGGTCGGTAACGAGGTGTTTTGGTAACGAGGTGTTTGGCACCTCGTTCGGTGCTGCCTCGTTCGCGTTGGCCTGGTCACGCCTCATGCAGCAAGCCGGGGCGTTTCTGGGATTGGCCAGACGAATGGCTTGATGGCCGCGTCCGGGAACGAGGCTGCAGGGTCTCCGCTCCGCCAGCGTCTGGAGGCCTCGTGGAAGGTGGCTGCGAAGTCCCGGTAGCGCTGGAGATAGCCGTCGCGAAGGGCTGCGACCGTGGCGTGACAGGGAGGCCGCGGCTTTCGTTGCCTTGGAGGTGGCGGCCTCCGCTGCGGCCATTGCCTCAAGACCCCCTCGACTCCCAGCACCTTCTTGTGCTGGCGCGATCCCTTCTCCTCGATCGCCTTGACCGCCCGGTGCAGGAATCTCCGGAGTGACTCCGGTGCCTGCAGGGCAGGACTCGGGAGGGTCGCGAGCCTGAGCTCCTCCGGCTCGGCCCAGCGTGGGTCGAGCTGCGCCCGAGTCTCGCCGTGCCGGTTCCCGCTCGATCGCCGCGTCCAGTTGAACCATTGGACTGTGCGCGGCTGTCCGTCGAGCATCATCTCGAGGGAGCTCAGGCCGGGCCAGTCGCAGCAAAGGCGGACCAGCCCCTCCTTCACGCCGTGGGCCATCACGTATCCGACTCGCTCGAGCAGAGCCGCATCGTCGAGGATCGGCGCGGCGGAGTACCGACGTTCCCAGAACGCCCCTCGCCATCCGACGAGCGCGCCCACCTTCTTCGAGATGTTCGTCATGAGGTACTGCATGAACCGCGGCAGATTCCCGCGCGGGGCGCGGACGACAAGGTGCATGTGATTCGAGGCGAAATTGAACGCAAAGAGCTCCACACCGTAGAGACGCGCGGCGCGCGCCAGTACACCGCCAAGGACTGCGTTCGTCTCCTTGGACGGACGGAGCAGCAACCGCCGCTGAAAGCAGCGGGCAGTCACGAGATAGATTCCGAGAGCTACGAAGTCGCGGAGTGGCCGACCCATTCGCGTTCCCCCCTTTTGGGGAGGACCCCCAGCACGAGGCGGGCCAACGAGGGTAACGAGGTGTTTGACACCTCGTCAGGACCTCGTCAGGACGCCAGGGCGGGTTCGGGCTCCACCGGGGTGCAGTCAGGCGCCTGGGGGACGCCGTCGAGGTAGAGGACCTTCTGTCCGAGCACGGCCGGTATCCGCGGGCCCGGGGTCACGATGCCCGTCAGGTTCAGCGGGTCCACCGCCGCCACCTCGATCCGCTGGCCGGAAGGCCGGGACCTCCGGATCGTCCGCGCCACCTCCACCGCGTCCGGCAGCGCGAACTGCTCTCCAGCGACCCCGGCCAGGAACCGGCCACCGCGGATCTCGCCCCGAGCCTCGAGCCGACGGTAGTGGCGGACCAGCTCTCGCCAGGGCGGGCTCAGCGGTTCCCGCACCACCAGGTCCCGGAACACGATGCCCCAGCGGGCCAGGAACAGCCGACCGAGACAGGCCAGCCGTTCCTCCTCGCTCGCCTCCGCCGCGGCGCGGAGCAGCGACCACCGACCGGGCCCACCACGCTTCAGCGCTCGCTGCTGGCGCCGGCGCTTCGGGCTCAGCAGCACCCGTAGGTTGTCCACGGCATCCGCGGTGACCAGCCCCCGGGCGAGCAGGTCCCAGAGCGCGTTCTCCACCGCCTCGACCGGCTGGCCGGTGCCGGACACCAGCTCGGTGAAGAAGCACGCCCCCCGCCGGGCAAGCACCTCGGCCACGGCGCGGCTCCCGTCACCCAGGTCGTCGGGCCAGCCGTCCGACGCATCGCCGCGCGCCGCCATGAGCAGGGTCTCCAGCTCGGAGCGTCGGACGAAGGTCAGCGTGGCAGTCCGGCCAGGCTTCATCGCCCGCGCAACCACCGGCTCGGCTTCTGCCCCGCGTCGCGGGCCGACGGCCCGAGGCTCGCGCAGGCTCAGCCTGCCCCAGGCGACGTCGCCGGCCCAGCAAGCTCGCTCGAGCAGCTCGGGCACGTTGCCGCGAACCCTGGCCGGGAGCAGCACCTGTTCCCACGCCGCCGCCGGCGCCTCCCAGCCCTCGAGCAGCGACACCGCCCGGAGCAGACCGCCCTGACCGCCCAGCGCGTCGCTGGGCTCGAGGTGGTGCCACCGGAAGAGGAACCGCATGAAGTCCTGTGCCGAGAGCGGCTCGATCTCGCGGCGTAGCCGCCCCACGGTCAGGCGGTGGATGCGCTGGAGCAGCCGGCGATCGCACCACTCGAGCTCCTGCGCGCCGGGCCGGAAGGTGCCCCGCAGGACCTGCCCCTCCGACTCGAGCCGGTGCAGCGCAAGGGTCACGTCCTCCGGGGGAACCGCGAGCGCGAGGCTGAGGCCGGCCACGGTCACCGGACCGGCGACCTCCATCCGACCACGCACCACGGCCAGGGCCGCAGCTTCCCGTTCGACGGGAGCATCGCCAGCCAGCGGCGACAGCGAAGGGACCACCCGGCCACCCGGGAAGAGGGCAAGCACGTGCAGGATCCGTTCCGCGCAGACGACGAAGGCGCGCCCTTCCCTCGCGGTGCCAAGCACCTCGTTACCGCCGGACAGCACCTCGTTACCTGCGGTGCCAAGCACCTCGTTACCATCCGACGTGGAGAGTGGCGGCGCGACCGGTGGCGACGAGCGGCTCCAGGAGGTGCGACGGAACGCCCTCGGCCGGCACCAGCACCGCCGCGAGCAGCCAGTCGTGGAGCTCCTCGGCGTCACGGACCAGCGGCCGGGCATCGGCGACGACCTGCTCGATGGCGGAAGCGTCGAGCGCCCCCAGCCCCGCGGCGTCCTCGGCCGGCAACGCGCGGCGAACCTGCACCGCCCGGGCCCGGCGCTCCTCGAGCGGCGCCTCGTCCAGGAAGGTGTACGGCTGGGAGTTCAGGAGTGCGTGGGCCAGCGGCGACGGCTCGGGCAGGTCCCGCGCCAGGGTCCGGATCTCCCCCGCCCGCAGCGCCCGCAGCACGTTCTTCAGGCCCTCGACGTCGAGCGCCTCGGTGAGGCAGTCGCGCAGCGCCTCGCGCACCAGCGGGTGGTCGGGCGGCTCGATCTCCGCGCCCCCGTGGTTGTCCTGACAGCCCACCTGCGCGGGAAACACCGCCGCCAGGAGATCTTCCGCCCGCGCCCGCTGGATGTGGGGCGGAACGCGGCCGCCGCTCTGGTAACGGGAGAGCGCGAGCGCCCGCGTGGCGCTCCAGCGGAACCGGGTCCCGAACAGCGGCGCCTGGAGCACCGCCTGCACCAGCACCGACTCGACCGTGTCCGGGTGCAGGAACTCGAAGATGTCCGCGAGCGGGAAGCTGTGCTGCTCTCCCAGCGAGAGGAGGATGCCGTCGTCGGTCGCCGCGGCCTGCAGCTCGAAGTCGAAGGTGCGGCAGAAGCGCTTGCGGAGCGCGAGCCCCCAGGCCCGGTTGATGCGCCCGCCGAACGGGGCGTGGAGGATGAGCTGCATCCCGCCGGCCTCGTCGAAGAAGCGCTCGGCGATGACCATGCGCGCGCTGGGCAGCGCCCCCAGGATCCGATGGCTCGCGCGCAGGTACTCCGAGAGCGACTCGCCGTCCCGCGGACCGAGGCCGAGCCGTTGCAGCCACTCCGCCGGCGAGGGGTGCTCGAGCAGCTCGTCGCGGAGCCGGCCCACCTCGCGTGACAGCTCGTCCGTCCGGGACGGCGCCTCGCCTCTCCAGAAGGGCACGCTCGGCGGAGCGCCCCGGGCGTCCTCGACGCGCACCACCCCACCCCGGAGTCCCTGCACCCGCCAGCTGGTGCTCCCGAGCAGGAAGACGTCCCCGGCCATCGTCTCCACCGCGAAGTCCTCGTCGAGCGTCCCCACCTGCCGCCCGTCGGGCTCGGCCACCACCGGGTAGGTGAACGTGTCGGGAATCGCACCGCCGTTCATCAGCGCCGTGAGCCGCGCGCCCTTTCGCGCCCGGAGCACGTGGTTCACCCGGTCACGGTGGAGGTGGACGCGCATCCGGCCGCGCCGCTCGCTCACGCCCTCGGAGAGCATCTGGAGGACCTGGGCGTACGTCTCCCAGCCGAGGTCGCGGTACGGCCAGGCGCGCTTCACCAGCGAGTAGAGCGCCCGCTCGTCCCAGGCATCCACCGCGCAGGCGGCGACGATCTGCTGCGCGAGCACGTCCAGCGGCGCCTCGGGCATCCGCACCGCGTCGAGCTCGCCGTCGTGGACCGCACGGAGCAGCGCCGTGCACTCCACCAGCTCGTCGCGGGTGAGGGCGAAGAGGATGCCCTTGCTCACCCCGTGCAGGGAGTGACCGGCCCGGCCCACCCTCTGGAGGAACAGCGCGATGCCCCGCGGGCTGCCGAGCTGCACCACCAGGTCCACCGCCCCGATGTCGATCCCCAGCTCGAGCGAGGCGGTGGCCACCATCGCCCGGAGCTCGCCCCGCTTGAGCTTCTCCTCCGCGGCGAGCCGTAGCTCGCGGGCCATGCTCCCGTGGTGCGCCGACACCGTCCCTGGACCGAGGCGCGTTCCGAGGTCGTGGGCCACGCGCTCGGCGAGCTTGCGGGTGTTGGTGAAGATGAGCGTGGTCCGGTGCTCGGAGGTCAGCTGCACCAGCCGGTCGTAGACCTGGCCCCACATCTCGTGGGTGGCCACGGCGCTCAGCGCGTCCTCGGGCGTCTCCAGCGAGAGCTGCCACTTCCGGAGGTGCCCCACCTGCACCACCGCGCACCCCTCGGGACGGCCGGTGAGGAACGAGGCGAAGGTCTCGACCGGCTTCTGGGTGGCGGAGAGGCCGATCAGCTGGGGACGGCGCCGCACCTGCGCCTTGAGCCGCTCGAGCGAGAGCGCGAGGTGGCTGCCCCGCTTGTCCCGGGCGAGCGCGTGGATCTCGTCCACGATGACCGTGTCGACGTGCCGGAGCGTCTCGCGGCCACGCGCCGCGGTGAGCACCAGGTAGAGCGACTCGGGCGTGGTGATGAGGACGTGCGGAGGACGGCGGAGCATCTGCGCCCGCTCGCTGGCCGGGGTGTCCCCGGTGCGCACCTGGACGCGGATCGGCTCGGGGAGGAGCCCCTCGGCTGCCGCCAGCTCGTAGATGGCCTCCAGCGGACCGAGGAGGTTCTTCTGGACGTCGTTCCCCAGCGCCTTCAGCGGCGAGACGTAGACCACCGAGGTCCGGTCCTCGAGACGGTTCTCGAGCGCGAGCCGCAGGAGCCGGTCCAGCGCGGCGAGGAACGCCGAGAGCGTCTTGCCGGAGCCCGTGGGCGCGGCGAGCAGCACGTCCTCGCCGGCGAGGATGCGGGGCCACCCGCGGCTCTGCGGCTCGGAGGGCTGCCCGAGCGTCGACCGGAACCAGCGCTGGACGAGCGGATGGAACGCGGCGAGTGCGGGGTCGACCGCGTCCGCCGCGGACGCGAACTGGAGCGGGATCTGCGGCGCGGCCATGGGCCCGCATTCCTGAACGCCGGTGCAGTCCGCGTCAAGACCCGAGGTGCCAAACACCTCGTTACCAGAGGTGCCAAGCACCTCGTTACCAAGCACCTCGTTACCTAGGGTGCCAAGCACCTCGTTACCGGGGTGCCAAGCACCTCGTTACCCCTCGTTACCTGCACCTCGTGACCTGCGAGGTCGCCTAGAGCTGCACCCGCCGGAAGGGCCGGACCGCGATGTGTTCCCAGACCTGGCCCGTGACGTACGGGTCGACGGCGAGCCAGGCGTCGACCTCGGTGCGGGAGGGGAAGTCCACCAGGACCATCGAGCCAACCATCCGGCCCTCGTTGTCCAGCATCGCCCCACCGTCGAGGAAGGTTCCCTCCGCCTTCATCCGCTTCACGCCCTCGATGTGCGCCGGCCGGTGCTGGAGGCGCCGCGCCGGCGCCTCCGGGTCGCGAAAGTCGTGGGCGATGACCAGGAAGTTCATGTGGCCCTCCCGCTCGGGGGCACCCATCCTGCCGGCCCATCCTCCGCCTCGTCGAGCGCCTGCAGCGCCGGCGCGGGCGCCGGAGTGCTAGGGTCGCTCGCCATGGCCACCGCCCCGGCGCTCCTCCGGCGCGGGTTCCCTCCCCGGGAGATCTGACCGCCGCCTGCGATGCGTGCCGTCTTCTCCGCGCTGTTCTGGGCCTACCTCGCGCTGGGCTGCGTCCCGCTCTTCCTCGGGGCGCTGGTGGTGTGGCTGGTCACACTGCCGGTGGACCGGAACGGGCGCCTCCTCCACCTGTACTCGTGCTTCTGGGCGCAGCTCTTCTTCTGGAGCAACCCGTTCTGGCGGCTCCGCGTCGAGGGGCGCGAACACCTGCCATGGCGTGGCGCCGCGGTGCTCGTCTCCAACCACGCCTCGCTCGCGGACATCCTGGTGCTCTTCGGGCTCTGGCGCCCCTTCAAGTGGGTGTCCAAGGCGAGCAACTTCCGCATCCCGTTCATCGGCTGGAACATGCGGCTCAACCGGTACGTCCCCCTGGTCCGCGGGGACCGGGACAGCATCGCCACCATGGTGCGTGCCTGTGAGGCCTGGCTCGCGCGGGGAGTCCCGGTGCTCCTCTTCCCGGAGGGGACCCGCTCCCCCGACGGGGAGGTGAAGGCGTTCAAGGACGGGGCCTTCCGGATGGCCATCGAGCGGCAGGTGCCACTCATTCCCATCGCCCTGAGCGGAACCGGCGACTTGCTCCCCAAGCACGGCTGGGTGATGCGCGGGACGGCGCGGTGCCGGGTCCGGGTCCTCCCTCCCGTGGATCCAGCTCCCTTCGGTGGGGACGTGGCGGCCTTCCGCGAGCACGTCCGGGGGCTGATCATCGCCGAGAAGGCCCGCCTCGACGCGGAGGCCGGGCGCATCCAGGTCGGATGACCGGGCCGTTCCCCCCATCCGTCACCCGCCGGACGCGCGGCGACTCGAACGACGCCTCCCGGCTGCAACGAATCCTCCCCACGAGTGTCGGATCTCTTGCCGGGTTGGCGTCCAGCCGGTGACGGCAGGCTGGAGAAGAAGTGCCCGCCTGACGATGATGGGGGACCCCTGGGGGCGTCCCGAGGCGGCACGAGGGGAGCGCCGCTCGCGTGGAGGCGACGATGCTGGGTCGGCTCGGTTGTGTGATGGGTGTGCTGTTTCCCGCTCTGGCGCTGGCCCAGGCCGCGCCCGCGCAGCAATATCCGCCGGCGCAGTACGGCCCACCGCAGCAACAGGTCGCGCCGCCGCCTCAGGCCGCGCCCCCGCAGCAGTATGCGCCGGCGCAGTACGCCCCACCGCAGCAACAGGTCGCGCCGCCGCAGCAGTATGCCGCGCCGCCCCCGCAGCAGTACGCCGCGCCCGCTCCCCAGGCCGCGCCTCCGCAGCAGGTCGCCGCACCGCCCCCGCAGCAGTATGCGCGCCGGCGCAGTACGCCCCGCCGCAGCAACGGTCGCGCCGCCGCCACAGGTCGCGCCCGCAGCAGTACGCCGCACCTCCCGCGCAGCAATACGCCGCACCTCCCCCGCAGCAGTACGCCGCGCCCCCTCCCCAGGCCGCCCCCGCGCAGCAGTATGCCGCCCCACCGCCGCAGCAGGTCGCGGCGCCCCCTCAGCAGTACGCCGCGCCTCCCCCGCAGCAGTATCGCCCCCGCCGCCGGAGCCGCCGTGGCCGCTCCGCTCGTGGCGCCCCCACCGCAGAGCGCACCGGTGCAGCAGTACGCCGCGCCGCCGCAGTACTCGGCGCCCGCGCCCCAGGCCGCACCCGCGCAGCAGTATGCCGCCCCACCGCCGCAGCAAGTCGCGGCGCCCCCTCAGCAGTACGCTGCGCCTCCCCCGCAGCAGTACTCCGCGCCCGCCGCCGGAGCCGCCGTGGCCGCTCCGCTCGTGGCGCCGGCACCTCAGGCCGCACCCGCGCAGCAGCTGACCGCTCCGGCTGCCCCGCCCGCCCAGAGCGCCCCGGCGAAGCCTCTCCTCCCGCCCGGCGCCGTCCCGGTGCAGCAGGCCCCGTCCGCCGCTCCGGCGCCCGCGCCCGGAACGAACTCGGTCCAGGCGCAGCCCGGCAAGCCGGTGGAGGATGAGCTGCCGCCACCCGGCCTGGCGCGCGAGATCTACTACCGCGACATGCTCCGCGTCCGCCCCCACCAGACGGACGTCTTCACCCTGCACGGCGGGAAGCAGCTCTCGGCGGGGGAGTTCTACCGGATGGTGGGCCGGGGCGACCTCGCCACGGCCTCCGAGGCGCGCAAGGGCGAGCGAGGCATCCTCTACGGGTTCTCGTTCCTCACCTTCGCCGCCGGTGTCGCGTCCGGCATCTACGTGAGCACCAACGCGCAGTCGCTGAACGACCCCGCCTGCTTCGCCCAGGGCACGGTCAGCTACAACAAGTGCGTGGACCGCTCGGCGCAGACCAGCCTCTACGGCGCCATGCTCATCGGCGGCGGCGTCCTGGTCGGGGGGCTGCTCCTCACCATCGCCGCCCTCACCCCGGACATGGTGACCACGCCCGAGGAGACCGCCCGGCTCGCGGACGGGTACAACCGCAACCTCTCCAAGCGGCTCTCGTCCGCCGCCGCCGAGCCGCGGGTCCAGGTCACCCCGGTCTTCGGCCCGGGCGGCGGCGGGCTCGCCGCGCGCTTCACCTTCTAGGCGGGCCCGAGCGACGGGGAGGCCTGCGCCGGCCCGGGCGTCCGTCGCCTGCTGCCGCGCACCAGCGACGCTCCGAGCGCGGTGCTCCCGAGCGCGAGAGCCACCACCAGCGGCGACCGCAGCTGGGCGGCCACGTCCGGCACGCGGTCGAGCAGCACCTGCGCGCCGTTGTTGACCAGGTGGATCAACATGCCGGGGACGATGCTCCCGCTCTCCAGCGCCACCCAGGCGAGGAGCAGCCCGACCACCGACGCCGCGGCCACGTGGTACGGGTTGATGTGGAACAGGCCGAACACCAGCGCGCTCCCCACCACCGCGATCCACCGCGAGCCGCTGCGCCTGAGCCCCGCCAGCACCACGCCGCGGAAGGTGACCTCCTCGGCCACCGCCGGGAGCAGCCCGACCAGCAGCAGCGCCGCGCCGACCCCGAGCTGTCCCTGCTTCCCGAGCAGCTCGCCGAGCCAGTCCGAATAGGCCCGCGCCCCGGGGAAGCGCAGGAGCTGCTCCCAGACCACCGCGCCCACGCTCCACCCTCCCGCCGCGAGCAGCACAGTGGCCAGCCATCCCCGCGCGGTGGGCCAGCGGAGCTGCAGGGTCTCGGCGAGCGGCGCACGGAACAGCCGGCACCAGAGCAGCGAGGGCACGAGGAAGAAGCCGAGCTGCGACCCGAGGATCAGCGCGGTCACCCCGGCCCGCCGCTCGAAGAGCGCCGAGCCGTAGAAGGTGAGCACCAGCAGCACCGCGGCGAAGAGCACGGCGTTTCCGGGCGTGAGGCCTCGCCCCGACCGGACTCCGGGCGAGAACACGTCGCGCCACGGCTTCTCGCCCGACAGGAGCACCTGCTCGGTCTGGAACACCCGGGCCGCGAGCAGGATGCCGAGCGCCGCCCAGGCCAGGCTCACCGCCCAGACGACCATCACCAGGGATGCCCCGGCCTTCCCCAGCAGGAGGTCGTGCACCAGGAGCGTCACGTTGAGGAGCGGGACCAGCGCGGTGCCCGCCGTGAGCTCGGCTCCGGGGAGGAAGCTCGCGAACCCCGCCAGCATCACCAGGAGCAGGAGGGGCATCAGGTAGCTCTGCCCCTCGCGGTAGCTCCGGGCCAGGACGCCGACGGCCATCAGGAGCGCGACGATGAGCAGCGCCGCCGGCAGCACGGTGAGGAAGATCGCTCCCGCGCTCGCCAGCCCGAGCGAGAAGCGCGCCCCGGCCTCCAGCGCCGCCGTCCCGCGGGCCAGCGCCAGGGCGATCGACCCGAGGTTGCACACCGTCGCGGCGAGGGTGAGCGCGAGCACCGCCAGGTACTTCCCGGCGACGATCTCCACCGAGCGCACCGGTGCGGTGAGCAGCGTCTGCAGCGTGCCCCGCTCCTTCTCGCCGGCGGTGAGGTCGAGCGCGGCGTAGAACCCCGAGGTCGCCACCAGGACCAGCAACAGATAGGGCAGGAGCGCGGCGGCGAAGCTGGCGCCCCGCCGGGCGGCGTCGGCCAGATCCTCCTCCCGGAGGTCGAGCGGCTTCGCGGCGGCCGGGTCCTGGCCGAGCGCGGTCATCCGCTCGCGCAGCAGCGCCGCTCCCGCGTCCTGGAGCGCGCGGGAGACCCGCCGCTCCATCGCGTCCGAGTCCACGTTGGTCGAGTCGGCCAGCACCCGGATGGGGATGCTCGGCCCGGCGGCACCGGCCGGCGTGAGCAGGACCACGTGCACCGTCTTGGCCGCGACGAGCCGCCGCGCCTCCGCCTCGGCCTCGGCCGGTGGCACCTCGCGGCGATCCACGACCTCGGCCCGGGCCTCGCGCTTCACCGCCTCGAGCACCGCCCCGGGCACCGGTCCCCACGCCGCCACCCGGGCGCGCGTTCGCTCGAGCTCCCCGCGCTTGTCGGTGGCCACCGAGCCGAGCAGCGTGAAGAGCAGGGGGTACAGCAGGGCCGGCACGACGAAGGCCATCACCACCGTGCGGCGGTCGCGGAGCGTCTCCACCAGGTCCTTGCGGAAGATGTGGAAGACGATGCCCGGCCTCACGCGGCGACCTCGTCGCCCACGCGGGCCAGGAAGGCGTCGGTCAGGGAGCGGGCGCCGGCGCGCGCGCAGACCTCCTCCACCGTGCCCTGGTCCAGCACCTGGCCCCGGTGGAGCAGCACCACCCGGTCGCAGAGCGCCTCGGCGTCGCCGAGCACGTGGGTGCTGAAGAGGATGGCCTTCCCCGCCGCGCGGGCCTCGCGGAACGCCTCGAGCAGAAAGCGGCCGGTCACCACGTCGAGCGCGGTGGTGGGCTCGTCGAGGATGAGCGCCGGCGGGTCGTGGACGAAGGCGCGCGCGATGTTGGCCCGCTGCTTCTGACCGGAGGAGAGCTTGCCGCACAGGCGGTCCGCGAACTCGGTGAGCCGGAACCGCGCGACCAGCGTCTCGACCCGGGAGTCGAGCAGGCGCTCGGGGATCTCGTGCAGCCGCCCGAAGTACCGGAGCACCTCGCGCGGCGTGAGCCGCTGGTACAGCGCGGTGTCGCCGGTGAGGAACCCGAGCGCGCGCTTGAGCTCGAAGGCCTCGCCCTCGGTCCCGTGGCCGGCGATGCGCACCTCGCCCGCGGTCGGGGTGAGCACGCCGGCCAGCATCCGGAGCACCGTCGTCTTGCCCGCGCCGTTCGGTCCGAGCAGGCCGACGACCTCGCCACGGCCCACGGTGAAGCTCACCCCGGAGGCCGCCACCACCTCGCCGTAGCGCTTGGAGAGACCGCGGGCCTCGATCATCCTGGACCGGCCGCTCGTAGCACAGAGCACCGCCCCGGCGCCCACCTGGGGGGTCGCGGGCGAGCCACGGGGCCGGTCACGAGGTGGTCACGAGGTGTCTGGCACCTCCCAGGCGGCCCCCTCGGGGGAGGTAACGAGGTGTTTGGCACCTCCCCGGGGCACCTCCCCGGGCTCGGGCGAGCGGCGCCGGTAACGAGGTGCTTGGCACCTCTCGGGCGGGTAACGAGGTGCTTGGCACCTCTCGGGCGGCACCACCCCTCCCCCCTCCGGGTGGTCACGAGGTGGTCACGAGGTGTTTGGCACCTCCGTCGAGCAGCACCTCCGTCGAGCAGCACCTCCGTCGAGCACCTCCGTCGAGGGCACCGCCCCCGGCACCTCCCCGGGGGAGGGCCTCGGCGTCGAGCTCGCGGGACCTACGGCGACTTCTGGACCTGGGGGAAGGTGGTCCCCGTGAACCAGCAGATGCCCGTCCCCGGATCCTCGCCGTAGAGCGCTCCCACCTCGGTGTTGCAGTTCACCGGATAGAACGGGTTGACGCCCGAGCCCGCGGGACGACCGTTGGCGGGGTCGGCGAAGGGGTTGCAGTCGGCGTCGGTGCTGCACGTGGCGATCGGCGTGAGCAGGAGCCCGTGGTACGTCGCGCTGCACGCGCCCACGGTGTACGTGGCGTCGCTCTCGGCCTGCGAGCCCTGGTACTCGGGCGCGCTGAGGAACCGGGTGTTGGCCAGCGTCACCGAGCGGGGCGGGTTCGGTGGGGTGCCGTCGCTCAGCGCCGCGACGGCCTGCGCCGTGGTGAAGCTGGGGACCGCGCAGATGCCCTCCGCGTCCGGCGACTCGCCGATCTGCGCCCGGCCCACGTCACCGGTCGTGGCCGGGAAGTCCGGAGCCCCGTTCGCGTCCAGCGGGATCAGCGACTGCGCCCGGAACACCACCTCGCGCTGGTCGGCGCCGAGCTTGTCGAAGCGGAGGTTGTCCGCCATCCGGGCGGGGAGGACGGTGTCGTCGCACCCCGCGCCGCCGGTCACCGCGCCCGTCCGGTCCATCACGAACAGATACCCGCCCAGACCCGGCCGCTGGACCAGGCAGGAGTGATTGACGTCCCCTCCACACGCGGCGAGCAGGACGAGGAGAGGCACCACAAGGAAGGAAGGCTTGGTCATGGTGTCGTCGGTCCTCAGAACGTGAAGCGAGCGGTGAACCGGAAGCTGCGCACCGCCTGGTACTGCGTCGGCCGGCCCCAGTTCGGGTTGATGGCGTAGGTCTGCGGCTGCTGGTCCGGATCGGGCAGGACCACCGTCTTCAGCTCCGGCCCGTTCGGCCCGGCAACGACCCCGCCGCGAGGCAGGGACCCGTTCACCCCGTACGGCGAAGGCACGCTGCCCTGCTTGCCGTTGATGATCGGGCCAGGGTCGCGGCCGCCGCCGGTCAGGGAGGGCAGCGTCACGTACTCCTGGTCGACCCGGATCGGGTTCTGGAAGTTGAAGAGGTTGAAACCATCCACCCCCAGCGAGACCACGCTGTCCTTGGTGAAGCGGTAGTTCACCGCCAGCCGGGCGTCGATGCTGTTCACCCAGGGGAGACGCCCGCCCTCGCCGCGCTGGAGGATGTAGACCTGCCCGGGGCCGTAGCCGCTCTCGTTCGACGGCCCGGTGTAGCTGATGGGCGGCCCCGAGGCCCCGGTATAGGTGAGACCCAGCGAGAAGCTCAGCACCGGGCTGATCACGAACTCCTTCGCCAGGTACACCTTGATGGTGTGGGTGATGTCGCTGGACAGCGGCCCGTCCTGGTTCACCAGGAGCTGCGCGAGATCGAACGTGGAGTTGATGTTCGGGTCGAGCTGGCCGTCCTCGCTCCGGAACAGGCCGTCGTAGTTCCCGCGCAGCTGCGACCAGGTGTAGCTGACCTGGGCCTGCCAGAGGTCGCTGAAGTTCTTGGTGAACTGCACCGTGACCGCGTGGTACGTGCGCGTCGCCTTGGGGAACGAGCCGGCGGCGCCCTCACCCGGATTGCCGATGAAGTAGGTGTTCCCGTTGTCCGCCGACATGTCCTCGATGGTGCGGACCAGGTTCCGGTAGGTGTACGAGACCCCCAGGCGGGCGTTGGCGAAGATCTCGTACTCGCCGCCGGCCACGATCTCGTCGTTCGACGTCGGCTGCAGGTTGGGGTCCACGGCCGTCTTGTCCGCGGACACGTTCCGCCACTTCACGTTGGGCCGGGTGATGTTCGAGCCGCGCAGCGCGGTGGCCGCATCACATCCGGCCGTCCCCACCACCCTGGGATCGCAGTCGTGGTTGGCGATGATCTGACTCTCGCTGGAGAGCGCGCGGTCGGCGATGTCCAGCGGCACCGCCTCGTAGTACCGGCCGTAGTTGGCGAAGATCTTGGCGCGGCCCTGCTGCGTGGGGTCCCAGACGAAACCGATGCGGGGTGACCACTCGTTGCCGAGCTTCATCCCCAGGAGGCCATCCTTGTCGTAGAGGTACTGGCCGTCCCACCGGACCCCGGCGTTCACCGTGACCTTGTCCAGGATGCTCCAGCTGTCCTGGAGGAAGCCGCCGATGATCACCGACTTGCTCTTGGCGGTGAGGAGCCCGTTCCCCGCCGGCGTGTCGATGTCCGAGAGGTAGCCGAACCGGCGCGCCTCCTGGACACCCAGCGAGTTGCCGGCCCCGACCGCTCCGGGACCGAAGTCGAAGTACCAGGCCCCGCCCCCGTAGGTCTTCAGGTGGTCGTAGTACGAGATGCTCCCCTCCACGCCGCCCTTGATCACGTGGTGGCCCAGCGCGGTGAGCAGATAGGTGACCGTGGCCTTCCCCTGGAACGAGTCCAGGATCTGCCGCTCGAGGAAGTTGTTGCCGCCGTAGAGGTTCCAGCTGGTCTGGCACTTGGTGGTGCGATCGCCGGTTCCGCAGGCTTCGCGCACGCTCGCCGGGACCTGATCCTCGAAGTCCAGGACGTTGCTGTTGTAGAGCGGAGCCAGCGAGGGGATGCCGGCCAGGGTGTTCAGGTTGTGGATGTTGTCGAATCCGCTGCCGTCACCCGGGGCGCCCTCGTCGATCTGGTGGTGCCAGCCCAGCCGCACCTCGAGGAGCAGCTTCTTGTCCAGGAAGCTGCTGTTCAGCTCGGCGTTGACGTCGTAGGCCGTGTCGTTGGTGAGGTAGTGGTTGGAGTTGAAGGTGCCGCCCGTCCAGGCGGCGAGGCTGAACGGCGCGCGTGCAGCGAGAAGTCCTGGCACCCGCACCGAGAACGCGCCATCGCTGCCTCCGGTGGTCGGAGTCCCGATGACCGTGAGGCTGACCCGGTGGTCCGGGTTGATGAGGTAGGTCAGCTTCCCGATGAACTGGATGGACTTCTCGTCCGCGAACCGCCGCTGGTCGCTGTTGGCGATGGGCGAGTAGGCCTGGTTTCCCTGGGCGTCCGTCTGACCCGGGTTCTCGATGGAGAACTGCCGGGTGTACGAGTAGCGGGTGAAGCTCGGCTGGATGCCGGCGAAGAACCAGAGCTTGTCCTTGAGGATGTAGCCGCCGAGCGTCGCTCCGAAGTCGCCGATGTTGTAGAGGTCACGGGTGCCGGAAACCACCGCGCCGGCGGTGGTCACCGTGTTCGCGCGGCCCTGGAGCGCGCCGGGGGTGAAGGTGCCCCACACGCTGCCGTGGAACTCGTTGCCGCCCGACTTGGTGACGCCGCTCACCGCGCCGCCGGTGGTCCGGCCGTACTCCGGCATGTAGCCGCCGGTGATGACGTTCACCTCGTCGAGGAACTCGACGGTGAGAAGAGTGCCGAGCACGCCGTAGGCGGGGTTGTTCACCGAGAGCCCGTCGATCAGGTACGAGTTCTCCGGCGAGGTCGCACCGCTGACCGAGAGTCCGTAGAGGTCCACCCCGGCCTGGGGCGCGGCGGCGGCGATCGAGTCGAAGGAGCGGACCGCCCCGCCGATGCCTCCCGCGCGGCTCAGGGCGAAGTTGCGGATGAAGTCCTGGTTGAGCGTGGCGCCCACCGTGCTCGAGCCCACGTCCACCACCGGAGCCGCGCCGGTCACGGTGATCACCTCACCCTGGATCGCCTCGGGCAGCAGCTCGACGTTCAGGCGGAGGGTGCGGTCCGCGGCCACCTCGATGGTCGGTCCGGCTGAAGGGCCGGTAGGTCTCCTTCTCGAAGCGGAGGGTGTAGGTGCCCGGGGGCAGCTGCGGGATCCGGTACAGGCCCGAGTTGTCGGTGACCACGACCTGCTCGCCCTGGAGCGAGGGCGAGGTCGCGGTCACCACCACGTCGGGGACCGGGGCGCGGCTCTGGGCATCGACGACGTTTCCGGTGAGCACCGAGGTGGCACCCTGCGCCAGCACCACCGACGGGAGCAGCAGGGCCACGACCAGAGGCGCCCCGAGCCTTCCCAGACGAGTCAATCTCACGAACATCCCTCCTCCGTTGGAGCGGAGGAGATACCGGAGCGTCACCCGCACTTCCCTGGTGCGACCGACCGGTACGCGGCTGGTACGTCCGCGTCGGACACCGATCGGACCTCGCGGGAGCGGGGCTCCTCCCACGATGAAGATTTCACGATCGGTGATTCGTTACTGGAAGGTCGGGCAGCTCACCAGACCGTACCGGGCCCCAGCGACCGGTCCGGGGACGGCACGGACTCGGCCAGCGCGCCCATCAGCTCGGAGCGGGTGGACACCCCCACCTTCTCGAACAGCCGGGCCAGGGTGTTGCGGACGGTGTTCGCGGAGATGCCCAGGGTGCGCCCGATCTCGCGGTTGGTGAGCCCGGCGCGGAGGTGCTCCACGATCTGCCGCTCACGCCGGGTCAGCCCCGAGGTGGTCAAGGGCCCGGTCACCAGCTGGGCCCGGGACCGCACCCCCGTCTTGTCGAAGATCCGGACCAGGAGGTTGCGCACCGCCGCGAGCGAGCGCCCGGTGGCCAGCGCGATCTGGGCGTTGGTGTAGCCGAGCCGCACGTACTCCACGATCTCCGCCTCGCGGGGGCTCAGGGTGCGCGCCGGGCCGGCGGGCGCCGCCGCCTCCGCTCCCTCGTCGGCGAGGATGAGGGTGGGCAGGAGCACCCCGAGCAAGGCCACCTCCTCATCGAGGAAGGCGCGCTCGTCGAGTTCCAGGATGAGCGTCGCCCGGACCTTGCCGAACCGCTCCAGCTCCAGGCGCAGCAGCCCGGCAGGGGCGGCTCCGACCGCGAGCGGGCGCAGGGCGCGGCTCAGCGGTCCGGCCACCACCACCCGGAGAGACCCCGACGGTGGGAGCTCCTCCCAGCATCCGCGATCGAAGGGCACCATGCCGCCGAGCGCCAGGAGCGCACTGGAGCGGAACTGCGAACGGCAGTTGCTGGCCAGCGCCAGCCGGGTGATCTCCTTCATCAGCTCCGGCGCCGGTGCGGGGCGGGGAGGCCCGGGCAGGTTCCCCAGTTGCCCGGTCACGCGGCACCTCGGCTGCGCTCGGCCCCGGACCCGAGCAGACGGGAGGTGGCGAGACCGACCAGCTCCGACCGGGTGGCCACGCCGGTCTTCCGGTACAGCCGGACCAGCTGGTTGCGGACCGTGGCCGGAGAGGTCCCGAGGGCGCGGGCGATGTCCTCGTTGCGAAACCCGCGAACCAGGTACTCGAAGATCTGCCGCTCTCGCGGGGAGAGCTGGACCGTCACCGTGTCGCCCACCTCCAGCTGTCGCTCGTCGCCGAGCTCGAGCACCGGCTGCAGCACTTCCAGGAAGGTGAGCTCCTCGGGCGAGAAGGGGCGCGGCCGGGCCAGCGCCAGCACCGAGGGAACGCGGACGCCGCCGCGGACCAGACAGACCGGGACGCCCTCCACGGGAAGAAGCGAAGCTCCCTGGAGCGGCGAGAGAACGACACAGCGGTGGGGCGGGCGGAGATGGCTCAAGAGATCAGCAGCGGTGCGGTGCCACCTTTCGAGAACCCAGCGCCTGCCCACGTTGCGGGCCGAGACGCTGTTCCCGTCGTCGAGCGGGGGAACTGTGGCGAAGACTGCGACCGGCGCTTGGAGGGTCCTGGTCAGCCGATCGAGGACCCCTTCCCGGAATGCGTGTCGCCCGGGTGCATCGCAGGCCAGGGCGGCGATCTCTGAGAGGAAGGACGATCCGGTTGCCGAATCCACCGAACACACGTGGAGAGCCCTGTCCTGCTCCCCTCTCCCGGTGGGGCCCCCGCGACGAAGCACACTAGGTCAGCCGCACCACGCACCGGAAGCCCCCTAGAACGATCGTTCTATGGCCGTACCCGGTGCGACTGGTGCGAACGGACCGTGCTCCGCTCGTCCCCCACCGGCGTCCGAAGGAGCGTGAACCCCTCTCCCAGAGAGCCGCTGCTCGGCGCGCTCCGCGCCCTCGCCCAGCCGATTCGCTTCCGCATCCTCCAGCTTCTCTCCTCGCCGCCCGGACCGCGGGCTGGACCCGTCGGCGAGCGTGAGCCGGGCCTGTGCCTCTCCGATCTCGAGGCGCGGCTCGGCCAGCCCCACGCTCTGGTCTCTCACCACGTCGCCGTGCTCCACCGGGCCGGCCTGGTGGTCCGGCTGAGGCGTGGGCGATGGACCGTGCTCCAGGTCAACCCACGACGCCTCGCTGCGCTGGGCGAGCGCCTGGTCGCGCTCACGCCTGGCGATGCGCTGGTCGGCGGGTCAGCGGCGGCGGACCTGGCGTTCCCCGGTCCGCGGTCCGCGGCCTGACAGTGAGCCCCGCGCAGCGAAGACCCGCGCGACCTCCGGGTGCGCCGCGAGCAGGCCGAGCGCCTTGCCGAGCAGCGACTTCCCGGGCTCGGTCCGGTGCCACGTCGACGCCCCCGACGGGTGCGGCAGCGGGATGACGTCCGCGCGGTGCCCCTCGAAGACCAGCCGGTGCGAGGTTCCGACCACCTCCGCCAGCCCGCCCCGGTGCCCCATCACCTCGGAGATGGCCAGCGTCCCCACCGGCACCACCAGCCGCGGGCGCATCAGCTCCACCTCGGCCCGCAGCCAGGGCCGGCAGCGCGTCACCTCGTCCGGATCCGGCCGCCGATCTCCACCTCCGGGCGCCTTGCCCGGGAAGCACCGGGTCACCGCCGACAGGTACACGTGGCGCCGCACCGTCTCCTCGTCCGCCCCGAGCACCGAGGCGAACCACCCGAAGAGCGTCCGTCCCGCAGTCCAGGCGAAGGGCTTCCCCAGCGAGGCCTCCCGCGGCCCGGGCGCCTGACCCACCAGGAGGATCCGCGCCGGTTGTGGGGAAGGGTGCACCGGGGTCCCCGCCACCCGCGGGCAGGCGCGGCAACCCGCCAGCTGGGCGTGCAATTCCTGCAGTCGTTCCCGGGGGGTTGCCATGGCTCGTCCGGTTGTCCGGGTGTTCCATCGAAGGGTAGCCTCGGATGGACGTTCTCGTCCCCAGCGATGTCCGCCTCCCTCGAAGCCACCCAGACCCCCGCGCGGCCAGCGCCGGGCCCTCCGCACATCCCCGGGTACCGGCTGGAGAAGCTGGTGGGCAAGGGCGGGATGGGCGAGGTCCACCGGGCCGTCCAGCTCAGCCTCGGCCGCGTGGTGGCGGTGAAGATCCTCTCCGGCGAGCTGGCCGCGGACCCCACCTTCGTCACCCGCTTCGACAAGGAGGCGGCGGCGCTGGCGACGCTCAGCCACCCCAACGTGGTGAGCATCGTCGACAAGGGGAAGGCCGACGGCACCTACTACCTGGTCATGGAGTACGTGGACGGGCCCTCGCTCCGCGAGGTGATGCGCTCGCCCCTGCTCGACATCCCCGGCGCGCTCCGGATCATCATGGAGATCGCCCGGGCCATCGACTACGCGCACAGCCGCGGGGTGGTCCACCGCGACCTCAAGCCGGAGAACATCCTCTTCGACGAGCAGGCCGGCGGCATCGCCAAGGTGACCGACTTCGGGCTGGCCACCTTCTTCGACGACAGCAAGGCCACCGGCCGCTTCAACGTGACCGAGACCCACGTCTCGATGGGCACGCTCAGCTACATGGCGCCCGAGCAGCGGGTCGACGCGAAGAACGCCGACCACCGCGCCGACATCTACTCGCTCGGGGTGATGCTCTACGAGCTGGTGGTGGGCGAGGTCCCCATCGGCACCTTCGACCCCCCGAGCCAGCGCCGCCCGGGGACCGACCGGCGGCTCGACGCCATCGTCCTCCGCTGCCTGAAGCCCGCCCCCGCCGACCGGTACCAGCGGGTGATGGACCTGATGCTCGACCTCGAGCCGTTCGCGCCGGTGTCGTTCAGCCAGGTGCCGCGGAAGATCTCCCGCGTCGAGCAGCTGAAGAACCAGGTCCGGGCGGTGCTGCGCAAGGCGATGCGGGTCGCCGAGGTGGCGGTGGTGGTCGCGGCCTTCGCCATCCTGGGCATCAGCTGGGCCCGCTCCCGGTACCATCCGCCTGCGCGGCCCTCGCCGGGAACCGCGCTCACCGCGCCCGAGCTGCGGCTGGAGACCGCCACCACCTCCCCCGGCCGCATCGCCGACACCAGCAACGTGCGCCGCATGGTGCTCGGAGAGGGCCCGGACGCCATCCCCCTCATCGCCTGGGGCCGCATCCCCGGGCTCGAGGGCCGCACGGTCCGCTTCCCCGCCAGCGCCGACGACGTCAGCGTGGGACGGCTCAACCTGGACCTGGTGGACCGCGACGGCATCTCGGCCCACTTCATCGCCGACGTGACCTCCAGCGCCCCGCCGTCGTCGTTCTGGGCCGGACTCCGCGAGCAGCTCCTCGGGGTCGGCCGCGAGCCCCAGTCGGCGCTGGTGCTGCTCGGCAGCCCGGGCCGGTACGTGGCGGTCGTCGTCTCCGGCGCCGGCGAGCCGGTGGCGTTCGAGTGGGCGCTCGGCGAGCGCCGGGGCACCATGCTCGGCCCCCCGAGCCCGCCCGGCGGCGCCGCCCACGTGAAGCTGGAGGTGGATCGCGCCGGGCAGCTCCAGGCCTTCGTCGGCACCGACGTGGACCAGCGCCCGGTCGGCGAGCCGCTCTATCTGGGCACCGACTGGCGCAACAGCTTCGGCGCGCCGCCCACGCCCGCCCTCGGCTGCATCGACGGCGAGTGCACGTTCCGGCAGGTGGGTTACGAGGTCGGCCGGGAGCCGCCGGACCTCCCGGAGCCGATGGTGCTCACCGAGCCTTCCTCCTCGAAGTCGAAGACGGGTGCCAAGGGAATCACCAAGCGCAAGAGCACGACGGACAAGAAGCCCGCGACCCTGCGCACCCCGGCACCCACCACACGCCACGCCAAGAAGTGACCGCGGGCGTCCGCCCGAGCACCAAGCCCAACCATGCGTCGTCTCCTCCCCGTCCTCGTGCTCGCGCTGTGCGCCTGCGCCCACGTCCCACCCTCACCCACCACCGTGCTCGACGAGGCCGCCGGGCGGGCGAGGGACACCGGCGCCCCGCCGCGCACCTTGGCCCTCGCCGCCTTCCACGCGCTGCTGGTGGAGAACCAGCCCGAGCGCGCCCGGACGCTGGCCGAGGACGCGCTCCGTCGTGACCCGGCCGAGCCCTACGCGCTGGCGCTCCAGGGCGTGCTCGCCCGCCGCGACGGGCAGCCGGAGGCAGCGCTCGACGCCGCGCTCCGGCTGGTCCAGGCGGCCCCGAGGCATCCGCTGGCGGCGGCGGCGGCGCGCGAGATCCAGGACGCGGCCGGGCTGGCCGCCTCGCTCGACGCGCGCATCCTCGCCGAGGCGCCCCGGGCGCTGGCCGCGGGCGCCGGCGGCGAGACGGCAGTGCTCCTGCGCTCCGCGCTGACCCAGCTCCAGTTTCTCCACGACCGGCCCGAGCTCGCCGAGACCCGGGCCGCCGCCGGAGTCCCCTCGGAGGCCACGCTGCTCGGACCGCTCTCGGCGCTCCACCTCCTCGGCTTCGGCGAGCGAAGTGAGCCCGAGCGCACCGGCGCAATCCCCGACTCGCTGACCGGCCCGCTCGGCGCGGTCACGCCACGGGTGCTGGGCATCCCCGGGGGACGGCTGTCGCTCGAGGCCGAGGGGCTGGTCGGCGACCTCTACGTGATGGCAGTGGACGTGGAGGTGCCGACCGCGGCGCTGTACGTGGTCCGCGCCATCAGCCCGAGCACCCACCGGATGCTGCTCGACGGCGCCCTGCTCGACGAGCGGCGGACCTACGAGCGGCCGGACTCCACCACCGCCGCCCGCGCCGTCCGGCTCGAGCCCGGCGTGCACCGGCTGATGGCCGTGCTGCTGAAGGAGGAGCGGACCGGCTCGCTGGTCTTCACCGTCTCCCGCGCCGATGGGCAGCCCTCGAGCGTGCGCTTCTCCGCCGCGCGGGGACCGGCGCCGCGCTGGGACGGGGTGAAGGTGGAGGATGCGCCCGGCTTCTACCCGGACGCGGCGAGCCTGGAGGCGGCGCTGGAGAAGGAGGCGGGCCGCTCGCTGGCCACCTTCCTCGCCGCGCGGGACGGCGAGGGACGGGACGTGGACGGCTCCCGGCGCCTCCTCTCCGAGCTCGGGCCGCTCCCGGCCTCCGCGGCGTGGAACGTGCTCTCCGCCGAGCTCGCGCTCCGCGACCGGAGCCTTCCCACCAAGGTGGGCCAGGGACGCGCCACGCGGGACCTCGAGGTCGCGGTGGAGCGGGACCCGGGCAACGTGGGTGCGCTCCTCTCCCGGGGCTTCCTCGCGGTCAACGACCAGCGGGTGGACCAGGCGGTGGCGCTGGCGGCCCGGGCGCGCGCGGCGCACTCCCCGGTGGGCACGCCAGTGCTGGGGCTCGAGTCCCGCATCGCGCTCGCGCAGGGCGTGGACGCCCAGGCCGACACGCTGGCCCGGCAGAGCCTGGAGCGCGTGCCCGGGCTGTGCGAGGCGCTCCTGGTCCGCTACGACGTCGCCCGGCGACGCGACGCGGTGGCCACCACCGATGGGCTGCTCGACGCCATCTCCACCTGCCCCGGCGAGCAGCTCCGGCGAGTGAACCACTGGAAGTTCCGCGGCAAGCTCGACCGGGCGCTGAGCGAGATGCGGCGCCTCCGCGCCCGGCTGCCGGGTGACGTCTCCTTCGGCGCCCAGGAGGCGGACCTCCTGGTCTCGCTCCGGCGGACGGACGAGGCGGCGGCGCTGCTCCGCGGCCTCACCGCCCTGCGCCCGCGCGACCCGGCGCTGTGGAGGCGCCTCGGAGACACGCTCGCGCTCGGCAAGCACGACGCCGAGGCGCTCGCCGCCCGGGAGCAGGCGCTGGCCCTGGACGGCTCGGACCTCGCGTTGCGGCGGATGGTGGAGCGCGCCCGCACGGGGAAGGAGCTCCTCGCCGAGTTCGCCATCGACGCCCGGGCGGCGCTCAAGGCCTTCGACGCGCGGGGGAGCAACGTCGAAGGCTCGAGCGTTCTGGTGGTCGACGCCGCGGCCACCCGCGCCTACGCGGACGGCTCGATGGTGGACCGGATCCACACCGTGGAGAGGGCGCTGGACCAGAGCGCGGTGGCCCGCGTGGCCGAGGTGCAGGTGCCGCAGGGCGCGCAGGTGCTGGCGCTGCGCACGCTCAAGGCGGACGGGACGGCGCTCGAGCCCGAGAGCCTGGACAAGGAGACCGTCAGCCTCCCCGGGGTGGGCGTGGGCGACTCGGTGGACTTCGAATATCTGCTCTCCCATCCGTCGCGCCGCGCGGCGAGCCCGGGGTGGACCGCGGGCGCCTTCTACTTCCAGGTGGGCGGGGTGGCGGACGACTGGGCGACCTACGCGGTCGTCGCCCCGCGCGGATCGGGGATGACGGTGGACGCGCACAACATGCCCGCGCCGCCGGTCAAGACCGAGGGCGAGCGGGACATCGTCCGGGTGGAGGTGCACCGCGCGCCGGCGTTGGTCCCCGAGCCGAACGCCCCGCCGTCCGGGACCGAGGAGCTCCCCTTCGTCGTCGTCGGCGCGGGCGACACCGGCGCCAGCGGGCTCCTCACCGCCACCGGCGACGCGCTGGCCGCCCGGGCCCAGCGCACCTTCGAGGTGGAGGCGTTCGCCCGGGCCGCGGCGGCGGGTAAGTCCGGCCTGGACGCCGTTCGCGCGCTGCACGCCGCGGTGATGGATCGCATCCCGGGGCGCGACGCGGGCCTCGGTCTCAGCGCGGCATCCACCCTGGCGCAGGACCGGGGGAGCCGGCTGTGGCTGCTCAAGGCGGCGCTCGAGGCGGAGGGATTCCCCGCGCGCCTGGCGATGGTGCGGACCTTCGCCACGGACCCGAGCCCGTACCGCTTCCCCAACGAGGCGCTCTTCCCCTACGTGTGCCTCCGGGTCGACGTTCCAGGCCACGAGCCGGTGTGGCTGGACACGGTCATCCGCTACGGACCGTTCGGGCTCCTGCCGGAGCAGGCGACGAACGGGCGCGAGGCGTACCTCCTCCCCGAGCCCGGCCGGCCGCTCGTCGCCCTGAAGACGCCGGCGCAGAAATCGTCCGGCGGCCGCGAGGTGACGCTCGACCTCGCGCTGGCCGAGGACGGGACGCTCAGCGGCGACGTGCTGGAGGTGTACAGCGGCTTCGAGGCGGCGCAGCTCGCCGAGACGCTGGAGGGCGTGTCCAGCGAGCAGCGGGACCAGGCGCTGCAGCAGGCGCTCTCGCGCTACTTCGGCGGCGCGCAGCTCTCGCAGCTCCGGCTGGACGTGAAGCGGGCGGTGGGCGCGCCCCTCTCGCTCCGCTACCACTTCGTCGCCCCGCGGTTCGCCCGGGTGGACGAGGGCCGGATGACGCTCGGGCCGCTCACCTACCCGGCGCAGGTGGGTCGCCGGTACGTGACCTTGGGGACGCGCCGCTCGCCGCTGTTCATCGACTCGACCGAGTCGAACGTCAGCCACGTCGCGCTGCGGCTGCCGCGGGGGTGGCACGTCGACGATCCGCTCAAGGGCGGCAAGCTGGAGAGCCCCTTCGGCCTCTTCACCCGCGACGAGGTGGAGGGCGAGGTGTTCCGCGTCGAGGAGCGGTACCGGCTCGACATGGCCCGGATCCCCGTCGCGCAGTACGAGGCGTTCGCCGGGTTCGCGGGGCAGGTGGACCTGCTCCAGACGCGCGACCTGGTGGCCATCAAGCAGGGCGCGCTGAAGAACCCTGCCGGGCGCACCGAGCGCTGAAGCGCAGGCCGGGGGAGGCGGGCCCGACCGGTCGCTGGCCCGAGGTGCCGGCCCGAGGTGCCAAACACCTCGTTACCGGCTGGTGTGGCTGCTGCTGGCCTTCGTGGTGCTGCCCCTCAGCCGAGCACGGGTCCCGTCGCCGACCACGCCCTGGGGTCGTCGGAGCTCTCAGACGCCTCCGGGAGGGCCGCCTCCGGGACGACCCTCCGCGGCTGCTCCGTCCGGACGGCGGCGGAGGGCGTCCAGGCTCCACGGCCCGGCGCCGGCGGCCGAGACGTAGAGCCAGACGAAGCAGAACAGGACCGCCGGGTGTCCCCCGTTCAGCACCGGCCAGAAGCCGTTCGGCGCATGACCGTGGAAGTAGGCGACGGCCATCTCCCCGGAGAGGAGGAAGGCCACGGGGCGGGTGAAGAGCCCGACCAGCAGCAGCGCCCCACCGACGGTCTCCAGGACGCCGGCGATGCCCCAGAGCGAGCCGAGGGGCACGGGGCCTCCGCCATGCACCAGCGGGCCCGGAAAGGCGAAGAGCTTCGCCGTCCCGAACTGGATGAAGACGAACGCGGCGACGATGCGGAGAACGCTCAGCAGCCGGGGGGCCCAGCTGCGCCAGCGCGCGACGACCTTCGCTTCGGCCATGAGCCCTCCAGCGCGACCGGGAGCGAGGAGACTAGGCACGGACCGGCGCTCGATGGGAGCGCCCGCCGAACGCTCAGATCGCGATCTCGCCCGGTTGCCCGCGCCGGGGCAGCGCCACGTAGAACGTCGCGCCCTGGTCCGGCACGCCCACGCCCCACACCCGGCCGCCGTGCCGCTGGACGATGCGCCGGACGTGCGCCAGCCCGATGCCGCTGCCCTCGAACTGGTCGGCCCGGTGCAGCCGCTGGAACACGCCGAAGAGCTTGTGGGCGTACTTCATGTCGAAGCCCACCCCGTTGTCCCGGACGTAGACGATGTCCTCGGCGCCGGGGACGTTCACCGTGCCCACCTCGATGCGCGCGGACCGGCGCTCCCGGGTGTACTTGAGCGCGTTGCCCAGGAGATTTCGCAGCACCAGCAGCAGCATCGTCGGGTCGCCCTGCACCGTGGGCAGCGAATGAACCACCCACTCCACCTCGCGACCCTCCTGCTCGTGCAGCAGACCGTCCCGCGCCGACCGCAGCACCGCGTTCAGGTCGACCGCGCGGCTCCGCAGCTCGGCCCGGCTGACCCGGCTGAACGAGAGCAGGTCGTCGACCATCTGCACCGCCTCGGCCGCGGTGTTCCGGAGCAATGTCAGGTAACTGCGCTCGCGGGCGTCGAGCCGTGAGCCGGCGCTCTCGTCCAGCAGCCGGGTGAAACCGCCCAGCTGCCGCAGCGGCGCCCGCAGGTCGTGGCTCACCGAGGAGGTGAACGCTTCCAGCTCGGCGTTCACCGCCGCGAGGGCCTGGGTCCGCTCGGCGACCCGCTCCTCGAGCGAGGCATTGAGCTCGCGGATGGCCTGCTCGCGCTCCTCCATCGCGGTCACCGCCTCGCCGTGGCTCCGGGCCAGGGCCAGGAGCTGCCGGCGGCTGGCGTACCCGAGCACCAGGGCCAGCGTGCCCACGCACCCCAGCGACAGCCAGAAGAGCAGCCGGCCGGTGAGCGCCGCCTGCTCGGCGCGCTCGCGCCCCCTCGCCTGCTCGCTCTCGCCGAGGGTGTCGAGCACCTCGAGCATGCTGGAGAGCCGCTGCACGCCCTCACCGGCCTTGAAGTAGCGGATGTAGTCCTCGCCGGTCTCGAAGAGCGCTCGCTCCCGCACGGCGTAGCTGGCCCAGTCGCTGGCCATCGACTCGACGATGTCCAGCCGTGCCAGCTGGTCCGGGTTCTCGCGGAGGAGGAGCCGCAGCAGCCGCAAGGTGTCGGTGAGCTTCCCGTCGGCGCGTTCGAGCGGGGCGAGGAAGCTCCGGTCACCGGACAGGAGGTACCCGCGCAGGCCGGTCTCCCGGTCCACCAGCAGCTCGCGGAGCAGGGCCGAATAGGCGAGCACCTGGTCCGACCGCTGGGTCAGCCGGGCCTGATGGACGAGCAGCGCCACGCCCCCGCCCAGCGCCACCGCCAGCAACGCGAGGAGGATCGCCGGGATGAGGAAGGCGCGGGTCAGGAGCCGCCGGAACTCGACGGTCTCGTGCGCCAGCGGCGCGGGCGTGCCCGGCGCGCCGGCGGCGGGCGCAATCTGGACGGGGACGCCTGGCGGACCGGCGAGGCGCTCACCGGGAGCGGGCTCGCCGAGGGCCTCGGCAACGGAGTGCGGCGCTTGCACGGGAGCGAAGGAGTGACTTTCTAGCACGGGGGCCGGGCAGCCTGGCGCTCGCCACGTCTGTCCGACAGTCGCGCCGTTGCACCCGCATGCACACCCATCGGCTCCACCGCGACGTCACACCAGCCGGGCGCTGATCTCCTGGTGCAGGTGGGCGCCGCGCGGGGTGAGCCGGACCCGGTGGTCGACCCTCTCGACGAAGCCGTCGCGGATGAGCGTCGCCAGCTCCGCGGCGCGGGGCGCGACGGCGTGCTCCGCCCAGAGCGCCGACAGGTCGAGCCCCGAGCGCAGCCGGAGCCCGAGCAGGAGCCGCTCTTCGTAGAGCGCCTCCGCGTCGAGCGTCTCCCGATCCTCGTCCGGCCGCCGGCCCGACTCGACCGCCTCGAGCCAACGCGGCGTGCTGCGGAGGTTCGTGGTGCGCACGCCACCCGTTCCATCGCGGTGGAAGCCCACCGCCCCGGCGCCGAGGGCGAGCGACTCTCCTCCGGTCCAGTACAGCGCGTTGTGCCGCGAGTGCCGGCCGGGCACCGCGTGGCTGGAGATCTCGTACCGCTCGAGCCCCGCCCCGGCGAGCACCTCGCCGACCGCGTCGACCATCTCCACCACCGCCGCATCGTCCGGGAGCGCGAGCCGGCCCTGGCGAAGCCGGCGGCTGAACACCGTCTCGGCCCCGAGGTGCTCACGCTCCACGGTGAGGACGTACGACGAGACGTGCTCGGGCACGAGCGTGACGGTCCGGCGCGCGTCCTCCACGGCCTGGGCGAGCGACTGGCCGGGCACGCCGTGGATGAGGTCCACGCTGACGTTCTCGAAGCCGGCGGCCCGAGCCGCGCCGAACGCCGCCTCTGCCTCGGAGGGCGAGTGAGAGCGTCCGAGCGTCGCCAGCGTCCCGGGCTCGAACGACTGGATGCCGAGCGAGAGCCGGTTCACCCCTGCGGCCCGGTACCCGGCGAGCCGCGCGGCGTCGGACACTTCCGGGTTGGCCTCGAGCGACACCTCGGCGTCGGGCGCGAGCGGAAGGACCGCGGCGATGCCCTGGAGCACCCGGGCGACGTCCGCCGGGGCCCAGAGCGAGGGCGTTCCTCCGCCGAGGTACACCGAGTCGAGCGGTCGCTCGCCCCACGCCGGGCGCTCCTCGAGCCGGAGGCGCAGCTCCGCCAGCACCGCGTCGGCGTAGCGCGCCCCCGGCACCGAGCGGGCGATGGCGATGGTGAAGTCGCAGTACGGGCAGCGCCGGAGGCAGTACGGGAAATGGACGTACAGCCCGGAGCGAGCGACCTCGAGCCCGGTGAGCGGATCGACTCCCATGCAGGGCCTGTACACCGGGGGGACCCGGACGGCGACTCCGCGTGCCTCCCCCGTCCGCACCCGAGTCACGGACTGGTCAGGAAAGTACCCTGTCTATTTCTCGGAAATAGTCAGGTGAGTTTCCTGACGAGTCACGCCCCCGCTGGCCCCCGGACGGCAGGCGCGCAGGACCCGCGGCGGAGGCGGCGGAGCGCTGGGACTCGCGCAGGCCGCCCGGAACCGGCAGGGCGACGTTGACCCCGACTCCGGCGTTGCCCAGGGGCCGGTCGGCCTCGCCCGCCGCTACCCGCGCCCCGCCACGCCGGCCGGCTCAGGCTCGATCGCCCGGTGGATCGCGGCGCGGGCGAGCAGCCGGGTGGAATCCAGCGTCGGGAGCGGCGAGCTGGCGTCGTCGATGATCAGGGGGATCTCGGTGCACCCCAGCACCACGGCGTCGCACCCGGCGTCCTTGAGCCGTCCGATGACCGCCTGGAACGTGGCCACGGCCTCGGGCCTGAAGCGGCCGTTCACCAGCTCCTCCATGATGATGCGGCTGATCTCGAGGCGGTCCTCCGCGCCCGGCCGCACCCACTGGAGCCCGCGCGCGGCCAGCTTCTCCGGGTAGACCTCGCTCTCCACCAGCCACCGCGTCCCGGTGAGCCCGAGCCGCCGGAACCCGCGCTCGACGGCGGCGGCGGCGACCACCTCCGCGATGTGCAGCCAGGGAAGCGGCGACCGCCCCTCGAGCTGCGGGAACGCCCGGTGAATCGTGTTGTCCGGACAGATGAGGAACCGGGCTCCGGCGGCGGCGAGCTTCCGCGCCGACGCGAGCATCAGCTCGGCGACCCCCGCCCAGTCGTCCCGGTCGATGCACTCCTGATAGTCGGCGAACGACTGCCCGTGCAGCGAGACCTCCGGGTGGGCGTACCGACCGAGGAGCCGCGGCGCCTCCGTGCAGACGGTCCGGTAGCAGAGGGCCGCGCCCTCCGCCGAGCAGGCGACGATGCCGATGTGCTGGGGAGCTGCGCCCATCCGAGCGTCCGGCCCTTCAGCCCTTCTTCTTCAGCTGGGCCTCGAGCCTTGCAACCTTCGATTTCAGGAGGGCCGCCGCCTCGGCCGCGTTCTCCGCCGCGACCAGCTTGGTCTTCAGCTTTGCCACGTCCGCGCGGAGCTTCTCCACCTCGTCGCTGCTCGCGCCCTTGGGCGGGGGCTCCGAGACGCGCGCCTGCAACGCCTCGCGCTCGCGCTTCTCCTTCGTCAAGGATGCCTGGGCCTCCATGGCCTTGCGGTTGGCGTCGGTCAGCTCCTCCCGGGTCTTCTTCAGGGCCATCGCATCGGCCCGGACCCGCTCCAGCTCCTCGGTGAGCTTCCTGATGATGGCCTCGGACCCGCCGGCGAGCTGCGCGTTGAGCTGCTCGCGGAACGAGGTGGACTTCTGCTGCTCGGCCTTGAGCGAGTCCTGGAGCTTCTGCACCTGCGCGCCGGTCTGGGTGGCCTGCGCCCGGGCCTTCTCCTCCCCCGACCGCGCCGACTCCAGCTCCTTCGCCAGCGTCTGGAGCTTCTTCTCCAGCCCCTTGCGCTTCTCCTCCTCGCCCCCGAGCGCCGCCTCGAGCTGCTTGGACTGGTGACGCTGGGTCTCCAGCAACGAGCTCTTCTCGTCGTGCGCGCCCTGGTACTCGTCGAGCGTGCGGCGGAGGTCGGCCCCCTTCGCCTCGGCCTGGGTGCGCTTCTCCACCTCGGCCTGGAGCTGCCGCTCGAGCGCCTTCACCCGCTCGGCCCGCGATTCGCCCTCCTGCCGCGCGGCGGCCTCGGCCTTCTGGGCGGCCTGGAGCTGCTGGGTCCGCTCGGCCAGCTTCGTCTCCAGCGTCTTCCGCGCCTGGCCTTCACGCCCCAGCGCCTCGTCCAGCTCGGCGCGGGCCCGCTGCTCCTCGGCCTGCATCTGCGACTGGAAGGCCTCGAGCTCGCCCCTGAGCGCGGCCGATTCCTCGGAGTGGGAGTGGAGCTGGTCCTGGAGCTGCGAGCCGTGGCGGGTGGACTCCTCGAGCTGTGTCTGGAGGTCGCGGACCCTCGCCAGCTGGGCCTCGAGCGCCTGCCGGAGCCGCGGGAGGTCCCCGGCCTCCTTCTCCAGCGCGGCCTTCTCGCCCTTCAGCGCGGCCAGCGCGGCGCTCGCATCGGCCAGCTCCTCGCTGGAGGCCTCGGCCATCTGCGCCGCGCTCTCCTCGAGCGCCTGGGCCCGCTGGCGCGCCTCGGCCAGCTCGCTCTCGAGGTAGCGGACGCGGCCCTCGAAGTCGACGACCGAGGCCTTGCTCCTCCCGTGCTCCTGCTCGAGCGAGTGCAGCGCGCCGCGGGCCGCCTGGAGGTCGCCCCGGAGCTGGTCGGCCTCGCCGGTGAGCGACTCCAGCTCCCCGCGCACCAGGTCCTTCTCGGTGCTGGCGCCGTCCCGCTCGGCGGTGAGGGTCTTCACCTCCTCGGCCAGCCGGTCGCGCTCCGACTCGAGCCGGTCCGCCACGCTGGCCATCTCGTGGTACTGGCCGTTGACCGCGTCGAGGCTGCCCATCGCCTCGAGCTTCTCCACCTCGAGCTGGCGGGCCTTCTCCTCGGAGGCCTGGAGCGACTCCTTGACCGTGGCCAGCTCCTCCGCCACCGCGGCCCGGGCCAGCTTCTCCTCGTCGAGCGAGCCCCTCAGCCCGGGCAGCTCGGCCTCCACCTCGGCCAGGGCGCGGGCCAGGTCCCGCCGGTCGGCCTCGCTGGAGCCGAGCTGCTGCTCGAAGCTCGAGGCCTGGCCCTCGGCGGCGTCGGCCCGGGCGCGCTCCTGCTCCAGCGCCGCCTGGAGCTGCTCGAGCCGGGCCGGGAGGTAGCGGAGCTGCCCGAGCTGGGGGAGCACCTCGTCGAGCTGCGCCTTCAGGGCGACGGCCACCTCGCGCAGCCGGGCCGCCTCTAGATCTCGCTGCTCGTAGACCGCGCGCGCCCGGACGAGCGTCTCCTCCTTCAGCTTGAGGACGGAGCGGAAGTACTCGAGCTTCTCGTCGAGGGCGATGCCCCGGGGCGGGCGCGGCTCGGGCCCTTCCTGGAAGGGGTCCCCCGAGGGCCTCGGGACGGCCGGGGGGACCTGGGCCACGGGCACCAGGCCGCCGGTGGGGGCGCCGGGCTGGGCCGCGGCCGGGGCGCTCGACGGCTTGTTCCCCGAGGACCTCCGGGGGAGCGGCGGGGGCGCGGGGGAGCCCGCCGAGGCCGCCTGCTGCGGGGGCGGGGGGGCACGGCGGGGGGACGCGGCGGCCGGCGGCTTCGGGGCGAGGGGTTCGTCCCCGAAGTCCAAGTCCTGAAGAGGGTTGACGTCTTCCGGTGCGCCGGGCATCGCGTGTCAGGGCAGACTACCTGTCCTTCGCCCCAAAGGCCCATCCCACATGCCTACCCGCCACCGACTCGACAACGGCCTCACCGTCCTCCACGAGCACCAGGGCGCGGCGCACGTCGTCGCCTGGCAGATCTGGGTCGACGTGGGCGGCGCCGACGAGTCCCCGGACGAGGCCGGCCTGGCGCACCTCCACGAGCACATGCTGTTCAAGGGAACCGAGCGCCGGGGCCCGGGGGAGATCGCCCGGGACATCGAGGCCCACGGTGGCGAGGTCAACGCCTGGACCTCGTTTGACCACACCGTCTACCACACGGTGATGGCGGCCCAGTTCGCGCGCGAGGGCCTCGACGTGCTCGCCGACGCGGTGCGTTTCCCGCGCTTCGACCCGACCGAGCTGGCCCGCGAGTGCGAGGTGGTGGTCGAGGAGATCAAGCGTGCCGAGGACACCCCCGCCCGCCGCGCCTCGCGCGACCTGTTCCGCGAGAGCTACCAGGTGCACCCCTACCGGCTCCCGGTGCTCGGGACGCCGGAGAGCGTGCGCGCCACCACCCGCGAGCGCATCCTGGACTTCTACCGGCGGCACTACACCCCCGAGGCGATGACCCTGGTGGCGGTGGGCGACGTGCCGCTCGCCTCGGTGCGCGCCTGGGCCGAGGAGCTGCTCGGCGGAGACTGGAGACGCCCGCGCGCGCCCGGCCGCCACCGACCGCCCGAGCCGGCCCGCGCCGGCCGGCGCATCCACCTGGCGCCGGACGAGGCGAAGGAAGCCTGGCTCAACGTCTCGTTCGCCATTCCCGCCGCCAACCACGAGGACGTGCCGGCGCTGGACGTGCTGGCGATGCTCGCCGGGCAGGGGGAGACCAGCCGGCTCTTCCGCCAGGTGAAGCGGGCCGGACGCCTGGTGAACGAGATCAGCGCCTACGCCTACACCCCGGTGGACCCGGGCCTGTTCGGGGTCGGAATGACGCTCCCGGGCGAAAAGGTCCGGCCGGCGCTGACCGAGACGCTGCGCACGCTGGCCCAGCTGGTGGCGGCGCCTCCCTCCGCGGAGGAGCTGGCGACCATCCAGGCGCTGGTGGAGAGCGAGGCGGTGTACGCACGGGAGACAGTGCAGGGCCTCGCCCGGAAGCTCGGGCACTACGAGACGAGCCTCGGCGGCTTCGAGGCCGAGGAGCGGTACCACGCCCGGGTCGCCGCGCTGACGCCCGACGCCGTGTGGCAGGTGGCCCGCCGCTACCTGACCTTCGACACCGCGGTGGTGACCGGGCTCTTGCCCGCGGGCGTCCAGCTCGGCGAGCCCGAGGTGCAGGCGGCGCTCGACGAGGCGGCCCGCGAGCCCGGCGTCACCACCCCGGCCCGCCGCGCGCAGACGGCCCCGGCGGCGGCGATTCCCAGGCTGAAGGGCACCGGGCCCGAGGCGGGGAAGATCACCGTCGAGACCCTCGGCAACGGCGCCACGCTGCTGGTCCGCGAGGAGCGGGCGACGCCTCTGGTCGCGATGCGCGCGGCGTTCGTCGGCGGCCTGCGCTTCGAGACCGAGGAGACCAACGGGCTGACCACGCTGCTCTCGCGGATGCTCACCCGAGGCACGACGTCCCTCGGCGCCGAGGAGATCCAGCACCTGATGGACGCCTGCGCGGGGTCCATCTCCGGCGCGGGCGGACGGAACTCGGTGTCGCTCCGGGCCGAGGCGCTCTCGCGGCACTTCGACCGCGCCTTCCCCCTCCTCGCCGACTGCCTGCTCGACCCGGCCTTCCCCGAGGAGGAGCTGGAGCGCGAGCGACACCTCCTGCTGCAAGAGATCGCCGCGCGCGAGGACCGGCCGTCGTCGCTGGCCTTCGACACCTTCTCCCGCACGCTGTTCCAGCATCACCCCTACCGGATGCCGCAGATCGGCGAGCGGGCGACGGTGGAGCGCTTCACCGCCGACCAGCTCCGGGTCCACCACCGCCGCTTCCATGACCCGTCGCGGATGGTGCTGGCGGTCATCGGCGACGTGGACGTCGCGGAGGTGGTGGAGCGCGCGCGCGCGCTGTTCGGCGCAGCCGGCAAGGGACCGCAGCCTCTCCCCGAGGTCGCGCGCGAGGCGCCTCCGACCGAGCGCCGCCGCGTCCACCGCACGCTCGCCCGGGCGCAGGCCCATGTGGTCCTCGGGTTCCAGGGGCTCACCTTGTTCGACCCGGACCGGCACGCGCTGGAGGTGCTCTCCACGGTGCTCTCGGGGATGGGCGGGCGGCTGTTCACCGAGCTCCGCGACCGGCGGAGCATGGCCTACAGCGTGACCAGCCTGGCCGTGGAGGGCATCGACCCCGGGTACTTCGCCGTCTACATCGGCACCAGCGCCGACAAGCGCGAGGCGGCCGAGGCCGGGATGGAGGCCGAGCTGCGCAAGGTGCTCGACGAGCGCGTCACCCCCGCCGAGCTGGACCGGGCCCGGGCGCACCTGGTCGGCACCCACGAGATCGGGCTGCAGCGCAACGCGGCCCGGGCGGCGCTGCTGGCGCTGGACACCGCCTACGGCCTCGGGCTGGACAACTTCGAGCGCTACGCCGAGCACATCCAGGCGGTCACCGCCGAGGACGTGCAGCGCGTCGCCCGGCGGGTCATCCAGCTCGACCGGGCGACCGTCGCGGTGGTGGGCCCGTGACCGCGCCGGCGCTCCTCCTCTGGGATGGCGACTGCGGCTTCTGCCGCCGCGGCGTCCAGTGGGCGGAGCGCCGCGACACGGGCCACTCCTTCCGGGCCGTGCCGTACCAGCAGGCGGACTCGCCCCCCATGACGCCCGAGCTCCGGGCCGCCTGCTCCCGCGCGGTGCACGTGGTCACTGCCGACGGGACCGTGCTCCGGGCCGGCCGGGCCTGTCTCTGGGTGCTGGAGCGGACCGGACACCGTCTGCTGTCGCGCGCGCTCTCGCTTCCGCCGCTGGTGTGGGCGGTCGAGCTGGGCTACTGGCTGGTGGCCCGGAACCGCCGGCTCGCCTCGCGGGTGCTGTTCCGGAGAGGAGCGGAGCGATGATCTGCGTGGCCGTGACCTACGTGGTGCTCCCCAACCGCGACGACGAGGCGGTGGACCTCTTCACCCGGATGACCGAGGCCACCCTGAGCGAGCCGGGCTGCCGGATGTACCAGGTGCACCGGAGCCACCAGGAGCCGCGCCGCTTCTTTCTCTACGAGCAGTACGACGACGAGAAGGCGCTCGAGGCGCACCGGGCGAGCCCGCACTTCGAGCAATACGTGCAGCGCGGCCTGTTCCGGATTCTCGAGAGCCGCACCCCGGACACCTGGATTCCCCTCCAGCTCCGCGGCCGCGGCGGGTGAGCGCCGTCTCGCTGAGCCTGGACGTGCCCGAGCCCGAGGCCGAGCGGGTGGAGGCGCTCCTCTGGGACGCGGGCGCCACCGGCCTCGAGATCCGCGACCGGGAGGCCCCGCCGATGCCCGGGGTGCGCGGACCCTCGCCAGGAGAGGCCATCGTGGTCGCCTGGTTCGACGGGCGCGCGCCGGCCGAGGCGGCGCTGGAGGACGTGCGGGCCTGGGTGCCGGCAGTCCGCGGAGTGCTGGAGGAGGCGCCGGACACCGACTGGTCCACGGCCTGGCGATCGCGCATCCGCTCCACGCGCGTGGGCCGGCTCTGGGTGGGGCCGCCGTGGGAGAGCGCGCCTGGCGGGACGGTGGCGCTCACCATCGAGCCGAAGATGGCCTTCGGCACCGGGGACCATCCGACCACCGCGCTGTGCCTCGCCGCGGTGGAGGCGTTCTGCACCGCACACCCGGGCGCCTCGGTGCTCGACGTGGGCACCGGGACGGGCGTGCTCGCCCTGATGGCCCGGAAGCTCGGGGCGGCCCGCGTGGTGGGCGTGGACAACGACCCGATGTCGGTGACGCTGGCCCGGGAGAACGCGGCGGCGAACGGCATCGAGGGCGTGGAGCTCTCCGGCGCCACGCTCGAGGCGGTCCAGGGACCCTTCGACCTGGTGCTGGCGAACATCCTGGCCAACACGCTGGTGGAGCTCGCGCCGGCGCTGGTCCGGCACACCCGCGGCCGCCTGGTGCTGGCGGGGGTGCTCATCCACCAGGAGGACGAGGTGCGCGAGGCGTTCGAGCGCGCGGGCGCGGTGTCCGACGGCGGCGCCCGCATCGGCGACTGGGTGCGGCTCGACTTCCGCGTCGGCTGAGTCAGGGAATGTTCCGCCTCCGCCTCGAGGTCCCCACGCCCGTTCCCGAGCGCCTCCGGGTGGAAGGCCCGGTGCTGCACCACCTGCGCGTGGCCCGGGTGGTGCCGGGCGAGGCGGTGGAGGTGTTCGACGGCCGCGGGCGGGCCTGGGCGGCGTGGCTCGAGTCGATCGACGAGGGCGCGGCGGTGATCCGGCTCGGCGACGAGCGGCGGGGCGTGGCGGGGCGGAGCGTGGTCCTCCTCCAGGGGCTGCCCAAGGGGGACAAGCTGGACTGGCTGCTGCAGAAGTCGACCGAGCTCGGCGTCTCGGCGGTGTGGCCGGTGCTGACGGCACGGTCGGTGGCGCGGCCGAAGCCCGAGGCGCTGGCGGCCCGGCACGCGCGCTGGCAGCGCATCGTGGAGGAGGCGGCGCGGCAGTCGGGCCGGACGGACGTTCCCGAGGTGGCAGCGCTCCGTCCGCTCGACGAGGCGGTGCGGGCGCTCACCGCGGGCGTGCGGCTGCTGGTGCTCGACGAGGAGGAGCGGACGGAGCGGCTGGGCCGCGCGGCGGGAGACGGGCCGGTGGCGCTGGTGGTCGGCCCCGAGGGCGGGCTCGCGCGCGAGGAGGTCGCGGCGCTGCGCGCCGCCGGCGGCGTGCCGGTCTCGCTCGGGCCCCTGGTACTCCGGACGGAAACTGCCGGGCTCGCCGCGCTGGCGGTGCTCCGTCACCTCGACGGGCTCCTCGGCTGAGGTCGGTCACGAGGTGATTGGCACCTCGGTAACGAGGTGTTTGGCACCTTTCCCCGGGGGGCGACCGGTCCCGGGCGAACAGGCTGCCTGCCCGTTTCTTGCGTCCCCCGGGCATCCGGCCTTTCATGCCCGACGTGTCCAAGTGCCTGAGATGCGGCGCCGAGTTGCCGCCACACGGCGACTGCACGGCCTGCGAACCGGGCATGCCCGCGCCGCCGCCGCCGGAGATCCTGAGCCGGGACCTCTCGCTCGACCGTCGCCAGACCCCGCCGCCGACGCCGTCGCGCGCAACGCCCGCGCCCTTCCAGCTCGAGCCGCCGGGAGCACCCACGCCGGGCCACCACATCCCCATGCTGACGCCCGTCCCGCGACCGGGCGCAGCCTTCGCCTCCCGGCCTCCGGTGCTGACACCCGTGCCGCGGCCCCCTCCCGGCGCCGCCCCGGGCCAGGGCGCAGGAGCAGCCGCTCCCGGACGCGCGCCGCCAGGCCCGGCGGGCGCCACGCCTATTCCTGGTGCGCGCCCGACGACCTCCCCCGGGGCGCCGTCCTCGACGGCGAGCCCGGCCGGGCCGACGGCGAGCCCGCGCCGCCCTCCGGCGCCGATCCCGTCGACCACGATGCCGTCCTGGCCGCGCTCGATGACGCCCTCGGCACCGCCGGCAGCGCCCGCCGGAGCGGGACTCCCGCCACCCCGGAGCGCGAGCAGCGTCCCCACCGGCGCGGGCTCCTCGCCGTTGCCGCGCCCGCCCACCTTGACGGCCACCCCGGCCCCGCCGGCAACCGGGCCCACCGCGCGCTCACCGGACCCGCGCACCGCTCAGGCGCAGGCGGCAGCCGCTGCCTGGCCCGCGGCCCCGCGCCCTGCCGCACCGGGCGCCGGGCCATCCACGGCCTCCACCTCCGGGCCCCCCGGTCCCCGTGCGCCCCCGGCAGGTTCCGTCCCCGGGTCCACCCCCGCGGCGGCGCCGGGTCCAGCCCTCGGCAGCTCGCTTCCGTCGACGGCACGGTCCACGCAGCCACTGCCCCCGCCGAGGGCGCCGAGCTCCCCGTCCGTCCCGGCGTCCCAGATGCCACGCTCTCCCGAGGAGCCCCGGCCCGGCTCCTCCGCCCGCCCGGCCACGGGCGCCGCTCCGCCCGCGCCGATGCCTCTTGCCGCCCTGGAGCCACGACCGCCAGCGCCGGTGCCCCCGGCCGCGACGCGGACCCCTCCCCTCACGACGACACCGCAGCCTCGCGCAGCACCCGCCGCGGGCGCCGCTCCAGCACCGAGCGCCGCCCCCAGGACCGCCACGGCACGCGAGCCGGTCGCGGCGCCGACCACGCCTCCGATGCCGGGCCTCACCCCGCGCACGTCGACGCCCGCGCAGGCCGATCGGCCGGCCGCGCCTGCGAGAGCGCCGAGCTCTCCGTCGACCCCCGCCGCGGCCGCGCGGACACCCCGCTTCACCGAGGAGCCCACGCCGGCCATGGGCCCGCCGATCCTGACGCCCGTGGAGCCACGGCCGGCTCCCGGGCGCGGACCGGCCCCGATGTCGCCGACGATGGCCGAGCTGATGGGCGTCGCTCCGCGGACCGAGCCTCTCCCCCCGACCGAGCCGCGCTTCCCGGAAGGGCCGACGCCGCTCACCCCGGCGACCACCACACCCTCCTCGCCGATGATGACCGAGCTGCTGGGCTCGGAACCGCCCGCGCCGTCCCCTCACCCCACCCCGACGCGCACGCCGCGCATCGAGCCTCTCCCCGCCCCGGCGTTCGCCTCCACCGACCCCGGGACCTGGCCGGTGTCGCGCCCGACCCCGAGATCATCGAGGTCCGCGCCCGCCCCGCCGCCCTGTGGCAGCGCATCACCGCCTTCATCGTGGACGGCACGCTGGTCGGCGCCGTGCTGGCTGTCTACGTCGGCCTGGCGGCGGCGCTCATCGCCCCGCACGGAGTCCCGACCACCCAGCTCAGCGGCATCGACGGGGTGATGGCCCGGGTGCACCAGCTCCACGCGGTGCTCGCTCCGTGCGTCGCCCTCGCGCTGGTGCTCGGCCTCGTCTACACCGCCGCCTTCGCGCTGCTCTGGGACGGCCGCACCCCGGGAAGGCGCCTCCTCGGCATCCGCCTGGTGGACCGCACCGGCCTGGCTCCGGCACCTGGCCGGGCCATCGCCCGCGCGGTGCTGGCGGTGGTCTCGTTCGTCCCCTTCCTCGCCGGGTTCTGGCTGGCCCTCTTCGACCGGCGCGGACAGACGCTGCACGACAAGTTGACCCAGACGTTCGTCGTCCGTCCCGGCTGACGCGCGCCGCCCTAGTATGGCGGCCGGCGAATGACCGAACGTCTGGAAGAGCACCTCGTCGCCCGCGGTCTGCTGACCCCGGAGCGGGCCGAGGATGCGCTGCGCTCGCAGGCCCTGGTGGGGGGGGCGATGGACACGCTTCTCTTGGAAATGGGCGCGGTCCGCGAGCAGGATCTCGTGACCGCGCTGGGCGAGGTGAGCGGGCTCCAGCCCATCTACCTCGCCGACTACGTGCCCAATCCAGCGATGGCCGCCGCCCTGCCACGTGAGGACGCCGAGCGGCTGAACCTCGCCCCGCTCTCGGTCGAGGACGGGATGCTCCACGTGGCCGTCCCGTACCCGGTGCCGATGCGCGGCCTGGAGGCCCTGGTCCGGAAGCTGGGGCGCTCGGTGGCGCCGTGGGTCTCGACCGACGTGCGGGTCCGCGCCTGGCGCACGCAGATCTACGGCGCGCCGCTGCCGGCCCGTGACTCCGCGCTGCTCGGGACGCTGGGGCCCACGCTCGAGGAGCGGCTGGCCACCGAGATGGCGGAGCAGGCGGCCCGGGCAGTCGCCCAGGAGCCGCTCCCCCTGATGAACCCCCGCCCCGAGCCTCCGCCCGAGCCCGAGCCGCCGCTCGCGCTGGAGTCGTCCGGCTCGTTGCTGGAGGCGCTCGAGGCCGGCGTCGCCGCGGCCGAGCCCGAGCTTCCCGCCTGGCAACCCGAGCCAGCGCGGCCCCGGGGACCGCGCCGGGCGCGCGGCACGGCGGCGGACGGCGCGCGCGGGCGGGAGCCGGTGGTGGATTGGTCGCTGGCGGAGGCGCGCACCGCGCTCCGGGCCGTGGCCGGCGATCGCGAGGGGCTCAAGGACGTGGTGCTCCGGTATGCCCGGCGCACCTTCGACTTTCTGGCCGCCTTCGCCGTGGTGCGCGGGACCGCCATGGGATGGGACGCCCGCGGCGAGGGCGCGGACGCCATCGCGGTCGCGCAGGTCTCGTTCCCGCTCGACGTGCCCTCGGTGTTCCGCACCACCGCGCTCGCCCACGCGTGCTACGCCGGACCGGTCCCCGGCGACGCGCTCACCCGGCAGGTGCTGGACGCGCTCGGCCGGCGCCCGCGCTCGGTCTTCGTCTTCCCGGTCGAGGTCCGCGGCCGCCTGGTGGCCGTGCTCTACGGAGACCGCGGGGAGCGTCCGGTGAGCCAGCGCCGGCTGTCGGAGCTGATCCTCTTCTGCCAGGACCTGGGCCCCGCCTTCGCCGAGCTGATCGTTCTCCGGAAGCAGCGCCGCTTCCCGGAGGACGAGCCGCCCTCGGCCGAGGCCCCCGGAGCGCTCGGCCTCGGCGGCGCGCCGAGGCGCACGCTCGAGGGTCTCGACCGTGCCCCGCCTGCGACGGCGCCGGCCGACCTCGGCCCGGTGCTCGAGCGGCTGGTGGGGGCCGACGCCACGGCACGGGCGGCGGCCATCTCCGATCTCACCCGCGCGCCGGACGCCGCGGCACGGGCGCTCGGCGCGCAGTTCCCGGGCCCGAGCGCCTGGAGCCGGGTGCCGGTGGTCGAGCTGCCCGCGCCGGATGAGCTGGGACCCGTCCCGGCCGGCCTCGCCCGGCTCGGCGCCGCCGGGGCCCGGGCGCTGGCGAAGTTCCTCGACGCCCCCGACGCGGACACGCGCTACGTGGCGCTGCTCACCGCGGGGAACCTGCCGTACCCCGAGCTGGTGCCCGGCGTGCTGCGCGGGCTGTTCGACCCCGAGCCAGACGTATCCTCGGCGGCGCGGGCGGCGGCGACGGCGCTGTGCCGGCTTCCCCGGTTCCAGGCGGCGCTCCCCGACCTGCGCCAGGAGCTGGTGGCGAAGGACCCCGAGCGGCGGGTCCTCGCCGCCCGCGCGCTCGGCGTGCTCCACGACCGTGCCTCGATCGAGGGCCTCATCGGCCTGACCGCGAGCGACGACGCGCTCTCGGCGCAGGCGGCGGCCGAGGCGCTGATCGAGCTCACCCGGGCCTCGTTCGGCACCAGCACCCACGGCTGGATGGCGTGGTGGGCCGAGAACAAGGGGCACCGCCGGGTGCAGTGGCTGCTCGCCGCGCTCAGGCACCCCGAGCCGTGGCTCCGCTCGGCCGCGGCCGAGGAGCTGGCCGACGCGCTGGGAGACACGCTGGGTTACTCGCCGGATGCGCCCGCGCCCGAGCGCAAGGCGGCCATCGCCCGCTGGGAGGAGGCGCTGCTCGACCCGCGACTCCGCGCCGTGGACGGGTGAGCCCCCGGACGCGCCCCGCGCCTCAGAACCGGCCGACCAGCGCGAAGGTCGCGCCGCCCGGGCCCACCGCCACCGCCGGCAGGAGCCCCGGGAGGTCCGAGGTGGCCGTGTTCGGCTGGGGCTCGCCGGACGAGGACAGCTCGTAGCCGATGACCGCGCCCGCCACCGGGAGCAGGAGCGTGAGCGCGTAGGTGGCCTTCGCCGCGGGGCTGTCGCTCCCGGAGCGAACCAGCCCGTAGATGCCGTAGCCCACGCCCAGCCCGGCCACGCTGCTGAGCCAGCTGATGATGAAGCTCCCCTCCCGTCCGAGCAGCTTCCCGGTGAGCGAGACGCCGATCGGCGCGCCGACCGAGACGCCCACCGCCCCCGCGAGCTGCGCCGCCGACCGCCGCGAGGCGTCGTCTCCTTGCGTGTTCAGCGTGGCGTAGGTGATCCACGCCGCGGCCCCGCCGATCAGCAGCCCACCGACGATTCCACCGCCGGTCTCGGCCCCCACCCGCACCAGCGGCGTCACGGGCTCCGTCGCCGCGGCCGGCGCGGGTTCGGCCCGGGCGACGAGCGACACCAGCAGGACGAGGGCGCTGCAGCGGACGGGGATCGGCAGGGTCACCGGGGCAGGGGCCGTCGAGCGTCCGGTCCGGCCGGTCACCGGGACTCCGACGAGCGGCGGAGCATCCTGGCACACGTGCTAAAGCGCCTGCCACCATGGATGCCCCTCCCGACCCAGACCCGCTCCGCGCCCGCCTGGACGCCCTGGAGCGGCAGGCCGAGCTCGGCGGCGGAGCCGAGCGCATCGCCAAGCAGCACGAGGCGGGGAAGCTCACCGCCCGCGAGCGGCTGGACCTCCTGCTCGACCCCGGCACCTTCGTCGAGCTGGACAAGTTCGTCATGCACCGCAGCGCCGAGTTCGGGATGGGCGACAAGCGCATCCCCGGCGACGGGGTGGTGACGGGCTACGGTCGGGTCGACGGCCGGCAGGTCTTCGTCTTCGCCCAGGACTTCACCGTCTTCGGCGGCTCGCTGTCCGGCGCCTACGCCCAGAAGATCTGCAAGGTGATGGACCTCGCCACCCGGGTGGGGGCGCCGATCGTCGGGCTCAACGACTCGGGCGGGGCGCGCATCCAGGAGGGCGTGGAGAGCCTCGCCGGGTACGCGGACATCTTCCTCCGCAACACGCTGGCCTCCGGCGTGGTGCCGCAGATCTCGCTGATCCTCGGCCCGTGCGCGGGCGGGGCGGTGTACTCGCCGGCCATCACCGACTTCATCGTGATGACCAAGGACACCAGCTACATGTTCATCACCGGCCCCGAGGTCATCAAGACGGTGACCCACGAGGAGGTGACCAAGGACGACCTGGGCGGGGCGCTGGCGCACAACCAGAAGTCGGGCGTGGCGCACTTCGCGGCCGAGAACGAGCAGGCCGGAATCCTGACGGTCCGCGAGCTGCTCTCGTACCTCCCCTCGAACAACGCCGAGGATCCGCCGGTCATCGCCTCCGAGGACGATCCGTTCCGCGCCGACGATTCGCTCCGGACGCTGGTCCCGCCCAACCCCAACAAGCCCTACGACATCAAGGAGGTCGTCCGGGCGGTGGTGGACCAGCATCACTTCCTCGAGGTGCACGAGCACTACGCGCGGAACATCGTGGTGGGCTTCGCGCGACTGAATGGGCGCTCGGTGGGCATCGTGGCCAACCAGCCGGCGGTGCTCGCGGGCGTGCTGGACATCTCGGCCAGCGTGAAGGCGGCGCGCTTCGTGCGCCTCTGCGACTGCTTCAACCTCCCGCTGGTGACCTTCGTCGACGTGCCGGGGTTCCTCCCCGGGACCGCGCAGGAGTGGGGCGGGATCATCACCCACGGGGCGAAGCTGCTCTACGCGTTCGCCGAGGCCACGGTGCCCAAGGTGACGGTCATCACCCGCAAGGCGTACGGCGGGGCCTACGACGTCATGGCCAGCAAGCACATCCGGGCGGACGTGAACTACGCCTGGCCCACGGCGGAGATCGCGGTGATGGGGCCCGAGGGGGCGGTGAACATCATCTTCCGCAACGAGCTGGCAAAGGCGTCGGATCAGACCGCCGAACGCGCCCGGCTGGTGGCCGACTACCGGGAGAAATTCGCCAATCCTTTCAAGGCCGCCGAGCTCGGGTACATCGACGAGGTGATCCGTCCCGAGCAGACGCGGGAGAAGCTGGTCCGGGCGCTGGAGATGCTCAAGGACAAGCGCCAGGAGAACCCCGCCCGGAAGCACGGGAACATCCCCCTGTAGCGACCTGTAGCCTTGTGCAGGTGTGACAACGTCACACGCTGTCCCATTTGACCCATCCCGGCTGGAGAGCCGAGGTGCAAACAGCCCCGCGGGTCGGTGAGGACTTGCCGAGGGTAGGCATTCGTGTGTCTCATGACGTTCTGCACGCCTGACCTCACCAGGGGGACCACATGCACCGCTCGGCGAAGCTGGTCGTCGTGACGTCGTTCTGCTGGGTTGCTGCGCTCGGTTGTGGGCAGGGTGTCGCGGTCAATCAGGACTTCACGGATCGGCAGATCCTCGAGGGCGTCGTGTTCGGGAGCGGGCCGTTGGCCAGCGTTCTCCCCGAGGCGCGCGACCATTTGCGGCCCGAACTCTACGTGAGTGACCAGGGCGAGCTGGCGGCGATGTCCGACGCGCGGGCGCGGCTCATCGACGCGGTCGAGAGCGCGCAGCCGGGGTTCGTGGCCGAGTTCGCGCGGGCGGCGCGGAGCGGAAACCCGGCCACGGTGCGGGCGATGCTCGCGCGCGCGGTGCAGGTCGTGAACCAGACGTCGGTGCGGGGCGCCCCCGGCAACCTTCCCGTCGCCGACGTCCGGGGCAACCTTCCCGTCGCCGACGTCCGGGGCAACCTTCCCGTCGCCGACGTCCGGGGCAACCTTCCCGTCGCCGACGTCCGGGGCAACCTTCCCGTCGCCGACGTCCGGGGCAACCTTCCCGTCGCCGACGTCCGGGGCAACCTTCCCGTCGCCGACGTCCGGGGCAACCTTCCCGTCGCCGACGTCCGGGGCAACCTTCCCGTCGCCGGCGTCCGGGGCAACCTTCCCGTCGCGGGCGTCCGGGGCAACCTTCCCGTCGCGGGCGTCCGGGGCAACCTTCCCGTCGCCGACGTCCGGGGCAACCTTCCCGTCGCCGACGTCCGGGGCAACCTTCCCGTCGCCGACGTCCGGGGCAACCTTCCCGTCGCCGACGTCCGGGGCAACCTTCCCGTCGCCGACGTCCGGGGCAACCTTCCCGTCGCGGGCGTCCGGGGCAACCTTCCCGTCGCCGACGTCACCGTGGCGCCCGCCTGGGCGCTCTTCAACAACCGGCTCTTCTCCGAGCAGCTTGCGAACTCGGTCGCGATGACGCTCGAGCGGCCCGCCTCCGGCGAGCGCTGAGGTGCGCCCGCGGCGCGTGGCGACGATCCTCGCCGGAGCGATCGTCTGCCTGACCTGCGTCGCCTGGCTGGAGTCCCCTCTGCGGCCGTCGACCACGCGGCGGCTGCAGATGCTCGCCATCGCCCCACAGTTCTGGGGCTACTTCGCGGCGCCGCTCCAGGACCGGCTCCAGGCGTTCCGCTGGCGCGACGGCGCCTGGGTGCAGGCCGACGCGCCGTTCGCCAGCGCAGGCAACCTCCTTGGCCTCCGGCGCGGGCCGGTGCACCACAGCTCCGAGCTCCGGACCCTGGTCTCGCAGATCGGGACAGAGTGGTCGGGTGCCACCCTCGCGCCCGGTCAATTTCCCGAGACCACCGGACCCGGGCTGACGGTGAGAAACCTCGCCCGGCATCCGCAGCTCTGCGGTGAGGTGCTGCTCCTCTCGCGCACGCCGGTCCCTTGGGCCTGGGCGCGCTCGAGCGGCAAGATCGCGCTCCCCGCGACGTATGCCTTGCTGAACGTCCAGTGCTGACCCGCGCGGATAGACCCTGGACGAACGTCTATGGCGTGGGCCGCTCGCTGCTCGCCACGGCGACGCTCCTCACGCTCCTGGCCAGCTCCACCGACCAGCTGTTCCAGCCGTTGCTCATCGAGGACGTGGGGATCATCGATCGCCGGGCCATCGCCGGGGCGAGCCTCTTCTTCCTCGCCCGGAATCACCTGGTCCTGGCGAAGCTCCTGGCGATCGTGGTGCTGGTGCTGGTCATCGTGGGCTGGCGGCCCCGGCTCACCGCCATTCCGCACTGGTGGATCTCGTACAGCTTCGCCGCCTCGGCCTCGGTCATCGACGGCGGGGACCAGGTCGCCGCGACGCTCAGTCTGCTGCTCATCCCGGTGGCGCTCACCGACCGGCGCGTCTGGCAGTGGCAGGGAACGGGCGACGGCGGAGTCGTGGCGTCGATCACCGCTCAGACGGGTCTGCTCCTCCTCCGCCTCCAGATCTCGGTCATCTACCTCTTCGCCGCGGTGTTGAAGTTCCCCACCGAGGAGTGGGCGAACGGCACCGCGCTCTACTACTGGTGGATCCACCCGAAGTTCGGAACCGTCGGCGTCATGCGCTGGATCACCGACCGGATCGGCCCGACGGTGCTGGTGGTTCCGCTGACCTGGAGCGTGCTGGTCTTCGAGCTATGCCTCGCCGCGGCCCTCGTCGCGCCCACCCGGTTCCGCCTCCGTCTGCTTCCGGTGGCCATCGTGTTCCACCTCGGGATCGCGCTGGTCCATGGCCTGCCGTCGTTCGCCATCGCGATGTCCGCCGCGCTGGTCCTCTACCTGCGGCCGTGGTGGCGCCCCTTCGCGCTCCCGCAGCTCGCCCGGCGGCCGGCGCCGCGCACCGCGAAGCCCGTGGAGCACGTGTCGTACGCACCACCCGTCGGCGGCTGACGCGGAGGGCCAGGGCGCGCTTCCCTGCAGCCGGTGCCAGGCCGGCTGCAACCCCTGCGACCCCGCCTTGCCCCGGCCCGGGCCCCGTGACATTTCCCCGGGTACCGCGAGGTACGCCATGCGCAAGGACTCCCCGGTCGTCGCCTGCTCCATCGCCGCCTTGGTCCTGCTCCTCGCCGGCGCCGCGCTGGTTCCGTCCTCGGCCTGGCGCGCGGCGTCGGTCCTGGCGCACCTCGCCCCGACCCTGGTCGCGACTGCCGGCGGTCACGGGACCACGGCGGCCAGGGCCGCCGGGCTGGGCGTGCTCGCCGCGCCCGGGCTGCTCCGCGAGGCGCCTCCGGCCCGCGAGCCGGAGGAGAAGCAGGTCCACGTCTGCCGCCGCGAGGTGCCGCGGTCGTGCAACCGGCCGGTCGAGTGCCCGCGGCAGATGTTCCAGCGGCTGCGCCTGATCTTCCCGATCAGCGGCTGAGCCCGCGGGCGCACGGCCTGCGGACGGTCGCCTGGAGGCTGGCGAGACTCCTGCGCCCCGGACTAGGCAATCGGCGCGCCTCCTGGCCGTCTGTCACCCCGGTCCCGAATGCCTGCACTGCTCCGACGCATCCTCCTCGCCCCCCTCCCGCGACTGGTCTGGACCGGTGTCCTGGCCTATCTGCTGGTGCGCCTTCTGCACTGGGTCGCTCCGTCCGTCGCCAGACTGCCCAACGTCACGCTGGCGGGCTCGGTCCGGAACGCGGTGATGACCCTGGTGGTCTTCACGCTCGGCCTCCTCCTCTTCGAGGGCAGGCGGCCGCGCGATGCGGGGCTCGCTCCGGCACGCGCGGTGCCGGACACGCTGCGCGGCTTCCTGCTCGGCGCGGCGCTGCTCACCGCGGTGACCGGGGTGCTGGCGCTGGCAGGCAGCTACCGCATCCTCGGCTGGGCGCCGCTGCCCGAGGGGACCGGCCGCGCGCTCCTGCTCGGCAAGGTGGTCCTCCTGTTCCTCGCGGTGGGAATCTTCGAGGAGGTCGCGATGCGGGGCATCGTCTTCCGGCTCCTCGAGCAGGGCATCGGGACCTGGCTGGCGATGCTGGTGAGCGCGCTCTTCTTCGGCTTCGGGCACCGCGGGAATCCGGGCGCCACCTGGATGAGCAGCGTCGCCATCGCCATCGAGGCCGGAGGGCTGCTCGCCGCGGCCTACGTGGCCACCCGCTCGCTCTGGCTCCCCATCGGCATCCACTGGGCGTGGAACCTCGTCGAGGGCCCGGTGTGGGGCTCGCTGGTCTCCGGCAACGACATCGGCGTGCTGGCGCAGGCGACGTTCCCCGGGCCGTCGCTCCTGACCGGCGGGGCGTTCGGGCCCGAGGCGGGGCTCCCGGCGATGGTGCTCGGGACCGCCCTGGGCGCCGCCTTCCTGGTCGTCGCCATCCGGCGCGAGCAGATCATCACCCCGGGCTGGATGCGGTGGATCGCCGCGCGCCTGCGCCCGGGCGCCGGTGCGGCCCAGGCCGAGCCGGCCTCCACCCCGGCTCCCTCGGTGCCACCGTCGGCCGCGTGAGCTCCGCACGGGCCGCCGATCGGGTCCTCTAGCGCGCCTCGCCGAGGAAGCGCGCCACCGCCTTCCACACCGCCTCGAAGTGCTCCCGGTCGAAGCCGGTGCCCGAGGCGACCCAGTCGAAGTGCGGCGGGACGTGCCGCGGCTTGTGGAAGTGCCCGAGCACGTCGTGGTGGTCCGCCCACACCGCCGCGACGAGCTGGCCGCGCACCTGGCTCAGCGTGGGGACGATGCCGTCGTTGGCGGTGTGGTCGGGCGCCTTCCCGTAGGCGCGGCGGAGGAACTTCCGGTGCTCGGGCGAGAGATGCCCGGGCGGATCGGTGGGTCGGCCGCGGGCGAGCCGGTACAGCACCACGTAGAGCGCGTGGGTCGTCTGGGCGTAGGGGCTGAACCCGGCCCGGGTGAGCGAGCGCAGCCCCGGGGGACGCGCCCGGGTCACCACCTCGCCGTAGCGGACGCCCGGGCGGTCGGCGGTCGCGGCGTTGAAGAGCTCCATGGCCCTCGGGGCGAGCTGCGGCACCAGCCCCTGGTCGCTGTGCACGCTGGAGAAGAACTGCTCGATGGCGCGGCGGCGCTTGCCGGCGAAGTCGGACAGCAGCTGGAGGTAGAGCTGGTCCACCACGCCGGTGGGGGTTGCGTCCTTCCGGCGGAGCAGGCGCGCGAGCCGGAGCGCCACGCCCACCGGGAGCCGCCCGGTGCGAAGCGAGTACACCGTGGCCAGCGAGAGCAGCTTCAGCAGCTGGCCCCCGAACAGCGAGGTGAAGTGCTGGGCGAGCGGCGTGCCATGGTGGGGTGCGGACACGCCGACCACCCCGTGCACCGCGGCGGCGCACTGCTCGACGTCCACCTTGGTGGGGAGGATGGAGCCGGGGCTGAGCATCAGCCGCGCGTCGAGCGCGCCGGTGGAGTGGCCGACGATGCTCACCACCCCCCCGCGCTGCTCGAGCAGGCGGTGGATCGCCTCGGCGAGGAGCGCGGCCCGGCGGGGCAGCGAGGACGACGGCTCGGTGAGGACGATGCGGACCTCCCCGTCGAGGCCGGCCGGGGGGCCCACCTCGCCGAGCAGCTCGCGCACGTGCCCGAAGTAGGTGAAGTCGCCCAGGTTGGCGAAGCCGAAGAAGCCCGGGACGAGGACGACGTGGTGAGGTCCGGCCAACGCGGGAACGGACCTTAGCGAGATCTCGGTGTCCCTGAGCGCCCGGTCACCCTCGCCCGTGCTAAGCGAACGGCGTGGCCCCGGGAACCAGACCCATCCGGAAGGTCCTGATCGCCAACCGAGGGGAGATCGCCGTCCGGGTCATCCGCTCGTGCCGGGAGCTCGGCATCCCCACCGTGGCCGTCTACTCGGACGCGGACCGCGCCGCGCTCCACGTGCGCATGGCCGACGAGGCGTTCCGGGTCGGCCCCCCACCCTCGCGCGAGTCCTACCTGAGCTTCGAGCGGGTCCTCGATGCCGCGAAGGCCTCCGGCGCGGACGCCATCCACCCCGGGTACGGGTTCCTGAGCGAGAACGCCGCCTTCGTCCGGGCCTGCGACGCGGCCGGGCTGGTCTTCATCGGCCCGCCCGCCTCGGCGATGGACGCCATGGGCGAGAAGACCCGGGCCCGGGCGAACATGGAGAAGGCCGGTGTCCCGGTGGTGCCCGGCAGCACGGCGCCCTTCCCGTCGGTCACCGAGGCCCGCGCTTACGCCCAGAAGATCGGCTTCCCGGTGATGCTCAAGGCCGCTGGCGGCGGCGGCGGGAAGGGGATGCGGCGGGTGGAGCGCGCGGCCGAGTTCGACTCGGCATGGCGCTCGGCCCAGAGCGAGGCGCTGAACGCCTTCGGCAACGACGCCGTGTACCTCGAGAAATATCTCGAGGAGCCGCACCACGTGGAGATCCAGGTCTTCGCCGACCAGGCGGGGAACACGGTGCACCTCAACGAGCGGGAGTGCTCGGCGCAGCGGCGGCACCAGAAGGTCATCGAGGAGACGCCCTCCCCCATCCTCACCCCCGAGATGCGCGCGGCGATGGGCGAGGTGGCGGTGAAGGCGGCGAGGGCGGTGAGCTACGTCGGCGCGGGCACGGTGGAGTTCCTCGTCGACAGGCACCGCCACTTCTACTTCCTGGAGATGAACACCCGCCTTCAAGTGGAGCACCCGGTGACCGAGTGGGTCACCGGCCTGGACCTGGTCGCCTGGCAGATCCGCGTCGCCCGCGGCGAGGCGCTCGGGTTCCGCACCCAGCCGCCGCACGGTCACAGCATCGAGGTGCGCGTCTACGCCGAGGACCCGGGGCAGAATTTCATGCCCAGCCCCGGGCGCATCACCTATCTCCGCGCGCCCTCCGGGCCGAACGTGCGCGACGACTCGGGCGTGTACCCGGGCTACACCGTGCCCACGGCCTACGACCCGATGATCTCCAAGCTCTCGGTCTGGGCGCCGACCCGGCCCGAGGCCGTCGCCCGGATGAAGCGTGCCCTGGACGAGTACGTGGTGAAGGGCATCACCACCAACATCCGCTATCTGCGCGCGGTTCTCGAGCACCCCGACTTCGTGGGCGGCAACTACGACACCGGCTTCCTGCCCCGGGCCCACACCGCCCTGCTCGGGCGTCACGATCACGCCCTCGGCGAGGTGGCGCTGCTCGCCGCGGTGGTGGACGCCTACCAGCGGGATGCGCGGAGGCAGCGCACCCTGGCGCCGGAGACCAGGACCTCGGGTCCCTCCCCGTGGCGGCAGCGGGCGCGCGGGAGCCGGCGATGAGCGCACCCAAGCGCTACGTCACGCGCGTCCGCGGAGCGAAGGACTCGGTCCCCGTGGACATCGAGGCCCTGGGCGGGGGCCGGTACGTCCTCACCATCGACGGCACCGCGCACACCGTCGACGCGCTGGTCCTGGCGCACGGCGCGGTCTCGCTCCTGGTGGACGGGCGCTCGCACGACGTCGAGCTCGACGAGTCGGGCGACGAGGTCCAGGTCCTGGTCGGCTTCGAGCTGCTCACGGTGGACGTGGCCGACGAGCGCTCGGTCCGCTTGCGCGCCGGGGCCGCAGGGTTCAGCGTGAGCGGCAAGGTGATCGTCACCGCGCCCATGCCGGGCAAGGTGGTGCGGGTGCTGGTGGCTCCCGGCGCCCAGGTGGCCGAGGGCGAGGGCCTGGTGGTGGTCGAGGCGATGAAGATGGAGAACGAGCTGAAGAGCCCCAAGGCGGGCACCGTGATCGAGGTGTTCGCGAAGGAGGGCAGCGCGGTGGAGGCCAACGCCAAGCTGCTCACCGTGGAGTAGGCCATGTCCGACGAGCGCCGACGGTGGCTGGACCAGGTCTGGGCCAGGGCGCGGGCCAAGGCGCCCGAGCGGAAGGACGTCTTCCAGACCACGAGCGACATCGCGCTCGGGCCGGTGGACGCGCCGGCGAACCCCGACCCGCACTACCTCGAGGCGCTGGGCTTCCCCGGCGAGTACCCGTTCACCCGCGGCATCCAGCCGACGATGTACCGCGGGCGCCCCTGGACGATGCGCCAGTACGCCGGCTTCGGGAGCGCCGAGGACGCGAACGCCCGGTACCACTACCTCCTGAAATCGGGCCAGACCGGTCTCTCGGTCGCCTTCGACCTGCCGACGCAGATGGGGCGCGACGCGGACCACGCCCGGGCGCGCGGCGAGGTGGGGAAGGTCGGCGTCTCGATCAGCTCGCTCCGGGACATGGAGGTGCTGCTCAAGGGGATTCCGCTGGGCGAGGTCTCCACCTCGATGACCATCAACTCCACCGCCGCCATCCTCCTCTCGCTCTACGCCGCGGTGGGCGAGCAGCAGGGCGTGCCGATGGAGAAGCTGTCGGGCACGGTCCAGAACGACATCCTCAAGGAGTACATCGCCCGCGGGACCTACGTGTACCCGCCGCGCGAGTCGCTCCGGCTGGTGACCGACGTCTTCGCCTTCTGCGCGCAGCGCGTGCCGAGGTGGAACCCGATCAGCATCAGCGGGTACCACATCCGCGAGGCCGGCTCGACTGCGGCGCAGGAGATCGCCTTCACCCTGGGGAACGGGATCGCGTACGTCGACGCGGCCCGGCGGGCGGGCCTGGAGGTGGACGGGTTCGCGGGCCGGCTGTCGTTCTTCTTCAACGTCCACAACAACTTCCTCGAGGAGATCGCCAAGTTCCGCGCGGCGCGGCGGCTCTGGGCGCGGGTGATGAAGGAGCGGTTCGGGGCGAAGGACCCGCGGAGCCAGATGCTCCGCTTCCACGCGCAGACCGCCGGCTCGACGCTCACCGCGCAGCAGTCGGAGAACAACGTGGTCCGGGTGGCGTTGCAGGCGATGGCAGCGGTGCTCGGAGGCGCGCAGTCGCTCCACACCAACAGCAGGGACGAGGCGCTGGCGCTGCCCTCGGAGGCCTCCGCCAAGCTGGCGCTCCGGACGCAGCAGATCATCGCCCACGAGACGGGCGTCGCCGACGTCATCGACCCATTCGGAGGGAGCTACACGCTGGAGCGCCTCACCGACGAGCTGGAGCAACGCGCCGAGGCGTACCTCGGGAAGATCGACTCGCTGGGCGGGATGGTGGAGGCCATCGCTCAGGGGTATCCGCAGCAGGAGATCCAGGACGCGGCATACCGGGCGCAGCGGGCGCTGGAGACGCACGAGTCGGTGGTCGTGGGGCTGAACGAGTTCCGGGACGAGGAGCCGCCACCCGAGGGTCTCCTCCGCGTCAACGAGACCGTGGAGCGGACGCAGGTGGCGCGGCTCGAGGCGCTCCGGAAGGAACGCGACGGGGCCTCGGTCCAGCGCAGGCTCGATGCGCTGCGGACGGCGGCGCGGGACGAGCGGCAGAATCTGGTCCCGCTGATCCTCGACGCGGTGAGGTCACTGGCGACGCTGGGGGAGATCTCGGAGGCGCTCCGGGACGTGTTCGGAGAGCACCGGGAGCAGGTGGTGCTCTAGGCGCGGCAGCAGGAGGGCCCTGGCAGGACGGCGTGCCGGGTGCCGGGAGCGGGGCGCATTCCCGTCCGGCCTGCGCGCGCCTCCGGCGCTCGGGGCCGCGGCCGGGACCGCTCTCGATAACGGAACGGCGGCGGCCAGAGCGCTGCCAGTGCTGCAATTCCGGCCGGCGTGCGCGCACGCTCCGGGCGCTCAACGGGAACCCGCTCGTCCCCGGCCGGGAACGGCTTGGGATGTGGCCGGAGGCGCGCGGAACAAAGGGGTCAACTAGACAGGAAACGCACCTGACTATTTCCAGGAAATAGACAAGTGCGTTTCTTGACCAGTTCACCCCTTCCCTGCCGGGAGGCCCCGGGCCTTCTCCCCGCCCCGGAGGCAAGCACCGTCCACGCCTGCGCTTCACCCGGGTCGAGCGCCGCGACGGCCTCGGCCAACGCGAGCGCGCCCCCCGGGCTGCCCGGCGACCGGGGCGAACCGACTCATCGTCAGATGCGAGAAGAGGTTCTTCTCCCCGCCTCGGCACCCTCGAGCGCGGACCGCGGGAACACGTCGGCCAGCTCGCCGTCCTCCCAGTTGAGGTTTCGCGCGCTCGGCACGGCGGGCGGCGGGGCCCGCGCTGCGCCCCGCCACCCCATCGATTGCATCGCGGCGGCTCATGCCGTCGCCTTTCCCACCACGCCGAAGAGCGGCGCCTGCACCTCGGCCACCGCGGCCTCGGCGTCCGCCTTCGCCGCCAGCGCCACGTCCCCCTGCGCCCGGGCCACCCGGGCCAGCGCCGCCCAGGCCTCCCGGGCCGCCGGGAGAAGCGTGGTGACCGCCTCGGCCAGCGTGCGCGCCCGCTCGAGCTGCGCGGTGGCGAGCGCGAAGCGCACCATCGTGAGATGCGCCTCGAGGTCCGCCTCGCCCGCCTCCACCAGCAGCGTGTACAGACGCGGGATGTCGGCGTCGTCCGCCGCCCGGGTCGGGTCGGCGAGCGCAGCGCGCAGCCGTGCCGCCACGTCCTGGAACGCATGGCGCACCGGGAGCGCGAGCGGGTCGGCCTGCACTGCCTTCTTGAGCTCGTCGAATGCCATCTCCAGCTTTCCCATCCGGTCCAGCGCCCCGGCCAGCACGTAGTGCACGTAGGCCGAGGCGAATCCCAGCCGCTGGGCCTCGGCGATCACCTCGCGGAACAGCGTCTCCGCCGCCTCCGCGCTTCCTCTCTCGTCGAGCGCCCTCCGGATCTTCCCGAGGAGCGCCTCCAGCTTCGTTCCCGACACCATGGCTCACCCCCGGCCCACGGCCCGTACGAGGGCGCGAGCGGACGTTCCGCGCACGCGGACCCCCGAGGGCCCGCGCAGCGGATCTCCGGTTGAACGATCGCGGCGACTCCGCGGATCCCCCGGGCGTGCGCGCGCATCCGCGCACCACTGGGCCGCTCGCCACGTGACGTCGCGCCGTCACGCCGGACGGGAGACGTCGGTCGACTTCGTCTTGTTCAGTGCCTCGTCGGCTTGATGCTCGGGAGGCGCGCCATCGTGGCCTCCTTTCGAGCACAGGCAGCTTCGGGGCCGGGGAGCTGCGGCACGCGGAAGTGCCAGAGCGGCGAGTCCCTGTCAAACGTACCCGCAAGTGCCCGGAGCCCGAGGGGGCGCGTTGTGCGAAGGTCGCCCGCTCACCCCGAGCGGGAGAGTGGATGGACACGACGGTGTCGAGCGGCGACGAGATGCAGGTGCGGTTTCGCTGGCTGCCCCGCCCCGGGACCGTGGGCTTTCACCTGATGCTCGCCGCGGTGGCGCTGCTCATCCTCGGCCCGCTCGGCGGGGTGGCCGCCGCGTACATGAACTTCACCCTCGGGATCTTCGTCCCCGGGCAGATCCTCGCCGGCATCCTCGGCAGCGTCGTCACCTACCCCTACGGCGCCCAGGGCCGGCACGGCGCCAACTACATGCAGACCATGGCCGCCTCGGTCGCCTCGCTCGGCGCGATGGCGGTGCTGATCCAGGCCGCGGTGTGGCTGGGGATGGAGATGCCGCCCGCCTGGCAGCTGATGCTCTTCATCTCCTGCGTGGGGATGTTCGGCGTGGGGCTGGGGATGCTCTACACGCCCATCCTCGTCGACCGGATGCAGCTCGACTACCCGTCCGGGTACGCCGTCGCCAACATCATCCGCGCGCTCACCGACAAGACGCTCCTCCAGCGCTCGGTGCGCAGCCTCGCCTCGGGCGCGGGGCTCGGCGCCGTCGGAGGCTGGCTCATCGACCGGGTGGCGTGGCTTGGCGCGAGCGGGCTCTCCATGTCCAACGTGGGCGCAGGCCTCATCGTCGGCTCGCGCATCGCCGTGCCCGCCTCGGTGGTGGGGCTCATCGGATGGCTGCTCACCCCGTGGCTCCGCGCCAATGGCTGGCTCGGCGCGAACGAGCCGTTCCGCCGCCTCGGCTTCCTGGTTGGCCTGGCCTCCATCATGGGCGCGGCCCTGGTCGACCTGACGCTCATCGCTCGCCAGGCGATCGCCCGAGCGCGCGCCGCAGCACCAGCCGGCGGGACGGGAGACATCGGAGCGCGGCGGCTTCCCCACCCGGATGCTGATCCTCTGGGTGCTCTTCTGGGCCGGCGCGGTGGTGGCGGTCGCCACCGGGGTCATGCACCAGCCGGCCCGCTACATCCTCTTCGGCCTCGGCCTGAGCATCCTCTTCGTCTTCATCAACGGCATCTCCACCGGGGTCAGCGACCAGAACCCCATCTCCAGCGCCTTCGTGGTCTCGGTGCTGCTGATGTCGGCGATGGGCCTGCGCAACCCGGTGGTGGCGATGACCGCGGCGACCGTGCTCTTGATCTGCAGCTCGGTCGGGGTCGACATGCAGCAGGATCGGTCCACCGGCTGGCGCCTCGGGACCGACCGCCGGGTGCAGTTCTACTACCAGGTCCTCGGCATCGGGATGGGCGCGGTGCTCTGCGTGGTGCTGGCCCGCGTCTTCATGCACGCCTACCCGGTGCTGGCGCTGAACAGCTTCGACCACCCCGAGGCGAAGGTCGGCCAGTGGCAATCGGCGATGACCTACAAGTTCGTGGGGGCGATCCGCGGTCTGGGCCGGCTGCCCACGCACCAGCTGGTGGCGCTCGAGGTCGGGTTCGCGCTGGGCCTGGTCGTCGAGGTGCTCAGGAAGCTCCTCCGGGCGAGCACCCGGTACCGGAGCTTCGTCGAGCGCTCGCGGCTCGGCTTCGCCGTGGGCTGGACCGCCGACTCGGTGCTCCTGCCCAGCCCGTACGCCTACGCCTTCGGCACCTTCGTCGAGCTGCCCACCGCGCTCTGGTGGGGCGCCGGCGGCATCCTGAGCTCGATCTGGAACACGCTCGGCCGGCGACGCGGCTCCACGGAGGGTGGCGCCACCGACGAGCTGCCGGCCGACATGTCCACCACCTCGCTGGTCGGCGGCGGGCTCATCGCCGGCGAGTCGCTGTTCTACCTGGCGGTGGCGCTCATCGGCCTCGGCGCGCTGGTCTAGGCGCCGCCCCGGAGGCGCCTCAGCTCGGCTGCAGCCGCCCGCGCGCCCACCCGGCGAACACCGCCGCCGGCGCCATCAGCAGCGCGGCGGCGAGGTCCAGCCAGCGCGGGTTCGCCCCGGGCTCGAGCCAGGGGTGCGCCAGCGCCGCGACCGCGATGAGCCCGGCCACCACCGCCGCGTGCTGCACTTGCTTGCGCCCGGCGATGCTGGCCGCGGTCAACCCGGCGAGGGCGGCGAACACCACGCCGTAGCCGATCGCCCCGGCGGCGAACCCGGCAGTGGGCGCGCTGCCGGGGTGCTCCATGGCGGCGCCCCGCGGCATGAGCGACCCGATGAAGAAGACGCCGAACCCCACCACCACCCCCACGACGCTGCGGAACCAGTCCATGTCCGCACCCTTCTAGCCCGACGGACCGGCCTCGCCGGAGTAAAGTCGAGGTCCGAGGGGGGAGACCCATGAGACGAGCTGTCGAACGGGCGGTCCTTCTGGGAATGCTGCTGTCGGGCGTGGCGCGGGCCGACTCCGGCTGGCGCGAGATCCAGGCGCCGCACGTCGTTCTCCGGACGGACCTCGGCTCCGGCGCGGCGCGGGAGGCCGCCCTGGCCGCCGAGCGCTTCCGGGCGGAGATCATCGCCGCCGCCTGGCCGCGAGCCACCTTGCCCGCGGGCGACCGGATCGAGATGACGGTCTTCTCCAACGGGCTCGACTTCGAGCACCACTTCGGCCGGAACCTCGCCGGGGTCTTCTTCCACGAGGTGCCGCCCTTCGCCGTGATGTACGGCACCCCCGAGAAGTGGGAGCACCGGGCGAGCCTCGCCACCCCGGAGACCACCTCCATCCTGCGGCACGAGCTCGTCCACCACCTCGCGGCGAGCGTCTACCGCCGGCAGCCGCGCTGGTTTGCGGAAGGGCTCGCCCAGTTCCTGGAGACCGTCCGCCCTGGCGAGGACGGCAAGACGGTGGTCGTCGGCGCGGTCAATCTCGAGGCCATCCGGAAGTACAACTCGTTCCGGAGCCTGCGGGTGGCGGACGCCCTCGCGTGGTCGGGCAAGCTCGATGCGATGCCGGAGGCCACGGTGCACGGGCTCTACGGCCTGAGCTGGGTGATGGTGCACTGGCTCTACAACGCGCACCCGGCGCAGTTCGACCAGCTGCAGGGGTTGCTTGCCAAGGGCATCGACCCCGACAAGGCCTGGAAGGTCATCCTCCCGGGCCTGAACACTCCGGACGTGGACGACGCCCTCAACCAGTACGTCAAGCACGGCAACTACAGCGAGTTCCTGGCCCCCTTCACGCAGCCGGCGACGCCGATGAAGGAGGCTGCCCTCACCGAGGCGGACGTGCATGCCGAGCGCGCCCGCGTGGCCATGGCGGCTGCGCGATCGACCTCCGATCGACCCGCCCACGAGGAGGAGGCCCACCGCGAGCTCGCCGCGGCGCTCAAGCTCGAGCCGGCGAACGCCAGCGCGCTCCTGCTCCAGGCTCGAGGGGCGCCCGCCGCGGAGCGTGCCACGCTGGCTCGGCGGATCACCGAGGCCCATCCGGACGATGGGCGCGGCTGGGTCGCGCTCGGGCAGGCCCTGGTGTCGACCCCCGCGGCTGCGGCCGAGCGCGAGGCTGCGTTCCGCAAGGCCATCGCCCTCCGGCCCGACGACCCGACGCCGCTGAACGACCTGGCCTGGCTCTACGCCGGGCAGGGCAAGGCCGCCGAGGCCGCGCCCCTCATCAGCAAGGCGATCCAGCTCGCGCCGTACGACCCCAGCATGCTGGACACGCTGGCCGCGGTGCAGGCACAGCTGGGGCGGTGCTCGGAGGCCGTCGCCAGCCAGGCCCGCGCCATCGACGCCCTGCCCGACGGGGTCCCCGCTGCGGTCCGCCGCGATCTCGAGGCTCGCCTCGAGCAGTACCGCACGCGGTGCAGCGCGGTCGGGGCGACTCCAGGACCGGGCCGCTGATCCGTCGGCGCGTTCGCGCAGCCCCGGAATCGCGCGTTACGGTCCCGGCCCCGGCTGGGGTATGAGTGTCTTCAGATGACGGGCGGCACGCAGATCTTCGTCCGGAACCGCGAGGGGAAGGTGTTCGGCCCCATCGAGCCCTCCACCGTCGAGCTCCTCATCGACGGCGGCGTGCTCCAGGGCCTCCTCCAGGTCTCGACCGACGGCGAGTCCTACGCGCTCCCCTACCGCTTCCCGCAGCTGCGCGACTACTTCCCCCGCCACCTCTGGGGAGACGACGACCGCCGGGACGTCCAGCTCGACGCGGAGTCCGGCGCGCCGGCCGGGTCCTCCGGCCCGGTCGAGGGTCAGCTCGACGCCGCGCTCTTCGGCGCCGATGCGCAGACGGACGCGGCAGGTGACAGGGCCAGCACGCCGCCGGCGGTGGGCCGCGCACCGAAGGGAGGCCGGCCCGCAGCGCCCGGACGGCCCGTTCCCGCACCGAGTGCTGCTCCCCCGGTACTCACCGCCGCCCCCGCAGAGCCCGTCGCTCCGGCGCCTACGGCAGCGGCCGGACGGACGCCCACCGACAGCGTTCCCGTGATCACCGCCGAGCCCCTCACCTCGCCGCCGGCACCGGCGCCAGGGCGGACACCCACCGGGACCTTCCAGACCGTTCCCGTGCTCACCGCCGCGCCTGCCGAGCCCATCGCTCCGGCGCCCGCGGCTGCGGCCGGACGCACGCCCACCGGCAGCGTTCCGGTGCTCACCGCCGAGCCTCTCACCCCGCCGCCGACGCGCGGGCAGGCGCCGCTCGAGCCGCAGGATGCCTGGGCCGAGGCGGTGCCCTTCGAGCTCGCCCCGCCGGGAGCGTCGAAGCCACCCGCCCGGGCCGCCACTCCGCTCACCTCGACCTTCAGCCTGCTCCGGGCGGACCTCGCCGAGACCAACGCGCTGAAGGTCTACGTCCAGGGCGCGCGGGCCAGCGCCACCGGGCTCTTCTTCTTCGACCTCGAGGACCGGACCGCCACCGTGTACATGCGGCGCGGGAACCCCGAGTCGGCCGAGTCGACGCACGCCTCCGACGCGATCGGCCCCTTCCTCGTCGCCCAGCGGCTGGCCACGGCGGATCAGGTGTCCCGTGCCGAGCACGAGGCGATCAAGTACGGCAACGACGTGCTCGCTGCGCTCTTCACCATCGGCGCCGTGAACCCCGGGCTGGTCTTCCCCGCGCTGGCCCAGCGGGCGGCGGACATCCTCCTCCACGCCTACCTCGCGCCGCGCGGGAGCTTCCGCTTCGAGGCGCTCGAGCTACCGGCCAGCAAGGTGGTCCCGCTCGGCAACCGCTGGGGGCTCCTGGCGGAGGTCATCCGCCGGGTCCCGCTTCCCGACCTCAAGTCGCGCCTGATGGACGTGCGCGAGCGGCCAGTGGTGCGCCGGAGCGCCGGCGATTCGCTGCCTGACCTCCGCCTCACCGCGCAGGAGACGCGCGCCATGGGCTACTTCGACGGCACCCGCTCGCTGGCGCACCTCGCGCAGAGCAACGCCGGCGAGATGGACACCATCCTCCGGGTCGCGCTGCTCCTGCGCGAGCTGGACGCGGTCTCGTTCCCCGAGGTGACGCTGCGCGCACCTCCCGCCCCGCCGCCTCGTCCCGAGCCCGCGGCCCCGTCGCGGCCCACTCCCGTCCCTCCGGTCGCGACGCCGCCCCCGCGGCCCGCGCCTGCCGCGGCCGCCCCGGCGCCGCCCCGCAAGCCCACCGCGCCATCCGCCCCGGCGGCGACGCAAGCTCCCGCGGCTCCGCGGGCCCCGGCGATCACCCCGACCGGGCTGGCGTCGCTCCCCCAGGCCGACCCGCCCCGCATCGCGCCGATGCCGACGCCGCGGCCGGCCTCTCCCGGGTTCACCGCGGAGCTCCGCGCGCTCCAGGCCAAGCTGGAGAAGATCCGGAAGGAGAACCACTTCCAGGTGCTCGGCGTCCCCGAGAACGTCGACGCGGCCGCGGTGAAGGCGGCCTACTTCAAGCTCGCCAAGCTGTACCACCCCGACACCGTTCCGCCCGACGCTCCCCCCGAGCTGGGCCGGGCGAAGGCGGAGATCTTCGCCGCCATCGGCGAGGCCAACCGGATGCTCGCCGACGACGCCTCGCGCGCCCGCTACAAGGAGACGCTCGCCGACGGCGGACCGGGCGAGGTGGACGTGCAGTCGGTGCTCCAGGCCGAGGAGACCTTCAACAAGGGAACGGCGCTGGTGCGGGCCCGGCGCTTCCCCGAGGCGGTGAAGACGTTCGACGACGCCATCGCCGCCAATCCGCGCGAAGGCGAGTTCTACGCCTGGCGGGGCTACGCCCGCTTCTTCACCCTCCCGGACAAGAAGGTGGCGATGGTGGAGGCCCTGCGTGACCTGAACCAGTCGCTGAAGCTCAACGAGCGCTGCGCCCCGGCGCACTACTTCATCGGCCAGCTGTACAAGCTCACCGGCGACGCCACGACCGCGCTGAAGCACTTCAAGCGCTGCGTGGCGCTGGATCCGCAGCACGTGGACGCGCAGCGCGAGATCCGCATCGCCGGCCAGAAGTGAGATGACCCTCGACGGAAAGCAGCGGCGCAAGCTCCGTGCCCTCGGCCACCACCTCGCGGCGGTGGTGCAGGTGGGCCAGGAGGGCGTCACCCCGGGCGTGGTCGCCGCGCTGGAGCAGGCGCTCTGGGACCACGAGCTGGTGAAGGTGAAGCTCGCCTCCGAGGACCGCGACACCCGGCAGGAGCAGGCCCAGGCGCTCGCCACCGCGACGGGCGCCCTGGTGGCGCAGGTGCTCGGGCGCACGGTGCTGATCTACAAGCCGAACCCGGACGAGCCCCGCATCGAGCTCTGACCGGGGGCCCCGCGGTACCGGGGAATCCGGGGTCTCCTGGCCGCTCGCCGGGCGCCGGATGGGCCTCCGGCGCGCGCCGGTGCGAGAATGCCGCCGCTCGCCCGGAGGTGTCCCATGCGCATGCTGGTCCTGACGCTCCTCCTGATGGCCGGAGCCTCCGAGGCGCGGCAGGCCCCGGCGACGAAGCCGGCGGCCACGCGGAAGGTCCGCTTCAACAACCGCCTCCTCGGCGCCTCGGAGCTCGCCACCCTGGAGCGCCTGGAGCGCGGGGTGGGCCGCCTCGACGACGGCGGGTACTGGTACGACCCGCGCACCGGGGCCTCGGGGCGCTGGGGCGGACCGACGCTGGCCTTCCTTCCTCCGGGCCTCGCCCTCGGCGGACCGCTCCCGGCCGATGCATCGGGCGGCGGCCAGGGGAGGCTCACCGGTGTCTTCGTCAACGGCCGCGAGCTGCACCCGGTGGACGTGCTCGGGCTCCAGCAGCTCATCGGCCAGGTGTGGCCCGGCCGCTGGTGGGTCGACGCGCAGGGGAACTACGGGCTCGAGGGTGGCCCTCCGCTCGGGAATCTGATGGTCCTCGCGCAGGCCCACCGCAGCTCGGGCGGAGGCCAGGCCTGGAGCAAGCACTACGAGGGCACGACGCCAGGGCAGAACATGAACCTCGCCAGCGACGGCAGGACCACCTGCGTCAGCACGCCGAACTACTCGCGCTGCACCGGCGAGTAGCGCCGGCCCCGTCAGCTCGGCACGTGCAGCGGCCGCCCCAGCTCCCGGGCGAACCGCGCCCGCATCTCTCCGGCCACGTGCAGCGCGTCCGCCCCGGGCGGGACCTTCACCGGCTCCAGCACCCGGATGCGGATGTCCACCCGCGGCGCCATCCACGGCCCGTCGCCGAGGACGAGGTCCCGCGTCCCGGAGAGGAGCACCGGGACCACCGGGACACCCTCGTCGCGCGCGAGGAGGAACGCTCCGGGCTTGAAGTGGAGCAGCGCCTCGCCGGGTGCGTACGTGCCCTCGGGGAACATCAGCACCGCCACCCCGCGGCGGAGCCAGCGCCGGCAGTCCTCGAGCATCTGACGCGTCGAATGCGGCCGCCCCCGCTCCAGCCGCACGTAGCGCAGCATCAACATCGCCCAGCCGACCAGCGGGATGGAGAAGAGCGACGCCTTGGAGACGAACTTGAAGGTCCGGTGGAGGCCCATGCACGCGGCCACGTCCGCCAGCGACTGGTGGTTCACCACCAGCACCGCCGCACCGGGCGGAATCCGCTCCCGGCCTTCCACCCGGACCCGCCAGAGGGGGTTGAGGCGGAGGTAGCCGTGGCACACCCGGCAGACGAAGGCGTGCAGCACCCGCCGGTCCGGGTCCAGGGGGGCGGTGACCAGGTACAGGAGCCCGGTCAGGACGAAGAGCACGGGCATCGTCACCCCCGCCACCGCCCAGAACGCCACCGTGACGGCGACGCTCGCCCGCGACGGGCGGACGCTCACGTCTTCGCCGCGATGCGCGCGCCCACCGCCATGCCGTAGGCCACCTCGAGACCCCCGTCGACCACCAGCGTCGTCCCGTTCACGTACCCCGCGGCGTCGGAGAGGAGCCAGGCGATGGGCCGGGCGATCTCCTCGGGCGTGGCGATGTGGCCCGCCGGGACCTGCGACTCCACGTTCGCCGCCAGGGCCTCCCAGGCCGGGCCCATGTAGAAGCGGGAGCTGTCGGTGTCGATGTAGCCGGGGTTGACCGCGTTGACCCGGATGCGGTCCGCCGCCAGCTCCGCGGCGAGGTACTTCACCAGCACCTCCATCGCCCCCTTCATCGCCCCGAGGAAGCCGTGGAACGGCAGCGGCATCCGGCTGTCCATCCCGGACACGGCGACGATGCTCGCTCCGGCGCGCCCCTGCATCAGCGGCACCGCGAGCTGCGCGAGGAGCACCAGGCTCTTCACCGTCACCGCGAACGTCTTGTCCATCTGGTGCGGCTTCATCGCCAGCAGCGGCACGAAGGCGGTGCTCGCCGCGTTGGCCACCAGCGCGTCCAGCCCCCCGAACGTCTCGCGGGTCCGGGCGAAGACCGGCTCCAGGCTCCCGGGCTCCAGCTGGTCCGCGCGGAGCACCAGCGCCCGCCGCCCGAGCGCCGTCACCTCCGCCTCGAGCGCGCGCGCCGCCTCCTCGTCCCGCCGGTACGTCGCCACCACGTCCCAGCCCTCGGCCGCGAGGACCAGGGAGACGGCCCGCCCCACCCCGCGGGAGCCTCCGGTCACCAGCACCACCCGGTTCGCCATGGCAACTTCGTAGCCTAGCGGGCGGCGGGGCGCAGCCGGGCCGAGGCCACCTCGCCCAGGTCCTGCGCGTTCTCCACGAAGTGGGCGCCTGCGGCCAGCACCCGGCGTACCTCGTCCCTGGCCCCGGGGCCGCCCACCGCCACCGGGCAGGGCACCGCCCGCACCACCTCGGCCAGGGTGGCCTCGAGCTCCACCGGCGTCCGGGGCATGACCAGCGAGAGCGCCACCACGTCGGCCTGGAGGGTCCTCGCCGCGCTGGCGATGGCGTCGACCGGCGTGTCGGCTCCCAGCACCGCCAGCGTCCAGCCCATCGACCTGAGGTGCACTCCCAGTCCGAGCAGGCCACCCTCGTGGGTCTCCCCCGCCGGGCAGGCCAGCACCGCGCGCGGCCCGGTGCTCGGCCCGGGCGCGAGGACCAGCGCGCGGAGCCGCTGACGGACGAGCGCCGAGGCGAGGTGCTCGCGGGCCACGTCCAGCCGGTCGGACATCTCGCGGAGCAGCGGGAGGAGGAGCCCGTCACAGAGGGCGGTGGGGGTCATCACCGCCGAGGCGTCCTCCAGGGCCCTGTCCGCGGCCTCGGTGTCGAGCACGGCCACCGCGGACCAGAAGCGCTCGCGGAGCTGCGCGCCGATGGGCAGCTCGCCCAGCGGCACGCGGCGCACCTGCTCGATGGCCTCGGAGGCCGAGAAGCCCTCCTGGAGCAGCTGCGCCACCCGGCGCACCGCCTCCACCTCGTCGCGGGAGTACTCCCGGTAGTTGTTCTCCCCGCGGGCCGGCCGGGGAAAGCCGTAGCGGCGCTCCCAGGCCCGGAGCGTCGCCTCGCGCACGCCGGTGAGGCGGGCGATGGTGCGGATGCGCAGGCTCATCGCCCTCCCTCGCCCAGGCCCCGGACGGCGTCCCAGCGCTCGGCGACGCCGCGGTGGCCCTCCAGGAGCGGGCGGAATCCCTCGAGCCGCGTCACCGCCTGCAGCGCTGCCACCCGCTCCTCCAGCCGCCGCTGGTAGTCCGCGAGCCGCAGCGGCGGGTGCGGCGTGCCGATGTCGAGGAGCACGTCCGGCCGCTCGTGCTCGAAGAAGGCGTAGCGGATGGCCACCGGCACCGACGGCACCTGGCTCATCCGGGCCAGGGTCTCCACCCCGCGCTCGAGCCGGAGCGGGAGCTCTCCCGGCGGCCGGTGCTCGCCCTCGGGGAAGACGAAGATGGCCGCCCCGGGCTGGCGCAGGAGGCCCCGCGCGTAGCGCAGCGTCTCCAGCGACGAGGCCGCCTCTCCCCGCCGCACCGAGAACGCCCCGATGTGCCGGAGGAAGGGGTAGCAGGCGAGGTTCCTCTCCTCCATCAGCGCGTACCCGTCCCAGCCCGCCGCCTTGCCGAGCTGGTGCACCACGAAGCCGTCCCACCAGTTGGTGTGGTTCACGTAGACCACGAGCCCTCCCGGCGCGGGCGGCAGCTCGCCCCGGAGCCACACCGCGCGGAAGGACGCGCGGACCTTGCGACGGACGTACGCGTCGACCAGGTGCTGGCGGAGGCAGCCCTTGCAGGCGGGAATCACGGAGTCACCTCCGCCGCGCCCCGGGGCCAGAACAGCGCCAGACCGAAGACGACCAGGAGGTTGGTCAGGAGGAAGAACAGCGCCTCCTCGATGGGCACCGCGCCGAGGTACACGCCGAGGTGCTTCCCCTCGCCGAACTGCCAGACCCCGGCGCGGATGGCCAGGTGGTCCCCGGCGACGAGCCAGGCGGTGACGACCAGCGCCGGCGGGAGCACGGCCCGCAGCACCGCCCAGGTGTGCCGCCGGTACCGCCAGGAGATGACCGCGAGCTGCACCCCGATGACCGGCAGCGCCCAGACCAGGAGATGCGCCAGGTAGGCGGTCGGGCCGTTCATGCCGCCACCCCGCGGTCGCCCAGCGCGAGCAGCCGCCGCCCCGCCCAGAGCCCGGTGAGGAGCGTCTGCAGCCCGAAGAAGAGGTACTCCTCGAGCGGCAGGTAGCCGATCCGGATGCCCCAGGTCTTCCCCTCAGGGAAGTCCCAGAGCCCGTGCTTCACCGCCGCGTTGTCCCAGGGCGCCGTGGCCAGGTACACGACCAGCAGGAGCTGGAGCATCCCCTTCCAGGGGAGCCGCTTCACCGTCCCCGACCACCAGAGCGCCAGGAGCACGCCGAGGGGGAGGGCCACGAACAGGCCGAGGAAGCGGGCGTAGGTCACGACTCGCCTCCCCGGAGCGCGCGCTCCATCCGTCCCCCCGGGCGCAGGGTGAAGGACCCCCCACGCCAGTCGACGGTGCGGCCGCCGAGCGCACCCACCCAGGCGGCGAGGAGCAGCGCCTCGCCGAGCAGCCACTCCCAGCCGCCCTCGGCCGCGTCGGGGCAGCCGCGGGTGAGCGCCAGCCCGAGCGCGATGCGTAGCGCCAGGAGCAGGGCGAGCGCGGTGACCACGGCGGGCGAGCCCACCAGGACCGCGAGGACGAGGAGCAGCGGGGTCGGAGCGAGGAGGAGCGGCACCGTGGGGAACAGCGCCGGCCGGTGCGCCCGGAGCACCTGCATCCAGCGGCGGAAGCGGCGGAACGCGCTTCCGGGCGACGTCGGCCCGCGCAGCGGCATCCGCGCCGCGACGGGGGCCCGCACCACCGTGAGCCCTCTCTCGTGCAGCTCCCGGGCGAGCTCCAGGTCCTCGCCGATGTGGCCGGTCAGCGCCCGGAGCGCCTCGAGCGCCGCGTCGGACAGGCCGAGCGCCTTGCCGCACACCGCCTTGGACCCGGTGCTCATCACGTCGAGCGCCACGAAGCTGTGCTGGCTCGAGCGGAGCAGCCCACGCAGCGCCGCCGCGCCGAGCCCCGTGCCGCCCACCGGCTCGGGGGCCGCCATCGACAGCGCCGCGCCGGCGGAGAGCGCCCCGGAGAGCCCCTCGAGCAGCGCCCGGTCCACCGCCACGTCCGCGTCGACGACGAGGACTTGCTCGCCGGGGCGTCGGAGCGTGTCCACGGCGTAGAGCACGTGGCCCACCTTGCGGTTGAGGCACGGCGGGTCCGAGTAGTGCCAGTCGACCGCGTCCGGGAGCCGCGGCCGGTACGGCGAGACGACGACCTGGCGCAGCGCGAGGTCCGGCGGGAGCGGGACGGCGAGGTTCTCCAGCTCGCCCTCGGTCGGCTCGTCGAGGGGCCGGAGCAGGAGAAGCGGTGTGGCGGCCGGGCGGGCGCGAGCCTGCCGCTGCCGCAGCACGCGGAAGAGCGTCACCGCGCTGAACAGGGCGGCGACGACGGTCCAGCCGAGGACGAGGGCGGCGAGCGTGCTCATGCCGCGCGCTCCACCCGGGTCCGGAAGTGCGCCATCCACCGCACCAGCGGCGAGCGGAACCGGCGGAAGTCCGCCACCTCGCCGATGGCGTGCAGCGCGCCCGAGCGCGCCACCTGCCGCGCGTAGAAGGGCGAGGACTCCACCAGGGCCGGGCCCGGCACCTCCAGTCCGCCGGCCGACAGCGTGCGCGGGACGCGGAGCCCCCAGCGGGTGGGCATCCCCTCGGGCACCGGGGCCTGGTCGCGGGCGAGCGAGGTGCCGCGCTCACCGGTCCGCACGGTGATGCGCTCGCCGGCGGGGAGCCGGAAGTCGATGGCCGTCTGGTCGGGAGCGTGGACCCGGGTCCAGGACCAGGAGGGCAAGGTGGGGCCGAGCGGCGAATCCCCGGCGTTCGCGTCGTGGTAGCCGTGGCCCTTCAGCACCTGGCCGAGGAGCGGGAGCCGCAGCTCGGCGTCGCACCGGGGCGCGCGGGGTTCCCAGACGTGGCTTCCGTCCGGCAGCAGCGGGACGACCCCCAGGCCCGGCGCGGTGGGCCGGAGCACCAGCTCGGCGCGGGCCTCGCCGCCGAAGGGGGCCAGGCGCTCGCGGACCTCGATCTCCACCGAGCCGTCGGCGTTCACCCGGAACCGCGAGCGGCCGATGGAGAGCACGCCCCCGGACTGCGCGGCGTCCGGGTACTCGCTCAGCACCCACTGCGTGCGGCGGCCACCCACGTAGAGCGCGAAGTTGACCGCGCAGTGCTCGACGGGCAGCGCTCGCCGCCGTGCGGCGTAGCGGGGGGAGAAGAGGCTGCCGAGCAGGAAGATGACCACGGCGCTCACCTCGCCGCAGCCCACGTCGGCGTAGTACCAGCGGTAGGCGCCTGCCCGGTCCGGCAGTGGGGCGAGCCCGCTCATGCCGGGAGCCTCAGATCCGCCTGCAGCTGCCGGGCGGCGAACCGGCCGGAGAGCATCACCATCGGCACGCCGCCGCCCGGGTGCGTGCCGCCGCCGGCGTAGACCAGCCCCGGCGCGGCGTGGGAGCGGGGACGGTGGAAGGGGCCGAACCGCCCGTGGGGCAGGAAGCCGTAGAGCGAGCCGCCCGGCGCTCCCTGCCGCTGGAAGTCCACCGGCGTCCGCTCGCCGATGATCCGGAGGTGCCCGCGCAGCGTCGGGTCGAGCGCCTCCACCACCGCGAGGCAGCGGGCCCGGAGCGTCTCGGCGCAGGGAGGGAAGGCCTCGCCCATCGCCGGCACGTTGGCCATGACGAACAGCCCGCTGGTCCCCGGCGCGGCCATCCCCGGATCGCTCGACGCGGGGTGACAGACGTAGACGGTCGGGTCGGAGGGGACGCGGCCGGAGAAGATCTCCTCGAACTCCCGGGCCGCGTCCCGGGAGAAGAAGACCGTGTGGTGCGCGAGGCGCGATCGCACCCCTGCCTCGAGCAGGAGCACGTACCCGGACATGGCCAGCGGCCCGTCGGAGACCCCGGAGGCGCCGAGGGGATCTGCGTTCACCACCACGGCGTCGACCGGAGCCTCGTCGCCGGCCGGTCCCACGCGCCAGCCGCCGGCGGCCGGGAGCCAGCGCCCGCGGGTGCCGAGACGGACCTCGACGCCCAGCCGGCGCACCGCCCGCTCCAGGGCGTCCACCAGCGCGCCCATCCCGCCCTCGACGTGGTGCACGCCCTCCACCCGCTCGAGGTGGGGGATGAGCGCGAACGCCGCGCTGGCCTGGTAGGGCGACGCCCCGGTGTAGGTGGCGAAGCGGCCGACGAACTGCTGCATCCGGGGGGTGCGGAAGTGCCGCGCCGCCAGGTCGTGCAGGGTGGACATCTGCATCCCTTGCAGGACCGCCGAGGGACCGCGGCGGATGACCCGCCCGAAGAAGCCGGCCATGCCCTCGAACGGCGCCTCGAGGTAGGGCTCCCCGGCGGCCCGGTGGATGGAGGCCGCGGCGGCGTAGAACGTCTCCACCCCGCGCCCCTCGCCCGGCGCCATCGCCTCCACCGAGTCGCGGGTGGACTCGAGCTCGGGGTGGGCGACGAAGCCGCTCCCGTCCTCCCACCGGTACGCGCACTGCGGCGAGAGGGTGACCAGGCGCGGGAGCAGCGCCTCGGCGTCCAGGGCGGCGAAGGTCTCGCGCACCAGGGCCGGCATGGTCAGCAGCGTGGGCCCGGTGTCGAGCACGGTGCGGCCCACGGTGAGCTGCTGGGCCTTGCCGCCGAGCTGGGGCTCCTGCTCGTAGAGCGTCACCCTCGCCCCCGAGCGCGCGAGGAGGCCGGCGGCCACCAGGCCCCCGATGCCTCCGCCGACGACGGCGATCTCGGGCGGGCGGCTCACGCCAGCCCCCGGGGCAGGAGCGGAACCGGGGGTACCTCCGGGGGCGGCGGCAGCACCGTCCACGGCCGGAAGAGCGTGGCGAGGGCGTACCGCAGCTTCGCCGCGAAGGGCACGTGCGCCCGGGCGGAGAACACGTCGTGCCCGCGCGCCTCGATGTCGCCCAGGATGCCGCCGTACAGCGCGCCCATCAGCTTCACCATGCGCCGGGTACCGAAGCCGTTGAGCCACTGCACCCCGGCGGCGGCGCGCGCGTAGTAGGCGCGGGCCCGGGCAATCTGGCAGCGCACGAACGCGCGCCAGCGGTCGTCCACCGTGCCCCGGGCGAGGTCCTCCCGGGAGAGGCCGAAGGCGGCGAGCTCGTCCTCCGGGAGGTAGACCCGGCCGCGGGCGAGGTCCTCGCGCACGTCCCGGAGGATGTTGGTCAGCTGCATCGCCCGACCGAGGTCCGCCGCCGCGGCGGTGGACCTCGGGTCCGACGTCCCGAGCACCGGGACCATCAAGATGCCCACCGTCCCCGCGACGCGATAGCAGTACAGCTCGAGGTCGGCGAACGTCACGTACCGGTGGCCGGCCACGTCCATCTCCATGCCCGAGACCAGGTCCTGGAACGGCTGCTCGGGGACGCCGAAGCGCTGGATCGTGTCCCGCAGGGCGGCGAGCTCGGCTTCGTCCCAGGCGCCGTCGGCGAGCGCCCCCGCCGCGCGCTCGGCCACCGGGCCACGGCCCGGGTCGGCGAGGTGCGGCGCACCCACGTACAGCTGGGCGATGAGCGCCCGGGCGCGCGCGAGCCGGTGCGAGAGCGGCTCCGCCCCGCCGTCGCCGTGGTCGACCAGGTCGTCCAGCCGCCGGCAGAAGGCGTAGAGGGCGAACGCCGCCCGCCGGCGTGCGCCGAACAGCAGCACCGAGGCGAAGGAGAAGCTGCGGGCGTGCCGCCGCGTGACCTCCTTCGCCGTGCGGTAGCCCTGGCGCACCAGCGCGTTCACGCCATCGCCTCCGGGCCCAGCAGGGGAGCCGGGGCCAGCCTCGCGCCGAGCGCCGCCGCCTCGCGCCGCATCCGCTCCACCACCAGCTCGGCCGAGAGCATCACCGTCGGCAGCCCGGTGCCCGGCTGGGTGGAGGCGCCGACGAAGAAGAGGTTCCGGACGGTGGGGTCCTGATTCGACGGCCGGAACGGGCCCACCTGGAAGAAGTGGTGGCTGAGGCCGAAGGCACTGCCGTGCTCGAGCGAGAAGCGGCTCGCCCAGTCGTCGGGGGTGAAGACCCGCTCGGCGACCACGTGGCGCTCGAGGTCCAGCCCCTCCTCGCGGAGCCGGGCGAAGACCTGCGCCCGCACCCGCGGGCCCACCGTGGCCCAGTCGAGCGACGGGTGCTGCCTGGGCACCGGGACCAGCACGTAGAGCCCGTCCCGCCCCGCCGGCGCGAGCGACGGATCGGTCCGGTTGGCGACGGCGACGTAGAAGCTCGGGTCCGCCGGGACGCGGAAGCGCTCGAAGATGTCCTCGAACGAGCCCCGGTAGTCGCCCCCGAAGAAGACGTTGTGGTGCCCGAGCTCCGGCACCTGCCGGTCGAGCCCCAGGTACATCATGTAGCCGCTGGAGGTGTAGCGGAGCTTCTCCGCCCGCCGGAGCCGCGTCACGCCCGGGTCGATGAGGTTCCGGTAGGCCCAGGGCAGGTCGGCGTTGCAGAGGACCAGGTCCGCGGCCACCTCGGTGCCGTCCTCGAGCGTCACCCCCGTCGCCCGCTTCCCCTCGAAGGTGATGGATCGCACCGCAGTCCGGTAGGCGAGGTGGACACCCATATCCTTCGCCAGCCGCTCCAGCGCCCGCGGCAGCGCGTGCAGTCCGCCCTCGGGGAACCAGATGCCCACCCCCAGCTCGCTGAACGGGAGCAGGCCGTACACCGCCGGGCTCTGGTACGGCGAGATGCCCAGGTACATCGTCTGGAAGGTGAGCGCCGCCCGCAGCCGGTCGTCGCGGAAGAAGCCGCTGACCACCGAGTAGAGCCGCCGGTGGGCGCGCGCCCGGAAGATGCCGCGGAGGCTGGCCGGGGTGAGGAACTGTCCCAGGTGGTCGAAGTTCCGGCCGACGAACTGGTCGAGGCTGGTCCGGTACTGCACCCGGCCCAGCGCGAGGAACTCCAGGAAGCGGGCGAAGCTGCCCGGCTCGATGCGCTCCAGCTCCTCGCCCATCCGGGTGAGCTCGGAGGTGAAGGTCAGCGACGAGCCGTCGCGGAAGTGGATCTGGTAGTTCGGGTCGCAGCGGTGCAGCCGGAGGTAGTCCTCCATCCTCCGGCCCAGGTCGCGGAAGGTGCGCTCCACCACCTCGGGCATGAGGAGGATGGTGGGGCCCATGTCGAAGGTGTAGCCGTCGAGCTGGAGCTGCGCGCAGCGGCCGCCGGGCCCGGGCGTCTGCTCGAACACCTGCACGTCCAGGCCCGCGTGGGCCAGACGGGCGGCGGCGGCGAGCCCGCCGACCCCTGCACCCACCACCACCGCCGAGAGACGCCGCGCCATCGGAGCTCAGGCCCGCCGCCGGGAGAGGGTCACCACCAGCGAGTCCAGGAGGTCGCGGAAGCCGCCGCCATGGGGAAGCGCCGCCAGCGCCCGCCGCGCCGAGCGGGTGGCGCGCTCGATGAGCCGCTCGGTGGCGGCCACCCCCCCGTGCGCCGTGACCAGGGTCCGGGCGCGGGCCAGCGCCACCGGGTCCGACGGCCGCTCGGCCCAGAGGGCCTCCATCTCCGAACGGGTCGCCGGCGGCGCGCGGGTGTAGGCCGCCACCACCGGGAAGGTCCGCTTCCCCTGGACGAAGTCACCGTCGGTGCTCTTCCCCGCCACCTGCGGGTCGCCGAACAGGCCGATCAGGTCGTCGCGCAGCTGATAGGCGAGCCCCACCTGCCGGCCCACGCGGTCGAGCGCGTCGACCAGCGCCCGAGGCGCCCCGGCGAGCATCGCCCCACAGGTGAGCGGCGCCACGAAGCCGTACCGGGCGGTCTTGAGGTGGGCGACCCGGAGCGTCTGGAACAGCGTGACCTCGGACAGCGGCGCACGGGTGAGGTCGAGGTCCAGGTACTGTCCCGCGGCGGTCTGCCGGCAGATGCCCAGGTAGTAGCGCACCGCGCGCGCGGCGCCGGGCAGCCCGGGCTCGAGCATCACCTCGATGGAGCGGGCGAAGAGGTGATCGCCCACCACCACCGCCAGGTCCTCTCCCAGCTTCCCCTCGGCAAGGACGCGATGAAGCGCGGGGCTGCCCCGCCGGTGCTCGGCGGCGTCGGCGACGTCGTCGTGGATCAACAGGAAAGTGTGGAGCAGCTCGAACGCGGCGGCGAACTTCCACAGCCCGTCCGGGACGTCCGCGTGGCCCGAGCCCATACCGTGCCCGATCGCCACCAGCGCCGGCCTCAATCGCTTCGCGGGCCGCAGCGCGTATTCCCGGGTGCGAACCAGGGCCTCGCTCCAGCGAGGGTCGATGCCCTGCTCGTCATCGAGGTCGAGCAGCTCCGCCAGCCGCCTCTCGACGTCGGACTGGACGTGGCGCAGCCACAGCAGCGCGGCGTCAGACGGCTGGGTGAACGCGAGGGCCATCGAATCCCTTCCCTTCCAGGAGGCCCATCGGTTAATGGTTTGTTGCAACTCTGTCAATGCTATGTTCAAAGTTTGCGTAACCCGAGGTCCATGACAATGTCACTGAGAGTCTTTTTGATTGTGGTGAGCCTGGTTGCCGCCCTGCCGCTGGCGGCGGGGGCCATTCCGGAGCGGCGAAGCTGGGACGCGCAGCTCCGGGACTCGTCCGACGCGCCGGTGTCGCTGTCCCGCTGGCGCGGGCGGCCCACCGTCCTCTTCTACGAGGACAGGGGGTCGGTCGAGCAGAACGTGGCGCTCAAGCGCGAGCTGTTCGTCCGGGCCCGGCACCACCGGCTGATCGGGCGGGCACACGTGCTGGGGGTCGCGAACCTGCACGGGCTCGACTTCTTCCCCGCCAGCCTCTTCGCCCTGTCGGCGGTCCGCGACGCCGAGCGGAAGGACGGCGTCCCGGTGCTGGTCGACTGGAACCGCACCCTGTCCTCCCCGCCGTGGAGCCTTCCGCCGGGGGCCTCGTCGGTGGTGCTGCTCGACGCGAAAGGGACGCTGGTCCACGCCTGGAGCGGCCCGCTCGGTTCCCGGGACATCGACGACTTCTTCGCCGAGCTGTCCCTCCTCCTGAACGTCGACATCGGCCCGGTGAGCTGATCGCCGCAATCGGCGGGCACCCCGGCGCGTCTCATCCACCGAGATGGGCCTGCTGGACGGACTGCTGCTGCTGGGGGTGGGCGCGCTGGGCGCCGCGACGCTCGTGCGCCGGGACCGTCGAGGCGCGCGCGTCCTGACCGAGCTGGAGCCCTACCAGGGGTGGATCGGCGTCGTCGGCGCGGTGCTCGGCGCCTGGCGGCTCTTCTTCGTGCTGCTCGAGCTGCCGGTGCTCCGCTGGTTCAACTTCTGGCTGCTGCGCGCGGTGGACGGAGCGCTGCTCCTCTCGCTCGGGTTGCTCCTCGGCGTGGGCATCTTCCGCAGCTGGACGAAGAGCCCGGGCGCACAGGCCACGCTCGACCGGTGGACGCGCAAGCTGCAGCCCTACCGCGAGAAGCTGGGGGTGACCGCGATGGTGCTCGGCGCCTACCTGGTGCTGCGGGCGCTGTTCTGAGCCCGGGGTCGAGCAGGCGACGGCCGCTCGCTCGAGCGGGATGAAGCGCGCTCCCCGGCTGGTTAGCATCGGGCCCGGCCCATGTACGTGCTCCGCATCGCGCTCTTCTTCGCCATCGTCCTGGCGGTGGTGGTCGGGGGGCACCTCTACCTGTACCGCCGGCTGTTCCGGGACACGACCAGCGACGCGCGCATCCGCCGCGCCGGGGCCATCGCGCTCGCCTTCGCCGGCGCCTCGCTCTTCCTCGCCCGGTCGGTGTTCACCCGCTTCCACACGCCGTGGGGCGACGCCCTGGCCTTCGCGGCGTGGTGCTGGATGGGGGTGGGCCTGTACCTCGGGATGTCGCTCGCCGCCTTCCAACTCTGGCGGCGGGTGGACGGCTGGCGCCGGCGGCGGAACGGCGCGGCCCCGGTCTCCACCGAGCGGCGGCAGTTCCTCGCCCGGGCAGCGGTGGGCGGGGCGGGGCTGGTCACGGCGGGCTTCAGCGCCTACGGCGTGCGCCGGGCGTTCGCGCCGCCGGTCATCGACGAGCTCGCCGTGCGCCTGCCCCGCCTCCACCGCGCCTTCGACGGCCTGCGCATCGTCCAGGTGAGCGACATCCACATCGGCGACGTGCTCGGCCGTCCGTTCCTCGAGGACATGGTGCAGCGCTGCAACGCGCTGAAGCCAGACCTGGTGGCGCTCACCGGGGACCTGGTCGATGGCCGGGTCGACCAGATCGCGCACACCATCTCCGCCGTGCAGGCCCTGCGTTCGCGCTTCGGGACGTACTTCATCACCGGGAACCACGAGTACTACTCGGGCGACGCGGACTGGTGCGTGGCGCTGGAGCGGATGGGGCTCACCGTGCTTCGAAACCGCACGGTGACCCTGCGCGACGGCGACGCCCGGCTCGACCTCGTCGGCGTGGACGACTACGGGCAGCGGGACCGGCCGCGCGGCTGGGACCTGGAGGCGGCGGTGGCCGGCCGGGACCCGGAGCACCCGGCGGTGCTGCTCGCCCACCAGCCGCGGGCGGTGGAGGACGGCGTCGCGAAGGGCATCGGGCTCCAGCTCTCGGGCCACACCCACGGCGGGCAGCTGTTCCCCATCACCGGGCTGGTCGCGGCGCTGTGGACCTACTCGGCCGGGCTGTACCGGGTCGGCGACGGGCACGTGTACGTGCACCGCGGGACGGGCTTCTGGGGGCCGCCGATGCGCATCGGAAGCCCGCCGGAGATCGCCGCCATCACCCTGACGGCCTGAGCGACCCGGGCGCGAGCGTCACTTCGGGGCGGCGCCGGCCTTCGGCGCCACGACCTTCACCACCGCGGTCGAGCCGGGGATCCGCTCGCCTTGCATCGGCTCGACCCGCCCGCCGAGGCACTGGCCGAGGAACGCCTCCGCCCGGGCGTTGAAGTCCATCGAGTTCTCCGGCCGGGCGAAGCCGTGCCCCTCGTCCGGATAGACCACGTAGGTCACGCCGAGCCCATGCTTCTCCAGCGCGGAGACGATCTGCTCCGACTCGGCCTGCTTCACCCGCGGGTCGTTCGCCCCCTGGCCGATGAGCAGCGGCATCCGGATCTTCTCCGCGGAGAACAGCGGCGAGGCCGACTCGAGCAGCGCCTTGTCCGCGGGGTCGTCGATGTTCCCGATGCGCCGGTCGAACATCGCCCGCATCGGCTTCCAGTACGGCGGGATGCTCCGGAGCAAGGTGAAGAGGTTCGACGGGCCGACGATGTCCACCCCGCACCGGAACGCGTCGGGGCTGAACGCGGCGGCGGCCAGGGTGGCGTATCCGCCGTAGCTCCCGCCCATGATCGCCACCCGGCCCTTCTCCGCCACGCCCTCCTTCACCGCCCAGTCCACCGCGTCGAGCAGGTCGGTGTGCATGTCCTTCCCCCACTGGCGGTCGCCGGCGTTCATCAGCTTCCGGCCGTAGCCGGTGCTCCCGCGGAAGTTCACCTGGAGGACCGCGTAGCCGCGGTTGGCGAGCCACTGGGCGTGGGGGTCGAGCCGCCAGTGGTCCCGGCCCCAGGGGCCGCCGTGGACGAAGAGGACCATCGGGCCGGCGGCGCTCGCTCCGGCGGGCCGGGTCAGGTACCCGTGCAGGGTGAGCCCGTCGCGGGCCGGGAAGCGGACCGGCTTCATCTCCGCCAGCCCCACCGACTCGAGCTTCGGCCGGTCGGCGAAGAGGAACTTTCCCTGGAGCGAGGTCCGGTCGAAGGAGAAGTACCGCGTGGGTCCCTGCGCGTCCCGGAACGCCACCAGCCAGGTGCGGTCGGCGCGATCGCGGGAGACGACCTCCGGGAAGCCGCGGGCGAGGTGCGGGAAGACGTCGAAGTCCTTCTTCACCGTCGGGTCGAGGAGCGTCCAGACCGGGAGCGCCGGCTCGAACAGCACGCCCTCCACCACGTGACGGGTCGGGTGCACCGAGACGTCCGACGGGTCCACCTCGGGATTCGAGGCCAGGACCTTCTCCGGCCCCCCGGCGAGCGCGCGCTGGACCACCCGGGCCGTCTCCGCGCCGGCGCTGGTCACGTAGAGCACGCCCTTGCCGTCCGCCGTCAGATCGAGCAGCTCGAGCCGGTCCTCCGGGCCGACGCGGGTGAGCGTCCGCCAGGTCCCCTTCGCCGAGTCCCGGACCAGCAGCTCCTGTCCACCGTCGGGCCGGGAGGCGACGGCGGCCTTGATCAGGAGATCGTCCGTCGCCGCCCAGGCGGTCACCGTCCCGGGATTCCTCGTGTCCAGGACCACCGCGCCGGTCCGGAGGTCGACGCGGTGGACGTCCATCCGCGCGCGATCCTCGATGTTCATCTGCACCAGGACCTCGGCCGGACGGCGCGGGCTGTCGGCGACCAGGTCGGCGCGCACGCCGTCGAAGGGCGTGAGGTCACGGACCTGCTTCGAGGCGAGGTCCACGCCGTACACGTGCCAGTTCTCGTCGCCCTTCACGTCCTGGCTGTAGAGGATGGAGCGGCTGTCCTGGGCCCACTGGAAGCGCCGGATGGGGCGCTGCCGATCGGCGCTCACCGGCGCCGCGTCCTCCTTGCCGAGCGTCTGCACCCAGACCTGGAGCACGCCCTTGTCCGGCTGCAGCCAGGCGAGCCGCTTCCCGTCGGGTGAGAGCTGGGGCTTGGTCCGCTCGGGGTTTCCGAAGAGCACCTCGCGCGGGATGAGCGGCGCCTCGGCGCGCGCCGCGACGGCGAGGAGGAGGACGGCGAGGGCGAGCCGACGCACGGGAGTCCGGGCCATGGAGCGGTCCTTCTAGCGCACCCGTTCGTGGCAGGGGATCATCGAGGACGGTGCGCTCCGCAGCCCTTCGATGGTGGCCGGCGTGGCTCCTCGTCGCCGGGGCGCTCCTCGCGCTCGGGACGCGCTTCGTCGACCGGGACCTGGGCTCGTACGTGCTCGACGAGCCTCAGTTGCAAGACGCGGCCGCGCGCGATGCCCGGGACGGGCACTGGGCGGCCATCTCGGTGCTCCGGGGCACCCGCGGCGTGCGCTACGGGCCAGCGCCGCTCTGGTTCTACGCCGCGGTCCACCGGGTGGCGGGTCCCCGGCCCGAGGCGGGCATCCTGGCCGCGGGGCTCTTCCTCACCGGCGCGGTGGCGCTGCTCTCGGGAGCGCTCGCCCGCCGCTCGGAGGCGCCCCCCCTGGTGCTGGGCGTCGCGCTCTGGCTCGCCGCCGCCTCGCCCTTCGCCTTCCTCTGGAGCCGGCAGGGCTGGGACAATTCGCTGCTCGCCGGATTCGCCGCGCTCACCGCCGCGGTGCTCGCCCGCCCTGGCCCGGTGCGCGCCGGGACGGGGGCGCTGGCGGGCGTGCTCCTCGGGCTCGCGCTGGGGACGCACCTCATGGCCGTGCCGCTCGCGGTGGCCGTCGTGGCGGTGCTCCTCGGCGAGCGGCGCGCGTGGCGAGACCGGCTCCTGCCGCTCGGCGCCGGGGTGCTCGCGGCCGCGGTGGTGATGCTCCCCTACGCCCGGGCGCTCCTCCACGAGGGCTCCGCGCCGGCGCCCGTCGCGGCGGTGGGCGTCCTCGACCGCCTCGGTCGCGCGGTCGAGGCGCTGGGCGCGCCGTTCGCGCAGACCGCCGGGCTGGGGCTGGGCTACTTCTTCGACGCCGACTGGGCCCGCTTCACCCGGGAGAGCGCGCCGGGGGCCGCCCTCCGGGTCCTCGGTCCGCCGGTGGCCACGGTGGTGGGCGTGGGCGCGCTCCTCGGGCTCGTCCTCGGGCGCCGTTCCCCCTCGCCCGGGCTCCGGCGCGTGGCGCGGCTCGGCCTCTGGACCTGGGGCCTGCACGCCGCCTTCCTCGGCCTGCTCGCGCTTCCTCCCGAGCCGCACTACCAGCAGCCGGTGCTGTGGATCCCGGTGGCCGGCTGGGCGCTCGCCGTCGCAACGCTGTGGCCCGGACGGGAGGGCGGGGCCCGGGCGCTCGCGGCCCTGGCGCTGGGGGTCGGGCTCTGGGGGTTCGCCCTCCAGCGCTCGTGGATGGGGTGGATCGGCGAGCACGGGGGGACCCGGGGCATCCACTACGGGCTCACCCTCGGGGCCCAGCGGCGGGCGCTGGCCGAGGCGTGCGCCGCGCCCACCCCCGGCATCGCGCTCGAGGTGCAGGTCGTCGCCTTCCCCGAGAGCCTGCGCTCCTTGGCGCGCACCGAGCCGGCCTGCCAGGGCCACCAGGTGGAGATCTGCGGCCCGTTCTGTCCGCGGACGCCGCCCGGCTGGAGCGTGGCGACCTTGCGCTATGCCGGGCCCGACGCACGGCTCGCCCCGGTGCGCCCCCGGAGTCCCTGACCGCGGCGAACGGTTCGCCTCCCGCGCCGTTTGCGCTCCCGCTCCGGACTCGTCTAGGCACGGGCCCCGGACCGATGAGAGTGCACGATGGCCCCTGAGCCAGGCCTCCGCGCCCGGCCCCGCTGCGGCTGGGTGACCGAGGAGCCGCTCTACATCCGCTACCACGACGAGGAGTGGGGTCGCCCGGTGCACGACGACCGCACGCTCTTCGAGTTCCTGGTCCTCGAGGGCGCCCAGGCCGGCCTCTCGTGGTGGACGGTGCTCCGGAAGCGCGAGGGCTACCGCCGCGCGTTCGCCGGCTTCGACCCGGAGCGCGTGGCGCGTTTCCGCCCGGCGCGCGTCGAGGCGCTCCTCCAGGACCCTGCCATCGTCCGGAACCGGGCCAAGGTGACCTCGGCGCTGGAGAACGCCCGGGCGTTCCTCCGGGTGCAGCGCGAGCACGGCTCGTTCGATTCCTTCGCCTGGAGCTTCGTCGGCGGGAAGCCCATCCGCCGGCGCCCGCGCACCCTGAAGCAGGTTCCGGCGACCACGCCCGAGTCGGACGCGCTCAGCGCGGCGCTCCGGGCGCGGGGCTTCCGCTTCGTGGGCTCCACCATCTGCTACGCCTTCATGCAGGCCTGCGGGCTGGTGGACGACCACGTCCAGGGGTGCTTCCTCGCCGCCCGCCGGTGAGACGCCGCGGGCCGATCAGCCCCCGGCGAGGTGGGCGAGGAACTCGACGGCCTGGGACTCGGCCCAGAAGCGTGGCCGGAACAGGCTGCCGGAGAGGAAGCCCACGTGGCCGCCGCTGGCGGTCCGGAGCAGCTGCACGTACCGCCCGGGGATGGAGGCGGGCAGCGTCTCCACGGGGATCATCGGGTCGTCCTCGGCGCTGATGCACAGCACCGGGCGGCGGATGCGGCCGAGGAGCGGCCCGGACGAGGCGCGGGCGTAGTAGTCGTCCGCGTCGCGGTAGCCGTTGCTGGGCGCGGTGAACGCGTCGTCGAAGGCGTGGAGCGTGCGCGCGCGCCGCACCCCCTCGGGCGAGAGCCCCGACGCGGGGTGCTCGCGGAGCTTTCCCAGCGCCTTCACCCGGAGCGTCTTGAGGAAGACGCGGCGGTAGAGCGCTCCCCCGCTCCACGGCGCGTCGAGGGCGCGGGCGCAGGCGGCCAGATCGAACGGGGTGCTCACCGCCACCGCGCCGTCGAGCGGTGCGGCCTCTCCGGTCTCGGCCAGCAGCTTCAAGAGCGCGTTGGCCCCCAGCGAGTAGCCGATGGCGAACAGCGGCCCGCGGATGCCGGCCTCGCGGATCCGGTTGCTGACGAAGCGGGGGTCCTCGGTCTCACCCGAGCAGTACGAGCGGAGCGCGCGGTTGGGCTCGCCGCTGCAGCTCCGCCAGGCCATCGCCACCGCGCCCCAGCCGCGGCGGGCGATCTCGTTCAGGGTGGCGCGCACGTAGCCGGAGGAGGGGCTTCCCTCCAGCCCGTGGAGGACGAGCACGTGCGGCACGTCCGGCGGGGCCTCGAGCCAGTCGAGGTCGAGGAAGTCGCCGTCGTGGGTGTCCACCCGCTCGCGGCGAAGCGGGGGCGGGCGCGGGCGGCGGAGCAGGTGCGCGAGCAGCGTCTGGCGCTGGGGGCCGGCGGCGCCCCAGGCCGGGCGGAACGGCACGGTGGGAGTGAATGGCGGCGCCGGCGGGGTGCTCGCGTCCGCAGACGGGACGGCGGCCTGGGGCCCGGACATCAGCTGCGCTCCGGGACCCGGCTGCCGGGCGCACGGACCTCGGCGGAGGAGACGGCGCCGGCGTCGACGGCCTGCACCGACTCCAGCGCCCCGGCCACCGCGGAGACCTCGCTGGAGAGCGTGTCCAGGCTCAGGCGGAGGCGCTCGGCCGCGGCCTGCTCCTGGCCTGCCTCGGCGGTGGAGCGGACGGCGAGCACCTGGGTGTGCAGCCCCTCCAGCGTGTAGAGCAGCCGGGTGCGCTCGGCCTCGAGGCGGGAGGCGGCGGTGAGCAGCGAGGCGCGCTGGCTGCGCTGCTGCTCGAGCGCCTCGAGGGCCTGGCCGAGCCGCTGCCGGGTGACGGCGTCCTGCTCCGCGGCGAGGCGGCGCTGCAGCGAGTCGCGCTCGGACTGCAGGCGCGCGTCGTCCTCGGGGCGGGCGAGGGAGCGGATCTCCCGCTCGCGGCGCTCGAGGGCGTGCACGCCGTCGCGGAGCGCCTGCACCGCCTCCTCGGGCCTCTGGACGATCTCCCGGAGCACCGCCGGGGCGCTGCGGATGTCCGCGAGGAGCTGGTCGCAGAGCGCGTCCACCCGCGCCAGACGGGCGTCCACCCCGGTCTCGGCCAGCGGCGTGGCCTCGCCCTCCGCCTCCGGGGCGCGGCGGCCGACGAGGCGGCGGGTGCCCTCGAACGCCATCCACAGGACCAGGAAGAGCAGCCAGTACGGGGCCCCCTCGACCACCAGGACGGTGAGGATGGCCGCGGCGACGAGCAGGAAGGTGCCGCTCCTCGGGCTCCGGCGGCGCGCGGCCCGGCGCGTGGCACGACGGTCGCGGCGCTCCTCACGACGGGTCTCCCGGCGCGCCCGGCGGTCGACCTCGGCCGCCAGCGCCCGCTGCATCCTCTGCACGTCCGCCTCGAAGCGATCGCTCACGTCCTCGTCCTTGCCCCGGGGGGGACGACCGAATCTGCCGGTCCCGCGGGCCGAGCGCCACCCTTCCGCACCGATCCTCCACCTTCCGCCAGGGGGGCGCCGTCCGGCTCCTCATCCTCGGGGGCCCGCTCCACGCGTCCCCCCGCCGTGTGCCTCAGTGCGCGTGACGGTGGTGCGCGTCCGAGACGTGCGCGTGTGCGTGCGTGAGCGGTGCGTGACGGTGCGGATGCGCGTGCGGCCCGGCCTGGGCCACGCCCTCGGGATGCGGGTGCTGGTGGTGCGCGTCGTGCACGTGCCGATGGCTGTGCTCGAGCGCCTCATGGCTGTGCTCGTGCCCGTGCCGTTCGCGGACCAGGATGCCGACGCCGATGACCATCACCGCGCCCGCGGCGAGCTGGACCGAGCCGAGCTGCTCGCCGAGGACGGGGACCGAGAGGAGCGCCCCGGCGAACGGCGCGGTGGCGAAGAACGCGGCCTCGCGGGCGGCGCCGAGGAGCCGCAGCGCAAAGGCATCGAGCAGCACGCTGGCTCCGTAGGCGAGGGCTCCGAGCACCAGCGCGGAGGCCATCACGCCTGTCCCGGGAAGGGCGTCCCCGAGGACGAGCGCGAGCGAGACCATCCCCGTGCCCGCCCCGAGCGTCTTGGCGATGACCAGCTGCCAGGGGTCCTTCCCGGCCAGGCCCTGGGTGAGGTTGTTGTCCACGGCCCAGGCGGCGCAGGCCGCGGCGAGGAGGAGGACGCCGGAGAGACGTGCGGAGCCCGCGCCGGCGCCGGGGACGGCGAGCAGGCACGCGCCGAGGAAGACCAGGCCCGCCGCGAGCGCCGCGCGCGGCCCGAGGTGCTCGCCGAAGAGGGTGAGCGCGACCAGCACCGTGAGAGGTCCCTCGAGGTTGAGCAGGAGCGCGCCGCTCACGCCGGACACGGTCCGCAGCCCGTGGACCAGCGCCAGCGGGCCCAGCACGCCGCCGAGCAGGACGATGGCCAGCACCCGCGGCAGGTCGGCGCGGCCGAGGCCCGCCTCGACGATGCGGCGGTGGGCTGCGAGCCGCACGGCGCCCACCGCCAGCCCTCCGCCGAGGTAGAGGAGGCCGGCGAGCAGCATCGGCGCGACCTCGGGCAGCAGCCGCTTGGTGATGGGCACGCTGGCGCCGAAGAGGACGGCCGAGAGGAGCCCGGCGACCGCGCCGAGGAGCTGGGGGCGCTCGGCGCGGCTCACGTCCGGCTCCGGTCGAGGCCGGACGCCGGCGGCACGCACGCGCGAGAGGCACGGGCACTCACGGCCCCGGAGCATACCGCCGCGGACCGCGTGGCAGCTCAGCCGCGCCGGAGCCGCCGCGCGCGCCCGAGCCGGATGCCGTCGCTCCTCCTCGGCCGGGGAACGGCCGGACCGATCGGATCCGGGCACACCGACCGCAGCCGGCAGCGCCCGCACTCCGCTCCCGACCACACCGACTCGTACAGCGCGGTGACCCGGTCGATGGTGTCGAAGTCCTCGGTGACGAACCCCAGCTCGAAGTTCCGCGCGTCCGGGTGCTTCGCTCCGAGGCCGGCGCCGGTCAGGTTCGCGCTCCCCAGGTACACCCAGGCCCCGTCCACCCGGACGCACTTGAAGTGGACCCGGGGGCAGATCTTCAGCTGGAGCCCGCCGCGGACCAGCGTCCTCGAGCGGTCGAAGGCGGCGCGGAACGGGCGGCTCGGCAGCTCGGCGTGCAGCAGTCGCAGCTCCACCCCGCGCCGGGCGAGCGTGCGGAACAGCGCGAGCACGGGGGCGAACCGGCCTGCCCCGAGCCTGGGGCTGCTCGATCATCATCGCCTTGACGTTGGCGGTGGCGATCCACACCGACTCGCGGGCCCCGGCCATCTTCTCCAGCACCACCGTGCGGTACAGGTCGGCTCCGCTCAGCAGCTCCGCGGCGATGGGTCGAGTCGGGGACGTGGGCCCCTCGCTAGCACACGACGACGCTCGAAAGGCGTACGCTCGCCCGTCCGTGGAGCTGACCGTCGCCCCTCACCCGCTGCTCGCGCTGCGCGCCTTCGTCACGCAGTTCCCGGCGCCGCTGGGCAAGCTCCCGCGCGACCCCTACCGCGACCTGCTCGCGCCCGGCGCTCGCGGGCCGGTGCGCGGCAGCGAGGAGGTCCGGGTGGCGATCCGCGACCTGCTCCGCCACGGCGGCTACAAGCCCACCGGCCGGGGGAAACCGGCCTCCGAGTACCTGGTCCGGGCCGCGGCCGAGGGGAAGCTCGGTCCCATCAACGCCGCGGTCGACGTGGGGAACGCGGTCTCCCTCCACTCCGGCCTGCCGATCAGCGTGGTGGACGTGGAGCGGCTGCGGGCGCCGGTGCGGGTGGACGTCGCGCCGGAGGGCTCCCGCTACGTCTTCAACGCCGCGGGCCAGGAGATCGACCTCGCCGGCCTGCTCTGCCTCTTCGATGCCGAGGGTCCGTGCGCCAACGCGGTGAAAGACTCGGAGCGCACCAAGACCTCCGACGCCACCACCACCACCCTGACCCTCGTCTGGGGCGCGGTCGCCGTCGGCGGGCTGGTGGACGAGGCGGTGGGCTGGGCCTGGGAGCTCCTCGGCCGGGTGGGGGCGACGATCGACTCGGTGGACCTGCCTGCGGGCGGGGAGCGCTAGTCCCCGCACCAGGGGGGCGCCCGCAGAACCGCTGGCAGGGCTGACGGCATCTCAGTACATCTCGCTCAGCTCGACGGCCCGGGTGTCCTTGAACCGCTGCTCCAGCCTGGTGAGCACCCTCCGGTCAGTCGCCGCCACCCGGAAGAGGGTGGAGTCCAGCACCTCGATGCGCATGCGCAGCTCGCCGGGCGCCTCGCCGGGCCGCGGCACGCGGACCCACCCGTCGAGCCGCACGTCCACCGGAGCATGGAGCACCGCGGCGAGCGCGGTCAGCTGCTCCCACGTCAGCTCGAGCCCGAACTTCCGCGAGGAGGCCTGGGATTCGAGATCCTTCAGCCCGGCCGGCCAGACCGCGCTCACGTCGTCGCGAGCCTCGATGTACCGGAGCGTCCAGTGCAGCCGGGAGGCCGGCGGGTTCGCCAGCCGCAGGATCTCCGCGAGGCTCCCGCCCAGCTTGCCGTGCTCGTCGGTGTCGAAGATCTCGAGGGCGCGCATCCCGGGAGTCCTCGAAGGTTACCCGGGAAACGGCTCGGGTCCGGAATCGCGGAGTGCGTCAATGAACGCACACCTGCCCCGCACACCTCGCACCCCGCTCCGGGTGCGAGTCAGAAGTTCACCGAGGCCCGCACGTACACGCTGCGGCCCGGTGCCCAGTGGCTCCCGTTGAAGCCGTTGTAGAGCCGATAGGCGTACTGGGCGTCGAAGAGGTTCACCACGTCGATGGCCAGGGTGGGCCTGAGCGGAAGGTTCAGGAAATCGTGCGCCAGGGTCAGGTCCACCCGGACCCACCCGGGGACGTGGCTCAGGTTGTCGGCGCCGGTGCGAAGTCCGCTGCCGTAGGCGACCAGCATCGACACCAGCGTCGGTCCATCCCGGTAATTCGCCCCGGCGTTCGCGGTCCAGGTCTGCGAGTGATCGAGCGTCTGCCAGGCGGTGTTCTGGAGAGAGGCCTGATCGAAGAGGTACGTCGCGGTCGCGATGCCCTTCCCCTGCGCCGCGCCGAAGCTCACGTTGCCGAAGGCGGTCAGCTTCTGGGTGATGACCGCGTCGACGGTGGCCTCGATGCCGCCGGCGCGCCCCTCGGCGAAGTTGTAGGGAGTGGTGATGCCGGTGTTCGCCGATCTCCGTCTCGTCCAGCTGGTCGGTCGAGAGCCGACCCCAGAGCGTGAGCCCGAGCGTCAGCGCGGGGATGACACGGGCCTTGAGGCCCACCTCGGCGTAGCGGTCCTTCTCCGGGCGGAGGTCGTACGGGACGGGCTGGTTCGGAGAGACCTTGCCCGACAGCCGGGCGCCCGCCGCGACGTCGGTCACCGAGGGGGGAACCCAGAGGAGGCCGAAGAAGGCGTGGGCCACCACGTCGGGAGTGAAGGCCCAGGCCGCCCCGAGCCGTGGACTCACGCCGAGGTCGGTCACCCGGTCGCTGCCCGCTCCGACCGATGCACTCTGGAAGTCCAGGCGGAGCCCGCCGGTCAGCGTCAGCTTTCCGACGGTGAACCGATCCTGAGCGTAGGCACCGCCCGAGGTCGCCGTGGGCTCGTCCGCTCCCTGGCCGGTCCGGATGAACTCGGGTGGCTGGGCGAAGGTCCGCGCGTACGCGTCGTAGGCGGTCGACCCCCAGAGTTGGTCCAGGCTGAGCCCGAACTTGAGCGTGTGCTGGTCCCCGAGCCGCTGGAGGTAGTCCGCCACCAGCCCGACGTGGTCGGCCCGGCGATTCACGTTGCTCGCCCCGGGGCAGTCCAGCGGGTCCGTGGAGCCGGCCGGACAGTGCTCCTGCGTCGGCCCGAGCGCGTGCTCCGGGTCGCCGAAGAACTTGGCCGTGGAGTGGCGGACGTAGCCGGCGACGCGCAGCGACTTCGCGGAGTCGAAGTCGTGCCGGTACGAGGCGATCCCGAAGAGGTCGTTCTCGGTCTCGGTCTGCTGGGTGTCCGGGGGGAAGTACGGAGGTGGCGGATTGCCGTACTTGTCTGGCTCGGTCGCCCCGGGCTGGAGCGTGGGGTCCACCGGGATCTGGAAATGGTTGTGCGAGTAGCTGAGGAGTGTCGAGACGTGATCCCGGTCGCCCAGGTCAACGTCCACCTTGGCGAACACCCGGCCCTGCTGCGAGGCGTCGTGCAGGTAGGTCGTGGGGTTGGGGGGATCGAGCCCCCGGTCGGTCCAGGTGAGGCTGCCGCCGGTCATGACCGAGACCGAGCCGAGCTTCTGGCCCCAGAAGGCGCTGGGGGTCCAGGTGTCGAAGCTTCCGTAGAGCAGCTCGGCCTGTCCCTCGCCCTCAGGTGGCGGCCGTCGCGAGTTCAGGTTCACCACCGCGGAGAGCCGCTGGCCGTACTCGGCGGGGAGCCCGCCGGTGATGACCTCGATGTTTTCCACAAGCTTGGGCGAGAGGAACTGGCCGAAGAGGCCCGAGACGGAGTCGGGCAGCGGGACGCCGTCCAGCTGGTACTGGAGATTGGCGTGGTTGCCCCGCACGTAGAGCTGGCCCAGGGCGTCGTAGACGAAGCCTGGCTGGGTGGCGAGGATCTCGTTGACCGAGGCCGAGTCTCCGCGCGGGCGCGCCTGGATGTCCTCGCGCTGGATCTGCGTGGCGGAGCTGGTGGTGGTCGACGGCCGAGGCGCCTCCCGCTTCGGAGCCACCACGGTGACCGTCTCCTCCAGCGTGGGGAGCATGACGTCGAGCTCCAGCACGTCACCCGAGGCGATGAGCACCTCGCGGTCGTCCATCCGCCCGTCGGGCGCGGAGAAGGTGAGCCGGTACTTCCCGAACGGGACCTGCTCCAGCTCGAAGTGGCCGGTGGCGTCGGTGGTGTGCCGGTCCAGGGTCACCGTGCCCCGGAGCAGCGTCACCTGGGTGCCGGGGATGGGCTTGCCGGCCTCGTCGTGCACCGACCCGTGCACGATGCCGAGGTTGGCGGCGAGCGCGGGCAGGCTCCACCCGGCCGCCACCAGGGCGGTCAGGACGGCGCGTCTTCCGCGAAGCGACAGGCGGTGCGTGCTGCAGGACATTCGGGTTCTCGGGTGGGGCTGGGGACGGCGCGGGACGGCGCGGGCACGCCGTGCTCCCAGGGCGGGAGCGCGGCGGTGCGAGGGACCAACGCCGAGCGTCAGACCGGCGGCGACTGCTTCGGCGCGCGCCGGAGCGCCCACCCCGCGGGGGCGGCGACCGGCTCGGGTCCAGGGATGGACGCGTGCTCGATCGCGCCGACCACCGGAGCCGCCGAGACCCCGACCTCCGCACGCGCCGCCCGCAGCACCCACAGCGCCGGGCAGTGCGGATGCGCGTCGGAGCGAACGACCGCCACGGGCGCGCGCTCGACGCCGGTCCGCGCAGGAGCGGCGGCGGTGTCGAGCTGTGCCGGCGGGGCGGAGTCGACGTCCACCACCACGCCGTGCTCCCAGCAGACGCCGTGGGGCGCCGCCGCCAGGTGGACCGTCCCGGCGAGCTGGAGCAGCACGAGCACCGCCGCGCACGACCACGTCCAGCGCGGGAATGTCCGTCCAGCGGTCATCGGATTGGGCGGCCGGGGGTCCTATCTCACGGGGGGTGCGACCGCAACGTGCGGTGGCCCCACGGGGTCCACCACGCGGACGCTCGCCGCACATCGGCCGCGCCGGTCGGAGCCGTCCACGAGCTTCGCGCACCGGCCCGGCTCATTCCACCCGGGGTCCTGGTCTACGACGCAGCACAGCACAGCTGCTGTTTGGGCCCCATTCGCTGCATCTGTACTGGTCGACCGGGCATGGCGTGAATACAGAGCCCAGCTCATCCGACACCCGAGGAGTCACTCATGGCCGTCGTCCGCGCCCACAAGCCGCTCCTGTTCGAGCAGGTGGCCGCCCGCATGCGCGACGCCATCCACGCCGGCATCCTCGCGGCGGGAGACCGGCTCCCCTCGGTCCGCGAGCTGAGCCAGCAGGAACGGGTGAGCATCTCCACCGTGCTCCAGGCGTACCAGCAGCTCGAGGCCTGGGACCTGGTGGAGGCCAAGCCCCAGTCCGGCCACTACGTCCGGCTGCTCCGGCGTCCGCCCGTTCCCGAGCCGCCGGTGAGCCGCCCGCCGGCGTCGGCGCGGGAGCCGAGCGTGGTGGAGCTGGTCCGGCGCATGTACATCGCCGCCGGCAACGAGCGCATCGTCAACCTCGGCAGCGCGCGCCCGCACTCGAAGCTGCTCCCCACCCGGAAGCTCTCCCGTCTCATCGCCGCGCTGGCCCGCGAGGCGGGCGGCGTCGGGACCGAGTACGACATGCCGCCCGGGTGGCCCGCGCTCCGGCAGCAGCTGGCCCGGCGCTCGATGGCCTGGGGCTGCCAGCTCGGGCCCGACGACTTCGTCACCACCATCGGCGCCGCCGAGGCCGTCCACCTGAGCCTGCTGGCCACCTGCTGCCGCGGGGACATCGTCGCCGTGGAGTCGCCGGCGTACTACGGGACCCTTCAAGTACTGGAGATGCTCGAGCTGAAGGCGCTGGAGATGCCCACCCATCCCCGGGAAGGCATGCAGCTCGACGCGCTCGAGGCGGCGATGAAGCGGCAGCCCATCAAGGCGGTGCTGGTGGTGGCCAACTTCTCCAACCCGCTCGGCGGCTGCATGCCCGACGAGAAGAAGGAGGCCCTGGTGCGGATGTGCGAGCGCGCCGGGGTGCCGCTCATCGAGGACGACATCTACGGCGACCTCTACTTCGGCCCCTCGCGGCCGCGGGCGGCGAAGAGCTTCGACCGGACCGGCAACGTGCTGTACTGCTCGAGCTTCTCCAAGACGCTGGCCGCCGGGTTCCGGGTGGGCTGGGCGGCCCCGGGGCGGTTCCGCGACCGGTTCGAGCTGCTCAAGTTCGCCCAGACCGTGGCCACGCCCACCCTGCCGCAGATGGCCATCGCCGAGTTCCTCCAGCAGGGCGGGTACGACCGCTTCCTGCGCACGCTGCGGCGCGAGCTGGCGAAGCAGATGGAGCACATGCGCAACCTGGTCTGCAGCAGCTTCCCCGAGGGCACGCGGATGACCCGTCCCGAGGGCGGCGCCATCCTCTGGGTGCAGATGCCGGCGAGCGTGGACGCGCTGCAGCTCCACGAGGAGGCGCTGCGGCGTGGCATCAGCGTGGCGCCGGGCCCCATCTTCTCCTCCAGCGGGCGCTACCGGAGCTGCATCCGGCTCAACACCGGGAACCCGGACCTCGAGCAGGTCGAGGCGGCGGTGCGGACGCTCGGGGGAATCGCGCACCGGCTGGCCGAGTCGGCGCCGCGGCTGCAGAAGAGCGCCTGAGCGGGCAGACCCCGGACTCCGGCCTCACGCAACCCGCGTGCGCACCAGCACCCTCGGGAGGCGCCGGGCCGTGTACGCTTGCGGGCCGATGAGCCTCGGCCGGAGCGCCCGGTGACCGCTGGAGCCCAGACCCTCCCCGCCCGGGCTGCCTTCTGGAGCCCACGGCGCGCCGTGGGCCGGCTGCTTGCTCGCGGTCGTCGCCGGGGGAGTGACGGCGGCCGTCATCCCGGGCGCGGTCGGCGGGCCGCTCCGCACCGTGGCCGCCTGGGATGCCGCGGCCGTGCTCCTGCTCGGCCTGGTGTGGCGCATCATCCTGGCCGCGGGCCCCGAGGACACCGCCCGGCACGCCGCCGCCGAGGACGTGGGCCGGAGCTTCGTCTGGGCGGTGGTGGTGCTCGGGAGCACCGTCAGCGTCTTCGCGGCGACGGTGGCGCTCCGGAACGCGCGGACGATGGCCCCGCGGGCCGAGCGGGAGCTGGTGCTGCTCTGCCTCCTGGCGGTGGCGACCGCGTGGTTCGTCTGCCACACCGCGTACACCATGCGGTACGCGCACCTGTACTACCGCGACGACGGCGACCTCGGCGGGCTCGGGTTCCCCGGGACCGAGATGCCGTGCCTGCTCGACTTCGCCTACTACGCCTTCACCGTCGGGATGTGCTTCCAGGTGTCGGACGTGACGGTGACCCAGCACCGGCTGCGGCGAGCGACGCTGGGCCACGCGCTCCTCTCGTTCGCCTTCAACACCGCGGTGCTGGCGCTGGCCCTCAACCTCCTCTTCGGGCAGCTGACGCCGTCGTCGTAGGCACGGGTCACCTCGCCGCGCGGCTGGCCAGCTCGAGCGTCGCGCCGACCTCGCGCTGCCCCTCGAGCCTCATCGCGGACGGCGGCCCGGCCCGCGAGGCGTCGAGCGCGGGGTGACGGGCGAGCCAGGACGCAGCGACCGGCGGACGCGATGCCGGGAGTGCGCCCCGGCGCCCGGCTCGAGCCGGAACCCGGCGGCGTCGAACAGCGGCCGGGTCCCGGTGTAGGCGAAGGCGGCGGGGAGCGGGTCCCCCGAGGCGGTGGGCTTCACCGGGTAGCCCTCGACGAGCGAGACGCCCCGGCGCCGCATCTCGGCCACCGCGGCCTCGAGCAGCGCCCGCCCCACGCCCCGCCCGCGGTGGCTGCGCCGCACGAAGAAGCAGGGGATGCTCCAGACCCGGTCCGCGTCGTCGCAGGCCAGGGACGGCGAGCGCTGCAGCCGCGGGAAGGACATCCTCGGGCCGAACGTGGCCCAGCCGACCGGCGCGCCGTCGTCGTAGGCGAGCACGCCGTGCACCTCGCCCCGGAGGACGCCGGCGCGGAGCCGCGCCTTGAGCCGCTCGCCCTTCAGCTCGTCGAAGCGCTCCCCGCGCTCGAGCCGCCAGAACATGCACCAGCACCCGGCGCAGGCCCCGCGCGGCCCGAACAGCGTCTCGACATCCTCCCAGAGCGCCGGGGTGAGCGCGGCCGTGGTGAGCGGCATGGGTCGCACGCTGCCACACCGCCGCGGCGAATGGTGCAATGGTGCCGCGCACCCCGTCGTCGCCCGGGACACCCATGACCGCCCTGCTCGCGAGCCTCCTGCTCGCCGCCTCGCCGCCGCTGGTCCAGCTCGAGACCTACACCCTGCCCAACGGGCTCACCGTCATCCTCACCCCGGACAGCCGGCTGCCGACGGTGGCCGTCAACCTCTGGTACCACGTGGGTGCCGCCAACGAGACCCCGGGGCGCAGCGGCTTCGCCCACCTCTTCGAGCACCTCATGTTCCAGGGCTCGAAGCACCGCCCGGGGAACGAGCAGGACTTCGCCGGGCTGCTCGAGGCGGCGGGCAGCTCGGACCTGCAACGCCAGCACCTCGAACGACCGGACCAACTACTACGAGACGCTGCCCGCCAACCGGCTGGAGCTCGCACTGTGGCTGGAGAGCGAGAGGATGGCCTTCCTCCTCGACGGGCTGGACCAGACCAAGCTCGACACCCAGCGCGACGTGGTCCGCAACGAGCGGCGGCAGAGCGTGGAGAACACGCCCTACGGCAAGGCCGAGGTGCGCCTGGTCGAGCTGCTGTTCCCGCGGCCGCACCCCTACTTCGGCGCGGTCATCGGCTCGCACGAGGACCTCCAGGCCGCCACGCTCGAGGACGTGAAGGCGTTCTTCCGCACCTTCTACGTCCCGGCGAACGCCTCGCTGGTCATCGCCGGGGACTTCGACCCGGCCCAGGCGCGGGCGCTGGTGGAGAAGTACTTCGGTCCCATCCCCCGCTCGCCGAGGCCGCCCGCCCCGGCGGTGCAGACCCAGCCCATCACCCGGCAGACGCGCGAGACGCTCACCGACGACGTGCAGCTGTCGCGCGTCCTGGTCGGGGTCATCGCCCCGCCCGCCTGGAGCGACGAGGGGTTCGCCTACGACGTGGTGCAGGAGACTCCTCGCCGGCGGGAAGACCGGCCGGCTCTACCGCGCGCTGGTCTTCGACCGGCAGGTGGCCCAGGACGTGGACATCTCGACCGACAAGTCCACCTACGGCAGTCCGCCTCGGAGATCCGGGTGACGGTGAAGCCCGGGCACCTCCCGGCCGAGGTGGAGACCTTGCTCGACGCCGAGCTGGACCGGCTGGCCGGGACGCCGCCGACCGCCGCCGAGCTTCGCCGCGCCCAGCGCAACATCGAGGCCCGGCTGTACCGCGGGCTCGAGCGGCTGAACGGCAACGGCGGCCGGGCGGATCTGCTCAATGCCTTCCAGATGTGGCGCGGGGACCCGGGCTTCGTGAACCAGGTGGTCTCCCGCTACCGTGCGGTCACCCCGGCGCAGGTCCAGGACAGCGCGCGGAAGACGCTGGCCCGCGACGCCCGCGTGGTGCTCACCGTCAACCCCGCCGCCCCCCAGGCCTCGGCGCAATGAGGACCTCCATGACCCGCCTCGCCCGCGCCGCCCTCCTCGCCCCGGCCCTGCTCCTCGGCTGCGCAACGCCGGGCACGACGGCGACCTCCGCGAGCGCCTCCGCCGCGGCCCGGGCGGACGCCGGGGTGTCCGGGACCGGCACTCCGGACGCCCCGTTCCGGCAGACCCTCCCCGAGCCCGCGGCGCCGGTGGTCTTCAAGGCGCCGGTGCCCACGGTGAAGACCCTCAAGAACGGCCTCGCGGTGTGGATCGTCGAGCAGCACCAGCTCCCGCTGGCCACCGTGGAGCTGGTGGTCCGCGCCGGCGCGGACACCGATCCCGCCGGACGGCCGGGCACGGCGAGCTTCGTGTCCGACATGCTGGACGAGGGCACGGCGATGCGGGATGCGCCGGCCATCGCCGCGGCGTTCGAGGACCAGGCGGCGCAGTTCCGGAGCCAGGCGGACAAGGACTCGCTCGTCGCCGGGGTGTCCTTCCCCTCGGCCTCGCTCGCGCCGGTGCTGGACGTCTTCAGCGACTGCGTGCTGAAGCCGGCGTTCAAGAAGCCCGACCTCGAGCGGGTCCGGGCGCTGCGGCTCGGAGACCTGGCCCAGCTCGAGGCGGACCCGGCGCAGATCGGCAAGACGGTGCTCAACCGCACGGTGTTCGGCGAGGGCCACCCGTGGGCGTCTCCCCCGATCGGCACCGTCGCCTCGACCCAGGCGGCCCGGGCCGACCAGCTCGCCGCCTGGCACCGCGCGTGGGTGCGGCCCAACAACGCGGTCCTGGTGGTGGTGGGCGACGTGCGCCCGGCCGAGCTGATGCCCGAGCTCGAGCGACGCTTTGGCGCCTGGAAGCCGGCGGCGCTCCCGAAGCGGCGCTCGCTCGCGCCCGCCGCGCACAAGGGCCCGCGGGCGGTGACGGTGGTGGACCGGCCCGGCGCGGCGCAGAGCCAGCTCTGGGTCGGCGAGCTGGGCCTCGGCGCGGGCAGCGCGGACCTCTACGCGGCGCAGCTCGCGGCCACCGTGCTGGGCGGCGGCTTCAAGTCCCGGCTCAACGCCAACCTCCGCTCGGGCAAGGGCTACACCTACGGGGCGTACAGCGCCTTCGACGTCCGGCGCGAGCCGGGGCTCTTCGTGGCCATCGCGCCGGTCGTCGCGGACAAGACGCCCGAGGCGCTCCGCGAGCTCCTCAACGAGATCGACCGGCTGCGCGAGGGCGGCGTCGATGCGTCCGAGCTCGCGGACGCGAAGTCGGGCCTGATCCAGAGCCTGCCGGCAGAGTTCCAGTCCACCAGCAACACCGCCCTGGCGTTCGGGAGGCTGGTCGCGCTCGGTCGCCCGCCGGACTACTTCGCTCAGTACGTGCAGAAGGTGGAGGCGGTGACCCGCGAGGACGTGGCCCGGGCGGCGCGGGCGCGCTTCGACACCCGGACGCTCTCCATCGTGGTGGTGGGTCCGCTGGCCGAGCTCCGTCCGCGGCTGGAGGCGCTGGGCCTCGGGGCCATCGCCCTCCGGGACCCGACCGGCCGGGCGTTGAAGCCGGCGCGTGCGGTGAAGTCCGGCCCGGACTGACGCCGCACGCTTGCAGCCGCTTGCCGCCGTGTGTCACGCGCGCGGTGATGGACCCCGAACGTCCTTGACTTCGGAATCGATCATGACGAGATGCGCGATTCACGGGGGAGTCACCGGAGGGGTCGTCGATGAAGCGCATCGTTTGGGCCGCGGTCGCCGTCTCGGCGGCCTTGCTGGCGGGGTGCAACAGCCCGCACCTCGCCCTGGTTCAGGACAACGCAGTGTCCGTCCCGATCGGGACCTCGTACGGATTCCAGGCCCAGGCGCAGGACTCGACCGGGACCATCCTCTGGGCGCTCAGCGGGCCGGGGTCCATCAGCACGACCTCCGGCGCCGAGACGGTCTACACCGCGCCGTCGACCTACGACCCGAATGCCAAGACCGCCAAGCTGGTCGCCTCGCTGAGTGACGCGGCCGACCAGAAGCAGACCGTCACCATCACCATCACCAAGCCGACGTCCACGACCGGCGGCATCGCGGGGCTCAACGCCTCGGTGACCGTCAGCTACGACGAGCGCGGCATCCCCACCCTCAACTGCACCAAGTCGGTTGACTGCTACGCGGTGCTGGGGTTCATCCACGCCCGCGACCGGCTCTTCCAGATGGACTTCTTCCGCCGCGCCGCGCGGGGTCACCTCTCCGAGCTGGTCGGTGACGCGGCGCTCTCGCAGGACCAGGCGCTCCGCACCTTCTTCACCACCCGGGACGGGCAGGCGATGCCCGAGGCGCTCTACGCCCACTGGCTGACCGACACGGCGATGGCGCCGCGCTTCGCGGCCTACACCGCCGGGGTCAACGCCTTCATCGCCCAGGTCCGCGCCGACCCGACGAAGCTCCCGGCCGCCTACAAGCAGCTCCTGTACGTCATCGACCCGACCAAGCACCGACGACCTCCCGGACTGGAGCGACGTGGACACGGTGGCGGTGGCGCGGCTCTTCCAGTTCCAGCTCTCGGAGACCGCGGAGCAGGAGGGCGACTACGGGAAGTGGGCGCAGACCTGGTCGACGATCTACGCCGGGAACACGGCGGACCGAGACCTCAGCATCGGCCTGTGGATCCAGGCCAAGTCGCCGATCGAGGCCTTCACCCTCGCCGGCAGCGGCGCCCCCAACGCGCCGAGCCTGGTGGCGGCCTCGCCGCAGACGCTCGAGTCGCTGCGCGCCGCGGGCGCGGCCCTGGACGGGGCGTCGAGGACGCTCGGGGCGATCCGCGAGCTGCGGGAGCTGATGGGCTCGCCAGCCGGGTCCAACAACTGGGTGGTCGACGCGGCCCACACCGACCTCGGGAAGGCCTTCGTGGCCAACGACCCGCACCTCTCGCTCAACTACCCCTCGAACTTCCACCTCGCGCACCTCATCGGGAGCGAGGACTCGCTGAACGTCATGGGCGCCAGCTTCCCCGGGGTGCCGGTGACGCTCATCGGGCCGCGGCTCGCACGTGGGGTGGGGCGTGACGGTGGTGGGCTACGACGTGACCGACCTCTACGTGGAGACGCTGGTCTTCCAGGGCCAGACGCCGGTGGGGATCTCCTTCAAGGGCAACACGGTGCCGTTCATCGTCGTGCCGCAGACCTACAAGTTCCGCACCGCCACCGGGCTCGCCTCGGTCACCAACCCCACGCCGGTCCTGGTGGCGCCGCCGCACGGGCCGGTCATCTCGCTCGACGCGGCGCACGGCATCGCCATCACGCGCGCGGTGGACCGGGCAGGAGAGCCAGAGCGACGACCTGCACGCCTTCTTCCGCCTGAACAACGCGGCCAGCGTGGACGACGCCCGCCAGGCGCTCGAGGGTGACCCGGCGCCCGACGGCGGCCGGTACACCGGCTACTTCACCGGAGCGCAGAACTTCGTGCTGGCCGACGACACCGGGGCCATCGGCTACGTCCCGCACGCCTGCGTGCCGCAGCGGCCCTGGGCGGCGAGCAAGGCCGTGTACCCGTACCCGGTCGATCCCGGTGGACGGGCGCGGCAACTTCGAGTGGGCCACCGGCCCGGACGGCGGGCTGCTCTGCGTGCCCGACGACAAGCTTCCCAAGGCCATCGGCTCGACCAAGGGCTACCTGGCGACCGCCAACGCCGATCCGCTGGGCGTCTCGGTGGACAACGACCCGTACTCGAACAACCCGGGCGGCGTGCCGTACCTGAGCTACGAGTGGGACGACCTGGGGTTCCGCATCGCGCGCATCCAGGAGGTGCTGGACGCCAAGACGGCGAACGGCGGCAAGGTGACCCTCGCCGACATGCAGGCGCTGCAGGCGGACCACGTGGCCATCGTCGCCCGGCCCTTCGTGGCATTCATCCACGCACTGATCGCCGTGAGCTCCCCCGCCCTCAACGACCCGAACGTGAGCGCCGCGGCATTCATGCTCGACCAGTGGGGCATGGGGCCGGACCCCCTCGACTGCCCCACCGGGCTCGCGGCGGGCTCGCTCGATCCGGCGGCGCGCGCTCAACGACTCGAGCGCCACCGGCTCGGCGAACTCGGCGGCGTGCATGCTGTTCCACACCTTCCTCCGCCGGGTGCTGGAGACGACCTTCACCGACGAGGAGGCGGTGGCGGGGGTGGGCCGGAGCGCGGGCAACGAGGTCCGGGCGCTGCTGACCCTGCTCTCGGGCCAGGTGCCGAACCCCAACAACGTCTTCTGCCGGGACGTGAACGCCAGGGGCCAGACGGTCAACAACAAGACCTGCGTCACGCAGGTGACCGACGCGCTCGGCTGTGCCTACGCGCAGCTGAAGGGCGCCTACGGCGACGTCGCCAACTGGCGGTGGGGCCGCGTGCACACCGTCGAGCTTCCCCTTCATCGTGCCCGGCTATCCGCTGATCGACCCCGGCTTCCGGCCCGGGCCCGTACGCGCGTCCCGGCGGCGCGTGGACGGTGGACGTGGGCGCTCCGACCGGCCGGAGCTCGGCCAACCTCTCGTTCGCCTATCGCTCGGGCGGGAACGTCCGCTGGGCTGGCGGCGATGGACGGGACGGCGGCGAACACCTTCATGCAGCTCCCGGGCGTGGAGAGCGAGGAGGCGTTCCCCACGAACCAGCCGACGATGCTCACCCAGTGGGTGCTGAACCAGTACTTCAACTTCCCGTTCCAGTCGTCGGAGGTGACCTCGACGCGGTCGGAGACGTTCTCGCCCTGAGAGGATGAGGCGGCCGCGGCGGAGGCTGACGCTTCCGCCGCGGCGGGCTCTCGAGTGGCCGACGCACGCCGCCCTCACCGCGTCCGCCAGGAGCCAGTCCGTGGTTCCCCCGCCTCCCCTAGACGGAGACCCGGGCTGCGCCTCCTCCGCTTCGGAGTAGAAGAGCCCGAAGCCCATGCAGCCCGTCGACGTCTCCTGGCTGGTCCGGCTCCGCTGGGCGGCCGCCGTCCTGTTCCTGCTCCTCGCGCTGGCCGCCGGATCGGTCTTCCACATCCCGGTGCCTCCGCTGGCGGTGGCCGCGGTGTGGGCCCTCCAGGTGGCGAGCAACGTCGCGCTGGCGCTCCGGGTGCGCCGGCACCGGAGGGTCCGGGCGACCACCGTCGCCGGGCTCATGGCGCTCGACACGCTGCTCCTCACCGTGCTGCTCGCGCTCAGCGGTGGCCCGAGCAACCCCTTCAGCGTCCTGTACCTGGTGGACGTGGCGCTCGGCGCGGTGGTGCTCACCCCGGGGCTGACCTGGGCGCTGCTGGGGCTGGTCCTCCTCTGCTTCGGCGCGCTCTTCCTCCCCGTGCCCTGGAGCCCGGGCGCCACGCTCGGTCACGCCGAGATGATGCGGCTTCATCTCCGGGGCATGTGGGTCGCCTTCGCGCTCGCCGGCGGGATGCTGGTGGTCTTCGTGCTCCGGGTCCGCCGGGCCCTGGCCGAGCGCGAGGCGGAGCTCGCCAGCGAGCGCGAGCGGGCCGTCCGGCGCGACCGGCTGGCCTCGCTCGCCACGCTCGCCGCGGGGACGGCGCACGCGCTCGGCTCCCCGCTCTCCACCATCGCCGTCGCCGCCCACGAGCTGGAACTCTTC
>CAVZMH010000013.1:0-279107 GCA_963776345.1 uncultured delta proteobacterium | reverse complement strand
CGCCCATTCTGGCCAGTTGGTCGGGACCGACAAGACTCACTCCGGGAGGGTGTCCATCAAGCCCTAGCATCCCCGTATGCCACACGAAGAACATTCGATTGTATGCTGGGGAGGAAGTGAATCTCTCGACGTACTCGCTTACGTCGCTCTCCCGTGCTGTGGATTTGACCTGAACGAACGCGCGCTCGCCCGTTGTCGGCAGCAAGAGTTCAAGATCAACGGTCTTCTGTGTCCGGCCAAGAACGCTGACACGACGCCAGCCGCTGGTTGAGAACACCAAGTCCACGAGCAACTCGAAGTCCTGCCACGTGAGAAGGCGCATCAGCCCGACGATTGCGCTCAGAAGGAGAGCCTCAGCATCCTCAGCAGCAGCTACCTCGGGGAGTCGCTCGTCGTTGATCTTGCGCAGAAGGTAGTCCAGACACGTGGTTCTGACAGATCGTTCCACGGAAGGATTGAACCTTGAGGAGGTTGCCGGATAGCCGATCCGTTGTAAGCGACTTCCCTCCAGCGCTCTTGCTGTGCCATCCGGAGATAGTCCTGCGAATCCGGCCCTGACCGCTCGGATGTAGTTGGACACCAGGAGCGGCTTTGCACCAGTGCAGGAGCCCGTTGGCGAGCGTCACGAAGACGGTTTCGTTGTCGGCTTCGTAGAACGCCCGGATCTGCGTTGTATCGTTCGTCGCCGAGCCATCATTCGCGCGAATCGCGCGCATCGCAGTCCAAACGACCCGCCAGTCTCCCGACGTGCAAGCTTCGTGAGGCGCTTCGTCGTAGCCGAGGCGAAGGAGTCCCTCTCGAAGGCTCTCTTCTTCCCAATCGCCGCGCGCTCCCAGCTTGATGTAGTACGCCCGTTGCGCCAGCACTTTGGTCACGGCGACTCCTTAAATCAATCCTCACGTAGGTTCCTGGCTAGATCGCCGAGTACCCGATGGAGCGGCTGGATGAGGTGAGCGTCGTACGGGCACACCACTGAAGGTTGGAGTGATCCAGACTGCGGGACCAGTCTCTTCCGTGATGACTGAATCGTCAATGTGGAATTCTCGCCCGATTGACCGCCTTTGGCAGGCGCGCTCGAACCCTTATGCCCCGGAAGCCCTCCAAGAGTTTGCCACCGAGGTTCGCTATTGCAGATGCGGTTCATCTCATTCGGGGTGACTCGCCTGGGGGAACGCTACGGCAGGCGCGTGCGCGTTTCATCGTTTCGGTTCGTGACACCCTCGCCTACGGAGGAGCCTCGTTCGACCCGGTTGAGCACCGGAGGCTTCGGAGTGCCTTCTGGGCCGAGGTTAGCGCGCCGAATTCGTCGGAGTCCGAGAACGCACCCCTTGCGGCAGACGAGCTTGAGGCCGCAGTGCGCGCATGCCCGCCCAATCTCCCACTCGTGCTTTGGTCTGGGGAGAACTGGAGTGACCGCCTCTTCCTCTGGTGGGCCTTGGATGCGTTGTCACGAATGGGGCTCGCTGACCGACCCCTCTGGCTGGCGAGCCCGCTCTGCATCCCTGAGTGGGACTTTCTCGAATCGATGGGCTGCTACAACCCAGACCAGATGAAGCTGATGTTCGGCCACGCCCAGGGCTTGGGGCCGGGGGTGGTCAAGGCGGCAGTCGGGGCGGTGGCGACGCTTCTGCGAGGCAACGCCCAGGGGGCTCGCCGAACTTACGACGCCCCGGCAGCGGTGGCTCAGAGTGAGCACGGACTACTTCCGGTTCTTTCCGAGGACCATTGGGAAGACGCTCCGTGTCTCAGAGTTCGACGATGTGGTGTTGAGCGGGCTCAGCCCCAAGTCCTGGCGGCGGCCGTTGGCCCTCTTCTCCTCTGAGAGCCTGCGAAAGCATCCGGTCCTGCTCAGCCACGGCGACCTTCTCCCGCTCCTGCGGCTCGACGCCTGGGCCAAATCCCGTCCGCTCCCCGTCGTTCTTCGGCGCGAAACGGGGGAGGAACGCGAATACACGCGCTACGAATACCAACTGACGGGGCACGGAACTCGCGTGCTCAAGCAGGGCTTGGGCAGCATAGGTTGGGGGCCTCCCCTTGGGATGGGCGGCCATGCTGCCTATGACCGCAACCAGCCGTGGGTAGCTCGGGAGACTCGGGACGGTTGGAACCTTCGTCCCGTGTGACAACGAGGAGGCCCGCGCACGAAGCAGCCACGTTGGCGAGTCGTGGCGTATCCGTGGCGTGACTTCGGAGCGCCTCAGAAACCCGCAGCAACCTCAACGACTTGGAAGCGAGGAGTACGGGACTTGAACCCGTGACCTCCGGCGTGACAGGCCGGCGTTCTAACCAGCTGAACTAACTCCCCAGTACGACGACGTCTTCGTTGGGCGGAACAGGGATCGAACCTGTGACCCTCGCCTTGTAAGGGCGATGCTCTACCGCTGAGCTATCCACCCGGTCCCGGCTCCGCTCCCGATGACGCGGGGCCTTGTACGGTCCCGATTCTGGCTGTGTCAAGAAGGACGCTCGGGAACTGTACTCACTCCGGGCCCGGTCGGCAGGGGCACTCTGGAGCCCTGGAGAACTGGCCCATGGACCCTCGCACCGCCGCCGCACGTTTCAGGCAACTTCACCACGGCACCGCACCGCTCTTGCTCCCCAACGCCTGGGACGCGGGCAGCGCCCGGGTCATCGAGTCCTGCGGCGCGCAGGCCATCGCCACCAGCAGCGCCGGCCTGGCCTGGGCCCGCGGATACGCCGACGGTGGCGCGTTTCCGGCCTCCGTCCTACTGACCGCCGTCTCGGAGATCGCCCGGGTCGTCTCTTTGCCCCTGAGCGTCGACATGGAGGCGGGCTACGGCTCGGACCCCGCCGTCATCGCCGAGAACGCCTTCGCGCTCGCCAGCGCCGGCGCGGTGGGCATCAACCTCGAGGACGGGGCGGACCGCCCGGAGGTCCTCTGCGAGCGCATCGCCGCCACCAAGCGCGGCGCCGCCCGGGCCGGGGTGGACCTGTTCGTCAACGCCCGGACCGACGTCTACCTCCGCGGGCTCACCGCGCCGGAGCGCGCGGCCGAGGAGGCCATCGCCCGCGGGCTCAGGTACCGCGACGCCGGAGCGGACGGGTTCTTCGTGCCCGCCCTCGTGGAGCCTGCAGCCATTCGCCAGGTCGTGGCCGGCGTCCCTCTGCCGCTCAACGTCCTGGTCCGCGCGCGGCTGCCATCCGTGTCCGAGCTCGCCGCGCTCGGCGTGCGGCGGGTGAGCGTCGGCTCGGGGCTCTCCAGCGCCGTGTACGGGCTGACGCGGCGCGCGACCAGGCAGTTCCTCGAGGGCGCTGGCTACGATGCCATCTTCGAGGGCGCCGTGCCTTACCCGGAGATCAACGCGCTCTTCGCGGAGCGCCGATGAGCGTGCGCGACCTCCGGCTCCGTCCAGTCGGACAGGTCCGCTCCGAGCTCCGGGACCGGCAGGTGGCGCCGATGCAGGGGAGCGAGGGCGCACCGGACGCGTGGATCGAGCTTGTGCCCGAGGTCCTCCCTGCAGCTTCGGGGCTCGCCATCGGCGACGAGGTCGTGCTCCTGACCTGGCTGCACCAGGCGGACCGCTCCGTCCTCGAGGTTCATCCGCGGAGCGACCCGACGCGTCCACTCACCGGCGTGTTCTCCACCCGTTCGCCGGATTGGCCGAACCCGGTCGGTCTGCACCGGGTCCGGGTCCTCGCCATCGAGGGTCGCCGACTCCGGGTCGGACCGCTCGAGGCCATCGACGGGACGCCGGTGCTCGACCTGAAGCCCGTCCGGCAGGGCGACGGCGCCTGAGCACGCCCCGGCGGCCCGCATCGCGCCACTCGCCAGCCCCGGGGCGTTCCTGCTACGTCCCCCGGGCGTGAACGATCGCCTCCTCCGCGCCGCGCGCCGCCAGCCCGTGGACGTGACCCCGGTGTGGATCATGCGTCAGGCCGGGCGCTACCTCCCCGAGTACCGGGCCATCCGCGAGAAGATCGAGTTCCTCCCGCTCTGCAAGACGCCGGATCTCGCCGCCGAGGTCACCGTCCAGCCGGTGCGCCGGCTCGGAGTCGACGCGGCCATCATCTTCTCCGACATCCTCATCCCCACCGAGGCCATGGGGATGGAGCTCGAGCTCGGCGACCGCGGGCCGCACTTCCCCTCGCCGCTGCGGACCGCCGCGGACATCGAGAAGCTCGTCGTGCCGGATCCGGTGGCGACGACCGGCTTCGTCGCCGAGGCCATCCGCCGTACCCGCGCCGCCCTGCACGACTCGGTGCCGGTCATCGGCTTCGCCGGAGCTCCGTTCACCCTCGCGGCCTACATGGTCGAGGGCGGTGGCTCGAAGAGCTTCATCCTCATCAAGCGGCTCCTCTTCGAGCAGCCGAAGCTGGCCCACGCGCTGTTCGACCGGCTCACCCGGACGCTGATCCCCTACCTCGAGATGCAGGTGGAGGCGGGCGCGCGCATCGTCCAGATCTTCGACAGCTGGGGCGGTGAGCTGAGCCCGCACGATTTCGAGGCCTTCTCGCTTCCGTACCTCACGCGCATGGTGCACGCGCTCCAGGCGAAGGGCGTGCCGGTCATCGTCTTCGGCACCGCGATGTCCACCCACCTGCCGCTCTTGCGGAGGACGGGCGCCGACGTGCTCGGCTGCGACTGGCGCATCGAGATCGACCAGGCGCGCGCGCTCGCGGGGCCAGACGTGGCGCTCCAGGGGAACCTCGACCCGCTGGCGCTCTTCCTTCCGCCGGCCGAGCTGGAGCAGCGGGTGGCCGACATCCTCCGTCGCGCCGGGCCGGTGGGGCACATCTTCAACCTCGGGCACGGCATCCTGCCGCCGACCTCACCCGACGCGGCGAAGCACCTGGTGGAGACCGTGCACCGGCTCGGCTGTCACGTCAGCCCGCCGCCGACGCCGTAGCCGGGGCAGGGCGGACGAGCGCGTCGAGGAACGTGCGGAGCGCGGGTGGTCACCAGCGGCTCCGCGGAGGCAGTCATGGTCGAGCGAATCGGTCTGGTCGGAGCGGCAGGAGCGATGGGGCGGGCCGTGGGGCAGGCGCTGGCGGAGCGCGGGAAGTCGTTTCGGGTCATCGGGCGCTCCGCGGCCGCTCTGGAGAAGAGCGTCCGGGGGCTCCCGGGAGTGGAGCGGGTCAGCTGGTCGCCGGACGACGCCACGTCGGTCCGTGCCGCCGTTCGCGGGCTCGACACACTCATCTACCTGGTGGGCGTTCCCTACCACCAGTTCCAGCTCCATCCGGTGGTGATGCGGCAGACGCTCGCGGGCGCCATCGCCGAGGGCGTCCAGCGAATGCTGCTGGTGGGCACGGTGTACCCGTACGGGATGCCGCGAACGGCGCGCGTCGCCGAGGACCACCCGCGCGAGCCGCACACCTTCAAGGGGCGGATGCGGAAGGAGCAGGAAGACCTGCTGCTGGAGGCCGACGCCGCGGGGAAGATCCGCGGGACGGTACTCCGGCTCCCGGACTACTACGGGCCGGACATCGAGAAGAGCTTCGTCCATGGCGCCTTCGTGGCGGCGCTGCAGGGCGGAAAGGCGAACCTGATCGGCCCCATCGACACCCCACACGAGTTCATCTACGTGCCGGACGTCGCGCCGGTGCTGCTCGACCTCGCCGACCGGCCGGAGGCGTACGGCCGCTGGTGGCACCTCGGCGGGCCGGGGACCATCACCCAGCGCGAGTTCGCGACGAAGGTCTTCGCGGGCGTCGGCCGCGCACCGAAGATTCGCGTGGCGGGGAAGAACACCCTGCGGGTGATGGGGCTGTTCAACCCGCTGATGCGCGAGCTGATCGAGATGAATTATCTCCAGAGCACGCCGGTGGTGCTCGACGACTCGGCCATCCAGAAGCTCCTCGGACCGGTGAAGAAGACCTCGTACGACGAGGGGATCCGGAAGACGCTCGAGGCGATGCGTTCCGAGCCCATGGCCCCAGCCGCCTGAGCGCTGCGCCTCAGGGCTTCGGCGGTGGGTCGTCGTTCCAGACGTCGACCACGCACTTCCAGCGGCCGTCGGCGCCCTTGCGCCAGACGGTCGCCGCCTTTCCGCGGAGCGCGATCGGCTTGCCGTCGGGCCCGTTCAAGGTTGTGGTCGTCCTCGCCATCGCGTAACCCACATCGCCGTGCGGCGCGACGGAGACCGTTCCGGTTTCCCACCGGAGCCCGAACCCCGGAATCTTGAAGGCCTCCGTCACGAAGCCGCGGAGGGCATCCTTCCCGACCAGGCTCGGCTGTCCGGGAGGCATGACGACCGCGTCGTCGGCCCAGAAGGAGAGGGTTCGGTCGACATCCTTCGCCGCGATGGCGTCCTGCCACGGCCGGTCCGTCCCGAGAATCGCGGCACGCTCGGCCTCGAGGTCTGGCTTCGAGCAGCCCAGCGCGCACAGCACCGCGCAGCCAGCGATCCGCCTCTGCATGCTCGGCATGGGTCCACCCCCTCGCCGGACATTCGGGCACGGGTGCGGAGCCGAGACAAGGAGCGCCTCGACTCCTGACACCGCACCGATCTCGGCCGATCCGTTGACTCGCGAGTCAGTCTCTGATGGAACACCGCGTCATGGCGCAACTGCTCGGTCAACCCGGCACGTCGCGCGCCGTCGTGGTGAGGGGGCTCCGCACGCCCTTCGTCAAGGCGGGCGGCGTCTTCGGCTCCCTCACCTCGCTGGAACTTGGAGCGGCGGTGGTCCGTGAGCTCGTCCAGCGCGCGGACATCGACCCGGCCGAGATCGACCAGGTCGTCTTCGGCCAGGCCATCCCCACGCTCCTGGCCCCGAGCATCGCCCGCGAGGTGGGCCTCGCCTCGGCGCTCCCCCGGGGCATCGAGGCCCACTCGGTCTCCAGGGCCTGCGCCACGTCCATCCAGGCGTTCACCGACGTGGCCTCCGCGATGGCTCTGGGGGTCAGCCGGGTGGCCATCGCCGGCGGCACCGAGTCGATGAGCGACGTGCCCATCTTCACCAGCCGGCCCCTCTCGCGCGCCCTGGTGAAGGCCAGCCGCGCCCGCTCGCTCCCCGAGCGCGTCCGCGCCTTCGCCGGCCTCCACCCCAAGGACCTGGTCCCCGTCCCGCCGGCCATCGCCGAGTACTCCACCGGCCTCACCATGGGCCAGAGCGCCGAGAAGATGGCCAAGGAGAACGGCATCTCCCGCGCCTGGCAGGACGAGATCGCGCGGGCCTCGCACCACCGCGCCGCGGCCGCGTGGAAGGCCGGCGTGTTCGACGGACAGGTGATGCACGTCCCCGTGCCGCCCAGCTACACCACCACCGGGACGACGGACGATTCTCGTCCGCCCGGACACCTCGCTCGAGGCGCTCGCCAATCTCAAGCCGGTGTTCGACCGGGCCCGTGGCTCGGTCACGGCCGGGAACAGCTCGCCCCTGACCGACGGCGCTGCCGCGCTCCTGGTCATGCGCGAGGACCGGGCGAAGGCGCTCGGCCTCCAGCCGCTCGGGGCGCTGCGCGCGTTCGCCTACGCCGCGACGGACCCGGCCGACCAGCTGCTGCAGGGCCCGGCGTACGCCGCCCCGCTGGCGCTGGAGCGTGCGGGCATGGCGCTCAAGGACATCGACCTGGTCGAGATGCACGAGGCCTTCGCCGCGCAGGTGGCGAGCAACCTCCAGGCGTTTGCCAGCGCCGAGTTCGCGAAGAAGCTGGGCCGCTCGGCGCCGCTGGGCGAGGTGGACCCGGAGCGGCTCAACGTCCACGGCGGCTCCATCGCCCTCGGGCATCCCTTCGGGGCCACCGGGGCGCGCATCGTCATGCAGGCGCTCGACGCGCTCGCCCGGCGCGGGAAGAGCACCGCGCTGTGCACCGTGTGCGCGGCCGGCGGGCTCGGCGCGGCCATCGTCGTGGAGCGCGTCTGATGGCTGCCTTCCGCTCGGAGATGCGTGGAGACGTGGCGGTGCTCACCCTCGACCTGCCCGGCGAGCCGGTGAACACGCTCTCGCCCAGCGTGGGCGCGGAGTTCGCCGGGGAGCTGGAGCGGCTGGGCAAGGACGACGCGGTGAAGGCCATCGTCTTCGCCTCCGGCAAGCAGGACTTCCTCGTCGGCGCGGACGTGAAGTGGCTCGGCTCGCTCCACGCCGCCGCGGACGGCGAGCGCGCCTCGCGCGAGGGTCAGCAGGGCTTCGACCGGCTCGCCAGCTTCCCCAAGCCGGTCGTCGCCGCCATCCATGGCGCCTGCCTCGGCGGCGGCCTCGAGTGGGCCATGGCCTGTCAGGGCCGCGTCGCCTCGGACGCACCGCGCACCCAGCTCGGGCTCCCCGAGGTGCAGCTCGGCCTCCTCCCCGGCGCCGGTGGCACCCAGCGGCTCCCGCGCCTCATCGGCGTGCAGGCCGCGCTGGACCTCATCCTCACCGGGAAGGCGGTCCGGGCCGCCAAGGCGCGGAAGCTCGGCCTGGTCGACGAGGTGGTCCCCCGGGCCATCCTGGTCGAGGTCGCGGTGGAGCGCGCGCGGGGGCTCGCCTCGGGCGCCGGTCGCCCCCGGCCGCGCCGGAGCCCGCGCGAGACCGTGACCCGCGCCGCCCTGGAGGGGAACCCGCTCGGGCGGAGGCTCCTCTTCTCCGAGGCGCGGAAGCAGCTTCTGAGGAAGAGCGGCGGCCACTACCCGGCGCCGGAGCGCGCGCTCGACGTGGTCCGCGAGGGCCTGGAGAAGGGCTTCGAGGCCGGCCAGCGCGCGGAGGCCCGCGCCTTCGGCGAGCTGCTCATGACCGAGGTCAGCGCGCGGCTGCGAGAGCTGTTCTTCGCCACCACCGCGCTGAAGAAGGACACCGGGGTCGACGGCGCGGCGAAGGCCCGGCCCGTCCACAAGGTGGCGGTGCTCGGCGGAGGACTGATGGGCGGCGGCATCGCCTTCGTCACCGCCGAGAAGGCCGAGCTCCCGGTCCGCATCAAGGAGCGGGACGACGCCTCGGTGGGGCGCGCGCTGGCCCACGTGCGCGGCCTGCTCGACACCCGCGTCCGCCGCCGCCGGCTCGACCGCCGGGGGCTGGAGAAGGTGCTCTCGCGCGTCACCGCGTCCACCGACCTCTCCGGCTTCGGGCGCGCGGACGTGGTCATCGAGGCGGTGTTCGAGGACCTGCCCCTCAAGCGCCGGCTCCTCGCCGAGGTGGAGGCGTCGACGCCCGAGAGCTCCATCTTTGCTTCGAACACCAGCGCCATCCCCATCGCCCGGCTGGCCGAGGGCAGCAGGCGGCCCGGCAACGTCATCGGGATGCACTACTTCAGCCCGGTGGAGAAGATGCCTCTCCTCGAGGTCATCACCCACGCCGGCACGGACCCGTCGGTCGTCGCCACCTGCGTCGATCTGGGCAAGAAGCAGGGGAAGACGGTCATCGTCGTCCGCGACGGCCCGGGCTTCTACACCTCGCGCGTGCTCGCCCCGTACCTCAACGAGGCGGCGCACCTCCTGATCGAGGGGGCGGACGTCGGTGCGGTGGACACCGCGCTCCGGGCCTACGGCTTCCCGGTGGGCCCGTTCCAGCTGCTCGACGAGGTGGGCATCGACGTGGGCGAGAAGGTGAGCCACGTGCTCCACGACGCCTTCGGCGAGCGGATGACGCCCCCGGCGACCATGGCCGCGCTGGTGAAGGAGGGCCGGCTCGGCCGGAAGGCGAAGAAGGGCTTCTACCGCTACGACGTGAAGGGCAAGCCGGTGGACTCGAGCGTGTACGCCGCGCTCCCGGGCGGCGCGACCCGCGTGCCGTTCCCCGAGGACGAGCTGCGCGAGCGCCCGGTGCTCCTCTTCCTCAACGAGGCCATCCGCTGCCTCGAGGAGGGCATCCTCCGGAACGCCCGCGACGGGGACATCGGCGCGGTGTTCGGCCTCGGCTTCCCCCCGTTCCGGGGCGGGCCGTTCCGCGCCGCCGACGCGATGGGCACAGCCGAGCTGCTGCGCCGCCTCGAGCACTGGCGCGAGCGCAAGGGCCTCCGCTTCGAGCCGGCGCCGCTGCTCCGGCGCATGGCCGAGCGGGGCGAGCGGTTCCACCCGGCGAGCTGAGGGCGGCTGACGGTTCTTGCAACCGTCTTGCGCATGGAGCGACGAAAGGATCCCCCATGCCCGGAAACCCGAACGCTGCCCTCTCCACGGCGACCACGCCGCAGGTCATCGGTGCGCTGAAGGCCACCAACTCGAAGGACGTCGATGTCCTGTTTGCAGCGAAGCAGGATCTGCTCGATCAGTACCGGCCGCTGAAGATGATGTCGATGATTCCCATCTTCTGCGGAGTGCTCATCTCCCTCACGGTGATCGGTGCCGTCATCGGGGTGCCGCTGGTCATCCTGGGCTTCTGGCTCCGCCGGAAATGCAAGCGGAACATGACCACCGTGGAGAGCGCGTACGACCAGTACCTGTCGTCGATCGGCGCGCTGCCCCGGGCAGCCCCGACCGCCGTCGCGGGCTAGGGGCGGAGCTCAGGCCGCGGTCTTCGTCTCCGCCTCGCCCTCGAGCAGCCGGACCGGGAGCACCATCGCGTTCAGCCCGGCGAACTGCAGCCGGCGCTGGATCTGGTACGCGGTCTCGTTGTGGAGCAGCCGCTGGTACCAGTGCTCCTGCTGGAACACGAGCTTCCCGGCGAAGAACAGGGCGCGGGGAAACTCGCGGGCCACCTCGCGGCAGAGCTGGGTCGCGGTCTCCACCGCCTCGGTCCCCAGCGCCATCCTGGCCGTCGCCGCGAGCCCCAGCCCCTGCGCGAGCGCTACGTACTCGTCCAGCGCCGCCTGGGTGCGCTCCTTCACCTCCACCACCTCGGCGATGTCCTTGAAGGTCGCCGAGTCGATGACCCCCACCGAGAGGAAGACGAAGTTCTGGAAGTAGCTCGGGAACAACCGCTGGATGGTGAGCACCGAGTGCACCCCGAGCCCGGCGTAGCTGCCCACCAGCAGCGCGGCGGTGGGCTTGGCCGGCTCCAGCGGCCGGACGGGCTGGCTGGCCTTGGGCATCGCGGGGAGGATGGCGTCGAGCCGCCGCAGGCTCTGCTGGACCTGGCGGTAGTGCCGCCGGGTCCAGACGAAGACCCCCACCACCGCGCCGGTCACCACCAGGGTGACCCAGGCGCCCTCGCGGAACTTCTCGTAGACGTTCACCACCAGGATGCCGAGGCAGAGCACCAGGCCGATCACGTGGATGGCGCCCTGGCGCCGCCAGTCCTTCCGGCTCCGCCGCTCGCGCCACCAGAAGCGGCACATCGCCAGCTGGCTCAGCGAGAAGGTGACGAACACGTTGATCGCGTAGAGCGTGACCAGGGTGGTGATGTCGCCGTGGGTGTAGAGCAGGGCCAGGAGCGACGAGACGCCCATCAGGAGCACGCCGTTCTGCATCGTCAGCCGGTCCGAGAGCTGCGCGAAGCGGTGCGGGGCCCAGCTGTCCACCGCCATGTTCGCCATCACCCGCGGGCCGTCGAGGAAGCCCGCCTGCGCGGCGACGAACAGGAGCAGCGCCTCCGAGAGAAGGGTGAGCCACACGAACCACTCGCCGACCGGCAGCCCTCCGAGATGGAACGCGCCGGCGAACCGGCCGGCGAGCACCGCGTTCATCGTCTGCCCGGTCACGGGCGTCACGTGCAGGAGGAGATACGCCAGGGTGATGCCGCCGGCGGTGAGGGCGAGCGAGGTCGCCATCAGCACCATCGTCCGCCGGGCCGTCTCGACCTTGGGCTCGCGCATGATCTGCAGCCCGTTGCTCACCGCCTCGATGCCGGTGTACGTGCCGGCCCCCATCGAGTAGGCGCGGAGGAAGAGCGCGAGCATCCCGCCCAGGCCCAAGGTCGTCATCCCCTGCGAGAGCCCGCTCCGCACCTGGTCGCGGACCACGTGCACCTCGTCCACCCGACTGAGCACCGCGCCGCCGATGAGGACGACGTGGGTGACCAGGAAGACGAGGAAGATCGGCGCGAGCACGGTCACCGACTCGCGCACCCCGCGCAGGTTGAGCACCACCAGCATCCCGATGGCCAGGAACTCCACCGGGAGCTTCCAGCCGTGCAGCGCCGGCGGGACGAAGCTGAAGATCGCGTCCGCCCCGCCCGCCACCGAGGTGGTGATGGTCAGGACGTAGTCCACCATCAGCGCGCTGCCGGAGACGACGCCGGCCGTGGGCCCGAGCAGCCGGGTGGCGACGACGTACCCGCCGCCGCCGAACGGGAAGTGCTCGATGATGCGCCGGTACGCGGCGGCGATGATGATCACGGTGAAGGCGGTGGCGAGCGCCAGGAAGGGCGCGAGCGCCACGTGGGAGCCGAGCGCCTTGAAGGACTCCTCGGGGCCGTAGGACGAGGACGACAGCCCGTCGGCCCCGAGACCCACCCACGCCAGGAAGGCCACCAGCGACACATGGTGGAAGACGCCCGGGTCCTCCACGCTCCGGGGTCGGCCCACCAGCCATCGCCGCACCCGCTGGGTCAGCGTGGGTGGCTCGGTCGGCGGGGAAGGCGGGGACGGCTCGGACGGCTCTGCGCTGCGGGGGTCCACGGGCGGCCGGGCATCGGTCTAGCCCTGGGCCCCCACGGGCGTAAACCACTTTCCTTTCCGAGGGTTTCCGGGCACCCGGGTGACCGGGGCGAACAGGGGCACGGGCACCCGTGTCTGCTAGCCTGTCCGGCCTGTCCCGAATGAACCTCTGGCTCGTCACCGCGCAGGACGCTCCGGGGAGCGCGCTCGCCGCCGGGCTCGAGCAGGCCGGCTGGACCTGCACCCGGTTGCAGGACGGAGAGGCGGTGGACCGCGCGTCCACTGCCGACGAGCCGGACGCGCTGGTGGTCCTCGAGCCGTGCCCCCCGTGGGGAGTGGCCGGTCTGCTCTCGCGACTCCGGGCGAAGGAGCGCGACGCGGGCCGCCCGGTCCTGGTCCTCGGGGTGGACGACGCCGAGGCCCGGACCCGGCTGCTGGACCTCGGCGCGGACGACGTGCTCCCCGCGAACGTCGGGCTCGAGGAGCTGCTGGCCCGGCTGCGGCGGCGCGCCGCGGTGTCCCGGCGAGCGGCGGGTCCGATGACCCAGGGCCCGGAGGACCGGATCGCAGTCGTGGACGCGCTCACCGAGGTGCACAACCGCCGGTACTTCCTCCTGCGGCTGGAGGACGAGTTCCGTCGGGGGCAGCGGTACGACAACCCGCTCGCCCTGGTGCTGGTGGACCTCGATCAGTTCCGGGGCATCAATGACTCGTTCGGACACCTGGTCGGCGACGGGGTGCTCCGGGCCGTGGCGCAGTGCCTCCTGGCCGCGGTGCGCGAGACCGACACCGTCGCCCGCACCGGCGGCGACGAGTTCGCCTGCATCCTTCCGCAGACTCACCTCGCCGGCGCCCTCACCGTGGCCGAGCGGATCCGGCGAGACGTCGCCGCGCTCCGGACCGGGCCGGCGGCCGAGGTGCTGCTCACCGCGAGCGTGGGCGTGGGGAGCCACCCGGCGGTCGCCGTGCAGACCGCCGAGGAGCTGATCGGCGCCGCCGATGGCTGCCTGGCCCGGGCCAAGCGCGAGGGTCGGAACCGCGTCTGCCTGGCGGACCCGGGGGTCGGCGTGCTCCCGCGGAGCTCCGGGGCCTCCTGATCTCAGGGACTTGGAGCAGCGGCCGTTCGTCTGGGAGGGCTGGGTCACTGGCGACCACAAGCATGCCTAGTGGGTGTAAAGTGACCCCGGGTCTGCCGGCCAGCACCGGGTGAAACGGACCTGATCCCAGAGGGTTGCCCGGACCGGCCCGGTGGCCGAGCGGTTGCACATCCCTCGCTTCCACAGGGACGACCCGTGATGGAGCCTGCGCTCAATTTGTCGCCCGCCCAGGGGCGGCTGCTGGTGGTGGACGACGAGGAGAACATCCTCAAGTCGCTCCGTCGGGTGCTCCGCAGCGGGGACTGGGAGATCCGCACCGCGCTGGACGGGGAGCGGGGCCTCAAGGTCCTCGAGCAGTTCACCCCCGAGGTGGTCATCTCGGATTTCCGGCTCCCCGGCATGAACGGGGCGGACTTCCTGGCCCAGGTGAAGCAGCGCATCCCGCTGGCGCAGCGGATCATGCTCACCGGGCACGCCGACCAGCGCGCCATCGAGGAGGCGATCAACCGCTCCGAGATCTTCCGCTTCATCGCCAAGCCCTGGAACGACTCGGCGCTCCTCCTCACCGTCCAGAGCGCCTTCGAGCAGTACGCGGTGCAGGCCGAGAACGCCCGCCTCCAGGACGTCACCCGGGCCCAGAACGAGGAGCTCCGGGCGCTCAACGCCGAGCTGGAGGAGCGCGTGCAGCAGCGCACCCGGCTCCTGGTGGTGGCCAAGCGCGAGTGGGAGCTCTCCTTCGACTCGCTGGATCTCCCGCTGGCGGTGGTACGGGGCGCGGACCACAGCGTCCGCCGGGCCAACGTGGCCTACGCCCGGGTCGCCGGGCGCCCGGTCCAGGGCGTGAGCCAGAACCCCCCCTGCCACCAGTTCCTCTTCGGGCGTGACACCCCGTGCACGGGCTGTCCCATGAAGACGGCCATCTCCAGCGGCAAGGAGGGCCGGGCGGAGATCCAGCACCGGGGAAGAATCTACGTCCTCGACGTCTACCCCATGGCGGAGGAGGGGCAGGCGGTGTGTGCCTACCGGGACGTGACCGACGAGCGGATGATGACCGCGCGCCTGGTCGAGACGGAGAAGATGGCCGCGGTGGGCCAGCTCGCCGGCGGCGTGGCGCACGAGATCAACAACCCGCTGGCGGGCATCCTCACCTTCGCCCAGCTGATGAAGCGGGACGCGGGCCGCGCCAAGGGTGACCTGGACTCGCTGCAGCTGATCGAGGAGTCGGCGCTGCGCTGCAAGCGCATCGTGGAGAGCCTGCTCCAGTTCAGCCGCCGCTCCCAGGAGGGCGACCGGCGTCCGTTCGATCTCAACCGCTGCGTGGACGACGCGGCGTTCCTCTTCCGGGCCCAGCTGAAGAAGGTCCCCGACGCCGCCCTCGAGGTGGCGACCGGGGCCGACCTGCCGCCGGTCATCGGGGACACGAGCCAGATGGGTCAGGTGCTGCTCAACCTCCTCCAGAACGGGCTCTACGCCCTGGAGCAGGGGCGGGGCACGCTGACCGTCACCACCGGCCGGCGGGACACCCACCTCTTCTTCAGCGTCCACGACACCGGCACGGGCATCGAGCCCTCGGTGCTCCCGCGCATCTTCGAGCCGTCGTTCACCACCAAGCCGCCCGGTGAGGGCACCGGACTCGGTCTGGCGATCGCCTACCGCATCGTCCAGGACCACGGCGGCCGCTTCGAGGTGCAGAGCGCTCCCGGCGAGGGCTCCACCTTCACCGTCCTTCTCCCCATCCCACCCACGTCTTTCCCATCTGTGAGGAACTGATGAGCAACAAGCGCCCTGGCAAGATCCTGGTCGTGGACGACGACAAGGTCGTTCTCCGCGCCGTCACCGAGATTCTTCAACGAGAGAGCTACACGGTCGTTGCCATCGACGACGCGGTGGAAGGCCTCGCCGCCTCCAAGGACCCCACGGTCGACGTGGCGGTGCTGGACATCCGCATGCCGCACCTGTCTGGCATGGACCTGCTCCGGGCCATCAAGCAGGCCCGGCCCGACGTGGAGGTGGTGATGATGACCGCCTTCGCCACGGTGGAGACGGCGGTCGAGGCGGTGAAGGCCGGCGCCTACGACTACCTGACCAAGCCCTTCTCCAACATCGACGAGGTGAGCCTCACCGTCGCCAAGGCGCTGGAGCGGAAGCAGCTCAAGGACCGTACCCGCGTCCTGGAGGAGCAGCTCAGCGTCAAGGGACAGTTCGAGGACCTCATCGGCCAGTCGGGTCAGATGCGGGCGGTGTTCAAGCTGGTGGAGACCGTCAGCTACTCCTCGGCCACCGTCCTCATCCAGGGCGAGAGCGGCACCGGCAAGGAGCTGGTCGCCCGGGCCATCCACTACCGGAGCCCGCGGAAGGACAAGCCGTTCATCGCGGTGAACTGCTCGGCGCTGACCGACACCCTGCTCGAGTCCGAGCTCTTCGGCCACGTGAAGGGGAGCTTCACCGGGGCCACCGCGAACAAGAAGGGCCTGTTCGAGGCCGCCGACGGTGGGACCATCTTCCTCGACGAGATCGGCGACGTGCCGCCCGCGACCCAGGTCCGCCTGCTTCGCGTCCTCCAGGAGGGCGAGGTGAAGCGGGTGGGGGCCAACGACACCATCAAGGTGGACGTCCGGGTCATCGCCGCGAGCAACGTCGACCTCGCCCGGGCCAAGGATCAGGGCAAGTTCCGCGAGGACCTCTTCTACCGGCTGAACGTCATCACCGTCGCGCTGCCGCCGCTCCGTGACCGTCCCGAGGACGTGCCGCTCCTGGCCGGCCACTTCCTCCGGATGTACGCCGGGAAGATGGTCAAGAAGGTCACCGGCATCGCGCCGCAGGCGATGGAGGCCCTGGTCTGCCACCGGTGGATGGGCAACGTCCGCGAGCTGGAGAATGTCATCGAGCGCGCGGTGGTGCTCACCTCGCGCGAGGTGATCGACGTGGAGGACCTCCCGCAGCAGCTCCGCGAGTCGCAGGGCGGCGGCGGGGACGTCGAGGTGCTGAGCCTCGCCCACCTGCCGTACGCCGAGGCCAAGCGGCTGGCGATGCGCGCCTTCGAGCGGCGGTACCTCTCGGCCCTGCTGGAGAAGAGCGGGCACAACGTGTCCAGCGCCGCCCGCGCCGCCGGGGTGGACCGGAGCAACTTCCGCCGCCTGCTGAAGCAGTACGAGGTCGCTCGCGGGCAGCTGCAGCAGCCGATGGCGAAGCCCAAGGCCGAGCCGATGACCGCCTGAGAAGGAACCACCGGAGGGCCGTCATCCGGGCACAGCGTCCCCGGGTGACGTCCCTGACGGGGCAAAAGAGGGCCTGCTCGGCGCCTGCAAGGCATGCGTCGAGCGGGCCCTCGCTTTTCTGGCGGGCTCTGGCAGTGTGCTCCTGGTGCGGATTGCACTCTGGCTGGCGACGGGCGCGCTGGTCGTGCTGATCGGCATGGCGATCTGGCGGACCTCGCGGGCCGGTCCGGCGCGGGCGCTGAGGCGAGACCTCGAGGCCCGGGCCGCGGCGCGCTTCCCCCGGCCCGCGCAGGTCGAGCCGCCGGACCGCGGGAGCTTCGGTGAGCGCGCGGCCGCGCCGTGGGACGCGCTCGCCGCGCTCGAGGCGTCGTCGGCGGACGTCGAGCTGTGCCGGGCGGTGCGGGACGGGGAACAACCCTTCGACGCGCTCACGCCCTCGTGCAGGCGCGAGCTCGACGCCGCGGCCGGGCCGCTGGCGGCGCTCCTCGGGGCGACCCACGCCGCCGAGGCGGGCCCTCCGCCCGGGCTCGGGACGCTGGACGTGGCGACGCCGCCCGGTCGTCCCCGCGGCTGGTCCACGCTGCCCTATGCCGGGAAGCTCGGCGCGCTCCGCGTCCGGCAGCTCCTCTCGACGGGGGACGTGGCCGGAGCGGCCCGGGTCTGCGTGGAACTCCAGGCGCTCGTCCGTGACGCGTCCTGGGGCACCGGGCTGGCGGGCCGGCTCCCGGCGCTGGGCGTGGAGGAGGTGGCGTTCCGGCCCTGCGCCGCGGCGCTCGACGTGGCCCCGGTGGAGGTGAAGCGCAGGGCGGCCGGGGCGCTGGCCAGGGTGGAGGAGGGGACGCCCAGCTTCGCCGCCGTCCTCCGCGAGTACGCGCTCGGAGTCCGCGCGCAGGCGTTCGCGCCGTACCTCGGCGGGCCGGACGCGCTGCCAGGCCGGGTGGCCGGCTGGGCCCGGGAGAACGCTTCGCCGCGGCCGACCGACTGGCGCTTCACCCTGGCGCTGGGGGATGCGTGGCACCGGATCGACGCGCGGCTGGCCGCGGCGGTGGAGGCGGCGGGCCTGCCGATGCCCGCGCGGGCCGACCGGCTGGACGTCCTCGCCGCGGGCGAGCGGCCGTGGCTCAACCCGCAGGCGGCGTTTGCGCTCCCCCAGCTCGGCCGGGCTGGCCGGTCGGATGCGCGGGCCCGTGCCCAGCTGCACCTGCTCCGGGGAGCCCTCGAGGCCGACCTCTTCCGCGCCGACCGAGGGCGCTGGCCGGTGGCCGCGGAGCTCGGAGCGGGGCTCGGCGCCGGAGACGCGCTCGCCATCGAGGTGCACGGGGACGCGGCGACGCTGGTCGACCCGTCGGTGCCCCGCGGAGAGCTCGCGGTCACGGTGCGGCCGGACCGCTGAGCCCCGGGGGAGCTCCCGGCCGACGAGAAGCTTGCGTCAGGAAACCAGGTGGCGGAGACCTGGGAGCGCGACCTGTGACCTTCAAGGACCACTTCTCGGCCACCGCGGGCGGGTATGCGGCGCACCGGCCGGTGTATTCGCGCGCGGTCGCCGAGGCGCTCGCCGCGCGCTCGCCGGGGCGCGGTCGTGCCTGGGACGCGGGGTGCGGCTCCGGGCAGCTCTCGGTGGTGCTGGGCGAGGTGTTCGAGGTGGTGCTGGCCACCGACGCCAGCGCGGCGCAGATCGCCGCGGCGACGCCGCACCCGCGGGTCCGGTATGCGGTGGCGCCGGCCGAGGAGAGCGGGCTTCCCGACGGGAGTGTGGACTGCGCGGTCGCGGCGCAGGCCGCGCACTGGTTCGACCTCGACGCCTACTACCGCGAGGTGCGGAGGGTCGCGCGGCCGGGCGGGCTGGTGGCGCTGGTCACCTACGCGGTGATGGAGGTGGACCCCGAGGTCGAGCGCCTGGTCGAGCGCTTCTACTGGGAGACGCTCGACGGGCACTGGCCGCCGGAGCGGCGCCTGGTCGAGGAGGGCTACCGGTCGCTGCCGTTCCCGTTCGAGCCGGTGGAGGCGCCGGCGCTGGCGCTGGAGCACCGATGGGATGCCGAGCAGCTGCTCGGGTACGTGGGGACATGGTCCGCGGTGCAGTCGCTCAGGAAGGCCGGCCGGGGCGACGAGCTCGAGCGCTTCGGGCAGGAGCTCCGCGCGGCCTGGGGGGATCCGGCCGCCGCGCGGCTCATCCGCTGGCCGCTGTCACTCCGGCTCGGCCGGGTCCGGCCGGTCTCCGGCTGAGAGGCCGCCGGCAGCCCCTTCGCGCGGCGTCGTCTGCCCGCTTCGCCGGGGGAACGGCCGGTGGTGCGTGGCTCGCCACTCGGCAGCGGGTGACACTCCGATCTCGCGGCGAAACGCGCGACACAGCGCCTGGCGACTGCCGAACCCGGTGACCGCCGCGATGCGGGCGAGGTCGCTCTCGCCCTGCCGCAGGAGCTCCGCCGCCCGGCGGACCCGCGCCTGGCGGAGGAAGGTGGAAGGCGTGGTGCCGCCGAACTGCGCGAAGCGAGCGCGTGTCCGCTGGCGCGACCGGCCCAGGACGCTCGCGAAGGAGGCCACGGTCGTTCCGGGTCGGCTCGCCCGGGCGAGCTGCTCGCGGAGGAGCGGATCGGCGAGCATCCTGAACCAGCCCTCGTCGGTCCAGCAGAGATCGTCGGTGACGTGGGTACGGAGAGCCTGGACGAACAGCACCTCGCAGAGACGGCCGGCGACGACGTCTCCGCCGAGCGTGGGGATCGCCAGCTCCTCCCTCAGCGCGTGAATCGACGGGGCGAAGGACCGGGGGATCCGTCGTGCGCTCGCGCGGATGAGCGCCGGGAACGCGTCGAGCATCGGGTGCCCGTGCGGCGCCTCGAGGTGGACGCAGGCGGACAGCACCTCGGGTGGGTCGGTCTCGCAGGTCGCGCGCAGGGCACCCGGAACGCCCCGGTTCACGACCAGCACCTCGCCCGGGTCGAGACGGTACCGCCACAGCCGCACCCCGGAATCGATCAGGCAGCCCCCCTCGAGCACGACGTGCAGCGACACCGTCTCCTCCGGGAAGACGCGCCTCCACGGGACGGCGCGGACGGCCTCGGGCACCGGGATGCACCGGAGCCGCAGCTCGTCGAGCGCGGCCACGAGGGCGTCCGTCTCCCGGTCCACGCAGCACACGCGAGCAAGAAGCGCGCGCGGCGCTCGCCGGTGAACCATGCGGCCTTCGGGAAACAATTTGGAACGGTCCCCTGGGAGAGAGGTCGCAAGGTTGCCCGGCGCGTTCCATCGAGTTTCCCAGGGCGCGTCCGCGAGTCATTTCCGCCGGGTCTGAACACCGTTGCGGACCCCAGGTCCGAGTTTCCGGACCGTCCATGGACGGCCGCCGGTGGGGAGCTGCGGACCTGCCTCGGGACCGCGAGCGGCGCGTGCGCGAACGCGCGAGGAGCCGTCGGGTCGGCGCCCGGTGGGCTGAGGATGTTCGCACGACGCGGGGGCAACTCGGGCCCGGCCGTTCCGGGACGACGCGGGCGTTCTCCACGAGGGGCGGGAGCCGAGCGCTTAAACAGTGCGGGTGCACACGCTGGAATTGCGACTCGCTCCGCGAATCGGAAACCGGATGGAACGCTCCCGACGACCTCGCAACCTCCCCCCGGCCGGACCGTTCCAAGATGTTTCTCGAAGCGGGCGTGGGAAACAGTGAGCGGCCCTGTGAGCACCGGTGCGCGTGTGATCCACTGCGCGAGGGGGCGCCTCGCGCTGGTCTCTCTCGGGATCGTCTTCATGCTCGGGGGCTGGGGCTTCGGCAGGGTCCTCGTCCGCGCGCTGACGCCGGTCCGGCCTTCCGACCCGATGCTGCGCGTCCTGGTCATCCTGCTCCTCTTCTGGGGCATCGGGGCGTACGGAGCCTTCGTTCCTGCTCGCCGGCGCGCTCGGCAATGCCGTGCTGGCCGTCGTGAACCTGGGGGGCGACGCACTCGGCGCGCGCGCCGAGCTCGCCGCCTCGCGGCACCCTCCCATGATGGAGGCGGGTACGCAGACCTCGCCCTCGCCGCCGTGTTCCTCGTGGAAGGCGTGCCGGGCGACGCGGCCCGGGCGCTCGCGCGCTGGAAGGAACGCGCGGACGCCCAACGCTCCTGGGTCGCCGGGAACCAGTGGGCGCTGGAGCGCCTCGAGCGCGCGCTCCCCCCGCCTGATCGGCGGTGGAGGGGTCGTCTCCGTCGATGATCGGCGCGCGCCGGGCCGGTGAGGCCCCTACGCCGCCGCTAGCCACCGGTGCCGGGCTCGTGCTCCTCGGCCTCTCTGGCCCGGAGCGCCTCCAGCCGCCGCCGGAGCTCGGCCTCGGCACCGCTGTCACTCGGCTCGTAGAACCGCCGGCCCACCAGGGCGTCGGGAAGGTACTGCTGCCTCACCCAGTGCCCCTCGAAGTCGTGCGGATACCGGTACGCGCTCCCGAAGCCCATCTTCTTCATCAGGGGCGTCGACGCCGGCCGCAGATGGGGCGGCACGGGCAACGTCCCCGTCTCCTGCACCGTCTCCTTGGCCTTCCCGTACGCGGTGATCACCGCGTTCGATTTCGGCGCGAGCGACAGGTACGTCACCGCTTGCGTCAGGGGCAGCGTCCCCTCCGGCAGCCCCATCAGCTCGAACGCCTGCAGCGCCGAGACCGCCACCACGAGCGCCTGCGGGTCGGCGTTTCCCACGTCCTCCGAGGCGAAGATCACCATCCGCCGGAGCACGAACCGCGGATCCTCCCCGGCCTCGAGCATCCGGGTCATCCAGTACAGCGCGGCGTCGGGGTCCGAGCCGCGCATCGACTTGATGAAGGCCGAGATGACCGCGTAGTGCTCGTCCCCCGCCTTGTCATAGAGCAGCACCTTCCGCTGGAGCGCCTCCTCGGCCACGGCCACCGTGATGCGCTCGCCGCCCGACGCCGCGCCCTCGAGCGCGGTCAGCGCCCGCCGCGCGTCCCCACCCGCCGTCCGGGCGAGGAACCGGAGCGCCTCCTCGTCGGCCTCGACCTTGCCGCCGAGCCCCTGCGGCGCCACCAGCGCGCGCTGGAGCAGCTCGAGGATCTCGTCCTCCTCGAGCGGCCGGAGCGTCACCACCCGCGTGCGGCTGAGGAGCGCGGCGTTCACCTCGAAGCTCGGGTTCTCGGTGGTGGCCCCGAGAAGGGTGAGCGTCCCCTTCTCCACGTGGGGGAGGAGCGCGTCCTGCTGCGCCTTGTTGAAGCGGTGGATTTCGTCCAGGAAGAGCACCGTCCGCTGGCCGTGCAGCCGTGCCCGCTCCTCGGCCTGGGCCACCGCCTCCCGGATGTCCTTCACCCCCGCCGCCACCGCGGACATCTGGACGAACGCCGCCTTGGTGGCCCCCGCCAGGAGCCGGGCCAGCGTGGTCTTCCCCGTCCCCGGAGGTCCCCAGAGGATGAGCGAGGGCAGCGCGCCTCCCTCCACCGCCCGGCGGAGCAGCCGCCCCGGCCCGGTCAGGTGCTCCTGCCCCAGGATCTCCGCGAGCGTGGCGGGGCGCATCCGCTCGGCGAGCGGCCCTTGCGCAGCCGCCTCCCGCTCTGCGGCCTGGGCGAACAGGTCCATGGTTGGACCCTCCTTGTAGTAAGAGCTTCGGCCCAAGGTGAAGACGGTCGCCGTGGTGGTGAAGCGGGGGAGCGCCGAGGCGGTGGCGCTCGCGCGCGAGGTGCGTGCCCGGTTCCCCGAGCTGGAGCTGCTCGTCGACCCCGAGCTCGCCGCGGCCACCGGCTGGCCGGCCACCCCGCGAGAGGAGATGGGGCGCCGGGCCGAGCTGGTCCTCGTCCTCGGCGGCGATGGCACCCTCATCCACGCCGCCCGGATGGTGCGTGGGCGCGCGGTGCCCATCCTCGGGGTGAACCTCGGCTCGCTCGGCTTCCTGACCGAGATTCCGCGCACCGAGCTCTTCCCCCGGCTCGCGGAGGCGCTCGCCGGCAAGGCCCGCCTCCACACCCGCATGAAGCTGGCCTGCCGGCTCCACCGCGGGGGCAAGGTCGTCATCGAGGACGAGGTCCTCAACGACGTGGTCATCAACAAGGGTGCCCTGGCCCGCATCGCCGACCACGAGGTCAGCCTCGACGGGCAGTTCATGACCACCTTCAAGTCCGACGGCGTCATCATCGCCACGCCCACCGGCTCGACCGCCTACGCGCTCGCCGCCGGCGGCCCCATCCTCCACCCCGCGCTCGAGTGCGCGGTGGTGGCGCCCATCTGTCCCCACGCCCTGACCCAGCGGCCGTTCGTCGTCCCCGGGGACCAGGTGGTGAACGTGGTGCTCCCCTCCGAGGTCGCCGACATCTACCTCACGCTCGACGGGCAGGCGGGACACCCGCTCCAGCGGGGCGATCGGCTCGAGGTCTGGCGCTCGCCGCACCGGACGGTGCTGGTGGGCAACCCCAACATCGACTACTTCGGCATCCTCCGGCAGAAGCTTCACTGGGGGGAGAGGTAGTGGCTCCGACCCTGTCGCTGGTCCTTCCGGTGTTCAACGAGGAGGAGGTCCTCCCCGCACTGCTCGAGCGCCTGCGCGTGCTCCTCGACCGGCTCACGCTCCCGACCGAGGTCATCTTCATCGACGACGGTTCGGCGGACCGGACGCTGCCGCTGCTGAAGGACGCCGTCCGCGCCGACCCGCGGCTCCGCATCCTGAGCCTCTCGCGCAACTTCGGGCACCAGCCGGCCATCACCGCCGGGCTCGACCACGCGCTCGGTGAGGCGGTGGTGGTGATGGACGCCGATCTCCAGGACCCGCCGGAGGTGGTGGAGCAGCTCGTCGCCCGCTGGCGCGAGGGCTTCGACGTGGTGCACGCCCGTCGACGCCGCCGCGAGCACGACTCGGCATTCAAGTCCTTCACCGCCGGCCTCTTCTACCGGCTCTTCGCCTCCATCGCGCCCATCCCCACCGTGCAGGACGCGGGCGACTTTCGCCTGATGTCCCGCCGGGTGGTGCTGGCGATGCGAGGCCTCGAGGAGACGCACCGGTTCCTCCGCGGGCTGGTGGCCTGGGTGGGCTTCCGCCAGACCGTGGTGGAGTACGACCGGCCCGAGCGGGGCGCAGGGGTGACCAAGTTCTCGGTGGGGAAGATGGCCGGCTTCGCCATGGACGGCATCACCTCGTTCAGCACCTTGCCGCTGCGGCTGGCGACCTACCTGGGCCTGGTGGTCGGGGTGTTCTCCCTCGCGGTGGCGGCGTGGGCGCTGGAGGAGCACTTCATCCGGCACGTGACCATCCAGGGCTGGACCTCGCTGATCATCGTGGTCACGCTCATCGCCGCCGCCCAGTTCCTGCTCCTTGGAATCGTGGGCTCGTACGTGGGACGCATCTACGAGCAGGTGAAGCGCCGGCCCCTCTACATCGTCGCCGAGGAGATCTCGGACGGCGTGGCCAGCGAGCGGGACCGCGGTCCTACGTCCATCGCCCGATGAGCCAGGACGGCTGGCCCCAGCGCTGGTTCGGCCGCCCGGGCCGGGCCGCCCTCGCCCTCTTCGCGGTCGCCGCCGCGCCGCTTCTGCTCGGCACCGTGCCGCCGCTCCAGGACCTCCCCAACCATCTGGCGAGCGCGTTCATCACCGAGCACCTCGCCGACTACCCGGACCTCCAGGCCAACGGCTTCCTCCGCTCCAACGCGCTGCTTGCGCTGTGGTTCCACCTGCTCGGCGGCCCTCTCGGGCTCGTCGGCGCCGCGCGCCTCTTCGTCGGCTGTACCCTCGCGGCGATGGCGGCGGCGCTGGCCTGGCTCGGCTGGAGCCTCGCCGGACCCGAGCGCCTCCCCTCGGTGGCCCTCCTCGGCTGGCCGCTGGTGCACGGGCTCTTCGTTCCGGTGGGCCTGCTCAACTTCTCGGTGGGGACGGCCGGGGCGCTCGGGGCGCTGGCGCTCGCCCACCGCCTCGAGCGTGCGCCCGGGGCGGCGAAGGCGCTCGGGCTCGGAGCCCTGGGCGTCGGCGCCTGGTACGCGCACCCGTTCCCGATCACCGTGGCCACGGGGCTGGTCGGCCTCGAGGTGCTGCTCGCCGCACCCTGGCGCACCTGGCCACGGCGTCTGCTCCGGGCGCTCGGGCCCCTCGTGCCGGCGTTGCTCCTCTCGCTGGCCACCGCCGCCGTGCACTGGCTCAAGCCCGAGGCGCGCCCGCCGCTGCTCGATGCCGGCGTCCACTACTCCTCGCCGCTCGACACCCTGGCGCAGCTCTGGACGCACGGCCCGGGCGGGTTCGGCTGGCTCGAGGCGTCGGCGATGCTCCCTGCCGCCGTGCTGCTGGTCGCCGCCTGGCGCGAGCGGATGCGCCCGGTACCCTACTTCCGCTGGCCGGCGATGGCGGTGCTCCTCGTCCTCTACCTCGCGCTGCCGGCCTCGCAGAGCAACTGGGGGCTGTTCAACGCGCGGATGATCCCCTTCCTCTGGGCGGGGCTGCTGCTCCGCGCGCCGGCGCCGATGCCCTCTGGCCTCGTCCGCGGTCTCGCCGGGGCAGCGGCGCTCTATGCCCTGGGGATGGTGGTGGACTACCGGCGGCTCGAGCGCGATCGGCAGGAGTTCTGCGCCGCCATTCCCCACGTGGCGGAGGGTGCGCGCCTGCTGCCGCTGGTGTTCGAGCAGCACGGGAGCGCGGTGTTCACCGAACCGCTGAAGCACGCCTGGGGACACTACGTGCTCGCCCGCCGGACCACGGCGCCGCTCCTCTTCGCGGTGGAGCGCTCGTACCCGCTCACCTACGTGCGCTGGGCTCCGCCCGAGCTGCTCCCGCCGGCCATCGACGTCATGGCGATGGCCAACCGCACGCCCGAGGCGGTGTGCGAGGGCCGGGAGCGCCCGCCGGAGGAGTGCCGCCGGCTCTGGGAGGAGCGCTGGCGCCGCTTCTGGGCCATCGCCGAGCCACGGTTCGACCACCTGCTCACCTGGGACGAGCAGCCGGGGTTCGCGGAGCTGGTCCCGCCGAGCTTCCGGCGGGTGTTCGTCCAGGGCCCGCTGGTGCTCTACGTCAAGGGGGGAGCATGAGCGAGCCGGCCGGCTCGCCCGGTGCTCCGGCGGCTCGAGGCACGCTCGTCCCGGAGACGTCCGCCGGCGCCACGGCCGCGCTCTCGAGCGCGCGCTGGCACGGGCGCCCGTGGGCGGTGCTCGCGCTCGCCGACCGCCCGCTGGTGGCCGCGGGCGCCGCGCTGGTCGTCTACGCCGCCTTCGCGCTCTGGCATGGCGACCCGGGCGGGGTCTCGCCGTTCCCGTACTACCAGTACCTCGCCGACGCGTTCCTCCACGGGCAGACCAGCCTGAGGCTCACCCCGCCGGACACCCACGACCTGAGCGTCTTCGAGGGGAAGCTGCACCTGTACTGGGGCCCGTTCCCGGCGCTGTTGCTCGTGCCCTTCGTCGCGGTGTGGGGGGTGCGGTTCAGCGACGTGGCCTTCACCGTCCTCCTCGGAGCGCTGGACGTGGCGCTGGTGGCGGTGCTCCTCCGCGCCGCGGTGGCCGGGCGCCGGGTCCGCCTCGACCGGGTCCGGCGCGGGGCGCTCGTCACCTGCTTCGCCTTCGGGTCGGTGCACCTCACGCTCGCTCCGTTCGGGCGGGTCTGGTTCACCGGCCAGCTCATCGGCTTCGCCGCGCTCGGGCTGGCCTACCTCGCGGCCATCCGCCTGCGCGGGCCAGCTGGCGCGCTCGCGGCGGGCCTCGCGCTCTCGGCCGCCCTCGCCACCCGGCCCCACCTCGTCGTCGCCGGGGTCTGGCCCGTCTGGGCGCTGCTCTCGAAGGAGCCGACCGGGAGGAGGCGCCTGGGCGTCCTCGCGGCGATGGCGCTCCCGGTCCTCGCCGCGGTGGCCCTGCTCGGCGCGTACGACGTCGCGCGCTTCGGCTCCCTGCTCGAGACCGGGCTCCGCTTCCATCGGATGGGCGGCGTCTTCGTCGACGACTTCGCCCGGTACGGCGCGTTCAGCCTCCATTACCTGCCGCGCAACGTCTTCTACGAGCTGCTCACCTATCCGCTCGTCCCCGGCCTCGAGAGCCTCCAGGGCGGCGGCCTCTTCTGGATGACACCGGTCTTCCTCGCCGCCTTCTGGGCGCGGGGCGGACCACGCGGCTCGGTGCGAGCGCTGGTCGCCTCCATCGTGTTCACCGCCATCCCCATCTTTCTGGTGATGGGGACGGGATACGTGCAGTGGGGGCCGCGCTACACGCTCGACTTCACCGTGCCCCTCCTCCTGCTCACCGGCATGGGGCTCGCCCGGTGGCGGCCGCCCGCCATCGGGACGGCGCTCGGGCTCTCCGTGGCCATCTACCTGGTCGGAGCGGCGTTCCTCGCGCTGAAGCTCTAGCGGTCCGGAGCCGGCCGCCACACGTCGTGGGTCCAGTACGGCCTCGGCTTGGTCCGGAAGCTCGCCACGCGCACGTACGAGCGGCTCAGCGCGTCCACGAACCCGGGGCCGAAGTGCGTTCCCGCGTACCACGCGCGCCCGTCGGGATGGTCCGCGGGCCAGCGGAGCACGACCGCGCGGAACCGGTGGGCGTCCAGGTCGCGGGTGAGGTGCTGCATCAGCTCCGGGCGGCCAAGCGCGAGGATGCGGAAGGCGAACGGGTCGGCGAGCACCGGCCGCTCTCCGGCCAGGAGCGGGACCCATGGGTTCTCCGCGAGGAGCGGCCCCTCCGACCTTGCGCCCAGCGCCCCGAGCAGCTCGGCGGGCCGGGGCGTCTGGAGACCCTCGACGACCTCCGGGGAGAACCGGCTGACGGTGACGACGGTGTAGAGCGGGAGGACGACCGCCGCGAACCGGAGCGGCACCACCCCGCGCTCGACCCCCGCGAGGAGGACGACCAGCGCCAGCACCGTGAGGTCCAGCAGGTGATTCCCGGCGATGCCGGCGGAGGTGAAGGTGGCCAGCAGGCAGAGCCCCGTCCAGACGAAGGCCAGGACGGGCAGCGAGCGCCAGGTCCCCCGGGGGGCGGCCGCGAGGACGCCGCAGGCGAGGATGACCAGCAGGAGGTCGGCCGGGTCCGAGTTCAGGAGGAGCTTCAGCGGCGCCGTGAGCAGCTGCTCGGTGTCCCCGCCGCCGGTGGCGCAGGCGCGGAGCTGGAGCAGCATCTGGCCGCCGCTCGCCAGCTGGGCTCCAAGCGTGCCGGCCGCGAGCAACCCGCCGAACAGCGCTGCCCGCTCCGCGGCGACGCGGCGCCGGCCGTGGATCCAGGCGTGGGTCACCCACCCCAGCATCGAGCCCAGGACGGTCCACTTGGTGAGCACCGCGAGGCAGAAGAGGAGGGCGATCAGGACGTCGGCCCGGCGGCCGCCCTCGCGCGAGGCGATCAGGAGCCCCGCGATGGCGAAGGCCGAGGCCAGGAGGTCCGCCTTCCCGAGCCCGAGCAGGGCCTGCACCGGGACCAGCGCCAGGACCATCGCCGCGCCGGGGACCGCGAGCCGCCGCCGCACGCCCAGCCGCTCGAGCAGAAGGAAGGTGCACCCCACCAGGGCCGCCAGCGCGAGCAGCTCGAGCAGCTCGGCCGCGGTGGGCAGCGACCCGACCACCCGGGCCACGCCGGCGTAGAGCAGCGGGTACACCGGCGGGTAGCGCGTGCCTCCCCAGCCCAGGGGCGACTCGACCGGGCGGTAGAAGGTGCCGTGGAGGATGTCGTCCGCCAGCGTCGCCCACGCTCCCGAGGGGTGGTCGAGGAGGAGCCGCGTCCGGGTCAGCGCCTCGACCAGGAGCCGGGCGCCCGTGAGGACGGCCAGGAGCCCGCTGGTCCAGGCCAGGGCCACGAACCGGACCGGGCGCTCGGCGGCCGCGAAGGGCATTCGGAGCGCGCCTGTTACTGGACTCCAGTGGCGGGGGGCAAGGCCCGCGGGCTCGGGTCGCACTGCGACACGGATGACACGGCGAGCGCGCGCGGTTCGTGTTAGCCCTGGAGGTTCGCCGTGGATCCTCTTCCCGAGCCTGACCAAGCAGCCGCGCGCAACCCCCTCGCGCTGATCGACGCGCTCCGCGCGGAGGTGCAGCCCACCAGCTTCAAGAAGGGACGGGACGTCGCCCGCGAGGGCCGGGTGAGGCGGTGGTCCGACGACGCCGATGGCCTGCGCCGCGGCGAGGTCGCCGGGAGCTCGGGCGAGGTCTACCAGGTGGAGGTCGGCCTGAACCCGGACCACACGGTCAGGTCGCGGTGCAGCTGTCCGGCCTGGGGCGAGTACGGCCCGCACTGCAAGCACGCGGTGGCCCTGGCCTATGCCGACCGCGCGGCTGGACTCGGGCCGCCCCGTCCAGCCGATGCCGCCCGCCCCGCCGAGGTCGTGCCGCTGCCGGCGCTGGCCAAGCTCGAGTCGTGGCTCGGGGTGTCCGCGGCGGGCGAGCCGGCGTTCGTCTACCGGCTCGCGCCGGCCCACCCCCGCGCCTCGGGGCGCTCCTGGCTGTTCGACGTGCGCCGGCGGGACGGCAAGGACGGCGGTCCGCTGTCGGTCAAGCGCTTCCTCTCGGGTGGCACCCGGCTGTCCCCGGCCGACGAGCTGGTCTTCGGCGAGCTCGCCCGCCACGAGAGCCGGTTCGACGGCAAGTTCATCCTCACCGACGACGACGTCGCCGACCTCCTTCCGCTCCTTCGCTCGCGGCGGGTGGTCTACCGGGGGACGCCGCTCCAGTTCTCGGCCGAGCCGGCGCGTCCGCAGATCCACTTCTCGTCGACGCCTGCCGGGGCGCGGGCGAAGATCGAGTTCCAGCTCCCCGACGGCCGGACGACCGGGTTCGACACCTCGCTGCTCCTCATCGGCCGGAGGAGCACGGTGCTCCTCGAGGGGCAGACCGCCCACGCGCTGGAGCCCGACCTCCCCGCGCGGATGTGGCGGGCGTGGATGCGCGAGCCGAGCATGTCCTTCCCCGCGGCCCAGGTGGAGCGCGTGCTGTCCTTCTTCGCCGCGCACCTGCCGCGCATCGACCTGCGTCTCCGGGCGGACGGTCTGGACGTGGTGGAGGACAGCCGCCCCGTCTTCCTCCTCACCCTGGAGGGCTCGGCGGAGGAGGCGCGGGCCCAGCTCGCCGCGCGCTACGGCACGGCGACGGTTCCGGTCTCGCCCACGGCCATCCACCTCGGATACGCGGCCGCGCCCGGGGGCCAGGGCCGGACGCTGTACCGCCGCCAGGAGGCCGCCGAGCGCGAGGCGGGCCAGGCGCTGCTCGGCCTGGGGTTCAAGTACGACCCGCAGGGCAGCGTCTACGAGGCCACCGGGGACGCCGCGGTGACGTTCTGGAGCACCGGGCTCTCCTCGCTCCCCGCGGACTGGGAGCGCTTCCTCGCCAGGGCCCCCAAGGTCCGGATGCGGAAGAAGCTCCGCCCCAGGGTGCGCGTCGCCACCGGGAACAACGGCTGGTTCGAGCTGGATGCGCGCTTCGAGGCCGAGGAGCAGATGGTGGACCTCGGCGCGGTGCGCCTGTGGCTCCGCTCCGGACGGCGCTTCATCCCGCTCCCGGACGGCAGCTACGCCGAGGCGGACCGCGAGGAGCTGACCCGGGCCGCGGACCTGCTCGAGGAGGCCGGCGCGCTGCCCGGGAAGGAGCGGACGGAGCTGCCGCCGTACCAGGCCGGCGCGCTCGATGCGCTGACTGCGCTCGGCGAGGGCGCCCGGTTCGAGGCCCGCGCCCGCTCTGCCATCGCCGAGTTCAAGGAGCTGTCGCGCATCCCCGCGGTGCCCCCGCCCGAGGGCCTCACCGCCACGCTCCGGCACTACCAGGAGGACGGCCTCTCCTGGCTGTGGTTCCTCCACCGGCACGGCCTCGGCGGCATCCTCGCCGACGACATGGGGCTCGGGAAGACGGTGCAGGCGCTGGCGCTGCTCCAGCAGGCGCGGAACGTCGACGGGCCCGGGCCGTCGCTGGTGGTCGCCCCGACCAGCGTGCTCCCCAACTGGCAGCGCGAGGCCGAGCGCTTCACCCCGGGGCTGCGCGTCGCGGTGTGGCACGGGCAGGACCGTCGCGAGCGGGTGGAGGACCTCGCCGGCGCAGACCTGGTGTTGACCTCCTACGCGCTGGCCCGGCGGGACCGGGACGAGCTGTCGAAGACCCGCTGGCGCTACGTGCTCCTGGACGAGGCCCAGAACATCAAGAACGCGGGTTCGGCCACGGCCCAGGCCTGCAAGGCGCTCCCCGCCGACCACCGGCTGGCGCTCACCGGCACTCCGCTGGAGAACCGGCTCTCGGAGCTGTGGAGCATCTTCGACTTCCTGATGCCGGGCTTCCTCGGCGCCGAGGAGGACTTCGCCGAGCGGTACGAGCAGCCGATCGAGGTGGCCGCCGACCTGGGCGCGCGCGAGCGGCTCCGGCGGCGGGTGCAGCCCTTCCTGCTCCGGCGGCTCAAGACCGAGGTGGCGAAGGACCTTCCGCCGAAGACCGAGACGGTGGCCTACTGCGAGATGGAGCCCGCGCAGGCCGCGCTCTACCGCGAGGTGCTCGAGGAGAGCCGGGCCAAGGTGCAGGAGAGCATCCAGAAGGTCGGCTTCAAGCGGGCCCGGGTGTCCATCCTCGCCGCGCTGCTCCGGCTCCGGCAGGTGTGCAACGACCCGCGGCTGCTCAAGCTGCCGGGCACCGCGGCCCTGCCGCCCTCGGCGAAGCTGGAGCGGTTCGACGAGCTGGTGGACGACCTCCTCGCGGAGGGGCACCGGGCGCTGGTCTTCAGCCAGTTCACCGAGATGCTCCGGCTGCTCGAGGCGCACGCCCAGGCACGGGGGATCTCGTTCCTCTCGCTGGACGGCCGGACCAGGGACCGGATGGCGCGGGTGGACGCGTTCAACAAGGAGGACGGGCCGCCCATCTTCTTCATCAGCCTGAAGGCGGGCGGGACGGGGCTGAACCTGACCGCCGCGGACTACGTCCTCCACTACGATCCATGGTGGAACCCGGCGGTGGAGGACCAGGCCACCGACCGGACGCACCGCATCGGCCAGACGCGGGCGGTCATCTCCTACAAGCTCATCACCCGCGGCACGGTGGAGGAGAAGATCCTCGCGCTGCAGCAGCGGAAGCGGGCGCTGGCCCAGGGCATCCTCGGCCCGGGCGGCGGGCTCTCCGAGAAGCTCACCGAGCAGGACATCGAGACGCTCTTCGCCCAGGACTGAAAGCGCCTCCCGGGGCGCACGCGCGGGCGCGGTGGGTTTGCCCTCGGCGGACCTGAATGTCTGTACAGTGTCGGCGGGTCGGGGTACCGTTCGGTACGGAACGGAGGTTCAGTGCCCGCATGTTGCTCGCGCTACGCATCGAGAGCTTCACGGTGGTGGAAGAGGTCGAGGTCGCCTTCGGGCCGGGGCTGACCGTGCTGACGGGGGAGACGGGCGCCGGGAAGAGCATCCTCGTGGACGCGCTCGGGCTTCTCCTCGGCACCCGGGCGGACGCCGAATGCGTGCGCTCCGGCGCCGAGGAGGCGGTGGTCGAGGCCGTCTTCCAGCGCACGCCGGGGCTCGCGCTCCGGCTGGAGGCGCTGGGGCTCCCGGACCACGGGGACGAGGTGGTGCTCAGGCGGGTCGTCGGCCGGGCCGGACGGAGCAAGGTTCACGTCAACGGCGCCCTCGCCTCGGTGGGGGTCCTCGGCCAGCTCATGCGTGGAGAGCTGGACATCGCCGGCCAGCACGCGCACGTCGGGCTCTTCGAGGCCGCCACCCACCGCGCGGCGCTGGACCGGTGGGAGGGCGTGCTCCCCGCGCTGGAAGCCTACCGCGCCGCGCACGCGCCGCTGGTGGCGCTGGAGGCCGAGCGGCAGTCGCTGGGCGGGGACGCCGCGGCGCAGGAGGCCCGCGCGGAGTTCGCCCGCTTCCAGCTCGACGAGCTCGAGCGGCTCGCTCCGGCGCCCGGCGAGGAGCCTGCGCTCGAGGCCGAGCGGAGGCGGCTCGCCGGGGTGGAGCGGCTGCGGGCGGCGGCCCTCGAGTCCGAGGCGATGCTCGGCGGGGATGACGCCGGGGTGTGCACCGTGGCCGCGCGGGCCGCCCGGATGCTCGAGGAGGCGGCCCGGACCGATCCCGACCTCGGCGAGTCCGCCTCGTCCGTGGTCTCGGCGGCCGCGGCGCTCGACGACGCGGTGCGGAGCCTCCACCGCTACCTCGACGGGCTGGAGGCCGATCCGGAGCGACTGGCGGTGGTGGAGGAGCGGCTGGACGCGCTCCGGCGCCTCGCGCGCAAGCACGGCACCGACGTGCCCGGGCTCCCCGCCCGCCTCGAGGCGCTGCGCATCGAGTGCGCGCGGCTGGAGGGGCGCCGGGAGCGCATGGCCGCGCTGGAGGCCGAGCGCGCGGCCGCCGAGGCGCGGGCCTGGGAGTCGGCCCGGGCGCTCCGGAGGGAGCGCGAGCGCGCGGCCCGCCAGCTCGAGCGCGCCGTCACCCTGGAGCTCGGCCGGCTGGCGCTGCCGCGCGCGGCGTTCACGGTCCAGCTCGCGCCCGGCGACGTGCTCCGGGCGGACGGCGCGGACGAGGTCGAGTTCCTCTTCGGCGCCAACCCCGGGGAGCCGGTCCGTCCTCTGGCCCGGGTGGCGTCCGGTGGCGAGGCGTCGCGGCTCTGGCTCGCGCTCAAGCGCACGTCCATGGCGCACGGCGGCCTGGACGAGGTGGCCACCGTCGTCCTCGACGAGGCGGACGCCGGGGTGAGCGGCGCGGTGGCCGACGTGGTGGGCCGGATGGTGCGGGCCGTCGCGTCCGGCCGACAGGTGCTCTGCATCACGCACCTGCCGCAGGTGGCAGCGCACGCCGACGCGCACCTGGTCGTGGAGAAGACTTCCGCGCGGGGGCGAACCTGGTCCAGCGTGCGGGTGCTGGACGCCGGCGCCCCGCGCACCCGCGAGCTGGCCCGGATGATGTCAGGGGCCATTGTCACCTCCGAGGCGCTGGCCGCGGCCGAGGCGCTGGTGCGCGCGGCACGGGAGTCGACCGCGACGGGCGCCGTCCGGCCGGTCTCGCGCGCGCGACGGGTGGCCTGAGAGTCGCCGGCGCGTCGCACTCTCCTTGCCCGCCCTGGAGCGCCGCCTGTACCATCCTCGGTCAGCGTGCCCCCACCCGAGCCACCCCCGGTCCGGTTGAAGATCGTCTCCACTGGGCTGACCGATGTGGGCAAGAAGCGCGACCACAACGAGGACAGCTTCCTGATCGACGAGGATCTGAAGCTGTTCGTGGTCGCCGACGGCATGGGCGGCCATGCCGGGGGCGGCACGGCGTCGCGCATCGCGGTGGAGACCATCGACCGGGAGCTCCGGCAGGCGCGCGCCACGCAGGGCTCGACGCTGGGGGCGCGCACGGCGCTCCAGGACTCGCCCGTGCCCGAGGCGATCCGCGCCGCCGTCGAGCGGGCCTGCATCGCCATCTACAGCAAGGCCCAGGAGGATCCGCGGCTGGCCGGGATGGGCACCACGGTCATCTCCCTCCTGATGAAGGACGACCAGGCGTTCTTCGCCCACGTGGGCGACAGCCGGGCCTACCTCGTCCGCGGTGACCTCATCCAGCAGATCAGCGAGGACCACAGCCTGGTCAACGAGCAGATCAAGGCGGGGATGATCACTCCCGAGGAGGCGAAGCACTCCCGCTACAAGAACATCATCACCCGCTCGGTGGGCTTCGAGGAGGACGTCCAGGTCGACGTCATGGGGCTGCTCTGCGAGCCGGGAGACGTCTTCATCCTCTGCTCGGACGGGATGGCCAACATGGTGGAGGACCCGGAGATCCTCCAGGTGGTGCGCCACGTCCCGCTCGCCGAGGTGCCCCAGCGCCTGATCGACCTGGCCAACGAGCGCGGCGGGGATGACAACATCACCGTCATCGCCGTCCAGGTGCAGGCGGAGTCCACCGCCAGTCCCGAGATCGCCCAGACCGGTGAGCACGCATCGGTGTAGGTGGGGCGCGCAACAGGGGTGTAGGCAGGCAGCTCTGCTTCCTTGACCCCGTCAGTTCTGCCGGACTAGGAGGCGCGCCCCGGACGGATGGGGGGCAAGCATGCTGGAATACGGCTTGCTTGGGTACCTGGACTGCCAGGCGACGCGCTGTCATGGGAGCGACCCCACCGTTGGCCAAGAAGACCCTCACGCTGATCGTCGTTCCGGACCATGACGCGCCGGTTCGCCGCTTCCAGCTCGAGAAGAGCCTCCTGCGGCACGCGGCGCTGGGCGCCGGCGCGGCCGGGCTGCTGCTGCTCGCCGCGGTGGTGCACTACTTCGCCCTCGTGCGGGAGGCCTCGGAGAACCGGGTCCTCCGCGACGAGAACCTCACGCTCCGGACCCAGCTGAAGAGCATCCGCGAGCGGATGGAGCACATCGGGGCGACGCTCGAGCGGGTGGAGCGCTTCGACCAGAAGCTCCGGGCGGTGACCCTGCTCTCGGACCCCCAGCGCAATCTCGCGCTCGGCCCCACGGCGGGTGAGCCCGGTGTCACCCCGACCCCCAGCGCCGAGACCGAGTTCACCCGTCCCGGGTCAGCCAGCGAGACTCCCCGGAACCTCCCCTCCAGGCTGGACAAGCTGAGCGAGTCCGCAACCCGGCAAGAAAAGAGCCTTCAGGAACTTCAGTCGTACTTCCTGGACCAGAAGAGCCGGCTGGCCTCGACCCCCTCGGTGTGGCCGGCCCGTGGATGGGTCACCTCGGACTTCGGGCAGCGTCTCGACCCGTATACGGCTGAGCGCGTGATGCATGAAGGTCTCGACATCGCCGCACCTCACGGCAAGGAGGTGGTGGCGCCGTCGGACGGCAGCGTCATCTTCGCCGGCCTCGAAGGTGGGTACGGGAACGTCCTGGTCATCGACCACGGGTACGGGGTGAAGACCCGCTTCGGCCACCTGAGCAAGCTCGAGGTGAAGACCGGCGACCGGGTCAAGCGTGGGCAGCTGGTGGGCGCGGTGGGCAACACCGGCCGCTCCACCGGGCCCCACCTGCACTACGAGGTGCGGGTGAACGGGATTCCCGAGAACCCGCGGAAGTTCATCCTCGAGGAGTAGTCGCCCCCGCCGGGACGCGTCCGTCCAGCTGGAGCTCGCGCTCCTGGATCTGGCCCTCGATGACCAGCCCCCGGCGGGCGAGCACGTGGGCCCGCTCGATCTCCGCCCAGAGGAGCGGTCCGAGGACCTGCCAGTGCGACGGGTCCACGATGCGGAGCCGCAGCGCCGAGACGGTGAACCCGGGACCCGTGCGCGGCGCACCCTCGCGGGCCCGGAACGCGTCCGCGGCGTCCCGGAGCGCCCCGGCGGCGGCGCCGACATGCGAGGGGGCGAGCACCAGGCCCGAGGAGGGCACCAGGAGCGCGGCGAAGCAGTCGGTGTGCACCCGGACCACCGGCGCGCCAGGGAAGGCGCCGGCCAGCGCCGAGGCGACGGTGCGGAGGAACCGGTCGCCCACCGCGAACCCGGCCTCCTGGTTGACGTGAATCATCTCCTTCACGTCGGCGATGACCGCCCCCGCCGTCCAGCCGGTGTGGGCGTGCACCGAGAGGTCGTACTCGGGCCTGAGGAGCGAGCCCTGGGTGAGCGCGGAGAGATGAAAGGCGCCGGTCACCGGATCCGGGGCGCCGCGGCGACAGGCCTCGGCCTCCACCAGCGCCCGCAGCGCCGCCGGGAAGCGCTCCTCCTCGGGCCGGCTCCGCACCCACGGATTCAGCGCCAGCACCGCCTCCACCATCGTCTCGTCGACCATCGCGCCCATCCAGGCGGTTCTGTCACACCCCTGGAACGGCCGGCCACGGTCCGCGGCTGGCATCCCGGGGAAGGCTCCGCTAGAGGAGGTGTTTCCTTTCTGCCGGCGAGCGCCCCCGGGGGCCTTGGCAGCGCCGCCTGGCTGGTTACATCCGCACTGGAACGTCAATGATCGAGTGGACGCTGAAGAAGATCATCGGGACCAAGAACGACCGCGAGCTCAAGCGGGCCTGGCCCAAGGTCGCCCGCATCAACGCGCTCGAGCCCCGGATGCAGGCGCTGGCCGATGAGGACTTCCCGCGCGAGACGGCCCGCCTGAAGCAGGAGATCGCCAACGGGCGGCCGCTGGACGAGGTCCTGTTCGAGGCCTTCGCCCTGGCCCGCGAGGGCTCACGCCGCTCGCTCGGGCAGCGGCACTTCGACGTGCAGCTCATCGGCGGCATGTTCCTTCACCAGGGCTGCATCGCCGAGATGCGCACCGGCGAGGGCAAGACCCTCACCGCGACGCTCCCCAGCTACCTGAACGCGCTCACCGGCCGCGGGGTGCACATCGTCACGGTGAACGACTACCTGGCCCGACGCGACGCCGAGTGGATGGGACGGCTCCACAACTTCCTCGGCCTGAGCGTGGGCTGCATCGTCCACGACCTCGACGACGCCGAGCGCCAGACCGCTTACCGGAGCGACATCACCTACGGGCAGAACAACGAGTTCGGCTTCGACTACCTGCGCGACAACATGAAGTTCCGGCTCTCGGACTACGTCCAGCGCGAGCTCAACTTCGCCATCGTCGACGAGGTGGACAGCATCCTCATCGACGAGGCCCGGACGCCGCTGATCATCTCCGGGCCCACCGAGGACAACACCGACGAGTACTACCGGATCGACCGGGTCCTCCCCGGGCTGGTGCCCGACCAGGACTACGCGCTCGACGAGAAGACCCGGAGCGTGAACCTCACCGACGACGGCGTGGAGAAGGTCCAGAAGCGTCTGGGCATCTCCAACCTCTACGACCCGAGCGAGGTGGAGACGCTGCACCACGTGGAGCAGGCCCTGCGCTCGCACACCCTCTACAAGCGCGACCGGGACTACGTGGTGAAGGACGGCGAGGTGATCATCGTCGACGAGTTCACCGGCCGCCTGATGCCGGGCCGCCGCTGGAGCGACGGGCTCCACCAGGCGGTGGAGGCCAAAGAAGGGGTCAAGATCGAGAACGAGACCCAGACCCTGGCCACCATCTCCTTCCAGAACTACTTCCGCATGTACTCCAAGCTCTCGGGCATGACCGGCACCGCCGACACCGAGGCCGAGGAGTTCGCGAAGATCTACAACCTCGACGTCCGCGTCGTCCCCACCAACCGCCCCATGGTGAGGAAGGACATGGAGGACGTGGTCTACAAGACCGAGCGCGAGAAGTTCGAGGCCGCGGTCGAGGAGATCAAGCAGCTCAACGAGAAGGGCCAGCCGGTCCTGGTGGGCACGGTCTCCATCGCCAAGAGCGAGGTGGTGTCGACTTTCTTGAAGAAGAAGGGCGTGCCGCACCACGTGCTCAACGCCAAGCAGCACCAGCGCGAGGCGGAGATCGTCGCCCAGGCGGGCCGGAAGGGCGCGGTCACCATCTCCACCAACATGGCCGGCCGCGGGACCGACATCCTCCTCGGCGGCAACCCCGAGGCGCTGGCCCGTTCCGAGGTGGGAACGCCGCCCGAGCTGCCCCCTTCCGTGGACGGCGTGCCCGCCGACCCCGAGGCCCACCGCTCGGCGGTGGCGGACTGGGAGAAGCGGCTGGAGAAGGCGCTGGAGAAGTACCGGGCGGAGACCGCGCACGAGAAGGAGGAGGTGCTCGCCGCCGGCGGCCTGTTCATCCTCGGCACCGAGCGCCACGAGTCCCGCCGCATCGACAACCAGCTCCGCGGCCGCGCCGGCCGCCAGGGCGACCCCGGCGCCTCCAAGTTCTTCATGAGCCTGGAGGACGACCTGATGCGGATCTTCGGGTCGGAGCGCATCTCCGGCCTGATGGAGCGCATGGGGATGCAGGAAGGCGAGGTCATCGAGCACAAGTTCCTGAGCAAGGCGATCGAGAACGCCCAGAAGCGGGTCGAGGGCCACAACTTCGACATCCGCAAGAACCTGCTCGAGTACGACGACGTCATGAACCAGCAGCGGCGCACCATCTACAAGCTGCGCCGCCGGGTGCTGGCCGCCGGGGCGGGGGTGGCGCTGGTCGAGTACGACGAGGACAAGAAGACCAAGGCCAAGATCCGCAGCGAGCACACCATCACCTGGGACGACTTCCGGGAGATGCTCTTCGACGCGCTGGAGGACGTGGTCCTCGCCATCACCGGGACCTGGGCAGGGGCCAAGAACCCCGACACCTGGGACATCCCGGCGCTGACCCGGGCGGTGAAGGACAACCTGAACCTCGAGCTGGGGTTCGGGGGCTCGGGGAGCCAGGACGAGCTGCAGCAGCAGATCTACCAGGCGGCGGAGAAGGTGCTCCGCACGCGCGAGGAGGAGTTCGGGGACGACTTCCGCGTCTTCGTCCGGAACCGGTACCTCGCGACCATCGATCAGCTGTGGAAGGACCACCTCCTGGCGATGGACCACCTGCGCCAGGGCATCGGGCTCCGGGCCTACGGCCAGCGCGACCCGAAGCAGGCCTACAAGAAGGAGGGCTACGAGGGCTTCATGCAGATGCTCTCGGCCATCAACCACCAGCTGGTGAGCCAGCTGATGCGGGTGCAGGGCAGGGCGCAGGCGGAGGAGGCGGCGCGGCTCCAGCGGCAGATGCAGGCCAAGGCGCGCCAGTACGTCGAGGGGCGGGGGGACAACGAGGGGCGCCCGGAGAAGGCGGCGGCTGCCGCGCGTGCGCCGGCCAAGGCCGCGCCCAAGGTGGGCCGGAACGACCCGTGCCCCTGCGGCAGCGGCAAGAAGTACAAGAAGTGCCACGGGGCCAGCGAGGATCGGCCGAGCTGAAGCGCCTCGCTGGACAGCTGAACTTCCTGACATGAATTGAGCGACGGGTCAGCGCGGCCCCTCGGGACGCGACGCGCCTGTCGTGTCCTGTCGCCCCTTGGCGCGATGCGGCGCCGCAGAGATCGCCCGGCCCTGGAAGATTCCGGATTTTCAGTGCATCCGGAAACTACGCCCACCCACATCCAGAGACGCGGATGTTGCCCCACAGTGGGCGAGTCGCGCGCACAAAAGAGCCGAGCGCGCGCGCAATGGGGCTCTGGCAACATCGCTCCGCTCTGCCCGCCCCGGCCAACATCGTCGAGAAGCTCAAGGCGGCGCTCACCGTCGAGGCCGATCCCGCACTGGTGCGCGCAAGGCAGAGCAGCGAGCGACTGCTCGCCACGGTCCGCCTCGCGATCATCGCGCTCCTCGTCGCGACGAACACGATCGTCCTCTCCTGGATGGGCCAGCTCCAGGGGAAGACCCTGGCGATGAGCGTGGCCATCCTGGCCTACGGGCTCGCGCTGTTCCTGATCCCGAAGAGAGTCACCGGTGCGTGGCTCCCGTGGTTCACCAGCGCACTGGACGTTCTCTGCGCCACGGCCGTCCTGGTGCTGCTGGTCGCGATGAAGATGCCCATCGCGGCGATCAACAACCGGGTCACGTTCGAGACGTACTTCGTCGCGGTCACGATCTCGGCTCTCCGCTTCGACTGGCGGCTCTCCGCATTCACCGCCGCGCTGTCCGTCGCTGGCTACCTGGGGGTGACCGCCTACGCGGCCCTGCGGTACGACCTCTTCGATTTCCAGAGCGTGCAGATGGGGAGCTTCGTCCCCGTCCAGTTCGCCAACCGCCTGGTGGTGCTGATTGGAAACGGTGTGGCGGCGGTCGCGGTGGCACGCTGGGCGCGCTACCTCCGGCTCATGGTCGGGACCGACCAGCTCACCGGACTGCTCCAGCGACGGCCCTTCCTCGAGCGAATCGACGAAGAGCTCGCGCGCGCGGACCTGGCCCGCACGACCCTCAGCGTGGCCATCTTCGACGTCGACGAGTTCCACGAGTACAACCGGCGCTTCGGGCATCCGGAGGGCGATCGCGCGCTGGTGCAGGTCGCCGAGCAGCTCAAGCTCGGTATCCGCACGACCGACCTGCTCGCGCGGTACGGCGGCGAGGAGTTCGTGGTCGCCTTTCCGCGGCTCGACGTGCAGCTCGCCGCCCGCCGCGTCGAGGCCCTGCGCGCTGCCATCGAGCACGTGCTCGACAAGGACGGGAAGGGCGTCACCGTCAGCGCCGGAATCGCGAGCTGGCCGGCGGACGGCCAGGACTTCGACTCGGTCCTGAAGAGCGCCGACGAGCGTCTCTACGCTGCAAAGGCGTCGGGCAGGAACATGGTGATCGGGCCACTTCCGGTTCCAGTCCGCTCGGCCGCTGGCGACCCCGGCGCCTGACGCCCCAGCGAGGGGGCTTGCGCGGGCATGCCCACTTGTGGTCCCTTCTGACCCTAGTGTCGGCCAAGGAGCGCCGACACCTCACAGGGGACCACCATGGTTCGGACGGTCGCGGCTTTCCTCTGGCGCCATCACGCGCTGATCCTGGCAGTGCTCATCTTCGTGAATGAGGGGAATCCAGGGGGGTGCTAGGCGACCCCTCGAGATAGACGTTCTCGGCGGGAGGAAGGCGTGCCGGAGCGCTCCGGGTGCCCGTCGGGCCCCGGCTTGCCGCTGCTCCCGCGGCAGTGTTATCAGCCCTGCTCCGGGTAGGGCGTGAGCCTTTCCCGGGGGTTAGAGCAGCATCGTCGTACCACCTCACACACGTGCTCGAGGTCGGTCCCAGGTGCCCCGGGGCGAGAGGTTCGCTCCCGGGGTGGGGCCGCTCCGTTGACGGCGCGTGGCGGACCACAACCAACGCGGAAGAAGGAATCGATTTGGACACCCAGGAAAACGTCGAGTCGCAACCACAGCCGATGGCCGCCCCGGGCGGCATCACCATGAAGCAGCTCCTGGAGGCCGGCGTTCACTTCGGCCACCAGACCAAGCGCTGGAACCCGAAGATGAAGCCGTACATCTTCGGCGCCCGCAACGGCATCTACATCATCGACCTCCAGAAGACGGTGGCCCTCGCCCGCGCGGCCTTCCGCTTCGTGGCCGACGTCACCGCCCGCGGCTCGAGCGTGCTCTTCGTGGGCACCAAGAAGCAGGCCCAGGACGTCATCCGCGAGGAGGCCGCCCGCGCCTCGCAGTTCTTCGTCACCAGCCGCTGGCTCGGCGGCACGCTCACCAACTTCCGCACCATCAAGCAGGGCATCGACCGGCTGAAGACCCTGGAGAAGATGGCCGAGGACGGCACCTACGACCGGCTTCCGAAGAAGGAGGTCGCCTCCCTGGACCGTGAGCGCGAGAAGCTCGAGCGCAACCTGGGCGGGGTGAAGGACATGAGCCGGCTGCCGGGCTGCGTCTTCGTGGTCGACCCGAAGAAGGAGCACATCGCGGTCCACGAGGCGAGCCGCCTGGGCATCCCGGTCATCGGGGTGGTGGACACCAACTGCGACCCGGACGGGATCGACTTCGTCATCCCGGGGAACGACGACGCCATCCGCTCCATCAAGCTCTTCACCTCGAAGATCGCCGACGCCTGCATCGAGGGCTCGGCCCGCTACCGGGCCTCGGGCGCCAGCGAGCGTGACGAGCAGGACAGCCAGCAGGCCGACCGGATCCCCGGGCGCGAGGAGCGCCGCTTCGGCCGCCGTCCGGATCGAGACCGCGGCCCGCGGGGCATGCCGATGGGCGGCGAGCGCCGTGGCCCCACCGTGGAGATCAAGGGCCAGACGGTGGCGCCGGTGGAGGCCGCTCCCGAGGCCAGCCCGGCAACCGAGGGTGAGCAGCCCTCCCAAGGCGAGCCCCCCGCGGCCGAGTAGCACCCGGAACCGGAGCGGAGCACCGGCGCTGACCGGCCGCTCCGGCCCCTGACGAGAACGAAATCCGGCCGAGCCGTCGCCGGGGCCTCCTCCCGAGGCCCGCGGCCGGTCGGCCCACAGCTGGAGAACGAGCGATGGCCGAGGTGTCTGCCGCGATGGTGAAGGAGCTCCGGGAGAAGACCGGGGCGGGGATGATGGACTGCAAGAAGGCGCTGGCAGAGAACGCCGGCGACTTCGCCAAGGCCGAGGAGTGGCTGCGGAAGAAGGGCATCACCGGCGCGGCGAAGAAGGCCGGCCGCACCGCCGCCGAGGGCCTGGTGGGCGCCTACGTCCACAACGGCAAGGTGGGCGTGCTGGTCGAGGTGAACTGCGAGACCGACTTCGTGGCCCGGAACGAGGACTTCCAGACCCTGGTGCGGGACATCGCCCTCCACGTCGCCGCGCTCAACCCCCAGTACGTCCGGCGCGAGGAGATCCCCGCCGCGGTGCTGGAGAAGGAGAAGGAGATCGAGCGGGTCAAGCTCCGGGAGCAGAAGAAGCCCGAGGCGATGATCGAGAAGATCCTCACCGGGAAGATCGAGAAGTACTTCGAGACCGTGTGCCTCTTGGACCAGCCCTTCGTGAAGGACGACAAGAAGAAGGTCCACGAGGTGGTCACGGCGGCCATCGCCAAGATCGGCGAGAACATCTCCATCCGCCGCTTCACCCGGTACCAGGTGGGCGAGGGCATCGAGAAGAGGAAGGAAGACCTCGCCGCCGAGGTCGCCAAGACGCTCGGGCAGTAAGCTCCGATTGCTGCCCCCGCCGGGCGCGGGGTAGAAGCGATCGTACGTGACCGCGCCCTCCTCCCTACGGTACCGCCGCATCCTCCTGAAGCTGTCGGGCGAGGCCCTGATGGGGGACGGGAAGTACGGCATCCATCCCCCGACGCTCCAGCGCATCGCTGTCGAGATCGGCGAGGTGGTCAAGGCGGGGGTGCAGATCGCCGTGGTGATCGGCGGAGGCAACATCTTCCGCGGCGTTTCCGCCTCCACCGCGGGGATGGACCGCGCCAACGCCGACTACATGGGGATGCTGGCCACGGTGATCAACGCCATGGCGCTGCAGGACGCGCTGGAGAAGCACGGCGTCTTCACCCGCGTCCAGTCGGCGATCAAGATGGAGCAGATCTCCGAGCCGTACATCCGCCGGCGCGCGGTGCGCCATCTGGAGAAGGGCCGGGTGGTCATCTTCGCCGCCGGGACCGGGAACCCGTTCTTCACCACCGACACCGCGGCCTCGCTCCGGGCGATGGAGATCGGCGCCGAGGTCATCTTCAAGGCCACCAAGGTGGATGGGGTCTACGACTCGGACCCCAAGAAGAACGCCTCGGCGCGCCGCTACCGGACGTTGACCTACATGGACGTGCTCCGGCAGAACCTGCACGTGATGGACTCGACGTCCATCTCGCTCTGCATGGACAACGAGCTGCCCATCGTCGTCTTCGACCTCACCGCGAACGGGAACATCTGGCGGGCGGTCACCGGTTCCGGTGAGCTGGGCACGCTGGTGGGGGCGGCGGAGACGACCTGGGCGTAAGGACGCCTCGCAGGAGGGCAGCACATGGCAGTGACGGACGACGTGGTGAAGGACCTCAAGGGGCGCATCGACCGGGCGCTGGAGGACCTCAAGCGCGAGCTGGCGAAGATCCGCACTGGCCGGGCCTCGCTCAGCCTGCTCGAGGGCGTGCGGGTCAACTACTACGGCACGCCCACCCCGCTGGCCGGCGTGGCCAGCCTGGCCGTCCCCGAGCCGCGTCTGATCACCGTGAAGCCCTGGGAGAAGAGCCTCTTGAAGGACGTGGAGAAGGCGCTCCGGGAGGCGAACCTCGGCCTCACCCCGATGAACGACGGCGAGCTCATCCGGCTGCCCATCCCCGCGCTCACCGAGGAGCGGCGCAAGGAGATCGCCAAGCAGGTGAAGACCAAGGGCGAGGACCACAAGGTCGCCATCCGCAACGAGCGCCGCGACGCGAACGAGAAGCTGAAGGCGCTGCTCAAGGACAAGAAGATCACCGAGGACGAGAACAAGCGCGCCGGCGAGCGGGTGCAGAAGGAGACCGACGGCGGCGTGACGCAGGTGGACCAGATCATCGCGAAGAAAGAGAAAGAGGTGATGGAGGTCTGATGGCGGAAACCGAGCGGGTTGATCGGCCCTCGCTTGCCCTCGCGGCCGATCTCGGCGTCATTCGTCGGTCACGGGACCCGAGCCCCGCTCCCTCCTCGCTCCTTGACCTCGTCCGCGAATGACGGCGCGATCATCCGACCAACCCACTCGGTCTCCGCCATGAGCCGGATCGTCGTCGCCGATGCCAGCCCTGCGGTCGCCGCGGCCCTCCGGGGATTCCTGGAGAGCAAGTACGAGGTGCGCGCTGCGCGCGACGAGGACGAGACCCTCGAAGCGGTGACCAGCTTCGGGGCGGACCTCCTCATCGCCTCCGAGTCCGAGCGGTTCGACGCCGAGGCGCTGTGCGCGGCGCTGAAGGCACGTGACCCGGACTTCCCCGTCATCCTGGTCTACGCGCCCGAGGAGGGAGACCCCGATGGCCGGGCGCTGCGAGCCGGCGCCGAGGCGTGTCTCCAGGGCCCGCTGAAGGCGGGGAGCGTGCTCTCCTGCGTCCGCAACGTGCTCGCCCTGACCGAGCTCCGGGGGAAGGCGCGGCTGGTGCGGCGGGCGGCCGAGCTGCCCGAGGGGGACGAGGGGGTGAGCCCCGGCGCCGACGACGAGCCGGTGCTGATGCCCGATCCGAGCGGAGGCCCCACCCAGGCCGCGGACTTCGGGGCGTTCCGTTCGCTGCTGGCGCGCGAGGTGAAGCGCTCCCGGCGGTACCGCTATCCGGTGGCCTTCGTCGTCGTGGCGTATGACGTGTTCGCCACCGGGATCCCGGAGATGGAGACGACGGATCTGGAGAAGCTCCTCGCCTCGGCAAAGGAGACGCTGGCCGAGCACCTCCGCGAGACGGATCTCGTGTCCGCCTTTCATCCCGGGAGCTGGGTGGTGTTCCTGCCGCACACTCCGGCGGACGGCGCGATGGTGGTGGCCGAGCGTCTGCGGGAGAAGCTCACCGGCCTTCACCGAACCTACTTCACGGCGTCGGCGGGCGTGTCGGCCCACGTGCCCACCGAAGGCGCCGGAGACCTGAGCTTCGGAAAGCTGTTCCGGGACGCGACCGACGTCCTGGCCCAGGCGCGGGCCGAGGGCGGGGGACGGACGCTGATGGCGGCCGGCGGCGGCCCGGACGCGGGTGGACGCCGCCGGAAGAGCCGGCTCTTCATCGCCTGAGCGCCGGGTCGATCGGGCTCAGTCCCCCGCACCAGGGGGACGCCTGCGGACCGGCGCAGGGGCGCCGGGTCGATCGGGCTCAGTACCGGAGCGGCTCGCCGGTGAGCGCGGCCACGCACTCGGAGATCCAGCCGAGGAGCTCGATGCCCTTGCCCTTGTCGTCCATCCAGCGGCCGTCGTCGCCGAGCGAGAAGTGGAGCCCCATGCCCTTCCCGGCGACCCAGATCTGCCGGACGGCGCGCTGGGTGTTGATGACCACCTTCTCGCCCGAGGCGGAGGTCAGGGTCACCATGTCGGTGGTGGCCACGGAGTCGAGGACGTCGGGGTCCACCTGGTCGACCGCGGCGAGGATGCGCTTCCACAGGCCGGCGACGAGCCCGTTGTAGCGGGCCTCGTCCATCATGGCTTGAGCTCCTCCAGCACGTCCTCGCCGGGCGCGGCGAAGAAGAGCAGACGGGCCGGCTTGTCGTGCTTCTCGAGCTCGAGCGCGATGACCGAGCCCGGAGGGACGGCGCGGGGGAACTGGCTCTGCTGCATCAGATGCGCGGCGATGGCGGGGATGGACGGGTTGTGCCCGACCAGGACCAGGTCCTCGTCCTTGTGGTCCTTCAGGAGGCCCTCCTGACTCCCGGTGGGCATGTCCGGGAGGAGGCTCCGGTGCGCCCGGAGCGGCACGTCCAGCTCCTGGACCAGGGCGAGGATCTGCGCGGTCTGGACGGCCCGGACGAGCGGGCTCATGAGCACGAGGTCCACCCCGTGCATCCGCTTGTGGAGGCCGCGGAAGTGCTTCTCGGCGGCATGGCGGCCCTTGCCGGTGAGGGGCCGGGCGCCGTCGTCCAGGCCCTCGGGGACCTCGGAGTCGGCCTGAGCGTGGCGCACCAAGTACAGCTTCACGACAACCCTCCCCTGGAGCGCGGGTCGTACACGAGCGTGCCCGAGACGGTCAAAGGGTATGGCAGAAGGGAGTCGATGCGCAGACCCTGGCTCGCGGCGGCGTTCCTCTTCCTGGCGGCGGCCTCGTGCCGGAGGCCGCAGGCCCCCGAGCGCACGGTGGATGCGGGTCCAGTCGCCGCGGTCGCGTCCGGTCCCGATGCGGGCCTGCAGCTGACCGTCTCCAAGCTCGACGGGTTTCTCGCCTACGAACGGCTGCTCCGGGGTGAGCCGGCGCCCTCCTCGCGGGAGGTCCGGCGGCTGTCCCAGACGGTGGACGGGGGAGCCAGGGCGCTCGAGGAGGCCTATGCCGGGCTGCGGAGGCGGACGGAGCGAGCGCAGGCCGTGCGCGTGGACGCGGGGCTGACGCCGGCCGAGGTGCAGGCGCTGGAGTCGCTCACGGCGGAGGTGGCGCTGGCGCGCGCGGGATCGGGCGGGCCGGAGCTGGAGGAGGCGCTGCGCTCGCTGGAGGCGGCCAAGGACCAGCTCCCTGCGGACCAGCGGGCCGGGGTGGAGCGGACGGTGGCACGGCTCCGCGCGCAGCAGGAGCGTGCACGGACGCTCTCCGAGGTGAGGGCGAAGTGGGGGGACGCTGCGGTGGACGTGGTGCTCGCGCGGGAGAAGGCGGTGCTCGAGCTGTGGGGTGTGCCCGGGCGGTGACTCAGCCGGACTCGACCGGTTCCGGCCGCGCCGGAGTGGCGCTGGCGGCGATCCCACAGCAGAGCGCGCCGAGGACGAACCACCAGTAGTTGCAGAAGGATTGCTTCGAGAGCGCGATGAAGACCGCGTAGACCAGCGCCGAGCCGGTCACGAAGGCGGTGGGTCCGCTCCGGCCTCGTGCGAGGACGGCCACGAGAGCGACGAGCGTGCCCCCGACCATCCAGGGCAGGACGTTGAACTGGGGGTGGTGCTTCTCCACCACCCACCAGGCCGGGAGCGAGAGGGCCTCCATCCGGAAGGGCTGGGCGAACTGGGCGAGGACCACGCTCTTCCAGAACGCGGCGGGGTTCCAGAGGAAGAAGGGCAGGGTGATGACCGCGGCGACGGCGACCGCCGGGATGACCAGCCGGGCGTAGGCGCGCCAGCGGAACGGCCGGGGCACGAGGAGCGCCGCCAGTGGAAGGAACAGGACCGTGTACTGCTTCCACGCGAAGAGAAGGCCGAGCGCGACGGGCAGCCAGCGCGAGCGCCGCATGGCGGCGAGGGTGACCAGCGCCAGGAGCGCCACGCCGAAGGGCTCGGTCCAGCCCTGCTCCAGGACGAAGAACATCCTCGGGGTGAAGAGGAGCAGGGCGGCGGCGAGCAGCGGGAGTCGCCCGGGTGCGAGCCCGATGAAGGCCGCGGCGGCGACGGCGCAGCCGGCGAGCTGCGCCACGCGGAAGTCCCCCGCGACGAGCCAGCCCGGGAGCGCGAGGAGCAGGGAAAGGGGAAAGTACGGATAGCCGATGAAGACGGTGCGCTGGTCGGCGATGCCGGGCCCGTAGAACTGCATGTTCCCGTAGATGTTGGGGAAGGTGAGGGCGTAGGGGTTCCGGCCCTGGACCAGCGCGCGGCTGCTGTCCTGCTGAAAGACGAAGACGTCGATCTGTGGCGGGTAGGACGCGCGGATCATCCACCAGCCGGCGAGCGCGAAGAGCAGCACCAGCGCCGGCCCCTGGTAGGCGCCGAGCGCGGGCCGGCGAGAGAGCGCGGCCCCGGACACCACCGCCGCAGCGGCGAGGATGGCGAAGAACTCGCGAAACCCCGGGATGGGGCGGACGTAGTAGCCGGGCGGACTGACGACCAGCTGCGAAAACTGCAGCGCCAGGCCGACGCCGAGGACCAGGACCGGGAGCTGGTCCCCCGCCGCCTCCACGGTGGGCCACGGCGGGGACAGCGCGGCGAGGGCGACGGCGACCAGGGTGGCGAAGACGTACGGCCACGCCTCCGGGTGACCGTTGCCGTTGTTGATCTGCAATGCCTGGCCGAGGAACACCGCGGCAACCGAGAGGAGGAACGCGCGCGTGGCGCTCCCGGGGAGCGCGAGCGCGGGAGCGGCCGCCTCGGCCCGTGCTCCCGTCACCGGGGCTTCTTCCGCGGGCTGGCCTTCGAGGTCTTTCCGCGCCGGGCGGCTGCGGCGCGCCTGGGTCGCTCGAGCGTCGCGGGGCCGGCGGACTGCCGGCTGTCGGCGAGGACGTAGGCGACGTCGGGTGTGGTCTCGGCCTCGACGAAGATCTGGTAGCTGAACAGGGTGGGGCTCACGCGGATGAGCGCCTGGTTGAGTCTCAGGAGGCCCGTGCCGAGCGCGTTCTCGCCGACCGCCTTCGGGAAGGGCGCCGGGATGCCGCGGATCTCGCGGATGCGGAGCCCCGAGTCGACCAGGAGCCGGCGCAGGCTCCGGAAGGTGAAGAGCCGGGCGTGCGTCCGGTCGAGGATGCCTGCCTTGCCGTAGTTGAACTGGCCGGCGAGCAGCATCAGCCGCTGGATGGCGAAGGCGACGTTCGGGGTGGTGAGGACCAGGGTGCGGGGGCGGTGATCGAGGTTGCGGCGGAGCGCGGCCAGGAAGCGCTCGGGTTCATGCAGGTGCTCGAGGACGTCGAGGAGGAGCAGGACGTCGATCCGCGAGAGGTCGAGCTCCAGCGGGTCCGCGTTCAGGTCGCGGAGGACGACCTCGGCGCCTCGGGGCACCTCGGTGGGCGGGAGTCGGTCCACCAGGGTGACCGTGCATCCCTTGTCCACGAGCTCACGGGCGAGGTGTCCCGGGCCGGTGCCGAGGTCCATCACCCGGCTCCTCGCCGGGACGGCGTCCAGCGCGTAGGTGTGGCTGGAGGGGTACCCGAGCTTCGGGGCGTAGTGGCCGTGGTCGTCGGCGGGTCCCACGTCGTACTTGCGCTGGTAGAGGATGCCGGCGCGGTGGGCGGCGTTGCGGAGCGTGGCGAGCGCGACGTTCTTCGCGTAGACCAGCCCGTTCACGCGGGAGATCTCGCTGCCGTAGTAGGTCGGGATGGGGAGCTCGACGATGCGGGAGCCGGCGTTGAGCAGCTGGAGGATGATCTCGGTGTCGAAGTGGAAGTCGTTGGAGTTGAGCTCCAGGGGGAGCCGGGCGAGCGTCGACACGCGGTAGAGCCGGTAGCCGGAGTGGAACTCGGAGAGCCGGGTGCCGAGGACGGCGTTCTGGAACGTGGTGAGGATCTTGTTCCCCACGAACTTGTAGAGCGGCATGCCGCCCTTGAGCGCCGCGAACCGGGACATCATCCGGCTGCCGAAGACGGCATCCGCCCGGTCCTGGCGCAATGGCTCGAGGAGGCGGGGGAGCTCCTCCGGGGCGTACTGCCCGTCGCCGTGGACCATGGCCACGACGTCGAACCCCTCGGCGATGGCGTAGGCGTAGCCGACCTTCTGGTTCCCGCCGTAGCCCTGGTTGTAGGTGTTGCGGAGGACGGTGAGCGGGAGGTCGGGGTGGGATTCCTGGTACGCGCGGCCGATGTCGAAGGTCCGGTCGCGCGAGGCGTCGTCGACGACGAGGATCTCGCAGTCCCAGTCGCGGAAGACGGAGCGGGGGATGCGCTCCAGGACCTGGACCAGGGTGGACTCCGCCTGGTAGGCGATGACGAAGATGAGCAGTCTCGGCCGGTGTTCCGCCGGAGCACTCCTGCTCGGGCCTCGGCCCGCCGCGTGCTCGACTCTTTCTCGCATGATGAGAGCTGGCGAACCGGATGGTCTGACCGTTGCCGGTCGCGGGGCGGTATACACCGCGCCAACCATGCCATCAATTTCACGAGGTCGCGGCGGCGGGGTGTTTCGCCGACTGGAAAAGGTGGCTCAACGTCTTCGCGGACAGCCGTCCACCGAGCCTCGCCCGGCGGGGTCGGCGGAGGCCTCGAGGCTTCACCCGGCTCTTCGCTTCTCCCCCCCCGGCCACTTCTACAGCCCCATCCCCGATCTCGAGGAAGTTGGCCGCCGCGCGGGGACCCTCTTCGACCGGAGCGTGAAGGAGCTTCCGGGCATCGATCTGCGGGAAGCCGCCCAGCTGCAGCTGCTCGAACGCTTCAAACCGTACTATGCCGAGCAGCCCTTCCGCCCCTTGAAGACCGAGGGTCTTCGCTATTACTTCGAGAACCCACAGTACTCCTACTCGGATGCCCTGTTCTTTCACTTCATGCTTCGACACGTCGCTCCACGTCGCATCGTGGAGGTCGGATCCGGATACTCGTCCTGTGTCGCCCTCGATACGATCGACCGCTTTCTCGATCGATCGGTGGAGATGACCTGCGTCGAGCCCTATCCCGAGTCGCTCCGATCGCTCCTGCATCCTGGCGATGAAGGTCGGATCGAGCTGCTCCCGGTGGCCGCTCAGGACGTTTCGCTGGATGTCTTCCGGAGGCTCGGTCGAAACGACATCCTGTTCATCGACTCGACCCACGTGGTCAAGATCGGCAGCGACGTCAACCGGCTCGTCTTCGAAGTGCTCCCGGTGCTTGCCCCAGGGGTGTACGTCCACTTCCACGACATCTTCTACCCCTTCGAATACTTGGAGGGCTGGGTCCAGGAGGGCCGCGTGTGGGGCGAGGCGTATCTGCTGCGCGCGTTCCTCCAGTTCAACTCGGACTTCGAGATCGTCCTGTTCAATACCTTCCTGGAAGAACACCATCGACCGCTGTTCGAGCGTGACTTCCCTCTCTGCCTGGAGAACCCCGGGGGGAGCATCTGGATCCGCCGCCGATGAGCCAGGCACTGCCAACGCACCGCGAGAACAACTTCGACTCGGTGAGGCTGATCGCGGCGGCGGCGGTGATCTACGGCCATGCTCATCCGCTCACCCGAACCGCTGACGCCGCCTTCTGGGGAAACTCCGTCCAGTCATTCGGGGTGAAGGTCTTCTTCGTGATCAGCGGCTTCCTGATCGCCGCGAGCTGGCTCTCCGATCCGAATCCCTTTCGCTATTTCTCCAAGCGAGCACTGAGGATCTTCCCTGCGCTGGCGGTGGTGGTGGCGCTGTCCGCCCTCGTTCTCGGGCCGCTGGTGACGACCCTCCCGCTGTCCTCGTATCTGGCGAATCCTAGGGTGGCGGCCTACTTCAGCAACGTCGCGCTTCGCCCCTCCTACGATCTCCCTGGCGTCTTCGACCGGCTTCCCTATCCGGGAGCGGTGAATGGCTCGTTGTGGAGCCTGCCGGTGGAGTTCGCCATGTACGTGATGTTCCCCATGCTTTGCGCCCTGGGGGTGAAGCTCCGGGTCCGCTGGCTTCCCGCCCTGGCGACTGTTGCTCTCTGTGGCTGGAGCCTCTACTGGAACCGGGCGGGTGTCGCGCATCCGACCGTGGTGATCTACGGGACCAGTCTCGCCTCTGCTCTCGACGCCGCCCCGTACTTTCTCCTGGGAGCTTCGTACCAGTTCTACGGCCTGCGGCGGTTTCTATCGCCGGTGGTGGCCCTCGGCCTCCTCGGAATCGGAATCTTCCTGCAGCCGTCGACGGCGCTGGCCATGGAGCTCGGACAGTACCTCCTGGCCCCATACGCGATCCTCTCGTTCGCCTTGGTGCCAGCTCCAGTCTTCTCCCGGGCCGGTCGGTGGGGCGATTTCTCCTATGGCCTGTACCTCTACGGGTTCCCGCTGCAGCAGACCGTCAACTTTCTCTGGCCTCGCCCGATGACCGCGCTGCAGAACGCAGCGATCGCCGGTCTGGCGGCGCTGCTGTTCGCCGTGCTCTCGTGGCACCTGGTCGAGAAGCGGATGCTGGCGATGAAGCCCGGCCGTCGTCGGACGACTCCCGCCGTCGCCCAGGGTGGCCCGGCATGAACGAATGCTGCCTGATCACCGGAGGCGCTGGGTTCATCGGGTGCGCGGTCTCGAGCTCCCTGAGCGACCGCTTCGAGAACGTGGTGGTGGTCGACAACCTGCATCCACAGGTCCACGCTCGGCGGGTACGGCCTGAAGCGCTCGATCCACGGGCGAAGCTGGTGCAGTCGGACATCTGCGATTCACGGACCTGGGACGAAGTCCTCGATCGCTGGACACCGACCGTCGTTCTTCACCTGGCCGCCGAGACCGGGACCGGCCAGTCGCTCACCGAGGCGTCCCGACACGCCGAGGTCAACGTCGTCGGCCTGGCCCGGCTCCTGGATGCGCTGGCGCAGCGTCGCACACTTCCCCGCCAGGTCGTGCTGACCAGCAGTCGTGCCGTCTACGGTGAAGGCGCCTGGCGACGGCGTTCGGATGGCGTCAGCTACTACCCGGGCCAGCGAGATGCGGCGATGCTCGAAGGAGGCCAGTGGGATTTTCCAGACGCGGAGCCTCTTCCTTTCTCGGCCGGCATCACCGAGCCAAACCCGACCAGCATCTACGGTGTGACGAAGCTGGCCCAGGAGCAGATGCTCTCCTGCTGGGTCGGCGCTTTCGGGGTCAGGCTCAGCGTCCTGCGCCTGCAGAACGTCTACGGCCCCGGTCAGTCCTTGACCAACCCTTACACCGGGATCGTCACGCTCTTTGCCAGACTGGCCCGGGAGGGCAAGTCGATTCCCCTCTATGAGGATGGCCGGATGACGCGCGACTTCGTGTTCATCGACGATGTTTGCGGTGCCCTCGTTCGTGCAATCGAGAAGCCACCAGAGGGAGTTCGAACCGTGGACGTCGGAAGCGGCCGATCCGCCACCATCGCCGAGTTGGCCTCGATCATCGCCGGCATCTATTCGGCTCCGCCGCCCCAGATAACGGGGGCTTTTCGGCAAGGTGACGTCCGGCACGCGTCCTGCTCGGTGGCCCTGGCCCGGACCGACCTGGACTATCGACCGCAGGTGTCGCTGGACGATGGTCTGCGCCGTCTGTGCGCGTGGATGGACGGACTCCGATGACCGATCCAGAGCGTCCCAGGCCGTCGCTTCGGGTTCATTCCATCCTCTACCAGAACGAGCTCTCCGGAGTGGGGCAGAGCATCGTCCACCTCAATCGCGCCGCCGAGCTGGCGATCTTCGCCGGGGCGTTCTCCTCCGTCGAGCTGCTCTACGGCGACTGCTCCCCGGAGCCCGCCCTCGGCGCAGAGGCCCTGGAGGGACTTCGCCAGCAGTCACCGGGCCTCCGGTCGATCGGCCACCGCTTCTTCGCTGCCAATCTGGGATCGGCCGCCGGTCACAACCGTCTCCTGGAGGATCTGGCAACGGACTGCGTCCTGATCATGAACCCCGACGTGATGCTGGCCCCCGATGCGCTGATCCAGCTGGCGCAGCCTCTGGGCCTGCACCGGACCGGGATGGTGGAGGCACGGCAGCTTCCGGTCGAGCATCCCAAGGACTACGACGTTCGCACCGGCGAGACCGGATGGGCCACCACGGCCTGTGCTCTCATCCCCCGCGGGGTCATGGCGGAGCTGCAGGGTTTCGACTCGAACTCGTTCTTCCTGTACTGCGACGACGTCGACTTCTCCTGGCGGGCTCGGCTGGCAGGCTATCGGGTGCTCTTTCAGCCTTCGGCGGTGGTGTTTCACGACAAACGCCTGGGAAGCGACGCGCGGTGGGCCCCCTCGAACGCCGAGAAGTACTACTCCGGGGAAGCGGCCTTGATGCTCGCCCACAAGTTCTCGAGGCCGGAAATCGTGAGCAAGCTGCTGGGCACGTTCTCGAGTTCGGGGATCGATCACCTCGAGCGGGCGGTCCGAACGTTCCTGGAGCGGCGGGAAGCTGGGACCCTGGCCGAGCCCATCGATCGCGAACACAAGGTCGGGCTCTTCGTGGACGGATTCTACGCCGCCCATCGATTCGGTCTCTGAACCATGGGCCTCTACGACAATCCCTACTTCCACGACAACGTCTACGGCCATCTCCGGGCCTTGCTTGGACGGCTCGGGCTCGGGACCGGCGTTCACCTGGACTTCGGGTGCGGGTTTGGGCGCTCCGCAGAGGTGCTTCGCGACGAGCTCGGTCTCACCTACGTGGGAGCGGATATCGACGATGAAGCGCTCGCGTCGCTCCGGGAGCGGGGATTCGAGACCGTCAAGCTCGACCTCTCCGATCCATCGAGGGTTCGTCCCCGGGTACGGGAGCTGCTGGGCGATCGTCCGCTCCGGTCCTTGTCGCTGCTCGACACACTCGAGCACGTCGCCGAGCCCGGGCAGCTCCTCGAGGAGCTCCACCAGCTCGCCAGCCCGGACCGATGCCCCCTGGTGGTCTCCGTCCCCAACGCCGCTCACCGCGATGTCGGTTTCAAGCTCGCCTTCGGCCGGTGGGACTCGACCCCCACCGGATTGCTGGATCGAACTCACCTGCAGGTGTTCACCGAGGAGGCGCTCCGTTCGACCACCAGAAGGTCGGGTTGGTACGAGATCGACCGGCTCGATGTTCTCCTCGAGGAGAGCGATCAGCATTTCCCCCGTCTGCATCCAGCCCTGGCCGGCGGCACGCTGTTGCACGCGCTTCTCCGAACCCTCCGGGACTCGGTTGACGGTACTGCCCGGACCAACCAGTTCGTTCGGGTGTACCTGCCGGGGCCCTCGGGGGGCAGGGTGGTCGACCGCGAGCCCGAGGGAAAGGTGCCCTTCCTCTCGGTCGTGACTCGCACCCAGGGGCGGCGCCTCGAGACCCTCCGGGATGCGCTGCTCTGCCTGTCGGCTCAGAGCGATCAGGATTTCGAGGTGGTGGTCGTCGGGCATCGACTCGATCCAGAGCGGATCCTCGCTGTCGAACGGGTGATCGAGGACGTCCATGCGGGGATGCGTTCTCGGATCTCACTGGTGCGGGTGGACCATGGGGGAAGGACGACACCGCTCAACGTGGGCTTCGCCCATGCACGGGGGGACTACGTCGCCATCCTCGATGACGATGACTTCGTCTTCGCCAACTGGGTCGAGGGGTTCAAGAAGCTGGCCGAGCGGAATCCGGGGCAAGTCCTCCGGACGGGTTGCGTCGCTCAGACGTTCGAGCCAGTCCAGACGGGTGAAGGCCGGCGGTCGGTCCGTGCGGTGAGCGGTTTCGTGCGGCGGTACCCCGCGAAGTTCGACCTCCTCGAGCACCTGATCGAGAACCGGACCCCGCCGGTTTCCCTGGCGTTTCCTCGCTCGGTGTTCGCCGAACTCAATTTCCGGTTCGACGAGACCCTCACCACCACCGAGGACTGGGACTTCCTCATGCGTGCCGTGGCCATCTGCGGCGTGGCCAGTGATCCGGCAACCACTGCGGTCTACCGGCAGTGGTCCAACGGCGAGTCCTCCTTCACCGTCCACGACAGCGAGGAGTGGCGCGCCAACCACCATCAGATCTGGCGGAAGCTCGACACCACCCACTTCATCCTGCCGGAGGGCAGCGTCTCCCGGCTCAGGGCCCTCATCAGCGGCGGGCAGCGGCCCACCGGCTTCGAGCATGACGTGGACGCCAACGCGCTGCGAGAGCGGGCGCACGTCATCCTCACCTCGCGGTCCTGGGCCCTGACCAGCCCGCTGCGGCTGGCCAAGCGGCTCCTCGGGCGGCCGCGGCGCGAGTTCCCGAGGCTCTGGGAGATGAGCGGGCCGGAGCTGGAGCGCCTGGTCGCCGAGCTCGAGGGTTCCATGTCCTGGCGACTCCTCGCGCCGCTCCGTGCGGTCCGCCAGCGCTTCCGCCGCTGAGCGTTCGTCCTGTAGGAGGTGCCGTGACCCACAGCTCGCAACAGACCGGCTCCGAGGCCATCCAGCCCAGCCCCTGGGAGGAGGCCTACGCTCGCTTCGAGACGCCCGAGGAGGAGCGCCGGAAGTTCCTCCGGCGGCTGCGCCGGCTCGGGGCCAACGACTGGCCGAAGGATTCGCAGATCGTCGAGATCTTCTGTGGCCGGGGGAACGGCATCCATGCCCTCGAGGCGCTGGGGTTCGGCCGCCTGGAGGGTGTCGACCTCTCTCCGGCGTTGCTCGCCCAGTACCGGGGGCGCGCCGTGACCTACGCGGCCGACTGCCGGCGTCTTCCGTTCGAGGACCGGTCGCGGGACATCCTGATCGTCCAGGGCGGGCTCCACCACCTCGAGGGGCTCCCGGACCTGGAGCAGACCCTGACCGAGGTCGCCCGGGTGCTCCGGCCCGGTGGACGCTTCGTCGCGGTGGAGCCCTGGCGGACTCCCTTTCTCGACCTGGTCCACTGGGTGAGCGAGAAGCCGGTGGTGCGGAAGCTCTCCAACAAGATGGACGCCTTCGCGACGATGACCCACTATGAGCGGACCACGTACGAGCGATGGCTCGGAGCCGCGGGGCCGATCCTGGCGTTGCTCGCCTCGCGCTTCACCTCCGAGCGGCAGCGCGTGGCCTGGGGGAAGCTGATGTACGTGGGCACGCCCCGCCTCGCCTAGTCACCCGTGGGGCGACGAGGAGCGCAGGTAGGCGAGCCGTTCCTGGAGCAGGTCGAGCGAGAAGTCCATCACCCGGGTCACCACCAGGATCAGCGCCACGCCGACCGAGACGCCCATGGCGATGAAGCGGGACCAGTGCTCGTAGGTGGCCCCGGTCCGGACCAGCTCGAGGAAGCTCGGTGCGACGAGGACCCCTCCGAGCACCAGGAGCGCCACCACGGTGACCCAGAGGAACCAGCCGCGGATGAGCCAGCGGATCGCCCGGTGAAACCCCGACGCATCGTCGCCGAGCTGGAGCACCATCTCCACGATGCGGTGGACCAGATAGCTCGCGCAGAGGAGGAGCACCCCGCTGTGCGTCAGGAGTTCCGCCACCACGAAGCGGTAGATCATCCACTCGAAGAGCCGGTGGTGGCGGAGGTAGTACGCAGCCGGCGAGACCAGGAGCAGCGCCGCGACGATCACGAAAAGTGCGCCCACGAAGCCCAGCGGGCGCGACGGCCGGTAGAGGAACGCCGCCTCGACGATCACCCGCAGGAAGCGCAGACCGTCACGCACCACCCGGAGCTTCGATTCGCCCGCGCGCTCGTGGTACGGCATCTCCTCCTCGAAGATGCGCAGCTGCGGCGAGAGGATCGCCCGGGCGCTCATCGCCGGGGTGAAGTGCATCCCGTCCGGGAGCGGGAACAGCTTGGGGAGGCTGGAGCGGCGCACCACCCGCATCCCGCTCGCGGTGTCACGAACCTTCGAGGACGAGAAGAAGCTGAGCAGGACGGCGAAGATGAAGTTCCCCACCCGCCGGAGCAGGGGCATCCTGCTCTGCCGAGTCATACGGCATCCGAGGACCACGTCCGCGTCCATGGACTCGATGAGGTTGCAGAGGTTGACGAAGAAGTTGGGATCGCAGGTTCCGTCGGCGTCGAGGAAGCTCAGCAGCTCCGCGTCGGAGCTCTGCCAGCCGCTCTTGATTGCCGCCCCGTAGCCCCGGTTCTTCTCGAAGACGATCAGCCGGATCTCGGGCTCGTAGCGGCGGGCGATCTCCACCGTCCGGTCCGTCGAGCCGTCGCTCACCACCACCACCTCGACGGCGGTCACCGGCGACCGCTCGACGATGTTCCTCCGCGCGGCGAGCGTGCGCTCGATGATCGAGGCGATGCTGTCCTCCTCGTTCAGGGCGGGGATGGTGATGAGGAGGTTGAGGCGCGCGCCCTCCTTCGAGTTCTTTGGTTCGCTCCGGACTGGCCCAGGTGAGCTCACGGTTGATCCCTCTCCAGAAGGTCACTCCACCCAGGTACAGACGCCGCTGCCGGTGGAGAGGTTGCCCGGGCTCCCCGGAGTGAAGCCCTCCACCCGCACCCGGTAGGGGTGGCGGGCGGCGATCTGCGGATGGAACTCGGGTGCGTAGAGGAACGCGCTCTGCGGGTTGCTCCGCAGACAGAGGGTCTCGCCGGCGTGCACCGTGCGCTCCAGTGACGGGGCCACGCCCAGGGTCCGCTGGTAGTAGGCGAAGTCCTTTCCGGTCGGGAGCAAGTGCTGGGCCCCGGTGATGGAGATCACGTAGACCAGCGTCGACGCGATGAACAGCTTGTAGACCGTGAGCTGGCTCTTCTCCGCGGCGAGCAGGACGAACGTCGTCAACACCAGGGCCATCATCCAGTAGGCCGCGTACCGGAGCTCGTGAGAGCCCGGGGTGAAAGCGGAGAGCAGGCCGGTCAACCCGAGCATCACGGCGAAGGTGGTGGTGAGGCGATCACGTCGCGACCGGAGGGAGAGGACGAACAACCCAAGGGTGACGAGGACCAGCAGGCCCATGTAGCCGCCCACCCGCATGCTCATCGCATCCGCCGGCACGTTCCCGTTCCCCAGCGTGTATGGGAGGTAGCGGTAGTCGAACGCCCGGAACTCGAGCACCGAGAGCAGCCAGCGGAGCGGCTGGGGATAGCGCGCCGAGTAGAGAGGCTCGGGCCAGAGCCCGCTCGGAGGGAGCGGGCCCTGAAAGACGGTGTGGCCCGCGACGCGCAGACCGATCGGGTAGAAGGGATTGCCGCGGTGAATCCAGTTCGCCAGGGGGGCCGCGAACACCAGCGGGACCGCCAGCGCGAGCAGGAGCCCCGCCAGGGCCGGACGTGCCCGTGCCGACTCGAGCACCGGGGCGCGCACCCGTCTCCGGAGTCCCGCCGCGGCGAGGCCGAGCGCGACGACCATCCAGACGCCCACGTGGACCACCATCTGCGGCTTGGAGTTCGCGGCGAGTCCGGCGGCGAGGATCGCCACCACCGCCTTCCTCGCGCCGAACTCGAGCGGACGCGCTGCCGCATCGCAGAGCGAGAGCACGAAGATGGCCATGAAGACGTTGGCCGGCAGATCGATCTGGTTGCAGGCCACGCTGACCTGGACCGTGGGGATGGCCAGGAGCGCAATCACCGCCCAGGCGAATGGGATCCGCCACACGCGCCAGACGTAGAGCGGCAAGCAGACGAAGCTCAGGAGGGACAACAGATTTGCCCCCTCTGGCCGGCCCAGCAACGACCACAGCGCGCCCTTGAGGTACGACGGGAGCGCAGGAAACCCGTCGTAGTAGAAGCGGAGCATCCCGGTGAGCTCGTACCGCGCCGGGTCGACCAGCCCGCTCTTCAGCGCGGCGAAGGGCAGATGGTAGGCGATCGAGTCCCAGGAGATGTCGAAGTCGAGCAGCGCCTTGGCCGTCGCCGTGCCGAGCAGCACCGTCGCGGAGACCGCGGGCAGCCGGCGAAGGATCCAGCCCGCGCCCTCGCTCGACCACGAGAGGAGACGACCCGATCTCGGGGTCACGGCGCGCGGGGCGGTATTCGGATCGATCAGGATCAGCCTCGAGTGGTTCCGGGAGTCCCCCAGGCGGCGACCGGCCGGCCACCTCTGTGGACGAGGACGGGCCCCGGACGATTGGGCTCTCTACCAGAGAGCTGCGCACAGGTGGAGAGGTCGGCCGGCGCAACGACGGAGCCCGCGAGCGGGGCGGATGTCTTGACTCGGCCAGGAACGCATGAAACGAAAGTCCGATCCTCATGAACGTCCTGGTGACCGGCGGCTGCGGGTTCATCGGCTCCAACCTGGTCCGCCATCTGCGTGGCGAGCGGCCGGGCTGGACGGTGGTCAACCTCGATCTGCTCACCTACGCCGGGAACCTCGAGAACCTGAGCGAGCTCGAGGGTGACCCGGGGCACGTCTTCGTCCGGGGCGACATCGGCAACCGCGAGCTCGTCGAGTACCTGCTGGGGCAGCACCGGATCGACGCCGTGCTCCACCTGGCGGCCGAGAGCCACGTGGACCGCTCGATCCTCGGCCCCGAGCTCTTCGTCCGGACCAACGTGCTCGGCACCCAGGTGCTGCTCGAGGCCTGCCACCGCCGGGGGGTCCAGCGTTTCGTGATGGTCTCCACCGACGAGGTCTACGGCTCGCTCGGGCCGACCGGCGCCTTCACCGAGACCTCGCCGCTGCAGCCATCGAGCCCGTACTCCGCCTCCAAGGCCGCCGCCGACCTCCTGGCACTCGCCTTCCACCACACCTTCGGGCTCGACGTCGTCGTCACCCGCTGCTCGAACAACTACGGGCCGTACCAGTTCCCAGAGAAGCTGATTCCCCTGATGGTGGTCAACGCCCTCCACGATGAGCCGCTTCCCGTCTACGGCGACGGGGGCAACGTCCGTGACTGGCTCCACGTCGAGGACCACTGCCGGGCGCTGCTCGCGGTGCTCGAGCGGGGGAGGGCAGGCGAGGTCTACAACATCGGAGGGGGTGCCGAGCAGCGCAACATCGATCTGGTGAAGATGCTCCTCGCGACGCTCAGGAAGCCCGAGAGTCTCATCCGCTTCGTGCAGGATCGTCCCGGGCACGACCGGCGCTACGCCATCGACCCGACCAAGATCCGCACCCAGCTCGGCTGGACGCCTCAGCGCACCTTCCAGCAGGGGCTCGAGCCCACAGTGCGCTGGTACGTCGACCACCCCGACTGGTGGAAGCACGTGAAGAGCGGCGCTTACCGGCAGTACTACGAGACGCAGTACCGGGGCCGGCTCGGGAGCTAGCCTGTCGAACATGCGCATCACCGTCACCGGAGCCAACGGACTCGTGGGCAGCCGGCTCTGCCGGCTCCTCGTGGTCCAGGGACACGTGGTCACCGCGATCGCGCGCGGAGAGCGCCGGACCGTCGGCGACTTCGAGTACCTGAGCTGCGACCTGGCGGATCACGAGGGCACGGCGCGGGCGCTCACTGCCGCGCGCCCCGAGGTCATCGTCCACACCGCGTCGATGACCGAGGTCGACGCGTGTGAACGCGCCCCCGACGCGGCCTGGGCTGCCAACGTGCTCGCCGCAGCCCACGTCGCACGCCACGCCCGGGCGATGGGCGCGCATCTGGTCTCCGTCTCGACCGACTACGTCTTCGACGGCCAGGACGGCCCCTACGACGAGGAGGCCCGCCCCAACCCCTCCGGGGTCTACGCGCGCACCAAGTGGCTCGGGGAGGAGGCCGTCCGGCTCCTCGCCGGCAGCTGGGCGATCGCCCGCACGGCCGTCGTCTACGGCTACCCGCCCTCGCAGCGACCCAACTTCGGGAGCTGGCTCCTGGAGACGCTCCGGGAGGGCAGGACGGCGCGCCTCTTCGTGGACCAGTTCGTCTCGCCCAGCCTGGCGCTGAACGTGGCCGAGCAGCTGGCCGAGCTGGCCGCGCGGCGGCTCCCCGGCATCTGGAACGTGGCCGGCGCGGACGTGGTCAACCGGATGCAGTTCGGGGAAGCTCTGGCCGACGTGTTCGCGCTCGACCGCCGACTGCTGGTCCCCATCCGGCTCGCCGAGGGGGGGATGGCCAGCCCGCGTCCACCCCGCAGCGGCCTCCGGGTCGACAAGGCCCTGTCCACCCTCGCTGCCCGGCCGCTCGCGCTACGCGCGTCCCTGGAGCAGTTCCGGGCCGAGGTGGAGGGCCGGAGGTGAAGGGAATCGTCCTGGCCGGCGGCTCCGGCACGCGCCTGTACCCGCTGACCCGCGTCAGTCAGCAAGCAGCTGCTCCCGATCTACGACAAGCCGATGGTCTACTACCCGCTGAGCACGCTGATGCTCGCGGGGATCCGGGACATCCTGATCATCTCCACCCCGCAGGATCTGCCGCGGTTCCGCGAGCTCCTCGGCACCGGCGAGCAGTGGGGGCTACGATTCGAGTACGCCGCCCAGCCCCGCCCCGAGGGTCTGGCCCAGGCGTTCCTCATCGGCCGCGACTTCGTCGGACCAGGACCGCGTGGCGCTGGTCCTCGGGGACAACATCTTCCACGGCCACGGTCTGCCCGAGCACCTGCGCGCCGGCCGCGGCCGCGGACCGCGGGCGCCACCGTCTTCGCGTACTACGTGCGCGATCCCGAGCGGTACGGGGTGGTGGAGCTGGGCCCGGAGAACCGGGCCGTCTCCATCGAGGAGAAGCCGGCTCGCCCGCGCTCGAACTACGCGGTGACCGGCCTCTACTTCTACGACAACCGCGTCCTGGACATCGCCGCGAGGTCTGCGGCCCTCCGCCCGGGGCGAGCTGGAGATCACCGACGTCAACCGGGCCTACCTCGAGGCCGGGACGCTCCACGTCGAGGTCCTGGGGCGGGGCTTCGCCTGGCTCGACACCGGGACCCACGAATCGCTCCAGAACGCCTCGACCTTCATCGAGATCGTCGAGCGGCGCCAGGGCCTGAAGATCTCCTGCCCGGAGGAGATCGCCTTCCGGATGGGCTACATCGGCGAGGCGGCAGCTCCGGGCGCTCGCCGAGCCGATGCGCAAGAACGACTACGGTCGCTACCTCCTCGACCTGCTCGAGAACCGGGGAGCGATCGGATGAAGGTCACCCCCACCGAGCTCCCGGAGATCCTGCTGATCGAGCCCAGGATCTTCGGCGACGCGCGCGGACACTTCTACGAGAGCTACCAGGCCCGGCGCTACGCCGAGGCCGGCATCCCCGGTCCGTTCGTGCAGGACAACCACTCGCGATCGGTTCGTGGCACCCTGCGGGGCCTGCACTTCCAGGAGCCGCGTGCGCAGGGGAAGCTGGTGCAGGTGCTTCGCGGGAGCGGTCTTCGACGTCGCGGTCGACATCCGGCGTGGGTCGCCCCGCTTCGGGAAGTGGGTGGGCGTCGAGCTGTCCGGCGAGCAGCCGCGCCAGCTCTGGATTCCCGCCGGCTTCGCGCACGGCTTCTGCGTGCTGAGCGAGTCCGCCGACTTCTTCTACAAGTGCACCGAGGTCTACGCGCCGGAGCTCGACCGGACCATCGCCTGGAACGACCCGGCCATCGGCATCCGCTGGCCCGTCCCCGAACCGCTCCTCTCGGCGAAGGACCGAGAGGCCCCTCCGCTCGCCACGCCCCGGTGCTGCCGTCGTACCCCGGGTGATGCGCGGCCCTGGCCTGCCGCCCGCGCCGGAGCGGCGCTGAGCCGTGCCCCTCCTCCGTCTGGGCATCGTCCTGTACGGGAACGCGCCGGACGAGCTTCGCCATCTCGCCGGCTCGATCCGGGCGTCGGTGCTGGAGCCGGACCTCCGCCTCGAGGTTCAGCTCCTCGACAACTCTGCCGACGACGGGCTCGGGCTCGACGCGCGCGCGCTCCTCCCCGATGCCACGTACCGCTGGACCGGCGAGAACCGCGGATTCGGGGCGGCCCACAACGCGGGGATGAAGGCCGCCTTCGAAGGCGGGGCCGGCGCCTACCTCTGCCTGAACCCGGACGCGGTGCTCGCATCCCGCGTGCCTGGCCGCGCTCTGGTCCACCGCCGCGCTCCCCGGGACGGGTCTGCGTCGACGCGCGGACCTTCCCCGAGGAGCACCCCAAGCCCTACCACTCCGGGACGGGGGAGACGCCCTGGTGCACCGGCACCGCGCTCCTCGTCACCCGCGCGGCGTTCGAGGCGACCGGAGGGTTCGACGAGGCGCTCTTCATGTACGGCGAGGACGTGGACCTGTCCTGGCGCGTCCGCGCCGCAGGGCTCCAGAGCCGCACCGCGGCCGGGGCGCGGGTCCTGCACTGGGTCGAGTACCGGCCGCTCACCCGTGGCCGGCGACTTCAAGTGCTCCGCAGCGCGGCGTATCTGGGCCGCAAGTGGGGGGCGGGCGCGTTCGCCCGCAGCCACGAGCGTCTCTACCGTGAGCTGTCCGGCGAGAGGCTCGAGCATCCGCCAATCTCCCCCGTTTCCCCGAAGGCCCGGTCCGTCGCCGACTTCCGCCACGGGGTCCGCTTCGCGAGGTCACGCTGGTGAGCCCCCCTCCGCAGCATCCGGGTCCACCTCGTCCCCTGGACGGACGACCCGTGGGACGTCGAGGAGTCGCTGTTCTCCTTGCTCGCCCAGGAGCACGTGGCCCTCTCGGTCCACCTGCATCCGGGGACACCGCTCGATCCGAGCTGGCGATCGAGGTGGGAGCGCCTGGTCACGCTCGGCGACGCGGTCCGTCTCCAGATCGGCGATCGCCTCGAGGGTCCGTGGGAGGACGCCGACGCGGTGGCGATCTGGGTCGCCGGGACGATCGCCACGCCCGGACCACCTCGGCCGGTCTCACCACGAGATCCGGGGGTGCGCACCGGCTCGTCGATGAAGTCGCCCAGCTCGGAGAACTCGATGATCTCGTCCACCCGGGAGCGGATCTCCTTCCGCGACATCCCGAGGATGATCCCGTTCACCAGGATGTTCTCCCGGCCCGAGAAGTCCGGATGGAAGCCCGCGCCCAGCTCCAGCAGCGCGGAGATGCGGCCATGCACCTCCACCGTCCCCGAGGTCGGAGAGTAGATGCCGGTCACCAGCTTCAACAAGGTCGACTTGCCCGAGCCGTTCCGGCCCACCAGCCCGTAGGTCTTCCCCTCCGGCACGGTCAGCGAGACGTCCCGGAGCGCGTGGATGCTCGAGGACGGCGCCTCCGGCCGCTTCTGGCGCCGCAGCCAGCGCACCACCTCGCTCTTCACGGTGGTGTACTCCCGCTTGATGGTGCTCTTGCGGAAGGTCTTGCTCACCTGCCGCAGGACGATGGCGTCGCTCATGGCCTCAGATCAGCTCGGCGAACTCCTCGCGCCGACCCTCGAACACCCGCGCGGCGATGGCCAGCAGCACCAGGGAGGCGAGGGTCACCAGCGCCAGCGCCCGCCAGTGCGGCCAGCGGTGCTCGTAGAAGATGCCGTGGTACGAGTTGATGATCACCGCCATCGGGTTGGCGATCAGGTACAGCCGCCGCGCGACCTCGGGGATCGCGTTGGGGATGTAGAGCACCGGGGTGACGAAGAACCAGAGCGTCAGCACGTTCTGCACGATGTGCTGCAGGTCCCGGAACCGGACGTTCAGCGCGGAGACGATGAAGGTCACCGCCAGCGTGAACACCAGCTGGGCGAACAGGACCAGGGGAAAGGCCAAGGTGTACACGTCGGGCCAGATGCCCACGATCGCTCCCAGGCCCACCATCAGTGGGAGCGAGAGCAGGAAGTTGATCAGGTTCGTGGTCACCACCGTCGCCGGGAGCACCTGCGCCGGAAATCGCACCTTGGTCAGGAGGTCCCGCCGGTCGCTGATGGTGCTGGCCCCCGACCCCACGGAGGTCGAGAACCAGATCCACGGGAGCAGCCCCACGAAGAGGAAGTAGGTGTAGTGCGGGATGCTGCTCTTCTGGATGACGCCGAAGACCAGCGCGTACACCGCCATGAGCAAGCAGCGGGTTCACGAACGTCCAGAGGAACCCCAGCGCCGAGCCGCGGTAGCGCGCCTTCAGCTCCCGCTGGGTCAGGTTCCAGAGCAGGGCCCGGTACTGCCAGAGCTCCTGGAGGTTCTTGATCATCTCCGGGCCTTCCCCGTCCGCCGCCTCGGGGAGGCCGGGAGCCGCTGACGCTCGACCTTCTCGGCCTCCAGCGCCTCCACCCGCGCCCGGAGCCGGATCACCTCGGCCGCCAGCTGCGCGGAGAGGTCTCGCACCTGGGCGTTGAACAGCCGCTGCCGCCCCAGCGCCTCGTTGATGAACACCTGGCAGGTCCGGCGGAAGAGCCACTTCGCCGCCACCACGCCGCGGCCCAGCCCCGTGCGGTGGCTGAGGATGGGCAGCCCCACGGTGGGGTCCTCGTTCGACTCGAGCGAGCGCACCAGGAAGGACAGCGGCTCGAGCAGCGGCTCGGGCTCCTCCTCCACCGCCCGTGCGTCCTCGCGGATCCCGCGCGCCTCCAGCCGCTCCCGGGCCACCCGGAGCAGCTCCCGCGCGTCGATGTCCCGTCCCAGGAGCTTCATCGGGCCCTCGTCATCGCGTCCATCTCCTCGCGGTAAGCCTTCACCACCTGGGTCCATCCGTGCTTGCCGGCGTAGCGGCGCGCGGCACGCGACATCGCCGCCCGCTCCCGCTCCACGCGGGCCACGCCCTCCACGAACCCGTCCGCATCGGCATAGGCCATCCCCGCGCTGCTGCGCTCCACGTGTCCGCGGACCACCGGGCTGGCCGCGTTCCCCAGCACCGGCGTCCCCACCGCGAAGGCTTCCAGCGCGAGCAACGACAGGCTCTCCTTCGCCGAGGGCACCACCGCCGCCAGCGCCCCGGCCAGCCCGTCCCACTTCTCCTGCTCGCCCACCCGACCCAGCACCCGCACCCCTTCCTCCCGGATGTCCATGCTCGCCTCCCCGGCCAGGACCAGCTCCGGCGCGTGCGCGCTCGCCGCCCGGAGTCGAGCGTACGCCGCGAGCAGCTCCGGGATTCCCTTTCCCCGCTCCACGCGCCCCAGGTAGAACAGGTACGGCCCGGGAAGCTCGAACCGCGCCCGGAAGCGGTCGCCCCGCGCCGGCGGCGCTTCCACCCCCGCGCCCACCACCCGCGCCCGCGCATGGCGCGGAAAGCGCCGGGCGATGAGCTCCTGCTCCTCGGGCGTGTTCACCAGCAGCGCCCGCGGCCGCTCGAAGACCTCGGCGTAGGCGTCGAAGGCCAGCGCCTCCTCGTCGTGCGCGGTGGGCACCAGCAGCATGCGGTCTGCAACCAGCGGCACGGACCAGGCGGTGGAGACGAAGAGGTAGGTGAAGGCGACGAAGCCGTCGTACTCCGTTCCCCGCTCCGCCAGGTGGCGCCACAGCCCGGGCAGGAGCGGGCCCTGGAGCGCCATCCAGTTCTCCTCCTCGGCCCGATCCAGCGAGTGGCCGAACAGCCGGCGGGAGAGCGCGTTCAGCTCCTCCATCGGCCGGGGGCGCCGGCTGGGGAAGCGCAGCACCGGCACGCCGTCCACCGTCGACTCTCCCGGGCGGGAAGGTGTTGTCCCATCGGAGGTGGTCCGTGGCGCAGCTGGTGAGGACGCGCATCTCCCAGTGCGGGAGGAGCCGGGTCACCACCTGCGCCGCGAGCGCCTCGGCTCCGCCGGTGATTCCCGGACCGTAGCGCTGCACGATGATGCCCACCCGCGGCCGCCGGCGGCGGGAAGGTGCCCTCGCCGGTCGGCGCAGGCCCACGCTCTGCAGCGCCGCCCCCAGCCGTTCCTGGCTGTGGCGCGCCCCGAGCGCCGCGAGTCGCCGCCGCTGCCCGGCCACGACCCGCGTGCGCAGCCTCGCGTCCGTGCCGAGCCGGACCGCCAGCTCCGCCAGCAGCGCGAACCGCTTCTCGTCGAAGCCGACGCCCGCCCCGCCCAGCGTCTCCGGCACCGCCGCCGCGGCGTAGGCGAGCACCGGGACGTCCGCCGCCATCGCCTCGAGGAGCGGCACCCCGAAGCCCTCGTGCTCGCTCATGGACACGAACACCGAGCCGCTGCGGTAGACCGCCACCAGCTCCCCGTGGCTCACCCGGCCGAGCAGCTCCACCCCGGGCGTCCTGGCCGCCTCCGCCTCCAGCGCCCGCACCGCGGGGAACAGCCGGTCCACCCCGCCCACCACCAGGAGCCGCGCGTCCGGGCGGAGCCGCAGCACCTCGCGATGGAGCGACAGGAGATCCTCGAAGCGCTTGTGCGGCACCACCCGGCTCACGCTCACCAGCGTGAACGCCGGCGAGGCGAGCCGGGTCTGCATCGCCCGGTCGACCCGGTCCGGGCCGAACCGCTCGGGCTCGACGAAGAGCGGGACGGTGTGCACGTTGGCGTAGCCCGCCCGGCGGAGCTCGGCGGAGTTGAACTCCGAGACGCCGATCGCCAGATCCACGTGCCCGGCCATCCCCGCCAGCTGCGCCCGCCCGGCGAGGAGCAGCGGCTCGAGCGGCGTCCCGCGGTAGAAGCGGACCGGGGAGAGGTTGTGGAACACCACCCCGCGGCGGCAGGGGACGTGGAGCAGTCGCGCCGAGAGCCGGCTCCCGATCGCATGGTGGAGCAGGACCAGGTCCGTGGGCTGCACCCGCAGCGCCTCCACCGGCTGCACCAGCGCCTCCGTTCCGGCGTCCTGGCTGACGCTGAACAGCTCTCCCCAGTGTCCCAGGCGTCGGAGCAGCGCCTGGAAGTGGACCGCCGCCTGCGCGGTGGCATCGCCGATGCGGAAGTGGGGCACGAGCTGGTGGACGGCCATGAAGCTCGCGGGGGCTCTAGCACATGTGTCAGGGTTCGCCCGCCCGTGGAGCTCACCGTGGCCCTCGACGCGACGCTGTGGGACGAGCCGGCCACCGGCATCGGCCGCTACACCCGCTCGGTGGCCGAGGCGCTCGCGCAGCGCGGAGTCCGCGTGCTGCGCGTCGGCGCGCGACGCTCGGGCGAGCTGCCGCGGCGGGTGCGCAGCCGCACGCTCCACACGCTCGGCGAGCTCCCGCGCCTGCTGCCCCGGAGCGGGGCGTCGGTGTTCCACGCGGTGGGCAACGTCGACCTGCCGCTGCTCCGGGTCCCGGGCGTGCCGTTCGTGCTCACGGTGCACGACCTCATCCCCCTCACCTCGCCGGACACCGTCTCCTGGGCCTTCCGCTGGCAGTTCCGGCTGTGGCTCCAGCGGAGCCTCCGGGTGGCCGACCACGTGGTGTGCGTGAGCGCGTGGACCCGTGCGCAGCTCCTCGCCCGCCACCCCGACCTGGACCCGGCGCGGGTCTCGGTGGTGCACAACGGCGTCGACCACGTCCGGCTCGCGCCGCTCGACGCCGCCTCGCGCGGCTGGCTCAGGAGCCTCGGGCTCCCGGAGCGCTGGGTCCTCTTCGCCGGCGCGCTCGACGCGCGGAAGAACGTCGACCTGGTGCTCGATGCCCTGGAGCGGCTCGGGCCGCGCGCGCCCGCGCTGGTGCTCGCCGGACAGCGCTGGTACGGCTCGGGACCGGTCGAGCGCCGCATCGGCCTGCTCCGCGCCGGCGGCCTGGACATCCGTCCGCTCGGGTTCCTCGCCGAGCCGCTGCTCTGGGCGCTCATGGCGGCCGCGCCGGTCTTCGTCTTCCCCTCCCGCGACGAGGGCTTCGGGCTGCCGCCGCTGGAGGCCATGGCGCTCGGGACGCCGGCGGTGGTCAGCACCGCGGCCGCGCTGCCCGAGGTCTGCGGCGAGGCGGCGGTCCAGGTTGCCCCCGACGACGCCCGGGCGCTCGCCGCGGCGCTGGAGCGGCTGCTCGAGGATCCGGCCGAGCGCACGCGCCGGGGAGAGGCGGGCCGGGAGCACGCGCGCGCCTTCCGGTGGGACGTCGTCGCGGCGCACCTGGTGGAGGTCTACCGGAGCGTGGTGCGCACCTGACCGGTTCCCGGGGCGCTCCAGGCACGGGGTGGTAGTATCGGGCGCTGCACGTGACCCGCACCGCATTCGCCACGGTTCTGCTCCTGGGAGCGCTCGCCTCCGCCCAGCCGAACACCTACTTCGTGCCCATCGTCGCGCGCACTCCGGCCACCTCTCCCGTCGGGGCCACCGCGATGCAGACGTCCCTCTGGCTGCCGGATCCAGGCGTGGATGCGGCGCAGTCGCTGCTCTTCGGGACCGGAGGCGGGACGTCGGTTCCCTTCCTGCTGGGCACGCGCGCGCTCGCCACGCTGAGCGGCCTCCCCGCGCAGGTCGATGCGGTGGCCGCCGCGCCAGGCGTCCTGGTCGGGACGCAATACCGGACGCTGCTCGCGGTCAGCTCCCTCGGGAGCATTCTCTTCGGGACGGTGGAATCCGGCACCTTCATTTCCGCGGGCGGGCCTGCCTCGCCCATCCCCGGGTCCTCGGCCATCGCGCTCTCTGCGCTGCCCGATGGCGGTGCGGCGCTGCTCGTCCTGGACGCCTCCAAGATGATCGACCGCTGGGACCTGGACCTGTCGAGCGGGACGGTGAGCGCGACCCAGGGCTTCAGCGGCGCAGGTGCCCCCACCGGGAGCGGCTCCTTCGACGAGCCCAACACCCTGACCTTCGATGGGCTCCGGAACATCGGCTTCGTCGGGGGGAGGGTGCTCGGCGATGTGTACCGGTTCGACCCGAACCTCGACGCTGGCGCGCCCACGGTGTTCGACGCTGCGCTGGTGAGCGGGGGGCGCCTCGCGCCTCCGGTGAGCGGACTCGCCGTCTACCAGGCCTCGGACGCCGGATACCTGCTCGCGGCCAACGGCCAGGGGCTCACCGTCTACGACCTGCTGCAGGCCGACCCGAGGCCCGGTGCGTTCCGGGTCATCCCCCAGGACGCGCTGGGGCCGATCACCTCCCCGGCCGGGGTCGCCGTCACCAACCTGCCCGCGGGGACGGCGCTGCCCAAGGGGGTCGTCGCGGTCGGCGACCGGACGCAGACGGACCTGGCGCTGCTGCGCTGGGACGTCCTGGCCGGGCAGGTCGACGGAGGCCTGGTCATCGACTCCACCACCGACCCGCGCCTCCCGGGCGACGCCGGCGCAGACTGCCGGATGGGGGCACGACCTGGGACGCGGGGTGGACGGAGGCTCCAGGCCGACCACCGGTGGACCGCCGCTGTCCCCGGGCATCCCGGTCGAGCACTCGAGCTGCGCCTCCACCGCCGGGGGACCGGCGCTCGCCGGGCTCCTGGCGGCGCTGGCCCTGCTGCTCTTGCCGCGGCGCCGCCAACGCCGCTGATCGACTGGTCCGGGCAGGCGGGTGTCAGGGGCTCCTGGTTGATCCAGGGAACCATGCTCTACAAGGTGACGCCCGCCCTCGCGCCGCCGGCGCGCCGGCCCTCCGTTGCGGAGGGACCGCGCCCGAAGAAACGCCGGGCGAGCGCGGTCTTCGACGCCGACGGGCACGAGGTCCTCATCACCCTGATGTGCCTCAAGTGCCATCACGTCCGGCCGCTGGCCCAGTTCGGGCTGCGGAAGATGCCGGACGGCGCCATCCGCAACCAGCCCTGGTGCCGGGGGTGCCGGGGTGCGGCCACGCCGAAGAAGCGCCCGGAGCCGGCGGGAGCCGCCCCGGCCGAGCCAGGCGAGACGGCGCCCGGGCCCGTGGCGGGTGCCCGCGCTGAACCCGAGGAGCATGCCGCGGCGCCCCGACGGGTCCCCGCCGTCGAGCGCTGATCCAGCGCAGGGCCCCCGCCTGCGTTCCCCGGGGTGTCCGATCGCGAGCCGCAGCAGGGCGTTCCCCTGAAGCGCCCAGTGCGCCAGGGATGCGGCACCGGCCTGGCATCGTTTTGACTAATTTACATTCAACTCAGCTTTCGCCACACTAATACACCCTGGATTGGGAGCATGACTCGTTAGGCCACAGTGCCAGGTGCCTGCTCTCGGGAGAGATTTCAGCTTTACAGCGCGACATGTCATTCGATACACAGATTGACACCGTAGCGCTGCGTCACGAGGCGTCGCGCGAGCCTGCCCCAAGGAGCGAGACGATGAGCATCGGGATGGTGATGAAGGACGGGTCGGGCGGCACGCCGACGACCACCGCGCGCAGCAACGAGTCGCTGCACGCCCGCCGCTTCGAGGGAGTCCTCCGGCCCTACTCGCAGGCGGACGTCGACCGGCTGCGCGGGTCCATCCGCATCTCGTACACGCTGGCCGAGATGGGCGCGCGGCGGCTCTGGGAGCTGCTGAACACCGAGGACTACGTGAACGCGCTCGGCGCGCTCACCGGCAACCAGGCGGTGCAGATGGTCCGCGCCGGCCTGAAGGCCATCTACCTCTCCGGCTGGCAGGTGGCGGCGGACGCCAACACCGCCGGCCAGATGTACCCGGACCAGAGCCTCTACCCGGTGGACTCGGTCCCTTCGGTCGTCAAGCGGGTGAACCAGGCCCTGCGCCGCGCCGACCAGGTCGAGCACGCCGAGGGCAAGTCCGGCCACTACTGGATGGCGCCCATCGTCGCCGACGCCGAGGCCGGCTTCGGCGGACCCCTGAACGCCTTCGAGCTGATGAAGTCGATGATCGAGGCCGGTGCCGCCGGCGTGCACTTCGAGGATCAGCTCGCCTCGGAGAAGAAGTGCGGCCACATGGGCGGCAAGGTGCTGGTGCCGACGTCCCAGTTCATCCGCACCCTGATCGCCGCCCGCCTGGCCGCCGACGTCTGCGACGTGCCCACCCTCCTGGTGGCCCGGACCGACGCCGACAGCGCCAAGCTCCTCCTCTCCGACGTGGACCCGCGCGATCGCGCGTTCATCGTCCCCGGTGACCGGACGCCGGAGGGCTTCTTCCACCTCAGGGGCGGGCTGGAGTGCGCCATCGCTCGCGGCCTGGCCTATGCGCCGTACGCCGACGTCCTCTGGTGCGAGACCTCGCACCCGGACATCGCCGAGGCCAGGGCGTTCGCCGAGGGCATCCGGGCCAAGTTCCCGAACAAGCTCCTGGCCTACAACTGCTCGCCGTCGTTCAACTGGAAGAAGAACCTCGACGACGCGACGATCGCCAAGTTCCAGCGCGAGCTCGGGGCCATGGGCTACAAGTTCCAGTTCGTCACCCTGGCCGGGTTCCACGCGCTGAACTTCTCGATGTTCAGCCTGGCCCGCGATTACGCCAAGGACGGGATGGCGGCGTACAGCAAGCTGCAGCAGGCCGAGTTCGCTGCCGAGTCGACGGGCTACACCGCCACCCGGCACCAGCGCGAGGTGGGCACCGGGTACTTCGACGAGGTGGCGCAGGTCATCGCCGGGGGGGCGGTGTCGACGTTGGCGCTCGGCGAGTCGACCGAGACCGAGCAGTTCTTCGACGCACCGGCGGCGACCGCCAAGGTCGCCTGAGCGGCACGGAGGCCCCCCGGGCATCGCGCCCACGTCCCGGCGTCCCCGGGGCGTGGGTGTTCTCGTCTCAGCCCCGCAGGAGCTGGACCCGCGGGCGCGCCGCCCCGCTGACGGCCTGCATCGGCGGCCGCGCCACCACGTACTTGTAGCCGGTGCGCGCGGTGGCACTCGCCCCGCGCGGGCCGATGCGCACGTCCTTCGGGACGTAGAAGACCTCTCCGTCCTCGAGCAGCCGCGCGCCGCGCACCTGGAGGTGGCAGCCGAAGAGCAGCGCCGACTCGGCGCTGTCCAGCTCCACCTCGCTCTCCCGGTGGAGGATCTCGATCTCCAGATCTTCGCCGCCGGCCACCGCCATCCCCAGGGTGCGGTAACGCGCCCGGTCCTCGGTGAGCGCCCAGTCGATGAAGGCGCCGAACGGCCGCGCCTCGGCGTCGTCGGGGTCCCCGAGCCTGCCCCGCGCCTCGTCCGCCCCGAGCAGGAGGCGCCCGGCGTGCTCGGCGATCAGGAACGTGCCGCCGGCCTCGAGCGCCGCCCGCAGCACCCGGACCAGGAGCCGCGTCGCGCCGGATGGGACCCAGGGGTCGGCCGCCTCGGGGCCGAGCAGCCGCCGCTCCTCCGAGGGGAGCACGCCCGCGGGGAGCACCTCCCAGACGACGGGAGGCAGCGTGGCGCCGGCGGGCACCAGACGCCGCTCCAGCGCGCCGTGCTCGGTCGCCCGTCGCTCGCGGAGGAGCAGATGCGCGCCCGGCCACCGCGCCTCCACCAGCGTGCCGCCCTCGGGAAGCGCCCGCGCGGTCAGCCGAGCGCCGGCGGGCAGCCCGCGGCCCAGCGCCTCCTGCCATCGCGCGCCGCTGCTGCCCAGCTCGGCGGCGACGAGCACCGTGGCCCAGCCGAACGGCCGCCCGGCCGGGGGCTCCGGACGCACCGGGTGCCCGGGGAGGGTGAGGCGGAGCAGGCTCCCGTCGGCCCCGAGCTCCGCCACCGCGGACAGGCCGGGCGCCGGATGGAAGCCGACCACGTCGGCGCGGGTGAAGGGAAAGGTCCGACCCCCGCCCTCGAGCGCGCCGCGGCTGCCGTCCCACTGGACGACCTGGACGGGGAGCAGGGTCGGAGGGCGGGTGGGGGGGGCCGGGGGATTCCCGGGCCCCGTCACCGCTTCACGACCCGGTGAGTGGAGGTGGACGGGATCGAACCGACGACCTTCGCATTGCGAACGCGACGCTCTCCCAACTGAGCTACACCCCCGAAGAACGGGACAGCGGCTCCTACAACGCCCCCCGGGGGGTGTGTCAACGGACGTCCGGCTTTCGACGAGGGGTGCTTTCCTTTAGATTCCGCCGCATTCGATGAGCCCCCCGCCTGCGAAGACGCTGAGCCCCCAGGAGCTCGCGAAGCTGGAGAGCGCGTTCAACTCGGACCCTGCCTCGGACGCCTACCGCCCGCTCGCCGAGGCGTACCTCGCCGCCGGCCGCTTCATGGAAGCGATGGTGGTCTGCAAGAAGGGCGTGAAGGCGCATCCCAACCGCCCCGACCCGCGCCTGCTTCTCGCCCGCGTCTACTCCGAGCAGGGCAAGGACAAGAAGGCGCTCGACGAGCTGCAGGGCGCGCTGGGTGTCGCGCCGACCGACCGCGCCGTGCTCCGCGCGCTCGCCGCGGTGCAGATGCGCTCGGGCGACGCCCCGGGGGGGAAGGCCACCCTGCAGAAGGTCTGGGAGCTGGACCCGAAGGACCCCGAGACCACCGCCGCGTTCGCGCAGTGGAAGATCGAGCCGCCCAGGCCGGCGCCGCCCCCCGAGCCCGCGCCGGCGCCGGTGGCCGCCGTGGGCGGCACGCGCTCCGGCCCTCCCCGTCTCTCCGAGGGGCCCCCCGGCACGGGCGCCGGGCCGCAGGCCGCGCCACGCACCCGCTCGGTGAACGGCATGCCGGTGCAGCGGACGGCCCCGGGCCGCACGCAGCAGGAGGACGACGAGGCCTCGTCGGCCCCGGCCAAGAAGGGCCACGCCACCCGCTTCGCCATCACCGCCCTGGCCGCGGTGGCGATCATCGGCGGCTGGTACGGCTGGGGTCAGTGGAAGGCCGCCCGCGACATCAAGCTGAAGAAGAGCCTCAAGGAGGCCAGCGAGCAGCTCCGGCACGACAGCTTCGCCTCGTACAAGAAGGCCACCGACGCGGCGGCGGCGGCGCTGGACATCGAGCCGAACAGCGCGCTGGCCCACGGGTACCTCGCCTACGCCTACGCCATCCGCTGGGGCGAGCACGGCGACGGGGACGACGCCCGGCGCTTCGCCGAGGAGCACCTCGCCTCGGTTCGCCGGCTCGGTGACCAGGACAGCCGCTTCGCCGACGCCGCCGAGGCCCTGCTGGCCGCGTACGCCGGAAAGGGCACGCAGGCGCTCACCACCCTGGAGACCAAGGTCAAGGCGCTCGACGAGAAGGGCCAGACCAGCGCCTTCCTCGAGCTCACCCAGGGCATCATCCAGATGCAGCTCGGTGACCTGGAGCGCGCCCGCGACAGCCTGGAGAAGGCGCAGCAGGCGGCACCCAGCGATCCCCGGGTGTACGCGGCCCTGGGGACGCTCCACCGGCGGCGGGGAGACGCCCGCGCCGCGGACCAGAACTACGGCTTCGCCCTGCGCTACGAGAGGGACCACCCCGAGGCGCTGCTCGGCCGGGCGCTCCTGGCGCTCGACTCGGAGAACGCCGCGGGTTTCCCCGCGGCCGCCATCAGCCTCAAGAAGCTCCTCGACGCCGACCCGCCCCCCTCCCCCCGGCAGCTCGCCGTGGCCCACCTGGCCAGAGCGCTGCTGGTGTCCCGCGTCCAGCTGGCGGTCACCGGGCTCCAGCCGGACGTGGGCAGGAAGCTGGCCGACGCCACGGGGGTGCCGCTCGACCGGGCGGCGGGCATCGCGCTGGTCGCCAAGGAGGACGAGGAGGGGTTCGCCCTGGACAGGAACAACCCCGAGCTCCACGTGCTCCGGGGCAAGCGCCTGCTGGTCGACGGACAGCCGGACGCCGCCATCCGCGAGATGCGCGAGGCGGTGAAGGCGGACCCCAGCCGCGCCCAGGCCTACGTCGATCTCGCCCGGGCGCTGATGCAGAAGCCCGACGGAGCGCGCGACGCGCAGGAGGCGCTCACCACCGCCATCCGCACCATGGGCGAGAGCCCGCGGCTGATGGTGATGCTCGGGCAGGTGTACTTCCGGCAGGGCCGGATGGACGACGCCGTCGCGCAGTACGACAAGGCCCTGGCCGACCCGAAGTCGAAGAATCCCGACGCCCGGCTGCAGCTCGGCATCGTGTACCGCGAGAAGAAGGACTACCCGAGGAGCGTCGAGCAGCTCACCCGGGCGAGCCAGGAGTTCATCGGACAGGGGTCGCGCATCGCGGAGGCCCTGACCGAGCTGGGGCGCACCTACGAGGCCCAGGGAGACCGGACCCGGGCCGACGAGGCGTACCGCCGGGCGCTGGACACCGACCCGGCGGCCGTGGACGCCTACTTCTTCTACGCTCGCTTCCTCGGGGCCGACCGGCGCACCCGGGAGAAGGCCCGGGTCGCCGCGGCGAAATACCTCGAGCTGGAGCCCCGGGGTGAGCACCTCGCCGAGGCCCAGGCCCTGGCCCGCTGAGCCTGGCCGAAGGCGCAATGATCGGCCACTCGTCGCCTTCCGGTCACCTGGACTTCGCCGGCCCTTGAAGCGGGTGGCCCGGCCGGGTAGACGGAAGGGTCTCCCATGACCGTTCGTGCCCTGCCCAGGCCGGTGTCCCCCCTCGCCGACCTGGTCTCGCTGACCAAGCCGCGCCTCTCCAGCCTGGTGCTGTGCACGCTCGCCGGTGGGATGTGGCTCGCCCCCGGTGAGCTGTCGCCCGCCCGGTGGGTGGCCACGCTCCTCGGGACCGCCGGCACGGTGGCCGCGGCCAACGCCCTCAACTGCTGGATCGAGCGCGACCGCGACCGTCACATGGCCCGGACCCGTGGCCGGCCCCTGCCGTCGGGCCGGATGGAGCCGGGGGTGGCCCTGGGCTTCGGTCTGGCGCTGGCGGTGCTCTCGCTTCCGCTCCTCACCCTGGGGAGCAACGGCCTCACCGGGTCGCTCGGCTTCCTGGCGCTGGTGAGCTACGTCGCCGCATACACCCCCCTGAAGCCCCGGAGCCCCGGGGCGATGCTGGTGGGCGCCATTCCCGGCTCGCTTCCGCCGCTGATGGGATGGACCGCGGTCACTGGCCGCATCGGGACCGGGGGCCTGCTGCTCTTCGGCGTCCTGTTCGCGTGGCAGATGCCGCACTTCCTCGCCATCGCGCTGTTCCGCAAGGAGGAGTACCGCGAGGCCGGCTACATGGCGTTCCCGCTGGTGCGCGGCGACGACGCGACGCGGATCTGGATGCTGGTCTGGACGGTGGTCCTGGTCGCGTTCAGCGTCCTCCTGGTGCCCTTCGGCGTGGCCGGGCCGCTCTACCTCGGCGTGGCGGTGGTGCTCGGCGGCGTGTTCCTGGTGCTGGTCGCGCGCGGGGTGCTGCGCAGGGAGCAGAAGGCCTGGGCGCGGAAGACCTTCTTCTTCAGCCTGGTGTACCTGGTCGGCCTCTTCTCCGCGCTGCTCCTCTTCGCCCGCGCACACTGAGCCTCGACGGGCGGCGCCCGTGCGCCGCTCCGCAGGCGTCCCCCCGGGCGGGAGGCCAAGACGAGTGGGCCCTCCAGGATTCGAACCTGGGACCAATCGGTTATGAGCCGACAGCTCTGACCGCTGAGCTAAGGGCCCGTCGAGGTGTGACCACATCCTGGTACACCGGCGCCATCGGGTCCACAGCGGACGAAACCTTGCCGCGTGACGACGGAGAGGGGAGCATCGGTCTGCTGGGCTCAAGAGCGGCCGTGCGCCGTCCTGCGCCCCAGGCCCCCGGAGGACAACGGATGTCACCTCACCCGAGACTCGCCGCGCTGGGCGTCCTGATCTGCGCGCTCACCGCCGAGGCGGCGGCCCCGAAGCCGAAGATCACCGTCGCTCCCATCACCGGCGACAAGCGCTCGCAGGTGCAGAGCCAGATCTCCGGCGTGCTCTGCCGGACGTACACCTGCGTGCCCTCGAGCCGGGTCTTCACCAAGAAGAAGCCCGACTGGAACAAGATCAAGAGCGCCAACGTCCAGGGTCTGCTGGTGGGTGGCGTGGCCAAGGCCAAGTCGGGGAAGGGCAAGGAGGTGCAGCTCTCCTGGCTCGCCAAGGCGGGCAAGTCGGCGCAGAGCTGGTCGTTCCCGCTCACCCAGGCCGGGAAGATCACCAGCTCCAGCCTCCAGACGCTCAGCACCGACGTGGGCAACCTCGCGTCGGGCGGAGCGCTCCTCGAGGCCGGTGTAGGCGCGGTGGGCGCGATCGCCGCGGGCAGTCCGGACACCATGGCCACCACCCCACCCACCACCGGGCCGGGCGCGGGCGCCATGGCGGCAGGGGCCGCCGCGGCCGAGCCGCTCCCGCTCCCGGTGACGCCGACCCCTCCGCCGCCCGGCGAGAAGACGCTCGCCGACACCCCGGTGGCGGTGGACGCCGGCGCCAACCAGCGACTGGAGACGCCCCGGCACCAGTGGCGCTTCGCCGTGGAGCTGGGCGCGGACTTCCTCAACCGGAACCTCTCGTACGGCAACGTGGGCGGCAGCTCGACGCTGCGGCCCTACAGCGCCAGCCTGTTCATCGCCCCGCACGCGCGTATCGAGTTCTTCCCGCTCGCGTTCTTCTCCGACGGCCTCTTCGCCGGCATTGGCCTCTTCGGAGACTTCGCGCTGTCGATGGGGCTGAAGAGCCAGTTCCCGGACGGCTCCCTCGAGAAGGGCACCACCTACAACCGCTGGCAGGCAGGCCTCGAGTGGCGGCTGCGCTTCTGGAAGGACTCGGACTTCGCCATCGTCCCGTTCTACGCGTACAGCAAGTACAAGTTCCTCACTGATGGAGACCCGACAACCGCCGGCTTCGCGGGCCTTCCGCAGTACAGCATCTGGGGGCACAAGCTCGGTCTTCGCCTCGACATCCCCATCTCCAGCGGCTTCTGGATCATCGTCGGCGGCGACTACCTGCTCTGGAAGACCACCGCGCTCGCGGTTCAGGACGCGTCGGGGGCGAACTCCAGCAGCTTCACCGGCAGCTCGAGCGGGTTCGAGGCCGAGCTGGGCTTCCACATCCAGCTGGTGGGCCCGCTGTCGCTCCGCATCTTCGGCGTCTACAGCTCGACGTCCTTCACCTTCGACGAGGGCCAGCCGGCGGCGGCCGGGAGCGCGACCGATCGCTACCTCGGCGGCCGGGCGATGCTGCGGCTGCAGTTCTAGAGGCGCGCGCCCTCCGCGTTTGAATCGGCGCGGCGGTCCGACGTTCCAAGGGTGCAACGAGGGCGAACGAGTCGCCCTCCTTCCCGAAAGGAACGATGCACCCCATGAAGCGCACCCTCCTGTCCGCCGTCCTGGCCGTTGCCCTGCCGTTCGCCGCGTTCGCTCAGGCCCCGGCGGCCAAGCCGGAGAGCAAGACCGAGTCGGCAGCCCCGGCCACCGCCCCGGCGAAGACCGAGAAGAAGAGCACCGAGAAGAAGGCGAAGAAGTCCGCCCCTCGGCACAAGGCGGCCAAGCGCAGCGCGGAGCAGGCGGCGCCGGCTCCCGCCGCGAAGTAGCAGCGCGCTCCACTGATTCAACCGGGCGGCGGCGCTCCCTTCGTCGGGGCGCTCGCCGCCCGTCGTCGTTCCCGAGCGCCGGAGAGACGCTCGCGCGCGACCGTGATGGTACGCGTGCTCGCTCTCGACATACCGTCGCTCAGCGGTCGCGCAGCAGACCCGAGGTCGCGCCGCGACGGATCCGCCGGTGCAGCGCCTCGTCGCCGATGGGTAGGAAGGCCGAGCGGGGCACCCGTCCACCGTCCTCGACCCGCACGCCCTCCGCCCGCAGCCGCCGGGCCTGCTCCACCCGGACCTCCTCGGCCAGCGTCCGGTCGGCGCGCAGCACGCGCCACCAGGGCACGCGGGCGCCGATCCGCCCCATCACCTTGCCGATGAGCCGCGCCCGCCCCGGCAGGCCCGCCAGCACCGCCACCCGCGAGTAGCTCAGCACGCGGCCACGCGGGATGGCTCGCACCACCCGGGCCACCGTCTCGTCGAGCGCGCCTCGGGGGAAGGGCAGGGCGACCTCCACGAGATGCGAAGGGCCGCCCGGGGGACCGAATCCTACCCGGGGCTCAGGTGCCCTCGACGAACGAGCGCAGCCGCTTGCTCCGCGACGGGTGCCGCAGCTTCCGGAGCGCCTTGGCCTCGATCTGCCGGATGCGCTCGCGGGTCACCTCGAAGTCCTGGCCCACCTCTTCCAGCGTGTGGTCCGACTTCTCCCCGATGCCGAACCGCATCCGGAGCACCTTCTCCTCGCGCGGGGTCAGGGTGGCGAGCACCTTCCGGGTCTGCTCCGCCAGGTTCATGTTGATCACCGCGTCCGAGGGCGAGACCAGGCTCTTGTCCTCGATGAAGTCGCCCAGGTGGCTGTCCTCCTCCTCGCCGATGGGCGTCTCGAGGCTGATGGGCTCCTTGGCGATCTTGAGGACCTTGCGGACCTTGTCCAGCGGGAGCTCCATCTTCTCCGCGATCTCCTCCGGTGTGGGCTCGCGGCCGATCTCCTGCACCAGATAACGGCTGGTGCGGATCAGCTTGTTGATGGTCTCGATCATGTGCACCGGGATGCGGATGGTGCGTGCCTGATCGGCGATGGCCCGGGTGATGGCCTGGCGGATCCACCACGTGGCGTAGGTGCTGAACTTGTAGCCGCGCTTGTACTCGAACTTGTCCACCGCCTTCATCAGGCCGATGTTCCCCTCCTGGATCAGGTCGAGGAACTGCAGCCCGCGGTTGGTGTACTTCTTGGCGATCGACACCACCAGGCGGAGGTTGGCCTCCACCAGCTCGGCCTTGGCCCGCTCCGCCTTGCGCTCGCCGACGCGGATCGCCTCGTAGTTCCGGCGGAGCAGCTCCACCGGGAGGTTGGCCTCCTCCTCGACCCGCTTGATCTTCCGGACCGCGGTGCGGACGTCGCGGTCGATCGCCTCCAGCTGCTCCTGGGTGACGTTGAGACGCCTCTGGAGCTTCTTCGACGTGCCCGGGTTCTCGCGGGACTCGCGGAGCATCGGCCGGAGCTCCTTCATCTCGATGCCCAGCGAGCGCTCCATCTGCCGCAGCTCGTCCTCGGCCTTCTCCACCCGCTCGATCAGCCCGCGGAGGTTCAGCACGATGCGGTCGATCTGCTTCTTGTTGAGCCGCATCTCCTCCAGCACTTCCATCATCTTGGTGCGGGCGTCGCGGATCTCCTGCTTGATCTCCTTGCGCTTGGCCTCGGAGAGCTTCTTCTTCCCGCTCAGCTCCTCCTCGAGCGCGTCCACCACCTCGGCGTGCTTCCGGATCCGGTCGATCTGCTTGCAGATCTGCTCGATGCGGTTGAGCTCGCTCTGGTTCAGCTGGGCCGCGGTCTCGCCCTCGCCGACCTCGCTCTCGACCTCCGTCTCACCCTCGGCGTTCGGCTCCTCGGGGGCGTCCTTCACCACCTCGCGGATGCGCAGCTTGCCGCTCCGCAGCCGGTTGCCCATGTCCAGGATGTCCGCCACCGCCAGCCGGCACGCCAGCAGCGCCCGGAGGACCTCCTTCTCGCCCTCCTCGATGCGCTTGGCGATCTCCACCTCGCCCTCGCGGGTGAGGAGCGAGACCGAGCCCATCTTGCGCAGGTACAGCCGCACCGGGTCGTTGGACTTCCCGCCCGGCTCGTCGTCCTCGTCCTTCTCCTCCTCCTCCTCGACCTCCTTGGCGGCCGGCTCCTCGGAGGCGGCGACGGTGGGCTTGGTCTCCGAGCCCTGGGCCGCCTTCTGCGCGTCGACGATCTCGATCTCGTTGTCCCCGAACATCGACATCACGTCGTCGATCTGGTCCGAGGAGACGATGTCCGCGGGGAGCGCGTCGTTGACCTCGTCGTAGGTCAGGTAGCCCTTGGCCCGGCCGGCCTCCAGGAGGTCCTTGACCTCCTTGCGGTCGGCGATGGGCTCCTCCTCCTCGGCCTCCTCGACCGCGTCGGGGTCGACCTCGACGGCCGCGGCCAGCTCCTCGGCCTGCTCCTCGGGGTCCACCTCGTCGTGCGCCGCCACCGGCTTCTTGGCGCGCTTGGCGTCGGCGGTGGCCCGGCCCGCGGCTGGCTTCTTCTTCGCCTCCTTCTCCTTGGCCTTCGAAGGAGAGGCCTTCAGCCGGGACGATCTCGCGGCGGTGGAGGGCTTGGCGGACTTCTTGGTGGGCATCGGGGGACGGCTCCAGAAATTGATGTGCGAACGCGCGGCTTTATCACCGGAGCGCGCACGGTCACAAACTGCCAGATGGGGGTGAAGGCGGGGACTTGACGGGATCCGGGCCTCGCGCAGTGGTGGCCTCCAGCTGGCGCTTCAGCCTGAGTAATTCTCCCCGTTCCTCCTGCAACCTTTTCGTCTCTTCGTCCAGCTCGTGCGCTCCCACGAGAAGGGCGGTGGTCCGCGCGATGTGGTCCAGCCGTTCCTTGACCCGGGCCAGCTTCAACCGTCTGGAGAGGGTCTCGAATGCCTCCGGCAACTGTTCGGCATCGCGCGGAAGGAGCCCCTGCGCCGCCTCCACGCCGGCCCGGAGACGGGGGCTCGCACCCTCGAGCGCGTCCGCCGGCGAGGCCCCGGCCAGCAGCTGCGCCAGCACCGCCCGGAGACCCGGGTGGGTGACCTCGTCGAGGACCTCGGAGGCCGCCGCGCCCCGGATCAGCTCCGGCCGGGTGAGGAGCAGCGCCCCGAGCGCCGCCTCCGCCCGGTCCACGGGCCGCTCGACCCGGACCGGCGCCGCCGGGACCGCCTTGGGGACCGGGCGGAGGAGGGGGCCCTTGCCCCGGAGCCCGGCCTCCAGCTCGGCAGCCGGCAGCCCCGAATAAGCAGCCAGCCCGGAGAAGAACGCCGAGCGCAAGAGACCCACCGGAAGCTCCGCCACCACGGGTCGAAGTCGCCCCAGGGCCTCCATCTTCCGCTCGAAGGTGGCCACCCGGCCCTCGGGGAGCAGCGTCCGGAACAGGTGCTCGGAGAGCGGCACCGCCGCATCCAGCAGCGCCCGGACCGCATCTCCACCCCGGCTCCGGGCGAAGGTGTCCGGGTCCTCGCCCTCCGGGAGGAGCGCCACCCGCGTCGAGGCGCCTGCGGCCAGCAGGGCCGGGGCGAGCCGCTCCACCGCCTTGCGCCCCGCCTCGTCCCCGTCGAGCAGCAGCACCAGCTCGCGCGCCTCCACCCGCTGCAGCTGCCCGAGGTGTCCCGGGGTGAGCGCGGTGGAGCACAGCGCCACCGCGTGCTGCACGCCCGCCTGGTGCAGCCCGATGACGTCGAAGTAGCCCTCGACCAGCACCGCGGTCTTCCGCCGGCGGACCTCGTCCCGCGCCCGGTCCAGCCCGTACAGCGTCTCGCTCTTGGCGTAGAGGCGGGACTCCTTCGAGTTGAGGTACTTGGGCCCCTGGTCTCCCTGGAGCAGCCGCCCGCCGAACGCCACCGCCCGCCCGTCCGGGGCGCGGATGGGGATCATCAGCCGGCCGCGGAAGACGTCGTACGCCCCGTCGCCGCGCGTGCGCCGCTGGACCAGCCCGGCCTGGATGCCGAACTCGAGCAGGCCCCGGGCGAGCAGCAGATCCGCCAGCCGCGTCCAGGCCTCCGGCGCCCAGCCGAGCCCGAAGCTCCGCGCCGTGTCCTCGGAGACGCCGCGCGCCGCGAGCGCCTCGCGCGCCACCCGGCCCTCGGTCGGGTGCCAGAGCTGGCTCTTGAAGTGCTCGAGGGCCAGGTCGGTCACCTCGCGCAGGTGCTGCCGCTCGCGGGCCGAGGGGTCCTCCGCCGCGGCGAGGTCCACTCCCGCCTCGCGCGCCAGGTCCCGCACCGCGTCCACGAACGTCTTGCCGAGGTAGCGCTGCACGAAGGCGATGGCGTCGCCCCCCGCCTGGCACCCGAAGCACTTGAAGCGCTTCAGCTCGGGCGTCACGTAGAACGAGGCGCTCTTCTCCTGGTGAAACGGACAGCGCCCCTTGAAGCTCTTCCCGGACTTCTTCAGCTCGACGTGCCGGCCCACCAGCGCGACCAGGTCCACGCGCTCGAGAATCTCGTCGATGGTGTGCTCGGGGATGGACACGGGCGGGTTCGCGACTCTAGTCCTCCGTGGTGACTCGAGGGGGTCCGGCCGGGGGAGCGCCAGGCGCTCTCCGGACCGCGACCCCTCCCCGGGTCACTTCGGCGTGAGCTCGGCCTTCACCGCGTCGGACACGGCCTTGCCCTCGGCGCGGCCCTGCACGTTGGGCATCAGCGCCTTCATCACCGCGCCCATGTCCTTGGGGCCCTTCGCGCCCACCTGGGCGACGGCGGCCCGCACCTCCGCCCGGAGCTCGTCGGGGGACAGCTGCGCCGGCAGGTACGACTGGAGCCGGGCGATCTCCCGCTCCTCCTTGTCCGCGAGCTCGGGACGGCCGCCGGCCCGGAACTGCTCCACCGAGTCGCGGCGCTGCTTGATCAGCGTCTGGATGACCGCCAGCACCCCGACGTCCTCCAGCGGGTGGCCGCCGGGCTCGACCTCCTTGTACTTCACCGCGCTCTTCAGCATCCGCAGCACGCTGGTGCCGAGCTCGTCCTTGCTGCGCATCGCCTCTTTCAGCTCCGAGTCGATGCGTTCCTTCAGGCTCGCCATGGGAACATCCTTTCGATGCCCGCCAGCGCTCGCCGGAGGGCACCGTTCAGACCGGCGCTAGAACGACTTGCGCTGCTTCTTCACCGCGCGCTTCTTCGCCGCCAGCGCCTTCTTCTTCCGCTTCACGGAGGGCTTCTCGTAGTGCTCCCGCTTGCGGATCTCGGAAAGGATGCCGGCCTTCTCGGTTGCCTTCTTGAAGCGCTTCAGCGCGCTCTCGATCGACTCGCCTTCCTTCACTCGGATTCCAGGCATGCTCGGGGTCACCTCCCTCCGTCAGGATTGAACAGCGGGCCCCTCCATGGCCGATGACGCCGCCGAACGCAAGGGGCCGCGCGCGGAGACTGCAGCGCCCGCGGCCCGGCGCGTGAGCACCGGGACGACCCGGGTCCGGAGGCGGAGGTCCAGGAGACGGGTCACCGCGGGACGGAGGATTCCTTCCTCCGGTCGGCGGCCGGACCCGCGGGCGCCCCGGCCGGGCGGGAGGTGGTCGCGGCTCAGCTCCGCTCGCCGGCGACCACCCGCTCCATCGCGCGGCGGATCGCCTGCATCGAGCGGTGCACCCCGAGCACGTGCATCAGCTTCGTCACCGCCGCCACCGACGTCATGTCGCCCCCGCCGATGGCGCCCTCGGAGAGCGCCGCGGCCCCGCCCTCGTAGAGCGACAGGTCCACCGCGTTGCGGGGCGCCTGGCTCACCATCACCACCGCCACGCCGCGCCGGCGTGCCTCCCGGAACACCGGACGGAGCGAGCGCCCCCCCGACTCGTCCACCGGGACGTTTCCCGCCCCGTACGCCTCCACCACCAGCCCCCGCATCTGGCCGAGCAGGAGGAGCGGCAGCGCCGGGTCGAGCCCCGGGTAGACCTTGAGGAGGAACACCCGCGGGTCCAGCCGGTCCACCAGCTTCAGCGGCCGCGCCGGGAGCCCCTTCGCGAAGCGCGCCGTCACCCCCAGCGTCCCGAGCAGCGGGAAGTTCGGGCTGTCGAACGCGTCGTAGTCCGCCACCGCCGCCTTCAGGGTCCGGTTCCCGCGGTACAGCTTGCTGTCGAAGCACACCGTCACCTCGGGCGGTCCGCGCAGCGCCGAGGTCACCGCGTCGATGAGGTTCAGCCGCGCGTCGGTGCGTATTTCCGAGAGGGGCCGCTGGCTCCCGGTGAGCACCACCGGACGGTCGAGGCCCGGGAGCAGGAAGGAGAGGGCGCTCGCGGTGTAGGCCAGCGTGTCGGTGCCGTGCGTCACCACCGCGCCGTCGAACTCCGGCAGCCGGCGGGCGAGCACCCGGGCCAGCCGCACCCACGCCTCGGGCTGGATCTCGCTCGAGTCCAGGTTGCTGAACACCTCCAGCCGCACGTCCGCCAGCTCCGCCAGCTCCGGCACCCGCTCCCGGAGCGTCCGGGCGAAGGGCGCGGGGCGGAGCGCGGACGGGCGGCCCCCCGTCATCCCCAGGGTGCCCCCGGTGTGCAGCATCAGGACTCGGGGGCGGGCAGGCACGGGGTGACCCCGCGTTTCAGCAGCCTCGCCGGCCGCCTTGCAACTGCTCCGGGCGGACGTGTAGCAAGGGCGCCGTGGTCAACTCCCACCCGTCCCGCTGGCTCCCCGCGGCGGCGGTCCTGGCCTGCCTGGCCACGACCTCCGTCGCCGCTCCGGATGCTCCCGCCGTCGACACCTCGGCGCTCTCCCCGGCCACCCGCCCCGAGTACGACCGGGTGCTGGAGGACGAGTTCTGCGGCTGCGGCTCCCCCCATTCCCTCGGTCAGTGCCTCAAGGCGCACCCCGAGTGCCGGCACAGCCGCCGGCTCGCGCAGCTCGCCGCCCTCGAGGCCGCCCGTGGCATCACCGCCGCCGAGATCGGCGTCGAGCTCGCCCGCTACGACCAGGGCTTCCGCGACGCCCGGCAGACCTTCAAGGTCGACGAGCGGCAGTGCCGGGGCAAGGGCCCGGTCACCCTGGTCGAGTTCTCGGACTTCGAGTGCCCGCACTGCGCCATCCTCCGGCCCGCCCTGGAGAAGTTCGCCGCCGACAACCCCACCAAGGTGAAGCTGTGCTGGATGAGCTTCCCCCTCACCCAGCACCCGAACTCCATGCCCGCCGCCCAGGCCGCGCTCTTCGCCCGCGACAAGGGCAAGCTCTGGCCGGTGCACGACGCAATCTTCGACAACCAGAGCCGGCTGTCGCCGGAGGTCCTCCAGGAGATCCTCACCAAGGCCGGCATCACCGCCGCCGACTGGCGGAAGGCGCTGGCCGACAAGACCTACCGCGAGCAGGCCGAGGCCCAGCGCGCGGCCGGCGTCGCCGCGGGCGTCAACGCCACCCCCACCGTCCTCGTCAACGGCCGGAAGCTGGACCTGGCGCCCGCGCCGGAGATCCTCGCCATCACCGTGGACGACGAGCTGGACTGGCAGAAGACCCACGGCACCTGGACCACGGCCACCCGGTGAGGCTCTTCGCCCGACCATGACCGCCCGCATCCGCGTGGAGCCCGGAGGGCGCGTGGTCCCCGAGGCCGAGGCCTCGGGCGAGCTCGAGGCGCGGCCCGGCAGCTTCCTCCTCCTGCCCACCGCGCCGGACCTGCTCGTCGCGCTCCGCCAGCCGGCCGAGGGTGGCCGGGGCAAGAGCCCGCGGGTCGTGCTGATGGGCGACGCCTCGGGGTTCCCGCTCTCCGACCTCATCGCCTTCCTCAGCCAGTCGCGCTGGACGGGCACGCTCCGGCTCCACGCCCCCGGCGGCGAGCGCTCGGTGGTGCTCGACGACGGCGAGGTCCGCGGCGCGAGCAGCGAGGACCCCGCCGACCGGCTGAGCGAGGTCCTGGTCCGGCTCGGCCACGCCCCGCGCTCCGACGTCGAGGACGCCCTCCGGGACAACCCCCCGAGCCGCGTCGGCCGGGCGCTCGTCGACCGCGGGCTCCTCCAGCCGCACGACCTTTGGGCCTGCGTCACCCAGCAGGTCGCGGAGATCTTCCACGCCATCGTCCTCGCCCGCGAGGGCGCCTTCACCCTGGTCGACCAGGAGCCGGACGAGAAGACCGGACCCAGCGTCCAGCTCTCCACCCAGAGCCTGCTGATGGACGCCATCCGGAAGATCGACGAGCTGCAGCACTTCCGGCAGCGCATCCCCCACGGGCGGGTCTACGTGAGCAAGAAGCGGCCCAGCGACGGGAAGCTCCAGCCTGACGAGGACCGGCTGCTCGGGCTCGCCAACGGCCAGCGCACCGTGCTCCAGCTCGCCCAGGCCTCGAAGCTCAGCGAGTTCGACGCCACCAAGGTCCTCTTCCGGCTCCTCGAGGGCGGCTACGCCTCCGTCCACGAGATGAAGCACGCCGAGGTGGAACCCCCGACGCGCGGGCGGACCCCTGCCCGGGGCACCCCAATCGACCCGGCCGCCCGCGTGGTCCACGCCTTCGACACCATCTTCGCCGAGGTCCTCCGGGAGGTCGCCTCGCACGGCAGGGCCGGGGAGTTCCTCGCCGCCGCCAACGCCGCCCTCCGGAGCCGCAGCCTCTCCGAGTCGCCGGTGCTCCGCGACCTCGAGCTCGGGCCGGACGGCCGCTTCGACGAGCGCAAGGTGCTCGCGGCCTACCTCCACGCCCGGCCCACCATGGGCAGCGAGCCGGTGGCCTCGCTCCGGCAGGCGCTCTCCGACGTGATGTTCTTCCTGCTCTTCCAGGCTGGCGAGCTGCTGGAGTCGCGCGCGGACGAGGACCTCGCGCGCCGGGTCAAGGACCTCCTCGCCAAGCTCGATTGACCCCGGGCGTGCGCCGGCTGACCGCCGGACTGCCCGGCACCGGCGGCAGGCTCCGCGCCTCGCCGGAGGACTTCGAGGTCGAGGAGCTCCCGGCGTACCTGCCGTCCGGCCAGGGAGAGCACCTCTTCCTCTGGGTGGAGAAGCTCGGCCTGGACACGCCGGAGGCTGCCCGCCGCCTCGCCTCGGCGCTGGGGCTCCAGCCGGCGGAGGTCTCGTGGGCCGGGCTCAAGGACCGGGTCGCGGTGACGCGACAGTGGCTGTCGGTGCCTGCCCGGGTGGAGTCGTCGCTCCCCGCGCTCGCGCCCGGTCCGGAGCTGCGCGTGCTCGCCCATGCGCGCCACGGCAACAAGCTGCGGGTGGGGCACCTCCGGGGGAACCGGTTCCGCATCTGCATCCGGGACGCCGAGCAGCCCGAGGCCGCAGGCGCGGTGCTCGAGCGGCTCGTCGCCGAGGGGCTGCCCAACGCCTTCGGCGAGCAGCGCTTCGGGCGAGGGGACACCGCGCTCCGGGGCCAGGCGCTCGTCCGGGGCGAGCGACTCCCGCACAAGCCGAGCACCTTCGAGCGGAAGCTCTACGTGTCGGCGTACCAGGCGCTGCTCTTCAACCGCCTGCTGGAGGCGCGGCTCCAGGCGGGCACGCTGCGCCGCGCGCTCGCCGGAGATCTGATGAAGAAGACGGACTCGGGGGGACTGTTCGCCTGCCGGGAGCCGGAGGTGGACCAGCAGCGCCTCGAGCGGGGCGAGATTGCCCCGACGGGACCCATCTTCGGCTGGAAGATGCAGCGCCCGGAGGGCGACGTGGACGCGGCCGAGCAGGGCGTGCTCGCGGCGGAGGGGCTCACGCTCGAGAGCTTCCGGCGGCTCCGCAGCATCGCCGAGGGAACGCGGCGGCCGTTCTCGGTCCCGGTGACCGAGGCACGCTGGTCGGCCGAGGGCTCGACGGTGGAGATCTCCTTCGCGCTCCCGGCGGGCTCCTACGCGACGGTGCTGCTCGACGAGGTGATGAAGGCCTCCACGGACCTGGGCCGCTGAATCCGTCACCTCGTTGATCTCGGCGGCTGCCTGGGCGGCCTGCCGATGGATGTCCTCGGTAGAGCGTGCGTGCCTTCGCCGGACAGGTCGGGGACCCGGTACCAGGGCCTCGCCGGCCCCACGCTCACCCCAGCGTGTCGAGGAACAGCGCGCCCTGGTGGGCGATGTACGAGAGCATCCCCACCTCGTACTCGGTGAACAGCGGCGACTCGCGCCGGTTCACCAGCTCCATGCACCCGAACGTCCGCCCGTGGGCGATGATCGGCGAGCAGAGGATGCTCCGCGTCTCGTAGTGCACCCGGTCCGAGACCCCGCGGTAGTAGCGCGGATCCTTCTGCACGTCGGACAGCGCGAGCGACACGCCCTCCACCGCGCAGAAGCCCACGATTCCCGTCCCGGCGGGGATGACGATCTTCGCCTCGAGGATCTCCTGCGCCTTCGGGCCACGGACCACCACGAACCGGAGGTCGCCCGAGACCAGCTCGCTCGAGAACACGCTCCCCGCCTCGACGGGAATCTTCTCCATCGCCAGATCCAGCAGGTAGCCGAGCCCGTCCGCCGCGTCGCGCCGCTGGTAGACGCCCTGCACCCGCTCGAAGACCTCGGCGAGCACGTCGTCCATCTGCGCCGCCGGAGAGCGTGCAGGCTTCCGGCGGCCGATCGGCCCGGTGGGTGGCCTCGCGCTCGACACCAGCTCCTGCGTCGGCGGGAGCACCACCCGCGGCGTGCTCATCGGGGTCGGGCGCGCCGCCATCGGCGAGGTCGGCCGGTCCGGCGGACGGACCAGCGTCGGCTCCAGCCCCGGTGCCGGTGGAACGTCCATTCCGGACGTCTGGTGCGGGTCCTTCACCTCGCGGCGATGCCCACCAGGGGCTCGGGTCGCGCCACCATCGCCGGGCTCGGGGCGGGCGCCACCGGCTCCACCGGAACCGGCGTCCCAATGGGCGTCGGCTTCGGCTTGGGCTTGCCCGCCGCCGCCTCGGCCTCGGTCAGCTCGCGGATGCGGAAGACCCGCGCGCTGCTCGCGTCCGTGACGTGGACCGAGCCGTCGTCCTGCACGTCCACCAGCACGTTGTGCGGGACCAGCCCCTGCTCACCGAGCCGGTGGAAGCCCGTCTTCAGGGCCTGCATCCAGTTCGCTGCGTCCACGCGGAGCGTGACGTCGAAGCTGCCCGGCTCCGCCGCGGGTATGAAGACCTCGAAGCGCGCCATCGGTGCCCCGAGGGGCTAGCAGAGGGGCCCCGTGGCCTGCAACGCCGGACGGGCGGTGGGGGGGCGAACCCTCACTCGCGGGGGCCGGGAGGGGGCCGCCGGCGGGGCGGCTCGGCCCGGGTGGCCGCCGCGATGTCCCGGACCGCGACCCGGGCGTGGCTCCGGAACACCGCGAAGTCCTGCCCGGATTCGGTCGTGACGTCCGTCACCTGGTCGATGAACGTCGTGCCGTCCCGGAGCTCGATGGCCACCGGGCGCTTCACCAGCACCGCCTCCTCGAGCACGTCGACGAAGCTGCAGCTGCCCACCTGGTCCTGCTCGAGCCGGCCCATGTCCTGTCGCCCTCCGGGAGTCGCGGGAGCCGCCGGAACATCGACCGCTCGGCCCCTGCCGGCAAGGTGTACCGTCCCCGGCGCGATGACACCCGACGAGTTCCGCACACTTGGACACCAGCTCATCGAGTGGGTGGCCGCCTACCGCGAACGGTTGCCCACCCTTCCGGTCATGAGCCCCGTGCAGCCGGGCGAGGTTCGGCGCCACTTCGCCCCGGCCCCACCCGAGCACGGCGTGCCGCTCGAGGGCCTCCTGCCCCAGCTCGACTCGGCCATCCTCCCCGGCATCACCCACTGGAACCACCCGCGGTTCTTCGCCTACTTCCCCTCGAACTCCATGCTGCCCTCGGTCCTGGCCGACCTGGTCGCCGCCGGGCTCGGCGCCCAGGGCATGAGCTGGCAGACCAGCCCCGCAGCCACCGAGCTGGAGGAGGTGGCGATGGACTGGCTCCGCCAGCTCGTCGGCCTGCCGCCGACCTTCTCCGGCGTCATCCAGGACACCGCCAGCACCGCCACCCTGGTCGCCCTCCTCTGCGCCCGCGAGCGCACCACCGGCCACGGCCAGGCCCGCGGCGGGCTCCAGGCGGAAGCCTCGCCGCTCGTCGTCTATGCCTCGGAGATGGCGCACAGCTCCATCGAGAAGGCCGCGCTGCTCGCCGGGTTTGGACGGGAGAACCTCCGGCTCCTCCCCACCGACGAGGCCCACGCGCTCCGCCCCGACGCGCTCGAGGAGACGCTCCGTGCCGACGTCGCCCGCGGCCGGCGGCCCTCCGCCATCGTCGCCACCGTGGGCTCGACCGGCACCACCGCGCTCGACCCGGTGGCGCGCCTCGGTGAGCTCGCCCGCGCCCACGGGGCCTGGCTCCACGTCGACGCTGCGCTCGCCGGCACCGCGATGGCCTGCCCTGAGCTGCGCTGGATGTGGGAGGGCGTCGAGCAGGCGGACTCGGTGGTGTGGAACCCGCACAAGTGGCTCGGCGTCGGCTTCGACTGCACCGCCTACCACGTGCGCGATCCCGACCATCTGGTGCGGGTCATGTCCACCGACCCGAGCTACCTCCGGACGGCGCAGGACGGGGCGGTGCACAACTACCGCGACTGGGGCATCGCGCTCGGCCGCCGGTTCCGCAGCCTCAAGGTCTGGTTCGTCCTCTCGGCGATGGGTGTGGAGGGTGTTCGCGCCGAGGTCCGCCGGCACCTCGCGCTCGCCCGCTGGTTCGCCGAGAAGGTCGACACCACGCCCGGCTGGGAGCGGCTCGCGCCGGTCCCGCTCCAGACCGTCGCCTTCCGCCACCGACCGCCGGGGCGCGAGGGCTCCGCGCTCGACGCCCACAACCTCGCGCTCGCTCGCTCCATCAACGCCTCGGGACGCGCCTACCTCACCCCCGCGGTGGTGAAGGGCGTCCAGCTCCTCCGGGTCTCGGTGGGTGCGACGGCCACCACCGCCGACGACGTCGCCGCACTCTGGGGCCAGCTGGTCGAGACCGCCGCGGCGCTCGCCTCCCGGCGCTGACTCTCCCCGCCCCCGAACGCTCCGGCGGCACTCGAGGTGGACAGACCTGTCCGGCCCGGGGACGATTGCGGGCGGTCGCCCCCTTGCTCCTCGCCACCGCGCTCACCCTCGTCCTGGCCACCACCCCGGCGTCTCCCGAGCCGGACACGGCTGCGCTCGAGGCGCTGCTCGCCTCCGTCCAGGGTCGCTCGCTGGAGGGTCGCCTCCTGGGCCTGAGCGAGCGCCTCCTCGGGACGCCGTACGCCCACTCGCCGCTCGGCGAGGGCGAGGGCCAGGACCCGGACCCACGCCTGCGCCTCGACCGCGTGGACTGCCTCACCTTCGTCGAGACGGTGATGGCGCTCTCGCTCTCCGGCTCGGTGGAGGACGTGCTGCACGTGCTCGACTCCATCCGCTACCGTGCCCGGCCCGAGTACACCGGACGCAACCACCTCATGGAGGCCGCCTGGCTGCCCTCGAACGTCGCCAAGGGGCTCGTCCGTGACGTGACCGCTCAGCTCGGCGGCGAGGCGGCCCGGTCCGGGTGGAAGGTGATCGCCCCCGAGGCATGGGGCTCCACCACCGCACGCGCCCTCGCGCTCCCTCCCGGGGCGCGCCCCACCGGCCGGTTCCCGCTGTCCATCATCCCGGTGGACGAGATCGCCGGCCGGGCCGCGCACTGGCCCTCCGGGACGCTGCTCCTCGTCGTCCGGCAGGACGCGCCCTGGCGCATCACCCGGGTCAGCCACCTGGGATTCGTCGTCCAGCGCGGCGGGAAGACCTATCTCCGGCACGCGACGCGCGGGTGGAAGGACGGGGTGGTGGACGAGGAGCTCTCGCACCTGCTCGCCCGGCACGCCCGCTACACCTGGAAGATCGAGGGCGTCTCGCTCTGGGAGGTGCGCGATCCGCGGCCCCGGAGCGAGGCCGTGTCCGCGACCGGCCGCTGAGCCTGGGGACGGGGGCGCCCGCCGCGAGCCTGCCCCTCGGCAGGGAGGGGCCTCGGAGTCAGGAGGGCGTCGGCCCTTCCGATTCCCGCTCCTCGTCCTCGGCCGCGCGCTCGGCATCGGGCGCGGTCTCGGCCAGCCGACGGCGCTCGGCCTCCACCAGCTCCCGGGCGCGCGCCACGTTCTCCTCGAGCACGCTCAGCTCGAACCAGGGCAGGGTCCACCCCGAGCCCAGCGCCTCCACCCCGGAGCCCCCTGGATGGTCGGTGCGGAGCACCGACATCCCGGCGCCCCTCAGGGTGGCCTCCAGCGCATCGGCGGTGAAGGGGTCCTCCGCCTGGGCTACCTGGACGAATCGCTCCGACTCGGGGTTGCCTTCCATGGCCAAGACACCATAACAGGCAAGGAGCCCAAGGAGGCTTCTCCGATGCAACTGCTGGTACGAGGCGTTCACATCCAGGTCACCGACGCGCTCCGCGAGTACTGCGAGGTCCACCTGGGCCGCGCGCTGGACCGGCTGCTGGGACACGAGCCCGCCGTCCAGGTCGAGGTGCACCTGGTCGACACCACCGGCGAGAACAAGGGCGGCATGGACCAGGAGGCGCGGGTCACCGTCCACGTCCCCGGCCAGCCGGCGCTGCACATCACCGAGACCTCGGACGAGATCCACCGCGCCATCGCCGCCGCCTGCGACCGCGTGGAGCGCGCGGCGAAGAAGTACGTCGATCGGCGACACGACCACTCGGGTCCGTCGCTCGCAGATCTCCCCACCGAGCCGGGCGGACGCCCGCGGTGAGAGCCGCCCGTTCCCTTGCTGGGCCGCGCACCCACGGCCTATAAAGGGTTGACCCGACTGGCCCCAAAGGAAGGGGATGTCCCGCATCAAGCTGCTTCTGTTCGCGCTGCCGGCGCTCGCGCTCTGGCTGGCGGACCTCTCGCTCACCGCATCGTCCTTCAGCGAAAAGGCGGAAGCGCAGGCCGCCTCCTACGCGCAGCGCGGCGTGGACGCGGTCTCGGTCCGCCTCGCGGGTCGGCGCGCCGAGCTCCAGGGCCTGGCGCTCCGGCTGGGGAGCTCGCCGGGCGCCTTCGTCACCGCCGACGCGCTCCGGGCCGGTAAGGCCGAGCTCGCCGTCGAGCGGATGGCCAGCGTGCGCCGGAACGCCGCCGACGCGGTCTCCAACGCCCTCCGGCCGGGGCTGGTGCTCGGCGTACGCACCGACACCGGCGCGGTCTTCGTCCGGGGCGCCGAGGCGCCCGCTCCCGCGCTCAACGGGCTCGAGTCCGACGCGGTGGCCGGGGCCGGGAGCGACGGGCAGACGCGCGAGGCGTTCGGTAAGCCGTACCTCTTCTTCTCCTTCCCGCTGCTTGGCTCGGACAAGGAGGCCCGCGCGCAGGGGATGCTCATCGTTGGCGGGCCGCTGCTCCCCGAGGGCACTGCGGACCAGGTGGCGCTCGAGACCGGACTCGCCGCGCTCGGGGTCGTGCAGTCCGGGAAGCTCGTCTCCAGCGGGGGGCCGGAGAAGACCCGGCTTCCGGACGCTCTCCGCGAGACGCCGGTGGGCAAGAGCGCGGTGGTGGTCCGCGGCCCGGCGGGCGCGCTCGGGTTCCTGCGGCTCCCGCTCTTCACCACCGGGCCCGACCCGGCGCTCCGGGTCGCGCTCCGGCGCGGCGTCCCCGGGCAGCCGCTGGAGGCGCTGGCGCTGGTGAGCACCGAGCCCGCCATGTCCGCGCTCGCCGACACCCAGCGCTTCAGCTTCGGGGCGATGCTCTTCCTCCTCGCCGGGCTGGCCGCGCTCTGGCTGTGGATGGGGCAGGACGTGGCACCGGTGAGCGTGCAGCCCCAGGAGGACACCGAGCCCGGCCCCCGCCGGCGCCGCGGCCTCTTCGGCCTCAGCACCTCGCCGCCACCTGTCTTCCGCGCGCCGGAGAACACCGCCCATCCGCCCGAGCCCCGCGCCGCCGGACGCTCGCGCGCCCCCATCGAGCTGGACGAGACCCCGGCTCGCACCGTGGAGCCGCCGCCTCCGCCACCCGAGGCCGAGTCCGAAGCCGCGACCGCCGACGGGTTGCCCGGCCCCAGGGCTCCGCATGAGGCGCTCCGCGACGACCTCGCCGCGCTCCTGGACGCCATGCCCCCGCCGCCCGAGCCGACGCCGGCGCCCATCCGGCCGCGCTCGCAGCGGCTCTCTCCATCGCCCGCCACGCCTCCCCGGCCCCAGCCGTCGAAGCAGCCCCCCGCGCCAGCGCCGCTCGACTACGACCACCAGCCCACGACGGCGTACCCGGTGCCGAACCTGCCGGACTTCAACCTGCCGCCCGCCGCGGCGCTCGGGCCCGCCGCCAACGCCATCCCCGAGGCCACCCGGGTGGCCGACGTCTCGCCGGACCTCCTCGCCTCCAGCCGCGTCTCGGGCCCGCGCCCGCAGCCGCTCCCCAAGCCGGTGGCCCCGGACGAGGTGCACTTCCAGGACGTGTTCCACGAGTTCCTCGCCGTGCGTGAGCGCTGCGGTGAGAGCGGCGACGGGCTCACCTTCGAGAAGTTCGCCGGGAAGCTGCGGAAGAACCGCGACCAGCTGGTGCAGAAGTACGGCTGCCGCACCGTGCGCTTCCAGGTCTACGTGAAGGACGGACGCGCCGCGCTCAAGGCGACCCCCGTCCGGGACTAGCGCGCACGCCCGTGCGTCCTCATGCCGGAGCGCCATGCGTTCGCGGGATGCGCAGGCGGATGAGCGCGCCGCCCTCCCAGCCCCCATCCACCTCGAGCGTGCCGCCGTGTCCCTGCGCGATGCGAGCGCCGAGGGCGAGGCCAAGGCCCGTTCCGCTCGCCTTGCTGGTGACGCCAGGCTCGAGTACCCGCGCCCGGTCCTCGGCGGCGATGCCCGGCCCGGTGTCCTCGACCTCGAGCACCGCGCGGTCACCGTCGGCGCGGGTCCGGACCGTCACCTGCCCCCCGGACGGCATCGCCTCCTCGGCGTTGCTCACCAAATTATGGAGCAGCTGCGCGAGCTGATCCCGGTCGGCCTGGACCGGCAGCGGGGGCCCGGGCTCCCAGACGAGCGTGACGTTTGGCCGGGCGCCGGCGATACCCAGCGCCTGCTCGGTCCACGCCGTCAGGTCCAGCGGCTCGAGCTGCGCCGCCGGCAGACGGGCGAAGCGGGCGAAGGCGTCGATGGTGCGCCGCAGCCGCTCCACCTCCTCGAGCATCGCCGGCGCGCTCTCGACGAAGAGCGCCTCGAACCGCGGGTCGCGGGCCTTCCGTGCCGCGAGCAGCGTCTCCAGCGACATCTGGAGCGGGGTGAGCGGGTTGCGGAGTTCATGGGCGAGGCTCCGGGCCACACCCTCCCATGCCGCCGCCTGCTCCGCGGCTCGGAGCGCGCGCGTCGCGTGGCCGAGGTCCTCGGTCATCCGGTTGAACGCATCCACCAGCGCCCGCACCTCGCCGCTCCCCGTGGCCGGCACGCGGGTGTCCAGCGCGCCGGCCGCGACGGAACGCACCCCTGTGGTGAGGGCCTCCACCGGACGGGTGATGCCGCGGGCGAAGAGCAACCCCGCGACCAGCGCCAGCCCGAGCCCGAGCGCGCCGGCAGTGAGCAGCGCCCGGAGCAGCGTGGCCCGCGTCTCGTCCACCGCCGCGCTCCCCACGGCGAGCGTGAGCACCGCCGGGCCGAGCGGGAGGGTGCGGCGGACGGTGCGCCCCTCGGCGCTCCCCGCGGCCGCGGGACCGAGCCCCGTGCCCTCGAGCTCGACGCGGGCGCCGGTGAGCCGGGCCAGGCGGCCCACCCAGGCCTCGTCCAGCACCTGACCTCCGACGAGCGTCGCCGCCCCGTGCGCCGCCTCCACCGGCCGGGCCGCCACCAGCGCCGGCCGCAGCTGCACGCCGTCGGGAGCCTGCACCTCCACCGGCACCACGACCGGGGCGTCCCCTGGGCGCACCGTGGAGAGGCCGGGCTCGACGTCGCCCACCCGCGCGGGGAGGAAGGCGCTGGAGCGGCTCACGCCCGACGCGTCGCGCAGGGTGAGGACGGTCACTGGCCGACCCTCGGCCACCGCCCGCATCGCGTCGGCCGCCGGCGGCACGCCGGCCTCGAGCTGGAGCGCGACGGATTCGGTGACCGGATCGGCCGCGCAGGCCGTCACCGCCTGGTCCACCTCGGCCCGGAGCCGGTCCAGCTCGGACGCGGCGAGCGCTGCGGCGCCGTCGGCGCGCGCCGCCAGCTCGCGGGCCAGGGTCTGCTCGATGCGCCGCGAGGCGAAGGGCACCGTCACCGCCAGCGGGAGGAGCGCCAGCAGCGCGAAGGCGAGGAGGAGGAGGGTGCGGAGCCGCATGGATCTTCCGCCGTCAGGGCCACCACGCGTCGTCGAGGACCCACAGCCCGAGGCCGTCGCGCCGTGCGTCCACCAGCGCCGGGTCGAGCCGCGCCCGGAGTCCCTCGACGTACAGCGGCAGGACGGGCAGGGCGCCGCCGAGCTGGAGCGCACGTTCCCGGGCGCGTGCCGACCGCGCCGGCGCCTCGGACACCGCCCCGAGCGCCGCCAGCTCGCGCCGGCTCGCGGCGGCATCCCCGGCGAGCTCGAGGACCACCGCCAGGGCCGGCGCCGGCAGCGGGGGGAGGAGCACCGAGCGGAGCGCCAGCTCTCCCTGTCCAGCGCGCCAGTCACGGTCGAGCGCCTCGGCGGTCCGCGGTCCGAGCGTCAGCCGCACCCCCGCGTCGCGGAGGAGAATCTGCAGCCGCTCGGCGACGGCGCGCTGGGCCGGACGGTCCGCCACGTAGAGGAGGAGCGCGGCGCCTGACCCGCGCCCCGGCGTGGCGCTCGCCGCCGGCCGGTCGGGGCCGCCGAGCGCAGGCGGGAGCAGGCCCGGCATGGGCGCCGCGGGCCCACCGACGAAGCTCCGCACCAGCGCCGCCCGGTCGAGGCGCGGCTCGAGCAGCGCCACCACCGACTTCGCCCCGGGGCGGGACACCAGATAGGTGGCGAAGAGCGCGGGGGCGGACGGATCGCCCCCGTCGCCGAGGAGCAGCTGCGCGGCGCGCGACTCCAGCGCCCGCTGCGCTGCGCGGCGCGAGAGGCTGGTGAGGACCAGCGCGTCCGGGTGCGGGCGGCCCTCCGGGAAGCCCGGCGACGCCCGGCCGTGGTCGGCCCCGTCGGGCAGGTAGGGGCCGATGCCGTCCGCCGTGCCGTCGCCTGGCACCGGCGCGAGCGCCGGGTGGCAGAGCGCGACCTCGAGGTCGGGCCAGGGGTGGGCGAGGGGGAGGTCGAGCGCGGGGGCCCGGGTGCGGGCCTGGGCGTCGAGCGTGGCCGCGAGGTCGCGCACCGGCCCGAGCGCTGCGCGGGCGACCGGACTTCGCTCCAGCGCGCGGCTCCAGGCCCCGGCGAGCTCGGCGGTCCCCAGCGCCGTCCCCGAGGGGAAGCGTGCGCTCGGCCTCGGAACCACGGTCAGCCCGTCCGTGCGGCGCTGGAAGCTCGCGAGCAAGGGCTCGAGCCGCCCGGCGGCGTCGACCCGGCAGAGCGGCGCGGCGAGGAGTCCCCGCGCCACGGCGCCCTCGGGCGTCTCGCCGGAGCGGTCGGCACGCACCTCGGGGAGGAGGGCAACCCGGAGCGTTCCTCCGTCGCGGGCGCGGGCCGCGGCATCGGCCGGTCCGGGTGCGGTGGCGGCCACGAGCAGGAGCAACGCCGCCGGGGCGAGGGTGCGCGGGCGGCTCACGGCGCCCCCCGGACGACGCGGAGCTCCGAGCCGCCGTCGGGCATCCATACCCCGAGCACCAGCACCGGGACGCCGCTCGGTCCCGGGGGAACGGGACGGACCTGGAGGATGCGACCGGTGACCGTGACCGAGGGCTCCTCCGCGCCCGCCCCCACGAGGCGGAGCCGGTCCTCCGCGGGCGCCGCCGCCGCGCTGCTCGCCGCGACTCGCATCTCGCCGCCCCAGGACACCAGCGCCGCTCCGGCCCCGACGTCGCGGAGCACCTGCACCTTGCCCCCGGGGAGGCTCCACCGCGCCGTGCCGTCCGGGAGGAGGAGCAGCCGCTGGCCCCCGCGCGCATCCCCGCCCCACAGGGCCTCCCGCTCCGGCCCGCGGGTGAGCACCATCCGCGCGGCGCCGGGCAGGAAGCTCGCCGGCTCGGCGGACTCACCGCAGCCCAGGGTTGGTCCGGCCGTCCCGGCGGCGCGGACGAGCTGGCCGCCCTGGAGCTGAAGCATCACCGCCGCCTCGGCGCGCGCCCAGGCGGCGGTGATCCGTCCCTCGGCGATGCACAATGTGCCGAACGGCTCGCGCGCCACCGCTGCGGCCGGGGGCAGGTCTCCCAGGCCGGCCCTCGCGAGCGGCTCCCCCGCGGCGTTCAGCACCACCACCTCGTTGCCGGCGAGCACGGCCACCTCGGGCCGGCCATCGCCGTCCAGGTCACCGGTGGCGAGCGCGGCGGTGCGGACCGGAAATCGGGCGAGCGGGGCGGGGTCGAGCGTCAGCGCGGGCCCGGCACCGCTTCCCGTGGCCAGGAGCTCGGTCGCCCGGTCCGCCGGGACCGAGGCGGAGAGCACGCGGGCAGGACCCGACTCGATGGGCGTGCGCCCGGCCCAGAAGTTTCGCCACACCGATCGAAGCTCGCCTGCCGCGGCGAGCTCCCCGTGGATCTGAAGGCGGAGGCTCACCAGGCTCCGCGCGCCGGCGCCCCGGGACCGGGCCGCCGCGTCCTCGCCCGCTCCCACCACCAGGGCCGGGAGGCCGGACTCGCCGAGCCTGGCCGCGAGCAGGGCCGCGGCGGCCTCGGCCAGCGCGGCCGAGGGCGCCTGCACCGCGACGGCCACCGGGGCCTCCGGGCGGGCGGCGACGACGTCCGCTCGCAGCTGGTCCGCGAGGCTCTCCAGCGCGGGCGGCGCGGGCGCGGCGACCAGCAGCGCGGCCCACAGCGCCAGGGCGCTCACAGCCGACCCCGGCCGGGCTCCTCCATCAGGAAGCGGTCCGGGCTCGCCTCACCGGGCGGTGGCGCCTCGGCGGTGGGCGCGGTGCCCTCGAGGAAGGTCTCGGCCCGGCCGGGCACGTGCGCGCCGGCGAGGAGGCCCGAGCTCGGGTCCACCTTCACCGTCTGGACGCCGGGCGGCACGTCGAAGTCGCGCGCTGGCTTGCCGTCGAGTGCCGCGCGCATGAACGAGAGCCAGATGGGGAGCGCCGCCCGGCCGCCGGTCTCGCCGCTGCCGAGGCTCGCGTGGTCGTCGAAGCCCACCCAGGCGGTGGCCACGAGGTCCGGGGTGTAGCCGCTGAACCAGGCGTCCCGGTACTCGTTGGCGGTGCCGGTCTTCCCCGCCGCGGGTCGGCCCAGCTCGCGCACCGCCCCCGCGGTGCCCTCCTCCACCACGCTCCGCATCAGCGAGGTGGCGAGGTAGGCGACCGCCGGCGGGATGGTCTCCTCGGGCGCGGCCTGGTGCTCCTCGAGTACGGTGCCGTAAGCGTCCGTCACCCGGACCAGGAGGATGGGGTCGGCGTACTTCCCCAGCGCGTCGAAGGTCGTGTAGGCGTTGGCCAGCTCCAGCTCGCTCACCTCGCCGGTGCCCAGCGCCAGGGTGAGGTTGTCCGGCATGTCGGAGCGGATGCCTGCCCGGCGCGCGAAGTCGATGGCCACCTGAGGGGTGATCGCCTCGATCAGCCGGACGGAGACGGTGTTCTTGGACTTCGTCAACGCCTGTCTGAGAGTGATCGGCCCCTCGAAGCCGCCCTTCTCGTAGTTGTGCGGCTTCCACACCTTGCCGGTCCACGGGTCACGCACCGCCTCCGGCGCGTCGTTGAGCACCGAGACGGGCGTGAACTTCTGGCTCTGCAGCGCCGCGGCGTAGAGGAACGGCTTGAAGGCCGACCCCGGCTGCCGCCGGGCCTGGGTGGCGCGGTTGAAGGACGAGCGGGCGAAGTCGTAGCCACCGGTCAGGGCGAGGACGCGGCGGGTGGCGGGGTCGAGGACGGTCAGCGCGCCCTGCACCTCGGGCACCTGGTCGAGCGTGACCTCCAGCGGCTTGCCGCCGGCCGGGACGGAGAGGATGCGCGCCCGGACCAGCTGCCCGGGCCTGAGCACGTCGGACAGCCGCGCCGGCGCGGGGGTCCACTTGCCGACCCCGCGTGGGCGCGCCCAGGCGACGCTGGCGAAGGAGAGGGCGCCCTGGCGCCCGACGAAGTCGAGCGTGGCCACCTTCCTCGCGTCGTCCACCTGGGTGACGTAGCCGCCGAGCCGCAGGCCCTCCTTCAGCGGCACCAGCGGGACGGCGCGCACCAGCACCTCGTCCGAGCTGGGCGCGGCCTCACCCTCGGCGCTGGTCTCGGGCCGCTCCTCTGCGCCCTCCTCCTCCTCCCCGGAGGCCTGCCGCGGCTGGGCGAAGCGGGAGAGATCGGCGAGCAGCGCGCCCTCCTGGCTCCGGCGGCCGGTGTCGGCGAGCCGGCGCTCCACCAGCGTCCGGAGCTGCGCGAACCGCTTGCCGTCCAGCTCGCCCAGCGGGCCCTGGTAGCCCATGCGGCGGTCGAGCGTCTCCAGGCCCTCGCGGAGCGCGGCGTCCGCGAGCGACTGGAGCTTCGGGTCCATGGCGATCTCCACCCGCATCCCGCTGGTGAGCACCGCAGGGTCGCCGTACCGGGCCACCAGCATCCGGCGGATCTCCTCGACGTAGTACGGGCCCACGGGCGGCGGCGAGCGGGGGCCGAGCACCACCGGGGCCTTCAGCGCCGCGTCGTGCTCGCGCGCAGGCAGCATCCCGTGCTTCACCATCTGCCCGAGCACGTACGCCTGGCGGCCCTTCGCCCGGGTCATGCTGGCGACCGGGTTGATGCGCTCGGGCTGCTGCACCACGCCGGCGAGCATCGCCGCCTCGGAGACGCTCAGCGCCGCGGCGTGCTTGCCGAAGTAGTAGAGCGCCGCCTCCTCGATGCCGTAGCGGTTGTGCCCGAAGTAGATCTGGTTCAGGTACAGGTTGAGGATCTGGTCCTTGGTCAGCGCCCGCTCCATGCGCGGGGTGAGGATCCACTCGCGGATCTTCCGGCTCAGCTTCCGCTCCTGCGAGAGCAGGAGATTCCGGCAGGCCTGCTGGGTGATGGTGGAGGCGCCGGTGAGGTGGCCGCCCGGGAGCAGCGCCTTGATGCCGGCGCGGAGCATCCCCACGTAGTCCAGGCCCTCGTGCCGGTAGAAGTCCGCGTCCTCGGCGGCGAGGAAGGCGTTCCGCACGTGCTCGGGGAGCGCGGCGGCGTCCACCAGCGTGCGCCGCTCGAGGAAGTACTCGGCGCAGACGTTGCCGTCGGCGCAGGTGACCTTGGTCACCTGGGGCGGGCGGTAGTCGCGCAGCGCCTCCACCGAGGGCAGGCCGCGGCTGAACCAGAGGAACACGCCGACCACCACCCCGACCCCGGCGAGGACGAGGACGCCCAGGACGAGGAGAAGCCGGCGGAGCAACGACGGTCGAGGAGCGCGGCGAGCCATCTGAAGGGACTGCGGGGGAGGGGAGCGTAACACCGGAAATGGCCGAGGCCGACGTCCCGGTCTCCCGGGAAACGTCGGACCTCGCACCACCGGCGAACGGCCTCACTCCTCGCCGTCGCCCTCCTCCGGCACGTGCGCGTCGTCCACGCCGCCGTCCGGGCCGGTGCGGAGCATCGCGGTGCGCGCGCCGTTCACCCGCGCCTTGACGTACTTCGGGGCGAGCAGCGCCGAGCGGGCGTACGACTCCCGCGCGCCGTCCAGGTCGCCGGTGCGCTCGCGGGCGACCCCGAGGTTGTTCTCCACCACCGCGGCCTCGGGGAGGAGCTCGGCGGCGCGCTCCAGCACCTCCAGCGCCTCCGGGTTGCGGCTGGCCCGGAGGTAGGCGAAGCCGAGGTTGTTCAGCACCCATCCGTGCGAGGGCTCGAGGGTGCGCGCCTGCTCGAGGCTGTGGATGGCCCCGGCCAGGTTGCCCGAGCTGAGCTGGGCGCGCCCGAGCGCCTGCCAGGCCTCGACGTCGCCCTCGTCGCGGCCCACCGCGGAGCGCGCCAGGGCCTCGGCGGCCTCCACGTTGCCCGCGGCGAGTCGCATCCGCGCCGCCTGCACCAGGGAGACGGCGTCCTCGGGGTCGAGCCGCCCGAGCCGCTCGTACGCCTCCGCGGCGATGCTCACCTGCCCGGAGGCGCGGGCCAGCCGGGCGACGAGCGAGAGCGCATCGGTGTCCTCGCCGTCGTCCGCCAGGGCGCGGCGGGCTTCGACGAGCGCTCCGGCGGTGTCGCCGTCGCCCCGCAGCGTCTCGGCGCGGGCCAGGTGGTCGACGCCCGGCGGTCCGGAGCGGGGCAGGGCCAGCGTATCCACCGGGGCGCCCGTCGGCTTCGGGGCCTGGGTGACCACCGGCGCGGGCGCGGGGGTCGCGGCCGGAACGGGCAGGCGCACCTCCGCCACGGGCGGCGATGGCGCGGGGGACTTCTGACAGCCCGCCACCAGCGCGGCGGCGAGCGGAACGGCAAGCAGGCGGTTCGGCATCGACGGACTCCTCTTCGGGACCGGGGCGGTCCTCGTGGACCAACGTGCAGTGCGCCCGGCGTGCCACCCGCTCGCCCCCCGGGGAGCGCGGGCCCGGGCGTGGTCAGCCGGCCGCGGCACGTGTCCGCTTGCCCCTCCCCATGGGTCGTGTGCGAGGGTCGCTCGTCCCGTGCTCGTCGCCACCTGGAACATCAACTCGGTGCGCGCCCGCACCGAGCGGCTCCTCGGCTGGCTCCAGGCCCGGCGCCCGGACGTGGTCTGTCTTCAAGAATTGAAGTGCACCGACGAGCAGTTCCCCTCCGAGCAGGTGCGCTCGCTCGGCTACCACCCGGTGCTCTTCGGGCAGAAGAGCTACAACGGCGTGGCCATCCTCAGCCGGACAGAGCCCGAGCGCCTCGAGCGCGGGTTCCTGGACGGCGAGGACGACGCCCAGGCCCGGGTGGTGAGCGCGACGGTGACCGGCGTCCGGGTGACGTCGGTCTACGCGCCCAACGGCCAGGCGGTGGATTCGCCCGCCTACCACCAGAAGCTCGAGTGGTACGGCCGGTTCCGCCGCTGGCTCGACGTCCGGCACAAGGCCGACGAGCTGCTGGTCGTCTGCGGCGACTTCAACGTCGCTCCGGAGGAGCGCGACGTCTGGGACCCGAAGCTCTGGGAAGGGCAGACGCTCTTCTCCCTGCCCGAGCGGGCAGCGCTCCGGCGGGCGGTGGAGTTCGGCCTGGAGGACACCTTCCGGCGCCTCCACCCCGAACCCGGCCGCTACAGCTGGTGGGACTACCGGATGCTCGGCTTCCAGAAGAACCGGGGGCTGCGGCTGGACCACGTCTACGCGACGGCGCGGCTCGTGGCGGCGCTCCACGGGGCGGGCATCGACCGGGAGGCCCGGAAGGGCCCCCAGCCCTCGGACCACGCCCCGGTCTGGGCCCGGTTCCGCCTCCCGGGGGAGCCGGAGACGCCCCCCGACGCCTTCCAGTGAATAGGCTGGGGGGGAGCCCCGTCGAAGGGGCCTTCGCCCTGGGAGTAGGCTTCCTCGGAGTCCTGAAGGGAGCCACCCCATGACGCTTCGTGCTCTCCCCGTCGTTGCCGCGCTGGTGGCGGTCGGCTGTGCCCACGCCCCCCAGACCGTCCCCGGTCCCGACTGGGGCATCGCCCGCGCCAGCACCGAGGACACCTTCCAGATCGGCGGCCAGGCCGACCACTGGGGCGTCCGGGTGACGGACGACCAGATCCTCGGCATCCAGCCGGACTTCGCGCTCGCCCGGACGGACGGCGAGATCCGCGGCCGTGCGATGGGCATGGGGGTGGTGGTCGGGTTCCACGGCGACGAGGGCGTGGGCGTCTACCGCGGCGCCCCGTTCCAGGTGAAGGTCGAGCGCACCCCGGCCGGGCTGCACGTGACCGGCATCTTCGGCGGGGCCATCAGCGACTTCGAGCTCTCGGCGGACCGGATCAACGGCCGGGTCGGCTCCTGCGGATGGGACGTGCGCTGGAACGGGAGCGAGTACTCGGGCAGCCGCGGGTGCGGCAGCCGCATCGAGCCCATCTCGGTCTCGCTGCCGGCGACCATGGCCCGCTGGTCGGACGTGGAGGTGGCCGGGGGGCTCGGGCTCCTGATGAACGTCGGAGCCCCGCTGGGGTCGGACCGGCTCGCGGACAACTCGGCCGAGTTCCGCGGACCACCGGACCCGACGCTCGTCCCGTACTACCGGCTCGCCTACAACCTCCGTCCCTGCCGTCGGTGGCCCGGGGTACGGCCGTCCTGGCATGGTGCCCTTCGGCGCGCCCGCGGCGAGCACCGCGAGGATGCCGATCTCGCGTTCGCGGCCCGCGCCCACCACGCGCTGAGCCGCCTGCCCCCCTCGGGAGCGCCGCGCCCCCGGGGAGGACTCAGCTCGCCTCGGGAGGACCCGTGCCCTCGTCTGCGCCGGGCTCTCCCTCGCTCCCCTCGGCCGCCTGGGCGCGCGGCCGCCGGATGCCGAGGGCCTTCATCTTCTTGTAGAAGTGGCCGCGCTCGAGGTCGAGCAGCCGGGCGGCCTCCGTCGCGTTGTCCCGGGTGAAGGCAAGGGTGCGGAGGATGATCTCCCGCTCGGCGTCGTCCACGAGGTCCCGGAAGGGCTTCTCTCCGACCGGGCGCAGGGCCGCAGCCGTCTTCTGCTCGGCCCCGGCGGGGAGCGGGGCTCCCGGGGCGCGGACCGGCCGCGGGCGGGGGAGCAGCTCGCGGGCCTCGTCTCCCGAGACCTCCGGCCCCTCGCAGAGGATGGCCAGCCGCTCCACCAGGTTCTTCAGCTCGCGGACGTTGCCCGGGTAGTCGTGGGCGGAGAGCGTGGCCACCGCCTGCGGGGTGAGCCGGAGTGGCCTTCGCCCGTTGCGGCGGCACGCCTCCTCGAGGAAGGCGGCGATGAGGTCGGGCAGGTCCTCCCGGTGCTCGCGGAGCGGGGGAGTGCGGATCTGCACCACCGCCAGCCGGTAGTAGAGGTCCTCCCGGAAGCGGCCCTCGGCCACCTCGGCCTCGAGGTCCCGGTTGGTCGCGGCGACGACCCGGACGTCTGCCTTGAGAACCTCGGTGCCGCCGACCCGCTCGAACTCGGACTCCTGGAGCACCCGGAGCAGCTTGGCCTGCATGGTGGGGGGCATGTCCCCCACCTCGTCGAGGAACAGCGTCCCTCCGGAGGCGAGCTCGAACTTCCCCCGGCGGAGAGCCAGCGCCCCGGTGAACGCCCCCTTCTCGTGGCCGAACAGCTCGCTCTCGATGAGGTCCTGAGGGACCGCGGCGCAGTTCACCCGGACGAAGGGCCCGGACGCACGGCGGCTGTTCCGGTGGAGCGCCCGGGCCACCAGCTCCTTCCCGGTGCCGTTCTCGCCGGTGATCAGCACCCGGCCCTCGCTCGGGGCCGCCCGCTGGACCAGGTGGTAGAGCCGCTGCATCGCCGGCCCCTGTCCCACCATCTCGTACCTGCCGGCCTCGGCCCGGAGGGTCTCCAGCTCCTCCACCGCCGCCCGGTGCTCGATCGCGTTCCGGAGCGCCACCAGCAGCCGGTCCCGGCCGATGGGCTTCTCCAGGAAGTCGCGGGCGCCGAGCCGGGTGGCCCGGACCGCGGTCTCGATGGTCCCGTGCCCGGACATCATCAGGACCGGTAGCCCGGGGCGCGCCTGGAGCAGCTGCTCGAGCACGGTGAGGCCATCCATGTCCGGGAGGCGGACGTCCATCAGGACCGCGTCCACGGGGCGGGCGAGCGCCACCTCCAGCCCGAGCCGGCCGGTGCCGGCGAGCTCGGTGTGGTAGCCGGCCAGCTGCAGGGCCTGGCTGAGGGTCAGGAGGATGTTCTTCTCGTCGTCGACGAGGAGGACGCTGTGGGCCATCACCGCACTCCGGGTCGCGGCACCCGAGCCGCCACGACGTGGCCAGGGGGCCACGTCTGCTCCGAATTTCTTTTGACTGGCATCACAGCATGACGGTACAGCGGGCGACAGGGAACGGGCTGCCCAGGGCCGGTGGCCATCCACGGAGGAGTGCGCATGTCCCGTCGTGTCGGAGTGCTGGCGCTGGGAGTCCTGGGTCTTGCCGTTCTCACCGGATGTCCTCCCACCTATCCAAAGTGCGATTCGGACGAGCAGTGCAAGTCGCACAACGAGGTCTGCGTCGGCGGTCAATGCCAGGAGTGCGCCACCGACGCGAACTGCAAGACGGGCTTCGTCTGCCAGGGCAACAAGTGCGTCCCGAAGCCCGAATGCACCACCGACCAGAACTGCCCGGCCGGCTCGAGCTGCCAGGCCGGCAAGTGCACTCCCAAGGCCTGCACCGCGGACGCCGACTGCGGCCCGGGCGCGCGGTGCAAGAACAACCAGTGCGTCCCCAACACCTGCGCGACGAACGACGACTGCGGCACGGGTGAGACCTGCCAGGCCGGCGTCTGCGCCAAGGGCACGGCCGACAAGTGCAACTGGACGCCGATCCGGTTCGGCTTCGACCAGAGCGTGCTGACCGACTCGGCGCGCACCCAGCTCAACGACCTCTCCGACTGCATCAAGAAGGGCGAGGCGAAGAAGGTCACCCTGGAGGGCCACGCCGACGAGCGCGGCACCGAGGAGTACAACCTCCACCTCTCGAACCGCCGCGCGGCGAGCGTCCGGAAGTACCTGGTGGACCTCGGCGTGGGGCCGTCCAAGCTGGACACGGTCGGCTACGGCGAGAACCGGCCGGCGGTCGAGGGGCACAACGAGGAGGCCTGGGCCGCGAACCGCCGGGTGGAGTTCCGTCACTAGATGACCGTCGTCCGCTCCGCGCTGTCCCTGGGCCTTCTGGCCCTGACGGGATGCTTCTACTCGTCCGAGGCCGGCAAGGGCCTCGAGACGCGGGTGGACAAGCTGGACAAGGAGCTGCGCGCCGAGCAGAAGGCCCAGGCGGAGAAGCTGGACCAGCAGCTGCCCCGCATCGACCAGAAGATCGCCGAGGTGACCAAGGCGCTGGACTCGCTGGACCAGGCCTCGCGGCGGAGCGGGGCGGACACCAGCGTCCAGCTCCAGAAGGTCATCGAGGACATGGCGCAGCTGCGAGGGCAGGTGGAGGCCTACACCCACTCGCTCGACCAGCTTCAAGATCGGGCCGCCGCGGCGGACAAGAAGCCGGCGGACGACGTCCCCCGGCCCACCGACAAGAAGGAGTTCTTCGCGCTGGCGCAGAGCAAGGCCAAGTCCGGGGACATCCAGACCGCCCGTGCGCTCTACGTGGACTTCATCCGGAAGTGGCCCAAGGACGACCTGGCCGGCGACGCGCACTTCTCCCTGGCCGAGTCGTACTACGCCCAGGACAACTGCCCGGAGGCGCTGCCGGAGTACGGCCAGCTCATCAAGAGCTTCGGCAAGTCCAAGTCGGTGCCGCTGGCCTACGTTCGGAGCGGCGACTGCTTCGCCCGGCTGAAGAACCCCGAGGCCGCCAAGCTCGCGTACGAGCAGGTGGTGAAGGACTACCCCCGGTCCAGCGAGGCCAAGCTGGCCCAGAAGGGCCTGTCGGCGCTCAAGAAGGGCACCCCGTCCAAGGGGAAGAAGTAGGGGGCGCCCCGCCCTTGAGACCGGCCCCGGTCGCTGTTAGAGGACCCTGCTTCGCCCGCCGGTCCTCCGGGGACATGAGGTCTCCCGGGGCAAGGCGGTCCGACACACTGGAGTCGCATTCGCCATGAAGCCCGACCTTCACCCGGTCTACCCGCCCTCGCGCATCACCTGCGCCTGCGGCAACGTCATCGAGACCCGCAGCACCCGCGGCTCGTTCCACGTCGAGATCTGCTCTGCCTGCCACCCGTTCTTCACCGGCAAGTACAAGCTGGTGGACACCGAGGGTCGCGTGGAGCGGTTCCGGAAGAAGTACGAGGCCAAGCCGGGGGCCCCCGCTCCCGCGGCTCCTGGCAGCAAGAAGGCGCCCAAGGCCAAGGCCTGAGCAGGATCCCGGTTCGCTTGAGCGAGCGTCCGTACATCGGCGGCCAGGCGGTCCTGGAGGGGGTGATGATGCGCTCCCCCCGGAGCCTGGTCGTCGCCGTTCGCCGTCCGGACGGCCGCATCGCGGTGCGCGAGGAGGCCTGGGAGACGCTCTGGCCGCGGGCGGGGTTTCTCCGCAAGCCGTTCCTCCGCGGGGCAGTGGTGCTCGTCGAGTCGGTGCTCAACGGCTTCACCGCGCTGGCGTTCAGCGCCGAGCAGGCCGAATCGGCCGAGGGGACGGGTCCGGAGCAGCCGCCGAGCCCGCCCGCGGCCTCGAGCGAGGGTGCCGCTCCCGATGGCGCTCGCCAGGGCAAGCTCGCACGAGGGCTGCTCCTCGGCATCTCGTTCCTGTTCATGGTGGCGCTGTTCATCGCCGCGCCCCATCTGCTCACGCTGGGCCTGTTCAAGCTCCTCGGGCGTGACCCGAGCCTGCGCGGGATCGCGTTTCACCTCGTCGACGGCGTCTTCCGGATCGGCATCCTCGTCGGCTGGCTGGCGCTGGTGGCGCGGACGAAGGACGCGCAGCGGCTGTTCCAGTACCACGGGGCAGAGCACAAGGCGATCTGGACCTACGAGTCGAAGCTCCCGCTCACGGTGGAGCACGCGCGCCCGTTCACGACGCAGCACCCCCGCTGCGGCACGAGCTTCCTCTTCGTCGTTGTCGGGGTGGCGGTGCTGCTGCACATCCTGGTGCTGCCGTTCGTTCCCACGGTCTCCAGCGTGAGCGCGGTGCAGACCGTGTTCGTGCTCCTGCTGAAGATCGCGCTGGCGTTCCCGGTGGCGGGGATCGCCTACGAGCTGCAGAAGCGCTCGGCACGGGCCGACTGCCCGCCGGTGCTGAAGGCGCTGGTGAGCCCGGGGCTCTGGCTCCAGCGCATCACCACGGTGGAGCCCACCGACGACCAGCTGGAGATCGCGCTGCTCGCCCTCGACCGGGCGCTGGCCCGCGAGGACGGCCGGCCGCGGGCGGGCGACGGGGTGCAGGTGTACCCGGACTTCTCCGGCGCGCTCGCGGCCTGAGGGTGCTTTCCCCGCGAGGGTGAGATCCGACGGACCCGGGGGTCTGGCTCCGGAGGGAACGCGATGCCGCGTGCGAGCCCGCGTGCCGGCCTGGCCCACTCAGGTCTGTAGCACTCGACCGGAACTGGCCGGGATCGATCGCTCCTGTAGCGTGACTCGGGCATGGCCAACGCTGCCCGCGCCCGACGTGACGCCCTCGCCGCCTCGCCCTTCCCCGAGCTTCCCGCGTGGGCCAGGGGCCCGGAGTGGGCCCTCCATGCCGGCGACTGCCTCGAGCGCCTGGCAGCGCTGCCCGAGGCGAGCGTGGACCTGGTCTTCGCCGACCCGCCGTACTTCCTGAGCAACGGCGGCTTCACCTGCCACGCCGGCCGGCGCGCGCCCGTGGCGAAGGGCGCCTGGGACGCCTCGCGCGGCATCGAGGAGGACCACCGGTTCACCCGCGCGTGGATCGAGGCCTGCGGCCGGGTGCTGAAGCCCACGGGCTCGCTGTGGGTCTCCGGCACGCAGCACGTCATCTTCTCGGCCGGGTTCGCGCTGCAGACGCTCGGCTGGCGGCTCCTCAACACGGTCACCTGGTACAAGCCGAACGCGAGCCCGAACCTCTCCTGCCGCTACTTCACGCACAGCTCGGAGATCCTGATCTGGGCCGCCCCGCGCCGGCCCGGGCGCCTGCAGCACGTCTTCGACTACCCCCGGATGAAGGTCGAGAACGGCGGCAAGCAGATGCGCGACGTGTGGGCGCTGCCCCGGCCCGGCGACGAGGAGCTCGACGCGAACGGGCAGGGGCGCATCTGGACCCTCACCAGCCCGCGCCCGGACGAGAAGGCGCACGGGAAGCACCCGACGCAGAAGCCGGTGACGCTGCTCCGGCGGATCATCGAGGCGACTGCGCCGGAGGGTGGACTGGTGCTGGACCCGTTCTCCGGGAGCGGGACGACCGGGGTCGCCGCGCTGCGCCTCGGCCGCCGCTTCCTCGGCATCGAGCAGGACCCGACGTGGCTCGCGCTCGGCCGCGCACGTCTCGAGGCCGAGGCCGAGGGCACGGCAGCACCGTCCGAGGAGCGCTTCGGTCCGCGCCGAGCGTCCCAGCGCCGGGCGTCTCGCGCAGCATCCTGAGCTCGCTCGACGGGAGCGAGGCGACGTCCGCGGCGCTCGAGGGGCGAGGGCAGCTGGAGGTGGCCACGCCCGCTCTCTTCGCCTCCTCAGCGAACCTTCTCAGACGCCCTTGCGCAGCAGCGCATCCACTCCCGCCGCGGCGATGACGTGGTAGCGCTTCCGGTACCGCCGTGCGCACGCCTCCGCGAGGCTGCGCGTCCCTGGCCCGGCGATGAGCGCCGCGTAGAGGGGCTTCAGGTACTTCATCCGCCCCACCTCGCCGAGGAAGGCCTCCGCGCGCCGGACGGCGGGGGGGTGGCCGCTGCGGATCGCCACCGTGAGCCAGGCGACCAGCACCTCGGGGTTCGGCGCCTCCGTCAGATGGAATTGTTCGTCCAGCGCCGTCATGAGCTCGGCCGGTGACGGCCGCGGCAGGTGGTTCAGGTAGACCTGCCACTCCCACGGCGACCAGGCCTTCGCCGCCGGCGGCGGGACCTGGGCTTTGAGCCCCTCCACCTGCTCCAGCCGGGCGCTCCGGGCCACCGGGGCGCCCGGCGGCACTCCCTCGCCGTCGATCCACCGGGGCGCGTTCACCGCCTCCAGCGCCCCCGGCAGCTCGGCGCGGATGAGCTCCAGCAGCTCCTCGGTGGTGATGGACCGGAACCGGAACCCGTCCATGTAGCGCTTCAGGAACCGGTCGAACGCGGGACCTCCCACCGCCTCCTCCAGCGTCCGGAGGAAGAGGTAGCCCTTCTCGTACGGGACCTGGCTGAACGCATCGTCGGGGTCCACGCCCTCGAGCTTCGTCCGGAGCCGGGTCAGCTCGGGCCGGTCACGGAAGTTGGCCACCGCCTCGTCGAGCGTCTGCCGGCCGACGGCTGCGTGCAGCGCCACCAGGTCCGGCCCCTCCAGCACCTCGAGGATGCGGCGCTCGGCGAACACGGTGAAGCCCTCGTTCAGCCAGAAGTCCTCGGCCGAGGCGTTGGTGACCAGATTCCCCGTCCAGCTGTGCGAGAGCTCGTGGGCGACCACGTTCACCAGGCTGCGGTCCCCGGTGAGCAGCGTGGGGGTCAGGAAGGTGAGCCGCGGGTTCTCCATCCCGCCGTAGGGGAAGGACGGGGGGAGCACCAGCAGATCGAACCGCCCCCACGGGTACGGCCCGAACAGCGCCTCCGCCGAGGTGAGCATTCCGTCGACCCCGGCGAACTCGTGCGCCGCGCGCTCCACCATGGACGGCTCGGCCCACACCCGGCTCCTGGGCCCGAGCTCGCGCGAGGCGAGGTCTCCCACCGCGAAGGCGAACAGGTACGGGGGAATGGGCTCGTCCATCCGGTACCGCTCCACGGACCGCTCGCCCTGGAGCTCCCGATCGACGGCGGCCGCGGCCATCAGCCCCCGGAGCCCGGCGGGGAGGGTGAGCTCTGCGTCGTAGGTGATGCGCAGCCGCGGGGTGTCCTGGAGCGGCACCACCGAGCGGGTGTGAATGGCCTGGCACTGGCTGTAGAGGAAGGGGGACTTCCCGCCCGCGGTCTGCTCGGGCTCGAGCCACTGCAGCGCCGAGGCCTCCGGACCGGTCCGGTAGCGGATGACGCAGGCGTTCACGCCCGACGGGAGCGTGATGCGGAGTCGCTGCCCGAGGATGGGGTCCGGCTCGCCGAGCTCGAACCGGAGCGGCGTCCGGTCCGGCGCGGTGATCTGCTCCAGCTGGAGCCCCCGGCTGTCCAGGTCCACCGGGCCGCCGCCGCGGTCGAAGCGGAGGCTGGCCGTGGCCCGCACCGTCCGGCCGGCGAAGTCCACCTCGGCCTTCCAGGACAGGTGGCGCTGCTGGGGCTGCGAGAGGTCGGTGTGGCTGTGGGGGTCCAGTCGGGCCATCGTCGGCGGGCTCCCTTTCACTCGCGCGCGTCGTCTCGCACCGGGATGCCGGCCAGCGCCAGCACCCGGAGCGCGTTGGTGCTCTCCACCACTCCCTCCCGGAGGGTGTAGTCGAACCGCATCCGGCCGTCCTCAAAGACGTCCTGGAAATGCACCGGGACCAGGGTGCTCCCGGGGATGCTGGCCAGCTCCGCGAGGGACAGGTCGTGGGTGGTCACCGCCCCGATGCAGCCGGTGGCGACCAGCAGCCGGAGCACCTCCCCGGAGGCCAGCCGGCGCTCGCGGGTGTTGGTGCCGAGCAGCATCTCGTCGACCAGGACCAGCGCGGCGCCGGGATGCTCGGCGGCGCCCTCGAGCACCTGCTTCAGCCGCCGCACCTCGGCGTAGAAGAAGGAGACGCCCTGCTCGAGCGAGTCCTGGACCCTCATGCTGGTCCAGGTGTGCAGTGCGGAAAGCGTCAGCCGGCGCGCCGAGACCGGCCCTCCCGCCAGGGCGAGCACCGCGTTGAGCCCGATGGCCCGGAGCAGGGTGGACTTCCCGGACATGTTCGATCCGGTGACCAGGAGGAGCCGTCCCGGGCCCTCGAGCGCGACGTCGTTCGGCACGGCGTCGTCGAGCAGGGGGTGGGCCAGGCGCTCCGCGGTGAAGCGCGGCCCGGCCTCCACCACCTCGGGCATCACCAGATCCGGCCGGTCGTGCAGGTAGCCGCCGAGGCACGCCAGCGCCTCCACGTCCGCCAGGCGGTCGAGCCAGCCCGCGACGTCGCGTCCGTGCTGCCTCCGCCAGTCGTCGAGCCGGAAGAAGACGTGCAGGTCCCAGAGCGTCAGGAGGTTCACCACCACGTGCAGCTGGTTCCGGCGCTGCTCGGCGAGCGAGGACAGGCGCGCCAGCCGCCGCATCGCCGCGCTGGGGGCCGAGCCGGTGCCGGACGGGCCGGCGAGCGCACGGAGCTCCGGGGAGGCGAACGGCTCCTGCTCGAGCCGGAGCAGCGCCCGCGCCAGCCGGTCTGCTCCGCGCTGGCCCAGCTCGAGCCCGTCGAAGCTCTGCTGCACCCCCCGGCGGGCGAGGACCAGGAGGGCCGCAGGAACCAGGAGAAAGAGCCAGGGGACCTCGCCGGGCAGAGAGTCGGCCGCGGTGGCCGCGACGACCAGCGCCCAGGCGATCGGAACCACGGGGGCGAGCGGCCGCATCCAGCCCACGCCGTCCATCGACGGCGGCGACTCGGCCCAGGCGATGAACGCGCTCGGCGAGACCCGGGCGTTCCCCCCGAGCCGCCCCTCCACGGCGAGGTCCCGCCGGAAGCCCGGGCGTCCGGCGAGCTCGAGGACCTGGCGTTGTCGCCCGCGGACCTCGTCCGGGGTCGCCGGCGACGAGAGCCACGCGGCAAGCCGCTGCTCCCCATGGGCCGTGGCCGCCTCGTCCAGCAGCTGGAAGAGCGAGCCGTGCCCGAAGACGTCGAGGTCGGCCGCGTAGGGATGCTCGGCGAGGTGCTCGAGCGGGGTGCCGGCCAGCGGATGCCCGTGCCAGGCGCCGGTCAGCCGCTCCTCGCCGCGGCGGTGGTACGCCTCCTCCGCCCGGGCGCGGGCTTCGGCCTGGAGCAGCCGCCCGTGCCACAGGGCGAGCGCGCCGTAGCCGAGGGCCGTGCCGAGCGCGGGCAAGTAGCCCCAGAGAGGCAGGCGGTGGAAGACGGTGGCGAGGAGGAACCCGGCCGCGGCGAGGAACGCCACCACGCGGACGTTCGCCACGCTGGCCATGCGCCGGTCGAGCGCCCCGGCGCTGGCCTCGGCCCGGGCGCGCTGGTCACGGTGGCGCTGGGCCGCCTGACCCCTGTTCTCGGGAAGCGTCGGCACGGGGCGAGGGAGACTGCCATCCCGGAAGGGCGCGGGCGAGTCCCTGCTGCTCGTGCCGGGGGGCTACTTCTCGGCCGAGGCGATCTTCCGGAGCGCCTTCTGATCGCGGACGCAGAGGATGCGGCCGACGTTGCCCAGCATCCCGTCGCGCTTCATCTCGTTGATCAGCGTGGAGACGAAGGAGCGGGAGGCGCCCACCAGGTCCGCCAGGTCCTGCTGGGTGATGCCGCGGAGGTCGGTCTCGCCGCCATGGGGGCAGCGCTCGCCGTGGGCCTCGGCCAGCGTGAGCAGGGTGTCCGCCAGCCGGGCCGGGACCTCCTTGAAGGTCAGCCCGAGCACCCGCTTCCGGAGCGAGCGCACTCGCTCGGCGTAGGCGCGAACCACGTCCACGGCCAGCGTGGGACGGGCCTCGAGCTGGGCGCGGAAGTCACGCCCCTCGATGCTCCACACCTCGGCCTCGCCCGCCGACACCGCGAGCTCCTCGACGGGCGTGCCCTCGGGCCGGAAGAGCTCACCGAACAGGTCACCTTGCCGGAGGATGGACACCACCGAGCGCTGGCCATTCCGGCCGAGCCGCATCAGCCGCACCCGCCCCGTCTTGAGCAAGTAGACCCGGTCGCTCACGTCGCCGGGCCGGTAGATGACCGCGTTGTGCGGGAAGGTCTCGACCTTGAAGTAGCCCTTGAAGTCGATGGACTCCTGGGGCGCGGCGACCTTGCTTGGCGTCACCAGCATGCCCGACGACGTCGTCTGGAGCGGGGGCACGATGTTGGAGCCGATGGGGCCCAGCGGGCGGTTGAAGCCATGCATCGTGGATGGTCCTCTCCGGCGGTGACGTGTGCGAGGGCTCATTCCAAGACGCGTGCCGTGCCCCGAAGTCGGTGCGACGGGGCGTAAAGGTTCAGAATCTGGACAACTTCAGACGCCGGTGCCGCAGGAACTGCAGAACAGTCACTTGAACATTGAACGAAACGTTTGAACGTCCTGAACTTGACTGCACAAAACGTTCAATCCGGCGCTGAATCGTCTCGCGTTCGACAATTTCCGTCAACTGACACTCTTGAGGGAGGGTTTCACGGAACGTGCAGTTCCGTATTTCGCGAGCTTCCGCTCGAGCGTCGGCCGGCTGATGCCGAGCATCTGGCAGGCACGGCCCTTGTGTCCCCGCGTCAGCACGAGCGCCCGCTCGATGAGCTGACGTTCGGCCTCCTCCAGGGTGGGCAGCGGGGCGTCGGGTGGGAACCAGCTCGACGCGGCCTGCTCCGCCGGCTCGTCGCGGGGGAGGCTCTCGGCGAGCAGCACCTCCGCGGGCGACAGGACGACTGCCCGGGTGAGGACGTTCTCCAGCTCGCGCACGTTCCCCCGCCAGGGGAGCCGGACCAGCGCCTCCATCACCTCGGGCGGCACACGGGTCACCCGCTTGTGGACCCGGCTGTTGATGCGCTCCAGCAGGCTCTTGACCAGGAGCGGGATGTCCTCGCGGCGCTCTCGCAGGGGTGGTATTTGTAGTGTGAGCACCCGGAGCCGCTGGTGGAGGTCCTCGCGGAATCGACCGGCCTTCACCTCCTCGGTGAGGTCTCGGTGCGTGGCGGCGATGACGCGCGCCTGGAGCAGGATGCGCTTGGTCCCGCCCACCCGCTCGAACTCGCGTTCCTGGAGGACGCGGAGCAGCTTGGCCTGGAGCTGGGGCGAGAGGTCGCCGATCTCGTCGAGGAAGACGGTCCCGTCCTCGGCCACCTCGAACTTGCCTGGCTTGGTGGCGGTGGCCCCGGTGAACGCGCCTCGCTCGTGCCCGAACAGCTCGGACTCGAGCAGCGTCTCCACGATCGCCGAGCAGTTGATGCCCACGAAGGGCCGCGGGTCGTCGAAGGAGTAGTTGTGGATGACCCGGGCGACCAGCTCCTTGCCGGTGCCGGACTCGCCGGTGACCAGCACCGTGGCGCGCGGCGCGGCCGCCACCTTGCCGATCTCCTTCACCAGCTCCTGCATCACCGGCGTCTGTCCCACCAGGTCGCCCAGGCGAGCAGGCGTCGTCTCCAGCTCCGCGCTCGCCGCGCGCCGGCTGAGCTGGCGAACGCTGAGCGCGCGGTTGATGACCAGGTCCAGGGCAGCCGGGTCGGCGAACGGCTTGTGGATGTAGTCGAAGGCGCCGAGCTTCATCGCCCGGATGGTGCTCTCCATGTCGTGGAAGGCGGTGACCAGGACGATGGGCGCGTCCCCGCACATCGACTTCATGTCCTCGATGAGGTCGAGCCCGCTCCGGTCGGGGAGCATCATGTCCAGCACCACCAGCGCCGGCGCGCACTCCCGCGCCTTCGCCAGGCCGGCCGCGGCGGTGGTCGCGGTCACCACCTGGAAGCGCGGCCTGCCGTCCTTCTCCGCCTCCTCGAAGTGCATGGTCAGCGACTCGAGGAGCGAGACGTCGTCGTCCACGAGCAGCAGCGTCTCCATGGGTCAGGCCCTCGCGAAGTCGAGGCTGAAGAGGACGCCGCGCAGGGGCGGGCTCGCGGGGGCGGCGGTGACCGCTCCCCCCTGCTGCTGGAGCACGCGCCGGAGCGCGGCGAGCGACAGCCCGGCCCCCCGCGCCAGCCGCGAGCCGAACGGCTCGAAGAGGCGCTCCTCGTCACCGGGGCCGAGCGCCGCGTGCTCGTCGACCAGCTGGACCTCGGCGCCCCGTCCGGAGGGACGCAGCGTGACCGCCAGCGGCTGGCCCTCCTCGAGGCTGGAGGCGACGTTGAGGAGGAGCTGGGCAAGCACCGGACGGAGCCGGATGCCGTCGGAGCGCACTCGGGGCAGCCCCTCCGCTCCCGCAACCTCCAGGCGGATGTTGCGCTCGCTCAGGTCCTGCTCGACGAGCGCCGCCGATTCGTGGATCAGGTCCCGGAGCGACCAGGTGTCCACCGCCAGCGGCGCCTCGCGCCCGTACTCGCTCAGCATCCAGAGCATGCGCTCGAGCGTGCGGATCTCGCGCAGGGCGATGGTGAGCCGGCGCCGGTCGCGCGGGGAGAGCCCCTCGTTCCGCGAGAGCGTCTGGACGGCCATCTTCACGCTGGAGAGCGGGTTGCGGAGCTCGTGGCTCAGCGAGCTGGAGAGCCGCGAGATCTGCAGCGGGGGCCCCCCCTCCAGCAGCAGACCGAGATCGTGCACCCGGGCCTCGACCGTCGCCCCGCCGGGCGCGACCGACACCCGGAGCCAGCGCGGCGAGGCGGGTGCCCCGGCGCGGACGAACTCGACCCCACCGCCCTCCCGGGCGCGGTCATCGAGCGCCCGGGCAGTGACCTCGTCGACGCCCAGCGCCTCGGCCAGCGACATGCCCGGGGAAGGCGGTGGGCAGCCGGGCAGCTCGCCGTCACCGTGCACCAGCGACAGCCCCTGGTCCCAGCGGATGTGGAGCGGGAGGGCCCACGCCGGATCGCCCATGCCGGGGAAGCTTAGCCCCGTGGGTCGACGCATGCTCGCCGTGCCGGCACCGGCTACAGTGCCGGCCGGATGGAAGGTCGCCTGCTGGTCAAGGACTGCACGCTGCTGGACCGCGAGGCCGTGCATCCACACCGTGCCGTGGTCGTGGAAGGGGGCATGGTGGCCCGCATCTCGCCAGACGGGAACGAGCCCGTCCGTCCGGGCGACTGGGCCATCGAGGCGCGGGGGCGGTTGCTCATGCCGGGGCGGGTGGACGCGCACGCGCAGCTCGGCGACGTCGCTGGCGCGCGCCGGGCGCTGACCGCGTCCGAGTCCTCCGCGCTCGCCGCCGCCGCCATCGCGCTCGCCCTCCGCTCGGGAGTGACCACCGTCCTCGAGCAGGTGCAGGGGGTGGATGACGGCGCCGCCGCGCTCGCCGGGCGGCAGCGCGTGGCGCGCGCGCTGGGGATGCGGATGGTGCTCTCGCTCGCCGCCGAGGGCCGGCACGGGATCGCCGCCCACGAGCTGAACCTGGACGCGGCTCGGGCGAGCGCGGACGACCCGCTGGTCCGGACGGGCCTCGGCTTCGCCAGCTGCCTCACCGCCTCCGACGAGCTGCTCCGTGCGGTGGGCCGCGACGCCGAGGCCCTGCGTGCTCCGGTGCACTTCCGCCTCGCCGAGACCGGCGCCGAGCTGGCCGAGCACTTCGAGCAGCACCGCACCCGGATGGTGGAGCGGCTCGATCGCCACGGGCTGCTCGGGCCGACGACCGTGGCCGCGCACGCCCGGGCCGTGGAGGGGGCCGAGGCGCAGCGGCTGGCGGAGACCTCGGTGCTGGTGGCCTGGAGCCCGCTGGCTGATCTACTCGGAGAGCAGCACGGCTTCGAGGCGGTCTGGCAGCCGGCGCACCGGGTCGCCCTCGCCAGCGCGGGGGTCGGAGATCTCCGCGAGCAGTGGACGGCGGGGCGCATCCTCGCGCACCGCGCGGCGCGGATCGGGCGGCTCTGGGCGCGCGAGCGCGTCCCCGAGGTGCTGAGCGAGGGGCCGGCCGGCTTCCTGGAGCGAGTGTTCCGTCGCCCCGCCGGCCGGATCACCCCGGGGTCCCTGGCGGACCTGGTGCTGGTCGACCTGCTGCCCCAGGCCGAGGATCCGATCGAGCTCATGGCGGCCTCGATGCGGGCGCCCGTCGCCTGGACGGTGGTGAACGGGCGGGTGGTGGTGCGGGAGGGACAGCTCCTGGGCAACGAGCTGCTCCCGCTGCTCGCCGAGGCCTCCGCGGTCCGTCGCGCGCTGGCATGAGCGGAGGCGTGCGGGCGCTCCTCGCCCGGGCGCTGCGGCGGCGCGCGCCGCTCCGGGAGGACGGCCGGACCACCGCCTTCCGCTGGCTCAACGCCGCGGGCGACGGCACTCCGGGGCTGACGCTCGACCTGTTCGGCGAGGTCGCCGTCCTCAGCACCTACGGCGCGCAGGACCCGGCGCCGGTGGCGGATGCGGCGATGGAGCTCGTCCCCCTGCGAGCGGTGTACCTCAAGCGACGGCCCCGGGAGGCGGGCACGCTCGGGGGCGAGGAGCGGGCGGCGCGCGCCCCGGCCCTGCCGTTCCGCGGCGAGCCGGTGGAGTCCGTGGACGTCCTCGAGCAGGGGCTCCTGTTCCGCATCCGTCCCGGCGAGGGGCTCGCGGTCGGGCTCTACCTCGACATGCGCGAGGCGCGGGGCTGGGTCCGGGCCCATGCGCGGGGGAGGACGCTCCTCAACTGCTTCGCCTACACCGGTGCCTTCGGGGTGGCCGCGCGGGCCGGTGGCGCGACGCGCGCGGTCGACGTCGACCTCAGCCGGCGCTCGCTCGGGTGGGGCGAGGAGAACGCGCGGCTGAACGGACAGTCGCCTCCACCGACCGACCGCCTGGCGGGAGACGTCTTCGACTGGCTGCGCCGCCTCGGCAAGCGGGGCGAGCGCTTCGACGCGGTGGTGCTGGATCCCCCCGGCTTCGCCCGGGGGCGGACGGGCACCTTCTCCGCGTCGCGGGACTGGCCGGACCTCGTGGCCCGGGCTGCGCCGCTGATCGCTCCGGGCGGCTGGCTGCTTGCCGCCTGCAACGTGGCGGCGCTTCCGGGGCGCCGGTTCGAGGCGGCGCTGGCGGAGGGTGTGCGACGGGCGGCGCGGACGGCGGAGGAGGTGGCCCGTCCCGGGGCCTCGGAGATCGACTTTCCGGCCGCTCCCGGCGAGGAGCCGCACCTCAAGGTCCGGGTCCTCCGGTTCTAGGGTGCTAACCTCGGAGCGTTGACCCAGAACCCTCCCGCGCAGCGCACCGGCGGCCTCCGGTTCGGAAAGTACGTCCTGCTCGACCGCCTGGCGGTGGGCGGGATGGCGGAGATCTTCCTCGCCCGGCAGGAGGGGATGGAGGGCTTCGAGAAGACGGTGGTCATCAAGCGGATCCGCCCGCACCTGTCGAAGCAGAAGAGCTTCGTGGCGATGTTCCTCGACGAGGCCCGGCTCGCGGCGCAGCTCAATCACCCGAACATCGTGCAGATCCACGAGCTGGGGCAGGTCGACGACAGCTACTTCATCGCCATGGAGTACGTGTTCGGCCGGGACATGGCGCGGATCATCCCCAAGGCCGAGCGGATGGGCATCGCCTTCCCGATGGTGTACGCGCTGAAGATCGCCTCCAGCGTCTGCGAGGGGCTGCACTACGCGCACCAGCGGGCCGACGCCTGGGGGAACCCGCTGCACATCGTGCACCGCGACGTGACGCCGGAGAACGTCTTCGTCTCCTTCGACGGGACGGTGAAGATCCTCGACTTCGGCATCGCCAAGGCGCGCGGGCAGACCGGCGAGACCACGGCCGGGGAGATCAAGGGCAAGCTGAGCTACATGAGCCCGGAGCAGGCGCTGGGGAACCCGCTGGATTGCCGGAGTGACATCTTCTCCCTGGGCGTCGTCCTCTACGAGTGGCTGACGGGCTTGCGGCTCTTCACCGGCGACTCCGAGGTGGCGGTGCTGCGGAGCATCAGCGAGGGGAAGATCTACGGTCCGAGCTACTTCAAGCCCGACATCCCGCCCGAGGTGGAGGCGGTGGTGATGCGGGCGCTGGAGAAGGACCGCGACCGGCGCTACCCCAGCGCCTGGGAGATGCAGCGGGACCTGGACCATCTGCTCGGGGAGAGCGAGTTCCGGCCCTCGAGCATGCACCTGGCGAACTTCCTGAAGCAGCTCTTCTCCGACGAGCTGGAGGCGGAGCGCGCGCGGTTGACGCGGGCCTCGGACACGCTCGCCTCCGACGGGGACGCACCCCGCGGCGGGCGGGCGCTGCGCCTTCACCTCGATGACGCGGACCGGAAGGCGCTGGAGTCCGTGGCCGAGCGCAACGGGCTCACGCTGGAGGAGCTGGCCCGGGACGTGCTGCGCGGCTGGCTGAAGTACCGCTGATGCCCCGCGTCCGGCTCACGCTCGAGTACGACGGCACCGACTTCGTGGGCTGGCAGCGCCAGCTGAACGGGCGGAGCGTGCAGGCGGTACTCGAGTCGGCGCTGGTCGAGCTCCACGGCGCGCCGGTGACCGCCGCGGCGGCGGGGCGGACCGACGCCGGGGTGCATGCGCTGGGGCAGGTGGTCGCCTTCGATGCGCCGCGGGTGCTGCCGGCGAAGGCGTACCTGCGCGGGCTCTCGTCGCTGTTGCCGGACGACGTGGCGGTGGTGGCGGCCGAGGAGGTGTCCGACACCTTCGATCCGCGCCGCTGGGCGACGGGGAAGCGTTACCGGTACCTCGTCTCGCGCCGCCCCGGTCGCGCTCCGCTCCTCCGCCGGACGCACTGGGAGGTCTTCACCCCGCTGGACCTCCGGGCGATGCGGGTCTCGGCCCCGGCGCTGCTCGGGACGCACGACTTCTCGAGCTTCCGGGCCGCGGACTGCGAGGCGCCGCACCCGCGGCGCACGCTGCGGGAGCTGGAGCTGCACGAGGAGGGCGAGGTGCTTCGCATCGAGGTGGAGGGGACGGCGTTCCTCAGGCACATGGTGCGGAACATCGTCGGCTCGCTGGTGGAGGTGGGCCGCGGCAAGCGCCCGCCCGGCTGGGTCGGCGAGGTGCTCGCGGCGAAGGACCGCACCCTGGCCGGACCGACGGCGCCGGCGCACGGGCTGACCCTGGTCGCGGTGACGTACGGCGACGGGCCGCGTCCCGCCGAGCCGGCACCGCGGTAGGGACGCCCGGTCGGCCAGGACGTTGTAGCGTCCCGGCGCCAGGAGATGCGCATCGTCCAGTTCGAGCGGTTCGGCGAGCCCGCCGAGGTCCTTCGCCTCGTCGAGGCGGAGGGTGCTGCCCCCGCCCCGGGCGAGGTCCGGAAGTGGTGGGTGCGGTGCTCGCCGGTGCAGAGCAAGGACATTTCCGGCCGGCGATCGATTCGACCTGTCCGCTCGCCGAGGTGCGGGCGGCGGTGCTGCGCGCGGCGGTTTCGAATCCCGGTAGGGTCACTGGAGATCGACCGCCACCCGCGCTCAGCGGCCGCGCCGCACGTCGCGGAGGATCTCCCTCGCCGCGTTGTACCCGCATGCGCCCATCACCCCGCCGCCGGGATGGGTCGCGGCGCCGCAGAGGTAGAGCCCGCGGATCGGCGTGCGGTAGTCGGCGTACCCCGGGATGGGCCGCATGAAGTGCAGCTGCGAGAGGCCCATGGCGCCCTGGAAGATGTTCCCCCCGGTGAGGCCGAAGCGCCTCTCCAGATCGACCGGGGAGAGCACCTGGCGGCCCACGATGCTCCTGGCGAAAGCCCGGGGCCACCTCCTCCACCAGCTCGACGCAGCGGTCGGCGAACGCCTCCTTGCGCTCGTCCCAGCTCCCCTCGGCCAGCCGGTAGGGAGCGTACTGGACGAACATCTGCATCACGTGCCTCCCGGGCGGCGCCACCGTCGGATCCACCGCCGAGGGGATGGTGCACTCGAGCACCGGGGAGGACGACGGGCGCCCGGCGCGGGCGTCGTCGTAGGCGCGCTCGATGTAGTCGACGCTCGGGCAGATGTGGATCGTCCCGCGGTGCTGCGGGCCGGACGCGTGGCCCGGAAGGGCGGTGAAGCTCGGCAGCTCGGAGAGGCCGAGGTTGATCTTCAGCGAGGCGCTCGAATAGTCGATGCCGCGGACCGCCTCCACCACCTCGTCCGGGAGATGCTCGGCGCCGACCAGCCGGAGGAAGGTCACGGTCGCGTCGGCGTTGGAGACCACCCTCCGGGCGGAGAGCTCCGCGCCATTCCCGAGCACCACGCCCGTCGCTCGCCCGTCCTTCACCTGGACCTTCACCACCGGGGTATCGGTCCGGATCTCCGCGCCCGCGCCGCGAGCGGCCGAGGCGATCGCCTCGCTCAGGGACCCCATCCCGCCCTTGACGTACCCCCAGACGCCCCTCGCCCCGTTGCACTCCCCCATCACGTGGTGGAAGAGCACGTAGGCGGTCCCCGGCGTCGACGGGGAGGCCATCGCCCCGATGATCGCGTCGGTGGCGAGCGCGGACTTGAGCTGATCGGACTCGAACCACCGATCGAGGATCGTCCGCGCCGGAGCGGTCAGGATCTCCAGCGCCCGCGGTCCGTCCCTCCCCAGGCGCAGGAACCGCCATCCGGTCCGGGCGAGCCGGAGGAGGTCTCCCGGCCGGCGGGAGAACGGATCGACGGGGGTCTCGAGGAGCGTCGGCTCGATGGCCTCGGCGATCCGCTCCAGCATCGCCTCGTAGGCAGGCAGCCGGTCCGCGTCGCGCACCGAGAACTTGGACACCTCCCGGTGGTTGAGCTCCGGGTCGGGTCCCATGAGGAGAGAGCGGCCGTCCGGGAAGGGAGTGAACGAGGACGGGTTGCGAGGAAGGAGCTCGTAGCCGTGCCGTCCGAGCTCCAGGTCGCGCACGATCTCCGGGCGGAAGAGGCTCACCACGTACGCGGCGGTGGAGACCCGGAAGCCCGGCCACGGCTCCTCGGTGACGGCGGCGCCGCCGACCCGGTCGCGCGCCTCGAGCACCAGCACCTTCTGCCCCGCCCGCGCGAGGTACGCGGCAGTCACCAGACCGTTGTGGCCCCCGCCGACGACGATGACGTCCCAGGTCTCCATTGGGCCGCGGAGAAGACCATGGATGGGCTGCGCCCGACAGACTTCTAGCGAGGGGTGCCCCGCTCCTCCTCGACCCCCACCAGCTCGACGACCTCCATCGCCGAGCCCCGGGCGAGCGTGTACCCGGCCCCCCCATGTCCGTAGTGGTGGACGATGCGGCCCACCCGCTCGATCCGGACCTCCGGGCGCACCGGGCGGAGCCCCACCGCGTCGCGGAGCACGGGCCCGTGCCGGAATCCCGCCGCCCGGGCGCGCTCGAGGAACGCCGCGCGCAGCGCCGGGTCGGGCGCCGGCGGTACGTCGCCGTCGAAGGGCAGGGCGCAGCCGCCGATCACGACCTCGGCCCGCCGCGGGATGACGTAGAGCATCGCCGAGAGATCGCGCTCGTCCCCGACCATGCGCCGGAGGTCGACCTCGCCGGGAGCGACCACCACGGTCTGCCCCAGCAGCGCCCGGAGCGCCGTGTCCCCGGTGAGCCGTCGCGCGCCGATGCCGGTGCAGTTGACGACCACGTCCCCGGGCACGTCCTCCAGCTGCTCGACGCGCGCCAGCTCGATGGGCCGCTCGAGCTGCGCCTCGAGCCACGGGAGGTGCAGCGCCGGCTCCACCCGAGGCGCCTCGAACTCCCAGGCGCACGGGGCTCCGCCCGGCGGGGGCCGATCGACGAACCGGAGCCCGTCGACCGCCTCCGCCCACCAGGGGCGGCGGGCGTCCGCCGCGCACTCGATCGCCGTCACCACGTCCACGCCCGCCGCGGGCACCGTCTGGCAGAGCGCGAGCAGCCAGTCGCGGGTCGCCCGCGCCCAGCGGCTCACCTTCTCCGGCGGCCCGACCGCGAAGGGGTACCAGAGCGCGCCCGCCACGGCCGAGGTGGTGCGCTCCGGGCGCTCGGCGGCGAGGACCTGCACCCGATGCCCCGCCTGCTGGAGCGCGAGCGCGGTGGTCAGCCCCACCACGCCCGCACCGACGACGGTCACCTCGGCCACGCGTCAGGTCTCCCCGGGGCCGGTCCTCACTTGATGCGTCGGAAGCGGAGCGGCTGCTCCAGGCTCTCGGTGTGCACCACCAGCCCGCCGCCCGCCAGCTCCAGTCGACGGGCGTTCTGCAGCGCCGCGAGGAAGGCCTTCTCCTGAACGTCGACCTCGGGCGTGCACGCCATCCGCGTGCTCGCCAGCGGGCCCACCCGGATGGTTCCGTCACCGAGCTCCGCTGCCCCCGAGTAACGGTTGCACGAGCCGTTGCCCGAGATGCGCGCCGGCTCGAGGAAGGCGAGGGTCGGCCTCTGGTCCGGGAGCACCGGCGTGCCGCCGAGATCGCTGAGCTCCCACTCCGAGCCGAGGAGGTACTGCGCGCCCGGCACGGTCTTGTCCCCCTGCGGCGCCGGCGGCGCCGACGCACAGCCCAGCACGAGCGCCGCCACTCCCGCTCCCACCCAGGCCAGCTCTCTCATGCAAGCCCTCCGTGGCGCTCGACCCTAGTCCGGGCGCGCCTGCCCCCGCTGCCCCCGGTGCGCACGTTTTGCGTCGAAACGGACATCGGACGGCGCTGGGTGCGCGCTGCCTCGGTCCGTCGGCGGCGATTCCCAGGACATGCCTCGGGACATCTACGGTGCCGGAATTGCATCCATTTTCCTCAACCGGCTCCGGAGTGCCTCCCATGAAGACCTTTCCCGTTGGCCCCCTTCAGGAATACTGGCTCGACGCCTGGCAGCGCTCGGTGCTGCTCCTCGACACGCTCCGGCAGCGTGGCAACAAGTACCTCGAGCAGAAGAGCAAGGATGTTCCCAACGTGCTCGAGTTCCAGACGGAGCTCATCCGCGATGGCCGGACCCTGCCCCGGCCGACCAACTACCTGCTGGTCCGCATCGTTCCTCCGGAGGGAACGGTCATCGACCCGACCAAGCCTCCGTTCGTGGTGGTGGATCCGCGCGCCGGTCACGGCCCGGGCATCGGAGGGATGAAGCAGGACAGCGAGATCGGCGCGGCGCTGGCCGCGGGACACGCCTGCTACTTCATCGGCTTCCGGCCCCAGCCCGAACCCGGCCAGACGGTGGAGGACGTGTGCCTCACCGAGGCCGCGTTCCTCGAGGAGGTCGCCGCCCTTCACCCCAAGGCGGAGGGCAAACCGGTGGTCATCGCCAACTGCCAGGCGGGCTGGCAGATCATGATGATGGCGGCGATGCGGCCGGAGCTGACCGGACCCATCCTCCTCGCCGGGTCGCCGCTCTCCTACTGGGCCGGAGTCCGGGGCAAGAACCCGATGCGGTACCTGGGCGGGATGCTCGGGGGCACCTGGCTCACCGCGCTGGCCGGCGACCTCGGCCACGGCATCTTCGACGGGGCGCACCTGATCGCCAACTTCGAGTCGCTCAACCCCGCGAACACCTACTGGAAGAAGATCTACAACCTCTACTCGAAGATCGACACCGAGGCCCCGCGCTACCTGGACTTCGAGAACTGGTGGGGCAGCCCGGTCCTCCTGAACGCGGAGGAGATGCAGTGGATCGCCGACAACCTGTTCGTCGGGAACAAGCTGTCCACCGGCGGGCTGCGCACCTCGGACGGGCACCGGATCGACCTGCGCAACATCAAGTCGCCGATCGTGGTCTTCTGCTCCTGGGGCGACGACATCACCCCGCCGCAGCAGGCGCTGGGCTGGATCACCGACCTCTACGATGACGAGAAGGAGATCGTCGCCGCGGGCCAGACCATCGTCTACACCTTGCACCAGAGCATCGGTCACCTGGGCATCTTCGTCTCCGGGAAGGTCGCGACGAAGGAGCACCAGGAGTTCGCCAGCTGCATGGCGCTGATCGACCTCCTCCCTCCGGGACTCTACGAGGCGGTCATCACCGAGGTGGACGAGGACATCGAGAACCCCGAGCTGATCGAGGGGAAGTACCTCTTCCGGCTGGAGGCGCGCACGCTCGATCACATCCGGGCGCTGGGCAACAACTCCCCGGAGGACGAGCGCCGATTCGCCACCGTGGCCCGGGTCTCGGAGGTGAACCAGAGCCTGTACCGGACCTTCGGCCGGATGCTGCGGGCCATGGTGCCCGAGGCCGCGGCCAGCGCGCTGCGCAGGATGCACCCCAACCGCGTCAAGTTCTCCGTCCTCTCCGACCGGAACCCCTTCATGTGGCCGATCAAGACCCTCGCTCCCGGGGTGCGCGCCAATCGGCACGCGGTGGCGTCGGACAACCCGCTGCTCGCGCTGGAGAAGGCGGCGTCCTCGACCATCGCCTCCAGCCTCGACGCCTACGGCGCATTCCGGGACGCGATGACCGAGTCCCTCTTCCTCGGCGTCTACGGTTCGCGCATCCTCCAGGCGCTGGTGGGTCTCGGGCCGCAGGCGAAGGAGGACCGTCACGCCGAGCGCGATCTGGCCCGGGAGGCGGCCCAGGAGCGGAGCCGGTCGGAGCTCGAGAAACGGTTCGAGGTCGGAGGGCCCCGGGAGGCGGTGATCCGTGCGCTGATCTACGTCCGGCTGCCGGGGGGCAGCATCGATGAGCGCGGCTTCTCCATGTTCTCCGCCATCCGCGCCGCCCGCCATCCCAAGGAGCGGCTGAGCATGGGGGAGCTCAAGCAGGCCTTCAAGGAGCAGTTCCTCCTGGTCTCCCTCGACGAGGAGCGGGCCGTGGAGACCCTCCCCAGGCTTCTCCCCAGGAGCGCCGAGAAGCGCCGCGAGGCGCTCGACGCCCTGCATCTCATGTTGGCTGCTCGTGGGTCGCTCACCGAGGAAGGCAGCCGCCGTCTGCACCGGGTGGAGGCGCTGCTCGAGGTGACGCCGGAGCGGCCGCTGTCGGAGCACCCGCTGCACGCCTGAAGCCGCGTGCCAGCAGAGGGAATCACCATGAACGAGAGCATCAGACCGGTCCTCGAAGGCCAGAAGGTCCTCGTCGTCGGTATCGCCAACGACCAATCCATTGCCTACGGCTGCGCCAAGGCCTTCCGGCTGGCCGGGGCCGAGCTGGCGGTCACCTGGCTCAACGAGAAGGCGCGCCCGCACGTGGAGCCGCTGGCGAGGGAGGTGGGGGCGACCATCACCGCCCCGCTGGACGTGGGCGTGCCCGGCCAGCTCGAGGCGGTGTTCGAGCTCATCCGGACCCGCTGGGGGAAGCTCGACAGCCTGGTGCACTCCATCGCCTTCGCGCCCAAGGAGGACCTCCAGGGAGGGCTCCTGGACTGCTCGGCGGCGGGCTTCGCCAAGGCGATGGACATCTCCTGCCACTCGTTCATCCGGATGGCGAAGCTGGCCGCGCCCCTGATGAAGGACGGGGGGACCATGTTCGCGATGAGCTACTACGGCGCGAACCGGGTGGTGCCCAACTACAACGTCATGGGCCCGGTGAAGGCCGCGCTCGAGGCGGCGTGCCGCTACCTCGCCTACGAGCTCGGGCCGTCCGGCATCCGGGTGCACGCCATCTCCCCCGGCCCCTTGAAGACCCGCGCCGCCGGGGGGCTGAAGGACTTCGAGCTGCTCCTGAACGAGGCGGCGCAGAAGGCCCCGCTGGGAGAGCTGGTGGACATCATGGACGTGGGCTTCGCCTGCGCCTACCTGGCCACGCCCTTCGCTCGCCGGATCACCGGGGGAACGGTGTACGTGGACGGCGGGACCAACATCGTCGCCTGAGGCGTCAGAGGACGATCTTCACCAGGCGGAGGAGCAACTCCTCGGCCGAGAAGATGGTCAAGCCGAGCGGGAGGAGCGGGGCGGCGGTGGTCACCGCCAGCCGGACGATGTCCTGCACACCGAAGGGGACGACGTTCATCTCCCGGACGACGGAGTAGCTCTGCCCCAGGTCCGAGAGCGACTGGATGTCGGCGGTGCCGAGGAGAGGCTCCTCCCCTGCCTCTCCGCCCACCCACTTCCGCTCGAAGGCGGCGACGTACTCGCTTCCCAGCTGCCCGTACTCGACCAGGCCCTGCTGCTTGGCGCGCGCGAGCCGGGGAGTGAAGACGGTGAGCGGCCCGAGGATGATCAGGAGGAAGAAGCCGACGAGACCGATGACGTCCAGCTTGAAGGCGAGGAGGCTCTGCCCTCCGTAGAGGACGCGGGTGGCCACCAGGCCGGCGAGCAGTGCGCCCTGCGCGAAGAGGAACGGTCCGAAGGCGTAGGTGCTCTTCCCCAGGAAGGCCAGACCCCCCGCCCGGTCGGGATGGGTGGGCACGAGGTGAAGGTCCATCCGGGCGACCTGACCGAGGAAGCGGAACCAGATCAGCAGCCGCAGGTACCAGCGCAGGAGGATGAACTGGAAGATCGGCACGCTGACGAACGCGAACCAGACTCCGGCGGGCGCGAGCCGCATCCGATCGCCGTCGGCCACCGCGTACCAGCTCGATGCTCCGAAGGCGATCTGGCTCCTCCAGAACCAGTGGCCGACGGTGAGCACCAGCAGGAACAAGCCCAGCTCGAGGGGAACGGAGTTGCGCAGGCGCACCGCCGAGGCGATCGCCCTCTCGAATCGAGGAACGTCGGCAGCCCGCACGATGTTCCGCTCCAGGAACTCGCCCACCACCACCCGGGTGCGCCGGTGGACGATGAGCTCGGCGGCGATCAGCACCGGGAGCGCCACCAGGAAGCGAACCTGTGTCTCGATGTCCCTGAGGAAGGGCAGGGCGCTCGGGGGCCCCCAGGCGAGTCCGGTCGCCAGGGCCAGGCAGAGCAAGGGCAACCAGGCCAGGAGGGTGATGACCCAGATGCGGCGCCACAGCTGCTCCAGGGCAGGCCCGGCGAGGTGGGCCCGGCGGAACAGCTGGTACAGCGGTCCTCCGAGGACGAGCGAGAAGTCGTGCCTCCCAACCGACAGCGAGCCGCTCATGGCCAGCCTCCCGTCAGCGCAAGGCTACCGGGGCGGAAGGTTGGCGGGAACGCCTCGAGACGTAGGACTTCGGGCCAACACGCGCCGGTGCGTGCTGGCCTGGAGTTTCCAGCCAGCGTCGAGGACTCTCGGGCACCGGGAGCCTCGATGCGCTCACTGTTGCTGTGTCTGCTGCTCACGGTCGCGGCGCCATCGGCCGTCCGTGCGGCCGAGTCGGAGGGGGAGGTGAAGCCCGCGCCGGCGTCCTGCACCGGGACAGACGAATGTGTGGCCCGGGAGGGGCGGGGCTCGGTCTGCGTCGAGTCGCAGTGCACCCCCTATCAGGACGCCACCGACCTCTTCGTCGCGGTCGGCCTGAGCCAGAAGGAGTCGCGCCAGGCCGAGCCGTTCAAGCCGCTCCTCACCATACTCCCCGTCATCGGCTACAACCCGACGCAGGGGGCGCTGATCGGCGCCGCGGCCATCGTCGGGATCTACCTGGGCGATCCAAAGACGACCACCATCTCCAACATCTCGGCCAACATCCTCTACACCACCAAGAACCAGTTCCTTTCCGGCATCAACAGCGTGCTGATGCTCAGTGACAACTCCTGGCAGCTCCAGGGGGACTGGCGATTTCTGGTCTTCAACCAGGACACTTTCGGGCTGGGGACGGGAGAAACCCCGATCAGCGGCGGCTTCACCCTCAACGGCTACGGGACGACCGCGGCGATCCCCGGAGCCCAGCCGATGGACATGAACCTCATCCGGATCCGCGAGAACTTCCTCAAGCGGGTGACGGAGACCTTCTACATCGGCCCGGGGTTCAACTTCGATCGCTACTACGCCATCGTCGACCGGTCCCTAAACCTCCAGGCGACCCCGGCGGTGGTGACCAGCCACTACGCCTACAGCGAGGCCCTGGGCTTCAACCCCAGCGCATACAACACCTCGGGTCCGAGCCTGAACGTGGTCTGGGACAGCCGCGACTCGACCATCAACCCTTACCGGGGCATCTACGCCGCGCTCACCTACCAGTGGTACCCGCACTGGCTGGGGAGCGCGCAGGACAGCTCGCTGTTCTACGGAGAGTTCCGCGGGTACCTGGGCCTCTCCAAGTCGGTGCCGCGGAACGTGCTCGCCTTCTGGGCCGTGTTCCAGACCACGGTCACCGGGACGCTTCCGTACCTCGGGCTCCCGGCGATCGGCTGGGACGCGCGGAACCGGACCGGGCGGGGTTACGTGCAGGGGCGCTTCCGCGGGACGGCGGAGATCTACGCCGAGGCGGAGTGGCGCTTCCGCATCACCGACAACGGGCTCCTCGGCGGCGTGGTCTTCGCAAGCGCCGAGACGTTCTCCCGGGCGCCGGTGAGCTACCTGGGCTTCGTCGGCCAGGGCAACGACCTCTTCCAGTACATCGCGCCGGCAGGGGGGGTGGGCCTGCGTTTCATGATGAACCGCCAGTCCCGGACCAACATCACCCTCGACGTCACGGTGGCCCAGAAGACCTGGGGCGTCTACTTCGGCGCCGGCGAGGCGTTCTGACGTATCCTCGGACCGGGAGGGGCGTCCGAATGCGCCGTCCGCAGCGGTGGGCCGTGGTCTGGACCGGGTGGGCGCTCTGTTGGACGCTGCTCGTTCCGGTCCGGGGCGCGGCCCAGCCGGCGGAGGCGCCGGGAGCTCCCGGGCCCGAGACGTCGCCCGCGGTGACCGCGCCGGAAGCTCCCGGGCCCGAGACGCCGCCCGCGGTGACCGCCCCGGTCGACCGGCGCGCCGGCTGGAGACACGAGTTCTCGCCGGCCTGGCACATGGCCACGTTCTTCAGCGAGAAGCAGAGCCACTACACCTTCCACTCGCTCTCGCTCGGTTATCTCATGTCGGTCAACGCGACCGGCCCGTTCCTCCACCTGAGCTTCGTCCTGCCCCTCCAGGCGCGTCAGGACGGCCGGGTGCACTCCATCTCCTCCATCTACCAGAACAGCGGAGGCCTCGACCTGCTCGTCGGATGGCAGTACCGCTGGGCCGTGGGCGAATCGCTCGAGCTGGAGAGCGGCCCCGGGGTGCACATGAATGCGCTCAACCTCGGCGGCAAGCCGGGGCTCACCAACTTCAACGCCCTCCAGCTCGGCGTCGGCGGCACGGGCATCGTCCGCTGGCGTCCCGGCTGGCAGCCGGGCCGGGTGGGGTGGACGATCGGGGTGGTGACCGCGCTGGCGCTCGATCTGTACGACCCGCTCCGGAGCAACGATCTGAAGTACGGCTTCGTGCTCCGGCTGGGAATGATGGTGGGGGTGGACCTGCCATGAGGCCCGTGCTCCTCGCGGCCGCGGCGCTCCTCGGAGCCGGCCTGCTGGCCTGTCTCGGTCCGTACCCGGGAATCGGCGACAAGCTCGACGGCACCGTCCCAGTGAGCGGGACCTCGTTCATCGCCGTCGACGCGGGCGCGGCGCGGATCCTCATCCTCGCGCCGATCGACGCGGGAACCAGCGCGCCCTTCACCCGGATCGACGAGCGCCAGCCGCGAGCGGTCGAGACGTTCCAGGGTACGTGGTCCGGCCGCAACGACGAGATCGACTTGACGGCGAACACGGTCTTCCACCTGCCCGACGAGCACACCGAGCCGGTGAGCTCACGCACCGGGGCCACACGCCAGACGCTGTCGCCGCCGGTGGTGACCGCCGCGACGGTGGCCCTGGCCGCGGGCGATGCGCTCGAGCTCGTCGGCCCGGCGGAGGTGGCCGGGAGCTACCGCACCTTGCTCAGCCGGACGACCGGGATCACCGGCACCGACGCCACCGCCACGGCCTGCGCCTTCCACGTGGCCAACCTGGCCGTCGAGTCCTCCGAGGCGCGCGTGCCGGGCTTCAACAGCGCCGGGATGACGCAGTACCTCAACCGGGAGGAGCCGTTCGCGGGCATCCTCTCCGGGATGCTGACCGTGCAGCTGGTGGGCCTGTTCAGCCCGGTCACCACCATCCGGTACACGAACTACGCGGACTTCGATGGCGTGGTCCTCGACGGCGTGCAGGTCTCGAGCACCAACGCCAGCGGCGACGGCGCGATGTCCGGCGTGGTCGCCTTCCGCATCGACCGGGAGGGCCTGCCGCCGATCGAGGGGACGGCGGACTACGGAGAGGTCATCCTGACCGGCGGCAACGAGTCCGGGAACTACCGGGTCACGCTGGACGGGGGAACCCTGGTGCGCGTCCCCACCGGCCGGCGGGTCCCGCCGCTCGAGCAGTGCCTGGGCTTCTGACCGCCGCTCGCGAGGGAGGGCGGCGCCCGCACCGGGACGCGCGGGCGGGCGGCCCGTCCGGGCTCAGGCAGTGCCCGGCTTGCTGAACCGGAGCGCGCCCTTGCCGGCATCCACCAGCACCGTGTCGCCGGCCACGTACTCGGCGGAGAGGACCTTGAGGGCGAGCGGATCCTGGAGGTACTTCTGGATGGCTCGCTTCAGCGGCCGGGCCCCGTAGACCGGGTCGTACCCGTGCTCGCCGAGGAAGGCGGTCGCCGCCGGGGTGAGCTCCAGGCTGAGCCGGCGGTCCTCGAGCAGCTTGCGGAGCCGGGCGAGCTGGATGTCGACGATGCGGCCGATGTGCTCGCGGCGGAGCGGCTCGAAGAGGACGATCTCGTCGATGCGGTTCAGGAACTCGGGCCGGAAGTGGTGCCGGAGCGCGTCCATCACCACGCCCCGGGTGGCCTCGTCCACGCCGCCCTTGCCCTGGCTTCGCTCCAGGCCCAGCTGCAGCGCCTGGCTGCCGATGTTGGAGGTCATGATCAGCACCGTGTTCTTGAAGTCCACGGTGCGGCCCTGGCTGTCGGTCAGCCGGCCGTCGTCGAGGATCTGGAGGAGCACGTTGAACACGTCGGTGTGGGCCTTCTCGATCTCGTCGAACAGCACCACCGAGTAGGGCCGGCGGCGCACCGCCTCGGAGAGCTGACCGCCCTCCTCGTAACCCACGTACCCCGGGGGCGCGCCGATGAGCCGCGCCACGGCGTGCCTCTCCATGTACTCGGACATGTCGATGCGGATGAGCGCGTTCTCGTCGTCGAAGAGGAACTCGGCCAGCGCCTTGGCGGTCTCGGTCTTTCCCACCCCGGTGGGGCCGAGGAAGATGAACGAGCCGATGGGCCGGTTGGGGTCCTGGAGCCCGCTCCTCGCCCGGCGGATGGCGTTGCTCACCGCCTCGATGGCCGGCCGCTGGCCGATGACCCGCTGCTCCAGCCGCTCCTCCATGTGGACCAGCTTCTGGACCTCGCCCTCCATGAGCCGCGAGACCGGGATGTGGGTCCACTTGGCCACCACCTCGGCGATGTCCTCGGCGTCCACCTCCTCCTTGAGGAAGCGCTGCTTCTTCTGCAGCTCGGCCAGCGCGGCGTTCTGCTGCTCCAGCTCCTTGGCCAGGCCGGGGAGGATGCCGAACTTGAGCTCCGCGGCCTTGTTCAGGTCGCCCTGCCGCTCGGCGGTGGCCTGGTCCGCGCGAGCCTTCTCGATGCGCTCCTTGCTGGAGCGGAGCTTCTGGATGGCCGCCTTCTCCGCCTCCCAGTGTGCCTTGAGCTGGCTGAACTGCTCGTTGAGGTCGGCGAGCGACTTCTCGATCTGCGACAGCCGCTCGCGCGAGTTGACGTCGGTCTCCTTCTTCAGCCCCTCGCGCTCGATCTCCAGCTGGGTGATGCGGCGGCGGACGTCGTCGATCTCCTGGGGCATCGAGTCGATCTCGATGCGCAGCCGGCTCGCCGCCTCGTCGACCAGGTCGATGGCCTTGTCGGGCAGGAACCGGTCGGCGATGTAGCGGTTGCTGAGGGTGGCCGCGGCCACCAGCGCCGAGTCCTGGATCCGGACGCCGTGGTGGACCTCGTACCGCTCCTTGAGGCCGCGGAGGATGCTGATGGTGTCCTGGACGCTGGGCTCGCCCACCAACACCGGCTGGAACCGGCGCTCGAGCGCGGCGTCCTTCTCGATGTGCTTCCGGTACTCGTCGAGGGTGGTGGCGCCGATGCAGTGGAGCTCGCCACGGGCCAGCGCCGGCTTCAGCATGTTGCCGGCGTCCATCGCCCCCTCGGCCTTGCCCGCGCCCACCAGGGTGTGCAGCTCGTCGATGAAGAGGATGATCTGCCCCTCGGCGGCGGAGATTTCCTGAAGCACGGCCTTGAGCCGCTCCTCGAACTCCCCACGGTACTTGGCGCCCGCCACCATCGCCCCGAGGTCGAGGGCCACCAGCCGCTTGTCCTTCAGCCCTTCGGGGACGTCGCCATCCACCATCCGGCGGGCCAGGCCCTCCACGATGGCGGTCTTGCCCACCCCGGGGTCACCGATGAGGACGGGGTTGTTCTTGGTCCGGCGGCTCAGCACCTGGACCACCCGCCGGATCTCCTCGTCCCGGCCGATGACCGGGTCGAGCTTGCCCGCGCGGGCGGCGTCGGTGAGGTCCCGCCCGTACTTCTCCAGAGCCTGGTAGGTGTCCTCCGCCTCCTGGGTCGTGACGCGCTTGCCGCCGCGGACCTCCTTGAGGACGGTCAGGATGCGCTCGCGGGTGACCCCCGAGGACTTCAGGGCCTCGCCGATGGCGCCCTTGTCCTGGGCGAGCGCGAGGAGGAGATGCTCGCTCGAGACGTACTCGTCCTTGAGCTCCTTGGCCTCGTCCTCCGCCTTGTCCAGGTCGCGGAGGAGCCGCTGGCTGAGCCGGCTGCCGTCACCCCCCTGGATGCGGGGGAGGCGCTCCAGCGCCTCGTCGATGCGGCCCCGGACCAGCCCGGGGTCGGTGCCGATGCGGTGGAGAAGGGCCTCGGCCACCCCCTGCTCCTGGGCGAGGAGCGCCTTCGCCAGGTGCTCGGGCTCGTACTCGGGCGAGCCCGCTCGGCGGGCCAGGGCCTGGCCGGCCTGAATGGCCTCCTGGGCCTTCAGGGTGAACTGTTCGATACGCATGTCGGTACGGTAAGTCCCGGCACGAAGTTGGCAAGCAGGCTCGGGGCATGTACAAGCGCCCGGAATGCCGCGATCCGAGGCGCACGGCGGGTACCTTTGCCGCCTGGAGAGCCTGGAGGGCCGGGAGCTTCCCCGCCTGGCCCGCGATGCGCTCGAGGCCGACGGGGAGCCGTCCGAGGGAGCGGGGCTCCTGGTCTCGGTGGTGAAGAAGGTCGTCCGCTTCGCCTACGACGCGCCCCACACCTACGGCCGGCGCGGCGCGCAGTGGTACGGCCAGCACCACGCCCTGGCGGAGCGGCTGTCCACGGTGTTCGGGGTGACGGTGCACGCCTACGTCTTCGATCCGGACGAGCTGGAGCAGGTGGTGACCTACGGCGACGGTCACCGGGTGGGCGGCGAGACGCTCCGCTACGACGAGGCGGAGGTCGAGGACGACGCGCTCTCCGACGAGGCGTTCGAGAAGCTCCGCGAGCGCTGGCCGATGGGGCACCTCGGCCGGCTCCTGGGGCTGGCGCGGTCCGAGCTGCTGAGGCTGCCGTACGCCCGGAGCGTGCTCATCCCGCTCGACGTCGATGTGGCGCCGGCGCTCGAGCCGCTGTTCCACGAGCGCTCGGCCTCGCCGCGCTGATCCAGCCCGGGGCTCAGGCTGGAGGCTGGTCCCCCTCGGCGTCGTCGAAGCCGTGGACCTGCGCCCGCGCGTGCGCGACCAGGAACGCCACCACCGCGGCGTTGACCAGGAGCACCAGCACCCGGACCCAGCGGAAACGGTGGATGAGCTCGTAGAGCTCGAACGGCAGGAGCGATCCGGTGACCCCGACCACCAGCCACGCTCCCCAGGGCCGTCGCCGGTGCAGCGCCCAGCCCTCGACGCAGGTGACGCAGCCGTCGACGAGGAGCGCAAGCAAGGTGATGTGCAACCCCCGGGGCGTGGTGGCCCGCTCCAGCGCCCGCCCGAGCAGCACGGCGTAGGCCCGCGTGGAGTGGTTCCGGAACAGATGGGCCCAATCGGCGAGCGCGTCGTTCAGGCCCAGGACCAGGGTGAGGGCGAGGGCGGTCCCGAGCCCGAGCTGCACCGCCCCCTTCACCCACTTGTAGGTGATGATCGCCCGCAGCGCCGCTTCGTCCACCCGGGCCCGCATCGGTCCGACGTCCTTTCGGGGGGGCGAGCGCCGCCGCTAGCGCGGAGCCTCGTCCTGCAGCGCCGCCCAGGCCTTCACCCGGGCCGAGCGAAAGTACTGGGCGATGATGGCCAGCGCTCCGGCCACCAGCAGGGTCCGGAGCACCGAGGTGCCGACGGTGAACGGGGGCCGGAGCAGCCACTCCGCGGGAAGCTGCTGTCCGGCGGGCATCATCTGGCCCGCGATGCGGGCGAAGCGGAGCGAGAACGCCGCGTCGGCCGCGCCGTCCACCGTGCGGAGGCCCGCGGAGACGATCGCCGCCCAGCACAGGATGCGCCGGATTCCCTCGCGAGGCAGCCCGGCCGGCCGGAGCACCCGCCCCGCGCACACGAAGGTGAACCAGAGCGAGATGGCGAGCACGACGAGGAGCGCCGCCCGCGCCTGGCGGTCGGGCTTCATCGCCCGGACGGTGGCCTCCGTGAGCCGGGCCACCAGGTCGGCGGCGGGGGTCCCGCGGGGGAGCGCCTCGGTGGCCCGGCTCCAGCGCTCGGAGAGCGTGAACGCCTCGCTCACCGAGGAGAAGCCCGAGGCGCCCGAGACGAGCATGCAGAGGATGGCCACGGCCCGCGCCTGCGAGCCGACGGCGGACCGCGGTGCAGTCAACGGGGGAACGCCTCGACGAACTTCAGTCGGAGGTCGGTGAGGAGCGAGTCGAAGAACCGCTCCTCCTCCACGGTGAGGTTCCCCCGCGTCTTCTCCCGGAGCAGCGCCAGGAGATCCAGGACCTCGCGGGCGAGGGCGGCGTCCCGGGTGACCGAGCCCGAATCGGGGTGGGGCTGAACGCCCATGTGGATCAGCGCCGACGAGGCGAACCCCAGCAGGACCGTGGTGAAGTCGATGGCCTTGCCCGCGCGCTCGAGGACGAACGTCTCACCCTGCGCGCGCTCGTCGGCTGCGGCCACCGGTCAGTCCTCGTCGGTGTCGTCGTCCAGGAAGTCGTCGTCGGCCATCACCGTCTCCACCGGGGCGGCCTTCTCCGAGACGTCCGGAAGGGATTTGAGGTAGCGGTCCCAGGCCTTCTCGTCGACTTCTCCCTGGGCCAGGGTCCGGGCAGCGGTGCGCTTGTCGATGTTCTTCGGGTCGAACGGCTCAGCCATGGCGGCGAATTTGACGGGCCCCCCTCCGGTCGTCAACAACCGTCTCCGGAGAGAGCACCTCTTGAGCCCCGTCGCGCTGCCCAGAGGACTGTACGCGGTCGTGGACGATGGCGTCCGTCCGGACCTGTCGCTCGCCCAGCAGGCGCGGGTGCTCGCCCGGGCCGGGGTGCGGGTGGCGCAGGTGCGATGCAAGCGGGCGCAGGGTCGTGCTGGCTGGGAGGCGGTGCGGGAGGCGGTCCGGGTGCTGCGGGATGCCGGGGTGGTGGCGCTGGTGAACGACCGGGTGGACTGGGCGATCCTGTCCGGCGCCGACGGCGTGCACCTGGGCGACGAGGACCTCCCTCCGGCCGACGCGCGCCATCTGCTCGGCGCGGGGCCGCTGGTGGGGGTGACCGTCCGTAGCGCCGCGGGGGCGCGCCAGGCGGCGGAGGCGGGCGCGAGCTACGTGGGGCTGGGCCCGGTGTTCGCCACCCGGACGAAGGAGGTGCCCGCCCCGGTGCTCGGGCTGGAGCGGCTCCGCCGGGAGGTGCGGGAGAGCCCGCTCCCGGTGGTGGCCATCGGTGGCATCGGCCTGGACAGCGTGACCGAGGTGGCCCGGACCGGCGTCCACGGGGTGGCGGTGCTCTCCGACCTCTGGGCCGGTGGCGACCCAGCCTCACGCATCGAGGCCCTGCAACGCGGGTTCCTTCTGGGCGAGACTGGGGGAGCGTGAAGCCCCACGGACATGTCGTGCGCCGGCCGACCATCGGCCTGACCCCGGACATCGAGGACGTCGCCGGTGGCGAGCTCGCGTCCCGCTACGTGCTGAAGTCGCCCTACGCCGAGGCAGTCTTCCGCGCGGGGGGGCTCCCGATGGTCCTCCCGCTGGCGACGGACCCGGGGATGATCGATGCCTTCCTCGATCGCATCTCGGGCCTGGTGGTGACCGGAGGGGCGTTCGACGTGCCGCCGGAGGCCTACGGCGAGTCGCCGCGGGAGGGGCTGGGCGCGCTCAAGCCGGCGCGCACCCGCTTCGAGACCGCCCTGCTCCAGGCCGCGCTCCGGCGGGGCCTCCCGGTCCTCGGGGTCTGCGGCGGGATGCAGCTGTTGAACGTGGTGCTCGGCGGCTCGCTCTTCCAGGACATCCAGCGCGACCTGCCCGAGGCGCGGAACCACGAGCAGGCGCACGACCGCGCGCAGCCGTCGCACCCGGTGGAGGTGCGGGACGGCACGGTGCTGGCCGAGCTGGTGGGCCGCGGCCAGCTGATGGTGAACTCCACGCACCACCAGGCGGTGTCGCGCCTCGGCGAGGGGCTGGTGCCGAGCGCGGTGGCGCCCGACGGGGTGGTGGAGGCCATCGAGTCGAGCAACGGCGCCTTCTCGGTGGGGGTGCAGTGGCACCCGGAGCTCATGCTCCAGTCGATGCCGTTGCAGCTCGGCGTCTACCGCGGCCTGGTGACGCGTGCGCGCGACACCCGGCGCTGAGCCCGATCGCGCGGCGCCGCTGCGCCGCTCATCGAGCGTCCCCCTGGTGCGGGGGGCTGAGCCCGATCGCGCGGCGCCGGTGCGCCGCTCATCGAGCGTCCCCCTGGTGCGGGGGGCTGAGCCCGATCGCGCGGCGCCGGTGCGCCGCTCCGCAGGCGTGCGGGGCGCTCGGCCTGGGCCGATGCCGCGCCGGGGAGGCGCACGCGGGGGCGGACCCCGCGTCCTGCTCGTCGGCGGGCTCGAGCCCTCGGGCCGGGCCGGGCTTCTCGCCGACGCCGAGGCGGTTCGCGCGCGGGGCGGGGTGCCGCTGGTGGTGGCCGCGGCGGTGACGGCGCAGGGGTGCACGACCTTCGCCTGGAAGCCGGTGACTCCGGAGCTGGTCGCGGCGCAGATCCGGGCGCTCAGGGAGCTCGGGACCATCGACGCGGTGAAGCTCGGCATGCTCCCCGGCCCGGGTCAGCTCCGGGCGGTCCGGCAGGCGTTGCGCGGCGTGCGGGTGCCGTGGGTGGTGGATCCGGTCGTGCGCGCCTCGTCGGGTGGGCGGCTGTCGGGGCTCGGTCGGCGCGACTACCTGGCGCTCGCGTCCCGGGGCGTGTGGCTCACCCCCAACGCGCTCGAGGCGGCGTGGCTCCTCGGGGTGGAGCGGCTGGAAGCGCCGGAGGAGGCGCGGCGCGCCGCCGAGCTGCTCGAGGCGCTCGGGTTCGAGGGCGTGGTGGTGAAGGGCGGGCACTTCGCTGGGGCAGCGGTGACGGACGTCCTCGCGTGGAAGGGGAGGGCGCGCCCGTTCCGGTCGACGCGGCTCCAGCGAGGCCCCGAGCATCGGGGCACGGGGTGCCGGTTCGCCTCGGCGCTGGCCACGGAGCTCGGGCGAGGCACGGCCGCAGAACGGGCCGTCTCGCGGGCGCGGGCGCTCGTCCGGCGCTCTCTCGGTGGCCGCTGAGGAAGCGCTCGACCACCGGGCTCACCTGCGTCGTGAGCCGTGGGGTACGCTCGTCGGTCGAGCGTGGCAGGAACCGTCTACAGCTTCGGTCCGTTCCATCTCGAGGCGCAGGAACGCAGACTGCTGCGCGACGGCGCCGTCGTGCCTCTCACCGGCAAGGCCTTCGACACGCTCCTCCTCCTCGTGGAGGGCGCGGGGACGTTGCAGCGCCAGCAGGCGCTGATCGACCGGCTCTGGCCGGACACCTTCGTCGAGCCGAACAACCTCCAGGTCAACGTCTCGCTCGTCCGGCGCGTGCTGGACGGCGCGGCCGGGGTCGAGCTCCAGACCGTCCGGGGGCAGGGGTACCGGCTGGTCGCGGAGGTGGCCCGCTCGGAGGTGGCCGGCGCGGTCGCCCCGCCGGCGAGCGCGGCGCAGCGGACCTACTTCTGCAAGGCGGCCGACGGGACGCGGCTCGCCTACGCTCGGCTCGGGGAAGGACCTCCCATCGTCAAGGCGGCGAACTGGCTCAGCCACCTCGAGCTCGACTGGAAGGGCGAGCTCAACCGGCGGTGGCTCGAGCTCCTCGGCCGGGGGCGGTGCCTGGTGCGCTACGACGCGCGAGGGAACGGGCTGTCCGACTGGAGCCCGCCGAGCCTGACGTTCGAGAGCTTCGTCTCCGACCTGGCCACGGTCTTCGACGCCGCAGGAGTCGAACGGGCGCCGGTGGTCGGCCTGTCGCAGGGCGCCGCGGTGGCCGCGGCGTACGCCGCCCGCCACCCGGAGCGGGTCTCGGGGCTGCTCCTCATCGGCGGCTGCGCGCGCGGCTGGCGGGTCAAGCAGCACGCCCGCCTCACCGAGCAGGTCGAGGCGATGATGGTGCTCATGCGCACGGGCTGGGGAGGCCGGAACGCCTCCTTCCGCCAGATGTTCACCTCGCGCTTCTTCCCCGAGGCGAGCCCCGAGCTCGCCGAGTGGTGGAACGAGCTGCAGCGGCAGACGACCACCCCGGAGAACGCGGCGAACCTCCTCTCCGCGCTCGGTGACGTGGACGTCCGCGACGAGCTGCCCCGGGTGAAGGCGCCGACCCTGGTGCTGCACAGCCGGGAGGATGCCGTGGTGCCGATGAAGGACGGCATCGAGCTCGCCAGCGGCATCCCGGGGGCGAGGTTCGTCCCCCTGGAGAGCGGGAACCACGTGTTCGTGCCCGGTGAGCCCGCGTGGCAGCGCTTCGTCTCCGAGGTCGAGGGGTTCCTGGCTCAGGAAAGTCTCAGCTAGGCTTCAGGCTCCCCCAAAGCTTCCCCGTTCCCGACGCCCGTAGGTTGTCGATCTGCACCGCACCCGGACCTGCGCGGGGCGATGGAAGGATCGATGAGCACCGAGGCGTTCACCCGCTGGCTGTCGCTCCGGGCCTACGGGGCGGTCACCAGCACCCTGTTCCGGGCTCGCACCCCGCCGCTCACCATGCGCCGGCGGTTCGAGCGCTTCGGGGCCACGCCCCGCGCACGGATGCTCCGGCGGCATCCGGCGCTGGGTTTCGCGGACCATTCGGTCGGACCGCTGAGGATGGAGAGCGTGCGCGCGACCCCGGCCCCGGCGCGCACCGTGCTCTACCTGCACGGCGGGGCCTACGTGATGGGCTCGCCGGCGTCGTACCGGAGCCGTGCGATGCGGGTGAGCTACCGGTGTGGCGCCCAGGTCTTCGTCCCCGACTACCGGCTCGCCCCCGAGCACCCGTTCCCCGCCGCGCTCGAGGATGCGCTCGCCGCCTGGCGCCACATCGCGTCCCTGCGGGGCTCCGGGCCGGTGTTCGTCGCCGGCGACTCGGCCGGAGGGGGCCTGGCGCTGGCCCTCATGGTCCGGCTCCGGGAGCTTGGCGAGAGATTGCCGGAGGGGGCCGTCCTGCTCTCGCCCTGGGTCGACCTCAGCGAGACGGGCGGAAGCGGCATGGCGCGGGATCTGTGGTTCAGCGCCGACCATCTGCGCCGGTGGGCCCGGCACTACGTTGGAGCGACGGATCCGCGCGATCCGCTGATCTCGCCGGCGTACGCGGACCTGTCGAGCCTGCCTCCCTTTCTGGTCCTGGTCGGCGAGGACGAGCTGCTCCTCCAGGACGCACGGCGTGTCGTCGCCCGCGCGCAGGCGGCCGGCACCGACGCCCGCCTCCTGGTCGGCCGGGGCATGCAGCACGACTGGCCGCTCACGCTGCCCTGGCTCGAGGAGAGCCGCCGGGCCTGGGCGGCGATCGCGACCTTCATCGAGGAACGGGCGCCCGCGCGGACGCTCGAAGGAGGCGTGTCATGAGGCGTCTGGTCTACGTGCTGTACGGAGGTGTCTGTTACCTGGTGTTCCTGGCGACGTTCCTCTACGCGATCGGGTTCGTCGAGGCCCGACTGGTTCCCCGCAGCGTCGACGCTGGAGGCCCGGGCGCGCCGGTGGGCACGGCCCTGCTGGTCGATGCGCTCCTGCTGACCCTCTTCGCGGTACAGCACAGCGGGATGGCGCGCCGAGGGTTCAAGGCCGTCTGGACCCGGCTCGTGCCCGCGCCGATCGAGCGCAGCACCTACGTGCTCTGCGCGAGCGCGTGCCTGCTCGCGCTCTTCTACTTCTGGAGACCGATCCCCGGCGTCCTCTGGAGCGTCGAGACGCCCGGGCCACGCATGGCACTCCTCGCCCTCTCGATGCTCGGGTGGGGAATCGTGCTGTTCGGTACCTTCCTCATCAACCACTTCGAGCTCTTCGGGCTCCGGCAGGTCTACCTCGCGGCGAAGCGCAAGGAACTGCCGCACCCGCAGTTCCGCACGCCTGTGCTCTACAAGGTGGTGCGTCACCCCATCTACCTGGGCTTCGTGCTCGCGTTCTGGGCCGCGCCGAGGATGACCGGCGGACACCTGGTCTTCGCGCTCGCCACGCTGGGGTACATCGTCGTGGCCATCCAGCTCGAGGAGCGGGACCTGGTGCGCGAGTACGGCAACCGGTACCTCGCCTATCGCGAGCAGGTGCGGGGACTCGTCCCGCTCCCCAGGCGCGTGCCCACCGACGCCGAGGCGCCGCTGAACGTGGAGTAGTGGCCGGGCCGGGAAGAGGAGAGGGCCCGCCGGTTCAGTCGCCGCGGGCCCGGCTCTCGAACCGGGTGAACTCGGAGAGGAAGACGAGGTCGATGGTCCCGGTGGGCCCGTTTCGCTGCTTGGCGACGATGAGCTCCACCGGCACCGCGCCCCGGCCGCCGCCATAGCCACCGGAGCCGCCGCCACCCTCGTCCTCGTCGCCGCCGTCGTCGCGGTGGATGAACATCACCACGTCCGCGTCCTGCTCGATGGCGCCGGACTCGCGGAGGTCCGAGAGCATCGGCCGTCCGCCCTTGCGCTCCTCGACCTTCCGGTTCAGCTGGCTCAGGGCGAGGATCGGCACCTCCAGCTCCTTGGCCAGCGCCTTGAGGGAGCGGCTGATCTCGCTCACCTCCAGCTGGCGGCTCTCGACCTTCCCCTTCTGGTGCATGAGCTGGAGGTAGTCCACCACCAGGAGCCCCAGCGCCTGGTTCTTCTGCTTCAGCCGCCGCGCCTTGGCCCGCAGGTCGAACGGCGACAGGGCGCCGGTGTCGTCGATGAACAGCGGCGCGTTGAACAGGCTCCCGGCGACCTCCTGGAACTTCTCCTCGTCGTGGGGAGTGAGCCGCCCGCCCCGGAGCTTCTTCATGTCCACCCGGGCCGCGCTCGCGAGCAGGCGCATCAGGAGCTGATCCGCCGGCATCTCCAGCGAGAAGATGCCCACCGGTCGCTCCTCCTTGAGCGCCACGTGCATCGCCACGTTCATCGCCAGCGAGGTCTTCCCCACGCCGGGCCGTGCGGCGAGGATCAGCAGCTCGCCCGGGTGCAGCCCGGTGAGCTGCAGGTCGAGGTCGACGAACCCGGTCGACAGCCCGGTGACGCCGCTCGACGACATCTTCATCCGGTCGAGCAGATCGAGCGTGCGCTCCATCAGCTCGCGCACCGGCTTCAGCTCGCCCTCGCGCTTCCGCTCCGCGAGCTGGAACACCCGCCGCTCGGCCTCGTCGAGGATGGCGTCCAGCTCCCCGGTGTCCTGGCTCGCGAGCTCGAGGATCTCCCGGCCCACCTGCGCCAGGCGTCGGCGCACCGACTGGTCCTTGACGATCCGCGCGTAGTCGACGGCGCTCGAGGCCAGGGGAACGACCTGGTCCAGCGTCATGAGGTACGCCGGGCCGCCCACGCCGGCGAGCTGGCCGCGGGTCTTCAGCTCCTCGGACAGCGTGAGGTGGTCGACCGGGCGCTGCGTCCCGTCGAGGGCCAGCATCGCGGCGAAGATCTGCCCGTGGGCCGGGCTGGAGAAGTCATCCGCGAGGACGACCTCCGCCACCGAGGCCAGCACCGTGTGGTCCGCCAGGACCGCGCCGAGCACCGCGCGCTCGGCGGCGAGGTCCTCGGTCTGTTGACGCAGCGGCTGGACGACGGCCATCGATCACCACTTCCCGGAGGGAGCGGCGGAGGATCCCTCCGCTCCCTGACAGCAAGCAACGGCAAACCGGCCCGGGAGAAGGCGCTCCCCGGGCCGGCGGGCAGGCTGCCTCACCCCTCCGGGACGACCTCGACCTTGATCTTCGCCGTCACGTCCCGGTGGAGGCGGATCTCCACCTCGTGGGCGCCCACCGTCTTGATCGGCTCGGGCAGGTGGATGTGCCGCCGGTCCACCTTCTGGCCCTTGGCCGCCAGCGCCTCGGCGATGTCCAGCGCGGTCACCGAGCCGAAGAGCTTGTCCTGCTCGCCGACCTTCCGGGCCACGGTGATGGACACCGCGTTGATTCGCTTGGCCTGCTCCTCGGCGTTGCCGCGCAGCTTGGCCTGGCGGGCAGAGATGACCGCCCGGTCGTGCTCCAGCTGGGCCACGTTGCCCTCGTTGGCCGGCACCGCCAGCTTCCGCGGCAGGAGATAGTTGCGGCCGAAGCCGGGCTTCACGTTCACCAGCTCGCCCGACTTTCCGAGATTGGGGACGTCCTCGCGCAAGATCAGCTTCATCGCCATGGCGTCCTCCGCTTCAGCCCACCAGGGCGTTGTAGGGGATGAGGGCCAGGCCGCGGGCGCGCTTGATGGCGACCGCCACCTGCCGCTGATGCTTGGCGCAGTTCCCCGAGATCCGCCGGGGGATGATCTTCCCCCGCTCGGTCACGAAGTACTTGAGCATCGCCTGGTCCTTGAAGTCGGGGTGGCTGCCCTTCTCGGCGCAGAAGCGGCAGACCTTCTTGCGGCCGAAGCCGCCGCGGCCACCGCGCTTGTCGTCGTCACCACCACCGCCGAAGCCCCGGTCGCCGCCGCCACCGCCGAAGCTGCCCCGGTCGCCGCCCGCCCCCCCACCGCCACCGCCACCGAAGCCGCCCGGGCGTCCGCCAGAGCGGGGTCCGTCGCCCCGCGAGGGGCCGTTTCCGTTGTTGAATTGTCCGGTCATTGTCGTGCTCGTCACGGAGGTTGGCCTCAGGCCTCCTCCGGCGCCTCCTCGTCCAGCCCCTCGACGACCTCGACGCCCTCACGCGCGGGTCCCGCGCGCTCCGGGACCGGGCCACGGGCCTCGTCCATGTCGCCCGCCAGCTTCACGTCCTCCTGCACCGGCCGGGTCTCGGGGTCGACGTCCTCGGCCACCTTCACCGAGAGCCAGCGGGTGACCTCGTCGAGGTTTCGGAGGTTGCGCTCCACCTCGGCCACCAGCGCCTGACCACCCAGGTAGGAGGCGTGGACGTAGATGGCCCGGGGCTGCTTGGCGACCGGGTACATGGTCTTCTTCTTGCCCCACACCGTGAAGCGGATCAGCTTCCCGCCCTCCCGGTTGACGATGCCGCGGACGCGGTCCTTGAGCTTGTCCACGCCCTCGTCGGTGAGGTCGGGCTTGACCAGGAAGATGGTCTCGTACTCGCGCAGGTGATGCGCCGTCTGCTCTGCCATTGTGTTCCTTCCCCTCGGGTTGTGCCCCGGGTCCAGCGCCCGGAGCGGGGATGCGGTCAGCGGCCGATTGCCGGCACGCCCACCGGGGACGGGAACACCGCGCGCCCGTCGCCCTCGCGCTGCTTCTTCAAAGAACGAGCCGGCCTGACTATCGGGCTGGGAGGCCCACGTCAAGTGAGGGGGTTCAGCCGGCTCCCTGCCCCCGCTCCTCAGCGCCGGTTGTGCCGGTTCATCGCCTCGGCGAGCCCGAGCGACAGCCACGCCCGCGCCATGTCGACCGCGCGCTCGAGCAACGGCTCGAGACCGTCCCGCTCCTCGGACGAGAAGTCGTGGAGCACGTGCCCCACCACCCGCTCCTTCGCATTCGGGCCGGTGGGCTTCCCGATGCCGAAGCGGAGCCGCACGAAGCCCGGGTCCCCGAGCTGCTCCACGATCGACTCGAGCCCGTTGTGGCCGCCCGTCCCGCCGCCGCGCTTGAGCTGCAGCCGCCCGAACGGGAGGTCCAGCTCGTCGTGGACGACGAGCAGGTCCTCGGGCGCGAGCTTGAAGAAGCGCGCCGCCGCGGACACCGCCTCGCCCGAGGCGTTCATGTACGTCTCGGGCTCGAGGAGGAGGAGCCGGGTCTTCCCCGCGTCGCCCTGCCCGAAGCGGCCCTGGAACTTCGACTGGCCGAGCGCGACGCCCACCGCGCCGGCCAGCCGGTCCACCACCATGTAGCCCACGTTGTGCCGGTGGCCGGCGTACTCGCGGCCCGGGTTCCCGAGCCCCACGACGAGCTTGGCCCCGTGCACGAGGGCTTACTTCTTCTTCTCGTCCTTCTTGCCGCCGCCGCCTTCCTTGGCCGCCGCCGCCGGAGCCGCGCCGCCCTTGCCCTCGGCCGCCTTGGCATCGGCCGCCGCCGGAGCCGCGCCCGGCGCACCGGCCGCTGGAGCACCCGCCACCGGGACCGCCGCCGCCACCACCGGGGCGACCTCCTCCTTCTCCGGCACCGAGACGACCGCGATGGTGTAGTTCACCTGCGTCTTCACCCGGACGCCCGCGGGCATCTTCACCTCGTTGATGTGCAGCGACTGGGCGATCTTCAGCGCGCTGACGTCGGCCTCGATCTTCTCGGGGATGGCGCCGGGGAGGGCGTAGACCTCGAGGTCGCGGCGGCTCTGCGACAGGATGCCACCCTCGGTCACGCCCACCGGCTTGCCCACCAGGACGAGGGGGACGTTCACCTTCACCTGCTCGTTCTCGCGCACGTCGATGAAGTCGGCATGGAGCATCTCCCGGCTGAGCGGGTCCTGCTGGTAGTCCTTGAGCAGCACCAGCCGCTCCGGCTGCCCGTCGAGCTTCAAGGACAGCAGCGTGTTCAGGCGGTGCGGGGTGGCGATGGCCTTCTTCACCTCCACCGGGTCCACTGCGATGTGCACCGGGGTCTCGAGGTGGCGGCCGTAGACGACCGCGGGGACCAGGCCCTCGGCCCGCAGACGCCGCGCCGAGCCCTTGCCCGCGCCTTCGCGCGCGCGTGCCGAGAGAGTGTTCCGGGTGATGGCCATGGGTGCTGCTCCTGTTCTGCGCCGGACCGGCATCCCACCCCCTGGCGGGCCCCGGGACCGACGAAAGCCGCTCTACTGCCAACCTTTGCCTCCATCGTCAAGCCGGCGCCTCCACCGGTGAAGCGAGGACGCGCGGCGCCGATTACCTCTGACGTCCGCCCGCCCCCCATGTTCCCCACCCGATTCGTCCACCTCGACGAGGCCCGTCGCCGGTTCGGCCCCAGGGTCGACCGGCTGGGCGGCTTCCTCGCCGCGGGCGATCCACTGGCCGACGCCGCGTTGGAGGTGCTCGCCGGCCGCTCACCCGAGGAGCGGGAGCGCATGGTGGACCAGACGCTCACCGGCGACGTCCTGCCGCTCCCGGCCGAGCTCCGGGCCCTGCGAGCCGGGCTCTCCGAGCTGCCCTTCTGGGCCGACCTCGACCGCGCCCGCCGGGGGGGCGAGGTGCTGCTCCGGACGGGCTTCTTCGGAGGCGTGGTCCTCGGGTTTCGCTCGCTGGTCGCCGGCTACTGCAGCCCCGCGGGGAACAAGCCGCTGGTCTTCTCCGGCCGGCTCCGCGAGGCCGCGCCACGCCGGCTCTCCGAGACCAGCCGCTTCGTGAGCCTGGTCTACCAGCCCGATTCACTCGCCCCGGGCGCGGCGGGCTGGGTGGCGGCGGCGCGCGTCCGCCTGATGCACGCGCAGATCCGCCGGCTGCTCCGGAGCTCGCCGCGGTGGGACGCGGGCGCGTGGGGCGATCCCATCAACCAGGTCGACATGGCCGGCACGGCGCTCCTCTTCTCGCTGGTGCTGGTGGACGGGCTGCGGATGCTCGGCTTCCGCATCGGGCAGGCCGACTGCGAGGACGTGCTCCACCTGTGGCGCATCGGCGGCTGGGTGCTGGGCGTGGAGCCCGAGCTGCTCTCCGCCACCGAGCCCGAGGCCCGTGGCCTCTGGGAGCTGCTCGAGGCGACCCAGGAGCCGCCGGACGCGGACTCCGCGGCGCTCGCCCAGGCCCTGGTCGAGTCGCCGCTGCACGAGACCCGCTCGGCCGCCGATCGCGCCCGGGCCGAGCGCTTTCTCCCGGTGGCCTACGGCGTCGGCCGCTACCTCGTCGGCGACCGGTACGCTGACGCGCTGGGGTATCCGCGCACGCCGTGGCGGTTCGTCGCGCCGGGGCTCCGGACGCTCATCTCCGGCACCGGCCGGCTGGTCGGCCGGCTCCCGGGCGTCGACCGGCTCACGCTCGAGGCCGGCCTCCGTTACTGGCGGCGCACCGTCGAGGTGGGGCTCGCCGGTGAGGAGGCGCGCTTCGAGCTCCCGGCGCGCGTCGGGCAGGGGTGAACGCGGGGGCGTCCGGGCCTCCAGGCGCGGAGATCTCCGCACAGCGCCCCACGCCGGACCCACCGGGCGGGCGTAGTAGCGTTTGCTCCCGGGTGAGCTCGAACGGGAACGCACTGGAGGGCTGGACCGCGGGACGCTGGCAGGTCGAGCGGCGGCTCCGGCGCGGGCGGGTGGCGGACGCGTTCCAGGTTCGCGGGCCCGACGGCGACGGCCGCGTGCTGCGGCTGCTGCACCCGGTGCACGTGGTGGACGCGCGCGCCGTCGCCCGGTGCCTGGACGAGGCGCGGGCGATGCTCTACCCGCCGCATCCGGGCATCGTGCCGGTCGAGGACGCCGGACAGCTCCCGGACGGCCGCGTCTACCTCGTGGCCGAGAGCTCCGAGCTGCCACTCTCCCTCGAGCTCGAGCCCAGCCCGGGGGCGGACGAGCTGGCGCGCATCGCCGAGCAGCTCGCCCCGGCGCTGGACGCCCTGCACGCCCGCGGCCTGCTCCACGGACACCTCGAGGTCGACTCGCTGGTCGGAGATCCGCTCCGCCTCGCCGGGGTGGGCTTCGGCGCCTTCCAGGGCGGGACCACCCAGGAGTGGACCGGCGGGCGCGATCCGGGCCGCCGGGCGGACCTCGGGCTCCTCGGTCGTCTCCTCCTCGGGCTCACCCGCGCCGGGCCCGAGTGGGCGGGCCTCCGGGCGGTGCTGGAGCGCTGCACCTCCGTCGACGACGCGCTCCCGTTCCCGAGCGTCACCGCCCTCGCCCGTGCCCTGCGCGGCGCCGCGGATTCCAGCCCGATGGCCGAGACCCGCCACCTGCCCGGTCCTCCGCCGGCGATGGCGGCCCGGGGGACGGAGAGCATCCCGGCGAGCGTCGGCCCCTACCGCGTGCTCGGCCTCCTCGGAGAGGGCGCGATGGGCCGGGTGTTCCGCGCCGAGCGCGATGGCCGCGCCGTGGCGCTCAAGCTCCTCCGACGCGAGCACCTGCGCTCGCGGCTCCTCCTGGACCGCTTCTTCCGCGAGGCGCGGGCGGTGAGCCGCATCCGCCACCCCCACATCGTCGAGGTGCTCGAGGTGGGCGAGGAGCGCGGGCCCGAGGGTCTCGAGCGCGCCTACTGCGTGATGGAGCTGCTCGAGGGGAAGACTCTGGGGGCCCTGTTCCGCGAGCGGTCGCTGGACGTGGCCCGGGCGGTGACCATCGCCTCCCAGGTCTGCGAGGCGCTGGAGGCGGCGCACGCCACCGGCGTCGTCCACCGCGACGTCAAACCGGACAACGTCTTCGTCGTGTCACGCCGGGGAGCGGACTGGGTGAAGCTGCTCGACTTCGGGATCGCCAAGCTCCTCCGCGTCGGCGCGGAGATGAGCCGCACCCCGGCCACGGTCATCGGCACGCCGCACTACATGGCGCCGGAGCAGGCCACCGGCGACCCGGTGGACGGCCGGACCGACCTCTACGCGCTCGGGGTGGTCCTCTACGAGATGCTCGCCGGCCGCCGTCCGGGCCGGGTGCGCGGCGGGCCCGAGCTGCTCCCGGCCGAGACTCCCGCGGGCGAGCCGATTCCTCACGCGCTGGTCCGCCCCATCCTCGATTGCCTCGCGTCGGACCCGGCGGGCCGCCCGCCGTCCGCGGCGGCGCTCGGGGCCGCGCTCCGGGCCGTCGTCCCGGGCATCACTTCAGGAACTTCTCGACCAGCGCCAGCACTTCGTCCAGGTCGAAAGGCTTCTTGACGTAGCCCACCACGCCGGGGAGCTGCGCGGCGCGGTCGACGGTCTCGTTGGCGCTGATCAGCAGGACCATGTCGCCCCTCCGGGCCGGCATCCGGGCCAGCTCCTCGAGGAAGGCGAAGCCGCTCATCACCGGCATCATCAGATCGAGCAGCACCAGCGCCGGCGGGTCCACCTGGGTGAGCGCGGCCAGCCCCTCGGCGCCGTTGGTGGCGGTGAGCACCGGATGGCCTCCGGCGTCGATCATCTCCTCCAGGACCTCCCGGATGTCCGGATCGTCCTCGACGATGAGCACCGTCTTCGATCGGCTCCGGGCAGGCATCCTCTCTCCGCGACGTGCTCTGCTGGAGCCCGCGGTCGTCCGCCAGACCGCCAGTGACCCATTCGCGCTCCGGGACTGTCCCCGGGTTCCAGCGCGTCCGAGTATGACGGAAGGTTGCCGCCTGCGCCAACGTCCGCCCCCCCCCGCGGTCGCAGCGCCAGGGTGGGAGCATGCGCGAGAGCGGAGGCGACGGTGCGATGCCGGCCCGTCGCTACACGAAGAGCGAGCTGAGCGAGTCGCCGGAGTAGATGCGCTGGATGGCGTCGGCGAAGAGCCGGGCGGTGCTGAGCTGCCGGATCTTGGTGCAGGCCGCGGCGGCGGGACCGAGCGGGACGGTGTCGGTGAACACGGCCTCCTCCAGCACCGACTCCTGGATGCGCTTCACTGCCGGCCCGGAGAGGATGGGATGCACCGCGTAGGCCACCACCCGCCGCGCGCCCTCGGCCTTCAGCGCCAGGGCTGCCTGGGTGAGCGTCCCGCCGGTGTCCACCATGTCGTCGATGAGCACGGCGTCGCGCCCGCGGACGTCGCCGATGAGGTTCATCACCTCGGAGACGTTGGCCCGGGTGCGCCGCTTGTCGACGATGGCCAGCGAGGCGTTGAGCCGCTTGGAGTAGGCGCGCGCCCGCTCCACGCCGCCCGCGTCGGGCGAGACCAGCACCAGCTCGTCGGTGGCAGGGAAGTTGCGCCGGACGTCCTCGAGGAACACCGGCGAGGCGAAGAGGTGGTCCGACGGGATGTGGAAGAAGCCCTGGATCTGCGCCACGTGCATGTCCATGGACACGACCCGGGTGGCGCCGGCGGACTCGAGCAAATCGGCCACCAGCTTCGCGGTGATCGGCGTCCGGGGGACGACCTTCCGGTCCTGCCGGGCGTAGCCGAAGTAGGGGATCACCGCGGTGATCGACTGTGCGGAGGCGCGCTTGAGCGCGTCACACATGATCAGCAGCTCCATGATGTGGTCGTTCGCCGGCGGGCAGGTGGACTGGACGATGAAGGCGTCCTGGCCGCGGACGTTCTCGCCGATCTCGATCTGGATCTCGCCATCCGAGAACCGGCCCACCTCGGCCTTGCCCAGCGGGCGCTTCAGGTGCTCACAGATGCGGCGCGCGAGCGGGAGGTTGGAGTTTCCAGCGAAGACCTTGAAGTCGCGCGCCGTGGGCATGGGGTCGGGGGCGGTGTTCACCTAGATCAGCGGAGCCCGATGTGGAAGTGCGGCGAGCAATCAGCCGCCGGGGGCCCTCTAGGCCGCGCCCAGGCGTTCGGTGCTCCGCTCGTACTGGTCGAGGATGACGCGCTCCATGCGGGCCCGCATGTCGGTGTTCAGCGGGTGGGCGATGTCCTTGTAGGTGCCGTCCTTCCGCTTCTTGGCCGGCATGGCGACAAACAGTCCCGCGGAGCCCTGGATGACCTTCAGGTCCCGCACCACGAAGCAGCCGTCCAGGGTGATGGTCACGTACGCCTTGAGCTTTTCCTCATCGACCGGAAAAATCTTCACGTCCGTGATGTCCATGGCCGCCCCTCGCTCGGGGGAAGCTTCCGTTGAGCACCGGACAGAAATCAAGCACCTCCGCCTACACAGCGGGCGGGCAGCCAGGCGTCGGGGTTTGGGGAACACGCCCGTGGAGACCGCGCCCGGGCGAGGGCCCCAGGGCCGAGGGAGCTCCATGGCCGAACCCCATGGAATCGCTCGAAGAAGTCGCGCTGCGCGCTAGAGTGACCGCCGATGCCAGACGACTCTCCGGTCTCGTGGGCGCCCGGCGTCCGGGTGCTGTTCGGGCAGGCGGCCCTCGCCGCGCGGGTGGCCGAGCTCGGCGCGCGCATCACCGCCGACTACGCCGATCGCCCGCTCACCGTCCTCTGCGTCCTGAAGGGCGCCTCGATCTTCGCCGCCGACCTCGTCCGGGCCATCGCCCTGCCGCTGCGGATGGAGTTCCTGGGCGTGGCCTCGTACGGGGCCGGGACCCGCTCCAGCGGCGAGGTGCGGATCACCAGCGACACCGGCACCCCTCTCCACGACCGGGACGTCCTGGTGGTCGAGGACATCGTGGACACCGGCCTCACGCTCCGCTTTCTGCTCCAGGCGCTGGCGGCGCGGGGATGCCGCAGCGTGCGGACCTGCGCGCTCCTGGACAAACCCTCGCGCCGGATCGAGCCGGTGACGGTGGACTACACCTGCTTCGAGGTCGACGACCGGTTCCTGGTCGGCTACGGGCTCGACCACGACGAGCGGTGGCGGAACCTCCCCTTCGTCGGGGTGCTGGAGCCGGCCGCGGCCCCTAGATGAACGCGGCGACCATCGCCAGGGCGAAGGCGGGTGTCGGCGGAGCCTGCTGCGCCTCGCCCTCGAGCGTCAGGGACTGCGGGCCGCCGTACTCGCCGGGGCCGGCGAGCTTGACGTAGGTCTCGGACCGCCCCTGCCCGGCGGTCGCGCCAGTGAAGACGCGGATCTCGGTGGCGTTCAGTTCGAACCGGATGATGCGGTCCTGGAGCGTGCCGAAGATGCTCGTCTGCCCGCCCTGGCGGACAATGTTCAGCCGGATGTTGGCCCCGACGAGCTGCCCGCCCTGGAAGTTCGCGTCGATGGGGATCGGCCTCCCCCCGCTCCCGTAGACGGTCCCACCCCAGCTGCCGTCGGAGCGCTGGTTGAACTGCGCCTTGGGTCCGACGACCCGGGTGGCGTTGAACCGGGACCCGTTGCCCGAGGCCACCGTGATGCCGCCGGTGGGCTGGAAGTCGGGCGCGCCGGAGCCCGCGGCCCCCTCGGCACAGGCGAGCGCGAGCATCGCGAGCGAGATGAACGTGGTGCGGATCATGTGCGGTGTTCCCCCTTTGACATCCTTGACGGATGGCTCCCCTCGGGCGCGGAGCATCGCCGAGCCCCGCGTCCGGCCACAAGCGCTCTAGGGCGACCCGGCGTCGGGTGTCGGGCGGACGGACGGAGCGATGGGGGCGATGGGAGCGGGCCCGGCCGGGGAGGGAGTCTCGGACGAATCCGAGTCCAGCGTGTACACCGCACGGCGCAGCGCGTCCTCCAGCGCCGCGGCGGCCGGCTCCACCGCGCCGAGCATCCGGTGCGCGGACCGGGCGTGCCGCCCGCCGCTGTCCGCCGCGAGCCGCAGCTGGGTCATCGCCTCGGCGATGTCCCGCCGGGCCTGGTCCAGCCGGGTGCGGGCCTGGAAGAACGCCACCTCGGACTCGAGGCCCTTCAGGGTGCGGCGCTGCTCGTCGGTGATGCCCCCGAGCTTCTGCATCCGTCCGAGCACCATCAACCCAGCCGAGAGCATCGCCGGGTCGTCGGAGACGAGCCTCGGCCGGGCGAGCCCTTCCAGGAACCCGAACAGGGCGCGGTCGAGCGCGTCGCGCTCCTCGAACTTCGCCCCGTCGAGCCCGGCGGCCGTCCCGCCCAGGAGGTCGACGGGGGCGTACGCCGCGGCCAGCGCGGGGTCGGAGGGCCGGTAGGGGTCGGCGCCCACCGGGAGCATCCGCCCCTTCAGCACCAGCAGCTTCCCGTCCTGCTGCTGGAGGGTGAACGTCCGGGCGTTGAGCCGGCTCAGCAGGAAGCCCACCGCCCCGAGCAGCGCGAGCACCAGGAGGGTCACCACCAGGCGGGTGAAGGCGCGTCCGGCGCGCCGGCCGAGGGAATCCGAGGTCGAGGACATGAGGGTCTCCTGAACGCCGGTATACTCCGTGACCCGAGAGCGACGTCCCTTGAACCTGACCTTCCGACGCCTGGGCGTCAGTGAGCTGCTCCCCCGCTACATCTTCGCCGAGAGCCTCTTCGTGCGCAGGAGGGTGCTGGAGGTGGGGGCCGTGGCGGCCACGGGCGGCGCATCCGCTGAATTCCTGGTCTCCCGCGGGGCCCGCCTGGTGGTGGCCTGCGACGACGACCTGGCCGCGGTGGAGGCCGCCCAGGCCCGCGCCGGGAGCGAGCGGCTCCGGTTCCGCCCCGCGGTGTTCGACGACCTGCCGCCCGGCGGCTTCGACCTGGTCCTGGTCGCCGACCTGGCGCCGTACGTGCGCGCCCCGGCGCTGCTCGCCCAGCTCGCCGACCAGGTGTCGAGCACCGGGGTGCTGGTGGGGGGGATCCGGAACCCCGCGGGGCTGGCGCTCGCCCAGCTGATGGAGCCCGACGGCGAGGGCGCCCCGCCCACCTACGGGCAGGTGCTGGACGCGCTGGCTGCCCACTTCCCCCACCTCGAGACCGCCACCCAGAGCCCGCTGCTCGGCTACCAGCTGGCCTTCGAGCGGAGCGAGGGTCTCCAGGTCGACGGCTCCCTCGCCGGCACGGGCGAGGCCGCCTACTTCGTCGTCCTCGGGAGCCGGGAGCGGCTGCGCGCGGTGGACCCCACCTGGGTGCAGCTGCCGCCCGCGCCGCTGGCCTTCACCGGGGGCCGGCTCGACGAGGCCTCCACCCGGGCCCGCGAGTGGGAGGAGCGCGCCCGGCGGCTGAAGACCGCGCTGGCCGAGGCCCGCGAGGAGCTCGCCGGTGCCAAGGGGGACCTCGAGGCCACCCGGGAGGCGCTGGAGCGCGCCCGCGAGGAGGCCGCCCGGGCCCAAGCCGACGCGGAGGTGCGGGGCGCCGCCGCGCTCCACCCGGTGGTCCAGGACGAGCTCGCCGCGCGCATCCGACGGCTCGAGTCCGAGCTGCAGCTCGCGTCCGACCGGGCTACGGAGGCCGAGCGCCGGCTGGCCGCCCGGGCCGCCGAGTCCGACGCAGCCCGGGTCCAGGAGCGGCAGCAGCAGGCCGAGGTGCTGGCCGCCCAGGAGTCGGTGCGGCTCGAGCGCGCCCGGCGCGAGGAGCTGCAGCGGCAGCTGGACGACGCCCGCACCAAGCTGACCGCCGCCTACGACGAGCTGCGCACGGTGCGCGAGGAGCTCACCCGGACGCGGACCGACGGCGAGCGCGGCCGCCTCACGCTCGAGGCCCGTGGCTCGGAGCTGCAGGGGCTCGAGGAGCGGCTGACGCAGGCCCGCGAGCGGGAGCTGCGGCTCGCCGAGCAGCACTCGCTGGTCCTCACTGCGCTGGAGGGCAGCCAGGCGGAGCTCGCCCAGGCGAGGAGCCGCGTCGAGGCGCTCGAGCAACGCGCGGGCTGGCTCGAGGCCGAGCGCGCCCGGGAGGAGCGCACCGCCGAGGCGAACCGCCAGCGATGGGAGGAAGAGCTCGCCCAGGCGCGCGCGGTCCCGCCGACCGGTCCGTCCGCCGAGCAGCTGGAGGCGCTCCGGACCGAGCTGCTCGCCGCCACCGGCGAGCGCCAGCGCCTCGCCGACCGGCAGGTGGTGCTGGAGAAGCAGGAGTCGTCGGCCCGCGCGCTGGCCGCCTCGCTCGAGGAGCGGCTGGCGAGCGCCGAGGCCGCGCTCGCCCAGGCCAACTTCGAGCCGCCGCCGGAGGCAGCCTCCGCCCGGGAGCTGGCACTGGCCCGGGAGTCGCTGGAGCAGGCGCTCGCGGGCGCCCAGGCGGCCCGGGCCGAGCGGGACCGGGAGGTGGCCGCGCTCTCGGCCGAGCTGTCCGAGGCGAAGGAGGCGCTGGCCCGGGCCGAGGAGCGGGCGTCCAGCACCGCGGTGTTCGCCCGGGAGGCGGTGGCCCGTGCCGAGCGCGCCGAGGGGGAGGCGCGCGTGCAGGCCGAGCGCGCCGAGGCGCACGGGCGGACGGTCACCGGGCTCGAGCTGCAGCTCCGGCGCACCGAGGAGCTCGACACCCAGCTCCAGTCGCTGCAGGCGCGCGCCCGCGCCGAGGCGGAGGTCGAGGCCGTCCGGAGGGCGGAGCTCGCCGAGCTCCGGGACGCGCGCGCCGCGTTGGAGGGGCACCTGGCGGAGGCCGAGGCCGCCCGCGCCCGAATCGAGGAGGACCTGCGTGCCCGGGGCGAGCTCGGGGAGGCGCACGTCGCGCTGCAGACGAGGGCGGCCGGGCTGGAGGCGGAGCGGGCGCGGCTGGAGGAGGAGTCGCGGAGTCGCGCCGGGGCGCTCGCCGAGGCCGAGTCCGAGCTCGGCGGAGCGCGCGAGCGGCTCTCGGCGCTGGAAGAGTCGGCGGCGCGGCTCTCCGCCGAGCGCGACTCCGCGCAGGAGTCGGCCCGCGCCGCGTCGGCCGAGGCGGCGCGGCTCGAGGCCCACCTTGCCTCGCTCGAGCAGCGGCTGGCGGAGGCCGACGAGGGGCGAACCGGGGTCTCCCAGGCGCTGGAGGAGGCCCGGCGCGGAGCCTCCGACGCCGCGACCGCGTTCGAGGCGCGGCTGGCCACCCTGGAGGTGGAGCTGCAGCACACCGCCGCCGCGCTCGCCGAGCGCACCGAGGAGCTCTCCGGGCTAGGCGCCCAGCACGCAGAGGTGGCGGCGCGGGCCGAGGCCTTCGGTCAGGCGCTCGGGGACGCGCGGGCCCGGGTGGATGCGCTCGAGGCGGCGCTGGAGGCGGCCGGGCAGCGAGCGCAGGCCGGGGAGTCGGCGCGCGATCAGCTCCTGGCCGAGCGCGACCTGGTGGCCAGCGAGCGCGACGCGGCGCTGGAGCGGCTGGCGGCGCTCGAGGCGGCGAGCCAGGAGAGCGCCGCCCGGCTGTCCGCGCTCGAGGCCGGGCAGAGCGGCGGCGAGGAGCAGGCGCGGGCGGCGAAGGTGGCCCGGGAGCAGCTCCAGCGCGAGCTCGCCCAGGAGCGCGCCCGGGTCCGGGTCCGGGACGAGGAGAAGGAGTCGGCCGAGGGGCGGGTGGCCGAGCTCGAGGAGCAGCTCGGGAGGCTCGGCGACGAGCTGGCCTCGGCGCAGTTCGAGCGCGACGCGCTCGCCGCGCAGGCCGAGCAGGCCGCGGCGCACGAGCAGGCGCTGACCGAGGCGCTGGAGGCGGCGCGCGTCGCGGGTGAGCCCGCCGCCCCGGGTGCGCTCCAGCAGATGCTCGCCGACGCGGTGGCCGCCCGGGACGAGCTGGCCGATGTGCGCGCCCACGAGCGGGAGGAGGCGCGGGCGCGGGAGCAGGAGCTCTCGGCCCGGGTGGACCAGCTGCAGCGGCGGCTCGCGGCCCAGGAGGGAGAGCTGCTCGCCTTCCGGCGCGCGGCGGCGCGCACCGCCTCGCGGCGCTCCGGCGAGGGAGAGCCGTGAGCCAGCGGGTCGAGCAGGGCTTCAAGTACGAGGGGCTGGGCAACGACTTCGTGGTGCTCGACCGCCGCGCCTCGGGCGAGGACGTCTCGGCGGAGGCTTCGCGTGCCCTGTGCGACCGGCGCCGGGGCGTGGGGGCCGACGGGGTGCTGGTGCTGCTCCCCTCGGCCCGGGCCGCCGTGCGGATGGTGGTGCACAACGCGGACGGCAGCGTGGCGGAGATGTGCGGCAACGGGCTCCGGTGCGTGGTGAAGCACCTGCTCGACCGGGAGCCCGGGCGCGACGCCCTGGAGGTCGAGACGGGCGCGGGGGTGCTACCGGCGCGCGTGCGCCGGGCCGGCGCGGAGGTGGTCGAGATCGAGGTCGAGCTCGGTCCGGCGCGCCTCCAGGCGCCGCAGCTCCCGCCGGGCCCCGCGGGCGGCCCGTTCGTGTCGGCGCCCGTGCCCGGCGTCGCCTGGCCCGGCACCGCGGTCAGCATGGGCAACCCGCACCTGGTCCTCCTCGGTGCGCCCCCGGAGGCGGTGCGCGAGCACGGGCCCCGGCTGGAGCGCCTCCCGGGCTTCCCCGAGCGCACCAACGTCGAGGCGGTGACCCGCTCGGCCGGCGGGCTCCGCGTCTCGGTCTGGGAGCGCGGCGCCGGACTGACCGACGCCTGTGGCACGGGTGCGGTGGCCGCAGTGGCGGCGGCCGTGGTGGCCCGCTGGGTTTCCCCGGACGTCTTCGTCCCGGTGGACCTGCCGGGCGGGCGCCTCCAGATCCGAGTGTCCGAGGATCTCCAGCGCACCACCTTGCGCGGCCCGGCGCGCTTCGTCTTCAGCGCCGAGCTGCCGGAGGCGCTGCTCGACTGACCGCCCCGCTCGTCAGCCCGCGGCCCCTCACGCCCGCTCCGGTGCAGCTCTGGGTGGTGGACGCCCGCGCGCCGGCGCGCTCCTGGCTGTCCGCGCGGCTGGCCGAGGCCGGGCACGTGGTGTCCTGGGCCGGCGACCCGGCGCAGCTCGAGCGGCAGGCTGGCTCGCCCGAGGTGCTGGTCATCGGGGCCCATGGCGACGCCTCGGCGCTCGAGTCGTTCCGCGGCGTGTGCCCCGACGTGCCGGTGGTGGCCTGGGTGGATCCGGGCCGCGCCCTGCCGCAGCTCACCGCGCCCTTCGAGTGGGCCTCGTCGGCCGACGGCGGCGCGCTGGTGGCCGCGGTGGAGCGCTGCGTCCCGTGGGTGAACCTCCGCCGCGAGCGCGACGCCGCGAGGTCCGAGGCCGCGGTGGCCCGGCAGGAGGCCGAGCTGCACCGGCGGGCGGCGGCGCTCCTCCGCGACCCCGACGCCGAGGGCTTCCACGAGCTCCTGCTCGGCGAGCTGGTCCGCGTGGCCGGCGCCGGCTCGGGCGCGCTCTGGCTCGCCGACGACGCCGGACGCCTCGTGCTCCGCGCCACGGTGGGCCGCCTCCAGCGCGACGCCTACGCCGAGCTCCTGGCCCCGGACGCCGCGGCCCGGGAGCTGGTCTCTGGGGGGCGGCCGTGGCTGGTGGAGGGCCCGGGGCTCTTCGTCCCGCTCGCCGCCCGCGGCGAGGGGCTCGCACTCGCGCAGCTGTCGGACCCGGCCGGTGGCTTCCCGCCGGTGGCGATGGAGGCGGCGGCCGCGCTCGGCGGGGTCGGTGCAGCGGCCCTGCTCTCGGCCCGGCGGTTCCGGGCGCTCCAGCGACTGGCCCTCCGGGACCCGGACTCGTCCGCGTACAACCTCGCCTACTTCACCGACTACGCCACCAAGGAGATCGACAAGGCCCGGCGCTACGGCCGCGGCTTCTCGCTCCTCGGCTTCTCCCTCGACGGGCTGCCGCACCTGCGCGCCCGCGCCGGCACCGACCAGGTCCGGGCGGTGGTGCGGGGGACGACGCGGGCGCTGGGGCGGGTGCTGCGCGAGTCGGACGTGCTGGCCAAGGTGGCCGAGCAGGAGTTCCTGCTCCTGCTCCCCGAGACGGACGCCTTCGGGGCGCAGGTCTTCCTCCGCCGCGCTCTCGCCGCCGCCCGCGAGGCGCCGGAGCTCCGGGCAGTGGAGGGGGCCGCTCCCCTGCAGCTCATGGGCGGGGCGGCGAGCTTCCCGCGCGATGGCGAGGACCTGGACTTCCTCACCGAGGCCTGCCGCGCGCGGCTGGAGCAGCGCCGTGCCTCGCTCTACCGCCGGCTGGTGCTGGACCCCGTGGGCTTCTGGGAGGCGGTGGAGCTGCTGCTCGGATCGCCAGAGGGCCCGCGGCTCCCGGCGGAGGAGGGGGCCGACCCCTCCCGGCGGGGCCGGGTGCCCGAGGAGCTGTTCGACGAGGTGCAGGCGGAGATTGGCCGGGCCCTGCTGCGCGAGCCGGGCGTCCGGAGCCTCGTCTACCTCGGCGGCGCCGAGGCCGGTCCCGGGTTGCCGCTGGTCCGGGCGCTGGAGCGCGCCACCCAGGACTTCGCGCCGCGGGTCTACCTGCTCGCCCGGCGGGCGGAGGTGACGCCCCGGCCGGGGCTCACCCCGCTGGTGCTCGGCGGGGACGAGCGGCTCCTCCGGCACCAGTTCGTGCTCTGGCTCCACGGTGCGTCGGCGTACGCCCTGCTCCAGCGGCGCGGCCGGGGCGCGACCTGGGCCTTCCACTCCTCCGACGCCGCGCTGGTGGACGGGCTCGTCTCCAAGCTGCAGACCGCGTACGACCTCCAGCCTTACTGATCATGACCCCCGTTCGAAAGGTCCTGCTCGCCGACCCCGACCTCGCCTCGGTGCGGGCGCTCACCCGGGCGCTCCGGCAGAAGGGATGCCAGGTCTACTCGGCGCGGGACGGGGCGCGGGCGCTCGAGCTGGCGGTGCTCCGGCAACCGGACCTGGTGCTCTTCGATCGGAGCTGCCCGGTCCTCGACGCGCGGACCTTCGTCGACATCCTCCGCACCAACCCCCGCACCGACACCATCCCGGTGGTGGTCACCGCCAGCGCCGAGGAGGCGGACGAGGCGATGCGCGACGGGCCGGGCGCGCTGCTCCGCAAGCCCTACAACCTGGACGAGGTGCTGGCGCACATCGACGATGTCCTGGCGCGCGTGGAGCGGGCCCGCAGCGACGCGACCGAGCCGCAGGAGATCGAGGGGGCGCTCGCCCAGCTCGGGCTCCCGGACCTGCTCCAGACGCTGGCGCTGGCCCGCCGCACCGGCCGGGTGACCTTGCGCCGCGGCCCGGAGCGCGGCGAGGTGGAGCTGCTGGAGGGCCGCCCCGTCGACGCCCGCGCCGGCGTGGTGCAGGGGGAGAAGGCGCTGTTCCGGCTCCTGGGGTGGGGGGAGGGAACGTTCTCCTTCCAGCCGGGCCCCGCCTCCGCGGAGGTGCGCATCACGCGGGGAGCCGACGAGCTCCTGCTCGAGGGCGCGCGCCAGCTGGACGAGTGCCGCCGGCTGCTCGACGCCCTCCCGGCTCCCGGGACGCGCTGGGCGCAGGCCCCCGGCGCGGAGCTCCGGGCGGTCCCTCCGCTCGCCCGCGAGGTGCTGAGCCGGCTGGAGACCCCCCGGAACGTGTCGGAGGTCCTGGACTCGGTCGACGCGCCGGATCTCGGGGTGCTGCAGGCCCTGGCGATGCTCCACGGCGAGGGCCTGGTCCAGCCGATCGACGTGGACGCCCCGCCCGCGCCCGAGCCGCTCCTGTCCGCGGCCGAGGCCCACGCGGTCCGGGGGCGCGCCCAGCGGGGACGCGGCGGTGCGCGGAACCAGGTGGTGAAGGTGCTGCTCGCCGCCCGGGACGCCGCGACGGCTCGCGAGGCGCTCGCAGGGCTGCCGCTGCTCGCGCCCGAGGGCGCGCCGGTGCAGGCGCTCGGGACGGTGGCCGAGCTCGAGGTGGCCGACGGTCTCCTGCTCCACTTCTGCATCGTCCCTGCCGGGGACCTGGGCCGCCCCCTGTGGCGCGCGTTCACCGCCGACGGCGCGGGGCTGGTGGTGGTCGACGTCGCTCCTGCGACGCTGGCCCTCGCCCGCTTCGTGGCCGACGAGCAGCACGCCCCGCTCGCCGTGCTCGGTGAGCGCTGCCCGGACGAGCTCGCCGGGCGCGGGGGCTCGGCGCACCCGGGGGCCCGCGAGGCGGTCCGCTCGGTCCTTCTGGCCTACGCCGGGCTCTCCAGCTGACCCAGGCCCGCGCGTTGCCGAGCAACTCCCTCCGGCACCTCTAGAGTCTCGGCTCGCCGCGTACGCCCTCGAGCGCCTCGGCCATGCCGGGCACCCGGAGCAACAGGGCGTACTCGTCCTCGCTGAGGAACGCCGTCCGGCGTCCCGCCACGTCCTCGAAGCGCAGCTCGATGCGGAGATCGCCGTTCGAGCCACTGGCCTGGACCTCAGGAGGGCGCCCTCGCTCGAGGCACCGCCGCACGTCGCGCGCGAGCCCCCGGAGCCGCCGGGCCAGGGTGAGCGCCCGTCGCCCCTCGGGCGTCTCGAAGGTGTGGAAGTGCCGGTTCCGCGAGAGTGGGAGCGAGGGCTCGAGGAGCCGTTCCACGAGGCGGCGGACGAAGGAATCCATCAGGGAGGTGACACGAGGGAGCGTAGCAACGCGCCGCCGCCGTCGCCCCTTCCGGGGCCTCCGCCCGGGGGGTGGGCGGTCAGGCGTGCGCGGCCGGCTGCCCCCCGGCCGCCGCGAGGGGGGCAGCGGGCACCCGGAGGTGGAAGACGGTGCCGGAGGGCCCGGTGCGCTCGCAGCCCAGCGCCCCCCCATGCGCCTCGAGAATCTGCCGGCTCAGCGTCAGCCCGAGCCCGGTGCCGTGCCGCTTGGTGGTGAAGAGCGGGTCGAAGAGGTGCGCCCGCGCCTCCTCCGGGATGCCGGGCCCGGTGTCCTCGACCCGGACGTGGACCGCGCCGTCCGAGGCCGAGGTGGACAGACGCAGGGTGCCCCCGCCCTCCATCGCCTCGCGGGCGTTGCGGACCAGGTTGAGCAGCACCTGCCGGAGCTGGCCGTCGTCCACCAGCGCCCGGGGCAGCGACGGGTCCAGCTGGCGCTCCACGCGGATGCCGGCGCGGCCCAGCTCGCCCGCGGCGAAGTCCAGCACCCCGTCGACGATGCCGTTCACGTCCTCGGCGGCGAGCGCCGGGGCGGGGGAGCGGGCCATGCGCAGGTAGCGCTCGGTGGTCTCGGTGAGGCGGTCCACCTCGCGGGTGACCGCCTGGAGCAGCGTTCGCACCTCGTCGGCCTCGGCGGGGGTGGCGAAGCGCGCGCGCTCCAGCGCCTCCTCGAGCATCTCCACGTTCAGGCCGATGGAGCTGAGCGGATTCCTGACCTCGTGGGCCACCTGCGCCGAGACCCGGCCCACGGCCGCGAGGCGCTCGGCCCGGAGGAGCGCCTGCTGCTGGCGGGCCAGGGCCTGCTCCCGCTCCTCGAGCGCCCGGCTCATCGCGTCGAACTCGTGGCCGAGCTGGGAGATCTCGTCGTCGCCGGGGATGTTCAGCTGGGCGGTGTAGTCGCCCCTGCGGATGCGCCCCACGCCCGCGATGAGGGCCCGGACCGGGCGGAGGCTCCGGGCGGAGAGCGCGGTCGCCAGGAGCCCCACGGCGATGGCCGCGACCGACAGACCGATGAGCAGCACGCCGCGGCGGCGGTCGCGACGCTCGGCCTCCATCACCACCGCCCGGGTCCGGGTGTCCAGGGCGGCCCGGAGCGCCCGGAGCTCGCGGGACAGCCCGTCCTGGGCGGCGGCCAGCGCCCGCTGGGCGTCGGGCGCGGGCGCGTCGGACCAGGTGCGTGCGGTCGTCGTCTCCACCAGCTCGAGGTTTCGCGCCACGTGCTCGACCCGGGTCTGGACCGAGTCGAGGAAGGCCTGCTCGGAGCCCGGAGCGTCGGCCCGCAGCACGGTCAGGGTGGACTCGAGCGAGCTGAGCCGGGCGCGCAGGAGCGGCGGGTAGGTGAGCGGGGCCAGCCGGACCAGCGCGGCGCGGGTCTGTGGATCCGACTCCGCGCTGATCTGCGCCGCCTCCTGGGCCTGGTTTCGCTGGAACGAGTCGAGCGCGGCGGCGTCCTGGACCAGCGGCAGGTAGCCCTGGCTGACCAGCCGGATTTCTTGTTGATTCCGGTGGAGCTCGCTGACGCTGAAGAGGATGAGCAGGCCGAAGGTGACCAGTACCACCGCGTGGCCGAGGAAGATGCGCGTGGCCAGCGTCACCCTGGGCGGCCGGCCCGGAGTGGAGGTCGGGGTCAGCCGGCCTTCTCCACGTGCTGCCCGGGCCCGGCGAGCAGCGGGGCCGATGGCGCGCCCTCGGTGTCCGCGGGGGGCGCCCCGTCGAGAGAGGTGGCGCTCGAGCCCGCGGGCTCGGCAGAGGTGTCCGGCGCACCGCCGGCCCCGGGCTCGGGAGGCCTCGTCCGCCGGGCGATCTCCGCCGCCTCGGCCGCGGCGCGCTCCTCCACCGAGCGATCCGAGGCCGCCACCTCGTCCGCCGTGAGCTCGGTGCGGTCGGCGGCGAGGCCGCTCTTCTTCTCGAGATCCCGGATGGCCCGCCGGAGGAGGTCGCGCTCGAGCAGCGTGCGGTTGAGCCGCTTCTCCAGCGCCTTGAACTTGTCCTTCAGGAGATCCAGCTCGCCCCTGATGACCGTGTAGACCCGGGCCTGGGTCTCGGTCCGACCCTTCAGCCGGCGCACCTCGGCGGACAGCTCCTGGGCGCGCGAGCGCTCGCGGTTGGCCAGGTGCTCGAGCCGGTCCATCTTCTCGCGGTCGGTGTCCGACAGCTCGCGGAAGCGGCGTGGCTCGGGCGCCGGGGTGGGGGCCGCGGCCGGAGCGGGGCCGGGGGTCGGGGGTGGTGGAGCGGGCGCCGGTCGACGGGTCCGGAACGCCTCTGCCTCGCTCTTCAGCCGGCTGACCTCCGCCAGCGAGGAGGCCAGCTCGCCCCGCACCACCTCGAGCTGCTGGGACGCGCTCCGCTCCACCTCGACGCGGGCCTTGACCAGATCCGTACCGCCCTTCTCCGCCTCGCGCTGGTCGTGGAGCTTCTTCCGGGTCTGCTTCAGCTCGCCCCGGAGCTCGGCCACCGTGGCCCGGAGCTCCTCGACCTCCCGCCGCCTCTTCTCCAGCTCGGGGTCCGGTCCGCCGCGGGCGGCGGCCGCGCTGCCGGCCGCGGCGGTGAGAGCCGTGGCGTGGGTCGCGGGGGCGCTCCGCCCGAAGACGAGGAGCCCGAGACAGACGACGAAGCCGATGCTGACCAGGACGAGGAGGAGAACCATGGAGTGCCTTCGGACGTCATTTAGCATGCTCGGGCCATGCTCCACTCCACCCACCGGCTGCTGCTCGTCGCCTTCCTCGGCGCCCTCGCGATCTTCGCCACCACCGTGACGCCAGCGCTGTTCGCCACGGTGCCTCCGTCGATCGCCGCGCGGGTGGTCGGCCGGGTGCTTCCGGTGCTCGACGGCGTGGGCCTCGCCCTCGGCCTCGCCGCCGTGGCGCTCGGGGCGACGGGCCGCTCGGGGCGCGCGGCGGTGGTGCTCGGGCTGGTGCTCGCCGCGCTCGCCGCCGCCAGCCTGTTCCTCGTCACGCCGGAGATCGCCGGCATCCGGCGCGCGACCGGTGAGGCGCTGTCGCACTTGCCGCCCGGCGACCCCACGCGCCGCCGGTTCGGGATGCTCCACGGCGTCTCCACGGTGCTCTTCGGACTCCAGGCGGTGCTCGCCGTCGCGCTGGTGGCGCTGCGGCCGGGCAAGGCGCCGTCGACATCTAGAGGTAGAAGCGGTCGGTGAGCCCCGCGGTGCGGCCGAGGATGGCGGTCCAGCCGAGCAGGGTGTCCACGCGGCCCTCGGCGTGGGCGGCGGTGAGTCCCAGCGCGGCCAGACTCCCGGTGCAGGCGACGAGCGTCACCTGCCCCGAGGCCCGCAGGTGGGCGAGGAGCGTCCGGAGCGTGGGCAGCCCCCGCGCCTCGAACCCCGAGGCCACGTCCTCCCGGTCGGGGAAATCGGGTTCGTCCAACCGGTCGGTCAGTAGACGCTCCAGTGCCCACCAGAAGAAATAGATGTCCACGTGGCGGCCGAGGGCAGCCCCGGAGGCGGCGATGGACAGGCCTTGATGCACCCTGTCATACGCGCCACTGTGTAGGAAAATCGCGAGGGTAGCGGTTCCTGGGCTCGCCGACACACGGGGGCAGATACCCCGGATCGGGTTGCGCATCAAAGACCTGGCTGGTACTCCCCCCAAACCCCGGATGCCAGAGGCCCAGACAGCGCGGCGCAAGGACGCCCACCTCGATTTGTGCGCGCAAGGGGACGTGGAACCGGACGGAAATTCCACCCTGCTCGAGTGCGTGCACCTGGTGCACAGCGCGCTCCCCGAGCTGGCCCTGGACGAGGTGGAGCTGACCCTCACCCTCTGGGGGAAGGTCCTTCGCGCCCCCATCTTGGTGACGGGGATGACCGGCGGCACCGACCGGGCCCGCGAGGTCAATCGCGACCTCGCCCAGGTGGCGGAGCGGCATGGGCTGATGTTCGGGGTCGGGAGCCAGCGCGCGATGGCGGAGCACCCGGAGCTGGCCCGCACGTTCCAGGTCCGCGACGTCGCGCCGCACGTGCTCCTCGTCGGGAACATCGGGCTGAAGCAGGCCATCGCACTTGGAGTGGACGGTGTCCGGCGCCTGGTGGACGGCATCGATGCGGACGGCGTCGCGCTGCACCTCAACGCCGCGCAGGAGCTGAGCCAGCCCGAGGGGGACCGTGACTTTCGCGGCGGCTACAGCCTGGTGCAGGCGCTGGGGTCGGCGTTCGGCGAGCGCTTCCTGGTGAAGGAGACCGGTTGCGGCATCGCGCCCGCGGTGGCGCGGCGGCTGGTCGACTGCGGGGTGCGCACCATCGACGTCAGCGGGCTCGGTGGAACCAGCTGGGTCCGGGTGGAGCAGCTCCGGGCCTCGGGACAGATGGCCGACCTGGGCGCTCTCTTCTCCTCGTGGGGCATCCCCACGGCGGCCGCGGTGGCGAGCGTGCGGCGGGCGGTGGGCCCGTCGGTGAAGCTCATCGCCTCGGGTGGCATTCGTCATGGCCTCGATGTTGCGAAGGCCCTGGCGATCGGCGCGGACCTGGCGGGCATGGCCCTGCCGCTCTTCCGTGCCCAGCAAGCGGGCGGCGTGGCCGGCGCCGACGCGGCAGTGCGCACCGTGGTCGCAGGACTGCGGCAGGCACTGCTGTTGACCTCGAGCCGGACCGTGGCCGACCTGCGGCGTAACCCGCGGGTGGTGACGGCTCCGTTGAAGGACTGGATGGAGTCGCTGTGAAACAGGGAACGGGGGCAGTGCTGCGAGTGGACGAGGGGCCCGGGGAGCAGACGCCCTCCTCGCGCTTCCCGGGGTTCCACAAGCTGACGCTCGAGCAGCGCCTGGCCGAGCTGGAGCGACGCTTCGGCCTGTCGAAGGAGGACCTGGAGCTGTTGCGGAGCGCCGAGACGCTGCCGCTCGGCACGGCGAACACGATGATCGAGAACGCGGTGGGGACCTTCTCCCTCCCGCTCGGCCTGGGGCTGAACCTCCAGGTCAACGGTCGCGACTATGTGGTCCCGATGGCGGTGGAGGAACCGTCGGTGGTGGCCGCGGTCTCGTTCGCGGCGAAGATCGTCCGCGAGGCCGGCGGCTTCACCTCCGACGCCGACGAGCCCCTGATGATCGGTCAGGTACAGGTCACTCGCTACGGCGACCCCACCATCGCCGCCGAGAAGATCCGTGCCCACAAGGAGCAGATCCTCGCGCTGGCCAACAGCTTCCACCCCTCGATGCAGCGTCGGGGCGGCGGGGCGCGCGACGTCGAGGTGCGGCTGCTGCCGGCGCCCGAGGGCTCGCGCGGCGAGCCGCTCCTGGTCGTCCACCTGATCATCGACACCCAGGAGGCGATGGGGGCCAACCTCATCAACACCATGGCCGAGGGCGTGGCGCCGCTCATCGAGCAGATCACCGGCGGGCACGTCTACCTGCGCATCCTCAGCAACCTCGCCGACCGGCGCCTGGCGCGGGCCAGCTGCCAGATCCCGCTCGAGGCGCTGGCGGACTTCGACATGCCCGGTCCGGAGATCGCCGAGGGAATCAGCCAGGCCAGCCGGTTCGCCCGGGCCGACCCGTACCGCGCCGCCACGCACAACAAGGGCATCATGAACGGCATCGACGCCGTGGCCATCGCCACCGGGCAGGACTGGCGGGCGATCGAGGCCGGGGCGCACGCCTTCGCCTGCCGCGATGGGCAGTACCGGCCGCTCTCCCAGTGGTACGTGGAGGAGGGGCACCTGGTCGGCCGCATCGAGCTGCCGCTCTCGCTCGGCACCGTGGGTGGGCCGATCAAGATCCACCCCGGCGTGCAGCTGGCGCTGAAGCTGATGGGCACCCACGGCGCCCGCGAGATGAGCATGGTGTTCGCGGCGGTGGGGCTCGCCCAGAACTTCGCCGCGCTCCGGGCGCTCGGCTCGGTGGGCATCCAGAAGGGCCACATGGCGCTCCACGCCCGCTGCGTGGCGGTGACCGCCGGCGCCCGTGGAGACCACGTGGAGAAGGTGGCCCACCTCCTGGTGAAGAGCGGCATGGTCAAGGTGGACAAGGCGCGGGAGATCCTGGCGTCGCTCGGGCCCGCCGACGCGCACGGACCGACCGATCGGTCGTGAGCCGGAGGTCGAGCGCCGCGCAGCGTGCCGCCCCGGCGCGCGCGCCGCACCGGAGCCCCGCCCCCGAGGCGTTCGGCCCGGGGAAGGTCATCCTCCTCGGCGAGCACGCGGTGGTGTACGGACACCCGGCGCTCGCGGTCCCGCTCACCCTCGGCGTCACCGCGCGCGGAACGCCCGCCGAGCGCTGCGGCCTCACGGGGTTGCCGAACCTCACGCTCGCGCAGCGGCGGATGCTCGACGCCGCGTTCGAGGCCGTCGCCGAGGCCACGGGACGTCCGCCCCTGCGCATCGCGCTCTCCTCCACGCTTCCGGTCTCGATGGGGCTCGGCAGCTCGGCGGCGCTCGCCGTCGCGGTGTCGCGCCTGCTGCTCGCGGCGAGCGGCGCCCGGCCCGGCCCGGCACAGGTGCTCGCGCTCGCGCTCAGGATGGAGGAGACCTTCCACGGCACGCCCTCGGGCGTGGACCACACGGTGAGCGCGCACGGCGCCCCGCTCCTGTACCGACGCCCCGTGCCCGGCCGGCCGGGCCGCGTCCGGAAGATCGGGATCGGCGCACCCGCGACCCTGGTGCTGGCCCTGGTCGGCCCGCGCCGGGGGACCCAGGAGACGGTGGCCGCGCTCAGGCGGCGGGCCGCGCGGTGGCCCGAGCGCTACGGACGCCTCTTCAGGGAGATGGGCCGGCTCGCGGTGGAGGGCACGGCAGCGCTCGAGGCCGGTGACCTCGAGGGGCTCGGCGACGCGATGAACGTCAACCACGGCCTCCTCGCCGCCGCGGGCGTCAGCTCGCCGGCGCTGGACACCGCGGTGGACGCGCTCCGCCGCGCCGGCGCGCTGGGGGCCAAGCTCACCGGGGCGGGTGGTGACGGCGGGGCGGTGGTGGCGCTGTTCCGGCGGGCCCCGCCAGCGAGGACGCTGGAGCAGGCAGGCCTGACCGTGCTCACCTCGGGGCTGGAGCCAACGGCATGAGCCCCTCGCCAGCGACCGCGCGCGCGCACCCCAACATCGCGCTGGTGAAGTACTGGGGGAAGCGTGACCCGGTGCGCATCCTCCCGCACCAGTCGAGCCTCTCGGTGACCCTCGCCCCGCTCGAGGTGGTGACCACCGTGGAGTTCGGCGCGCCGGCCGATGCGGTCACCCTCCACGGCGCCGAGGCGCGGGGGAAGGAACGGCACCGGGTGCTCACCCTGCTGGAGCGGGTGCGCGCCGCGTCCGCCCGGACGCTCGGGCCGGTGCGGGTGGAGTCGCGGGGCAACTTCCCCATGGCCGCCGGGCTGGCCTCGAGCGCGGCCGGGTTCGCCGCGCTGGCCCTGGCCGGCCGGGCCGCTGCGGGGCTCTCCACCGACGCCGCCGCGGTGTCCCGTCTGGCCCGCGAGGGGAGCGGCTCGGCGTGCCGGAGCATCCAGGGCGGGGTGTGCATCTGGCACCGCGGGGCGCGCGACGACGGCGAGGACAGCGTCGCCACCCAGGCCTTCCCCGAGGGGCACTGGCCGGAGCTGCGTCTCTTGGTGGCGGTGCTCAGCCGCGCGGAGAAGGAGGTCGGCAGCCGCGACGGCATGGCCCAGACGGTGGAGACCTCCCCGTACTACCCGGCGTGGGTCCGCGACGCCGAGGCCGAGATTCCCCGGGCCACCGCCGCCATCGCCGCTCGGGACCTCGAGGCGCTGGGCGCGCTGTCCGAGCGCAACGCCTGGCGGATGCACGCCACCGCGCTCGCCGCGGAGCCGCCGCTCTGCTACCTCCTGCCCGGGACACTCGGGCTCATCCTCGCGCTGCCGGCGGCGCGTCGCCGCGGGGTGCCGGTGTGGTTCACCCTCGACGCAGGGCCCAACCCGGTGCTCCTCACCCTCGCCTCGCACGAGGCCGAGGTCGAGCGGCTCGCCCGCGACGCGGGTGCGGTCGAGGTGGTGCGCTGCCGTCCCGGCGGCGACGCCCGGCTCGTGGAGCCCTGAGGCACCGGCCGCCGTGGAGATCTGCCTCTCCGCCCCGGGCAAGCTCTTCCTCTCCGGGGAGTACGCCATCCTCTGGGGCGGGACCGCCCGCCTGGCCGGGGTGGGACCCCGGGCGACCGCGCTGGCCCGGACCCGTGAGGACCGGGAGGTAGATCTGGTATTGGCCGAGGGGCGGCTCCAGGGAACGGTGACTCCGCTCGGCGTCCGCTGGGCCACCGAGCCGACGGCCGCCTTTGCCGTCGCGGCCAGGGCGCTGGACGTCGTGGTGCGGGCACGGGCACGCGAGTCCCTCGGGCTCGAGCTCGCGCTCTCGCCCACCTTGCCCGGGCCCGGCGGACAGAAGCTCGGCCTCGGCAGCTCCGCGCGGGCCGCGGTCCTGGCGGTGGAGAGCGCGGCCCGGCTCCTCGCGGTCCGGCCGCCGCTCGCGCTCGCGCTCCTCGCGCACGCCGAGGCGACGGGCGGGGGAAGCGGTGGAGACGTGGCGGCGTGCGCAGTCGGAGGGCTCCTCCGGTACCGTCGCTGGCCGCGCGAGCGAGTGCTCGAGGCGCCGTCACTCGGGCTCGGGCTCGCCGCCGCCGGCGCGCCGGACGTGGTGCGGCTCGGAACGACAGGACTTCCGGCGAGCTACGCCTTCAGCGGGCGGAGCGCCTCGACCAGGGGGATGATCCAGAAGGTCGAGTCCCTCGTCGCGGGGCCGGCACGCCAGCGCTTCGTCGAGTCGAGCGACGGGCTCGGCCGCGAGCTCGAGGAGGGGCTCCGTGCCTCACGCTACGCGCAGGTGGACGAGGCCTGTCAGGGGCTGGAGGAAGTCCTGGAGTCGCTCCCCGGCGTCGGGACGCCGGACACGGCGCGCATCCTCGCGCTCGCCCGGGCGGCGGGCAGCACCGGGAAGGTGAGCGGCGCGGGCGGCGGGGACGGATGCGTCCTCTTCTCCCCGGACGAGGACGCCCGCCGCGCGCTCCTCGCCGCCCTCGGGCATCGCGGCTTCGTGGCGGTGCCGCTCTCCATCGAGCCCGGCGTCCGGGCCGAGAGCGGGGTCCCTCCCGAGCTCCGCGCCTGGCTCGACGCCCGGAAGAGCTGAACACCAGGGCGATCGAGACCCGGGTCGGCCGCGGTGCGGGTGGAGAGGTGCATCGCGGTGGCGATTCCGTTGCGTTCGCAAGGTTGAACCGTGTCCGGTACGACCCGGCCCGAGAAGTCATTGCCCGACTGACGGAGGGCATGCAGTCTCCGGCTCGGATTCTTGTCCCGCGTGCTCTCCACCTCCTGTCTCCCCCTTTCCGATGTCTCCGAGCTCGTCCCCTGCGCGCCGGTCGTGCCGTGCGGGGCGAGCCGTCCACCGGCGCTGCTCACCATGCCCACCTACGGCGGAACGCTCGCCGCGGTGCGGGCGCTCGGCGCCCACGGCGTGCCGGTGGTGGTCGCCGGCTCGGAGTGGCTCGCGCCGGCGCGCTGGTCGCGCCGCACGGACCGCCGGATCAAGGCGCCACCGCCGCGCCGTCCCGAGGCGTTCGTGGAGTGGCTCCTGGCCTTCGGCAGGGAGTCGCCCGGGCATTTCCTCTACGCCACCTCGGACGACCTGGCCTGGCTCTTCGCCCGCCACGCCCGGGAGCTGGGGCGCGCGTTCCTGCTCTTCCAGCCGCCGCTGCAGACCGTGGTGACCTTGCTGGACAAGAAGCGCCTGCACGCCGCCTGCGCCCGGGTGGGCCTCGCCACGCTGCCCACCTGGTTCCCCGACACGCCGGAGGACGTGGAGCGGCTCGCGCCGACGCTTCCCCGTCCGCTCCTGATTAAGCCCCGGACCCAGGTGTTCCTGGCCTCCGAGAATCACGGGCGGACCGTCGAGGCGGGCGAGGATCTCCCCAGGGTGTACCGGAGCTGGCTGGAGCGCGATCGCTACCTTCCCGGGGTGGAGGAGGACTTCGGGCCGCTCGCCGCACCGATGCTGCAGGCCTTCGCCCCGACCAGCGCGGGCGTGTACTCGGTCTCGGGGTTCGTGGATCGCGACGGCGCGTTGCTCGGGGTGCGCGCGGCGCGGAAGGTGCTGCAGCGGCCGCAGCGAGTGGGGATCGGGATCTGCTTCGAGGACGCGCCGGTGGACGCGTTGCTGGCCGAGCGCCTGGCGGAGCTCTGCCGCCAGGTGGGCTACTTCGGGGTCTTCGAGGCCGAGTTCCTGGTGCATGGCGGGCGGGCCCACCTCATCGACTTCAACCCCCGTTTCTACGGCCAGATGCACTTCGACTGTGCGCGGGACCTGCCGCTGCCGGTGATGGCCTACCTGGCCGCGCAGGGGAGGCGCGAGGAGCTGCTCGCGCTGGCCAGGGCGGCGCGGGAGCACGACACGCGTGGGTACCGTTACGGCTCGCGCTTCGGGCACGGGCTGTGGTTCTCGCTCCGGCGCCTCGCCGGGACCACCAGCGCCGAGGAGGCGCGCCGCTGGTGGCGGTGGTACCGCGCCGATCCCGAGCGGCTGGTGGACGTGGCGGTGGATGGCGACGACTGGCTCCCGGGCGTGGTGCACGCCGCGGCGGAGCTGTGGTCGGCCGCGCGGCATCCCCGTGGGTACCTGCGCCGCTCGGTGCTCGACCTGGGCTGAAGCGGCGGGGAGCCGTCCCCGGGGAGCGCCCCCGGGTCTCAGGCCGCGCGCGCGTCCGGAGCAGACCGGTGCGGAGGGGAGAGAGGTCCGCGCCCGGTGCGGCGTCGGTGCGCGGCGAGGTGACGTGCCAGCCGGGGCGCGGCGTGCTCCGCGCCGCAGACGAAGCGGAAGAGCGGCCCGAAGGCGGAGGCGGAGAGCGGCCCCACGAAGTGCAGGCCTGGCGCCGTGGACTCGAACCGGTCCGAGAGACGGGGACCGAGTCCCTCCATCGGCTCGATGCGGGCGAGCAGCGACGGATCGAGGAACGGAAGCCGCCGCACGTCGTGGCGGAAGCCGGAACCGGCGACCACGTGGGCGAACCGCCGCTCCTCCACCCTGCCGCCCTCCCTGCCCAGGCGCAGCACCGCCCCGTTCCCCTCGGCCCGGGCGCCGAGCAGCTCGGCGGGGGCCAGCACCGGGACGCGTCCCTCGAAGCGCTCGCGCAGCCACCAGGCGCCCGACGGGCCGAGGTACCCCAGGGCGAAACGCACCCGGCGCGACTCCGGGACGTGCCGGATGAGCCAGGGGAAGTGCTCCAGCACCCAGTTGAGCCTGCCCGCACCGAGCACGGTCAGCGGCTCGCGAACTCGATCCAGGAGTGGCCGATGCGCCGGCGTCCGGCCGTGGAAGATGGGCGGCTGCCGCGCGACGAGCACCGGCCGGGCGCCGGCCTCGCGCAGGAGCACCGCCACCTCGAGCGCCGACTGGCCCGCGCCGATGACCGCCACGTCCTGGCCGGCGAGCCGCCGGAAGTCGTACTGGCCGAAGCTGTGCGACAGCAGCTCGGGAGGAAGCGCGCGCAGCACCTCCGGCAGGTGCTGGAGGTGGTGGAGCCCGGTCGCCACCACCACCCGCCGCGCGGTGGCGACCTGGCCATCGGCGAGGACCAGCTCGTAGCCACCCTGCGGGCGAGCGCGGACGGTGCTCACGTCCACCGGCTCGACCTCCGGCACTGCCTGTTCCTGGACCCAGAGTCCGTAGTCGGTGAACTCGGCGTAGGAGATCGGTTCCACCGTCTCCAGCCCTCGCGCGGCGAGCCAGCTGGGGAAGTCGTGCCCCGGCGCCGGCACGGCGATGCTGGTCGCGAACCCCAGCGACTTCAGGCACAGGCTCCGGGGCATCGGCCGCCAGGTGCGCATCGGCTCGCCGAAGATGCGGAACGGAACCCCATGTGCCTGGAGCTGTGCGGCGATCGAGAGCCCGTACGGACCGGCTCCGATGATTGCGACCTCAACGGTGGATCTCACGGCGGCGCATCCTAGCGGCGTTGGATGGCGCTCGGGCGATCGGTGCGACGCGGCTGTGTGCAGAGGTCGTCGTTCAGCTTGCCGAGATGCCGGGGTGCCGGGCGACCCGGATCGCGAGGGACGGGTCCGCCGCGTCGGAGAGCGGGGGGGTGGGCCATGCGCCGCGGGCGACGCAGATCTTCCCGACCACCGCGTAACCCAGCGCGACGGTGAAGACCGGGCCCCAGGTCCCGAAGCCGAGGTCGCCGTAGCCCTGCATGACGTAACAGATCTGCACCGCGGCGGCGGTGAGCGCCGCCGCACGCTCCAGGGGATGCCCCGCCCATCGGTAGGCCCGGACCGTGAAGTACATCCCCACCGGGAACACCCCCCAGAGGAGGGCGAAGCCCAGCAGCCCGCCGAACGCCCAGAGCCCGAGCACGCTGTTGTGGGGCACGTACGGCTCGAGCTCGTAGGCGGCGGTGACGTCCGGAAGCTTCACCGCCTCGATCATCGGATGGCCGAACCCGAGCCCGGTCATCGGCGCCTGGCGGTAGGTGGTGATCAGGTTGAAGTTCTCCATGTCCCGCCAGGCGGTGGAGGCATCGCGCTTGGAGTCCAACATCGAGCGGATCTTCTGCACCGGCTTGAAGAGTCCCGAGCCCGAGTTCCAGCCCGCGGCGGTGTAGAGGAGGGTAGGGGCGGCGGCGAGCACGGCGATGCGCGCCACCTTCCGCTTCAACGGCCGCCAGGGGGTCACCAGCCAGAAGAAGACCGCCACCATCGCCAACTCGGTCCACACCAGGCGCCGGTTGTTGGCCACCATCGCCCAGAGGAACAGCGGCCCGAGCATCGCCAGCGCCCGGTACGATCGCCGGCTCGGGGCCTCCAGCGCCCGTGCCACGAGCAGCGCCAGGCAGGTGGCGAACAGCACCGAGTCGTGGTGGCTGGTGGTGTGCGGCATCTCCTCCAGCGACGGGTAGCGGAGGCGGATCAGGATCGCCTCGAGCGCCCGGAACACTCCGGCGCCGACCAGCACCTGGCCGGAGATCCACACGTCCCTCGGTCCGCGCAGCCCCTGGTTCATCAGGGTGTAGATGAGCGGCAGGTAGAGCCACTTGATGGCCTGCCAGAGCACGAACCGGAAGCTGCCGCCGCGGGCGAGGCCGTGCGCGGTGATCAGCAGCACCGCGACGACGGTCAGCCAGGCGAAGAGGCCAATCGGCGCGGGCGAGGGGACCCAGCCCTCGCGGTCCACCGTGCTCCGGGTGAAGTGCCGCACCACCACCACCGACAGGAGGAGCAGGGCCACCAGGTCGAATCCGGTGAGCACCAGCGGGGAGAAGGGGACCAGAAGATTCAGCTTCGCCCACAACACGCGGCCCACGATGGCCCAGGGGGTTTGGATCCGGTCCGAGGCGAAGACGTCGGACGGGGCTTCGATGGCCCAGGCCAGCGCGAGCAGGGTGAGGAGCGTCACCCGCAGGGGCAGCGTCCACATGAGCCAGATCAGGAGCGCCCCCAGCGCCGGGACGAGGGCCAGCCCCACGTTCCCGTTCCCCACCAGGACCGCGGCCGCGGTGAGGACCACCAGCACGGCCAGGGCGAGCTGCCGGGGTCTCCCCGACCCGGTCCCGCTGGGCGGGACGAGCGCGGGCAGCCCGTCAGACATGGTTGGGGTAGAGCAGCGCGAGGAAGAGGGCGTAGGCGACCTCGGCCACCGCCATGAGGGCGAGCGTGGTCCACAGCCCCCGGTTCGGGTCGCGCACGCGCGCGGTGGCCAGCGGGACGAGGAAGGTGGCGAGGAGGATGCCGAGGAGGAGGAACTTCGTCACGGGCGCTCCAGCTTACGCCGAACCGCCGTCCGCCGGCCGTGGTGTCCCCGCGCCGGCATGGGGTACGGTCGCCGGAGGGCAGTCGCGGAGGCAGGAAGGCGGGATGACGCAGCTCGAAGCCGGGGCGCACCTCGGGGCCGCCGGCCGGCCACAGCCGGCCGCCGCGCCGAGCGGCCGACGATGGGCGCTGGTCGGCGGGTACGTGCTGCTGGTCGTGCACGCGGTCCGGCGGCACCCGTGGCTCTGCCTCCTCCTCTGGACCAGCGTGGTCGGGCTGTCGCTGGGAGCGGCGTCGGTCCTCCCGCGGAAGTACGAGGTCCAGACCATGCTCCAGGCGCAGCGGACGCAGGTCATCGTCTCGCTGGTGGGCCGACCGATGCTGAGCGAGCCGGAGGCGCCCATCAAGCAGGCGGAGGAGACCATCCTCAGCCGCGAAAACCTGGTCTCGCTGATCCGGAAGACCGATCTGATCGCCCGCTGGAAGGCGCACCGGGCGCCGGCGGCGCGGTGGAAGGACGCGCTCCGGAGCCGCCTCTTCCGTCCGCCCTCGGAGAAGGACCTGCTCGACGGCTTCGTCGAGACGCTGGAGAAGCGGCTGTGGGTGAAGCACGGAGATGACACCGTGACCATCGGGGCGAGCCTCCCCGATCCGGACCTGGCAATGGACCTGGTGTCCGCCGCGCTGCAGAGCTTCCTCGACGCGCGCAACGCCGCGGAGATCACCACCATCGGCGAGGTGATCGGCATCCTGGAGTCTCGGGCGGCCGACGCCCACAGCACCCTGGAGCGCTCGCTCTCCGAGCTGGAGCAGCTGCGCGGCGTGCGCGCGGCGAAGCTCGGGCGCAAGGTCACTCCGTCGGGCCAGACCGGCCTCGGCGCCACCATCGACCGGGAGACGGAGCAGCTCCTGGACCTGGTCCGTGCCAAGCAGCAGGCCATGGCCGACCTGCAGGACTTCCGGCGCCGGCGCACCACCGAGCTCCAGTCGCAGCTGGAGGAGCAGCGGGCCCTCTACACCGACCCACACCCCGCGGTGCTCGACCTGCACCAGAACCTGGAGGACATGAAGAACGAGTCGCCGCAGCTGCAGATCCTCAAGCGCGAGCTGGTGCCGCTGGAGGAGGAACTGCGGCGGCGGGGCTTCGCCGCCAACGTGTTGCTGCAGTCGGGCCGGGCCACGGAGGCGGTGCTCCGGGCCACCGCGCTGGAGTCGGCGGACCCGCGCGAGGACGAGGACCCGGACATCGAGTACCAGAAGGCCGACGTCCGCCACCTCTTGTCCCGCTACAACGAGATGCTGGGACGGGTGGAGACAGCGCGGCTGGAGCAGGACTCGGCTCGCGCCGCCTTCAAGTACCGCTACGTCGTCATCCGTCCGGTGCAGCGCCCGAAGGGGCCCATCTGGCCGAAGCTGCCCCTGGTCGCGCTGGCCGGCGCGGTGGCGGGCCTGGCGCTCGCCCTGCTCGGCGCGGCGCTGGTGGACATCGGCTCCGGCCGCCTCCTCGAGCCGTGGCAGGTGGAGCTGCAGGCCCGCGTCCCGCTGGTGGGAGAGATCGATGCGCTCTGAGCCCCCGCCGGCCGCGGCGCCTGCTGCGGTCCCGGCGGTGCCGGAGCGAGACCTCGAGCTGCTCTGGTACCGGCTGGCCTCGCTCCGCTGGCGCGCGCTGGCGCTGGTCGCGCCGGGCAGGCCGGAGCTCGCCTCGCGGCTCATGGAGCGGCTCCTCGGGGCGGTGGGCGGCGCCCGCACCGGTCTCCTGCGCGGGGTGGACGCCACCCGGGCCACTCCCGGGCGCATCGGAGCGCTCTGCCGGGCGCTGGAGCGCTCGGCGGCGCGAGCCCGGCGCGAGCGGGTGCTGGTGGCCGCTCCCAACCCGGTGGAGATGCCCGAGGCGCGGGAGCTGGTCGCCGCCTGCGACCTGAGCTTGCTGGTGCTGCTGCGCGGCGAGAGCCGCCTGCCCGACGTGGAGCGCACGCTCGCGCTCCTCGACCGGAGCCAGCTGCTCGGCGCGGTGCTGGCTCACCGGCTCCGGGGCGCCTGACCGGTGCGGCGCGCCCGGACGGCGCTCCGCCTGGGACTGCTCGTCGCCGGCCTGGTGGCTGCCCTGGTCCTGGCCTCGCACCGGGGCCGCGCCTTCCTCCGCCAGCGCGCCGCCGCGGTGCTCGGGCGGGTGCGGCTCGCCGAGCGCCGCCGTCTCCCGCCCGAGGAGCCGTTCTTCTCGCGCCTCGCGCTGAGCCAGGTGGGGTACGGGCCGGCGATGGTGAAGCGCTTCACCTCGCCCCGCCCGTTCCGCTGGTTCGAGGTCCGGGAGGCCTCCACCGGACGGGTGGCCTTCCGGGGCGGCGAGCCGGTGCGCACGCTGTCCACCGACCTCCTGGGCGAGGTGCGGAGCGTCTCGATCGGCGACTTCTCGGCGCTCTCGGTGGCCGGCCGCTACCGGGTGGCCACCGACGAGGGGATGGAGAGCTTCCCCTTCGAGGTGGGTCCGGGGGTCTTCGACGCTCCGCTCCGTGCGGTCCAGCGCTGGTTCTACTACCAGCGTGCCTTCGCTCCGGTGCTCGCCGCCCACGCCGAGGGTCCCTGGGTCCACGGGGACGACGCCGGCCTCGCTCCGCCAGGGGTCGAGGGCGGGTGGCACGACGCAGGCGACCTCACCATCTACAACGCCTACCTCACCTCGGCGCTGTTCTGGCTGCTGCTCGCCGATGCCGACTTCGGCCCCACCGCCGACGACACCGGCATCCCGGAATCGGGCAACGGCGTCCCCGACCTGCTCGACGAGGCGCGGTGGGGGCTCCGCTGGCTCCTCTCGGTGCAGGACGGCTCGGGTGGCTTCCGCAACACCACCTGCCAGGAGCGCTACGGCTCCTACGGAACGAATGCACCGGAGCACATGCCGCCGTACCGCGACGGCGAGGTCGGCACGCTCGCCACCGCTCGCGCCGTCGGGACGCTGGCCTTCGCCGCCACGCGATTCGGGCGGGTGGACGCCGCGTTCGCCGACCGCTGCCTCCGCGCCGCGCGCGCCGGGGTGAACTACCTCGACGCCCACCCCGGGACGACGGACGGCCCGAGCTGTCCCTCGGCCCGGCGAGACGGGGACACGGCGGTGGGGCGGAGCACCCGCTTCTACGCCGCGGCGGGCATGGCCCTGGCCACCGGTGAGCCGCGCTTCCACCGCGACGTGCGCACCGCCGTGGCGATGCCCGTCCCGGACCCGGTGTACCTCCACATCGACGGTCCGGCGGCGCTCCTCTACCTCCGCGCGCCCGGGGCCGACCCCGAGGTGGCGGCGCGGCTCCGCCGGGCCCTGGAGGCCAACGCCGCGGTGGTGCGCGAGGACGGGGCGCGGCATCCCTTCGGCTGGGCGGGCAAGTACTACTGGGGCTCGATCGGCTCGGCGCTGCTCCGCACCGGGCTCGCCAGCGCCTGGCGCTGCCGCGAAGACCCGCGCGCAGCCGCCGGGGACTGCGTCGAGGCGCTGGCCAGCCTGCACTATGCGTTCGGCCGGAACGGGCGCCAATTCTGCTACGTCAGCGGGCTCCCGGGGGTGAGCCGCGGGATGCGCTCCGGCTTCCACCACTGGCTGGCCACGCTCCGTGCCGAGCCCCGCGACTTCCCGGGGATGGTGGCCGGCGGGCCGGTGCGGTACCCCGAGTCGAACGACGTCTCGCGCCCCGCCGGCCGGCCCATCCCCTCCTGGGGCTACTGGGGCGACCCGGCGTTCCCGCGCGACGAGCGCACGCCAGTGGAGGCCCGCTACACGGACAACGACAGCTGGAGCACCAACGAGGTCTCGGAGGAGTGGGAAGGGCAGGCGCTCTACCACCTCCAGCTCGCCCGCTGGCTGATCCACCTCCCCTGAGCCGAAGGCCCGGGGTCAGGCCGGTGGCCCGGCCACCCCGAGCGCCGCCGAGCGTCGAGGGCGCGCGCCCCCGGTGAGCCGGTCCTTCAGCCCGAGGAAGCGCTTCTCCAGCAGGTGGTAGCTGGCGAAGGCGACGGCGCAGGAGATCGCCACCCCGACCAGCGCCTGCAGCGCGACCGCGAGCCCGTGCGAGCCGAGCCGCGCGGCGAGGGCGAACTCCGTCCGGTGCACCGAGAAATGGTACGAGAGGAAGTGGTGGTAGACGTAGAGCCCGTAGCTGTAGGTGCCGAACCAGCGCATCGTCCGGCTGGAGAACAGGCGGACCACCAGGGCGTCGCGCGGCGCGGTGAGCGCCCGGAGCAGCACGCAGGCCAGGAGCACCACCAGGAGGCTCTCGCGCACCTGGAAGAGCGGCGCCGCCCAGAGCGGGGTGAGGCGGCTCCAGGCGAGCCGGAGGAGGAAGAGCGCCGCCGCGGCCGCCGCCAGTCGGGGCAGGAGCCGGCGGATCCGGGCCATCCCGCCGGGGAGCCGGGCCAGCACCGCGAACGCGCCGCCGAGCGCGAGCCCGTCCAGCCGGAACGGGGTCAGCACGTAGAGCACGTGGGGGCTCACCCCCGCCGCGGCCGCCACCACCCGCCCGAGCAGCGCCGCCCCCGCCACCCCGAGGCTGGTGGCGAGCAGGACGCGAGGCCGCCGCGCCAGCGCCCAGACCACGAAGGGCCAGACGAAGTAGAAGTGCTCCTCCACCGAGAGCGACCAGAAGTGGTCGAGGTACGAGAGGGCCCACTCTCCCCGCAGCGCCACGAAGACGTTGACCCCGTAGAGCCAGGCCCAGGCCTGGTGCGCGCGGAGCTCGTCCAGGGTGGGGGAGGAGAGCCCGGCCACGAGCGGCAGGAGCAGGAACAGCACCGCGAGGACCGCGTAGTAGAGCGGGAAGATGCGGAGCACCCGCCGCACGTAGAAGTTCTTGAAGTAGTCGGGGCTCTCCCGGGCATCGAACAGGATGCCGGTGATGAGGAACCCGGAGAGGACGAAGAACAGGTCGACGCCGTACTGGCCCCAGCCCGCCGCCAGGTTGATCCACCGCTCGAGCTGGGTGGTGGCGTGGGTGTCCGCGACGAAGTGCAGGACCAGCACCATGAGAATCGCCAGGCCCCGCACTCCGTCCAGCACGGGCAGGTGCCCGCGTCCGAGCACCTCGCTGCCGGCCTGGCCCGGCCCGTCGCTCATCTGCGCCTTCACTCCGGCCGACACTATCTCCTCCCGGCCGCCTCGCCTGCCACCGCCCCACCGGCGCCCAGCGTGCCGAGGAAATGCTCCAGCCCGAGCGCCGCGGCGTCCCAGGAGTAGCGCTCCTCCACCAGCCGACGGCCTGCGTTGCCCAGCGCCCGTCCGAGGGCGGGGTCGTCGAGGACCCGGCCGACGGCGGCGGCCAGGCCGGCGGCGTCATCGGCGAGGAGGAGGTTCTCGCCGGGCCGCGCCTCGAGCCCCTCGGCGCCGAGGGTGGTCGAGACCACCGGCCTGGCCATGGCCATGGCCTCGAGGATCTTGAACCGCGTCCCGCCGCCGATCCTCAGGGGGACGATGGTGACCGCAGCCGAGGCGAGATGGGGCCGCACGTCGTCCACCCGGCCGGTCACCTCCACCCGCGGCCCCTGGAAGGCGAGGATCTCCCGGGTCGGGTGCTGGCCCACGATCTTCAGGCGGCACGCGGGGTGCGACGCGGCGAGGAGCGGCCAGACCTCCTTCACCAGGAAGAGGATGCCGTCCACGTTGGGGAAGTAGTTGATGGCCCCGAAGAAGAGCACCGTCCGTCCGTCGGAGCGGGGCAACCCCGGACGGGGCGCGAACGCCTCCACGTCCACCGCGTTGGGCACCACCGTGGCGCGGACGGACGGGACGAGCGTCCGGGCGCGCTCGGCGTCCAGCTCGGAGCAGAACGCCACCCCGTCGAAGCGGCGGAAGGCGTCCAGCTCCTCCCGGCGGACCTTGGGCCAGTTGGCGGCGTTGTGGATCCGCCGCATCAGGCCGTGCTCGCGCCCCGCCTGCTGGCGGGCGAGGTCGAACTCGATGTTGTGCGTGTCCAGCACGCGGATGGGTCGCGGCCGTCCTTGAGGGGGGTCGGCGAGGACGTCGGCGGCGAGGAAGGGGAACTCGAGCAGGACGACATCGAACGCCCGGCTGGAGAGCAGACGGTGAAGCTCGGCCCGGAACGGCGCGAGGTCCATCGTGAGCCGCTCGAAGCTCCGGGACGAGACGAGCGCCCGCAGCTGCATCCACCGCTTGGCCAGCCCCCGCCCGCTCCGGGCGGTCACCAGCGCCACATCCTGGCAGTAGTCCCGCATCGCCCGCTCCACCTCGGCGCGATCGGTCTCCGGTGACACCAGGGTGAGCGCGGTGACGGCGTGGCGATGGGCGAGCGCCGAGAGCAGCCCGTGGATCCGGCGCTGGGCACCGAACGACGGAGGCGAGGGCGGGAAGGGCGAGACCGAGAGGAGCTGGAGCGAGCTGTCGAGCATCGTTGCCAGAGAGACGGCGCCCTCGTTTATGGCACGATGCGGCGCTCGACATGTGCGGAATCGCCGGCATCTTGGGGAAGGTCGATGCGCGCAACCGCGCGGCGCTGGAGCGGATGAGCGACGCGCTCCGACACCGCGGCCCGGACGACGTGGGGACCTGGGAATCGGCCCCGGGCGCGGACGGCTCGGGCGCGCTGCTGGCCTTCCGCCGCCTGGCCATCCTCGACCTCAGCCCCGCGGGCCACCAGCCGATGGTGCACCCGGCCGGCGGACAGGCGCTGATCTTCAACGGGGAGATCTACAACTACGCCGCGCTGCGGGCGGAGCTGCGCCAGGCGGGCGAAGAGGTCCGCTCCACCGGAGACGCCGAGGTCCTCCTCCGGGTGCTGGCCCACCGCGCCGAGGACGCGCTCCCGGCCCTCCGGGGGATGTTCGCGCTCGCGTTCTGGGACCCGGCCCGGCGTACGCTGCTGCTCGCCCGGGATCCCCTGGGCATCAAGCCGCTGTACGTGGCGACCTCGGCCGATCCGAGGTCGGGATGGACGGTGGCCTTCGCCTCCGAGGTGCGGGCGCTGCTCGCCTCGGGGCTGCTGGGCACGCCGCGCCTGGATCCCACCGCCGCGGCCTCGATGGCCTGGAACGGCTTCGTGGTCGGTCCACGGACGGCGGTGGAAGGCATCCGCTCGCTCCTGCCGGGCGAGTTCCAGGTGCTCTCCCCCGACGGACGCCTGGTGCGCGGCGGCGAGTTCTGGCACCTGCCCACGCCGGGGACCGCGCCTCCCATCGGCGAGGAGGAGATGGCCGCGGCGCTCGAGGAGTGCGTTCGGCTCCACCTCGCGTCGGACGTGCCGCTGGGCGTCTTCCTCTCCGGGGGCGTGGACTCCTCGGCGGTGGCCAACCTCGCCCACCGGGCGGGCCGCGGACCGGTGCACACCTTCACCCTCGCCTTCGAGGAGAAGGAGTTCGACGAGGGCGCCGCGGCGCAGGCCATCGCCCGGGCGATCGGCACCGAGCACCGGGAGATCGTCCTCCGGGAGGAGGCGTTCGCCGGCGAGCTCGAGCCGGCGCTGGAGAGCATCGACCAGCCCACCTTCGACGGGCTGAACGCCTATGTCCTCTCGCGGGCCATCCGCGAGGCGGGCTTCACCGTGGCCCTGGTGGGCACCGGGGGCGACGAGCTGTTCGGGGGCTACACCAGCTTCCGTGACCTCCCCGCGCTCCACCAGTGGACGCGCCACCTCGGCGCCGCGCCGCGCGCGGTGCTGGCCCGGGCGGCCCTCCTGACGATGGCCGCCATGCACCGCGACCGAGGGCCGCTGCCCCGGCAGACCCGCTGGGCCAAGCTCCCGGCGATGGTGCGCAAGCGGAGAGGACCTCCTCGCGCTGTACCAGCTGGCGTACGCGCTCTTCCTCCCCGAGTTCCAGCGCGAGCTGGTCGCCGACGGCGGCGCATCGCTGCTGGTGGACGGGCTCCCGCCCGAGGCCCGGGCGCGGCTGGAGCGGGAGCTCCGGGGGCGCTCGCCGCTCTCGGCGATCAGCGTGCTCGAGCAGCGGCTGTTCCTCGGCGAGCGGCTGCTCCGCGACAACGACGCGGCGAGCATGGCGGTGTCGATCGAGCAGCGGCTGCCGCTGGTGGACGCGGTGCTGCTGGAGCACGTGGTGCGTCTGCCCGACGACCCGCGGTACCAGCCGGTCCGTCGCAAGGCGATGCTCCGCCGCATCGGGCTCCGCGGGCTCGACCCGGCGCTGTTCGAGCGTCCCAAGAGCGGCTTCGTGCTCCCCTTCGAGCGGTGGATCCGCCAGGGGCTGCACGGGGCGGTGGACCGGACGCTGCGGGATCCGCAGGCGGTGCGCGATGCCGGGCTCGAGCCGGCCGCGGTGGAGCGGCTGTGGCGCGGCTTCCAGGCGGGCGCGCCGGGGCTCTACTGGTCGCGGGTCTGGGCGGTGTACGTCCTGGTCCGCTGGTGCCAGCGGCACGGGGTGCGCCGGTGAGCGGCCGCCGGTACCTCCTGGTGACGCCGTGCCGCGACGAGGCCCGGTACGCGCGCCGGACGCTGGACTCGATCCTGGCCCAGACCGAGCCGCCGTCCGAGTGGATCATCGTCGACGACGGCTCGCGCGACGAGACCCCCGCCATCCTCGAGGAGTACCGGGCCCGCGCCCCGTTCATCCGGGTGGTGCGCCGGGCGGACCGAGGCGCGCGCAAGGTGGGCGGCGGCGTCATCGAGGCCTTCGACGCCGGCCTGGCCACCGCCGACACCTCCCGCTTCGACTACCTCTGCAAGCTGGACCTCGACCTCGAGCTGCCTCCCGGGTACTTCGCCGGCCTGATGGACCGGATGGAGCGGGAGCCGCGGATCGGCACCTGCTCCGGCAAGCCGTACTTCTTCCGGCCCGGGATGGACCCGGGGAGGGCGCGCTTCCCGCTCGCCGACCTGACCGACCTGGTCTCGGAGAAGACCGGCGACGAGAACTCGGTGGGGATGACCAAGTTCTACCGGACGGCGTGCTTCGGGCAGATCGGCGGCTTCGTCCGCGAGGTCATGTGGGACGGCATCGACGGGCACCGCTGCCGGCAGCTCGGGTGGATCGCCGTGTCCTGGGACGACCCGGAGCTGCGCTTCGTCCACCTCCGGCCCATGGGGACGAGCGACAAGGGGTTCTGGAGGGGCCGCACCCGGCACGGCTACGGCCAGTGGTTCATGGGCACCTCGCCGGTCTACATGCTCGCCAGCGCCGCCTATCGGATGACCCGCCCGCCGCTCCTGCTCGGCGGGGCGGGGATGGCCTGGGGCTACCTCAAGAGCATGCTGCAGGGCGCCCCGCGCTACGCGGACTCCGATTTCCGCCGCTTCCTCCGCCGCTACCAGTGGGAGTGCCTGCTCCGGGGCAAGCAACGGGCGACGGAGGCGCTGAACGCTCGACAGGCGTCGCGCTGGTCGCCGCCCTCGGCCTGACGCCCGAGGTGGTGAGCCTCAGGGGCCGTGGATGGCGTCGAAGCGGACCTTGGCCGGGAGCGTGCCCAACCGGGCCGCGTCGGTCGCGCCGGTGGGCTCGACCCATGGCCAGGGGTTGCTCCCGAAGAAGGCGGGCTTGCGCGAAAGGTAGAGCGAGGGCGGCAGCAGGTGGTTGGGGTTGCCCGGGTCCCAGGCCACGGCCCTGGAGACGTAGTCGAAGTTCCCGTGCCGGTAGGTGCGCGCCACCACCAGCGGGTCCGCCCTCCTGGGCCAGGTGACCGTGTCGTAGCCGATGATCCACATCGGCACCGTGCCCTCGTCGCTCAGGCGGTTGACGTCCATCTGGGTGACGAAGCGCCTCTGCTCCGGGAGCAGCGGCATGTCCGGGAACCCGAGCACGTTCCCGAGGAACGAGAACCACCACCCCGCGGTCTGCACACCCACCGCCCGGCGGTTGCCGGTGTCCCTGAGCCGCAGCGGAGAGGCCGAGCGCCGCAGCCCCGTCCAGTGGTTGCGGAACACCGTGCCGTAGATCGAGTTCCCCCAGAACGACTCGGTGTCGTAGTTGAAGCCCTCGTTCCCCTCGAAGAGCTCCATGTGCGCGCCGGCGTAGTGGTTGGGCCCGGCGCCCACCTCCACGAAGTCGGTGAATCCGGCGCCGTAGCCGTCCTGGAGGTAGTTGTAGCCGAAGACGTTGCCGCCCCCCGACGCCCGGGCCACGGTGAGCTTGTTGAACGCCCAGACCACGTTGTTCTCGAACAGGTTGTCCGAGGCGTAGCGGTTGACGCCGATGCCGTAGCCGTTGCCGCCAGGGTTCGGATCGCGGGTGCTGTGGAAGTACGAATCGCGCACCTCGCAGCGGAAGCTCCCCTCGAGGTTGCAGCTGTGCCCGAGGCTCCCCGAGCTCTCCACGTTCCGGACCCAGCTGTAGGCCGCGGCGAAGAAGTGAATGTTCCCGCCTCCATCCCCTCCGTCTCCGTTGACCACCGCGAGGTCCTCGATGCCCGAGTACCTCACCACGTCCACCGGGTCGCCGCCGTCGGCGTCGGAGATGCGGAGGATGTGGGCGGAGAGGGCGGTCTCGAAATCGATGTGGAAGGGCGTGGTGAAGGTGAGCCGGTTGCCGTCGACCCGCGCGATCTCCATCGCCTGGCCGAGGGGCCGGTTCTGCTCGCAGAACCACCCCCGCGCCTCGGAGGCGGGGCCGCCGACCTTGTTCCCCCACCAGATCTTCCTCACCGGCGCATCGGTGTCGTTTCGCTGGTCGTCGTCCGAGACCTGGTTCAGGAACACCAGCTCGCCCACCTTGAACCCGGGGTTGCTGGCCACGGACACGCTGTCGCCGCCCTTCACCGCGTTGGAGGCCAGCGCCACCGGCACCGAATACTTGAACCAGCGCAACCCGACGATGATCACCGGGAACGAGGCGCCGGACTTCATGAGGATGGTCTGACCCGGGCCGCTCCCGCGGAGCACCACGCCCGAGCGGGTGATGGAGAGCCCCTCGCCGGAGATCCGGTAGCTCCCGGGCGCCAGCTTCACCACCTGGCCCGGGGGGCAGGAGTCCAGCGCGCCCTGGATGAACCGGGTGTCGTCGCCGCCGCTCGGGGAGAGCGTCTTGTAGATGGTGGTCCGGAAGGGGATGCCGCCCACGGCGTTGAGGCCCGGGTTCCAGACGGTGAGCCGGTCCGGAGGGAGGATGGGGCTCGTGCCCGCAGTGATCACCGCCGCGTCGCTGCGGCTCCGGTCGGCGGTGCTGGTGGCCACCAGGTGGTAGGTCCCGGCGTCCGCGGGGGCGGTGTAGCGGCCGCTTCCGTCGACCGTGCCGCCCCCGGCCTCCTGCACCGACCAGGTCACCGTTGCGGGCTGGCCGGACCTGATCCTGCCCACCACCGCGGAGAAGGACATGGTCCCCCCGGCGACCATTGGGGCGACGCGAGGGGACACGGTGACGGTGACGCCGGGCGGGCGCTCGGCGGCGCCCGGGTCACCGGTCCCCGGGCCCGCGCCCCCGGCCGACCTCACCATGCCGGTGGTGCAGGCGGCGAGCAGCAGGAGCTCGAGCGAGACGACGACCGGACGCGAGGTGGAGAGCATCGTCGGATCCTCCGGAGGGAAGCGAGGACGGACGGCCTGCCCTCGGGACACCGCTGCGCCGAGGGCTAGCAACGGACAGGCAGCGGATCAATTGCCCCGATGGGCCGGTGCGCACCGGGGCGCCGCGACCCTCCGCCGGTGCTAAGCAGGCGCGGCGGAGGGAGGAGGAGCGGGATGACCAGCGTCGAGGTCGACGTCGGGGTGGTCGGCGCCGGGGCGGTGGGCCTGGCCGTCGCCCGGTCGCTGGCGCTCGCCGGGCGGGAGGTGTTCGTGGTGGAGCAGGAGCGCTTCGTCGGCTTCCACACCAGCTCGCGAAACTCCGAGGTCATCCACGCCGGGCTCTACTATCCGCCGGGGTCGCTGAAGGCGCGGTTCTGCGTCGCCGGTCGCCAGGCCCTCTACGGCTACTGCGCCGAGCGCGGCGTCGCGCACCGGCGGACCGGCAAGCTGATCATCGCCACCCGGGACGAGGAGATCCCCGGCCTGGAGGGGATCCTCCGCAACGCGGCTGCCAGCGGCGTCGACGACCTCCGGTGGATCGACGCCGCCGAGATCCGCGCGCTGGAGCCCGAGGTGCGGGGCGTTCGCGGGCTCTTCTCGCCCTCCACCGGCATCGTGGACAGCCACGCGCTGATGGAGGCGCTCCGCGCCGATGCCGAGGCGGCCGGGGCGCAGGTGCTGCTCCGGACCCCGGTGCTCTCCGGCCGCGTGGAGGACGGCGGCGTCACGCTCGCGCTCGGCGGGGACGAGCCCGCGGCGGTGCGATTCCGGCTGGTCGTGAACTGCGCTGGCCCCTGGGCCCAGACCGTGGCCCGGGGCATCGAGGGCCTCCCTCCGGCCAGTGTGCCACCGCAGCGCTTCGCTCGTGGGCATTACTTCGTCCTCTCCGGGCGGGTGCCGTTCCGCCACCTGGTGTACCCGGTGCCGGTGCCGGGGGGACTCGGGACCCACGTGACGCTCGACCTCGCGGGCCGTGCCCGTTTCGGACCCGACGTGCAGTGGGTGGAGGGAGTGGAGTACGGCTTCGATGAGACGCGGGTCGACGCCTTCTACCGCTCGATCCGGACCTATTACCCCGGGCTCGCCGACGGTGCGCTCGAGCCGGGATACACCGGCGTGCGCCCCAAGCTGTCGGGCCCCGGCGAGCCGGCGGCAGACTTCCTGGTACAGGGTCCCGCCGAGCACGGCGTGCCCGGGCTGGTGCAGCTCTACGGCATCGAGTCGCCCGGGCTCACCGCGGTGCTGGCGCTCGCCGAGCACGTGCTCGCGCTCACCGCCCGAACCTGACAAGCCGCGCGGGGGCGCGGCCGCGTCCAGGCTCAGCCCCCCGCACCAGGGGGACGCCTGCGGAGCCGCGCGGGGGCGCGGCCGCGTCCAGGCTCAGCCCCCCGCACCAGGGGGACGCCTGCGGAGCCGCGCGGGAGCGCGGCCTCGTCCAGGCTCAGCCCCCCGCACCAGGGGGACTCCAGGCTCAGGCCGGGACGAGCAGTCCGGTCCCGGCGAGATCGGCCGCGGCCCGGCGCAGGTCGGAGAAGGGCAGCCGGGAGCGCTCGGCCACGTCGAGCAGCGAGTGCCGCCCGTCCGAGAGGTTCAGCACCCAGAGCATCGCCATCTGCCGCGCCTGGGCGTGGCTCCGTCCGCCCACCGAGCCGTAGAGGCCGCGCTTGCCGAGCTGCGGCTCGCACCGGGGCGAGGTGTTCCGCCAGGTGCGGTTCCCCTCCAGGACCTCGAACACCTCGAGGTAGCGACGGAGCGTGTCCACCAGCGCCTCGGGGCGGACCAGCGTCAGGTCGTCCGCGGAGGTGTGGTACTCGGGGTACTCGCCGTAGGGAGTCCGGGTGAGCGAGCCGACGGGGAGGTCGAAGCCCGGCGAGCAGTACTGCCGCTCGTCGTACCCGTAGGGGCTGAAGTCGCGCAGCCCGTGCGGCTGGCCGGAGGCGGCGAGGACCAGGGCCGCGGCACGATCCACGTCGGCCGTGCCCCGTCGGCTCCGCTTGTAGGTGAGCTGGCCGGCGTCGGCCACGCACGCCGACACCAGCCCGTGGGCGATGCGCCCGGTCCGCGACTCGTTCCGGGCCAGCCAGGTGATGGCCCCGATGGTTCCCGGGACGAAGACGAACCGGTACCCGTGGCGCGGCCGGAGCGGGGCGAGCATCCGGGCCAGGGTGGCGCACATCACCATGCCCGCGCAGTTGTCGTTGGCGAGCGAGGGGTGGCAGCAGTGCGTCGAGACCAGGACCTCGGTCTCCTCCGTGCCGGGGACGAGCACCTCGCCGTAGGTGAGCGCGCCGTCCTCCAGCCGGGTGTCGATCTCCACCTGGTAATCGCCGGTGGGGAGCGTGCTCCGGACCCGGTGGGACAGGCAGAATCCCCAGGCCTCCTGGTAGTAGCTGGTCCGGTAGGGGATGAGGTCCGGCTGGTCCGGGAGCGAGTACAGGTGCGGCTCGAGCTCCTCGCGCGACACCGTGCCCCGGAAGGGGACGCTGTAGCCGAGCAGATGGAGGTTGCACTTCGCCACGTCCGCGACCACCCGCCCGTCGGGCGCGGTGAGGCGGGCCGAGCGGACGTTCCACTCGCGAGGCACCGTCCAGTCGAAGACGACCGTCCCGCTGGGCACCTCGTGGAGCTCGAGCGGAGCGAGCCGCTGTAGGAGAACGCAGCGAGGCGCGGAGCCCGTCGCCGGTGATGGAGCGGTTCAGGGGGTAGAGGTCCCGGACGTGGGCCATCAGCTCGGGGCCGAGCGTGGCCGGGTCGAGCCCGTCGGCGAGCCGTCGCAGCGCCTCGGCCGCTCCGTCGACCGGCATGGCCTCAGAGCCCCCGGAGCTCGTCGAACTGGCCGGGGCGCGCATCCGGGTAGTCGCGGTCGCGCGGGGCGATGACCGCGGGCAGGCCCGGCCAGGGGATGGAGAGCAGCGGGTCGTCCCAGCGGAGGCCTCGCGCCGTCTCCGGCCGGTAGGCGTCGGAGATGAGGTACTCGATCTCCGTCTCCGGGAGCAGGGTGAAGAACCCGTGGGCGAAGCCGCGGGGAATGTAGAGCGCGCGGCCGTTCTCCGGGGTGAGCTCCACCGCCACCGAGCGGAGGAACGTCGCCGAGTCCGGACGGAGGTCCACCGCCACGTCGTGCAGCGCGCCCCGGAGGCAGCGGACCACCTTCGTCTCGGCCGCCGGCGGGGCCTGGTAGTGCAGCCCTCGCAGGGTCCCCCGGGCGCGGTTGAACGAGACGCTGCACTGGGCCAGCCGGCCATCGAGGCCGTGCGACGCCAGCTCCAGCGTGCACCAGGTCCGCGCGAAGTAGCCGCGGTCGTCGGCGTGGCGCTCCTGCTCCAGCACCAGGACGCCGGGCAGCTCGGTGGGGACGAACCGCATCGGGTGGGCCTAGTCGAGCACCTTCACCGCCGGGATCGGAACCACGAACTTCCCGCCCCAGCTCCGCACCTCCGCCATCTGCTTGACGATCTCCTCCTGGAAGTTCCAGGGAAGGATGAGCACGTAGTCCGGGCGCACCTCGCGGATGCGGTCCGGGGCGAAGATGGGGATGTGCGTGCCGGGGAGGAACTTGCCCTGCTTGTACGGACTGCGGTCCACGGTGAAGTCGAGGAAGTCGGTCCGGATGCCGCAGTAGTTGAGCAGGGTGTTGCCCTTGCCGGGAGCGCCGTAGCCCACCACCGTCTTCCCGGCGCGCCGGGCGTCGATGAGGAACTGGAGCAGCTTGCGCTTGGTCTCCTTCACCTGCTCGCCGAAGCCGGCGTAGGTCTCGAGCTTCAGCAGCCCGGCGTCCACCTCCCGCTGCCGCAGCGCCCGGGCCCGCTCGGTCATCGGCCGCGCGGTGTCCTCGGCGTGCCGGGCGTAGACCCGGAGAGAACCGCCGTGGGTGGGGAGCTCCTCCACGTCGAAGAGCGTCAGGCCTTGCGCGGCGAAGATGTACTCGGCGCTGAGGAAGGAGAAGTACGAGAAGTGCTCGTGGTAGATGGTGTCGAACTGGTTCTCCGCCATCAGCCGCATGAGATGGGGGAACTCGATGGTCACCACCCCGCCCGCCCGGAGGAGCGTCTTCAGGCCGCGGACGAAGTCGTTGGGGTCCGGCACCTGGGCCAGCACGTTGGCCCCGCAGATGAGGTCGGCCGGGCCGCTCTGCTCGAGGACGCTGCGCGCGGTCGCCTCGCCGAAGAACTTCACCAGGGTGGGGATGCCCTTGTCGATCGCCACCTTGGCCACGTTGGCCGCGGGCTCGATGCCCAGCACCGGGATGCCCAGGCGAACGAAGTGCTGGAGCAGGTAGCCGTCGTTGCTCGCCACCTCCACCACGAAGCTGTCCTTGCCGAGAGACAGACGGTCCGAGATCGTCTCGGCGTACCGCCGCATGTGGTCCACCCAGCTGTCGGCGTACGAGGAGAAGTAGGCGTACTCGGTGAAGATGTGCTCGGGGCTGACGAATTCCTGGAGCTGGACCAGGAAGCACCCGTCGCAGACGTAGACGTGGAGCGGGTAGAAGGGCTCCATCGCGTCCAGCTTCTCGGCCGGGACGTAGCTCTCGCAGAGGGGCGACATGCCCAGGTCGACGAAGGTGTGGCGGAGCGGCCGGTTGCAGGCCAGGCACCCGCGGCGGGGGGGCGGGGTGTTCTCGAGTGTGGTGGAGCTCATCGGGATGTCTCGGTTCCTCTGGGGAGCGCTCAGGCCGCCACCGGCTCGCGCAGCCAGCGAAGGTCGGGGGCGAGGTTGCCCGCGGCGAGGAGCTGCTTGATCTGATCGATGCGCCGGTACCGCGGCCCCTCGAAGTCCTCGAGGACCAGCCCGACCTCCTTGTAGGCCCGGTAGAGCTGCTGGGCCCCGCGGCGGGCGTCCCACTCGGGCCGGAACTCCGGGAGGAGCCGGGCGATCTTCGAGAAGTCGGCGCGGTAGTTCCGCTTGTCGGGGCCCGCGCCCTCGGCGAACTGCACCTCGGAGCCGGGGACCGTCTCCTTCACGATCTGGGCGATGTCGCGGATGCGGTAGTTCTGGTCGTTGCGGCCCACGTTGAAGGCCTGGCCGTGGATGCGCTCCCGGGGCACGCCGAGCACGGCGAGGAAGGCGCGGGAGATGTCCTCGATGTGCACGATGGGGCGCCACGGGGTCCCGTCGCTCTTCAGCAGCACCTTGCCGGCGGTGTAGGCCCAGGCCACCAGGTTGTTGAGCACGATGTCGAAGCGCAGCCGGGGCGAGACCCCGTAGGCAGTGGCGCAGCGGAGGAACACCGGCGAGAAGTCGTCGGTGGCCAGCCGGGCCACGTCACGCTCCACCCGGACCTTGGACTCGCCGTAGGCGGTGACCGGGTTCAGCTCCGACTCCTCGTTCACCGGTGCGTCGCCCGCCGCCCCGTAGTTGCTGCACGAGGAGGCGAACGCGAAGCGCTGCACGCCCGCGGCCCGCGCCACCTCGGCCAGGTGGACCGAGGCCAGGTGGTTGATGTCGTAGGTGAGCTGGGGGTTCAGATTGCCCAGCGGGTCGTTGGAGAGCGCCGCCAGGTGCACCACCGCGTCGAGTCCGCGGAGGTCGGCCGGCTGGACCTCGCGGATGTCCTTCACCATGGTGGGGACGGTCTCCTTCCAGCTGCCGAACGTGGAGCGGCGGTAGAGGTCGGAGTCGATGCCCCGGACCTCGTGCCCCGCAGCCTGGAGGAAGGGACCCATGACTGTCCCGATGTAGCCGCGGCTTCCGGTGAGGAGGATCTTCATTGCATGTGCTCCGGCAACAAGGCGGCGCCCGCTACTTGGAACCCACCGCCTCGGCGCCGGCCAGAGGAGGAGAGGGGGCCCGTCCGAGGAGTTCCCGGAAGAACCGAAGGTCGTCCCGGCGCAGGAGGCCGGTGGCGAGCGAGAGCAGGGTGAAGGAGAGGATGCAGATCGGGATGCCCGCCCAGGGGCCGAACGGCGCGGCGAGGTGGACCACCACCCCGGTCCCGGCCGCGGCCCCCAGCGCCCGGGCGCCGTCGAGGAACACTGCCCGGCCCACCGAGCCCCGGGGCATCAGGGCCAGCCCTCCGGCGAACATCACCAGCTCGCTGATCGCCGCGGCGAGCGTCACGCCCACCCCGCCGTTGCCGAGCCGCGCCTGGAACCGCGGGATGAACAGCACCTCCAGCGGCACCGCGAGGAGCACGCTGGCCACCTTGACCACGGCGAAGGGCGTGGCCTTCCCCACGGCGGTGAGCGCGGTCCCGATCAGGACGTCGACGAAGACCAGGAACATCGCCAGCCCGTAGATCTTGAGCACCAGCGCCGCCGGTCCGAAGCCCCGGTGCCCGTAGACCAGGTTGATCGCGAAGTCGGCGAACATCCAGGTGCCCACGCTGCCCAGGCCACCGAGCCAGAGCATCGGGCGCTGGGCGGTGGCGAACTCGCGGCGGAAGAGGTTCCGGTCCACCGCCGCCCTGGACAGCCGCGGATAGGCCGCGGCCCCGAGGATGAGCGAGGGGGCGAGCAGGGTCCCCATGATGGTCTTGGCCGCCCCGTACCAGCCGACCACGTGAGTGGGCACCATCTTGGAGAGGAGCACCGCGTCCAGGTAGGGCTGCACGTACACCGCGAGCCCGATGGCGACGATGGCCGTGCCCCCGACCAGGATCTCCCGGGCGGTGGCCCTGGAGACGCGCAGGCGACCTCCGCCGAGCCGCCGGTAGAGGAGCATCGCGGCGAGCAGCGCGGCGGCGCCGGCCAGGCCCTGGGCGACGACCACCCCCCCGAGGCCCAGGCCGAGCCAGAGCGCGAGGACCGCCAGGAGCAGCCCCGCCGCCCGGTTCACCACCGACACCGTGGCGTCGAGCCCCATGCGGTCCCGGCCGCGGAAGACGATGCCGAACCCCTGGGCGAGGAAGAAGGGAAGGTTCAGGACGATGAAGGCGACGGAGAAGGCGATGGTGCGGCCGTCGTATCCGAGCGCCCAGGCGGTGAGCCCGGCGGGGATGGCGACCAGCCCCGTGCCCAGCGCGCGGAGCAGGAGCCCCGTGCCGAGCAGCTCGGGGCCGCGCTCGGGGGTCCGCGCCACCTCGCGGATGCCGAAGTACTGCTGTCCCCAGTCCACCAGGACCAGGGCGAAGGTGCTGAAGGAGCTGATGAGGAAGTAGAGGCCGAAGTCCCCGGCGCCGAGCGTGCGGCCGAGCGCGGCGCTGAAGAGGATGCCCAGGACCATCGTCGCCGCCTGGCCGGCGACGAGGTGAAAGGCGTTCCGGGCCAGCGAGGCGCTGGAGGCCGGCTGAGCGGACGGTGCTCCCCCCGGAGGCGTGTCGACAGCGGCGGTCATGCGCGGTGCTCTGAGTACCACGCCGCGGATGCGGTCGGATCGGTACCGGGGGTGCGGTCACCCGAGACCCCCGGTCACCCGTCACCCGCGCGAAGTCGTCGCTTGCGTCGCAGTGCCCCGAGGGCCGAATCTGCCGCGTGCACGGGCCGGGTTCCGGGACGAGATCACGGGCGCGGTGCGAGGTGTGGTCCGGTCCGGGCTCCTGGCGTCTTGACGATTCTCGACAGAGCGACCCCGGGTCCGATCCCGGGGGAGGTGCATCGGCGATGAAGGTGGTTCTGTTCTGTGGTGGTTTGGGCACGCGTCTCCGCGAGCTCACCGGAGAGATCCCAAAGCCGATGGTGAAGATCGGCTACCGGCCGATCCTCTGGCACCTGATGAAGTACTACGCCCACTTCGGACACAAGGATTTCGTCCTCTGCCTCGGGTACAAGGCCGACGTCATCAAGCAATTCTTTTTGAATTACGAGGAATGGATCTCCAACGACTTCACCCTCCGCCGTGGCGGGAAGGAGCTGGCGCTGGAGCGGAGTGACATCGAGGACTGGAACATCACCTTCGTCGACACCGGGCTGCACTCCAACATCGGGCAGCGGCTCTCCGCGGTTCGCCGCTACGTCGAGGGCGACGAGATGTTCCTCGCCAACTACTCCGACGGCCTGACCGACATGGATCTCGACCGGATGGTGTCCACCTTCCGGGCCTCGTCCAGCGTGGCGGCCTTCGTCGCCAGTCCGCCCTCGCAGAGCTTCCACGTGGTGAAGATGGGGCCGGAGGGTGAGGTGACCGGGATCCAGCCGGTGCGCGACACGGACCTCCTGATCAACGCCGGGTTCTTCGCCCTGCGGAGAGAGGTCTTCGAGTACATCCGGCCCGGCGAGGAGCTGGTGCTCGCGCCCTTCGGGAGGCTCATCGCCGCGCACAAGCTGATGGCTTACCGCTGGGACCGCTTCTGGTGCATGGACACCTTCAAGGAGCAGCAGGAGCTGACCGACCTCTGCAACTCCGGCCGCGCGCCGTGGGAGGTGTGGAAGTCGGCTCCGCAGCGAGAGGCGAGCGCAGGGTGATGCTGGGGCTGGGCCTCGGCCCCCCGCCGAGGGCTGGATACGAGCTGCTGTGCCTGGGCGCGCACAGCGATGACCTGGAGCTGGGCTGCTCGGGAACGGTGATGCGGCTCCTCGCCGAGGCGCCGGTCCGGCGCATCACCTGGGTGGTGCTCTCCGGGAACGCCCAGCGGGCCCGCGAGGCCCGGCGTGGCGCGGCCCGGGTCCTGGGCAAGCATCCCGGAGCCCGGGTGGTGCAGCAGGCCTTCCGCGACGGCTTCTTCCCCTACGTCGCGGTGGGCATCAAGGAGTTCTTCGAGCAGCTCAAGCGCGAGGTCTCCCCGGATCTGGTCCTCACCCACTACCGGGAGGACCGGCACCAGGACCACCGGCTGGTCTCCGAGCTCACCTACAACACCTTCCGCGACCATCTGATCCTCGAGTACGAGATCCTCAAGATCGACGGAGACCTCGGCCGGCCCAACGTCTTCGTGCCGCTCCCGCCGGCGCTGATCCGCAGGAAGATCTCCCTCCTCGAGTCGTGCTTCGGCAGTCAGCGTGACCGGCGCTGGTTCAGCGAGGACGCCTTCCGCGGGCTGATGCGGCTCCGCGGCGTGGAGGCGGGCGCCCCGGGCGGTCACGCCGAGGCCTTCTACGGACGGAAGATCGTCCTCTCCGGAGGCGAGGGAAGACGGCGATGAGCTTCGAGAACAGCAGGAGGCTGAGGGAGCGGGCGCACCAGCTGGTCCCCGGCGGCGCTCACACCTACGCCAAGGGAGACGACCAGTACCCGCTGGAGGCGCCGGGCTTCATCGCCCGCGGCGCGGGCAGCCACGTCTGGGACGTGGACGGGAACGAGTTCATCGAGTACGGGGCCGGCCTGCGCTCGGTGACGCTGGGGCACGGTTTCGCCCCGGTGGTGGAGGCGGCGCTCCGGGCGATGCGGAACGGGACGAACTTCGTTCGGCCGGCGGCGCTGGAGGTCGAGGCCGCCGAACGCTTCCTCTCCATCATCCCCGGCGCGGAGATGGTGAAGTTCGCCAAGAACGGCTCCGACGTCACCACCGCCGCGGTGAAGCTGGCCCGGGCCTGGACCGGCCGCGACCTGGTGGCGGTCCCCTTCGAGCACCCCTTCTTTTCCACCGACGACTGGTTCATCGGCACCACCCCGATGGACGCCGGCATCCCCCGGGCCATCTCGGAGATGACGCTCCGGTTCCACTACAACGACCTGGCCAGCCTCGAGGCGCTGTTCGCCGAGCATCCCGGGCGCATCGCCTGCGTGATGATGGAGGCGGCGACCGCGGTGGAGCCGAAGCCGGGCTTCCTCCAGGCGGCGATCGACCTCGTGCACGCCCACGGCGCGCTCTTCGTCCTCGACGAGATGATCACCGGGTTCCGCTGGCACCTCGGCGGCGCGCAGACGCACTACGGCATCCGGCCCGACCTCTCCACCTTCGGCAAGGGCATGGCCAACGGCTTCTCGGTCTCCGCGCTGGTGGGGCGGCGCGAGCTGATGGATCTCGGCGGGCTGCGCACCGACCGCGACCGGGTGTTCCTCCTCTCCACCACCCACGGCGCCGAGACGCACGGGCTGGCGGCGTGTGTGGCCACCATCGACGCCTACCAGCGGCACGAGGTCATCGCGCAGCTGCGCCGCGCCGGGGAGGCGCTGCGCGACGGCATCCAGGCCGCGGTGGAGCGCCTCGGGTTGGGCAAGGCGTTCGGAGTGCTCGGGCACCCGGCAAATCTGGTGTACGCGACCCGCGACGCCTCGGGCGCGCCGTCCCAGCCGTTCCGGACCCTCTTCCTCCAGGAGACCATCGCCCGGGGACTGCTCATGCCGTCGCTGGTGGTCAACCTCGGCCACGGCGAGGAGGAGGTCCGCCGGACGGTCGAGGGCGTGAGCGGCGCGCTGGAGGTCTACCGGCGGGCGCTCGATGAGGGCATCGAGCGCCACCTCGCGGGGCGGCCGGTGCAGCCGGTGTTCCGGAGACGGGTGTGAAGGCTCGGGCCGCCCTGGCCCTCGCCCTCTCCATGCTCGCGGGCTGCCGGGAACGCTCTGGCGAGCTTCCGCCGGTGGTGCGCCTGGGGGTCGAGCCGGTCCGGGCCACGGCCGGGGTGGGCGAGCGGGTGCAGCTGGAGGCGCTGGCCACCCACCGCGACGGCGCGGTGGAGACGGTGACCGCCGGCGCGCGGTGGAGCCTGGTCTCGGGCCCCGCAGCCCTCGACGGGGCAGGGGGCGTGCGCGGGACGGCGCCCGGCACGGTGGTGGTCGAGGCGCGCCGGGCCGGACTCGAGGCACGCGCCTCGGTGGAGGTCTCGGTGGGCTCGCCGGTCGCCGCCGCGCTCTCGCTCGTGCCCGCCGCGGCGAGAACCCGGCCCGGAGGGGCGGTCGCCTTTCGCGCCCGGGCGGTGCTGCCCGACGGGAGCGCGCGCGACGTGTCCACGGAGGTGGCCTGGGAGGTGGACCCTCCCCGCACGGCGCGGCTCCGCCCCGGGCTGGCGGGCTTCCTGGAGGTCGAGGGCGCGGGAACGACCGAGGTCACGGTGCGATTCGCCGGACGAACCGCGAGCGCGCGCGTGGTGTCGGAGGTGCCGGTCGAGGCCCGGCCGGCCTTTCCGCTCCGTGCGTCCGCCGACCACCGGACGCTGGTCGACTTCGCGGGCAGGCCGTTCCGCATCCAGGGCGACGCGGCCTGGTCGCTGGTGGCCAACCTCACCGATGCCGAGGCGGAGCGCTACCTCGCCGACCGCGCCGCCCGCGGGTTCAACACCGTCCTGGTGAACCTGCTCGAGCACCGCTTCGCCGTGGCCGCGCCGAGGAACCGGCGGGGCGAGGCGCCCTTCCAGCCGGAGGGAGGGCTCGCCCACCCGGTGGACGCCTACTTCGACGCTGCCCTGGAGACCGTCCGGCGCGCGGAGCGGCACGGGATGCTGGTCTTGCTCGTCCCGGCGTACCTCGGCTACGGCTGTCCAGCGACTCCGTCACCCGCCAACGAGGGCTGGTCCGCGGAGCTGGCCCGCACCGAGCCGGCCGCCTGTGCCGCGTACGGAAGGTTCGTCGGCGCCCGGTTCCGGGGGCAGCGCAACGTCATCTGGGTGGAGGGCGGCGACTGCACGCCGCCGCCCGGCAGCCCGCTCGAGCGGTGCGCGCTGGAGGTGATGCACGGCCTCCACGACGCGGACCCCGACGCGCTCCAGACCGGCCACTTCCGTCCCAACGGTGACTCGCTGGACGACGCGGCGTTCGCTCGAGCGATGGACCTGAACTCGGTCTACTGGTACCGCACGCCCTACCTCGCCTGCCGCAGGGCCTACGCCCGCGCGCCCGCGCTGCCCGCGTACCTCGCCGAGACCGGCTACGAGCACGAGGCAGTCCAGGGGAGCAGCGGCCCGGTCCGGACGCTGATGCTCTGGGCGAGCCTGTCCTGCACGGCGGGGGCGGTGTTCGGCTCCCGGCCGGTGTGGCTGTTCGGTCCGGGCTGGGAGGAGGGCCTCGCATCGCCGGCCACCCGCGACATGGAGCGGCTGGGGCGCCTGCTGGATGCGCTGCCCTGGCAGCGCCTCGTCCCCTCGAGCCTCGGAGGCATGCGCCAGCTGGTCACCGCCGGGCAGGGGCTCGCGCGGAGCGAGGAGCGGGTGGCGGCGGCCGCGACGCGCGAGGGCGACCTGCTCCTGGCCTACGTCCCCCCGGGCCCCGGGGCGCGCGCGGTCCATCGTGGTGGACACCGCGGGGCTCGCCGGCCCGGCGACCGCGCGCTGGTTCAGACCGGGCACCGGAGACTGGGTGCCGGTGGGCCAGGTGCTCAACCGGGGCCTCGCCTGGTTCACCACGCCCGGCGGAGCGGCCGGGGACGACGACTGGCTCCTCGTCCTGGAGGCCACGTGAGACGGGCACCGCGAGACGCCGTGGCCTTCTGGGGAAACTTCGGCACCCACAACCTCGGCAACGAGGTCACGCTCGCCGCGGCGGTGCAGGCGGTCCGTCGCCGCCGCCCCGGGGCGCGCCTCGGGCTGGTGTGCACTGCCCCCGAGGACGCCGGGCCGCGCCACGGTCTTCCTGCCTCCTCGCTCCGCTCGTGGTCGGGCGCGCCGTCGCCCCCGGTGTCCCTCCCCCGGAGGCTGCTCCGGCGCGCCGCCCGTGAGTGGCGGGAGTGGGCCGAGGCGATCCGCCGCACCCGGACGCTGGACACGCTGGTCATGACCGGCACCGGGATGCTCACCGACGTCGGCGAGGGGCCGCTCGGGCTTCCGGCGGACCTCTTCCGCTGGGCCCTGGCCGCCCGCCTCACCGGATGCCGGGTGGTGTTCCTCGGCGTGGGCGTGGAGCCGCTCCGCCATCCGCTCACCCGGGCCCTGGTCCGGGGAGCCCTGGGCGTCGCCTCCTACCGCTCGTACCGTGACCGGCAGTCCCGCGAGCGCCTGGTGAAGGCCGGCATCCCGGCGTCCGCCGACCCGCTCGCCCCGGACCTCGCCTTCAGCCTCCCCCGGGCGCTGCTCGGCGACGGCCGGCAACCCCGAGGCGAGGGGCGCACCATCGGCGTGGGCCTCTACGACTACCGGAGCCGCGGAGTCGGCGGGGACGAGGATGCTCGGGCCTACCGCGGCTACCTCGAGGCGATGGCCGAGCTGGTGGAGCGCCTGGTGGCCCGGGGCGACCGGGTGCAGGTGCTCATCGGGGACAACACCTACGACGAGCCGGTGCTGGCCGACTTCCGCGCCGTCCTCGCCCGGCGGGCGCCCTCGGTGGCCGGCGCGGTCGAGGACACCCCGGCCGAGAGCTTCGAGGCGCTGCTCCGCCAGCTCTCGGGCGTCGATCTGGTGGTGGCCAGCCGCTTCCACAACGTCCTGCTCGCGCTGCTGCTCGGCCGTCCGGTGGTCTCCCTCTCGTACAACGAGAAGAACGAGGCCCTGATGGAGGCGGCCGGACTCGCCGGGAACAGCCGGCCGCTCGAGGCGCTGGAGGTCGCCTGGGTGCTCGAGCGGCTGGAGGCGCTCGACGCCCGGCGCGACGCGATCCGGGCCTCGCTGCTCGAGGCGGCGGAGGGCTGGCGAACCGAGCTGGAGGCGCAGTACGACCGCGTCTTCGGCAGCCCGCCCTGACGCCGAAACGTCAGCCGACGCCGGCGGCGCGGACCGTCCAGCGCTCGGCCAGGGCCGAGAGCCGGGCGAGGCGGGCCTCGAGCTCCGGGCTGGGCGCGACGCCGGCGACGCGGAGGATGCGCTGGAGCCGGTCGGACCAGTCGTGCCGCCCGAGCGCGTTCACCACCCCCGCGCGCCGGATGCGCTCCAGCCGGGCCGGGTCGGCGTCGAGCGCGTCGATGGTGGCGCCGATGTCCGGCGCGTCGAACGGGGTGCGGACCACCGCGTCCGGCCAGTCGAACTGGGTCCGGAAGTCGTCGGTGTCCGGAGGGTCCCCGAGCATCACCGTCCCCGCCGCCGCGCCCTCGTAGAAGCGCGAGGCGATCTCGTCCCTTCCCAGGGTCAGGGAGGGACGGTCGGCCCAGGCGCGGTTGGCGATGAAGTAGCGGCTCCGCTTGAGGAGATTGGAGAAGAGCAGCCGGTGCTCGGCCGGGTCGATGACGTGGAAGGTGGTGGCGGCGAGCGGGCCGCCGCGGCGCATGGTGTCGTAGAAGTAGAAGCGGTCCGACCCCGCGGCCCAGGCCAGCAGGGCGCGGTGGGTGACGGCCGAGCGGCGGCCGATGCCGCACACGTCGATGCCCCGGTGGGCCGAGGGCGAGGCGGGGAGGAAGCGGAGCGCGTCCACGCCCATGGGGAGGTAGGTGCAGGGCCGTCCGGTGAGGCGAGCCACGGCCTCGCACGCGCCGTCGACGCCGAGGAAGACGTGGTCGAACCGCGCCAGCAGCTCGAGCAGGTACGCCGGGAGCTGCGCCTCCCAGGCCTCGCAGATGTAGCAGGCGGCGAAGCGCGAGCGGGCCCGCCAGTCGGCGAGGGCGTGGAGGTTGAAGAGCTCGTGGGGGTGGTTGAAGACCGCGAGGAAGAGCTCGTAGTCGCGGTCGAGCCGCCGGCTGCCCACGGGTGGGGTGAGCGCCGTCGCCAGGCGGCGGGAGCCGGTGAGCAGGCGCACCGCCTTGTACGCGCGCCGTCCGCGCTCCAGCGCCGCCTCGGTCCGGGGCGCGGCCCGGTCGCCGCCGAGGAGCTCGAGCACCAGGTCCTCGAACTCGTACATCGCGACGTAGCCCACCACGTCCGCCACCCGGCGCATGGAGAGCACGAGCGTGTCGCCGCGCCGCCCCCGAAGCAGCTCCACCGGAGCACGCTCCTCGGCGGCGGCGGTCATGCCGCAGGGAGGGTGAGACAACCCAGGAACTTCGTCCGTCCGACCGTGTCGAGCGTGCGGTGTGCCGAGTCGATGGACGAGCGTCCGAGCTCCACCCCCAGCACCGCGGCATCCGCGGCCAGGGCGAGGGGGATGCCGGCGGGGTGCGAGACGATGGACTCGACCACCACCAGCACCCGCTCGCTCCACTCCGTCGAGGCCGGACGGGCGGGGTTGGTCCCGAGCATGTCGAGGATGACCCCGGCCGTCCCGCTCACCTGGACCTCCCGGGCATCGAGCAGCCGGAGCCGCTCACCCAGCGCCAGGCGACCCACCTCGTAGAGCGGCCGGCCGAAGTCCATGCCCGAGCTCTCCGGTCCCGCCGGCACGACCACCAGGGTCGACCACTCCCTGCGCTGCAGCGAGAACCAGAGCTGCTGCACCTCGAGCGGCGGGGGTCCGCCCCAGTACGAGGCGTTCTCGGGCAGCTCCTCGGCCAGCTTGAAGGTGGGTCCGCTCATCGCCGCTGTGGCTCCTAGGCGTGCCCCGCTGCCCGCGCCGGCTCGGGTTCCGCGGGCGGCGAGGGCTCCGGCTCCGCGGGGGCGGAGGCCTGGGCCGGGACCGGCGTCTGGGCCGGGGTCTGGACCGGCGCCTGCTCGGGGATGAGCATGGGCGTCTTCGGCGGCAACGCGCCGAGGATGGGCAGCTGGAGCAGGCGCTCGATCTGCCAGGGCTCGAGCACCCGACGCGAGTGCAGGTCGGCGAGGCTGGCGGCCCCGAACATCGAGAGCACGGCGACCATGAGCCCCGCCGCGAGCACCAGCGGGATGTTGGGCTTGCTGGGGTGCTTGGGGAAGAGCGGCGGCCGGATGGTGCTGTAGCGGTACTTGAAGGCCGCGCGCGCGGTGTCGAGCTCGATCTTCGCGCTGTCGATGCGCTCGAGCAGGGAGTCGTACTTGGCCATCGCGAAGCGGAGCCGGGTCCGCGCCAGCTCGGCGCTGGTCTCCTCCGGGCTGCCGGTGGCCGGCCTGCGCGCGCCCCCGGGCGTGGCTGACGAGGCCCCCGGGGCGGTCGCCGGGGCGGGCACCCGCGCCACCTTCTCGTACTCGGAGATCAGCTGGCGCTCGTCCTGGCGCAGCGCCAGGAGCTGGGGCGAGTCCTTCTGGAGGGCGGCGATGCTCTGGAGGACCTTCGCCACCGCGGGGTGGACGTCGGAGTAGACGGCGCGCTGCTGGGCCAGCTCGACCTGGAGCTCGGCCAGGCGCCGGCGCCGGAACTCCTCGAGCTCCTTGATCGCCTGGCGCTTGCTGTCGAGCATCACCCTCATCTCGGAGGCCTGGGCCCGCTGCGCGTCGTACGCCGGGTCCCGCCGGACGGGCAGGGGCATCGCGAGGATGCCCCGTCCCTTGGACTTCGCCGCCTCGGCCCGGGTGAGGTCGTCCATGGCCTGGTCGATGGATTCCTTCAGGTTCTGCGCATGCCCCTCGAGGATGGAGATGGTCTCGGCGATGGCCGAGACCTCGACCTGGTGCCGCTGCTCGAGGAAGTTCTGCTGCGCGGCGTCCACCAGCCGGTAGGCCTGCTCGGCGTCGGGCCAGTCGATGCCCATGCTCACGGTGTCGTCGGTGGTGGTGACCCAGACCTGCTTCTCCAGGTACTCGATCATCGACTGGAGCCGCTCCTCGTCGGTGCGAGTGGGCCCGAAGGTGTCGATCACCCAGTCCTTGATCCGCAGGAGGCGCGGGCGGGTGGTCTCCCAGCGGTTCATCAGGTCGGTCTGCTTCATCAGCGAGACCAGGTTGTCGCGACGGAGGACCGCCTCGTGCGCGGCGCGGGTGGGGGCGTCGGCGTCCGAGGGCACCGTCCGGCCCGGATTCCCGAGCGCGGGCATGAGCGAGTTCTTCTGGGCGAGGAGCTGCGTCTCGACGCGGTAGGTCCGGGGCAGCACCGCGAGCACCCCGCCGGTGATGCCCAGGACCAGGAGGAAGGCGAAGCCGGCGAGCCACCTTGCGCCTCCGCACCGAACGGAGGACGAACCCGGCATGGTGCCGCAAGAGCTGCAGGTCGATCAGCTGGAACTCGTCCGGCGACTCGGCCGGCGGCTGGACCTCGTCTGCGCTCATCGGCCCTCCTGGCCGTTCCGCTCCAGGCGCCCCATGCAGACGTTGACCGCGCGGCTGAACTCGCTGCGCTTGAAGGGCTTGACCAGATACGCGGTGGCGCCCACCTCCTCGGCGAAGGCGCGGTCCATCGGCTTGGCGCGGGCGCTCATCACCAGGATCGGCACGTCGCGGAACTCGGCGCGCGAGCGCATGAACTCGCAGACCTCGAACCCGCTCAGCTCCGGCAGCATCAGGTCCAGGCAGACCAGGTCCGGATGGGTCTTCTCCAGAGCGCGGATGGCCGACCGGCCCTCGGCGACGTCGATCACCTCCAGCCCCATCGCCAGGAGATAGGTGCGGACCAGCGCGCGCGCGTCGGGGTGGTCCTCGACGACGAGGACCTTGCGAGGGGAAGGCATCCGTTCCTCTGTGCTCGGGGGCATCAGCAGACACCAGTTCGTGAACGCGACTCAAGCGATGGCCGCGGTTTCAATGTCCCAGCAAGCGCCTCGCTCACAGCGCGTTTCCCAGGTACGTGGCGATGGTGAGGAACCCCAGCCAGCCGAAGTCCTTGTCTGCCGGGCAGGTTGTAGCCCTCGAGCCACGCCGCGCGTCCGCCGATCGCCACCGCCAGCTGCGGCGCGAACGCGTAGGCCATCTTACCCTCCAGCCGCGCGTCACGCTGCGCGACGCTCAGGGTCTGGCCGACCTCACCCGTGAAGGTGAAGCTCAACCGCTCGTGCACCGTGAGGGCGGTGATGAGCAGCCCGCGGAGGCGCTCGGCGACCGTCCCCCCGATCAGGTCCGGCGCTGGGGCGGCCACGGCCTGGATGTCGTTCCGCCACCGGATCCGGCGACCGTTGAGGGTGTGACGGAGGGAGAACCCCGCCACCGGCAGCAGGTCGGACTTCGGTGGCGTGAGGGGAACGTTGTAGGAGTGGTACACGCCGACGCCACCGAGCAGGTCCGTCTCCAGGCCCGGGACCCAGACGTGGGTCCAGTTGGCGGTGAGGTTCACCAGGGTGGAGATGGGTCCGTTGGTGAACCGGACATGCGAAGACGTCGACCAGGGCCAGGAGCGAGTCGTGGCGCGAGAGGTACCAGCGCGGACCGGTGGCGGCGATGGGTCCACGCTGGAGCGGGACGAAGGCCTGGGCGGCGGCATCGGCCCCGCCGGTGGCGATGTAGCCTGCCGAGGCGATCCACTGCCAGGTGGAGGTGATGGAGTAGACGAATCCCGCGCTGGCCTGGAAGTCGAGCACGTTGACGAAGCGCGTGCTGGGCGTGGTGCCGAGCACCGGAGGCGCCGGTGGGCCCGATCCGCCGGGGCTCGTCGGGAGTCCCGTCCCCGGCTGGGTGCCCTGCAGCCCGCTCAGCGGGTCGAAGTCGTACTCCCCGAACGAGCCGCGGCTGTTGAGGTAGACCTGCCACCGCGGCGCCGGCTTGATGTCGAAGCTCAGCCGGCCGCGGTGGAGGTAGTAGACCTTCTTGTCGGCCTGGCTGGCGATGACGAAGATGCGCGGCTCGTAGGCCGCGGAGAAGGTCCCGGTGCGGAAGGTGAGCTTGGCGGCGGCGAGCGGGTTGATCTCCAGATCGGTCGTCGCCGCGTCGGGGTTGGCGGTGATCGCCAGCGAGTCCAGCGGATGCCCGGAGCGCAGCTCGGCCCGCACCCCCAGCGTGCCCTGGGTGGGGCTGGGGGGTGGCGCGACGGTCGTGCCGTCGGCGGCGACCTGAGGCGTCGCCGACCGCTCATCCTGCTCGTCACCCTCGGCGCCGAGGACGAACGCCAGTAGCAGCGAGGCCGAGACCGCGAGCATGTCCTCGCCGCCTACTCGACCAGGACGGTGTCGCCGGCACGCAGCCGGAAGGTGGCCGCCTTCCCCTCGGCCTGGCCCAGGTCGTCGTAGGTGAAGCGGACGCGCGCCCGGCTGGGCTTCTCGCGGAGGACGAAGATCTTGTCTCGCGAGGCGTACGCGGTGAATCCTCCGGCCGCGGCCAGGGCCTGCATCACCCCGGAGTTCTGCGGAACCGGATAGACGCCGGGCTTGCTCACCTCACCCATCACCGCGACCGAGAAGGGCCGGGCCTCCTCGAGGGAGATGGTGACCACCGGGGCGTTCATGAATTCCTTGAGGCGCTGCTGCAGCGCCTTGGCGAGCTCGGTCGGCGTGCTCCCTGCCGCCACCACGTCGTTGAGGAAGGGCACGGACACCTTCCCGTCCTCGCGCACCCTGGCCCGGGCGGACATGTCCGGCTGGTTGAAGACGCGGATCTGCAGCACGTCCCCCGGCTGGATGATGTAGCCCGCCTGCTCGGGAACAGGGGGTTCCTGGTAGTCGCCTGCCCAGACGAACGAGCCCGAGGTGCTGGCACAGCCGGCGAGCGCTGTCGCGATGACGGCCGGAGCGAGTGCACGGCGCAGAGGCGTTCTCATCGTGGGGAGCGTTTCCTCCTCGGTGGAGCTCCACCCGGGACGGGGGGCTCCGATGCGCGGCGGGACGTAGCATGCGCCGCTCGGACCGGGCAAACCTCGAACGGACTGCCGGCGCGAGTCATTCTCGACTCATGCACGCCGGCGCCCGGACGTGGAAAGAGCAGGAGATCCAGAGGGATGAGCGCGCGCTTTCACATCGGACGGCTCTCGGCGGACGTGGTGCGGCTGGATGAGGCCATCGACCGGATCGAGCAGCTGGTCGCCGCCGGGAAGGGGGGCAGCGTCTTCACCCCGAACGTGGATCACGTGGTCAACGCCGAGCGGTCGCCCGCCTTCGCCGCCGCCTATGCCCGGGCGGACCTCTGCCTCGCCGACGGGATGCCCCTGGTCTGGGCCTCCCGCCTCCGGGGCCCCGCGCTCCCGGAGCGGGTGGCGGGCTCGGATCTCGCGGGCCCCTTGCTCGAGCGGGCCGCCGACCGGCGCTGGCGGGTGGCCCTCTTCGGCGGGAGCGGGGATTCCGCCGAGATTGCAGAGCGGGTGCTCCGCGACCGGGGTGTGGACGTCGTCGCCACGGATTCGCCCCGGGTGACGGCCGAGGGGGTGGCCCCGTCCGAATCCCTGGACCGTCTCCGCCTGGCGGCGCCTCAGCTGCTCCTGGTGGGGCTCGGGTCTCCGAAGCAGGAGCTCTTCATCGACCGGGCGCGGGAGACGCTTCCCGGGACGGTGGGGCTCGCGTGCGGAGCGGTCATCGATTTCCTGGCCGGGCGGATTCCACGTGCCCCGACCTGGATGGCCCGTGCCGGGCTGGAGTGGGCCTACCGTCTGGGACGTGAGCCACGCCGGCTCTGGCGCCGCTACCTGGTGAACGACCCCGCGTTCCTCGGCATCGTCGCGCGCGACTGGCTCCGTCCGCGGTCCAGCGGCTGAATGTCCATCGGGACAGCGGTTCATTCGTGACCCGGTGGGTGTGGGAGGCCTCATGCGGAGTTCACACAGAAAGCGTTAGTGTGCGACCCCGTGGTGCAAGAGACTCCCGCGTCGTCGAGGGAGTGACTCGGTGGGACGCGCGGCGCTCGAGCGCGTGCAGGGGAACCGTCGGTGGCAATCAGCATTCAGCGTTTTGCACCAACCCGGGCGGGGAAGTTCGGGCTGGCGGTGGATCTCGCGGTCCTCGCGGCGAGCATGGTGATGGCCACTCACGGGCCGTGGACCACGAGGCTCGGGTGGACGATCTGCGCCCTGGGCGTGTTCTGGAGCACGAGCTCGGTCGCGCACCACTACGCGCACAACGGGCATCGCGCGCCGTGGGAGGAGGTGCTCCACACGCTGATCATCCTCCTCTCGGTGGCGACGGTGCTCGCGCTGGGAGGCGCACTCGTCCCGTTCGACGCGCCGGACTTGCGGACGATGCTCGCGGTCGCGCTGCCCATCCAGGTCCTCCTCCGGATGACCGTGTTCGCCTTCGTGCGCGCGCGCATGCGCCCCCCGCGGCAGGTGCTCATCCTGGGCACCGGTCCGCTCGGCCGCATCACCGGCGAGGACCTCGGCCGCCGCCGCGCGCAGTGCAGCTACCTGAGCTGGCCGGGCGAGAGCGTCCCCGCGCCGCTGCAGGGTCGTTACCTCGGCGAGGCGAGCGAGCTGCCGGCGGTGCTCCAGCGCGAGGTGCTCGACGAGGTCTACCTCTGCGGGCTCCCGCACACCCAGGCCCGCTCGCTCCAGGCCGCGGTGGGCACCTGCGAGACCTTCGGCGTGCCGTTCGCGCTGCCGGCGTACAGCGTCCGGCTGGGTCGGGCGCAGCCGGTGGCGACCAAGGCGGTGGAGGACGGCTTCCTCCACTACGTGACCGGCTCGGTGAAGCCCGAGTACCGGGTGGTGAAGCGGCTCCTGGACATCGCCGGTTCGGCGGCCGCGCTGTGGGTGCTCTTCCCCTTCCTTCTGATCGTCGCGGCGCTGGTGAAGCTCACCTCGCCGGGGACGGTCTTCTTCCGGCAGGTGCGGGTGGGGCTGCACGGCAAGAAGTTCCACATGCTGAAGTTCCGCTCCATGGTGGTCAACGCCGAGGCGCTGAAGGCCACGCTCGCCGCGCAGAACGAGCAGAAGGGGCCGGTCTTCAAGATCAAGGGCGACCCGCGGGTGACGCCGCTGGGGCGCATCCTCCGCAAGTACAGCATCGACGAGCTGCCGCAGCTGGTGAACGTGCTCCGCGGCGACATGACCCTGGTCGGCCCGCGCCCGCCGGTGCCGCAGGAGGTGGCGCAGTACGAGCCGTGGCAGCGCCGCCGGCTCTCCGTCCCTCCGGGCCTCACCTGCCTCTGGCAGGTCAGCGGACGGAACGAGGTCGCCTTCGAGGACTGGATGTACCTGGACCTCCAGTACATCGATCACTCGAGCGTCGGTCAGGACATCGGGCTCTTGCTGAAGACCGTGCCCGCGGTGGTCACCGGCCGCGGAAGCCACTGAGGCGCACCAGCCCCCTGGCGCGGCTCCCGGGGGATGTCACCTCACGGGTGCTGCTGTGCCCAGGAGAGGACTCGAACCTCCATGCCTCGCGGCGCTAGACCCTGAATCTAGTGTGTCTACCAATTCCACCACCTGGGCGGTGCGGAGGCGGGCCTTATAGGAGGAGGAGCCTACCGTTTCAAGGGCCACTTCCCCTCGGCCTCGAGCCGGTGCCGGAGCTCCGGATTCTCGTCGAGGAAGGCCTGGAGCGACTCCTGGGTGATCTCCACGTCCACGTCCTCGCTGCCGAGGAGTGACTGGCAGGCGAGGCGCGAGTTGGCCCGGACGTCGAAGGCCTGGTCCAGCCGGTCCGCCTCCGGGTCCTCCTGCTCGGAGAGCGAGTCCAGCCCACGACGCACCCAGACGTGGCACGTCGAGCAGGCGCAGACCCCGCCGCAGGCGTGACCCACCGTGGCTCCGCACTGCTCGGCGGCCTCGAGCAGGCTGGTCCCCTCCGGGACCTCGATCATCACCTCGTCGAAGGGGCTCCGGAAGCGAACCCGAGGCATCAGTGCTCCGACCGGGGTGTGGTGACTCGGAGCACTTCAGACCTCGTCCACCTGCCGGCCCTCGAGCAGGCTCCCCACCGCCCGGTTCATGATCCGCTCCACGAACGGCCGTGACACCTCGTCCAGGGCATGGATGGCGTCGGCCAGCGGGCCGGAGTCGGTGGCCGTGTCGCGCAGCTCGGCCACCCGGGCGATGGCGGCCTCGACCTGACGGCGCTCCTCGGGCGGGAGGAGCTCGGAGAAGGCGGCCAGCTGCTTGCGCGCGTCGTGAAGGATGCGCTCGGCCTCGACCTGCTGCTCGCGGAGCTGGCGCGCCTGGATGTCGTCCTCGGCGTGCTCGATGGAGTCGAGCAGCATCTGCTCGATCTCCTCGTCGGTCAGCCCGTGGGTCGGCTTCACGGTGATCGCCTGGCTCACCCCGGTGCTCAGCTCCTTCGCCGAGACCGAGAGGATGCCGTCGGCGTTCACCTCGAACCGCACCTCCACCCGCGCCATCCCCGCCGGCAGGGCCGGGATGCCCGACAGACGGAAGCGCGCCAGCGAGCGGTTGTCGGTCACCAGCTCCCGCTCGCCCTGCACCACGTGCACGTCGAGCGCGTTCTGCCCGTCCTGGAAGGTGGTGAAGACCTGCGCCGCCGTGGTGGGGATGGCGCTGTTCCGGGGGATGAGCTTCTCCGCCACGCCGCCCATGGTCTCCAGGCCCAGCGAGAGCGGGATGACGTCGAGCAGCAGCACCTCGTCGGCCCGGTCCCGGTTGGTCAGGAGGTCCGCCTGCACCGCCGCGCCCAGCGCCACCACCTGGTCCGGGTCGATGTCGCCGAGCGGCTCCTTGCCGAAGAGCTGGGCCACGAAGCGCCGTACCGCCGGCACCCGGGTGCTCCCGCCGACGAGGATCACCCCGTCCAGCTCCTCGCGCGACAGCCCCGCGTCCTTCAGCGCGCGGCGGCAGGCCACGCCGGTCCGCTGGAGCAGGGGGGAGATCCACGCGTCCAGCTCGCCCCGGGTCACGGTGAACGTGCGGCCGAGCACAGCCAGCTCGGTGGTCTCGGCGTGGGTGAGCGTCTCCTTCGCCCGGCGGGCGGCGGCGAGCAGCTCGGTGACGGCCGCGGGATCCGGCCCGGTGACTCCGTGCGCCTCGAGGAAGCGGGTGGCGATGGCGCGGTCGAAGTCGTCGCCGCCCAGCGCCGAGTCGCCGCCGGTGGACTTCACCTGGAACACGCCGTCCACCAGCTGGAGGATGCTGATGTCGAAGGTGCCGCCGCCGAGGTCGTAGACGGCGAAGGTCCCCTGGCTGCCCTTGTCCAGTCCGTAGGCGAGCGCCGCGGCGGTGGGCTCGTTCAACAGCCGCAGCACCTCGAGCCCGGCGAGCCGTCCGGCGTCGCGGGTGGCCTGGCGCTGGGCGTCGTCGAAGTAAGCCGGGACGGTGATCACCGCCTGCTCCACCTTCCCGGTGAGCGCCGCCTCGGCCCGCCGCTTCAGCGTCCGGAGGATCTCCGCCGAGACCTCGATGGGCGTGACCGGAGGTCCGCCCTTCACCTCGAACCGCACCACCGCTCCCGAGCCGAGGGCGAACTGGTAGGCCCCGAGCGCGCGGGTCGCGGCGTCTTCCGGGCCCTTGCCCATGAAGCGCTTCACCGAGGCGATGGTGCTGGTGGGCTCGGAGGCCGCCAGCCGGCGGGCGCGCGCCCCCACCACCACCGCGCCGTCGGCGGCGTAGTGGACCACCGAGGGCAGGAGCACCGAGCCGTCCTCGTCCACGGGAAAGACGCGCGGCATGCCATCGAGGACCGCGCCGACCAGCGAGTTGGTGGTGCCGAGGTCGATGCCCACGGCGTGACCGAGGGGCTTCAGAGGATCGTGGATCTGGAGGAGACCGCCGGCCATGGCTACGCATCCTCCTCGCCGCTCTCGGCCGCCTCGAGGAACCGGCGGTGGTAGCGGAGCCGGGCGAGCGCCTGGGCCGCCTCGTCGCGCGCCGAACCGTCCGAGGGGTCACGCTCCAGCCGCCGGAGCGCGGTCTGCGCCGCCGAGAGCGCCGTCGCCGACTGGACCCGCACCCGGTCGGAGAGGGCGTCTATCTGATGGTCGTCCCCGGCGGTCCGGGCGCTGTCCAGCTGCTCGCGCAGCTCGAGCACCTCCTCCAGCAGATGGGGAGGCACGGTCACCGCCCGGGCCTCGTCCTTGAGGAGGTCCAGGCCGTGGAGCTTGAGGAGGTAGAACGCGCGCGGCTCGGGCGCGCGCAGCGTCCGGTAGGCCTCGTTGAGCAGCGCCGTCCGCTCCAGGGCCAGCCGCCGCTCCCGTGCGCCGTCCTTCCCGGCGCGGTCCGGGTGCAGGCGCAGCGACCGCTCCCGGTACGCGCGCTCCAGCTCGGCCCTGTCCACCTCCACGCCGCGCGGGAGCCCGAGCACGTCGAAGAGCGTGGTGCCCGGCGCGACAGGCTGCACCTTTCCGCAGCTCGGACAGACGTCGGCGCCCGCCACCTCCACCTCGCAGTTCCAGCAGCGCACGACCGTCGCCCCTAGACGGTGAAGCTCTCGCCGCACCCGCAGGCGGTCTTCACGTTGGGGTTCTCCAGCTTGAAGCCGGAGGCCATGAGCGTCTCCTCGTACCGGAGCTCGGAGCCCATGAGGTACAGGTAGCTCTTGGGGTCCACGAACACGCGGATCCCGTCCTTCTCGAAGATCTTGTCGCGCTCCCGCGGGGCCTCGGCCCACTCGATCGCGTAGGACAGGCCGGAGCAGCCGCCGCCGCGCACCGCCACCCGTAGCCCCGCGTCCGGCGTGTTCCGCTGGGCAAGGAGGATCTTGATCCGCGCCGCCGCCCCCTCGGAGACCGAGAAGGTCCGCAGGGAAGGGCGGGGAGCAGCCGGCGCGGTGTTCTGGGCGGGAGCGGTCATCAACTCGAGAGGCTGGTTGCCGCCTGACGCTCGGCGCGCTTCTTCTTGAAGTCCTCGATGGCGGCCTTGATCGCGTCCTCGGCCAGCACCGAGCAGTGGATCTTCACCGGCGGAAGCGACAGCTCCTTGGCGATCTCCTTGTTGGTGATCTGCGTCGCCTCGTCCACCGTCTTTCCCTTCACCCACTCGGTGACCAGCGAGCTGGACGCGATCGCCGAGCCACAGCCGAAGGTCTTGAACTTCGCGTCCTGGATCACACCATCGTCGGAGATGCGGAGCTGCAGCCGCATCACGTCGCCGCAGGCCGGAGCGCCGACCAGACCGGTGCCCACGTTGGGATCGCTCTTGTCCAGCGTTCCCACGTTCCGGGGGTTCTCGTAGTGCTCGACGACCTTCTCGCTGTAGGCCATGGCGACGTCCTTTAATGCGCCGACCAGGCGATGGACTTGAGGTCCACGCCCTCGCGGGCCATCTCGTAGAGGGGACTCATCTCGCGCAGCTTCCTCACCTTGTCCACCACCAACCGCGCCACCGTGTCCACCTGGGCCTCGGTGTTGAAGCGGCCGAGCCCGAAGCGGATCGAGGAGTGCGCCATGTCCTCCTCCACTCCCAGGGCCCGGAGCACGTAGGAGGGCTCGAGCGAGGCCGAGGTGCAGGCGCTCCCCGAGCTCACCGCCACGTCCTTGATGGCCATCATCAGGGCCTCGCCCTCGACGTAGGCGAAGGACACGTTCAGGTTCCCCGGCAGCCGGTGCTCGAGGGAGCCGTTCAGGATCACCATGTCCAGCTCGGACGTCAGCTTGGCCCGGAGGCGCTCCCGGAGCGCGAGGATGCGGGCCGACTCGGCCGCCATCTCCGTCCGGGCGATCTCCGCCGCCTTTCCGAAGCCCACGATGCCGGCCACGTTCAGGGTGCCCGAGCGCATGCCCCGCTCGTGGCCGCCCCCGTCGATGATCGGCGCGAGGCGCACCCTCGGCTTCCGGCGCACGTACAGCGCGCCGATGCCCTTGGGGCCGTAGATCTTGTGCGCGGTGACCGAGGCGAGATCGATCTTCATCGACTCGACGTCGAAGGGGACCTTGCCCACGCCCTGCACCGCGTCGGTGTGGAACAGCACCCCCCGCGCGCGGCAGAGCTTGCCGATCTCCTCGAGCGGCTGGACGGTGCCGATCTCGTTGTTGGCCAGCATCACCGAGACGAGGATCGTCTGGTCGGTGATGGCCGCGGCGAGCTTCTCCAGGCTGACCCGGCCGTCCTTCTCCACGTCCAGGTACGTGACCCGGGCGCCGGTGCGGACCACGGAGGCCCAGCGCTGCAGCACCGGATCCTGGTCCAGCTTGTACTGGGCCACGAGCGCGTCCACGTCCTCGGGCTTCACCTCGCCGCCGGTGAGCTCGATCAGCCGGAGCAGCTTCAGCTCCTCGAGCCGCTCCTGGCGCATGCGCTCCAGCCGCTTGCCGGAGTCGAGGATGGCCTTGTGCTCGGTCTTGAGGGTGACCATGTGGTCGCCCTTGGCCCGGTAGAACTCGGCCACGCCCTTGAGCGCCAGGTTGTCCGACTCGGTGGCGCCGCTGGTGAAGACGATCTCGTTCGCCTGAGCGCCGATCAGCGCCGCGACCTGGGCCCGGGCCTGCTCGACCGCCGCCTCGGCCCGCCACCCGAACGCATGGTTCCGAGAAGCAGCGTTCCCGAAATCCTCCCGGAGGTACGGGAGCATCGCCTCGAGCACGCGCGGATCGAGCGCGGTCGTGGCATGGTTATCCATGTAAATAGGGAGCGTCATCGGGTCGTTCGGGTCCGTGCCTACATTGGCCTACCAATGTGGACCGGACAGGTCGATTATAACGATGGGGGTCCCGACATCAAGGTGGAAGCCCGCGGGCTCCGTGGGCGTTTCCTGCTCGGATCCCGGAGCGAAACTCTTTGCAGACGACACCATCGACACGCCTGGTCCGGGTGCTCGGCCTCGCGGCAGTGGCCGCGCTCGGGCTCGCGCTCGTGCCCGCCGCCCTGCCCACCGGGCCGTCGGCCAACCTCGATGCCGCCGGAGCGCTCGGGGCAGGCCGGCTCGGGGCCGGCGCGCTCCTGGTCTTCCTCGGAGGGCTGCTCACCGCGCTCACCCCGTGCGTCTACCCGCTCATCCCCATCACCGTGGGCGTGTTCGGCGCCCGGCCCGGAGTCGGGCGAGGCAAGGCGGTGCTCCTCACCTCGAGCTACGTCGTGGGGATGGGGGTGGTGTTCGCCACGCTCGGCGTCGTGGCGGCGCGCACCGGCGCGGCGTTCGGGCAGCTGCTCGGGCATCCGGCGGTGGCCATCGGGCTCGCCGTGTTCCTGCTGGTGCTCGCGGCCAGCATGTTCGGCGCGTTCGAGCTCACCCTCCCCGAGGGGCTCGCGCTGCGGCTGAACTCGGTCGGAGGCTCGGGCCTGGCGGGTGCGTTCCTGATGGGCAGCGTGGCAGGCTTCCTCGCCGCGCCCTGCACCGGCCCGGTGCTCACCGGGCTCCTCACCTATGTGGCGACCAGCCGCAGCACGGCGCTCGGGGCGGGGCTGCTCTTCGTCTACGCGCTGGGCATCGGCGTGCCGTTCTTCCTCATCGGCGTCTTCGCGGTGCGGCTCCCGAAGAGCGGCGCCTGGATGGACTGGGTGAAGAGCGCGCTCGGCATCCTGCTCGTCGCCCTCGCCGCCACCTACGTCCGGGACGCCTTCCCCGCGCTCCGCACCGCAGCGTCGTCCGCGGCCCGGGCCTGGGGACCGACGGGAGGCGTCGCGCTCGCCGCCGGACTGGCCGGGGTGGGCGTGCTGCTCGGCGCCATCCACCGCCGCTTCGGCGCCGGGCCCCGGGAGGCGCTGCTCAAGGGCGCCGGTGTGGCGCTGGTCGCCGGGGCGGTGCTGCTCCGGCTCTCCGCCCTCAACGTCGGGGTGGAGAGCACGGGCCTGGTCTGGAACCTCCGCTATGCGGGGGAGGGGACCCGCCCCGAGCCCGTCGAGGCCGCGCTCGCCCGTGCGCGGGCCGAGCACCGGCCGGTGATGATCGACTTCTTCGCGGAGTGGTGCGCGGCCTGCAAGGAACTGGACCGCGAGACCTACGTCGCGCCGGCGGTGGTGGAGGAGGCCGAGCGCTTCGTCCGCATCAAGGTGGACGGGACCAACGCCCAGGACCCGGTCGACGCGCTGTACCAGCGGTTCGGGGTCAACGGCCTGCCCACGGTGGCGTTCATCTCCTCGGAGGGTCAGGTCCTGGATGACCCGCGGGTGACCGGTTTCCTCGGACCGGAGAAGTTCACCGAGGCGCTGCGTCAGGTGCGCTGAGCCTCCTCGCCCCCCCGGTCCAACAGCCCTGTCGCTCGCTTCCCGAGGGCGGAGGCGGGCGCATAGACTCCCACTTTGGGGGACAAGCGGCGCCACGCGGCGCCCGCGTCCCTGAGGCGGGGAGTCCATCGCGGATGCCGGTCTCGCAAGAGAGGACAATCACCCCGGTCCAGGTGGGCCGCGGGTCCCCCCCGGATGCGCGCCGGGTGCTGGTCGTCGAGCCGCAGGCCTCCACCCGGGGCCTGATGCAGTTCGGCCTGGTGCGCGGAGGCTTCCAGGTCACCTCTGTCCGGACCGCCGAGGAGGCCGAGCGCGTGCTGGCCCAGGGACCCACGCCCGCGCTGGTGGTGAGCGAGACGCGGCTGCCCGGCCTCGACGGAGTCACTTTCTGCGCCCGCCTCCGGCGCTCGGCCCTGGCCGAGGTGCCGGTGTTGCTGCTCACCACGCAGCGGTCGGAGTCGGCCACCGCGCAGGCGCTCTCGGCCGGCGCGCACGACGTGCTCGCCAAGCCGCTGTTCGTCGGAGATCTGGTGACGCTGGCGCGGCTCGAGTCCTCGCGGGCCCCGGCCAGCCCGACGCTGGTCGCCTCCACCCGCGAGGTCCCCGTCGCCGCGGCGCTGCGGGCGCTCCTGGCCGGGACCCGGAGCGGTCGGCTGGTGCTCGGCACCAGCGCCGAGCTGCTCTTCCGCGGGGGCGAGGTGGTCTCGGCCCAGGTGCGCTCCATCCAGGGGGAGCGCGCGCTCCGGCGGATGCTCTTCCTGGGCGAGGGTGCGTACGCGGTCCACCTCGGCCCGGTGCGGACGCGCGGCGAGCTGTCGGTCGACCTCCGTGCTCTGTGCGGCCCGTGGGCGGACGCCCTCGCCGCCTGGCGATCGCTCGTCCGGGTGAGCGTGCCGCTCGAGGCCGTCCTCTGCCCCGACCTCCGCGCGCTCCTGGCGCAGATCGCCCAGCTTCCCGAGGAGGTCGAGCCGGTGGTCCGCCTCTTCGACGGCGAGCGGACGGTGCGGGCGGTGGTGCTGGAGTCCTCGCTACCGGAGTCGCTGGTGCTGCAGGTCACCAATCGCCTGTACGCCTCGGGCGCGCTGCTCCCGGCGCGGGTGGCGCGTGCGCGCGGCCTCGAGCCGATGCCCCATCGGGTCCGCACCGGCTGGGACGACCCGGTGCCCCGGACCTCCACCCCGGGCGCGACGCCGGCGGTGCCGTGGTCCACCGGGCAGACGCCCATGCCGAGCCCCGCGCTCGCGCCGACCGTGGCCCAGGCCGTGGTGGTGCCGCCCGGGGCCGCGGCACCCGGCAGCGAGCCGACGCTCACTGGCCCTGCGGCGCCCGAGCTCCCCGGCGTCACCGGATGGGGGAGCCCGTCGGGGGTCGGGGAGATCGAGCGGGCGATGCGCGCGGTCCCCCTCGGCCTCGAGCCGCTCCCCCCGTCCTCGCCGCGGTTGGAGACTCCGGCGGCCGTCGCTGCCGCGCCGCGCACCACGGCAGCGGCCTCGGCTCCGCCCCCCCTGCACCGGCCGCCCACGCCGCCGAGCGTGCCGGTGGCGCTCGAGGCGGGCGAGGAGTCGCCGCTCGCCGTCGCTGCCCGCCAGGTGGCGCTCGCCCACTCCGCCGCCACCCTCCGGCGCTGGCGGCGGCTGTTGCCGGCTCGCCGGACTCGGGGTGGTGATCGCAGCCTTCCTCGCGACCACCCTCTGGGTGCGGACCGCCGCGCCGCCCCGGCCTCCTGCCGGAGTCCACGCCGCTCCGGCGGGGCCCGTGGTGGAGAACGAGGTGGACCGGCTGGTGGCCCGGGCGACGGAGCGCATTGACGCCCGAGACGACGCCGGGGCAGAAGAGGCCGCGATGAGAGCGGCAGCCATCGACCCGTCGGACGCCCGGGCCCACCTGCTCCTCGCCCGGATCCAACTCCGGGGTGGGCGGGCGCAGCAGGCCCGGTCGGCGCTCGAGCGGGTGCTGTCCCTGGAGCCCTCGGGCCCCCGGGCGGACGAGGCGCGGGCGCTGCTCTCGTCCATTCCCTAGGGCGAGGGCCATGTCCGGTCACAACCGTTGGACGAAGATCAAGCGCCAGAAGGAGGCGATGGGCGCGAGCAAGGGGAAGCTCTTCACCAAGCTCATCAAGGAGATCACCGTCGCCGCGCGCCTCGGCGGAGGCGATCCGGCGGGCAACGCCCGGCTCCGATCGGCGATGCTGGCCGCGCGCGAGGCCAACATGCCCGGGGACAACATCACCCGGGCGGTGAAGAAGGGGACCGGCGAGCTCGAGGGCGTGCACTACGACGAGGTCACCTACGAGGGGTACGGCCCGGGCGGGGTGGCGGTGCTCGTCGAGTGCCTGACCGACAACCGCCACCGCACCGCCGGCGACGTCCGGGCGACCTTCAGCAAGGGCGGGGGCAACCTCGCCGCCGAGGGCGCGGTGGCCTGGAACTTCCAGAGGAAGGGCAGCATCGTGGTGAAGCCGGGTCCGAGCGAGGACACGGTGATGGAGGCTGCGCTCGAGGCCGGCGCCGACGACGTGGTGGCCCAGGGCACCGAGGGCTTCGAGGTGCGAACCGATCCCGCGCTGCTCCACCAGATCTCGGGGGCCCTGGAGAAGTCGGGCCTGCACCTCGGCGAGCAGCGCTGGGTCTACCTCCCGCAGAACACGGTGAAGGTCGACGGCGAGGCGGCGAAGAAGGTGGTGAAGCTCCTCGAACTGCTCGAGGACAACGACGACGTGCAGAACGTCTGGGCCAACGCCGACATCCCCGATCCCGAACTGGAGCAGATGGGGGCGTAGTGCTACACATCCGTTCCGTGCTCGGTCCGACGCGCGTCCTCGGCATCGACCCCGGAAGCCGGGTGGTGGGGTGGGGCGTCGTCGAGCCGAGAGGGAGCGGGGTGGGGCACGTGGCCCACGGCATCCTGCGCCTGGACGGCTCCGCGCCGCTCGAGCTCCGGCTGGTGGAGCTCTTCGCCCGGCTGTCCGAGACGCTGCTCCGCCACGCGCCAGCCGCGGTCGCGGTGGAGGGCGTCTTCACCTTCAGGAACGCCCGGAGCGCGCTGGTCCTCGGCCAGGCCCGCGGGGTGGCGCTGCTGGTCGCCGCCCGGGCCGGCCTCCCCGTCTTCGAGTACGCGCCGGCCCTGGTGAAGCGCGCCATCGGCGTGGGCGGGGCGGGGGCGAAGGAGGCCGTCTCCCGTGCCGTCTCGGCGTTCCTCGGGTTGACCGACACGCCCCGGGCGGACGCGACCGACGCTCTGGCCGTCGCCGTCTGCCACCTGCACCGCGCGGGGTCGCCCCTCACCCTCCGGCGCGCCCGTCGTCCCGCCCCGGACCTCAGCGCCAGGCTCCGTCCGGCGGTGACCCGGCCGGCCAGGTCCGGCGCGTGATCGCCGGCCTGCACGGCACCGTGCTCGAGAAGTCCGCGGACGAGGCGATCATCGAGGTCGCCGGCGTGGGGTACCGGGTGGCTTTCTCGGTGCTCACCCTGGCCCGGCTCCCTCGTGCCGGCGAGCCGGTGCGGGTGCGCGTGCGGACGGTGGTCCGCGAGGACGCCCTCGAGCTGTACGGGTTCCTCACCCCGGTGGAGGAGGCGATGTTCACCCTCCTCACCTCGGTCTCCCACGTGGGCCCGCGGCTGGCGATGACCGTGCTCTCCGGGCTCGAGGTGGACGAGCTGGTGGTCGCCCTCGAGCGCGGCGAGGTGGCGCGGCTGACCCGCATCCACGGGGTGGGGAAGAAGACCGCCGAGCGGCTGGTCCTCGAGCTCAAGGACAAGGTGAAGGTGCTGCCGCGCGCGGCGTCCGCACCGGCCGACGGGCCGCGGGCCGGGGGCGCCCGCGCGGACCTGGTCTCGGCGCTGGCGAACCTCGGCTACCGACCGGCGCAGGCCGAGGCCGCGGCCGAGGCGGCGCTGGACAAGCTCGGCGCGGCGGAGCTCGAGGCGCTCCTCCGGGAGGCGCTCCGCAGCCTGAGCACGGCGCCGTAGCCGGTGGTACCCTCCGGAGGTCCGGTCGTTTCCGCCATGTCCCGCGTGCCTCCCGAAGTCGCCAGCCCCGACGAGAAGCGCGTGGAGGCCTCGCTCCGTCCGCGGAACTTCGAGCAGTACGTGGGGCAATCCACCGTCGTGGAGAAGCTCAAGGTCTACGTGGCCGCCGCGCGGGCGCGGGGCGACGCGCTGGACCACTGCCTCTTCTCCGGGCCGCCGGGACTGGGGAAGACCTCGCTGGCGCACATCCTCGCCGCCGAGCTGGGCGTCGGGCTGCACGTCACCTCCGGGCCCGCGCTGGAGCGGAAGGGAGACCTGACCGGGCTGCTCATCAACCTCCAGCCGCGGGACTTCCTCTTCATCGACGAGATCCACCGGCTGCCCGCGCCGGTCGAGGAGTACCTCTACCCGGCGATGGAGGACTTCCGGCTGGACATCACCATCGACTCCGGGCCCGCGGCCCGGGCGATGAAGATCGACCTGCCGCCCTTCACCCTGGTGGGGGCGACCACGCGCACCGGCCTCCTCACCTCGCCGCTGCGCGACCGGTTCCAGATCCAGGAGCGGCTCGACTACTACGCCCCGGCGGACCTCGAGACCATCCTCGCCCGGAGCGCGGGCATCCTCGGCGTGCAGCTGGCCGAGGACGGCGCGCGGGAGATCGCCACCCGCTCCCGGGGCACGCCCCGCATCGCCAACCGGCTGCTCCGGCGCATCCGCGACTTCGCCGAGGTCGCCGGGGTGCGGCGGGTGGGGCGCGAGGTCGCCGCGCGGGCCCTGGAGCGGCTGGAGGTCGACCGGAGCGGGCTCGACCCGATGGACCGGAAGATCCTCCTCACCATCCTCGAGAAGTTCGGCGGGGGTCCGGTGGGCCTGGACACCATCGCCGCGAGCGTGGGCGAGCAGCGCGACACGGTGGAGGACGTCTACGAGCCGTTCCTGATGCAGGAGGGGTTCCTCCACCGGACGCCCCGGGGCCGGGTGGCCACCGCCCGCTGCTGGAGGTACTTCGACAAGCCGCCGCCGGCGGACTCTCAGGGGGCCCTCTTCTGACCGCGCCGGCCGACCCCCGCTCGCCTGCCATCCCGCTCCCGCGCATCGGCCCGGGCGGCGAGGTGCGGCTCGCGCGCGACTACTTCCACGACCTGGTCCGAGACAGCCAGCCCCACCCGGGCCTCTCGGCAGAGCGCGAACGCTGGCTCCGGAGCTGCCGGGTGGAGGGGCGGGAGGAGCGGCTCTTCGAGTTCGAGATGCTGCTCCGGGGCATGGAGCGGTACTTCAAGCTCCACAACCTGCCCATCGACTCGGTGGCCCGTCCGGTCGTCACCCGCGACTTCTCCGACGAGCTGCGCGACGTCCGCGACGCGCTGGGGCAGGCCATCAAGCTCGCCCGCCGGCTGCTCGACCCGGGCGAGGACCAGCGGATGATGTTCCGCCGCTACGTGCGGAACCAGCTGGTGGACGACCGCGCCCGCCGCGCGCTCCTCGACGAGGAGCTGGAGGAGGACACGCCCCCGGAGAGCCTCTTCCTCCTCCGGCAGAGCTTCGAGTCGCTCCGCACGGTGGTCGACTCGCTCCTCAAGCTGGAGACGGTGAGCTTCCGCGTCTTCCACGAGGTGGGGAACCTCGTCCTCCGGGCCGTCCTCCACAACCAGTACTTCCGCCCCTTCCGTCCGCTCGAGTTCTGCCTCGAGTTCGACCGGGTGAAGTCGGTGCCGGTGCTGGACGCGCTCCGGAAGCTCGGCGACCCGGAGCGGCGGCTCTTCACCACGGTGTTCCTCGGCCTGTTCCGGCTCCTGCACTACCTCGGCTACGTGCGCGCCACCCCGAAAGGGGTCGAGCGGCGGGCGCGGGTGGTGCTGGGGCTGGTGCGCAGCGAGGCGCTCACCCTCGTGGGCTACCTTCGCACCGAGCTCGCGCCGAGGGTGGCGCTCCGACGGCACCAGGGCGCGGCGCTCAAGGTCTCCCGCGATCTCGCTCGGCTGGCGGAGGAGATCGGCCGGCGGCTGCGCCAGGAGGCGGACGACCCGCAGCGCGTGCTCGACATCGGGTCTGCGGCCGCCGAGCAGCTCAAGGCGCAGGTGGTCCGTCTCGCCGGCGCGGTCGAGGCCCGGCTCCCGGCGGACGAGAGCTTCGGCCGCCTGGTCTCGCCGGTCATCCTCGCCCAGCGGCTCCGGAACGACCTCTGGGTCTTCGCCCAGCTCGCCCGCGCGGCCGACGAGGCCCTCACCTCCGGCAGCGAGCAGGCGGTCCAGGGGCTCGCCGCGCTGGGCGCATTCCTCTCGTACTTCCAGGACGTCAGCTACCAGCTGCTCCGGTACGGGGACCTCCAGGTGTTCGACCAGTTCGCCGCCATCCTCCGCGAGGCAGGCGCGATTCCGGCCGGGCCCATGGCCCGCGCCCGGCTCGCCGAGGAATGCCGCGCCTTCGCCGAGGCGGCCGAGAGCTGCTTCGTCTCCGTGGGACGCCGCTCCGACGTGGCCGGTCGCCGGTTCGACGAGGCCCACGCGAAGGCGGTGCTGGGGCGCTTCCAGCAAGTGTAGAAAAGTACCTGGCCGCGGCAGGACAGCAGAAAAGTCTCACAGGACGGATAGTTGCGCGGCCGTCGACCTGTCGATTAAGAATTGCGGGCGTTGTCACGTTGCGGCATGCGGGGGGGAGTCGCCAGCCGTGCACAACTTCGAGGCGCAGGTCGGTGTTCGTGACCCGGGAGCCATGAGCGACGCATCGTTCCACCAGCGGACCCTGGAGAAACCCGTCGCCACCCGGGGAGTCGGGCTGCACACGGGCGCCCAGGTCACCCTCACCCTGCGGCCGGCGCCGGCGGACCACGGCATCGTCTTCCACCGCATGGATCTGCCCGGCTCCCGCGGCATCCCGGCCACCGCGCCCTTCGTGGTGGACACCGCCCTGGCCACCAGCCTGGGCAACGGCGCGGCGCGGGTGAGCACGGTGGAGCACCTGCTCGCCGCGCTGAGCGGGCTCGGCATCGACAACCTCCGCGTCGAGCTGGACGGTCCCGAGGTGCCCATCCTCGACGGGAGCTCCGCCCCCTTCCTCTACCTGGTTCGCTCCGCGGGCATCCGCATCCTCGAGGAGCCCAAGTCCTTCGTGGTCGTCAAGCGGCCGGTGGTGCTCCGGGACGGGGACCGCGAGGCCTCGCTCGCCCCTTCCGACCGGCTCCGCATCGACTGCGCCATCGACTTCCACCACCCGCTGGTGCCCGGGCAGTCCCTCTCCATCGACTTCTCCGCGAGCGCCTTCAGCCGCGAGCTCGCCCGGGCCCGGACCTTCGGCTTCCTCAAGGACGTGGAGCGGCTCAAGTCGGCGGGGCTCGCCCGCGGCGGCTCGCTGGAGAACGCGATCGTCGTCGACGAGTTCAGCATCCTGAACCCCGAGGGGCTGCGCTTCCCGGACGAGTTCGTGCGCCACAAGACCCTGGACGCGCTCGGCGACCTGGCCCTCTTCGGGCATCCGGTCATCGGGCACCTCAAGGTCAAGAAGAGCGGCCACGCGCTGCACCACCGGCTCGTCAGCCGGGTCCTGGCGGACGCCTCGTCCTATTCGATCGTCCGTGCGCGGCGGCGCGAGCTCGAGCGGCTGGACCTCCGGCTGCCGGACTTCGCGCTGGCGCTCGAGTCGATCTGAGCCTTGGGCAGGGCGCTCGTGGCCGGTGGGAAGACCCCCGGCCCCTCCCGGGTTCACGACGCTCCTCGGGCTTGCGCCGCAATGTCCATTGCTGGAAAGGTGCGCCTCCCCATGAACGTTTCCCGGTCCATCGCCCCCGCGGCGCTCGCCGCCTTCCTGCTGGCCTGCGCCTGCTCCAAGCAGGCCAGCACGGCCTCCTCCACCTCCGGCTCCACCGCGCCCGACCGGGTGGTGGCCACCTTCAACGGCGGCAAGGTCACCGCCGGTGAGCTGGAGAAGGAGGCCCGGCCGCAGCTCGCCGAGCTGGAGAACAAGATGTTCCAGACCAAGCGCCAGGTCCTGGAGCAGATGGCGATGGAGCGCATCGTCAAGGCCGAGGCGGCGAAGGCCAACCTCTCCGACCAGGACTACATCCGCAAGCGCATCGACGAGGCGCCGGTCCAGCCGCCCACCGAGGCGCAGGAGCGGCAGTTCTACGAGCGGCTGAAGAGCGGCGGGCAGATTCCCCCCGACGCGACCTTCGAGTCCCTGAAGGACCGCATCGCCCAGGCGCTGGTGAACCAGCAGCGGCAGACCCAGATGCAGAAGGTGGTCCAGGAGCTCCAGAAGCAGGCCAACCTCAAGATCGACCTGCCCCAGCCGCGGGTGCAGGTGGCCGCGGAGGGCCCCGCGCGCGGACCGAAGGACGCGCCGATCACCATCGTGGAGTTCTCGGACTTCGAGTGCCCGTACTGCGGCGCCGCCCACGACACGGTGGAGCAGGTGATGAGCACCTACGCCGGCAAGGTGCGGCTGGTCTACCGGCAGTTCCCGCTGAGCTTCCACCCCCACGCGGCGAAGGCCGCCGAGGCGTCGCTGTGCGCGGCGGACCAGGGGAAGTTCTGGGAGTACCACGACGTGCTCTTCAAGAATCAGAAGAAGCTCGAGCCGACCGACCTCAAGGCGCACGCCACCGAGGTGGGGATCGACTCGCAGAAGTTCGGTCAGTGCCTGGACTCCGGCGACAAGAAGAAGGCCGTCGACGCCGACCAGCAGGCCGGCCTCCAGGCCGGGGTGGGGGGCACGCCGGCCTTCTTCATCAACGGCATCTTCCTCAACGGCGCCCAGCCCATCGACGAGTTCAAGAAGGTCATCGACGGGGAGCTGGCCTCGAAGTGAGCAGGGCCCGGGAGCGCATCGCCTGGGCGGCGGACGTGCCGCTCGACGACGCGCTCCGCCTGTGGCCGCTGCTCAGCCCCGCGGTGGGGGTGGTGAAGGTCGGGCTGTCGCTCTTCGTCGAGCACGGCCCGGCGGCGGTCCGCGCCTTCCGCTCGCAGGGCGCGGCGGTGTTCCTGGATCTCAAGCTGCACGACATCCCCAACACCGTGGAGAACGCCGCCGCGGCGGCCGGGGCGCTCGGGGCGGCCTACCTCACGGTGCACGGCTCGGGTGGCGAGCAGATGCTCCGGGCCGCGGTGCGGGGCGCCGCGCGCGGTGCGGAGCGGGCGGGCGTCTCGCCACCACGGATCCTCGCGGTGACCGCGCTCACCTCGCTCGGCGACGCCGAGGTGGCGTCGCTCGGGTTCGGTCCTTCCGCCGCGGCGATGGCCGGGCGCCTGGCCGAGGTCGCGGTCAGGTCCGGCGCGGGCGGGCTGGTCTGCTCCGCGCAGGAGGCGGGCGCGCTGCGCGCGCATCATGCCGGCCTCTTCCTCTGCACCCCGGGAATCCGTCCGGCGGGCGCGTCGACGGGAGACCAGGCCCGGGTGGAGACGCCGGCGGCGGCCATCGCCGCGGGCTCGAGCCTGCTGGTCGTCGGCCGGCCTCTGCACGGCGCGGCGGACCCGGCGGCTGCGGCGAAGGCGCTGCACGACGAGGTCGCCGCGGCGCTGGGCTGAGCGCGTTCTCGCTCGACGCGTCCGGGGCTCGGGCCGAGACCGGCCAGCCGAGCATGACCGCGTCGGCCGTGGCGGCGCTTTTCCGGAACGCTCCAGGGCGGCGGCGGAATCGTTCGGTCCGCTCCGAAGCATCGGCGCCGGCGGCCCACCTAGGTTGCCGGCCATGTCGCGACTCGTTCCCCATCGTCCGCACCCCGTGCTGCAGGGCGACGACCTCCGGTACGTCTGCGCCGGCTACGTCCCTCTCGAGGAGGTCGCCCACCGCGAGGGCGTCGACCTCAGGCGGCTCCAGGACTGGATCGAGACCGGGCGGCTGCCACGCCCCGCATACCTGCTGCCCGACGGCGTGCCGATGTTCCCCGCAGAGCTGCTCTCGCTGTTGCGCTCCGCCGGCGGGATCGAGGCCCTTTCGCACCACTTCGCGCGGAGGACGGAGCTCGCCGCGAGGATGGTCGGCTTCGGGCCCAACACCCGGGAAGCGGACTGGGAAGACTACCTCTCCGGCGAGTACGGCATCTGCCTCCGCCAGGTGACGCCCGAGACGCTGGTCCTCAAGGAGATGCTGGTGGACAGCATCGGGCGCCAGCTCGAAGAGCCCCGGCCCGACGATTCCCGCTGGCGCAGCGCGCTCGGCTTCCAGGTCCAGGGGCTCGACGCGCTGCTGCGACCCTTCACCCGCGCGGACCGGGCGCGCTTCGGGCGACCCACGTCGCGCGAGCGGCTCATCGACGGACCGAGGCAACGCTGGTCGTGGCTCGGAGAGCGGCGCGAGGGCCTGGCGGTGCCGCTCAGGGATTGAAGACCACGACGTCTTCCTCGGCCAGGCCGGTGCAGCGCCAGTTGCCGGGGTGCCAGAGCCCGTTGCTCCCGTAGTGCCCCGGGACCCAGAGGCCACCGGGGCACGGCGGGCCCGGTCGGACGACCTCGCGCTCGTGCGCCGTGCAGGCCAAGAGCGCGGCGGAGGCGAGGAGGGCGAGGACGAGGCGCTTCAACCGCGCCATCTAGGCGCGCCCCGCGAGGCGCACTCAAGGGAGCGGATCTGCGGATCAGTCGCCGTTCCGCGCACGCTGTGCGAGGAACTCCGCCAGGGTGCGCACGCCGACACCGGTGGCGCCCTTGGCGAGGTATCCGCGCTCGCGTGGCGCCTGCGACGGCCCGGCGATGTCCAGGTGCGCCCAGGGCGTGTCGCCCACGAACTCGCGGAGGAACATGGCCGCGCTGATCGCCCCGCCCCAGCGCTCGCCGAGGTTCTTCATGTCCGCGACGTCGGAGCGGAGCGTCTCCCTCTGGAGCTCGACCAGGGGCAGCCGCCAGAACGACTCGCCGGCCCGGGCCGCTGCCCCCAGCAGCTCGTTCGCCAGCGCATCGCTCGTGGAGAAGAGCCCGCCCACCCAGTTGCCCAGCGCCACCACGCAGGCGCCGGTCAAGGTGGCGATGTCGATGACCGCCCGCGGCTTCTCCTCCACGGCGTAGGCCAGGACGTCCCCCAGGACCAGCCGGCCCTCGGCATCGGTGTTGGTCACCTCCACCGTCTTCCCCACGCGGGAGACCAGGATGTCGCCGGGGCGGTACGCGGTGCCGCTGGGCATGTTCTCCGCCGCACCCAGGTACCCGTGCACCGGGAACGGCGGCTCGAGCTCGGCGGCCACCTGCACCGCCCCGAGCACCGCGGCGCTCCCGGCCATGTCGGTCTTCATGTCCGCCATGTTCTCGGCCGTCTTCAGCGAGAGGCCGCCGGAGTCGAAGGTGATGGCCTTGCCCACCAGCGCCACCGGGCGCGCCCTGGCCGCCGAGGCCTTCTTCGGCCGGTAGATGACCTCGATCAGCCGAGGCGTGTTGTGGCTCCCCTGGCCGACGGCGGAGAACATCCCCATCCGGAGCTTCTTCAGCTCCCGCGGCCCGCTCACCCGGACCTCGAGCCCGTGCGCCTTGCCCGCGCGCGTAGCCTCCTCGGCCAGCGTCTCGGGGGTGAGGTGGCCCGCCGGCTCGTTCACCAGGGTGCGGGCGAAGTTCGCCGCCTCGGCGACGTGGAGCACCCGGGCCAGCGTCTGCCCGAGCGCCCGCGACCGCGCCGCGCCGTCGGGGAGCAGGAGGCGGACCGACTCCAGCTCGACCCGCTCGTCGCGCCCATCGGTCCGGTAGCGGTCGAAGCGGTACGCGCCGAGCGCTGCGCCCTCGGCGACAGGGCCGAGCGTCTGAGCCGGATCTCCCGGGACGGCGATGGCCACCGAGCGCGCCCGAACCCGCTGCGCCGCCTTCACTCCCCGCCCGGCCGCCTGGCGGAGAGACTCGGCGTCGGTCTTGTCACGCGGGCCGGTCCCGACGAGCACCACCCGCGCCGCGGGCAGCCGCCGATGCGTGTGGAGCACGAAGGTCTGGTCCGGCTTGCCGCGAAACCCCTCCTCGGCGGCGGCGCGGAGCAGCTGTCCGGCCAGGGCGCGGTCGACCGCGGCCACCGGCCCGTCCCGGCGCGGTGACTCGTCGGCGAAGAGCACCAGCACGTCGGCTCGGGTGCCGACGGAGGCCCCGGACGCCAGGGCGAATCGAGGGGCGGAGGTCTCGGGCATGGGGGTCAGTCGCCGTCGCGGCGTCGCCGCGAGCCGGCGTCCTTGCCGGCCTCGTGCACCAGGAGCGGGGAGAAGAAGCAGTCCTTCTTGGTGTACTCGTCGAAGGAGAAGGCGAAGCGGTAGCTGGCGGCCGCGCGCTGGTTGCAGTCGGTCCGCTCGCAGAAGCGGCAGCTGATGCCCGTGGGGACCGCGTCCCGTCGGAGGTCGGTGGTGGGCAGACCGTAGGCCAGGAACTGCGCGTTCTCGGCGTGCGTCCCCAGCCCGATGCTGTACGCCGTCCCGTGCACGATGGACCCGCCGATGGGCTGGAGCTGCACCTTGGCGAAGCAGAAGTACGTCGTCCCGTCTGGCATCATCGAGTACTGCCGGGTGAGCTGCGACGGGTTGAGGAAGGCGAGGTGCACCGCCCACTTCCCGCACGAGCCGCCGGAGGCGAACTTGAGCCCCGTCCCGCTGTAGCGCTTGCTGATGTTGCCGGCGACGTCCGAGCGCAGGAAGTGGAACGGTACGCCGAGCTGCTTGGGGTCGCTCAGGTTGCAGAGGCGGTGGGCCACCGTCTCGTAGGTGGTGCCGAACACCTGGCTCAAGAGCTCCACGTCGTAGCGGGTGCGCTGCACCTCGCGGAAGAAGTCGCCGTAGCTGAGGAGCAGCGCGCCGGCGAAGTAGTTGGCCAGGTTGACCTTGATGAGCTTCGGCGTCTCGGCGTGGCGGGTCCGGGTGCCGCCGAGGATGGATTCGAGGAGCTTGTCACGGTCCATCAGCAGCAGACCGATCGACGTGGCCAGCTGGAACTTGAGCGGCTGCTCGGTGAGGCTGGGCGACAGGGTGAGCACCTGCCGCTCGAGGTCGAGTCGGCGGACGACGGAGCTGCCCGCCGGTCCGGGCGCGAGCTCCACCCGGTAGCCGAAGCGGTCGCCGAGGAGCTCCACCAGCTGCTGCGCGGTGACCTGCCGCTCCAGCGCCAGGTCCCGGCGGAGCCGCTCGGCCTCCTCCTCGAGCTCGGGGAACCAGTTGCGCTTGGCCTGGAGGAAGTCCGACACCTCGTCGAATGGCGAGTAGTCGAGCGGGACCTCGGCCCCGCCGGTCGTGGCCCCCGCGGGCCCGGTGCCGGAGGTCTGCTGGGTGGTGAGCTTCTCCAGCTGGGTCCGGGTGTTCTTGTAGAGGTTGAAGAGGGCGGCCACGGTTCCGGCCAGCTTCGGCTCGGCGGAGAGGTGCTGCAGATCCTCGGGGTCGATCTCCAGCGACTTGAGCAGCGGCTCGTCGAGGAGCTTGGCCAGCGTCTCGTCGACCGGGCCCTGGCCGAGCGAGCCCATGAACTGCTCGGGGTCCTGGTCGAAGTAGCGGAGCGCCTTCCACAGGAGGGGGAAGGGCATCACCCGCTTCCCCTTCTCGATGAGGTTCAGATAGGCCGGGGACACCCCGAGGTCGCGGGCGGCGTCCGCCTGCTTCACGTGGCGCTGGAGGCGGAGCGTCCGGAGCTTGAGGCCGACGCTGGCGTTGAGGCTGCTCTCGTTCATTCGGGGCGAAGGGGGCCCGGCCTCTGGCTGTAGCAGTGGTCAGCCAAATTTACAAACGAATCTGCAGAGACGGCGCGCGGTTACGGCGCCTTGCGTCGAAAATTTACAGAGGGCACAGCCGCCGCCACGGTAGGGCTCGGCGCTCCTTCATTGGATCCGGCAGACCGGCTGCGGCAAGCCCCATCGCTGCACCCAGGCCGCCACCGCCGCGTCCAGCCGCGTCCGGTCCGCGGGGCTCCGCACCAGGCAGTCTTCGAGCATCCACCCCGGCGGGGAGTTGCCGGAGTAGCCGTTCAACGTGGGCACGCCGGCGACATTGGTGGCCCAGAGGGCGTCGATCTGGCTCCTCCAGGCCGGGAAGCCCTCCGCGGCAGGGGTGTAGACGAAGGCGGTGCACCCGGGCGAGACCCCGGCCGCCACCTGGTCCACGCGCGCCCGTTCCACCGCGGGCGTGAAGTGCGCGAACGACACGCCCTGCTCGACCAGGCACAGCGCGCCGAGCACCGCCGCGGCGCCCGTGTTTCGCCGGCGCGCGGCGTCGATCGCGAGCGCCAGCCCCGCCGCCCAGGCCACGAGCACCAGGAGACCGAGTCGCGGGACGGCGCGGATCGCCGCCGCCCCGGGGACCAGCGCCGAGACCGCGCTCCAGGGCGAGACCGCGCGCCACGGCCCCAGCTGGGTTGCGAGCACCACCAGCGCCAGGGTGGTCGCCGCGAGCACCACCACGCCGCCGCGGTGCCGCGCGCGCCAGAGGCCGACCAGGGCCACCGCCGGCGCGAGGAGCCCCACGCCCATCTGTTGCTCGCCCGTCTGGCTCCGCAGCCCCGCCAGCCGCCGGACGAGTCCGCCGTACCACCAGCTGTCCGGACCGGGGTTCAGCCACGTCTGGCCGCGGGCGAGGAAGACGGCCTGCACCTCGCGGACCCCGACCACCTGGGCCACGCTCCACCAGGCGCGGAGCAGCGGGAAGAGCAGCAGGCCCGAGAGCACCGCCGCCGCGGCGATCGCCGTGCCGTCCTGGCGCAGGGCCTCGCGCAAGGCGGCGCGGGTGCTCGGCTCCCCGAGCGCCGCCAGGGTGGCCACCAGGAGCGCGAGCGCGAGGAACCACCAGAGGTAGTAGCTCGACCAGGCCTGGGCGGCGAAGCCGAGGCCGGCCCCCACCCACGCCAGGCGCGCCCGGCGGGTTCCAGGCGCCCGCAGCGCCTGCACGAGCAATCCGAGCACCGCGAGCAACCAGTACGAGCCCACGAGCTGGGGGTGGTTCAGCACGTGGATGCGCGGCGCGCCCGCGGCGACGAGGACCGCGCCGGCCCCGGCCGCGAGCCCTCCCACCCCGAGCGCGCTCCGGAGGAACCAGGTGGCCACCGCCGCGTTCAGCGCGGTGGTGCAGAGGAGCCACAGCGCATACGCCCGGTCCGGGCCTGCTCCCAGCGCGCGCAGCACCCAGTAGGGCGGGGCGACCCCGAGGAGCACGTCGCTGTACGCCCCGACGTCGGGGGCCGGGAAGTAGAAGGGGAGATCCCAGAAGCGCCGGTGCAGCGGGTGCCCGGCCAGCCAGGCCCAGGTGTGCTCGATGCAGAAGTGCACGAAGCGCACGTCGCCCGCATCGCCCGGGACCTGGCGCAGCCCGCTCGCCACCACGGCGTGGTGGGCCAGGAGCAGCGACACGGCGGCCGCCAGGACCGGTGCGAGGGCCGAGCCGGCGTTTCGCGCCGGCGGCCGGTGTAGAAACAGGGCCGGATCCACGTGCGCGCGCGCTTTTCGCTGACTTCGGAGCGGACGACAATGGCTCTCGTGCTCGGGGCGATGGGGGCGGTCGTCCTGTGGCGCACGCTGCCCTTCCTCGGCCCGGTCCCGCCCGAGGGGCTCTACAACTCCGACAGTGCCATCCCGGTGCTGATGTCCAACCTCGCCACCGGCGCCCCGGTGGACTGGCTCTTCTGGGGACAGGACCGGTTCGGGAGCTGGCCGTTCCTGCTCGCCCGGGCCGGTGGCGCGCTGGTGGGCCGGGCCTGGACGCCGCATGCGATGCACGTGCTCCGGACGCTCTGGATGACCGCCGCGCTGTGGCCGTGGATCGCGCTCGCCGGGCGCGCCGGGGTGGTGGCGGGCGCCGGGCTCCTGCTCCTGCCAGCGCTGAACCCGCTTCTGGGGAGCGTGCTGACGGACCTCGGCACCGTGGATGGTTGGCAGCTTCCGGCCCTGCTCTGGGCCTGGTGGGGCCTGCGCCGGGCGTCCCGGGGCGAGCGCGCGGGCGGCTGGCTTGCGCTCGCTGCGGTGGCGGCGGCCCTCGCGAGCTGGACCTCGCTGGTGAGCGCGCCGCTCTTGCTCATGCTCGGCCTCCTCGAGGGCGCCGGAGCCCGCGCTCCCGGCCGACGGCGGGCGCTGCTGGTGGTCCCCGCGTTCGGTGGCGCGCTCGTCGAGTGGGGGGTGCGCACCGCCTGGCACGCGGCGATCCGGGCTCGCGGCTGGCGTGACGTCCGCACCCCGGCACGCCTCGACGCCGGGCACCTGGTCGAGAATCTCGGACAGGTCGCCAGGGTCGCCTGGAGCGTGGAGGCCGTGCCGTGGCTGGTCGCGGCGCTGGCCTGCGCGGCGGTGGCGCTGGTGGCCGGGCGCGCCCGTCCATGGGACTCCGGGCGCGGCACGGTCGTCGGGGCCGGGGCGGGCTGCGCGACGTCCTTGCTCGTCGTGGTGGCCGTGCGGCACGTGCGGGACAACGCGTACGCCCCTCGCTACCTCGGGGTGGGTCTGGCGCTTGCGGTGCTCGGCGTCTCCGTCGCCGCCGGGCTCTTGGTCCGGGCCCTGGTCGAGCGGCGCCGGCCCCAGGCAGGCGCGGGCGTCCTCGCGGCGCTGGCCCTGGCGGCGTTGGTGCTCGGCGTCCCGCGCGCCGGCCCCGACCCGCGCGAGTCGGTGCTCCGCCCCGCCGCGGAGGAGATTGGCCGGCGCTTCCCGGGCGCGGTGTACGTCGGTGGCTACTGGTGGACCTATGCCCTGGCGGCGCTGCTGCCGCCGTGGACGGTCATCCCGGTCCCCCGGGAGGGGGAGTGGAACCGCCGTCCGGACTGGGCGGCCTCGCTCCGGAGCGGCCGGCCGGTGCTCGTCGGCCGGCCGGACGTCGAGACGGGACCGCCCCCGGCGAGCCTCGTCGCGTACGGGACGGCGCTGGTCCTCGCCGAGCCCGATGTCGTCGTCCTCCGCCCGCTCCCGGGTGAATCGACCGGCGAACGGTTGTCGCTCTACCGGCCGGCATCCGAAGGTGACTGAGACGCAGGAGGAGCGAGGAGCCGCCAGTCGGAGCCAGCGCGGCGGCGGACGCGCGCGGCCGCGAGGTCCCGGCGACCGTGGCCGACGCCGGTACCCCGGCGCTTGCCACCCCGGGAGGGGCCCTCGCCCTGGCCACGACCGTGGAGGGGGTATCGCGAGAGGTCCGGGGGTGCTCGGCCGAGGCGCCGCCGCCAGCGCACGAGACGCGTTCGCAAGACTGTCACTGGAGGTGCGTGGAAGCCTCTCGGAAGCGACCGGAATCTCGCCCGGCCTGCTAGAAGCGCCGGGACCGCCGATGCGACTCCTCGCCCCCTTCCGTGCCCTCAGGCCGCCGCCGGCGCTGGCCTCCAGCATCGCCTCGCCTCCCTACGACGTCGTGAGCTCGTCCGAGGCACGGGCGCTCGCCGCCGGGAACGCGCACAGCTTCTTCCGCATCAGCCGCCCCGAGGTGGACCTCCCGCCCGAGGTGGACGAGCACTCGGACGCGGTGCACGCGAAGGGGCGCCAGGCGCTGGACGAGTTCCGCCGGAACGGCTGGCTCCTGCTCGACGACGCGCCCCGCTTCTCGCTCTACCGGCAGAGGATGGGGACCCACGAGCAGACGGGCCTCGTGGCCTGCGCCAGCGTGGAGGCCTACGGACGCGGGGACATCAAGCGCCACGAGCTGACCCGGGCGGACAAGGAGGACGACCGCACCCGGCACATCGAGGCGCTGCGCGCGAACGACGAGCCCGTCTTTCTGGCCTACCGGGCCCGTCCGTCGGTGGACGCGGTCGTTCGCCGCGGCGCCGGAGGCGCTCCGGACGTCCACTTCCGCAGCGACGACGGCGTGGAACACACGGTGTGGGTGCTGCCGCCGTCCGAGAATGCGGCCATCGAGTCGGCGCTCTCGGAGGTGGACACGCTGTACATCGCCGACGGACATCACCGGAGCGCGGCCGCCGCCCGGGTCGAGGCGCTGCTCCGTGGGCGAGGGCAGGGGGGAGGGGAGGCGGCGTGGTTCCTGGCGGTGGTCTTCTCGCACCAGGCGCTGCAGATCCTCCCCTACAACCGGCTGGTGAAGGACCTCGGGCCGGGCGGGAGCGCCGCGCTGCTCGAGGGGCTTCGCGCCCGGTTCGACGTCGCTCCGTCGGCGCGGCCCGAGCCCGAGGGTCCGCACCGCTTCGGGCTCTACCTCGACGGCCGGTGGTGGCGGCTCGTGACCCGGTCCGACGCCATCCCGGCCGACGCGCACGGCGCGCTCGATGTCTCCATCCTCCAGGACGCGGTGCTCGGCCCGCTCCTCGGCATCCAGGACCCGCGGCGCGACCCACGCATCGAGTTCGTGGGCGGCATCCGGGGCACGGGTGAGCTGCAGGCCCGGGTGGACCGGGGCGAGGCCCGCGCGGCGTTCGCGCTGTGGCCCACGTCGATGCAGGAGCTACTGACCATCAGCGACGCCGGGCAGATCATGCCGCCCAAGTCGACCTGGTTCGAGCCGAAGCTGCGCTCGGGTCTGTTCCTGCATCCGTTCTAGCCGACGCCCTGCCATCCCCCGGCTCCGAGGTGGCCGGCGACTTCCGCTTCCTGGATGGGCCAATCTCGTGTCGTGAACCTCGCCACCCAGGTGGTCGTGCCCGCAGCCGCGGTGAAGCGCGCTGGAGACGCGCCTCGCTCGTTCAGCTCCGCGAGCCAGCGGCGACGCGGTAACGGAGCTGCACCAGCCCCGAGTCGTACGCCTGCGCCGACTCCAGCGTGAGCCGGTGCTGGCCGGGGCTGCGGGCGAACAGACGGATGCCCGTCCCCAACACGGCCGGAACGACCGAGACCACCAGCGCATCCAGGCAGCCCGCCTCGAGGAACTGCGTCACCACCTCGCCGCCGTCGGCGTAGACGTGGCGCGCGCCGTCCGCCGCGAGCGTGGCCAGCACCTCCCTGGGCTCGCCGGAGAGGAAGCGCTCGCCGAACCGGGACGTCCGCGGGCTCCGGCTCAGGACGGCGACCCGCTTGCCCTCGAAGGGCCAGGCGCCGAAGCCGAGCACGGTCTCGTAGGTCTTTCGGCCCATGAGGAGCGTGTCCACCCCTGCGTAGAAGGCCGCGTACCCGTGCTCCTCCTGCTCGAAGGGCTTGAGGAAGCCCAGGGAGCCGTCGGCCTCGGCGATGAAGCCGTCCAGGCTCGCTCCGAGGAATGCCGAGACCCGCGGCCGGTCCATGCGCACTGTGCTTCTACCCCCCGCCCGCGGGGTGTAGAAGGCCCGGCATGCGAGCCATCAACTTCAACGCGGGGCCGGCGGGCCTCCCGCTGCCGGCGCTGGAGCGCGCGCGGGACGAGCTCATCGACTTCAAGGGCTCGGGGATGTCCATCCTCGAGCACAGCCACCGCGGCAAGGAGTACGAGGCCGTCCACGACGAGGCCATCGCGCTCCTGACCCGGCTCCTCGGCATCCCGGACACCCATCAAGTGCTGTTCCTCCAGGGCGGCGCGTCGCTGCAGTTCGCGATGGTGCCGATGAACTTCCTGCCGAAGGACGGCTCGGCGGATTACGTCCTCACCGGGACCTGGAGCGAGAAGGCGCTCGACGAGGCCAAGCTGCTCGGCACCCCGCGCGTGGCGGCGACCACCATCGACCCGGACAAGCGCTACACCCGCATCCCCAAGCAGTCCGAGCTGCGAGCTCGACCCCAAGGCGGCCTACGTCCACCTCACCAGCAACAACACCATCTTCGGCACGCAGTGGCATGCCTGGCCGGAGGTCGGCTCGGTGCCGATGGTGGCGGACATGTCGTCCGACTTCCTCTGGCGTCCGACCGACGTCTCGCGCTTCGGGCTGATCTACGCCGGGGCGCAGAAGAACCTGGGGCCCTCGGGCGTGACGGTGGTGATCATCCGGAAGGACTTCATGGCCAAGGGGCGGAAGGACATCCCGAAGATCCTCCGCTACACGACCTTCGCGGAGAACAACTCGCTCTACAACACGCCGCCCACCTTCGGGATCTACCTGATGCGGAACGTGCTGGCCTGGATCGAGGAGCAGGGCGGGCTGCCCGCGATGGAGCGCCGCAACACCGAGAAGGCCGAGCTCCTCTACGGCGCGCTGGACCGGATGAGCGGCTTCTACCGGGCGCCGGTGGAGAAGGCCGGCCCGGAGCACGATGAACATCGTCTTCCGGCTCCCGTACCGAGGAGCTCGACGACCGCTTCGTCGCCGAGGCCAAGAAGCAGCGGATGGTGGGCCTGAAGGGGCACCGGAGCGCCGGCGGCATCCGCGTCAGCGCCTACAACGCGGTGAGCCCGGACGAACATCCGCACGCTGGTGTCCTTCATGGAGTCGTTCGCCAAGGCCAACGGCTGAGACTCGAGCTGCATTCACAGGAGGGGACGACGATGTCTGGAACCTTGCGCGTGGCGGTCGTGCTGCTGTGCTCGCTGGTGGCGTTCCCGGTGGCGGCGAAGGACGTCGACGGGACGCAGGTCCCGGACACGCTCACCCAGGACGGGAAGACCCTCCGGCTCATCGGCGGCGGCGTCCGGACCAAGTGGATGTTCGACGTCTACGCGGGGGCGCTCTACGCCGAGAAGCCCACCTTCAACGCGGCCAACCTCATCAAGTCCGAGCAGGCGAAGCGGATGGACCTCCACCTGCTCCGCGACGTGGGCAAGGAGAAGATCATCGAGTCCATCCGCGAGGGCTTCGAGAAGCAGTCCAAGGCCCAGATGCCGGCGCTCCAGGGCCGGCTGGACCAGCTGGCCGCCGCCGTCCCCGACCTCAAGAAGGGCGACCTGCTCTCGCTCACCTACGTCCCCGAGAAGGGGGTGGTGATGGGCGGAGTGGCGAAGGAGACGGTCATCCCGGGGAAGGACTTCGCCGATGCGCTGTTCTCGGTGTGGCTGGGCCCGGACCCGGTGGATGCAGATCTGAAGCGGAAGCTGCTCGGCGGCTGACGATTTTCCGCTAGGGTGCCGGGCCCTTCGAACCTCCAAGGAGCCCCAGGCACCGTGAAGCGTCTCCTCGTCCTCGCCCTGCTCGCAGCGGGCTGCGCCTCCGCGCCCGCCCCCGCCCCGTCCCCGCCCGCTCCGAAGGCGGCTGTCGCTCCGACCCCGCCGCCGATGCCCGCGGGGCTCGACGCCGCGGCCATGGACCCGTCGGTCAACCCCTGTGACGACTTCTACCAGTTCGCCTGCGGCGGCTGGCTCAAGGCGACGCCCATCCCGCCGGACCGGAGCAAGTGGGGGCGCGGGTTCAACGTCATCGAGGAGCGCAACCAGCAGATCCTCAAGGAGATCCTCGAGGCGGTCGCCGAGGGGAAGGCGCCCGAGGGAACTCCGTACGCCAGGCAGCTCGGCGACTTCTACGCGACGTGCATGGACGAGTCGAAGCTGGAGAACGCGCTGCCGGAGCTGCGCACCGCGATCCGGCGAATCGACCGGGTCACCACCTCCAAGCAGGTGGCGACCGAGGTGGCGCGGCTCCACGACGACGGCGCCAGGGCGCTGTTCGGGTACGGGTCGGGCCAGGACGCCAAGGACGCGACCCAGGTCATCGGCATCGTGGACCAGGGTGGGCTGGGGCTGCCCGACCGCGAGTACTACCTGAGCGACTCCGCGAAGATGAAGGAGATCCGCGAGGGCTACCGGGCCTACGTGGCGCAGATGTTCGGGCTCCTCGGCGATGCTCCGGCGGCGGCGGCGAGGAAGGCCGACCAGGTGATGGACCTCGAAACCAAGCTCGCGCAGGCGAGCCTCGACCGGGTGTCACGCCGCGACCCGAACAAGGTCTACCACCGCACCGACCCGAAGGGCCTGGTGCGGACCGCGGCCGGGTTCGACTGGGCGCACTACTTCGCCGCGGTGGGAACGCCAGGCGTTCAGGCCCTGAACGTCACCCACCCCGCGTTCGCCGCGGAGGTGGGGACGCTGGTGCGGAAGGCTCCGCGGTCGCAGCTCCGGAGCTACCTGACCTGGCGGCTGGTCTCCTCCCAGGTGGTCGCGCTTCCCAGGCAGTTCCAGGACGCGGCGTTCGCCTTCGAGAGCAAGTTTCTCACCGGAGCCAAGGAGGACCAGCCTCGGTGGAAGAAGTGCGTCGACGCGACCGACCATGCGCTGGGCGAGGCGCTGGCGGTCCCGTTCATCAACCAGACCTTCGGAGCGGACGGGAAGCAGGTCACCAAGTCGATGGTCAACGAGATCGAGGAGGCGTTCCAGGCGAATCTGGACACGCTCGCCTGGATGGACGCGGCGACCAAGGCCCGTGCCCGGGAGAAGGCGAAGGCGGTGTTCGACAAGATCGGCTACCCCGACAGGTGGAAGACCTACGACGGGCTGGTCACCGACCGCGGGACGTTCCTCGGCAACCGCATGCGGTCGATGGCCCACGAGAACGCCCGCGATCTCAAGAAGATCGGCAAGCCGCTCGACCGGGGACTGTGGCTCATGACCCCGCCGACGGTGAACGCCTACTACGAGCCGCCGCTCAACGAGATCGTCTTCCCGGCCGGCATCCTCCAGCCTCCGTTCTTCAACAAGGAGGCGACCGACGCGGTCAACTTCGGCTCGATGGGCATGGTGGTGGGCCACGAGCTCACCCACGGGTTCGACGACGAGGGCCGCCAGTTCGACGCCAAGGGGAACCTCGCCGACTGGTGGACCCCCGAGTCGGGCAAGGCCTTCGTGGAGCGAGCCGAGTGCGTGAAGAAGCAGTTCGACGGCTACGTGGCGGTGGACGACCTTCACGTGAACGGCGCGCTGACGCTCGGGGAGAACGTGGCCGACCTGGGCGGGCTCAAGCTCGCCTTCGCCGCGATGCAGGCCTATGCCAGGGCCCACCCTGAGCGCGCCGCGCCTCCGAGCCGGTTCACCCCGGAGCAGCAGTTCTTCCTCGGTGCCGCCCAGGCCTGGTGCACCAACACCCGCCCGGAGGAGGCCCGCCGGCGGGCGACGGTGGATCCCCACTCGCCGCCGCGGTTCCGGATCGACGGCCCGCTCTCCAACCTGCCCCAGTTCCAGCAGGCCTTCGGGTGCAAGGCGGGCGACCGGATGGTGGCGCAGAACCGCTGCGAGGTCTGGTAGCGCCCGCGCCAGGGCTCCCTAGAGCAGCGCGAGCTGGTCCCCCGGACGGTCCGGGCCGCGGAAGGTGTCGGGCCGGGTCTCGTCCGGCCAGCGCGGCGCGAGGCCGACCTTCCGGGCCTGCGCGGCGAAGAGCGCGGCGATGGCCTCGGCGTACTGGCCCTCGCCCCGCTGACGGAGCCCCCAGGTCGAGTCGTACATCTTGCCGCCGCGGGTCTCCTGGATGCGGTGAAGCACCTTCTCCGCGCGCAGCGGCAGGGCCTCGCGCAGCCGCTGCTCGAAGACGGGCCGCACCGACCCGGGCAGGCGCAGGAGCACGTAGCCGGCGAAGCGGGCGCCGGCGCTGGCCGCGTCCGCCAGGACCCGCGACACGCCCTCGTCGAGGCCGGGGACGATGGGCGCGATGCTGACCCCGACCCGGATGCCCGCGGCGGCGAGCCGCTCGACGATCTGGAGGCGCCGACGCGGGGTGGCGACCCCCGGCTCGAGCGCGCGGGCGACCTCCTGGTCGTGGAAGGGCAGGCTGATGGCCACGCTCAGGCTCGCGTTCCGCTCGAGGTCCTGGAGCACGTCGAGGTCGCGCTCGATGATCGGCGACTTGGTGATGATGCCCACCGGGTTCCGGAACTCGGCGCAGACCTCGAGGCAGCCGCGGGTCAGCCGGAGCGACGCCTCGAGCGGCTGGTAGCAGTCGGTCACCCCGCTGAAGACCACCAGCTCACCCGTCCAGGACGGCTTCCAGAACGCCTCGCGGAGCAGCTCGGGCGCACGGCGCTTCACCACCACCTGGGTGTCGAAGTCGGTGCCGGCGCCGAAGCCCAGGTACTCGTGGCCCGGCCTCGCGTAGCAGTAGGCGCAGGCATGCATGCAGCCCCGGTAGGGATTCACGCTGAAGCGGAAGCCGATGTCGGGGCTGTCGTTGGTGGCCAGGATGCCCTTCGTCGCGTCGTCCCAGACGTGCACCGCGGCCCGCGGGTGGTCCTCCTCGAGGTACTCGAGCGCGGTCGGGGCGAAGGGATTCGGCGGATTGGACCAGGCGCGCGGCTTCATGCGGCCGGATGCTGGACGTGAACGGGCGTTCAGGTCAAGACTTCGAGGACGACTCCCCCGCCGGGATGAAGCTGTCCTGGTACCCCGGGTCCTCGACCGCCAGCGCCGCGGCGGTGGTCCTCAGCGGCAGCGTGGTGTCGAGCATCACCGCCAGCTCGTCGGTCCGCGGATGCCCGATGCTGCCCTCGTACGCGCCCGGATGCGGCCCGTGCGCCACGCCCGCCGGGTGGTGGCTCACGCTCCCCGGGCCGACGCCCCGGCGGCTGGTGAAGTTGCCCCGCGCATAGAAGAGGAACTCGTCGCAGTCGATCGACGCGTGCGGGTAGGGGCAGGGGATGGCCTCGGGATGGAAGTCCACCACCCGGGGCACGAAGCTGCAGACCAGCGCCCCGCGCGCGGCGAACGTGCCGTGCCAGGTGGGCGGCAGGTGCACCAGGCCCGCCCGCGGCTGGAAGTTCAGGATGGGGAACGCCCACGGGTAGACCGTGCCGTCCCACCCGACGACGTCCAGCGGCGAGTGCCGGTACCGGAACCCGTGGAAGGCGCCGCCCTTCTTCACCACCAGCTCGCGGATGTCCTCGTCCATCGGCCCCTTGAACTCGGGCCGCTTGAAGTCGCGGTGGCTGTAGGGGGCGTCCATCCGCAACTGGCCCACCTCGTTCCGCCACTGGCGGGGCAGATGGAGGCCGCCATTCAGCTCCATCCACAGCCAGGCCTGGGGCCCCGCGTCGGGGAGGAGCCGGTGCAGGAGCCCGCGGGGCACGAACAGGTAGTCGTCGGCGGTGAAGCGCACATCGCCGAGCGCCGTCCGCAGCGTCCCGCCCCCCTGCTGGATCCAGAACAGCTCGTCCGCGTCGGCGTTGCTCACGTAGACCGGGTCCGGACGGTCGGGGAACAGCATCCCCAGCGTCACGTCGGCGTTGAAGAGCAGCGGGGTGCGCGCGTTCACCGGCGCACCGCCCCTCCGCGCCATGTCCTGGGTCTTGTAGTGGCGCTTGGCGAGCCGGCGGCCCTCGGCGGCGTCCACCGGCTGGGCCCAGCCGTGCTTCGCCTCGCTCAGCGATTGGGTGTGCGGCGCCCGCTGGTGGTAAGCGATGGTGTACGGGCCGTCGAATCCCTCCTGGGTGAAGCACTCCTCGAAGGCCAGCGCGCCGCCCTCGAGCCGGAGCTGGATGTGGTGCTTCCTGGGGACGGTTCCGAACACCAGCCGCTCGATCATCGCCCTTCTCCCTAGACCCGGCCCGCGGCCTTCTGGTCGCGCTCGATGCTCTCGAACAGCGAGCGGAAGTTCCCCGCGCCGAAGCCCTTGTCGCCCTTGCGCTGGATGACCTCGTAGAAGAAGGGCCCGGCCTCCCGGTCGCCGTACAGGCTCGCCGCGTCCTTCATGAAGATCTGGAGCAGGTAGCTGTGCTCCTTGTTGCCGTCGATGAGGATGCGGAGCCGGCGAAGATCGTCCGGGTTCTCGTCGATCCGCCCGATCCCGAACACCTCCAGCCGCTTCCCGAGCTGGTCGTAGTAGCTGTCCGGGGTGTCCATGAACTGGACCGCCCGGGTCTTCAGCATGCCCTCGACCGCGGGGATGATGGCCTCGACGCCGAGCGCCAGGTGCTGGATGCCCTCGCCGCGGTTGTCCTCGACGAAGATGTTGATCTGCGAGGCGCGGAAGTTGGGGCGGGCGGGCTCGTTGTTGGCGAACTTCACCCCCGACTCCGGATCCCACATCACCGTGGAGCGCAGCCCCGAGCCCTTCTGGAGCTTGTCCGCGGCGTCGTCGGTGTGGAACTCGATCTTCCAGAACCGCTCCAGCCCCAGCACCTGCTCCATCCACATGATCGCCGGCATCAGGGTGCGGAAGTTCGACGTCACGTGGTCGATGACGTTGAAGCCGAAGCGGTTCTGACCGCCGGAGGGCTTCTCGTGGAAGATCATCCCCGGGAAGAGGGGGCGGTAGCCGTCGCGCTGGGCGAAGCGGAAGGTCGTGTCGCCGAACGGGGTGGTGATGGAGAACCAGCTCAGCTTCCCGCCGCGGTTGTCCCGGACGGTCTGGATGTCGTCGATGGCCGTCGCCCCGCGCCGCTCCAGGAGGCGGAACGTCCGCTCGACGTCCTTGACCGCGAAGGTGAGCGTTCCCACCCCGTCGGGGTGCTTGGCGAGCCAGCGCGCCGCGCGCCCGCCCTCTCCGCGGGGCTGGCTGACGACGAGGACGACGTCCCCGGCCTGGAACACCAGGCTCTGCTGCTTGCCGCGCGCGGTGAGGTCGGGGTCGCTGCCGCCGATCTCCTTGAAGTCCATCCCGGCCGTGTAGAAGCGGCGGCTCCGCTCCAGATCGCGCACGTACCAGTGCGCGGATTCGAGTCCGAGGAGTCCGAGAGATTCGTTCTGGGGCATGGCGTCGTTCCTTGATTAGCGCGGAGCGTGTGCTGCGTCCGGCTGGCGATCGGGATGGGCGGCCTGGAAGGCGGGCAGGGACTCGCAAGCCGCCTCGATGCGGGTGAGGGTGGGGAAGGGAGCGAGGTCGATCTTCCAGCGCCGCGCGGCGTAGAGCTGTGGCACCAGGCAACAGTCGGCGAAGGACGGCGCGTCGTCCACCGAGAACCTGCCGGCCGTCCGGGAGGTCTCCTCCTCCAGCGCGGCCAGGCCCCGCCCCAGGAAGAAGTGCACCCAGGCCCGGTCGTCGCCGCCGAACGCCTTGACCTGTCCGAGCACCACCGGGGTCTGGAAGGGCTGGATGCCCGAGTTCACCATCTCCGCGAGCTGGCGGGCGCGGGCCCGGAGCCACGGGTCCATCGGCAGGAGCGGCGGGGAGGGGAAGCGCTGCTCGAGGTGGTCGAGGATGGCGAGGCTCTGCGCGAGCCGGCGGATGGCCCCGTGGTCCTGCCACTCGAGCAGCGGGACGGACTGCATGAGATTCAGCGAGCGGTAAGGGTCCTCGTGCTGCTTGCCCTCGAGGAGGTTCACCGGCTGGTAGTCGTACGGGACGCCCTTCCAGGCGAGCGCGATCCGCACCCGCCACGTCGCCCCGCTGCGCCAGTACCCGTAGAGCTTCATCCGGGCGCCCTCACCGTCTGCGAGATGCGGCCGAAGAGACTCCCTCCCCGGGCGTCGAAGGTCTCGACCTCGATCCGGTCGCCCACCGCCATGAAGGGCGTCGACGGCTTGCCCTGCTCGATGGTCTCGATCATCCGCCGCTCGGCCAGGCAGCTGATGCCGCGCGCGCGGTCCTCGTTGCTCACCGTGCCGCTGCCGAGGAGCGTCCCGGCGGTGAAGGCCCGGGTCTTCGCCACGTGCTCGAGGAGCTGGAAGAAGGAGAAGTGCATCTCGGGCCCGGCGTCGGTGTCGCCGACCACCCGGCCGTTGAGCGTGGAGCGGACTCGCACGTGCGCTCGCCCGTCGCGCCAGGCGGGGCCGAGCTCGTCCGGGGTGACGGCGAACGGGCCGAACGCGGTGGCCGGCTTGCCCTGGAAGAAGCCGAAGCCCTTGGCCAGCTCGGCGGGGATGAGGTTCCGCAGGCTGACGTCGTTGCACTGGGTGACCAGGCGGACGTACTTGCCCGCCTCGGCTGCCCTGGTGCCGAGCGGCACGTCGCCCAGGACCACGACGATCTCCGACTCGAAGTCGAGGCCCCAGGCGGGGTCCGGCAGCACCAGGTCGTCGGTCGGTCCGAGCAGCACGCCCGAGCCGCCCTGGTACACGAGCGGATCCGTCTCCAGCGTCGGCGGCGGCTCGGCCCCTCGTGCCTTGCGCACCAGTCGGACGTGGTTGAGGTACGCCGAGCCGTCCACCCACTCGTACGCCCGGGGCAGCGGCGCGTGAAGGTGGTGGACCTCGAGCGGCTCGCCGTCGAGCGCGCCCGAGTCGAGACGCTCGGACAGCGCCCGGAGGGCCGCCTCGGTGGATTCCCAGGCGTCGAGCGCCGATTGCAGCGTGCGCGCCACGTCGTGGGCGCGGGCGAACGCGGCGCCGTCGCGCCGGACGACCACCAGCGCGCCGTCCCGGGTTCCGTCTCGCAGGGTCGCCAGCTTCATGGAGTGGCCCCGGGCTTTTGTCCGTCGGGGTGGGGGGTGTCAAGGCGCATCGTTTCTCCCAGCGCCTCGCGGAGCGTCAGCGCGTCGTGCACCGCGTGACCGCAGAAGTCGTTGTTGAAGAAGACGTAGGCGTCCTTGCCCCGGCGACGAGTCCGGAGGAGGTCGCGGGCGACCGGGTCGAGCGCCGCGGGGCCGTAACGGCCGCCGTACTTCGCGCCCGCGCCGTGAAAGCGGAGGTAGCGGAAGCCACCGGTGAGCCGGGGCGGGGGGAGCGGGACGAGGTCGTGCTCGCAGAATGCCGCGCCGTGCGCGTCGAGCACCTCGCAGGTCTCGGGGAGGTACCAGCTCGGCTCGCGGAACTCGACCGCGTACCGGACACCAGGTGGCAGTGCCGCGAGGAAGGCGTCCAGCCGCGGCAGCGCGTCCACGTCGAATCGGGGCGGGAGCTGCCACAGAACCACCGCCAGCTTCGGCCGCAGCGGCCGGAGTGGGGCGAAGAAGCGCTCCGAGCGCCGCGGCGGGGTCCTTCAGCTTCTTCATGTGAGTGATGTACCGGCTGCCCTTGACGGTGAAGACGAAGCCGGGTGGCGTCGCGTCGCGCCAGCGGGCGGCGGCCACGGCCGTGGTGAGCCGGTAGAAGGTGGTGTTGAGCTCCAGCGTCGGGAAGACGCTCGCGTACCGCTGGAGCCAGCGCCCGGTGCCGAGGCCCGGCGGGTACAGCACGTTCCGCCAGTCCCGGTAGAGGTATCCGCTGGTCCCGACCAGGATGCGCGCCATCGGAAGGTACGGTAGTCACGCCGGCCCGCGATTGGGATCAACCGGCTTGAACCGGGGGGCCCGGTCGTAGTACCTCGATCGCGCCGTCCGCGGGAGTAGCTCAGTGGTAGAGCATCGGCTTCCCAAGCCGAGGGTCGCGGGTTCGACCCCCGTCTCCCGCTCTCTGGAAGGCCCCGGCAGCGCTCACGATTTCGGCGGGCGCGGTCGGGGCCTTCGAGTGTCCGGCGTCGGGGTGAAGCAAGGGGTGAAGCAAGGATTCCCGGGACACGGGCTCCGGCGCTGGGATCCCGAGCTGGAGCTTCGACAACTGCCGCAGCTCGTGCTCGGGCCGGAAGTGCCCGTACCGGCCGACCGTCATCGTCACATCGGCGTGCCCGAGGGTCCGCTGGACGACGACTGGGTCCACCCCGGCGCCGAGGTAGAGCGAGGCGGCCGTGTGCCTCAGGTCGTGGAACCGGACCTTCCGGTGGACGGGCACCGGCCAGAGGATGACCTTGTGTTTCGGGCACCGGCGCTGGTCCTGGTCGGAGTGCCGCTCGCAGTGCTTGCACCCGTGCTTCCGGCAGCGGTGCTCATACCCGTTGACGATGCCGGCGCGGGCCAAGGCGCGTCGTAGGACGGCCTGCAGCTTCGCATCCTCGCGCATCATCTCTCCGTCCGGGCCGGGGAAGACCAGGGCGGCGGAGGGCGACGAGTCGACCGCGCGCTGGAGGTAGGGGAGCAACTCCGGGTGGATGGGCACACGGCGCACTTTGCCGCTCTTCGTCGTCCTGCGACCGCCGCTCCGAGCGACCTTGATGCAGCCGACCTCGAAGTCGATGGCGTCCTTGCGGAGCGCACGCAGCTCGCCCTTTCGAAGACCGCCGTAGACGGCCGTCGCGAAGAGCGGCCGCCAGCGCGGATCCAACTCCTCGAGCACCCCGCGGAACTCCTCCTCGCGGAGCCACTCGCGCTCGTCGCGGTCGAGTTCAGGAATGGCGAGCTTCTTCGCCCTCGCAACCGGGTTGGCGCCGGTCCACCAACCGCGCTCAATCGCCATCGAGTAGGCCCGCGAGAGGAACCCCCGCAGGTGGTTCACCGTCTGCGGCGCGAGTCCCTCGCTGCTCTTCCGGGCGATCAGGTCATTGACGTCCGCCGTCCGCACCTGATCGAGCCGCCTTGTCGCGAGGGCCTCGCCGAGCAGGTGTTTCGCGACCGCGCTCGTGTTCTTCGAGGCGGACGCTGTGGAGGATGTCTCGCGCAGCCAGCGCTTGAGCAGCTCGCCGAGGGTCGACACCTCCGCGGACACAGTGCCCTCGAGTCCGAGGCGACGACGGCCGATCTGGTACTCCAACTCGGCCTGAAGGCGCTTCGCCTCGGTCTTCGTCCGAGCCGCCGAGGGCCGCTGCCTCCACCGCTCGGTCTCGTCTTGGAACCGGAGGAACCACCGACCTCGGAACAGGAACGGGTCAGCCATGGCCTATTCTCGCCCGCCAGCGTGACGGGGGAAGGGGAGAATCGACGCGCTGGCGTTCCGGTCGAGCCAAGCCTCGACCTCCTCGGGCTTGAAGCGGAGCAGGGTGCCGATGCGGCGGCAGGGAATCTGCCCGAGTTCGGCCCAGCGGTAGACGGCGCTCGGCGAGCACTTGAGGAAGCAGGCCACGTCCCGCGCGTCCCAGAGCCCATGCCGGGTGGGCTGCTCGCCCTGATGCCGAGCGCTCATTCCTGGCCCCGAGCCAGGAGCTTCCGTGGAGCGGAGCTCGCCGCGGCCTCAAGAACGGTCTTCAACTCGTGAGCGGTCGCTGGTGGAGCGGGCTGGTGATGGTCGAGTGGCGAGGCTCCCGTGCCGCCGCCATGCGGCAGAGGGGGCGTGACGCTGTTCGGCATCGCCCGCCGGGTGGAGAGTTCCAATCCCTCGGTCGAGCGTCCCATGGGACCTCCTGCCCTCCCGGGGCGTTGCGAGTGTCTAGCGGGGGCGGTGGCGAGCGCCAGCCGGGCCCTTCTTCGCGCTGTCGGGCTTGTCGCGGAGGGCCTCGTAGCGGCGAAGCAGCAGCTCCTGGACGTACCCGAGGATGTTGAGCTTCTTCGCCTTCATCTCCGCCTCGAGAACGTCAACGACGTACTGGGGGAGGCGGAAGCAGGTCCGGAGCTGGACCAGGACCTCCCGGACCGCCTCGGCGTTGTAAGAGACACCGAGGGCCGGCTTGAGGACTTCCTGGACGAAGTAGAGGTCCTCGGACGGGACCTTCACGTTGAGCGGCTGGAGCGCTTCGTCTCGCGGGAGAGGAGTCCTTCCCATCTCCTAAGTAGATTCCAATTAGAACTCATAGTCAAGCGAGCGCGTGGCTTGCGTTTCTCAGGCGTTTACGGCTCGCGCGTGGGGTACTAACGGAAGCGACCGAGAAAGACCTCGTGAACTGCCGATCCCTCCGGCGTTCGTGCGATAGAGGATTCGAACCTGTGACCTTTGGCTCCGGAGGGGGCGCTCGAGCCATCCACCACGTGCGCCAGCGTCCAACCGGTCGAGAGAACTGCGGCTGAGTACCCCGCCGGAGCCAGTTCCCGACGTGTTGGATGCCCCTGGACGGCTCCGCGTGGGACCCCCGTGGGACCCATCCCGACACTGCGAGCGGTCGATGGTGGGGGAGGGCGGTTGCTCACCGCGCCCCAGGTGGCCGACGCCCTCGGGGTGTGCCGTGCCACCGTGTACCGGCTGGTGAGCTGGGGGCAGCTCCCGGCTATCCGGGTCAGCAACGCCATCCGGGTCTGGCAGGAGGACTTGGATGCTTTCATCGGTCGCGGAGGGTCGCAGTGAGGTTACGGACACGCGCGCGGAACCCCCCCAGAACGGCCGAAAACGGCCCGCCCTGCCTCCGAGGCGCCGTTTCAAGCAATGCGGCGGACGGGTGTTTTCTTCCTTGCGAGCCGGACGCTTCTCCCTGAGGGAGTGGGCGACCGGCGAGCGACAGGCGCGCCCGCGCGGTCCGGGTCCCCGGGCTCTGCTACGCCCTGGCTTCCGGCATGCGGGCGCCGCGTGCCGGCCGAGCACCCTCCGGGGCGAGCAACGGGCGGCGATAGGCCGTAGCGTTCGCTCAGTTGGGCGAACGCGCCGGCGTCAAACCGATGTCGAGCGCCGCCCGTCGCACCGCCTCGTCGAGCGCCGCGGTCGCCTTCGTCGCCACGTCGGGCCGCACTCCGACACCTTCCCAATTGGTCTTGGTCACCGGATTGATGGGGCGCGCCCATGGCACGCCGATCACGAACCAATCGTCGAGCGTGTGCGCGCCGGTAAGATTGGCCCCGCCGCCGGTCGTCTCGCCAATGAGAGTCGCGCGATGCAGGCTCTGCAGATCGTAGGCGAGCTCCTCACCGCCCGAGAACGTTTCCGCGCTGGTGAGGACATACACCGGCTTGTTGCCGCCGAAGCGCTTGCCGGCCACTGTGGGCTCGGTCCAGAACGTCCGCATAGTGCCGTCGCGCTCGATTACGTCGTTAAGGTGCACGGGCTGGTCGTCGAAGAGGTAGCTGGCCACCACCGCGACCGTCGACGGATCGCCGCCGTGATTGGCGCGCAAGTCGATGATGAGCGCGTCGGCATCGGCCACGTTCGACATGAGGGCGGCGATCGCGTCGCGGGCCAAGCGCACAGGCGGAAAGCCACTGATGGCGATGCGAACGATGTTGTCATGAAGCCGCTCGATGTCGCCAAAGCCGAGGCCCTGCCCACCCCCGTCCGAGGGCGGCAGCTGCAGCCCATCCTTGTAGGTGACGCGCATGTGCTTGTCGTGGCACAGCGCGCGCAAGTCGTCGGTCAGCCGGGCGGCGAAGGCAGTGCAGTCGCTGATGTGCTCGTAGTCCCCGCGCGCGCCGCGCTCGCGCAGAGCCGCGGCCATGCGCCGGCCGACGTCGGGGAAGACGTAGTTGGCCTCGATCGCCCGCGCCGCCGCGTCGAGGAGCGCCAGCCGCCGCTTGGCATCGAGCGGCCCTTCGGGCACCTGGTACTCGGCGGGCGTGGCAATGGGCACCAGCGCGAAGTCGAGGACGCGATGGGGCCCGGCCGCCTCGACGCGCATGGTGGCGCGGGCGAACAGGTGCGTCGCGCGATCGCTGAGGATGGCGGAGAACTGGGTCGCCGAACCCCGTTCGCGCTTCCTGATGTCGAAGCCGGCCGTCTCGAGGAGCAGCGAGAGCTCGCGCTCGATGTTGCCGAGCTCCGGAGGGGCCGCGCTGTAGGCGAACGCCTGCCGGTGATACGCCTCCAGCGCGGCGCGATCGCCCTTATTGAAGAGCGCCAGCCAGCTCGCGAACTGCCGCGCCGCGGGGCCGTCGTCGGGCGAAGGCGGCTGCGCGAGCAGAACACCGCTGCTCAGCAGCAGCAGGGTGACGAACATCCACGACCCCGCACGAACGTGACTACGAGCTCTGTCGTGCATCCATCCTCCCCCCTATCGACGCTGCTTGATCCGAAGAATGGCGAGAGGACGAAGCCGAACGTCGAGCAGCCCGTCCGTCGCGTTCACGCCGGGTGAGGCGGCGGCCTGCTGGAGCGTCTCCAGGATCATCGTCCATCGGTAGTACCAAAGGGTGAAGCTCATGCCCACAGGTGCAGCCGCTCGCCCCCGAAGGAACGGAAGGGAAAGCGTCTCAACAGCGCGGGCCTCGACGCCCGCACCTTGGACCTGGTTTCCTCGCCGGCGAGTCCACGGAGCCTGTACCCGGTGGCCTTCTCCGTCCTCGCGCCCACTCGGAGTTCGATGACTTGCTGGATGGTCAGGTACCGACCGAATCCAAGTGCGCCAACCAGCTGTCGGTCCTTTCGCCTCAGTCGCCCAGGCCGACCGGTCAGCTCGAGCTCCTCTGTCCCCATCGGCTCCGGTCTGGTCTGTCACCCATGTATCCGGTCCGTACCACTCTGCTCTTTGCCTTCGCCCTCCTCCGGACTCTCCTGATGAACTCTTTTCGCCCTCGCCCACCCCGTCGAATTTGGGGGTGCTCTCCGTGCTGCATGCGAAACGGGTGGGCGAGGGCGGAAGGGCCCGAAATGCCTGACGACGGCCGCTTGAATCCGCCCCGCTTACCGCCCGGGAAACGGCCCGAGAATGCGCCCGATCCGGGAGCGTACTGTGGAGCGTATTTTCGGGCCGATTCGAGAGCCAGTTCGAGCTCCCAAAGCACGGTCCCGCAATCGATTGCGGGAGGGGTTTTCAGCGAGGGCTACGTCCAGGAGGGGAACACCGTGGCCCTGGCGGCGGTGAAGGCGCAGCTCGCCCGGGTGGCGGAGTCGGGCGAGGACGGCGGAGCCGGCTGCCGTCAGACGGACGCCAGCGCCGGGGCCACTGAGAACGAGTTCAGAGCGTTCCCAGGGTCGTGCAGATGGACGACGGCGAGATTGTCCCGCCGATGAAGGAGCCGTCGGGACGACTGTTGATGCGGATCCGGCCGGCAGCACCGCCTCCACCACCGGCGGTCGTGTCGGGGTCCACCTTGCCATCCTCACCGTCGATGCCGCTGCTCGAGCTTCCGTCGCCGCCGAGCGACCCGTGCATGCCGTCGTTGCCGCCCTTGGCCGCGGTGGAGTCGGGGGTGGCGTCGGCTCCGAACGTGCCGTCGCCTTGCCCCCCACCTCCGCCGTTCGCCGCCAGCGTTCCGGTGATCTGCACCGAGGGCGCCTCGAGCAGGATCGCCCCACCGCTCCCGCCGCCGCCGGCTTCCTGCGAGCCGGCTGGATTGTAGACGCCACCGGTGTAGCCGCCCTCGCCGCCCACGTGGATCTTCCCGGGGACGGCGATGGCGTTCGCGGCGACGAGCTGGATCGCCCCTCCCCCTGCACCGCCCGGCCCGGCGCCCGATCCGCCGGCAGACCCGGCGGTGAGCGGGACGAGGAACGGGGTTCCGTTCATCCCCCCTCCCTGGGCATCACCGCCCGGGGCCAGCGAGGCCCCCTTCCCACCCTTGCCGCAGAACCCTCCACCACCCCCCGATGAATCGTCGCTGCCAGTACCACCCCCACCGGCTCCGACGCCCGGGGTGTTGTCGCCAGGCGGATTCTGCTCCGCCCCCGGTCCGAGAAAGGCGGGCACGAACTGGGAGTTGCCGAAGAGGTTTCCCTGGATGTCGATGCGGTCGAGCGCGACGATCACCAGAGCGTCCGGGCCGACCACGCGAACCGTTTTGCCGGCGGCGATGGTGAGAGAGCGGACGGTGAAGACGCCGAGCTTGAGGTTGGTCGTCAGCTGGGAGACCTCCCGGTAGTGGTACCCGGCGGCGTTGTCGCTCCCCAGTAGTCCACCGTTGCCCGTCTCCCAGGTCCGGTCCGAGGTGACCATGAGGTCTCCCACGTTGCTGAAATCGAGCTGCGACGGGTCCACGTTGGAGGGCGAGAATCCGAATCCCCCGGCACCGGCGTCGGGGGGACCCCCGGTGTTCGGGGAGCCCCCCCCGCTGCATGCGACGAGGGTGCAACAGAGGGCGAGAGGGGCCAGGAGCATCCGCTGGGTGGTGGGCGTCATGCCCAGGTTCACGCAATCGGAGCAGGGGAGAGGACACCCCCACCGGACGCCTCAGAGCTGGTGCGCGGCCTCGGCCCGCGTCCGCAGGGTATCGGCATGTCCGGCCCCGAGCATCCTCTCCTGGACGCCGAGGGCGCGGGTGGTCTCCGCCCGGGCCTCGTCCCGACGACCGAGGTCGAAGAGGGCACACCCCAGCGCATAGTGAGCCCTGGCGGTCGTGGCGTGCTCCTCGCCGAAGCGGCGCACGGCGATGGCGAGGGCCTGGCGCGCGACACGTTCCGCCTCCGGAATCCGCCGCTGGTGTCGCAGCGCCATGGACTCGTAGGTGAGGAATGAGGCGATCTGGCCGGGCTCGGCGCCCGAGGACCGGGTGGCCCGGGAGATCGCGTCCTCGAACACCTGCACCGCCTCAGCCGAACGGCCAAGCGCGTCCAGGGCCCGGGCGCGGATCGTCTCCACCGCCGGGAGGTCCCCCCACTCGCCGCCAAAGGTGGCGATCTGCTGCGCCTGGACCCTGGAGGCCAGCGCCTCGGCGTCGCTTGCTCGGCCGAGCTCGACCAGGTCCCGCGCCAGGTTGCTCCAGCAGATCAGCGTGTCGGCGTGGGTCTTGCCGCCTGCGCTCTCCATCAACCGGCAGGTCTGTTCCTGGAGTTGGGCGCTCTCGGCGAAGTGACCCTCGTCACCGATCAGCACCGCGAGATCGTTCATCACCCCCAACGTCTCGGGATTCCGATCCCCGAGCGTCAAGCGATAGATCTCCAGTGCCTCTCGCCGGAGCCGCTCGGCGTCGGCGAAGTGGGTCAAGCGCCGCTGGACGCCGGCCAGATCATTGAGCGCCCGTGCCACCAGCGCGCCGCGAGCTCCTTCCGCCGCGCGGGCAATGGGGAGCGCCTGGTCGATGAGGCGCGCTGCCTCCAGATACTCGCCGAGCTCGAAGTGGAGATTTCCCAGCAGCAGGAGCGTCCGGGCGACGTCGGCGCTACGCGGGGCGACCGCTCGCTGCAGCTCCAGCGCGCGCTCGGCCGAGGCTTTTCCCCGCTGGTAGTCGCCGAGGTCGTACCAGGTCTCGGCGAACACCTGGAGGAGCCGGGCCTGGATCTCCGGTTCGCCCTTCAGCTCGTCCAGCCGGTCCTCGCCCCTGGCCAGTATCTCCCGCTGGGTCATGGGCCGGTCGCCCGAGTCACGTGGGTCGAACGCGCGGAGCACGCCGACCAGGAAATCCTGCGCCCGCTCCGAACGCCGCGCTTCCTCCCGCGCCCGTCTCGCTTGCCAGAGGGTGGTCGCCATCCCGAGCACGAGGGCGAGCAGCGCGGTGGCGACGAGGCTGAATGCAGCCCGGTGCCGCCGGAGCATCGTCCGGAGGAGATAGCCCGTCGCATCGCCGCGAGCAGAGACCGGGGCGCGGGCGAGATGCCGGCGAACGTCGAGAGCCAGTGCCTCCGCGGACGGGTAGCGATCGCCCGGACTGGGACGGATCGCCTTGAGGATGATCGCCTCCAGGTCGCCGCGGAGCCGTCCCCGACGTTCGGAGAGTGATTCCCCCGGCGCGAGGCAGGAGGGGTCGATCTCCACGCTCGGCCTGAGGGGAGAGGCGGCGAGGATCGCCTCCTCCGTCTCCACCCGGCTCGCCCCGGTGAAGGGCTTCCGTCCGGAGAGGAGCTCGTAGAGCATCACCCCCAGGGCCCAGACGTCGGTGGCAGTGGTGATGTCGCCCGCCCGGAGCTGCTCGGGAGCGGCGTACTGCAGGGTCATCGGCCGCTCCTCGGCGTGGGTGAGGACCCCGTCCTCGCTCCTCTCCTGGAGGAGCTTGGCGATGCCGAAGTCGAGGAGCTTCGGTGCTCCGCCCGGTCCGACCAGGACGTTGCTCGGTTTGAGATCTCGATGGACCACCAGGTTCTGGTGTGCGAACTGCACCGCGTCGCAGACCTCCGCGATGAGCCGCAGCCGGGCTTCCACTCCTAGGCGCTCCCTGGCGCAGTGCTCGGCGAGGTTGGTGCCAGGCACCAGCTCCATGGCCAGCCAGGGGTGCCCCGAGGCGGTCAGCCCTCCGTCGAGCAACCGGGCGATGTGCGGATGGGAGAGCCGGCCGAGGATGCGTCGCTCCCGACGAAAGCGGGCGGCGGCCTCGGGACCGCTGGAGAGAGGGAGGAGCTTAATCGCTACCTGCTGCTGAAAATCGGCGCCGGCGCGCTCGGCGAGCCACACCTCGCCCATTCCTCCGTGGCCGAGGAGTGAGCGGAGCCGGAAGGGGCCGATCTGCTCACCGGCCCGGGCGGCTGGCGCGGCCCGGGCGAGCGAGGCGACCGCCGAGGAGAGATGGTGCGCTGCCGGCTCATTCAGGAAGTCGTCGGCCCGCTGGTCGGCCTCGAGCAATCTCCTGGCCTGCGCCTGTACCTCCGGGTCGGCCTCGCCCTGCAGCACTGCCTCCCGCTCCGCCAAAGGCAGATCCAGCGCTCGATCGACGAGCTCCAGCGCCGCCTGGAAGCAAGCTTGCTCGGATCTCATGGCAGCTCGGAGAAGTCGGCAAGGACGAAAGCGCGGGCCTTGCGGAATCCACGGCGGACCGTTCGCACGTCCACGTCCAGCGCCTTGGCGATCTCCTCCTCGTCCAACCCGGCGAAGAAGCGCCACTCGAGGATCCGGGCCAGCCGGGCATCGAGCGCCTCGAGCTTGCTGAGCGCAGCATGGACACCGAGCACCAGCTCCACGTTGGCCTCCACCTTCGCCTCCCCGAGCCCGGAAGTGACGAAGACCGCGCCGCCGCCGCGCTTCTCCGCCTGGCGCTTCCGTGCGTGGTCGACGAGAATCTGGCGCATCGCGGTCGCCGCCACGGCGAGGAAGTGTCCACGGCTCTCGAAATGGGTCTTCTGCGCCAGTCGCATCCAGGCCTCATGGACCAGCGAGGTGGTCTCCAGGGTGCCCGGTCCGCGGCGTCGAAGCTGCTGGGTCGCCAGCCGCCGGAGCACTGCGTAGACGGCGCTGAAGCTCTCCCCTGGGGAGGCGACTCCACCGCTGGACATGCCCGGAGACTACTTCGCCGCCGGGAGGGACTGCCGGCATCGCCCGGGAAGGGGGCCGGATCAGGGTCGCTCCGGACCACCGGCGGATGGCGGTGGTGGTGCAGATCGGCCCCGCCTCGGACGCCGGAGCCCGAGCAACAGCAGGGCGAGCCCGGGGCCGAGCTCGGCCCCGGAAGTGTTGGTGCAGCCACAACCGGTCTTGGTCCCGGTCAGCGAGGAGACGTCGAACGACGCCTGGCCGATGTTCCCCGCCTCGTCGCGCGCCATCAGCACCAGCGCCAACTTCCCCTGTGACGTCGCGGCCAGCGCGTCGGCGACGGCGACTGTCCTCGCCGCGGTGAAGGGGTTGCTCCGGTCACCCGCCTTCCAGGCGTACTGCATCGCCTCGGGCGGAGAGACGAAGTCCCGCGCGTTGAAGGCGATCTGCGTCCCGTCGTCGGGGTCCACTCCTGGCTCGAGCGTCGGAGGGACGGTGTCGAGCAGGACCGGGAGCCGAAGGGTTTGCCCGCCGGTGGACAGCGGGGCTCCCCGAATGCGTGCCCGCACCTCGATGACGTGGTGGCCCTGGAGAAACAGCAGCGGATCGGTGACCACCGGTGCCGGATCGGAGCTCCAGGCGTGCCAGGGCGCGCGATCCACTCGCACGCTCCACTCGGTGGGCCCGGCGTCGCCCTGCAGCGCCAGCCGGACCGCGGGCACTCCGCCGTCCCCGTCCCCCGCGGCGGCGGCGCGCAGGCCGTCGAGTCCCGGGGCGACGACGGAGGTCACCGCACCGACCGCGTCGACCGTCTGCGTCCGGGCCGGAGCTGACGCACTCCAGGCCCCCTGGATCGCGAGGAACCGGGACTGGGTGGTGTCGAACCGCTGGAGCGTGACGGCCTCCGCGGACAGCCCGGGAACCGAGGGCAGCGGGAGCGGCGTGACCACCGAGCCTGCCAGCAGCTCGGCTGCGCCGGCGATGGCCTGTTGCCAGCTTCCCCCGTCGGCGACGTCCACCGCGACGAGCAACGGTTCCAGGGCGAGGCCCGAAGCGGTGGGAATCACCTCGAGGTCGAAGCCGAGCGTGACGTCCGCGCCCGGAGCGACGGCGGAGCCGCCATCCGCCACCAGGGCTGCGCCGACGCCGTTCAGGCGGAGCTGGAGCAACGGATCGCCCGCTTCGCCGCTGCCCAGCTGGATCCGAAGCGGCTGGGTCGGGCGGAGAGCAACGGTGAGCGGTGACTGGTAGGCGTCGCGCCCGGAACCGCTCACCTCGGCGAGCGTTGAGAGCGATCCCAGGGTGAGAAAGCCGGGGTCGGACGCGCCGAAGCAGAGGAGGCCTCCGCTCGTGACGTGGAACGCATGGAGCGCGAGGAGATCTTCGGAGACGGCCAGGGAGAAGTCCGCCAGCCCCCCGTCGGAGAGGAGAGGTTCGGGTGCCCCCAGGCTCTGGTCGGCGGGCGAGAGGAGGTAGTCCTGCCGTCCCGGATTGAAGGGCAGCGCGTGGGGCGCGGCCCCCAGGTCAAGCGTGCTCGGGAAGCCGGGGACGCACGCCGAGGGCTCCGAGGAAGCATCGGGCGTGCGCGTCGCCGGGTCGCGGTCGCTGTTCGCCCCGGCGAGCACGCCGACGGAGAGGCCGCCGTTCGGGGCCTGGACCCACCCGCCGAGGACCGCGAGCACCTCGAGGCTGGTGTCGGGTGGCACGGCCGGTCCTAGGAGCTGTCCCAGGTCGAGGGTTCCGGCGATGCCGGCGGGGACCGGCAGTGCAGCGGCGAGCACCGGATTCAGCGTCCCGGTGAGGACCCTGGACAGCTCTGCCCCGACGTCGGGGAGGAAGGCCGTGACCACGGAGCCAAGACCGGCGCAACCGGTCGCGCCGAGCTCAGTGGTGTCGATCGCGGCATCCGTCACGGTTGCGTCCAGCGCTCCGCTGACCGGGTCGATGGAAAGAACGATGTGCGCGGTTCCCCGGAGGGGGGGCCGGGTCGGATCGACCTGGTGGTTGGAGGTGACGGCGAGGGTGCAGCTGGCCGACGAAGAGATGCAGGCGAGCGAGGTGGTGAAGTCCACCTTGGCGTTGACCTCGGCATCGAAGAGGAGCGCCAGCGCGAGGCCCGGGGTTCCCGCGTCGGAGAACGCGTCGACCGCGAGCCCATCCGGAATCGGCCGGATGGCGATCGGACAGCCCAGCTGGCCACCCGGGCAGTCGGGGTGGCCACAGATCGTCACCTGGGTGCCGAAGCAGTCCGAACCCTCGGAGTAGGTGATCGGCGGCACGCACACCGCGCCGAGCGCGCTGTCGATGGCGGGTGCCAGCCCGGCGGCCAGACGCTGCACTCCGGCGGCGGTGAGCCGGAGCTGCATCCCACCTTCGATCTGCTGAGCAGAGCGCATCCCGAAGGGACCGGGCCCCGCACGCGGGGGTTCCAATCCGCATCCGCCGCCCGAGCAGCCGAACAGAAGTGCGGCCAGGAAGGGGAGAACCGTCCGGGAGGCGAGTTTGGGGCCCATGCCCCGGGTTCACGCAGAACATGCGCGCCGGAGGACATCGCGGCCTTCAGGAAGCCCCGGCCTCAGCCGGGGGTGAAGTGGTTCCCGGCACGGCGGCGACCACGCCGCGCACCCCCGGGTAACGACGCGGTCCGCACTCCGCGGCGTTCAGGCTCTGCCTGCCTTCAGTGACCTGCACACGTCTGACCTCGCGGAGCGCGACCTACGTCGGTCGGCCTTCGCCTCCACCCGGACCGCATTCCGCCTCCGGAGGCAGAGCAGACGCCAGAAATTGTCCCCTCGCCCGGAGGGGCGGCAACAACTATCCGCTTTTCCGAGGTGAGGAAGAACAAGGCTGGTAGCCCCACCGAGCGCACGGCTCGGCGACGAGCGACTCGGCATGACCGAACACGCAACCGTCGGCCTAGAGGCCCGACCAGCAGACTTCTGCAAGAACTCATACAGTCGCAACAGAGGTACGGACTCCGGGACCAAGTCTGACGACGGGCCTCGATTGCTCTACCCTCCGAGGCGTGGGCACGCCCGCCGAGCACCTCCGGCCAGACTTCCTCCCCCTCGTCTGGCTCAGGCTCCGGGACGAACTCGCCCAACGACTTTACCCGCGCTGCGGAAGGTCATGAGCGCCGTGGGTATCCGATTCCTGATGGCCGCCGTGCTGGGCATCAATGGCGCCGCCGCCGCTGCTGAGCGCATCCTGTTCATGAGCCTCGCGCCCACCGCGGGTCGTCTCTACATCGCGCACGCCGATGGAACGCACGAGGAGCCGCTGACCGGCGCCGGCAACGTCGACTACAACCCAGCCTGGTCCGCGCTTGGCGACTGGATCGCGTTCACCTCGGAGCGGGCCGGCTCGGCGGATATCTACCGCGTCCACCCGGATGGCACGGGGCTGGAACGCCTCACGGATGATCCGGCTTTTGATGACCAGGCAGCGTTCTCGCCGGACGGCCGGCAGATCGTCTTCGTCTCCACACGCGGTGGCGGGCAGGCGCGCCTGTGGATTCTCGATCTTGCCACGCGGGCCGTGCATCCTCTGACCGCGGGCGGAGGCGGGGATTTTCGCCCGGCCTGGTCACCCGACGGGCAGTGGATCGCTTTCTCCTCGGACCGCGACAGTCCCCAGCCGGCCACCGCGGGTGGTTGGGAGCGACTGCAACTCTTGGATGTGTACGTCGTGCACCCCGACGGACGCGGGCTCAGGCGCATCTCGGCCCACGGAGGATTCTGCGGCGGCCCGCGCTGGTCGAGCGATAGCGCCAGCCTCATCGTCTACTGCGGCACGTCGGAGGCCTCGTTCGGATTCCGTACCGGTACGCAGCGGGGGGCCACGCAGCTGTTGCGCCTGAACGTCGCCACCAGTCGCTACACCCGCATCGCCGCGGGCGACGGCATCATGATCTCCCCGGCGTTGCTGCCGTCCGGTGCATTGGCCTGGGTTGGGGTCGACCGGCCAGGCGTGTTCTACGAGGGCGGCCGCCGTGGACCGAAGGGAGATGACCTTGCCACCCCCTCCTGGTCCCCCGACGGGTCCCGCATCGTGTACAGCCGGCTCGCGGGGGACCTCGCGGTTGCCCCGCATGCGCTGCACAGCAGGGATCCGCGCTATGAGCTCATTGGAAGTGCCTTCTTCCCCGCCTACGATCGCTCCGGCCAGCGCTTTGCCGTCACGGTGCGCGCGCCAGGCAAGACGATGGGCCTGTACGTGGTCGATGAGGGCCAGCCACCGCGTGAGGTCTACAGGAGCGCCGAATCACTGCTGTCGCCGCAATGGACAGCCGATGGCCACCAGATCCTGGTGACCGTGGGCAACCTCAGCCGCTTCCATGTGGTGCCGGCGACGCGGAGCGGCAAGGCGCAGCTCGCCCTCCTCAACGCGGACGGGACGGGGCTGACGTTCCTGACCGCGGACGCCAACGACAACGCCTTCGCCTCGCTTGCGCCCGAGGGCCGGCGGATCGTGTTCCGCACCTCCGGCCCCCTGGGCCAGGGACTGCGGCTCATGGGCCTCGCCGATCATTCGATCACCGTATTGACTCGCGAGCGGGACAACTTCCCCGCCTGGTCACCGCGCGATAATCTGATCGCGTTCACGCGCAAGGTGGGCGATGACTTTTCCGTGTTCACCATCCATCCGGATGGCAGCGGGTTGCGCCGCCTCACCCACACCCGCGGCATCGATGCCCACGCGAGCTTCTCCCCCGATGGCGAGCACTTGGTGTTCACGAGCAGCCGTGCCGGATTCAAAGACGAGGCGCTGAACACCCAGAACCCGCAGCCGTACGGTGACATCTTCGTCATGCGCGTCGACGGCAGTGAGGTCGAACAGCTCACCGACAACCAGTGGGAAGACGGCGCGCCGGTGTGGCAGCCGCACGGCGGCCACTGAAGCCGCGCGATCTCGAAGCCTGGCCGACGGCGTCTCGAACGATGTGGGCTTCCGCTGCTTTGGTCGAGACCACGGAAAGACGTACATGTCCGCCATCGGGATGCGAGCGCGGAGGAGTATCACCCCGGAGTTCAAGGCACAGGCCGTCAAGCTAGTGCGAGAGACCGGTAAGAGCGTCGGTCGGGTCGCGATCGAGAGCGACCTGCTCCCGGCGTAGGGCTAGGAGCTCCTCCTTGCGCATGCCGTGTCGAAGGCGAGCCCGATGGGCTGGAGCGCCTCGGTCCGCGGCGCCGTCTGCGTCGGAGGCGTGGCGCTGGCCGCCAACCTCCTCTGGCACAGGGGTCAGCGCGTCCCGGCGTCCTGCGGGGCGACGGCGTCGAAGGCCACCTTGCCGCCGATGACGGTGAGCACTGGTCGGATGGTGGGGACGTCCGCGGCCGGTGCGGTGAAGATGTCCTTCGAGAGCACCACGAAGTCGGCCAGCATGCCGGGTGCGAGGGTGCCCTTCTCCTTCTCGGCGAACTCGGCATAGGCCGCGCCCCGGGTGAAGGCGACGACAGCCTGCTCCCGGGTGAGGGCCTCATCCGGGTTGTTGGGGTTCGTCGCCGCCAGAAGGATGTTCAGTGCGGGGTCGTCCGGCCCGTCCGTGCCCAGGGCGAATGGGATGCCGGCTTCCACCACCGACCGGAGGAGCTGCGCCGGTCCGCGCGGGAAGGCTCGGGCAAGGGTGGTCCGGGGCATGCCCGGTGGCAACGCGAGGTGGAAGGGATTCTGGACCAGGACGATTCCCAACCGCTTGGCGCGGGCGAACATCGGGGGCCGGAGTTCGTCGCCGTGTTCGATGCGAACGCGGCGAGCCGGCCAGTCGATCCCCGGCATCGACTCCATGGCCGTGAAGAGCTCGTCAATGGCCGCCTCGCCGCCGGCATGGAAGAGCAGCGGCTGGTGCAGCGTCTCTCCCTGCTGGAGCATGAAGCGCACCTGGGCCGGGGGGTAGATCTGCCGCGGCTTTGTCCCGTCGGGGAAGGTTCCGCGGATGGCGTTCGTTTTCTCGGCTGGAGTCCCGTCAAGGAACCATTTCAGGCCCGAGACGGTCACGGAGGAGCCGGGCGGGGGTATGGCCCGGACCGGGCCGCGATCTCCTCCGTGTCGGCGGTGTTGATCGGGAAACGCATCACCCGGATGCGGAGCGGAGCGGCATGGGCGACGGCGAGCGGAACCATCTCCGTCACCCGCACGGTGGCCATCGTCTGCAGACTGGTCCACCCGAGCCGGACCTTGCGGACCACGAGGTCCTGGAAGTCACGGCGGACGGTCGCGGGGTCGACCCGCTTCTGCCGGCGGACGTCGAAGTCGAAGCAGGCCGACTCGAGCAGCCGGCCGTTCGTCGTGGAGCTCTTGCCCGTCCGCTCGAACCACCCTCCCGGCGGATCGGGCGGGGTCGTCCCCAGGCCCACGGCGCTGAGCGCAGCCGTGTTGACGAGGGCCCCATGACTCCCGAGTGTCTGCAGCGCCACCGGATGGTCCCCAGCGAGCGCGTCCAGGGATTCCCGCGTGGCCTTGGGATCGAACCAGGCCTTGGGGCCGATCTCCCCGACGATCCAGGCCTTGCCCGGCGTCTTTGACGCCCGAGCGCCCACGGCGGACGCCACCTCGGCCCAGGTTGCCCCCGGCGAAGTCTCGAGCTGGAGGGTGTCGTCCGGCTCGTCGCCGAAGTGGTGGTGGGCATCGTTGAGCCCGGGGATGACGCTGCGGCCCGCGAGGTCGACACGCCGGACTCCGGCAGTGGCCAGCCGGCCAATCTCCTCGTTGCTCCCGATGGCCGCGATGCGGTCGCCTCGGACGGCGAGGGCCTCCACCCACGGATGGGACGGGTCGGACGTGAAGACCTTGCCGTTCCTGTAGACCGTGTCGACGGGCGCGGGCGGCGAACTCCAGGCTGCCGCGGGCAAGAGTAGGACGACGAAGAGACTGGCTGCGCGGTGCATCGCCCCTCCCGTCGCGGTTGCCGGACGGAGTAGCACACCACAGTCCTGGTCGACTGCCCGCCGCACCACTTCCGCAACCGAGGTGCCGAATGGGGATCCTCTTGAGGGCATTGTCGCTCGAGTTCATCGACCATCCCTGTGGACGAAGTCCTCGAGGTCCTCGACCCGCAGGCGGATGGCATTGGAGACGCGCAGATGGGGCAGGGTGCCACGCGCACAAAGCCGGTACACCGTCACCGGCCGTACTCGGAGCCGCTCGGCCGCCTCGTGAACGGTCATGAGGCGCCGGGCTTCGCCGAGCCGCACGGGGCTCTGCCCCCGGACCCCTGAAGCAAGCGGTGAAGCAAACGGGAGCGGATCCGGTGGAACCAGTGGAGCCGATGGAAGGGGGTCAGCCGCCCGTGCCGTCGCCAACCCCACGGAATGACGACCCGGGCGCAACCGGTCTGAACCCGTGGAAGCGGCGGAATCGCCGCCGATGCGCTTCCCAAGCCGAGGGTCGCGGGTTCGACCCCCGTCTCCCGCTCAGTCGAAGCGCCTGAAAGGCGGGCGGAAATCCCGCCGCCTTTCGCCGGGCGGTTCGTCGTCCCCGATCGGTCTGCCGTGAATCTGCCGTGCGGGAAGCGCTCGCGACGGCGGCCCGCGGGACGAGCTCCGCCGTCTTCGCTTCGCCGAGGAGCCGCAGCTTGCCGAGCTCGGCCTGGAGATAGCCGGGAGCCAGATGGCCGTAGGTCTCGGTCGTGAGCCGGAGGTCGCGGTGCCGGAGAAGCTTCTGGACGGCCACCGCGTCCGCGCCGGCCATGAAGAGCAGGCTCGCTGCCGAGTGTCTGAGATCGTGAAACCGAATCGGGCGCACGTGCGGCTTCGGCCAGAGCAGGCAGCGGTGCTCCGGACAGCGCCGCTGGCCGTTGTCCGGCGCATCCTCCCGGTGCGCGCAGCGCTTCCGCCGGCAGACGTGCGTCCAGTGCGTCACCAGGCCCGCCCGGGCCATCGCCCGGCGCAGCACCGCGGCCAGGTCGGTGTCCTCGGCGAACATGCCGCCGTCGTGCCCTGGGAAGACGAGCGGGCTCGGTGAGCTGTCGATGGCGTGCCGTACGAAGGGCACCAGCTCCGGGTGGATGGGGATGGCGTCGGCGTGCCCGCCCTTCGTCGTCGCCCGCGCACCTGAGCGCCGGACGAGGATGAGGCCGCGCTCCAGATCCACATCCTCCTTCCGCAACGCCCGGAGCTCGCCCTTTCGCAGCCCCGTGTACAGCGCTGCGGCGAAGAGCGGCCGCCAGCGTCGCGCAAGCTGCCCGAGGACGAGCGGCACCTCCTCGACGCGGAGGTAGTCCCCGACGACGCCTTTGGGGACTGGCTGGCGCTGCACGTCGGCCACCGGGTTCACGCCCGTCCACCAGCCTTTGCGCCGGGCGGTGGTGAACGCGCGCGATACGTACCCCCGGAGGTGGTTCACCGTCTGCGGGGCGAGCCCTGAGGCGAGCTTCTCGTCCAGGAAGTTCTCGACGTCCGACGCCTTGAGCTGCGACACCACGATGTCCGCCAGGGCCGAGGCGAGGAGGTGCTTGCGCACCGCACTGGCGTCGCGCGCGGCGGATGGCGCGTGCTGCTTCGCAGTGAGCCAGCGGTCCAAGAGCCGACCGACCGTCGCGGCTCCAGCGTCCGAGCCAAGCGGCTCGAGGCCCTCGCGCTGCCGCTGCGCATGGCGCTGAAGCTCGAACTCGAGCCGATCCGCCTCCCGCTTGTCCTTCGCCCGGACCGACTTCTGCCGGAGTCGGCCCGTCGCCGGGTCAGTCCACTGGGCGATCCAGCGGCTCCGTCCCTTCAAGTCCTGGCGCTGGTAGGCCACCGCCGTTCTCCTCCCGCCAATGACACCTCGAGCGGCTGACTCACGGTCCGTTCCTGGTGAAGGGAAGCACGGTTCCGCGCGGCTCGGATCGCCCGAGCACCCACGCCCGGAGCGTCGGCATGTGGAACCGGAGTCGGCCGAGGACGCTCACGTGCGGAACGGCATTCTCGGCCGCCTTGGCGTAGAGCCAGCTCTTCGAAACGCGCAGGAAGCGGGCTGCCTCCCCTACAGTCGCGAGCTCGGCCTCGGGTTCCGGTGCGTCGACGAGCTCCGTGGGCGTTGGCAGTCCGTGCTGGCTCATCCGGCGCCTCGCTTCCTCTCCCAGCACTCGCTCGAGAGTTCCATCGGGGCCTCCAACCCTCCCGGACGGCCTAGCCTAGCGTTCTCGACGTCCACCCACTGGCCGGCTCGTGGCCTGTGGGGCCCTTCCGTCGCGAAGAGCCTCGTAGCGGCGGAGCAGGAGCTCCTGGACGTAGCCAAGGATGTTGAGCTTCTTGGCCTTCATCTCGGCCTCGAGAACATCGACGACGTACCGGGGAAGCCGGAAGCAGGTCCGGAGCTGGACGAGGACCTCGCGGACCGCTTCGGCGTTGTACGAGACCCCGAGCATGGGTCTGAGCACTTCCTGGACGAAGTACAGGTCCTCGGAGGGAACCTTCACGTTCAGGGGCTGGAGAGCCTCGTCCTTCGGAAGTGGAGTCCTTCCCATGCCCTAAGTAGATTCTAATTAGAATCTACTGTCAAGGGTCAATGCCCGTGGCATATTCGAGCGGGGAACGGGTCGGAATCAGTCCCCAGACATCGCTGACAGTGACTGCAGGGTGACGGCGGGTTTCTCAGGACGTTTACGGCTCGCGCGTTCAGCAGCGCGTCCTGGGTGACGTGGCGTTGACACTCTCTGCCCGAGTGTGACTGTTTGCCAGGGCGAGCGTGCGAGTGGACAGCTGTCACCCCGTTGCGCGTGCTCGCTCGCGGTTGACCGCTGGAGAATGAAGCCGCTAAACCCGGCGTCGAGGGGCCGTTGGAGGTTGTATGTGCTGGATTACTCGATTCGGCCCGGGCGGGGCGCTCCTCGTCTTCGTGATCTCAGGCGTGGGCGCCTGTGCTGAGCCGGCGGCCCCAAGCCCCTCCGGCGGTACTCCCGGGTCTTCCACCAGGGCCTCCCCCCAGGTCGTGGAGGCGGTTCGAGCCGCGACCACCCGCTCCGCCAGCCCGACGGAGGTCGTTCCCTCACCCAACGGGGGCCAGCTGAAGCGAGTCAACCTCGGTGAGGGCTACCAGCACGTCGTCGTTGGCCGCCTCGAGCCGGACGGAACCGTATCCACGGCCTGCGTCGACAGCGCCCCGCAGGCGGAAGCGTTCCTCTCTGGCGGTCGCCGGGCGGACGTACAGTGACGCTTCGAAGCATTCTGGCGGCCTCGCTGCTCGCCGGCGCCACCGCATCTGCGGGTGCGAACCTGGTGGTTACCAACGCCGATGCGGCCGGAACGGGCTTCAACGACCCGACCCCGGTGGTTCCAGTCGGTGGCAACCCGGGGACCACGCTCGGAGCCCAGCGCCTCGCGGTGTTCGAGGAGGCGGCGCGACTCTGGGGCCAGATGATCGACAGCGACGTGACGATCAACATCCTGGCCAGCTTCCAGCCCCTCACCTGTGACGCCACCTCGGGAGTTCTCGGCCGCGCCTACTCTCCGGTCGTCTACGCGAGCGGCAACTCGGGGGTGAGCTTCCCCGAGCAGAACACCTGGTACGTGGCGGCCCAGACCGAGCGTTACGCGGGCCGCGCCCTCCTCTCCGGCCAAGGGACGGTTTCTGACAACTACGACATCGTCGCCAACTTCAACTCCAGCATCGGGACGTCCGGCTGCCTCGGCGGGGTGGACTGGTACTACGGCTTCGACGGGAACCACGGCCAGCAGCTCAACCTCCTCAGCGTCGTGCTCCACGAGTTCGGACACGGCCTCGGCTTCTCCTCCTTCGTCGACCCCACCACCGGCAAGGAGCTCAACGGGCAGAACGACATCTGGTCGCACTTCCTTTTCGACGAGGGCACCGGCAAGCACTGGGTCGACCTCGACGACAGCGGCCGTCTCGCCTCGCTGACCAGCGGGAACGGGCTCGCCTGGGACGGGCCGACGGTGAAATCGCTGGTTCCCACTTCCCTCGAGCCCGCCCTCGTGTTCACGGTCACCTCCGCGCCGCAGAGTCCGGGCGCGGTCAAGGACTACCTGAGCCTGGCCCCGGCGGAGTTCGGGGCGACCATCGGCACCAATCCCATCTCGGGCCCGGTCAAGGTCGCTTCGCCGTCTGATGCCTGCACCGCCAGCGGGACTCTCCAGCCGCTCACGGGCGCGCTGGCCATCGTCGATCGAGGCCCGCAGGCCGCGCCCTGCAGCTTCGTCGAGAAGGCGAGGAACGCACAGGCAGCCGGGGCGCAGGGCATCCTCATCGCGAACTACACCACCGGCCTGGTCGCACCGGGCGGCAACGCGCCCGACCTCACCATCCCCGTGCTCGGGATCACCCAGGCCGACGGCGCCACGCTGAAGACGGCGGTGGCCGCCGGTCCGGTCACCGCCTCGCTGCGCCGCGATGCCACCAAGGGCTACGCCGGCGCGGACACCTCGGCCCGGGCCTTCATGTACGCGCCGAGCACGGTCCTGACCGGCTCCTCGCTCGTCCACTGGGACACCTCGGCCGCGCCTCCACTCCTCATGGAGCCCGTCATCAGCCCCTCTCTGGGCTCGGAACTGGACCTGACCGTGCCGCTCCTCAGGGACGTCGGCTGGTTCCTGGTCGACGTGTCGGTCACCGGCACGGGGCCGAGCACGCTCGCGGCCGGGGCCACCGGAAGCTTTACCTTCACCGTGACCAATCCTGGGCCGTCCACAGCGAGCAGCGTGACTCTGACGAACGCGAGCAACGGGCTGAGCTTCGTGTCCAATTCGGGCGACTGCGCCACCGCCTTCCCGTGCAATCTGGGGGACATCCCTCCAAAGACCTCGCGGGTGGTGACCTCGATGTTCCAGGCGAGCTCGAGCAGCCCCGCGAGCACCAACGTCACCGTCGCCTCGCCGTCCAACTTCAACGCGGTGAACGACATCGCGACCATCGCGGTCAATGGAAGATATGGAACGACGGGCGGCGCGAGCAACGGCGGCTGCTCGAGCGCCGGGGATGAGTCCCTCCCCGTCCTCGCTCTGCTCATCGGACTCGGTCTGTCGACCCGGAGGCGCATCCGCGCCTGACTGGACGGGTGGTCACAGGGACGCTGTCGGCGGCGGCTCCTCGCAGCACTGGACCTCCACCGTGAGGTGGCTCAGGGCCGGGAGGTCCGCCAGCGCCTGCCTGAAGCGATCCGCGCTGGTGGCCTGGTGCGTGACGAGGGAGACGATGGCTGCGTGGTGGCCGGGGCCGACCCTCCAGACGTGCAGATCGCTGATCCGCACGTCTCCCCGCTCGATCCTGCGTCCGGATCTGTCCCGCCAGCTCCGGCGCGACGGCGAGGTCGAGCAGGACTGCGGCTGCGCGACGCATCAGGCCGAAGGACCAGCTGGAAATCAGCGCTGCTCCGACGAGGCCCATGGCCGGGTCCAGCCAGCGCCATCCGAGGTAGTGCACTCCGAGGATCGCGCCGATGGCGAGCACCGAGGTCGCGGCGTCTGCCACGACATGCACGTACGCCGAACGAAGGTTGTTGTCGTGGTCGCCCTCGTCCTCGTCGTGCAGGAGCGCGGCGGATACGAGATTGACGGCCAGGCCCACGCAGGCGATTGGCAGCGCCTCCGAGAAGGCGAGGGACACGGGATGCGATCATCCGCTGGACACTCTCGACAGCCACTCCAACCGCCACCACCCCGAGCAGGATGGCACTCGCGAAGCCGGCGAGGTCTCCCACCTTGCCGGTCCCGAAGACGAACCGGTCGCTCTGCCCGTGTCGCTTGGCGTAGCCGTAGGCCAGGGTAGCGATGCCGATCGCCAGCGCGTGGGTGGACATGTGCAGGCCATCGGCCAGGAGCGCCATGCTGTGAGTCCAGAGGCCACCCGTAACCTCGACCACCATCATCCCGAACGTGAGCACGACGACCCATCGCGTCCTGCGGGCATGCTCGTCATGCCGCGCGCCGAGGAAGCGATGCGGGTGCATCCAGGGTTCGAGAGTCACTTCGTGCATCGGAGAGCCCCTTCACTGCGGCGAGAGCGTGAACAAGTATCCGGTCAACGTCTGCATTCCCTGGAGCAACTGCGCATGGAAGGTGGTCTTGTTGTCCCAGGTGTAGTTCCCGGCCGAATCCGGTGTCGATCCCAGGAGCTGCGAGAAGTCGGTGGTATCGAACCAGGGCCCGGGATCGACCCGCAGCGCGAGCTGTTGGGGCGTCGCGGTGAAGATCAGCGACGGAGCGAAGGAGCCGATGATCCGCTGGAGCGCCTCGGGCGGCTTCTGCGGGCTGGCCTGACTGATGTCGATGATCACGAACCCGGCGAACGGCACCGTCATCCCCGCCTTGGTGGCGGTCCCGCGCACGTAGGCCTCCGACTGACCGAGCAGATCTTGCGCGTCCTGGGACTGGCTGGGATCGGGGGGAAGGAGGCCCATCTCCACCGCCACCGCAGTGCCGGTCTGGCCGTCGGCACCATCCGAGATCGGGACCAGGGTCGGGTCGAGCGGATCCACTACCAGCTGCTGCGTCGCCTGGACGATCACGATTCCGGTTCGGATCGCGGCGCCGGAGGGCGGACTGACGTTGAAGTAATAGGGGCCGAGGGAGATCCGCGCCTCGTCGAGCGTCACCGTCCATCCAAGTGGCGTGGCGAATGACAGGGGCCCGGCCGCAGGCCGCTCCAGTCCACCGACCGTGAACGGGAGGTGAATGAGCGCGCCGCCGGTGGTGTTTCCACAAGACATGAGAAGCAGCAGGGCACTGCTGAGCAGGGACCGCTTCATCGGCGAGTCTCCTGGTCGAAGATCAGGGCCAGAGTTAGGAGATACGTGCGCGGGGCCGCGGCGGTGAAGTGAGACGCCGGAGCGAGGGTCGCGTACGGCCGCGTGTGGAAATCCGAGGCATAGAAGAACTCGCTCTGCGCGTACTGCCGGTTGAAGAGGTTCCAGACGTTCACCCCCAGCTCCAGCAAGCTCCACCGGAGCGTGGCGTGAAGGTCGACGACGAAGTTCCCGGGCGCGGTCTGGCTGAAGGGCAACGCGCGCGAGCCGATGTAGCTGAAGCGCACTCCCAGCGTCCCGGTGATGGGCTGGTCGCTGATCCGCAGCCCGAAGAACGGCCCGAAGAGCGACGTGTCCGAGCGCGCGACCCAGGCAGGCACGTACGGCACCAGAAGGCCCGTGTCGTCGTAGGTCGCATAGGCGTAGGTGACGGAGGCGCTCTCGTCGATGAACCGGCCGGTGGCTCGCAGGGCGCCCACGAAGCCTTTCCGGGTCGTCCCGTTGGTCTGATCCAGACGACCGAGCTGGGGATCGAAGATGAGATCGTGGTCGACGTGGGTCCAGAAGCCCACCGCCCGCGCCGAGAGGTCGAGATCGGTCCACTGGTGGTGGAAGAGCACCCCACCCTCGGCCGCCTGGAGCTTCGAGAACGGCGACTCGCTGTTCTGGAAGACGTACCGGGCGTCCGACGAGGCCGCGCCGATGCCGTAGCTCGCGGTCAGGGTGATCCACGGGTGGACCCGAGCCAGGGCGGTGAGCTTCGGCTCGAGGACACTGCCGCTCGCCGAGACCCGGGTCTCGGGAAGCCGTGGTCCCGCGCGGTCGTAGGGCGGACAGTCCACGTCCAGAGGCTGGCCGCGGGTGTAGTTGCCCGAGGTCGCGCACTGGTTGAGGACGTTGTACGAGAAGTACTCCTGGCGGAGCCCGCCGCGGAGCGAGAACCAGGACACGGGCCGGAGGTCGAGGTCGAGATAGCCGGCGAGGTTGAAGATGTCGTCGACGAAGTCGTCCTCGGTCTTGTACGGAATCTGTGTTCCGAAGCGAAGACGCTGAGCCTGCGGCGTCACGTGGTCGTAGCGCGCGTAGTAGCCGACCTCGAGCGATTGCTCCTGCCCCAGCAGGGTGGTGGAAGCGCGATAGCTCCCTCGCGCGCCGGCGACGATGGCGTTGTAGGCCTGCTGGCGCGCATCGCCCCGCTGATCGTGCAGGCTCTGGCCGATCTCCTGGACGTCCTCCAGGAATCCGGTGAAGTTCTCCACGAGCCTGTGGGAGCGGTAGGTGAGGAAGACCTGCTGGGTCAACGTTCCCCCGCCCACCGGCGAGAGGATGTCCGCGGCGATCGTGTAGCGCTGGGCATCGCCTCCCTGGCTCGGATCGAACGTGCCGTAGAAGCCGACGGTGTCGAGGGCGTCCCGCCGGACCACGCCGGCGCTCCGGTAGTGGTCGGAGTAAGCCGTCGCCAGAAGATGCCAGAGCCCGCGCTCGCCCAGCTCGCCTTCGTACTGGCCCATCGCGCTCAGGTACGAGTAGGCGCGGTTCGATCCCCAGCCATCGCTGCTCTCGTACTTCACCCCGAGGAATGTCCCCTCTCGCTCGCCGGGTGGAGCGACGATGCCCAGGGCCTGCTTGGTTCCGTAGTTTCCCAGGCCTCCCTGCAGGCGGATGCCGCGCTCGACCACCCCCAGCTGGTAGTCGGCGCTTCCGGCCACGGCGAAGTCGCCCTGGTGGGGATCGAACGGACCCTCGATCACCCGGAGGTTCTTCACCAGCTCGGGGATGACGAAGTGGTAGTCGGCGTAGCCGTGGCCGTCCGGGTTGTCGACGTCGTTGATCGGTACGCCGTTGACCGTGAACTCCAGGCTCTGGCCCTGCTCGAGGTTGAAGCCACGAAGGAAGACCTGGTCCGCATGCCCTTCCCCGCCCTCATTGGCGATGAAGATGCCGGGGGCGAGAAGGAGCACATCGCTGGCCGTTCCGCTCCTGGTCACGACCGAGAGCTTGCCGATCTCGATCTGGAAGTCGCTTCCGCCCCGCTCCACGCGGCGGGTCCCGCGCACCGTGACCTCGCCGGACGGGGGAGGAGTGGCGGGACCTTCTGCGGGCGATGTCACTGGAGTCACCACCGGTGCAGCCTCGGTGCCTGGAGCGGACGGTGTTCCCGCATCGGGCTGCGCCGGTGGTGTCGCAGCCACGGGAGGCTCGAAGCGGAACGGGATCCGGATCCGCGCGGCGAAGGGCTGTCCGTCGCGAAGCGCGGGCCGGAACGTCCATCTCCGCACGGCCGCCAGCGCCGCGTCATCGAAGGCCTTCCCGGCCGACTCGGCGATCTCGGCGGTGGTCACGTGTCCGGTCGTGTCGACCGTCACCTGGGTCACCACCGTCGCGCTGGTGGTTGCTCCGACCGGGTATTCGGCGGGAGGGGACTCCACCACCTGGGGCGGCGTGACCGACTGTGCCAGGACGGCGGTTCCCAGGACGCTGCTCAACAGCAGAAGGGCTCGAGTCATCGAACGAAGTGGATGGACAGCGAGGGAATCGTTCCGGGAATGGACTGCCCGGCATCGTCACGCGCCTGAGAGAACCGTTCGGATCGAGCGCAGACCCGGGCAGCCACCGCGAAGGCCGGAGTGGGGCTCTGCAGCACCTCGATGTTCTGTGCGGCCCCGTCGCGATCCACCTGGATACGGACCGAGACCCGCGTCTCGCGAAGATCGGACGATTGCTCCTCGTCCGGCCAGGGACAGGCCCAGTCTCGCCGCGCGGGGGTGGCTGGACGGGCCAGACTTCCGCCCGGAGTCCCGCCGACCACCCCATGCGGTCGGGCTCGAGGATCGTTCACCGCCACCTGGCTGGTCCCGCTGGGCGCGGTGAAGCCACCGGCATAGCTTTCGCTCTTCCCCACCGGCATGTCGAACTGCGTGAGATCCAGCGGCTTGTTCGGATCCTCCGGCGCGGTCACCACCCGTCCGGCCCTTGCCGCCGCCGGTGGTGCCCGATGGATCGGGCGAGCGGGAGGAGGTGGCGGTGGCGGGGACTCCCGGGCCGGCTCCGGAGCCGGCGGGATCCGCTCCAGCGTCACCGCCGTGGTGGTGGTCGGCGGCGGGGGCCGCCTGTCGTGGGCGATGTCGCCCCAGACGGCCAGACCGGCCAGGCCTGCGTGGAAGAGCAGCGTTCCCGCCAGGGCGAGACCTACCCGTCTGCGGAGCTCGGCGCTGCCGAGCGCCTCCGCGGCCTCGTATGCGGCCCCAGGCGGCCCCGGGAGCAGGACCACCCGGTGGAGCAGGTTCCTTCGCCGCCGAGGGCGAGCGCTCATCGGGCGCCCGCTGCTCCGGGCTCGAGCGTGACCGCGAAGGCGATCTGGGTCACTCCTGCACGACCCAGCAGGTCCATCACGTGGACCACCCGGGCGTGGGTCACCTCTCCATCTGCCTGGATCACCGCGCGCAGGTCCGGATGGGCCTGTCGCTCCGCGGTTGCCCTCTGGAGAAACTGGGCGTCGTCCACGACCGGCTGGCCATTCACCCGGAGCGTCCCTTCGCGGGGCATGGTCACCGCGAAGACGGGGCTGACCTGCTCGCCGGTGCTGCTCCTGGGGAGAGTGAGCTTCAACGCGGCATTGGGGGCCACCACCAGCTTCGCCGTGACCATGAAGATGATCAGCAGCACCAGCGTGATGTCGACCAGTGGGGTGACGTTGATGCTGCTGATGGTGTTCTGGTCTGGCGAGGACGCAGCCATCACTCGACCCTCCGCGCGGCCGGACGGACCTCGACGTTCGCCGTGCCGGGAGGAGCCTCCGCATTGAGGTGGGCCAGGACCACGTTGGTCAGCGCCTCGCTCCTGGCCATGATGGTGGCGATGCGACGCTGGAAGTAGTTGAAGGCTGCGACCGCGGGAATGGCCACGAAGAGGCCGACCGCCGTCGCCACCAGGGCCTCGGCGATGCTGCTCATGATCCCCTGCGGGGCCAGCGAGCCCGTCGCGGAGAGCGCCTCGGGACGTCCAAGCACGTCGAAGGCCTCCACGATGCCGATGACCGTGCCCAGCAGCCCGATGAAGGGGGCGTTGTTCCCCAGCGTCCCGAGGAAGGCCAGCCCGCGTTCCATCCGGCTCCGTTCCAGAGCCAGCGCACCGGCCACGGCCTTCTCCGCAGCGACCGGGCCCAGGTCCGCGCTTCGCAGGCCCGCGGCGGCAGCCGCAGCCTCGGCGGAGGGAGAGCGGCTCAGCCGCTCGAGCGCCTCTCGATGGCGGCCCGCCCGGAGGAGCCCGTCGAGCTCACCGGAGAGCCCGCGGATGTCGTCCCGGATGCTCCGGAAGAAGAGCGCCCTCTCCACGGTGACCAGGACGCTGGCCAGAGAGAGGACGATGAGGATCCACATCACCCAGGACGCGTGAAGGTCCAGCAGGACGTGCTTGAGGTGCTCGGTCAGGGACATATCGGTCCTTGCATCGGGAAACGTTCGAGCGCTCGGGGCCTCGCAGCGACCTGGGCTCTCGGGCGAGGACGGCCGACCACTGAGGAAGTCGGCCGTCCGGAGTGCACGCGACTACTTCGGAAGACCCGGGACGTAGAACGGATCGCTGGCGTGCTGGCCGGTGTTGTAACAGAGGCCGTCGGCGTTCAGGTGCATCTGCGACTGGCCGCTGAAGGCCATGAAGTCAGCCAGGTTCTTCACCACCGAGGAAGGAACCGATCCCGCGCTTCCCGAGAGATGGAAGGTCAGCTGCGCCGGGTTGGGCTGGAACGAGCTGTCGTAGCAGGCGGCCGTCGGTTGCGTGGGCCCCCGGTCAGGCAGCGGCGTGCCGTCGGCGAAGGTCGCTGCCAGCGGCTTCCCGAGAACCTGGTCGATCGCCAGCGGGGTGCTCGGGTTGGAGTTGGCAGCAGTGGCCCAGACGGCGATCTGGTCGAAGTGCAGCGGAGTGCCGTGGATGATCAGCTGGTCCCAGAAGATGTGGTCGGTGTGCAGGGTGACCTGCGCGTAGACCGCGCCGGTGGGAGTGACCTGGACGCCCCGACCCGCTGGATCGTCCTCGGGAAGGTTGAAGTCGGGGTTGTTGCAGTTGATGGCGCTGTCGTGATCGTCCCAGCCGAAGCTGAAATAGACCGTCTGGGGAAAAGCCTTGAACTTGGCGTCGAGCGTCGCATCACCCGGGTAGCCTGCGGTTCCGGCGAAGACCGCTTTGCCCTTCACGAATTTGCTCCAGCCCTTGCTGATCATCTGGGCGACCTCGTTGCTCACCTGGGAGTCGAAGAGGTTCACGTTGACCATGCCGGCCTTGGCCTGGACCACGTCGTAGGTGAACGCGTACTTGACGGCCGGATCGAAGCTCCCGCCGCCGTTAGGACCCGTGAAGAGGTAGAGCGCTCCGGCCGGTTCCTCGCCATCCGCTCCGACGAACCCGGAGGGTTTGTGCATGTCGAGGATCCAGGGTCCGCCCGTGGAGCTCGCCACCAGCGAACCCACGTCGGTCTGGATCGCGTTCCCGGCCGTGGCGTTCAGCCGGATGTTGTCCACCACGACCAGGTACTCGTCGAAGCTGACGCTCCAGCCGTCGACGAAGAACAAGGCGTCCGGCCCGCCGTTGCAGTTTCCGGGATACGGCAACCCGTCGACCCCGAACGTTTCTCCGGAAAAGGTCACCCGGATGGACTTGTCGAGCTGCTGCGAGTTGGGAGTGAAGGGAGGAGTGAAGGCTCGGGTGACGCCCCCGTCCGTGCCTCCGTCGGGGTTGCCAGAGCTACTTCCACAGCCGGCGAGCGCGACCAGCGCAACGCCCGAACCGAGAATGACGAGACGAAGCATGAGGGACACCTCTGAAAGTGAGTGGGTTCAAGGGACCGAGTTGCCAGGCCTGCTTCTCTGGCCAGGCACAGCAGGCGATGCGCCGCGACGGTCCAATGGCGCCACGGACCCTCACCCGGACGGGAGTCGACCCGGGGCGAGCGTCTGCGTCAGCGGATCGGCGGCGCTACGCCGCCGGAGGTGACTGCTTGGGTGCGACGCCGAGCCGGCCGGAGAAATCGGGCGGCCAGACAATCGGCGTCGCGACGCTCGACGGAAGCGGGTGAAGCGCCAGGATCCGCACCACCGGTCCGGTCCGCACGATCGCGTCCCGGCGTCCGTAGAGGACAGGGCAGTGGGCGTGGTCGGCGGGTTGAGCGCCGTCCGTGACCAGCGCATCTCCGGGTCCCGGCGAATCGGCAGTCCATGGCTCGGATGCCGGAGCGCCCAGCTCGATCATCTCGCCGTGCTCGGGGCAGATGCCGTGCCGGCCGAGAACCAGGTGCCCGAGCTGCACCAGGTGCAGGACGAGGAGCACGAGCGCCGTCAGCAGGACGGCCTTCGGGGCACGTTGCGTTGCACTCGCCGCGCGCATCGGGGCGGGTGTCTACTCCGCAAATCACACGGACCGCAAGCCAGGTCCCTGAACCAGGCCGACGACCTCTCGGCGCTTCCCACCCGGGCCATCGCCGAGGTGCTCGTCAACTGCGCTGGACGGTGCGCGGGGCCCTCGTCCGGTTCATCCCGAGATTCTCGGCCCCGCAATCGATTGCGGGATCGCCCTTTCGAGCCTCGAAATGGCTCTCCAACTCGCCCGCAAATGCGCCCGAGAATGCGCTCCCGGATCGGGCGTGCTCCCGGGCCACTTCCGGAGCGGAAGTGCGGGCGGATTCAGACGGCCGCTATCGGGCGTTTCACGGCCTTGCGCCCTCGCCCAGCCGTTTCGTGCCCAGCACCGGGAGCACCCCCGAGTTTCCCGTCCACGCCCTCGCAACCACTGAACTGAGGGCGTGGACGGGAAACTCGGGGGTGGGGACAAGACATGGGTAACAGATCGGTGTGGGCTCAGGGGACTTCGAGGGACGGGTTGGTCAGCGAATCTGCATCTCCTTTGGGGTGTTCTTCGGGTTCTACAAGTGCAGCTGGCGAGGCAGTGATGGTCGGCGGTTCGGCCTCGAGGTTAATCCAGCCGAGCCTTCGGTGGCCGAACCACAGCTCGTAAGGAGGACCGGTTTGGGGATCGATCCCAACGGGATAGCCGGAAAAGGCCGAGCTCACGGGGATGGTTCGGGCCTGTGCTGGTCTCACGAAGACATCCAGGTGATCTTCCAGAAGCTGGACGCCACCAGCGGCATCGAGCGCACGTTCTCGTTCAAGCGCCTCGAGGAGGAGATGGCGCAGTAGGACGCCGCGTCGACCGCGAGGTCGGAGGAAGGTGCAGGGGCCCCACAGGCCGTACAAGAAAGCGCCGAGAGCGAGCGACGGCTCTGCCGGCGGGGCAACGACGAAGGTCAAGACGTAGCGGTTCGCCAGCAGTCCGGCCTTCTTCAGCGTAGCGAACGGCACCGGCACCGAGGCTCGCATAGAGTCCTGGCCAGGAAGTGGCGTCCATGATGGCCGAGACGATCGGGAACGGGATCCGGGTGATGGTCGAGCGCACGCCGTTGACGACGCTCTGGCTCGACACCTCGGTCGTGAGCGACCTGGTGAAGCTGGATCAGCAGAAGATCGTCGATCCGCGGCACCGGGCACGGCTGGAGAGGTTGCAGCTGCTCGTCTTCGACCTGGTGAGGGTCGAGAGGCTGCTCTGCCCTCAGGCGGGCCATCGCGAGGAGTACGTCCGCTTTTCGCTCGGGAAGGAGTGCGCGAGGAAGTGGGCCCAGCTGTCACAAGGAGTCAGCCTCGAGCCCGAGGCCCATGTCGAGGACGCCGAGCTCTTCGAGGCGATGAAGGCCTACGTTCGGGGCGAGCCCTCCTTCTCCCTTCCCACCGCGGTCTTCTTCGGCGGTAACCCGATGGCGCACCTGCGACAGACCGAGCGGCTGGGCTTGGTGATCTGGGCCGACATCGACGACTCACAGGCTCTGGCCCAGCTCAAGGAGGAAGTCCGGCAAGCTGCGCGAGCGAACACCGAGGCCGTCCGGCTTGCGACGCGCGCCCGTGGCACCCGCTACACCGAGCAGCTCGAGCTCGAGCTCGGGGCGCATGCCAAGATGGTAGACGCCGCGATCGCCAGGAAGCGGGAATGGCTCGAGCAGGTCTGGGCGATTTCTCCAACGCAGCGCGACGTCGAGCAGCTCTTTCAAGACCTGTTTCCGAACCACCCGTGGGTCAACTACTGGTGGCAGGTCTGGAAGGTAGCCGCGGGGGAGCCGACGTCGCCGGAGGCAATGCGGGAGTTCTTCCGCTCGGGCCATCATCGTGCGCTCCCCTGCGTGCAGGTGACCTCCGCCCTGCTCGCGGATCTCATGACTGGCGATGAACCGGTCAAGGAGAGCGATTCGCAGGACGTTGCCTTCCTCTCCAAGGCGATCCCCGTCGCGCACTACGTGGTGACCGACAATCGGATGCGCGAACGGCTTCAGGCCCGGGAGGTGCTGGAGCGCTGGGGCACCCAGGTCTTCTCGATGAAGACCATCGACGGGCTAGTCGGCGAGTTGGAAAAGCTTCGGGTGTGAAGCTCTGGACGGCTCTCGGTGCCGCCTCGCAGGCCAGCTCATGGGCGCTCTTCCCCTCCGGAGCGAGCGGCCGCCGACCGGCCGGTTTCCGCTGAAGCCTCGCCGGAAGCGCGTGGCGGCCGGAGGAACGACGCCGTTCCCCGGCCCATGGGGATTGCCGGCTTCTTCGCACCGTGGGCCTGATCCGGACCTCCTGGAGGCATCAGCGCCACTGTCTACCTCTCGCCTCCGATCAGGAGCCGCTCGAGGTCCTCGGTGCGGATCCGGATGGCATTCGACACACGGGAGTGGGGCAGGGCGCCGCGGGCGCAGAGCCGGTAGACCGTCACCGGGCGCACCCGGAGCAGCTCGGCCGCCTCGCGGACCGTCAGCAGCGCCGGACCGCGGACAAGACCCAAGGCCATCGGTTTCTGCCGTGCGGGCGCCGTGCGGGAGCCCGTCCAAGCACTCTCAGGGCGTCCAACGGCTCCAGCGCCCCGGAGAGAATTCGCGGCGTTGGACACCCCGGGACGCACCTGGAGGCTCGGAGAGCCAATTCCCAAGCCGAGGGTCGCGGGTTCGACCCCCGTCTCCCGCTCAGTCGAAGCGCCCGAGAGCCGCTCCGTCCTCTGCCGGCACTCCGGGCAGAGACCCGGCGGTCTCGCTCAGGGCGTCACGGACACAGGGGTGGTGGCGGCATTCCCCAGGGAGTCCTGGACGCTCACGACGTCGGTGACGCTGGGGGTGGCGCCGGCGGTGTAGGCGCCGGTGCTGGCATCGATCGACCCGCCCGAGGCGTTGGTCGACGAGCGACCAGGTGAAGCCGGTCCCGCTCCCGCCGGTGGCGGTGAAGGTCGCCGAAGTCGAGACCGGGACCGTCGCCGGACCGCTGATGGAGACCCCTGGCCCGACCGCCACGTTCTGGGTGGCAGCGTTGCCGAGCGAGTCGACGACCCGGACCACGTCGGTGACGCTGGGGTTGGCGCCCGCGGTGTAGGCGCCGGTGCTGGCGTTGATGGACCCGCCCGAGGCGTTGGTCGAGAGCGACCAGGTGAAGCCGGCGCCGCTGCCGCCGCTGGCGGTGAAGGTCGCCGACCCGCGCGGAGCGATCGTCGTCACCCCGGAGATGGAGACGCCCGGCCCGACCGTCACGTTCTGGGTCGCGGCATTGCCGAGCGAGTCGACGACCCGGACCACGTCGGTGACGCTCGGGGTGGCGCCCGCGGTGTAGGCGCCGGTGCTGGCGTTGATCGACCCGCCCGAGGCGTTGGTCGACAGCGACCAGGTGAAGCCGGCGCCACTCCCTCCGCTGGCGGTGAAGGTCGCCGCCCCACGCGGCGCGATGGTGGCGACGCCGGAGATGGAGACGCCTGCCCCGACCGCCACGTTCTGGGTGGCGGCGTTGCCGAGCGAGTCGACGACCCGGACCACGTCGGTGACGCTGGCCGTCGCGCCGGCGGTGTAGGCGCCGGTGCTGGCATTGATGGATCCGCCCGAGGCGTTGGTCGAGAGCGACCAGGTGAAGCCGGTCCCGCTCCCGCCGCTGGCGGTGAAGGTCGCGGCCCGCGCGGACGCGATGGTGCCCACGCCGGAGATGGAGACGCCCGGTCCGACGGCGACGTTGCGGGTGGCAGCGTTGCCGAGCGAGTCGACGACCCGGACCACGTCGGTGACGTTCGCCGTCGCGCCGGCGGTGTAGGCTCCGGTGCTGGCGTTGATGGACCCGCCCGAGGCGTTGGTCGAGAGCGACCAGGTGAAGCCGGCCCCGCTGCCTCCGCTGGCGGTGAAGGTCGCCGACCCGCGAGGAGCGATGGTCGTCATTCCCGAGATGGAGATCCCTGACCCGACGGCCACGTTCTGGGTGGCAGCGTTGCCGAGCGAGTCGACCACCCGGACCACGTCGGTGACGCTCGCCGTCGCGCCAGCGGTGTAGGCGCCGGTGCTGGCGTTGATCGACCCGCCCGAGGCGTTGGTCGACAGGGACCAG
>CAVZMH010000012.1:0-188501 GCA_963776345.1 uncultured delta proteobacterium | reverse complement strand
GCTGCGGAGCGGACCGGTCGCGGTCGACTACCAGGGCACGGCGCCGAGGACTTGTGGACGGGCGGATCCTGACCACCAAGGACAGCGATGCGCTCGCCGGCACGGCGAACCGCGGCTGGTCGTCGCCGCCACCTGCCTGAACGGGTACTTCGTCGACATCGGCGGAGAGCCTTGGCGTCGGCGTTGCTGCGCGCTCCCGCGGGGGCGCCTGGGGCATGTGGGCGTCGTCGGCGTTCACGATCCCGACAGAGCACGCACTCCTGAGCAGGACGATCCTCTCGGGGGTGCTCAACGAGGGGCTCACGCTCGGCGAGGCCACGCTCAAGGCGAAGCAGGCGGTGAGCGACCCGGACGTTCGCGCCACGTTCCACCTGCTCGGCGACCCGAGCGCGCGCGCGGTGGCGGCTCGGAGCCCGGCGGCCACGGTGGTCAACACGCCGAAGGCCGGGGCCGGCGGGTGCAGTACCCCCGGCAGTCCCCTCGCAGCGCTGGCGCCGCTGGTGCTCGCGGTGTTGGCCCTCTCGCTCCGCCGGCGCCACGCGCGCTGAGCGGAGCCGTGCGTCACCCCTGACCTGACCAGTCTCGCCGACTCGGCGCGGGACGCATACACCGGCTGCGCGTTCCAGCCATGTCGGAGTGCGGCGTCGTCGGGGCCCACAACCCCACGGCCAAGTTCGACCCCGGCAGGACGCGGCCCGGCCCGTATCGCCCATTCGGTTTCTCGACGGACTGTCAGGCTGTCTGCGAGGATACGGGCACCGAAGCTGCACTCCGACCGCTCCCGATGGCGAACCGACCCAAGGCCCGAACCGACCAGCTGCTCGTTCAGCCGACCGGACCGGACACCCTGGTCTACGACGAGCGGACCCATCGCGCGCACTGCCTGGACCCACGCGCGGCGCGGGTCTGGGCCCTCTGTGACGGCACGCGGACCGCGCGGCAGATCGCGGAGGCCTACGGCGAGGGTGCGGCCGGTGAGGCCGTGGTCAGCTGGACCCTCGGCGAGCTGGAGATGGCGGCTTTGATCCATGACGGCAGTGGGACTGCCCGTGCGGCGCTGAGCCGTCGCACGCTCATGAAGCAGGTCGGGCTCGCGGCGATCCCGGTCATCATGGCCATCACTGCCCCCCGGGCGCGGGCGGCAACGTCCTGCGCCACGCTCGGGCAGGCGTGCACCACCACCCCCAATTGCTGCAGCCCCTTGACCTGTCAGCCTGGCGGTGGGCCCGGCATCTGTCAGTGACGGCGAGCGCTCCGCTTCTCGCGGAGGCGCTTCGCGGGACCTTCCGGGCTGGACCCGTCGCCCCTCTGCTCCTCCCACCGGCGCTGGTCGCTTCGGCGGAGGTGACCGGGGCGGAGGCGCTCATTCTCCGCCGCACGACGGTCGCCCCGTCCGAGACCGAGAGGTTCCAGAGCCTCGAGCTCCTGCGCCGGGAGCGGTGGCTCGTCTCGCTCTTCTCAGCGTTCGACGCGCACGGGATTCGTGCCGCGACGTTCAAGGGCTGGGCGATCGCGCGGCTCTACGGCCGCCCTGGCCTACGCCCGGTGGGGGACGTGGACTTGTTGGTTCGACCCGAGGACCTCACGCACGCGCGCTCGGTTCTCCCCCGCCTCCAGGGGGAGAGCGAGGTCGATCTGCAGGCAGACCTGGCCCGGTACCTGCCGGACCGCAGCGTCGAGGCCTTGCTCGAGGCGTCCGAGGAGGTGCCGGTGCCCGGAGGGCACATCCGGGTCCTCGGCCCGGCCGACCATCTGCGGCTGGTCTGCCTGCATCAGTTGCACCACGGCTGCTGGCGGCCGCTCTGGCTCTGCGACGTCGCGGTGCTGGTCGAGGCGCTCCCGGCGGATTTCTCCTGGTCGGCATGCCTCGCGGGCAGCGAGCATCTCAGCGAGGGGGTGCTCTCCTGCGTCCAGCTCGCCAGCGAGTGGCTGGGGGCGCGACCCAGCGTGGCCCCGCCTGCGTCGACCGTGCCGGTTTGGTTCGAACGCGCGGTCAGGCGGGCCTGGGCGCGCGGCTATCGCCCATCGCCGGAGCGGCTCGAGGGCATCTCGTGGTCCCGGCTGCCCAGCGCCTTGCGCGCCCGCTGGCCGGACCCGCTGTCCTCGACCCTCCACCTCGACGCGCCATTTCGTGGTGTGCCGAGACTTCCGCTGCAGCTCCTGGAGCTGCTCCGGCGCGGATCGCGTCATGCGCTCCGTCGACTCCGGACGCGGGTGCCAGCCGATCCGCACGCCCCTCACACCCCCTAGCGGACCGGCCGACCCGCTGGGCGCGCACCTTCTGCTCCCGGCGCTCACAGCTGCACTTTTCGCCCATGCTCGCAACGCTGCGTCAGGTGGCGGCAGACCCATGCGCGGTGTTGGGACCCGGCCCCGTGCGCGGAGCTCCGAGAGTGCACGCGCCCTTCTTCGCGGTGGCGGAAAGCATGCAATGATCCGCAGCGGGAGCCTCCCGATGAGCGCTGAGAGCAGAGACAGAGTCAAGGGGTCGGCGCGGCTGGGTCGCTGGGTTCCGCTGGTCTTGCTCGCTGCGCTGCTGGCCTCTCCGAGCGCCCACGCGGTGGCTCGGACCTTCAGGCGCGACGCGGGCGAATGGAACACCGCAAGCAACTGGAGTCCCAGGCCGCGCGCGGTCCCCAATGCGACCGACACCGCGACGATCTCGGGCGGCACCGCCGGAACCATCACCGTCAGCGGGGCCAGCGCGAGCGTGCTCGGTCTGACCTTCGGCGGGACCGCGACCACCACGGTGAGCTGTACCGCTACCACGATGACCATCAGCGCAAGCGGGCTCACGCACACCGCGGCGGCGACGAACCAGATCCTCGCCTGCCCGACGACGCTGAACGGCACCGTCACCCTGAACCATTCCGGGTTCGGTGTCACCATCAACGGCGCGGTCACTGCCAGCACCTTGACCACCGCCGGTGTCGGCACGCTCACCCTGAGCGGAGGCGGGAACGCCGGTTCGATGACCGTCAGCTCGACCGGCATCGTGGCCCTGGGAGCCAACCTGAGCGCGAGCTCGCTGTCCGTCCCCTCGGGCGGTGGTCTCACCGTGAACTTCTCCGCAGCCACCACCGTGACCGCGCTCACGGTGAGCGGAAACGCGACGGTGTCCGGGGTGATCAACGTCACGAAGAACAACGGCGTGACGATCACCCCCGGGACCTACACCATCGTCACCTCGACGGGAGGGACGCTGGACACCACCGGGGTCTCGCTCGGGACCACGGCCAGTGGCAACGGGTTCGCGCTCAAAACGTCGGGCAACTCGCTCCAGCTCGAGGTGTACGTGCAGGCGGTCCAGGTGGACGCCCTCGCCTCCACGACCGGGACCTGCGCGGCCAGCTTGACCTGGCAGCACACCGTCGGCGCGAACGCCACCGATCGCTACCTGGTCGTCGGCATCTCGACAGGGTTCGCCGGCGCGACCACCGGTCCGAGCGCGGTGAGCTACGGCGCGCAGGGCATGGCCCTCCTGACGAGCGACAACGCCGGGACCACCCGGGTGTTCCTCTACGGTCTGGTTGCGCCAGCCCGGGGCACGAACACCATCACCGTCACCTGGAACGCGGGGAGCTGCTTCGCGGTGGCGGGTTCGGTCTCCTACAGCGGGGTGAACCAGACGACCCCGGTGGGGACGGCCGCAGTCGGGGTGGACAACCCCGTGGGCCTCGCCACGGTGAACGTCACCACCGTCCAGGGTGACAAGGTGTTCTCCGTGCTGTCGTCGAACTCCGCGGCCACCTCCGCGACGCCGGTCCAGTCGTCGGCGATCGTCCGCTGGGCCACCCTGAACAGCACCGAGTTCGGCGCGGCGGACACCTTCAACGTGACCAGTCCAGGCACGACGACCATGTCCTGGAACCTCACGCCCAACACCGCCAACCTCTGGTCGCTGGCTGCCGTCCCCATCCACGCCTCGAATCCGACCCGCACGGGCGTGGCCGCCCCGGAGGTGCGCATCTCCGGCTCTGGGGCGGCCGTTTCCTGGAAGCTCGAGCCCGGCTCCGACGTGGTGGGCTTTCGGGTCTGGCGTGAGTCGGCCGGCCGCCGGGAGCTCCTGACCCCTGATCTCGTCGCCGGTCCCGTTCTCAGCAGCCGGGCCACGCTCCTCGCCGGGTCCGAGCTGGGGTGGCTGGATGCTCGGCCGCCGTTCGGGGCGCAGTACTTCGTCGAGGCCCTGCGCCTCGACGGGACCACCGAGTGGCTCCGCGCCACCCCGGCCGGCGGAAAGGCGCCCGTCTTCGCCTCCGCGGTCATCGGGCAGCCCGCGAGCGTGCTCCGCGAGCAGCCCGCCCTGCAGGTCTCGCCTGCCGAGCCGCTCCGGCCACGGAGCGCGCCGGTCGCCCAGGGCGTGCAGTGGCAGCTCGCGGCGGAGAACACCGTGAAGCTGGTGGTGTCTCGCCCGGGTGTCGTCCATGTCTCCGCGGAGTCCCTGTTCGCCGTGGGCCTGCCGGTGGGCACGCCGATCTCCGCGATCCGGCTGTTCCGGCAAGGCCGCGAGGTGCCCCGTTCGGTGCTCGCCGCCGACGGGGCGACGCTCAGCGCCGGCGATGCCGTCGAGTTCTACGGCGAGGGCATGGACACCCGATACTCCGGGTCAGCGGTCTACTGGTTGAGGGCGGGACCGGGTGTCGGCCGCGCGCTGGCGAGTCAGGCCGCGGTCTCGACCGGCGCGGGGGTCGCCACCTTCCTCGCCGCCGCGGAGATTCGCGAGCGGCTGGTCTGGTTCGGTGCCGTCCAGAACGGGGATGCCGAGAAGTTCTTCGGGCCGGCGGTGTACTCGCAGGCTCGCCAGCGCACGCTTTCGCTCGAAGGCCTCGACGTCTCCGCCGCGGGTGCGCGGCTCGAGGTCGCGCTCCAGGGGGTGACCCAGACTCCGCACGCGGTGAATCTCACGGTGAACGGGCTGCCGGTCGGCACCCTCGCCTTCGACGGCCAGGTGCTGGGCACGGCGCGCATCGACCTCCCGCCCGGCGCGCTGCTGCCCGGCGACAACGTGGTCGGGCTCGTGGCCCCGGCCGGGTCCGACGTCTCGCTCGAGCAGTACGTCCGCCTCGTGTACCCCCGGATGGCGGCGCGGGGCTCGGGCCCGCTCGAGTTCACCCTGGCCGGCGGCGGCTCCGCCCGGCTCGACGGCTTCGAAGCGGCGCTGACCCAGGTGCTGGACATCACCGACCCGGACGCTCCGGTCCGGCTCGCCACCTGGGACGCCTCGGGCGCGGCGGCGGTCGCGGCATCGGGCAGCGGCGTCCGGCGGCTGTTCGCGTACCTCCCCGGCGACGTCGTCGCTCCGGACTCGGTCGTCGCCAATCGCCCGAGCAGCTGGCACACTTTCGATGGCGCGGACCTGGTGATCATCGGACCCTCGGCGCTCTTCCCCGGCGTGCAACCGCTGGTGGAGCGCCGAACCAGTGAAGGCCTGACCGTCGCGCTGGTGGACATCGAGGACGTCCAGGACGAGTTCGCCTCCGGCGAGAAGAGCGCCGACGCCATCCGCGCTTTCCTCACCCAGTCGCTGAAGGCCTGGTCGACTTCGCCCCGCTGGGTGCTCCTCCTGGGTTCGGCGAGCTACGATCCGCGAAATTACCTCGGGCTCGGCGGTGATCTGACGCCGAGCGGCATCGTCCAGACCGAGCAGCTCGAGGCCGCCTCGGACAGCTGGTTCCTCGCCGTCCCCGGCGCGGACGCCCTGTCCATCGGACGGCTTCCGGTGCGCACGCTCGCCGAGACCGAGGCGGTAGTCGCGAAGATCCTCGGCCGCCGCGAGGCGAACACCCGGTCGTCGGTGCTCCTCGTCGCCGACCAGCTCGGGACCAGCGACTTCCCCGAGATGACGGCGGACCTCCGCGCCGCGCTGCCGGAGGCGAACGCCACCGTGCTCATTCGTGGCTCACAGCCGGATGAGGTCCTCCATCAGCAGTTCCTTGACGCCGCCCGTGCCGGGCCCGCGCTGGTCAACTACGCGGGTCACGCGTCCGAGACCTTCTGGGCTGGCAATCTCCACACTGTCGATGACACGGATGCCCTCGCCGGAGGCGGGACTGCCCTCTGGGTCGACATGACCTGCATGACCGGGTTCTTCCAGGACCCGCGCCGGCAGAGCCTGGCCGTGGCAACGCTCCTCGCCCAGAGCGGGGGCGCGTGGGGAGCATGGGGCAGCACGGCGATGACCTATCCGTCCGAGCACCCAGCAGTCGACCGCGCGCTGGTGAAGGCCCTCCTCGTCGACGGCATGACGCTCGGCGAGGCCACCCAGGCCGCGCTCGCGGGCATCTCCGACTCGGACCTCCACGCCACCTTCGTCCTGCTCGGCGACCCGAGCGCCCGCGCCGTCGCCGCGCGCTCCTCTGCGCTGACGACCTCCGGCAAGTCCTCCAGCGGGCTCGGGTGCAGCGCCTCGGGCACGGCGAGCGGGACGTTCGCCGTCCTGTGCTGGTCGGAGTCTCGCTCACGGCCTCGCGGCGTCGGGCCGTGGTCACTCGCCGGCGCTGATCCGCCGGGCGCTCAGTCCTCGAGCCGCTTGAGGAACGTCGGGTAGCTGAGCCCCAGCACCTTCGCCGCCTCCACCCGCCGCCCGCCGAGCTGGCCGAGGACGTGCCGGACGTACCGCTTCTCGATCTCCTCCAGCGGCCGCGGGTCCCCGGTCACCACGAAGCTGCCCGCCGGCGCCGAGCCCTCCACCGGCTCGCGCAGCGTCTGGAGCACCGAGAGCGTCAGCTCCGGCCCCGGCTCCAGCACCAGCGCCCGCTCGAGCACGTTCCGCAGCTCGCGCACGTTCCCCGGGAAGGGGTAGTTCTGGAGCCGGGCCCGTGCCTGCTCGCCCAGCCGGAACCCCTTGCGCCCCAGCTCCTGTCCCAGCTCCGAGAGCAGCTGCTCCGCCAGTGGGAGGATGTCCTCCGCCCGCTCGCGCAGCGGCGGCACGTGAATGGCGAACACGCTGAGCCGGAACCAGAGGTCCTCGCGGAACCGCCCCCCGCGGATCTCCAGCTCGAGATTTCGGTTGGTCGCCGCCACCACCCGGGCCGTGCTGCTCTCCTCGCTGCTGCTCCCCACCCGGCGGAACCGCCCCGAGTCGAGGAAGGTGAGCAGCTTGGCCTGCAGCGGGAGCGGCAGCTCGCCCACCTCGTCGAGGAAGAGCGTGCCCCCGCTCGACACCTCCACCAGCCCACGGCGGGCGGACTTGGCGTCGGTGAAGGCGCCCTTCTCGTGGCCGAAGAGCTCGGACTCCACCGTGCTCTCGGGGAGCGCCGCGCAGTTCACGTGGACGAACGGCGCGTCCTCGCCGGCCCCGAGCGTGTGCACGTGCCGGGCGAGCACCTCCTTGCCGGCGCCGGTGGGCCCGAGGAGGAACACCGGGCTCCGCGGCGAGGTGGCGATGCGCTCCAGCATCTCCAGCACCTGGCGCATCGCCGCGGACCGGGGCGGCACCAGCCGCTTCCGTCCGGACAGCTCGGCCTCCACCCGGCTCAGGCGCTCCCGGAGGTTCTGCTCGCCCATCGCCCGCTGGGCCCGCATCACCAGATCGGTGAGGTCCACCGGCTTGGCCACGTAGTCGGCCGCCCCGGCGCGGATGGCGTCCACCGCGCTCTGGATGTCCCCGTGCGCGGTGACCATCACCACCGGGGTGCCCGGCAGCTGCGCCCGGAGCTCGGGGAGGTAGTCCAGCCCGTCCCCGTCGGGCAGCCGGCGGTCCAGCACCACCAGCTCCGGGGCGGACCGCTCCACCGCCTCGCGCGCCTCGTGGAGCGAGCGCGCCAGCACCACCGGATGCCCGTCCCGGGCCAGCGCCGCCTGGGCCAGGGAGGAGAAACCACGATCGTCATCGACCAGAAGGATGGACCTGCTCATGGAGGAGTCGTTCCCAGCCCGAGCTGCACCGTGAAGCGGCTCCCCGTCGCCGTTCGCTCGAACGCCAGCGACCCGCCCTGTCGTTCCACCGCCTGACGGGCCATGGACAGCCCGAGCCCGATGCCCCTCGGCTTGGTCGTCACGAAGGGCTGGAACAGGCCGGCCTCGAACCCCGGCGGTGGACCGCCTGCATTATCCTCCACCTCGACCCGGACAGCACCATCCACGCGGCGAGTGGTGATGCGGACGCGGGGATTTGCCTGCCGGCCCAGGTCCTTGGCGACCACCGCAGCCTCCATCGCGTTGCGCAGGAGGTTGTCCAGGGCGGTGGCCAGCAGCAGTGGATCGCAATGGACCTCGAGCGAGGTGTCCAGCTCGGACTCCACCTCGACCTCGTCGGCTTCGGGCAGGGCGCGGAGGGACTCGACCGCCTCCGACACCAGCTGCCCCACCGGGGTGAGCGAGAGCTGCGCGCTGGTCGGCTTGCCGAACTGAAGCAACGAGGTCGCGAGGTGGCTCAGCCGGTCGATCTGCCCGCGCATCGTCTTCACCGGCAGCGTGCGGTCCCCGTCCATGGCGAGCATCGAGGCGGCGGCCTTCATGCCGTTGAGCGAGTTCTTCACCTCGTGGGCGATGAGCGAGGCGGCCTGCCCCAGCGCCGCCAGCTTCTCGCGCTGGGCCAGCGCCTCGTCCAGCTCGCGGTAGCGGAGGTACGTGCGCCGGAGGAACCAGCTGAAGAGCAGCACGGTGGTGGTCTGTCCCACCAGCACCAGGAGCATCTGCCAGAGGAAGCGCCAGCGCACCGGGGCGAGCATCGGCGTCTCCTCGACCACCAGGAGCAGGCGCAGGCCGGTGTCCCCCACCGTGGTGGCGGCCGCGTACTCGGGCGTTCCGGAGAGCTGGGTGGTCTCCGGATGGCCCTGGCGAACGAGCTTTCGCAGACGCTCGGGGAACCCGCTGGCGAACGTCCAGGCGGGTGGGGTGGCGGGGAGCAGCACGTCGCCGCTGTCGGTGGAGACGACCAGCGTCGAGCCCTCGGTGGTCGCTCGCCCTCCGGGCAGCCCCCGCTTGGAGGCGTCCACCAGGCCCACCACCGCGCCGGAGATGCGGCCCTCGCGCAGCACCGGAGCGGCGACGACGAAGCTCCGGCTCCCCGGCTCGAGCGCGTCCACCACCGGGCGCCCGGTGCGCAACAGTCGCTGGAACCAGCGGTCCCTGGCCCGTGAGCCGGCCGGCAGCACGCCGCGCGGTTCGCTCCACACCGGGTCGCCCGCTCCGTCGAGGAACAGCACCGCGGAGAAGAACGGCGAGTTGTGGTGGGTGAACTCCAGCAGCTCGCGCTCGGGCTGGAGGTTCTCGTCGAGCAGGTCGACCTGGGGGCGCGAGGCCAGCCGCTCGAGCTCGTGCTCCAGGGTCCCGAAGTGGAGGCCGAGCGCCTCGGCGTACACCGACGCCTCGCGGGCCACCCGCGAGCGGAGCAGGTGCTGCGTCTCGCGCACCTCGTTGAGGTAGGTGAGCAGCGGCCCCACCAGGCTGATGACCGCCACGCCCGCGAGCCCGATCAGCACCGAGCGCGCCAGGCGCCGGTCCGCGGCGCTCCCGGCGACCGAGCGCCGGGATTCCGAAGCGGTCACCTTGTCCGACACGGCCACTGCCAGGAGCCTACCCCTGCGAGGGGGTGGCCTGCGGCGACTCGAGCGGGGTCAGGTAGTTCCCCGTGAAGCAGGCGTTGCAGTACGTCTTCCAGGCGGGGTCGCCCACCGCCTGGCCCAGCCCCTCGACGGTCAGGTACCCGAGGCTGTCGGCGGTGACGTAGGTGGCGATCTCTTCGGTGGAGTGGGTCGCCGCGATCAGGTCCTGCCGCACCGGCGTGTCGATGCCGTAGTAGCAGGGCCAGCGCGTGGCAGGGCTGGAGATGCGCAGGTGCACCTCGGAGGCGCCGGCGGCCTTGATCATCTTCACGATCTTCCGCGAGGTGGTTCCGCGGACGATGGAGTCGTCCACCACCACCACCCGCTTGCCACGCAGCACCTCCCGCACCGCGGAGAGCTTCAGCTTCACCCCGAAGTGGCGGATCGACTGCTGCGGCTCGATGAAGGTGCGGCCCACGTAGTGGCTGCGGATGAGGCCCACGTCGTAGGGGATGCCGGAGACCTGGCTGAACCCGATGGCCGCCGGGACGCCCGAGTCCGGCACCGCGATGACCAGATCTGCGCGCGCCGGCTGCTCCTTCGCCAGCTGCCGCCCCAGCGCCTTGCGGGTCTCGTACACGCTGCTCCCGAAGAGGACCGAGTCGGGCTTGGCGAAGTACACCAACTCGAACACGCAGCGCGCCGGCCGGACCGACTGGAAGGGCTTGCTGGAGCGGAGGCCGGCGTTGTCGATGACCACCATCTCCCCGGGCTCGATCTCCCGGACGTACTCGGCCTCGACCAGGTCGAGGGCGGTGGTCTCGCTGGCGAGCACGTAGGCCTCGCGGAGCCGGCCGAGCACCAGCGGACGGAAGCCGTACGGGTCGCGCACGCCGATGAGCTGGCTGGGGGTCTCGAAGATGAGGCTGTAGGCGCCGACGACCTGGCGCAGCGCCTCGACGATCTGGTCCTCGAGCTTCTTCACCCGGCTCCTGGCCATCAGGTGGACGATGACCTCGGTGTCCGAATCACCGGCGAAGATGGCGCCCTCGGCCTCGAGCCGCGCGCGCAGCGTCTGGGCGTTGACCAGGTTGCCGTTGTGAGCGACGGCGACCTTGCCCCCGGCGTACTGCATGGTGAGCGGCTGGGCGTTCTTGGCCTGGCTCACCCCCGCGGTGGAGTAGCGGACGTGCCCGATGGCCGAGCTGCCGGCCAGCGCCTCCAGCTCGCGGGCGCCGAACACCTCCTGCACCAGGCCCATCTCCCGGCGCGCGTGCAGCCCGTGCCCGTCGGCGCTGACGATGCCCGCCGACTCCTGGCCGCGGTGCTGGAGCGCGTGCAGCCCGAGGTAGGTGATGTTGGACGCCTCGGGATGTCCGTAGATGCCGAAGATGCCGCACATGGGCTGGGCTCGAACGCCTCACATACACGGGAAGGGAGCGTCTCGCATCCCTGCCGGACGGGGTGGCTGGTACTGTGCCCTCATGACCGCGGAGTCTGCAGCACGGGTCTGTCTGCTCACCGGGGCCACGCTGGGCATCGGCCGGGCGGCGGCCGCGGCGCTGGCCCCCATGGGGATGGAGCTGGTCCTGGTGGCCCGCGACCGGGCCCGCCTGGAGGCGCTGGCGGCGGAGCTGCGGGCGAGGACTCCCGGGGCGAAGGTGGGAGTGCTGGCGGGCGACCTCTCCAGGGTATCCGAGGTCCGCCGCGTCGCCGCCGAGTTCCGGGCCGGGCACCACCGGCTGCACGTCCTCCTCAACAACGCCGGGGCGCTCTTCGCCCGGCGCGAGGTCACCCCGGAGGGCCTGGAGCGCACCCTGGCGCTCAACCACCTGGCCTACTTCGTCCTGACGGAGGAGCTGCTGCCCCTGCTGAAATCCTCCGCACCGGCGCGCATCGTGAACGTGAGCTCGGGCGCGCACCGCTGGAAGGGCATCGACTTCGACGACCTGATGTGCGCGCGGGGGCGGTACCGCCCCTTCCTGGCTTACGGCCGCTCGAAGCTGATGAACATCCTCTTCACCCGTGAGCTCGCCCGTCGGCTGGAGGGCACCGGGGTCACCGTGAACGCGATGCATCCGGGCTTCGTCCGCACCGGGTTCGGGCACAACAACCCCGGGCTTCTCGGCACGCTGGTGAAGTGGGGCCAGGCCTTCGCCCGCTCGCCCGAGCGAGGGGCGCGGACGCTGGTGTACCTGGCCACCTCGCCCGCGGTGGAAGGGGTGAGCGGCGAGTACTTCCAGGACGAGCGCCGGAGTCGCCCCAGCCCCGCGGCCCGGGACATGGAGGTGGCGCGCCGGCTGTGGGAGGTGAGCGTGCGGCTCGCGGGCCCGGCCGCCGCCGCGGCATGACCCGGAGGCGAGGCGCGCGGCGACTGCCGCGGTGGTTCGTGGCGCTGCTCGGGGCGCTGGCGCTCCTGGCGGTGGCTCCGCTCTCCGGTCTCGGCCGGGAGCCGAAGGTGCGTCGGGTCGCGCGCGGCGCCGGGGACGGACCGCTGCGGGCCGGGGCGGGGACGGCGGACATGGCGATGCCCCTCCCGGTCCCGGCGGTGGGCTACGGGCTCGTCCGGCCCGAGGTCGATCGCCTGGTGCTTCCGGTCTCGGCGCGGGCGGTGGTGCTCGCCTCGGACGAGGAGCGGGTGGGGCTGGTCACCCTGGACCTGCTGCTGGCCGACGCGGGGCTGGTGGATGCCGTGCGGCGGAGCGTGTCCGGGCTGGGGCTGTCGGCGGTGTGGGTCGCCGCCACGCACACGCACTCGTCGGCGGGCGGGTTCGCGTTGAATCCGGTGGCGCAGGTTGCGGGGACGGCGCGCTTCCGGCCCGAGGTGCGGGCGCGGGTGGTGGAGGCGGCGTCGCGGGCGCTGACCGCGGCCTCGGCGTCGCTCCAGCCCGTGGAGGCGCTGGCCGGGGTGTCGGAGCTCAGCGCGGGGACGGCCAGCCGGGACGAGTTCCCCGAGGTGGACCGCCGGCTGACGCGCGTCCAGCTGCGCGGCGCGGCGGGCCCGGTGGCGCAGCTGGTGGTGCTCGCCGCGCACCCCACGTTGGTCGCCAGGCCCCCGCCGGGGCTGGACCCCGACTGGCCGGGTCGCCTGGCCCGGGCGGAGGAGCGCGGAGGGCAGGGGGTCACCCTGGTGCTCCAGGGGAGCGTGGGGAACGTGAGCGTCCAGCGCGCGGCGGCGGGGTCGGAGGAGCCGGCCGAGGCCTTCGCGCGGGTGGTTGAGGCGGCGGTGCAGGCGGTGCCCCTCCGGCCGATGGGGCCGGGCCTCTCCCACGCGCGGCTCGAGGTCGCGCTGCCCGGGCCGGATGCCTCTCGCCTCGTGCCCTGGGGAGCGGCGACGCTGGTGGACAACGTGGCGCTCTGGCCCTGGGCGCCGGGGTGGACCGAGCTGTCGGAGCTGCGCATCGGCGCGGTCCGGCTGCTCGGCGTCCCGGTGGAGACCACCGCCGCGTCCGGCGCGGTGCTCGAGGCGGCCTCGGGGGGCGCACGCGTGGTGTCGCTGGTGAACGGCTACCTCGGCTACGTCGAGCCGCCGGACCGGGTGGCCGGGGCGGCCGGCGAGTCCCGGCGCCAGCTCTTCGGCCCCGGACTGCTCGACGCCCTCCGCTTCGGCACCGAGGCGGCCCGGGCGGCGCTTCAGCCCAGCTCCGAGCCCGTCAACTCAAGTCACTGAAATCAGAACACAAAACGAGGTGTCACAAAACGAGGTGTCTGACACCTCGTTTTCTTGACACCTCGTTTTCTCGATTTACTCGTTTTGGCCTTGTCCGCCCGCATCGGGCGCCCGTGTCACCGGCCGCGGAGCCACACCGAGACCTCGGGAACCAGCCGCTCGCGCAGGGCGACGTCCTGCGCCAGGCGCTCGAGAGTCTGTGCCACGGCCTGCTGCGCCTCGGCCACCGGGTGCGCGGAGAGGAACGCCCGGGCCTCGTCGAGGTGCCGCCGCTCGCGGAGGTTGCCCAGCGCCTCCACCACGCGGCGGAGCAGCATCGGCGCGCCGGCGGTCTTCTCCATCACCGTCGACCAGCGGTCGCGCAGCAGCTTCCAGCTGCCCTCGCGCGCCTCGCGGTTCGCCAGCATGCCGTGCACGAAGGAGGCGAAGTCCTGGAGCGGCACGGCGCCGTCGAGGAGCATCGCCTGGGCACGGTCCACGAGCTCGGGCCGCTCGAAGGCGGTCAGCGCCAGGAGGTATCGCCGCTTCACCGCCGGGTCCGGCTCCTGCGGGAACGCGGCGCGGAGCTGGTCGAACAGCTCGCCGTCCCCGTCGCGGGCGGTGACCGCCACCGCGGTATCCACCAGGTTGGGGTCGAGCGCGGTGCGCTGTCCGTTGAGCACCCGGTCCACGCGGGGCGCGGTCTCCGCGAGCACCGATCTTTCGCGCGCCACGCCCGCCACCGCGCGGAGGAGGGCCGCGCGCCGCAGCCGATCCTGGTCCGTCTCGCCGGCCACCGGGTCCCAGCCCATCTGCCGGAGCCGCGGGAGGAAGAGCCGCTCGACGAGCCGCCGGAAGCGCTCCTGGTCGTCGCCGTCGACCAGGCGCGCCTCGATGTAGGCCAGCCGTCCCACGAGCTCGTCGAGCACGGCATGGTCCGACTCCCCGCCGAAGGCGAGCACCAGGTCCAGGAAGTCCGAGATGCGCGCCCGGCCGGCCCGGACCAGCGCCCACTGGTCCGCGAGCAGCCCGATGCGCTCGGCCGGGAGCAGATCGGCGAGAGCCTTGCCCAGCCCCGCCAGCAGCACGGCCGAGTACGCGACCCGGTAGAAGCCGGTGGACCCCGCGTTCGCGTCCAGCCAGCGCACCGGGCCCGCGGCCTCCAGCGTCACCTCTCCGGTCTGCCCCTCGAGGAGGAACGTCCGGGTGTGCCGGCCCCGGTCGTCGCCCCAGGCGAGGACCAGCGGCACCGGCCAGGTCTCGGGCCCGGCGAGGCCGGGCTCGGAGAAGAAGCGCCCCTGGGAGACGCGCACGCGGTTGCCCTCGAGCGTCACGCTCACCACCGGGTAGCCGCTCTGGCGGATCCACGCGTTGGCCAGCTCGACCACCGGCGCGTGCGAGGCCCTGGCCAGCGCTCCCCAGAGGTCATCGGCGACGGCGTTCGCGCGCGCGTGCTTGCGCATGTAGTCGCGGATGCCCGCCCGGAAGGCCTCCTCGCCGACGAAGCCCTCGATCATCCGGAGGACCGCGCCGCCCTTCTCGTAGGTGATGGCGTCGAAGCTCTCGGTGGCCTCGGCCGCGTTCGCCACCGTGCCGCGGATGGGATGGGTGGAGCGCAGCGCGTCCAGGTGGAGGGCGGTGGCCTTCCCGGTGTCGAAGTCGAGCCACACCCGCCAGTCCGGCCGCCAGCCGTCGACGATCTTGTAGGCCATCCAGGTGGCGAAGGCCTCGTTGAGCCAGAGGTCGTCCCACCAGACCATCGTCACCCAGTTGCCGAACCACTGGTGGGCGAGCTCGTGGGTCACCACCTCGGCGACGCGCTTCTGGACCGAGAGTGGCGCGGTGGCCGGGTCGAGCAGCAGCGCCACCTCGCGGTAGGTGATGAGCCCGGCGTTCTCCATGGCCCCGGCCTCGAAGTCGGGGATGCCGACCTGGTCGAGCTTCCCGAACGCGTACGGGAGGCCGAAGTAGTCCTGGAGCCGCGGCAGCACGGCGAGCGCGGTCTGCTGGCCGAAGCCGAGCAGCGCCCCTTTCTCCTCGAGGCACCAGGTCCGCACGGGGATGCCCGCCGCGCTCTCCTCGGCGGTGGAGACGAGCGGCCCCACCACCAGCGCCACCAGGTAGCTCGGGAGCACTTCGGTCTCCGCGAAGCGGACCTTCCGGTGGTGGCCCTCGAGCTCCTCGGCGAGCACGCGGCCGTTGCTCAGCGCGACGAGGCCGGGCGGCACCTTCACCGTGAGCGCCCAGGTGCACTTGAACGCCGGCTCGTCGAAGCAGGGGAAGACCCGTCGGGCATCGGCCGCCTCGAACTGGGTCGCCGCGACCGGGCCAGCCAGGTAGAGGCCCCGCAGCCCCTCGGTGAAGCGTCCGGTCCACGCGAGGTGCAGACGGGCCTCGCCCTTCGGCAGCTCGGCGTCGAGGTCGAGCACCACCGTCTCGCTCACCGGCTGTACCCGGACGCTGGCGCGGGCCGTGTGGCCGCCGGCGTGCACTTCGGCGCGGGAGACGTCGAGCTCCACCGCGTGCAGGACGAGGCTCCGGACCGGCTGCTCGACCGAGAGCGTGAACTCGGCCTCGCCGGCGAAGGTCCGCGCATCGAGGTCCAGGGTGAGCGTCGCCTGGGTGCGCCGGGGGAGGACGTCCCGGGAGAGGCGGAAGTTGCGGTCGTCGGTCGTCACAAGCCCGGGAGACTCGCACGGGCCGGGGCGGTTGGAGGCGACGAAATCGGCGGCGCCGGGGGCCTTCCTGCGCCCGGCCCGCGCCCCGCGGGCCGTCGGTGGCCGAGCAAGCAGCCGCACCGTCCAACGCGATGCGGTACGGACCTGGGAGGACCGGCTCCCCGGCTCCACTAGGCCCGAGCCGAGGAGCCGGAGCGAGGTGTCCGAGCGAGGTGCCCTCGAACCAGTTCTCCCCCAAATCGAGGTGTCAGACACCTCGAAATGACACCTCGAAATAGGCACCTCTCAGCCGGGCTGTCCGAACAAGGCGTCCCGAACGAGGGGTTCTGTCCCCGAACGAGAACACCTCGAACGAGATGGCCCAGTCCTCGGCCGTGGACCTGGGTGAGCCTCGGGTCCTCCCAGGATCACGAGAGGTTGCGGACCGAATCGACGCCCCGAATCGAGGTGTCCGGATCGAGGTGTCAGACACCTCGAAATGGGACACAATGACACCTCGAAATAGACGCCTCTCGAGCTGGGCAGGGCGCTCCCCGCCCAGCCGGGACCCCGGCGACCGGCTCAGTCGTGCTCGCAGTCCTCGGTGTGGACGTGCCCGCCGGCCAGGTCGGCTGCACGCTCCTTCTGGAGCTTCTGCATCCGCTTGCGGATCAGCCCGCGCTTGAGCTGCGACAGGTGGTCCACGAAGGTCGTCCCCCCGAGGTGATCGATCTCGTGCTGCAGGACGTGGGCCAGCCGCCCCTCGGCCGTGAGCTCTTGCTCCGCGCCATTCCGGTCCTGGTACCGCACCCGGACCTTCCCGAACCGCGGCGTCTGCTCCCACTCGTGCGGCACCGAGAGACACCCCTCCTCGAGGCTCACCGGCTCGCTCTTCTCCAGCACCGCCGGGTTCACGATCTCGAAGAAGGTTCCGTCCTCGCGGCCCACCCAGGCCACCGCCAACGACACCCCGATCTGGTTGGCCGCGATTCCGATCCCCTCCGCCGCCCGCAGCGACTCCATCATCCCGTCCAGCAACGCGGTCAGCGCGGGACCGAAGTCGGTCACCGCGCGGGTCCGGGTGGTTAGAACCTTGTCGGGCCAGATGACGATTTGCGTGGGCATCTTTTCTCGGGGCGGCTCTCTAGCGCAGGCTGCGCTCCGCTTCACCTTGGATTCGACGCGAGGTGCTTCACCGTGGGCTGGCTGATTTCGCGGATATACGACCGCTTCATGGAGGGCGCCGAGGAGGCAGGGCTCCGGGACTGGCGCCGGGAGCTGCTCGGCCGCGCCCGGGGCGACGTGCTCGAACTCGGCGCCGGGACCGGCGGCAACCTGGCCCTGTACCCGGGGAACCTCTCCCGGCTGGTCCTCTCCGAGCCCGACCGACACATGCGCGAGGTCCTCCAGCGCCGGATCGGCGGCCGGCCCGGCGTGGAGGTCCTGGATGCCCCCGCCGAGGCCCTGCCGCTCGCCGCGCAGAGCTTCGACACCGTCGTCGCCACGCTGGTCCTCTGCTCGGTGCATGACCCGTCGGGGGTCCTCTCCGAGATCCACCGGGTGCTCCGACCCGGCGGGATGTTCCTCTTCATCGAGCACGTCGCCGCGCCCCCCGGGACGTGGGCCCGTCGTGCCCAGGGCGTCCTCGAGCCGGTGTGGAGGCGCATCGCCGGGAACTGCCACCTGACCCGCGAGACCGGCCCGCTGCTCGAGTCCGCCGGGTTCGAGCTCGCGCCTTGCACCGAGGAGCTGCTCCCCGGCTCGGCCACGCTGGTCAGCAGGAGCATCCGCGGCGTCGCGCGTCCGCCCGCCGCCCGGAGCGCCCGCGGAAGCTCTTGACAGCGGGGGGGAGCGCCCTGCCTCAATGCCGACCCTTCTCCGAGGGAGGGAGGCTCACCCCAAATGGCAGTCGACCCCGCCGCGCCACACACCGCCGCGTCCTCGCCGGCCGGTGCCGCCAGCGTCCTTCCCGCCGGAGTCGCCGCGGAGGCCGCGTCCGACTTCAAGCCCTATGTCAGCGACGACACCCAGCTGAAGGAGTTCACCCCCAAGGCGATCGGGGTGGGGGTGTTCTTCGGCCTGCTCTTCGGCGCCTCCACCGTCTACCTGGCGCTCAAGGCGGGCCTGACGGTGTCGGCGTCCATCCCGGTGGCGGTGCTGTCGATCTCCGTCCTGAAGCGCCTCGGCGGCTCCACCATCCTGGAGAACAACATCGTCCAGACCATCGGGTCCGCCGGCGAGAGCATCGCCTCGGGCGTGGTGTTCACCCTCCCGGGCTTCCTCTTCCTCGCCGCCGACGCCCAGACCCGCACCAGCGTGGGTGCTCCGTACTTCAGCTACCCGGTCATCTTCACCCTGGCGGTGCTGGGCGGCATCCTCGGCGTGCTGATGATGATTCCGCTGCGGCGGGCGCTGATCGTCAACGAGCACGGGAACCTGCCGTACCCCGAGGGCACGGCCTGCGCCCAGGTGCTCATCGCCGGCGAGAAGGGCGGCGAGATGGCCGCGACCGCCTACCGGGGGCTCGGCTTCGCGGTGGTGTACGCGCTGCTCCAGCAGGTCTTCAAGGTGATCGCCGACACACCGGGGTACGTGACCCGCGCCACCAGCCGGGTGTTCCCTGCGGCCACGGTGAACGGGAGCATCACTCCCGAGTACCTCGGCGTGGGCTACATCATCGGCCCGCGGATCGCCGGGGTGCTGGTCGCGGGCGGCGTGCTCGCCTGGCTCGGGCTGATCCCGCTGCTCGCCTCGCTGGTGCCGCCGCAGATCGTCGCGGTCCAGCTGCACAAGCTCGGGTATCTGCCCGACCTCATGAGGGCCGGGCGCTACGGCTGGAACCCGGCGACACACACCTTCGCGGAGCTGAACACCGCCATCTACTACGCGTACGTCCGGCAGATCGGCGCTGGCGCGGTGGCCGCGGGCGGCTTCATGACCCTCCTCAAGACGCTGCCCACCATCATCAGCAGCTTCAAGAGCAGCATCGCGGCGCTCAAGGCCGGCCGCGAGGGAGTCACCGCCCGGCGGACCGAGAACGACCTGCCTCTCACCGTGACCGTGGGTGGCAGCATCGCGCTGGTGCTGATCATGGCCTTCCTGCCGTTCATCCCCGGCACCTTCCTCGGGCGGCTGGTGCTGGGCGTGCTGATCATCGTCTTCGGCTTCTTCTTCGTGACGGTGGCCTCGCGCATCGTGGGCATCATCGGCACCAGCAGCAGCCCGGTCTCGGGGATGACCATCGCCACGCTGATGGCGACCTGTCTCCTCTTCATCGGGCTCGGCTGGACCTCGGACCCGTATCAGCCGATGGCCCTGTGCGTGGGCGGCATCGTGTGCGTGGCGGCGGCGAACGCGGGGGCGACCTCGCAGGACCTCAAGACCGGCTTCTTGGTCGGGGCGACGCCGAGGTACCAGCAGCTCGGGCTGATCATCGGCGTGGTCGCCGCGTCGCTGATCATCGGCATCACCGTCACCGCGCTGGACAAGCCAGTCCTCGACCAGGCCACCGGCACGCTGATGCACCAGATCGGCACCACCCGGTTCCCGGCGCCCCAGGGCACGCTGATGGCCACGCTCATCCGCGGGCTGCTCTCCTTCAACCTCGACTGGCAGTTCGTGCTGGTGGGCGTGTTCCTCGCGCTCACCGTGGAGCTGTGCGGCGTCTCGCCCCTGTCCTTCGCCGTCGGCGCATACCTGCCGCTGTCCACCACCCTCCCCATCTTCTGTGGAGGGGTGGTGAAGGCCATCGTGGACCGGACCAGCGAGAAGAAGGGCGCCTCGCACGACGACGAGCTGGGCTCCGGAAGCCTCTTCGCCACCGGGCTGGTGGCGGGCGGCACACTCCTCGGGGTGGCGGTGGCGCTGCTCTCCATCTCCCCGAGCATCGAGGGCTTGCTCGGCAAGCTCGACTTCAGTGGCCCGCTCGTCGGTGCGCTGGGCAGGGGCGGGTTCGACCTGCTCGGGGTCGCGTTCTTCGTGCTGATGGGCGTGCTGCTCTACAGGGTGGCAAAGAAGCCGCTCGTCACCTGAGCGCCGTCGGCGCGCCGCATCGGGTACGCTCGCCGCCTTCACGTGCAGGAGAGGGTCCGGCCAGAGGAGCAGCTCGAGCCCTGGCGCTACTCGCGCCGGGGAGAGCGGCTTCCGGACCACTGCCTCGATTGCGGCGCGCTGATGCGGGGGCCCTTCTGCGCCACCTGCGGCCAGAAGAACGAGCCCGAGCACCGGAGCCTCTGGCAGCTGCTCAAGGACGCGGTCGGACCCGCGGTCCTGCTGGAGTCGAAGCTCTGGCGGACCCTCTGGACGCTGCTCCGCCATCCCGGAGCGCTGAGCGAGGCCTACGCGGAAGGCAAGCGCAGCCGTTACATCCGCCCGCTCCGGCTCTACTTCTGGGTGAGCGTTCTGTTCTTCTCGGCGCTGGCGCTCCGTCCGCTGCATGTGATGACCCTCAAGGTGGGGAAGGGCGATCGGATCAGCCTCCCCTTCGCGCCGAGCCTGGAGCGGCGACTTCAAGAGAAGCTGGAGCGGCTCGAGGACGTGCCGCCCGGGGCGCCGGGCTCCGTCGAGGGCGCCGGGAAGCAGACCGGCGACCAGAGTCTCTCCTCGGCCAAGGAGCGGCTGCGGCTCGAGTTCCTGAGCCGGCTGCCCAAGGCCATCTTCCTCCTCCTCCCCGTGTTCGCGCTGCTGCTGCGGATGCTCTGGTGGAAGCGGCTCTACGTGGAGAGTCTGGTCTTCGCGCTCCACGCGCACACCGTCCTGTTCCTCGGGCTGGGGCTCGGGCTCACTGGATGGCCGCCGGTGCAGCTGCTCGGCGCGGTGGGACCGGTGGTCTGGTTCCTCCTCGCGGCGCGGCGCTTCTACCGGAGCGGCTGGCCGATGACCCTGCTGAAGACGGTGACCCTCGGGATGCTCGACCTCCTCGTCTCGAGCGTGGTCGCGGTGCTCACCATGCTGGTGGCGCTGCTCGGCACCTGATCGGCGTCGCCTGGGTCGCCCCGCGCGGCCAGAGGCGTCGCCACGGGCGTGCTGGTGGTGGTTGGATGCCTGGGCCGTGGCCCGTCTCTGCGTGCTCGCCCTGGTGCTCCTCGCCTGCGGAGGAGGAGGAACGCCTGGAGCCGCGGACTCCGGGGTGCCCGGGGTGGCCCTTGCCCCGTCACCGGGAACGCCGGACGCGCTGATGCACCAGGCGACGATCGACCAGGCCCGTGCGTTCCGCGGCGGTGATGCCGTGTTCGAGCACCTGTTCGATCCGGTCGAGGGGCTCGGGCCGGTCTACGTGCGCCCCTCGTGCACCGCATGCCACCTGCGCGGCGGCCGGGGACCCGGTCAGACCCAGCGCATGGCGGTGGTCTCGGCGAGCACGGGGAGGCCGGTCGCGCTGCTGCCCTTCGGCCCGCTGGTGAGGCCGCTGGTGACGGCCGGGGCGGTGACTCCGGTCCTCCCGCCCGACGGGGGGCTTCCACCCGGCGCGGCGCTCGAGGTCACGACGCGCGTCGCCGCCCCGGTCTTCGGCCGGGCGTACCTGGAGGCCATCGCCGAGTCGGAGATCGAGCGGGTGGCCGCGGAGCAGGCGCTCCGGACCGACGCCATCCACGGACGGGTGCACCGAGTGTCCTTCCATTCGAGCCGATCGATCGACCCGCGCTTCCCGGTGCATGTCAGCGGCGAGACCGGCCTCGTCGGCCGCTTCGGGGTGAAGGCACGCCTGGCGACGCTGGACGACGTGGCCGCCGATGCGCTCCAGGGCGACCTCGGCCTGACCACCAGCCTCCGACCCGCGGAGCTGCCGAACCCCGACGGCCTGGCCGACGACCTGCTCCCCGGCGTCGACCTCCAGGACGCGCAGCTCGCGGCGGTCGTGCAGTACACGCGTCTCCTCGACATCCCCGAGCGGCCGGCCCCGGATGCACGGGGGGCCGCGCTGTTCGAGTCGGTGGGTTGCGCGGTGTGCCATGTCCCGAGCCTCGGGACGCACGCGGACTGGCCCACGCCACAGCTGGCGGGCATCGACGCGCCGGTCTTCACGGACCTCCTCCTCCACGACATGGGGGCCGACCTCGCCGACGGCCAGGAGGAGGAGGGCGCCGGGCCGCGCGACTTCCGCACCGCTCCACTCATCGGCCTGAGGTACCTCCCCGCCTACCTCCACGACGGACGGGCGGCGACGCTGCGCGATGCCGTGCTCGGGCACGCCGGACCGGGCTCCGAGGCGGCCGGGGTGGTGGATCGCTTCCGGGCGCTCGGTCCCGCGGACCAGGAGGCGCTCCTCGTGTTCCTCGGACAGCTCTGAAAGGTTCCCGCCACGTCGCGTAACAGCCTGGATCTCGGACCTTTTTCGAGGTGCCAAACACCTCGTTACCGGCGGGGAGGTCGACGGGAGGCGACGGGAGGTGTCAGACACCTCGTAATGGCCCCCTGACGGGCGACGGAGCCACGACGCCGGGCGACGCTCACGGGCCGAGCGTGGCGTCGAACACCCGCCAGGCCACGCCTCCGCGCAGATCGCGCAGCACCACGTAGAAGCGCACCGGGGTCGGCGTCTCGTGCGTCCGGAACCGGATGTCGCTGGTGGCGTTCGGGTCCTCCGGGATGGGCTCGGCGGAGCGGAACTCCACCACCTCGCCCGCGGTCGCCGCCCAGCTGTAGCTGAAGCGCTCGTGCTGCACGCCGCCGTCGAGGCCGGGGTAGGTCTCGATTCCGCCCGGACCCCCGTCGGGGATGTGCGGATAGAGGCGGATCTCCTGGTTCAGCGGGAGCACCGCTCCCTGCAGCGGGCCCCCGTCGGGGAGCGTGACGTCGAGCAGCTCCGGGTTGTGGTTCGGCGCTCCGGAGAAGCGCACCGCCAGCCGGTAGATGCCGCGCTCGCGGTTGGCGGGGTCCGTGCCCGCGTCCACGCGGGCCAGCTCGTAACCGACGGCGATCTGCGCGACACCGGGCTCGGTGACGTTGATGCCTCCGTCGAGCGCGGCCACCGACCCGAACGCCGACTGGAGGAATGCCAGCACCTCGGGCCGCGCGGCATCGAGCACCAGACCCGGCAGATCGAGGCCGTTGCTCCCGGGGCAGTCGTAGTCCGCGGCGAACGGGTTCCCCGGGCCGCAGAGCGCGAGCCGGAAGGTCAGCCCACCGTCCGGATACGCCAGCGGCTCGAAGGTGATCGGCGGCGGAATCCCCCCGTCCTCGAGGTTCGCCTCCGGCGGGTCGGCCCGGAGCGCCAGGAGGCGCACCCGCGCGAGCAGCTGGCTCTGGTTCTCGAGGGTGGGTCCACAGGCGAGCGCCACCAGCAGCGCGATGCCTCCTCCGGCCAGTGCCCACAGCCCGCGCCGCATCACCACGTCCCCTTCACGCCCAGGATGGGCACGATCGGAAGCCCCTCGAACTGGCCCTTCTGCGAGTAGTTGTAGTTGTACTGCGTGCCCTCGACGCTGCGGGTGTTGGTCACGTTCTGGACGTCCAGGTAGAGGTCCAGCGACCAGTTGTCGAACACCCAGACCTTGTCGATGCGCACGTCGAGCTGCGCGAAGGCCGGGAGCCGCAGCGAGTTCACCGGCCCGAAGAGGGGCACGAAGCTGTCGGTGAGGTCGTCCTTCACCGAGCCCACCACCGGGGTCTGGGGGTTGCCGGTGGCGTAGCGGAAACGGCCTCCGATCTCCCAGCCGGCCCCCAGCTTGTAGCTGGCGATCGCCGTGAGCACGTGCGTCTGGTCGAAGTCGAAGAGCCGCCAGTTCGCGCCGGGGTGGTCGATGCGCTCGCTCCGCGAGAAGGTGTAGGCGATCCATCCGAACAGCCGCTTGGTGAGCGCCTGGCGAAAGAGCACCTCGAATCCGTAGATTCGCCCGCGGCCCTCGTTGACCAGGTTCTGCGGGACCAGCTGCCCGTTTCGCTCGATGAGCGCGCTGGTGCTCACCGGGACGTCCCAGAGGCGGTTGTAGAAGCCCTCCAAGCTGAGGAAGAGGTCGGGAAGGATGTTCCACTCGGCGCCCACGCTGGTCTGGAGCGCGTAGCGGCTCCCGAGGTCCGGGTTGCCGAACGTGGGATCCGCCTCGCCGCCCTGGAGCGAGGGCGGGGAGTGGTAGAGCCCGACGCCTCCTTTCACGGTCACGGCTGGCAGAACGCTCCACCGCACTGCCAGCCGCGGGTCGGCGGTCACGAGGGGCGTCTGCTGGAGGCGAATGGTGACGATGTCCATCCGCACGCCCGGGATGACGAGGAGGGCGGGGAACGGGCGCAGCCGGAGCTCGGTCCACAGGCCCAGCTGGCTCTGCCAGAAGGGTGAGTCCGCGTAGAGCACCTGCCGGGTCGGCCCGAAGTAGGCCGGCTGGCCCTCGCGCGGAGGCTGCCCGATCGCAGCGCTGACGGTGCCCCGGCTGTACGTCCAGTCCACGCCGGCCGCGGGGGTGATCCAGTCCTCCAGCCGGAGCTCGGCGGTGCTGCGCAGGGCCCACGTGCTGACGCCGAGGGCGAGCCCGCGCTGGCCGCCGATGTTCAGGTTCACCTCGGTCCGGTCGAAGCCGCCGATGGTGTCAACGCGCCACGCGCCGTCCACCAGGGTGTGCCGGAGGCGGAACTGGTTGAAGCCGGTCTCGTTCTTGAAGTCGCGGCCGATGGTCGGGTCACCGGAGATCGAGCTCTTGGTGATGAGCTGGAGCGCGTCCTGGCTGTGGAGCCCGAGGAGCTGAACGGTGTTCCTGGCGTCGGGCTTCCACACCAGCTTGAGCTGCGCGTCGTCGTAGCGCGGGGCGACGGTGAAGCTCGGCGAGTCGTCCTTGAGGAACAGCGGCAGGATGAGGTCGATGTACGAGCGACGGTAGGCCCCGGCGATGCTCAGGGTGTCGGTGATGGGCGTCTCCAGGACCACGTTCGCGTTGTAGGCGTTGACCTCGAGCACCCCGTGGAACCCGTCGGTCTTGGGGTTCCTGCTCTTCACGTCCACCACGCCGCCCACCACGCCGCCGTAGTACGAGGAGAAGTTCCCGGGGAGGTAGTCGACCGCCTCGAGCAGCTCGCTGTTGTAGACCGCGGTGAGCCCGCCGAAGTGGAAGAGCAGCGGGATGCGCTCGCCGTCGAGGAAGATGCCCGAGTCGCGCGGGCTGGTTCCCCGGATGACGATCAGCCCTCCGTTGAGCGGAGGCCGCGCCACGCCCGGGAGGTTCTGGATGACCTTGAGCGCGTCGCCGGTGGTGCCGGGGATGCGCTGGATCTCCTGGAGCGAGAGGGTGGTCTGGCTGACCTCCTTCTTCTCCCGAGCGCCGCGGACCACCGTCTCGTAGGGGGAGAAGAAGGTCCGGAGGACGTGGTACGTGGCCCGGGTCTGCTGGCCGGCGTCGACGCGCTCGTTGGTCTCGAAGCGCTGGAACTCGCTCGCGGTGATGACCACCTGGACGCTGCCCGCGGGCACGTCGCGGAAGGAGAACTGTCCGCGCTCGTCGGTGATGGTGCTCATCCCCAGCGCCGGGAGCGCCACCTCGGCGCCGGCGAGCGGCTTGCGGTTGCCGCGCTCGAGGACCCTGCCGGTGAGGTTGACCGGGCCTTCCTGCTTCACCTGGGCCGCGGCAGCCGCCGGGCGGAGGACGAAGTCGTAGGCGTAGGTGATGCGAACCGGGCTCGGCTTGCCGTCGATCTCCGCGGGGGTGAAGCGGAACTGGCGAACGGCGTCGAGCGCGGCCTCGTCGAAACCGTGGCCCGCGGGCTCGACGACCTCGGCGCGGGTGACCTCCCCGGTGGCGGAGAGGTCGATGCTCAGGACCACCCGTCCCTCGAGCTTCTGGGCCTCGGCCTCGGGCGGGTAGGGCGCCTCGACGAACCGCTCGAGCGTGGGAGCGCGGGTGAGCGTCGGTCCGGCGGGCTTGCCGGCCTCGGCGGCCGGGGCGCTCCCGGTGGCCTGGGGCGGCGGCGCCGGGGCCTGGGCGAGGGCCAGCGCCGGAGCACACACGAACGCTGCCACCCACCAAGCCCGATGCTTCGACACTGCTCGCCCCTCTCCCGCGCGCGGGCGGGCCGGCCCGGCCCGTCTTGCCGGGCAGGTGATGCCTGGTCGGGCCCGCACCGGCAACACAAACGCATCATGCCGCCGGATGATTCCGCGGACCCGGCCGGCGCCTCAGGAGCCTGGCGCCGGGAGACTGCCTCCGGACACCGTCCGTTCGGCCACCAGAAGGACCCGGCCGCCGAGCGACGGGCCCGCCGGGCTGAAGGGCGTGCCGGAGCCCGGATGGAGCGCGGCGCGGAACCGCAGCCCCGCGGCCTCGATCAGCCGGACCAGCTCGGTGATCGTGTAGACCCTGATCGAGGCCGACCTCTGGCCCGAGCCACCCGGCCCGGCCCAATACCAGGTGGTCTCGACCCTGCCTGCGACCGGATCGAACCGGGGCTCCTCGATCAGCAGCGTCCCATCGGGCAGGCGCTGCGCCGGGACGGTGTCCCGGGCGAGTCGCGCCGCGAGGACGTCGCGGTGCATCGTGTCGATGACCACACGGCCACCGTCACCGACGGCCGAGGTCAGGGTGCGGAGGATCGCCGCGTCCTCGGCCTCGGTGCCGTACCCCAGAGAGCTGAAGAGGCTGATCGCGACGTCGAACCCGGATTCGGCCAATGGGGTCCGGAGATCGTGCCGGAGGTAGCGGAGCCGCTCCGGGCGGAGCTCACCCCGCCGGCGCTCCGCCTCGGCGAGCAGCGCGGCGGACTGGTCGACTCCGAGGACGATCGCTCCCAGACGCGCGAGTGGAAGCGCCACCCGCCCGTCGCCGCAACCTGCGTCCAGCACCCGGCATCGCGCGGACAGACCGAGGATGCGCCAGAGCGACGCCGCCTCATCGGCACCCGGCGCGGAGAGCTGGCCCCAGAGCCGTACGTACTCCTGGTCGAAGAACCCTTCCCACCAGGGGAGGACGCTGGTCATGGCCAGCGGCGCGGCCTCAGCTCAGGCGAGAGAGGAGCAGCTTGCGCTGGAGCTGGAGCGTCTCGGGCGCGGTCTTCCCGAGCATCTCGAAGAACTCGCCCTCGTCGGTGAGCTCCTTCTTCCACTCCTCGGGGTTGATGGCGGTGGCCTCGTCCACCTTCTCCGGCGGGATGTCCAGCTCGGAGAGGTCCAGGTCGCCTGCCTTGGGCACCCAGCCGAACGGGGTCTCCTGGCCGCCGACGCGGACGTGCGCCCGGTCGACGATCCACTTCAGCACCCGCATGTTCTCGCCGAAGCCCGGCCAGAGGAACTTGCCGTCCTGCCCCTTCCGGAACCAGTTCACCTGGAAGAGCTTGGGCGGGTACGGAATCTTCGCCTGCATGTCCAGCCAGTGCTGGAGGTACTCGCCCATGTTGTACCCGGTGAAGGGAAGCATGGCCATCGGGTCTCGTCGCACCACGCCCACCTTCCCGGCGGCGGCGGCGGTGGTCTCCGAACCGAGCGTCGCGCCGAGGAACACGCCGTGCGCCCAGTTGAAGCTCTGCAGGACCAGAGGAACGGTCGTCGCACGGCGGCCGCCGAAGACGATGGCGCTGATGGGCACGCCCTCGGGGTCGTTCACGTGCTTGCTGAGCACCGGGTTGTTGGTCATCGGCGCGGTGAAGCGCGCGTTCGGGTGTGCGGCCTTCTCCGGCGAGCCCTTCTTCCAGGGGCGGCCCTGCCAGTCGATGAGTTCGTCGGGGACCTCGCCGTCGATCCCCTCCCACCACACATCGCCGTCCTTGGTCATGGCGACGTTGGTGAAGATGGTGTCCTTGGCGATGGTCATCATCGCGTTCGGGTTCGACGCGAAGTTGGTGCCCGGGGCGACGCCGAAGTAGCCATTCTCGGGGTTCACCGCCCAGAGCCGGCCGTCCTTGCCAACCCGCATCCAGGTGATGTCGTCGCCGACGGTCCAGACCTTCCACCCCGCGAACCGCTTGGGGGGAATCATCATCGCGAAGTTGGTCTTGCCGCAGGCCGAGGGGAACGCGCCGGTGACGTAGGTCATCTGCCCGTCGGGGCTCTCCACCCCGAGGATCAGCATGTGCTCGGCGAACCAGCCCTCGTCCTTGCCGAGCCAGCTGCCGATGCGGAGCGCGAGGCACTTCTTCCCGAGGAGCGCGTTGCCGCCGTAGCCCGAGCCGAAGCTCCAGATGGTGTTGTCCTGGGGAAAGTGGCAGATGAAGCGGCGCTCGGGGTTGACGTCGCCGGTGCAGTGAAGCCCGCGGTTGAAGTCGTTGGAGTCGCCGAGCACGTCCAGCGCGGCCTTCCCCATGCGGGTCATGATCCGCATGTTGAGGGCCACGTACACGCTGTCGGTGATCTCGATGCCCACCTTCGTCAGCGGCGAGCCGACGGGACCCATGAGGTACGGGATGACGTACAGGGTCCGGCCCTTCATCGAGCCGTGGAACAGCTTGGTCAGCTTCCCGTAGGCCTCCTCGGGCGCCATCCAGTTGTTGGTCGGTCCCGCGGCTTCCTTGGTCTTGGTGCAGATGAAGGTGAGGTGCTCGACGCGCGCCACGTCGTTCGGGTTCGAGCGGTGCAGGTAGCAGCCCGGTCGCTTCTTGGGATTGAGCGGGATCAGCACCCCGGTGTCGACCGCGTGCTTGGTGAGTCGTTCCTTCTCGGCCTCCGAGCCGTCGCACCAGACGATGCGGTCCGGCTGGACGAGCGCGGCACAGTCCCGCACCCAGTCGAGCAGTGCCTTGTTCTTGGTGAGCGACGTCGTGCTCCCGTCGATCTGGCTCGCCATCAGTTCATCTCCCGAACGAATATTGAGGAGAGGGCCCTCTAATACAGCCTCCGGCCGGCTGTGCACCCAAGTGTCGCCGATCCGGGGCGACGCATCGGGGCGAACACCTTGTGCGCTCATCCGGAGGATTAGCAAGGGCTGCGCGTGCTGACGCGGCGCGAAAGCGCGGCGCAGCGGACGCTGCGGCGGAGGCAGTCGCGGCGATGCCTGCGGAGCGCCTCTCGGAAGGTGTTTCGGAAGGTGTCAGACACCTCGTAATGGACTGTTTCGGAAGGTGTCAGACACCTCGTAGTGAGAAGGTGTCAGACACCTCGTAGATGACACCTCGTAATGTCAGACACCTCGTAATGGGGCGGCCTCGGCCTCGGAAGGGCCTTCGGCAGGGTGTCCCTCGGAGGGTGTCAGACACCTCGTCGGAGACATCTCGTCGGAGACATCTCGTCGGAGGAGACCTCGTCGGGCCTCGACGGCCGACACCTCGTCGGCCTCATCATCGCGGCGAGCGCCTCCGCACGGTGCGCTGACCTGGGGCTTCTTTCACCCCCTCGGGCGCGGGCAGGCGGACGGTCCCGCGGCCCTGGAGGTCGTTCCCGGTCGCCGCCCGGCGGCTCGGCGGCTCCGCGACGAGCTCTCGTCCGCGAGGTCCTCGGGAGATCCGTGAGGGCGACGTGCCCTCGGCGGACTCGGTCCGAGCCGCTGGGCTGTGGAAACCAGCGGCGCTCGAACGCCTCGCTCCGTGTGCGCCTCGGTGCGCGCCGGATGGCGGTTTGGCCGGGGCTGCTAGCATCCCGCGCTCCGATGCTCGCTCCCGCCGTGTCCGCCAGCACCGAGGCCGTGACGTACACCCGTGACCGTCGGAGGCGGCGCGCGCTCATCGCGTCGATCATCACCGGCACCACCATCGAGTGGTACGACTTCTACCTGTACCTGGCGCTGTTCGCGGTGATGCAGCCCGCGTTCTTCCCCTCGGGCGATCCGCTGGTCGGCTGGCTGACGGCGCTCGCGGCGAACGCGACGGGGTTCGTCATCCGGCCCGTCGGGGCGGTGTTCTTCGGCCGCATGGGTGACCTCGCGGGCCGCAAGAGCGCGTTCCTCGTGACGCTCCTCCTCATGGGCGGGGCCACGACCGTCATCGGGATCCTTCCGCCGTATGCGAAGATCGGCGTGGCCGCGCCGATCCTCCTGGTGATGATGAGGCTCCTTCAGGGCTTCGCGCTGGGGGGCGAGTACGGCGGAGCCGCAATTTACGTGGCGGAGAACGTTCCGGACGGCGAACGTGGGTACTACACCAGCTTCGTCCAGATCACGGCGAGCCTTGGCCTCCTCATCTCGATGGCCACCATCCTCGCCGTGCAGCAGTACTTCGGTGCCGCGGAGTTCGCGCGGTGGGGCTGGAGGCTGCCCTTCGTCTTCTCGCTGTTCCTCCTCGCAATCGCTGGGTGGGTACGCACCAACCTCGGAGAATCGCCGCTCTGGGAACGCATCCGGCGTGACCACCGTCTCTCGCGCGAGCCGCTCGCCGACGCGGCCGGGAACTGGAAGAAGCTGGTGGTCGCGCTCTTCGGCGCGACCGCGGGTCAGGGCGTCATCTGGTACACCGCCCAGTTCTACTCCTCGCTGTTCATGACCAAGACGCTCGGGCTGCCCCGGGAGACGGCATGGACGATCCTGTCCGTCGCTCTCATCTGCGGGATCCCGCTGTTCGTCGTCTTCGGCGCGCTGTCCGACGTCATCGGCCGCAAGCGGCTCATGGTGACCGGGAATCTGTTGGCGGCGATCTCCTTCGTGCCGATCTACATCCTGATGAGCAAGGCCGCGGCGCCGTTCAACCCATTGCTGATGACGACGCTGGTGTTTGCGCAGGTGGTCCTGGTGGCCATGACCTACGGTCCGATCGCGGCGTTTCTGGTGGAGTGGTTCCCGGCGCGCTCCCGGTACATCTCTCTCTCGATCCCCTACCACCTGGGCAACGGCATCTTCGGCGGCCTCATTCCGGTGCTCGCCACCAAGCTCGCGTTTGGAGCGAACAATCGATACATCGGCCTGGTCTGGCCCTGTGGCATCGCGCTGATCACGGCGCTCGTCGGAGCTCTGTTTCTTCCCGAGACCAGCCGGACCCGCATCTGGGCGGAGGTCCGGAAGGGCTCGGGGTCCGGGACCGGTCCGCATTCGGTGCGGGAGCAGACCGGACCGGGGATACGGCCTCCGAGCGGGGTCCACCTGGTCCCGCCCGGCGCGTAGTCCAGCGCGCGGCTCGCCCAGCTGACCGGGCCCGGGAGCGGCTCGTCGAGCGCGGGGTCAGTGGATCGCCGCGCGGATGGGCAGCCGCCGGACCAGCTCCGCCTCGGCCTCCAGCAGCCGGTCGAGGCGCGGCCCCACCGCCTCGTCGTGCACGTGCGAGGCGAGCCGGAGGAAGAGCTTCTGGTGCCCGTCCTCGCTCCGGGCGAGCTCGTCGTAGAACCGGCGCAGCTCCGGGTCGGGGAGTCCGCCGGCGAGCAGCGCGAGACGCTCGCAGCTCCGGGCCTCGATGATCGCCGCGACCAGGAAGCGGTCCATCTGCCGCTGCGCCGCCGGTGTCCGGACCAGCGCCTGGAGCGCCTGGGCGTAGGGGTCTCCCGGGTCGCGCCCGAGCGCGAGTCCGCGCCTCTCGAGGAGCTGGAGCACCCGCGCCAGGTGCCCGCTCTCCTCGCGTGCGAGCCGTGCCATGTGCCCGGGAAGGCCCGGCACCTCGGGGTAGGCCTGGAGCAGCGAGAGGGCGTTCGCCGCGGCCTTCTTCTCGCAATGCGCGTGGTCGACCAGCACCTGGTCGAGGTGCGCGAGGGCGTTCGGGAGCCAGCGCGGATCCGTCTCGCAGCGGAGCGCGACGCGGGCGCCGTCGGGCTGGATGCGGGAGGTCATCGCGAGGCGTCCTACCGCGCAGTGACGGCGGCCGTCACCAGGCAGGGCGCTCCGCCTCAGCGGAACAGGACATCGTGGACGGCGGACGGGTCGACCGCGACCGGGGCGCGGGGGAGCCGGTCGAGCGCGAAGCGGGGGACCAGGGCCTGGAGTGACACGGGCCTCCCGTCGCCGAGGCCGGCCCAGCCGGCGAGCAGCCCCACCAGCCGCTCCGGAGTGACACGGCGCTCTCGCAGGTGGGCGAGGCTCGGCGTTCCCGCGCGCTTGGCGAGGCGCTTGCCGTCCGGCCCGAGGAGCAGCGGCACGTGGGCGTAGACCGGAACCGGGAGCCCGAGCGCCTCGCAGAGCTGGACCTGCCGCGGCGTGGAGGCGAGCAGGTCGTCACCACGGAGCACGTGGGTGATGCCCATCGCCGCGTCGTCGACCACCACCGCGAGCTGGTAGCTCGGAACGCCGTCGTTCCGCAGCACCGCGAAGTCGCCGACCTCCTGCGCGACGTCCTGGGCGAAGGAGCCGTGCAGCAGGTCCCGCACCTCGGTGCTGCCCTCGCGGGGGCGGAACCGCCAGGCCGGCGGGCGCGTCCGGGAGCGCTCGGCGCTCTCGTCCTCGGAGAGCGCGAGGCACGTGCCGGGGTAGCGAGGCCCCTCGTCCGCCGGGCCATGCGGGGCGGCGACCGCGCGGGCGATCTCGCTCCGTGTGCAGTGGCACGGATAGACCCTGCCGGCCGCCCGCAGCCGCTCGAACGCAGCACGGTAGAGGTCCAGGCGCCGGCTCTGGAAGATGGGAGGTCCGTCGAAGGTCAGACCGAGCCAGTCGAGGTCGGCGAGGAGCGCCTCGGTGAGCTCCTGCCGGGCCCGCGCGGTGTCCAGGTCCTCGATCCGGAGCAGGAACTCCCCGCCTTCCGAGCGGGCCCACAACCAGCCGAGCACCGCCGCCCAGGCATTGCCGAGGTGGAGCCGCCCCGTGGGACTCGGGGCGAACCGGCCGCGATGCGTCGCCGTCACGTGTCGCTCAGACGTGCCACATGGCCCCCTCCCCGGCAATGCCCCGGGGGCCTGTCGCCTGGCCAGGGGCCGCCCCACGATCACGATGACGAGGTGTCCATGACGAGGTGTCCATTACGAGGTGTCTGACACCTCAGACCCCTCAGACCGGCCTCAGACCGCCTCGGACCGAGGCTCCACTGGTCGTGATTTCCGGAGGATGCCGCGCCGAACGCCTCGTGCCGGCGGGCCCGCGGCTTGCTAAGAGCCCGGCGCCCGATGCGGTTTCTCCACTTCTCCGACGTCCACGTCACGGCGAACTACCGCCGGCACTCGTTCCTGCGGCTCGGATGGCGCCGCTGGATCGCGTTCATGGAGCTCACCGTCGGCGGCCGGGCCCGCGCGTTCGCCCGCGCGCCGGAGACCATCGGCCGCATCCTCGAGGACGCCAGCACGCTCCAGGTCGACCACGTTGTTCTCTCGGGCGACCTGACCGCCTACGCGCTGCCGGCCGAGTTCCAGGGGGTCCGCGACGCCCTCGGCCGCTGGGCGGAGGACCCGCGCCGCTGCACGGTCATCCCCGGAAACCACGACCGGTACACGCCGGGCGCGCATCGCACCCGCCGGTTCGAGCAGACCTTCGGGAACCTCCTGGTCTCCGACCTCCCCGACGTTGCCGTCGAGGAGGGCTTCCCCTTCGTCCGGCTCCTCGGCGAGCACGACGCGGTCATCGGGCTCCAGTCGGCGCGCGTGCCGTACTTCCCCGGGCTCTCGTACGGCGTCGTGGGCCGGAAGCAGCGGGACGCCCTCGCCGCGATCCTCCAGCGCCCCGAGCTCGATGGCCGCGCCGTGCTGGTGGTCGTCCACCACGCGCCGTTCGGCGTGCTCGGAAAGCCCGACCGGCTGCTGCACGGGCTCGTGGACGCGCCGGCGCTCCTCGCGCTCCTGCCCGGCGACCGGTTCGCGCTGCTCCACGGGCACATCCACCAGCGCTACCACTTCCCCGCCACCGAGCACCGCCCGCACATCTTCGGCGCCGGCTCGTCGACCCAGGCGGGGCACGAGGGCTACTGGCTCATCGAGACCTCGGGCGGGCGCATCGCGCGCTGCGAGAAGCGCAGTCTGGCGAGCTGAAGCGTCGTCCGACCAGGCCGTTGCTCGGCGCGCCCAGCTCAGCGCGAGTCCGAGGGAGCCGAGCTCGCCCCGAGGCCCGGACCCATCGCGCCCGCGCGGCATGGTCCGGAGCCGCGGAGCTCGGAAGAGGCTCCCCGGCGGCGCCGCCCCTCCCCGACCGTCGGCGGTGGTCGCCAGGGCGTGCACCCCCGTCCCGCCGACGCGACGGCACCCCGCGAGCACCCGGACGCCTCAGCCGTTCGAGGCCACGGCGCCTGGAGCCGCGCTCGCCGGCGCGATGGTCTCGGCGAGCGCCAGTGACTCCCGCACACAGTCGGCGATGCCCGGTCCGCGGAACGCGCTCCCCGCGAGCACCAGCGGCGGGTGCCTCCGCAGTGCCGAGGCGATCGCCTCCAGTCGCGCCTGGTGGCCGATCTCGTACTGCGGGATGGCATGCGACCAGCGCACGATGCGCACCAGGTCGGGGGGCCTCTCCACGCCGACGATCGCGCGCAGCTCCTCGCGGACCAGGGCCACCAGCTCCACATCGGGGAGCGCGGCCCACCCGGCGCCGTGCGCCCCGCCCACCAGCGTGGTCAGCAGCGTTCCACCGCCGGGCGCGCGGAACGGATACGCCGAGGAGGCGAAGATGACGCCCAGCACCCGCCGCCGCTCCCGGGCGGGCACGAGCACACCGAAGCCCTCCGGGTCGGGCTCGAGCGCCGGCCGCCAGCCGAGGTGCACCACCGAGATGGGCACCGCGCGGATCGCGTCGAGCGCCGTGGCGATGCTCGCATCCAGGGGCCGGAGCAGCTCGGCGGAGATCCGGGGCGGGACGGTGAGGATCACCCGATCGAACCGATCGCCTCCGCCTTCCCACCGCACCTGCCAGCCACTCCCTCCGGGGTCGAGCGCACGGACCCGCACTCCCAGTCGGACCGCCTCCCCCAGCGCCGCGCCGAGCGCGCGGGGCAGCGTCTCGAGCCCACCCTCGAACGACGCGAGCCGGAGAGGAGCACCCCGCGTCGAGGGGCGCATCGCGCGGGCCGCGAGCAGCAGGCTCCGGTGACTCTGCTCCATCTGGTACAACCGCGGGAAAGCGGCGCGCACGCTCAGCCGCTCCGAGTCGCCGCCGAAGATGCCGGTCTGCACCGCGTCGAGCAGCGTCTCGGTGACGTGACGGCCGAGGTGCCGGCGGCCGAACTGGGCCACGCTCTCGTCGACCCCCGCCGGCCCGCGACGGCTGAACGGCTCGAGCAGCAGGCGGAGCTTGGCCCACCAGGGCACGATGTCCGAGCGGAGGAGCTCGGGCGGCTTCGCCGGAAGGAACCGGAGCTTCCCCCGCACGAACAGTGCGCGCCGGTCCGCGGCCACGGAAGCAGGCCGGAGGCGGTCGGCGATGCCCAGCTGTGTCGCCACCCGGGCGACGGCTCCGTCACGGTCCAGGAACCCGTTCGGCCCGGACTCGAGCACGAACCCCTCGTCGAGCCAGGAGCGGATCTGGCCCCCGACGCGGTCGTCGGCCTCGAGCACCGTCACCGGTGTCCCGCGCGCGCGGAGCGCCCAGGCGAGTGTGAGGCCGGAGATCCCGGCTCCGACGATGGCAGTTCGCAGGTGCGGCACGTGGTTTCCCTCGCCCCCGGGGCGGCCGCTGCTTATCTCACGGCCATGCGGTTCGTGGTCACCGGTGCGAACAGGGGTATCGGGCTCGAGTTCGTCAAGCAACTGACCGCGCGGGGCGAGGACGTGGAAGCGACGGCGCGTGACCCGGACGATGCGCCGGAGCTGCAGGCGCTGGCCCGCACCGGCGCCCGGCTCCGGATCCACCGGCTGGACGTCGCCGACGACGCGAGCGTGGCGGCCTTCGCCGGGCAGCTCCCGCCCGGTCCGGTGGACGTGCTGATCAACAACGCCGGCGTCTCCGGGGTGAAGGGCGGCGAACCGATCGACCCGCCCGACATCCTGCGGGTCTTCAACGTGAACGCCGCCGGCACGCTGCGGGTGGTCCGTGCGCTCCTGCCGCGGCTGCGCGCCGGGGGAGGCAAGAAGATCGTCAACCTCACCAGCCAGCTCGGGAGCATCGCCGAGGCCTCGGGGGGGCGGTACGCGTATCGATTGAGCAAGGTCGCGCTGAACATGGCCACCCGGCTCCTGGCCGAGGACCTGCGTGGCGAGGGGTTCCGCACCGTGGCCCTCCATCCGGGGTGGGTGCAGACGCGGATGGGCGGGAGCGCCGCGCCGGTGCCACCCGAACAGTCGATCCGCGGGATGCTCCGGATCGTGGATGGGCTCACGGCCGAGCAGAGCGGTCGGATGTTCGACTTCCAGGGGCGCGAGATTCCCTGGTGACGACTCGGTCCCCGCGACAGGGGACGGCTGCAGGGTGCCCGGCACCACGGGGAGGCGTGCTGGAACTCGAGGGGGAGCGCCACGCCGATGACGCTGACCGGCGCACGAGCGCCGCGCGTCGGGGCTCGACGCCCCGCGACAGGTTGACGGCCGTGGACTGCCCGGCACCGCGGGGAGGCGTGCCTCGACGGGGAGCGCCGTGGCGGTGAGGCCCGGCGGCGCACGAGCACTGCGCGTCCAGGCTCGGCCCCCGCACTCTCAGGGGTAGAGCCGCTCCTCGACCCACGGCGCGTCGGGCGACGGCCGGCGGAACACGTGCCGGTCGTGCAGCCGGAACTCGCCGGCCTTCCAGAACTCGATCCGATCCGGCTCGAGCCGGAAGCCGGACCAGTGCGATGGACGCGGGACATCGCGGCCGGCGTACCGGCCCTCGACCTCGCGCACCGCCGCCTCGAGCGCCGCGCGGCTGGCGAGCGGCGCGCTCTGCTTCGACGCCCACGCGCCGACCTGGCTCCCCCGCGGCCGGGTGGCGAAGTACGCGTCCGCCTCGGCGTCCGAAACCTGGGTCACGCGGCCCTCGATGCGCACCTGCGTCTCCAGCGGCTTCCAGTGGAAGTTCAGCGCGGCCCAGGGGTGCGCCCGGAGCTCGCGGAATTTCCGCGATTCGAGGTTGCCGTAGAAGACGAAGCCCTCGTGGTCGAACCCCTTGAGGAGCACCACGCGCGAGCTGGGTCGGCCGTCCGGCCCCACGGTGGAGAGCACCATCGAATTCGGGTCCACCGGAACGGCGGCCTCGGCCTCACGGAACCACTCCGCGAACTGCTGAAACGGATCCGTCATAGGCCCCTCCATACCAGAGCCGCCGCGCACTCGGGCGTTGACGCCCGGCCAGCAGTGGGCATGGTGGGCCGATGAAGATCCTCTACGTGGCCTCGGAGGTCGCCCCCTACAGCAAATCGGGCGGCCTCGGGGACGTGGCGCACGCGTTGCCGCGGGCGCTCTCGGCGCGTGGTCACGAGGTCCGGGTCGTCACCCCGCTGTACGCCTCGGCGCGCGTGCCGAACGCGGAGGACTCCGGACGTGCCGTCCGGTTGCGCTTCCCGTTCGGCGAAGAGCGAGCGGCGATCCGCGTCGCTCGCCCGGCGCCCCGGCACGAGGTCTGGTTCCTCGACCACCCGGGGTTCTTCGGCCGGGCCGGCCTCTACGGCGACTCGAGCGGGGACTATGGGGACAACCACCGGCGCTTCGCCTTTCTCTCGGTGGGCGCGCTCGTCGCGGCGCAGACGATGCAGTTCGCGCCGGACCTGGTGCACCTGAACGACTGGCAGACCGGGCTCGCGGCGCTGGCGCTGGCGCGCGGGTTCCGCGGCACGTCGGTGGGAGAGGCGAGCAGCCTCTTCACCATCCACAACCTCGCCTACCAGGGGCTCTTCTCCAAGGACGCGATGGGAGACCTCGGGCTGCCCTGGGACGCGTTCACCCCGGGCGGGCTCGAGTTCTACGGCCAGGTGAACTTCATGAAGGCCGGCCTGGCCTTCGCCGACGCGCTGAGCACGGTGAGCCCGACCTACGCCCGGGAGATCCAGACCGAGGCCTACGGCTGCATGCTCGAGGGCCTCCTCCGGGCGCGCGCCCACGAGCTGCACGGCATCCTGAACGGCATCGACGTACACGAGTGGGACCCGCGGGCCGACCCCTTCATCCCGGCGCCGTACGACGCGAACGATCTCTCCGGGAAGGCGGTGTGCAAGGCGGAGCTTCGTCACCGGTTCGGCTTGCCGGAGCCGGAGGTCGTCTCGGCCGCGCCGCTGTTCGGCGTGGTCACCCGGCTCGCGGCGCAGAAAGGCATCTCGCTTCTGCTCGAGGCGCTGCCGGTGCTGGTGGATGGCGGCGCCGAGGCGGTGGTGGTCGGCAACGGAGAGCGCTGGTACGAGGACGGGCTGCGCGATCTCTCGGCGTCGCGGCCGGACCGGGTCCGCGCGTTCATCGGCTTCGATCCGGGGCTCTCGCACCTGGTGGAGGCCGGGTGCGACTTCTTCCTGATGCCCTCGCTCTACGAGCCCTGCGGCCTGAACCAGATGTACTCGCTGCGCTACGGGACGGTGCCGGTGGTGCGGGCCACCGGCGGTCTCGAGGACACGGTGCGCGACGCCGACCTTCCGGATGGCACCGGCTTCAAGTTCCAGCACCTTCGATGCAGCTGGGTTGCTCTGGGCGAGCGGGCGGGCGATGGACTGGTGGTGGCATCGGCGTGACGCGCTGGATGCGCTCCGGCGACGCGGGATGGCGCAGGACTGGTCGTGGGAGACGTCGGCCGCGGCCTACGAACGGCTGTACGCCTCGCTCGCCGGCTGATACGAGTCCGCGGACATGAGCGGCGCGGATGCGTTCTGGCAGGGCCCGAAGGCCAGCACCCGTTCCGACGCGCTGGTGTTCTTCGGTGCGACCGGTGACCTGGCCTACAAGAAGATCTTCCCCGCGCTCCAGTCGATGGTGGAAAGCGGTGTTCTCGACTGTCCGGTCATCGGCGTGGCGAAGGCCGGCTGGACGCTCGAGCAGCTGAAGGCGCGGGCGCGCGAGAGCGTGGAGAAGCACGGAGCCGGGGTGCGCGAGCCGGCGTTCTCCAAGCTGATGTCGCAGCTGCGCTACGTCGATGGCGACTACGGCGACCCCGCGACCTTCACCCAGCTCAAGTCGCTGCTGGAGGGAGCGCGGGCGGCGACGCACTACCTGGCGATCCCGCCCACCCTGTTCGCCACGGTCGTCGAGGCGCTGAGCCGCTCGAGCTGCGCCGAGGGCGCGCGGGTGGTGGTGGAGAAGCCGTTCGGACGGGACCTCGCCTCCGCCGAGGAGCTGAACCGGATCCTCCACCAGGTGTTCCCCGAGCGCTCGGTCTTTCGCATCGACCACTACCTGGGGAAGGAGGCGGTGGAGAACCTCCTGTTCTTCCGCTTCTCCAACACGTTCCTGGAGCCGATCTGGAACCGGAACTACGTGGAGAGCGTGCAGATCACCATGGCCGAGAACTTCGGCGTGGAGGGACGCGGCCGGTTCTACGAAGAGGCCGGCTGCATCCGGGACGTGGTGCAGAACCACCTCCTTCAAGTCATCGGCTTCCTGGCGATGGAGCCGCCGTCCGACCTGTACTGGGAATCGGTGCGGAACGAGGTGGGGGACGTCTTCCGGGCCATTCCGCCCATCCGTCCCGAGGACGTGGTCCGCGGTCAGTTCGTAGGGTACCGGCAGGAGCCGGGGGTCGCGCCCGCGTCGCAGGTGGAGACGTACGCCGCGGTCCGCCTCCAGGTCTCGTCGTGGCGATGGGACGGGGTGCCGTTCCTCATCCGCTCGGGGAAGTGCATGCCGGTGACGGCGACCGAGGTGGTGGTGAAGCTGCGCCGGCCCCCGCTTCGGAAGCTCACCCGGCGCGACGCGAACACCTTCCGCTTCCGGCTCGGACCGGACATGGCGCTGTCGCTCAGCGCAAGGGTGAAGAAGCCGGGTCCCGAGCTGGTGGGGCAGACGGTGGAGCTGGCGGCGGTGAAGCAGCAGAGCAGCGACGAGGCGGACGCGTACGAGCGGCTGCTCACCGACGCGATGAACGGGGACGCTACGCTCTTCGTCCGGCAGGACGCGGTGGAGGCGGCATGGGCGGTGGTCGAGCCCATCCTGGGCAACGTCACCCCGCTCCAGTTCTACGAGCCGGCGAGCTGGGGCCCCCGGGACGCCGAACGGCTGGCGGCCGACCTCGGCGGCTGGGACGACCCCGTCGCGAGTCCGCAGTCCCGCTGAGGCGCCATGACGAGGTGTCCATTACGAGGCCATTACGAGGTGTCTGTCATTACGAGGTGTCTGACACCTCGAGAAGGTGAAGAAGGACGGGTGGTTGCGACCGGAGCCGGACTCCGGCCGATGCCCGGAGCCACCAGGCCCGCGCCCGTTCTGGCGGCGGGGGCGGGGCGTGGCAAACACTCGGCGGAAATCGGTCGCAAGCGCCCGCTCGCTCCCGGACCACAGGGAGACTCGGGACCGGGCGGTCGGCGTCAAACCTGGGACGGTTCAGTACCCGGCGTTCCGGGCCGGAACCGAGGCGATCATCGCCCCGGTAAAGACCACGCCGCCGGCATTGCCCGCCGCGAGCAGGAATCCCCACCACACCGCGTGGAACATCTGCCCCGCCGGCGCGAAGAACGGCGTGAGCATCCCCGCGGTCACTCCCCCGGCGATGCCCAGACCCACCGAGGCGAGCAGTGAGAGCGGCACGGTCTTGGCGCCGAAGATTCGCCAGAGTGGGAGGAGCAGCACCGGGCCGAGCAGCCCGATGACGGCTCCGATGACGGTGAAGAGCAACGCTCCAATGCCAGACACGAGACTCGGCGCGAAGACCATCCAAGCTCCCTCAAGAGGTCCGCGCACAATGCGTCGGTCGCCGCCGGATTTCCACAGGATCCGCCGGGGGCCCCGGGCTGCGCGGTAGACTCCTGACCCGTGGCGCTGGACCGAGAGCTCGGAGGCTACGAGATCGTGGGTCGTCTCGCGGTTGGCGGGATGGCCGAGGTCTATCAGGCCAGGCCGCTTCCCACGACCACTCCCGTCGCCGGAGAAGGACCGGAGGTCGTGCTCAAGCGGCTGCTTCCCGCGTATCGCAACGACGGCGCGCACGTGAAGCACTTCATCGACGAGGCGAAGATCGCCGTGCGCCTCCAGCATCGGCACCTGGTGCGTACCTTCCGCTGCTTCAAGGCGGGCTCGGACTACCTGATGGTCCAAGAGCTCGTCGCGGGCCGGACGCTGGGCTACTTCCTCGAGCTCCTCATCCAGTCCGGCACGCCGATGCCGCTGCCCGCAGCCAACTACATCGCGTGGTGTCTGCTCGAGGCGCTCGCATATCTGCACGGCGGGATCGGCGCGAGCCCGGCCGTCCCGCTGGTTCACCGGGACGTGAATCCGTCGAACGTGCTGCTCTCTGTCAGCGGCGACGTGAAGCTGACGGACTTCGGCATCGCCGAGTTCGACGGCTTCCCCCGGGCGGAGCCCGGCGCGCTGCGCGGGACGGTGGCCTACATGAGCCCGGAGCAGGTGGTTGGCGAGTCCATCGACGCGCGCAGCGACCTCTACTCGGTCGGGGTCATCCTCTGGGAGCTGATCGCGAACCGGCGCTTGTTTCCCCAGGCGAACGAGCTGGACCTGCTCGAGCGGGTGCGCGACGCCCAGGTTCCGCTGCTCGAGCCGATCCGGTCCGGGGTCCCCGAGTACCTGGCCCACGTTGTGCGGCAGGCGACCTTCGCCGACCGCGCGAAGCGGTTCCAGACCGCCTCCGAGTTCGCGCGGGCGCTCCAGCTGACCGCCCAGCGGAACGGCTGGCCGCTCACGGTCGACGCCCTCAACCCACTGCTCGGCCGGTAGCGGGACCGGGCTCCGGGCCCCCAGTCAGGCTTGAGGCCTCAGGAGGTGTCCCCCGGAAGGCCCGGAAGGAAGGTGTCCCCGGAAGGTGTCTCCCCCCCGGAAGGTGTCCCCGGAAGGTGTCAGACACCTCGTAATTGACACCTCGTAATTGGACACCTCGTAATTGACAGCTCTAAATTAGCCGCGCTGCGTCAAGGCGTGGCGGTGCTCGGCTGCGCTCCGCCCTCGCGCGTCGAAGTGGGCGGCGCCTTGAGGCGGCTCATCCGGACGCGGCCGAGCCGCGGGCCCTGCTTCGACGCGATCGTGAACTGCCACCCGTCGTAGGTGAAGCGGTCGCCCACCTCGGGGATGCTTCCCGAGAGCGAGCTCAGGTATCCGCCGAGCGTCTCGTACTCCCCGTCAGGCAGCGGAAGCCCAAAGGCCTCGGCGAACTCGTCCACCTCGAGCATCGCGTCCACGAGGAAGGAGCCGTCCGGCTGCTTCTCGATGAGCGACTCGGGCTGCTCGAACTCGTCCGCGATGTCGCCGACGATCTCCCGCAGGATGTCCTCGAGCGTCACCACGCCCATGAACCCGCCGTACTCGTCGGTGACCATCGCCATGTGGATCCGGCGACGCTGCATCTCGCGCAGCAGGTCGCCCACCGGCTTGATCCACGGCACGAACACCGCCGGGCGCACCACGTCGGCGAGGACGATGAGCTCCGGGTGCTGCAGGAACGGGATCAGATCGCGCGCGTGTAGCACCCCGACGATGTGGTCGATGTCGTCGCGGTAGACCGGGATCCGGCTATGGCTCTCCTCGGCGAGGATGCGGAGGATATCGGCCGGCGCGGTCGAGATGTCCACCGCCACCACCTCGGTGCGCGGCACCATCACGTCCCGGCACCGCTTGTCCGAGAGCTCGAACACGCTGCGGATCAGCTCCGGCGCGCTCGCGTCGACCCCCTGCTTCGCGGCCTGGGCGGTGAGCATCCGCTCGAGCTCCTCGAGCGGCGGCGGCGGCGGCTCGAAACGCGCCCGTACCCCGAACGGCCGGAGGACCAGATTGACCCCGGCCAGGAGCACGCGGGCGAACGGCCCCAGGACCGTGGACAGCAGGCCGGCCAGCCACGAGAGGCGCAGCGCGGCCACCTCGGGGTCGGTGCTCGCCACCGCGCGCGCGGTGACGTCCATCAGGGCAGCGAGCAGGCCCACGAAGAGCACGCCGGCCAGCGGCGCCGCGAGCACGCCCCAGTACCCGCCCAGCCGGGCCACGTCGAACTGGACCATCGCCGGCGGCGCGAGCGCGCCGACCCCCGCGGCCAGGAAGCCGCTGAGCACCATCCCGATGCGGAGCGACGACGCCGTCGTCTCGCGCTGGGTGCGCAGCCGGAGCACACGCCGGCCGGCCCTCCCGTGCTGGGTGGCCAGCTCCTTGGCCTTCAGCTCGGAGACGCCCGAGAGCGCCGACTCCGCCGCGGCCATCAGGGCACGGACCAGCAGGAGGCCGACGCACCCGAGCCACAGCGCCCAGGACGGCATCTCCAAACGGTTAGCACGGCACGCCCAACTGTGCTGGCCGACGCTCTAACCCTGCATTAAGACACGGGTAGACGCTTCCTCGGACGGCTGATAGAGGCGGCGCCGACGCCCCGCGCCAGTCCGCGGGTCTCCCACCGGAGGTGACATGCTCGCACGGGTGTACGTGACGCTGAAGCCGGGGGTGCTCGACCCCGCCGGCAAGGCCGTGGAGGGCAGCCTGCACGCGCTCGGCTTCGGCCAGGTCTCCGGTGTCCGGCTGGGCAAGTACATCGAGCTGCAGCTCCCCGACGGCAGCGGCCCCGAGGCCCGCGCCCAGGTGGAGGAGATGTGCCGGAAGCTCCTCGCCAACACGGTGGTGGAGAACTTCCGGGTGGAGATCGGATGAAGGTCGGGATCGTCGTCTTCCCCGGCAGCAACTGCGACGAGGACGCCTTTCACGTGGTGGGGCAGGTTCTCGGGCACCGGCCCCAGATGCTCTGGCACAAGGATCACCACCTTCGGGGGAGCGAGCTGGTCATCCTCCCCGGGGGCTTCAGCTACGGGGACTACCTGCGCTGCGGGGCCATCGCCCGCTTCGCGCCGGTGATGGAGGAGGTCGCCGCGTTCGCGCGCAAGGGCGGGCCGGTCATCGGCATCTGCAACGGCTTCCAGATCCTCACCGAGGCGGGCCTGCTACCGGGCGCGCTGCTCCAGAACGCCAACCGCCAGTACATCTGCCAGGACGTGATTCTCCGGACGGAGAAGGCGCGGACGCGCTTCACCGCCACGCTCTCGCCCGGCGAGCGGTTCAGGATCCCCATCGCCCACGGCGACGGGAACTACTTCATCGACGACGAGGGCCTGAAGCGGCTCGAGGGCGAGGGCCAGGTGGCCTTCCGCTACGTCGGGAACCCCAACGGGAGCCGGAACGACATCGCCGGCATCGTGAACGCCTCGGGCAACGTGCTGGGGATGATGCCCCACCCCGAGCGGAACGCCGAGCCGCTGCTCGGCAACGCCGATGGCCGCCGGGTGCTGGCCTCCTTCCTCCACTGACATGGGACTGAGCAAGGACGTCATCGCGCAACACGGGCTGAGCGAGTCGGAGTACGCCCGGATCCTCGAGCACCTGCGCCGGGAACCGAACCTCCTCGAGCTCGGAATCTTCAGCGTGCTGTGGAGCGAGCACTGCTCCTACAAGTCGTCGCGCCGCTACCTCCGCGGGTTTCCCACCACCGGGCCCCGGGTCCTGGTGGGACCGGGGGAGAACGCGGGGGTGGTCGACCTCGGCGATGGCGTGGCGGCGGCCTTCAAGATGGAGAGCCACAACCACCCGAGCTACATCGAGCCCTACCAGGGCGCGGCGACCGGGGTGGGCGGCATCCTCCGCGACGTCTTCACCATGGGCGCGCGGCCCATCGCCTCGCTGAACTCGCTACGCTTCGGCGACCCGTCGCACCCGAAGACGGCCTGGCTGGTCGACGGCGTGGTGCGCGGCATCGGCGGCTACGGCAACTGCATCGGCGTTCCCACCGTGGGTGGCGAGGTCGCGTTCGACGAGAGCTACAACGGCAACTGCCTGGTGAACGCCTTCACCGTGGGGGTGCTGGAGAGCGATCGGATCTTCAAGGGCACGGCCTCGGGCGTCGGCAACCCCATCCTCTACGTGGGAAGCAAGACCGGCCGTGACGGCATCCACGGCGCGACGATGGCCTCGGCCGAGTTCGACGAGGACAGCGAGAGCAAGCGCCCCACCGTGCAGGTCGGTGACCCGTTCACCGAGAAGCTGCTCCTCGAGGCCTGTCTCGAGCTGTTCAAGACGGACGCCCTGGTCGGCATCCAGGACATGGGCGCCGCGGGCCTCACCAGCTCCTCCATCGAGATGGCGGGCCGGGCGGGGAGCGGGATCGAGATCGACGTGGCGAAGGTGCCGCGCCGGGAGGAGGGGATGACCCCCTACGAGGTCATGCTCTCCGAGAGCCAGGAGCGGATGCTCATCGTGGCCAAGCGGGGCCGCGAGGACGAGGTCCTGCGCATCTTCCACAAGTGGGACCTGGACGCGGCGGTCATCGGCCGGGTCACCGACGACGGCCGGGTGCGAATCCTCGACGGCGGGAAACCGGTGGCGGACCTGCCGGTGACGCCGCTGACCGACGGCGCTCCGCTGTACGACCGCCCCACCGCGCGACCGGCGGAGCAGGACGCGCTCCAGCAGTTCGATCCGCTGTCGGTGCCGCCCGGGCGGGACCACGGAGAGACGCTGCTCGCGCTGCTGGCGCGCCCCACGATCGCCAGCAAGGAGTGGATCATCCGGCAGTACGACCACACCGTGCGGCTCGGCGCGGTGGTGCGGCCGGGGCCGGCGGACGCGGCGGTGGTGCGGGTCGAGCGGACGAAGAAGGGCCTGGCGCTGGCGGTGGACTGCAACGCGCGCTTCGTCTTCCTCGACCCGTTCGAGGGCGCGCGGCTGGCGGTGGCCGAGTGCGCGCGGAACGTCTCCTGCGTCGGCGGCGAGCCGCTGGGACTCACCGACTGCCTCAACTTCGGCAACCCCGAGCGCCCGGAGATCATGTGGCAGTTCGCCGAGGCCACGCGCGGCATCGCCGCGGCCTGCCGCGAGCTGGACGTGCCCGTGGTGAGCGGGAACGTGAGCCTCTACAACGAGACCGAGGGCAAGGCGATCCTCCCGACGCCGACGGTGGCCGTCGTGGGCCTCCTTCCCGACGTGAGCGCGACCTGTGCCGGTGTGTTCCGGCGCCCCGGGGACAAGGTGGCGGTGCTCGGCGAGACGCGCGGGCAGCTCGGCGGCTCCGAGTGGCTGCTCATGACCGCGGGGAAGATCGCCGGCCGGCCGCCGGCGCTGGATGCCGCGCGGGAGAAGGCGCTGCAGTCGGTGGTGCGCGAGCTGGTCCGGAGCCGGAAGGTGGTCTCAGCGCACGATACAAGCGAGGGCGGCCTGGCGGTGGCGCTGGCCGAGTGCTGCATGGCCGACGCGGAGCGCCCGCTCGGTGCCCAGGTTTCACTTCAGGTCGGATCTATCGCGCCGCACGCGTCCCTCTTCGGCGAGGACGCCTCGCGGGTGGTCATCTCTTACGCGCCTGAGCACGAGGGGGAAATCGCGGCCTCTTGCCGCGGTGCAGGAGTCCCGTTCGCGAGCATCGGGTCCGTGGGCGGAGACCATCTCGTCATCTCCGGCCTGCTGGACGTCCCGGTGGCCCGCCTCTCGGACGCCTGGCGCAACGGCATCCCGGCGCTGATGAAGAAGCCGACGCACCTCTGAGGCGAGGCTCGGGCCCTCTAGGAGCTAGTGTCACACACCTCGTGTTGGAGATGTCCTCCCCGGAGGTGTCCCCCCGGAGGTGTCAAACACCTCGTCATTGCCTCGTCATTGGTGTCCGTCATTGGTGTCAAACACTTCGTCATTGAGGTGCGCGGCAATTGGCCCGGTTCGTGCTCCCGAGTCCCCGGGAGAGGGGGACTCCACATGGGCTGGCCGCTGAGAAACTACGAGCAAGCGCAGATTTACTTCGTCACCGTCAGGTGCTCCCAGGGACGGCTTCTGCTCCGTCCGTCGAAGCAGACGAACGTCGTCCTGGGCGGCGTGCTGGCACGGGCCGCGAGGCGCGGCGAGGTCGAGCTCTTCGGCTTCACGTTCGCGTCGAACCACGTTCACCTGTTGGTCCGAGCTCCTAAGGGCAATCTCCCGCAGTTCATGCAGTACTTGCTGACGAACATCTCGAAGAAGGTCGGAGCGCTCGTGGGCTGGCGAGGGGCCTTTTGGGAGCGGCGGTACTCGGCCGAGCCGGTGCTCGACGAAGGGGCCCTCCTCTCGCGCGTCCGCTACATCATCTCTCACGGCGTCAAAGAAGGGCTGGTCCGGACCTGTCAGGAGTGGCCCGGCCTCAGTTCGCTACCCGAGTTCCTGGGCACCCGCGCACGAAAGTTCAGCTGGTTCGACTGGAGCCGACGCTGGGGAGTTCGCTCAGGAAAGGGTGTTGCGCCGCGCTTCGATGAACGGCTCGCCGAAGCGGAGGCGCTCGAGCTCACTCCGCTGCCGCTGGTGAGATTCTCTCGGAAGTCCGCGTGGCGTCGCTTCATCCGGCGTGCGCTCGAGGCGATCAAGCAGCAGGGGCGGCGTGCGCACCCGCGTGTCCTCGGGCGCGCCGGAGTTCTTGCCCAGGATCCACAACACCGTCCCGATCGACCCAAGCGTTCGAGACGACCCTGGTGTCACGCCGTCTCCGCAAGCCTCAGAATAGCGTTCATCGAACGGTACCGCGCGTTCCGGGCCGCATTCTCCAAGGCATCGGCTCGCTGGCGCAGCGGCGATCTCTCGGCCGTGTTCCCGGAGAACGCGTTCCGCCCCTTTCTGCGGCCGGTTGCGCCGGCCTCACCGACCTAGCGTCCTCGGGCTTCGACACCGAGGTGTCCGACCTGAAGGTGTCGACGGCCAGCTGCTTCAAGGTGTCTGCTTCAAGGTGTCAGACACCTCGTAAGGGACACCTCGTAAGACACCTCGTAAGACACTCGTCAGACACCTCGTAAGAGACACCTCGTAAGAGAGACGCCTCGTACGAGGACACCTCGCAAAGTCATGACTCACCTGAGGGGGCGGAAGAACTCCCGGAGGTCCTGGGCCAGCAGCTCCGGCTCCTCCCAGGCCGCAAAGTGGCCACCGCGGGGCATCTCGGTCCACCGCCGCACGTCATAGCCGCGCTCGACCCAGCGCCGCGGAGGAGACGGCGCCTCGGCGGGGAAGTGGGCGAACCCCATCGGCACGCGGATCCGCTCGCCGGGCCCAAGCTGGAGCGGCGTGAGCTTCGACTCGCGGTACAACCGGATGGACGACGCCGCCGTGTTCGTCACCCAGTACAGGGTCACGTTCGCCAGTAGCTCGTCCAGCGAGAATCGCGACTCGACGTCCCCGTCGCAGTCGCTCCACGCCCGGACTTTCTCCAGGATCCACGCCGCGAGCCCGGCCGGCGAGTCCGTCAGCGCCGACGCCCAGCGTCCCGGGCCGTGTCGACTGCAGGTGCCCGTACGCGCCTTCTTCCTCGGACCAGTGCGCCTTGTCCGCGAGGAAGCCGCGCTCCTCCGCGCTCAGCCCCGCCTCGTCCTCGACCCAGGGCCGGAACGAGCCGGGGATGTAGTTGAGGTGCAGGCCGACGAGCCGCTCGCGCGCTTTTCGCGCCACCCAGGTCGAGATGCCCGCCCCCCAGTCGCCGCCCTGCGCCGCGAACCGCGGGTACCCCAGCCGTTCCATCAGCACGACCCAGAGGTCGGCCACCGCCGAGTTCGACATCCCGGGGGACGTCGGCCGGTCCGAGAAGCCGTACCCGGGAATCGACGGCACCACCACGTCGAAGGCGTCCTGGGGCGAACCTCCGTGCGCGGCCGGATTCGCCAGCAGCGGGACGAGCCGCAGCATCTCGAACACCGACCCGGGCCAGCCGTGGGTGATGACCAGCGGCATCGGCCTCGGCCCGCGACCGCGCAGGTGGATGCAGTGGATCCGGGTGTCGCCCACCCGCACCAGGAACTGGGGGAAGGCGTTCAGCCGGGCCTCCTGGATCCGCCAGTCGAACCGGCTCTCCCAGTGCGCCACCACGCGCCGGAGCCAGGCCTGGTCGACGCCTTCGCTCCACCCGACGCCGGTCACCGGTTCCGGCCAGCGCGTCCCCGCGAGGCGCTCGCGCAGGTCCGCCAGCACCACCTCCGAGACGCTGGCGCGGAAGGGCTGGACGTCCCCGGGGTCGGTCATGCCCACGCACCGTAGGGCGATCCTCCTGCCATCTCCACCCCTCGCCCGACGCGCCGAATCCCGGGGCTCTAGCCGCAGAACTCGTGTCCGCAGGGGGGCCTGTTGGCCGGATCGCAGAGTTGCATGCAGCACTGCCCCGCGCTCGAGCAGTGCTGCTGCTCCTCCTGCGTGTCGATCGTCGGGCAGGCCCGGCCGCACACTCCGCAGTTCTCGGGGTCGTTCAGCGGCCTGCACACCGGTGGCGAGCCGCACGGGTCGGGGTCGAAGCCGGCCTTGCACCTCAGGCCGCACTCGTAACGCCCGGTGCTTCCGTTCAGCATGCAGATCGGGTCCGCGTTGTCGATGGCCGGGCAGACGTTGCCGCTCCCACCGCAGCTGCTCGCGCTGGAGAAGTCCGTCTCGCACCCATCCGGGTCCTGGTCCGTGGTGTCGTCCCGGCACGTTCCGCCGGTGCAGTCGTGGTACCTGGGCAGGTCGCACCGGTAACGGCAGCTTCCCTCGGCGCAGGAGGGTGAGGCTCCGGGGGCCGCGTGGGCCGCTGCGGTCAGGCTCGCCGGACACCTCCGTCCACACGCGCCACAGTTGTTCACGTCGCCGTCGACGCGGGTCTCGCAACCGTCCGCGTCCGCGCCGTCGGCCGTCACCGTCCCGCCGTTGCAGTTCAGCCAGGGCGCCTTGCAGGGGAAGCTGCAGGTGCTGCTCGCGCAACCGACGTCGGTGTTCGCCTTCGGCTGGCACGCCGTCTGGCACGCTCCGCAGTGCTGGGCCGTCTGCAGCGAGACGCAAGAGAAGCTCTCCGGCCTCCCATCGCTCCCCGGGCAGCAGGCCGGGGTCGCGCCCGAACAGGGTCCGCCGGCGCTGCCACAGGAGCACGTTCCGACGCACCGGTTCGTCGACGTGCGAGAGCAGGTCTCGTCACAGCTCGCGCCGCAGTGCGTGGCGTCGGCCTCGTACGGCGGTCGGCCGGGATCGGCCGTGCACCCCCCGAGCTTCCCGTTCAGGCACACGCGCGTCCCGGCGACGCACATCGCCAGCGTCGCGTCGGGCACGCCGCAGGGGCTGCTCGCACCCTCCGAGCACCCCACGGACAGCTTGAACGGCTGCTGCGCGCGCGCCGTGCCGTTCGTGACCTGCACCACGAAGTCCGCCGCCGGGGAGACCACGTCCAGCGGCGTTCCCATGAGGAGCCCGGTGCTCTCGCCGATGCTCAGCCAGGCCAGGGAGGGAGGTCGCTGGGGAAGGCTCCACGAGAGGGAACCGCTCCCGCCCTGCGCCTGCAGCACCACGCTCCGTTCGCGGTAGTCGCGGCCGACCACCGCGTCCGGCAGCGCCGCGAGCTGGACGCTCAGGTCCTGCCCCGGTCCGGAGTCGACCGTCCCGCACGCGGCGAGGAGCGCGATCGGCAGCCACGATGCCCCCAGCTTCATGCCCGGCCCCCCTCTGCATCCCTCCGGCCAAGCGTAGTCCTGCTCGAAAACGCTCCGAAAGCTGGAATGTGGCGTGCAGAATCTCCCCCGCACCGGACCCGGAACGCCCGGGGCTCGCATCGGGTCCGTCCGGGCCGAGGGACGGGGGGACGAATGTCGAGACACATCGCGGCAGGACTGCTGCTGCTCGCGGGCACCGCGTGCACCTCGCTCACCCCTGCGGCGGACTGCTCAAGCTCGGCCTGTCCCGAGGGCCAGAGCTGCGATGAGCAGACGCACCTCTGCGTGCTCGATCTGAACCCCCAGATCACCGTGCTCACGCCGAAGCCGGACGCCGCGGTGAAGGACCCGACCCTCGAGGTGCGGGGGACAGTCGCCACCTGGTCCGACGCGACCCTGATCGGGATGAGCTACCAGCTGCTGGACGCGGGCACCGCGGGAGGCGTCCCGGTGGACGGCGGGCTCTTCGCCCTGACCATCCCCTTGCCGCCGCTGGACGGGGTGGACGTGCAGCTCGTGCTGCTCGCCCGCGACAGCCAGGCTCGCGAGCGCCGAGTCTCGGTTCCGTTCCGGGTGGACGACGTGCTTCCGCGGCCCAGGTTCTCGCCGGCAGACGGCGAGCGGGGCGCCGACGTGCAGCTGACGGTCGACTTCGGGGAGGCGGTGACCGGCGCGGGGGTCCCGGCCGTGCTTCAGCCCGGCGGAGCCACCGGCGCCTACGACTCGACGCGACAGCGGTTCGTCTTCACCGGGCTCAGCCACGACACCGGCTACCGGGTCGGCGTCGAGGCGGGCGTGGTGGCCGACGCGTTCGAGAACCCGAACCTGCCCGCATCGGCCCGGTTCTGGACCGCCGCGCGCCCGGCGCAGAGCGGGACCATCGGTGGGCTCGGGTCCGTGGTCTCGTTCGATGCCGCGTCCGACGAGGACGGGGTCGTCACGCTGGCCATCGAGACCTCGAGCAAGGTGATCTGGGGCTGGTTCAACCCCGCCGACGGCCAGTTCGAGCAGCTGACGTTGCTCGACGTCCCGGCCCCGCCGCTCACCGCGCTGAGGGCCAGCACCGCGTTCCAGGCCGACGGCGGAGATCCACTCCGGGTCGCCTCGGTCCTCCAGCACGACGCGACGGACCGGGTGGACGTGCGGATCGGGTCCGCGTTCTCGACGCCCTCCGCCGCCGCCGTCGTGCCGACGGGCCCCTCGTGCGCGGAGCCCGCCGCCGCGGTCGGCTCGGTGGGCGTGGTGAGCTCCACCGGCGGGTACTCCCGCGGCCCGTACTCTCTGGCCATCGGCTTCGTTCCCGACCGGCTCGCCATTCGCTCCGAGCAATTCTGGGAGGTGGTCGCGACCGACGCCCAGCACCGGCTGCTCCGCGCCTGGTTCCGGGCCAGCTGCGGCGCGAGTCCCACCGAGGAGCTCCACGTCGAGCCGCCCGTCCGCACCGACCTCGCCGACGATCCGAGGTTCTCGCTCGCCCTTCCGCGTGCGGACCGGAGCGTCGTCGCGTTCGATACCCGGACCGGAACGCGCGTCGAGTTGTGCCGCAGCTGTGAGTCGGCCCCCGATGCGGGCGTCTGCCCTGCGCCGGTGGATCGCCCCGCGCCGGGAGGCCTCACGGTCGCCACCCGTCACGAGAGCGCGCGGGTGCTCGGGGCCCGGCGGAACGCGAGCAATCTCCTCGAGCTGCTCGAGCGGGACCTGTCCACCGACTGCGACTCGCCGTGGACGGTGCTCGCCACCGCGCCGGACAGCGCCTCGGCGGTCGCCTGGCATCCGGCGATGTTCGGACGCAAGCCAGGGCTGGTTTACAGCACCGCGACCGACGTCCGGGTCTACGTCCCCTGAGCCCTCAGAACTGCCCGGCGACGGCAATCGAGCTTGGCCCGGCGATCACCGCGGTGCTCCCGGCCTTTCCGTCGGTCAGCCACAGCCACAGGCCCGTGCCGAGCGCGACCGCCCCCACGCCGTACCCGACGTAGGCCAGCGTCTGCTGGGTGTGGGCATCGTTGCGGTACCCGTCGACCGTCCCGACCTGGCCGGGGAGGGGCGCGGTTCCGCCGGAGTAGGCCTGGTTGAACTTGGACGCCGAGTCGTTCGCCTTTAGCTGGAACACCACTCCGAGCCCGAGCGCGACGGCCCCGGTCGCGGTGAGCGCGATGCCGGTGGGCGTGCGCCAGGTCCTCGCCGGACTGGACTGGAGCTGGGTGACCGCCGCGGGCGGCGGGAGGGCGAGCACCGAGGCCTGGGGGGTGGACGGGTTCACCACCACCACCCGCTCTCCCGTCTCGCCGGTGACGACGAAGCGCGCCAGCTCGCCGAGGTCGTCGCCGCCGGAGCGCGTCCCGCCGAGCTGGATGCCGCCCTCGCGGGTACGCTGCGCGGTCTGCGCATTGAGGACCGCCGCGGAGAGCCAGCTCGGTCCGGCGGCGGGCCTGTCGAGCCGGAGCACCACCAGCTGGTCGACCTCGAGCAGGAGCGCCAGCTTCAACGCGTTCCCCAGCGGCGTCTCCTTCCCGTCGCGCGGCTGCTGGAGGCACGCGGCGCGCGAGGGCGGGAGGGTCTGCTCGAACGCCAGGTCGACCCGGAGGCTGGTGTCCTCCCGGAGCTGGACCAGGTGGGGGAAGGAGAACGCGTCCGGGCGGCCGACGAAGATCTGGTAGTTGCCGGGGACGAGGTCGAGGGTCGCGGGCGTGTGCCCGAGCGCGAGCCCGTCCACGTACACGGTGGCGCCCGCTGGCTGCGACTGCACCGAGAGGTGGAGCTTGTGGGCGCGGGCAAGCTCGGCCCGCAGCTTGTCGAAGCGCTGGCGGAACGTCGGCGAGAAGGCGTCCGGGCTCATCACGTGACGCGGGTCCACGCGGAGCACCGAGCGGAAGGCGTCGTCGGACGCGTCCCGGCGCCGCTGGCTGCTGAGCGCCATGCCGCGGATCAGCTGGGCGTCGGCGAAGGTCCTCCAGCGCTCGGGTCCGGGCGGTAGTCGCTCGAGCTCGGCCCGGGTCTGGTCGAGCAGCGCCAGCGAGTCCGCCACCCGGTCGTTGTAGAAGAGGTTCTCGGCGGTGGAGACCTGCCGGCGCACCTCGTCGAGGGTGTGGGTGGGCGGTGGTCCGACGCGGGCCTGGAACTGCTCCTCGGGCAGGAGCTGTGGGCCAACCCGGTCCGAGAGCCGCTGCTCGAACTCCCGCTCGTACCGGAGGAGGTCCGGGTCACGGCAGTCGCCGAGCGCGACCAGCGCCATCCGGGGAGCGGCGACCGCAGCCGAGGACGCGAGCACCCCACCGAGCACCCACCGGCGAATCGAGACCACGACCCTCCCCCATGCGACGTGACGCGCGCGCACCCTGGCATGCACCTAGCAAGGGAGGTGCCGGCCCAGGACGGGCGATGCTATGACCTTTCTCGGCGGATCCGAAGGAGGGGGGCATGAACGGCTTGCGGCGGGCAGCGCTGTGCGGGTCGGTTCTGGTGACCGTCTCCGCCTTCGCCGCTCCGCAGGGGACGTCCACGCCAGGGCTGGTTCCGCACCCGCTGGTGGTGGTCGGCGGGAGCGAGGACGACGCGGCGCGGCTCGGTCCACAGCTCGATGCCGAGCTCTCCCGGCGTGACGTCCGCCTCGTCGGGCAAGCGTGCGCCCGCCAGTTCGTGGCCGCTCGGCCCGGCGGCAGCTGCGGCGGGGACGAGCGGTGCCTGGCCGAGCTCGCCCGTGCCTGCGGTGGGCAGCGTGCGCTCTACATCAGCGTGTACCCATTCCGGCCCCGGATGGTGTTCGTGGGGAAGCTCGTCCGGTCCGACGGGCTCCTGGAGCGGAGCGTGTCCAATCTGGAGGTCACCCGCCCGAAGGGCCGTCTCCGCCCTGAGATGATCCGTCCAGGAATCGAGAAGGTGCTGACCGAGGGGCTCCATCTGGAGACGCTGGACCTGCAGCCCCTGGTGGCGGCTCCGGCCGCGGTGCCGGGCGAGGTCCCCGCGGTGGTCAGCGCGCCCGAGCCGCGCGCCGAGGTTCCCCCTGCGGCCGTGGCCACGGTTGCTGCGCAGGGAGCCTCGGGGCAGCGCATCGCGGCATACGCCTGCGTGGGCGCGGGGGCGGTGGCGCTGGCGGTCGGGACCGCGCTTTTCCTCGGGGCGAAGAGCGACCAGGACGCGTACCGGGCCACGCTGGATCCGTACGGTCAGCGCCCGCCGACTCCGGAGGCCCAGGCAGCGCAGCAGTCCTTGCGGGGAAAGACCGCGCCGGTGACGATTGCCTTGGTGGCCGGAGCGGCGCTGGTCGCGACCGGCGTGACCTTGTGGGTGCTCGATTCCGGGAAGGCCGAGGGCGCGCGGGTGGATCTCCGGCCGGCTCCGGGCGGGGGCTCGCTGGTGATGGCGGGACGGTTCTGAGGAGCGACGATGCGGACTGCGATCTCGACTCTGGGGCTGATCGCCGCGGTGGTGCTGGTCGGGGCCTGCTTCGATCCGACCCGGTCGTGCAGCTCGGACGCGGACTGTGTGAGTGGCGGGACGTGTGACCCGGGGACGAAGACGTGCGTCTCGGGGAGCAACCCGAACGACAAGACGCCGCCGGTGTTCTCGATCGTCATCGCGCCGCCGCCCCCGCGGCAGAACACGGGGAAGCTGACCGAGCTGGATCCGGGCTCACCCGACGGTGGGGTGGACGCGTTTCGGCGGGACGAGAGCGTGGTGGTGACCGTGACCTCGGCGGATCGCGACGTGGACGCCGGGTCGGTGCAGCTGGTCGTGTTCGGCGTGTCGGGCAATCCCGGGACGACCCTCGAGCTGCAGCTCGGTGGCGTGCGCGCCGGGCAACCCGAACGCGTCGAATCCGTTCTGCAGAGAGGCGACGGTCTCGCTCTGGCCGTCTTGCCGTTCGAGGCCTTCCGCGGCGTGGTTGCGATCGAGGCGTCCGGGATCCGACCTGAGCAACAACCTGGGGAAGGCCGACGCCGGAGTGAACGTGACGCGGTGGAAGTGGAGGTACTCCGCGGGCGCGCCGATCTACACGACGCCGGCGATCGCGGACGATGGGACGATCGTGTTCGGAACGAGCGATGGGGGAAGCGGGAGTCTGTACGCGTTGACGCCGGCGGGAGTGGAGAAGTGGGCGCCGGTAGAGCTCGGGCCGATACGAGCTAGTCCCACGGTGGGGCCAGGTTCAGCCGACTCGTCAACGGTATATGCGGCGACAGCGGCTGGCGTGGGCTCCAAGATGTATGCACTGAGGCTCAGCGACGGTGGAGATGCCGGAGTCTGCGCCTCAAGTACGGGCGCCCCTTTCCTCGCCGGTCTCGCTCTTGTTCAGACGATCTCTGACAACGGACCGCTGGAGTCTGCGGTGGGCATCTCAGGAGCAAACCGGCTGTACACGCTCCGGCCTAAGGCTCAGACGCCAACTGACTCAGCGTGTATCGAAGCGTTTGTCACCGTTCAGCAGACCCAGATGGAGACAATCGCCGGGGATGCGTCGGGGCTCTTTATCGGAGCGGCGGACAACACGACTCGCTCGTTTGTCTTCGATGAGACTTCCCGGAACTGGGTGAAGAATCCAGGATGGCCTAGCGGCACGGCGCTCGTTGGTGAGGGTGAGCTGGGTCCCATCGCAATCTCTGGAACTGATCTGTTCGCGACCGTCCGACCGGACGGTTTGTGCAGAATCGGGAAAAGCACGGGAGCGGTCAGCCGGCTTGGGCCAGACGGAGGAATCAAGACTGATCCCTCGGGACCAGTAGTGAGCGTGGCCCAAGTCTTCTTCTCGGACACTGACCTCACCTCACCAAGAGTGTGGGCATTGGATTCGGTCTCGTTCTCCGGATCGGGGACCGCAATCGGAGGGCCATCGCGGAGCGTCCCCGTTCTCGGTGCGGGCGGAATTCTCTATCTCGCTACGAATGGTGGAGCGCTCGAGGCACGGTCGGGTGGCGTGAGTGCATGGTCGACTCCGCTGTCTGAGAACATCTCCGCTTCGATGACCCTCGACTGCTCGCGGGAAGCCGGCGTTGCCATCAAGAACTCCGCGGGAGTGCTCTATCTAGGCAGCACGGCTGGGAGCCTTTTTTCGTTGGTCGTCGACAGCCCAGGTCTCGACGCAGACCGCGCCGTGGCCCAAGTACCAGCACGACGTCCGGAACACCGGGAATCCCACGACACCAATCCAGTCGTGCCCTTGAACGGACGATCACGGCGATTGTCTTGAACGGCTCCGCTGGGACGAGTAGCAGCCGGCGGTGAGCTTCCACGAAGGCGAACTGCTCGTTCAGGAGCGCGCCGGAGTCCTCAGTGACGCGCAGCGCACGGGTCAGATTCTCCGGCGCGCGATTTCCCCTGGGCCGAGTGCCTTTCTCGCCGAGCGTCGCTTCGTGGTCCTCACCGCCGCAACGGCCGACGACCATGTCTGGGTGAGCGTTCTCGCGGGTGCGCCCGGGTTCCTCGAGCCCTCCGAGGACGGTCACCGGCTGCGTATCTCCGCGGCCCCCCGCAGCGATGATCCCATCGCCGAGGCACTGCGGCCGGGAGCGTCCGTCGGGCTCGTCACTATCGATTTCGCCGCCCGCCGTCGGTTCCGGGTCAACGGAACGGTCGTGACCGTCGGACCAGAGCTCCTCGTCGACGTCCGCGAGGCGTACGGCAACTGTCCCAAGTACATCCAGGCGTACCGCCCGGTCCCTGACGGGGCGGTGCTCCAGGGCAGCCCCCGCACGAGTGACCAGCTCGATGACCACCAGTGCCGCTGGATCCAACGTGCCGAGACGTTCTTCCTCGGCACGCTTCACCCCGAGGCCGGTGCCGACGCCTCACACCGCGGCGGTGCTCCAGGCTTCGTTCGCGTCACCGGGCCACGCGAGCTCATCTGGGGTGACTACTCGGGGAACGCCCTCTTCAACTCGCTGGGAAATGCCGCCGTTCACCCGGCCGCGGGTCTGCTGTTCCTCGACGGCAAGACCGGCTCCACACTGCAGCTCTCGGGGAAGCTCTCGATCGACTGGTCCGCCGAGTCCGCGGCTGCCATCCCCGGCGCCGAACGCGTGCTCCGGTTCGCGGTGAACCGGGTCATCCAGATCGACGGCGCGATTCCGCTCCGCTGGGCCCGCGGCGAGCCGTCGCCCTTCAACCCTCCGGCGCGCTGACTCAGCCCTCGAGCGTCGCCCGCTCCACCCGGTCGAGCCGCAGCGTCCGGCGCTCGCCGCGATCCAGGTCGTCGCAGTGGACCATCGTCAGCGAGCGCTCCATCGTCAGCCCGCGCACCCGGACGCGCCGCTCGCTCACCGTTCCCTCCGACGACCGGTACCGCACCCGCGTCACCCGGCGCTCGAACCACGCGTCCTCGACCGCCTCGCGGACACCGGGGGCTGCTGGGTGCGCCGGGATTCCCACGAAGGTCAGCTCGCGCATCAGCTCCAGCAGCTCCCGCTGGGCCGATGCGGCCAGCGCCCCGCGTACCTTGTCGATGCTCCCCTGCAGCGTCCGGGTGAACGGCACCAGCCGGGCCCGGATCGCCCAGTCGCCGAGGGCCGAGAGCAGCGCTGCCTCCCGGGCGGTGAAGTTCACCGGCGGCAGGGAGTAGGCACGGTCCAGCGCGTACCCGCCTCCTCGGCCTCGCTCGGCCGACAGGGGGAGCTCCGCCTCGCGCAGCGCGTCGAGGTCCCGGTAGATGGTCCGGAGCGTCACTCCGAAGCGCTCGGCCAGCTCGGCGGCCGTCACCCCCGTCCGCCGGGCCCGGAGGTGCTCTGCCAGTGCGAACAGCCGTGCCTGCCGGCGCATCGTTCAAAGCTGACATACACCTGACAACGGGGCAAGCCATGTTGCCGGCCGCACTCGCGATTTCCGCGGGGCCGCCACACCGCAACGGAGCACGTCATGGCCAACGCACTCACCTGGTTCGAGATCCCCACCCTGGACCTGGACCGGGCGGTCCGGTTCTACGAGACCGTCCTCGGCGTCCGACTCAAGCGCGAGATCTTCGGAGGCGTCCCCCACGCCATCTTCCCGGCGGGGCAGAGCGACGCCAGCGGCGCCCTCATCCAGGACGGCCACCGGAAGCCCTCCTCGGAAGGGACGCTGATCTACCTGGACGCGGCCGGGAAGCTGGACGCCTGCGTCGAGCGGCTCCGGGCCGCCGGCGGCACCCTGCTGATGCCCCGGACCGACATCGGCGACCCGGGCTTCATCGCCGTCTTCCGGGACACGGAGGGCAACTCTGTCGCCCTTCACTCGCCTCGGAACGCCTGACTGCCTCCCCTGAGGCCCCATGAGGCCCCGAGGCCCCACGAGGTGTCCCCCACGAGGTGTCAGACACCTCGTAATGGACACCTCGTCATGCGGTCGCCTACCCCGCCCCGGCGTTACCGCCGCCGGCCCGGAAGGTGCATCGATGGCAGCGATCGCGCCCGGCCCGCATCCACCCGTCGCAGTTCGGACAGCGATGGAGCTGGTGTCGGTGCGCGTTGCGGCACTGGGTGCAGATGTAGACCGCGCCCCCTGCCGCGCCGGACCCGAACGGGATCCGGCTCCCGCCTGACAGCATCCGCGCCTGCCGGAGCCGCGCCCGGTCCGCCTCCGATTTGCCGCAGCTCACGCAGCTGAGCTCGCGTGGCTCCCTGTCTCCGCCCAGCGGCACCACCACCGCGGCCGGAGGCGGGACGAGCATCGCGCAGGCAGCGCAGTACGGTGCCCCGCGTACCTTGTAACGGTGGCAGAGCACGTTGCCCCTGCGCCGCGGACACGCCTCGACCAGCGCGTCGGTCCGGAAGCCGAACGCCGCCTCGAGGCGCTGCACCGCATCCTCGGGGCCCCTGCCCCGCGCCATCCAGGCCGAGAGCTGCGTCTGCCGCGCGTCGAGCACCTGCGCCGCCCTGGCTTGCGTCACTCCCGCCAGGCGGAGTGCCAGTCGCAGCTTCTGTCCCTCGTCGATCGTCAACGACCTCGCCCTGGGCGCGAGCCTCGCTCGACACCGGGTGCACTCCGTCCCCGCACAATGCCTGACGCGGGTCATGGGTGTGAACAGCTTGAACCGCCTGGCTGTCGTTCAGCGCACCGTCGCCTGTTCGAGCGCTCGTTTCCAAAAGTGCTGCACGAGCCCGGGCGTGGAGCATGACGAGGAGCAGGCCGAGGGTCGCGAACGGACCGTCAGTGAAGACCGCCGAACCCTCCATCGGCCCGATCGTGGCCTCCTCGCTGCCACCTGCCCCTGCGCGGCCGGCCGGCGCTCACTCGGATGTGGCGGATCGCCCCGATCGATGACACACCGGGAACCCCCGCCGGCCGGTCTGCGCGGGAGGTGGTGGATGACGTCGCGGGTCCCCGTGCTCTGCCTGATGCTGCTCGCCGTTCCGGCGCTGGCCTCGCCGCCGCGGAGCGATCTCGAGCCCCTGCGCTGGCTCTCCGGCGAGTGGCAGGGAGACGGGCCCGCCGGCCACGTCGATGCGTTCTGGCTTCCGCCCTCCGCAGGAACGATGGCCGGAGTCCTCCGGCGAATCCGCGAGGGCCGTGTGCTCGGGTACGCCCTCGCGACCATCACCGAGCAGGACGGCTCGCTCGTCCTCCGGTTCAAGCGCCTCGACGCGCAGCTGGCGGGGCGCGAGTCCCAGGGGTCTCCCCCGCCGCGACGCCTGGTCGGGATCTCCGAGGAGGAGGTGGCATTCGACGGGTTCCGCGTGCGGCGCTCGGGGCAGAGCTTCGTCCTCGAGTTCGAGCGCCCAGGCGAACCCCCCGAGCAGGTCCGCCTCTCGCACGTGGTCCGGCGCAGACCTTCCGTGCCGCCCTCGGTGCGGGAGACCCCGCCAGTGCTCAAGGCCGTCCCGGGCTCCGACTCGCCCCCCGCGCGGGTGTCGGCCGTCGCCTGGCTCTCGGGAGACTGGACAGGCCAGGGCCTGGGCGGTGTCTCCGAGGAGGCGTGGCTCCTGCCCGCCGCAGGCTCCCTCGCCGGCGTGTACCGGGGGACGCGCGGGGGCCAGGTGAGCTTCTACGAGCTGATGACCGTGGTCGAGGCGGGTGGGTCGCTGGTCTTCCGCCTGAAGCACTTCGCGCCCGACCTGCGCGGATGGGAGTCGCCCGAGCGCGCCGTCGAGTTCCCGCTCGTCCGGGCTGCCCGCTCCGCTGTCTACTTCGACGGGCTCACCTACCGGAGGACGGCCGAGGGCCTCGAGTCGTGGGTGGTCATCGCCCTCGGTGACGGCGGCACCCGCCCCGAACGCTTCCTCTACACGCCCCGAGCGCCCTAAACGGCGAGAACTCCGGACCCTCGGGAAGGTGTCGTCGGGAAGGTGTCCTCGGGAAGGTGTCCCTCGGGAAGGTGTCAGACACCTCGTAATGGACACCTCGTAATGGACACCTCGTAATGGGACACCGCGTAATGCGTCCCATCGCCGCCCTCGTGGTCCAGCATTCGAGACCCACCGTCTCATTCGAGGTGTCAGACACCTCGTAGTGGACACCTCGTAGTGGTGGCATTCGAGACCCACCGTCTCATTCGAGGTGTCAGACACCTCGTAGTGGAGACCTCGTAGTGAGCGAAGTGGTGGCCTCGTCGTGGGACGACTCGTCGGCGAACCACGTGATGCGGAAGGCGATTCGTCGGCCCGGGTCGTGCAAGCGCGAGGTCACTTGGCCTGGAGGGCCGCAGCCAGCAGCGGCACCACCGAGCGGACCTCGACGAAGCCGCCCGCGAGCTGGCGGGCCCGGGGGTGGGTGTCGGTCACGATGAGCCGGGTGAACAGCCCGCTCGCCTCGAGCCGGGCCACGGCGTCCCCCGGGAGCACGCCGTGCGTGGCGAGCGCGGTGATCTTGCTCGCCCCCGCCTCGCGGTACGCCTCCGCCGCGGCGATCAGCGACCCGCCGGTGCGGACCATGTCGTCGTAGAGCATCACGTGATGCCCGGCCACCCGGGCGCTCACCGCCAGGACCCGCGTGTTTCCGCCGTCCCGCCGCTTGAACACGAAGCTCGCGTCAACCCGGAGGTCGTTGGCCAGCGCCTCCACGTACTTCGCCCGGCCGGCGTCGGTGCTCGCCACCACGCAGCCGCCCGGAGCGTGGGCGCGGATCGCCTCGACAAAGAGCGGCCGCGCACTCACGTGCACCGGCCGCGCCCCACCCTCGAAGTAGAACGGCAGCCCGGCGGTGTGCAGGTCCACCAGCAGAACCCGGATGCCCCCCGACGGCAGCGGGATCGACGAGAGGAGCCGGGCGCGCGTCTTGGCGGTGACGCTCTCCCCGTCCTTGCTCGGCCGCTCCTGCGTCGAGTACCCGAAGTAGGGCACGACCAGCGTCAGCGCGTGCAGGCCGCACTCCACCAGGGCGCAGGCCAGGTCGTACAGCTCGAGCGTCTCGGAGTCCGATCCCGTGCCACCGACCAGGATGGCGTCCGCATCCGCCACCGCGCTCGCCAGCCTGAGCCCCCGCTCGCCGTCGGGGAACGTCTCCCGGTCGATCTGCCCGGGTGTGCCCGCACCCAGCGCGCAGAGCTGCCCGGCGAGCACCGCATCCGCCGCGGTGGAGAAGATCAGCCTCGGTCGCGCCGCCCGCTCGCCCACGGCCATCAACCGGCCCAGTCGAGGACGACCTTGCCGCTCTGGCCCGAGCGCATCGCCTCGAATGCCTCGGCGTACCGGACCGCGGGAAAGCGGTGAGTCACCACCGGAGCGACGTCCAGGCCGCTCTGGAGCATCGCCACCATCTTGTACCAGGTCTCGAACATCTCCCGGCCGTACACGCCCTTCAGCATCAGGCCCTTGAAGATGACCTGGTTCCAGTCGATCGAGACCTCCGAGGGAGGAATGCCGAGGATCGCCACCCGGCCGCCGTGGTTCATCACCCCCAGGAGATCGCGGAAGGCCTGGCCGTTCCCCGACATCTCCATCCCGACGTCGAAGCCCTCGGTCATCCCCAGCCCGCGCATCACGTCGCCGAGCGTCTGGGTCCGCACGTCCACCGCGCGGGTGGCGCCCATCTTCTGCGCCAGCTCCAGCCGGAAGGGGTTCACGTCGGTCACCACCACGTGCCGCGCGCCGACGTGCCGGGAGATTGCCGCCGCCATCACCCCGATGGGCCCGGCGCCGGTGATCAGCACGTCCTCGCCCACCAGGTCGAACGACAGCGCGGTGTGCACCGCGTTCCCCAGCGGATCGAAGAACGACGCGATCTCGTCGGGGATCTCCTTGGGCACCCGGAAGACGTTGAACGCCGGCAGCGACAGGTACTCGGCGAAGCAGCCCGGCCGGTTCACGCCCAGCCCCAGCGTGTTGCGGCAGAGGTGCCGCTTGCCGGCGCGGCAGTTCCGGCAGTGGCCACAGGTGATGTGCCCCTCGCCGCTCACCCGGTCCCCCACCTGGAACCCGGTGACCTCGGCCCCGAGCTTCGCCACCTCGCCCATGAACTCGTGGCCGATGACCATCGGGACCTTGATGGTCTTCTGCGACCACGGGTCCCAGTTCCAGATGTGGATGTCCGTGCCGCAGATGCTCGCCTTGCGGACCTTGATCAGCACGTCGTTCGGGCCGATCTCCGGCACCGGCACGTCCTGCATCCAGATGCCGGGCTCGGCCTTGGCCTTCACCAGCGCTCTCACCGGATCACCCCCAGGGCGCGGCCCACCTTGGCGAAGGCGGCGATCGCCCGGTCGAGCTGCTCGCGGGTGTGCGCCGCGGACATCTGCGTCCGGATCCGCGCCTGGCCCTGCGGCACCACCGGGTAGCTGAAGCCGACGACGTACACGCCCTCGGCCAGCATCTGCTCGGCGAAGGTCGAGGCGAGCTTCGCGTCCCCGAGCATCACCGGGATGATGGGGTGGTTCGCGCCGGCCAGCTTGAAGCCCAGCCTGGTCATCTCGCTCCGGAAGTGTTCGGCGTTGGCCCGGAGCTGCTTCCTCAGCTCGTCGCCGCCCTCGAGCAGGTCGAGGACGGTGAGCGTGGCCGCGCAGATGGCCGGCATCAGCGAGTTGGAGAACAGGTACGGCCGGCTCCGCTGCCGCAGCCAGGCGACGACTTCTTTCCGCGCCGCGGTGTAGCCGCCCGACGCGCCACCCAGCGCCTTACCCAGCGTGCCGGTGATGATGTCCACCCGGCCCATCACCTCGCAGAACTCGGGCGTCCCGCGGCCCCGGGCGCCCACGAAGCCGACCGCGTGCGAGTCGTCCACCATCACCAGCGCGCGATGCCGGTCCGCCAGGTCGCAGATGGCCCGGAGATTGGCGATGATCCCGTCCATCGAGAACACGCCGTCGGTGGCGATGAGCCGGTACCGGGCGCTCGAGGCCTCCTTGAGCCGGGCCTCCAGCTCGCCCATGTCGTTGTTCGCGTACCGGAGCCGCTTCGCCTTGCACAGCCGGATGCCGTCGATGATCGAGGCGTGGTTCAGCGCGTCGGTGATGACCGCGTCCTCCTCGCCGAGCAGCGTCTCGAACAGGCCGCCGTTGGCGTCGAAGCAGCTCGAGTAGAGGATGGTGTCCTCGGTCCCGAGGAAGCGGCTCAGCCGTGCCTCGAGGGTCTTGTGGAGGTCCTGGGTGCCGCAGATGAAGCGCACCGAGGCCATGCCGAAGCCGTACTTCTCCAGCGCGCTGCGGGCCGTCTCCACCACCTTCGGGTGGTCGGCGAGGCCGAGGTAGTTGTTGGCGCAGAAGTTGAGGACCTCGCGCACCCCCCTCCACGCGGATGGACGCGTTCTGGGGAGAGACGAGGATCCGCTCGTTCTTGTAGAGGCCCTGCTCACGGAGCTCGCGCGTCCGGGCGGCCAGGTCGGTGAGGAAGTTGGCGTCCACGGTGCGTGCTCTCTACACGGTTGGACGGGGGCCGGCCACCGCCGTCCAGTGGCAACTGGCGCGCGGCGTCAGGCTCGTGGCGCTGGCGCTCCCGCCCCGCCGCATGCAACCTCTCGCTCCCTCCGAGGAGGAGTTCCCATGGAAACCACCCGCAGGACCTTGCTGAGGAACGCCGGGGTCGCCGCCGCAGGCTCGGTGATCTTCCAGTCCGCCGCCCGGGGCGCGGGTGCCCCGACGCCGTCGAGCCCGGGAACGGCCACCCCGGCGATCCGCTCGCTGGCTTACTGCACCCTCCGGACCCAGCAGGGGGACACCCTGGGAATCCGGCGCGAGAACAAGATCCTCGACGTGGCGAAGGCCGGCAAGGCGCTCCGGGTCGCGGTTCCCACGAGCACCGACGAGGTGATCGAGGGCAAGAATGCGGCGGGGCTGCAGAAGGTGCTCGCCGCGTCCGCATCGGCGGTCAAGACGGCGCTGGTTCCCATCGAGGAGGCGCGCTTCGGGCCGTGCATCACCCGGCCGCAGAAGATCATCATGCTGGGCTTCAACTACCGGCGGCACGCCCAGGAGACCGGCACGCCGATCCCCAAGGCCCCGGTGCTCTTCAACAAGTACAACAACGCGCTCTGCGGTCACGAGGGCGTCATCCACCTGCCCACCAAGGTGGCGAAGAAGTTCGACTACGAGGTGGAGCTCCAGGTCATCATCGGCAAGACCGCCAAGGACGTCTCCGAGGCCGACGCGCTCGGCCACGTGTTCGGCTACGCCACCGGGAACGACTTCTCCGCCCGCGACCTCCAGTTCCGCGACGGCAAGGCCACGCAGTTCATGATCGGCAAGACCTCGGACGGCTTCATGCCCATCGGGCCCTGGCTGGTGGGCGCGGATCTGGTGGGGGATCCGCAGAGCCTCAAGCTCGAGACCCGGGTGAACGGCGAGCAGCGCCAGTCCTCGAACACCAGCGACATGATCTTCACCTGCGCGCAGATCATCGCCTACGCCTCGTCGCTGTTCACGCTTGTCCCCGGGGATCTCATCTCCACCGGCACGCCCGAGGGCGTCATCGTCGGCAAGCCCGAGGCGCAGCAGGTCTGGCTGAAGGCGGGCGACCGGATCCAGTGCAGCGTCGAGAAGCTCGGCGAGCTGCGGTTCGAGCTGGCGTGACGGACGCGGGGGGTTACTCGTCGAGTTGGACCCAGGTCCTACGCCTTCACCCCATCGGAGGTGTTTGACACCTCCCCGCGTCGACGTGAGAGTGAAAGCAGCTGGATCGTCCATCGGCTGGAGCGATGGACCTGCGCGGGGGGCGTCCCGAATCGACGGGGCGCCCGTCCAGGAAGGGGACGGTCATGAAGGGGACGGTCAAGGAGGAGCGCATCGTCGAGCTCGAGCTGCGGTTCACCGAGCAGCAGCGGCTGCTCCAGGAGCTGAGTGACGTGGTCTACGCCCAGGGGCGGGCCCTGGAACGGCTGGAGCACGAGCTGGGCGCCATGGGGCAGAAGGTCGCCGCCATCGAGCCCGGGCTGGTGGACGCGACCATCCCCGAGCGGCCGCCGCACTTCTAGGCGGTCATCCGTCGGAGCGAGGGACTCGGGCGCAACGGCAGCCCTCCGGTCCGGAGCTACCCCACCCGGGTGTTCACCTGGATCTTGCTCTGCAGGGTCTGTTGCACCGGACAGCGCTCGGCGATCTCCAGGAGCTTCGCCCGCTGGGTGTCGTCCAGCGCGCCGTCCAGGAACACCACCCGGTCCACCACGTCCATCTTCGCCGTCTTCTTCTCGCAGTCGACGCAATCCTGCGCGTGCACCTTCCGGTGCTGCAGGCTCACCCGCACTCGCTCCAGCGGCCACCCACGCCGGTCGGCGTAGAGCCGGAGCGTCATCGCCGTGCACGCCCCGAGCCCGGCGAGGAGCATCTCGTAGGGAGAGGGACCGGCGTCGGTCCCGCCCACTGCGGTCGGCTCGTCGACCACCAGGTGGTGACCGCCGACGTCGACCTCGGTCCGGAAGCCCGTGGTCGGTCCGACCACCACCACGGCCCGCGGCTCCTGACTCGCCAGCTCACCCATCCCGTGTCACCTCCGCCCGCCGGCGTCCGACTCGACCAGCCCCGGACGCTCAGGACCGCGAGACGACCCGTGGCACCGCCTGCGCCGCCTCGGCCCGCGCCTCGTCGAACAGCGGCTTCAGCTCCACGTCGATCAGCGTCTCCTTCTCCAGCAGGAGCCGCGCGGCCTTCTCCAGCGTCTGCCGGCGCTGGGCGAGCAGCGTGCGGCACCGCTCCGAGGCGTTCTGGACGATCTCCCGCACCGCCAGGTCGATCTCCCGCGCGGTCTCCTCGCTGAACGTCCGCCGGCTCATCGTCGGCAGCCCCAGGTAGCTATGATTCTCCTCGTCGTAGGTCACCGGGCCCAGCGCCGGCACCATCGCGTACCGGGTCGCCATGCTCCGGGCGATGTCGGTGGCCTTGGACAGGTCGTCCGCCGCGCCGGTCGAGGTGTGCTCGAAGACCAGGCCCTCCGCAGTGCGTCCGCCGAGCAGCACCACCAGCTTTCCCTCCAGCTCCTCCCGGGTCATGAGGTAGCGGTCCTCGATGGGCCGCTGGAGCGTGTAGCCCAGCGCGCCGATGCCACGGGGGATGATGCTCACCTTGTGCACCGGGTCCACGCCGGTCGTCGCCGCGGCGGCCAGGGCGTGCCCCATCTCGTGGAAGGCGACGATCTCCCGCTCGCGCGGGTTCAGGAGCCGGTTCTTCTTCTCCAGGCCGGCGATGATCCGCTCGATCGCCGAGTCGAAGTCCTGTCGCTCCACCGCCTCGGCCTTGCGCCGGGTGGCCGAGAGCGCGGCCTCGTTGACCAGGTTCGCCAGGTCCGCCCCGGTGAAGCCCGGGGTCAGGGCGGCGATCTGGTCGGCGTCCACGGTGGTCGCCACCTTCACCTTCGCCATGTGGACCTTGAGGATGGCCACCCGGCCCACCCGGTCAGGCCGGTCCAGCAGCACCTGGCGGTCGAAGCGGCCGGCGCGGAGCAGCGCCGGGTCGAGGATCTCCGGCCGGTTGGTCGCGCCGATCAGCACGATGCCTGCGCTCTGGTCGAACCCGTCCAGCTCGACCAGGAGCTGGTTCAAGGTCTGCTCCTTCTCGTCGTGCCCGCCCACCAGGCCCGAGGCCGCGCGGGCGCGCCCCAGCGCGTCCAGCTCGTCGATGAAGATGATGCACGGCGCCTTCCCGCGGGCCTGCTCGAACAGGTCGCGCACCCGCGCCGCCCCCACCCCGACGAACATCTCCACGAACTCGCTGCCGCTGATGGAGAAGAACGGCACGGCCGCCTCGCCGGCCACTGCGCGGGCGAGCAGCGTCTTCCCGGTGCCAGGAGGGCCCACCAGCAGCACGCCCTTGGGCATCCGGCCGCCCAGCCTCGAGTGCTCCTCCGGGCTCTTGAGGAACTCCACCACCTCGGCCAGCTCGGCCTTGGCCTCGTCCACGCCGGCGACGTCCGAGAAGCGGGTCTTGATGTCGGTCTCGACGAAGACCTTGGCCTTGCTCTTCCCGATGGCCAGCAGGCCCCCGCCTCCCCCGCCCATCCCTTTGGCCATGCGCCGCATCAGCACCGCCCAGATGGCGAAGAAGATCAGCGTGGGCGCGACCAGCCCGAGCAGCGCGGTGAACCAGGTGTTCTCCTCCTGGCCGGCGAACTTGACGCCCGCCTTGTCCAGGGCGGCCGCGATGTCCTTGTCCACCTTGAAGGTGGAGAAGTGCGTCTTCCCGCCCTCGATGGGCTCCTTCAGCGTGCCGCGGATGCGGTCCTCCCCGACGGTGACCTCGGTGACCTTCTTCTCGTCGAGCAGCTTCTGGAACTGGCTGTAGGGGATGACCGCCACGGCCTGGCTGGTCCGCACCCAGTCCTGGATGAAGAGCACCGCCATCACTGCGACCACCACGTAGGCGATGTTGAACCGCGTCTTGTTCACGAGGCTGCCGTCCTTTCCTCCAACGCCCTCCGCCGCCCGTCCACCAGCAGGGACGAGAGGATCGCCCCGGCAATCAGCAGTGCCACCACCGCCAGCGACACGCCCACGGGGATCTTGAAGACGTCCACGATGGTCATCTTCACCCCGACGAAGACCAGCACCAGGGCCAGCCCCACCTTCAAATAACGGAACTTCTGCACCACGCCAGCCAGGAGGAAGTAGAGGGACCTTAGTCCCAGGATGGCAAAGATGTTCGAGGTGAAGACGATGAACGGGTCCCGGCTCACCGCCAGGACGGCGGGGATCGAATCCACGGCGAAGATGAGGTCGGTGAACTCCACCGCCAGCAGCGCCAGGAACAGCGGGGTGACCATCCGTCTTCCGTCGATCCGGGTGAAGAAGTGCTCGGTGTCCTGACCGGGGGCGACCGGTAGCACCTTCCGAGCCAGACGGACCAGCACGTTGTTCTCCGGGTGCCCCTCCTCCCCCCGCGCGAGGAGCATCTTCACCCCGGTGAGCACCAGGAACAGGCCGAAGACGTAGACGGTCCAATGGAAGCGTGCGATCAGCGCCGTCCCGGCCAGGATGAACACCGCCCGCATCGCCAGCGCGCCGAGGATGCCCCAGAACAGCACCCGGTGCTGCTGGTGTGCCGGGACGCCGAAGGCCCCGAAGACGATGACCATGACGAAGATGTTGTCGACGCTGAGCGCCTTCTCGATCAGGTAGCCGGTGGTGAACTCCAGCCCTCGCTGCGCGCCGTAGAAGTGGAAGACCCCCAGGGCGAACACGCTGGCCAGCGCGATCCACACCGAGCTCCACACCGCCGCCTCGCGCAAGGACACCGCGTGGGCCTTCCGGTGGAACACGCCCAGGTCGAGGGCGAGCATCATCCCCACGAAGGTCAGGAAGCCCACCCACAAGGGCCAGCTTCCCAGCGAGACGACGGACAGCATCGGACGGGCTCCTCGGGGCGGCCCGGGGCAGCTGCTCGGGGGCCGCTCAGGCACTGGATGTGCGGCGGCGAGAGCCTTCGTACAACCAGATAATTCAGGCTGGATTTATCGGTTTAACCGATGGATGTGGATGCCGCATCCTCTCCCGGCGGCTGCGGTCGAGGAGCCGGCGGAGCGAGGTCCTCATCCCGTGCCGGCGCATGAAGCGCTCCAGGCGGATGAGGGCTCCCCGCGCCCACCGCACCTCCCGGCCGAGCACGAGGAGCCCGATGCCCACCACCAGCCACCCGGGGCCGGGCAGGGGAATCAGGATGGCGCCCACCACCACCAGCGCCCAGCCCCCGACCAGGTTGCCCAGGCGCCGGAGACGGGCGCGGGGGTGGTCACCAGCCGGGGTCGAGGGCCGCCTCATGGGCTCCCACCGGCCATCCGCCGGCCTGAACCTGCATCGCGCGGAGGCGCCGGATGCGCTCTCGCGGCGGGGGGTGGGTCGAGAAGAGATTGAGGACGCCCTCGGTCGCCGAGAAGGGATTGACGATGAAGAGGCTGGCCGTGGCCGGCCGCATCGGGGCCGGGACGGAGTGCGCCGCCTGGTCCAGCTTCTCCAGCGCCCGGGCGAGCGCCTCGGGGTCGCCGGAGATCTCCGCGCCGGTCCGGTCCGCGCCGAACTCGCGAGAGCGGGAGATGCCGAGCTGGATCAGCGTCGCGGCGACGGGCGCCACCAGGGCCAGGAGCAGCGCCTGCACCGGCGAGGGCCCGTCCTCGTCCGAGCTCGCGGCGCCGAAGAAGCCCACCGCGTGCGCCACGTAGGTGATGGCCGCGGCCACCGTGGCGGCGATGCTCGAGACCAGGATGTCGCGGTTCTTCACGTGCCCCAGCTCGTGCGCCAGCACGCCCCGCAGCTCCCGCCGGTCCAAGAACTGTAGCGTTCCCGAGGTGACGGCGACCGCCGCGTTCTCGGGGTTCCGGCCGGTGGCGAAGGCGTTCGGCTGCAGCTCGGGGATGAGGTACAGCCGCGGCTTGGGGATGCCCGCCCGGGCCGAGAGCTCCTCCACCATCCGGTGGAGCTCCGGGGACTCGGACGGCGAGATCTCCTGGGCGCGGTGCATCGCCAGGACGATCCGGTCGCTGAAGAAGTAGGCGCCGACGTTCATCGCCACCGCCAGCGCGATGCTGAGGCCGAGCGCGTTGGGTCCCAGCGCTCCGCCGACGCCCACCAGGATCGCCGAAAGGATGCCCAGGAGCAGAACGGTCTTGAGCTGGTTCATGGTCGTTGTGACCTCCGTGCCCCCCAGCGTTAAGACGGAGCGAACACATCGGCAAATCGATAAACTCGCAGCAATCCATTCTTCTTCCCGATAGGAGACCGGCGGCCATGGACTGGCTCAATTATCACCACCTCTTCTACTTCTGGACCGTGGTCCGCGAGGGCGGCGTCTCCAAGGCCAGCAAGGTGCTCCGGCTCGCCCAGCCCACGATCAGCGGGCAGATCAAGGTCTTGGAGAACGCCTTCGGCGAGAAGCTCCTCGAGCGCCAGGGCCGCTCGCTGGTGCTGACCGACGTGGGGCAGGTCGTCTTCCGCTACGCCGAGGAGATCTTCAGCCTCGGCCGCGAGCTCCAGGACACGCTCCGCGGACGTCCGGTGGCGCGCCCGCGGCGGCTGGTGGTCGGCGTCTCCGACTCGCTGGAGAAGCGCGTGGCGCACCGGCTGCTCGCCCCGGCCCTGGAGTCCGACGAGCCGGTCCAGCTGGTGGTCCAGGAGGCCCGGCCGGAGAGGCTGGTCGCGGAGCTCGCCGCCCACAGCCTCGACCTGGTGCTCTCCGACGCCCCGGCTCCGTCGCCGGTGCGGGCCTACAGCCACCTCCTCGGCGAGTGCGGGGTGGGGCTGTTCGCCCGTCCGGCGCTGGCCCGCAAGCTCGCGCCCGGGTTCCCGAAGTCGATGGAGGGCGTCCCGCTGCTCGGCGCCGCGGAGGGCGCGGCACTGCAGCGGTCGCTGGCGCACTGGTTCGATACCCGGGGAATCCGCCCCCGCGTGGTCGGCGAGTTCCAGGACAGCGCGCTGATGGAGTCCTTCGGCGAGGCCGGGGCCGGGGTCTTCCCGGCGCCGGAGGCGGTGGAGTCCGAGGTCCGCGCGGCCTACGGGGTCGAGCGAGTGGGCACGGTGGACGGGGTGCGCGAGCGCTACTGGGCTCTCACCGTCGAGCGGAAGCTGCGGCACCCCGCCGTGGTCGCCATCACCGAGACCGCGCGCTCCGAGCTGTTCGCCCGCCCGTCGGCTCGTCCGTCCAGCTGAACGGAGCCGTCCCTACCGGCGAGACCGCGCGCCGACCGCGTCGGTCATCAGCAGCCCGAAGACGATGCCTGCCGCGGTGAGGATCATCTGGAACGCCGTCTCGATGCTGGTCGCCACGTCGCGGTCCACGAGGTCGAGGAGGCTCCGGTAACCGATGCTCCCCGGAACGAGGACCAGCACCCCGGGGATGGTGACCAGCCACACCGGACGGCTCCGCAGCCGCCCGTTGAGGTGCGCCACCAGCCCGATGACCACCGCCCCCACGAAGGCGCCGAGCGCCGGGCCCACCGTTCGCGAGACCGCGTGGCTCACCCCGGCCGAGAGCAGCGCCGCAGCCACCACCGTGGGCGCCTCTCTCCGCGGCGCCCGGAGCACCACCACCGCCGCCAGCCCCAGGGCCGCTGCGCCGAGGAGGAAGGTCCAGTCCGGCAGCTCGACGGGCGGCACCCGCGCCGGCCCGAACAGGCGCGCTCCCAGCGCGCCCCCGAGCACCGCGCCGATGACCAGGGCCAGGAAGCTGACCGACGCGGCGCCGAAGCCCGCCAGGCCGGAGAGCAGATTGCGCGTCTGCAGCTCGCGCACCGCCTGGGTGAGGGTGAAGCCCGGGAGCAGCACCACCACCGCGCCCAGGGTGGCCACGCGGGGGTCGAGGGGCCAGATGCGCGCCGAGGCGGTCTGGCAGATGAAGCCGGCCAGCACCGCGGAGACCAGCTCGGCGGCGAGGTCCAGCTCGCGCACCCGGCTGCGGACCACGGCGATGGCCCCCACCGCGAGCCCGGCGAGCGCGGCGGTGAGCGCCTCGGGGAGGTCCTCGCCGAACAGCAGCACCGCCCCGGCCGCGGCGAGGCAGTAGGCGAAGAGGAGCATCGGCGCGCGGTACGGAGGCGGCGAGCGCCCGATGGCGTCGATGCGGACGCTCGCCTCGCGCGGGCCGATGCGCCCCGCCTTCACCTCGCGGGCCACCGCGTCGAGCCGGACGATGCGGTCCAGGTCCACCGGCATCGGCTCCACCCGGAGCAGCACCACCCGCTGCTGCCCGGGGATGCCGATGGCGAGCTGGAGCTGGGTGGGGAGGCTCGACATCTGGACGTCGGCCATCCCGAGCTGCGCGGCGAGCTCGCACACCAGCCGCTCGGTGTCCTCGGCGCCGTAGCCGCAGGCCTGCGCGCCCCGGGCGGCGGAGAGCAGCAGCGCCAGGGCCGAGTCGGCGTCCTCGGCCACCAGGGAGGGGGCGCGCAAGGGGCGCCTAACCCCCGCGGGTGTGCATCTCGAGCCGCGGGTCCTGCCGGAGCTCGGGGGCCGCCGCCAGCGCGCCGCGCTGCTCGAGCTGGAGGCGCTGCTCGGCCCCGCGGTCGTTCCGGGCGCGCCACCCCACCCGAAGGAGGGAGGCGATCTCCGCGTCGGTCGCGGTGCTGCGGAGCGCCGCGCGGAGGTTTGCTCCGGAGCGGGCGTAGAGGCAGGTGTACCAGGTGCCGTCGGCGGTGAGGCGGCTCCGATCGCAGGACCGGCAGAACGGCGTGGTGGTCGAGGCGATGACGCCGAACACGGTGCCGTCCGCCAGCCGGAAGCGCTCGGCCGGGTCGGAGCCCTGCGCGCCCGCCGGCTCGACCGGTCCGTGCGCGCCGGCCACAAGGGCGAGGACCTCGGCCCGCGACACCACCTGCTCGCGGGTCCACCGGGTCGCGCCGCCCACGTCCATGTACTCGATGAAGCGGATCTCCGCGCCGATGCCGCGGGCGAAGGCCAGGAGATCGAGCACCTCGTCGTCGTTCGTCCCCCGCACCACCACCGTGTCCAGCTTGAGCGGGAAGCCCAGGGTCCGGGCGGCGTCGATGCCCGCGAGCACGCGGCCGTGGAGGTCGGCGCGGGTCAGGGCCTGGAAGCGCTCCGGGCGCAGGGTGTCCAGGCTGACGGTGAGCCGCCGGAGGCCGGCGTCCCGGAGCTCGCGCGCGCGCTCGGTGAGGAGGACCCCGTTGGTGGTCATCGCCAGGTCGCGCACCTCCGGGCGGGCCGAGAGCGCGCGAACCAGGGTGGTGATCTCCGAGCGGAGGAGCGGTTCCCCGCCGGTCAGCCGCACCTTGTCCACGCCCAGGCTGCAGAAGATGCCGGTGAGCCGGTCCAGCTCCTCGAAGGTCAAGAGCTCCTTCTTCGGCAGCCAGACGTAGTCCGGCTCGGGCATGCAGTACGCGCAGCGGAGATTGCACCGGTCGGTGACGCTCAGCCGCAGGCTCCTGAGCGGGCGGCCCAGGGCGTCCCGGAGGGGCTCGTTCGAGGGTGGCGGGCCGGCAGCAAGCACGGGAGGTCGGCCAGGCATAAGCCAGGACCGGCGGCCGCGCCAGGGTACGCTGGGGGGGGCCACCGTGCCCGGTCCGTCCCCTCGTCTTCCACGAGGTCGAGCCGGACGGAACCGAGCGCGCTCAGTAGGCGACGAGCGCCGGAGACATCTCCACCCGGTGACCGCGGGCCCGGGAGGCTAGCGAGGTCGCCCTGGAGCGTCACGCCGTCTCCCGCGCCGGGCCCGGAGAAGACCAGCGCGCGATACTCGCCCGCGGTGTCGACCGGCAGCGCGAGCGTGCCGCCCCGGCCCGAGCGCGCGCAGCCCACCGAGCCCGGACAGCGGTGCACCACGCCGAGCGCATTCCGGTACACCCGGAGCTCGGCCCCCTCGAAGTGAAGGCGCCAGACCGCGGGGACGGGCGCGCTTCCGTCCGACCGCGCCGGGCCCTCTAGGACTGCGTCGACCCGCACCGGCCCGGGTGCCGGAGTGGCCTGGCGCCGAGCGACGAGCAGTCCTGTCGATGCGACGACCGCCGCGAGGGCCATGACGCCGAGGCGTCGCGCCCGTCGCCGGCGCTGGATGCGGACCCAGACCCCGCTCTCCCAGCCGGGGGTGGGGGTCTCGCGCCGCTGCCCGTGCGGGGCGTGTCCGGAGAGGTCGGTCACTGCCCGCGGGAGACGACGGCGAGGCCCGTGCGACCACCGGTGCGGTTCCGCTGTGGTGTCCGGCCGCCGACCGTCGTCTACCGGGCGGCCCGGGACGTCCGCTGGCTCCAATCGGCGGCGGCCCTGGAGGGCGCGCGCAGTCCCGCGACTCTGCGCAGCGTCCGGGGGGCGACCGGCCGCCCTGGAGATCTCGGGCGGCCGGTCGCGCCATTTTTTCGCTGCACGCGAATGCCGGGGGGGACATTGTGCCCCCGACATGGAACAGCGACCGCTGGGGAAGTCAGGGCTGAAGGTCTCCCGCATGGGCCTCGGCTGCATGGGGATGTCGGAGTTCTACGGTCCGGCCGACGAGGCCGAGTCCCGCGCCACGCTGGAGCTGGCGGTGGACCGGGGCGTGACCTTCCTCGACACCGCGGACATGTACGGCGCGGGCAAGAACGAGGAACTGCTCTCGGACCTGCTCCGGCGGCGCCGGAAGGAGATCGTCCTCGCCACCAAGTTCGGCATCGTCCGGGACCCCGCCGCCCCCAGCGACGCCACCCGGCGCAAGATCAACGGGAAGCCGGACTACGTGCGGAGCGCCTGCGAGGCCAGCCTCCGGCGGCTGAAGATCGACCTCATCGACCTCTACTACCAGCACCGGGTGGACCCCTCGACGCCCATCGAGGAGACGGTGGGGGCGATGGCCCAGCTGGTGAAGGAGGGGAAGGTCCGGGCGCTCGGGCTCTCCGAGGCCCCGGCGGACGTCGTCCGTCGCGCGGCCGCGGTGCATCCCATCGCCGCGCTGCAGAGCGAGTACTCGCTCTGGACGCGCGACCCCGAGGACGGGCCGCTGCAGGCGTGCCGCGCGCTGGGCATCACGCTCGTCGCCTACAGCCCGCTGGGCCGCGGGTTCCTCACCGGGCAGATCCGCACCCCGGCCGACTTCGCCGAGGACGACTTCCGCCGCAACAATCCCCGCTTCCAGGGCGAGAGCTTCCAGAAGAACCTGGCGCTGGTGGAGAAGGTGGGCGCGCTGGCGCGGCAGAAGGGGTGCACGCCGGGGCAGCTCGCGCTGGCCTGGGTGATGTCCCGGGGCGACGACATCGTCCCCATCCCCGGCACCAAGCGCCGGAAGTACCTGGAGGAGAACCTGGGCGCGCTCGAGGTCCGGCTCACCGCCGAGGACTTGGCCGGCATCGAGGCGGTGTTCCCGAAGGGCGCGGTGTCCGGGGCCCGGTATGCGGCAGGGACCGTGGGGACCCAGGCTCAGCCCCGGCCGAGCTGAGGCTTCTGCACGCTGTGCCTTGACCGGGCGGGGCGGGGTGGCGTCGAGTGGCGCGCCTCACCCGAGGAGGGCGCCATGCTCGCCGACGTTCCGATGACCACGATTCTCCCGGTGGTGGATCTGGCACGCGCCCGCGCGTTCTACGAGCAGAAGCTGGGGCTGAAGCGCGGGCGGGCCAAGCCCGACGGGAAGTACGAGTACCCGGTGGGGAGCGGGGCCCTGGCGCTCTTCCAGCGCGGTGCGCCGACCAAGGCGGACCACACCGCGGTGAGCTTCGGGGTGCGCGACATCAACGCGGCGATCAAGGAGCTCGAGTCCCGCGGGGTGGTGTTCCACGACTACGACCTGCCGGGCCTGAAGACGGTGCAGCACGTGTGCGTGCTCGGGTCGGAGAAGGCCGCCTGGTTCAGTGACCCCGAGGGCAACATCCTCTGCCTCCACGAGGACCTCGCCTGAATGTCCGACCCTTGGGTGTTGACCGAGCCCCCGCCGGCCGGCGTCCGTGAGGCGTACGGCCCGGCGCCGTCGCAGCACCTCTGGGTCCGCCGGCCGCCGGGGAGCGAGCGGCTCCGGACCCTGGTGATGATCCACGGCGGATACTGGCGCGCGGCGTACGACGCCGGCCACGTGGGGCACCTCTGCGCCGACCTGGCGCGGCGGGGGTGGGCGACGGTGGCGCTCGAGTACCGGCGCATCGGCGAGGAGGGCGGGGCCTGGCCGGGGACCCTGACCGACGCGAGCGCGGCGCTGGACGCGCTGCCCGGGCTCGCGGCGAAGCATGGCCTCGACCTCGCCCGCTCGGTGTGGATGGGCCACTCGGCGGGCGGGCACCTGGCGCTGTGGGCGGTGACGCGCTCGTCGGCCCCGGGTGCGCTGCGGCGGCCGTCGTGGCGTCCGCGACGGGTCGTCGGGCTCGCGCCGGTGGCGGACCTGGTCGAGGCGGACAAGCTCGAGCTGAGCCAGCACGTGACGCTCGAGCTGCTGGGAGGGAGCGCGCGGGAGCAGCCGGCGCGCTACGCCGAGGGGTCGCCGGCGGCGCACCTCCCGCTCGGCGTGCCGGTGGTGGTCGTCCACGGCACGAAGGACAACGTGGTCCCCCTGGCGATGAGCCGGAGCTTCGTGGACCGGGCGCGCAAGGCGGGCGACGACATCCGGCTGGTGATGCCGGAGGACGCCGACCACTTCGACGTCATCGACCCGAAGTCCAGGGCGTGGGCGCAGGTGATCGAGGCGCTCGGGAGCGGCACCTAGGAAACACGCATGCGGATGACCGACATCCCCTTCGGAGTCACCGACTGGTCGTCCGTGGAGCGCACCGAGCGCCGCGGCGACGTCGGCCTCGCGGTCTGGAGGACGCGGCACTTCGGTGACATCCGGGTCCGGATGGTCGAGTACTCGCCCGGGTACGTCGCGGACCACTGGTGTGAGAAGGGTCACATCCTGCTCTGCATCGCGGGCGAGCTGAGCACCGAGCTGGAGGACGGTCGGCGGTTCACGCTCACCCAGGGCATGAGCTACCAGGTCGCGGACCAGGCCGAACGGCATCGCTCGTCGACGACGAGCGGGGCGACGCTGTTCATCGTGGACTGACCGGGGACGAGGTGTCGGAACGAGGTGTCTGACAATGGGCACCCTCAATGAACCGGAGACGACGCAGGCCGCGTCGCCCGGTACGAAGGAGCGCCGCCATGACCGAGAGCCACAGCGTCTCGCTGTCCGGGATCAGCGTGCTCATGCTCGGGGTGACCGATCTCGGGAGGTCGCTCGCCTTCTATCGGGACCAGCTCGGCCTCCCGCTGCGTGGAAGCGGAGGAGAGTTCGCCTTCCTCGACGCGGGTGGAATCACCCTCGCCCTGCGCGAGACCAAGGACCTCGGGCCCGCCCAGGACGAGCGGCGGGTGGAGGTCGTCTTCTCGGTCGAGGACATCGAGGCCGCGCACGAGGCGCTCCGCGCCCGGGGCGTGGAGTTCCGCCGCGAGCCGCGCCTGGTCGCCGGGGACCAGCACGCCGCGGACTTCCGCGATCCGGATGGACACCTGCTGTCCATCTTCGGCCCGCGCGCACCCCCTGAGGCGACCGGCTCCTTCGCACCGGGGCCAAGGTCGAGGCGAGCCGGACCTACGCGGGGCGGCTGCTCGACGCACGGGACGTCGCGCCCCGGGGTGCACGGGTCCGGCCTCAGAGCCCCCGGATGAATCCGCCGTCCACGGCGATGGCCTGGCCGGTCACGTACCCCGCCTGCTCCGAGGCGAGGAACGCGGCCATCGCCCCCAGCTCCTCGGGGCGCCCGAGCCGCCGCGCCGGGATGTGCTCGGCCAGCGTGTCCTCGGGAATGCCGAGCTCGGCGATGCGCTCGGTGGCCGTGTAGCCCGGGAGCAGCGCGTTCACCGTCACCCCCTCCTCGGCCACCTCGGGGGCGAGCGTCTTCATCAGGCCCAGGAGCCCGGCGCGCAGGCCGCTGGAGACGGTCAGGCCGGGGATTGGCTCCTTCGCCGCCGTCGAGGTGATGAGGAGGATCCGTCCCCACCGCCGCTCCCGCATCCCGGGCAGCGCCGCGCGGATGGCGTCCACCGCGCTCAGCCACAGCGACTGGAAGCCCTCTTGCCACATCTCGTCGGTCACGTCCGCGAAGCGGCCCTTCGGCGGCCCGCCGGTGTTGGTCACCAGGATGTCGAGGCCCCCGAGCCGCTGGGTCGCCGTCTCGACCAGAGTGGTCGCCGCGCCCGGAACGGTCAGGTCGCAGGGCAGGCCCGCCTGCGCGCCCAGCTCGCGCGCCGCCGCCTCGATCCGCGCCTTCTTCCTCCCGCAGATGGCCACCCGCGCGCCCTCGGCCACCAGGGCCGCGGCCACCGCCCGCCCGAGGCCCGACGACCCTCCGAGCACCAGCGCCCGCCGGTCACGCAGTCCCAGGTCCATCAGAGCCTCTCGCGCAGGAAGGGAGTCAGCCGGGCCGCCACCAGCGCCCGCGCCCGGGCGAGGTCGACCTCCGCCGCCGAGCTCACGCCCTCGGCCAGCTCGGACACGATGCCCGAGGCGATCCGCCCCGCGTCGTAGGCCACCCGGTACGGCGCGCGGCTGAAGGTCACCAGCGCATAGCGCGAGAGGAACTCGCCCGGGAGCTCGGCCAGGAGCCGCTTCTCGATGGCCTTCTCCAGGAGGAAGCGCGGGTCGGCGGTGCTGGCGCGCATCTCCACGAAGTTCTCCACCGCCATGTCGGCGATGGCGTCGGCGTTGGGCCTCCGCAGCTGCTCGAAGCGGGCGAAGACCTCCTCGCGCGGGGCGCCCGTCGCCTCGAGCCCGTCCAGCACCACGCAGTCCTCGAAGCCGCAGTTCATGCCCTGCCCGAAGAACGGGACGATGGCGTGGGCCGCGTCGCCGAGCAGCAGCGCTCGGTCCCCGGCGTGCCACGCCGAGCACTTGACCGTCACCATCGAGCCGGTCGGGTTCCCGGCGAACTGCGCCTCGAGGTCCGGCAGCATCGGCTCCACGTCGGAGAAGTGCTCGCGGAAGAACGCCCGCACCGCCCCCGGCGCCTCGAGCGTGGCGAAGCTCGGCGCGCCCTCGAAGGCGAGGAAGAGGGTGCAGGTGAAGCTCCCGTCCTCGTTGGGCAGGGCGATGAGCATGAAGTCGCCGCGGGGCCAGATGTGCAGCGCGTGCCGCTCCAGACGCCAGCCGCCGTCCGGCGCCGCGGGGAGGGTGAGCTCCTTGTAGCCGTGGGCGAGGAGCATCTCCTGCGAGGTGCCGCCGCGTGCCTCCACCACCGCGCGCCGCACCGCCGAGCCCGCGCCGTCGGTGCCGTAGACCACCGCGCCCTCGACGCGCTCGGTGCGTCCGTCGTCGGTCTTCACCGTGAGCACCCGCTGCAGGGGGTCGAGCGCGGTCACCTGCCGCCGGAACGACAGGCGCACCCGCCCCGTCCGCTCCGCGGCGTCGAGCAGCATCCGGTTGAGGAGCCCCCGTGAGATGGAGTGGATGCACTGGCTGTCGTCCTTCCCGTACGCCTGGAAGGTCAGCCCTCCGTCGCGGCCGTGGATCATCCGCCCGGGCATGGAGATGGCGTGGGCGAGCGCGTCCTGCTCCAGGCCCACCTGCTCGAGCGCGTGCAGCCCGCGCACGCTGATCGCCAGATTGATGCTCCGCCCGGCGGAGATCTGCTCCCGGCGCAGGTCCGGGCGCCGCTCGAACAGCTCGACCGCGCGGCCCCGCCGGGCGAGGAAGAGCGCCAGGAGCGAGCCCACCAGGCCCGCGCCGGAGAACACGGTTCGCTCACCCCCCCTGCTGGACATGGCTCCGGAGGACCTCGGCGAAGCGCACCACGTCGGCGAAGCGCGTGTAGAAGGGCGCGGGCGCCGCCCGGACGACGTCCGGCGCGCGGAAGTCGCAGACCACGCCCGCCGCGGCGAGTCGCTGGACCAGGCCGCGCGCGTCCCGGGCGATTCGGAGCGACAGCTGGGCCCCGCGCTGGGCCGGATCCTCCGGGGTGATGACCTCCACCCCGGGCATGCCGCGGACCAGCTGGTCCATCAGCCCGGTGAGGCGCTCGGACTTCCGCCGCAGCGCGGTCATCCCCACCGCGTCGAAGAGCTCCATCGACGCCCGGAGCGCCGCCATCTGGAGGATGGGCGGGTTGGACAGCTGCCACCCCTCGGCGCCGGGCATCCCCTGGAAGCGCGGCCCCATCTCGAACCGGCTGGCCTCGTCGTGTCCCCACCAGCCCTCGAAGCGCTGGAGTCCCCGGCCCTCGCGATGACGGGCGTGCACGAAGACCCCGCCCAGGGCGCCGGGTCCTCCGTTGAGGTACTTGTACGAGCACCACACCGCGAAGTCGGGCCCGTCGTCGTGGAGGTGGAAGGACCAGGTTTCCGGCCCCGTGCGCGAGGTCGAACCCCACCATCGCCCCGGCCCCGTGCCCGGCCCGGGTGATGGCCGCCACGTCGAAGGCCTGGCCGGTGAGGTAGTTCACGTTGCCGATCAGCACCAGCGCGAGCCGCTCTCCCTCCCGGGCGATGGCCTCGAGCACGTCGTCGGGACGGAGCACCTCCTCCCCGGCGCGCGGGAGGAGCGGGACCAGCGCCTCGGCCGGATCGAGCCCGTGGAAGCGCACCTGGCTCGCCAGGGCGTAGCGGTCCGAGGGGAAGGCGCTCCCCTCGTAGAGGATGCGGTGGCGCCCGGGGGTGGGCCGGTAGAACGAGACCATCAGCAGATGCAGGTTGACGGTCAGGGTGTTCATCACCACCACCTCGTCCGGCTGCGCGCCGACGAGGCGGGCGGTGGGGGCGGTGAGGAAGCGGTGGTACGGGAGCCACGGTGACTTGCCCTCGACGTGGCCCTCGACGGCGAGCCGCTCCCAGTCGTCCAGCACCTCCTCCACCCGGGCCCGCGCCGTCCGCGGCTGGAGCCCGAGCGAGTTCCCGGTGAGGTACACCACCGGCGCGCCGTCCGGTCCTCTCGGGAACAGGAAGGAGTCGCGCATCGGCCCGAGCGCGTCGCGCGCGTCGTGGTCCTCGGCCAGCCTCCGGCCTTCCTCGACGCTCAGCATGGGCGCCCCAGCCAGCGGAGCGCGTTCTCCCCCAGCAGCCGCGCCCGCGCCGCCGCCAGCTCCGGCACCGAGCGGATCAGCGCGCCCGGCTCGGCCTCGCCGAGCGGGAAGGGGTAGTCGCTCCCGAGCATCACCCGGTCCTCTCCGAACAGCTTGACGATCAGGCGCAGCATGTCCGGATCGTGTACCAGGCTGTCCACCCAGAAGCGCCCGAGGTACGCGCGCGGAGGCACGGGGTTGTCCACCGCGACCAGGTCCGGCCGGCACTCGAACCCGTGCTGGACGCGCCCCAGCGTCCCCGGGAACGACCCGCCGCCGTGGGCGAAGGCGATGCGCAGGGTGGGCAGCCGCTCCAGCACGCCCCCGAAGATGACCGAGCAGATGGCGAGCGAGACCTCCGCGGGCATCCCCACCAGCCAGGGCAGCCAGTACTTCCGCATCCGGCCCTCGCCCATCATGTCCCAGGGGTGGACGAAGACCGCCGCGCCCAGCTCGGCCGCCGCGGCGAAGACCTCGAACAGGGCGGGGTCGCTCAGGTTCCAGTCGTTGACGTGGCTGCCGATCTGCACCCCGGCGAGCCCGAGGGAGCGCACGCAGCGCTCCAGCTCGCGCACCGCCAGCGCCGGGGCCTGCATCGGGAGCGTGCCCAGGCCCACGAAGCGCCCGGGCGCGCCGGCCACCACGCCGGCGAGGTGGTCGTTGAGGAAGCGCGCCACCTCGGCGCCGTCCCCGGCCTTCGCCCAGTAGGAGAACATCACCGGGACGGTCGACAGGACCTGGATCTCGACACCGGAGCGGTCACAGTCGGCCAGCCGGGCGGCCGGCGCCCAGAGGTTCTCCTCCACCTCGCGGAACACCTGCCCGTCGTCCTTCACCATCCGGGCGCGGCAGGGGCCGGTGTGCTCGAGGCCGAGGAAGCCGCCGTAACCGAACCGCTCCTTCCAGCGGGGCAGCTCGGGCGGGAGGAGGTGGGTGTGGACGTCGACGACCGGCATCGGTTTCCGGCCTCAGGCCCGGGCGGCGCGGGTGCCGCACTTCCGGCAGGTGGTGTTCTTCTCGTCGCCGTAGAAGTGGTCGAACACCGGGGGCAGCTGCTGGACGATGTCGGTCAGGTGGATCGACTCGCGGTACAGCTCCTGTCCGCACTTCTCGCAGACCCAGAGGAAGCTGTCCTTCTCGTGAGGCAGCCGCCGCCGCTCCAGCACCAGGCCGATGGTGTTCGGCGGGCGCTGCGGCGAGTGCGGCACGTTGGGCGGGAGGAGGAAGATCTCGCCCTCGCGGATGGGGACCATCTCCCGCTTCCCGTCCACCAGGACGTGGAGCGCGATGTCGCCCTCGAGCTGGTAGAAGAACTCCTCGCCCTCGTTGACGTGGAAGTCGCGCCGCGCGTTCGGGCCGCCGACCACCGTGACCATGAACTCGCGGTCGGCCCAGATCTGCTGGTTCCCCACCGGCGGCTTGAGCAGATGCCGGTGCTCGTCGATCCACTTCTTGAAGTTGAGGGCCTGCAGCCTGGGCATGGTCACTCCGGCATCGTGGCGATGCACTTCAGCTCGATGGCGATGGGCGTGGGCAGCCGGGTCACCTCCACCGTGGTCCGGCACGGCTGGGCGTCCTTGAAGTGCTCCGCCCAGAGCCGGTTGTAGACCGCGAAGTCGTTCTCCATGTCGGTGAGGAACACCGTCACGTCCACCAGGCGGTCCCAGGTGGTGCCGGCGTCCTCGAGGATGGCGCGCACGTTCTCGAACACGCTCTTGCACTGGATGGCGATGTCGTGGTCGGTCACGTTGCCCTGGGCGTCCAGGGTGACCCCGGGGATGTCCTTGCTTCCCCGGACCCGCGGGCCGATGCCCGAGAGGAAGAGGAGGTTCCCCACCCTGCGGGCATGCGGGAAGGCGCCCACCGGGGGCGCGGCGCGCTGCGAGGTCACTCGGTCCGGCATGGGCCTTCAACCTCCTGCGAGGTGGATGCAGACGTTCTGGGGCTCGGTGAAGAAGCGGAGCGCCTCCTGGCCGCCCTCGCGGCCCACGCCCGAGTCCTTCATCCCGCCGAACGGGGTGCGCAGGTCGCGGAGCATCCAGGTGTTCACCCAGACGATGCCGCTCTCCAGCGCCGCGCTGAAGCGGTGGGCCCGGACCAGGTCCCGCGTCCACACCGACGCGGCCAGGCCGTAGCGGACGCCGTTGCAGGCGCGGAGGACCTCGTCCTCCGAGTCGAAGGGCATCAGCGCCGCCACCGGGCCGAAGATCTCCTCCTGGTTGGTGCGGCACAGCGGGCCCAGGCCCTCGACCAGGGTCGGCTCGACGAACCACCCCTCGCGGCAGCGCCCGCCCACCTCGGCCCGCTTGCCGCCGGTGAGGAACCGCCCGCCCTCCTCGCGGGCCAGCGCGAGATAGGAGAGCACCTTGTCCAGGTGGGCCCGGCTGACCAGGGCGCCCTGCTCGGTGTCGGGCAGGAGCGGGTCGCCGAGCTTCAGCGCCCGGGTGCGCTCCACCAGCGCGTCGCGGACCCGGGCGTAGACGCTCCGCTCCACGAAGATGCGCGGGCAGCAGAGGCAGATCTGCCCCTGGTTGGCGAACGACGAGCGCACGGTGGTGGCCACCGCCGCGTCCAGGTCCGCGTCGGCGAAGATGACCACCGGGTTCTTCCCGCCCATCTCCAGGGAGAGCTTCTTGAACAGCGGCGCGGCGGTGCGGGCGATCTCCGCCCCGGTGCGGGTGCTCCCGGTGAAGGAGATGGCCTTCACCTCGGGGTGGCTGCAGAGCGCAGGCCCCACCTTGGGCCCGAGCCCGTGCACGATGTTCAGCACGCCCGGGGGCAGGCCCGCCTCCAGCGCGATGCGCCCGAGCCGGTGCGCAGTGACCGGCGTCACCTCCGACGGCTTGGCGACCACCGTGTTGCCCACGGCCAGGGCGGGCGCCACCTTCCAGGTCAGGAGGTAGAGCGGGAAATTCCAGGGCGAGATGGTCCCCACCACGCCCAGGGGGTGCCGCAGGGTGACGTTCAGCGCGTGCCCGTCCATGGGGTGGCACTCGCTCGCGAACTGGGTGGCGGCGTCGGCGAAGAACTCGAAGTTCAGGACGGCCCGCGGGATGTCCACCTCGGCGGCGACCGAGAGGGGCTTGCCCGTGTCCACCGACTCGGCGCGGGCGAGCTCGGGCAGGGCCTGGCGCAGGGCGTCGGCCACCTTGCGCAGGAGGCGGCTCCGGACCGGGGCGGGGGTGGCGCTCCAGGCGGGGAAGGCGCGCCGGGCGGCGTCGACCGCGTCGGCCACGTCGGCGGCGTCCGAGTCGGGCAGGGTGCCCAGGGGGCCGCCGGTGGCGGGCTCCCAGTTGGGGAGCGTCGCCCCGGACCGCGCCGGGGCCTCCCGGCCGTCGATGACGTTGAGGACGCCGTCCATGAACCCTCCGCCTCTCCTAGTATGCGCCACCCGGGCCGGCGCCGGGGGGACGGGTGGTGCGCGGAGGAGCGTGAGGATGGACATCGAGCGCCTGGCGGGTCACCTGGACGACGCGCGGCGGCACGGCCGGGAGGTGGAGCGGCTGACGCTCGAGGCTCCCGACCTGGACCTCCCCCAGGCGTACCGGGTGATGGACGCCGGCATTGCGCTGCGCGTCGCCCGCGGCGAGCGGGTCATCGGGATGAAGATGGGGCTCACCTCGGAGGCCAAGCGACGGCAGATGTCGCTCGGAGCCCCCATCTACGGCGTGCTCACCGACGCGATGGTCGTCCGCGGGACGTTCCATCTCGGCGGCACGCTGCATCCGAAGATCGAGCCGGAGATCGCCTTCCGCTTCGCCCGCGGCCTCGACGGGACGCCGGACCGGGCGGCGGTCCTCTCCGCCTGCACCGCGGTGGGTCCGGCGCTGGAGATCCTCGATTCGCGGTACCGCGACTTCAAGTACTTCAGCCTCCCGGACGTGGTGGCGGACAACGCCTCGTCCTCTCACGTGGTGTTGCCCGAGCGCTGGCTCGAGGTGGAGGGCCGCGACCTCTGCCGGGTCGAGCTGGTGATGTCCATCGACGGCAGCGCCCGGCAGCGCGCGACCGGCGCGGCCATCTCCGGGGATCCGGTGCTCTCGGTGGTCCAGCTGTGCGCGCTGCTCGCCGGGCGGGGTCAGTCGCTCCCGCCGGGGAGCGTGGTCCTCGCCGGCGCGGCCACGGTCGCCGAGCCGCTCGCCGCCGGGATGGAGGTCAGGCTGGACGCGGGCTGGCTGGGAAGCATCTCGGTCCGGGTCGAGCCGTGACCCGCGGGGGCCGCGCGCTGGCGGTGGCCTCGGCCACGGTGGGGACGGCGCTCCTCGCCGGCGCCTTCGTGCTGATGGCGCGGGCGGAGGCCTCCACCTGGGCGATGGTCGCCTGGGGCGCGGTGGCCCTGGTCGCGGTGGCGGCGTTCCTCGCCCGCTTCCGTGCGGACCGGATCCCGGAGGCGCTGGCCCTGGCCGCGCTCCTCGCGCCGGGACAGACCGTCGCGCTCCACGGGGTGCTGGCGCTGCTGCTCGGACCCGGCTTGCCTGCGGCGCCGACGGTGCTCCGCCACCTGCTCGCCTTCGGGCTGCTGGACGCGCTGACCCTGGTGACCGCCACGCTCGCCGGCCACTGGTTCCCGCAGCGCCCGCCGACGCGCTAGCCGGTCAGGCGGATCTCGCCATAGGCGGTGAGCAGATCCTCCTCGAGCTGGCGGCGGCCGGTCACGTCGCGGAAGAACACGAACAGCCCCCGCGGCGATCGTGCGACGGTGACCCCGTACCAGTTCTGGCCCACCGGCCAGCGCTCCTCGAGGATGTGGAGGTGCCCGTCCCCGAGCGCTTCGGTGAAGGCGCGGTGAAACGTGCTCCCCCACAGCTCGGGGAGGACGCTCCACAGCTTGCGACCCAGCACCTCGGAGCGTGACTTCTCCAGCATCCGCTCGGCGCAGGGATTCCAGTGGGTGATGCGCCATTCCCGGTCGAGGCCGAGGAAGCCATCGGGGCAGGCGTGGAGCCAGCGGTCCAGCTCGGCCATCGCGCGGCCGGCCGCGGCCTCGGCGGCGACCTGGGGGGTGACGTCGGCCACGTAGGAGAGCATCGCGGGAAGCTCACCGCCGGGCCCGGCGAGGCGGATCCGCGTCCACTCGCAGTGCCGCACCTCGCCGGAGCGGGTCAGGGTCCGATTCCGGTGCACCATCCGCGTCTCGGGGCCCGACCGCAGCCGACCGACCACGACGTTGACGAGCGGGAGGTCCGCCTGGTGGATCAGCTCCAGCGCCTCGATGTGCTTGCCGAGGACCTCGGCGGCCGACCAGCCGAGGAGACGCTCGGCAGCGCCGGCCCAGCGCTGGATGGTTCCGTCGCCATCGGTCTGGATGATGGCCAGAGGAAGCTCCGCGGCGTGCTCGAGGAGCGCGTCGGTCTCGGCCCGAGCCTGCGTCGGATCTGCGCTGGTCATCGCCCCAACTCCCGGAACTCTCTCTCGAATGCCCGGCGCCCGGGAAAGGTTTTCGTTCTCTCGGGCGGACTGGGTTGTCGCGTGCCGCATCCATCCGTCACTCCGGGGCTAGGCTGACCGAAGGATCAGACATCGCGTCACGGTGCGTCACGCACCGCGCGTCAAGGCCGCACTCAGTTGTAGGTGGCGCTGAAGACGAGCCCGGCGCCGAAGCTCGTCCAGGTGGGCGGATCGGTCCCCCGGTCCTTGTTGATGCCGAAGAAGAGCTGGGCCGCGAGGCCGATGCCCCAGTGGTCACCGATCCACCACTCCTTGCCGACCGCGAGCTTCGCCCCGAATCCGTACTCCGTCCTGCCCACCTCGTTGCTGTTCTGGTCGTTGATGCTCAGCACGGTGACGGACGGGCTGAGCGACACGAAGACGTTCGCCGGCATGAGGTAGTGGGTGATGCCCACGCCGATGCCGGTCAGCCCCAGCGTCGCGTCCGGACCGAACTGACCGGCCGGCGCGGCACAGGCCCAGACATCCATCGCGGCGATCCAGTTCTCCGAGAAGGCCCATCCACCGGCGACCGACACCGACACGGCGCCGCCGGAGAACGCGGGTGTCGTTCCGGACGGAGAGGGCGACGACCGCAGGAACCCGCCGCCGAGATCGACGTGGAAATAGAGACCGAGGTGGCGGTGCCGTGTCGGATCCGGGGGAACCGAGAGCGGGACGGGCGGTGGCAGCACGCTCGATGGCGGCAGGCTCGGTGGCGGCACGCTCGGTGGCGGCGCCGCCACCGGGAACGGTGGCGCGTCGAGCGGGGGCTCGATGACCGGTCTCGTCTGGCCGCTCGACGGTGGCGGCGCGGAGGGCGGCGCCGGCGCCGGGGGCGGTGCCTCGCCGATCTCGGACTCGGGGGCAGGCCGGGCCGGAGACGGAGGCGAGGGTCCGGGCGCGCCGCTGCCCTCCTGCGCCAGAGCGGGCGAGGCCAGAAGCCACAGCGTCACGAGCGGTGCGCGCATCGGATGCCTGCGCATGCGCCCGAGCCTGCCAGCGTCCGCCTCCCTCGGCGAGCCCGGGCACGGGTCCGCCGGTCCTGGCCGAGAAGCGGCTCGGACGGTGGCCTGGCGTGCCTGCGGGCGGGAGCGGCGCGGCGCTCGAGGCCCAGGGGCCGGTCGAGTCGGGCGCTAGAACGCCCGGAGGTACTGCGCCGGGACGCGTCGAGCCTCGGGGCGTCCGAGCGCGGCCGCAGCGTGGAGCGGCCAGTACGGGTCGCGGAGCATCGCCCGGGCGAGGAACACCATCTCCGCCTCGCCGCCGTGGACGATGGCCTCGGCCTGCGCCGGCTCGGTGATCAGGCCCACCGCGGCGGTGGCCACGCCGGCCTCGGCGCGGATGCGGCGGGCGAAGGGCACCTGGTACCCGGGGACCGCGTCGATCCGCGCGTTGGGGACCAGCCCACCCGAGCTGCAATCCACCAGGTCCACCCCCTCGGCGCCCAGCCGGCGCGCCAGCTCCACGCTCTCGTCCACCGACCAGCCGCCCTCGACCCAGTCGGTGCACGACAGGCGCGCGAGCAGCGGCAGCCGCTCCGGCCACTCCGCCCGGACGGCGCGGGCGATCTCCAGCGCCAGGCGGATCCGCTGCTCGAACCCGCCGCCGTAGCCGTCCTCCCGCCGGTTGGAGAGCGGCGAGAGGAACTCGTGCACCAGGTACCCGTGGGCGAAGTGCAGCTCCACCACCCCGAATCCCGCCGCCTCGGCGCGCCGGGCCGCCCCGGCGAAGGCCCGGGTCACCTCGCGGATGTCCTCGAGCGACATGGCCCGGGGCGCGATCGTCCGCTCGGAGAAGGCCACCGCGCTGGGGGCGATGGGCTCCCAGCCGCCCTGCTCCGGACCGACGCCCTGTCCGCCCTCCCACGGCACCGCGGTGCTTCCCTTTCGCCCGGCGTGCGCCAGCTGCACCCCCGCCACCGCCCCCCGCGCCTCGACGAAGCGCACGATGCGCCCCAGGAAGTCGACGTGGGCGTCCTTCCACAGGCCCAGGTCGCGCGGGCTGATGCGCCCCCGGGCCTCGACGGCGGCGGCCTCGGTGAGCACCAGGCCCGCTCCGCCCACGGCCCGCGAGCCGAGGTGGACCAGATGCCAGTCGTTGGCGAAGCCGTCCTCGGAGCTGTACTCGCACATGGGCGAGACGCCGATCCGGTTGGGGAGGGTGACGGAGCGCAGGGTCAGCGGGTCGAGCAGGTGGGCCACGGCCCCGCACCTAATCGACGGCGCGCGGTCAGGCCACCCGGTCCGGCGCGGGCCTGCCCGAGAGGACCGCGTCCACGTTGTCCAGCGCCCGGAACCCCATCGCCTCGCGGGTCTCGATGGTCGCGCTGCCCATGTGGGGCAGGAGGAAGGTGTTGGGCAGGCTCCGGTACCCGGGGTGCACGGCCGGCTCGCCCTGGAACACGTCCAGGCCGGCGGCCCCCACCTGCCCCGAGCGCAGGGCGGCGATGAGCGCCTCGTCGTCCACCAGGTCGCCCCGCGCGCTGTTCACCACGATGGCGCCGCGCGGGAGCAGCGCCAGCCGACGCGCATCGAGCAGGTGGCGCGTCTCGGGCGTGGAGGGCGCGTGCAGCGAGAGCAGCTCGCTCAGCGGGAGCAGCTCCTCCACGCTCGGGTGGAAGGTGGCGCCCTCCTCGCGCTCGGGGGGAAGGCGCCGCTGATCGGTGTAGTGGATCTCGACGCCGAAGCCCCGGGCCCGCCGGGCCATGGCCTGGCCGATGCGCCCCATCCCCACGATGCCGAGGCGCTTGCCGCTCAGCTGCCGGCCCATGAGCTGCGTGGGCGCCCAGCCGGTCCACTTGCCCGCGCGGAGCAGCTCCTGACCCTCGGTCGCGCGGCGGGCGGCGCCGAGGAGGAGGAGCAGCGCAACCTCGGCCGTGGCGTCGGTCAGCACCTCGGGGGTGTTCGACACCACCAGGCCCCGGGCCTTCGCCGCCGCGAGGTCGAGGTGGTCGGTGCCCACCCCGAAGCTGGCCACGATGCGGACCCGCGCCGGGAGCCGGGAGAGGACGCCGGCGCTCATCCGGTCGGCCACGGTGCACACCACCGCGTCCACGTCCTGGCTCCGCGCCACCAGCTCGTCGGCCGACAGCGGGCGGTCCTCGGGGTTGGCGACGAGCCGGTAGTCGCGTGCCGCGCGGCGCTCGACCGCCTCCGGCAACGCCCGGGTGAAGAGGACCGCGTGCTCAGGCATTCACGTTCACGACCACGCGCCCGCGCACCTGGCCGTCCACGATGCGGGGGGCGAACTCCACCAGCTGGGACAGCGGGACCTCCTGGGTCACCTCGCCCAGGTGCAGCTTGCCCAGCTGGTCCCCCAGGAGCTTCCAGGCCCGGATGCGCTCCTCGGGCGGGGTCAGGTCCGAGTCGCAGCCGAGCAGGGCGACGTTGCGGAGGATGAAGGGGAACACGGTGCCGGGGAAGTCCGAGCCCCCGGCGAGCCCGCATGCGGCCACCGCGCCGCGGTACGCGGTCTGGCTGCACAGGGTGACCAGGGTCTGCCCGCCCACGGTGTCCACGCCGCCGCCCCACCGCTCGGAGGCCAGCGGCGGCCCCTTCTGCGCGAGCACGTCGCGACCGATGATGTCCACGGCGCCGAGCTTCTTGAGGTAGTCCGCCTCGGACGTGCGTCCGGTCGAGGCGACCACCTTCTTGCCGAGCGCGGCCAGCAGCCCCACGGCGATGGAGCCCACGCCGCCGGCCGCGCCGGTGACCACCAGCTCGCGGTCCGTCTTCAGCGTCCCGTGGTCCTGGAGCGCCAGCACGCAGAGCGCGGCGGTGAAGCCCGCCGTCCCGATGGCCATCGACGTGCGCGCGTCCATCCCCGGGGGGATGGGCAGCACCATCGACTCCTTGACCCGGGCCCGCTGCGCGAAGCCGCCCCACCAGCTCACCCCCAGCCCGTTGCCGGTGATCAGCACCGGGTCGCCGGGCTTGAAGCGCGGGCTGGCGCTCGAGCGCACCCGCCCGGCGAGGTCGATGCCCGGCACCATCGGCCACTTGCGAATGACCTTCCCGCGACCGGTGAGCGCGAGCCCGTCCTTGTAGTTGAGCGAGCTGTAGGCGATGTCGATGGTGATCTCGCCGGGAGGGAGCGCCGCCTCCTCGAGCGTGGTCCGCTTGACCTGCGTGCGCCCATCGGCCTGCTCGGCAACCAGCGCGGTGAAGGTGTCTGCCATGGGACCCGCGACCATCGCGCCGGCCGGGACGAAACTCCAGCCAGGACCCGCGGGCCCCCGCGCGGCTATGCGGCCTGGGCTTCCCCGCGCTCGGGCGTGACCCAGTCGAGGTCGGTGTCCAGCTCGGGGAAGGTCACCGGGCGTCCGTCGAAGGTCTCCCGGCGGCCCGGGTACACGAACGTCCGCCACGCATAGGCGAGCAGCGAGCGTTGCTCGAGCGCCGGGTGCAGCCCGGGGCGGATCCGCTTGGCGTGCGCCTCGGGCAGGAGGCTCCAGTGCAGCCCCGGCTCGAGGTGATGAACGCCGTGGTAGCCGTTGTTGAGGGTCAGGAAGTTGAGCAGCGGTCCGACGAAGTTCCGGGAGTGGTTCACCGGGTGGTCGGGGTCGCAGCCGTCATGCCAGAAGAAGTTGATGCCCACGATGCCCAGGTTGGCGACGAGCTGCGGGAGCAGCACGAAGCAGAGCGCCTTGCGCCAGTCGAGCGCGAACAGCCCGAGCTTCACGCCCCAGACGATGACCGCCTCGAGCCGCAGCTGCCGCCGCCAGCCCTGGCTCCCCTTGAGCGAGGCGTAGCGCCGGTTCCCGCGGAGGATGGCCGGGGTGACGGCGAACGGGAACGCCAGGAGGTTGAGGAGATTCCAGCGGAAGCGCACCTTCGAGGTGCGCATCACGTCCTCGCGCGCCTGGAGGAACCGGTGATGCGAGAGGTTGTGGCCCGGGATGTACTCGCTGATGGGGAACCCGTAGGAGAGGCTCACCCAGACCTGGAAGGCGGAGTTCATCCACCGGCGCCGGAAGAGCGGACAGTGGACCGTGTTGTGGGCCACCACGGCCGTGAGCCAGGCCGTGTAGCCCAGGACGGCCATCGCGACGAGCTGCGTCACGCCCGTGGGGGCGACGACCCAGGCTGCGACCGTGAGCGCCGCGTGGGCGGTCAGGACGCCCAAGGTCCGGCGATCGGCGGCAAAGCGGAGGAGGCCCTGGGGACCCACCTGGAGGGAGAGCGGAGACTCCACGGGCCTGCAACAAAGCAGGCCCGCCCCCACACTGTCGAGTGCTTCACACATCACCCCGGCGCCCGGGCCGTTCAGGGCTGGTCGTACTGGAGCAGGGAGACGACGCGGTCCGAGCCCAGCCGTTCCGCCCCGCCCAGGTATACGAGCTCGACCAGGAAGGTGAACCCCACCACCGTCCCCCCGGCCCGGCGGATGAGCTTCTCGGTGGCCAGGGCGGTGCCCCCGGTGGCGAGGAGGTCATCCACCACCAGGACCCGGGCGTTCCGGACCAGGGCGTCGGTGTGCAGCTCGAGCGCGTCCTGCCCGTACTCGAGCCCGTAGGCTTCCCGGTGCGCCTTCCGGGGGAGCTTGCCCGGCTTGCGGACCGGGACGAATCCACGACGCAGCGTGGCGGCCAGGGCGCCCCCGAGGATGAAGCCCCGGGCCTCGATGCCCACCACCTCGGTGATCTCCAGCGTCGCCACCCGGGCGGCGAGCGCGGAGACGATGCCGTGGAACAGCAGCGGGTCGGCCATCACCGGGGTCAGGTCCTTGAACACGACGCCGGGCCGGGGGAAGTCCGGGACGTCCCGGACGCGGGCAGCGACGGCCTCGAGCAGGGGAGGGGTCATGACCTCGCGGGCAGCATATGCTGCCGCCGGGATGGTATAGGCCGCGCCATGACCGAACCGGCTTCCAGGCGCGGGCGCCCCACGCTGGTCAAGGAACCCCTCCCGCTGGAGCGGCAGCTCCTCGTCCGCATGCACGACCTGATGGTCGAGTCGCGGGTGCTCGAGGAGCGGCTCATCCAGATGTACCGCCAGGGCCACGGCTACTTCTGGATCGGCGGCCCCGGGGAGGAGGCGTTCAACGTCGCCCTCGGGCTCCTGATGAAGAAGGGCCAGGGCCCGGCGTACGACTACCTCCACGCCCACTACCGCCAGAGCGCGACGCTGATGGCGCTGGGCGAGGACCCCATCGGCGCGCTCCGGCAGATGAAGAGCACCGCGAGCGACCCCTACTCGGGGGGCCGGAACTTCGCCGGCCACTTCAGCAAGCGGGAATGGAACGTGGTCCCGGTCTCGAGCCCCATCGAGGTGCAGTACGCGATGGCCCCGGGCACGGCGCTGGCCCAGAAGCGCCACGGGGGCGACGGCATCACCATCGTCACCGGCGGGGACGCCGGCACCGCCGAGGGTGACTTCGCCAGCTGCCTGGTGTGGAGCACCCGGCCCGGAAACGAGCTCCCGATCCTCATCGTCGTCACCCACAACCAGTGGGGCATCTCGACCGCCGCCGCGACCCAGCAGGGGTGCAAGACCATCGCCGACCGCGGGAGGGCGTTCGGCATGCAGGCCAGGACCATCGACGGGAACGACCCCATCGTCAGCTACCTCGAGCTGCAGAAGGCGATGGCGTACGTGCGCCAGGAGCGGAAGCCGTTCCTGATGGAGGCCAAGGTCTCGCGGCTGTACGGCCACTCCAGCGCCTCCGGCGCGAACCCCGTCACCGGGGAGAGCGACTGCATCGCGGGCTTCGAGACCCGGCTCGAGGCCCACGGCATCCTCACCCGCGCCGAGATGGATCAGGTCCGCGCCCGCTGGACCGAGGAGATCGCCGCCAAGGCCCGTGCGGTCCGCGACGAGCCGCTGCCGGAGCCGGCCAGCATCTGGAAGCACGTCTACGCGGAGGATCGCTGATGGCCAGCATGGCGCAGGCGATCCGGCTGGCGCTGCACTACGCCGAGGAGCACCTCGGGGTGACCGACGTCTTCGGCGAGGACGTGGGGCCGCCCCTGGGAGGGGTGTTCACCGCGACGCAGGGGCTGAAGACGGCCTGGAACAGCCCGCTCGACGAGCGGGGCATCATCGGCTGCGCCATCGGCCTGGCGCTCGCCGGGCAGCGGCCGGTCGCGGAGATCCAGTTCTGCGACTACGTCTACAACACCATCGACCTGCTGAAGCTCGCCGGGAACACCTGCTGGTCGAGCAACGGCGACTGGAACGTGCCGATGGTGGTGCGGACGCCGGTGGGCTCCGGGATCCGCGGCAGCATTTACCACTCGCACAGCTTCGACGCGACGATGACCCACATCCCGGGGTGGAAGATCGTCATGCCCTCCACGCCGCTCGACGCCTACGGGCTCCTGCTCTCGGCCTGCCAGGACCAGAATCCGGTGATGGTGCTGGAGCCGAAGGCGCTGCTCCGGATGAAGGGCGAGGAGCCCATCCCCGGCGAGCCCGGCGACGACCGGGTGCTGTCGAAGATGATCGACGCGCCGCTCGGCGACCGCTCGCAGTGGAAGCCCCAGTGGCCCGATCTGCAGCCGTACACCGTGCCCATCGGCAAGGCGAAGCGGGTGCGCGAGGGAACGGACCTCACGGTGGTGAGCTACGGGCGCACGCTGCCGCTGTCGGTCAAGGCCGCCCAGGCGCTCGAGTCCGAGGGCATCTCCGCCGAGGTCATCGACCTGCGCTCGCTGTGGCCCTACGACTGGGAGATGATCGCCCAGTCGGTGAAGAAGACCGGCCGGGTGCTCTTCGTCAACGAGGACACCGAGGTGACCAACTTCGGTGAGCACCTGGTGCGCAGGACGGTGGAGGAGCTCTTCTACCAGCTGCTCGCTCCGCCGCGGCTCCTGGCCGGGAAGTTCGTCCCGGGCATCGGCCTGGCGGATCCGCTGGAGATGGCGAGCGTTCCGCAGCTCGGGGACATCACCGAGGCGATCCGGGCGCTGGCCCGCGTGGAGCCCTGAGCGTCGGCGCCGAGCCGGCCGCGGCCGGGGACCGGCTCAGCTCGCGCCGAGCGCTGCGCGGAGGGAGTCCGGGACCCGGACCTTCTCCTGCGTGGCGTAGTTGATGAGGACCACCACCGCCCGTCCCCGGGCGACCACCCGGCGGGGCTCGCCGGTGAGCCACACCTCGTGCACCAGCGAGAGGCTGGTGTTCCCCACCCGCTCGGCCCGGATGCCCACCGTGACTCGCGCCGGGTACTCCACCGGCTCCAGGTAGTCGCACTCGATGCGCGCGAGGATCGGCCCCACGGGGTCGGTGGGGCGGGTCGACATCCCGAGCTTCTCGAAGAAGGCGATGCGCGCCGTCTCGGCCCAGGCGATGTAGCGGACGTTGTTCACGTGCCCGAGCGCGTCCATCTCGCCCCAGGCCACCTCCAGGGTGACCTCGGTGGTCCAGCGGTCCATCGGCTCCTCCTCGGCGCTGCCCTCCTCCCGTCCCCCGGGGGGTGGGCAGGCGCTCGACGCTTCTGCCGCTCCGGCGGTCCGGGCGCAATCCCCCGCACCGGGGGGAGGCCCGCGGAGCGGCGCACCGGCGCCGCGCGTCCATGCTCACTCACAAGAAACGTTGCGCCGCCGCCGGGGGGACGACAGGATCGGCTTCGCCCTGCGGGGCGAAAAGGAGGTGATGCCTTGACCGAGCATAATCAAGGCGTCGCCTCTCTGGGCGCGGCGTAGGACCAAGCAGGGCCGCGCGCACGAGAGCGGCGCACAGGTTTCAAGCCCGCCCCCTGGTGGCTGGAGGCGCAGTGTCTGGCCACCGGGGAGGCGGGTTCTTTCTTCCCCGCCGCTGGTGCCTAGACCGCGACCCGCTTCCAGGCGCCGCGCCGGAAGACCGCGCCGCTGGCCACGGCCAGCAGGGTCCAGGCCGCGAGGCAGGCGACGTACGCCCCGGTGGTCCCGAGGTGGACACGGACCGCGAGCACCCAGGCCAGGGGCAGCTCGAAGGCCCAGAAGCAGAGGCCGTTCAGCCAGGTGGGCGCCCAGGTCGCCCCGGCGCCGTTGAGCGCCTGGGTGAAGGTCATGCCGTAGGCATAGAAGGCGAACCCGGCGGAGATGATCCGCAGCCCGTGGACGCCGTGCTCCAGCACCATCGGGTCCCGGGTGAAGAGGCCGACGATGGGCGGGGCGGCGACCAGGAACACCAGACCGACCGTGCCCAGAAAGACCGCGCCCACGTGGCCGGCCTTCCAGGCCGCACGCTCGGCCCGGTCCGGCTTCTTGGCCCCCAGGTTCTGGCCCACCAGGTGGCCGCGGCGTTGGCCAGGCCGAACGAGGGGAGCAGGGCGAAGATCACCAGCCGGATGGCGATGGTGTAGCCGGCCACCGCCTGGCTCCCGAAGCGAGAGATGATCCGCACCAGGAAGATCCAGCTGGTCATCCCCACCACGGTCTGGAGCGTGCCCGCCCCCGAGAGCCGGAGGACGGAGAGCATCGTCCCTGCCTCGAGCCGCACGTGCCGCATCCGGACGGTGAGCCGCCCGTCGCCCCGGGTCAGGCGATACAGCTGGTAGAGCACCCCGGTGCTCCGCCCGATGGAGGTGGCCAGCGCGGCGCCCACCACGCCCATCCGGGGGAAGGGCCCGAGCCCGAACACCAGGCACGGCCCGAGCACGATGTTGATGCCGTTGGCGAGCCAGAGCACGCGCATCGCCGTGGCGGCGTCGCCCGCGCCGCGGAAGATGGCGTTGATCAGGAACAGCAAGCAGACCGAGACGTTGGCCCCCAGCATCACCCGGGTGAAGTGGACGCCGTGCTCCAGCACCCAGGGCGAGCCGCCCATCGCCCGGAGCAGAGTCGGCGCGAGCAGGGCCCCGGCAGCCGAGAGCGGGACGCCGAAGAACAGCCCGAGCCCGATGGCCTGCACCGCGGTGCGTGCCGCGGCCTCCTCGTCCTTCTCGCCCATCCGGCGCGCCACCAGGGACGTGGCCCCGATGGAGAGCCCGAAGGCGAGCGCGTAGACCATCGTCTCCATCGTCTCGGTGAGCCCGACGGTGGCGACGGCATCCGCACCGAGCCGGCCGACGAAGAACACGTCGGTCACCGCGAACACCGACTCCATGGCCATCTCCAGCACCATGGGGACGGCGAGGACGAAGATGGCGCGCCCCAGCGGCGCCTCGGTCAGGTCGCGGTGCGTGCCGCGCAGCGCATCGCGGAGCTCGGACCAGAGCGAGGCCCCGGTGGGGCTGGAGACAGCGAGCGGTGTCGGTGCGGCGTCCATCGTCTCTCCGTGCAACGGTCTCTCCGTTGGACTGCGGAGCGACGACGATTCATCGGTGCGGCATCAGCGGGGTCAGCCGGGCGTAGGCGCGGTTCTGGTACACCAGGGTCCGGGAAGTGTCACCCCGGTGGATGGCGGTCACCTCGGCGAGCACCAGGAGGTGATCTCCCCGGCCCTGGCGCTCGAGGATGCGGGCGCTGAAGGCGCCGGTGGTGCCGGCCAGGAGCGGCGTCCCCTGCGCGTCCAGGGTCCAGGGGAAGTGCTCCCAGGCGTCGCCCCGGTCGCGGTGGTGGCGGGCGAAGGCGTGGCTCACGTCGGACTGGCCCTCGGAGAGCAGATTCACCGCGAGGTGGTCGGCGTCGTCGATGAGCACGTCGGCGCCCGAGTCGCGCGCCACGCCGATCGCCAGGAGCGGTGGCTCGAGCGAGAGCATCATGAACGCCGTGGCGGTGAAGCCGTCCACCTCCGGCGCCTCGGGAGTCACGGCCGTCGGGCGCCGGCGCGCGGTCACCACGGTGACCGTCGCCGCCCAGGTGCGTGCCAGGGAGAGGAAGGCGTCCTTGTCCACAGCCGAAGGCTTCTAACCGCCCACGTGGAGCTTGACGAGCGGTCCTGGACGGGGTCTGGAACCGCCCATGCGGCTCGCGAGCTGGATCCATCGGGGACGGGAAGGCTTCGGACAGGTGGTGGAGGGCGGGGTGGTGGACGCGGTGCCCCGCCTGGACGGGCGCTACCCCACCCTGAGGGCGGCGCTGGCCGCGGGCGCGCTGGCCGAGGTCCGGAGGGCCACCGAGGGCGCCTCCGCCGACCACGGGCTCGCCGACGTGACGTGGCTCCCGCCCATTCCCCATCCGGAGAAGATCCTCTGCGTCGGGGTCAACTACGTCGCCCACCGGGAGGAGACCGGGCGTAAGGAGAGCGAGTTCCCCACGCTCTTCACCCGCTTCGCCAACACCCAGGTGGGGCACGAGCAGCCGCTGGTGCGCCCGCGGGTGTCGACCGAATTCGACTACGAGGCCGAACTGGCGGTGGTCATCGGCAAGCCCGCCCACCACGTCAGCCGGGAGGACGCGCTCGGGGTCGTGGCCGGCTACTCCTGCTACCAGGACGCGACCTTGCGCGACTGGCAGCGGCACACCAGCCAGTTCACGCCGGGGAAGAACTTCCTCGCCACCGGCGGCTTCGGGCCCTGGATTGTCACCACCGACGAGATCCCCGATCCCTCGCGCCTGACTCTGGTGGGCCGGTTGAACAAGGTGGAGATGCAGCGCGCCACCACCGACCTCCTCATCTTCGACATCCCCGCGCTCCTCGCGTACATCACCACCTTCACCGAGCTGGTTCCGGGGGACGTCATCTCCACCGGGACGCCCGGGGGTGTCGGCAGCAAGCGTGCGCCGCCGGTGTGGCTCAAGCCGGGCGACGTGTTCGAGGTGGAGATCTCCGGCGTCGGCGTGCTCCGGAACCCGGTGGTCGACGAGCCACGGTGAGCCCCGGGTGACGAGCGACCTGTCTGTTGCGCCGCTGGGCCCAGCTGACCCCCCCTGTGGACTCGCAACCCCCCGTGTCGAGGGCAGTTCCAGGCGGATCGGCGGTTGCAGAGTCCAGGGGCCGTGAACAGCCGGATCGTCCTCCTCGGGACCGAACAGGACTTCTTCCTCCAGCTCCTGGAGATGCTGGTACCGGGCGGGGCCCGGGACGCGGTCCTCGAGGCCGAGGAGCAGGGCCGGCCGCCTCCGCCCCCCGAGGCCGCGCCGTTCGAGATCTGGTTCGCCTACCGCGGGACGGACGGGCTGGACGAGATCCGCCGGCTCCGCCGCATCGGCGCCTACCCTGCCATCGTGATGTTCGACCTCGCGGACGAGCCCGAGGACGCCCTGGAGATCGCCGGGCGGCTGCTGGTGGACGACCCACGGCTTCAGGTGGTCCTCGTCGCCCCGAACGCCGACGAGGTCTGGGACCTCGCGGCCGACGCGCTCGGCCACCGGGACCAGGTGGTGGTCCTCAAGCGTCCCTTCGACGGCGTGGAGGTCCGTGAGCTCGCTCACGTGCTCGTCCAGCGCTGGAGCGAGATGGACCGGGTGCTGTCGCGCGCGGCGCGGCTGGTTCCCGGCGAGACGGCGATCGTCAAGACGGGTCCCACGCCCGCCCTGACGCCGCCCACGGGCGTGGAGGTGCTCCGCGACGCGTTCCGGGCCATCCACGGCCTGGTGGCCGCGCTGAGCGCGCGCTGCGAGCTGCTCGAGCCAGGAGCCCGGGCCGAGGCGCTGGAGCGGGTGAGCGCCGTGACCGAGGCCGTCGATCAGCTCCGGCGCGTCGAGCGCCTGGTCGAGCCGAAGCCGCAGCCGGTCAAGCCCGCCGACGACGTCTAGGAGCGTCTAGGAGCCCATGGCCCGGCTCACCGGGGCCAGATCTCCACCAGCGGGCGTACGTGACCGGCCAGCTCGGCGTCCGGCACGTGGCCCCAGTCCTTTGCGGTGCTCGCCCGGAGCTTGTCCGCCAGCCCGCGGGGCAGCGACTCGCGGAGCACGCCCAGCAGATGCGGCGGGGCCACCATGACCAGGTGCCGGAACTGGTTGTCCGCCACTCCGCGCTCCAGCGTCTGCACCAGGGCATGCGCCAGGCGCCGCTCGTCCTCCCCGGGCCCCGGGTCGGACGGTTCGTCCAGCCGTGCTCGGGCGGGTGGTACAGCCCCTCGGGCGGCGGAGCGTTCACCGTGCTCCGCAGCCGTGGGGGCAGCCCCGCGTCCTCCACCTCCAGCACTCGGGCCTGGCGCGCATCAGCGACCAGCACCCAGGTGGTTCCCTGACCCGTCGACATGGGCGTCACCTCCAGAGGGACACCTCTGTCATCACCATGGGCAACAGCCGGGTCAAGCCCGTCAGAACATGTATCCGACGTAGGCCTGGACGGTGATGCCGTTGAACTTGAAGCTGGTTCCCGCCTGCTGCCCGGTGAAGGTGAAGCTCGGGTTGAGCCAGAGGTACTTGAACTCGGCGCCGAGCAGGAGCTGCCCGAGGTAGAAGTCCACGCCTGCGCCGGCGATGCCCTCGAACGCCGCCACGGTGCTGCTCGCGCCGCCGACGCCGCTCAGGGTGCTGATGGCGACGCCCGCGCCGCCCTCGCCGTAGGGGGCGATGAAGCCGAGGGGGAGCCGGATCCGGGCGATGGCCAGGATCGGAAAGGCCTTGAAATCGGCGTCGCTCGTCCCCGTGGTCAGGTAGCCGGCGCTGAGCTGCAGCCCGAAGAGGCCCCAGTACGCGCCGAACGCGGCGTCGAGCTCCCACTTCGTCGGCCAGTTCTGGACCGACCCGCTGATCGCGCTGAAGGGGTTGGTCTCGGTCGGGAAGTACGGGCCGAACTTCACGGCGACGTACTTGTTGTGCTCGTCGGCGGTCTGCGCCGTGGAGGTGGACGGGGTGAGCAGCACTCCGCCCAGCGCGAGCGCGGCGGCGAGGGAAAGGACCTTCGTGTTCATGAGACCCCCTTGGGGTGGTTCCGGCCCGGAGCCCCGGTCTGGCGTAGGCCCCTCTGACGCGCAAGAGAAAGCATCGTTGGCCCTTCGGGCAACCGACGGGCGGCTACGAAACGTTGTGCACACGCCGCGCCAGCCGTGCGCGTGGGTTCGCGCGGGGTTAGTGCGGCGCCATGTGCGGCCGCTTCACCGACCGGCTCGACGCGTCCCAGCTGGTCGAGGCGTTCGGCCTCGAGGGCGCGGACGAGGAGCTGCCGGCCCGCTTCAACATCGCGCCGCGGGCCCAGGTTCCGGTCATCGGCAGCGACCGGCCCCGGCGGCTGACCGCGCTCCGCTGGGGGCTCGTCCCCTCCTGGGCGAAGGATGCGCGCATGGGCGATCGGCTGGTGAACGCACGGCTCGAGGACCTCGCGCGCCGCCCGGCATTCCAGGCCGGGGAGACGCGGCGGTGCGTGGTGCTCGCGGACGGGTTCTACGAGTGGCTGCGCCAGGGCGGGCGGAAGCTGCCGTGGTTCTTCGAGCTCTCGGACCACCGGCCCTTCGGGTTCGCGGGGCTCTGGGACGAGTGGACCGGACCCGACGGCGCGGTGGTGCGGAGCTGCGTCATCCTCACCACCCGCGCCGCCGGCGCGCCGGCGGCGGTGCACGACCGGATGCCGGTGGTGCTGCCGCTCGGGCTGTACCCGCGCTGGCTGTCCGGGGAGCGCGTGCCGCTCGAGGGGTGGGCAGACGCGCTCGCCGGGGTGCATCCGCCCTGGGTGGGGCGGCCGGTCTCGACGTACGTGAACTCGGCCGACCACGAGGGGCAGGGCTGTCTCGCGGATCCACCGCCGGCCTGAGGAAGCGCCGCCAGGCCGTTACACTGTTCGGCTCCCATGGCCGACGTCCTCGCCCAGTTCCAGCCCGCCGTCCGCGACTGGTTCCGGGCCTCGTTCGCCGGGCCCACGCCGCCGCAGACGCTGGGCTGGCCGGTCATCGCGCGGGGAGAGTCCGCGCTGGTGCTCGCGCCCACCGGCAGCGGGAAGACCCTCGCGGCGTTCCTGGCCTGCATCGACCGGGTGATGTTCGCCCCGCCGCCTCCGCGCGAGCGCCGGTGCCGGCTGGTCTACGTCTCGCCGCTGAAGGCCCTGGCGGTCGACGTCGAGCGCAACCTCCGCGCGCCGATCCTCGGCGTGGCGAACGTGGCGGCCGGGCGCGGCGACGCGCACGTGCTCCCGACGGTGGCGGTGCGGACGGGAGACACGGCGGCCCGGGAGCGGGCGCGGTTCCAGCGGGAGCCGGCGGACATCCTCATCACCACGCCGGAGTCGCTCTACCTCATCCTCACCTCGAACGCCCGGGAGGCGCTCCGGAGCGTGGAGACGGTCATCGTCGACGAGATCCACGCCCTGGTGCCCACCAAGCGCGGCGCGCACCTCGCGCTCTCGCTGGAGCGGCTGGAGCACCTGGCCGGGCGGAAGCTGCAGCGGATCGGGCTGTCGGCGACGCAGCGGCCGCTGGACGAGGTGGCCCGGTTCCTCGGCGGAGCGGAGGTTCCTGGGGCGGCGGTTGGGGCGGCGGTGCCAGACACCTCGTTACCGGGCGTCGGCTCGGCCGGAGCCGCTCCCGCGGAGAGACGTCCCCCGGCTGAAGGCCCCGCGACGGGGATCGCCCGGGGCGCCCCCCCGAGCGAACTGACTCGACCGAGCGAGACGCCGGGCGAGGAGCTCCGGACCGAGTTCGCCGGCTCCGCGCTCGCACCGGTCTGGCGTCCGGTCACCATCGTCGACGCGGGCGCGCGGCGCGTGCTCGAGCTGCGCATCGAGGTCCCGGTGGAGGACATGGCCCGCATCGGGGAGCCGATCGCCATCCCCTCGGGCCCGGCCGCGCCAGGACCGGTCCGGAGCTCCATCTGGGCGGCCATCCACCCGAGGCTGGTCGACCTGGTCCGCGAGCACCACTCCACGCTGGTCTTCGTCAACAGCCGGCGCATCGCCGAGCGCCTGGCCGCGGCGCTGAACGAGCTCGCCGGCGAGCCGCTGGCCCGGGCGCACCACGGCTCGCTGGCCCGGGCGCAGCGGACCGAGATCGAGGACGCCCTGAAGGCCGGCCGGGTGCGCGCGCTGGTCGCCACCTCCTCGCTCGAGCTGGGCATCGACATGGGCGCGGTGGATCTGGTCATCCAGATCGAGGCGCCGCCCTCGGTGGCCAGCGGAATTCAGCGCATCGGCCGTGCCGGGCATCGCATCGACTCGCCGAGCACCGGGGTCATCTTCCCCAAGTACCGGGGCGACCTCGTGGCCTGCGCCGCGCTCGCCCAGGCGATGGGCGAGGGACGGGTGGAGGCCACCCGGTACCCGCGCAATCCGCTCGACGTGCTCGCCCAGCAGCTGGTGGCGATGACCTCGGTCGAGCCGTGGAGCGTGGACGCGCTCTTCGCCGCGGTGCGGGGCGCGGCGCCGTTCGCCGAGCTGAGCCGCGCGGTGTTCGAGAACGTGCTCGACCTCCTCTCCGGCCGCTTCGCCTCGGACGACTTCGCCGAGCTGCGCCCCCGCGTCACCTGGGACCGGGTGGCGAACACGGTCATCGCCCGCGAGGGGGCCAAGCGCATCGCCATCGTCAACGGCGGCACCATCCCCGACCGGGGGCTCTACGGCGTGTTCCTCGCCGGCGGCGAGAAGGCCCACGCGCGGGTCGGCGAGCTCGACGAGGAGATGGTCTTCGAGAGCAAGGTGGGGGAGGTCTTCCTCCTCGGGGCCTCGTCGTGGCGCATCGAGGAGATCACCCACGACCGGGTCCTGGTCTCTCCCGCCCCCGGGCAGCCGGGGAAGATGCCCTTCTGGCACGGCGACGCGGCGGCACGCCCGCTGGAGACCGGACAGCTCATCGGCCGCCTGGTCCGCGAGCTCCGCGAGGTCCCGCGCGCCGCGGCGGTGTCCCGGCTGGTCCGCGGCCACCAGCTCGAGCGCCAGGCGGCGGAGAACCTCCTCCAGTACCTCGAGGACCAGGCCCGCGCGACCGGTGAGGTTCCCGACGACCGGACGCTGGTGGTGGAGCGGACCCGCGACGAGCTGGGCGACTGGCGGGTGTGCATCCTCTCGCCGCTCGGGTCCCGGGTGCATGCGCCGTGGGCGATGGCGCTGACCGCGCGGGTGCGCGACCGGCTCGGGCTGGACGTGGAGACGATGTGGACCAACGACGGCATCGTGGCCCGCTTCCCGGACACCGACCGGCCGCCGGAGGTGGAGCACCTCCTTCCCTCGCCCGAGGAGGTGGAGGCCCTCGTCCTCCGCCAGCTCGGCTCCACCGCGCTCTTCGCGGCGAAGTTCCGCGAGAACGCCTCGCGCGCGCTGCTCCTGCCTCGACGACGGCCCGGCGTGCGGACCCCGCTCTGGCAGCAGCGGAAGCGCTCGGCGGACCTGCTCGCGGTGGCCGCGCAGTACCCCACCTTCCCGCTCCTGCTGGAGACCTACCGGGAGTGCCTGCGCGACGTGTTCGACCTGCCGGCGCTGGTGGGCACGCTGCGCGCGGTGGCGGACCGCTCGATGCGGGTCGCCACCGTCGACACCGCGGCGCCGTCGCCGTTCGCCGCCTCGCTCCTCTTCGGGTTCGTCGCCAACTACATCTATGACGGGGACGCGCCGCTGGCCGAGCGCCGGGCCCAGGCGCTGTCCATCGACCAGGCCCAGCTCCGGGAGCTGCTCGGCGACGCGGAGCTCCGCGAGCTGCTCGACGGCGAGGTGCTGGCCCTAGTGGAGGCCGAGCTGCAGCAGCTCGAGCCGAGGTTCCGCGCCCGGGGCACCGACGGCATCCACGACCTGCTGCTCCGGGTGGGGGACCTCTCCGCCGAGGAGCTGCGCGGACGCTGCACCAGCGCGCTGGCGGCCTCGGGCATCGACGCGCTGGTGGAGGCGCGCCGGGCGATCGTGCTCCCCGTCATGGGGACCCAGCGCCACGTCGCGACGGAGGACGCGGCGCGCTATCGCGACGCGCTCGGGCTCGCGCTCCCGCCGGGGCTACCGGAGGCGCTGCTGGTCCCGGTGCGCGATCCGCTCGGGGACCTGGTCTCCCGCTACGCCCGGACGCACGCCCCCTTCACCACCGAGGAGGTGGCGGCCCGGTTCGGGCTGCCCATCTCACGGGTCGAGCCGGCGCTGGAGGCGCTGGTCCGGCGCGGCCGCCTGGTCGAGGGCGCCTTCCGGCCCGGCGGTACCCGGCGGGAGTGGTGCGACGTGGACGTGCTGGCGATGGTGCGACGTCGTTCGCTCGCCCGCGCCAGGCACGCCGTCGAACCGGTGGAGCCGCGAGTCCTCGGCCGGTTCCTGACCCACTGGCACGGCATCGCCCGCCCGCGCGCGGGGCTGGACGCGGTGCTGGACGTCGTCGAGCGGCTGCAGGGGTGCGCGCTCCCCGCCTCGGTGCTGGAGAGCGAGATTCTCCCGGCGCGCGTCGAGCGCTACGCCCCGGGCGACCTCGACACCCTCGTCGCCGCGGGCGAGGTGGTCTGGGTGGGCGTCGAGCCCATCGGGGAGCGGGACGGACGCGTCGCGCTGTACCTGACCGACCACTTGCCCCGGCTGCTCCGTCCGCCCGGGCAGCGGCTGGACGTCGAGCCTCTCTCGGAGCGGGCGCGCGCCGTCCTCGAGGCGCTCCGGACGCGGGGCGCGAGCTTCTTCTCCCCGCTGCACGAGGCCGCGGGCGGGGGCTTCCCGCGGGAGACGCTCGCGGCGCTCTGGGACCTGGTCTGGAAGGGTCTGGTGACCAACGACACCTTCCGGGTGCTGCGGGCGTACACCGCGCCGCCGGTCGAGCGCGGGAGCCGGCGCGTTGGCACGGGCGGGCACGTCTTCCGGAGCCGGCGCACCCTGCCGCCCTCGGCCGAGGGGCGCTGGTCGCTGGTGGAGGAGCGCACCGCCGCCGCTGTGGGCGCGACGGAGTGGGCGGCGGCCACCGCCCAGCAGCTTCTCTCGCGCCACGGCCTGGTGACCCGAGAGGTGGCGCAGGCCGAGGGGCTCCCGGGTGGCTTCTCCGCCGTGTACCCGGTGTTCCGCTCGCTCGAGGAGGGCGGCCGGGTCCGCCGCGGCTACTTCGTCTCCGGCGTGGGGGCGGCGCAGTTCGCGTTGCCGCCGGTGCTCGATCTGCTGCGGTCGTTGCGCGAGCGACCGGAGGAGCCGGAGGTCAGCGTGCTCGCGGCGACCGACCCGGCGAATCCCTACGGGACGCTCCTCCACTGGCCTGCGCTGGAAGGCGCTCCGGCGCGCGGGCCATCGCGCTCGGCGGGCTCCCGGGTGGTGCTGGTGGACGGCTCGCTGGCGGCATTCCTCGGCCGGGGTGGCCGGCAGGCCTGGCTGTGGCTCCCCGAGGTCGAGCCCGAGCGGGGGCGGGTGGCGCGGGCCGTGGCCTCGGCGCTGGGGACGGTGGCCGCGCGCGGGCTGCTCGACCGGCGTGGAGGGATGCTGCTGGAGGAGGTCAACGGCGTGGCCGCGGTGGAGAGCCCGCTCGCGATCTACCTCTCCGAGGCAGGCTTCACGCCGTCCTCGCTCGGCTTCCACCTCCGCCGCGCGGCGCTGCCGCGTCCCGTTCCAAACGCCTGAGGGCGAGAATGGCGCCCGCGCCGATGTTCCCGGCTCAGGGAACGGGCTTCACGACCGGCAGCTCCACGAAGCTCGCCTGGCCGGGCGCGCGGTACACGCGCTGGGTCGCCTTCCGGTAGTCCGCGGGCCTCGCCCAGAAGATGCTCTCCACGAAGGTCTGCGGATTGCGGTCGTAGAGCGGGAACCAGCTCGACTGGACCTGGACCATCAGCCGGTGCCCGGGCAGGAAGACGTGGTTCACCGTTGGCAGCTCCCAGCGGTAGGTGAGCGCCTTCCCTGCGGGGATGGCGGCTGGACGGTCGGCCCGCTCGCGGTAGCGCCCGCGGAGGATGTCGGCCGAGACCATGAGCTGGTAGCCGCCGAGCTCGGGCTGGTCGGCCACCTCGTCGGGGTACACGTCGATCAGCTTCACCACCCAGTCCGAGTCCGTCCCGCTGGTCGAGGCGACCAGGTTCGCCACCGGAAAGCCGGCGACCTTGAGCGGCTCGCGGAGCGGCTCGGAGACGAAGGTCACCACGTCGGTGCGTCCCGAGGCCTCGCGCTGGTCGCCGACCAGCCAGGGCTTCCAGTGGGCCTCGTCGCTCAGCACCGGCCGGGCGCGGTACGGGACGGGCTTCTCCGGGTCCGAGACCCACTCGTCCCACGCCGCGTCCGAGGCCCGCGGCGGGGTGAAGGCGACGCGATGCCCGGCGGAGAGGTAGAGCGGCGTCGGCTCCACCTTGCAGCCTCGCTCGCAGCCGGCGGGCCAGGCAGGGAGTCGCCGCCAGACGTTGGTGCCGCTCTCGAAGGCGGTGACCGGCGCCAGGTTCGCCGGCGGAGCGCCATCCTTCAGGTAGTGGTCGAGGAAGGGGCGGAGCACCTCCTGCCGGAACTGGCGGGCGGTGTCTGCCCCGAAGCGGATGGGACCGAGCGCCGAGCCGTCGTGGATCTGCTGCCCGTGGTACCAGGGGCCGATGACCAGGAACACGCGGTCGTTGCCCGGGTCCTGCTTCTCCAGCGCCCGGTACACCGCGGTCGCGCCGTAGATGTCCTCCTGGTCCCAGAGCCCGTGGACCACCATCACCGGGACCTGGAGCTTCCGTGCGGCCAGCACCCGGTCCATCGCCTGGTCCTGCCAGAAGGCGTCGTACGCCGGGTGCTCGAGCAGCTTGCGCCAGAACCCGAGCTGCTCCATCCCGCGCCGCCGGCCGATCTCTCCGGCCGAGCCGCCGAGGTAGGCCTGGTAGTCGTCGTGGTGTGACGAGGGCCACTTCACCTCGGACTTCCGGTCGGCCTCCTGCTCGTAGACGTACGGGAGGGTGGGCGCGAGCCGGAAGGCGCCGTGGTGGAACCAGTCGTCGCCGGTCCAGCCGTCCACCATCGGGTTCATCGGCACAGCCACCTTGAGCGCCGGGTGGGGGTCGACCAGCGCCATCAGCGGCGTGAAGCCGTCGTAGGAGATGCCGAGGATGCCCACGCGGCCGTTGGACTCGGGGACGTTCTTCACCAGCCACTCGATGGTGTCGTAGGTGTCGGTGGCGTGGTCCACCTCGGTGGGGTTCCACCGGCCCTTCAGCGGGCGGTTCATCACGTAGTCACCCTCGGAGGCGTGCTTGCCGCGCACGTCCTGGACCACCCGGATGTATCCGCCCTCGACGATGACGTCGGTCGCGTTGTCGTAGCCCTGGAGCAGCGGGCCGAGATGGACCGACGGCGTGTGACGGGTGAGCTTGTCCGCGTCGTAGGGCGTCCGGGTCAGGAGCATCGGCGCCTTCTGCGCGCCCTTCGGGACGAGGATGACCGTGAAGAGCTTCACTCCGTCCCGCATGGGGATCATCACCTCGCGGCGCTGGTGGTCGAGGTCGATGCCGGAGGGAGTGAACGTTCCCGGCATCTCCGAGAGCGGCGAGACGGGCTTCTGGGGCTCGGTCGGGGTCGCGGAGACGAGGAGCAGGAGGAGGGGGGCGGCGGTCATGGTCGGGCCGCGCATCGTGCCAGAGAGCTCGAGGGGGAGTGACCCTCATCGAGGCTCGCGCGCGCCGGGGCGCCGGGTCCGCTCAGGGCACCGTGCGCGACGCGGTGGGCGGCTCGAACAGCGCCTTCCGCCTCGCGGCGATGGCGGTGTGCATCGAGGCGCTCCGCTGGGCCGGTGCCAGCTCGTTGACCAGCTTCTCGGCCCGGGCCAGCGTCACCCGGGCGGCATGGGAATCCCCGACCCGCGCCTCGGCCTCGGCCTTGACCAGCAGCACCCGGAGCGTGCGCGGGCCGTAGACCAGCGACGCCGCCCGGCGCGCCTCGTCGAGCGCGTGCCATGGGTCCCGCATCGCCAGGTACGCCACCGCGAGCCGGGCCGGCGGGTTGTAGTCCTTCGGGAAGTCCCGGGCGCTCTGCTCGAGCATCGGGATGGCCCGCTCCGGCTCCCCGAGCGCCAGGTAGGCCGAGAGCCGGTGCGAGTCGAACACCGCGCGGGCCTCGGGCGTGGTGGCCCGCGCGGCCTCGCCCTCGAGGAAGGCCGTCCAGCGGAGCGCCGTCTCCCGCGCCCCGGCCAGGTCGCCCCGGGCCCGCCGGGCGCCCTCCTCGGTCTCGAACAGGCTCGAGCGGTCGTCCGACATCAGGACCACGGAGGGATCCCGGGCCAGGGACGCCACCCGGCCCTCGAGCGCGCCGAGCGCGGCTCTCCGCCCTGGGTCTTCCTCCGGGAGCTCGAGCGCGCAGGACAGTCCGGTGGAGACGAGGGTGGCGAGCGCGGTCCCCGGCGCGACGTGGCCCAGCTCCTCGCGGGCGAGCTGCACGCAGGCCGCCGGGTCGCCATCCTGCGCCAGCCGCAGCACCAGCCCCTCCACCGCCTGCCCATGGTCCAGCGAGCGTGGCTGCGTCGCGGCGAGCGCCGCCTGCAGGGCCTCGGTCGCGCCGGCGTGGTCTCCCCGGGCGTCGGCCGCGCTCGCCCGGGCCAGCGCCGCCTGTCCGGGCGTCCCGGGCGCTCCCGGGGTGAGCGCCAGCGCGGTGGAGCGGAGGCGCGCGGCGAGCTCGACGGCGGTGGCGCTTCCCATCCACCGGCGGACCGCCTGCCCGGTCCGCGGGTCGATGACCAGGAGCGTGGGCAAGGCCTCGGCCGGGAACTGTTCCACGAAGGCCCGGTTGGCGGCCTTCTCGGTGTCCATCTCGAGCCAGACGTACCGGTCGGCCACGGAGGAGAGCACCCCGTCCGGGAAGACGTACGACTTCATGCTCACGCAGCTGTGGCACCACGGGGCCCAGGCGTCGACGAAGAGCGGCTTCCCCTCGGCCCGCGCCCGGGCGAGCGCGCCCGAGAAGTCGTCGGAGAGGAAACGGATGCCGCTGCCCGGATCGCCCCCCGCGCCGGCGCCGTGCACGCAGCCGGCGAGCGCCAGGACGAGGACGACGAGGGCGGTGCGGAACAGCGCCGAGGTGGAGAGGGCCCGGCGCCGGACGCTCACTGGTGTCCGGCCTCGCCCGGGGTGCGCTGCGGTCCGTGGCTCATCCCGGGCGGGATCCCGGTGGGCATCAGCTTCTGGTCCACCCTGGGCATCGGCGGGATGCGGGAGTTGGCGAGCGTGAAGCGGGTGGACACGTCCGCCATCACGAAGAACATCAGCACCAGGAGGAAGACGAAGGAGACGACGAAGACGATGCGGTTGCTGCCCTCGCCGTGCCAGAGGTGCATGAAGAACAGCACCACCAGCGTCACCTTCACCGTGGCGATGCAGAGGGCCGCCGCCAGGTGGGAGTTGATGCTCATCTGGAGCTGAGACACCCCGAAGGTCGCGGCGGTCAACCCGCACAGCACGAGCCAGTTGAGGATCAGCTTCCCGGGTCCGAATTCCTTGTTCGCGTGCGCCGGCGCGCCGGCGGTGGTGGTGGTCGAGGCCATGGGTCAGACCAGGTAGAGCAGAGGGTAGAGGAAGATCCAGACGAGATCGACCAGGTGCCAGTAGAGCCCGGCGTTCTCCACCGGGGCGTAGTACGTCGGCGAGAACTCCTTGCGCCAGCAGCGGATGGCCACCCAGGTGAGCAGGCTCATCCCCACGATGACGTGCATCGCGTGCAGCCCGGTGGAGAAGAAGTAGACCACGTAGAAGATCGGCCCGCCCGGAGCGTTGACCTCGGAGAAGCGGAAGAACCTCCCGGGCAGGGCGCCCTCCACGAACTTCGTGTGGTACTCGATGGCCTTGATGCAGAGGAACCCGGCGCCCATGGCCACCGAGGTCATCAGGAGCCAGAAGGCGTTCCGGTTCTTCCCGTGCTCGGCGTTGTGGTGCGCCAGGGCCACGGTGAGGCTCGAGGTGAGCAGCAGGAACGTGTTCAGCGTCCCCAGGAACAGGCTGAGGTGCCGCCCTGCCTGCTCGAACGACTCCGGGAAGTAGGTCCGGAAGACGAAGTAGCCCACGAAGATGCCGGCGAAGAGCAGCACCTCGGTCCCGAGGAACAGCCACATGCCGAAGCGGACGGCGCTGTGGTGGTTCTCGAGGCTCTCGTAGTGATGCGGGACCGGAGGCGGCTCCAGCCAGCCCTCCGCCGTCATCTTCCGCGCCGTGGCGCTAGCTTGCATGGCCCACCTTGGCGAACTCCTCCGCGAAGTCCTGGTACTCGTGCGGCCCCCGGGTGTGGTCGGGGACGTGGTCGAAGTTCTCGGTGGGCGGCGGCGAGGGCACGTCCCACTCGTAGCCGCGGCTGCCCCAGGGGTTCCGGCCCGCCACCTGGCCGTACTTCAGGGCGATGGCCAGGTAGATGGCGATGATGATGAACCCGAAGGCGAGCAGCGAGGCGCCGGCGGTGGAGGCCACGTTCAGCGCGGCGAAGCGCTCCGGGTACTCGTAGTAGCGCCGGGGCATGCCCGCGTTCCCCAGGAGGAACTGGGGGATGAAGGTGGCGTTGAAGCCGAGGACGATGAGCCCCGCCGCCAGGAGCGCCCAGTTCTCCGGGTACTTCCGGCCGAACATCTTCGGGAACCAGTAATGGAGCGCGGCGAGGAAGCCCATGATCACCGCCCCCACCATGATGAAGTGGAAGTGGGCCACCACGAAGTAGGTGTCCTGCCAGTGCACGTCGAGCGACACGGTGGCCAGCGCCACGCCGGTCATCCCGCCGAACACCAGGAAGAAGAGGAAGCCGCAGATGTAGACGAAGGGCGCGGTGAAGGCGATCGAGCCCTTGTAGAGCGTGGCCACCCAGTTGAAGACCTTGATCGCGGTGAACACGCCCACCAGCATGGAGATCGCCCCGAAGGCCCCGGCGTCGAAGGCGCTCTGGCCCGAGGTGAAGAGGTGGTGTCCCCAGGCGAAGAAGCCCACGAAGGCGATGCCCAGTGAGCTCATGGCGATCATCTTGTAGCCGAAGATGTTCTTCCGGGCGTAGGCGCAGATGCACTCGCTGATCACGCCCATCGCCGGCAGCACCATGATGTACACCGCCGGGTGGCTGTAGAACCAGAACAGGTGCTGGAAGAGGATCGGGTCACCGCCCCGCGCCGGATCGAAGAAGCCGAAGCCGAAGGTGTGCTCGGCGGCGACCAGCAGCGTGGTGAGCCCCAGCACCGGAGTGGCCAGCACCTGGATGACGCTGGTGGCGTAGACCGCCCAGACGAACAGGGGCATCTTGAACCAGGTCACGCCCGGCGCGCGGAGGGTGTGGATGGTGACGATGAAGTTCAGCCCGGTGAGGATGGAGCTGAACCCGATGACGAACACCCCCAGCATCACCGGCGCGATGTTGGTGGTGGTGGTGGTGCTGTACGGCGCGTAGAAGGTCCAGCCGGTGTCCGCGCCGCCGGTGATCAGCCCCCAGAGCATCAGCGTCGAGCCGGCCAGGTAGACGTAGTACGAGGTCAGGTTCCACTTGGGGAACGCCACGTCCTTCGCCCCCAGCATGATCGGGAGGAAGAAGTTCCCGAACACGCCCGGGATGGCCGGGATCATGAACATGAAGATCATGACCAGGCCGTGCAGGGTGAACATCCGGTTGTAGGTCAGCGCCTCGATGATGGTCGGCCCCGGGGTGAGCAGCTCCAGCCGGAGGACCATGGCGAAGATGCCGCCCAGGAGCAGGGCGATGAGCACCCCCACCAGGTACATGATGGCGATCCGCTTGTGGTCCACGGTGAGGAGCCACGAGCGGATGGTGGTGCCGTCGTTCAGGTAGTGCTTCTTGGGGAACACCGCGCCCGCGGGCGGGACGGCGGCGGTGGAGATCGGCGCGGTCATTCCTCACCTCCGGTGGCCTGCACGGTGCGGTCGGACCGGAGGCTCTTGATGTACTCCACGATGGCCGCCGCCTCGGGGCCGCTCAGCTTCCCCTGGTAGTTCGGCATCAGTGGCTGGTAGCCGGCGACGATCTTCGCCGTGGGCTCCATCATCGACTCGGTGAGGTACGCCTCGTCGGCGATGATCTCCCGCCCGTCCGCCAGCTTGGTGGGCTGCTGGTAGAGGTCCACCCAGCTCGGGCCGGTGGCGGGCTCGGGGCCGCTCACGTTGTGGCAGCGGAGGCAGCCCTGGTAGATGGCCACCTGCTTGCCCCACTGGGCGAGGCTGCCCTGCTGGCTGACCTGGCTCTCGTCGGCCAGCACGTCCTGGCGGGACACCAGGCCGCGCTGCTGCTCCTTGATCCACTCGTCGAAGGCCTCGGGGGCCATCACCACGACCTCGCCCCACATCTTGCTGTGCTGGGCGCCGCAGTACTCGGTGCAGAGCAGCTGGTACCGCCCCGGCTTGGTGGCGATGAACCAGGTCTCGGTGTACCGGCCGGGCTGGGCGTCCATCTTTACCCGGAAGGCGGGGATGAACACCGAGTGGATGACGTCCCGCGAGGTGATCAGCAGCCGCACCGGACGGTTGGCCGGCACGTGGAGCACGCCGATGGAGTTCGGGCCCTCGGGGTACGCGAACTTCCACATCCACTGCTTGCCCATCACGTAGACGTCCATCGCGTCCGGCGGCGGCGAGGAGAGCTTCACGAAGTCCCGGAAGCCGATCGCGAACCACACCAGGAAGAACGCCAGCGGCACGCTGATCGCCACCACCTCGAACATCGCGGTGGGCTGGATGTCGGGCGTGGACTGGTACTCGTTCTCCGGCTGGCGGCGGTACTTCCAGAAGAACGCCAGGGCGACCAGCCCGACGCCGAGGCTCGAGACCATCGTCACGATGATCACGAAGTAGTGCAGGTGGTCGACGTCCAGGGCGAAGGTCGAGGCTTGCTCGGGGAGGAACAGCAAGCGCCTCATGATCTCGTTCATGCCGTCGCACCCCGCCGCTTCTTCAGCTTCAAGTCATGCCTCCAGAGCACCGTCAGTAAGGCCACCAGCGCGGCGAAGACCAGGAGGGCCCCGATGCGGATGAAGGCCAGCACGTATGGGCCATAACTGCGCTTCGCCGGGTCGTACTTGAAGCAGGTGAGCAGCACGCGATCGAACGCGGTGCCGACCTTGCCCTTGCCGGCCTCGACCAGGGCCAGCTTCATGTCGCGCGCCGGGTACTCGATCCCGTACAGGTAGCGCGAGAGGCGCCCGTCCTCGGAGAGGACGAAGGCGACCGACGGGTGCGCGAACTGCTTCGTCGGGGGGTCGTACTTGTAGAGGAAGCCGGTGGCCTTCGCCAGCGCCCGGATCTCGGGCTCGGCGGCGGTGGCGAACCGCCAGTCCGGCGTGGTGGGCGAGACGCCCAGCGCCTGCATGTGGCCACGCTTCGACTCGGCAGAGTCCCGCGACGTCTCGGCGGGGTCGATGCTCACCACCACCGCCCGGTAGTCGCGGCCCAGCTTCATCCCCGAGTCGCGGAGCGTGCGGGTCAGGCTGGAGAGCGTCAGGCTGCAGAGCTGCGGGCAGCGGTAGTAGACCAGCGCCAGCACCACGGGCTTTCCCTGGTGCAGCTCGTCCGCGAGCCGGAAGGGCTGCCCCTCCGAGTCGATGAGCCGCCCGTCCTCGGGCACCCGGTCTCCGAGCTGCTCGATCACGTCCACACCCTGCATCGGGGCAGGCACGTTCACCTGGGCCCCGGCCGCGAACGGGAGGAGCGCGGACAGGAGCGCGACCAGGTGGTGCTGCGACCGTCTCACTTCTGCTGGCCGCCCTTCTTCGCCTGGTCGGCGAGGTACATCTTCATCGCCTCGTCGACGGGGATGTGCGCCACGCCGGTCTCGCGATCCACCCAGCCATAGCTGCGGAGCCGCTCCATCTGCTGGAGCCGCTTCTGCGCCGCCCGCTGGTCCAGCGAGAACACCCGCTGGTTCACGATGCCCACCTCGTACTGGTCCACCTGCTTGGGCAAGGGGGGCGGGCCGCCCGGCTGGAGCTCGGCCCGGGTGGAGTTGAGGATGTGCGTCGACCAGACGGTGGCCAGGGCGAAGATGATCATCGACCCGGCGCCGACGCCGATGATCCAGCCCCAGTTCATCTGCTCGGAGGAGTCGTGCGCCCCCGGTGGATGCTGGCTGTGTGCGGTGGTGCTCATGCCTGCGAATACCTCAGCGAGTCGGTCAGGTACGGGTCCTTGACCGGGAGGGTGAAGTGGCCCGCGGCGCGCCACCGGGCGAAGGCGATCGCCACGCCCCCGACGCCGATCATCGCGGGGATGGCCGTCCAGTGGACGTAGAAGCCCTCGGGGTGGAGCGCGGGCATCACCAGCCAGGTGAGGTCGACCCAGTGGACCACCAGGATCCACACCGCCACGAAGGCCAGGCCCCGGGGGTTGAACTTCAGGCCCCGGGAGAGGAGCGTGAAGAAGGGGATGATGAAGTGGGTGACGATCAGGAAGATGCCCACGCCCTGCCAGCCGCCCCGCATCCGCACCACGTACCAGGCCGCCTCCTCGGGGAGGTTGGCGATCCAGATGAGCATGAACTGGCTGAAGGCGATGTAGGTCCAGAAGGCGGTGAAGGCCAGCATCAGCTTGCCCAGGTTGTGGGTGTGGTGCCGGGTGACCAGCCCGCCGAACTGCCGCTGCTCGTTCCGGGTCCGGACGGCGATGACCGTCAGGAGCGCGATGCAGGAGAGGAAGCTGCCCGCGAAGTAGTACGCGCCGAAGATGGTGGAGAACCAGAACGGGTCCACCGACATCAGCCAGTCGAACCCGGCGAAGGTGATCGACAGCCCGAGGAACGGCAGCGCGCCCGAGCCGTAGCGGCGCATGCGCTTGGTCGGCTCGAGGCCGCCCTCGGCATCCTGGCGCAGCGACCAGCCACGGAGCAGCTGGTTCACCACCACCCAGATGGCGAAGTAGATGACCGCCCGCACCAGGAACCCGGGCACGTTCAGCCAGGCCGCCTTGTGGGTGAGCAGCTCCAGCTGCTCGTGGCTCATCTTGTTCGACGGATTCACCCAGGGGAACAGCACCGGCATCCCCAGGGCGATGGGCAGGAAGAGGACGACGAAGACCGGGATCGCCGCGCCCATCGACTCGAAGACCCGCCGGAAGACGGTCATCCACCGCGCGGCCGAGGCATGGAAGATGGCGTTCCAGATGCTCGCCGCGATGGCGATGCCCAGCCAGTAGGCGAAGGCCACCAGGTAGCCGGCGAGGATGACCGGACGCTCGGCGCCGCCCACCGCGTAGCCGATGGCGGTGGCGACCAGGCCCGCGACACCGAGCCCGGCGGCGAGGGTGAAGGTCCGCCCGCCGGCCTTCAGCCGGTCCTGGGTGATGGTGGTGGGCCCTACCTCGACCATGTCTGCCCCTCCCGGAGCCGGCGCTGCACGTCTGCGGGCAGCGTGTTGACCGGCGCGTTCTGGCTGAGCTGCAGCGCCTGCACGTAGGCCACCACCGCCCAGCGCTCGTCGGTGGGAATCTCCCCAGAGAACGAGGGCATCAGCCCGTAGCCCTGGGTGATGGCCTGGTAGAAGAAGCCCGCCGGGCGGAAAGCGAGCGCCACCAGCGAGGGTGGGAGCCGGGTGGCCATGTTGTCCGCCACCATGCTGTCCCCGTTGCCCACCAGGCCGTGGCAGTTGGAGCAGACGATCTCGTAGCGGTGGCGGCCGCGGGCCAGGAGCTCGGCGGTGACCGGGATGGGGATCTGCGTGACCAGCTGGCCGTTCACCATGCCGGTGCTGATGCCCGGGGCGCCCACCACCGCCTCGCGGGAGATGGTGCCCTCGGGCGGGGTGCGCATCCCGCGCCCGTCGGCGAAGAGCTCGTTGGCGCTGTAGGGCAGGATCTTGTCCTGGCTCTCCATGCGCTGGAGCACGTCGCTGGCCCGCGTCCCGGCACAGCTGCAGCCGGAGAGCACGCCCAGACCGAGGAGGAAGAGGACCGGTCTCATTCCATCGACTCCTGCACGGTGCTGATCTCCTTGGCCCCCAGCTGCTGGAGGAGCGCGCTGGCGTCCTTGCCGTCGCTGCCCGGGGGCAACGCCACGCTGAGCCAGAAGCCGTCGTTCACCGCGCTGCGGAACTCCTCGTGCTCGAAGACCGCGTGGTACGGCTGGGGCAGCCGCATCAAGGCCAGCAGCCCGAAGAAGATGCTCAGCGAGGCGAGCAGCACCGTGGTCTCGAAGGTGATGGGGATGAACGAGGGTGGAGCGTGCGCCGGGCGGCCGGCCACGTTGAGCGGCCAGTTGATGCTGTTCATGTAGACCATCATCAGATACCCGCCGAACATCCCGGTGAGCCCGCCGGTGAGCGCGATGCGGGGAACCCGGCTCTGGCCGAGCCCCAGCGCCTCGTCACCGCCGTGCAGCGGGTACGGCGAGTGGGTGTCGATCCCGTCGAAGCCCTTCTCCCGGACCTTGTAGCAGGCGTCCACCAGCGCCTCGCCGGTGGGGAAGCGTCCGAGGACGAAGGTCTTGCCGACCGGTGCAGCGTGTTCCGCGGCGTGTTCCATCGATCAGGCTCCGGTGACCACCGTGATCGGCGCGGGGCGGTGCTGGAGCTCCTCGTTGAGCTCCTTCACCTCGCTCACCGCGACGGCAGGGATGAACTTGAGGAAGAGGAGGAACAGCGTGCTGAAGAAGCCGATGGTCCCCAGGAGGAGGGTGATGTCCACCCAGGTCGGGTAGTACATGTCCCAGGAGGCGGGCAGGAAGTCGCGGTGGAGCGAGGTGACGATGATCACGAACCGCTCGCACCACATCCCGACGTTCACCAGGATGCTGGCGATGAACATCACCGGGATCGACGTGCGGGCCCACTTGAACCAGAAGATCTGCGGGGTGAGCACGTTGCAGAACAGCATCAAGTAATACACGCCGCGGTACGGGCCGGTGGCGCGGTTGAAGAACACGAACCACTCGAACTGGTTCCCCGAGTACCAGGCGATGAAGTGCTCCATCAGGTACCCGTAGGACACGAGCATCCCCGTCGCGAGGATGATCTTGTTCATGTTTTCCAGGTGCCTCATGGTGATGACGTGCTTCAGGCCCAGGAAGTGCCGGGCCGGCACCATCCAGGACATCACCATGGCGAAGCCGGAGAACACCGCGCCGGCCACGAAGTAGGGCGGGAAGATGGTGGTGTGCCAGCCCGGGATGAGCGACACCGCGAAGTCGAAGGACACGATGGTGTGCACGCTCACCACCAGCGGGGTGGAGAGCCCGGCCAGCAGGAGATACCCGACCTTGTAGTTGTGCCAGTGGCGTCCCGAGCCCCGCCAGCCGAGGGCGAAGAGGCCGTAGACCTTCCGCTGGAGGGTGCTCTTGCTCGCGTCGCGCAGCGAGGCCAGGTCCGGGATGAGCCCCAGGTACCAGAAGAGCAGCGACACGGTGAAGTAGGTCGACACCGCGAACACGTCCCAGATGAGCGGGCTCTTGAACTGCGGCCACATCTGCAGCGTGCTCGGGTACGGGAACATGAAGTAGGCGAACCAGGGCCGGCCCGTATGCAATAAAGGGAAGAGGCCCGCGCACATCACGGCGAAGATGGTCATCGCCTCGCTGAAGCGGTTGATGGCCGTCCGCCACCTCTGCTGGAAGAGGAAGAGGATCGCGCTGATCAGCGTCCCGGCGTGGCCGATGCCGATCCACCAGACGAAGTTGGTGATGTCGAAGGCCCAGCCGACGGGGATGTTGTTCCCCCAGGCGCCGATGCCCTCCACCAGGGTGACGGTGATCGCCAGCGCCAGCGCCCCGCTCCCGGAGAGCGCGATGAGGAAGGCGAGCAGCCAGCCCTTGTCCGGGCGTGCCCAGACGTGCGCCAGGAGGTTGCCGGTGAGGGTGGTGTTGTCCTGCTTCCCCAGCAGCAGGGGCGCGGTGTCGAGCGAGTCGGCGGCGTCGGCCGCGGCGGCGTGTTCGGCGGCCATCAGCCCAGCTCCGGGTTGGGGTTCTTGATCTTGGTCAGGTACACGGTTCGAGGCCGGGTATTCAGCTCGTGGAGCACGTCGAAGCGGCGCGGGTCGGCGTGGCGCTGGCTGACCTTGCTCTTCGGATCGTGCAGCGAGCCGAAGGTCAGCGCGTTGGTCGGGCACACTTGCTGACAGGCGGTCCTCAGCTCGCCGTCACCGATGGCCCGGTTCTCGATCCGGGAGGCGATGCGGGTCCGCTCGATCCGCTGCACGCAGTAGGTGCACTTCTCCATCACCCCGCGGGCCCGGACCGTGACGTCCGGGTTCATCAGCATCTTCTCCACCTGGCTCTTGTCCTGCGTCCAGTGCAGATAGTTGAAGTGCCGGACCTTGTAGGGGCAGTTGTTCGAGCAGTACCGGGTGCCGATGCACCGGTTGTAGACCATGTCGTTCAGACCCTCGTCCGAGTGGACGGTGGCGTTCACCGGGCACACGTACTCGCAGGGCGCGGTCTCGCAGTGCTGGCAGAACATGGGCTGGCTCACCATCTCCGGTGACTCCGCCGGCCCCGAGTAGTACCGGTCCATGCGGATCCAGTGCATCTCGCGGCCCCGGCCGACCTGGACCTTGCCCACGACTGGGATGTTGTTCTCGGCCTGGCAGGCGACGACGCAGGCGCTGCACCCGGTGCAGCGGCTCATGTCCACCGCCATGGCCCACTTGTACTGCTGCTTGGAGTAGTCGACCGCCACCTGCACCGAGGCGAGGGTGCTTCCCTCCAGCTCCTTCCCGCCGGCGAGCTTCACCGGGGGCCGGAGCTCGGGGGCCTCGGGGTGCTTCTCGAACTCCTCGATGCTCTGCATCAGCGCGATGGGCCGGCCCTCGGTGCTGTTGTGCACCTGGGTGTGGCTCAGCGGGTAGCTCCGGCCGACCTTCTTCACCTCCAGACCGGTGGCGAACCAGGGGCGGGCCGCGCTCCGCAGCGGGTAGACGTCGTGGCCCACCACCACCGGCTCGTCGGCGTCCTTCACCCCGAGGGTCTGCTGCTTCCGGCCGTAGCCGATGGAGACGGTGACCGCCTCGTCGGAGTGGCCGGGCTGCACCCACGCCGGCACCTGCACCGAGCGGCCGGAGAGGGTGAGCAGCAAGAGATCTCCGTTCTCGATGCCCATCGCCTTCGCCAGCCCCGGCCCGACCTGGGCGACGTTGTCCCAGGTCATCTTGGTGATCGGGTCCGGCAGCTCCTGGAGCCAGCTGTTCAGGGCATAGCGGCCGTCGAGGATCTTGTAGTCGTGCACCAGCTCCAGCGCGAGGCCGCCCGGAGCCGGACGGAACTGCGCGATGGCCGCGCGCACCTTGTCGGCCTGGAGGGTGGGCGTGACCGCGGCGCTGGCGGTGCCGGGCACCACGCCGCTGGCCAGCCAGGTCTCCCACTCGCTGTCGAAGTCGCCCTTGGCCCGCGAGGCGTGCAGCGCCTTGAGCCGGTCGTACGGCTTGGTCTCGTCGGTGAGGAACGCGCCGAGCAGCTCGGCCTCGGAGACTCCCCCGAACAGCGGCTGGATGAGCGGCTGGACGATGGACAGCGTCCCCTCGCGGCTCCGCGCGTCGCCCCAGCTCTCGAAGGGGTGCGCGGCCGGGAGGAACCAGTTGACGGCGCGGGAGGTCTCGTCGTCGTGGAGGCCGAGGTAGATGGCGTTGGGGACCTTCTTGAGGAAGCCCGCCAGGTCCACGTCCCCCGGCGCGGTGAACACCGGGTTCCAGGCGGTGATGACCAGCGTGTCCACCTTGCCCGCCCGGAGCTCCTCGACCAGCGGCTGCCAGCCGGCGCGGCCGGTGGCGGTGTCCAGCACCGCCGGCTCGGTGAAGGTGACGGTGGCGCCCAGGTTCCCCAGGCCCGCGTTGATGGCGTGGGCGACCGCATGGGTGACCGCGGTCTGGCGCTCGCCGGCGATGACCAGCGAGGTGCCGCGCCTCCCGGCCAGGTCCTTCGCCACGGCGGAGATGAACTTCGCCCGCTCGCCGCTGATGCCGGCCGGGCTCCGGTAGCCCGCGAGCGCGGGAACCGTCTTGCCCAGCTCGGCGGCCAGGGCGAGGGCGAAGCCCTCGATGTCCGCGCTCCGGAGCCGCAGCCGGTGGTCGGCCATGCCGCCGGTGATGCTGAACCGGGGCTCGACCACGTAGAGGCGGTTCATGCCCTGCGGGTGCTGGGGGTCGCGGCGGTTGGCGAAGCCGAGGTTCTGGTCGACGGTGTCGGCCCGGGCCTCGAGGAAGTCGGCGTCCAGCGAGAGGATGACGTCGGCCTTCTCCAGGACGTGGTGCGGCTCGAGCGCCTTGCCGAAGGCGAGCGTCGTCCCCTCGTAGACCGAGTCCCGCGGGGTGGCGCTCCAGGCGTGGAACCTCGCCTTGGGGAAGCGCTGGGTGACGGCGTCCCGGAGCGAGGCCGTGAGCAGCGAGCTGCTCGGGGCCAGGAGGAACCGCAGTCCCGCGCCGCCGTCCTTCTCCCAGGCCGCCGACCGCTGGCGCATCGCCTCGCGGAACCCGCGCCAGCTCCGGCCGGCGCCGCGCTCCTTCAGCACCCGGGCACGGAACGGATCGTAGAGCGTGGCCAGCTCGGCCTGGGCGTGCGGACCGGTGGCGCCGCGGGACACCGGGTGGGTGGGGTTGCCCTCCACCTTCACCGGCCGGCCCTCCCAGCTCGTGGCCAGGATGCCCGCCGCCAGCCCGTCGTGCATCAGCGCGGTGGCGTAGTGCAGCGGGTTGCCGGGGACCATCCCGTCCGGGGCCTTGGTGTAGGCGAGGATCTTCTCCACCGGCTTCTCGGTGCAGGCGGTGAGCCCCGCCAGCGCCACCGAGGCGCCCATCAGCTGGAGGAAGTCGCGCCGGGCGAAGCCCTTCGGGGCGTCGAAGGCGCCGGGCGGGAACTCCTGGTCGCGGTGGGGCAGCGCGGCCTCGCCGTGGAGCTCCTCCTCCACGCTCCGCCAGTAGGTGCGTCCATAGCCGTGCTCGGAGCCGGGCTCGCGTCCCGGGGCGAGGCTCGCCTCGTCCGGGAGCTCGACGGCCGTGGGCTCGGGCCGGACGCTGGTGCCGAGCACGGGCAGCGGGAACCGGGGAGTGGTCATCGGTGGCATGTGTCGCAGGAGATCCGCGTGTGGACGTTGTACTGCTGGGCCAGCTGCGCCCCGAGGCGCTGCCGGTCGACCGACGGATCCGGTGTCCAGGTCATGCTGGTGATGAACTCCACCGGACGGAGCTGCGGCTCGGGGTTGCGGTGGCAGTCGACGCACCAGCCCATGGAGAGCGGCGCCGCCTGGTTGACCAGCGCCATCTGATCCACCCGGCCGTGGCAGGTCACGCAGCCCACGCCCTTGTTCACGTGGATCGCGTGGTTGAAGTAGACGTAGTCGGGGAGGTTGTGGACCGAGTTCCAGGGGATGGGCCGGTCCTTGAAGTAGTGCTCCCGCACCAGCGACAGGAGCGGGCTCTTGTTCCACACCTGCGCGTGGCAGCTCATGCAGATGGTGGTCGAGGGCATGCCGGGGTACGGGCTCTTCTCCACCGTGTAGTGGCAGTACCGGCAGTCGATGCCCTCGTCACCCACGTGGTGCCGGTGGTCGAACTCGATGGGCTGGACGACCTCGCGGTCCTGCTTGGTCCCCCAGGTCGACCGGACCACGATCATCAGCCCGGCAATGGCGACCGCGGGGAGCGCCAGCAGGATGACGCCGCTGAGGCGTGAGACCGTATTCGTCCAGCGTGGGAAGAGGGGCATCTCGTTGCCTGGCAATCGGGGGGGGGGTGACGCAGACTTTGCGCGCGCGTTTTACGGAACCGAGGCGCAACCTTCAATGTCTAAGTCGCGGTGATCCCTCGTTTGCCGTCATCGGCGCCTGAAGCCGGGGTTGAGGTTGGCCTCGCCGGGAGGAGCCCAGCGCGCACGTCCTTCATCGAGCGGACGGGTCACACCGCGCGTCCGTGCGCTCACCTGGGAGGGACCAGGCGGTCCGCGTTTCCCGAGAAGACCGCTTGCTCCTCGTCGGGCCCGAGCCCGAGCCCGCGCACGTGGGCCACCACCGCGGCGAAAGGAATCCCCAGGCTCGGGAGGTCCGAGCCAAAGAGGATCTTATCCGTCACCCCGGCGAGGTCGCCCGGGCCCACCGGGACCGGATGGAACACCACCGGGGTCAGATCGGCGTGGAGCGAGCGGTGTCGACGGAGCACGGCGAGCGCCTCGTGGACGGAGGGCGCGGCGAGGTGGGCGAGGACGATGCGCGCCTCGGGCCAGGCGGTCGCCACCCGGTCGAGGGTCTCCAGCTCGTCCGCCTCGGTGGGCCCGGCCGGCGAGTGGCCGAGGTGCACCACCACCGGGAGGCCGCGGTCCGACACCCGTGCCCAGAGCGGAGCGAGCCGCTCGTCGTCGAGCGAGAAGCCGCCCACCGCGCAGTGAAGCTTGAACAGTCGGAGGTCGAGCCCGAGCGCCTCGTCCACCACCGCGGCCACGTCGTCGCCGGGGTGCACCGTGCCGGCGGGCTCGACCAGGGGGTCCGTCCCCCACGTCTCGGCCATCCAGCGGTTCAGCGCCTGGGCGGACCCCGGGCGGCGGACGTAGGCCAGTGACCAGCAGCGGGCGACTCCGGCCTCGGCCAGCGCGGCCCGCGCGGAGACCGGCTCGGGCGCGTAGGGGAACGACTCGGGGGGGATCGCCTGGGTGAAGTAGGCGCGGATGGCGCGGCCCAGCCGGTCCGGAAGCAGGTGGGTGTGAGCGTCGACGATGCGCACGGCTCAGCGGAAGTCCGTCGGGTCGAGGCCCTCCGCCTCGAGCCAGCGGTAGATCTGCTTGCGGTTCTTCCCGAAGTAGCTCGCCGTCCGCTCCACGTTCCCCTGGAAGTGCTCGAGGATCTGCACCAGGGCGGCGCGGTCCGGTGTCTCGGTGGCCGGCACCAGCGCCTCGGGCACGAGGGGGGTCGGGCGCTTCGGCTCCGGGTCGCTGGCCGCCGGGCGCGGGGCGAGAACGGTGGCGATCTCCGCCGGGAGGTGGCTCCGGCGCAGCATCGGCTCGCCCTGGGCCCGGACCGCCGATGCGGCCATCGCCTGCTCCAGCTCGCGGACGTTGAAGGGGTAGCCGTGGAGCAAGAGCGCCTCCGCGGCGTGCGTGGAGAGCCCGAGGCGGGAGCCGGCGGCGGCGAGGAAGTGCGTCGCCAGCGGGAGGATGTCCTCCCTCCTCTCCCGCAGCGGGGGGATCTCCAGGCGCCAGCCCGCGAGCCGGGCATAGAGGTCGGCGCGGAAGGCCTCGCTCCGCGCGTCCTCCACCAGCGGCCGGCGCGTCGCCGAGACGATCCGCGCGTCGACGCGCCGCACGGCGGTCCCGCCGACCGGACGGACCTCGCCCTCGGCCAGCGCCCGGAGCAGCTTGGGCTGCACCTCGGGCGGGAGCTCGCCGATCTCGTCGAGGAAGAGCGTGCCCCGGTTCGCCGCTGCCATCAGCCCGTCGCGGCTCTGCGTCGCCCCGGTGAACGCACCGCTCAGATGTCCGAAGAGCTCGGCCTCGGCGAGCGAGGCAGGAATGGCCGCGCAGTTCACCGCCACCAGCTCACCGGTGCGCTGGCTCAGCCGGTGAATCTCCCGGGCGACCAGCTCCTTCCCCACCCCGGTCTCGCCGAGCACCAGGACCGGGACCGTGGTGGGCGCGACCTGCGCGATCTCCCGGCGGACCCGCTGCATCGGGAGGCTCATCCCCCTGAGCGACGTCTCAGGGACGCGGAGCTCGCCGGGCAGGACCCACTGGTCCAGGAAGAGCACCAGGGAGCGTCCGAGCCGTAGCACCGAGCCGTGGTGGAGCGCGCCGGTCTCGCATCGCAGCCCGTCGACGTACGTCCCATTGTGGCTCCCGAGGTCGCGGACCGTCCAGCCGTCCGAGGACGGTTCCACCACCGCGTGGCGACGGGATGCCTCGGCGTCGTCGAGCGCGACGCCGTCCCCCTCGGGCTCGCGTCCGAGCACCAGCGCGGTGTGGCGGAGCGTGACCCGTGGAGGATGGCGCCCGTCCGGACCGAACACCGGGACCAGTTGCTGCACACGGAACGGGCGGCGCTCTTCCTGCGAGGCGAGCTCCGGGGCGGTGGAGCGGCCCCCGGAGGCCCTCTTTGACTTGCCCACCACCGGCCGAGCGTATCATCGGGGGTCGTCCCGAGGCCCCAGGTGCCCCAAGCGCGCACACCCCGAGCGCCGAGCGCGGATCGCGTCGAGCCCGTCGCGGCACCCACCGTGAGCGCGGTGACCGAGGCGCCCGGGCAGGTGCTGGTCCCCGCCGACGCCTCGGATCTGGTGCTGGTGCCCGAGGACACCTACGAGCTCGGCCCCGAGCTGGGCTCCGGCGGCAGCAGCCGCGTGTTCCTGGCGCGCGACCGGCGGCTCGGGCGCGAGGTGGCGCTGAAGATCCTCCAGCGCACCGAGCCGGTGGCCATCGAGCGGTTCCTCCGCGAGGGGCGCATCACGGCGCGCCTGCAGCATCCGGCGATCGTGCCCCTACACGAGATGGGGCGGCTGAGCACCGGCGAGCCTTTCCTGGCGATGAAGCGCAGCACCGGGCTGCCGCTCGACCGGGCCATCGCCGCGGCGACCGGCCTCGAGGCGCGGCTCGCGCTCCTGCCCGGCGTGCTCGCCGCATGCAACGCGGTGGCGTACGCGCACGCCTCGGGCGTCATCCACCGGGACCTCAAGCCGTCCAACGTGCTGCTGGGCGAGTTCGACGAGACGCTGGTCGCCGACTGGGGGCTGGCGAAGGAGATCTCGGACCCGGCCGAGCGACGGCCTGGTGCCGCCGACGCCGTGTCCGGTCACGAGGTGTCTGGCACCTCCGGCGACTCCGCGGGTCTGACAGTGGCGGGCGGAACGCTGGGGACCCCGGCGTACATGCCCCCGGAGCAGGCGCGCGGGGAGCCGGCGGATGCGCGCTCGGACGTCTGGGCGCTCGGGGCGATGCTCTCCCACGTGGTGTCCGGCGCCCCGCCGTACTCCGGGGCCTCCGCGGTCGAGATCCTCGAGCAGGTGCGCTCGGGGCCTCCGCCGCCGCTGCGCAGCACCACGCCCGCGGCGCCGCCGGAGCTGGCGAGCATCGTGGACCGCGCCCTGGCCTTCGCCCCCGGCGACCGCTACCCCGACGCCTCGGCGCTGGCCGAGGAGCTCCGGGCCTACCTCGCCGGCCGGAGGGTCCGGGCGCACGCCTACACCCCCCGGGAGCTGGTGTCCCACTGGATGCGGCGGCACCGGACGCTGGTGCGGGTGGGCGCGGCGTCGCTCGCGGTCCTGCTCGCCGGCGGGGCGTTCTCCTTCTTCCGGATCGTCCAGGAGAAGCGCCGCGCCGAGGCGCTTCGGGTCGTGGCCGAGACCCGGCGCGACGCGGCGGAGGAGCTGGTCCAGTTCGTGGTGTTCAGGCTCCGCGACGATCTGCAATCGCTTGGGCGGCTCGACCTCCTGGCCAGCACCGGCGAGCGAGTGGAGGAGTACTACCAGCGGCTGCAGTCGGTGGAGGCGAATCCTGGCGCCGACGCGCGGCTCCGCGCCGCGGCCGCGCTCGAGCTCCTCGGAGACGTGGCGCGCGACCGGGGCGACCACACCCGGGCGCTGCCGCTCCAGCGCCGGGCCCTGCAGCTGCGCGAGTCGGCGCTGGGCGAGGCGCCCGGTGATCCCCAGCGCCTGCGGGCCGTGAGCAACAGCTGGAGCCGGATCGCGAGCTCCGAGCTCGGACTGGGCCGCCTCGATCCGGCCCGCGCCGCCGGCCAGCGCGCACTGGACCTGGCGGTGGAGGCGGCTGACCGGCAGCCGGACGATTTCGCCGTCCAGAAGAACGTCTACCGGATCTCGGCCAACCTCTCGAACATCCTCTACCGCCGGGGAGAGACCGACGCGGCACTCCAGAGACTCGTCGTGGCGCGCGACCGGCTGGCGTCGTTCGCCACGCGGCACCGGTCGGACGAGACGCTCCACGAACTCGCTGCGGCCGAGCTCTCACTCGGGTATCTGCTTCAAGCGGTCGATCGCCTGGAGGAGGCGCACACCACTCTCACCCGTTCGGTCGACCTGTGGCGCGATCTCGCAACACGGAAGCGCGAAGACGCCTCGGTGCAGGTCGTCTTCGCCGGAGCGCTGCACGTGACGTCGACGGTGGACTCGAAGCGCGGCGACTGGACCGGGGCCTCCCGCCTGATGGACGAGGCCGTCGGGACCCGGCAGCAGCTCTCGGCGGGGGACCCTTCCAACCGCCTGTGGCGGGACAGCTTCGCCTCGACGCTCACCGATCGCTGCCAGCTGAGCGCGGACCGCGGGCAGCCGGAGCACGGCCGACCGGATTGCCAGCGCGCGGTGGAGCTCTACCGGACGCTGGTCCGCGAGCAGCCCGAGAACGACACCTGGGGCGACGGTCTCATCCGGGCGCTGAGCGAGCTCTCGGACGTCGAGCGACGGAGCGGCATGCTCGAGGAGGCGCGGCGCTCGAGCCTCGAGGCCATCGACCTGGACCGACGGATGCGGACCTCGCGGCCGCGCGACGCCGTCGTGCGGCAGATGTGGATCGTGGCCCACGCCCGGGCGGCGGAGGCCGAGCGGGGGCGGTCGCCGGCGCACGCTCGGGAACTGCTCGAGACCGCGCTGGCCGAGGTCCGGGCGCTGCGCGCCGAGCAGCCCACCAACGCCCGGAGGCGGCACGACGAGGCCGACCTGGTCCTGTCCCGTGCCGAGCTGGACCTCGTCCTGGGCGACCACGCGGCGGCCACGGCCGGGCTCGAGGAGGCCCGGGCTGCGCTGGAGCCGGATCGCGCAGTCGAGACCGAGCTCGGCCTGGAGCTCCCCGTGCTTCGCGCCCGTGCTGCGCTCCTCGCCCATGCCCTGGCCGCGGCCGGTGGCCATCCGTCGATCCCGGAAAAGGAACTCGCGGCCGCACTCCGGGCGCTCGCCCCGCTCCGGCCGCGGCTCGACGCCGAGGATTCCGCCGTGCTCGCGCGCCTGGAGCGGGTCGCCCGGCCCCGGACGGCGCACGCTGCTGGGCCGTGACACCCCGCTCCGGGCGGTGTGACACCGCCCGCTCCGAGGTGTGACCGACGGGCATCCCACCCGCGCAACATCCCGCCGGCACTCACGGGCACGGGCCCTGCTTCACCGGGGCCTCCATCACCGGAGGAGTCATGCACCCGAGAGGCGTCCGAACCGTGGTCTGGGCCCTGCTGCTGTGCGCCTGCACGCAGCCGGGGAACAGCAACAACTCGAACCGTCCCCCCGTCCCGACGATCCAGACCGACCCCACGGTGACACCTTCGATGCCCACCGTGGCCGGCATCGACGGCGGGCCCGACCGCGCGGTGGGCGCGGTGCAGGGGCCCGGGGGGAAGAGCGACCTGGTGCTCGACGAGCTGATGGTGGTCACCGACCAGAAGTCGAAGGTCGACGCGCTGGCCGCCCGCTGGAAGGGGACCGTCGTCTCCAGTGCGGCGTTCGACGCCATCGGGAGCACCGACTTCCGGATGTACCTGGTGCGCGTCGACCCGAGCGGAGCGGACGTCTCCGGGCTCGGGGCCAAGTGGCAGAGCATCGATCCCCAGGCGCGCGGCGATCTCAAGGTCTCGAGCGACCGGGTGACCCAGCTCCTCGCGGTGGCCACCCAGGAGAGGCTGGCCGACCCGAGCCTCTCCGTCGGCATCAACCCCCTGCTCGTCTCGCAGGGCCTCTGGGAGGGGAGCGCCACCGAGGGTGCGCCGCCGGACAGCTCGGTGAGCTCCGATCCCTTCACCTGGCCGCACATGCTCATCCACCACGTGCCCGAGGCGTGGCAGGCCCTCCTCGCGGCAGGGAAGCTGGGGAACAGGGTGAAGGTGCTGATCCTGGACGGCGGTTTCGTGAAGAACCCGGACGTGCCGGTCTCGGCCGGGATGCTGCCGAGCAACGGCTGGGGGAAGATGAACCCCGCGACCTGCACCGGCAGCAGCCCCTGCCCCTGGCACGGGACCGCGGTGATGTCGACCCTCGCCGGGATCCTGGACAACGAGTACGGCGGGGTGGGGACGGCCGCCCCCATCGCCGACGTCCTCGCGGTGCCCAGCCCCTCTCCCGACGTCTTCCAGTACGTCGGCTACGCGATGAACGTCCTCGGCTCCCTGGCGGAAGGCCCCCGGGTGATCAACATCAGCGCGACCACCTCGTGGCCCGGCGTGCTCGGCTTCATGATCGTGCCCCTGAACAACATCATCACCTTGATCCGGGGCAAGACCTTCGGACCGGTGCAGATCCGCTTCGCGCAGGGCGCCCTGGTCTTCGCCGCGGCGGGGAACGAGGGGGCGGACGTCGACCACGAGGACTGCTTCGGCGTCTGCTGGGAGAGCGACGTCTACCTCCCCTGTGAGATGGACGACGTGGTCTGCGTCGCCGGCCTGAAGTACGGGACCCGCTACGCGGACCCGGGCAGCAACTGGGGACGGTTCCAGCGGCGCCGCAACAACGGCGACTCTCCGGCGGCCCAGGACAACTCGGTGGACTTCTACGCCCCGTTCACGGTCATCGTCGGACCGGATCCGGACGGCGCGGGGAACATCCAGGGCAGCGCGGGCCGGTGGGACAGCGGAACCAGCTTCTCCTCTCCCTTCTCGGCCGGCATCGCCGCGCTGGTCTGGGCCGCGGACCCCTCGCTGAACGCCGACCAGGTGTTCGCCATCCTCCTGAACACCGCCGACTCGACGCCGGGCGGGGACGGGCTGGTCATCAACGCGCTGGCCGCGGTGAAGTCCGCGCTGAGCAAGCAGAACAATCCGCCGGCGATTCGCATCACCACGCCGGCGAACAATGCCAGCGAGACGGTGGGGGTGCCCGGGGTGAGCTTCATCGCGCAGGCGAAGGACCTCGAGGACGGGAACGCCTGCTGCCAGATTTCCTGGCAGTCGGACGTGGAAGGCAATCTCGGCGCCGGCGTGTCGCTGACCTACGCCTTCAAGAAGATCGGGGCCCAGGTGATCACCGCCACGGCGAAGGACAGCCAGGGCGCCACGACCTCGGCGCAGGTCCAGGTGACCATCAATGACGTCCCGGTCGCCGCCTCGATCGTGAGTCCCGGCGCCGGTGACACCGTCTACGCGGACCGCAATTTCCAGGTGGTGGGCAAGGCGTTCCAGAACCTCTCCGACCTCTGCCAGTCGCCGAACAACATCTCCTGGAGCAGCAGCGACGCGAGCGATGGATTCATCGGCCCGGGCTGCATCCAGACCTACTTCGCGGGGAGCGCCGGGCCCCGGACGCTGACCTTCACCGCACGGGACCAGTTCGGGGGGCAGGGGTCGGCGTCGATCGTCATCGACGTGCAGCCCACGCCGCCCAATCCGACCATCACCATCACCAAGCCGGTGAGCCCTGCCTCGGCGCAGGCTGGCTCCGTGGTCACGCTCCAGGCCTTCCCGCAGGGAGGCGTGGCTCCCCTGACCTACCGCTGGACGTGGCAGTCCCCGTTCACCGGCTGCCTCGAGGAGACCCTCACCGTGACGCCGCAGCCGGACTCGCCGCCCTACATCAACGCGACCTGGGACACGAGCACGCTGAAGACGGCCGGATGCACCACGGGCATCGGGACGCTCAAGGTGTACGTGAACGATTCGCTCAACCAGGTGGGCGTCTCCAACGCAGTGAGCCTCGACCTGTTCATCATCAACTGAGCCCGCGGCAGGGTCTGGCGGCTCAGCGATCCCCGGGGTGCGCCGCCCCGGGGATCATCCGTTTCAGACTCTCCAGCGTGTCCGCCTCGCTGGCCGGCTTGTCGGTCCGCCAGCGGGCGATGCGCGGGAAGCGCACCGCGACCCCCGACTTGTGCCGCGTGGACCGCGCGATCCCCTCGAAGTGCAGCTCGAAGACCTGGGTCGGCTCCACCGCGCGCACCGGCCCGAAGCGCTGGACGGTGTGTGACCGCACCCAGCCGTCGAGCTCGCGGATCTCCGCGTCGCTGAGCCCCGAGTATGCCTTGGCCACCGGGACCAGCGTGCCCTGGTCCCAGACGGCGAAGGTGTAGTCGGTGAAGAGGTTGGCCCGCCGGCCGTTGCCCGGGTGCGCGTAGAGCAGCACCGCGTCGACCTGGAACGGGTCGATCTTCCACTTCCACCAGTCGCCGCGTCGGCGGCCGGTGCGGTATGGCGAGTCGAGGCGCTTGAGCATCAGCCCTTCCACCTTCCGTTCCCGCGCCTCCTGCCGCCGCTTTGCCAGCGACTCCCAGCTCGGGTCGGCGAGCACCTCGGAGAGGAAGAAGCGGCGGTGCCGGCCGGCGAGGAGCGCCTCGAGCCGCGCGCGGCGCCCGGACAGCGGCAGCTCGCGGAGGTCGCGCCCCTCCTGCTCGAGCAGGTCGTAGGCCATGAACGCCGCCGGCGCCCGGGCGAGGATCTTGGGGGTCAGCGTCTGCCTCCCGATGCGGGTCTGCAGCAGGGCGAACGGGAGCGGCCGGTCCTCGCCGTACGCCAGCACCTCGCCGTCGAGCACCGTGCCGTCGGGCAGCGTCTCGCCGGCCTCGACCACCTCGGGGAAGCGCTCGGTGACCAGCTCCTCGCCCCGCGACCAGAGGAACACGCGGGACTCGCGCCGGATGAGCTGTCCGCGGATGCCGTCCCACTTCCATTCGGCCTGCCACGCCGCGCGTTCGCCCAGGCCCTCCGGCCCGTCCTCCAGCGGCGAGGCGAGGAAGAAGGGGTAGGGCCGTGACGCGTCGTCCGTCACGTGCTCCCGCGCGAGGAGGCGCTCGAGGAGCTCGGCCGACGGGGTCCAGTCGCCCATCGTGCGCTGGGCGAGGAGCGCCGGCGGAAGCTGGGCCACCTCGGCCAGCGCGCGCAGGACCAGCGTCGCCGAGACCCCCACCCGGAGCTCGCCGGTCAGCAGCTTGTTGAGGAGGAAGAGCTCCCGCCGGTCGAGCGTGCGCCACCAGCCGGTGACCCGGGCCCGCTGCTCCTCGGCGTCGAGTCCCCGCAGCGGGAGGATGCGCTGCTCCATCCACTCCGACAGCGGCGTCTCGTCGGGGTGGGTGACGCGGGTGCCGTCGTCGAGCAGGAGCGCGATGCACTCGGCGAGGTCGCCCACCACCGCGTAGCACTCGGCGAACAGCCAGTCCGGCGTCCCGGTGAGCTCGAGCGTCCAGCCCACCAGCGCCCGCACTCCCAGGAGCCGCTTCGGACGCCGCCCGGTGAGGAACCACAGCGCCCACGCGGCGTCGCCCGCCGGCGCCTCGCGGAAGTACCGGCCCATCGCGGCCACCTTGGCCAGGGTCGAGGTGGTCGAGTCGAGCGCCTCGTAGAGATCCGCGAACCGCTTCACGGGGCGAAGACCATCGGCGCGCCCACCGAGGGCGCGTGCAGCCGGGTGCGGTGCCCGTCGAGATCGCCCTCCAGCCAGTCGCGCTGCTGATCCGTGCGGTTCGGGCTCCAGACGTGGCCCGAGGCGCCGAGCGCCAGCACCAGCGTGGTCGCCTCGGGATCGGCGAGGTCCACCACGAAGCGCATGCTCTGCCCGAACTGCGGCGTTGCCACCCGGACGCACCGGTCGCAGCCGGAGAGCGCCGGAGCCGGCGGATTGAACAGCCAGCCCAGCACGCCGCCCGAGCGCCCGAATGGATGCTTCACCTCCAGCCGGTTCCGCTCGCCCCACGCGGGCCCGTCGAGCGTCACGTCGCGGACGGCTGCTCCGAGCACCGCGTCCCGGTCTCCCAGCCCGGCCCTCCTCCAGCCCTCGGGCGAGGCGCGCACCCCGGCGAGCAGGGTCGGGTCGCTGTTGTACCAGTGGAGGTCCTCGGCCGTGAGGCCCGCGCCCCGCAGCGCGGCTGCGGCGACGGCGACGGCGACGTAGGCCCGGCGGCGCACCTCCTCGGCCGCACGGAACAGGCGCGAGTCGGCGCTGGCCCGGCCGTCCCACCCGGCGAATGCCCTGGCCAGCTCCGGGCGGAGCAGCGGGGCGAGCCGCTCCACCACCTCGCGATGGACGATGCCCACGGTGTCCAGCTGCATCGCCCGGACCGAGCGCGCATCGTGTCCCTCGCTCGAGACCAGCTCGGTGATCCGACGCGCGCGAGTGGGCGAGGCCCATTCCGAGGCCCAGTGGACGCCGCTCGCCGTCCCGATGAGGCGCTGGTTGGCGGTGACCACCCGGCCCGACGGCGGGTCGAGCACCCGCGGCATCCGCGAGGGTGGGAGGTAGCCCGTCCAGTCGTGCGCCGGCGTGGAGCCGTCTCGCGGCGTGCGCCCGTCGTCCCCGGCCGCGCGCAGCGGGAGCACCCCGGCGGCGCGCCAGCCGATGTGCCCGTCCACGTCCGCGTAGAGGACGTTCTGGCCCGGACCGAGGAAGCCGTCCGCCGCCGCGTTGAGGCTCGCCCAGTCGGTGGCCAGCATCATCCTCGTGACCGGCAGCCGCAGCGTCGACGGGTCCAGCGCCGCCCAGTGGAGGGAGAGGCCGGGCCGCACCATCGGGCCGTGGCGGCCGAGCGACACGGTGAGCGTCTCGGACGCGGCGCCCTTCACCGCGATGCGCTCCACCCGCTGGCCCACCTCGGGCTCGCGGTAGAGGTCCTGCACGTCGGTGCCGGTGTTGGTGAAGCCGATGGCCAGCCGGTCGTTCTGGAAGATGACCAGCCCGGGCAGCCCCGGGAGGCTCACCCCCTGCACCCAGCGCTGCACCGAGCCGTCGGGCGCGAGCAGCTCGATGCGCATCGGGTACCAGGTGCCGGGCGCGGTGAAGCCCAGGTGAGGGTCGTTGGCGAGGATGGGCTTGCCTCGCGCGGTGTGCGCGCCGGCGATGACCCAGCCGTTGCTCCCCACCTCGGGCGGCGAGGCCCACCCCGACGGCTCGAGCGGGACGCCGAGGACCTCCAGCGGCTCGGGCCGCGGGGGCGCCGGCGCCGGGCCGCGCCGGGGGCGCGCCGCGGGTGAGCAGACCGGCGGTGCTCGGCGGCGGCCTCGGCTCGGCGTCCGGAACGACCAGCACGTCGTCGGCGCTGACGTCCGGGAGGAGGAAGCTCCGCCGCTCGGGCGGGAGCGCGGACAGCGCCTCGGAGACCAGCTCGTGCTCCCAGCTCTCGGAGAGCTGCTGGTGCATCAGGAGCAGGACCCGGATGGAGTCGGCGGGGGTCCACGGCCGCGGCTCGAGCGCCAGGAACTGGAACTCGAGCCCCCAGCGACCGTGGTGCGTGGCGATGAAGGCGTTGACGCCGTCGGCGAGCGCCTGGGCGTCGTCGCGCTCCTCGGCCGGAAGCCGGCGGACGGCCTCCTCGGCCACCCCGGCGAAGCCGTAGACGCGCTGGCGCCGGTCGAGCCCGAGCGCGGCGGGCCCCACCAGCTCCGAGACCTCGCCGCCCGCGACGCGGCGGCCGAGCTCCATCTGGAAGAGCCGCTCGCGCGCCTGGAGGTACCCCTCGACGCGCAGCGCGTCCCGGAGCGAGCCGGCGCGGACCGTGGGGATGCCCCGGGCGTCGAAGCGGACCTCCACCGGCGCCGCGAGCCCGGGGATGCGGGGCGTGCGCCGGTCCGGGAGCTGCCCGCGGACGTCGACCACCGCCACCACCGCGGCCGTGACTCCCAGCACGGGCACCAGGGCTGCGATGCGCCTGGCCCAGGTCCTCATTGCGCGCGCTCCGTGGCCACCGCCTCCTCCTGGTCACGTTCCGTACGGCGTCTCCAGCGCCTCGGCCTGGATGCCCAGCTCGCGCAGCCGCTGCGCCAGCGGCACCGCGTACCCGTGCGTCACCAGCACCCGCCCGGCACCCGTCTCCCGGATGGTGTCCAGGAGTGCCGGCCAGTCGGCGTGGTCGGAGAGGGCGAAGCCGCGATCGACGCTCCTCCGCCGGCGCTCGCCGCGCACCCGCATGAATCCGCTCACCAGGGCGATGGCCGCGTCGCCGAAGCGCCGCATCCACGGCGTTCCGCGGGCAGTGATGGGGGCGAGCACCAGCTCGCCGGCGAAGTCCTTCCCCCTGGCGGTGTCCGCCACCCGGTCCAGGGGAAGCAGGCGCACGCCGGCGTCGCGGTACACGTCGCTCATCCCGGCGATGGCGCCGTGGGCGAAGACCCGCCGATCGGTGCGCAGCAGAAGCTCGCCGAGGAGACGCTGGGCCTTCCCCAGCACGTGACAGAAGACCAGCGAGGCACGGCCCGCCTCGCGGTTCGTCTCCCACCAGCCGAGGAGGTCCTCGATGACCGCGTCGGACGGCTCCCAGCGGAAGACGGGGAGCCCGAAGGTGGCCTCGGTGAGGAAGACGTCGGCGCGCAGGGGCTCGAACGGAGCGCAGGTCGGATCCGGCGCGCGCTTGTAGTCTCCGCTCACCACCCAAACCTCCCCCTCCGCCTCGACGCGGAGCTGCGCCGAGCCGAGCACGTGTCCGGCCGGATGGAACGAGAGCTGGACGTCACCGAGGGCATGGCGTTCGCCGTACGGCCAGGCCTCGACGGTCGCTCCCGGCAGACGGTGACGGGCGACGGGGAGCCCGGGGGCCGCGCACAGGTAGGCGGCGCTGCCCTCGCGCGCATGGTCGGCGTGGGCGTGGGTGAGCACCGCGCGCGGCACCGGCTCCCACGGGTCGACGTGGAAGCCTCCCCGGGCGCAGTACAGCCCCTGCGGGGTGATGGTGAGGAGATCGGCCATGCCGCGCGTCGCGGGGGTTCTAGTCGGGTGGGGTGCCGGCGCGCACGGCCTCGCGGGCTCGCGGAGCCGAGATCTCCACGACCACCAGCATCAGCCCGAGCAGACCCCACGGGCGGAGGGCGAGCAGTCGCTCCGTCGCCGTCCGGTCCAGGAGCGCGCCGGAGGTGAAGACGCTGGCCAGGACCACCAGCCCGAGCACCCCGCGCGAGATCCGGTCGCCCTCCCTCGCCCGGGTCACCAGCTGCCGCACTCCGGGCAGGGCGAGCACGAAGTTCGCGCGCCAGGCGAGCGGCGAGCACATCGCGACGGCCAGGGTGGTCATCCGGAAGGCGGCTCCGGCGTCGTCCCGCAGGGCCAGCACCAGCGCGGCGAAGAACAGCGCGGAGGCGAGCTCGGCGAGCCAGAGCGTCCCGGCGCCGGGGCGTGCACCGAGCCAGCCCGCGGCGTCGAGGAGCATCGTGGGGAGCCCCTGCGGGTTCGGTCCGGTGACCCACTCCACGGTGCTCCGCTCGACGAGCGCACGCCAGGCGCCGAGCTGGTCGAGGAAGGCGTCCGCACCGGCGCGGAGCGCGAACAGGGCGCAGGCGAGCAGCGCGACCCCGGCGGCGACGGCCAGCGCCCGCCACCGGCCCCGGACGAGGAAGAACAGCCCGGCGAGCACCGCGGGGGGCTTGGTGAGCACCGCCAGCCCGAGCGCGGCCCCCCCATCGAGGCGGGTGCGGGCCGCCGCCGCGGCGAGGGCGATCAGCCCCAGCAGCCACAGGTCCACCTGGCCGTAGAAGAGGACGCTGCCCACCGGGCCGGCCAGGGCGAGCGCCGCCCAGCTGCCGTCGGCGTCTCGAGGGCCGGGGTCGATCCGCCGTAGTCGCGAGAGCGCCACCAGCAGCAGGACGACCGAGCCCGCGTTCCACAGCACCGCACCGACGGTCCGGGGGAGCAGCGCGAGCGGGGCGAAGAGCACCGCCACCGGAGGCGCGTACTTGAACGGCATCGGGCCGTCGTCGACCCGGTAGAGGCTCGTGCCTGCGAGCAGCCGCGCCCCGGCAGTGCGGAAGACGGTGAAGTCGATGCAGCGGCGGGGGTTGAGCGCCAGCGCCACCGCAAGGATGAGAAAGAGCGCGCCCACCGCCACCCTGAGCGGGCGACCGTGCTCGTCGGGGCTGCCGGGAGTGCTCGGCGAGTGCGGGTGCAGCCCCTCGAGCTTCCCCTCGTCCTGCGCGCGCTCGCTGGGCACCGGGAGGGTGTTTAGGGACACGGCACGAGGCAGGTCAAACGCGCCGGGTGAATCCGTGGCGAGGGGTTCTCGCGGCGCGTGCTAGCGTCGCCGCACCGTGTACTGGTGGATGTGGTTCGTGGCCGGGGTCGGCCTCCTCATCTTCGAGCTCGTCACCCCGGGCGGGTTCTTTGCGGTGTTCTTCGGCTTTGCGGCCGTCGTGGTGGGTCTGCTCACCGTGCTGCACATCGCCGGACCGGAGTGGCTGCAGTGGCTCCTGTTCAGCGCCCTGTCGGTGGTGGGGGTGCTGGTCCTCCGCCGTCCAGTGATGCAGCGGCTGGGGATCGCCCCGCCGGCGCTCCCGGGGGAGGAGATGAAGGGCGAATGGGCGCTGGTCACCGAGGAGATCCGTCCCGGCGAGCTGGGCAAGGTCGAGCTGCGCGGGACCGCCTGGAGCGCGCGGGCGAACCGGACGGTGCGGGTGGGTGAGCGCGTCCCGGTGGATCGCATCGACGGATTGACGGTATGGGTCGGAGGCACCGAGGGCCGCGGCGGATGGACGCCCGGCGGAGGAAGCACATGACCGAAGCATTGCTGTTCGTCGGAGTCCTGGTCGCCATCCTCGTCCTGGTGATCCTCTTCAAGACCGCGGTGGTGGTCCCGCAGCAGAACGCCTTCGTGGTCGAGCGGCTGGGCCGGTTCAGCGGCGTGCTCGAGGCCGGCTTTCACATCCTGGTGCCGTTCATCGACGCCATCCGCTACCGGCACACCCTCAAGGAGCAGGCGATCGACATCCCGGAGCAGGTCTGCATCACCAAGGACAACGTGCAGGTCGGGGTGGACGGCATCCTCTACATGAAGGTGATGGACCCGCGCCGGGCCTCCTACGGGATCACGAATTACGTCTTCGCCATCACCCAGCTGGCCCAGACCACGCTGCGGAGCGAGGTGGGCAAGATCGACCTGGACAGGACCTTCGAGGTCCGGAGCCACATCAACGCCCAGGTGGTCTCCGAGGTGGACAAGGCGTCGGAGGCGTGGGGGGTGAAGGTGCTCCGCTACGAGATCAAGAACATCACCCCGCCCCGGGACATCATCGCCGCGATGGAGAAGCAGATGCGCGCCGAGCGGGAGAAGCGCGCCACGGTGCTCCAGTCCGAGGGCGAGCGGGACGCGGCCATCAACTCCGCCGAGGGCCAGAAGCAGCAGGTCATCAAGCAGTCCGAGGCCAAGAAGCAGCAGCAGATCAACGAGGCCGAGGGTCAGGCCTCGGCCATCCTGGCGGTGGCGCGGGCGACTGGGGAGGGCATCCGCTCCGTCGCCGAGGCCATCAACGCCTCGGGCGGCTTCGAGGCGGTCCAGCTGCGCGTGGCCGAGCAGTACATCACCGAGTTCGGGAAGCTCGCCAAGTCGGCCAACACGCTGGTCGTCCCGTCCAACCTCAGCGACGTGGGGGCGATGATCGGCCTGGCCATGAGCGCCATCCGCCCCAAGGCGGCCGAGCCGAAGGGCCCGCTCGCCCCGCCTCGCTGACGCTCTAGCGGGTGACGAAGGTCCTGGCGTCGCTGAAACTCCCTCGGCGCTCGAGCCGGCGCAGCGCCCGGTCCGGACCCCGAGCGGCATCACCGTCTGCGGCGACCACCGCGACAACGCCAGCATCGACGGCGCGCTCACCTCGGGGCGGCGGGCGGCCGACTCGGTCCTGTCGCATCTCGGCATTTCACGGCGTCAGGGCTGACGACGGGCCCGCGGCGGTGTAAGCGGGGCGCCCCATGCGCACCGCCCTCCTCCTCCCGTTCCTCGTCGGCGCCTCGCTCGCCTCCGCCGCCCCCTTGCCCGGGCTGCCCGAGCTGCGCGCCTCGCTCGACCAGTTCGTCCCCACGCCGCTCGCGGTGGACGTGGCCGGGCTGCCTGCCTCGGAGCGCAAGGCGCTCGCCCGGCTGGTGCAGGCCGCACGGGTGATGGACCCGCTCTTCCTGCGCCAGTCATGGGCAGGGAGCGAGGCGTGGGCAGTGAAGCTGGCGCGGGACGGGTCGCCGCTCGCCCAGGCGCAGCTTCGCTTCTTCCTCCTCAACCAGGGCCCGTGGGACCGGCTGGCCCACGATGCACCGTTCCTTCCCGGAGTCCCGGCCAAGCCGGCCGCGGGCAACTTCTATCCGGCCGGCGCGACCAAGGACGAGGTGTCCCGCTGGATGTCGACGCTCTCTCCCGAGGACCGGGCGCGGGCCAGCGGCTTCTTCACCACCATCCGGCGGGCGCCGGGCGGGAGCTTCACCATCGTCCCCTACAGCCTCGAGTACCAGGGAGAGCTGGCCCGCGCGGCCGCGCTGCTCCGCGAGGCGGCGGCGGCCACCGAGCAGCCCGCGCTCCGGAGCTTCCTCGAGAAGCGCGCCGCGGCCCTGCTGAACGACGACTACGCCGAGTCGGACGTCGCCTGGATGCAGCTCGACACCACCATCGACCCGACCTTCGGCCCGTACGAGACCTACGAGGACGAGTGGTTCAACCAGAAGGCGGGATTCGAGGCGTACATCACCGTGGTCGACGCGAAGGAGACCGAGAAGCTGAAGCGCTTCTCCGGCCAGCTCCAGGCGCTGGAGAACGCGCTGCCGATGGACGACCGGTACAAGAACCCGAAGATCGGCGCGCTGGCCCCCATCCGGGTGGTGAACAGCCTCTTCGCCGCCGGCGACGGGAACCGCGGCGTCCAGACCGCCGCCTACAACCTGCCGAACGACGAGCGCACCGTCGCCGCCCACGGCAGCAAGCGGATCATGCTCCGGAACATGGACCTGGCGAAGTTCGAGAAGACCCTGGTCCCGATCGCGAAGATCGCCATCGCGCCGGAGCTGCTGAAGTCGGTGCAGTTCGATCCGTTCTTCACCCAGATCCTGATGCACGAGCTGGTGCACGGCATCGGACCGCAGCGGATCACCTTGAACGGGCGCGAGACCACCCCGCGCGCCGAGCTCCAGGAGGTCTACGGCACCATCGAGGAGTGCAAGGCGGACGCGGTGGGCATCTGGGCGATGCAGCGGCTGGTCGACCAGGGGCAGCTCCCGGCCGAGATGGGGAAGGCGCTCGGCCCGACGGTGCTCGCGGGCATGTTCCGGTCCATCCGCTTCGGGCTGAACGAGGCGCACGGGAAGGGCACCGCGGTGCAGCTGAACTGGCTGCTCGACGCCGGCGGCTTCAAGGTCTCGCCGGATGGGCGCTTCACCCTGGTCCCCGCGAAGCTGGGCCCGGCGTTCGAGGCGCTGGCGCGCGAGCTCCTCACCATCGAGGCCACCGGCGACAAGGCGCGGGCCAAGGCGCTCCTCGACCGGCTGGTGGTGAACCGTCCCGAGACCGAGCGGGTGCTCTCGCGGCTCGCCAGGGTGCCGGTCGACATCGCGCCGCGCTACGTCACCGCCGAGAAGCTCGAGGCCGAGTTCCCCTGAACGCCTGCCCCCGCGTATCTGCTGCTCCGGCGGCGCCGACCGGCTAGGCTCCCCCCGGCGGAAGGAAGGGGGGCCGATGAGACGACGCACGGGTGGGAGGTGGCTCGCGCTGGCCATCGTCGCGGCCAGCTGCGGCTCAGGGCCCGGAGCGCAGGAGCTCGCCGAGGACCACGCCCCGAGCTTCGCCGGGACCTGGTACGGCACCGCGACCTACACCTACCGGCAGAACGGGCAGGTGACGTCGACGAGCACGGCCGACGTGCAGCAGCAGATCCTGGTCACGGGCAAGAACGCGCTCCAGCTCCCGGGATTCTGCGGTCCGACGGATACCGGGCTGGTGGGAACGGTGACCTCGGCCAACACGTTCACGGTCGCGCCGAAGGACTGCGAGGTGACGTCCAGCGGAGGGTGTCACCTGACCGTGAAGGTGGCGAGCGGAGGCGGAACGCTGAACAGCAGCAGCGCCCTCCAGCTCGCGTTCCACGGCAGCGTGGTGCAGCAGGCGTCCGGGGGCTGCTCCGCCGCCACGGTGGACTTCGACCTCACCGCGCCGATGACGCACACCCCGCCCTCGAACGGCCTGCAGATTCCGCAGGACCTGAAGGTGGAGAAGACCGACTTCTACGGCACCTACAACCTCACCTTCACCGTCACCGGCTCGACGCAGGACATCGACGTCCAGGCGAAGATCGGCGCCGGGAGCTGGCAGGATTTCGGCAACGGCTACGTCTCCAGCGCCACCGTCAGCCTCGGCCCGGACCTGCCCGAGCGCACCCCCGTCGCCTTCCGGGTCCGCAACACGCTCGGCAACCAGTCGTCCGACTGGTCCGCCGAGGTGAGCAGCGACTCGGGGCTGCGTCCGCCGACCCTCCTGACCGCCGATGGCACGTCGGGCGCGGTCCGGTTGAGCTGGCAACCGCGGACCGACGTGACCGCCATGCTCATCGAGCGCTCGGACCTGGGCGTCTCGACCCCGACCTGGACGGCGCTCGCCAGCGTCGCCCCTCCGGCGTCCAGCTACGTCGACGACCAGGCGGAGGAGACCCGTAATTACTCCTACCGGCTTCGGTGGGTCGACGGCGCGACGCAGGGCTTCACCGCCACCGTCTACTCGGTCGTCGTCGGGCTTCGGGCACCGACAGCGCTCACCGCCGTCCCGGGCGTGGAGAGCGTGCAGCTGACCTGGCAGAACCAGTCGGCCGTCGCGACCGAGGTGGTGATTCGCCGGGCGGCCGGGCTGAACGGCCAGTTCGCCACCGACCTCGTCCACCTGCCGGCCTCCACCACCTCGTACGGCGACGTCGGGATCGCGACCGGCCTCTACACCTACGTGGTCGAGCCGCGCGCGAGCGGCTTCGGCTCCGCGGGAGCGTCGGTGGGGGTGGCAACGCTGCCGCCCGCCGGGGCCGGCACCTGGGAGACGTCGGTCGTTCATTTTCCCGGCACGGCGCCGAGCTACCCCTATGCTTCCGAGGCCGCTCTGGACGACACGGATCGGATGCTCGCCTACTCGGACTCCACGGGGCTGGCGGCCTCGGATCAGCCGGCGTGGCTGCCGTACCTTCCGGCGAACGCGCTGCCGTTCGCCCAGCCGTACTTCCGCCTCGACAGCGCCTTCCGACCCCACCTGGTCTACCTCCGCAACACCGTCCAGGGCACCAGCACGAGCGCCGTGGTGCACGACTGGTTCGACGGCGCCAGCTGGAGGTCCGAGGAGCTGGCCCGAATGGTGGCCTCGTCCTACGCGTTCGCCCTCGACCCGGCGGGACGCCCGGTGGCGCTGGTCTCGATGGATGGAACCGGTCCCGGTCTCCGGGTCGTCCGCTGGTCCGGGAGCGCGTACGTCACCGAGGACCCGGGCGTGACGATCGGCGGGGTGACCTCGAGCCTCCAGTCGATGTTCGTCGCAGTCTCGCCGGAAGGGACGGTCCACGTCCTCGCCCAAGACTACTCGGGCACGGCGGCGCATGCCTCGCGGAGCACGGCCTGGAGCGCGGAGCCGGCGCCGCTCCCCACCCCGGATTCGCGGCTCCAGCGGCTCTTGGCGAGCACCGGCGACACGCTCACCCTCCTCACCTACGACTGGACCCGGAGCCAGCTCCAGCTCACCAGCCGCGATGGTTCGGGGTGGGGGACCCCGGTCTCCCTGGCGAGCAGCGGAACGCTCGACCCGTCGGGTCTGCGCATCGGGACGTCGGTGACCGGGGCATCGCCCGCCCTCGTCGTCTCCACGGCGGGGGGCATCCAGATCGCCCGGCCCGCCGACGGCTGGACGGAGCATCTCCTGACCGGAGTGTACGGGCTCCTGGGGATCGGCTACGACGGGTCCAACCGACTCTACGTCCTGGTCCAGGGCGGATACGCCTTCGATGGGACGACGCCCGTGGTCGTCTTCCGCGAGCGCTGAGCACGGCCGGCCGCTCAGCGCGAGCGTGACAGGCCCAGGCGGCGCATGCTGTGCGAGCGACCGGTGGGCGGGCGCGTGACTCACTGCCCGACGACGGTCATGACCCCGCCGTTCATCGAGTAGACCCGGCCCTTCGAGTCGATCGCGATCGGGGTGTACGCGGCGCCGAGCGACTGGAGCAGGAACCGCTGCTCGACCAGCGTGCCGCCCTGGCGGATGGAGTACACGCGCCCATCCTCGCTGTTGGCGTACACGGTTCCGTCCGGGCCGACCGCCGGCGCGTTGACGCACCACTCGAACCCGTCCGGATGGTCCGAGACGCAGGCCAGACCGCCGTCCGTCTCGGTCTGGCAGCTCCGGGTCTCGGTGGAGGTGAACTTCCACTCCGGCTTCAGGTCGCGCGAGAGCTGGGTGATGTCGTACGGACCCTCGCCGCCGTCCGGCGCGAGGTAGTGATTGTCCTTGGTGATGATCGAGTACGTGCCGCCGTGCACCCAGACCGCCGGGGTCACGTCCCAGCCGAAGTCGTAGGTGCCCATCAGCTTCCCGTCAGGGCCCAACTTCACCAGATGTCCGCGCGAGCCGTTGTACCCGGTGAACCCCCCGTACAGCACCGCGCCGTCCGGCAGGGCCACCGGCACCGAGGAGGCCTGGTCGTTCACCCTCACGCTGGGCTTCAACCCGGTCGACGGATCCACGCCGAGGGGGGCGCCTGACCGGCAGCTGGCGAGCACACCGCAGCCATCCGTGAGCACCTCGCGCATCCGGAAGGTCCACTTCGGGCTGAGGTCCGGGTTCAGCGCGACCAGCGAGGAGTCGTTCGAGGCGTAGTGCGCCCGGCTCACCACGAAGATGACTCCCCGCGGGCCGATCGCCGGGCCCGAGTTGAACCCGGGCCGCTGCGAGCCGCAGGGACCGGTGGGGACCGGCCCGGGGGCCGGGTACGGGCCGGGGATGTTGCCTGCCGCGTACGAGTACGGGCACTGGTCCGTGGCCGCGGGCGCGCCGCTGACGATGCTCTGGTACAGGACCTTCGTCGGCGGGCCGGTGGGCGGGACGCGCACCAGGTATCCGCGCCCGTCGCCGGTCTCCGGCATCAGCGGGTCGAGCTCGACCACGTTGTAGAGGAGGGTTCCGTCCACGTCGACCACCAGCGGGCCGGTGACGTACCGGTTGACGTTGGTGTCGGAGAACGGGTTCACCGCCTGGGGATTCTCGAGCTGCCGGTCGAGACGGATCACCGTCCCCTGCGCGGCGGGAACCCAGACCCCCTGGTCGAAGACCGCCGGCTGGAACACCGGCTCCCAGCCGCCCACCACCTGCCAGGGCGGTGGCTTCCAGCTGCTGCCGAACGACTGTTGCGGAGTCAACGACCCGGAGATCCAGGCGAGATGCTTCACCGCCCAGACCTGCTGGTTCCAGGCGTCGAAGCCGCATGAGGCGGGGACCCCGGAGCCCGGCGGCGTGCAGCTCACGTACGCGCCGGACTTCACCGCCATGTAGAGGTCGTCGCCGACGACCATCGGGGTGGCGTAGTGGACGAAGAGGTCGGCGCGGCCGAACAGCCCGGCGGCCTCGTCGATCTCCTGTGGCACGAAGGGGTCGAAGGTGACGGTCGCCAGCGCCGTCCCGAAGCCCTGCGCCGGCACGCAGGCCACGCCGGTGTGGGCCCAGTTCTGACCCCACTGGGCCCAATCGCAGCCGGCGTCGGCCCGGAGCGGATCGGAGATGAAGGGGAGTGGCGGGCCCCCGTCGCCGCCGCCTGGATTCGGGTTGCCCGGAGGGTTGTCGGGGCAGGCGGTCATGACCAACGCGACCCCGAGGGCAAGAGAGACGGTTCGAATCATGGAGTGGGATCCCCCGGACGGCTCCCCGTGGCCCGGGGGAGCCCCACACTTCCACCCGGGAACGGCCGGCCGTCAAGCCGGAGGCCGTGAGTGGCGCCGGGCCCGTCCGGGATGTAACCCACCGGTGCCCTGGCGCGTCTCACCGGGGAGGAACCCGTTCATGTCCAAGCCCGAGACCCCCGAGCCTCCCTCCCGCGAGATCACCCCCGAGCCCCTGTACCTCCGCCGCCGCGAATTCTTGAAGAACGCCGGCCTGGGCGTGCTCACCGCGGCGGCGACCGGCGCGGGGCTGGTCGCCCTCACCGAGGGCGGGCCGGGACTCGCACGCGCCGCAGGCGCGAAGGGGAAGCCCGCGCCCGAGCCGCCGCAACTCAAGATTCTCGGCCGCTACAGCACGGATGAGACGCCCACCCGGTACGAGGACATCACCGGGTACAACAACTTCTACGAGTTCGGCACGGACAAGCCGGACCCCGCGGCCAACGCCGGCACGCTGAGGACGCGGCCGTGGACCGTGACCGTCGACGGGCTGGTCAAGAACCCGCTCACCGTCGACATCGACCAGCTCCTCAAGTGGTTCCCGCTCGAGGAGCGCGTCTACCGGATGCGCTGCGTGGAAGCGTGGAGCATGGTCATCCCCTGGCTGGGGTTCCCGCTCGGCGACCTCATCCGGCGCGTCGAGCCGCTCGGATCGGCGAAGTACGTCGCCTTCCAGACCCTGCTGGATCCGCAGCAGATGCCGCTCCAGCGCACGCACATCCTCGAGTGGCCGTACGTCGAGGGCCTCCGGATGGACGAGGCGACCCATCCGCTGACCCTGCTCGCCGCGGGGCTCTACGGGAAGGCGCTTCCCAACCAGAACGGCGCGCCGCTGCGCCTGGTGGTGCCCTGGAAGTACGGCTTCAAGGGCATCAAGAGCATCGTGAAGATCAGCTTGGTGGAGAAGCAGCCTCCGACCACCTGGGCGCTCGAGGGCCCGCGGGAGTACGGGTTCTACGCCAACGTGAACCCCGACGTCTCGCACCCGCGGTGGAGCCAGGCCACCGAGCGGCGCATCGGCGAGCTCGCCCGGCGCAAGACGCTGCCCTTCAACGGCTACGCCGACGAGGTCGCGAAGCTCTACGCCGGGCTCGACCCGCGGACGCTCTACTGAAGCGATGGCTCCCCGCAGTCCGCCACTTCCCTGGTTGAAGCCCGGCCTCTTCGCCGGGGCGCTGATCCCGCTGGCGGTGCTGGGCTGGCGCGCGTGGCACCGGACGCTCGGGGCGGACGCGGTGGCCATTGGCCTGAACCAGCTCGGGTACCTGGCGCTGGTGTTCCTGATCGCCTCGCTCGCCTGCACCCCGCTGAAGATCCTCACCGGCTGGGCGTGGCCCGTTCGCGTGCGGCGGATGCTCGGGCTCTTCACCGCCTTCTACGCCGCGCTCCACCTCACGACCTACGTGGCCATCGATCAGCAGTTCGACTGGTCGGTGCTCTGGGGCGACGTGACGCAGCGGAAGTTCATGGTGGTGGGCTTCCTCGCCTTCCTGACGCTCCTGCCGCTGGTCTGGACCAGCACCGACGCCTCGGTCCGGCGGCTCGGGTTCCTGCGGTGGAAGGCGCTGCACCGGCTGGCCTACGTGGCGGGGGTGCTGGCCGTCGTCCACTTCATCTGGAGGGTGAAGCTGGACGTGCGCGTTCCGATGACCTGGGCGGCCATCCTCGGAGCGCTCTTCCTGGTGCGGATCGTCGATGTGCTCCGCTCGCGCCGCCGAAAGCGGGCGCGGCAGGTGGTCGCCACGCGCCCGGTGGACCTCGGCACCCCCGGGTGAGCGGAACGCCCCCGCAGGCACGGTGATGTGCCACGCTGGCGCCCGGAGGGCCTGCCGATGACCGACGCCCGCGACGGTTCACTCCTCGCCTGGCAATGGTCGCTCTACCCCGCCGGACACCGCGACCGCCGGAACCTCCTCGTCCACGCGCTCACGGTGCCCGCCTTCCAGCTGGGGACGGTGGCGGTGCTCGTCGCGCCCTTCGTCCGGAGCTGGCTGGCCGCCGCGGGACTGGTGGCGATGGCCGGGGCGATGGCGCTGCAGGGCCGCACCCACCGGCGGGAGGGAACGCCGCCGTACCCGTTCCGCGGACCGGGTGACGTCGTCGCCCGCATCCTGGCCGAGCAGTGGCTGACCTTTCCCCGGTTCGTCCTGAGCGGCGGGTTCGCCCGCGCTTGGCGGTTGCCCGCTTCCTCCGTCTGAACATATGTTCAGCTCATGGAACGGAGCGAGCTCCTGGCCATGGTGAAGCGCCTCGGCGCCGAGTTCCGGAAGCGGGGCATGCACGGCCACCTCGCGCCCCTGCGGCTCTACTGGCTCGCGCTCCGCCACGACCTGGTCCAGCCCGAGCGCCACGGGCTCCACGTCCAGCTCTCCGAGGAGATGGTGGTCGAATGGTTCAAGCTGCTGCGCCTGCCACCCTACGAGCGCGCCTACCGGGTCCGGGCCCCCGGCGCGCGCTGCCCGCGATGTCCGCCCGGCGAGGGGCCGGCGGTGGAGGTCGTCACCGAGCGGACGTTCCCCGAGGGCCGGAAGGTCGCCTGCCTCGCCTGCCGCACCGCCTGGCTCGAACTCGAGCCGCCCACCCGCATGGGTCGCGGCTCCGATGCTCCGAGGAGGAAGCTGTCATAGCGTCTCCGGCCCGGATGGCGCGGGCACGGCACGTGGCGGTGGTGGGGTCGGGGCACAACGCGCTGGTCTGCGCCTGCTACCTGGCGAAGGCCGGTCACCGGGTCACGGTGCTCGAGCGCAGCCGGCAGGTGGGCGGCGCCGTCTGCACCGAGGAGCTGTTCCCCGGCTTCCTCTACGACGTGGGCAGCTCGGCCCACATCATGATCCACGCCACGCCGATCCTCGAGGAGCTGCAGCTCGCGAGGCACGGGCTCGAGTACCTCGAGATGGACCCGTGGGCGTACTACCCGACGCCGGACGGGCCTCACCTCGCGTTCTACCGGGACCTCGACCGGACCTGCGCCTCCATCGCCCGGGTGAGCGCCGAGGACGCCGACGCGTACCGCCGCTTCGTGGCGGACTGGGCCCCGCTCTCGGAGGCGGTGTTCAAGCTCTTCCAGGAGCCGCCCACGCCGATGGCGCTGGGCCGCCGCTTCTTCACCGTCCCCGGCCCCCGGCGGCCGGTGACGGCCGGGCTTCAAGAAATCCTCCAGAGCTACGGCGACGTCATCGAGCGGCGCTTCCGCTCCGCGCCGGTGCGGGCCGCGCTGCTCTGGCTCGCCGCGCAATCCGGCCCCGGGCCCGACGAGCGTGCCTCGGCCCCGTTCGTGGGCTGGCACGCGGTGGTGCACCGGACCGGCGCCAAGCACCCGCGCGGCGGCTCGGGGATGCTCACCCGCGCGCTCGCCGGCCGTCTTGCCGCGGACGGAGGCGCGGTGCGCACCGAGACCCCGGTGGAGCGCATCGACGTGGAGGGAGGGCGGGTGCGCGGACTGACGCTCGCCGGCGGGGAGCGCATGGAGGCGGACCTGGTCGTCTCCGGCGCGCACGTCCGCACCACGCTGCTCCAGCTGCTCGGCGCCGAGCACCTGCCTCCGGCGGTCCGCGAGGAGGTCGCCGCGACGCGGGTGGGCAACGGGTTCGGCATGGCCGTCCGCTGCGCCACCGAGGCGCTCCCCGAGTACCTGGGCGAGCCCACCGGCGCGCCGGTCGACCGGCACATGGGGCTCCAGCTCCTCGCGCGGTCCGAGACCACCGTCCGGCAGGCCCACGCCGAGTACCTGCTCGGAAGGAGCGCCTCGGAGCCGCAGGTCATCGCGATGACCTTCTCCGCGTTCGACCCGGACCTGGCGCCCGCGGGGAAGCACGTCTGCTACCTCTGGAGCCAGTACCACCCCTACGCCCTCGCCGGCGGCGAGACCTGGGACGGCATCCGGGAGCGCGAGGCGGACCGCATCCTGGAGCAGCTGTTCCGCTTCGCGCCCAACATGCGCGGGCGCATCCTCCACCGGCACATCCAGTCTCCCCTCGACCTCGAGCGCCGCTTCGGGCTGCTGCACGGAAACGTGATGCATCTGGAGATGTCGCTGGACCAGATGTTCGTGTTCCGGCCCACGCCCGCGCTGTCGAGGTACCGCACACCGGTCGGCGGCCTGTACCTGACCGGGGCCAGCACCCACCCCGGCGGCGGCGTGTTCGGGGCGTCGGGGCTCGCCTGCGCGCGGACGGTCCTTCGGGACCTCTGAGGACCACCGCGGCCGTTGCACCTTCGGGGCTGCGGGGTTACGTGCGCGGGATGGCTCGACGGGTCAGCGCTGGACAGTCCGATGCGACGGTGCCGGACACGAGGCTCGACTCGGCCGCGTGCTGGCTCGGCGGCCGCGAGGGGTGCGAGACGTGCGGCTGTAAGAATTCCGGCGCTCCGGCGTGAGGGGCGCATGAGCCTCACCTCCGACGTCGATCCCGTCTGCGGCATGCGCGTCGACCCCGCGCACCCGAAGGGCGGGACCCACGAGCACGCCGGGAAGACCTACGGGTTCTGCAATCCGAGGTGCCGCGCGCGCTTCGCTGCCGATCCCTCCCGCTACCTCGAGCCGACGCCTGCCTCGCCGGAGACGTCCTCTGCGCACCCGCCGCCGTCGCATGCACACGCGGCGAGCGCCGAGCCGCGCCCGGTCATCCACCCGCCGCACGCGGACGGGGCGCACGTCCACCCATCAGCGCCGCCAGCGGCGAGCTGGATCTGCCCGATGGACCCGGAGGTCGAGTCCGAGAAGCCGGGTCCGTGCCCGAAGTGCGGCATGGCGCTCGAGCCGAAGGAGCCCGTCGCGGCGACCGCGACCCAGTGGGTCTGCCCGATGCACCCGGAGATCGTCCGGGACGTGCCGGGCACCTGCCCCATCTGCGGGATGGCGCTCGAGCCGCGGACCGTCACCCTGGACGAGCCCGCGAATCCCGAGCTGCAGGACATGCAGCGCCGGCTGCTGATCGCCGCCCCGTTCACCGCGGCGCTCCTCGTGCTCGCGATGGGCGAGATGCTCGGCTGGCATCTCCCGTCGTGGATCGGCTGGCTCGAGCTCGTCCTCGCCACGCCGGTGGTGCTGTGGGCGGGCGCGCCGTTCTTCGAGCGGGCGGTGGCCTCCATCCGGAACGGAAGCCCGAACATGTTCACCCTCATCGGGCTCGGGGTGGGCGTGGCGTACGGCTTCAGCGTCGTCGCGACGCTCGCCCCCGGCTGGTTCCCGGAGCCCTTCCGCGGCCACGGCGGACGGGTCAACGTCTACTTCGAGCCGGCGGCGGTCATCGTCACGCTGGTGCTGGTGGGCCAGGTGCTCGAGCTCCGCGCCCGTGCGGCGACCGGGGGCGCGCTGCGTGCGCTCCTGAAGCTCCAGCCCGCGGTCGCCCGGCGCGTGGAGGGCGAGGCCGAGCGCGACGTGCCGCTCGCGGAGGTGCGGGTGGGCGACCTCCTGCGCATCCGGCCGGGAGAGAAGGTCCCGGTGGACGGGACGGTCGTCGACGGACGGACGACGGTGGACGAGTCGATGGTCACCGGCGAGCCCATCCCGGTGGAGAAGGGCCCGGGAGCCACGCTCACCGGCGGCACGCTCAACCAGCACGGCACCGTCCGGATGCGCGCCGAACGCGTGGGCGCAGACACCCTGCTCGCGGGCATCGTCCGCCTGGTGGGCGAGGCCCAGCGCAGCCGCGCGCCGGTGCAGCGGCTGGCCGACCGGGTCTCGGCGGTGTTTGTCCCGGCGGTGGTGCTGACCGCCGTGGTGACGGGCATCGTCTGGGCGCTGCTCGGCCCGGAGCCGCGGCTGGCCCACGCGGTGGTGAACGCCGTCGCGGTGCTGATCATCGCCTGCCCCTGCGCGCTGGGACTCGCCACCCCGATGGCGGTGATGGTCGGGACGGGGCGCGGCGCACAGGCCGGGGTGCTCTTCCGGAACGCCGCGGCGCTGGAGCGGCTCGAGCGTGCCGACACGCTGGTGGTGGACAAGACCGGCACCCTGACCGAGGGCCGCCCGGTCCTGGTGGAGGTGCGTGCCGTCTCCGGGGCGGCCGAGGCGGAGGTGCTCGGTCTCGCGGCGTCGGTGGAGGCCGGCAGCGAGCACCCGCTCGCCGGGGCCATCGTCGCGGGCGCCCGGAGCCGGGGGCTCAGCCCCGCGGCGGTGACCGAGTTCCGCGCCGACCCAGGCACCGGAGTGAGCGGCCGGGTGGGCGGGCGCGCCGTCGTGGTCGGCCGTGAGCTGCGCCAGCAGGACGCGGCCGCCGCGGAGCTCGTCGAGACGGGGCGCGCCTGGCGTGAGCGGGGTCGCACGGTGGCGTTCGTGAGCATCGACGGTCGCCCCGCCGGCGCGCTGGCCATCGAGGACCCCATCAAGGAGTCCGCCCGCGCCGCGCTCGCCGACCTCGCCCGCGAGGGCATGCGGGTGGTGATGGCCACCGGCGACCACGCCGCGACCGCGGAGGCCGTCGCCCGGAGCCTCGGCCTGTCCGAGGTCCGTGCCGGGGTGCTGCCCGAGGGCAAGGCGGCGCTGGTGGCCGAGCTCCAGAAGGCCGGCCGCGTCGTGGCCATGGCCGGCGACGGGGTCAACGACGCGCCCGCGCTGGCCCAGGCCGACGTGGGCATCGCCATGGGCACGGGCACCGACGTGGCGATGCAGAGCGCCGGGGTGACGCTGGTCTCCGGCGACCTCCGCGGCGTCGTCCGGGCACGGCGGCTCAGCCGGGCGACGGTGCGAAACATCCGGCAGAACCTCGCCTTCGCCTTCGGGTACAACCTGCTCGGTGTACCGGTCGCGGCGGGCGTGCTCTATCCCTTCCTCGGCTGGCTCCTGAGCCCGATGCTGGCGAGCGCGGCGATGTCCCTGAGCTCCGTCTCGGTCATCGGCAACGCGCTCCGGCTCCGGAGGGTGGAGCTCTAGAGGGGGGACGCCGCGCCCGAGCTCCCGCTCGGGGGTCGCGCCGGCGATCGAACGCTGAGCCGGGCCGCCGCGCTGGGAGGTTCGACGATGGGTGAGGCGCTGTTCACGACAGTGGAGTCGCTGGAAGTCACGCGAAACGCCGCGGGCCGCCGCTACCTCGAGTTCCTCCGCGTCCCGGACCTGAGCGGCGGCCTCTACCGGCTGGAGGCGGGCGCCACCGACCTGCAGCAGCCCCACTCCGAGGACGAGGTCTACGTGGTCGTCCGCGGGCGGTGCCGTTTTCGCGCCGGTGACGACGAGCGGGAGGTTGGCCCGGGGGCGGTGCTCTTCGTCCCCGCCCGGCTCGAGCACCGCTTCGTCGACATCCGGGAGACGCTGGAGGCGCTGGTCTTCTTCGGTCCGGCCGAGGGCTCGAGCGCCTGAGGAGGTGCGGGGAACGCGCTCCCCGGCCCGGGGACCGTCCGCGCACCGGCGCGCCGCGCCCCCGGCCCGACGACCTCGGCTAACTTAGCTCCGGCTCGCCAGCGGCGCAGCGAGCCGCAGCACCGTCGCCCTCCGGATGCGCTGGTCGTACGAGGGATGCCGCACGAGGAAGAAGCGGCGCCGCGCGTCCGGGTCGGCGGCGAACGCCGGATCGCGCAGCCGCTCCTCGAACGCCGCCCGCAGCGCGGCGTCGCGCGCCAGCTCCGCCTCGGCCCAGGGCTCGAGCAGGTACGCCTCGACGTACTCCTGCTGCTGGAAGGCGGCGTTGAACGTGCCCCAGGCCATCAGCGAGTCGGGCCCGGTGGGCTCGAGCAGGTGGGCCGCCAGCTCGGCCCGGGGCTGCGCGATGGGGATGACCAGGGTCCCGCGGGGGAGCTGCTGCGAGCGCGCCGCCGACCAGGCCCCGGCGGGCTCCAGGCGCTGCCGGCCCTCGGACGGGGCCGCGGCCGGGCGCGGGTCGGTCAGCTCGAACGTCGACACACGCGCCGGGGTGGCGCGGGTCAGCCTCCGGTGCTCGACGCCGTGCGGGTCGAGCGCGGAGGCCACCACCTCGGCCCAGCCCGGTGGCACGGCCCAGCCGCCGCGGGGCAGCTGCACGCGGGTGGTCGGGACCATCCGGCTCCGGAGCGGCACACGCCAGACCTCCGGCCGGTCCAGGTGGAAGCGGAGGTACGTCCCGCCCGTCGCCGGCGACGGCGCGCGGTCGTAGGCGTACCCCGGAAACTCGATGGTCTCGGTCTCCTCGGTCGCGGCGAAGGCGAGGTCGAGCGCCGCGGGCGGCTTCCGCGCGGTGTCCTGGTCCAGGCCGCGCATCCGCACCCGCCACGCCGGCCCGTGCGTCCGGACCGAGCGCAGCGCTGCGGCGAGCAGGTCGCGCGTGGTGAGGACCCGCGTCCGGTAGTCCTTCCAGCTGTGCGTCTCGACCAGCACCGCCAGCCGGTGCCGGAGCCCCCAGTAGGTGTGCGAGAAGCGCGGCGGGTAGACCGTCCGGGTGAAGCCCGAGGCCGGATCGTCCTCCCGCACCAGCGCGGGGTAGAAGTCGAGCGGCAGGTGCCCGCCGGCGCGCAGCTCGGCGTGGATCTCCTCCTGGAGCACCCGGGCCATGGCCTGCATCGCCGGTGGCCCTTCGATGAGCGGCGCGACCAGCAGCGAGACGTCCGGCTGGAAGTGCGCGCCGTCGGTGACGTGGAGGTCGAGGAACACCAGCGGGTCCCACGCCCCGAGCTGCGGCAGGAGCGCCCGCATCTCCGGCGAGTCCGCCTTCATCCAGTCGCGGTTCAGGTTCAGGTTCCGGGCGGTGGAGCGCCAGCCCTGGACGCGCGGTCCGTTCTGGTTGGGGCGGTGGTGCGGCGAGGCGTGCTCGTGCCCGTCCGGGTTGAAGATGGGGACGAAGACGAAGGTGAGCTCCCGGAGAACCGCGGGGAGGGCGGTGCCCTCGAGCAGCTCGCGCAGCAGCTGGAACCCGGCGTCCTTCCCGTCGATCTCTCCGGGGTGGATGCCCGCCAGCGCGAACACCACCGGCCGTCCACGGCGTCGCGCCCGTTCGGGGGTGAGCGTCCCGTCGTCGCTCGCGGCGAGCATCCAGAGTGGACGGCCCTCGGGCGTGGCGCCGAAGCGTTCGGCGCGCACCCGCCCCTGGAAGCGGCGGACGAAGGCGCGGGCGAGCGCGTCCACCTCCTCGGCGGGTCCGGTCTCGGCGTAGCGGGTGAGCTCGGCGTGGGTCTGGAGCGAGGCGGTCGGTCGTGCCATGTGAAGGCGCGCAGTCTGGACGAGAACTCGGTCCCCCGCACCAGGCTCATTCCAGCGGCAGCACAGGCTGGAGCGCGCCCTCGTGCTGCAGGAGCCATCGCTTGCGCTCCAGACCACCGCCGAAGCCGGTGAGCCCGCCGTCCGAGCCGATGACCCGGTGGCAGGGGACCACCACCGGGACCGGGTTCTGTCCGTTCGCCGCGCCGACCGCCCGGGTCGCCCGCGGATCCCCGAGCTCCTCGGCGAGCCGGCGATAGGTCCAGGTCGTGCCCGCGGGGATGCGGCGGAGCGCCTCCCACGTGCGCCGCTGGAACTCGGTGCCATGGAGCCGGACCGGGACCGAGGCCAGCGCATCCAGCTGGCCGGAGAAGAAGCGCCGGAGCGCGGCCGAGACGCCGGCAGGGTCGGCGTCCGGTAGCGCCTCGCAGGGCCCGAGCGCCCGGGTCACCCAGGCGCGCAGCGGCTCGAGCCCGTCGAAGGTGACCGCCACCAGCACCCCGTCCTCGGCGGCGAGCCCGAGCGGGCCGACGGGCGAGTGGTACACGCCGATCTCGAGTCTCCTCACGTCGCGCCCTCCGACCAGAGCCACAGCGTCGCGTACCCGCGCCACGGCCGCCAGCGCTCCGCGCGCCGTTCCACCTCGCGCGCGCTCGCCAGCCGCCGTCCGCGTCCGAGCGCCCGACGCAGGCCGAGGTCCGCGGCGGGGAGCGCGTCGGGATCGCCCAGCGCGCGCAGGGCCACGATGGAGGCGGTCCATGGCCCGATGCCGCGGATGGAACGGAGCGCGCGCTCCACCTGCTCGAGCGGCCAGCTACCGTCGAGGCGGAGCGCGCCCGAGCACACGGCCGAGGCGAGCGCGCGGACCACCGGCGCGCGAAGGCGAAGACCTGGCACCTGCTCGAGCGGCGCGCTGGCCAGCACCTCCGGCGAGGGAAAGCCCCGCCACGGCCCGCCGGGCAACTCGGGCCACGGCGTGCCAAACGCCTCGACCAGGCGGCGGGCGACGGTGACCGCTGCCACCACCGAGATCTGCTGCCCGATGATGGCCCGCACCGCGGTCTCGAACGGCTCCCATGCGCCAGGCACGCGCAGGCCGGGGCGCCGCTCCATCGTCCGCCGCAGCCGCGCATCGCGCGCGAGCGCCGCACGCACCCCTGCCACGTCGGTGCGGGTGTCGAACAGTCGCTCCAGCCGAGCTCGGGAGAGCGGTTCCAGCCGCTCCGGCGTCTCGACGTCCAGTCCGTCCGGGCGGACGTGGACTCGGATCAACACCGGGTGGCCACGGATGAGCGTGGCCCGCTCCCAGACGGCGCCCTCCACTCGCTCGACGCCGGGGAGGGCGCGCGCTCCGAGGAACTCGAGCACCCAGGCCGCGTCGTAGGGCGCCGTGACGGCAAGCGTTTCTCGCATCGGCCCCCAGCGTGGCCGACTGTCATCCCCCATGTCGTGTCGGTTCCTGTACGCAAAGGTGACCCACGAACCCGAGTTCAGTGGGTCTCGAGTACGTCGGGAACAGAATGTCTCCCCGAGTAGGCCCTTGGTCGCACTGGTCCCTCTGCGCACACGTCATACATCTCAACCGTCGAAGACCATCCGGACCTCCGGGGGCCGCCGACAGGAGGTAGGACCGTGGGCATCCTCACAATGATCGTGATTGGGCTGGTGGCGGGTCTCATCGCTCGGGCCATCGTCCCTGGCAGCCAGTCGATGGGATGGCTCGCGACCATCCTGCTCGGCATCGTCGGCAGCTTCGTCGGAGGCCTGCTCGGCTCGCTCCTCACCGGCGGGGACCTCCTGGACCTGCATCCGACCGGGCTCATCTGGTCCATCGTCGGCGCCATCGTCGTGCTGCTCCTGGTGGGCTTCGCCAAGCGCCGCCGCACCGCCTGAGCCCCTCCGCGGAGCTAGGCGTCCCTGCCGAGCACCGGTGACCCGGGGCTGAACCCCGGGAACACCGCCGAGGCGTCGCGCAGGTCGAGCTGCGCCCGCGCGGCCTCCCAGAGCACCGAGCGCACGTCGGTGCCGATGGCCAGGTCCCGCTCCTCGAAGAGCTCGGACCTGGCGAGGCCGCGGTAGCCGCCCACCACCCGGCCGCCGCGCACCCCGCCGCCGAGGACCAGCATCACCGAGGCGGTCCCGTGGTCGGTGCCGCGGTTGCCGTTCTCGCGCGCGGTGCGCCCGAACTCGGTCATCACCACCACCCGGGTGTCGGCCCAGCGTGCGCCCAGGTCGCGCGCGAAGGCAGCGAGCGCCCCGCCGAGCTCGGACAGCCGCGACGCGAGCTGCCCCTTCTCCGTCCCCTCGCCCACGTGGGTGTCCCAGCCGCCCATGTCGGTGACGGCGACCTGGAGCCCCACGCCGGAGCGGATGAGACGGGCGACGTCCTGCAGCCGCCGGGCGATGGGCGCCGCCGCGTACTCGGCGCCGTTGGCCGGTGGGAGCTGCGCCAGCTTCGCCGAGCCTGCCTCGCGCAGCGCCTCGAAGGTCTCGAGTCCGGTCGTCCGCAGCGCGGTGTCCACCGCCTGGGCGTAGAGCGCGTCGAAGGCGTTGCTCCCGCCGGGGCCGCCGGGGAGCCGGAACTGACCGAGCGAGGACATCGCCACCGCCGGCGCGTCGCCCACCAGCATCCGCGGGAGGGTGGGCTGCAGCGCCACCACGCGGAAGGCGCCGTCCGGGCCGGGCGCGCGCTGCACGGCGCGGTTCACCCAGCCGTCGGCGGTGGACTTCGTCCCCGGCGTGCCGCTCTCGCAGAAGTCCTGCGCGTCGAAGTGCGAGCGGGTGGCGCCGGGGAGCCCTGCGGCGTGCACGATGCCCAGGGTGCCGTCCCTCCACAGCGGGAGCAGCGGGGCGAGCGCCGGGTGCAGGGCGAAGACGTCGTCGAGGCGGAGCGCGCCTCCCTCCTTGCCCGGCGGCGCGAGCGCGAGCGTCGGGCGCGCGGCCCGGTACGCCGGGTCGCCGACCGGCGGGACGATGGAGAGGCCGTCCGCGCCGCCGCGGAGGAAGACCAGCACCAGCGTCTTCTGGGCGCCCGGGCTCGACGCGGCGAGCGCCCGTCCGAGGAAGCCGGGCACGGCGCCGAGCGCGGCCAGCGCGCCGGCCGAGCGGAGGAACTGGCGTCGGGAGAAGGGGCTCATTGGTTCTGGAACTCCGGGGCCCCGAGGAGGAGGCCCACCAGCTTCGCGGCGTCGACGCGGCGTCGTTCGCCGTCCGGCATGACCTCCGAGACGCCCAGCGCGGCGAGCACCGTGGTCCGGGTCTGCTCCCCGAGCGGCCGGTGGAGGATGGCGCGCGCCGCCCGGTCCACCACCTCCTCGGGCACCCCCTCGACGGATGGCAGCGGGACCTCGGTGCCGGTGAGGCGCCCCGAGGCGAGCCTCAGCCCGAAGTCGATGCGGGCCACCAGCGCGCCGGGATTCACCCAGGGCTGCGCCACCTCGGGCCAGCCGGTGGGCGGCTGCGCGCGGTAGGGCGGCTGTCCCATCCGGTTCAGCGCCTGCACCATCGGCAAGTCGCCGGCGGTGGTGCCCCCGAGCGCTCGCACCGCGGAGATGGTGAACTCCAGCGGCGTCTTCACCTTGCTGTCGCGGGCGGCGTCGCTCCAGAACTCGGGGCTCTCGAACAGCGCGCGGTAGGTCGCGGTGAGGTCGCCGCCGGTGCGGAGGAAGACCTGCGACAGGCGCTCCACCAGCGCGGTCGGCGGCGAATCCATCACGAACTTCTGCGCCAGCTTCCTGGCGATGAACCGCGCGGTGGAGGGATGGGCCGCGAGCAGGTCGAGCACCCGCTCCCCGTCCTCCATCCCCCCGCCGGCGGGAATCTCCACGCCGAGCACCCGCTTGGTCCCGCGGTCGTGCGCCGCCGGATGGAACTCGAAGGTGCCGTCCTCGTTCGGCTTGCGGATGCCCCAGCCGGTGAAGCAGCGCGCCACCTCCCGGACGTCGTCCTGCGTGTAGCCGCCGTCGACGCCGAGCGTGTGCAGCTCGAGCAGCTCGCGGGCGTAGTTCTCGTTGAGGCCGAGCTTCCCCCGCCGGGGGGCGGTGAAGCCCTCGCGGGTCGAGGCCCAGTTGTCCAGGTAGAAGAGCATCGCCGGGTGGTGGGCCACGGCGCCGAGCAGCTCGCGGAAGGTGCCGAGGAGGTGCGGGCGGATCGCCTCCCGCTCGTACGGGGAGACCATCCACCGGACCGCGCCCTTGTCGGCCGAGACGTTGAAGTGGTTGAACCAGAAGTCGACCAGGATTTCTTGCAGTTGGCGCCGGCTCCCGGCGGCGCGGATGAGGCGCGCGGCGATCAGCTCGGCGCCCACCTGGCGCGGGAGGTGGAATGGATCCACCACCTCCGCCAGCTCGGCGCGCAGCGCCTCGGGGCTCTTTCCCTCGAGGGAGATGCCCTTCGCCTCGGCCACCTTCTTCACCCGCGGGTAGCGGGCCACCAGCTCCCGGGTGCTCATGCCGAGCGAGGGGAAGTCGGCGAGGCGCTTCTCCACCTGGCCGTCGTCGATGTCGCCGGGCCGGAGTTGCAAGGCGATCCACGCCGCCGCCCCCATCTCCTGGACGCGCCGGAGGTCCTCGGGGGACGGCCCGTAGGCGAGCCGGTCGAGGACGTGCACCGCCTGGTCCTCGGCGGACCACGACACGCGAGGCAGCTGCAGGGGCTCGGGCCCGGGTGGCGCGGGCTTGACGGCGCCGGCCGGGGCGCTCCCCGACGAGGCCGTGGCGCATCCGAGGAGCAGGACCAGGGCCGGGAGGGCGAGGCGCATGCTGGAGGCTTGAACACCGGTGGGCCCCCGGGCGTTACGGCCCGGAGTGTCACGCGGGTGTGGCACACGCAACGCGTCAATGCGACAGTCCGGGGCATGGACCGACCGACCGTCCGGACCGCAGGGTTGGCCCTCTGCGCCGCCATCCTCTGTGTGCCCGGACGCGCCTGGGCCCAGGCGACCGAGGCCCACGCCGACACGGGCGACACCGCCTGGATGCTGGTCAGCGCCGCCCTGGTGCTCCTGATGACGCCGGGGCTGGCCCTCTTCTACGGGGGGATGGTTCGCCGGAAGAACGTTCTTGCCACGCTGATGTACAGCCACTTCGCGCTGGCGCTGGTGACGGTGCAGTGGGTGTTCTTCGGGTACTCGCTGACGTTCGGGAAGACGCATGGCGGGGTCATCGGCGGCACGGACTACGTGCTGCTCGACGGCGTGGTGGGCTCGCTGAAGGGCAGCGTGCCAGCGCTGGCCTTCATGGCCTTCCAGATGAAGTTCGCGATCATCACCCCGGCGCTGATCAGCGGCGCGTTCGTCGAGCGGATGAAGTTCAGCGCCTACGTGGCCTTCACCCTCCTCTGGAGCACGCTGGTCTACGACCCGGTGGCCCACTGGGTCTGGGCGGATGGCGGGTGGATGGCGTCGCTCGGCGTGCTCGACTTCGCCGGTGGCACGGTGGTGCACTGGACGGCGGGGCTGTCGGCGCTCATCTGCGCGCTGTTCATCGGCAAGCGGGTCGGGTACGGGCGCGAGAAGTTCATTCCCCACTCCCTGCCGATGACCATCACCGGGGCGGGGCTGCTGTGGTTCGGGTGGTTCGGGTTCAACGCCGGGAGCGCGCTGGCGGCCGGCCAGACCGCGGCGCTCGCCTTCTCGACGACGCACATCGCTGCGGCGTCGGCGGCGATGTCCTGGGTAGTGGCCGAGTGGGTGTTCCGGAGGAAGCCCACGCTGCTCGGCTTCGTCTCCGGCCTCGTCGCGGGACTGGTGGCCATCACCCCGGCCGCGGGCTTCGTCTCCCCGGCGGCCTCGCTGGTCATCGGCGCGCTGGCGGGGCTGGCGTGCTGGGGCGCGGTGCAGCTCAAGGAGCGGAAGTTCCACTACGACGACTCGCTGGACGCCTGGGGCGTGCACGGCGTGGGCGGCATGCTCGGAGCGCTGCTGGTCGGCGTGTTCTCCCGGAAGGCGCTGAACCCGGCCGGCGCGGACGGGCTCCTGGCCGGTGACCCGTCGCTCCTCTGGAAGCAGGCGGTGGGGCTCCTCGTCGCGGGCGGGTACACGCTGGTGGTGACGCTGGGAATCCTCTTCGTGCTCGACCGCACGATGGGCCTCCGCGTCCACGAGGACGAGGAGCGTGAGGGGCTCGACGCCACCCAGCACGGCGAGGCGGCGTACACCTCCTGAGGCTGGCTACTGGGTCAGGGGCGTGCGCGTGCAGTCGTAGGTGAGCGTGATGCGGGCGCTCGGGGCGGCCACCATCTCGAAGTCGGAGACCTGGAGCAGCGCCAGGTCGTGCGAGCCGAGGTACGCGGCGGCGCTCTGGTCCATGGTGAGCGGGATGTTGCCACCGTCGGCGAGGATCATCCCGTAGGTCTGGAGCGCCACCGCCACCGCCCGTGCCGCCGCGTTCGGGAGCCGGGAGACGTCGAAGCTGGACCGGAGGCGGAAGCGCGCGCCGTACGGCGGGTAGAGCGCGTCACCGCTCGGAGAGCCCCCGTGCGTCGCCGGGTGGACGTACACGCCGCTCGCCATCCTCGGATTGGGGAGGATGAAGCGCAGCGCGTGCGGGACGACCCCGGCCTGCAGCTCGGCGCCGGTCACCAGCAGCGGGGCGATGGGGAGCCCGGCCGCGTCGGCGCTGGTGCACTGGTCGCCGCGGCTGTACGGAGTGCCGGGCTGCCAGTAGTCGCGGTCCAGGTCCCAGACCACGGCGCAGATGGTGGTGAACGGAGAGCCGCCGGCCAGGCCGCCGGCGATGTTCGCCTGGTACAGCTCGTACAGGCGCCGCCCCTGGTAGACGAGCAGGTGGCAGTCGTTCCGCGAGGTGTCGCAGGCGTAGCTGGTGGAGCCCTCGGTCGCTCCGCCCGGCGGGACGGGGACCGGGACCTGGTCGCAGTCGGGCGTGTAGTACCCGGGCGCCGGGGTGAAGGTCCGCGGCTGCACCGAGCCATCGGCGTGGAGCACGTCGAAGCTGAAGTCGATCTGCATCGCTCCCGAGCCCCAGCCCGCATCCGCCAGGTGGGCGATGATCTGCGCCGAGCCCGGGTCGAGCGGGGCGCTGGACACGTCCTCGTAGATCGTCGAGGTCGCGGGGAAGCGGTCCGGCAACGCGCTCCCGCCATCGGTGCCGGCGTCGGTCGTGCCGGCATCGGCGCGCCCGCCGTCGACCGCGCCTCCGTCGAGCGTCCCTCCGTCCCCTCCGTCCGGGCCCGGCCCACCCGGAAGCTGGAGCCCGGCTCCTCCATTGGGAGAAAGGACCTGCCCGCTGCACGCGCACAGCACGAGCGCCGCCCCCGCGCCGAGCAGCGTCGAGCGGAGCGACGAGCGAGCCTGGCGCCGTGCGAGCATGGGCGGGCGACTCACTGTATCGACGACCGGTCGGGGGACGAGAGGAGCCGGCATGCGCGGGTGTAGGAGAGCGGAGCGATGAACCGTCTTCTCACCGGGCTCCGGCTGACCCTCGGCTACGCCGCTGCGCTGCTCGTGACCGCGGCACGGCGCACGGTCCGGCCGCCTCGGCGGCCCAGGTGGAGCATCGGCGACGAGGCGCGGGCGATGTTCCTCCGCGGGTTCTGGCGGCGCCTCCACGCGCTGCCGCCCGAGGCCCGGCGGCGCGAGATCGACTCCGTCCCGGTGCTGCTCCCCGCCGCCCTGCTCCGGACGACCCGGAAGCGCGAGCGCATGGCGGGCGTGCCGGTCACCTGGGTCGCCCCGCGGAGTGGCCCCGAGCCGCGCCTCCTGCTCTACGTCCACGGCGGCGCGTTCACCCTCGGCTCCTCGCGGATGCTGCGGGACCTGCTCGCGCGGCTGGCGCTGGCGAGCAGGGCGCGCATCCTCTCCGTCGACTACCGGCTCGCGCCCGAGCACCCCTGGCCGGCCGGGCTGGAGGACGTGCGCGCCGTCTGGCGCGCGGCGCTCGTGGAATACGCGCCGAAGCAGGTGGTGGTCGCCGGTGACTCGGCAGGAGGCAACCTGGTCCTCGAGCTCCTGCTCGCGCTGCGCGACGCCGGGGAGCCGCCGCCCGCGGGCGCCGTCCTCTTCTCTCCGTGGGTCGACCTCCGCTGCACCGCCAGATCCTTCGCGGAGAACGCGGACGTCGACTTCCTCGACCGGGCCGCGCTCCTGCGCGACGCCGCCGGTTATGCCCCGGGCCGGAACCTCGGAGACGCAGCGCTCTCGCCGCTGCACGCCGAGCTGGGCGGGCTGCCGCCGATCTACCTCCAGGCCGGAGGGGCCGAGCTGCTCCGGGACGACGCCGAGGCCTTCGCCGCCCGGGCCCGCGCCGCGGGCGTCCAGGCGACGCTCGACGTCTGGGAGGACCAGGTGCACGACTTCCAGACGTTCGGGGCGCTGTCGCGCAAGAGCCTCGAGGCGATCGCCAGGGCGGGGGAGGCGGTCCAGGTGTTCGCCCCGGTGCCGAGGATGGCCCGCGCCTGAGCCGCCTCGAGCGCGCGCCGGGACGAGCCGCCTAGCTCGCCCCTCAACCCCGGCGCGAGGCGTCTGGCGGCGCGTACACCCGCTGGACGTACTCGGACATCATCCGCGCGGTGGTGAACCTGGCCCCCGCCGTCCGGAGCGAGGCCTTGATCCGCCGCACCCAGGCCACCGGAACGCCCGCCGCGTCCCGATCGTGGAAGGACGGAACCACCTCGCGCTCCAGGAGATCGTAGAGCGTGTTCGCGTCGCGCGCGTCACGGGCCTCCTCGTCCTGGATCCCGTCCGCGGCGATCGCCCAGCCGTTGCTCCCGTCGAACGCCTCGGGCCACCAGCCGTCGAGGACGCTCAGGTTCAGCCCGCCGTTGAGCGCGGCCTTCATCCCGCTGGTCCCGCTCGCCTCGAGCGGAGGGCGGGGAAGGTTGAGCCACACGTCGCATCCCGCCACCAGCTGCCGCGCCGTATCGAGGTCGTAGTCCTCGAGGAACGCGACGTACCCCGTCGCGCCAGCTGCGTCCTTCAGCTCGAAGATGCGCTGCACCAGCCGCTTGGCTCCGTCGTCGGAAGGATGCGCCTTCCCCGCGATGACCAGCTGCAGCCGTCGGGGTCCATGGAGGAGCGCCAGCGCCCGACGTGGATCGCGGATCAGGAGGTCCAGCCGCTTGTAGGCGGCCACCCGTCGGGCGAAGCCGAGCGTGAGCACCTCGGGGTCGAAGGTCCGAGCCGCGCTCTCCACGTAGGGGATGTGCTCGCCGCGCGCCAGCCGGTCGCCCACGGTCTTCCGGCGGACGAACTCGACCAGTCGAAGGCGAAGGGCGTTGCGCACGGCCCACAGCTCCCCGTCGGGGATGGCCTCCACCGCGGCCCAGGCGCCCGGGTCCCCGGCTCGCCAGCCGGACGGAAGCCACCGGTCGAGCAGCGTCTGGAGCTCCGGAGCGATCCAGCTGGGCGCGTGCACGCCGTTGGTCACGTGGACAATTGGGACCTCTGCCCGGGACCTGCCGGGCCAGAGCTGTTGCCACATCCCGCGGGCCACCTCGCCGTGGAGCGCGCTGACCCCGTTCGCCGAGCGGCTGGTGCGCAGGGCCAGCTCGGTGACCCCGAACGAGGGTCCGTCGGGCGGCTGGGCGAGAGCGAGGAAGGTGGCCGGGTCGATGCCCAGCTCGCCGGGGAGGTGACCGAGGAGCTCGAGAATCTGGTCCTGTCCGTAGTGCTCGTTCCCCGCGCCGATCGGCGTGTGGGTGGTGAAGACCACCCGCTGCCGCGCCTCGCCGAGCGCACGCTCGAAGGGGAGTCCCGACCTCACCCCCTCGCGGGCAAGCTCGAGCGCGGCGAGCGCGGCGTGGCCCTCGTTGAGATGGACGATCGACGGCTCGATGCCCAGCGCGTGCAGGGCGCGCAGGCCACCGATGGCCAGCACCGCGTACTGCATGACGCGGAAGGTGCGGTCTCCGACGTAGAGGGTGGAGGTGATCCACCGGTCCACCGGGCGATTCCTCGGGACGTCGGTGTCGAGGAGGAACAGCGGCACCCGTCCCACCTGCGCGTGCCAGATCTGCGCGACCACGGGGTGGCCACGCAGCGTGAGCTCGACCAGGCGCGGCTCGCCGCGCGCGTCGACCTCGAGCCGGAGCGGGAGCTCCTCGGGATCGGCCGTGCTCCACCACTCGTGCTGCCAGCCGGAGAGATCCAGCCGCTGGTGGAAGAACCCGCGGCGGTAGAACAGCCCCACGCCGACCAGCGGCAGGCCGTCGTCGGACGCCTGCTTCAGCACGTCGCCGGCGAGCACGCCGAGCCCACCCGAGTAGATGGGCAGGGAGGCATGGAGTCCGTACTCGGCGCAGAGGAAGGCGATGGGCCGCTCGGGCGTGGCGGCCGTCGACCCGAAGGGCCTGGCCAGATCGGCCTCGAGGGTCCGGACGAGCGCCTCGACCCGGCCCACCAGCGCGGCGTCTTGCGCCACCTGGGCAAGACGGAGCGGACTCGCATCCCGGAGAAGCTTGACCGGGTTGTGGCCCGAGCTGTCCCAGCGCTCGGAATCCACCGCCCGGAAGATCGCCGCAGCCTCGGGATGCCAGCACCACCAGAGGTTGGTGGCCAGCGTGGCGAGCGGCTGCAGCGGCCCGGGCAGCCGGACGCGGAGCGGCTCCTCGGCGTGCGTGGTGCAAGGCGAGAGCGAGGCCATCGGAGACCTCCGTTGGAGAAGGACGCGAGCATCGCGCGCAGCCTCCCCGGACGCCAGCGACGCGCCCGAGGCGATGCCGGTCAGCGCGCCCGGGCGGATCTGCGACGTGCAGCGGGCGCGTGGCGGACCTTCCGGCGCTTGGTCCTCTGCGACGGCCGTGCGACGCCCAGCGCGTCCAGCTCCTCCTCGAACGTCGAGACGATCCGCTCTGGATCGGGGATGAGCCCCACGTCGCTGTGGACCCCCACCCAGACCCGTCCGGCGTAGCTGAGCAGGCTCACACCCAGTCCGAGGTGCCCGGCGCAGGGGACCCAGAACATCGCCTGGCGGAGGCGCGCGCCGAGGATGGAGATCGGCTTTCCGGGACCGATGACGTTGGTCACCACCGCGGTGGCCTTGGTGGCGAAGAGGTCGACCACCGCATCGAAGAGCGCCCGGGGGGCCATGCCCAGCACCCACAGGAGCTCGAAGGTGGCCGCCGCGCCCGGCGACTCCTTGAGCGCCCGCATCCGCCGCCGGATCTCCGCGAGCCTCGTCCCCGGACGTTCGATGCCGAGCGGCAGCTGGAGGAAGACCAGCCCGAAGCGGTTCCCCAGCAGATGCGCCTCGCTGGCCGGCCGGAGGTTCACCGGCACCACCCCGCGGACGTCGAGCTTCCGTGGCACCTCCCCGTGGCCGAGGAGATAGCGGCGGAGCGCGCCCGCGAGCGCTGCCATCAGCACGTCGTTCACCGTGGAGCCGGTGGCACGTCCCACGCGCTTGAAGTCATCCAGGCGGTACGGGCGTGACCAGACCAGCTTCTTCTTCATCCCCAGCGCGCCCTTGAAGCGGGTGACCGGGTCGGGAGGGAGCAGGAGCAGGCGGGCGAGAGAGCCGAGGTGCTCGGCGCCGGCGGGGAGCGCCCGGGTGGCGGTGGTGAGGGACGAGCGGATCGCGTCCCAGCGCGAGGGGATGGGCTGCTCCTCGGGTCCGCCGAGCGCGAGCTCCGGCGCCCCGTCCGCCAACGAGAGCAGGACGTGGACCAGCGCGAGGCCGTCCGCGACGCAGTGATGGATCCGGACGACGAGCGCCGAGCCGCCCTCGAAGTGCGGGACGACGTGGATCTGCCAGGGCGGCCGGCGTCGGGGGAAAGGTCGGCTGGCCAGGTCGCTGATGAAGCTCTGCAGGCCCTCCTCGTCGAGCGCGGCGGGAAACTGCTCGACCACCAGATGTCGATCCAGCGAGAAGTTCGGGTCCTTTTCCCAGGACGGGAGTCCCACGCCGGCCAGCGGCTGGACGATCCGCTGCCGGAAGCGCTCGAAGCGCAGCAGGCGCCGCTGGAGCAGCGTGCGGACCCGCTGCGACGTCACCGGCGTCTCGAGGATGAGGACGCCAGTCACCACCATCTGGTTGTTCGGCTCGTCCATCCGCAGCCACGCGGCGTCGACGTTGGCGAGTGGCGTGCGCATGGCGTTCAGGCGAGGAGGTGCCGGTGGCCGCTCTGCTCCAGCCACTGGCGGTACACGGGGTGGATGGCGCCGGTCACCGGGGCCAGGCGGAGGATGGTCCCGATGGGACCCGAGACCTTCACCCGGCCCAGCGCGACCGCCAGCGCCACGTTCTCCTTCCCCTGGAAGAAGCGGTTGGCGGTCTCGCTGGACATGGTGAGCGTGATGGACGGCTTCCAGTCGGCGGGGCCCCACACCCACCGGAGGTACCGGCCGTTCCGCTCCTCGCCGTCCGAGGCGGCGGTGACGTTCATCTCCAGCCCCAGGTCGGTGAACACGAACCGGTGGGGTGCATGGGCGTCACGCAGCGTGCGGCCCACCTCGGGATGCTCGTTCATGAGCACGAAGACGTGCTCGAAGACGTCCTTGAATTCCTGCGGGTCGCGGAATCGCATGCCCTGTCCCATCGCGCCCACCACCTCTCCGGGGAGGTTCCGCAGCAGGCTTCGTGCCGTCGGCCGGACGGCCTGTCCATCGAGGCGGCGGGGCCCGGGTGGCCATCCGCGGATGCAGTCCCTGCGGCATCGCGCGGGCAGGCACGCATGCCTTGCGGCATCGGCCATGACATGGGGGTGCATTCCGGGCTGATTGAACCTTGGTGCGATTCACGCCCCGCCACCCTCGGTGTAGCCCGCCGGTCAACGCTCCCCGGGGGCCGGTGGTCCCGGGGGCGCGGACGCCCTCCCACTGGACGATGGGGAATCCAATGCACAACGTTGCACGCTGGGTTGTCTGCGCCGTGGCCCTCGGCGCCGGCGCCGTTCGCGCCGATGAGGCCGCCGAGGTGAAGGCCAAGGTGAAGACGGAGCTCCAGAAGATCGACAAGCGGTTGAAGCTCACTCCCGAGCAGAAGGAGAAGCTCAGGGGGCTGATCGAGGAGAGGTTCGAGAAGACCGAGGCGCTGTCAAGGAGTACCGCGGCAAGATGCGTGACGTCCTGACCCCCGATCAGCAGGCCGAGTGGGACAAGATCAAGGGCGAGTACAAGGCCAAGCACGAGGAAAAGGAGAAGGAGAAGCACGGGAAGTAAGGTGCGGGGCGGAGGCCCCACCCCATGTCCCGACGCGCACCCTGCGCCGTCACTCTCCTCACGGCCGTCCTCTGGTCGTCCGCCGTGCGGGCCGGAGGCTTCGAGCTCTCCGGCACCGCCGCGTACTGGACCGAGAACTCCTCGGCGTTCTCGGTCACCCTGGGGAAATTCTGGGACCTGCCGGGCTTCCAGCTCGGGCCGCGGGTGGGCTTCGCCTACGTCACCTCGCCCAACTCCACGGGAGTCCCGGCGGATCTCGTCGTCCGCTTCGGCCTCGGCAGCTTCTACCTGGAGGGGCAGGCGGGCGCGTGGTTCCTCTTCTCCCGCGACCCGACCGCCCGGTTCCACGCCACCGGCGGCGTCGGCCTCGACCTCGGCATCCTCCGGGTGGGAGCGGAGGGGGGATACCTGAACTCCGGCGGGCTGTTCGGAGCGCGCGTGTCTCTGGCGCTCTGAGCGCTAGAACTTGTACGACACCGAGAAGAGCAGGGTGAAGGTGTTGAGCGAGAGCTGGGATGCCTCTCCGGGGATGGGTAGACCCGAGGGGACGAGGTCGTCGCTCCCTGTCCCGTGCTCCCATCCGGCGCCCACCGACGCGTAGAGCTTGTCGATCCGGAACGACACACCGCCGCGGAAGCCGAACACGTCCACCCGCCGGAACACCGGAGTGGCTGGATCGACCGGCGAGTAATCGAGGTACGACCCGGCGCTGATGACGAAGTACTGCGAGAGCGCAACGTGCGCTCCGACGCTCCCGTTCCAGACCTGGCGAGCGCGGTAGGACACGCCTGGAAAGGCGAGCTCGCTGATGACCGGGGTCCCGGTGGTGGTGTCCGTGACGCGAGCCGTCTTGGTGGAGCTGTACAGGGCGTAGGTGTCGGTGCCGTCGTGCCACCGCAGGTCGATCTCGAAGGCGACCGGCCCGAACTCGAGTGCCGCACCCAGCGCCGCCTCGAGCGGCATCTTGTACTGGAAGTCGGGGCTGGGGTCCTGGAAGAAGACCTGCCGGGTGCCGGTGGAGGCATTGGTGAGCGCCTCGTACTGGAACGAGCCCCCGGCCAGGATCTTGAGCCCCGGCGTGCGCACCAGCGCACCCAGCTTCAACCAGGTCAGCGGATCCCACTGGACCCCGACCGTCCCCACGACGTGCAGCGTCGATCCGCTCGCGGCGAGAGTCCGCAGCGTCGCCCGGCTGCTCGTCGCGTCGGTGCTCTCACCCGACAGCTCCCCGGTGTTGGAGAGGCTGGTGTAGGGAAACTCGATCGAGCCGCCGAGGCGGAAGCTGGGCGCCGCCGCCCAGCCCACCGAGAAGGTGGGAGTCAGGGTGTCGAAGCTCGAGTGGACCGAGTACGAGGCCCGCTGCCCCTCGGCGGGTACGGTGCTGGCGACCAAAGTCAGGTTCGAGTGAACTGGGTGGACGACGGCGAAGCCAATCCGGACCCTCTCCCAGTCGATGACCTCCCTGCCGAGGACCAGGCCCAGGAAGCTGGGCATGGTCTCGAAGGCCCCCCCCGAGGACTGCTGGAAGCCGCTGCCGCTCAGGGTGGTGAGCTGATAGCCCTGGGCGCTGGCATTCAGGACCGTGCGCTCGGCGAGGGAGATGCCGGCGGGGTTGTAGAAGAGCGCCGGAGCGCTCCGGGCCCGGGCGACGAACGCGCCGCCCTCCAGGGCCTCGATGAGTCCGGGATACACCCGGTCGTAGTTGGGGATGAGCAGCGTGGGTGGGAGGGGCGCCCAGTCCTGCGCCCGTGCGGCCCCCGCTGTCGCGAGAAGGAGGAGCACCGCCCAGCCCCGGGAGGGCCCCCGGCGCCGGCGGGACGACACAGACACAGTCCGCTCGTTCATGGCATTCCCCTCGCCCCGCCGAGCAGCCCTCTCCCGGCCGACGTTTCGCCAGCACGCTCGCTCGCAGGAACGCCCGCCCCGGGCAATCGTCCAAAGTACCTAGACGGGTCCCCATCCGTGCCGTTGCTGTGGCGCATCTTGCGCCGATGCCAGTATGGTCGGTGAGGGTCGACACGATGCGGCGCCCCGGGGTCTCGAGGCGCCGTGAGGCTGGTCAGCGCTCGCCGCGGAGGGCCTCGAGCGTCCGGCGCATCAGCGTGCGGCGCACCTCCGAGCTCATCGGGGCGTGGCGGCGCACGCCGCGGATCGTCTGCGACGGCGGCTGGCCGAACACCTCCCGGTAGTAGCGGGAGAATCGGCCCAGGTGCCAGAAGCCGTGGCGGGTGGCGGCCTCGGAGACGTTGCTCACCTGGCCGAGCACCAGCGCACCGTGCACCTGGTGCAGGCGCGCGAGGCGAGCGAAGTGAACGAAGCTGACCCCGAAGTACTCCTCGACCGCGAGCTGGATGCTCCGTACCGAGACCTTCAGCTCGCGGGCCGCGGCGGCGAGCGTCACCGCCGGAGCCGCCGGATCGTCGATCTGGCGCCAGAGCCACTCCTCGATGGAGATCGCCAGCTCGCGACGACGCGGGTGGGGCGGTCTCAGCTCGGCCTCCCCGGGCGCGACCGCGGACTGCAGGGTCAGGCGGAGGAGCTCGAGCAGGTCCTCGCGTGCGCGCTCGACCCGGTGCGGCTCCAGCGCCAGGTCCGGCCGCTGGTCGAGGAGCGAGAAATAGCTCTCGAGCAGGGCGCGCAGACCCTGGGCCGCCCGGGTCTCATTCAGCACCACGGCCGTTCGACCCGGGGTGAACAGCGGGCTGCTGGTGACGCCCGCCTCTCGCAGCTCCGCGAAGGCGGGCCCGCGGGCGGCGATGTCGAATCCGGCGCCCTCGACCTGCGTGGACGCCTCGAACTGGACCGCCGGGGGGGAGATGACCATCAGCCGCTGCCCGACCGGGACGCCGCTCAGGCGCAGGTCGCGTCCGTAGGGGAAGAGGACGTGGACTGCGTCGGCGGCCAGGGTGCCCACCAGGCGCGTCGCTCCGAGGAAACGCGCGTGCTCCACGTCGACCCCGCGGCCCAGGTCGACACGGACGAACTGGTGACGGAACGGGCCCCCGCCCAGCCGGTACACCACCTGGGTCCAGCCCGGCGGCGGATGCCGGTTCGACTCGTCGATGTCCGAGGTGGCAAAGCGCTGGAGAGGGTCTCCTGGCACCGGATGGCTCCCCCGGGCGGCCCCTACGACCCGGTTGCGTAAATCGGATATCGCAAGACTCTTGGTGTGGCTAATGTTTACCAGATGACGTAAAGCACTCGAAGGTTCCCGGGTGGGAAGTCGGTGCAGCTCGTGCCCGAGGGCGGGCGAGCGAGGGCTGCGCCGTCGAGGCAGGAGGGGGAGACGTTTCCGTGACACCAGTGTTTCGAGGACGGTGCCCGATGTTTCTTTTCGGTTTCTCGTCGGTCGGGCGCCTGGGGTCCGCGGCGGCGGACGTTGCGCGGGACCACCAGGAGTGAAATGCCGTACCGGCGAAGGTAGTGACAGCCAGACGCAAGGCAGCGGGGAGATCCCATGACTCCAGCGACTCCGGGAACAGCCACCGTGCAGCTCGTCGAGCGCAACGAGAGCGAGCGCGCCACGCTGCAGCAGCTGATCGAGTCCTTCGGCCTGCGGGTCGAGGCGTTCCCCTCGCTCGCCGAGTGCAGTCCAGCCCCCGGCCTGGGGTGCCTCCTCTGCGGCGTGGATGGGACCGGGCCGACGTGGCGCGAGTTTGACCATCTCCTGGCCGAGATCGGCGAGGGCACCCCGGTCGTCCTCCTCGGCCGTGCTCCTCCCATGTCCCTGGTGGTGCGCGCGCTGAAAGCGGGTGCGGTGGACGTGCTCCGCAAACCCGTCGATCCCCGGGACCTCCACCGGGCGGTGCAGGAGGCCATCGGCCGGAGCGACTCGGAGCGGCTGAACCGGTCGCGCATGTCGGAGCTCCGGCAGCGCCTCGATCGGCTCACCGTGCGGGAGCACGAGGTCTTCGACCAGCTCATCACCGGTCGGCTGAACAAGCAGGTCGGCGCCGAGCTCGGGATCACCGAGCGGACGGTGAAGGCTCACCGCGCATCCATCCTGCGCAAGGTGTCGGTGGGCTCGGTGGCCGAGCTGGTGCGGCTCGCCACCACGCTGGAGTTCTCGCGCCAGCGGGTGCTCGAGCGCGCGTCCATGGCGAGCAGGCAGATCCTCGGAAGCTCGGAGCACGGGACGTCGCTCCCGGCCTGAGCGCTCGCCGGTTCTGGTCGCCGGGCTGGTGGACGCCGGCCTTCCTCGTGACGGGCCCCGGCGCGTGGCCCATCTCGGGCACGGCCGCGGCCGCACGGGCACGAACTCATCGCGCCCGTGACCGCCGCCGTTGAGACGCCTAGGCCTTGATCACGCCCGTCTGCTTCAGATGGGCCTCGATCTTGTCTGCCATCGGCCCCGCGACCTTGTGGGCCGCCGCGAGCTGCTCCTCGGTGATGCCCCACTTCTTGGTCCAGTACGCGACCTCGTGCTTCTGGGTCATCGCCACCCGTGCAGCATCCGCAGCCCAGTTCTTGCTCTTCTCCATCGAAGACACCTCCGCTCCCTCGAGCCATCCAGAGGGAGCAAACACTCGTATAAGCATGCGTTTGTCGGGTGCCACCTGATCCTTCGGGCAGCGCTCGACCTTGGCTGGACGCCGGGGCAACACTCGGCCGGTGATGCTCGATCCGCTCCTGACGTCCGCGCCGCCCTGGCCGCGGCGGGTGGTGTGCCTGACGGAGGAGACCGTGGAGACGCTCTACCTCCTCGGCGCGGGCGAGCTGGTGGTGGGCGTGTCCGGGTTCGTGGTGCGGCCGCCGGAGGCCCGGAAGAAGCCGCGGGTGAGCTCGTTCCTCGACGCGAACTTCGAGCGGATCCTCGAGCTCCGGCCGGACCTGGTGCTTGGCTTCTCGGACCTCCAGGCGGACATCGGCCGCGAGCTGTGCAAGCGCGGCGTGCCGGTGCACCTCTTCAACCAGCGGAGCGTGGCGGAGATCCTCCAGGCCGTGCGGCTGACCGGCGCGCTCGTCGGTCGGGGCCAGGAGGCCGACGCGCTGGCCAGCCGGCTCGGCGCAGGGCTTGCGCGGTATGCCGAGGCGGGGGCGTCGCTGCCGCGCCGGCCGCGGATGTTCTTCGAGGAGTGGCACGAGCCCTTGATCAGCGGCATCCGCTGGTGCAGCGAGCTCCTGGAGCTGGTGGGCGGGGTGGACGTCTGCGCCGAGAGCCGGGCGAGCCACGGGGCGCAGGGACGCATCTTCGCGCCCGAGGAGGTGGCCAGGCGCGACCCGGAGGGGGTGGTGGCGAGCTGGTGCGGGCGGAAGGCGAAGCCGGAGAAGATCCGCGCCCGGCCGGGCTGGGCCAGGGTGCGCGCGGTGGTGGACGACCAGCTCTACGAGATCAAGAGCCCGGTCATCCTCCAGCCGGGTCCGGCGGCGCTCACCGAGGGCGTGGAGCAGCTCGCGCGGATCGTCGGCGCGGTGGCGCGCGGGGAGCGGCTCGGGCGGCCACGCGAGGGAGACCTCCGTTCGGCAGCGTGAGGCAGCCGCTGCAGCTCATGGCGCCAACAACCCCCGACCGGAGCTCCGTGAGGATCAGCCGCGGGCTTGCAGTACCGGACGCAGCGCCCGGACGACCCAGACGACCACCAGCACGAGCAGGCTCATGGTGGCCACGGCCAGGTAGCGCTGGACGAGGGCGTGTTCGCTCCATCGGTATGTCTCGACGAGCGCGCTCGCGTCGGAGAGGCCACCGCCCTCGAACTGCCCGAAGGGAATCTCCCCCGGATCGCGCCAGGCCGCCCACCAGCTGGAAGCGACGTCGGAGAAGGCGGCCGCTCCGATGACCAGCAATCCCCAGCGGAGCCCCCCTCGGCGGAGCGGCGACGACGGCGCCGCGAACATGGTGGAGACCAGGAGGGCGCCGAGGACCAGCGCACCGGCGTCGCCTCCGAAGACGATCAGCGCCCGGGCCTGCGCCTCGGAAGCCAGGAGGCCGAGCAGCACCAGCGCGCCCAGCGTCGCCCCTCCGGAGACCCGGTCCCTCCGTCCTGCCCGTCTGCCGAGGACGACCAGCGCCGACGCGAGGCCGAGCAGCATCAGGACCAGCACCGGGGACCGTGCCTCGGCCATCGGCGTCCGCCAGGGCAGCGGAAAGGCGGGAAACCCGAGAAGCAGCGCCGTGAGGGCGTGCCCGAGCTCGTGCAGCGGCATGCCGAAGAGCAGGCGCTGGAACGCGTGCCCCAGCTGGCCGTGGGAGAACCACGCCGCGACGAGGAGCGCGGCCGGCACCGCGATCAGCCGGAGCCGGAGCTCGTCGAGCGACTCGGCGTCCGGGGGAGCGGCACGCCGAGCATTGAGGACCCCGGTCCCGGGCTGTCTCATCCCGCGCGGGAGCGTACCCCACCGCTGCAACGCCGCCCCGGATGCGGCAGACTGGCCCGCACGAATGGCGCTCGTCCCCTGTCCGGAGTGCGGGAAGCCGATGTCCACCCAGGCGCCGTCCTGCCCGAGCTGCGGCTACGCACGGCAGGCCGCACCGGCGCGGTTCGCCGCGGTGGGCGATGCCACCACCCAGGAGGGCGTCCGCCGCGCCGAGACCGTGGTCTGGGAGGGGACGCCGTCGCTGAAGCTGCTCCTGGTCCAGGTGCTCCGGACCCTGGTGATCGCGGCGGCGGCCATCGTCGCCGCCATCCTGGTGCACCCGGTGGCGGTCTCGTTCTTCGAGGACCTCTCGGCGGGGAAGGGCGGCCGCGGCCCGCGCGACGGGTCGCCGGCCACGCTCATCCTCATCCTGGTCATCGGCGCCTATCTCGTCATCCGGACGGTGGTGCTGTCGATCTCGGTGATGCGGCTCCGGAGCACGAAGTACCGGCTCACCAGCCAGCGGCTGGTGGTGGAGAAGGGCATCCTGAGCCGCGCGCTGGACGAGGTGGATCTCCGCACCGTGGACGACTCGGGCTTCTCGCAGTCGCCGCTCGAGCGGCTGCAGGGCATCGGCACGGTCTGGATCGTCGCCTCGGACCGCAGCACCCCGCGGCTGGCGATGCGGGGGATCCAGGATCCCCGCGCGCTCCGCGAGCTGATCCGCGAGAACTCCTACCGGATGAGCCAGGGGCAGGTCTTCACCCGATCGACCTGAGCGGCTCGCGCGCCGCTACTGGATCGAGGCCCGAGGGCACCGTGAACGTCGAGGTCCTCCAGGCCGACATCACCACCCTCGCCGTGGACGCGATCGTCAACGCGGCGAACAGCTCACTCCGCGGGGGTGGCGGGGTCGACGGGGCGATCCACCGCGCGGCCGGCCCCGAGCTGCTCGCGGCCTGCAGGCGTCTCGACCGCTGCCCCACCGGGCAGGCGGTGCTCACCCCGGGGTTCCAGCTTCCCGCGCGGTTCGTCATCCACGCCGTCGGCCCGGTCTGGGAGGGCGGTGGATGCGGCGAGCCCGAGCTGCTGCGACGGACGTACCAGTCGGCGTTCGAGGTCGCACGCGCCGAGCCGACCGTCCGCTCCATCGCCTTTCCGGCCATCTCCACCGGTCTGTACGGGTTCCCACGCGAGGCGGCGGCCCGCATCGCGCTCGAGGTGATGCGGAGCCGGGCGGCGGAGTTCGACCGGGTCGTCGCCGCGGTGTTCTCGGCCGCGGACCGTGAGCTCTACCTGGCCACGCTCGCCGCGCTTCCCTGAGCGCCGCTACTTCGTCGCGGCGAGCGCGCGCAGCAGGCTGGCCTGGAAGATCGGTGCCCGCTGCTGGTCGATCATTCCCTCGAACTGTTCCACCAGCTTGCCGTTCCGTCCGTAGACGTACGTCCGGGGCATCGCCGTGCGATCGTAGTTCAGCAGGAACGGCTCGTTGGCCCAGCAGATCTGCTCCCGGAACCACTCCGGCTGGCCCTGCAGCCAGCCGTCGAGCGTGTGCCCCGGCTTCTCCTTCGCGAACACCGGCAAGAAGACCACCTGATCTCCGTACGTGGCGACGGAGTCCAGGACCACGGGCATCTGGGCGAGGCAGGGCCGGCAGTAGTCGGCCCAGAATGTCAGGACGACGGCATGCCCCTTCAGGCCCTCGAGCGTGGTCCGCGCCCCGCTCCGGTCGTGCACGATCTGCGGCGTGGCGCACCCGGTCACCAGGACGCTCGCGACCACCGCCAGACCAACGTTCCGCATCGGCCCCCCTCCGGGAAGTTCGCCGGGCAATCCTAGCCGAACCTGGCTCAGGTGCGGGCGGGTTCCGCGCCACCCGTCGTCGCCGGCGCCGACCGCTGAACGACCAGACCCACCAGCGCGCACCCGGCGCAGAACAGGGCCCAGGCCGCCAGCAGCCCGTGGTCGATGAGCAGGCCGGCGATGGCCGGTCCGACGATCTGCGCGACCGACTGGATGGAGGTGTTCAGCCCCAGCACCACGCCCTGCTCGTTCCTCGCCACCGCCTGCGTCACCAGGCTGGTCAGCGCCGGCCGGAGCACGCCGGTGCCGAAGGAGCTGAACACGCCGGCGACGAGCAGGAGCGGGAGCATGTGCACTCCCGCGAGCAGCCCGTAGCCCACGGTCATCGAGGCGAACCCCGCGGCGACCAGCCATGGCTCGCCGAAGCGCCTCGCCAGCCGCCCGAGGAAGCTCTGGACGAAGATGCCGAGGAAGCCCGCGTAGGCGAAGACGAAGCCCACCTCGCGCGCGTGGAACGGCCGTCCGTTCCAGGTGAGTCGCCGCTCGAGGAAGAGGGCCAGCCCGCCGGTGAACGCGGCGAAGGCCATCACGAAGCAGAAGTACTCGAGCAGGAGGCGGGAGAGCCCGGGCCGCTGGAAGTACTGCCCGTACTCGCGCCAGGCGAGGAGCGAGAGCCGGCGCCCTGCCGGCCCGGCGGCGTCCTTCTCCACCACCGGCTTGGTGTCCGGCAGGAGGAAGATGGTCGCGAGGATGCTCACCGCCGAGAGCCCGGCCGAGAGGAGGATCGGCACCGCCAGCCCGAAGCCGGAGAGAGCGCCGGAGATGGCCGGCCCGAGCAGGAACCCGATGCCGAAGCTGATCCCGATGACGGCGAAGGATCGCGTCCGGTTCTCGGGCTCGGTGACGTCCGAGATGTAGGCCTGCGCCAGTACGAGATTTCCTGCGGTGAGGCCATCGATGATCCGCGCCAGGTAGACCAGCCAGAGCGTCCCGGAGAACGCCAGCAGCAGCCGCGAGGCGAAGGTCCCGAGCTGCGAGAGGATGAGCAGCGGCTTCCGCCCGGTCCGGTCGCTCCAGCGGCCGAGGAAGGGCCCGCTCAGGAGCTGGCAAAACGCATACGCCGAGACCAGGAGCCCCACTGCCGTCGGGCTCGCCCCCAGCTTCTCCGCGTAGAACGGGAGCAGCGGGAGGATGATCGTCAGCCCGAGGATGTCGGCCAGGACGATGAGGAAGATGGGGAGGAGCGGCGAGCGCTTCACGGGGCCTCCTCTCACACCAGAAGTCGCCCGCGCCGGCAACCATCGGTGCAGTCCCGCCTGGCGGAGGGCCTGGACCAGTGCGTCACCTAGATCGTCGGCATCCCCTCGTAGAGGTACGCCGCGTTCTCCAGCCGTGCGCCTCGGGCGTCCGCCACCGCGAACTGCGACGGCTTCCCCGACGGGCGCGTGCTCCACATCGACGCCATGCCGTACGCGCCGGACTTCGAGACCGCGTAGAAGCTGATGGGGAACGCCGGGCGCCCCCGGTCGTCGAGCAGGCGCTTCTCCTTGGTGGTCTCGGCGATGCGGCGGAGCGCGTCGAGGCAGGCGTCCTTCGGCGAGCGGCCGGCGCGCATCCGCTCCACGATGAGGTGCCCGCCGGAGACGAGGATGTTGGCCTCGCCCCGCCCGGTGCTCCCCGCCGCCCCCACTGCGTTGTCCACGAAGCAGCCCGCGCCGATCAGCGGCGAGTCGCCCACCCGGCCGGGCATCTTGAAGAAGAGCCCGCTGGTGCTGGTGCAGCCCGCGAGGTCTCCCCGGCCGTCGCACGCCGAGAGGTGCACCGTCCCGTGGCTGCGCGGGTCGCGGAACGGGTCGCGTCCGTACTCGCGGATGAACTCCTGCACCTCGGGGTCGAGCTTCGACGGGTCCGGCTCGAGCCACTTGTCCTTCGCCGAGAGGTTCTGCTTCCAGTAGAGCCAGACCTTGCGCGCCTTGTCGGTGAGGAGGTTCTCCACCGGGAACCCGTTCATCTCCGCGAAGCGGCGGGCGCCGGGGCCGACCAGGAGGATGTGGTCGGTGCTCTCCATCACCGCCCTCGCCACCCGGCTCGGGTTCTTGATGCCCTCCAGCGAGGCCACCGCCCCGGCCCGCGCCGTCGGCCCGTGCATCACGCAGCTGTCCAGCTGCACCACCCCGTCCTCGTTGGGGATGCCGCCGTAGCCCACGCTCATGTCCTTCGGGTCGTCCTCGACCAGGTTCACCCCGGCGATGACCGCGTCGAGGGGGTCCACGCCCGCGCGAATGCGCTCCAGCGCCAGCTCCGCCGCCTTCAGCCCGTTGGCCGAGCCGACGACGACCGGCCGTTGCCCGGCCGGGCCACCTCCGGCGCCGGCGGGTCCACCGGACGCGGCGAACGGGGCAAGCGCGGCGGAGGAGAGGAAGAGGCGTCGAGAGACCACGGTCGGTTCTCCTGGGACGAGCGGGGGGCAGCGGCTCCGTGTCCCGGCCGAGAGGGTGCACACGGCCGGGGCCGTCCGGTGGGGGGCCCGGTGCAGGAGAGCATGCCGGCCGAGGTGCCCGGAAGCACGAGGTTTGCGCGGGCGTCCGGACGGGGGGCCGGGGTAGCATCCGCCTTCGCTCGGACAGGGGAGGGAAGCGATGAGCGAAGCGCGGCGGTTCGTCGGAACGGTCCTGCTGCTCGCGAGCACCGGAGCGCTGGCCGCGGATGATCGGACGGCGGTGATCGCGGTCGGGAAGTGCGACGAGGCGAGCGCGATCGCCGCCCGGAGCTTCCGCTCGACTCTGGCCGCGAAGCCGGGCTCCGCGGTGTCGTCCGAGGCCGAGACGGCGCAGCCGTTCGGCGGGACCACCGAGCGCACGCTGGCCACGGTGACCGGGGCCATCAACTCGGCGCGCAGCGAGTTCTACGGGAGCGACCCGGCGCAGGCGAAGACCACCTTGCAGGGCGCGCTGGACGACGTCGGCCGCCTCGCGCCGTCGGAGGCGCGCTGGGCCGCGGAGCGCGACGGGCTGACCCTGCGCGCGCTGATCCTCCAGAAGACCGACGCCAAGGGCGCCGAGGCGGCGCTGAACCGGGTGTTCCGCGTCGAGCCGGACTACCGCCCGGACACCAGCCTCTACCCGCCCTCGTTCCAGAAGTGGGCGGACAAGGTGCGGAAGGCGGCGAAGAAGAAGAGCACCGCGCGCCTGGACGTCACCACCTCTCCGGCGGGCAAGCCGGTGTACGTGGGCGGGCGGAAGGTGGGCGTCGGTCCGGTGAGCGTGCGCGTTCCGCCAGGCGAGTACCGGGTGGAGGCGGACTGGGGACACCGGGGCGCGGTCCGGACCATCACCGTTCCCTCCGCGCCGGTGGAGCTGAGCGCCGCGGTGGAGGGGGCTGTCTACCCGGACGGGGGCCCGTGCGTCGAGGCGACCGACGTGAGCCCGGCGCTCGCCCGCGTGGTCAGGCTCACCGGGACCTCGCGCATCGTCGGGGTGCATCCGGAGTCGGCGGGCGAGGACAGCTTCGTGGTGGCGACCTCGGCCAACGCGCAGGGGCAGGACGTCCGCGAGGCGCGGGTGAAGGTGCAGCCCGGCGCGCCGAGCACCGAGGCCCTGGCGTTGCTCGCGGACTGGGCCACCACCGGCGGCGAGGCGGCGCCTCCGGTCGAGGTGACGAAGGGTCCGGGCGCCAAGCCTCTGCCGGCGGCCGCTGCCGTCGCGGCGGGCGCAGCCGTGGGTGCCGCCGGGGCAGCGGCCGCGGGGACGACGCCGGCAGCAGGCGCGGCGGCGACTCCGGCGGCGAGCGGCGAGCCGGATCCCAACGCCACGCACTTCGAGGCGTCGCTTCGCGTCGGCTTCGGGATCCCGATGGGCGATGCGTTCAGCCCGGATGCCACGACGCAGATCAGCTCGAAGATGAGCGACTACGCGTCCTTCACCGTGCCGGTGATGCTGGACGTGGGCGTGCGGCTCGGCGGGTCGTGGTTCCTCGGCGCGTACTTCTCCTACGGGTTCGCGGGCTCCACCGACGCCGCGACCTGCGGCACGGGGTTCAGCTGCTCGCCGACCACCCTGCGCTTCGGAGGCGAGGTGCACTGGCACCCTCTGGGGAACGCCAGCTTCGACCCCTGGATCGGCATCGGGTCGGGCTACGAGAAGCTGAGCATCGGCGTCAGCGGTGGAGGCGGGAACGGCGGCACGTTCGAGTTCTCCGGCTGGGAGTTCGGTAACTTCCAGGCGGGGCTCGACTTCGCGCTGGGCTCCGCGGTGAAGGTCGGCCCGTGGATCAGCTTCTCAATCGGGCAGTACGGCTCGGGCTCGGTCTCCGGGTCTGGCACCTCGGCCAGTCAGGACATCGCCAACAAGTCCATCCACGAGTGGTTCATGGGCGGCGTCCGGCTGGTCATCCTCCCGTGAGCGTTCGGGACCACGGCAGGGTTGCTCCCGGCTCGGCGAGCGGCGACTCTGCCCGCCGTATGCCCCTGCCTCCCACCGCCGCCGCCCAGGAGCTCTCGCTGGAGGAGCTCTGGATGCCGTTCACCGCCAACCGGGCCTTCAAGCGGGCGCCCCGCCTGCTGGCCACCGCCTCGGGGATGCACTACCGGGACGTGGACGGCCGGGTCGTCCTCGACGGCACCGCGGGCCTGTGGTGCGTGAACGCCGGGCACTGCCGGCCGGCCATCGTCGAGGCCATCCAGCGGTCGGCGGCCACGCTCGACTTCGCGCCCGGCTTCCAGATGGGGCACCCGGCGAGCTTCGCCCTGGCGCACGAGGTGGCGGCGCTCGCCCCCGGCGACCTGGACCACGTCTTCTTCGCCAATTCGGGCTCGGAAGCGGTGGACTCCGCGCTGAAGATCGCCCTGGCCTACCACCAGGCGCGCGGGCAGCCGGAGCGGGTGCGCTTCGTGGGCCGGATGCGCGGGTACCATGGCGTGGGCTTCGGGGGCATCAGCGTGGGGGGCATCGAGCCCAACCGGAAGGCGTTCGCCGCGCAGCTCCTGCCCCAGGTCGACCACCTACCGCACACCCACGACCTGCAGCACAACGCCTTCAGCCGCGGGCAGCCAGCGTGGGGGGCGCACCTGGCGGACGCGCTGGAGAAGATCGTCTCCGAGCGCGGCGCGCGGACCATCGCCGCGGTCATCGTCGAGCCGATGGCCGGGTCGACCGGGGTGCTGGTTCCGCCGAAGGGATATCTGGAGAAGCTCCGGGCGATCTGCGACGCGCACGGGATCCTCCTCATCTTCGACGAGGTGATCACCGGCTTCGGGCGGCTGGGGACGCCGTTCGGCGCGAACTACTTCGGCATCCAGCCGGACATGATGACGGTGGCCAAGGGCATCACCAACGGCGCGGTGCCGATGGGGGCGGTGGTGGTGCGCCGGGGCATCTACCAGTCGGTGGTGGACGCGACCGAGTCGGGCATCGAGTTCTTCCACGGGTACACGTACTCGGGACATCCGCTGGCCTGCGCGGCGGGGCTGGCCACGCTCGAGCTGTACCGGCGCGAGGGCCTGTTCGAGCGCGCGGCGTCGCTGGCGCAGTTCTGGGAGGACGCGGTGCACTCGCTGAAGGGGCTGCCCCACGTCATCGACGTGCGGAACCTGGGCCTCGTGGCGGGCATCGAGCTCGAGCCCCGGCCCGGGAAGGTGGGTGCGCGCGGCTACGAGGCGCTGGTGGAGTCCTTCCGGGCCGGGCTCCTGGTCCGCGTCACCGGGGACATCATCGCCCTGTCGCCGCCGCTGATCATCGAGCGGCCGGAGATCGAGCAGGCGGTGGACCTGCTCGGCGGCGTGCTGAAGCGGATCGCCTAGAGCGTCTGGAAGCCCATCGACGCCGACACCGGCCAGGGCGACGCGGGGATCGCGCGCCTGCGGTGTCCTCGCCGTCCCGCACGAGTGAACCGGACGTGATGTCCGGATCGGGCGGGCTTTTTCGTTACCAGATTCGGGGGCGGCGCTGCAGCCGGTCCCCGCCAATTTGGAGATGCCGATGTCCGCCAACGCGTTGCGCCGAGGGGCTGGGGTGGCAAGCATGTCCTTTGCTGCTCGCAGTGCATCCGCGCTCACCCTGCTCTGTCTCGTCGCCTGCGGCGGTGGGGGCGGTGGTGCTGGCCAGCCCACCCTGACCCTCTCACCGCAGACCGCGACGGCCATCCTGGGCGGTCCGGCGGTGACGTTCACCGCCAGCCTCTCCGGGTCCTCGAACCCGATTTCCTGGACGCTGAGTGGCCCGGGCAGCATCGCCCCTTCGGGGGGATCGACCGCGGCATACACCCCTCCACCCTTCGGCGGCACGGCGATGACCGCGACCGTGACGGCCAGCGCAGGAGGCGGGCTCAGCGCCAGCGCGACGGTACACGTCGACGTGCCTGCCGCCATCGACGTCAGCGGGAGAGTCCTCGGCAGCGACCTCGTGCCGATCGCTGGAGTGAACGTGACCATCGGGGCCAAATCGGCGCTGACCAACGCAGACGGTGGGTTCACGATCTCCAGCGTCCCGCCCCCCTACGACCTGACTGCGGTCGCACCGTCACCCAGGAAGCTCGGCGTCCTGTATCAGGGACTCACCCGCCGCGACCCCACGATCCTCATGCCCGGGATGACGGCCTCGACCAGCACGGGCACATTGACCGGCAACGTGACCGGAGGGAATCCTCTCGGCGCTGCCGACGAGGTGACCCGTCTGATCCTCGGCTCGCCGGACATTCCAGACTGGCTGGTGAACAATGCTCAGACGAATGTCACGAGCAATCCGTACACCCTGAACCCGTCCTGGGTGGGCCCGAGCGCGACCACCGGAACGGTCCATGTCCTGCAGTGGCGGCTGGACGCGAACAACCGACCGGCCTCCTTCACGGGCTATGCAAGCACGCCCGGCGTCAGCATCTCCAGCGGCGGCACCGCCTCTGCCGATCTGGTGATGAGCGCTCCGCCGGCTTCGACGATCGGCGGCACGATCCACCTTGCCCCTTCTTTGTCCTATTTCGGCCAGACCCTGTCCATCGTCTTTCCCGGAACGCCCCCGACCTTACTCGGGGGCAGACACTCCCTCCGGCAGTTTCAGCTATCCCTTCCCCGACGTGAGTGGGGCGACCGCCACTCTCATCGCCACCGCGCTCTACGCCGGGACCAATGTCTCTGCGACTCAGCTGGCTGGAATCTCTCCCGGGACGGCGAACGTCGTCGTCGATCTCCCGACTCCCTGCACCGCGGTCGTTCCGGCGGACCATGCGACGAACGTGGGAACGACCACCGACTTCACCTGGACCCCCATGACCGGCACGGTCTACGTCTTGTTCCTCCTGGGCTCCGGGACGTCGCCGAACTACTTCGTGTTCACGGCCGCGACCTCGGCAAGGATTCCCGATCTCTCCGCGCAGGGCCTGGGACTCTCCGGTGCCTTCAGATGGGTCGTGAACGCCTTCGGACCGGTGGCGAGCGTGGACGATCTCGCCGGGGCGGCCGCGCTGCACCTGGTCGGTGCAGGCAGCTACTTCGGGGGGACGACCTCCCCGCGAGACTTCACCAATCCGTAGAGATCCTGTTCGGTTTGTCCCGGTCCTCGCCCTGCCCAGGTCCAGGGAAGAACAACCCGGGTATTCGCCGGGGCGGCGGTGAAGGAGCCGGGCCCGGCTCGGTTCACGCCCTCCAGCACACCTCGGTGGCGCTCCTGCCGACGAGGCGGTGCACGAGACCCGCCTCCCGTGCGAGCCTGCCAACTGCCATCCAAGACGCCGTCCATCACCAAGGAGGAGAGCTCCATGAAAGATGCGAGCCGTGTTCTGCTGACCCGTCTCCTGGTTCTCGGGCTGTTGATTCTCACCGAGAGGTCCCTGGCGCAGGAGCGCGCGCCAGTCTCAGAACAAATCGCCAAGACCTATGGTCTCGACTCGTTCAGTCAAATCGAGGCAATCCGCTACACCTTCAACGCGGAGGGAGCGTTCAAAGTTTCTCGAACGTGGGTATGGGAGCCGAAGGCCGACCAGGTCTCCTACGAGGGGAAAGACAAGGCGGGCAAGCCGGTAAAGCTTACGTACCAGCGCTCTCAGGTTAATAGCCAGGCCGCTATCGTAAAAGACGAGATCGATCCGGCTTTCATAAACGATCAGTATAATCTACTCTTCCCATTCCATCTTGTCTGGGACAGCGGCGCCAAGGTGGAAGAGACCGGTATGCACAAGCTGCCGCTGGGGAAGGGGTCAGCCAAGAGAATCGTGGTGACGTATTCCTCGGAAGGCGGCTATACCCCGGGCGACACGTGGGAACTCTACGTCGGCACCGACGGCAGAATTCAGGAATTCGCCTATCACCGCGGCGGACCGATCAAGCTCGTTTCCATTGCGACCTGGGCTGACTACAAGAAGGCTGGACCCCTGCTGCTCTCACTAGATCGCCGCGGAACAGCCAACGGCAAACCGCTGCACATTTTCCTCTCGAATGTGGCCGTCAAGCTGGTGGGGTCGAACACCTGGATGGACGCGCGATAGACGAACGATGGCTGCCCGGGACAGCTCTTCCCATCGACGTCGCGCCGGAGAAACCCAGGGGGTGGGCCGCCGGGCAGGGCGGGAAGTCACGCCTGTCTGGCGCGAGGCCAGAACGCGGTGAGCAGCAGGGTCCCGCTGGCCAGGCAGACGATGATGGCAGCAATGCGGAAGAGGACCGCCTCGAAGTGCTGAAGCCCCATGACCAGGAACAAGGTCGGGACCAGCACGGCGATGGTCAGGGCAATGGAGCGGGTCACGACCAGTGCCCAGCGCGCGCCCGCAGCGGCATCCGGGGCGGCGTAGCAGACGAGGCCCCCGCATGGCAGGAGCAGGATGCCGACCACGACGTGGTTCAGCACCATCGGCGGAGTCAACCAGGCAGCAGCACCCGTCGCCGCTCCATCTTGCAGCATGCGAACGATGAACGGAGTGGCGGCGAGGTGCAGCAGGCCGAGCCCGAGCAGGAGCAGACCACCGGCCCGGAGAACGACGAGGCGGACGCCCGGTCTCAAGATGTCCCGGCCCTCCAGACGACTCGCCGGCACGAGGAAGCGAGGTTGCCGGCACTCTCTTCAGCATGGGACCAAACGGGTCGCCACGGCTAGAGCCGCTGGCGGGGGGTCTGGCGCGGCGGCATCGTTGGCGCTACGCCCTCGCCCGCGCGCTCGTCTCGGCACCGCGACTGCTCCTCAGCCACGGATGTACGCGTAGCCCTTCGCCTGGTAGGCCATGAGGGTGACGAAGCTGTTGGCGACCACCTTCACCGCCGGGACCACGTTCTCGGCCCTGGTGCCGGCATGGCGGATCGCGACCCCGCACTGCTCGAGGCTGTCGAAGCCGGCGGTCTTGCCCATCTTCGCCAGCATCGACGCGATCTGGGCGACATAGGGTCGCGCCTCCGGCTTCACCTTCTCCAGATCACTCTGCACCAACAGCGTGGCCGGCCCGCGGAAGGACAGGACGAAGCGCGGGGTGATGCCCTGCTTGATGAGGTCCTGGCGCGTCTCCTCGATCGACTCGAGCCGCGTCACGAGGGCCTTACCGTCTCCCTCGGTGATGTCGTAGACGATCTTCCCCTCCTTGATTCCGGCGAGCAGCGCGCGCTCGTCCCCGGTGGCGCCGCCGGCGGAACCGAGGAGCAGCACGACCGCCGGAAGCACCATGCCCATGCGAACGAAGCCCATGTGAATCCCCCTTCTGGCTGCACCAGTGCCCGAGGTTCGAGGTTGGCGAGGCCATTGTCGATCATGTTCGGGCGGATTAGGTTTGCTCATCGACGGGAGACGCCAACCGGTTGCGTCGAGCCCGGTCCACGCACGTCGGGGAGGAAGCCATGGAGATGACCCGAGGCCTATTCTTGCGGAGCGCACTCACTGCTGCCGGAGCGCTGGCGTTGACCAGCGGCAAGGCCAACGCCGAAGGCCAGTCCGCACCGCCGGCCAAGGGCCCGCCGCCGCCGCCACCGTCGGCCGTCCACTTCCCGGTGCTCAAGCCGTCCGACTACGACGAGAAGAAGATGTGGGCGGCGCTGCGCACCAAGAAGGCGCACAAGGTGATCTACCAGTCGGTGCAGCCACACCTGATCATCCCCGGGCTCGCCAGCCTCTACATCCACATCCAGAACAGCCTCAATGCCGGCGAGGTCTCCAACGGCTGGGGCAAGGGCACGGTCGCCGCGGGCGCGGTGCTGTACGGCCCGTCGATCATCCTCGCGCTCAACGACGCGATGTGGGCCAAGTACAAGTTCGGCGCCGCCTTCGGTCTCAACGACGCCAATGGCAAGCCGGAGACTTCCAACGTCTATTACAAGGCGCAGACCTCGATGAGCTTCGACGGCGACCCCGGCGCCGGGGGCAACGTCTACCAGGACTGGAGCGGCGAGGCCTGCATCAAGCGCGGCGCGGTCTTCATGGTCTGCCACAACGCGATGACCGCGTTCTCCGGGATGATGGCGATGGGCATGGGCGCCGATCCGGCCGCGGCCCTGGCGGAGTGGAAGGCCAACATGCTCCCCGGTTACATGATCGTCCCGGCGGGCGTGGGCGCGCTGCACGCCGCGATGGAGTCCGGCTGGAAGCTGTTGCCGCTCATCTGAGCTCCGCGATTCCGGCCCTGGCGCTGGCCCTGCTCCTCGCAGCTGGCGCCGCCGGAGCCCCGGCGGCGGATGGCGGAGTCGCGTCCGGGCAGCGCCTGGTCCCGGCGTCGGCATCGATCGTGGAGAATGCGGTGCGGGTCAAGGACCCGGCGCGCGACCCGCTCCCGGCCGACGGCGCGCTCGCCGAGCAGATCCGGCGCGGGTACGCACTCTTCCAGGACACGCCGCGGCATGCCCGCGGCAGCGTCGCCAGCGCGCTGTCGTGCGGGAGCTGCCACCTCCACGCGGGGCAGAAGGAGGGCGCACTCCCGCTGGTCGGCATCGCCGCCGTCTTCCCCGAGTACAACCGCCGCTCCGGCCGAGCCTTCTCGCTGGAGGACCGGGTGGTGGGTTGCTTTCTGCGCAGCCTCAACTCGACCGCTCTCCGGAAGGACCCCAGCGGCGAGCACGAGAACGCCACGCCCCACCCCGGACCGGACGCGCCCGAGGTGCAGGCGATCGCCGCCTACCTGCGCTGGCTCTCGGACGGCGTCACCGCCGAGGACACCCGGGCCTGGCGCGACCACCAGCGTGCGCAGCTGAAGCGGATCCCTCTGTCCCGCCTCGACCCGGCGCGCGGCGCCCGCCTCTACCGCCAGAAGTGCGAGCTCTGTCACGGGCGGGACGGGCAAGGCGTGGACATCGGCGACATCCACCCCGGTCCGCTCTGGGGTCCGCGCTCCTGGAACGACGGAGCCGGAGCCGCGCGGGTGTACACCCTGGCGAGCTTCGTCCGGCACGCGATGCCCTACTCGGCCCCGGGCTCGCTCACCGACGAGGAGGCGCAGCAGATCGCCGCCTACATCGACAGCAAGCCACGGCCGGTCTTCCCCGAGAAGGCCCGCGACTACCTGGTCGAGCCGGTCCCCGAGGACGCCGTCTATTACCGGCAAGCGCGACGATGATCGGGCGCCTCGATGATCACGACGGTCGGCCATCCGGCCGGCGGCGCACGGTCGGCAGCCACGTGACCCCGGCGAGGAGGACGGCGGCCATCGCCCCCGCAACGACTGGCGCCGGCAGGTGCAGCAGGTCGGCCAGGGTGACCTTGCCCAGGTCGAGCAGGGGCAGCAGCGGCGCCACCACGAGCTCGTAGAGCAGGGTGAAGACGAGCGCGCCCGCGATCCCGCCGAGCAGCGCCCAGCGCGCGTCCTTGCGACCCTCGGCGAGGCCGACCACGCAGGTGCCCGGACAGAAGCCGCCCAGCCCAAAGCCGACTCCGAACACCAGACCACCGGCGAGCACACCGACCAGGTACGCGGGCCTGATGTCGAGGTGCATCGGCAGCGCCAGCCCGGCGAGCGAGACCACCACCGCGCCGACCGCGATGGCGGTGCCCATGAACTTGATGATCGAGAGATCCTCCAGGCGCAGGTTGCGGGCGATCATCCCGGGGTCGGAGGCGCGCACGCGCTGGAGCAGCGCCCCCATCGCCACCCCGACCAGCAGCGCGGAGAGCCGGTCCATTCAGCGCCCTCCTCTCTGCAGAAGGCGCGCGGTGAGGATCCCCGTCACGAACACGCCGGCGGCGAACACCATCCCGCTCAGCGAGAGCTGGGTGATGCCGGAGATGATGTGCCCGCTGGTGCAGCCGCCGGCGAGTCTGGCGCCGAAGATGATCAGGACGCCGCCGAGGAAGGCATCGCGATAGCGGACCGCGCTGCGGGTCTCGCCCGGGTGGATCGCGGCCGGTGCCGGCGCCGGCTGGCGCGAGAGCCGGGAGGCGGCGAATCCTCCGATGAGCAGGCCGAGCACGAGGAAGCTCTCGGGCTTCGCCAGCGCTCCCATCTTGACCAGGTAGGGGTGGGCACCGGCCCAGCCGGGCACGAGCCAGCGGAGCGCCGCACCCACCAGCCGCGGGTAGGTGCCGGAGACGCCGATCGGGCCCCAGAGCGCGATCGACGCCGCGCTGAGCAACCCGAAGAGGAAACCCAGGCGCGCCCAGCCCGGGACGGTGGCACGCGCGCGGGATGCCTCGACGGCGACGACGGACTGCGGGAGAGCGTTCATCGGAAGCCCCCTTGCAACGGGTCGTATCAGAGCCGATCGCGTTGGGGATGGCCAGCAGGGGAGCCCACCCTGGGAGCTGGGGATGGGAATCGACCCGCTGCGCGCCCAGGCGCATCCGTGAGCCGAGTCAACGGCGTGCTCGATTGACCTGCTCCTTGCGGACGACGGGCCGTGGCGGCCGTCGGCCAGAATCGGAGCTCGAAGGGCTACCGCGTCGGCCTGGATCGGGTGGTGCTGACCAGGACCAGGGGACTGTGGGGCGACCTGAGCGCGTGAGTCTCCGCGGAATCGCGACCCGGCCGTCGGAGTCTAGGCCCGTTCGGAGGGAGGATGAACATGAACGGAATGCGGCCGCCGGCACCAGCTCACGCTACGGCTTCTTGGCGTCGAAGCTGAGCGTCGACGAGCAAGGGAACGTCTTGTACCCCAGATTGGCCGGCGTGCAGGCCGTACCGGACTTCTGCACCGCGCTCACCGATAGCGTGGCCGTCAGCTGGTTGTTCGCCGTGACCGTGCCGTTGGCGACGGTGATGGTATCGGTCTCCACGCAGTCGAAGTTCTGACCGGCGGGCAGCGTGTTGTTGTCGAAGTCGTAGGTCTTCGATCCGGACGACAGCGCGTTTCCCTGCAACGAGGTGACCGGGTTACGGGCGGCATTGACCGCTCCGAACACGAAGGTCACGTTGCTTCCCGCGACGGCGATCTGGATCTGGTCGCCGTCGGTGAAGGCCGACCCGAGATTGCAGTTGTCTGGGGCGACGGCCGAGGTGCTGCTCAGGGTGTAGGTGCCCGAGGCGAGCGAGTAGGTCTGGTTACTGTCCGAGCCGCACGCGAGCAGTACGAGCACCGGGACGGCTGCAGCAATGAGCTTGAGTTTCACGTGGTGGGTCTCCAGGGTGAGCTAGAACTTCTGGGTCCGTCGCTGCTCCGGAGAAAGCGGCGCCGGAGGGGGCTGGCTGGAACTCGGTGCAGGAGAAGGGGCCGGTGCAGCAGTTGGCGCGTTGGCTGCGCGCGGTGCGCTCGTCGGGTGCGGTTTGCTTGGCGCCGGGGCGGCTGCGTCCGCGGCCAACTGGGTGAGCCGTTCGGTGCTCGCCGCCAACTGCTGCTCCAGGGCGGTGACGCGGTCCTGGGCCGTCTTGGAGGCTGCCACGGCCACGGCAAGCTCGGACCTGCAGGCGGCCAGTTCAGCGTCCTGACTGCACCCGGCGAGCCCGAGTCCTGCGCCAATGAGACTGAGCATAAGGAGACTTCGTCGCATGATTTCCTCGTTTCTGGTTCTGTGAAGAGCGCGCAGGACCGAGCGCTACTTCGTGCCGCTGGTGCTCTGCTCGCTGCTGTTCACGTTGCCGTGGGCGTCCTTGGTGACCTTTTGACGTCGACGGACGATTCGGTGCTCCCAGGAGCGGTCTTGGTCTCCTTGGTGGTCCCGGTCTTCACCTCGGACTGCTCGGCCAAGGTAACCATCGGGAAGGCAAGGGCAAGGGTCAGCACGTAGGAACGCATGCGAAGGAGCTCCAAAGCACAGGTCCTTCGCGAGGTGCGCTCGGCCACAGCCGGCGACCAGCGTCGATGGCTTCTTTTTGGCCCCGCACCCGCTTCGCGCAGCGCGCCGGAATGGCGCAGGAGCTGCGGAGCGGCAGACGGATGCCTCAACCAATCCACGCTGCCGGGCATTCGCCACCTCGGCTCGGCGATGTCCCGGAGAGAGGTGAGGTGCGCTCCAGACGGAAGACTCCGGCCGCGCTGACCTCGCTCGGATGGGCAGTCGCATTCTCCTGGAGCGCTTGGGCGTTCTCGGATACGAGCGGCACCATCGCGGGGAGACCTGCGTTAGCCGGAGGAAGCTAATGAAGCGTCTTGGTGCCGTGCTCGGAGTCCTGGCGCTCGCGGTGTCTTGCGGGAGCAGCAACAACGGGGGCAACAACAACGGTCCGGTGGGCAGCGTCGGCGGCAACTCGTTGACCATCAACGACGCCATCTATGCCCTTGATTCGCAGAACTTCCTGTTCCTCGTGGCCTCGGACCGCAGCGGACTGTGTTCGCTCTACACCTCCTCCACGCCGCCCACCGGGAAGTCCACCGTGCTCATCGGCGGGTTCGTCAACTTCGACGGTCAGGCCGTCATCGCTCCCGTGCCAGGGACCTACAACTGGTTCTCCCCTCAGAGTCCTCCGACGACGGCGGGGAAGTACGCGTTCAGTGAGTTCATCGTGGCCAATGGATGCACCACCACCACCCAGGCCAACGCCACCGGAGGGACGTTCACCCTCAATGCGCTGGGTGCCAACACCTCTGGCTCGCACACCACGGGAAGCTTCAGTCTCAACTTCGGGGCGGATTCACTGAGCGGAAACGTCGACGCCACCTACTGCGCGGCCCTCCTGTCCAACGGCCAGAATCCGGTGGCCTGCCCGTAATTCGCCCGGTTCTAAGTCCAAGGAAGAACAACCGCGG
>CAVZMH010000011.1:0-39226 GCA_963776345.1 uncultured delta proteobacterium | reverse complement strand
GGCATCGGTGGCCTTGATCGGCGTGGGCCCGACGTTGGTCAGGGCCAGACCGACTCGCTCGAAGGCGCCTTTCCCGTCGAGCGTGACCTGCACCGCGGCGGCGGCGGTGGCGTAGTCCCCCACCTTCCGCTCCAGCTTGACGTACGCCCCGCCGGAGCGGGCCGGTGGAACGGGGATGCGGATCTCGGTCAGGACCTCGTCCGGACGGAGCGCGGTCCGGAAGAGGCCGAGGAAGAACTGCTCGATGGGAATCACCCGCTCCCCCTTCGGGCCGGTGGCCACCACCTGCGCCCCGAGCGCGAGCATGGTGGCCGGGTGGTCGTTCCCCGGATCGCCGTGGGCCAGGTTCCCGCCGATCGTCGCCATGTTCCGCACCAGCGGGTCGGCGATCACCTTCGCCGTGTCGAGGAGGATGGGGTACCGGGTCCGGATGAGGTCGGATCTCTCCAGCGCCGACTCGCGGGTGCGGCCGCCGATGCGGAGCATCCCGCCCTCCTCGCGGAGGTACTCCAGGCCCGGGATGCGCCCGATGTCGATCAGGTGTCCGGCCTGTCCGAGCCGCAGCTTGAGCAGGGGCAGCAGGCTCTGCCCCCCGGAGAGCACCTTCGCCTCGTCTCCGTACTTGGAGAGCAGCGCCAGCGCCTCCGGCAAGGAGCCGGGTGCGTGGTAGTCGAACGACGCAGGAATCATGGTCCCTCCTACGGGCCTGACGACGACCGGTGCAGAAGCAGGTAGAGGATGCCGGCGAGGATCAGCAGGACGATCACCCAGAAGCCCGGCCGCCGGGCCCAGCGCGCCGCCGAGCGGCGTGCCACCCGCGCCCCGAGCGCCGCCGCGTCCAGCGCCTCGGCCGGGGCGGCCGTCGCCGGAGCGCTCACGCCCGAGCCTGCGCCCGCCGGCGCCGCGGTGCTCGCGGCGGGCGGCCGTTCCCCGGCCCCCCCCACAGCCGCCGCGCCGCCGGACTCGAGCTCCGCCCGCATCCGCTCGGAGAAGATCTGGAACATCTCGTCGCTGACGTCCTGGATCATCCCCCGGCCCATCTGGGCGAGGATCCCGGTGACGTTCACCAGGGACACCGCGGTGACCTCGGTCTGCCCGCCGGGGAGCGCCTTCAGGCTGCTGGTGAGCCGGAGGTCGGCTCCCCCCTTGCCCCGGACGTCCTGCCCGCTGGCGACCAGCTCCGCGGTCCGGGCGCCGGCGTCCAGCCGCTCGAAGACCACCTTCCCCCGGTAGCTGGAGGAGACCGGTCCCACCTTGATGGTCATCGTCCCGGTGGAGGTCCGCTCGTCGAGCCGCTCGCCGATCGCCGCGCCCGGGAGGCAGCGCGCCACCCGCGGGAGGTCGATCAGGAAGCTCCAGACCGCGTCGGGCGCGGCGTTCACCACGAAGGTCTTGGCGATCTCCAGGGCCATCGGCGCTCAGGACTCCGCGGGCAAGGCGGTGAGGTACCGCTCCGGCGCCACGAGGAACTTCTCGCGGCAGCGGGGATTGCAGAAGAAGAAGGTCCGTCCGGCGTGCTCGGCCCGGTGCCGCGCAGTGGCCACCACCACGGTCATCCCGCACACCGGGTCCAGCGCCTCGTCGGCCGTGGGCGGAGGAGGGGACGGTGGCTCGGGGGTCGCGTGGGTCCTCGCGCCCTGGACGATCTCCGCCAGGATGCTCAGCGCCACCTCCTCGGGGAGCCGGGCCCCGATGTCCAGGCCGGCCGGGTTCCGGATCCGCCCCAGCGGCTCGGCGGCCACTCCCCGCGCCACCAGCGCCTCGCGCAGCTGCCCGAAGCGGGTCCGGCTCGCCACCACTCCCAGGTACGCCGGGCGGAGCGCCAGCGCAGTGGTCACCGCCTCCTCGTCGTGCTCCCCCATGGTGGCCACCACCGCGTACGTCCGCTGGAGCGCCCCTCCGTCGCGGAGCTCGGGGCTGGCCCAGTCGACGAAGATGCGGTCCGCGCCGGGGAGCAGCCGGGCCTCGGCGTGCGGGTCCACCGCGTCCACCGAGTAGCCCAGCCCCTTCCCCAGCTGCGCCAGGGCCCGGATGACGGGGGAGAGGCCGAAGAGCACCAGGCGCGGCGGCGGGAGGACGGGCTCGAGGTACACGTCCACGGTTCCTCCGCTCTGGCAGACCATCGGGAGCACGGTCACCCCGGGACGGTCGTCGCTGCCTGCCTCGGGTGAGAGCGAGAGCAGCCGCGGCCGGCCGTCGGCCAGCGCCCGGCCCGCCTCGCGCTTGACCACCGGCTGGGTGCAGTTCCCGCCCAGCCACCCGTGGTAGCCGCCGTCGGCGGTGATGATCGCCATGTCGCCCTGCTGCGCGGAGCTGTACGGCTGACGCCGGACCACCATCGCCAGGACGAAGGGCTGCCGTCGCTTGGCGAGGTCCGCCGCGAGCTGGAGGAGCTCGGCCCTCATCGCCCACCCGCCAGGGCCGAGCGCACCCGCTCCAGGTCGTCCGGGAGGTCGAGGTCGGTCAGGGCGCGCGCGGGCCAGCGGATGCGGATCGCCTCGGCGCTGTGCCGCTTCACCACCCGCTTCCCGCAGCCCTCGCCCTCCAGCGCCCGGAGCTCGGGGAAGAGCCGCCGGTCGTAGAGGATCGGCGGAGCGTCCACTCCCTCGTACTCCGAGACCACCAGGGGGGCGCCGCCCGCGCGGTAGCGGTCCACCAGGGTGCGGATCATCCCCGCGTCCACCAGCGGCATGTCCGCGAGCAGCACCACCGCGGCGGCGCACCGCCCGGGCACCGCGGCGATGCCGGTGCGGAGCGAGCTGTGGATCCCCTCCTGGTAGCCCAGGTTGAGCACCACCTCGCAGGGAAGGCCCTGGAGCTCGCCACGGGCGGCCTCGCTCTCGTGCCCGAGCACCACCAGGACCGGGTCGAGCTCCGCCTGGAGGGCCGTGCCCACCGCTCGGCGGAGAACGCTCTGCCCGGCCACCTCGAGGAGCAGCTTGTTCCGGCCCATCCGGCTCGAGGTCCCCGCGGCGAGGAGCACGCCGGCGATGCTGTCACCTCGATCCACCGAAGGACCTCCCTCGGACTCCGAGCCGGACGAGCGGCGTATGAACGCGCGGCGTCCCGGCACTGTCAACGAGCCCCGGGGCTATTGCCACGCTGCGTCGGAAGCGGTGTCGCCTGCTCGCGTGCTTGACCCGCACCGACCGCGCTCGGCAATGTCCGTGGCCGCCTCGAGCTGTTCCCGGGGCGCGTGCTCTGGAGGTGCCTCGATGACGCGCATCTCGGTGAAGGTGAACGGGACGCAGCAGTCGCACGATGTCGAGCCCCGGACACTGCTGGTGCACTACCTCCGCGACATGCTCGGCCTCACCGGGACCCACGTGGGCTGCGACACCAGCCAGTGCGGAAGTTGCACCGTGATGGTCGACGGGCGGACCGTGAAGTCCTGCACCATGCTCGCGGTCCAGGCCGACGGCAGCGAGGTGCTCACCATCGAGGGGCTGGCCACGGACGGCAAGCTCCATCCGGTCCAGGAGAGCTTCTGGGAGGAGCACGGCCTGCAGTGCGGCTTCTGCACGCCGGGCGTCATCCTCTCCGCGGTGGGGCTGCTCCGCGACACCCCGAACCCCGACGAGCACGCCATCCGCGCCGGCATCGAGGGCAACCTCTGCCGCTGCACCGGGTACCACAACATCGTCAAGGCGGTGCAGTCGGCGGCGAAGAAGCTGGCCGCGGCGCCGCCCGACGCCGGGCCGGCCCGGGTCCCGGGCCGATAGGAGGCTGCGCATGGCGACGGCGAGCGTCGAGCGTCTGATGGGCAAGGCCATCAGGCGGCGAGAGGACCCCCGGTTCATCACCGGACGAGGGACGTACACCGACGACGTGAAGCTCCCGGGGACGCAGCACGCGGTGTTCGTCCGCAGCTCCCTGGCCCACGCCCGCATCCGCCGCATCGACGGCTCGCGGGCGCTGGCCCACCCCGGAGTGCGGGCGGTGTTCACCGGGAAGGACCTCGCCGACGCAGGGGTCAACCCCATCCCGGTGGGGTGGCTCCTCCCGGGCCTGAAGACCACCGACTTCCGGGCCATTGCCGTGGACCTGGTGCGCCACACCGGCGAGGCGGTGGCGGTGGTGGTGGCCGAGTCGGCGGCGATCGCCCGCGACGCCGCGGAGCTGGTCGAGGTGGACTACGAGGGGCTCCCGGTGGTGGTGGACGCGGTGGCCGCCCTCCGGCCGGGCGCGCCCCAGGTCCACGCCAGCGCGCCCGACAACCGCTGCTTCCACTGGGAGATCGGCGACCGGGCGAAGACCGAGGCCGCGCTCGGCGGAGCGGCGAAGGTGGTCCGCACCCACCTGGTCAACCAGCGGCTGATCGCCAACGCCATCGAGCCCAGGGCCTCGCTCGCCAGCTACCAGGCCGCCACCGACGAGCTGACCCTCTGGGTCACCTCCCAGAACCCGCACGTGCATCGGCTGATCATGGGCGCGTTCGTCCTCGGCCTGCCCGAGCAGAGGTTCCGGGTCATCGCCCCGGACGTCGGCGGCGGCTTCGGGTCGAAGATCTTCATCTACCCCGAGGAGGTCGCCGTGGCCTGGATGGCGAAAAAGCTCGGGGTGCCGGTGAAGTGGACCGCCCAGCGCACCGAGAGCTTCCTCACCGATGCCCAGGGTCGCGACCACGTCTCCGAGGTGGAGATGGGCTTCGACGCCGGCGGCAAGCTGGCCGGGCTCAGGGTCAAGACCGTGGCCAACCTCGGTGCTTACCTGACGCTCTTCGCGCCCGCGGTGCCCACCTACCTCTACGGGACGCTGCTCAACGGCGTCTACGACATCCCCGCCATCTTCTGCGAGGTGGACGGGGTCTTCACCCACACCGTCCCGGTGGACGCGTACCGCGGCGCCGGCCGTCCCGAGGCCTGCTACCTGCTCGAGCGGACCATGGACCTGGCGGCCCACGAGCTGGGCGCGGACCCGGCGGATCTCCGCCGCAGGAACCTCATCCCCAAGGAGCGCTTCCCGTTCCAGACCCAGGTGGCCCTCACCTACGACAGCGGCAACTACGCCCCGGCGCTCGCCCGGGCGCTGCAGATGGTGGGGTACGAGCGCTTCCGCGCCGAGCAGGCCGAGGCGCGCAAGCAGGGCAAGTACCTCGGGCTCGGGCTGTCCTGCTACATCGAGGCCTGCGGCATCGCCCCCTCGCAGGTGGTGGGCTCGCTCGGCGCGCAGGCCGGCCTCTACGAGAGCGGCACGGTGCGGGTCCATCCCACCGGCAAGGTGACGGTCCTCACCGGCTCGCACAGCCACGGCCAGGGGCACGAGACGACCTTCTCCCAGCTGGTGGCGGACACCCTGGGCATCCCGCTGACCGACGTGGAGATCGTGCACGGGGACACCGGCCGGATCCCCTTCGGGATGGGCACCTACGGCAGCCGGAGCGGCGCGGTGGGCGGCACGGCGATCTACATGAGCCTGCAGAAGGTCATCGACAAGGGCCGTGCGCTCGCCGCGCACCTGCTCGAGGCGGCGCCGGACGACGTCGAGTTCAAGGGCGGTCGGTTCTCGGTGAAGGGCTCCCCCGACCGGGGCAAGGCCTTCGCCGAGGTGAGCCTGGCCGCCTACCTCGCCCACAAGATGCCCGCGGGGATGGAGCCCGGCCTGGAGGCGACCAGCTTCTACGACCCCTCGAACTTCACCTTCCCCTTCGGGACGCACGTGGCGGTGGTGGAGGTGGACGTGGAGACCGGGCGGACGGCGCTGATCCGCTACGTGGCGGTGGACGACGTGGGGAACGTCATCAACCCGATGATCGTCGACGGCCAGCTCCACGGCGGCATCGCCCAGGGCGTGGCGCAGGCGCTCTGGGAGTGGGCCAGCTACGACGACGCGGGGCAGCTCACCACCGGCTCGCTGATGGACTATGGCCTGCCGCGGGCCGACCAGCTCCCGAAGTTCGAGACCGACCGCACGGTGACTCCCTCCCCGGTGAACCCGCTGGGGGTGAAGGGCGCGGGCGAGGCGGGCACCATCGCCTCGACGCCGGCGGTGGCCAACGCGGTGATGGACGCGCTCTCGCCGTTTGGCATCACCCACCTGGACCTGCCGCTCACGCCGCAGAAGGTCTGGAAGGCGATCCAGGCGGCCCGCGCAGCGGGGAGGAGATAGTCATGTACCCCGGCCCGTTCGAGTACCACCGCGCGAGGAGCGTCCAGGAGGCGGTGGACCTCCTGGCCCGCTACGGCGACGGGGCCAGGCTCCTCGCCGGCGGGCACTCGCTGCTGCCGCTGATGAAGCTGCGGCTCGCCGACCCGAAGCATCTGGTCGACATCCGGCGCATCCCCGGCCTGTCGGGGGTGCGCGAGGAGTCGGGCGCCCTGGTGATCGGCGCGGCCACGCCCTACCAGGTCCTCGAGCGCTCTCCGGTCGTCCGCCAGCGCCTCGCCATCCTCTCCGAGGCCGCCGCGCAGATCGGCGATCCCCAGGTCAGGAACATGGGCACCATCGGCGGGAGTCTGGCCCACGCCGACCCCGCGGCCGACCTCCCCGCGGTGATGCTCGCGCTCGGCGCCGAGCTGGTGGCGGTGGGGCCCAAGGGCACGCGGAGCATCCCGATCGGCCTCTTCTTCCTCAAGCTCTTCACCACCGCGCTCGGCCCCGGCGAGGTGCTGACCGAGGTGCGCCTCCCGCTGCCGCCCGCCGGAACGGGTGGCGCCTACGCCAAGTTCGCCCACCCGGCCTCGCGCTACGCCATCGTCGGCGTCGCGGCGATGATCACCGTGGCCGCCCGGAAGATCACCGGGGCGCGGGTGGCCATCACCGGGGTGGGGCCGAAGGCGTCCCGCGCGAGCGGCACCGAGGCGGCGCTGATCGGCAATGCCGCCGACGCCACGGCGGTCGCCTCCGCGGCGGAGAAGGTCGTCGACGGGCTCACCGTCCGCTCCGACCCGCGGATGGAGGCGGACTACTGGCGCGCGCTGGCGGTGACCTTCACCCGGCGGGCGGTGACCACGGCGCTCGAGCGGGCGGGCGGGTAACCCCGACCGTGCGCGAGGAGATCCAGCGTATCCAGCAGTCGATGGAGCGCGAGGGGTACGTGACCGACCGCGCGGTGGCCACCGCGGTCCATCTGGCGACCGCGCTGGGCAAGCCGCTGCTGGTCGAGGGGCACCCCGGCGTGGGCAAGACCGAGATCGCCAAGGTGCTGGCCGCCATGCTGCAGGGCGACCTGATCCGGCTCCAGTGCTACGAGGGGCTCGACGCCACCACCGCGCTCTACGAGTGGAACTACCCGAAGCAGCTGCTCCACATCCGGCTCCAGCAGGACGGGGAGCGCTCGGCGGCGGCGCGTGAGGCGGACATCTTCAGCGAGCGGTTCCTCCTCAAGCGTCCGCTCCTGCAGGCCATCACTCACCAGGGCCGCCCGCCGGTGCTGCTCATCGACGAGGTGGACCGGGCGGACGAGGAGTTCGAGGCCTTCCTCCTCGAGGTGCTCTCCGACTTCCAGGTCACCATCCCCGAGATCGGCACGGTGCGCGCCGCCGCGCGGCCGGCGGTGGTCCTCACCTCCAACCGCGCGCGCGATCTCTCCGACGCGCTGCGCCGGCGCTGCCTCTACCTGTGGATCGACTACCCGCCGCTGGAGAAGGAGCTCCGCATCGTCCGGACGCGGGTCCCCGGCATCGATGAGCGGCTGGCGCGCGAGGTCACCGCCTTCATCCACGCGCTGCGCCGGATGAAGCTGGCCAAGGTGCCGGGGGTGGCCGAGTCGCTCGACTGGGCGCAGGCCCTGGTCACGCTGCACGCCTCGCACCTGGACGAGGACCTGGTCCGCGAGACCCTGGGGTGCTTCCTCAAGGACGAGGAGGACCTCCGGACGGTCACCGCCAGGCTCGACGCGGGCGAGCTGGCTGCGCTCTCGTCGCCGCTGGCATGACCGCGTCGCCGGCCACGCTCGTCGAGCACACCGCCCGCTTCTGCCGCCGTCTCCGGGCGGAGGGGCTCCGGCTCGGGCCGGGAGACACGCTGGACGCGACCCGCGCCCTGGACTCGGTGGACCTCGTCGACCGGGAGGACGTCCGGCTCGCGCTGCGCACCGCGCTGGTGAAGCGCGCCGAGGATGCCCCGCTGTTCGACGAGCTCTTCGAGTCCTTCTGGGGCGGCGGCGCTCCGGTGGCCCGCAACCCCCCGGTCATCCCGCCGGACGCCGAGGAGGACCGGGAGGCGCTCGGCGCCGCCTCGAAGCGCCGCCGGACCGGCGAGTCCGTCCAGGAGGTGGAGGAGCTCCCGGTCCCGGCTCCGAGCCCTCGGGAGGCGCTGGGGCGCCAGGACTTCGCGACCTTCGGCGAGGAGGAGCTCCGGGCGGTGACCGCGCTCGCCCGTCGTATCGCCCGGCGGCTGAGCGCCCGGCCCGGCCGGCGATGGCGTCAGGCGCGGCGCGGGGAGCAGGTCTCCCTCCGGCGAACGCTCCGCGAGGCGATGAAGACCGGCGGGGAGCTCTCCACCCTGAGCTACCGCGAGCGGAAGCTCCGGCGGACCCGCCTGGTCATCCTCGCCGACGTCTCGGGCTCGATGGACCTCTACGCCCGTCTGCTCCTCCAGTTCCTCTATGCGCTGCAGAACGCCTTCTCCCGGGTGGAGACCTTCGTCTTCGCCACCCGCCTGAGCCGGGTCACCGACCAGCTCCGGGCGCCCGGCTACCGCGATGCGCTGGGGAGCCTCTCGGAGCGGGTGCAGGACTGGAGCGGAGGCACGCGCATCGGCGAGTCGCTCGCCGCCTTCGTCGCCGGCTGGCCCCGGCTGGTGGATCGCCGGACGGTGGTGGTGGTGCTCAGCGACGGCTGGGAGACCGGGGACCCCGAGGTGCTCGGGGAGGCGCTCGCCACGCTTCGCCGCCGGGCGGGCCGCCTGGTCTGGCTGAACCCGCTCCTCGGGAGCCCCGGGTACGAGCCGCTGACCCGCGGGATGCAGGCGGCGCTCCCGCACCTGGACGTGTTCGCGCCGGCGAACGACCTGGCCAGCCTCGAGCAGCTGGCCAGGCACCTCAGCCTCTGAGTCGAGCCGCTCCCCCGGCACCGGCCGACGCATTCCGATCTCGACAGGAACGGGCTGCCGCTGCGGCTCCAGACCGCGCCCTCGCTCTACCGCCTGAACTCGTCCTTCACCGAGCGCCAGGAGCTCGCCGCGAAGCTCGGGCCGCAGACGATCCCGGGCAGCTGGTCACGGCGTTCAACGCGCTGGGCGAGGTCGTGCCATCGGGCACCTCATCGAACGGTGCCTGGGCGCTCCCTGCCGATGCTGGCCCGGGCGATGAACAGGGCCACCACCGCACCCACGACGGCGGCGGCCATGGCCAGTGCCTCGAAGAGGATTCCGGGGGGGAGGACGGTCCGACAGAGCAGTCCGCCCACCACCCCGCCGACGCCGCCCGAGACGATCCCCCAGGCCAGGGTGAGGCCACGGACCTTCCACATCGCCGCGATCACTGCGCCGAGCACCGCCCCGAGCACCTGCCAACTCAGAAGCGCGAAGATGGTCATGGCTGTATCTCCCTCAAACGGGTGGCGTTGCATGGGCCATGCGCAGCCAAGACCAAAGAAGAGCTCAAGGGAAGGGCAGGAGCGCAGGCCTTGCATTGAACCCCGCACGCATTGCGCTCATGCACGTTTCACTGCGCAAATGGCGCACGTTCCGCAGCACCGTCTACGACAACCCCATCGACGTACGACCCGTGGAGCAAGTGGGCGTTCACTCCATCGCGGCGAGCCGGCGTCATCGAGCGCCGCAGGGCTGGCCACCCCCGTCCCGGAGGCCTGTCGCCCCTTCACACCGCGCGGACCCTGGTGGCCGTGGCGCTCGCTTTGGCGCTTGCACTGATCCGAAGGCGTGTGGCATGCCCCGGGCTCACGTGGATCGTGAACCTCGCGCTGGCTCTGGGAGGAGTGGAGCTGGTCGTCAGGGGGCTACCGGCTGGGAGGCCACTCTTGTTGCTCGTCTCCTTCGTCCTCTACGGAGCCGCCCTGCTGCTCATTCCGCGCCTGTCTCCAAGCCACACGCACTAGCCCGAGGGCAGGCGCCTTGCGCGCCTCGATGGGAACCCGCTCGTGAAATACATTCTACAGGTTCTTTCGGCGATTCGAGACTTCCTCTGGCGAGCGACCGCAAACTGGGTCTCGGTGATCGGAGTGGCTCTCGCCACGCTGGGCGCGATCTCGTTTCTTGCGATCCTCGCGCTCGAGGTCGCTGGCATACCGATCGGAAACTACGCCGGCATCTTCAGCTACCTGATCCTCCCGGCGATCTTCGTGGTCGGGCTGGTGCTGATTCCCATCGGGCTGCGCCTGCAGCGCAAGAAGGAGCAGAAGTCGGGCCAGCCGAGCCATTTCCCGGTCCTCGACTTCAATAATCCCCGGCTGCGCTCCGTCGCCCTGCTGGTCATGGTGCTGACGGTGGTGAATTTGATGATCGTCTCCGCCGGGACCTTCAAGGGCGTCGAGGTGATGGACTCGACGCAGTTCTGCGGGGGCACCTGTCACACGGTGATGACGCCCGAGTTCACCACCTACCAAAGATCGCCGCACTCGCGCGTCAAGTGCACCGAGTGCCACATCGGCTCGGGAGCCGACTGGTTCGTGAAGTCGAAGCTCTCGGGGTCGTGGCAGCTGGTGTCCGTCGCGCTCGACCTCTACCCGCGGCCCATTCCCGCCCCGGTGGAGAACCTGCGGCCGGCCCGCGAGACCTGCGAGCATTGCCACTGGCCCACCAGGTTCATCGGCGAGCGGCTCCGGTTCTTCAACCGTTTCGCCGAAGACGAGAAGCAAACCGAGAAGAAGACGGTCCTTTATATGAAGATCGGGGGCGGAGAGACAGGGCGCGCTCACGGCATTCACTGGCACGTCGATCCAGACCTCAGGATTCGCTACCGGTCGGACAAGTCACGGCAGAAAATCTTCGACATCGAGCTGACCCGGGCCAACGGGAAGCCGGAGGTGTACAAGGTCGACGGCGCGAAGCCTGACGAGGCCGAGCCGGGGTGGCGGGTGATGGACTGTGTCGACTGTCACAATCGCCCGACCCATGTCTACCAACTGCCCAAGGACGAGCTGGACGCCGTTCTCACATCCGGCGAGCTGGACAAGACGCTCCCCTTCATCAAACGCGAGGGGCTCAAGGCCATCCAGCAAACCTATGCATCACACGCTGATGCCAAAGAGGGCATTCACAAGGCGCTGACCGAGTTCTACCGGACCAACTCTCCCGATCTACTCGAAAAACACGCGGACCGAATCGAGCGCGCTGCCGATACGCTCACCCGGGTGTACGCACGAAACGTGTTTCCGGAGATGAGGATCACCTGGGGCACCTACCCCAGTTTCCTCAAGCACGAGCCCGGCTGCTTCCGTTGTCACGACAACGAGCACAAGAACGAGCAGGGAAGGAAGATCTCCAAGAGCTGCAGCCTCTGCCACGAGGTACTGGCCGCCGAAGAAGAGAAGCCAGAAATCCTCGATCTGCTCCACCCGTAGGAGTCTCACCAGAGGGAAACATGCACAGGTTTCGCTTCGCGCTGGTGGTGAGGCCGGGCTCGAGCGTGCTGTTCGCCCTTTGGGCGGCGCTCTCGGTGACAGCCCCGGTGGCCGCGCAGGACGCTGGAACTCTGCCTGGCGCGGCCACGCCGGTGCAGCGCCTGCCGTCCGCCGAGGCGAGACAGAAGAGCGCCGCATGTACCGCCGGCTGCCATCAGGATCTGAAAGCGGTCGAGCACCCGGCACACAAGGAGCTCGCGTGCACCCAGTGCCATGCGAACGTGACCGACGGCCAGGTAAAACACGAGCGCGCGCTCGACGAGCTCCCTCCAGAGAAGACATGCACGGGATGCCATCCCGACGAAACACGCAGACAGACCTCGGGGCTGCACAAGGATCTGTTGTGCGAGAACTGCCACGGGTCCGCTCACGGAGCGTTCAAGCGTGACGACAGCTCGACCTGCAAGAGGTGTCACGGCGATCAGGTGACGGCAGCCAATGCCAGCATCCACGGTACCACCGAGAAGCAGCGGGTCCGCTGCATGGACTGTCACGGCGACCTGCACGCGCCCAAGGCGCACAAGGACCCGACGGCGCCGATGTCGAAGGTGCTGCAGGTCACGACCTGCGGCGAATGCCACGACACGGAGCACGTGCGCGCCTTCCGCACCAGCGTCCACGGCCAAGGGCTGCTTCGTTCCGGGCTCGCCGTCGCGCCGACGTGCAGCACGTGCCACGGCGCGCACGACATCGCCAAGGTCAAGAGCGAGACCTCGAAGGTCGCGAAGGTCAACTCGGTCGAGACCTGCGGCCAGTGCCACGAGTTCATCGTCTCGCGCTGGAAGGAGAGCACGCACGGACAGAAGTGGCTCGCCGACAAGGACCCGGCGCGGGTCAAGCCCGGCGCCGAGCCCCAGACGCCCGCGGCCGAACGCCCCAAGAAGTACCCGGTCTGCGTCGACTGCCACTCGGGCCACGAGACCTTCGACCCGATGGTCTACGCCAACAACCTCAAGATGGCCGACACCTGCGGCGCCTGCCACGAGGAGGCCAGCCGTACCTACCGGGAGAGCTTCCACGGCAAGGCGACGCGGCTCGGCCAGGCCGCCGCCGCGACCTGTGCGGACTGCCACACGCCACACTACATGCTGCCCGCGACCGACCCGAGGTCGACGGTCCAGCCAAAGAACCTGGCCGCGACCTGCGGCCGCTGCCACGCGGGCGCGAGCGGCGAGTTCCTCAAGTTCGACGTCCACGCCGACCCGGACAGCAAGGCGCGCAACGCCAAGGTGTACTGGATCTACAAGTTCATGACCCTGCTCCTCTTCGGGGTCATGGGCTTCTTCGGCGTGCACGCGCTCCTGTGGCTGCAGCGCGCCCTCGTCGCGGCGTGGCGCCACGAGCTGCCCGAGAGCGAGAAGCCGGGCGAGCCGTGGGTGCGCCGCTTCCGGCCGATCCACATCGGCATCCACGTCGCCATCGTGCTGACCTTCCTCACTCTCGGCGCCACCGGCCTGCCGCTCAAGTTCAGCGGCCAGGGCTGGGCCCGGCCGATCGAGAGCCTGTTCGGTGGGCCGGCGGCGAACCAGCTCCTGCACCGCATTGCTGGCGTCCTGACGTTCGGCTACGCCGCGGTCTTCCTCGCCTACCTGCTCTACGAGGCGCTGGTGAAGCGCACCAAGGGCCTGTTCTGGGGCTGGGCGTCGATGACTCCCCGGTGGAAGGACCTTCAGGACCTGTGGGCCAACTTCAAGTGGTTCTGCTACCGGGGCAAGCCGCCCCACCTCGACCGCTGGGCCTACTGGGAGAAGTTCGACTTCTTCGCGGTCTTCTGGGGCGTCCCGATGATCGGCATCTCGGGCCTGATGCTGTGGGCGCCGATGTGGTTCACGAAGTTCCTCCCCGGCTGGGCGCTCAACGTGGCCTACGTCATCCACAGCGACGAGGCGCTGCTCGCGACCGGCTTCATCTTCTTCTTCCACTTCTTCCACACCCACCTGCGTCCGGAGGCGTTTCCGATGGACCCGGTCATGTTCCTCGGCGGCATGCCGCTGTCGCGCTTCGAGCACGAGCGGCCCGAGGAGTACGCGCGCGCGGTGAAGGACGGCACACTCGACAAGCTGCTCATGCAGCCGCCCAGCGACCGGGCGCGCCGGCGCGCGAACATCTTCGGCGCGGTGACGCTGGCCATCGGGGTGATCCTTGCCCTTCTGCTCTTCGTGACCGGAATTCGCGCCCTCTGACGAGTTCTCGAAATTAATCAGGTGACTTACCTGACTTTTCGGGGCTTATCCCCCGGGGCTCCCGCTTCCGGCTCGAAGCGCTGCTCCGCGGAGTCTCGAGGGCCTGACCGTCAGGGCTCCCGGGCGGGCGGCGGGAGCGCCTGGCCCGCGGCGGCGACCTTCCGGACCGAGCTCCCCTCGCCGAGCGCCAGCCCATCGCCCCGTGGCTCGGTGCCCTCGACCGCCACCACGTCGCCCCGTCGGAGCGAGAAGAACGCCTCGTTCGCCGGCGTCCGGTGCTTGTCCTGCAGCGCCAGGCCCACCCGGCCCTCGGGGCCGCAGCCCATGTACCGCTGCCGCCCCTTCCCCTCGAGCGGCTCGGAGACGATGCGGAACAGCTTGCCCGCCGGAGGCTCGGGCCAGGCCTCCCCGCGAGGCGCGAGCACCAGGTAGCTCATCTTGAGCGCCTCCTTGTGCAGTCGGGCCTCGCGCGCCAGCGCATCGAGCAGCGGTGGCGGCGACCAGGTTCGCTCGGCGTGGCACCAGTCCGACCCCTTCACCAGCGCCGGGCAGCCGCCCCGCCACAGACAGGGCGCCCGGATCGCGAACCCGCGCGCCACCAGGAGATCTCTGACTTGAAGCAGCTCGCGCGAGGTGTCCCGCAGCGCGGGCTCGAGCACGATGACCGAACCTCCGGGCCGGAGCAGCGCCGCCGCCCGCTCGAGCAGCGCCGCGCGGTCGGCGAGCGCCCCCGGCCCACGCCCGAGCTCGTTCAGCACGTGCCCCAGGGTGATCGCGTCGAACGCGCCCTCGGGAAGCTCCCTACCCCCGTTCCACGGCCGGGTGCCGAGCGGCTCCTCCGCCTCCGCCGCCAGCGCCCGGGCGAGCGCCAGAGCCGGAGCGCTCCGGTCCGCGGCGGTGACCTCCGACGCCCCGGCGTCCAGCGCCGCGAAGGCCACCGGCCCGGGCCCGGAGCCGAGGTCCAGCACCGTCCTCGGTCGCCGCGGGAGCTCGCCGAGCACCGCCCGCGCCTGCGCGTAGCTCACCGGCCAGTAGAAGAGGAGGTACGCCCCGAGCAGCCGCGGATCGTCCAGGTACCGCGCGCCCACCAGGGACCGCTCGCGGGTCAGCCCGGCGGACAGCGTCCGGATCCCCTGGGCGACCTCCTTCAGCTCGCGCCCTCCCAGCGTGGGCGGTCCCTCGGGAAGCCCCCGGTGACGCCGCCACACCGCGACCAGGCGCGGCATCCAGCGGGCGAGCGAGCGGTCGACGTCGAGAGCGGCCACGGCTCGCCTCACTAGCACCGCGGCGGGACACGCGCTCCGAGCGCCGTGGTGGCCGCCCTCGCAGCGGCTGCTGCTCACCCCGCCTGGGTCAGCGCGCCCGCTCCGCCCCGCACGAACTCGCGGACCTCGTCGGACCGGGCCCGGGTGTCCTCGTACCCGAGCGTCACCAGCCGCTCGATGTACTCGTGCTCGAATGCCAGGTAGCTCAGGAGGTCCGCGCCGCCCTTCTGGCTCACCCCCAGGCCCTTGAGCAGGAACCGCAACCCGCGCGGGAACCGGATCACCTGGTCCGCGGCGAGCGCCGCCAGGTCCTGGCTCGGCTGCAGCAGGAGGATGCGCACCGGCCGGAGGTGCGAATCGGCCGGCCGCTGGATCGAGTCCAGCATGTCGGTCACCCGCTCCACCCGCTCGATGTCCGGCTCGAGCGAGTCGAGGAACACCGCGTTCATCAGCACGCCGAGGATCTCCGAGAGCGGCAGGTCGTCGCGCGCCGGCACCTCGTTCAGCTCGGCGGTCTCCTCGGCGCTGCGCGGGTGTCGAATGCCGATGGCCAGGACCCGGTCGGCGCCCAGGTGCAGGGCCGGGCTCATCGGCGCGCTCAGCCGCACCCCGCCGTCGCCGTACCAGGCCCGCCCCACCTGCACCGGGGGAAAGAAGATGGGGATGGACGCCGAGGCCATCACCTGGTCGAGGGTGATGGCGGTCCGCACCCCCATCCGCCGGCTCCGGGCCCAGGGGTGAAGATCGGGCGCGCCGTCGAAGAAGGTCACCGAGGTGCCGGTCTCGTAGTTGGTGGCCGAGATCGCCAGCCCGCGCAGCAGCCCCCGCTCCACGTTCTCGCGGATCCGCTCGAACGTGATCTCCCGCTCCAGGAGCTCGCGCAGCGGCGCCGTGTCCAGCAGGTGGTTGTACCGCCGCGGAGGCTGCGCCCCACCCGCGGTCAGTCCCCGGAACCAGCCCGAGCCGATGGACACCAGGCTGAGGGCGTCGGTCCGGTAGACGTGGTCCGGGGTCAGCGTGAGCCAGGTGTTCGCCAGGTGCTCCACCGCCCGGGGGAAGTCCTCCGCCTCCGCGGCGAGCGCGGAGCCGTTGATCGCCCCCGCCGAGACGCCGCAGACGACCTGGAAGGGGAGGGGTCCTTTTTCGAACAGCTCCGCCAGCGCCCTGAGAGCGCCGACCTGATACGCGGCGCGCGCTCCGCCGCCTGTGAGAACGAGGCCGAGGTTCACCGCTGCGGTGAAGAGCGTAGCACGCTAGGAGTGGAGACCCGATGGCTCAGACCATGGTGTCGGTGCAGGCTCTGCGGAAGCACTACACCGTCCACAAGCGTCCGCCTGGACTCAAGGCCGCCCTGGGCTCGCTCTTCCGGCGCGTCCCCACCGTGGTGAAGGCGGTGGACGGCATCTCGTTCGAGATCGCCCGCGGCGAGCGGGTGGGGTTCCTCGGCCCCAACGGCGCGGGGAAGACCACCACCCTCAAGGTCCTCGCCGGCCTGCTCTTCCCCTCGTCCGGCGAGGTCCGGGTCGACGGCCACGTGCCCCAGCGCCGCGAGGACGCGTTCCTCAAGAAGATCACCCTGGTCATGGGCCAGAAGCAGCAGCTCCTCTGGGACCTCCCTCCCTCGGAGACCTTCGCCCTCAACCGGGCCATCTACGAGGTGCCCGAGCCCGAGTTCCGCCGCACCCTCGCCGAGCTCACCGAGCTGCTCGAGCTGGGAGACCTGGTCAACCAGCCCACCCGCACGCTCTCGCTCGGCGAGCGGATGAAGTGCGAGCTCGCGGCCTCGCTCATCCACCGGCCGCAGGTGCTTGTTCCTCGACGAGCCCACCATCGGGCTCGACGTGTCGATGCAGGTGGTCATCCGCGACTTCATCAAGGCCTACAACGAGCGCACCGGCGCCACGCTCATTCTCACCAGCCACTACATGGACGACGTCGCGGCGCTCTGTCCCCGGGTGGTGGTGATCGACAAGGGCGTCCTCAGCTACGACGGCGCGCTCGACGAGCTGGTGCGCCGCATCCGGCCCGAGAAGCGGCTGGTCCTCCGCCTGGACGCTCCGGTGGATCGCGCCGTGCTCGACGCCGTGGGCCGCGTGGTCTCCACCGACGCCGCGGGGGTGGTCCTCCAGGTCCCCCAGGACGCGGTCAGCGCGGCGGTCTCGCGCGCCCTGGCCACCCTCCCGGTCCACGACCTCACGGTGGAGAACGCCCCGCTGGAGGAGGTGATGAGCGAGCTCTTCGCCCAGAGCCGGGCGGCCCGCGGCCAGGTGGAGGACGCGGCGTGAGCCTGCGGAGCACCGTGCGCGCCCTCCCGACCCTCTTCCGGGTGGGGTTCGCGGAGATGGTGGCCTACCGGGCCGAGATGCTGGTCTGGGTGCTGGCCACCACCATGCCGCTGATCATGCTCGCGCTCTGGGCGGCGGTGGCCCACGACGCGCCGGTGGGCCGCTTCGACCAGGCGGACTTCGTGGCCTACTTCCTCGCCACCTTCATCGTCCGCCAGCTCACCGGCGCCTGGTTGGCCTGGCAGCTGAGCTTCGAGGTGCGCACCGGGACGCTGGCCATGCGCCTGCTCCGCCCGCTGCACCCCATGGTGTCCTATGCGGTGGAGAACCTCTCGGCCATCCCGCTGCGGCTGCTGGTGTCGCTCCCGGTGGCGGTGCTGGCCCTGGTCCTCACCGGCGCCCAGCGGTTGCCCCGGGACCCGGTGCTCTGGGGGGTGTTCCTGCTCTCGCTGCTCGGCGGCTGGCTCATCACCTTCCTGGCCAACGCCGGCATCGGCACGCTCGCGCTCTGGACCGGGAGCAGCGTGAAGGTGATGGACGTGTGGCTCGCCCTCTACATGGTCTTCAGCGGGTACCTCATCCCGGTGGAGCTCTTCCCGCCGGTCATCCGCGGCACCATCGAGGTGCTCCCCTTCCGGTACCAGATCGGCTTCCCGGTCGAGCTCCTCACCCGCGGGCTGGACCGCGCGACCGCCCTCCGGCTCCTGCTCGGGCAGTGGATCTGGGTGGGCCTCTTCCTGCTCGGGGTGCGCGCCATCTGGCGGAAGGGGCTGCGGCGCTTCGCGGCCTACGGCGGATGAGCGGCGTCGGGCGCTACTGGCGGCTGTTCCGGGTGCAGGTCCGCAGCTCGGTCCTGCTCGGGCTCCAGTACCGGGCGGACTTCGTGCTCGACGGGGTGGTCTCCCTGTTCTGGACCCTCACCGCGCTGGTGCCGCTGTTCACGGTGTTCCACCTCCGGGAGAGCGTGGCCGGGTGGACCTTCGAGGAGGCGCTGGTGGTGACCGGCTGGTTCACCCTCCTCGAGGCCATCCTCGAGGGCGCCATCAACCCGAGCCTCACCGCGGTGGTGGAGCACATCCGGAAGGGCACCCTGGACTTCGTGCTGCTCAAGCCCGCGGACGCGCAGTTCCTGGTGTCCACCGCGCGCTTCGAGCCCTGGCGCAGCACCAACGTCGTCACCGCCGTGGTGCTGTGGACCGTGGCCTTCGTGCGGATGGGCCGGCCGCCCTCGCTGCCCGGCTCGTTCGCGGCGGTGCTCCTGCTCCTCAACGCCACCGCGCTGCTCTACTCGCTGTGGATCCTCACCGTGAGCGCCGCCTTCTACGTGGTGAAGATCGACAACCTCACCAACCTCTTCAACTCCATCTTCGACGCCGCCCGCTGGCCGGTGCACGTCTTCCGCGGCGTGATGCGCTGGGTGTTCACCTTCATCGTGCCGCTGGCGCTGATGACCACCTTCCCCGCGGAGGCGATGCTGGGTCGGCTTCCACTCCCCGCCCTCGCCTGGTCGGTGGTGGGAGCGGGTGCGTTCGGGTGGCTCTCCAGGCGGGTCTGGCTGTCGAGCATCGCCCGCTACACCTCCGCCAGCAGCTAGCCGGGCCGATGAGGCTCAGCCCCGCAACTCGCCCCCTCCCTCCCGGGTTCCTGGAGGCACCCGGACGCACCGGCCGTCGCGGTGCGCGGTGTCACTCGATGCCTTGTCGAAAGAGGGAGTCATGAAGCTCGCACGTCAATCGTTCCTCGTGGCCGGCCTGTTCCTGGCGGCCGCGTGTGGCAACAGCACCAGCAACGGGCCGGACGAGTACCAGTCGGCAGTTCCCACCTTCTCCGGCCTGTCTGCCGAGGTCTCCGGCGCCGCGTCCGAGGGCACGAGTCTCACCGCGTCCACCGGATCCGAGCAGAGCCTGATCGCGCCGGCGCCGGGAGCGGACCTCCAGGCGAGCACCTCGCCCGAGTGGCTTCCGAAGATCCGCGACGCCATCAGGAGCCTCAACCAGGGCCTGAAGGACGCCTTCGGCCCGGTGGAGCAGCTGGTCCTCACCCAGGGCCCCTCGCAGACCCGAGGGCAGGTCTACCAGTACGGTCCCTACGACAAGGACGGGTTCAGCTACCTGCTCTCCGTGGTCCGCGTCGCGGGCAACCACTACGGCTGGAGACTTCAAGTCAAGGCCACCGGCGACGCCGACACCGCGTACGTTGCCTTCGTCGCGGGCACCACCTTCAAGGTTCCGAGCGATCAGGTGCACCGCGGCCGCGGCACCATCGGCATCGATCTCGACGCCTACAAGACCGTGGTCACCACCTTCCCCGGTCAGGGCAAGCTCTTCGTCGCCTTCAGCCACCACGGATTCGGCGTCGGCGCGGCGGATGCTGGCGTGTCGAACGACCAGAGCAAGACGCTGGTGTACGCGCTCAGGAACTTCTCGGCCGACACCACCCAGTGGCAGCCGGTGGACGCCGTCTTCTACGCCCACAAGAACGGTCTCAGCGGCGTGACCAGCGTCCGGGTGGCCCGCTACGGCGACATCCCGGAGATCCCCAACGACACCCCCGCCAAGGAGCTGCTGCTCGGCCGGGCCCGGTTCAACCCCGGCGTGGGCGGGCGCGCGGAGGTGGCGGTGCTCGGCGGCGACCTCGGGGACAAGGTCTTCTTCGGTCGCGAGTGCTGGGACCGGGCCGAGGCCCTGGTCTTCAAGGCCACCGCGCTCTGCTCGCCCGGTGACGAGCCCGGCACCGGAAGCTGCACCTGGACCAAGACCGGTGACGAGTCCGCCTGTGACGTGGTGCTCGCCACCGGGATGCGCGACTACATGGATCCCTCCGAGCAGAACGACGCCGCCCCCGACCCCGACGCGCCGGCCAGCGACGTCCCGACGGTCCCGGACACGATGCCCTCGGGCAACAGCTAGTCGAGCGCCGAGCCCCCGGGGCCAGGCCCCGACCGCTCCCAACCCCGGGCGGTCGGGGCTTCTCTTTTCCCGCACCTGCCTGTTCCCGGGCGCGCGTCGGAGGTGTCTGACACCTCGGAGGCCCACCGGAGGTGTCAGACACCTCGGAGGCGACCTCGGAGGCGGGACACCTCGGAGGCGCTCGGCCGGCCGGCGGAGGGGCTCCGGCCGTGTTAGAGGGACCGGCCCGCCATGACGTCCGAGCTCGAACGGCAGGTCGCCCGCCGGCGCACCTTCGCCATCATCAGCCACCCCGACGCCGGGAAGACCACGCTCACCGAGAAGCTGCTGCTCTACGGCGGGGCCATCCACCTCGCCGGGAGCGTCAAGGCCCGCCGCGCGCGCCGGCACGCCACCTCGGACTGGATGGAGCTGGAGAAGGAGCGCGGCATCTCCGTCACCTCCTCGGTCCTCCAGTTCGACTACCGCGGCCACGCGGTCAACCTGCTCGACACCCCGGGCCACCAGGACTTCTCCGAGGACACCTACCGGACGCTCTCCGCCGCCGACAGCGCGGTGATGCTCATCGACGCCGCCAAGGGCGTCGAGCCCCAGACCAAGAAGCTCTTCCAGGTCTGCCGGATGCGGGCCATCCCCATCTTCACCTTCGTCAACAAGCTCGACCGGTACGGCCGCGCGCCGCTCGACCTCATGGACGAGCTGGAGCAGGTGCTCGGCATCCGCGCCTACCCGATGAACTGGCCCATCGGCATGGGCCCCGAGTTCCGCGGCGTCTACGACCGCGCGGCCCGGGTGGTGCACGTCTTCTCCTCCGAGGGCACCCACGGCGAGGCCGAGGTCGGAGAGCGCAGCGTCTCGCTCGACTCCCCGGAGATCTCCCAGGTCCTCGCCCCCGCCGAGCTGGCGCAGCTGCGCGAGGACGTGGAGCTCCTCGACGTCGGCGGCGACGCCTTCAACCGCGAGAAGAGCGACCAGGGGCAGATCACCCCGATGTTCTTCGGCTCGGCGATGACCAACTTCGGCGTCCGGCCGTTCCTCGACGCCTTCCTCGACCTCGCCCCGCCGCCCGCCGCGCGCCACACCGACCAGGGGTCGCAGCCGCCCACCGCCGATCGCTTCAGCGGCTTCGTCTTCAAGATCCAGGCGAACATGGACCCCGCGCACCGCGACCGGATCGCCTTCATCCGGGTGGTCTCCGGCCGCTACGTGAAGGGGATGAACGCCCACCACGTGCGGCTCGGGAAGTCGGTCCGCCTCGCCAACCCCAGCCAGTTCATGGCCGCCGAGCGCACCGCCATCGAGGAGGCCTGGCCCGGAGACGTCATCGGCCTCTTCGACCCGGGGCTCTACCGGATCGGCGACACCCTGGTGGACGGCGAGCCGTTCCGCTTCGACGGCGTCCCCCGCTTCTCGCCGGAGCACTTCGCCGTGGTCCGCAGCAAGGACCCGCTCCGGCGCAAGCAGGTGGAGAAGGGCCTGGAGCAGCTCAGCGAGGAAGGCACCATCCAGATCTTCCAGCAGCTCCAGATGGGCATGCGCGACCCCATCGTCGGCGTGGTGGGCGCGCTCCAGTTCGAGGTGCTCCAGTACCGGATCGAGCACGAGTACGGCGCGGCCATCGCCCTGGACCGCCTCCCGTACGCCCACGCCCGCTGGGTGGTGGGGGAGAGCTTCGATCCGCGCTCGTTCGACTGGGAGGGAAACCGTCAGACGGTCCAGGACCGGGACGGGCTCCCGCTGGTCCTCTTCCGGGACGACTGGGCGCTCCAGCACGCGCAGGAGAAGCACCCCGAGCTCCAGTTCCTGGCCGAGGCTCCCCAGCTGCACGAGGCCAGCCGGGTCGCGGCGGCCGGACAGGCCTAGGCGACGCTGCCGACCAGAGCGAGTGGAGGCCCACGATGACGAAGCACCCAGAGGACAAGGCCGCCGGGAAGTTCACCGGCGGAAAGGCGCTCGAGCTGGTGGCCTATCAGCCCGGCGCGGTCGTGAGCCGGGAGATCGTGAAGAAGAAGACCGGCAACGTGACCGCGTTCGCCTTCGACCAGGGGGAAGGCCTGAGCGAGCACACCTCACCCTTCGACGCGCTGGTCCACGTGGTGGACGGCGTGGCCGAGATCACCGTCGGCGGCGAGCCCCACCGGGTCGTCCAGGGTGAGCTCATCCTGATGCCGGCCAACGTCCCGCACGCGCTGAAGGCGGTCGAGCGGTTCAAGATGCTGCTGATCATGATCCGCGAGCCCACGACCTGACCGGTCGAAGGAACGAAGCCTGCAGTCGACGATGGCCGGGCTCCCCCGGGAACGCGCTTCGCACGGGGGGGCCTCGCCGACTCAATCCTCGAGTTCGGCAACGGCGCGCCTCGCCCCGAGTCAATCGCTCCACAGGACGGTGTCGGGTCGCGGGCGTCGCTGGTGACACCGGGATGCAGGAGGGCGTCGGGCTCCTGGCCCCAGGTGGCACACGGGGCGCTCGCTGATCCGCATCCCGAAGCGCCGCCCTGTACCGGCGCCGTGCGGGCCTGACGTACATCCTGGCCCGCCATGAGCAAGCCGATCGAGGTGATCGCCACACTCACTGCACCGCCGGCCCTCGGGCCCTACTCTCAGGCCGTCCGCGCGGGCGACTTCGTCTTCGTCTCCGGCCAGGTCGCAGTCGACGTGCGAACCGGGAAGCTCGCCGAGGGCATCGCAGCCCAGACGCGGCAAGTGATGGAGAATCTCCGGGCTGTCCTCGCCGCGGCCGGCGCCTCGATGGATCGGTTGGTGAAGGTGACTATCTTCCTCGGCCGGTGGGAGGACTTCGCGGCGATGAACGAGGTCTATGCGAGCTATTTCGGAGCCAAGCCGCCCGCCCGCTCGGTGGTGCAAGGCCCGCGCATCCCGGAGGGGACGCTCGTCGGGCTCGAGGCGACCGCCTACCTCGGCTGAGGTCGGACGCGGCGAGCGGCGAGCTCCAGGTCGTCAACGCCCCGGAGGTGCCCGATCTCCTGGAGCAGCCCGGCGCGCGAGCTCCAAGGAAGAACAACCCCGGGTTTCCGCGAGGGAGCCCGGGCAGGAAGCGACGTCGCTCACCTCGAAGAGCGGGTGAGGTGCTGGTCCCGTGTTCGCGATGCGCGGTCAGCTCCGCGGCGCCGTCTTCCCGGCGTACGACTGAAGCGCGATCTTCCCGTTGCGCACGACGAAGGTGTCGGTGCCGAGCTCGTAGCGCTGGTCGGCAGTCTCGGCCGTCCAGAGGATGTAGCCATAGTCGCCGTCGACGAACTGCTCGCCCAGTCTGAAGACGGCGCCAGGTTTTGCGAACTCCGCGAGCAGCCCCTTGAAGAATGCTCGGATCGCCTCTCCGGTGAGTGGCCCCGCGGGCGTGAACAGAATTGCGCCCGGCGCATAGTCGGACAGGATGCGCTCGAGATTGCCTTCCCTGAAGGAGTTGAGGTGTTGGTCCAGGATTTCTTTCGTTGAGCCCATTGTGCAGTCCTCCTGTCTCGGCACCGGGTGACGGTGAGAGATGAAGGTTGTCTTCGCGGCGGGCGAGCTGCGCGCTTGCCCTGGCGTCCTCGACTCTTGCTCGTCCGTCCAGAACCGCGGCGAAGGGTGTCTCCGGGGAATCCGCTCCGTCTGATCAGGGCACGGCGATGGTGACTCTCAGGCCCACCACGACCGTCGCGACCAGCTGCGCTCGCGTTTCGTCCGGGCCGCCCTGCGCGGCTCGTCCGGCGCGAGCTGGGCCTGAGCTTCCCCCCGCGCGCGCCCAGGATGCCTGCAGAGGTCTCGAAACAGGTCGAGCGGCGAAGAAGGGCAGCGGGAGCGGGGACGACGTCGGGCCGGAGCCTGGCGTTGGGGGCGAAGACGGCGAAGTACCGGGCGAGGTTGGACCTACACCTGACGGTCGGGTCCTGCCCGTGCCATGACGGTTCCTGCTCTGTTTCCGCGCACCGGAGGACGTAGCACGCGCGACGAAGCGCGTGGCAACGGAGGCCTCGAGGAATGAGAACGACGCTCGGGATGCTGGTGACCGCCATCCTCTGGACGGGGTGCGGCGGAGGCGGAAACAACCCAGGGAACGGCGGCGGTGGGGGCGGGCCGATGACCGCCTCCATCGACGGCCAGTCGTTCTCGGCCGATCAGTTCGCGGGAGCGTCGGCGAGGAGTTCAGCCGGGGGGCCGGTCTACACCATCACCGGATCTCACATCGTCTCCGGGACCACGGCCCAGACCATCATCCTGATTCTCTACAACATCGCCGCACCGGGGACTTATCCGCTCGGGGTGAACTCGACGAACTTCGGCGGCATCGGCACGGTCAGCGAGGGCGCGTCATCGTGGTCGACGCCCCTGAACGGCACCGCCGGAACGGTGATCGTCACCAGCCTGACCTCCAGCCGGATCGCCGGAACCTTCAGCTTCACCGCGTCCGATCTCGTGAACCCGACCTCCACAAAATCGGTGACCAACGGCGCGTTCGACCTGGCGGTCAGCGGAGCCCCCGGGACGCTGGAGCCGTATCGAGGGAGCACGATGAAGGCCACGCTTGGCGGGACTGCGTGGATCGGGGCGACCATCGTGACCGTCGCCAAGACCGGCGGGAGCTACGCCTTCGGCGGCTCGTCCCAGACCGGCGGCCTGGGGGCCGGCCTGTCCACCGTGAACATCATTCTCAGCGGGGTCAACGGGCCGGGCACCTTCCCATTCGGCGGGACGGGCACCGCCAACCAAGTCTCGGTGACCATCGGAGGTACCGGCTACAACTCGAGCCTCTCCGGCTCGTCGGGCTCGGTGGTGGTGACCTCCGTCGACGCCAATCGACTGAAGGGAACCTTCAGCGGGACGATCGGCTCGGGAGGGGGGAGCGCGCTGAACGTGAGCGACGGCATCTTCGACATCGGCCTCGGCAGGTAGCCGGACGAAGCTCCGACCCAACGGGCACGACTGTCTGACAGTTTCCGCATCGGACGATCGGTGCGAGCCCTTGCGTCGGACCTCCCTGCATCCCAGCCGACGAAGAAGCCGCAGCAGATCTCTCGATCTCACCTCCGGCCCATACAACTAGACACTTTCAAGATCTGGCGTCGAGCTCGTTCTGCCTCCCCTCCGCCTCGTCTTCCGGCTCGGGCAGCTCGTGGATCTGCAGGCTCCCGCCCGGTGCGTCGGCGTTCTGTCTGCAGAGCTCGCAGGACCCCACGCTGGCGAGCGCGAGCCCGGCGCAGATGTCCAAGTGCATCCCCGCCCATTCGTCCAGCGACATCCCGGAGATCTTCGCGGCTCGCTTCCACTCCGACTCCTGCCTCGCATCGCTCCTGACCTTCACCCGTGCCCCCTTTTCCGAGGTCTGCCGGGCCTGGGAGCAAGGGCCGGCCGCGCTCCCCGGGTCGAGTCGAGGCCCCCGCGTCCGCTGCTCGGGACGGACAGGCCAGCTCTGTGGACCCACCGCTGGCGCTCGGGTCGATGGAAGCCTTCGAAGCTTGGGCCACTTCAGTGGCTGCCCGCCGCTCCCCGGGTCCGCAGTCGAGGCCCCCGCGTCCGCTGCTCGGGACGGACAGGCGCAGCCCCAGTGGACCCACCGCTGGCGCTCGGGTCGATGGAAGCCTCTCGAAGCTGGCGCCGCTGACGAGTGGCTTGCTCGCTCACGCGATGCCGTCCATCGGAAAGGTGCCCACCGGGAACACCGGCGGCCAGCGGGTCAGCATGCTCAAGCGGCGTCGTCGATTGCCGCGACCTCCTGGAAGCTCATCCGCACGGACCGGGGCTCGCATCCGCGGCCGGCGAGCCTGGCCCTCCGGGCTCTAGCGAATGGCCGACGTTGCATGTGGGATAGGCCTGGCCGTTGCGGCGTCTCGGTCCTGGCTCGCCCCAGTTCGTCTCGATACCTCCGCCAGGCCGAGGAGCGTAGCCCGCCCGGCTCTAGCGAATGGCCGACTTGATTGGGATAGGCCTGGCCTTGGGCGTCTCGGTCCATGGCTCGCCCCAGTTCGTCTCGATACCTCCGCCAGGCCGAGGAGCGAGCCCGCCGGGTTCTCATCGGCTTCGCGTCGGAGCACGACTGGTTCGACTTCCGGATGGAGAACGACCCGCCCTTTCTCGCACGGGTAGAGCAGGCGCGCGGCGCGACCGCTGCGTATGTTGACCGCGCCCGGAGGCCGCCACATGGACCCGAAGACCTCAGCCGACTTCGATCAGGGGCTGCTCGATCTCTTCGACAAGTACGTACACGGCGACATCGATCGCCGAGGGTTTCTCCGGCGGGCGACCAAGTACGCCGTCGGCGGGATGACCGCGTCGATGCTCCTCGATGCGCTCAGCCCGCGCTTCGCCGAGGCCCAGCAGATCTCGAAGGACGACAGCCGGGTCAAGGCGAGCACGGTCGAGTTCCAGTCGCCGCAGGGCCAGGGAAAGATGCGGGGTTACCTGGTGCGCCCGGCCAGCGCATCCGGGAAGCTCCCCGGGGTCCTGGTGGTTCACGAGAACCGCGGGCTGAATCCGCACATCGAGGACATCACCCGGCGGATCGCCCTCGAGGGATTCATGGCCTTCGCGCCGGACGCGCTGGCGCCGCTCGGCGGCTACCCCGGCGACGAGGACAAGGCGCGCGAGCTGTTCGCCAAGCTCGACCCGGCGAAGGTCCGCGAGGACTTCGTCGCCGCCGCGGGCTACCTCCGGAGCCGTCCGGACTGCACCGGCAAGATCGCCGTGGTGGGATTCTGCTTCGGCGGCGGAATCGCCAACTTCCTGGCGACCCGTCTCCCCGACCTGGCAGCGGCCGTTCCGTTCTACGGCGCCCAGCCCAGGGCCGAGGAGGTCCCTCGCATCAGGGCGCCGCTGCTCATCCACTACGCCGAGCACGACGATCGGATCAACGCCGGCGCCGCGGCCTACGAGGCGGCACTCGAGGCGAACCACGTCCGGTACCACATGTTCACCTATCCCGGCACCCAGCACGGCTTCAACAACGACACCACGCCTCGCTATGACAAGGCCGCGGCCCAGCTGGCGTGGCAGCGGACGATCGACTTCCTCGAGAAGAACCTGGCCTGAGGCGGGATCATGCTCAAGCTCAACGTGGTCGTGGTCAGCACCCGACCGGCTCGGGTCGGCTTCGCGGTGGGGCAGTGGTTCCATCGCCGCGCGGTGGAGCACGGGAACTTCGAGGTGACCCTGGCGGACCTCCAGGACCTCGCCCTTCCGCTCCTCGATGAGCCGGAGCACCCCAAGCTCCGCAAGTACACGAAGCCGCACACCCATGCCTGGAGCAAGATCGTGGACGCGGCCGACGCCTTCACCTTCGTCATCCCGGAGTACAACTTCGGGATGCCGCCCACGCTGCTCAACGCGATCGACTTCGTCTACAGCGAGTGGAATTACAAGCCGGCGAGCTTCGTCAGCTACGGTGGGGTGAGCGGCGGGCTCCGATCGACGCAGATGGCGAAGGTGCCCCTCACCTCGGTGAAGGTGATGCCGATCGTCGAGCAGGTGGCGATCCCGTTCGTCTCCAAGCAGATCGCCAACGGGACGTTCACCCCGACCGACGCCCAGCACAAGGCGGCGGCCGACATGCTCGACGAGCTGCACCGCTGGGCCACGGCGCTCAAGCCGCTGCGCGAGGCCAGGGCGCGATGAAGCCCTCGCTCGCCTCGCGCCTCTTCTGGACGGTCGCCGACTGGCCTCTGGCCCTCGCAGCCTACGCCTATGCGCAGCTCGTGCGCTCCGCGCGGGGCTCCTATTCGGTCGGTCCTGGTCGGGCGAGCAGCGTCCCGCAGGTGGTGGTGGAGAGCGCGGGGCAGTAGGTGGCCTCGATGCTTCCGTTCAGGGTGTCGCCTCCGAACTGGAGGCCGGTGAGATTCGCCTTGAATTGCGTTCCCGACGTATTCCCGGTCTGGGTCACCGTGACCGTGCCGCCGGTGGCCAGCGCGGCGGTGGCCTGGGTACAGCTGGCGGTGACCGTTTCGAATCCGCCGTACCAGTACCGCCCCGCAGTGGTCGGGAGGGTCGATCCGCCCAGGTCGAAGAAGGCGTAGTCGCCCGTGACGTGCGGACTGACCGTCGACGGAGGGACGAAGTTGGCGATGGAGAGGAACAGCGCGGTGGTCGTGCCGGGCAAGGTCGTTCCGCTCAGCAGCGAGCAGATGTTCTCGCGGTCGGTGACCACGACCGTGACCGCGTTGTTCTCGAGGCTGAACACCGCATCCTTCACGTTCAACGGCTGTCCGCCGACCGTTCCGGAGATCGATCCTGGCCCCGAGCTGCCAGATCCATTGTTGCTCCCGCACGCACCGACAAGCAGACCGAGCATCATCCAGCGCTTCATCGGCTCCCCCTTCGTCGCTCCGCTCCGTCCCGCGGAAGCGCGGGCGCGGCGAGTCTACGCCATCCGCGACCGGCGACCAGCGATCCAAGGAAGGACGAACGGGGCGTTCGCCTCGAGGCAGGACGACGAACCCAGGAGGCGCTGCGGAGGCGTGCTCACCGCTGCCGAGGGTGGTGAAGTCCCGAGCCTGGCGTCAGGCGGGGGTGCAGGTGCTTTCATGATCATCGTCAAGGCCACCAAGGAATCCGAGACCGGCGCGCGGCCCTCGCCGGAGACGCTGACGTGCATGGGCAGATTCAACGAGGAGCTGGTCAAGGCGGGCGTGATGGTCGACGCGGCGGGTCTCAAGGCGAGCAAGTACGGCGCGCGCGTCAAGTGCTCGTCGGGCAAGAAGCCCACCGTCGTCGACGGGCCGTTCACCGAGGCCAAGGAGCTCGTCGCGGGCTACTGGATCTGGCAGTGCAAGTCGCTCGAAGAAGCGATCGAGTGGGTCAAGCGTCGCCCCAACCCGCCCCCGGACGCCGAGGCCAGCGAGATCGAGATCCGCCCGTTCTTCGAGCTGAGCGACATTCCCGAGGTGCTCGACCAGGTTCGGGCGATCCAGGAGCGCTCCGTGGCGTCGAAGAAATAGCGATGCTCCGAGTGCGTGAGCGTCGCGGCGCGAACGATCGAGGCGATCGACCACTCCAGGGAAGAGTAAGCGGGGCGTTCGCTCCGGAGGCCGGGGTCGTCAGCCGCGCTCCGGCGGGACCGGCGCGCCTGCTTCCCAACGTGGCAGAGGTGACCGCTCAGCTCACCGGGAGGGACCACGGGACGCTTCTCACCGACCGGCTCTCGGCCTGGGCAGCGGCGTGCTTCGACGAGGGTCAGGCCTCCTGGCCCTCCCCGTCGCGCCACCTCGAGCCCTACCCCGCGTGGCGCGCCGAGGCGCTGCACGACCATGCACCCGAGGTGCTCGGGGTAAAGGGCTACCGGGCCACGGTGCGCGGCCCTCCGGCGGAGCCCGGCGAGGTAGCCATCGCCGCGCTGACCCGACTCGGCGTGCCCGCCGGCTGGCTGCCGGCGACCATTTCCGGATGGGCGGCGGTGGCTCGGCAGCGGGGGTGGGAGGCCGAGCGAGACGGAAGGCGCGACGGCACGCTTGTCGAACTCCTGGCGGTTCGGCTCGCCTGGGAGGTGGCGCTGCTCGAGGGGGTGCCCGGAGCGAGGGAGGCGTCACCATGGTCAGGAGGACGGTCCGGCGACCGGCGGCGGCTGCCCCGGCTGAGTCAGCGCCCACTTCAGCTGGGCGGCGACCTGTCGGAGCGCGTCCTGGAGCGCCAGGGCCATGCTCTCCGAGTACGAATCCTCGCTCGCCGCCATGTTCACCCCGGCGCTCCCGTGCCCCACGTACACCGCCGGGGGAATCGCGTTCTGCCCGCTCTTGAATTCGACCCGGAGGGACACCTCGCCTCCGTGGCTCAAATAGGCACCGCAATGGAGAGCGAGCAGTTCGCTGTTCAGTAGCCCCGGTGCGCCTTCGGACTGGGCGACGCGGAAGCCCTGGACGGTGAGCTCTCGCTCCAGCGCCCCCTTCACCCAGAGCACCGCATCCTGCTGGATTTCGACGTCCGCGGTGTGCATGCCGAACCCGTTTCGCATCTCGCCCACCGTCGTCCGCGAACCCTGCCGCATGTCGGTCACCCGCACCGCGACCGCCGGAGCGTCGGTGGAGACGGCGACGACGGCCAATGGGCCCTGAGGCTCACCCGCCGGAGGGTAGTGCAGGTTGGCGTGCCGATTGCCGAAGGCGCACCACGTGGCCAGCATGAGGCAAGCTGCGAACGGTAGGCGACGCGGAGGTCCTCCCCCCCGAGGTCACTGCTCCGCTCGTGCTCTGGCGACCGCGGCTGGATCGAAGAGATCGACGCGGGTCGCCGAGGGCGGGGAAGGGCCGGAGGGAGGTGGGACCGCGGGCGTTTCGGGAGGCGGTGCCACCGGGGGCGGCGCAGGAGGCTGTGCGGGAGCCCCGGGAACGAAGCGCGGGGGCGACCAGTCGGGGTTGAGCTTCAGACAGGCTCGCTCGTTCCCGCTGATGCACAGCCCGTTGACCTCCTTCGTCTCCTCGCAGCGATTGGCGTACCCAAACCCCGCGGCAGCCGAGAACCCACAGACCCCCGCGAGCGCAGCCGAGGTGATGATTCCCGCCACCTTGGTTCCCTGATCGAAGCAGGTTCCGCCGGTGGCGCTCGGGCACGTCTGCGACGCCGCCAAGACGACGCCGTTGGCCACGAAGTACGCGGAGCAGATCGTGTCCAGGATCGGCGCCGCCCTCGATGTCGTGCAGTCCACTGGCGCGGTCGGCACCGGAACCGGATCCGGAGCCCGCGACATGAAGATCCACGAACAGCCGCTCTGCGCCACTCCCGCGAACAGGAGAAGCGCGGCGGAACAACGCCCCAGGCCTTGCATGTTTCCCCCCCCTCGTTGCGTCCATGAGCGCACCGTCGCTTCAGGAGTGTCAAGCTGGGTCTCGTCGTCCCGCCGGAGTGAAAGACGAAACCGGGTTGTGATCAGATGATCTCCCTTGGTTTTCATGATTTCCGTGCCACCTGAGCCGAACATCGGGCGGTACGTCATTCGCCGGAAGCTCGCCGAGGGCGGGATGGCGGAGATCTTCCTCGCCTCCGTTCACGGCCCGGAGGGCTTCGTCAAGGAGGTGGTGATCAAGCGTATTCGCGCCCATCTGGCGACGGAGCCGAGCTTCGTCGAAATGTTCGTGTCCGAGGCGCGTCTGGCCAGCCGCCTCAACCACCCCAACATTGTCCAGATCTTCGACTTCGATCGCGTGGGCGACACCTACTACCTCGCCATGGAGTACGTGCGCGGTCGGTCACTCGCGCAACTGCTCAAGCGCGCGTTCCAGCACGGTCAACCGCCGGGCCCAATGCTGGTCGCCCACATCTGCCTCGAGCTTCTCCGCGGGCTCGGATACGCCCACCGCCTCACCGAAGCGGGCCGCCCCCTGGGCCTCGTTCACCGCGATGTGACCCGCGCACAACATCCTGGTGTCGTTCGAGGGCGCAGTGAAGCTCGCGGACTTCGGCATCGCCAAGCTGAGACATCAGGCCACCACCGCGGGAATGCTGAGGGGCAAGCTGGCCTATATGTCGCCAGAGCAGTCGCGCGGAGAGCCCGTCGATGCCCGGACCGATCTCTTCGCCGTGGGGGTGAAGCCGGCACCGGCGTTGCCCGTTCCTGCCGCCGCGCCGGGCTACCTGAAGGTGATGGTCCGACCCTGGGGTGGCTGCAGCAGCAGCGGCAGGAGTGGAGAGGCCACGACACCGCTGATGTTGGGATTACTCGGCATGGTCCTGGCTGCTCGCAGGAGGCGGGCGCCGTGGAAAGCCAGCTTGCGCTACAAAAAAAGGGCTGGGCGTTCATCGGACCAGTGGTTGCGTGAAGGCTGCCTCTCTGAGGGTTGATGTTTGTTGCTCCTGCTCTCGACTGAACTCGATGGGCGTTCTGTACCCGAGATTCGAGTGCGGACGGCCGTGGCGAACTCCTGGGAGACGAGGTCCACTCAGCCAGCGGCTCGCCGAGTCACGCTGACCGCGAGGATGCCGATGACCTGCCCCCCGTCTCTAGGGGGGCAGGTCACCTCAGATCCAAGGAAGAACAAACCGGGTTCATGCTAGCTCCCCTCCCGCCTCAGCGGCTCGCGGGCTTCGCCACCCCGGCGGGCTGGGGCTCGACGTGCCGGGCGAAGGGGGTGATCTGCAGCGCGGTGTCGATCTCGTCCGGGTAGAACAGCGCCCCGTCCTTCACCGCCAGCCGCCCTTTCCGGATGGCATGGATGTCGGTGAGCGGATCGCCCTCCACCAGGTAGAGGTTGGCCCGCTTGCCCACGGCGATGGTTCCCAGCTCCGCCTCGCGGCCGAGGAAGCGCGCACCTCCGAGCGTCGCCGCCCGGAGAGCGTCGACCGGGGCGAGACCTGCGGTGACCCACGACTCGAGCTCGCCGTGCAGCACGAGACCCGCGAGCTCGTCGGTGCCCGGGACGAGCGGGATGCCCTCGCGGTGCAGCGTCACCAGGATCTGCTCGAGCTTCTTCCAGCTCGCGTCGTAGCGGGCGTACTGCTCGGGTTTCACGTCGAGGACCAGCGTCCTCCTATCGCGCTGAACAGGCGCGGGAACGTGGTCGATCCACGGGGCGTCGGTGGGGGAGCCCTTGCCGGGACGGCCGACGAAGAGCGGCGCGAACGTGGCCATGGTCGGTTCGAGCGTCGTCCGCCGCTCCCTCATGAGGTTGACCAGGCGGCGGAACTCAGGCCCCTGGAGGTCCAGGTCCGCCAGCCGCTCGCCGATCACCGTGAAGCGAACCGGGGTCCGGGGATCCTCGCCCGGGCGGAGCACGAACATCAGCACCAGCTGGTTGATGTGGTTGATCTCGTCGTATCCGTCCCGGATGGCCTGCTCCGAGGTCATGAACGCCGGGACATGCCCGGAGACGTGCAGTCCCAGCCGATGGGCCTCCTCGGCCATCGGCTTCACGAAGGCTGGCGGCATCGAGTTGTAGATCTTGATGCCCCAGAAGCCGTGGTCGGCGTACCAGCGCACCCGGTCGACCGCCTCCTCGGGCGTCGTCACCGTGAAGCCTCCGGAGGCGGAAAAGGGAGACTTCCCCTCCAGGAAGCCGCTGGCGAAGACGCGGGGGCCGATCAGCTCTCCCGAGTCGAAGCGCGGCATCAGCGTGAGGAGCGAGGTGTTGTCGTTCCCCGGATCTCGCACCTGGGTCACCCCGGAGGCGATGTCCAGCAGGCCGTCCCAGTCGCCGGTGTGGGCGTGCGAGTCGATGAGTCCGGGCAGGAGGGTACCTCCCTGCGCGTCGATCACCGTCGCTCCGGCGGGAGGTGGGTCCGCGCGCAGGCCGACGATCCGGTCGCGGTAGAGCACCACGTTCTGTCCGGTGCTGGCGGTGCCGGAGACCGGGTCGAACAGCCGGGCGTGGGTGATCCACACCGGACCGTCCGGGCGGTGGGTGAGGCGCCGGGCGAGGTCCCGGAGCAGCTCCGCGTTCAGGTCGCGGGCGACGCCGGACAGCTCCGCGAAGCGGCCGGCGTGCTCCTCCAGCGTCAACACGGCATAGGGGGTGACCGAGGCGACCAGCGTCGTGCCCCGGACCAGGAGCAGGGTGGGGCTGCCGATCGAGGTCCCCCACAGGGCATAGGCCTGGACCTTCTGCCGAGAGGGGCCGATGGTCACCTCGTTCAGCTTCTGCAGCCGCAGCGATCCGGAGGGAAGCGCGGCGCGGGTCAGCGCCTTGCTCGCCAGCAGGACCCGGACGTAGTGCAGGAGGCTCCACGGGCTTCCGCGGTTGTCGATGTAGAGCGCGTCGCCCGCCGGTGCCTCGCCCTGGTCGTCCAGGCTGGTCCACCGGGCCCGGCCGTCCGCGACGGCGAAGGTCTCCTTCACCGGGGCGCCGAAGGTCGAGGTGCCCTCGATCGCCCGGGAGACCGGGAGACCCTTCGGCCCGAGCACGATGTGCTCACGGATCTTCGGCCCGCGGCCGTTGTCGTCGACGCGCCAGTCCACGTCCACCGCGCGACCCTCCGTCATCACGGCGAGGGTTCCGATCCGTCCGGTGGAGGTGACGAGCGCGTACCGCTCGACGCTGGCCCCACGGGCGAACGGAGAGGCGACGAGGGCGACGAAGAGCAGTGGACGCAGCACGGGGCCTCCTCTGGCGCGAAGGGCGCGGAGCGTAAACCCTTGCCCCGCCGCCCGGCCTCTTTGTCCGCGAACGGATCCAAGGAGGAACAAACCGGGTTCTCGCGACGGAGGCCGAGTCACGGACGAGTGGCGGGCGGCGCCGCTCGGCCGGAACGGGCCGCGAGAGTCGCCATGACCGCTCACGGGTTCTCGGCCGCCCAGCGGGCGCGCCGAGCCTCGAGCCCGGCGAGGAGCTGCTCGTAGTCGGCGTGCCCGTGCAGGCTGGCCAGGCGGGGCTCGCGGCGGAAGGCAACCACGTTCGGGTAGCCGGACTCCGCGGTCTTCCGCAACCACCGCACCGCCTCGTCCGGGTGCCCCACCAGCGCGAACCCCATCGCCCGGTAGAAGGTGAAGTGGTGGTAGTAGCGGCGTCTCTCCTCGCCCTGGGTGGAATAGGAACGGAGCGCTCGCTCGGCGTCGGCGGTGCGGCCCTCCAGCGCGTCGATCAGGGCCCGGATCAGCACCGTCTGCTGCCCGAGCTCGGCCTTCCGGAGCTCGCCCCGGCCCGCCGGATCACCGAGCAGCGCCAGGGTGATGAAGCCACGGATCTCCGGAGGTGGTGAGAGCTGTCCGCGCCGGGCCAGCAGCTCGGGGTAGCGAACTGCGAAGGCGTAGGCCTCCACCACCGCACCGAGCGCCCGCGCGCTGGCCGGGTCGCGGTCCAGAGCTGCCACGGCCTCCCGGACCGCCTGGTCTGCGAGCCCGATGTGGGCAAACAGGCCGGCGGCCTCCACTTGCCCCGCCTGGGGGTCCAGCGCACGCGCTCGGCGCAGCGACGCGAGCGCCCCATCCACATCCCAGCCGCCCTGCTGGCTGAAGAGCATCTCGGCCCGCACCACGTGCACCAGCGCCAGGGAGGGCGCGAGGGCCTCTGCCCGCCCGAGGGCATCGCGTGCCCGCTCGAAGTACAGACGCTGGGCATCGGGCTCGTAACCCTCGTACAGGAACTGCCTGACGTAGGCGTATCCCAGCTGGGCGTGGGCGAGCGCGTAACCGGGATCGAGCTCCGTGGCCTGGCCGAAGGCAGCGGGCGCCGCCTCGAGGTTCTCGCGCGCGAGCTCCCATCGATCCGAGGCATACAGTCCTCTCAGGTAGGCGTCGTAGGCCTCCGGGTTCCGGGTTCCGCCGAGGCCGACCTGCGCCCCTTCGCCCGATCCCAGCCGCAGCTTCAACGCCGCGGCCACCCTCTGCGCCACCTCGGTCTGGAGATCGAGAACCGCCCGAACGTCACGGTCGTAGGTCTCGGCCCAGAGCTGCCGGTCGTTGCGGGCATCGACGAGCTGGGCGGTGATGCGGACCCGGCCGTCGGCCCGACGCACGCTGCCCTCGAGAAGCACCGCGACTCCCAGCTCGGACGCGATCTGCCGGATGGGCTTGCTGCTGTTCCGGTAGGCCATGGACGAGGTCCGGGAGATGACCTTCAGGCCCGGGACGTGCGCGAGCTGGGTCAGGATGTCATCGGTCAGACCATCCGAGAACCAGGTGTCCGACGGATCACCGCCGAGGTTTGCCAGCGGCAGAACCGCCAGCGAACGGCGATCGACGGCAGTCCCTCCTGGCCCCCGCGCCACGAACAGCCCGGCTGCCCCTGCCAGCAGCAGCGCCCCCACGACCGCTGCCCACCCCGACCACCGCTGCCGTCCCGCCCCCAGCGCGGACACCAGCTCCGTCGGGGAGGCATGCCGCCGCTGCGGATCCGCGGCGAGCGACCGCGCCAGCGGGGCTCGCCAGCGACGAGGCACCCCCTCCAGCCCGACCCCGTCGCCGTGGGGGGCGACCATCTCGCAGGCGAGGAGGGCGAGGGCATACACGTCCGTGCGCGGAGAGACCTCCTTGCCTGAACGCTGCTCGGGTGCCATCGCCGCCGGGGTTCCCACCACCCCGCCCGCCGCGGTCAACCGCTCGCCCGCTCCACCCAGGGCGATGCCAAAGTCGGTCACCACTGCTCGGCGCCGGGCGTCCTCGACCAGCAGCACGTTCCCGGCCTTCACGTCCCGGTGAACGATCCCGCTCTGGTGGATGGCCTCGAGCCCGGCGGCGACCTCCCGCAGCACCTCGAGAGCCTCCCTCGTCGAGAGCGCGCCCGCTCGCTTCAGCCGCTCGGACAGCGTCACTCCCTCGAGGAACTCCATGGTCAGGAAGGCCGTGTCCGGAGCCTCGAAGAACTCGAAGACCCGGCAGACGTTGGGATGGGTGACGCTTCGCGCGAGGACCACCTCGCGGCGCAGTCGTTCCAGCGCTCCGGGGTCGGAGGCGATCTCCTGGCGCACCGTCTTCAGCGCGATCGTCGTTCCGAGCGAGAGGTCGCGTGCCTCGAAGACTTCCCCCATCCCGCCCGCGCCGATTCGCCGCAGCAGCCTGAAGCGACCGAGGAGCGTCTCCGCGGCCGAGGGCATGGTGTCTCCGGCCGCGCCCGCCACCGAAGCCGTCTGGTGCTCCTCGGTCAGTCCACACCCTCCCGGCGCATTTCGGAAGAGGACGTCAGGTTTTCGGCGTACGCGTCAAGCGAGAACACGCTGATCCAAGGAAGAACAAACCGGGTTCTCGCGGCGGAGGCCGAGTAACGGACGAGTGGCGGGCGGCGCCGCTCGGCCGGAACGGGCCGCGAGAGTCGGGCCGGAGGCGCTCGGCGGAGGTGCTCACCGCAGGGGATGGGGCGGCGAGGCCGGCTTGGGCGGTCGGGCGTGGTTGGCCCCGTGCAGGAGGCTGTGTCGGCGAGCGGCGTGGGGCCAGCGGCGCCGGTGTCGACCTCCTCCGAGTCGGGGAGGGGGTCGAGGACGGCTTGAGCGAACTCGACTTCGAGCGCCTCGCGCAGCCGAGCGGGTAATGAAGTTGAACCCGCGGTTCGAGCGTCCGATAACTCGAGCCCGGAGGGGCCCGGAAGGGGCAGATTCAGTGATCGAGGCCGTCCGCGGCGCAGTCGCTGTACTGTCGAGGACCGACGAGGCAGACGCGCGCCACACCGACGCGGGGTCCTCGGAAGGAGGTCGTCCATGACAGCTCCTAGCGCGAGCTCTCCCCTCCCCGCCGAGAAGCCGTCGATGCGTGCAGGCATCGCCTGGGGAATCATCGTTGGCGTGGCCCAGGCTGCGACGCCGCTCGCCCTCTGGTGGCTTGATGCGGCGACCGTCTATGCCGTCGGACTGGCCGTGATCGCGTTCGTCTACATCGGCTTCGCGGTGGCCGACGGACGGGTGAGGGTTATCGTAGTCGAGTGTGTCGTCGCGATGGCATTCGTGCTCGTCGCCACGGCCGGCATCACAGGATCGGCGTGGCTGCTCGCATTCGGGCTCGCGGCCCACGGGGTCAAAGATGCATGGCAGCAACGCCGTCAGTTCGTGTCCGGAACCCGGTGGTGGCCGCCATTCTGCGCTGCCGTCGACTGGGTCGTTGCCTTGATCATCGGGATAGAGATCGTCGCAGGAGTTCACTTCCACTCCTAGCCGGGAGTTGGGAACCGGCGCCGCTTCCGCTGAATCAGTTGTCGAAGGAGCCCCAATTCGCTTCCCCTCGAGCAGGGGGACGGGCCTGGTTGGCACCGTGCAGGAGGCTCTGTCGGCGAGCGGCGTGGGGGCAGCGGGGGCGGGGACGACGTCGGGCCGGAGCCTGGCCAGGGGGAAGGGGACGACGTCCGTCACGGAATGAGCTGAGGACGATCACCACGGGGGTCGTCTTGCGGATCTGGCTCTCGGCTTGAACCATCATTCGCATAGGCAAAGGCCCGTACGTCCGGCGACGCGCTCGATCAAAGACTTGGGCGTGGATTTTGGGGCGAAGGCGGCCGGCCCCGCAGCGCGCGCTCGGCCTCCCCTTGCATGCCGCCAATCCGTGCGCTACATACTGAACCACATGGTTCAGTATTCGGGTACCCGCCTCGATGCCTCGTTCGCCGCGCTCTCGGACGCGACCCGACGCGGCGTTCTGGAGCAGCTCGGACGTGCAGACGCTTCGATCACGGACCTTGCCGAGAAGTTCCACATGACCCTCACGGGCATGAAGAAGCACGTCGGCGTCTTGGAGCAGGCCGGGCTCGTCGCCACGGAGAAGGTCGGGCGCGTGCGGACCTGCAAGCTCGGCCCGCGCCGACTGGAGGAAGAGACGGCATGGATCGAGAGGTACCGCCAGCTCTGGGCCTCACGCTTCGACGAGTTGGACAAGGTTGTCGAGGAACTGAAACGGAAGGAGAAGGTCGATGGACGCAAGAAGAGAGAGTGAGCCCACCCCCGTGAAGAACCGCACGACGGTGGAACGGAAGTCCGAGCGTGAGCTCGTCGTCACGCGAACCTTCAACGGCCCGGCGCGCATCGTGTTTGAGGCGTGGACCAAGCCCGAGCTGCTCAAGCGGTGGTGGGTACCGAAGTCGTTTGGCGTGTCCCTCCTTTCCTGCGAGGCCGATGTTCGTGTCGGGGGCAGGTACCGTTTCGTGTTCGGCCACGCTGCCTCAAAGCCGATGGAGTTCTTCGGTAGGTACATCGAAGTGACACCGCACTCGCGCCTCGTCTGGACGAATGACGAAGGTGGTGACGGTGGGGCCGTCACCACGGTGACCTTCGAGGAGAAAGGCGGCAAGACGCTGGTCGTCATGCACGACCTCTATCCCTCGAAGGAAGCTCTCGACGCTGCCATCGCCTCCGGAAGTACGAGTGGGATGGGCGAGACGTTCGAGCAACTGGACGAGCTTCTCGTCACCCTGGGCGCGAGCGTGGGACGGTCATGAAGTCGTCGCGCTGGAAGATGGCGCGTCACTTCGGGATCGAGATGACCGTGAACGGCTCGACGCCGTAGTAGAGGGTCTTCATCGCGTAATGCCGTCGTGTTGGCGGCTCACTCGTCGTCGCGCGCAGCGGCCCAGGCCGTGATCCTGCACGCGAGCGACGCCCTTCCGATCCAAGGAAGAACAAACCCGGGTTCTCGCGGCGGAGGCCGAGTAACGGACGAGTGGCGGGCGGCGCCGCTCGGCCGGAACGGGCCGCGAGAGTCGGGCCGGAGGCGCTCGGCGGGGGTGCTCAC
>CAVZMH010000010.1:0-63838 GCA_963776345.1 uncultured delta proteobacterium | reverse complement strand
TTCATCCACGCCCGCGACCGGCTCTTCCAGATGGACTTCTTCCGCCGCGCCGCGCGGGGTCACCTCTCCGAGCTGGTCGGTGACGCGGCGCTCTCGCAGGACCAGGCGCTCCGCACCTTCTTCACCACCCGGGACGGGCAGCCGATGCCCGAGGCGCTCTACGCCCACTGGCTGACCGACACGCCGATGGCGCCGCGCTTCGCGGCCTACACCGCCGGGGTCAACGCCTTCATCGCCCAGGTCCGCGCCGATCCGACGAAGCTCCCGGCCGCCTACAAGCAGCTCCTGTACGTCATCGACCCGACCAAGACCGACGACCTCCCGGACTGGAGCGACGTGGACACGGTGGCGGTGGCGCGCCTCTTCCAGTTCCAGCTCTCGGAGACCGCGGAGCAGGAGGGCGACTACGGGAAGTGGGCGCAGACCTGGTCGACGATCTTCGCCGGGAACACGGTGGACCGGGACCTCAGCATCGGCCTGTGGATCCAGGCCAAGTCGCCGATCGAGGCCTTCACCCTCGCCGGCAGCGGCGCCCCCAACGCGCCGAGCCTGGTGGCGGCCTCGCCGCAGACGCTCGAGTCGCTGCGCGCCGCGGGCGCGGCCCTGGACGGAGCGTCGAGGACGCTCGGGGCGATCCGCGAGCTGCGGGAGCTGATGGGCTCGCCAGCCGGGTCCAACAACTGGGTGGTCGACGGGGCCCACACCGACCTCGGGAAGGCCTTCGTGGCCAACGACCCGCACCTCTCGCTCAACTACCCCTCGAACTTCCACCTCGCGCACCTCATCGGGAGCGAGGACTCGCTGAACGTCATGGGCTCCAGCTTCCCCGGGGTGCCGGTGACGCTCATCGGGCCGCGGCTCGCACGTGGGGTGGGGCGTGACGGTGGTGGGCTACGACGTGACCGACCTGTACGTGGAGACGCTGGTCTTCCAGGGCCAGACGCCGGTGGGGATCTCCTTCAAGGGCAACACGGTGCCGTTCATCGTCGTGCCCCAGACCTACAAGTTCCGCACCGCCGACCGGGCTCGCCTCGGTCACCAACCCGACGCCGGTCCTCGTGGCGCCGCCGCACGGGCCGGTCATCTCGCTCGACGCGGCGCACGGCATCGCCATCACCGCGCGGTGGACCGGGCAGGAGAGCCAGAGCGACGACCTGCACGCCTTCTTCCGCCTGAACAACGCGGCCAGCGTGGACGACGCCCGCCAGGCGCTCGAGGGTGACCCGGCGCCCGACGGCGGCCGGTACACCGGCTACTTCACCGGAGCGCAGAACTTCGTGCTGGCCGACGACACCGGGGCCATCGGCTACGTCCCGCACGCCTGCGTGCCGCAGCGGCCCTGGGCGGCGAGCCCGGCGGTGTACCCGTACCCGGTCGATCCCGGTGGACGGGCGCGGCAACTTCGAGTGGGCCACCGGCCCGGACGGCGGGCTGCTCTGCGTCCCCGACGACAAGCTTCCCAAGGCCATCGGCTCGACCAAGGGCTACCTGGCGACCGCCAACGCCGATCCGCTCGGCGTCTCGGTGGACAACGACCCGTACTCGAACAACCCGGGCGGCGTGCCGTACCTGAGCTACGAGTGGGACGACATGGGGTTCCGCATCGCGCGCATCCAGGAGGTGCTGGACGCCAAGACGGCGAACGGCGGCAAGGTGACCCTCGCCGACATGAAGGCGCTGCAGGCGGACCACGTGGCCATCGTCGCCCGGCCCTTCGTGGCATTCATCCACGCACTGATCGCCGTGAGCTCCCCCGCCCTCAACGATCCGAACGTGAGCGACGCGGCATTCATGCTCGACCAGTGGGGCATGGGGCCGGACCCCCTCGACTGCCCCACCGGGCTCGCGGCGGGCTCGCTCGATCCGGCGGCCGCGCTCAACGACTCGAGCGCCACCGGCTCGGCGAACTCGGCGGCGTGCATGCTGTTCCACACCTTCCTCCGCCGGGTGCTGGAGACCACCTTCACCGACGAGGAGGCGGTGGCGGGGGTGGGCCGGAGCGCGGGCAACGAGGTCCGGGCGCTGCTGACCCTGCTCTCGGGCCAGGTGCCGAACCCCAACAACGTCTTCTGCCGGGACGTGAACTCCAGGGGCCAGACGGTCAACAACAAGACCTGCGTCACGCAGGTGACCGACGCGCTCGGCTTTGCCTACGCGCAGCTGAAGGGCGCCTACGGCGACGTCGCCAACTGGCGGTGGGGCCGCGTGCACACCGTGAGCTTCCCCTTCATCGTGCCCGGCTATCCGCTGATCGACCCCGGCTTCCGGCCCGGGCCGTACGCGCGTCCCGGCGGCGCGTGGACGGTGGACGTGGGCGCTCCGACCGGCCGGAGCTCGGCCGACCTCTCGTTCGCCTATCGCTCGGGCGGGAACGTCCGCTGGGTGGCGGCGATGGACGGGACGGCGGCGAACACCTTCATGCAGCTCCCGGGCGTGGAGAGCGAGGAGGCGTTCCCCACGAACCAGCCGACGATGCTCACCCAGTGGGTGCTGAACCAGTACTTCAACTTCCCGTTCCAGTCGTCGGAGGTGACCTCGACGCGGTCGGAGACGTTCTCGCCCTGAGAGGATGAGGGCGCCGCGGCGGAGGCCGACGCTTCCGCCGCGGCGGGCTCTCGAGCGGCCGTGGCCCGCGCGGCACGGTCGGGCGCGCCCGTGCCCGGTCAGCGCACGCGGAGGCCCGACCAGGGGGCGCGTTCCGGAGCAATTGTGGACATAGCAACTTCGGTCCGCGCCGCTGGACTCGACGCACGTCGCCCGCGCGCAAGTGTCCGACCTCACGAGGGCGGGCCGCGCCGGACGCCGGCGCCCCGGGCCGAAGTTGCTATGTCCACGCTTGCTCGGGGACCAGCTCCCCCGGGAGCCACGAGCCCGCGTCCGGAGCTCAGGGGCTCGCGACCTTCTGACTGAAGCGGGCGAGGTCGTCGATCCCGAACGCCTTCTCGATGGCCGCGACCTCCACCACCATCTTCTCGATTTCGAGACGGTGAATCGGACCTCGCGCATCCCCGGAGCGCCCGGGCGAGCGCAGGCCGCTCGATTCCGCGCCCCGGGCCGCACCGCGCCGCCCTCACCGCGTCCGCCAGGAGCCAGTCCGTGGTTCCCCCGCCTCCCCTGACGAGAGACCCGGGTGCGCCTCCTCCGCTTCGGAGTAGAAGAGCCCGAGGCCCATGCAGCCCGTCGACGTCTCCTGGCTGGTCCGGCTCCGCTGGGCGGCCGCCGTCCTGTTCCTGCTCCTCGCGCTGGCCGCCGGATCGGTCTTCCACATCCCGGTGCCTCCGCTGGCGGTGGCCGCGGTGTGGGCCCTCCAGGTGGCGAGCAACGTCGCGCTGGCGCTCCGGGTGCGCCGGCACCGGAGGGTCCGGGCGACCACCGTCGCCGGGCTCATGGCGCTCGACACGCTGCTCCTCACCGTGCTGCTCGCGCTCAGCGGTGGCCCGAGCAACCCCTTCAGCGTCCTGTACCTGGTGGACGTGGCGCTCGGTGCGGTGGTGCTCACCCCGGGGCTGACCTGGGCGCTGCTGGGGCTGGTCCTCCTCTGCTTCGGCGCGCTCTTCCTCCCCGTGCCGTGGAGCCCGGGCGCCACGCTCGGTCACGCCGAGATGATGCGGCTTCATCTCCGGGGCATGTGGGTCGCCTTCGCGCTCGCCGGCGGGATGCTGGTGGTCTTCGTCCTCCGGGTCCGCCGGGCCCTGGCCGAGCGCGAGGCGGAGCTCGCCAGCGAGCGCGAGCGGGCCGTCCGGCGCGACCGGCTGGCCTCGCTCGCCACGCTCGCCGCGGGGACGGCGCACGCGCTCGGCTCCCCGCTCTCCACCATCGCCGTCGCCGCCCACGAGCTGGAGCGCCGGCTGCAGTCGCTCCCCGAGGCGGCCGAGGACGCGCGGCTCATCCAGCTCCAGATTTCGCGCTGCCGCGAGGCGCTCGCCCGGATGTCGACCGAGGCCGGCCAGTCCCCGGGCGAGACGCTCCACCTCCGGCCGGTCTCGCTCCTCCTGGACGAGGCGCTCGAGGGGCTCCCCGAGGCGGAGCGCGTCCGCGTCGAATGCCCAGAAAGCGTGCGCGAGACGTCGGCGGCGCTCCCGGTCCGCGCCGTGGGCCAGAGCGTCCAGGCGCTGGTGCGCAACGCGCTGCAGGCCTCGCCCGCGGGCGCGCCGGTCCACCTCCGGCTGGGGCTCGAGGGCGACCGGCTCCGGGTGGAGGTGGAGGACCAGGGCGAGGGCATGGCCCCCGAGGTGCTGGCGCGCGCCGGCGAGCCGTTCTTCTCCACCCGCGGCTCGGGCCACGGGCTCGGCCTCGGGCTCTTCGTGGCGCGGAGCCTCGCCGAGCAGCTCGGGGGCGAGCTGAGCCTGGTCTCGACCCCGGCCCGGGGCACCCGCGCCAGGCTCACCGTCCCGCTGGTGCCGGCGTCATGACCTCGCTCTCCATTCTCCTCGTGGACGACGACGAGAACTTCCGCGAGCGGATGGCCCGCGCGCTGCGGGACCGCGGCCACGAGGTGCGTACCGCCGGGAGCCCCGAGGAGGCGGCCCGGCTCGCCACCGAGGACTCGCCGGAGTGCGCGGTGGTGGACCTCCGCATGCCGGGCGGCAGCGGGCTGGACGCCGTCTCGACCCTCAAGTCCATCGACCCGGCCACCGCGGTGGTGGTGCTCACCGGGTACGGGAGCATCGCCACGGCGCTGGAGGCGGTCCGCCGCGGCGCGCTGCACTACCTCCAGAAGCCGGTGGACGCCGACGAGCTGCTCGCCGCCTTCGCCCGCGGAGGTCCTCTCCCGGTGGACGAGGCTCCCGAGGAGCCGGCGGCGCCTTCGCTGGCCCGCGCCGAGTGGGAGCACATCCAGCGGGTGCTCGCCGATTCGGACGGAAACGTGTCCGAGGCCGCCCGCCGGCTCGGGCTGCACCGGAAGTCGCTCCAGCGGAAGCTCCAGAAGCACCCGCCGCGGCGCTGAGCCTCATCGACCTGGCGCCCCTGCGCCGGTCCGCAGGCGTCCCCCTGGTGCGGGGGGCTGAGCGCCCCGGCGCGTCAGTTCAGCACGTACTGGACGCTCGCCATGGCGGTGACCCCCACCGTCTGCTGCCCGAAGAGCTTCGTGGCGAACGGGATCTGCACCTGGGCGAGCAGCCAGATGGGGCCCGCCATGTTCCAGGCCAGACCCGGGACGGCGGAGACGACCAGGCCCCCGGTGTTCTCTTGCGGGACGCCCTCGGAGCTGTCGCGGCCGGCGTAGCGCCCGTCGATCCCCGCCTGGAGGGCGAGCGACTCGATGACCCGGAAGCGCAGCTGCGCGCTCCACAGGACCGCGTCGCCGTACCGGTAGCCGTCGCTGTTGGTGGTCCGGAAGCGCCCGGTGACGGAGAGGAAGAGGTTCCACGGGTCCTGGTGGAAGGCGTAGAGCGCGCCCACGTAGGGCCCCCAGGCGCCCGTCCCGGGCTGCGCGTGCTGGTCGAGCCGCTCGCCATCCGCCGTGGTGCGATTGACCGAGCCGGTGGGGAACGACGTCCCCGCGGTCAGCGCCAGGTTCTGCCGCCGCTGGGCCCGGATGCTGGTGGCGTCCCAGACGAAGAGCCGCGCCCCGAGGTCCAGGTCGCCCAGTCCCGTGGGGGTCGCGGCCTCGGGCCCCGCCGATGGCGTGCCGGAGAGCGCCCAGTCCTTTCGGACCAGCGGGATTTGTAGGACGAGGTTCAGCCGCTCGACCGGGCTGTAGACGACCACCGGCCGGAGCGTCATCTGGGTCAGCGACTCGGTCCGGTCCGGCTGGTCGTCGCTGCGCGCGGTCGCGGTCAGGTACTCGTACTCGAGCGCGAACCGCATCGTGCTCGCCACGGGCATCGAGTCGCCGGCGAGGACCAGCGGGTCTCCGCATCCACACACCGAGCAAGCGCGCGCCGCGGCCGGGACGAGGAGCGCCACCGATGCGAGCAGGACCGCTGCGAGCCGGAGCATGTCCCGGCCGGATCTAGGCCATCGACCCGCGTCCCGCCCTGCGGCAAAGCGCCGCAGAACGACCGGGCCCCGAGCGACGTGCCGGCCGTGCCGGGTCTCGGCGGCCCCACGGGCTCAGCGCCGGTGGCGGCCGATCACCCGCAGCACCGCGCCCACCAGGTCGACCGAGTCCACCGGCCGACCGAGCTCGGCGTCGTAGCCCTCGCGGCGGGCCCGGGCGCGCTCGGCCGGCCGGGACGCGTCCACCAGCGCCACCCCCCGGAGCGCGATGCCCGCGACTCCCCGGACCTGGGCCAGGAGGCCGCGCGCCGGGTCGCCGAACGCCAGGTGACCGCTCACCAGCACGTCGGGATGCGCCGCCCGCGCGTGGCTCAGGGCCTGGCCCGGCTCGGTCAGGTCCACGTCCGCACCCGCCCGGGCGAGCGCGGTGGCCATCAGCTGTCCCGCGGCGCGCTCGTCGGGCACCAAGAGCACCCGCACCCCGGCGAGCGGCAGCTGGGCGGGCGCGGGCACCGCCATCACCGCGGGCGCTCCTTCCTGCGCCGGCGCGGGGACGAAGAGCCGGAACGTCGCGCCCTGGCCAGTGCCGCTGTCCGCGGTCAGCGTTCCCCCGTGGAGCGCGGTGAGCCGGCGGGCGATGGACAGCCCGAGCCCGAGGCCGCTCCCCCGCTGCTCGTCACCCGTGCCCTTCCAGAACGGCTCGAAGACGTGCGGCAGCGCCTCCTGCGGGATGCCGGGCCCGGCGTCGGTCACCTCGAGCGTCACGCCTCCGTCCGCCCGGTGCAGCCGCACCAGCACCGTCCCGCTGGGGGGCGAGTGCTTCAGCGCGTTGGAGAGCAGGTTCCACATCACCTGCGTCAGCCGGCCCGGATCTCCGTAGAGCGCCGGCAGGTCCGCCGCCGCCTCCACGTCGAGGTAGACCTCGCGGTCCTCGGCCTCGGGCTGCACCGTCTCCACCGCGTCGCGGAGCACCGCTCCGGCGTTCACCCACTCGCGCTTGAGGACCAGCTTGCTCCGCGCCATCCGCTCGGCGTCGAGCAGGTCGTCCACCAGCCGCGCCTGGGCGCGCGCGTTGCGGAGGATGGCGGTGCTCGCCCGCTCCACCGTGTCCGGGTCCGAGCGCCGGGTCTGGAGCGACTTCGCCCAGCCGAGGATGGCGGTGAGTGGCGTCTTGAGGTCGTGCGCCACGGCCGCGACGGCCAGGTTGCCGCGGAGCGCGCCCTCGGCCTGCTCGCGCGCCGACTGCGCCTCCGCCAGCTCCTCCAGCTGCGCCCGCTCGGTCATCCGGCGGGTGGTGACGTCCAGCACCAGCGCCGCGAGCCCGCGCGCCCGGCCGGCCTCGTCCACCAGCGGGCGCCCGTACCAGGCATGCCAGCGCAGCGCGCCGTCGAGGTGGATGCAGGGGTACTCGAAGTCGTGCGTCCCGCGGTCGGAGAGCGCGCGCCACAGCGTGTTCCAGACCCGCTCACGCTCGTCCGCCTGAACGTGCTCGAGGAACGCGTCCACCGTCCGCGGCACGGTCCCGAAGAGCGACTCGGCCCGGTCGGTCCAGGAGAAGCGCCCGCTCTGGAAGTCGTACTCGCAGCTGGCGAACACCGCCGCCGTCGGCAGCGGGCCTGTCTCGATGCGCTCGCTGTCCGACGGGTTCACCGGAAAAGCACCTGTGGGCTGCAACTCCCCGGCGCCAACCGGCCGCAGACACTGCAAGTGAAGGAGCGGCCGGCAAACGACGCCTGGCAAACACCCTAGCGCGTCGCTCGCGCGCCCCGCCATTCCGGGTGTCGCACGCCCCGTCTGGGCGGATGTACGAGTCACCGCCCACCGGGTGGCGAGTCGGACCGACCTCGCCACCCCAGATTCGACGAAATTGCTGGATCTACTTCGCCGGGGGCTTCTCCAGCACCACCTCGACCCGGCGGTTCTTGGCCCGGCCAGCGGAGGTCTTGTTGTCGGCGATCGGACGGTCCTGGCCGATGCCCACCGCGCGGATCTGCCCGGCCGGGAGGCCGCCGTCGACGAGGTACTTGCGCACCGTCTCGGCGCGGGCCTGGCTGAGGGTCAGGTTCTTCTCCTGCTTCCCGGTGCTGTCGGTGTGGCCCTCCACCAGGATGGTCCGGGTCGTGCCCTTGAGCGCCTCGGCGACGACCTTCAGCCGGTCGATGGCCACCGGCTTGAGGTCCGCCTTGCCGCTCTTCGAAGGGGATGCCGCCCGCCAGGGTGATGATGGTGCCGCGCTCGTCCTCCTTCACGTCGGCGAACTTGGACATCCGCATGCGGGCCTCCTCGGCCTCGCGGGCGGCGCGCTCGGCCTCGGCGCGGGCCGCGGCGTCATTGGCGCCGGCGGACTTCGCGTCCCACTCCGCCTGGAGCCCGGCCAGCTCGGCCTCCTTCGCCTTGCGGTCGGCGTCGGACTTCGCGGCCGCGACGGTCTTGTCGGCGACCTCCGCCTTGAACAGCGCCTCGGTGGCGAGCGCACGCGGGGTGGACGGGTCCTGCCCGCGCTCGAAGGAGGCCTGCGCGTCCTGCGCGGACTGCGCCGCGCCGATGGCCTTCTTCGCGTCGTCGAACTCCTTCGGGAACTGCCTCGGGGTCCCCGGTCTTCGTCGCGTGGGCGTAGGTGTCCTTCGCCTTCGCCAGATCGGGGTAGGTGAACGGGCCGGCGCACCCCGCGGAGGTCACGGCGAGGGCAACGATGAGCTTGGTCGGTCGCATGGATGTCATCCCTCTCACTTGCCCAGCTTCATCTTGAGATCGGCGATCTGCTGCGAGAGCGTCTGGATCTTCGCCACGTTCGAGGCGTCGGTCGCGGTGACCTTGGCGTCGTCGGCGGCGGCGCTGGCCAGGTTGAGCTGCTGCGATGGCGGCCTTGGTGTCTCCCGTCCTTGATCAGGTTCTGCGCGTTGGCGAGGTACTTCTCGGCCTTGGCGAGCAGGTCCTTCGACGCGGGATAGCTCTCGGCGCCGGCGCCCTTCGCGGCCTCGATGGCGGCGGTGGCGGCCTTCAGCTTGGGTGACGGGTCAACGGTGGAGCAGCCCACGGCGGCCGCCCCCAACGCGATCACGGCAACGATTCGACGCATGAGAGAGTCCTCAGAACGGCGGGTTGTGAGCTCAGACATCGCTCGTGCAGTACTTGCAGCGGGTGGCGGCGGTGGGGAGCGCCTCGGTGCACCGCGGGCAGGCCTTGGTCGGCGGAGGGGGCGGGGCCCTGAGCAGCGCCTTGGTGACGAAGAACACCACCAGGGCGACGATGGCGAAGTCCACCAGTCGGCCGAGCAGGTCGCCGTACTTGAGCGCGTTGGTCACCTTCCCCGCGGCGTCGTGGGTGAGCGCCAGCTCCCAGGTCCTCCACTCACCGCCCGGGATCAGGATGCCGACGATGGGCATGATGATGTCGTCGACGATCGCGCTGACGACCTTGCCGACGGCGGCGCCGATGACCACACCGACGGCCAGTGCGAGCGCGTTCTGCTTCAGCAAGAACTCGCGGAAATCCTTCGCCACGCTCATTGCGGCTTCCCCTCCTCGGCGCGCCCGGGAGTCCTGCCCCTGTCTCGACCGAAAGGCAACAGGAACCGTACCAACGGCCCATTGACCATTGGTCCCACTGACCTGATGGTCATACAGCGCGCTGTACAGGGAGGAACACACCATGCCCGACGACGAGCCCGACTTCTCAGACGTGCAAGGAGGCAGCTCGAGCATCTCGAGCGACACCGGCGTCGAACGCACGTACACCGTCCGCCGCGGAGACAGCCTGAGCAAGATCGCCAAGGCGCTCCTCGGCGACGCCAAGAAGTGGCGCGTGCTCTACGACGCCAACAAGGACGTGGTGGGGGACAACCCCGACCTCATCCACCCGGGCCAGGTGCTGAAGATCCCGAAGGCCTGAGCCGCACCCCTTCCACCGGAGGAACACCGATGCTCCGACACGCTGCCCTGCTGGGTCTGTCCCTGCTGCTGCTCTCCAGCTGCAAGAAGGAGGAGCCACCGCCGCCGCCCCCCCCGCCGCCGGTCACCCAGGCGCCCCCGCCACCGCCGCCCCCCGCGCCGTTCCGGGTCACCGGGGCCGATCTGGGCAAGGGCATCCAGCCGGACAACACGGTCCAGACCGCGACCGACACCTTCGGTCCCAAGGACACCATCTACCTCTCGGTCGCCAGCGTGGGGATGGCGCCCCAGGCCGTGTTCGCCACGCGCTGGACCTTCGGCCCCAAGGACGTGCTGGTCCACGAGGAGAGCAAGACCGTGACCCCGCCCTCCGAGAAGGCGATGCACACCGAGTTCCACATCTCCAAGCCCTCCGGCTGGCCGGCCGGGAGCTACAAGGTCGTCCTCACCGTCGACGGACAGCCGTCGCAGACCAAGTCGTTCACAGTGAAGCACTGACCGCTCGGGCGCGCCGAGCCCATGGCCTCGCCCTTCCAGAAGCGCTGGGTCCGCGTCCTCGCCATCGTGGTCGCGGTCCTGGTGGTCGCCGTCTTCGTCGCCTCGCTGGTCCTCGACTCCGTCCTCACCCGGCGGGCCCAGGCGGAGGCGGCCACGCTGTCGCAGCAGCTCGGCCGTCCGGTCCAGGTGGGCCGCGTCTCCACCACCTTCCTCACCGGCCTCGGCGCCACCGTCTCGGGCATCGAGGTCGGCGCCGCCGCGGACGAGGGGGTGCCCTTGGCCCAGGTCAAGGAGGTGAGGGTCCGGGTTGCGGCCCTCAGGGCGCTCCTCTCTCTGGGCAAGGACATCGAGGTGCGCTCCATCGCGGTCATCCAGCCGGTGGTGAACGTGGTCCGGCTGAAGGATGGGACCACCAACGTCGAGCGGCTCCAGGCCCGCCTCGAGAAGGCGACTCCCTCCGCGCCAGCGAGTGACGAGCCCCGCGATCTCTCCGCGGTCCGCGTCGACCACGCCGAGGTGACCGACGGCCGGGTGCGGCTGGTGGACCGGAGCGCGGGCCAGCCGCGAGAGCTCGGCATCTCGGACCTGGACATCACGCTGGACGACCTCCGCGCGGGCGAGCCGCTGGAGGTGGTGGTGAAGGCCGCGCTGCTGGCGGAGAAGCAGAACCTCGAGCTCCGGCTCAAGACCGCGCCGCTGCCGAACACGCTCCAGCCGACGCCGGAGCGCATCGTCGTGAAGATCCAGCCGGTGGACCTCGCCCCGCTCGGGCCCTTCCTCCCGAAGGACACGCGGCTCGAGGCCGGCCGGCTCGACGCGGACTGGACCGCGGACCTCGGCGCCGCGGTGCCGGGAGGGCAGGGCCCCACCCAGGCCAAGGGCGGCATCCACGCCCGCGGGCTGCGCTTCGCCGGCACCGGCGCCGCCCCGCTCGACCTGACCATCGACACCGACCTGAGCGGCAACGCCGAGACCGGCGACCTGGACATCCGCACCCTGGCCATCGCCCTCGGCCAGGCCGGCATCACCGGCCACGGGCGCATCCGGGGGCTCGCCAGCGAGACGCCGAGCATCGAGGCCTTCGAGATCGTCGGGCACGACCTGGACCCGGCGGTGCTGGCGCGCTCGTTCCCCCCGCTCGCCCGGGCGCTCAAGGGGCAGGCCGCGGGCCCGGTGGGGCTCACCATCCGCGGCGCGGGAACGCAGGCCGCGCCGTCCCTCGACGTGACGCTCGATCTCACCCCGGTGCGGCTCGCCATCCCGCAGCAGCTGGCCAAGGCGGCGGGAGCGCCGATGACGCTGGTCACCCACCTCCGCGGCGCGGGGAAGAGCGCCTACCGCTTCGACGTCGACCTCGACCTCGCCGGAGCGGACCTCCGGCCCGGGCTACTCCTGGACAAACCGCCCGGGAAGCCGATGGCCCTGTCGCTCAAGGGCAGCGCCAGCCGGGGCGGGACGACCACGATCAAGGTCAACCCGTGGACGCTCCGGGTGCTCGAGGACACGGTCAGCGGCACGGCCTCGGTGGAGATGCAGGGGGAGGGCAAGCGCGCCACGACCACCTTCGCGCTCGACGCCCGCGCCGCGAAGCTCGATGCCGACGCGCTCTTGCTGGACACCGACACCGCGCCTCCGCCGGCAGACCCGCACCGCTTCGACGGGATGCGGGGGAAGATCCACGCCGAGGTCGCCTCGCTCGTCTTCCACAAGGTGCCGTGGCGGAACGTGGCGCTCGACGCGACGATGCAGGACGACCTGTTCAAGGTGGACCGCCTCGCCATGGACGCCGCGGGCGGCCAGGTCCGGCTCGACGGCACCAGCGTCCGGCTCGGACCGGTGGAGAGGCCCTGGGACCTGAAGCTCGGGGTGAAGAGCCTGGACCTCGCCCAGGCGCTCACCTTCGGCGGCAAGGGCAAGGCCTTCGCCGGCATCTTCGACGGGACCATCGCGCTCGCCGGGAAGGGGACGACGCTCACCGCGGTGCAGAGGACGCTCGACGGCTCCATCGACGGGAACCTCAAGAACGGCGCCTTCCTCGGCGCGGACCTGGTCTCGTCGGTGGCCGCGCCGCTCGCCAAGGCGCTGCCCTTCGCCACCAGGGCGCTGGGAGGCACCGGGCGGACCTCGCTCGGCGAGAACCTCGGCGTCGCGCTGACCGTGGACAACGGCGTGGCCAAGCTGGCCAAGCCCATCACCGTGCAGCTCCCGCAGGCGGGCATCACCCTCGGCGGGGGCGATCGGGCTGTCGGGGGCGCTGGCGCTCGCCGGCACCGTGGCGCTGACGCCGGAGACCATCAAGACGCTCACCGGCGGCAAGGTGACGCCGCCCGAGTCCATCCCCGTCGCCCTGAGCCTCTCGGGCCCGGCCTGGGCACCGCAGATCTCCGGCCTGGACGTGAAGCCGGCGGCGCTCACCATCGCCAGGCTCGCCGGGGCCAGCACCATCCGCTCGCTGTTCGGACAGTCCGAGCTCGGCAAGGCCGCGGCGGGCGCGCTCGGCGGCGCGGGGGCCACGGGCGGCGCCGAGCCGACGCCAGGCGAGCAGAAGGCGCAGTCCGAGGCCGAGACGCTCCGCCAGCAGGCCGCGGACGAAGCCCGGAAGCGGCTCCAGGGACTGTTCGGCAAGTAGGGCGAGGGGGGGCCGGGCGCTCGGTGGAGGTGCAGGCGGACTGCGCCAGGGGCCCCCGCCGACGTCGGCAGATGGGCCCAGAGTCCACCTGGCAACGGGGCGAACTTCGAGGTGTCATCGCTGGCAGAGGGGATGAATATTTCGTCGGCCGGGGCGTCTCGTCGGTCTCCGGCCGGAAGAGGAGGGCTCCCTGTGACTGCGCGCCGCACCCCCATCGTCCAGCAGGCGATGGCATCCCTGCTCGTCGCCGCGCTGGGCGGCTATCCCGTCCGAGTCCTGGCCGATCAGGGCGTGCCGGTGCAGTCGGTGCCACCCCCCCCGGCCTACGCCCCCCAGCAGGCCCCGCCCCAGGGCTACGCCCCGCAGCCTGCCCCGGCCCAGCAGTACGCGCCTCCTCCCCAGCAGGCCGCCCCCCAGGGCTACGCCCCGCAGCCTGCCCCGGCCCAGCAGTACGCGCCTCCTCCCCAGCAGGCCGCTCCCCAGGGCTACGCCCCGCAGCCTGCCCCGGCCCAGCAGTACGCGCCTCCTCCCCAGCAGGCCGCTCCCCAGGGCTACGCCCAGCAGCCCGCGCCGGCCCAGCAGTACGCGCCTCCTCCCCAGCAGGCCGCTCCCCAGGGCTACGCCCAGCAGCCCGCGCCGGCCCAGCAGTACGCGCCTCCTCCCCAGCAGGCCGCTCCCCAGGGCTACGCCCAGCAGCCCCCCCCGGCCCAGCAGTACGCGCCTCCTCCCCAGCAGCCCGCTCCCCAGGGCTACGCCCAGCAGCCCGCACCGGCACAGGCGGCGCCTCCCGCGTACGCGCCGCCTCCTCCGGCGTACGCCCCGCCCGCCGCCGCCGGTGGCGCCGCGGCCGGTGCCGCCATGGCCGCGCCCGGCGCCCCCGCTGCCGCCCCGGCGGCCCAGGGCTACGCCGCGCCACAGGCCGCCCCGCCGCCACCGACCTACGCCGCACCTCCCCCGGCGTACGCTCCGCCCGCCGCACAGCCACAGGCCCCGGCGGCCCAGGGCTACGCGCAGCAGCCCGCACCGGCCGCGGCCGCCGGAGCGGCTGCCGGAGCTGCAGCCGTCGGCGCCGGCGCCCAGGCGCCCACGGTGCAAGAGGTCCCGAGCGCCGCGCCCCGGCTCCCGCCCGGCGCGGTCCCGGTGCCCCAGACCGCCGCCCCTGCCCCCGCGCCGCGCACCGGTGACGCCGACCTCGGCTCGGCGCCGCCACCCCCGCCCCCGCCGGGCTACGCCCCCGCGGCTCCCGGCGCGCAGAAGTCCGCGCCGGTGGACGATCGCCTCATCCGCCTCGAGTGGCGGCCGGCCCGCGTCGAGGGGACCCACGGCTATGGCCCGATGGTCCAGGTCCCGGTGATGGGACCGGAGAAGCGCCCCCTGCAGGGACGCTCGCTCTACACCGCGCTCGGGCGGAACGACCTGGCCGAGGAGTACGAGCGCCGGGCCGCCGCCAAACGCATCATGGGCGTGGGCAGCACGCTGCTGCTCATCTCCGGCGTGGCGGTGGGCATCAGCGCCTTCGCCATCCACGGCTGCGCGCCGGGGGACATGAAGTGCTCGGACGACCGGGATGCCCAGCTCCGCGAGCGCTTCTACTGGTCGGGGGGCCTGGTGCTCGGCGGCGCCGCGCTGGGCATCGCCTCCAGCGCCTACAGCACGCACCCGGTCTCACGCGACGAGCTGGTGGGTCTCATCCGCGAGCACAACGAGAAGATCCGCAGCCAGCCCGGCGTCCGCCTCGGCGCGATGGCCGTCCCGGGCGGGGGTGGCCTGAGCCTCGCCGGGAACTTCTAGCCCGGGCCCGCGGCTCAGACGCCCGCCAGGTGGAGCAGGAACCGGAGCACGCCTCCCCCGGCGACGACCCAGGCCGGGTTGAAGTCGTACCGGACGAGCGTCAGCGCCGCCGCCGCGGCGATGCCCAGGTCTGGCGGACCATGGAAGCTCCCGCCCAGCACCACCGCCGCCGAGCCCATCAGCCCGACCACCGCGGGCAGCAACCCGCTGGCCGCGGCCCCCACCACCGGATGCTCGCGGACGCGCCCGAGCCACCCCCCGGCCAGCTGGACCAGCGCCCAGGGCGCGGCGAGCAGCGCCACGGTGGACGCGGCCGCGCCGGACCAGCCGTGGTGGATGTACCCGGCGAAGGTGGCGAGCAGCAGGACCGGACCTGGCGTGAGCAGGCTCACCGACACCGCGTCGGCGAACTGCCGGGGGGACAACCAGTCGAGCGCGTCGAGCCGCTCGCTCAGGTGGGGGATGATGGCCACGCCGCCGCCGTACGCGCCGAGGCCGGTGCGAAAGAAGAGTACCAGGGCCTGGACCACCTGGCCGTCGAGCCCCGAGAGGTGCACGGCCGCCGCGGCAGGCACCACCGCGAGCAGCACCGAGCGCACCGTGTTCGGGTCCTCGGCCGGCGGGGGCGGCACGGACGGGCCCGGCCCCGGGACGCGCCGTCGCCGGAGCCCCAGCTCCACGAAGAGACCCGTCGCCGCGCCCAGCAGCACCACCTCGGTCGGTGACGCCTTCCCGGCGACGGTGAGGAGCAGCGCGCCGCCGACGACTGCCATCTGCCAGCGCGCGTGCACCGCCCCGCGCACGCGGCGGAGGGTGAGCGCGAGGATGGCGCCCACCGCGGCGCCGCCGAAGCCGCGGAACACCGGCTCGAGCCGGCTGCCCAGGTCGAGCCGGACGTAGAGCCAGGCGAGCACCCCGGTCACCAAGATTCCCGGCAAGACGAAGCCCAGGTAGCCGAGGAGGGACCAGGTCCAGCCTCCCCGCCGCTGGCCGACGAGCGCCAGGGTGTTGGCCGAGGGCGCGCCAGGGAACAGGTCGAGCATGCGGAGCAGCGCCGCGTGCTCCTCCTCGGTCACCCAGCGGTCCCGGACCAGCGCCGCTTCCAGCGGGGCCTGCATCCGCTGGCTGCTGCCGAACGCCCCGAACCCCAGCGCGAGCGCGGCCCGGAAGAACGCGAGCCGGCCCAGCTCCGGCCGGGTCGACTGTCCGGTCTGTTCCACGGGACCGTCTCTAGGCCAAAGAGCGGCCGACGCCCACCCCCCCACACCTGCCGGTCTGCGGCCCGGCCGAGCACGTTGGCTGCATCGTCTGCACCCGCGCGACCGGGAATGGGGCAGACTGCCGTTCGAGGGGGGACCTGGCGCCGGGGGGCATCCCGGTCCGAGGGTGCCGTCCCGTGCTGCAGCTCGGTCGTGCGCTGGAGGTCGCGCGGAACGCGCACCCGGCGCTCCAGCTGGACCCCAGGGCCTTCCTGCGTTTCCTCTCCCGGCGACGACCGGCGCTCGACGCTGCGGGCGCGCCGCTCCACGCGGCGGACCTGTACCTGGTCGCGGCGGCGCTCGAGGGACAGGGCGCCGCGCTGGAGCTGCTCGACGCGCGCCTGCGGGCGCTCCTGCCACGGGCGCTCCGGCGGCTGCGCGCGGACGAGGAGCTGCGTTCCGAGGTGCTCCAGCGGACCCGCGAGCGCTTGCTGGTCGGCCCGCGCGTTCCCAAGCTCGCCGAGTACCAGGGCAGCGGGCGCCTCGACCCCTGGCTCCGCTCGGTGCTGCTGCGGGTGGCGCTGAACCTGCTCGAGGCCAGGCCGGCCGCCGAGGAGGAGACCTGGGTCCTGGCCGAGCTCGCCGCGCCGGAGCCGGACCCGGAGGTCTCGCTCCTGCGCCGGTCGGAGCAAGCCGCGCTCCAGGCCGCGCTGGTCGACGCGCTCGCCGGACTGGAGCCGCGCACGCGGCGCTTCCTCGCGCTCTACGTGCTGGAGGGACTCACGCTCGAGGAGATCGGCCGCCGGGTGGGGACCCACAAGTCCACCGTGTCCCGCGTGCTGAGCGCCGGCCGAGCACGGGTGATGGCCGCGCTCCGCCGCCGGTTCCGGGCCGGCCCCGATGTCGAGCTGAGCTCCCTCCTCGCCTTCCTCGGCGAGGCCGGCTCGGACCTGCCCTCGGTGCTCCGGGAGCTGCTCGCCGGACCGGGCGGCGGCTGAGGCGGGGGGCCGGCGGCGATCCGCTCCCCCCCGCGGGCGCAACCTCGAGGCCTCAGCCGAGCTCGGCGAGCCGCCGCTCGAGGAACCGCCGCTCGGCTGGATGGCGCACCAGCTCCAGCGCCCGCGCATACGCCGCGCGGGCCTCGTCGACGCGCCCGAGCCGGCGGAGCAGGTCCGCCTGCGCCGCGGGGAGCAGGTGGTACCCGGCGAGCTCTCCCGAGCGGTCCAGGCGTTCCATCCACGCGAGCCCTGCCTCCGGTCCGCGGGCCATCGCCACCGCCACCGCGGCGTTGAGCTCGACGATGGGGCTCGGGCTGTGCCGCAGGAGGGCGCCGTAGAGCGCGGCGATCTGCGGCCAGTCGGTGTCCTCGGGCCGGGCGGCGCGGGCGTGCAGCGCGGCGATGGCGGCCTGGAGCTGGTACGGACCCGGGGACACCCGGGCCACCGCGCGATCCAGCACCGCGGTCCCCTCGGCGATGAGCTCCGGGCTCCACCGCCGCCGGTCCTGCTCCTCCAGCGGCACCAGCGTCCCGTCGGCAGCGGTCCGCGCGGGACGGCGCGCATCGTGGAGGAGCATCAGCGCCAGAAGCCCTTCCACCTCGGCCTCGCCCGGGAGCAGCTCGACCACCAGCCTCCCGAGGCGGATGGCCTCGGCGCAGAGGTCGGGGCGGATCCACGACTCGCCCCCGGTCGCCGAGAAGCCCTCGTTGAAGACCAGGTAGATGGTGGAGAGCGCGCCCGAGAGCCGCTCGGCGAGCCGGTCCGCCGGCGGCACGTCGAAGGGGATGCGGGCGTCGGCGATCTTCCGCTTCGCCCGGACCAGGCGCTGGGCGGTGGTCGCCTCGGGCTCGAGGTGCGCGCGGGCGATCTCCAGGGTGGTGAGCCCGCAGAGCGTCCGCAGCGCGAGCGCGATCTGCGCCGGCGGCGCCAGCGCGGGGTGGCAGACGGTGAACAGCAGCCGGAGCCGATCGTCCTCCACCTCGGGCGCGGCCTCCGCCTGGCCGCCCTCGTCCGCCGCCAGGGCCTCCGCCAGCGGCCCGTCCAGGGGAACGTCGGGACGGCGACGCCGGACGAGGTCCACCGCCCGCCTCCGGGCCACGGTGGTGAGCCAGGCGCCGGGGCGGTCGGGCAGCCCGCGCCGGGGCCAGGACTCGAGCGCCTGGGTGCACGCGGCCTGGAACGCCTCCTCGGCGAGGTCGAAGTCTCCGCTCCAGCGGATGAGGCCCGCGAGGACCCGCGGGCCCTCGCGGCGCACCAGCTGATCGATGGCGCGGGCGAGCATCGACCGGCGGCCTCGCTACCCCTGCGCGCTCGGCGCCAGCGGCCGGACCTCGATGGACCCGTCGCGGGCCGAGGGGCAGCGGGCGGCCCAGTCGAGCGCGGCCTCGAGGTCCGGCACCTCGATCAGGTAGTAGCCGCCGAGCTGCTCCTTGGTCTCGGCGAACGGGCCGTCGGTCACCTGCCGCTTGCCGCCGCGCAGGCGCACCGTGGTCGCCGCGCTGGTCGGCTTCAGCTCGCTGCCGCCGCGGAGCACGCCGGCCGCTCCCAGGTCCTGGCTGTACTGCCGGTACTCGGCGTACATCTGCTCGACCTGCGGCTTGGACATCGAGCTCCAGCCCTTCTCGTTTCCGTAGATGAGGACGATGTACTGCATGGTGTCTCGCTCCTTGGCGATGAGGGGACCCGGGTGCATCCCGGGAACACCCTCACGTCGTCCGGGCAGGTCACGGATCGACATCCAGCCGGCGGTTGTCACCCCCCCCGATACACCTGCCCGGCCCGGCCCATCGGCCGGACCGTGGGGATCCAGCGGTATTTCCTCGGGAAGTGCCTCATTTCGGCGGCGTTTCGGCCCCATGCACCTCGAACTGCGCGCCCGCCATCTCCCGCCCGACCCCCGGCTTCGCGAGCTCTGTGAACGGCATCTCCTCCACTCCCTCGGACGCCTGGAGGACCAGATCCGCAGGGTCCAGCTCTGGATGGAGGACCTCAACGGCCCGCGTGGCGGCCGCGACCTCCGCTGTCGGCTCCGGGTGTGCCTGCGGCGCGGCGGCGCGCTCACCGTGGAGTCCCTCGACGCACGCCCCGAGGCCGCGGTGGGCGAGGTGTTCGACCGGGCCCGGAGCGCGCTGCTCCGCATCGTCCAGCGCCGGCGCTCGGTCCCGATGCGGCGGCACCTCCGGCTCCTTTTGAGCTGACCGCGGCCCGCCCGGGCACGCTAGCGTCCGGCCGCATGCGAGAGCACAGCCGGCTCCTGCTCGGCCTGGTCATCGGCGCCGGGCTCGGGCTGCTCGCCCGGGCGGTGGCCGGCGACGCCCCGTGGCTCGCCTGGACCCTGGCGAACGTGACCGGGCCCATCGGGCAGGTCTTCCTCCGCCTGCTCTTCATGCTGGTGGTGCCGATGATCTTCTCGGCGCTGGTGATGGGTGTGGCGGACCTCGAGCTCCGGCACCTCGGGCGGCTCGGCGCGCGGGCGCTGGGCTACACGGTGGTCGTCTCCAGCATCGCGGTGCTCATCGGGCTCGGGCTGGTGAACCTGTTCCGGCCCGGCGAGGGCATGAGCGACGAGGTGCGCGCCCTGGCCCGCTCCAGCGTGCTCCCGAAGGCGGCCGCGGTGTCGGGGGACGGCTCGCCCGCGGCGCTCCTGGTCTCCATCGTCCCGGACAACCCGGTGAAGGCGGCGGCGAACGGCGACTACCTGGGGCTCATCTTCTTCGCCCTGCTGTTCGGCATCGCGCTGGGGACGACCCGGGCGGCGGCGGCCGAGCGGCTCAAGGAGGTCATCGCCGGGCTCTACGAGGTGACGCTGGTGCTGATCGGCGGCGTGCTGAAGGTGGCGCCGCTCGGGGTGGCGGCGCTCCTCTTCGGGATGACCGCGCGGCTCGGGTTCGACGTGCTCCGGCAGCTCGCGGCCTACGTCGGGGTGGTGCTGCTCGGGCTGGGGCTGCACATGTTCGTGGTCTACTCGCTCTCGGTCCGGTTCTTCGGGGGCCGCAACCCGGTGCAGTTCTTCCGGGACGTGCGGATGGCGGCGATCACCGCCTTCTCCACCGCCTCCTCCAGCGCGACGCTCCCCACCGCGCTGAAGGTGGCCGAGGAGCAGCTGCGGCTCCCGCCCAATGTCGCCCGCTTCGTGCTCACCGCCGGCGCGTCGATGAACCAGAACGGGACCGCGCTCTTCGAGGGGGTGACCGTCCTCTTCATCGCCCAGCTCTTCGGGGTGCACCTCAGCCTCCAAGACCAGATTCTGGTGATGTTCATCTGCGTGCTCGGAGGCATCGGGACGGCCGGGGTGCCCGCGGGCTCGCTCCCGGTCATCGCGATGATCCTCGGGATGTTCCGGATCCCGCCCGAGGGGCTGGGGCTCATCCTCGGCGTCGACCGGCTCCTGGACATGTGCCGGACGACGCTCAACGTGGTGGGAGACCTCGCCGCGGCGGTCTACGTGGCCCGCGGCGAGCCGGTGGAGGAGCGGCCCGCGGCCTCCACCTCCTGACCGCGGAGCAACGCCAGGGCGCACCCGGCCATCCAGGCCACCGCCACCAGGAGCGCGACCCGCTGCATCGCCGGGACGGTCACCGGGAGCGGCCCCGCCCGGAAGGCGAGGTAGAGCCCGAGCTCCAGCGCCGCGAGGAGGAGCGCCACGGCGCCGAGCAGGGCGAGCGCCGGCCGGCCGCGGAGCCCACGAACGAGGAGCGCCGCGGCGACGAACCCCGGCCCGGCGCCCGCCGCCAGCGCCAGCGTGTGGGCCCCGCCCCAGGTCACGGGGACCAGGATCAGACCCAGCAGCGAGGACGTTCCGAGCACGCGCACCGGCCGCCGGATCCGCCGACCCTCGACGAGCGCGGGCGCGAGCCACCAGAAGAGGCAGAGTGCGGCGACGAACGACCACTCGGCCGCGCGGCCCCAGAGCGCGCCGGGGTTGGGCGCACCGTTCACCGCCATGTCCCGGGCGATGTCGCAGAGGAAGTTGCCCCACCAGGAGTGGCCGGGGGCCAGCGGGTCGACCCACGTCCCGCCGGGGTAAAGCGCCGCGCCGGCGGCCGTGGCCACCGCGCCGGCTCCCAGAAGGGCGAGCAGCGCCGCGCCGCCCGCGCGGCTCCATCCTTCCTCCTGGCTCGAACGGGGCTGCATCGTCGACCAGTCCACCACGGCGGGCGGTCGGTGGTGGGTCCTTTCACCCGTGGGGGACCGTTCCCCCCGGCTGGGGTGGTTGTTCCTCTCTCGGCGCGGCTGGGGAGCCGGACCGGAGGGACTCGATGTTCGCGCATCTCCGACGACTGGCTGCGCCCTCGCCGTCGTGCTGGCCGCCGCTGGCTGTGACGGCAGCTGACCGGCAAGACCGGAGACCCGGGCGCAGGGGGCACGCCCGGCAGCGGACGCCCGACGTCGTCACGCCTGGAGGCGTCGCGCCGGCCGTCTACCTGGCCAAGGTGAAGAGCCTCTCACCGGTCTGCCGCCACGCCGCCGAGCTCGCGGCCGTGACCGCCGACCCGGGCGCGCTCAAGGCATGTGGACGGCTGGGTGGCCTCGCCGGAGGGCCAGGCCAAGCTCCGCGTTTCTTCATGCAGGCCTTCCAGCAGACGCAGTGGGGACGGTCGACCTGGCGACCAGATCGGCAACGGCGACAGCCTGAGCGGCAACGCGAACGCGTGGCGATGCTGATGGCCAACATCAAGGAGAGCGTGGCCCGCACCGCGCTCGCCTGACCGGGCCGGGAAGCCCTTCCGAGCTCGCCGCACCCGGAAGCTGCAGCTCACCACGCGCTGATGAGCTCTCGTGCCCTCGCAGGCGCTCGAGGACAACATCACCCAGGGCAAGGTCGTCGCCGCGGCGCTGGCCTGACCACCGCTCAGCGGCTCAGGAGCCAGCCGGCCCAGGTCGCTCCCAGGACCGCGAGCTGGCCCCCCAGGACCCGGAGCAGGTACGGGCGAGGGCCGGCCGTGGCCGCGAGCACCACCTTGGTGACCGCGTTGCTGCTCGTTGCCAGGAGGACGGCGAGCGCCGCGGCGTCGACCGGCACCGCCGACCGGGCCACCAGCGCACCGGCCGACCCGGCGAAGGCATGCGCATCGGCGAAGCCGCTCACGGTGGCGGTCACCAGCAGGCCGGCGCTCCCGAAGCGGCGCTGCACCAGCGCGGCGACGAAGGAGATGACGGTCACCAGCACCGCGAACACCACCGCATCCCCCAGGCGGAACGCGGCCCCGGACCGGACGGCCGGCGCCTCGGTCTGCGCCGCCCGGCGCGCGAACACCGCCGCCACCAGCAGCGCGGTCACTCCCCCGGCGGACAGGGGGATGGCCAGCGAGCGCAGGAGCACCGTCCCCGAGGCCGCAAGCATCAGCGCGAGCTGGACGAAGGTGGCCAGCGACGAGGCGGTCGCCCCGGAGACGGCTCCCGCGAGCACCCTCGGCTCGCTCGTGGCCAGCCGGCCCATGGCGGAGACGGTGGCCGCGCTGGAGACGAAGCCCGAGGCGAGCCCGGCGACGGTGAGTCCCACCCGGGGACGGACCAGCCGCTGGGCCAGCGCCCCGCCGGCCCCCACCGCCATCACCACCACCACCAGCTTCCAGACGTCGAAGGGGCTGACCGCGCCGAAGGGGTCCACCGGACGGTCCGGGAGGAGCGGGAGGATCAGCAGCGCCGCCACTCCGAGCACCAGCGCGTTCTGCAGCTCCCGGTCGGTGAAGAGGTTCCGCGCCAGCCCGTGCAGCCGCGCCCGGAAGGCGAGCAGCGCGGAGGTGACGAGCGCCGCGGCGAAGGCCAGCGCCGGCGCGCGCTGGGCGAGGACCCCCAGGGCGAAGGCGAGCACCAGCGCGACCTCGGTGGTGAACCCGGGGTCCGGCTCGGGCGCGCGCCAGGCGACGAGGAGGGCGAGCAGCACCACGGCCGCCCCGGCCACTCCCACCACCACCGGGCTGCCGGTCTGGAGCGCCACGCCGCCGAGAAGCGAGGTCAGCGCGAAGCTGCGCAGCCCCGCCCACCGGCGCTGCCTGGCGGCGTCGCGCGCCCGCGCCCGCTCTCGCTCCAGCCCGAGCACCAGGCCCACGCCGAGCGCCACCAGCAGCGTCCACTCCGGTCGGTCCTCGAAGCCCATCCCGCCCTGGGAGTAGCATCGCGGCGATGGCGGTTCGAGCAAGACCGTGGCGTCGGGCGCTGCGCCTCGGCTGCGCGGCCGGGGCCCTGCTCGTCGCCGTCCCCGCCTCACGGGCCGAACAGGCAGCCACCCCGCCCGAGGCCCGGACGCGCGCCGAGTGCGAGGCCGCGGGCGGCGCCTGGGACGAGGTGCAGGGCCGGGGGCACGTGACCGGATGCAATCCGCGCACCGCCGACGGTGGAAAGGCCTGCACCGACTCCGACCAGTGCGAGGGCGCGTGCCAGCGCGGAGCGTGCACCACGCACCGGTTCGCGCGCGGCTGCGGCATCGTCCGGCAGGGCCGCACGCTCTGCGTGGACTGAGGCCGACCCGGCGCGCCTTGTCTCGCCGACCGGGGGCGTTAGGTTGATGGCCGGAGGTCGCCCCGCATGCCGCTCCGCCGCATCGTCGTCGCCATCGATGGCTCGGTGGCCGAGTCGACCAAGGCCGACCTGGTGGTCGTTCCCTGATTCCCATTGCCGTCATGCCCGCTAAGGTCCAGAACCCATGGCGACGTGGAACTTCCTGACGAACCACACCCACGTGCTGCTCTGCGTGTGGGAGGACCCGGAGGCACGGGTCCGCGACATCGCGGCGCGGGTGGGCATCACCGAGCGCGCGGTCCAGCGGATCCTTCAAGAATTGGAGGCGGCGGGGTACCTGCGGCGTGAGCGCGTGGGCCGCCGGAACCGCTACCGCATCCACGCCGACCGGTCGCTTCGCCACCCGCTCCAGCAGCGCCGCACGGTGTCCGCCCTGCTCGCGCTGGTTGACCCGCCCAAGCGCGCACGCTCGTCCGGAGGGGCGGCGGTGCGGCGAAAGTCCCGTGCCCGGAGCGCCCGGGCGCGCACCCGCTAGCCAGCGCCCGCCCTCACCCGGGCGGAGTCCAGGTCCAGTCGCGCACCTCGGGCATGTCCTCCAGGTGCTCCTCGACGTAGGCGCGGTGGCGCCTCAGCTGGTCGTTGAATCGCTCGACCAGCGCCGGCGAGCTCTCCGGGATGCGCCGCGCGCGCCGCAGCGCCTCGATGGCCAGGTGGTAGCGGCTGATCCCGTTGAGCACCACCATGTCGAAGGGGGTGGTGGTGGTGCCCTGCTCGCGAAAGCCACGCACGTGGAAGCGCGCCGCGTTCGGTCGACCGTGCAGGGTGTGATGGATCCCGAGCGGGTGGCCGTGGAAGGCGAACACCACCTCCCGGTCCCGGGTGAAGAGGTCGACGAAGCGCTGCTCGTCCATCCCGTGCGGGTGCTCCTCGGGCGTGAACATGGACATCAGATCCACCACGTTCACCACCCGGATGCGCAGGCCGGGGGCCTCGCGGCGCAGGAGCCAGGTCGCGGCGAGCGTCTCCATCGTCGGCACGTCGCCCGCGCAGGCCATGACGATGTCCGGATCGCCCTCGTCGTTGCTGGCCCACTCCCAGACCGAGGCGCCGCGCTGGCAGTGGCGGTGGGCGGCCTCGAGGTCGAGGTACTGGAGCTGGGGCTGCTTGTCGATGACGATGACGTTGACGTGCTCCGAGTGGCGGAAGCAGTGGTGGGCGGTCCAGAGCAGGCAGTTGGCGTCCGGCGGCAGGTAGATGCGCGAGACGGTGGGCTTCCGGGTCAGCATCGCGTCGATGAAGCCCGGACCCTGGTGGCTGAACCCGTTGTGGTCGTTCCTCCAACAAGTACTGGTGAGCAGCACGTTCAGCGAGGGCACCGGCTTCCGCCACTCGAGCTTGAGTGACTCGTCCAGCCACTTCGAGTGCTGGATGGCCATCGACGCCACCACCATCGCGAACGACTCGTAGGTGGCGAAGAGGCCGTGCCGGCCGGTGAGGACGTAGCCCTCCAGCCACCCCTCGCAGTTGTGCTCGCTGAGCACCTCCATCACCCGGCCGTCGGGCCCGAGCGCGTCGTCGGTGGGCAGCACCGGGAGCATGAAGGCGCGCCCGGTTTCCTCGAACACGGCGCCCAGGCGGTTGCTGTTCGACTCGTCGGGGCAGAAGAGGCGGAACCGGCCGGGGTTCTGGCGGTAGAGGTCGCGCAGGAGCTGGCCGAGCCGGCGCGTGGACTCCTCGCGCTGGCTGCCCGGGGCCTCCACCTTCACCGCGTACGGCTCGAGGGACGGCATCCGGATGGGCTCACCGGTCTCGCCGCTGGTCCGGGGGTTGGCGCTCATCCGGAGCTCGCCGCGCGGGGCGAGCGCCCGCAGCTCGGGGAGGAGCGTGCCGTGCGCGTCGAACAGCTCCGCCGGCCGGTAGCTCCGCATCCAGGCCTCGAGCCGCTTCAAGTGCTCGGGGTCGTCGCGCACGCCGGCGAGCGGCACCTGGTGGGCGCGGAACGTCCCCTCGACCTGGACGCCGTCCACCACGTCCGGGCCGGTCCAGCCCTTGGGCGTCCGGAGCACCAGCGCCGGCCAGCGCGGCCGGTCCTTCACCCCCGAGCTGCGGGCCGACGACTGGATGCGGCGGATGCGCTCCAGGCACCCGTCGAGCGCGGCGGCGAGCGCCTGGTGCACCCGCGGCGGGTCGTCTCCCTCCACGAAGAGGACCTCGTAGCCGTGGCCCTCGAGGAGCGAGCGAACCTGCGCGTCGGTGGAGCGGCCGAGCACGGTGGCGCTGGAGATCTTGTACCCGTTGAGGTGCAGGACGGGGAGGACCGCGCCGTCGCGGGCCGGGTTCAGGTAGGTGATGCCCTTCCAGCTGCCCTCGAGCGGGCCGGTCTCGGCCTCGCCGTCGCCCACCACCGCGACGGCGATGAGCTCCGGATCGTCGAACACCGCGCCGAAGGCGTGGGTCAGCACGTAGCCCAGCTCCCCGCCCTCGTGGATGGAGCCGGGGGTGGGAGCGCTGACGTGGCTGGGGATGCCACCGGGGGTGGAGAACTGGCGGAAGAGCCGCTTCATGCCCGTCGCGTCCGGGGTCACCCGCGGGTACACCTCGCTGTACGTCCCCTCGAGGTAGGTGCAGGCGACGACCGCCGGGCCGCCGTGCCCCGGGCCGGCCAGGTAGATGGCGGGGAAGCCGTCGCGCCGGATGAGCCGGTTGAGGTGCGCGTAGACCAGGCTCAGGCCCGGGCTCGTTCCCCAGTGCCCGAGCAGCCGCGGCTTGATGTGCTCGGGGCGGAGCGGCTCGCGGAGCAGCGGGTTGTCCTGGAGGTAGATCTGCCCGACGGTGAGGTAGTTGGCCGCGCGCCACCAGGCGTCGATCAGCCGCAGTTCGTCCGGGGTCAGCGCGTCGGGCATGGTCGGCCTCCGAGGGTCCCTGGTGCTGGGTCAGGTTCTAGGCCTTCCGGGGGGCGGACGGGGGGCTAGTCTCCGCGGTCGTGGCTCCGGTCCTGGTGGTCAACGTCGGCTCGAGCAGCCTCAAGTGGTCGGCCCTCGAGGACGACGGCACCCTCGTCGCCTCGGCGAGCGAGGCGTGGACCCCGTCGGTCGAGGCCGCCGGCGGGCACGTCGCGCGCGCGCTGGGGCGGATCGGCAGGCCGTCGGCCATCGGACACCGGATGGTGCATGGCGGTCCCAGCTTCGCCGGGCCGGTCCGGCTCGACGACCGCGTGCGCACGACGCTCGAGGCGCTCCGGCCGCTCGGCGGCGAGGCACATGGGGCCGGCGCTGGCCTGTGTCGATGCGTGCGCCAGGCTGCTGCCGGACGTCCCCCAGGTCTGCGCGTTCGACACCGCCTTCCACGCGACGATGCCCGAGGAGGCGCGGCTGTACGCGGTGCCGCCGGCCTGGGCCGAGCCGCTCGCCCTCCGCCGCTACGGCTTCCACGGCCTGAGCATCGTCCACGCGCTGCGCCGGACCGCGGCGCTGCTCGGCGTGCTTCCGCCCCGGGTGGTGGTCTGTCACCTCGGAAGCGGCGCGTCGGTCACCGCCGTCCGCGAGGGGCGCTCGGCGGACACCAGCATGGGCTACACGCCGCTGGACGGGCTGGTGATGGCCACCCGGCCCGGGCACCTGGACCCCGGGGCGGTGGTGGCGCTGGCCGAGCACCTCGGCGCGGCGCCGCGGGAGCTCGAGGCGAGGCTGGAGAACGAGTGCGGTCTCCTCGGGCTCGCGGGGACGGCGGACCTCCGGGAGGTGATCGAGCGCGCCGACGGCGGCGAGGCGCGCGCACGCACGGCGTACGGCGTGTACCTCCACACGCTGATCCGGACGGTGGGCGGGGCGGTGGGCGTGCTCGGCGGGCTGGACGTGCTGGTCTTCACCGGCGGCGCCGGCGAGCACTCCGCGCGCCTGCGGACCGACGCCTGTCGCGCGTTCGCCTTCGTCGGCGTGGCGCTCGACCGGGACCGGAACGAGGCGCCCGGGGGCGACGTGGACCTCGCCCAGGAGGGCGCCCCGGTGCGGGTGCTGCGGGTCGTCGCGCGGGAGGACCTGAGCGTCCTCGCCGACGTGCACCGGGTGCTCGGCAGCCCGCCGCGCTGAGCCACCGCGACCTTGCTGCTCGACGGCAGAACCCCGGCGCGTGCAGACTCTCGCGCCCCACCCTGCGAGGGCGTGACTCCATGAGTGACGCGCTGTTCTGGCACCGCCTGCACTTCGGCTTCACCGTCACCTACCACTATCTGTTCCCGCAGCTGACGATGGGGCTCGCGTTCCTCATCGTCCTCTTCAAGTGGAGGGCGGTCCGGACCGGCAGCGCGCTCCACGCCGACGCCGCGCGGTTCTGGGCCCGCATCTTCGGCGTCACCTTCGCGCTGGGCGTGGTGACCGGCATCCCGATGGAGTTCCAGTTCGGGACCAACTGGTCGCGCTTCAGCCAGTTCGCCGGTGGAGTCATCGGCCAGACGCTGGCGATGGAGGGCCTCTTCGCCTTCTTCCTCGAGTCCACCTTCCTCGGGCTCTTCCTCTACGGTGAGAAGCGGTTCGGGCCGCGCCTGCACCTCGCCTCGGCCGTGGCGCTGTGGGCCGGCAGCTGGCTCTCCGGCTACTTCATCATCGCCACCAACGCCTTCATGCAGGCCCCGGTGGGGCACGTGGTCGGCCCGGACGGACGGCTGCAGCTCGCCGACTTCTGGGCCTTCGTCCTCAACCCGTGGGCCATCTGGCAGTACCTCCACAACATGACCGCCTCGGTGGTGACCGCGTCCTTTGTGGTCGCCGGGGTGGGGGCGTTCTGGTCGCTCTCGGGGCGTCACCGGGAGCACGCCGCGCTCGCGCTCCGCACCGGCGTCGTGGCGGGGCTCGTCGCCTCCTGCCTGCTCATCTTCCCCACCGGGGACCAGCACGGGAAGCTGCTGGCCGAGAAGCAGCCGGCGACGCTGGCAGCGATGGAGGGGCTGTTCGAGAGCAAGCCCGGCGCCGAGCTGGCGATCATCGGCCAGCCCGACGTGGAGCGCCGCCGGCTGGAGAACCCGGTGGTGCTGCCCGGGATGCTCAGCTTCCTGGTCTACGGGAGCTTCGGGAGCACCGTCACCGGCCTCGACCGCATCCCGCAAGACCACTGGCCGGACAACATCGAGCTGCTCTACTACGCCTACCACGTGATGGCCGGGCTCGGGACGCTGTTCATCGCCCTGCTCGCGCTGGCGGCGCTGCAGCTCTGGCGAGGTCGGCTCGAGCGGTCGCGCGGTCTGCTCTGGGCGCTGATGCTGGCCATGCCGTTCCCGTACATCGCCACCACCGCCGGGTGGATGACCGCGGAGATGGGCCGGCAGCCCTGGCTGGTCTACGGGCTGATGCGCACCGCCGAGGGCACCTCGCCGCGCGTCTCGGCCGGGAACGCGCTCTTCACGCTCATCGGCTTCGCTGGCCTCTATCTGGTGATGGGGATCCTCTTCCTGTACCTGGTGGGACGGGAGATCGCCCACGGGCCGGGAGCGCCGCACGGCGGGGCCGAGGCCGGGCTGCGGCCGTCGCTCGCCGGGGAGGCCGGGTGATGGAAGCGCTCTGGTTCGCCATCGTCGCCGGGATGCTCGCGGTCTACGTGGTGCTCGACGGCTTCGACTTCGGCGCCGGGTTCCTGCACCTGGTCGTGGCCCGCACCGACGCCGAGCGCCGGACGGTGCTCGCCGCCATCGGGCCGGTCTGGGACGGGAACGAGGTCTGGCTCATCGCCGGAGGCGGGGCGCTCTTCGCGGCGTTTCCCGTCGCCTACGCGGTGGGGTTCAGCGGGTTCTACATGCCCCTGATGCTGCTCCTCTGGGTGCTCATCCTCCGGGGCCTCTCCATCGAGTTCCGCACCCACGTGCACGACCCGCTCTGGGCCGCGTTCTGGGACGTCACCTTCGCCCTCGGCAGCTCGCTCATCGCCATCGTGCTCGGGGCCGCGCTGGGCAACGTGCTCCGCGGGGTGCCGCTGGACCGGACCGGCACGTTCCAGATTCCCCTCTTCGACAGCTTCTGGCCGGGCAAGGACTCGGGGGTGCTCGACGCGTACACGGTGCTGGTGGGCGTCTTCACCCTGCTGGCCCTCGGGGGACACGGCGGGCTGTACCTGGCCCTGAAGACGGACGGGGCGGTGCATGCCCGGAGCTCCCGCGCCGCGCAGTTGCTGTGGATCGGGGCTGGCGCGCTCTTCCCCCTGGTGACGTGGGCGACGGTGCGGGTCGCGCCCGAGATCCCCGGCGCCGCCGCGCAGAGGCCCCTGGTCTGGGTCCTCGCCGCGCTCCTGGCCGCATCGGCGGCGGCGCTCGCCCGGGGACTGGTCCTCGGCCAGGCGGGGGTGGCCTTCCTCGGGTCGGCGGGCACCCTCTTCACGCTGCTCGGGACGGGCGCGGCCGCGCGCTGGCCGGTGCTACTGCGGTCGAGCCTCGGCCCCTCGCTCTCGCTCGACGCCTTCGCGGCGGCCACCACCCACCACGGGCTCCGGGTGGCGCTGAGCTGGACCCTGCTGGGGCTTCCGCTGGCCTGCGGCTACTTCGTGTTCCTCGCCCGGATGTTCCGGGGAAAGGTCCGGCTGGACGCCGCGGCCGCACCCGACGGGCCTCCCGCACCGGGTCGCGCCGGCCCCTGACGACGCGCCGCGCCGCCGTTGGGCTACGCTCGGCAGCCGTGTCCAGGACCTCTCCGCTTCTGCTCCTGCTCGCGGCGCTGCTGGCCGGGCCTGCCCGCGCCCAGCCGTCGCAGCAGGTGGAGATCGAGGTCGGGCACAGCGCCCAGCTCAACGTCGGCCAGGCCTCGGGGCTGAACTGCGACGACCTGAGCGTGGTCAGCGCGAAGCTGGTGACGTCGAAGGACAAGAAGCACAACACCCTGGTGCTGAAGGGGCTGGCGCCAGGCAGCACGTACTGCCGCGCCGGGACCGGCCTGGGCGCGAGCGTGCTGATCCACGTCACGGTGACCGAGCCCGAGGACTGACCGGCGAGGGCCGGGCGGTGCTCGGGCACGTGTTCTGGCGAGCCCTCGAATGGCCCATCGCCCTCGTCCTGTGGGGCTGGAGCCGCTTCGTGCGCGCAACGTCGCGGGTCCGCATCGAGGGACCGCTGGGAGACGCGCCGCATTCGTCGTGCGAGGTCGATGGGACGACCAGCTCATGGTGTGTCCCTTCGCGGACGACCCGCGAGGCCCTCCTCGAAGAGGTCCAGCTCGCCCTCGACCGCCTTCGCGTCGGGCGATGAGCGGGACTCGAGCGACGGTGGGTCAGCCCCGGCGGGGTGCGTCCTCGACGTTGGTGGTCGCCCAGGGCAGGGCTTCCAGGCGGGCGAGCGGGATGGGCTCGCCGGTCACGTCGCTCAGGCCGTAGGACCCCTCGGTCAGCTTGGCCAGGGCGCGATTCACCTGCGCGAGCTGCGCCCGCTCGACCCTCGGTGAGGGTGTTCTGGGTGGTCCGTTCCACCTGGACCTCGGCGACGTCGGCGGCGTCACTCGGGTCGGCGAGACCGGGCATCTCGGCGGGGGTGTCGGAGGTGCTGGTGAGCCCGAGCAGCCGGGCACGCTCGCGCTGGAGCCGCTCCTCGAACCGGCCCAGCTGGTTCCGTGTCAGGTGCGGAGTGGAGGCCATGGTGGGGGGGACCCTAGCACCCCTCCCCGGTGGAGGCGGACGCGCCTAGCCTGTCCCTTGGTGATGGTCGAGGACGAGCACGGATGAGCAACTTTCGCGAGCTCTTCGGGGCGGACCCGGAGGTGACGGCCGAGGCGCCCGGACGGGCGAACCTCATCGGCGAGCACACCGACTACTCGGGCGGCTTCGTGCTTCCGGTGACCCTCCCGCAGAGGACGCGGGTGGAGCTGCGGGTGCGCAGCGACGACGTCGCCCGGGTGCACTCGGTCGCCCTCGGACGGACGGAGACGTACCACGTGGGCGCCGAGAGGCCGCGCCATGACTGGCTGGACTACGTGCAGGGCGTGACGGCGGTCTCGCGGCCCCGGGCGCTCGCGGCTTCGACGCGCGGGTGGACTCCGAGGTGCCGCTCGGGAGCGGACTGTCCTCGAGCGCGGCGCTGGAGGTCTCGTTCCTTCGGGCGCTCCGCCAGGCGTTCGGCTGGGAGCTGGACGACGTCCAGCTGGCGCTGCTCGGCCAGCGGGCGGAGGTGGAGTTCGTCGGCGCTCCGGTGGGGGTGATGGATCAGATGGCCTCGAGCCTCGGGCGGCCGCACTCGGCGCTGTTCATCGACACGCAGTCGCTGCGAACCGAGAGCCTGCCGCTCCCGGGGGGCCTCGGCATCGCGGTGGTGCACTCCGGCATCTCGCACGACCATGCGAGCGGCGAGTACCGGGTCCGCCGCCGCGAGTGCGAAGAGGCGACGCGGGCGCTCGGGGTGACGAGCCTCCGTGCCCTGAGCCTGGAGGACCTGCCCCGCATCGAGCGGCTCCGCGCGCCGCTGGACCGTCGGGCGAGGCACGTGGTGACGGAGAACGCGCGGGTGCTCGAGGCGGTGGAGGCGCTCCGATCCGGGGCGCTCGAGCGGCTTGGAGCGCTGCTCGCCGCGTCGCATCGGTCGCTGCGGGACGACTACCAGGTGAGCGTGCCCGACCTGGACCGGCTGGTGGCGCTGGCGGCGGAGGCGCCGGGCGTCTTCGGGGCGCGGCTGACCGGCGGGGGCTTCGGTGGGGCGATGGTGGTGGCGGCCCGGCCCGAGGGATTGCGCGCATCGATGGAGCAGGTGGCGGAGCGCTACCGGGCGCAGACCGGACGGACGCCAGCGGTGCTGGTGCCGGTCTGAGCCCGCCTCGAACGCGCCGGCTCGGACGGTAACGAGGGGTAACGAGGTGTTTGGCACCCCGGCTGGCATCCCCGCCCGAGGGCATGGCCGTGGCCGCTCGACACGGACCGCGGCCCCGGGCTCAACTCGGGAGACTCCCTCGCCCGGGCGGAGGTTCCCCCCTTGCTGAAGCTCTTCGGTCACGATGCCTCGCCGTACGTCCGCCGAGTGCGGGTCGTGCTCTCGGAGCTGCGGCTCCCGTTCGAGCGCGACGCCCACGGCTGGCAGGACCCGGCGCCCGAGTTCACCGTCGCCTCGCCGATCCGGCGCGTGCCGATGCTCGACCTCGGCCCGGGTGCGCCGGTGCGGCACGTCTTCGAGTCCCGGGTCATCGCCGCCCTGCTGTACTCCCTCCCCCACCCGAAGCCCGGCGGGGAGCCGCCGTTCCAGGAGACCCTCTTCGAACCGGCGCTCTCGCTCCTCGATCAGAACGTGGTCTCGGTGGTCGACGCGGCGCAGGACAGCCTGGTGAACGTCTTCCTGCTGGAGAACGACGGCATCCGGGCCGAGCAGTCCTCGTACCTCCGCCGCCAGGTGGACCGGGGCCGGGGATGCCTTGACTGGCTCGAGACGACGTACCGGGGCAAGCGCACGCTCGCGCCCGGCCGGCTCGCCTACGCCGACGTGGCGGTGATGTCCCTTCTCGGGTGGATCCGCTTCCGGAACCGGATGGACCTCGCGCCGTGGACCGAGCTGCTCGCCCTCGAGACGACCCACGCCGCCCGGCCAAGCCTGGCGTCCACCCGCCCCGCGTGAGTCCTCTCGGCGTCGGTGCAGACGCTCCGCGTCGACGGAAAGGCCGGTAACGACACGCTGAACGGAGTCTTTGACGCGCCGCCCGGCAAGCACATCACCACCAGCTTCGTAACCTGTCCGGGCGTTGTCCCGTACCCCCGCAGAGCATTCATCGTGAACACCGACCCGACCAGGACCGAGCACCTCCGCCAGCGGGCCACAACCGGCAAGCGCGCCCCTGCTCGCTGCCTGCTGGCCAAGGTGGTCGCCGAGGAGGGTACGCTGGAGCCGACCCTGCTCGCCTCGCCCCCCGAAAGTTCCGCTCGCCCCCGTGCGAGCGGAGAAAACGCGCCGTGCGTTCCGCGGCCGTCCACCCGCAGTCCCGAAGAAGAGAGGAAGTGTCGAACATGAACGGAAAAAATCTCAAGGGCGCCCTCATCGCCTCGGCCGTGTGCGCGATGTTCGCCACCGCCGCCCACGCCGCGGACAAGGCCGCCGCGGGCCACGACAAGGCCGGCGGCGAGGTGAAGTGCGCCGGCATCAACTCCTGCAAGGGCACCGGCTCGTGCGCCGGCGGCGGGCACGGCTGCGGCGGCCAGAACGGCTGCAAGGGCCAGGGCTGGCAGGCGACCAAGACCGAGAAGGAGTGCACCGACAAGGGCGGCAAGGTCATCGTCGCCAAGAAGTAGTCGAGCGTCTTCCCCACGCCGGAGCCGGAGCGTCCCCCGCGGGCGCGCACCGGCTCCGGTGTGCTTTTCTGCAGCCCCAGAACCCATGGTCCCCTTCCTCGGGCACGGCATCGGCCTCCGCACCAAGCACTTCCCGGACCTATTGGAGGCGGGGCGCCGGGCCGACTGGTTCGAGGTCATCACCGAGAACTTCCTGAACATCGGCGGCCGCCCGCGGGCGGTGCTGGAGGCGGTCCGCCGGGACCGGCCGGTGGTGCTCCACGGGGTGTCCCTCTCCATCGGCTCGGTGGACCCGCTGAACGAGCAGTACCTCCGCGACGTCCGCGCGCTCGCCGACGCGGTGGAGCCGGCCTGGGTGTCGGACCACCTCTGCTGGGGAACCTTCGGCCGGCACAACGCGCACGACCTGCTGCCGATGCCGTTCAACGAGGAGTCGCTGGCCCACGTGGTGTCGCGGGTCTCCGAGGTCCAGGAGCGCCTCGGCCGGCGGATCCTCCTCGAGAATGTCTCGAGCTACCTGACCTACGCCACCTCGACCCTCTCCGAGTGGGACTTCCTGGCCGAGGTGGCACGGCGGGCCGACTGTCTGATCCTGCTCGACGTGAACAACGTCTACGTGAGCGCCACCAACCACGGCTTCGACGCGGGCGAGTATCTCCGCGGCATCCCGGTGGACCGGGTGGCGCAGATCCACCTCGCGGGGCACCAGGACCTCGGGACGCACCTGCTCGACACGCACGACGCGCCCGTGCCGGACCCCGTCTGGGCGCTGTACCGCGACACGGTCCGCCGCTTCGGAAGGGTGAGCACGCTGGTCGAGTGGGACGACCACATCCCGCCGCTCGACGAGGTGCTGGCGCAGGCCGAGCGCGCCCGGGCCTTCGAGAAGGCGGTCCTGGAGGGAGAGGCGTCGTGACGCTGGCCGAGCTCCAGAGCCTCCTGCATGGGGCGATCACCGGGGTCGTGCCCGGCCGCGAGGAGGAGCTGCGCGAGGAGGTGGTGCCCCGGCCTCCGCTCGACGCGCTGGAGCGGGTGGAGATCTACGCCCGGATGTACCTCCACCGGCTGGTGGACGCGGTCGCCGAGGACGTGCCGCACACCTCCCGGCTGCTCGGGCACGACGCCTTCGAGGACGCGGTGCGCGACTACCTCCACGAGCACCCCAGCCGCTCGCCGGACATCGGCCAGGTGGGGCGTCACTTCGGCGCCTGGCTCCGGACGCGGGATGGCATCCGCCCGGACCTGCCCGATCTCGCGATGCTCGAGCGCGCGCGCTCCGAGGCCCGCACCGCGCTGGACGCGCCCGTCGCCGGAGCCGAGGCGCTGCAGTCGCTCCCCGCCGACACGCTGCCGGCAGCGCAGTTCGTCTTCTCTCCCTCGCTCCGGGTGCTGCGGCTCCAGCACGACGTGCGACCCCTCTGGGATGCGCTCGAGGCCGGCGAGGGCGACGTCCCGGCGCCGCTCCCTGCCCCGACCACCGTGGTGGTGTGGCGTCAGGAGTTCAAGGTCTTCCACACCGGGCTGTCCGAGCACGAGGCCCGTGCGCTGATGGTGGCGCGCGAGGGCGGCACGCTGGAGGACGTCTGCGGGACCTTCGCGGGGGAGCCCGAGCCGGCGCAGGCCGCGTTCAAGGTCGTGCTGAGCTGGTTCGCCGACGGCTGGGTCGCCGCGGTCGGCTCGCAGAAGGCCTGAGGGTCACGGCGCCGGGCCCGCGCCGACCTCGCTCGACGGACCGCCCGCGTTCAGGGCGCGATCTCGACCGTGCGCCCCTTCAGTGGCTGCACCGGCCGGGCGTTCTTCGCGTACTTCGCCTTGAACGCGTCGACCTCCGGCTTCGACACCGGGTCCTCGCTGCGCAGGACGATCCACTGCACCTCCTCGCTGCAGGGTGGGGTGGTGAACGACCCCGAGTAGGCGAAGTGCGTCCGGTCCTTCGGGAGGATCGCCGGCAGGTCGACCTCCACCGTGCGCTTCTCGCCGGACGGGGGCAGCGCGGTGAGCACCGGCGCGAACGGAGACGCGGCCGTCCCCTGCTTGAGCATCACCCCGACCACGGCGAGCTTGCCCTCGGCCGACTTGTGGACGAAGTGGGCCTCCATCGGCGCGGCCTTCCCGTCCAGGGTGTGCTCGGACGGAGTGTGGAAGTGGAACTGGAGCAGGTCGTAGCGGGTCCCGCCGTAGGTGATGGAGTTCCCCGGCGGGAGGTTCACCTGGAAGCTGTGCCCGGTGTCGACCAGCTCGCCGGTCGACTTCGCCCAGGCGAACTCCAGGGCCTGCTGCGGCGCCTGGGCCTTCGCGTGCTGGGTCGAGAGGGCAACCGGGCTCTGATGCCCACCCGTCGCGCAGGTCGGCGAGACCTCGCCCCACTTCGGCGGGGTGATCCCGCTCGTGTAGCTCCAGTGCTTCTCCCCCTCGGCCTTCTTCGGCTCGTCGGCACGGGCCGAGACCACGCCAGCGAGCGCCGCGATCGTGAACATCCAGGTGATGCGCATGATGGGACATCCCTCCCCTCGTGGAGCGAGCGGGCATCAGACGCAGTCGCAGCCGCGTCCGCAACCCCCAAGAGGGCCTACCACCCGCTCAACCGGTCATCGGCGCGCCTCGAGCCACTCAGTTCGATGCGCCGCTTGACCCCGACCCCGCGCCACCCGCGACCTTCGATGGAGCGCCGCGGTCGTTCCGGACCACCGTGCCGCCCTTCATCACGAAGAACAGCCGTTCCATCACCGCGATGTCCCGCGAAGGGTCGCCCGGCACCGCCACCACGTCGGCGAGCTTGCCCGCCTCCAGCGTGCCCCGGTCGGGGACGCCGAGCAGCGCCGCGTCCACCGAGGTCGCGGTCCTGATCGCCGCCAGCGGCTTCATCCCTGCCCGGACGAAGATCGCGAACTGGTTCAGCTGCGAGCCGTGCGGACAGACCGCCGCGTCGCTGCCAAAGGCGATCCGGGCGTTCTTGGCGACGGCGCGCTTCAGCGTCTCCACCGCGCGGCCATCCGCGCTGGCCGCCTTCTCGATGATGTGCGCCGGCGCCTTCGCCGCGCGGAGCCGCTCCATGATGCAGGGCAACGGCGTGGGCACGAAGGTCGTCCCCTTCTTGCGCATCAGCTCGAACGCCTCGTCGTCCAGGAACGAGCCGTGCTCGATGGAGTCGATGCCGGCCCGGATGGCCCGCTTCGCCCCCTCGGCGCCGTGGGCGTGCGCGGCGCTCTTTCGACCCAGCGCGTGCGCCTCGTCCACCAGCGCGTCGAGCTCCACCTGGGTGAGCTGCGGGGAATCGACCTTGTCCGCCTCGGACAGCACCCCGCCCGTGGCGCAGGTCTTGATGACGTCCGCCCCGTGCTTGGCGTCGAAGCGGACCGCGGCACGGATCTCGTCCGGGCCGTTCGCCACCCCCTGCTCCGGTCCAGGCTCCTTCAGCAGCTCGGGCCGGAAGCCGCCGGTGGGATCGCAGTGCCCACCCCGCGCTCCGATGGCGTTGACCGCGACCAGCATGCGCGGACCGGGCACCTTGCCCGCGTCGATGGCGTTCCTCAGCCCCACGTCGATGAGGTCGCTCGAGCCGAGATCGCGCACCGTGGTGAAGCCGGCGAGCAGGGTGCGGCGCGCGTACTCCGTCGCGTCGATGGCCTGCTCCGCGATGGGCTTCTTCAGCATGTCCAGCTGGTCCTGCTTCCAGTCCAGGCTGGACTCGAAGCTCAGGTGCGTGTGCGCGTCCATCAGGCCGGGCAGCAGCGTGGCATCGCCCAGGTCGATCACCCGCGCCCCGCCGGGCACCTCCGCCCGAGGACCGGCCGCGAAGATCGTCCCGTTGACCACCACCACCACGCCCGGGGTGACCACCGCATCGGACTTCCCGTCGTAGAGGCGCGCCGCGCGGAGCACCGTGACCGGCTCGGCAGCAGCGGCGGTGGAGGCCCAGACCGCCATCAAGATGGGGAGTGCACGGCGGAACCGGCGAGTCGGGGGTGGACGGAGCTCGAAGGGCATGCCCCATGTAAAGCACCTTTGGGCGCGCTCCCGCTCGGCGGAAGTTGCGAGCAGGGCTCCGGATGGAGCGAGCGGCGGCGTGACGCCTCGGACCCGGTCGCACACCCCCGGCACGCCCCGGTAACCACCACCGTGCGCCCGTCGTATCCTGCACGTCCCCTTCAGGAGCCCCCGATGAAGCTCGAAGCCCTCCGTGCCCGCGCCCTCGCCATCCTCGACCGCTTCTCCTGGGTCGGGCCGCTCGCCGTCCGGCTCTCGCTCGGGGCGGTGTTTCTCGGAACCGGCTGGGGCAAGCTGCACAACCTCGGTCAGGTCACGAGCTTCTTCACCGAGCTGGGCATCCCCTTCCCCGCAGCCCAGGCGACCGTGGTCTCGGCCATCGAGCTGGGGGGGGGCACGCTGATCCTCCTCGGTCTGTTCACCCGGTTCGCCGCGGTGCCGCTGATGGGCACGATGGTGGTGGCCATCCTCACGGCGAAGCGGCCGGAGATCGACGGGATCCGCTCGCTGTTCGCGTTCGAGGAGTTCACCTACCTCGCCGCGTTCCTCTGGCTCACCGTCGCCGGTGCCGGGAAGGCGTCGCTGGACGCCCTGCTCTTCGGCCGCAGGTCGCCACTGCCTCGGCCGCTGCTCCGTCCGGGCGCAGTGTCTGTCGAGCAGCGCTGAGGAAGAGCCACACCGCTCCCGAGCGAAGGAGCTGGCGCTGGCCGTCGTCCTCAGCCCTGGAGCGCCGCCCGGACCCGCGCGGCGTCCGCCACCAGCCAGCGGACGATCTCCGCCGCGGGTCCGCGCCGCGCCAGCCGGGCTGCCTGCCCTGCCCACAGGGACAGCAGCTCGGCACGTCCGGCACGCGCCGCCGCGGTCCGCATCGCCCGGGTGAGCGCGTTCTGGAGCGGGTACGGCAGGATGCTCTCCGGGTGCTCCTCTGCGGCGCTCAGGAAGCGGTTCACCAGACCGCGCGCCGGTCGCCCGGAGAAGGCGCGGGTGACCGCCGTGCCGTCGTCCGTCGCCGCGAGCACCGCCTCCTTGTACGCCGGGGTCACGCCACACTCGTCGGAGGCCAGGAACGCCGACCCCAGCTGCACGCCGGCCGCGCCGAGCGCCTCGGCAGCGACCCAGCCTCGCCCGTCCATGATCCCTCCCGCGGCCACCACCGGGACGCGCACCGCATCGGTTATCTGCGGGACGAGCGCCATCGTGCCCACCAGCCCCCGCTCGAAGCTGCCCACGAACGTGCCCCGGTGCCCACCGGCCTCGCTGCCCTGCGCGACGACCGCCTCGAAGCCGGCCGCCTCGAGCCTCCGCGCCTCCTCCACCGTGCTCGCCGTGCCGATCCGCACCAGGCCCGCGCGCGCCAGGCGATCGAGCTGCGGCGCGGACGGCATCCCGAACGTCACGCTGAACGCCGAGGCCCCGCTCTGGACGATGGCCTCGATCTGCGCGTCGAGCGCGCGGGCGGAGGGGCCGGGAGGCTCGGGCGGCGCAATCCCCAGCTCGGCGTGGATGGGGCGGAGCAGCTCCAGCATCGGCCCGGGATCGACCGGCGCGCCCTCGGGTACGTCGGCGAAGAGGTTGATCCCGAACGGCCGATCGGTGCGGGCGCGCACCTCGCGGCTGGCCTCGAGGATCTGCTCGGGCGTCGCGTACGCGCAGCCCAGGAACCCCAGACCACCGGCGCGGGAGATCTCCGCGGCCAGCGCCGGCGTGCTCGGACCGCCGGCCATCGGCGCGCCGATCAGGGGGTGGTCGATCCGGAGCAGGGAGCACAGCTTCGCAGGTGGGCGCATCGTGACCTCGGTGTTGGCGACCGGGCGAACGCTAGGCCTCGCCGCGGCCGCGGTTCCACGGGGCCCGCTGGGTCGTGCTACTCGTCGCCACCGGGATGCGCGCCGAGCCCGCACCATTCCGCGTCGCCACCGAGGGGGATCGCCCGCAGATCGAGGCCCTCATCTCGCGCGCGGTCCACGGCTTGATGAGCGGCGACTACACCCGCCAGCAGCTCGAGGCGGCGCGCCGGCACCTCTTCGGCGTGGACGGCGAGCTGCTGGCCGACGGTACCTACTGGGTGTACGAGCGGAGTGGGGCGCTGGTGGCGGCTGGAGGCTGGAGCCGCCGTCGCTCGCTGTTCGGCGGGGACGCGGCAGTGAGCGGACGCGACCCGGGCGCGCTGCTGGACCCCACGAGGGAGTCGGCGCGGATCCGCGCCTTCTTCGTGGACCCGGGCTTCACCCGCCAGGGGCTCGGTCGCGCGTTGCTCGACCTCTGCGAGCGCGAGGCGGCGCGCGCCGGATTCCACTCGCTCGAGCTGGTGGCCACGCTGTCCGGCGTGCCGCTCTACGCCGCCGCCGGGTTCGAGCCGATGGAGCGCTTCGAGGTGGTGCTGCCTCCGGACGTCCGGTTCCCCGTGGTCCGGATGGCGCGACCGATTCGCGGGTGAACGCGCCTCAGTGCGCGCCGAGGGTGGCCTCGCCCGGGCGGTTCTTCCGGAGGAAGAGCAGGATGAGCGGGACGAAGACCGCGGTCACCACCGCCAGGTCCTCGATGATTCGCACGTAGGAGAGCACCGCCGCCTGCTGCTGGATGGTCAGGTAGAGCGTGCCGTAGGCTCGCCGGAGCGCGTCCGCCGGTCCGGAGGAGGCGAAGCCCTGCTGCAGCTGTCCGAGCCGTTCCTGGAGGACGGGGTTGGACGACGACAGCCGGTCCACCAGCTGGTTCTGGTAGATCTGCGAGCGGCGGGCGAGCGTGGTGACGAGGAACGAGATGCCCACGCTGCCGCCGATGTTCCGCGCCAGGTTCATCAGGCCCGAGACCTGGTTGTTCTGCTCCCGCGGCACCCCCAGGTAGGCCACGGTGTTGATCGGCACGAAGAGGAAGGCCAGCGAGGCCGCCTGGTAGACCCGGTACATCGTCGCGGTGTGCGGATCGATGCCCAGGTTGATGCTGGTCATGTGCCAGAGCGCGAGCGACAGCCCGGCGAACCCCGCGGTGATGAGGTACTTGGCGGGGACGCGTGAGACCAGGAAGCCCACCAGCGGCATCATCAGCATGGTGGTGAATCCGCCCGGCGAGAGCACCATCCCCGCCCGCTCGGCGCTGTAGCCCATCAGCGTCTGCACGAACTGGGGAATGAGCACCGTGCTCCCGTAGAGCACCGCGCCCAGAGTGAACATCAGCGTGGCGCTGACGGCGAAGTTGCGGTTCAAGAACAGGCGCACGTTGACGATGGGATTGGGGTGCACCCACTCCCAGACCACCGTCCCCACCAGGCAGATGACCATCGCCATGGTGAAGACCACGATCAGCGGCGAGCTGAACCAGTCCTCCTGCTGGCCCTTGTCCAGGACGACTTGCAGGCAGCCGAAGGCCACCACCACCAGGCCCAGCCCCAGCCAGTCCACCGCCACCCCGCGGGATTCCTCCTTCTCCTTCTCCAGCCAGGGCGGGTCCTCGACCATGATCGAGCTGAGGAGGAGCGAGACGATGCCCACCGGGACGTTGATGTAGAAGATCCACCGCCAGCTCGCGTGGTCGACGATGTAGCCGCCCAGCGTCGGACCGATCGCCGGGGCGAACACCACCGCCAGCCCGTACATCGCGAAGCCCATCCCGCGATGCCGGGGCTCGAAGGTGTCGGCGAGGATGCCCTGCTCGCTGGGGGCCAGCCCGCCTCCCCCGATACCCTGCAGCACCCGGAAGAAGATCAGCGACCGGAGGTCGGGGGCGAAGCCGCACAGCGCGCTGCTCACGGTGAAGAGCACCACGCAGGCCATGTAGAAGCGCTTCCGCCCCACCCGGCTGGAGATCCAGGCGCTGATCGGCAGCACCACCGCGTTGGAGACCAGATACGAGGTGAGCACCCAGGTGGCCTCGTCCTGGCTCGCCGACAGCCCGCCCGCGATGTGCGGCAGCGCCACGTTGGCGATGCTGGTGTCCAGCACCTCCATGAACGTGGCCAGGGTGACGGTCAGCCGCCACCAGCCACGGGCTGTGGCTCGGACGCCAGTGCGCCTCCGGGTGGGCCTCCACCGCCATCGGCTCACCGGACCGTGGTGGCGCGATCCAGCGCGACCCGGGCGATGGTCCGCTCGTACTGCGCCCGGGCCAGGTTGAGCTTGGCGGTGGTCAGCGCCGACTGGGCGTCGAGGAGGTCGGTGGTGGTCGCCGTGCCGGCCGAGACCTGCGCGCTCGTCACCCGGTAGGCCTCCTCGGCGCTGGCGATGGCCGTCTCGGCGACCTGCACCGCCACGAACTGCGCTTCCAGCAAGGTCGCCTTGCTCGAGACGTCGTAGGCCACCTGCCTCCGCGCGCTCTCCCGCAGCGCCTCGGCGGCATCGGCCTGCCGCTGCGCGCTCTGGGCGGCGTACCACCGTGTCCCCCAGGTCCAGAAGGGCCAGCTGGTCATCACGCCCACGAAGAAGCTGTTCTCGGGCTGGAACACCTGGCCGCGGACGTTGCTGTACGCCGCCTGCACGTCCACCTCGGGCAGCAGCTCCAGCAGCCGGGCCTGTCCGTTCGCCCGCGCTGCCTCCGCCTCCTTCTGCGCCCGCTGCACCTCGGGACGGTTCTGGAGCGCGCGGTTGATCAGCTCGTCGGTCGATCTGCCCGTCGGCACGGCCGCCTGCTGCTCGAGGTCCACCGGCTCCACGAACTCCAGCGAGGGATCCTCGGGGTTACGGCCCAGCAGGGTGAGCAGCCCCTGCCGCGCGGTCAGCGCCAGCGTGACGGCCTGGATCTTCTGTTGCCGGGAGTTGGCCACCGCGGTCTGGAAGCGGAGCAGGTCCGCCTTGGTGATGGTGCCGGCGTTATACCGGGCCTGCGCGTCCTGCACCTGCTTCTGGAGCTGCTCGATGCTCGCGTCGGCGATCGACACGCCCGCCCTGGCCTCGAAGATCCGGAGGTAGGTGGTACGGACCTGCTCGGAGATCGCCGCCTGGGCGTCGGCCTCGTCGGCCCGGCTCGCGCTCGCCGAGCTGCTCGCCGCCTTGAGGTCTCGTTCCCGGTGGAACAGCCCCAGCACCGGTTGCTGGGCGGCGACGGTGAAGACGTTGGTGTTGACGTTGCGCGCGGTGACGCCCGGGCTTCCGGGCGCGAGGCTGATCACGAACGGGCTATCCCAGTGCTGCCAGGTGTCGCTGGCGTTCAGCGCCGGGAGCAGCCGGCCCCGGGCGCTGCGCGCCGTGTCCTCGGCGCCCTCGGCCCGGTAGCGCGCTGCCCGGAGCTGGTCGTTCACCCGCAGCGCCTCGTTCACCGCGTCGTCGATGGTGAGCGTCTGCGACGTCTCGGCCAGCACCGCCCAGGACGCCAGGAGCGCGGCTGCAATGAACGGTCGAATCAAGGACACACCTCCGGACCTGTCGGTCACTGGTTCACGTGCACGGTCACCATCACCGATTGCCCGGCGCGGAGGTCCATGCTGGATGGGACGGCGTCGAGCGCGATCCGTACCGGGATGCGCTGGGCCACCTTGACGAAGTTGCCGGTCGCATTGTCCGGCGGGAAAAGCGAGAAGCGGGCCCCGGTGCCGCCGGAGAGGCTCTCCACCTTGCCGTGCACCGTCTTGCCGTAGGTGTCGACGTCCACGTCCACCGGCTGGCCAGGGTGGATCTTGCCGATCTGCGTCTCCTTGAAGTTCGCGGTGACGTACTTTCTCACCGGGACGAACTGGGCGACGGTCTGGCCGGTGGAGAGCAGCGCGCCCGGGTGGGCGGTGATGCGGCTCACCGTGCCGTCATCCGGGGCCACGATGCGGGTCCACTCGAGGTTCAGGTTGGCCAGGGCCAGCGCGGCCTCGGAGCTGCGGACCCGGGCTTGCTGGTAGGCGGCGTTGGCCTGGGCGGCGGCGATGCTCGCGTCCACCGGGCGTGAGACCACCAACCGGCCCTCGGCCTCGTTCACCTGTGCCTGGGTCCGACGGAGCTGGTCCGCCGCGGCGGTCACCGCCGCCTGGGCCGCGGTCACCCCGGCCTGGGCGGAGGCGAACTGCGCCTGGGCCTGGTCGACCTGCTGCTCGGGGATGGCGCTCGCCTTCTGCAGCTCATGGGCGCGCTCGATGTTGGACCTGGCCAGCTCGAGGTCGGCCTGGCGGCTCACCAGGGTGGCCCGCGCCTGCTCGAGCTGCGCGCGCGCGCCGGACACCGACCGGTTGGACCCCACCAGGCTCGCCTCGGCCTGGGTGAGGGAGCCGCGCGCCGAGGCCACCACCACCGCGACCTGCGCCTCCGCGGCCTGCGCCTGGGCCCGGACGCTGTCCAGCTCGGCGGAGGCCTGGGCGACCCGCGCCTGGTAGTCCCGGTCGTCCAGCCGGAGGACCAGGTCACCCTTCTTCACCGTCTGGTTCTCGACCACCGGCACGGCCGCCACCAGCCCGGCGACGTGGGGCGCGAGCGGGACGACGTCGGCGTCGATCTGCGCGTCGTCGGTGCTCTCCTTCCCCGCGTTCAGCAGCAGATAGAGGAGCACCCCGAGGACCACCACCGCGGCGACGCCGCCGATGATCCTCAGCGCGCGGCGCTTCTTCGCGGCGGTGTCCGCCAGCGCCGCGTCCTTCGCCTGCGCGTCGCGCGCCCGGGGGTGCTCCGGCACGGTCTCGACCGTGGCTTCCGCCATCGCCTTGCCTCCTGCCCGTTCCAACTCGCCGGCGCTCGATAATGGCCATTCGCGACCCGGGCAACGCCCACCCGGAGCCTGACTGCTCGAATGGATTGGTCACTTTGGCCCCGGAACGAACCCGGAGGCCATCGATACCCGTCCTAGCGGGGTGAGCTGACCTGTCCTGCCCCGGGCGCGAGCGCCCGGTGGTGGCACCGGACGCAGGTCTCCATCAGGCCGCCGAACGCAGCCGGGAGCTCGGCGTCGGCCCCCCGCCGGGCGACGTCGGCGAGCGTGTGGCGCCGGGCGCGCAGCTCGAACTCGAGGCGCTCCAGGGACCTCCGCCCCGCCACCCCCGCGTCGGCGCCGGGCCAGGCGCCGAGCCCGGTGTCCCGCTCCAGCGCGCCGGCGAGCTCGGCCACCTTCGGGTGGTCGAGCCGGAGCGCCGAGACCACCAGCGCGTCCAGCATCGCCCCGTGCCGCGACATCCGGCGGCGGAGCGCCGCTCGACCGTCGTCGGGCGTGAGCTCGGGCGGCTGCGAGTCGTCCAGCGGCCGGGCTCCGCTCTGCGCCAGCGCCAGCCCCGCCCCGACCAGCCCCAGCGCGGCCACCAGGGCCCTCGCCCAGGTCCTCATGCCGGTCTCCTCACTCGACGGGTCCCCAGCCCCCCGGTGAGCACCAGCAGGCCGATGAGCGCAACGGTGAGCGCCGCGGAGATGGCCAGGTCGTCCAGGTGCAGCGGGCCGAACTGGAACACACGCCGCAACGGCGGCAGCGCCAGCACCAGCGTCAAGACGCCGATCGCCCCGCCGAGCACCGCCCAGAACGCGGGGTTCGGCACCCGGAACGAGCGCAGCAGCCCGCTGGTGTGCGCCCGGTGGGCCACGATGAGCCCGAGGTTCCCGAGCAGCAGCCCGCTGAACGCCAGGGTGCGCGCATCGGTGAGGCCTCCGTGCTTCTGCAGGCCGATCCAGAACCCGAGCGCCACGACGGCGAGCACCGCCAGGCCCTCGGCCAGGCTCCGGACGACCTCCGCCTTGCCCATCAGGCGCGCCGTCGGAGAGCGCGGCGGCCGCTCCATCAGGCGGGGATGCCCCGGCTCCATCTCGAAGGCGATCGAGCAGGCCGGGTCGATGACCAGCTCGAGGAAGACGATGTGGACCGGGGTGAAGAGCATCGGCCATCCCCAGAGCACCGGGAGCATCGCGATGCCGCCGATGGGCACGTGCACCGCCAGCACGAACCCCAGCGACTTCTGGAGGTTGGCGTAGATGCGACGCCCGGCCCGGATGGCGCCGACGATGGAGACGAAGTCGTCGTCGAGCACCACCAGATCTGCGGCCTCGCGGGCCACGTCCGTGCCCCGGCCCCCCATCGCCACGCCGATGTGGGCCGCCCGGAGCGCCGGAGCGTCGTTGACCCCGTCGCCGGTCATCGCCACCACCTCGCCCATCCCCTGGAGCACCTCGACCAGCCGGAGCTTGTGGAGCGGGGCCACGCGGGCGAACACCTGCGTCTCCGCCAGCGCGGCGCGAAGCGCCGGCTCGTCGAGCGACTCGAGCTGCGCGCCGGTGAGGAAGTGCGTCGCCTCGATCCCCGCCTGACGGGCGATGGCCAGCGCGGTGCTCGGGTGGTCGCCGGTGATGAGCATCACCCGGATGCCGGCGCGCCGGCACTCGGCCACCGCCTCCGGGACGCCGGGACGCAGTGGATCGGCGAAGGCCAGCAGGCCCAGCATCCGGAGCCGGAGCCCTCCCAGGTGCTCGGGGGGCGCGCCTGCTCCGAGGTCGGCCCGGGCCACCGCCAGGACCCGGAGCCCGCGCTCGGCGAACGCGTGGACCTGAACGTCGAGCGCCCGGCGGGCCTCCGCGTCCCATCCGGCCAGCGTGGCCATGGCCTCGGGGGCCCCTTTGGCCGCGAGCGCCACTCCGCTCGGCCCGGCGTGAGCGAAGGCCATCACCGGGAGCTCCGGGGTGAGCGGGTACTCGCGGAGCGCCCGACCCGCGGCGGCGCTCCCGGGGGCGGCGCGGCCGAACTCCAGCGTGGCCTCGTCCATCGCGTCGAAGCTTTCGCGTGGGCAGGCGAGCGCGGCCGTCTCGCGCAGCTCGGCGACGTCGGCCGCTCCATCCGCCGGACGGCCCGCGATGGTGGTGGTGAACTCCACCACCTTCATCCGGTTCTCGGTGAGCGTGCCGGTCTTGTCCGAGCAGAGCACCGTGGCCGCCCCCAGCGTCTCCAGCGCCGCCATCCGGCGGGCCAGGATGTTGTTCCGGGCCATCCGGTACGCGCCGAGGGCGAGGAAGACGGTCACCACCACCGGGAACTCCTCGGGCAGGAGCGAGATGGCGAGGGTGAGCCCGGCGAGCAGGCCGCCCTTCCAGTCCGAGCGGCCGAGCCCGTAGATGAGTAGCACCGCGAGGCAGCAGGCGAGCGCGGCGACGGCCACCGCCCGCACCAGCCCTGCGAGCTGCTTCTTGAGCGGGTTCTCGGCCGTGGAGAGCGTCGCCAGCCCGTGCCCGATCCGCCCCACCTCGGTGCCGGCTCCGGTGGCGCCGACGATCGCCTCGCCCCGGCCCGAGACGACCAGGGTGCTCGCGTAGACGAACGGCGTCTTGCCCTCGCCAGGCGGCTCCATGGGAACCGGGTCCGGCACGGCCCGCTTGCGGACCGCAGCCGACTCCCCGGTGAGCAGCGACTCGTTCACCTTGAGGCCGGTGGCGGACACCAGCACCGCGTCGGCCGCCACCCGGTCTCCCTCCTGGAGCAGGAGCACGTCTCCGGGGACCACCTCCGAGGCGCGGATGCGCACCGCGCGCCCGTCGCGGCGAACGGAGGCCTGCGGGCTCGACAAATCTTTCAGGGCCTGCAGGGCGCGCTCCGTCTTGCCCTCCTGGAACAGGCTGATGACCACCACCAGCATGACCGACGCGCCGAGGATCACCGCCTCGAAGAGGTCGCCGAAGGCGATGTACATCCCGGCGCAGACGAGGAGCAGGAGGACCATCGGCTCGAGCACCACGCTCAGCAGCGTGCGCCACCAGCCCCCACTCCGCTCGGTCCCCAGAATGTTCGGTCCGTGCTCCTCGAGACGCCGACGAGCTTCCTCGCTGCTCAGGCCACGCCCCTCGGCGTCGGTTCTCGCCCCGGCATCGATCTCGGCCCCGGCGAATCGGGGAACTGGGTCAGGATCAGAGCGGCGATCGCTCATCGGTGGCGCGTCCAGGGAATGGCACACCAGACGATCGACGCCGCGGAGACCCACGCCACCAGCCACCAGTCCGAGAGGCTGAGCGGCTGGATCTGGAAGATCGCGGCGATGGCGGGGACGTGCATGAATACCGGAAGTGAGAGCGCGACCCCACTCCAGACCGCCCAGAACTTCCAGCTCCTGGGGAGCGGGAACGAGAGGAACGAACCCTCGCCGGCGCGCTCGACCCAGACCAGGAGCAGGCTCCCCACGATCAGGACGGCCACTCCGAGGCTGCGGGCGTACTCCACTCCCTCGGGGAGATGGATGGCGTACGCCCACAGCGCGGCGATCATCAAGGTCAGGCCCGACAGCAGCGAGCGCACGGCGAGCCGCCGGGAGACGAGCGGCGCCCGAGGGTTGCGAGGCGGCCGGCGCATGACGTCCTTCGGCGGTGGCTCGGCCTCGAAGACCAGCGCTGACACCGGGTGGATGATGAGCTCCAGCCAGACCAGGTGCACGGGCTGGAAGAACGCCGGCAGGCCCACCAGCGGAACGATGAGCGCCAAACCCACCACCCGGAGCTTGAAGGAGAGGAGGTAGAGGAAGGCCTTCTGGATGTTGGCGTAGATGCCGCGCCCCTCGCGAACGGTCGCCACCAGCGCGGTGAAGTCGTCGTCGAGGAGCACCAGGTCGGACGCGGCGCGGGCGACATCCGTGCCCCGGACCCCGTACGAGATGCCGATGTCGGCGCGGCGGAGCGCCGGGGCGTCGTTGACGCCGTCCCCGGTCATCGCCACCACTTCCCCGGCACGGGACAATGCCTCGACGATGGCGTGCTTCTGCTCCGGCCGGACACGCGCGAAGATGGTGGCCTTGGCGATCCGCTCGTCGCGGGCCTCGGGCCCGAGCGCATCCAGCTCGTCGCCGGTCACGATCCCGTCTGGGGCGTGCCGGATGCCGGCCGCGTCGGCGATGGCGTGCGCCGTCAGGGCGTGATCACCGGTGACGATCTTGATTCGGATGCCCGCCTCTCCGCACTCCCGGACCGCGGCGGGCACCTGCGGTCGGAGCGGATCGCGGAAGCCCAGGAGACCGAGCAGCCTGAACCCTCGCTCGTCCTCGGCACGCACGCCGCTGAGCGTGCCGCCGACCCGCTCGGCGACCGCCAGCACCCGCATTCCCCTCCCGGCGAGCTCTGCGTTGGATGCCATTGCGCGCTCGCGCTCGCCTGGGGCGAGCAGGCAGTGCTCGAGCACGCCCTCCAGCGCGCCCTTCGCGCACACCCGCGCCGGCTCGGGGCCGCCGCTCGAGGGGCGCCAGCCATGGGACATGTGCTTGCCGACCGGATCGAAATCGTAGTCCTGCACCAGCCTCCACGCGGCGTGAAGCCGTTCGGGGGGCACCTCCTTCGCCCGGGCGTAGGCGAAGAGCGCGCGCTCCATGGCGTCGGTCGGCCGCGGCTCGGAGGCGAGGAGCGCCGCCTCGAGCAGCGCCACCTCGTCGGCGCCGGGCGCGAGCAGGACGCGCGCGTCGAGCGCGAACTCGCCGGTGGTGAGGGTTCCCGTTTTGTCGGTGCAGATGACGGTTGTCGAGCCGAGCGTCTCCACGGCGGCGAGGCGGCGCACCAGGACTCCACGACCGGAGAGCCGGAAGGCACCCATGGAGAGGAAGATGGTGAAGACCAGCGGAAATTCTTCCGGCACGGCCGAGATGGCGACGCTCAGCGCCGTGAGCAGCGCGTGGTAGGTGTCGGTCCCGCGCCAGAGGCCCAGGGCGAAGACCGCCGAGGCGACCGCCGCAGCGACCAGCCCCAGCACCTTCACCATCCGCCCCGTCTTGCGCTGGAGCGGCGTGGGGGTGGGTGAAGACTCCGCGACCAGATGGGCGATCCGGCCGAACCGGGTCCTCGGCCCGGTGCTGGTGACCTCGCCGAAGCCGTGCCCGGCGACGACGAGCGACCCGGCGAAGAAGCAACGGTCGGGCGACGGCTCGGGTTCCACTGGCCCCGGATGGGGCTCCTTGGCGAGCGGTTCGGATTCGCCGGTGAGCTGCGACTCATCGATGGTGAGGTTTGCGACCTGCCGGACCACGCCGTCCGCGTGGAGGATGTCCCCTTCCCGCAGGACCACCACGTCGCCAGGGACCAGGTCCTCGCTCGGAACGTCGACCTCCACCCCGTCCCGGACCACGCACGCCCGCGGCTTCACCGTCGCTGCCAGCCGCCGGAGCGCCCTCTTCGACCGGGCGTCGAGCAGGACGTCCACCCCGAGCACCGGGACGATCGCCGCCAGCAGGATGATCCCATCCTTGGTCTCGCCGAGGAGGAGGTACACCGCGCCGGCGATGGCGAGCATGATCGCCATCGGGTCGGCGGCAATCCGGATCGCGTGCTTCAGCCACGCCCATCGCTCGAGCTGAACCAGCCGGTTCGGCCCCACCTCGGCCAGCCGGCGGCGCACCTCGGCGGTCGTCAGTCCGGGCAGCAGCGGGGATCGACCGGCGGCGTCCCCGGTCGTCTCACGCGCCGTGGGGCTCGACCGGGCGGCTTCGACCGTGGGCTGCACCGTCGCTCACTCCCGCTCTGGATGGACCACCAGGACCGGCCGGCGGCAGCTGCGGATCACGCGCTCGGCGACCGACCCGAGCGCGAGCCGCTCCAGGGTGCTGCGCCCGTGCGGGGCGATGCACACCACGTCGGCGTCCAGCCGCTCGGCCGCCGCGGTGATCGCCTCGGCGGGCTCCCGGGCGCCGAACACCTCGGTCCGCACCGGGACGCCAGCCGGCTCGGGAACCAGCGCCCGCATCCGGGCGGCGAGCGCGACGACCTCCGAGGGCGGCGGCTCCTCCAGCTCCACCACGTGCAACAGGAACAGCTCGCCGTGGGCAGCCCGGGCGAGCGACAGGCCATGGGCCACCGCCGGGCCGGACATCGGCGAGAGATCCACCGCCACCAGCACGCGGCGCAGCTCGGGAACCGGCGCCCGGGTCGCGCCGGGAGCGCAGGGAACGAGGAGCACCGAGGTGCGGCCGTGGTGCAGGACGCCCTCCGACACCGAGGTGAGCCGCAGGAGACCCCGCGCGCGGTGCGTGCCCACCACCACCAGGTCCGCGGCGGAGCGCTCGGCGACGTCGAGCAGGTGGTCCGCGGCGCGACCGAGGCCCAGCGTGGGGTGGATCTCCAGCGCCCCCTCCCCGCCGAGCGAGGCGAGACGGCGCTCGATGTCGCGGGCGACCAGCCGTTCGATCTCCGGGTCCGGCTCGGTCCAGGGCAGCCGCGGGCGGACGCCGTACCGTTCGTGCTCCCCGGGTTGCGAGTACACCTCGGCGGCGGTCACGTCGCACGCAGCGGCGGACCGGAGCCGGGAGGTCCAGGCCACGGCCCCCGCGCAGGCGGCGTCGTCCGAGACCCCGAGCACGACCCGGAGCCGTCGTCCGCCCCGCGCCCAGGTCTCGAACGGCTCGGCGGCACGCAGCACGAGCACCGGGCACTCCGCCTCCACCGCGACGCGTTCGGAGGTCGTGCCGAGGCGCCAGAGCGGGCCGGTGTGCCTGCCCGAGGAGACGACCAGGAGATGGGCGCGCTCGCGGGCCGCCACCGCCGCCAGCTCGGACGCCGGACGTCCGCGTACTTGTATCCCGCGCGCGCGGCACCCGGGCCAGGCGCGGGCGAGGTCCGCGGCGAACGACTCCAGCCGCTCACCCGCCCGGGCCGCGATGCGCGCCTCGGCCTCCGGCTCGAGCGACTCCTCCGCCGTGTCCCGCACGTGGACCAGGATCAGCGGCAGCCCCAGCCGCACGGCGAGCGCCGCGGCTCCGGAGGCCAGCGCGGCGGAGGTGTCCGAGAAGTCGTGGCCGTAGACCAGAGACATCGCCCACCTCGATTGCAGAACATGTGCCGCAGGCGATCGGTAACCCTTGTCCGCAGGGATGCAAGGGAGCTGTGCGGCCGGTGCGCAAGGACTGCGCGACCGGGGACGGGGGCGCCCGCCCAGTCATGGTCCTGGCGCTCGCCGACGCCCTTCCGGGGCCCCTCCTGACGGGCTTCCGCTCACCGCGCCTGTGGCATCCTCGGGCGCTCTCCGATGGATGCCGCTCCGCCCACGTCGTCGCCCCGTCCGCGCTCGCTCGCGCCGAGGGAGCACGGCGCCTACGGACAGCTCGCCTTGCCGATGCTCGCGGCGCTGGGAGCAGCTCGCCCCGGGCTGGTCGCCGTCCTTCTGTGCACGAGCGCCTGGGCGCTGTTTCTCGCCAACGAGCCCGTCCTGGTGCTCCTCGGTCGGCGCGGGGAGCGACTGCAGACCGAGGAGCGCCCGCGAGCGATCGTCAGGCTCGTCGGACTGGCGCTCGCCGGAGCCATTCTCGGAATCACGGGGCTGGTGCTCGCGCCTCCGCCCGTCCGCTCGGCGCTGGTCCTCCCCGCCGTCCTCGGCGCAGCCTTCGCGGCGATGGTGGTCCTCGGTCAGGAACGGTCGCTGGTCGGTGAAGCCGTCGCCGCGCTCGCGCTCTCCGGGGTGTCCTTCCCCGTCGGGATCGCCTCGGGACTGACGCCCGGTGCCTCGGCGCGCGCGTGGTGTGTCTGGGCCCTGGGCTTCGGGGCGCTGCTCGTCCCGGTACGGAGCATCGGCGCCCGCCGGCGCGCCACCACCTCGATGTTCACCCGGCTGCTCCCGGTGCTCCTCTCGCTGGCGACCGCCGTGGGCGCCCTCCGGGCCGGATTCGGAGCGGGGCACCTGCTCGCCCTCGCTCCCCTGGTGCTCGCCGCCGGCTGGTTCGCGGTGTCGCCGCCCCCGCCGCGGTCCCTGCCGCGCGTCGGCTGGACGGTGGTCGCAGCGGGCCTGCTCACGACGGCACTGCTGATCGTCGTCGCGAGGTCCGGCGGGGCCTGAGCAGCGATCAGGTTCCGGCGCCGGCCGTCAGACACCTCGTGGGGAGGGCCCCGCCTTCGTTTCAGGCGGTCACTGCGGGAAGCGCGGCGGCGATCGCCGCGAAGTGACAGGCCGCGGCCGTCACCACCAGCGCGTGAAAGACCTCGTGGTACCCGAACACGCGCGGCCAGGGATTCGGCCGGCGAAGCGCATAGATGAGCGCCCCGATCGAGTACAGCGCGCCCCCGACTGCGAGGAGGATCATCACCGTCGGTCCCGTCGCAGCGAGGATTGCCGGGAGATAGGCGAGCGAGACCCAGCCGAGCGCCACGGCCAGCAGCGCCGGGACCCACCGTGGCGCACGCGGCCATACGAGCGCTCGCAAGACGCCGAGCGCCGCACCCGCCCAGGCGATGACGAGCATCTCGCGGGCGAGCCGGTGGCGCAGCGTCAGCGCGAGCGGGGTGTAGGTACCGGCGATCAGCACGAAGATCGCCGAGTGGTCCAGCCGGCGGAGCCAGGACCGGACAGGATCCTGCCAGAAGGGACGGTGGTACAGCGCACTGACCCCGAGCAGCCCGGTGAGACTGGTGGCGTACAGCGCGCACCCGAGCTTCGCGACCGGCCCAGGCGCCGCGGCCACCAGCAGCACGCCCGCGCTCGCCGCGAGCCCGAAGGCCACCTCGTGGATGACACCGCGGAGGAGCGGCTTGCGCCGGGGAGGCGCGCTGACGGCGATCATGGACATGCTTAACGCTGTCAGCGTTCGGAGAGGCGGGTGTTGACCGCGGTCAATCCGCTCGACGTCTGGAGATGGCCCGTCCCTTCCGGGCGATCGACCGGAGCTGTGCGCGGTCGAGGACCTCGACCGTCCGTCGGCCGTGGCGGATGGCGCCCTGCGCGGCGAGCGTCCTGAGCGCCCGGGACAGCGTCTCGGGTCGCATCCCGAGGAGCCCGGCCATCACCCGGCGGGGGATCGTCCCCGAGGATCTCTGGGAGGCGTTGGCCAGGAGCCAGGCGGCCGTCCTCTGGGGGGCCGTCCCGTCGGCGTTGCCCCGGAGCGGACGCTCGCGGACGCCCGAGCGCAGCGCGGCGTCGAGCAGGACGCGGGAGGCCGCGCGACGGCCGTCGACCCAGTCCTCGACGTCCTCGAGCGGCGCACCGCAGAGCGTGACGTCGGTCAGCGCCCGGGCCGATTCGAGATGCCCCGACCCGACCAGCCCCTCGAGACCCAGGAAGCTCCCCGCGCGCCGGATCGCCCACGGCGTCCCCTCGGCCTGCTCCTCGTCCATCGAGCGGGTCACCAGGACCGCGCCCGACTTGATGAACCACACCCGCTCGACCGCGTCTCCAGCCACGTGGAGGACCGCGCCGGCCTGGCGCTTCCGGGCGACGAAGGGACACCGGCCGCGCTCGGCGACACCCGAGGCGATGCCCACCGGGCAGCGCGTGCACGCCGTCACCTCGCCGTCCCCCGCGGTCTGCTCCATGCCGAACGTCGGACCTTCGTCGGCGTCACGGCGAGCCGTCTTGACCCCGGTCAAGTGCCGTCCTCCCGCGTTTCCCTAGGGTGCGCCGCCACGCCGCCCTTCTACACCCTGCGCGGCCGCCGAGGAGTCGCATGCCCGTTCTCGATCCACTCCGGATGTACCGCCTCCCCTGGAGCCTGACCGACAACCCCATTGCCTGGCTCGAGCCGACCCAGGCCTGCAACCTCGCCTGTGACGGCTGCTACCGCCAGAACGTGAAGGCGCACAAGTCGATGAAGGACGTGGAGCAGGACCTCGCGACGTTCGCGCGCCTGCGGAACGTGGACGGCTACTCCATCGCCGGCGGCGACCCGCTCCTCCACCCGGACGTGGTGCAGATCGTCTCCCGGGTGAAGGCGATGGGACGCAAGGCCATCATCAACACCAACGGGGTCGGTCTCACCCGCGAGCTCCTGCACGAGATGAAGGTGGCCGGCCTCGTCGGCCTCACCTTCCACGTCGACTCGCACCAGGGCCGGCCGGCGTGGCGGAACAAGACCGAGGCGGAGATGAACGAGCTCCGCCAGGAGTACGCGGACCTGGTCGCCGCCGAGGGGGGCCTGGCCTGCGCGTTCAACTCCACCGTCTACGAGGACACGCTCCACCAGATCCCGGACGTGCTCCGCTGGGCCGGACGGAACATCGACCGGGTCCACACCGTGGTCTTCATCCTCTACCGCGCCGCCCGGCTCGACACCTTCGAGTACTACGCCGGAGCGAAGAAGGCGGACATGGAGGACATCGTCTACACCCTCGACGACCAGCGGCGGCGGACCGACATCCAGGCCCGGGAGGTCATCGAGGTCATCGCCCGGGACGAGCCGTCGTACCAGCCCGCGGCGTACCTGGCGGGCACGGTGGACCCGACGAGCTTCAAGTGGCTCATCGCGCTGCGGGTGGGAGACGGCGAGCGGATCCACGGGTACCTCGGCCCGAAGCTCATGGAGGCGGCGCAGGTCGGGCACCATCTCTGGACCGGGCGCTACCTCGGGTACGCCGCTCCCTGGGCGCTCCGGGCCGGGCACGCGGCGATGCTCGGCTCGGCGCTGTTCGACCGGACCGGGCGGGAAACGGCGGGCGCGTGGCTCCGCTCCGTCGTCACCAGCCCTCGGTCCGCGCTTCGCCGTCAATTCATGCAGTCGGTCCTGATCATCCAGCCGATCGACATCGGCGCCGACGGCCGCGAGAACATGTGCGACGGCTGCCCGGACATGACGGTGCACGACGGGAAGCTGGTCTGGTCCTGCCGGCTCGAGGAGTGGCGCGAGTTCGGCGAGCCGCTGCGCGCCGTCCCGGTCGAGAAGAAGGTCTCGCCCGCCCCGGCGGCCTGACGCCCCAGGCGTGGGTGGGGAGCCGGACCGACGCGTATCAGAGCGACCTCGGGTTCGGCCGGTCCGGTCAGTGCGTGCCGGCATCGGGCGCCTGAAAACGGATCTTGAACTCCTGGGTGCCCGGGCGACACGCGTCGATGGGCGTCCACCGCTCCACCCTGGTGTTCTCGACGGAGCATCCGGTCCCCCTTGGTTCTCCCGGGAATGCTCGCCGATCGCACCTGCGTCTGGAATCGCTCTCGGGCCGACTCCGCGCGAGCGAGCAGGTCCCGGACCGCGCTCGCTGCGCGCGGGACGGCCCGCGACACTTCCTCCGAGAGCCCCTCGGCGCCTCGGACGGGCGGCCGGACGACGACGCCCACGATCTCCAGCGCTGGCGCAGCGCCGAGCAGCCTCCCGGCGATCTTCACCACCTCCGCGACCCCGAGCCCGTGCGAGGACACGGCGCGGACCGACCCGAGGTCCTCCGCGGAGAGCCGGAGCACCGTCCCCGGCGCGCCGCCGCCCACCACCGCGTCGACCAGCACCACCGGCCGTCCCTCGGCGAGGATCTCGAGCAGCGCGGCGGCGTCGGCCGCCTCTCGCGCCGGCAACCCTTCCTCCGCGAGCGCCCTGGCGACGTGCAGGCCCACCGCGTCGTCCCCGCCGTACCGCTGCCCGAGGCCGACCACGACGGGCTCGGTGCTCATGCGCCGGCCTCGAACTTCAGGGTGAGGAAGTGCGTGGAGCAGGAGATGCACGGGTCGTAGTTGCGGATGGCGTGCTCGGCATGCCGGGTCGCGGCGTCGAGCGGCATCGCCGCCAGCGTGTGTCCCATCGCCACCAGGTCCAGCTCGATGCACCGCTGGTTCTGCGAGGTGGGGGGCATGATCTGCGCGTCCTGGATGAGCCCGTCCGGTCCGATGCGATACCGGTGGTAGAGCATCCCCCGCGGCGCCTCGGTGATGGCCTGCCCCGTCCCTCCTCGCAGCGTCACCGGGACCGACGGCGCGGGCGGCGGCACGTAGCCCCGGATGATGGCGATGGCGTCGTCGATCGCCTGCACCACCTCGACGCCACGCACCAGCAGCATCCGGAACGGGTTCCGGCACGAGGCGTCCAGGCCGACGCGCGCCGCTGCGGCGCGGGCGCGTGGACGCAGGCGATCGACGTTGTTCACGAACCGGGCGAGCGGGCCCACCTGGTAGGCGCCCCGCTCGAGGAGCCGGGCGTGCAGCGCCGTGGAGTGCGGCACCTGCTCCTCGACGATGTGGCTCCCCAGCGCGTGCACGTCGATGTCCAGCCCGCCGGTCGACACCAGCCGGCCCTCGTTCATCGGGTACTCGTCCTGGTGCCGGAGCGAGACCAGCTCGTAGGCGCGCTCGAACTCGGGGAAGTCGAACCCGGCCACCCAGTCCAGCGTCTGCTCCGCCTCGCCCAGCGCCTGCTCGAGGTCCGGGAGCAGCGCCCGGAGCTCCTCGACCGAGGGCGCGCGGTAGAACCCACCGACCTTCACGTTGATCGGGTGGATCTCCCGGCCGCCGAGCACGGTCATCAGCGCGTTCCCGGTCTTCTTCACGTGCAGGCAGGCGCGGACCCGCTCGGGGTGACGCTGGGCGAGCGTCATCACGTCCGGCACGCCGGCGAAGTCCGGCGCGTGGAGCATCACCATGTGGAGCACGTGGCTCTCGATCCACTCGCCGCAGTACAGCAGGCGCCGCAGCGTCCGGAGCGCGCCGTCCACCCGGATGCCGAGCGCATCCTCCACCGCGTGGCAGGCGCTCATCTGGTACGCCACCGGGCAGATGCCGCAGATGCGCGCGGTCAGGTCGGGCGCCTCGGTGCACATCCGGCCGCGGAGCATCGCCTCGAACAGCCGGGGCGGCTCGAAGATGCGGAGCTGCGCGTCCACCACCCGCGCTCCTTCCATCTTCAGGGTCAGCGCGCCCTCGCCCTCCACCCGGGCCAGCGCCTCGACGAGGAGCGTCCGGGTGCTACCCATGGCGCGCCGCCTCCTCGGCGAAGGCCGGCGCCGCGGCGTTGAAGGTGCTGAACAGGCGCTTCACCGACTCCCCCGGAATGCCCAGCTGCACCAGCTGCCGGCCCAGGGGCTCGGGGTGCGCGGCGTCGCTCGGGCCGAAGCACCCGTAGCAGCCGCGGGCGTACGCGGGGCAGAGCGCGCCGCAGCCGGCGTGTGTCACCGGGCCGAGGCACGGCTCGCCCCGGGCCACCATCACGCAGACCGTTCCCCGCATCTTGCACTCGAAGCAGGTGGCGTGGCTCTGCACCGCTGGCCTCCGGCCGTGGAGAGACGCGGAGATGACCTCCAGGAGCTGGCCCTTGTCCACCGGGCAGCCGCGGAGCTCGAAGTCCACCTTCACGTGGGCGGAGATGGGCGTGGACGTGGCGAGCGAGCTCACGTACTCGGGCCGGGCGTAGACCACCCGCACCATCTCCGGATGGTCGCGGAAGTTCCGCAGCGCCTGGATCCCTCCGGCCGTGGCGCAGGCGCCGATGGTGACCAGCATCTTGCTCTGGGCCCGGATCTCCTGGATCCGCTCCGCGTCGTGGGCGGTGGTGATCGACCCCTCCACCAGCGTCAGGTCGTAGGGCCCGGGCTCCACGTGCGAGCTCGCCTCGAGGAAGTGCGCGATGTCCACCGCGCCGGCGACCTCGAGCAGCGCGTCCTCGCAGTCCAGCAGGCTGAGCTGGCATCCATCGCAGGAGGCGAACTTGAAGACGGCGAGCTTGGGGCGGGCCACGGCTCAGAGCTCCCGGGCGAAGAACAGCGGGGCCACCCGGTCGAACCGGTAGACCGGGCCATCCTTGCAGACGAAGGTGGTGCCCACCTGGCAGTGGCCGCACAGGCCCACGCCGCACTTCATGCTCCGCTCCAGCGACACCCAGATGGAGGAGTCGGGGATCTCGCGGCGGCGGAGCTCGCCCACCACGAAGCGCATCATCACCTCCGGGCCGCAGACCAGCACCGCGTCGTCCGGGTCGATCGCCGCGTCGCTGACCAGCTTGGTCACCACGCCCACCGGCCCGCGCCAGTCGCGACCCGCGCGGTCGACGATGGCCTCCACCCGCAGGTCGAACCGGCCGCGCCACTTCGTGAGGTCGTGGTGGAAGAGCAGCTCGGTCGGCGAGCGCGCCCCGTAGAGGAGGGTGACCGCGCCGTAGTGCTCGCGCTGGGCGAGGACGCCGAGGATGGCCGGCCGGAGCGGCGCGAGCCCCAGCCCGCCGGCCACGAAGACCACGTCCCGCCCCCGCATCTCCTCGATGGGCCAGGCGCTCCCGTACGGGCCGCGGATGCCGAGCATGCCTCCGGCCTCCAGCGGCTCCATCGCCCGGGTGACGGTGCCGACGGCGCGGACGGTGTGCACCAGCTCCCCGGGCACGGTGGGGTCGCCGGAGATGGAGATGGGCACCTCGCCCACCCCGTGCACGTACAGCATGTTGAACTGCCCCGGCCGGAAGGCGAACCCGCCCGGCACGTCGAAGCGGAAGGTGAAGACGCCCGGGAGCTCGCGCGCCGCGTGGCGGATGCGCATCGGGGTCGGAAGGTAGGGCGCGGCAGCGTTCATCGGTACACGTCGAGCGACTGCAGCCGGTGCCTCGACAGCCGCTGGTAGGTGTTCTCGAGCAATCGCATGCTGATCGCGTAGCCGAGCCGTGGATCGGCGTTCATCTTCTGGATCAGGCATCCGTTGTCGATGCCCAGGGCCAGCACCGTCTCCTGGGCCCGGCAGTCGAGGTGGGCGGCGTGCGGCGTCAGGAGCGAGACGCCGAGCACGTCGCCGCCGGCGAGCGTCTCCAGGCAGACCGACTCGCCCCCGGCCTGGCGGAGCTCGAGGCCCACGCGGCCCTGGCGCAGGAGGTAGAGCCGGTCCTCCGACTCCCCCTCGCGCATCAGGTACTCGCCCGAGCGGAAGCGCACGTTGGTGGTGCAGCCCACCAGCGTCGCCAGGTGCTCCTCGGCGAGGCCGCGGCAGAAGGGGTGGGTCCGGAGCAACTGCTCGAGGTCGTTCATGCGGGGTCCCTCCGGATGGCCGAGGCCTCCTCGGTGAGGTCGATGCCCACCGGGCACCAGGTGATGCAGCGGCCGCAGCCCACGCAGCCGGAGCTTCCGAACTGCGTGTGCCACGTCGCGAGCTTGTGGGTCAGCCACTGGCGGTAGCGCGACCTCAGCGTCGGGCGCGCGTTGCCGCCCACGACGTAGCCGAAGTCCGCCGCGAAGCACGAATCCCAGCGCCGGGTGCGCGTGGCCACCGCCCCCGAGAGGTCGGTGACGTCCTCGGTGCTGGTGCAGAAGCAGGTGGGGCAGGAGAGGGTGCAGTTGGCGCAGCCGATGCACCGCGCGGCGACCTGGTCCCAGCGCCGATGCTCGAGGTTGGCCATCAGCAGCTCGGGGAGGCCCTGGGTGTCGAGCGTTCGCCCCATGGAGCGCTCGGCGCGGGCGGTGACCTCGCCGTCGGCCTCGAGGTCCGCGGGCGTCGCCGGGCCGGTGGCGATGCCCTCGAGCACCGCCGCACCGCGCTCGGTGCCCACCTCGAGCAGGAAGCGGTGCTTGGGCTCCAGCAGCTCGGTGAGCGCCAGGTCGAATCCGCCACGGGCCCGCGGGCCGGTCTGCATCGACACGCAGAAGCAGGTCCCGGCGGGCGAGCCGCAGTGCACGGCGATGACCAAGAGCCGCGCGCGGCGCGCCGTGTAGTCGCCGTCCGCGTACGGGCCGGCCGAGAGGACCTTGTCGGTGATGCCGATGGCCGCCAGCTCGCAGGCGCGGGCCCCGAGCAGCGCCAGCTTTCGCTCGGGCGTCGGCGGAGGCTGCACCTCGAGGTCCTGGCCGTTCTTCCGGATGCTGTAGAGCGGGACGCGCGGCGGGAGCAGCTCCTTCTTGGGCGAGTGCGGCGAGGCGGCGTACCCGAAGAGCGCGCCGTCCTCGCGCCGGCGGAGCCGGTAGTGGCCCGGGGCCTGCTCGTCGCCCACGCCGCGCGGGAGGTCGTCGACCGACGAGATGCGGCCGAGGACAATGGCCTCCTCGCGCACCGTGGGGCCCCAGACTTCCCAGCCGGCGGCGCCGAGCGCGGTCACCAGGGCGCCGAGTCCCTCCAGAGGGAGTACCGCCTTGCTGCCCGGGACGAGCGCCGCCGCCATGGCGCCACCGTAACCACGTGACTCAGGCCCGTCGACGCGCAAAGTCTGCGCGAACCGCGGCCGTAAGCCCGGAGGGCACCTTGCGTCCGTTGCGCGGTGCGATACGGCACATCCGACGAGGAGGTCGTCATGTACAAGCACGTGCTGATCCCGACCGACGGGTCGGAGCTGTCCGCGAAGGCCGAGGCCGCCGGGCTCACGCTGGCCAGGGCGCTCGACGCGAAGGTGACGGTTCTCACTGTGACCCCGCCGTTCCAGTTCATCGCGACCGAGCCGATGATGCTGGTCACCACCGAGCCCGAGTACGAGAAGGCGCAGGCCGCCCGCGCGGAGAAGACGCTGGAGCGGGTGAAGACCACCGCCACCGCGATCGGTACTCCCGTGGAGACCGTCCGGGTGGTGAACGCGCACCCGTTCGAGGCGATCATCGCCGCGGCGAAGGAGCGCGGCTGCGACCTGGTGTTCATGGCCTCGCACGGGCGGCGCGGCGTGGCCGGGCTGATCCTCGGGAGCGAGACCACCAAGGTCCTCACCCACAGCAAGGTGCCGGTGCTCGTCTACCGCTGAGGTCGAGCTCTAGGCTTCCCAGAGCCCTCGGGCGCCGACCACGGCCGGGGCATCCGTGAATGGAGGATGCCCCACTCGAGAGAGCGCGCCTACGACCAGCGGGTCGCGGCGGCGGGCCGACGGTTTGCGCTCTTGCGCGACGGGCCGCCGGAGAAGACCGCGCCACGTCCGTGGGTCCGGGCATGCCGCCCGGGCGCCTGACCAGCCGGACGCGAGGAGACGCCGTGTCCGGGCTGCCGGGGGCCGGGAGCGTGCTTCCGGGCCTCGCTGGTCTCCACCGCTTCCTGGAAGGCGGGCTCGTCCCGCGGAACGCGGCCCTCGGGGACGCGGGTCCGCATCAGACGCTCGATGGCCTGGAGGAGCGGCGCCTCGTCGGGGGCGACGAAGCTCGAGGCGCGCCCGCTGGCGGAGGCACGGGCCGTCCGTCCGATGCGGTGCACATAGTCCTCGGCGACGTGCGGGAGGTCGTAGTTGACGACGTGGCCGATGTCCGCGACGTCGATTCCCCGCGCCGCGATGTCCGTGGCGACCAGCACCCGGACCTGCCCGCGGCGGAAGCTCTCCAGCGCCCGCTGGCGCTGGGCCTGGGAACGGTCGGAGTGGATACGGTCGATCTTGTGTCCGGACCGCTCGAGCGAGCGAGCGACCTTGTCCGCGCGGCGCCGGGTACGCACGAAGACCAGCGTGCTGTCGTCGGAACCGCGGAGGAGCGCTTCCAGCAGCGCGTTCTTCTCGGTCTGCCCGACGCGGTAGGCGAGCTGCGTCGCCCGCGCCGGGACGGTGCCGGAACGGGCCACCTCCACCCGGACCGGGGAGCGCAGGTGCTTCTTGGCGAACTCGGCGACCTCGCCGGCCATGGTGGCGGAGAAGAGCAGCGACTGGCGCTTCGCCGGCAGGCGGGCCATCACCCGGCGGAGCTGGGGAGCGAAGCCCATGTCCAGCATCCGGTCGGCCTCGTCGAGCACCAGCATCTCGATGTCGTCGAGACGAGCGGTTCCCGACTCGAGGTGATCGACCAGCCGGCCGGGGGTGGCGATGAGGATCGGCCGGCGCTCGCGGAGCGCCTGACGCTGACCTTCCTGGGCCACGCCGCCGATGACCACCGCGGCGCGCATCCGCGCCTCGCGGCCGAGGGTGTCGACCGCCTGCGCGATCTGCAGCGCCAGCTCACGGGTGGGGGCGAGGACCAGCGCCCGGGTGCCGGTCTTTCCGGCCAGCCGCTCGATCACCGGAAGGAGGTACGCCGCGGTCTTGCCGGTCCCGGTGGCGGCGCAGCCGATGACGTCGGACCCGGACAGCGCAGGCGGGATCGCCTTGCTCTGGATCGGGGTGGGAGAAGTGAACCCGGCCGCGCTCACCGCGCGAAGCGCGGCGGGCGACAGACCCAGGGTATGGAAATCGGGAGCAGAGACTGGCTCTGTGGACACGTCTGAGAACTACCTTCTGTCGAGCAGGGAAGACCGGCCGGACGAATAACACACGCACCAGCACGGCGCGGGAGCTCGCAAGAGCAGCCCCTCGCGAAGGGACTTGTCTAACAGGCCCCCGGACGGAAAGCGAATTGTTCGGTCAGAGCCGCCGTCAGGGCGCGCTCTTCCAGCGGAAGGTGAACCGCTCCCCTCGCGGCATCGACTCGCGCTCGAGCTCCACCAGCACCTCCCGGCGCCACGGTGAGGCCGCCTCGACGCAGACCTGGATCGCGCAGTGGAGCGTGCCCTCCGGGCAGCCCGGCCAGGCGCAGACCAGGAGCGCGTCGGAGCGAAGGGGATTGCGCTGGCGCAGATGAGCGCAGCGCGCGCTGAGGGCGTGAGCCTGACTGGGGTCCCCGGCCGGAGGAGGCATTCGAGCTCCCGACCTCGGGTGGCCTGGTGATCCAGGGCGAGAAGTCTCCGGGAGCGTGTACCACACCGGAGCAGGTGGCGTTGCGGGCCGCCACGCGCTCGGGGCGCCCCTGGTTGCCGCGATTCGCCGGGCCTGATACTCGATGGATCAGCGCCGCCGTGTCGCACCTGCACCTGGAGCCTCGAGGACGCTTCGGACCCGCAGGACGGTCTCGCCGCATCCGTCCAGCACCGAGGTTTCCATGGCTCGCATCACCGTCGAGGACTGTGTCGAGTTCGTCGACAACCGCTTCGCCCTCTGCATCCTGGCCACGCGCCGCGCCCGGCAGCTCGCGTCCGGCGCCACGCCCCTGGTCCAGACCCAGCGCAACAAGTCGGCGGTGGTCGCGCTCCGTGAGGTGGCCACCGGGAAGGTCCGCTTCGAGGGCGACGTGCGGACCGCGCTCTCCAAGCCGCCCCCCAAGCGGGGAGTGCTGGAAGCGGCGGTCAGCGCGACGGAGATCGACCGGGCCAAGGGGCCCGACCCGTTCCATCGCTGGGACCGCTGACCGAGCGGACGTCCTCGGCGGTGATGGCCCACCGGTCGTGGTCACGCCAGCGGCCTCCCACCTTGAGGTAGCGGGGTGAGAACCCCTCCTTCCGGAAACCGGTGCGGCTGGAGCAACTCCGCCGAGCGCCTGTTTCCGGGCTGCACGTTGGCCTCCACCCGGTGGAGCTTCAGCGTCCGGAACGCATGGCTCAAGAGCAGCGCCATCGCCTCCGTCATGTAGCCCTGACCGGCGAAGGGCGCGCCGACCCAGTAGCCGAGGTAGGCGTTCCGGAAATCTCCGTGGAAGATCTGCGAGAGTTTGAAGGCGCCGACGATGGCCCCGTCTTCCCTCCGCACCGCGAGCAACCCCCTGAACGTCTTCGCCCGGCTCCAGCGCAGGTAGCTCCGGAACGCGGCCGCGGTCTCGGGAGGATACACCCAGGGCCGGTGGAGCTTCCGGCTGGCTCGGGCGAGCGCGAGAAATTCCCGCTGGTCGGCGCTCGTCGGTGGCCGGAGAAGGACGCGACGCCGGCGTGATCGGCTCGCCCGCGCGTCACCTGTGTCCTGGACCTTCATCGAGCCCTCCCGCGAGTGTGCGGGATCCTCGCGGCACCCGGAAGTCCCCGGAGCCGGCG
>CAVZMH010000009.1:0-72978 GCA_963776345.1 uncultured delta proteobacterium | reverse complement strand
AATTCCAGAGAGTTGCGGGGTTACCGACCGGTCGGTTTGACGCGCTGTGTCTGCGACACCTACCCTCCACCGCGCTGCCATCCAGGCACCAGAGACGAGGGGAAACGAACCATGTCGAAGAAGGTCGTGCGCCAGCTGCTGCTCGGCGCTGCCGTGCTCTCCGCCGCGGCGGCACACGCCGCGGGACCCAAGGTGTACCGGCTGAAGGCCACGCCGGACACCGTGCAGTGGGGATGGCTGGACCCGAAGGAGCCTCCCAAGCTGACCATCGAGTCCGGCGACATCGTCTCCATCGAGACGCTGATGCACGCCAGGGATCAGATCCAGAAGGGCACGACGATGGAGAAGATCGTCGAGCTCCGGAAGGCGAACCCCGGCGGCGGCCCGCACTCGCTCACCGGCCCCATCTACGTGAAGGGCGCGATGCCGGGCGACGTGATGGAGATCCGGATCCGGAAGATCGTCCCCAAGAAGCTCGGGACGAACTTCAACCTCCCGGGCAAGGAGTTCCCCACCATCGGCGCGCTGGCCTCGCAGTTCCCCGAGGGCTACGTCCACTACTTCGACATCGACCCGAAGAAGGGCACCGCCGAGTTCAAGCCCGGCATCCAGATCCCCATCAGGCCCTTCCCCGGCACGCTCGCGGTGGGCATCGACCCGGACGACCCCTCGCCGCGCAAGGGCGGCGCCAAGGACCCCATGGCGCCGGTGAGCACGCTCCGGCCCTGGAAGAACGGCTCCAACATGGACATCAACGAGCTGACCGCCGGGTCCACCATCTTCATCCCGGTGTTCCTCGAGGGCGGGCTCATCTGGACCGGCGACTCGCACTGCGCCCAGGGCAACGGCGAGGTGAACCTCACCGCGATGGAGTGCTCGTTCGAGGACATCGAGATCCAGCCCATCGTCCGCAAAGATCTCAAACTCACCTGGCCCCGGATCGAGACCAAGACCCACTGGATCACCGTGGGCTTCGACGAGGACCTGGGCAAGGCGATGAACAACGCCATCGCCGAGATGGTCGACTTCCTCAGCACCACCAAGGGGCTGACCCGCGAGGAGGCCTACTCGCTTGACCGCCCTCGCCGGGGACTGCCGGGTGAGCCAGGTGGTGGACGTCCGCAAGGGCGTGCACTGCATGATGCCGAAGAGCCTCTGGGTGGGGAAGCAGGTCTCCTCGCGCTGAGGAGCAGCCCCGGGCGGTAGGGTGCGGGCGACATGCGCCCCACCCTGCTCGCCCTCGCCCTCGCGCTCGCTCCGGCGTGCGCGATGAACGACAAGGACCTCTGCCCCGAGTCGCAGGGGATGCGCTGCGCCACCACGCCCGACTGCACCCGGGACAGCGCGCGTGGCTGCCGGGTCTGCCAGTGCGGGAACCCCTACCCCACGGCCCCGTACACCCCGGTGCGTCCGCCGAGCGATCCGGGCCGGGTGCCGGACCCCACGCTGCCTCCTCGCTGAAGGAGACGAGGCCCGACCCGGGGTCAGCGTGCGGTCCGCTTCCCCTCCCGGAGCGCCGCGTGCGCCGCGGCCAGACGGGCCACCGGCACCCGGAACGGCGAGCAGGACACGTAGTCCAGGCCGAGCCGGTGGCAGAAGGCGATGCTCTTCGGGTCGCCGCCGTGCTCGCCGCAGATGCCGATGTTCAGGCCCGGGCCGGGTCTTGCGCCCGAGCCGGACCGCCATCTCCATCAGCCGCCCCACCCCCCCCTCGTCGATGTGGTCGAAGGGGTTCTCCGGGAGGATCCCCTGGGTGAGGTACTCGGCGAGGAAGCTGGTCTCGGCGTCGTCGCGGGAGATGCCGAACGTGGTCTGGGTCAGGTCGTTGGTCCCGAAGGAGAAGAACTGCGCCAGGGACGCGATCTCGTCCGCGGTCAGCGCCGCGCGGGGGATCTCGATCATCGTCCCGAACTGGTAGCGCACCTTCCGCTTCCGCTCGGCCATCACCCGCTTGGCCTCCTCCTCCAGGGCCCGCTGCTCGAACCGCAGCTCGTTCCCGTGGGTGACCAGGGGGATCATGATCTTCGGGTAGACGTCGATGCCCGCCTCGGCGCAGTTGCACGCCGCCTCGAAGATGGCCCTCACCTGCATCCGGACCAGCAACGGCATGTGGATGCCGAGGCGGACGCCACGGAGCCCGAGCATCGGGTTCATCTCGCGCAGCCGCTCCACCGCGCCCAGCATCGTCCGCTTGCCCTTGAGCGCCGCGGTCTGATCTTGCGCGTTGCCGGACTTCAGCTCGAGCCGGGTCTCCAGCTCGGTGACCTCCTTCAGGAGCGTCTCGTGCGCCGGCAGGAACTCGTGCAGCGGCGGATCGAGCAGCCGGATGGTGACCGGCAGCCCGTCCATCGCCCTGAACAGCCCCTCGAAGTCCGCGCGCTGCAGCGGCAGCAGCTTGGCCAGCACCTCGCGCTGCTCGTCCTCGGAGCGGGAGAGGATGAGCTTCTGCACCAGCGGTAGCCGCTCGGTCTCGAAGAACATGTGCTCGGTCCGGCACAGGCCGATGCCCTCCGCGCCGAGCGCCCGCGCCCGCTCGGCGTCACGCGGGTAATCGGCGTTGGCCCACACCCCGAGGCGGCGGAACCGGTCCGCCCAGCCGAGCAGCTCGATGAGCGCCGGATCCTCCAGCGAGGGCTGCATCGTCTCCACCTGGCCGAGGAACACCTCGCCGGTGGTCCCGTCGATGGACACCCAGTCGCCCTCGCGGAGCACCACCGACGAGCGCTTGATGGTGGCCTCCCGCTTCTCCGCGTCCACGTCCAGGGCCATCACCCCCACCACCGCCGGCTTGCCGAACTGCCGGGCCACCAGCGCCGCGTGGCTGGTGCGCCCGCCCCGGCTGGTGAGGATGCCGCGCGCGGCGAGCATGCCGTGCACGTCGTCCGGCTTGGTCTCGGCGCGGATCATCACCACCGCCTTCTTCTCCTTCGCCCAGCGCTCGGCGGTGTCGGCGTCGAAGGCCAGCTGGCCCACCGCGGCGCCCGGCGAGACGTTGAGGCCGCTCGCCAGAAGCCGCCGCTCGCTCCGGGCGGCGCGCATCGACTCCGGAGCGAACTGCGGGTGGAGGAAGAATTCCACGTGCTCGGGGGTCACCCGCAGCACCGCCTCCTGGCGGGTGATGAGGCGCTCCTTCGCCAGGTCCAGCGCAATCTTCACCGCGGCCTGGGCGGTGCGCTTGGCGTCGCGGGTCTGGAGCATCCAGAGGGTGCCCTGCTCCACCGTGAACTCGATGTCCTGCACCTCGCGGTAGTGCTTCTCCAGCAGCCGGGCGATGCGCTGCAGCTCGGTGAAGGCCTCGGGCATCTCCTCCGCCAGCCGGGCGATGGGCTGGGTGGCGCGGATGCCAGCGACCACGTCCTCGCCCTGGGCGTTGATCAGGTAGTCGCCCTCGAGCGCGTTCTCGCCGGTGGAGACGTTCCGGGTGGTGGCCACGCCGGTGGCCGAGTCGCGGCCCATGTTCCCGAAGACCATGGCCACGATGTTCACCGCCGTCCCCAGGTCGTCGGGGATGCCCGCGGCGCGCCGGTAGTCCTGGGCGCGCTTGCCCTGCCAGGAGCGGAACACCGCCTCGGTCGCCAGCCGCAGCTGCTCCAGCGGATCGTCCGGGAACTCGCGGCCGGACTGCTCCTTCACGATCTCCCGGAACCGTCCGGTGATGGCACGGAGGTCGTCGTCCCCGAGGTCGGCGTCGTTCTCAACCTTCCGGCGGGCGCGCCACTCGGCCAGCACCTGCTCGAACGGCTCGTCGCGGACGTCAAGCACCACGGTGCCGTACATCTGGACGAGCCGGCGGTACGCGTCCCAGGCGAACCGCGCGTCCCCGGTGAGCCCCGCCAGGCCCTCCACCGTCTCGGCGTTCAGGCCGATGTTGAGGACGGTGTCCATCATCCCCGGCATGGAGAACTTGGCGCCCGAGCGGCAGGAGACCAGCAGCGGGTTCGCCCGGTCGCCGAACCGCTTCCCGGTCCGCACCTCGAGCTCGCGGAGCGCGGCGACCTCGTCGTCCCAGAGCCCCTTCGGCCACGCGCCCGACCGGAGATAGGCCCGACATGCCTCGGTGGTGAGGGTGAAGCCGGGCGGAACCGGGAGCCCGAGCCGGGTCATCTCCGCGAGGTTGGCGCCCTTGCCGCCGAGGAGGGCCTTGATCTCGTCCCAGGTCTTCGCCGTCCGCTTCACCTCGGGCAGCTGATCGAACCGGAACACCAGCCGGCGGCCACGGGTCGTGCCCCGCGCACGGGGGGGCCGCGCCGCGGTCCGGCGGGGGCTGGAGGGCCGGATGCGGCGAATGGCGGGGGTGGTCATCGGAGGATGCCTCCTGTCGGGGTGTGTGCCACGGCTTTCGCGCGCCGGGGGGCGGTTTCGCGCAAAAGGTGCGCCCCCGCGGGCCCCGGCAGCTCCGGACGCCAGGTGCTTGCGAGAACCTCGCCAGGAGCCACCGGGATCGCTTTGATTGCGCCCCATGGCCGCCGATTCCACGCAGTTGCTACCCCCGGTGCGGGACCTGGTGGAGGAGCTCGCCCGCTGCGTGTCACCGGACCGGGTCCTCACCCGCGCCCTGGATCGGGTCGCCTTCGCCTCGGACGCGAGCTTCTACCGGCTGCTCCCCGAGGCGGTGGTGCTCGCCGGCTCGGTGGAGGAGGTGCAGCGACTCTTCGCCCTGAGCCGCGCCCGGAACATCCCCCTCACCTTCCGCGCTGCCGGAACCAGCCTCTCCGGGCAGTCGCTGTCGGACGGGCTCCTGGTCGAGGTGGCGCGCCACTGGCGGTGGGCCCGGGTGGAGGACGGCGGGCTCCGCATCCGGGCCCGGCCGGGGATGATCGGCGACCACCTCAACGCGCTGCTCCGGCCCTTCGGACGGAAGATCGGACCGGACCCGGCGAGCATCCGCTCCTGCACCCTGGGGGGCATCCTGGCCAACAACAGCAGCGGGATGTGCTGCGGCGTGGAGCAGAACAGCTACCACACGCTCCGCTCGCTGACCTTCGTCCTCCCCTCCGGCACCCGCATCGACACCGCCGCCGACGACGCCGACGCCCAGCTCCGCGCACGCGAGCCGGCGCTCCACCAGGGCCTGCTCACGCTCCGCGACGAGGTGCGCTCGCGGCCCGGGCTGGCGGAGCGCATCCGGGCGAAGTACCGGATGAAGAACACCACCGGGTACCAGCTCAACGCCTTCCTCGACTACGACCGGCCGGTGGACCTCTTCGCCCACCTCCTCGTCGGCTCGGAGGGGACGCTGGCCTTCATCGCCGAGGCGGTGCTGGACACGGTGCCGGTGCTCCCCCACAAGTCGACGGGGCTGCTCTTCTTCGGCGACATCCACGACGCCTGCGCGGCCATCGCCCCGTTCCGCGACGCCGGCGCGCGGGCGCTGGAGCTGCTGGACGCGGCCAGCCTCCGCGCCGCCGCGGGGAAGCCCGGGATGCCGTCGGACCTCGGGCACCTGGGCGCCGCACCGGCAGCGCTGCTCTGCGAGTTTCAGACCGGGAAGGAGTCCGAGCTTCCCTCGCTGATGCAGGCCGCCGAGGCGGTGACGCGCCGGCTGCCGCTGGTCGTGCCGGGGGAGTTCAGCCAGGATCCCGAGCTGCAGACGCACTTCTGGCGGGTGCGCGAGGGCCTGTTCCCCACGGTGGGCGGCGTCCGGAGGAGCGGCACCACGGTCCTGATCGAGGACGTGTGCTTCCCCATCCCCCACCTCGCGGACGCGGCGGTGGACCTCCAGGGGCTCTTCCGCGCGCACGGCTACGACAACGCGATCATCTTCGGCCACGCCAAAGACGGGAACCTGCACTTCGTCATCACCCAGTCCTTCAACGACCAGGCCGCGGTGGACCAGTACGCGCGCTTCATCGACGCCCTCGTGCCGCTGGTGGTCCGCAAGTACGACGGCGCGCTCAAGGCCGAGCATGGCACCGGCCGCAACATGGCGCCGTTCGTGGAGACCGAGTGGGGACCCGAGGGGCTGGCCATCATGCGGCGGCTCAAGGCGCTGGTGGACCCGCAGAATCTTCTCAACCCCGGGGTGATCGTCCCCACCGGCCCGAAGGCGCACCTCGAGCACCTCAAGTCGCTGCCCTCGATCGAGCGCGAGGCCGACATGTGCATCGAGTGTGGCTTCTGCGAGCCGGTCTGCCCGAGTCGCGAGCTGACGCTCACCCCGCGCCAGCGGATCGTGGTTCGCCGCGAGCTGGAGCGGCAGACATCCGGGACGCTCGCCGAGGAGCTCCGGCGGGACTACCAGTACGCGGGGCTCGACACCTGCGCCGGCGACGGCATGTGCCAGACGCGCTGCCCGGTCTCGATCGACACCGGCGCGCTGGTGAAGCGCTTCCGGGCGGAGCGGCATTCCGCGTTCGGCCGGAGCGCAGGCCGTGCCGCCGCCACCGGAGCCCGCACCAGCGAGCGGATGGCCCGGGCGGGGCTGGCCGCGGGGCACGCGCTCGCCTCCGTGGTGGGCCATCGCGCGGTCGGTGCGCTGACCGGCGCGCTCCGCACGGTGCTCGGCGAGGACCTGGTCCCCCGCTGGAGCAGGGACATCCCCCGCGCCGCGGCGCCCCTGCCGCGCACGCCTGCGGAGGGCGCGCAGGCCGTCTACTTCCCCGCCTGCATGCTCCGGATGTTCGGTCCGGTCGAGGGCGAGCCCGCGCGGCCCACCATCCCCGAGGCGCTGGTGGCGCTGGCCCGCCGTGCCGGGGTGCCGGTCCACATCCCCGAGGACATCGCCGGCGCCTGCTGCAGCACGCCGTGGCACTCGAAGGGATACGTCGACGGAGACTTCGCGATGAGCAACGCCACGGTGGAGCGCCTGTGGCGCTGGACCGGGGAGGGCCGGCTGCCGGTGGTGGTCGAGGGGAGCTCGTGCACGCACGGGCTCCGGGGGGCGCGCGCCTCGCTCACCCCGGTGAATCAGGAGCGGTTCGACCGCCTGCGCATCCTCGACTCGGTCGAGTTCGTCCACGACACGCTGATCCCCCGGCTCCGGGCGGAGCGCCGGGTCGCCTCGGCCTGCGTCCATCCGGTCTGCTCGGTGGTGGAGATGGGGCTGACGCCGAAGCTCGTCGCCATCGGCCGCTTCGTCGCCGACGAGGTGGTGGTCCCCGACCGGGCCGGGTGCTGCGGCTTCGCCGGGGACCGGGGCTTCCTCCACCCCGAGCTGACGGCCTCGGCGACGAGGGCCGAGGCGGCGGAGATCGCGGAGCGGAGCTTCGACGCGTACCTGATCTCCAACCATCCCTGCACCATCGGGATGCACCGGGCGACGGGGCGTCCCTGGCAGAACTTCGCTCTGGCGCTCGAGGCGGCCACCCGCGCGATGGAGACCGCGAGCCCGCCCCCATGACTCCTCCCACGCAGCTCACCTCGGCCGACGGCACGCGCTTCTCGGTCTACCGGGCGGAGCCGCCGGGGAGCCCGCGCGGGGCGGTGGTCGTCGTCCAGGAGATCTTCGGCGTCAACCACCACATCCGCTCGGTGGCGGACGGCTTCGCCAGGGACGGCTACCTCGCCCTCGCCCCGGCGCTGTTCGACCGGGTCCGTCCCGGGGTGGAGCTGGGGTACGACGCGGCGGGCATCGCCGAGGGGCGGCCGTTCGTGGCCCAGGTCGGCTGGGACACGCCCCTGGCCGACATCCAGGCCACGGTGAACGCGGCCGCGGAGGCGGGCCGGGTGGGTGTGGTCGGCTACTGCTGGGGAGGCTCGCTGGCCTTCCTGAGCGCGGGCCGCCTCCAGGGGCTGTCCTGCGCGGTGGGCTACTACGGCGGGCAGATCGCCGGGCGGCTCGACCAGCCTCCCCGGGTGCCGGTGATGCTCCACTTCGGCGAGGAGGACGCGGGAATCCCGCTGGCCGACGTGGAGAAGATCCGCCGCGCAGTCCCGGGCGCGACCGTCCATACGTACCCGGGCGCCGGCCATGGCTTCAGCTGCGACGAGCGGAAGAGCCACGAGCCGAGGAGCGCCGCGCTGGCGCGGGAGCGGACGCTCGCCTTCCTCCGGGAGCACGTCGGCTAGCGCGGCAGCCGGTGTCGGCTCAGCGGGTCGCGCTCGCCGGGGTCTGGCCCGCGCCCGGGTGGCCCTCGTGGAAGCGCCGGAGCCGGAACGCGAGCAGGAGCAGCGCGACTCCGAAGACGATGGCGTACGCGCCGATCCAGACCGCGAGCGCAAGCGCCGCCGCGCCCGGGGTGGCGAAGAGGAGCACCCCGAACACGATGGACAGCACCCCTGCGAGCCCGAGCCAGAACTCGCCGGTGATCTCCTTCCGGAGCCGGATCGCCGCCACCAGCTCGAGGATGCCGGTCAGGATCGCCCAGATGCCCACGTAGTAGAGCAGCGCCAGCGCGGTGGCCGCCGGCCGGGCGATGGTCAGGATGCCGATGCCGATGCCCACCACCGCCTCCAGCACCAGCACCCAGAAGCGGTCCCGGGCCGCGCCGCGGAAGAGCGCCACCAGGGCGAAGACCCCGTCGGCGAAGGCGTAGGCCCCGAACAGCAGGACGATGGCCGCGAAGGCGGAGACGGGCGAGGCGATGGCGACCACCCCGAACACCAGCGCCAGGGCGCCGCGCAGCGCGATCCAGCCCCAGTTGCGCGCGAGCTCGTGAATCATCGGACCCTCCGGTCAGGGGGTGAGGCCAGGCAGCGGGACCGGTCCACCGAGCTCCCCCTGGGCGCGGCGACCGGCGGCCCCAGATTTCGCCGTGGGTTCGAGGAATCGCAAGCCCCGAGGATGAGCGCCCCGATGGCTGGTGACCGCGCGTGATAGGGTTTCTTATTGACGCACCGCGCTACGGCTGGCAATTGCATGGCATCGAACACTTCACCCCCTGTTAAGTGTCCGACGATGCCGCTCCAAGGTCAGCTTCCGGACGGTACACCGGTCGTGTGGGTCGTCGATGACGACCGCGCGGTCAATGCCGCGCTCGCCCGGCTTCTCCACTCGGCCGCTCTCCATGTGGTCTCGCTGCACTCTTCCACCGACCTGCTCCAGCGGCTCGAGCTCGAGCGGCCCGACTGTCTGATCCTCGATCTCTGGCTCGACGAGTGCACCGGGCTGGACCTGCTCCCGGTCATCCAGCAGCGCGCAGGGCGTCTTCCCGTCGTCTTCGTCAGCGGGGAGGCGGACGTGCAGGAGCTGCGTTCAGGCGATGAAGTACGGCGCGATCGACTTCCTCGAGAAGCCCGTCGCGGACGGGCCGCTCCTCGACGCGGTCATCCGGGCGGTGGCGCGTGGGCGAGCGTGGAGAGAGGCCCGGGCGGCGATCGAGGCGGCGTCGCGTCGGCTCTCGTCCCTGACCCCGCGCGAGCGGGAGGTGTTCGGGCTGGTCGCGCTCGGAAGGCCGAACAAGCGCATCGCCGCCGAGCTCGGGACGACCGAGAAGACCATCAAGGTCCACCGCGGCCGGGTGATGCAGAAGCTGGGCGCCGCCTCGGTCGTCGACCTGGTCCACCTCGCACAGCAGGTCGGTCAGTCGGCCGCCTGAGCCCCGGGCGGCGCCCCGCTGCCGCTCCCGGCCTCCACGACCGTCGCCTCGCCTCCGGGGAGCTCCAGCGACTCGCCGATGGCCGGGATGGCGAGCGCGTCCTCGGGAAGCCCGCGTCGCTCCCAGGCGGCGCGGAGACGCTTCGGCGGCTCGTCGAGCGGCTCGTCGGTGAGCTTGAAGGTCCCCCAGTGCATCGCCACCAGCCGCCGCGCGCCGAGATCGACGAAGGCCTGGACCGCGTCCTCGGGGTTCATGTGCTGCGGCCGCATGAACCACTCCGGGTCGTAGGCGCCGATGGGGAGGAGCGCGGCGTCGAGCGCGGGGAAGCGCTGGCCGAGCTCCTTGAACCCGCCGAAGTACGCGGTGTCGCCGGCATGGTAGACGCGCGCGCCGCCGCCCTCGACCACGAAGCCGCCCCACAGCGCCCGGTTGATGTCCGCCACGCCGCGCCGGCTCCAGTGCTGGCTCGGCACGAAGGTGATCTGCAGGCCTCCCACGTGCTGGCGGTCCCACCAGCCCAGCTCGCTGCAGGGAAGGCCGCGCAGGTTCGGCCGCGTGCCCAGCCCGGCGACGACCGGTGCGCCGACCGCCCGGAGCGTGGGGAGGTCCAGGTGGTCGTAGTGGTTGTGGGTGACCAGCGAGGCGTCGATGCGCGGGAGCGCGTCCACCGCGAGCCCGGGCCCGGCATTCCGGGGGATGACCCCGGAGATGCGGGGGCCGAGGGCCGGGTCGATGAGCACCGAGGTGCTGGCGCCCTGGACGAGCCAGCTCGCGTGTCCGAGCCAGGTGACCCTCAGTCCATCGAGCGGCGGCTTCCGCAGCGCCTCGGCGTCGGCCCGGACCTCTGGAACCGGGGCCCGGGCAGGAGCCCGGCGTCGCCGGCCCGCGAGCCGGTCCACCAGGGCCCACCGCAGCACGCGGCCGAACGAGACCGCGCCCGACCCGTCGAGGTTCCTGAACCGGAGCGTGTCCGCCATGGCCCGGCAAGCTAACGTCCACGGCTCGATGCGCACGTGGAAGGTGGGGCTCTGGGCGCTCGCGCTGGTGGCCACCGGCTGCCCGAGGACCCAGCCTGCGGCGCCGGACGCCGGTCCGGTGGCAGCCGTGGTCGATGCCGGGCCGACGGTGCCCCTGGCCCTGGATCTCCTGGCGACCCTTCCGGACGGCGGGACCGAGCGCCACGCCCTGCTCGGGCTGGAGACCCCGGTGGTCTCACCGTCGCGGCAGCTCCTGGTGGAGAGCAACCGGCCGCTCCACAACGCGCGCATCCGGGTGCTGGACGAGTCGGACCGGGCGCTCGAGTCGGACGACGTGCCCGAGGAGAGCCCGACCGCGTTCCGCTACCACATCGATCTCCTCAAGCCGCTCGAGCCCGGCCACCGGTACGCGGTGCTCGTCGACGCGCAGTCGGGCGCGACGTTCGACGACGGCAGCGGCAAGGAGGTGCCCGAGCAGCGGCTCGAGTTCCAGACCAGCGGCGAGCGCGAGCGGCCGAAGCCCCCTCCTCCGCACCGGAAGAAGCGCCGGCAGCACTGACGTGGGGGCGGTCAGCGGGCGAAGGCGCCCGGATTGGCGACGAACCGCTCCCGGCAGTGCTCGGAGCAGAAGTACACGGTGTGCCCGTCGTGGGTGACGTGCGGGGTGTCCGGTCCGGCGTGAACCTGCATGCCGCAGACCGGGTCCACCGCCGCGCCCTCGCTGGCGACGGTCGCCGGGGCGCCGGACTCCGGGGGCGCCTTCCAGCCCTGGAGGTGCTGGACCAGCGCCGTCACCTGGGCCTCCGAGAGGTGGCCGCGGTAGCTGGGCATCGACGGTGGGTACGTCGCCACGACCTTGGCGTCCGGCTCGAGGAGCGACTCGCGGAGGTACTCGGCGTTCGCCAGCGCCGTGCGGCCGTCGGCGAGCATGACCGTGCGGCCAGCGAGACCGGCGAGCGAGGGGGCGATGGCGGGGACCTCGTGGCATCCGGCGCAGCCGAGCTGCCGGTAGAGCGTGGTCCCGTCCCCGGCCTCGGCGCCCTCGCCCGGTGCGCTGGCCTGCGGGCCGCCCGCGAGCTCTCCGAGGAGTCGCCGGGCATCCGGGATGAGCTGGGGAAACGCGTCGGCATCGGTGCCGTACAGCCCGCGAACGCGGCCCTGCGCGTCGACCAGGAACATCTCGGTGGTGTGGAGCGTGGCGTCGGGGTCGGGCTGGCGCTCGACGAAGGTCTTCATCCCCTTCGCCAGGTCCACGAGGCTCTCCTTGGTGGTGGCGAGGAGCGTCCAGCGCGACTCGTCCGGCGCCCAGCGCGCGGCGTAGGCCCGGAGCGCCTCGGGCGTGTCGCGCTCGGGGTCGACCGAGAAGCTGACGAACTTCAGGCGCGGGTCCTGGATGGCCCGCTGGACCTGCACCATCCTCGCCGAGAGCACCGGGCAGACGCTCTTGCAGCTGGTGAAGATGAAGTCGGCGATCCACACCGACCCGCGCAGCTCGTCCGGCGTCCGGGTCCGACCGGCCTGGTCCACCAGCCGGTACGACGGCACGGGCCAGAGGGTCGGAAGCGGCTCGCCCGGGTTCCGGGCGAGGCGGTGGATGACCTGCGCACCCTCGGGAGGCTGTGCGGCCACCCACCGCATGACCAGCTCGAGGGCGACGACGGCGAGACCTGCAGCGACGGTGGCGAGGACGAGGACGCGACGGGGCATGTGGACGGGCGGTGGCCTACCTCACGGGCCAGGGCCAGCGGAAGACGTGCGTCCCTCGGACGCAGCCCGCTCCAGCAGCCAGGCGCATGGGGGCTCCTCGCCTTCTTTCGCCGATGAGTTCCGTTCGGTGCCGGCTCAGCGCCGCGCGGGCGGGAGCAGGTCGGGGGGAATGGGATGCGGCGGGTACGGGACTCAGGAACCCCCCGGAGGCGCTCCCGAGCGTAGCAGCCGACCGGCGAGGGGTGCGAGCCGTCGACCTCGTGCGCCGCCGATCAGACGTCGGCCGAGCGCAGCGCCTCGGCCCGGGCCTGGTCCCGGGCCGTCGGCTCGAGCGCGAGCAGAAGCCGGCTCAGGTCGTAGAGGACGGCACCCCGTTCCCAGGGCTGCACCCGGTCGGGCCAGTGGAGCCGCTCGGCGGCGCGGTTGAAGGCGTGGTCCGCCACCGCCCGGAGCTGGAACGCGTCGTACAGGTTGTACTCGACGAGGAACCGCAGGGCCTCCACGTCGCCGGTCGCGTGGTACGCGCGCCAGAGCAGCACCGCGTCCATGCCGCTCCGCCCGCGCAGGTGGGGCGGGCGGGCGATGCCTAGCCGGTCCTCGACCGACTTGAGGCCCCCGCCGAGCCCGACGCGCCGGCAGAGCGGCCTGAGATCCAGGTGGAGCACGGGTTCGGGCAGCCCGGGGAAGGCGTGCCGCAGGACTGGCAGGTCGAAGGAGGCGCCGTTGAACGTCACCCAGACCCGCCGCCCGGCGAGCCGCTCCGGCAGCGCGTCCAGGGTCCGGCCGTCGATGAAGGTCACCAGCGTGTCCACGTCGAGGCAGCCGGCCACCGTGGGCCGCTGCCGCTCCCCCACCCCGTCCGCCTCGATGTCCAGGCAGAGCGCCTCGTCGGCGACCAGCGGCCAGAGCCGCCAGCGCTCCCGGGCCGGCAGCGCGCGGACCAGCGCGCCGAGGTCTCCCCGGTCGAGCGATGCCTCCGCCCGGTCGATGCCGGCGAGCAGCTCGGCGTGGAGCCGGGGTCCCAGCTCGGCCGCGCCGCCGGTCCGCACCGCGTCCCAGGTCTCGAGGCCCCGGGCCCAGAGGTCCTTCTCCCGCCAGGGGCCGATGCCCGGGACGAGCTGGAAGGTCCGGCGGATCACCCGCCCAGCCTGCCCTGGCCCTCCGACGCGAGCTGGCGGAGGAGCGGGAGGTCGGCCTCGCAGAACGGCATGGCCAGCATCTCCCCCGGCGTCGCCGCGCGCAGGGCATGGGCCCCGAGGGGCGCCGGGGTGCCCGCCCGGATGCGCGCCGCGTAGAGGTGCAGGTCCACCGTCAGGTCCTGGTAGGCGTGGCGGACCTGGAAGCGTTCCTCACCGACCTCGAGCGCCACCCCCAGCTCCTCGCGGGCCTCGCGGATCAGCGCCTCGGCGTCGGTCTCCCCGGGCTCCACCTTGCCACCCGGGAACTCCCAGAGGAGCGCGCGACTCTTGCCGGGCAGCCGCTGCTGGACGAGGAAGCGGCCCGGGGCGGTCTCGATCAGCGCCGCCACCACCCGGACCTCCCGGGTCACAGCGTCCCGGGCTGGGTGACGTGCAGTCCGTAGACGAAGCCGAGGTTGGACAGGACCAGCGCGTCCGGTCCGTACACCCCCGGCGTCGCGGTGACGCCCTTCCCCGGGTCGAAGCGGCGGAGGATCTTCCCGGTCACCGGGTCCATGAAGAGCAGCGCCTTCCCGGTGGGAACGAGCAGGAGCCCCGAGGCGAACGCCGGCTGCTGGCCCGCGCGGTCCGGCAGCTGGGTGATCCAGATGTTCTTCCCGGTCTCGGAGCTGAAGGCCGCGATGCGGTCCTCGCCGGCGGCGAAGATGACGCCCCCGCGGACCACCACGTACGCCAGGCCCAACCCGCTGCTCTGCCACACGGTGTCGCCCGTCTTGGCGTCCAGGGCGAAGAGGCCGTCCTTGTACGAGGCGACGATGAGGTGCCCGCCGGCGTCGAACCCCGGCGTGCTGCTCACGTCGATGAACTGGGTCCCGGTGGAGAGCACCCGGTCCCAGACCGCGCCGCCGGTCTTCGCCTCGAGCGCCGCGGCGTGCCCGTCCGAGAAGCCCAGGTAGACGATGCCCTCCCGAACCACGGGGGTGCTCGCGCCGCGGAGGATGAAGCCCGCCGGCGGGGTGCGGCGGTACTGCCACGCCCACTTCCCGTCCGCGGCGTTGACCGCGAAGAGCGTGGCCGACTGGGAGGCGACCATCACCCGGTCCTCGGCCAGCACGGGCACGGTGACCAGCTCTTCACCGCAGTCGTAGCTCCAGAGAAGCGCCCCGGTGTCGGCCTTGAGCGCCCGGAGCACCCCGTCACCGCCGGGCACGTAGACCACCCCGTCGCGGATCAGCACCCCGGCGAAGAACGGCGCCGGCGTGGAGAGGGCCCACTTCACCCGGCCCTCGGCGGTCACGCTGCGGAGGACGCCGTCGCGCGTGCCCACCACCACCCGGCCCGAGGTGGGGTCGACGGCGGGGCTGGCGAACTCGCGAGGGACGAACTCCATGGTGGAGGTCTCCACCATCGGGTGCCAGTAGTCGACGGTGAAGACCGCCAGCGGCGCGGCCGGAGCCCGCGAGAACGGGTCCGCCAGCACCGGGGCACGGCCCGAGACGCATCCGCCCAGGACCGCGAGCGCAGCGGCGGCGAGCGCGGCGCGCGTCATCCCGCGTCCGGCTTCGGGGCGACGGTGGCCTTGAAGCCCTCGGCCTCGAGCGCCGCGAGCCGCTCCTGGCCGAGGCGGGCCGCGGGAGTCCCCGGGTTTGCCGCCACCAGCTCGGCGAAGGCCTGGGCGGCCTCCTGCTTCTTCCCGATCAGCGCGAGCACGCGGGCCCGGTGGAAGGCGCCCATCCCGGCCTCGAACCCGGAGCCCTCCTCGCGCGACATCCGCTCGTAGGCGTCGAGGGCCTGCGGCAGGTCGCCCTTCGCCTCCCGGGCGTGGCCGAGCCCGTCGAGCGCGCTCACCCGGAGGGGCTCCGTCGACGGCGCCTCCCGGAGGTACGCCTCGAAGTGGCCGATGGCCGCGTCGAGCTGCCCGAGGCGCACCTCGGCGGCGGCGAGCGGGAGGCTGGCGGTGACCGCGGCCTTGCTCCCCGGGAAGCTGGCGAGCACGCCGGCGAGCGCGGTGACCGCGGCCTGGTCCCGCTCCTGCGCCGACTTGAACGGGGCCGGGTCGTCCGTCGCCCCGGGGGGCAGGTCCGCCTGCACCGGCCGGGAGAGCACGCCGATGGCCGTGCCCAGGGCAGTGCGCGCCTTCACCTCCCGTCGGTCCGAAAGCGTCCGGGCCAGGGCGATGCCGAACAGCGGGACGATGACCGCGACCACCGCCCCGACCAACAGCCCCTTGCGGGTGGAGATCCAGCTCCGGGCCTCGAGCCCCGCCCGCTGGAACGCGTCCGGCGCGCGGAGCTCCTTTCGACTCATCCGATCCTGTGCCACGTGGTGTCCTGGTGTCCTTCTTGGCTGGGGGCCCGGAAAGGGCGCGCACTGTAGAGATCCGGATGCTTGGACGTCAACGACGGGCGTGAGGGCGCTTGCGGGCGGCCCGCTTCGCCTTGCCTGGCTTCTCCCGGAAGAACAGCTGGATGGGGACGCGCAGTCCGAACGCCTCGCGGAGCTGGTTGGAAAGGTACCGCTTGTAGGCCTCGGGGACCTTCTCCGGGCGGTTGGTGGTGATGGCGAAGGCCGGCGGCGCGGTCCCCACCTGGGCGATGTAGTACAGCCGGAGCGGCCGGCCCCCGACGATGGGCGCCGGGTGCGCGTCGACGACGTGGGCCAGGAGCTTGTTCAGCGCCGGGGTCGGGGTACGGAGGTGGAACGAGTCCTGAAGCTCGGCGGCGAGGTCGAGCACCTTCTCCACCTTGGCACCGGTGAGGGCGCTGACGAAGACGATGGGCGCGTAGGACACGAACTTCAGCGTCCACTTCAGCTCCTCACGGGTCCTCTTCTCGGTCCGGGGGTCCTTTGCCACCAGGTCCCACTTGTTCACCACCACCAGGAGCGCCCGGGCCCGCTCGGCGACGAGGCCGGCGAGGCGCGCGTCCTGGTCCACGCCCGGCTCGGTGCCGTCGAGCACCAGGACCGCGACCTCGGCCCGCTCCATGCTCCGGAGGGCCGCCAGGACGCTGAGCTTCTCCACGCCCTCCCCCATGGCCTTCCGGCGGCGGATGCCCGCGGTGTCGGTGAGGACGAAGCGCCGCCCGTTGTGGATCAGCGTGGTGTCGATGGGGTCACGGGTGGTGCCGGGCTCGGGGCTGACGACCACCCGCTCCTCGTGGAGCAGGGCGTTCAGGAGCGTGCTCTTCCCCACGTTCGGCCGGCCGAGGATGGTGAGGCGGACCGGCGCGGCCTCGTCGGCGGCCGGCGTCTCCGCGGGGGCGGCGGCTTCCGGGAGACGGGCCACCACCGCATCCAGCAAGGCGTCAAAGCCGAGGGCGTGCTCGGCGGAGACCGGAAACACCTCCCGAATGCCCAGCCGGTAGAAGTCGCCGGTTCCGGTTTCGGCGGCTGCCGGTGAGTCCAGCTTGTTGACCACCAGGAGCACTGGCTTGCCGGTGCGACGGAGCGCCCGGGCGAGCGACTCGTCGACGCCGGTCGGGCCGGCGCGCCCGTCCACCACCATCAGGACGACGTCGGCCTCCGCGGCGGCCAGCTCCGCCTGGGCTCGCACCTGGGCGGCGAGCCCGCCCTCCTCGTCCGGCACGAAGCCGCCGGTGTCCACGACGGCCAGCGGGCGCCCCTGCCACTCGGTGTCCGCGTAGTGCCGGTCGCGGGTGACGCCCGGGACGTCCTGGACCAGCGCCAGCCGCCGCTCGGCGAGGCGGTTGAACAGTGTGCTCTTTCCCACGTTGGGGCGGCCGAGGATGGCGACCAGCGGCCTCACGTGAGCCCCACCTTCCGCAGCCCGCGCTCGGTCTCGGTCCACCGCGGCTCCACCTTCACCCGGAGGTCCAGGTACACGTGCGTCCCGAGGAGCCGCTGCAGGGCCTTCCGCGCGTCGGTGCCGATGGCCTTGAGCATCGCCCCGCGCTTGCCGATGACGATGGCCTTCTGGCTCTCGCGCTCGACGAAGAGCGTGGCGTGGATCCGCACCAGGCCCTGGAGCCCACCGGGGCGGCTGCCCGGGCGCGGCGCGCGCTCGCTCTCGTCGAAGGCGTCGACCGCCACCGCCGCCGAGTGGGGAACCTCCTGCCGGCAGTGCCGGAGCACCTGCTCGCGGATCAGCTCGGCAGCGAGGCCGATTTCTTGTTGATCGGTGAAGGTCTCGGGGTCGAACAGCAGCGGCCCCTCGGGGAGCTTCCCCAGCGTGGTGCGGAGGAGGTCCTCCACCCCGTCGCCGGTGAGCGCGGAGACGAAGAGCACCTCGTCGAACGGCCGCACCTCGGTGAGCGTGGCGACGAACGGGAGGAGCAGCGGCCTGGGGACCGCGTCCACCTTGTTCACCACCAGGAGGACGGGCTTCCTGAGCGGGGCGAGTCGCTCGAGGATGGCCCGCACGCCCGGGGTGATCTCCGGCGTCTTCCCGTCCGGCCCGAGCGCGGGCTCGACCAGGAACAGCACCACGTCGACGTCCTGGAGCGTGGCCAGCGCGGCCTCCACCATGGCCTTGTTGAGCGCGCCCTTCGCCTCGTGGATGCCGGGCGTGTCGACGAAGGCCACCTGTCCCTCGGGCCGGGTCACCACCCCGGTGATGCGGGTCCGGGTGGTCTGCGGCTTGGGGGAGACGATGGCGATCTTCTCCCCCACCAGGCGGTTGAGGAGCGTGCTCTTGCCCACGTTGGGGCGGCCGACGAGCGCGGCGAATCCTGAGTGCTGGACGGTCATCGAGGAGGTGGTCTGGAGAAGGCCCGGGCGGGCCCCCCCTGGCGTGTGGCCCCGGGCTACGGCTGGGCGGAGATGGTGAGCTTCTTGATGCGCACGTCGGTCTTCGGACGGTCCCCCGCGCCCTTGGGAATCTCGTTGGCGATGCGGTGGACGATGTCCTGGCCGGAGACCACCTCGCCGAAGATGGTGTGCTTGTTGTTCAGCCAGGGTGTGGGCACCACGGTGAGGAAGAACTGGCTGCCGTTGGTGTTCGGGCCAGCGTTGGCCATGGCCAGGAGCCCCGGCTTGTCGAAGCCGCGCCGGCTCTGGAACTCGTCGGCGAACTGGTAGCCGGGGCCGCCGGTGCCGCGGCCCAGCGGGTCACCGCCCTGGACCATGAAGTCCGCGATGCAGCGGTGGAAGATGGTGCCGTCGTACAGCGGCGTGCCGGTCTTCTTGGCCCGGGTCGCCGGATTGGTCCACTCCTTCTCGCCGGTGGCGAGTCCCACGAAATTCTCCACCGTCTTCGGCGCATCCTTGGTGAAGAGCTTCACCACCACCGTGCCCTCGGTGGTGTCGAAGTGCGCGTACAGGTCCTTCCCGGCCCTCACCTCGTCGAGCATCGCCATCGTTCCCTCCGTCCTTTCGTTCGCGAGCGACCCTCTACTAGGTCCGGGGTGGCTTGTCAGACACCGTCACCGAGACCAGGGTCACCGGGTCTGCCGGCCGGTTGCCCATCATGGTCTTCACCTGGGAGATGGCCTCCACCACCGGATAGCCGGAGATCACCTCGCCGAAGATGGTGTGCTTGCCGTCGAGGTGGTGCGGCGTGGAGGTGGTGATGAAGAACTGGCTGCCGTTGGTGTCCGGCCCGCGGTTGGCCATCGCCAGGAGGCCCTTCTTCTCGAACTTGCGGCCGCTCTGGAACTCGTCCGCGAAGCTGAAGCCGGGCTGGCCGCGTCCGGTGCCGGTGGGGTCGCCGCCCTGGATCATGAAGTCGGGGATGACGCGGTGGAACTCGGTGCCGTCGTAGAGCGGGGTCCGCTTCCGCTGGTTGTCGCGCGGATCGATCCATTCCTTCTCGCCCGTGGCCAGGCCGACGAAGCTGGCCACGGTCTTCGGGGCGTCCTTGCTGAAGAGCTTCACCACGATGGTCCCCTTGCTGGTCTTGAGCGTGGCCCAGAGGTCCTTGCCGGCCTCGGCCTTGCTCATCCACTCGCCGCCGGACGCCAGCGGCGCGGGCGGAGGCGACGCCGGTGGGGGCGTCTGGGCGGCGGGGGTCGGGGCCGGTTGCCCGGTGGGCGCGGGTCGGTCCGAGGCCTGCTTCTCGCAGGCGGACAGGGCCAGGGTGAACAGCAGGGACACGGCAGCACTGCGGGCGATTCGCATTCGTTGAGCCCCAGGGTCGAGGGTGGGTGGCGCGAGCGCGCGGAGGTTCAGCGCGCGCCGGGGTCCTTCTTCGCCTCGGAATCGAGCATCGTCAACGTTTGACGTGCGGCGGCCTGCTCCGCCTCCTTCTTGGAGCGGCCCCGGGCGCGGGCGAAGAGCTCGGTGCCCACCGTGACCTCCACCTCGAAGGTCTTGGAGTGGTCCGGGCCCTCCTCGCTGACCACCCGGTACCGGGGTGACTGGCGGTGGCGCGTCTGCACCAATTCTTGGAGGCGCGTCTTCCAGTCCTCGCCGCTCTTCCCCTCCGCCACGCCCTGGAGCAGGTCGCCGAACAGCCGGTCGACGACCGAGAGCGCGCCGGGCAGACCGGCGCTGAGGTACACCGCGCCGAGCACCGCCTCGAGCGCGTCGGCGAGCACCGAGCTCTTGTCGCGGCCACCGGTCAGCTCCTCGCCGCGCCCCATCCGGAGGAGGTCGCCGAGCCCGAGGTGGCGCGCCACGCGGGCCAGGCTGTCCTCGTTCACCAGCAGCGCCCGCAGCTTCGACAGCTCGCCCTCGTCGGCGCCCGGGAAGCGCTCCATGAGCCGGTGGCTCACCGCGAGGTCCACCACCGCGTCCCCGAGGAACTCCAGCCGCTCGTTGTCCGCGCCGCCGTCCTTGTGCTCGTTGACGAAGCTCTTGTGGGTCAGCGCGGCCAGGCCCTGCACCGGGTCCAGCGCGTCGATGCCCAGCCTCTGGCGGAGGCCTTCGACCAGCACGGGGTCCGGAGGGCGGGTGGGCGCGGGCATCGTTCAGGTGGCGAGCTGGCGGGCCAGGGTCTCGGCCAGGGCGTACGGGTCCGCCTCGCGGCGGGCGATGGCGAGCGCCACCTCGTCCAGCCGGCCCTTCTCCGCCTCCAGCCGGTCGAGCGCCGAGCGGAGCAGCAGGTTGCGCAGCAGCGCGAGGAACTGCGTCCGGGCCCGGGCGCGCTCGCGCTCGGCCTTCTGCCCCGTGCGCTCCAGGAAGCTCAGGTGCTGAGCGATGGCCTCCATCGCCGGGTCGAGGCCCTGGTCGCGCGCGGCGATGACCTTGAGGATGGGTGGCTCCCACTCGTCGGGGTTGGCCGGAGGAGGTGTGGCGGGCTTGCCCTGCGCACGGGCCCGGAGCCGGTGGGCGGCGTCGTGGTCCGTCGCCGGGCGGCGGAGCGCGTGCCGGAGCTCGAGCATCTGCCGCAGCTCGCGCACGGTGCGGTCGGCGCCGTCCAGGTCGGCCTTGTTGACGATGAAGACGTCCGCCACCTCGAGGATGCCGGCCTTGATGGCCTGGATGTCGTCGCCCATCCCCGGCACGGTGACCAGCACCGTGGTGTGGGCCATCTGGGCGATGTCGATCTCGTCCTGGCCCACGCCGACGGTCTCCACCACGATGACGTCCTTGCCCATCGCGTCCATCACCCGGATGCAGTCACCCGTGGCCCGGGAGAGTCCCCCGAGTGACCCCCGCGTGGCCAGGGAACGGATGAACACCCCCGGGTCGGAGGCGTGGGCCTGCATCCGGATGCGGTCACCGAGGATGGCGCCCCCGCTGAAGGGGCTGGTGGGGTCCACCGCGAGGACCCCGACGGTCTTGCCCTGGGCCCGGAACCGGGCCACCACCCGGTCGGTGAGGGTGGACTTCCCTGCCCCGGGGGAGCCGGTGATGCCCAGGACGTAGGCCCGCCCCGTCCGGGGGAAGAGCGCCTGGAGATCGGCGGTGGCCGCCGGGTCCTCGTCGTCGATCCGGCGCATCAGCCGGCTGGCGGCGCGGACCTCCCCGGCGAGCACCCGGTCCACGAGCGAGGCGCTCATGGCTCGTCCCCCTCGAGCCAGGAGATCTCCTCGGGCGAGACGCCGAGCGCGCGCGAGGCCACGTCCGCCACCCCGGCGAAGTCCTCGAGCTGGAAGTGGTCCGCCCACTTCTTGCCCTCGGGGCCCGCCAGGAGCCCGCGGAAGGTCCGGCCCCGCACCCGGGCGGCGACGAAGCGGTATCGCTCGCCGCGCACGGTGAAGTCGGTGACCAGCTCGAGCGCGCTGGTCGCCGGGACGCGCGCCGCCGGACCGAAGCGCTCGGCCAGCTCGCCATAGCCCAGGCCGTGCCGCGGGCCAGGCGTCTCGCCGACCAGCATCGACAGGTGGGCCTGGAGCGAAGCGGCGTCCGGGAACTGCGCCAGGGCGAAGGGTGCGCCGACCTCGGTCTTCAAGAGGGCGCTGGCCCGGTGCACCTCCAGCACCCGGAGCTTCCCCTGCTTGTCGCCGCCGAGCAGGATCCGGAATCCGCCGACCTGGGTCTCCACCCGGACCTCGAGCGAGCCCGGGTCCACGCAGGGGGAGAGCCCGAGCGCCTCCAGCTTGCTCGCCGTCGCCTCGAGCCGCGCCACGTGCTCGTCGAACCCGGCGAGAAGTCGCGCCTCGAGCTCGAGGCCCTCGGTGAGGGTGTCCATCGTCAGCGGAGGCAGGCCGACCAGCTCGGGCGGATCCACCGGGATGAGGAGCTCCTCGGCCACGGCCAGGGTGACCGCCGGCACGGGCCGGCGGGTCAGCGGGTTCACCAGGGAGCCCCGCAGCGGGAGCACCACCTCGGGGCCCGCCGCCCCCTCCTGCACCGTGAGCCCGAGCTGCGCCAGCCAGTCCGCTTCCATCGACGTGCGTCAGGCCTTGAGAAGCTCGCGGGCAATCACCGTCCGCTGCACCTCGCTGGTGCCCTCTCCGATCTCGCAGAGCTTGGCGTCGCGCAGGTAGCGCTCCACGGGGAACTCCCGGGTGTAGCCGTAGCCGCCGTGGATCTGCACCGCCTTGTTGCAGGCCCGGGTGGCGACCTCGCTGGCGAAGAGCTTGGCCATGCTGGCCTCGCGCCCGTACGGCCGGCCGCTGTCGGCCAGCACCGCCGCCCGGTGCACGAGGAGGCGCGCGGCCTGGAGCTCGGTCTGCATGTCGGCCAGCATCCAGCGGATGGCCTCGAACTCGCCGATGGGCTTGCCGAAGGCCCGGCGCTCGCGGGCGTAGCGGGCCGACTCCTCGAGCGCCCCCCGGGCCAGTCCGAGAGAGAGGGCACCGATGGTGATGCGGCCCTTGTCCAGGATCTGCAGCGTGTTCACGAAGCCCATCCCCAGCTCGCCGAGGCGCTGGGAGTCGGGGACCTCGACGTTCTCCAGGATCAATTCGGCGGTGTCCGAGCTCCGCATCCCGAGCTTCCCGTGGATCGCCCGCTGGCTGAAGCCGGGCATCCCCCGTTCCAGGATGAACGCGGTGATGCCCTTCTGTCGCTTCTCGGGCTCGGTGAGCGCGAGGACGACGAAGACCTGGCCCACCGTCCCCTGGGTGATGAACATCTTGCTGCCGTTCAGCACCCAGCCGTCGCCGCTGCGAACCGCGGTGGTCTTCATCGCCGCGGCGTCCGAGCCGCTCCCGGGCTCGGTGAGGCCCCAGGCGCCGAGCCACTCGCCGGTGGCGAGCCTGGGCAGGTAGCGTCGCCGCTGGGCGTCGTTGCCGAAGACCCGGATGTGGCTCGTGCCCAGGCCGTTGTGGCTGGCCACGGTGAGCGCGAGCGAGCCATCGTACCGGGCGATCTCCTCGACGGCGATGGCGACCGCCAGGGCGTCCATCCCCGCGCCGCCGTACTCCTCGCCGACCAGGATGCCCAGCACCCCCAGCTCGCCCAGCGCCTGGACCACCTGGGCTGGGAACCGCTCCTCGTGGTCCCACGCGCGGGCGTGCGGCTTGACGTTCTCCTCGCAGAACTGGCGGAGCGAGGCCTGCAGCGCGCGGTGGCTCTCGGGAAGGGTCAGGTCCATTCGGTCCGTGGAGAACCCCTGATACCCCGGGCCGCTCTACACCGGCAACACGCCGTGCTTCTTGGCTGAACGGGGCTGGAAGCGGCGTGAATAGGCCTCGAGGCGGCGCTCCAGCTGGTCGCGGAGCTCGTCTCCCGGGACCACCTCGTCCACCACCAATTCGGAGGCGAGCTTCATGAGGTCCACGTCGGCCCGGTACTCGTCCCGGAGCGCCTGCACGTAGGCGGCCCGCTCGGCCTCGGGCTTCTCCTGGATCTTGTTGAAATAGACCGCGTTCACCGCCGCCTCGGGGCCCATGACGGCGATCATCGCCTGGGGCAGCGCCAGGGTCACGTCGGGCCCGAAGCCCGGGCCGGACATGGCGTAGAGCCCTGCGCCGTAGGCCTTTCGTACCACCACCGAGATGCGGGGCACGGTGGCCTCGGAGACCGCGGAGACCATCTTCGCCCCGGCCCGGATGATTCCCGCGCGCTCCACCTTGGTGCCGATCATGAAGCCCGGGACGTCGGCCAGATAGACGAGCGGGATGTTGAAGGCGTCGCACAGCCAGATGAAGCGGGCCGCCTTGTCCGCCGAGTCCACGAACAGCACCCCGCCCTTGTACTTGGGCTGGTTGGCGACGATGCCCACCGGCCGTCCGGCGATGCGGGCGAGCCCTGTGATCAGCTCCTGGGCGAAGAGCTTCTTCACCTCGAAGAACGAGCCGGCGTCGACCAGCTCGTGGATCAGGGCGAACATGTCGAAAGGCTTGTTCTGGTCGGCAGGGATGATCTCGTCGATGCGCCTGCCCGACCGCACCGGCGGCTTCGGCTCGGCGAGGGGCGGCTGTTCGGCGAAGCTGGGAGGGAAGTACGCGAGGTAGCTGCGCGCGGCGGCGATGGCCTCGTCCTCGGTCTTCACCAGCACGTCGCCGCACCCGGAGACCGTGCAGTGCATCCGGGCGCCGCCCATCTCCTCCAGAGTCACCTTCTCTCCGATGACCATCTCGGCCATCCGGGGCGAGCCGAGGTACATCGAGGCGTTCCCTTCGACCATGATCACCAGGTCGCAGAACGCAGGGATGTATGCCCCGCCGGCGGCGGACGGGCCGAAGAGCAGGCAAATCTGCGGCACCTCGCCGGACAGCTGAACCTCGTTGAAGAAGATCCGCCCTGCCCCGCGCCGGCCGGGGAACATCTCCACCTGGTCGGTGATGCGGGCGCCGGCCGAGTCCACCAGGTAGAGCAGTGGCACGCGGAGGCTGCGGGCGGTCTCCTGGATCCGGAGGATCTTCTCCACGGTGCGTGCGCCCCAGCTCCCGGCCTTCACCGTGGAGTCGTTGGCCATCAGGGCGACGGTGCGGCCGCCGATCTTCCCCAGTCCGGTCACCACGCCGTCGGCGGGAAGCTCCGGATCGGCAGCGTTGGCGAAGCTTCCGTCCTCGATGAAGGAGCCCGGATCCAGCAACCGGGAAATCCGTTCTCTGGCGAAAAGCTTGCCTGTCTCGGCGTTCTTGGCGTGGTACTTGGGCGCCCCGCCCTCCCGGATCCGGGCGCGGCGCGCGCGCAGGGTGTCGTCGGCTGGCATGCGGCGTGGGGCCTTACCACGTCTAGCGCCCCTTCCAGAGGGGCCGACGCTTCTCGGCGAAGGCCCGCAGCCCCTCGAGGCGGTCCTCGGAGCGGAGGACCGTCTCGTACTGCTCCAGCTCCAGGGCCAGGCCGGCGTCCAGCTCCAGATCCAGGCCGCGGTCCACCGCGCGCTTGGCCGCGGCGACCGCCAGCGGGGCGTTCTCGGCGATCTGCTCGGCGACGCCGAGCGCGACCTCGAGCAGCCGTCCCTCCGGGGCGAGGCGCTGGACGAGCCCGATGGCAAAGGCCTCGGCGGCGTTGAGCCTCCGCCCGGTGAGGATGAGGTCCTTGGCCCTCCCCGGGCCGACCAGCCGGGGCAGCCGCTGCGTTCCGCCGCCGCCGGGGATGATGCCCAGGCGCACCTCGGTGAGGCCGAGCTCCGCGGCCGGGGCGGCGATGCGCAGGTCGCAGGCCAGCGCCAGCTCGGTGCCCCCGCCCAGGGCCGAGCCGTTCAGGGCGGCGATGAAGACGGTGCGACCGGTCTCGATGGCGCGGAGGGTGCGGCGCAGGCCGCCGAGGAAGGCGCGCACCTCGGGCTCGGACATGGTGGCGCGCTCCTTCAGGTCCGCGCCGGCACAGAAGGCCTTGTCCCCGGCGCCGGTGAGCACCACCGCCCGGACCTCCTGGCCGCCGGAGACGCGCGCCACGCGGGCCTCGAGCTCGGCGAGCACGGCGCGGCTGATGGCGTTGCGCGTGTCCTCGGCGTCGAGCGTCCAGATCTCCACCGGTCCGCGGCGGTCCTCCCGGAACGTCCCCATGTGTGCAATCTCCCTAGGCGTCTGCAGCCCGGACGCAGCTAGGTCGACCCGGCCCCGGATGGCAAGACGGAGCGTCCCCCCGTTACACTGACCCCTCGCCGGGGCCCGGCGACGATGAACCGACGCGCGAGTCTCTTCGCCCTGTTCCTGACGCTGGCCACGCCCGCGCTCGCGCGGGTCGGTGGCGGGCAGCACTACAGCGGCTCCCACAGCTCGAGCTCGTCCGGATCGCACTCCTCGAGCTCGAGCGGCTCGGGGAGCTGGTCGGGCGGCGGGGGCTCGTCCTCGGGCGGCGACCTCGGGCTCATCCTCTTCTTTCTGAACCACCCGCTGTTCAGCCTGGCGATGCTCGGCGTGGCCTTCGTGGTCTGGCGGGCGTACACCCGGAGCTTCGGGGCGACGGCCAGCACCCAGCGGGCGTTCGAGGCGGCGGACGCGCGGGGGCCGGCGCAGCCGGCCGCGCGCGAGGTCACCGGCTGGGTGGACGCGCTCCGTGCCTCGGACCCGGGCTTCGACCTGGTGGCGTTCCTGGACCAGGTCAAGGCGCTCTTCCTGCGGGTGCAGGCGGCGTGGGCCGAGGGAGACCTCGCGCCGGTCCGGCGGGACCTCTCGGACGCGACCTTCCAGCGGCTCCGGGTGCAGCTCGAACTGCTGCGCTCGCAGAACGTCCGGAACGTCACCGCGGACATGGCGGTGCTGGATCTCCAGCCGGTGGGCCTCGAGCGGACGGCGGCGTTCGACACCCTGGACGTGCGCATCCGCGCCCAGGCCCGTGACGTGGACCTGCCGGCTGGGCTGTCACCCGGGGACGCGAGGGGGCAGGCGCAACGTGCGCCGCTCGAGGCGTTCACCGAGGTCTGGTCGTTCGTCCGCCGCCCGGGCACCCGCTCGCGCAAGGACGGGGTGCTTCCGCCGGGGAAGTGCCCCAACTGCGGGGCCCCGTTCGACGGGGGCGCGGCGGGCAACTGCACGTACTGCGGGGCGATCGTCAACAGCGGCGCCTACGACTGGGTGCTGAGCGAGATCACCCAGGGCATCGAGGCGGGCAGCGCGCCGCCCGAGGTGCCCGGGCTGGACGGGCTCCGTGCCGAGGACCCGGCGCTGTCGCTCGAGGTGCTGGAGGACCGGGCCTCGCTGCTCTTCTGGGGCTGGATCGACGCCCAGTCCCGGGGCGAGCCGCCCCGGATGGCGAAGCTGGCCACGGCGGACTTCCTGGCCGAGATGTCGGCCGACATGGCCGCGCTGCGAGGCCGCCAGCGCACCCGGGTGTTCCTGCAGGCCGCGGTGGGCAGCGTGGCGGTCCGCGCCATCGAGCAGGGGGCGTCGACGACGCTGGCGCACGTGGAGATCCGCTGGAGCGCGCGCATGGGGGTGGTTCCGGACGGGGCGTCGCCCGGGACGCTGGCCACCCTGCCCCAGCGGTGGATCTTCACGCTCGCCCGGAAGGCCGGGGTGAAGACCGACCAAGCGCGGGGCATGGCGACCGCCCGGTGCGGCAACTGCGGTGCGCCGCTCGGGGACTCGGTGCAACCCACCTGCGACCACTGCGGCGCGACGCTGAACGACGGCGCGCACGACTGGGTCCTGACGCGCGCCGAGCCGTTCGAGCTGTGGGCGGCCCGGTCCCGGACGCAGGCCCCGTCCCAGGCAGCGGTTCCGGGTCACGCGCCGCGGGACACGGTCCTGGACGCGGCGGAGCGGCAGAGGCTGCTCTACACGATGGCGGCGATGGCGGCGGCGGACGGCGCGGTGGACGACCGCGAGCGGCGGATGCTCAAGCTCTGCGCCGAGCGCTGGGGGGTGCCGTTCGAGAACGTGGAGCTGGCGCTGAACGCCGACCCGGCGCTCTTCGAGCGGCTGGTGCCCCAGCGCGGGCCCGGGGGCGAGAGCTTCCTCCGCTCGCTGGTGCAGATGGCGCTCATCGACGGCAAGGTGGACCGGCAGGAGCGGCGGATGCTCGAGTCCGCCGCCGCGCGCCTGGGCCTCGCGGAGCGCCTGCCCGAGCTCCTCGCCCGGTTCGGAATTGGCTAGTCCGCGGACGGCTGGAAGCGTTCGGCTTCCGGCGCTCGAGCGGCGCCGCGGGCAACGGTTTTCGCCGAAAGCTCCTGGACCGGCTAGAGATCGTCCACCTGCCGATCTCTCGAAGAGCTCGTCGATCGATTCCTCAACCGCGCCGCGGCGCGAGAAGTGAGTCGATGGGGATCGAAGGAACCAGCGGGGAGCGACGACCACCCCGGGACGAGAGCGACCTGCGGTTTCGGGAAGCGTGTTCCCGAAACACTTTGGGACGGTCCCTCCGGGGCGTGGTCGCAAGGTCCTCGGAGACGTCCCAAACGGTTTCGCGAACGCCGCTCCCGAAACACGTCTGCCGGGGCTGGAACCGCCTCCGGCCAGCGGACCGGTGGGCCGGCATCCCCCGGGCCCAGGTGAATACGGCCCTTCCGCTCGAGTTGAACACGCTGGAACTGTTTCCTGGACGAGCTCCGCGAAACCGAATCGAACGCCGAAAAGGACCTCGCGACCACGCCCCGGAGGGACCGTCCCAAACTGTTTCCTGAACCGCCTCCGCGAAACCGCAAGATCACCGTGTCTCCCCTGAGCGCGCCGGGTTCACGGAGGCCCCACGTCCAGGCGCCTTGCCCGGCCGCTGGTGGCTCCCGCGTCCCACCGAGGCCAGCCGCTGGACCCGCCACCGGGCGGCTCAGCCTCTGAGCAGCTCCCGCGCGATGACCACCCGCTGGATCTCACTGGTCCCCTCGTAGATGGTCTGCACCCGCGCGTCGCGGAGATGCCGCTCGACGGGAAACTCGTCGATGTACCCGTATCCGCCGTGGAGCTGGACGGCCTTGTCGGCGGCCCGGTTGGCCATCTCCGAGGCGAAGACCTTCGCCATCGAGGCTTCCCGGGTGAACGGCCGGCCCGACTCCTTCAGCCCTGCCGCCCGCAGGGTGAGGAGCTCCGCCGCGGCGAGCTCGGTCCGGATGTTGGCGAGCATGAAGCGCACGGCCTGGAAGTCGGCCACGGGCTTCCCGAACGCCCTTCGCTCCTTGGTGTAGCGCACCGTGGCCAAGAGCGCCGCCCGCGCGACCCCGCAGGCCTGCGAGGCGATGCCGATCCGCCCGCCGTCCAGCGCCATCATCGCCAGCCTGAACCCCTGCCCCTCCTGCCCGAGCAGCGCATCGGCGGGGAGCCGGCAGTCCTCGAACTGGAGCGGCACCGTGGTGGAGGCCCGGAGGCCCATCTTGTCCTCGTGGCGGCCCACCTGGAGCCCGGGTGTGCCGCCATCGACGATGAAGGCCGAGAGCCCGCCCGCGCCGGGCGCGCCGGTCCGGGCCCAGACGACCATCACCCCGGCCCGGTCGCCCGAGGTGATCCACTGCTTGGTGCCGTTCAGCACCCACCCGTCACCCTGGCGCTCGGCTCGGGTCTCCAGCGCCGAGACGTCGCTCCCGGCCTGGGCCTCCGAGAGCGCGAACGCCCCGGCCACCGCCTCGCCCGAGGTCAGCCGGGTCACGGACCGCTTCTTCTGCGCCTCGGTGCCGAAGGCGGTGATCAGCTCGGCGCACATGTTGGTGACCGCCATCGTGACCGCGGTCGACGCGCAGGCCTCGGCGATCTCCATCATCGCCAGTGCATAGGCGGTGGCCCCGGCCTCTGCGCCGCCGTACTCCGCGGGAACGTTGACGCCCAGAAGCCCGAGCTCCGCCATCTCGCGCAGCAGCTCGGTCGGGAAGGCCTCGGTCCTGTCCCGCTCGCGGGCCCCGGGCGCGACCCGCTCCCGGGCGAAGGTCCGGGCGGTGTTGCGGACCAGGGCCTGCGTCTCGGTCAACTCCAGCCGCATCAGCGCACGGCCTTGAGGTTGAACGGGTACTCCACCGGGTGGTCCTTCCCGTCCGGGGGCGTGGGGAAGACCATGGTGGAGAGCACCGTCTCCACGCACCGGTGCAGGGCGTCGTTCTTCAAGGTGGTGCCCTTCTTCACCACCTTCGCCTGCCTCACCGTCCCCGCGGGGGTGATGACGAAGTGCGTCTGGAGCTTTCCCTCGACCGGCTTCTCCTGGCCGGCCAGGGTCTGCTCCCAGCAGCGTTCGATCTCCGGCTGCTTGGCGCGGACCACCTCCCGGATCGTGTCGGGGGTGAAGGGAAGCTTCTCCGGACCCGACCCGCGGGCGGGCGTGGCAGGAGCGACGATGGGCGAGGCCGTCGTCCCGGCGTCGGGGGCGGCAGCGAGGGCGAGCAGCAGCGGGATGAGCACGTTCACTCCTTCAGCAGGGCGCCGCCGATGATGATGCGCTGGATCTCGCTCGTGCCCTCGTAGATCTCGGTGATCCGCGCGTCCCGGACATGGCGCTCGGCGTCGAACTCCTTGCTGTAGCCCTGGCCGCCGTGGATCTGCAGGCCCTTGTTGGCCACCCGGCTGGCCATCTCGCTGGCGTAGAGCTTGGCCATCGCCGACTCGGGGCTGTGGCGCACCCCGGTGTCCTTCATCGCCGCGGCCTTGAGCGTCAGGAGCCGTGCGGCGTCGATCTCGGTCGCCATGTCGGCGAGCATGAACTGGATCGCCTGGTGGTCGGCGATGGGCTGACCGAACGTCTTCCGGTCCTGGGCGTACCGGAGCGCCTCCTCGAAGGCGGCCCGGGCGATGCCGATGGCCTGGGCGGCGATGCCGATCCGCCCGCCGTCCAGGGTGGACATGGCGATCTTGAACCCGTCGCCCTCCTTGCCGAGGAGGTTCTTCGCCGGGACCACCATGTCCTCGAAGAAGATGGAGCACGAGAGCGCCGCCGAGATGCCCATCTTCTTGTCGGGCTGCGCGCGGTTGAACCCCGGGGTGCTGGTGGGGACGATGAACGTCGAGATGCCCCGGTGGCCCGCCGCCCGGTCGGTCATGGTGAAGAGCACGATGGCGTCCGCCACCGGGCCGTTGGTGATCCAGTTCTTGCTGCCGTTGATGACGTAGCCGTCGCCCTTGCGGACGGCGGTGGTCTTCTGGGCGGCGGCGTCCGAATCCGGCCTCGGGCTCGGTCAGCCCGAAGCATCCGAGCTTCTCGCCCCGCGCGAAGGGAACCAGCCACTCGCGCTTCTGGGCCTCGTTGCCGAACTTCAGCAGCGGGTCGCAGTAGAGCGAGTTGTTCACCGAGGTGATGACCCCGGTGGAGGCGCAACCCCGGCTCAGCTCCTCGATGGCCAGGGCGTAGGCCACGTTGTCCAGGCCTGCCCCACCCCACTCCTCGGGCACCGCGACGCCCAGGAGCGACAGCTCGGCGAGCTTCTTCACCGCCTCGGCCGGGAAGCGGTGCTCCTCGTCCCACTTCCGGGCGTTGGGGAGAAGCTCCCGGGCGGCGAACTCCCGCGTCAGGCGCTGGGTCTCCCGCTGCAGATCGGTCAGTTCGAAGTCCATTCGCTGGTCGTGCTAGCGGCCGGTGAATACGGGGGGCCGCTTCTCGAGAAACGCCTTCATCCCCTCGTGCCGGTCCGCGGAGTCGAAGAGGTCGGAGAACACCTCCCGCTCGATGCGCAGGCCGTCGGCGAGCTCGAGCTCCGCCCCGCGGTCGATGGCCTCCTTGGCGCGGCGGACGGCCAGCGGGCCCTTCTTGGCCACCCGCTCCAGCGCGGCCCGGGCGTGCGACAGGAGCCGCGCCAGGGGAACGACGTCCAGCGCCAGGCCGATCTCCTTGGCCCTGGCGGCGTCGATCATGTCGCCGGTGCAGATGAGCTCCTTGGCCCTTGCGCGCCCGACGAGCCGGCTGAGCCGCTGCGTCCCCCCGAAGCCCGGGAGGATGCCCAGGCTGACCTCCGGGAGCCCGAACTTGGCGTTCTCGGAGGCGTAGATGAAGTCGCAGGCCAGGGCGAGCTCGCAGCCGCCGCCGAGCGCGAACCCGTTCACCGCCGCCACCACCGGCATGGGGAGCGCGGCGATGGCGTCCATCACCCGCTGGCCGAGGGCGCCGAAGTGGCGCGCGCGATCGGAGTTCATGCCCTGCATCTCGGCGATGTCCGCGCCGGCGACGAAGGCCTTCTCCCCCGCCCCGGTCACGATGACCCCGCGCAGGTCCGCGCGCTGGGCGAGGTCACCCGCCGCCTTCTCCAGCTCCTCGAGGGTGCGGGTGTCGAGCGCGTTCAGCGACTTGGGGCGATCCACCGTCACCGTGGCGAAGGGCCCCTCGACCTCCACCCGGACGTTCACCTCGGCCATGGTGCCTCCCTCAGCGCTCGTAGACGTGGAAACCGCGGCCGGCCTTCTTCCCCAGCCAGCCGGCGTCCACGTACTGACGCAGCAGCGGGCAGGGCCGGTACTTGGGGTCCCCGAGCCCGCGGTGCATGACCTCGGCGATGAACAGCACCGTGTCCAGGCCGATGAAGTCCGCGAGCTGCAGCGGCCCCATGGGCTGGTTGGTGCCGAGCTTCATCGCGGTGTCGATGTCCTCGGCCGTCCCCAGCCCTTCCATCAGGGCGTAGGCGGCCTCGTTGAGCATGGGGATGAGGATGCGGTTGACGATGAAGCCGGGGTAGTCGCGGGAGGTGACCACCGTCTTGCCCATCTCCTGGGCCAGGGACCGGGTGCGCTCGAAGGTGGCGTCCGACGTCGCCGCGCCGCGGATCAGCTCCACCAGCTGCATCACCGGCACCGGGTTCATGAAGTGCATCCCGATGACCGCGTCCGGGCGCTTGGTCGCCGCGGCGATCCGGGTGATGGGGATGGACGAGGTGTTGGTGGCCAGCACGCCGCCTGGACGGACGACCGCGTCCAGATCCTGGAAGATGCGCCGCTTCAGCTCCTCGTTCTCGGTCGCCGCCTCGATGGCCACGTCGACCTCGCGGACCTCGCGCGCCGCGGTCGAGGTCGCCAGGCGGGCCAGCGCGGCGCGCTCGGCGCCCTCGTCGAGCTTGCCCTTCTCCCGGAGCTTCCCCAGCCCCGCGCGGATCCGTCCCGCGCCCTTCTCCACCGCCTGGGGCGACACATCGACCAGCGTGACCCGGAGTCCGGCGGTCAGCCCGACCTGGGCGATGCCCGCGCCCATCTGTCCTGCGCCCACCACCAGCACGTGCTCGTTGGCCATCGTCCCGCCTCGGCCCGGCTCTCTACTGTCGGCGCTCGGGGCCGGTCAACGCCCGCCGGGGAGGAGCGGTGCGTGGACCACCTCCTCGCCGCCGAGCTCGAGCTCCTGGACGCCGCGGTGCTCGGTGCCGTCGCGCAGCCGGGCGAAGGTCAGCACGCGCACCGGCCCCTTCCGGAGCGTCAGCTCCTGGGTGAGCGTTCCCCTGGATGCGTCGGGCCATTCCGCCCGGGCGAGCAACGTGTCCCCGCGCCAGAGCTGGACCTCGGCGGAGGCCACCTCCAGACCGAACGGTCGGTCCCACACCAGCGTGTGCGGTTGTGGCAGGAGCGGGCTGCGCCAGAGCAGAAGTCCCACGCCCACCAGCGCCAGCGGAACGAGGCGCCGCAGGAGGCGCGGCCGGTCGGCGAGGCTCGCCGCCGGCTCCGGCCCGCTGGAGGACATCAGTCCGGCTTCTTCCTGCCCCTGGTGCGCACGCTGGTCACCTCGACCTGGGGCCTCGGCGGCTCACCGGGCTTGCGCTCGGGGTCGGGGACCAGCCGCACGTGGGCCGTCACCTCCACCCGCATGCCCGAGAGCAGCTGCAGGAAATCCGCCCGGAGCTTGTCCGAGCGGAGGAAGCGGCGGACCTCCTCCGACAGCACGCGCCCCACCTCGTCCTTGGTCCGCTCGGCCTGCGAGAGGACGAAGCCCAGCGCCTCCTTGGGGAGCTTGAGCTGTCCGGCGAGCGAGCGGAGCCCCTCCTCGGTCATGAACAGCGCGCCCAGGCCGGCGAAGGCGACCTTGCGCATCAGCTCGACGATCGGGCCGCGGGCCACGTCGGCGTGGGCCTCCGGCGCGTCCACGCCGAGGTCGTCCTGGTCCTGGGGAGCGTCCGCCATCCGGGGCGAGAGCCTAGCTCGCCGCGGGGACGGCCGCCCCCGGCGGGCGGACGCCGTTGGCCACCGACACCCGGCCGGCCACCGCCCGGGCCACCGCGACGAAGGCCTGGGCCTCCGCCGACTCCGGGTGGGCCGCGACCACGGGGCGCCCATCGTCGCCGCCCACGCGGATCTGGAGCACGAGCGGGATCTCGCCCAGGAACGGCACGCCGAACAGCTCCGCGGCGCGGCGCCCGCCCCCGTGGTGGAAGATGGGCGTCGCGACGTGGCAGTGCGGGCAGACGAACGTGCTCATGTTCTCCACGATGCCCAGCACCGGGATGTGCACCTTGTCGAACATCTGCTTGGCCCGGACCACGTCGGCCAGCGCCACGTCCTGGGGGGTGGTCACCAGGACCGCGCCGGTGGCCCGGATGCTCTGGGAGACGGTGAGCGCCACGTCGCCGGTGCCCGGCGGCATGTCCATCACCAGGTAGTCGAGCGCGCCCCAGTTCACGTCGCGAAGCAGCTGCTGGAGCGCGCCGTGGAGCATCGGCCCCCGCCAGATGAGCGCCTGGTCCGGCTCGACCAGGAAGCCCAGCGACATCACCTTCATCCCCAGCGCCTCCAGCGGCTCGAGCCGCTTCCCGTCCGGGCTCACCGGCCGCTGGTCCGACAGGCCGGTCATCATCGGCACCGAGGGCCCGTAGAAGTCGGCGTCGAGCAGGCCCACGCTGGCCCCGTGCCTCGCCAGCGCCACGGCGAGGTTCACCGCCACGGTGCTCTTCCCCACTCCACCCTTGCCGGCGCCGACGAGGATGATGTTCTTCACCCCCGGGAGCATCCCCGCACCCTGGGGCTGGCCGCGGACCTGGGCGCCCCAAGTGAGGTCGAGGCCGGTGATTCCCGGCACTGCCTTCAGCGCCGCCTCGGCGTCGGCCTGGATCTTCCCCTTGAGGGGGCACGCCGGCGTGGTGAGCTCGATGGTGGCGGAGACCCGGCCGCCCTCGACGCGGACCGACTTCACCATCCCGGCCTGCACCAGGCTCACGTTCAGCTCGGGGTCCATCACCGTGCTCAGCGCTGCGAGCACGTCCTTGTCGGTGGGCATGGTTGCCCCCATACCAGGTTTTTCAAACCCCTCACTCCAGCGCCAGCACCCGGGGAGCCCCGTCCTCGAGGACCACCCGGACCACGCCGCCGCCCGGTAACGGCCAGCGCGTCTCCCCGCCCGCGCTCTCGCCGGGGCGCTCCACCGCGGCGAGGGCCCGCGACAGGCGCAGCTCGGTCCCGGGCGCCGCCTGGAAGTCCCGGGCGAGGCGCTCGGGCGTGTAGCGCCCCCGCTCGGGCGCGGCGAGCCAGCGCCAGGCCTCGGCGAAGTCCCCCGCCCGGGCAGCCCGCACCAGCGCCCGGACGGCCTCGGCCGGCTGGCCGGAGGGAGGGGGAACGTCGAGGAGCTCCGGCGCGGCCTGCGCGAGCGCCGCGCGCACCCGGGCCACGTGCGCTGCGCGGGCGGCCGGGTCCGAGAGCCGAGCCTCGAAGGCGGCGCGGTCGGTGCCCTCACGGAAGCGCGTCGAGGTGAGGGACCAGGCGGTGTCCAGGTCGGCCCGCTCGAGCGCGGCCAGGTAGGCCTCGGCCGGTGAACCGTGGGGCGGCGCCGTGGTGCAGGCGGCGGCGAGCGACAGGAAGAGGGCGACGGCGCGCGCGGACACGCTGGCGGCCGAGCCTACTCGCCGGCCACCCCGAAGTCCTCGCTGCCCCGGAGCCCGGGGGCGGTCCACGTCGGCCACCACAGCGCGTACACCGCCGGGGCGAGCGCGTTCCGGAGCAGCGACAGGAGGGGGAAGCGCCGCCGCGGAAGCCCGAACGGGTGCAGCTCGAAGCGGCGCGGCGCGCGGCCGGCGAGGGCGAAGGCGCGGGCGCAGGCGCCCTCGAAGGAGCCGAGCGTGTCCAGGAGGCCCGCCTCTCGCGCCCGGGCCGCGGTGTACACCTGGCCCTCGCCGCGGGCCCGCACCACCTCGGGTGCGAGCCGCCGGTGCTCCGAGACCAGCTCCACGAACCGGGTGTAGATCTCCTCCACCTCCGCCTCGAGCGCTGCGCGCTCCTCGGTGGACAGCGAGCGCGCCGAGGTGAGGAGCCCGGCGTGCTTCCCCCGGGACAGCACCTCCCGGTGCACACCGGCCCGGGCGAGCAAGGGCGAGAGGTCGAACTTGCCGGCGAACACCCCGATGCTGCCGAGGATGCTCCCCGGGCTGGCCCAGATCTCCTTGGCTCCGAGCGCGACCATGTACCCGCCCGAGGCGGCCACCCGGTCCACGTAGGCGATGACCGGCTTGCGCGCGGCGAGCCGCCGCACCTCGGCCAGCACCAGCTCCGAGGCGAGCGCGCTGCCTCCGGGGCTGTTGACGTACAGCACCGCCGCCGGGCTCCGCCGGTCGCGTGCTGCGGCGCGGAGCCCCGCCACCAGGGTCTCCGAGCCGGCGACGCTGGGGCCCACCGGGGGCGCACCGGACGGCGCCTGGGCGATCATCCCCGACACCGGGATGACGGCCAGCCGCGTGGGCCGCCGCCACTCCCTCCACCGGACCCGCGGCAGCCAGCGCGACCGCTCCCAGTCGCGGAAGGTGCCGATGCCCGCCGTGCCGGCGAGCGCCCGGTCCTCGTCGGCCTCGAGGCCCAGGGCCGCGGGGAGCTCCAGATCGTCGGCGAGGAGGTCCACCAGGCCGAGCGCCCGCGCGCGGGCGGCGCTGTACGGACCCTGGTCCACCCTGGCCCGTGCCTCCTCGGGCGTCAGCCGCCGGCCGCGGGCCACGCTCTCCACGAGCTCGGCGTGCCGCTCGTCGAGAAACTGCTCGAGCGCGGCGCGGTGGTTGGGCGAGACCTCCGCCCGGATGAAGAGCTCGGGGGCGGTCTTGTGCTCGCCCCGGCGCACGAACTCGGGGCGGATACCGAGCTGCTCGAAGGCCCTCCCGGCCGCGGTCGCCTCGACGAGAAAGCCGGCGAGCTCGAGGCGTCCGGCGCGGGGAAGCGCGATGCGGTCGGCGGCGCAGAGCAGCGCGTACTCGGCGTTGCCGGCGCTCACCGCCGTGCCGACCACCTCCCTGCCCCGGGTCCGGAAGGCGGCGAGCCGCTCGGCGACCCAGGCGCGCTTCCCCGCCGGCATGTCCAGCGACTCGACCTCGAGGACGACGCCCTTGACCGCCGGGTCGGCGGCGAGCGTGTCCAGCGCGTCGTCGAGCAGGTGGAGCGAGGTGACCTGCCCCGGCGCGTGACGCTCAGGCCGCCACGGCCACCGACGCTGGAGCGGCTGGCGGTACGGCGGGTCCCCCTTCAGCAGGAAGCGGACGTACACTGGCGCGCGCCGGCGCCCGAGCAGCCGGAACGGTGCGCGCACCACCGCCGCCAGCAGCAGCACCAGGTTGACCAGCGCGACGATCGGGAGGCGGAGCACCCGCCTTTCTTACTCGGCCGCGTCGATCCCGGCCCCCCGATTTGCCCCGGGGTGATCGGCCCCGGCAGGGCTCACCCGCGCGGCGCGACCACGACCTCTCCGGTCTCCTGGAGCTCCACCCGCACGGGGAGGAACTCCTGGAGCAAGGCGGCCGTGACCCGGAGGTGCGGGGTGATGCGCGCCGCGGTGAAGCGGGTGATGCCCGGGGACGACGCCCCGAGCCTCCCCGAGGCGAGCAGCCCGGCCGGAAGGAGGATCTGATCCGCCAGGTGCTCGTCGAGCGCTCCGGGCGATTGCATGAAGTCGGCGAGCGCGTGTGCCGCCTTGCTCCCCACGTCCTCGGGCGAGGTGCCCCGGTCGCCCACCGCGGCGAAGGCGGCGAAGGTGTTCTCGAACTGGGCTCGGATGAAGACCAGCGTGCCAGGCGTCTTCCCCACCGGGAGCGGCAGGTTCTCGGCGTGGCTGTAGATGCCTCGCTCGCGGAGCGCGTTCTCCGCGGCCCGGGCCTGGCGCGCGGCCACGTCGAAGGGGACGCCGCCGACCAGGCTCCGGATCTCCACGTCCTGGAGCGTTCCCCGGGCGGGGACCTCGACCCGCAGCGGCGGCTCGGTGGGCGTCTGCACCAGGCCCCGGAACTCGCCCACCCCCTCGGGCCAGAACCCCGCCCGCTGCAGCGAGAGCGTGGCCCGGAGCCCGTACGCCTCGAGCAGCGGCAGCCAGACCCAGGCCAGATGGTGGTAGGTCGGGCCCTTCGGCGCATGGGTAAGCCCCATCAGGCGCAGCTCGCCGCCCCCGGCGAGCGCCAGGGGGTAGAAGAGGCACTGGAAGACCAGGCAGGCCGGCGCCGAGGCCCCCAGCTCGAGCACGTGGCTCCCCGCGGCCACCGGTCGTGGCTGGAAGGAGAAGCTCAGCGCCCCGGCCTGCCCGCCCTCGACCCGCCCGCCGAGCGCCTCGGCGGCGCGCAGGAGCCCCAGGTGCCTCGGCCGTAGCCCGGGCGCGAGGCGCGCGGCGCAGAACGACTCCACCCGGAACGGCCTCTGCGTGACCAGGGACAGGGTCAGGGCCGTTCGCAGCGACTGACCGCCGGCGGAGCCGTCGACGGTGATGGGAGCGTGCGCGGACACGGAACGGAGCCAGCGAGACTACCAGAGAGCCGTTCAGAGAGCCGTCCGACCGCACGGCCGGCCGACAGCAGGGCTCACTTCTTCTTCGGGTCCACCGGGACCTCGGTCGGCGCGGTCGCGTCGGGCGGCGGCGTGGAGGACCGGGGCGTCTTCTTCTTCGAGCCGACGTCGACCGGGATGTCGGTCGGGGCGGTCGCGTCGGGGGGCGGGGCGGCCTTCGACTTGTCGATCTCCTTCTCCAGCGGCGTCCGGGCGTCCGATGGCGTCCGGAGCTCCTCGGTGCCCGGCGGCGTCGGCGCGCCGCCCGCGCGGTTGGCCGGGCTCAGCTGCCGGGCCAGCCGGACGGAGACCGAGTCGAGCACCGCGACCATCTGTTCCCGGAACGGCCGGGGGTTGCTGCCGAGCGTCGAGGGGTCGAGCGGAGGGAGCCCGGCCTCGGTCGACGTTCCCGAGAACCCGCTCCGCCACAGCTCGCCACCGTCGCCGAGACGGAACATCCGACCGGTGCCCCGCACCCACGTCTGGGGCACGCCCTTCTCGGTGCGGACCCCGAACTCCTCGATGACGAACTCGACCACCGAATCCGCCCCGAGCGGACGGAGCCGCCCGTAGTCCGGCGCGGTCGAGGGCTCCTCCTGGACCAGGAACGTCTCCAGGGCGCTGGCCACCTGGGAAGGGGGCACCGCCTGGGACCAGGGCCGCTCCGACTGGATGGCGGCGTGCACGTGGGAGCGCAGCCGCTCGGCCGCCTCGAAGCGCGAGAGCACCGGCCGGAGGCTCTCCTCGACCTTCCGGTCGGCAGCCTCCGGCGAGGTGCCCACCAGCTTCGAGGCCTGGGCGGAGTCGGACCGGTAGACCGAGACGCGAGGCCCGGCCTCGTCGGCCACCCGGGAGACGAATGCCGGGTGCTGGACCCGGTCGAGGTCGCTCCCTTCCAGCACGGTGTGCGCGCAGCCGGCGAGGGCGAGAGTGAGGACGGAGGCGGCGAGGCGGAGGGTCACGGGCGTCGAGTCTCCAGAGGTCAGACCACGAAGAGCGGCTCGTCGTCCGGGGTGAGCGGGAGCCGGGCGTTGATCTCCGCGCGCGCGTCGCGGAGCGCCTCGAGGTGGGCGCGCACCGCCGGGTAGCGCTCGAGGACCGAGGCCAGCTCGCTCGCCGGCAACCGGAGGAGCGAGGTGCGGCGCAGCGTTCGCACCGAGGCGTTGGCAGGCACCCCGTCGAGGAGCGACATCTCGCCGAAGACGTCCCCGGGACCGAGCGTGCCGGCCACCCCGCCGTCGCGCACCACCTCGACCTCGCCGGCGAGCACCACGTAGAGGCCGTCGCCCGCGGCGCCCTGGGTGATGACCACCTCGCCGGCGAGCGCGTCGCGCGCCCGGAAGCGGGTGGCGAGCTCCCGCCGCTCGCCTCGATCCAGCGGCCGGAAGAGCGCCGAGGTGGACAGCAGGTTGCTGAGCAGCCGTTGCCGGCAGAACGTCTTGAGCGCCGAGGCGACCCCCGGGTGACGGCGGGCGAGGTCCATGAGCAGCTCGCCGGAGATCTCCAGCACCTGGGTGTCGTCGGTCAGCGCGTACACCGAGGCGGTCCTGGGCCCGCCCGCCAGGAGCGCGACCTCGCCGAAGAACTCCCCCGCCTCCAGCGCCGCCACCGGGTGCGCGAGCCCGTCGTCCTCGCGGAGGACCGAGACCCGCCCCTCGCAGATGACGTAGAAGCTGTCGCCCGGATCGCCCTGCTGGAGGATGCGGTCGCCCGCCTCGAAGCGGCGGAGAGGGCAGCGCTCCAGCAGCTCGATGAAGGCCTCGGGCGAGAGGTCGGAGAAGAGCGGCGCCCGGGGCACGTTGCGCGCGACGGGAGCGACGAAGGGGTTCCGGGCCAGCGTCGGCTCCACCGGAGCGAGCTCCGCGGCCTGCTCGAGCGCGTGGATCAGCGGACCCGGGTCGAGCGCGAGCGGGGCGGGCTCGGCCGGCGCAGGTGGGTCCTCGTCGAGCTGGAGATCGATGTAGCCCGGGTCCGTTCCCGGCTCGCCGGTGGCGGGGGGAGACGGCGCCGGTGGCAGCTCGACGCCCTCGAGGCCGCCCGCGTCCTCGAGGCTCAGCTCGACGAAGCGGGGCACCGGCGCCGGCGCGGGGGTCGGGAGCGGGGCCGGAGGTATCCCGGACTCACCCATCGGGGGGGCGGCCACCGCGGGAGCCGGCGCCGCGGCGGCCGGCGGCCCCAGGGGCACCGGGGTGTCCAGCCGGCGGTCGGCCGCGGTCCGGAGGACCTCCTCGAGCGTCGTCTCCTGGGGATCCGGCTCGAGCATGTACTCGGTCACCATCAGCTCGGCAGCCTCGGGCGGCCGCGCGGCCTCCACGGGCGGGGGGCCGGGCCTGGGGGTGCCGGCCTCGATGACCGCGGGCGCCTCGGCGGCGAGCGGCGCGAACGGGCGAACCGGGAGCGGTGCGTCCCGCCCCGGCTCCGGCTTCCCGAGCAGCGTCCGGAGCGCCTGTCCGCCGGCCGCGCGCTTGGCGTAGAGGTCCGCGAGGATGCGCTGCATCTGGGTGTGGTTCGGGTCCAGATCCAGGACCAGCTTGCTCGCGGCGATGGCCCGGGCGAGGAACCCGTCCTCCGCGAAGCCCCGGGCGGCCGCCAGGTAGGCATCGATGGCGCGGGGCGTGTCGCCGGCGCGCGCCCAGGCGTCACCCAGCCGCAGGTGCGACTGCCGGTCCCGGGGAGCGCTGGAGCAGTACGCCGCGTACAGCGAGGCCGCGCGCGAGAACTGTCCTGCGGCCAGGGCCGCACCGGCGTCGGCTTTGAGCCGGGCAGGATCCATCGATGGGACGGGGTTTTACCTCACTCGACGACCGGCCGTGAGGGCCGGTTCAGCGCCGGCCGCCGCCTCTCCCACCTGCACCTCCACCGCGTGGTCCGCCGGGCCGGGGCCGTCGATCGCCGCCTCCGCGCGGGAGGGCGCCGAACCGGCCGCGTCCGCCGGGCCCGCGGCCTGGCGCAGGGGGGCGTCCGGCTCCGCGACCCGGTCCGCTGCCGCGAGCTGCGCCCCCGGTCGACCGCGGACCTCCGAATGGACGACCGGGTGGACGCGGACCTCCGCCACCGGCGACCGGCCTGGAGCCTTCACGCCCCCGGCCGAAGGAGCCGCGCGGACCCGAGGGTGCTCGACGAGCGTCCTCGCCCGAGCCTGCGAATCGCCTCGGTCCGCCGGGTGTCGCGCCGCGGCCACCTGCCCGTGGAGTCGCGCCGCGCCCGCCACGAGGTCCACCGAACGTTCCGCCGCGGGCGTCCCTGCCACCCTCGATCGGTCCACCTCCGAACCGCCTCGGTCCGCCGGGTGCCGCGCCGCGCCCGCCACGAGGTCCACCGAACGTTCCGCGCGCGGGCGTCCCTGCCACCCTCGATCGGTCTACCTCCGAACCGCCTTGGGCCGCCGGGTGCCGCGCCGCGCCCCCCACGAGGTCCACCGAACGTTCCGCGGCGGGCCTCCCTGGGACCCTCGTTCGGTCTACCTCCGGATCGCCTCGGCCCGCCGAAACCGCCTGGGCCCTCGGACCGAGCTCCCTGCGGACCCCTGCCCCGCTCTGCGCCCCGTCCTCCGAGCGATCCGACGCCGTGTCCCCGACCTGCTCCGGGCGCGCCGCCACCGAACGTGCCGCGAGCGCGCGAGGGCGCCCCGCGTGGGCCCCTCCCCCCGGCGCCGCGCTCGAAGCCGCCGCGCCCGCCCCCGAACGGACGGTTGCCCGGGCGAGCACCAGGACGCGCTCCGGCCCCACGCGCGTGACCGCCGCGCCCGGCCCGGGGCCCCGCACGCCGTGCTTCGTCCGGACCCGGGCCGGTGCCGGGCGCCGCGCCTGCTCCGGGCTCGAAGTCCTCCGCAGCCTCGTCGCCGTCCCCGGCGCGGCCGTGCCGGCGAGGGGGCAAGAACGGCGCGGGCTCCGGCACGCTGCCGCCGGCGGCCACGGCCTCGACCCGGTGGACCTCCTCCGCGGTAAGCGGCCGGAGCTCGCCGGGCTGGAGACCCGCGACGGAAATACTCGCCTGCGCGGGCCGGAAGAGCCGGACCACGGGATGGCCCACCGCCGCGCAGAGGCGCTTGACCAGGTGGGGCCGACCCTCGCCGACTTGGAGCAGCAGCCAGGTGTTCTTCTCGGTCGCCTCGAACCGCTCGGCGCGGAGCGCGCGGGCCGGGCCGTCCTCGAGCCGCACGCCCTCCAGCAGCCGGGCCAGCGTCTCGTCGGTCGGCGTGCCCTTCACCTTCACCAGGTACGTCCGGGGCACCTCGAAGCTCGGGTGGAGGAGCCGGTGCCCGGTGGCGCCATCGTTGGTGAGCAGCAGCGCGCCCTCCGCATCCCAGTCCAGCCGCCCCACCGGGAACACGCGCTGCTCCACGCCCTGGAGCAGCCCGGCGACGGTGGGCCGCCCCTCGGGGTCCGAGAGCGTGGTCACCACCCCGGGCGGCTTGTGCAGCAGGTACCAGGACGTGGTCTCGGGCGCGGTCACCAGCTTCCCGTCGACCGTCACCAGATTGGTCGGCTCCACCTTGGTGCCGAGCTCGGTGACGGGCTGGTTGTTCACGTTGACCCGGCCGGCGGTGATCAGCCCCTCCGCGTGCCGCCGGGATGCCACGCCGGCCCGGGCCAGGAACTTCTGCAGCCGCTCGCTCACCGGTCGGTCTCCTCGGGCGCGGGGCCCGGTGTCGGGGACTCGGCGCCGAGCGACGCGGCCGCCGCCTTGGATCGGACCTCGGCCTCCTCCATCGCCTGCTCCAGCGCCTCCATCGCCTCCTCCGCCCCGGGGGCCGCGGCCTCCAGCCCGTGCTCGAAGGTCGGGTCGGCCAGCTCGGCCACCAGATCTTCGGTTCCCGGCGGCACCGGCGCCTCCTTGTCGACCAGCGTGCGGTGCTCCTCGGACAGCTCGTGGAACTCGCGCAGGGTGGGCAGCGCCGAGAGGTCCTTCAGGGCGAAGAACTCGAGGAACTCGCGCGTGGTGCCGTAGAGGATGGGCCGGCCCACCTCGTCCTTCTTCCCGAGGATCTTGATCAGCCGCCGCTCGAGCAGCGCCTTCACCACCGCGGCCGAGTCCACGCCGCGCACGTCCTCGATCTCCGGCCGGGTCACCGGCTGCCGGTAGGCGATGATGGCCAGCGTCTCCAGCGCGGCCCGGGTGAGCCGGTGCGGCTTGACCCGCAGGAACCGGCGCACGAACTCGCCGCTCTCCGGGTCGGTCCGGAGCTGCCAGCCGCTGGCCACCTCGGCGAGAACGATGCCGCTCACGCCCTCGCGGTGGATACCGGAGAGCTCCTGCAGCGCCGCCTCGAGCCGCCCCCGCTCGATCCCGGTGGCCTCGTGCAGCTGGTCCATGGTGACCGGCTTGTCGGTGACGAGGAGGAGCGACTCGACCACCGTCCGGACCCGCTCGGGCGAGAGCCGCCGCGCGCGCTGGACCAGCCGCTCGAACGGCTCGAACTCCACCGGCTGCTCGTCGATCTCCGCCGGCTGGACGTCCTCGAGCTCGGCGTCGGCCGGCGGCGCGGCCACCGACTGCACCTCGGCCTCGCTGAACGGCACTGCCGGCCCGGGGCGCGCCCCGGCTTCGCCCGGCTTCTCAGGAGTACTCACGCTCGTCGACCTCCGGGGTGCCGCTCTCGAGAGCGCCGGCCTCGGCCGACACCCAGATGTCCCGCTCTCCCAAATCCTGATGGACGCGGACCAGCCGCAGCTTCACCATTTCCAGCAACGCGAGGAAGGTCACGATCACCGCTCCCCGCGTTCGCTGCCCCTCGAACAGCTGGAGGAAGCTGACGCGCTCGCCGGGCTGGAGCCGCCCGGTGATGCCCTGCATCGCGGCGGAGAGGGTGAGCTGGTCGCGCACCACCTCGTGGCCGACCCGCGGCTCGAGCGCCTTGAGCACCCGGTCGAGCGCCTCGATGAGCCGGTACACGCTCACCTCGGCCAGCGCCGCCGACTCGACCTGCGCCGCAGCCGCCGGGGTGATGCGCCGGACGAACACGTCGCGATCGAGGAGCGGGTTCTCGGCGAGCTGCCGGGCGACGTCCTTGTACTTCTGGTACTCGAGCAGCCGGCGCACCAGCTCGGCGCGCGGGTCGCCCTGCTCCTCGGCGGCCTCGCCCGCCTCGCCCGGCGCCTCGGTCCGGGGGAGCAAGAGCCGGCTCTTGATGTGGGCCAGCGTGGCCGCCATCACCAGGAACTCGCCGGCGACGTCCAGGTCCAGGGCCACCATCTCGGCGAGCGACTGGTTGTACTTCTCGGCGATGAGCGCGATGGGGATGTCGAAGACGTCGACCCGGTGCTCGCGGATGAGATGCAGCAGCAGATCGAGCGGGCCCTCGAAGCTCGGCAGCTTGACTTGAAGCCCGGGGTGGAGCGCGGCGCCCGCCTGCGACGTCGTCCGGCTCGACCGGGGTCTGGGAGTGGGTGGCCACCGTGCGCCCTGGCCCTACCAGCCCGGTCCGCGAAGGGTCAACGCTCGATCCCCACCGCGCGGCGGACCCGCTCGATGACCGGTGCCGCGACCGCCCGGGCCCGCTCCGCCCCGGCGCGAAGAATCGCGTCCACCGAGCCCGGGTCCTTCTCCAGCGCCTGGTAGCGGGCGCGCGCCTCGCCGAACGTGGCGTGGTAGGCGGCGAGCAGCGTCTTCTTGAAGTCGCCGTAGCCCTTCCCGCCCTCTCGCCAGGTCCGGTCCACCGGCCCGAACTCGCTCTCGGGGAGCATGACCCGGAGGAGCTGGTACAGCGGCGTGTCCACGGGCTTCGGCGCCTCCACCGGGGTGCTGTCGGTCTTGATGCCCATGATCCGCTTCTTCACCTCGGCCTCGTCGCCGAAGAGGTCGATGGTGTTGTTGTACGACTTGGACATCTTCTGGCCGTCGGTCCCCGGGACGACCGCCGTGGCCTCCTGCACCAGCGCCTCGGGGAGCTTGAGGAGGCCGGGCTTTCCGCTCTTGCCGCCCGAGGGGTCCGCGGGGTCGTAGCCCGGGACGTAGGTGAGGTTGAACTTGGTGGCCCAGTCGCGCGCGAACTCCAGATGCTGCACCTGGTCCCTCCCCACCGGCACCAGGTCCGAGCCGTAGAGGAGGATGTCGGCGGCCATCAGCACCGGGTAGGCGAAGAGGCCGAAGTCGGCGGAGATGCCCCGGGCGAGCTTGTCCTTGTAGCTGTGCGCGCGGTCGAGGTTGGACAGCGGCACCACCGTCCCGAGGATCCAGTAGAGCTCGAGGATCTCGGGGATGTCGCTCTGCCGGAAGAGGATGGCCTTCCGTGGGTCGAGCCCGAGCGCGAGGAAGGCCATCGCCGTCTCGCGGGTGAGCGCGCCGGCCGCCACCGGGTCGCGGACCGTCGTCAGGGCGTGCAGGTTGGCGATGAAGTAGAGCGCCTCGCCGCGGTTCTGGAGATCCACGAACTGGCGGAGCGCGCCGTAGTAGTTGCCGATGTGCTGCTTCCCCGAGGACTGGATGCCGGACAGGATGCGCATGGTGCGGAGCGGCGCACTCTAACGCCGAAACCACTCGTATCGCTCCGTTCCTCGCTTGTCCTCGCGGCCGATCTCGGCGTCGCTCCTCCCTCACGTAGCGAAGGCTACGCTCGGTCGTCGCTCCTGGACCTCGGCCGCGATCCCTACGCGATCCTCCGGAGGATACGAGTGGTCTCGGCGTTAACCGCTCCGGCTGCGCGGGTGGGCCGCGTCGTAGACCGCCCGGAGCCTCCGTCCGTCCACGTGGGTGTAGATCTGCGTGGTGGCCAGGTCGGCGTGGCCGAGCATGGCCTGCACCACCCGGAGGTCCGCGCCGCGCTCCACCAGATGGGTGGCGAAGGAGTGGCGGAGCTTGTGCGGGCTGAGCGGCTTCCGGATGCCGGCGGCGAGGCCGTGGCGGCGGAGCAGCTTCCACACCCCCTGCCGGGTGAGCGCCTTGCCCCGCGGCCCGACGAACAGCGCCCGGGACGTCCGCCCCCGAAGAAGCGCCGACCGGCCCCGCCCGAGCCAGGCCCGGACCTCGGCGATGGCCCGCCGCCCGAGCGGCACCAGTCGCTCCTTGTCGCCCTTGCCCCGGGCGATGAGGTAGCCGGCGTCGAGCTGCACGGAGTTCACCGAGAGCCCGACCAGCTCGCTCACCCGGAGGCCGGTGGCGTAGAGCACGTGGAGCATCGCGCGGTCGCGCAGCCCCGCCGGCGTCCGGTCGGTGGGCGCCTCGAGCAGCGCCTCCACCTCGTCCAGCGTCAGGAAGATCGGCAGACGGCGTGACTGGCGCGGCGTCTCCACCTGCTCGGTGGGGTCGTCGGTCGCGTGCCGCTCGGCGACCAGGAACCGGTGGAACATCCGGATGGCCGCGAGGTGCCGGGCCTGGCTCCGGGGCGAGAGCCGCCGGCCGAGCGCGACCAGGTGCCCTCGCACGTGCTCCTGCCCGATCGCCTCCGGTCGGCGGACGCCCGTGGGTCGCAGCCACTCGAGGTACCGCTCCATGTCTCTGGCGTACGCCTCGACGGTCCTCGGGGACAGCCCGCGCTCCGCTCGCAGGTGGGCGACGAAGGCGTCGAGGTACGGCTCGAGCGGGCTCGGGGGCGCGGCCATCGGCGCCCCAGAGGGTAGTCCCGTCCGGAGCGGGGAACATTTTTCTACAGCCCGGGGACGACCCCCGCGCCCTGGCGGAGCACGTCGATGCTGTCGCCCATGAGCGAGAGGACGGTGCTGCTCTCGCCCGGCAGCGGCCCCGCATCGAGCACCTGGGCCAGCGCGTGCCCGTAGACGTCACGCACCGCGGTGGCGTCGGCGAGGGGCTCCCCCTCCACGCGCGCCGCCCGCCCCCCATCCAGACCCTCGTCCAGCGCGGTGGCGGTGGTGGTGACCAGCGGCCGGCCGAGGCCGATCACCAGCGCCCGGGCCACGGGGGCGTCCGGGATGCGGAGGCCCACCTCGCGCTTGCGGTGCAGCAGCAGCTCGGGGACCAGCCGCGTCGCCGGGAGCACGAAGGTGAACGGCCCCGGTGCCAGCTGCCGGAGCACCCGGTAGGCGAAGTTGCTCACCTGGGCATAGCGGCTCAGGTCCGCGAGGTCCGCCACCAGCAGCGCGAACGGTTTCTTCGGGTCGCGATGCTTCAGCTGGGCCAGTCGCTCCACGGCGCGGCGCTGGTGCGCGTCGCAGCCGAGGGCATACGTCAGGTCGCTCGGGTAGCCGAGGAGCTGGCCGTCCTCGAGCGCCTGCACGGCGCGCCCCACCGTCCTCGGCTGCGGGTGCTGCCCGTCAACCGGGACGAGGGGCGCGATCATCGGGTCGGTCGGCGAGCGTTGCCGGGACCCGCGCGGGAGGTCAACTCTTGGAGGGCTCGGGGGCCGGGCCACCGGCCGCTGCAGCCGCCGCGGCCGCTTCGCGCGCGGCGCGCTTTCCCTCTTCGATCAGCTTCTTGACCTTCTGTCCGCCCTTGCGGCCGATCTCCTCGTAGAAGCTGGCGCCGCGGGTCGCCTTCACCCGGTCGCCGCCCTTCTTGCCGATCTCCTCGTAGAACTTGGCGCCGCGCTCGGCCTTGACCGTCTCCCCGCCCTTGCGGCCGATCTCCTCGTAGAAGGCCCGTCCACGCTCGGCCTTCACCGTCGCCCCGCCCTTGCGGCCGATGGTCTCGTAGAACTCACGGCCGCGCTCGTTCCGGACGGTCTCGCCGCCCTTCCGGCCGGCCTCCGCCACCGTCATGCTTCCCTTGTTGTCCTTGTCCGTCATGGTCTTCGTGTCTCCCTTCGCGGCCACGCCCACCAGCCCTCGCTCCGCTCCTTAGAAGCCAAGGTGCGACAGCGCACGGGAAACGCAAGCAAATCCCATGCACAACCCGGCATCCGACCGGGACGATTGAGCTTTCCCGGGGCCAGCACCAGTGAAAGTACAAGACTTTCAAAGACTTGCGCGGCGCGCTGGTCCGGGTTCGAGGCTCCTGGCCTGTCGTGGGGGCAACCCGCTGCCCGTCGGATTCATTCCATCGGGGGGGACCGCCTGGCCGAGCCAAGGCGGTCACCCGGGGGCTCGGTCGCCTGGTTACCCTTCGAGGGCCGGCGCGGGCACCGCGGCCGCGAGCTGGGCGCGCACGGCGTCGACCTCGGCCGGGTCGGTGAGTTTCTGGCCCCCACGGGTCACGTAGAACGAGTCGATGGCCCGGTTGGCCTCGGTGGCGACCTTGGCGACGGCGATCTCCAGCCGCGCGCCCGCCAGCGCCGCGGCCAGGTCATGGAGCAGCCCGAGCCGGTCCTCGCCGCGCACGTCGACGACGGTGAAGCGCTGAGAGGCGCGGTTGTCCACGCTCACCCGGGTGGCGACCGGAGGCAGCGCTCGGTGGAGCTTCCCGCCACCCCGCCGCCGGGCCAGGAGCGCCGGGACCTCGAGCCTCCCCCGCGCCGCGGCCACGAGATCTGCCCGTGCCCGGCGCCAGCGCGTGCGCTCCACGGGCCGCCCTGCCCGGCCGCGCACCTCGAACACGTCGAGGGCGTAGCCGTCCGCCGTGGAGGCGATGCGCGCCGAGAGGATGTCCAGCCCGTGCGCGGCCAGCACCCCGCTCCAGGTGGCCAGGAGGCCCGGCGCGTCGGGCGCGGCCACGTGCACCTCCGCGTGGCCCTCGAGCGTGCGCCGGAGCACCGCCGCGATGGGGAAGCGCCGCGCGCGGCGGAGGAGCACCGCGTGGCGGAGCGCGTCGTCCGGCGGCGTGGCGTCGAAGTAGCGGTCCGGGAGGGAGGCGAGCAGCCGGGAGGTCTCCTCTGCTCCGAGTCGACGCGTCCACGCCTCCGCGAATGCCTCACGCGCGGCCCGTTCGGTCCCCTCCTTGCCCGACAGCACCGCGTGCGCCTTGCGGAACAGCTCGTGGACCAGCCCGGCGCGCCATGCGTTCCATACCCCCGGGGCGACCGAGCACATGTCCGCCCAGGTGAGGAGGTACAGGGCGGTGAGCTTCTCCACGTCCCCGCACAGCTCGGCGAACCAGCGGATGAGCTCGGGGTCGGACAGGTCCCGCCGCTGCGCGGTCTGGCTCATCGTCAGGTGGTGGAGGACGAGGAACTCGGCCACCTCGCGCTGCCGCGGGGTGAGCCCGAGCCGCGCGCCCAGGGTCGCCATCAGCTCGCGGCCGCGCACCGAGTGGTCGCCGCCGAGGCCCTTCCCCGCGTCATGCAGCAGCATCCCGAGGTAGAGCGGAAGTGGATCCTCGAGCTCGGTGAGCATGCGGCCCAGCTCCGGCTCGACGTCGACCAGATCGCCGGCGCGCAGCGCGTACAGCCGCCGCAGCGCCCGCAGCGTGTGCACGTCCACCGTGTACACGTGGTACAGGTCGTTCTGGTGGTGCGCGGTGATGCGCCCGAACTCGGGCACCAGCGCGCCGAGCACGCCGAGCGCGTGCATCTCGTCCAGCACCGCGCCCCGCCCTGCCGGGGAGAGGAACAGCGCCTTGAGCGCCTCGACCACCTCCTGCTCGCCCCGGGCAGCCTCCAGGGCCGGCAGCGCCTCGGCGATGCGCTCGCGCGCCCAGCTGTAGAGGGGGACGCCCAGCTCGCCAGCGTGCTGGAACATCCGCACCACCTCCGCGGGCGCCCGCTGGAACAGTGTCCCGTCGTCCACGGTGAGCCGGCCGCGGAAGACCTTGAAGTGTCCCACCCTCCGCTCGGTCCGGAAGATCCGCCGGGGCGCCCGCTCCTCCTCGGCTCGGGCGAGGAGCCCGTCGCTCACCCGCCGAAGTGTCCCGGCGGCCAGATAGACGTGCCGCATGAAGCGCTCCACCGCGGCGCCCTCGGGGCCGGTGCGGTAGCCCAGCTCCTGCGAGAGGCTCGCCTGCAGCTCGAAGGTGAGCCGGTCCTCCTTGCGGCCGGTGGCGAGGTGGGCGGCGTGGCGGACCCGCATCAGGAAGTCGCGGGCGGCGCGGGCCTCGGCGACGTCGTGGCCGGGGAGCACCGCGCGCTCGAGCAGCTGGCCCAGCGTCCGCACGCGGAAGCGCACCTGCGCCACCCAGAGCGCCGCCTCGAGATCGCGGAGCCCTCCCTGCCCTTGCTTCACGTTGGGCTCGAGCAGGAAGACGGTGTCCCCGAACTTCTCCCGCCGGGCGCGCAGCTCGTCCATCTTGGCCCGGACGTAGGCGTCCGCGTCGCGCGTCCGCTGGTCCGCCAGGACGGAGCGCTCGGCGCGCGCCCACAGCCGGGGGTCGCCGGCGATGCGGCGGGCATCGAGCAGCGCGGTGCGGACCTCCGCGTCCTCGCGCGCCGCGCCGTTCGCCTCCGCCAGGGTGCGCACGCTCCACCCGACGTGGACCCGGGCGTCCCACAGCGCCGTGGAGAACGCGCGGGCGAAGCTCGCCACCCCACCCCGTCCCGTGTGCAGGAGCATCAGGTCCCAGTCCGACCCGGGGCTCATCTCCCGCCGTCCGGTCCCGCCGACCCCGACCAGCACCGCGCCCTCGAGCTTGTGCGCCGGCGCCAGCTCCTCCCAGAGCGCCTCGAGGGCGGCGTCGGCCGCGGCGGTCACCAGCCGGGCGGTGGAGAGGCCCGCGCCGCCCGCTGCGTGGAAGGCGCGGATGCGGGCCAGCGACCCGGTCCGGTGCTCGCGCAGCCGCTCCCCGAGGCTCCCGGCCGCGGGAAACGGCGGCAGCGACGCGGCGAGCTCGCGGGAGCAGACGCGGTCGGGCGTGGGGGGAAGCGCGTGGGGATCGACGGACACCGGGAGAACCCGGGACCGAAGATAACGCCACTCGGCCGCTAGTTCGCCTTGGCCAGCCGGTCCCGGTTGCCGAGGAACTCCTCGACGCCGGCGGCGATGGCCCGGGCGACCTCGTCCTGGTAGCCGGACGAGGCCAGCCGCTTCTCCTCCTCGCCGTTGGAGAGGAAGCCGGTCTCGACCAGGATCGCCGGCATCTTCGTTCCCAGGAGCACGTAGAAGAGCGCCTCCTTGGTCCCCAGGTCGCGGATCTTCCGGTCCCTCGCCGTCAGCTTCGAGACCAGGCCGGACTGGACCTGGGTGGCGAGCCGGACCGACTCCTCGGTGTTGGCCCGGGTGGCCAGGTCGGCGAGCAGGAACCGGAGGTCCGACATCCCCTTCTCGGAGGTGGCGTTCTCCCGCGCCGCGAGCCGGATGGCGTAGCGGTCCGAGGCGAGGTTCAGGGTGTAGGTCTCGATGCCGCGGATGTGTCGCTGCGGTAGCGAGTTGCAGTGCACCGAGATGAACAGGTCGCCGCGGGCGACGTTGGCCAGCCGGGCGCGCTCCTCGAGGCGGACGAACTTGTCGCTCTCGCGGGTGAGGACGACCTCGAGGCCCTGCTCGGTGAGCACCGTGCGGAGCTTCCTGGCGATGGCGAGGGCGACGTCCTTCTCCTGGGTGCCGTCGGCGCCGACGGTGCCGGTGTCGTGGCCGCCATGGCCGGGATCGATGACCACCCGGCGCACCTTGAGGCCGAGCTGCTCGGCGAGCGTGACGTCGCCCGGAGCCCGCTTGCGGATGGCCCGGAGCCGCTCGCGGACCTGGGTGGGAGGGGCGAGGGCGAGGAGGGCCCCGGCGTCGGCCGGGCCCGAGGCGCGCGTCGTCTCGGCGGCACCGGGCGGCGTGCCCGCGACCGGAGACCTCCGCACCGGGTCCGGCGCGGGAGCCTGACGCGGAGCGTCCGGCACACGCTCGACCTGGGCGACCGGCTCGGACGCGTCCTGTCGTCCTCACCCGGCTGCCCGTCGCTCGGGGCGGTCTCCTCCCCCGCCGGAGCCGGCGGCTTCTGGGCCGTGACCTGCTTCAGCCACTCGGGCGTCTCGACGGTGTGTCCCGGCGCCTGACGGACGCTCAGGACCGGAGAGGCGCGAGCGTCCGGGGTGCCGTGGCTCGCCGGGGCCGGGCGCGGCTCGGCGGTCCCGATGTCGCGCCGGGCGACGGACTCGCCCTTCCCGGCCTTCCGGCCGGCGTCCTTCGGCTCGGGCGGGAGGGATGCCACCAGGGCCCGCAGCCGCGCAGTCTGGTCCCCCTTCGGGAGCTGCGCGGCGCGCTGGAGCACCTTGCGTGCGGCCTCGGGCTGCTCGCGGTCCAGGTGCGCCCGGGCGAGCGCCAGCGCCGCATCGTCGGCGAGCGTGCTCCGCGGGTACCCCTCGAGCAGCGTCCGGTAGTCCTCCATCGAGGCGCTCGTGTCCTCGGCGAGGAGGCTGATCCGGCTCAGGTCGGACAGGAGCTGGGCCGCGGTGAAGAGCGAGTCCGGGGCCCGGGGGCTCTTTGGGTACTTCCTCGCCACGCCCTCGAAGCGGTGGGCGACGGTGAGCCAGCTGTCGCGGAACTTCCGGCGCTTCGCGTCGCCCTTGAGCGCGTAGTAGCCCTTCCGTGCGGCCTGGTACGCCTGCTCCGCCGGCTCGGGCGCGGCGAGCGCCGGCAGCGTGCACAGACAGAGGGCCAGGGTCAGGCAGGTAGGATTCACGACTACAGCCATGTGAACCCGGGCCGATCGCTCGGGCAAATTTTCGGTCGACCGAAGTCCCGCCCGCTCCAGGTCTGAGGCGTCAGCGCTCGACTTCGCCGGCCAGGTCCTTCTGGAGCCGCGCCAGGAGCTGCAGCGCCTGGAGCGGCGTCGTCTCGTCCAGCGAGGCGTCGCGCAGCGCGGCGAGGACCTGGCTCTCGACCGATGGTCCGTCCGGGGTGACGTCGTCCGGGAGCAGCGCGGGGGCCCCGCCGTCCTCGAGCCGGAGCGGCAGCTGGGCCTCGTCCACCCGCACCACCCCTGGCCGCGGCGCGCCCTCGGTCTCCAGCCGACGGAGCACCTCGCGCGCCCGGCGCAGCACGCTCCCGGGCAGGCCCGCGAGCCGGGCGACCTCGATGCCGTAGCTCTTGCTCGCCCCGCCCTCGACCACCGTCCGGAGGAAGACCACCTTCCCGCCGGATTCGCGGACGCCCATCGAGAGGTTCCGGACGCGGGGGTGCGTCCGGGCCAGCTCCACCAGCTCGTGGTAGTGCGTGGCGAAGAGCGTCCGGGCGCCGATGGCGTCGTGGAGGTGCTCGGCCACCGCCCAGGCGATGGACAGGCCGTCGAAGGTGGACGTTCCCCGGCCGATCTCGTCCAGCACCACCAGGCTCCGCTCGGTGGCGTGGTGGAGGATGGCCGCGGTCTCCGCCATCTCGACCATGAAGGTGGACTGGCCACGGGCGAGATCGTCCGAGGCGCCCACCCGGGTGAAGATGCGATCCACCCGGCCGATGCGCGCCCGGGCCGCCGGCACGAAGCTGCCCGCCTGGGCCAGGAGCACGGTGAGCGCCACCTGCCGGAGCAAGGTGCTCTTCCCCGCCATGTTCGGCCCGGTGAGCACGACCAGCTGAGAGCGCGTCCGGTCCAGGACGAGGTCGTTGGGGACGAAGGGCTCGGCCGAGACGCGCCGCTCGACGACCGGGTGCCGGGACCGCTCGAGCTCCAGCACGTCCGAGTCGTCCACCACCGGGCGGCAGTAGCCATTCTCGGCCGCCACCCGCGAGAGCGCGGCGAGCGCGTCGGCGGAGGCCAGCGCGTCCGCCGCGGCCCGGAGCGCCCCGGCCCGGGCCAGGACCTGGTCGCGGAGCCCGTCGAAGAGCGCCCGCTCGAGGCCGATCCGCTTCTCGTCCGCACCGAGCACCTGGGCCTCGAAGGCCTTCAGCTCCGGGGTGACGAACCGCTCGGCGCCGACCATCGTCTGCCGCCGCTCCCAGCCGTCCGGGACGAGGTGCAGGTTGGCCCGGGTGACCTCGAAGAAGTAGCCGAACACCCGGGTGTAGCGGACCTTGAGGCTCTGGATGCCGGTGCGCGCCCGCTCCCGCCGCTCGAGCTCCACCAGCGTGCTCCGGCCGTCGGTGGCCAGGGCGACCAGCGCGTCCAGCTCGTCCGAGTAGCCCGGCCGGATGAAGCCGCCCTCGTCCAGGTCCGCCGGCGGCGTGTCCACCAGGGCGCGCTGCAGCTCCGCCGCCAGCGGCTCGAAGCCACGGAGCGGCGCGGCCAGCCTCCGCCAGAGCTCGGCGCGGCAACCCTCGAGCGCCGCCGCCAGGTCCGGGAGCACCGCCAGGCTCCGGCCGAGACCGGCGAGGTCCCGCGGCGTCCCGAGGTCGGTGGCGAGCCGGCCGAGGATGCGCTCCACGTCGGAGACCTGCCGGAGGAGCCCCGCCCAGGCCTCGCGCCAGACGGCCTTGGTCGACAGCTCCTCCACCGCGTCCTGGCGGGCGCGGATGGCGTCCAGGTCCAGGAGCGGCGCGAGCAGCCACTCGACGAGACGGCGCGCGCCGAGCGCGGTGACCGTCCGATCCACGACCCCGAGCAGCGACCCGGCGCGCGTGCCGTCCCGGATCGTCCGGAGGACCTCGAGGTTGACCCGGGTGGTCTCGTCCAGCACCAGGGTGGAATCGAGCGGGACCCGACGGAGCGCGTGGACGTGACGGGCCTCGGTGCGCTGAGTGTCCTTCAGGTAGCGGAGCGCGGCGCCGGCCGCGGCCACGGCCCGGGGCGCGCCCTCCACCCCGAAGCCCTCCAGCGTGGCCACCCCGAAGTGGCTGCGGAGGAAGGCCCCCGCCCGGTTGGCGTCGAAGTGGGCGGCCTCGCGCTCGGTGACCGGCAGCCCGCCGAGGGTCTCGCGCAGCGCCGTGCGGAGGGCCGCCGGAGCATCCGCCGGGATCAGCACCTCGCGCGGCTCGTGCGCGGCGACCGCCTCCAGCACGGCCTGCAGCGAGGGGCCCTGCAGCGCCCGGAAGTCCCCGGTGGACACGTCCAGGAGCGCCGCCCCGTGGGCCCCCTCCCCGCCGCTGATGGCCACCAGCCACGCCGCCCGGGAGGCGTCGAGCACGTCCTCGTCCAGGACGGTGCCCGGGGTGACGATGCGGACGATCTCCCGCCGGACGATGCCCGGCCCCGGGCCGGGTGCCTCCAGCTGCTCGCAGATGGCGACCTTGTGTCCGGCCTCGAGCAGCTTTGCCAGATATCGGCGCGCCGCGTGGAACGGCACGCCGCACATCGGCACCCGCTCCGGGCCCTTGCTCCTTGCGGTCAGGGTGATGCCGAGCACCTCCGAGGCCCGGACCGCGTCCTCGAAGAACAGCTCGTAGAAGTCACCCAGCCGGAAGAAGAGGAACGCGTCCCCGGCGCGGGCCTTCGCGTCCAGGTACTGGCGGATCATGGGCGTGACCGGCGCGTCGGCCGCCTGCTCGTCCACCACGACGGACCGTGCTGTCGCCGCTGCGCTCCGCTCCAATGCCCGCCGCCTCGCCTCGGGGTGTGCCCCACGACTCCCGGGGGGCTCCGGTGGTAGCACCCTGGGCTGACCCCTTGAACTTCCAGGATCTCAACCGCCTCCGACAGATCGCCACCATCGCCGCGAAGTACGGCTTCGCCGATCTGTTCGACCGCGCCGGGGTGTTCCGGCTGATCGGCCGCCGCGAGCCGGTGGAGCAGGCGCCGGAGACCCGGGCGGCGAGCGTGGCGCGGCGCTTCCGACGAATGCTCGAGGAGCTCGGGCCGACGTTCGTGAAGCTCGGGCAGGTGCTCTCCACCCGCGCGGACCTGCTCCCCGGCGAGCTGGTGACCGAGCTCCGGCAGCTTCAAGATTCCGTGGCCCCCATCCCGCTCGAGGCCGTGCGGGCGCAGATCCAGGCCGGCCTCGGCCGCTCGCCCGAGGAGGCCTTCGCCAGCATCGATCCGCAGCCGCTCGCCGCGGCGAGCATCGCCCAGGTGCACCGGGGGACGACGCACGCCGGCGAGGAGGTGGTGGTCAAGGTGCAGCGGCCAGACATTCAGGCGCAGATCCACTCGGACCTCCAGGTGCTGCGTGCGCTGGCCCGGCTGCTCGAGGCAGTGGTCGAGGAAACCGGCATCTACTCGCCGGTGGGCATCGTGGAGGAGTTCGACCGGGCCATTCGCGAGGAGCTGGACTTCGTCCACGAGGCGGAGAACGTCCGCGCCTTCCAGGAGACGCACCGCGAGCGGCGTGGCATCCGCATCCCCAAGGTCCACGACGAGCTGAGCAGCGGGACGGTGCTGACGCTCGAGTACTTCGGCGGGGTGAGGCTGCTGGAGGCGGAGATCGACCCTGAGCGGCGGGCGGCCCTGGCGCGCACGGTGCTGGACACCGCCTTCCGGCAGCTCTTCGAGGACGGCCTGTTCCACGCCGATCCCCATCCGGGCAACTTCCTCCTCCTGCCCGACGGGGACATCGGCCTCATCGACTTCGGGCTGGTGGGCCGGCTGACGCGGCAGATGCGCGAGCAGCTGGTCATCCTGATCGTCGCGGTGGCGCTCAAGGACTCCGAGTCGGTCGCGCGGCTGCTGTACCGGATTGGCGCGCCCGACGCCCGGGCGAACATCGCCGCGTTCCGGAGCGACATCGACGCGGTGCTCGGACGCCACCTGCCGCGGACGCTGGGCGAGCTGAACGCGCGCCACCTGCTCGGCGATCTCCTGGACCTCGCGGTGAAGTACCGGGTGCGAGTGCCACGCGAGTACGCGCTGCTCTCCAGGGCCTCGATCTCGATGGAGGGCATCCTCCGGCAGCTCTCGCCCGAGCTCGACATCCTCGGCGTCGCGCTGCCGTACGCCAAGGAGTTACTGAAGGGGCGCTACGACCTGGGCGACATCCAGGGCGGACTACTGCGCGCGCTGCTCCGCTTCCAGGGGCTCGCCGCGGACCTGCCGACGCAGGTCTCGCAGATCCTCCTCGACCTCGAGACGGGGCGGTTCAGCGTCCACGTCCGCTCGGCGGCCCTGGAGAACGTGAACACCAGCCTCCGCTCGGCGGCGGTGATCAGCTTCCTCGGCTTCTGCGCCTGCGGCTTCATCGTCGGCGCGTTCATCAGCTTCTCGCAGGTGCCCTGGACAGTGCGCGGGTACCCGGTGCTCGGCATCCTGGGCACGGCGGCGGCCGCGGCGCTCTTCGGCGCGGCGTTCACCTGGTACCTGTTTGGGAACCGGTTCGGGAAGATCAGCCTGCGGCGGTTCCTTCCCGGGAAGCCGCGCGGCGGCCGCTGACCTCCGGAGCCGAGGCTCTCACGCCACCCGCGCACCTGGGATGTTCCGGCGCCGATGCTCCCGGTACAGCTCCGGGTCTCCGTGGACGCAACAGGTCGCCTGGCCGTGCACCGGCGGAAGGGTCCCGGTTCCACCAGGGACACCTCTGGAGGTCTGTTTGGACGTCTCGACGCGTGTGGTGCTTGCAGGTCACGCCGTTCCGATGGAGCGGTCCCGGCTGCTCCCGATCGACTGGCTCCGCGGCCTGGTGATGGTCCTGATGACAGTCGACCATTCCTCATCCGCCTTCAACGCAGGGCGCCTCTTCGGGGACTCCGCCCGGGGCTGGGTGCCGGGGACCGCGCTGCCGGTCGCGCAGTTCTTCACCCGCTGGATCACCCACCTCTGCGCGCCGGCCTTCCTCTTCCTCTCCGGCTACTCGCTCTACATGTCTGTCCAGCGGCGCAAGCGCGACGGGGCGTCCGAGGCGGACATCAGCCGGTTCATCGCCACCCGGGGGTTGCTCATCGCGGCGCTCGACCCGCTGTGGATGGTCTTCGTCCACCGCGGGGAGCTGGTCCTCCAGGTCCTCTATGCCATCGGGGTCAGCATGGTCGCGCTGGCCTTCCTGCGCCGCCTTCCGGCCCGGGTCTGCGGGGCGCTGGGACTGCTCCTCGTCGTCCTCCATGAGGCGCTCGCCAGCGCCCTCGCCCAGGTCGACGGGCTCGGCAGGGTGCTGGTGCTGCTCGCCCTCGTCCCGGGGCAGGCGGGGCCATTCCCCGTGCCGTACCCGTTCGTTCCCTGGCTGGCGGTGATGCTGCTCGGCTGGGCGGCGGCCGACATGGCCCGCCGGCAGCCGGAGTCCTTCCCGGCGCGGCTGGTGCTCGCCAGCGGCGTCGCCCTCCTGGTGTTCGCCGTGGTCCGCGGCCTGAACGGGTACGGCAACGGGGGGCTCTTTCGCGAGGACGGAACGCTGATCCAGTGGCTTCACACCGCGAAGTACCCGGCGAGCCTGAGCTACCTGGCCTGCGAGCTCGGCATCGCCTGGCTGTTGCTCGCGGCGCTGTGGACCTCCGCGCTCCCCAGATGGGTCGGAGCGCCGCTGACCGTCCTCGGCCAGAGCGCCTTCTTCTTCTACCTGCTCCACGCGCACCTGCTCCGGCTCGGGGCGTGGGCGATGGGGCTCCTGCACCGAGGCAGCCTCGCGGCGACCTATCTCGCCGCGGCGGTGGTCATCGCCCTGCTTCTGCCGCTCTGTGAGCGCTTCCGGAGGTACAAGGTCGCCCACCCCGGCAGCCCCGCGCAGTACATCTGACCCCCAGGCGTCGTCGAAATCGGTCCGCGACTCGAACGTCGGCTGGCCATGAACGCTCCTCGCCTCGTCGCCGCCGTCGTCTCCCTGGCGGCGGGCCTCGCCGTCGCCGCGCCGGACGCCGGGGCCGAGGGGCTCCGGGTCATCGACGCCGCCGAGGGCTGCGCCGAGTTCTGGCGGCGGGTCCCCGGGGCGAGCCCCGAGCAGCAGGCCCGGGCCTTCGAGGAGCTCCTCCGGGCGCCGCACCCCACGCTCTACAGCTCGAAGGTCCTCGGGATGACCGAGCCGCTGTCGGCGAGCGTCCCCGAGCGGCTGAGGAAGGCTGTCCGGTTCCGGCCCGAGCCTGCGCGGGTGGACGAGGTGCGCCGGACCCTGGAGGCCGACCTCCAGGACGCCGCGGTCCAGTTCCGGAAGACCTTCCCCGGGTTCACCTCCCGGCGACCGGTGGCGCTGGTCTGCTCGCTGGGCTCCTTCGACGGAGGGACGCGTGACGTCGAGGGCGTGGAGAGGCTCCTCTTCGGCCCGGACGTCATCGCCGCCATCCGCCCGCGGGGCTTCAATCTCCGGCCGTTCCTGGAGCACGAGCTCTTCCACGTGCACCACGCGAACCTGCACCCGGACGCGCCCGAGACCGTGGCCGCGGCGCTCTGGGAAGAAGGGCTGGCGACGTACGTGAGCGCGGCGCTCAACCCCGGGGCGACGCAGGACGAGATCAGCGTCCCGGACGCGCTCGTCGCGCAGGCGACCCCGCGGATCCCGGAGCTGAGCCGGAGACTGCTCGCCCACCTGGACGATCCGTCCGGCGGACCGGCCTACAGGCAGTTCTTCTTCGGGTCGACGGAGCCGGCCGAGGTGCCCGCGCGCAGCGGGTACCTCATCGGCTGGCGCATCGCCGAGGCGCTCGGGAAGACGCGGTCGCTCGCCCAGCTCGCCGCGCTGCCTCCAGCCGAGAGCCGCCTAGAGGTCGAGCGCGCCCTCCGGGAGATGGCCCAGGGCGGCGAGGGCGGCGCGCGCACCGAGTCGCCGGGGCGCACCTCGTCCGAGCGCTAGGCGAGCCTCACCCGGCCGTGCCGGGCGGACGCCAGCCTGCGGATCCGTCCAGGTCCGTCGCCGTCCGTCCAGCGCCCCACCTCTCCGCTGGCCCAGGTCTTCGGCGACGCGTCAGCCGGAGGTTCCGGTCGACGTCGGCTCGTCGATTCCCACGACCCGGAAGGTCTGCACAGCCCGCTCCTTGCCCCTCACGTGGGCCAGCGGCAGCGCCTCGGCGTGGAACCCGGCCCCAGCCTTCGAGACCGTGGTGTCGGCGGCGAGGACCTCGTTTCCCTTCGCGACGTTGCAGAGTCGCGACGCGGTGTTCACGCAGTCACCGATGGCGGTGAACTCGTGCCGGTCCGCCGAGCCCATGTAGCCGACGACCGCCTGGCCGGTGTTCACCCCGATGCCGATCTCGATGCGCGTCTGCCCGTTCGCCTCGCGGGCCTCGTTCAGCGCCTCGACCGCGCTCTGCATCTCCAGCGCCGCACGGAGCGCCCGGGCCGGGTCGTCCTCGTGCGGCGAGGGCGGGCCCCACACCGCCATCACGCAGTCGCCGATGAACTTGTCCAGGTTCCCCTCGTGCCGGAACACCACCTCGGCCATCGCCGAGAAGAAGGAGTTCAGCATCGACACCGTCTCCTGGGGGCTCTCCCCCTCGGCGATGGAGGTGAAGCCGCGGATGTCCGCGAAGAGCACGCTCACCTCGGCAAGGCGGCCCTGCCGGAGCAGCTCCACCTGGCCCTTGACCACCATGTCCGCGACCGCCGGAGAGAGGAACCGCGACAGCTCGGCCCGGGTGACCGCCTCGGTCTCGATCTTCTGGGCCAGGTCGGCGTTCTCCAGCGCGATGGCCGCCTGCGAGGCGATGCCGGAGAGGATCTTGAGGTCCTTCTCGCTGAAGGCGTTGGTCCTCTCGCGGGTGTCGAGGAACAGCACCCCCTTCAGCTCGCCCTTGGCCAGCAGCGGCACGGCCATGGCGCTCCGGATGCCCTGGGCGACGATGCTCTCGCTCCCGCTGAACCTGCTGTCGAGGATGGCGTCGGCGGTCAGCACCGCCTGCCGGGTCTCCAGCACCCGCTTGAGCACCGTGTCGGAGAGCACCACCTCCTCGTCGCTCCCCGTCCGGTGGTGCACCGCCTGGGCCACCAGCTCGCCCGAGTCGTTGACCAGGAAGATGACCCCGTGGTCCGCGGCGAGCAGCTGGAAGCTCACCGCGAGGATCTTGTCCAGGAGGCTCTTCTGATCGCGCTCCAGCCCCACCTGGCGGTGGAACTCGTGCGCGATGCGCAGCTTCTCGTAGTCCTGCCGGAGCGCGCCGGCGTCCTTGAGCTGGTCCGCCGGGCGGAACTCGGTCTCCTCCACCGCCGGCTGGTCCAGCTGGGCCAGGAAGGCGGGGGCCGCCTGCGCCGAGGCGAGCACCGTCACCCCGGGGCTCCCGGTGCTGGTGAGCACGTCGCCCGAGTGGAAGACGATGCGGCTGTTGCCGAGCGCGATCTCGTCTCCGTCCTTCAGGCGCAGCTCGCGGACGCGCCGGCCGTTGACGTAGGTGCCGTTCGAGCTTCCGAGGTCCTTGATGACGAAGCCGTTGCCCGCCCGCTCGATGGCGGCGTGCTCCTTGGACACCTCGCGGTCGGCGAGCCGGAGGGTGTTCGCCGGATGACGTCCCAGCGTCGTCCGGGGCCCGAGCGGGAACTCGCTGAGCTTCCCGTCCAGGAGCCGGCCGGTGAGGTACGGGCCCCGGGGGCTGGTGCGCACCGAGGGCACCGACGTCGTGGTGAGCGACTCGCCGCACGCCGGGCACCGGGGAGGGTTGGGCTGGGCGAGCGGCGTTCGACAGCGTGGGCAGGCGCTGAGCATCGGACCGTCGGCCGATGTTACAAGGCTTGCCCCCGTGCGCATCAAGCAACGACCCGAGGACTTCAGTGTCCGGGAGTCCTACCGCTTCGACCCCGTCCCGGACGGGCGGTACCGGGTCTACCTCATGGACAAGCAGAAGCTGTCCACCTTCGAGGCGGTGGAGCGCATCCGGACCCGGTTCGGGCTCCGCCCCGGCGCCATCTCCTTCTGCGGCCTCAAGGACAAGCAGGGGCGGACCGAGCAGCTCATCGCGGTGGACGGCGCCGAGGTGGACCTCCAGGACCCGGACCTCCGGCTCAAGCCCCTGGGGCGTACAGGTCGGCCTCTGTCGGCGGAGAACACCACCTCCAACCGTTTCAGCGTCACGGTCCGGGCGCTGACCGACGAGGACCTCTCGGAGCTGCCGAGGGCGGCGGCCGAGGTGAACCGGCTGGGGGTGGTGAACTACTTCGACAGCCAGCGCTTCGGCTCGCTGAAGCACGGCCAGGGCTTCATCGCCAAGGACCTGATCCGGGGCGACTTCGAGGCCGCGCTGCGCAACTACCTGGCGAAGCCGTCGCCGCTCGACCGCTCCGACGACGCGAAGGTCAAGGAGTTCTGGCGCCGGAACTGGGGCGACTGGACCCGGCGGGTGCCGTACGAGGCAGCCCACCGCTACGACCGGGTGCTTCGCTCGCTCAAGGAGAAGCCCGAGGACTACCTCCGGGCGTTCCTCCAGATCGACAGCTCGTACCGGGCGCTGCTTCTCTTCACCTACCAGAGCTGGCTCTGGAACGAGGGCGTCCGGCGGCTGCTCCAGCTGGTGCTCCCGCGCACCTCGCTCTTCCCCCTGCGCTACCAGGCGGGGACCTTGCTCTTCCACCAGGACGCCGACCCCGAGACGCTCCGCTGGTTCCGGGGGCTCACCTTCCCGCTCCTGGGGCCGGACACCCCGCTCGAGGAGCCGCGGATCCGTGAGGCTGTGGAGTGGGTGCTGGGGAAGGAGAAGCTCCGGCTCGACCAGCTCCGCATCGCCGGGGCCGAGCGGATGCTCTACTTCAAGCACGAGGAGAGGCCGCTCCTCGTCCAGCCGAGCAAGCTGGTGCTCGGCCGGACGGAGGCCGACGAGCTGAACCGCGGTCACGCGAAGCTCAACGTGGCGTTTACCCTGCCCCCCGGGAGCTACGCGACCCTGGTCATCAAGCGGCTGTTCCACAAGACCGCCCGCGAGGACACCGCAGAGGAGATCCGCGCCACGCCCGGCGGCCGGCTCGCGCCCGATGCGGAGCCCGTGGAGGTCCGATCGAGCGCTCCGAGCCCGCGATCCGCACCCCGGGCCAGGCGTGAGGACCCGGCCACCGGCGCCTCCCGGACGAGGCCTCCGACACCTCGCCCGGCCGACGACCGCGCCCAGGCCGCTGGAGCTCCCCGGACGAGCTCTCCGAGGCCTCGGTCTGGGACACCCCGGTCCGCCCCGCCTCCCGCGGGGGTGGGCGGGGAGCGGGTGGGTTACCGGGCCCTCGCAAGGGCGCGAAAAGAGGCCAAGGCGGCCGCCCGGGAACGTCAGAAGCTGCGCTAGAGTGCCCCGCCTCCGGGCCGGGCCCCACCCGATCCGGAGGATGCCGCCAATTCGCGAGAGGACGGGGGCAATCGCCCTGGGAGTACGGGCGTATGGGTTGGCGTGACCACCCTGCTCTCCTCGTGGCTTCCTTCCCCGGCGGCGCTGGGGTCGATCCTGGCCGAGCCGACCGAGACCGTGCCGTACCGCGCCGAGGTGCACGCCGCGCGCCGCGGAGACCGGTCCGCGTTCGAGGCCCTGGTCCGCAGCGTCCAGCGCTCGGTCTACGGCCTCTGCCTGCGGCTGCTCCGGACGGAGGCCGAGGCCGCCGAGGTGGCCCAGGAGACCTTCCTCCGCGCCTACCAGCACCTCGGCCGGTACGACGAGTCGAAGCCCTTCGACCTGTGGGTGCTGGCGATCGCCCGGAACCTCTGCCTCGACCTGCTCCGGCGCCGCTCCAGGGTGCACACCCAGGACGTGGACGAGATGCACGAGTCGCTCCCCTCCGGCGAGAGGAGCCAGGAGGAGGGCGTCATCGCCGCCGAGGAGCACCGGAGCCTCGAGGTCGCGATGGCCACGCTGGGGACGGACGACCGCGAGGTGCTCGCGCTCTATTACGTCCAGAAGCGCACCACGAAGGAGATCGCCCAGGTGATGGGCGTGGCCCCGGGCACCATCATGGCCCGCCTGTTCCGCGCGCGTGAGAAGCTGCGCCGGCAGATGAAGACGGAGGACGCCCAGTGAACGCCTGCCCCGAGCTCGAGACCCTGCTGCTCGCCGCGGCGGAGCACGACGCGGACGCCCTCGCCCACCTCCGCGGCTGCCCGGACTGCGCCTTCCTCGCCGAGGAGCACCGCCAGCTGGAGAAGGACCTCACCCGTCTGGTGGACCCGCTCCCGCCCCGGGACTTCGTCCAGGGCGTCATGGCCCGGGTGGCCCTCGAGCCGGCTCCGGCCCGGGTCGAGCTGCGCACCGGCCTGTCCATCCTCGCCGTCACCCTGATGGGGGCGACGCTTGCCTTCGTCGCCACGCACGGGAACCTCGGGCTCCTCGGGACCCGGGCCGCCTCCGCGGTGGTGGTGTGGCGGAACGTCTTCTTCGGCCTCTCCGAGGCACTGGCGGCCATCTGGAGCACCGCTGCCGTGCCGATGGTGGTCACCATGGCCGGCCTGGTCGTCGTCTCGACGCTGGGGGTCCGCCGTCTCGCCGCGCACCGGGTGGTGGAGGCCCAGGTCCGGCCGTGACGCGCGCGGTGGCACTCTTCGCGGCGCTCGTGCCGCTCCTCGGGCTGGCCGGACCCACGGCCCCCGAGCCGACGAAGGACTCGGCTCCTCGCATCACCCTCAAGATGCATGGCTCGCTCCGGGACGTCGCCGAGCGCATCGCCAGCGAGGGCAAGCTGAGCGTCGTGGTCCGGGGCGACCTGGACGAGGACGCCGAGGTCTTCTTCCAGAACGTGCCGGCCGACGAGGCGCTGGAGACGCTGGCCCGCGCCTACGGCCTCTCGCTCGAGAAGCGCGGCAACATCTACAGCCTGCGCCCGCACGCCGAGGGCTCGCCGGCCCCGAAGCTGGTGGCCCCGATGCCCCCGATGCCGCCCGTGGCGCCCGTCCCGCCAATGCCCCCGATGCCCCACGTGGGTCACCCCGGGCACCCCTCTGACGAGGCGAGCGCGGACGACGAGCCGGACCCGGACCAGGAGGACGCGGACAGCGCCACCCCGCCCGAGGACCTCCCGGACCAGCTCGGCAACCTTCGCGACCTGAAGGATCTCAAGGACCTGAAGGACCTCAAGGGCCTGAAGGACATGCTCCCGTTCCACCGCCGCGCGGGTGGCTCGGACCGGCAGACGGTCGGGACCGGCAACGTCACGGTGGAAGAGGACCAGGAGGTCGACGACGCCGTGGCCTACGGCGGGAGCCTTCTGATCAAGGGCCACGTCCGCAACGACGCGGTCGCCTTCGGCGGCAACGTGCAGCTCGGGCCCCACGCGATGGTGGGCGGAGACGCGGTGGCCTTCGGTGGCAGCGTGCAGCGCGAGCCCGGAGCCAAGGTGCATGGCCAGACGCTCTCCTTCGGCGGCAAGTCCGGCGGGCTGGGTGCCATCGGCCCGAGCGAGAGGAAGGCGCGGCCCGCCCATCGGCACTCCGGGTCGTCCATCTTCTGGCTGCTGATCCAGTTCGCGGTCTACTTCGCGCTGGGCTTCGTCTTCATCATGTTCGCCCCGAAGCCGATGAAGCAGCTCGAGTCGGAGATCCGCCGTGACCCGCTCCGCTGCGGCCTCACCGGGCTGCTGGGGTCGCTGGCGATCGCCGGGCTGGCGGTGCTGCTCACCGTCCTGATCATCGGGATTCCCTTCATGTTCGTCCTGGTGCTCCTCACCGCGGTGGGCATCGCCATGGGCTTCTCGGCGCTCGCCTCCGAGGTCGGGACCCGCCTCCCGGTCCTCCGGGCCAGCCGGAAGACCCAGGCCGCGGTGCTGGCCCTCGGCATCCTGGTGCTCCTGGTGGTCCAGCTCATCCCGGTGCTCGGGCCGCTGGCGCTCACCGCGGCCGGGTTCATCGCCCTGGGCGCCACCATCCGCACCCGCTTCGGCACCCGGCCCCGCGAGTTCCCCGAGCCGGTCTGACCCGACGGGATTGAAGGCCGGCGGGGGTGGCGCTAGACGGCTGTCACCATGTCCACGCTCGCCGCCTTCCCCCGTCTCGCCGAGGAGATCCAGGCCTTCAACGCCCGCGGGCAGCTGGGGAAGGACCCGGTCGCCGCGGTCTTCGCCGAGCGGCGGAAGGCCCACGGCCTGTTCACCAACCTCCTCACCGACCGGGAGCTGGAGCTGCTGAAGCCCTACCTGTTCTGCTGGCGCGAGCTGCCCCAGCGCAGCTCTGACGCCCCGGTCCGGGTGACCAACTTCATCGACGGCGAGTGGCGCCTGCCCGACAGGGGCGAGATGGCTCTGCTCCGGAGCCACGCCGACCGGCGGATCCCCTTGATGGAGGTGCCCGCCTCGACCGCCGAGGACTCCGAGCGTGCGGTGAGCGCGGCCGATCGGACCTGGAAGTCGCTCTCCTGGGCCGACGACGTCTTCACCTACCGCAAGCACGTCATCAAGAACTTCAGCCGGATGATGGACCTCTTCTCCGAGGACTGCATGCGGGAGATCCGCCAGCAGATCCCGAAGACCCGGCTCGAGGCCCAGAAGGACTTCTTCGAGGCCAAGCGCGCGGCGGACCACCTCGAGGGGTCGGCCGAGGCGGCGCTCCAGGGCGAGCTGCTCCCGCCGATGCTCCCGGGCCACAGCTACTGGCGCAACCCGTGGGTGCCCGCGGGGGTGTCGGTCATCATCTCCCCGATGAACTTCATCTGGGGCATCCCCGGCATCCACCTCGTCGGGGCGTACCTGGCGGGCGTGCCGTTCATCTACAAGGGGCACCCCTACGCGGGATCACCAACACCACGATGATCCGGATGATGATCGCCGCCGGCGCCGACCCGGCCTACGTCCAGAAGGTCGAGGGCTTCGGCAAGGGCATCGCCTCGCTGGCGACCGACCGGCGGGTGACGGTGGTGGCGGTCACCGGCTCGTCCGAGACGGCGAGCAAGATCCAGGCGGGCCGCGGGCTCAACCGGCTCCGCTTCGAGGGCGGCGGCTGCAACTGGTCCTACGTCGACGACGGCTACGCGCCCGAGGAGCTGAAGAGGATCGCCGTCCGGCTCACCTACTCGGTCTGCGGCTTCGGGGCGCACAAGTGCACCTCGCTCCACGGCGTCGCCGCCTCGAGCCGGACGCTGGACACGCTGCTCGGGCTCATCAACGAGGAGATGAATTCCTGGCGGGTGGCCGATCCGCGCGAGGCGACCGAGGACAAGGTGCTGAGCCCGCTGATGGTCCACAAGGCGCAGACCCTGGTGGACATCGTCGCCGAGGCGAAGAAGACCCCGGGGGTGAGCGTGGTGCGCGAGGGCGGCCGGGCCGACGGCGCCTACGGCGAGCACTCCGAGGCGGTGAAGCCGGTGATCCTCAAGATCCGGCCGGACAGCGCGGTGCGGGTGAACTGGGACGGCAAGGGGATGGCCGAGGTCCGCCTGGCGACGACCGAGTTCTTCATGCCCATCCTGGTGGGGATGGAGCTGCCGGACTTCGAGTCCTACGTGCGGTTCTGCCTCTTCGAGAACAGCCACGACCTCTCGACCAGCCTCTGGACCCGGGACGACCGGAAGCTCCAGCTAGCGCGGCGCACCATCGGCGGGATGCTGAAGGAGAACGACGGAACCGATTCGGCCCTGGAGTGGGAGGAGTTCGGCGCCTCGGGCATCGGCGACTCCGGCAACATGGGCGTCGGCGAGGTGACCGCCACGCTCAGCATCTACACCCGGCGGCAGAAGGGCCGGCACCTGGTGTTCTAGGTCGGGTAGAACCCGCCCCATGCGACGCCTCGCTCCGGCAAACGGCCCGGAGCTCACCATCGAGTTCGAGGGCAAGCCACTCCGGGCCCGCGAGGGAGAGCCGGCGGCCTGCGCACTGCTCGCCGCAGGGGAGACCGTGTTCTCGCGGAGCATCAAGTACCACCGTCCGCGGGGCCCGTTCTGCATGGCGGCCTCGTGCTCCAGCTGCCTGGTGCGCATCGACGGCGTCCCCAACCGCTTCTCCTGCCAGGTGCCGGTCCGGGCCGGGATGCGCATCGAGCGGCAGAACGCGTACCCCAGCGTCCGGGTGGACGTCTTCTCCAGCATCGACTGGCTGTTTCCCAAGGGGATGGACCACCACTCGATGTTCGCCGGCGTCCCGGTGGCCGAGAAGGTGATGGCCACGGTGGCGCGCCACCTCGCGGGGCTCGGGCTACTGCCGGACGCGCCGCCGCCCGTGCCGCGTCCTCCCGAGCGCCTCTCCGTCGACGTCGCCATCGTCGGCGCCGGCGCCGCGGGGCTGGCGGCGGCCGAGGTGCTCGGCGCGCGCGGCGTCTCACCGCTCCTCCTCGAGCAGGAGGACCGGGTGGGCGGACGCCTGGTGCTCGACGCCCCCGAAGAGGCGGAGGCCCCGGCGCCGGCCACCCCGCGCGGCGTCCAGCTCCGGCTGGGCACCACGGTGCTCGGGCTCTACGACGACGAGCTGGGACGGGTGCTGCTCGCCGTGCAGCGCGACGGCGAGGGTCCAAGGGTGTTGCTGGTGCAGGCCCGGGCGATCCTCTTCGCGGTGGGCGGCCACGCCTCCCCCGTCCCGTTCGAGAACAACGACATCCCGGGCGTCTTCAGCGGCCGGGCCGCGGCGGACCTCCTCCGGCGGCGGCGGCTCCTGGTCGGGGATTCGCCGGTGGTGCTCGGCGAGGGCGCGCAGCTGCTCCCGCTGGTCCGGATGTTCCAGGGCGAGGGCGCCGCGCCGCCGGTCGTGCTCCACACCGGGTCGGGTGCCGCCCCGGCCGGCACGGTGCAGGGCGCGCCGGTCCGGGCGCACGGGCGCACCTGGGTCCACGGCCTTTCCTTCCGCGCGGCCGGCGGCCGCGAGCGGCGCGTCGAGTGCGACGCGGTGGTGGTCTCCCTCCCGCCCTCCCCTGCCTTCGAGCTGCTGCGGCAGGCGGGGGTGAGGATCGCCTTCCGGCCCGAGCTCCGCACCTTCGCGCCCGAGGTCGAGCCGGACGGAAGGACGGCCGCCGCGGGCATCTGGGCCGCGGGCGACCTCGTCCGCCCGGGTGCGGCCGTGGACGCCGTCGAGTCGGGACGCCGCGCTGGGCGGGGGATCCTCTCCCCATGATCGCCGGCCTCGAGTTCCCGACCGCCGCTCGCTGGCGGGCGTGGCTGGCGAGGAATCACCGCACCTCCGAGCGAGTCTGGCTGCAGATCGGGAAGAAGGGGTCGCCCCGGGCGTCGGTCACCTATGCCGAGCTGACTTCCGGAAGGAAGATCCACCCGTGAGCAAGACGGTGCTCTGCCCCTGCGAAGACGTGACGCTCGACGACGTCCGCCACGCCATCGACAAGGGGTACCGGGACATCGAGAGCATCAAGCGGTACACCGGCTTCGGCACCGGGCTCTGCCAGGGGAAGACCTGCCTGTCGGCCGTGGCCAGGACGCTCGCCGACCGCACCGGGGCGAGCGCCGGCGCGGTGCTCCCCTTCACCCCGCGGCCTCCGCTCCATCCCGTCGAGATGTCGCTCCTCGCCTCGGTGCCGGTGGACGAGGCCAGGCCCTCGGTGGGCGGCGTGCCTCCCGCCATCCAGGTGGGGTCGCACGCGCTCCGTCCCGCCGAGCCCGTCCCGGCGCAGGCCCGGGTGGTCATCGTCGGCGGGGGCATCATGGGCCTGGCCCTGGCCCACAACCTCGCCAAGCTCGGGTGCACCGACGTGGTGGTGCTGGAGCGCGGCTACCTCTGCGCCGGGGCCAGCGGGCGCAACGGCGGCGGCGTGCGCATGCAGTGGGGCACCTCCACCAACGTCGAGCTCGCCCGCCGGAGCATCGAGCTGATGAAGCAGTTCGCCGGCGAGATGGGTATCAACGTCTGGCTCCGGCAGGGCGGCTACCTGTTCCTGGCCCGGGGCGAGGCGGTGGCCGAGCATCTCCGGGCCGGCGCCGAGCTGCACAACCGGCACGGGGTGAAGACGCAGAATCCTCTCCCCCGGCGAGGGGCGCGACGTGGTCCCCGAGCTGACCATGAAGGGCGTGGTCCTCTGTGCCTACCACCCGGACGACGGGGTCATCTTCCCCTGGCCGTTCCTCTGGGGGTACGCGCAGTCGGCCCAGCGCCGCGGCGTCCGGGTGGAGACCTTCACCACCGTGACCGGCTTCGAGCTGTCGGGGGGACGGGTCCGCGCGGTTCAGACCGACCGGGGCCGCATCGGCTGCGAGACGGTGGTCGTCGCCGCCGGCGCCTGGAGCCCCGAGGTGGCCAGGCTCGCCGGGGTGAAGCTGCCCAACGAGCCGCACCGCCACGAGATCCTCTCCACCGAGCCCCTGAAGCCGTTCCTCACCCCCCTGGTCACGGTGCTCGACTCGGGGCTGTACTTCAGCCAGTCGATGCGCGGGGAGATCGTCGGGGGGATGGGCGACCCGCGGGAGCCTGCGGGCCTGAACATGGGCTCCACGCTCCGCTTCCTCTCCCGCTTCTCCCGGGCGCTCACCGAGCAGATCCCCCGGCTGGGGCAGATCAAGGTCCTGAGGCAGTGGGCCGGCTGCTACGACGTGACGCCGGACAACAACCCGGTGCTCGGACGCACCCCCGGCCTTCCCAACATGCTCCAGATGTCCGGCTTCGTCGGGCACGGCTTCATGATGGCGCCGGCCGTCGCCGAGCGGATGGCGGCGTGGATGGTGAACGACACCCGCGACGATCTGTTCACCCGCTTCGATCTCGACCGCTTCCGCACAGGCCGGCTGGAGCGCGAGACCATGATCATCGGCTGACCGATGCTTCCCGGGTTCGAACAGGCCACCGCGGTGCGCGCCACCGGCCCCTGCGCCTTCGAGGCGATGGTGCCGGACGGCTGGCAGCAGGGCCGGGGGATGTTCGGAGGGCTGGTCTTCGGGCTCCTGGTCCGGGCGATGGAGGCCGAGCTCGGCGACGCCGGCCGGAGGCTCCGGACGCTCGCCGGGGACATCGCCGGACCGGTCCTGCCGGGCCCGGCGAGCATCCGGGTCGAGGTCCTCCGCCGCGGGCGCAACCAGAGCAACCTCCAGGCGAGGCTCACCCAGGGCGCGGAGGGCGTGTCGGTGGCCAGCGCCGTCTTCTCTGGGCCGCGCCAGGTCGAGGTGCCGAGGCTCCGCGGCATCGACCCTCCGGAGCGCGCGGACTGGGATCAGCTCCCGGTCCTCCCGGTGGAGCCGCCCTTCGGGCCCGACTTCGCCCGCGCCTACGAGTACCGCTCGGCCGGGCCCATGCCCTTCGTCGGCGGCGACGAGGCGGAAACGGCCGGGTACGTGCGGGAGCGGGTGGCGCCGCCCCGGCGTGACGCGGCGAGCATGATCGGCCTGCTCGACGCGTGGTGGCCGACGCTCTTCTCCATCGACGCGCAGCCGCGGCCGATGGCCACCATCAGCTTCCTCGCCGAGCTCCTGGTGGACCCGGCGCGCATCGACCCGGACGATCGGCTGTTCCACCGCGCGCGGATGGTGGCGCTCGAGGAAGGCTTCTTCGTCGAGCTGCGCGAGCTGTGGAGCGGCGACACCTGCGTGGCGATGAACCAGCAGACCTTCGCCATCCTCCGCTAGGACGGGAGCCGCAGCGCGCTGGCCCGCGAGACCTGCACCGTCACCACCTTCGACACCCGCTCCACCCTCCCTTCCGCGTAGAGGAAGGCCGAGCCGAGCAGCACCCGCCGGTCGCGCTCGAAGATCTCCGGCGGCACCACGAGGTTGGAGATGCCGGTCTCGTCCTCGAGCGAGAGGAACGCCACGCCCTTCGCCGTCGGCGGCCGTTGCCGGCAGATGACCAGTCCTGCGATGCGGACCCGCTGCCTCGCCGGTGACTCTTGAAGTCGGGCGGCGGTGAGCACCCGCCGCTGGTCGAGGAACGGCCGCATCAGCGCCAGCGGGTGCTTCGAGAGCGACAGCCCGGTGGTCCGGTAGTCCTCGGCCACCTGCTCCGCCTCGCCCAGTGGTCGGCCCGGCGCCAGCGAGCGGTCCATCGGCACGCCGCGGAACAGGTCGTCGTCCGCCGCCGGCCCGAGCGCCTGCACCTCCCACACGGCCTGCCGCCGGCTCCCACACAGTCCGTCCAGCGCGCCCGACCGGGCCAGCCGCTCCAGCGCGTGCCGGGGGATGCGCACGCGGCCGGCGAGGTCCCCCAGGTCCTGGAACCCCGCCGGCCCCCGTGCCTCCACCAGCGCCCGGGCATGGGTCTCTTGCAGCCCCTTCACCTCGCGCAGCCCGATGCGCAGCTCCCCGTCCTCGAGCGTGGCGTCCCAGTCGGAGCGGCGCACGTCGATGGGCCGGACGGCGACGCCGTGCCGCCGGGCGTCCTCGACGATGGTGTGCGGGGCGTAGAAGCCCATCGGCTGGCTGTTGAGCAGCGCCGCGGCGAACGCCGCCGGGTGGTAGCACTTCACGTAGGCGCTGGCGTAGGCGATGAGGGCGAAGGACGCCGAGTGGGACTCGGGGAAGCCGTAGTGGCTGAACCCCTTGAACTGCTCGAAGCACTTCTCGGCGTACTCGCGAGGGTAGCCGCGGCCCACGCAGCCCTCGATGAAGCGCTCGCGCCAGGGGACCAGCAGCACCTCGGCCCGCTTGTGGCTCAGCGCCCGGCGGAGCGCGTCCGCCTCGCCCTGATCGAACCCCGCCGCGGTCACCGCCAGGCGCATCGCCTGCTCCTGGAACAGCGGCACGCCGAGCGTCTTCTCGAGGATGTGCTTCACCTCGTCGGAGGGGTACGTCACCTCCTCCAGCCCCTCGCGGCGGCGGAGGAAGGGGTGGACCATGTCCCCCAGGATGGGGCCGGGGCGGATGAGGGCGATCTCGATGGTGAGATCGTAGAAGCTCTTCGGCTTCAGCCGGGGCAAGAGGTTCATCTGCGCCCGGCTCTCCACCTGGAAGACGCCGATGGCGTCCGCCTCGCCCAGCATCCGGTACACCGCCGGGTCCTCGCCCGGGATGGTGGCCAGGTCGAGCCGGAGGCCCTCGTGCTTCTCGATGAGGGTAAACGACTTGGAGAGCACCGTCAGCATCCCCAGCCCCAGGAGGTCCACCTTGAAGATGCCGAGCGCGTTCAGGTCGTCCTTCTCCCACTGGACGACGGTGCGGTCCTTCATCGAGGCGTTCTCCACCGGCACCACCTCGGCCAGCTCTCCGTGGGTGATGACGAAGCCGCCCACGTGGATGGAGAGGTGGCGGGGGAAGCCCTCCAGCATCTCGGCCAGGGCCAGCGTCCGCTGCACACCCGGGTCTTCGGGGCGCAGGCCCGCCTCGGCCACCTGGGCGTCGGTCAGGGCGCCGGTCCCGGACAGCTCGGTGTGCTTGGCCAGCCGGTCCACCTGGTCCAGCGACAGCCCGAGTGCCTTGCCCACCTCGCGCACCGCGAGCCGGCCGCGGTAGCAGATGACCTCGCACACCATGCCCGCCCGGGCGCGCCCGTGCTTCCGGTAGACGTACTGCAGCACCTCCTCGCGGCGCTCGTGCTCGAAGTCCACGTCGATGTCCGGGGGCTCGGGGCGCTCGAGGCTGAGGAAGCGCTCGAAGAGGAGCCCCATCCGCACCGGGTCGATGGAGGTGATGCACAGCGCGTAGCAGACGGCGGAGTTGGCCGCGCTCCCCCGCCCCTGGCAGAGGATGCCGTTCTT
>CAVZMH010000008.1:0-47454 GCA_963776345.1 uncultured delta proteobacterium | reverse complement strand
CTACAGCCTGCGCCCGCACGCCGAGGGCTCGCCGGCCCCGAAGCTGGTGGCCCCGATGCCCCCGATGCCGCCCGTGGCGCCCGTCCCGCCAATGCCCCCGATGCCCCAGGTGGGTCACCCCGGGCACCCCTCTGACGAGGCGAGCGCGGACGACGAGCTGGACCCGGACCAGGAGGACGCGGACAGCGCCACCCCGCCCGAGGACCTCCCGGACCAGCTCGGCAACCTTCGCGACCTGAAGGATCTCAAGGACCTGAAGGACCTCAAGGGCCTGAAGGACATGCTCCCGTTCCACCGCCGCGCGGGTGGCTCGGACCGGCAGACGGTCGGGACCGGCAACGTCACGGTGGAAGAGGACCAGGAGGTCGACGACGCCGTGGCCTACGGCGGGAGCCTTCTGATCAAGGGCCACGTCCGCAACGACGCGGTCGCCTTCGGCGGCAACGTGCAGCTCGGGCCCCACGCGATGGTGGGCGGAGACGCGGTGGCCTTCGGTGGCAGCGTGCAGCGCGAGCCCGGAGCCAAGGTGCATGGCCAGACGCTCTCCTTCGGCGGCAAGTCCGGCGGGCTGGGTGCCATCGGCCCGAGCGAGAGGAAGGCGCGGCCCGCCCATCGGCACTCCGGGTCGTCCATCTTCTGGCTGCTGATCCAGTTCGCGGTCTACTTCGCGCTGGGCTTCGTCTTCATCATGTTCGCCCCGAAGCCGATGAAGCAGCTCGAGTCGGAGATCCGCCGTGACCCGCTCCGCTGCGGCCTCACCGGGCTGCTGGGGTCGCTGGCGATCGCCGGGCTGGCGGTGCTGCTCACCGTCCTGATCATCGGGATTCCCTTCATGTTCGTCCTGGTGCTCCTCACCGCGGTGGGCATCGCCATGGGCTTCTCGGCGCTCGCCTCCGAGGTCGGGACCCGCCTCCCGGTCCTCCGGGCCAGCCGGAAGACCCAGGCCGCGGTGCTGGCCCTCGGCATCCTGGTGCTCCTGGTGGTCCAGCTCATCCCGGTGCTCGGGCCGCTGGCGCTCACCGCGGCCGGGTTCATCGCCCTGGGCGCCACCATCCGCACCCGCTTCGGCACCCGGCCCCGCGAGTTCCCCGAGCCGGTCTGACCCGACGGGATTGAAGGCCGGCGGGGGTGGCGCTAGACGGCTGTCACCATGTCCACGCTCGCCGCCTTCCCCCGTCTCGCCGAGGAGATCCAGGCCTTCAACGCCCGCGGGCAGCTGGGGAAGGACCCGGTCGCCGCGGTCTTCGCCGAGCGGCGGAAGGCCCACGGCCTGTTCACCAACCTCCTCACCGACCGGGAGCTGGAGCTGCTGAAGCCCTACCTGTTCTGCTGGCGCGAGCTGCCCCAGCGCAGCTCTGACGCCCCGGTCCGGGTGACCAACTTCATCGACGGCGAGTGGCGCCTGCCCGACAGGGGCGAGATGGCTCTGCTCCGGAGCCACGCCGACCGGCGGATCCCCTTGATGGAGGTGCCCGCCTCGACCGCCGAGGACTCCGAGCGTGCGGTGAGCGCGGCCGATCGGACCTGGAAGTCGCTCTCCTGGGCCGACGACGTCTTCACCTACCGCAAGCACGTCATCAAGAACTTCAGCCGGATGATGGACCTCTTCTCCGAGGACTGCATGCGGGAGATCCGCCAGCAGATCCCGAAGACCCGGCTCGAGGCCCAGAAGGACTTCTTCGAGGCCAAGCGCGCGGCGGACCACCTCGAGGGGTCGGCCGAGGCGGCGCTCCAGGGCGAGCTGCTCCCGCCGATGCTCCCGGGCCACAGCTACTGGCGCAACCCGTGGGTGCCCGCGGGGGTGTCGGTCATCATCTCCCCGATGAACTTCATCTGGGGCATCCCCGGCATCCACCTCGTCGGGGCGTACCTGGCGGGCGTGCCGTTCATCTACAAGGGGCACCCCTACGCAGGGATCACCAACACCACGATGATCCGGATGATGATCGCCGCCGGCGCCGACCCGGCCTACGTCCAGAAGGTCGAGGGGTTCGGCAAGGGCATCGCCAGCCTGGCGACAGATCGGCGGGTGACGGTGGTGGCGGTCACCGGCTCGTCCGAGACGGCGAGCAAGATCCAGCAGGGCCGGGGGCTCAACCGGCTGCGGTTCGAGGGCGGCGGCTGCAACTGGTCGTTCGTGGACGACGGCTACTCGCCCGAAGATCTCAAGAAGATCGCGGTGCGGCTCGCCTACTCGGTCTGCGGCTTCGGGGCGCACAAGTGCACGTCGCTGCACGGTGTCGCGGCGTCCTCGCGGACCCTCGATACCCTCCTCGGGCTCATCAACGAGGAGATGGGGACCTGGCGGGTCGCGGACCCGCGCGAGGCGACCGACGACAAGGTCCTGAGCCCGCTGATGGTCCACAAGGCGCAGACCCTGGTGGACATCGTCGCCGAGGCGAAGAAGACGCCCGGGGTCACCGTGGTGCGCGAGGGCGGCCGGGCCGACGGCGCCTACGGCGAGCACTCGGAGGCGGTGAAGCCGGTCATCCTCAAGATTCGCCCCGACAGCACGGTGAAGGTGAACTGGGATGGCAAGGGGACGCAGGACGTCCGCCTCGCCACGACCGAGTTCTTCATGCCCATCCTGGTCGGGATGGAGCTGCCGGACTTCGAGTCCTACGTGCGGTTCTGCCTCTTCGAGAACAGCCACGACCTCTCGACCAGCCTCTGGACCCGGGACGACCGGAAGCTCCAGCTAGCGCGGCGGACCCTCGGCGGGATGCTGAAGGAGAACGACGGAACCGATTCGGCCCTGGAGTGGGAGGAGTTCGGCGCCTCGGGCATCGGCGACTCCGGCAACATGGGCGTCGGCGAGGTGACCGCCACCCTCAGCATCTACACCCGGCGGCAGAAGGGCCGGCACCTGGTGTTCTAGGTCGGGTAGAACCCGCCCCATGCGACGCCTCGCTCCGGCAAACGGCCCGGAGCTCACCATCGAGTTCGAGGGGAAGCCACTCCGGGCCCGCGAGGGAGAGCCGGCGGCCTGCGCACTGCTCGCCGCAGGGGAGACCGTGTTCTCCCGGAGCATCAAGTACCACCGTCCGCGGGGCCCGTTCTGCATGGCGGCCTCGTGCTCCAGCTGCCTGGTGCGCATCGACGGCGTCCCCAACCGCTTCTCCTGCCAGGTGCCGGTCCGGGCCGGGATGCGCATCGAGCGGCAGAACGCGTACCCCAGCGTCCGGGTGGACGTCTTCTCCAGCATCGACTGGCTGTTCCCCAAGGGGATGGACCACCACTCGATGTTCGCCGGCGTCCCGGTGGCCGAGAAGGTGATGGCCACGGTGGCGCGCCACCTCGCGGGGCTCGGGCTACTGCCGGACGCGCCGCCGCCCGTGCCGCGTCCTCCCGAGCGCCTCTCCGTCGACGTCGCCATCGTCGGCGCCGGCGCCGCGGGGCTGGCGGCGGCCGAGGTGCTCGGCGCGCGCGGCGTCTCACCGCTCCTCCTCGAGCAGGAGGACCGGGTGGGCGGACGCCTGGTGCTCGACGCCCCCGAGGAGGCGGAGGCCCCGGCGCCGGCCACCCCGCGCGGCGTCCAGCTCCGGCTGGGCACCACGGTGCTCGGCCTCTACGACGACGAGCTGGGACGGGTGCTGCTCGCCGTGCAGCGCGACGGCGAGGGTCCAAGGGTGTTGCTGGTGCAGGCCCGGGCGATCCTCTTCGCGGTGGGCGGCCACGCCTCCCCCGTCCCGTTCGAGAACAACGACATCCCGGGCGTCTTCAGCGGCCGGGCCGCGGCGGACCTCCTCCGGCGGCGGCGGCTCCTGGTCGGGGATTCGCCGGTGGTGCTCGGCGAGGGCGCGCAGCTGCTCCCGCTGGTCCGGATGTTCCAGGGCGAGGGCGCCGCGCCGCCGGTCGTGCTCCACACCGGGTCGGGTGCCGCCCCGGCCGGCACGGTGCAGGGCGCGCCGGTCCGGGCGCACGGGCGCACCTGGGTCCACGGCCTCTCCTTCCGCGCGGCCGGCGGCCGCGAGCGGCGCGTCGAGTGCGACGCGGTGGTGGTCTCCCTCCCGCCCTCCCCTGCCTTCGAGCTGCTGCGGCAGGCGGGGGTGAGGATCGCCTTCCGGCCCGAGCTCCGCACCTTCGCGCCCGAGGTCGAGCCGGACGGAAGGACGGCCGCCGCGGGCATCTGGGCCGCGGGCGACCTCGTCCGCCCGGGTGCGGCCGTGGACGCCGCCGAGTCGGGACGCCGCGCTGGGCGGGGGATCCTCTCCCCATGATCGCCGGCCTCGAGTTCCCGACCGCCGCTCGCTGGCGGCGTGGCTGGCGAGGAATCACCGCACCTCCGAGCGAGTCTGGCTGCAGATCGGGAAGGTCGCCCGGCGTCGGTCACCTATGCCGAGCTGACTTCCGGAAGGAAGATCCACCCGTGAGCAAGACGGTGCTCTGCCCCTGCGAGGACGTGACGCTCGACGACGTCCGCCACGCCATCGACAAGGGGTACCGGGACATCGAGAGCATCAAGCGGTACACCGGCTTCGGCACCGGGCTCTGCCAGGGGAAGACCTGCCTGTCGGCCGTGGCCAGGACGCTCGCCGACCGCACCGGGGCGAGCGCCGGCGCGGTGCTCCCCTTCACCCCGCGGCCTCCGCTCCATCCCGTCGAGATGTCGCTCCTCGCCTCGGTGCCGGTGGACGAGGCCAGGCCCTCGGTGGGCGGCGTGCCTCCCGCCATCCAGGTGGGGTCGCACGCGCTCCGTCCCGCCGAGCCCGTCCCGGCGCAGGCCCGGGTGGTCATCGTCGGCGGGGGCATCATGGGCCTGGCCCTGGCCCACAACCTCGCCAAGCTCGGGTGCACCGACGTGGTGGTGCTGGAGCGCGGCTACCTCTGCGCCGGGGCCAGCGGGCGCAACGGCGGCGGCGTGCGCATGCAGTGGGGCACCTCCACCAACGTCGAGCTCGCCCGCCGGAGCATCGAGCTGATGAAGCAGTTCGCCGGCGAGATGGGTATCAACGTCTGGCTCCGGCAGGGCGGATACCTGTTCCTGGCCCGGGGCGAGGCGGTGGCCGAGCATCTCCGGGCCGGCGCCGAGCTGCACAACCGGCACGGGGTGAAGACGCAGATCCTCTCCCCCGGCGAGGGGCGCGACGTGGTCCCCGAGCTGACCATGAAGGGCGTGGTCCTCTGTGCCTACCACCCGGACGACGGGGTCATCTTCCCCTGGCCGTTCCTCTGGGGGTACGCGCAGTCGGCCCAGCGCCGCGGCGTCCGGGTGGAGACCTTCACCACCGTGACCGGCTTCGAGCTGTCGGGGGGACGGGTCCGCGCGGTTCAGACCGACCGGGGCCGCATCGGCTGCGAGACGGTGGTCGTCGCCGCCGGCGCCTGGAGCCCCGAGGTGGCCAGGCTCGCCGGGGTGAAGCTGCCCAACGAGCCGCACCGCCACGAGATCCTCTCCACCGAGCCCCTGAAGCCGTTCCTCACCCCCCTGGTCACGGTGCTCGACTCGGGGCTGTACTTCAGCCAGTCGATGCGCGGGGAGATCGTCGGGGGGATGGGCGACCCGCGGGAGCCTGCGGGCCTGAACATGGGCTCCACGCTCCGCTTCCTCTCCCGCTTCTCCCGGGCGCTCACCGAGCAGATCCCCCGGCTGGGGCAGATCAAGGTCCTGAGGCAGTGGGCCGGCTGCTACGACGTGACGCCGGACAACAACCCGGTGCTCGGACGCACCCCCGGCCTTCCCAACATGCTCCAGATGTCCGGCTTCGTCGGGCACGGCTTCATGATGGCGCCGGCCGTCGCCGAGCGGATGGCGGCGTGGATGGTGAACGACACCCGCGACGATCTGTTCACCCGCTTCGATCTCGACCGCTTCCGCACAGGCCGGCTGGAGCGCGAGACCATGATCATCGGCTGACCGATGCTTCCCGGGTTCGAACAGGCCACCGCGGTGCGCGCCACCGGCCCCTGCGCCTTCGAGGCGATGGTGCCGGACGGCTGGCAGCAGGGCCGGGGGATGTTCGGAGGGCTGGTCTTCGGGCTCCTGGTCCGGGCGATGGAGGCCGAGCTCGGCGACGCCGGCCGGAGGCTCCGGACGCTCGCCGGGGACATCGCCGGACCGGTCCTGCCGGGCCCGGCGAGCATCCGGGTCGAGGTCCTCCGCCGCGGGCGCAACCAGAGCAACCTCCAGGCGAGGCTCACCCAGGGCGCGGAGGGCCTGTCGGTGGCCAGCGCCGTCTTCTCCGGGCCGCGCCAGGTCGAGGTGCCGAGGCTCCGCGGCATCGACCCTCCGGAGCGCGCGGACTGGGATCAGCTCCCGGTCCTCCCGGTGGAGCCGCCCTTCGGGCCCGACTTCGCCCGCGCCTACGAGTACCGCTCGGCCGGGCCCATGCCCTTCGTCGGCGGCCACGAGGCGGAAACGGCCGGGTACGTGCGGGAGCGGGTGGCGCCGCCCCGGCGTGACGCGGCGAGCATGATCGGCCTGCTCGACGCGTGGTGGCCGACGCTCTTCTCCATCGACGCGCAGCCGCGGCCGATGGCCACCATCAGCTTCCTCGCCGAGCTCCTGGTGGACCCGGCGCGCATCGACCCGGCCGATCGGCTGTTCCACCGCGCGCGGATGGTGGCGCTCGAGGAAGGCTTCTTCGTCGAGCTGCGCGAGCTGTGGAGCGGCGACACCTGCGTGGCGATGAACCAGCAGACCTTCGCCATCCTCCGCTAGGACGGGAGCCGCAGCGCGCTGGCCCGCGAGACCTGCACCGTCACCACCTTCGACACCCGCTCCACCCTCCCTTCCGCGTAGAGGAAGGCCGAGCCGAGCAGCACCCGCCGGTCGCGCTCGAAGATCTCCGGCGGCACCACGAGGTTGGAGATGCCGGTCTCGTCCTCGAGCGAGAGGAACGCCACGCCCTTCGCCGTCGGCGGCCGCTGCCGGCAGATGACCAGCCCTGCGATGCGGACCCGCTGCCTCGCCGGTGACTCTTGAAGTCGGGCGGCGGTGAGCACCCGGCGCTGGTCGAGGAACGGCCGCATCAGCGCCAGCGGGTGCTTCGACAGCGACAGCCCGGTGGTCCGGTAGTCCTCGGCCACCTGCTCGGCCTCGCCCAGCGGCCGGCCCGGCGCCGTCGAGCGGTCCATCGGCATGCCGCGGAACAGGTCGTCGTCCGCCGCCGGCCCGAGCGCCTGCACCTCCCACACCGCCTGCCGCCGGCTCCCACACAGTCCGTCCAGCGCGCCCGACCGGGCCAGCCGCTCCAGCGCGTGCCGGGGGATGCGCACGCGGCCGGCGAGGTCCCCCAGGTCCTGGAACCCCGCCGGCCCCCGTGCCTCCACCAGCGCCCGGGCGTGGGCCTCTTGCAGCCCCTTCACCTCGCGCAGCCCGATGCGCAGCTCCCCGTCCTCGAGCGTGGCGTCCCAGTCGGAGTGGCGCACGTCGATGGGCCGGACGGCGACGCCGTGCCGCCGGGCGTCCTCGACGATGGTGTGCGGGGCGTAGAAGCCCATCGGCTGGCTGTTGAGCAGCGCCGCGGCGAACGCCGCCGGGTGGTAGCACTTCACGTAGGCGCTGGCGTAGGCGATGAGGGCGAAGGACGCCGAGTGGGACTCGGGGAAGCCGTAGTGGCTGAACCCCTTGAACTGCTCGAAGCACTTCTCGGCGTACTCGCGAGGGTAGCCGCGGCCCACGCAGCCCTCGATGAAGCGCTCGCGCCAGGGGACGAGCAGCACCTCGGCCCGCTTGTGGCTCAGCGCCCGGCGGAGCGCGTCCGCCTCGCCCTGGTCGAACCCCGCCGCGGTCACCGCCAGGCGCATCGCCTGCTCCTGGAACAGCGGCACGCCGAGCGTCTTCTCGAGGATGTGCTTCACCTCGTCCGAGGGGTACGTCACCTCCTCCAGCCCCTCGCGGCGGCGGAGGAAGGGGTGGACCATGTCCCCCAGGATGGGGCCGGGGCGGATGAGGGCGATCTCGATGGTGAGGTCGTAGAAGCTCTTCGGCTTCAGCCGGGGCAAGAGGTTCATCTGCGCCCGGCTCTCCACCTGGAAGACGCCGATGGCGTCCGCCTCGCCCAGCATCCGGTACACCGCCGGGTCCTCGCCGGGGATGGTGGCCAGGTCGAGCCGGAGGCCCTCGTGCTTCTCGATGAGGGCGAACGACTTGGAGAGCACCGTCAGCATCCCCAGGCCCAGGAGGTCCACCTTGAAGATGCCGAGCGCGTTCAGGTCGTCCTTCTCCCACTGGACGACGGTGCGGTCCTTCATCGAGGCGTTCTCCACCGGCACCACCTCGGCCAGCTCGCCGTGGGTGATGACGAAGCCGCCCACGTGGATGGAGAGGTGGCGGGGGAAGCCCTCCAGCATCTCGGCCAGGGCCAGCGTCCGCTGCACCCCGGGTCCTCGGGGCGCAGGCCCGCCTCGGCCACCTGGGCGTCGGTCAGAGTGCCGGTCCCGGACAGCTCGGTGTGCTTGGCCAGCCGGTCCACCTGGTCCAGCGACAGCCCGAGCGCCTTGCCCACCTCGCGCACCGCGAGCCGGCCGCGGTAGCAGATGACCTCGCACACCATGCCCGCCCGGGCGCGCCCGTGCTTCCGGTAGACGTACTGCAGCACCTCCTCGCGGCGCTCGTGCTCGAAGTCCACGTCGATGTCCGGGGGCTCGGGGCGCTCGAGGCTGAGGAAGCGCTCGAAGAGGAGCCCCATCCGCACCGGGTCGATGGAGGTGATGCGCAGCGCGTAGCAGACGGCGGAGTTGGCCGCGCTCCCCCGCCCCTGGCAGAGGATGCCGTTCTTGATCGCGAAGTGGACGATGTCGTGCAGCGCGAGGAAGTACCCCGCCACCTCGAGCTTCTCGATGAGCTGGAGCTCGTGCCGCACCTGCCTCCGCACCGCCTCGGGCACCCCGCCCGGGTAGCGGAACACCAGCCCCTCCTCGACCAGGTGGGCCAGCCAGCTCTGGGGGGTGTGGCCGGGCGGCAGATCCTCCCGGGGGAACTGGTAGCGGAGCGCGTCCAGCGAGAAGTGGCAGCTGTCGGCGATCTCCAGCGTCCGGCCCACCACCTCCGGCGCGTCGGCCCACAGCCGGAGCATCTCTCCCGGGCCCTTCAGCGTCCGCTCGGCGTTGGGGAACAGCTTCCGCCCGGCGCGGGAGACCTGGGTCTGGTGGCGGATGGCGGCGACGGTGTCTTGAAGCGGCTGCCGCTCCCGGGCGTGGGTGTGCACGTCGTTGTGGGCGCAGAGCGGCAGCTCGAGCGTCCGGGCCAGCGCCCGGGCCCGCTCCCACCGCGCGTCGTCCCCGGCGGACAGCGTCCGGCAGGCGCCGACGTAGAAGCGGCCCGGGAAGGCCTCGGCCAGCGGCGCCACCCGCTCGGGCTCGTCCGGGAACGGCAGGAGCGCGAGCAGCCCCGCGCTGCGCTCGGCCAGCGCCCGCCAGCCGATGCCGGCCTCGCCCTTGGGGTGGGCCAGCCGGCTCCGGGTCAACACCTGGCAGAGGTGCCGGTAGCCGTCCGCGTCCTGGACGTAGACGACGACCGGCGGCCCGTCGGTGAGCGTCACCCGGGCGCCGTGGAGGAGCTTCAGCCCCGCGTCGCGCGCCGCGAGGTGGGCCTTCACCGAGCCGTACAGCCCGTCGCCGTCGGTCAGCGCGAGGGCCGAGAGCCCGAGCTGCGTCGCCTGGAACACCAGCTCCTCGGGGTGCGAGGCGCCCTCGAGGAAGGAGTAGTTGGAGCGGCAGACCAGCTCGGCGTACACGCTCCGGACGCTACTGCTCGTCCGTTCAGATGGCCAGGCCAAGGAGACCCCGGAATCAGCCGCCGCGTCACTCCGGTGGGAACCCCCGGCGGCCCGACTTCCAGTCGTCCCACTGGTCGAAGCCCTGCATCTGCTCGACGAGCTTGGTCTTCACGAGGAGCGCGTCGACCTGGGACCGGGTCTGACGCCTCGGAATGGCGGCGGTCGAGCTCGCCAGCCCCCAGACCAGCGTCGCGGCGAGCCCGGCGTTCCGGCGCGCCTCCTTGACGTTCACCCGGTCGGGCACGTCCGACTCGGCGTGGTAGTCGGGCAGGTACGGCACCGGGTCCTGATCGGCCACGAAGTTCGGCACCCCGCTGAGCAGGAAATCGAAGTTGTCCGTCCCGTCGACGCCGTCGAGCGCGTGCGCCGCGGCACCCATCCCCGGGTACCCCGCCAGGGCCCTGGCGAGCATCGGGCGGAGCTCGGCGCGTCCGCTGACGAAGAAGCCGCGGGTCCGCCCCGAACCCACGTCGAAGATGACCACGCCGGCGTGGCGGTCCAGCTCGGCCTTGTGCCGCTCCACGTACCCCGCCGAGCCCCACATCCCCTGCTCCTCGCCGGTGAAGAGGACGAAGCGCACCGTCCGCCGCGGCTTCAGCCCGAGCTCCCGGAAGGCGCGGGCCACGTCGAGCACCAGCGCGACGTTCACCCCGTTGTCCTGGGCGCCGGTGCCGAGCGCCCAGCTGTCCAGGTGCGCGCCGAGCACCACCACCTCGTCCGGCTTCTCGCGGCCGCGGATCTCCGCGACCACGTTCTGCGCGTCGTAGGAGGGGCCGATCCGGTTCACCACGTCCAGGCGGACGCGGGCCTCGGTGCGATCGGCCAGCCAGGCCAGGCGCTGCGCCTGCTCGCGGGAGATGAGCGCGACCGGCACCTTGCCCGGCGCCCGGCCGAAGACCATGGGGTGCTGGTACAGGAGGCCGCGCGGGCGGGTGGACTGGATGAGGAGCCCCTTCACCTGCGCCTGGGCGGCGGCGCGGAGCAGCGGCGCGGCGCGCAGGTACTCGGCGAAGAGGTCGTCGAAGGTCTTCATCTCCTTGGTGTGCACCAGGGCGATGGCGCCCGAGGTGGCGGTGCCGAGCCGCGCCCAGTCGGCGGCCAGGCCCTCGCCGACGTCGACCACCTTGGCCTCGATGGGCCCGCCGGTGGAGGGGGTCCCCGGCGCGGCCACCGCCCGGAGGGAGAAGGTCTCGGGGTCGGTCGCGGTGACCTCCACCGTCCCGGGGACCCAGAGGAACGGGACGGCGTAGCTCTCGGTGATGACCGAGTCGACGCCGATGGCCTTGAACTTCTCCACGCTCCACTGCACGGCGCGCTCCGCGGACGGGGTCCCGGTGATGCGTCCGCCCACCCGGTCACAGAGCTCGAAGGTGTCGGCGACGAGCGGGGTGTCGCCCTCGGCGCGCTGCTTCAGGGCGAGGCGCGGGTCGGCCGGCGCGGTCTGCGCGGCCAGGGACGCTCCGGCCAGGACCAGGCCGAGCGCGAGAGCGGTGCGGGTCGGATGCATGGGCCGGCGAGACTGCCACGCTCACGGGGAAGGGGGCGAGCTTTTCTGGGCAGCCAGCGTCTCGCACCGTCTGGCCGCGCGGCGAACCCCGGGTCAGGCCGCCTGCCGCGCGCGCGAGGGCACCACGGTCAGGAACGCGCGGGCGTTCCGCCGCCAGAGGGCGAGCGGGACGACCTCCGCGCCGCGGGTCACCATCAGCCGATGGATGTCGTCGACGTTGCCCACCGGCTCGCCGTGCACGCCGAGCAGGAGGTCCTTCGGGCGAAGGCCGGCCGTCTCCGCCGGTGAGCCCGTGCCCACGTGGAGGATGCGCACCGCCTTCGGCTGTCCGGTCGAGACGCGCCAGCTCCGGCGAGAGCTGCTCGCTCCGGGCCGCCACGCCGAGGTACCGCCGCTCGACCTTGCCCCGGGCCATCAGCACCGACGTCACCCAGGTGGCCGTCCGCGCCGAGACCGCGAAGCCCATGCCCTGCGCCCAGGGGATGACCGCGGTGTTGATGCCCACCACCTCGCCCCGGGCGTTCACCAGCGGTCCCCCGGAGTTGCCCGGGTTGATGGCCGCGTCGGTCTGGAGCAGGCCCTCGAACGGCGTCCCGCTCGGCCCTGGCAGGCTCCGGTCCAGCGCGCTCACGATGCCCAGCGACACGCTCCGCTCGAAACGGAAGGGGTTCCCGATGGCCACCACCAGCTGGCCCACGGCGATGGACGCCGGGTCGGCCAGCGGGAGCTGCACCAGCGAGGCGTCGGACACGTGCACCACGGCGAGGTCGGTCGCCGGATCGGAGCCGACCAGCTCGCCCTTCGTCGCCTCGCCACCCGGGAGCCGGATCCGGAGCGCCCTCCCGCTCCCCGCCACGTGGTGGTTGGTGAGGAGGTAGCCATCGCCCGCGACCACCACCCCGGTCCCGGCGCCCCTGCCCTGCTCGACGCCCACCACCGCCGGGCTCACCCGCGCCACGAGCTGCTGGAGCGCGTCGGACAGCTCGAGCAGCGAGGTCACGGCCGCATTCCCACCGCCACGGTGCGCTCCTCGACCTTGCCACCCCGGAGCAGCTTCAGAGGGAGCGAGCGCCCCACGGCGTCATGCGCCAGCCGCGCCAGGAGGTCGTGCACGTCCTCCATCGGCGTGCCGTCGAGCGCGAGCAGCACGTCGCCGAGCGCGAGGCCCGCGGCGTCGGACGGACCGCCCGGCTCGACCGAGAGCACGAGCAAGCCGGTGTCCTGACCGGCGGCGGCGCGCGCCTGGCCCTGCAGCCGGACTGGCTGGGTGCCCACGCCGAGGTAGCCGCGGCGAACCCGGCCGTGCGCGAGGAGCTCGGAGGCCACGCGCGACAGCGTCTCGGCCGGGAGCACCACCCGGCGCTCGCGCGGCCCGCCCGAGACGTACATCCCGATCACCCGGCCCTCGACGTCGGCCAGCGCCGCGCCGGCGAGCCCGGGCCGGGTGGACACGTCGGCCTCGAGCGTCGCGTCCACCCGGGCGCCCCAGGGCGTCAGGAAGCCCGGCTCGACCACCGAGAGCACGCCGAGACGGCTCCGGAGCGCGCCCCGCGGACGCGAGACCGCGAGAACCAGGCTCCCCACCCGCCGCTGCGCGGGCTCGACCCAGCTCACCGGAGAGAGCGTGCCGTCGGGAACGCGGAGCAGCGCCAGGTCGAGGCCCGGGTCACGGCCGACGAGCTGCGCCGGATGCCAGCTCCCGCCGGCGTGGACCCGGAGGCCGTCCTCGCGGTCCGCGGCGTGTGCGGCGGTGAGCACCAGGTCCTTCGCCTGCGCGATGCCGGTGATGGGCCAGCGGCGACCGGAGACCGAGACCAGGCCCTCGCCCACCCGGGCGACGGCGGCGGCGAGGGATTCGGAGAGGGCGGTGGCGGCGGCGAACGGAGACGGAGCAGTCATGGGGCTCACGCTACGAGCCCGCCCGGGCCGCCACATCGCCCGGATGGAGAGGCTCCGATCCTGCCCATCCGGGCAGGTCCCCCCGTCAGAGCGTGACCAGCCCCATGCGCGCGGCGCGCACCACGGCCTCGGTCCGGCGCTCCACCCCGAGCTTCTGGAGGATGGAGTTGACGTGGAACTTGGCGGTGTGGGCGCTGATGCCCAGCGCCTGGGCGATGTCGCGGTTGGAGAGGCCGCGGGCGAGGAGCGCCAGCACCTCCCGCTCGCGGGGGGTGAACGCCTCGGCGGTGGCCGCGGGGCGTGACTCCGGGGCGGGTCGGAGCGAGGCGAACCCGTGCTCGAGCACGACGAGGCCGTGCGCGACGGCGAGCAGCGCGGCCCGGAGCGTCGCCGCGTCGGCCGTCCGGAGCACCGCCCCGGCCGCCCCGCCGGAGAGCGCGGTCCGGGCGTCGCGCTCCGCCTGCACCAGCGCGAGGACGGGAGGCCCACCCGGTCCGGACGGCGGGGCCGGCGCGCTCGCGGTGTCCCAGAGCACGGCGTCCACCGGCGCCCCGGCCTCGATGGTCACCCCGATGCCCGACTCGGCGAGCAGCCCGGCCAGCCCCGCCCGGACCAGCGGGTCCGAGGAGACCAGGAGCACGCGCCCGAGCTCGAGAGGGGATCCATCGGAGGGCATCGCCCCGGATGCATGTCGGCCGGGCGCCGCGCGCGCAACGCGGCGTTCGCCAGAGCGGCCTCGGGCCGACTCAGCGGGCGCCGGAGGACAGTGACCGCTCGCCCGTCGCCCGCTGCGCGATGGCCTCGAGCCGGTCCGCCAGCTCGTCGAGCCTCCGGTCGAGGCCGCGGGCGTTGTGGACGAAGATGGCCCGGGCGAGGGCGTACGCGCCGAGGACGACGAGCGCGGCGCCGGCGAGCCCCGCCTCCCAGGGCAGGTGCAGGAGCGCCGGGATCATCCAGCCCACGTTCGCCCCGAAGCCGCCACCGACTCCACCGACGATGCCTCCGTAGAGCCCGCCCGCCAGCTGGGAGCGATCGGCGCCGATGCGGATGAGCGTCTTCCCGTCGCGGGGCGCCACGTTCACCTCGACCGAGCTCGTCCCGGTGAAGCCGGAGACGGTGAGGCTCCGGCCCAGCGCCGAGATGCTCCCGGGGAGCACCCAGCGGGCTCCGACGCCCGGGCCCGACAGCACCTCGCGGATCTCCTGGGCGAGCCGCTCGTGGTGCTCGGCGCCGAGCTCCCCGTCCACCACCCGCTCGATGGTCCGGCGGAGCGGTGCGCCGGCGATCGCCGCGGCGATGCCTTCGCCCTGCCCCTCGTCGAGCTCGCGCGCGGCCTGCCGGACCAGCGCGAGGTCGATGCCCGAGTCGCCCGCGATGGACTCGATCTCCTGCAGGCTGAGGGCCGCCTCGGTCGTCCCCCGGTCGCGCTCGAGCCGCGCGGCGCGCCGGAGGATGGCCGCGACCTCCTCCTCGCCGTAGGTCCGCTCGTGGAACGGCTCCCTGACGGGGTCGGGGCGCGGCGCAACCGCAGGGCGTGGGCGTTCGGCGGGCACGGAGACGGCGAAAGCCTACCGCGACCGGCCAGCGACGGCCCGAAACCGGCGTCAGTCGAACAGTCCGTGCAGGTAGAACCGTCCCTCACCCGCGCGCCGATACACCCACGCCGGCCCGAGCCCCTCGAGATGCACGCGGTAGTAGTCGCGCTGGAATGGCGTCTCGCTCCACCACTGGCCGCCGAGCCGCTCCGGCCCGGTGATGGCCAGCACCGCCCGCCGCCGTCCGAGCACGCGCGCCGACCGGAGCGCGCCGAGCGCGTCCAGCTCCACCTCGAGCGGCTCGCCCTCACCGGGGAGGAGGCGCACCGGACGCTCCAGCTGCCAGTCGGGCGGAGGGGGTGTGGGAGCTGGTGCGGGGGGCGTGCGCCGGGCCTCGGCGAACATCCCGGGCTCGCGCCGGGGCGGACGGAAGGGCCCTGGCGCGTGCGCCGCCTCGGGGCGGTGGTCGTCGGCGAGCGCCGGGCTCCCCAGCGCCTCGGGACCGAGCGCCGTGGCGAGCCGCGCGAGCACCGTCTCCAGCGCCGCGTCGCCGGCGGGAGCATCCCCCAGCACGCCCTGCTGCCCCCGGTCCTCGCAGGACTCGTCCACCGTGACGATCAGCGTGGCCACCGGCGCGTCGAGCCGCACCGACTCGAGCCGGTGGCGTATGAGGTTCAGGAGCAGCTTCGGGTCCGTCGTCGGCCGGGCCAGCGCCAGCGGGACCGGGGTCGGGCCGGTGGGCTCGAGCACCAGGGTGAGCGTCAGCCGCACCGCCGCCTGCTGCCGGCCCCGGAGCCGGGCCGAGAGCCGATCCAGCGACGTCTTGAGCGCGAAGAGCAGCGGCTCGAGCGACTCGGCGGGGGCCTCGAGCGTGCGCACCTCCTCCACCACCTCGGGCAGCACCGCCGGGAGCAGCCGCGTCTCGTCGCGCCCCCGCGCCAGCCGCTGGGCCCGGAGCCCCTGCGCCCCGAGCCGGGAGATGACCTGGGTGGGCGTGAGCGCCCCGAGCTCGCCCAGCGTGGACAGCCCGAGCGCCCGCAGCGAGGCGACGACGTCCGGCGCGTCCTCCAGCGCCTGCAGCGGCAACGCGGCGAGCGCGCGCTCCGAGTCTCCCGGGACCACGCATACCCCCCCGCGCCAGGGGGACGCCTGCGGAGCGGCGCCGAAGCGGGCCAGCGCCCGCGCGGTGAACGGCTCGGAGGCGAGCGCCACCCTCGCCCGGTACCCGGCAGCGCGGGCCTGCGCCTCCACCTTCTCCACCAGCCCCGCCTCGCCGCCGAAGAGCGAGGCCGCCGAGGCGTCCAGCCATAGCCCGTCCGGCGCCGAAAGCATGAAGGCCGGCGAGAAGCGGAGGAAGCCCTCGGCGAGCGAGGACAGCGCCTGGGCCTCGGCCGCCGCGTCGTGGAACCCGTCGCGGAGCGCCGGCAGGAGCGCGCGCGCGGCGGTGAGCGTCATCCCGGTGCGGATGCCCTCCCGCTGCGCCGCCCCCGAGGCGAAGGCCACCCGCAGCGCCCCCTTCGCCTCGTGCACCAGGACCAGCGGCTGACCGGCGAGCGCGGGCTCCTCCAGCACCCGGCGCTGCACCGGGAAGCGCGGCAGGTGCACGTAGGCCACCCGCTGGCTCACGACGTCCCCCCCAGCGCCTGGGCGAACGGCGGCAATGGGAGATCTCGTCCGGGCCGCTGCCCGTGGATGCCGATGAGCCCGTTGCGCAGGTCGGAGGCGCGCACCCGGCGGAACGGCAGGGAGAGCTCGGCCGGCACGGGCGGCGCGTCCAGGCCGCGGGCGCCCTGCCCCACGTCGGAGGGACCGCCCGGAGTGAGCAGCTCCCAGGGCACCTCCACCGCGCGCGAGGCGCCGCCCTGCCGGCTCCGCACCACCTCGAGGAGCAGCCCCCGCGGACCGGTGGCGGAGACACGGAACCGCAGCGTGCCGTCCGCCGGCGCCTCGGCAGGCGTCAGGAGGAGGAGGAGCCCCCCGCTCCGGGTGGCGGCCTCCACCAGCCTCTGCGACTCGGGCGGCGAGAGGCGGACGCCGGTGTGGGTCAGGTCCAGGCCCACCGCGGCGAACACGCCGCTCCGGAGCAGCTGGAGCGCGCTCCAGGCCAGCTGCCTCGGCCCGGGGGGGCGCACGACGAGGAGCTGCTCCAGCCGGATGCCGAGCGGGGGCAGCGCCGGTGGATAGAGCGTCCGAGGTCCATCCACCCAGGCCGCGAGCCGCAGCGCCCGGTGCGCCTCGGCGATGGCGCGGAACGCGAGCCGGGCCCGGCCCGACGCGGCCTCTCCCCAGAGCTCCACCACCTGGCCCAGCGGGAATCCGCCTCCCGGCAGGAGCTCGTCCACCGGAGCCAGGCCGGTCCGCAGCACCGAGAGCAGCTGGCGCGGGGCGGCCTGCAGCGTCCGGATCCGCTCCCGGAGCCGCTCGAGCACTGCAGGGTCTGCCCGGCCCGCCGCCTCCATGCCTCGTTGCCCACCTCCGGCCCAGTCTATACGTCCGTTCAGTATGCACGCGCCACTGACGACGCCACCCGGGGCAAGGGGGGTCGGGCTGGACACTTGGGACGGCCCGGGGCGAGCGCCGTCAGCCGGCGCAGAGCAGCTTCACCTCGACCCGGGTGTCGGTCGGACGGCGCAGGCAGTCCTGCTGGAATCTCACCGCCGGCGGCTCGGTCGCGGTCGCGTCGACGAGGGTGATACCGCCGTTCGCCAGGGTGCAGCGCTGCACGCTCCCATCGGCCCGGGTGATGTCCACCGCGAGGAGGCGGGCGTCGGGCACGTTGTCGGTGAGCGTCAGCGTCTGGGGAATGGACGCCACCTGGGCGATGTCCAGCAGGCTCTGGTGGTAGTCCGGGGCGCAGATCGAGTCGAGGTTGGTGAGCGTGGGGTCGAAGGCCAGCGCCATCGCCCGGTGCCGGTACCCCGGGCCGCCGCTGGTCGGGCAGTCGACGTTCTGGATGACCGGCCCGCCGTCGGCCAGCGCCCCCTGAACGCCCTGCGCCACCTTGTTCGAGCGCGCGACCGGCGCGATCGCCCCCCAGAGGATCTCCCGGGGCCGTCCCTTGCCGTCGTCCAGCCGCTCGAAGGCGGTGACGTAGTCGCCCACCGGGGTGAGGAGGTCCTCGTGCAGGGTGCAGAAGTCCTGTCCCTCGGCGTCGGTGTAGAAGACCTTCGGGTTGCGGAAGTCCATCTCGCTGCAGTCGTCCTCGTCGCTCACCGCCACCACCAGGAGCCGCGCGCCCGGGCGGAGGAAGCCCGTGTTGGGGCTCCCGCCGTCCGCCAGCGTCGTCCAGAAGCCGGTCCCGGTGAGCGCGATGCGGGCCGCCTCGAAGGGGGTCTCCTGGAACGAGCCGTTGATGCCCAGGGCCCGGATGGCGGCGCTCAGGCGCGGGACGATCTCCGGATCGGGGTCCGTCAGCCAGCGCTCGCCACCTCCCACTCCACCGTCCACCGCCGGAAACTGACGCAGCCAGCCACCCTGCGGATACGAGGTGAGGAAGAGGCGGTTGCCGTTGAAGTACGCCGAGTAGACCGAGGTGTTGACCAGACCGACCCGGAGGTTCTGCGTGACGCCGGCGCCGGTCTGTAGCACCTCGACGAAGGTCGGCAGCTCGCGGGCGACGCCCTCCTGCTCCTCGCTCATGGAGTTGCTGTCGTCGACGACGAAGAGGATGTCGGTCTCGACGGGCGCGAAGAGCGGTGCGTCGTAGGCACAGGCCGTCGGCACGTTGGAGCCTGCCCGGTCCGGCGGCGCCTCGCACGTGCACCCACCGAGCGTGCCCAGCAGGCCCGCCACGAGCCACGGCCAGTGGCCACGTCGCTTGACGGCGCCCGGTTCTGCTCTATCGGTAAGGGTCAGACCCCGCATTCCCGCTGTTTCCCAACGAAGGACTTTTGATTGCTAGCCTCTGTTCCAGGCAGTACGGGACCAGGCGAGGCGCTGCAGTTTCCGACGCACCTGAACGGAGCGCGAATTTTCATGTCGGACGAGAAGAAGAAGGGCGGCCAGTCCGCCACCGTGATGACCTCGGCCATGGGCCCACCAGTGTTGATCAACAAGGACGACATTCCCCAGGTCCTGCCCATCCTGCCACTTCGGAACTCGGTGTTCTTCCCGGGTGGTGTCCTACCCCTGGCCGTGGGGCGGCAGAAGACCATCGCCCTCATCAAGGACGCGGTGCGTGACGACCAGCTCATCGGGGTGGTCACTCAGCGCAAGGCCGAGGAGGAGGACCCGGGGGCGAGCGACCTCTACGCGATGGGGACTGTGGCCCGCATCGTGAAGCTCCTCAAGATGGGCGAGGACAACTACTCGCTCGTCGTCCAGGGCCTGGCCCGGTTCCGGGTGCTGGACCTGGTGCAGGAGACCCCCTACCTCAAGGCGCGGGTGGAGCCCGCCGACGACAAGACCTCTTCGGAGAACGTCGAGGTCGAGGCGCTGGGCATCAACCTCAAGAAGCTCGCCCGCGAGGTCATCGAGCTGATGCCGGAGCTGCCGGCGGCGGCGACCGAGCTGGTGGAGTCCATCACCCACCCCGGCCACCTGGCGGACCTCATCGCCGCCAACGTGGACGTCCCCATCGAGGAGAAGCAGGCAGTTCTGGAGACCGTGGACCTCAAGGCCCGGATGAAGCTGGTGCTCGAGCTGCTCAACCGGAAGCGGGAGATCCTCAAGCTCTCCAACAAGATCGACTCCGCGGTGAAGGGCGAGATGTCGAAGACCCAGCGCGAGTACTACCTGCGCCAGCAGCTCAAGGCGATCAAGGAAGAGCTCGGCGAGATGGGCGAGGAGGAGGAGGAGCTCGACGAACTTCAAGAAAGGCTGAAGAAGGCCGGCCTGCCGCCCGAGGTGGAGAAGGTCGCGACCAAGGAGCTCAACCGGCTCAAGACCATCCCCGCCGCCTCGAGCGAGTACACCGTCGCCCGCACCTACCTCGACTGGATCGCGGATCTGCCCTGGAGCAAGACCAGCGAGGACAACCTCGACATCGAGAACGCCCGGGCCACGCTGGACGCCGACCACTACGGCATCCAGAAGGTGAAGAAGCGGATCCTCGAGTACCTCGCGGTCCGCAAGCTGAAGAACGACATGAAGGGCCCCATCCTCTGCCTGGTCGGTCCGCCGGGCGTGGGCAAGACCTCGCTCGGCCAGTCCATCGCCAGGAGCGTGGGGCGGAAGTTCGTCCGCCTCTCCCTCGGCGGCGTGCGCGACGAGGCGGAGATCCGCGGCCACCGCCGCACCTACGTGGGCGCCCTCCCCGGCCGCTTCATCCAGAGCATGAAGAAGGCCGGGACCAAGAATCCGGTCATGATGCTGGACGAGATCGACAAGCTCGGCGCGGACTTCCGCGGCGACCCGTCGGCCGCCCTGCTCGAGGTGCTGGATCCGGAGCAGAACAACAGCTTCTCCGACCACTACCTCGACGTGCCCTTCGACCTCTCGAAGGTGCTGTTCATCGCCACCGCCAACCAGCTCGACCCCGTCCCCGGCCCCCTCCGGGACCGCATGGAGATCATCGAGCTGTCCGGCTACACCTTCGAGGAGAAGCAGCAGATCGCCCGCATCCACCTGGTCCCGAAGCAGCTCCGGGAGCATGGGTTGTCCACCGACCACATCGCGATCGAGGACGGGGCGCTGCTCACCCTCATCACCAGCTACACCCGCGAGGCGGGCGTGCGCGGCCTCGAGCGGCGCATCGCCGACATCTGCCGCGCGGTGGCGGTGGAGGTCGCGGCCGGCAAGACCGACAAGCAGGTCATCACCCCGGACCGGGTGAAGGAGATCCTCGGACCCGAGGCCTTCTACTCCGAGGTCGCCGAGCGCACCGAGGTGCCGGGCGTGGCCACCGGGCTGGCCTGGACCGCCGTGGGCGGTGACCTCCTCTTCATCGAGGCCACCAAGATGGCCGGCAAGGGCGGGATGACCCTCACCGGGCAGCTCGGGGACGTGATGAAGGAGTCCGCCCAGGCGGCGCTCAGCTACCTCCGGAGCAAGGCCGACCAGCTGGGCATCAACCCCAACTTCCTGGAGAAGACGGACATCCACCTCCACTTCCCCGCGGGGAGCATCCCCAAGGACGGGCCCTCGGCCGGTGTCACCATCCTCACCGCGCTCACCTCGCTGATGACCGGGATCCGCGTCCGGGGCGACACCGCGATGACCGGCGAGGCCACCCTCCGGGGGCTGGTGCTCCCGGTGGGCGGCATCAAGGAGAAGGTGCTGGCCGCCCACCGCGCGGGCATCAAGCGGGTCATCCTCCCCGAGCGCGTCCGGAAGGACCTGAACGACGTGCCCGAGCAGGCCAAGAAGGACATCGAGTTCATCTTCGTCACCCAGATGGACGAGGTGCTCCGCAACGCCCTGGAGTCCGACCCGTTCAAGGCCCGCGCGCAGGGCACGCCGGACGGCGGCTCGACCCCCGACCTGCCGAAGCCCGAGGTCGTCCCGCCGGGGGCGCCCGAGATCCGGGCCTGATCCGCGCACCGGCCGCCCCGCCGGGTTGCAGTGTTTCCGATGCCGTCCGGACTCGCCTCCGGGCGGCATCGTGCTTTCGTGGGCCAGGGACATTGAACCCGGAGGCCGCGCGCGTAAGATGCCGGAAACGCTCGGACCGAGCAGGGGCTGAATGGCCTCTCGCCCGGGGCCGTCCGAGACCGCCATGGCTCCCTGCGCTGCCAGTCCGGAACAGTGCGGAACGTTCCGCGGCGCCCGCGCGTTCGTGCCGTCCGGAGGAGCCTCCATCGGATGAGCCTCGAGGGCCGGCACCTGGGGCGCTATCGACTGCTCGAGCCGCTCGGCTCGGGGGGCATGTCGGTCGTCTACCGGGGGCTGGACACCTCGCTGCAGCGCGAGGTCGCGGTGAAGGTGCTCCATCCGCACCTGGCGCGCCAGCAGGACGCGCGCGCCCGCCTGGCCCGCGAGGCCCGGGCGGTGGCCCGGCTCCAGCACCCCAACATCCTCGAGGTGTTCGACTTCGCCGATCCCTCCGCCGAGGACGCATTCCTGGTCACCGAGCTGGTGCGCGGCGAGACGCTGAAGTCGTTCGCCGAGCGCGAGCGCCTCTTCCCGCCCGAGCTGGCGGTGCTGGTCATCCAGCAGCTCGCCCGAGCGCTCGGACACGCGCACGAGGCGGGGGTCATCCACCGGGACCTCAAGCCCGAGAACGTGATGGTGCGTGACGACGGCGTGCTGAAGCTGATGGACTTCGGCATCGCCCGCGTGCTCGACCCGGTCGAGCGGATGACCATCACCGGCGCGCTGGTGGGCTCGCCCGCGTACATGGCCCCGGAGGTCATCGACGGGGAGCCGGCCACGCCGGAGTCGGACGTCTTCTCCCTCGGCGCGCTGCTCTACTGGCTCTGGACCGGGACGCTGCCCTTCGCCGCCCCGAACACCCCCGCGACGCTGAAGCGCATCCTGGCCGGGACCTACGAGGACCCTCGGGGAGCCTGCCCGGCCATCTCGGACGCGCTGGTGGGCATCCTCCAGCGCTGCCTCGCCCACGAGCCCTCGGACCGGTTCGCGACCGCCCGGCAGCTGGAGCTGGCCCTCTCGGAGGCGCTCGAGGACCTGGGGCTCGCCGATGGCGAGGCGGTGCTCGCCGCGTTCTTCGCCGACCCCGCCGTCACCCGCGCCGCGCTGGTGCAGCGCCTGGTCTCCACACTCCTGGCCCGGGGCACCGAGGAGGCCGCGGCCGGCCGGCTCCCGCGCGCGCTCGCCCGGGTGGACCAGGCGCTGGCGCTCGACCCCGAGGCACCGGCCGCGCGGGCGCTCCTGGACAGGCTGCAGGCCAGCCTCCGCCGGGGCCGCGCGCGCCGTCGCGCGCTGCTGGTGACCGCCGGCGCGCTGGGCATCGCCGCCGTCGTGGCCGGGGCGGTGCTCGTGGTGCGGACGCAGGCCCGGCCGGGGGCGGCCCCCACCGGCGCCGCGCGGAGCAGTCCGGAGCCCGGGGCGATCGCCAGCAGCACCTCGGCACCGCCGAGCCCCGGCACGTCCGCCGGGGCGAGCGAGGCGAGCGGCGCGGGCGATCCCCGCGTGCCTGCCCTCGCCGCGCGGACCCCCGAGGCTCCCGCAGAGGCGACGGGCGCCATGCGCCCCGCCCCCGCGCGCGCCGGGCCGGCTCGCCCGGCCGGGGTGCGTTACCAGGTCCTGGTCCGTCCGTACGGCTGGCTCTCGGTCGACGGCCGCAGGACCGGGGACGAGGCGCTCTCGGTCCACACGCTCTCGCTCACCCCCGGCCGCCACCTGCTGCGCGTCAGCTGCCAGTGGTGCGAGGACCAGGTGGTCCCGGTCGATGTGGTGGCCGGCAAGCCGGAGACCCTCGCCATCCCCGCCCGGCTCAAGCCGGCGCAGCTGCGGTTCGCCTTCGAGCCCGCCTCCGCCCGGGTCCGCGTCGGCGACGTCACGCGGGCCGCCGAGGAGTCCCTGGTCCGGCCCTTCGAGATCGCCTCGCCCCGGGCGCCGACCCGCCTGGTCCACCGGGTGGAGTACGAGGTCTCCGCGCCCGGGTACCGCACCGTCCGCTCCACCGCCGAGGTGCTCCCGGGCGCCAGCCGGACGCTCACCGGAAGGCTGGTGCCGGAATGAGCCGGGGTGCCGGGTGGATGGTCCTGACCCTGGCGGTGGGCTCGGCGGCGGCGGCGCAGCAGGCGCCGGACCCCGGCGAGGAGGCCGACCTCGCCGCGCTGCAGGCCGAGTTCGAGTTCGGCCACTACCGCGAGGTGCTGGAGCGCGCCGAGCGCCGCATCGATCGCGGCGGCATCGATGAGGCCTCGCTCGTCCAGTGGCACAAGCTGGCCGGGCTCGCCGCCTTCAACCTCAAGCGCACCGAGCAGGCCCAGCGGCACGTGGCGGCGCTGCTCCGCATCGAGCCGGACTTCGCCCTGGACCCGTTCGTCTACCCGCCCCCGGCGGTGGCCTTCGTGGAGAAGCAGCGGCAGGCGCTCGCCCCGGAGCTGGACCGCATCCGCGCCGAGCGGCGGGCCCAGGCCGCTGCCGCCAAGCGCGCCGCCGAGGAACGGGCGACGCTCGCCCGCGAGGCCGAGGAGCAGCGCCGGCAGATCGAGGAGATGTCGCGCCAGGTGACGGTCCGGACGGTGGAGAAGCGCAGCTTCCTGGTGAACTTCGTCCCCTTCGGCGCCGGCCAGTTCCAGCAGGGCCGGGTGGCGGCGGGCACCGGGTTCGCCATCGCCGAGGCGCTCCTGGGCATCACCAGCATCGTGGCCTACTTCGCCTACGGCTCGCTGGTGGACACCCGCACCCTCACCGTCGAGAACCGCTTCCCCGGCGCCGCGCCCATCGTGGAGACCGGCATCCCGGCCAACCGCGAGGACGAGGCCAAGGTCTGGCGGGCGCTGAAGATCGGCGCGGGCCTCGGCTTCTACGGCGTCTGGGCCGCCGGGGTGGCCGACGCCCTCATCCATCACCAGGACACGGTGGTGACCACCCGGGTCGAGGCACCGCCCACCCCATCCCCGCCCCAGGGAGCGAGGATCGGGCCCGGGCCGGGCACGGTCGGGGCCTCGGTCACCATTCGCTTCTGACCCATGGCCCGGCTGGTCCTCACCTCTCCCGGCGGCGCCGTCCGGAGCGTCCCTCTCGTCAAGCGCATCACCAGCGTGGGCCGGGGCCCGGAGGTGGACGTGCGCCTCGAGGACGGCAAGGCGCCCGACCACGCGCTGACGCTCCTCTGGGACGGCCACAGCTACCGCGCCGGGAGCGTGGGCGCGCCCTTCCTGGTGGACGGGAAGAAGCGGGACGCGCACGTGATGCGCGACGGCGACGTCATCCGGGTGGCGGACACCTGGATCGCCCTCTCCCTCGCCGACGCCCCGGCCGGAGCCGGGCCCGAGGTCGACCCCGGGCGCGAGGCGCTGGCCACGCTCCGGCGCCTGACCGACTTCTCGGCGCGGCTGCTCCAGTCGGGCGACGTGCCCGCGCTGGTCGAGGCGCTCCTGGACGAGGCCATCGACCTCACCGGCGGGGATCGCGGCTTCCTGGTTCTGGTCGAGGGCGAGCAGCGCAGCGTCCGGGTGGCCCGCAACCTGAACCGCGAGAACCTGGCGCTCGACCTCGAGCGGCTCTCGGATACCGTGGTGGACCGGGTGCTCCGCACCGGCGAGCCGCTGCTGGTCTCGGACGCGACCGCGGACCCCGAGTTCTCGGCCAGCACCTCGGTGGTGAACCTCAAGCTCTCGTCCGTGCTCTGCGTCCCCCTGATGCACCGCGGGCGGCCCTTCGGCCTGGTCTACGTGGGGAGCGACCGGGTGGGGACCCACTTCGACCGGCGCGGGCTCGACACCCTGACCATCTTCGCCGCCCAGGCCTCGCTCCTGGTGCAGAACGCGCTGCTCCTCGACGAGCTGCGGACCGACAACCGTGTCCTCCGCGAGCGGCTGGAGCAGCAGCGCTTCGGGGACCTCCTCGGCAGCTGCCCGGGGATGCAGGAGGTGTACCGGCAGATCGAGAAGGTCGCTCCCACCGACCTCTCGGTCCTGGTGGTCGGCGAGACCGGCACCGGCAAGGAGCTGGTCGCCCGCGAGCTGCACCGTCGGAGCGTGCGCGGCGGCGGGCCCTTCGTGGCCATCAACTGCGGCGCGCTCCCCGAGACGCTGCTCGAGTCCGAGCTCTTCGGGCACGTGAAGGGCGCCTTCACCGGCGCGGTGGCCACCCGGCCGGGCCGGTTCCAGCAGGCCAGCGGCGGCACGCTGTTCCTCGACGAGGTGGGAGACATGCCCCCGGTGCTGCAAGTGAAGCTGCTCCGGGCGCTCCAGGACCGGACGGTGCAGAAGGTGGGCGACCACCGCGAGGAGCCGGTGGACATCCGGGTCATCGCCGCCACGCACCGCACGCTCGAGGACGAGGTCAAGAAGGGCGCGTTCCGCGAGGACCTCTACTACCGGCTCGCCACCCTCACCCTCCGGGTCCCCCCGCTGCGCGAGCGGGGCGAGGACGTGGCGGTGCTGGCCCGGGGGTTCCTGGGGAGCTTCGCCGACGCCTACCGGTCGTCCGCCAAGGGCTTCACCCCCGCGGCGCTGGCCGCCATCCGCCGCCACCCCTGGCCGGGCAACGTCCGCGAGCTCGAGAACCGCATCAAGAAGGCGGTGGTGCTCTCCGAGGGGCCGCTGGTCCGGGCCGAGGACCTGGACTTCCCGCCCGAGCAGCCGCCCCCGCTCGCGCCGCTGCAGGAGGCCAAGGAGGACTTCGAGCTGCGCTACGTCCTCGAGGCGCTGCAGCGCCACGGGGGCAACCGGGCCCGGACGGCGCGCGCGCTGGGCGTCGACCCCCGGACCATCTTCCGCGTGCTGGAGAGGATGGAGGACGCGCCGGCGGATCCGGAGGAGGAGCCCCGGTGAACGCTCCTCGCGTGCTGGGGGCTCTCCTCGCCGCCGCGGTGGCGCTCCCGGCCTGCCTGCTGCCGCAGGAGGACCACATCATCCAGCCGCTGCCCCCGGCGAGGAACCAGCCGCCGCGCATCCTGGAGAACCTGCTCCAGCCGGCGAGCCGCTTCGTCACGGTGAAGAACGGCACGGACTGCCCGAACCTCGGCTTCCTTGCCCCGGTGTCGGATCCCGACGTCGACGACAGGCTGATCTACAACTTCTACGTCGACCCCGACCTCAACCCGAACTTCGTCAAGCAGGCGACCATCGTCAACAACGGGCAAGTGGACCGGTCCGACCCGGCGAGCTACGAGGTGAGCTTCGCCGCCCCGGGCTCCCTGCAGCAGCCCGGCGAGCACGTGGTGGAGGTGCTGCTCTCCGACGGCACCCTGGTGAACCGAGACCCGCAGCCGCGGACGGTGGTCCTGCTCGACGGTGGCACCGCGCAGGACCCCACCTACGCCGTGACCTACGCCTGGACGGTGACCGTGGTCGCGGGGCCCTGCCCGTGAGCCGCTGGACTTCGGTCGTCGCCGCGGCGCTGCTCGCCGGATGCAACCTGTTCGGCGAGCCGAGCCCGCCGGCCGGGACGTGCACCCGCGACCAGGACTGCCTCTACCCGCAGCGGTGCTACGTGGATGGCTGTGGCACGCTGCCGGATGACCTGCTGGCCGAGGTCATCACCACGGCGCCCACCGGGGTGACCAGCGTGGACCTGCCCATGGGACCGGCCCAGGCGAACCTGCCGCTGGTCCTTCCCGACGTCCAGCTGCTGCAGCTCACCATCCGGCGCGGCTCCGGGGGCTATCCAGGCAGCGTGCAGCTCCTCGCCTCGGGCGAGAGCACGCTCCTCCCCGGGGTGAACCGGACGGCGCAGACCGCGGGCGCCGCGGTCTCCGGGGGGTTCCGGGTGGGCCTCTCCACCGGGCGGTACACGGTGGAGGTGAGCCCGCTGGACCCCGCGGTCCCGCCCGCGATCAGGACGGCGGTGGGTGTCGACGCCGGGGTGAACCCCCTCACCATCGACCTCCTCGACGCGGCCCAGGTCCAGACGCTCACCGGCACCGTGCTCTCCGGTCCGGGGCAGCCCGAGCCGGTGCCGCCCGACGTGCAGCTGCTCGCGCCGGACGGGCGACCTCTGTCCGCCCGGAGGACGGCCAATCCGTCCGGCGCCTTCCAGCTCCCGGTGGGCATCGGGGCACTCGACGGGGGCGCCGTCCTTCAGATCTCGCCGGGCCCGGGCCCGCTCGGCGCGGTGGCCGCCTTTCCCGTCGCCGACCTCGCGCGGTTCGCCCAGCCGTTCCTGGTGGGCGACACCGAGTCGCCAATCCGCGTGTCGGGGACGCTGCTCGGTCCGGACGGCAGCCCGGTCGGCGGCGCGAGCATCTTCGTCCAGGGGACGGTGGTGGGTGGCGGCTCGGGGAACGTCGGGCCGGTGTTCACGGGCGCCGACGGCAGCTTCTCCATCGAGACGCTCCCGGAGGCCGCGGCCGGAACGCTCCGGCTGTGGGCCATCCCTCCTCCGGGCTCGGTCGCCGGCCTCCTCCGGACGCCTCTCGACGCTCCCGCCGGGGCGCCGGTGACCGGCACCTGGACCTGCCCCACCCGGCCAATCCTCCGGGGGGCGCTGCTCCTGCCGGATGCCGGTCCGCTGGCCGGCGCCGCGCTCCGGGCCGACCCGGTCGCCGCCGCGGATCCGGGCTCTCCGCTTCCTCCCGCCGGCGCCTCCGGCGAGTCCGGCCAGTCGGGGACCTTCGCCCTCCGCCTGGATCCCGCCGCCTACCAGCTGGAAGTGGAGGCCAGCCCCGAGCTCCCGGTGCTGCGCCGGTTCGTCCTGGTGACCGCTGCCGGCGCGCTGCTGGACACCGTCACGGTCCCCACCGGCCGGCGCCTCACCGCCCGCGTCTTCCGTGACGCGGGCGCGCTCGTCCCCCAGGCCCTGGTGCGTGTCTACCGGCAGGCCACGCTGGACGATGGAACGCCGCGGGCGCTCCTGCTGGGCCAGGGCGTGTCGGACGAGAACGGAGTGGTGACCATCCTCCTTCCGCAGCAGTGAGCGGGCGTCCGCCGGCTCAGCGTGCCTCGCGCGCCCGGGTCACCATGCGATGGAAGCGGTCCAGGGCCGGGCCGATCTCCCCCGAGTACTGGACGGCGCTGGTGGTGTAGAGGTCCTCGAGGTGCTCGAGCTGCCGGAAGAGCTCGGCGAGGTCCTTCCGGTCCGGCGCATCCACCCCGCAGCTGCGCTCCGCCTGACGGAGGCGGTCCAGCCACTCCACGCGGAAGGACATCCAGCTCACATCGGCCCGCGAGGCAGGGGTGATGCCGGTGAGCGCCCGCCGCCGGCCCTCCAGCTCGTCGAGGAGGCTCGAGGCGCGCGCGGCGCAGGCCTCGCGGTCGAGGGTGGCGGTCCGGACGGGCTCGCGCCGCGGGCTCATCGAGCGCACCGAGCGGACGACGCTCACCGTGATGAGGAGGGCGAAGACCGAGACCACCACCAGGTACACCCCGAGCACCGCCACCCGGAACGGCCGGTAGCGTGGATCTCGGGTGGGCGCAGCGTGGGTCACGGGGCCTGCTGGGTCAGGGCTGGCCGGGGCGCGCCGGCGCGGGCGCCACTGGGGGCGGCAGGAGACCCGCGGACGACTCGGCGGCCGTCTTGAACACCGCGGGGTGGGCGCGAGGGCCCGCGGTTCCGCCGTCGCCACGGGTTCCGGTTGCCGCGGCGGTGGGCTGGGCGCCGGCGACGGCGGGCGTGGCGTCTCCGGCGGGCCCGGCGGCCACTCCGGCGTCCGCGCCCTCCGCCGAGGACAGCGCGCGCCTGGAGGCGGACAGCCGGGCCTTGAGCATCGGGGTGAACTGGGACGCCGGGTACATCGCCAGTGCCTCGCGCGCCACCGCGGCCGCCTGGTCCGGCTTCCCGGTCTGCTCGTAGGCCTGGGCCAGCAGCGTCATGGCCCACTCGCGGTTCTTGCTCCGGCGGTCCTTCTCCACGAACTGCTTCAGCGGGGCGATGGCCTGCTCGTACTTGCGCTGCTGCATCAAGGCGTTCCCGAGCATGAACGACGCCTCGAGCTGCTCCGGCTCCGACGGCTGCATCGTCAGGAAGCGCGACAGATCCTCGGTGGCCGCCGCCCACTCGTTGCGCCGAAAGGCAGCCTTGCCGCGCTCGAACGCGGTCTGTCCCAGCTCGTGCCGGAGCGCGGTGGCCCGGTCGGCCAGGGCCTGCCGCTCGAGCGGATCGAGCTTGCTCTGGTCCACCTTCGCCAGCGCGGCCAGGCCCTCCAGCCGCCGGTCTCCGGGCAGCTCGATCATCATCCGGTACGCCTCGCTCGCCGAGCGGCGGGCCGCGGCGACGGCGGCCTGGTTCGCCCGCTCCTTCTCGAGGGTCTGGGTGAGCGTCTTGAGCTCGGTCACCGCCTTGTCCCGCTCGCCGCTGGCGACCGAGGCGCGGACGCCCGAGGCCAGCACCGCCGCGGTTCCGGCGAGCAGCGCGAAGAGGGCGTAGGCCGCCGCCGAGGAGAGCATCTGCCGACGCTCGAACTCCTTCTGGCGCGCCCCGAAGCCCTTCATCTCGGAGTGAAGGGTCTTCAGGAGGTTGTCGGTCCGGATGACGAGGTTGCGTCCCTCGATCACCTCGCGGCGGATCTCCGCCAGCTCTCGTTCCAGGTCCGTCCCCAACGTGTCCTCTCATGCTCGGTCATCCGAGCGGCTCCGGAAGAGACCACCTCGGAGCCCGCATTCCAAGCGCCTCCCGTCGGGGGCCTCCTGGTTGCACGAGGAGCGAGCTTCAGGTGAGCAGCGAGAGCACTGCCCGCTCCTCCACGACCACCCGTCCGTGTCGCACCCGCGCAGCGGGATCCGCGGCGTCGAGCGCCGCGAGCAGCTGGCGGAGCTCGTCGGCGGAGGGCTCGCGTCCCCCGCCCGCCGCGGCGCAGGCGAGCGCTGCGCGCACCTCGGCCGCACCTCGCCCACCCTCGAGCGCGGCGACCGCCGCCTCCACCAGCGGCTCGGGGCGGTGCCCGACCAGCGCCGGCGGCACGCCCACCAGACGGAACGCGTCCGGCCCGAACGGCTCGACGACCAGGCCCACGCCGGCAAGCGCCTCGCGCCGGGCGGCGAGGCGGGACTCCATCGCCGGGGTCACGGCCAGCGCCGCGCCGAGCAGCGGCGCCTCGGCCGGCGCTGCGGCCTCGCGCTCGAGGCGATGGGCGATGACCCGCTCGCGGGCGGCGTGGAGGTCGATGACCACCAGCGAGCCGCCCGGGCCCTCGCAGACCAGCGCCCGGGCGCGCAGGGTGCCGAGGGGACGGAGCGAGGCGAAGTACCCGGGCGCGGGCGCGGCGTTCCGGTCGGGCAGCGACTCGCCCTGGGCCGCCGGACGGTCCTGGACCTCCGGGAGCGGCAGGGGGGCCGCCGAGGCCCGGGAGAGGAAGCGCTCCACCGCCGCCGCGTAGTCGACCGACGACCCGGCCGGCCTCGGCGCGCCGCTCGAGAGGGAAGCTCGCAGCACCGCCCGGGCGATCGCCGCCTGGACCGCCTCGGTCACCTCCGCGGCGTCGGCGAAGCGCACCTCGAGCTTCTGGGGGTGCACGTTGACGTCCACGCGCGACGGCTCGATCTCCACGAAGAGCACCCCCACCGGCTGCCGGCCGGCGGGGAGCGACGGGGCGAGCCCGCGGTGCACCGCGAAGTGGAGCGTGCGGTCGCGCACGTGGCGGCCGTTGACGAAGAGGTAAAGCGAGCGGGCGGTGGAGAGGGTGAACTCCGGCGAGGCGATGACCCCGTGGACGCGGAGCCCGAGCCGCCGCTCCTCCACCGGGAGGAGGAACGGGGCGACCTCGGGGCCGAGCGCGGCCGCGATGCGCTCCTGGAGGTCTCCGGCGCTCGGAGGGAGCACCCGCACCGTCCGTCCCTCGTGCTCGAGCCGGAAGGCAACGTCGGGGTGCGCCAGCGCCAGGCGGAGCACCGCGTCCTCCACGTGCTTGAGCTCGGTCTCGGCGCGCCGGAGGAACTTGCGCCGGGCGGGCACCGCGCCGAAGAGGTCCTCGACGCGGACCTGGGTCCCGGGCCGGGCCGCTGCGGGCGAGACCAGGCTTTCCCCACCCTCCACGCGTACCTCGGTCCCCTCGGGCGCGCCGTGGAGGGCGGTGCGCAGCACGAGCCGGGACACCGAGGCGATCGCCGCCAGCGCCTCGCCCCGGAACCCCAGGGTCCCGATGGCCAGGAGGTCGGCGGCGGTCCGGAGCTTGCTCGTGGCATGCCGGCGGACGCTGAGCAGCGCGTCCTCGGGCGACATCCCGGACCCGTCGTCCGTCACCTCGATGAGCCGGGTCCCGCCGCCCTCGATGGCGACGCGGATCGAGCGGGCGCCGGCGTCGAGCGCGTTCTCGCCCAGCTCCTTGACCACCGACGCCGGACGCTCCACCACCTCGCCGGCGGCGATCTGGTCGATGAGCGCGTCGCTGAGAACGGCGATGGTCGGCATGGCCCCTGGAAGTGGTGGCCCGTTCGCGCTACACCGACCCCGAGGGATGGGGCAAGAGCGCGGCAGTTCCCTGCGGGTGGCCGTCACCGGCCCGACCAGCGAGTTCGGAGCGCTGCTCCTGCCGAGGCTCCTCGCCGAGCCCCGCGTCGAGCAGCTCCTCACCTTCGGCCCACGCCCGGTGACCGGCGCCCGGCTGGTCCACCACCGCCTGGACCTGACCCGGTGGGACGTGGAGTCCGAGCTGGAGAGCGCCCTCTCCGCCGGCCCGGTGGACGTGCTGTACCACCTCGCCTTCCTGCACGGCCGGACGCGCGGCGCCGCCTTCGCCCACGAGCTGGAGGTCATCGGCACGCTGCACACGCTCGCCGCGGCGGTGCGGGCGGGCGTGCGGCACGTGGTGATTCCGTCGACCACCGTGGTCTACGGCGCTCGGCCGGGGAATCCGGTGCTGCTCGACGAGGACGCCACGCTCCACGGCTGTCCGGGGAGTCGCTTCGTGAACGACCGCGTGGAAGTGGAGCGGCAGCTGGTGGGCTTCCGGCGCGACCATCCCCGGGTGGGGCTCACCGTGTTCCGCTTCGCGCCGGTGCTCGGTCCCACGGTGGACAACCCGGCCACGCGGTACTTCCGCCGGCCGCTGGTGCCGACCTTGCTCGGCTTCGATCCACTCTGGCAGGCCGTTCACGAGGAGGACGCGCGGGAGCTGCTGCTCCGGGTGCTCGAGGCTCCAGTGAGCGGGACGTTCAACGTGGTCAGCGACGACGTGCTCCCCCTGTCGGCGCTGATTCGCCTCGCAGGCACCAGGCCGCTCCCCTTGCCGTCTACCCTCGCCCGGGCGACGCTCCGGGCCCTCAACTCGGCCGGAATCACTGCGACGCCTGGCGAGCTCCTCGACTACCTTCACTACTCCTGGGTGGCGGATGGGACCCGGGCGCGGACCATGCTCGGATTCCGGCCGCGCTTCGGGACACGCGAGGCCGCCGCCTCGGTGAGGAGCTGACGAGCGATGGGGAGCAGGCGCGTCCTGGGGAACGACCCCTTCCAGCGCGGTGCCGCGGAGCGGACGCCGGCCACGACCCGTGCGCCCGGCAAGCCCGACGCCGCCGCGGAGGAAGCTCGGGGGCGGGCCGGGCCCCAGCCGGCACCGAGCGAGCCAGCACCAGGCGCTGCCGGGAAGCCCCCGCCGCCTGCCTCGGCGCCGGCGGAGCAGGCCGGTGGCCCGTCGAAGAAGCGCCCGCCGGCGAGGGCCTCGGCCGCAGCCCCCCCCGCCACCGCACGGTCCCCGAAGGCACCGCCGCCGGCCGAGCCGCGGAAGGCGCGCGACACAGCTCCGCCGGTCGCTGAACCGCTCCCCGGCCCACCGCTCGCGGTGTCGGGCCCCCCGGCCGCGCACCCTGAGCCCCCGCCCGGCCCAGGGGCTCCGACGCTCACCTGGACTCCCTTGCCGGCGACCCCCGCACCGACGGCCGAGGCGCCCCCGCGTGAGCCCGACCGCGGCGTCGAGTCCCCGGGCTCCTCCGCCGCGACCCACTCGGTCTCCCTGGTCGAGGCACTCCGGGAGGCGCCGGGCCTCCTCGCCGAGGCCTGGTCCGCGCTCGAGGCCGCCGTGCGGGCCATCCGCGCCGGACTCGGGACGGCCGGTGGTGAGCAGCTCGACGTGTATGGCCGCGACGCGCGCCTGAGCGAGGCGGTGGCCCCGCTGGTCGACTTCCTCTACAGCCGCTGGTTCCGGGTGGAGGTGGAAGGAGCGGGCCATGTCCCCACCGGGGGCGCGCTGCTGGTCGCCAACCACGCCGGCGCGCTGCCTCTCGACGGGCCGATGCTCCACGAGGCGCTCCGCCGGGAGCGCTCCGACCTCCCCGAGGCGCGCTGGCTGGCGGAGGATCAGGTCTTCTATGCGCCGCTGCTCGGCACGCTGTTCAACCGGCTCGGGGCGGTGCGCGCCTCGCCGGACAGCGCCACCCGCCTGCTCGCCGAGGGCCGGCCGGTTCTCATCTTCCCCGAGGGCATCCAGGGCATCGGAAAGCCGTTCAGGGACCGGTACCGCCTGCAGCGCTTCGGCCGCGGGGGCTTCGTGAAGCTGGCGCTCCGGACCGGCCGGCCGATCCTCCCGGTGGCGATCATGGGCGCCGAGGAGACGCTGCCGCTCCTGGGGAAGCTCCCCGGCGGGTTGCTCGGCGTCCCGTACGTCCCGGTCACGCCGCTCGGGCCGCTGCCGCTTCCGGCCAAGTGGCGGATCCGCATCGGTGAGCCCATCGCCGTGCCGCCCGGCGCCAGGGAGACCGACCTCTCGGTGGTCGAGTCGATGGTCGAGGCAACCCGGAACACCATCGAGCACATGCTGCGCGAGCTGCTCGGGGCGCGCGGCGGCGTCTTCCTCGGCTAACCTCCTGGGCCGTGGCCTCCCGAGAACCGACTCCCCTCGCGGCGTTGCTTCCCGACGTCCTCGGCCGACTGGGGCGTGACGGCCAGGGATCGGCCGCTCTCGGCGCCTTGTGGCCTCGCGTCCAGGGCGCGGTCATCGGCGCCCAGAGCCGGCCGCTGGAGCTGGTCGACGGGGTGCTTCGCGTGGACGTGCGCGGTGCCACCTGGCGGGCCACGCTCCAGGCGCAGGAGGCCGTCCTCCGCGAGCGCTGGAACGCCGTCGTGGCCAGTGCCCCGGTCCGGCGCATCGAGTTCCACCTCGCCCCTTTGCCGTGAGACTGCTGCTCTCCCTCATCCTCCTCGCCGCCCCCGGTCCGGCGGTGGCGCCCCCGGCCATGTCGGAGCTCGCCGACGCCGAGGCCAAGGCGATGCTCCACGTGCGGCAAGCCTTCGAGCGCATCGGCCGGTCGTCGCCGGTGAGCGACCCCGCGCTCACCCAGGCCGCGCGGATGCTCGCCCGGGAGGCCCTGGTCGCCACCGCCGAGGCGGCGAGCGGGACGCGCATCGGCATGGCCGTCTCCGAGGCCGGCGGATGGGACCCCAATCCCCGGCTGGTGCTCATCCGGAGCTGGCCCACCGACACCACGCTCAAGGCGTTCCTCCAGCGGACCGATTTCGCCGCCGAGGCCGCCTCGCACCTTGGGATCGCGCTGGTGGCGGACGACGACCACACCGTGCTCGCGCTCCTGCTCGCCGACCGGAAGGCCGTGGTCCAGCCGTTCCCGCGCAGGGTGGAGAGGGCGCCGTCGCGCCACCGGCTCTGCTTCGAGCTCCGGGCGCCGCTCGGCCGCCCCTCGCTTTTCGTCACCCGGCCCTCGGGCGGGGTGGATCGGCTGTCGGACGTCTCCGGGCGCAACGGAAGCTACTGCGCGCCGGTCGCCTTCCAGGTCAACGGCCGCCACGCCCTGGAGGTGCTCGGGGAGGGGGCCGAGGGACCCGAGGTCGCGGCGATGTTCTCGGTGGAGGTGGGGCCCGTGGTCGCGGCCGCTCCTCCGCCGCCCGTGCTCGGAGGTCCCGAGCCCGCCTCGCCCGAGGAGGCACGGGCGCGGCTCCTGGCCCGGGTGAATGCGCTCCGGAGCGGCGCGGGCGTCCCCGCCGTGCAGGCCGACGCCCGGCTCGGCGCCGTCGCCCAGGCCTACGCCGAACGGATGGCGAGCCAGCACTTCTTCGCCCACGTGTCGCCCGACGGGGACGCGCTCCCGGACCGGCTGGAGCAGGCGGGCTACGCCTACCAGACGTCGGGCGAGAACCTGGGGATGGCCTCCGGGCCGCTGGCGGCCCACGCCGCCATCGAGGAGAGTCCCGGGCACCGCAAGAACCTGCTCGACCCGGCCTTCGAGCGGGTGGGATTCGGGCTGGCGCGGCAGCCTGGCGACGGCGGCTCGGAGGTGCTGCTGGTCGAGCTGCTGGCGACTCCGGCCAAGGCCGGCGCGGATCCGGTGGCCGGGGCCTACGCTCGGCTCACCGCCGAGCGCGCCGCGCTGAAGCTCCCTGCCCTGCAGCGGAACGCCGCGCTGGAGGACATCGCCACCCGACAGGCCCGGGCCGCGCTCGCCCGTGACGACCCGCGGGCGCCGGACATCGACCGCCAGGTCTTCGGCGTGCTCTCGGAGGCGCGGACCGCCTCGGCGGACCTCTACGTGGCCCGTGACCTCTCGGCGCTGCCGCCGTCCCGGGGGCTGCGGGAGCCGCGCTACTCCCTGGTGGGCATCGGCGCGGTGCGCGGGGACTCGCCCACCTACGGGAAGGGGCGCTACTGGGTGGTGGTCATCTACGCCGGGCTCTGAGCATGGAGGCGCCGCGCCTCTGCGCGGCTCCACAGGCGTCCCCCTGGCGCGGGGGCCTGAGCCAGGGGCTCTCGCCCGGGCGCTAGATGGCGCGGCGCTGCGTCGCGTACGCCTCGATGCCGAGCGCAGGCGCGGCCACCGTGGCGTAGAGCGGGCACTTCACGCAGGTGAAGCTCTGCCAGCCTCGTCGCACCGCCTCGTCCAGGCAGTGGTCGTAGTGGGCGCAGTTCAGGTTGCGGTGGACCTCGACGCCAGCTCGCTTGGGTCCTGCCTCCGGGTTGATCGTCTGAGGCAGATCGGTCGGGCACGGTTTCATCGGCGAGTCTCCGCGAAGACGTCGAGATGGGCCTGGAGGGGGCGTGCTGGACGCGAACTGAGCTGACCGGTGGTGGAAATCTTCCCCTCGCCCCTCCGGGCCGCACCCGGAGTCCGCGGTGGTTTAAGCGGTGCCACATTCCGATGTCAAACCAGGGTCGGCGCGGTGCACGCACCTCACCCCGCGCCAACCTCGCAATCCCGCGATCCCACGGGGGGACAAGAGTCGGCGGGGCGTGAGAGCATCCACGCCGACCTCATGGTGCCCGCCTCTGCTGGTCCCCGGACGCGCCCGCGCGGGCGTGCCCGCCGGCTCCTTCATGCCGGGCGGTGCCTTGTCCTTTCGATCAGCCTGCCCTGGACGGCTGCCCGCGGGCAGTCGGAGCGGCTCCTCGAGGCCACCCGGCTGCAGCGGGCCTCGGCGCTGGAGATGGCCCAGGCGGAGCTCGCCGCGTGCGCGAGGAAGGGCTGCGCCCAGGCGCCCCAGCTCTCGCTCCTGGCGGGCTCGCTGCTCCTGAGTCGGGGCGAGCCGCGGGAAGCGCTGGTCCAGCTCCGGAAGCACCCCGCGTCGCCGCTGCTGGCGCCCTACCGGAGCTTCGCCATCGGGCAGGCGCTCTTCTACACCCGCGATTTCAGGGCGGCTGCACAGTCCTTCTCGGAGGCGACGGGGGCGCCGGGGGTGGTCGCGAACCGTGCGATCGCAAGGGCCGGGGAGTCGCTGCTCCGCGCCGGGGAGCCGGGCCAGGCGCTCCCGCTGCTCGAGCGGGCGCTGGGGGCGCTGGGAGGCCCCGAGCTGCTCGCGGGGCGCTCGGAGGCCCGGGCGGCCCTGGGAGACCTGCTCGGCGCCCAGGCGGACCTGCACACGCTGATGGTGCGCTATCCCCGCTCGCAGGCCGCGCTGGACGCGGACGCCGAGCTCCGGGGCAGCTCGGCCCTGGCGGTGGCGCTCACCCTGGACGAGCGGCTCCAGCGCACCCGGATCTTCCTCGACGCCGGCGACGCGAAGAAGGCGCTGGCCGAGCTCGACCGGAGCGAGGTGAACCGGCTGGTGAGCGATGCCGCCGGTCACGCCGAGGTGGCGCTCCTCCGCGCCCAGGCCTTCTTCGCGCTCAACCGGCCCGCGGACGGCGAGGAGGCGCTGGCGGTGGCCGCGGGCGGGCCGCCGGCGACCGCGGCGGAGGCGATGCTGGTCCGGGCCCGGCGCCTGCTGAAGCTCGACGAGCACGCCAAGGCGATCGAGCGGCTACAAGAAATCTCCCGGCGGTTCGCGGGGGAGCCCGCCTCGGAGGAGGCGGACTACTTCCTCGGCTGGCTCGCGCTCCAGGAGGGGCGGCTGCAGGCGGCGGCGGACGCGCTGGAGAGCTTCGAGAAGCGGCACCCCGAGTCACGGCGCCGCGACGAGGCCTGCTGGTTCCGGGCGCTGGCGCAGATCCGCAACTCGGGCTGGGCCGAGGCGGACCGGGCGCTCCGGGAGCTCCAGGAGCGCTACCCGCGGAGCGGGCTGGTTCCCCAGGCCAAGTACTGGCGGGTTCGGGTGAAGCAGCTCGCGGGCGGAAAGCCCGTGGACGAGTACCAGGACATCCTGAAGCTCTACCCGCAAACCTTCTACGGCCTGCTGGCTCAGGAGCGGCTGCGCGAGCTGGGCGCGAAGCCCGAGGCCATCTTCACCGAGCGGCCACGGCTCTCGTCGAAGGCCATCGCGGCGCCGGAGCTGGCGCTGCCGCGGGCGCTGGCCAGCGCGGGGCTGTGGCGCGAGTCGGCGGAGGAGCTGCGGGCGCGCCTCGGCGCGGTGCACACGCCCGAGGCGGCGCTCCGGGTGGGGACGGCGCTGGCGCGGGTGGGCGAGTCCTGGGCGGCGTACAACCTGGCGAACCGGCTGCTGTGGGGGAAGGCGTACGGGCAGAAGGACCCGGCGGCGCTCGCCCTGCTCTATCCGCGCCCGTACGTCAGCCACGTGGAGGAGACGGCGCGGGCGCAGGGAGTCCACGCCTCGCTGCTCTACGCGATCATGCGCCGCGAGAGCGCGTTCCAGCCGGACCGGCTGAGCGCCGCGCGGGCGCGGGGGCTGATGCAGCTGATGGCGCGGACGGCGAGCGCGATCGCCCGGGAGCTCCAGCGCGACCCGCCCGAGCCTGACGAGCTGTACCGGCCCGAGCTGAACCTGGACCTGTCGGCCTGGTACGTGGGCCAGCTGGCGAAGCGCTTCGTGCACCCGGCCCTGATCGCCGCCGCCTACAACGCCGGCCCCGGGGCGGCGGTGAAGTGGACCAACGAGCTCGGCGCGATGCCGGTCGACCTCTTCGTCGAGTCGATGCCCTTCAAGGAGACCCGCGCCTACGTGAAGCAGGTGGTCGCCGATGACTACCTCTACCAGGCGTTCTACGGCGCCTCCGAAGTGCGGCGGCTGGCGATGACCTTGCCGAAGCCGGCGGCGAACGGAATCGAGTTCTAGAGCGAGGCGCCAGATCGTCCCCGGGCGCTCCGTTTCCCGGGCATACGAGGCGGTGCCCCACCTCGATGCGTACGCCTCCCGCCGTCCGCTGGTTCCAGCGTTTTCGCTGACCGGGCGGCACTCATCGAGTCACCGACACCCGTTCCGCGGGCGCCCCGGGTCGAAGGAGCGGTCCACCGGGCCGTGCATCCGTCCGCACACCCTTCTCCAGCACGATCTGTCCGGCAACGACGACGAGGTCGAATCCGAGCGGGTAGGCCCGGGGCTGCTCGAAGGTTGCAGTGTCGATCACCCCCGCCGGGTCGAGCACCACGAGGTCCGCCACCGCTCCGGGGCGCACCACGCCCAGGTCTGGAACCCCGAGACGACGTGCCGGCAGCGAGGTCATCTTCCGGACGGCCTCTTCCAAGCTGAGCACGTGCTGCTCACGCACGTAGCGGCAGAGGATCCGCGCCGTGGTCCCGAATCCCCTGGGGTGGGCGGCTCCGGTGGCGAGTGGTCCGTCGATGGCTCCGGCCCCCCAGTCCAGACCGACAGCGGTCCAGCGCTGGACGAGGGCCAGTCGAAGGTCCTCCTCGGATCCGAAGTCCCGGAGCGCCGTCGTGTTCCCCCGATCGCGCAGGACGATCTCCACCAGTGCGGCCGCAGGTGACATCTTGAGCTCCCGAGCGACGGCGTCGAGCCTCTTCCCCGCGAACGCCCGTACCTGCCCGGTGAAGCTGCCCGCGATCGTGATCCGTTCGGGCTCTCCCGGCTCCCACCGCGCCTGGATCTCCTCCTCGATGCGCCGCCGCTGTCGTGGGTCGCGGAGCCGCGCCAGCGTCGCCTCGATCCCGTCGTCCGAGGCCCAGGCCGGCAGATCGGCGGCGAGCGGATTTGCCGCGACGAGGTACGGGTAGACGTCGGCGGAAACGTCCTGACCACGGGCCCGGGCCTGCTCGATCCGCGCAACCACCTCTCGCATCCGCCCCCAGTTCCGCTTTCCCCAGACCTTCAGGTGCCAGATCTCCACCGGCAGGTGCGCGCGACGGCCGATCTCGATCGCCTCGTCGATCGCCTCGATCACCCCGTTGCCCTCGTCCCGGACGTGCGTGGCGTAGAACCCACCGTGCCGTCCAGCCGCCTCGGCCAGCGCCACCAGCTCATCGGTGCTCGCGTACCGGCTGACGGGGTACGGCAAGGAGGATCCGACCCCGAAGGCGCCCTCCTCCATCGCCTGCTCGACCTCGGTCTGCATCCGCCGGAGCTGCTCGGAGGTGGGCTGGACGTTCCCGCGGCCGAGGACGGTGGCGCGGACCGACTTCGCGCCGACCAGAGTGGCGAGGCGGACCGCTGGCCGCGCCCTCCGGAGGTGGGCCCAGTAACCGTCCAGGGTCTTCCAGTCGATGGTCAGCTGGAAGCGCTCGAGGAGGTCGTGAAACTCCTCCCTTGCACCGGCGTCGAGCGGCGCCACCGACTCGCCCTCCCCGGCGAGCACCGTGGTGATTCCCTGGCGGACCTTCGCCTCTGCGCGATTGTCGACGAGGAGCGAGAGCTCGGAATGGCCGAGCAGGTCGATGAACCCCGGGGTGACCACCCGGCCCGAGACGTCGATGCGGCGGCGGGCCGGCGCCCCGATGAGGTCACCCAGCGCAACGATGCGCTCGCCCCGGACGCCCACATCGGCGCGAAAGCGAGGAGCACCGGTCCCGTCGACGACCTCACCGTGCTCGAGGACGAGGTCGAGGGGCTGCCCCGCGGGGCCAGGAGATGCGCAGGCCCAGAGCAGGCTCACGAGCGCGAAGACGAGCCGCCTCACGCGTCTGACTCTGCCATGCGTCCGCTCGATCCGCCTTCGTCCAAGACCGCGGACGGTGTCCGGGAGGGCTGCCCTTCACACGCTCGCACGGCACTGGCTGCCGCGGTGCCCGGGCCCCGCGAGCACCCGACAAGACAGGCAAGTCACCTGACTATTTTCGAGAACTGCTCAGGTGACTTGCCTGAGCAGTTGGGTCCCTGGCTCGCCGGCCGCGGACGGAGCAGGCGCCGAGACGAGCCCGACGAGCCGTACCGCCAAAGCCGGCGGCGAACGGGATCGAGTTCTAGCCGCAGCGTCCGTCCGGCGGGTCCGTGATGGGTCGCCCGCCTAGGTCGGGATCACGGCCTCACACTTCCAGCACCGTTCAAACGATGGAGGATTCTGCTCACCGCATTCCGGGCAGACCGCGTCGGGCTCGGTGCTCGGACGTCTCCAGCGAACCAGCACCTCGTTCGCGCGCGCCGCGTTGCGTTCCTGCACCCAGACCTCGATCGGCTCGGGCTCGAGCGCAACCATGTGCCGCCCTCGGAGCTCGGCGCCGATGCCCTCCCGACGGAGAAAGGCCACCAGAAGCTCGGCCTCGCCGGGGGTCTGGAACCGCTCCAGCAGCAGCCACTCGAAGCCGGTCATGCGCGCCGGAGCTTGGCATAGGCGACGGCGATCTCCGCTGCCACCCGTGCGTTCTTCGCCAGGAGCGCCACGTTCGCCCGGAGCGTCCTGCCGCCGGTCGCCTCGACGAGCCGCGAGAGAAGGAAGGGGGTCACCGCCTTGCCGGTGACGCCCTGCCGCGTCGCCTCGGCCTCGGCGGCCACCAGCGCCCGGTCGACCTCGTCCCGGTCCAGCGCCACCTCGGGCGGCGGCGGGACGGTGAGGAGGATCGCCTGCTTCAGCCCCAGCCGGTCGCGCTGGGCGTGGAGCGCCTCGGCGGCGAGCTCGGGCGTGTCGGCGCGGTGCTCGAGCGTGAGCCCCGACCGGTCCGCGTAGAAGGCGGGGAACTCGCTGCTCCCGAAGCCCAGGACGGGGATCCCGAGCGCCTCCAGGGCCTCGAGCGTCCGCGGCAGGTCCAGCACGCTCTTCGCCCCGGTGCAGACCACCATCCCCGGGTACCGGGCCAGCGCGCCGAGGTCGGCCGAGATGTCCCCGGCGTCGCCCCGGTGCACCCCGCCGATGCCGCCGGTGGCGAAGATGGGCAGGCCACACTCGGCGGCCACGGCGCAGGTCGCGCTCACCGTCGTCCCGCCGGTCGCCCGCTGGAGCACGGCCGAGGCGAGATCCCCGACCCCGATCTTCCACCGCCGGTCCGGGCCTTGCGCCAGCCGCCGGACCTCGTCGGTGGACAGCCCGCAGCGGACCGCGCCGTCGACGACCGCCACCACCGCCGGGACCGCCCCGGCCCGCCGCACCGCCTCCTCGCAGGCCCGGGCGGCCTCGAGGTTCACCGGATGGGGCAGGCCCTGGGCGATGACCGACGACTCGAGCACGACGATGGGAGCGCTGCGCGTGCGGGCCTGCGCGACCTCCTCGGAGAGCGTGACCTCCATCAGCTCGGACGCTCGGCGAGGAGCACACCCTGCATCTCGTCGTCGTCGAGCGGGCGCCCCTCACGGCCCATGGCCACCGCGTTGACGCTGTCCTCGTCGATCTCCACCGAGGCGCCCTTCCGCCACTCCGTCGTCTGGGCGGCGCCGTCCACCAGCTTCCCGGTGATGCGCCCCTCCTCCCAGGTCAGCACCTCCAGCCAGAGGTTCTCGTGGATCGCCTCTCCGTCGGGGTGGGTCTCGAAAGGCGCGCGGACCAGGAAGGTGAGCGGCTCCATCAGCCCGCGGCGGTGGAAGCGGGCCTTGAACGCCGGCCGCAGCCGCGCCGCCTGCGAGGCCAGCGCCTCCGAGCGCGTCGGGTCCTCCTGCTCGAAGCGGCTCCGGTAGGGCCGGAGCAGCTCGGAGGTGGTGTGCCGCCCCTCGGGAGAGACCACGGTCCAGGACTCGCCCTCGTGCCCCTCGAAGGTGTCCGGCGGGACGCTGCCCAGCATCCGGTGCCGGGCCTCCTCGGAGGACACGAGCATGAAGGCCTCGCCGTTGCTGGTCTCCATCGGGGTGCGGGGCACCGGCCCCTCTCCGAAGGCGAGGTCGGTGCACAGCTCGTGGAGGAAGCTCTCGGCGGGCAGGAGATCTGCCTCGGAGAGGTGGAAGATCTCCACGTCCCGCTGCCCGAACTTCGCCATCCCGTGCGAGTGCACCCAGAGCGGCGCGTCCCCGGGCGCGGCCTCCAGCGCGTGGAGGTTCACGTGGTCGCGGATGTCGAAGTCGAGCTCGGTGATCTCCCGGACGTCCTCCTCCTCGTGGAGCTTGAAGGCGCTGGCGTCGAGCAGCACCCCCTCCCGCCGCTCCAGCAGTCCGCGGACGCACCACAGGGCCTCGAAGACGCCCACCGTGGGCTGGCTGCCCTGGGGCGTCTCGTACGCCAGGCGGTAGAGGCCGCGGGCGCGCCGGAGCCGGGCGTGGGCGCTCTCGCTCCCGGTGAGGAGCTCGGGGGTCCAGCCGAGCGGCGACTCCAGCGCCTCGAAGCGGACCGCGATGTCCGCCTCGGCGGAGCGAAGCCGGAAGCTCCCCGGGGCCTCGTCGAGCTCCACCGCCACGTCGTCGGTCTCGAACGCCTCGCCGATGGCTTCCGGGCCGAGCGGCTCGGCGTCCTCGGTGGCGACGATGTAGACCTCCTTCACGGCGCGGGGGCTCCCTTCGAGGTCGAGAACACGCTGGGCACGACTACAGCACCGGTGAGCGCGGCCGGACAGGGCAGGCCGGCGGTTTGGTCTCGTGTACACTTCGTGTCTGCCGCATGCGACCGCCCGGACGGAATCTGCCGCCTCATCAAGCCGCGTACCTCGCCGGTCGAACGGTGAGCGCCGCCCGCAGCGAGCCGGTCGCGCTGGACGAGGACGGCCTCCCCCTGCAGACGCGGATCCGCTCCGGGGCCGAGAGCACCGCGCTCAACGTGATGGCCATCCTCCGGGAGACCTGGGAGGACTTCCGCAACGCCGACCGGTACTTCAAGGTGAAGGCGGCCATCCTCGCGGCCTGGGCGGTGCTGAGTCTGGCCGGCGTCTTCGTGGCCTGTCCCGGCACCCCGACGCTGGTCGGCCCGAGCACCTCGCTCGGAGCGCGGCTGATCATGGGCGAGGAGACGGAACACCCGGCCTACGTGCTCTCCAACGAGAGCGACCGGGCGTGGGAGGACGTGGTGGTGGTGGTGAACCACACCTACCGCGCGGCGATCAGTCATGTGGAGCCGCGCGCCTTCGTGACCATCACCCCCAAGCAGCTCATGGGGGACAACGGGAAGCTCGCGCCGTTCAACCTGAAGGCGAGCGACATCGAGCTCCACACCCGGAAAGGGAGCGTGCTCCTCTTGAAGGAGGGCCAGCTCCAGTGAGCACGGGCGCTCGCGAGGCTGACGCGCCCTACTCCTTCTTCTCGGGCGCGGCCTTGGCCGGACGGTCCACCAGCTCCAGCAGCGCCATCTCGGCGGCATCGCCGGTGCGAAAGCCGAGGCGGACCAGCCGGGTGTAACCCCCCGGCCGGGTGGCGTAGCGGTCCTTCAGCTCGCTGAAGACCTTCTGGAGCACGGCGCGGCTGCGCACGCTGCGCTCGGCCAGCCGGACGTTGGCCAGTCCCCCGCGCTTGCCGAGGGTGATGATCCGATCCGCCAGCCGCCGCGCCTCCTTGGCCTTGGGGACGGTGGTCCTGATCGCCTCGTGCTCGAGCAGCGAGGTGACCATGTTGTCCAGCATGGCCAGCCGGTGGGGGGTGGTCTTCTGTAGCTTCCTGTGTCCGACGCGGTGACGCATCGTCGCCGTCCTTTCCCGGGCCGTGTCAGGTACCCGGGCCGAAGGGGCTCCTCCCCTTCGGAGGGAAGAGCCCGGGGTGGGTACTGCTCGCCTACGCCTTGGGCTCGCTGGGGGCGGCCACGGCGCCCGGCCGCTGGGGCCAGTTGTCCAGCTTCATCCCCAGGGACAGGCCCATCTCGGCCAGGATCTCCTTGATCTCCTTCAGGGACTTCCGGCCGAAGTTCTTGGTCTTCAGCATCTCGGCCTCGGTGCGCTGGACCAGGTCACCGATGGTCTTGATGTTCGCCTGCTGGAGGCAGTTGGCGCTGCGGACGCTGAGCTCGAGCTCGTCCACGCTGCGGAAGAGGTTCTCGTTGAGCTTGGCCTCCTCCTTCGGCGCCTCGGCGACGACCGGCTCCTCGGTCTCATCGAAGTTGATGAAGACGGTCAGCTGCTCCTTGATGATCTTCGCCGCGTAGGCCACCGCGTCCTGAGGCGTGACCGAGCCGCCGGTCCAGACCTCGAGGGTGAGCTTGTCGTAGTCGGTCACCTGGCCCACGCGGGCGTTGGTGACCTGGTAGTTGACCTTGCGGATCGGCGAGAACAGCGCGTCGATGGGGATGGTGCCGATGGGGTCCCCGGGGTTCTTGTTGTTGATCGCCGGCACGTAGCCGCGGCCGCGGCGGCAGGTCATCTCCATCCGCAGCTTCCCGCCCTCGGAGAGGGTGCAGATGTGGTGGCCGGGGTTGAGGATCTCCACCTGGTCGTCGGCGATGATGTCGCCCGCCTTGACCTCCTTCGGGCCCTCCACCTCGATCCGGAGCGTCTTCTGCTCGTTGGTGTGCATCCGGAGCAGGACCTCCTTGAGGTTGAGCACGATGTCGGTGACGTCCTCGGTCACCTCGGGGACGGTGGTGAACTCGTGCTCCACACCCTCGATCTTCACCGAGGTGATGGCGGCGCCCTGGAGCGAGCTCAGGAGCACGCGGCGGAGCGAGTTGCCCAGCGTGGTCCCGAACCCGCGCTCGAGCGGCTCGGCCACGAACTTGGCGTAGGTCTGGGAGAGGGACTCGCCGTCGATCTCCATCCGCCGGGGCTTGATGAGATCGCGCCAGTTCTTCGCGTTGAATGCTTCGGCCATGGCTGCTTCTTCCTTCCGTGAACGAGCGGCGCCACCGACGTACCCGTCCGGATGACGGGAGGACGCGCTCCTCGTGCTGCGACTGCCGACGACTTACTTGCTGTAAAGCTCGACGATGAGCTGCTCCTGGATGGGCATGGTGAGGTCCTCACGGTTGGGGACGCTCTTCACCGTGCCCTTCATCGCCTTCTTGTCCAGGTCGATCCACTGGGGGATGCCGCGCCGGTCCACCGTCTCCAGCGCCTCGGCGATGCGGATCATCTTCCGGCTCTTCTCGGCGACCTCGATCACGCTCCCCGGCTTCACCTCGAAGGAGGGGATGTTCACCCGCTTGGCGTTCACCTGGAAGTGTCCGTGGCGCACCAGCTGGCGGGCCTCGGCGCGGGTGTCGGCGAAGCCCATCCGGAAGACGACGTTGTCCAGGCGCAGCTCGAGCAGCTGGAGCAGCGTCTCGCCGGTCTTGCCCTTGGCGGTGGCCGCGCGGTGGAAGGAGCCCCGGAACTGCGACTCGAGCAGCCCATACATGCGTTTGACTTTTTGCTTCTCGCGGAGCTGCACGCCGTAGCCGCTGAACTTCACCCGGCCCTGGCCGTGCTGGCCCGGCGGATAGGGGCGGCGCTCGATGGCGCACTTGTCGGTGTAGCAGCGGTCCCCCTTCAGGTACATCTTGAGGTTCTCGCGGCGGCAGATACGGCAGGCGCTGGCGGTGTAGCGGGCCAAATCGGTTCTCCAGGAAGATGGTCTAGACGCGGCGGCGCTTGGGCTGCCGGCATCCGTTGTGCGGGATGGGGGTCACGTCGCGGATCAGCGAGATCTTCAGGCCGGCGGAGGCGAGGGCACGGAGGGCGGACTCACGGCCGGCGCCGGGGCCCTTCACCATCACCGTCACGTTCTTCAGCCCGTGCTCCATCGCCTTGGCCGCGGCGTCGCCGGCCGCCACCTGGGCGGCGAAGGGCGTCGACTTGCGGCTGCCCTTGAAGCCGCGGGCGCCGGCGGACGACCAGGAGATGACGTTCCCGGAGACGTCGCAGATGGTGATGATGGTGTTGTTGAAGGTGCTCTGGATGTGCACCACGCCGTTGAGGATGTTCTTCTTGCCCTTGCGCTTGACCCGCTTCTCGGCCGCGGCGGGCGCGGCAGCGGCGGCGGCATCGGGGGCGGCAGCGGCGGGGGGCGTGACTTCTTCGGCCATTCGGGTGGTCTCTCGGATTCTCTAGGAAGCGTTACGCCCGGGTGGTGGTCGGGGCGGTGGCCTTGGGCCGGATGATTCCGCGCTTCGGGCCCTTGCGGGTCCGGGCGTTGGTGTGGGTGCGCTGGCCGCGGACGGGCAGGCCCTTCCGGTGGCGCAGGCCGCGGTAGCAGCCGAGGTCCATGAGCCGCTTGATGTTCATGGTGACCTCGCGCCGCAGATCACCCTCCACCTTGTAGTCGGACTCGATGATCTCCCGGATGGTGCGGGTCTGCTCCTCGGTGAGGTCCTTGGTCCGGGTAGCGAAGTCCACGCGCGCCTTGGTGACGATGTCGTGGGCAGCCTTGTTGCCGATGCCGTAGATGTACTGGAGCGAGATCACCACCCGCTTGGCGGGGGGAAGGTCGATGCCGGCGATGCGAGCCATGCTGGTTCTGGTTCCTCGTTCGAGCCTGGGGCGCTTAGCCCTGGCGCTGCTTGTGACGCGGGTTCGCCGCGCAGATCACCCGGACGACCCGCTTCCTGCGGATCACCTTGCACTTGTCGCAGATCTTCTTCACCGACGCGCGGACCTTCATGGCGACACCGACTCCCGTCGAGCGGCCCATGCCGGCGCCACTCCCTGAAATGCACTCCGTCCGTGGAATCCCAAAGGGAGCTACTTCGCCCGGTAGGTGATGCGACCCCGGGTGAGGTCGTACGGCGACAGCTCCAGCTTCACCTTGTCGCCGGGGAGGATCCGGATGAAGTGCATCCGCATCTTTCCCGAGATGTGCGCGAGCACCTTGTGGCCCCCGTTGTCCAGGACCACCCGGAACATCGCGTTGGGGAGCGGCTCGATGACCGTCCCCTCGACCTCGATGGCATCATCCTTCGGCAAAACGACCCCTTTGCAGCCCTTCCAAGAGACGAAAGAAAGCGCGCCGCCATACCAGCCGGGGCGCGCCGAAGCAAGCTCTTCTACCGGCCAGCCCTCGACATTTCAAGCCGTTGTCGCCG
>CAVZMH010000007.1:0-106708 GCA_963776345.1 uncultured delta proteobacterium | reverse complement strand
GAACCAAGTGCTCTACCAGGCTGAGCCACTCCCCGAGTCCGACACCCCTCTCGTCGAGGGACGCCTTCCGTAACCGATGGTGCCCCCGAGGGTCAACCCGCCGCGAGGTCCGGACTGACCGCGCAAGGACGACCCCCCACATCCGGGGTGACCCACCGACCACACCCCCAACCCCGCGGGACCGCTGGAGTTACATGCCGGTGTGCTTCTTGCGATCCCTCCCGGACGCGAGAGCACCATGTCCGAGAAGCCCACCATTCTGATCGCCGACGACGAACCTGGCGTCGTGGCCGCCCTGGCCCGCGAGGCCCGCCGCGCCGGCCTGTCCTACATCACCGACACCACGTCCCAGCAAGTGCTGGAATTGGCGGTGCGACACCAGCCGGCGGTCATCATCCTCGACCTCAAGCAGCACGTGGACGGCCGCGACCTCCTGGCCGCCCTGAAGCGGGATCCGCGCACCAAGAACATCAAGGTCCTGGTCCTCTCGGCCATCGAGGACCAGTTCACCCGGCATGTCTGCCTGGAGCTCGGGGCGGACGACTACGACGTGAAGCCGTTCGACCCTTCCTTCATGTCCAAGGTGGCACGACTGGCCGGCGCGGGTGAGCGCCACTAGGGCGCCCGGGGCCTCCTCCGGCCACCCGTTGGAGTAGCGTCTTGCCGGTGAGCCCGGACATCCAAAGTCCGCAGGACCTGGCCGGACGAGTCTCGAAGCTCACCTCCATCCTCGACGTGGCCAAGGCCATGGCCGCGGCCCGGGACCTCGACCTCCTCCTCCCGCTCATCATCTACGAGGCGGCGAAGGTGGTGGACGCCGACCGCTGCACGCTCTTCATCCTCGACCGGGAGCGGGGCGAGCTGTGGAGCAAGGTGGCGCAGGGCGCGGCCCACGAGATCCGGGTCAAGGTCGGCCGGGGCATCGCCGGCTCGGTCGCCGAGACCGGGCAGGTCATCAACATCCAGGACGCCTACGCCGACGCGCGCTTCAACCGCGACGTCGACGCGGCCACCGGGTACCGCACCCACACCATCCTCTGCGTGCCGATGCGCGACGCCCAGGGCGAGGTGACCGGCGTGCTCCAGGCGCTGAACAAGCGCCTCGGGGTCTTCACCGACGAGGACTCCGAGCTCCTGCTGGCGCTCGGGGGCCAGGCCGCCGGGGCGATCGAGAACGCGCTCCTCCACGACGAGATCAACCGCCTCTTCGAGGGCTTCGTGTCCGCCTCGGTGGTGGCCATCGAGTCGCGCGATCCGACCACCGCCGGTCACTCCAGCCGGGTGGCCGAGCTCACCGTGGGCCTGGCCTCGGCGCTGGAGCACCAGAGCACCGGTCCCTACGCCCGCGTCCGGTTCGGCGCCCAGGACGTGCAGGAGATGCGCTACGCGTCGCTCCTCCACGACTTCGGGAAAGTGGGCGTCCGCGAGCACGTCCTGGTCAAGGCCGAGAAGCTCTTTCCACAGGAGCTGGACGTCCTTCGGGCCCGCTTCGCCCTGGCGCGGAAGGACCGGCAGCTGCGGAGCGTCGAGCGCCGGCTCGAGGCCGCCCGGGACGGGAAGCTCCTCGACTCGCGTGAGCGCGACGAGCTGGAGCGGCTCGAGGCCGAGCTCCGCGAGCTGGACGAGACGCTGGAGTTCGTCCTCGCCTGCAACCGCCCCACCATCCTGCCGTCGGGCGGGTTCGAGCGGCTGGCGGACCTGGGCCGCCAGAGCTTCCGCAACGAGCGGGACGACGACCATCCGCTGCTCCTCCCCCGCGAGGTGGAGCGGCTGAGCATCGCTCGCGGCTCGCTCTCCTCCGAGGAGCGGCTGGAGATCGAGAGCCACGTCAGCCACACCTTCCGCTTCCTCTCGCAGATTCCCTGGACCCGGGCGCTGAAGCGGGTGCCGGACATCGCCTACGCGCACCACGAGCGGCTCAACGGCTCGGGGTACCCGCGGAAGATTCCCGCCGAGACCATCCCGGTGCAGTCCAAGATGATGGCCATCTCGGACGTGTACGACGCCCTCACCGCCGCCGACCGTCCGTACAAGAAGGCCGTGCCCCACCCCGCCGCGCTGGACATCCTCCACCAGGAGGCGAAGAACGGGATGCTCGACGGTGAGCTGCTCCGCGTCTTCGTGGAGGGGGAGATCCCCCGCCGCGCCCTGCGTCCTCCGGGCCTCTGACCGCCAGGTCCCCCCGGGCGCCGGGGAGGACGCTAGGCTTCCCCCGTCCCATGCCCATCGAGCCTCGTCGCGAAGCGCCCCGGCGCGGTGTCCTCTCGCTGCTCCTCCTCCTCGCCGGCTGCGCCACCTCCGGCGCCTCGGCGCCGCCCGGCTCCCGCGGCGCGGACCTCATCGCCCCGGGCGCCGCCGAGGCCGCGGCCGGCATCCGTCCCGACGCCGTCTCGGCGCACATCCGCTTCCTCGCCGACGACCTGCTCGAGGGCCGCGCGGCGGGCGAGCGCGGTTTCGACGTCGCCGCCGCCTACGTGGCGAGCCAGCTCCAGGGCATGGGCCTGGAGCCCGCGGGCGACGATGGCGGGTGGTTCCAGGCGATGACCCTGCGAGGCGCGAGGACCCGCGCCGCGCGCCTGGAGATCGGGACCCCGGGGGGCGGCACCGCCGCGCTGGTCCTCGAGCGCGACTACCTCGCCCGCGCGCCGCTCGCGGAGGGCCTGGCCGACGTGACCGCCGCGGTGGTGTACGTGGGCTACGGGATCGTGGCCCCCGAGTACCGCTGGGACGATCTCGCGGGTCTCGACCTCCGGGGGAAGATCGCCCTGGTGCTGGTGGGCGCGCCGCTCGGCACCACCCCCGACTTCTTCCCGCCCATCCCCAGCGCGGTGTACGGCTCGGCGCGCTCCAAGCTGGAGCGCCTCCAGGCGCGCGGCGTCGCCGGGGTGCTCTGGGTCCAGACGCCCACCCGTGAGAAGATCTGGCCGTTCACCGAGCAGGTCGCGGCCGCGCAGCGAGGGGTGATGGCCCTGGTGGAGAACGGCCTGGTGCCCGCGCGCGACTCCCTCCCCCAGGCCGGGCTGTCGATGGCCGGGGCCGACGCGTTCCTCGCCGCCGCCGGACGGAGCGAGCGGCTGGCCACGCTGTTCGCCGCCGCCGAGCGCCGCGAGCACACGCCCTTCCCGCTCGGCACGCAGGCGCACCTCCGGATCGATGCCGCGCTCCGCACCGTCCGGACGGCCAACGTGGTCGGGCTCTGGCGCGCCGCCCCCGGCTCTCCGGCGGCGGGCGAGGCCGTGGTGTTCACCGCGCACCTGGACCACCTGGGCATCGGCAAGCCCGAGGCGGGCGACGCCATCTACAACGGCGCCTCGGACAACGCCGCCGGCGTGGCGAACGTGCTGGAGATCGCCCGCGCCTTCACCCGGCTGCCCCAGCGGCCGCGTCGCGGGGTGCTGTTCGCGTTGGTCAGCGGCGAGGAGGAGGGCTTGCTCGGCTCGGAGTGGTTCGTGGCCCATCCCCCGGTCCGGCGCGAGGCGCTGGTCGGCGACGTCAACGCCGACTCGGGGCTGCCGATCTTCGTGCCCCGCGAGATGGTGGCGCTCGGCGCCGACGAGAGCTCGCTCAGGGACGACGCGGAGCGGGCCGCGACCGCGCTCGGGCTGACGATGGGCCCCGACCCGGATCCGCGGCAGGCCTTCGCCGTGCGGAGCGACCAGTACAGCTTCCTCCAGGTCGGCATCCCGGCCACCGCCACCCGGGTGGGCCTCGGCGGCGCGAGCGAGCAGGAGCGGGCGGCCCAGGCCGCCTACCGCAAGGCCCACTACCATCGGGCCGCAGACCACTGGGAGCCAGGGCGCGATCACGGCCCGGCGGCGCAGTTCGCCCGGTTCCAGTTCCTCCTCGGGCTGTCGGTGGCCGAGCGCGCCGAGCGGCCCCGGTTCCTCCCGGGCAGCTTCTTCCTGCCCCGGCCGGGCAGCTGACTGCAAAGGGGACGTGGTCCTGGCGGCCGTCCGTGCTTGTCTCCCGGGCTCCCATGCGCCTGCTGCCCCTGCCCGTCCTCTGGCTGACCGTCGCCTGCGCCACGTCCACGCCACGCCACGCCGCGCCGGCGGCCCAGCACGGGCACGGCTTCTCCGAGGCCGACCGGTCCGCCGCGGCGTCCATCCAGCCCCAGGCCATCGCCAGCCACATCCGCTTCCTCGCCGACGACCTCCTGGGAGGACGTGACCCCGGCACGCCGGGGTACGACGTCGCCGCGCGGTACGTGGCGAGCGAGCTGCAGTCGCTGGGGCTCCAGGCGGCGGGCGAGAACGGGACGTACTTCCAGAAGGTCCCGCTGGTGCGCGGCACCCCGCTCTCCGGCTCGCTCGAGCTCACCGGTGGCCCGGGTGCGCCGCTGTCGCTGGTCCGGGGCGAGAACCTGGTGGTGGACAGCCGACCTCGCCCAGGGCCTCACCGACGTGTCCGGTGAGGTGGTGTTCGCCGGCCACGGGCTCAGCGTGCCCGAGTACGGATACGACGACTTCGCGAAGGTCGACGTCCGCGACAAGATCGTCGTCGTCCTCGCCGGCGCTCCCCGGTCCGAGCGCCCGGACTTCTTCCCCTCGCTCGCCTCGGCAGTCCACGGGCAGAGCGAGCGCGTGGCGCGGGAGCTGATGCGGCGTGGAGCCCGGGCCCTGGTCTTCGTCTGGCCACCGGAGAAGGAGGCCCTCACTCCCTTCCGGCTGCTGGCCGAGCACTACGAGTTCGATGCGATGCGGCTCGAGGACGCTCCGCCGCTCCTCCCCGAGGCGCTGATCAGCGCCGCTGCGTTCGAGGCGCTGCTCAAGCAAGCCGGGCGGCCGGAGACGGTCGCCGGCCTGGTGCAGGCGTCGGCGCTGGGAAGGCCCCGCGGCTTCGACCTCGGGCTGCGCGCGCGGCTGCGCGCGGAGAGCAGGCTGCGCCGGCGCACCTCGGAGAACGTGGTCGGGCCTGCTCCTGGCCGATCCGGCGTCGCCGACCGCGAAGGAGATGGTGGTCTACGGCGCTCACCTGGACCACATGGGCATCGGCAAGCCGGTGAACGGGGACCGCATCTACAACGGTGCCTCGGACGACGCGGCCGGCGTGGCCAGCCTCCTCGAGACGGCGCGGGCCTTCACCCGGCTCGGTCAGCCTCCGCGGCGCGGCATCCTCTTCCTCTTCGTCACCGCCGAGGAGCGCGGGCTCCTCGGCTCGGAGTGGTTCGCCCGCCACCCCACGGTGCCCCTCCAGAACCTCGTCGCCGACATCGACGTGGACGGTGCGTACCCGCTGCATCCGCTCGAAGGACGTGGTGGCGCTCGGGACGGACGAGAGCACGCTCGGCGCGGACGTGGCACGGGCGGCCGGGGCGCTCGGGCTTCGGGTGTCGCCGGATCCGGAGCCCGAGCAGGCCTACTTCGTCCGCTCGGACAACTTCAACTTCGTGAAGAAGGGCATCCCCGCCGCGCAGATCTTCAACGGGATGGCCGGTCTGACCCCGGAGCAAACCGCGGCCGAGCGGGAGTTCTGGCGAAAGCGCTACCACCGGCCGCAGGACGAGCTTCGAGCCGGATCGGGACTGGGAACCGTTCGCCCAGCTGACCCGGTTCAACTTCCTCCTCGGAGTCTCCATCGCCCAGGCGCCGGCCAGGCCCACCTGGAACCCGAACAGCTGGTTCCGCCGCTTCCCCGAGCCGAAGCGCGCCGGCGAGCCCGACTGAGGTGCGCTAGCGAGCTGCGTCCGGGACCGGGTGGAGCAGCGGCCGTCCGGGCCGGGTCTCGGTGCGGATGCCGTCCACCAGCACCGGCTGCCCGTTCACCAGGACGGTCTCGATGCCCTCGGGGAACCGCTTGGGCCGGGCGTAGGTGGCCACGTCCTTCACCTTCGCCGGGTCGACGACCACCAGGTCGGCCATCATCCCCGGACGGAGGAGGCCGCGGTCGGTGAGCCCGAGCCGGCGGGCCGGGCCGGAGGTGACCTTCCGCACCGCCTCCTCGAGCGTGAAGAGCTTCTCGTCCCGGGCGTAGGTCCCCAGGAGCCGGGCCATCGAGCCGAAGGCGCGCGGGTGCGTCCCCTCCGGGCCGAGGGGTCCGTCCGGCGCGTCGGCGCTCGCGTCCACGCCGATGCACACCCACGGCTCGCGGAGCGCGGCGCGGAGGTCGAACTCGCTGGCGAGGAACCGGAGCACCTGGGTGCTCCCGGCGTCGAGCAACACCAGATCGACCAGCGCCGCCGCCGGCGAGGTCGCGCGCTCCTTCGCCACCTCGGCCAGGTTCTTGCCCTCGTAGCGCTTCGCCTCCGGCGACAGCGCGAGCAGGATGACCACCCGCTCCGGATCGGAGGGGTCCTTCCAGCTGGCGGTGATCTCCCGCTCGATGCGCGTCCGCTGCTCCTGGTCGCGGAGCCGGCCCAGCATCGCCGACACGCCGCCGGCCTGCGCCCAGTCCGGAACGTCGGCGTGCAGCATGTTGGCCCCGGCGAGGTACGGATACACGTTGGCCGAGACGTCGAGCCCCTCGGCCCGAGCGGCGGCGATCCGCTGGAGCACCTCGGGCATCCGGCCCCAGTTCTGCTTGCCGGCCACCTTGAGGTGCCAGACCTCCACCGGAAGTCCGGCCCGGCGGCCGATGTCGATGGCCTCGTCGAGCGCCGCGAGCACCTGGTCGCCCTCGTCGCGGAGGTGCGTGGCGTAGAACCCGCCGAACTTCGCCGCGGACCGGGCGAGCAGCACCAGCTCGTCCGTCGTCTGATACCGCGTGGGCGGGTACCAGAGCGCGGCGGCCACCCCGAAGGCGCCCTGCCGCATCGCCTTCTGCACCTCGATCTGCATCCGGAGCAGCTGCTCGGGCGTGGGCGCCTCGGAGCCCTGCCCCATCACCACCGAGCGGACCTGGCCGGTGGAGACCAGCGTTCCGAGGTTGATCGCCGGCCTCGCCGCGCGGAGGCGCTTCCAGTATCCGTCGAGATCCTTCCAGTCGATCTTGACCTGGTGGAGCGAGAGCCAGCCCATCACCCCGCCGAGGATCTCATCGCGGACCGGGGCCACCGTGCCCAGCTCCCCGGTGAGCTCGGTGGTGATGCCCTGGCGGATCTTCGACTCGGCGCGCGGATCGACCAGGACCGAGAGCTCGCTCTGCCCGAGCAGGTCGATGAAGCCCGGGGTGACCAGGTGGTCGCGCGCGTCGATGCGAAGCTTCGCCGGGACGTCGCGCAGGTCACCCATCCGGGCGATGCGGTCCCCCTGGATGCCCACGTCCGCCCGGAACCACGGGCTGCCCGAGCCGTCCACCACCCGGCCGTGCTCGATGACCAGATCCAGCTTCTGGGGGGCGGCGGCCGCCAGGATTGCAGCCAGCTGCAGGGCAAGCATCGGTGGCGGAGTGTCGCACGCCCGCGCGCCCCGGTGTGAGAGGACCGGTGTGCGATGCGCACGCTGCTCCTCGCCTTCGCGCTGCTGGCCGCGGACGGGGGCGTCTCGGGCCAGGGGAGTCGGCCGGTCCAGTACGTCGAGGCCCGGCGCACCTTCAACCGGGCGTTCGGCTCGGGCGCGCTCGACGAGGCCCGGGCCGCGCTCGACCGTCGACGCGCAGCGGCGCCGGGACGGGTCGACCTTGCGTACGACCTGGCCTGTCTCGAGGCGAGGGCCGGCCGGATCGACCAGGCGTTCGCCGCGCTCTCGCCGCTGGCCTCGGCGGGGCTCGCGACGGACCTGGCCTCGGACCAGGACCTGGCGCCTCTGCACCCCGACGGGCGATGGGCGCCGCTGCTCTCCCGCTTCGACGAGGGGCGACGGCCGGCGAGGTCCGGGGGGCTGGAGGTGGCCGTTCCGCCCGAGCTCGGGCTGGTCGAGGACGTGGCGGAGGATCCGCGGACCGGCGCGGTGTTCGTCTCCAGCGTGCGGACTGGCCAGGTCTGGCGGCGGCTCGGGGGACGGTGGAGCGCGTGGGCGCATCCGGCGCCGGCCGGGAGCGGCGCCTTCGCGCTCGGGCTGGACCCGGAGAGACGGCTCCTCCACGTCACGGTCGCCGCCGTGCCGCACGCCGAGGGCTTCCGGAAGGCGGACGAGGGCCGCTCGGAGCTGGTGACCGTCCGGCTCGAGGACGGGGCGGAGCTCGCCCGGCGCGCGCCGCCCGGCAGCGGGCCTCACCTCCTCGGAGATCTCACGGTGGCGCCCGACGGGACGGCCTTCGTCTCGGATGCGCTGGCCGGCACTGTGTACCGCCTCTCCCCTGGAGGCGGAGCGCTCGAGCCGCTCGTCCCCGAGCACACCTTCTCCAGCCCGCAGACGCCGGTGCTCACGGCGGACGGGCGGACGCTGCTCGTCCCGGACTGGACGCTCGGGCTGTTCGCGCTTCCGGTGTCCGGGGGTGTCCCCGAGCCGGTGCTCGGGCCGGACGACCTGGTCACCGGCGGCATCGACGGCCTGGCCCTCGCGCCGGGCGGGCTCCTGGCAGTGCAGAACGGGATCGTCCAGCCCCGGCTGGTTCGCCTCTGGCTCTCCAAGGAGGGACGGCGGGTGACGCGCTGGTCGGTGCTCGCCCGCGGTCCCGAGCTCGGAGACCCCACCCACGTCGTCGCCACCCGGCGCGGCGCCCTCGCCCTGATCGACAGCGGGTGGGGACGCTTCACCGACGACGGGGCGCTCCGGCCCGGGGCGCCGCCGGCACGGCCTCGCCTGCTCCGGCTGGACCTTCATTGACGATGGCGGCGAGCATGGGGCGTCGGCGCACCCAGCTCCTCGCCGGGCCAGCCGAGGGAGGAGACCCGGGATGCCCCGCTCCAGCCCGCTGATCGAGATGCGCTGGATCTGCCTCGCCCTGCCCGAGACGACCGAGACGGCCACCTGGGGCCAGCCGCACTTCCGGGTGCGGGGAAGATCTTCGCCGGCTTCGGCGACCACCGAGGGAAGGCCACCATCGGCTTCAAGCTCGAGCGTGAACACGCCGATGCGGCGATCCAGGACCCGCGCTTCGTTCGCGCGCCCTACGTCGGCGCGCACGGCTGGATCAGCATGGACCTGAAGGGCGTGCGCGACTGGGGCGAGGTCCGGGCGCTGGTCCTCGAGAGCTACCGCCTCATCGCGCCGAAGCGGCTCTGGGCGGTGGTGCAGGGCGACGGGCGGGCGACCGCACCTCGTTCTCCGCCGAAGAAGACCCGGTCGGGCGCGCCGACCTCGCGCAGCAGCAGCAGAGGAACGAGGGCTGTCGCGGGGAGCTCGGGTGGGAAACGAGGAAAACGAGGTGGCGGAAAACGAGGTGTCTGACACCTCGCGCGAGGCGGGTGCATCTCGACTTTGGAGCGAGCGGCGGACCCTCCCCGGATCGACGCAAGGCCGCGACGCTCCTCACCTCGCCCCGGGGTCCGGTGCATGCACCGTGAGGCGCTCGACCGGTGCAACGACCGGGCGGCGCGATGCGAACGCTTCTCTCCATGGCCCTGGCGGCGACGTTGCTGGGCGGATGTGCCTCGGTGTCGTACAGCCAGCGGCCCGGCGATCCGGACGTGGAGGCCCGGGAGCGGGAGGCACGCGTCGGCGAGTTCCGGCACTCCATGGTCCTCGCTGGCGGCGGGACGACTTGCCCTGCCGGGTACTACCCCGGCGGGAGCGTCTGCCTCCCGCGGGACTAGCGGGACCGGTTCAGGCGATCTCGTGGAGCCGCATGCTGTTGATCTTCCCCGGCTGCCCGACCGGTGCGCCGTAGACGATCACCACCCGGTCGCCGCGGTGGGCGAGCCCGCGGCTGAGCAGCTCCTCCTCCACGCGGCGGATCATCTCCTCGGTGCGGTCCACGGGCTCGAGCACCCGCGGCACCACTCCCCAGAGGAGGGAGAGCTTCCGCCGCACCTCCTGGTTGGGCGAGAAGGCCACGATGGGCACCGGCGGCCGGTAGTGGCTCAGCAGCCGCGCGGTGTGCCCGGAGAGGGTGAAGGCGGCGATCACCACCGCGCCCGACGCCCGCGCCGCCTCGCAGGCCACCCCGGCGATGACGTCGGGGAAGGAGGCCGGGAAGGTCACCCCGCCGATGCGGGCCGGCGCCTTGCCGTGCGTCCGGGCCGCGCTTTCGGAGGCGAGGATGATCCGCTCCATCATCCGGACCGAGTCCACCGGATAGCTGCCCGACGCCGTCTCGCCGGAGAGCATCAGCGCGTCCGCGCCGTCGTAGACCGCGTTCGCCACGTCCGAGGCCTCGGCGCGGGTCGGCCGGGGATGGTCGATCATCGAGTTGAGCATCTGCGTGGCCACGATGACCGGCAGCCCGCGGAGGTTCGCCCGGCGGATGATGTCCTTCTGGATCGCGGGGACCTCCTCCGGCGGGAGCTCCACCCCGAGATCGCCGCGGGCCACCATCACCCCGTCGGTCTTCTCGAGGATCGCGTCGAGCCGGGCGATGGCCTCGGGCTTCTCCAGCTTGGCGATGATCGGCACCTGCCGCCCGGCCTCGGCCATCGCCGCCCGGGCCTGGTCCAGGTCGCTCGGCTGACGGACGAAGGAGAGCGCGATGTAGTCCACGCCGGCCTTGATGCCGAAGACCAGGTCCTCGCGGTCCTTCGGGGTGAGCGCCTCGGCCCGGAGCGCCACGCCGGGCAGGTTGATGCCCTTGTTGTTCTTCAGGGTGCCGCCGTGCACCACCTCGGTGCGAACGAGCGTCTTCTTGTCCGTCTCCAGGACCCGCAGCTCGAGCAGCCCGTCGTCGAGGAGGATGCGGTCTCCGGGGTTCACGTCCGAGGCGAGGAAGGGGTACGTCGTCGAGACCAGCTCCCCGGTCCCCGGGACCGACTCGTCGGTGGTGATCGAGAACTCGGCCCCCGGGACCAGGTCCACCTTGCCCTCGACCAGCTTGCCGGTGCGGATCTTCGGGCCCTGGAGGTCTCCCAGGACGCCCACCGCCTTGCGCACCTTGAGCGATGCCGCCTTGAGCAAGGACAGCGTCTGCGCATGCTGGGCGTGGCTCCCGTGGCTGAAGTTCAGCCGGGCCACGTCCATGCCCGCGTTGAGTAGCTCCTCGAGGACCTCGGGCTTCAGGGAAGCCGGACCGAGGGTGCAGACGATCTTCGCGCGTCTCATGGTGTGCTCAGCGCTGGAGAAGGGCGCGGAGGTTCTCGCGCTCCCAGGCGATGGCCGCTTCGAACAGCGGGAAGGCGCGCTCGCGATCGCGGAACGCCCTCGGGTGGTGCACGCGACGCCCCGGCCCGTTCGAGCTGGGGAAGAGCTGGTGCAACATCTCGTGGAAGACGATGAACTCCACGAAGAAGCGCGGCACCGCGGGGTGGTCCAGCGCCGGGTGGACCCGGATCTCCCGCGTCTGGTGGTCGTAGACGCCGAGACGGATCGACTTCCGCCGCCTGCGCCCGGGCACGCGGCCCCAGCCGATGCTGGCCCGCACCCCGTCCTGGAAGAAGCGCTCGTTCAGCGCGTCGCGGATCTGCTCGAGGTGGAAGAAGCGGCCCTCGGGAGAGAAGCGCTCGTCCGAGGCGTCGCGCTCCTGCCGGATTCGCGGCTGCTCGCGCTTGATGAACTCGTCCAGCACCCGGCCGGCCTGGGGCCTGCCGCGCCCGGCGTAGTCGGCGACCGCCTGAAGCACCGGCCCGGGCGCATCGAGGAACATGTGGTGGAGCCGCAGCCGGAGCGCGGAGGACGCACGCCGGAAGCTGATCATCGTGCTCCGGTTGTCGGTGACCGAGAGGCGCACCGGCATTCCCAGGTCACGGGCGAGGTGCTGCGCCAGCGAGGCGGCCTTGTCGACCGCGACCTCGCGGACCGGGACGCGGGCACGGGCACGCGGGTGGGAGTCGAAGAGGAGGAGCTGGCGGGGAGACGAATCGCTCACGGGACTGGCCGAACGCACTCTACCGCAGCCTCGCCCGGCGAACGCGAGCGGGGCGATCTCCCGGCGCCGTCCGGGCGACGGAGCGAGGTCCCCGCCGCTTGACGGAGTCCACCGCTTCCGGGTGGGCCTTCACCTCGGCCCGCAAGCGATCGATCAGCGCCGTCAAGTCCTCGACCGCGAGCCCGAAGCTGCGCCGGAGCTCTCCCTTGCTCCCGGCCTCCTCGGCGGCGAGGCAGCGCGGCTCGCCGCTCGTGGCCGCGAGCTGCGGAGATCCGGAGCGCTCGACGGCGAGCGTCCAGCCGTGCGCGGCGGGCTCGAACGGGTAGAGCAGGCAGGCGGTGGGCCGGGCCGCGGCGTCGAGCGAGCACCCCTGCGGGCCGAGGAGCACGCAGGCTCCGCGCTCCGCCCGCAGCCCCCAGCGCACCGCGGTGCTCCGGAAGTACTCGCGGTAGCCCGGGCGGCGCGCCTCGTACGCCACGGCCTCCTCCGGGGTGAGCGGCTCGTGCTCCACGAAACGCTCGCGCCGCCATCCGGTGGCCCACTGGATCCGCTCGACATCGCTCGCGGTCAGGGTGGCGAGCCGTTCGCCGGGCCCGGGCTGGCAGCACGAGCGACCGAGCGCCTCGGCGCAGCGTGCACAGGGAGAGCGGTCCTTGCCATCGGTCATCGCAGGAGCAAGGTTAGCGCCTCTCCCGGAGCTCGATCGCTTGCCGCCTCCATCTACCCCTTCCCAGGTGACGCTGAGGACCGCCTTCACCGTCTGCTTCGCGGTGTTGGCCACGGCGGCGCTGGTCCTGTTCGTCCTCCAGACCCGGCTCGCGCTCACCCTGACCGCCGGGGCGATGATGCTGGCGATCGCGCTGGACCACGTGGTGCGGCGCCTGGAGGCACGGGGAGTCCGCCGCGGATGGGCGATCGCCCTCACCACCCTGGCGGTGGTGCTGCTCCTCACCGGGCTGTTCCTGCTCGTCGTCCCGGCGGCCGTTCACCAGCTGAGGGACTTCATCGCCTCGATGCCGCGCATCCTCGGCGACCTCCGGCAGTCTCCTCGCTTCCGGAGCCTCAACGAACGCTTCGAGCTCGAGGAGCGGCTGAAGGACGCGCTGTCCGGAGCGTTCGGCCTGGCGCAGACCGCGGTGAACCCCATCCTCACCGCCGTCACCTCCGCCCTCAGCGCCGTCGCCGGCTTCCTCACCGTGCTCGCCCTCACCGTCTTCATGCTGGTGTTCGGCGGTGGGCTGGTGCAGCGGCTGCTGGTGCTGGTCCCTGCGGCGGACCGCCCGCGGTGGGAGAGCGTGCTCGCCAAGTCGTACCGCGCGGTGGGCGGCTACCTGGGCGGGGTGCTCTTCATCTGCTCGGTGAACGCCACGCTGACCACCACCGTCCTGGCGCTGATCCGGACCCCGTACTTCCTACCGCTCGGGCTGCTGAGCGGCCTCTCCAGCCTGGTGCCGTACGCCGGGCCGATCCTCACCGGCGGCTTCATCACCCTGGTGACGCTCATCACCGGAGGGGCGATCAAGGCGCTGATCACCCTCGGCTACTTCCTCCTCTACGGGCAGCTGGAGGGGAACGTGCTCGGCCCCTTCGTCTTCCGCCGCACGGTGCACCTCGATCCGCTGGTGGCCCTGCTCGGCATCCTCTTCCTGGCGGAGCTCCTGGGCGTCGCCGGCGCGGTGGTCGCCGTACCGGCGGTGGCGCTGGCGCAGATCCTCGCCCGGGAGCTGCTGGCCGGGCGTCGCGAGCGCGCCGCCGCCGAGGCCGCCGCGGCAGGGCTTCTCGCCACGCCTCCCGACACCCGGACCACGGTCGAGGGCCGGGACCCGGCGCCGCCGCGCGCGCCGGTCCTCGGCGAGCCCCCCTCGACCCGCTAAGTTAGCTGCCGGAGTCCTCGCGCGAGCGGAGCAGACGCTCGAGCCGCCCCGGCTCCACCCGGATGGCGAGCACCTTCTCCCCGGTGTACGTCACCTGCCCGGGCGCGCCGCCCTTCACCCGCCGGACGAGCCGGGCTCGCGTCCACGCCACCTCGCCCCGCGGCTCGCCCGCGGCCCTGGAGAAGTGCAGCGCGAGGTGCGCGGCGTCGAGCACCGACTCCGGCGGGACCTCCTCGCCCTTCTCCAGCGGCACCACCACGTGCGCCCCGGGCACGCCGCGGGCGTGCATCCAGAGGTGGTGCGGACGGGCCACCCGGAAGGTCAGCGCCGCGTTGTCCTCGCCGGCCCGGCCGACCCAGAGCAGATGCCCGTCGGCGCTGCGGAAGACGCGGTACGGACGGTGGGCGGGCGCCGCGCGCTTCCGCGGCCGCGCGGCCGGGACCGGGACGACCGGCATCGCCGCCTCGCTCGCGGTGCTCGCCTCGGCCTCGGACAGGGCACGCTCGGCGGCGGCGATCTCCCGATCCAGGATGACGAGCCGCCCCCGGGCCAGCGCGCTCCCGCGCAGCAGACGCCGGTACTGGTGGAAGTGGCGCTCCACCTGGGCGCGCGGGGCGAGCGTGGGCTCGAGCGGAACCTCCACCTCGCGTGGGCCCGCCGCGGTCCACTCGGTCAGCCGCACCGAGCTCGCGCCGCGGGCCACCGAGTCCAGAGCGCGGGAGAGGAGCTCACCCCAGCGACGGTGCTCCTCGGCGGCCGCATCCCGGTTCGCCTCGGCCTCGACCTTGGCCCGCGTCCGGCGCAGGCGCTGGAGCGCGGCGTGGAGCGGATGGATGCGCGCCCGCTTCAGCGCCTCCCGGCGGACCACCGAGGCTCGCGCGCCGACCAGCGCCTCGGCGGCACGGCCGGCCTCGAGCCCTCGCGCCTCGCCGAGCCGCGACGGCGGGCCCTCGTCGCCCGCGCCCTCCGTCGCCGGGCGGGCCGCCCTCGCCGGTCCATGAGACGCGGCGAGCGGCGCGTCGGCGTCACCCAGGAGGAGCAGCACGCCGGGCGGGCCCAGCTCGGCCACCACCGAGCAGAGCGTGCCGCCCCTCTCGAATCCCAGGCGAACCTCCCTGGGCCCGGTGCGGCGGATGGACGAGAGCCGGCGACCGGTCAGCTCCTTCCGGACTCGCAGCAGCCAGGGGGAGGGCCCGCCGCCGGCCGAGGGGAGCGTCCGTGCATCGACCACCGAGAGCCTTTCCAGTCCCGGCTCGACGCTCAGGAGCAAGCGCACCGTGCGCCCAGGCTGCCGCAGCTCCAGCTCCAGCTGCTCGGGCCAGGGGGCGCGGACCTTCTGCACCACCGCGCCGGCCAGCTCGGGCTCCAGCGCACCGGCCACGTCTCTCAGCTCGCTCGGTCTCAGCGACACGGGTGGTCCGAGCCTGCCCAGAAAAGCGAAACGGCCCGGCGATCCGCCGAGCCGTTCGTCTTCTCCCGGAGGAGAGTGACCGCTACCTCCGCTTGGACGTCTTCCTCTTCGCGGTCTTCTTCTTTGCGGCCGGCTTCCTCTTCGCGGTCTTCTTCTTTGCGGCCATCAGTCCGTCCCTCCGGGTTCGTGTTCGTCACTCGGGCCGAGTGAGTGAAACGAATGGTAGTGACGTGAGCGCCCTCATGTCAACGAATCGACCGGGAGCTCGGAGGCGCGCGTGCACGCGAGGAGCAGCGCGCGCTGTTAGGTTTCATCCTTCTCGCTCGCGATGAACGCGCCTCCACTCCACTTCCCCTCCGACTTCGTCTTCGGTGTCGCCACCGCCGCGTACCAGGTCGAGGGTCACATCGAGAACGACTGGAGCGAGTGGGAGCGCGCGGGCCGCACCAAGCACGTCGCCGGCGCCGGCGTGGATCACTGGAACCGCTGGAGCGAGGACTACCGCCTCGCGCGCGACCTCGGCGCGACGGCGTTCCGGATGAGCCTGGAGTGGGCGCGCATCGAGCCACAGCGCGGCCGCTTCGACGAGGAGGCGCTGGACGGCTACCGGCGTCGGCTGGTGGCGATGACCGAGGTGGGGCTGCGGCCGGTGGTGACGCTGCATCACTTCACGCACCCGGCGTGGTTCCATCGCCAGACGCCCTGGCACCACCCGGAGAGCGTGGCCGCCTTCCGGCGCTACGCCCGGGCCTGCGCCGAGGTGCTCCGCGGCCTCGACGCGGTGGTGCTCACCTTCAACGAGCCGATGGTGCTGCTCCTCGGCGGCTACGTGCAGGGAGTGATTCCCCCGGGCATCGCCGATCCGAGACTGGCCATGCCGGCGCTGGCGAACATCGGCCGGGCGCACGCCGCGGCGCGAGAGGAGCTTCTCACCCACGCCGGCAAGCTGCCCATCGGCACCAGCCAGAACATGCTGGCCTTCTCCGCCGACCGCGTCTGGAACCCGATGGACCACGCGCTGGTGCGGCTCGCGGACCAGGCCTACAACCACACCTTCCTCGAGGCGCTGCTCACCGGTGAGCTGCGGATGTTCATGCCCGGCCTCTTCACCACCCGGCAGACGCTGGAAGGCGCGCGGGACAGCCTCGACTTCGTGGGGGTCAATTACTACACGCGGGCGCACCTCCGCTTCGTGGCCCGCGCGCCGTATCTCGAGTTCAAGTACCGCGACCCGCTCCACCGCGGACTCACCGACATCGGCTGGGAGCTGTACCCGGAAGGCCTCACCCAGGTGCTGCTCTCCACCCGGCGCTACGGGCTCCCGGTGTGGGTGACCGAGAACGGGATCGACGACCGGGCGGGCGACCGCCGGAGCGAGTTCCTCTGGAGGCACTGGGCCGCGGTGCTCCAGGCCCAGTCCGCGGGCATCGACGTGCGCGGCTACCTCTACTGGTCCCTGCTCGACAACTTCGAGTGGCTCGAGGGGTGGGGCCCGCGGTTCGGGCTGTACCACGTGGATTTCGCCACGCTCGAGCGGCGCGCGACCCCGGCCTGCGATTACTTCCGCTCCACGGCCCTGGAGCGGGAGCTCCGGCCGCCACGGGGGGTCGCCCCGCCGCTGCGCGCGCCCACCCCGGTCGCCGCCACCGGCTGACGTCGCCGGTCCGGCGTCAGGCGTTCGCCCGGACCCAGCGCGCGTCCTGCGACAGGCCGCCGTAGCCGTAAGCGTCGCCGTCCGCCTCGTGCACGTGGACGTACGACTCGGGGTGCAGCGGGCCGAGCAGGGCCTCCATGCCCCGGAAGATCTCCCGGAGGTACGCGGCCTTCTCCTCCTTCACGTTGGTGCCCCGGGTGACGCGGACCTCGAGGAAGAAGGTGGCCTTCCGGTGCTCGGCGAGCGATCTCCCGGCGATGAACCAGCTGGCCGCGGGGACCTGCTCGACGGCCACCGAGGTGAGCTCGGCGTTCTTCCGGAGGACCTTGGCCGTGGTCTCGGTGACCAGGGCGGCGAGGGGCTGGCGGAGGTCTCGATCGACCGGGGTGGAGTAGCGGACGTGGATGAACGGCATGACGGGGCTCCCTGGTGACGGGCCGGCCGGACTGGCGCGACCACGCCGCTTCTCGTACTGTCGGCCTCGATTCGAGAAAATCTCGAAGTTCTTGACTGACACTTGAGTCTTCTTGAAGCTTGGACCTCCGGTGCAGACCCTGGATCTCGAGTTGCTGCGGACCCTGTCCCTGGTGCAGGAGACCGGCACCCTCTCGCGCGCCTCGCGGCGGGTCGGGCGCACGCTCTCCGCCGTCAGCCTGCAGCTGAAGCGGCTCGAGGCCCAGTGCGGTCGGCGGCTCTTCCGCAAGGCCGGGCGTCGCCTGGAGCTCAACGCCGAGGGGGAGCGGGTGCTCGCGGTCGGCCGGAGGATGCTGGCCCTCAATGACCAGCTCCTCGAGGGGCTGGGCGAGGACGCGGCCGGGGCGCCGATCCGCCTGGGCCTTCCGCAGGACGTCGCCGAGCGCTGGCTCCCCTGGGCGCTGGGCCGCTTCGCCCGGGCGCATCCCCGCGTGCAGCTCGAGGTGCGGGTGGAGCGAAACGTGGTCCTGAGGGAGCTCCTCTCCCGCGCGGCGCTGGACCTGGCCGTCACCTTCGATCCCGAGCCCGGACGGCCCGATCCGGAGGAAGCGCAGCTACCGGTTTGCTGGCTCGCCGCGCCGGGCTTCCGATGGAGCCCGGGGACGCCGCTGCCACTGGTGCTCTTCGAGCCCCCCTGCACCTTCCGGCGGCTCGCGCTGGAGGCGCTGGACCGCGCCGGGCTCCCCTGGCGCGTGGCGTTCAGCAGCCCGAGCCTCTCGGGCCTGTGGGCGGCGGTGTCGGCCGGGCTGGGGGTCACCGTCCGCACCGAGCTCGGGACGCCGCTGCGGGTCAGGCGCCTCATCGAGCGGCGGCTGCCCGCGCTTCCCTCGATGGCCTTCCGGGTCGAGGGCGCGGGCGACGCGGCGCCCGGGCGCGTGGCGGATCTCCGGGCCGTGATGGTGCAGGTGCTCCACGAGGCGGCGGAGCGGTCCCTCCCCCGGGGGAGAGGTGCCCGCCGCGCTCAGCCCAGCGCTGCGCGGTAGTCCACGTCCTGCTCCTCGGCGGGAGCCAGGTCCGCCACCGCCTGCTGGAAGAAACGCCGGACCGTGAGCTCCACCTGCTCCGGCTGCACCAGCTGGTTGACCTCGGCCCGGAACGCGGCGGCGCCGCGCAGCCCGTGCGAATACCAAGAAAGGTGCTTGCGGAAGCTGCGGACCGCCGCCGCGGCGTCGCCGACGAAGGCCACGTGCGCCCGGAAGTGCCCGAGGACGACCTGGCACCGCTCGTCGCTGTCCGGCGCCGGCCCGCCCTCGAGCTGGCGGAAGATCCACGGATTCCCCAGCGCACCCCGGCCGATCATCACCAGGTCGCAGCCGGTGGTCTCGCGCATCCGCACGGCGTCGGCCGGGGTCTTCACGTCGCCGTTGCCGATCAGCGTCATCGACCGCACGTGCTTCCGCAGATCGGCGATCACCGACCAGTCCGCCTGGCCGGCGTAACCCTGGGCGCGGGTGCGGGGATGCACCGCCAGGCCCACGCAGCCGGCGTCCTCGAGCGCCGCGGCCATCTCGAGATAATTCCGGCGCTGGGCGTCCCACCCGCTGCGGATCTTCGCCGTCACCGGCAGGCCGGTAGCCTCGCGGATGGCGCGGACGATGGCCGCCGCCCGCGGCGGGTCACAGAGCAGGGCGGAGCCCGCGCCGCTCTTGGTGACCTTCTTCACCGGGCAGCCCATGTTCAGGTCGATGATCTGCGCGCCCCACTCCTTCCCCGTCAGGGCGGCCCGCGCCATCGCCTCCGGCTCGCCGCCGAAGAGCTGCAGCGAGTAGGGACGCTCCACCTCGGCGTCGTGCCGGAGGTAGCGCACCGTCCGGGCGTTCGCCCGCATCAACCCCTGGGCGCTGACCAGCTCGGTGGGACAGAGCGCCGCCCCCATGCGGAAGGCGAGCACGCGGAACGGCTGCTCGCTCACCCCGGCCATCGGGGCGAGGACCCAGGGGTTCTTCAGCGCGTAGGGGCCGAGGCGGAGCATCGAGATGGCTCCGGGCGCATAGCACGGAGCCTTCGTGCGCGCAGGACCCCCTCCCCCGGTGCTAGGTGACGGGACCGTGCTGCGCTTCCGCCTCGGATCCATCTCCGTGCTGGTGCATCCCGCCCACTTCCTGGTGGGTCTGATGTTCGGCCTGTCCGACGCTCGCGCCGTCGACCCAGCCGCCGGGTCGGGGGCCAAGCTCGCCTGGGTGGTGGTCTGGATCGGGGTGGTGTTCGTCTCGGTGCTGGTTCACGAGCTGGGGCACGCCCTGGCCTTCCGGGCCTACGGCTATCCGTCGACCGTCCAGCTGGTGGTGTTCGGGGGCGTGACCACGCCGGCCACCGACACCCCGCTGAGCTGGGGCAAGGACGTGGTCTCCACGCTCGCCGGACCGCTGTTCGGCGCGAGCCTGGGCCTCCTCTGCTGGTGGGCGTCCGGCAAGGTGCCCGGAGGCGGGATCGCCCGCCAGGCGCTGGACCTCGCCGCCAGCGCGAACGCCGGCTGGGCGGTGCTCAATCTCCTCCCCGTCCTGCCGATGGACGGTGGACGGGTGAGCCGGGCGCTCCTCGGGCGGGTGTTCGGGAGGGCCGGCGTTCTCGCCGCGCTCTCGCTCGGCGCGCTGACCTGCGCGGGCCTCGCCTTCCTGCTCTACCGCTCGGGAGGGAACCCGGTGCTGCTGATGGTCCTGGTGTTCTTCGGCTTCCAGAACTCCCAGGCCCTGGTCGAGTTCTGGCGCGCCCCGCCCGAGGCCCCACCTCCGCGGCAGCTGCTCGAGGCCGAGGCCCTGTTCCGCTCCGGGCAGCTCGAGCGCGCGCGGGAGCAGGCTTCGGCACTTCTCCGCGCCGAGCTCCCCGTCCTCACCCGCTCGCGCATCCACCATCTGCTGGGCTGGGTGGCGCTGAAGGAGGGCGAGGGACGGCGCGCGCTCGACGAGTTCAGCCAGGTCCAGGGCCGGCCCGTCGAGCCACAGGCGGTGGCCGCGGCGTTCAGCCTCGTCGGGGACGACGCGCGCGCCATCCCCCTCTGGGAGCAGGCCGCACGCCGGACCCGCGACGCCACCGTCCTCCACGAGTGGGCGGGCGCGCTCATCCGGCAGGGCAACGTCCAGGCCGCGTCGGCGCTTCCGGGCGTGGACCTGGCCACGGCGTACGAGTGCGCGGAACGGGTCGCCTTCCTCAGGGGCGCCTACTCGGAGGCCGCTCGCTTCGGGGACGAATCGCTGGCCCGCCGCCCCTCTGCCGCCCGGGCCTACGACGTCGCCTGCGCCCACGCGCGCGCGGGAGACGTCCGGCGGGCCGTCACGCTCCTGATCCGCGCCCGTGAGCTGGGCTACTCCGACCGAGAAGGGGCCGCCACCGACCCGGACCTCGTGCCCCTGGCGGGGGTGCCGGCCTTCCAGGAGTGGCTCGAATCCCTGGGAAAATCTGCCGCGTCCTGACAGGGCCCTGACAGGGGGTGTGCATCCTCTCCCTTGCACTCTCGCCAGAGGACTCGATGTCGACTGCCGCCACCCCCGCCCGGGATCACCGCATCAACTGGGTCGCCTCGATCCCGTTCTTCGCGTTCCACGTCTTCGCCGGGGTGGCCGTCTTCTTCGTGCCCTTCCACTGGTCCTACGTGGTGTGGGCGCTGGCGCTGTACTACGCGCGGATGTGGCCCGTGACCGTGGGGTACCACCGGTACTTCGCCCACCGCGCCTTCAAGACCTCGCGGGTGTTCCAGTTCCTGCTCGCCTTCTTCGCCGAGACCTCGGCGCAGAAGGGCGTGCTCTGGTGGGCGGCGAACCACCGGCACCACCACCGCGAGTCGGATCAGCCTGCGGACATCCACTCGCCGCTCCAGGATGGTTTCTGGTGGAGCCACGTGGGGTGGATCCTCTCGGACAAGTACGGGGAGACCCGTACCGAGTCGATCAAGGACTTCGCGAGCTTCCCCGAGCTGCGGTTCCTGAATCGCTTCCACCTGCTTCCGCCCTTCCTCCTCGCAGTGGCGGTGTTCCTGATCGGCGGCTTCCCGCTGCTGGTGTGGGGCTTCTTCGTGAGCACCGTGCTGCTCTGGCACGGCACCTTCACCATCAACTCGCTGAGCCACGTGTTCGGCTCGCGCCGGTACAAGACCACCGACACCAGCCGGAACAACTTCCTCCTCGCGCTCGTCACCTGCGGCGAGGGCTGGCACAACAACCACCACTACCACCAGAACACCGCCAACCAGGGCTGGTTCTGGTGGGAGGTGGACGCGAGCTTCTACGTGCTGAAGGCGATCTCGGCGCTGGGGCTGGTGTGGGACCTCCGGCTCCCCTCGGACTCGGTGAAGTACGCCTTCCAGAAGTACACGCCGGAGGAGCGGGCCGCGCTGCAGAGCATGCCCGCGATGTTCGGCAAGGCCCGGCTGGCCGCGCTCACCGCCCGCGCCCGGGTGGCCGAGGCGGTGAAGGGCGCGACCGAGCTCGCCGGGCCGGCGCCGCTGCCGGCCCTCAAGCGGCGCTGACCCACCCCACGGTCGCACTCCGTCAGCCGGCGAGCCGCCGCGCCAGGGCCGCGCCGACGACGGCGACCGCCACCAGCGCCGCGCCGAGCACCCAGCCGCCGAGGAGCGCCAGCGAGACACCCCAGCCCGGGGTTCTCGTCCGGAGCGCGTCCTGCAGCTGCAGCATGGTCCGGGCCCGCTGAGCGGGCCTCAGCTCTGGGCCCGGGTACACCTCCCGGGCCGCGCCGTACAGCGCGTCGACCTCGTCGGGAGCGAGCGCGGCAGGAGCAGCCCGGGCGTCGACCCGACCGCGAAGCGCGTCCACGGCGCTTCGCATGCGCCGGCCCGCGGGCAGCGTGGCCAGGAGCGCCACTCCCACCACGCCCAGGATCCAGTCGTGAAGCCAGAGGGCCGTCACGCCCAGGCCGCCCGCCGCACAGGTCCGGAAGCCGTCCAGGAGCAGGGGATGGCGCCGGAAGAGCACCAGCTCGAAGAGCCGCCCGCCGTCGAGGGGCACCAGCGGGAGCAGGTTGAAGGCGTTCACCCCGAGCAGCGCGTACCCCGCGCGCCTCGCCGTCTCCTCGTGCAGGAGCACGCCGCCGGCGAGCACCGGGATGCCGAGCAAGAGCCCGGGCAGCGGACCTGCCAGCAGCACCAGCCCCTCCTTCCACGCCGCGCCGTCGATGCTGCGGCCCGACGCCGCGGCCCCGAAGAGGGGGATGAAGAAGATGCTGGTGTCCTGGTACCCGCACAGGCGCATCGCGGCCCAGTGGCCGAGCTCGTGGAGGAACAGCACCGCCACCAGCACCAGCACGTCGACCGGTCTCCGATCGCGGAGCGCGAAGGCGCCGAAGAGCAGCAGGCTCATGAGGAGCACCGCCGCGGCGTTGCGCGTCGAGACGCGGCCCTCCCGGAAGAGGGCGAAGGCCTGCTCGCGGTCCGGATCGAGCGCCGGCGGCCCCATCACCCCAGGCTCCACGAGGTCCCCTCCACCGTCGGTCCGACTCGACGCAGTGTCGAGGGACGGTAGCAGCGGCCCAGGTTCGCCGTCAGCCCCACCGGGACGACCGCTCGCGGACTGCCGGCTGCGGGCGCGCCGGGGGCCGTGCTACGGGGGACGGCTCGCGGGCGGCGGCCGTTCGGTCCATCCGCCGGAGGTGAACGAACATGCTGCGCAAGTTGCTCATCGGCGTCGCCGCCCTCATCGTCGTCCTGGTGGTGCTCATCGCCACGCGCCCATCGACGTACCGGGTGGAGCGGAGCACGCGGATCGCCGCGCCGCCCGAGGTGGTCTTCGGCCTGGTGAACGACTTCCACGCCTGGGACCGATGGTCGCCGTGGGCCAGGCTGGATCCGGCGATGAAGACCACCTACGGGGGCCCGCCCTCCGGCGTGGGCGCGACCTACGCCTGGGCCGGGAACTCCAAGGTGGGCGAGGGCAACATGCGCATCACCGAGAGCCGGCCGGCGCAGAGGGTCGGCATCCGGCTCGAGTTCCTCAAGCCGATGGCCAGCGTCAACCAGACCGACTTCGCCTTCAAGCCCGAGGGCGGAGGAACCCAGGTCAGCTGGGCGATGACCGGCACCAACGACTTCATGGGGAAGGCCTTCTCCCTGGTCGCCGACATGGACGCGATGATCGGCAAGGACTTCGACAAGGGCCTCGCCACGATGCGCACCGAGGCCGAGGGGGAGGCGAAGCGCCGGGCGGACTCGGCGACGGCGAGCGCGGCGTCCGCTCCCGCCGGAGCCGCAGTCCCGGCCGCGCCGGCCGCGCCCGCGAAGTGAGCCGCGGCCGGGGCTGCGGCAGCAGGGGGAGTCCGCGGCGCGACCGGAACGCCTGCGGCGCCTGCGCGGCTCAGCGGGCGATCGCCCCCAGCCGTCCCGCCTGGAAGTCCACGATGGCCTGGTGGATCTCCTCGGGGCTGTTCATCACGAACGGCCCGTAGCGCGCCACCGGCTCGCGCAGCGGAACGCCGCCGAGGAGCAGGAGCCGCGCCGGGCGCCCGGCGTCCGCGGGGACGGCGAGCCGGATCGAGTCGCCGGCCCCGAACAGCGCCGCCTGTCCGTCGCGCACCTCGCGTCCCTCGACGCCGGTGCGCACCGCCCCGCCGAACAGGTAGGCGAACACCTGGAAGTCGGCCGGGACCGGCACGTCGATCTGCGCGCCCGGGGACAGCGTCCAGTCGTGCAGGAGCACGGGGGTGCGAGTCTCGATGACCGCCTTGCCGCCCAGCGCCTCGCCCGCCAGGAGCCGGACACGGGCCAGGCCGTCCTCGCTGGTCCTCTCGGGGAGGCGGCCGCTGGGGATCTCCTGGTAGCGGGGCGCCATCATCTTGTCGCCCCTGGGGAGGTTGACCCAGATCTGGAAGCCGTGGACCCGGCCGCCCTGCTCGCGGATGCGCTGCGACGGCAGCTCGGAGTGGACCACGCCCGCCCCGGCGGTCATCCACTGCACGTCGCCCGGCCCGATGTGGCCCTTGTGCCCCGCGGAGTCCTCGTGCTCCCAGTCGCCCTCGAGCAGGTAGGTGACCGTCTCGAAGCCGCGGTGGGGATGGTCGGGCGCGCCCACCGCCTGGCCGGGCGCGTACTCGACGGGGCCCATCTCGTCGAGGAGGAGGAAGGGATCGATCTGCACCAGCCCCGGCGCAGGGAACGGGCGGCGGACGACGAAGCCGGCCCCTTCCTCCTGGGTGTGGGCCTGGATGACGCGGCTGAGGGGACGGGGGGTGGGCATCGGGGTTCTCCTGAACACCCAGATTCATCGTTCCGCCGCCGGCCGCAACCCCGGGGGCGCCTGGAATCGACCGTTCCTCTCAGGGCAACAACGCCCCGGCCACCCTCGAGGGTCGCCGGGGCGCGTGGTTTCCCGCCTGGAGGGCCGGGGGCGACCGCTACTTGGTCATCGAGTCGACAGCCGCCTTGGCGTCGCTGGAGGCCTTCTTCGCGCTGTGCTTGGCCTTCTTCTTGGTTGTGGTCGCGGTCTTGCTCGCCTCGGCACCCACCTTGTCCGCGGTGGCCTTGGTGTCAGCGCCCACCTTCTCCGCGGTGGCCTTGGTGTCGGCGCCCACCTTCTCCGCGGCGGCCTTGGTGTCGGCACCCACTTTCTCCGCGGTCTGGGCGAAGCCGACCAGGGGAAGGGAGAGCACGAGCGCGGCGATCATCTTCTTCATCGGGGGTCTACCTCCAGCACGCGGCACCGAGGCCATCCCGGGCCTGCCGTGACCGCAGAGGACCTAGCATGAATCCGTCCGGCCGCGGACGCGTGCTAAGCCAGCGAGCCCCCGGTGAAACCTGTTCCGCCCCCCCTGCGTACCCCCTCGGGAAGCACCGAGACCGATGAGCAGCTGATGGAGCGATTCGTCCAGGGCGAGGAACAGGCGTTTTCCGAGCTGTTCACGCGGCACGCCGGCCGCCTGCAGGGGGCCCTGCGCCGCATGGTCGGTCCGGCCGCAGACGACGTCCTCCAGACGACGTTCCTGTCCATCGTTCGCGCCCGGGGACGGTACCAGCGGGGGGCGCCGTTCCGGCCGTGGCTGTACACGGTGGCGGTCAACGCGGCGCGCGACCACCTCCGGCGGCACCGCCGCGAGGAGCCCCACGCCACGGACGAGCTCCCCGAGACCGCCGCCGAGCCGACGCCGCTCCCCGATCCGGGGCTCTCCCGGACGGTGGAGGCCGCCCTGGCGCAGCTGCCGGAGAACCAGCGGGAGGCCATCGTGCTCCACCGCTTCGAGGGGTTCTCGTTCCGGGAGATCGCGGAGCTGCTCGGCGTCACCGAGACCGCGGTGAAGGTCCGCGCCCACCGCGGGTACGAGCGGCTTCGCGTCCTCCTCGCGTCCGAGAAGGAGTCCGCATGAGCGACTGCGACCGCTTCCTCGACGCGCTCGCCTCGGACCGGCTCGAGCCCGCGCACCGGGCCCATGCGCAGGGCTGCACCGTCTGCGGGCCGCTCCTGCCCCTCGAGCCGTCCGCGGCGCCCGCTCCGGCCCCCTCGCTGGAGGCGATGCGCCGCCGCGCGCTCGAGGTGCTCCGGACGACTCCGGCCAGGCCGTGGACCCGCGACGCCGGGCGGGTGGCGCTCCTCCAGGGCGGCGTGGCGCTGGTCGTGGCGGCGATGCTCGGCACCCGGAACTGGAGCGCTCCCCTGGCGAATCATCTGGCGCTCGGGCTGGTCGGCGCGCTGCTCCTGGCGCTGGTGACGGTGGGGAGCGTCCTGGCGCTCGCGCCCGGCCGCCGCCGGCCACGGCTGCTCCTGTGGCTGGTGCCCGTCGTTCCGCTCCTGCTCGTCGTCTCCGGCAACGGCGTCCACACCGCGACCACGATGCGCACGGCGATGCCCTGCCTGGTGACGGTGCTCCTCACCGCCGTCGTCCCGCTCGCCGTGGGCCTCTCGCTGCTGCGCGGGATGGCGCTCGATCCGGCACGCACCGCCGCGCTCGGCCTCTCGGCGGCGGCGACGGGCCTCTTCGCCCTCCACTGGCACTGCACCGACGGCAGCGCACCGCACCTCATGGGCTTCCACGCGCTTCCCTGGCTCGCCGTCGCGCTGCTCGCCGTTCCCCTCCGTCGGGCGCTGCCGACCGGGAGCCACGTTCCCTGAGACCTCGATGATCCGTTTCCTCCTCGCCCTCGCCGCGCTCGGCCCCGCCCTCGCCCTCGCCGAGCCCCGTCCTCCGGTGCTGGTCGAGCTCTTCACCTCCGAGGGGTGCTCGTCCTGCCCGCAGGCGGACGCCGCGCTTGCGGCGCTGGCGCGCGACCCGGCGCTGAAGTCGGCCGAGGTCGTCCCGCTCGAGCTGCACGTGGACTACTGGAACCAGCTCGGCTGGGCGGACCCCTACTCCGCTCCGGAGTTCACCGCGCGCCAGGAGGAGTACGCGCGGATCCTCGGGGGCGACGGCCTGTACACGCCGCAGATGGTGGTGGACGGGTGGGTCTCCGGTGTCGCCAGCCCGTCGGGGTTGCGGCGCGGGGTGGAGAAGGCCGCCGCGCGGAGCAAGGCTCGACTCGAGGTGGTGGTGGTGGGCGCCCGTCCGGGACTCGAGGTGACGGTCCATCCTCCGGCCGGCCTCAGGGGGCGGCTGATGGTGGCGCTGTCCGAGGACCGGCTGACCAGCAAGGTGGAGCGGGGGGAGAACCGCGGGCTGACGCTCGCCCACGCGCCGGTCGCGCGGCTCCTCGTCGACGACGGGCCGGTCGCCGCCGAGCACCACGTTCGTCTCGGGGTGTCGCCCAGCTGGCGGCGAGAGCAGCTCCGGGTGGTGGCCTTCGTGCAGGAGGCCGGGGGGCGCGTCGTCGCCCTCGGGACCGCCGCCGTGCCGCCCGGCAGGAGCTAGAGCGTCCGGCGCGTCGCGGGCCGATGCGCCGCTGAACACTTCGGCTCAGAAGCGGGGGCCGGAAACCGCAGTTCTCGCCCCGGGGGGGACGCAGTCACTCGAGCGTCGGTGGCCGGGGTGTCCTCTCCGACCGGCCTGCAGCGCCAGCGTCGGCTCAGGATCGACGGCGGGCCCGATCCGCGATCGTTTCGGGACGTGGAACGCAACTTGGGATCCCCGAACGATCGCGAGACCGCTCTGACCAGCTCGACCATGCCACTCCCGAGCGCACCGAGGTCGCGCAGGCCGGATGTCCGAGCGCCGCATGGTGCGCACCGTGCCCGCGCCGTCTCACCGGGGCAAGCGAGGTCTGCGCCATTGCAGTCTCGGTCGCGCCGGGTTACCGGAACGAGCACCGGTGGCCGAGGACGTCACACGATTCCGGCTCTCCGTCCTTCGCGAGAGCTTCCAGCACACCCGGGCCACGCTGGCCCTGGTGTGGTCTGCCTCGTCGCGCCTCACGCTGGCGCTCGCGGCGTTGACCCTCGTCTCGGCGGTGGTGCCGCTCGCGGTCGCCTACGTGGGCAAGGAGATCATGGACGCGGTGGTCGCCCGGGACGCAGCGGGCACGCTCCGCTGGGTGCTCACCGAGCTGGGGGTGGTCGCCCTGCAGGCGTTCGCCCTCCGCGGCCTCGGCCTGGTCCGCCAGCTCCTCGGCGCGCGGCTGGGGCTGGTCATCAACGGGCGGATTCTCGAAAAGGCGCTCTCGCTCGAGCTCCGCCACTTCGAGGACCCCGAGTTCTACGACCGGCTGACCCGCGCCCGGCGCGAGGCGTCCAGCCGCCCGATCTCGGTGGTCACCGAGTCCTTCCAGCTCGTCCAGAACCTCCTCACCCTCGCCGGCTACGTCGCGCTGCTGGTGCGGTTCTCGGGCTGGGCGGTGCTCGGGCTGGTGGTCGCCGCCATCCCCGCCACCGTGGCCGAGATGCGCTTCAGCGCGCTGGCCTTCCGGGTGCGCAACTGGCGGAGCCCGGAGAGCCGGCGGCTCATGTACCTCGAGTACGTCATCGCCAACGACGAGCACGTCAAGGAGGTGAAGCTCTTCGGCCTCGGCCCGCTCCTGCTCGATCGCTACCGCTCGCTGGGCGAGCGCTTCTACCTCGAGGACCGGAAGCTCGCGGTGCAGCGCGCGGGCTGGGGCACCGCCCTGAGCCTGATCGGCACCGGCGCCTTCTACGTCTGCTACGCGCTGATGGCCGTGGCCACCGCCGCGGGCCGGCTCACCCTGGGCCTGATGACGCTCTACATCGTCGCCTTCCGTCAGGGGCAGCAGGCCTTCCAGAGCATCCTCACCGCGATCGGCGGCATGTACGAGGACAACCTCTACCTGTCGAACCTGTTCGAGTACCTGGCCATCCCCACCGGGCGGCCGGCGCCGCCGCCCGGGCTCGACGCGCTCCCTGCCGGACAGGAAGAGGGCGTCCGCTTCGACGACGTGGGCTTCCGGTACCCGGGCGCCGAGGGCTGGGCGCTGCGGCACGTCTCGCTGTTCATCCCCCGCGGCCAGAGCCTCGCCCTGGTCGGACAGAACGGCGCGGGCAAGACCACCTTCATCAAGCTGCTCACCCGGCTGTACGAGCCCACCGAGGGGCGCATCCTGCTCGACGGGCGCGACCTGCGAACGTGGGACGAGGAGGCGCTCCGGCGCCGCATCGGCGTCATCTTCCAGGACTTCAACCAGTACCAGTTTCGCTTTCGCGACAACGTGGGCTTCGGGAGCGTGGAGCACGCCGAGGATCTGGAGCGGCTCGAGCGCGCCGTCGGCCGCGGCGGGGCCGACGAGGTGCTCCGGACCCTGCCCGCGGGGCTGGAGACGCCGCTCGGCCGCTGGTTCAAGGAAGGCACCGAGCTGTCCGGCGGCCAGTGGCAGAAGGTGGCGCTGGCCCGGGCCTTCATGCGCGAGGAGGCGGACATCCTGGTCCTCGACGAGCCCACCGCCGCGCTGGACGCCGAGGCCGAGCACGCCATCTTCGAGCGCTTCCGCCAGCTCGCCCACGGGCGGACCACCCTCCTCATCTCGCACCGCTTCTCCACCGTGCGCCGGGCCGACCGCATCGTGGTCATCGAGCAGGGGAAGATCGCCGAGCAGGGCACGCACGAGGAGCTGATGGCGCTCGGCGGGCGCTACGCGCACCTCTTCACGCTGCAGGCAAAGGGTTACCAGTGATGACCTAACTGCCGGGGGCTGGCCGGTACCCCACGGCTCGGGGCCCGCGCCCTACGAGGCGCGCGAGGGGACGAGAGAGCTGGATCTCCGCGAGAGGCGCCGCAGCAGCGCCGCGGTGCCGAGCACGAGCAGGAAGAGGCCCGATGCGTACACCCCGAGCTCCCCCGCCACCGCGTGGAGCGTGGGGAGCCGGTGCCTGGGGAGGACCACCCGGAGCACCCGCTCCTCGGTCTCGAAGGAGGACTGCCAGGCGCGGGCCCTGCCCAGCGGGTCGATGCCCGCGCTCAGTCCGGAGCGCGTGGAGCGAACGATGGACACGCCGTTCTCCACCGCGCGGAGCGCCGCCATCTGCGTGTGGAGCGGATCGATGCCGCGCCAGTCGCTGGACGGAAGCGCCACCAGGTCCACCTCTGCCCGCCCCTGCTCGAGCGCCAGGGCCGGATCGTCCTCGTCGTAGCAGAGCGCCGCCCCGATGCGACCGAGCGGAGTGTCACGGACGGGAAGGGGACCGGTTCCACGGACCGCAGGCTCCCCGGGAGCCGGGCGGTGCTTCAGGTAGCGGGTCACCACCTCTCCATCCGAGGATAGCCAGAGGAGAACGTTCTCGTAGAGCAGCGGCCTGGCGGTGCGGGGCACGATGTACGCGGCGACGATCTCCACCCCGAGCTCCCGGGCCACCGCGCCGATCCGCCGGGCGACCTGCTCCTCCTCGTCGCGCAGCACCAGCTCCGAGGCTTCGTTCCAGACCACCAGACGCGCGCCGGCCCGGGCGGCGGCCCGGGTGTCGTCCAGGAGCGCGTCGAGCGCCCGAGCGCGCTCCTCCGCACCGGGGAAGGGCGTGGACGGTCCGAACTCGAGCGTGGTTCCCACCGCGGCGACGGTGACGGTCTCCTTCGGGAGCGGCGTCGCCAGCCGCGCCGCGCCGTACACGTGGGCCAGGGCGACCGCCACCAGGGAGGCGAGGAGCACCCGGCGCGGGCGGCCTGCCGGTGCGGGGACCAGCACCGCCTCCAGCGCCGCGGCGGTGCAGGCCACCAGGAAGGTGATCCCCGCCGCTCCGGTGAGCGCCGCGAGCTGCAGGAATGGCAGGTCGTCGAGCTGGGTGAAGGCCACCGATCCCCACGTCGCCAGTGGCGTCAGGCGGGGCTGGAGGAACTCCTCGACCACCACCGCGGCGGCGAAGGCGAACACGGCCAGCGTCTCGCTCCGCCTCCGGACCTGCTCCCGGACGAGGTACGGAACCCAGTTGAAGAGCGCGAACCCCAGGCCGAGCAGGGCGAAGCTCGAGGGCAGAGGAGCGGTGGCGATCTTCCACGTCGCGGCGCACCAGCCCACCGACAGGGCCAGGAGCACGAGAAGCCGCGCCCCCCAGCCGTTGCGCAGGCGGAGGAAGCGCAGCAGCGGGAAGGGGGCCACCCAGGCGAGGAGCCCGACGGACCAGCGGAGATTGGCCGCCACGATCAGCACGGCGCCCGCAGCGAGCAACAGAGCCTCTCGAGGATTCCGGCGGGTCGAGGTCATGGTTTCCTTCTCCTTTGCTACCGGGTCCAGCCGGCGAGCAACGCGCACAGAGCCTGCTCGTCGGCGCTCTCGAAATCGGCACCGGATCCCTTGAGGTGGGTGAGCTGGAGCATCGCCAGGCCGTGGGCCTGCGCCCAGACGGCGTAGGAAGACGGGCGAAAAGCAAGAGGAAGTCCTCCGGGAGCTCCCGGCTCCAGGGTCTGCAGGCCATCCTGCTCCGGAAGGACGACGAGCCGGGCGGTCGCTAGCGGATCCAGCCGGCGAGGATCGCCCCGAGCGTTCCCGTCCCCACCGCCGCCCAGAGGAAGAGCCCCTGGACCAGCGGCCGGAACCCCACCATCCGGAGCGTGTCGCGGGTCAGGTTGGCCCCGATGAGGAACAGCGTGGCGACCAGCATCCGCCGCGCCGCCTCGCTCACCAGCCCCGCGGCGGGATGGAGCACCGGGACGAACGTCGCCAGGGCCGCGGCGAGCAGGAAGCCGAGGATGAACCAGGGCCGGCGGGGAGACTGCCCCGGGCGCTCCTTGGCCCCGCGCGCCACCACCGCACCCACCGCGAAGGTGAGCGGGACGATCCACAGCGCGCGCGCCAGCTTCACCGTCGTACCGACCTCCAGCGCCTGCCGGCCGTACTGGAGCGCCGCGCCGACGACCGAGCTCGTGTCGTGGATGGCCAGCGCGCTCCAGAGGCCGAACTGGGTCTGGGACAGCCCCAGCACGTGGCCCACCGGTGGGAACACCAGGAGCGCGACGGCATTGAGCAGGAACACCACGCCGAGGGCCACCGAGACCTCGTGCTGCTCGGCCCGCAGCACCGGGGCGAGCGCGGCGATCGCGCTCCCGCCGCAGATGGCCGTCCCGGCCGAGAGCAGGATGGAGGTGTCCCGCTCGGTCCGGAACAGCCGGCCCAGAAGGAGACCCACGCTCAGCGCGAAGGAGATGCCCACGATGGTGTAGCCGATGCCATGGAGCCCCACCCGGCCGACGACCCGGAGGTCCATGCCTGCGCCCAGGCCCATCACCGAGAGCGCCAGCAACCTCGAGGTCAGCGTGCGGGTCCGCGCCAGGAAGGGGTTGCCGAGCAGCACGCCGAGGAGGACGCCCGAGACGAGCGCGGCGGAGGAGGAGAGCACGCCGAGAAGGCAGGCCGCGATTCCGAGCGCGAACAGGAACGGGGGGAGGAATTGCCGGAGCCGGTTCACGGGAACACCGACGTGCTCGCAGCCCCGCGGCCGGCGCCCACCAGCACCTCGCCGAAACCGCCCGCGCCCGGGTCTCCGTCGAGTTCCCCGAGTCTCCGGAATCCACGCGCGGTGTGACCCAGCCCCGGGTCCCTGCTCTGCCTGCGCATCGCCGTCTCCCTTGTCTGCTACGCGGGCTTCATGCCCGGAGCCCGGTCTCGCGGCAACGCGCGGATGTGCAGGCCTTCTCGCGGCGGGGGTCGGCCGGGCGGCCAGGGACGGGGCGATTGTCCGGGAGTCCCCCTGGATGAATCCCGCGAGATCTCGCAGCGTCGGAAGAGCGCACCGATGTTCTCTCGTCTTCGACTGCTCCCGCTGCTCGTCGGTGTCCTCCTCACCGCCGGCCCGTCGCTCGCCCAGGGACGGTTCGGCATGCGCACCGCGCCGCCGCGGCCAGCTCCCCCGCCCCCCACGTCGGGCGGGAGCGCCGGTGGCGGGTGGGTCCCGCGCGGGGCGCCCCCCGTCGTCCAGCCCGTCCCTGCGCCCTACGTGTACGGGTGGGGATTCGGCTACCGCGGCTGGCTCTGGGACCCGTGGGGGCCGCCGACCGTCGTCGCGCCGTACGGCGCCTCCTACCCTCCCGGCACCTACCCTCCCGGCACCTACCCGCCGGGCAGCTACCCGCAGGGCGTCTACGACCGGGGCATCTACCCGCCGAGCAACCTTCCGCCGCCCCCTCCGGGTGTTCCCGTCGACGAGGACGGGTTGCCGCTCGAGCCCGAGCGCACGGTCAGGCGGAGCATCGTGAGCTTCACCGGCTACGGCCAGACCGTCGAGTCCAAGGGCAGCGCCTTCGGGCTCGGGCTCGGGGTGGAGGGCGAGCACTGGGGCGTCCTCGCGCAGTGGAACGGCTTCTACCTGGACTCGCTCGACGGGCCGGGGACGGACACCATCAACGTCGTCCACCTGCACCTCACCTACGCCCTGCTGAGCGGGCCACTGGGTCGCCTCCGGCTGCACCTCGGTGCCAGCGGCGCCTTCGCCCCGGACCTGTCACGCATCGGACCTTCGCTCGGCGTGTCGGCGGCGCTCGGCCTGCTCGGGCCGCTGGGGCTCGAGGGCCAGGTGAGCTACACGCCCACCCCCTTCGTGGAGTTCGACGCCTTCGCCGGGGTGAGCCTCGGCTGGGGGCCCATCGCGATCCGTGGCGGATACCACTGGACCTACCTCGACGACCGGGGCCTCGTGGACGGCGTCCCCCACTCCGAGCGGTACCAGGGGCCGTGGATCGGCCTCGGGGTCGCGCTGTAGCGCCATCCTCCGAGGGGTTGGCCGACGAGGGCGGTGTAGACTTCCGAACCCGTTGACCCTCAGCACGAGCTCGTCCTGGTTCGGCCGGTACCGCCTGACGTCGCGCATCGCGACGGGCGGCATGGCCGAGGTGTACCTGGGACGGGCGCTCCAGGCAGACGGGCGGTTCGGGCCTGCGGTGGCGGTGAAGCGGCTCCTCCCCCACCTGACCTCGGACGCAGCCATCGTCCGGATGTTCCTCAACGAGGCGGAGATCACCCGGCAGATCGACCACCCCAACGTGGTCCGCGTCCTGGACCTAGGCCACGTGCAGGCCGAGCCCTTCATCGCGATGGAGCTGCTGGAGGGCCACAGCTTCGCCGAGCTCCGGCAGACCGCCGCGCAGATGGGCCGGCGCGTGCCGCTGGGCGTCACGCTACGGGTGCTCACCGAGGCCTGCCGGGGGCTGGACGCCGCGCACCGCGCCGTGGACCCGAAGGGCCAGGAGCTGCAGATCGTCCACCGCGACTTCACCCCGGACAACATCCACGTCAGCGTCACCGGCGAGGTGAAGGTCATCGACTTCGGCATCGCCAAGTCGGCCGCCGTCCCCGGGGGCACCGAGCCCGGGACGCTGAAGGGCAAGTTCTTCTACATGTCGCCGGAGATGATCGCCGGCCTGGACGTGGACCACCGGGCGGACCTCTTCGCCGCCGGGGTGATGCTCTACGAGCAGCTCTGCGGGCGCCGCCCGTTCACCGGCCTGAACACCGAGGAGGTGCTGAACCGCATCACCGAGGGCAAGCCGAAGCGGCCCACCGAGTTCGACCCCTCGGTGCCGCTGGCGCTGGAGCTGGTCTGCCTCACCGCGCTGTCCAAGGACCCGTCCCGGCGGTTCCCGTCGCTCCACGAGTTCATCGCCGCCATCGAGTCGGTGGGTGGGCCCGCCCGCGTGGCCATCCCCGAGGAGGTCGCGGCGTACGTCACTGAGGTCTTCCCGGCCGAGGAAGACCCCAAGCGCATCGCCCTGCGCCGCGCCCGGCTCGCCGATCCCTCCACGCCGACCCGCTCTCCGGACGCGACCGCGCTGGACCTCTTGCCCCCGCGCGAGGAGAGCCGCCCGCCGCGGAAGGTGACCAAGGCCGCGCCCTCGGCTCCGCCGGCCTGGAAGCGCTGGGGAGGGTGGGCGAGGCAGAAGCTGCTGCGGGTCGAGGTGCTGGGCCCGGTGGCGCTCGTGGTGGTGGTGGTGGCCGGGGGCATCGCCTTCATGAGACGGCCCGAGCGCACCGTGGCGGACCGGCTCCAGCTCGCGGAGAAGGCCGCCACCCCGGCGCAGCGGATGCACGAGCTGACCGTGCTCGCCGAGGAGCCCGGTGCCACCGAGGCGGAGCTCCGCCGGGCGGGTGAGCTGGCGCTGCAGAGCCCCGATCTCGAGGGCGCGCTGGAGGTCACCCAGGCGTTCGCCCGGCGGTATCCGAAGTCGCTGGAGGCGGCGCTCCAGGAGGCGCGGGCCTGCGTGGGCCTGCGGCTCGGGAAGCGAGCCGACGCCGCCATCGACCGGGCCATCGCCCTCGCTCCGGACGACCCCCGGCCGGACCTGCTCCGGGCCGACCTGCGCCGGCTGCGGGGCGACGCGGCCGGGATGCTCGACGCCCTGACCTCCGCCAGCAAGAAGGCCCCCAACGACCGGGAGATCGCCGTCCGCCGCGGGGAGCTGCTCAGCCAGGCAGGCCGGCTGGACGAGGCCTCGGGCGTGCTCAACGCCGTGCTCAAGCACCGCTTCCACGCGGGCGCCGCGGCCGAGCTCGGCTTCGTGAAGCTCCGCCAGAACCAGCCCGCGGACGCGATGCGGCTCCTGCGCGCGGCGCTGGGCCGCTCGCCCAACCTGGCCAAGGCGCACTACTACCTGGGCGCGGCGCTCACCCAGCAGGGAGACGTCCCCGCTGCCGAGGCCGAGTACCGCGTGGCCGACAAGCTCGCCCCGAGCGATCCGCGGCCCCTCGGCGCCCTCTGCGCCCTGCTCGCCCAGAACAAGCGGGGGACGGAGGCCGAGGCGTTGAAGAAGGAGCTCGCGGACCGGTTCCCCGAGCAGGCCCCCCGCTACATCGCCGAGTGTCGCCCATGAGCGCGCCCGTGCGGCGGCTGATCATCAACGCCGACGACCTGGGCTACGACCCGGCGGTGAGCGAGGGCATCGTCCTGGCGATGCGGAGCGGCGTGGTGAGCTCGGCGACGCTGATGGTCAACTTGCCGCACTCCGAGCACGGCGCGACGCTCGCCCGCGGGCTCTCGGTGGGGCTGCACCTGAACCTCTCGCGGGGCGCTCCGCTCGCGCCGCGGTTCCCGCCGGCGATGCTCCGCGCCGGAACCTTCGACGAGTCGCGGGTCGGCGCGCTCACGGCCGAGGTGGTCGCCGGGGAGGCGGAGGCCCAGCTCGCCCGGGCCGAGGCCTTGCTCGGGAGGCCTCCCACGCACCTGGACGTGCACCGGCATCTTCATCGGTTCCCGGCCGTGCTCGAGGGGCTGGCCCAGGTCGCCGCGCGGCATGGGTTGCCGGTGCGAGCGCTCGACGAGGAGATGCGCGCACGGCTCCGCCGGTCCAGCATCCGGACCACCGACCACTTCGTGGGCGAGGCGGGCGGGGAGGCGTACTGGACCAAGCTGCGCTTCGCCGGGACGGTGGCCGGGCTATCGGAGGGGACCACCGAGCTGATGTGCCATCCGGGGTACCCGCCACGCGAGACCCACACCAGCTACGCCCTGCAGCGGGCGGTGGAGCTCGCCACTCTGACCTCGGCGGCCGCCCGGCGCGCGCTCGCCCAGGCGGGAGTCACCCTGGGCAGCTTCGCCGACCTCCGCTGACCCGGGCGGGCGGCGGGCGCCGGTGCTATGGGCTCTCCCCCATGGCAGGACCGACCAAGACCCTGGAGACCTTCCCCAACCCCTCGCCGGACCGCGACTACGAGATCGCCTTCGACCTGCCGGAGTTCACCTGTCTCTGTCCCCTGACCGGGCAGCCGGACTTCGCGCACTTCAAGATTCGCTACGTGCCGGACCAGCGGTGCGTGGAGCTGAAGAGCCTCAAGCTCTACTTCTGGAGCTTCCGGAACGAGGGGGCGTTCCACGAGGCGGTGACCAACCGCGTCCGCGACGACCTGGTCGCCGCCCTCTCGCCGCGTTCGCTCACCGTGGTGGGCGACTGGTTCGTCCGCGGCGGCATCGGGACGGTGGTGACGGTCTCGTACCAGAAGCCCGGCCGGTCGTAGCCGTCCAGGCTCAGCGCGCCTCGTCCAGCTTCCGCTCGGTGGCGCGGATCCTCTGCTCGGCGTCCTGCTCGATCCGCTTCGTCGCCTCCCGGGTGTGGTCCAGCATCGCCTTGGGCTGCGAGCGACCTTCCGGGTCAGGCCGCGCCGCCCCAGCGACGTGGTTCAGCGTCCAGTAGGCGATGAACGCCACCACCGCGAGTCCGAGCACCAGGGAGAGCAGCCGCCCGAGCATGCGCCCCAGGCTAGCACCACCCTAGATGTGGAACGAGAACAGCAGCCGCGCCTGGAACCGCTCGTAGTCGGTGAACACGTACTTGCCCCCACCCTCCGACGGCTTGAAGGCGGGGAGCTGCGGGAGCGCGGTGAAGCTCACCCACCATCCGTCCCCCGCGTACGACACCGCCGGACCGAGGAAGAACGCCGAGTGCTCCCAGACCCCCTCGGCGATGATGTTCGCGTTCCAGGCCTCCAGACCGATCGAGAACCGCGGGGTGAAGAACCAGGAGGCGGCGAGGAAGCCGTCGAGGTGGAGCTCCTTTGCCGTGGTGCCGATGCCGTACCCCCACTCGTGCTCGGCGACGAAGTTGGCCGCGATGAGCAGATTCCCGATGCGCTTGTCGATGATCAGCTTGCCCTCGAGCTCCAGCTCGTCCACGGAGCCCGTGATCTCGCCGTAGAGCGCGAGCCCGATGCCGTCCACGGCCCCGTCGAGCAGGCGCCACTTCCACTCGTTGCTCACGGACAGCTCGGTGCCCGTCGCCAGCTGGCCGTCCACCTCCTGACCGACGCCGGTGAGGTTCAGGTAGAACGAGGTCTGCAGGCCGGGCAGCAGGCCGACCTCGAACTCCATCCGCTCGTCGAACCGGGTGTAGCGGGTGTCGCGGCCGTTGCGGTACGTCGTCCAGACCTCGATCTCCTTCTCGCCCGGAGCGAGGACCGCGGATTCGTAGGTGTACGAGAAGTGACGCTCGTTCGCCCGGGCGGCGAGCGGGGCGAGCAGGATGCCGAGCAGCACGGAGACCAGCAGGGCGGATGGCCAGAAGCGGGACATTGCGGGGCGACCCCTCCGAGAGGGTCCTGCGTCTAGTTGAGAACGATTCTCAAAGTCAACATCGAAGAAGGGACGGCATCCCCCTCCGCGCCCGGCGCTCCGACGCCCGGGGGAGGTGCTCGGCCGTGGTGAGCGATCACCCGCCGTCGAGGCGTGCCAGTGCTCGAGCCGCGACCGGCCCTCGCCAGTCGACGCTGACGCTCGGGCCCCGGGACGCACCGACCCACCGCCGGCGGCAGTAGGCTCCGCCGCCTGGTGAACGGCGCTCCTCGCGGCACGACGCTCCGGACGGTCCTGCTCCTGCTCGCCGGCGTGGCGCTGGGCGCGCTCGCCGTGTGGACGCTCGTCCACCGGACGTCGGTCCCGTCGGTGCCGCCGACGCCGCTGGTCGTGGAGCGGATGCGCGAGGTGGCGCGGCTCGAGACGCTGGATCTCGCGCTCTACAAGAAGATCTCCTACGCGCCCGAGCCGACTCCCAGCGGCGCGCTGTGGAGCGAGGTGTTGGCCTGGGCGAAGTCCTCGCTCTTCCCCACGCGCGGGCGGGCCATCGTCTTCGGGACGGTGCACCTCGGCGTGGATCTCGCGCGGCTCGACGCCCGGCGGCTCCGGATCCAGGGGAGCCGCATCGAGGTCGCGCTCCCGCCGCTCCAGGCGCAGGTCGAGCTGCGCCCCGGGGAGACGGAGATCATCTCCAGCAACCTCGACTCGGCCCAGACGGCGCAGCTCCTCGAGCTGGCCCGGAGCGCGTTCGAGCGCGAGGTGATGGCCGACCCCGCGCTGCAGGCCAGGGCGCGCGGAAGCGCCGAGCGGGCGCTCACCGGGCTGCTGCTCTCGCTCGGCTTCCGCGAGGTGGTCTTCGTGGACGCCGTCCCGTCGTCCGGCGCGGGCTGAACCCGCCGAGGCGCCCACGGCGGGGGGCACGAGGTGTCTGGCACCTCCCCGGGACCTCCCCGGGGCTCAGCTCGGGGGCGAGATCCGCTGCAGCGTTCCGTCCGGGTGGAGGACGAATCGACCCGGGATGCCCTCGGGTCCGGTCTCCACCGACTCCAGCAGCGCCACCGCCGTGGGGTCCAGGAGCGGAGCCACCAGCGCGAGCTCGCGCCTCGCCAGCGAGACGCGGTACGGCCCCGCGCCCACCGTCTCGAACAGGCGCCGCCGTTGGCCCTCGGTGAGCAACCGCGCCCCGTCCGCGCCGTCAGCCTCGCACAGCGCCCAGAGCCCGAGCGGCTCCGGCGACAGCCGAGGGCGACCGCGATCGACGATGACCGCGCGCGGCTCCGCGGGCCGCGCCTCGAGGTGCTTCCACGCGGTCGCGTCCACCGCCTCGAGCGACAGCGGCGCGCTCCCCGGCCCGACCGCCACCCCATCGCTCACGTAGGTCACCATCAGGCCTGCCGGGCCCTCGCGGAAGAGCAACCCGGGATCCGCCACCTCCGTCAGCACGGGCACCACGTGCGCCAGGACGTCCTGCGCCCCCGCCGCCGGCTCCTCCTCGGTCCAGGTCGCGCGGAGGCCCCCGTGCTCCCACGCGCCAGCCTTCCCGAACCACTCCCAGGCCGCGCCGAGCAGCACCTCGAGCGCCCCGCCACCGGAGCCGGAGGCCAGCGCCTCGGACAGGGCCCGGGCATCCTCGTCGTCGGGCGCCAGCACCCGCACGTCCGCCAGCGCCCGCCCGGCCGCCGCCAGGTCTCCCCGCCGGAGCGCGAGCAGCAGCATCCCCTTCCGGAGCCCGACGTCGCGGGGATGGGCCGCGGCCGCCTCGCCCAGCACGCGCTCCGCCTCGTCCAGCCGCCCGGCACGGACCAGCGCCCGCGCCCGGGCCTGGGCCGCCGCCGGCTCGCCCTGCTGTCCCGCCCCGGCGAGCACCGAGAGCGCCTCGGCGTCCGAGCCGGCATTGGAGAGGGCCAGACCCAGGGTGATGCTCAGGGTGACCCCGCCCTCCACGTCGGCCGCGGTGCGCAGGCGTCGCATCTCCGCCTCGGAGAGGCGCTCGCCGCGCTGAACCTTGCGGCGCAGGCGCTGGAGCACCCGGGCGTCCATGCTCGATCGAACGGAGACCGGACGCTACCACCCCTGACAACGCGGGAGTTGCGGTAGAGAGGGCCAATGACGGAACAACGCAAGGTCTCCCTCATCCCCGGCGACGGGATCGGCCCCGAGGTGATGGCGGCGACGGTCCGGGTGCTGGAGGCCCTCCACGTCCCGCTGGAGTTCGAGCACTGCGACGCCGGGTCGGAGGTCATCAGCAAGTACGGAACCAACATGCCTCGCGAGACGCTGGACTCGGTGCTCAAGAACGGCGTGGCCCTCAAGGGGCCCACCGGCACGCAGATCGGCGCCGGCCTCCCCTCGGCCAACGTGGCCCTGCGCAAGGGGCTGGACCTCTACGCGGCGCTCCGCCCCGTCCGCTCCGTCCCCAACGTGCGCACCCGCTACGAGAACGTGGACCTGGTGGTGGTCCGCGAGAACACCGAGAGCCTCTACACCGGCCTCGAGCACATCGTCGTCCCCGGCGTGGTGGAGAGCCTGAAGATCATCAGCGAGAAGGCCAGCAGCCGCATCGCCCGCTACGCCTTCGACTACGCGAGGAAGAACGGCCGGAAGAAGGTCACCGCCGTCCACAAGGCCAACATCATGAAGCTCTCGGACGGCCTCTTCCTCGACTGCTGCCGCAAGGTGGCGCGCGACTATCCCGAGGTGACCTACGAGGAGGTCATCGTCGACAACATGTGCATGCAGCTCGTCCGCAACCCCGAGCGCTACGACGTGCTGCTGATGGAGAACCTCTACGGAGACATCATCTCCGACCTCTGCGCCGGCCTGGTCGGCGGCCTGGGCGTGGTCCCCGGCGCCAACATCGGCGAGCGCACCGCGGTCTTCGAGGCCGTCCACGGCACCGCGCCCGACATCGCCGGGAAGAACCTCGCCAACCCCACCGCGCTGATGATGTCCGCGGTGATGATGCTCGACTGGCTGGGGCTCACCGAGGCCTCGCGCCGGCTCGACCGGGCGCTGATGCGCGTCTACTCCGAGGGACGGGTCCGCACCGGCGACCTCGGCGGGACCGCGACGACCAAGGACTTCACCGACGCGGTGATCGCCGGGCTGTAGCTCCAGAACCCCGGTTGCAGGAGCGGCACCGGTCGCAACCCCCGGTGCGCCCCGGTGTCTGCTCTCGCCGGGAGACATCCTCGCTCGTGAGCCCGCCGACCCTTCCCGGTTCTCTCCGCGCTCGTCGCGATCCATGGCTGGACGCCGTCCGCGGCGTCTCGGTCGTGGCCATGGTGTTCGGACACACGCTGAACCTGACGCTCGAGGATCGCGTCCGCGACGCGCCGCTGGTGACCCTGTACTGGTCCTTTCGGGGGTTGACCGCGCCGCTGTTCCTGGTGGTGGCGGGCTGGGCGCTGGTCGCCTCGCTCCGGTCGGCGGATGCGGACACCGTGGGGCGCCGTCTCCGCAGGGCGGCGCTGGTCCTCGCGCTCGGGTACGGGCTGCACTGGCCGGGGCTCTCCGCCGCCCAGGCCATGGCGGCCGAGGGCACGCTCTGGCCGCACCTCCTCGCCTTCGACGCCCTGCCCTGCATCGGCTGGTGCATCGTCGCCGGGGTCCTGCTCACCAGCCTGCTCCCACGCCCGGTGGGCCGCGTCGGCGCGATGGGCACCCTCGCGCTGTGGATTCCCTTCGTGGCCACGGTCAGCTGGCCGGTCGGACTCGATGCCGGCTGGCTCTGGCGTGGGCTGCTGGGCCATCCCGAGGCCCACTTCCCCCTCGTCCCCTGGGCGGCCTTCTTCTTCCTCGGCGGCACGCTCTCGCTGCTGGTCGCCGCGCTCCCGGAGCGCCGGCACCGGACGATGGCGCTCCTGCTGGCGGGCGGGCTGCTGCTGCTCCTGCTCGAGTGGACCGGGCTCGAGGAGTGGGCACCGGCCTCGCCCTGGCCGGCCTTCTACCGGATGGGAGAGGCGATGCTCGCCCTCGGCCTCCTCTCCGCCGCGGCGGTGTGGCGGATGCCCGGGCTGGTGACGCTGGGCCGGGGCTCGCTCGGCGTGTACGTGGCACACCTGGTCCTGCTCTACGGCTGGGCGGGCGACGAGGGCCTCGCCACGCAGTGGGAGCGCCAGCTCTCGATGCCCGCGGCGCTCGGCCTCGCCGTGCTGGTCCTCGGCGCGGCGGTGGCGATGGCCCGCGGGGTGCCCGAGGCGCTTGGCTGGCTCGTGGAGAACACGGGACCCCGGTGGCAGCAGCAGACCGACGCGCCCGAGGCGTGACGCCGCGACGCCGCGTCCGCTCGCTCAGCCCACCGAGATGTGCGACACGCCACGCCCCTCGAGCCAGGCGCGGACCCGGGGGCGCTGGTCTCCCTGAAGCACCAGCGCCTCGCCCTCCAGCGTCCCGCCGCACCCGAGGGCCTGCTTCATCGCCAGCAGCCACTCGGCGCGCTCGCGAGGGGAGAGCGTCAGCTGCTCGATGAGCGTGGCTTCCTTGCCGCCGCGGCCCTTGCGCTCGTAGCGGACGACCGCCCGGGACGGGCCCTTCGCGGACTCGGGTGCCATGGGCGGCGGCCGCTCCTGCGCGGGGAGCGACTCCCGGAGCGAGGCGAGCCCGGCGAACGGAGCGTTCAGCCTCGGGGGATCGGCCACGGGGCCCGAGCCCTTCTTCTTGCTCACTGCGGAACGCCCGACCGTCGGGCCGGAGGGAGCGCCGAGGTCAGCACCGGCGCGGTGGGGTCGCCGCTGGCCATGGTCAGCGCGTACAGGAACACCGGGGAGGGGAAGGCCGGCTTGCCGTTGATCACCACGATGGGCGTGCCGGTCGGGTTGTAGAGCCCGGCGTAGCGGATGTCGTCCTGGAGCCTGGCGGCCGCCTCGGGGCTGGCGATGCACGTCTCCAGCTGGCCGCGCGACATCGAGCCCGAGCTGGCGATCTGCAGCAGGGACTCCCGGGTGAGCGTCTTCTGGGCGGCGAACAGCTTGTCCCGCAGCGTCCAGAAGTCCGGCACCTGCTCCAGGCAGATGAGGGCCAGGGAGCCGGCGCAGCGGAGCCCGTCGCCCTTCTGCGGCACGTCGGGATTGCACGCGCCGTCGAGCGGATACTGCCGCGGCTCGACCGCCAGCCTGCCGGGGGGCACCGCCTGGTGGAGCTCCTCGAGCGAGTCGTTCAGGTGCCGGCAGTGCGGGCAGAGGATGTCCGTCCACTCGACCAGGTGCACCGGCGCATCGGCCGGGCCCTTCAGCACCCGCGCCTGCGGCAGCACGTTCACCGGGGCCGGGGCAGGCGTCCGGGCGAAGCGGGCCAGCGCGTCCGAGAGCGCCTGCTTCTCCGACTCGGGGCGGCTGGCGAGGAACTGCGAGACCTCCCGGCTGGTGCTGCCGCCCTTGCCCGCGCTCTTCGGCGGGAGCGCGCCGCCGGAGTGGGAGGGCCCGAGCAGGAGCAGCGCGAGCCAGGTCACCGCGGTCACCGTGGCCGGCAGTCCGATGGCGCGCGTCCACTCGCCGGCGCCGGGCTGCAGCGCCCCTGGGAGCGCTCCCAGCGCCACCCCTGCGTACCCCAGGACCAGGAGATACGTCCCGAGGCAGGTGAGGCAGAGCGCGCCGGCGCTGATCGAGCCGGCGATCAGCGTGATGCAGACCAGCGCAGCGACGACCCCCACGGTCCGCACCGGGAGGACCGCGGGCCGCAGGGCGCGGCCGCTGCGCGCGCGCCAGAGCAGGGCCCCCGCGCATGCCGCCGCCGCGAGTCCCCAGATCACGCCGAGCCCGGCCACCGGCAACCCGGTCAGCTGCCCGAGACGCTGGGCGAAGGGGCTGGTCCACACCGTCTCGCAGTTCACCGTGGCGTTGACGCTGCAGACGGCCGTGCCGCCCGCCTGGACGGTGCGCAGCTCGATCCACTGGAAGACGGAGAGCCCGACCTCGGCGAGCCCGAGGCCGAGCAGCGTCCACGGCGCCCAGGCCCGGACGGTCTCCACCGGTTGCTTCGCCCGCTTCTTCATGTCCTCTCCGGGAGCGGGGTCATCAGCACCAGCACCCGCGCGTCGGTCGCCCCGCCGTTCCGCACACCATGCGAGGAGCCCGCGGGGCACAACACCGCATCCCCCTCGCGCAGTTCCCGGCTCTCGCCGTCGAGCTCGACCGTGGGACGACCCTCGAGGACCAGGTACACCTTGTCCGACCCGGCGTGGGCATGGGGCATCTGGGCCTGGCCCGGGCGGAGGCAGTAGACGTCGAGGAAGAAGCGCGGGGTGGTGAAGAGGTTGTGCTTCTGGAGCTTCGCGTCCGAGAAGCCGCGGATGTCGGGGAGGTGCTGGACCTTCACGGGACCCTTATATAGCTGCGGTCCATGGTTCTGCTTCCCCTCCACGACCGGCATGTCGCCCTCGGCGCCACCCTCGGCGAGCTGAAGGGCCGGGAGGTGGTCGAGCGCACCCCTGGCCACGACGAGGACCGGGCGCTGCGCACCGGCGCGGCGCTGGTCGACGTCTCGGCCCGCGAGGTCGTCCGCCTGACCGGCCCGGACCGGGTGAGCTTCCTCCAGGGGATGGTGACCCAGGACGTGGAGGGGCTCCCCGCGGGGTCGGTGGCCGACGCGGCCCTGCTCACCGCGAAGGGAGCGATGGTCGCCGACGCACGGGTGGTGAAGCGCCCGGACGACCTCCTCCTGCTCACCGAGCCCGGGTACGGGCCGGTGCTGCTCGGCACGCTCGAGCGGTACCTCATCAGCGAGGACGCCGAGCTGTCCGAAGCGACCTCGTTCGGCCAGCTCTCGGTCGTCGGCCCCGAGGCCGAGGCGGTGGCGGCCCGGGTGCTCGGGCTCGGTCCTCCGGCAGGCGCGGCGCTCCGGCCGTTCGAGGCCGGCGGAACCACGGCCTGGGCGATGCCCCAGGGCCTGCTCCTGCCCGGGGTGGACCTCCTCGTTCCCGTCGACGCGCTCGGCCCGGTGTTCGACCGGCTGCTCGAGGGCGGTGCGACGCCGGTGGGGTTCGCCGCGCTCGAGGTGCTCCGCGTGGAGCGAGGGACCCCTCGGTTCGGCGCGGACATGGACGAGAAGACCATCCCGCTCGAGGCGAACCTCGAGCGCGCCATCCACTACCAGAAGGGCTGCTACATCGGGCAGGAGGTCATCGCCCGCGCAACCTTCCGTGGGCACGTGAACCGGCACCTGGTGGGCCTGCGGTTCGGGGGGGACGGAGGCGCGCTGCCGGCGCCGCGGACCGAGCTGTTCGCCGGCGACCGCCGGGTGGGCTGGGTGACGTCGGCCGTCCGGAGCCCGCGCTTCGGGGCCATCGGCCTCGGCTACGCGCACCGGGACGTCGCCCTGCCCGGCACCCAGCTCGCCCTGGCGGCCGGAGCGGGCGAGGCCAGGGTCGAGGCGCTTCCCTTCTCCGGCTGACCCGGTGTCGCCGGGGTGTGGGACACCCTGTGCCGGTGTCCCAGGGCTGTGAGAGACGGGGGCAGTCTGCTATGCGGTGGGCTGCGCGAGAGCAGGGCCGGCGCGCACGGGCCGTCAGTCCCGCCCCGGGGAGCTCGCGAGCGATGAGCAGCCTGCTCGCCATCACCGCCATCCTCCTCGCCGCCCCTCCCGGAGACGTCCCGCGCGCGGGCTCCGAGGCGGTCGAGCACCCGCTGCTGGCCGTCGGACCGACCCTGGAGGGCGACAGCACCGTGAGCACGGTCGCCGAGCCACGGGCGCCGCGGGCGTCGCGCACCGTCCGCGTGGTCTCCGAGGTGCTGGTCGCGGGCGCCGCGGGCACGCTGGCTGGCGCGCTCGGCGGCTACCTGGGCTGCGTCGGCTCGCTGTCGGTGCACGACACCTGCTCGGAGGGAACCGTCGCCGCTGGGCTCCTCTCGGGCTTCGGGCTCGCCGTCGCCGCGGGGGTGCCGCTGACCGGCGCGTACTTCGACGCGCGCGGCTCGCCCTGGGTGAGCTGGTTCGGCGAGGCGCTCGGCGCGGGCGCGGCGCTGGCCATCGGTCAGGGGAGCGCCAGCCGGCTGATGTGGTTCGGCCCGCCGCTGATGCTCGCCGGTGCGGTGCTGGGCTACGAGCTGTCGAGCGCCCCGGCTCCGGCCCCGCCACGCTCCACCAGCGTGGGGAAGGTCTCGGTCGTGCCGACGTTCGGGCCGGACGGCCATGCCGGCCTGATGGTCGCCGGGCGGTTCTGAGAGCTCCGAGCTCGCGGGGTCAGCGCCTCAGCGCCACCTCGAGGACGTCCACGAGCTCGGGGTGGCGCTGACACCCGCTCCGCAACACGCGCTCCGGCCACCCTCCGTCGAGCGCCCACCTCCTGCTCGCGGGGGAGTCTGACCCATCGTAGTCCGGGTCGACGAGGATCACTTCTCCATCGCCTCGCAGCGCGATGCACCCTCCGACGTCGGAGTAGAGCGGGAGCGCGCGGAGCCGGGCCGCGAGGTTCCGGAGGTCCGGGTGCCACTCCTCCGAGGCGACGAACGCGTCGATGCGTTCCTCGATCCGTCGAGACATCTCGGCCGTCAGCTCCATCCTCGCGCCCCACGATCCGCGACCGCCTGTCTCTCCTCCAGGGGCCTCCGGGAGGGCGGTCCTCAGGGGGCACATCCCCACGCCCCGGGGAGCGAGACTCTACGCTCGGTCCCCTTGTCGGGACCGAGACGCTGCGCTCGGCCCACCTGGCCGGCGCGGGGGCGACCGGCTCCGGAGCAATCGTGGACATAGCAACTTCGGCGTTGCCGCTCCCCGATGCCGCGGACCCGCACCCTGAAGCTTCAAGGGGTTGGAGTGCCGATGGAGTCCAGACTCGCGGACTCTGACATGCGAAGTTGCTATGTCCACGATTGCTCTGGGCTCGGTCCCCCCGGTCGCGCCCGGAACGTTCCAGCACACCGCTCGAAGGTCGCGTGGCTCGCTGCCATGACGCCCCTCACCCCGAGCCTCGCCGGAGCGGGCATCCGTGGTGCTCGCGACCTGCCGGCGTCTCAGCCCTTCACGCAGAGCACCTGCTTCAGCTCGGCGACGATCTCCACCAGGTCCCTCTGGTACTCCATCACCTGCTCGATGGGCTTGTAGGCGCCGGGAATCTCGTCGAGCACCCCGCCATCCTTCCGGCACTCCACGCCCGCCGTCTGCTCGGCGAGGTCCTTCACGCTGAACCGACGCTTGGCCTCGCCGCGGGACATCTTTCGCCCCGCGCCGTGTGACGCCGAGTGCAGCGACTCGGCGTTCCCCAGGCCCCGGACGATGTAGCTCCGCGTCCCCATCGAGCCGGGGATGACGCCGAGCTGTCCGGCCCTGGCGGAGATGGCGCCTTTCCGCGTCACCAGCAGCTGCTCGCCGTGGTGCGTCTCCTCGGCGACGTAGTTGTGGTGACAGAGCACCGGCTCGTCGAGCCGGACCTCCGGGAAGTGACGGCGGACGACCTGCACATAGAGGTCGAACATCAGCCGTCGGTTGAGCATGGCGTACCGCTGCGCCCACTCGAGGTCCCGGCGGTAGGCGGCCATCTCCTCGGTGCCGGCCAGGAACACCGCCAGGTCCGGGTCGGCCAGGGCGCGGTTGTGCTTCAGCTTGCGGGCCCGGGCCATGTGCACCTCGGCCAGCGTCTTGCCGATGTTGCGCGAGCCCGAGTGCAGCATCAGCCAGACGCGGCTCTCGGTGTCGAGGCACAGCTCGATGAAGTGGTTCCCGCCGCCGAGCGTGCCGAGCTGCCTCCCCGCCCGGGTGCGCAGGTCCTTCACCGAGCGGTCGAGCTCGTCGAAGCCGTCGAGCATCTCCTTCACCTCGGCGCGGAGGCGCGGGTCCTCCGGCCTCGCGACCTCGTCGTGCGCGGCGAAACCGACCGGGATGGCGCCCTCCAGGTCCGAGCGGATGCCGCGCAGGCTCTCCGGCAGGTCCTCCGTAGTGAGACTGGTCCGCACCGCGCCCATGCCGCAGCCGATGTCCACGCCGACGGCCGCGGGCGAGACCGCGCCGCGCATCCCGATGACCGAGCCCACGGTGGCGCCCTTCCCGAAGTGCACGTCGGGCATGACCGCCACGTGAGCGACCCAGGGGAGGCTGGCGATGTTGCGGAGCTGGGTGAGCGCCTGGGACTCGACCTGCTCCACCGGAGTCCAGAGCCGGACGTCGACCGTCTCCCCGCGAAGCCGGGCGAGACTCACCCGGAGACCCCCGAGGTGCGCGGGGCCGGGTCCGCCGCCGGGGCGCCATCGGTGCGATGCACGGTCGCCTCCGAGAGCCGTACCACCGTCCCCTGCCGGAGCGAGTTGGGGATCTCGGCAATGGCGTCCACCCGCGACACCAGCTCCCGGAGCACGGCGTCCGGGGCGTCTCCCCAGACCTCGACCGAGTAGCCGATTCCGGACGAGACCTGCGGTGAGCCGGTGAACTCGCCTCGCGCCGTGACCGCCACCCGGGTGAGCCGGAGGCCGAGCGCCCACGCCTCGCGGAACAGGTCGTTCGAGACGCAGGCCGCGACGGCGAGGTGCATGAGCTCGGCGCCGTTGAAGCCGAGGTCCTGGCCCCCGCCGTCCGCCGGGCGGTCGATGACCACGGTATGGCCTCGCGCCCACCCCAGCGCGGTGGCCGTTCCCGGAAGGCTGTCTGTCCGGACCTCGAAGCTCATGAGCCTCCCTCCCCGTGTTCGGGCACCGGGCAGCATGGCAGCAACCCGCGGCTGCTGCTAAGCAGCGCGGTCGTCATGGTGAACGGCCGCTTCGCGCGTGCAACCTGGGGCCTGGTCGCCTTCCTCCTGGCGGTGGTGGTGTGGGGGGCGTTCGTGCGGGCCACCGGGTCCGGCGCGGGCTGCGGCGCGCACTGGCCGGTCTGCAACGGCCAGGTGCTGCCCCGCGCTCCGGCCCTCGAGACCCTCATCGAGTTCAGTCATCGGGTCTCGAGCGCCCTGGTCACCCTGGCGGTCATCGGATGGGCGGCGTGGGGCTTCGTCGCCTTCCCGCGCCGGCACCGGGTCCGCGCCGGGGCGGCGCTCGGGGTGGTCGCCATCCTCCTCGAGGGGGCGATCGGCGCCGCGCTGGTGCTCCTGCGGCTCACCGGGACCGACGACTCGCTGACCCGCGCGGTGGTGATGTGCCTGCATCTCGTCAACACCTTCTTCCTGCTCGCGGTGGTGGCGCTGACCGGCGCGTGGGCCGGGGGCACGGCGAGCCCGCGGTTCCGGGAACAGGGAGCGGTCGGCGTGCTGGTCCCGGCGGCGCTGCTCGGCCTCCTGGTGCTGGGCGTCAGCGGTGCCATCGCCGCGCTCGGGGACACGCTCTTCCCCGCGCGCTCGCTGGCCGAGGGGTTCCGGCAGGACATGGCAGGCGGCGCGCACGTGCTCCTCCGGCTGCGGGTGCTCCATCCGCTCCTGGCGGTCGCGGTCGGCACGCTGCTCCTGGCGACGGCCGCCGTCTCGAGCCTGCTGCGTCCGGGGCGCCCCATCCGGCGCGCCGCCATCGCCCTGGCCACGCTGGTGGTGCTCCAGCTCACCGCCGGGATGGTCAATCTGGTGCTGCTCGCGCCGGTGTGGATGCAGCTGGTCCACCTGCTGCTCGCGGACGCGGTCTGGCTCGCGGCGGTGCTGCTCGGCGCCTCCGCCCTCGCCGGGGACGCTCCCCGGCTGGCCGTCCCGGGGCTGGCCGAGCGAGGGTCCGCTTCCGCGCGCTAGCTCGGCGAGGCCCTTGGCGCTCGCTGCCGGCCGGGCCAGACTGCGCCCCACTCCATGCGAATCGCCGTGCTGACCGGTGGAGGCGACTGCCCCGGTCTCAATGCCGTCATCCGCGCCGTCGTCCGTCGGGCCCAGAATCACCAGTTCGAGGTGGTGGGTCTCCGCGACGGCTGGAAGGGCCTCATCGAGGATCGCATCTTCACCCTCACCCGCGAGAACACCGCGGGCATCCTCCACCGGGGCGGCACCATCCTCGGGACGAGCCGGGTGAATCCGTTCACGGTCGAGGGCGGCGCGGAGAAGGTGCTGGCGAACGCCGCGAGGCACGGCATCCAGGCCGTGGTGGCCATCGGGGGCGAGGGCACGCTCTCGGCGGCGGCCCGGCTGTACGAGCACGGGCTCCCGGTGGTGGGGATCCCCAAGACCATCGACAACGACCTCAACGGCACGGACTACACCTTCGGCTTCGACACCGCGGTGTCGATCGCCACCGAGGCCATCGACCGGCTGCACAGCACCGCCGAGTCGCACAAGCGGGTCATCGTGGTGGAGGTGATGGGCCGCCACGTCGGCTGGATCGCCACCCATGCGGGGATCGCCGGGGGCGCAGACGTCATCCTGGTCCCCGAGGAGCCGGCGGACCTGGCAGCGGTGGCCGAGCAGCTGAAGCGGCGCTACGCCGGCGGGACGAGCTTCAGCATCGTGGTGGTGGCGGAGGGGACGAAGATCCGCGCCACCGCCGACGAGCCGGAGCACGTGGTCACCTCGGGCGCGCTCGACGAGGCGGGGCGGGTGCGGCTCGGGGGCGTGGGCCAGTTCGTGGCGCAGGAGCTCGAGCGGCGGACGGGGTTCGAGACGCGGGTGTCGGTGCTGGGCCACATCCAGCGTGGCGGCACCCCCACCGCGCACGACCGGGTGCTCGCCTCCCGCTTCGGCGTCCACGCCTGCGACATGGTGGCCAGGGGCGAGTTCGGGAGGATGGCGGCGCTGCGCGGGAACGAGGTCACCAGCGTCGCGCTCGCCGACGCGACCCGGACGCTCAAGCGCGTTCCGGCCGAGTACTTCGACGTGGCCCGGGTCTTCTTCGGGTAGCCCGCCGGGCGGAAGCTCACTGAGAACACTCGACTTTTCGAGGTGTCAAACACCTCGTTACCTACCTCGTTACCTGCCTCCAGGCCCGCTCCTTCGCTCCCGCACATCCAGCGCAGGAGCCGGCACGCGGCCGAGGCGCAGCCGGGGCTATTCCAGGGCCATCAACGACGTGCGAGGACCCGAATGGACCTGCATTCTCTGGAGATGGTGCACGACGACCCCGAGGACGGCCGCTGGGAGGCGTTCGTCCGGCGCGACCCCGGCGCGGACGGCCGCTTCGTCGTGGCCGTCGAGACGACCTGCATCTACTGCCGGCCCACCTGCCCGGCGCGGCGCCCGCTCCGGAAGAACGTGCGCTTCCTCGCCGACGCGGCCACCGCCGAGCGACAGGGCTACCGCGCCTGCAAGCGCTGCCGGCCCGAGCTGGATCAGCGCCCGGCCGAGGCGCTGGTGGAGAAGGTGAAGGCGCTCCTGGTCGCCGACCTCGAGTCTCCCCCGGGGCTGGACGCGCTCGCCAGCGTGACCGGCTTCAGCCCGGCGCACCTCCAGAAGACTTTCAAGAAGCACACCGGCCTCTCGCCCAAGGAGTTCGTCGCCGCGGCGCGGCTCGAGCGCTGGAAGGCGGAGCTGCGCGCCGGCCGCCCGGTGACCGAGGCCTGGCTCGAGGCGGGCTACGGCTCGGCAGGGCGGGCGTACGCGGCGGCGCGCCAGCAGATGGGGATGAGCCCGGCGCAGTACGGGAAGGGGGGCGCGGGGTTGCGCATCCTCTGGACGGTGCTCGACACCCCCCTCGGGGCGCTGCTCCTGGCGCGGACCGAGCGCGGGATGTGCCGGGTGGCCTTCGGCGAGAGCGCGGGCGCGCTCGAGGCGCTGCTCCGCTCCGAGTTCCCCGCCGCCGAGCTCGAGCGGGCCACGCCCGGGTCGGATGCCCGGCTCCGCGCCGCGGCCGCCGCGCTGGGGGAGCGCTCCGGCGCCGAGCGGCTGCCGCTCGACGTCCAGGCGACCACCTTCCAGCGCCAGGTGTGGCAGGCGCTGCGGGCCATCCCCAGCGGGAGCACCGCGAGCTACGCCGAGGTGGCGCGCTCGGTCGGGCATCCGACGGCGGCCCGGGCGGTGGCGCGGGCCTGCGCCATGAACCCGGTCGCGCTCGCAGTCCCCTGTCACCGCGTCGTGCACTCCGACGGGAGCCTCTCCGGCTACCGCTGGGGGCCGGAACGGAAGCGGGCGCTCCTCGCCGCCGAGAGGAGCGCCGCCACGGAGGGTCCCGACGCCGGCTGACCCAGGCGTTCGGGCTCGGGCGCGACGACCGGGAGCACGGAGTCGGCCCCGCGCATCGACGCTCGAGGACGAGTCACATCTGGCGAGGCCGGCTGCATGCCTCGCTCGACGTCCGGCTTCTGCCCGCCGAGGTGCTCGTGGCCGCCCGCCGAGCCGCGTTCAGACGCCAGCGTCGTGCGGCGAGATCACCCGGTGCACCGCACCCGTCTCGCGCTCGACGCAGTAGCTCTTGCCGCGTTCGTCCGTGACCCGCAAGCACCCGTCGTCGATGGCGAGGCTCTTGATGAACACGTCCTGCACGTCGGTCTCGAGCCCCGCCTTGTAGGGGATCTCGTACACGGTGACGATCCACAGCCGCTTCCCGGTGCTCGCATCCACGGCCTCCACCGTGCCCCGGTTCCCGTGCGCGTCCCTGGCGTGACCCGCGCGATACGTGACGCCCTGGTGCACGAGCGGCTTCACCTCGGGTGGGGCCACGCGCTTGGCCAGCGCCACGGATGCGAGGAGCAACACGCCGGCAACGACGAGCATCGCGAAGTGTTTCACGCGGCCGCAGTCTAGCCGGGGTGCGGCAAATCCACGCGCACGGCCGTCACCGGACGCTGGAGGTCCGCGGCTCAGGGAACGGTGCACGCCGCCCGGCTGCCGACGGGCAGAAACGCCAGGGTCCCGAACATCCGGTCCACGTAGGCGATCGCGTCCAGCTGGCATCCGGGAGTGCTCGTCCCCGCGAAGAGGCCCAGTGTCTGGGTCGTGCAGTCCAGCGTCGTCGACAGCCAGCTGTGCTCGATCAGCACGCTCTCCGTGGCCGAGAGCGGGATCTCCGTCGTGGCGAGCACCGGGAAGTCCTCATCCCTCGCCACCGAGGAACAGGGAGTCCACTGGACCGGGTCCGGGAAGTGTGACCCGAGGGGATCGACGTTCACCTCCGCGAGGCGAAGGAACCGCGGATCCGCGTCCAGCTCGGGCAGCCGTCGGGAAGAACGGGACCCCCGAGAGCCCGTCGTACGCGAGGATCGCGGCGCGCTCGGACTGCGTGAGCGTGCCCAGGAACGCGGCCTCCCACGGGAAAGGGTTCTGCGACGTTCCCGGCGATCTCGATCGAGCGTGACCATGAACACGTTCGGCGCCGAGCACGTCCCGGAGCCTCCACTCGCTCCCTCGGGCCAGAAGCAGGTTCCGCTCCACCCCCAGATGCCGCGCATGTGTCCGCCGGCGTCCCGGACGATCCGTAGCGCCGGATTCACCCAGACCATCACCCGGTGGGCGGTCGGCGGGTAGATGTCCAGGACGTTCCCCAGGCCGATGCCGTTCCCGGGCGCCATCCCGACCGCGAGCGTCGTCCCACCGAGCGCCGTCAGCGTGTACTGCCCCTGCCCCGCGACGCTCGGCACCTCCGCCGAGAGGACGGTGCGCTTGCCCGATGCGTCCCGGAGCACGGCCCGGAGCCGCGTCCCGAGCTGCGACTTGCCCGGCGGGTTCCCGGGGCCGATGAGCGAGGCGTCTCCGTAGGACACCCCGCTCTGGTTTCCCGGCGGCGTGGCGAGCACGCCCGTCACCAGGAACTTCAGGGGCACGATCTCGTCCGAGACGACCTTCCAGTCGAGGCACTGGCACGAGCCCGCGATCCGGCTCATGGCGAGGCAACCATCGGGCGCCTCGCAGGGAGGCTCCTCGTTGCCGCACGCCACGAGGGCCAGCGCGGCCGAGAGAACCCAGAGGAACGATGCACGCATGGAACCCCCCTTGTCCGCGCTGCAGGCTCCGATGATCGAGCTCCTCGGAGCGGGAGTCCAGGAGGAAGAGCGCCGCTCAGAGCTCCGGTGCCATCAACCGGGCGAAGTCCTCGATGAGCCACCAGCGCCGGCTGGGTGGGCTCTGCGTCGTGGAGCTCTCGTCCGCCAGCGCGGCGATCCACCCTCGGACCGCGGCGATCTCCGGCGGCGAGTACAGGAGCAGCGCGTCCTCGTAGTTGAGGAAGAAGCTCCGCATGTCGAGGTTGGGAGAGCCGAGGTAGGCGACGGCGTCGTCGACCACCATCGCCTTTCCATGCACCATCCGGCCGTACCAGTGGAGCACCACCCCGGCCTCGGCCAGCTCGGCCACCAGCCCGCGCCGGGCGTTGTCGGCGAGCGCGTGGTTGGAGCGCGCGGGCATCACCAGCTCGGTCCGCACGCCGCGGCGGGCGCAGAGGACGAAGGCGTGCTGCACCACGTCGTCCGGGACGTAGTAGGGCGTGACGCACGCCACGTGGCTCCGGGCCGAGTACAGCGCGGTGAGCAGCGCGTCGTAGAAGGTGTCGGTCTTCATCTCCGGGCCGCTGGGCACGAGCTGCACCACCGCGCTCCCCGCCGGCGGCGGGACCTCGGCCGGACCCAGCTCTTGCCCCCCGGCGAACGCCCAGTCCGCGGCGAAGAGCTGCTCGGCGTCGCTCGCCACCGGTCCCTCGAGAAGGCACGCCAGGTCCCGCCAGCGATCGGGTCTCGGGGTGGGCCCCATGTAGTCGAGCGCGAGGTTCATCCCGCCCATGAAGACCCGGCGCCCGTCGAACACCGCGACCTTCCGGTGGCTCCGGAGGTTGGTGCGCCCCTTCAGCGGCGCGTGGAGGAGCGGCATGAAGACCCGCAGCTCGCCTCCCGCGGCCCTCAGCTCGCGCCCGGCCCGCCGGCGGATGCTGCGCGAGCCCACGCCGTCGATCAGCACACGGACGCGGGCACCGGCCCGCGCGCGGTCGGCCAGCGCGCGTAGCATGCCCCAGCCCACCTCGTCGTCGCCGAGGATGAACACGGTGAGGTCGATGCTCCGCCGGGCGGCGGCGATGGCCGCGTGCAGGGCCGCGTAGGCGCGCTCGCCGGTTCCCAGGAGCTCGAAGGCGTTCCCGTCGCGCACCCCCGGGACTCCCTCGGTCCGGAGCACCCGCGGCACGTCGGCCGCCGGATGTCCGTCCGGCAGCGCCGCGTGCCCGCCCGGCGGCAGGAGCGGAGCGTGCTTTCCGCGCACCTTTCGCGGCAGCTTGCGGGCCCCGAAGAGCAGGAAGAGCGGGATCGCCACCCAGGGGAGGGCGAGCAGCCCCAGCATCCACGCGATCAGGCTCTGCGGGGTCCGCCGGGTGACCAGGACGCGCAAGGCAAGGATGACCCCGAGCAGGTGGACGGCCACCGCCACCGGATGGGACCTGAGCACCTCGAGCACCGGCGCAGCCTAGTGGCACCGGGGCCTCTCCGGGCTAGTCGGCGGGCCCGAGCGGCACGTCGAGCACCGGGGCGCCCCGGCCCTCGGGGGCGTCGTAGTGCCACCACTCCATCCGGTTGGCGCGGAAGCCCGCCTGCACCATCGCCTGGCGCAGCGTCTCGCGATTCGCCCGCGCCTCCGGCGTTCCGGCGCTGCTCCCGTGGTGCGCGGCCGGGCCGAAGGTATCGAACGGCGTGGGCATCTCCACCGGCTCGCCCTCGGGCGTGGCCAGCGTCACGTCCACCGCGGCGCCCCGGTTGTGGTTGCTGCCGGTGTGGGGGTCCGCCACGTACCCTCTCCGCGGGACGAGCTTCCACATCGCCCACTGCACGTGGATCGGCCGGTAGCAGTCCCAGGCCTTCAGCCGGTACCCGTGCGCCTCCAGCGTCCGCGCTGCCTGCGCCAGCCGCTCGGCCACCCCGGCCAGCAGGAGACAGCGCGCCCCCTCGGGGTACACCGCCTTGCCGAGGAAGTTCTCCTCGGTCGCGTAGCGCAGCTCGACCACCAGGCCCGGGACCCGCGCGCTCGCCTCCACCAGGCCTCCGGGAGCCCCCGCATCCCGGCCGCCGAGCGCGAGCCCCGCCAGGGCGACGAGGAGCGACCGGCTCACGGCGCGTACCGCGTCGGGTCCGGCACCCCGGCCGCCCGGAAGCCGTCGCGGCGGATGAGACAGCTGTCGCAGCGCCCGCAGGCCCGGCCTGCCGGGTCCGGGTCGTAGCAGCTGTGGGTGAGCCCATGGTCCACGCCCAGCCGCACGCCGGCCTGGATGATCTCCGCCTTCCGCATCCCCGAGAGCGGCGCGTGCACCCGGAACCGCGCGCCCTCCACCCCCGCCCGCGTGGCGAGGTTGGCCAGCGCCTCGAAGGCGCGGATGAACTCGGGCCGGCAGTCCGGGTACCCCGAGTAGTCCACCGCGTTCACCCCGATGAAGAGGTCGGTGGCCCCGAGCGTCTCGGCCATCCCCAGCGCCAGGGCGAGGAAGAGCGTGTTGCGCGCCGGGACGTAGGTCACCGGGATGCCGGCCCCGCGCTCCGCCTCCGGCCGGTCCTTCGGGACGGCGAGGTCCGCGGTCAGCGCCGAGCCGCCGATGGCCCGGAGGTCCACCTGGACGACGCGCACGTCCTCCACCCCCTGCACCCGGGCGACCACCCGCGCCCGCTCGAGCTCCACCCGGTGCCGCTGCCCGTAGTCCACCAGCAGGCAGCTGCAGAGGAAGCCCTCGCTCCGGGCCATGGCCAGGCAGGTGGCCGAGTCGAGGCCCCCCGACAGCAGGACCACGGCCCGCGGCGCGCTCACTGGGAGAGCGGCCTTCCCTGGATGAAGAAGCGAAGGGTGCAGGAGAGGCACTCGGCGCTGCAGGCCGCCCCGAGCACCTGGACTCGCTCCTCGGTCACGCCGCAGACCAGCGGCACGGTCCACACGCCGTTCTGGTCGCGCGGGCCGGTGATGCTCCCGCCCACCGCGGGGATGCCGCCGTCGAGCAGCACCTCGGGCGAGGCGCAGGTCGACACCGACCCGAGCGCGCGGGCCTGCGAGTCGCTGAGCAGGGCGATGACGTGCCGCTCCTCGACCTGGATGTCTGGCGGGTCGAGCCCGCTGCAGCCGCAGAGCGAGAAGACGCGCGGCGCGATGGCGGACACGTCGATGAACTGGCCGACGATGACCCCGTACTGCGAGCCCGAGCCCTCGACGAAGGTGAGGTAGCCCCCGTCGTACGGCTCGATGGGCCCGCCGTCGGGGCCCTGCGTCCCGCCGTCCGGCGCGGTGGTCCTGTTGTAGGTGACCGAGAGGATGACCCCGGCGTCGACGAAGGTGCCGCCGAGCGCGCCCGCGTCCACCCCCGCGTCGAGGATGAACGGTGAGCAGTCGTTGAGGAGCGGGTCCCCCACCGACTGCAACAGGAACGTCCCGACGCGCTCCTTGCCCGGGACCGGGACCTCGCTCTTGCAGGCGAGGAGGGACGCGCCGAGGAGGGCGAACGGAAGGAGCGACGAAGGACGGACCACGATCGGCCGCTGACCTTACACGAGCTGGAGCGCGCGCTGGACCACGGCGGCGAGCGCCGCGCTCCCGGTCAGCACCGCGGCCGGATCCACCGTGTCGACGTCGGCGCCGCGCGCCACCGGATCCAGCCAGAGGAGCACCCTCGCCGCGGCTCCCGGAGAGGGAACGGCGGAGAACGCCGCCGCCGCGGCCGCCTCGAGCCCGGGCACCTCGCCCGGCCAGGTCAGCGCCTGTCCCTGGTCACCGAGCGCGAGGGCGAGCGCGACCAGGAAGTTGATCTCCAGCGGACCGAACACCGAGAGCGCTCCGGCGCCCAGCACCAGGTCGTTCGGCCCGGAGAGCCAGGCCTCGGAGGCCCCGGCCGGATCCAGCCAGACCTGGACCTCCGGCGCCCCGAGCGCGGCGAGCGCCTCCTCCAGCACGGTGCGGAGGGTCGGCATCTCCTCGGCGGTGATTGCCAGCACGCCGCCAGGCAGGGTGACCGAGCTGCGTACCGCCCCCCGGGCGACGGGCTCCACGGGGACCGGCGCGGAGGCCGTCTCCTCGCCGGCGAAGAGGTTTCCGAAGGCCACCGAGCGGGTGGCCGCCTCGGGACGTCCCGAGCGCCGGAGCGCCTCGGCGTGCAGCGCCCAGCCCTCGGCATCCACCGGATTCTCCGAGAGCAGGAGCGTCCAGAGCTGCACCGCCAGTGGCGCGCCCACCTCGGTCGGGGCCAGGGCGGCGGCGAACTCGCGCCGCGACGCGGGCGACAGCGACTCCGCCGAGCGCATCGGGGCGAGGATGCGAACCACGTCGGCGTGGCGTCCCGCCCGGAGCGCGCCGAGCGCCAGGGCCTCGCGTTCCTCGGGGGTGTGCGCCAGCTGCTCGCGGAGCGCGAGCGCCTCCTGCGTACGGCCGAGCGACTCGGCGAGCTCCGCCCGCTGGCGGATCCGCCCCTCGGTGGCCGGGAGCTGCGCCAGGACGCCCAGCGCGTCGGCGGCCCGGCCCAGCCGGACGTAGGCGAGCACCAGCTCGTCCTGCCGGCCGTTGAGCGCCTCGTCGCCGGCCAGCGAGCTCAGCCGCTCGGCCAGCTCGGCGAACTCGGCCGGATCCGCCTCCGCCGAGGTGAGGGCCAGGAGCTTGCTCGCGGCCTGCACCGACGTCGGGTCCTCGGCCGCGGCCTGGGCCCAGGTGGCGCGGGCGGCGTCGGTCCATCCGATCGCCAGCGCCAGGTCCCCGGCCTGGACCCGGAGCCCGGCCCGCTGCACCGGATCCGGCGTGGCCTCCACCCAGCCCGCGAGCGCCGAGGCGGCATCCTCGAGCCGATTGTCGTCGCGCGCCTGCTCGAACAGCGCCTGCCACAGCTCGGCGGCCCGGGACGGCGCCCGCGCGGCGAGGAGGCGCAGGCCGCGCTCCCGCTCGGCGCCGCGGCGGTTGCGGAGCTGCTGGAGCAGCGCCTCCACCAGCGCCGGCGAGGTGCTGGCGTCGACCCGCTCCAGCGCCTCGAGGAGCGACGAGTTCAGCTCGCCCAGCGCCTGGAGCCGCTGGAGCGCGCGAAGCCGCTCCTCGTCCGAGGCCTCGGCTGCCGGCGAGAGGAGGATGGCCCGGTGGAGCGCGACCGCGAGGTCCATCGCCCGGCGCGACTCGGCGAGCTCGGCGCAGGCTTGCCGCTCGGCGCCGGTGCCCTCCCGGAGGAGCTGCTTGCCCAGCCGGCGCAGCGCCTCGGCTCCGGCCGGAGCCTGGGCCAGCCCCCACAGGCTCTGGCGGATGCGCGGCGCGTCCTCGAGCGCCTCGGCGATCTCCAGCGTCTGGGCGAAGGCGCCCTGGGCGAGGAGCGGCTCGTACCCGTGCTCGATGGCCGGCGCCCGGGCGCCGAGCCGGAGGAAGCGCGCGGCCCAGGCGCCGGGCCCGAGCGTCTCGGGGTGGAGCCGGGCAACGCGCTCGAGCAGCTCCTGGGCCTCGGCGGGGTCTCTCGCGCTCTCCCACGCGTCGGCGGCCTCGAGCAGCAGCCGGGGGCGGTCCTCGGGCGAGGCGAGCTGCGCGGCCTGGGTGAGCGAGGCCGCCGCCTTGGCCATCTCGCTCGCGTCCCGCATCAGGCTGGCCAGGAGCAGGAGCGCATCCTGGCTGGCCTCGGTGGCCACCGAGGCCCGGGCGAGCCGGGCGGCCCGCGCCTCGTCCCCGGCCTGCTGCGCGGCGCGTGCGGCCTCGTAGAGCAGCCGGGCGCGCTCGGAGCCCTGGGCCATCTCGGCGCGGGCGGCGAGCACGGTGGACCTGGCGAGCGCGTCGTCCGCGCCGTCGAGGAGCGGGACCAGCAGCTCGAGAGCCTCGGCGTACCCGGGGCCCGAGCGGCCGCCGGCGGCGAGCGGCTCGAGCAGCCCGCGGGCCTCGTCGGTCTCGCCACGCTGGAGGAGCAGCCGCGCCAGCTCGAGCTTCAGCGGCGCCGACTCCTCGCTCTGGGGCGTGCCCGCGACCAGCCCGCGGAGGACGACGACCAGCGGCTCGGTCTCGCGGCGGCGGCGGTAGCTCTCGGCGAGGGCGCGGAGCGCGGCGAGGTTCTCCGGGTCGGCCTGGTGGGCGCGCTCGACCAGCGCGAGCGCGCGGGCCTCGTCGTGGAACACCTCGGTCGCCACCTGGGCCGCCTCCATCAGGAGGTCGGCGGCGCGCGAGCCCCCGGAGGCCTGCGCCCCGCGCTCGAGGAGGGCGAGCAGCTCGTCGTGGCGGGAGACGGCGCGCAGCCCGGCCAGCGCGCGGTCCACCACCGCGCTCTCGGCCGGCCGGAGCTCGGCCAGCGGCAGGAGCGCCTCGAGCGCCTCGACGGGGTCCTCCACCAGGGCGGAGGCGCGACGGTAGAGCGCCTCGGCCTCCTCGGGGCGCGCGGCGCGCGCGAGCAGGACGGAGGTGCGGAACAGCCCCGGGGCGTCCTGCCGGCGCCCGTGCACCTCGGCGAGGAGGGACAGCGCCTCGCGCCCGCGCTCTCCGTCGGGGTCGGCGGCCACCACCGCCTCCAGCGCGTCGGCGGCGTCGTGCAGCGCGCCGGCCGAGAGCGCGGCGTTGCCCAGCCGGAGCTGGAGCCGGGTGCGCTGCGCGGTGGGCAGGTCGGGGGCGAGCTGCAGCGCCCGGCGGTCGTAGGGCTGCGCGGCGGTGGGTCCGCCCGCGGCGGCCGCCAGGTCACCGCGGGCGAGCAGGGCCTTCACCTCGTCGGGCCGGACGCCGAGCAGCTCGTCCCAGGCCTCGGCGGCGAGCAGCGCCTCCCCGGCGCGGGTGAGCAGCTCGGCGCGCTCGGCGAGCAGCGCGGGCGCCTCGGTGGGAACGGCGCGGGCGCGCTGGGCCAGGAGCTCGGCCAGGGCGCGGACGTCGCCCTCGACCCGGGCACGGCGCGCGGCGAAGGCAGCATCGAGCTCCGGTGCGTGGTCGAAGGCCCGGTCCTCGGCGGCGCGCGCCTCGTCCTCGCGTCCGCCGGCGCGCAGGGCCGCGGCCGCGCCGAGCCAGCTCCGCGCCGCCTCGGCGCCCACCTGCCGCTCGGCCCGCGCCACCTCGAGGCGGCCGAGCGCGATCCGATCGCCCATCGCCGCCAGCCGCGCCGCGTGACGCTGGTAGACGGGATGGAAGGGGTCGGCCTGGAGCAGGAGCGCATCGAACGGCGCGGCGTCCGCGTCCTGGTTCCGGGAGACGAGCAGGTCGGCGAGCTCGGCGGTGATGGAGGTGTCCGCGGGCGCAGAGCCGTGCGCGGCGGAGAGCGCGTCCAGCGCCTGGTCGTCCTTGCCGAGGCCGCGATAGAGCCCCGCGGCGCGGCGGAGGAGGTGCGCCCGGGCCGCGCCCTCGGTCCGGCTCCGGGCGGCGGCGACGTAGTACGCGGCGAGGTCGGCGCCGCGTCCCGAACGCTCGAGCAGCTGCACCAGCAGCGACTCGGCGGCGGGATGGCCCGGGACCTCGGCCAGCGCGTCGCGGACCACCGACTCGGCCCCGGCCTCGTCTCCCAGCGGACCGGCGTGCAGCTCGGCGATCTGGACCAGCGCGGTGGCCCGGGCCTCGGCCGTGGGCAGGAGCGGGACGCTGCGCTGCAGCCAGCCTGCCCGCGCCCGGGTATCGCCCCGGCGCGCCGCGAGGTCGGCGAGCTGGGTGGCGGTCTCGACCTCGGGAGCGAGCTCGAACGCCCGGGCGAGCGCCGCGCTCGCCGCGGTGGCATCGCCGCGCGCGTCGAGGAAGAGCGTCGCCCGGCGGCGCTCCACCGCCGCGGCGTCCTTGCTCCGGTCGGCGCCCTCGAGCGCGGTCCGGAGCCGGGCCAGCGCCTCGAGCGCGTCCTCGGGGCGATCGGCCCGGGTGGCGACGTCGGCGAGCTCCTCCAGCGACCGCGAGGCGAGCGCGAAGTCTCCCCGGCGGAAGGCCTGGTCGGCCGTGGCCTGAAGCGCCTCGAGCAGCGCACCGGTGTGTCCGGTCTCCCGGTGCAGCGCGGCGCGGGCCTGGTGGGCGGGCAGGGGCTCGGGGAGCGCGGCGGCGGCGCCGAGCAGGAGGCGCTCGGCCAGCTCGGGGTCCGCCAGCTCGGAGCGCGCGCTCTCGGCCAGCGTCAGCAGCGCACGCCCCACCTCCTCCGAGGGAGGCTGGCGGAGCTGGTGGCTTGCCAGCAGCTCGATGGCCTCGCGCGGGTCGGTCCGGGCGCGCAGCTCGGCGAGGCGCTCCACGGCCGCCGCGGGCGCATCGGGGCGGGCCGCCAGACGGCGCAGCGTCGCCTCGGCCTGCGCGAGCTCGCCCGCCTCGGCGAGCAGGTCGGCATGGGCGAGCAGCACCTCGGCCTCGCGGGCCGGCGGGCTGCCCCGATCGAGCCCGGAGACCACGGCGGTGAAGAGCGGGAGCGCCTCGGCGCGCGAGCCACCGGCATAGAGCGAGAGCGCGAGCTCGGCCAGCTCGTCGCCGGTGGCCGGCACCAGCCCGTGCGCCTGGCGACGGAGGGCGAGCGCCGCCGCGCCGTCGAGCCCGCTGGACGCGAGCTGCGCCGCCTGCCGGAGCAGGGCCGCGGCCCGCTCGGCCGGGAGCAGCGAGGGGAGCCGCGAGAGGAAGGGGGAAGCGTCGGCCCAGGCGCCACGGCGGAGCTGCAGGGCGACCAGCCGCTCGAGCGTCGTCGGCGAGTCGGGCTCGAGCTGCACCGACCGCCGGAGCGCCGCCTCGGCCGCGTCGGCGCGACCCAGCCGCTCATCGAGCAGCGTCCCCAGCTCGGCGAAGAGCGCGGCGGCCCGTTCGCGCGGGGCCCGCTCCGCCTCGAGCTCCAGCAGCTCGGCGACCGACGGCCAGTCGGCCGCGTGCTCGAGCAGCGCGCGGAGCCGGGGGAGCGCCCGCGGATGACGGGGCGAGAGCTGGAGCACCCGCCGGTAGCTGTCCGCGGCGCCGGCGGAGTCCCCGCGCTCCTCGGCGAGCTCGGCGCGCTCGAGCAGGACGTCGGCGCGGAGCGGCTCGGGCGCGAGCTCGGCGGCGCGCAGCAGCGCCTCGGAGGCGGCCTCCATCCGGCCGCGGCGGCGCTCCAGGCGTGACAGGGACCGCCAGGCCTCCAGCGCCTCGGCGGCCCCCCCGCGCTGGCTCGCCTCGCGGAGGGCGGCCTCGGCCAGGTCCGGCCGGCTGTCCAGTAGGCCGCGGCCCAGCGCGAGCAGCCGCGGCGCGGCCTCGGCGGAGACCGACCCATCGCGCTCCAGCGCCCGCTGCCACGCCTCCACCTCGCCCGGCGCGTCGTCCGAGGCCTGGGCGAGCAGCGCCACCTCGCGCCAGAGCAGCGCGGGCTCGGCCGACTCGCCGGCGGCGCGGGTGAGCTCCTCCCGCGCGGCGGCGCGGTCCCCGCGGGCCCGGAGGAGCCGGGCCCGCTCCACCCGGTGGTGCGCCCGCGCGGCGCCGGAGGTCAGGTCGACCAGCCGGGTGCGAAGCGCCAGGGCCTCGGTGTCGCTGCCCGGCACGGCCGGCGGCAGGAGCGAGACCAGGGTCTCGAGCGCCCACACGTCGTCGGGCGAGAGCTCCACCAGCCGGCGGAGCGCGTCGAGCGCCTCGCTCGGCCGGTGCAGCTCGAGCGACAGCTCCACCAGCTCCTTGCACACCGCGCGGGCCTGCTCGCCCGAGAGCCGTGGCCAGAGGCCCAGGAGGAGCGCGGCCAGCGCCTCGACCGCGCCCGCGCTGCGGTGCAGGGCGGCGAGCTGGAGGAGCGCGTCGACGTCGTCGGGGGCGGCGTCGGCGTAGGCGGCGAGGTGCCGGCGGGCGGCCTCGGGGTCCCCGGCGCGGACGGCGCTCTCCGCGGCCAGGCGCTCCAGCCGCTTGCGCTCGGCAGGCGGCACGACCGCCGGATTGGCGCGGGCGAGCGAGAGCGCCGCCTCGAGGTCCTCCAGCGCGCGGCGCGGCTCGCGGGCGAGGTGCAACTCGGCGCGACGGACGCGCGCGGCGGCGAGCGCCGGGTCGAGCCGGAGCGCATCCTCGAGCAGCCCACCCTCGCGGGCCTCGCCCCTCGCCAGCTCGGCGGCGCGGAGGAAGAGCCGGGCGGCGGCGAGCGGGTCGGCGATCAGCGCGGCCTGGCGCGCGAGCAGCGTGGCGGCCTCGGGGCGGTTCCCCGCGGAGAGCTCGAGCTCGGCGAGCGCCTCGAGGATCTGCCCGGCGAGCAGCCCGCGCGGCGCCACCTCGAGCGCGGCGTAGAGCTGCCGGTGCGCGGCGTCGCGCTGGCCGGAGTCGAGCAGCGCCCGGGCGCCCTTGAAGAGCAGAGGGGCGGCCGCCTCGGTGCGTCCCTCGGCGAGCAGCTGCCGCGCCCGGAGCGCCCACACCTCGGCCAGCTCCTTCGAGCGGCCGAGCTTCTCGTAGAGCCCCTCGAGCCGCGCGGCGAGGGCGTCGTCCCCGCGGCGGTAGGGCAGCGCCTCGGCGTAGTGCGCCGCGGCGGCGGCGAGGTCGCCGGTCATCTCGCAGGCCTGGCCGAGCTTGGCGCGCACCTCGGCGAGCTTCTCCGGCGAGCCGGTCCGGGGCAGCGTGACCAGGACGTCCTCCAGCGCGCGGCGGGCGTGCTCCGGACGCTCGCAGCGAAGCGAGAGGTCGGCGAGCTCGAGCAGCACCTCGGGGCGCGGGTCGAGGCGGGCAGCCTTCTCCAGCGCCACCAGGGCCTCGCCGAACCGGCCCAGCCGGGCCTCTTCCACCTGGGCCAGCTCGCGGAGGCAACCCGCGGCGAGGCGCGGGTCCGCCTGCACCTCGGCCACCCGGGCCCGGGCGGCGAGCGCGGTGGCCAGGCCGGGCATGTCGGCGCGGCGGCGCTGGAGCGCGCAGAGCTCGCCCCAGGCGAGGAGGTCGTCGGGCTCGAGCCTCAGCACCTCGGAGAGGGCGCGCGCGGCGACCTCCAGGTCCGAGGCGAGGTCCTTTGCCGCGACGGCCAGCCGGCGGAGGAAGCGCGCCCGGTCGGCGCCATCGCGGGCCAGCTCGGAGAGCGTCGACAGGCAGCGGACGAGCAGCGGCCCGTCGCGCCGGGCCTCTCCCAGCGCCACCAGGCCCTCCAGCGCGGCGCGGTTCCTCGGGTCGGCGTCGATTGCCCGGACGAGGAGAGCCTCCGCCTTCTCGGGCGCGGCGAGCCGGGTGCGGTGCAGCTCGCCGGCCTCGGCGAGGAAGGCGGCCCGGCGGACCGGATCCTGCGCCGTGGGCGCGGCACGCTCGAGCGCCCGGGCCAGCGCGGCCGGATCTCCCGCCGCGCGCCAGGCCGGGACCAGCGCCTCGAGCGCCCTCGCGTCGTCGGGTACCAGGGCCAGGGCGGCCTCCCAGTGCTCGCGGGCCTGGACCTGGTCCGCGAAGCGGCTCTGGGCCAGCGCGGCGAGGGCGTGGTGCGCGGCGTGGGCGGCGCGACGAACGCCGGCGTCGGTCGGCAACGGACCGGCCAGCTCCACCGCCTGCTGGTAGCCGGTGACGGCCTCGGCGACCCGGCCCAGCCCCTCGGCGGCGCGGGCCTGCGCCACCAGCGCCACCACGTCGCCCGGGAGGAGCGAGACCGCCTCGCGGTAGCGGAGGAGCGCGTTGTCCAGCTGCTTCAGGCCCGTCTCCCAGACCTCGCCGGCGCGGAGGTTGGCCCGGCCGACCAGGCCGAGGTCGTGCCGCCCGAGCGCCACGTCGCGGAGCCGGTCGAAGGCCTTCAGCGCCCGGAGCGGTTCGCCTGCACGGGCGCAGAGCTCGCCGAGCAGCTCGAGCGCCGGCGGCAGGTCCGGCGCGAGCCTGAGCGCCGCCTCGCAGTGGAGCCGGGCGCCGGCGACGTCGTCCTCGCTCAGCGCGGACAGGCGCGCGAGGTGGACGTGCGCCTCGGCGGACTCGAGCGGGTCACGGGCGAGCGCCGACAGGCGGCGGTACGCGCGGAGCGCCCCGGCGCGGTCCTGCGCCTGATCCGCCGCGCGGGCCAGCGAGCGGAGCGCCGGCAGATGGTCCGGGCGGATGCCGAGGACGGCGTGCAGCGCTCTCACCGCCATCTGCGGCGCGTGACCCTCGGCGACGCGGGCCGCGGCCTGGGCGGCGTTGAACGCCGACGCGTCGTCCCCGCGCTTCCGCGCCAGCTCCACCAGCGCGAGCCACCGCTCGGCGCTGCGGGCCGGCTCACCCCGGCGCTCGCGGACGATGGCCTCGGCCCAGAGCGGCGCGGCGCTCCCCGGGCGGCGGCGGGCCAGCGTCTCGACCACGTCGAGCGCGTACTCGTGCGAGGCGGGGTCGGCGACCAGCAGGCCGAGCAGCCGCTCCAGCGCGAAGGGGTGCGCCTCCTCGGCCCCGGCGCCGCGCAGGTACGCCTCGCGTGCCTCGGCGAGCTTCCCGGCCGCGACCAGCGCCTCGGCCTCGCCGAAGGCGCGGGCGCCCTCGAGCGTGAGGAGCAGCTCCTCGTCGAGCAGCGCCGGGGGAGGCAGCGCCCCGGAGGCGAACCGGAGCCGGAGCCCCAGGGGCGAGACCTCCACCGCGGCGAGCCGCGCTCCGTCGAGGGACGGCATGCGGAACCCGCGGGACACGGCGGCCAGGGTGACGAGCTGCGGCAGGACGCGGGCCGAGAAGCCGTTCGCGCCCCGGAGCTCGAGGTCGGGCAGCGCGGCGGCGCTCTGCACCGCCCGCGACAGCACCAGCGGAACGGTGGCCGCGGGCACCGGCGAGTACCCGTACATCCGGACGTCGTAGAGGTAGACGGCGAGCCGCTCCCCGTCGGCGTCGAAGGCCACCTTGAACGTGGTTCCGGCCGGCGAGGGGCCCTTCAGCCGCGCCTCGCCCTCGAGCCAGCCCTGCCGGAAGTTGAGCGCGACGTCCGACACCTCGAGCGAGGGGCCGGTGGTCTCCAGGACGCTGCGCCGGATCAGCTCGGCGTCGACCGCGACCTCGAGGAAGCCGAAGTGGAGCTTTCGCCGCTGGTAGCGCTGGGCGCCCGAGCCGACGTCGAAGGGAAAGCTGACGTCGGGGATCTGCAGCCCGAAGTCGACGACGGTGATGCCGGGGCGCAGCTCGACCGGCGGGAAACCGACGAATGCACGCCGGTCCAGCAGGCGCAGCTCGGGCCCGGCAACCCGACCTTCTCCAGCGGGCGGGGCCGAGCCTCCGGACGTGTCCTCGGAAGCCATGAAAGGTGCGGTCGGCGACGGTACCACCCACCCCGAGGCACCCCAAGAAAGGGGCGTTTCGGGGTCGATCGGCCGCCCGGGTAGGCAGGCGGACGACAGTGAAGGAGAGACCGTCTGGCTGCTAACGTTCCGGCCCGGCCGTGCTCGAGCCGAACTCACTCGTCCTGGGCGAACGCTTCCGCGTGCTGGGCCACCTCGGAGGTGGCGGCATGGGCGAGGTGTACCTGGCGGAGCAGGTCAGCCTCGGGCGACGGGTCGCCCTGAAGGTGCTCCGCCGTGAGGTGGGCCAGCAGCCGGGGATGAGCGAGCGCTTCCGCCGCGAGGCGCGCCTGCTCTCGAGCGTGGAGCACCCGGCGGTGGTCCGGGTGATCGACTTCGGCACCTCGCAGGACTCGACCTGCCTGGTGATGGAGTTCGCCGAGGGCGAGACGCTGCTCCAGACGCTGGGCAACGGGCCGCTCACCCCCGAGCGCGGCCGCCGGGTGATGCTGCAGCTCGCCGAGGGCCTGGCCGCCATCCACAGCAAGGGCATCATCCACCGCGACCTCAAGCCGGAGAACGTGGTGCTCACCCCGGGCCCGCGCGGGGAGCAGGCGCGGCTGCTCGACTTCGGCATCGCCAAGCTGCTCCAGCCGGACCCCGACGCCAAGGGGCTGAGCGCGGTGGGGGTGGTGCTCGGGACGCCGGAGTACCTCTCGCCGGAGCAGGCGATGGGGCATCCGCTGGACGCCCGCAGCGACATCTACTCGCTCGGGGTGCTCTCCTATCGGATGCTCTCGGGGTCGCTGCCGTTCAACGGGCCGAACGCGCGCGACTACCTGGTGCAGCACATCGGGACGCCGCCGACGCCGCTGGTCGAGGCCGCACCGGCGGTGGCCGAGGACCCGGACCTGGCGGCGATCGTGATGCGCTGCCTGGCCAAGGACTCGCGGGCGCGGTTCCAGACGGCGGAGGACCTGGTCCGCGCGCTCGAGGCCCCGCCGAAGGCGTCGCCGCGGATGGGACCCCTCCTCCCGCGCGCCATCTCCAGCGTGTCCGAGGTCATCTTCGCCCGGCGGCCGCCGCCGTCCGCGTCCCCTTCGACCGAGGGTCCGCTGCTCGAGCTGCCGACGGGGTCGCTGACGCCGGTTCCGCCTCCGGCGCGGGTGGCGGACACGCTGTCGTCGATCCTCGGCGCGCCGCGGTGGCGGACGCCGGCGATCATCGGGCTCGGGGCGCTGGTGGCCATCGTCGCCTTCCTCGCGCTGCGGGGAGGCCGCTCGGCGCTCGACGAGGCCGCGGCGCAGCTCGACGGCGGCAAGGCGCGCGAGGCGCTGGCCACGCTCGAGCGGCTGGAGAAGGGCGGGACCCCCGCGAGCGAGCTGGCGGGACTCCGCGCGGCCGCGCTCCACGCCGTGCGGGACCATGCGACCGAGCTCAAGGTCCTGCTGGCAGCGCGCGGGGCGAGCTCGGTGATCGACCGGCGCGCGCTCACGGGCGTGGCGGAGGACCTCTCACGCGAGGGCGGCGAGGGTCCAAGGGAGGACTTCCTCGATGGGCTGGATGCCGGGCGGTCGACGGCCGTGCTCCGGGCCATCGCCGAGTCGGGCACCACCGAGGCCGCCTGGGGCGCGCTGCGGTACCTCGATCGGCAGCATCGGACCGAGACGCTGGATCTGGTGTCGGTCTACGGCGGCTGGCTCGATGGCACGGACTGCGCGGCGCGCATCGCCGCCGCCCGGCGTCTGGGCGAGCTGGGCCGCCCCGAGGCGGTGGCCGCGCTTCAGAAGGCGCGGAAGAAGCGGATGCCGCACGCCTGCGGCCAGGACGAGATCGCCGCGGCGCTCAAGGTCCTCGACCGGAACTAGGAGGCGGGCCGTGGCGCTCGAGATGCGGGCGGTGTGCGAGCGCTGTGGCGCGGCGCTCGACGCCCGATGGACCGGCGCGGATCTGCAGCTTCGAGTGCACGTTCTGCGTCGCCGTGCACCGAGGCGATGAAGGGCGTGTGCCCGAACTGCGGCGGCGAGCTGGTCCCGCGGCCGCGGCGGCAGAAGCCCGGCAGCGGCTGACGGACGCCCTGCTGCGCCCGGCTCAGCGGACGAAGGCGGTGCCGCGGCTCCCCGGCTCGCGGGCCTCGTCGAGGATCGACGTCGGCGGATCGATGCCCACGATGTGGATCGCCTCGATGCCCTCGTCGAGCATCGCCAGCGACTCTTCCACCTTGGGGATCATCCCCCCGGAGATGATGCCGGAGGCCATCTGCTCCCGTGCCTCGGCCGCGGTGAGGCGCGGCATGCGGGTCGACGGATCGTTCTTGTCCCGGAGCACGCCCGGGACATTGGAGACCAGGAACAGCTTCGCCGCCCCGAGACTCGCGGCGACCCGGCTGGCGACCGTGTCCGCGTTGATGTTGAAGACGTTTCCCCCGGCATCCCCGCCGAGCGAGCCGAGGACCGGGACGAATCCTGCGTCGGCGATGAGCTTGAGCGCGGCGGTGTTCACCGCGACGATGTCCCCGACCAGCCCGAGGTCCACCGGATCCGGTCCCGCACCGGTGATGACCTTCGGCCCGCGGCGGACGGCATCGATCAGCCCGGCCGACACCCCGGTGGTGCACAGCGCCGGCACCTCGGCCAGGCGCATCGCCGCGGCGACGTCGACCGAGACCTGACCGGCGAGGGTCATCTTCATCACCTCGAGCGTCTCGGGATCGGTGACCCGGCGGCCCCCGACGATGGTCGGCTCGAGCCCGAGTCGCCGCCCGAGCTGCGTGGCCTGGGGGCCTCCGCCGTGGACCACCGCGACCCGGATGCCGGCGGCGAGGAACTCGCCGACCGCGGCCCCGACGCTCCCGGCGAGGCGGGTGCGGTCCGCGGCCAGCTCGCCGCCCACCTTCACCACGAACCACCGCCCTGCGAAGTCGGAGAGCGCGCTCACGGCCAGAGCCCCGGCTCCTTGAGGGTGAGCGTCTCGTCGAAGCCCATCATCACGTTGAAGGCCTGGATCGCCTGTCCGGCGCCGCCCTTCACCAGGTTGTCGAGGGCGCTGAAGCACACCACCCGCCGGGTGGAGCCGGTGGGGGCGCCGAGGGTGAAGCCCACCTCGACGTAGTTGCCGCCCGAGACCGCGACCACCTCCGGCTGCCGCCCCTGCACCACCCGGACGAACGGCTCGCCGGCGTAGCAGCGCGCCCACGCTTCGTGGAGCTGCTCGGCGGTGGTGGACGCGGGGACGTCGACGAAGCTGGTGGCGAAGATGCCGCGGGGGAGCGGAGCCGAGACCGGGACGAACTCCAGCGCCAGGTCACGTCCGCCGGCGCCGTGGAGCGTCTGGAGGATCTCGGGGATGTGCTGGTGGTCGAGCGGCTTGTACGTGCGGAGGTTCACCGCGCGGAGCGGGTGGTGGGTGGTGAGCTGAGGGTTCGCGCCCGAGCCCGAGCTGCCGGTCGCCGCCACGGTGTGCACCGGGCCGGCGAGCATCCCGGCGCGCGCCAGCGGGAGGAGGCCGAGGGCGATGGTGGTCGCGAAGCAGCCTGGCGAGGCGAGGTACTTCGCCCTGGCGATCGCCGCGCGGTTCACCTCGGGCATCGCGTAGGTGAAGACGCCGTCGGTCAGCGACCTTGGCGATGGATGGGCGACGCCGTAGTAGCGCTCGTAGGCCGCCGGGTCGCGCAGCCGGAAGTCGCCGGAGAGGTCGACGATCCGGACGCCCGACCCGAGGATCGCCTGGACGACCCTGGCGGTCGTCTTGTGCGGCATGGCGAGGAACGCCACGTCCATGCCGGCCACGGCCTGCTCGGGGGCGAGCTCCTGGAAGGTGAGGTCCGTCAGCCCGGCGAGGCTGAAGTGAACGTCGCCCACCTTCTTGCCGATGTTGTCCGCCGCGGTGACCCGCGCGACCTCGACCTGGGGGTGGAAGAGGAGCCGGCGGAGGATCTCCGCGCCGCCGTACCCGGTGCCGCCGATGAGGACTGCCTTCAGACGAGCCATGATCGCTTCGGGCACCCTGCCAGAGTGGCGGCGGCCAGGAAAGACCGGCGGATCAGCGCGGCCGGTCCCACCTGTAGGTGAGGTCCCCGGGGTCCCACGACGCGAGCGGACGTGCCGGCGGGGTCTCGCGGAAGCCGAGCGCGGTGAGCAGCCGCTGCGAGCGCACATTGGCCGGCGTCGTCGTCGCCCAGCCCTCGTCGACGCCGATCTGCCCGAGGAGCCAGCGCACCGCCGCCCGGGCGTACCCGCGTCCTCGGTGCGTCAGGCCGAAGACGTAGGCGACCTCCGCCCAGCCCCCGGCGTACACCGTGGCCTCCACCCGTCCGAGGTAGGGACCGTCGAGGAGGCGAACCGCGTGATTGATCCACCGCTCGTCCGGGCGACCCGGCCCGGCGGCGCGGCGGGCGTAGACGGCGCGCATCTGGTCCTCGGTCGCGCCGTCGCTCCCCTGGAGGTGCTCCCAGACGCGGGCGTCGCCGAGCAGGGGAAAGAGCGCGGCGGCGTGCTCGGGACCGAGCGGCTCGTAGACCAGCTCGGCCGCCGGCTCGAAGCTGTTGGCTGGGTCCTCGGGTCCGGACATCGCGTCCGTCGGTCTACTCCAGGAGGGTCATCGCTCGCTCCAGGCTCCTCCGGAGCCGGTTGAAGGACGTCGCGAGGACCGCGATCTCGTCGCTCCCGGTCGTGGCGAACTCGGGGAGGTCGAAGTCGCCGGTGCTCACCCGGTCGGCGGCCCGTGACATCCGGATGATGGGCCGGACAACGACCACCGAGAGCACGACGTTGAGGACGACGAAGGCGAGCACGAAGACCCCGACCATCGACACCATGAAGGTCCGGAAGGCCTCCTCGGCCCTGGCGAGCGGCACCGTCATCGGCACCGAGACGATCTGCGCGCCGACGATCTCCTGGTCCTTCCAGCCGAAGCCGTTGGCCTCGCCGTAGAGCTTCACCATCGACCTGGGCGCGGCGTCCGGAGTGCTGTGGCACATGAGGCAGGACTGGTCCTTGATCCTGATCGGCCGGGCCAGGTAGAGGGATTTCCCGAACGGAGTCTCCCGGGCGCCCCGGAACTCGGTCAGGTGGGTGTCGTTCCGGAACTGCTCGATGAGGGCGGCCTCCCACTCGTGGGCCTTGTCGCGGGGGTTGGTCGGGTTGAGCACGGCCTCCTTGTAGGAGTACTCCGGGTGGTGCTCACGAAGCGCGTTGAAGGTCTCCGTCGCTGCGTATGCCGGCAGCGCCTGGGGGAGGAACGTTCGCATCAGCTGCAGCTCGAGCTGCGGCGTGATCTGCTTGTTGGTGTAGCCGCGCACCGCGAGCGCTGCGCCCATCATGAGGTCGGCGTTCCGGACCACCTCGTCGCGCGCGTTCGCCTCGAGGATGTGACGGGACACGGCGCCCGACAGCGCCAGGCCCACGGCGAAGACCAGGACCAGCACCAGATTGAACTTCAGCCTCAGCCCCATCGTGATTTCCCTGTTTCGCTGCCCGCATGGCAGCGCTTCGCCTCCGGGGTCGGTGGCGGGACCCCCCTCATGCGGCCGCACGACCCGGCCTGCTGGCACAGTTCCGGAGGGCTCCTGGCGGATCAGCGGACCGGATCGGTGCTGCGGAGCGTGGTCGGACCCGCCGGCGTCCGGAGGTGCACCGTGAGCCGCGGCAGAGGCCCCGGCGCGCATGGGTACGGAAGACCGAGCAGCTCGAGCTGCCGCCGAACGTCGTCGGCGCGCGGATGCTCCAGCTCCAGGCCCTCGAGCGTCACACCAGCGTCCGGGAGGCGCGCCGCGGGATGGGCGGCCCCCTCCCAGCAGATGAGGCTCGGGACGACGCCGTCGGCCGGCAGTGCGCCGTCGGCTCGAACGGTGAGCTTCCAGGAGAGGTCTCCGCGCTGGAACGCCTCCCAGGGGCCGACGTCGAACGGGAGCGGCGGGAGCTCGGTCGTGTCCACGCGGACGACCCAGTGGATCAGCCGAGGTCCGTCGGCGAGCAACGCGCGCGTCGCCGCCGCGTCCAGGCCGAACCAGCGCGGTCGGCCAGGCTGCGAGCCCTGCGGATCGATCGCGAGGACCTCGAGGTACGCGCGGGCGTCCACGCGCAGGACCCGGTTGTGGGTGCCCATCCTCACGTGCTTGCCGCCGCCCGAGAGCGGAACCCCGAGCGCGCGCTCGAGAGCGGGCACCTCGATCGACTCGGCCGCGATGACCAGATGATCGAGCGCTGCGTTCATCGATCCGGCTTGCCCTCGAACATCGCCGGCTCACCCTGACATCGACCGGCGCGGGCCGTCCACCGTGCGGGTCAGCAGCTCACCCCGGGAGCTCGAGTGAGCCACGGACCACGACGACTGCGGTGCCGGCCACCGAGACCGAGCGAACGTCCTCCGGCGTCCCCTCGACGTGCACCTCGACCGTTCCGGGCCGGCCCATCCAATGGCCCTGCTCGGCGACGAAGTCGCGCTCCCGGACGAGGCCGTGGTGGAACAGGTACGCGCCCATCCCGCCCGTGGCCGAGCCGGTGACTGGATCCTCGCTGTGGTCCGGAGGGACGCCGAAGTGCCTGGCGAAGGTGCGCCCCCGCGGCGTCGCTCCCTCCACGACGAACAGGTGCACGCTGAAGAAGCGCTCGTTCGCGCGGAGGGCGACGTACCCGGGGACGTCCACCCGTGCGCGCCGGAGCGCGTCCAGGGAGGCGATGGGAATCATGAGCTGCGGCGTTCCGGTGCTGACCACCTGGACCGGCGCGTCGGTGCGAAGGTCCGACGGCTGCAGCCCGAAGATGCGCGCGGTCGCTGCGCGGTCGAGGACCTGCCGGAACTCGGGGCGGCGCTGGGTCATCACCACCCGCGGGAGACCCGAGCCCGGCCGCTCGAAGGCGATGGAGATGGGCCCGTCCCGGAGCGCGAAGGTGACCTCGGTGCGCGCCCCCGTGGGCACGAGCCTCCCGGCGTCGGCGAGCGCGGCTGTGGTGGCGATGGTCGGATGTCCGGCGAGGGGAATCTCCTCGCCGGGGGTGTAGTAGCGCACGTCGAACCGGGTCCCGCTCCCGCCGAGGACGAACGCGGTCTCGCTCTGGTTCATCTCGCGGGCGATGGCCTGCATGAGCTCGGAGGAGAGCCCGCCGGCGTCGAGGACCACGGCGCAGGCGTTTCCGGCGAAGGGCCGGTCGGTGAAGGCGTCCACGAGGAGGAGGGGAACGGAGCGCATGAGGCGGAGAGTCCATCAACCGGCGGGCGTCGGACGAGCACAGTGCTCACCGATCAGCCGCCCTCCCCTGGCGGACACCGGAGGGCCCCGCCCGGCCGAGCAGCGCGGGCCGGTGCGTGGACATAGCAACTTCGTGCTCCCGCGGGGCACACGCATCCGGTCCCGCTCTCGTCATTCCGGGCTCTTGGCCGCGCGTGGTCGCAGCCGTCCTCTCCGAAGGAGCTATGTCCACGTTTGCGCCGGGCCTGGGGCCCCGCGTCCACCCCTGAGCAGGCCGAGCCGGGCCGCCGCGACCGCGATCCGTCGAGCGACGTGGCGACGCCGGTCCAACCGAGATCGGAGCCCAACCTTCGGCAGGGTCCACGTGCCGCCCGGCCGGTCGGTCGTCGGTTTCTCGGACCAGGCCGCCTCGCGGTGGCCTTCGCGGGCTGTGGTACAGGGGAGCCTCCCCGATGCTCCTGCTCCGCGACGTCCAGAAGGGCGATCTCCCGCACCTCAAGCGCCTGGCGGCGGTGCTGAACACCGTCAACCTGCCCAACGACGAGGAGACGCTGGAGAAGCTGATCGACCTGTCGATCCGGAGCTTCGCCGGGAAGCTGAAGAACCCCTTCGAGCGCGAGTACCTCTTCGTCCTCGAGGAGCCGCGCACCGGCGCCGTCATCGGCACCAGCATGGTCATCGCCCAGCACGGGACCTACGACGCGCCGCACATCTACTACGAGGTCAGCGAGCGAGAGCACTACTCGGCGAGCATCGACCGGCACTTCCGCCACAAGGTGCTGTCCATCGCCTACAACTACGAGGGCCCGACGGAGATCGGCGGGCTGGTGGTGGACCCGCTGCACCGGAGCGGCCCGGACAAGCCGGGCAAGCAGCTCTCGTACGTGCGCTTCCTCTACCTGGCGATGCACCGGCCGAGCTTCCGCGACCGGGTGCTGGCCGAGCTGATGCCGCCGCTCCTCCCCGACGGCCGCAGCCTGCTCTGGGAACAGGTGGGAAAGAAGTTCACCGGCCTCACCTACTCCGAGGCGGACAAGCTCAGCCGGCAGAACAAGGAGTTCATCAAGGAGCTCTTCCCCTCCTCGGACATCTTCGTGACGCTGTTCCCCGAGCGCGCGCAGAAGATCCTCGGGGAGGTGGGCCCGCAGACCCGCGGGGTGCAGCGGATGCTGGAACGGATCGGCTTCCGCTACGTCGAGCGGGTGGACCCGTTCGACGGCGGCCCGCACTTCGAGGCCAAGACCTCGGAGGTGACCCTGATCCGCAAGTTCCGGACCGCGCGGGTGGCCCCCGAGGAGCTGACGCTCGACGTCGCCGAGGACATGCTGGTGGGCGTCGAGCGCGAGTCCGGGCGGAACCGGTTCCGGGCGGTCCGGAGCCAGGTCCGCATCGACGACCAGGTGGTGTACCTCCCGTCGGAGACGAAGGACGTCCTGGGCGTGACCAGCGGGGTGAAGGTCTCGCTGATCCCCTTCGAGGGCGCCTAGCTCCGGACGCGGCGCCGGCGCCCGAGCCCCAGCGCGCCCAGCAGGGCCGCCGCGAGCCACAGCACCGGCTCGGGCTGTCCGGCGGACGTGCAGCCGCCGCCCGAGCTGCCCCCTGGCGCCGCGCCACAGGCGCCGGTGGAGAGGCAGTGCGGCCCGGCGGTGTTCCCGGTGCACTCGGCATCGGCGGTGCAAGCGCGGCAGGTGTCGTTCCCGGCATCGGCCTTGTTGCACACCGGGGTGGTGCCCGAGCAGTTCGCGCTGGTGGCGCAGGCGACGCACTCGCCAAACGCGGGGTTGGCGCCGTCGGTCTCGCAGGCGGCATGGGCTCCGGTGCAGCCGCTGGGCTGTCCGTTGTCCGCCGCGCTGCACTGCCGGCACACGGTGGTGGAGCCGTCACAGACCCCCAGCGCGCTCGACGACTGCACGATGCAGTTGTTCTCGCGGATCGACCAGCCCTTCTCCACCCAGTACCCCGCCACCTGCGCGCCCTTCGCGCTGCACGCATCGGCGATGCCCCCGACCTGGTCGGCATACCAGCCGATGGGTCGAGTGACGTTGGTGGCGAGCGGCAGCTCGGCCGAGGTGATCACGTCCAGGAGCTCGTAAGAGTGGATCTGGGTGACCACGTCGAAGCTCGTCGAGCCATTGCCACAGCCGGTGGCACAGGGCCCGGTGGTGACGTCGGGGATGAGCCCCACCCCGACGTGCTTCCCTCCGATGGTCAAGGTTGCGGCGATGGAGCAGAAGATCTGACAGCTCAGGTTGCCCTGGTAGTCGATGGTGACGCCCGGTGGGAAGTCGACCATGTAGACGGTGTTGGCGATCCCCTGCCAGTCGAAGGTGGGCGCGGGCAGGTGGCCGGCGCTGATCTGGGCCACGAGCTCGGCCTCGATGTCGGCGTAGGCGAGGGTGGCCCCGGTCAGCGCGGGAGTGATGGTGTAGAGCCCGCCGTAGGTCCCTCGCCCCATGCGCTGGTTCGAGCCGGGGAGTCCGTCGCCAAAGCCGTTGAGCCCCACCGTCGAGTACTCGCTCACCCAGTCGAGGTAGGGGCTGTTCAGGATGGCCGGGTAGAACGCCTGGAGCCCCGTCTGGGTGGCGGCCGGGACGGTCGACCCCCACGACACCTGGACCACCCGCGCGTTCGAGACCACGTTTCCACCGTAGTAGTGGAAGGTGGTCGCCGCACCGGCAGTGGAGCCGACGAGAAGCAGCGGAACCGCGCAGAGAACGAGCCGTCGAGAGAGATGCATGAGAGCCTTTCGCTGAAGTCCGTCCAGGAAATCACAGCGCGCGGAAATTGTTTGCCAACGCAACGATGCTGCGGCAGGCGAGTCCTCCGCGACGTGTGCTGCTAGGCTCCACCTACACTCGCGCATGGGCGGCAAGCGCTTCCTCTTCGTCTTCGGGCTCCTGGGCGGCAGCGCCTCCGGCCTGGTCACCGCCGGGCTGCTCGACGCGCTCTACCCCGGGCATTTCCCGCTGGTGCTCTACCCGGTGGTGATGGCGATCAACGTCCTCGGCTTCACCGTGGGCGGCTGGCTCACCTGGCTCCGCTGGGCGCGCTCCCGCCAGCAGGCACGGGCGCGGATCATCGCCCAGCTGGCCAGCGGCAACCTCGCCACCCAGGTCACCGCCGGCGAGAGCCAGGAGGACGTGCGGCGGCTGATCCTCTCGCTCCGCCGCGCGCTGTTCCAGGTGCAGCGGGTGACCGCCAACCTCCAGCGCACCGGGAAGGGCGTGGGCGAGCAGTCGCAGGCCCTGCTCGAGGCGGCGCGCCGCCAGGGCGCGGCGGTGGACCGCTCACTGGGCTCGGTGGAGGGGATGGGCAGCTCGCTCCAGGTCGCCGGGCAGCGGCTCCTTCAACTCCAGGCCTTCGCCGAGGAGACCACCGCCGCGCTGGCGGAGATGACCGCGCGCATCGAGCAGGTCGCCACGGCGCTGGGCACGCTGGACGGGTTCGCGCTGCGCACCACCGAGCGGGTGCAGATCATGAGCGAGGGCCTCTCCGCAGTGGCCAGCAGCGGCGACGTGCTGGCCCGCTTCGCCAGCGAGGCGGCGGCGTTCGTGACCTCGGTGGAGGAGGGGATCGACGCCGTGCGCCGGCGCGCCGGCGAGACCGGCGACCTGGCCCGGGTGGTCACCAGCACCGCCGAGCGTGGCGAGGCGCTGGTGAACGACTCGGTGCAGGGCATGTACCGGGTGGAGGAGTCGATCCGCCGAGCGGCGGAGATCGTCGAGGCGCTGGGGCACCGGAGCCAGGAGATCGGCCGCATCGTCGACGTCATCCAGGAGGTGGCCGACCAGACCAACCTCCTCTCGCTGAACGCGGCGATCATCGCCGCCCAGGCCGGGGAGCAAGGCCTGGCCTTCGGAGTGGTCGCCGAGGAGATCCGCTCCCTCGCCGAGCGCACCGCGCGCAGCACCCGGGAGATCGCCGCCATCGTCCGGCAGACCCGCGGACAGGTGGACGCCGCCGTGCTCCACGTCCAGGAGGGGCGCGAGCGCGCCACCGCCGGCGTGGTGCTGGGCGATCGCGCGGCGTCGTCGCTCAAGGAGATCCGCGCCACCACCCAGCGGACCTTCGCCGCGGTCGAGGCGACGGTGGCCGAGACGGTGCGTCTCGAGGCGCAGGGCTCGCACGTGGTGCAGGCCTCGACCCGCGTCGCCAACCGCGTCGTCGAGCTCACCCGGGCATCGGTGGAGCAGGCCGAGGCGGGCCGGGAGCTGGTCCGCCAGACGCAGGAGATGGCCCGCCTGGCCCAGGGCGCCTCGGCGAAGGCGGAGGGTCAGGCCCGCACCGGCCGGGCGCTGAGCGACGCCGTCCGGCGCCTCACCGATGCGCTGCAAGAAATCCGCGCCGCGCACGCGGTGCTCACGCGGGGCGACGCAGCCATCTCCGAGGATGTCGGCCAGGTCCGCGCCGATGCGCAGACGGTGCTCCGGATCGGCGACGGGCTCAGCCGGAGCGTCGATCAGCTCTCGCGCGAGGCGGCGAGCCTCCAGGCCGAGGTGTTCCGGTTCCGGCTCCCCGAGCCCCGGCGCGGCGGGACGCTCAAGGTCGGCATCCACCAGTCGTCGATGTTCGCCTCCACCCGCGGGCTGGATCCGCTCTTCACCCTCGACAACCAGATGGTGGAGATCGGCGCGAGCATGTACGCGGGGCTCCTGCGCCAGGAGGACGGGGTGATGGTCCCCGAGCTCGCCGAGCGCTGGGAAGCGGCGCCGGGAGCCCGGAGCTATCGGTTCTTCCTCCGCCCGGGGCTCACCTTCCACGACGGCGTGCCGCTCCGGGCCCCGGACGTGAAGCGCCACTTCGAGCGGCTCCTCGACCCGAAGGTGGACTCGCCGGACCAGTGGATCTTCAAGGAGGTGGAGGGCGCGCGCGACTACCTCGCCGGCCGGACGCGCGAGGTCTCCGGCTTCGAGGTCCTCGACGAGGTCACGCTGGAGATCCGGCTCGACGAACCCAAGGCCTTCTTCCTCCACCTGGTCACGCTGCCGGCGACGCTGGTGACGCGGACGTCCCCGAGCGGGAAATTCCTCGGCGCGGGACCGTACCGGCCGGTGACCATCGACGCGAGCGGCGTGGTGCTGGAGCGGCACCCGGCGTACTTCCGGCCCGAGCGCCCGTTCGTGGACCGGCTGGAGTTCGTCTTCCACCCCGACCGGAAGACCGCGCTGGAGCGGCTGCGCGCCGGCGAGCTGGACGTGGTCTCCGGCCTCTATGCCGAGCACGTCCGCGACGCGGGGGTGGACCCGCAGCAGGTCATCGCCGGCAGCCAGCCCTCGTGCTGGTTCATGGGCTTCCAGGTGCGCACCCCGCCGTTCGACGACGCGCGGGTGCGCCTCGGCATCCGTGCCGGGCTCGACGTGGCGGGGATGGTGGAGCGGTTCCATCCCGGGGCGCGGGTGGCCTCCACCCTGACCCCGCCCTCGCTCCTCACCGGCGAGCTGCCCCCGCCCCCGAGGACCAACGTGGCCCTGGCGCGGCAGCTCCTGCGCGAGGCGGGCGCGGGGCGGCTCCGGCTCGAGCTCGCCTACCCTCCCGGGCGCAACACCGAGGCCGAGGACGCGGTGCTCTTCCGCCCGCTGGCCGAGGCCGGCCTGGTGGAGCTCTCGCACGTCGAGATCGACCCCACGGAGTTCTGGCAGCGCGCGCGCGACGGGCGCCTCCCCGCCTTCCGCGCCGGGTGGATCGCCGACTACCCGGATGCGGACAACTTCCTCCACTTCCTCCTGAACTCGGGCGCGCAGACCGTGTTCGGTGTGGGCTTCCGGAGCGCCGAGCTGGACCGGCTCACCACCGAGGCGCGGGTGAGCATCGATCCCGAGCTGCGGATGGCGCTCTACCGGTCGGCCGAGCGGATCGTGACCCAGGAGTGCCCGGTCATCCCGCTGTACCACGAGCGCATCTACGCGGCGGCGAGCCCCAGGGTGCAGGGGCTCCGGCTGCACTCGACGCCGCCGCAGGTCCGCTTCGACGAGCTGTGGCTGGACAGCGCGGAGGCCTGAGCCCAGCGCAGCGGCGCCGGTCGATCGGGCTCAGCCCCCCGCACCGGGGGACGCCTGCGGACCGGCGCAGCGGCGCCGGTCGATCGGGCTCAGCGCTGGATCGCGAGCGGCGGGGTCGCCGGAGCCTCGGCGGGCTGCTCGCGCGGCTCGGTGTCCAGCGGAGGCGGGGCCACGCCGTCCCGGCGGTGCAGGTGGCCGACGTGGTTCCGGGCCCACTGGGGGACCTGGCCGTCGTACCCCGACGCCGCGTCGTGCCGGAGCACCGACCAGACGAACGCGCCGCCGTATCCGGCGCAGCGCGCGGTGTCGAGCATGGTCTTGATGCTCTTCCGCGGATGGTTGCCGGGGAACGAGTTCAGGAGCAGCGGCCGGTCGAGCCGCAGGTCCGAGACCGCGCGCCGCAGCTCGGCCTCGTCCGCGGGCCAGGCCACGCTGTAGACGTCGAGCCCGACGCCGCGCACCAGCGGCAGGCTGCTCCATCGCGACACGCCCGCCGTGGCCAGCGCGCGGGTGTGGCGGCGCACCAGCGTCACCGCGTCACAGAGGAAGGCCCGCATCTCCTCGAAGGAGACTTGGGAGGCCAGCTCGGGCGGTTCGGCGGCGGCGCCCAGCCACCGGCGCAGCGACCCGAGCAGGCCGCGGCGGGGAGGCAGCGCGGGGCCGAGCCCGGCCACGCCCACGTCGGCACCGCCGAGGAGCTCCCAGGCCACGACGGCCGGGTGGTCCGCGCAGCGGATCAGGATGGGCCGGAGCACGCGCTCGATCAGGGCGGTGCGCTTCACGGGGTCGCGGATGGTGTCGGCGTGTCCCCGCACCGTGCAGCCCTCGACCGTGCTCGCCGGAGCGATCCAGCCCGCGTCGAGCAGGACCAGGATCAGCCCGACGCCGGCGGTGCGTGCCGCCTCGAGCACCACGTCGATGTCGGGGAAGACCGAGCCGTCGAGCGCCTCGGGTGTGCCGTCCTCGGCGAAGCGGACGCCGGCGCGGCCGTCAGCGAGGAGAAAGAAGCGCGCGGTCTGCACGCCGTCGGCGCGGAGCCGCTCGAACACCTGGCGGAGGAGGGCCGCGTCCTCGGCGTGGGCGTGAAGCCCGCCCTCGGGCCGCCCGGAGGAGGTGCCGATGTCCACGCCGTAGTGCACCCACGGCACGTTGGCTCCGAGCAGGAACCGGTTGGGACCGAGCGCGGGACCGTCCGGGTTCAGCGGAACGGACGAGGCGTTGAAGGCGAACCACGGGGCCTCGCGGGTGATCGCGGGAGCCGTGCGTTCAGGAAGCGGGCGGGAGGAAGACTTCTGGGTCCGCTGATTGGGATGGGGGCGGGAAATTCCGTGTTCCGGCGCGGCACGCGTGGCCTTCCGCTGCTGCGACATCGATGGCCCCTGGGTCGGCGAGGACCGGCGAAAAATTGCGGTGTTGGGCGCGGGACTCTGCCACTGACCCTGGAAAGTTGGAAGTGTAGAAAATCAGGCCCGGTGTCATTCCCCGACGCGGTGTCGTAATTTACCCAGGGTGCACGACCCGGGGACCGGCCGCTGGCGGGGGGAGCAGCGTCCCCCCATACGAGGAGGCTTCGAGCGTCCCGCACGCCGCGCCGATGTCCTTCCCCCCGGAGTACCGGCGCACCACCGGGGCCCCGAGGATCTGCAGCTGCGTCCTGAACCCCTCGAGCTCCCTGACATCCGGGGGCTGGTACCGGCCGGTCGGGTCGGTCACCTCGATGAGGTCGAGCTTGATCGGCACCCCGGCGAAGGCATCCCGCAGGGCCTCGGCGTCCTCCCGGCCCATGTTGAGGCCCCGGATACAGACGTAGGCCACCATCGCCCGCTCGCGGCGAACGCGGGCGTAGTCCCGGATGGCGCGCACCAGCTCGGGCAGGGGATGCGTGCGCTCCACCGGCATCAGACGGGCCCGCTTCTCGGGGATGGCGGAGGTCACGCTGAAGGCCAGGCGGTAGGGGTGGCCCTCGCGGACGTAGCGGTCGATGGCCGGGACCCAGCCCGCGGTGGACAGGGTGATGGCCTTCCCGGAGATGGCGTACCCGGCCGGGTGGGCGAGGATGCGCGCGGCCCGCAGCACCTCGGCGGGGTTGAGCAGCGGCTCGCCCATCCCCATGAAGACCACCCCGGAGAGCCTCCGGTCGGCCTCGGCGCGGATCAGCCGGACCTGCTCGAGGATCTCCCAGGTGAGGAGGTTCCGCCGGAAGCCCATCCGGCCGGTCGCGCAGAAGTCGCAGGCGAGCGCGCAGCCCACCTGGCTCGAGACGCACACCACGTACTTGGTGTCGAAGAGCGGGATGCGGACCGCCTCCACCCGGCCGCCGAGCGGAGACTCGAAGAGGTACTTCACGAACCCATCGTCGGCGCGCCGGCGCTCGACGATCTCCAGCGAGGGCAGCTCGGCCCGGGCCAGCACCGCGTCGCGGACGGCACGCGGAACCTGAGGCGTCGCGCGGAGGTCCTCCACGGTCTCGGCGCCGTGCGCGTGCACGCGGGCGAACAGCTTGCGCACCGCGAGCGGCGAGGGCTGCAGCGGAGCGAGCGCGCGGAAGAGGTCCGCGAGCTCCATCCCCCGGAGGTTCACTTCGTCTCGAGCTTGCTGCGGAGGAACGCCCGCAGCCGGCCCGCGACCTCGGGCGGCATCGACTTCACCAGCGCCTTGCGGCACAGCCCCGAGGTGGCGCGGTAGGTGCGAACGAACTCCACGCACGGCGGGCAGCCATTGAGGTGCGCCTTGAGGTGCTCCTCCTCCTCGGGCGACATCTCACCGTCCAGGAACGGCAGCAGCGCGTCGATGGAGTCCTTGCAGTTGAACATGGGTGACCGGCGTGTCAGCCCCAATGATGCTCGGGACGAGGCCCGGTTTCACACTTCTTTGTAGAAGGCGTCGATCGCTTCGCGGAGCGCAAGCCGGGCCCTGTGGAGTCGACTCTTCACCGCGGGTATGGAAATGCCCACCATCTCGGAGATCTCCTCGTAGGAAAGCCCCTCCACGTCCTTCAGGAGGAACACCTCCCGGTACCCCTCCGGGAGGGCGTCGGTCGCCCCCTGGATGGCCCGCCCGAGCTCCTCGTCGAGGATCTTGTCGTCGGCCCGGCGGCTCCAGTCGGTCTCCGGGGACTCGGCGAGGTTGCCCCGTTCGGTGAACTCGGGCCCGGCGAGGTCCTCGCCGACGATGTCCAGGACTCGCTGCCGCCGCAGCCGCATCAGCGCGTTGTTGGCCGCGATGCGGTGCACCCAGCTGCCGAAGGCGGCCTCGCCGCGGAACTCGGCCAGGTGCTGGTAGGCGGAGAGGAAGGTGTCCTGGGTGACCTCCGCCGCGTCCGCCTCGCTGCGGGTCATCCGCAGCGCCAGGCCGTAGACCTTGTCCTCGTGGCGGTCCACCAGCGCCTCGAAGGCGGACATGTCCCCGCCCTGCGCGCGGGCCAGGAGAGTGCGGTCGTCCTGGACGGTGGTGTCCGTCATGGGGATCCCCACGTCTGTCAGGGGGGAGCGCGGAGGTCAAGCGGGGCTCGGACCCTCGACGTTAGGGCGCCACCTCGGCGGCGAAGGTCGGCTCGCCCTTCACCAGCCTGACGATGACCGCGGGCTTCACCGCGTCGCGGCCGGGGCCCAGCGTGATGCGCCCGGTGATGCCGTCGAAGTCCCGCGTCCGGGCGATCTGCTCGCGGAGCATCGGCCCGCCCGTGCCGCCGGAACGCCGGAGCGCGTCGATGCCCACCCGGGCCGCGTCGTAGCCGAGGGCCCCCAGCGCGTCCGGCACGTGCCCGAAGCGCGCCTTGTAGCGAGCGAGGAAGTCCTGCACCCGGCTCCCGGGGTTGTCGGCCGCGAAGTGCGTCGAGTAGAGCGCGCCCTCCACCGCCTCGCCGCCGAGCTGCCCGAGCCGCTCGCCCGAATCCCACCCGTCGCCACCGAGCAGCGTGGCGCGCATCCCCAGCTCGCGGGCCTGGCGCGCCAGCGGCCCCACGTCGCTGTAGTAGCCGGGGATGAACAGCACCTCGGGGCGGGCCGACTTCGCGCGGGTGAGCTGACCCCGGAAATCGGTGTCGCCCTTGGCATAGGCCTGCTCGGAGACGATCTTCCCCCCCAGCGCGCCGAATCGCGCGGCGAACACCCTGGCCAGGCCCACCGCGTAGTCGCTCTTCTGATCGACCAGCATCGCCACCCGCTCGGCCCTCATCGTCTCGCGGGCGTAGCGGGCCAGGAGCTGCCCCTGGAAGGTGTCGGTGAAGCACACCCGGAAGACGTACGGGCCTCCCTCGGTGGTGACGCGGGGGTTGGTGGACGAGGGCGAGATGAGCGGCACCTCGCCCATGGCCGCCGCCGGGGCCATGGCCAGGGTGTTGCTGCTCGCGTTCTCGCCGACCACGAAGAGGACCCGGTCCTGGCTGACCAGCCGGGTCATGGCGTTCGCCGCCTCCTCGGGGCGGGACTGGGAGTCGTAGGAGCGGAGCGCCAGGAGCCGGCCCTGGACGCCGCCGGCGGCGTTGACCTCCTCCACCGCGAGCTGCACGCCGTTCTGGGTCTCGAGCCCGAAGTGGGCCTCGGGCCCGGTGAGCGCGCCCACTGCCCCGATCAGGAGCGGGCCCGTGCCCGGCTGCGCGGGGACGGCGGCGGACGTCCCCGCGCCGGTCGCAGCCGGCGCGCGCCTCCGCTCGCAGCCCAGCAGCGCGAGCGCGCAGAGGACGGGGACCAGGCTGGGGCGCAGGCGCACGGGGAACTCCCGGGAGAGGTGCGGCCCCCTGAGGTCTATCACCGCCCGGCGGAGCGCGGCCGACCTCGCCGCCGCGAGGGGCGGCCCCGGCTCACCCCCGGGCTCCGCAGGACCCAGAACCGGAGGGGGGTCTCCGCCCACGCGTCGGCGTAGTCCACGCCGATGCGCGGCCCCCGGGCGACGTCCCGGGCGGGGACCGCCGGCGCGTCCAGGATGCGCAACCCGGAGGCGGCGAGGTCCGCCCCGTTCTGGGCCCCGGTGATGCCCAGCGCCCGGCACAGGCGCCCCGGGCCGTCGAGTCGCACCGGCCCGTCGAAGCCGGCCACCGGCTCGAGCCCCCGGACCAGCACCGCCGCCGCCCGCCCCTCCCGTCCGGTGACGGCGTTGAAGCACCAGTGCATCCCGTAGATGAAGTACACGTAGGCCCGACCGGGCGGCCCCCAGAGGATGGACGTGCGCGCGGTCCGCCCCCGGGAGGCGTGGCAGGCCAGGTCGTGCTCGCCGACGTACGCCTCGGTCTCCACGATTCGCCCGCTCCGCCCCTCGTGGACCAGCAGCTTGCCCAGGAGCGCGCGCGCCACCACTCGCGCGGGCCGCTGGTAGAAGGAATGAGGCAGCGGATTTCCCGGAGGCCCGGCTATGTTCACCGTCCAGGGCACGGCCTGCTCTCCGTCGCGGGGTCGATTGCGTCGAGGTGCATCGGGTGCAGATTCGGGCGACCAGCTTCGACACCGGTCGCGTCTCGGGCGTGCTGCTTCCCCTGTTCTCGCTCCGCAGCCGCGACGACTTCGGCATCGGCGACTTCGGCGCGGCCGAGGCGTGGCTCCGCTTCCTCCGCGGCGCCGGGCAGCGGCTGTGGATGCTGCTCCCGCTGCTCCCCACCGCGCGCGGGGACGTGAGCCCCTACGCGACCCGGAGCGCCTTCGGCCTGAATCCGCTGTTCATCCATCTCGACTCGCTCTCCGAGTACCGGGAGGCGGGCGGCGTGTCGACCCTCTCGGACGAGGAGCGGTGGCTCCTGGAGGAGGCCCGGGCGGCGCACCGGGTGAAGTACCCCTCGGTATTCCGGGTGAAGTGGGCCGCGCTGTGGACCGCGTTCCGCCGCTTCGAGGAGCGGGGCACCGACCCGGGCGGCCGCTTCGAGGCCTACCGGAAGCAGAGCGCGGTGTGGCTCGACAGCTACGCCCTCTACGCGGCCATGGCCGAGGACCAGGAGCAGCGCCCCTGGTGGGAGTGGGCCCCGGACATCCGCGAGCGGCAGCCCCAGGCGCTCTCGGCGGTTGCCGAGCGGCTGGCCAACCGGGTCCGGTTCCACGCCTGGCTCCAGTTCGTGGCCCAGGAGCAATGGAACGGAGTCCGGGCGGTGGCCCGGGCGCACGGCGTGCTGCTGGCCGGTGACGAGCCCTTCATCATCGGCCAGGACAGCGCCGACACCTGGGCCAACCCGCGCTACCTCCGCTGCGACGCCCGGCTCGGCGTCCCCCCGGACGAGTTCTCGGACACCGGGCAGGACTGGGGCCTCCCCTACTTCGACTTCGAGGCGATGGAGAAGGACGACTGGGGCTGGCTCCGGCTCCGGGCCCTTCACGCCGCCGCGGACTACGACCTGCGCCGGGTGGACCACGCGGTGGGCTACTTCCGCCAGTACATCCGAGACGCGAAGACGCCGAAGGGGCGCTTCCTGCCGGCCGACGAGCCGGTGCAGCAGGGGCTGGGCGAGCGCATCTTCCGGCTGCTCTCGGAGGGGAGCGGCATCGTGGCCGAAGACCTGGGGGTGATTCCCCCGTTCGTGAGGAAGACGCTGGCGGATCTGAAGATCCCCGGCTACCGGGTGCTCCGCTGGGAGAAGGACGACCGCGTCTTCCGCGATCCGCACCGGTTCCCCGAGGTGTCGCTGGTCACCACCGGCACCCACGACACCGAGACGCTGCGCGAGTGGTGGGAGACGCGCGACGACGCCGAGCGCCTCGCCGCCGCCGGGGTCTGGCCCGAGTTCGAGGGGCTCAGGCCCCCACCGGCCGAGTTCACGGCCGAGGTCCACCTCCGGCTCCTCGCCACCGCCGAGCACGCAGCCTCGTGCCTGTGCGTGCTGCCCTGGCAGGACGTGCTCGGCGAGACGGAGCGCATCAACCTCCCGGGCTCGGTGGGGGACGCCAACTGGGCCTACCGGCTCGACTGCACCGTGGAGGAGCTCGAGGGCCGGGAGGACATCCGGGAGGCGGCCGCACGGCTGCGCACGCTGACCCACGCCGCGGGCCGAATCGCCGGGGCATGAGCCGAGCGGCAGTCCCAGCGGCTCGGAGCGCTGCTGGCGCTGGTGCTGTCTGCCTGCGCCGGAACGCAGAAGCCCGACGAGCCGCCGGTGCGGTCGCTGAAGATCGAGGGCAGCAAGCAGGTGTCGTCCGGGGACATCGAGGACCACCTCCTCACCACCGGTCCTTCGTGGTGGCCGTTCGCCGGGACCCCGTACTTCGACCCCATCGCCTGGCAGGCCGACATGAGGCGCATCGAGCGCTACTACCAGGCGCAGGGCTTCTACCAGGCGCAGGTGGTGAACGAGGAGGTGAAGCAGGAGGACGAGGGGGTGGCGCTCACCGTCGAGGTGAACGAGGGCAAGCCCACGCGCATCAACCGCATCGAGTTCGAAGGGCTGGACGAGCTCCCGCCGGACTTCCAGCAGAAGGTCCGCAGCAGCGTCCCGGTCAAGGTGGGCGACGTGCTCCGCGAGGAGCAGTGGCTGAGCGTGAAGCGCGAGGTGCAGGCCGCGCTGCGGGCGCTCGGGTACGCCGAGGCCGAGGTCCGGGGCGAGGCCTTCGTCGAGACCACCGACCAGACCGCGCGGGTCCGGATGGTCTGCGTCCCCGGGGTCCGCTACAAGTTCGGGAACATCTTCGTCGCGACGGGCCCCAGGCCCTCGGTGGACGTCAAGTACATCATCGAGCAGGCGCAGGGAGCCATCTGGAAGGGCGCCTGGTTCAGCGACAAGGCGCTCGAGGAGGCGCAGCGCCGGGTCTTCCAGATGGGGGTCTTCGGCGCGGTGAAGGTGACCACCGGGACGCCCGACCGGGCCAACGGGGTGCTGCCGGTGGTGGTCGACGTGCGCGAGGCTCCCTTCCACACCATCCGCTACGGCGGCGGTATCGGAGTCGACCCGGTGCGCCAGGAGTACCGGGCGATCGCCGAGTACACCGACCGCAACTTCCTCGGCGGCCTCCGCCGGCTCACCCTGCGCGGCAAGCTCGGCTGGGCCTTCCTCCCCGCGCTGTGGAAGGTCGACCAGCAGGCGCCCATCTTCGATTTCTACGCCGAGTTCGAGCAGCCCCGCTTCCCCGCCCGGGACTTCAAGTGGTTGAGCTCGGTGGACGTCTACAAGAACCTGGAGCAGGCCTACGGCTACATCGGCGTGCGCGGCCGGACGGGCATCGTCTGGCAGCCGCACAGCAGCTTCCGCATCTACCCCTCGTACAACCTGGAGGTGGACCGCATCGCTGGCGTCACCAACGGGCTCACCGGGAGCGCGCCCCAGCTGGCCTACGGCTGCAACCTGAGCCCGGACAACCCGACCTGCTACGTGTTCCTGTCGTTCATCGACCTCACCATCGAGTGGGACAAGCGCGACGACAAGCTCGAGCCGCGGAACGGCTGGTTCGTGTCGCTGGGAATCCAGCAGGGCGGAGGATTCCTCGGGGGCGACTACACCTACACCCGGCTCTTCCCCGACCTCCGGGCCTACAAGTCGTGGGGGCCCTTCACCCTGGCCGGGAAGCTGCGCATCGGGACCTTGCTGTCGAACGAGACCAGCCCCATCACCGCGCGCTTCTTCTCCGGCGGCGGCACCTTCCACCGCGGATTCGGCAGCCGCCGGCTCTCGCCCATGTACCCGGTCGCCGACAACAACGCGCTGCCGACCAATCCACTGGTGGGGAACGTGGGCACGGCCCAGCTGAAGGGCTCCTACGTCCCGGTCGGTGGGGACGGCCTCTGGGACAGCTCGATCGAGCTCCGCTACAAGCTCTTCGGAGCTCTCACCCTGGCGGTGTTCCTGGACGCCGGCTTCGTGAGCATCGGCTCGTTCGACTTTCGCGACGTGGGCCCGATGATGCAGTACGCGGTGGGGATCGGGCTCCGTTACAACACCATCGTCGGCCCCATCCGGGTGGACTTCGCCTACCGGTTGAACCACGGTGGGCCACTGCCCATCATCACCGACCCGGCCCATCCGGTGTATGCGCCGGGCGGGTCGGAGTGCTTCGGGCTCGGGACTGGAAGCACCAGCTACGGCGGTTATCCGGAAGGGCGCTGCGCCCTGACCATCTCCATCGGCGAGGCGTACTGAGGTGACGGAGCGGCCCACGAGTCCCGGGGAACCGACCGGTCCCGCCCACCCGGAGCCCGCGGCGCCGGGCACCCCTCGTCCGCGGCGCCGCCGGCTGCGCTGGGTGCTCCGCGGCGTGCTGGGCCTGCTCGTGCTGGTCGTGCTCGCCGTCGCCGGGGCGCTGGTCTACGTGCAGACCGAGTCCGGGAGCGCGCGGGTTCTCGCCCTCGGGCTCCAGGCTGCCAACGACGCGATCGCCGGCAAGCTCGGCGCGGGCTCGGTGGAGATCCACGGGTGGCACATCGTCCTCCGCGACGTCACGCTGGAGACGCCCGACGGCGAGCGGGTCGCTCACCTGGACCTGGTCGAGCTCCGCGTCGCGCCGCTCGGGCTGATCGGGAAGCGGGTCCATCTGAAATCGGTCCGCATCGAGCACCCCGAGCTGTGGCTGGTCATCGACGACGACGGCCTGAACCTCACCCGGGCCATCGCCGCCCGGAACCCGACTCCTCCCGGGCCCTCGTCCGGCCCGTTCCCGTTCACCTTCGTGGTGGACGGCTTCTCGCTCGAGCGGGGCACCGTCCGGGTGGTCCAGGGCAAGGGCAAGCAAGCCAGGTCGGTGGCGCTCGCCGGGCTCGGGCTGCGGGGCGCCGGTCGCTACGCCGGGCCGACAGACGCCTTCGAGGGCCAGCTCGATGGCCGGGCCGGAGTCTCGGGTCTGCTCGACGGACCGCTGCAGCTCGCCGTCCGCGGCAAGGGCGAAGGCACGGCGTTCGAGGCCTCGGTGGACCTCGAGCTCGCGGGACTGGTCCTGAAGGCCTCGGGCAGCAAGCAGGGCACGACGGCACAGGCCCGGCTGGACCGGCTGGTCGTGCCACCGGCCGTCGGACGGGCGCTCACCCCGGCCTGGACGCCCAAGGTGGCCGTCGAGCTCTCCGGCGAGGGCGGGCTCGAGGGCGACGTCGCGCGGGCCGACCTCCGGGGCCGCGCCGGCACCACCCAGCTCGCGCTCCAGGCCCGGGGCGACGTGCGCGCGGCCACCGTCGAGAAGGGGCACCTCGAGCTGCGCCACGTCGACCTCGCCCAGCTGCTCACCGAGGGGCCGTCGAGCGACCTGGCGCTCACCGCGGACGTCCGGGGCGGCGGCAGGAGCCTGGACACGCTCACCGGCGCGGTGGACCTCTCGGTGCCGACGAGCGAGGTGCGCAAGGCCGCGGTCGGCCCGATCGAGCTGCACGCCACGGCGAACCGCGGCAGGTTCGAGCTGCGCGAGCTCCGGGCGACGCTGCCCGGCCTCCACGTGCAGGGCCGCGGGCAGGGGACGACCCGCGAGATCACGGCGTCGCTCGACGCCGAGGCGCTGGACCTCGCCCTGCTCGGGAAGACCTTCGGCAGCCTCGCGGCGTCGCGCCTCCCGCCGCTCGCCGGGTCCGGCACGCTGCACGTCGAGGCGACGGGACCGCTCCGCCATCCCGGGGTGAGCGCGGAAGGGAAGTTCCCCTCGCTGCGGGTGAACGACGTCCGCGTGCGGGCGCTCGCGCTGTCGGTGAACATCCCCGACATCGACCGGCCGCTGGACGCCAACGCGCAGGTCGGCGTGGAGGAGCTCCGGCTCGGCGACCGCACGCTGAAGCCGGTGTCGTTCACCCTCCTGACCCGGGGGCGCGCGCTCGACCTCCACGCCAGCACGGGCGGAGCCCTCTCCTTCGACGTGCACCTCGGCGGGACGATGGACGAGGACCGCCGGGGCATCGAGATGGAGACGCTCGCCATCCGATACCCCGAGGCGGCGTGGTCGATGGAGCAGCCCGCCCATCTGCGCTTCCCGGCGAACGTCCTCGAGCTCGAGCCGGTGCGGCTCGTCTCGGAGGCGCAGGCCATCCAGCTCGGGGGCTGGAAGCGTGGCGACCGGGTGGACGCGACGCTGGGGCTCCAGGCGCTCGACCTTGGCAAGCTGCCGCACGCCTTGGTGCCCCCGTCGATCCCGCTCGCCGGCCGGGTCACGCTGGACGCCCGGGTCCGGGGACGGATGGGCGACCCCGCGGTGGAGGCGACGGTCGACGCCGCCGACGTGACCGTGGGCAAGCTGCAGCACCTCGACGTCAAGGGGAGCGGCTCGTGGGTCGACCGGCGGGCCCGGGTCAAGGTGGACGCGCGCGGGCTCGGAACCGAGCTGACGGCCGACGTGGACCTGCCGGTGGACGCGTTCCGCCGGCGCAGGCACGAGCCGGTCCGGGCGCGCATCGCGATGCCCGCCTTCGATGTGGCCCAGGTGGCGTGCGCGGCGGTGCGGATGAAGCTCGTCGCCCAGGGATGCGACGACGACCACCCCGAGGTGACCGGGACGGCCGAGCTCCAGCTGGACCTCTCGGGGTACGCCGACGCGCCGGTGCTGCAGGCGGCGGCGCGCACCCACGGGCTGCGCTACCGGCAGCTCCCGCCCACCGACCTCACGCTCGCGGTGGACGGACCGGAGAAGGGAAACCTCTCGGTCTCGGCGAAGGGCACCGCGCTCCAGGGGACGGTGGACGTCCAGGTCTCCGTGGGGCGCTCGCTGGCGCGGATCGTCGCGGAGGCTCGCCCTGCCGAGACGCTCCGGTCCGCCGAGCTGCAGGCCCGGGCGCGCATCGCCGGGCTGCAGCTGAAGCCGCTGCGCGAGGCCGGACTGCTCCCGCGGGACGTGGAGGGAGCGGTCTCCCTGACCGCGGACCTCGCGGGGACGGTGAGCGCGCCCACGGGCGAGCTCAGGCTCCAGACACAGGGGTTCCGCACGCCGCCGATGGATCCGGCAGACCTCACCCTGGACGTCAAGGCCCAGAAGACCATCGTCGCGGCGCTCGAGGCGCACGACGCACACGGGCCGCTGGCCAGCGTGGCCGTCGAGGTGGGCGCCTCCTCCGCCGAGATCCAGGCACGCAAGAGCCTCGACGAGGTCCCGGTCCGGGTGGACGGGAAGTTCGGCCCGATCGAGCTCTCGCGTCTGCCGCTCATGGTCGGCGAGGGGCGGCTGGCGCGGCGACTCCGGGGCACGGTCGAGGCCACGGTGAAGGGCCGCGGCTCGCTGCAGGCGCCGACCCTCAGCGTGGACGCCCGCACCGCGCAGCTCGGGGCCGGGCAGACGCCGCTCGGGAAGGCCGAGCTCACGTTCGACTACCAGCAGTCCCGGAGCCGGGTCCGTGCGGCGCTGGCGTCGATCAACGGCGGCACGCTGCAGCTCGACGGCACGGCCGACCTCGACCTGTCGTACCCCGCGGTGCGCCGCGGGCTGAAGCCGGCGAACGCGCCCTTCCAGGCCACGGTGGTGGCACGGAGCTTCGACATCGCGTTCCTGACCGGGTTCACCACCACGCTCCGGCAGGTCGCCGGCACGCTCGACGTGGACGCCCGGGCGAGCGGCACCGTCGGCAAGCCGGAGGGCCAGGGGCGGCTGGAGTGGAAGGACGGCGCCATCGGGCTCGCCGGATACGGCCAGTACCAGCGAATTCACCTCCTGGCCAGCGCGGGCAACGACCGCATCTCGCTCGACGACCTCGACGTCCGGACGGAGGCGGGCTCGCTGAAGCTCACCGCGCTCGGCACGCGCGAGGGGCCGCAGTGGACACTCAAGGGCAACGGCGAGGCCAGCGGCTTTCCCGTCTTCATCGACGACCAGCTGGTGGCGACGGTGAGCCTGCGGACCACCCTGGACGGCCTGGCGCGGAGAGGGCACGTCGAGCTGAGCAAGGTGACCATCCCCGAGGCTCACGTGGAGCTGCCGACCCAGTCGCGGCGCGACCTCCAGCCGCTCAGCCGACCGGATGACATCCTTCTGCTCAAGGCCGGCAAGCCGCTGGACCCGAAGCGCGCCCGGGTGCTCCTGGCGAAGGATGCGACGGCGGAGGCCGCGCTGGGCGGCGCGGAGCTCGAGCAGCAGAGCAAGCCCACCGAGATCATCATCGTGCTCGACGCCCCCAGGAACCTCTGGGTGAAGTCCCCGGACCTCAACGTGGAGATGGGCCTGAGCCAGGACTTCCGCATCGAGCTCGGCGAGGAGACGGAGCTCTTCGGCGAGGTGCGGATCCTCCGCGGGCGCCTGGACGTGCTGGGCCGCCGCTTCGACATCCAGCGGAACAGCGTGGTGCGCTTCACCGGCCCGGCGACCGAGCCGGCCCTCAACGTCACTGCCATCTACAACAACGCGAAGGCGGGGGTGAAGGTGTCGATGCACGTGCAGGGAGAGGCCGGGGAGATCCAGCTGGTCCCCTCGAGCGAGCCCCCGCTGACCGAGTCGGAGATCTACACCCTGCTCGCCACCGGGCGGACCACGCTGAAGCGCGGGAGCGGCGGCTCGGAGATCGGCTCGGCGCAGGCGGTGTCGGTGCTCGGCTCGCTCGCGGCGTCGCAGCTGAAGAGCGCGGTGAGCGACAAGGTCGGCCTCGACGTGCTCTCCATCCAGTCGGGTGAGGAGGGAACGCTCCACGGCGCGAGCGTGGAGGCCGGGAAGTACCTCACCGACGAGCTCTACCTGGGGTACGCGGCCAAGGCGGGCGCGGATCCCAATCGCTACGAGAACACCAACTCCTTCCGGCTGGAGTATCAGTTCCTGCCCCGCTGGACGTTCGAGGCCGTGTACGGCGACGCCAAGTCGGGGTCGGCGGACATCGTGTGGACCCGTGACTACTAGCTCGAAGACGGACCCCCGCTTGAACCTGCCGTCCAGCCTGGTTACGACGGCGGCGGCTCCACGACCATGACCCTCACCGTCCTCGCGCTGGCCGACGTCGGCTGGCTCACCAGTAAGCTCCTTCGCATCACCCTCTCCTCGGCCGAGTGGGTGCTCTGGCTGCTGGTGGTCCTCTCGGTGGCCTCCCTGGCGATGATGCTGGAGCGGGCGGTGTTCTTCCGCAGCCGGCGCCTGCGGCATGCAGAGGAGATCGCCCAGCGGCTCTCGCGCGGCGAGGTGGACGCGCTCCGGCCGCTGCTCGAGGGCCAGGACGCGCTCGAGGCCCGGGTACTCCAGGCGGGCCTCCAGGCGCTGCCGCAGGGTCCGGGGGTGGTGGAGGAGGCGCTGGCCGCGGCGATGGCCGCCGAGCGCCCGGGCTACGAGCGCTTCCTCCCCTTCCTCGGCACGCTGGGGAGCAACGCCCCGTTCGTGGGCCTCTTCGGGACGGTGCTGGGCATCATCAAGGCGTTCAACGACCTCGGGGCCGTGGCGATCCGCGGCTCGGCCATCCAGCAGACGGTGATGACCGGCATCTCCGAGGCCCTGGTGGCCACCGCGGTGGGCCTGGCGGTGGCCATCCCGGCGGTGGTGGGATTCAACCTCTTCACCCGCGGGCTGAAGAACCGGCTGAACCGGGCCCAGGCGCTGGCGCACGCGCTGGTCGGCGCGGCGCGGAACCCCAGGACGGATGCGGGTGCCGCCAGCCGGCCGGTCCGGGGCGTGGTCGAGGGCTAGCGGGGTGGCGGCGTCCTTCGGGCAGGAAGACGACGAGGAGATCACGGGGATCAACGTCACCCCGCTGGTCGACATCGTGCTGGTGCTGCTGATCATCTTCATGGTGACGGCGAACTTCATCGTCCGGGAGACGATGGAGGTCGACCTCCCACGGGCCGCCAACACCGGCACGACGGTGCAGGGGCTGGTCAACGTGGTGATGGACCGGAACGGCACGCTGTTCGTCGACGGCGCGCAGACCGACGAGGCGGGCCTGCGGGCGAAGGTGGCCGAGGGCGTGAAGCAGGACCCCGAGACCCGGGCGATCATCAGCGCCGACCAGTCGCTCCCCTACGGGCGGGTGATGCACCTCATCGACGTGGTGAAGGGCGAGGGCATCGCCCGGTTCGCCCTGAACATCGAGAAGGACGCTCAGGCGGCGTCCCCCGGGCCGTGAGCGAGGCGGTCCTCCGGGCGCCCGAGCCCTCCCGCGGCGCCTGGCAGCCCTGGGCGTTCCTGGGGGTGTCGCTGGCGGTGCACGCCGTCGTGCTCCTCTGGCTCTCGCTGACCCCGGTGCCGCCCGGCCCGCAGCGCCGGGTCACCGAGCTGGTGGTGGTGGAGGTCGACCGCCCGCCGCGGCCCACCCCCGAGGTGAAGCCCGAGCCGAAGACGCCCGCGCCGCGGCCGATCCGCAAGCTGTTCGAGCCGAAGCTGGACCCGCGCAGGCTGGTGCAGCCGCCGCCGAACGACACCCCGCCCGAGACGAAGCAGGCGGAGCCGCCGCCGGTGGTGGTGGGGCTCACCCTGCGCTCGACGACCACCGCCGGGAGCTTCGATGCGCCGGTGGGGAACACGCTGGCGGGGAAGCCGCCCGACAAGGCAGCGGATCCAGCCAGCGTCCGGCCCTCGGCCGTGCCGCTCTACGAGCTGGACAGCCAGCCGACGGTCATCGGCGACGTGCGGATCCCGTATCCGGAGGACGCCCGGAGCCGCGGGATCGAGGGGACGGTGGTCCTCTCGGTCCTGGTGGACGAGACGGGCCGGGTGCGCAGCGTGAAGGTCCTCTCCGGCCCCGGTGGTGGGCTGGACCAGGCCGCGGCCAGGGCGGTGGAGGGCGTCCGCTTCCGGCCGGCCCTCCGCAAGGGCCAGCCGGTCGCCGCGCAGATCACCTACCGCTACACCTTCCTCCTGGACTGACGCCGCCGCCGTGCCGGGGTACGTGACGCGGGCTTGGCCTTCTTGCGCTTGGTGCGCTTGCTCGCCGAGGCCGGGCCGCGCTCGAGGGCGGCGGCGTGCGCCTTGCGGACCCACGGGGAGAGGCCGTCGGAGTCGTCGTGGAAGGACTCGGGGACCAGCACCCATTGCCGGACCACCATGTCCCGGTGGCGCCAGGGGTCGGCGCCGGGGAGCGCCCGGAGATCGGGGAGCAGGTCGTCCGGGAGCCGGAGGCCGATGCGACCCTCGCGCCAGATCATCGCGAAGATGGCGCCTCCGGCGAGGAACGCGTCGCAGCCGAACATCCGCCGGACGGTGACGTGGGGGAGGCCGTCGGTGAGGGTCTCCAGCTGGGAGCGGAGCTCGAGGAGGAGGGTGCGCATGGGGCGATCGACCGCGGGCCGGCGGGAGTCTACTCGCTCGCCATCCAACGTCGGGAGCGGCCGGGAGCGATTGTCACGGGCGCGACCCGGCGTTTCGCGCCGGACCGGAGTCCTTCAGGGAGACCGTCCGGGTGGAGCCAGCTCCAGGGCGGAGCGGGAACCCCGGGGCGCAGCTCGAGACACCATGATCTTGCCATGGGGGTCAAGATCAGGTTGTCTCAAGACCGGCCATGGTGCCCACCGACAGACAGGCCATCGAGCTGTTCCACCTCCACCTCCTCCGGATCCTCGCCACCGGGCCGGACAAGGAGCGGGTGGCACTCAAGGGGGGCTGCAACCTGCGGTTCTTCTTCGGGAGCGTCCGCTATTCAGAGGACATGGATCTCGACGCCTTCGGGATCTCGACCCAGGTGCTGCGCGCGAAGATCGACCGGCTCCTCGGAGGGGCCCCGCTGCGCCTGTCGCTGGCCAGCAGGGGCATCGAGGTGACGACGTTCAGCGCTCCAAAGCAGACCGACACCACCCAGCGCTGGAAGATCGAGCTGACGGTCGAGGGCCGGGGGCTCCCCCTCCACACCAAGGTGGAGTTCTCCCGGCGGCGGACCGCGGGGAACGCCCGGGTGGAGGCGGTGCACCGCGACATCCTCGCGGAGTACCAGCTGATGCCGATGCTGGCCCCGCACTACCCACGGGCCGAGGCGATCCAGCAGAAGATCGGCGCGCTGGTGGGTCGCTTCGCGGTCCAGGCGCGAGACGTGTTCGACCTGGCGGTGCTCTTCTCCGGAGGAGCCGAGGTCGGCGCGGCTCTCGGCCCGGTCCGGGCCGAGCTCCCGAGGGCCATCGAGCGGGCGATGGAGGTCTCGTACGACGAGTTCAAGGCCCAGGTGGTCGCCTACCTCGCTCCGGCGGCGCTGGAGGCCTACCGCACGCCGGGGGCGTGGGAGGCGCTCCAGGCGTCGGTCGTCTCGACCCTGGAGGTGGGGCTCCGATGAACGCCAGCGAGGCGCTGTCCAGGCTGAGGGAGCTGGACGTCCCCCTGGTCACCACCGCCGATGCGGCGGCCGTGCTCAAGCTCTCGGTCCCCGCGGCGAGCAAGACGCTCCGTCGCCTCGCCCGGGTGGGGCTGATGGTCCCGGTGCGCAAGGGGCTCTGGGCCTTCGACCGCGACCTGGACCCGCTGCTGGTCACCGAGTCCCTGACCGCGCCGTATCCGAGCTACGTCTCGCTCCAGACCGCGCTCTATCGACACGGGATGATCTCCCAGATCCCCTCCATCATCTACGCCGTCACCCTGGGCCGGGACCGGCGACTGGAGACGCCCTTCGGCGCATTCAGCTTTCACCACCTCCCCCCGGAGCTCTTCGGGGGCTGGATGACCCCGCCCAGGTCCGGGCTCAAGCTCGCCTCGCCCGAGAAGGCGCTCGCGGACTACCTCTACCTGACGCCCACCCGCACCCGGCTCTTCGCCGCTCTGCCCGAGCTCGAGCTCCCGGCGAGCTTCCGGGTCGAGACGACCCGCGGGTGGCTGAAGCGAATCCGCTCGCCACGGCTGAGGACGATCGCCGCGAACAGGCTCGAGGAGATTCTCCGAAACCGGGACCGTGCCGCCGAGACCTCCACCGGTCGACGACGCCCCGGGGGGCGTGCGCGCAGGACCACGCCGGGTGCTCCGGGCCCTCGCTCGCCTTCACCGACGGGGGGCGCCCGACCTCGGCGCGGGTCGGGCTCGAGAGCCCTTGACGTCCCGGGCCGGCGGTGACCACACCTCTCCCCGGAATGCAGCGCGAGCCACCCTCCGGAGCGTGATGCAGGAAGCGAGGCGCGACGGAAGCTCGTGCTGTACCGCGACGGGCGCTGCTCCCTCGAGGAGCTGATCGCCTGGGCCGAGTCCCTCGAGGCGACGCGACCCACCGACCCGTGGCTCCGCCGGGTGGCCGGGAGCCTCGCCGACCCGCTGCTCTGCCGGGAACGGGCGATGGCCTTCGTCCGCGACCTGCTCGGCGACTAGGGAGCCCGGGCCGGTCTCCTCAGCCCGGCGGCCCGCTCAGCCGGGTGCGGGCCTCCTGGACCTTCTGCAGCGCCTCCTCGGGGGTCCCGCCGATGGCGGAGAGGTGGCCCATCTTCCGCCCCGGCCGGGCCACGCGCTTCCCGTAGAGGTGCAGCTGCACCCCCGAAATCTCCAGCGCCCGGTCGAACGGCGGCGGAGAGTCGCCCGCCCACAGGTCCCCGAGCAGGTTGACGATGGCCGCCGGCCGCAGCAGCTCGGTCGACCCCAGCGGCAGGTCGCACACCGAGCGCGTGTGCTGCTCGAACTGGCTGGTCGCGCAGGCCACCTCGGTGGTGTGGAAGGTGTTGTGCGGCCGCGGCGCGAGCTCGTTCACGTACAGCTCGCCGGCACGGGTGAGGAAGAACTCCGCCACCAGCAGCCCCTCGACGCCGAGGGCCGCGGCGATGTCGCGGGCGATCGACTCCGCCTGGTTGGCGACCGGATGAGGGAACGGGCCCGGGAGCACGCTCCACTCCAGGATGCCCTTGATGTGGTGGTTCAGCGCCGGCGCGTAGGTGCGCGCCTCACCCGAGGGGCGGCGGGCCACCAGCACGCTCAGCTCGGAGTCGAGATCCAGCGCCTTCTCCACCACCACCGGCACCCCCCCCAGGAGCGCCCAGACGCGGGCCGCGTCGTCCGGCCCGGAGAGGATGTCCTGCCCGCGCCCGTCGTACCCGCCGTGAGTCACCTTGACGTAGCAGCGTCCGCCCAGGGCCCGCGCCGCCTCCCGGAGCTCGTCCTCGGTGGCCGCCTTCCGGTACGGGCCCACCGGGAACCCACGCTCGGCGATCCAGTCCTTCTGCCGCGCCCGATCCTGCACCACGTAGAGGACACCCGGGCCGGGGCGCATCGGGACGATCTCCTGTACGGCCTTCATGGCGTCGATAGAGACCTTCTCGATCTCCACGGTCGCCACGTTGCACCGGGTGGCCAGCTCGCGCGCGGCCTGCACGTCGTCGAACCCCGCGGTGATGCAGGTCTCCACCACGAACCGCGCCGCGCACGAGGGGTCCGGGTCCAGCGTCGCCAGGTGGTACCCGAGCGACCGCGCGGCCATGGCGGTCATCCGGCCCAGCTGGCCGCCGCCGAGGATCCCGATGGTCGCCCCGGGGAGGATGATGCTCACGGGAGCGTGCTCTCCAGCGCCTCGCGGGTCCGCGCCGCGCGCCAGGCCCGGAGCCGCTCGCGCACCTCGGGCTTCTCCAGGCCCACGATCTCCGCCGCGAGCAGCGCCGCGTTCGCCGCGCCCGGCTTGCCGATGGCCAGCGTGCCCACCGGGACGCCCTTGGGCATCTGCACGATGGACAGCAGCGCGTCCACGCCCTGGAGCACGGTGGCCGGCACGGGCACGCCGAGCACCGGGACCAGGGTCTTGGCCGCCACCATGCCCGGGAGGTGGGCGGCCCCGCCCGCGCCGGCGATGATCGCCCGGAGCCCGCGCGCCTCGGCGGTCGACGCGTACTCGAACATCCAGTCGGGCGTGCGGTGCGCGCTCACCACCCGGGCCTCGAAGGGGATGGCGAGCTCGGCCAGCACCTCGGCCGCGGGGGCCAGGGTGGACCAGTCCGAGGAGCTCCCCATGATGATGCCCACCAGGGCTGGCGAGGCGTCTGCCATCCGCAGAGTCTAGCGCACGACCGGTTCCGGCCGCAGTTTCAGCCGCCGACCTCGCGCTGCACCTGACGCACCGTGTTCTCGATCAGCGACTGGATCTCCCGGAGCCTCCCCTCGGTCTTGGCCTCGAAGCGCAGGACCAGCAGCGGCTGGGTGTTGCTGGCCCGGATGAGCCCCCAGCCATCGGCGAAGGTCACCCGCACGCCGTCCACGTCGATGATGGAGTGCCCCGCGGCCCGCAGCACCTCGGTCGCCCGGCGCACCATGGCGAACTTCTTCTCCTCCGGCACGTCGAAGCGGATCTCCGGGCTGGCGTACGTCCGCGGCACGTCGGCGAGGAGCGCGGACAGCGGCCGCTTCTCGTGGGTGAGGATTTCCAGCAAACGCGCCGAGCTGTACACCGCGTCGTCGAAGCCGAAGTAGCGGTGCTTGAAGAAGATGTGCCCGCTCATCTCCCCGGCGAGCTGGGCGTGGATCTCCTTCATCTTGGCCTTGATCAGGCTGTGCCCCGCCTTCCACATCACCGGGGTGCCGCCCCGGGCAGCGATGTCGTCGTAGAGCGTGGACGAGCACTTCACCTCGCCCACGATGGCCGCGCCGGGAGCCTCGGCCAGGACCGAGCGGGAGAAGAGGATCATCAGCTGGTCGCCCCAGAGCACCTTGCCCTGGTCGTCGATGACCCCGATCCGGTCCGCGTCGCCGTCGTAGGCGATCCCCACCTCGGCCTTCTCCTTCTTCACCGCGGCGATGAGGTCCTGGAGGTTCTCCAGCATCGTCGGGTCGGGGTGGTGGTTGGGGAAGCGGGCGTCCATCTCGCAGAAGAGGGGCACCACGTCGAAGCCCATGCTCCGGAACAGCGGGACCGCCACCTCGCCGCCGGTGCCGTTCCCCGCGTCGATGACGATGCGCATCCCCTTGCGGCCGACGCGGATGGTCTGCCGGATGAAGTGGTCGTACGGGGTGACGATGTCGAAGGGCGTGGCCCGGCCGGGGCGGCCCACCTCGAAGTCGCGGGCCTCGATCAGCTGGCGGAGCGCCTGGATCTCGTGCCCGTGGAGCGTGGTCTTCCCGTGGCCGACCTTGAAGCCGTTGTACTCGGGCGGGTTGTGACTTCCTGTGATCATCGCCAGCCCGTCGACCGGGAGGGTGTTGGCGGCGAAGTAGGTCAGCGGCGTCGGCACCACGCCCACGTCGAGCACGTCGAGCCCGGTGGAGGTGATGCCCGCCACCAGCCGATCGCGGAACCGGGTGCTGGATTCGCGGCAGTCGCGGCCCACCGCGATGCTGGTTCCGCCCTTGCGGCGGACGACCGTCCCCAGGCCCTTGCCCAGGAGCTCCACCACCTCCTCGGTCAGGTCCTGGTCCACCAGACCGCGGATGTCGTACTCGCGGAAAATGTGCGCGTTCATCCTCTCGCCTCGCCTCACTCGAACTTGCCGAAGGCCCGGGCCTTGAGCGCCTGCACCACCGCCCGGACGTCCTGGCTCCGGTCCCGCGGCACCACCAGCACCGCGTCCCCTGCGTCCACCACCACCATGTCCCTGAGGCCCACCAGCCCGAGCGGCCGGCCCGACCCCACCACCACGCACCCCGCCGAGTCCACCAGGACTGGCGCCCTTCCCCACCACCACGTTCCCGTCGGCGTCCGCGGGACGGACCTCCGGCAGCGCGGCGAAGCTCCCCACGTCGGACCAGCCGAAGTCGCCCGGGACCACCGCGATGTCCCGCGACTTCTCCATCACCCCGTAGTCGATCGAGACCGACGGCGCGGTGGGGAAGTGCTTCTTCGAGCGCCGCGGCGTACCGGGCCGTGCCCACCGTGGGCGCGAGCCGGTCGAGCACCGCACCCAGCTCGGGCAGGTGGCGGTCGATGGCCTCGCGCATGGCGCGGGCGGTGAAGACGAAGATGCCCCCGTTCCAGAGGTAGTCGCCCGAGGCCAGGTACCGGGCGGCGGTGGGCGCGTCGGGCTTCTCGACGAAGGCGCGCACCCGGGCCGCGGCGCCGTCGATCGGCTCGCCGACCTGCACGTAGCCGTAGCCGGTCTCCGGCCGGGTGGGCTTGATGCCGATGGTGACCAGCGCGCCGGACCGGGCGACCGCGGCCGCGCGCCGGAGCACCGCCTGGAACCCGGGCACGTCCGCCACGTGGTGGTCCGAGGGAAGCACCGCGAGCACCCCGTCCGGGTCGCGGGCCTGGACGTGCAAGCGTGGCCAGCCCGATGGCCGGGGCGGTGTTCCGGGCGATGGGCTCGACCAGCACGTTCGAGGCCGGGAGACGGGGCAGGAGCCGCCGCACGGCGCGGGCGTGCACCGGCCCGCAGACCACGTAGGTGTGCCCGGGCGTGACCAGCCCCTTGAGGCGGTTCACCGTCTCCACGATCAGCGGCCGGTCGGTGGCGAGCGCGAGGAACTGCTTGGGCCGCGCCTTCCGCGAGAGCGGCCAGAAGCGCGTGCCCGAGCCGCCCGCCATCACCACCGGGTAGAGCGTCATGCAGGCCTCGCCTGGCCCCACGCCGGCAGCCGGGAGATCACCGACAGGAGGTTGGAGAGGATGCGCGCGGTGGCGCCCCAGATGGTGTGACGGCCCACGTCGTAGAAGTACACGTCGTGCTCGGCTCCCCGGAAGACGCGTTTCTCGGTCCGCCGGAGCCCGGGCACAAGCAGATCCGACACCCGGACCTCGAGCAGCTCGGCGATCTCCCCCGCGTCGGGACGGAGCTCCACGGAGGGGTCGAGGAGACCCACGTAGGGAACGACCCGGAATTCCGAGGTGGTGGGGATCTCGTCCAGCATCCCGAGCACCTCCACCGCCCGCTCGGGGATGCCCAGCTCCTCGTTCAGCTCGCGGAGCGCGGTGTGCAGCGTGGTGGGGTCCTCGGGGTCGCGCGCCCCGCCGGGGAAGGAGACCTGCCCGGCGTGCCTCCGGAGGTGCGCCGGGCGCAGGGTGAAGAGCAGGCGCGGCTCCTCGCCCCGGAGGACGAACGGGGCCAGCACCGCCGAGTCGCGGAGCTCGAGGCCAGGGAGGTGCAGCTGGCGTCCCGGGCGCTGCTGCAGCTGCTCGGCGAGCTCGACGAACCGCGGGTCCATCAGGGATGCACCCGCGCCCCGGCCGCGACCCTGGCCGCCCCGGGGGCCGGCGCGCTCGCTTCGAGCCCCGCGTCGGGGCGGATCCGCCCGGCGTGGAGGAGGCCGAGCAAGAGCGCCCCGAGCGCGAGCCGGTACACCACGAAGACCAGCGTGGTGCGGGTGCGGAGGTAGCGGAGTAGCCCTCCGATGGCCAGCATCCCCGAGACGAAGGCCACCGCCCCTGCCACCACCAGCTCGGTCACGGTGAAGGGGATGGAGGCGTGCCGCAGGTGCCGCAGCTCGAAGAGGCCCGCCGCGGTGGTCGCGGGGATGGAGAGCAGGAACGAGTACCGGGCCGCGTCCTCGCGCCGGAGCCCGCGCCACAGCCCGCCGGTCAGGGTCGTGCCCGAGCGGCTGGACCCCGGGATGAGCGCCAGCGCCTGCCAGAAGCCGATGACCCAGCCGTCCTTCCAGGTCATGTCCTCGAGGCGACGGGCATGGCGTGCAGTCCACTCGGCCGCGGCGAGCAGGAGGGCGAGCACGATCATCGACCCGGCGATGACGTACAGCGACCGGAGGCTGGTCTCGATGGCGTGCTTGAAGACGAAGCCGAGGACCACCACCGGCAGCGTGCCCACCAGGACGAACCAGGCCAGTCGCGACTCGGTGGTGCCGAGCGGTTCCCGGCGCTGCAGCCCGTCCACCCAGGACCTCAGCATCTGGACGATGTCCCGGCGGAAGTACACCAGCACTGCGGCCACCGTCCCCAGCTGGATGATGGCGTCGAACGCCGCGCCGGGGTCCTGCCAGCCGAACAGCTCGGGCGCGATGCGCAGGTGCGCGGTCGAGCTGATGGGGAGGAACTCGGTGATGCCCTGGACCAGGCCCAGGACGACGGCGCGGAGGAGACCCATTGGAGAGCGGCCTCATGCCAGGCTTTCCCGGGGACCGGCAAGTCGCCGGGGTCAGGAATGAATGCGCGCGGCCCGGGGGCCGTCTATGTGGCTCCTGCTGCGTGCGTACGCCAACGGGCCCATACCGGCCCGATGGACGGCGCCGCTGCAAGTGTGCAGATCTGGGGCAGTTGAAACCTGGGGGACGAGGGAGGACGGGGCCATGAAGCGAGTGGCATGGGCCGGGGCGCTGGTGGCGCTGGCGGCCTGCTATCCGGGCGGTGCCGAGACGGTGACCGACCTCGACACGGTCGCCACCCAGCACGACCCGTCGGCGGACTTCGCGACCCTCCGGACGTACGCGCTGCCGGACACCATCACCGAGGTGTCCGCGGGCGGCGGGCAGCCGTTCACCATCGACCACTCCTACGACGCGCGCATCCTGGCCCGCGTGGCCTCGAACCTGGATGCCCTGGGCTATCAGCGCGTGGACCCGGCGACCACCACGCCCGACGTCGACGTGCTGGTGTCGGCCACCGCGACCCGCTACGTCGAGTACGTCTCCTATCCGTTCTACGACTACTGGCCGGGCTGGGACGGCTTCAGCGGCTACGACGGGAGCTGGGGGATCTACTACCCGTGGGTGTACGGGGCGGCCTACGCCACGACCATCGACGCCGGCTCGCTCCGCATCGAGATGCTGGACCGCCGGTCGGCCAACGCCTCCACCAAGCAGCTGACGGCGATCTGGAGCGCGTCCGTCGATGGCGTCCTGGGCGCCAGCACCGAGTCGCTCGTGCAGCGCATCGAGCACGGCATCGACCAGGCGTTCGCCCAGTCCCCGTACCTGTGAGCCACGCCATGCGCTCCCCTCGACTCCTCCTCCTCGCCGCCCTCCTGGCCTCCTCCGCCGCGCTCGCCCAGAGCCACGTCCGCCTCTCCTACGAGTTCGCCGTCCCCGAGGGCGCCACCAAGGACTACATCGACCGGTTCAGCAGCCGCGGCGCCCACCTCGACGCGTCGTTCGAGCTCTCCTACGCCTTCCACCTCGAGCTCTCCGCCGGCCTCAACAGCTTCAACGCGGCGAAGCAGGGCGTGCTCACCACCACCGACGGGCAGGACGTCTCGGGCAAGCAGTTCCGTTACCTGAACGTCATCCCGCTGATGGGCGGGTTCGCCTTCCACATCCCGATCGGGCACACCAGCCGCATCTGGGTCGGGGCCAACGGCGGGGCGGCGTACTTCGACCGGGTCATCGACCTCGGCCTGACCGAGTACACCCGGTCCGACTGGCAGTGGGGCGTCCAGCCGCACGTCGGCATCGCCTTCGGGCTGGGCGAACGATGGCACCGCGCTCTTCTTCGACGGGCGGTGGCAGTACTTCTGGGAGCGGCACGGGCTGCCCGCTCAGCAGTACTTCTCCTTCGGCGTCGGGCTGCTCTTCGGCCCCGGCCGCAAGTGACCGGCGTGGTGTCGAGGGCTTGCGGCCCGGCGCTCGGTTGACGCTCCACGCCATCGGGCGCGCGGCGTCGGTTCTCGTCGCCAGCGGCGCGTCCGGCGGCTAGCGTCCCGGGCCCGCCATGGGCTGGGTCCGACGGACCGCAGGGCTGCTCTCCGCCGTGCTCCTCCCCTTGCCGGGGATGGCGGCGCCCGTTCCCGACCTCCCGGATGTCCGGGCCCGCGGGACGCTGCGGGTGCTGGTCATCGGCGACGAGGACGAGGCACCCATCTCCCGCGACGGCACGCCGGGCGCGCTGGACCGCGACCTGGCCGAGGACTTCGCGCGCCGGCAGGGGCTGAAGCTGGAGACGGTCTATGTCGAGCGGCAGCACGACATCCTCGACGACCTGCTCGCCGGACGCGGGGACGTCGCGGCCACCGGGCTGACCATCACCCCCGAGCGCGCGGCCCGCGTCGCCTTCACCGACCCGATCTTCATCGTCGACGAGCTGGTCATCGGACGGAAGGGGATGAAGAAGCCGCCGCGGGCGCCGGCAGACCTCGCCGGGCGCACGGTGAGCGTCCTCACTGGCTCGGTCTTCGTGGCCAGCCTGGCGAAGCTGGAGGTGCCGGGGCTGCGGGTCGAGCAAGTGCTCGGTCAGGGGCAGCAGTCCGAGCTGATCGGCCAGGTGAACCGCGGAGAGCACGAGCTGGCGGTGGTGGACAGCCACGTCTGGGACGCCGAGCGCGCCTGGAACAAGGGGGTGGTGGCGCTCTTTCCCATCGCCCGCAAGCGGTCCATCGCCTGGGCGGTGCATCCCGAGGCGAAGCAGCTGAAGGCGGCGCTCGATCTCTTCTTCCAGGAGCGGGCGCTGGTGGCCCACGCCGACCGAACCTGGGGGGGCGACCTGGCGGACGTGAAGAAGCACCGGGTGCTCCGGGTGCTGACCCGCAACAACGCGGTCAGCTACTTCCTCCTCCGCGGCGAGGCGGCGGGGTTCGACCACGACCTCATGAAGCGCTTCGCCGACGGGCTGGACGTGCGGCTGCAGATGGTCGTGCCGCCGTCGCACGCCGACCTGGTGCCCTGGCTGCTCCAGGGGAAGGGCGACGTCATCGCCGCCTCCTACACGGTGTCGCCCGAGCGCGGGAAGCAGGTGGCGTTCAGCGTGCCGTACCTCGAGGTGCAAGAGCTGCTGGTCCAGCGCGCCTCCGAGCCTTTGTTGAAGACCGTGGCCGACCTGCGCGGGCGGCGCATCCGCGTGCGGCCCGGCTCGAGCTACCAGGCGACGCTGGAGCGGCTCCGGGCGAAGGGCGCGGCCTTCACCGTCGAGCTGGCCCGGTCGGACGAGGAGACCGAGCAGCTCATCGCCGGGGTGGCCTCGGGTGAGGTGGACCTCACCGTGGCCGACTCGCACATCTACCAGGCCGAGCGGGTGTGGCGGACGGACGTGGTGGCGGCGTTCCCGCTCGAGCCGGGCGAGAAGAAGCAGCTGGCCTTCGCGCTCCGGCCGAAGGACCACGAGCTGAAGGCCGCGCTCGACCGCTACGTGCGGCAGACCTACAAGGGCCTGGAGTACAACCTCTCGTGGCGCCGCTACTTCGAGGATGCGCGGGTCGTCACCGAGGCGCGGGCCCAGGACGCCGGGACGCTGCAGGGCCTCTCGACCTACGACCGGCTGTTCCGCAAGTACGCCCAGGAGTACGGCTTCGACTGGCGGCTGCTCGCGGCCCAGGCGTACCAGGAGAGCCGGTTCGACCCGCTGGCGAAGAGCCTGGCCGGGGCCATCGGGCTGTTCCAGGTGCTGCCGCGGACGGCGAAGGAGCTCGGCTTCTCCCGGCTGGAGGACCCCGAGGAGGGCGCGCACGCCGGCATCAAGCACCTCGCCCGGCTCACCGACCGCCTGGAGGCGACACTCCCCGTGCAGCAGCGGATGCGCTTCGCGCTCGCGGCGTACAACGCGGGCTGGGGGCACCTCGCCGACGCGCGGCAGCTCGCCCGGGCGACGGTCGCTGGATCCGGACAAGTGGTTCAAGAACGTGGAGCGGGCGATGCTCCATGCTCCAGCAGCCCGCCTACTACGCACATGCGCGTCACGGTTATGTCCGGGGGACCGAGCCCGTCCGGTACGTCTCGGAGATCCAGACCCGGTACGAGAACTACCTGAAGCT
>CAVZMH010000006.1:0-88287 GCA_963776345.1 uncultured delta proteobacterium | reverse complement strand
CGGCGTAGTCCTCGAGTGCTCGCTGGACCGCGTAGCCGGTCTCCTGCTCCAGGCGCTTCAGATTTGCGGTCTCGGGCGCACCGAGATCGTGGAGATGGACTTCGTACCATCCGTGGGTCTCGGCGAAGACGCTTCGCTCGAGTCCCGGGGCGAGGGGCGGAGCAACGAATGTCAGCCGCGTCACCGCTCCGGGCTCCGGTTGATCCAGGGTGAGGCCATCCTTAGCCTCCAGCCGAGCGCGCACGTCGTGTCCCGCCTGGTCCATGGCCACCCGTGCCGGGAGCCGGACCGGCTCGACCGTGCGTCCCTCCCCTGCCAGCTCCAGAGCCTCGATGCGCCAGAAACCCACCGGCGGATGCACCCGGAGCCGGACCACCGGACCCTTCACTCCCCGGAGGTCCAGGGACGCCGCGCGGGTCTCGGCAATGAAGGGGCCGCCGGCGATGAGCGTCAACCGCCCGCTCCCACCGACCATCGACCTCCACCTCCACCCCGAGGTGGAAGAGCTCCTCCCGCTCGTTCCAGGCGAGCAAGGCCGTGCGGGCCGACGCGTCCGAGTTGACTGAACGAAGCCAGGCCGAGGCCTCGGTGCCTCGCATCCCCAGGAGCGTCGATCTGCGTCGAGCCCCACGGGGCGGTTGCCACGGTGGCGAGGAGCCAGACCCGGTCCCCAGACGGGCGGCTGAACTCGACGGTGAGGTGGTCGCGGGTGTCCTGGAGCGGCAGCTCCTGCGCCCGGGTCTCCAGCTGCGGGATCCACGACACGCCATCCACCGCTCGGAGGAACGGCAGGAAATCCGTCCCTGCCTGGTCGCGCGCGCGGCTCGGAGGAGTGACCTCTGTGAAGAGGTGGGGCCGGCCGTCGTACCCCATCACCACCCTCTCTCCAGGGACATGGTCGACGACCAGGAGTCCCAGGCAATCGGTGTGCTGCGTCTCGTCGACCTCGTTGGTGAGAAGCAACCGGTACTCCCCCGCTCCTCCTTGAGATGCTTTAGCTCCGACCATACGGTCCGGGCCAGGGCGGGCATGATCGCCCCGCCGTACGGCTCTCCATCGAAGACGTACTTCTCCCCGTCCCAGGAGTAGATGAACAGGTACGAGGACTTGGTCGCCGCGGCAATCCCCGCCAGCACCCCCAGGGTGAGCACGGTGATCAGGAGGACCAGACCCAGGTTGCCCATCCATTCACGTAGCGCAGCTCCACCGAGGTAACCTGGTTCAGGGGCAGGGTCCGTTCCTGCACCGAGCCCTTCGCCCATTGGCGAGGCGCTCCTGCCCGGTGAGGACCAGGAATTGCCGCCAATCCTCGCTTGCCCCTCGAAGGGGTGCCGCACCCCGCCGAGCGTGGTGTAGGCGATGACGCTGCCCGTGCCCTCCTGGAGCTCGCCGCGCTCAGCCTCGCGCTGGACGACACAGGTGGCTCCGACGGCCGATGCGGTGACATAAGCCACGGCACGAATTCCTCGGGTGATGGCCATGCACGTTCCTCAGCTCAGGTTGAAACCACCGTCCACGTCGAACACCTGACCCACCACCCAGGACGACGCAGCGGAGAGAAGAAAGGCCACCACCTCGGACACCTCGTCGGCGTGACCGAGCCTGCCTGCCGGCGTCCGGGCCACGACCCGTTCGACCAAATCCGGGGGCAGCCGCTGCACAGCGTCTCCCTCGATGAGGCCGGGGCGAACGGCGTTCACCCGGATCCGCTCCGTCGCCAGCTCGGAAGCGAGCGATCGGACGATGGACTCCAGGGCTGCCTTGGCGCATCCCAGCGCTCCATACCGAGGCAGATGCCGGACGCTTCCGGCGCTAGAGAGCCACCACCGAGCCGTGCGCGCCCGCCAGAGGTTCTCGGAGCGCTTGGACCAGGCCCAGGACGGTGAAGGCCGAGACCCCGACGATCGCCTCCCACTGGTTGGGGCGGATCTCGGAGAGGGGCTTGAAGGAGGTCAGCGCCACCGCGTGGACCAACCGGTCACAGCGGTTTCCCCACCTGCGAACCTGGTCTGCGTACTGCTCCCGCGTCGCCGGGAGAAGCAAGTTGCCCGGAAGGAGCGAGACCACCGCTCCGCGGGCTCGCAGCTCCTCGGCCAGCGCCTCCGCCTCTGCTCGCCGCTCCAGATAGCCGAGCAGCATCCGTTCTCCGGGTGAGGCAAGGCGCCGGGCCACGGCTGCGCCCAGCCCCCGCGTGCCACCGGCGACGACGGTGACCGGTCCCTCAGACACCGCTGGCCCCCGAACAGCGCGCCAGGAGCGCAGCGAGCGCACCGACCGTGCAGCGGGCCCGGAAGTCGGCGGCGGTGCCGTCCGTCCCCAGGCCCTCGGCGAGCTGTGCCTGGCTGAGTTGCAGCCCGAGCGCGTCCTCAATCCGGAAGCGCAGGTCCAGGAGGTCGATGCTCTCCGCACCGAGATCGTCGATCAGCCGGGCGTCGGCGGTAACCCGCTCCGGGGGAACGGAGAGGATGGTGACGATGATCGACCGCAGGTCGTGCTCGATGGACTCCCGGGTCATTGCTCCTCCCAGCGCCCCAGCACCAGGCAGGCGTTCTGACCCCCGAAACCGAATGAGTTCTTGAGCGCCACCTTCACCGGCGCCGGCCGGGCGCCCTCCGAGACCACGTCGAGAACGACCTCTGGATCTCGTTCGCGGACGTTGATGCTCGGGGGCAGGACCCCGTGATGCAGGGCGAGGGCGGTGGCCGCGGTCTCCACCGCTCCCGCCGCCGCGACCAGGTGACCGAACTCCGACTTGCAGGAGCTGACCGGGAGGGAAGCCGCCCGGGGCCCGAAGACCTGATGGATTGCCCGGGACTCGGTGACGTCGTTCATCCGGGTCCCGGTTCCGTGCGCATTCACGTACCCCACCTCCGCGGGCGAGATCCCGGCATCCCGGAGGGCGCGCTGCATCGCCTGGACGCTGCCTCGGGCGTCCGGATGCTCATCGGTGACCCGGTAGGCGTCGGCCGCGCAGCCGTAGCCGAGGAGCTCGGCATACACGCGGCTCCCCCGTGCCTGCGCATGCTCGAGCCGCTCGAGGACCAGGAGCGCAGCCCCCTCGCCGATCACGAACCCGTCCCGCGAGCGATCGAAGGGGCGCGAGGCCTTCCGGGGGCTGTCGTTCCGCGTGGAGAGAACGCCCAGCAGTCCGAAGCCCAGGAGCCCGGCCGGGTTCACCATCGCATCCGTCGCGCCCGCGAGAACGACGTCTTGCGCACCGCTGCGGAGAACTCGGAGTGCCTGGCCGATGGCCTGCGTTCCCGACGTGCAGGCGGTGCAGACGGTCAGGCTCTCGCCCTGGAGATCGTGGGCGATCGAGAGGTGCGACGCGGCCAGGTTGGGAAGAAGCTTCAGCGGGACCAGGGGATTCATCCGCCGCCGGACGAGCTCCGGGACGTGCGCGGCGGGCGACCACTCCCCGATCTCGCGCGCCAGCCGCGTCAGCACGAGCGTGTAGTCGAGGTCATGGAGGCCGACCCCTCCGGTTCCCAGCACGACCCCCGCGCGCTCGGGCCGCGCCGCTCGCCGCGGAAGTCCCGCATCCATCAGTGCCAGCTCGGCGGCGACCGACGCAAACTGGGCGGCGCGGCTCATGGTCTTCACCGACTTCCCCAGGAGGTCGGCGGCCAACGCCTCGAACTCGGGCGGTACCTGACAACCGATGCGGGTGGGCCACTCCTCGACGTCGAACCGGTCGATCGCCGAGGCCGCCGAGACGCCCGCCTCGACCCCCGCCCAGAACGGCGCCACGCCCACCCCGAGCGGGGTGACCACCCCAATCCCCGTGACCACCACCCGCTCAGCCGCCGTACTCACGGAGCGCCTCCAGCGGCGGCTGCGGGAAGTTCACCAGGCGAGCCGTGTCGAGCCGTGGCTCCAGCCACTTCCGGAAGGCGCGAAGGTGCTCCGGGCCGAAGTACTCGCTCATCGGCGCGAGCGCGAACCCGAGCCGGCCGTGCGCGCATCGAGCCCCATGCTGGTGGGCCGAGGCATCGAGCTCGGCTGCGCCGGGCCTGGCGCGCACCAGCTCCACCCGGACCCGGACCCGGACCGGGGTCGCGCCTTCCACCGCGCGGCGAAAGCGGACGCCCTCGATCCAGACCGGAAGTGCCTTCTTGGCGAAGCCGAGGCTGGCCTCGAGGAGCAGGCTCCCCAGCTGGGCGAAGGACTCGATGAGGATCGACCCTGGGAGCATGGGCCGAAGCGGAAAGTGCGCGCGTAGCAGCGGCATCCCGGCGTCGAGGGACCAGGTGCCCTCGGCCGCCCTCCCCCGTTCCAGAAGCTCGACATGGTCAAGGAAGCTGAAGCCGGGGAACAGCGCCATCTCGCTCATGGCGCGCCGGCAGAGCAACGACCGGGCCAGCCCGAGGGCGCCCGGGATTCTCCTCATCTGCGCCGGGCAGACACCGCCAGGGCCGTCGCCAGTTGTCGGAAACCGCCGCTGTCCGTCGACGGCGGCTGAGCGTCGTGTACTGCCTGATGCGCCTCCAGAAGGGCGCGGGTCCGTCCTTCCCCCACCCGGACCAGGCCGACTGGCGCGGTCCCCTCGCGCGCGACGGCTGCGACGATGGTCTCGTCGAGCCAGAGCTGAGCGAACCGCCAGTGCTCTCGCCGCCCGCCGTCCAAAAGTCGCGGAACAGGGTCCAGTGCGAAGAGCAGCGACTCCGGCGGCTCGGTCAGTCCGGTCCCCCGCGCCTTGAGGAGCGCCTCCTTCAAGGTCCAGTACCGGAGGAAGCGGCGCTTCCTGGCGCGGCCGGTGAAGCGCGCGAGGTCGTCCTGTTCCCGGGTATGGAGGACCCGGCGTGCCAGCCGGACGATGTCGACCTCACGAGAGGCGTCCTCCAGGTCGAGCCCGATCCGCCTCCCAGCTCTGGAGACGACCAGTGCGACGCGCGCAGGGACCTGGGAGGCGTTCAGCTCGAGAGGGGCCGGGTGGGCGAGGAAGGGCCGCCCCAGTGGAGTGCGGTGAAGCTCCACGAGTCTCGGGGGGAGCCCGAACACACCACCGATGACCACGCGGGTGAGCACCCGACTCCAGACGAGCGCAGCGTACCGCTCGGGGCGACCGGCAACTGCGTTGCTCGGTCGCTCCTCCGGACTCAGCAGTCCCAGCACTTCCGCTGCCGCGGCCCAGCGCGCCGTCGAGAGCTCGAAGAGGAGGACGGGTGCGGCAGTTGAAACGGCGCGAATCACTGAAGCGCCTTTCCTGTTGCAACTGACATGCCCCAGCGAATCACCCCTTCCGAAGGGACCCGAACGCTTCCCCGTTGCTGACGAGAGACCGAAGATTCCAGGGAAGTAATCCAGTCGAGGGCCGACAGAGGATCGGCGGTCGGGAGGCCCCCGCCGCCGTGATGCGCAGGTTGGATCGATGCCCGGGCAAGAGACGACCGAGGTCCTGACCCGCCCCGGGGAGGCGAATGCCGGCGCCCAACCGGCCTCCTCGCCAGCTCCGCAGACATCCCCGTCTCTCCTGGGCGCGGGCCTGCTCCTCACGGGCAGGTTCCGGCTGGTGCGTCACATCGCCAGCGGCGGAATGGGCGAGGTCTTCGAGGCTTTCGACGAGGTGCTCCGGGTCCGGGTGGCTCTCAAGACCTTCCGCCGGGGCGAGGGAAGCGCCGCGGAGCGGACCCGACTCGAGCGGGAGGTTCGGCTGTCCCGGCGGGTCTCGCACCCCAACGTGCTCCGGGTCTTCGAGTTCTTCGCCGGCGACGAGGCGGCTCCTCCCTTCTTGACCATGGAGCTGCTCGAGGGCGAGACGCTCTCGGCGCACCTGCGTGCGAGTGGGCGACTGCCGCCCGAAGAGGCACTTCCCGTCATCCGCCAGCTGGTGGCGGGCCTGGCCGCTGCCCATGCCGAGGGAGTGGTCCACCGGGATCTCAAGGCCAGCAACGTCTTCGTCGCGCGCCCGCTCGAGTCGGCCGGCGTTCCGCGGGTGGTGGTCGCGGACTTCGGAATCGCCCGCGCTCTGGTCCGCGACGCCGCCGAGAACGCCGAGACCGCGACCGGGTTCCCGGTCGGCTCTCCTCACTCCATGGCCCCCGAGCAGATCACCTCCGGGGCGATCGACGAGCGCACCGATGTTTACGCACTGGGGGTGTTGATCTTCCAGATGGTCACCGGGGAATTCCCCTTCGTGGGGGAGACGCCGCTGGCCACGGCCGTGATGCGGCTCCACCACGCCGCGCCCACGGCGAGATCTCGGGTGGCGACCCTGCCAGTCCGCTGGGACCGGACCATCCAGGCCTGCCTGCAGCGAGATCCGCGCAGGCGCCCGGGAACCGTCCAGTCGGTGCTCGAGGCTCTGGAGGGGCAAGCACCTCGCCGTCCCGGATGGCGCTGGGCAGCACTGCTCGCCCTGGCGCTCGCCACCGCGACCGTTCCGGTGTCGCTACATCTGCGCGCGCGGGGCGTGGCACCGGCGAGGACTGCACGGCGGTCCATCGCAGTTCTGCCGTTTCGTCTTCAGCCGGCGGTCCCCTCCACTGCCTGGGTCTCCGAGGCGGTGGGCGAGATACTGGCCGCGGAGCTGGGGGCCGGTGACAAGCTCCGCGTCCTCGACCGCGGTAGCGTCGCCAGGCTCAGACAAGCTTCCAGTGAGGGCTCGCCCGGCCCCGGCGGCGCGGACGACCTGGAACGACTCCGGTCGCTGGTGGGGGCGGACGTCGCGGTCGCGGGGACGCTGACCGGCGGGGCACACCCGGACGCAGAGCTCAGGCTGGATGTGCTGGCCCGTGACACCGCGACCGGGCAGACCCTGGCCATTCTCTCGGAGACCGCGACGGTCGCCACCCTTCCGACCCTGGTGGGGCGCGCCGGGAGCCGGCTGCGCAACCTCCTGGGAGGAGGCGAGCTTTCGCCCGGAGAGGTGATCGGCCTCCAGACGACTCGGCCCCGGACGCAGGCGGCTCTCCAGAGCTTCGCCGAAGGACTGCGCTTCCGGGAGCAACGGCAGCTCGAGCGCGCACGCACCGGGTTCGAGCAATCGATGAGGCAGGATGCCACCTTCCTGCCCAGCCGCCTCGCGCTGGTGGAAACGTTGCTCGATCTCGGCCGCCTCGACGCCGCCCGGCTCATGGCCCGCGAGGCACTCGCCCTCGCCGAGCAGCTGCCAGGGGACTGGCGATCGAGAGCCGAGGCGCTCCTCCGGCGCTCCGAACATGACGACGCAGGCGCAGCGGCGATCTACCAGCGTCTCCTCGAGGCGCACCCCGACTCGGTCGAGGAGGCGCTGCGCTATGCGCAGACGGCTCCAGCCGCGTCGGCAGTGAGTGTGATTGCGGCGATGCGGCACCGTCCCGGACCGACCGGGCAGGATCTTCGGCTTGACCTGCAGGAGGCGATTGGCCGGCTGGACCTCTCCGAGCCCGCCAAGGCGCTGGATGTCCTCGGACCTGCGGAGGCACGAGCCCGGGCGCTGGGCGCACCCCATCTGCTCGCACGGACGCGCCTACTCCAGGCGCAGACCCTGCTGATACTCAAGGGCCAGTCGACCGAGGCGGAGGCGGCGCTGAAGGAGGCCGAGGCAATCCTCCGGAACGCCAGCGCGGACGACGAGCTGGAGAGGGTCCTGGTCCACCAGGGTTTCGTGGAGGCCCGGAAGGGACAGATGGCAGCTGCCATCGCGAAGTTCGAGGAGTCGGCCCGGCTCGAGGAAGCCCTTGGCAACTTCGCCGAGGCCCACGCGGCGCTCTCCTACCTGGCCGGGCAACAGGCTCGCACCGGGGACCTCCGGTCGGCGCTGGCGACGGTCAGGCGCGTCGAGCACGACATGGAGCTGGCGGCTGACGGCGGCTTCCCGATGGAGCTCGCGGAGCTGGGGAACATCGAGTTCCTCGGGGGGCGCCTCGCCGGCGCTCGGCGCTGGTTCGATAGAGCCCGCCAGCAGTCGGAGGCCGGGGACGGTCCGCCGGCCTATACCCTCGGCCTCTACCTCGGCGTGCTCCAGCGCGAGGCCGGTCACCCGGCAGAGGCGCGCCAGGCGCTGCTCTCGGTGCGGTCCGACAGCTTCCTCGGCCTGGACGCGGCGAGTTATCTCGCGATGCTCGACTGCGAGGAAGGCCATCCGCAGGACGGACTGGCCCGTCTGCGAGCAACCGACGGGAGCCGAGGGACCACGCCCCTCGCAAGCCAGGCGTTCGCTGCTGCCGTCGAGGCCCGATGTGCGCTCCGGGCGAACGACCGTGGGACAGCCGAGCGGCTGGCCCGCTCCGCCCTGGAGAACGCCCGGAGGTCCAGCGCGCTCAACGCCCGGGTCCAGGCCCTGCTGGTCCTGGTCGAGCTCGAGGCGCAAGACTCCGGAGAGGGCCCGGCGATGACGGAGCTCCGCTCGCTGGCAGAGGTGACCGAGCGCCAGGGCGCAAAGCGCTCCGAGCTGGACGCGCGGCTCGGTCTTGCAACCGCGATGGCCCACCCCGACCCCCGTCGAGCGCACCGGGACGCGGCAGCGCTGGCCGACGAGGCCAGAGCACTCGGATTCGTCCGGGTGGAACGCCTGGCGCGTGGGCTCCTGGCGGCGCTCGACTGAACAGACCTGCCCACATTGCGCAGCAGCCTGCGCACGTTGTGCCGTTCGTCGGCCCGAGACTGACCGGAATCGCTCGAATCGTCCCCGGCACGCCGGTTGCCTCACCCGTCGGCATGCGACGACTTCCGGCGGCCCCCTCCGAACCCCTGCTCCTCGGGCTCGACAGCGGGCTTCGTTCCATCGGGGCGGTCCTGGACGCGGTCGCGGTCAGCGCGAGCACGGTGCTCCTCCTCGGCGAGACTGGAACCGGGAAGGAGCTCCTGGCCCGGGAGATCCACGTCCGGAGCCCCCGGGCCGGCCGACCTCTGGTGGCGGTCAACTGCGCCGCGTACTGCGATGGCCTCCTCGAGTCCGAGCTCTTCGGGCACGAGCAGGGAGCGTTCACCGGAGCCCAGCGTACCCGCGTCGGTCGGCTCGAGGCAGCCGACGGAGGGACGCTCTTCCTGGATGAGGTCGGCGAAATGCCGGTCCGGGCGCAGATCGCCCTGTTGCGCTTCCTTCAGGAGCGAGAGTTCGAGCGCATCGGGAGCAATCAGACGCGCGCGGTGGACGTTCGCGTCGTCGCTGCAACCAATGCGAAGCTCGAAGAACGCGTTGGTGCGGGCAGTTTCAGAGAGGACCTCTTCTATCGCCTCAATGTCCTGCGGCTGTTCGTCCCCCCGCTGCGCGAGCGGCTCGAGGACATCAAGCTCCTCGCGCGGGCCTTCGTCCTGGAATTCACCCGCGAGCTCGGCAAGCAGGTGAGCTTGACCGACGCGGCACTGGATTCGCTCTCGGCCTACCCCTGGCCGGGAAACACGCGCGAGCTCCGTAACGCGGTGGAGCGCGCGGTGGTTCTTGCGAAGCCCGGAAGCGCGATCCTCCCTTCGGATCTCGGCCTCGGCGGGCCCGCACCCTCGGGCGGCGCGCCAGAGACGGTGGTGGAGGCGATCAGGGCCGAGGCCGCAGGGATCGAGGCCCGTTCGATCGTCGATGCGCTGCGCGCCGCGGGGGGCAACAAGGCCGATGCCGCGCGCCGGCTGGGCATTCCCCGGACGACGCTCCACGACTCGTTGCGGCGACTGAGGCTGGGCTGAACCGCGGTGGACCTCGCCTGCGACTCCGACTCCCCTAGTCCAGCCTTGGCCGAGATTGTCGCTTACCCCGCCTTCGATACGAACGCCCGAACTGCTCTCCCTTCCGGAATCGCCGCCCGCAGCGCGAGGTCTCGCGGATCGCCCTCGAGGCGCATGCCCATCCGGTTCGTGACGTAGCCGTAGCCGATGCCGACCTCGGGGTCGGCGTAGCCCATCGAGCCGCCCGCTCCCGGCGCTCCGAACGCGCTGGCATGGCCGAAGGGAATCGACTCGCTGGGCTTCATGAACCCGAGCGAGAACTTCGCGGGCCCATCGAAGCACTCGTCGAAGAAGCCGTGGCGCGCCGGGGTCGCCGGCGCCATCAGCGCCTCGATGGTCTCGGGCCGCAGCCCGAGCTCGCGGCCCCCGGTGGCGAACACGCCGTAGGCCCTGGCGATCCCCCGCGCAGTGCCGACGCCGCCCCCGGAGGGAGCCTCCAGGTTCCGCGCAATCACCCGATGCGGATCCAGGTAGAACGTCGTCCCGGGGTTGGCGACCAGCGATCGGTAGACGACCGAGCGCCGATTCAGCGCGGCCAGCGTGAGCGACAGCGGCAGCCCGGTCAGCCGCTTCCAGAGACTGGGCGGCTCGAGCCACGCCAGCCGGGCATCGGGGATCGACTCCGGCACGCGGATGTAGAACTCGACGCCGAGGGGCTTGGCGATCTCCTGGTCGAAGACCTGGCCCAGCGTGCGATGCGCGGGATCGACCCGGCGGATGATCTCGCCCTCGTAGAAGCCGAGGCTGATCGCGTGGTAGGCCTGCCGCTCGCCCGGCTCCCAGATCGGCCGCTGCCGGGCCATGATTCCGGCCAGCCGATCGAGGTCCGCGACGACCGCGCGGTCGACCTTCTCGTCGAACGCGAACAACCCCGCTTGATGGGCCAGCAGCTGGCGGACCGTGATTCGCTCCTTGCCGTTCTGCGCGAACTCGGGCCAGTAGGTGCAGACGCGCTCCTCGTAGTCGAGCCAGCGGCGTGAGTGGGCGAGCGCCATGACCATCGCCGCCATGCCCTTGGTGGTCGAGTGGACGACGACCATGGTGTCCTCGCGCCACGGCTCGCCGCTCGCCCGGTCCCGCACGCCGCCCCAGAGGTCGACCACCTTCTCGCCGTCCTGGTAGATGCAGCACGCGCCCCCGAGCTCGCCCCGGCGAGTGAAGTTCTCGATGAACGCCTGCCGCACGGGCTCGAATCCCTTGCTCACCGAACCTTCGATCAGGGGCTGCTCCGGCGCTTTCATGTCTTCACCCTCCCCTGGAGCCGAAGCTAACCAGTCTCGAAGCGGCCGCCCGGGCCCACTCACCCGCGCTCCGGCGGCGACGAGCTAGGTGCCCTGAACGCGCGGCGAGGCCCTGCGGGTCGCCGCGAGGATCCCCCGCAGGATCGCCACCGGGCTGGGCGGGCACCCCGGAACCGTGACGTCGACCGGAATCACCTTGGCCACGCCTCCCAGGCTGGCGTAGCTCTCGCCGAAGACTCCCCCGCACGCGCCGCAGTCCCCGACCGCCACCACCAGCTTCGGGTCCGGCGTGGCGGCGTAGGTCCGGCGGAGCGCCTCCTCCATGTTCACCGAGACCGGGCCGGTCACCAGGAGCAAATCGGCGTGCCGGGGACTGGCCACGAAGCGAATCCCCGCTCCCTCGAGGTTGTAATAGGGGTTGTTCAGCGCGTGGATCTCCAGCTCGCAGCCGTTGCAGGAGCCGGCGTCGACGTGGCGAATGCAGAGCGCACGGCCAAGCACGGCCAGCAGCTGATCTTGGATCTGACGCTCGTCGGTCGGGATCTCGGCGGGCGCGGGCAGCGGCTCGCTCACGACCCCGGTGCGAAGGATGCGTGCAAGCAGGTCGAGCATCGATCACCTCACCCGTCGTGCCCGCTGTAGGACAGGTTGAACGACTTGTTGATCAGCGGGAAGTCCGGGACGATGTTGTCCAGGATGGCGTGCTCCAGGAGCGGCCAGTTCTGCCACGAGGGATCGTGGGCGTGGCAGCGCCGGATCGCGCCCTCCGCTCCGGAGTGAAGCGCGATCAGCACCGCCCCGCGCCACCCCTCGATCATCCCCAAGCCCAGACGATCCGGCGACGCCACCGGAACCTCGATGCGGATCGGGCCCTCCGGCAGCCGCTCCAGCAGGACCCGGCAGAGCCGGAGCGATTCCACCACCTCGCCGAATCGCACCTGCACCCGCGCGGCCACGTCGCCCGCGGACTCCACCACCAGCCTCGGCTCCAGCCGGTCATAGGGCGGCCAGGGCATGTCGATCCGGAGGTCTCGCACGATGCCCGAGGCCCGCGCCGCCAGCCCCACCGCGCCGAGCTTCTCCGCCAGAGCCAAGCTCAATCGACCCGCGTCGCGAAAGCGGTCCTGGAGCCCGGGATGCTCGTCGTAGAGAGCCCGCAATCCGCGGACGGCGTCCTCCAGCGGCTGGAGCTGCTGGATCAGGACGCGCTGCCTCTCCGCGGTGAGGTCCGTCGCCACGCCTCCGGGGACCACCAGATCCAGGAGATAGCGGGCCCCCAGCGCGTCGGCGTTGGCCCGGAGCAGGTCCTCCTTGAGCCGGGAGAAGTGGGCCAGCCCGACGGCGAATCCGGCGTCGTTGCCCAGCGCGCCCAGGTCGCCGAGGTGATTGGCGATCCGCTCGCGCTCCAGCGCCAGGGCCCGCAACGCCGTGGCGCGGGGGGGCACCGCGGTGCCGGTGAGGGCCTCCAGCGCCGCGCAGTACGCCCAGGAGAAGGCGACGGCCGAGTCCCCCGAGACGCGTGCGGCGAGCCGGTGCCCTTCCTGCTGCGAGAGCTGCTCGAACCGCTTCGCCACCCCCTTGTGGGTGTAGCCGAGGCGCTGCTCGAGCCGGAGCACCTTCTCGCCCACCACCGAGAAGCGGAAGTTCCCCGGCTCGATGGTGCCGGCGTGAACTGGCCCCACCGGGATCTCGTGGACCCCGTCCCCGGACACCGAGACGAACCGGTAGGGCTCGGAGGCGGCCGTTCGCTCGAGCGGAGCCTGGTTCCGTCGGAGGGGGAACGCCTCCCTCGGCCACCGGCCGTGCTGGAGCCATCCCCGCGCGTCACCGCCCTCGGCGACGATGCCCAGCAGGTCGGTGATGGCCCGCTGCAGCCGACCGGCCACCGCAAAGCGGTCCGCCAGGCTTGGATACGACGGCGCGGTGGCCGGCATCGGGTGCTCGACGACGACCACCTCCTCGGGCAACTGGTATGCAGCCCGGACGCGAAAACGCCCATCGCGTTCCCGGTCGTCCGTGCCCCACAGCGCCAGGAGCACGGCCCCCTCGGCCTTCAGCGCAATTGCGGAGCCGAGCCACTCCGCGCGATCGGCGACCAGGAAGCGGGCAGGAAAATTGGCCGGGAGCCTGTTCATCGATCAGCCGATCAACCGCGCCGCCAGGCGGTACCACTCGGCCAGAGCGGGGGGCATGTAGACGCCCAGGGTGAGGACGATCGCCAGGTGGACGAAGACGGGTAGCAAGGCCGGTGAATGCGGAAGGGGACGTCCCTCGATCTCCCCGAAGACCATCGGCTGGACCCGGCCGAAGATCGCCGCGAAGGCCACCCCCAGCGCGGCGAGGAGGATCGGCGTCGCCCAGGGGTGATCGCGCATCGCGGTGGTGAGGATCAGGAACTCGCTGGCGAAGACGCCGAAGGGCGGGAGCCCCAGGATGGCCAGCGTCCCCAGCATCAGCCCCCACCCGATGGTCGGGCTGAGGACCAGCAGGCCGCGAATGCCGTCCATCCGCTGGGTGCCCGCGGTCTGGGTGGCGTGACCGGCGGCGAAGAAGATGGCCGACTTGGTGAGCGAGTGAACCGTCATGTGGAGGAGCGCCGCGAAGTTCGCCACTGGTCCGCCCATCCCGAAGGCGAAGGTCACGATTCCCATGTGCTCGATCGACGAGTAGGCGAAGAGCCGCTTGATGTCCCGCTGCCGCCAGAGGAAGAAGGCCGCCAGGATCGCCGAGAGCAGCCCGAAGCCCATCAGCATCCGGCCGGGGAGGTAGTGGATCGAGCCCTCCACCAGCACCTTGCAGCGGATGACCGCGTAGAGCGCCACGTTGAGCAGCAATCCCGAGAGCACCGCCGAGACCGGAGTCGGGCCCTCGGCGTGGGCGTCGGGCAACCAGTTGTGCAGCGGCGCCAGGCCGACCTTGGTCCCGTAACCCACCAGCAGGAACACGAAGGCCAGGGCCAGCACGGTGGGCTCGAGCTGCCCCTTGATCGCGTCGAGGCGGGTCCAGAGAAGGGCCCCCATCCCCTCCCTGCCCAGCAGTCCCTCCGCGGCGAAGTAGAGGAGGATGGTTCCGAAGAGCGCCTGGGCGATCCCCACCCCGCAGAGGATGAAGTACTTCCAGGCCGCCTCCAGGCTGGCCCGGGTGCGGTAGAGCGAGACCAGGAGCACGGTGGAGAGGGTCGCCGCCTCCATCGCCACCCAGAGCAGCCCCATGTTGTTGGTCAGCAGTGCAAGCAGCATCGCCGCCATGAAGAGCTGGTACATGCTGTGGTACAGGCGCAGACGCGGCGGGGTGATCCGTCCCTTGTGCTCCTCGATCCGCATGTACGGGCGCGAGAAGAGCGCGGTGGTGAAGCCGACGAAGGCGGTGAGCGCCACCAGGAAGACGTTGAAGGGATCGATGAAGAACTGCTCGTGCCAGACCAGCATCGGTCCGTGCCGGATGACCCGGAGAACGAGCATCGCCGCCGAGACCAGCGTCCCCAGGCTCATCAGGGCGTTCACCTCCGCGGCGTAGCGGCGCGCGCCGATCACCGCCAGGACCGCGGCGCCGAGCAGGGGAACTCCGAGAACGAGCAGTAGCTCCACCTCACTCCTCCTTGAGCTTCTCGAGGTGGTGTAGATCGAGGCTCTCGAACTGTTCGCGGATCTGGAAGAAGAAGATCCCCAGGATGAAGACGCCCACCAGGACGTCGAGGGCGATCCCCAGCTCCACCACCATGGGCATTCCGTAGGTGGCGCTGGTCGCGGCGAAGAACAGGCCGTTCTCCATGGCCAGGAACCCCATCACCTGGGTCACCGCCTTCCGCCGGGTGATCATCATCACGAAGGCCAGGAGGATGATCGCCAGGGCGATGCCCAGGGTGTTGCGGGTGATGGTGGTGGCCAGCGCGCTGATCGGCTGGGCCAGACCGAAGGCGAAGATGACCAGCCCCACCCCGATGAGCATGGTGGTGGGAATGTTGATCAGCGGCTCGGTGTCCCACTGCGCCTCGAGGGCGTCGACGAGGCGGAGGAGGATCCACGGCAGGAGCCCGACCTTCAGCACCAGGGTGAGCCCCGCCGAGAAGTACAGGTGGTGGAGCCCGGCGCTGTAGGCCACCAGGGTGGTGGAGGCGAAGAGGATCGCCCCCTGCAAGCCGAAGAGCACGACCAGGCTCCGCGTCCTTCGCTGGGAGAGCATGGCGAAGGAGATCAGGAGCAGGCCGGCGGCGAAGAGATTCAGGAGCTGCGCGGTGAGGCTGGGCGGCGGCACGGGTCAGGCTCCCAGCAAGAGGTGAACCAGCAGCCCGAGGACCGCGAGGAGGAAGGCCATCGCCAGGAACTCGGGCGCGCGGAAGATGCGCAGCTTGGCGGACACGGTCTCCACCAGGGCAAGCACCGCACCCGCCACGCCCAGCTTGAGCAGCAGCGCCACGATGGCGACCACCACCGCCCGCGGCCCGGCTCCCCGGCTGGCCACGCCCCAGGGGACGAAGAGGGCGAAGCCGACGCAGGCGTAGTTGAAGAGCTTGAGCGCCGAGGCCCATTCGACCAGGGCCAGGTGGCGGGCCGAGTACTCCAGCACCATCGCCTCGTGGATCATCGTCAGCTCGAGGTGCGTCGCCGGGTTGTCGATGGGCAGCCGCGCGTTCTCGGCGAGGAGCACCATCACGAAGGCGACTCCGGCGAAGGCCAGGCTGGGGTAGATGATGAAGGGCGGAGCGGCCAGCCGCTCGACGACGCTGGGCAGGGCCGTGCTTCCCGAGATCAGGAAGGCGTTGAAGAACACCATCAGCAGGGCCGGCTCGGCCAGGAAGCCGATCATCATCTCCCGCCGTGCCCCGAGCGTCCCGAAGGCGGTGCCCACGTCCATCGCCGCCAGCGAGACGAAGACCCGGGCCGTGGCGAACAGACCCACCAGGGCGATGGCGTCGGCCACGAAGGCGAAGGGGAGATCGATCGCCACCGAGGGAATGATGGCCGCGGCCAGGACCATCGTTCCGAACAGCACGTAGGGCGTCAGCCGGAACAGCGGCGAGGCGTGCTCGGCGAGCGTGGCGTCCTTCCAGAAGAGCTTGCGGAGCGTGCGCCAGGGCTGGAGGAGCGGCGGTGCGGACCGATTCTGGAGCCAGGCCCGGCACTGGGCGATCCACCCCAGGAAGAAGGGGGCCAGGGCGACGGCCAGCACGACCTCGCCGGCTTGACGGAGCAGGGCCGAGGCGGTCACAGCACGAACACCAGGAGAGCGACCAGGGTGAGGAATGCGTAGAGGAGGTAGATGGCCAGCCTCCCGCCCTGGATGACCGCCACCGCCTCGGCCAGTCGCTGGATGCCACGACCGAGGGGGACGTAGAGGGCGTGCCAGATCCGGTCCTCGATGTGGATGCGGTAGCGGGGGGAGGTGTCCCAGGGTGAGGGAAGCTCCCGCTCGAGGCGGAACGCCGAACCGAAGATGTGGCGAATCGGCTGGCCGAAGCCCTCCGCGGTGTCCTGCATCCGGGGCGTCTGCCACGGGTAACCGCAATCCCAGGGCGCCGTCCGGCGCACGCGGCCGTGGTAGAGGCGGCGAACGAGGACGAAGGTCACCGCGACCACGCCGACGATTCCGGCCCAGAGGAGCACTCCGCTGTAGGACGCCTGTTGCGGCGCCAGCGGGGCAATGGACATCCAGGAGCCCGGCCGCACGGCATCGCCCACCAGGCTGCGGGTGATCCGCGTGGTCGCGGTCAGCGCCAGCTGGGGGAAGGCGCCCAGCACCACGCACCCCACGGCCAGCCACACCAGGCCCACCCGCTCGAGACGCCCGGCATCGTGGGCCTTCATCAGCGCGGTCTCCCGGGGCTGGCCGAGGAAGATCACCCCGTAGAACTTCACCATCACGTAGGCGGAGAGCGCAGCGGTGAGGGCGAGGGCCGCTGCGCCGAGCGGGACCAGCATGTTGACGAAGGGTTGCGGGATCCGCGGGGTGACCAGGAACGCCTGGAGCAGCAGCCACTCGGAGACGAAGCCGTTGAGCGGCGGCAGCCCGGCGATGGCCAGCGTCCCCACCAGGGCCAGGACCGCCACCCAGGGCATCCGGCGGATCAGCCCACCGAGCTTGCCGAGGTTGCGCTCCCCCGTCGCATGGAGGACCGAGCCGGTGGCGAGGAAGAGCAGGCTCTTGAAGAAGGCATGGTTGAGCGAGTGGATCAGGGCCGCGCTCAACGCGAGCGCCGCGAAGAGCCGGAGATCGAAGGCGCGGAAGAGGATCGCCAGGCCGATCCCGCAGAAGATCATCCCCACGTTCTCGATCGAGGAATAGGCGAGCAGCCTCTTCATGTCGGTCTGGACCGCGGCGAAGACCGCGCCGAGCAGCGCGGTGAACAGCCCGATCCCCAGGGCCAGCGCACCCCACCACCAGAGCGAGGTGTGGAGCAGGTCGAAGGTCACCCGCAGCACGCCGTACACGGCGGTCTTGAGCATCAGCCCGCTCATCATCGCCGAGACCGGCGAGGGCGCTGCGGGATGTGCCTCCGGCAGCCACACGTGGAGCGGGACCAGCCCGGCCTTGGCTCCGAATCCGAACAGGGCCAGCAAGAAGGCCACGCTCGCCCAGGCCGGCTGGAGCGTCGGCTCGCGCATCGCATCGAAGGTGAACTTCCAGCTGCCGCCCTGGAGGACACCGAAGCTGAGGAGGATGCTGATCGCGCCGACGTGGGCGATGAGCAGGTAGAGGAAGCCAGCGCGGCGAATCTCCGGGATGCGGTGCTGGGTGGTGACCAGGAAGTACGAGCTGAGGGCCATCGTCTCCCACACCACCATGAAGAAGTAGGCGTCGTTCGCCACCACCACCAGGACCATGCTGGCGAGGAAGACGTGGTACTGCAGGCAGAGCAGGCCGGGCGCGGTTCCTTCGCCGGCGCGGAAGTAGCCCGCGGCGAAGATCGAGATCCCCGCCCCCGCCGCTCCCAGCAGGAGCAGGAAGAAGCCGGAGAGGGCGTCGAGCCGCAGGTGGAACGGGAGGTCCGGGAGCCCGAACGGGAGCACCAGCTGATCCGGCGGCCGGTCCGGCAGGAGCGCACCGAGGCCGATCAGCGCAACCCCCAGGGCGATCAACGCTCCCAGGGGAAAGAGGACCCGGCCGACGAAGCCGACATGGTGCGGCCGGATCAGCCCTGCCAGGCCCAGCGTGAACCAGCCGGCGACCAGCGCCAGCAGGACGGAGAGATTTGGCGCCAGACCGATGATCATCGTATTATCATCTGAGAGCGTCTTCCAGTGTAACTCCGGTGACCGTCTGATGCCAATCGAGGATCGCACCGCTCGACTCACCATCCTGATCGACCCGCGCAAGAAGGCGGTCTTCGAGCAGCTGTGCGCGGAGGACGACGTGACGCCGTCGCAGATGGTTCGCCGCTTGATTCGCGACTACATCGAGCGGAAGCGAGGCGTTCCCTGGAAGCCGGACGGACCTTCCGGGTCTCGCGCCTCTGCCAAGACGCCGCGCGGACGCCGCGGCTAGGACCTGCAGCACGTGAGGTGCGGAATCTGCAGACCCCGCACGTCCCCTGCGGACCTCACTGCATGTGCTGGCCGCCGTTGATCGCGATGTTGGCGCCGGTGACGAACGCCGCCTCGTCCGAGCACAGGTAGATGATCAGCCCCGCGACCTCCTCGGGCTTGCCGAGCCGGCCCACCGGGATCTGGGGGATGATCTTCGTGTCCAGCACTTCCTTGGGGATGGCGGTCACCATCTTGGTCCCGATGTAGCCCGGGCTGATGGTGTTCACCGTCACGCCCTTCTTCGCCACCTCGAGCGCCAGCGACTTGGTGAAGCCGTGGATGCCGGCCTTCGCCGCCGCGTAGTTGGTCTGCCCGAACGCGCCCTTGCTGCCGTTCACCGAGCTGACGTTGACGATCCGCCCCCAGCCCCGGTCCACCATGCCGTCGATCACCGGCTTGGTCATGTTGAACATGCTGTCCAGGTTGGTCCGCATCACCGAGTCCCAGTCCGGCTTGGTCATCTTGCGGAAGGTCATGTCGCGGGTGATGCCGGCGTTGTTGATCAGGATGTCGATGTGGCCGACGTCCTTCTGGATCTCCGCCACGCACCGCTGGCACGAGTCGTAGTCCCCCACGTCCACCGGGTAGGCGTGGAAGTCGTGTCCACGCGCCTTCATGTCGGCGAGCGTCTCCTTGATGGTGGTGTTGTTCGGGGAGTGCGTCAGCACCACCCGGTAGCCCTTCTCGTGGAGCTTGGTGCAGATGCTGTAGCCCAGGCCTCCGGCGCCTCCGGTGACCAGTGCGATGCGATCGGCGGACATGGGTCCCTCCTCCCTGAATTCCGGAGGCGACCTTCGACCCGCGAGCGGGTGGCTGTCCAGAGCGCAAGCCGTGCACCCTGCCGTTCCCGTCCGGTCGCGAGAGGACCGTCCAGTCGCCTACGGCGAGAGTGCACACGGCTCGACACACCGCGTCGAGCGGGACGCCCGCTCAGCCGTCCTCACAGAAGCTCGACCTGCGCCGGCATCCCGGAGAACCGCGGCCACGTCGCAGCGATCGATCGACGCCTGGCCGCGCGAGCCGCGGGCCGGGTCCGATGCGGAGCCGGGCATCGGGGCTCCGGCCATCGCACCTCCACCGATGCGGCCGCGAGGTCGGGCCCACCCCACGCCGCCCTGTCGACCCCGGGCCAGACCTCCCGAAGCTCCCGGCATTGCTGAGCGTTCCGTCTGGCCCGTGACTTGAAGAACGCACGGGCAGGGACAGAGGAGTTCACGAGAATGGCCATCTCCAGCCGGACCGTGCTGATCGTCGCCGGGGACGCTCGCACCGCCGATGCGTTCCATCACACCCTCGACCACGAGGCCCACCGACTCTTCGAGGTCTCCTGCATCAAGGACGCGCTGGCCATCGCCGCCCGCGAGCCCCTGGACGTGGTGGTGGCCGACACGGCGCTGCCGGACGGGACCGGGCTGGCGCTCCTCCACGAGGTCCGCCGCGTCCAGCCCGAGACCATGCGCATCCTCCTCACCCCGCCCGCCGGCGTCGGCGTGGCGCTGGACGCCATGGAGCACGGCGACGTCTACCGGTTCCTGGTGAAGCCCTGGGACGGCGTCGAGCTCCGGGGCGTCATCCGGGCCGCGGTGGACCGCCTCTACCGCGAGCGAGAGAACTCGCGCCTGCTCGACCGCGTGCAGAACGAGATCCACCAGGCCATCGCCACCGCCTACCCCGAGCTCCACGTGGTCCGCGACTCCACTGGCTCCATCCTCCTCGACGACACCGAGGAGCGGGCCGCGGTCGCACTCGCCGCCGGCTGACGCGCCCTCCCCGATGGAGACCCTGCCGGTCCTCGTCGTCGGCTCCGACGCGCCCGCGCCCGCGCTGCTCGAGGGGCTGCGCGCCGGCGGGCTCGATCCCCGGCCGTGCACGGCGGACGAGGTCCTGACCCTCCTCGGGTCCGGCGTCGCCGAGGCGGTGCTGGCCCGGCCGGTGCCGGGATGGCGGCTCCTGCTCTCGCGGGTGGTCAGCTCCGGCGCCACCGCCCTGCTCCACGCCGCCGAGGGAGCTGCGCCCCGCGCGCTGCCCGGCGGAGTGGTGGCGGTCACCCGGCCCGAGGAGGTGTCCAGCCTGCTGCGCGAGGCCCGGGCGCGGCGCGGCGCCGAGCCGGTCCCCGCCCAGGTCGCGCCCACCCTGGAGCAGCGGCTCGCCGAGGCCGAGCGCTTCTCGGCGGAGGTCCAGGCGCTCCACCTCCTGCGCTCTCCCGAGGAGATCGCCTGGGAGGCGGTCCGACGCCTCCGCGGGCTGGTGCAGGCGGACCGGGTGCTCTGCTGGCGCATCGGCGACGACGCCACGCTGGCCCTGGCCGCGGCGGATCCGGCGCTCCCCGCCCCTCCGAGCTCGATGCCCATCGGCGAGCTGCTCGCCGGCACCTGTGCCGCGGAGGCCGCGCCGGTCAGCCGGGGCGAGGGCCAGCTTCCCGGGGACTGGCGCGAGGCGGCGCGGCGGCGCGACGGCGCCGAGCCGGGGGCGATGCTGGCCATCCCGCTCGTCCGCGCCGGCGAGCTGGTGGGCGTCCTGGAGGCCGTCCGCCGGCCCGGGCGCTCCGCCTTCAGCGACGCCGAGCGCCAGCGCTTCTCGAGCTGGGGCTCCCAGGTGGCGACGGCGCTCGCCGGCGCCCTGAACACCGCCCGGCTCCACGAGGCGCAGAGCGAGATCCTCTCCGCCAACGCCGCGCTGGAGACGAAGGTCGAGCTCCGCACCCGCGCGGTGGTGCACGCCAAGCGCGAGTGGGAGCGCACCTTCGACGCCATCCGCGAGCCCATCGCGCTGCAGGACGGCTTCGTCATCCGGCGCGCCAACCTGGCCTACGCCGAGGCGGCGGGCGTCCCCATCACCCAGGTGCCGGGAAAGACCTGTCACCAGCTCCTGGCCGGGCGGGTGGCGCCGTGCGTGGGGTGCCCGCTGGCCACCGGCGCGGCCGACCTCACCGCGGAGATCTCGCTCCCCCGTGGCCGGACGGTGCGCTTCAGCGGCTTCCGCACCGAGGCGGCGGGCGATCCGGACCTGATCGTCATCCACTACCGGGACGTGACCGCCCAGCGGGCGCTCGAGGCCCGGCTGCGCGAGCAGGAGCGCCTGGCCTCGCTCGGGCAGCTGGCCCAGGGTGCCGCACAGGAGATCCAGTCCCCGCTGGCGGCGGTGCTGGGAAACCTGTCGACGCTGCGGAGCACCGCGGCCGAGCTCGAGTCCGGGGCCGACTCCATCGAGCGGGCGGCCCGGCTCTGCGGACAGGGCGACCCGACGGCCGCGGTCCGCGCGCTCACCGAGGTGCAGGTCCGCGACCTGGCATCCAGCCTGCGCGACCTTCTCCAGGACGTGGAGGACGGCGCGCAGCGCATCGGCGCCCTCGTCAAGGGGCTTCGGGAGCTCGCGCGACAGGACACCGCCCGGCCCGAGCCGCTCGACCCGAACGACTCCGTGCTCCGGGCGCTCCGCGCCGAGCTCGGCGACGCGGCGGGGTCGGTCGCCCTGCGGACGGAGAGCACCGCGCGGGTGATGGCCACGCCGGGTCACCTGGAGCAGGCGCTGGTCCAGCTCGTCCGGAACGCCCGCCTGGCCGCGCCCTCGGGAGCCGTCCGGGTGCGCACCCGCGACGAGCAGGGCGCGGTGGTCCTGGAGGTGGAGGACGACGGCCCGGGCATCCCGGCCGCGCACCTCTCACGCATCTTCGAGCCGTTCTTCACCACCCGCGGCGGCGCCCGGGGAATCGGCCTCGGGCTGACCCTGGTGTGGAGCATCGTCCAGCGCGCCGGCGGCGCCCTCGAGGTGACCTCCGACCCGGGCCTGGGGAGCACGTTCCGGATCCGCCTGCCCGCGCTGGCCGCCCCGGCTGCACCCGAGCGGCCCGGCGAAGCCGCGGCCTGAACCGCTCGGTCACCCCATCCGGACGGACACGGGCACGTTCCTCGGTCCATGGGCCCTCGCCGGTCGCTCCACCTCTCGCGGAGGCGCCCCGAGGGGACGCTGAGCGCCGCCAGTTCCAGAGCACGACCGGGGAAGTTCCGGCCTGCGCCACACCGGGAGCCCCGATGGCTCTGGCCTGAGCGGGGGCCGGGCTTCCGAAATCACCTCGATACAAAGGAAAGTCACCTGACTATTTTCGGGAATTAGTCAGGTGACCTTCCTGACTATCTGCCCCCCTTGGGCCGCGCGCTCCCAGGCGTCAGGGCCTAGAACAGCAGCCGCGTGGGCTGCTCGAGCAGGGCCTTGAGCTCCTGGAGGTACTGGGCCCCGAGCGCGCCGTCCACCACCCGGTGGTCCCCGGAGAAGGTCGCGGACATCGTCTTGCGCACCACCACCTTGCCGTCGCGGACCACCGCCCGGTCGGCCACCGTCCCGACGGCGACGATGGAGGCCTGGGGCGGGTTGATGACCGCGATGAACGTGTCCACCCCGAACATTCCGAGATTCGACACGGTGATCGACCCGCCGGAGTACTCCTCCGGCTTCAGCGCCTTGCGACGCGCCCGCTCCGCCAGCTCCCGCCCCTCGGCGGCGATGGTGCCGAGCGACTTCTGATCCGCGTCGCGGATGACCGGGGTGATGAGCCCGTCCTCGATCGCCACCGCGATGCCCACGTCCGCATTGTGGAACTGGAGCAGCCGGTCGCCCTGCAGCGACACGTTCACCTTCGGCTGGCGGCGCAGCGCCATGGCCGCGGCCTTCACGATGAGGTCGTTGATCGAGATCTTCACCTCGGCCGCCTTGGCCTGCTCGCGGACCTTGACCGCCTCCTCCATGTCGATGTCGACCGTGACGTAGAAGTGCGGGACGCCCGGCTTCACCTCGGCCATCCGCTGGGCGATGACCTTGCGCATCCCGGAGATCGGCAGGACCTCCGGCTCGCGCCGCCCGAAGACCGGGACGGGGGCCGGCGCCAGGCCAGGACGGGGCGCGGGCGCAGGAGCGGCCGCCGCCGCCGGACCCTGGCCCATGACCGCCTCCACGTCGCGCTTCACGATGCGCCCGCTCGGGCCCGAGCCGTGGACCGCCGCCAGATCCAGGCCCTCCTCGCGGGCCATCCGCTTCGCCAGGGGGGACGCCCGGAGCCGGCCGTCGTCCGGCGCCGGCGCGGAGGACGGCTCCTCGACGCGGCGGATGGGAACGACCTGCGCCGGTGCCGCGGGGGCCGGCCTCGGCGCGGCGGGCTTCGCCGGGGCCGGGGCGGGCGCGGGTACGCTGGCCGCGGCAGTCACGGCAGGCGCGGCCGCCGCGGGCTTCGCCGCCGGCGCGCGAGGCTCCACCTTCTCGCCCTTCGCTCCGATCACCGCGATCGGGGCGCCGACCTTCCCGGTCTCACCCTCCTGGACGATGATCTTGAGGAGCACCCCGTCGTCGAACGACTCGACCTCGAGGTTCGACTTGTCGGTCTCGACCTCGGCGATGGCCTCACCGGAGGAGACGCTGTCCCCTTCCTTCTTGAGCCACTTGACGATCTTCCCCTCGGTCATCGTCGGGGAGAGCGCCGGGAGCTGGACCTCGATGGCCATCGTCGTCAGCCCTCCTCTCGGTACATGACCTTCTTCACCCCGGCGACGATCTTCTCCGCCGACACCTCGGTCGCCTTCTCCAGCACCGCGGCGTAGCTGCGGTTCACGTCCAGCCCGGTGACCCGCTCGACCGGAGCGTCGAGGTCGTCGAAGGCCTTCGACTGGATGAGGTCGGCGATCTGCGCGCCCACTCCGCAGAAGCTCCAGCCCTCCTCCACCACGACCGCCCGGTTGGTCTTCCTCACCGAGGCCAGGATGGCCTCCTCGTCCAGCGGCTTGAGCGAGCGCAGGTCGATCAGGTCGACGTGGATGCCGTCCTGCTCCAGCAGCTGGGCCGCCTGCTCGGCGAAGTAGTACATCCGCGACCAGGTGATGAGCGTCGCGTCGTTCCCCTCGCGCTTGAGGTCCGCCTTGCCGATGGGCAGCACGTGCTCGCCCGCTGGCACCTCGCCCTTCACTCCGTAGAGCAGCTCGGCCTCGAGAAAGATGATCGGGTTGTCGTCGCGGATGGCCGCCTTGAGCAGGCCCTTTGCGTCGGCCGGGGTGGAGGGCGCGAGGATCTTCAGCCCCGGGAAGTGCGCGTAGTTCGCCTCGAGCGACTGGCTGTGCTGCGAGGAGAGCCGGCCACCCGCCCCGTTGGGGCCGCGGAAGACGATCGGACAGCGCAGCTGCCCGCCCGACATGTGCCGGAGCTTGGCGGCGTTGTTGACGATCTGGTCCATCGCGAGAATCGCGAAGTTCCAGGTCATCATCTCGATGACCGGCCGGAGCCCCACCATCGCCGCGCCGACGCCCAGGCCGGCGAAGCCCAGCTCGCTGATCGGCGCGTCCACCACCCGGGCGCTCCCGAACTTGTCGAGCAGCCCCAGCGTGACCTTGTAGGCGCCGTTGTAGCGCGCGACCTCCTCTCCCATCAGGAAGACGTTGACGTCGCGTTCCATCTCCTCGGAGAGCGCCTGGTTCAGCGCCTCGCGCCACATCAGTTCGGGCATCGGAGTCGTCCCTCGTCGCTCGCTGGTGTCACGCCCGGGCCGGTTGCTTCAGCCCCGCCTTCTTCTCCGCCACCTCGGCCTGCTCGCGCGGCTCGAGGTCCCAGGTCACGCGGTACTCCTGGGGTCCGGGATGGCGCGGCCAGTCCACCTTCATCCCCAGCACCCGCTCCCGCGGCTTCACGTCCGGGTCACCGGGCTCGACGAAGATGTCCTCGTGCAGCTCGTCGAGCGGGGGCTCCGGGGACTCCTCGGCAAACTTCACTGCCCCGTCGATGGTCGCGCGGATCTCGGCGTCGATGGCCTCGAACTCGGACTCGGGGAACTTCTGCTGCTCCACACACCACTGCCGGAGCTTCGGGATGGGGTCTCCCTTCCGCTCCTGCTCCACCTCGGTCTTGCTCCGGTAGGTGGCCGGGTCGGACATGGAGTGGCCGCGATAGCGGTAGGTGTTGGCCTCCAGCAGCACCGGCCCCTTCCCCGCGCGGCAGTGGGCGGCGCAATCCTTGACGGCCTCGTAAGTCTTAAGGACGTCCATCCCGTCCACCGGCTCGCCGCGGATGCCGTAGGCGGCGGCGCGCTTGTAGACCTCGGGCATCGGCGAGACACGGGCGAACGCGGTCCCCATGCCGTAGCGGTTGTTCTCGCAGAGGAAGATGACCGGGAGCGACCACTTGGCCGCCATGTTCAGCGTCTCGTGGAACGCGCCCTGGTTCGTCGCGGCCTCGCCGAAGTAGCAGACCGTCACCCGGCCGTCGCTCCGGTACCTCGAGGCGAAGGCCAGGCCGGCGGCGAGCGGGATCTGCCCGCCCACGATGCCGTAGCCGCCGAGCACGCTGTGCTCGACGTCGAAGATGTGCATCGAGCCGCCCTTGCCCTTGCAGTAGCCGGTGGCCTTGCCGAACAGCTCGGCCATCACCATCCCCGGGTCGGCGCCCCGGGTGAGCGGGTAGCCGTGATCGCGGTACGCGCCGAGCTGGTAGTCGTCGGGACGGAGCGCCTCCGTCGTGCCCACCGCGACCGCCTCCTGCCCGATGTAGAGGTGGCAGAAGCCGTTGATCTTCCCCTGGGTGTAGGCCTGCGCTGCACGCTCCTCGAACCGGCGGATGAGGTACATGTGCCGGTACATCGAGAGGAGCAGCTCTTTCGAATAAGCGGATGCCATGCCGGGCCGCTCCATATCGGCTCGGTGCCCGATTTTCCAAGCGTTCGGCATGCCGCGGCGCGGCGAAGCCACCAGCTCCGGTCACTCCGGGCTGGGCTCGAGGGCCAGGTGCGGAACCACGCACACCCGCGCCTCGAGGGTCGACACCCGGCCCGAGTGTCCGGTCGCGACCAGCACCACCTCCGCCTCGGGGAAGGTCGTCCGGAAGTCGTTGACGTGGCCGGGCTCGTTGTCGAAGGCGGCCACCAGACGGCCCAGCGAGGCCAGCCGAGCATGCGCCGAACGCTTGAACGCGTCGTCGCCGATGGAGGGGTCCTCCGGCTTCATCCAGAGCTGCACCCCGGGGCCTGGCAGCGGGAACCCGAAGCGGCGGAGCACCTCCTCCGTGCCGGGGCGCATCCGCTCGGGCCGGGCCGTCAGGTAGACCAGCTGCACCCCGGTGGCATGCGCGCGCCGGGCGTACGCGGCCGCCCCCCGCACCGGGATGTCGTGCAGGCACGCGTCCGAGGTGAAGAAGCGCTCCACCCAGTGCGCCCGGAGCGCCGGGAGCCACCGGGCGATGCTGTCGGCGTCGAGGCCAGCGCGGGCCAGCGCCTCGCGGGTGTCGAAGCCGGTTTCCAGATGTTCGGCCTGGAAGCCCTCCAGGACCGAGATGCCGTGCACGCTCGCGAAGTCCCGGATGATGGCCGCCTGGCGCGGGCGGTTGTCGAGGAGCGTCGAGTCGAGGTCGAAGGCGATGACGCCCGCCGGGCCGGACTCGGTCGCCACGGCGAGGATGCCGGTCAGGACGTCCTGCCACTCCGGGTGGGGCGGAAACTGCATCTCGGGCCCCTCTAATGCCAGGGCCCGGGCCGCGTCGACAGCCCCGGGGCAAGCCTCAGCGGGCGAGGATGCGGGCGCGGCGGCGGACCGCGGCGTCGTGCTCGTCGAGCAGCGCCGCCAGCTCCTCCAGCTCCTCCGGCGTCATGCTGTCGAGGGCGCGGAGCACGTCCTCCATCCGGAAGTCGGGGTCGAGCGACATGGCCCCGACGAGGTCGAGCACCGGGACGGGACGGGGGCTGGCGGGATCGGCCATGTCCTGTGGGGAATGCACCCCGCGGGCCTGCCCGCAAACCGCTGGACTTGCAGGGATTCGGGTGGGTCAGGGGGGTCGGGCGGGGGTCGAGGGCACCCCCTGGGCCAGGAAGCGCCCGACCGAGATCTCCGTCTTGGCGTCCTCCACCTCGCCGCTCCGGCAAGCCTCGAGCAGCGCGTCGATCGGCCACCAGTGCAGCGTCGCCCCCTCCTCGAGCGGCGAGCCGTCGCCCCGGGGCGTCTCCTGGGCGCGCCCGGTGACGTCCACCGCCGTGGGGTGGATCTTCTCCGAGAGGATGCCGGGGGCGAGGAAGAAGCTGCCGCCGAGCAAGGTCACCTCCTCGGGCGAGACGCGGTAGCCCGCCTCCTCGAGCGTCTCCTCGGCGGCTCGGCGGCGAAGGCCGGGCTCGCCCCGGTCGTCGGGCTCGAGCACCCCGGCCACGAGCTCCTCGAGAAGGAGGTACGCGCGCGGGTCGGGCACGGGGAGCTTCATGCCGGCGCGGAAGTGCGCCGCGGGCCGGAGCGTCTTGCGGGTGAGCACCTCGATGCCCTGCGAGCCGCGACGCCAGATGAGCACCGCCACCGCGTCCGGGATGGGACGATCAACGACGTCCACCCGGTAGTCGCGGGAGGTCGAGCCGTCGCCGCGGTGGTTCCGGCACACCAGCCGTTTCAGGTGGAGGAAGCCTTCGTCGCAGCGCGAGCGCGCCGTCACGTCCTCCACCACCTCGATCCCGGTCACGACGCTGCGCGGCGAGCCGTCCATGCAGAGGACGATGCCAGACCACGGGGCCGTGCGCCCACGCCCATGCACATGCACGCCCGGTGCGCGTTCCGAGACGGACGGCGAGGAGCCCGGGGCTTCCGGCGGGGACCTACGCCGCTCCGCGGCACAGACGCGACGGCTCTGGACCGGAAGCTCGCTCGGGTGCAGTGGTGCCGGGCTGGCAACCGGCGCCCAGTGAGTGTTGAGCACAAGTAACCAGTAAGGGGGTCCCATGTACGCTCGCTACACATCCGTCCTGCTGCTGGTGCTGGCAGCAGTCCCGCTCGGCTGTGGCCGTTCCGCCGCGCCCGGCGACTCACCCGAGACCACCCGGATCCGGGCCGCGCTCGTCGCCGCGAGTACCGACGACATCGCCTCGGTCCAGATCCAGGTGAAGCAGGGAGCCACCGTGGTGGCCGAGGAGGAGATCACCCTCTCCACCATCACGCTCAATGGTCAGCAGCGGACCGGGGGCGACGCATTCTTCGTCCTCCAGCCCGGCACGTATCTGGTGACTGCAACGCCGTTCGGCGCCTCGGGAGGTCCGAGCACCAAGTGCACCGCGGCCTCGGCCTCGGCCAACGTGGTCCGGGGCCAGACCACCGAGGTCGTGCTGGCGCTGTTCTGCGACGACGGTGGCACCGGCGGGCTCGACATCCCGGTGGTCACCGAGCATCCGCCACGGATCACCGACTTCCGCTTCCGCCCGAGCAAGTTCACGGCCGTGTGCGAGGACGTGGCGATGGAGGTGGTCGCGAGCCACCCGGATGGGCTCCCGCTCAGCTACGCCTGGGCGGTGACCTCGGCGCCCGCGGGGGCCGTCTACACCCTCACTCCCGCGGGGAACCACGCCGGCTTCGAGGCCCGGACCCCGGGCGACTACGCAGTGACGGTGACGGTCTCCGACCCGCTCGGGCACACCGCGTCCCTGACCGTGCCGATCCACGTGGCAGCCGGTCCGATGTGCGACGGAGCCAGATCCGACGTCCTGATCCAGACCCTCGCCCCTCCGATCCAGGTGGCCGGGGGCCTGTTCGACCACTTCGACATCAACGTCGAGGACGAGCGCAACGAGGACGATCCACAGCTGGTCGCTCCTGGCCCGCTCCGGGGAACGCTCTCTCCCAGCCAGGACGGGGTCTCGGTGATGAGTCCCCTGGCGGGGAACGCGGGTGGCGGGGTCGATTTCCCGGTCATCACCTCCTTCCTCTCGGCCTCGGCCTTCAGCGGCTCGCCGCCGGACATGAGCGGCGCGAGCAGCGGGAACGTGGTGCTGGTCTCGGGGAACACCTTCGCCGCGTTCTCCAAGGACGGAGGCCTCACCTTCACCCGGCTCGATCCGACCACCATCTTCCCCAGCCGCCCGACCCTCGACTCTCTCGGGAGGCAGCTGGACGGTGGGCTCTGCTGTGATCAGGTGATTCTCTACGTGCCGCAGATCGATCGCTTCATCTGGCTGATGCAGTTCTGGAGGGGAAGCGGCGGCGGACCGAACATGCTCCGCATCGCCGCGGCCAGCCCCGCGCAGATCATCAGCAGCAACGGCAGCGCCTGGACCTACTGGGACCTGCGTTCGTCCACCTTCGGGATGGGAAACAACTGGATGGACTACCCCGATCTCTCGGTGGGCCAGAACTTCCTCTACGGGAGCGTGGACCAGGTGGGGGCGGGACTCCTCGTCTTCCGTATCCCGCTGGCGCAGATCCGTGACTCCACCGGCATCAACATCGGCTACACCAACCCGTCGAACTCGGCCCGTGCCTACGGCGGTCACCTCGCCCAGGTGACCGGCGACGAGATCTTCTGGGCCGGGCACAACTCCACCAGCCAGATGGTCGTGTACTCGCTGCGCGAGGACTCCAACACCTACTTCTGGCGGAACGTGAACATCAACAGCTGGCCCAACACCGACTACACCTCCATCACCCCGGGCGGCATCGACTGGCTGCAGATGTCCAACGGGTTCCCGGGGGCCGGGGTCATCGGCGCCACGCGCTCGGGGAACGACCTCTGGTTCGCCTGGATGGCGGCGCGCGGCGGCGGCTTCGCCCATCCGCACATCCAGATGGTCCACCTGAATCGCTCGAACAACTTCAGCCTCGTCGAGCAGGTGCAGATCTGGAACGGCAGCTTCGCCTTCGCCTACCCGGCGCTGTCCACCAACGTCGGCGGGGAGATCGGGCTGTCGCTCGCCTACGGGGGCGGGGGCACCCTCCACGCCAACCACGCCGTGGGCTACTGGGGAGACTTCGTGGTCTACCCGCCCCGGAGCAGTGACGCGAGCCAGGGGCGATGGGGTGACTACGTGGCCATCCGCCCGGTGGGGTCGGACCCCTCGCAGTTCGCCGCGGTGGGGTTCACGCTGAAGACCCGGCAACCGCCCCAGAGCGGAAACTTCTTCGACCCTCACTTCGTCCAGTTCCGCCGGCCGCCGATCATCATCAAGTAGCACCCGAGGACGTGGCAGGGGCGCGCGCGAGCAGGGCGCGCCTCTGCCCGCCCGTGGCGTAGGCTCGCGGGATGAAGCTCGTCGCCACGGTGCGCCAGGCGGCAGACCTCGACCGGGCCGTCCTGGTGCTGGTCGAGTCGGCGGGGATGACGCAGGCGGAGGCGCGGATGCGGCTCGCCCCCGAGCCACCGGCGCTCCTGGCACGGGTCCCGGCGGAGCGCGCCGCGGAGCTCGTCGCGGCGCTGGGGCGGGCGGGAGCGGTGGCGCTGGCGATCGACGAGACGGTCCCCTCCGACGCCGACCGCTTCCAGGCCCGGAGCTTCGTCTTCCTGGACGAGGGCCCGACCTTCACCGCCCGCAGCGGCGCGACGCTCGCCCTCGGCTGGGCCGAGGTGCGGCTCGTGCTCCGGGGACTGCGCACCGCCCGGACCACCACCGAGCACACCGAGACGTCCCGGGGATTCTCCATGGGCCGGGCGGTGCTCACCGGGGGGCTGGTGCTGACCAAGAAGACGAGCTCCACGGTGCGCGGCTCGCAGGAGGACTCGGAGCAGTTCGTCCTCGTCCACGGAAACGGCGGCGAGCGGATCCTCCTCGCGGAGAAGGTCCTGGAGTTCTCCGGCCTCGGTCCGCTGCTCCAGCCGGCCCGGGCGGCGAACATCGGCGTCGTGTCGCAGGAGCTGAAGCGGCGGGCGCCCCGGGCCTTCCACGACGACCGGCTGGTCCGCCTCGGCCGGCGCAGCCTCCCCTTCGTGTTCGGCGGAGAGCAGGTCCTCCGCTCCGGCGGCTCCGAGGTGCGACGGAGCGAGACGCGCAGCTCGGTGGACGTCCTGGCCGAGGTGCTCGATCAAGCAGTGCGGGCCGGGCTGCTCGGCTAGACGGGCCATTCGCTGCACCAGCCGCGACACGCGACGGGCGAGGGTGGCAGCGTCAGGCGGCATGTGCCCCACCTCCCTCGCGATGCTGCTCCCGCTCGTTCTCGCGGCCTCACCTGCCGACGGTCGTGATGCCGGCCCGCAGGACCTGCTCAGCGCCGTCACCCCCCTCCTGGGGACCTGGGTCGCGGAGGCAGACCCCCGGACCCCGGGAGTGACCGGGCGGGCGTCGTTCTCCCGCGAGCTCGGCGACCGGGTCGTCGTCCGCAAGAACCATGCGTCGTCCCCGGCCAGGGACGGCAAGCCCGCCTACACCCACGACGACCTGATGGTCATCTTCACCGAGGACGGACGGCTCCGGGCGGAGTACTTCGACAACGAGGGGCACGTCATCCGGTACGAGGTCCAGGCGCCGTCCGCCGACCGGCTCGTCTTTCTCAGCGACGCTCGGGCCGGAGCCCCACGGTTCCGGTTGACCTACGTCTGGCCGGCGAAGGGGACGCTCGAGGTCACGTTCGAGATCGCCCCGCCTGGCGCGACGGAGTTCCGGCCCTACATCTCGGCGAGGCTGCGGCGCGAGTAGACGGCTTCTCAGGCGCTGGCGGTCATCCGGACCACCTCGGCGAAGGCGGTCTGGCCGCTGGCGAGCTTCCGGACCGCCGCCTCGCGGAGCGTCCGCATCCCGGCCTTCCGCGCCAGCTGCACCAGCTCGGGGGTGTTCGCGCCCTGGGCGATCGCCTCGCGGATCTCGGGGTTCACCCCCATGATCTCGAACACGCCGGTCCGGCCGTAGAAGCCCGTCCCCCGGCAGTGCACGCAGCCCGCACCCTGGAGGATCTGCACCCCGCCCGGGAGCAGCGGCAGCGGCGCGCCGAGGGCCAGCAGCTCGTCCTGGGTCAGGTTGTGCTCCACCGCGCACCGGCTGCAGACCCGGCGCAGGAGGCGCTGGGCCATCACCCCCAAGAGACAGCTGGAGAGCAGGAACGACGGCACGCCCAGGTCCTTCATCCGGCTCACCGCGCCCACCGCGTCGTTGGTGTGCAGGGTCGAGAGCACCAGGTGGCCGGTGAGCGCCGCCTGGATCGCGTTCTCCGCCGTCTCCGCGTCGCGGATCTCGCCCACCATGATCACGTCCGGGTCCTGCCGGAGGATGTGGCGAAGCGCGTTGGCGAAGTCGAGGTCGATCTTCGGCTGCACCTGGACCTGGTTGAAGCCGTCCCACACCATCTCGATCGGGTCCTCGATGGTGGTGACGTTGACCTCGGGCCCGGCCAGCGCCTTCAGCGCCGAGTAGAGCGTGGTCGTCTTCCCGCTGCCCGTGGGGCCGGTCACCAGGATCAGCCCGTGGGGCTCGTCGATCCACGACTCGAAGAGGCCCTTCTCGTCCTCGTCGAACCCCAGCTGGGCGATGTCCTGCACCAGCGTCTCGGGATCGAAGATGCGGATGACCACCTTCTCCCCGAAGGCCGTGGGCAGCGTCGAGACCCGGAGCTCGATCTCCCGGCCGTCACGCTCGGTCTTGATGCGCCCGTCCTGCGGCCGCCGCTTCTCCGAGATGTCGATGCGCGAGAGCATCTTCACCCGGCTGATGATCGGCGCGTGCACGCCGGTGGGAAGCGTGTAGACCGGGTGGAGCACGCCGTCGATGCGCAGCCGCACCACCGTGCTGTCGCGCTTGGGCTCGATGTGGATGTCCGAGGCCCGGTTGTCGTAGGCGTAGCGGAGCAGGTAGTCCACCGCCTGGACGATGGGCTTGTCCGAGGCGTCGAGCTCCCCGCTCCCGGACAGCGAGACCAGCTGCTCGAAGTTCTGCAGCTGCGGCCCCGTCGGTGCGGCGAAGTCCGTGGCCGCCTGGGCCAGCGTCCGCTTGAAGCCGTAGATGTCGGCGATGGCCTTGAGGATGTCCGCCTTCGCCGAGAGCACCGGCTCGATGGGCATCCCCGCCAGCCGGTGGAGGTTCTCCAGCAGCTCGCGGTCGAAGGGGTTGGCCACCGCCACCAGCAGCGCGCCTGCCTCCGTGCGCTCCAGCGGGAGCAGGACGTGCTTCTGCGCGTAGGGCTTGGACACCGTCCGGGTCGCGAGCCCCATGTCCAGCTTCAGGGGGTCGATCTTCCGGTAGCCCACCCCCGCGGCCGCCGCCACCACCTCGGAGACCTTGTCCTGGTCCAGCGACCGTCCACCGGGCATCGGAACCTGGAACGCCGCCACCACCTCGATGGGCGAGACGGTGTAGCGGGCCTCGTCCTTGTCCGCGCCGAGATGCTTCAGCACCCGGGCCCGCGCGGCCATCTCCTTCGTCCGCACGTCCTGGGCCTGGCTGGGCGTGAGCAGCTTGGCCGCGACCAGGGCGTTGAGGACGAAGCTGAGGGTGAAGTCGGCGCTGGTGCGCGCCACGGCGGCCTGGGTCATGGGGGAGCGACCCGGGAGTCTACCCCTCGATGGCCCGCACCGCCGCTTCCACCCACTCCGGCGGGGTCGGCGAGGAGGCGATGGCCGCCGGCTCCCACCCCCGCGCCCGCAGCGCCGCCGCCGTCGTCGGGCCCACGGCCACCGCCCGCACCACCGGGACCAGCGCCCCGGCCCCGGGCAGCGACAGGAACGCCTCCACCGTGCGCGGAGACCCGAAGAGCACGCACCGTGGAGGACGGCTGACCACCTCCGCCCAGCCCTCCGGCGCCGAGCCGGCGGGGCTCGAGCGGTACGCCGCCACCCGCTCGACCGTGACGCCGGCCGCCGCGAGCCCCTCCTCGAGCGCGCGCCGGCCCTGCTCCGCCGCGGGCAGCAGCACCGACTCGCCCGCCTGGAGCCTGGGGAGCAGCGCCTCGGCCAGCCCCTCCCCGGTCGACACGCTCGCCACCAGCGTCGCCTCCAGCCCGTGCGCGGTCAGCGCCGCCGCCGTGCCCGGCCCCACCGCGGCGAGCTTCCGGGTCCGGAGCACGTCCAGCGTCCCGGCCGTCCGGGCGGCCTCCACCAGGGCCGACACCGCGCGCTCGCTGGCGAACGCCACCCAGGCGAAACGCCGGAGCAGCTCGGCCGCCGCCTGCAGCGGGCGCGGGTCCGACGGCGGCTCCAGCTCGAGCAGCGGGAGCGCCAGCACCTCCGCGCCCTCGTCCTCGAGCAGGAAGCAGAGCGGCTCGGCACGCTCCCGGGGCCGCGGCACGAGCACCCGGACGCCGGCGAGGCGGTGCTCGTGACCCGGCTCCGCCGGGGCGTTTGGGCTCAGACACCGGAGCGCGCTCCGGCGTGCGCGTCGAGCAGAGCCCGGGCGCCACGGCGGAGCAGCTCCTCGGCCAGCTCCCGACCGAGCGCGGCGGCGTGCGACGCGGGCCCGCGCCGCTCGGCGCGGACCACCTCGCTCCCGTCCGGCGCGCCGACCAGCCCCCGGACCCAGAGCTGGTCGCCCTCGAGGATGGCGTGGGCGGCGAGCGGGACGGTGCAGCCGCCCTCCAGCAACTCGAGGAACGCCCGCTCGGCGTCGATCGGGACGCGCGTCGCCCGGTCCTCGAGCGACTCCACCAGCCTCCGGTGCGGGCTCTCCGCCGCGCACTCGAGCGCCAGCGCCCCCTGCCCCACCGCCGGGAGCATCACCTCGGGGGCCAGCAGCTCGGTCACCCGGCTCTCGAGCTCGAGCCGGCGCAGACCTGCGAGCGCCAGGATGGAGCCGGACAGGTCCAGCTCCTCGGTCTTCCGCAGCCGCGTGCCCACGTTGCCCCGGAGCGGGACCACCTCCACGTCCGGCCGCATCGCCCGCAGCTGGCAGGCGCGGCGCAGCGACGACGTCCCGACGCGCCCGCCCTTCGGGATGTCCGCGAAGGCGACGCCGCGGGGGCTCACCCAGGCGTCGCGCGCGTCCTCGCGCTCGGGCACCGCGGCCAGCACCAGCCCCGGCGGGAAGCTGCTGGTCACGTCCTTCAGGCTGTGCACCGCCAGGTCGGCCCGGCCGTCGAGCAGCGCGGCCTCGATCTCCTTGACGAAGAGCCCCTTGCCGCCGATGCGCGACAGCGGGCTGTCCAGGACCCGGTCGCCCTCGGTGGAGAGCTCGACCAGCGACACCTCGGTGCCGGGCGAGCGGGCGCGGAGGAGCCCCGCGACGTGGCGCGCCTGCCAGAGCGCGAGCGGACTCTTGCGGGTGGCGATGCGGAGGGGCGGCATGGTGCGAGACAGGAACCGGGCTCAGCCCTCGCCGGCCTTGCGGGGCCCGCCGTCCAGCCCGAACAGCTCGGCCACGGCCTCGGCCAGGTCGCTCTCCCCGGACTGCACCGCCCGGAGCTTCGCCGTGGGCTGGTGGAGCATCTTGTTCACGATGGCCGAGGTCATCGCCTCGATGACCCGGACCTGCTCCTCGGTGAGCGGCGCCGGCAGGTTGGTGAGGGCGCGCTCCAGCTCGGCCTTTCGGATCTGCTCGGCGCGGGCCCGGAGCTGGGCCAGGACGGGGACCTGCTCGCGCACCGCGCGCTGGCGGATGTACCGGGCAACCTCCTCGGCCACCAGGACCTCGGCCTTGGCCGCGGCGGCAGCGCGCGCGGCCTGGTTCTGGTCGATGACCTTCTGGATGTCGTCCACGTCGTAGGCGTAGACGCCGTCCAGCGTGTGCACCTCGGGCTCGACGTCACGCGGGACGGCCAGGTCGACGAAGAAGAGGGGCCGGTGCTTCCGCGGCTTGAGCACCGCCGCCACCGTCTCCCGGGTGATGACCGGCGTCGGTGACGCAGTCGTGCAGACGACGATGTCGGCCTGGACCAGGCTCTCGTCCATCCGGTCGAAGGGCACGGCCTTCCCGCCCAGGGCGGTGGCCAGCGCCTGCGCCCGCTCCAGCGTCCGGTTGGTCACCAGGACCTTCGAGGCGCCGGCCGAGACCAGGTGCCGGCCGCAGAGCTCGGCCATCTCGCCTGCGCCCACCAGGAGCACCGTCTTGCCGTCGAGCCCGTCGAAGATGTGCCGGGCCATCTCCACCGCGGCCGAGGCCATCGAGGTGGCCGCACGCCCCAGCTCGGTCTCGGTGCGGACCCGCTTGGCGCTCCCGAACGCCGCGGCGCAGATGCGGGCCAGCTCGCCCCGGGCCGCCCCCAGCTGCTGGGCCTGCTCGAAGGCATCCTTGACCTGGCCGAGGATCTGCGGCTCGCCCAGCACCATCGAGTCGAGGCTGGCCGCCACCCGGAACAGGTGCAGCACCGCGGCCTCGCCGTGGTGGGAGTAGAGGTACGGCGCGAGGTCGTCGCCGGCAGCGCTGGCCAGGGCGGTGCGGGTCCGGTCGTGGAGGTCGGGCCAGGGGCCGACCACGTACAGCTCGACCCGGTTGCAGGTGGAGACCAGCAGCGCCTCGGCGGGCGCCTGGGCCATGGCCTGGAGCAGCTCGGTCTGCCGGTCCTCCGACAGGACCAGACGCTCCCGGACGTCCAGGGGAGCGGTGTGATGCGAGAGTCCCACGACGACCAGGGGCGGGCTCATCGCGTCACCCAGGGGCCGTAGCGGGTCACGAAGGAGACGACCAGCACCCCGAACCCCACCATGGTGAGGAGGGCCACCCGGCGCCCGCGCCACCCGGCGAAGATGCGGGCCTGGAGCAGCACCCCGAAGGCGAGCCACGCCACCACCACCGCCAGCTCGGCCGGGCCCCAGCGCTCATCCGGCCGGAGCCGGGCCTGCACCCATGCCCCGGTCAGCAGCGTCAGGGACAGGGCGATGAAGCCCCAGGCCACCAGCCGGCGGTTCAGGTCGTCGAGCAGCTCGAGCGAGGGGACGCGGCGGAAGAGCGGCCCGAAGCGCTTGCCCTTCACGGCCCGCTCGGCGGCGAGGTACACGCCCGCCACGGCGGTGGCCACCCCGAAGACGGCCAGGCCGGCGAGGGCCACGGCGATGTGCACCGGGAGGAGCGGCTGCCGCAGGCCCTCGGCCAGCTCGGGACCGGGCGTGCGCATCCACAGCGAGGGGACCAGGACGGCCACCGCCGCCGGCGAGAGGAACGCGCCGAGCAGGGCGGCGCGGGCACGCAGGTCCACCGCCAGGAACACCGCCACCAGGAGGAACGCCAGCAGACTGACCGCCTGGCCGAAGCCGCTCGGCAACCACCCCTGTCCGGAGAGAAGGAGCACCAGCCCGATGCCGTGCAGCACCCAGCCGGCGAAGGTCAGGCCGCGCGCCAGCCAGGCCAGCCCCTTCCACCCCTGCGCCAGCACCGAGAGGTAGGCCAGCGCGCCGAGCGCATAGGCGTGGAAGGCGAGCGTGAAGCAGGTGCGGAACATGTCAGAGCTTGTTCAGGAGGAAGTCGGCGAGGAGCGCGGTCTCGGTGGGCTGTCCGGTCGGATCCGGCAGCTGCACCACGTACCCGCTCTCGACGTCGTACGCGCTCTCGCCTGCCACCACCGAGTCGGAGAGCCGCTCGGCGCCGAGCTCCGCCAGCTGGGCATCCGTCTTCACCTTCTTCAAGAGCTGGTGCTCGTCCGGTCCGGAGACCAGGGACATCACGTGCACCGCAGGCTCCACCGGATAACGGACGCGGTTCCCCGGTGACCACCAGCGCACGGTCGTGGACGTCGGCCTTGTCGGCGGTGGCCCACTCCTCGAGGGTGCTCTGCGGAAGGAAAAGCTTCACGGGTCTCGGCACATTAGCATCGAGGTGCGTGCGCGCCGGTCGCGGTCCGTGTACATCATCGGTCCCTTCCCCGGCTCGCGGACGGCGCCTGTCAGGCTCCGGTGCAATGCAGAGGGCCTGGAACTGGTATTAGGAGGAGCAATGGCTGGGCAGGATACGGTGAGCGTCTCTGATGCGGAGTTCAAGGCGACCGTGCTCGATTCTCAGGAGCCGGTCCTGGTGGACTTCTGGGCGCCGTGGTGCGGGCCGTGCAAGGCCATCGCGCCGGCGCTCGAGGAGCTCGCCGCCCGGTACAAGGGCAAGGTGAAGGTCGCCAAGCTGAACGTCGACGAGAACCAGGAGACCGCGCAGAACTACGGCATCCGCGGCATCCCCACCCTGCTGGTCTTCAAGGGCGGGAAGGTCGTCGAGCAGATCGTCGGCGCCGTGCCCAAGAGCCGGCTCGAGGAGAGCTTCAAGAAGTTCGCCTGAGCCTCATCGACGGCCCGCGCCCTACTTGGAGAACCTCCAGGGGTCGTTGGGCGAGGTGACCTTGAGCAGCTCCCAGGCGGCCAGCGCGTCCACCACCCGGTCCAGCTCCGAGCTGAGCGACCGGGCGCGGGACGAGGTGAGGTAGCCCTCGGCGAACTTCCGCAGCTGCTCGCCGAGGAAGAGCCGGGCCAGGGTGACCTCGGTCTGGCGGAAGAACTCGAGGAAGCGGACGCCCATGCCGGTCCGACCGGTGTGGTCGCCCTCCGTCTCCTGGCGCAGGATCTCGACCCTGGCCTCGACGGCGGGCCCGGTGGGCTCCACCTGGAAGCGGACCGCGGTCTCGGTACCGACCGGGAGGAAGAAGCTGCTCCTGAGGAAGGCCCCGCTCACGCTGACGTTGGTGGAGACCAGGGTGGCCGAGAATCGGCGCCCGTCGCCCTCGCCGATCCACAGGACGAAGGGAACGGCGAGCTTGGCGCGGGGGAACGCGCGGTGCTCCGGACCGTCGTCGTGGGTGTCGAGCTCGATGCGCGGGCCGACCAGGTCGGGCCGGTGAAGGGCGGTCGAGAGGCCCTCGCGGCTCGCGGGGCCGGTGGACGCTGCCTTGGAGCGACTTCGTGTCTCGTTCGCTTTGGCCATGGCTTGTGCCCCGCTTTCATATCACCATGCCGCTCCGTCACACCGTCCAGAGCGGGGACGCGAGAGAGCGATGCTCGGCAACCTTCTGAAGCCGGAGTTCGAGGAGCTGATCCAGGCGAAGGACTACGCCACGCTGCGCGAGGCCTTCTCCGAGATGGACCCACCCGACATCGCGGAGGTCATCGAGGACCTTCCGCCGGAGGACTCGGGGGTCATCTTCCGGGTGCTGCCCCGTGACACCGCGACACAGGTGTTCGAGTACCTCCCCCTGGATCAGCAGAGCGAGGTGGTGGAGACGCTCGGCACCGGCCAGATGGCCGGGGTCTTCAACGAGATGGCGCCCGACGACCGGACGCGTCTCTTCGAGGAGCTCCCCGCCGAGGTGACCAAGCGTGCGCTGAGCACGCTGAACCCCGACCAGCTGAAGATCGCGCGGCAGCTGCTCGGCTACCCCGAGGGGAGCGCCGGGCGGTTCATGACGCCCAGGTACGTCGCGGTGCGGCCCGAATGGACCGCCCGCGAGGCGCTCGACTACATCCGCGACCACGGACAGGACATCGAGACGCTCAACGTCATCTACGTCACCGACGACAAGAGCGTGCTGCTCGACGACCTCCGGCTGCCGATCCTGGTCCTGGCCAAGCCGGACCAGAAGGTCTCGGAGCTGAACGACGCGTCGCTGGTCAGCATCCCGGCCACCGCGACCCGCGACGAGGTGGTGGCGACGTTCGAGAAGTACGACCGGGTGGCGCTCCCGGTGACCGACTCCCGCGGCGTGCTGGTGGGGATGATCACCGTCGACGACGTGCTCGACGTCGCCGAGCAGAAGGCCACCGAGGAGATCCAGGGCCTCGGCGGCGTGGAGGCCCTCGAGGCGCCGTACTTCGACGTGGGCTTCGCCTCGATGGTGAGGAAGCGGGGCGGCTGGCTGTCGGCGCTGTTCCTGGGCGAGATGCTGACCGCCACCGCGATGAGCGCCTTCGAGGACGAGATCGCCAAGGCGGTGGTGCTCTCGCTGTTCCTGCCGCTGATCATCTCCTCGGGCGGCAACTCCGGCTCGCAGGCCACGTCGATCATCATCCGCTCGCTGGCGCTCCGCGAGGTGAAGCTCCGGGACTGGTGGCGGGTGGCGAGCCGGGAGGTCGCCTCGGGCGTCGCGCTGGGCTGCCTCCTCGGATCGATCGGCTTCCTCCGCATCGTCATCTGGGCGAAGGTGTTCCACCTCTACGGCGAGCACTCGGTCCTGGTGGCGCTCACCGTGGGGTTGAGCCTGATCGGCGTCGTCCTCTACGGGAACCTGGTGGGCTCGATGCTCCCGTTCCTGCTCCGGCGGCTGGGGTTCGACCCGGCGAAGGCCTCGGCGCCGTTCGTGGCCACGCTGGTCGACGTGAGCGGGCTGATCATCTACTTCACGGTGGCGAGCCTGATCCTCCGGGGCGCGCTGCTGTAGAGCCGGGATTCCGGCGTACGCTCCTCGCGACGTATCCGGTTGGTTGGCGGGCCGTGCTCCATGGCGCCAAGCGCAACCAGGTGCTGACGCTGGCCGAGGTGGAGCAGTACGGGCGGGATTCCTTCGGCGATGCAGACTACGTGTCACTCTACGGACTGCCGCCCCGGGAGTGGTACTGCCGGGGGGTCCGGCTGCTCGGCCGGACGGCCGTGGAGTGCACCCGGGACGGGCTGGCCGACCTCATCGGGCGGGATCTTGCGGCGAGGGTGCAGCGGCTCTCACCGATGGCGCGGCACCTGGCCATCGACCCCTTCGCCGGCTCGTGCAACACCCTGTCCTGGACCCTGAGGCACGTGCCGGCGTCGGAGGGCCTGGCGTTCGAGCTCGACCCTCGGGTCTTCGAGCTCACGCGGCAGAACCTAGTCATCCTCGGCCTCGACCGGGCGATCGAGCGCCGGGCGTGATGATCGCGACGACGAAGATCCCCAAGTTGACGAGGGCCGGCTTCTGGCCCCGAGGGCGTCGGATCAGATGTACTGGGCGATGCTCTTCGGGTGCGCCAGCTTGTAGCGCCGGTACGCGTTGCAGGCCGGCACGAGCACCGCGATGACCACCGCGGTCGAGACGTACGTCGCCACCAGCCCCGCGCGGCCGTGCATCCCGAGCACGACCGACGCCGCGCCGAGCAGGTGGGCGTGCAGGAGGTAGAAGAAGAACGCGCTCTGCCCCAGCGGCCGCAGCACCGCGTCCGCCCAGGCCGGTGGCCGCCACAGCAGGAACAGCGCCAGGAGCAGCCAGCCGATGCCCAGCTCGAGGCCGTCGTACGCGACCGAGGGCGGGTACTTGGAGACGTGCAGCCACTGCACCAGCGAGCCGTCCTCGCGGAAGAGCCCCATGTTCCCCCACCCGTTCAGCCCCCGGACGAGGAAGAACAGCGCCAGGGCCACGAGCCCGGCGAGCGCCGCCCGCCCCGGAAGGCGCGACGGCGCCGAGCGCGCGAGCTCGGCCGCGCCCCACCCCATCATCATGATCGCCAGCCAGGGGATCAGCGGGTAGCCCACCAGGAACGGGCCGACCGGCCCTGCCCCCAGGAGGAAGGTGGCCACCACGTGGACCGGGCCCGTCGCCGGCACCAGCGCCCGGAGCGGCTCGGAGGCGAACGCCAGCACCAGCCCGAGGACGCCGATGGTGAGCGCGGGGATCCGGCGCAGGAACGCCATCACCACGAAGCTCATCCCGATGGCGTACAGGACCTGAAGCACGATGCCCCCGCCGGGCGGACGGAAGATCAGCCTCATCCACAGCGGGTCCAGCGCGGCGATGATCAGCCCCCGGGTGACGATGAACCGGGTGATGCTGCCCTGCGACTCACCCTGCTCGACCCGCCTCCGCACACTCAGTTGCATCACGTAGCCCGCCAGGAACACGAAGGTCGGCGCGCAGAGGTGGGTGATCCACCGGGTCAGGAACTGGTCCAGCGGGAGGGCCGTGCCCGGACGGTAGAGGAAGGTGGCGTCGGTGAAGAGCCGTCCGGCGTTGAACTCGCCCGAGGCGTGGTCGATGGTCATCAGCACCATCACCAGCCCCCGGAGCCAGTCGAAGGGAAGCTGCCGGCCCGACTCGGCGGGGACCGCGACGGGAATCGGCGCGACGGCGATCGGCTCGGCCCTCAAGGCGAAACCTCCGGTGAAGCGATGGACTGACCAGGGTGCTCGAGTCGCGCGGTCCCGCGCCAGCACAGTCTGCCAAGGTGACCGGCGCTGCAGCCACCGCAAGATGCGCCAGCCCGGCGCCTCAGAACATGTGCCGTCGCATGGCGATGCTCGCCAGGAGCCCCAGCGACAGGAGCACGCTGAGCATCGACGAGCCGCCGTAGCTCATCAGCGGCAGGGTGATCCCGGTCACCGGGAGCAGGCCCACCACCATCCCGATGTTCTCGAACACCTGCCAGAAGATCATCGCCGCCACGCCCACCGCCACGAACGCCCCGAAGCGGTCCCGGGCCTGCATCGCCACCCCCAGGGCGAAGGCGAAGATCAGCCCGTACAGCCCCAGCAGGAGCAGCGAGGCGAGGAAGCCGTGCTCCTCCGCCCAGACCGAGAAGATGAAATCGGTGTGCTGCTCGGGGAGGAAGAAGAGCCCGGTCTGCGTCCCCTGCCGCCAGCCCTTCCCCAGAAGCCCGCCCGAGCCCACGGCGATCTTCGACTGCGCGGCGTGGTAGCCGGAGCCCCGGAGGTCCGACTCGGGCGAGAGCCACCCCGCGATGCGCTGGCTCTGGTGCCGCTTCAGCACCTGCCGGATGACCGTCCGGTGCCCGTCGGCCGGGTCGCGCACGTAGTCGTTCCAGATGACCAGCGAGACCGCGAGCAGAGCGGCCATCCCCACGCCGATCACCCACAGCCGCAGCCGCGAGAACACCAGGATGGTGCAGGCGGTGAGGAGGAGCATCATCGTGTTGCCGAGGTCCGGCAGCACCAGCCCCGCGGCGAAGAGGGCGAGCAGCAGCGGCTTCCACAGCCGCACCGGGCCGTAGGGCTCCTCGCCCTCCCGGTAGTCGTCGTGGAAGAAGCGGGCAAGCGCGATGATCAGCGCGAGCTTCATGAACTCCGCTGGCTCGATCCTCAGCGGGCCGAGGGCGAACCAGCTCGCCTCGCCCTTCGCCCGGTGGCCCACGATCTTGAGCGCCATCAGCGCCGCGGCGTTCGCCCCGTAGATCGGCCAGGCCATTCGCTGGATGAAGCGGTAGTCGATCAGGCAGACGCCGATCCCGGCAGCCACCCCCACCCCGAGGTTCAGGAGCTGCCGCGCCCAGAGGGGGGTGTGCGGCGGCCGCGACGCCGAGGCCAGGTTCCAGATCCCGAGGAGCGCGATGGCCACCGTCACCGCCACCAGCCCCCAGGGGATCTTCAGCACCATCCGGCGCTCGATGCGCAGCAGCATCAGCGTGTCCCCCCCGAGGGGTTCACCGGCACCTGGGCCACCGACGGCGCGGCCGCCGGGCCCGGAGGCAGCTCCTCCAGGAGCGGGGGCGGAGCCGACCGCGGCGCCGGGGGCGGAGGCGCCGGGCGCACCGGCATGACCGGGAGCCCGGTCGAGGCGGCGATGGTGGCGCTGGCGTCCTCGCGCTTGAGCTCGAAGTACTTCTTGATCACCGCCGCGGCGGCGGGCGCCGCCTCGTTGCCGCCATGGCCGCCGTGCTCGTTGAGCACCACCACCGCGATCTCCGGATCCTCCGCCGGGGCGAACGAGGCGAACCAGGCGTGGTCGCGCTGCCAGAAGGTCATCGCCTCCTTCTTGAGGCGCGTCTTGCCGACCGCGACCACCTGCGCGGTGCCCGTCTTCCCGGCGATCCTCACCTCCGGAAGCCGCGACCGGTAGGCGGTGCCGCCCGGCTCGTTGACCACCGCGGTGAGCGCGTCCACCACGAGGCGCTGAGCGTCCGGGTCGAGGTCGAGCTCGCGGACGACCTCCGGCTGGTATTCCTGGAGAGTCCGCCCGTCCGACGTCTCCAGCCGGCGCACCAGCTGCGGCCGGTAGAGGTGTCCGCCGTTGGCCACCGTGGCGTAGGCCATGGTGAGCTGCAGCGGCGTCACGTTCACGTCGCCCTGTCCGATGACGCTGTTCAGCGCCAACCCCTTGGTGTACCCGCCCGGCGTGACCCGGTCGTGGTACGCGCTGTCCGGCATGATGCCCGGCACCTCGGCCACCACGCCCACGCCGGTGGGCGCGCCGAGGCCGAAGCTCCGGCCCATCGCGGCGATGGGGTCCAGGCCCAGCGTGTCCGCCACCCTGTAGAACCAGGTGTCGCACGACCACTGCAGCGCGCGCCGGGCGTCCACCAGGCCGTGGCCCGAGTCCTTGTGACAGCGCCAGAGCCGCGCCCCGAGCCGGTAGCCGCCGCCGCAGCTCACCGTGCTGTGGGGCGAGAAGCTCTTGCTCTCCAGCGCAGCGAGCATGCTCACCGGCTTGAAGGTCGAGCCGGGGCTGTAGTGCTGCTGCGCCGGGCGGAAGATCATCGGCTGCAGCGGGTCCTTGTTCATCGCCGCGAGCTGCGCCGGCGTCACCCGGCCGGTGAGCACGTTCGGGTCGAAGCCCGGCCGCGAGACCATGGCCAGGATGAAGCCGGAGCGGACGTCCATCGCCACCACCGCGCCGGCGGTGCCAAGGAAGGCCTTCTCCGCCGCGGCCTGCAGCCGCATGTCGATGCTGAGCACCACGTTGTCGCCGGGCGCGCTGGCCACGGTGGCCTCGCCGGTGATGAGGTCGTTCAGCTCCTGGATGGTCTCGCCCCGGGCGTTGACCACCTCCTTGCGGCTCCCGTCCTTGCCCCGGAGGCGGCGCTCGAAGAAGCGCTCCACCCCGCGCCGGCCGATGAAGTCGCCGAGGGCGTAGCCCTCCCCTTCCGAGTTGAGCCGCTCCAGCTCGTCCTGGGTGATCTCGTTCATGTACCCCACCACGTGGGGCAGCACGGTGCCGGTCCGGTAGTTGCGGTGCGGGACCGCCGGCCAGTCCACGCCCGGCAGCTCGAGCTTGTGGGCGTTGAGCGTGTCCAGCTCGTCGCGGTTCAGGTCCAGCTGCACCGGGACCGGCTGGAAGGGCGCGCTGCGCCTCGCCACCCGGAGCAGCTGCTCCACGTGCTTCCCTTGCTCCTCGTCCCAGGAGAGCATGCCGGCGAGCCGCGGGAGCACCTCCTCGGAGCAGCGCTCGCAGAACGCGGGGGTGATGAAGACGTCGAACGAGGGCCGGCTGTCGACCAGGATCTCCCCCCGCCGGTCCTTGATGATGCCCCGGTCGGCCTTGACCCGGATCTCCTTGACGAAGTTGGCGACCGACTTGGCCGCGTACTCGTCGCCGCGGGCGATCTGCAGCCGGTACAGCCGGCCGGCGAGCAGCAGGAGCCCGCCCACCATCACCAGGCCGAGCCACAGGTAGCGCGCCTTGAGGTCCTTGCCCGCGCTGTTCTGGCCGAGCGTCATGAGGGCAGCAGCCCCGGGTCACGCCTCTCGGCGCCGAGGCCGAAGCGCTTGAGCAGCGGGTGGAGGAACAGGGCCGCGACGCCGGTGAGCAGGACCTCCAGCGGCAGCCCCGAGAGTCCCGAGAGGGCCATCTGCTTGCTGCTCACCCCGCTGATGCCCCAGGCCAGCAGGCCGTGCGTGGCATCCGCGGCCATGGCGAAGAGCGCGAAGGAGCGGCCGGTCCGCACGTCCACCAGCGAGGCGGCGATGCGGCCGAGCAGAAAGGTGATGACCGCCAGCAGCGTGTAGAGCCCGGTGGGGCGGCCGCTCATGAGGTCCAGGAGGTACCCCACCGCGTACGAGGCGAGCGCCCCCTCGAGCAGCCCCGCGCGGAGCGAGAGGAAGGCGACGATGGCCACCGTCACGTCGATCCGCGAGACGCCCAGGCCCACGTACTTCACCGCCACCGACTCCAGGGCGAGGAAGAGCAGCGTCAGCAGCAGCGTCACGGCCAGCCGGACGAACGCATTCATCGGCGGCCCTCGCTCCCGGTGCGAGTGGGGAACGACGCGGCGGGCTGCGGCGCGAGCACCACCACCTCCTCCGCCTTGGTGAAGTTCACCGCCGGGAGGATGCCCGCGTTGAGGAACATCCCGCTGGTCTGCCGCTGCACGGAGGTCACCCGGCCGACCACCAGGCCCGGCGGGTAGACGCCGTCGGTGCCCGAGGTGACGACCAGGTCGCCCTCCTCCAGGTCCTCGGTGCGCAGGAGGTACTCGAGCTTCAGCGGCTGGTCGTCTCCCGCGCCGGAGATGCCCACCCGGGCGCGGGTGCGCTGGATCCGGCCGCCCAGCCGGGAGTTGGAGTCGAAGACCACCAGCACGTCCGCGGCGCTGGCGGTCGCCCGCAGCACCTGCCCCACCACGCCGTCCGCCGTCACCACCGCCTGCCCGCGCCGCACGCCGTCGCCCTCGCCGCGATCGATGCGCAGGGTGAGCCGGTTCGGATCGGGGTTGATGCCCAGCACCCGGGCCACGACCTTGGGTCCGGGGCTGGTCTCGTCGTAGTGGACCAGCCGCCGCAGCCGCTCGTTCTCCGCGCGGGCCTCGGCGAGCCCCACCACGTCGGCGCGGAGCTTGGCGTTCTCCTCCAGGAGCTGCGCGGTCTCCCGGCGCACGCTGCGGAGCGAGACGTACTGCTGCCACGCATTCACCGCCCCGTCGACGGCGGCCACCGCGGCCCGCTGCACCGGCGCGGTCACCGCCAGCGCCACCCGGTCGACGAGGTTGGGCTCGCGCACCCGGCGGCTCGAGCCGAGGAACATCCCCAGCGCGTGCGCGAGGATGATGCACACCAGCAGTGGCTCACGGTGACGCCGGACGAAGGACAGCACTGGGTCGGGGGGTCCTTCTCATTGCTGCAGAAGCGCTTGTATTTTCACAGTCCGTCCCCTAGAGGGTCAAGGACGCTTCCCGGGGCCGGCTGGCCGCTTGCCGCCCCGGGCGAGCCTCCCCAAGACACGCCGATGAGCTCCGGATTCGACGCCCGCCGCTTCTTCTCCTACCTCTTCATCTTGGCCATCGCCCTGGTCTTCGTCCTCCAGTTCGGACCGGGGAGCCGCGGCTGCAACGCGCCGCTCGCTCCCTCGGTGAAGGACGCGGCGGCCCGGGTGAACGGGCAGGAGATCTCCCTCGCCGACTTCCGCCGGGCCTACGCCCTCCGGCTCGACGCGCTCCGGCAGCGCAGTGGCGGAGGGGACCTCCCGGAGGCCCTGGCCCGCCAGTTCGGCATCCCGGGCCGGGTGCTGGACGAGCTCATCACCGCCGAGCTGCTCCAGCAGGCCGCCGAGGCGCACGGCATCACCGTGTCGGACACCGACCTGCTCGACTACCTCCGCAAGGACCCGAGCTTCCAGAAGGACGGCCAGTTCGACCCGGAGACCTACACCCAGGTGCTCCAGACCTACCTCCGCAAGACCCCGCCCGACTACGAGTCCGGGCTGCGGAGGCGGCTCGCGGCCGGGCGGCTCCTGGCGCTGGTGTCCGACACCGTCGAGGTCTCCGAGGACGAGGTCCGGGCCCGGTTCCAGCGCGAGGGCGACACGGTGAGCCTCTCGGTGGTCCGCTTCGACCCCGCGGCCTACGCCGGGAAGATCAAGCAGCCCACCCCGGCCGAGGTGTCGGCCTGGGAGAAGACGCACGGTCCGGAGATCGCCGCCTACTATCAGGCCAACAAGCACACCTACTCCAAGGGCGAGCAGGTCCGGGTGCGCCACATCCTCGTCCGGATGGACCGCAACCCCTCGGACGCGGACAAGACCGCCGCGAACGACAAGGCGCTCGCGCTCCGCAAGGAGATCCAGGGCGGGAAGGACTTCGCCGAGGTGGCCAGGGAGTCCTCGGACGACCCGGGGAGCAAGGCGAAGGGCGGTGAGCTGGGCTGGAACGAGCGGAGCACCTTCGTCCCGGCGTTCGCCCAGGCTGCGTTCAACCTCAAGGTGGGCGAGCTGTCCGAGCCGGTGCTGACGCCCTTCGGCTGGCACCTCGTCCAGGTCGAGGAGAAGAAGCCCGCGGAGGAGAAGCCGCTGGCCTCGGTCTCGAACGAGATCGCCGAGATCCTGGTGAAGCGCCAGCGCGCCGCGGTGCTCGCCGAGGCCGACGCGAAGAAGGCCGCCGCCGCGCTGCAGAAGGGCGCCTCGCTGGCGACCCAGTTCCCGGACAAGAAGGACGCCGACGCCCAGTCGGTCGAGGCCGGCGAGAAGCCCCGCGCGGTGGACACCGGGAGCTTCCCCCGGAGCGCCTCGTCCATCCCCCGCCTCGGGCCGGCGCCGGAGCTGCAGGCCGCCGCCTTCGCCGCGGAGAGGCCGGGCCTGCTCCCCGGCACCTACCGGGCCGGGGACGCCTTGGTGGTGGCCGAGGTGACCGCCCGGGAGAAGGCGGACGACGCCGCCTGGCTGGCGAAGAAGGTCGCGCTCCGCGAGGAAGCGCTCCGCCAGCGCCAGGGGGAGCTCCAGGAATCGTACGTGGCGGCGCTCAAGAAGTCGGCGAGCATCGTCAAGAACGAGGAGCTCATCGCCCCCGCCGCCGAGGGCTGAGAAGGCTGCGAGAGCCTAGCTGGCGGCGACGGCGAGCCCGTCCCGCCCGCGCGCCTTGACCAGGTACATCGCCCGGTCGGCGGCCTCGATGAGCTCGGTGGCGTGCGCCGCGTGGTCGGGGCAGGCCGCGATGCCCACGCTCGCGGTCACCCGGAGGTCCAGGCCCGAGGCGCGGCCGAAGCGGTGGGCGCGGAACCGGCCGAGGATTCGCTCCGCGGTGCCGACCGCGCTGCGCGCATCGACCTCGACCAGCATCACCGCGAACTCGTCCCCGCCGTAGCGGAATGCCGCGTCCACCGGCCGGAGCTCCTCTCGCAAGAGGCCGCCCACCTCGCGCAGCAGCGCGCTCCCCACCAGGTGCCCGTGGGTGTCGTTCACCGTCTTGAAGTGGTCCAGGTCGAGGAAGAGGAGCGTGAGCGGGTGCCCGAGGCTCCGGGCGCGGGTCACCTCGGCGTCGAGCTGCTTCCGGAGCGAGCGGACATTGCCCAGGCCGGTGTGCTCGTCCACCAGGGTGAGCTCCTGGACCCGCTGGAAGTCGCGGGCGTTCTGGATGGCGATGGCGGCGAAGTCGGCGATGGCCATCACCGCCGCCAGGTCCTCCTCGCCGAAGCGCGGATCGCCCTCTCCGTTCACCAGCTCGATGATCCCCAGCGCCCGGCCGCGGAACATCAGGGGGACGGCGAGCACCGAGCCGGTCCGGAAGTCGGTCACGGCGTCGAAGCGGGGTGAGAAGTCCGGGGCGCTCCGCACGTCGTCCACCAGGCGCGGCTTCCCGGTGCGGAACGCGGTGCCGGCGATGCCCTCCCCCACCGCGATGCGCTCGTTCCGGAGCCGGTCGGACCCCGCCCCGACGGCGATCTCGAAGTAGAGGCTGTCGGTGGTCTCGTCGTGCAGGAGCAGCGACCAGTTGGCCGGGCGGAGGAGCGCGGAGACCTTCTGCATCACCAGCCCCAGCACCTCGCGGGACTCGAGCGTGGAGGTCAGGGCCTTGGCCAGCTCGTTGAAGGCGGCGAGCTGCTCCACCGTTCGGCGCAGCGCTGTGAGCAGGTCGGTGGCCCTCATGGTGTAGGCACGATGGGCAGGGCCGCCGTGGCAGGTCAACCGCCGTTTGGCTAGAGGGTGGGTCGATCATGCCTCCCTCACTGGTCCTCGCCTCGGCAAGCCCGCGGCGCCGGGCGCTGCTCGAGCAGCTCGGGATTCCACTCCGCGTCGACCCGGCCCACCTGGACGAGGCCGTCCGGCCAGGTGAGCCGGCCGCGGCCTACGTGCTGCGGCTCGCCCGCGACAAGGCCGAGGCGGTGCGCGTGCGTCACCCGGCCGCCACGGTCCTCGCCGCGGACACCAGCGTGGTCCTGGACGGCGCGGTGCTGGGCAAGCCCGGAACCGCCGACGAGGCGCTGGCGATGCTCCGCGCCCTGGCCGGCCGAAGCCATGAGGTCCTGACCGCGGTCGCGGTGGCGGGCGCCGGCGAGCGTCTGGTGACCGCCTCCGTCACGTTCGCCCAGGCGACGGACTCCGCGCTGCGCTGGTACGTCTCGACCGGGGAGCCGATGGACAAGGCCGGGGCCTACGCCGTGCAGGGCGTCGGCGGCTTCCTGGTGGAGCGCATCGAGGGCTCCCACAGCGCGGTGGTCGGGCTGCCGCTGGTGGAGACGCTCGCGCTCCTCCGCGAGGCCGGGTACACCCTGCCGTGGGAGCGGCGATGACCGACGTGGCGGCCAGCTGGAGGGCGGTGCTCGACCGGGTCCGGGCCGCGGCGGCGCGCGCCGGCCGTCCGGATCGCTCGGTCGAGGTGGTGGCGGTGAGCAAGCTCCAGCCGCCCGAGGCCATCCGCGCCGCCTACGCCGCCGGGGCGCGCGCCTTCGGCGAGAACTACGCCCAGGAGCTCCGGGACAAGGCGGCGGCGCTCTCGGACCTGCCAGGGATCCGGTGGCACGCCATCGGCCCCCTGCAGACCAACAAGGCCCGCTACGTGGCCCGCTCGGCGCACGTCTTCCACGCGCTCGATCGCCGGGAGGTGGCCCAGGAGCTGTCGCGGCGCCGCACCGGGTCGCCGCTCCTGGTCTACGTGGAGGTGAACGTGGCCGGCGAGGCCTCCAAGAGCGGGGTCGGGCCCGGCGCTCTCGGGCCACTCCTCCAGGCGGTGCGACCGCTCCCGGGCCTGGAGGTGGTCGGGCTCATGACCATGCCCCCGCTCGCCCCCCCGGAGGAGGTGCGTCCACTCTTCCGCGCCCTCGCAGTCCTCGCCGGGGAGCACGGGCTCGCCGGCCTGTCGATGGGGAGCACCCACGACTTCGAGGTGGCCATCGAGGAGGGGGCCACCGTGGTCCGGGTGGGGACGGCCATCTTCGGGGAGCGCCCCCCGCGGACCCCGGCCTAGAGCTCCTTGAGCCTGAGCCGGCCGTCGTCGGTGATGCGGACCTTGTACTCGGTTCCGCAGTAGTTGCAGCGCGTCTCGTCCCCGTCGCGCAGCGCCATCTCCGTGGGATTGTTGGCGTTGCAGGAGGGGCAGTCGTAGTCGGTGTAGGCCCGGCTCCGCCGGTCCTCGCGCAGGTCCTCTTCCTCGGCGTTCTTGTCGATCGGCACGCCCAGGGAGTCTACGCCCAACCGGCAGCCCGGGCGCCGGCCCCCCAGGCGCGCCGCCGCACCGGGACGAGCATCCGTCGGCCGCCAGGGCTAGAATTCGGAGCGTGTCCGTTGCAGTCCTGGCCCTGATGCTCGCCGCCTCCCCCGAACCGCTGCCCGCGGCCGCCTTCGGTCCGGGCGAGCAGATCACCTACCGGGTGAGCTGGCTCGGTCTGCCCGCCGGGACCGCGGACGTGACCGTCGGGGCCGAGGCGGCGGACCGGCCCGGCAGCTGGCCCATCGTGACCAACGGCCGGTGCGACCTCGTCATCTACCCGATCCGGGAGAAGATCGTGGCCTGGTGGGATCCGACCAGCATCCGCTCGCGGGGCCTCGAGCTCTACGCCGACGAGAACCGGAAGCGGCGCCGGATGCGGATCGACTTCGACGGCGTGCTGGGCAAGGCGCAGGTGATGCGGCAGGTCGACGGAGAGTCGCGGCGCGAGTCGCAGGTCGAGGTGCCGCTGGGCTCGGTGGACGTCGCCTCGGCGGTGTTCTTCCTCCGCGCCGCGCGCCTGGCCGATGGCGACCAGCTCTCGATGCCCATCTTCACCGGGTCGAAGCTCTTCAAGGGCATCGCCCTGGTGGAGGGCCGCGGAACGGTGGAAACCCCGCTGGGCCCGAAGCAGGCAGTCCGGGTGCGGCTGCGCACCGAGTTCTCGGGCAATCTGTCGGCGCGCGAGCTGCGCATGTGGTTCAGCGACGACGCGGCGCACGTCCCGATGCGGATGGAGGCGGACTTCGCGCTTGGGCCGGTGGTCGTGGAGTGGACGGACTACAAGCCAGGACGCCCCTTCGACCGCTCCGCGCTCGCTCGCGGCCTCTAGACACGCGCGCGGAATCCGGGCCGCGGGGCTAGAGTTGTCGATGCTCCCATGAGCAGTGTCCTCGGCAGCACCGCGGAGTGGCTCCGCCGCGCCACCGCACGCTCCACCCCCCGCGAACGTCCCTCCCGCCGGGACCTCTTCGTTACCGCCCTCTGGCTGGGGTGCGTGGGCTTCGGGGGCGGGATCAGCGTGCTCTCGCAGATCGACGACGAGGTGGTGAAGAAGCGCCGCTGGCTCACCCCGCGCGAGTTCTCCAACACCCTCACCGTCTCGCAGATGCTGCCCGGCGGGGCGGCGGCGAACGCCCTGGCCTACATCGGGATGCGCTTCGGCGGCTGGACCGGGGCGCTCGCCGGGTACGTGGGCTTCGTGCTCCCCGGCGCGGTGGCGGTGGGGGCGCTCTCCTGGCTCTACGTGCGCTTCGGGACGGTTCCCTCGGCGGACCGCCTCCTCTCGGGCTTCAACGCCGCGGTGGTGGGCATCATCTGCGCCATCACCCTGAAGATGGTCCGCACCGGGGTGAACCAGCTCTGGCAGATGGGCGTCGCCGCCGGCGCGCTGCTGCTCTCGGCGGTGGGCGGCGCGTCGCCCGCCGAGGTGGTGCTGCTCGCCATCTGCATCGGGCTCGCGGTCGACCTCGGGGCCCGGCGGGCGCTGGCGCGGGCTCGGGGTCTCGTCGGCCGGCGGGTGCCGGTGGCTCTCCCCGAGGAGGGGGCGCCGCTCGATCCGCCCGGGCGCGAGGACCCGCCGCCGGCCTCCCCGCCCCCGGCCGAGCTCCACACCCCGGCGCTGGTGGGGACCCTGCTGGTGCTCGCCGCGATGGTGCACGCCACCGGCCTGGACGCGAAGCTGATCGAGATGGCCGTGGTCTACTTCCGCACCGGGCTCGGCGCGTACGGCGGCGGCTTCGCGATCATCCCCCACCTGCGCCAGATGGTGCACGCCCACAACTGGATCACCGACCGGCAGTTCGCCGACGCGGTGGCCATCGGGAAGCTCACCCCGGGGCCGGTGCTGCTGCTGGCGACGTTCATCGGCTACCTGCAGCACGGCTGGCTCGGGGCGGGCGTGGCCACGGTGGCCATCTTCTCGGCGCCCTTCGCCCTGGTGGTTCTGCTCGGGACGTGGCTCGACCGGGTGCGGTCGCGTCGCTGGGTGCGCGCGGCGCTGCGCGGCCTCACCCCGGCGGTGGTGGGGCTGATGGCGGCGGCGGCCATCACCCTCGGCGGGAGCTTCGACGCCAGGCTGGAGGTGGGCATCGCGGCGGCCACCGCGCTCACCGCGGTGCGCTTCGACGTGAACCCGGTGTGGCTCCTGGTGCTCGGCGGCGCGGCCAGGCTGGGCCTGTCGTTCGCCGGGCTCTAGGTCACGGCGGCCGCGGTCGAGGTCCGGGTCAGGGTGTCGTCAGGCGGGCTGCAGTCGGCGGGGATCAGGGCGGCCGCGTGATGCTCACCTGTTCGGCTCCCGAGTGCTCCGAGCGCTAGGCGGGCTCGGGCCGGATGCGGAGCTGCGCGGCGGCCTGGCCGAGCCGGCGGCGGAGCGAGGTCAGCGTCTCCTCGAGGGAGACCAGCGCCTCCTGGGCCCGGGAGTCGTCGGCCGCCTCGACCAGCGACAGCGGGGTGGGTCGCGGCTCGAGGAGGGTGGAGACCAGATCCTCGAGGTGCGAGTGCAGGGCCTCGAGTCCGGTCAGCGCCGAGCGCAGGTCCTCCTCCACCTGCGTGGAGAGCACGCTGCCCGTGCCGGACGAGGCGAGCGCCCGGCGGAGCGCATCACCCGCGGTCTGCGAGAGCGATTCGAGGGAGGTCCCGGGAGAGGTCGGAGGCGCGAGCTCGGAGCTGGACACGGAGCGAACGGTAGACGGCCGGCCTGACGGGTCAACTTTCGAGCCGGAGCCGGCGGTCAGATCAGGCCGCGGGCGCGGCGGATCTGCTCGACCGTCTTGTTGTACTCGATGTCGAAGGCGCTGGTGCCTTCCTGCAGGTGCTTCAGGCGCGCCCGGGCCTCGCGGTCGATCTCCTCGTCGACGTCGAGGTGCTTCTTCATCACCGCGAAGACCTTCTGCCGGATCACGTTGTCCGCCGAGAAGACCTCCTCGACGTTCCGGCTGATGAGGAGGAACTCGATCATCTGGTTGATGACGTACTCGATCCCCTCGTCGCCCATCTTGAAGCCGCGGACGTCGGCCATCTCGCGCTTCACCTGGTTGAACTTGCTGTAGTCGTAGCCCCGGCGCTCCAGCGCCTCGCGGGTCGCCTGGTTCACGCGCTCCTCGTTGGTGAGGTACTCACGCATGATGGCGGAGAGGTCCATCTCCGCGTCGTTGATCCGCATCTGCTCGACCTCGATGTCCCCGTCCTGCATCAGCAGCTGGATCGCCTCGCGGGAGATGACGGGAATCACCTTGGGATAAAGCCTCATAACCCTTCCTGGGTACCGGCGAGCCCCCCGAAGATTGACCGTCGGCGTCGCTCGTGGAAGCCCCCGCTATACATCACCGGGGGGTCCGCGCCGCAACGAAAACAGGGAGTTTTTTCGGTCTCGTGAGCAAGCGGCCGGTCGAGCCCCGTGGGCCCGAGGGCGACCCGCTCCGCCGCTCACTCGACCCGGGAAGCGATCAGCCGGCGCCAGTGCCACCCGAGCCAGACGGAGGCCGACCGGGTTCCGCGGCAAGGTGCTTCGCCATGACCGCACCCAGCTTCGCCCGGAGCACGTCGTCCGCGGAGAAGACCTCTTCCACACTCCGACTCAGGAGCAGGAACTCGGACATCTGCCCGACGACCGATGCGATGCCCTCGTCGCCGAGCTTGAACCCGCGCACGTCCGCCAGTACCCCCGGCGCTCCAGCGCCTCGCGGGTCGCCTGGTTCACGCGCTCCTCGCCGGTGAGGTGCTCGCGCATGATGGCGGCGAGGTCCATCTCGGCGTCGGCGACCCGCGTCGGCTCGACCTCGATGTCCCCCTCGCGGGTCAGCACCGCGATCGCCTCGCGGGAGATGGCAGGGATGGCCGTGGGGTCGAGCCGCATCGGGGCGTGCAGGCTACCGCGGTCATCGGCCCGCCCGGAGCGAGATCGACGTCCCGGGAGCGAAGAGCGGCCCGGAGCCCGCCTTGCACGGACTGCGTCCGGCCAGGACGGTCAACCGGGAGGCCGGGGTTCGTCCTGCGCCGCGTCCTCCAGCGACGCCTCCCGGACCGCGTCCTCGTCCACCTGCCCCTCGGCCAGCTCGCGCCGCAGCTCGCGCTCCGAGGCGTGCAGGTGGGCGTGGATCCGCTCGGCCAGCGTGGTCCCCAGGCCCGCCTGCGCGGCCAGCTCCTCGATGCTCGCCTCGCGGATGCGCTTCAGCGACCCGAAGGCCCGGAGCAGCGCCTTCTTCCTGCCCTCGCCCACGCCGGGGACGTCCTCGAGCACGCTCTTGAAGTTCCGCCGCCGCATCAGCTTCTGCTGATAGGTGATGGCGAAGCGGTGGGCCTCGTCGCGCAGGCGGACCAGGAGGAACAGCTCGGGCGAGTTCTGCGGCAGGACGACGGGGTCGCGCTTCTCCGGGATGAACACCCGCTCGGGGCTCCGGGCCGCCGCGCCGGCCTGGTCGTCCGAGTCCAGCTCGCGCGACTTGGCGAGGCCCACCACGTCGAGGCTCACCCCCAGGTCCTTCATCGCCGCCCGCGCCGAGGCCAGCTGCCCCTTGCCGCCGTCGATGACCAGGAGGTCCGGCAGGTCGCCCGCCTCGCGTCCCCGCCGCAGCCGCCGGCTCACCACCTCGTACATCGAGGCGAAGTCGTCCTGGGCCTGCACGCTCTTGATCCGGAACCGCCGGTAGCGCGCCCGGTCCAGCTCGCCGTCGGTCATCGCCACCTGGCTGGCGACGATGCTGCTGCCCTGGAAGTGCGAGATGTCGAAGCACTCCATCCGGCGCGGCAGGGCCGAGAGGTGCAGCCGGTCCTCGAGTCGCTTCAGGACTGCGTCCAGCTCGTCCCGGCTCCGCCGCTGGTCGAGCAGCGCCTGGCGCGCGTTCGCCGCGCTCATCTCCACCAGCTGGAGCTTCTCTCCACGCTGAGGCACCAGGACCCGGACCCGCCGGCCCCGCTTCTCGGTGAGCAGCTCCGCCAGCGGATCCACCCCACCCTCCGGCCGGAGCGGCAGCAGCACCTCGTCGGGCAGCACGTTGTCCTCTCCGTAGTAGAGGTTGACCAGGCTGCCGAGCAGCTCCTCGTCGGGAAACTCCTGCCCGGTGAAGGGGAAGGCCTGGCCGCCGTTGAGCCGGCCCTGCCGCACGTAGAGCACGTACACCACCAGCCGGTCCGCCTCGCGGTGGTAGCCGAACACGTCCTGGTCGATGGGCTCGGTGGTGGCGACCTTCTGCCGCTCCAGCGAGCGCTCGATGGCGAAGAGCTGATCCCGGAGCCGCGCCGCCTGCTCGAAGCGGAGCGCCTGGGCCGCTCCCTTCATCCGCCCCCGGAGCGCCGAGAGCAGCTCGCCACCCTTCCCCTCCAGGAACAGGGCCACCTCCCGCACCGACTCGGCGTACTCCTCCCGCGAGACGTCGTGGACGCAGGGCGCGGGGCAGCGGCCGATCTGGTGGAGCAGACAGGGCCGCCTCCGGTGGTGGAGCACGTGGTCCGAGCAGGTCCGCAGCTGGAAGTAGCGGTTGATGATCCGCAGCGTCTCCCGGATGCTGCTCGCCGAGGCGTAGGGCCCGAAGTACAGCGCCCCGTCGCGCTTGAAGCGCCGCACCACCTCCAGCCGCGGCCACTCCCCGGCCGGGTCGAGCCTCAGGCAGATGAAGTTCTTGTCGTCCTTGAGGAGGACGTTGAACCGGGGCTGGTGCCGCTTGATGAGCTCGTTCTCGAGGAGGAGCGCCTCCTTCTCGTTGCTCACCACCACCGTCTCCACGTCCTCGAGCACCGATTCGAGGAAGGGGATGAAGGCGCGGGTGTCGCTGCTCCGCCCGAAGTAGGAGCGCACGCGGCTGCGGAGATTCACCGCCTTGCCGACGTAGATGACCTCTCCCCGGGCGTCCTTCATCAGGTAGACGCCGGGGGCGGTCGGGAGCCGCTCCAGCTTCTCCTCCAGCGCCGCCGACGGCATCAGCTTCGCTTCCTGCCCCGCCCGGCGGCCCCCAGCCGAGACTGAGCCCGATCGACGCCGGCGCCCTTGCGGCGGCCCCGCTGCCGCCCGACCGGGGACTGGTTGCGTTCCTCGCGCTGCGCGCCGGCTTCGAGCAGCGAGCGCGAGGGGGGCTTGAGGCCGAGGTCCATGTCCTTGAGCACCAGCACCTTGTCCCGGAGCTCCGCGGCGCGCTCGAACTCCATCTCGTCGGCCGCCCGGTGCATCTCGGCCGAGTACTCGCGGGTGAGCCGGGCGATCTCCTCCGCGGTGAGCAGCTCGTCCTCGGCCGCCTGCGGCAGCGAGAGGCTGTCGGAGCGGTACAGCACCTCGCTGAGGTCGAGGATCGCCTTCTTCACCCCCTGGGGCGTGATGCCGTGCTCGCGGTTCCAGGTGTCTTGCAGCTCGCGGCGCCGGCGCGTCTCCTCGAGCGCCCGGTGCATCGACTCGGTCTCCTGGTCGGCGTACATCAGCACCCGGCCGCTCACGTGGCGCGCGGCGCGGCCGATGGTCTGGATCAGGCTCACCTGGCTGCGGAGGAAGCCCTCCTTGTCCGCGTCGAGGATGGCGACCAGCGAGACCTCGGGGATGTCCAGCCCCTCGCGGAGCAGGTTGATGCCCACCAGCACGTCGAACTCGCCGCGGCGAAGGTCGCGGATGATGGCGGTGCGCTCCAGCGTGTCGATGTCCGAGTGCAGGTAGCGGACGCGCACGCCCACGTCGGCGAAGTACTCGGTGAGGTCCTCCGCCATCCGCTTGGTGAGCGTGGTCACCAGGACCCGCTCCTTGGCCGCCGCCCGCTGGCGCACCTCCTCGAGGAGATCTTCCACCTGGTTCCGCGCCGGGCGCACCTCGACCAGCGGGTCGGTCAGGCCGGTCGGACGGATGACCTGCTCCACCACGACGCCGTGGCTCCGCTGCAGCTCGTACTCGCCGGGCGTGGCGCTGACGTAGATGGCCTGGGGGGCCATCGCCTCGAACTCGTCGAACTTCAGCGGGCGGTTGTCCAGCGCGCTGGGGAGCCGGAACCCGTACTCGACCAGGGTCTCCTTCCGGCTCCGGTCGCCGCGGTACATCGCGCCGATCTGCGGCACGGTCTGGTGGCTCTCGTCCAGCATCACCAGGATGTTCTTCGGGAAGTAGTCCAGGAGACAGGGCGGCGCCTCCCCCGCGGCGCGACCGGAGAGGTGCCGGCTGTAGTTCTCGATGCCGTTGCAGAACCCCACCTGCTCCATCATCTCCAGGTCGTACATCGTGCGCTCCTCGAGGCGCTGGGCCTCGAGCAGCTTGCCGTGCGCGCGGAACCACTGCAGCCGCTCGCGCAGCTCGTCCCGGATGTCGTGGATGGCCCGGGCGCGCTGCTCCTCCTCGGTCACGTAGTGGCTGGCGGGGAAGACGACGATCTTCTCCACCTCCGCCAGCGACTGGCCGCGGAGGGGGTCGAACTCGGTGATCCGCTCCACCGTGTCCCCGAAGAACTCGATCCGGACCGCCCGCTCCTCCTCGTACGCCGGGAACACCTCCACCGTGTCGCCGCGCACCCGGAAAGTCCCGCGGTGGAAGTCGAGGTCGTTGCGGCTGTACTGCGCGTCCACCAGCCGCCGCATCAGCACGTCCCGCCCCAGCTCGCCTCCCTTCGCCGCGGTGGCGGCCAGGGCCATGTAGCTCCGGGCGGTGCCCAGGCCGTAGATGCAGGAGACCGAGGCGACGATCAGCACGTCGTCGCGGGTGCGGAGCGAGTGCGTGGCCGAGTGCCGCATCCGCTCGATCTCGTCGTTGATGAACGAATCCTTCTCGATGTACGTGTCCGACGAGGGGATGTACGCCTCGGGCTGGTAGTAGTCGAAGTAGCTGATGAAGTACTCGACGGCGTTCTTCGGAAAGAGCTCGCGGAACTCGCCGTAGAGCTGCGCCGCCAGGGTCTTGTTGTGCACGATGACCAGCGTCGGCCGCTGCACCTGGGCCACCACGTTGGCCATGGTGAAGGTCTTCCCCGAGCCGGTCACCCCGAGCAGCGTCTGGTGCGCGTCGCCCCGGAGCACGCCCTCCACCAGCTCGGCGATGGCCCTCGGCTGATCTCCCCGCGGTCTGTAGTCGGTGACGAGCTCGAACCCGGCCATGGAAACACTTTAATGAGTGCTGGCCGGGCTCGCTCCGGGCGGACGCTGGCGGAGCGCCTCCAGCGAGCGCTGGCGGGGAGCCTCGAACTCGTCGCCCTTCGTCCAGGCAGGCAGGACCCGCGCCTGGGCCACGCTGTACCCGAGGGCGAACTGCAGCCGGGCATCCTCCACCGCGCCCGAGAGGTCCCAGTCGGGCGTCAGCTCGTCCGAGGGCTGGTGGTACCGGGTCTCCTCCCAGGCCTCGCGCCTCTCCCGGCCCCAGCCGGGCGGGCGACCGCGGTAGTCGAGCCCGCTCTCGAAGTACGCCGAGGGGACCCCGACCCGGGCGAAGCTGAACTGGTCGCTCCGGTAGAAGTACCCGCGGTCCGGGAGCTGGTCGCCCCGCAGCACCCGGCCCTGCGCGCGGGCGAGCGCCCGGAGCGTCACGTCGAGATCGGTCTTGCCGAGGCCGATGACGGTGACGTCGCGGGTCCGGCCGAAGACGTTGGCCCCGTCGATGTTGATGTCCACCGCGATGCGTCCCAGCGGCACAGGCGGGTGGCGCGCCAGATACTCGGAGCCGAGCAGGCCCTGCTCCTCGGCGGCCACCGCGGCGAAGAGGATGCTGCGCCTCGGGGGCTCGGGGAGCGCGGCGTACGCGCGCGCCACCTCGAGCATCAGGGCCACCCCCGAGGCGTTGTCCTCGGCGCCGTTGTAGATGGCGTCCTCGCCCGGCGGCGCATCGGCGCGCATCCCCAGGTGGTCGTGGTGGGCGGTGTAGAGCACCACCTCGGAGGACAGCCGCGGGTCGCTCCCGGGGAGCACCGCGAGCACGTTCGCCGTGTGCGTCCGCTCGACGCGGCTGTCGAACGCGGCGGTGACGGCGATCCCCAGCGGGACGGGGCGGAACTGGCGCTGGTTCGCCGAGCGGACGAGCTCGTCCAGGCTCTTGCCCGCGAGCGCCACGAGCTTCCGGCACGCCTCCTCGGTGACCCACCCGCGCACCGGCACCCGCCGCTCGGTGGTGGGCACCGAGAACTGCGGCCCGGTCCACGAGGTGCGGACGACCTGCCAGGGGTAGCCGGCGCTGTGCGGGGTGTGGAGGACGATGGCGCCCGCGGCCCCCACCTTCGCGGCCATCTCGTACTTGTAGTCCCAGCGGCCGTACCAGAGGCGCGTCCGGCCGGCGAAGAGCGCCGGGTCGTCCTCGGGGTCGCTGTTGAGGATGAGCAGCACCTTGCCCCGGAGGTCCTGCCCCTTGAAGTCGTCCCAGGCGTACTCGGGTGCGCGGATGCCGTAGCCCACGAAGACCAGCTCCGCCGCCTCGAGCGCAGTGTGGGGAGCCGCGTCGCCCGCCACCGCGATGACCTCGTCGGGGTGGCGGAGGACGAGCGCGCTGGAGCCGTGGGTGAACTGGACGGTGGGGGCGTGGCCGTCCACGCCCACGATGTCGAACGGCTGGAGGTACCCCTGCGTGCCGGCGGGCCGGAGCCCGAGCGCCTCGAGCTGGGAGGAGATGTAGGCCTCCGCCAGCGCATCGCCGCGGGTCCCGGGTCCCCTGCCCTCGAGCAGGTCGGAGGCGAGGAAGCGGACGTGGGCGCGGAGGGCGTCGGCGGTGATGGCCCGCTCGGCGGCGGCGGAGGTCCGGGCGGGCGGCGCGGCGGCGAGCGCCAGGACGAGGGCGGCGGAGAGCATGGGGCCTGGTTCTGCCCCGGGGCGCGGGGCGACGTCCACCGCGGACCCGCCCACTGGACGGCAGGAGCGGACGGGCGAGAGACTGCGGGGTGCCCGTGGGCGGCCCTCGCCGAGGGGACGTGGCGGACGGCCCCCGGGCAGGCTCTCCGATGTTCGACGTCGTTCGCGGGCGGTCCAGCGCACCCACGCGGCTGCGACCCGCCCTGGCCCTCTCTCTCCTCGCCCACGCCGTGCTGCTCGCCGGGGCGCTGGCTCTCTCCCGCCCGACGCCACCGCGGGACGGGCTTCCCCCCGTGCGGTGGATCCCCCGAGGGCCGATCGCGAGCGGCGGAGGCTCCGGTCAGAAGCCGGGGGCGCTGCCTCCGAGAGCTCGCCGGCCCGTGCGGCCCGGGACTGCGCGCCCGGTCGAGGTGGCGCGTCCGACCGAGCCGCCGCCCCCGCCGGTGTCGACCGAGGGTCTGGACGGAAACCCGCAGGACGGCCCCGGGGGACCGACCGGCGACGGGCGTGGCCCCGGCGGTGGCCCGGAGTGCGCCACGCCTCCGTGCGGCGGCGACGGGCCCGGCGCCTTCTCCGAGGACGTGGTGGCGCAGATGCCGGTTCTGCTCTCCGGACCGGGGGTGATGCTCTCCGCCGAGGCGCGGCGCAGCGGGGTGGAGGGCACGCTGCTCGCGCGCTGCGTGATCACCGCCTCGGGGACCGTGGAGGGATGCGAGGTGCTCAGAGGCCTCCCGCTCGCCGAGGCCGCGGTGCTCGCCGCGCTGCAGGCGCGTCGCTACCGGCCGGCGCAGATCGAGGGGCGCGCGGTCTCGGTCCATCACCTGTTCACCGTGCGCATCGAGCGGGCGCGCTGACGGCGACCGGCGAGCACCAGGAGCGGCATCGGTCTCGCGGGCGGCCTCGGCAGGAGCCGGGGCTCCGGCCCGCCCTCGCGCGGTGTCAGCTCAGGAGCGGACCTTCCACTGCGTTCCGGACGGCCCGTCTCGCAGCTCCACCCCGAGCGCCAGGAGCGCGTCGCGGATGGCGTCCGATCGGGCGAAGTCCTTGGCCTTTCGCGCCTCGGTCCGCTCGGCGAGCATCGACTCGATCCGCGCGCGGTCCAGGCCGCGCTGCCGGACCAGCCGGTCTCGCCGACGCTCGAGCCAGGCCGCGGGGTTGCTCCCCAGGATGCCGAGCACGCCGCCCATCGCCGGAACCACCGCCCGCAGCGTGGCCAGGGTGCGGACCACCGTGGCCCGGTCGGGCACGGGCGGACGATCGAGGAGCTCGTTCAGCTGTCCGAACAGGCCCGAGAGCGCCGCCAGAGCCCCGGCGGTGTTGAAGTCGTCGTCCATCGCCTCCTCGAACGCGCGGAGGTGGGCGTCCGGGTCGCCGTGCACCGGCCCGGGCTTCACCTCGCGCGCGCCGAGCCGCTCGTCGACCCGCTGGAGCGTCTCGTAGAAGTACTCCATCCGCTTCTCGGCGTCGGAGAGCGCCTCGTCGGAGAAGTCCAGCCCGTTCCGGTAGTGGCTGGTGACGAAGAAGTATCGCAGCGCCTCGGCGTCCACCTTCGCCAGCGCGTCGCGGAGCCGGACCACGTTCCCCAGGCTCTTCGACATCTTGGCGTTCTCGAGATTGAGAAAGCCGGCGTGCATCCACACCCGGGCGAGCGGCGCGTGGTGGGCGGCCTCGGACTGGGCGATCTCGTTCTCGTGGTGGGGGAAGATGAGGTCCAGCCCGCCGCCGTGGATGTCGAAGGTCCGACCGAGGAACTTCTCGCTCATCGCCGAGCACTCGATGTGCCACCCGGGACGGCCTCGGCCCCAGGGCGCATCCCACGCCGGCTCGCCGGGCTTCTCGGCCTTCCAGAGCGCGAAGTCGAGCGGCTCGCGCTTGTGCTCGCCCGGCGTGACCCGCTCGCCGGCGCGCAGGTCGTCGAGATTGCGCCGCGAGAGCTTGGCGTACTCGGGCCAGCGCGAGACCTGGAAGTAGACGTCGCCGCCCGCCGGGTAGGCGACGCCTTCGTCGAGCAGCGTCTGGATGAGCGCGAGGATCTCCGGGATGACCTCGGTCACCCGCGGCGCGACGTCCGGAGCCAGCAGGCCGAGCGCGGCGGCGTCCTCCTCGAAGGCGCGGACGTAGCGCTCGGCGAGCGCCGCCGGGTCCTCGCCGGCCTCTCGCGCGGCGTTGATGATCTTGTCGTCGACGTCGGTGTAGTTCCGGACGTACGAGACCCGGTAGCCGCGGTGGCGGAGATAACGCACCACGACGTCAAAGATGGTGAACGTCCGGGCGTTCCCGATGTGCACCCACGAGTAGACGGTGGGACCACACACGTACAGACGCACTTCACCGGGGTGGAGCGTCTCGAGGGGCTCCTTGCGGCGGGTCAGCGTGTTGTAGACGGAGAGGGCGGGGGGGCCGTGGGACGGTGACAAGAGAGTGGCGCGGGAAATCGAGGAACGTGACATCATTGCACGGCCGGGGGATGAGGGACCCCGCGAACCCGCATGGCGCCATCCAACCCCAAGCGACCCCCACGGCGACCTCCCACCGAGGATGGCAAGAAGGACTCCGACGACACGGGCGAGCTCCCGTTCGACGAGCGCGAGGCCACGCCGCTCAACGCCGATGATCCGGCGCCCCAGCGGGTGACGACCTATCCGGTGCGCCCCGGTCGGAAGCGGCGCGCGGGCCGGGACACCGTCGGTCCGGCGACGATGGTCTCCACGGTGGCCGCGGTGGGCACCCAGGAGATCTTCCTCTACGCCGAGCACGGCCCCGGCACGGGCCAGCTGCTCCCGGTGAGCGAGGGGGCGGTGATCCTCGGCCGGTCGAGCAGCTGCGACCTGCGGCTCCCCCACGCCTCCATCAGCCGACGGCACGCCCGGCTGACCCGCCGCGGGGAGCGTCTGTTTCTCGAGGACCTGGGGAGCCAGAACGGTACCTTCCTCGACGACGAGCGGCTGGCCGGGCCGAGCGAGCTCCAGGTCGGGCAGCGGATCCACATCGGGCCTGCCGTGCTGCGGCTCCGGATGCCCGGCGGGAGCGCGGGGACCGAGCGCCCGCGGCGCCGTCCCGCCGCCTCCGAGGAAGAGACGTCGGTGCGCCCGGTGAAGATCGCGGTGCTCGCGGCGACGGCCGGCTTCCTCCTGGCGACCGCGCTCGCGCTCTGGACCGCGCAGACGCATCCGGGGTTGCTGCGGCCACTCGCGGCGCCGGCGGCCCGCGCCCCCCAGCGCTGAGCAGGCGAGGCCGACCCGGGCTCAGACGCTCCGTGGGTATTTCGACCGGCGCCGGGCGTCTCTCTCCTGAATCAGCGCCTGCGCTCCGCGAACGGCGAGCACCGCGTTCAGCACGCCGAAGCCGAGCAGCACCAGCCCGATGAGGAGCGGCCCCCGGTCCTCGCCCGGGCGCTCGCCCTCCCTGAGCACCCAGAGCCGCCCGTCCACCGGCCGAAGCCCCTGGAGCGCCCGGAACCGCGGCGCCGCGTCCCGGTAGCCGGGGACGTCCTCGAGCGGGAGGAGCCGCCCGCGCACCCCGAAGGGGCGCGGGTCGGGCGGAGGCGGCCGCCGGCCGGGCACCCAGTCCTCGGTGGGCAGCGTCGGCCGGCGCACCAGCAGCGGCGTGTCCTGGAGCGGCACCAGCACCACCCGGGCGTCACGCTCCACGCCGTAGAAGGCGGTGCCCAGCGGCACCCCGTGCACCTGGGCGTAGACGTTCGGCTGGAGCCGGTCGAACCGGTACGCGCCCTCGCTGCCCAGGGTGACCGGCTCGCGCCGGCCGAAGACGTAGGCCACGTCCGGCGCTTCCCGGCCCAGCAAGTAGAGGGCGCCCAGGAGACAGAGCACTGCCACCGGGAGCTGCACGCCGGTCACCCGGCGTCGGGTGCTTCGCTCGAGCTGGGCGATGCGCTCGGCGCGCGCTTCCTCCGGCGAGAGTGGATCGCGCGCCGTCACCGGACCTCCGGACGACTCAGGTGATGCTGAAGATCTTCCGGAGGTCGGCCTCGATCTCGTCCTCGGTGCACTCCTTGGCGAGGCTGAGCTCCTTGATCAGCAGGGCCCGGGCGGTGTCCAGCATCTTTCGCTCGCCGAAGGACAGGTCCTTGTCGCCCTTGAGGAGGTAGAGGTCGCGGAGCACCTCGGCGATCTCGAAGACCGAGCCGGTCTTGATCTTCTCCATGTACTCCCGGTACCGCCGGTTCCAGGTGGTGGAGTCGACCGAGATGTCCTTCTCGCGGAGGATGGCGTAGACCTGCTTGACGTCGTCCTCGCTGATGATCTCCCGCAGGCCGACCGAGCCGACCTTGTTGATGGGGATCATGATCCGCATCCCGTTTTCGAGAATCCGGAGGACGTAGAACGACTGGCGCTGGCCGGCGACCTCGGTGTGCTCGATGCCCATCACCTCACCCACGCCCTGGCCCGGATACACGGCCTTGTCGCCCATCTTGAAGCTGGTCTGCACTGGGAAGCTGCCTCCTCGCGGCCTGGAACGCCGCCGAATTTCGCAAACTTACCACGAAATCTGACTTATTGCAACGCGTCGTCTTGACCCGCCGACGCTGCACCGACTAGGCTTGCCCGCCTTTTTCGGCGGGGTTGGACGGGGGGCGGGGGGCGATGGGGAGCTGGACCTGGAAGGACCTGGGGATCCGCCCGCTCGTCTTCCCGGTGCTCGCCCTCGGTCTCGGCTGCGCCCTCCCCGGCCTGTCGCGCCCGGTGCCCGTGCTGGTTGCCTGCCTGGCTGCCGTGCTGGCGATTGTCGCACTGGCCTCCCACGCGCGGCCGGGCGGGCACCTGGCGCTCCTCGCGGCCGCCCTGCTCACCGGCTCCACGCTCGCCGCCCGCGCCGAACGGTCGACCCCGCTCCCCACCGGACGACCGGTGCTCCTCGAGGGCCGGCTGGGGCCGGTGGAGGTGGACGCGCGCGGTGGCCGGGCGGTCCTCGAGGTCGCGCGGGCGGACGGGGCTCCGGCCAGGGCCCGGACCCGGCTCTGGTGGAGCGACCCGGACCTCCATCCCTGGCCCGGGCAGCGGGTCCAGCTCCGGGCCGAGCTCCGCCCCGATGCCGGAACCGAGTCCTGGGGCCAGTACGACGCGGGCGCGGCGGCGCGGGCACGCGGGCTCTCGACCTCCGGCCGCATCGCTCCTGGCTCGCTGGTCCCGCTCCTCCCCCCGGAGCGGTGGCGGCTCTGGGTGACGCAGCGACGCGAGGCCTTCGGCCACTGGACGCAGGGGCGGCTCACCGATGCCGACGCCTCCGCGCTGGTGGGCGCGCTCGCCGCCGGGCTGCGGTCGGAGCTCGGGCCGGAGTGGGAGGACCGCTTTGCCCGGAGCGGCCTCGCCCACGTGCTGAGCGTGAGCGGGCTCCACGTCGCCGCGCTCGCTCTGGTCCTCGCCGCCGTCCTCGCCGCCCTGCTGCGGACCTCGCCGGCCCTGGTCCGCCGGATGGACCCGCGGCGCCCGGCTGCGCTCGCCGCGCTGCCGCTGGTCTGGGGCTACGTCGTCTTCACCGGGAATCAGCCGCCGGCCGTCCGGTCCGCGCTGATGCTCGGCGTGGTGCTCGCCGGTCGGGCGCTCCAGCGGCCGACCGACGCGCTGAACGCGCTGGCCCTCGCCGCCGGGGCGCTCCTGGTGGCCGACCCAGCGTCCGTCCGCGACCTGTCGCTCCAGCTCAGCTTCACCGCGGTGCTGGCGCTGGTGCTGCTCGCGCCCCGCCTCCGCGCGTGGGTGCCGGTGCCTCCGCCGGATCCGCGCCGGCCCGAGCGCTGGCGGCGGGCGCGGGAGCAGCTCCGGGAAGCGCTCCTCGGCGTCTGCACCGCCAGCGCGGCGGTCACGCTGGCCTCCATCCCGCTGGTGGCGACCGCCTTCCACCGCATCTCGCTGGTCGGCTGGGCGGTCAACGTCATCGCCCTCCCGGTGGCCTCGGTCCTCACGCTGGCCTCCGCGGTCACCGGGGGCCTGTTCTGCCTCTCCCCTGCCCTCGCCGCCGCGCCGCTGCGCGTGGCCTCGGGCGCCGCGCAGGCGCTGCTCGCGCTGGTCCGCGCCGGGGCCGCGGTGCCGGCCGGTGTGCTCACCACCCCCTCGTTCCCCTGGCCCGCGGCGCTGGCCTTCGGCCTGGGCCTGCTGGGCGTCGCCCTCGGCGTGCGGCGCGCGGGGTGGGTCGCGGTCCTGGCGATGCTCGCCGTGCTCGCCCGTCCACTGCTCGAGCCGCATCCGCCGCTCGAGCTCACGGTGCTCCCGGTGGGCCACGGGGACTCGATCCTCGTCTCGTCCGGCGCGGCACATCTGCTCGTCGACGGGGGAGGCGTGCCCGGCGGCATCGACCCCGGCGCCCGCGTCGTGGTGCCGTACCTCCGTGAGCGAGGCATCCGGCGCCTCGAGGTGGTGGCCCTGTCCCACCCCCATCCGGACCACGCGCTCGGGCTCTTGACCGTGCTCCGGGAGATCCCGGTGGACCGGCTGTGGCTCCCGGCGGGCGTCGAGCGTGGGCCGCTCGTCGATGCGCTGCTGGCCGCGGCCGGAGCGGCCCGGGTGGAGTGGCTCGCGGCGAGGGAGGTGCGGACGCTCGGAGGGACGACGGTGCGTGTCCTCTCTCCGCCCCGGGAGGCGAGCCGGCTCCGCTCGGTGAACGACCGGAGCCTCGTCCTTCATCTGAGCGCCGCGGGGCGCTCCGTGCTGCTCGCCGGGGACGCCGGAGAGGCGGCGGAGGAGGAGCTCCCGCCGCTCGAGAGCACGGTGGTGAAGGTGCCCCACCACGGTTCACGCACCTCGAGCTCGCCTCGGCTGGTCTCCGCGAGCCAGGCCTGGCTGGCGCTCTTCTCCGACGGCCGGGCCAACCGCTTCGGGCTCCCCGCGCCCGAGGTGGTGGAGCGCTGGCGCTCGAGCGGAGCCGAGGTGCTGCGCACCGACGTCGACGGGGCGATCCGGGTCGCGCTCGAACCGGGGGGCGTCCGCTGGGAGACATTCCGGGGGCGGCACGGACGGCTGGTGGCCCGCCCGCTTGCCGGCGCAGGCGAGGCCGGCGCACCGTGAGCTGGATGATTCCCGAGGAGCTGGACCTCGCCGCGCTGAGCAGGGACCTCCACCGGGCACTCGGCCCGGGCGAGCCGGTCGGCTACCTGCGCGGCAAGGCGAGGATGCGCGATGCGCTGGTGGACCTGCTCGGCTTCAGCGAGCTCCAGGCCGAGTCGGTCGTCGACACGCTCGAGCTCCAGGGCTACCTGCACTTCCTCGGAGATCCGCGCGCGCCGAGCGAGGCGGAGAGCCGCTGGGACTTCCGGACCGGCTGAGGTTGCTCCGGCGAGCGACGTGTCAAGGCCGTCCGGCCACGAGCGACCGCGCCGACGGCACCGGCGACGAGCGCGAGCCCCGGGGCACCGGGCCCGGAGCAAGCGTGGACATAGCAACTTCGCATGTCAGTCGTCCGTATCTCCGGACCCCATCGTCACTCCAAGCCATTGAAGCTTCGTCGAAGTTGCTATGTCCACGATTGCTGCGAAGCCGGTCCGCCCCGCGCCGGCCAGGTGGGGAGTTCCGAGATCGACGACGGCAGGCGGCTCACTGCTCGTCGAAGACCAGCCAGGCGAAGCGGTCCACGGCGTGGAAGTCGCCGACGAAGAGCGGCGAGAACGCCTGCCCCTGCGCGCTCTTCCGGTCGGGCAGCTCGAGCCGGTAGAGGTTGAAGCGCCAGCGGTCACCCGGCTTCGGCGGGACGTGCGGCACCGCGTGCAGGCGGGCGAAGGGGATGCGCATCTCCACCGTCCAGCCCTGGTCGCGGTCGCGCGCGTCGTCAATCGTGCCGTTGACCTTCACCGCGCTCTCCAGCCCGGAGTCCCACGACAGGTCCATGCCCTGCCGGCGCGCCGGGAAGTAGGCGTCGAACACCACGTTGTGGGGGCTCACCTCGATCTCGTCGTAGGTCCGCCCGTCCGCATCGGCGTCGACGAAGATCTCCACCACCTCCTGGGTGTACAGCGGCTCGTCCCGCTTGCTGAACGTCCCCCAGACATCGGGGTCCTCGCAGTCGAAGGCGACGTACAGAGCCTCGGCGTCCCACGTCATCCGCACCGTGGTCCGGAATTGCGCCGGCCGCCCATCGAGGCTGTCCACCAGCGTGAGCGGGGTCGCGCTCTGCCAGGCCGGATCGTCCAGGACTCCGTCGAGCTTCGGTGGCGTCGGGGTCCGCCGCACGTGGGCCTCGGGCACCGGGGGCGGCCCGCCGCCGATGACCGGTCCGAGCATCCGCTGCTGCCCGTCCTGCGCCGAAGGCTGGTCCACCGGGAGCCGCTGGTCGTCGTGCCAGAACCCGAGCAGCACCCGCGCCTCCGGCGCCCCGGGCGGGAGCTGGAGAATCTGCACGTCCTGCACCGGCTGCCCCACCGGCCACTGCTCGAGCGGGACCGGTGGCGCGTGATCCCCGTTGGCCAGCATCTGCCCGGTCCGGGCATCGACCAGGTGGACGAAGATCTGCCACCCAGGCGGCAGCCGCTGCGTCGCCTCGAAGCGATGGGTCAGCCGGACGGCGTCCTTCCCACGGTCGTCCTTGCCCCGCTCGACCCGCGTCCCGAGGTACTTGATGGCGCCGCCGGCCCAGGTGCCCTGGACCGAGCCCGCCGCCGCCTCCGCGCCGCCGGACGCCGGCGCCCGGACCCGCGGACGAGGACCCGCCTGCTCGTCGCGGCATCCCGAGACGAGGAGTCCGAGACAGACGAGCAACGTGGAACGGCGTCGAAGGCGCACGGGGCGCACCCTACTCGCTGCACGCCCCGGGCTGGCACGTCCATTGCCACCGAGGCCTCCCATGCACGTCCGCTTCGAGGCACGAGGGGTGGGCTCCGAGCTGGAGCTCCAGCCGGGAACCTGGACGGTGGGCGGGGGCGTGGACGATGGCGTCCGCTTCCCCGGATTGCCGCCACGGCTCCTGGAGCTGGACCTCACGGAGGAGCGGGTCTGGGTCCGGTGCGCCGAGGCTCGCGCGGTCGGGCGCGCGGTGCTCGATCCGGGCGTCCGCCGGTGGCTCCTTCCCGGGGAACGGGTGCGGCTGTCGCGCGAGGCGCAGCTCTGGGTCGAGCCGGTCCCCGACCGTCCGGACACCGTGGCGCTGGTCCGGTCCCTGCTCGCGCCCGGTGGCGCGCCTCTGTGCTCGGCGGCGCCGGTGCTGACCTGCGTGGCGGGCGAGGACGCGGGGGCCATCTTCCCGCTCGTCGGGCCCGCGCCGGAGCTGGGACGGCTGCCGGCCTGCGCGGTGCGCCTCAGCGATGGAGCGGTCTCCCGCCGTCACCTCCAGCTGGTCCGCGAGGGCCGCGTGCACCGGGTCCGCGACCTGGGCGGGCGCAACCGCGCGCGGTGCAACGGGCGATGGCTCCGCGCGGGGTTGCGGCTGTCGGACGGCGACATCCTCGGCGTGGGCCGTTCCTTGCTCCACTACCGGGCGGAGGTGCAGGCGCGAGCGCTCCCCGCCGGGCTCACCTCATCGGCGACAGCCCTGCCCGCTTCACCAGGAGCTCCATCAGACGGCGGTGCTGGGCGAAGAAGCTCGTGAAGTGCATCCCGCGGCCGCGCCCGCGCACCGCGTACACCGTGACCGGGCCGGGGAGAATGTCCACCTTCAGGATGTCGCGGAAGGCGAAGTAGTCGGTCCGCACCAGGCCCCGGTACGTCACCCCCCCGTCGTCGACGACGATCGCGGTGCGGGCGTAGTAGGTCAGCGACACCCCGAAGAAGACGACGAAGAAGATGGCGGAGATGAACGTCTTCGCCGGCACCCCCTCGAACTGCATCAGGTAGACGAGGACGAAGAGCCAGAGCAGCGCGGCGGTGCCCATCGCCGCGGCGAGGACGGGCCGCGGCCGGAAGACCTCGGGCGCTGGGGCCGGGCTGAAGTCCACGGACTCCAGGCTAGTGCCTCCCACCGGCGCGTGCCACGCGACCCGGGGCCGCCAGGTGTCGGCCCCGGTGCGAAAGCGTCACCCCCGGGCCCCGTCCACCCGCTCGACGAGCATGGTGATGCCCATCCCGTAGCCGATGCAGAGGCTGACCGCCCCCCGGCGGAGCGAGCGTCGCTCCAGCGCCCCGAGCAGCGTCGCCAGGAGCATCGCCCCGGTCGCGCCCAGCGGGTGGCCGAGCGCGATGGCCCCACCCTGCACGTTGATGCGGTCGAGCGGGATGCCCAGCTCCTGCCCCACGACGATGGGGACCGGGGCGAAGGCCTCGTTGATCTCCCAGAGGTCCACGTCCTCCACGGCCCATCCGGCGCGCGCGAGGGCCAGGCGGCTCGAGGGGATGGGGCCGGTGAGCATGAGAACGGGGTCGGAGCCGACCACCGCGGTGGTGACGATGCGGGCCCGCGGCCGGAGCCCGAGCGCCCGGGCCGCCTCGCCGGAGGCCACCACCACCGCGGCAGCTCCATCCACGATGCCCGAGGAGCTCCCGGCGTGGATGACGCCGTCCTCCCGGAAGCTCGGCTTGAGGGTCGCCAGGGACTCGACCGTGGTTCCCGCGCGGGGATGCTCGTCGTCGGAGAAGAGCCGCCGGCTCCCGTCGGCGTCCTTCACCGGGACGGGGGCGATCTCCTGCCGGAACCAGCCCGCCGCCCGTGCGGCGATGGCCTTGCTCTGCGAGGCGGCGGCGAACTCGTCGAGCTGCCCGCGCGACAGCGACCACCGGCGGGCGATCAGCTCCGCCGAGAGCCCCTGGTGGGTGAGGTCCGGGAAGCGCTCGGCGAGCCGCGGCGAGGTGGGTCCGTCACCGAAGCCCGCGTCGGAGCCCATCGGGATGCGGGTCATCGCCTCGACTCCGCCGCCGATGCCAAGCTGGATCTGCCCGGCCAGGATGCCCTGGGCGATGTCCGCCACGGCGGTGAGCCCGCTGCCGCAGAGCCGGTTCACCGTCTTCCCCGGGACCTCGATGGGCATCCCGGCGGCGAGCACCGCGCCGCGGGCGACGTCGAAGGCCTGCTCGCCGATCTGGGTGACGCAGCCGAGCACCACGTCCTCCACCCGCCCGGCCGGGACGCCGGTGCGCTCGAGCGCGGCGTTCAGCACGTGCGCCGCCAGGTCCACCGCGTGAACTCCCGCCAGGCTCCCCTTGCGTTTCCCGCGAGGAGTCCGGACCGCATCGATGATCAGCGCCTCGGCCATGAGCGGAGGACACGACGGGATTGACCCGAAAGTCAACGGGGCGGCGCCTGGAACGGGCCCCGTCCCGTCACTCGAGAAGCCGCGCCAGCCGGGCCACCATCCGGTTCATCCGGCCGCCGTACGGCGGCGCGAGCCAGCGGGCCAGCGGATTGCCCTGCTGCCGCATCACCGCCCGCTCGTGGCTGAAGGCCCGGAACCCCGCCCGGCCGTGGTAGTTGCCGACGCCGCTGGGCCCGACGCCGCCGAACGGCAGCCGGGGGTTGGCGAGGTGGAGCAGCGTGTTGTTGACGCACACCCCACCCGAGGTGGTCCCCTCCAGCGCCTCCTCCACCGTGCTCCCCGAGCGGGAGAACAGGTAGAGCGCGAGCGGCTTGGGCCGCTTCCGGACGTACTCCAGCGCGTCCTCGAGCGTGCGGTAGGTGACGACCGGGAGAAGCGGACCGAAGATCTCCTCTTGAAGGAGCGGCGCATCGTCGGGCACGTCCACCAGCACGGTGGGGGCCAGGTACCGCTCGGCGGCGTTGGTCTCACCACCGACCACCACCTTCGCCCCTCGCCGGACGGCGTCGTCGAGGAGGCCCTTCACCCGGGAGAACGCGCCCGGGTCGACGAGCCGCGCGAAGTCCCGGTTGGTGGACCACCCCGACTCGGGTCCGTAGCTCCGCTCGATCGCGGCGCGCAGGGCGTCGAGCAGCGCCTGCCGCTGTCCCTCCTGGACCAGGACGTAGTCCGGAGCGATGCAGGTCTGACCGGCGTTGACGAAGCTGCCCCAGGCGATCGCCGCGCCCGCCCGGGCGATGTGCGCATCCGGGGCGACGACGGCGGGCGACTTGCCGCCGAGCTCCAGGGTGACCGAGGCCAGGTGCTTCGCCGCAGCGGCCATCACCAGCTTCCCCACCCGGGTGCTGCCGGTGAAGAAGATGTGATCGAACGGGAGGTCGAGCAGGGCCTCGGCCACGGGCGCCTCGCCCTCCACCATCGCCACCTCCGACTCCGGGAAGGTCTCCGCCAGGAACGCCCGCAGGGCGCGGTTGGTCTCGGGCACCTTCTCCGAGGGCTTCACCAGGACCACGTTCCCTGCGGCGATCGCTCCGATCAGCGGGCCGAGGGTGAGGAACACCGGGTAGTTCCAGGGCGCGAGGACCAGCACCTGCCCCTTGGCCTCCCAGCGGATCTCGCTCGCGGTGTCGGCGAGCAGCAGGGTCGCCTCCACCGGCTCGGGCCGCATCCACTCGCCGAGGTGGGCGATGGCGTGGTTCAGCTCCTCGAAGATGGGGTGGAACTCGACGAACTCGGACTCCTCCGGCGGACGGCCGAAGTCGCGCCGGATGCCCTCCGCCAGCGCCGGCCGGTGCTTCTGGAGAGCGGTCCTGAGCCGCTGCAGCTTCTTCCGCCGATCCGCGGCGCCGGAGCGCGACACCGTCCAGCGCGACCCGGCCTGGAGGTCGAACAGGCGGCGAACCTCGCCGCGCCAGTCCTGCGCCGAACCGATCTCCACGGCCTGTCTCATGACTGCACCCGCTCCTGAGCCCCGGGATGACCACCGCTGCCCCGCGCTCGGCTCCCTCATACCCCTGGCGCGGCCTCGGCTGCACCCCGAAGCCGCTTTCCAGGGACCTGGAAGCCGCTCAGCGCCGGGTGATCTGGTCGAACGGGTTGCTCAGGAGAATCGTCTCTCCCCGGTCCGCGCCCACCGAGACACAGACCACCGGGACGCCAGCGACCTCCTCCACCCGCCGCACGTAGGCACGGGCGGCCGCCGGCAGCTGGTCGAAGCGTCTCGCTCCCGCCAGCCGCTCCTCCCAGCCCGGCAGCGTCTCGTACACCGGGGAGACCTGCCCGAGATCCTCCACGTCCGAGGGGAAGTCCTCGGTCCGCGCTCCGCCGAGCGAGTAGGCGGTGCAGAGCTTCAGCTCGGAGAGGCCGGAGAGGACGTCGAGCTTGGTGAGCGCGAGCTCGGAGAGCCCGTTCACCCGCGCCGCGTACCGGAGCACCACCCCGTCGAGCCATCCGCAGCGGCGCGGGCGCCCGGTGACGGAGCCGAACTCGTCCCCCACCTTCCGCAGCCGCTCGCCGACCTCGTCCTTCAGCTCGGTGGGGAACGGGCCGCCGCCGACGCGCGTGGTGTAGGCCTTGCTGATGCCCACCACCCGGTCGATCTGGGTGGGGCCGAGCCCCGAGCCGACCGCGGCGTTGCCGGCGACGCAGTTGCTGCTGGTGACGAACGGGTAGGTGCCGTGGTCGACGTCGAGCAGGGTGCCCTGCGCGCCCTCGAAGAGGATGCGCGCCCCGGCCCGGGCCTCGCCGTGCAGGTAGAGCGAGGCGTCGCGCACATGCGGGCGCAGCCGGACCCCGAAGGCGGCGTACTCGCGGGCGATGACCGCGGCGTCGAGCGGCGGGAGCTCGGTCCCGGCACGCCCGGCGAGCAGCCGGAGCTCGTCCAGGGCGGCGGTGAGCCGCTCCTCGACCTTCCGCGCGAGGCGGCCGGCGTCGAGGAGGTCACGGACCCGGATGCCCCGCCGCGCGACCTTGTCCTCGTAGGCCGGCCCGATGCCCCGGCCGGTCGTGCCGATGGGCGAGGCGCCGCGCGCCTTCTCCCGCAGCGTGTCGAGGTGCTTGTGCCAGGGGAAGATGACGTGCGCCGACTCGGAGACGATGAGCTGCGCCTCCGAGCGGATGACGCCCCGGGCCCGCAGCGCGTCGATCTCCGCCACCAGCACCGAGGGGTCCAGCACCACCCCGTTCCCGATGACGCAGGTCTTGCCCGCGTGGAGGATCCCGCTGGGAATGAGGGTGAGGATGGTCTTCTCGCCGCCCACCACCAGCGTGTGCCCGGCGTTGTTGCCGCCCTGGAACCGGACCACCACCTGGGCGTGCTCGGTGAGCAGGTCGACGACCTTGCCCTTCCCTTCGTCGCCCCACTGGGCACCCACCACCACGACGTTCGGCATGGCCGGACCCGGGCCTATAGCCCGCGCCCCGACGAGTGACAACGGGCCACGAAGCCGCAGCCGAGCGCCTCGCAGGCCGGGCGATCCAGCGCGGGCGCCAGCGCCGATCCGAGCGCCAGGGCGGAGACGAGCCCGGCCTCGAGCGCAGAGAGCGCGACGGGCGGCTCGGACGTCCACCGGACCTTCTCCTCGTCTCCGTCGACCGCGAAGACCGCCGCGCGCACCTCCCGGCCCTCCCCCGCGCTCTCTCGCAGCGCCGCGAGCAGCACCGCCGCCGTCGCCCGCCGCTCTCCCCGCGCGCCCGCGACGAGCCGCAGGGCGGCCTCCCCTGGCGCGCCCGACAGGTGCAGGTCGAACCTGCCCTCGACCCACGCCTCGCCGAGCCGGACGCGGAAGGGGACCGCCGTCGACCAGGAGAATCCCGCGGTGAAGGCGTGGAGCGCCCGCCCCAGCCGCCGGATGGGACGCACCAGGTCCAGCGCCTCGGCCTCGGAGAGCGTCAGGCCCACCCGGCCCGCAGCGGCGCCGAGCGCATCGTCGGGAAGCCCCGCGGCCCAGGCCTCCGGGGGAAGCGCCACCAGCAGCGAGCGGAGGACGTCGATTCGACCGTCGCGGTGCCTCGGCGAGAGCCCTTCCCCGCCCATGCCTGCGCCCGGCTCGCGGTGACCCTCCAGGAAGCGGAGCTGAAACCGGCGCGGGCAACCCTCCAGGGCCTCGAGCGCATCGACCGGGACCGACCCCGTGCGCCGCGGAAGCTCCACCGGCTCGAGCCGGCGCAGCGCCGCCTGGAGGCGCGCGGGCTCGACCCCGGGCTGCGGCGCGGGCGGACGTGGCGGGAGGGCCGGACAGGCGGCGTCGTCCAGCCGCCGGACGCGAGGGCGAACGTCGGGCGAGTCCAGCACCGGGTCGATCCACGTGGACCACGCGCGTGGGCCTCCCCGGCCGGGGATTCCCGAGAACACCAGGTGGTCCCGGGCCCGGGTCACCGCCACGTAGAGCACCCGGCGGCTCTCGGCCAGCTCGCGGCTGGCCAGCACCTCCGCCAGCGCCACCGACCGCGGCGTCGGATGCGGGTCCGGGCTCCAGGGCACCGCCGGGCGGAAGGCGAGCCCGTTTCGCGGGTCCACCAGGAGCCGGCCCGGGGACGGAGGGCGACTCGCCCCCAGGTCGGCGACGCACACCACCGGCCACTCCAGCCCCTTCGCCGCGTGCACGGTGAGCAGCTGCACCGCCGGGCCGGCCCGCGCGTCCTCCACCTCCTCGAGCCCGATGCGCGGGTCTCGGTCGGCGAGCTCGAGCAGCCACCGCGCGAACGCCGCGGGATCCGACCGCCCTCGCGCGTCCCAGCGCGCCGCCAGATCGCGGACCACCTCGAGGTTTGCGAGCTGCTCCTCCCCGTGCGGCGACGCGGCGAGCACCGCTCGGGTCCCGAGCGCGTCCCAGGCGTCCTCGAGCAGCTCCAGCAGCGACCTCCGGTCCAGGCCCGTGCGCAGCCGCCGCGCGACGTCGACGAAGCGCCTCCACCGCTCCGCCTCCCCGGGCAACGCCTCGACCGGGAGCCCCCCGGCGAGCACCCGGGCGTCGAGCCGCCCGCGTGGCAGCGCGAGCCGGACCAGCGTCGCATCCGAGAGCCCGACCGCGGGCCCGCGCAGGCAGGCGGCGAGGTGAACCGGATTCCGCGGGTCGGTGAGGAAGCCGAGCAACGCGGCCACGTCCCGCACCTCGGGCGAGGTGAAGATGCCGCGCCCGCGCAACACGCGGTGGGGCACGTGGTGCCGGGCGAGCGCGTCGGTGTAGAGCCCCACCTCGACGAACGAGCGCAGCAGGATGGCCACGTCGCCGCCGCGCGCCGGCCGGAGCGCGGCGCCGTCAGGGACCCGGAACTCCGAGTCCGGCGAGAGGAGCAGCGCCAGGCGGCGGGCGAGCAGATCCGCCTCCGCGCGGCGCCGCTCCTCCGCCCGGTCCTCCCCGGCGACGGCCAGCAGCCGTTCCACGCACTCCCGTGGCCCGAGCTGCGGACGCCACGGCTGGAGGTCGTCCTCGCCGGGACGGAACGGCACCTCCCAGGGCGCCGCGGGCGTCTGGCCCAGCACCGGGCCGAGCAGGCCGTTCAGCGCCGCCACCAGCTCGGGCTGCGCCCGCCGGCTCAGGCGGAGGAAGCGCCGCTCCCCGCCGCCCGCCTCGACCGCGCGGGCCAGCTCCTCGAACACCTCCACATCGGCGCCGCGGAAGTCGTAGATGGACTGCTTGCGGTCGCCCACCGCGCAGAGGAAGCCGGGCTCGAGGGGGAGCGCACGCGGTCCCCCGGGCCCGAGCGCCCGGGGCGCACCGTCCCGCGCCTCGGCGAGGAGGAAGGTGAGCTCCAGCTGGAGCACGTTGGTGTCCTGGAACTCGTCGAGGAGGAGCGCGCCGATGCGGGCCTGCTCGCGCGCGCGGAGGCCGGGGTCGGAAGCGAGGAGGTCCCGGGCGCGGATGAGCAGCTCGGCGAAGTCCAGCGCGCCCGCCTCGTCGAACGCCGCCCGCTGCCGGGCGCCGAGGTCCACCAGCAGCCCGCGCCAGGTCTCCTCGTGCGGCCGCGCCAGCATGAGCGCCGCGGCCCCGAGCGGAGAGTCGCCGCCGCTCAGCGCCTCGCGCGCGGCGCGCACCGCCGTGCCGAGGCCGTTCTTCCCGCCCCGCCCCGGGAGCGCGTCGCGAAGGTCCGCCAGGCGCGCCGCCCGCTCGAGCGCGGTGTCCGGGCCCCAGCCCACCAGGAGATCCGCGATGGCCGCCAGCACCGGCTCGCACTCGGCGCCCTCGGTCCGCGCCCGGCCGAGCGCGTCCTCCACCAGGGCGCGCGCCCGGGCCGCCGACTCGCTCAGCGCGGCCGCGACGTCCCCGGCGCTGGTGACCGCGAGCTCGGCCGGCGCGTGGCCGTGGTCCCGGACCCGGCGGGCCTGATCCACCAGCAGCTCGACCAGGCCGCTCCGGCGGAAGCCGCGCAGATCGAGGTCGGTGCACAGCGCCTCCACCGCCGCGTCCCCGGCCTCCAGCCGCTCGAGCACCAGCCGCTCCGCGAGCTCCTCGAGCAGGTCGAGCGACTCCACCTCGTCGAGGAGCACGAAGTCGGGCGGCGTCCCGGAGCCCGCCGGCGCACGGCGGAGGAGCCCGGCGCAGAAGCCGTGGAAGGTGGCGATGGTGGCCCCCGAGAGCCGCGCCTGGATCCGCCTCCACTCCGACGCCGGAGGCACCGGGCGCCCTCCCGCGGTGAACGCCGCGGTCAGCTCCGGCTCCGAGCCCTCGCCCACCGCCAGCGACGCCACCCGCGCCGAGAGCCGGCCCCGCATCTCGGCGGCCGCCTTCTCGGTGAAGGTGAGCAGGCAGAGCCCCGCCGGGGGAAGCGGCTCGTCGCGGTCCGCGCCGCCCAGCAGCCGCAGGCACTCGGTGACCAGGCCATGCGTCTTCCCGGTGCCGGCGCCGGCGAAGACGCAGGCGTTGGGCCGGAGCCCGCTCATCCCTCTCCCCCCTGCGGCGCCCGCCGCTCGGAGATGCGGCACACCGAGCCGAGCGGACAGAAGCCGCACTCGCGCGGGCGGACGGGGAACAGCCCCTGGCGCGGCTCGGCGAGCAGCGCGTGCACCGCGGTCGCGAGGTTCGGGCTGCTGGCCGAGGTGCGCGTCGCGGCGTCCGTGGCGAGGAAGGTCTCCAGCGGACCGGTGCGGTCTGGATCCAGCGGGAGGAACTCCATCGTCTTCAGCGACAACCATCCGGCCTGGAACGGCGGGCGCTCGCCGCGGGCCCGGAGCGCGAGCAGGTAGAGCGGGAGCTGGAAGTCGGTGACCAGGACCTCCGCCCGGGCGCGCTCGCGGCGCTTGCTGCTCTTGTAATCGAGGACGCCCGTCCCGGCGTCGCCACGGTCGACGCGATCGAGCGTCCCCCGGAAGTAGATCGGGCGCTCGCCGGGCAGCGCCGCCGGCAGCTCGAGGCCCGGCCCGAAGCGTTCCTCGGCCGCGGCAGGCCGGAGGCCCGGGAAGGGGTAGAGCTTCCCGGAGCGGAGCAGCCGCTCCAGCGTCCGCCGGGCGCGGGCCTGCGCCAGCGCCCACAGACGCGGGTGGCCGGTGGGCGCGCGGCGGGCGTGCTCACGCGCCGCGGCCTCCACCGCAGCCGGGACCAGGTCCTCCGGGAGCGTGGCCGGGTCCGCCTCGGCGAGCCCGAGCTGGAGCAGCCGCTTCACCAGCTGCTCCAGCGCCTGGTGGAGGAACTGCCCCCGGCCCCGGGCGTCGAGCTCCTCCGCGCCGTCCTCCGGGGGCTCGAGGCCGAGCACCTTCCGCGACAGGCCCTGGAAGGGGCAGTTGGCGAGCGCCGTCAGGCTGGTCGAGGAGAGGGGGCCCTCCGGGGCGCCTCCCAGCCTGGCCTCGACGGCCGCGACGACGTCGGTCGCCGGGCCGAGCCGCCCGCTGTGCGGGCCGGGCGCCAGGAGACCCGCGCCGACCCGGAGGCGCTCGGACTCCACGCCCGCGAGCGCCAACGCCTCCCCGAGCCACGGCGCACCGGCGACCGCGTCGAGCGCGGCCGCGCCGACCGGATCGAGCGGGCTGCTCCGGAGGTCCGGAGCGACGGAGGCCTCGAGCCCGAGCCGCATGCGCGCCCAGGCCGGTCCCGGCGCCTCCTCGAGCCACGGAACCAGCTCGCCCGAGAGGTCTCTCTCCACGGCGCCGGTCACCGCGAGCAGCCGCTGCACCACGTCCGCCGGGGCGCCGCCCGCAGACCGGCGCCGCGCCAGCACGACCCGCTCCGACGAGGCGATGGCCCGGCCCAGCCGCCAGCGGTCCACCGCCTCGTCGACCGCGCTCCGCGCGTCTCCACTCCCCACCAGCGAGGGGAGCGCGACTCGCCCGAGAACGCCGTGGACGGCCTGCCGCTCCTCGTCCCCGAGCAGCGGCGGCTCCGCGCGCCGGGGGAAGCTGGTCACGTCGAGGCCCGCCACGCCCAGGAAGGCCAGGCGCCTGGCCCCCAGCGACTCGAGGGGGAGCACGTCGACTCCGCCCGGCACCCCGGGGCCGGAGCCGACCGGGAGGCTCGCGGCCGCATCGGCGAGCCAGCGCGCGAACCCGGCGCGGTCCATCTCCGGACCCCGGGTGCCGGCGGCCTTCCAGCCGGCGCGCGTGTCGCGGACGAAGGCCCGCCACGCCTCCACCGCCGCCGCCTCGCGGGCGGTGGCCCGGCGCGCCGGCGGGTCGGCCTCGAGAGGCTCGCGCTCGAGCGCCGTCCAGAAGCCTCCAGCCTCGAGTCCGGCGCGCCACGCCTCGAGCAGCTCGGACAGCCGGCCCCGGCGGGGGATGCGCCCGGCCAGGCCGAGCAGCGCGTGCGTCGCCTCCAGGACCCGCTCCGCCGACTCGGCGTCGCGTGGCTCACCCGCGGCGCGCCTCCGCGCGGCGAACGCCGAGAGCCGGACCTGGTAGGCGCTGGCCGGGCCCTCGGCGCCGAGCGACGCATCCCGCACGCCCGCGCGGCGCAGGAGCGGGAGCGGGTCCAGCCGGCCGTCGAGTCGGAGGCCGGGCAGGAGCCGCTGGCGGAGGAGCCACGCCAGATCCTCGGCGGGCGCGCGACGGGCGGCGAGCCCCGCCCAGACCAGCCCCACCCTCCCCGCCACGGTGCTGCCCAGCGGGACCGGGGGGCGGCGACCGCAGGGAAGGCCTGCGTCCTCCAGCGCCTTCAGGAGCTCGGGGGCGTCCTGGGGCACGAGCACCGCCAGCGCGCAGCGGTCGGGCGGAGCACCGGCCTCGATCGCGCGGCGGAGCGCATCCACCAGCGCAGCCGCCTCGCGCCGGGCGCCGGGAGCGACCACCGCCTGGAGCGCGTCCGTGGCGACGCTGCCGGGCGCGGCGACGGCCATGTGCCGCACGGGCCCGGACAGCGGACCCTCCGGAAGCTCCGGGAGCAGCTCCACCCCTGGCAGGTCCGGGCCGGCCTCGAACGCCTGGAGCAGCGGCTCGAGCGCGGCGTCGAGCCCGGCGTCTCCGGCGAGCGGCACCCGGAGCGCGAGCGTGCGGCCGGAGTCCGAGGCGGCCCGGGCCAGCGAGGCCAGGAAGCCCACCACGCCGGGGGCGAAGGGAGGGGTGAGCATCAGCGTCAGCGGGTCGACCCCGAGCTCCGAGGGCCAGCCGCGGGCCAGGAGGCCGCTCGCCGCGGCCCAGCGTGCCGAGGCGAGCTCGACGCGGGCGGTGGCCATCCGGGCCCCGCACGCCTCGACCACCTGTGCGAGATGCGCGAGCCGGGCCCCGGGCGGGCCCATGCGCTCCGCCGCCTCGGCGAGCGTCGCAGCGGAAACGCCGCCCAGCGCCAGCTCGTCGAGGAGCGCCTCGAGGCCCCGGAGGAAGGCGGGGCTCCGCGCGACGGCGCCGAACGGGCCCGGGCCGACCGAGTCCACGGCCGCCAGGAGCAACCCCTGCAGGGCGGCGCCGCTGCACGTCCTCAGTCCGGACGGAGGCACGACTGCATCCCGCAGCCGCTCGGGCGTCCAGCCCTCCTCGTGGCCCAGGGCTTCCATGGTGGACCGGCCACCCTACGCCCGGGCGATGACACCACCCGGCCGCTCCTCCGATGACGGCGCGCCCTCCCGAGGTGCCCTCGCGATCCAGCGAGCGACCGCTCGCGTCGGCGCTCAGCGCTCGGGCGGCGCGCCGGTGCGGAGCTGCTCGGCACAGCTCGCCGCAGTCCTGGCCAGCGCGCCCGACGGCGGATGCGCCTTCGCCTCGGCCAGCACCGCCCGGCAACCGGCGGGGCCGGACAGGGCCAGCGCCTCGGCCGACCTCTGGCGGACGACGGAGTCCGCGTCACGGAGGAACGGGGTGAGGAACGCCACCGCGTCCGCTCCCAGCACTCCCGGCGCGGCGTCGACCGCCGCCGAGCGAACGAGAGGAGGGGCGCCGACGTCCGCCGCCAGCTGCCGGACCAGCGGGGCGGCCGCGGCAGGCCGGACGACCCCGAGCGCCGCCAGCGCCCGCGCCCGCCAGGTCGGCAGCGCGGCCGCATCGCGGGCCACCGCCTCCAGCACCGGCGCCGCGTCGGGGCCGACCGCCCGCCACTCGGCGACGGTCACCGCCCGGTAGGCCCCGAGGAGCCCTTCCACCCGGGCCCGGACCTCGGGCTCGGCCGGCGCGCCGCGCACCGATGCGCACAGGACCAGCGCCGCCGCCAGCGCCAGCGGTGTCGACCGCGCGCTCACAGCGGACGCACCAGCGGGTTCATCCGCATCACCTGGCCCTCCTGCGGCGAGAGGTTCCCGCGCGACAGGTCCGTGAGCTGCCAGAACATGAGGTAGTCCGCCCCGCCGCAGGGCTGCGTTCCCTGGGCGCAGTTCGAGCCGTCCACCAGGGTGGGCTGCGCGGGCGCGTTCGGCTGATCGGCGCAGCTCGCGCGGTCGGACGCACTCACGCAGAGGGAGCACAGGCACTGGGGCGTGTCGTTCAGCGGGTCGAAGTCCTCGCCCGAGGCGCCCTGGCTCTCGGTGGTGTGGAAGAGCCCCAGCGCGTGGGCGGCCTCGTGCGCCACCGTCTCCCCGACCACGTCCGGGCCGCAGGACACGCTGAAGCTGGTCCCGCACCCGGCGGTGCTGTGGACGTCTGCCGCGGAGACGATCGCTCCGCCCGCCGTCGTCCCGCTGAAGGTGGACACGCCCGGGATGGCGCCGTCGTAGCCGACGAGCCTCGTCCCGGGCGGGGCGTTGGGCTCGGTGATCTGATCGACCAGGAACAGGCTCACCACGTTGCCTGGCCGGGCGAGGGTGAGGAGCTGGCGGTACTCGCTGCACGGCTCGGCGGCGATGCCCGCGCTCACCGGCACCACGGCCCAGCGGGTCCGGGCCCAGGCGGGGACGTCGTAGTAGGTCACCGTCTGCAGGCAGACGCCGGCCCGCGCGAAGTCTGCCGTCACCCGCTGGACCATCCGCCGGAGGTCGGGATCGTCCGGGGCGGTCGCCGCGGAGATGCTGCCGGACACCAGATAGATGGCGAGGTCGAGCCCGCCGCGCGCCGGGATGCCGCCGGAGCGGGTGAGGACCGTCACGTCGTAGTGGTTGGCGGTGGAGCCCGACGCGGGGTCACCGCAGGCGAGCGCCCCGCACTCGTGCAGGAGGTCGCTGACGGTCAGGCTCCACGTCCCCGGGGTGAGCCCCTGCGCCGCCTTGAGCAGCCCCGCGGTGCCGTTGGGGAAGGTCACCGCCGCGGTGACCGGCGAGATGGGCGACCAGGTCAGCGCCCGGTCGGACGGGGCCTGCCCGAAGGAGTTCGGGTAGTTGAAGAAGGTCCCGTTCGGCTCGTCGATGGGCGTCGGCAGCGGCGAGTTCGGCAGCACGCCTCCGAAGACGCTCACCTTCGAGACGTTGGTCGACTGTCCCTGCGACACCACGGTGAATCCGCTGGTCCCGGCCGGGAGCTGGAACTGCACCTTCTCCCCCACCTGGTGCACGCCGAGCGCCAGCGTCGCGCCGACGGCCGGCGGGGCCGGGGCGTAGGTGCTCTGGACGATGGGCTGCACGCAGCCCGCGGTCTCGGCGGCGGCGATGGTCCCGCCGCTGTTCACCGCCGGGGCGTTCGGGCAGCTGACCGCCGTGGCCGGCGCGGCCGCCGGGGCGAGGCAGACCTTGCCCGCGCTGCCGGCAGTGCCGCACACCAGGCCCGTGGGACAGCCGTCCCCGGAGGCGCAGGAGGGCGCGCAGAACTGGCCGGTGGACATCTGCACGCACGCGCTCCCCGAGGGGCAGGTGCCGGTGGCGGAGCAGGAGGTGGTGCAGACGCCCCCCGGGAAGTCGGCGTTGTCCACGCAGGTGAGCCCGCTCGCGCAGCTCGGAGTGCAGGAGGCCGACCCGAGGTTCGGCGTACTCCCCGAGCATGCAGACCCGAGCGCGGCGAGCACCAGGCAGAGAGACATCGTTGAGGTGCGCACGCGGGGCGAAGCGTAGCAGGTCGATCCGCGCGTGCGTTCAGGGCACGCGCCGCACGGTGGCACCTCGCGCAGCGCCCCACGGCTGGGCGGGTGTCCACGACACATGTCCGTCGATTCCCCACCCCACCCGCGTGGCCTGGCCGCGGCTCCATTCCATCCACAGCACGGCGCCGTCCGGCTCTCCCGCCTCGTCGAGACAGGCGACGCGGGTCTGTACGTCCCCGGGGTGGTGCAGTGTCGCGGCGAACCTCTCGTGGGAGTGTCCGCAGAGCAGCCACTGCGGCCGCACCTCGTCCGCCACCGAGCGGGTGAGCGGGTTGCCCATCCACGGGCGAACGGGCTTGCCGGGAGTGCGGGCGAAGAGTCCGCGCGGCCACTCGTGGGCCAAGAGGAGGTCCACGTCGCGCTCGGAGCGGAGCCGCTCGACCTCCGGGAGCCGGAAGTAGCCGGCCTGCTTCCGGGTCGCGCTGGTGGTCGGCGCCTGCAGCGGCGCCTCCAGCCACTTCGGGGCGTAGATGCCCGACAGCCAGGCGATGCGCACGCCGGCGATGGTCGCCGCGCCGACCCGGCCCAGATAGTGGACTCCGGGCGCCACCTCGCCGCCCTGGGGAAGCCCGTGGAGGGTCTCGAAGTCCTCGTTGTTGCCGCCGATGAAGTAGAAGGGCCGCGGCATCCGCGTCTCGCCGCGGGCGAAGGCGGCGAACTCGGCGGGCATGCTCCGCTTCACCGCCTTGCGCCGGTGGTCGTCGGCCACCGGGAAGGCCTCCACGTCGCCGACCGCCAGGACCGCGTCGATGGCGCGGTCCAGCGTGCGCTCGAGCGCGTCCAGCCAGGTCCGCACCCGGTGGAAACGCCCGTGGATGTCACCCACCCCCACGATGAGAGCGGTGTCGCTCATGGCCCGTGCCCTCGGCTCGGGCCCGGTGTTAACAAGGTTGGCTGCGCATGTCCGAGCCCGACGTCATCTCCATCCGGGGCGCCTCCGAGCACAACCTCAAGTCCGTCTCCCTCGACATCCCCAAGAAGGCCCTGGTGGTCTTCAGCGGGGTGAGCGGAAGCGGGAAGAGCTCGCTGGCCTTCGACACCCTCTATGCCGAGGGGCAGCGCCGGTACGTGGAGAGCCTGTCGGCGTACGCCCGGCAGTTCCTCGGGCAGATGGAGAAGCCGAAGTACGAGACGATCCGGGGGCTGTCCCCGACCATCTCCATCGAGCAGAAGGCGGCGAGCAACAACCCCCGGTCCACCGTGGGCACGGTGACCGAGGTCCACGACTACCTCCGCGTCCTCTACGCCTCCATCGGGGTGCAGCATTGCTGGAAGTGCGGCCGGCGGGTCGGGCGGCAGTCGGCCCAGCAGATCGTCGACGAGATCCTCCGGATGCCCGCGGGCACGAAGCTGATGGTCCTCGCTCCCCTGGTCCAGGAGCGGAAGGGAGAGCACCGCGAGCTGCTGGCCGACGCGCAGAAGCGGGGCTTCGCCCGGGCGCGGGTCGACGGGCGGGTGCGGGGCCTCGAGGAGCCCATCACCCTGGACAAGAAGGCCAAGCACAGCATCGAGGTGGTGGTGGACCGCCTGGTCCTCAAGCCCGACCTCCGGTCGCGCCTCACCGACTCGGTGGAGACTGCGCTCCGCGAGGGCAAGGGCGTGCTGCTCCTCACCGACGAGACCGGGGGCAACCCGCGGGTGATGAGCGAGCTGAACGCCTGCCACCACTGCGGCCTGTCGTTCGGCGAGCTGACGGCGGCGCACTTCAGCTTCAACAACCCGCTGGGGATGTGCCCGGACTGCAACGGGCTCGGGACCAAGCCGGAGATGGACCCGGACCTCATCGTCCCCGACCCGTCGCGCACCATCCGCGAGGGCGCGGTGGAGCCGTGGAGCAGCGGGATGGTCCGCGGCGAGGGCTGGACGGCCGAGTTCGTGGAGCAGCTGGCGAAGGCGTTCGACCTCGACCTGGACGTGCCGTGGTCGAAGCTGAGCAAGCGCGAGCGGGACGTCGTGCTCTACGGGACCGGCGGCAAGGAGTTCACCGTCAAGTGGGGCTCGGGCGGAAAGTGGACCATGGAGTGGGAAGGGATGGTCCACAAGCTTCTGCGCAGCTTCCGCACGACCCAGAGCGAGGCGATGCGGAAGTACTACGCCCGCTTCTTCTCGCCCCAGCCCTGCCCCACCTGCCACGGCGAGCGGCTCAAGCCCGAGGTGCGGGCGGTCAAGGTGCACGGCAAGAGCATCGTCGAGCTGTCGCGGCTGACCATCGCCGAGGCGCGCGAGTTCCTGGCGAAGATGCCGCTCACTGCCGCCGAGGAGCCGGTGGCGCGGGAGCTCCTGAAGGAGATCCAGAGCCGGCTCGGATTCCTGCTCGACGTCGGTCTCGGCTACCTGACGCTGGACCGGAGCGCCGCGACCCTCTCGGGCGGCGAGAGCCAGCGCATCCGGCTCGCCTCGCAGATGGGGAGCGAGCTCACCGGGGTGGTCTACATCCTGGACGAGCCGAGCATCGGGCTGCACCAGCGGGACAACGGCAAGCTGCTGGCGACGCTGAAGCGGCTGCGTGACCTCGGCAACTCGGTCATCGTCGTGGAGCACGACGAGGAGACGATGCATTCGGCGGACTGGATCGTCGACTTCGGTCCGGGCGCGGGCGAGCTCGGCGGCCGCATCGTCGCCCAGGGCACCCCGGCACAGGTGATGGCGTCGCCGGACAGCCTCACCGGCGCGTACCTCAGCGGTCGCGAGGCGATCGAGGTCCCCCGCCGGCGGCGCACGCCCGGGACGGCGAAGCTGGTGGTGGAGGGAGCGAAGGAGAACAACCTCCAGAACGTCACGGTGGAGTTCCCGCTGGGGCTGGTGGTCGCGGTGACCGGCGTCAGCGGCGCCGGGAAGTCCACCCTGGTGAACGAGATCCTCTACCCCGCGCTGTCCCAGCGACTGAGCGAGGCCCGGGTGGTGCCCGGGCGGCACAAGGCGCTCAAGGGGGTCGAGCACCTCGACAAGGTCATCGACATCGACCAGAAGCCCATCGGCCGGACCCCGCGTAGCAATCCCGCGACCTACACCAAGGTGTTCGACGCCATCCGCGAGGTGTTCGCCCTCACCCAGGAGGCGCGGGCCTTCGGCTACGAGGCCAGCCGCTTCAGCTTCAACGTCAAGGGCGGCCGGTGCGAGTCGTGCGAGGGCGACGGGGTCAAGCTGGTGGAGATGCACTTCCTCGCCGACGTCTACGTCCCCTGCGAGGTCTGCGGCGGCAAGCGCTTCAACGACGCCACGCTGCGGGTCCGGTACAAGGGCAAGAACATCGCCGAGGTGCTGGAGATGAGCGTCCGCGAGGCGAAGGAGCACTTCGCGGTGCACAAGGACATCGTGCGAGTGCTCCAGACGCTGGAGGACGTGGGCCTGGGCTACCTCCGGCTGGGGCAGAGCTCGCCCACGCTGTCCGGCGGCGAGGCCCAGCGCATCAAGCTCAGCCGGGAGCTGGCGCGGGTGGCGACGGGGAAGACGCTCTACATCCTCGACGAGCCGACCACCGGGCTTCACTTCGACGACATCCGCAAGCTGCTCCGGGTGCTGGAGCGGCTGGTGGAGACGGGCAACACGGTGGTGGTGATCGAGCACAACCTCGACGTCATCAAGAGCGCGGACTGGGTCATCGACCTGGGGCCCGAGGGGGGCGCCGGCGGAGGGCGGGTCCTGGCCACCGGGACGCCCGAGCAGGTGGCCGGCGTCGAGGCGAGCCACACCGGGCGGTACCTGGGTCAGGTCCTGGAGCGCGGGCGGACGTCGCGCCCGGCGCGGACGGTCGAGGCTCCGGGACAGGCGGCCGCCGCCCGGTGACGCCCGGCCCGGTCCGAGGTTCGGCGGCAGGGGCGCTCCGCGCGGTGATCTACGATCTCGACGGGCTGCTCATCGACTCCGAGCCGTGCTGGATGCAGGCCGAGATGGAGGTGCTCGGCGCGCTGGGCGTGCCGCTCACCAGGGAGCGCTGCCAGGAGACGACCGGGCTCCGGATGGACGAGGCTGTCGCGTACTGGGCGGCGCGGCACCCCTGGACCGTGCCTGCGCGGGACGAGGTGGTGCGGCGCATCCTGCACCGGGTGCTGGCGCTCCTGGGCGAGCGTGCGCCGCTCAAGCCGGGCGTGCACCAGAGCCTGGAGGTGGTGCGCCGGGCCGGGCTGCGCGTGGCGCTGGCCTCGTCGTCGCCGCTGGTGCTGATCGAGGGCGTGCTGGAGCGCTTCCGGTTGCGGGGCGAGTTCGAGCAGGTGGTGTCGGCGGAGGGGGAGCGGTTCGGGAAGCCGCACCCCGGCGTCTACCTCACCACCGCGGCGCGGCTCGGCGTCGCACCGGCGGCGTGCGTGGCGCTGGAGGACTCGGTGAACGGGGTGCTCTCGGCCACCGGCGCCGGGATGCGCTGCATCGCCGTGCCGGAGCGCTGGCCGGTGGAGGACCCGCGGTTCGGCAGCGCGCATGCCGTGGTGCGCTCGCTGCTCGACGTGGATGCGGGTCTGCTCGGGCGGGTGGCGGCGGGC
>CAVZMH010000005.1:0-42443 GCA_963776345.1 uncultured delta proteobacterium | reverse complement strand
CTCAGGTCCCCATGTTCCAGCTGTTGAGGTACGTCTCCTGCTCGGCGGTGAGGACGTCGACCTTCACGCCCATCGCCTTGAGCTTCAGCCGGGCGATCTCCTTGTCGATCTTCTCCGGCACCGTGTAGACGCGCTTCTCCAGCGTGCGGTGGTGCTTCACCATCCACTCGCTGCACAGCGCCTGGTTGGCGAAGGACATGTCCATCACGCTCGAGGGGTGTCCCTCGGCCGCGGCCAGGTTCACCAGCCGGCCCTCGCCGAGCACGATGACCCGGTTGCCGTTCTTGAGCGTGTACTGCTCCACGAACTCGCGGACGGTGCTCCGTTCCTTGGCGATCTTCCCCAGCGTCTCGAGATCGAGCTCGACGTTGAAGTGGCCGCTGTTGGCGACGATGGCCCCGTCCTTCATCGACTCGAAGTGCTCGCGCCGGATGACGTTCACGTTGCCGGTGACGGTGCAGAAGAAGTCGCCGATCTTCGCCGCGTCCTTCATCGGCATCACCCGGTAGCCGTCCATCACCGCCTCGAGCGCCTTGTGCGGGTCGATCTCGGTGACCACCACGTCGGCGCCCAGGCCCTTGGCCCGCATCGCCAGGCCCCGGCCGCACCAGCCGTAGCCGGCGATCACGAAGACGCTGCCCGCGATCAGCCGGTTGGTGGCGCGGATCATCCCGTCGATGGTGGACTGGCCGGTGCCGTAGCGGTTGTCGAACATGTGCTTGGTGAGCGCGTCGTTCACCGCGACGATGGGGTAGCCGAGCACGCCCTCGCGGGCCATCGCCCGGAGCCGGATGACGCCGGTGGTGGTCTCCTCGGTGCCGCCGATGACGTCCGCGAGCAGGTCCCTGCGCTCGCTGTGGAGCACGCCGACCACGTCCGCCCCGTCGTCCATGGTCAGGTTCGGCCGGTGCTCGATCGCCGAGGTGATGTGCCGGTAGTAGGTCTTGTTGTCCTCGCCCTTGATGGCGAAGACGCTGATCCCGTGGTCGACCACCAGCGCCGCGGCCACGTCGTCCTGGGTGGAGAGCGGGTTGCTCGCGCAGAGCACGAGATCTGCCCCGCCGGCCTTGAGCGCGATGGCCAGATTGGCGGTCTCGGCGGTGACGTGGAGGCACGCCGCCATCCGCATCCCCTTCAGCGGCTTCTGCTTCGCGAAGCGCTCGCGGATCTGGTGCACCACCGGCATCGACCGGCCGGACCACTCGATGCGCCCGCGGCCCTTCTCTGCCAGGGCGAGGTTCTTCACGTCGCAGGGCACGGGGGCGGAGGGCTTCTTCAGGGACGCGAGCTTCTTGGCGGGGACGGCCATGTTCGGTTCGACCTCTCTCGGGAAATCGGCGGGCAGCCGGAGCGCCCGCGGCGCGGGAGCCTGTACGCCGGCCCCGCTCGGAGGGCAAGTGCTCCCGCGCGTACCGGCACACCCTCGACAGCAGCTCTACTTGCCGAGGGTGCTCCGGCCTCCGCGCACCCGCGCGTAGTGACGCCGCGCCTTGTACCGGTTGCCGCAGGTCGCCATCTCGCACCAGCGGCGAGTTCCGTTCTTGCTGGTGTCCAGGAACAGCCAGCCGCAACCGTCCAGGGCGGTGGCCTCGCAGATCCGGATGCGCCCGCGGTCGCCGCCGGTGAGGAGCTCGGACGCGGCCAGCGCGAGCCCCGGGATGACGCCGTCGAGCCGCGCCGAGTCGGGCGACACCCAGCGGTAGCCGCGGTCCGGCGTGCGCACCAGCCGCCGGTCGGACCAGGCCCGACGCACCTCGCGCTCGAAGGCGTCCAGCGGCTCGGGGGCGGGCTGGGCGTCCTCGGAAGCGGCGAGGAAGACTCGGAAAAGCGCCTCGCGGAAGGCGCGCACGCGGGCCAGCGCGGCGCGGGCCTCGGCGGGGCGGAGCTGGATCTCCACCAGCATCGGATGGGCGCGGTCCTGGTCCAGCCACCCGGACTGGAGGCCCCAGGAGACCAGGTCCTCGGGCGTGGCGAGGTCGTCGCGCGGGGCCGTCAGCCGGTTCCCACCCACGGTGTTCAGGAAGTCGAGCACCGGGTGGCCGCCGGCCAGCTTGAAGCGGTGTGTGCCCGGAAGGAGCATGCCAGCAGTCTAACCAGTCATGGTGACTTGACAGGTGAGAATCGTCCGATCCATCGTCTCACCATCCAACGTCATTTAAAAGGTTAGGTGAGGCGATGAGACTGTACTGGCGGCCGCAGACCCGGGCCTCCCGGGTGGAGTGGGTGCTGGCGGAGCTCGGCGAGCCGTACCAGCGGGTGCTCGCCCCGGAGAGCGGGACGCCGGAGCGGTTCCGGCTGCACCCGCTGGGACGCGTGCCGGTGCTGGAGGACGACGACGGCGTGCGGCGGTTCGAGTCGGTCGCGCTCTGCACCTGGCTGGCCGACCGCCGTCCGGAGCGCGGGCTCATCCCTCGCCCCGGAACCCCGGAGCGGGCCACGCACGACCAGTGGCTGATGCTCGCGGTGACCGAGGTGGAGCCGCTGCTCGACCTCATCTGTCTTCACACGGACGAGCTTCCCCCGGCGCAGACGGAACGCGGCGGTGGTGCCCTGGGCCGCCGGGCGCCTGCGTCCACCCCTCGAGCTCCTCGAGCGCACGCTGGCCGGCCACCCGGCGCTCCTGGGCGAGCGAGTCCAGGTAGCCGACCTGGTGCTCGCGGCGATGCTCGCCTGGGCCGGACGGCAGGGCCACCTCGAGCGCTTCCCCGCGCTCCGCGCCTACCGGAACCGGCTCCTGGACCGTCCGGCCGCGCACCGGCTCTTCGCGGAGGCCCCGCCATGCTGAAGCCCCGGACCGTCCTCGACGCGCCCTCGAACCTCGGTCTCGCGCCCCCCGCGCCGGGGCGCGAGCCGGGCACGCGGCGGATGCCCGACGTGCTGCGGTGGAACGGCCTCCGGGCCCGGCTGGGCGCGCGAGACGCCGGCCGGGTCGAGCCGCCCCCGTACGGGACCGGGATTCACCCCTGCGGCATCCGGAACGCCGAGGCCATCGCCCGGTACGCGCGCGCGCTGGCCGACACCGTGGAGAGCATCGTGCTGCGCGAGGAGCTGGCGGTGGTGCTGGGCGGCGACTGCAGCATCCTCCTCGGCAACCTGCTCGGCGCCCGGCGGCACGTGGACCGGCTCGGCCTCGTCTTCCTCGACGGCCACTCGGACTTCAACACGCCCGAGCGGTCCAGCACCTCGGGTGCGGCGGGCATGGATCTCGCGCTCGCGGTGGGCATCGGGCCGCCGCTGCTGTCCGCCCTCGCACCGGACGGACCGCTCGTCGACCGGGAGTCGGTCGTTCACCTGGGCCTCCGCGAGGAGGACCCGTCGTTCCGCGCCTCGGGCATCCCGGTGCTCGACCTCGCCGAGATCGAGCGGACCGGCCCGCGGGACATCGCCGCCCGGGTCCTGGAGCTGCTGGACCCCCGCCCGGGCTTCTGGATCCACGTGGACGCCGACGTCCTCGACGACCGCATCATGCCGGCGGTGGACTCGCGCGAGCCCGGCGGACTGTCGTACGAGGCGCTGGTGGGACTGCTCCGTCCGCTCCTGGCCTCGCCCCGCGCGCTGGGGGTCGAGTTCACCATCTACGACCCGGACCGCGACCCCGGGGGGTCGGTGGGCCGGGCGTTCACCGCCGCGCTGGTGGAGGCACTTCGACCGTGAACCACGACGCACGCGCCTGGGCCGAGGGGCACCGGGCCTTCTTCGAGGAGCAGCTCCGGACGCTGGTGGAGCTGCCCACCATCAGCATGGACCCCGGCCGTGGCCCGGAGACCGAGGCCTGCGCGCAGGCGGCGCTGGCGCTCGTCCGTCACTTCGGCGGCGAGGCCACCCTGCTCCGGGTGGGCGGCAAGCCCTACGTGCACGGCCGGTTCGGCGACGCGCGGCGCCCCTCGGTGCTGGTCTACAACCACCTGGACGTCCAGCCCGCCGACGAGCCCGAGTGGAAGGGCGAACCGTTCCGGATGCGCATCGACGGCGAGCGGTACCTCGGGCGAGGGACGACCGACGACAAGGGCCCGGCGCTCACCTGCCTCCTGGCCATCGCCCACGCGGTCCACCGGGACAGCTCGCTCGCCTTCCAGCTGCTCTGGGAGTTCGAGGAGGAGGTGGGGAGCCCCCACTTCGCCGAGATGCTGGGGGCGCACCGCGCCGCATTCGGCGCCGTCCGCGCAGTGCTGGTGTCGGACACCTTGTGGGTCTCGGCCGAGCAGCCCTCGATGGACGTGGGCCTGCGCGGGTTCCAGGCGCTGCTCTTGAAGCTGCGGACCGCCGACGTGGACGCGCACTCCGGCGTGGTGGGCGGAGGGGCCCCGAATCCGATCGCCGGCCTGGCGCGGGTGCTGGCCGGGTGCTTCGACGCGAGCACCGGACGCATCCTCGTTCCCGGCGTCCACGAGGGCATCGTCCGGGTGAGCGACGCGGAGATGGACCTGTACGTCCGGAGCGGCTTCGACGTGGAGCGGTTCCGGAGCACGTACGGCTTCCGGCGCCTGCTGGCCAGCGACGCGCGCGGGCTGCTCCGCCGCCTGTGGACCGAGCCCACCTTCGAGGTGCACGGCATCTCCGGCGGCTACCAGGGCGCGGGCATCAAGAGCATCGTCCCGGCCTGGGCCGAGGCGAAGGTGAGCCTGCGCCTGGTGCCCGGTCAGTCGCCGGCGCGGGTGGTGGAGGCCATCCGCACCTTCGTCGCCCAGCTGGACCCGCTGGTGGAGGTGGTCCCGCTGGGGTCGGCGCCGGCCTTCGTCACCTCGGTCGAGGCGCCGGAGTGCAAGGCGATGGACCGGGCGGCGGAGCGGGTGCTCGGGAAGGGGCTGGCGCTGACCCGCGGCGGCGGCTCCATCCCGGCGGTGGCGACGATGGCCGAGGTGCTCGGCGCGCCGGTGCTGCTGATGGGGCTCAGCCTGCCGGAGCACGGCTACCACGCGCCGAACGAGTTCTTCGACTGGACGCAGGCCCGCCGCGGCGTGGAGCTGTACTCGGCGTGGTTCGAGGAGCTGGAGCGGCTGCCGGCGCGGGCCTGAGCGGGCTCGCTCACTCGGCGGCCAGGGCCACTACCGGATCGACCCGCGTCGCGCGGCGGACCGGCAGCACCGTGGCCAGCGTCGCGGCCGTCGCCAGGACCAGCGCCGCGCCCATCATGGCGAGCGGGTCCGCCGGGCCCACGCCGTAGAGGAATCCGCCGAGCAACCGCGCCGCGGCCAGCGCCCCCACCAGCCCCGCCGCAAGGCCGACGCCCACCATCCGGGCGCTCTCCCCGGCGACCAGCAGGGCGATGCGCCCCCGGTCCGCCCCGACCGCCATGCGGACGCCGATCTCCTTCGTCCGCTGGCGCACCGAGTAAGCCACGACCCCGTAGAGCCCGACGGCCGCGAGCACGACGGCGAGGAGGGCGAAGCAGGCCACCAGCACCAGCGAGAAGCGACGCTCGGCCATCGACGCCGAGAGGAACGACTGGTACGGGCGCATCGCGAAGGTGGGGATCTCCGGGTCGAGCGCCTGGAGCGCGGAGGCAGCCGCCCGGCTGGTGGTGGCGTACCCGGCGGAGGACCGCACCACGAAGCTCATCCCGTCCGTCGGCTGCTGGGCGAACGGGAAGTACATGATCGGCTGGACCGGCCGGTCGAGGCCGAACTCCCGGACGTCGCCCACCACCCCCACCACCGTGGTCCACGCGCCGGCAGGAGAGGTGAGGCGGAGGCGCTTTCCGAGCGCCTCACCTCCGGGGAAGCGCCGACGGACGAAGGATTCGTTCACCACGACCACGGGTGGTGCGCTGGCCGTGTCGGTGGCCTCGATGGTCCGCCCCTTCAGCAGCGGGATCCGCAGCGTCTCGAAGAGCCCCGGCGTGACCACCCGGTACTCCTCCGACGTCATTTCCCGCCCCGGGCCCGCCGGATCTCCCTCGATCTCCAGCAGGCGGTCCGAGATGCTCTGCGAGAGCGGGAGGACGCTGACCGCGCCCGCCGAGTCGACCCCGGGCAGGGCGCGCAGCGACTCGACCGCGCGCCGGTGGTACGTCAGCCGTCGCGTCTCGGCCTGCTCGGACATCTCGGAGGGCATCGGGAACGCGGTCTGGAAGGTCACCACCCCGTCTGCCCGGAACCCCGGGTCCACCCCCAGCGCGAGCACGAAGCTGCGCAGGAGGAGCGAGGCGGCGCAGAGCAGCACCAGGGCCAGCCCCACGTCGACCGTCACCAGGATCCGCCGCAGCGTCCTGCCCCGAGGTCGCATCGAGGCGGAGCCGCGGAGCGCCTCCTCGAGATCGATCTCCGAGGCGAACAGCGCCGGCACCAGCCCGAAGACCACGCCACTGATCCCGGTGATGCCCGCTGCGAAGACCAGCACCAGCGCGTCGAGATGCACCGCCTCTGCTCGCGGGACCGCCTGGGGGGCGAGCGCGAGGAGCGCTCCGGTCGTCGACGCCGCCATGAGGACGCCCAGCACACCGGCCGCGCCCGAGAGGAGCAGGCTCTCGACCAGCAGCTGGCGGACGAGCGTCGAGCGCCTGGCGCCCAGGGCCGAGCGGATCGCCAGCTCCTTCCGCCGTGCCATGGAACGCGCGAGGAGGAGATTGCCCACGTTCACCCCGGACATCACCAGGACCAGCGCCACCGCGCCGAAGAGGAGGACCAGCATCGGCTGGACCGAGCGGACCATGTCCTCGCGCATCGGGAGGGGCGCGAAGACGAAGGGGAGGGAGTACGCCTCTGGATGGTCCGCCAGGGTCCGCTGCGCACGCTCTGCCAGCTCGCGGCGCGCGCTCTCCAGGCTGCTCCCCGGGGCGAGCCGGGCGACCACCCGGAGATAATGCCAGTTCCGGGCCGGGGGCTGGAGCCTCATTGGCTCGAACGACAGCGGCACCCAGGCATCGCAGAGCTCGGGAAGCTCGACACCCGAAGGGAGTACGCCGACCACCTGGTACGGCTCGCCGTCCAGCATCAGGGTGCGTCCCAGAGCGGCGGGGTCCCCGCCCAGGCGGCGCGTCCAGAGCGCGTGCGACACGACGATGCGGTGGTCTCGCTGAGGGTCCTCCTCCTCGGGACCGAACCAGCGACCCAGCGACGGGATCACCCCCAGGACCTGGAGCAGGGACGCCGTGCCCTGGCCGACGCGCAGGTGCTCTGCCGGTCCGTCGCCCGCGAGCGAGGCGCTCCCCACGGCCCACGCCGCGAGCGAGCCCAGCGTCCGGACGCCCGCGATGTCCTCCCGGAGATTCAGCGCCGAGAGCGGATATCGTCCCCCCTCGCCGGAGGGACCGCCGCGGTACACCCGGACCAGGCGCTCTGGCTCGGGGTACGGCAGCGGCCGGAGCAGGACCCCGCGAATGACGGTGAACAGCGCGGTGTTCGCCCCGAGGGCGAGCGCCAGCGGCAGCACGACGGCCGCCACGAAGGCCGGTGAACGGACGAGCAGACGGAACGCCTCCCGGAACTCGCGACCCAGCCCGCTCATGGAGCGTCGACCCTGAGCGAGAACCGTGCCACCGCACTGTCCTCCCGGGTGGCCCCCGGGCGAAGACCGTTCGTGGGATCGACCGTCCCACGAACGGTCGGCTGTCACCCGTCGAAGAAGGTGGGGTCGGGCTCGACGACCAGCCGCGCGCGCTCGCTTTCCTGGGCGCGAAGCCCCGCCAGCTCCTGCTCCAGAGTCTGGACGCGCCGCGCGAGCTCAGCCGCGACGGCAGCCATGTGCGCAGTGTCGGTCGACGGCGCGGGCGAGGTGGCGGCGGAGGCTTGCTCCACGCGGTCGGCGGTTGCTCCGTAGGCATGTGCGTCGGCCGCGGGGACCGGCGCGGCGTGGACGGATCCGGCGATGGCGACAACGACGACGAGGGCGTGCCTCAGGGTCTTCATGGGGTCTCCTTTGGATGCGAGCGAAGCATCTCGCTCGTGGCGAGGAGACTCGGAGGACCCCGCGGTTCATTCCCTGCCTCAGCCGTGCTCGATCCGCTCGGCGCCGGAGAGCCGCCGGTGGGCCTCCAGCGCGCGTTCCAGCGCGGCGTCGAGCTCGAGCCGCTCGGTGCGGCGCATCCGGTGCTCGAGTCGCGGCGCGGGGACGCGGAGCACGCCCGCCTTGCGGTCGATGCGCGGCTCGATGCGTCCCACGAGCCGGTCACCCCAGAGCAGCGGCAGCACGTAGTACCCGTGCTTGCGCGCCTTCGCCGGGACGTACACCTCCCAGACGTAATCGAAGTCGAAGAGCTGGCGGAGCAGCTCGCGGTCCCAGACCAGCGGGTCGAGCGGCGCGAGAAGGGCCACCTCGTGCTTGCGAAGCGCGCCGCCCCGGAGGAAGCGGGTGTCCGCGGCGAGCATGAACCGCTCGTCGCGCACGCCCTCGACCCGGACCCGCCGGAGCGTCCCGTCGGCGACCATCGCCTCGGTGAGCCGGGCGCGCTCGCGCGCAGGCACGGTGCCCGACCAGATCTCCGCGCCGGCGCGCAGCCCGAGCAGGCCCACGCCGCGGAACCGGCTCAGGAGCTGGTGGCGCCTGACCTCCTCGTCGGGCAACCGGGACTCGAGCAGCGACGCGGGGAAGAGGCGCTCGAGGCGGTCGTAGACGCGCACGTTGCCGAGCCGCCGGGCGATGCCGACCTGCCCGGTCCGGAAGAGTGCGTAGAGCACCGCCCGGGGCACCGTGATCTTCCCCCAGCCCCAGAGGAGGCGGTGCCCGCCTCGCTCGACGAAGGCGCTGCCGGGAAGGGCGCCCTCCCGCTCGAGTCGCCGCAGGATCTCCGCCGCCACGTCGGCGTGCCGGTGCAGCAGGCCCTGGTACGCCCCGTCGCGCTGGCGCCACTGTTCCCAGTCCACCCGGTGCACCGGGAGCTCCTCGACCGGGAGCATGTTCAGCGACTTGTTGTAGGCCTCGAAGAGCTTCCGGTCGCCGGGACATCCATAGAGCCAGCGCTCCATCCAGCCCCGCCGGTAGTTCCGGATGCGCGCGGCGAGGACCAGGTCGTCGTTCCGGGCGCCGGTGACCTCCAGCGGATCGAACTGCACCGAGCCGAGCTCGCGGACGACCCGGAGCACCGACTCCGCCCGCGCTGGCAGCGCCCGCGGTGGAGCGAGGAAGTGACGGCGGACGAGGAACCGGCGCGCCTGCTCCGCGGTCAGCTCGAGGCTCTCGCCCGGTGCAGTGCCCGCGTGCTTCATCGGACGGCCCGGGAGGTCGCCTCGGCCCGCCGGCCCACCACCTCGAGGATACCGGCCTGGATGTCGGACATCACGCACGGCGCGGAAACTTGGACCGAACGGCTCGCGCAGGTCCAGCACCTGGCCACCGTCACAGATGGGTGAGCGCGACGTCCCGCGTCTGCGGCACGAACCCCGGCTGACAGGTGCAGGCGTCCGACTTCGCCGCCGGGACGTCGACCTCGAGCGCGGTGTGCCCGTACCCCGGAGCGGTCACGTCGAGCGAGACCGTTCCCGCGCCGAGCTGGCCCCCGTCCGGCTGCAGCGGGAGGCAGAGCCCGCTTGTTCCGCACGGCGCTCCGTTCACCATCGGGTCGCTCACCGGTCCTCCGTCGGCCGCGTCGAGGACGTGGAGCGTCACCGCGACCAGCGGCAGGCATGGAGGCTCGATGCAGCTCTCCCCGGAGCAGCCTGCGAGCGCGGTGCAGAGCGTGAGCAGCGCAGCGGCAGCGGGCGTTCTCACCCATCCCCCCGGGAGGCGTTCAGGAGATGGGACCACCACCGGGCCGGATCGGGCAATCGCGCCTTGCGCACCGGCGTCCAGCTGCTCGGACGCCGGTCAGCCCCCGACGGCGCGGAGTGCCCGGGCGCCCACCGCTTCCCGGAGCGCTTCCTTCTTGTCGGTGCGCTCCCAGGTGAACTCCTTCTCCGAACGCCCGAAGTGCCCGTAGGCCGCGGTGCGCTGGTAGATGGGCCGGAGCAGGTCGAGGTGGTCGATGATCTCCCGCGGCTTCAGCGGGAACGTCCGGCGGATCGCCTCGGCGATGCGCGCCTCGGCGACCTTGGCGCTGCCGAACGTCTCCACCATCACCGAGACCGGCTCGGCCACGCCGATGGCGTAGCTCACCTGGACCTCGCAGCGGTCCGCCAGCCCCGCCGCCACCACGTTCTTGGCGATGTAGCGGCCCATGTACGCCGCCGAGCGGTCCACCTTGCTCGGGTCCTTGCCGCTGAACGCGCCGCCGCCGTGCCGGCCCATGCCGCCGTAGGTGTCGACGATGATCTTCCGCCCGGTGAGCCCCGAGTCGCCCATGGGGCCGCCGATGACGAAGCGCCCGGTGGGGTTGATGAAGATGCGCGTCTTCCGGTCCAGCAGCTTCTTCGGCAGCGCCTTGAAGATGACCTCCTCGCGCACCGCCTCGTGGATCTTCTTGTTGGAGACCGAGTCGGCGTGCTGCGTGGACACCACCACCGTGTCGATGCGCACCGGCTTGCCGTCCACGTACTGCACGGTGACCTGGCTCTTCCCGTCCGGGCGGAGCCAGTCCAGCGACTTGCGCCGCACCTCCGCCAGCCGCCGGGTGAGCGCGTGCGCGTAGTGGATCGGCGCCGGCATCAGCTCGGAGGTCTCGTTGCAGGCGTAGCCGAACATCATTCCCTGGTCGCCCGCGCCCTGCTCCTTGTCGTTGTCCACGCCCCGGGCGATGTCCTGGCTCTGGCCCTCGATGGCCACCATCACTCCACACGTATGGCCGTCGTACCCCATGTCGCTGTGGGTGTAGCCGATGCGGACGATGGTGCTGCGGACGATGCTCGGGATGTCGACGTAGGTGCTGGTCGTCACCTCGCCGGCGACGATGGCCAGGCCGGTCTTCACCAGCGTCTCCACCGCCACGCGGCCGCGGGGGTCTCCGGCGATGATCGCGTCGAGGACGCCGTCGCTGATCTGGTCGGCGACCTTGTCCGGGTGGCCCTCGGTGACCGACTCGGAGGTGAAGAGAAAATCCTTGGGCATGGCTCTGGTCTTCCGTGTGCTGCGAAGGGCGCGGGACACTATCGATCGCCCGCTCCCCGCGTCAAACCGGGGGAGCAGGCGGCAGGACCTCGAGGGTCATCGGCTCGAATAACGGGCTGGCATCGGCCCGCCACCAGGCGTTCACCACCTCGCGGACCGAGAGCCGGCCGCGGAGCCGGGGCCACGAGGCCAGCGGAACGAGCCGCCCGACCACCGCCGGCGGCAGCAATGATCGTTCGTCGCGGGTCACCAGCAACCCCTGCCCCGCCTCGAGCGCACGGAGCATCCGGTCCTCCCCGGACGCCCGGTGCACCGTGCGGCCGAGCAGGAACGAGTAGAGGCCCGGGTTCTGGGTGGCGGTGAAGAGCGGCCGTGAGCCCGGCCCGCTCCGCCACCCAGGACGGGACGGGCGGGGGCACCGCCCCGGGCAGGACGGCCGCGAAGAGGAGGGCCGACGCCCCGGCGAAGCCCACCGCCCCGGCCAGCACCGCGCCGCGACCCACCGCCACGCCCGCGAGCCCGAGGAGCAGCACCACGCCCCCCAGCGCGAACCGGACCGGAGCGACGAGCGGGAACCGCAGGGCCAGCACGCCGGCGAGGGCGAGGCCGAGGAGCAGGAGCGCCGTCCCCCACCGTCCAGCTCCCGGACGCGGTCCGCTCGCCAGCACCGCCAGCGGCACCAGCGCCGGCACCACGTAGTGCGGGTGCTTCAGCCCGGGCAGCGAGTAGACGAGGAGCAGCCCCAGCACCCACGGCCAGGCCAGCGCCGCCCCGGGGCCGCGCGGGCGCACGAGCGGCGTCCAGGGCAGGAAGAGGATGGGCAGCGCGAGCAGGAGGCCCAGCTCGCCCGTCCAGGGTCCAGGGGAAGCGGAACTTGCCCACGTTCTCGGTCCCGAAGAAGCGGCCGACGAAGGCCGCGCCGTGGCGCTCCGCCATGGCCAGGTACCAGGGCGCGGCGAGGAGCAGGGCCAGGGCCCCCGCGGCCAGGAGCCACCCCAGTCGCGCCCTCGGCACGCCCCGTCGGGCGAGGTACACCGTCGCGGGCAGGACCATCAGCAGCGGGCCCACCGGCCCCTTGAGCAAGGCCGCCGCCGCGGCCGCCACTCCTGCCGCGAGCGCGAGCGCCGGGGACTCACCGGCCGCCACGCGCCAGAGCGCCCAGAGCCCCACCGCGATGGCCAGGGCCAGCGGCACGTCCATCAGGTCCACCCGCGCGTAGCGCAGCAGCCCGAGACAGGTGCCCACCAGCAGGATGGCGATGGGCCCGGCGCCGGGGCCGACCTCGCGCCGCGCGAGGAGGCCGGCCATCCAGGCCAGGGCGAGCGCGGCGAGCGCGACCGGGAGGCGCGCCGCCCAGAGCGTCACCCCGAACAGGGAGAAGCTCCCGGCCATCGCCCAGTAGAGGAGCGGCGGCTTGGTGAAGTCCGGGCCTCCGTCCACGGTGGGGGTGAGCCAGTCCCCCCGGGCGTGCATCTCGCGCGCGGCCTGGAGGTACAGCCCCTCGTCGGGGTGGGTGCCGCCCTCGGGACCCCCCAGCCCGGAGAACAGCACCGCCGCGACCACGAGGAGCGCGGCGAGGGTGGGCGCTCTCGGCACGGCAGCGTCCTCTAGCAGAAGCTGCGCGCGAGGCGAGCCGCGCATGCCTCCCGTCCGCGGAAGAAGGCTTGTCGAGGGGCCGTCCGGCGGCTAACGAGCGCGCCACCCATGAGGACCCTCTGCTTCCTGTCCATCGCCCTCGCGCTCGGGTGCGCGCACTCGCCGCCTCCTCCGCAGGCCGCGGCTGCTGCCTCGGCCCCGGCGCCGGCCGCGACGACTCCCCCTGCGCCCGCGGCCGCCCCCTTCGTTCCGCCCGATGCGCGGCCGGCGTTCGAGATCCCGGTGGAGTCCTACCTGCTTCCCAACGGGCTCAGGGTGGTGCTCTCTCGCGACACCACCGCGTCGATCGTGACGGTGGCCGTCTACTACCACATCGGGTTCCGCATCGAGCCGCGCAACCGGACCGGCTTCGCCCACCTCTTCGAGCACATGATGTTCCAGGGGAGCGAGAACCTCGGGAAGCTGGCGTTCATCCAGCTGGTCCAGCGCAACGGCGGCATCCTCAACGGCTCCACCCGCTTCGACTTCACCAACTACTTCGAGGTCGTCCCCTCCAACGTGCTGGAGACCATGCTCTGGGCCGAGGCGGACCGGATGCGCGGCCTGAAAGTGACGCAGGAGAACCTCACCAACCAGCAGGGCGTGGTGAAGAGCGAGGTGCGGGTGAACGTGCTCAACCGGCCGTACGGCGGCTGGCCCTGGCTCACCGTCCCGCAGCTCGCGAACCAGAACTGGTACAACGCCCACAACTTCTACGGCGACCTCGGCGACCTCGACGCGGCCACGCTCGACGACGTGCAGCAGTTCTTCCGCACCTACTACGCGCCGAACAACGCCGCGCTGGTGGTGAGCGGCAGCTTCGACCCGGACCAGGTGAAGGCGTGGGTGGCGAAGTACTTCGAGGGGATTCCCCGGTCCCAGGTCCCGCCCATCCCCGACCTCACCGAGCCTCGCCAGACCGAGGAGCGCTGGAAGACCGTCGACGACACACTGGCGAAGCGGCCCGCGCTGGCCGTCGCCTACCACATGCCGCCGCGCGGCTCGCCCGAGTTCTGGGCGATGGCGCTGCTCCAGCAGATCCTCGTCGCCGGTCCCGACAGCCGGCTGTACCAGGAGCTGGTGCAGAAGCGGGGCCTCACCGGCGAGGTCGAGGGCGGCGCGAACCTGCTTGGCAACCAGTTCGACTACCAGGGCCCGATGCTCTGGATGGCCTCCCTGTTCCACGACCCCGAGCACTCGCCCAAGGAGATCGTCTCGGCCATCGACGCGGCCATCGAGCCCCTGCGCCACGCCCCGGTGGACCCCGAGACCCTGGAACGCGCCCGGGTCAAGGCCCGCAGCGACTACTACGCCGACCTCGAGCAGCGGTACGGCTTCGGCCGCGCGGACCTGCTCGCCTCCTACGCGCTCTTCGATGGAGATCCCGCCGCGGTGAACCGGATCGAGCCGAGCCTCCTCGCCGTCACTCCCGAGCTCATCCAGAAGACGGCCGAGGAGTGGCTCCGTCCCACCAACCGCACCGTGGTCGCTCTTCAGCCGGCGGGAGGCAAGTGATGTCGCGCACCCTGTTCGGACTCGCGCTCCTCGGGACGAGCCTCGCCGTCGCCGCGCCGGAGACCCCGCCGCCCCCGGGCCCCACCCCGGCGTTCGAGCTGCCGGCGACCACGGTGTTCAAGCTCCCCGGCGGACTTCTGGTGACGCTGGTGCCGTACGGCTCCGTCCCCAAGTCCAACGTCTCGCTCGTCGTCCGGGTGGGCAACGTCGACGAGGCGGCGGGGCAGACCGGGCTCGCCGATCTCACCGGCAAGCTCCTGCTCCAGGGCACCTCGACCAAGAGCGCGGTGCAGCTCGCCGAGGCCGCGGCGAAGCTCGGCGGAGCCATCGACGTCAACGTGCGGACGGACGAGACCTCGCTGGACCTCGAGTGCCTGGGCGACTCCACTGCCGACGCGGTCCGGCTGGTCTCGGAGGTCGCCCGCTCCCCGGCGTTCCCGTCGTCCGAGCTGGCGCGGCTCAAGGGCGACCTCCTGCGCGAGGTGGCCATCCAGCGGAGCCAGCCGCAGCCGCTGGCCGAGGAGTCGTTCGGTCGCGCCATCTACGGCAACCATCCCTACGGCCGGGTGCTCCCGGTCGCCGCCGAGGTCGAGAAGTTCACCCTGGACCAGGCGCGGCAGCTCTGGACCCGCCACGCCGGCGCGGACCGCGCCCACCTCTACGTGGTGGGGCGCTTCGACCCGGCCACGGTGCGCACCGCCATCGAGGAGGCGTTCAAGGGCTGGGGCAAGGCGAAGGCCGCGCCCAGGCCGAAGCCCTCCCCGCGCGGTGGGAAGCGGGTGTTCCTGGTGGACCGGCCCGGCGCCCTGCAGTCCACGGTGCGCCTCGGGCTCCCCGTCGTGCCGCCCACCTCCCCGGACTACGTCCCGCTGCTGGTCACCAACTCGCTGCTCGGCGGCAGCTTCGGCAGCCGCATCACCGCCAACATCCGCGAGAAGCACGGGTACACCTACTCGCCCAGGAGCGCGGTGAGCACCCACCCCGGCGCGGCCGTCTGGGTCGAGCAGGCGGACGTCACCACCAAGGACACCGCGGCCGCGCTGCGCGAGGTGGTGAACGAGGTGGAGCGGCTGCGGAAGGAGCCTCCGGGGGCCGAGGAGCTGAGCGGCATCGAGAGGTACGTGGCCGGCACGTTCGTGCTCCAGAACAGCAGCCGCGCGGGCATCATCGGGCAGCTCCGCTTCGTGGACCTCTACAGGCTCCCGTCGGACTGGCTCCGGACCTACGTGCAGCGGGTGGAGGCGGTGAAGCCGGCGGACGTCACCCGCATCACCCGGAAGTACCTGGACCCGGCCCGGATGACGCTGGTGGTGGTGGGCGACCGGAAGGTGGTGGAGGACTCGCTGAAGCAGTTCGGGCCGGTGAAGGTCGAGACGCCGCGGTGAACGGGCGCGGGGCGAGCCCGGACCGGCCCGGTGCGCTTCAGCGGCCTTGCTCGAGCGCCGTCGCCATCACGTCGGCGCAGATCCGGAGCACCTCCAGCCGCGCGTGCTGCTTGTCGTTGGCCGGGACGAGCACCCACGGCGCGTCCGGGCGGTGGGTGCGGTCCAGCATCTCCCGGACCGCGACCTCGTAGTCCTTCCGCTTCCGGCGGTTGCGCCAGTCGTCCGGCCCGATCTTGTAGTGCTTGAACCGGTCGGTCTCGCGAGCCTTGAAGCGCTCGAGCTGCGTCTTCTGGTCGATGTGGAGGAAGAACTTGGTCAGCTGCGCGCCATCCGAGGTGAGCATCCGCTCGAAGGCGTTGATCTCGTCGTAGGCCCGCTTCCACTCGGCCTTCTTCGCCAGGCCCTCGACCCGCTCCACCAGCACCCGGCCGTACCAGCTGCGGTCGAAGACCGCGACCTCGCCGCGACCGGGGAGCCGGTTCCAGAACCGCCAGAGGTAGTGGTGCCGCCGGCTCTCCTCGTCGGGCGGGCCGATGGGCCACACCTTGTAGCCACGGGGATCCAGCTCGGCGGTGAAGCGCTTGATGCAGCCGCCCTTCCCGGCCGCGTCCCAGCCTTCGAAGACGAAGATGGCGCGGTACCCGCCCTGCCACATCCGGACTTGCAGCCCGAACACCTCGCGCTGCCGCCGCTTCAGCTCCTCCTCGTAGGCCTCGTCTCCCTTGACGCTCAGGGAGAGGTCCACGTCGTCGAGGGAGAGCGTGCCCGGCGGGTGGACCTTGAACTCGTACGCCTCGTCGACCTTCGGCTTCCGGCGGCGCTTGGCCATGGCGTCTCCCCGTGGCGGCAGCACAGCCCAGGCGGGCCGCTGCTCGCCACTCCTTTTCGGCTGCAGGCCCGGTTGCGGACGGAGGCTGCCCGTGCGGAGAGTGCCCGCGCCCATGCCTCGCCCGCTCCTCGCCGTGCTCCTCGCCCTCGCCCTCGGCTGCGCCAGCAGCGGCGGCACCGGGACCCGTCCCGCGGCTCCGCCCCGGACCGAGGCTTCGCGCGCCTACGACGCCCGGTTCCCCGACCCGGGCACGCCGCTCGAGGTCCAGGCCCTCTCCACCTCGGACCGTTCCGGTGCCAGCGTGGTGGAGTTGACCTACGCCGGGGCGTCGGGGACGGCGCCAGTGCGCGCGACCCTGGTGCGTCCGCCGTCGCAGGCGGCGCACGGCCCCGGGGTGCTGTGGGTCCACTGGCTCGGGGAGCCGGCGACGAGCAACCGGACCGAGTTCCTCGACGAGGCGGTGGAGCTGTCACGGATCGGCGTGGTGTCGCTCCTGGTGGACGCCCTGTGGAGTCAGCGCGGCTGGTACGAGCAGCGCAGCATGGACGCCGACCCCGCGGCCCTCACCGCCCAGGTGGTCTCGCTCCGCCGGGGGCTGGACCTCCTGGCGCAGGAGCCGGGCGTGGACCCCGGCAAGCTCGCCGTCGTCGGTCACGACTTCGGGGCGATGACCGGGATGCTGGCCGCGGCTGCCGACGGACGCCCGCGCTGCCAGGTGCTGCTCGCCCTCACCCCGCGCTTCGAGCACTGGATGTTCTACGACTCGAAGAAACGCCCCACGGACGGGGAGGACTACCGCCGGCGCCTCGCGGCCATCGACCCCATCGACGCGCTCCCCGCGCTGGAGGGGCCGCTCCTGATCCAGCTCGCCGAGGAGGACTTCTACGTCCCCGAAGAGCAGATCCAGGCCTGGCGCAAGGCGGTCGCCGGCCAGGGCGAGCTCCGGACCTACGCCACCAGCCACGCCATGGAGGCGCCCCAGGTCCGCACGGACCGGCAGGAGTGGCTGCGGCGGGCGCTGGGTGTGGCCCCGCAGAAGGCCGAGTGACATGCGCGGCACCATCCTCGGTGTGGGCAAGGCCTCCGGTGGCGGTAGATTCCTCCACGCCCCGCGGAGGACCGCCGCGGGCAGGAGCCGAACCTGGCCGGACATCCACGGAGAGCGACGGTGTCGTCAGACGAGGACTGCCTCGGGAACCGCCCCGAGCTCGATGAGCTGACCCGCTCCTATCTCGCCGCGCAGCTCGCCGGCGACCGGCGGGAAGCCGTCCGTCTCCTGATGGAGGAGGGCATCGGCCGGGGCAACTCGGTCATCGACCTCCACCTGCGTGTCATCCAGGAGGCGCAGCGGGAGATCGGCCGGCTCTGGGAAGAGAACTCCATCAGCGTCGCCCAGGAGCACCAGGCCACGGCGGTGTCGCAGCTGGCGCTGTCGCACCTCTATCAGCAGTCGATCCGTCGCCCGCCGGTGGGCAAGAGCGTGCTGGTGGCCTGCGTGGAGGGCGAGCTGCACGACGTGGGCGCGCGCATCTGCGCCGACGTGCTGGACCTGCACGGGTTCGAGGTGCGCTTCCTGGGGGCGAACGTCCCGACCGACTGCCTCCTCAGCTTCGTCGAGCACACCCATCCGTCGCTCGTCGCGCTGAGCGTGACCTTGCCCGAGCACCTGCCGGCGGCGCATGCCGCGGTGGAGGCGCTCCGGGCACGCAGCCGGGTGCCGATCGCCGTCGGGGGCCGGGCGCTCGACCTCCCCGGGACGCGCGAGGGCTGGGAGGGCGTCTCCATCGTCGGCGCCGACGCCCTCGAGCTCCTCCAGGCCGCCCGGGCAAGGCTGGGAGTCCCTGGATGAGGGAGCGCCGCCCTCCCCGGCTCACCGGGGCTCGATTCCCAGCCGCGCCTCGGTGGCCCGGAGATGCCGTTCGATCTCCTCGGCGGTGGTGAGCTTCATCGCCTCGTCCATCGCCTGCACTGCGTCCGCACGGGCGCAGCGGCGGATCAGCTCCTTCACCCCGGGGATCTGCCCCGCGGGCATCGAGAGCTCGTCCAGCCCGAGCGCCAGCAGCACCAGCGCGTACCGCGAATCGCCCGCCATCTCGCCGCACATCGACACCGGGATGCCCGCGGCGCGACCCGCATCGGCGATGGCCTTCAGCGACCGGAGCACCGCCAGGTGCAGGGGCCTGTAGAGGTAGGCCACGTCGCGGTTCTGCCGGTCGATGGCCAGCGTGTACTGGATGAGGTCGTTGGTCCCGATGCTGAAGAAGTCCGCCTCCTGCGCCAGCCGGTCGGCGATCAACGCCGCGCTGGGCGTCTCCACCATGATGCCCACCGGGAAGCGGCCGCTCATCGGCACGCCCTCGCGCGACAGCTCGGACCGGCAGTGCTCCAGCTCGCTGCGCGCCTCGCGCAGCTCGGACACCCCGGACACCAGCGGGATCATCAGCCGGAGGTTCCCGTGCACGCTCGCCCGGAGCAGCGCTCGAAGCTGCGCCCGGAACATCTCCCGCTGCCGGAGCGAGTAGCGGATGGCCCGCAGCCCCATCGCCGGGTTGGGCTCGCGCTCCGCCTTCCGGAAGCCGGGCATCTTGTCCCCGCCCAGGTCCACGGTCCGGATGGTCACCGGCCGCCCGCCGAGCTTCTCCAGCACGCTCCGGTAGGCGAGGTAGTGCTCCTCCTCGGTCGGCGCTTCCAGCCGGTCGAGGAAGAGGAACTCGGTCCGGTAGAGGCCGATGCCCTCCGCCCCCGCGGCGAGCAGCTCGGGGATCTCCTCCAGGAACTCCATGTTCCCGTGCATCCGGACGCGGAACCCGTCGGTGGTCACCGCCGGGAGCAGCGCCGAATGGAGCGCCTCGCGGCCCCGGGCCAGGAGCTTCTCCAGATCCGCCCGGATGTCGTTCAGCGTCTCCGCCGACGGGTTCACCCAGAGGAGCCCCCGCGAGCCGTCCACCGCGACCACGTCCCCCGGGGAGATCTGCTCGGAGACCCGGCCCGCCCCCACCACCGCCGGCGTGCTCCGGGCCCGGGCCACGATGGCAGTGTGGCTGGTCGAGCCCCCCACGTCGGTGACGAACGCCGCCACCCGGCCGGTCCGGGCCAGCATCGCCGCGTCCGCGGGGGACAGGTCGTGGGCGATGATGACCGCTCCCTCGGGCACCTCCTCCTCGACGTCCACCACCTGGCCGAGCAGGTTGCGGACGACCCGGTCGGCGATGAAGTCCACGTCCGCCCGGCGCTCGCGGAAGTACTCGTCGGGGATCTCGTCGAAGAGGTGCTTGATCTTCCGGGTCACGCGGCGGACTGCCCACTCGGCGTTGATCTGGTCCGAGGCGATCAGCTTGTTCACCTCGTCCACCAGCATTGGATCGCGCAGCATGAGGCGGTGGGCCTCGAGGATGAGCGCGTGGTCCTTCCCGTCGCTCTGCTCGAGCCTGTTCTTCAACTCCAGTAATTGGTGCTCGGACAGGGCGATGGCGGTCTTGAACCGCATCAGCTCGCGCTCCACCTCCTGGGTGCCGAGCTTCAGCTTGGGGGTCCGCACCCGGCGGCGGTCGAGCACGAACGCCCGGCCCACGGCCATGCCCGGGCTCGCCCCGATGGCCTCGAGCTTGAGGCTGATCGCCTGGGTGCTCATCGAGCCGCCTTCACTGGGCCTCCCCGAAGCGGTTGGCGATGAGGTCGCCGATCTCGCGGACCGCGTCCGCCGCCCCCGGCCCCGAGGCGGCGACGGTGATCACCTGGCCGTAGGCCGCGGCCAGCATCAGCACGCCCATGATGGATTTTCCGTTCACCGAGTCCGAGTCGGTCCTGAGGGTCACGTCGCACTTGCAGCGGTTGGCGAGCTGGACCAGCTGGGCGGCCGCCCGGGCGTGGAGCCCCAGCTGGTTGATGATGGTGAACTCGCCTTCCGCGCTCTCCGACATCACCTCTCCCATGCATCCTACAGCCAGGCCCCGAGGCACCCTGCCAGCAACGCCGCCAGCACGGTGAGCGCGGCGGTGGGAACCTTCCTGGCCACCAGAACGTAACTGAGCGCCCCCAGGGCGAGACAACCACCGGCCAGCAGCCACCCGCCGACGCCCCCCTGTTGCGCCCCGAAGGCGAAGGCCAGGTACGCCGCCGCCGCCCCCGCGCTGGCCGCCGCCACCGCCCGGAGCCGGGCCCCCCGTGAGGGGAGCCGCGCCCGGGCCACCGCCTCCACCAGCCGGTCGCCGAGCTGGAGGCCCATCCGGAACAGCTGGGCCCGCAGCGTGAAGTGAACGACGTTGTAGAGGACCAGGAAGAGCACCGCCGCCCAGGCGCCGAGGAAGGGAACCAGCGCGGCGCAGAAGGCGCCCGCCGCCGGCCGGAGCGAGAGCCAGAAGAAGCCGTCTCCCAGCGCCGCCAGCGGGCCCATCAGCGCGCTCTTGAACTCGGTGACCCGGCGGGCGTCCTCCTCGCCGGCCGCGATGCGCTCCTCGTGGTAGAGCACCCCTCCCACGATGGCCGCCGCCACGTACGGGTGGGTGTTGAAGAAGGTCAGGTGCCGCTGCACCGCCTCCTGCCGCGCCTGCGGGTCCGGGTAGAGCCCCTCCAGGGCCGGGTAGAGCGCGTACACCAGCCCCAGGTTCTGCATCCCCCTCGGATTCCAGCTGGCCTGCAGCAGGAGCGAGCGCAGGAAGACCCGGACCTTCACCGACCGCGGCAGGTGCGTCCCGGGGCCGATCATCCGCGCACCCAGGCCAGCACCAGCGTGCCGCCGGTCATCACCGCGCCGCCCACCAGCGCCCAGAGCGCGGCGTGCCGGGCGTGCGAGCCCTGCGCCGCCGTGGCCGCCGCGACCGAGGCCATCGCCGGGAACGCCCAGGCCAGCCCGCGCAGCGCGACCAGCGGCAGGTGCGAGAGGAGCGAGCCGATCCACAGCCCCAGCCCGGCACAGGCGGCGTTGAGGGCGAAGTAGACCACCGCGTACGGCCACATGGCCCAGAGGTTCTGCCGCACCGCCCGCTCGAGCTCACCGTGCTCGGCGAGCTCGAGCCCGTGCGCGCTGAGCACCGCGGCGTGCGCCTCGACCTTGTGGTCCACGGCCCGGCCCAGCAACCCGAGCCCGGCGAAGAGGAGGAGCGAGAGGCTCCAGATGGCCGGCGTGCCGCCTCCCCCCGGTCTGGGAGGCCATCATCGCCGCCGCCGCCGTGGTCCCGCTGGCCGCGAGGGTGTCGTTCTCCGGGAGCGCCGCGCCGAGCGAGGCCGTGCCCAGGTAGAACAGCTCGAGGATCATCCCCAGGTAGAGGCCGGTCTGGAGCTGTCCCAGGAGGAGCCCCATCCCGGTGGCCGCCACCAGGGGGCGGCTGAACATGGCCTGCAGGAACGCGCGCCGCTCGAGGCTGACCAGCGCGCCCCAGGCCCCCGCCAGCGCGACGTGGCCCCAGACGACGTGCATGGGGGGAGCGTTTAGCGCTTCCCGAAGCGCTCCACCATCTCGCCGAAGGAGACCGGGCGCTCCGAGGGGACTCCACGGGACTCGATCTCCCAGCCCGCATCGTGCAGCGTCCTCAGCTGCTCCAGCTCCTCGGCGTTCAGGAACACCGAGGTGGACACCTGCCGGCGCATCGGGCCGTGGTGCACGTTGCCCAGGTTCACCCGGGTGACCGGGAGCCCGCGCTTGCGTGCCTCGAGGAGCGCCGGGATGTCCCGCAGGAGCAAGAGCGTGCGGATGCTGTCGCTGGCGATGGCCCCGAAGGGCACCTCGCCCAGGGGCCGGATGTCCACCTCGAGCTCCGGCGGCACCGCCAGACCCATCGCCGTCTTCATCAGCGGGCTGTGCGCCGCCTCGTCGTCGGCCACCACCACCCGCGAGACCTTGAGCCCGGGAAGCCACGCCTCGACCACCTGGCCGTGGATGAGTCGACTGTCGATGCGGAGAAAGGTGATCACGGGGGCTCGGGGCATGGTGCGGGCGGGACCCTAGGGCTCCGCCCTGACGGCCACCTCAGGAGGCGACGTGACGCCCGGCAGCGTCGCGCACCAGCTCGGAAGCGAAGCGGATGTTGCGCTGGGCGTAGGTGAGCAGCGATTCGGCCAGGTCGTGCAGGGGCAGGTGCTCCTTCCGGAGCGAGGCCGCCTTCATCAGCATCGGGAGGTTCACGCCGGCGAGCACCTCGACGTTCGCCTTCCCGCAGAGCAGCAGCGACTCCTTGCACGGCGTCCCGCCGAAGAGGTCCGCCAGCACCAGCACGCCCTCGCCGTGGTCCAGCTCCTTGACCGCGTCCCGCATCTGGGCGCGGATGGCCTCCGCCGAGGTGCCCGGCTCGATGCTCACCGTCGCCACCTCGGGCAAAGCTCCCATGATCTGTTCGGCGGTCGCCACCAGCTCCTGCGCCAGCCGACCATGGGCTGCGACCACGAGCCCAACCATGTGACACCTCTTCTGCAGTCCGCCGCGGCTCCCTACTCCCACGCCGCCGTGGGCTGCAACCATTCGACACGCGCCGCGCACCGGATCTTCACGGCTCCACGGACAATAAGACGGAGATCGGGGGTGGGCCAGCTGGCGTCCAGAGAGACCCGTGGGTTCCTTCGACCCTCTCCGAGCTTCTGAGCGTCAGTAACAAGGCTGGAGCACCGGCGCCCCCGAGCCTGCTCGCCTACTCCTTCTCGATGTCGCGGTGCTGGAGCTGCACGCCCGCCCCGCCAGCCCCGAGCCGCTGGGCGAAGGCCGCGGCGACGGCGACGCTCCGGTGCTTTCCGCCGGTGCACCCGAGCGCCACCGTCAGGTACGCCTTCCCCTCGCGCTGGTAGCGGGGGAAGAGGAACTGCGCCAGGTCCACGATGCGGTTCAGGAACTCCTGGGTCTCGGGCCGCTCGAGGACGTAGCGGGCCACCCGCGGGTCCTCCCCGGTGAGCGGCTTCAGCTCCGGGACGAAGTAGGGGTTGGGCAGGAACCGAAGGTCGAAGACCAGGTCCGCCTGTGGCGGAACGCCGTACCGATAGCCGAAGGAGATGACGGTGAGGCTGGGGACCGCTGCGCCAGACTCGCCGAAGCGGCCCATCACCAGCCGCTTCAGGTCGTGCACGTTCAGCTGCGAGGTGTCGATGACCTGGTCCGCCAGGTTCCGCAGGTCGGCGAGCAGCTCGCGCTCCCGGGCGATCCCGGCCGGCACGCTGTCCTCCGACAGGGGGTGCCGTCGCCGGGTCTCCGAGAAGCGGCGGACCAGGCTCTCGTCCGACGCATCGAAGAAGACCAGCTCGACGTGGTGCCCCTCGGCGCGGAGCCGGGCGAGGATGCCGGGCGCCTGCCGGAGCATCTCGCCCTCCCGTGCGTCGACCACCAGCGCCAGACGGGTGTCAGGCCGCGCCAGCTCGGCCAGCCCCGTGAGCTGGGGAAGGAGGACCACGGGCAGGTTGTCGATGCAGAAGTACCCGGCGTCCTCCAGAGCCCGGACCGCCGTGGACTTTCCCGACCCCGAGACCCCGGTGAGGATGACGATGCGCCGGCGCTCGTTCGCCGGGGCGTCCATCACTCCACCTCCTCGCCCAGGGTCCTCCGCATGGCGCCCTCGGCGATGGCGCGGTTGAGCTGCTCGGCGAACTCCTTGGCGCTGTGGTGACCCTGGAGCTTGAGCAAGTGGTTCCGGGCGGCCACCTCGACCAGGGTGGTGATGTTCCGGCCCGGCCGGACAGGGATGGTGGAGACCGGCAGGTCCACCCCGACCACGTTGAAGAAGCGCTCCTCGACGCCCAGCCGGTCGTACTCGCGGTGGGGGTCCCACTCCACCAGCTCGATGACCAGCTCGATCTTCTTCCGGTCACGGACCGCGGCCACGCCGAAGAGGTCCTTGATGTTGATGATGCCGAGGCCCCGGATCTCCATGTGGTGCTTGATGATGGGGTTGCCGGACCCGTACACCGTGTCCTGCTTGCGCCGGGTGACCTCGACGATGTCGTCCGCCACCAGCCGGTGGCCGCGGGTCACCAGGTCGAGGGCGATCTCGCTCTTCCCGATGCCGGACTTGCCCAGCAGGAGGATGCCCACCCCGATGACGTCCATCAGCACGCCGTGCAGGCTGGCGGACTCGGTGAGCGCCTCCTCGAGGAAGGCGGTGACTTGCTGGATGAAGGTGGAGCTGAGCAGCGGGGTCTTCATCAGCGCGAGCTGCGCCGCGCTGCAGATGTCCACCAGCGAGCGGGGGATTTCCAGATCTTTGGTGACCACCACGCAGGCCAGGTCCGAGTCGCTGAGCTTCCTCAGCGCCTCGCGCTGGGTGGCCTCGTCCAGCGTGTTGAGGTAGGCGATCTCGGTGTTGCCGAAGACCTGCACCCGCTCGGCGTGGAGGTGCTCGGTGTACCCGGCCAGCGCCAGGCCCGGCTTCTGGATGCGCGAGCTGGTGATGACGCGCCCCAGCCCCTCGGCCCCGGTCACCAGGCTCAGCTGGAGCCCGTAGTCCTGGTCCTCCAGCAGCCGCGCGATCTTGATCGAGCCCATGGACGCCAGGGGGTTGATGTATCACGGGGCTCCCCCAACGTGCCGCCCGACGCTCCAGCTGACACGGCCGACGACACGAGGCAGGCGCGGTGGCTCTTGCTCGCGGCACTGGCGGCCGGGGCGGCGCTGCGCGGCTGGCTGGCGTTGACCGACCAGGGCATCGCCTGGCCGGACGAGATCTACCAGTCGCTCGAGCCGGCGCACCGGCTGGTCTGGGGCCGCGGCTGGGTGCCGCTCGAGTTCCGCGAGGGCCTGCGGACCTGGGCGCTCCCGGGCCTGGTGGCCGGCCTGCTCGAGCTGTTCCGCGGGCTCGGCCTCTCCCGACCGGCCTTCTACGTTCCGGCCGCCAAGCTGGCCTTCGCCGCGGTGGGGGTGCTGACCGGGTGGGCGACCGCGCGGCTCGCCCGCCGGATGGGCGCTGGCCCGCTCGAGTCGGCGGCCGCCGGAGCGCTCTGGGCGCTGGCCGCCCCGGCCATCTACTTCGCCCCGCGGGGGCTCTCCGAGCCGCTCTCGGCTTTCCCGGTCACCCTCGGCCTCGCCTGGGCGCTGCCCTCCGGAGCGAGCCGGCGCGAGCGGCTCCTCGGCGCCTCGCTGCTCGGCCTCGCGGTGCTGCTCCGACTTCAGAATTCGCTGCTCTGCGTGGCGCTTGTCGGGGCGTGGGCGGCGCGCCGTCGGTGGCGGGAGGCGGCCGAGGTGACGGCCATGCTCCTCGGCTGGGCGCTGGTCCTCGGGCTCCTCGACCGGCTGACCTGGGGCGGCTGGTTCCACTCGGCCCTGGCCTACTGGCGCTACAACTGGGTGCAGGGCAAGGGCGCGCTCTTCGGCGCCTCGCCGCCCGGCTACTACCTCCGCGTCCTGTGGACCTCGATGCCGGCCGTCACCGCGGTCCTGCTCGCCGCGGCGGTGCTCGGGCTCCGGCGCGCGCCGGCGCTGGGGGCCGCGGTGGGGCTCTTCCTCCTGGTGCACAGCGCCATCCCGCACAAGGAGTTCCGCTTCATCCTGCCGGTGCTGCCAGCGGCCATGGCGCTCGCCGGGGTGGGGCTGGCGGTCGCCGCGACGCGGGTCGACCGGCGCCTCGCGGTCGGCATCGCCCTGGTCGCCGCCGTGGTGTCCGCCGCGCGGTTCCACACCCTGACCTTCGGCGACCTCGGGGCCTACGACGGCCAGCGGGACCGGGTGAGCGCCTACGACGACTTCGGCCCGGTGAACCGACTCCTGCTCGTGGCCAGCGAGCTCCCTCGGTTGTGCGGCCTGAAGGTCGAGGCGACGCACATCGCCTGGACCGGGGGGTACACGTACTTCCATCGGGACGCGCCGATGTACTCGCACCTCGGCCCGCCGCGGACCTCGCGCCACTACGACGTGGTGCTCACCGCGGCGTCGGTGGTGCCGCCCCAGGCTGTGCTGGCCCGGGACGGCCCGGTGGTGCTGGCGAGGCTGTTCGACGGGCCCTGCGTGCCCGACCCGTCGTACCGGCCGGACCTTCCCTGAGCCGTCGCGACGGCTCGAGGTCCTGCTGGGCCCTGGCTCAGGGCGAGGACGGCACGAGCTTCAGGTCGTAGGTGAGGGTGACCGCGTCGCCGATCTTGACCTCGGCGAACAGCACCTTCGTCGGCTTCACCACCACCCCGTGGTCGGCGAGCACCACCGTCGCGCGGCCACGGACGTGCAGGCCGGGACCATCGCGCAGCACCCGGACCAGCTCTCGCGACGGCCGCGTCACCCCGTGGAGCGTCCAGCGGACGTCCAGCTCCACCCGGACGGGCTTCCCGGCCTCGAGCAGGGCCAGCTCGTCGAGGGGCCGGGCCCCGAGGACCTCGAGGCGGATGTCCGGGAACGCCACCGACTCGGGGCCGCTCGCCGGGAGCCGGTCCTGTCCATCGCAGACATGCTCCTTCGGGAAGCGGCCTCCGGCGGCGTAGTCCAGTCCCAGCGCCTCGCGCATGTGGCAGTCGCGCGTTCCGCCGTCGCCGCGGATGCCGGCGATGGGCACTGCCACCGCGCCCGTGGCCGAGGCGAGCGTCGTGGGGTCCAGCGTCACCTCGCCGCGGATCTCCTGTGCGGTCTGGGTGTGCGTGCCGAGGCTGTAGACCACCACCGCCTCGGCCTTGCTCCCCTCGACCGGCGCGGCCACGCGGTACGTCCGAGGCTCGGCGAGCGCCAGCGCCGGCAGAAGCGCGGTCAGCGCGAGCCATCGGGCCGCGCTCATCCGAGCAGCCGCGGCCCCGCGCCCAGCCGGAGCCGGCCGCCGAAGCCCGCCGAGAGGTCGAGGTCGTCGGTCCAGCCGCCCTCCAGACGCTCGGCCCGGGCCGGAGCGGCCAGGGTCAGCACGAGCAGCACCCATCCGCCACCCACCATCGTGAGGTCTCCCGGGGCCGTGGATGTTCGGCCCGGGCGAGTACGTGACGATGCCGCGATGAGTTACGTGAGGAGCCGCTTCCGTCATTGGAGCCCCGGCATAGAGTGCAGGGCCATGTCCGATTGCGTGTTCTGCAAGATTCGAGACGGGCAGATCCCGGCCAAGCTGGTGATGCGCGACGACCGATGCATCGCCTTCGACGACATCAGTCCGCAGGCCCCGGTCCACGTGCTCTTCGTCCCGCTCCAGCACATCCCCTCCAACAACGCCGTCACCCCCGAGGACCGGGAGCTGGTCGGCCACCTGGTGCTGGCCGCGGCGCGGGTGGCGGCGGAGCGGGGCATCGCCGAGTCCGGCTACCGTCTGGTCATGAACAACGGGCCGCACGCCTGCCAGAACGTGTTCCATTTGCACCTTCACCTACTGGGTGGCCGGCAGCTCAAGGGGCCGATGGGCTAGCCGCCCTTCAAATGTGATTCGCTTGCATCAGTCACTTCCAATCGCTTGAACTTTGAGCAGTCCGCTGCTTTCAAGTGCCTGGAATCACTCCTCCTACGTTTGGCGACTCCCTTGCTTCTGGCAACAGGCCTGAACGCCCCCGGCCTGCCGGGGTCAACAAGGGAGGAGCACCCATGGCCAGCCCCGAGGGCGCAGTGTCCTGGACGAATGGAGAGCACGCGCCGGCCACGACGGCCCGCGGCACGGATGCGCGGCGGGCGCTGCGAGATGCCGGGCTCCGGGTCACCGAGCAGCGGCTCCGGGTGTACGAGGCGCTCCAGAAGGCCGCCCGGCCCATCAGCCATCCGGAGATGGTGGCGCTGCTTCCCGAGGACGGGATGGACCGGACCACCGTCTACCGCATCCTGATGGACCTCACCGAGCGGGGCCTGGCGCACCGGCGTGACCTCGGCGACCACGTCTGGCGGTTCGACCTCCGCGGTCAGGACGCCCGCCGGCACGAGCAGAACCACCCGCACTTCAGCTGCACCGAGTGCGGCGTGCTGGAGTGCCTCCCCGTCGACGCCGTGACGCTGTCCGCGGCCGTCCCCGCTCGCCACTCGGCGGAGATCCACGTGCGCGGCCGCTGCGCGCGCTGCGCCGCCTAGGACTCCCAGGTCACCGGGCCCTCATGCCCGGGATCGGCCCCCTTGGAGGCCGGGGTCGCTGCTGGCTGTGGCCAAGCGCCCCGGGACCGGCTAGGAGAGCCGACCGGAGACGCCAGGGGAGCCACTGCACAGGATGGGAACGATGCACCGTTGGGTCGTGGTCTTCGCCGCCGCCATCGTCGCGGCATGTGACCAGTACAAGGAACCCCCTCCTCCGCGAGACGTCCAGCCGGTGACCACTCGCTCCCGCGAGATGGCCTGGTCGGGCATCGACATGGGCGGGACGGGCCAGGGGCGCTTTCAGCGCAACGGGACGGGCGGCGTCAACTCCGACACCAACGACGACCAGGAGCGGGAAGCCCCCGCCGACATCGAGGAACCTTCCGCCGGCACGGGCCTGTTCCGCATGGGCGTCGCCGAGTCGGCGCCGGGACGCGGCTCGACCGCACCTACCGCGGACCTGGACGAGCCCGAGATGCGCAACGCCCAGCGCGGTGGGCGGGTGTTCCGGCCGAGCGACCACTACTTCATCAACGGCGCCGACATGGGCCCGAGCTGGGACGCGGCGCCCGGGGCCGGCGGTCCCGGCAAGTCGAAGATGGCGCAGCCGTAGCCGGCACCTCGCTCAGGTCATCCGCGGATGGGGAAGCGCACCTCGACGGTGTAGCAGCCCGGAGCGGGCGGGAGCGGCAGCGCGCCCGGCACCACGCAGTCGCGCGCGGCGCGGTCCAGCTGTTCCGAGCCCGTCGTCCCGAGCAGGCCCACGCCGCTCGGTCGCCCTTCGGCGTCGAGGCAGAAGTGCAGCGGGACGCCGGGAACGGCGCGCCGCGCGAGGCGGACGAGGGCGGCCGGGGCGCAGCGCTCGGCGGACCACGCCAGCCTCTGCGAGAGCGCGGCCAGCAACGACGCCGGCGCTCGGGGCGCCCGTTCCGGTCGCCGTGCCCTGACCGCCTGGACCCAGACCCTCGGCCTCCCGACCGGCCCCGGGCGCCGTGGTGGTGGGCCCTGCGCCGGGGCCGCCGGCGTTTCCCGACGCCGCGCTCCGTGCTTCCTGCCGCTGGGCCAGCGACCGGAACGGCCGGCTCCGACCGCGGCGGCGCGTCGGCCGCGGGCTCCTCGGGCGTGGGGCCCGCGGCCGCGAGCATCCAGAGGTCCGACTGGACCGGCGTGACGAGGGCCGTGGCCCTGCCCTCTGGATTGGCGCTCCCCTCGCGGTCGGCCTGCGGCTCGCTCCGGCGCGCGGCATGCGGCGGTGTGCGGGGTGGAGTCGGTCGCGCCGCCACCTCCTGGGCCCGGGCCGCGGACGTCGCCGCCTGCGGCACGCCGAGCGCGGGCGCTGACGGCATCCTCCCGGGCGACCCTGCGAGCGCCACCGCGGGGCCCACCAGCGACACGCGCATCGGCGACTCCGACGGCGACCGGTGAGGACGGGCGAGCGCAAGCAGCGCGGCGAGCAGCGCGAGGTGCACCGCGGCCGAGCCGACGAGGGCCCGGGAGAGGCGCGGGGCCGTCACGGCGTCCCCCGGGGGGCGAAGAGCCGGTGTCCGGCCTCGGTCCGCGCCTCGGCGAGCCCGAGCCCGTAGAGGCGCCCCAGGCGGTCCGCGTCGAGCAGCTCGGCCGACGGGCCCTGGCCGAGCACCCGACCGTCGCGGAGCAGCAGCACGGAGTCGGCGAAGGCGGCGGCGAGGTTCGGGTCGTGCAGCACGGCGATGGCCGCCAGCCCCCCGCGGACCCGCGCGCGCACGCGCTCGAGGACCTGGGCCTGGTGCTGCAGATCGAGGAACGCCGTGGGCTCGTCGAGGAGGAGCAGCTCCGGCTCCTGGGCCAGCGCCCGGGCGACGAGCAGGAGCCGACGCTCGCCTCCGGACAGCTGCGACACCACCCGGCCCGCGAGGTGGGCGATCCCGAGCTCCACCAGCGCCGCCCGGGCCACCGCGAGGTCCCTCGGCCCGGGGAGGCCCCACCCGCCCTGGTGCGGGGCCCGGCCCATCAGCACCAGCTCGAGCCCGGTGAAGCCCCCGTCGCCGTCGAACGCCTGCGGCACCCATGCCACGCGCCGGGCGAGCGCGCGCCGCTCCCAGCGCGCCAGGGTAGTCCCGAAGAGGGTCACCTCGCCGCCGAGCGGCCGGAGCAACCCCAGCACCGTGCGGAGGAGCGTGCTCTTCCCCGAGCCGTTCGGGCCCAGCACCGCCCACAGCGTCCCCGGGGCGACCGAGAGCGACACCTCCGAGACCACCGGACAGGCGCCGTACCCCACGGCGAGCGCCGCGGTCCGGAGCACGGGCGCGGTCATGCCGGTTGCTCCCGCCGGTTGAGCAGCCAGACGAAGAGGGGTCCCCCGAGCACCGCCGTCACCACACCGACCGGCGGCTCGGCGTGGAAGACGGGGAACAGCACCCGCGTCACGGCGTCGGCCAGCACCAGGAACGCCGCGCCGCCGAGCGCGCTCGCCGGCACCAGCAGCCGCTGGTCCGGTCCGAGCCACAGGCGCAACAGGTGCGGCACGATGAGCCCGACGAAGCCCACCAGGCCGGCGAGCGCCACCGCTCCGGCGACGCTCAGCGAGGCCGCGAGCAGCACCAGCGCCCGCGTCCTTCGCACCGGCACCCCCAGCGAGGCGGCCTCCTCGTCGCCCAGCGAGAGGAGGTTGAGCCGGGCGGACTCGGCCCAGAGCACGCCGAGGGCGACGAGCTGCAGCGCTCCACCGAGGAGAAGCGTCCGGGGCCGCTCGTAGCCCAGGCTCCCGGCGAGCCAGTAGAGCACCTCGCCGAGCCGGTCCGGCGTGAGCAACGTCTTGATGCAGGTGATGACCGCCGCGGCGAAGGCGTTGAACACCACCCCGGTGAGCAGCGCGGCGTAGGGCGAGCTCCGCGCCCGCCCCGCGGCGAGGACCAGCGCCATCGCCGCCACCGCCCCCAGGAAGGCGAAGAGCGACGGCCCGGCCAGCGCCTGGAGCCCGAGCGCGAGCGCCAGCGTCGCCCCGAGCGCGGCGCCGCCCGAGACTCCCAGCACGAACGGGTCGGCGAGCGGGTTCCGGAGCAGCGCCTGGAGCGCGCTGCCGCTCGCCGCGAGCGAGGCGCCCACCAGGGCCCCGAGCACCGCGCGGGGGATGCGCAGCCCGAAGAGCACCCGGCCGTCCGCGGACGCGGGCTCGGCCAGCGCGCGGAGGAGGTGCACCGGGTACTCGCCCAGCAGCACCGAGGCGCCGACCGCCGCCACCGCGAGCAGGAGCAAGCCCCCGAGGACGAGGGTCGCCCGGGCGGGCGTGAAGCGCACCGCCGCCGTGACGCGCCCGGTGTCGACCGCCAGCGGCTCGGCCAACGTGGTCATGGCGCCGCCTCCGGGTGCAGGAGCTGGAAGAGCTGCTCCAGGCCTCGCCCGAGCGCCGGGCCCGGGTGGAGGAGCGCCTGCCCGGGCACGTCGGCCCAGCGGGCCTCCCGGAGGCCGGGCAGCGCGCGGAGCCGGTCCCGCCCCGCCGCCGTGTCGGCTGCGTCGAGGATGACCTCCGGCCGGCTCCGGAGCGCCCGCTCCACCGAGTAGACCGGGTACGGGCTCGCCGCGTCGGCGGCGACGTTCACCGCCCCGGCGTCGGTCAGCAGCTCGTCGGCGAAGCCGCCCGGGCCGGCCACCACCAGCGGCTCGAAGCCGTAGACCAGCAGCACCCGCACCGGTGACCGGACCCGCGCCCGCTCCCGGATGCGCGCGCGGGTCGACTCGAGCTCCCGGGCCAGCGCCTCGCCCTGCTCGGCCCGTCCCAGCGCCTTGCCCGCGGCGCGCTCGGCGGCGAGCACGTCGGCCACCGTCCCCAGCGGCAGGAGGAGGACCGGCGCCCCGAGCTCGGCGATGGTCTCCACCGCCCGGCGGTTCCCGGGGCCGGGCTGGGCGAGGACCAGGTCCGGGTGGAGCGCCATCACCGCCTCCACGCTCGGGTCGACGAAGCCGCCCACCCGCGGCAGCCGCGAGACCTCGGGACGCTCGTCGAAGCGGGACACGCCCACCAGGCGGTCCGCCGCCCCGAGGGCAAGGACCACGTCGGTGAGCGACGGGGCGAGCGTCACCACCCGGCGCGCCTCTCCCCTCGGCGCCGGCCCGAGCATCCGGAGCGGACCGGGGTCCGCGCCGGCCCCGAGCAGGGCGACCGAGAGGAGGGCGGCGATCACGGCGCGGGCACCACCGCGAGGTCGGTGATGTACGACGGGCAGGCCGCCGCGGGGGTCCCGCCATCCACGTAGCCCACCCGCTCCACGAAGCCGTTGGTCGCGTAGTCGATGACGTAGAGCCGCCCGGCGGTCTCGTCGGCGACGTAGACGCTGGTGTTCTGGGCCACCGCGCGGCCCACGCTCGGAGGCGGCTGCCCGGACGCGGAGCTCGGGACCCAGGCGGCGATCTGCTGGTCCGTGCCGTCCAGCAGGAGCAGCGCGGTGTTCTGGACCGAGGTGACGTCGAAGGTCGTCGGGTCGTAGGTGCGCGCCCCGGCGCAGCTCACCAGCATGGGGGTGGCCGCCGAGCCGAGCTGGAGCGTGGAGAGCCACTCGACGTTCTGGCAGGTGCCGGCATCCCCCGCGAAGCCGTGCACCGCCGAGAGCGCCGCCTGTCCGACCTTGGCGGGGTCGATGCGCACCACCAGCGGCGGGCCGAAGTCGGCTCCGCTGAAGTCGGCGAAGTAGCGAAGCACGTTGGCGGCCACGTACACCACGCCGTTCCGGGCGATGGCCTGGGTGGGCGAGGGGGTGAACGGGCCGCCGTCCGGTGCCACCCCGCCGCCCGGGAGCGCGGCGATCAGCGGCTGGAGGTCGTAGGTGTCCTTCACCTGCGCGTTCGCCGGGTCGCTCACGTTCACCCGGACCACCTTCCCGGTGCCGTTGAGCGGGACGAAGACGTCGGTGCCGAGCTTGGCGAACGACCCGGGGTAGCTCCCGGGGTCGAACGCCGCGCCGCCCTTCGCCACCAGGCCCAGCGCGCCCGCTCCCTGGTTCAGCAGCTGTCCGGCATTCCCCGGGGGCGGGCCGTCGAAGATGCGCAGCGCGTTGACCAGGCTGTTCATCGCGTAGATGCGGCTCCCCGAGCCCCCGTCCGCCGACTCGACGAGGAGCTGGGTCGTCCCGGCCTTGCTCCCGGTGGACGGGCCGACCAGCGAGAGCTTCTCGGCGCTGGACGTCGAGAGCTGCCCGATGGGCACCTCGTACAGGGTCGAGCTGTCGTGGTCGGCGTAGAGCAGCGCCGTGCCCAGCACCCCCAGGGCATCGGGGAACGTCGCTCCCGACGGGTTCACCGGCGCCGCGAGCAGGAGACCCCCCGGCGCGTCCTCGATGGGCTGGAGGAAGCCCCCCGACGTCGCGATGCACCCGGCGAGGAGCGCCGTCCGGCACCCGACCGGCGTGGACCCTCCGTCGGAAGGACAGTCCTGGCACACGCCCTGGTTGCAGGTTTGGCCCGCTCCACACGAGACGCCGCAGGCGCCGCAGTTCTTCGAGTCAGTGGCCACCCGGGTGCAGATGCCGTTGCACCCGCCCTGGCCCACCGGGCACACGCAGGCGCTGGCCACGCAGACGTTGCCGCCGGTGCAGGCCGAGCCGCACGCGCCGCAGTTCTGGTCGTCGTTGGCGGTCGCCACGCAGGTGTCGCCGCACTGGACCGTGCCGGGATTGCACTGGAGCTGGCTGGTGTCCAGGCACCCTGGCAACACGGCCGCCACGGCGAGGAGGAGAGCGGCCAGGGCCACTCGGGGAGACGACGTCATGGAGACTCCTTCTGGCGCCCCAGGTCGAGGCGGACGGTCAAGGTGGCGAAGAGGGCGCGGCCGGGCAGCGGATAGGCGTCGAAGTCGCGCGTCTGGACGTCGCCCAGGTTGGTGGCGTTGAAGGAGAGCAGCACCTCGGGCCGACGGACGGCGAGGACGTCGACCCCCGCGTCCACCAGCACCCGGCCGGCGATGGCCTGGGTGTTGGAGCGGTTGAGGAACATCTCCGACTGGCCGCGGAGGGTGCCGTGCACCCGGATGCGCTCGGGCCCCACCGCGAGGCGCAGGGTCCCCCGGTGGCGCGGCCGGAAGGGGACCTCCTTGAGGTAGTAGGCCTGGATGTCGCGGATGTTCTCGGTGAAGAGCAGACCGTAGCTCCCGCTCAGCTCCATCCAGCGGGCGGGGGCGAGCCGTCCCTCCGCCTCGAGCCCGGCGGCCCGGACCGCCGGGGCGTTGCGCGGCCGGGTGGGGACCGGCGGCTGGTAGTCGTAGATGATGAGGTTCTGGTACTGCGCGGCGAAGCCGGCGACCCGGAGCGACCCCGGTGTGCCGGCCACTCCCGCCCCTGCGTCCACGAAGACGCCGCGCTCGGGCTGGAGGTCCGGGTTGGCGAGCTGCGTCCCGGTGGGGATGAACAGCTCGAGGAACGAGGGGACCCGGAACGACTGCCCCACGTTGGCCTGCAGCGTGACGCCGGCCGGCAGCGCCCAGGAGACCCCGAGCTTGGGCGAGACCCCGACGAAGGTCCCCGCCTGGTCGAGCCGGAGCGACGGAACGACGGAGAGCCGGTCCTGGGCGAGCCGCCACTCGTCCTGGAGCGAGAGCGAGGTCACCGCCCAGCGCGGCGAGGCCGAGCCGGCGTCGGCGAAGGAGAGGCCCACCGAGGCGGACGCCGACAGCCAGTGATGGCCGAGCGGCAGCGTCCCGTCCCAGGCGAGCGAGGCCTCCCACCAGCGCGTGTCCTCCGAGAGAAAGCCGCCGCGGAAGGTGCTGGCCTCCCGGCGAGCGTCGAGCCGGAAGGAGGTGTCGGCCCCGGAGGCGAACGAGCGTGAGAGCCGGAGTCCGGTTTGGAGCCCGAGGAAATCCTGGTGCGCGTCCGGCGAGGGCGCGTCCACCGTGCCGGCGAGCCCTCGGGAGAGCGCGCTGACCTGGACGAGCCCGTCGAGTTGCCACGGGCCCACCCGTCCGCCTCCCTTGGCGAGTCCGCCCACCCAGGTGGCCTGGTTGTTCTCTCGGACCAGCGTCTGGGGCTTGCTGGCGGGCGTCCCGGCGAGCGGGTCGTAGGTGTAGGTGAAGTCGCCGTCGGTGTGGCCGGCGTGCAGCTCGAGCAGCCCCGAGCCGCCGAGCACGGGGCCGGAGACGCTGGCGCTGCCCTGGGTGGTGCCGAAGCTCCCGTGGGCGAGGTCGGCCGAGACGACGGGCTCGGCGCTGCTCCGGGTGACGAGGTTCACCACCCCGCCGAGCGCGCCCGCGCCGTAGCGTGCGCCGGCGCCGCCGCGGAGCACCTCGGCCCGCTGCACGGCCGGGAGCGGGACCAGGCTCAGGTCGGCGATGCCGCCCAGCCCGTTGAGAGGGACGCCGTCGAGCAGCACCAGGACCCCGGTGCTCGAGGCGCCGCGGAGCGTGAGCTGCTCGGCCTGGCCGAGCCCGCCGGCCTGCTGGAGCACGACTCCCGGCGCCTCGCCCACCAACGCGCCCACCGTGGACCCCTCGGCGCGGCGGGACTCGACGTCGACCACCGTGGTGAGGCCGGTGGGGTCACGCACCAGGGGCGACTCGGGCGGGGGAGGCGCGGCCGGGACGGGCACGTCCACGGGCGGCAGCTCCACCGCCGGGGACTGGCCCCAGGCGATCGACGCCACGCTCAACGCCGGCCCCAGACAGGCCCGGACCCACCGCCATCCGCCCATCGTCCGCCTTCGACTCTCTTCTCCGAAGAGAGAAGGCCTCCGGCGTCGCCGGGGTCACCGGCGCCGCACCCTCGGGCAGGTCTCCTGGCTCACGGGTTCGGACGCAGGCGGCGCCCCGATGGCGCCTTCACGTCCGGGGCTCGTCCTCCCACCTTCCCGCGGAACGGCTGTCCGCAGTGGCGACCGACGGAGGATGTCGAACCGGCCCGGTTCCTCGGGCCGCTCCGTTCACAGTGGCGGGACCGCGCCGGACTCTCACCGGCTTCCCTGTTGGGCCCGACATGGGCACCCGGGGGCGAGAGGCTGTGTGGCACAGCGGCCGGCCGCGCTGCAAGGGGTCTGCGACTCGCGGTGAAGGCTTTGCCATTGACGCGCTCCGACGCGCTGGCCCACGCTCGCTGGACATGCGCGTTCTCCTCGCGGTGCTGCTCGTCACCACCCTCGGCTGCATCCAGAGCTTCAACAAGGTCGCGCTGAAGCATTGGTACCCCCCGCCGGACACCGACACCAAGCAGCTCTGCACCGGCGACCGGGCCAGCCGCTGCACGGACGATGCGCTGAAGCTCATCGACCCCGCGGCCGCCGAGAAGCAGCCGGACCGGGCCGCCCGGCTCCTGGGCGCCGCCTGCGAGCAAGCGGACGCGCGCGCCTGCAGCACGCTCGACACCCGCTTCACCCCCCCGAAGCGGCTGAACCCCCTCCCCGACATCGGCACCGGCCTGCCGCATTCCGTGGACGCCTACGGTGAGGTGGCCTGCACCGTCACCGTCACCGGCGAGGCCATCAAGTGCCGCGGGCTGATGGACGGCGGGCACAACAGCGCCTACATCGACGCGCTACTTCGCAACCGCTTCACCCCCGCGATGCTCGACGGCGTGCCGTTCGAGAGCGAGTACATCGAGCGCTACTTCATTCGCGCCTAGCGAGCGGCGGCGCCGCTCACCAGACCTTGCAGACCTTCTCCGGGGGCTTGGTCATCGGAGCGCCCGGCTTGCACGCGAACGCCTGGCCGAACTGGGGCATGTTCACCACCAGCCCGTTCACCCGGTATCTCGACGGCGAGTGGGGATCCGTCCGCGCGCGGAGGCGTTCGATCTGCGGCCGCACGTTGGCGCAGGCCCATTGGGCGTAACCCACGAAGAAGCGCTGCTCGGGGGTGAGCCCGTCGATGGGCGCGAGCTTCAGGTTCGCGGTGGCCGTCTTCCAGGCGCGGTACGCCAGGACGAGCCCGCCCAGGTCCGCCACATCCTCCCCGAGCGTGAGCTTCCCGTTGACGTGGATGTCGTCCACCGCGAGGTAGGTCGAGTACTGGTCGGAGACGCAGGCGGTGCGCCTGGCGAACTCGGCCGCGTCCTGCTTGGTCCACCAGTCCTTCAGGTTGCCCCTGGCGTCGTACTGCCGCCCCTCGTCGTCGAAGCCGTGCGTCAGCTCGTGGGCGATGGTGCCCCCGGTGTTCCCGTACCCCGGCGCCGCGTCCATCTTCGGATCGTAGAGCGGCGGCTGCAGCACGCCGGCCGGGAAGTTCATGTCGTTCATCGTCGGGCTGTAGTAGGCGTTCACCGTCTGCGGCGTCATCTCCCACTCGCCGCGGTCCACCGGCTTGCCGATGTGGCCCAGCTGCCGGATGGACTCGAACTGCACCGCCCGCGTCACGTTGCCGTGGAAGTCGTCGCGCAGAAGCCGGATGGACGCGTAGTCGCGCCACCGGTCGGGGTAGCCGATCTTGTTGGCCATCGCCTTGAGCTTCTCCACGCCGCGCTCGCGGGTGGGCTGTGACATCCACTCCAGCGTCCGGAGGTCGGCCTCCATCTCGTGCTCGATGCCGAGCACCATGGCCAGGGTCCTCTCCTTGAGCTCGGCCGAGAAGTTCTTCTGGACGAAGACCTGCCCCAGCGCCTCGCCCAGGTCCCGGTCCACCCAGCGGACGCAACGCTTCCACCGCGGGGCGATCTGCTCGGTGCCCGAGAGGTACTTGCCATGGAAGGCGAAGTCCTCCTCCACGAACGCTCGTGAGAGGTACCGCGCGCTCACGTTCGCCAGGTGCCAGCGCAGGTACCGCTTCCAGTCGGCCAGCGGGCGGCGCTTCAGCTCCCGGTCCAGCGCCTGGAAGAACTTCGGCTGGCTCAGGTTGAGCACCTTGGTCCCGGGAACGCCCACCGTCGTGAGATAGGTCTTCCAGTCGAAGGTGGGCGCCGTCGCGATCAGCTTCTCCACCGGGACCCGGTGGAAGACCTTGTACGGGTCCCGCTGCTCGACCCGGGTGAGCGTGGCCCTGGCGAGCCTGGTCTCGATGTCCATCGCCAGCGCCGCGGTGCCCTTCGCCGTGGGCACATCGTCCCCGAGGAGCTGGAGCGTCCGCACGATGTGCTCCTGGTACCTGCTCCGCTGCTCCTTCGACTTCGCCTCCTGGTCCAGGTAGTCGTCCCGGTCCGGGAGCCCGATGCCGCCTGCGTACACCGCGGCGATGAACTGGGTGGCGTCCGAGGAGTCCTGCTCGGCGTCGAAGCCGAACATCAGCCGCGAGGTCCGCGTGGCCAGGTGCTGGCGGGCCATCCACTCGGCGAGCCCGCGGCGGTCCTTCACCTCGGCGAGCGCGGTGAGCGCCGGCTCGAGCGGTCTGGCTCCCAGCGCCTCGACCCGCGGCTCGTCCATGCAGGCGGCGAAGTAGTCGCCGATCTGGGTCTGCACCGGGCTGCGCGACGCCGAGGGGTCGGCCGCGGCCTGGAGCAGGCCCCACAGGTGCCGCTCGATGTCCGCCTCGAGCTTCGCGTACACGCTCCACGCGCCCTGGTCCGGGGGGATGGCGTTGCGCGCCTGCCAGCCGCCGCAGGAGTACGCGTAGAAGTCGACGCAGGGGTCGGCGCTCCGGTCCATCGACGCCGGGTCGAGGCCTGGCGTGTAGGGGAGCGACGGGAGCGGACCGTCGGCGGGCGCCGGCTCGGCGGCGAGCGCGGTGACCCCGAGCAGCAAGGGCAGGAGGAGAAGGGGACGCATGGCGTGTCCTTCGAGGGTGGGCGCGACGGCCGACCGTATCCGCCGTCCTCCCCCGTCCGTCATGCGCCCTTGGTCCCATCCGGTCACCAGACCTTGCAGACCTTCTCCGGAGGCTTGGTCATCGGCTGGCCAGCGGAGTGTCGGCGCCGGTCGAGGGCTCCGCCGCGAGCGCGCTGAAGCCGACGAGCAGTGCCGGGACGAGCAGACGTCCCATCGATGTCCTGAGGTGAAGGGGAGGCGCGACCCTAGCCGCGCCGAGTGGACCCGCGCGCAGTCCGAGGGGGCGGGCTGAACATCCGTCCAGAAGTCCGGAGCGTCGGTCCCGTCGCGCGGACCGGTCCTGCGCCTCGCTCGCCCGGGACCTCGCTGGCACGGCCGCTGCTCGGGACCCAGGCTCGTGCGGTCCGTATCGGCGGGCCGACGCCGGGCCATGCCGGCCCGGTCGAGGGCGTGGAGGTGGAAGGTGCTGACGACAGGAAAGCGGCTGGCGGTGTTCTCCATCCGCGAAGGCAAGGGTGGAACGGTCTGGGTCCGGGCAGGGTCGGCGTTCGTGAACCGCGACGGTTCGCTGAACGTGCTCCTGGACGTGCTGCCGCTGGACGGCAAGCTGCACGTGCGCGAGGCCGGCGAGCGGCGCGAGTCGCCGGAGGCGGCGGCGGCGGAGCCCAAGCTGTCGGCCGTGGGAGGTGCCCAGTGAGCGCGCGCGGGCTCGTGCTCGCGGCGGTGGTCCTCTCGGGCGCGTGGGCGCAGGCGGAGCCGGTCCCGCCAGGCTCGGCCACCGCCGGGAAGGCCAAGCGGGCCGTGGGGACGGGGGTGCTGAACCTCAACACCGCCACGCTGGACCAGATCGACGCGCTCCCGGGCATCAGCCCGACGCTCGCCTCGGCGGTGGTGGCCGAGCGCAGCACCCGGCCGTTCAGCCGGCCCGAGGACGTGATGCGGGTCCGGGGCCTGAGCCGGAAGCGGTTCGAGCGGCTCCGGCCCCATCTGACCGTCACCGGACCGACGAGCTTCGTGGCCGCACCGGGGCGCCCGCGGCCCGCGGGCGGGAAGGCAAGCGCGCGTCAGCGCCCGGCGGCACCGCGTCCCTGAGCCCTCGGAGGGCGCCCCTTCCGGGGTCCGGGGGGCGCTTCCGTCGGGGGGGTGCCCACCGGGCCCGGGGGTGCACTTCCCAGGACACCCCGCCACAGGCCATGCTCGGGAGTGCCCAGGAAGGGCGGAGCCGGGTCCGGGGTTGTCGCCCGGCCCCGCGCTCCAGGCCCTCCGAATTCTGCCGTGAATCTGCTGCACTCCGCCCCGGAGACCGACTCCACCCCCACCCCGCTGCCGGACGCCGCGGCGGGCGCGACCGTCGACCGCTTCCTCCGCTCGGTGCGCCGTAGGCAGGCCCGGGCCGTCGCCCTCGAGTCGGCGCTGCTCGGATCGGCCTGCCTCGGCTTCGGGCTGGCGCTGGCCGCTGCGCTGGCCAAGGCCTGGCCCCGCGGGGTTCGCTGGGTCCTCGCGGGGGCGGTGCTCGCCGCGGCCGGCCTGGTCGCCGAGCGGGTGTGGAGGCACTGGACGCGGGCGGCGGGGACCCCCTTCCGCACCGCGCGCCTGGTGGCCGGGCGGGTGCCGGGCGTCTCGCTGGACCTCCTCGCCGCGCTCGAGCTCCGCCAGGCGATGGGCCATGACCCGACGTTCTCCACCGAGCTGGCGTTCGCGCACCTCCGGGCGGTGGACGCGCGGACCGCGGCGCTGGACGCCCACGCCGTGGTGGATCGCGCGGCGGTGCGCCGGGCGGGGTCGATCGCGCTCGGGGCGCTGGTGGCGCTGGGGCTGGTGGGCGGCCTCTGGCCCGACCGGATGCGGGCGCTGCTCGTCGCGCTGCGGCCCGCGGCGGCGGCGGGAGCCCAAGGCGCGCGGGAGCCCATCACCGCGGAGCTCGAGCTGCTCTACCAGTACCCGGCCTACACCGGGCTGGCGCCCCGGACGGTGACCAGCACCGGCGACCTCGCCGGCCCCAAGGGGACGGTGGTCCAGCTGCGGACGCGCGCGGACCGGCAAGTCGTCGGCGCGCACCTCCAGCTGAGCGGCGGCGCGGTGGTGCCCCTCCGCGTCGAGCACGGGCGCGACCTCAGCGGCAGCCTGGTGCTGCAGACCCCCGGGACGTACGCGGTCGTCTTCACCGGCCGGGCCGGGCGCGAGGTGGCGCGCGGGCCGGAGTTCCCGCTCACCGTCGAGCCGGATGGCCCGCCCCAGGCCTCCATCCTGCTCCCCGGGGCCGAGCTGGAGGTGGACCCGGACCAGGAGGTGCTGCTCCGCTGGGAGGCCTCCGACGACTACGGCCTCTCCGACGTGGCGCTGGTCTGGACGGACCCCGACGGGCAGACCCATCGCCAGAGGCTCGCCCACGACGACGGCCGGAAGAGCTCCGGGCAGTACCGGTGGCCGCTCTCGGCCCTGAAGCTCACCGCCGGGGACCGGGTCGGCTACGCGGTCGAGGCGCTGGACAACGACGCCGTGGACGGCCCGCAGAAGGGCACCAGCCGCCAGCAGACGCTGGTGGTGTACAGCGCCGCGGAGCACCGGCGGGAGGCGCTCCGCCGGGCGGCCGAGCTGTGGGAACGGCTGCTGGGGCACCTCGCCACCCGGATGGAGGGGCCGGATCGAGACGTCCGGAAGTCCGAGGACAAGGTGCGGGCCCAGGAGCCGGTGGACACCTCTGGGCTCGGGCTGGCGGGCGACCTGGTGAGCACCGCGCGCGCCCTGGCCCGCGAGCGCGACCGGAACGAGGCCCTGGTCGCCGCGCTGGAGCACGTGGGCCAGGACGTGGCGTCCCGCGTCCGGGCGACCTCCGACTCGCGCAAGCTCTGGATCCGGCTCTTCGGGCGCCGCACCGAGCTGGACATGGACGGCCGGCTCACCCGCGTGGTCCAGGAGGAGATCTCCGCCCTGGAGAAGGACGCGCTCTACCTCGAGTCGCTGCTCGACCAGCAGCGTCTGGAGGAGCTGCGCGAGCTCGCCGGGCAGCTCGCCCGGGACCAGCGCGAGCTGGCCAAGCTCATCGAGCAGTTCCAGAGCACCCGCGACCCCGGGCTCCAAGAGAAGATCCTCCGGCAGGTCTCCGCGCTCCGGAAGCGCATGGAGGAGCTGGCCCGGCGCATGGGCGAGCTGCAGAAGAGCATCCGCGACGAGCACTTCAACGTCGAGGCGATGCGCGAGCTGGCCAAGCAGCAGGACATGCAGGGCGGGCTGGAGGACATCGAGAAGCTCCTCAAGGAGGGCAAGACCGAGGAGGCGCTGGCGAAGCTGCAGCAGCTCCAGGCGCAGATGAGCGAGCTGCAGAAGGGGCTGGACGAGGCGGCGGGCAGCATGGGCGGACGGGCCAACCCCGAGCTGGTGAAGCGCTACCGCGAGTTCAGCGACGCGCTGAAGTCCACCACCGAGGAGCAGAAGCAGCTGGCCGAGCAGACCAAGGCCGTGCGCGACCGCTACCGCGACCAGATGCGCCAGCGGATGAAGCAGGCCGCCCAGGGGCTCAAGGAGACGCTGCAGCGGAAGGCCGACCAGGTGGTCCAGGACTACCAGCGGGTGGGCCCCAACGACCTGAGCCCGC
>CAVZMH010000004.1:0-22100 GCA_963776345.1 uncultured delta proteobacterium | reverse complement strand
TAGTCGTTGAGGAGCTCGCCCCAGTAGAAGCGCAGGTCGTACGACTTCTTGTTCTCCGGGAAGAGGGCCAGGTAGTCGCCGTACACCTCGTTGGCGTACTCGAAGGTGTCGTCGTCGCGGGTCTTCCGGCCCTCGATGTGCCAGTTGACCGCGATGTTGGAAAGGGTCCGCTCGGACAGGTCCTTGGCCGAGGCCATGGCCTTCCGGTCGGCGTCGGTCTTCACGTTCCCGGACTTCTCGACGTCGCCGATGACCTTCACCAGCTTGCGGATCTGCTGGACCGTCTGCTTCTTGTCGCCGCGGCGGAGCACGCAGTCGACCACCTTGCTCTGCCAGCCCGGTGTCTTGGCGATGAGCGGCTTCTCCTTGATCAGGATAGCGTAGGCCAGGGCGGCCTCCGTGTCCTTGCCGGCGTCGTAGTAGAGGCTCGCCAGCAGCTCCATCATCCCGAAGCGATCATCGGGGTTGCTGGCCACGGTGCTGAAGTTCTCCTTCGCCGGCTGTGGCTACAGCCCGGCGCGCTCGTAGGCCCGGACGTAGTCGTTGCGGGCCTCGCGGATGAGCGTGTTCTTGCCCTTGGCGCCGCCCTGCTTCTCCAGCGCCGAGGCGCCGGTGAACTCGCCGTAGAGGACGGTGGCCTTGAAGAGGTCCATCGCCCTCGGGTAGTCGCTGAGGTTGAAGTGGCACCAGCCCTGCTTGTAGAGCGCGAACCCGTAGATCGAGCTCTCGGGGAAGCCGGCCGCGGACTTGTAGGCCTCGAGCGCCTTCAGCAGCCAGTCGCGCCGGCCCTTGCTGTTGTTGAAGTAGTACTCGCCGAAGGCCAGGTATGCGTCGGGCACGAAGCGCGACTTCGGGTAGTCCTTCACCAGCTTGCCGTAGGCGATGAGGGCCTTCTTCTCCTCGTTCAGGTCCATCAGGTTGTGGGCGAGGAAGAAGAGCACCTCGTCGGTGCGCGGGTAGTCCCGGTAGCGCTGGACGATCTGCGTGTACTGGTTGACCGCCAGCTTGGCGTTGGCGTCGCGCTGGACCATCAGCGCCGTCTTCTCCTTCTTCGACTTCTCTTGAAGCGCGACGTCCTTGGTCGCCAGGCCGCGGATGAGGTCGTCGTCCTTCCGGTTGGCCTGGAAGAAGTAGTCCCTCGATTCCTCGAAGTAGAGCTCGCCCAGCCGGAAGAGGAGGTCCGGGGTCTCCTTCGAGTCGCCCGACAGCTCGATGATCCGCTGCAGCGAGTCGATCTGCGACCGGCGCTTGTCGGAGATCTGCCGCTCGACGCCGAGCTGGAACTGGTCGTACTCGAGCGGGGCGCCGCCGGTGTCCTCCTTCTTGCGCGTGATGTCGCCGGCCAGCGACGTGTCCAGCGTGGTCTGCTCCTTCTTTCCGAGCGTTTGCTCCTTGGGCGCGCGGCCGGTGTCGGCCGCATGCGCGAACATGGGAACCGTCAGAAGAAGGACGAGGGAGCGTCGCATGTGGATGTGGACTCCGGACCCTTGTGCCCGGGCGCCGTGGCCGGACTGTGGACGAGCGGGCAAGCCATTGATCGTGTTGGGAATTTCTTCGGAGTTGCGCTCGCATCATCCTCAACCTCCTGACGGGAGGTCAACCTCGCCCGCCCCTCGGTCGCCCGGCCGCTCCACGGGGGGTGGGGAATGAGTCTCCTTCCGCCCACCTCGACCTTTGCCGAGCGCGTGGAGGTGCTCTTCGCGGTGGTGCGGGGGCGCGGGCTGGCCCTGGGCGCGCTGGACCGCGAGCTGCTCGGCCGCTGGTCGGAGTCGGGCGTGCCGCTGGAGGTGGTGGCGCGGGGCCTGCTCCGGGCCGCCGAGCGGGCGCGGTGGAACGGGGCCGCGGGGGCGACGCCCCGGTCGCTGCGTGCGTGCCGCCCGGAGGTGGACGCCGAGATCGACGCCTGGAGGCTCCGGAAGGTGGGCGCCGGCACTCGCGCCGGCGGTGAGGGCGACGGTGTCTGAAACCGGTGGAAGACCTGTGGGCAGCAGGTGGAACGTGGCTCGCGTCGTGTCGCCGCGGAGGATTCGGTCAGCGTCGACGGAACGGGCGATCGATCGCGCGCGCCCGGAACGCTTGTCCATCTTGCGCACGCAGCGGCCATCGATGGTACAGGACGCGGTTCCTCGGTCCCGAGCGCTGCGCGGCACGATGCCTCGCACCTGGGGACGTCGCGACTGAGGCTGCACGACGACATGGAAGCCCTCGCCGCCTCCTCCAGCTGCCCCGAGTGCCGGGGTGACGGTTACCGGGTCGAGGCCGAGCTCCAGCCCGGGCCGGGGGACGGCGAGGGACGGCGCGCGCGGGCCGTCGCCCGGGTGTGCAGCTGCCGCGAGCCGTGCCCGCACTGCAAGGGCCGCGGCTTCGTCTACACCTCGCGCCAGGTCGAGTTCAGCAAGAAGGTCGGGGTGAAGAGCTACGAGGCGCTCGCCCCGTGTGTGTGCCGGCTTCTGGCCGAGCGGGTCGACCAGTTCGCGGTGGTGGGCATCCCTGCCCACCACGCCACGAGCAGCTTCGCCACCTTCCGCGCCAAGGGAGACGACCAGGAGAAGACCGCCGCGCTGGAACAGGCGCTCGGCGTCGCCCGGAGCGTCGCGCAGGATTGGAGGCGCGACCGGCCGGCGCGCGGGTTCGTCATCTCCGGCCGGGTGGGCTCCGGGAAGACCCATCTCTTGTCGGCGACGCTCCGGCACCTGGTCCTCGAGCGCGGCGCCTCGGCGCAGTACCGGGAGATCTCGCTCCTCTTCGCGGACATCCGGCGCGGCTTCAACGCCGGCAAGAGCGGCGGGGAGATCATCGCCCGCCTGGTGGACGCGGACGTGCTGGCCATCGACGAGCTGGGCCGCGGCCGCGGCAGCCCCTTCGAGATGGAGACGCTCGACGAGCTGATCGCCCGCCGCTACAACTCGGGCCTCACCACCATCGTCGCCACCAACTACTCGCTGGAGCGCGAGCGCGCGCCGTCGCCGGGCCCCCGCGGGTTCCAGGCTCCGGAGCAGGCCCTGGAGCGCGAGGAGCTCCTGGTGGAGCGGATCGGCGAGCGCATCTACAGCCGGCTGTGCGAGATGTGCGACTTCGTCTCGCTCCCGGGGCGCACCGACGACTTCCGGCGCACCAAGCAAGACGGGCGTCCGACGCGGCGGCTGGTGCGCCCGGCGTCGTAGTGCGTTCCACCGCGCTCCTCCGGGCGGCGCTCGCCCGGGCGGGCCCGCCGGCGGGGCGTGTGTTCGCGCTCACTCTGGCTCTGTCCGTGCTCCCCGGCTCGATTCTGTCCGAAGGGACCGACCTCTGCGTCGTCTCGCGCCATTCCGGTGAGATCCTCGCGGGGGACGACTTCGCCGTCGATTCCTCCTCCGAGGCACGCCGGGCGCGCGATCTCGCCGAGGCGGTGCGGGTCGAGGCCGAGGCGGGGAATGGCGCCCGTCGGGCCGGTCTCGATTTTCAGCTCGACGTCGACGACGACCGGGTGGTGGTGCGAGGTCCGAAGGCCACGGCCCCGGCGCGTGCGCGTGCCGAGTCAGCCGTCGAGGTGCAGGTGTTCGGGCTCGTCGGCCCGGACCGAGTGAGCGTCCTGTGCCGAGGACGCGCGGCGCGGGTCAGCGGGGGCCAGGTCGAGGAGCTCCCTCCCGGCTGGCAGACACTCCGCGCCGCGCTCGGCACCGGAGCCATCCTCTGCACCGGAGGAGCGTGGCAGGTTCGAGTCGCCGGGAGCCAGCCGCGGCCCTACGCCGGCATCTTCTCCTTTCGCCCGTTGCCGGACCGTCAGCCGGAGGCCGGGAGCACCCCGCGCCAGGCACGCGCAAGGCGTGGCTCCGAGGTCATCTTCCGCACCACGCTCTCGGGGTACGTCTCGGGAGTCATGGGCGCCGAGCACGCCGGACTCGGCGGCGAGGCCGGGGTGGCGCTGGCGCAGCTCATCGCCCACGACGCACGGGTGGAGCGACATCCGGGGCGGCCCCTCTGCGACACCACGCACTGCCAGGTGTTCCTCGGCACGGCGACGCCGACCGCGGAGGTGAGGCGGGCGCTGGCGTTGCCAGAGCTGCCCACCGATCAATGGCTCCCCTACTTCCGCGGTGGAAGCGAGACCTGGGAGCGGCGGCGTCCGGCGGCCGAGGTGCGCACGGTGCTCGGCGACGCGCAGCGCTTCGGTGGGGACGGACGGGCGCTGGAAGTGGTGGGGCCGAAGGGCGTCGAGCGCATTCCCTGCGAGCCGATCCGCGCCGCGCTCCGCCTCCCGAGCTGCCCGACCGAGGGCGTCTTCGAGGGCGAGACCGTCCGGATCCGCGGACGTGGGCGTGGCCACGGACTCGGGCTGGACGTGGACGCCGCTCGCAGCTCGGGGCTCACCGCGCCGGAATTGCTCCGGCGGGCGTATGGCCTCAAGTAGGATCGGAGCCGTGAGACGCGGCGTTCGCTCTGCCTCGTGCTCCTCGCAGGCTGGGACGGGGCTCTGCGAGGACGACCCGCGCCTTCCCCCCTGACGGGCGCGGCCCATCTCGGCTAAGCCCCGGCGCCGTGACAGGCCACGGCCAGCTCTGCTCCATCGCCCGCGCGCTCGACATCCTCGGGCAACGCTGGATGCTGCGCGGGGCCGCAGGCGTCCCCGTCGGGGCCCGATCGGCGGTCCGGATTTCGTACCGCCGGACGGTGAGCATCCGGATTACCTGGGTCCTCCCATGACCAGCGATTCCACGCTCGACTTCGCCGTCCGGAGCGCCCGGCCGGAGGAGCTTCCGGCGCTCGGCGAGCTCGTCGCCGACGCCTACGCGGCGCTGCCGGGCATGCCGGGCCCCCGGGAGCAACCGGCCTACTACGCGATGGTGCGGGACGCGGCGGCACGCGCCCGCAACCCCGCCATCTGCATCCTCGCCGCGGTCGGGCGCTCGGGCGAGCTCATGGGAAGCGCCGATCTCATCGAGGACATGGCGCACTACGGCTCTGGAGGAAGCGCCACCGCCCGGGTGAATGCCGCGGGGATCCGGCTCCTGGCGGTCGCGCCGGAGTGGAGAGGCCACGGGGTCGGAAAGGCGCTGGCGGGCCGGTGCATCGAGCGCGCGCGAGCGCTGGGCAGGTCCGCACTGGTCCTGCACACCACAAGGGCCATGCAGACGGCCTGGCGGATCTACGAGCAGCTCGGGTTCCGGAGGAGCCCGGAGCTCGACTTCCGGCAAGGAAATCTCGAGGTCTTCGGATTCGAGCTCGACCTGCGCCCGGGGACGGCGGCCTCTGGCTAGCGGGTCGCCCGGTGCAGCTCGCGGGCGAGCTCCGGGACCTGAGCCGACTCCACCACGAAGGTCAGCTGGAGCGGGGAGCCGTGGAGCGCGCGGACCTGGATCCCGAGCCCCGAGGCCGCGGCCAGACAGCGGGCGAGGACCGCGCTGTCGGTTCCCACGCCCGGGCCGGCGAGGGTCACCGTGCCGAGCCCGGGCCGAGGCTCGACCCCGAGGGCACGGGCTCCGGCGTCGAACGCCTCCACCCCGTGCACGTCCTGGAGAGGGACGACCAGGAGCAGCCGCCCTGCCCCGTCGCGCGTCCCGGCGACGAGGCGGATCCGGATTTCCTGTTCGGCGAGGCTCCGGAGCAAGGGCTCGAGCTGGCCGTCCGGCACCTCCAGCACCCGGACCTCGGTGTCGCTGGCCACCGCCCGGACCGGCGCCGGGTCGGGGCCGATGCGCGAGCCGGTCCCGCCGCCGTGGGTGCTCCGGGCGTCGATGACGATGCCAGCGTTCCGGGCGAACTCGACCGCCTGCGCGTTGAGCACCCGCGCGCCCGCCGCGGCAAGCTCCTGCGCCGTTCCGTAGTCCAGCCTCTCCAGCTTCCGCGCCTCGGGAACGACGCGCGGGTCGGCGGAGAAGACCCCGTCCACGTCGGAATAGATCTCGCAGGCCTCGGCCCCCAGCGCCGCGGCGAGAGCCACCGCGGTGGTGTCGCTGCCTCCGCGGCCGAGCGTGGTCACCTCCCGGTTGCGCGAGACGCCCTGGTAGCCGGCGACGATGACCACCTTCTCCTTCCCCAGCTCCTCGCGGATGCGCACCGGCCGCACCTCGACGATGCGGGCCTGGGCATGGGTGTCGTCGGTGATGATGCCGCTCTGGCTCCCGGTGAAGCTGATGGCCGGGACGCCCAGCTCGTGCAGCGCCATCGAGAGCAGGGCCATGCTGATGCGCTCGCCACACGTGAGCAGCATGTCCAGCTCACGGCGAGGGGGATCGGCCGACATCCTCTTGGCCAGCGAGAGCAGCTCGTCGGTGGTGTCGCCCATGGCCGAGACCACCACCACCAGCCGGTGCCCCTCGGCCCGCCTGGCCGCCACCCGCGCCGCCACCTTGCGGATCCGCTCCACGTCGGCCACCGAGGAGCCGCCGAACTTCTGTACGATGATGCTCATTCCAGGGGCCATCGCTTTGCACCGGCCGGGCCACGGAAAGATCCGTCGTCCCCCGCGTGTTGACAGACCGGTGCCCATCCATAGTATCGCGCGCCCGCTTGAGAGGGACGACAGTCAGATGACGGCGATGATCGAGGTCACCGGGCTCAGCAAGCGGTACCGCGACCGGATCGCGGTGGAGGACCTGACGTTCAGCGTCCCCGAGGGGGAGATCCTCGGTTTTCTCGGGCCGAACGGCGCCGGGAAGTCCACCACCATGAAGATCCTGACCGGCTACCTCCCCGCCTCGAGCGGGACGGTCAGGGTCGCGGGGTTCGACGTCTTCGAGGAGCCCTACGAGGTCAAGCGTCGCATCGGCTACCTGCCGGAGACGCCGCCGCTCTACCCGGAGATGACGGTCCGCGGCTACTTGAAGTTCGTCGCCTCCCTCAAGGGCGTCCGCCGCGGTCAGATGGCCACGGAGCTGGAGCGCGTCGCCCACGGCACCGGCGTGTCCGAGGTGATGGAGCGGCTCATCCAGAACCTGTCCAAGGGGTACCGGCAGCGGGTGGGCATCGCCCAGGCCCTGCTGGGCAATCCGCCGGTGCTCATCCTCGACGAGCCGACCGAGGGGCTCGACCCCAGCCAGCGCGCCGAGGTCCGCCAGCTCATCAAGGGCCTGGCCGGACAGCACACGGTCATCCTCAGCACCCATCTTCTCTCGGAGGTCACCATGACCTGCGAGCGGGTGCTGATCCTCAACCAGGGCCGGATGGTGGCCTTCGACGAGATCAAGAAGCTCGCCCACGCGCTGGGTGAGGGCGACCAGACCTCGCTCGAGGACATCTTCCTCAAGCTCACTGCCGCCGCCTGACGGAGCACGACCCGCATGCGCAACGCGCTGGCCATCGCCCGCAAGGAGCTGGGCATCTACTTCAGCACGCCGTGGGCCTACGTGGTCTTCACCGCGATGCTCGGCATCTCCTCCTTCTTCTTCGTCAACCTCCTGGCCACCTTCAAGGAGGTGCAGGGGCTCGCCCGGGTGTACGGCTGGGCGCGGCTCCCCCCCGAGTACGGCCTGTTCAAGAACCTGACCGACGGCATCGTCGTCCAGCTCTGGGACGTGATCGGGGTCATCACCCTGTTCGTGGCCCCGTTCCTCTCCATGCGGCTCTTCGCCGAGGAGAAGCGCAACCGAACCTTCGAGCTCCTGATGACCGCGCCGGTGCGCCCCTGGGAGATCGTGGCCGGCAAGTACCTCGGCGGCGTCGGCGTGATCTGGGCCACGCTGGGCCTGACCATCATCTTCCCCATCACCCTGTCGCTCTTCGGATCGAGCGAGTCCGGGACGGCGCTGGAGTGGAGCACCGTGGCCCTCGGCTTCGGTGGGCTCCTCCTCTGGGGCGCCACCTGCCTCGGGGTGGGGATGTTCGTCTCCGCGCTCACCGAGAGCCAGATGCTCGCGGCGTTCCTGACCTTCGCGGTTCTCCTTCCCTGGATGCTGCTGCGCGGCCTCGCCCAGAGCGCCGAGGAGCCATGGCGCAGCATCGCCAACCACCTCTCGTTCAGCTCGCAGCTGTCCACGCTCTCCCGCGGGGTGCTCGATCTCAAGTCCGTGGTCTTCTTCGCCTCGGTGATCCTCTTCTCCCTCTTGCTCACCCACCGGACGGTGGAAGCGCAGCGCTGGGCCTGACCGATGAACCTGCGAACGCTGGGAAAGATCCTCGGGGCACTGGGACTGGTGGCGCTGCTCTCGGCCCCCTACACCTACTTCGTGACCACCGGCTCGCCGTGGATGGCGGCGGTGAAGGCGATCCTGGGCGTCCTCCTGGTGGGGGCGTACTTCGCGACCAACCTCGGTGAGTTCGGCCAGTTCGCCTCGCGCCGGAGCACCTTCTACCTGGTGTCGACCATCGCCACGGTCCTGGTGGTGCTCGTGGCGCTGGTGGCCGTGAACTACGTGGTCGCCAGGAAGGGGAAGAGCTGGGACCTCACCACCAAGAAGATCTTCACCCTCGCGCCCCAGACCAAGACGACGCTCGGCTCGCTCAAGGAGAAGGTGCGGGCCTACGCCTTCCTCGCTCCGAGCGACCCCGACTACGAGCAGGTGGACCGGCTGCTCCAGCGCTACCGGGAGCAGGCGCCGGATCGCTTCGAGGTGGTGTTCAAGGACCCGCGGAAGGCCCCGGACCTCGCGCAGAAGTACCAGCTCCGCGAGGGGCAGACGACGCTGGTCCTCACCCGCGGCGCCGGGGACAAGGAGAACCACACCACGGTCTCGGTCTCCAACGGGGTCACCGAGCAGGACCTCACCAACGCGCTGATCAAGCTGAATGCGGTCGGCGAGCAGAAGATCTACTTCACCACCGGCCACGGCGAGTGGCCGCTCGAGCCGTCGCAGCCGCGGGACCCGGCATCGCTGAGCGAGCTGCGGAAGACGCTGCTCCAGGAAGGCTACGTCCCGAGCACCATCAACCTCGCCGACGGCAAGGAGATCCCGAAGGACGCGGCGCTGGTGGTGGTGGCCGGCGCGCGGAGCAAGTTCGGGAAGGCGGAGGCGGAGCAGCTCGGGAAGTACCTCGAGCAGGGCGGGCGGATGCTCTACTTCGCCGAGACCGCCGCCGAGCCCGGCCTGGACGCCCTGCTCGCTCGCTACGGCATCCAGGTGGACCCGGGGCTGGTGGCCGACGACGTCTACGCCATCGACAGCCCGTACCTCGTGGTCTCGCACTTCTTCGGCGACACCGAGCTGGCGCGCGACCTCAAGAAGGCCCAGTACAACCTCCAGTTCCCGACCGTGCGCGGCCTGACCGCGCTGCACGAGGGCCTGGCCGAGGGCACCCAGGTCGCTCCGGTGCTCCTCACCTCCCCCAACGGCTTCGAGGTGAAGACGCCCACCGAGAACCCGCAGCGCCAGAGCGGCGACAAGGCGGGCAGCATCCCGCTCATCCTCCAGTCCACCCGCAACGTCGGCAGCGCCGAGGGGAAGCGGAACGACGAGATGCGGCTGGTCGCGTTCGGAGACTCGGAGATCCTGGTCGACCCGAACTGGGGCGACGAGCCCAACCGGAACATGGTGATGAACGCCTTCGCCTGGGCGACGAGCCAGGTGCAGAAGATCACCATCCGCCCGCCGGACCGGGACATCTCCACCATCGACCTGGACGCGCCGCGGCTGGCCCGCATCCGCTTCCTGGCCACGGACCTGGTGCCCTTCGGGCTCCTCGGCGTCGGCCTGGCGATCTGGCTCAACCGCCGCAACAAGTGAGATGAGCGCCAGGAGCAAGAACCTCTGGACGCTGCTCGGGGCGGCGGTGGTGGCCCTGGGGCTCGGGCTCTACGCCTACCTCGGGGTGATGAAGGGCGAGGAGCGCGAGGCCGAGCAGAAGCGCGCCGCCGAGCGGCTGGTGCAGCCGGTGTCCCGGCCGGACGGCGGCACCGAGCAGGTCCGCTACGATCGGCTGGTGGTGAAGGCGAAGGGCGAGACCACCGAGCTCGCCCGGCTCCCGGACCAGTCCTGGGTCGTCACCAGGCCCCTGAGGACCGCGGCCGACGTGCAGACCGCCGAGGCCATCGTGGGGGCGCTCCAGTACGCGCGGATCCGGTCCACCGTGGAGGAGAAGCCGACGGCGGAAGCTCTCAAGGCGTTCGGCCTCGACCACCCGGCCGTCGAGGTCACCGCCTCGGCCGACGGCGTGCCGCCGCTCACCGTTCGCCTCGGCGTCGAGAACCCCTACGACGCGAGCGCCTACCTCCAGCGCGAGGGAGATCCGAAGGTCTACGCCGTCGACGCCTCGACGCGCGCCAGCCTGGACAAGGGGACCTTCGACCTCCGCGACCGCGACCTGCTCGCCGTCCGCGACCTCGGGGTGACCGGCATCGAGGTCCGCGGGAAGACGCACGACTGGGCCGTGGCGCGCGAGCCCGGGCAGCCGTACGCCTTCGTCCGTCCGGTGAAGGAGGAGGCGGACACCAACGCCATCTCCAGCTGGCTGGGCACGCTGCGCGGGACCAAGGCCACCCGCTACCTCGCGGACTCGCCCGCGGAGCGCAAGCGCACCGGCGTCGAGAAGCCGGCGGTGGAGGCGACGTTTCACCGCGGCACCACCGAGACGGTGCGGGTGCGGCTCGCCGCGGGCAAGGGCGACACCGACCCGGTCTATGCGCTCCGCGAGGACCAGTTCGGGTCGGCGCTGGCGGAGGTCCCCCGGAGCGCGCTCGCCGCGCTCGACAAGAGCCCGGCCGAGCTGCGCGACCGCACCGTGCTCCACGTGAAGCCCGAGGACGTCACGCGCATCCGGCTCGGCACCGGTGCGCAGGCCCTGGTCCTGGAGCGCGAGCGCCCGGCCGACGGCGGAGCGGAGAGCTGGCGGCTCCGCGCCCCGACCGAGGGCGTGGCCGAGGGCTTCAAGGCGAGCTCCCTCCTCTACGGCCTGACGTCGCTCCGCGCCGAGGCGACGGACGAGAGGCTGCCGTCCGACGCCAAGGCCACCGGCCTGGGGCCGACCGCCCGCACCGTCACCCTCGAGGGGAAGGACGGGAAGGCGCTGGGGAGCATCGCCCTGGGAGGACCGGCGAAGAAGCCCGCGGGGACCTTCGTCCGCGACGATCGCGGCCGCGTGGTGATCGTCGACCCGGCGCGACTCAGAGATTTCCCGAGCCGGCCGGCCGACCTGCTCCCGCTCCCGCCGCCGGCGTCCCCTGCCGGCGCGGACGCGGGGATCTGACCCCGGCGCGGGCCGATGGCTGCACGTCGCCCGGCTCCCCGAGGGGTAGGTAGGGGTACGACCTTCCGGGGCTTTGCCACAAATGGGCCGCTCGGGGTCCAAGGGGCTGTGCGAAGAGCATTCCTGGAGATCCGCATGACCCGTTCAGCCCTGGCTGCCCCGCTTCTCTGCCTCCTTGCCGCGTGCTCGAGCTCGTCGAGCAACCCCATCCCCACCCCCCTGGGCGTCGACCGCAGCCCCCGGCTCACCCAGGTCACGAGCTGCAGCCAGCTCGAGTCGGCGATCGAGGACGCGCTGGTGCTCGAGATGAAGAGCAACATCGAGCAGATCCGAAAGGGCGACGTCTACATCGGCGTGGGCGGGGTGCCGGTGGGCGCCGGCGCCGGCCCGGTCGCCGCGACTCCGGGCGCGGGCCCGACCAGCGTCAGCACCACCAACACCCAGGTCGCCGGGGTGGACGAGGCGGACTTCGTCCAGAACGACGGGACGCGGATCGCCGTGCTCGCCGGCGGCCGGCTGCACCTCCTCTCCTCGTGGCCTCCGCAGGCCATGGCCGAGACGGCGAGCCTGGCGATCGACGGCTGGCCGCGGGAGATGTTCCTCGCCGGGAACCAGGTGGTGGTCTTCAGCAACGTCTACATCCCCCGGGCGATCGAGGGCACGCATCCGATCTGCGCGCCGGTGGGGCCGGGGGACGCCTTGGCCTTCTGCGGCTACTGGGCGAGCGACGTCACGGAGATCACCACCGTCGACGTGACCAACATGTCCAATCCCAAGGTCACCGCGCAGATCCTCCTCCCCGGCTCGTACCAGTCCGCCCGGCGCATCGATCAGCGCGTGCGGCTGGTGATGTCCGACACCTTCCCGTACCCCGACGGGCTCAAGTACTGGCCCGACCTCGCGCCCGGCGCCAGCACGGACGACCGGAACAAGGCCTTCGACGCGCTGGAGGCGGCCAACGAGGCGCTGATCCGCGGCCGTTCCCTCGAGGACTGGCTCCGGAAGGGCGAGGTCCGCATCCCCGGCGGGAGCACCACGCCCATCAGCTACAACTGCAGCGACTTCGCGCTCAGCACCGCCCCGACCCGTCCCGGCCTGCTCACCGTGGCCACGGTCGACCTCACCACCGACTCGCTGAAGAGCCGGACCGCGGTGCTCGCCGAGCCGGGGACGATCTACGCCTCGAAGGACACGCTCTACGTGGCCACCGCCCACTGGTGGTGGTGGCCGGAGCCCGGGCAGAGCGACGCGACGTACGTGCACGCCTTCGACCTGCGCGAATCCGGACCGCGCTCCGTACCTCGGCTCGGGGACCGTCGAGGGGACGGTGCGCGACCAGTACGGGATGGACGAGTTCAGCGGCGCGCTCCGCGTGGCCACCCACCTCACCACCCGGGTGGCGGACGGCACGACCTGGGGCACCTTGAAGGCCTCGAACCGCATCTCGGTCCTCAGGCTCAACGCGGGATCCTTGAAGCTCACCGGGAAGACCGACGACTACGGCGCGGACGAGCAGACCTTCGGCACGCGCTTCGTCGGCACGCGCGGCTTCGTCATCACCGCCCGGCAGGTGGATCCGCTGTTCACCTTCGACCTGACCGACCCGGCCCACCCGACCAAGGTGGGTGAGCTGCAGATGCCCGGCTTCATCTCCTACCTCCATCCCATCGACGACACGCACCTCCTCGGCATCGGCCGGGAGCCGGGCACCGGCGGGATGATGCAGCTGAAGGTGGCGCTGCTCGACGTGACCGACCTCGCCGCGCCCACGGTGCAGGCCGTCCAGCTGGTGGGTCAGGGCTGGTCGTACTCGGACGCGCTGTGGGATCCGAAGGCGTTCACCTGGCTCCCCGCGCAGAAGATGCTCGCCATCCCCTTCGCCGACTATGGGAACACCAACTTCGTCTCCGACCTGCGGCTCTTCCAGGTCGACCCGGCGAGCGGCATCCAGGCGCTGGGGAGCCTCTCCATGGCCGACGTCTACCAGACCTGGTCCGGCGAGGGCTGGAGCTGGAGCTGGTCGCCGTGGATCCGCCGCGGCATCCTCGCCGACTCCGCGGACGGACAGTTCGTCTACGCGATCAGCGACGCGGGCGTGCGCTCGGCCAAGGTGGCAAGCTTGCCGGCGTGGCTGCAGACCGTGAAGTTCCCGCCGCTCGCCTACTGATGACGCGCGCGGCGGCACTGACCGGCGTCGCGGTGGCGGCGCTGGTGGCCTGCGACGCCCAGACCGACCCCGGCTACCAGGGCGAGCCACTGGTCACCCTGCGCGGCCGCGTCGAGAGCACGGGCGCGCTGCCTCCGCTCGAGGCGGCGATGCTCTGGCAGCGTGGGCCGCCTCCGGGGACCGAGGACCAGGAGCTCGCCACGCGGGCGCCGGTCACCTCCGGCTTCCCGGCCAGCTTCATCCTCCGGCTCTACACGCCGCCGCCGGATGCCGCGTTCCGCGCGCTCGCCACCGGGGCGCCGCGCTGGGCCCGCGCCAATGCCGCCGCCGTCCCGTACGGGCTGTCCGCGCAGCAGGTGCCCAGCCTGCCCACGGCGTTCAACGCCAGCTACACCTACGACGCGGACCACTGGGTGATGTACCTCGAGTCCGACGTTCCGCCGAACTCGCTCACCGAGTGGTGGCTGGGCGGGGCGCTCGGCACGGGGTACCACCTGGTGCGCGTGCTCCCGGTCTCGGGCTGCCTCACCCCGGCCCAGCTCGAGGCGTGCGTCGCCGAGCTGGTCCGCCGCGGCGTCCAGGACGACGGCACCGACGCGCCGGGGACGGCCCGGGCGTACTGCGAGGCGCCGTACCGGCTGCAGCCCACCACCGTGGACGACCTCATCGTGCTCCGGCTCGGTGGAAGCCTGGGCGGGCCGGACGCGGGTTGCCCATGATCCTCGACGCCCCGGCCATCGCCGGCCTGTACCGCTCGCACGGGCACGTGGTCCTCCGGCGCGCCCGGACGCTGCTCGGCAGCGAGGCCGATGCGCGCGAGGCGCTTCAAGACATCTTCACCGCGCTGGTCCGGAACCCCGACGCCATCCGCTCGGCCGGGTCGATCGTCGGCTGGCTGTACCAGGCCACCACCCACCACTGCCTGAACCAGCTGCGGAAGGCGCGCACCGGCGCCCGGGTGCTCGAGCTGCACGTCCACCCCGGGATGGCCGAGACCGGAGGTCCCCGCGGCGAGGCCGCCGCCGAGGTGCGCCGGCTCCTGGCCCTGCTGCCCGACGACGTGGCAGCGGCCGTCGTCTACCACCACCTGGACGGGATGACCCACGCCGAGGTCGCCGAGCTGCTCGGCTGCTCCCGGCGCCAGGTGGGCTACCTCCTCGAGCGCGCCCAGGGCCTCTGGGACCGCGCGGAGCAGACCGCATGAACCTCGCCACCACCCCCCTCAGCTGGAATGCCTGCCTCTCCTCCCTGCGCCTCGACCGGTGGATGATGGGCGAGCTCGACCCGGCGGACGCCGAGAGCGTCGGCACGCACCTCTCGACCTGCGCCGCCTGCAGCACCGCGGTGGCCGGGATGCGGGGCGTGCGCGAGGAGGTTCGCGCCCTGCCCCTCCCCGCCGCGCTGCTGGCCCGGCCGCCGCTGCGCCGCCCCGTGCCCAGAGCCGCCGCCGCCGCGGGCCTCGGCCTGGCCCTGGCCGCCTCCGTCCTCCTGATGCTCCGGACCGAGGGCACGGGCGAGCGCCGCAAGGGGGCCGGAGTCGGGCTGGTCATGTACGTCCAGCACGGGGACGAGGTGCGCCGCGCGGCCCCGGGCGAGAGCGTCGCCCCGGGCGATGCGGTGCGCTTCGCGGTGAGCACCCCGGCGCCGGCCTTCGTCGCGGTCCTCAGCCTCGACCCGGCGGGCAGGGCCTCCGTCTACTTCCCCCAGGGCCCCCGCGCGGCCGAGGTGCCGGCCGGGGCCGAGGTGCCGCTGCCGCTCGGCACGCGCCTCGACGCCACCACCGGCGAGGAGCGGCTGCTGGGCCTGTTCTGCACCGCGCCGGTGGAGCTGGAGCCCATCCGGCTCGCGCTGCAGCAGGCCCAGGACGCGGCGCCGCTGCCCACCGATTGCCAGGGTCTCCGGTGGAGCTTCGTCAAGCGCTGACCGCGCTGGCGCTGCTGCTGCCCACGGCCGCGCTGGCCGACGTGGAGCGCTACGCGGTGGTGGTGGGCAACAACCTCGGGCAAGGGCCCGACCTGCCGCTGCGCTACGCGGAGATGGACGCGGCACGCGTGGCCTCGGTGCTCCAGGAGGTCGGCGGCGTCCGGCCCGAGAACACCGTCCTGCTCCAGGGGAAGGACGCGGACACCGTGCGCCGGGCGCTGATCGCGGTGAACGAGCGGGTCCGCACCGCGGGCCGCTCCACGGTGCTCCTGGTCTACTACTCGGGCCACGCCGACGCCGGGGCGCTGCACCTCGGGAGCAGCCGGCTGGAGCTGGGCGAGCTGGAGCAGCTGGTGCGCGGATCCGCCGCGGCCTTCCGGCTGCTGGTGCTGGACGCCTGCCGCTCGGGCGCGCTCACCCGGGTGAAGGGCGGCACGCCCATCCCTCCCTTCGAGATCCGGCTCGGCGAGCGGGTGGCCGGCGAGGGCGCCGTCTTCCTCACCTCCAGCTCGGCGTCGGAGGACAGCCAGGAGTCGGACGAGCTCAAGGGAAGCTTCTTCACCCACGCGCTCCTCTCGGGGCTCCTCGGCGCGGCGGACGAGAACAGCGATGGGCGGGTGACGCTCGACGAGGCCTACCGGTACGCGTACGAGACCACGCTCCGCGCCTCGAGCCGGACCCTCGCCGGGACGCAGCACCCCACCTTCCAGTACGACCTGCGCGGCGCGGGGGATTCTGGTACTGGCCACGCTGGATGCGCGCTCGCCGACCCGGGCCTGGCTCGATCTGCCGCCCGGGAAGAACTGGCTCCTCTTCCAGGAGAGCGCCGACGGCGCGGTGGTGGGCGAGGTGGCGAGCGCGGACCGGGTGCGGCGGCTGTCGCTCCGGGCCGGCCGCTACTTCGTTCGCGGGCGCGGGTCGGACGTGCTGCTCGAGGGGACGGTGGCGGTCGCCCCCGGCTCCACGGCCACGGTGGACGAGTCGACGCTGCAGCGCACGGCCTACGCACGGCTGGTGCGCAAGGGCGAGGGCAGCCGGGACTCGGTGCTCTCGCTGGAGGCCGAGGCACGGATGCGGACCTCGCTGGTGAGCGATGCCGGGCTCTGCCCGGGCGTGGCGGTGGGTCTGGCCATCGCGCTCCGGCCCATCACCCTCGTCCCGCGCGTCGCCTGGTGCCGGACCGGCTACACCAACGGCGGGCTCCAGGCCACCACCGACCAGTTCGACGTCGAGCTGCAGGGGTCGCACGTCTGGGACCTGGCGCCGGTGTCCATCGAGGTCGGGCTGACCATCGGCGCGGCGTTGCTCAACCAGTCCTTCAGCACGTCCGGCATCGCGCCGCCCCGGACCACCGCCGCGCTGCAGCTCACCCCGGCGGTGTCGGTGAGCCGGGACCTCGGCGCCCGCACGTACATCTACCTGACCGTGGCCGGCGCGACGTACCTGTTCAAGAACGAGTCGACCGCCACCACGACCTCCAGCTTCGGCCCGTCGTTCGCGGTCCGGGTGGCGCTCGGGGTGGGTTACCGGTTCTGAGCCTCAGCTCTCGCAGCCCGGCCGCCGTCCGCGCCTCGTCGGCCGAGAGCACGGCGACCAGGTCGGGCACCGGGCTGAGGGCCACCAGCTGCCGAGCGACGGCGACGCCGCTCCGGTCGCCCCGCCCGAGCTGCCACTGGGCGTGCTCGGCCGCGAGCGCGAGCTGCAGGGCGCGTCCCACGGCGAGCGCGAACCGCCGCGCGCCGCCCTCGAGCTGGGCGGGGCCGGCGTCGTGGGCCGATCGGAACCAGGCGGCGGCGGCGTCCATCAACGCCCGGGCGCGCGTCCGGACCGGGGTGAGCGCCGCATCGGTGGCCGCGCCGAGCGCCCGGTTCACCTCGGCGTCGACATCGCGCAGCCCGGCCTCGCCGGCGAGCGCGCGGAGCAGGTCGAGGGAGAGGACGTTGGTGGTCCCCTCCCAGATGGGCAGCACCTGCGCATCCCGGAGCAGCGCCGGCAGCCCGGTGTCCTCGATGTAGCCCGCGCCGCCGAAGGCCTCGAGCACCTCGCTGGCGTGGGCCACCGCCTGCTTGCCGGTGACCAGCTTCGCCACCGGCTGTAGCGACCGCGCCAGGCGCCGCTCCGCCTCCGTCGCCTCCTGCGCCTCGACCCGGCCGAGCAGCTCCACCACCCGGAAGGTGAGCAGGAACGCCGCCTGGTACTCCGCCTCGAGCTCGGCCAGCGTCTGGACGTGAAGCGGCTTGTCCGCGAGCCGCGCGCCGAAGGCCGAGCGCCGCCCGGCCCAGTCGCGCGCCAGGGCGATGCCTCGCCGCATCGAGCACACCGCGCAGAGCGCGTTCCACGTCCGGGTGATCTGCAGCATCGGGGCGATGGCCCGGACGCCATCCGAGAGGCCGATCACCGGCGTGGCGATCGTCCCCTCGAGATCCACCTCGGCCGTGGGGAGCATCCGCGTCCCGAGCTTCTCCTTGAGCCGCAGCACCTTCACCCCGTTGGGCGCGCCGTCCGGCCCGCGCAGCTCCAGGTAGAAGAGGGCCAGCCCCTTCCCGCCGCCCGGGTTCCCCTCCGGCCGGGCCAGGGTGAGCGTCATCTCGCTGGTGGTCGCCGAGGTGAACCACTTGCTCCCGTGGAGCCGCCACGACGCGCCGTCGCGCACCGCCCGCGTCAGGCTCTGGCCCACGTCGGAGCCGCCGGTGCGCTCGGTCATCCACTGCCCGCTGGTCCAGGCGCGCGCCGGGTCCCGGCTGGTCAGCCGCGGCACCGCCCGCTCGACCAGCGCCGTGTTTCCGTGGGCGAGCAAGGTCGTCGCCGCGCCGTCGGTCATCGCCAGGGGGCAGGAGTAGATGGAGGTCGAGGGCGCGAAGAGATGGATCAGCGCCGCCTGGTGGATGCGCGAGAAGGCCCCGTGCGCGCGCTCGTGAGGGATGGCCACCAGACCCCACTCGGCCGCGACCCGGGCGAAGGCGCGCCAGGCCTCCGGGACGCGGATCTCGTCGATGCGGCGTCCCCACGGATCGTGGGGCACGAGCTGCGGCTCGTCCCGGCGCCCCTGCGTCGACAGCGCGAGGAGGGTGGTCGCGGCCAGCTCGCCCATCTCGCGCAGCTCGGGCGCGACGGCGCGTCGCACCGGCTCGGGCAGCGTGCGCTCCAGCCAGCTCCGGAGCAGGAGGTCGCCGTCGTACTGGTTCCCGAGACGCGGCGGTTCCTGGAAGAAGTCCATTGCTCTGTGGGGAGCATCCTCCCGGGTGGGGCGCCGGGACAACCCGGGCTCGGACCTCGACCAGAATGAGGAACGGGCCCTGACCGGTGGAAAAGCCAGCGGGCGTCCTGCCCTCGCGCGAGCCCTGCCGAGCAGGCACGGTCGACACCACCGCCACGGCCGACGTGCAGCTCGGCCCGGACCCGATTGCTGGAGCCGGGCCTCGCCCCCGTCTTGACACCCCCCCGGCGCTCCCGTTACGTCCTGCACCTTGCCTGGCCCCCCGGGGGGCGAATTTCTCGAGGATCTCCGAGCATGGCCCGCGTCACAGTCGAAGACTGCCTCCCCCTCGTCGACAACCGCTTCGCCCTGGTGCTGCTCGCCGCGAAGCGAGCCCGTCAGCTGATGGCCGGGGCCCGGCCACTCATCGAGACCTCGAAGAACAAGCCGCCGGTGCTGTCCCTTCGCGAGGTGGCCACCGGCCGGGTGAAGTTCGATCGCGACGTCCGCGAGACCCTGTCCGGGAAGTACGACGCCTCCGCGGCCAGGCCGCCGCTCTGATCCGCCTCACGCCGGCGGCGCGCTCAGCGAGACCACGCCCCGGCGGATGAGGTCGCGGAGAACCTCCTCCAGCTCGACCGGAGAATCGTCCAGACGCGCCAGGACCTCGCGCGGGGGGAGCCCCTGCTCGCAGAGGAGCTTCGCCGCGGGCAGCCACTGCTGCGGCCCGTTCCGGACGTAGACCTCGTACAGCTCGGGGTTCACGTGGATCTCGATGGGGTTGACCATCAGGCCGTCGCGGAGCCGCCGGGCGTTGTCGTTGAGCAGCTGGGTGGCCCGGACCAGGAGCTCCGGGACGGGCAGCATCAGCGTCTGCCGCGGACCCGGCTCGGTCGGGTTCCAGGTCGCGTCGGTACAGCGGCTGGCGACGAAGGCGTTGAGCGCCCGCTCCCCGAGCGCCTGGTGGGAGCCGGTCTGCGCCGAGGCGTGGATGGCCCGTCCCTCGCGGAAGGCGACCTCGTACGTCGCCCAGCTGTCCCGGGCCCGGAGGGTGCCGGTGACGCCCGCCGCGGCCAGCTCCCGGAGCACCCACTGCACCCCGAGCTGCCCCACCGGGATGCTCCTGAGCGTCCCCTGGGGAATCTGCGCCCTGGCCTGCTGCCGGGGCTGGAGCACCGACTGGACCTGGCTGACCAGCGCCTCGAGCCGAAGCGTCTTCGGAAAATAGGCCTGCGCCCCGGCGTCGAGCGCCTTGAGCGACTCGCGGTAGTGGTCCTGGCAGCTGAGCATCGCGAAGGGCAGCTCGCGCGTCCGGTAGTCGTCCCGGATGAGGCGCAGGAGCCCCCAGCCGTCCATCTTCGGCATGTTGAGGTCGGCAATGAGCAGCTCGAAGTCGCCCGAGACCGCCGCCTCGTACCCGGCGAGCCCGTCCTGGGCCACCGTCACGTCGAAGCCCTTCCGCCGGAACAGCGCGCCGAACATCCGGCACAGCTCCTCGTCGTCGTCCACCAGGAGGATGGGGACATGCGGGGGCGCCGGCGTCGGGGTGACCCCCTCGATGACCAGCTGCTCGCCGTCCACGTCGAGGGGCGCGCTGCCCTCGGCGAGGAGCACCTCCGGGCCAACCTCGGGGAGGATGTCGTACCCGCTCTCCTCCATGGGCTGCGGAGGCTCCGGGGCCGTCTTGTCCAGGTGAATGGCGACGCCGGTGCCCTCGCCTCCCTGGCCGCTGAGCTCGAGGAAGGCCCACGGGGCACGGGGCAGGGCCAGCATGGCCGCCAGGGCGACCTCGCCGCGGGCCTCCCGGTGCCTCGCCCCGCGGAGCACGCCGTGGGTGAAGAGGGCCTGGCTCTCGCCGGGCGTGCCCGGGTTCAGCTTCAGGGCGCCCGAGCGGAAGGTGCGCTGGATGTGCTCCACCATGCGCAGCGCCTCGAAGCCGACCACCCGGCCGGTGCGCTCGGGCAGCTCGGCCACGACCTGACGGACCCGGTCCGGATGCTCGAAGGGCTGGAAAGGCCGGAGCAGCATCTCCACCACCCCGGTCCGCATCTCCGTCACCAGGGGGGCGTCCCCGGCCTCCTCCCCGAGCAGCACCACCGGGAGGCGCGACAGCGTCGCGTCGTGAGCCAGCGCCCCGAGGAGCTGGGACACCAGCGGTGTGCTCAGATTCCCCACCGCCAGCACCACGTCGACTTGGCTCGAGCGGAGCACGGCCAGCGCGCGCCCGACGTCGGGGACCGCCCGGAAGGCGAAGTCGGCGCGGTTGAAGGCCTCGGAAAGCGCGCGGGCCGACGCGAGGTCGGGGTCCACCGCGAGGAGAGAGAGCTTCGTCACGGTCAACAGGGCGGACTGTAGCAGGAGCCTCAGGCCGCGCGCGCCAGGTGCTGCAGCTTGGCCTCCGCCCCGAGCCGGTAAGCGTACCTCAGCGCCTCGAGGAGCCGGTCCAGCCGTCGGGTCATCACGTGGGCCAGGAGCCGGGCGGTGAAGAGCGCCGCCAGCCGGTTGGCCTCGGCGTACCGGAACCGCTCCTCGGGACCCAGCCCAGGGCGATACGAGACGTCCCGGAACAGCCGGGCGTGGAGCTCCCGGGCGGACGCGCCCTGGAGCGAGGGCCAGCGGTGGAGGGCCAGGCTCGCGAACTTGTCGACCTCGGCCTGGACCTCGAGCTCGAGGATGGAGAGCCGCCGGTCGAGCGCTGCGGAGCGGGCCAGGTAGAGGAAGTGGCTCACGCCCTCGGCGAGGCGGCAGTACGCGTCGAGCCCGGGCGCGAGCCAGCCCGTCTCGCGCAGCGACCGCTCCCCGAGGTGAGTCCGGAGCGCGGCCGAGTAATAGAGCCCGACCTCGAGCCCGTCCTCGCCCTCGTGGACCCAGAGCTCCTCGTCGGACGCCGGAGAGCGAAGCAGCGCAGCGTCCTCCGGGCGGAGGAGGAACGCCGAGGCCCTCGGACACTCGATGTCGTAGATGGCCTCGAGCTGATCCTGGACCTCGTCGACGAGCTTCAGTTGGGGAGCCCTCCGCCGGGCTTGAGGAGGCCCGCGTCGACCAGGACGCCCTCCAGGGTGTCGCTCCCGGTGCGGCGCCAGGACTCGTAGACCCGGAGCGCGCCCGACGGAGAGCTGCGCGCCGAGGAGCGGGCGGCGATTCCCTCCAGCACCTCGACCAGCGGCCGGAACTTTCGGCCCAGCTCGTCGTACACGTGGGCGAAGCCGCCGCGGGAGAGCGCCGCCACCTGGCCGTACGCCGCCCGACCCATGTCGATGGTGTAGCCCTGCCCCACCACGCTGTCCCGCAGCGCGCCGGCGAAGAACCCGGCCTTGTAGAGCGAGACGTCGCCCAGCCGCCGGAGGATGCGGATGCGCTCCTCGCGCTCGGCGGCCTGCGCCCGGTGGTACAGCAGAGCGAGCGGTTCCCCGGCGCCGCCCGGCTCGTCGGGGGCGAACAGCCGGTCGGCGGCGGCGAACTCGGCCAGGAGGTTGGCCAGGTAGAACTCGGTGACCTCGGCGACGTCGAGCCCGGTCTGCCCGAGCGCCTCGTCCAGAAGGGACTTGAAGAACTGCTTCAGCGACGTGACCGCGACCAGATCCATCGATGCTCCCCCAAGGCTAGCAACCCTGGCGGCACCCGTGCACCCCCGGGTCCAGCAATTCCGAGGGGTTGCGCTGGCACTCGTGAGGCCCGTCTGCCAGAACGAGGGCTGGCACTCGTCGAGCGACAGTG
>CAVZMH010000003.1:0-217270 GCA_963776345.1 uncultured delta proteobacterium | reverse complement strand
CGGGCGCCCCCTCCGGAGCCAAAGGTCGTGGGTTCGACTCCCTCATCGCGCGCACTCGGAAGGGGTCGGAAGCACGAGGTCTTCCTTCGCTCGCTTCCGACCCCTTCGGCGTTTCTGACGAGCTCGGCAGCAAGGCTGCAGCAAGCGGCGCGAGCTGAAGCCTGTGCACTTCCCTGAGAAGGTAGCGCACGAACCCAAGCCCACCCTCTTCTATCCATGCCGCCGGTCGCGGCTAGAAGGCCCAGGCGGTGCTGGACGGCCACCGGCCTGCACGACAGCGATGGGGGTGGCGAGGTCGTAGTGAGCCACTCCCATAGAGAGGGGTTGCACTCAGGGCGTACAAAATGTACATTTTTGCGTCAGGAGTTTCGATGTTCAACGACCGCCCCCAGCACCCTTCCGTGTCCGCGACCCAGCTTCGCGAGAACATCTCCGAGCACATCGGACGCGTCCGCCACGGAGGCGAGCGCCTGGTCATCGAGAAGAACAGCAAGCCGGCCGCTGCCCTGATCTCCTACAAGGACCTGGAACTCCTGGAGGCTCTCGAGGACCGTCTGGACGTTCTGCTCGCGGAGAAGGCTCTGGCTGAGAAGGGGCCGCGGGTCAGGCTCGAAGAGGCTGAGAAGCTCCTGGGACTGTGAGCAAGCGCAAGGGGAGGAAGGGCAAGCCCTCGCCGCCGCGGCTCGCGCCGAAGCCGAGGACATACACGGTCGAGCTCGACCGCAAGCATGCACTTGAGCCCATCGCCTCGATAGCCGATTCAGGGTTCAGGGCGCGCGTCTTCGCGGCGGTCCAGGCGCTCGCGACCAATCCTCGCCCGCCCGGCTGCAAGAAGCTCAGCGGGACTCGCGCGACATTCTGGCGAGTCCGAGTCGGCGACTGGCGCGTCGTCTACACGATCGAGGACGTCAGACTCTACGTGCTCGTCGTGAGGGCCGGGGAGCGCAAGGAGATCTACCGGCTTCTGGCTGATCTCCTGAGATGAATGGGGGCGGGAGCTCGACGTTCCCCGGCGGGCGGTCGCGCTGATCTCCGGCGAGCACCGGCGAAGCAAGCGGCTCCGGATCGAGGGGCTCTCGCTCGAGGAGGTCCGCGCCCGTCTCGGGCTTGGCGGATAGCTCTTCAGGGGTGCTGGCCGCCGAAGCCCTCCTTCAGCGCCTCGAGCACTGGCCTCAGCCTCGGCCAGCCTCGCTGCTCCACGCGGTAGAGCGCGGTCACCGGGACCTCCGGCGAGGCGAGCTCGGGCAGCACCCGCCGGAGCCGTCCCGTCGAGAGAGCCTCCGCCACCAGCCAGTCCGGGAGCAGGGCCACGCCGAGCCCGGCAAGCGACAGCTCTCGCAAGGCCAGCGGGGCGTTGCAGGCCAGCCGCCCGTCGACCCGGACCACCTCGACCTCCCCCCGCCGGACGAGCCGCCAGAGCCCGCTGACTGGCTCGAGCTGGGGCTGGACCAGGGTGGCGTGCCGCTGCAGCTCGCCCGCGGAGCGCGGCATCCCGCGCGCCTCGAGGTAGCCCGGCGAGGCGACCAGGATGCGGCGGAACGTACCGAGCCGCTGGGCGACGATGGAGGTGGAGTCGACCAGACTGTCACCGACACGGATCGCGAGGTCGACGGCGTCCTCGATCAGGTCCTGGTTCCGGTCTTCCAGGAGGAGGTCAATCACTAGCCCCGGATGCTTCGCCGCCAGCCGGGGCAACAGGGGGACCACGGTGTGGAACCCGATGGTGACCCCCGCGGACACCACGACCCTCCCTTGCACCCGCCGGCTCCCCTGCACCGTCTCCCTGGCGCGCTCCACGGCGCCGAGGACCCGTACCGCCTCGGCGTGGTAGGTGCGCCCGGCCTCGGTGAGCGCCAGGCGGCGGGTGGTCCTGAGCACCAGCGGCACGCCGAGCTCGTGCTCCAGCGCCGAGAGCTGCCGGCTGACCGCGGCGAGCGACAGCCGGAGGCTCTTCGCCGCACGGGAGAGGCTTCCGCTCTCGGCGATCCGGACGAAGGTGCGCATCTGCGACAGGAAATCCATCCCCGGGAGCCTGAACCGTTACTTGCGTTGGGCGCAAGAGTTCGCTGCACCGGGCTGACCAATCCCCGGCAGGGGCGACGCATCCGAGGAGCCGGTCGCCACCGGACAATCCCGTCCGGGGCTCCAACCCACAAGGAGTCACCTCAATGCCTCGCATCGCCCCCCTCCAGCTTGCCACCGCCCCCGAGAAGGCCCGCCCCCTGCTCGAGAGCCTGAAGAAGCAGCTCGGGTCCGTGCCCAACCTCTTCGCCACCATCGGCCGGTCGCCCGAGGCGCTCCAGGCCGTGCTCGGCGCGACGGAGGCGCTGGCCAAGGGCTCGCTCTCCGGACGAGAGGTCGAGCTGGTGAACCTCTTCACCTCCGAGCTCAACGGCTGCGGCTACTGCGTCTCGGCGCACGGCACGCTGGGAAAGCTGGCCGGCATGTCGCCCGATGACATCGAGGCCGCCCGGGCCGGACGCGGCGCGAACGCCCGCGAGCAGGCCATCCTCGCCCTGATTCGCCGGGTGGTGCGGACCGGCGGCGCCGGAGCCGGCACCGACCTGGCTCGGGCCCGCGAGGCCGGCCTGTCCGACGCCGAGGTGGTCGAGGTGCTGGCCCACATGGCGCTGAAGACGTTCACCAACGCGGTGTCGCTGGTCGCCCAGGTGGACATCGACTTCCCGAAGCAGCCTCGCCTTCCCGAGGCCTGAGCGAAGGAAGACGGACCTGGACTGCGGGGCCTCACCGGCGTCTTGCCGGCTCGAGGCCCCAAATCCGTTCACGAAGCTCCTCGAGGGAGGCGCGCCGGCGCTCCCCGGAGACCCGGCTCGGGCCGTAGGCCACAAAGGGCTCCAGCGCCTCGAAACCGGTGAACTCGAGGATGCCCCGATGGATGGGGTAAAGCACGGCCTCGATCCGCTGGTAGGCGCCGGAGCCGCCGTAGTCGCCCTCGAGCCCCCCGACCGTCTCCACGCACATCGCGCGCTTTCCCCGCATCACCCCCCGCCCGAGGAACAGGTCCGGCCGACGGAGACTCGGTAGGGGGGCGCGTCGTCAGCCGTTCGAGGCGGCGAAGCGCTCATCGGTCTGGCCCCTTGCCCCGAGGTTCGAGCTTCTTGGCGAGCGCTCCAGCGAGGGAGCTCAGAACAGCCTTGACCCTCTTCATGTCCGAGGAGCTCACCTTGTTCATGACCTGCTTCACGGCGAACTCGACCGTCGACGGGTCGGGGCGGTCCAGCGCTCGTCCTCTGGACGTCAAGCCCAGCGCGACACGCCGATGGTCACGGGGGTCGCGCCGCCGGGTGAGGAGACCCTTCTTCGCCAGCCGCCTCAGCCCCACCGACACCGTGCCGCGGTCGAGGTGGACAACCGTCGCCAGCTGACTTGCAGTCATGCCCGGGTACTTCCCGATGCACCGCACGAACAGCCGTTGCTGCGCAGTGACGCCGAGTGTTCGCTCCATCTGCAGCGACGTTCGTTCGAGTGCGTGGTTGAGCTGCCACAGGTGCTGCAGAAAATCGAGAGGTGGTTGGAGGGGAAACGCCGCAAACGTCTCGTCGATCTTCATCGAGTCGGCTTCCTCGCGAGCCTGAATGAGTGCCGATGAACCCCGGCTCATCGGGGCCATGTGGCGTGGGTAACACGATTCTGTTGGATATCCAATGATTACGTAGTAGAGATGTCGGGTGCATCGCCTGGCCCGGTTGCTCGCGCTGACCCTGGGGCTCGCGGACCATGGGGAGTGACGCCAGGCCGTTCGCGCTGCTCGCAGAGCTGCGCGCGGTGTCGCAGCGCCTGCGGGTCAGGGGCTCACGCCTCCGTGAACGAGCTGGCGCGCTGCTGCAGCGTCACTTCCCCACCGAGTCGCAGCACCTCTTCGCGCTGACGATCGGCGTCGGCGTGGTGTGCGGGTTCGTGGCCGTGGCCTTTCACCTGGGCATCAAGGCCGCAGAGTCGCTCTTGATTGACCGGGCGTTCCGCGCGCCGGGCAAGAGCTGGATGGCGTGGGTGGTCATCTCTCCAACCGTCGGCGGGCTGATCGCTGGTGCCATCCTGACGTTCGTGGTCCCGGGGGCACGAGGTTCGGGCATCCCACAGGTCAAGGCTGCCTTCGCGCTCGAGGGCGGACGCGTTCGCTTTCGAGATGCCTTCGGCAAGTTCTGGGTCGCCATCCTCCAGATCGGCTCGGGCGCGTCGCTGGGGCGTGAGGGACCCACGGCTCAGATCTGCGCGGGTGCCGCGAGCCTGCTGGCGCGGCTGACGGCGCTACCGGTCAAGGACACGCGCCGACTCCTCCCCGTGGGCGTGGCGGCGGGCATCGCCGCCGCATTCAACGCCCCCATCGCTGCGGTGACGTTCACCATCGAGGAGATCGTTGGGTCCCTCGACCACGCGGTGCTCTCTGGCGTCGTGATCGCGGCTGCGCTCGCGGCGGTCATCGAGCGCGGCGTGCTCGGGGTGCATCCGATCATCGAGGTACAGCAGCCCTACGGGCTCGATCATCCCTCGTCGCTCGTCTTCTACGCGCTCCTGGGCATCGCCGGAGGCCTGGTCTCCATCGCCTTCACCGACGGGCTCCTCAGGCTGCGGCAGTGGTTCCGCAGCTTCTCCGCGATCCCGCGCTGGTCACACCCAGCAGTCGGGGGGCTGGTGACCGGAAGCCTCGCAGTGCTGGTGATGAAGTTCCTCGGCACGACCGGAGTCACCGGCGGCGGTTACGGGACGCTGGGACGAGCCCTTGGCGGGCAGGTCGGACTCACAGCCTTGCTTGCGCTCTGCGCGGCCAAGGGAATCGCGACGGTCTTCTCGTACTCCAGTGGCGGTGCTGGCGGCATCTTCGCCCCGGCCCTCTTCGTGGGCGCAATGCTGGGTGGGGCGATGGGGTACCTCGATGTCGCAGCCTTTCACCACGAGGGGCGCGAGCTCGGGGCCTTCGCGCTCGTGGGGATGGGGGCGGTGTTTGCCGGTGTCATCCGCGCGCCCATCACCTCGGTGCTGATCATCTTCGAGATGACGGGCGGCTACGGTCTGGTCCTCCCTCTGATGCTCTCGAACATCACGGCGTACGTCCTGGCCCGTCGGTATCGAGCGACCCCCATCTACGAGGCGCTGCTCGAGCAGGACGGCGTCGTCCTCCCTCACGCGTCGCCGCGGGGCCATCCGCTCGAGCAGCTGACAGTCGCCGATGCGATGACGGCCAGGGTGGTGTCGGTGCGTGCGACAGGAACGGCGGGGGAGGAGCGGGAAGCACTCGCGTCGAGGAGCTTCCAGATCCTTCCGGTGCTCGACGACCGGGGAGGTCTCCTCGGCGCGGTGCCTCTTGCCGACCTCCGGCTCGCTCCTGCGGCCACCCCCGTCTCGCAGCTGGTTCAGCGTGTGGAGGCGATCCTGGCCGATGTTCCCCTTGCGCGCGCAGTCGTTCGCATGAGCGAGAAGGCCGTTCGGCAGCTGGTGGTGCTCGACGAGAAGACAGCCTCTCGAGTGGTGGGAATCCTGACCATCACCGATCTCATCCGAGCGCACGCCCGGGCGGTTGGCGCCGAACCCGCTCCAAAGGCCGATGGGCGTTCGCCGATGGGCCCTGGCGACGTCCGCGCTCGAGACCTCGCCCGTCCGGCTCCAGTCCTGACCGGGGGCGCCACGATGGACGTGCTCGTCGACACCCTCGCCACGTCAGCCAGCGACGTGGTCATCGTGCAGTCAGCCGAGGGAAACACGAGCGGAGTCGTCCTTCTGGAGCAGGTCCGTGACTTCCTCCACGATGAACGGCTCCAGCGCATGCTGGTGGCGGCGGACCTGGCGCGCCCGGTGCCGCGCGTCGCTCCGGATGCGACCTTTTCTCAACTCGTCGTGCAGTGCGTTCTTGCGGACGCACCGGCGCTGATCGTTCCCACGGAGCCGACGGGGGAAGGAGTCATCACCCGTGCGGCGCTCGGCTCCGTGCTCGTGGAGTGGTATGCCCGCGCGTCTGGCGCTTGAAGGCTATTGAGCGATGGACGGTTTCCCGAGTCGGGGTGCGCGTCTCTCTTCTGGAGCGCTGCCTCCTGCACCCGCAGGGCCTCGTCCATCTTGTCGAGCCTTGCCTGGAATGCCTGGAGCCGCGCCTGGATGTCGCGGAGCTTCCTTCCCAGATCCGGTCCGTCCTGCAGACCGGCATCCCCGAACAGATGAGCTGAGCTCCGGTCGAGCGCAGCCGAGAGATCCCTCGCTTTGGCGTAGAGCGGCGGGAAACTACCCTTTGCCGTGGCGACCTGCCCCACCTCGGGCGCGACCGCATCCCGGGAGAACATCACCGACTCCGCCTCTGACAGCTTCTCGGCAATTCGGGGGGCCTGCGCACGGACATCGGGGAACGGAGTGGCGCCTCCATCGCGTCCGCCCCCGAGCGCCTCGTCGGCCTGCCGCGCCCGATCTCCGAGCTCGAGAGCGAGTCGTCGCACCGCGGCGAGCTCGGCGGTGAGACTCTCGAGCTCGCCCTCGACCGACCTAGTCTCCGCAGGTCCCGTTCGCGGCCCTGGCACGCCGAGCGCGGACACGACTCCCCGTGCCCGTCCGACTCCCGCGTCCAGCTCGTCCTTGAGAGCCCGGGCGAGGACGGGCACGTCGCTCAGCTCCTTTCCGTGCAGGGCGTCGAGCCTGCTCCGGATGTCGTGCTCGAGGATCCGCGTGTCCTGGAGCGCACTCCTTGCCGCTCCGAGCTCGTCGTTGACGGTCTGCTTGAGGTCTCCGAGTGCGTCCCTGAGGCCCTCCTGGGCGTGCAGCACGTCCTTGAGCAGCTTCCGCTCCGCGACGAGGAGCAGGGCCAGACCGACCACGCTCAGCAGGCCGGGGAGGTGCTTCCTCCTCGCCCAGGCCCACGCCAGCTGCGCGCCCTCGGCGAAACCTCTGGTACCAGGGACGCCTGGTCTGCTCGGGCGCCGTCATCCGGTGACCTCGGTCGCCAGCGTGCCGGTGCTCTGAGCGCCGGCCTGCGAGCGCGCCCTCTCCAGCCGTTCGTCCCGCTCCCGGAGGAGATCGTACAGCGGTGGCCTCCGCAGTAACTCCGTCAGGACGTACGCGGCTCCGGAACCGGCGAGCTTCGGAAGGAGGAGCGGGAAGGCGCCGGTCATCTCCAGGAGAAGTACCACGCCGGTGAACTCGTCCGCCGATCCTCCGGTGGCCCCGGCGCGCGACGGTTGCCTCGGACCCACCTTCGACGTGGATTGCCCTTGCAGAGCGTGCCTTCCCGTGCCTAAGTACAAATGGATATCTAACCATTGGAGCTACACCGATTGGGGCTGCACCGATGCGCGCTCAGACCGGCCAACGCGGACCACACCGAGGAGGCCTGGGCCCAGAACCGGCGCGACGAACTGCACGCGTCTTGGTAAGGCACGGCGTCCGGCGATGATCTGGCACGTGCTCCATCGCGAGGTCGTGTGCACCCTCGGCATCTGCACGGAGGTACTGGTGGCGACGTGGCCCCACGCCACGCCGCTGTGTTCCAGAGCACGGGCGTCGACGCCGCCGCAAGCCGCGGTTGTTCTTTCTTGAAGCGGAGACAGAGGCGCTGGTTTCCCACGGAGTCGGTGCGGTGCCACATCCCGCTGTTGCCAGGGGATCGGATCTGCCGCAAAGGAACGAATGCCTACCCATCGTCGATTGCGAGATCGCGGCCTCCCCTTCATTCTCGTCCTTGCAGCCGCGCTCGGCGCTGCCGGAGCCGTGGCGCTGGGCTGTGAGCGGAACGACGGCCACGGCTCGACCGGGCCGGCCGCCCCAAAGGCGTCTACGCCGGCGAGCGCGACGGCAGCCCTCGCGCCATCGGCCTCGACGGCTCAATCCGCTGACGGTGGCGCCGAAGCGGCCACGTACGCGGAGCTCGAGGGCCTCTACAAGGAGCTCGCCGGCACGGCTACCCCACCGAAGGAGCCGTGGGCGAGCCTCGCGCGCCAGATGGCCCACATGCACCAGCTGACGGTCAGCGGCGGCGCGATGGGCAGTCCCGGGACGATGGGAGGCCCGAACATGATGGGCGGTCAGGGAATGGGCGGCCAGGGAACGAGAGAACCCCAGGGCACGATGATGGCCGGGCACGGCATGATGTGGCAGCGCTCGTGCGCCCTCGACACGTGGAATCGCCAGATGGCCACGATGAGCCACGAGAGCGGCGTGGCGGCGCGGTCGACCGGCGACACGAAGCTCGCCCGGACGTTCGACGCCGTCGCCGAGAAGCATGCCAAGCTCGCGGACACCATCGGCGCCCAGCCGGCGCCCACCGACACGGGTGCAAACGGAGCCTCGATCTTCGCAGCGGCCTGCGCGCCCTGCCATCGCCCCCAGGGCGAAGGGGTGCCCGGCGTCTTTCCTGCCCTTCGAGGCGATTCGGTGATCCTCGGCGCCGACGAGCGCCTGATCAAGGTCGTGCTCGGCGGCCTCAACGGCCCACTCAAGATCGGCGACCAGCGTTACTTCGGCGTGATGCCGCCCTTCGGCGGTCGGCTCAACGACGCTGCCCTCGCGGCTGTGCTCACCCACGTCAGGAGCTCGTGGGGCAACAGCGCGGCGCCCATCACCAAAGAACGGGTCGCTGCCGTGCGCAAGTAGGCGAGCCGAGCCGGCGTGGGCGCGTCCGGGGACCCGGCTCACCCCACCTCGGCGAGCAGGTCCCCTGAACTGGAACAGTGCTCACGTTCGCGTCCGGCGGTCCCGGAGCCGAGGCACTCTCGCGAAACCATCCGCCGGCTCGGCCGGACTCACTTTGGTGTCGGTGCCTACTTCGGTGGAGGGGTCGTTCCGTGGGGCATCGTGCCTGCCTCCGAGCCCATCGCTCCGGGGCCCGTGCCGGCTCCCTGGCCGTCCATCATCCTCTGCCCGGAGCCCGTTCCCTGGTCATGCATTGTCCCCTGACCCATACCGCCACCCTGCTGCTGTGGCGTCGGCGCCGGTGGACATCCGAGCAGGGTTAGAGTGCCGGCGAGAACGGCGGTAATGAACAGCGTCTGACGTGTCTTCATGGCTCTCTCCTGCTGCTAAGTGATGCGACCAATGGTGACGGGTACCATCCAGCGCTTGGCGGCTTGGCAGCCTGGTCCTCTCGCTGAATCCGGGTCGAGCGCGGTAGGACGCCGAAGACGCCGGGTTTTGAATTTAACACCGCATGCGGTGCGCGCTAGGACGACTGCCCCTGACTGGCGCCGCGGCCTTCGTCCAGCGCTTCGGCTCGGCGCTCCAGCTGACGCCTCACTTCCACGTCCTCGTCCCCGAGGCCGTCTTCGATGAGGTGGGCGAGGCAGAGCTGCGGGCTGCACCCCCTGCCTCGGCCCTTCCGCCTGCCGGAGTACACCGGAGATCGCATGGCCGGGCTTGCCTCTGGCCACGAGGAGACCTCGGCTCGCGCGTGAACACCGTGGCTACGCGCCGGATTCGCGGCCCGAGCATCCGGCGCCGTCCCGGGCCCGGGGCCTCCAGCGGAACGTCTATCGGGTCGCAGGGACAAGAACCGGGGACGGCTCGGTCGGTCTCGACGCCGCGGCGGCGAGAAGCGACGTCCCGGCGGCGTGGATCGCCGCGCCCAGCAGGACCAGGTCCTTGAGGAGGAAGCCCCCGGCGTCGCTCCCCGGGGCAAGCACGCCCGGCGTCGTGACGAGGAAGGAGAGCGTGGTGAGGAACGTCCCGGTGGCGATCAGCCCGGCGATGGCGCCGAGCCTCGGCCACCATGGCCCGAGAGCGATCCCGAGACCAGCGGTGAGCTCGACCACCCCGATCAGCGCCGAGCTTCCCCGGACGCCGAGGGTCGCCGGCAACCAGGCCAGGAAGGGCGAGTGAGTGAGGAGCGGCTGGATGGCCTCCGCCTCGAACCGGAAGAACTTGAGAGTTCCGAAGAGGAGAAGAAGGAAGGTGACGCCGTAGCGAAGGATGCCCGCGCCCAGGATCTGGAGCTGCTGGCCACGGCGGACGTCGAGGAAGCTCGGGTGCATGTGCGCTGTCTCCTGAGCGGACCTACGCGGCAGTCGCGAACGCGGTTACAGGCGGCCCGGCGCCGCGCCCAGCAAGGCAGGCTGCGCCCGCCGCAGGAGCGCGCTCAGGTGATCGATGGCCGCGCGTACCCGCGCCAGCTTCCGGACGTCACGGTGAACGCCAAGCCAGAGACGGCGCTCGGGGGCGGGAACGGGCGGGGACAGAACCTCGAGTCCTGGGGTCCGGTCCCCCACCAGACGGGGAAGGCAGGCCATCCCGAGCCCGGCAGCGGCCATCGCGGCGAGCGCCTCGCGCCCGTTGGTCCGGGCACCGACCCTGACCTCGGCGGCGATCTCCCGGAGCCAGGGAGCGTCCGCGGTCGCAACGTCCTCGTCCATGGCGAGGAGGACGTGACCCACGCAGCCGCGGGCGAAGTCGGGACGACCGTGCCCCTGTAGGTATTCGCCCGAGGCGTAGAGGCCATAGGCAGCCCGGGCGAGCTCGCGCTGGAAGACCGATTGCTGCTGGAATCCCGCCGGACGCAGCGCGAGATCCGCCTCCCCCCGCGCCAGGTTGGCCCAGCGCGCGCTGGCGACGAGGTCGACGCGGAGGCCAGGGTGGGTCTCGAGCAGCGGGCGGAGGCCGGGCCCGAGGATCCGGGCCACCAGCCACTCCGAGGCGGTGATGGTCAGCCGTCCCTGCACGCCCTCGTCGCGTCCACTCGCCAGCCGCGTCGCCTCGAGCGCCTCCGCCTCCATGCGCTGGGCCCGGCGAACGAGCGCCTCGCCGACCGAGGACAGCTCCGCCCCCTGGGGAGTGCTGCGGAACAGCTTGGCCCCCAGCCGGCGCTCGAGCCCGGCCAGGCGTCTTCCCACGGTGGGCTGCGTCACCCCCAGTTCCGTGGCCGCAGCGGTGAGCGTCCCGTGTCGCGAGAGCGCGAGCAGGAACCGCAGGTCGTCCCAGTCGATGGTCTTCATGCAGGAATGCATGAACTCTAAACGAAAATGAGCTGTCGCGGGGCTGGCCTCCCTCACACCCTGGAGTGGGGACCGCGGCGTTCGTGGTCCCTCAAGGAGAACGAGCATGAGAACGCATCGTCGGGAGTTCCTCGAACTCGTCGGTGGGACAGTGGTCGGAGGGCTGGCGGCCCGTGCACTTCCGGCGCGGGGGAAGGAGGCGACTGGGAGGATCGACGCGGTTGCCTTCGACGCCTTCACTCTCCTGGACGGGCGGCCGGTGGTCGCGGCGGCCGAGCGCCTCGTTCCCGGCCAGGGGGCAAGGCTGGTCGAGGCCTGGCGGAACCGGCTCTTCGAGTACAGCTGGCTTCGCGTCGTCGGGGGGAAGTACTCGAACTTCGAGACGGTGAGCGCCGAGGCCCTCGCCTACGCCGCCGCGGCGCTCCAGCTGAGCCTCTCCGCCGAGGTCCGGCGCGCCTTCCTCGAGGCGACGGTTCAGCTTCCCCCCTGGCCGGAGGCGACACCGGTATTGAAGGAGCTCAGAGCGCAAGGACGGAAGCTGGCCTTCCTTTCGAACTTCAGCCCGCGGATGCTGGCCAGCGTGTCACGGAGCTCCGGACTGGAGGGGCTGCTCGATTCGCTGAGCACCGATGCGGTCCGGACGTACAAGCCGGACCCCAGGGCTTACCAGCTGGCAGTGGACTTCTTCGGCGTGCCCGGAGAGCGGATCGCCTTCGCGGCCAACGGCGCCTGGGACGCGGTCGGTGGAGCATGGTTCGGGTTCCGGACGTTCTGGATCAACCGGGCCGGCATCCCCCGCGAGGAGCTCGCCGCGCCCGCGTACACGACGCTGACCTCCCTCTCGCCGCTGCCGGGGCTGCTCGCAGCCGGGAGCGGGGAGAGCACCCCCAGCCGCTGAGAGTGCGCCAGCGAGGAGAACGAGAATGAGTGCGACCGAGTTGACGCCGTCCGAGCCGACGCCGGACGAGGTGCAGTACCTGGAAGATCGCATCTACGAATACAACTCCGGCGTCACCGGCATCGGGGACGGCCGGTGGCTCGCGGTCTTCTCCAGGGACGGGTTCGGTCGGATCATCGCCGGCATCTGCGGCAATACCTGGGGCGGAGCGTGCGAGATCCGGCAGTTCTGGGTCGAGGAGTCACATCGTCATCGAGGGCTCGGCACCCGGCTGTTTCGCGCCGCCGAGCGAGAGGCGCGTCGGCGCGGCTGCAGCCAGATCCTGCTGATGACGTTCTCGTTCCAGGCGCCGGAATTCTACGAGCGGAACGGCTTCGAGGTGGTGGCGACGATTGCCGACCACCCGCGCGGCCACCGGAATCTGCTGATGCGCAAGCGCCTCGACGTCGGTTCAGAATGAGTCGATGGCGGCCCTCGCGCTCCCGACCGTCTCGGCCACGGCGAACAGGCCTGGACGGGCACACACCGCCGCGCCGAGCCGGCCCACCGTGCAGCCGGCCTTCGCTCCGGCAAGGCGGACGCTCTCGACCGCCGTCGGCGTTCCAGGCGGCGAGACGAACAGGCTGAGCGGCTCACCTCCCCGCCGGTACATCAGGGACACCGTCGGTTCGCCCGAGAGGTTGCAGCGACGGACTCCGAGCAACCTCGCTCCTGGCACGCTCGGCACCTCGACCTCCTGTCCGAACTGATCAGCGATCCAGGCTCGCACCGCAGCCGGGTCCGCCGACTCGAAATCGCACGGCGCGGCCCTGGCGAAGGCGGTCAGATGACGGGCCTCCAGCTCATCGACGGCGACGCTGCCTCCGGCGCGAGAGCCGCCGTGGATCCAGACCATGGCCGCGACGGCAGCCACGAGCGCGGCGGCGACCGCGCGCCGCCGGAGCGGGCGGACCGAGGGGCTGGTCGAGCCACACCTGGTCCCGAACCGGAATGCCATCGACCGCCAGTCGTTCGGGGTACCCTGTCGCCGGGGTGAAGGCATCTCGCTCGATCCAGGCCATCCGAAAACCCTGCCGCTGGTAGAAGCGGACCAGGGCCTCGGCGATGGGCACGGCTTTCCCGTGGCCGCCCTTCGTCGTGTCACGTTCCCAGCTCCGCCTGACGACGATGACACGCGCCGCGAGGTCCACGTCCTGCTTCCGCAGCGCGAGCAGCTCGCCCTTGCGCATCCCGGGATGGTGCGTCCATCGCTTGAGACCGCCGGATCAAGCCCAGGTTGGACGGCTTCCGGACCAGGCGGGATACTCCCGGGACATGCAGCTGGCGTCGCCGTTCAGCGACCTTTCTCCGCGCGACCTGGAGCCCATCCTGGCCGTCGCGAGGAAGCTCGCCACGCCCTTCGATCTCGAGACCATGCTCGGTCAGGTGGTCACCGCCGCGCGCCAGGTCCTCCGGGCGGAGCGCGCATCGGTCTGGCTCTACGAGGCGGCGACCGACGAGCTGGTGATGCGGGGTTCCGGCGAGCTCGGCGCGGTGCGGGTCCCGGCCAGCGCGGGCCTGGTCGGCACCTGCGCCCGGACGCGCCAGCTGATCAACGTGCCCGATTGCTACGCCGACCCCCGCTTCGACCCGACCCTCGATCACCAGACCGGGTACCACACGCGCTGCATCCTGACCCTTCCGCTGGTCGGCCACCAGGACGCGCTGGTCGGCGTGATGCAGGTGCTCAACAAGACCTCGGGCACCTTTCTGGAGGAGGACGAGGCTCTGGCCACGGTGCTGGCAGCGCAGTGCGCGGTGGCCCTCGAGCGCGTCCGGTTGACGGAGGCCCTGGTCGAGGGCGAGCTCATGCGGAAGGAGCTGGAGATGGCGCGGGTGGTGCAACGCGCCACCTTGCCCGCCCGCATGCCGTCAGTCCCGGGCTACGACGTCCACGGCGCATTCGACCCCGCAGCCCTCACCGGCGGCGACACCTTCGACCTCGCCCTCCTCGACCAGGGTCTGATGGTGGTGCTGGCCGACGCCACCGGACACGGGATGGGTCCGGCCCTGTCGGTCTCGCAGATGCAGGCGATGCTGCGGATGGCCTTCCGCCTCGGCGGCGGACTCGAGGCGTCCTTCATCGAGGTGAACAATCTGCTTGCCGAGGCCTTGCCGGGAGACCACTTCATCACCGCCTTCGTCGGGGTGCTCGATCCGCAGGCCCATCGGCTCCGGTTTCACAGCGCCGGACAGGGTCCGATCCTCCTCTTCCGCGGCGGCAGTGGCGAGCTCGAGGCGCACCGGCCCACCAGCTTCCCCCTGGGAGCCATGCCGCTCGCCACCCTGGAGGCTGCGCCCACCCTCGCGCTCGAGCCAGGCGACGTTCTGGTCCTGCTCTCCGACGGTTACCTGGAGCACCCGGACCCCGACGGGCAAGAGTACGGTCAGGAGCGGGTCGCCGAGGTGCTACGGAAGCATCACGGAAAGACCATGGCCGAGCTCGCGGGCGTGCTGCGGGAGTCGGTGCGCACCTTCGCCCGCGGCGCGGCCCAGGAGGACGACATGACGGCAGTGCTCATCAAGCGAGAGCTGCCGCCGCCCGCGACCCGGTTTCCGCGCCGCATCGACGCCCTGGACTCCATCTTCGCGTTCATCGGTCGAGAGCTGGTCCGGCTCGGGGTGGACCCCTCGCTGCGACAGCCGGTCGAGCTGGCGGTGGAGGAGCTGTTCACCAACATGGTCAAGTACGCTCGCGGCGGCGGCACCGACGTGCAGCTGTCGCTGGCACCGATCCCCGGGGGGGTGGAGACGACCCTCGTCGACGAGGGAGTCGAACGCTTCGACCCCGGCACCGCTCCCGAGGTGGACGTCGACCGCCCTCTGGCGGAACGGGAGCCCGGTGGGCTCGGGCTTCATCTGGTGAGACGGATCGTGGACTCGATCGACTACCAGTATGATCCCCATCGCCGGCAGAGCCGGATCACCTTCCGCAAGACGCGGGGAGGCCCCCATGCTCTCGATTGAGCAGCTCCCTGATGGAAAGGTGGTGGTGTCCGGGCGGCTGGACGCCGCTCAGGCCCCGACAGCACAGCAGTTCCTCGATCGCATGGAGGGGGTCATCGTCCTCGACTGCGCCCGGCTGGAGTACATCTCGAGCGCCGGCCTCGGCGTGCTGCTCAAGACGCAGAAGCGGTTGATGGCCTCGGCCGGCCGGCTCCGTCTGGTGGGTCTCAGCAAGCACCTCCGTGACGTCTTCCAGTACTCCGGATTCGACCGGATCTTCGAGATCGTGGAGGCTGGATGAGGGCGACCAACTTTCCCGGTCGCCGGGCGTAGTTGTGGCCGGGGACTCGGACGAGGAGCTGGTGCAGCGGTGCCGTCGCGGCGACACCGCAGCATTCCGGTCCCTGGTGGCCCGTTACGAGCGGCCCCTCTACAACGCCGCGTACCGGGTGCTGGGAAACGCCGATGACGCCAGCGACGTGACCCAGACTGCCTTCATGGAGGTCGCGGAGCATCTCGATGGTTACGATTCCGACCGAAAGTTCTTCAGCTGGCTCTACCGCATCGCGCTCAACGCGGCGCTCAACGTCGCCCGCCGGAATCGGCGCGACGGGCCGGACGGCGCAGAAGATGTGGAGAGCGGATCTCCGAGCGTCGCGCCGGACACGCCGGAGTCGCGTCTCGTCGAGTCGGAGCAGGCCGCCCGGCTCCAGAGCACCCTCATGCGGCTGACCGTGGACCACCGGGCAGTCCTGACGCTGCGCCACTTTGCGGACTGCAGCTATCGGGAGATCGGGCGCATCCTCTCGCTCGAGGAGCGGGTCGTGAAGTCACGCCTCTTCGAGGCTCGGCAGCGGCTGCGGGAGCTGCTCCGGGACCTGGAGCCCCGGTGACCCCTCCCTCGAGCGCGATCGCGCTGATGCACGCCGCGCTGGACGGCGAGGCGACGCCGGAGGAGTTCCAGGAGCTCCAGCGGATCCTCGCCTCGGACCCCCAGGCGCGGGCCGAGTATGACGCGCTCCGTCGTCTCCTCGAGACGCTGCGCACACTCCCGAAGGTCGATCCGCCCCCCGGTCTGGCCGCGGCCGCGGTGGAGCGCTTCCAACTTCGGCGGTCACAGCGTGTACTTGTCGCGAACAGTGGGCCTGTTCGCGTGCCCAGGAGCCTGACCATGAACCGTCCCCTCAGCAAGCGCACCATCCTCAGTGGAGCCGTTGTCGCAGCCGCGGCCGTGCTTCTGGTCGGACGGTTCGTGTTCAACGTCCCCTCCCGCGAGGGGACGGTCGGGACGGTCACCCCGGCGGAACGCTACCGGGCCAAGCAGATCCAGCCATCCGACGTTCAGCTCGGCGACCAGGCGGTGACGCAGCTGATGCAGAGCGAGTCCTTCGAGCGGATCATCAAGGACCCCCAGATGCGCGCCCTGGCGATGGATCCGGGATTTCAGGCTCTGGCGCGGAACCCCGACGCCATGGCTGCGTTGGCCAAATCAGCAGAGGCGATCTCCGCGCTGGCCCGTAGCCCCGACGCGGTGGCCGCGCTCGCCAAGTCACCCGAGGCGATGTCCGCCCTGGCCCGCAACCCCGACGCGGTGGCCGCGCTCGCCAAATCACCCGAGGCGATGAGCGCCCTGGCCCGCAACCCCGACGCGGTGGCCGCGCTCGCCAGAGCACCTGAGGCGGTGGCCGCGCTCGCCAAATCACCCGAGGCGATGTCCGCCCTGGCTCGCAACCCCGAGGCGGTGGCCGCGCTCGCCAGGTCACCCGAGGCGATGACCGCCCTGGCGAAGTCGGCGGACGCGCGGACGGCGATGGCCACGTCGCCCGAGGTGCGCGCGGCGCTGGCGAAGGCCCCGGAGCTGCGGGCGGCGCTGGCCAGATCACCCGAGGCGATGTCCGCCCTGGCTCGCGCGCCCGAGGCGATGTCCGCCCTGGCTCGCGCCCCCGAGGCGATGTCCGCCCTGGCTCGCGCGCCCGAGGCAATGTCCGCCCTGGCTCGCGCGCCCGAGGCGATGTCCGCCCTGGCTCGCAACCCCGAGGCGATGTCCGCCCTGGCTCGCGCGCCCGAGGCGATGTCCGCCCTGGCTCGCAACCCCGAGGCGATGTCCGCCCTGGCGAAGGCCCCCGAGGCAATGTCCGTGCTGGCCCGGTCGCCCGAGGCGATGTCCGCCCTGGCGCGCAATCCCCAGGCCTTCAGTGCGATGGCCAGGGATCCTGGCTTCAACGCCATGGCCATGAACCCGGCCTTCGCCCGGGCGCTGGCCATGACGCCCAACGCCGCGAACACCGAAGCGAAGTAGGCCGCGCACCGTCCGGGCCTCCGGGTCCGCCCCGGTCTCCCACGCCACCCGGCTCCCGCTCACCCTCACGACGGGAGACCGGGTGGTGTCGCTTTCGCCTATGGTGGCCGACTCGTCGCTCGCTCCCGGGGGTTCCACCGCGTGCGTCCCCTCGCCCTGCTCGTGATCCTGGTGGGGCTTCACGCCGCGGCGGCGTCGACGGCCGAGCCGGGGACACTGGGCCTGACCTGGGTCGAATCGCGCGACGTTCGCCTGGTCTATCCGTCGCCCATGCTCGACTACCTCGAGCCGCACGCCCTGCGCACCTTCAGCAACTCGCTCGCATGGCAGAAGCGGACCTTCGGCTGGGTCCCCTACGAGCGCACCACGGTCTTCCTCAAGGACTTCTCCGACTACGGCAATGCCTCGGCGTCGGCCGCGCCGGTGAATCTGCTGACCGTCGACATCGCGCCGCTCTCGCTCGCCTTCGAGACGTTCCCCGCCAGCGAGCGGATGTACACGCTGATGAACCACGAGCTGGTGCACGTGGCGACGATGGACATGTCCACCGGCGCCGATCGGTTCTGGCGCTCCTTCTTCCTCGGCAAGCTCCAGCCGCAGGCGAGCCACCCGGAGACGCTGCTCTACAGCTACCTCACCGCCCCGCGGTTCTTCGTGCCCCGGTGGTACCTCGAGGGGAGCGCCACCTTCCTCGACACCTGGATGGGAGGCGGGCTCGGCCGCGCCCAGGGCGGCTACGACGAGATGGTGTTCCGGGCGATGGTGCGCGACAAGGCCCGGTTCTACGACCCGCTTGGCCTCGCCTCGCTGGGGGTGAAGGTGGACTTCCAGGTCGGGGTCAACGCTTACCTCTACGGCACGCGCTTCTTCACCTGGCTGGCGCTGGCCCACGGCCCGGAGAAGGTGGTGGCCTGGCTCAAGCGCGACCAGGGAAGCAAGAAGTACTACGCGGACCAGTTCGAGCACGTCTTCGGGGTCTCGCTCGATCGCGCCTGGGCGGACTGGATCGAGTTCGAGCAGCAGTTCCAGGAGCGCAACCTCGCCGAGGTCCGCAGGCAGCCGGTGACGCCCTACCGCGACCTGGTGCCTCACGCGGTGGGCTCGGTGTCGCGGGCCTTCTTCGAGGAGTCCACCGGCCTTCTCTATGGCGGGTTCCGGTACCCCGGGGTGGTGGAGCACATCGGCGCGCTCGACACCCGCACCGGGGAGGTGCGGCGACTGACCGACATCAAGGGGGGAATGCTCTACCGGGTCACCTCGCTGGCCTGGGATCCGGACACCCGCACCCTCTTCTACACCGCCGACAACTACGCGCTCCGGGACGTGATGGCGTTCGACCTGCGCACCGGCGAGGAGCGGATGCTGCTCGAGGACGCGCGCATCGGGGAGCTGGTCTTCGACCGCACCGACCGCTCGCTCCTCGGGATCCGGCACGCGAACGGTCTGGCAACGCTGGTTCGCATCCCCTACCCCTATCGGGAATGGAAGCAGATCCACACCTTCCCCTACGGCGTGGTGCCTTACGACCTCGACGTCTCCCCCGACGGCCGCCTGCTCTCGGCGTCCTGCAGCGAGGTGAACGGGGACCAGTTCCTGCGCGTCTGGGAGCTGGGGAAGCTCGGAATGGACGAGGCCGCTCCGCTGTCGGAGTTCCGCTTCGGGCAGTCGGTCCCCGAGGGTTTCGTCTTCGCCCCGGACGGGCTGAGCCTCTATGGGAGCAGCTACCTCACGGGCGTCTCCAACATCTTCCGGTACGAGCTGGCCACCGGGAAGATGGAGGCGGTGTCCAACGCCGAGCTGGGCTTCTTCCGCCCCGCGCCCCTGCCCGACGGGAAGCTGCTGGTGTTCCACTACTCCGGCCAGGGGTTCGTCCCGGCGGTGATCGAGCCGAAGGTCATCGAGGACGTGAGCGCGATCCGCTTCCTCGGCGCCGAGCTGGCAAAGAAGTACCCGGTGGTGACGACGTGGCAGGTTCCTCCGCCGAGCGCCGCCGACCCGGAGTCCATCGCCGTCACTGGCCGCGGGCCGTACCACCCCCTGGGCCAGCTGGGGCTCCGTGCCTTCCCCGTGCTGCAGGGGTACAAGAGCTGGGTCGGGTTCGGCTGGCACGCCGACCTGGAGGACCCGCTCCATCTGATGTCGATCGGGTTCACCGCCGCCTTCCTGTTCGGGGACGTGCCCGGGATCGAGCGCCCCCACCTGATGCTCGACTGGCGCTATCTCGCCTGGCACGGAGACTTCTCCTGGAACCGGTCGGACTTCTACGACCTGTTCGGGCCGACCAAGCGGAGCCGCAAGGGCTTCGCCACCCACCTCGGTTACGACCACTCCCTGATCTACGACCCGCCGCGCCGCCTGGAGCTGAGGACGGAGGTGGCCTACTTCGACGGGATCGACACCCTGCCGGACTTCCAGAACGTCGCGGCGCCGGTGTCCCGTCTCTTCACCGCCGAGGTCGGCCTGCACTACACCCTGCTGCGCCGCTCGCTCGGCGCCGTCGACGACGAGAAGGGAATGACCGGAGAGCTGGTGCTGAGCGCCAGCCAGGTGCACGGCGACTTCATTCCCCAGGCTCGCGCCGGCCTCGATCTCGGGTTCGCGCTCCCGCTCCACCACGCGTCGGTCTGGATTCGCAGTGCCGCCGGGCTCTCGGCCGGAGCGCGCGATGACCCCTTCGGCAGCTTCTACTTCGGAGGCTTCGGCAACAACTACGTCGACGACCACCCGGTCCAGCGCTACCTGGAATGGTGGAGCTTCCCCGGGTTCGCCTTGAACGAGCTCCAGGGGCAGACCTTTGGACGGCTGCTGACGGAGCTCAAGCTGCCGCCATTGATCTTCGAGCGGGTGGGCACGCCTGCCTTCTTCCTCAACTGGCTGCGTCCGGAGCTCTTCGTCGCGCTGCTGGTGACCGATCCGGAGCACGCCGACCTGCGAGCGGTCCAGACCAGCGCCGGCCTGCAGATCGACCTGCGCTTCAGCGTGCTCCACTGGTATGAGATGACCCTCTCGGGCGGATTTGCCGTGGGGCTCCGCGAATGGAACCGCGCCAGCCAGGAGTGGATGGTCTCTCTCAAGATCCTCTGACCGGCGAGGCCCGGTGAGCGGACCCGTCGCCCGTGCGCTCCTCGCCCTGGTCCCCGCGGTCGCCCTCCTCGGCGGCCTGGTCTATCTCGACAGCTACAAGCTGATCCGGTTGCGGACGGTCCTCGCTCTGCTCCTCACCGGGGCAGCCATCGCCGCCGCGACCTATCCGCTCAATCACCTCTTCCTCGATCGCTTTCCGGTTCGGCTGGCGCTCTTTTCCCGGTACGTCGCCCCGGTCAGCGAGGAGCTGCTCAAGGCGCTGGTCCTGGTGGCGCTGATTCGCTCCCACCGCATCGGCTTCTTGGTGGACGCGGCGATCTGCGGCTTCGCCGTGGGAACCGGCTTCGGCATCGCGGAGAACCTGTACTACCTCCACCTGCTACCGCACGCCGGGGCCGGCACCTTCCTGGTCCGGGGGTTCGGCACCGCGCTGATGCACGGAGGGACCACCGCCATCTTCGGCGTCCTCGGCCTCGTCGCGTCCGAGCGACGGTCAGAGGCCCCGGTGCGCGCCTTCCTCCCTGGCTTGCTGATCGCGATCCTGCTGCACTCCGGGTTCAACCACTTCTTCGTCTCGCCGCTCGTCTCCACCGCGGGGATCGTCCTGGTGCTTCCGATCACCTTCGAGCTGATCTTCACTCGGAGCGAGCGAGTGCTGGGCGAGTGGCTCGGGCGCGGCTTCGACGTGGACGCCGGCACGCTGGAGCTGATCAACTCCGGTCAGTTCGCCGACTCGCCGGTGGGTCGGTACCTGCACTCCCTCCGCGAGCGGTTCGAGGGCCCGGTCGTGGCCGACCTGCTCTGCTATCTGCGGCTCCACATCGAGCTCGCGCTTCGCGCCAAGGGGATGCTCCTGATGCGGGAGGCCGGCTTCGCCGTCCCGGTGGACGAGGGCACCCGCGAGGCCTTCCAGGAGCTCCGCTATCTCGAGAAGAGCGTGGGCCGCACCGGGCTGCGCGCCATCCGGCCGATGCTGGGGCTGACCGGAAAGGAGCTCTGGCAGCTGTACATGATGAACCGCTGATCGCTCTGGACCCAGGCATTCCTGGCCGCCCGAGAGATTGCGAGGGTTTGAGAAGCGCTGGACGCTGCAACGGGTCAGGCTACATTTCCTACCTGCCTTGGCTTCTCAGCTCAGCTCGAGATTGGAATCGGTCCCGCGGCTGGACCTGTTCGACTCCGCCGGTCGAGCGGCAGTAGACCCCCGCGGGTTGGCCGAGGAATTTGTCTCCCGATTCCGCTCCCGCGGCTTCGGTCCAGGCGAAGTCCTCGCGGTAGCGCTCCCGAACGGGCCAGAGTTCGCCGCCGCCTTCATCGCCTGTGTTCAGCTCGGGGTCACCTTCGCTCCGATCCATCCGGGTCTCGCAACATTCGAGCTCGAAGAGAGAGTCAGGACGGCGGACACGACCGGGGTGCTCTCGGCCGGCGGAGTTCTCGTTCGCCGACGGCCGAACCGCGAGGCAAGTGGCCCGGGGCCAATGCTCATTCTATTCACCAGCGGAACATCGGGAGGTGCACGAGCGATTGCGCTCGGCGAGGTTGGCCTGTTGAGTGTCGTGGACAGCCATCACGCTGCACTGGGCTATCCTGCGGGCACCCGGATCCTGGGCTGTCTCCCCTGGACGCATGCGTTCGGGTTCACGCTGGAATTCCTGATGGGCGTCTTGAACGGAGCCCGTCTGCGCTCGGTTCCGCCCGGTTCGTTCAATGAGGCTCTGAGCGGCGACCGTCCCGAGGTCCTCTTCGGAGTTCCGCGGACGGTGTCCGCCATTCCGGATCAGGTCCTGACCTCTCTTCGCGGAGGAATCATTGGGGGCGCTCCCGTCAGAGGACTGCTGCGCGAGAGGCTCAAACGCACCAGACTGTGTGTCGGCTACGGCCAGACCGAATGCTCCCCGGGGGTAACCCTGGGCAGGCCCGGAGAGTGGGAGCGTGACGACTTCCTCGGTCGACCGCTCGGGTGCGAAGTGAAGCTCGGAGTGCCCGACCACGAGGGGGGAACGGAGCTCCTGGTCAGGGGAAAGAACACCGCCGTGGGCTGGCTGTCCGGGGAAAGCGTGAAGCCGGTGGTAAATGCGGAGGGCTGGCTCGCGACGGGGGACCTGGCGATCCCGACGGATGATGGCGGCTTCGTCTTCCAGGGCCGCTCCGACGAGCGCTTCAAGCTCGACAACGGGCGCATGGTGAACCCGGTTCCTTTGGAGCTATCCTTCGGTGACCGAGTTCTTCTCATCGGGGCAGGACAATCGATGATCCAGCCCCTGGTCCGCGGAGACATCCCACCCGACTTCCACCTCAGCGTTCCTCACCGACCGCCGCGGACAATGCCCGAGAGCTTCTGGGTCGCGTGCACGACTCCCTCCGGGAAGGTGTCACGCCGGCGCGCCGAGGAACTCTTCCGATCCTCGTGACCTCTTCCAGACCTTCACTCAACCTCGTGGTGGACGCCGAGCACCTCCTTGCTCCGGTGGATCTCGTCGCGGCGGAAGGCCCGCTAGGCATCGCCCTTTCCGATGCTGCCCGCTCTGCGGTCATCCGCTGCGCCGAATTCGTCCGCGCACTCGTCGCCAGTGGGAGGCCGGTGTATGGAATGTCCACGGGTTTTGGACCGCTGGTGACCCACGGAGCCGCCCCCGATCTCGAGACGCACGGAATCGGGCTGCTCAATCACCTGCGCGCGGGGCAGGGAGAGCTTCTTGCGCCACGGGTCGTCAGAGCGATGCTTCTCACCCGTCTCTGGACCCTGGCCAAGGGTCATTCGGGGATCAGCGCCGACGCTCTGGATCGTCTCGCAGCCTCCCTTGGAACGAGCTTCGCTCCTGCGGTCCCGGAGTGGGGGTCGGTCGGAGCCAGCGGGGATCTGGCTCCTCTGGCGCACGCCGCCGGAGCGCTCTGCGGTGAAGGAGAGGCCTTCTGGGAGGGTGAGCGACTTCCGGCGCTCAAAGCCCTCGAACGAGCCGGTCTCCGCCCCTTGCGCCTCCGTGGCAGGGATGCACTCGCCCTGGTGAACGGGACGTCGCTCAGCGCCGCAGCGGCTGGCCTCGCGGTCCACTCCGCACGGGCGTCGGTCGAGGTCGCGCTCGAGTTGACCGGACTTCTGGTGGAGCTGCTTGGAGCATCGAGCGAGTTCACCTCGCCCGAGCTGCTGAGCCTCTCCGGGCACGCCTCCGCGCACGCGACGGCAAAGAAGCTCGCTGCACTCCTGAGCGGATCGACCGCCCGGACCGGCCGACCGCTGCAGGAGGCTTACACCATTCGCTGTGTGCCCCAGCTGGTTGGAGCTGTCGAGGAGACGGTGCGGCATGTCGAGCGCGTGGTGACGGCGGAGCTCAATGGAGTGAGCGACAATCCGGTGTTCTTTCCCGACAAGGGCCAGGTGGTTCACGGCGGGAACTTCTTCGGGCAGCAGGTGGCATTTGCGAGCGATTCCCTGAATCTCGCCCTGACCCAGCTGGCGAATCTCGCCGAACGCCAGCTGGATCTCTTGATGGACCCGAACCGGAACGGCGGGCGTTCGCTGATGCTCTCTTCGCAGCCCGGGGCGCAGTCGGGGCTCGCCGGGGTGAACCTGGCCGCGACGTCCATCGTGGCCTCGATGCGACGGTATGCCGCGCCGGCCAGCACGCAGAGCCTGCCGACCAATGGACACAATCAGGACATCGTCCCGTTCGGCACCCAGGCGGCCCTGGAGGCGCTCCGACAGAGCGAGCGGCTCACGCTGGTCCAGGCCTCGCTCGCACTTGGGCTCCGTCAGGCCGCTTCTCTTGGAGGCCCGTCGCCCAGCTCCGCGGCGGGGTCTGCCCTTCTGGGCTTCCTGTGTGAGCAGGTGACGCCGGTGAACCCGGACCGTCCGCTCGCCGAGGCGGTCCAGCGCCTCGCTAGGCAGCTTCCCCGGTGGCGAACTGCGTCTTCGACACGGGCGACGGAGGCGACGCATCCCAGAAGTCGTAGAAGTTGAACCACTGGTAGGGGTACTGCTTCACCAGTGACTCGAGCAAGGACACGTACTGCCCGACCCAGGCCGCGAGCTGGGCCTGTCGGTCCTGGCCCGTGCCGAAGCTCAGCCGCTGGGGCTCCTGGGCGAAGAAGCGATACTCCGCAGGTCCGACCTGCAGCGAGAAGGTTGCGATGAGCGGAGCGCCACTGACCGCGGCCAGCAGGAAGGGGCCGATGGGAAAGCGCGCCTCCCGGCCCAGAAAAGGAATGGACACCGTCTGCTCGCCGATGGCGCGGTCTCCATGCACCGCGAGCAAGGTCCCTCCACGGAGCTCCCGGATCATCTCCAGCGTTGCGAGGACGTCGCGCCCGACCTCGATGACCCTGAGCTCGGGGCCTCCGGAACGCTTCATGAACTGAGCGATGGCCTCCCGCTCCCCCTGGTAAGCGGCGAGGGCGAGCTTCTCCCCGAGATCGCCGCCCAACAGCCCTGCGGCAAGCTCCCAGTTGCCCATGTGGGCGGTCAGGAGGACAGCACCTCTTCCCGCGGAGGCTGCCTGGTGAATGTGGTGCAGACCTTGCTCGACGTACCGGAAGGCGGTCTTCCCACGCGTTCGCAACACTGCCCGATCCACCATCGTCCGGGCGAAGGCCAGGAGGTGGCGATAGGAGCGGGCCATCGAACGCCACCATCCGGTGGGGCCCACGGCCCGATCGAGGAACTGGCGCGAGGCGGTCCTCGCCGCGGGGGCGGCGAACAGGAAGTAGAGCGTGACCGGGTAGATGACCCAGTAAGCCACGGACCTGCCGAACGCGCGGGTGATCGTGATGAAGAACCAGTGCCCGAAGACGCCGCCTCGACTCTTTCCCGTCCAGCCCGTGGGCCTCGCCCGCCTCGGAGCCCGCGCCAGCTCTCCGACTCCGAAGGCGACGAAGCACCCCACGACCAGGACGGCGCTCCAGGCCGTCGAGACCTGCTTCCCCAGAAGCCAGCGGTACCCGTGGGTCGCCAGCAGCGCCGGAAGGGCGCCGACCCCCGCCACCGCGCAGGTCGCCCAGGCGAGCAATCCGGAGTGACTTCCGGCGAACGAGCCGGCACCCAGGATTCCCGCCAGCGCAGCCAGACCGCGCCAGAGTGGTCCGGAGCCGCCCAGCCAGGCCCACCTCCGGATCTCGAACAGAGACCATCCGGGGCGGCGTGGAACGCGGAACAACGACTTCCCGAGCGGGAGCGGCAGCGGATGCCGGAGGACGGCAACCGTGTTCAAGGCCACGATCCGGACGTTGTCGAGGACCAGCCGGAAATGTGAGATCCGGTTCGCCGGGTACAGAACCTTGATCGGCCGGGAGCGGATGGGGATGCCAGCCCACGCCGCCCGGAGCAGCACGTCGGTCTCGAATTCGTAGCGGCGGTGTCCTGCCCCGAGCTCGCTCACCTCCGGGACCGGGTATCCGCGGAATCCGGACTGGGTGTCGGGCAGGCGAAGTCCCGTTTCGAACCAGATCCACCAGTTCGAGCAGCGCCGACCGAATTCGCTCGAGGGTGGGGCGCCGGCAGCGATCAGGTCTCTCACTCCCAGCACCATCGAGCCGGGTTCGTCGATCAGCGCGGCCGCGAAGAGCGGAAGGTCGCCGGGGAAGTGCTGGCCATCGGCGTCCATGGAGATCGCATGACGGAACCCTTGCCGGTGCGCCTCTGCCAGCAGGGTCCGCAGCGCGACACCCTTGCCTTCGTTTCGCGGATGCCGGAGGACCATCGCCCCCGCCGCCCCGGCAACGTCCCCCGAGCCGTCCGTCGAGCCGTCGTCGCAGACCAGCACCGTGGAGCAGTGGCCGTGCACGCCCCGCACCACGTCACCGACGGTGGAGGCATTGTTGTAGACTGGGATGATGACGCAAGCCCGTGCTTCGTCGCACAGGAGTGGAATAGGTGGCTCGACCACGCTTGCGTGATGCCGAAACGATGCCCGGACGTCAACCAGCTGGGTCTGGGGCGACCGCATCTCGGTTTGCTCCGTGGTCGCAGGTCACGGAGCGTGCCCGCGCGCTGGCCGCCGCGCTGCGAGCCTCGACGCGTCGCCTCATCCACGAGCACACGGACCCCGTCCGGCTGGGAGTGGCGGTGGGCCTCGGGGTCTTGATTGGCTGCAGCCCTTTCTTCGGGGTCCAGACCTTGGTGGGGCTCGGGCTCGCGTGGATCCTCCGGCTCAACCGCGTGGCCATGCTGCTCGGGCTCCAGATCTCCTTGCCGCCCCTCGCTCCGTTCGTGCTCTTCGCCGATGCCCAGGTGGGCGCCCTGTCGCTCCGAGGCCAGTGGCTTCCACTGTCCGTGGAGGCGATGCGCGCAGTCCGGAGCTTCAGAGAGGTCGCCGACCTCCTCGGCGTGCTGGTGCTCGGTGGCGCAATCCTCGGCGCCGTCCTGGCCGTCGTGGCGGGACTCGCGACGACCTTCGTGATTCGCCGATGGCGTCGGGCACCCGCTCCCGGGTGACTCCTCGGACGAGATGGTACGAGCGTCCACGGGCCCGACTGGCCTAGCGATGGATGCCGACGTCCTCATCATCGGAGCGGGTCCGGCCGGGAGTGTTGCCGGCGCGCTGCTCGCCCGGAAGGGCCGGCGCGTCATCACCCTCGAGGCGGGCACCTTGCCCCGGTTTCAGATCGGCGAGTCGCTGCTTCCTCGATGCAACGACCTCCTTGCCGCGGCGGGGCTGCTCGACGCGGTGGTCGCTCGAGGGTACCAGCCCAAGAGAGGGGCTCTCTTCCTCGCGGGCGAGCGCCACGAGCGCTTCTGCTTCGCCGACGCCTTCCCCGGGCAAGCCTCCCAGACCTACCAGGTTCCGCGGGACGACTTCGATCAGACCCTCTCCACCGCGGCCCGGAGCCAGGGCGTGGAGGTTCGCTACAATCACCGGGTCGAAGCGGTCGATCTTCGTCCTGACTCGGTCTCCTTGACCGTCCTGGACGTGGAGGCCGAACGCCGGCTCGAGTTGCGGGCCTCCTTCCTGCTGGATTGCAGCGGCTACGGTCGCGTCCTGCCCCGTCTCCTCTCGCTGGAGAAGCCCTCCGAAGTACCCCCGAGAATGGCGCTCTTCACCTGGATCGAGGGGGACGACCGCCCGTCTGGAGACCTGGAGGGGGATATCTGGATCTGCATCCATCCTCGCGGGTCCTGGGCCTGGATCATTCCGTTCTCCAACGGGCGCACGTCGGTGGGCCTGGTGATGCCGCAAGGTGATTACCAGAGCGTTGGCGGATGCGACCGCGAACGCCTCTTTGCTTTGCTTCATGAAGACCCGAACGCCCACCGAAGGCTGCGGAGCGCCACCCCGGTGCTGAGGACTGGCAAGCTCTCGGGGTGGGCGGCAGCCGTGACACGGTTCCATGGGCCACGCTGGGCGGTGGCTGGCAACGCCTCCGAGTTTCTGGACCCGGTCTTTTCCTCCGGCGTCACGCTCGCGCTCGAGTCCTCCAGCATTGCGGCGTCACTGATTGATCGGTCGCTCTCCGGAGAGTCGGTCGACTGGAACGCCGACTACGACGGTCCGGTCGGTCGAGCCGTTGGCGTCTTCAAGGCGTTCGTCCGGAGCTGGTACGCAGGAGAGCTGCCGCGTCTCCTGTTCGGTCCGAACAGGAACGCCGAGATCAAACGGGCCATCACAGCGGTGCTGGGCGGATACGTGACCGACCAGGGCAACCCTTTCGTCCGGGAGCCCGAGAAGACACTCGCTGCACTCGTCAAGCTGGTGTGAGCAGCTGGTCGAGCCGCACGAGCTCGAGCCCCCGCTGCTTCAACGTGCGGAGCAGCTCGGGAAGGTGCCGCACCGTTTGCTCCCGAAGCGTCAAGCGAGCGGAGAGCGCCCCATCGTGCAAGGCCAGGATGCTCCCCGGCTCCGCCCGAGCAGCGAGCCGCTCGGCCCTTCTTCCGTTCAGGGCAAAGAGGCCGTCGCGGGCAGAATGGGTCCAGGTGACGACCTCGAGTCCCACCTCGCGTGCCGCACGGTGAACGACGGGGTTTCGGATCCCCACCGCCGGTCGGTAGTAGCGCGGGGGATCCGAGCCGATGCCGACGAGCGCGTCCTGACACCGCTGCAGGTCGGCACGGAGCAGGTCGGTATGAAAGAGGTGGCGTCCGGTGCCGTGCGAGAAGCTGTGGTTCTGCAGCGCGTGGCCGGCCCGGTGGAGCTCACGGGCGATGCGTGGATGTCGCTCGATGCACCGTCCCACGCAGAAGAAGGTCGCCGGCACCCCCTCCCTGGCCAGAATCTCGCCGATCCGTTCAGTGTACTCCGGATGCGGACCGTCATCGAACGTCAGGGCCGCCCGCGGCCGATCTCGAGGGCCTCGCCACACCACCGGGCCGAACACGGTCGATCGAGGGTGAAACACTGCCCACGTGCCGGTCAGCGCCGCCAGTCCCCCCAGAGCGAGCAAGCCACTGCCGACGAAGGCCTCAGGAGTCACGCCGCAAGACCGTGATGGACTGAGCACCGCCCAGGGCGAGCCCGTGCAGGACGCACGCCGACTCGCCAGGGGTCGTTTGTAGGTAACGCGCCGCCAGGACACCGCGCACCAGACCCGCAGAGGGATGAAAGCTCACCTGGCCCAGAGCGGCCTGGTCCTGCAGGATCTGAACTTTGCGACCGACCACTGCCCGTTCGTGACGCTCGACATCGCCCGTGGGAGCGGCGACCGAGACCGCCCGGCTGCGCGAGCTGGTGATCGCCGCGGCGAGCCGAGGTCCGAAGCGGATCGGGGAGGCAAAGCGGCGTACCGAGCTGGGATGTGAGAACAACTCGCATCGCTCGATCCAGAGCGGCCCTTCGCCGCGGCCGAGCAGGATCGCACTCGCCCCTTCTCCAGCCTGGAACACCCCGCCGAACGCGCGGTATGCCGCCTCGAGCACCGCGGTCTTCTCATCGGCAGCAACGACCAGAACGAACTCGAAGCGGTCCAGCAGCGTGAGTCCGACCCGCAGCGCTACTTCGCCAGAGAGTTCCCTCTGGGAGACGGTGAGGACCGGACCGCGGATCCCGAGCACGAGAGAGAGCTGTCCGGCCGGGGAGTGATGGACGGACTGGTGAAATGCCGCCGCGCTCCCGTAGGCCATCCCCCGAGATGCGACGCTCTGGAGGAAGGCCTCCGTGGCTGCCAACCCTCCGTAGCCGGTCCCGAAGACGAGGGCGAGTGAGTCGGGAAGGGATCGTCCACCGAGGGCCTCTCGCACCGCGGCGAAAGCCATGCGCTCCAGACGCGGAAGTCGGTTGACCCGTGGATCCATGTCCGTCTTGGGCGCGTCCGCCGTGCCCAGGCCGTGGACAGTTGGCTTCATGCAGCCGCCCGAGAAAGGACAAGGACCGCGTTGTTTCCCCCGAATCCGAAGGAGTTGGAGACCACGACCGATAGAGGCTGGTTCACTCCTCCCGGGGGAACGTGCCGGATGTGAATCTCCGGGTCCGGCTGTTCCAGTCCGGTCGTGGCCGGGACGAAACCGCTGGAGAGCGCCGCCAGGCTCAGCACCGCCTCGATCGCACCGGCAGCGCCGAGGGTGTGCCCGGTCAGCCCCTTGGTCGAGCTGGTCAGGGGAGGCTTTGCTCCGAACACCCGTTCCAGGGCCAGTCCTTCCGCGAGATCGTTGGCCGGTGTCGCGGTCCCATGAGCGTTCACGTAATCCACCTGCGCCGGGGCCAGTCCGGCGTCGGCCAGAGCAGAAAGCGAGGCCGCCGCGGCACCCTCACCCCGGGGGTGCGGGGCGGTTGGGTGGTGGGCGTCGGAGGTGCAGCCCCATCCTCTCACGAAGCCGAGGACGGGCGTCCCCCTCTGGCGCGCCTCTTCCTCCGGTTCGAGCAAGAGAAATGCGGCACCCTCGCCCAGCGACACACCGCGGCGGTTCAGGTCGAACGGGCGGCAGGGCGTGCTCGCCAGCAGCCTGAGCGCGTGGAACCCGCCATAGGTGATGCGAGAGAGCGAATCCACCCCGCCCACGAGGGCCCACTTGCCCTCCCGCTCCACCATCGACGCCCCGAAGCCGATGGCATTGGCGCTGGATGAACAGGCGGTGGAGAACGTGTGCTGCGAAGCGGAAAGACGCAGGGCCCGGCTCAAGACATCCGTCACTGCGCCGATCGGGTGGTGAAGAAGGAGTTCCCGGTCTTCCGCACCCACGCCTCCCCGGTGCTTCAAGTAATGAGCCTCCGACTCGAAGATGCCTCCGGTGGTCGTGCCGATGGAGAGCACACCCTCGCCCTCGAGCCTGCGCCCAGCCAGCGCCTGACGAGCCGCAAGCAGGGCCAGACGGATGCAGCGAGGACCGCGGCTCCTCGGGACAAGCCCGGCGGCGACCTCGCCGACCGGGAGCCCTCCCAGATCCGCGGCAGGAAACAGCGTGAGGGGTCGCAGGCCCGACCTTCCCTCCCGGAGTCCCGCAAGGTGAGCGGCGAATCCAGAACCCAGCGCCGAGACGATGCCAACGCCGGTGATCGCAACCCCACGCACGGCTCAGGCCCGAGCGGACGCGACGAACGTGGCGAGCGTGGAGATGGACTCGAAGTGTTCCCGTGCCGAGCCATCGTCCCCGAAACGAACCTTGTAGGTGAACTCGATTGCCGAGAGCAGCTCGAGCGCGGCCAAGGAATCGAGACCCAGCCGAGCCTCGGGAGAGAACAGAGGTTCGGTGTCACCGATGTCCTCGGGACGGACGTTCTCCAATCGAAGGGTCGTCACCAGGAGCTGCTTGAGCTCCTCACGAAGCGTCCGCAGCGCGTCTTCGATCGAGGGGTCGGTGGGGGCGGGCGCGGGCACGGGGCGATCTAACCCAGCCCGATCACCATTGAAAAGGACTGGGCGGTCACGAAGCCGGCCTGGTCGTGGCACAGCATCTCCACCAGGGCCGCAACTTCGGAGCACGTCGCCTTCCGCTGCGTGGGCACCCCGGATGATGTCATTAGAGTGACTACGTTGAGCGTGATGCCCAGAGGAGCCAGGCGGCGCGCCGTCTCCTGGAGCACCCCGAGCGTCCCGGCCAGCTCGAAGGTCGCCATCGCCGCGGCAGCCGAGAAGGACTCGATCGTGGCCGGACCCGCTCGGAGATGAACGATTCGACCGAACCCCAGGAGCTCCATGGACCGAGCGGCGCGCTCGATGAGCTTGAACATCGCCCGTGCCTCGAGGAAGGGGTGGTCCGGGTCGACGAGCCCCGGAGAACGGGCGAGGCTCGGATCCAGGTGGACGAGGATCTCGGCGTCGAGCTCGGCCGCGGCAGCGCCCGCCTCCAGCTGGGTGACCCTGTGCCCGGCGCCGGCGAGGCGCTCGGCGATGGCCCGCTGTAGATCATTCACTTCGCCCAGCACCACCGCTTTCCGTCCCGGCGCCAATCACGCCCGCTCCACGCGACCAACGCGTTCCCTGCGCCCGGCACTCCGGCCCGCCGGAGCGACGGAGAGGCGGACGGACTCGCCGGTCCCAGACGAGGCGCTGACCGGCCCGCCCTCGTTGCTGCTGAGCGCGAAGACCAGCCGTTCCATGCTCGACCGCAACGAACTGGGGCTCCGAGGGCTCGCGGCGTCGAAGGTGAGTTCCCAGCCCGACAGCCGAGGGACCGCGATGTCTGACCGGGCGTGCTCCAGCAGGAACAGGGCGATGACGTCCGAATCCAAACCGCAAACGTCCATCGCCCCGCAGAGACAGGCGGCAGAACGACCGGCGGCGAGCTCTCCCGCTCCGAGCGCCACGGCGAGCAGGCCACTGGCCTCACCGCTGCTCACCGTGGAGACGGCCCCCCGACAGCCCAGGGCGAGCGAGACCTCAGCAACGGCCGCGGTCGAGAGGGTGTGAACGAACAGCGACGGCGAGCCCAGGGACTCGCCGCGCTCGGCCAGGCTCTGGAGAAAGGCCAGATCGTTCTCTCTGGACCCGTTCATCGTTCCAAGCCGCACGCCGATCACCGGCGGCAATTCGGGGAGGGGGACCACCCGACGAGCGGCCAGGACCTGCTGGGCGAGCTGAACGAGCGCAGAAGCGTTCGCGGGAACGGGCCCGTCCGCGGGCACCAGGTGTCGGAGGCGGACGACCCGACCAGAGGCCCAGCCCGGCGCCGGTCCCGGGGACGGGCTCCTCGTTGATGGAGACGCCACCGGCATTCCAGATCGCCCAGGAGGTGACCCCGACCTCCGACGTCATGCGCTCCCCACGGCAGCACGGAGAACGAGAGCGGCGTTGATGCCGCCGAAGCCTGCGCTGGCCACGAGGATCCGGTTCCCGGTGAGCGGTTTCGGTCTTCCGATGGCTGCAGGGACGCGCGCGAGCGGATCCAGCGTCCTCAGATTGGTGACTGGCGGTACGGTCCGGGCCTGCAGCATCAGTGCGCAGACGAGCGTATCGAGCGCACCTGCTGCGCCGAGCGTGTGCCCCAGGGAGCCCTTGATCGCCGAGACGGTCACTTCGCGGCCGGAGAATAGCCCGGCGAAGACCGTGGCCTCCATCCGGTCGTTCTGGACCGTACCCGTGCCGTGTGCGTGGTAGCCATCGACGTCGCTTGTCGTGACGCCCGCATTGGCGAGGGCCATCCGGCTGGCAGCGAGCAACCCACGTCCGCCGGGCTCAGGTGCGACCTGGTCATGCGCATCACTGCTCGCCCCGAACCCTTCCAGCACTGCGATCGGTCTACGCCCGTGTCGTCTCGCATGAACAATCGACTCGATGACCAGGACCCCCGCACCCTCGCCGAGCGAGAGCCCGTTGCGCGCGGCGTCGAAAGGCATCGCGGGTCGTGGCGAGAGGGCACGCAGCGCGTGAAAGCCGCGGTAGACGAAGGCATGGAGTGCCTCGGTCCCACCCACGAGGATCTCGTCACAGACCCCGGCATCGATCAGAGCCAGCGCCTCACCGAGCGCCGCTGCGCCCGACGTGCACGCAGCGCTGATGCCAAAGGTCGGGCCATGCGCGTGGGCTGCGCAAGCCAGTGCGCGGGCGGGAGCGCCGAGGAGGTCATCGGCTCCTGTCCGGCGCCCGAGACGCTCGAACGCTCCCTTGGTGGTTCCGACGATCACCCCACGGCGCGGCGACGGCTCGAGCTCTCGCCCTTCCAGGGCCTCGGCGGCGGCCGCCAGGAGAAGGCGGGTGGCCCGGTCTTCCGATGGCCCCCGGTGAAGTCCCGAGGAGGCTGCCTCCAGATCCTCGTCCGCGGGGGCCTCGGCAGCCAGGGTGCTGCACAGGCCGTCGACGGGGAAACGAGAGACCGAGCGGATCGCCGTGTCGCCGCGAAGCAGCGCCGAGAAGAGCTTGGCGCATCCGATCCCGTGGCCGGTGACGGCGCCCACGGAGGTGATGACTGCAGGCACGTGATTCCCCGAGCACCGTTCTTCCCATGTCCGGGAACGGCAAGTCCAGCAGCTGGACCCCGATGCTCCTGGGGCAGCGTGATAGCCTCACGCTCCGATGGACCTGCTTGCCGTGCTCCTGCCGGTGGTCCTCTGTGCCAGCCCCGCACCGAAAGGCGTGCCTCCGGAGCTGGCTCCGCTTCGCGAGTCCCTGCAGCGTACCCTGTCGCTCTCGGCGCGCTTCGAGCAAACGAAGCACCTCAAGGCACTCCGAGACACGCTGGTGAGCACCGGGCGAATCAGCTACCACCGCGGCGGTCGACTCGTCTGGCACACCGACCCACCGAGCGAAAGTGAGCTCGTCCTCGAGGGGACGACGGCGACACTGACCATGTCCGGCATGTCGTCTCCCCAGAGCTTCGACCTCACGTCCGAGCCCGGGATGGGGAAGGTCTTCGAGACCCTCCGCGCGGTGCTCGAAGCGGACCTCGAACGTCTCCTGCCTCTGTTCGAGCTCCGAATCGACCGAGCCCGGCCACTCAGGGTCTCTCTGAAGCCGCGTTCCGAAGCGCTTTCCCACTCGGTCCAGGCGATCGATCTGGAGTTCGATCCGGAGTACCGCTTGCGGCGCGTTTCCCTCCAGGAACCCGATGGCGATCGGACGGACATCGCCTTTCGTGACCACGTCATCGAAAAAGCCAGGCGCTGAGATGCAGGGCCAGCCGGGTCTGACACGGCTTCAAATCTGGCTGACCTCGCATCTCGCCCTCTCCCTGGCACTCTCTCTCTGTTTCCTGGCCGCCGGCCTCTGGCTGGCGAGGAGCACGGTCGTCGAGCAGGACATCGGGGCCATGCTTCCGGAGGGACCTGGCTCCCCGCGCGAGGCGGCAAAGCTTCTGGAGGAATTTGGTGCCCTCAATGTGCTGCTCCTGGATCTGGAGATCCCCGGTGCGAGCCCGGCGGAACTCGCCCGGGCGGGTGAGGCGCTCGCAACCCGTCTTCGGTCCTCCGGAGCGTTCTCCGAGATCGTCGCCGGACAGACCACCGAGGAGATGATGAAGGTGGGGCGAGTCCTCTTCCCCCGTCGTTTTTATCTACTCGAGGATCCACGCGCCGCGATCGAGGACCGCCTGTCCCCCTCCCGGCTCCCCGGGTTGCTGGCCACCCTCAAGGCCAAGCTCTCCGCCCCTCAGGCGATCGTCACGAAGAAGGACCTGCTCCAGGACCCGCTCGATCTGGACGGAGAGGTCCTCTCGGGGTTGAGCGGTGCGGTCAGTGTGAAATCCTATGCCGGTCAGCTCCTCTCTACCGACCAGAAGCATCTGTTGCTGATCGGGGTCACGAAGGCATCGGCTCTGGAGACCGAGGCCTCGGCATCACTCCTGGCTCGACTCGAAGGCGAAGCGACCAAGCTTCCACTGGACGCGGGGCGGGTGGCCAGGCTGCAGGTGGTCGGGGGCCCACGTTTCGCATCCGAGAGCGCCGCAACCGTCAAGCAAGACATCATGGTGACGATGTTCACCTCGGTCGTCGCGCTGATGACGATCTTCATGCTCCGGTTCCGAAGCCTGCGCTTGATCGTGCTGGCGTCTGTCACCTTGGTTTTCGGAATGGTGGGTGGACTGCTATCGGTCGCTTCGATCCAGGGTCGAATCCACCCCCTGACCTTCGCTTTTGGATCGGTGCTGATCGGGATTGCGATCGATTTCCCGATGTACCTGCTCAACGCGGCCTCCGTGCACGCCGGCTCACCACTCCAGCGCCTTGCGGCCGGACTGAGGGAGAGCCGCCGTTCACTCTGGCTCGGGTTCATCACCACGATGATGGCGTTCGCCCTGATGCTCTTCTCGCGCTTCCCAGGGCTTCGTGAGCTCGCACTGTTTGCAGGAACGGGCATCGCTTTCGCGTTCGCTGCCACACTGACCCTGGTCGTGGCGCTCGGTGCCCGCTGGGGGCTCCGGGATTCCTCGCCGATTCCTCGCTGGATGCTCGACCTTCAGCTGCTGCGGCTCCCACCCCTTCTGGCCTGGAGCATCGTCATCCTGGTGGTCGCCGTCTCGGCAGTGTCGTTGCCGCGACTTCGGTTCGACGGTGAGCTTCGCCACCTCGACGCACAGCGGCCAGAGACGCTCGCCGAGTACGAGGAGGTGCGGAAGCGTTTCGGGCTGCAGGGTTCCGACTCGCTCGTGGTGGCCCGCGCGGGGACGGTGGAGGATGCACTCCGCCTTTCGGATGCGGTCGGAAGAGTCCTCCATCGAGCCCAGCGCGACGGCGACGTGTCGCACGTCCTGAGCTTGAGCTCCTTCCTGCCTTCCTTGAGAACTCAGAAGGAGCGGCAGGGGCGTCTTCAAGGCTTGGACGTCTCCGCCGCCGCAACGGCGCTGGACGACGCCGCCGGGAGGTTCGGTTTCACCGAGCACGCATTCGAACCGTTCTGGCGTGGTGTCGAGGCCGTTCGTTCGGGCGAGACCTCTCCTCTCGAGCCGGGAGATCTGGCCCAGACCTCACTGGACTCCCTGGTTCGCCGGCTGCTGCGCTGCTCCAGCTCGGGCTGCATCGCCGTCACCCCTTTCGATCCAGCCCGCCCCTCGGTCATTCCCGAGCTCAAGAGCCGCCTCCCTCCCGAGGTCACGGTCATCGACGGAGGGGCACTGGCCGCGGAGACGGTTGCCGCGATCCCGAAGCAAATGGCTCTGCTCAGCGGCGTCGGTTTGCTGGCGAATCTGGTGCTGCTGGTGTTCGCCTTTCGCTCTGCGAGATTGGCCCTGCTCGCCTGCGCTCCGGGGGCACTCGGGTTGCTGGGGACGCTCACCATTCTGTCTCTGACGCACATTCCCTTGAACCTCGTATCCGCCAGCGCGCTGGTGTTGATCCTGGGCTGCGGCGTCGACTACGGAATCTTTTCGGTGCAGGGACTGACCAACCCGACCAGGACCTCCAGCGTCGAGTTCACTGGAGTGCTGCTGACCTCGAGCACGACTCTGGCCGGATTCGGCACACTCTCGCTCGCCTCGTATCGAGCCATTCAGACGATGGGTCTCGCGGTGGGCCTCGGCATCGGCATCAGTGCCCTCGTCGCGCTATTTCTCATTCCCCACCTCCGGTCGTCCGGGCGAGCATCGGAAAGCACGGCCGGATGAGAGCGCATCACTCCTTGATGCTCTGCACGCTTGTCGCTGTCGCGGGCTGCGCGACCACCTCCAGCGCGCCCGCCCCTCCTCCTTCGGCGGAAGCCGCGTCCCTGGAGTTGAACCGGCGGGCGGCGGCCGAGCCGGAGACGTTCAGGATGCTCCACCAGGTGGTCGCCCGGTACCAGGGCCGGAGCTTCCCGATGACCGGGTACCTCCTGGGACGTCGTGATGGCTCGTTCCGCGTGTCGGCGAACCTGCCGTTGGGGCCGAAGCTCTTCGACATCGCGAAGCTTTCCGGTCACTGGCAATCGAAGATCTACCTGCCGGACGTTGCCTCGCGAGTCGACCCGCTGGAGATCGGCCGCTCGGTCGAACGCATCTACTTCGTCGAGGGACGAGGCCCGCCAACGTTCTCGGACGGAGCTTGGGTGAATCGAGGATCTCTGGCCGAGGAGGACGTGGATGCCGTCGAGGTCTGGCATCGCCTCGACGACCTCGCGGTCTTCCGGAAGCGCTTCTTCCGCAAGGGCCAGATGGTGCTGGAGATCCTCTACGACGAGCGGCAGGTCATCCACGGCCAGCTCATCGCCCGCCGGGTCATTCTGACCGACGCTCGAGGGTTCAGCCTCGAGCTCGCCGTCACCGACTACCAGCCTGGATTCGCGGTACCCGACGAGCTGCTCGAGCTCGGACAGTGATCAAGGTCCGGAGCACTTCACGGCGAACCTCCAGCGTTGGGGGGGGGCGCGCGGGGGTCTGCGGTGTAACCAAGCAGCGTTGCACGGGCGACCTGCTGGGTGGCGGTCCTGACTTCCCCCTCCCCTTTCGTCAATCCAAACCGCTGCTCCCCCACGTGGATGTCGAATCTCACTTCGACTCCGAACCCGACGGGAGACCGAAAGCGGGCGTGGTCGATCCCCACCAGGAAGATTTCCCGGGACGGATGATGAGACAGCGAGTGATAGGCCATCGCCTGGGCGAGGCCTTCAATGAGCACCACTCCCGGTACCACGGGGCGACCAGGAAAGTGCCCGACGAAGAATGGCTCATCGGGGCGGAAGGTCCGAACCGCGACCACCCTGTCCTCGGTGAGCTCAACGACCCGCTCGATGAACAGGAACGGTGCCCGGTGGGGAAGGACGCTGGAGACCGGCGGAAACGCACCCGGACGTTCGGTCATGAGGACTGGAGGGACATCCCGCCGTCGACGTGAAAGACCTGGCCGGTCAGGCAGCCCGACTCCTCGCTACACAGGTACCGGATGACGTGGGCCACCTCCGACGGTCGACCGAGCCTGCCTGCGGGAACGCCGGCCAGCAGCCGCTCGATCGGAGCTCCTTGAACCATCTCCGTGTCCACCAGCCCTGGCGCGACCACGTTGACCGTGATGCCCCGAGGCGCAAGTTCTCTGGCCAGAGAGAGGGCTGCCGAGCTCAGTCCGCCCTTCGTGGCCGCATAGGCGACCTGTCCGGCGTTTCCGATGTGCGCGACCACCGAGGAGACCACGACGATCCGACCGGCACGAACACGGAGCATCGACTTGACGATCGGCCGCCCGACGGCGAGCAGTCCACCCAGATTCGTCGCGATGACGTCATCCCATTCCTTGTCGGGGGTGAGGGCGAAGAGCGCGTTGTGCGTGACCCCGGCAGCGAGGACCAGCGCGTCCGCGGCTCCCTGCTGTTCGGTCAAAGCGTGTACGGCCTCACTCGCGGCCTTCCGATCCGCGAGGTCGAAACGCGCGAGGATGGGCTCTGGTCCTCCCCTCTCGACGATGCTTCGGGCCACCTGTCGGGCAGCGTCTTCGCGAGCCCGGTAGTGCAGCCACACTCGGAAGCCATGCTGAGCGAGGGCGATCGCGGCGGCAGCCCCGATACCTCGACTCGCTCCGGTGACAAGGGCCTGTTTCAACGGACGCAGTTGCTCCTCGAGGGGATGCACAGCCTACCTCTGCGACAGGGCCGAGGCTCAATCGGCGGCTTGTGCCTCCAATGGTGGGCGCAGCTCTACTCCGGGCCTGGGCACCCGCCTGATCCCGGCCGCGGACTGGCGCCCCTACTCTCCGGCGACGTTCGTCACCCCGCCGTTTCCGGGCTACCCGTCGGGCCACGCGACCGCCAGCGGCGCGGCCTCCCGCATGCTCGAGCTCTTCACCGGCAGCGACAATTTCGGGGCCGTTGCCTTCCAGGAGGCCAGCGTCCGCACGGCCAAGTGTCGCCGAGGCGGGTCGGCCGCCGGTTACCACGTCTCCCGGTGACACGCGCGCCCCGACCCGACCGTCGTGGCGCGGTGACAAAATCGTCACCTGATCGTGTGATCCGACAATTCCGTCTGGCGAGCCGCGTCAAGGCCCGGAACGGCTGGCCGGCGCCCCCGGCGTCGATTTCCGACCGGTCGGCAGGCTCCAGACAGCTTCGTCAGCTTTTGAGGCAGTTCCTACGCTTTTGTCGTTCGGCCCGGATGTCAGCCGAACGCGCTCCACAGGGAAAGCGGGCCCGGGTGTGCGTGGTCCGGCGCTTGCAACCTCCGGTGTCGGCCCATGCAGGCCGAAGGAGACCGGAATGATCAAGAGCCTCAGGCTCGCTGCGCTGGCGTTCACTCTCACCCTCTTGTCGGCGGCCCAGACCCGCGCCGAGGAGACCATCAAGGTCGGCATCCTCCACTCGCTCTCGGGGACGATGGCGATCAGCGAGACCTCCCTGAAGGACGTCGCGCTGATGACCATCGAGGAGATCAACGCCAAGGGCGGCGTGCTGGGGAAGAAGATCGAGCCCGTGGTGGTGGACCCCGCCTCCAACTGGCCGCTCTTCGCGGAGAAGGCCCGCCAGCTGCTCACCAAGGACAAGGTCGCGGCGGTCTTCGGCTGCTGGACCTCGGTCTCGCGGAAGTCGGTGCTCCCGGTCTTCGAGGAGCTGAACGGCCTGCTCTACTACCCGGTGCAGTACGAGGGTGAGGAGCTGAGCAAGAACGTCTTCTACACCGGCGCGGCGCCGAACCAGCAGGCCATCCCCGCGGTGGAATACCTCATGTCCAAGGAGGGCGGCGGCGCGACCCGCTTCTTCCTCCTCGGAACCGACTACGTCTACCCCCGGACCACCAACAAGATCCTCCGGGCCTTCCTGCACTCCAAGGGAATCACCGACAAGGACATCCAGGAGACGTACACGCCCTTCGGTCACAGCGACTACCAGACCATCGTCGCGCAGATCAAAGCGTTCGGCGCGGGCGGCCACACCGCGGTCGTCTCCACCATCAACGGCGACTCGAACGTCCCCTTCTACAAGGAGCTGGGCAACCAGGGCCTGAAGGCGACCGACATCCCGGTGGTGGCCTTCTCGGTCGGCGAGGAGGAGCTGCGGGGCATCGACACCAAGCCGCTGGTGGGTCACCTGGCCGCCTGGAACTACTTCATGTCGGTGAAGAACCCGGTGAACACCGCCTTCATCAACCAGTGGAAGGCCTACGTGAAGAAGACCGGCCTGCCGGGCGGCGACGGGCGCGTCACCAACGACCCGATGGAGGCCACCTACGTCGGCATCCACATGTGGGCCCAGGCGGTGAAGAAGGCCGGGACGACCAAGGTGGACGCGGTGCGCACGGCGATGAGCGGGCAGACCTTCCCCGCGCCCTCGGGCTTCACGCTGAAGATGGACGAGACCAACCATCACCTGTGGAAGCCGGTGATGATCGGCGAGGTGCAGGGCAACGGGCAGTTCTCCGTGGTGTGGAAGACCACCAAGCCCGTCCGCGCCCAGCCCTGGAGCCCGTTCATCCCCGGCAATGAGAAGCGTGCCGAGCGCTGACCTGCGCCGTCCCCTGCTCCTCCTGACCGTGCTCACGGCGGTGGCGACCCGCGCTGCGGCGCCGCCGCCGCCGGAGCGCGCCCCCACGCTCACGCTCGATGCCGCCACCCTGGACAGGCTGGTCAAGCCCGAGTCGCGCGACGACACCATCGCCGCCCTGGTGGAGGCGACCGACGTGCAGGCTCTGCCCGTCCTTCGCGCGCTCCTCGAGGGGAACCTCTACGTCGGCCAGACGGTCCTGGTCGACCACCAGGGCACGCTGCAGGACGCGCTCACCGGGACGCCAGCGTCGGTCGATCGGGACCAGCTGGAGCAGGTGACCATCAACAACCGGCTCCGGCGGACGCTGGAGCGGGCCGTGGCCGCGCTGGGGCTCTTCTCCGGCACGGCCGCCGAGCGGCTCGCCGCCGCCCGCGTGCTGCAAGAGAACCCCGCCCCCGAGGTCCTCCCCGCGGTCCAGAAGGCGCTCGCCCGGGAGAGGGACCCCCAGGTCAAGGAGGCCCTCCGCGCCACCGCGGCGATGCTCGCCCTGGCCAGTGCCGACCCGGCCCAGCGACTGGCAGCGATCGACGAGCTGCGCAAGGCACACGCCAAGCGGCAGCTGATGCAGCGGCTGGAGGTGGAGCAGGACCCCGAGGTGCTCGCCGTTCTCAAGGACGCCATCCGAGGCGTGGACCTGGCGCTCCAGCGCGCGGCGATGGTGGGGCTGGCCTTCTCCGGGCTCAGCCTGGGGAGCATCCTCCTGCTCGCGGCGCTGGGGCTGGCAATCACCTTTGGCTTGATGGGGGTCATCAACATGGCCCACGGCGAGCTCCTGATGGTGGGCGCCTACGCCACCTGGCTGGTGCAGACCGCGTTCCGGGGCTCGCGGGCCTTCGACTGGTACCTGCTCGCCGCCCTCCCCGCCTCGTTCCTCGCCGCCGCGCTGGTGGGCGCGCTGCTCGAGGTGACGGTGGTCCGGAAGCTCTACGGACGTCCGCTGGAGACGCTGCTCGCCACCTGGGGCGCGAGCCTCCTCATCATCCAGACGGTGCGCGTGGCCTTCGGCGCCCAGAACGTCGAGGTCTCGAACCCGAGCTGGATGTCCGGCGGCGTCACCCTGCTCCCGGACCTGGTCCTGCCCTGGAACCGGATCGTCATCCTCCTCTTCTCCGCCGGGGTGCTGCTCGGCGTCTGGGCCCTGCTCACCCGCACCCGGCTGGGGCTCCTGGTCCGCGCCGTCACCCAGGACCGGCAGCGGGCGGCGGGCCTGGGCGTGCCCACGCCGCGCATCGACCTGCTCGCCTTCGCCGTCGGCTCGGGCATCGCCGGGCTCGGCGGCTGCGCGCTCTCGCAGATCGGCAACGTGGGCCCCGAGCTGGGCCAGGGCTTCATCGTCGACTGCTTCATGGTGGTGGTGCTGGGAGGAGTGGGCCAGCTCGCGGGCACCACCATCGCCGCCGGCAGCCTGGGGGTGGTGAACAAGCTGCTCGAGCCGTGGGCGGGCGCAGTGATGGCGAAGATCGTCGTCCTGGCGTTCGTCATCCTCTTCATCCAGCGCCGCCCGCAGGGGCTCTTTGCGCTGCGCGGACGGGCGCTGGAGGAGGGGTGAGCACGGCCACCGTCGCCTTCCCGCCCTCGGTCGTCGCGCCCGCCAGGCCCGGCCGGCCGCTCTACCCGCGCAGGGTCTGGGCGGTCATCCTCGCCGTCTACGGCGTGCTGGTGGTCGCGGTGCCCCTGCTCCACCTCGCGGTGCCGGCCAGCTCGGCGCTCCACCTCTCGGACTACACGGTCACCCTGGTGGGGAAGATCCTCTGCTACGCCACGGTGGCCCTGGCGATGGATCTGGTCTGGGGCTACACCGGCATCCTCTCGCTGGGCCACGGGCTGTTCTTCGCCCTCGGCGGCTACGCGATGGGCATGTACCTGATGCGGGCCATCGGCCGGGAGGGCGTGTACGGCGATCCCCTCCTGCCCGACTTCATGGTGTTCCTCGACTGGAAGGAGCTGCCCTGGTACTGGCTCGGCTCGGACCACTTCCTCCAGCAGGCGCTGCTGGTGGTGCTGGCACCGGCGCTCCTGGCCTTCGTCTTCGGCTGGTTCGCCTTCCGCTCGCGCATCCGCGGCGTCTACTTCTCCATCATCACCCAGGCGCTCACCTACGCCGCGATGCTGCTCTTCTTCCGGAACCAGACCGGGTTCGGCGGGAACAACGGCTTCACCGACTTCAAGCGCATCCTGGGCTTCTCGCTCACCAGCCCGCGCACCCGGGTGGTGCTGCTGATGCTCTCGGCCACCCTCCTCCTGGGCGCGGTGGTCCTCTGCCGCGCCCTGGTGCTCTCCAAGCTGGGCCGGGTGCTCACCGCCATCCGGGACGCGGAGGACCGCGTGCGCTTCTGCGGCTACGACCCGGTCGCGTTCAAGCTCTTCGTCTGGACGCTCTCCGCCGCCATCTGCGGCATCGCCGGCGCGCTCTACGTGCCCCAGGTGGGCATCATCAACCCGGGCGAGATGTCCCCCGCCAACTCGGTGGAGATCGCCATCGCGGTGGCGGTGGGCGGACGGGGCACGCTGCTCGGGCCGATCCTCGGCGCGGCGCTGGTCAACGGGGCGAAGAGCGTCCTCACCGTCGCCGTCCCCGAGCTGTGGCTCTTCGTGCTCGGGCTCGCCTTCATCGTGGTGACCCGCTGGCTCCCGCGCGGGGTGCTCGGGCTCCTCTGGCGCGAGGGGGGATCGTGAACCTGGACACCCCGGCCGGACCGGTCCTCTACCTGAGCGGCGTCACCGTGAGCTTCGACGGCTTCAAGGCGCTCGACTCGCTCAGCCTCCTGGTGGAGCCCGGCGAGCTCCGCTGCATCATCGGGCCCAACGGCGCCGGGAAGACCACCCTGATGGACGTCATCACCGGCCGCACCCGCCCGGACACCGGCGACGTGCAGTACGGCGAGGCCCACGACCTCACCCGCCTCTCCGAGGCGGAGATCGTCCATGCCGGCATCGGCCGGAAGTTCCAGAAGCCCACCATCTTCCGCGCCCATACCGTGCTCGAGAACCTCGAGCTGTCGCTGAAGACCGACAAGCGGGTCTTCCCCACGCTCCGCGCCCGCCGGACCCCTGAGCAGGACGCGCGCATCGACGAGGTGCTGGGGCTCATCGGGCTGCGGAGCAAGGGCGGCATCCGCGCCGACCTCCTCTCCCACGGCGAGAAGCAGTGGCTGGAGATCGGGATGCTCCTGGTGCAGGACCCGGGGCTGCTCCTGCTCGACGAGCCGGTGGCCGGGATGAGCGACGAGGAGACGGCGCGGACCGGGGAATTGCTGGAGTCGCTGGCCGGCAAGCACTCGCTGGTGGTGGTGGAGCACGACATGCACTTCGTCGACAGCATCGCCAGGAAGGTCACCGTGCTCCACGAGGGGCGGGTGCTGGCGGAGGGAACCATGGAGGCCATCCGCGAGGATCCAAGAGTCATCGACGTCTACCTGGGGCGCTGATGCTGAGCGTGCACGGACTCGACCAGTACTACGGCGGGAGCCACACCCTCCGGGGCATCGACCTCGACGTCCCGGCCGGGACCTGCACCGCGCTGCTCGGGCGGAACGGCGTGGGAAAGACCACGCTCCTCCGCTGCCTGATCGGCGAGCTGCCGGTGAGGTCCGGGAGCGTGCAGCTCGGCGGCGAGGACGTGACCCGGCTGCCGTCCTACCAGCGCGCCCGCCGCGGGATGAGCTACGTGCCGCAGGGCCGGGACATCTTCTCCCGGCTCACGGTGGCCGAGAACCTGAGCGTCGGCGAGTCGGCGGCCCAGGGGAGCACCGTCCCACGCTCGGAGCTGGAGGAGCTCTTCCCCATCCTCCGCACCATGCGGAACCGGCGCGGCGGCGACCTCTCGGGCGGCCAGCAGCAGCAGCTGGCCATCGCCCGGGCCCTCGTCTCGCGGCCCCGGCTGCTCCTGCTCGACGAGCCGACGGAGGGAATCCAGCCCTCGACCATCAAGGAGATCGGCCGGGTGCTCCGGACGCTGCTGGAGCGGAAGATCACCATCGTCCTGGTGGAGCAGTACCTGGACTTCGCCCTGGAGCTGGCCGAGCACTGCGCCGTCCTGTCCCGGGGAGAGATCGTGCTCCGCGGGCGCATCGCCGACCTGGATCCGGCGCAGGTCCGCAAGCACCTCGCGGTGTGATCCGCGCTACAAGGCACTCCCATGGCTCGGGGCCACCTTGCCTTCCGGCAGGCCGGGACGCGGACGGCGGTGGAGAGCGCCTACGCCGAGAGCCCGCTTCGGCTGCTCACCCCGGGAAACCACGGCACCGCGGCCTGGGCCTACACCAGCACGCTCGGAGGCGGGCTGGTGGACGGCGACCGGCTCCAGCTGGACATCGCGGTGGGCCCCGGCGCGTGCGCCTTCGTCTCCTCGCAGGGACCGACCCGGGTCTTCCGCTCCGCCCGGGGCTGCGCGTCGGAGACCGTGGCCCGGGTGGCTGAGGGCGCAGCGCTGGTGCTCGCGCCCGACCCCACGGCCTGCTTCGCGGGCGCGCGCCATCTCCAGCGCACCGAGGTCACGCTCGGGCCGGGAGCGTCGCTGGCGCTCTGGGAGGTGCTCTCCGCCGGCCGCGAGCGCTGGGGCTTCACCGAGGTCAGGAGCACGCTCCGCGTCCTGCCGTTCCTGGACGAGACCTGGCTCCTCGACCCCGCGCACGGTCCACTCGACGTGCGGATGGGCCGCTTCGGGGCCCTCGGCACCCTGCTCCTCGCCGGGCCCCTCTTCGGCGGGATGGCCGAGGCGGTCCGCGCGCGGGTGGACGCCGGTCCGGCGCTCCCCGGCGCACCGCTCGTCGAGTCGGCGAGCCCGCTCCGGGACGGAGCGCTGGTGCTCCGGCTCGCCGCCGGCTCCGTCCAGCAGCTGGTGAACCGGCTGCGCAGCCACCTCGCCACCCTTCCCTCGCTGCTCGGGGACGACCCCTGGAGGCTCGATGCATCTGTCGCCGCGTGACATCGACAAGCTCATCCTTCACGGCGCGGGAGCCCTCGCCCAGAAGCGCCTCGCCCGCGGGCTCCGCCTCAACTATCCGGAGGCGGTGGCGCTGATCTCCGCGCAGATCCTGGAGTTCATCCGCGAGGGGCGGAGCGTGGCCGAGCTCATGGACCTGGGCCGCCGGATGCTCGGCCGGGCGCAGGTGCTCCCCGGCGTCGCCGAGCTCATCGCCGAGGTGCAGGTGGAGGGCACCTTCCCGGACGGCACCAAGCTGGTCACCGTGCACCACCCGATCGCCGTCGAGCAGGGAGACCTCGGGCTCGCGCTCCACGGCAGCTTCCTCCCCGTGCCCAAGGCCTTCCCCCCCGCCGGCGAGATCCCGACGCCGGGCGAGGTGATGGCCGCGCAGGGCGACATCGAGCTGAACGCCGGCCGCGAGACGGTGAGCCTCGCGGTGCTCAACCGCGGCGACCGGCCCATCCAGGTGGGCAGCCACTACCCCTTCGCCGAGACCAACCGGGCGCTGGAGTTCGACCGGGCCCGCGCCTACGGGATGCGGCTCGACATTCCCGCCGGGACGGCCGTCCGCTTCGAGCCGGGGGAGAGCAGGACGGTGCAGCTGGTCGCCTTCGCCGGCGCGCGGGTGGTGCACGGGGGGAACGCGCTCGGAGACGGAGAGGTGACCGAGGCCGGGCGGGCCCGGTTCCTCGGCGAAGCACAGAAGCGGGGCTTCCACCACCGGGGGCAGCCATGAGCCGCCGTCTCGACCGGCGTCACTACGCCGACCTCTACGGGCCCACCACGGGAGACCGCGTGCGCCTGGGCGACACGGCGCTCGTCGCCGAGGTGGAGCGCGACCTCACGACCTACGGCGACGAATGCAAGTTCGGCGGCGGGAAGGTGCTGCGCGACGGCCAGGGGCAGAAGGCCGGCGCCGCGGACCGGGACGCGCTCGACGTGGTCATCACCAACGCGCTGATCCTCGACCACACCGGCGTCTACAAGGCGGACGTGGGCCTCAAGGACGGGCGCATCGCCGGCATCGGCAAGGCAGGAAACCCGGACATCATGGCCGGCGTCACGCCGGGGATGACCGTGGGCGTCACCACCGAGGCCATCGCCGGCGAGGGCCTGCTCCTCACCGCCGGGGGCATCGACAGCCACATCCACTTCATCAGCCCCCAGCAGGCCGACGAGGCGCTGGCCAGCGGCATCACCTCGTGGATCGGCGGCGGCACCGGCCCGGCGACCGGGACCAACGCCACCACCTGCACCCCGGGCGTCTGGAACCTGGCCCGCATGCTCGAGGCCGTCGACGACCTGCCCCTGAACGTGGGCTTCACCGGGAAGGGCAACACTTCCCGGCCCGAGGGCTTGCTGGACCAGATCCGCGCGGGCGCCATCGGCCTCAAGCTGCACGAGGACTGGGGAACGACGCCGGCCACCATCGACTGCTGCCTCGGCGTGGCCGAGGGCGAGGACGTGCAGGTCACCATCCACACCGACACCCTGAACGAGTCGGGCTTCGTGGACGACTCCATCGCCGCCTTCGGGGGCCGGACCATCCACACCTACCACTCGGAGGGCGCGGGCGGCGGCCACGCCCCGGACATCCTCCGGGTCTGCGGCGTGCCGCACGTGCTCCCATCGTCCACCAACCCCACCCGGCCGTTCACGGTGAACACGCTGGACGAGCACCTGGACATGCTCATGGTCTGCCACCACCTGGATCGGGAAATACCCGAGGACGTGGCCTTTGCCGAGAGCCGCATTCGTGCCGAGACCATCGCCGCCGAGGACATCCTCCACGACCTCGGGGCGATCAGCATGATGTCCAGCGACAGCCAGGCCATGGGCAGGGTGGGCGAGGTCATCACCCGCACCTGGCAGACGGCCCACAAGATGCGCGAGCAGCGCGGCCGGTTGCCCGAGGAGCGCGGGGACAACGACAACCTTCGCATCCGCCGCTACGTCGCGAAGTACACCATCAACCCGGCCATCGCCCACGGCTTCGCCCACGAGGCGGGCTCGGTCGAGGTGGGCAAGCTCGCCGACCTCGTCCTGTGGAAGCCGGGCTTCTTTGGCGTGCGGCCCGAGCTGGTCATCAAGGGCGGCTTCATCGCCTGGGCGCAGATGGGAGACGCCGGCGCGTCCATCCCCACCCCGCAGCCGCTCCTGATGCGGCCGATGTTCGGCGCGCGGTCGCCGGGAGCGACCAGCCTCGCGCTGGTCTCGCCGCGTGCGCTGGCCGAGGGGACGGTGGCGAGGCTCGGGCTCAAGAAGCGCCTGTCGGCGGTGCGCGGCTGCCGGGGCCTCGGGAAGAAGGACATGAAGCTCAACGACGCGCTTCCAAAGCTCGAGGTGGACCCCGAGTCGTACGAGGTTCGCGCCGACGGCGTGCTGCTCCGCTGCGAGCCGGCGCGCACCCTCCCCCTCGCCCAGCGGTACTCGCTCTTCTAGGCCCCCCTTGTCCTCCTGGCGATTCCTCCAGCTCGCCGACTCGGCGTTTCCCACCGGGGGCTTCGCCCACTCGGCGGGGCTCGAGGCGGCGGCGCAGGCCGGCGAGGCGACCGACCTCGCCGCCTTCACCCGGCTGGCGCTCTGGCAGGCGGGGTTCGGGGCGCTCCCGCTGGCCCGCGAGGCCTGGCTCGACCCCGCGGCGCTCGCCCGGCTCGACGCCCGGGCCGACGCCTTCCTCGCCAGCCACGTGGCCAACCGCGCCAGCCGGACGCAGGGCGGCGCGTTCTTCGCGACCTGCAGCCGGGTCTTCCCGGGAGAGGCGCCCCCGGTCCCCGACGGGCTGTGCATGCACCTGGCCCCGCTCTGGGGCACGGTGTTCCGCGCCCTGGGCATGTCGCTCGACGAGACGCTCCGGCTGCTCCTCTGGAGCACCGGGCGAGGCGTCCTCTCCGCTGGCGTGCGCCTGGGTCTCGCCGGCACCTACGAGGCCCAGCGGCTGCTGGTCGACCTCGCCCCCGCGCTCGACGAGGTGGCCGGCCGGTGCGCCACGCTCGGGGTCGACGACCTGGCACAGCCGGCGCCGCTCCTGGACCTGCTCCAGGGCACGCACGACCGCCTCCACTCGCGGCTGTTCCAATCCTGAGGAGCTCGAAAGACGATGGGCCACGAAGGCGACCACACCCACGCCGACCACCCCGGCCACTACCACCATCGCGAGCGCCCCCTCCGGCGCGACACCGGGGAGCGGGCCTTCACCGTGGGCGTCGGCGGCCCGGTGGGGAGCGGGAAGACGGCGCTGGTCCTCGCGCTGTGCCGGCTCCTGCGCGACCGCCTGAGCCTCGGGGTCGTCACCAACGACATCTTCACCCGCGAGGACGCCGAGTTTCTGGTGCGCAACCAGGCGCTCCCCACCGAGCGCATCCGGGCGGTGGAGACCGGCGGCTGTCCCCACGCCGCCATCCGCGAGGACATCAGCCACAACCTCCTGTCGCTCGAGCGGCTGATGAAGGAGGTCCGCCCCGCGCCCGAGCTGCTCTTCGTGGAGAGCGGGGGCGACAACCTGGCCGCCCAGTACAGCCGCGAGCTGGCGGACTTCACCATCTACGTCATCGACGTGGCCGGCGGGGACAAGGTGCCGCGCAAGGGCGGCCCGGGCATCACCCAGTCGGATCTGCTGGTGATCAACAAGACCGACCTCGCGCCGCACGTGGGCGCAGACCTGGCGGTGATGGACCGCGACGCCCGGAGGATGCGGGGCGCCGGGCCGACGGTCTTCGCCCAGGTGACGCACGGGGTGGGCGTGGAGGAGATCGCCGCCCACGTGCTCCGCGCCGCCGGGAAGCCGCTCTAGGTCAGGGCGGCCGCGGTCGAGGTCCGGGTCAGGGTGACGTCAGGCGGGCTGCAGTTGGCGAGATCCGGGCGGCCGCAGTCAGCTTAGCGGGTCCCGGTCCTCCGCCGCACCGCCGCCGGCGACGGCGCGCCGCGGAACCGGGACACCTCGATCTCGTACTTGCGGATCTTGTAGCCGATGATCCGCTCGGTGGTCCCGAGCAGCCGCGCCGCCTTGGCCCGGTTGCCCCGTGCGCTCTTCAGCGCATCGAGGATGAGGTCCTTCTCGTACTGCTCGATGGCGTCGGAGAGCGAGGACTGCACGGTGGTGCCAGAGGCCTCGGCGGTCTGGAGCGTGGGCGGCAGATGGTGCCCGTGGATGACCTGCCCGTCGCAGGTGAGCACCGCGCGCTCGAGGGTGTTCTCCAGCTCGCGGACGTTCCCCGGCCAGTGGTAGCTCATCAGCATGTCGATGGCCGGAGTGGCGATGCGCTTGATGCTCTTGTTGTGCCGCCGCGCGTACTTGATGAGGAAGTGATCGGCCAGGAGCATGATGTCCGGTTTCCGGTCGCGGAGCGGCGGGACGAAGATGGAGAAGACGTTCAGCCGGTAGTACAGGTCCTCGCGGAACTGCTTCTCGGCCATCGCCGCTTCCAGGTCCCGGTTGGTGGCGGCGACGAGACGGAAGTCGGCCTTGATGGTCTCGGTGCCGCCCAGCCGCTCGAACTCGCCTTCTTGCAGCACGCGGAGGAGCTTCACCTGGGTGGCGAGGTTGAGCTCGCCCACCTCGTCGAGGAACAGCGTCCCGCCGTGCGCCAGCTCGAAGCGGCCACGCTTCCTGGCCTGCGCCCCGGTGAAGGCCCCCTTCTCGTAGCCGAAGAGCTCGGACTCGATCAGCGTGTCCGGGAGCGCGGCGCAGCTCACCTTGACGAAGGGCTTCTGGGCGCGCGGGGAGTTGTAGTGGATGGCGTGGGCGATGAGCTCCTTGCCGGTGCCGGACTCGCCGCGGATGAGGACGGTGGTGGTGGTCTGCGCCACCTGGGCAATCTGCTCGTAGACCTGCTTCATCGGCCCGCTGGTGCCGACGATGTTGGACAGGTCGTAACGCTCCTCCAGCTCGGAGCGGAGGTTCTTGTTCTCCGCCACGAGCCGGCTGCGCTCGTCCTCGATGGCCCGCTGCGCCCGGAGCGCCTGCGCCATCATCGCCGCCACCACGCCGAGGAACTGCATCTCGGACTGGAAGTCCCGCCCCTCGCGGAAGGGCACGTCCACCACCAGGACTCCGGCCGGCTGCCGGTCGAAGGCGATGGGCACGCAGAGGACGCTGACCTCGGGGGCGCCGGTGCGCCGCCGCTGGAACGCGCGGTTCAGGAGCAGGGGCTCGCGGGCGCTGGCGGGCACCACCACCGGGCGGCCCGACTGTAAGACCCGGCCGATGATGCCCTCCCCCGGCCGGTAGCGCGCCCCGAGGCCCTCGTCGGTGATGCCCACCGCGGCGTCGACCTGGAGCGCCCCGGAGTCCTCGTGGAAGAGGAAGACCGCCCCGCGGACGATCCCCATCGCCCCCTCGAGCAGCTCGAGCGCACGCTCCAGGGCAGAGCGGGGCTCGCCGGCGCGGGCCAGCGCCCGCCCGATCTCGGCGAGCACGGCGAGCGCCCGCTGATCATCCCGTGCAAGGTTGGCGCGCCTGGGCACGAGCCATAAGCCGTACCAGGGGCGCCGGGAGGGCCGCAAGCCGGCTTGACCACGGTCAAGACGCATTCACCTGGGCTGCACCAAGGTCCCCGAGATGAGGGGACCCCCACAGGACGGCAGCGGCCCACGGCGACGCGCACTGCTGGTCTGGCCCAAGTTCGGCAGCTTCTCCTTCTGGAACTTCGAGCGGGTCTGCCAGCTGGTGGGGGTGAAGTACATGACCCCACCGCTCGGGCTGCTCACCGTGGCCGCACTCCTCCCGCCCGACTGGGAGCTCCGGCTGGTGGACGAGAACGTGCGTCCTCTGGAGGACGCGGACCTCCACTGGGCGGATCTGGTCCTGGTGGGGTGCAAGATCGTCCACCGGCAACGGGCTCTGGCGGTCATCCGCCAGGCGGTGGCGCTGAAGAAGGTGGTGGTGGTCGGAGGACCGGACCCCACGCTGCACCCCGCGCTGTACCGGAGCGTGGGTCCCCTGGCCCTCTGCCTGGGCGAGGCCGAGCTCACCCTCCCCAGGTTTCTCGCCGATCTCGCCCGGGGAATCACCTCCGGGGTCTACGAGCCGGGGGGCACCGCGGACCTCGCCGGGACGCCCGTCCCCCGGTTCGATCTGGTGGACCACCGGGACTACCTCTACATGGCGGTCCAGTTCTCGCGGGGGTGCCCCCACCACTGCGAATTCTGCAACGTCATCGACCTGTTCGACCACCGCTACCGCACCAAGAGCCCGGCGCAGGTCCTCGCCGAGATCGAGGCGCTGTACCGGCTCGGCTACCGAGGACAGGTCGACTTCTTCGACGACAACCTGGTGGGCCACGTCCCGAAGGCCAAGGCCCTGCTCCGCGAGCTCGCCGGCTGGCTGGAGAGCCACGGGCAACCTTTCCAGTTCTCGACCAGCGTCACCCTCAACGTCGCGCAGGACGAGGAGCTCCTGGCGCTCTTTCGCGCCGCGCGCTTCAAGTACTTCCTGGTGGGGATCGAGACCCCGGACCCCGAGGCCCTGCGCACCGCGCTCAAGCCGCAGAACACCGGCTTCTCCATCCCCGAGGCGGTCGATCGGATCTACCGCCAGGCCGGCGCCACCGTCCACTCGGGGTTCCTGCTCGGCCTGGACGACGAGGCGGCCGACATCGGCGAGCGGATCATCCAGTGCATCGACGCCACCTCCATCCCCTGGGTGATGGCGGGCGTGGTCTATCCGCTGCCCGGCACGCAGCTGGCCCGGCGGCTGGACGCCGAAGGCCGGCTCTTTCCGGCCGCACGGAACTTCGACGACGAGGCGATCCGGGACCAGATCTCGGCGGGCATCCAGTTCCGGACCCGACGGCCGCCATCGCAGGTGCTGGACGACCTGCTGCGCGTCCTGCGGCACTCCTTCGAGCCGTCACACTACTTCGCGCGATGCGCCGAGGCGGTCGTCCGGCTGAACACCCTCCCCAACCTCGTCCCCGGGTTCCGGCTCTTCCTTCGAAACGTCAGGACCTTCTTCCGGCTCTGCTGGACCGCCACCCGGACCCGGAGACTCCGCGGGCCCTTCTGGAGGGCGCTCGCCCGGGTGGTGTCCCGCAACCCGTCAGGCCTCGAGGCCTTCGCCACGCTCTCGGTCCTCTACCTCCACTTCGAGGCGCTCCTCCCCTATTGCGAGGAGCAGCTCGGCCGGCAGCAGGCCGCCATCGCCCGGCTCGGCGAGGCGCAGTGGCTGGAGGAGATGAGCACGCGCCCGGCGTCCTCGTGGCCGCTGCCCGGCTCCGCGCGCTCAGGCTCCAGCGAAAGAGTCGGAGCGCGAGGGCGAAGCTCCCCGCGCCCCAGGCCAGCAGCACCAGTCCGGGCACGCGAGCGCCGCCGCCCCGGCGCCGTCGATGGAGATGGCCCGGAGCCCGTCGATGAGCGCGGTGAGCGGGAGCGCCCGGAGCACCGGCTGGAGCCACGCGGGGAAGTGGCTGGCGGAGAAGAAGACGCCGGACAGCACGGTCATCGGCAGGGTGACCAGGTTCATCAGCCCGCCGGCGGTCTCGGAGCTCTCCGCCCGGCTGGCCACCAGCGCCGAGAGGCCGGCGAAGGACAGGGCTCCGGCCAGCGCCCAGACCACGAAGGTCACCGCGCTTCCGGCCACCCGCACGTCGAAGATCAGGCGGGCGAAGCCGAGGAAGAAGAGCACCTCGAGCAGCGCGAGCAGGAGCCTTCCCGCGGCGAAGGCCAGCAGGAAGTCGAGCCGGCGCATCGGGGTGGCGGCGAGGCGGCGAAGGAGCTTCCCCATCCGCATCTGCACCACCACCCACCCCAGGCCCCAGATGCTGGACGACATGAGCCCGAACCCGAGCAGCCCGGGGACGAGGAAGTCGATGTACCGGGTTCCCGGCACCGTCACCTGCTCCTCGGCGAGCGCGCGCGGATCGCTCCTCCCGGCCGCCCGCTGGATCGCGTCCACCGCGAGCAGCCGCGCGGTGCGGGCATCGGGCTGCGTGGGGTCGAGCAGGAGCCGGGGCGTCGCGGCGGGGACGACCACCAGCGCCACCCGGCCGCGCCGGAGCGCCTCGCGCGCCTCCTCGAGCGTCATCGCCGAGGCGCTCAGCCCCTCGCTCGCCCCGAGCGCGGAGAGCACCGCCGACCGCTCCGGCCCCTCGGCCACCGCGACCGAGAGCCGGGTCGCCCCCTGGTTCCGGAAGGCGAGCCCGAGCGCGACGGACATCAGCAAGGGGAAGCCGAAGACCCAGAAGGTGGCCGAGGGCTCGCGAGTGAACGTCCGCAGCCGCATCAGGAACAGCTGCCACCGTGGGTTCAGCCACCCGGCCGCGCCGGTCATGCTTCCTCCGCCTCGGCCAGCGTCCGCCCGGTGAGCGCGAGGAAGACGTCGTCGAGCGTGGCCGCGCGCGTGGACAGCCGGACCAGCTCGCTCCGCTGCTCGTCGGCGAGGCGCAGCAGCGCCGGAACGGCCTCGTGCAGCGCCTGGACCGAGAGCGACACCGTCTCGCCCCGCTGCCGCCGGCCGCTGAGCCCGGGCACCCGCTCGAGCGCCTCGGGAGGGAGCGACGGCCGGGCCACGAACTCGATCAGCTGCTCGCCCCCCAGCGAGTGCACCAGCGCCTCGGGGCTGCCGCGGGCCACGACCCTCCCGTGGTCCACGATGACGATGTCGTCGCAGAGCACGGCGGCCTCCTCCATGTAGTGCGTGGTCAGCACCACGGTGCGGCCGCGGCCCTTGAGCCCCTCGATGATGGTCCACAGCCCCCGGCGGCTCACCGGGTCGAGCCCGGTGGTGGGCTCGTCGAGGAAGAGCAGCTCGGGGTCGCCGACCAGGCCCACGGCGAGCGCCAGCCGCTGCTTCTGGCCGCCGGAGAGCGTGCCCACCCGCGCCCGGCGCTTGTCCTCCAGCGCCACCTGGGCCGAGCGCCGCCTCCACCGCCAGCCCGCGCGGGTAGAAGCTGCGGAACAGGGTGAGGGTCTCCTCCACGGTGAGCTTCTCGTGGAAGCGCGTCTCTTGAAGGCTCACCCCGATGCGAGCCCGGATGGCGTCCGGGTCGTCGTCCCACGAGCGTCCGAGGACCCGAACGGTCCCGGAGGTGGGCCGCTGGAGGCCCTCGAGGATCTCCACCGTGGTGGTCTTCCCCGCCCCGTTCGGCCCGAGCAGACCGAGGCAGGTCCCGGCCGGCACCGAGAGGTCGATGCCGTCCACGGCGACCAGGTCGCCGAAGCGCTTGACCAGCCGCTCCACCTCGATCGCCAGGCCAGGCATGGAGAACCGGGGCTGATACTCAACGCCGGGCTCGTCAGGCAAGCGGTCTGCGACGATGTCACCAGGTGCAGGACCCACCCCTCGCGGTCCCCGGGGAAGGGCCCGCGAGGGGACAGCGTCGGCCGACTCGCGGACTCAGGGCTCGACAGCCAGCTCTTGCGACGCCTCCGGCGAGGTCTGGCCCGCGGCCAGACTCACCTCGGCGGATCGGCTCTGGACCACGTAGTCGCGGACCAGCAGCCAGACCCCGCCGGCATAGCCGAGCAGGAGCAGCACCGCCCTCGGCAGCAGGCGCCGGCGGCGGGGGAAAGGAACCACCTTCGTCAGGTGGGAGCTTCGTTCGATCGATCCGGTGCTCAATGCGACCCTCGTTTACGTTGTCAGATATCGTGAGACACCCACCCCGACCGGCGCCTCGGCGCCAACCGGGGGTTCGACGATGTACTTGCGAGCTGGTTGCGTATCCGTCACCGGATCCAGACGACGCGGGACCGACGCTCCCCCTCGCGAAGGGCCGCTCCGGGGCCGGGGCCGGGCGTGATGGGTCCGGGCCTCGAGACGAGCTCGGCTCCTTCGGCGTCACGCTGACCTCGTCGCGCTGAGCGCCCGATCCATGACCGACCGGCGCGGCGAGTCACCCTCGATGAGGACCGCGCCGGCCGGTCCGGCGGGCCCGCAAGTGCAGGAATTGCGCGCACCCCCCGGGGCACGCATCCACTGCGGGGCCGAGGACCAGGCGCTGGGAAAGCGCCCTCTCGCAATGCAAGGGTCCAGCCGTTGCACTCCCGTGGAGCATGGGAGCGGACCTCGGACGGCTCCTCGAGGCGGAGCAGGCGTTCACCGCGCGCGTCGACGCTGCGCGGCGTGAGGCCCGTGCGCTCGTGGAGGCGGCCCGGGTTGACGCCCAGGCCCAGGCCAGCGATTCGGCCGCGGAGCTGACGCGGGCGCGGCAGGCCCTTGCCGAGGAGGAGGAGCGGGCGCAGGCGACGGAGCTGGCCCGCCTCGAGGCCGAGACCGCCGCCCAGGTGGAGCGGCTGTCCGCCGTGGGCGGCGCCCGCGTCGCGGCGCTCGCCGACCAGGTCCTCCGGACCCTGCTCTCGGGAGGCCGGACGTGATCCGCACCATGCGCCGCGTCCGGGTGATGGGGCCGCGGCGCGAGCTGGAGCGCACGCTGCGTGTCCTGCAGGACCTGGGGTCGATGCACCTCGGCACGCCGCCGCGCTTGCCGGCGCTCAACCCGTCTCCCACCACCCGACGCGAGCAGCGCCTGGTCCGGCAGCTCCGGACGCTGGTCGCGGACGCCGAGACCGCGCGGTCGCTCCTCGCGCTCCCGCTCGCGCCGGCGGTGGCGACCCAGGCCGCGCCCGACCCGGCGCCGTGGGCCAGCTGGGCCCGCCAGGCGCGCCGGCTGCGTCAGAGCGCGGAGCAGCTCCGGGACCGCCGGCAGCGCCTCGAGGAGGAGCAGGCGCTGCTCGGCAAGTACCGCGAGATGCTGAACGCCTTCGCCGGGCTGTTCGCGGCGGACGGCATCCCGGCGGCGGTGCGCGCGTACCACGTCGTCCTCCGGCCGGGGCAGGCCGCAGTGGTGGAGCCGCTCCGCCAGGCGCTCGCCGAGGTGCTCGACTCTGCGTTCGAGCTGCGCACCCGCACCCTCTCGGCCGGGGACACCGCGTTGCTCCTCCTGGTCCCGCTGCCGCGAACGGGCCGGGTGGAGCGGCTCCTCACCGAGAGCGGCGTGCAGGAGGTCCCGCTGCCCGCCGGCTACGAGCGTGCCACGGCGGTCGAGGCCCTTCCGAGGATGCGGGTGCGGCTCGAGGCGCTGCCGGCGCTGCTCGACGAGGTCGAGTCGGAGAGGAAGGCCCAGGCCGCCGCAGCGGCCGAGGTGCTCCCACTGATGCTCGCCACTGCGCAGGACGCCATCTCTCGCCTGGAGGCGGTGGGGCTCGCCGCCTCGACTCGCACCGCGTTCGTCCTCGAGGGGTGGGTGCCCGCGCCGGACCTGCCGGCGCTCGGCGAGGCGCTGCGCGAGCGGATCGGCCCGGAGATCACCGTGGAGGAGCTCCCGGCCGCCCCGGACGTCGGCGCCCCGGTGGTGCTCCAGAACCCGCGGCTCTTCCGTCCGTTCCAGCTGCTGGTGGAGATGCTCCCGCTCCCGACATACGGGAGCATCGACCCGACGCCCTTCGTGGCGGTGTTCTTCCCGGTGTTCTTCGGCCTGATGCTCGGCGACATCGGCTACGGGCTGGCGATGCTCGGGCTGGGGGTCTTCCTGCATCGGCGCTCGCGGCCGGGGACGCCGCTCCATGCGGTCGCGCAGATCGCCCTGGTCTGCGCGGTCTTCACCATCATCTTCGGCGTCCTCTTCGGCGAGTTCTTCGGCGACGCGGGGCGCAGGTGTGTTCGGGCTCCACCCGCTGCTGCTGGACCGCGAGGAGCCGAAGGACATCGTCTCCTTCCTGGTGCTGTGCGTCGGCATCGGCGGGGTGCACGTGCTCCTGGGGCTGGTGCTCGGCGTCATCAACGCCTTCCACGCGCACAAGCGGCAGGCGCTCGGGCGCGGGCTGTCGGCGGTGATGATCCTCCTGGTGATCGTCGCGCTGCTGGCCGCGCTGGACCGCCTGCCCGCCCAGCTCCTCACCCCGGCGGTGGTGGCGCTCCTGGTGGCGTTCCCGGTGCTGGTCATCGCCGAGGGCATCGTGGCGCCGGTGGAGCTGCTGGCGACGATGGGCAACATCCTCTCCTACGCCCGCATCATGGCCCTGGGGACCGCGTCGGTGATGCTGGCCGTCATCGCCAACCGGCTCGCCGGGGCGATGGGCAGCGTGGTGGTGGGCGCCATCTTCGCCCTGCTCTTCCACCTGGTGAACTTCGCGCTCGGGCTCTTCAGCCCCACCGTCCACGCGCTCCGTCTGCACTACGTCGAGTTCTTCGGGCGCTTCTACAGCCCGGGAGGGGTGCGGTACCGCCCATTCACCCACTGGAGGACGCACTGATGCAGATCTTCTGGATCACCCTCAGCGCCGCGGCGGCCATCGCCGTCCCCGCCCTGGCAACCGCCTGGGCACAGTCGCGCATCGGTCCGGCGGCCGCGGCGAGCCTCGCGGAGAAGCCCGAGCTGAGCACCACGGTCATCGTGATGCTCGCCATCCCGGAGACGATGTCCATCCTCGGCTTCGTGGTGGCGATGTTCATCATGCTCCGCGCCGGGGGCTGATCTTGCCCCTGCCGGACCTGCTCGAGGCGCTGGAGCGCTCGAACGAGGAGGAGGTCGCCGGGCTGCTGTCCGCCGCCCGCGGCGAGGCGGAGGCCATCCGCTCCACCGCGCGCGCCGAGGCCGACGAGAAGCTCAGGCGCATCCTCGATGGCGAGCGCGCCCGGCTCCGTCAGGCCTCGGAGCGGAGGCGGGTGGCGCTGCGGCGCGAGGCCGCCGCGCGTCTGCTGCGTGCACGGGCGGCGCTCCTCGACCGGGTGTTCGAGGCCGCGCGGGCGCGCGCTCCCGGAGTCCTGGGCTGGCCCGAGTACGCGCAGGCGCTGGAGACCACCATCGGGCGTCTCCGCGAGTTGCTGGGAGCCGACCCCGGCACGCTGCGCTGCGCGCCGGACGATGCGGACCGGGTGCGCGGCTGGACCTCTGGCTCGGCGCTGACCGTGGTCCCCTCGCCCGAGGTGGTGGCAGGCCTGCACTGCACTGCCGACGAGGGCCGGCTCACGGTCGACCTCACCCTCCCGGTCCGGCTGGCGCTGGAGCGACCCGCGCTGGCCATCGCGCTCGGGCCGGCGCTGGAGGCGACGGGATGAGCGCCCTGGACGCCGGCATCGCCCGTGCGCGCGGGCTGTCCACGCACCTGCTCCTGCCCGCCGCCTGGGACGAGCTGCGGGCCGCGCCGGACCTCGCCGTGGTGGCCGAGCGGCTCCGCACGGGGCCAGACCCGCTCGTCCTGGCCGGTCCAGGCGCTCCCACCGCCGAGGCGCTGGAGGCCGCCATCCGCCGCCGGGCCGGAGCGCGGCTCCTGGCGCTCGCCCGCTGGTGCGCGGACGCTGCCGGACGTCCTCACCGTGCTGCTCGGAGAGGAGGACCGGCGCGACCTGCGGCTGTTGCTCCACGGCGTGGTCGAGGGCGCCGCGCCGGCGGACCGCCTCCGGGGGACGCTGCCCACCCCGACCCTGCCCACCGGCGCCCTGGCCACCCTGGCGGCCCAGACCACGGTCCCGGCGATGGCGGCACTTCTCGCCGCCTGGCGTCACCCCGACGCCGACGCGCTCGCCACCCCCCGGGCGCCCGGACCACCGGATCTGCTCGCGCTGGACTCGGCGCTCACCCGCTCCTGGGCGTCGCGCGCCACCGCGGCAGCCGGCCGGGTGGATGCCGAGCTCCGCCGGTACGTCGCCGCGACCATCGACCTCGAGAACACGCTCACCGCGGTGATGCTGGCCGGCAGCACCGGCGACCGCCCGGAGCTCGAGCCCGTCCCCGGCGGGGTGCGGTTCCCGCTCGCGCGGTGGAAGACCATCGCCGCTGCGGGCTCGGTCGCGGCGGCGCTGGCGCTGGCCCGCGAGGGCTTCGCCGGCTCGCCGTTCGAGCGCGCCTTCTCCGGCGCGGGAGGGGCCGCGCTCGCACGGGCGCGCGCCTGGGCGGCGGCGCTGGGCATCGCGCGGGCCCGCGCTCGCACCGCGCCGCTGAGCTCGGCGCCGCTCATCGCCTACGTGCTCGGGGTCCGCGACGAGGTCCAGGCGCTCCAGCGGCTCGTCTGGGCGGTGGCGCTGGGAGCGCCCCCACCGGCGCGACGGGGGCCGAGATGAGCGAGCTCCGGGTGGCGCTCATCAGCCGGCCCGAGGTGGCGCCGGCCTTCGCCCTGGCGGGCTTCCGTCCGCTGGCGGTGGCGGACGCCCAGGATGCGGGCCGGCGGTTGACGGCGCTCCTGTCCGACGCCCGGGTCGGCCTGGTGCTCATCGAGGGGCCTCTGTACGACGGCCTCGACCCCGAGCTGCAGCGGCGCCTGTCCGCCCGGCCCGTCCCGCTGGTGGTGCCGGTCCCCGCGCCGAGCTGGGTCGAGCACGCTGCCGCGGACCAGGTCATCGTGGAGCTCCTCCGCCGGGCCATCGGCTACCAGGTGCGGCTGCGATGAGTCCCCTGCGCGTCCTGAGGGTGAACGGCTCGCTGGTCGAGGCCGCGCCGGCGTCCGGGGTGGCGCTGTACGAGCTGGCCCACGTGGGCGAGGCCAGGCTCCTCGCCGAGGTGATTGGCCTCGCGGGCGAGGTCGCGGTCCTCCAGGTCTACGAGGACACGACCGGGCTGGCGGTGGGAGAGCCGGTGACCACGACCGGGGGCACCCTGCAGGCCGAGCTTGGTCCCGGGCTGCTCGGGTCCATCCTCGATGGGCTCGGGCGCCCCCTGGACGTGCTCGCCGCCGAGACCGGGCCCTTCGTCCCCCCCGGCCGTGAGCTGCGCATGCTCGACCCGGCGAGGAGCTGGCGCTTCGTCCCGGCGGTCGAGGCGGGCGCCCGGGTCCGGGGCGGCGACGTGCTCGGCTCCGTGGAGGAGCGCCCCGGCTTCGCGCACCGCATCCTCGTGCCGCCCGGAGTCGAAGGCACCGTCCGCTCGCTGGGAGGCGGCGACTTCACCGTGGACCAGCCGTTCGGAACGCTCGAGGACGGCACGCCGCTCCGCCTCTCGCACCCCTGGCCCGTGCGCCGACCCCGTCCGGTCGGCGGGCGGCTGCCGCTCGGGCGGCCGTTCCTGACCGGCCAGCGCATCCTCGACCTCCTCTTCCCCGTCGCCGAGGGCGGGACGGTGGCCGTTCCAGGCGGCTTCGGCACGGGGAAGACGGTCATCGAGCAGTCGCTGGCCAAGCACGGCGACGCCGACGTGGTGGTCTACGTCGGGTGCGGCGAGCGCGGGAACGAGATGGCCGAGGTGCTCTCCGAGTTCCCGAGGCTGAGCGACCCGCGCACCGGCCGGTCGATCATGGACCGCACGGTGATGGTGGTGAACACCTCCAACATGCCGGTCGCCGCCCGCGAGGCCTCGGTGTACCTGGGTGTCACCATCGCCGAGTACTTCCGGGACCTCGGGCTGCGCGTCGCGCTGATGGCGGACAGCCTCTCCCGCTGGGCGGAGGCGCTCCGGGAGATCGGCGCCCGGTTGCAGGAGATGCCCGGCGAGGAGGGCTACCCCACCTACCTCGCGAGCCGCCTGGCGAAGTTCTACGAGCGCGCCGGACGGGTGAAGCCGGCCGGACGGCCCGAGCGCGAGGGGGCGCTGACGCTCATCAGCGCGGTGTCCCCCCCGGGCGGGGACCTCTCCGAGCCGGTGAGCCAGGCCAGCTGCGGGTCGCAGGCACGCTCTGGGCGCTCGACGCCGAGCTGGCCCACCAGCGCCAGTTCCCGGCCGTGGACTGGGCCACCAGCTACAGCCTGCACGCCGAGCACACCACGCCGTGGTTCGCCGAGGCGGTGGACGGCCGCTGGGCGGCGGTCCGCGCGCGGACCCTCGAGCTGCTCCAGCGCGACCGGGAGCTCCGGGAGATCGCCGGCCTCATCGGCCCCGAGGCGCTCCAGGACCCGGACCGGCTGGTGCTCGCGGTGGCCCAGCTCCTCCGCGAGGTGGTGCTCGGCCAGAGCGCTTACCATCCCAACGACGCGCGCTCGACGCCCCAGAAGACCTTCCAGCTGGCGTCGCTGGCCTGCGGCGTCGCGGACCGGGTGCTCCCGCGCCTGCAGGCCGGAACCGCGCTCTCCGAGCTGGACCTGGGCCCGCTCCGCCGCGCGCTGGTCGCCCTCCGCGACGGCGGGCCGGACGAGCTTTCCGCCAGGGCCGCCGAGGCCGCGGCCGCGCTGGACCGGCTCTCGCCACCAGGAGAGACCTCGCGATGAGCGCGCTCCCGCGCACCGTGGCCGGCGCCACCGGCATCCGCGGGCCGCTGATCTTCGTGGAGCACGTCCGGCGCGTCGCGCTCAGCGAGCAGGTGGAGATCGTGCTCGAGGGCCGCCGCTGGCAGGCTCAGGTCATCGACGCCGGCGAGCGGCACACGGTGCTCCAGCTGCTCGAGGAAGGCCTGGGGCTCGTGCCCGGGCGCGCCCGGCTCGACTTCAAGGGGGACGTGGCGCGGGCGGTGGTGGGCCGCGAGCTCCTGGGCCGGGTGTTCAGCGGGCTCGGAGCTCCGCTCGACGGGCTGCCGCCGCCGGTGGGCGAGGCGCTCCGGCCGCTCGGGGGCGCTCCCTTGAACCCCGCCGCGCGGCTGCCGCCCAAGGAGCTCATCGAGACCGGCGTCTCGGCCATCGACGGGATGAACACCCTGGTCCGCGGGCAGAAGCTGCCCATCTTCTCCGGCCCGGGGCTGCCGGCGCTGGAGCTGGCGGCGCGCATCGTGGAGTGGGCCCGCGCGCCCAAGGGCGAGCCCTTCGCGGTGGTCTTCGTCGGGATCGGCATCACCTCGCGCGAGGCGGGCGAGTTCCTGGAGCGGTTCGAGTCCAGCGGCGCGCTGGAGCGCAGCGTGGTGTTCCTCAACGAGGCCCGTGACCCGACCATCGAGCGGCTGCTCGCGCCGCGAGTGGCGCTGGCCGAGGCCGAGTTCCTGGCCTACGAGCACGGGCTGCACGTGCTGGTGGTGATGGCCGACATCACCAGCTACTGCGAGGCGCTGCGGGAGCTGGCCACCGCGCGGCAGGAGATTCCGGGCCGGCGCGGCTATCCGGGCTACATGTACACCGACCTGGCCTCGCTCTTCGAGCGCGCAGGGCTGGTCCGTGGGCGGAGCGGCTCGGTGACCCAGCTCCCGGTGCTCACCATGCCGGACGACGACCTCACCCACCCCATCCCCGACCTCACCGGCTACATCACCGAGGGCCAGGTGGTGCTGGGCCGCGACCTCCACCGCCGGGGCGTCTTTCCGCCCATCGACGTGCTGCCCTCGCTGTCGCGGCTGATGAACGCCGGGATCGGCGAGGGCCGGAGCGCGCCGGAGCACCGCGAGTGGGCGGACCAGCTCTACGCGCTGTACGCCAGGGGCACCGAGGCGCGGCTGATGGCCACCATCGTCGGCGAGACCGGGCTGCTCCCCGCGGACCGCCGGGCGCTGGCCTTCGTGGACCGGTTCGAGCACACGCTGGTCGGCCAGGGCCGCGCCCGTCGCACCTTGTCCGAGACGCTGGAGGTGGGCTGGTCGCTGATGGAGGGGTTCCCCCGCGAGGACCTGGTGCGCATCCGCGAGGCCACGTGGGAGCGCCGCTTCGGCGGAGGAGCGCGGCGGTGAGCGAGGTCCGGCTGCCGGCGACGCGGCTCGGGCTCCTCCGGGCGCAGCGGCGGCTCGAGCGCCTGGATCGAGGCACGTCGCTCCTCCGCAGGAAGCGCGAGGCGCTGGTGGCCGAGCTGTTCTCGCTGGCGCGCTCGGCGCTGGACACCCGCGAGCAGATCGACGCCCAGGCCCGCGCGGCGTGGCCGGTGTACCTCGATGCGCTGGCCGCCGAGGGCGCCGGGGCGCTGACCGGCCTGGCCTGGCCCTCGCGTGAGCTGGCGGTGCGGGTGACGGCGCGGGTGGTCTGGGGGGTGCCGGTGGCGGACCTCGAGGCCGCCGGGCCCATCGTCCGCACCCTCGCCGCGCGCGGGCTCCCCCCGGGGCCGGTGCCGGCGGCGGTGGAGGCGGCCGAGGCATTCGAGCGGCTCACCGACCTCTTGGTCCGCGCCGCGCCTCGCGAGATGCTGCTCCGGCGGCTCGGGGAGGCGCTCGCCCAGACGACCCGCCAGGTGAACCGTCTGGAGCGCCGGGTCGCGCCCGGCCTGCGGCGTCAGGCGGCGCGCGTCCGCTCGGCGCTCGACGAGCGGGAGCGCGAGGAGCACGTCCGGCTGGGGCTCCTCGCCCGCCGTGAGCCCGCCGACGGGAGCTGACGGGGCGCTCTCCCCCGGGCTGGACCTGCTCCTCCTTTCGAGCGCCGCCGGCCCCGGGCGACCGCGTGCCCCGGGGGCCGGGATTGCGCGCGGCGGGGGGCAGCGCTTTGCTCGAGGTCCGGTGAGCCACCTGCCCTTTCACTTTGCCTTTCCGGTGAAGGACCTCGCCTCCACCCGCGCCTTCTACGGGGGGCTGCTCGGCTGCACCGAGGGCCGCTCGACGGAGACCTGGGTGGACTTCGACTTCTTCGGCAACCAGATCTCCGCCCACCTCGGTAAGCCATCGCCCCCGGGCGCGTTCGGGCACGTGGACGGCGTCGAGGTCCCCATCCCCCATGCCGGCGCGCTGCTCCCGTGGGACGACTTCGACGCGCTCGCCCGCCGGCTCGAATCCGCCGGGGTGCGGTTCGTCGTCCCGCCATCGGTGCGGTACCGGGGCAAGCCGGAGGAGCAGGCCACCATGTTCCTCCTGGACCCGAGCGGGAATGCGCTGGAGCTGAAGACGTTCCGGAACCCCGACGCGGTCTACGCGCGGTGAGCTGGGACGTCCTCGTCGCCGGCGGCGGCGTGGTGGGCTGGAGCGTGGCCCACCACCTGGCCCGGGGCGGGGCCGGGCGCATCCTGGTGGTCGACCGCGGCGGCGGGAGCACCGAGCGCGCCACCGGGGGCTTCCGCGCGCAGTTCGGCACCGAGGTGAACGTCCGGCTCTCGCTCCTCTCGCGGCGGAAGCTGCTCGCGTTCCAGGAAGAGACGGGCGTCGACCCGGGCTACCGGCAGGCCGGGTACCTCTTCCTCGCCGGGAGCGAGGCGCAGCGGCGGCAGCTGTCCCTGGCGATCGAGGTGCAGCGCTCGGCCGGCTGCGACGACGCGGCGCTGGTGGGCCCCGACGACCTCCACCGCCTCGCTCCGTGGGTCCGTCCGCACGGCGTGGTGGCCGGGGCGTTCTCGCCGAAGGACGGCTTCATCCGTCCGCTGGAGATCCGGCGGGGGTACATGGAGTCTGCCCTGCGCGCCGGGGTGGAGCGCCTCGGCGCCGAGGTGACCGCGCTCCGGCGGACGAAGCACGGGCTGCGCGTCGAGACGTCGGCCGGGGTGCACGAGGCCGGGGTGGTGGTCAACGCCGCGGGGGCCTGGGCCGCGCGGCTCGGGGCGATGGCCGGCGTCGAGGTCCCGGTCCACCCGCTCCGTCGCCAGGTCGCGGTGACGGCCCCCACCGACATGCTCCCCGCGTCGATGCCGATGATCATCTTCCCGGACGGTTTCCACCTCCGGGTCCGGGACGGGCGGGTGCTCCTCCTCTGGCCCGATGACGGACCCGCGGACCCGTTCGACGTCTCGGTCGACCCGGAGTGGACCCGGCGGGTCGTCGCGGCGGCGGCGGAGCGGGTCCCATCGCTGGCCGGCGTTCCGATCGAGTCCACGTATGCGGGTCTCTACGAGATGTCCCCCGACGAGCATGCGCTGCTCGGCCCTGCCCCGGGCCTCGAGCGCCTGTTCCTGGTGAATGGCTCGTCCGGGCACGGGGTGATGCACGCGCCCGCGCTCGGTCAGCTCGCGGCCGAGATGCTCGCCGGGCGCACGCCGGCCCTCGACGTCCATTCGCTGCGGCCAGAACGCATCGCCGAGGGGCGACCGAATCTGGGGCGCCGCCTCCTCTGAGCGACGCTCAGCGGGAGGTCAGATGCTCCATGGCGCGGCGGAGGCGCGCGTCGGCCTCCTGGGCGATGGGCAGGATGTCCTTGCGAGCCACCACCCCGAGCATGGCCTCCGGCTTCACCATCTGCACCACGGCGCCCTCGGGGCTCTCGGAGACGACCACGTTGCAGGGCAGGAGCAGCCCCACCCCGGGCTCGATGGTGAGCGCGCGATGCGCGAGCTGGGGGTTGCAGGCGCCGAGGATGACGTAGCGCTGGAAGTCCACGCCCAGCTTCTGCTTCAGCGTCTCCTTCACGTCGATGCTGGTGAGGACCCCGAAGCCCTCCTTCTTCAGGGCCTCGGTGACCCGCGTCACCGCCTCGTCGTATCCGACCCCCGGGAGGGTGCGGGTGTATCCGTAGCTGACCTCGGTGCCCATCTGTCTACTCCTTCCCGGCGGGCCTGCGCCGGGGCTCGTCTCGCGGTAGAGCCGCTCAGAGGCCGAAAGGGTACGTCTCCGGCAGGCCCGGCTCCAGCGGACCACCGCCCAGCGGCTGCAGGGCCGTCGTCCGGTCGAACCAGATCCACTCGTCGAACTGGCGGGGGAGGCTGGCGCGGAAGTAGTGGCTCTGCAGCTCGGTCTCGGGCCGGTAGATGACGCCGATGGCCCGCTCGAGCCGGGGCGCCATCAGCTCGTCCCGGAGCACCTCGCGCCGCGGGTGGCGGAGCGACAGAAAGAAGCCGGGCATCTGCGCCTGGTGGCAGAGCGCCTCGTAGCTCCGCGGATTGGCCGGACGCACCCGCTTCACCTCGTGCGGCTCGCCCCAGTTGGAGGCCGCGACCACCGTCCCGTGGTCGGTCCCGAACCCGACCAGGCGAATCTCCGGGCCCAGGCGCTCCCGGCAGAGCTGCCCGAGCGTGTGCTCCCCCTGCGCGCCCATGTCGGTGGCCGTGGCGTCGCCCACGTGCGAGTTGTGGGCCCAGACCACCACCCGCGCGTCGGGGCCGAGGTGGGCGAGCAGCGCCGAGAGCGTGTCGGCCATGTGCCGATCCCGGAGGTTCCAGGAGGCCACGTTGCCGCGGTACATCGCGCGGTAGTAGCCCTCGGCGTCCGCCACCACGCGGGCGTTCTCCGCCGCATCGAAGAAGCGCTCGCCGTCGCGCGCCTCGTACTCCAGCCTCCGGGTCAGGAGATCGACCAGCACCTGCACCACCTCGGCCTCGCAGCTCTCGAAGCGCCCGGTCACCACCGCCCGTCCGTAGGCGACCGGGTCGGTCTGCCACGGGGTGAGCAATCCGTAGCGGGCCCTGGCCACCCGCGCCGCCTCGGGGTCCACCTGGTCGAGGTAGCGCAGCACCGCGTCCGCCGAGGTGAAGAGGCTGTACAGGTCGAGCCCGTAGAAGCCTGCCCGGCGCTCCGGCTCCACCCGTCCGTTGTGCGCCCGGAGCCACTCGGCGAACCGCCGCACCTCCTCGTTCCGCCACATCCAGGTGGGGAAACGCGAGAACGCCTTCCAGGGCACCGAGGCCGGAGGGAGGTGGCGGGCGTAGCGGTCCACCCGCGCGGCGTCGGGCCAGTCTGCCTCGACGGCGATCGCCCGGAATCCATGCCGCTCGACGAGGGCGCGGCTGATGCGGGCGCGCATCCGGTAGAACTCGTGCGTGCCGTGGGTGGCCTCGCCCAGGAGGACCACCCGCGCCGAGCCGATGCGCTCCAGCAGCCCCTCCAGCTCCACCGACTCCACGTCCTCGAGCGGCTCGGCGCACTCGCCCAGCAGCGTCACCACGCCCCGCTCCGAGGCCCGGGACACGGGCGCCCAGCCGTGCTCGCCCACCAGGGGAACGAAGCGGACGTCGCCCAGATCCTCGCGCTCCAGCACGCCGTCCTGGCCCCGTCGGACCCGCACCAGCGTCTGCGCGTCGGCGCTGCCCACCGGCATCACCAGGGCGCCGCCCGGGGCGAGCTGGTCCAGGAGGGCCGACGGGACCGAGGGCCCACCGGCCGCGACGAGGATGGCGTCGTAGGGCGCGTGCTCCGGCCAGCCCCGGGTTCCGTCCGCGTGCAGCACCTGGACGTTCCGGTAGCCCAGATCGGCGATCAGCGCGCGGGCGCCCTCGGCGAGGGCCCCGTGGCGCTCGACGGAGAAGACCTCCGCGGCGATGCGCGAGGCCACCGCGGCGGCGTACCCCGAGCCGGTGCCGATCTCGAGCACCCGCTTCCCCGGCTTCACCCCGGCGGCCTCGGTCATCCAGGCCACCACGTACGGCTGGGAGATGGTCTGCCCCTCGGCGATGGGGAGCGGGACGTCCTGGTAGGCGAACTCGGCCATCGCCGCCGGGAGGAATCGATGCCGTGGCACCTCCCCGAAGGCCCGGAGGACCTCCGGATCGACGATGCCGCGCGCGGCGAGCGTGTTGACCAGGCGCTCCCGGGCGGAGTCCAGGCCGTCCACGGCGGTCACCGGAAGAGGCTGCGGATTCCCCGGAAGACCAACCAGGCCCCGAGCCCCGTGCCGGCGAGCAGGGCGAAGATCCGGCGTGCCTCGGCGGCCGGATCCGGAATGCTCCGGAACTCGGCCGAGCCGTCCCGCAGGCTGATGAAGCCGACCGGCCGGACCTGCGCACCTCCGCCGCCGCCCTCATCGTGCTCGGCGCCGGCCGGCGCGTTCCGTCCTCCCCCGCCGCCGAATCCGTAGGCCACGCGGGCCACGGGGACGATCGTGATGCCCTCCCGCTCGACCGGCTGCCCGTACACCGCCTGCGCCTGGACCGACCCCCCCACCGCCCAGGCCAGCCGCTCCAGCCAGCCCGCCGGGCCATTCACCGGGTGAACCGTCTCCATCGCGCCCATTGGACACCTCCACGCCCGTTACGCTCCGAAGGGTGCAAGACGGGGGCCGACTTCCGCCCCCCGGCGCCCGCCGGGGGGAGCGCGCACCGGCTGCGTCGACCTCCGGAGAGGATGGCCGCTCGCCCCATCCCCTGCGCGCCCGGGTTCCGGTACAAGACATTTCATGAATGCCGACGACGCTTCTCGCATCGCCCAGCTCGCGCTCATGGCAGCGATGGCGGACGGAGAGATCTCCCCGGACGAGCAACGGGAGCTGGCTTCGGTGGCCACCCGGCTCGGTGTCCCCTCCGCGACGACGGCGCTCGAGCAACCGCAGGCGGCGCGCCAGGGCATCGGGGTGCTGGCGGCGTCGCTCTCGGACGCCGAGGCCCGGCGCACGGCCTACGAGGTCGCCCTGGCGGTGTGCAGCGTGGACGGAGCGCCCAGCGGGGCCGAGCAGACCTTCCTCAGCGCGCTGCACGGGGCGCTCGGGCTCGCGCCGGCGGCGACGCACGAGTTCGAGAACCAGCTCCGGCTCCTCGCCGCGGCCCCGGTCGCCGGCGCGCTCCCGCCGGCCAGCGGCACCACCGACGCGGTGCTCGACCAGCGCATCCTCCAGCAGGCGATGGTCACCGCGGCGCTGGAGCTCCTCCCCGAGCGGCTGGCGAACGTGGCCATCCTCCCGCTGCAGCTGCGGCTGGTCTACGAGGTGGGCCAGCGGTACGGCCAGCAGCTGGACGCGAACCAGGTGAAGGACCTGGCCGGCACCTTCGGGCTCGGCGCGGCGGCGCAGCTGGTCGAGGGGATGGTGCGCAAGGTGCTGGGGGGGGTGGCCTCGGGGCTGCTTGGAGGGATGCTCGGCGGCGCGACCGGGCTCGCCGCCGGCGCGGCGGTGACCTTCGCCTCGACCTACGCGCTCGGCCACGCGGCCAGGCAGTACTACGCCCAGGGGCGCAAGCTCTCCACCGAGGACCTGCGTGCGCTCTTCACCCGGTTCCAGGGCGAGGCACAGGCGCTGCTGCCTCAAGTGCAGGGGCAGATCCAGTCGCTCGCGGGGCAGCTCCGGCTCCCCGACGTGCTGGCGCAGCTCCGGGGCTGAGCCTCATCGACGCGGCGCCCCCGCGCCGCTCCACAGGCGTCCCCCTGGTGCGGGGGGCTGAGCCTGGACGCGCCGCGCACTGGGAGATCAGCGTCCGGGCGGCGCCCCAGCGGTGCGTTCGCTCACCGAGATGAGGTAGGCCACCAGCGCCCACCGGTCCTCGGGGCTCAGCGCGGTGCCCCAGGCGGGCATCGGCGAGCCGGGCACTCCGCTGGTGATCGCCTGGAATGCCCTCGAGGCGCTCTCGGGCTGGCTCCACACCGGGTCGGTGAAGTTGGCGGGCGTGCGGTCGAGGCCCATGCTGCGCGCCCCCCGCCCGTCGGCCTTCTCCCCGTGGCAGAGGACACAGTTCTCCCGGTAGAGCTGCTCTCCCCTCGCCCGCACCGCGGCCGTCCGGAGCCGCTGGTACGGGACGTCCTCGGTCCTGCCGTCCTCAGCGCACCTCGACGGGCATGCCCAGGACCCGGCGCAGGCCATCGTCAGCGCCCACCAGGATTTCATCGTCCGACCTCGGCCGGAGCGGATGTCCGAGCTCGGCGCAGGCCTCGAGCACCCGGTCCATCAGGAGCGGAAGCGCCCGCTCCACGCGCGGCGTGAGCCCGAGCCCCAGCGAGACCGCCTCCGGCACCACCCCGAGGAGCGTCAGCTTCGGCGGCAGGGTCCCGCGGAGCTGCGCGGCGTCCATCAGGTCGCCCACGCCCACCTGGTGCACGGAGAGCCGATGGGCAGCGGCGCGGGCCACCTCCTCGCCCTCGATGCGCACCAGCGTCCCCGGCTCGCCCTCGGCGCGGATGGCGTCCACCAGGAGCACCGTCCGGTAGGACTCGAGCAGCGGGAGCAACCAGAGCCCGAGCGTGCCTCCCTCCATCACCCTCACGCCGGGCCCTGGGCTCCAGCTTTCCAGCAGACGCGTCACCGCCATCACTCCCACCCCGTCGTCCTGACAGAGCGGGTTGCCGAGGCCGAGCACCAGCAGCCGATCAGGCACGGCGCCGTCCCGCGTGCTCGGCCGCCTCGTCGGCGAGCTCCTTCTCCACGTCGGCGTGGTGCACGAACTTGTAACCGGAGAAGATCGAGTCCACCTCGCCGTTCTCCTCCAGCGCCGAGGTGAGCGCGCCGGTGTACAGGTGCAGCGTCACGAAGAGGATCAGCACCCACATCACCAGGTGGTGGATGAACCGGGCGGTCTGCAGGCCTCCGAACCAGGGGAGGAGGAACTGGAAGCTCTTCATGTACGCGCCGGGGATGGCCTCGCCCGCGTACAGCGCCAGGCCCGTGGCGATCATCAGGAGGTAGAGACAGAACACCGCGGTGTAGGCGAGCCCGGCCAGCGGATTGTGGCCGATGACGTCGGGCGGCCGGGCGCGGAAGAAGGTGTAGAACTTGAGGGTGGTGAGCAGCTCGCGCCGCCGGTAACGGGGCCAGGGCAGGAACTGGGTCCACCGGGCGTAGAGCACCGGCGAGACGAAGAGCCAGATGATCCGCACCACCACCGCCAGGGTGAAGAAGATGGCGGCGTAGAAGTGCACCACCCGTATCCAGCCCATCATGAAGTGCGGGCTGGGTGTCCCCCCGGGGAAACCGAAGGGATGGGCGATGTACAGGCCGGTGGCGATGAGAATCGCCATGCTCAGGACGATGAACCAGTGTGTGTTCCGCACCACCAGGTCCCAGACGTAGACCCGGGTGCGCGTGCCCTTGACCGCCGGATGGAGCTCCCCCGGCGGATGCGCGGCCATGGCTCTCATGGCGTCCTCACGCTCGCCAGTTCCCTCCGTTCCACGTCCACCACGTGGACTCCGCAGGCCATGCAGGGGTCGAAGGAGTGGACGGTTCGGAGGATCTCCAGCGGCTGCTTTGGATCGAACACCGGGGTCTTGAGCAGCGCTGCCTCGTAGGGTCCACGCTTCTCCGCCCCGTCGCGCGGTCCGGCGTTCCAGGTGCTGGGCACGATGCACTGGTAGTTGGCGATGACCCCGTCCTTGATGTGCACCCAGTGGCCGAGCGCGCCGCGGGGCGCCTCGTGGAACCCGGCGCCGAAGGCCTCCTTCGGCCAGGACGAGGGGTCCCACTTCCCGGTGTCGTGGATCCGGAGGTCGCCCTTCTCCATGTTCGCCGCGAGGGCGTCGATCCAGGTGTCGATCTTCTCCGTCAGGAGCACCGTCTCCACGCAGCGGGCGGCGATGCGCCCCAGCGTCGAGAAGAGCGCCTCCGGGCCGACCCCCAGCGACTTGAGCACCGTGCCCACCAGCTCCTGGACCCGCTTGTGGCCGGAGCCGTAGGCCACCAGCATCCGCGAGAGCGGTCCGACCTCCATCGGCTCGCCGCCGTAGCGGGGCGACTTCAGCCAGCTGTACTTGGCCGCCGTCTCCAGCCGCTCGTACGGAGGCTTGGGCCCGGTGTACTTGGGCCGGGTCTCGCCATCGCGGGGATGGAGCGGCTGCGCGCTGTCCTCGTACCAGCTGTGCTTCACCGACTCGGTGATCTTGCTCGCGTCGAGCGGCTCGACCTTGCCCAGGTTCTTGTTGCGGATGACGCCGGAGGGCAGGAAGAGCGTCGGCTTGTCGTCGTCGCTCTCCGGGTACTCGCCGTAGACCATGTAGTTGCCGACTCCGCCGCCCACCGCCGCCCAGTCCTTGTAGAAGCTGGCCACCGCGAGCACGTCCGGGAGGTAGACCTTGGAGACGAACTCGCGCGCCCTGGCGGTGAGCCCCTTGAGGTGGGCCACCGTTCCCATGTTGATCGAGGCCTGCTTGTCGGGATCCACCGGCGTGGCCATGCCGCCCACCAGGAACGACTGGAGGTGGGGGTTCTTGCCGCCGAGGTAGGCGTGCATCTTGATGAAGTCGCGCTGCCACTCCAGGGCCTCGAGGTAGTGGGCCACCGCCATGAGGTTGGCCTCCGGCGGCAGCTTGTAGGCGGGGTGTCCCCAGTAGGCGTTGGCGAAGGGGCCGAGCTGGCCGCGGTCCACGAAGTCCTTGAGCCGGCCCTTCACCCCGGTGAAGTACTTGGTGCTGGAGAGCGGCCAGTCGGAGATGGACTGGGCCAGTGCCGAGGTCTTCTCCGGATCGGCCTTGAGCGCCGAGACCACATCCACCCAGTCCAGCGCGTGCAGATGGTAGAAGTGGATGACGTGGTCCTGGATGCACTGCGAGGCCATGATGAGGTTGCGAAGCACCCGTGCATTGGGCGGAGGCTTGGCCCCGATCGCGTTCTCCACCGCTCGGATCGAAGCGATGGCGTGCACCGTGGTGCACACCCCGCAGATGCGCTGGGCGAAGGCCCAGGCGTCGCGTGGATCGCGACCCTTGAGGATGAGCTCGAGTCCTCTGAACATCGTGCTCGACGACCAGGCGTCCTGCACCTGACCGCCATCGACCTCTGCCTCGATCCGGAGATGTCCTTCGATCCGGGTGACCGGATCCACCACCACGTGACTCATGACGCGCCCCCTGCCTTGCCGGCCGGGGCGTTGTCACCGGGAGGACCGGCGCCGTTTTCCTTCTTCTTCCCGGCGTTCTGGATGCCTTTGATCACCCCGTGCCCGGCGTACGCCGCCGCGGTGCCCACGGTGAGCCAGGCGCCGACGGTGTCTACGCCCGTGCCGGCGCCGAACCCGGCCACGGCGGGCAGGTGCTTGTAGAAAGGCGTCATCTTGTCCCAGAAGTCCGGCTCGGCGCAGCCGATGCACGGGTGACCGCAGCCGATGGGCCAGTTGGTCCCATCGTTCCAGCGGACGGTGGGGCAGTTCTGGAAGGTCACCGGCCCCTTGCAGCCCATCTTGTAGAGGCAGGCGCCGGACCGGTGCGCGTCGTCCCCCCACATCTCCACGTACTGCCCGGCGTCGAAGTGCGCCCGGCGCTCGCAGTTGTCGTGGATGGTCTTCCCGTAGGCGAACAGCGGCCGCCGGAAGCCGTCGAGCGGCGGCCAGCGCTTGTAGGTCAGGTAGTAGGTGAGCAGCGCCGTCAGGTTCGCGGCGTTCATCGGACAGGCCGAGAGGTTGATCAGGTTCTTCACCCCGGGGACCGCGTCGGCGACACCCAGCGCGCCGGTGGGGTTCGGCGACGCGGCCGGGAGCCCGCCGTACGTGGCGCAGGTCCCGGCGGCGATGGTGGCCGCCGCCTTGCCGCAGACGTCCCGGGCGATGTCCAGCGCCGAGCGCCCGCCGATGGTGCAGTACGCGCCGTCAGCGCCGGTGGGAATGCTCCCCTCCACCACCGCGATGAACTGACCGGCGTTGTCCTTCACCACGCCCTTCAGCGCCTCCTCGGCCTGGAAGCCCGCCGCGGCCATGATCGTCTCGTGGTAGTCCACGCTGAGGAGGTCGAGGACGATCTCCGCCACCGTCGGCGCGCTCGAGCGCAGGAACGACTCGGTGTTGCCGCAGCAGTCCTGGAACTCGAGCCACACCAGGATGGGCTTCTTGGCCTTGGTGAGCGCGTTGGCGATCTGCGTCGCAGCGGAGGCAGGTAACCCGAACGTGCCCGCCACCCCGGCGCAGAACAAGAGCAACTCCCGGCGACTGACTCCGCGGCGCCGGAGCTCTCCGGCCAGCCAGCCTTCGCGACTCCCCATGACAGCCCTCCGTCTCGGGCGTACGGCCAGCGTTCATCTCGAAGGCTCGACGCCGCGGCGCCGGTGGGGCGTGCAAGAGACAAGCCTCGTCGGTCTCGGAGCACAGCCAGGCGGAGGCGGGGCAGGACCTGCGTGAGTGTCCCGGAGGGACGCAACCCTTGCGCGGAATGGATACTTCCGGGCGGACCCATCGCATCAGTTCAGGTGATGCCGCGCTGCACTGCTGCCGGGTCTCGATCGGCCGGGCGGACAGCGCGCGCGACCCGTCACTCCGCTCCCGGAAAGCGCGGAGGCCGCCTGGCGAAGAAGGCCTCGATGCCCTCGGCGAACTCCGGCGAGTCCGCGCTCCGGACCAGCGCCTCCAGCTCCCGGTCGAGGTGCACGTCCAGCCGGTCCACCCCCACGGCGTCGTTGAACAGCTGCTTGGCGGCGGCGAACGCTCCGGCGGGACCCGCGGCGACACCCCGGGCCACGGCTTCCACCTCGGCGTCGAAGGCCAGGACCGGAAAGACGCGGTTCACCAGGCCTGCGCTCCGCGCCGCTGCCGCATCGAGCCGGGGGTTCAGGAGCAGCATCTCGGCGGCGAAGCGCAGCCCCGCCAGCCGGGGCACGAAGAAGGTCGAGCTCTCGGCGCCGCTGAGGCCCGTCTTGGCGTACGCCCACTCGAAGGTGGCCCGCTCGGAGGCGAGGACCAGGTCGCAGGACATCGCGAGCCCGAGCCCTCCGGCGGCGCACGCCCCGTCCACCGCGGCGATGAACGGCTTGGGCGCCCGGCGGATCTCCGAGATGGTGGCGTGGAGGTACTCGAGGATCTGCTTGAAGATCTCCCCCGGGCCCAGCGGGACCGGGCGGGCGCCAGGCGTCAGGTAGCCGAGCTCCGCCGGATCGCCGCCGGCGCGGATGTACTTGAGGTCCGCGCCGCTGCAGAAGATGCCGGGCGCGCCGCGGAGCACCACCACCCGGACCGCCGGGTCGCGCGCCAGCTGCAGGCCGGCCTTCCGGAGGTCACGCGCGGTCGAGACGTCGAGCGAGTTGAAGCGCTGCGGCCGGTCGATGGTGAGGGTTCCGACGCCACGGTCGACGGCGGTCCGGATGTGAGTCGGCGCGGCCACGGGCCCCTCAGCAGATCCGCGGCATCGGCTCGCCCTCGGGCTCGGCGAGGAGCCGCCGTCCGAGGCCGGTGTCGAGCACGATGCGCCCCTTCTGCTCGGCGATGCAGGTGCCCACCACCGCGGCGCGCCGGCCGAGGGGGTGCCGGTCCAAGGCGGCCATCACCCGGTCCAGCGCCTCGGGGCGGACGCCGAGCACCGCCTTCCCCTCGTTGGCCACGTGCAGCGGGTCGATGCCGAGGATCTCCGAGGCGGCGCGCACCTCGTCGGAGAGCGGCACCGCCTGCTCCTCGAGGAGGATGCCCACCCCGCTCTTCTCCGCCATCTCGTGGAGGGCGCTGGAGAGCCCTCCGCGCGTCGGGTCCTTCATCGCCACCACGCCGTCGCCGGCGGCCCGGAGCACCTCCCGGACGAGCCCGTTGAGCGGGGCGACGTCGGATTTCAGATTCCCCTGGAGCTCCAGCTTCTGCCGCGCGGCAAGCACCGCGAAGCCATGGTCCCCCATGGTGCCGGTCACCACGATGCGGTCTCCGGGGCGGAGCCCGTTGTCGCGCACCAGCCGGTCGGTGAACGCCACGCCGGTGGTGTTGAGGACCAGCCCGTCCAGCTCGCCCCGCCCCATCACCTTGGTGTCGCCGGTGACGACGGGGGCATTCGCCTCGCGCGAGGTGTCCCGCATCGAGGCGTGGATGCGCTCCAGCTCCTGGATGGGGAAGCCGTCCTCGATGACCACCGCACAGGTCAGCCCGAGGACCTCGGTGGCGCCCATCATCGACAGGTCGTTCACCGTTCCGGAGATGGACAGCCGTCCCACGTCCCCGCCGGGGAAGAAGCGCGGGGCGACGATGTGCGAGTCGGTGGTGAGCACCAGCCAGCCGTCCTTGAGCGGGAAGGCGGCGCCGTCGTCCATCTCGGCGAGGCCCACCGAGCCGGGGGGCTGCTGGGCGCCCTCGGCGAAGAGCTGCTCGATGAGCGCGCGCATCGCCCGGCCGCCCGCGCCGTGCTTCAGGCTCACCGTCGTCCCCAGCGGGAGCTGCGGTCTCACGGGGTGCCTCCCACGGCCACGCGGCCGAGCTGCGGGTGTCCGCCGTACTGGTGCCAGATGCGGCAGGTGCCCTCGCTGCTCACCATGCACGCCCCCACCGGCGTCTCCGGCTGGCACTCCTTGCCGAACATGGGGCAGGCGGTGGGCGACTGCATGCCGGACATGATCTCGCCACAGATGCAGCGCTGGACCAGCGCCGGCGGGGCGAAGTCCCACAGCGCCTTGACGTCGATGTCGAAGCGGCGCCGGGCGTCGAGGTGCGCCCAGGAATCTTGAAGGCGGAGGTTCCCGTTGGGCACGTGGGCGATGCCGCGCCAGCGCCCGCCCAGGGGACGGAACACCTTCCATAGCTGCTCCTGCGCCGCGAGGTTCCCCTCCCGCGTCACGCAGCGGGGGTAGAGGTTCTCCACCCTCGGGGTGCCGTCGCGGATCAGCTCCACCAGCCGCAGCAGGCCGGCGAGGATGTCCAGCGGCTCGAACCCCGCCACCACCACCGGCAGCCGGTGCCGCTCGACGAAGGGCTCGAAGACCGCGAAACCGGTGATGGTCGCCGCATGGCCGGCGGCGAGGAACCCCTCCACCCGGCTCCCGGGCATCTCGGCGACGATCTCCATCACCGGCGGGATGTACTTGTGGGCCGAGAGGACCGAGAAGTTCTTCGGCGGCCCGCGGAGGATCTCCGCCGCGGTGGCCACCGCCGTGGTCTCGAAGCCGGTGGCGAAGAAGACCACCTCCTCGTTGGTCTGCCGGGCGAGCTCCACCGCCTGGGAGACTCCGTAGACGATGTCCACCTTCGCCCCCGCGGCACGGGCGTCGGCCAGAGAGCCCGCCGATCCCGGCACCCGGAGCATGTCGCCGTAGGTGGCCACCCGGACGCCCTGGCGGGCCAGGGCGACGCCCTCGTCCACCTCGGGCACGTCGGTGATGCACACCGGGCAGCCCGGGCCCATGATCACGTCCAGCGCCGGCGGGAACGCCGCCCGCAGCCCGAACCGGGCGATGGCCTGCTCGTGGCTTCCGCACACGTGCATCACCGCCACCGGGTCGCGGCCGATCTCCCGGGTCACCTTTTCGAGCGCCGCCCCGAGCGCCCGGGCCGCGGCGGGATCGCGAAACTTGAGCTGGGCCGCCTCGGTCGCCACGCCGCTCATCGCTTGCCCCGGTCCGCGGCGTCCAGCTCGCCCCGGACGTCCGCGGCCATGAGGTCCTCCGGGGCCTCCTTGGCCAGGAGCTCGGAGTACAGGGCGAGCGTGTCCTCGGCCTCGCTGGCCGGGATGCGCCGGATGGCGAAGCCCACGTGGTTCAGCACGTAGTCACCGGGCGCCACGGGAGCGTCCACCACGTCGAGCCGGACCTGCTTCCTCAGGCCCCAGAAGTCGACCGTGGCGACGAGCCCGTCGACCTCCACCACCCTTCCCGGAACGCCGAGGCACATGGCTTCTCCTGTCAACCGCGGGTGGTCGCGTCGGCCACCATCACCTGACCCAGCGCGATTCCTCCATCTCCCGGCGGGACCTGCCGGTGGAGGTGCACCTCGCACTCCGGTTCGAGCGCCGCGGCCAGCCCCTCGGCCAGACGCGCGTTCTGAAAGCAGCCGCCGGTCAGGACGACCGGGAGGTCTCCTGCGCGGTCGCGGACCAGCCCCACCAGCGTGGCGGTGGCGTGGGCGAGGGTGTCGTGGAACTTCGCCGCGAGCCGGGGGGCCGGCACGCCCACCAGGTGCTCCTCCACCAGGGCGCGCACCATGGGCCGGAGGTCCAGCTCCAGGACCGATCCGCGGGTGTCGATGCCGAACGGATACCGTCCGTGCGCCCCGGGGTCCGCCGCCAGGTTCCAGGCCAGCGCCACCTCGCCCTCGTAGCGGGCCTTCCCGAGCCCGAGGACCAGGGCGCCGATGCCGTCGAAGAGCCGACCCATCCCGTGCGCCTTCGGGGCGTTGATGCCCAGGATCAGCGCCTGCCGGACATGCACCCCGGCGTCCTCGGGGATGGCGGGGAAGTTCCACAACCCGGGCGGATCGCCGTCGTAGGCGTCCAGCAGGAGCGCCAGCCCGATTCGCCACGGCTCGCGGATGGCGCGCTCGCCGCCGGCCAGCGCCACGGGGTGCAGGGTGGCGAGGCGCTGGAACCCGCTCACCGAGGCGACGAGGATCTCCCCTCCCCAGGCGCTGCCGTCGGTGCCGTAGCCCGTGCCGTCGAAGGCCACGCCGATGACCGGACCCTCCAGGCCGTGCTCGGCGATGGCGCTGGCCACGTGCGCGTGGTGGTGCTGCACCGCCACCTTGACCGTCTCGGGCCGATCCAGCGCGTAGCGCGTCGAGGCGTAGTCGGGGTGCAGGTCGTAGGCGATGACCTCGGGCCGGCAGCCGAGGAACCGCTGCATCCGGTCGATGGACTCCTCGTAGGACCGATGGACCTCGAGCTGATCGAGGTCGCCCACGTGGGGCCCGAGCACCGCGATGTCCCCGGCGGCGAGGCAGAACGTGTTCTTCATCTGAGCGCCGCAGGCCAGCACCGGGCGGGCCACTGGATGGGCGAGCGGGATGGGCCGGGGCGCATAGCCGCGCGAGCGCCGGAGAAGGACCGGCGCGCCCGCCACCACCCGGGTCACCGAGTCGTCGCAGCGGGTGACGATCGGACGGTCGTGGGTCAGGAAGAGGTCCGCGACCTCACGGAGCTTCTTCAGCGCCTCGGCCTCCTCGAAGACGATGGGCTCGTCCGAGAGATTGCCCGAGGTCATCACCAGCGGCCGGTCCACCTCCGCCAGCAGGAGGTGGTGGAGTGGCGTGTACGGCAGCATCAGGCCGATGAGCGGGTTGTCCGGCGCGACCTCGGGCGCCACCGACCGCCCCACCCGCTTCCGCAGGACCAGGACGATGGGCCGCTCCACCGACTCGAGCAGGCGGGCCTCGGCCTCGGAGATGGTGGCCAGCCTCCGGGCCTCCTTCAGGTCCCGCACCATCACCGCGAACGGCTTGGCGTCCCGGCGCTTGCGCTCCCGGAGCAGCCGCACCGCCTCGCTCGACGTGGCGTCGCACGCGAGGTGGTAGCCCCCGAGCCCCTTCACCGCGACCAGGTTCCCCGCCCGGAGCGCCGCGGCCACCTCTCCGAGAGGATTGGCCGAGGCGAGGTCCTTCCCGGTGGAGTCGAGGAGCTGCAGACGCGGCCCGCAGCGGGGGCAGGCGTTCGGCTGGGCGTGGAAGCGCCGATCCCCCGGGTCGTCGTACTCGCGCTGGCAGGCCTCGCACATGACGAAGCCGGCCATGGAGGTGACCGGGCGGTCGTAGGGGGCGTCGCGGGCGATCGTGAAGCGCGGGCCGCAGTCGGTGCAGTTGGTGAAGGGGTACCGGTACCGCCGGTTGGCGGGATCGAAGATCTCCTCCACGCACGCCGGGCAGGTGGCGAGATCGGCGGGGATCGACACCCGCCGTCCGGTGCCCGGCAGGCTCGGGGCGATGACGAACTCGTCGGTCTCGCGAGCGGGAATCTCCTCCCACTGCAGCGAGCGGATCTCGGCCGCGGGCGGATGATCGGACCGCAGCGCCTGCACCAGGCCATCGAGCGCGGACGGCTCGCCGAACGCCTCCACCGTCACGCCGCCCACGTCGTTCCGGACCTGCCCCCCGATCCCGAGCTCTCTCGCGATGCGGTACACCCACGGGCGGAAGCCGACACCTTGAACCGTGCCTACGACCTCGATACGCCGGCCTTGGTGCATGCCAGGTGACCTCCGATCCCGAGCCGATCGCCGCCTGGAGCAAGGGTCGAGCCACCCGTCCGCCCCCGCGACGGTGGAGTCCTCTGGGCGCATGCACTGCGCGCCCGGCCGGGGCACAACGCAATGACTGCGGGAGGCCGGAGTCAAGTCCCGTGAACACGCGGACTTGGCCCGGGACCACCCCCGGACGGGGCAGGAGGCCGTTTCGCGTCTCCGGGGACGCTCCCCGGGCTCACTCGTAGCGAAGGGCCTCGATGGGGTCGAGGCGGCTCGCCTTGCGGGCCGGGTACAGACCGAAGAGCACGCCGACGGCGCCGCTGAAGACGACCGCGAGGATCATCACGTCCCACCGGAAGGCCACCGGCCAGTGGAAGGCCGCGGTCAGCCAGCGCGCGATCACCACGCCGGTGGTGATGCCCAGCAGGCCGCCGGCGACCGAGAGCACCACGGCCTCGCCGAGGAACTGCCGGAGGATGTCGCGCCCCCGGGCGCCGACCGCCATCCGGGTGCCGATCTCCCGGGTCCGCTCGGTCACGCTCACCAGCATGATGTTCATGATCCCGATGCCGCCCACCAGCAGCGACACCGCGGCGACGATGGCCAGGAAGAGCGTCACCGTCCGGCTGCTCTCCTCCTGCGCGCTCGCCACCTCGGCCAGGTTGCGGATCTGAAAGTCGTCCTCGGAGGCCCCGCCGACGCGGTGTCGGTCCCGCAGGAGATCCGCCACCTCGCGCTGGGCCGTGGCGGCATTGGTCGCGCTGATGAAGATGGTCCCCTGGAGGAACTTTCCCAGGCCTCCCTGGATCTTCGCCTGGAAGGTGCTGCGGGGGATGAAGACCACGTCGTCCGAGTCCTGGCCGGTCGGCGTCTGTCCCTTCCGGCCGGCCACCGCCACCACCTGGAAGGGGATGTTCCGGATCCGCACCGTCTGGCCCACCGGGTTCGAGTTGGGGCCGAACAGCTTCTCCGCCACCGTCCCCCCCAGCACCACCACCTTGGTCCCGGTGTCCACGTCCGAGTCGGTGAAGCGCGTGCCGAGCGCCATGGGCCAGCTGCGGATCTCGAAGTAGTCCGGCTCGGTGCCGGCCACCTGCGTCGTCCAGTTCTGCTCCTCGCTGAGCACCTGCGAGGAGCTCCGGAGGTACGGGACGGCGTAGCGCACCGTGGGCACCTCGGTCCGGACGGCGCGGAGATCTTCCCAGGTCAGCGTGGGCTGGGACCCGAACCCGCCACGAGCGCCTCCGGTGGTCGACGAGCCCGGGAGCACGACCAGCAGATTGGTCCCCATCGAGGCGAAGGCCTCCTCGACCGCAGCCCGCGCCCCCTCGCCGATGGCCACCGTGGCGACCACCGCGCCCACCCCGAAGATCATCCCCAGGGTGGTCAGGAACGAGCGGAGCTTGTTCCGGAGCAGCGCGCGGATCGCCACCCGCAGCGTCTCGAGGCCGTTCATCCCGCCTCCTCCTCCGGGAGGGCGGACGGGTCGGCGCGCGCGGGGACCTGCCGGCGGTCGCTGGCGATGTGGCCGTCACGGACGACGACCACCCGGCCCACGAAGGTGGCGACGTCCGGCTCGTGCGTGACCAGCACGATGGTGATCCCGCTCCGGCCCAGCTCCTGGAACAGGGCCATCAGCTCGACGCTGGTCCGGGAATCGAGGTTTCCGGTGGGCTCGTCGGCGAGGATGAGCTTCGGCTCGCTGACCAGCGCGCGGGCGATGGCCACTCGCTGCTGCTGCCCGCCCGACAGGCGATTGGGGGTGTGGTCCAGCCGGTCACCGAGCCCCACCCGCTCCAGCGCCTCGGCCGCCCGCCGCCGACGCTCCACCCGGCCGACCCCGGCGTACAGGAGCGGCAGCTCCACGTTCTCGATCGCGCTGGTCCGGTGGAGGAGGTTGAAGCTCTGGAAGACGAAGCCCAGCATCCGGTTCCGGATGCGGGCCAGGGCGTCCCGGTCCAGCGGGGCCACGTCCCGCCCCTCGAGCAGGTAGCGTCCGGTGGTGGGCCGGTCGAGGCAGCCCAGGATGTTCATCAGCGTCGACTTCCCGCTTCCGGAGGGCCCGCGGATGGCGACGAACTCGCCGGCGGCGATCTCCAGGCTCACGCCCCGGAGCGCGCGCACCTCCACGTCTCCCATCCGGAAGACCTTGGTGACGTCCTGGACGGCGATCAGGGGACCGGCCATCTCAGTGCCTCGACCGGGATGTATCGACCGCTGCGATGGCCAATCCTCTCGCTGCGACGCGCAGACTCAGCCCTACGCTGCTCGACGTGCGACGAGGCACGCCTCCGCTGCTCGGTCCTCGTGTGCGCAGTCTCGCTTCGGTCTCTGCCATCTCGCTCTGCTCAATACATCCCGGTCGAGGCACGACTAGAACGGCCGGCGCACCGGTCCTCCCGGAGGCGCGGGCGTCGCGGGAGCGCCGGAGCTCTCCACCCCGGTCACCACCGCGTCGCCCGCCTGGAGCGGACCGGAGAGGACCTCGGTGAACGTTCCGTCCGACACTCCGACCGTGACCTGCGCGGGCGCCGGCCGCCCGTCGCGGACCACCCAGAGGCTCCGGCCGCTCCCTCCGGCCGCGGCCGACGGCGGCCCGACCCGCCCCCCGTCCCGCCCGGCCACCGGTCCGGGACCGCCACCCTGGCGTCCGAGCGCCGCCAGCATCTCGGGTGGGGGCCGGAAGCGCAGCGCCGCGTTGGGAACCCGGAGCACGTCCTGGCGGTCCGCGTAGACGACCGTCACGTTGGCGGTCATTCCCGGCCGGAGCTTGAGGTCTGGATTCTTCACGTCGATGACCGCGTCGTAGGTGACCACGTTCTGCTGGGTCTGCGCCGCATTGCGGATCTGGCGAATCGTTCCCCGGAAGCGCTCCTCCGGGAAGGCGTCCACGATGAAGGTGGCCTCCATCCCCGGCGCGAGCTTCCCCACGTCGGCCTCGGCGACGGCGGTGTCCACCTGCATCTGACGGAGATCGCCCGCGAGGGTGAAGATGGTCGGGGCCTGCAGCGAGGCGGCCACGGTCTGCCCCACGTCCACACTTCTGGAGATGACCGTCCCGTCGATGGGCGAGAGGATCTTGGTGTAGTTCAGGTTCACCTGGGACTGGGTGAGCTGGGCGCGGGCCTGCGCCACCTGCCCCCGGGCCGCGACCACCGCCGCCTGCGCGGCCTGGAGCGTGGTCTCCGCGATGTCGAGATCCGCCTGGGCGATGAGGTTGCTGGCCCGGAGCGGCTTGTCCCGGTCGTACGTCCGCTGGGCGGCGAGCACGTTGGCCTCGGCCTGCTTCAGCTGGCCCTCTGCAGCGAGGACGTTGGCCCTGGCTTGCTCGAGGTTCGCCTGGAACAGCGCGGGATCGATCTCCGCGAGCAGCGACCCCTTCTTCACCGCGTCGTTCCAGTCGGCGAGCAGTCGGGCGATCCGCCCACTCACCTGGCTTCCGACCTGGACGGTCACCACCGCCGAGAGCACCCCGGTGGCGGTCACCCGGGACACCACGGGCCCCCTGGCCACCGCCGCGGTCTGGTACTGCAGCGGCGCGGGACGATGCAGCACCCGCCAGGCCACCAGGCCGGCCACCACCACGAGGACAAGCGCGGACACCCAGAGCCAGGGGCGGCGGCCGGGAGAGGGCACGTCGGGATCGGCCATGGATGACCTGCGTACACCCTCCACCCGGTCGAGGTTAAGCGGGCTCGGTCCGTTGCACCGGCTCAGGGCCAGAACACGCGCTGCGCGAGCCAGAAGGCGCCGAGGGCCGAGACGGCGACCGAGGCCCAGCGCATGCCGGCCGGCCACATTCCGGGCAGGCTCCGCGCCCAGCGAAGCAGCGGCCACGCCAGGGCGACGATGACCAGCTGCCCCAGCTCGACGCCGAGGTTGAAGGTCAGCAGGCTCGGGGCGAGCAGCGCCCTCGCCAGCTCGAGCGCCCGGAGCGCGCCGGCGAACCCGAAGCCGTGCACCAGCCCGAAGCCGAGGGTGAGGCGCCACCTGCGGGCGATGGAGGACCGGACCCTGGCCGTCGAGAGGGGAGCGCGGAGCGCCAGCAAGTTCTCCACCGCCACGGCCACGATGCTCAGGGCGATCAGCGGCTCGATGAGGCGCGGCGGCGGAACCAGCCAGCCCAGCGTCGCCACGGCGAGCGTCACCGAGTGGGCGGCGGTGAACGCGGTGATGATGCCCAGGAGCTGTCGGAGGGTGCCCCCCAGCAGCAGCACGCCGAGCAGGAAGGCGATGTGGTCGCTCCCCTGGAAGATGTGCTCGGCCCCGAGCCGGAGGAACCTGCCCGCGCCGGCCCACGCTCCCGGCTGCGCCTCCGCCTCCAGGACCGGTGCGCTGGCCCGGGCCGTCCGCTGCACTGTGCCGCCCGGGAAGCCGGAGCAGCGCCACGTGCAGGTGTCCCTCCGGCAGCCGACCGAGGAAGCCGAGCGCCATCCGCAGCCGGCCGAGCGGTCGCGGGCACTCCCAGCGCGCGCTGATCGCCACGCCGTCGTCCTGGACGGGCGCGACCGACGAGCCGGCGAGCGCGCACGGCGCCCCGTCGGCAGAGACCTGCACCGTCGCCGCCACCTCCTCCGGCCGGAGCACGTCGAGCTCGGCCCGCGCGAACTGGAGGGTGGCCCGCACCTCCTGGCCGTCGACCGCCACGTCCCCGGTGGAGAGGCGCACGGCGTGCGCGCGGGCCGCTGCCGGGACGAGCGCGCCGAGCAAGAGGAGGGCGAGGAGTCGCGGCCGGGACATCGGGTGGGGCCCACCCTACTGGCCGAGCGCCGCTGCAGGCGCATCGATTTCGCTTGAATTCGATCGGCGCTGGCTGCCGTAGTTCTCCTGGTCAGACTCATGCTCCGAGCCCGAGCCACGCACGCACAGCGCAGGAGCGATGCGGCGCCGCTCGCCCTCGTGCTCGCGGGCTGGGTGCTGGCCGTGGCCCCGCTCGCCCACCCACTGCTCGCGCACGGGACGCCGTTCCTCCGCCACGGGGCGGATGAGCCGTGGGTCCAGCATGGAGACGGGCATGGCGCGCCCTCCGGGCCGGCGCGTCCAGCGGAGCACCACCACGCCCCGGGCGCGCCCGAGCACCTCCAGCTCCCGTTGCTCGCGGCGGCGCCGCCGATCGTGTTCGAGCCGGTGGTGCTCGCGCTCCGGTCGCCGCTGATGCCCCCGGGGCGCGCGATCTCCCTTCCCCGCTGGTGGTCGCAGGAACAGCCGCAGGCACCGTGACGCAGCGCGGGACCCTCCCGCGCCGCCCAGTGTCTGCCGGTCGTTCCACCGTCCGCCGAGGGGGACTCGATGCCCCGATCCGTCCGGGTGAGCTGTGGGCTCACCCTCCTGCTCCTGGGCGCAGCGGCGCGCGCCCAGCCTGCCACCCGTTCGCCAGACCTGCCCGAGCCCGCCCTGCAGTCAGCCGCCCCGCAGGCACCCTCTCGTGGAACGCCGGCTGCCACCGACGCCCCGGCGCGGCCGGGCACGTACGAGACGACCATCGAGGCTCCCGCGCCGACCTCGGCGGCGTCGGCGGAGAGCATCCGGGACCGGGACCTCCGCCTCCGCCCCTACGCGACCCCGGAGGACATCCTCCGGGTCGTCCCGGGCCTAGTCATCGCCCAGCACCAGGGGGGTGGAAAGGCGGACCAGCTCTTCCTCCGCGGGTTCGACGCCGACCACGGGACGGACGTCGCCCTGTCCGTCGACGGCATCCCGGTCAACCTACCCTCCCACGCCCACGGCCAGGGCTACGCCGACCTGCACTTCCTCATCCCGGAGGTCATCGACCGGGTCGACGTCCTGAAGGGCCCCTACTTCGTCGAGGTTGGCGACTTCGCCACCGCCGGAGCGGTGAACCTCCGGACCCGGCGGAGCTTCGCCGAGAGCTCGGTGCAGGCGACCTACGGCTCGTTCGAGACCTGGCGCGTGCTGGGCATCGGTACGACCGGGAGCGCCACCAACCCGACCTGGATGGCAGCGGAGGTCTACGGCACGCAGGGCCCGTTCTTGGTCGGCGAGGACCTGCGCCGCTACAACCTCCTCCTCAAGTCAACGCTCCAGATCTCCTCGTCGACGCGGCTCGGCATCCTCGCCAGCGCCTACGGCTCACAGTGGCGCTCGAGCGGGCAGATCCCGGCCCGGTTCGTGGACCTGCCCGAGTCGGACCCGCGGCACCTGGACCGGTTCGGGGCGATCGACCCGACCGAGGGCGGCCAGACGCAGCGCCAGATGCTCGCGCTCACCGTCGAGAGCCGCCCGTCCGACACCGACGAGATCGCCATCACCGCATACCTGGTCCGCTACCGTCTCACGCTCTTCAACGACTTCACCTTCCAGCTCCGTGACCAGGCGAACTTCGACGAGATCGAGCAGGACGATGCGCGGGTCTACGCGGGCCTGAACGCCACGTACCGGCGGCGGGTCGACCTCGGCGACATCCGGACCGTGACCACCCTGGGCGCCCAGGCTCGGCTCGACTCGACGAGCGTCGGCCTCTGGCACGTCAAGCAGCGGGTGCGGCTCTCGAACTGCGCCCCGGTGGGCGAGCCCGCGCTCAATCCCTGCGCCCTCGACGACGTGGTGCAGTCCGATCTCGCCGCCTTCCTGCAGGAGGACGTGCGCTTCACCCGGTGGCTGCGCGTCGTGCTCGGGGTGCGGGGGGACCTCTTCGAGTGGAACGTCACCAACACCAGCCCGAACCCGAGCGCGCTGCCCAACCAGGGAACCTCGGTGGTGCAGCGGGGGATCGTCAACCCGAAGCTCCAGACCGTCATCACCCCGGTGACCGGCTGGGACCTGTACCTGGACGCCGGCGGAGGCTTTCACAGCAACGACGCGCGGGCCGTCGTCGCGCAGGACGGCGTGGGCGCGCTGCCCCGGGCCTGGGGCGGCGAGATCGGGACCCGACTGTCACTGCTCGATCGCCGCCTGGACCTCGCCGCGGCGCTCTGGGTCATCCATCTCCAGTCCGAGTTCGTCTTCGTGGCCGACGACGGCACGGTGGAGGCGTCCGACCCGACCGACCGGTACGGTGTCGACCTCGAGGCGCGCTTCCGGATCCTCCCGTGGATGTGGGCCGACTTCGACTTGACCCTCGCGCATGCGGCGTACACGAAGGACCAGGGCAACGGCAGCGCGGTGGCGTTGGCGCCGAGCCTCACCGGGCAGGCGGGGCTCAGCGTCCTCCATCCCGCGGGCTGGCGCGGTCGCCTCGGAGCGCGCTGGGTCGGGAGCCGCCCCGCGACCCAGGACCCGAACGGCCTCCAGGCCCAAGGCTACTTCGTCGTCGACCTCACCGCGGCCTACCGGTGGCGCTTCCTCGAGGTCGGAATGGTGCTGGAGAACGTGCTGAACACGAGCTGGCGCGAGGCGCAGTTCGCGAACGACTCGTACGTCGCCGGACGGGACGATCCGGGCCTCGCGGGCAAGGGAGTGACCGACATCCACTTCACGCCCGGCAACCCGATCAACCTCCGGGCCACGGTGGCGCTCTACTTCTGAGCCGATGAGCTCGGCTGGCCTGCGTCGGCGGCGGGGCGAAGGCGCGCGGTATCCCGAGCGGGAGCATGTTCGCGAACCGACGGCATTCGTCGATCATCCGCCGGACGGTCCGCATCGGCCGGGATCGGCTCCCCACCGGCGTGAAGGGGCTTGACCCCACGCCCGGTCACGAGAACGCTCCAGCCCGCCGTGAGCACCCGCACCTCCGCCCTGGCGCTGATCCTCCTCGTCGCCGGAGTGGCGGCGGGCGCGGCGCCCGAGGAACAGCCCGACACTCCTCCTCCCGGGGTGGTCCGGATCCGCGAGCGGCCAGTCCTCGAGATCCGGGCGCCCCTCTCCGGCCATCCGCCCCAGGCGCGCGCCCACGACGCGACCGAGGCCCTGGCGCACCTCCTCGAGCAGCCCGGGCCCGATGCGGTGCATCTCGAGCCCCGGGAGCAGGGGGTGGCGCTGCTGGTGGGCGCCATGCCCATCCTCGAGCTGGGTCCGGACGACGCGCGCGAGGATGGCGCGTCCGACCTCGCGCTGTACGCCGCCGCCGCCGGCCAGCGGGTCGAGGCGGCGCTGAAGGCCGAGCGGCGAAGGCTCCAGATCCAGGAATCGGTCTTCTCGGTCTCGCTGGCGGTCTTCATCACCCTGCTCGCCTTCCTCGCCCTGAGGCTGGTCGGACGGCTCGGCGCACAGCTCGTGGCGGCGCTGATCACCGACCGGGAGCGCGTCCGGGCGCTGCGGGTGGGAAGCGTGGAGGTCGCCAGCCGCCGGGTGGTCAGCGGCGCCCTGAGGCTCGGCCTGCGCATCGGGGTCCGGGTTCTTCAGCTCGTCGTGCTCTACGTCTGGGTACTCTTCGTCCTCTCGCTCTTCGCCGCCACGCGCGAGACCGGCGCCCGGCTCACCGGATCCGTGCTGCATCCGGCAGCGGCGATCCTCGGCCGCATCGGGGCCGCCCTGCCGATGCTGGCCGTGGCGGCCCTGCTCGCCCTGGTGGTCGCCCTGGTGGTCCGCACCCTGCGACTCTTCTTCGACAGCATCGCCCGGGGTGAGACGCACGTCCGCTGGATCTCCGCCGACCTGGCGCGGCCGGTGGGGGTGCTCCTGCGCGGCGCCCTGGTGGTGCTGGCGATCCTCTTCGCCGCTCCGCTCATCACCGGAGGCGACGCGGGCGCCCTCTCGTGGCTGGCGACGGCGGTCCTCCTGGCGCTGGCGCTGGGGGCCGTTCCCCTCCTCGCCTCGGTCGCGGTGGGGCTGCCCACGGTGCTGGGACGGACCCTCCGGACCGGGGAGATGGTGGAGCTCGGTGGCCGCCGCGGACAGGTCCGCGCGGTGACGCTCCTCGAGGTCCACCTGGAGGACCCCGAGGGCGCCGAGCTGCGCATCCCCCATCTGGTGGCCTTTCTCCACCCGGCGCGGGCGCTCGGCGCGGTGGCCCGCCGGTCGCTGGAGGTCGTGGTGGGCAGCACGGAGGACCAGGCCCGGGTCGAGTCGGTGCTGCTCGAGGCGGCGGGCTCCCACGCCTCCGGGGCCCGGGCCGAGCTCCTGTCCCTGGACGCCGGGGGCGCGCGCTGGAAGGTCTCCGGCATCCACCCCGACCTGGGGCAGCGCGTGGCCACCGCGCTTCGCGACGCCCGCATCACGCTCGGTCAGCCGGCGAGCGAGGACCGTGGATGAACACGCTCTTGGCCCTGATGGGCCTGATCGCCGCGGCGTTCGTCGGGAGCGTGCTGGTGGGACGCCGGGGGCAGCGGCGGCACGGCCTCGCCTCGGGGTCCGAGCCGGTACTGGTCGGCTTCCTGCTCGGCCCCACCGTGCTGGGAGTCGTCACTCCCGGTCTGCTCGAGGTCTTCACCCCGCTCGCACAGGTGGGGCTCGGGTGGCTCGCCCTCATCGTCGGGCTGGACTACGGGTGGGTGGATCGGCGGCGCATCCCGCCGATGCGCCTCCTCGGCGGAACGCTGGCCGGCGTGCTGACGATGGTCGTGGTGGCGGGCGCGACCTTCGTCCTGTTTCGGCGGCTGCAGCCGACAGGCGTCGTCTGGTGGCAGGACACCGCCAGCTGGATCCAGGCCGGAGGCATCGGGGCGGCGTGCGCCGAGACCACCCGGCACGCGGTGCGCTGGGTGGCCGACCGGGCGAAGGCGAGCGGTGCAGTGACCGAGCTCCTGCTCGACATCTCCGACGCCGACGACCTCGGCCCCCTCCTGGTGTGCGGTGCGCTCTTCACCCTGGAGCCGCCCGCCGGGTTTCGCTGGGCCGCGCACCCGGGCGTGCTCTGGGCCGGGCAGGTGGGTCTCGGAGCCGCCATCGGGCTTCTCGCAGCGCTCCTGGTCTCGCGCGAGTTCCGCTCCCGCTCGCTCTGGGGCCTCCTCTTCGGCACCTCGATGGTTGCCATCGGCCTGGCGGTCCGGGCGGACCTGGCCGTCCTCACCGTCGGGTTCTGCATGGGTCTGGGGCTGAGCGCCGTGTCCCGCCACCGCCAGGCCATCCGCGCGCTGGTGCTCCCGGCCGAGTTCCCGCTGCGGCTCCCCGCGCTGCTGCTCGCCGGCGCGCGCATCGACGTCAGCGAGGTTCCCTTTCTCACCTGGCTCATCCCCACCGTGCTCGGTGCGCGGCTGCTGGCCAAGGGAGTGGTGGCGGCCTGCGCCGCTCTGGTCTGTCCTCCGCTGCGGCGCGCCGGACCACCCCTCATTCCCGGGCTGATGGCGTGCGGCCCGACCAGCATGAGCATCGGCCTGGCCTTCGCCCTTCGCTTTCCGGGCCGGGTCGGCGAGACGGTGCTGGTCTCGGCCGCGGCGGCCGCGCTCCTCGGCGAGCTGGTCGCCCCCCTGGGCCTCAAGTCGGCGCTGCGTCGGGCCGGCGAGGCCACCGCCCAGACCGGATCGCAACCCGCGGTGGAGGTCGCCGCGTGAGCACCACCGGTGAGCACCGCCGTTCGGCGAACCACTGGGTGGAGCTGCTCCTGCTCGGCGTGCTGGTGGGGTTGATGCTCCTCGCCTCGCACGCGACACGCGAGGGCGGCAGGAGCCACGCGCTGGCCGCGCTCGGATTCCTGCTCCTCGCGGGGACGGTGGTGGCGAACGTCCTCGAGCCGCTCGGCGTGCCGCACCTGACGGCTTACCTGGTCACCGGGATGGCGGCCGGGCCGCACGCGCTGCACCTGGTGGACCACCAGGCGGTCCAGGACCTCTCGCCGATCAACGCCCTCGCCCTCTCGCTCATCGCCCTGGCTGGCGGCGCAAAGCTGCGGGTGGCGATGCTACGCCTGGTGGCCCGTTCCCTGCTCTGGGCCACGCTGGTCCAGAACGTCCTGGTCCTCCTCCTGATGGCCGGGGCCTTCCTCGCCCTCCGTCCCCTCCTCCCCTTCGCCGCCGCGCTCCCGCTCACCGGGGTGCTCGGCGTCTCCTTGCTCTGGGGCGTGATGGCCCTCACCCGGAGCGCGGCCGCGACGCTGGGCGTGCTCTCCCAGACCCGAGCGAAAGGCCCGCTCGCGACCTTCACCCTGGGGTTCGTCATGACCTCCGAGGTGGTGGTGGTGGTTCTCCTGGCCATCGTCTTCACCGTCGCCCGCCCGCTCATCGAGCCGGGGACGCCGCTCTCGCTCCGCTCCTTCCGCGAGCTCGGGCACGACGTGCTGGGGAGCGTGGCGCTGGGCTCCACGCTGGGGCTCCTGCTCGCGGCCTACCTGCGCTTCGTGGGGCGCGAGCTGGTCCTGGTCTTCGTGGCCCTGGGCCTGGTGATGACCCAGGTCCTGGACTACCTGCGGTTCGACTGGCTTCTCATCTTCATCACCGCCGGATTCGTGGTGCAGAACCTCTCGGCCCAGGGGGAGCGCTTCCTCGCCGCCATCGACCGGTTGGGAGAGATCGTCTTCGTCATCTTCTTCGCCAGCGCGGGCGCCCACCTGAACCTGCCGCTCCTCGCCCAGCTCTGGCCGGCTGCGCTGGCTCTGGCAGTGGCGCGCGCCGGGTGCACATGGGGCGCAGGGCGGCTCGCGAGCCGGCTGGCCGAGGATCCGCCCGCGCTCCGGCGCTGGAGCTGGTCCGGGCTGGTGTCGCAGGCCGGACTGGCGCTCGGCATCGCCGCGCGGATCCAGGGAGAGTTCCCGGCGTTCGGGGCAGCCTTCGCGGCGATGGCCGTGGCGACGGTGGCCCTGAACGAGCTGATCGGGCCGGTGCTGTTCAAGACCGCGCTCGACCGGACCGGCGAGACGGCGCGCCAGGTCGAGCCGGAGGACGCGCGGGAAGCGGCCGGAGCGAACGGGGTGGGATCTACTGCGGAGTGAAGGCCTCGCGGGCCGCGACGAGGAAGTCGGTGTCGGTCACGATGCCCATCAGGTGACCGTCGGTCCCGAGCACCGGGAGCGATCCGAAGCGGTGCTCGAGGAGGAGCTCGATCGCCTCGTGCACCGGCGTGTCCGGCGTCACCGTCACCGGGTCACGGGTCATCGTCTCCCCCACCCGGACGGACTTCTTGCCCCGGGCGAGCGCCAGGAGCACGTCTCGCGACGAGAGGATCCCGACCAGGTTCTGCTTCGCGTCCACCACCGGGATGTGACGGATGGCGCCGAGCTTCATCTGGGCGTCGGCCACGCCGATGGTGTCGCTGTCGCGGACGACGATCAGCGCGGTGGACATGAGGTCTCCGACCTTCGCGATGCGGGACATCAAGCACCTCCTGCGGGGACGAGCTTACTCCCCGGGCGATGCGACCGGTGCTCGCGATCGGACCGCCCCGCAGGCCCCGCTGGCTGCACACACCGCTCCGCAAATCTTGCGCCGGCCTAGCCTGGATCGATGCTCGCTCCGCTCCTGGCCGTGTCCGGCCTCACCCTGGCCGCGGGACCAGACCCGCTCGCCAACCTCCGGGCCGAGGCCGAGGCCCTGGTCCGCATCCAGCAGACCTTGCAGTGGTACACGGCCACCGTCGGCGAGACGAGCATCCAGGCCGAGACCTACCTCGGGCACGACCGGCTCTTCTCCAGGGAGTCGATCGCCCGCGTGCGGAAGGCGGCACGGGCGCCGGGCGGCTCCCCCGACGAGAGACGGGCGCGCGAGTTCCTCCAGGCCTACCTCGCCGGCGAGTTCCTCTCGCAGGCCACCTCGCGGTTCGACGACCGGGCCCAGAACGCCGCGCTGCAGGCGACGGTTCGCCTTCCGTGGCTGAAGGACCCGGTCCCCTACAAGCAGCTGGACCTCCTGGTGGCGGACGAGCAGGACGCCGGCCGGCGGGCGGAGATCGAGAAGGCCCGCGCCGAAATCTGGAGGACGGTGCTCAACCCCATCCTGGCGGAGAAGGAGGCCACCGCCCAGCGGCTGGCGCGCGAGCTGGGCTACCGGTCGTACGTCGAGCTCTCGGAGGAGAGCCGGCGGGTCCAGCTCCGCCCGTTCATGGTCGAGGGCAAGCGCTTCCTCGACGCGACCGACGGCCTCTTCCGGGAGCTGCTCCAGGAGGTGACCCAGCGCGAGCTCGGCATTCCGGCCTCGCAGCTTCGCCGCAGCGACTTCGGCCGTCTGTTCAAGGCGCCACGGCTGGAGCGCTTCTTCCCGGCGGACATCGCGGTGCCGTCCTTCCGGGCGTTCCTCGGCGGCATGGGCATCGATTTCAAGACCGTGGCCGGCACCGAGGTCCGGGTGGACGACTCCACCCATCCGCTGAAGGAGCCGCGCGCGGCGTGCTGGGGCATCCACGTGCCCTCGGACGTGCGGATCAACGTGAAGCCCTTGCCCGGCCTCGACAGCCTCGGGGTCTTCTTCCACGAGGGCGGCCACGCGGTGATCTTCGCCAACACCACCACCAAGGTCTGGGAGTTCCAGCAGCTCGGGCCCGGAGTCTTCACCGAGGGCCTCGGCGAGGTCTTCCGGTACGCCTGGGCGGACCCGGTGTGGCTCCGGCGGTACCGGAGCTTCGTCCAGGTGCACAACGCGGAGGCCAGGCGGGCCAATCCGCTGATGAGCGACCAGGACATCCGCGATCTCTCGCGGCTCCAGCTTCTGTACCAGCTCTACTACCTGCGCCGGTACGCATACGCGAAGCTGGTCTACGAGTCGGTGCTGCACGGCGGCTCGCCCGCGCTCTGGAAGGGACTCTACGACCGGCCCACCGGCGACCCGATGGCCGTGTACCAGGACGTCTTCTCCACCGCCTACGCCGTCCCGATGGAGGAGAGCGACGCGCTCCGCTTCCGGACCGACGTGGACGACACCTTCTACTCCGTGGACTACGCGAGGGCGTTCGCCCTCGCTCATCTCATGTCCGAGGGGATGCGCAGCAGGCTCGGCCCGGACTGGTACGGCAGCCCCGAGGCCGGGCGGCTCATCAGGGCCCTGGTCGCCGAGGGGAACAAGCCACAGCCCGAGGAGGTCGCGAAGGTCTTCGGCATCCCCTTCGACCTCCGTCCGGCGGAGGCGCGGATCCGCCGGCTGGCCGCGGAGACCTCGGGACGGTGACCGAGTTTCGAGCGTCCGGGGCGGGCCTGGCATATAGCTCCGCGGCTTGGGTTCGCACCCTCCCCACGAGCACCACCACCACCTCTCGCACGTGCCCCCCTCGCGGGTGGCGCTGGCGGCGGTCATCACCGTGCTCGCGGGCGGCGTGGAGCTCGCCTCCTCGGGTGCGAGCGGGAGCCTGTTCCTCCTCGCCGACGCCGTTCACCTCCTGGCCCACCTGGGCATCTTCCTGGTCCTGCTGATTCCCCCGGGGCGCCTGCACGGGGCGAGCGAGGACCTGGGCGCGGTCATCGTGCTGCTGATGGTCGTGGCCATCGCCGGATGGGTGGCATGGATCAGCGCCGACCACCTGCTGCACCCCCCGGAGGAGCCGCCCAACCCCGCGGCGATGCTGGTCTCGCTGCTGGGGCTCGGGGCGAACACCTGCTCGGCGCTGCTGTTCCGCAAGCCCGCGACCACCCACTTCTCCTTCCGGGCGGCCCTGGCCCACGAGATCTCCGACGGCGGGATGACCTTGGCCGGCCTCGTCGGCGCCGGGTGCATCTCGCTGTTCGGATGGCACTGGGTGGACCCCACGCTCGGGCTGGTCATCGGGGGCTGGCTGGGCGTCTGGGCGGTGCGCCTGCTCGTCCGCCGGGTTGCCCGCGGGCCCGAGGTCTTCTTCGACCACTGAACGGATGGCGAGGAGTGGAGGCAGTCGATCGAATCGATTGCGTGTTCACGCAACGAATTGTCCCCCGGGTGTCCTCTTGGGAAGATCTCCAGCGTGAGGACCGCCATGCAGAGCGCAGGCACAACTCTGTTGCCCGAGCTGACCCGCCTGATCACCAAGGCCCGTCGGGCCCTCTACCTCGCGGCCGGCCACGAGCTGGGAAACCGCGGTGAGGACATGGGGGCCTGGATCGTCGCCGCCCGTCTCGTGGAGCGGCGGGCAGCGACCCAGAAGGACCTCTCGGAGATCACCGGCCAGCACCCGGCAGGGATCTCCCGTTTGCTCGACGAGATGGACCGCCGGGGGCTCACCGCCCGGGCGCTCGACCCCCTGGACCAGCGAAGGCGACTGGTCACCCTGACTCCCGCCGGCCGGCGCTGGCACCGGAAGCTCGAGCCACTGGTGCTCCGCGCCGGCGAGAGGGTCCTCGGAGTCCTCGATCCCACCGAGCAGCACGAGCTCCGGGGCCTCCTGCGGCGGCTCGGCGAGCCACGGCTCGTCCAGGGGCCGCAGAACGGCGACCACGGCAAGGTCCGCGGCGTCGCGCCGCTCAGCGCCGCTCAGGTCTGGGGTGACGGGCGACGAACCAGGACAGGTAGGCGCCGAGCAGCACCGCGACCGACAGCCCGGTGATCCCCAGGGCCTCCCAGTCGCCCCGCGCGGGTCCCTCGGGCCTGGTCAGCCCGAAGATCGTCACCCCGATGCACACCAGGAGCGCCGAGGTGATGACCACCCGGTGGACGCTCGAGAGCCGGAGCACGGTCGCCTCCCCGCTCACTGCGGACCCTTGGGGTGGGGTGCGGAGCTCGCCAGACGCGACTTGAACGCCAGGGCCTGCTCCGTGCCGCGCATCTGGATGAGCGAGCGGACGTAGTACGCGAGCGCCCACACGTCCCGGGTCTTGTCGGGCAATACCTGAGGATCCCAGGCCGGCATCGCCGCGCCGGTCACGCCGGAGACCAGAATCCGGTACAGGTCGGTCAGCTCCGTGCCGGGCTGGATGGAGCGGACCGGGTTGAGGAGGAAGTCGGGCGGCAGGAGCTGCACCGCCTTGCCGTCCGAGGCCGTGTAGTCGCTGGGCTTCATCTCCGGCAAGTACATGTCGGCGCGAAAATCCGTGGTCGGGTGGCCGTTCAGCTGCTGGGACGCGTCGCTGATCTCCTGGGGCGTCGCGTAGGCGGGGTGGCAGTTCAGGCACTGGGTGAAGCCGTGGTAGAGCAGCTTGCCGCGTGCGATCGCCTCGGCCTCCTTTCCGGGGCCGAAGGGATCGGGGGCCACCACCACCGGCTCGCCCACTGCGTCGTCGTCCTTCCAGGCGTCGGAGAGCGTCTTGAGGTACTGGATGATGGCGGTCAGCTCCCGCTCAGGCACCTCCCAGCCGAGCATCGCCGTGCCATGCAGGTTGCTCCGGACGATGCGGACCAGGTCCTCGTCGCGGGGGAGCTTCTGGTCGAGCACCCCTCCGAACTTGAACTCCCCTTGCGTGAAGTTGCGCGGCGGGGGCCGGAGCCCCGGCGCCGAGGGGCCGTCGCCCTTGCCCTCGTTCCCGTGACAGGCGCGGCAGTACTGGAGGTAGCTGGTCCGGCCGAGGTTCAGCGTCTCGGCGGGCACCATCTTCCCCGCGAGCTTCATGGGAGCCTTGAACGGTCGGGTGTCCTTCGCGCACGCCGCGAGCAGGAGCACCGGGACCCAGGCGATCAGTCGTCGCATCGATCAGCCTCCGCCGGTGCCGGCGAACACCGCCGGGAAGAGAATGAGCCACACCACCCCGACGAAGTGCCAGTAGTGGGTCCAGAGCTGCAGACGCAGGTGACGGGCCGGCTGGAGCACGCCGCGCATCGCGGCGGCCAGCACCGCGGCGAGCCCCGCGAGGCCCACCGCGGCGTGGAGCGCGTGGAAGCCGCACAGCCCGAACACCGCGCCGCCGAACGCCCCGGCGTCCCAGCGGACGCCCAGGTTCACCATCCTGGCGAAGAGGAGGACCTGGCTCCCCAGGAAGGCCAGCCCCACCGCCAGCGCCACGCTCAGCGCGGTGCGCATCGACGCGAGCTTCGCCCGCCGCACGGCGCGCAGCGCGACTTCCAGCGCTAGGCTCGACCCGATAAGGAGCGCCGTGTTCAGGGCGGCCCAGCCCACCGGGAGCGGGCCCACCTCCTCGGGGGGCCACATCGGGCTTCGCCAGCGCACCACCCCCAGGGCGAAGAACAGCCCGGCGAACATCATCGCCCAGCTGCCGAGGAAGAGGAGCATCCCCACCCGCGCCGTGGCCTCTTCGCGGGCATGCAGCGGCCGGTACAGGAGAACGCCGGTCATCGGAGGCTCACCCGCGCGCCGGCGCCGTCGTCGGAACATCGCGCGCGTCGGGCAGCACCTCCGCCTGGCCGATCCAGTCCCGTCCCAGCCGGGCCCGGACCTCGGGGCTGGAGAGCTCGTGCGGACCGCGACGAACGATGGGGAGGTGGTCGAAGTTGTGGATCGGCGGCGGGGAGGGAATGGACCACTCCAGCGTCCCCACCTGCCAGGGGTTGGCCTCGGCCTTCGGTCCACGCACCATGGAGTGGAAGAAGTTCCAGATGAAGGCCAGCTGGCCGAGGAAGAGCACGAAGGCCGCGTAGCTGGTGTAGCGGTTCAGCGCCCGGAGCGGCTGGAGGTACTGGTAGACGAACGGGTCGTACAGCCGCCGGTGCTGTCCCGAGTACCCGGCGAGCAGCTGCCCGCCGAAGACCAGGGTGATACCCACCACGGTGATCCAGAAGTGCGCCTTCCCCAGGGGCTCGCTCATCGACCGACCGAACATCTTGGGGAACCAGAAGTAGAGCGCGGCGAAGCTGGCCAGGAACGAGGCGGCGGCCATGGTGAAGTGGAAGTGGCCCACCACGAACATGGTGTCGTGGAGGTAGAAGTCCGGCGCCACCGCGCCGAGGTACAGGCCGGTGAGGCCCCCGAACCCGAAGACGAATACCATCCCCAGGGAGAAGAGCATCGGCGTGGTGAGCCGGATGGAGCCCTTCCAGATGGTGCGCAGCCAGTTGAGGAACAGCAGCTCGGCCGGGACGCTGATGATCAGGGTCAACACCATGAACCCTTGCCCGAGCAACGGATTGAGCCCGGTCATGAACATGTGGTGGCCGTAGACCACCGCGCTGAGCACGGTCACCGCGGTCATCGCCAGCACCGTGCCCAGGTACCAGTTGGCCGGCTTGCGGCTGAAGAAGGCCAGCAGGTCGCCCACGATGCCCCAGGCCGGGAGGATGAGGATGTAGACCTCGGGGTGGCCGAAGATCCAGAACAGGTGCTGGAAGAGGATCGGGTCTCCACCGCCCTGGGTGGCCACCCCCGCCAGGTAGAACTGGGTGCCGAACACCCGGTCGAGGAGGAGCAGCAGCGCCGCCGAGCCCAGCACCGGAATGAAGAGCACGTTGAGCACCGCGGTGAGGAACAGCCCCCAGACGGTGAGCGGCATCCGGAGCCAGGTCATCCCCGGCGCCCGCAGACGGATGACGGTGGTGACGTAGTTGATGCCGCCCATGATCGACGAGACGCCGGTGACGAAGATCGCCAAGATCATCAGCGTCTGGCCGCTGCCGGGCGTGCCGACGTTGGTGGAGAGCGGCGGGTACGTGGTCCACCCTGCCCCGGCCGCGCCGAGGTCGCCGAAGAACGCGCCCACCACCAGGCAGAGCGAGAGGGCGAACACCCAGAACGAGAGCGCGTTCAGCCAGGGGAACGCCATGTCCCGTGCGCCGATCAGCAAGGGGATGCAGTAGTTCCCGAACGCGCCGATCAGGATCGGGGTGATGGCGAAGAAGATCATGATCAGTCCATGCATGGTGAACACCTGCATGTACTGGGCGGGGCCGATCACCCCTCCGGAGTCGCTGAGGAAGATCTTCCCCAGGACGGGCACCGGCTGGCCGGGGAAGGCCCACTGCCAGCGGATGAGCATGGCCAGCGTGCCGCCCACCAGGAGGAAGATCAGGCCGGCCCACAGGTACTGCTTGGCGATGACCTTGTGGTCGAGCGACCAGAGGTACTTGCGGAAGAAGGTCTCCGGCGGGTGATGGATCGGCTGGAGCGCCTCGGCCAGCTCCAGCGTCTCTCGGTCCAGGTGTTCCTCGGCGATCATCGAACCCTCGTGTGCTCGGCCCAGTCCCAGCCCCAGTGGGCTTCGGTGTCCTGGGGGTCGTATCCCTGGCGCGCGTTGGCGGAGGCGGCGGCCAGCCACTGCTGGAACCGGGCGGGCTCCACCACGTGCACCATGCCCTGCATCTTGTAGTGGTTGGCGCCGCAGTGCTGGGCGCAGCCGATCTCGTAGTCGCCGAGCTGGGCCGGAGTGAACCACATGCGATTGATGGTCCCCGGCACCGCGTCGACCTTCATCCGCATGTTGGGGACGTTGAAGCTGTGGAGCACGTCGGTGGAGGCCACCTGGAAGAGGGCCGGGGCGTCCTTGGGGAGCACCACCTCGTTCAGGGTGATCACGTCGTCGGCGGTGTTGAACTTGCCGTCCGGACCGGCGTAGCGCACCGACCAGGCCCACTGGTGGGCGTTGATCTCGATCCGCACCGCGTCCGGCCGCTTCTCGGCCTCCTCGAAGTTCCAGTAGATCCGGTTGACGGCGATCAGGGTTCGGACCAGGAGGTCACCGTCCACCACCACGAAGATCAGCCCGGCGGTGGCCACGGTCCACATCCAGGAGCTGCGCTTGTCTCCGTGGTCGAACACCGCGGTGTGCTTCGGGCCGTGGCGAAAGATGGACCAGGCCATCCAGGCCACCATGATCAGGAAGATCACCCCCACGAAGGTGGTGGTGGTGTTGATCATCTCGTCGATCCGCCAGCCATCCTTCGAGGCATCGAAGGGGAGCCCGATTCCCAGCGGACCGGCGGCGAGCAGCGCGAGCTTCATGACTCCCCTCCTCGGGAGACCTTGCGGATGCCGAGGATGACCGCCCCGGCCACCAGGAAGGGCGTCCCGATCAGCGCCGGGAGGAGCACCGCCACCCCCGGAGAGGCGGAGTTCGCGGCACAGGCGGGACAGGCGAGCAGCACCAGCTGGAACAGCGTCACGTGAAGTGCCTCCAGGCTGCCTCGGCGACCAGCACCAGCGCGTAGAACGCGGCGATGACGCCCGGCCCGGCCGCCATCCGTCGCAGCGCGACCGTCTCTCGCGAGAGGTGCATGGTGTAGAGCGCGAAGTACACCGCCTGGGCCAGGGCCAGCGCGAGGAGGAGCACCACCGTCCAGCCCGCGTGCCCGGGGACGAGGGCCACCCCCACCTCGAGCACGGTGAGGGCGACCATCACCGCCAGCATCACCAAGTAGTCACGGGTGCGGTTCTGGGCCGCCGCCGAGGTGCTCATCCCGCACCTCCGGTAGGCACCAGGTAGACCAGGACGAACACCAGGTTCCAGACCAGGTCGACGAAGTGCCAGAAGAGCGCCACCAGCTCCACCTCCTGGGCCCGGGCCACGCCCCGGGCGGTGCGCCCGAGCACCGCGAGCAGGTAGATGACGCCGGCCGTGACGTGCAGGCCGTGGAAGCCGGTGATCACGTAGAAGGTGCTGGCGTAGGCCGAGCGCCCGAACACCAGACCCTCGTGCATCAGCCCGGGGTGGAGGATGCCGATCCACTCCGCGTACTGGCCGGTGAGGAACAGCACCCCCCCGAGGGCGGTGATGCCCAGCCAGCGCGCGGTGCGACGGCGGTCGCCCCCGAGCGCCGCGTCGTGGGCCACGATGACGCTGATGCTCGAGGCGATGAGCACCAGCGTCAGGAGGCAGGTGAAGGGGATGTTGAGCGCCGGCTCTCCCGGGTGGCGCCACACCGCGTTCCCGGCTCGGAGGATGCCATAGGCCAGGAGGAGCCCGGCGAACGACAGCCAGTCTGAGAGGAGGAAGATCCACATCGCCAGCTTGGCGGGGTTGGCCTTCCCGAACTGGGCGTCGGGTGGCCAGCTGGCGGTGACCTCGTGGTGAACGTGGGTGGCGGCGGTGGTCATCGGTGGGCGATCGGTCCTACTGACGGAGCGTGTGGAGGAAGTGCACCAGGTCCCAGGCCTCCTCCGGCTTCAGGCTGTCGGCGAAGGAGGGCATCGGCGTGCCGCTCACCCCGGTCATGAAGGTCCGGTAGAGATCGGTGTCGGTGTTCCCGCACTTCCGGGCGTCGCTGCTGGTGAAGTCGAACGGGGTGATGTGGTGACCCCAGTCGTCCATCAGGGTGGGCACCGAGAGCCCGTCGCCCTTGCCCTTGGCCCCGTGGCACTTGGCGCACTGGTTGTTGGCCCAGATCACCGCGCCGCGCTTCCGGGAGGCCTCGTCGTCCGGAGGCGCAGGCGGGATGGTGATCGGCTGCCCGGGCGCCTCCTCCTTCCACTTCGGCGAGAAGGTCTTGATGTATTCGGCCAGCGCGCGGAGGTTCCAGTCCCCCAGCGCGGCCCAGGGCGGCATGTACGTGTGGTAGACGCCGACGCGCAGCGTGCGCATCAGGTCCGCGTCGGTGGGCAGCGTCCCGCTCGGCGTCGAGCGGCACTTGAAGATGCCCGAGGTGAAATCCCGGGGCAGCGGATCCAGCCACTGGGCGGCGTATCCCTGGCCGTCGCCCTGCGGTCCGTGACAGCTGATGCAGAAGCGCTCGTAGAGCGGCTTGCCGCGGGCGACGAGGCCCTGATCGATGGGTACCGGGGCGGCGTCACCGCCCTGGTCGGCACCGGAGAGAAGCGCCACCGCGGCGATGCCGAGGGTGGCGACGAGGACGGGTCGGAGCGAGGCCATGCGCGTGGTTCCTCCGGTTAGAACGCGAAGTCGATGCCGGCGAGCACAGTGCTGCCCTTCGGCTGCATGCCCGACGAAGTGGTGGAGACCTGGCTACCCTCGAGCACCAGGGTGACCGCCGCCCGGTTCGAGAACTCCATCGTGTAGCGAATCGCGAGGGTGAACGCGGTGAGATCCCCCTCATCCTGCGCCGCCGTGGGGTCCCCGGCCTGGGTGGTGGCGATCTGCTCGTACCGGCCGACGATCGCCCAGTTGAAGGTGGGGACCCAGTTCACCTCGACGAACCCGCCGAGCCACTGCGCGGACCGGGTGCCATTGGCGATCAGCGCCTGGTCCTCGTTCCCGAACATCACCACCCCGGTGATGTCCAGGGGGTTCACGGTGCTGAAGAAGAGCAGGTGCAGATCGGCCCCGAACTTCTGGTAGGGCTGGTTGGAGTAGGCCGTGCCGCTCACCGGGTCCCCCGAGGCAGGATCGGTCAGCGCCTGGACCGGGTGCCAGCCGGCGGAGCCGAAGATTCCGCCCTTGATCTCCGGCAGGATCCCGTTGTTGAGCATCACCTTCCCCGAGACCCTGGCCCAGACCACCGGCGAGCTGACCCAGTTCTTGGAGAAGATGGCGTCGTTCTCGGTGGCCACCGTGACGGAGTAGCGGAGCTCGTCCAGCTCGGTGTGTCCGTAGATCTCCACGCCCGCCTGGTTGCTCCCTGGCTCGAAGGTCGCGGCGCTTCCCTGCGGATGGAAGTGGAAGATGTTGTACCCCTGGGTGAGGGTCAGGATCCGGTGCTCGTCCACCGGCAGATCCGGCGCGTGCTTCCCCACCCGGAGGTTGAGGAACGGTGTTCCGAAGAGGCGGTGGAAGCCGACGAAGGCCGATTCCAGATCTCCGTCTGCGGGCCCGGTTCCGAATCCCGCGCTCCCCAGCCCAGGGGTGTAGACCAGCAGCCAGCTCATCTGCTCGCCGAGCGCACCGGCGGTGAGGATGTCCAGGCCGGCGAAGCCGAGAGTCCCGGTCTTGGTGGTGGTGGTCCCCGGCGGCTCAGCCACCGCCACCCCCTCCTGCTGCGCGAACTGGTAGCCCACGGTGGTGCGCATGGCGATCGGCCAGTACGACCCGTTCTGCTCGGTGGGGTTGTCCTTGCCCCGGTTCATCCGGTAGCCGTTGTCACGGAACAGCTGCCCGAAGTCGTTCAGCTTCGGCCAGGCCTCGTGGCAGGTGCTGCAGGCCACGTTGTACTTCCGGGCGAAGGCAGGGATCGCCCCGGCCGATCCCGGTAGCAGCACTGCCAGCGCGGCAGCGGCGACGACAAGGACGCGCAGCTTCATGCCACCCTCCTCCCTCGGCCGCTCGCCACATCGAGCGGCATCCATTGCGCGCGCAACTAAAGGGACAACCGGGCGAAGATTCCAAACAAAGGATTTTCACGCCACGCCGCGTCGTTTGAAGCAGAAGCAATGAAGCCCTGCCTGGAAACACCACTTCATTGCTCAGTCAAACATCGAACAGTCGAGCAGCGCCCGGGAGCCCGGACTGTTCGCTAGCGACCGTTGATCACCTGGGTGATCGCCGGCAGCAGATCGCGCGCGGGCGGATCGGAGAGCACGGGCAGCGCCCGGACCTTGCCGGCCGGATCGACCAGCACCCCGCGCTCGCCGCGGCGGAGCGCGGCCTGCTCCGGGCTCCGCGCCAGGAACGCGACCAGAGGTGCAGCGCGCGAACCATCGTCCACCGTGAGGACCGGCGGTCCGAGCGCGGGGGCCGTCGCCGCGTCGCCCAGGCTGATCCACTCCAGATCGAAGCCCTGGCGGACCGACCGGAGGTGACGGGAGAGGGAGCGCAGCGCCCCGGAGCTGGCGGCGACGCACTCCGGGCACGCCGGATCACCGAAGACGACCAGCCGCCCCCGGCCGGTGGGCGGGACCCGATCCAGCACCGGGAGCCGCGGGGGCACGGGGCGGGACACCCCCGAGACGAGGAGGCCCCCCACCAGGAGCCCCATCGCCGTCCACCAGAAGACCGGGCGCGCCACCCAGCGCTCGAGGCGACCGGGAGCGGCGAAGCGGGTCACTTCTTGATCTTCGCGTCGTAGGACGCCTTCCCCCCGGCGGGGACGGTGACCGTGCCCATCTTGGTCCCGGCGACCTCGTGGAAGGCGGCGATCTGGTACGTGCCGGGGGGGACGTCCTTGATCTCGTACTTGCCGTCGGCGTCAGTGACCACCGCGTAGGGATTCTCCGCCACGAAGAGCCCGCCGCGCATGAAGTTGTGGACGTCGCACTTCAGCGACTGACCGCCAGACTTCTTCATCTTCTTCTCCACCACCATCCCCTGCTTGGGCTCGGCGAGGTTCAGGATGGTCCGGCCCTCCTGGTACGAGTGGATGTTGTGGAGGATCGGGTCGCTGTTCTTGACCTGCAGGTCCGCGTTCTGACCGATGATCTGCATGTGCGGGTCGTAGCGGCAGCCCTTCTGGTCGAGGGTCGGCTTGCTCGGGAGGTCCATCTTCTTCCCGCTCTTGATGTCCACCAGGTAGACGACCGTGTCCTTCACCCCTCCTGACGAGGAGACCTGCCACTCGTCGAGCTCGCGCGACGTCCCGCAGGTCCCGGGATCCTGGGTGACGGTGACCTTCTCGGGCTTCGGTGGCGTGCCGTCGTAGGTGACGCGACCGCTGATCGTTCCGCCGTTGGTGACTGCCGCCTCGGTGTACTCGGCGCGAGCGACGGTGGCGAGGGCGACGGCTGCAATCAGGACTGCATTTCGCATGGGCAGGCTCCAGGTCCGGGAGTGAGCGACGAGAAGCCGCAACACTCGGATCCCCGACGATTGTCTGTCAACGATTCGATTCGTTGAGCGAGCAAGTATTCAATGATGCTGCGACGCAGCGCCTCCCGACCGGGAGTCTCTCCCACCGGCCGGCGGGGGGGGCCTCGCCCGGTACCCCGAAGACGCAACCACACTGCACACGGGAGGGGGCGCCGAAGGCGACTCGGTGAACGAGGCCGCGCTGTGCTCGGGGAGGGGGTCGAACCCTCACAGCCCGTGGGGGCTCGCGGATTTTAAGTCCGCTGCGTCTACCGGTTCCGCCACCCGAGCCTGGGGCCTCCAGGGGACACTACCCGGCCCTGGACCGCGCGTCCGGGCTATGGTCGCGCCGAGGGGAGTCCGACGTCGGAAGCGAGGCTGGTCATGCCGTTCCTCCGCATCGAGCAGCAACCGCGGCCCGCAGGCCGGGGATTCGCCCCGGCGCTCGTCCTGGTGGTGGCCGCGTGCGCCTCGGCTGGAAAGCCGACGCTCCAGACCGCGACCACGGGCCCGGAACAGCGCTTCACCATGACCGGCTCTGGCTTCCAGACCTCGGCGCTCATCAGCCGTGAGGGAGCGCAGGGTCCGCAGATCAACCTGGGCCGCTACGAGGACGGCAAGGCCATCCGGGGGAAGGCCTCGGGCCAGGTGATCAACCTCACGGTCTCCGGGAATCGCGCGCAGGGCACCTGGGGGCCCGGGCCGCTGACCCTCGACGTCGCCGAGGAGGGCGGACAGCTGAAGATGAACGGGCTGGTCGCCGGACGGACGTCCAGCTGGACTGCCTCGGGCGAGCGCATCGAGGGGAAGATCGGGTTCTGCGCCTACGACCTGAAGCGCTCCGGCGAGGTCTACGTGGGCTCGCGGTCCTGCGCCGGTGGAATCAGCCCGGTGACCGTCCAGTTCCCCTCCACCATCCTCGAGTGGCAGCCGATCAACATCGGAATCCTCATGGCGCTGCTGATGTCCACGGCGTAGCGCCCGGGCCCCGCGCTATCCGAAGTGGTAGCCGATGCGGAAGTTGATCACCGGCAGCGGCTTGCTCGCGCCGAAGTCGATGAGATCGCGGGCGTCCTGCTCCACGTCCGCCGGGGTTCCGGGCGGCACCACCAGGGTGTCCTTGTGGCTCAGGACGAACTGGACGCCCAGGTCGACTCCCATCGCGAACCCGCTGCGCCACACCCACTGCCAGCCGATCCGCGGGGTGATGACCCAGCTCTCCACCCGGGCGAGCGCGGTCGCTCCGAAGGGGACGCCCGCCTGCAGCTCGGTCACGTCTCCGTCCACGACCTGTTGCCCGAAGCCCACCCCGAGGAAGAAGACTCCGCGCATCGGGTAGACGCGGAGCGCGACCTCCCACGCCGAGAACTGGTTGAGGTTGGCATCGGTGGTGTCGCTCTTCGCGCCGGCCCACTTCAGCACCGCGTCCGAGGCGAACTTGGGGAAGGTGCTCCAGCCGCCGCTGATGCCGATGTACGGGTGGACCCGGGCGTAGCCCTCGACGTTGATCAACCGCGGGATGCTGACGATGCCGAGGTTGACGCCCACCCGGAACTTCGCCGGGTCGTCATCCGGGCTGTCCTCCGCGCGCGCGGGCACCGCGAGCAGCAGGACTCCACCCAGCAGCAGCCATCTCCGCATGCACCCTCCTCGGATCCGTCCCCATGGGCGATGTCACCCGGTCGGGTGGGGGGCACGCAAGGAGGACTCGGCGGGACCCCACCGGGCCGGGGCCGGTGCTAAAGACGATTCCCCCCATGCTGGAAACCGTCACCAAGGGCTTCCGGGCGGCCAGGAACCGGCTCGCCGGGAGGCAGGAGATCACCCCCGAGCTCGTCGACGAGTCGCTTCGCGACATCCGCGTCTCGCTCCTCGAGGCGGACGTCGCCTTCGACGTCGTGAAGTCCTTCGTCGCCCGCGTCCGGGAGAAGGCCGTCGGCGCGACCGTCGAGACCACCGTCACCGACAAGAAGGGCCGCAAGCACAAGCTCTCGGGCGGCGACCACTTCATCAAGATCTGCCACGACGAGCTCGAGGCCCTGATGGGCCCCGTGGACACCTCGCTGAAGTTCAAGCCCAAGGGCGGGGTGACCACGATGATGCTGGTCGGCCTCCAGGGCTCGGGGAAGACCACCACCGTCGGAAAGCTGGCCAGCCACCTCCAGAAGAAGGGCAAGCGGCCGCTGCTGGTCGCCGCGGACATCTACCGCCCCGCCGCGGTGGACCAGCTCCAGATCCTCGGTGAGCGGCTGGGCGTGCCGGTGTTCTTCCAGCCGGACACCCTGCCCCCGGACCTGGCGGTGAAGGGCGTGGAGGCCGCCCGGGCGCAGAAGTGCGATGTGGTGCTGGTGGACACCGCCGGCCGGCTGGCCATCGACGAGCAGCTGATGAACGAGCTGAACCTCATCAAGGCCGCGGTCCAGCCGGACGACATCTTGCTGGTCTGCGACGCGATGATCGGCCAGGACGCAGTGCGGACCGCGGCGGAGTTCGACCGGCGGCTCGCGCTCGACGGGTTCATCCTCACCAAGCTCGACGGCGACGCCCGCGGCGGCGCGGCGCTGTCGATCAAGGAGGTCACCGGCAAGCCCATCAAGTTCCTGGGCATGGGCGAGTCGCTGGACAAGCTCGAGGAGTTCCGGCCCGATGGGCTCGCCAGCCGCATCCTGGGCTTCGGCGACATCGTCGGCCTGGTGCAGGACTTCGAGCAGGTCGTCGACGAGAAGAAGGCCGAGGAGGACGCGAAGAAGCTCCTCTCGGGCAGCTTCTCGATGAAGGACTTCGTCGAGCAGATCCGCACCGTGCGGAAGATGGGCCCGCTCAAGGACCTGCTGGAGAAGTTCCCCATCTTCGGCGAGATGACCGAGCAGCTGAACCCGGACGAGAAGGAGCTCGGGAAGATCGAGGCGATGTACGACTCGATGACCGAGACCGAGCGGCTCCGCCCGACGCTGATCGACGACAGCCGGATGGCGCGCATCGCCCGCGGCTCCGGACGGAAGAAGCAGGAGGTCCAGGAGCTGCTCGGGAAGCACCAGATGATGCAGCAGGTGATGGGCGCGGTGGGCCAGAACCCCGGGCTCCTCGGCCGCATCCCCGGCTTCAAGCAACTGGGGCAGCTGTCGCGAATGAAGAACATGGACCTCTCCCAGGTCTTCGGGAAGGACGCGAAGATGATGGAGCAGGCCCTCGGCGGCGGGGGCATGCCGATGCAGATCCCCCAGGTCGCTCCCGGCTACTCCGCGCCCATGGGACAGGCGGCGATGGCCCGGGCCCGGCTGATGGGCTACTCGGACGCTCCGATGAGCAAGCCGGTGGACCGCGACGCGCTCAAGGACAAGCGGAAGCGCGAGCGGCAGGCGCGGAAGAAGAACCGGAAGCGCCGCTAGGCGCTGGGCGCCCTGCCCTACTCGGCCTCGCCGGGCGGGTCCTCGCCGCGGGGTACCACCAGGCCGCGCGACAGACGCCGCAAGACGCGGAGCTTCTGCCGGTGTTTGTACCGGGCGTGGGCGTTCTCGCCCCGCTCGTTCAGCTCGGCGGTATGCACGTCCAGCATCTGGAACTCGACCAGGGTGTAGCCGATCCGGCCCTTCCGCTCGCGGCGGTCCAGCTCCGGGGGCGGCAGCCACTCGTCGAGCCGGAGCGGCACGTCCACCACGAAGTTGAGCACCTTGTACCCGCTCCCGCTGAACTCGTTGCCGCCCGCGCCCTCGCGGTCCTCGAAGTCCGGATCGAGGTGGAGCTCGTGGGCGTGGGCGCGGAAGTGCGGGAACTCACGCAGGAGCGACTTGAAGGGGAGCAGCGTGTTCTCGGTCTGCCCCGGAACCACGAAGTTGAAGGGGAACAGGCGCTGGGTCAGGAAGTAGAGCACCGGGAGGATGTCCGCCCGCGTCGGGGTGACGATCCGGAAGCGCGTCTTGTCGTAGACCTGCGCCGCCACGGTCTCCTTCTTCGCCAGCAGCTTGGTGATCAGCGACTCGCGGGTCTTCACCGAGGGGCTGTAGTCGAGGATCGGGAGCCCCTTTTCCCGCGCCTCCGCCAGCACCCCGTTCACCTTGGCGGTCGCCATCCGCGAGAGGTCCGCCTCCGAGACGGCCAGGCGGAACAGGAGATCCCGCCCCTCGATGTGCTGCACCACGTGCATGACCTTCAGCACGATGCAGGCGATCCGCCGGAACCGGTGCGGCTCCTTCACCCCCGAGGCGTAGAGGAACAGGTCGTGGATCTCCGCCGGCTGCGCCACTGCATCCGCCACCCGGTAGGAGAAGGTCCGGCGCAGGTACTCCACCGCGTCCGACAGCACCAGCCGCGCCCAGGTCTCGTCCGCGTGGTGCGTCAGGTCCACCCCGCACAGACGGAGGAAGCGGTCCACCTCGTCCCGGTTCCGGAAGTGCAACCGGCGCCAGTCGACGACCGAGCCCCCCCGGAGGATGAGGCGTACCCGCTCCAGCTCCTTGAGGCCCATCTCGGCCACGGAGCGGACGGGAAGATCCGGGAGCTTGGGCTCGATCGGGAGGCGCATTGGGGGGCGGCGCGCCCTTACCAACCTAGAAGGTGAAGGGAAAGTCCACCGGCTCGCCCGGCTGGTACTTGTGCTTGGGGAAGTTCCAGGACTTCACCAGACCGGTGAGACAGGTGGCCATGTAGGACGACCTGAACTGGTCAGTGACCGCGTTGACCGAGGCGGTCTTCCCCGAGGTCTGGATGACCCAGTGCATCACCAGCGTGCCGTGCAGGTTGGAGTCGCGTGCCTTCTGCTCGTTCACGCAGCGCACGATCGACGGCTTGTTCGCCAGCACCACCGACATGATGTCGCCCTTGGGGAGCCGGTCCGGCACGTCGGTGCTGGACGCGCCAGGCGCGGGCGGGACGTAGGCGGACTTCTTGCTGCCCTTGCTCTCGTCGGACTTGGAGCCGCCGCCGGTGCCGAAGACCTCGTCGAAGAGGTCGTCCGCCTTGTTCTTGTTACCGCCCGAGCTCTTCGGCGAGTCGGCGGACGCGACCTCCTCGCCACCGCCCGACTTGTGGGACCGGGAGCCACGGCTGCCGCCGCGCCGCGTCCCGGTGGACTCGCCGGGCGGCACCGCGGGGGTGACCTTCGCCACCGGGGGGGGGACCGGAGGGGTCAGGGAGGTGGTGGCCGGCGGGGTGGCGGTGGCCGGCGGCGGCTGGGCGACCTGCGGCGGCTGCGCCGGTGGCGGGGTCACCGTCCTCGGCGGCTCCACCTGGGGCGGTCCCTGGCGGGCGGCGAGCTCGGCGGCCTTCTGGCGCTGGAGCAGGTACCAGCCACCACCGCCCACCGCGGCGAGCACCACCGCGACCGCCACCCCGATCCCGATGAGGACCCCCTTGTTGCCCTCGGGCTTCACCGGGCGCGTGGCGTAGGGATACGCCGGGGTGAAGGTGGGCGGCCGCTCCACCGCGGTGACCGGCGTCCGTGCCTCGGCGCGGGAAGGTCGGCCGTTCACGCTCGACGCCGGGATCTCACCGGTCGGAGGCGGCACCTCGAGCAGCCCCCGCGGGGAGGCGACCGGCTCGGGCGCAGGCGGCGGAGCGTCGGGCCTGGAGAGCGCGTCGATCTCCTCCTTGACCAGGCTGGCCAGCGCGGCCGACGCCGAGGGCTTCCAGCCGCCCGCGTCCGGCACCGGGGTGGGCACCTCGGACCGGACCGTGCGCATCATCCCCCCGGCGCTGAACGCCGACTCCACCGGCACCGGCACCACCGGCACCGGGCCGGAGGTCGCCGACGTCGGCGAGAACACCGGCCGCTGCGGACGCGGAGCGAGCCAGGCCGCGAGCTCGGAGACCTCGGACAGCGGCACCCAGTCCTCGAAGCCCTGGCGCCAGGTCAGGCTGTCGGGCCCGATTTCCCCGCGATCCCAGTGGTCCTTGATCGCCTCCGGGGTCAGCGGGCCGGTCTGCTTCTCGTCGATGGCCACGTACCAGTCGAGCGGCCGGGGAGGCCCGTCGCTGAGCGGCGGCAGGTTCGCCTCCACCTGGTCGTGCGACTCATCGGGCTCCGGCGGCGGTGGCTCCTCCTGCCGCTCGCCGAGCGCGCTCTCGAACGCCGCGCCAATCTCCGCATCGTCGACGTCGCTGAAGATGGAGGTCTCCCCGGAGGGCGTCTCGGGACCCGCGGCGGGCGGGGCCTGCTCCTCCAGCCCTCGCAGCGCGGCGTCCGCCTCGCTCGCCGCGTCCGACGGACGGCGGACGACGATGACGTTCCCGCACTTCTTGCAACGGACCTTGACCCCCCGTTCCCCGACCTTTTCGTCGGGAATCATGTACTGAGCGCGGCAGCTGTCGCAGACGAAGCGCATGGAAGTTGGCGGGGTTGCCCAGCCGACGAGCGTAGAGGTCGCCCCCCGGCCTGGTCAAGGAACGCACGAGGAGGCGCTCAGGACTTCCGGGTGGGGACCTCGACGTTGGTTCCCACCGCCATCCGGAGCGCGGCGAGGTCCTCGGAGACCGCGAAGGTCATCAGCTCGCGGATCTTCACCTTGCCCGCGACGCGATAGCTGGAGCCGGTTTCACCCTGGACGAGCTTCTTCACCGCCTCGAGGTCGCCCGCGGTGAACAGCGCACAGCGGACCCCGGTCAGCTCTGCCCCCTCCAGGTATTCCCGGACCGGGTCGCCCTCGGACCGGCGCAGCACCTCGGGGACCAACCGGGCCAGGGCCGCCCGGAACGGCTCGGTCATCACCGATTCCAGCGCCTGGCGCTCCGCCTCGATCGCCCCGGCCTGGGCGGTCCAGCGCATCTGGAAGCCGGCGAGCAGCACCGCGCCCTGGAAGACCGCCGCCAGTCGCTCGGGCGAGAACCGCGAGGCGAAGATCAGCTCCGGTCGGAGCAGCGCCAGGGTGCGCCCCAGCTGCGCATGGGTGTCCTTGGCCTGCGGGTCGCCGAAGAACTTCCCGCCGACCTTCAGACACACCGGATGGGCGTGGACGATCTCCACCGCGAGCAGCGGGTCCGGCGCCGGCTCCATGGAGCGCTTGGCCAGCTTGTCGCGGGTGGCGACGAGGAAGGGCGAGAACAGCTCCACCGCCTCGAGCCCCAGGAGCCGCGCCACCGCCCGGTAGTGGTGGATCTGGTACTCCTGCGCGGTGGCCACGTCGATGCGGTGCTTCTTCGGGACGAGCTGCGCCTGCGCCAGCGGGACCGCGGAGAGCTGGCCGGCCCCCTGGAAGAGCAGCCCCATCAGCTCGGCGAACGGGGTTCGCACCCTGGGGTGCAGCAGATGCTGGGCCCACGACCGGTCGTTCAGCGTGGCCCGAGGCGTCTCCCGCTTCTTGGCGTACGGCCCGAGCTTGCTGATGATCTCCTTCTCCGCGGGCCCCGGATCGCCGAGCAGGCCTGCCACGACCTGGGCGGCGAGCCAGGCGCCGTCGTAGTCCTTCCGGCGCGCGGCCAGCTCGGCCAGCTGGCTCGCCACCTTCTTCGGATTCTGGGTGTGGGCCAGCGCCAGCCGCAGCGCCTGCACCGCCTTCTCCTCGTTGCCCGAGGACTGGAGAAGCAGCTCGGCGTAGGTCTCCTGGACCGGGGCGTCGTCCGGGAGTCCCGCCGCGGACACCTGGTACGCCATGAGGGCGCTCTCGGGCTGCTTGAGGACCTGGAGGTACAGGTCACCGAGCGCCCGCCACAGCGCCATCCGCGCCGGCTCCGTCTCGTCGGTCTTCGGGAGCCGCTGGATCATCCGGGCGTAGTTCTCCTCCAGCTGCTTCCACTCCTTGGCCGCGCCGAGCATCGCCTCGATGGCGCCGAATGCCTCGAGGAACTGCGGGTCGAGGTCCAGCGCGGCGTTGAACGCCTCCACCGCGCGCCCGGTGTCGCGCAGCTCGTCCCGCAGGCTCTCCCCGAGCGCGAACCACACCCGCTTGGCGCGCTGGGCGTCGGCCTGGAGCTCGGGCTGGCCGAGCATCGTCTCCAGCACCTCCGCCGCCTTCCCCGGCTGGCGCGTCTCCCGGTACAGCACGTAGAGCGCGTCCATCACCTCGAGCGACTGCGGACGGATGCGCAGCGCCTGGGCGTAGGCGTCGATGGCGGTGTGCGGGTCGCGCAGCCGGTCGCGGGCGAGCTGACCCAGCTCCAGCGCCGCCTCGGCCTTCGGCTCGCCCTCGAGCACTCCGACCAGCGCCTGTCGGTACTCGGCCGAGCGGTCCCACCGCCCTGCCCCGTCCGCGAGCTGGATCAGCGCCCGGAGGCTCGGCTCGTGGCCGGGGTCGATGGCCAGCGCCTTCTCGAAGTGGTTCTGCGCCCGATCGTGCTGCTTGAGCGCGATGTGCACCTCGCCGATCTGCCAGTACAGCTCGACGATCTCCAGATCGGTCAGATCCTCCCGGTGGTGGATGAGGATGGTCTGGAAGACCTTCAGCGCCTGGTCGTGCCGGCCGGACTGGACCAGGAGATTTCCGTAGCCCTCGAGCGCCGGGAGATAGGTGGCGTCGAGCTGGTAGGCCTCCTCGTAAGCGGCGAGCGCGCGGTCCCGCCGCCCCAGCTTCTCCTGCACGTAGCCCATCCGGTAGACCTGCCGGCAGAGGTCCTTGGAGAGCGCGTCGTCCTGCTCGGTGGCGAGCCGGCCCTTGAAGCTGCGGATGACCACCTCGAGCATCTGCTCGGCGGGCTCCCACCGCTCGCGGGCGAGGTAGATGTCGGACAGAGGCAGCGCGGCGTCGGCCAGCTCCGGGTCGAGCTTGATCGCCTCCTCGTACCAGTGCATCGCCGAGTCGGGGTCCTCGCGGCGCTCGCTGTGGTAGCGGGCGATGGCCAGGTAGGCGCGGGCCTTGGCCGAGGCCTCGTCGGTGGCCCGGGCCTCGGCGACCAGGGTCTGCTCGTAGCTGTCCCAGTCCTGCTCGTTCTCGTAGATGCCCCGGACCGCCTGGAGCGAAGGGAGGTAGTCGGGGTCAATCCGCAGCGCCTCGGCGTAGCAGGCCTTGGCCGAGGACACGTCCTGCAGCATGTCCTCGTTGATCTTCCCCATCCGGTGGAGCACCTCCACCGCGCGCGGGTCGCGTCCCAGCTCCTGGGCCTCCTGATGCAGCATCTCCAGCGCGAAGGGCCAGTTGCCGCTCCGCTCGTAGAGGGTTCCCAGCGCATGGAGCGCCGGGGTGTGGCCGGGGAAGACTTGAAGGGCGGCCTGAAACGCGTCGGCCGCCTTGTCGGTCTGGTGCAGGTGCGTGCGGAGCACCTCTCCGGCCTCCACCATGATGTCGGCCTGCTCCTGGGTGTCGGTCGCCAGCTGGATGTGCCGCTCGAGCACGCCGACCAGGTCCTCCCACCGTCCCTGCGCGCGCCGCAGCCGCTCCAGCGCCTTGATCGCCTGGAGGCTGGTCGGATCCAGCGCCAGCACCCCGTCGATGCAGGCGTCGGCGTTGGCCGCGTTCTGGTAGCGGTCCTCCCAGATGGCCGCGGAGTGGAAGAGGATCTTCACCTTCTCCCGGTAGTCCTCGGTCAGCTCCAGCTGCCGCTCGTAGATGGCGAGCAGGTCCGCCGGCCGGTCGAGCCGGGTGTAGAGCCGCTCCAGCGCCTCCAGCGCCTCCTTGTTGCGGGGGTCGAGCGCCAGGGCCTCGCGGTAGGCCTCGACCGCGGCCTCCTCGTCGCCGATCTCCCGCTCCTGGACCTCGGCGACCTGGACCTGCATCCGCGCCCGCTCCTCGGCGGTGGGGAGCAGATCGCGGGTGCGGGCGAGGGTGGCGGCGAGATCGCCCCACATGTGCTGCTCGCGGTAGAGCCTGGCCAGCTCCGCCAGCGTCTCCACGTCGGCCTCGAGCTCCAGCGCACGGATGAGGGCGTTCGCCGCCTCCTCCGGGTCCTTCAGCCGCTCGAGGTGGATGCGGGCGACCTCCCGCAGGATCGTCTTCCGGGCCTCGATCGACGGCGCGGCCTCCAGCTTCTGCTCCAGCGAGACGATCAGCTCGCGGTCGCGCCCGCGGCGGCCGAACATCTGGGCCATCGCGTCCAGCGCCGAGGCGTTGGTGGGGTCGAACTCGAGAATCTTCCGCAGCGCCGCCTCGGCCTCGCCCGGATCGTCGAGGTTCCGGTCCTGCACCCGGGCGAGCACGAGGTACAGCCGCTCGGCCAGCGGTCCCTTGGGGAGCTCGTCCGCCACCTGCTCGTAGACCGCGGCCAGCTCCTCGAACGAGCCGGTCTCCTGGGCGAGCCGCTCCACGTCCTCGCGGAGCGAGTCGTCCGAGGCGTCGAGCTGCAGCGCGCGGCAGAGCGCGAGGAACGCCCCGTCCTTCTGCCCGAGCTTCTGCTCCCGGATGCGGCCCAGCTCGCGCAGCGCCTTGATCTTGTCCTCGTCGGTGACGAGGTTCGGCAGATACCGGTCCACGGCCTGCGCGTAAGCGCGCCAGTCGCCAGCGTCCGAGTAGAGCGAGAGCACTCGCTCGTAGGCGTTGCGGTTGGCCGGATCGAACTCCAGCACCCGCTCGAGGATGGGCGCGGCCTGCTCGGGCTTTCCGGCCTGGCCGATCCACACCTCGGCGATCTCGAACAGCGCGGCGATGACCCCGTCCTTCTCCTCCAGCAGCTGCCAGACCTCGGCCTTCAGCTCCAGCGCCCGCACTGCGTCGCCGAAGGCCCGCAACCCGAGGAACAGCTTCCCCACCCGGTCCAGGTCGGCGACGGTGTGGGGCTCGATCTCCAGCGAGCGGCGAGCGGCGTCGAGGGCCTCCTCGCGCCGGCTCATCTCCCCCAGCACCTCGGCGAGCCGGATCCGCAGGGCCTTCACCCCCTCCGGAGCCTCCTGGAGCGGGATGAGCCGCCGCAGCACCGCGACCAGCTCCTCGCGGCGGCCGAGCTGCTCGTCGATGTCGCGCAGCGTCTCCAGCGCGTTCCGGTTCCGGGCGTCGCGCTCCAGCGCGGTGCGGAGCGGGGCGATGGCCTCCTCGGCCCGGCCGAGCTGCCGATAGAGCACCACGCCCAGCTTCTCATTCAGTCGCACCAGCTCCCGCGGGTCGGCGGTCTGGGGGATCTTCCCGGCGAGGAGCGCCCGGAGATCCTCCCAGCGGCCGGCCTTCTCCAGCGCCTGCTCCAGTGCGCCGAACGCCTGGTCCGACTTGGGGTTCTTCTTAAAGAGCTCGCTGTACAGCTCGATGGAGGCCTCGAGGTCCGCCAGCCCCTCGGCGGAGACCTTCACCATCTTGGCGAGGATGCGCTCCCGCTCCGGCCCCGAGGTCAGGTCGCGCTGGATGCGAAGCACGTTGAACAGCCGGTCCGGCGTGCCGCTGCGCTCGTAGATGGACTCGAGCAGCCGGGCCGCCGGGAGGTGCGTCTTGTCGATTGCCAGGAGCCGCTCGAAGGCGTCCGCCGCGCGGGGCTCGTCCTCCAGCTCGTCCTGGGCGACCTGCCCGAGGCGGAAGAGGATCTGCACCCGCTCGTTCCCGTCGGGGGTGAGCTTCTCCAGCTCGTCCAGGCTCTCGACCAGGCGATCGCTCCGGCCGGCCTGTCCGTAGAGACGGGAGAGCGCGGTGAGCGCAGGGAGCGAGGTCGCCGCGTCGAGCGTGCGCGCCCGCTCCAGGACCTCGATGGCCCGGGCGGGGTTCGACAGGTGCTGCTCGTACAGGCCGCCGAGCTCGAGGAGCGCCGCCGCGGCGTCCTTCGTCTCGGCGATGCGCGGGAGCTCCTCCTCGTAGAGGTGGGCCAGCGCCTCGTGGGCCCGCGCGGCGTCCGCCGCCTTGCCCAGGCGCGCCCGGAGCGCGGCGTCGTTCGGGTCCTCCTGGAAGGCGCGGGCGAGGGCCCCGAAGACACCGGCGGGATCGTGGCCCGCCTCGTGCAGGCCGGCGAGCTCGATCAGGAGCTGCCTTCGCTCGAACGGGTCCGGCGAGGCGCCGACCCGGAGCTCGAGCAGACCCGCCAGCTTCGCCTGCTCGCCGGTCACGCGGTACGCGCCGAGGAGCACCTCCACCAGCGGCTTGTTCTGGGGCTCCCGCTTCGCCCATGCCTCGAGCTGCGCCAGGGCCCCCGGGTGCTTCGGCTGGGCGGAGAGGATCTGCCCGTACAGCTCGAGCGCGCCGATCTTGTCGTGGAGCCGCGTCTCGCGGACCACCGCCAGCCGCAGCCGGAGGTCGAGGTCGAGGTCCCCGCCGGGCAGCGCCAGCCGTCGGCCGATGACGTCCGCCAGCTCCGGCCAGCGCTCCTGCTTCTCGCAGAGCGCGTCGAGCTTCTCCAGCGCCTGGGCGTCATCCGGCTTCAGCTCCAGCAGGCGCCGGAGCGTGGCCATGGCGCCGACGGTGTCGTGCACCGCCGAGTCTTGCAGTCCGGCGATCTGGAAGAGCAGCGCGGCGCGGACCGCCGGCTCCTCGCTGATCGAGAGCTGGCGCTTGTAGATCTCCAGCAGCTCGGGCGCGCGGCCGGCGGCCTGGTAGAGCCGGACCAGGAACCCCATCGCCTCGCCGTCGGAGGGCGCCACCTCCAGCACCCGCCGCCAGGCGTCGATGGCCTCGGCCTGGTGCCCGAGCTTCTCCTGCGCCTTGCCCAGCGCCCTGAGGATGGCCACCCGGGCGGCGTCCTCGGAGGCGCGGGGGAGGATCTCCTCGAGCAGCGAGGCCAGCTCCTCGCCGCCGTGGCTGGCCCGCTCGGCGAGCGCGACCACCAGCGAGAGCGAGGCCTCCTCGTCGGGGAGCTCGCGGAGCGCCCGGCTCGCGGAGACGAAGGCCAGGTCGCCGTTCTGCATCGGCCCGGCGTAGAGCTTGGCGACCTTGCGGAGGAGCGCCGCGCGCTCCTCGGCCACCGGCTCGGTCGAGGCGCGCGACTCGAGCATCTGCACCAGCCGGAGGTGGTCGCCGCCGGAGGTGAAGATGGGCTCGAGCGCCTCGGCCGCCTCGCCGCGGAGCGGGCTGTCCGAGCGCGCCATCTCCTCCAGCGCGCCGATGGCCCCGGCGTGTCCCTGCTTCCTCCGGAGCACGTCCTCGAAGATGTCCAGGCCCCCGCGCGGGTCCCGGAGCCGCGCGATGCGCAGCCGGCCCAGGCGCACCATCAGGTCGTACATCTCCTCGTGGCGGCCGGAGGAGTCGGCGAGCTGGATCTCCCGGACGATGAGCGAGGCCAGCTCGGGCCAGCGCTCGCTCTCGGTGAGAACCTTGCCGAGGAACTTGATCGCGTCCTCGTCGTCCGGCTTCCGGGCGAGGATCTCCCCGTAGCACTGCGCGGCGAGCTGCTTGTCGGACAGCGTCTCCTCGGCCAGCGTGCCGAGGCGGAAGAGCAGATCGATCTGCTTCGGCGGCGACGGCTCGGCCATCACCATCCGCTTCATCACCGCGGCCAGCTCTCGCGCCTCCCCGGCGCGGGTGTGGATGCGGGCCAGCGACTCCAGCACCGCCACGTTCCTCGGCTCGCGTCGCGCCAGCTCCTCGTAGGCGCGCACCGCGAGGTCCATGCGGTCGAGCCGCTCGGACCAGAGGACGGCCAGCCGGCGCCAGAGCTCGGTGGAGGTGGCGTTGGTGACCCCGCGCTCGAGCTGGTCCTGGTAGGCCGCCGCCAGCTCCTCGAACGCGCCGGTCTCGGCCGCCAGCCGCTCCAGCTGCTCGCGGGCCTCGGGGCTCTCGGGCACCTCGCTGAAGCTGCGAGCGCGCGCGGCGAAGGCCAGGTCCTTCTCTCCCAGCGTCTCGCGGAGGTTGGCGATCTCCTCCAGGAGCGGGAGCCGGTCCTGCGGCGAGGCGCCCGCGAGGCGGATCTCCAGCACCTCCACCAGGTGCCGGACGTCGTTCAGGCTCCGGTAGACCGGCTCGAGCAGGCGCGCCGCGTCCGGCCGGACGTCGGGGAGCTCCATCAGCCGCTCCAGCCCGGCGACCGCGTTGGGCTCGGTGGGCGCGACGGCGAGGAGGCGCGCGTAGCCCTCCACCGCCGCGGGTAGCTCCTTCTCCCGCTCGAGCAGCTGGGCCCGGCGGAGCAGGTGGGCCTTCTGGACCTCGCCGGTGGTGGAGGCGGCGAGCTGGGACAGGACGTCGGCCTGCTCCTCGAAGCGGCGGCCCCGGGCGTAGAGCCGGTCCAGCGCCTCGAGCCCGTCCGCCCCACGCCGGAGCGCCAGCGCCTCCTTGTAGGCGTCGATGGCGCGGGCGTCGTCGGCCGCGGCCTCCAGCGCCTCGCCCGCCTTGAGCAGCAGGGTGCGCCGCTCGTGGGGGTCCGCGGCGAGCTGGGCCTTGCGCAGGGTGACGTCCGAGAGCTGCTTGGCGTTCTTGGTGTGCTCGAAGAGCTTCCCCAGCGCGTCGAGGGCCTGGCGGTCCTGCGGCGCGTCGGCGAGCAGCGCCTGCCAGTCCTTGATCGCCTCGTCGCTCTGGGCGAGGTGCTCGCGCAGCTCGGCGGCGCGGCGGAGGCAGGCGATCTTGTCCGGGTCGGCCCCGCGGTTGCCCGCGGCCACCTGCTCGTAGACGTCGGCCAGCTCCTCGTAGCTCCCGGTCACCCGGGCCAGGCGCTCCAGGTCGGCCCGGGAGCCCGCCCGGTCGACGTTGGCGGCGAAGGCCTGGCCGGCGGCGACGAAGGCCCGCTGCGGCTGGCCCATGTCGCGCTCCTGGATGGAGCGGATCTCCTGGGAGAGACGGATCTTCTCGTCGGTGAGCGCGTCGGCCATCCGCGCCTCGCGGATCGCCACCCGGCGCGCGTGCTGTCCGGAGCGGGTCAGGACCGGATCGAGCGTCTCCAGCGCGCTCCGGCTGTCCGGATCGTGCGAGCGTGCCCAGGCCTCCAGCAGGTCCACGGTGGCGGTGTGCCCCGGGTCCTCGGAGAGCACCTGCCCGAGGAGCTGGAGCGCGCCGCCGAAGTCCTGGAGCTTGTCGCGTCGGAGCTGGGCGAGCCGGAAGGTCGCCTCACGGCCCTGGGGGCTCTGGCCCTCCTGGGCCCGGCGGAGCTCGAGGGCGAAGGCCAGGTTCTCGAACTTCCCGAGCGCGGTGTAGAGCCGGTCGAGCGCGGAGACGGCCTCGCGGTTCAGCGGGTCGGCCTCCGAGACCCGGCGCCACGCCGCGGCTGCCGCCTCGCGGTCCTCGAGCTTGCCCTCGAGGAGCAGGGCCATCTCGCGAAGGAGGGCGAGCCGCTCCGCCGGGTCCGGCACCACGCCGGCGAGCGTGTCCAGAACCGGGACCAGCCGGTGCCAGTCGTCCGTGGCGCGGAGCAGCCGCTGGAGCGCCCGGAGCGCGTCCCCGTTCCCGGGCTCGAGCGCGAGGACGGCCTCCAGCTGGCCGATGGCGCCGCGGCGGTCGTCGAGCTTCTTCTCCTGGACGTCCGCCAGCTCGCGGTGGAGCGCGACGCGCGCGGGCGGCTCGACGTCGGGACGGCCCACCAGCTCCTTGAGCACGTTGGCGAACCCGTCCATCGCGTCCGCATCCTCGGCGGCGCGGCGGGCGGCGGTGCGGAGGTTCGGGTCGGCCGGCGAGAGGCGCAGCGCGCGGGAGAGCGCGGCGAAGGCCAGCTCGGGCTGCCGGAGGTGGTGGAGGTGGACGTGGGCGGCCTGCTGGAGCGCGAGCACCCGCTCCAGCTGGTCCTGGGTCATCTCCGCGACCAGATCGAGCGCGGCGACCAGCTTCCGGTGCTCCTTGACCGCCTCGTAGGCGGGGATGAGGGCCCGCGCGGCCTCGGCGCGCACCGTCTCGTCCTTCAGCAACGCCTCCAGCGCCGCGAGCGCCTCGGCGTCGTTCGGCTTCTTGTGCAGGACGGCGGAGTACGCCTTGACGGAATCGGCACCGGTCCCCAAACGCGCGGCCTCCCTGGAGATGTGGCTGAGGTGTACCGGAGGGATGCAACACTGCCGAGCCCGGTCCGGCGGAGCCTGGGGAAGCGTACCAAAATCACAGGGTTCCGCGCCGGGGGTGAAGAGGTGGGGCGGTGTGGGCCTCCCGTCTCCGGGAGTGGGCCCTCAGTCCGCCGTCGGGGAGCCGGGCCAGGACGCCCGCCACGACCCGATCGCAGCGCGGCGCCTCGAACGGGTACAGCTCGGCGATGGATTCGCCGGTGCGCTGCTCCAGCGCGGCGCGGAGCAGGGCCTTGGCGCGCGAGAGGCGCTGCTTCACGTTGTCCGGCGTGAGCCCGAGCGCCTCGGCGACCTCGGCGGTGGAGAGCTGCTGGACCTCCCGCAGGACGAAGACCGACCGGTGCGACTCCGGGGAGCGCGTCCACCAGCTGCTCGAGCAGGTGATTCAGCTGCGCGCGGGCCAGCCGCTGCTCGGGGTTGGCTCCGCTGCCCTGTCCCATGTCCGGCTCCTCCTCCAGCGCGTCCGGCGCCACGCGTGGCCAGCGGCGGTCGCGCCGGAGCCTCTGGAGCGCCTCGTTCAGACCGATCCGCAGGAGCCAGGTGGAGAACCGTGCGCCGCCGGAGAACTGCGGGAGCTTGCTGAAGGCGAGCACGTACGTCTGCTGCATCAGCTCCTCGGCCGCGTCCTCGTCGCGAACCACCGAGCGAATCGCCCGGTACAGGCGCGCGTTGTTCCGGCGCATCAGCAGCTCGAAGCACGCGCTCTCACCGGCGACGACGCGCGTCACGAGGGACTCGTCCGGGACGTCGGGGGAGGCGGTTGGAGACAGGACTGGCTCGGGCATGGGCAACCGGGGATTGGATGCCCCGGGTCCGCAACGGTGACACGGCCCTGGGGTCCAACGAATGTTAGCGCCGCTGTCACCTCTGGGGCTCTCCGGCATCCAAGAGGGAACCGGAGGAACCACGGATGACGACCGCACTCGTGCTGTTCGCCCTCGCTGCGCTGGGAGGCCTGGCGATGGCCGTCCAGCGCTTCCGGGGCGCCCCCCATCCCCCGCTGCCGCTGGCGCTGGTGCACGGCGCGGCCGCGGCGATCGGACTGGTGGTGCTGATCCTCGCGGTGGCCGGCGCCGGTGCGCCGTCCCTGGCGAAGACCGCGCTGGTGGTGTTCCTGATCGCGGCGCTCGGGGGATTCTTCCTGCTGTCGATCCACCTCCGGAAGCAGCCGCTCCCCATCCCGGTGGTGGTGGTGCATGCGCTGGTGGCGGTGACCGGATTCGTCCTGCTCCTGGTCGCCACCATGGGCGGCACATGACGCGTGGGCTGCGCGTCGGCGGGCATCCGCTGCATGCAGCGCTGAGCGACTTCCCGATGGTCCTGCTCCTGCTCTGGGTGGCGCTGGATGGAACGGCGCTGGTGCTCGGCTCTCCCCTCCTCTGGATGCTGGGCCGCTGGGCGCTGATCGCCGGCACGGCGGCGGCGGTGATCGCCGCCTCGGCCGGGTTCGTGGATTACCTCTCGATCGCGGACGCGAAACCACGGGCGTTCCGGACCGCGTCGGCCCACCTGGCGGTGATGCTCTCGGTCACCTGCGTCGCGGTGCTGGACCTGGTGTACCGGGGCGCAGCGCCACCGACCGGCGTCGGACGGGTGCTCCACGTCGCCGCGCTGGTGCTCGTCGCGGGCGGGCTCGGCGCCGGTGGCTGGCTCGGTGGGCACCTCGTGTTTCACCACGGCGTGGGCGTGGACGAGCCGGCTCCCGCGCTGAGTCAGGAGCGAGCGGAGGGCGCCCGGCGCGCCGCACCCCGCTTCGGAGGTGCCTCGATCCGCCGACTCGGGCCTCCCCAGCGGCGAGCGTGTCAGCGGCGGCCCGCGCTTCGCGAGGTGCCGCTCAGCGGAGCACCAGGCGTCCCTCGATCAGCTCCCACCGGGTGGTGGTGCACGCCTCCGCGAGCGCATCGTCATGCGTCACGAGGAGGAGCGACCCGGGGTAGGCCGCGAGCGCCGCCGCGAGCCGCTCGACCGTCGGGAGGTCGAGGTGATTCGTCGGCTCGTCGAGGACCACCGCCCAGGGTCGCCGGGCGAGACCCTCGGCGAGGAGCAGCTTCCGGACCTCTCCGGCGGACGGGGCCCGGAGGCGAGGAGCCGGTCCGGATCCGTGCCCAGAGCGGCGACCAGCGAGAGGGTCCGGCCGCGCGCATCGGCCGGAAGCGCGCGCACCCGGTCGAGAATCGACGCGGCCTCCTCTGGGCTCGACTCCTGGCCGAGGAAGAAGACCTGCTCGGCCCGTCCGGGGTTCGCCTCGAGCAACCGGATGAAGCAAGGTCGTCTTTCCTGCCCCGTTCGGGCCGGCGAGCCGGACCCGGTCCTCACGGCGGAGCACCGCGTGCACGTCCCGGGCGAGGACCCTCGCGCCGGCGCGGAGCTCGGCCTCGTCGAGGGTGAGAATCAGAGCTGCGGCGCGGGCGTGTAGCCGAGGAAGACCGAGCGCCCGAGCTCGACCTCGACCTGAGCATTCGGCACCGCCGCCGCGGCGCGCTCGACGGCGGTGCGCAGCCGACGCACGTCTCCTCCGAGGCGAGCCTCCGCCCAGGCGCGCCGCGTCTGTGCGCCGATGCCCCGTGCATCCGGGTCGTTCGGGTCTCGTTTGCTGCCCGAGAGCGAGCGTCTCGGCTGACGCACGCGCCGAACGGGCCTCCGCCAGGGCCTGTCGCGCTCGCCGCTCGCGCGACTGCGCCGCCTGACGCACCGTCCGCGCGCGCTCCTTCTCCGCCTCCCAGGTCTCCCTTGCCTCGCCGTAGTCGCCGGAGGTGAGCGTCAGCGCCCGCGATGGAGCCGCGCCGTCCGGGTGGTGAGCACCTCGAGCAGCGCGCGGTCGTGCGAGACCAGCAGCCCGACGCCACGATACCGATCCAGCGCCGCGAGGACACGCGCCCGCCCGTCGGCGTCGAGGTGGTTCGTCGGCTCGTCGAGAAGCAGCACCCGCGGCTTCCGGGCCAGCGCACCGGCGATCTGCCAGCGGCGTCGTTCCCCCGGCGACAGGCTGCCCCACCGCTCCAGGTCTGCCGGCTCGAGGTCCAGCTCACCTCGGAGCCGCCACGCCGCGCCGTCATCCGCCGGGGCCAGCGCGCACACGTCGGCCCCCGGGTTCTCCACGTCCTGACGGCAGAGGACGACCTCCGCCCCGTTGGGCTCGATCCGGATCCGCCCTTGCTGCGGCTGCAGCTCGCCGGCGATGAGCTGGAGCAAGGTGCTCTTCCCTGCCCCGTTCTCGCCGACCAGTCCGGTCCAGCCCTCGGGGAACACCGTGCTCACTCCGTCGAGCACGGGGAATGCGTCATGGTGGGCGAACGTCACCCCTTCGAGTCGGATGCTGGGCACTGCGAACTCCTGGATCGAGGACACGACCCGCCCCGGGCGCATGTGCGCTCGCTGGGGCGTCGGCTTCGGACTCAGGAATTCGTGGTCATGGGGCGCCGCCGGGACGGCGCGACCGGCTGGATAGCAGCCCGGCCAGGCGAGGGCAACTCGGGGTCCCTCACAGCTCGGCGTCGGCCTCGATCTCCACCAGGGCGTCCTCCGACACCAGTGCCGCCTCGACCAGCGTGTTCGCCGGCTGGATGTGTCCGAAGCGCTCCCCGTGCGCCCGGGCCACCGCCTCCCAGTCCTGGATGCGGCGGACGAACACCCGCGTCCGGACCACGTCCTCGAGCCGGCCCCCGAGCGACTCCAGCGCCCCCTGCAGCTTGTCGATGACGAAGTGCGTCTGGGCTGCCGGGTCGGATCCGCCGATGGAGCGGCTCCCGTGAGAGGCCGTCGTCCCCGAGACCGCGATCCGTGAGCCCTTCCGCACGGCGCGGGCGTACCCGGCGAGGGGTTCCCACGGGGTCCCGCTGAAGCACGAGGTCCGTCCCCCGGACTCCCGCGTCGTGTACGGCGGCGGGAGCTCCCGGACGTGGTGGCTCAGGTCTCCGGAGGCGGTCAGGTACGGCGGCCGGCGGTACTCGTCGCCGCAGTCGCCCGGGATCGGCGCGAGCCCCAAGGCCGCGGCGGCAATCGCTCTCCGGTCCGCCTCGTCGAGGGCGAGCGAGAAGACCCGCGCGTTGTCCTCCAGGTGTGAGCGTTCCCCGAGCCGCGCGCCGACGATGACCGCCGCCACCGCGGGCTCGTCGAGGATGGCCCGGCAAGCCACGTTCGCCATCGAGATCCCGTGCTTCCGCGCGACGGCGGCGACCGCGCGGGCGAGCAGCTGGAAACGCTCCCACCCGCCCGCCACCTCGATGAAGCGGTGGTACTTCATCTCCGACCAGGTGGCCCGCTGGGCCTCCGTCGGCGCGGGCCGGTCGAGCCAGCGCTCGGTGAGAAACCCTCCGGCGAGCACCCCGTAGGCGAGCAGCTGCACGCCGTGCTCCCGGCAGAACGCGGCCATCTGCCCCGCGGCGCGCCGGTCGAGCAAGGAGAACGCCACCTGGTTGGAGACCAGGCGGATGCCGCTCGCCAGCGCCACCCGGAGGTGCGCCGTGTCGAAGTTCACCGCTCCTAGGTGGTGGATGAGCCCCTCGGCGCGCAGCTCGTCCAGGAAGAACAGCGCGTCGAGCCAGGACGGATCCGAGAAGCGCCAGGCGTGGAACTGGAGCAGGTCGATGCGCTCGCGCTGCAGCCGCCCGAGCGCGCGCGTCACCGCGGCCCGCACCGTCTCCCGCTGGATGGGCCCGGGCTCGGGGACCCACTTGGTCAGGAGCTCCGCCTGGCCTCCGCTCGCCGCGAACCGTCCGGCGATTTCCTCGGCCGAGCCGTAGTGGTCCGCCATGTCGAAGGTGGTGAAGCCCGCCTGCGCGTACGGCGCCATCGCGCCGCGCGGCGGCGTCGAGATCGAGCTGTTGCCCGTCGCGCTCCATGTCCGCCACCTGCCAGAGGCCGGTCACGATGCGGGAGACGTCGAGGTCGGGAGCGAGCGCGCGTCGTTCGGGGCGAGGAATGCTGGCCATGGGTCCGTCCTTCACTCCGGAGGCAGCGCGGCGAAGAGCGCCTGCACGTTCACCCCGCGCCGGCGCAGGACGCGGAGCTCACGCCAGTACACGGCCGAGCCCACCGCCATCACCCCGAGCCACACCGGGGTGCTCCGCAGGTACCAGGGCAGGCCGGAGGGCGCGAGGTCGCGGGCGGTGTGCACCACCAGGAGCGCTCCGAGGAGCACGATGCCGGAGATGCCGACCAGCCGCTGGGCCGTACGCGAGCGGAGCACCCTGACCTCGCGGGCCAGAGCCGGGTTCCGCCCCGGCAGCGCCAGCACCGAGCCACACATCAGGAGGAAGTTCACCAGCATCGAGGTGACCAGGATGTCCACCCCGAGGAAGAAGTCTCCGGCCAGGTGGCAGCCAAGGATGCCCAGCGAGGCGACCGTGGCGCTCACCCCGATGGCGACCCAGGGCGTGTGGAACCGCGGGTGCACCGAGGCGACCACCCGGGGAACGATGCCGTCCTCAGCCCAGGCGAACATCAGGCGCGAGACGCCGAGCAGCATCGCCGGGAGGTCCTTCGCCAGCGCCACCGCTGCTCCCGCCACCACCGCGACCCGGAGCGGCGTGGGGAGCAGCGCGCCGAGGAGCGCCGCAGCCGAGGTGTCGTGCCGGAGCGCCTCGTCGCGGACCACCGTCCAGGGCACCGCGTGGTACACGGCGCCGGCGAACAGGGCGTAGAAGACGGTGACGATCCCGATCGCCAGGCCGATGGCGAGCGGCAGGGTGCGGGAGGGGTCGCGCGCCTCTCCGCCCGCCTGGGCGATGGCGTCGAACCCGATGAAGCTGGAGAAGAGGAGCGCGGCCGCCGTGGCGATGGTCCCGGGTCGGGGCGAGACCGGGACGGCGCCGGCCGGGGCCGGGGGGCTCGCTGCCGGGCCGAGCACGAACCCGGCCACGATGACCACCGCGCCGAGCAGGAAGGTCAGGCCCAGGAGCGGCAGGAGCACGCGCTGGTACGCCTCGAGCCCGCGCAGGTTCACCCCGGCGAAGCACCAGAGCACGGCGAGCGGGAGGAGCAGGCGCACCGCCGGCCGGTCCAGCGCCCGGGCGAGGTCGACGGGCCCCGCGGCCAGCGCCACGTCGCGAACGAACGGCGTCAGGAGGTAGCTCACCACCCCGATGGCCACGCAGAGCGAGAACCACTGCGAGAAGCTGGCGATGAAGCCCAGGTACGGGTTGAGCCCGCGGCTCGCATAGACGTAGCTCCCGCCGGCCCGCGGCATCGCCGAGGCGAGGATGGCGTAGGCCAGGCCGGCGAGCACCGCGGGCACGGCGGCGAGCAGGTACGCCAGGAGGACGCCGGACCCGATGCCCGGGACGTGGCGCTGGATCATGAACGGCACCACGTAGATGCCGGCGCCCACCATCGACGCGATGCCCGTCGCGGTCAGGCCGACCAGGCCGATGCTCCGCACCAATCTCGCGCTTGCCAAGGCCGGGGCGGGACCTGAGCATCCGTGGATGTCCAGCGCAAGGACGCGCCTGCTGCTGCTCCTCCTCCCCGGACTCGCCGCCGCGCAGGTGCGCGCCGAGCCCGCGCTTCCGCTCACCCTCGAGCGCGTCGTCTCCCACCGCCCGGCGCTCTTCGGGACCGCCCCGGCCCACCCCCTCTGGTCGCCCGACGGAAGGCTGCTCGCCTTCCTCTGGAACGACCACGGCATGCCCGAGCGGCAGGTCTGGGTGGTGGAGCGGGACGGCACGCGGCCGCGGCGGCTGACCGAGGAGCGGAGCCCGGGCGTCTCCGAGCTGGCCTGGCTCCCGGGGCAGCGGCTGCTCTACCTCGAGGCGGGCGAGCTCCGTCGCGTCCCGGCGCGCGGCGGCAAGCCCGAGGTGCTCGCGCCCGCGGCGGGCGAGCGGAGCAACCTCTCGGTCTCGCCGGATGGGCACACCGCCGCCTGGATCGAGGACGGGGACCTGTGGCTCCTTCCGCTCGAGCGCGGGACGCCGGTGCGGGCCACGCAGGTGGCGGTCAAGCCGATCGGCAAGGGCGGGGGCGTGTACGACCGCCCCGACGTCGAGCTGGGCCAGGGCGCGTGGGACGAGGGACTCGCGCCGGCGTGGTCTCCGGACGGGAAATACCTCGCGCTCCAGTACGTGGACCGGCGGCAGGTCCACGCCTTCCCCATCCCCGACTACCTGACCCCGGAGGCCACGCTGGACCGGGTGCGCCGCGGCGCGCCGGGCGAGGTGAACGAGCTGCGAACGGTGGCGCTCGTCGAGGTGCCGACCCGCACCCTCCGGCTGCTCGCCCTGCCCGAGCCGACCCGGTGGCACCTCCTGACGCTCGCCTTCTCCTCGCGGGGCCAGCTCCTGGTCGACCGCGAGACGGACGACTCGATCGACCGGGCCGTTCACCTGGTCGACCCGGCGACCGGGGCGCCGACCGAGGTGTGGACCGACCACCGGGAGTCGCGCATCTACAACCAGCTCGCCTCGGCCTGGCACCCCGACGGCAGACGCATCCTCCTGACCGGCGACCTCGACGAGTGGTACCGCCTGTACCTCCTCACCCCCGGCTCGCGGCAGCTGGAGCCCTTGACCTCCGGCCCCCACGACGTGCTCGGCCCGGCCATCGCGCCGGCGGGTGCGCGCGTCATCCACTACCTGTCGAACGACCCCGCGCCCGAGGAGCGGCAGGTCTGGCGCATCCCCACCGCCGGGGGCGCCCCGGTCCGGGTCAGCACCCTCCCCGGCTGGAACAGGCCGATCGTCTCACCGGACGGCAGCGCGGTGGCGTTCCTGCACAGCGACGACACGGCGCCGACCGAGCTGTACATCGGCACGCGGCGGATCACCCGCTCGCCTCCGCCCGAGTTCGAGCGCGTGCGGTGGGGCCGGGTGAAGTACCTGAGTTTTCCGAGCACCAGCGCCGGCGTCCCGCTCCACGTGCGGATGGTCGTGCCGGCGGACCTCGATCCGCGCCGGCGCTACCCGGTGCTCTTCGGCCCGGTCTACAGCAACACGGTCCGCAACCAGTGGAACCCGCGCTTCGGCGGGCTGATGCAGCTGCTGGTCGAGCACGGGTACGTGCTGGTCCAGGTCGACTCGCGCGGGAGCACCGGGTACGGCCGCGCCTTCCGGGAGAAGTTCCTCTTCGAGTGGGGGCGCTCCGACCTGGACGACTACCAGGACGCGGTGGCGGGGATGAGGTCCTTGCCCTTCGTCGACGGAGGGCGCATCGGCATCTTCGGGAGCAGCTACGGCGGGCTCCTCACCGTCTTCTCGCTCTTCAAGAGGCCCGGGCTGTTCCAGGCGGGCGTGGCCGGCGCGCCGGCGACGGACCCGCGCTACTACGGGAGCGACGACGTGGCCATCACCCGGACTCCGGCCACACACCCCGAGGTGTTCGAACGGGGCCGCGCCGCGCTCTACGCCGCTGGCCTCCAGGACCCGCTGCTGATCATCCACGGCATGGCGGACGACGTGGTCCCGTTCCAGACCTCGGTGACGCTCGCCCAGGCGATGGTCCGCGCGCACCGGAAGTTCGAGCTCGCCTTCACCCCCACCGCGACGCACGCCTGGGCCGCACGCGAGGACGACGCGCTCTACCTCTACGGGAGGCTGGTGGACTTCTTCGAGCGGTGGATCCCGCCCGGCCCGCGCGATCAGCCGACCGTCCGGCCCGACGGAGGGACTCCGCCGTCCGCACCACCCACCCGCTGACGCTCGATGGGAGCTTCGAGACCTCGCGACGGTGCAAGACCCGGACTCACCGCGGAGCATGCTCGGCGCCGTCGCTCTGGCGAGGGGAAAGCTCGAGCTCGGCGCGCGGATCTCGAACGCGGACGAGTCCACGATCGATGAGGACCTCGAGCAGCGCTGCGCGTGGTCACAGCTCTACCGGTAGACGCTCCGGCGTGCCCGCGACGACCGGAGGCGCCGGACCGCGACTCAGCGCTTCCGGAGCCTCCGGCGGTTCGCCGCCGTCCGGCGTGAGGCGCGGACGCGCGCGGCGACGTGCGGCACGCAGGCGATGACCGCGGTGCAGATCATCGCCATGATGGTCGCCAGGGCGGCCGCGCGCTGCAGGTGGAGGATGCGCGACACCGGGAGCGCCGCGAGGATCAGGTTCGAGAAGAGAGCGAGCAAGGGAGGACCCTGAATCTACCAGGGCCGCCCGGCCCCGCGCTCGTACCGCAGGACAGGGGGCGGGCGGACAGAGACGCTACACGTGGTCCGATGTGCCCCCGGCCTCTCCGGCAGCGTCGCTCGTCGGCGAGACCTGCTCGGCGGGGTGGTCGGCGGAGCCCACGCCCTCGTGGTCCGGCGGCTCGGGCATCGGTTCGGGCGGCGGCGCCGGTGGGAGCGCCTCGAGCCGATCGGCCTCGGCGTCCTCCCCGGCGCGGCGGAAGAGACGGATCGCCTCGTTGCGGCTCCCGATCTCCTCGGCCAGGCGCGCGCCGCGGCCGAACTGGCCCGCCTTCTCGAGCAACGGAAAGGCCTTGTCCTTCCGGCCGGCCGCTTCCCAGGCCTCTGCCGCGTCCGCAGGGCGCTCCAGCAGCTCGAGCCACCGTGCACGGGCCATGGACTTGGACTCCTCGGTCGCCCGCTGGAGCTCGCGCTCGCCCAGCGCCTTCGCCTCGGCGTTCAGCCCGAGCTGCTGGAGGAAGCGGAACGCCTTCGGCGGAGGCAGCGGCTCGAGCAGCTTCGCGGCCTGCTCCCGCTGCCGGCCTTGCACCAGGAGCAGCGCCGCGCCGAGCCGGTCGCCCCGCTCCACCAGCCGGTCGACCTCCAGGGTCCGCACCCGGTCGGCCGACGCGACGTCGCGCGCGCGCTCGTAGGCCTTCCGCGCGGCGCTCAGCTTCCCGGCGCGCTCCCAGGCGAGTCCCGCCTGGTCGAACTGACGGGCTCGCTCGTAGAGCTTGGCCACCTCGTCGAAGCGGCCCGACTTGACGTGCAGCTCCATGAGGAGCTCCCAGCCCTCCGCCTTCTCGAGGATGGTCTGTGCCTCCCCGGGCGGCAGCTGGGTCGCCAGCCTCCGGCCGAGCTCCAGATCCTTGGCCGCGAGCGCAGCCCGCAGCGCCGAGCGCAGGTCGCCCCCGGCCTCGAACAGCCGCGCCGCGTCCGCGAAGGAGCCGTGCTTGTCGTACAGCCTGGCCGCGTCACGGGTGCGCCCGCGCGACTCGAGGAAGTCCGCCTGGCCCTTCCAGTCGCCCGCCAGCTCGGGCGGGATCTCCGGCGGGCCGCCGCGCGCCGCGCCGGCCGCCGGGCGCTCACCCCGGGGGGCGTGCTCCGGGCGTCCGGGCCGCTCGCGCCGCTCCCCGCGCTCGGGGCGCTCGGGGCGCTCGCGTCCCCCGCGGCGCTCCGGCCCGCCGGTGCCGGCCGGCGCCTCCGGGCCACTCGCGCTCTCGGCGGCTCGAAGCTCACCGGGCGAGGGACGGCGTCCGGCGGCCGCGAACGCCGTGTCCGCGCGCTCCTGCTCGCCCACCGCCGCCCAGGCCAGACCCACGCGGAAGAGCACCTCGCCGTACGCCCGAGCAGGCGTCAACGCCGCCGCCCCGGCCGCGCTCGGCGGCGAGGGCGCCTCGCCGTTGCCGCCGGCCGCCTCGGCCGGAGCCGCTGGCGCAGGACCGGCCTCTGCCTCGGCGCCCGGCTCCGCCGGGGTGGTCACCGGCTCGGCCGTCGCCGGCTCCGGCGGCGGAGAGCCCTCGCCGATACCCGACGACTCGGCCACTTGCTCGGTGGGAGCGGTGAGCGAGACGGCCTCCTCGGCCTCGGCCGGCACCTCGGTGGCGCCGGCGCCCTCCTCGGCAGCGGCCGGCGCGTCCGCATCCGGCGCGGGCTTGGTCTGCCGCGCCACCCGGGAGAGAGTGGTGATCAGCCGTCCCCGGGTGTCCATGTCCAGACCCTGGAGGGAGCGGGCCCGCGCTTGCCGGAGGGCCTTCACCACCGCGTCGAGCGGGTGGATCTCGGCCGCGAAGTCCCCCTTGGCCAGCGCCTTCTCCAGCGTCGACAGCTCGGGGACGACGCGTCCACCAGCCGAGCTCCCGCCGTCACGACGGCGATCACCCCGGTCCCGCCCGCCACGGCCGCCGGGCCCGCCGCGGTCCCCGCGACCGCCGCCCCGTCCTGCCGGTCCTTCGCCGCGGCGCCCCTGCCCCGGGCGCCCAGGTCCCTGTCCACTGTCCACTGCCACGGCTGCCCTCGCTAGAAGGCGTAGCGCAGGTTCGGCGTGATGGCGAAGCCGAACGTCTTCGGCTTCAACAGGTACGAACCCACGATCTCCACGCCCACCGAAAAGTGTCGAAGGCGCGTGTAGTACTGCAACCCGGGTCCGGCGAACACAAGAATGCTTCCGTAGCTGTCGGTGGGGTCGGTGGCGAAGAGGGCGTTGGGCTTGAGGAGCGCGAACCCACCTCCTCCCTTGAGGTACAGCCAGGTTCGCTGGACACCCTGGCTGTCGGCGAATCCGAGGAAGTTCCACTGCACCGCCAGACCCGTGGCGATGCTCGAGAAGTCACCCGAGGCCGTCCCGCCGGAGTTCCCGACGTAGTCCGCGTTGGCCGAGTAGGTGTTCCCGGCGAAGAAGAGGCTCAGCGAGACGACACGGCCGATGTCGTACCCCACGTCGAGCCGGAGCGTGGCCCCGGAGCTGAAGGGCCGGTTCGCGCCGCTCGGGGCGGGCGCGGCGGTCATGAACGCCGGACCGATGTTCAGGCCGAAGAAGACGCCACGCGCGACCTCGTCCACCGGCGGCTCGGTGGCGGCGAGGATCGGCGCCGCGGCCTGTGCCCGGAGCGGGCCGGCCCACAGCGAGGTGAGGACCACGACCATCCCCAGGAGGGAGCGGTTCATTCGGGCGTCATTCCCCTGCTTGCTTGAACACGAACGGGTAGGTGACCACCGCCACGCCGCCGCCCTTGGGCTTGGGGAAGATCCAGGTCAGCACGCGGCCGGCGATGCACCGGTCCAGCTCGGGGGTGTTGGTGGTGGAGCTCACCACGTTGGACGAGGCCACCGTGCCGGCCTCGGTGATGATCCACCGCACCGACACCTTGCCGGTGAGCTTCGGGTTCCGGGTGAGCGCGTTGTCGTAGCAGTACTTCAGCTGGTCGTGGTGGCTCCGGACGACGCGGCGGATGAGCTCGGGGTCCATCGAGCCGGTCACCTCGGGGTCCGACTGGGTGATGGAGATGTCGGCGCTGGACTTCTTCCCCATCCCGATGCCCGTCCCGTACTTGCCCTCGCCGCCCGCCACGCCGCGCGTGCCCACCGCGCCGATGCCGATGGTGTTGCCCGTCCCGCCGCCACCGCCCCCGCTGCCCTTGAGCCCCATGCCCAGCACCCCGCCGGCGTCACCGACGGTGGAGCCGGTCATGTGGCCCATCGCCGCCTGGAGGCTGCCGCCCAGGCCCGCCCGCCCGAAGAGGACGGCGATGCCGGCGTTGCCCTTCCCGCCGAAGATGCGCTGGGCGATGAGCCGCGCCTGGTCCTTGCTGTTGGGGTCGATCGCCTTGGGCGAGGCCTTGGCGTCACGGTTGGGGGCGTTCTTCTTGCCCATCTGGCCCTCGGCGCCCTGGAACGCCGCCGGCGCCTCGCCCTTCTCCTTGGCCTTGTTGAGCTGCTCGATGAAGGGGTTCTTCTGCATCTCCGGCGGCTTCACCAGGAGCTTGGTGAGCACCGCGTTGTTGCCGGAGAGCTCGTCGGTGAACTCCTCGCCCGAGGCGAGGCGGGTGACCGCCGCCACGACCAGGAGCCCGGCGAAGAAGAAGACCAGCAGGAAGACGTTGAGCGCGGTCCAGTCCAGCCGCTCGCTGAGCGGGACCGCCACCTTCTGCGGGACGGGCTGGAAGCAGAGGTCCACCACCACCCCGCCCACGTCGACGAGCGCGATGTCGTCCGGCTCGAGCGCGATGTCGTACGCGTCCCCGTCGTGCGTCGCGAGCCCGGACTCGATGGCCTGGACCAGGGTGACGATGCGACCCTTGCGCTCCAGCTCGCCGGTCATCTGTCCGGTGATGCGGAGGGTGAAGCTACCGGTGCCGTCGGCGCTCACCAGGGAGAAGGACGGCCCGCCCAGCCTCTGGTCGCCCACGGTGAAGTCCACCCCGGCGGCGTTGCCGATCTTGAACTCGCCCTTGTGCTTCGGGCCGAGCAGGTGCTCGGCGACGATCTGATCGCCCCAGCGGAACCGGAGCTCCAGCCCCAGCGGGCCGGCGCCCTGCCGGCGGACCGGCCGCAGCCTCGCGTCGAGGCCCGGCCAGTCGCGCTCGGCAGCCGGCGCGCGGGGGGGAACCTGGACGCGCGCGGCGACCGGAGCGGGCGCGGCGGCGGGCGCTGGCGCGACCGGCGCCGGAGCGGATGGCGCCGCGACGGGGGCCGGCGGTCCGATCGGGGCGATGGTCGGCGCGACGTTCGCCACCGGGACCGAGCGCGCCGCCTCGGAGAGCGCGGCGGCAGCAGAGCCTGCGTTGCCGTTGGTGCGCACCGGCGCGGCCGCCGGCGCCGGCGCCTGGGCGGCGGCGGCCCTGGCGGCCGCCCCGTCCTCGACCTTGATCAGCGTGTTCCCGACCCGGATCTCGTCGCCGAAGGACAGCGCGCCCTTGTTCACCCGCTTCCCGTTGACCCAGGTGCCCTCGACACTGCCCATGTCGATGATCGACAGCTTGCCGTCCGGGGTGACCTCGATGACCGAGTGGATGCGGCTGACCTTGTCGTCGTCGAGGCAGAGGTGGGCCGAGGCGAGCCGACCGATCTTGATGATGTCGCGGTCGTAGTCCTTCGCGGCGACCATCGCCTGGCCCTTGAAGACCTTGAGTGTGAGGGGCACGGACACGATTGGTTGTCGCTCTCTCGAAGGGCTCTACAGCTCGTCCACCGACTGCATCACCTTGTTGCGGTACTCCTCGCGGATCCGGATCAGGTTGGAGTGCGGCACCTTCTTCAGGGCCTCGACGTACTCGCCGTCGGGACGGCTGAGGTCACCCTCGATGGTGTCCTCCTCGAAGCTGAACTCGGTGCGCTTCGACGCCTTGGCCGCGCTGGCCTCCGCCGAGGTCGCCGACGAGCCGTCCTGCGCCGCCGCGATCCCCGGCAGCAGTGCCACGATGAGCATCCACACTCGCATGCCTTGTCCAACCCCCGAATGCTCCCCGACCCCGGGGAGACCCGCCTGGTTTCAATCTACATCGAATGGCGGAGGTCACACCAAACCCCGACCTCCCCGCGTCCACCGCGCGCGGACCACACGTGCCTACAGCTTGTCCGGAGACCCCTTTCCCTTGTCCGGTGCCGTGCCCTTCGCCGGCGCGCCCTTCCCCGCCCGCTCCTCGGCGTCCTTGAGCCGTTGCTGCTGGAGCTGCTGCGCCTGGTCGAGCGTCTTGGCCTGCTGCTCCTGGGTGCGCGCCTGCGACTTGGCCGCGACCAGCTGCTCCGCCTCGCGCCGGAGCGCGAGCACCGGCGCGTCGTTCGGGAGCGCCGACTCACCGCCCGACAGCGCGACGTACTGCTTGTACAGCTCGATCGACTTCTCGGGCGCGTCCTTGTAGCGCTGCAGGACGATGCCCCGGTTCAGGTAGATGGCCGCGAGCCGCGGCTGCAGCTTCTCCGCCGCGTCGTACTCGGCCAGAGCCTTGTCCGGCTGGCCGAGCCCCCGGTACGCGACGCCCAGGTCGAGGTGGACCTCGGCGCTGCCGCCCCCGTCGGCCACCGCCCGCGACAGGTGCTTCTCGGCGGCGGCGAAATCCTCGTCCTTCAGGGCCAGCCGGGCCAGCGCGAGCCGGGCCCGGACGAAGCCCGGGTTGGCCTCCAGCGCCTTCTGGTACTGGGCTGCCGCCTTGTCCACCGCGCCCTTCGCGAGCTGCACGTCGCCGAGGGCCAGGTAGAGGTCGGGGTCGGTGGCGGAGATCTTCAGCGCCCGCACGCCCACTAGCTCGGCCATCGCGAACTGCTTCCGGTCGAGGTTGCTCCGCAGCAGGGTCTTGTAGGCGCCGAGGCTCTTCGGATCGCGGATCAGGGCCTGGCGGGCGAGCTCCTGCGCCCGGTCGTGGTCGTTGGTGATCCGGTAGATCTCGGCGAGCTGGGCGCGGCTGTCTGCGTCGTCGGGGAACGCCCGGGCGATGTCGTTCCACTGCGCGATGGCCGAGGGGAGGTCTCCCTGGGCGCGGGTGAGCCGGGCGAGCCCCTCGGCGGCTGGCTTGAGCGAGGGCTTCTTCTGGAGGGCGGAACGGTAGCTCGCGTACGCCTGCTCCCGCTTGCCCTGGCGCTCGGCGAGCACGCCGAGGTTGTAGTCGGCCTCGGCGAAGCCCGGGTCGGCCTGGCGGACCGCCTCGAACCGGCGCTCGAGCGCCGCGTCGTCCCGAGCGCCGGACTTGGCCTGCGCCTCGGCCGCCTTGGTGGCGTCCTCGAAGAGGAGCATCGCCCGGCTGTTGGGGGTGGACGGAGCCGGGCCGCTCGGGGTCGAGGCGGTGACCGGTGCGGCGGGGGCCTTCTCGGCCGGGGCGCTGGTGGCGCACGCCGTCGCGAGGAGCGCGGCGGCGGTTGCGGCCAGACGGCGCGGGGAGATGACGGACGTGGCGCTCACTGGCGAAGGTCCTCCGGCTCGGCGTCCGCCGGCGGTTTCTGGGGCTGGGTGGCGCTCGCGGGCACGAGCTCGGGCGAGCGCGCATCGGCGGGCCGCTGGCCGGGCCGGAGGTCGTTCGAGTCGTCCTGCCGGGCGCCGGCCCCGGCCGGTGGCTCACGGGTCACCACCGGACGACCGGGCGGCAGCCCGGCGCTGGTCCCCTTGAGCATCACCCCGGCGACGGCCGGCTGCACCTGGGTGAGCAGCTGCGGCGGGGGCGCCTCGACGCCGGCGCCAGGCCGCGGGTTGGCCACCTCCTCCAGGAGCGGCGGGTACTGCGCCGGCCGGTAGGTGGTGCGCAGCGCCTCGAGGCTCTTGGTCGCGCAGTCGCTCCGGATCGCGAGCTCGCGGCTCTTGGTCACCGCGGCGGCGAAGTGGTCCGCCGCCTTCTCCCGGATGGGCTGGGCCTGCTGCTCGAGCTGGTTCTTCAGCTCCTCCTGCGCCTCGGGGGGGAGCGAGCGAAGCATCGGTGCGTTGGCCACCGCGTCGGCCATGTTCTCGTAGGCGAGCCCGATCTTCCGGAGCGAGCAGATGGCCGGCTCGGCCGCGCCCAGCGCCACGGTGTTGGTGTAGATGCGGTTGATCTCGTCCAGCGACTTGCCCTTCTGCTTGATGCTCTCGCGGAACTCCTTCACCGGGTCGCCGCCCTTGCCCCAGTGGAGCTTCTGCCGGGCGTAGTACTGGAACTGCTCCTCGTTCTTGGCGTACATCGCGCGCGCCACCGCCTCCTTCGCCGGCGGCTCCAGCGCGTCCTTCTGACGCCGGTAGAGCTTGTCGTAGTAGTCGAGCACCAACTTCTGGGTGCGGGCGGCGGCCTTGGGGTTCTTCAGCTTCTGGTCCTGGATCAGGAGGATGCGGGCCTGGGCGGCGAGGAACCGGTTCGGGTCGCGCTCCTGGTCACGGGCGCGCTGGTCGAGGAAGGCCACCGCCTTGCCGTACTGGTTCATGCGCTCGTGCAGGTCGGCGATGGAGAGGGCCACGGTCTCCGAGTCCTTCGCCGCCGGCCACAGCTCGAGATAGCGCTCGCGATCTCGTAGCGCCTGCCGGAGCTGGCCGAGGCCCTCGCGGTACACGCCGGCGTTGAAGAGCGCGATCTGCGCCTTCGACTCCTCCCAGACTGGTCCATCCTTCCTGGGCTCCTCGACCGGCGCCGCCTTGGCGCGCTTGCCCTTCTTCTTGCTGCTGGCCTTCTTCGACCTGTCGGCCGGGACCAGCTGCTTCTCGAAGCCCGAGACGTAGAGCTCGTAGGCCTCGGCGGCGTGCTCGAAGTCGCCGATCGCCTCGTAGCCCTCGGCGTTGGCCAGCTGGGAGGCGGGGACCAGCGGGCTCTGGGGGTAGTTGCGGAAGAGCAGCTCGCGGGCAGCGAGCGCCTTCTCCAGCATGTGCGCCCGGTAGAAGTCGGTGGAGGCGTTGTAGAGCGCCTTGTCCGCGATCTGGGTGCGAGGGAAGTCCTTCACGAAGTCCAGGTAGGCCTGCGCCGCGGCGGCGTACTCCTTCTTCTCCTCGAGCTGGTTCACCAGCTTGAAGCTGGACTGCTCGATGACCTTCGCCAGGTCGTCCTTGAACTTGCCGGTGGCGAGCTTGTCGTTGGCGTAGAAGCGCCGCGCCCACTCGTTGACCTTCTTGTAGTCGCCGAGCGCGTTGTACGAGTCCAGGACGAGGTTGGCGGCGATCTCCCCGGCGCGGTCCCCGTTGTCGAACTTGTGGTCGGGCTGCGTCAGCGCGATCTCGCTGAAGCGGAACACCGCCTCGTCGTAGCGATGGTGGTCGTAGTAGAGCTTGGCCGCCTTGTAGGCGATCTCCACCCGCTTCTCGCCCTTCGGCAGGTACTTGAGGTAGCGCTCGCAGGCGTCGATCAGGAGCTTGCGCTGGGGGGCGAAGGCCACCACGGCCTTGAGGTCCGTCCCGCTCGGCGGCTTGATCTCGCCCTTCTGCTCGGCGCGGCGCACCACCTCGTCCGCGGCGTAGACCGCGTTGAACGCGGCGTTCGAGAGCCACGTCCCGGCTTCTGCTTCGCGTCGATGGCCTTGCCGTCCGTGGACGACCACCTGGGTGTACTGCTGCTCCGCCTCGGGGTACTTGCGCAGGTAGTCGTTGAGGAGCTCGCCCCAGTAGAAGCGCAGGTCGTACGACTTCTTGTTCTCCGGGAAGAGGGCCAGGTAGTCGCCGTACACCTCGTTGGCGTACTCGAAGGTGTCGTCGTCGCGGGTCTTCCGGCCCTCGTTGTGCCAGTTGACGGCGATGTTGGAGAGGGTCCGCTCGGACAGGTCCTTGGCCGAGGCCATGGCCTTCCGGTCGGCGTCGGTCTTCACGTTCCCGGACTTCTCGACGTCGCCGATGACCTTCACCAGCTTGCGGATCTGGGCGACCGTCTGCTTCTTGTCGCCGCGGCGGCAGCACGCAGTCGACCACCTTGCTCTGCCAGCCCGGTGTCTTGGCGATGAGCGGCTTCTCCTTGATGAGGATGCGTAGGCCAGGGCGGCCTCCGTGTCCTTGCCGGCGTCGTAGTAGAGGCTCGCCAGCAGCTCCATCATCCCGAAGCGATCGTCGGGGTTGCTGGCCACGGTGCTGAAGTTCTCCTTCGCCGGCTGTGGCAGCAGCCCGGCGCGCTCGTAGGCCCGGACGTAGTCGTTGCGGGCCTCGCGGATGAGCGTGTTCTTGCCCTTGGCGCCGCCCTGCTTCTCCAGCGCCGAGGCGCCGGTGAACTCGCCGTAGAGGACGGTGGCCTTGAAGAGGTCCATCGCCCTCGGGTAGTCGCTGAGGTTGAAGTGGCACCAGCCCTGCTTGTAGAGCGCGAACCCGTAGATCGAGCTCTCGGGGAAGCCGGCCGCGGACTTGTAGGCCTCGAGCGCCTTCAGCAGCCAGTCGCGCCGGCCCTTGCTGTTGTTGAAGTAGTACTCGCCGAAGGCCAGGTACGCGTCGGGCACGAAGCGCGACTTCGGGTAGTCCTTGACCAGCTTGCCGTAGGCGATGAGGGCCTTCTTCTCCTCGTTCAGGTCCATCAGGTTGTGGGCGAGGAAGAAGAGCACCTCGTCGGTGCGCGGGTAGTCCCGGTAGCGCTGGACGATCTGCGTGTACTGGTTGACCGCCAGCTTGGCGTTGGCGTCGCGCTGGACCATCAGCGCCGTCTTCTCCTTCTTCGACTTCTCTTGAAGCGCGACGTCCTTGGTCGCCAGGCCGCGGATGAGGTCGTCGTCCTTCCGGTTGGCCTGGAAGAAGTAGTCCCTCGATTCCTCGAAGTAGAGCTCGCCCAGCCGGAAGAGGAGGTCCGGGGTCTCCTTCGAGTCGCCCGACAGCTCGATGATCCGCTGCAGCGAGTCGATCTGCGACCGGCGCTTGTCGGAGATCTGCCGCTCGACGCCGAGCTGGAACTGGTCGTACTCGAGCGGGGCGCCGCCGGTGTCCTCCTTCTTGCGCGTGATGTCGCCGGCCAGCGACGTGTCCAGCGTGGTCTGCTCCTTCTTTCCGAGCGTTTGCTCCTTGGGCGCGCGGCCGGTGTCGGCCGCATGCGCGAACATGGGAACCGTCAGAAGAAGGACGAGGGAGCGTCGCATGTGGATGTGGACTCCGGACCCTTGTGCCCGGGCGCCGTGGCCGGACTGTGGACGAGCGGGCAAGCCATTGATCGTGTTGGGAATTTCTTCGGAGTTGCGCTCGCATCATCCTCAACCTCCTGACGGGAGGTCAACCTCGCCCGCCCCTCGGTCGCCCGGCCGCTCCACGGGGGGTGGGGAATGAGTCTCCTTCCGCCCACCTCGACCTTTGCCGAGCGCGTGGAGGTGCTCTTCGCGGTGGTGCGCGGGCGCGGGCTGGCCCTGGGCGCGCTGGACCGCGAGCTGCTCGGCCGCTGGTCGGAGTCGGGCGTGCCGCTGGAGGTGGTGGCGCGGGGCCTGCTCCGGGCCGCCGAGCGGGCGCGGTGGAACGGGGCCGCGGGGGCGACGCCCCGGTCGCTGCGTGCGTGCCGCCCGGAGGTGGACGCCGAGATCGACGCCTGGAGGCTCCGGAAGGTGGGCGCCGGCACTCGCGCCGGCGGTGAGGGCGACGGTGTCTGAAACCGGTGGAAGACCTGTGGGCAGCAGGTGGAACGTGGCCCGCGTCGTGTCGCCGCGGAGGATTCGGTCAGCGTCGACGGAACGCGCGATCGATCGCGCGCGCCCGGAACGCTTGTCCATCTTGCGCACGCAGCGGCCATCGATGGTACAGGACGCGGTTCCTCGGTCCCGAGCGCTGCGCGGCACGATGCCTCGCACCTGGGGACGTCGCGACTGAGGCTGCACGACGACATGGAAGCCCTCGCCACCTCCTCCAGCTGCCCCGAGTGCCGGGGTGACGGTTACCGGGTCGAGGCCGAGCTCCAGCCCGGGCCGGGGGACGGCGAGGGACGGCGCGCGCGGGCCGTCGCCCGGGTGTGCAGCTGCCGCGAGCCGTGCCCGCACTGCAAGGGCCGCGGCTTCGTCTACACCTCGCGCCAGGTCGAGTTCAGCAAGAAGGTCGGGGTGAAGAGCTACGAGGCGCTCGCCCCGTGTGTGTGCCGGCTTCTGGCCGAGCGGGTCGACCAGTTCGCGGTGGTGGGCATCCCTGCCCACCACGCCACGAGCAGCTTCGCCACCTTCCGCGCCAAGGGAGACGACCAGGAGAAGACCGCCGCGCTGGAACAGGCGCTCGGCGTCGCCCGGAGCGTCGCGCAGGATTGGAGGCGCGACCGGCCGGCGCGCGGGTTCGTCATCTCCGGCCGGGTGGGCTCGGGGAAGACCCATCTCTTGTCGGCGACGCTCCGGCACCTGGTCCTCGAGCGCGGCGCCTCGGCGCAGTACCGGGAGATCTCGCTCCTCTTCGCGGACATCCGGCGCGGCTTCAACGCCGGCAAGAGCGGCGGGGAGATCATCGCCCGCCTGGTGGACGCGGACGTGCTGGCCATCGACGAGCTGGGCCGCGGCCGCGGCAGCCCCTTCGAGATGGAGACGCTCGACGAGCTGATCGCCCGCCGCTACAACTCGGGCCTCACCACCATCGTCGCCACCAACTACTCGCTCGAGCGCGAGCGCGCGCCGTCGCCGGGCCCCCGCGGGTTCCAGGCCCCGGAGCAGGCCCTGGAGCGCGAGGAGCTCCTGGTGGAGCGCATCGGCGAGCGCATCTACAGCCGGCTGTGCGAGATGTGCGACTTCGTCTCGCTCCCGGGGCGCACCGACGACTTCCGGCGCACCAAGCAGGACGGGCGTCCGACGCGGCGGCTGGTCCGGCCGGCGTCGTAGTGATCCGCGGGCTTGCGGCCGCCAGCGCGCTGCTCCTGCTTCCCGCGACGACGCTCTCCGAGGGAACCGAGCTGTGCGTCGTCTCGCGCCACTCCGGTGAGCTCATCGCCGGGGACGACTTCGCGGTGGACGCCTCGTCCGGGGCGCGGCGAGCGCAGGATCTCGCCGAGACCGTCCGGGTCGAGGCCGAGGCGGGGAATGGCGCCCGTCGGGCCGGTCCCGATTTCCAGCTCGACGTCGACGACGACCGGGTGGTGGTGCGAGGTCCGAAGGCCACGGCCCCGGCACGAGCGCGTGCCGAGTCGGCCGTCGAGGTGCAGGTGTTCGGGCTCGTCGGCCCGGACCGAGTGAGCGTCCTGTGCCGAGGGCGCGCGGCGCGGGTCAGCGGTCGCCAGGTCGAGGAGCTCCCTCCCGGCTGGCAGACGCTCCGCGCCGCGCTGGGCACCGGAGCCATCCTCTGCACCAGAGGAGCGTGGCAGGTTCGAGTCGCCGGGAGCCAGCCGCGGCCCTACGCCGGCGTCTTCTCCTTTCGCCCGCTGCCCGACCGACCGCCCGAGGCCGGGAGCACCCGGCGAGAGACGCGGGCGCGGCGTGGCTCCGAGGTCATCTTCCGCACCACGCGCTCGGCCTACGTCTCGGGCGTGATGGCGGCCGAGCACGCAGGACTCGCCGGCGAGGCAGGGCTCGCGCTCGCGCAGGTCATCGCCCACGACGCGCACGTGGAGCGGCATCGGGGAGGCCGCTCTGCGACACCACCCACTGCCAGGTCTTCCTGGGGACCGCGCCGCCGACCCCGGAGGTGACCCGAGCGCTCGCTCTCCCCGAGCTGCCCACGCCGCAGTGGCTCCCCTACTTCCGCGGTGGGAGCGAGACCGTGGGAGCGGCGGCGTCCGGCGGCCGAGGTGCGCGCGGTGCTCGGCGACGCGCAGCGCTTCGGTGGGGACGGACGGGCGCTGGAGGTGGTGGGGCCGAACGGCGTCGAGCGCATTCCCTGCGAGCCGATCCGCGCCGCGCTCCGCCTCCCGAGCTGCCCGACCGAGGGCGTTTTCGAGGGCGAGACCGTCCGGATCCGCGGACGTGGGCGTGGCCACGGACTCGGGCTGGACGTGGAGGTGGCGCGCAGCTCGGGGCTCACCGCGCCGGAATTGCTCCGGCGGGCGTATGGCCTCAAGTAGGATGGGGACGGCGGCGTCGGGCTCTAGCGGGTCGCCCGGTGCAGCTCGCGGGCGAGCTCCGGGACCTGAGCCGACTCCACCACGAAGGTCAGCTGGAGCGGGGAGCCGTGGAGCGCGCGGACCTGGATCCCGAGCCCCGAGGCCGCGGCCAGACAGCGGGCGAGGACCGCGCTGTCGGTTCCCACGCCCGGGCCGGCGAGCGTCACCGTGCCGAGCCCGGGCCGAGGCTCGACCCCGAGGGCACGGGCTCCGGTGTCGAACGCCTCCACCCCGTGCACGTCCTGGAGAGGGACGACCAGGAGCAGGCGCCCTGCCCCGTCGCGCGTCCCGGCGACGAGGCGGATCCGGATCTCCTGTTCGGCGAGGCTCCGGAGCAAGGGCTCGAGCTGGGCATCCGGCACCTCCAGCACCCGCACCTCGGTGTCGCTGGCCACTGCCCGGACCGGCGCCGGGTCGGGGCCGATGCGCGAGCCGGTCCCGCCGCCGTGGGTGCTCCGGGCGTCGATGACGATGCCGGCGTTCCGGGCGAACTCCACCGCCTGCGCGTTGAGCACCCGCGCGCCCGCCGCGGCAAGCTCCTGCGCCGTTCCGTAGTCCAGCCTCTCCAGCTTCCGCGCCTCGGGAACGACGCGCGGGTCGGCGGAGAAGACCCCGTCCACGTCGGAATAGATCTCGCAGGCCTCGGCCCCCAGCGCCGCGGCGAGAGCCACCGCGGTGGTGTCGCTGCCCCCGCGGCCGAGCGTGGTCACCTCCCGGTTGCGCGAGACGCCCTGGTAGCCGGCGACGATGACCACCTTCTCCTTCCCCAGCTCCTCGCGGATGCGCACCGGCCGGACCTCGACGATGCGGGCCTGGGCATGGGTGTCGTCGGTGATGATGCCGCTCTGGCTCCCGGTGAAGCTGATGGCCGGGACGCCCAGCTCGTGCAGGGCCATCGAGAGCAGGGCCATGCTGATGCGCTCCCCGCACGTCAGCAGCATGTCCAGCTCGCGGCGAGGGGGATTGGCCGACATCCTCTTGGCCAGCGAGAGCAGCTCGTCGGTGGTGTCGCCCATGGCCGAGACCACCACCACCAGCCGGTGCCCCTCGGCCCGCCTGGCCGCCACCCGCGCCGCCACCTTGCGGATCCGCTCCACGTCGGCGACCGAGGAGCCGCCGAACTTCTGTACGATGATGCTCATTCCAGGGGCCATCGCTCTGCACCGGCCGGGCCACGGAAAGATCCGTCGTCCCCCGCGTGTTGACAGACCGGTGCCCATCCATAGTATCGCGCGCCCGCCTGAGAGGAACGACAGTCAGATGACGGCGATGATCGAGGTCACCGGGCTCAGCAAGCGGTACCGCGACCGGATCGCGGTGGAGGACCTGACGTTCAGCGTCCCCGAGGGAGAGATCCTCGGGTTCCTGGGGCCGAACGGCGCCGGGAAGTCCACCACCATGAAGATCCTCACCGGCTACCTTCCCGCCTCGAGCGGGACGGTCAAGGTCGCGGGGTTCGACGTCTTCGAGGAGCCCTACGAGGTCAAGCGGCGCATCGGCTACCTGCCGGAGACGCCGCCGCTCTACCCGGAGATGACGGTCCGCGGCTACCTCGAAGTTCGTCGCCTCCCTCAAGGGCGTCCGCCGCGGTCAGATGGCCACGGAGCTGGAGCGCGTCGCCCACGGCACCGGCGTGTCCGAGGTGATGGAGCGGCTCATCCAGAACCTGTCCAAGGGGTACCGGCAGCGGGTGGGCATCGCCCAGGCCCTGCTGGGCAATCCGCCGGTGCTCATCCTCGACGAGCCGACCGAGGGGCTCGACCCCAGCCAGCGCGCCGAGGTCCGCCAGCTCATCAAGGGCCTGGCCGGACAGCACACGGTCATCCTCAGCACCCACTCCTCTCGGAGGTCACCATGACCTGCGAGCGGGTGCTGATCCTCAACCAGGGCCGGATGGTGGCCTTCGACGAGATCAAGAAGCTCGCCCACGCGCTGGGTGAGGGCGACCAGACCTCGCTCGAGGACATCTTCCTCAAGCTCACTGCCGCCGCCTGACGGAGCACGACCCGCATGCGCAACGCGCTGGCCATCGCCCGCAAGGAGCTGGGCATCTACTTCAGCACGCCGTGGGCCTACGTGGTCTTCACCGCGATGCTCGGCATCTCCTCCTTCTTCTTCGTCAACCTCCTGGCCACCTTCAAGGAGGTGCAGGGCCTGGCCCGGGTGTACGGCTGGGCGCGGCTCCCGCCCGAGTACGGCCTGTTCAAGAACCTGACCGACGGCATCGTCGTCCAGCTCTGGGACGTGATCGGGGTCATCACCCTGTTCGTGGCCCCCTTCCTCTCCATGCGGCTGTTCGCCGAGGAGAAGCGCAACCGGACCTTCGAGCTCCTGATGACCGCGCCGGTGCGCCCCTGGGAGATCGTGCTCGGCAAGTACCTCGGCGGCGTCGGCGTCATCTGGGCCACGCTGGGCCTGACCATCATCTTCCCCATCACCCTGTCGCTCTTCGGATCGAGCGAGTCCGGGACGGCGCTGGAGTGGAGCACCGTGGCCCTCGGCTTCGGTGGGCTCCTCCTCTGGGGCGCCACCTGCCTCGGGGTGGGGATGTTCGTCTCCGCGCTCACCGAGAGCCAGATGCTCGCGGCGTTCCTGACCTTCGCGGTGCTCCTTCCCTGGATGCTGCTGCGCGGCCTCGCCCAGAGCGCCGAGGAGCCATGGCGCAGCATCGCCAACCACCTCTCGTTCAGCTCGCAGCTGTCCACGCTCTCCCGCGGGGTGCTCGATCTCAAGTCCGTGGTCTTCTTCGCCTCGGTGATCCTCTTCTCCCTCTTGCTCACCCACCGGACGGTGGAAGCGCAGCGCTGGGCCTGACCGATGAACCTGCGAACGCTGGGAAAGATCCTCGGGGCACTGGGACTGGTGGCGCTGCTCTCGGCCCCCTACACCTACTTCGTGACCACCGGCTCGCCGTGGATGGCGGCGGTGAAGGCGATCCTGGGCGTCCTCCTGGTGGGGGCGTACTTCGCGACCAACCTGGGTGAGTTCGGCCAGTTCGCCTCGCGCCGGAGCACCTTCTACCTGGTGTCGACCATCGCCACGGTCCTGGTGGTGCTCGTGGCGCTGGTGGCCGTGAACTACGTGGTCGCCAGGAAGGGGAAGAGCTGGGACCTCACCACCAAGAAGATCTTCACCCTCGCGCCCCAGACCAAGACGACGCTCGGCTCGCTCAAGGAGAAGGTGCGGGCCTACGCCTTCCTCGCTCCGAGCGACCCCGACTACGAGCAGGTGGACCGGCTGCTCCAGCGCTACCGGGAGCAGGCGCCGGATCGCTTCGAGGTGGTGTTCAAGGACCCGCGGAAGGCCCCGGACCTCGCGCAGAAGTACCAGCTCCGCGAGGGGCAGACGACGCTGGTCCTCACCCGCGGCGCCGGGGACAAGGAGAACCACACCACGGTCTCGGTCTCCAACGGGGTCACCGAGCAGGACCTCACCAACGCGCTGATCAAGCTGAACGCGGTCGGCGAGCAGAAGATCTACTTCACCACCGGGCATGGCGAGTGGCCGCTCGAGCCGTCGCAGCCGCGGGACCCGGCCTCGCTGAGCGAGCTGCGGAAGACGCTGCTCCAGGAAGGGTACGTCCCGAGCACCATCAACCTCGCCGACGGCAAGGAGATCCCGAAGGACGCGGCCCTGGTGGTGGTGGCCGGCGCGCGGAGCAAGTTCGGGAAGGTGGAGGCCGAGCAGCTCGGGAAGTACCTCGACCTCGGCGGGCGGATGCTCTACTTCGCCGAGACCGCCGCCGAGCCCGGACTGGACGCCCTGCTGGCTCGCTCCGGCATCCAAGTGGACCCGGGGCTGGTCGCCGACGACGTCTACGCCGTCGAGAGCCCGTACCTCGTGGTCTCGCACTTCTTCGGCGACACCGAGCTCGCGCGGGATCTCAAGAAGGCCCAGTACAACCTCCAGTTCCCGACCGTGCGTGGCCTGACCGCGCTGCACGAGGGGCTGGCCGAGGGCACCCAGGTCGCCCCGGTGCTCCTCACCTCCCCCAACGCCTTCGAGGTGAAGACGCCCACCGAGAACCCGCAGCGCCAGAGCGGCGACAAGGCGGGGAGCATCCCGCTCATCCTCCAGTCCACGCGCAACGTCGGCGGCGGCGAGGGGAAGCGGAACGAGGAGATGCGGCTGGTCGCGTTCGGCGACTCGGAGATCCTGGTCGACCCGAACTGGGGCGACGAGCCCAACCGGAACATGGTGATGAACGCCTTCGCCTGGGCCACCAGCCAGGTGCAGAAGATCACCATCCGGCCGCCGGACCGGGACATCTCCACCATCGACCTCGACGCGCCCCGGCTGGCGCGCATCCGGTTCCTGGCCACGGACCTGGTGCCGTTCGGCCTGCTGGGGATCGGCCTGGCCATCTGGCTCAACCGCCGCAACAAGTGAGATGAGCGCCCGGAGCAAGAACCTCTGGACCCTGCTGGGGGCGGCCGCGGTCGCCCTCGGGCTCGCGCTCTACGCGTACTTCGGGGTGATGAAGAGCGAAGAGCGCGAGGCCGAGAAGAAGCGCACCGCCGAGCGCCTGGTCCAGCCCGTCGCCCGGCCGGACGGCGGGACCGAGCAGGTCCGCTACGACCGGCTGGTGGTGAAGGCGAAGGGAGAGACCACCGAGCTCGCGCGGCTGCCCGACCAGTCGTGGGTCATCACCCGGCCGCTGAAGACCGCCGCCGACGTGCGGACCGCCGAGGACATCGTCGGCGCGCTCCAGTACGCGCGGGTGAGAAGCACGGTGGAGGAGAAGCCGACCGCCGAGGATCTGCACCGCTTCGGGCTCGACCAGCCAGGCGTCGAGGTGACCGCGTCGGCGGACGGCGTGCAGCCGCTCACCGTCCGGCTCGGCGTGGAGAACCCGTACGACTCGAGCGTCTACCTCCAGCACGAGGGAGACCCCAGGGTCTACGCGGTGGACGCGTCGACGCGCGCCAGCCTGGACCGGCGCACGTTCGACCTCCGCGATCGGGACGTGCTCGCGGTCCGTGACCTCGGCGTGACCCGCATCGAGGTGCGCGGCCGGAAGCATGACTGGGCCGTTGCCCGCGACCCGGGGCAGCCCTATGCCTTCGTGCGGCCGGCGAGGGAGGACGCGGACACCGCGGCGATCTCGGGCTGGCTCAGCGCGCTGCGCAGCACCAAGGCCACCCGCTACCTCGAGGACTCTCCCGCGGAGCGGAAGCGCACCGGCGTCGAGAAGCCCGTCGTCGAGGCGACCTTTCAGCGCGGAACCACCGAGACGGTGCGGGTGCGCCTCGCGGCGGGGAAGGCGGAGACGGACCCGATCTACGCCCTGCGAGAGGACCAGTTCGGGTCCACGCTGTCCGAGGTGCCGCGGACCGCGCTCACCGCCCTCGACAGGAGCCCCTCCGAGCTGCGCGACCGCACCGTCCTCCACGCGCGGCCGGAGGACGTGGCACGCATCCGCATCGGCAGCGGGGCCTCGGCGCTCCTGCTCGAGCGCGATCGCCCGGCCGACGGCGGGGCCGAGGGTTGGCGGCTCCGCGCACCGACCGAGGGCGTGGCGGACGGCTTCAAGGCAAGCGCGCTGCTGTACGGCCTGACCTCGCTCCGTGCCGAGGCGACGGACGAGAAGCTCCCCTCGGATGCAAAGACCACCGGCCTCGGGCCGACCGCGCGCACCGTCACCCTCGAGGGGCAGGACGGGAAGGCGCTCGGGAGCCTCGCCCTGGGAGGAACGGCGAAGAAGCCGCCGGGGACCTTCGTCCGCGACGACCGCGGCCGGGTGGTGGTCGTCGACCCGGGGCGACTTAGAGATTTCCCGACCCGACCCGCCGACCTGCTCCCGCCCCCGCCGCCCTCCCCCGCTGGAGCAGACGCGGGGTAGGTGTGGGTACGACCCCACGAAGCTTTGCCACAAATGGGTGGCTCGGGGTCCAAGGGGCTGTGCGAAGAGCGTCCCCGGAGATCCGAATGACCCGTTCAGCCCTGGCTGCCCTGCTCCTCTGCCTCCTTGCTGCCTGCTCGAGCTCGTCGAGCAACCCCGTGCCCACGCCGCTGGGCGTCGACCGGAGCCCACGGCTCACCCAGGTGACGAGCTGTGGCCAGCTCGAGAAGGCGATCGAGGACGCGCTGGTCCTGGAGATGAAGAGCAACATCGAGCAGATCCGAAAGGGCGACTACTACATCGGCGTGGGCGGGGTGCCGGTGGGCGCCGGCGCCGGCCCGGTCGCCGCGACTCCGGGGGCGGGCCCGACCAGTGTCAGCACCACCAACACCCAGGTCGCCGGGGTGGACGAGGCGGACTTCGTCCAGAACGACGGCACGCGGATCGCCGTGCTCGCCGGTGGCCGGCTGCACCTCATCTCCTCGTGGCCCCCGCAGGCCATGGCCGAGACCGCGAGCCTGAAGATCGACGGCTGGCCCAGGGACATGTTCCTCGCCGGCAACCAGGTGGTGGTCTTCAGCACCGTCTACATCCCGCGGGCGATCGAGGGCACGCATCCGATCTGCGCGCCGGTGGGGCCGGGGGACCCCTTGGCCTTCTGCGGCTACTGGGCGAGCGATGTCACCGAGCTCACCACCGTCGACGTGACCGACATGTCCAATCCCAAGGTCACCGCGGAGATTCTCCTCCCCGGCTCGTACCAGTCCGCCCGCCGCATCGATCAGCGCGTGCGGCTGGTGATGTCCGACACCTTTCCTTATCCCGACGGGATCAAGTACTGGGCCGACCTCCCGCCCGGCGCCAGCGCGGACGACCGGAACAAGGCCTTCGACGCGCTGGAGGCAGCCAACGAGGCGCTGATCCGCGGCCGCTCCCTCGACGACTGGCTCCGGAAGGGTGAGGTCCGCATCCCCGGCGGGAGCACCACGCCCATCAGCTACAACTGCAGCGACTTCGCGCTCAGCTCCGCCCCGACCCGTCCCGGCCTGCTCACCGTGGCCACGGTCGACCTCACCACCGACTCGCTGAAGAGCCGGACCGCGGTGCTCGCCGAGCCGGGGACGATCTACGCCTCGAAGGACACGCTCTACGTGGCCACCGCCCACTGGTGGTGGTGGCCGGAGCCCGGGCAGAGCGACGCGACGTACGTGCACGCCTTCGACCTGCGCGATCCGGACCGTGCTCCGTACCTCGGCTCGGGGACCGTCGAGGGAACGGTGCGCGACCAGTACGGGATGGACGAGTTCAGCGGCGCGCTCCGCGTGGCCACCCACCTCACCACCCGGGTGGCGGACGGCACGACCTGGGGCACCTTGAAGGCCTCGAACCGCATCTCGGTCCTCAGGCTCGACGCAGGATCCTTGAAGCTCACCGGGAAGACCGACGACTACGGCGCGGACGAGCAGACCTTCGGCACGCGCTTCGTCGGCACGCGCGGCTTCGTCATCACCGCCCGGCAGGTGGACCCCCTGTTCACCTTCGACCTGACCGACCCGGCCCACCCGACCAAGGTGGGTGAGCTGCAGATGCCCGGCTTCATCTCCTACCTGCATCCCATCGACGACACGCATCTCCTCGGCATCGGCCGGGAGCCCGGCGCCGGCGGGATGATGCAGCTCAAGGTCGCACTCCTCGACGTCACCGACCTCGCCGCGCCCGCGGTGCAGGCCGTCCAGCTGGTGGGTCAGGGATGGTCGTACTCGGACGCGCTGTGGGATCCGAAGGCGTTCACCTGGCTCCCGGCGCAGAAGATGCTCGCCATCCCCTTCGCCGACTACGGCAACACCAACTTCGTCTCCGACCTCCGGCTCTTCAAGGTCGACCCGGCGAGCGGCATCCAGGCGCTGGGGAGCCTCTCCATGGCCGACGTCTACCAGACCTGGTCGGGCGAGGGCTGGAGCTGGAGCTGGTCGCCGTGGATCCGCCGCGGCATCCTCGCCGACTCCGCGGACGGACAGTTCGTCTACGCGATCAGCGACGCGGGCGTGCGCTCGGCCAAGGTGGCAAGCTTGCCGGTGTGGCTGCAGACCGTGAAGTTCCCGCCGCTCGCCTACTGATGACGCGCGCGGCGGCACTGACCGGCGTCGCCGTGGCGGCGCTGGTGGCTTGCGACGCCCAGACCGACCCCGCCTACCAGGGCGAGGCCCTGGTCACCCTCCGCGGCCGCGTCGAGAGCACGGGCGCGCTGCCTCCGCTCGAGGCGGCGATGCTCTGGCAGCGTGGGCCGCCTCCGGGGACCGAGGACCAGGAGCTCGCGACGCGGGCGCCGGTCACCTCCGGCTTCCCGGCCAGCTTCATCCTCCGGCTCTACACGCCGCCGCCGGATGCCGCGTTCCGCGCGCTCGCCACCGGGGCGCCGCGCTGGGCCCGCGCCAATGCCGCCGCCGTCCCGTACGGGCTGTCCGCGCAGCAGGTGCCCAGCCTGCCCACGGCGTTCAACGCCAGCTACACCTACGACGCGGACCACTGGGTGATGTACCTCGAGTCCGACGTTCCGCCGAACTCGCTCACCGAGTGGTGGCTGGGCGGGGCGCTCGGCACGGGGTACCACCTGGTGCGCGTGCTGCCGGTCTCCGGCTGCCTCACCCCGGCCGAGCTCGAGGCGTGCGTCGCCGAGCTGGTCCGCCGCGGCGTCCAGGACGACGGCACCGCCGCGCCGGGGACGGCCCGGGCGTACTGCAAGGCGCCGTACCGGCTGCAGCCCACCACCGTGGACGACCTCATCGTGCTCCGGCTCGATGGAGGCCAGGGCGGACCGGACGCGGGCTGCCCATGATCCTCGACGCCCCGGCCATCGCCGGCCTCTACCGCTCGCACGGGCACGTGGTCCTCCGGCGCGCCCGGACGCTGCTGGGCAGCGAGGCCGATGCGCGCGAGGCGCTTCAAGACATCTTCACCGCGCTGGTCCGGAACCCCGACGCCGTCCGCTCGGCCGGGTCGATCGTCGGCTGGCTGTACCAGGCCACCACCCACCACTGCCTGAACCAGCTGCGGAAGGCGCGCACCGGCGCCCGGGTGCTCGAGCTGCACGTCCGCCCCGGGATGGCCGAGGCCGGAGGTCCCCGCGGCGAGGCCGCCGCCGAGGTGCGCCGGCTCCTGGCCCTGCTGCCCGATGACGTGGCAGCGGCTGTCGTCTACCACCACCTGGACGGGATGACCCATGCCGAGGTCGCCGAGCTGCTCGGCTGCTCCCGGCGCCAGGTGGGCTACCTCCTCGAGCGCGCCCAGGGCCTCTGGGACCGCGCGGAGCAGACCGCATGAACCTCGCCACCACCCCCCTCAGCTGGAATGCCTGCCTCTCCGCCCTGCGCCTCGACCGGTGGATGATGGGCGAGCTCGACGCGGCGGACGCCGAGAGCGTCGGCACGCACCTCTCGACCTGCGCCGCCTGCAGCACCGCGGTGGCCGGGATGCGGGGCGTGCGCGAGGAGGTTCGCGCCCTGCCCCTCCCCGCCGCGCTGCTGGCCCGGCCGCCGCTGCGCCGCCCGGTGCCCAGGGCCGCCGCCGCCGCGGGCCTCGGCCTGGCCCTGGCCGCCTCCGTCCTCCTGATGCTCCGGACCGGAGGCACGGGCGAGCGCCGCAAGGGGGCCGGAGTCGGGCTGGTCATGTACGTCCAGCACGGGGACGAGGTGCGCCGCGCGGCCCCGGGCGAGAGCGTCGCCCCGGGCGATGCGGTGCGCTTCGCGGTGAGCACCCCGGCGCCGGCCTTCGTCGCGATCCTCAGCCTCGACCCGGCGGGCAGGGCCTCCGTCTACTTCCCCCAGGGCCCCCGCGCGGCCGAGGTGCCGGCCGGGGCCGAGGTGCCGCTGCCGCTCGGCACGCGCCTCGACGCCACCACCGGCGAGGAGCGGCTGCTGGGCCTGTTCTGCACCGCGCCGGTGGAGCTGGAGCCCATCCGGCTCGCGCTGCAGCAGGCCCAGGACGCGGCGCCGCTGCCCACCGATTGCCAGGGTCTCCGGTGGAGCTTCGTCAAGCGCTGACCGCGCTGGCGCTGCTGCTGCCCACGGCCGCGCTGGCCGACGTGGAGCGCTACGCGGTGGTGGTGGGGAACAACCTCGGGCAAGGGCCCGACCTGCCGCTGCGCTACGCGGAGATGGACGCGGCACGCGTGGCCTCGGTGCTCCAGGAGGTCGGCGGCGTCCGGCCCGAGAACACCGTCCTGCTACAGGGGAAGGACGCGGACACCGTGCGCCGGGCGCTGATCGCGGTGAACGAGCGGGTCCGCACCGCGGGCCGCTCCACGGTGCTCCTGGTCTACTACTCGGGCCACGCCGACGCCGGGGCGCTGCACCTCGGGAGCAGCCGGCTGGAGCTGGGCGAGCTGGAGCAGCTGGTGCGCGGATCCGCCGCGGCCTTCCGGCTGCTGGTGCTGGACGCCTGCCGCTCGGGCGCGCTCACCCGGGTGAAGGGCGGCACGCCCATCCCTCCCTTCGAGATCCGGCTCGGCGAGCGGGTGGCCGGCGAGGGCGCCGTCTTCCTCACCTCCAGCTCGGCATCGGAGGACAGCCAGGAGTCGGACGAGCTCAAGGGAAGCTTCTTCACCCACGCGCTCCTCTCGGGGCTCCTCGGCGCGGCGGACGAGAACCGCGATGGGCGGGTGACGCTCGACGAGGCCTACCGGTACGCGTACGAGACCACGCTCCGCGCCTCGAGCCGGACCTTCGCCGGGACGCAGCACCCCACCTTCCAGTACGACCTGCGCGGCGCGGGGGATCTGGTACTGGCCACGCTGGATGCGCGCTCGCCGACCCGGGCCTGGCTCGATCTGCCGCCCGGGAAGAGCTGGCTCCTCTTCCAGGAGAGCGCCGACGGCGCGGTGGTGGGCGAGGTGGCAAGCGCCGACCGGGTGCGGCGGCTGTCGCTCCGAGCCGGCCGCTACTTCGTTCGCGGGCGCGGGTCGGACGTGCTGCTCGAGGGGACGGTGGCCGTCGCCCCCGGCTCCACGGCCACTGTGGAAGAGTCGACGCTGCAGCGCACGGCCTACGCACGGCTGGTGCGCAAGGGCGAGGGCAGCCGGGACTCGGTGCTCTCGCTGGAGGCCGAGGCACGGATGCGGACCTCGCTGGTGAGCGATGCCGGGCTCTGCCCGGGCGTGGCGGTGGGTCTGGCCATCGCGCTCCGGCCCATCACCCTCGTCCCGCGCGTCGCCTGGTGCCGGACCGGCTACACGAACGGCGGGCTCCAGGCCACCACCGACCAGTTCGACGTCGAGCTGCAGGGGTCGCACGTCTGGGACCTGGCGCCGGTGTCCATCGAGGTCGGGCTGACCATCGGCGCGGCGTTGCTCAACCAGTCCTTCACCACGTCCGGCACCGCGCCGCCCCGGACCACCGCCGCGCTGCAACTCACCCCGGCGGTGTCGGTGAGCCGGGACCTCGGCGCCCGCACGTACATCTACCTGACCGTGGCCGGCGCGACGTACCTGTTCAAGAACGAGTCGACCGCCACCACGACCACCAGCTTCGGCCCGTCGTTCGCGGTCCGGGTGGCGCTCGGCGTGGGTTACCGGTTCTGAGCCTCAGCGCTCGAACCCGGCCGCGGTCCGCGCCTCGTCGGCCGAGAGCACGGCGACCAGGTCGGGCACCGGGCTGAGGGCCACCAGCTGCCGGGCGACGGCGACGCCGCTCCGGTCGCCCCGCCCGAGCTGCCACTGGGCGTGCTCGGCCGCGAGCGCGAGCTGCAGGGCGCGTCCCACGGCGAGCGCGAACCGCCGCGCGCCACCCTCGATCTGCGCGGGGCCGGCGTCATGGGCCGATCGGAACCAGGCGGCGGCGGCGTCCATCAACGCCCGGGCGCGCGTCCGGACCGGGGCGAGCGCCGCATCGTTGGCCGCCCCCAGCGCCCGGTTCACCTCGGCGTCGACGTCGCGCAGCCCGGCCTCGCCGGCGAGCGCGCGGAGCAGGTCGAGGGAGAGGACGTTGGTGGTCCCCTCCCAGATGGGAAGCACCTGCGCATCCCGGAGCAGCGCCGGCAGCCCGGTGTCCTCGATGTAGCCCGCACCGCCGAAGGCCTCGAGGACCTCGCTGGCGTGGGCCACCGCCTGCTTGCCGGTGACCAGCTTCGCCACCGGCTGCAGCGCCCGCACCAGGCGCCGCTCCGCCTCCGTCGCCTCCTGCGCCTCGACCCGGCCGAGCAGCTCCACCACCCGGAAGGTGAGCAGGAACGCCGCCTGGTACTCCGCCTCGAGCTCGGCCAGCGTCTGGACGTGAAGCGGCTTGTCCGCGAGCCGCGCGCCGAAGGCCGAGCGCCGCCCGGCCCAGTCGCGCGCCAGGGCGATGCCTCGCCGCATCGAGCACACCGCGCAGAGCGCGTTCCACGTCCGGGTGATCTGCAGCATCGGGGCGATGGCCCGGACGCCATCCGAGAGGCCGATCACCGGCGTGGCGATCGTCCCCTCGAGATCCACCTCGGCCGTGGGGAGCATCCGCGTCCCGAGCTTCTCCTTGAGCCGCAGCACTTTCACCCCGTTGGGCGCGCCGTCCGGCCCGCGCAGCTCTAGGTAGAAGAGGGCCAGCCCCTTCCCGCCGCCCGGGTTCCCCTCCGGCCGGGCCAGGGTGAGCGACATCTCGCTGGTGGTCGCCGAGGTGAACCACTTGCTCCCGTGAAGCCGCCACGACGCGCCGTCGCGCACCGCCCGCGTCAGGCTCTGGCCCACGTCGGAGCCGCCGGTGCGCTCGGTCATCCACTGCCCGCTGGTCCAGGCGCGCGCCGGGTCCCGGCTGGTCAGCCGCGGCACCGCCCGCTCGACCAGCGCCGTGTTTCCGTGGGCGAGCAAGGTCGTCGCCGCGCCGTCGGTCATCGCCAGGGGGCAGGAGTAGATGGAGGTCGAGGGCGCGAAGAGATGGATCAGCGCCGCCTGGTGGATGCGCGAGAAGGCCCCGTGCGCGCGCTCGTGAGGGATGGCCACCAGACCCCACTCGGCCGCGACCCGGGCGAAGGCGCGCCAGGCCTCCGGGACGCGGATCTCGTCGATGCGGCGTCCCCACGGATCGTGGGGCACGAGCTGCGGCTCGTCCCGGCGCCCCTGCGTCGACAGGGCGAGGAGGGTGGTCGCGGCCAGCTCGCCCATCTCGCGCAGCTCGGGCGCGACGGCGCGTCGCACCGGCTCGGGCAGCGTGCGCTCCAGCCAGCTCCGGAGCAGGAGGTCGCCGTCGTACTGGTTCCCGAGACGCGGCGGTTCCTGGAAGAAGTCCATTGCTCTGTGGGGAGCATCCTCCCGGGTGGGGCGCCGGGACAACCCGGGCTCGGACCTCGACCAGAACGAGGAACGGGCCCTGACCGGTGGAAAAGCCAGCGGGCGTCCTGCCCTCGCGCGAGCCCTGCCGAGCAGGCACGGTCGACACCACCGCCACGGCCGACGTGCAGCTCGGCCCGGACCCGCTTGCTGGAGCCGGGCCTCGCCCCCGTCTTGACACCCCCCCGGCGCTCCCGTTACGTCCTGCACCTTGCCTGGCCCCCCGGGGGGCGAATTTCTCGAGGATCTCCGAGCATGGCCCGCGTCACAGTCGAAGACTGCCTCCCCCTCGTCGACAACCGCTTCGCCCTGGTGCTGCTCGCCGCGAAGCGAGCCCGTCAGCTGATGGCCGGGGCCCGGCCACTCATCGAGACCTCGAAGAACAAGCCGCCGGTGCTGTCCCTTCGCGAGGTGGCCACCGGCCGGGTGAAGTTCGATCGCGACGTCCGCGAGACCCTGTCCGGGAAGTACGACGCCTCCGCGGCCAGGCCGCCGCTCTGATCCGCCTCACGCCGGCGGCGCGCTCAGCGAGACCACGCCCCGGCGGATGAGGTCGCGGAGAACCTCCTCCAGCTCGACCGGAGAATCGTCCAGACGCGCCAGGACCTCGCGCGGGGGGAGCCCCTGCTCGCAGAGGAGCTTCGCCGCGGGCAGCCACTGCTGCGGCCCGTTCCGGACGTAGACCTCGTACAGCTCGGGGTTCACGTGGATCTCGATGGGGTTGACCATCAGGCCGTCGCGGAGCCGCCGGGCGTTGTCGTTGAGCAGCTGGGTGGCCCGGACCAGGAGCTCCGGGACGGGCAGCATCAGCGTCTGCCGCGGACCCGGCTCGGTCGGGTTCCAGGTCGCGTCGGTACAGCGGCTGGCGACGAAGGCGTTGAGCGCCCGCTCCCCGAGCGCCTGGTGGGAGCCGGTCTGCGCCGAGGCGTGGATGGCCCGTCCCTCGCGGAAGGCGACCTCGTACGTCGCCCAGCTGTCCCGGGCCCGGAGGGTGCCGGTGACGCCCGCCGCGGCCAGCTCCCGGAGCACCCACTGCACCCCGAGCTGCCCCACCGGGATGCTCCTGAGCGTCCCCTGGGGAATCTGCGCCCTGGCCTGCTGCCGGGGCTGGAGCACCGACTGGACCTGGCTGACCAGCGCCTCGAGCCGAAGCGTCTTCGGGAAATAGGCCTGCGCCCCGGCGTCGAGCGCCTTGAGCGACTCGCGGTAGTGGTCCTGGCAGCTGAGCATCGCGAAGGGCAGCTCGCGCGTCCGGTAGTCGTCCCGGATGAGGCGCAGGAGCCCCCAGCCGTCCATCTTCGGCATGTTGAGGTCGGCGATGAGCAGCTCGAAGTCGCCCGAGACCGCCGCCTCGTACCCGGCGAGCCCGTCCTGGGCCACCGTCACGTCGAAGCCCTTCCGCCGGAACAGCGCGCCGAACATCCGGCACAGCTCCTCGTCGTCGTCCACCAGGAGGATGGGGACATGCGGGGGCGCCGGCGTCGGGGTGACCCCCTCGATGACCAGCTGCTCGCCGTCCACGTCGAGGGGCGCGCTGCCCTCGGCGAGGAGCACCTCCGGGCCAACCTCGGGGAGGATGTCGTACCCGCTCTCCTCCATGGGCTGCGGAGGCTCCGGGGCCGTCTTGTCCAGGTGAATGGCGACGCCGGTGCCCTCGCCTCCCTGGCCGCTGAGCTCGAGGAAGGCCCACGGGGCACGGGGCAGGGCCAGCATGGCCGCCAGGGCGACCTCGCCGCGGGCCTCCCGGTGCCTCGCCCCGCGGAGCACGCCGTGGGTGAAGAGGGCCTGGCTCTCGCCGGGCGTGCCCGGGTTCAGCTTCAGGGCGCCCGAGCGGAAGGTGCGCTGGATGTGCTCCACCATGCGCAGCGCCTCGAAGCCGACCACCCGGCCGGTGCGCTCGGGCAGCTCGGCCACGACCTGACGGACCCGGTCCGGATGCTCGAAGGGCTGGAAAGGCCGGAGCAGCATCTCCACCACCCCGGTCCGCATCTCCGTCACCAGGGGGGCGTCCCCGGCCTCCTCCCCGAGCAGCACCACCGGGAGGCGCGACAGCGTCGCGTCGTGGGCCAGCGCCCCGAGGAGCTGGGACACCAGCGGTGTGCTCAGATTCCCCACCGCCAGCACCACGTCGACTTGGCTCGAGCGGAGCACGGCCAGCGCGCGCCCGACGTCGGGGACCGCCCGGAAGGCGAAGTCGGCGCGGTTGAAGGCCTCGGAAAGCGCGCGGGCCGACGCGAGGTCGGGGTCCACCGCGAGGAGAGAGAGCTTCGTCACGGTCAACAGGGCGGACTGTAGCAGGAGCCTCAGGCCGCGCGCGCCAGGTGCTGCAGCTTGGCCTCCGCCCCGAGCCGGTAAGCGTACCTCAGCGCCTCGAGGAGCCGGTCCAGCCGTCGGGTCATCACGTGGGCCAGGAGCCGGGCGGTGAAGAGCGCCGCCAGCCGGTTGGCCTCGGCGTACCGGAACCGCTCCTCGGGACCCAGCCCAGGGCGATACGAGACGTCCCGGAACAGCCGGGCGTGGAGCTCCCGGGCGGACGCGCCCTGGAGCGAGGGCCAGCGGTGGAGGGCCAGGCTCGCGAACTTGTCGACCTCGGCCTGGACCTCGAGCTCGAGGATGGAGAGCCGCCGGTCGAGCGCCGCGGAGCGGGCCAGGTAGAGGAAGTGGCTCACGCCCTCGGCGAGGCGGCAGTACGCGTCGAGCCCGGGCGCGAGCCAGCCCGTCTCGCGCAGCGACCGCTCCCCGAGGTGAGTCCGGAGCGCGGCCGAGTAATAGAGCCCGACCTCGAGCCCGTCCTCGCCCTCGTGGACCCAGAGCTCCTCGTCGGACGCCGGAGAGCGAAGCAGCGCAGCGTCCTCCGGGCGGAGGAGGAACGCCGAGGCCCTCGGACACTCGATGTCGTAGATGGCCTCGAGCTGATCCTGGACCTCGTCGACGAGCTTCAGTTGGGGAGCCCTCCGCCGGGCTTGAGGAGGCCCGCGTCGACCAGGACGCCCTCCAGGGTGTCGCTCCCGGTGCGGCGCCAGGACTCGTAGACCCGGAGCGCGCCCGACGGAGAGCTGCGCGCCGAGGAGCGGGCGGCGATTCCCTCCAGCACCTCGACCAGCGGCCGGAACTTCCGGCCCAGCTCGTCGTACACGTGGGCGAAGCCGCCGCGGGAGAGCGCCGCCACCTGGCCGTACGCCGCCCGACCCATGTCGATGGTGTAGCCCTGCCCCACCACGCTGTCCCGCAGCGCGCCGGCGAAGAACCCGGCCTTGTAGAGCGAGACGTCGCCCAGCCGCCGGAGGATGCGGATGCGCTCCTCGCGCTCGGCGGCCTGCGCCCGGTGGTACAGCAGAGCGAGCGGTTCCCCGGCGCCGCCCGGCTCGTCGGGGGCGAACAGCCGGTCGGCGGCGGCGAACTCGGCCAGGAGGTTGGCCAGGTAGAACTCGGTGACCTCGGCGACGTCGAGCCCGGTCTGCCCGAGCGCCTCGTCCAGAAGGGACTTGAAGAACTGCTTCAGCGACGTGACCGCGACCAGATCCATCGATGCCCCCCCAAGGCTAGCAACCCTGGCGGCACCCGTGCACCCCCGGGTCCAGCAATTCCGAGGGGTTGCGCTGGCACTCGTGAGGCCCGTCTGCCAGAACGAGGGCTGGCACTCGTCGAGCGACAGTGCTTGGTGGCGGCCCGGGACGCGTGCAAAAGCCAAATGATGTCAAGCCATTGCGCCCATCCTGGGACGCCTTGACAGCTCGATCTCGCCGGTTATCTTCCGCGGCGCCAGGGGCCTGGCAGTCGAGCAGTCCGAGTGCCAGCCCCGGAACCCAAACCACAACCGAGGCACGAGGGAACGAACATGAAGATTCGCCCGCTGCAGGACCGGCTGATCGTGAAGCGCGTCGCCGAGGAGAACAAGACCAAGGGGGGCATCATCATCCCCGACACCGCCAAGGAGAAGCCGCTCGAGGGCAAGGTGGTCGCCGTCGGCAACGGCAAGATCCTCGAGGACGGCAAGGTCCGCCCGCTCGACATCAAGGCCGGGGACACCATCCTCTTCAGCAAGTACGCCGGCACCGAGGTGAAGATCGAGGGCGAGGACCACCTCATCCTCCGCGAAGAGGACGTGCTCGGCGTCATCGAGAAGTAATCCCCCCAGCTTTCAGAAAGAGACGAGAACACCAGATGAGCAAGGACATCATTTTCGACGTCCGCGCGCGTGACGCGATCCTCCGTGGGGTCAACACGCTCGCCGACGCGGTGAAGGTCACCCTGGGGCCCAAGGGCCGCAACGTGGTGATCGAGAAGTCGTTCGGCTCCCCCACCATCACCAAGGACGGCGTGACGGTGGCCAAGGAGATCGAGCTGGAGAACAAGTTCGAGAACATGGGCGCGCAGATGGTGAAGGAGGTCGCGAGCAAGACCTCCGACGTCGCCGGCGACGGCACCACCACCGCGACCGTGCTCGCCCAGGCGATCTTCCGCGAGGGCGCCAAGCTGGTCGCCGCCGGTCACAACCCCATGGAGATCAAGCGGGGCATCGACAAGGCGGTCACCATCGTGGTGGCCGAGCTGAAGAAGATGGCCAAACCCACCAAGGACAAGAAGGAGATCGCCCAGGTCGGCACCATCTCCGCCAACGGCGACGCGACGGTCGGGCAGATCATCGCCGACGCCATGGAGAAGGTCGGCAAGGAGGGCGTGATCACCGTCGAGGAGGCCAAGGGCCTGGAGACCACGCTGGACGTGGTGGAGGGCATGCAGTTCGACCGCGGCTACCTCTCGCCCTACTTCGTGACCGATCCGGAGCGGATGGAGGTCGTCCTCCAGGATCCGTACATCCTGATCCACGAGAAGAAGATCTCCTCGATGAAGGACCTGCTTCCGGTGCTGGAGCAGGTGGCCCGCTCGGGGAAGCCGCTGCTGATCGTCGCCGAGGAGGTCGAGGGCGAGGCCCTGGCCACCCTGGTGGTGAACAAGATCCGCGGGGTGCTCAACACCTGCGCGGTGAAGGCTCCGGGCTTCGGTGACCGGCGCAAGGCCATGCTCGAGGACATCGCCACCCTGACCGGCGGCAAGATGATCGCCGAGGACCTGGGCATCAAGCTGGAGAACATCACCCTCGCCGACCTGGGCCGCGCCAAGCGGATCACCGTCGACAAGGACAACACCACCATCATCGACGGCGCGGGCAGCCAGAAGGACATCCAGGCCCGGGTGCAGCAGATCCGCGCCCAGATCGAGGACACCACCAGCGACTACGACAAGGAGAAGCTCCAGGAGCGCCTGGCCAAGCTGGTGGGCGGCGTGGCGGTGGTCAACGTCGGCGCAGCCACCGAGACCGAGATGAAGGAGAAGAAGGCCCGGGTGGAGGACGCGCTCAACGCCACCCGCGCCGCGGTCGAGGAGGGCATCGTCCCTGGCGGTGGGGTGGCGTACATCCGCTGCCTCAAGGCGCTGGAGGGCGGGACCTTCTCCGAGGGTGAGCGGTTCGGCGTGGAGATCGTCCGCCGCTCGCTCGAGGAGCCTCTCCGCCAGATCGTCGGCAACGGCGGCCAGGAGGGCTCGGTCATCGTCAACAAGGTGAAGGAGGGCACCGGCGCCTTCGGCTTCAACGCGGCGACCGGGGTCTACGAGGATCTCCTGGCGGCCGGCGTGGCCGACCCGGCCAAGGTCTCCCGCACCGCGCTCCAGAACGCGGCCTCGGTCGCCTCCCTGATGCTCACCACCGAGGCGATGGTGGCCGAGCATCCGAAGGAGGAGGAGGCCAGGCCGGCCGGCGGTGGCGGCATGGGCGGCATGGGCGGGATGGGCATGTAGGGCCCGGCCCCCGGGGCCTTCCGCAGTCTCACGGCCCTCGTTCCGGATCCATTCGCGGATCCGGGGCGGGGGCCGCGTCGTCCCGGGCCCCCGTGCAGCTCACCCCCGGTGGGGGAATGGGCCAGGTGCGGGGAGCGGCGTGCCCGACGGCCCGACACCGAACATGCGGCGGAGCTCCTCGGGAGCGTCGGTGAAGGTCACCCCCATCCGCCCGCGCATGTTGAGCCGGAAGTCGCCCTGCTTGGCCCAGGCCACCCGGCCGGAGAAGGGGAAGTCCTCGCCGTCCACCAGGAGCGTGCCCTTGACCGCCGTGCCCTTGGGGAAGACCCGCATCAGCTCGGCGCAGAACCCGCCTGCCGACACGTCGACGGTGAAGCCCGACGCGGCCCCCATCTGCACCTTGAAGCGGCGGCGTTGCCGGCCGAGGACCCGCGTGTTCTGCACCGCCGTCTGACCCCCACGGACACCACTTTTCCACTGGCGTCCGGCGTGCCCCGGCCACATGACTGGGGAGCCCGAACACGTGAGTTGACCACGCCGGGACCAGGACGTCCACGAGTCAGGGAGCCATGGCCGCCGTCACCATCTACACCACCGGCTCGTGCGTCTTCTGTTCGCGGGCCAAGGAGTACCTGCGGTCCCGGGGCGTCCCCTACCAGGAGGTGGACGTGACCGGCGACGACGAGACCCGGGCGCGGCTGGTGAAGCGCTCGCACGGGCAGCGGACCGTCCCCCAGATCTTCGTCGGCGACGTCCACGTGGGTGGATACACCGACCTGGTCCGCCTGGACGGCGAGGGCAAGTTCCAGCCCCTGCTCGCGATGCCCTGAGGCCCCGCACGTCCGCCAGGACGGCGGATGTGCTCCCTCCAGGCGCGCCCGGCTCCGTCTGCACCACATCCCGAGCCCGGCGATGCACCGAGCGATGGCCTGAACGGCGGCGGGGGCCCGGCTCGCGGTACGCTCTGTTCCATTCGCCCCTCCCTCGCCCCACCCCTGCTCGCCGCTTCTCTCCTGCTGGGTTGCGCGGGCGCGCCCACCCGCCGGACCGAGCCGGTTCCCGACCTGCGGGTCTCGGCGCTGGTCGTCGAGCGGCTTCGTGGGTCGGGCGGGGTCAGCGACGACGAGGCGCTGGCCCTCTCGGCCCGGCTGGGACTCCGCACCGTCGCCGCCGCATCCGGACGGGCGCTGGTCTGGGGCGCGAGCGAGATTCACCCGCTCCACCCCGAGCGGAGCGACTGGACCGCCACCGACGCGCTGACGTCCATCCGCGCCGCGGCCGTGGCCCCCACCGAGGTGCTGCTGGTCCGGGCCCGTCTGGACCGGACCACCGCCGAGGGCCGGCAGGAGGTGGCCGGACGCGCCGGACCCTCGGGCGTCGGGACGAGCGCGGAGTGGATCGATCGCGTCCGGGTGGAGCTCATCCATCCGAGCACCGGCCGGGTGGTGGTGGAGAGCGCGGCCGAGGTGCGCGTCGACCCCTTCCGGACCGACGGCGAGGGTCCAGGCCCGCTGCTCGACCGGGTGGCCGAGGACGCGCTGGCCGGGCTGGAGGGCCGGTGGTCGCACCCGCCTCGCCCGGCGGTGGACGCCTGGCGATTGCTCGGACCGTCCGGCGGGATGGGGCTGGAGGCCGAGGTGCGCCGGCTGGCGCAGCTCCGGCTGGCCAACCCCGGCCTCGGGGAGGATGAGGCCGCACGGCTCATGCGCCGTCCGCCCGGCGTGTTCATCCGCGCCGCCGAGGTGACGACCCGGCTCCACGCCGGCGACGTGGTCACCGCGATCGACGGCGCACCGGCGACGCCGGAGTCGCTGGACCGCGCCCGGCAGGGCACCCGCGACGTCCGCCTCGAGGTGGAGCCCGCGGGTGGCGGCGCGCGCCGCGTTCGCTGGCCGTAGGCTCAGGGTCCGAGCGCGACGACCAGGCGCTCGAAGGCGCGGGCCACCGCCGCCGGGGCGACGAGCACCGGCGTTCCGAGCGCCAGGGCCACCCCCACCGACCACAGCGTGGTCCGCGGCCGGGACTCGAGCCGCGTCTGCGACATCGAGAGCAGGAGCACCAGCGTCCCCGCCACGCACACCACCAGCGGACCCCGAAAACCGTAGACCCACAGCCCCGCGCTGACCGCGCCCAGCGCCACCGCGTTCAGCACGTCGCGGCCGTTCGAGGCCCACCACGCCCGGCCCTCGTCGGCCCGCAGCCGGTCCTGCACGGGCTCGAGGAGCCCGGCGACACCCACCGAGGCGAGGAAGGCCAGCGCGCCCCAGGCCCCGCCCTCCCCCGTCCACCCTCCGAGCGCCTGCGTCATGCCCCCACTCTCCAGCACCGGCGACGACGCCGCGCAATGAGGAGTGCACCTGCCGGCCGATCTCTGGTAACCCCCCCGCCGCTGCTTCGACGAGACGTAGGAGGAGGAGCGCCGATGAGACGCCAGCTTTCCCTGTTGATCGCGGTGGTGGTCCTGGCCTGCGCGGGCGGTCAGAGCGCCGGCGGGGCCAGCCCCACCGAGCGCCAGCGCGTGGTGAACCTGGTCCCGTTCGACATCTCCAACTGCTTCCCGCCCAAGCTCGACCTGGGCAAGACGGCGAACGAGTACACGCTGCAGGCCGCCTTCCGCGGCGCGCGGCCCGCCATCCAGGAGTGCCTGGCGGACGCCCGGGTTCAGAACCCGAGCGTCCCGACCAAGGGCAAGGTCGCCATCTCCATCGACGGCACCGGCACCACCGTCGCGGTCAGCGGCGACGGCCTGCAGCCCGCCGGCCAGACGTGCATCGAGAAGGCCACCCGCGCCCAGATCGGGGGCCTGTCCGCCCCCGCGGGCAGCAAGCCCATCACCTTCGAGGGCCCGTTCGAGCGTGAGCCGAGCACCATGGTGCGGATGGGCGTGAACGAGGCGTCCGACGTCCAGGGAACCATCCGCCTCGCGGTCCCCCAGTGGTGCAGCTGCTTCGAGCCCATGCGGACCCTGGCTCCGCCGGAGTTCGCCGGGTCGGTCACCCTGACCCGCGAGGAGGTCACCAAGTACGCCGACCGGCTCAAGGCACCCGACGGCGGCGCGGTCATCAGCAAGGGAGTGGTCTCCGCACTGCAGCCGTCGGATCCGGCCGGCGCCCAGCTCGCGAGCTGCCTCAACCAGCGCATCGAGTCCCTGCCCCTGAAGAGCAGCGCCGAGCAGCTCGCGGTTCCGGTGCAGGTGCTCCTGGTCAACTCCAGCGGCCCGGCGGCGATGCCCGCCAGCACGACGCCACAGCTCCAGTTCGCGCAGCTGGACGCGGTGCGCGAGCAGCGCCAGGCCGAGGCCTTCGCCGCGCTCTCCCGGCGGCAGCAGGTGGCGAACACCTACGACGGGCAGGTCCAGGCCTACCAGGCCGCGGCCAACTCCAAGGATGGCAAGAAGCGCAAGGCCGCCGACGGGATGGTGAAGGACCTCAAGGCGGGCTGCGCGGCCCTGGTGAAGGCGGACGACGCGTACACCAAGGCCCTGGAGGGCGAGGCCACCGTGGAGCAGCAGGCGGTGACGCTGGCCCAGACGCTCAAGGCCAAGGATCCATCCTGGGCGGACGCCGAGAAGGCCTCGGTCGGAGCGCTGTCCGACACCCAGAAGCAGATCGACGCGTCCAAGCAGCTCCGGACCGCGAACGAGAAGGCCTGCCCCAAGGAGAAGTACTAACGCCGAAACCACTTGGATCGATCCGTCCCTCGCTTGCCAAGTGGTCTCGACGTTAGGGCCAGGCCCCGGGACCCTGGCGGCGCACCCGAGGCGCCGCCCGGGTCCCTCTCAGGCCACCGCCTGGTCGTCGTTGGCCGCGGCGGCATCGCGGAGCCGGACCGACACCAGCTTGCTGATGCCCGGCTCCTCCATCGTCACCCCGTACAGCGTGTCCACGACCTCCATGGTCCGCTTGTTGTGGGTGATGAGGATGAACTGCGACTGCTTCGACATCTCGCGGAGCAGGTCGTTGTAGCGGCCGACGTTTCCCTCGTCGAGCGGGGCGTCCACCTCGTCCAGCAGGCAGAACGGCGTGGGCTTGATGAGGAAGATGGCGAAGATGAGGGCGACGGCGGTCAGCGCCTTCTCCCCGCCCGAGAGCAGGGTCACGCTCTGCAGCTTCTTCCCCGGCGGCTGGGCGACGATCTCCACCCCCGGCTCGCCGGTGGGGCCCTCCTCGGTGAGGAGCAGGCCGGCCCGCCCGCCGCCGAACAGGCGAGGGAAGACACGCTGGAAGCGGTCGTTCACCACCTCGAAGGTCCGGGCGAAGCGCTCGCGGCTGGTGCGGTCGATCTTGGCGATGGCCTCGCGCAGCGCCTTGATGCTCGCCTCGAGGTCCCGCTTCTGCCCGGCGAGGAAGCCGTGCCGCTGCGCCACCTCCTGGTGCTCCTCGATGGCGGTGAGGTTGATCTCCCCGAGCCGCTCCAGCTGCCCGCGCAGCTCGCGGAGCTGCTGCTCCTCGGAGGCCTCCAGCAGCCGGTAGGTGTGGAACCGGTGCAGCTCCTCCCCCAGGTCGGTCTGGTGGCGCTCCTCGACCGAGCGGACCAGGTGCTCCACGTCCAGCACCAGCGCGCGCTCGCGGAGGGTGATCTGCCCGAGCCCCTCGGTCACGCCGTCCAGCCGGGCGCGCTCGTCGCGCAGGCTGGTCTCGTCCGCCCGGACTCGCGCCACCTCCCCGGCGTGAGCCCGGCGTCCCTCCTCCAGCTGCGCCGTCCCCTCGGCCAGGCGCTGGAGCCGCCCGGTGTGACCTTCCTCCGCGGCGGCGATCCGGCCGCTCAGCTCCTCGCGCCTCGCGACGGCCTGGGCGCGCGCCTCCTGCGCCCGTGACTGCCGCTCGGCCAGCTCGGCCAGGCCGGAGGTGACTTCGGCCAGCGACGCCCGCGCCGCCTCGGCGCGCTCGGCGTGCGAGGCGACCTTGACCCGGAGCGCCATCAGCTCCTGCCCATGGGCCTCGGCGGAGCGCTGCAGCCCTTCGAGACGTTCCTGGAGCTCGCGGGCCCGATCCTCGCGCGAGGCCCGCTCGGCCTGGGCGTGCGCCGACTCGCCGCGGGCCGCCTCCTCGTCCCGGTCCACCCGGGCCAGCGACTCCTCGAGCGCCTCGGAGTCACGGACCAGCTGGCCGATCCGATCGCGGAACCGGGCCAGCTGCTCGGAGGCCTGGTGCAGGTCCTTCTCCAGGGCGGAGCGGACCAGCTCCTCCTCGTGGTGGTGCTTCTGCAGGCCCTTGAGCAGCTCCTCGGTGTGGAGGATCTGCTTCTGGAGCGCGTAGTGCCGGGTGAGCAGCTCGTTGTAGCGGGCCTCGGTCGCGGCCACCGTCTCGGCCAGCTCGGCGATCTCCCGCTTCTTCTGGAGCGCGCCCGAGCCCGGGCCCTCCAGCACGCCGCCGGTGAGCGTCCCGTCCGCCGCCAGCACCTCGCCGGCGAGCGTCACCGCGGTGAAGGCCGGAGCCAGGTCTCGCACCCGGGCCGCAGCCTCGAGGTCCTCGACCAGGAGCACGTTGCCGAGGAGCAGGTCGATCACCGGCCGGAACTCGGGCTCGGCGCGGACCTCGTCCGTCGCGCGGCCCAGGACCCCGGAGAGACCCTCCGGCAGCGGAAGCGACGGTGCGACCGCCAGCTCGGGAACCGGGAGGAACGAGCTCCGCCCCTCGGCGACCGACGCCAGGTAGCGCGAGAGCTCGAGCCCCACCGAGCGGCTCCCGACGAGCACGTTCTGGAGCCGGGCTCCCAGCGCCGCCTCGATGGCCCGCTCGAAGCGCGGCGAGGTGGCGACCACGTCCGCCACCAGGCCGAAGATGCCCTGCGAGCGCGCCTCGGCGCCGGCCCGGAGCATCACCGCACGCACGCCGCGGTCGAAGCCCTCGTAGTGACGCTGGATCTCCTCCAGCGAGTGGAGGCGGCTGCGCCGGTCCGCCAGCTCCTCGCGGAGCGAGATGACGCCAACCTCGCTCTCGGCGAAGGCGGCCCGGGTGCGCTGCAGCGCGTCCTCCTCGGCCCCGCGGCGCTCGGCGAGCTCGAGCGTGAGCTGCCGGCTCTGCTGCACCCTGCGGGTCACCTCGCCGCGCTCGCGGTCCAGCGCGGACTCCTGCCCCCGCACCGCCTGCAGCTCGGCCGTGGCCAGCCGATGCCGCTCCCGGAGCTCCTCCCGGCGCGCCGACAGCGCGGTGAGCTGCGTCTCCTGGTTGGCGATGCGGCCGGCGAGCCCGAGCAGCGCCAGCCGCTCCTGCTCCAGCCGCTCCTGGGCCTCGCGCTGCAGGCCCTGCGCCGCCTCGAGCCCCTCCTGGGCCCGGCGCATCGCCGCCTCGTCCGCCGCCGAGGCGCCGGTGAGCGCGGCCAGCTCGGCCTCCAGGGCCGTCCGCCGGATCTCCAGCGCGGAGAGACGGCCGGCGAGGACCTCGCCCTCGGCCCTAGCCGCCGACTCCGCCGCCTCGGCGGTGGCGAGATCCGCGCGCCAGAATGCCAGCGCCTGCTCCGTCTCGCGGGTCTGGCTGTCGAGCGCGTGCACCTCGTCGGAGAGCGCCTGGAGCCGCTGCCCGTCCGCCTCCAGCCGGGACCGGCAAGACTCGACCTCGGCCTCGAGCGCCCGCACCCGCCGTAGCGCGGCCTGCTCCGTCTCGCCGAGCGCGGAGATGGAATCCTGGAGGTGCTTCTGCTCCGCGAGCAGCCCGAGCAGCTTGTGGCTGGCCTGGTGCAGCTCGATCTCCCGGATGCGCGCCTTGAGCGAGCGGTACTTCTCGGCCTTCTTCGCCTGGCGGCCGAGCGCGTCGAGCCGCTTCTCCAGCTCGCCCACCAAGTCCGCGACGCGGAGGAGGTTGGCCTCGGTCGCCTCGAGCTTTCGCTCGGCGGCCTTCCGGCGCGACTTGTACTTCGTCACCCCGGCCGCCTCCTCGATGATGCTCCGGCGGTCCTCGGCCTTGGCCGAGACGATGAGCCCCACCCGCCCCTGCTCGATGATGCTGTAGGCGCGCGTGCCCACGCCGGTGCCGAGGAAGAGCTCCACCACGTCGAGGAGCCGGCAGGTGGTGCGGTTGATGAGGTACTCGGACTCGCCGGAGCGGAACAGCCGGCGGGTGACCGTCACCTCACCGAAGCCGGCGTACTGGGGCGCGAGCTGGTCCCTCGGGTCCACCTCGAAGGTGAGCGACACCTCGGCCATCGACAGCGGGGGCTGGCTCTCGCTCCCGTTGAAGATGACGTCCTCCATGCCGCGGCCGCGCAGGTTCTTCGCGCTCTGCTCGCCCATCACCCAGCGGATGGCGTCGACCACGTTCGACTTGCCGCACCCGTTGGGCCCGACGACTCCGGTGATGCCCTCGTCGAAGGTGAACACCGCCCGGTCCATGAAGGACTTGAAGCCGGTGATGTCGAGGCGCCGGATGCGCATGGGGCTGTCAAGGCTCCTTGGGAAAGACGGGAGGTTTTACCGCGTCGGTGAAGTCTGCGGCAAGCGGTGCATGACGCTGCGTGACCTTACGTGCACCCTCATGCCGATGCGGCCGGCGGCGGGGGCGGCTGGGCGGCCGGCTTCGGCTCGATCCGGACCTTCAGGACGCGCGGTCCGTCGGTCTCGGCGACGCGGATCTCGAACTCGTCCACTTCGGTGTGGTCGCCGGGCTCGGGCACCCGTCCGAGCCGGGCCATGAGGAAGCCGGCGATGGTGCTCACCTCGGCGGGGTCCACGTCGAAGCGGACGTCGAGCCGGTCCTCCAGGTCCGAGAGCTGGGTGGTGCCCGGCAGCTCCAGTCGTCCGCCGGGCAGCGTCTTCACCTCGGACACGCGGCGGCCGAGCTCGGCGACGTCCCCCACCACCTCGGCGACCACGTCGGCGAGGGTGACGATGCCGCTCGTCCCGCCGTGCTCGTCGACCACCACCGCGAGCTGGCGGCGGCGCTTCCTGAACTCGATGAGGAGCTGCTCCAGCGTCACGTTCTCGGGGACGAAGAGCACCGGCCGCTGGACCTGGCCGAGGCTCTTCAGCTGGCCGTTGGCGAGGAGGAAGAACAGGTCCTTGACGTTCACCACTCCCTCGACCTGGTCGAGGGTCCCGCGGGCGACGGGCACCCAGGTGTGGCCGGCGGCGCGGGCCTCGGCGATGTTGTGCTCCAGCGGCTCGTCCAGGTCCAGGTAGCGGACCTGCTGCCGGGGGACGAGGACCTGGCGGGCCGTCTTCTCGGACATGGAGAACGCCCGGGCGAGCAGCTCCGCCCGCTCCTCGGTGATCCGGCCGGCGCGCGCCGAGCTGTCGACGAGCATCGCCAGCTCCTCGGGGTTGAACGCGATTTCCTCGGACCCGGCCGGCTTCAGCCCGAGGAGCCGCGAGACCGCCGAGGCCATCCGGTTGATGACCGTCACCGCCGGATACGAGACGAGGTAGATGGCCCGCATCGGTCCGGACACGGCCATGGCCACCGACTCGGTCCGCTGCAATCCGAGATTTTTCGGGACCAGCTCGCCGATGACCAGATGCAGGATGGTGATGATCGCGAAGCCCACCAGGAAGGCGAGCGTGTGGGCCAGGGCCAAAAAGCCGTGCCGCTCCGGAAAAGCGGCGTGGAGCGCGCGCTCGATGACCGCCGCGAAGGCGGGCTCGCCCACCCAGCCCATGCCGAGCGAGGTGAGCGTCACCCCGAACTGCACCGTGCTCAGATAGGGACCAAGGTTTCCGAGCAACCCGAGCGTGCGCTCCGCGGCGCGGTTCCCGTCCTCGGCGAGCGTCTGGAAGCGGGTGGGCCGGGCCCGGACCAGCGCCATCTCCGAGGCGACGAAGAACGCGTTGATCAGGACCAGCACCACCGCGATCGCGATGTGCCAGGCCTCGGTGCTCAAGGAGCGGGCCTCACAGCAGGCTCTCGTACTCCGGATCGCCCTTCAGCCCGTCGAACATCGGGTCGGTGGCGAGCCAGCCCGAGACCTTCTGCCGGTCGGCCTCGAGGGCCTTCTTCAGCCACTCCAGCGCCTCGGGCTTCTTGCCCCAGAGCGCGTGCAGCGCGGCGAGGTTGTAGTGGAGGAGCAGGTCGTCCGGGTTCAGCGCCTGCGCCTTTCCGTAGGCCCGCTCGGCCTCGGCGTAGAAGCCTTTCTGCGCGTAGCAGATGCCGAGGTCCAGATGGGCCTCGAAGTCCTCCGGCTCGAGGCGGACGACCTCCTTCAGCTGGGCGATGGCGCCGCGGTAGTCGCCCTCGTCCATGAGCAGCGCGGCCAGCTCGTGGCGGGGGAAGGCGTCGGCCGCGTCGAGCTCGATGGCGGTCTGCAGCTCGGCGATGGCCTCCTCCACCCGTCCGTGGTCGGCGTAGGTGAGGCCGAGGTTCAGGTGGGCGTCCGGGTACTCCGGGTCGAGCTCGATCGCCTGCTTGTAGGCGGCGACCGCGAACTCGGGGCCGTGCGTGGAGAGGAAGCAGGCGAGGTTGTAGTGCGCGGTGGCGCTGTCCGGCTCCAGCTTGAGCGCGGTGAGGTACTCGGCGAGCGCCTCGCGGTAGAGCTTCTTCTCCGCGTAGACGGTCGCCAGGTTGTCGTGGGCGTGGGCCGAGTCCGGGTCGAGGTCGATGGCCTTCCGGAACTCGCGGATGGCCTCGTCGAGCCAGCCGCGATCGGCGAGCTCGATGCCGCGGGAGTTGTGCTCGTCGGAGAGCGCGATGTTGTCCTTCTCGCGGGCCATGGGGGGTGCCGGGCCACTGTATTCAGCGGAAAACCGGCTCTGCAAGCTACACTCCGGAGCCGACGTGAAACCCGTACGCCGCCACGATCTTACACACTCTCGCCCTCGTCTGCACGCTGGGCCTCGTCGCCGCGTGCGCCCCGCGGGCCACCGTCCGCCCGGAGATCGAGACTCGCCAGGAGCCACCGCTGACCGCCGCGCCAGCCCCGGCGCCGGCCGAAGCGCCACCGCCCGGGCCCGTCACGCTCGTCGCGGGCGGAGACGTCACCCTCGGCGCGCACTACGAGGAGTGGGTGGACGGGCTCCGCGCCAAGGGACAGAGCGGCCCGGCGGTGGACGGCTGGGGCTTCTCGGAGGTGAAGCCGCTCTTCGCCGGGGCGGACCTGGTGGTGGTCAACCTCGAGTGCCCGTTCACCGCGCGTGGCGCACCGATTCCCAAGAACTTCAACTTCCGCGCACGGCCGTCGAGCGTGTCCGTCCTGGTCGACGCGGGCATCCGGGCCGTCACGCTCGCCAACAACCACCTCATGGACTACGGGCCGGACGGCGTCGTGGACACCATCGCCACGCTCGACGCGGCGGGCATCGCGCACTTCGGCGCCGGCCGCACGCTGGCCGAGGCGCGGAAGCCGGCCATCGTCGAGGTGGGCGGGCTCAAGATCGCCTTCCTCGGCTACCTCATCCTCGGCGCGGCGCACCCCGAGCCCGCCGTGATCTGGGCGACCGAGACCACCGCCGGCGTCGCCGGGCACCCGAGCGACTGGACGGTGGTGGAGAAGATGGTGCGCGAGGACGTGGCGGCGGCGAGGAAGGAGGCGGATTCTGGTCATCCCCTTCTTCCACTGGGGCCGCGAGGGCAGCAAGGGACCGGACGCGTACCAGCTGGCGCTGGCGAAGGCGGCGGTCGAGTCCGGCGCGGCGGCGGTGCTCGGCGCGCACCCGCACGTGCTGCACGGGATGGAGCGGATGGGCCAGGCGCCGGTCTTCTACTCGCTCGGGAACTTCGTCTTCGGCGGCAACTGGAACCCGCGGGACAAGGACTCGGTGCTGGTGAAGGCCCGCTTCGACCGGAGCGGGTACCTGGGCGCGGAGCTGTTCCCCCTGAAGATCGATCGCTTCCCCGACCGACCCGTCCAGCCCTACCCGCTCACCGGCGCCGAGGCGCAGGCGGTGCTGCAGCGGCTCCGGAACGCGTCCTCGACGTTCGCCACGTCGCTGCCCGAGCTCGCGCCGGCGACGCCCGCCGCCCCGGTGTCGGCGGCTGCTCCATCCGGCCTCTAGGGACGCCGGCTCTCCACCACCGCATAGGCACGGACGGGGAACGTCCCGAGGCCCTGGATGCGCGGAGGTGCCGCCGAGAAGCGAAAGCCGCGGGCCGGGAGCTGCTCGAGGCCTCGGAGGTGCTCGACGATGGGAATGCCGGCGGCGAGGAGTCGCGAGTGGGCGGGACGGGCTCCGTCCGCCATGTCGTCGATGTTGATGGAGTCGATGCCGACCAGGGCCGCTCCGTTCTCCACCAGCCAGGCCGCGCCGGCGTCGGTGAGGAACGGCGCCTCCTTGCCGTACCGCTCGGTGCCGAAGTGCACGTCCCAGCCGGTGTGGAGCAGCACGGCCTTCCCGCGCACGTCGAGCGGCGCGAGGTCGAGCACGTCGATGGCGCGGCGGCCCGTCCCGGTGGCCCGGAGCAGCACGCCGTCGAGGTCGACCAGCGCGCCGAGCGGGAGACCCGCCAGGTCCACGCCGTCGGCGTACCGGTGCCAGGGGCTGTCCAGGTACGTGCCGGTGTTCGCGACCAGGCTGATGCGGCCGATCTGGAAGGTGACGCCCGGGGCGTACTTCCCGGCCGAGGCCTCGCGCGAGAGGTGGTCGGAGATCTCCGGGGCCGGCAGACCCGGGTACGTGACCAGCCCGTGGTGGATGGGGTGGCTCAGGTCGACCAGCCGGCGGCCGGCGACCGGCGCGCGAGGAACGCCGCGCGAGCCTCGGTGCGGCTCCTCGACCCGGCGCAGGTTCCGCAGCTCCACCCCGCCCACCATCAGGAGGCCGAGGTGGGCGACCAGCAGGGCTGCGATCTCCTGCTCGGTGGCGTCCGGCCGCGGCAGATCCAGGCGGAAGTCCTCGCCCCGGAGACTCCCGCCGTTGGTGAAGGTGACGACGAAATCGAAGATGGCGCGCGTGTCCATGACGGGTCGCTAGCCGGGGCAATGCCTCGCGCGCCAGCACAGTCGACCGCCGCGGGGCGGGCGGCGCGCTACCGACGCCCGGCGGCCTTCTGCCGGCGCACGCGGCCGCGCTTCAGCCCTCGGCGCTTCACCTTCGCCCGGTTCTTCAGCTTTCGCTTGCTGCGGTTTCCGATCTTGGTGGCCATGGGGGTGTGCCTCTTAGCACCCTCAGCCTAGGGAGGCGGAGGAGGAGTCACCGGGCACCTTGAGCGGCTCGCGCAACCTTCGGCGCTGGAGAAGCGTTGCACGCTGCGCCACAGGAGAGCTTGGAGCTGCGGAGGTGTTCTCGCGCGGCTCCGGACCGCCGCACAGCCGCCCAGCCGGCATCGGTGGCCAGGAGATGGTCGTCGGTGTCGTGGGCCCATGAGCGTTGAGCCGCATTGGCGACGTCCACTTCCCGTCGCCTCGTGCCCGAAGACCTCGCGAGTGCCGACGGTACACGGCATCGACCCGCATCGCTTCCACCACACCGGTATCAGGCCGTACGCCCACTCGATCCTGGGGTCGAAGAGGTGGCTCAGGAGCGACTTGCGATCGTTCGGATACCAGCGCTCGAGCGCGGAGTTGATCGCCGAGAAGTCACGCTCGCACTCCGGACAGATGTCGCCGAGCACGGCCTGGACGCCAGCGGCTCCAGGACATCCGACTGACGGAACAGCCGCCGGTGGACGGGGACGCCGGCGAGGGCCGGGCCGGAGTCATCGATCAGGTGAAGCCACCTGGTCGCCGGCCACCTCGTCTCCGATTCGTCCCGTCGTCGTACATGAAGACTGCCGTTGGGCGTGCTCGCGCCGAGCAGATCCGCTCACCACCGGACGCCTCGGAGCTGGAATCGCGGTGACCCAGCCCACGAAGAACATTCGTGGCTCCGTGGTGGTGGTCCTCGGCCCACTTGAAGCGGTCGATGCTGACGCAGTTTCCGTCCTTGGTGTTCGAACGTGTCGGAAGTAGACGACGGTGAAGACCAAACGCACGTTGTTCGGGTCGACGCGGTCGCAGCGGTTCCCGCTGAAGTCACTGCTGTCCCAGGAGGCGAAGATGCCGGGAAGTTCCCCCGGGTTCACGTTCCCAGCGGTGCTGGCCAGACACGGCACCGCGCTTCCATCGGCGCAGGGCGGCCGGGGCACGCCGGAGAGCCGGACAGCCTGCAGCAGCTGTCGTAGTCCGAACAGGGCCACCCTCCCTCCAGGACGATGAGGAGGTCCTCGGACCCGGGCCAGACCCAGAGCTCGGCCGGAGTTCCGTTCGCGCACGTCGTGGGCTCATCGAGCACGAGCCGACGAAGCTGCCACGCGGTGAGGCCCGTGAGGGGCAGCCCGCGCGCGGGGCACCAGGAGCAGCGACGACTCGGGCAGGGCTGGTGCCTCCGCTTCTTGAGACTTCGGCTCTTGCGAGGCTCGACAGAGCGGCGGTTCGGTTGTAGCCAACCACCGCCGACGGGATGAAGACGGCGGCGGCGATACCGCCGACGATGGCCGCGCCGAATCCGGCGCCGGCGCCCACCCCCGTCCCGATGCATCCAAATCCGGAGCAGTTCTCGCCGGCGTAGCTCGCTCCCACGGCCAGCCCGGCGACCAGGCCGACCGCCCCCAGCCCCCCGATGATCGCGTCAGCGGTGGGGGCCGCGTTCGACGTCGTGCACGGCGGCGGCGGTTGCACCTCCGGCTGCGGCCCCTTTCGGTGAAGATGAAGGAGCACCCGGAGTTGGACACCCCCGACGCCACGAGCAGCAGGGCAACTGCTGAGCGCATGTTCGAACCCCCCTTCCCGCTCGAGGCCCTGACGCACCTCGGAGCACCGAGGCGCGTCCCTGGCGGCTCACTGAATCAACGTGAGTCGCCGCCAGACCGCTTCCGGGCTCAGGGCCCGGCCGCGCACGCGGTCACGACCTGGTCCCGTGACGCGCCGAACGTCGACCCCTCGAACAGCAGCCGGGTGTTGGGCGGGATGATCCCCTCCCCCTGCACGACCACGTCCCCCGAGACGTTGCCGCAGAAGGCGTCGCCCGAGGTCGTCACCCCGTCCAGCCGGAAGCCGCGGAGGAGGAAGGTGATGCCGGCCCCTCCGTCCCCGGACGTGCCCAGCGGGTACGCCGCGAAGGGGATGGTGGGGTCCCCGAAGTCGATGCTGAACCGTCCCTTCCCGTTGACCGTGCCCGTCCCGACGAACGGGTCGCCCACCGGAACCAGCTCCCCGGTCCCGAGCAGCGCGTTCTGGTCCACCGCCTGGAGCGCGAGCGTGAGCTTCGGCCCATCGGTGGTCGCCTGCGCGAGGAACACCGCCGGCAGCTCGGGGAAGAAGGTCGGGCCGACGCTCAGGAGGAACGGCCCCTGGACGTCTGCCCGGGCGGCCTTGGGCAGCGGCTGGGAGGGGCACCGCGCGTCCGGTCCGACCTTGACCGCGATGCTCGGGTCGTACTTCCGGAAGTCGAGCGTGGCGGCGAGGATCGAGCTCGGCGCGAACTGCGCAGGGAGCCAGGGGATGTCGACGCCCAGCGGCGTCGAGTACCAGGCCACCACGAACTGCCCGTGCTTCCCGGGGATGGGCGCCACCGAGGCATAGGACGTGTCCCCGTTCGAGGGCAGCTCGGCCACCTCGAACAGCCGGATCTGGCTGTGCGGGTCGGCCAGGTCACCCCGGATCTCGTAGATCGCCGTCCGCTTCCGGGTGCAGGCCAGGTGCTTCCGGGCGACGACGAAGGTCCGCCCGTCCACCTCGAAGACCCGCGACGGACCATCGAGACGCTGCTCCAGGCGCCGGCCGCAGTCGAAATCCCCGAAGAAGCCGAACCACGAGCCGTGCTTGACGCAGACCGCGGTCTGGCCGTCCTCGAGCATCCCCTGGTTGTCCAGGCGCACCAGCGACACCGCCACCTCGCCGTGCTCGCCGAGGAAGTTCAGCTCGGCCTCGCTGGGCACCTGCGCCGGAGCGTTCAGGATGCTGCCCAGCTTGACGAAGGTCTTCCCCCCGTCGAACGACCCGAAGTACGCCGCCTCCTGGTCGCCGTCGTCGTAGCCGGTGGCGTAGAGCGCGTGGCCGCCGAAGAAGGAGTGCCGGACCACGTAGCGCCAGAACCCGAACGGCGTGCTGGTGTTCTTCAGCTCCACCGGGGCCGGGACGTCGAAGGTGCTGCCCTCGTCGTGCGAGGTCGCGAGGACGGTCCGGGTGTCGGCGAGCAGGTCGCGGATGGGAAATCCGGAGAGGCGGGAGATGGCTCCGAGCCGGAGCTCGCCGTTCCACTCGAAGAGCTTGGGGTCGCGGATTCCCCGCACCGGGTCGCTCGGCGCCGGGGCCACGTCGCTGGCCAGCGTCCCGGCGTAGGTCAGCGGGTCGAACCGGAAGATCCGGATCTTCGCCGTTCCAGTCTCGGCCTGTCCCGTGCCGCCGGCGCGGAAGGCGAGCAGCATCTGCTTCGACGGAAGCAGGTGGAGCTCCACGTTCTCGGCGTGCTCGTCTCCGTTCTCGTAGACCACGGCGACGTCCCGGATGAAGCCGCTGGCGTAGGCCGGGCCCTCCGGCGTCGGGACCGGCACCGGGGTGAGCACGTCGGGCGACGCGGTGGCGAGGGCAGTGGCGCCCGGCTCGGAGCGCGTCGAGGGAGCAGGTCCCGCGGGCCCGCACGCGGTCAGGGCGGCGGCGACGGGGATGAGGACCAGCAGGCGGGGAACTCGGGGGAGGTGCAGGCGCATCTCGGGACCTCCTGTGGTGGGATAACCAGACTTGGAGCAAGGACCGCGCCACCTTCATCGCGGAATCCTTGACTGGCGAATCAGGAGTCGTGAAGCGATGTGCACGCAATGCCCGCGCGCCGATACCTGGCGAGTTCCGGCGCTGCGCAGCGGTTGCCGATTCGCATTCTCGGATGCAAATCGCACCGGCACGTCCGGCTGGAGCCATCCGCCATGTCTGCCGGGACCTGGCCAGGCCCGCCGGGGAGCTCGTGCGGCCGCCGACTCCGGGGCCCTCTCGAGGGCGCTGCTCCAGGGGGGCGCCCCGGTCTGCCGAGACGTCGAGGCACGGACGGTGGTCGCCGCCCCGGGGGACGGGCCCGAGGGGTGGCCCCTGGGTGGCGCAGGGCCGCCCGGGCGAGGTAGAGGCTCCCCCGGCAGATGATCGACAAGCTGGACGAAGTCGAGCGGCGCTACGACCGGCTCGAGGCGGACCTCGCGAACCCCGAGACGCTGGGGGACAGCGCGCGCCTGACCAAGGTGATGAAGGAGCGCTCCTCGCTGGAGCGCCTGGTCTCGGTGTACCGCGCGTTCAAGGCGGTGCGGGCGGACCTCGCCGAGGCCGAGCGGATGCTGGAGAGCGCCGACCCGGACGAGCGGGCCCTGGGCAAGGAGGAGCTCCCGGCGCTCAAGGAGCGCCGCGACGCGCTCGAGGCCGAGCTCAAGGTCCTCCTCGTCCCCAAGGACCCCAACGACGAGAAGAACGTCCTGCTCGAGATCCGCGCCGGGGCGGGCGGTGACGAGGCGGGGCTCTTCGCCTCCGAGGTCCTCCAGATGTACCTCCGCTACGCGGACCGGAAGGGCTGGAAGGCGGAGCTGGTCGACATGAGCCCGGGCAACGCGGGCGGCATCAAGGACGCCACCGTCACCCTCTCCGGCGACGCGGTCTACTCCTCCATGAAGTACGAGTCCGGGGTCCACCGGGTGCAGCGGGTGCCCGCCACCGAGGCGCAGGGGCGGATCCACACCTCCACCATCACCGTGGCGGTGATGCCCGAGGCCGAGGAGGTCGACGTCCAGCTGAACCCCGCCGACATCGAGATGGAGGTGATGCGCTCCACGGGCGCGGGGGGCCAGAGCGTGAACACCACCGACTCGGCGGTCCGGCTGAAGCACAAGCCCAGCGGCATCGTGGTGAAGTGCCAGCAGGAGAAGAGCCAGACCAAGAACCGCACCATGGCCATGCGGATGCTCCGGGCGAAGCTCTACGAGCTGGAGCAGGAGCGCATCACCACCGAGCGCGAATCGCTCCGCCGCGGCCAGGTGGGCACCGGCGACCGGAGCGAGAAGATCCGCACCTACAACTTTCCTCAGGACCGGCTGACCGACCACCGCATCGGCATGACCTGGCACAACCTCCCGGCGCGGATGGGCGGGGACATCGAGGACATCGTCGTCGCCTGCCGGACCTACTTCCAGGCCGAGCAGCTCAAGGCCGAGTCGGCGCGCCCTCAGCCCCAGGCATGAGCGAGCCGCCCTGGACGGTGCGCCGGGTCCTCGGCTGGACGTCCCAGCACTTCGAGAAGCTCGGCCTCGACTCTCCGCGGCTGACGGCGGAGCTGCTGCTCGCGCACACCCTTCAGACCTCGCGGGTGCGGCTGTACACCGACCTCGACCGGCCGCTGGAGGCCGCCGAGCTCGCCGCCTACCGCGCGCTCATCGCCCGGCGCGCGGCGGGCGAGCCGACGCAGTACCTGACCGGGACCCGTGAGTTCTACGGGCGGCCCTTCGCGGTCGACCCGCGGGTGCTCATCCCCCGCCCCGAGACCGAGCTCCTGGTGGAGGCCGTCCTCCGGGTGCTCCCCGGGGACCGCGAGCTCCGGCTCCTCGACCTCTGCAGCGGCACCGGGTGCGTCGGCATCACGCTCCTGCTCGAGCGGCCGGCGGCCCGGGTCGTGGCCACCGAGATCTCGCCGGAGGCGGCCGAGGTGGCCCTGGCCAACGCCACGGCGCTCGGGGCGGCCGATCGGTTCGAGGTCCGGGTGGGCGACCTGTTCGTCCCGGTCGAGGCCGAGCCAGCCTTCGACGCCGTCGTCGCCAACCCGCCGTACGTCCCCCGGGGCGAGATCCCCACCCTCTCCGCCGAGGTGCGCCGGGAGCCCGCCCTCGCGCTCGACGGCGGGGAGGACGGGCTGGACGTCGTGCGGCGGATCATCGCCGGGGCCCCGCGCTGGCTCGTGCCGGGCGGGCTCCTGGCCCTGGAGATCGGAGATCGACAGGGATCGGCGGTCCGGTCCTTGCTCGAGGCGGCCGGATATGGCTCCGTCCGCATCGAACGCGACCTCGCCCGACACGATCGGCTGGCCCTCGGGACACACCCCCGCGGCCCGGCGGACACGGAAGCCAGGAGAACCGAGCTTGGACCAGATCCACGTTGAAGGCGGCGCCCGGCTCGAGGGCGAGGTGCGGGTCTCGGGCAGCAAGAACGCCACCCTCCCCCTCATGGCCGCGGCCCTCCTCGGCGAGGGTGCGACGACCCTGCGCAACGTCCCCGACCTCGCGGACGTCACCACCCTCCTCGAGCTGCTCCGGACGATGGGCGTCGACGCCCAGCGGGTCCCCGGCGCCGAGCGGCACGTGGTCCGGGTGCATGCCCCGCCGGACGTGCTGCCGGAGGCCCCGTACGACCTCGTCCGGAAGATGCGAGCCTCGGTCCTGGTGCTCGGGCCGCTGCTCGCCCGCTTCGGCCGCGCCCGGGTGTCGCTGCCCGGCGGCTGTGCCATCGGGGCGCGCCCCATCGATCAGCACCTCAAGGGCTTCCGGGCGCTCGGGGCGGAGATCCTCCTCGAGGGCGGCTACGTCGAGGCCCGGGCGAAGCGGCTCCGGGGCGCGACGGTGCGCTTCGACAAGATCACCGTCACCGGCACCGAGAACGTCCTCATGGCCGCGGTGCTCGCCGAGGGGACGACGGTGCTGGAGAACGCCGCCCGCGAGCCCGAGGTGGAGGACCTCGCCCGGGCGCTGGTGTCCATGGGGGCGCGCATCCAGGGCGCGGGGACCGACCTCGTCACCATCGAGGGCGTGCCCCGGCTAGCGGGGGTGGAGCACTCGGTCATCCCCGACCGGATCGAGGCCGGCACGCTCCTGGTCGCCGCCGCCATCACCCGGGGAGACGTGCACGTCCAGGGCGCCATCCCTGCCCACCTCGACGCCGTGGTGGGCAAGCTGCGAGAGGCCGGCTGCACCGTGGTGCCCACCGGAGAGGGCCTCCGCTGCCGCGGCCCGGACGTGCCCGAGCCGGTCGACCTCCAGACCACGGAGCATCCCGGCTTCCCCACCGACATGCAGGCGCAGCTCATGGCCCTGCTCAGCGTCGCCGGCGGGACCAGCGTCGTCTCGGAGAACATCTTCGAGAACCGCTTCATGCACGTGGCCGAGCTGCGGCGGATGGGGGCGGACATCCGGGTCGAGGGCCACACCGCGGTGGTGAAGGGAGTCCACACCCTCTCCGGCGCGCCGGTCATGGCCACCGACCTCCGGGCCTCGGCCTCGCTCATCCTCGCCGGGCTGCGGGCGGCCGGAACCACCCGGGTCGCCCGCGTCTACCACCTGGACCGTGGCTACGAGGGGCTCGAGCGGAAGCTGCGGGCCCTCGGTGCACGGACCTCCCGGATGAAGTGACGACGGAAAACCCGTTCAGCGCAGGTCCCTCCCGGTTGCAGGATAAAAATTCCCGGCCTTAGACTCAGGGGTTGCACCTGTCCGACGGAGCATTGCTCCCCCCGCACGGAGAAGACGCGTCTTCATGGATTGCCCCGGCTGCAACGTCGAGATGGCCGAGTTGGAAGGCGAAGAGACGACGTTGCGACGCTGCGGAGAATGCGGCGGACTGTGGCTGGACGTCGCGGACCTGAACCGGCTCCTCCTCCACAACAACCTCCCCGGCCTGGAGAGCCTCGGAGGGCGCGTCGACGCCGAGGCCCTCACCGGCCAGTGTCCCGAGTGCCAGGTGGACCTGGTCCGGGTGGACGGCGGTGATCGGCAGCACCCCCTGCACTACGACACCTGCGAGTCCTGCGGCGGCATCTTCCTCGAGTCGGAGTTCAAGGACGCTCCCGACGCCAAGGTGGCCCAGCAGGAGATCGTCGACTTCTTCCAGCGCTTCTCGTCGCGGAAGAAGAAGAGCGCCGCCAGCCGGTAGCCGGCGACCCTCACCTCCTGTCGCGGAAGGTCACCCGCAGGGCGGCGGGAACGCCCCCCTTCAGCTGCAGCGTGGTGCGTCCCTTCCCGCGCGCGTCGGCCTTGGTCTCCAGCTCCGGGGTGACGCGGCCCTTGCCCGACCCGGGCGCCTTCATCCACAACCCCTTCCGGTCCAGACCCCACTTCCCGCCGAGCGTCCTCGGACGGGTGGGCTCGTCGTAGACCACCGCCCGGTGCTGCCAGGTGCCGTCGAGGAAGAAGGCCAGGCTCTGGTCGGGGTTGCCCTCGTCGCCGGCGTACCAGACGCCGAGCAGCCGGGCCCGCTCGGGGTTCCAGCTCAGGAGCGACTTCTTCGGGGGCGGCACGGGCTTCCCGTGCGAGACGAGCTGCACCTCCGAGATGCAGGCGGGCGCCGCAGGGTCCTCGGCCGGCTCGACGTCCAGCACCTCCAGGGAGAAGGCCTGGCCCTGGAGGGGTGCGTCCAGCTTCACCGTCTGGATGCCCTCGGTGTCGGCGACGGAGAAGGTGCTGGCCCGGCCGGCGGTCCGGAGCACGAACTTCCGGGGCCGCGCCGAGGCGTGGAAGGTCGCGGTGTCCGCCTGGTTGCCGGTGGCGACGCGGATCTCGTCCACCACCACCACCGCCCCGAGCCCGAAGCCCAGCGTGTCCGCCTGCGCATCGCCGCTGGACGAGCACCAGGCGGTCCTCAGATTTCCATCCACCAGCTGCAGCGGCTGGAAGTGGGCCGGGTTGCTCGCGTGTTCGTACCAGTCGGTGGCCTGCACGTAGCCGAGTCCGGGCACTGCGGAGACGACGACCTCGAGGAGCAGGCTGGAGAAGGTCATGGCGGAGACGGTGAATCGAGCATCGCCCACCCGGGCACCCTCACTCCAGTCTCGCGAGACCTCGCCCCCCTGTGTGGTAGGTCCCCCTGCCGTGAGCTCCGCGCGCCCACTCGCCGTCCTGTCGCTTCTGCTGGTCCTCCCGGGATGTCCCCGCAAGCACGAGGCGCCACCGCCGCCAGCGCCGGACGCCGGGCCGGCGCAGCGTGCCGAGGTCGAGCCGGACGACCGGCCCGAGCAGTCGATGCCCATCGGCGAGAGCACCGACGTGGCGGCGAGCCTCTCCAGCACCCCGGCCCGGCCCGACGAGGACTGGTACCTCCTCTTCGCCGAGGCGCCGCGGCTGGCGGAGGTGACGGTGAGCGGCATCCCGGGGACGGTGGTCCTGCTCGAGGCCTACGACGAGACCCGCACCCGGCTCGCCGCGGTCAGCGCCGAGGGCGAGGGGCAGCCGGCCCGGTTCCCCAACCTGACCGTGCGCGGGAAGCTGCTCCTCCGCGTCTCGGCGGTGCGAAAGGGCGGCGGCGGCGCGTACACCCTGTCCGTCCGCTACGGCGAGCCGAGGCCGGGCATGGAGCTCGAGCCCAACGACCGCCACGCCGATGCGACCGAGCTCGTGCCCCAGAACGGCTCCTGGACCGTCCAGGGGCTCTACGGCTCCCCGGGCGACGAGGACCACTTCCGGATCGTCCTCGACACCGGGCCCGACGCCGGGCTGGCCGAGCCGGGCGCGGCCGACGCGGGTCCGGCGAGCACGGCCGAGGCGCCACCGGTCCCCGCCGAGCCGCCGCGCGAGGAGGGCTTCCCCGCCCAGCCGCCGCCGCTCGGGGCCGCCCGGACCGACCTGGATGCCGGCCCGGCCGTGCCCGAGCCACCGCGCATCGCCCTGCGCCTGGAGGTGAGCGGCGTGGCCGGTGTGCGGCCCGAGATCCAGGTGCTCACCGAGGCCGAGGCGACGCTCTTCACCGCCCGCGGCACCGAGGGCCAGCCGCTGTCCCAGCGCAACGTCGCGGTGCGGGCGACGGACCGGGTCATCGACGTGGTGGTGAAGAGCGCCTGGACCGGCACGGGGAAGGAGGCCCGGCGCGGCTTCGACCCCGAGCATCCCTACACCCTGACCGTCTCGCGCGAGGCCGCCGGGGCCAACGCCGAGTACGAGCCCAACGACGACCTGGCGCACGCCACGCCGCTCCCCCTCGAGGGCTACCGGGAGGGCTTCCTCACCCCGAAGACCGACGTCGACTACTACGTCGTCCGGCCGCCGCAGCCCTCGCTGGTGCGCTTCGAGCTGAGCGGGGTGGAGAAGCTGGACCTCCAGCTGTCGCTGGTGGAGCCGGGGGCGAAGCCGGGGACGGAGCACGTGCTCCAGCGGTCCAACGACGGCGCGGTGAAGGAGCCCGAGCGGCTGAACAGCGTGGCCTGCAGCAAGGAGTGCTTCGTCAAGGTGGAGGGCGCGCTCCGGAAGGTGGACGGCAAGTGGGTCCGGGAGTTCGAGAACCCCGACCAGCCCTATCGCCTGACGGTCCGCACCCTCCCCGACGACGGCAGCGAGGAGCGCGAGCCGAACGACACCGCGGACCAGGCGACGGCCATCGCACTCGGCAGGCCCATCCGGGGGACCATCTACCCCAAGCGGGACGCGGACTTCTTCCGCCTCGACCTCTCGGACCGTCCGGTGAAGACCGCCCTGAGGGCGACGCTCACCGGCATCCTCAAGGTGGACGTGGCGCTGCTCCTCTACCAGCGGGGCGACGATGGGTCGCTGACCCTGGTCCAGACCTCGGACCGCGCCAAGGGCGATGCGCCGGAGGTCATCCGGTACGCCGCCGACCCGGGCGTCTATCTCTTCAAGGTGCAGGACTCGAAGAACCGGGAGTCCAACTTCCAGGACAGCTACCAGCTCATGGTGGAAGAGGACGCCCAGTAGCGCTGTTCAGGGGGGCCATGCGGGGTCTGGTGCTCGCGACGGAGAGCGGGCGAAGATGGCGCGGCACGGCTGGCATCTCTCTTCGGATTCGTTGATGTTTGTGTCGGTCGACCCTCACCCATTGACGTTTGATTCCGGACGGAACGAGATCGTACCCATGACCGATCTGAGACGGCTCCTCAGGGACCTCGCGCGGGAGATCGAGCGACTCGCCCAGCGCAACGAGTTCCTGGAGCGGCGACTGCAGAACATCACCGGGGCGCTGCAGGGCGCGGTGCGGGTGGGCGCCGCGCGCGCGACGCGGGCCCGGTCCGGACGCACCGGGGGCCGGCGCGGCGCTCCGTCCAAGTTCGACGACGCGCAGGCCGTGCAGCTCCGGAAGGAGTACGAGAAGGGTGCGACCAGCGCCCAGCTGGCGAAGAAGTACCGGGCCGCCCTTCCCACCATCCTCAGCACATTGCGTCGGGCGGGGGCGACGCTCCGCCGTGGTCGGCCTTCGAAGCACGAGCTCCGTCGCCGGCGGCGCGCCTAGGGCGCCTCGTTGAGCGCCCCGCAGTGCGGACAGGGAAACGAATGCTCGAGCGCGAACTTCGGCGCCACCCGGGGGAGCACCACCCGGTCGCAGGCGCCGCAGAGGAAGTCGATCCCCGCGCTGGGCACGAAGGCGGACGGCTCGAGCTCTCCACGGGCGCGGAACGGCGGGCGGCTCGACTGGGCGACGACGGTCATCTGGATCGCTGCCACGGCGGACTCCTGATGCTGACATTGCCCCTCGCCGCTCTGACATCGAGGCCGCCAAGGGCGGCTTCCGCCGTGCTTCCGGGGGGTTCGGCGGCTCCCGCCGCCGGGTCGTCGCCACCGACGCCACGCCGTTGCGCCGCCCGTGAGGGGTGGGGCCAGGTCGCGCGATGAGACCCATCGCCGCCGCCCTCCTCTCCGGGCTGCTGCTCGGCCAGAGCGCGCCCCAGTACGTCCGGACCAAGACCAACGACGGAGCGCACTGCTTCCGGTGGTCGGTCAGCGCCGGCACCCGGGGGCGGGTGAGCTTCGCCCAGAGCACCGCCGGCGCCCCGGGTCTGGGCGCCGGAGCGTTCGACGCGGTCTCCCGCTCGGGCCAGACCTGGGAGGCCCAGCTCCAGGCCTGCGGCAACCTCGACCTCGCCGAGGACGCGCGCTCCGCCTCGCGGTCCGTCGGTTACGCCGCGAGCGGCCCCAACGAGAACCTGGTGCTGTTCCGGACGCGCCTGTGCTCCGCGGTCGTCCCGCCCGGAGACCCGTGCCTGGCCGCGGGCAGCTGCGGCGACACCTACGACTGCTGGGACCACTCGGCCAGCGTCGTGGCGCTCACCACCACGACCTACGCGGTGGCCACCGGGGTGCTGCTCGACGCGGACGTGGAGCTGAACGCCGCCGCGGCGACCCCCACGGTGGTGGATTCCCCCCCGTGCTCGCCGGGCGCCATCTCCACCAGCTGCGTGGCGAACGACGTCCAGAACGCGATGACCCACGAGCTCGGGCACGTCCTCGGGCTGGCCCACTCGCCGGACGCGGCCTCGACGATGTTCGCCAGCGAGCCGCTGGGCGAGACCGCCAAGCGGGTGCTGGACTCCGGGAGCAAGCAGTTCGTCTGCGACGTCTATCCCCAGGGGCGCGCGTCCATCGACTGCGCCCCGGACTCGGGGACGGGCAGCACCTCGGGTTGCAGCAGCGCCGGGAGCGCGGGCGGCCTCGCGCCCGGGGCGGCGACTGCTGCTCCTGGCCCTTGCAACGCGCCGCCGCCGAGGTGTCCCGAGTCGTTTCCGGCTCTTCCAGCCCGTCCCGGCCGAACTAGGCTCCTGACCGATGAAGCCCCTCGTCCTCGCGCTCCTCCTCGGCGTCGCTGCTCCGGCCCTGGCCAGCACCGCCCTGCAGATGGACGTCCCCGCCTTGACCGCCCAGGCCACCGACGTGGTGCGAGGCAAGGTGCTCGCCTCCACCCCCGCCTGGACCGGAGACCATCGCCGGATCGTGACCCGGGTGGAGGTCGAGGTCCTCGAGACCTGGAAGGGCAGCGCCGCCGGCCGCATCACCGTGCTCCAGCCGGGCGGGGAGCTCGACGGCATTGGCCAGCGCGTCTCCGGCGTGGCCGACCTCGGCGCCGGCGAGGAGGTGGTGCTGTTCCTCGAGCGAGCCGGGCCGAACCACCGGGTGGTCGGTCTCGCCCAGGGCGTGTACCGAGTCTCGAGCGCCGCTGGGGCGCGGCAGGCCGTCCCGGCGTCGGTCGAGGGGCTGGAGCTGGTTCCCCCGCCCGGGGCAGCGCCCGCGGCCCGCCGGGCGATGCCGCTGCCCCAGCTCCGCGAGGCCGTCCAGGCCGCCCGATGACCGTCGCCCTCCTGCTCGGCGCGGCGCTGGCGCTCGGGCAGGCGGACGCGGGGTACGTCCGCGAGCGGACCGGCGACGGGCAGCACTGCCTCCGCTGGCCGGTGAGCGCTCGAGCGCGGGGGGCCGTCACCTTCGTCCAGAGCTCGGCCGGCGACTTCAAGCTGGGCCCCGGGCTCTTCGACGCCGTCTCCCGCTCGGAGGGAAGCTGGGCCGCGCAGGCCACGCGGTGCGGGAGCTTCGACCTGCTCGAGGGCCCGCACTCGTCCTCGCGTCTCACCGGCTACGACCGGACCGGGAACAACGAGAACCTCGTCCTGGTCCGCACCTCCGACTGCTTCCACGCGGTGGGGGCCAACGACCCCTGCCGGACGACGGATACGTGTGGAAACGTCTACGACTGCTGGGACCACGGCGCGGCCATCCTCGCCATGACGCTCCTCACCTACGACGCGAGCGGCGCCCTGGTGGACACCGACATCGAGGTCAACGGCGCGCTCTCGTACCTGACCCTGGTGGACTCGCCGCCTTGCGCCCCGGGACAGATCTCGCAGTCCTGTGTGGGAAACGACGTCCAGAACACCGTGACCCACGAGCTCGGCCACGCGCTCGGCCTGGACCACTCTCCGGACCCGGCGTCGACCATGTACGCGACGGGACCGCTCGGGGAGACGTCGAAGCGCGTGCTCGACCCGGCGAGCAAGCAGTTCGTCTGTGACGTGTACCCGGTGGGCCTTGCCTCGCGAGACTGTCTCGACGCGGACGCCGGAACCGGGGGGACGGGTGGAGCCGGTGGCGTGGGCGGCGGCACGTCCGGCGGTGGCACTGGCCCGACCAGTCCAGGCATCGCCCGCACCGGCCCGGGGTGCGCGAGCTCCGCCCAGCCGGGCGTCCTGGCACCGGCGCTGCTCGGGCTCGTGGGGGCGGCGCTCCTCGCGGGCCGTCGCCGCGCCTGACCGGGGCGGAGTCACCGGAGGGGGGCTCGACGACGTGTCCGATTGTGGGACGGCCCGTGCCGCGCTCGCCGCCCTCCCCGGCCCGCAAGAGGTCCGACCCCTCGAAAAGCCCCGTGACTTCGAGGTCCTGCGGTGAGCCCGGAGCGTGGCACGCGGCTGGCTATGTCTTGCGCCCGCGCCGTGGACATCCCTCGCGAAAGAGTTCGAAGCCTCCGCCCGGTCTATCTGGCCGGTGGAGCCACCGTGCTGGTGGCGCTGCTCGCCCTCGGCCTCACCCGGGTGAAGCCGGCGGCCCCGTCCGTGGAGAAGAGCGGCGTGTGGATCGACACCGTCCGCCGCGGGGCGATGCTCCGCGCGGTGAAGGGCCCGGGCACCCTGGTCCCCGAGCACATCCGGTGGATCACCGCCGACACCGCCGGCCGGGTGGAGCGAATCCACCTCCGCCCTGGCGCTCCGGTGAAGGCGGACACCGTGCTCCTCGAGCTGTCCAACCCCGACGTGATGCTCCAGTCGCTCGAGGCCGAGCGTCAGGTGTCGTCCGCCGAGGCCGACCTCCTGGCGCTCAAGACCAACCTGGCCAACGACCGGCTCAGGCAGGAGGCCACCGTGGCCCAGCTCGAGACCGACGCCGCCGACGCCCGGCGCCGCGCCGAGGCGGACCGGAAGCTCCACGCCAGGGCGATGCTCTCGGACATCGACACCGGCCTGAGCAGCGACCGGGCGAACGACCTCTCCGAGCGCCTCCGCCTGGGGAAGGACCAGGTCACGGTGCTGCAGCGGAGCCTGGCCGATCGCACCCGCGCGGTGGGCGAGCAGCTGGAGAAGCTCCGCGCCGTGGCCCGCTTCCGCAAGCAGCTGGTCGACTCGATGCGCGTGCACGCCGGCGACGACGGCATCCTCCAGGACCTCCCGCTCGAGCTCGGGCAGTGGGTCGTCCCGGGCACGCTGCTCGCCAAGGTGGTCCAGCCCGGTGAGCTGAAGGCCGAGCTCCGCATCCCCGAGACGCAGGCCAAGGACGTGGCGCTCGGCCAGCACGTGGAGATCGACACCCGGAACGGCATCGTCCCCGGCCACGTGCGCCGGGTGAACCCCGCCGCGTCCCAGGGGACGGTGCTGGTGGAGGTCGAGCTGGAGGGCGCTCTGCCGAAGGGCGCGCGGCCCGACCTCACCGTCGAGGGGACGATCGAGATCGAGAAGCTCCCGGACGTGCTCTTCGTGGGCCGCCCCGCCGGGGCCCAGCCGGAGAGCGCCGTGGAGCTGTACCGGCTGGCGCCGGGCAGCGACAGCGCCCAGCGCACCCGGGTGACGCTCGGCCGGAGCAGCGTGAACACCATCGAGGTGAAGGGCGGGCTGTCCGAGGGAGACCGGGTGGTGCTCTCGGACATGTCCGCGTGGGATGCCAGCGAAACCGTGAGGCTCCGATGAACGACACCGCAGTCCAGGCCGTCACCAGAGATGCGCGCCCCGCCGCTGGAAAGCGGCTGCTGCACCTCGAGGGAGTGACCAAGGTCTTCCTCACCGACGAGGTGGAGACCCACGCGCTCTCCAACGTGCACATGACGGTGCACCAGGGCGAGTGGGTGGCCATCGTCGGGCCCTCCGGCTCGGGCAAGACGACGCTCCTCGCCATCCTCGGCCTGCTCGACACCCCGAGCTCCGGCAGTTACCTGCTCGACGGCCGTCCCGTCTCCGGGCTCAGCGCCTCGCAGCGCGCCTGGGTCCGCAATCGTCAGATCGGCTTCATCTTCCAGAGCTTCAACCTCATCGGCGACCTGACGGTGTTCGAGAACGTGGAGCTGCCGCTGACCTACCGGGGCCTGCCCGCGGCGGAGCGAAAGCGGCGGGTGGACAGCGCGCTGGAGCGGGTGGGCATGGCGCACCGGCGCAAGCACCTCCCCGGCCAGCTCTCCGGCGGACAGCAGCAGCGCGTGGCGGTGGCCCGGGCCGTCGCCGGCGACCCGCTCCTGCTGCTCGCCGACGAGCCCACCGGCAACCTCGACTCGAAGAACGGCCAGGCGGTGATGGAGCTCCTGCGCGAGCTGCACGCCGGCGGCGCCACGCTGTGCATGGTCACCCACGACCTCGGGCACGCGAAGCTGGCCACCCGCTCGGTGAGCCTCTTCGACGGCCGGGTGGTGGAGGACGATGCCGCGAGCGTGCTCGGGTAAGTGGTCATGGAGCCCTCGCGAGAGCGCAGGGGAGCGCTGGTGCTGCTGGTCACCACCGTGCTGCTCGCCGCGGGCGTCCGGCTCTCGGAGGATCCCGCGCTGGCCGCCGTGGCGCGCAGCGTCCGCACCAGGCCGCTGGAGCACGCGGCCGCCGCGACCGGCTGGGCGGTGCAGGCGCTCTGGAACGAGCCCCGGCCCGAGCGCGTGGCGAGGATGGGCTGCCAGGGGAGCCGCTGGCAGTGATCCGCGTCCACGGGCTCGAGAAGTCGGTGAAGTCGGGAACCGGGTCGCTCTTCCTGCTCCGCAACGTGAACCTGGTCGTCGAGCGGGGCGACTTCCTCACCCTCATGGGACCCTCGGGCGCGGGCAAGAGCACGCTGCTGGCCGTCCTGGGCATGCTCGACGCCGACTGGACCGGCGAGTACCAGCTGGACGGACAGCAGGTGGACCGGATGTCGGCCCGTGAGCGCCAGGGGCTCGCCCGCCGTCACGTGGGCTTCGTCTTCCAGCGGTACCACCTCCTCGACGACCTGACGGTGGCCGAGAACCTCGAGGTCCCGCTCGGCTACCGCGGCTTCTCCCGGAAGGAGATCCAGGCCCGGGTGGCGGACACCCTCGACCGGTTCCGCATCGTGGGGAAGAAAGACCTCTACCCCTCCCAGCTCTCGGGCGGGCAGCAGCAGCTGGTGGGCGTGGCACGAGCCATCATCCACGAGCCCAGCCTGCTCCTGGCCGACGAACCCACCGGAAACCTGCACTCGGAGCAGGCGGCGGAAATCATGGGGCTGTTCCGTCGTCTCAACGCCGAAGGCACCACCATCGTCCAGGTGACGCACAGTGCAGACAACGCCGCCCACGGAAGACGGACCCTCCACATGGCCGACGGCTGGCTCCGGGACTAGGAAGAGGCGCACCGTGTCGCTCGCCCAGCCCCGCATCCTGGTCGCCGACGACCAGCCGGACGTGGTGGAGGCCCTCCGGCTGCTGCTCAAGGCCAGCGGCTTCGCCGTGGTGCCCACCAGCTCGCCGGCCGGAGTGCTGGGCGCCGTGGAGACCGAGGACGTGGACGTGGTGCTGATGGACCTGAACTACGCCCGCGACACCACCTCGGGCCGCGAGGGCCTCGAGCTGCTGGCGAGGCTCCGGCAGCTCGACCCGTCGCTCCCGGTGGTGGTGATGACCGCCTGGGGGAGCGTGGAGGGCGCGGTGGACGCGATGCGGGGTGGCGCGCGCGACTACGTGAGCAAGCCCTGGGACAACACCCGGCTGGTGGCGACGCTGCGGAGCCAGGTGGAGCTCGGCGACGCGCTCAAGTGCACCCGCCGGCTCTCCGCGGAGAACGAGCGGCTGCAGACCCGGGCGCCGGGGATGGTCGCCGAGTCCCGGGCGATGCGGGCGGTGCTGGAGCTGGTGGACCGCATCGCCGCCTCGGACGCCAACGTGCTCATCACCGGAGAGCACGGGACCGGCAAGGAGGTGGTCGCCCGGCGCATCCACGGGATGAGCCACCGCGCCGGCAAGCCCTTCGTCCCGGTCAACGCCGGGGCGCTGAGCGAGGGCGTCTTCGAGAGCGAGCTCTTCGGCCACGTGAAGGGCGCGTTCACCGATGCCAAGACGGATCGCACCGGCTGCTTCGAGCTCGCCGACCAGGGCACGCTGTTCATGGACGAGGTGGCGAACATGCCGCTCGGCCAGCAGGGCAAGCTGCTGCGGGTGCTCCAGACCGGCGAGTTCCACCCGGTGGGGAGCAGCCGCGTCCGCCGTGCGGACACCCGCGTCCTCGCCGCCACCAACGCCGACCTGCACGCCGGCGTGAAGTCCGGCGCCTTCCGCGAGGACCTGCTCTATCGGCTGAACACCGTGGAGGTGGTGCTCCCGCCGCTGCGCGACCGCCGCGAGGACATCCCCGCCCTGGCCAGCGCCTTCCTCGCCGCCCAGGCCGCGCGCTATCGGAAGCCGGTGCAGCGCTTCGGGGCTGCGGCGCTCAAGGCGTTGCTCGAGTACCCGTGGCCGGGGAACGTCCGGGAGCTGGAGCACTGCGTGGAGCGCGCGGTGCTGATGGCCCGCGGGGCCGAGCTCACCCCGGAGGATCTGGTGCTGCGCCCGCGCGAGGGCGGCGCCCGGGTCGAGGACATGACCCTGGAGGATGCCGAGCGCTACCTCATCCAGCGCGCGCTCGGCCGGACCGATGGCAGCGTCAGCGACGCGGCGAAGCTCCTCGGGCTCTCGCGCAGTGCGCTGTACCGGCGGCTCCAGCAGTACGGGCTGAAGGCCAGCTGAGCTGGCATTCTGTCGGCCCTGGGGCCGGACATGGGTCGATTCTTCACCTTGGAGCGGCGACTCGCGCTGGGCGCGCTCGGGGCGGCCCTGCCCGGCCTCGTTCTGGCGGCGGTGCTGGCCGGGCGCGCGCTCCCGCAGCGGCCGGTGCGGGTGCTGCTGGTCGTCGCGGCGCTGGCGGTCTCGCTGGTGGTCATCGTCCAGCTGCGGACCCGGCTCATCCGCCGTCTGAAGACGCTGAGCAACCTCGTCTCCGCGCTGCGCGAGGGCGACTACTCGGTCCGAGGCCGTGACGCCGACCGCACCGACCCGCTGGGGGAGGTGCTCTGGGAGGTCAACGCGCTGGGGGACCAGCTCCGCACCGAGCGCCTGGGCGAGCTGGAGGCCAGCGCGCTGCTCGGGCAGGTGCTGGAGGAGATCGACGTCGGCATCTTCGCCTTCGACGGCACCGGCGCCCTCCGGCTGGTGAACCGTGCCGGGGCCCGGCTGCTCCAGCGTCCACCCTCGCAGCTCCTGGGCCGCGACGCGGACTCGCTGGGGATGGGGAGCCTGCTGCAGGGCGAGACGCCGCGGCGGGTGGACACCGACTTCGGCGGCCAGGGCGGCCCGTACGAGCTCCGCCGCTCGCAGTTCCGCCGCGAGGGCCTGCCGCACACCCTCATGGTGCTGGCCGATCTCCGCCGCGTGGTGCGCGAGGAGGAGCGCGCGGCCTGGCAGCGCATCGTCCGGGTGCTGAGCCACGAGATCAACAACTCGCTCGCGCCCATCCAGAGCATCGCCGCCAGCCTGCAGGCGGTGCTGGGGAAGGGAGACCCCTCGGAATGGGTGGACGACGTGCGCTCGGGACTCACCGTAGTGGCGCGGCGGAGCGAGGCGCTCTCGCGCTTCCTGGCCGCCTACGCCCGGCTCGCCCGGCTCCCGCCCCCCACGCTCGCCCCGGTGAGCGTGCCCGCCCTGGTGCAGCGGGTGACGGCGCTCGACCGCACCCCCGCCGTGCGGGTGGTGCCCGGGCCGGCGGCGTGGATCCGGGGCGATGCGGACCAGCTGGAGCAGCTCCTCATCAACCTGCTCAAGAACGCGGTGGAGGCGACCAGCGAGACCGGGGGTGCGGTGACCATCGGCTGGGAGGAGGCCCCGGGCGAGGTGGAGCTGGTGGTCTCCGACGAGGGCCCCGGCCTGCTCGATTCGCGCAACCTCTTCGTGCCCTTCTACACCACCAAGCCGGAGGGCTCGGGCATCGGGCTGGTGCTCTGCCGGCAGATTGCCGAGGCGCACCGGGGCACGCTCACCCTGCGGAACGCCGCGGGCCGCCGCGGGTGCGACGCCCGGCTGCGGCTGCCACGGGTCGCGCCGCCACGGGAGGCGAGCCTGCCGTCCTCCTGAGGCCTCGCTGGCGGGACCGGCCATCCCAGGATTGCACACCCCGTCCCCGGCCCACCCGAATCGCCTCGGGCGCTTGCCAGCGGCCCGGAGCTTGCTCGGCCCCCGGGAGGCGTTGCTCGCAGGTGAGGTTCGGATGTCGCTCCTCCGCCTGGAAGTCCGGTCGGCCCTGCGCCGCATCGCGCGCGCGCCGGCGTTCTCCGCCGGGGTGGTCCTGACGCTCGGGCTGTGCATCGCGGCCAACGCGGTCATCGCCACCGGCATCGAGGGAGTCCTCCTGCGCGCACTGCCCTTCCGCGATCCGTCCCGCCTGGTGTGGATCTGGTCCACGCGCACCGATCGCGACCGCGCCTTCTTCTCCCTCCCGAACCTCGAGGACACCCGCCACCGGAGCACCCGCCTCGACACGCTGGTGGGGCTGGCCACCTGGGGCGCGAACCTGACCGGGAACGGACCTCCGCTGCGTCTCACCGGGGTCCGGGCCTCGGGCGAGCTGGGCGCGCTGCTCGGGGTCTCACCCGCGCTGGGCCGGATGCTCGAGCCCGCAGACGACGACCCCTCCCGCCCCGCGGTGGTGCTCCTCGGTCACCGGCTGTGGGTCGAGCGGTTCGGGCGGTCGGCCTCGGTGCTCGGAGCGACGGTGACGCTCGACGGGCAGCCGACCACGGTGGTGGGCGTCTTGCCCGAGACGTTCTCCCTCCCCAACCTCTCCACCGAGCTGCTCGGGCCGCTCCGCGCCGCGGCCGACCCGCGCCGGAACGAGCGGGGCTCGAACTTCCTGCGCGTCATCGGCCACCTCGGGCCTGGGGCCACCGTCGTCGAGGCCCGCCAGGAGCTGGCGGGAATCACCGCGGACCTGGCCGCGCGCTACCCCGAGGAGGACGCCAAGCTCGCCCCGCCCCGCGTCCGGACGCTCCTCGAGGAGTGGGTCGGCGCGTACCGGACCGGGCTGCTCCTGCTCGGCGCGGCCGGGCTGGTGCTCCTCCTCATCGCCACCGCCAACCTCTCGAGCCTCTTCCTCTCGCGGGTCGCGGCACGCCGCGCGGAGCTCGCAGTGCGCTGGGCGCTCGGGGCGAGCCGGCGAGCGCTGCTGGCGGACCTGGCCGTGGAGAGCGCCGTCCTCGCCGGGTCCGGCGCGGCGCTCGGTCTCGCCCTGGCGTGGCTGGGGCAGGACGTTCTCCGGCGGCTCGCACCGGCGGATCTGCCCCGCCTCGCCGAGCTGGGTCTGGACTGGCGCGTCGCGCTCTACGCGGCCGGGCTGCTCCTCCTGGTCACGACGCTCCTCGTGGCAGGCGCGGCGGCGGCGGCCTCCACGCCCCGGGCCTCCTCGGACCTGGGCTCGCACGCCACCGCGGGACGGGTCGCGCTCCGGCTACGCGCCACGCTCGTCGGGACCGAGGCGGCGCTGGCGGGTGTGCTCCTGGTGGCGGTGGGGCTCCTGTGGCGAAGCGAGTCGGCGCTGCTCGGCGTCGACCCGGGCCTGCGCACCGCCGGACTCTCGGTCACCCGGGTCTCGTTCCCCGGCGCGCGCTACCGGACGCCGGCCGCCCTGCGGGACTTCCACGATGCGCTCCGCGACCGGCTAGGAGGCGAGGAGCCGGATGCGCGGCTCGCGCTGGTCAACGTGCTCCCGCTGAGCGGGGTGAACAGCCGGACGGACTTCGACATCCTGGACCGGCCAGCGCCCCTTCGCACCGCGCAGCCCGGAGCGCAGACCCGCTGGGTGAGCCCGGCCTACTTCGAGGTGGCCGGCATCGCGGTGCGCGAGGGCCGCGGCTTCGGGCCCGAGGACGATGCGCTCCACCCGCGGGTGGTGGTGGTCGACGAGGCCCTGGCCCGACGGTACTGGCCGGGGGCGAGCCCGCTCGGCGCGATCGCTCCACGTCAGCTTCGCCGCCGAGCCGGCCGTGGACTACCGCGTCGTCGGTGTGGTGGGAGACGTGAAGCACGAGTCGCTGGACGAGCCGCCCGCCGGGACGCTCTACGCCCCGCTCTACCAGGTGCCGGGACCGGTGGCGCCCAACCTCGCGACCGGCCTCTCGGTGCTGCTGCGCTCCGGGCGGGGCGGACCCGGGCTCGCCCGGCGGGTGGTGGAGTCCGTCCACGCCGTCGACCCGGACGTCCCCGTCTCGCCGGTGCAGCCCGGGGACGCGCTGCTCGCGGGCGTGCTCTCGTCCCGGCGCTCGGGGATGCGGCTGCTCGAGCTGTTCGCCGCCGCCGCGCTCGCCCTCTGCCTCTCGGGCCTCTACGCGGTGCTGGCGTACGCCCAGGTCCAGCGGCGGCGCGAGCTGGCCATCCGGAGCGCGCTCGGGGCCACGCCGGCCGCACAGGCGGCCTCGGTCTTTCGCGCCGGGCTGCGCTGGGTCGGGACGGGCGCCGCGGTCGGGACGGCCATGGGCGCGGCGGGGGCCCACAGCTTCACCGGCCTGCTGTTCGGCGTGGACCCGCTCGACCTCCCCACGCTCGGAGGGGCCCTGGGCCTGCTGCTGCTGACCGCGCTCCTCGCCAGCGTCCAGCCGGCGCTGCGAGCAGCCCGGGTCTCGCCCGGACCGGCGCTGGCCGCGGAGTGAACTCTCTCCTCGCCGCTCGGGCTTCGAGTGGGTGATCGGCGAGCGCGACGGGAAGCGGGTGCTCATCACCCGCGACGGCCAGCACCAGTACTTCTTCACCGAAGGGGGCCCCTGACGACGCCTCAGGCCAGCGACGCGCCGCGCTCCTCGAGCAGCCCGCGCAGGATCGAGCGGTGGCAGCGGCGCTCGTCCTGGCAGTAGCAGCCCACCGAGAAGCTGGTCCGGTGGGATAGCGCGGCCAGGAGGTCGAGCGCATGGCTCGCGTCCGGCCTCGCCATCTCCTTCCGGTACGCCCGGGTGAACCTGCGCCAGGCCGGGTCGCTCATCTCTCTCCGGAAGGCGCCCATGGTCTCCGCCGAGGGCGCGAGCACCGGAAACCAGAGGTCATAGAAATCCCGGGAGGCGGTCTGCTCCTTCCGCACGCCGCGGGGCGGGCGGCGCACCGTGCCGATGCGCAGCCCCTCCCCGGGTACGCGAGGAGAGCCGAGCCGGACGACGCGCACACTCATGACCAGCGCACCTCTAGGGATTGACCTACCGGAGGTCAATGAAAACTTTAGAGTGAAGCGCCGAGTATCACTTTCATTCCGGTCGAAATTTAGAAAACTGAGGATTTCCTTTCTTCCATTCTTGCGATTCAGTGTAATGTGCGCGCCATGCCAAGAATGCCCGACCGGATGAACGCGATCAGCGCCGCGCTCCAGAACCTGGAGCACGCCGTCCGCAGCCTGGTGAACGAGAACACGGTGCTGAAGAACCAGCTCCAGCGCATCGTCGAGCAGGCGGGGCAGCTGTTCGACGGCCACCCCGCCCCGCGTGGACGGCCCGCGCGCGGCGCGAAGGCCCGGGACGGCGGCCCGAAGAAGCGCGGCCGGGCGTTCAAGTTCACCGACGAGCAGGCGGTGGAGTTCCGCAAGCAGGTCGAGGGCGGAAAGAGCGCCGCCTCGCTGGCGAAGGAGCTGAAGGTCTCGCTCCCCACCATGTACAACACGCTCAAGCGGGCTGGCTGGAGAGGCCGGAAGTAGCGGAACCCCAGCCCGCGGCAGCGGTGGAACGCCGAGGCTGCAGTTGGCCACCTCTGGCCCGAGCAACGCGGGGGCTGGGTCAGAACTACCCATATTCCATCCCGGCGTCCACGAGTTCATCATGAAGGACCGGGCGCGGTCGGCCCGACGGGGACGTCTCTGTCGAGGTGGAAAGGGCCTCTCGTGGAACGCGCAGCAACGCCTGCGGTCGCCCGGATCGCCGTGGCGCTGGCCGCGGCCGCGCTGGCCGGGGCCTCCGGCGCCGCGAGGGCCGCCCCGAGCGGCTGCGACCTGGCGATGACGGTGACGCCGGCGACCCTCCCCGCCGGCTCACGCCAGGCCCGGGTCCGGATTCCCGCCAACGTCCCCACCAGCCTCTCCGGCATCCAGGTCCGCAGCAGCAGCGGAACGGTCGGCCCGCCGGTCGGTGTCAGCCCAGGCGCGGTGATGGCGGAGCTCACCGCCGACCCCGATTCCCCGCCAGTGATGATCGTCGCCGCGGTGAGCCAGCGCGCCTGCGGATTCTCGGTGGTTCGCGTCGCCGCGGCTCCGGATGCCGCCCTCTCCGCGCGGCCCGTGACCCTGGCGATGGTCGAGCCCACGTCCGCGCCTGCCGAGCGCGAGGCCGAGGTGCTGGTCTACGTCTTCGCCATCGACGAGCGCGGCGCTCCCCGCCGTGGAAGCGCGCCGGAGCTCCGACCGGACACCGGAACCATCACCCGCGTCGATCCGCTCGGACCTGGAGTCTGGCGCGGGCGCTGGAGCGTGCCGGGCGGGGAGACCAGGAGTGACGCGGTGGAGGTCGCTTTCGGGTCGGAGCCGCCGGTCTCGAGCTCCCTGGCACGTACCGCGGGCCCGCCGGTCACGATCGAGATCGCCCAGGACCCGGCCAGCCCCGCGGCCGGCACCGGAGCTCCGGCATCGGTGACCGTTCGTCTCCGGGATTCCGCCGGCAATCTGACCGATTGGGCCCTGGATCTGGAGTCGGACGTGGCGACGATCGGAGCGCCGGTCCGCCTCGAGCCCGGCGTCTACCGCTTGCCGATCTCCGTGCCTCCGGGCACCCCGCAGACCTCGATGATGATCACCGTCGTCGCGGGGCGGGCTGTGGCCACCGCCACCGTCCCCATCGCGCCTCCGGCTGCGGCGAAGGTCACCGTCGTCCCGCACGGGCCGATCCGCGCGGACGGGTCCACCCCGGGGAAGCTGGAGGTCCTCGCGATCGAGGTGGTCGACGCCTTCGGCAATCCCGCGAACGAGGTTCCGGTGGGCTCGGCGGGACGAGGTGAGTTCTCGGAAGCCCTGGCCGTCAGCCCGGGCCACTGGGCCTTGCCCTACCGCCCGCCCCGGGTCTCGGAGGACACGCTCGACCCGGTGGTCATCCAGGCGGGCGCCGTCTCCACCAAGCTGGACCTGGAGCTTCTGGCGAGTCGCCTCTCCGTCTCGCTGGGGCTGAAGGCCGGGATGGCCGTGGGAGGCGCTGTCGGGCCGGCCGTCGGGGTCGAAGGCGGGGTGTGGACGCGCTTCGGCCGCACGCAGCTCGGCCTGGTGCTCGACGTGAGCTGGTGGACGCTCTCGCAGTCGAGCACCCCGACCGTCGGCGGCGCGCCCGCGACCTACGACGCAACGCAGAACTATCTCCCCTTCCTGCTCTCGCTCGCTTATCGGCTGCCCTTCGCAGGGAGCTGGATGCTCTGGGCGAGCACCGGCGCGGGGGGCAGTCTGGTCTCCAACACCGCCCGGCTGGAGGGCCAGCCCTCGGTCAGCCAGAGCGGGATCGCTCCGGCGGCGAGCCTTTCACTCTCCGCCGGCCCGCGCCTCGGGCCGGGCGCCCTGTTCCTCGAGCTCCGCCTGACCTGGGTCGGTGATGCGGGGCTCTCGACGCTGAGCGGGTCCAGCACGACGTTCTTCGCTCTGCTCGGGTATCGCTTCGATGTCGACTAGGCGCGGGCTTTCCTTCCTTCTCGCGGTCGTCGCCCTCGCCCGGTGCGGGGGCTCCGACTCCCCCAACCCGACGCCCACGTCGGTCACGCCCAGCCGCGGCTTCGCAGCCAACGCCACGCCGGTGGTGATCCACGGCACCGGGTTCTCCGTCCGTACCGTCCAGCCCGCGTCCGGCGGTGCACCCACCGTGGACGAGACCTTCCAGGCCTGGCTGGGAGACCAGGCGCTCCTCGACGTCCACCGGGTCGACGAGCAGACGCTCACCGCCACCGTGCCGGCCGGGCTGTCCCCCGGGCTCAAGACGCTGCGCGTCCAGGGACCGTTCGGCAGCTCCGGTGAGCTTCCGAATGCCTTCACGGTGGAGGGCACTGCCCTTTCCTCGATCTCGGCGACGATCGCGGCCACGCCGGCGACGGTCAGCGTGGGCCAGTCGATCACCGTCACGGTGACGGTGACCAATACCGGGACCACCGCGGCCACCGGCGCCGCACCCGCCCCTCTCACGGTGAGCGGGACCGGCACGGCGGACCCGTCCACCGGGCCCGATCCAGCCTCGATCGCCACGCTGGGCCCGGGAGAATCGGGAACCTTCAGCTGGACCTACACCGCCACCGGCGCGGGGACGCTGGCGTTTGCAGGCTCGGTCCACGCGACCGACAGCTTCTCCGGCACCACCATCACCGGCGTCACCGACCCGGCGACCCCGGCGGCGGTCACGGTGGTGCCCCCGGCGGCCCTGACTGCGAGCCTCCCCTCCTCCGGAGCCGCCGCCTTCGGCCGCGAGTTCACGGTCACGATGACGGTGACCAACTCGGGCGGGGCGGCGGTGAGGAACCTGATCCCTGCTGCGCCCACGGTGGCGCCGGGCGGGCTCGCAGCTCTGAAGACCGGAACGGGACCAATCCCGGCGTCCGTCGACTCGCTCCTCCCGGGGGCGAGCACCCCCTTCACCTGGACCTTCGTGGCCGGCAGCACGCCGGGCACGGTGCGGTTCTCGTCGAGCGCGAGCGGAAACGACGCCAACTCGGGCGTGCTGGTGGCTTCCGCCGTCGCCACCTCGGGCAACTTCACCATCGGTGCGGCGGGGATGAACGCCTCGCTGTCCGCCGCGCCGGCGACGGTCAGCGTCGGCCAGCCCATCACCTTGACGCTGACGGTGACGAACCCCGGGCTCGCTGACGTCCGGAGCTTCGCAGTGAGTACGCCCAGCGTGACCTCCACCGATGGCGCGAACGCCACGCTGGCCACGGGCCCCACTCCGGCGCCGCCCGCCGTGCTCGCCGCCGGACAGACCGTCAACATCACCTGGACCTACAATCCGGCGTTGACCCCGGGCCTCTCCTCGGGGCACCTCGGCTTTCGGGTCACCGCGAGCGGCACCGACGGGTTCTCCGGCGACGCAATCACCGCGCAGCCCGCGGCGTCGTCCACCGTCCAGTCTCCGCCGACGCTGGTCGCCAGCCTCACCCCGGCGCGGACGCCTCCGGTTCCCACCGGCCAGCCCTTCACCGTGAACACCGGCCAGGTCTTCACCTTGAGCCTCGCGGTGAGCAACACCGGCGGGGCGCCGGCAGTGGCGGTCACGCCCACCGCGATCACCGGGTGCGCCGCACCCTCTCCCGCATCGGCCACGGTCGCGCTCGGAGCTCCGGTGGTCTTCCTCTACGCGAACTGTTCCTCGGCCGCGGCGGGCACCCTCACGCCCTCGGCCTCCGCTTCCGGCACTGACGCCAACAGCCCGTCCACTGTGGTGACGTCGAACTCCGCGAGCTCCACGGTGAACGTGCAGACCCCGGCGGCGGTCACGGCCACCGCGCTGACGACCTCGCCCTCGACCCTCAGCGTCGGGCAGGGATTCACCGTCACCTTGACCCTGACCAAGACCGGGACGGGCACGGCCAACGTGACCGGCGTGTCGCTCACCGGCACGACCTGCACCACCGCCCCGGCGACGCCGGTGAACGCCATCGGCGCCACCCTGAACCTCACCTGGTCCGGGTGCACCGCGCCCGCGACCCCCCAGACGCTCAACCTCGCGGGCTCCGCGACCTGGGTGGACACCAACACCGGGACGGTCCGGACCGCGGGCCCCGCCTCGGCGGCCGTCCCGGTCGTCGCCGCCGCCCTGGTGACCGCAACGAGCATCACCACGACGCCCCCCACCCTGAGCACGGGACAGACCTTCTCGATCACGCTCACGCTCACCAAGTCGGGCGGGGCTGCGGCGAACGTGACCGCCGCCACGACCAGCTACTCCCCGCCCTGCGGGACGCCACCGGCGTTCCCGATCAACAACATCGCGGCAACCCAGACCCTGGTGTGGAGCAACTGCACCGCACCGGCGACCGCGCAAACACTGGCCCTGGCCGGCTCGGCGACCTGGGAGGACGCCAACGTGCCAGGCGTGTTCAACAACACCAACCTGACGGCCGCCTCGATCGTGGTGCAGCAGCGGGCCGCGCTGGCGGCCAGCTTCGCGGCCCAGCCGCCCGCCACCGCGAGCGTCGGGCAACCCCTGGCGCTCACGGTCACGGTGTCGAACACCGCCGGGGCGGGCGGAGCCGCCGCGAACAACGTGACCGTCACTCCCTCCGTCACCGGGACGCTCGGCGCGACCGCCTCTTGCACCACGGCCAGTCCGGGCGCCTCGTCCATCGTCGGCGGCGCCTCGCTGCCGTTCACCTTCACCTGTACTCCGCTCACCACGGGCACGCTGACCTTCACCGCCACGGTGAACGGGACGGCGGCGAACACCGGAGCCGCGCTGACCGCAGCCGCCACCACGTCCCCGGCGACGACGATCCAGGCGCCGGCGGCCCTCGCCGTGACCTTCGCCTCGCAGCCCCCGTCTCCGGTCAACGCCGGACAGGTGATCTCCCTGACCGCGAACGTCCGCAACACCGCGGTGGCGGGTGGCGCGTCGGCGAACGGGGTCTCGGTCACTCCGACCTTCACCACCGTGACCGGATCGGCGGCCGCCTCCTGCTCCACCGCCTCCCCGGCCTCCTCGGCCGTCGCCGCCAACTCCACCGTGCCATTCACCTTCACCTGCACGCCGTCGGGGGCGGGAACTCTCACCTTCACCGCGACCGCGAACGGCACTGCAGCGAACACCGGGACCGCGCTCACCGCGGCCGCCACCACCTCACCGGCGACGACCGTGCTCGCCCCCGTGGTCATCTCGCCCGCGACGGCAAGCGCGCCCCCGAGGGGACCTCTGACCTTCTCCGCCAGCGGCGGCACCGGGGTGGGCTTCACCTGGTCCCTCTCGACCAACGCCTCGGGCGGGTCCATCAACGCCAGCACGGGCGCCTACACCGCCGGCGGGACGGGGAGCGTCACCGACGTGGTCCGGGTCGTCGACTCGCTCGGCAACGCTGCGACCCGCAACGTCACGGTCGGACCCGGAGTCACCATCTCCGGAGTGACGACGATCGCTCCTCGCGGGGCGACGACCTTCGCCGCCAGCGGCGGCAGCGGGGCCGCCTTCACCTGGTCCCTGTCGACCAATGCCTCGGGCGGGTCGATCAACGCCAGCACCGGCGCCTACACCGCCGGCGCGACGGGGAACGTCACCGACGTGGTCCGGGTCGTCGACTCCCTCGGCAACGCGGACACCCAGAACGTCCTGGTCGGGGCGGGGGTCGCCATCTCCGGCGTGGCCACCATCGCTCCGCGAGGGTCGGCGACCTTCACCGCCAGCGGAGGGAGCGGCACCGGCTTCACCTGGTCGCTGCCGACCAACAATTCGGGCGGGTCGATCAACGCCAGCACCGGCGCCTACACCGCCGGCGCCACCCCCAACGTCACCGACGTGGTCCGGGTCGTCGATTCCCTCGGCAACGGTGCCAACCAGAACGTGACGGTGGGGGCGGGCGTCGCCATCGCCGGAGTGGCCACCATCGCTCCTCGCGGGTCGGCGACGTTCACCGCCAGCGGCGGCAGCGGGGCCGGCTTCACCTGGTCGCTGTCCACCAACGCCTCGGGCGGATCCATCAACGTCAGCACGGGCGCCTACACCGCCGGCGCCACGGGGAACGTCACCGACGTGGTCCGGGTCGTCGACTCGCTCGGCAACGCTGCCACCCATAACGTAGCGGTGGGAGCGGGCGTCGCCATCGCCGGAGTGACCACCATCGCTCCTCGTGGGACGGCGACCTTCACCGCCAGCGGAGGGAGCGGCACCGGCTTCACCTGGTCCCTGTTGACCAACAATTCGGGAGGGTCCATCAACGCCAGCACGGGCGCCTACACCGCTGGCGCGACGGCGAGCGTCACCGACGTGGTCCGGGTGGTCGACTCGCTCGGCAATGCTGCCACCCAGAACGTGACGGTCGGGGCAGGCGTCTCCATCTCCGGAGTGACGACCATCGCTCCTCATGGGACGGCGACCTTCACCGCCAGCGGAGGGAGCGGCACCGGCTTCACCTGGTCCCTGTCGACCAACGCCTCGGGCGGGTCGATCAACGCCAGCACCGGCGCCTACACCGCTGGCGCGACGGCGAGCGTCACCGACGTGGTCCGGGTCGTCGACTCGCTCGGCAACGCTGCCACCCAGAACGTGGCCGTCGGGTCAGGGATCTCCATCTCCGGAGCGACGACGATCGCTCCTCGCGGGTCGGCGACCTTTACCGCCAGCGGCGGCAGCGGCTCCGGCTTCACCTGGTCCCTGTCGACCAACGCCTCGGGCGGGTCCATCAATGCCAGCACCGGCGCCTATACCGCGGGCGGCACCCCCAGCGTCACTGACGTCGTCCGGGTGGTCGACTCGCTCGGGAATGCTGCCACCCAGAACGTGACGGTCGGTCCGGGGGTCTCCCTCTCCGGTGTGGCCACCATCGCGCCGCGGGGGTCGGCGGCCTTCACCGCCAGCGGCGGCAGCGGCTCCGGCTTCACCTGGTCCCTGTCGACCAACGCCTCGGGCGGATCCATCAATGCCGGCACCGGCGCCTACACCGCCGGCCCCACCCCCAGCGTCACGGACGTGGTGCGGGTCGTCGACTCGCTCGGCAACGCTGCCACCCAGAACGTGGCCGTCGGGGCGGGCGTCTCCATCTCCGGCGTAGGCACCATCGCGCCCGGGGGGGCCGCGACCTTCACCGCCAGCGGCGGCAGCGGCTCCGGCTTCACCTGGTCCCTGTCGACCAACGCCTCGGGCGGATCCATCAATGCCAGCACCGGCGCCTACACCGCCGGCCCCACCCCCAGCGTCACCGACGTGGTCCGGGTGGTCGACTCGCTCGGCAACGCCGCCACCCAAAACGTGACGGTTGGGTCAGGGGTCTCCATCTCCGGCGTGGCCACCATCGCTCCGCGAGGGTCGGCGACCTTTACCGCCAGCGGCGGCAGCGGCTCCGGCTTCACCTGGTCCCTGTCGACCAACGCCTCGGGCGGGTCGATCAACGCCGGCACCGGCGCCTACACCGCTGGCGCGACCCCGAGCGTCACCGACGTGGTCCGGGTCGTCGACTCGCTCGGCAACGCCGCCACCCAGAACGTGGCGGTCGGGCCAGGCGTGTCCATCAGCGGTCCGGCCACGGTCCCGGTCTCGACCTCGGCGACCTTCACCGCCAGCGGCGGGAGCGGGACCGGCTTCACCTGGTCCCTGTCGACCAACGCCTCGGGCGGGTCGATCGATCCCGGCACCGGCGCCTACACCGCGGGCACCACCCCCAGCGTCACCGACGTCGTGAGCGTCCAGGACTCCCTGGGGAATTCCGCCACCACCCCTGTGTCGGTGACGCCCTGAGCGAGACCGCCGGGTGTCTGTCCGGAGTGCCGGCAGAGGAGATACGGCTCTCACGGTGCTTCGACTGAGCGGGAGACGGGGGTCGAAATCCGCGACCCTCGGCTTGAGAAGCCCATCACGGGGGGCACCCGTCGAGCAGGCGGGCGATGGCACCACGGGTCGAGAATTGACGCGCCTGAACTCTCGGAGCGTCCTCATCCGCATCGAACGGACCGAACGCGGCGCGGCGGCCGGCGGCGTCGAGGATTTGCGTCGCCCATGTGACGTGGCAGTAACCGAGGACAACCCTGGCGCGGGCCATCGCGCGCCGCAGCACGCTCTGCACCTATTTTCGACCTCCGGTGTGACGGCATCGATCCGACCAAGCGCATCAAATGCATTTGGTCGAGCCGGAATACCTCGCAGACGCAATTCCTTCGCGCGCTCTTGGCGGCCTTCCTCTGGAGACGAATCGGCTCTGGAAATGCAGGCCAAGACGCACAAGTCCCCGGATTCCTAGAGCATCGAGCGCCGAGGAACCGAGACAAAAAGAGGGACCTCATGCGCGCCCCAAGATTGTCCCGATGGGTTGCTGGCTTCGCTTGCCTGGCCTTCAGCATCACTCTCGGCGCTTGTGGTGGCTCAGAAGAAACGCCAACCTGGACCATCTCGGGCACCGTCTCTGGCGCCGCGAGTCAAGGCGTCATCGTGGCCCTCGGAGGGCCACGCACCGCCTCGGCGACGACCGACAGCGCGGGCCACTATGCCTTCTCGGGCCTCAGCAACGGCAGCTACACCGTCACGCCGTCGCTCAGTGGCTACACTTTCACCCCGCCGAACCGCTCCGTCTCGGTGAGCGGCGGAGACGTCGGCGGACAGGACTTCACCGCCACGGCCCTGCCGCACGTCATCTCGGGCACCGTGTCCGGCGCCGTCAGCGAAGGCGTCACGGTGACGCTGGGCGGCGCGCACAGCGCCACGACGACGACCGACGGCACCGGCCACTACGCCTTCGCTGGCCTTGCCGATGGCAGCTACACCGTCACACCCTCGCTCAGCGGCTATACCTTCAGCCCGGCGAGCCGGTCGGTCTCGGTGAGCGGCGCGGACGTCGCTGGGCAAGACTTCACCGCCATGGCCCTGCCGTACGTCATCTCGGGCACGGTGTCCGGCGCCGTCAGCCAAGGCGTCACCGTGACGCTGGGAGGCGCGCACAGCGCCACGACGACGACCGACGGCACCGGCCACTACGCCTTCGCTGGCCTTGCCGATGGCAGCTACACCGTCACGCCCTCGCTCAGCGGCTACACCTTCGCCCCGGCGAGCCGCTCCGTCTCGGTGAGCGGCGCGGATGTCGCTGGGCAGGGCTTCACCGCCACGGCCCTGCCGCACGTCATCTCGGGCACCGTCTCCGGCGCCGTCAGCGAAGGCGTCACGGTGACACTGAGCGGCGGGCGCAGCGCCATGACGACGACCGACGGCACCGGCCACTACGCCTTCACGGGCCTTGCCGATGGCAGCTACACCGTCACGCCCTCGCTCAGCGGCTATACCTTCAGCCCGGCGAGCCGCTCCGTCTCGGTGAGCGGCGCGGATGTCGCTGGGCAGGACTTCACTGCCACGGCCCTGCCGTACGTCATCTCGGGCACCGTGTCCGGCGCCGTCAGCGAAGGCGTCACGGTGACGCTGGGCGGCGGGCGCAGCGCCAAGACGACGACCGACAGCACCGGCCACTACGCCTTCGCTGGCCTCGCCGATGGCAGCTACACCGTCACGCCCTCGCTCAGCGGCTATACCTTCAGCCCGGCGAGCCGGTCGGTCTCGGTGAGCGGCGCGGATGTCGCTGGGCAGGACTTCACCGCCACGGCCGTGCCGCACGTCATCTCGGGCACGGTCTCCGGCGCCGTCAGCCGGGGCGTCACGGTGACGCTGGGCGGCGGGCGCAGCGCCAAGACGACGACGGACTGCGCGGGCCGCTACCGCTTCACTGGCCTCGCCAATGGCAGCTACACCGTCACGCCCTCGCTGGCTGGGTTCACCTTCGCCCCGGCGAGCCGCTCCGTCTCGGTGAGCGGCGCGGATGTCGCTGGGCAGGACTTCACCGCCACGGCCGTGCCGCACGCCATCTCGGGCACCGTGTCCGGAGCCGTGAGCCAGGGCGTCACGGTGACGCTGGGAGGCGCGCGCAAAGCCACGACGACGACGGACAGCGCGGGCCGCTACAGCTTCACTGGCCTTGCCAACGGGAGCTACACCGTCCAGCCCAAGCTGAGCGGCTATAAGTTCAGCCCGGATAAGCGATCGGTAAGCCTGAGCGGCGCAGACGTCGCCGGAATGGACTTCGCTGCCGCCGTCCACGGGCACGGGACCTTCATCGCGACCGACAGCATGGTCACAGCGAGCGGCAGCCACACCGCGCCTCATGCAGGCTTCGTGGGCGACCAAGCGGGCTTGAACCGCTAACCCCCCTGACGCCCCGCATGGGACTGCTCTACCCTCCGCAGCGGTAAACACCGGGCCGCGCGCCTCCGGGCTTCGTCACTTGCCCCTCGCGGGCCTCTTGCGAAATGCCGCGCGGTGAGTCAAGCACCCCGCGGTGCCGTCCGGCCAGAACGGGCCCCCGCCTCGAGCTCGGGTCCATTTCTCCCCTCGAGGGGGTCCCATGCGTCATGCCCCGCCCTGGATTCGCATCCTCTCGCTCTCGCTCGCTCTGGGTCCGCTCGCCTCTGGCGGTGAGTCCTCGAAGGGAGAGGCCCCCAGCTCAACCTACAAGGCGAAGGTGAGCGGGGCCCAGTCGTTCGAGGCCGTCGGCGACGGCCCGCGCAGCGCCGGCGGGCGCCGGACCAGGGGCGGCTCCGAGCCGGGCGAGCGGCTAGTCGTCCAGCTCCGTACGGACCTCCCCGACGAGAATTTCGAGCTGGTCTTCGCGGTCGACGTGACCGGAAGGGCGCCCGACGCAGAGGTCGGCGTCTACACCCTGCGGCCACTGGACGCGGTCGGCCGCTGGTCCCGGAGCGCCACCCACACCGAGTTCTACTCCGACAAGGGAACGCTGGAGGTGAAGGAGTCGAACGCCGCGCACATCCGCGGGACCTTTGATGTCAGCGGCAAGTGCGGCAAGCGACGGGAAGCCTGCCGCATCGAGGGCCAGTTCGACGTGCGGCGCGAGAAGCCGACCACGTACTGACCCGCCCGAAGACGACCGCGCCCACCGCATACCGCCGGCAGGAACCGACTCGTCCGTGTCGCCCCCGCTCACGACTCGGAGGAAGCGAGGCGAACTGGAACTACGCATGACGGCGCGTGCAAGATCCGCGTCCTGAACGAGCGTTGCCTCCGGAGCCTTCCCTCAATCCGTCCCGCGAACTCCCGAGGCGTTCGCGAAATGCTTGATTGGGAAGGGCGACCAAGCGGGTGTGAAGGCCCGGCGGGTCTCGCACGGGCCTCGAACGGCTGTGCAACGACGGCGCCCGGGGGCCCCTGTCGCTGGAGCGGCTGTCGGCCTTGCCCGACGGACGGCTCGCCTACCGGATGAAGCGGCCCTCTCCGTCGGGGGGACACACCTCCTGCGCCCGCAATCGAGGTCTCAACCAATCCGGCGCGGCACCTGGCTACTTGGGTGGGAAGCTCGACAAGATTCCGTTCACGGCGTCCCTGAGGTCGCTTGACGTAGCGCTGGTGTCGATTTCGCCCGACGCCGCGCCACGCCATACGTCCCTGCCGTCGTCCCTGCGGGCGGCTCGCAACTCGAGCTGGCTGAGCACCCAATGACTACCAGGCACGCCAGACACCACCTCGTACTTGTAGTTACCGTCTATCGAGAACACCAGTTCCGGCTGGTCCGACACCTTGTTCCACCCCTTCGCCCCGAGGGCCCGGTCCGCGTTGAAGCGGACGTTTGCTTCCAGCAGGCCGTCCTGCGTCGAGCTGTATAGACGCGGCCGCGCCGCCCACTGGTAGGTCTTCGCTCCCGAGAAGTTCACCCCTGGGTCGTAGGTGTACCTCATCGACGAACTGCATGCGGTCAGCGTGAATACGCCAGCCAGCGCGGCAAGGACCACGAGCCGAACTGCCACAGCGGCCTTCCGTCGAGCCATGAGTCCACCCCTGATCACTTCGAGGAGTATCCGCGCTGTAAAGAGCCCGCCATTTGAAGCGTAGCGACGGCTCGCTTCTTGGTTACGGACCATCGCGCTCCCGCCCTCCGGATCCAAGAAGAACAGACCGGGTTCTTCGCGCCGGAGCCCGGTTAGAAGGCCGCGTCCTCGGGGTCGTGATGGCCACACACGTGTTTGCGGCATCGGTGCGCGGAGCCCTCGACGATGCCGGCGGCCTCCTCCTCGTCCGGCGCTCCGGCGCACGCGCGACGACGAACGGGGGGCACGCGGACGCCATCCCCATCCACCCGGAGCTCGTGCCGTTCCTCCGGCACGCCATCGACAGCTCGCCGAGCGCGCTCGTCTTCCCCGGGGCGAACGGGAAGATGCTGGCGCGGACGCGGTGGCCGTCCAGAGGCTTCTCCGGCACCGCGACCTCCGGCTCAGGACCGAGACATACGGCCATCTGGCTCCCGGCTATCTCCAGGCCGAGCTCGGCAAGCTGCGGCTCCTCGGCGAAGCGAAGACGGCGGAGCTCGTTCCGCGGGTCGCCGTCGCGAGCGCCTCCAGCACGGCAGATCCACGGCAGAACGGCGGGGACGACGATCCACCCGGGAAAGGGGGCGGGATTTCCGCCCGCCTTTCAGGTGCTTCGACTGAGCGGGAGACGGGGGTCGAACCCGCGACCCTCGGCTTGGGAATTGGCTCTCCGAGCCTCCAGGTGCGTCCGGGGGTGTCCAACGCTGCGAATTCTCTCCGGGGCGCTGGAGCCGTTGGACACGCTGGGAGTGCTTGGACGGCCTCCCGCACGGCACCCGCACGGCAGAACTCGACGGGCCTGGGTCTCGTCCGCAGCCCGGTGCTGCTGACGGTGCGGGAGGTGGCCGAGCTGCTCCGCGTCCGCCCGGTCACGGTCTACCGACTCTGTGCCCGCGGTGCACTGCCCCACTCTCGCGTGTCGAACGCCATCCGGATCCACTTCCAGGACATCGACCGCCTCCTGCACCGTGGCGAAGAGTAGCCGTGGCGCCGATGCCCGTAGAACGGCCGGAACAGCCGAACAGGCGCAGGAAACACCCCATCCCGACTCCCGCGGACCTTCCCGGCCATGGCGTCGCCCCACGGGGTCGCTGCGCGCTTCCAGTACGGCGCGTCGGGCGAGTCGCGGATCCGGCTGCCGGAACAGGGTACGCCCGGCCAGTATCAAGCTGCTGGCGGGGGGGCGCGGGATTCAGGGAACCCGGCCCGGATGAGGGACCTCGTTCCCTCGGCTGGAGCCTCGGCCGGAGGATCTGCGGACGTACGCGGCCAGCGTCGGGAGGCTCCTCCAGGGCAAGTCGCGTGAGCCCACCGGCTTGCCTTGCGTTCCGCAAAAGCGCACCTGAACGCGGTCCCGGCCTCGAGGCGGGTCTCCGGGCTGTTCAGGGGTCTGGGTGGGCCGCATAGATCGGGCGGCATGAAACCGACAGACGTTCCAACCTTCCCGGGAAACGAGCCGCTCGTCGAGGCACTGACCACCTTCGGAGTTCGGTTCATCGTCGTCGGTGGCTCCGCGATGCGCTGGCACATCCCCGACCGCCCGATCGGCAGCAACGACCTGGACGTGCTCATCGAGTGCACGCAGGAGAACGCTGCCCGCACAGTCGCGGCCATCGACTCGCTTCCCCGACTCAGGACGCACGGCTGGGGGGCGGATCGCCTCTGTCAGCAGACGAAGAGCCAGGTGCACCTCGACGACGGCAGCGTGTTGGCCGACCTGCTGACCGACCCGGCGCTCTCGTTCGAGGACGCTTGGGCCTCGGCGCACGACGCCCGGCTCTTTCATCGCATGGTCAAGGTCGCCTCGCGGCCTACGCTTCGGGCGATGATCGCCAACAGCACCGAGCCGAAGCATGCCCAAGATCGCGATCTTCTGGACCACGAGCAGTAAGGTCCGGCCCTACCCTGTCGGCGCACGTCCGCCACCCGCCAGGCCGTCACAAGGCTCAAACACAGCGACACGCCGTCGCGGGTCATGACCTCCTGCCCGGAGATCCTCCAGCACCGCAAGCAGACCCGGGCGGTCCGCGACTCGACTGCCCCGCTGACCCCAGGTCCTCCCGGCAGGAGACGACCTCGAAGCCGCTAGCCTTCGCCCATCTCTCGATGCCCGTTCGCTGCGCCTCGGGACCGACGTGCTGCCCCTCGGTGGAGACACGGAGGTAGGCCACCGCTCGGCGTCTCCTGGCTGCACCTACATCCGCCTGGCCATGAACACGCCTCGGACTGACTCGGCGCTCCACGATCCGATGGTCTGTGAACATCCGACAGGGCGGTTGATGGGTTGGGGTCTCGCTCCCGAAGTTCCACTCCGCAAGAGGCTACCCCTCGGCGATGCTCTCCCGCGCCTTCCGTCTTCAGCTCCAATTCGGAGCTCGATGACTCCATCCCTCCGGTCCAAGTTCCTCCGGTCGGCGTGCTCCATCGCAGCGCACCCGTCGTCTCGCTCTACCCAATGCTCTCCTCCACCTCGCTTTGTCTCTCCATCTCCTTCCCATCGGATCGTTCAGGACTGGCTTCATGACCCTGGACCCCGTTGCCCACCCCGTTGGTTCTCAGGGGGTCCCCAAGTTTTCCGTCCACGCCCTCAGTTTCATGGTTGCGAGGGCGTGGACGGGAAACTTGGGGGGCTTCCGACGCTGCATCCGAAGTCGGGTGGGCGAGGGCACAAGGGCGCGGAATCCCCAACAAGCCGCGTCCGATTCCGCCCCCGCTTCCGCCCCGAAGTGGCCCGGAAACACGCCCGATCCAGGAGCGCATTCTCGGGCGCATTTGCGGGCCAATTGAAGAGCCATTTCGAGCCTCGAAAGGGCGATCCCGCAATCGATTGCGGGGCCGAGAATCTCGGGGTGAACCGGACGAAGGCCCAGCGCGTCGCGGAGCACCGGCTCGTGATTGATCGCTGCGCCGTGGAGCGCACTCGACGAGCACCTCGGGGATGGGCAGGTGGATAGCGCCCAGAGTCGTGGGCCCGCTGCGTCGCCTAGCTTGCGGTCCGAGCGACTTGCGAAGTAGACATGCGCCCCGATGCGCGCGGCGAGTGCAGCGCCAGGGACCCCGAAGACCGTCCTGCTGACGGCGCTGGCGCTCGTTGCGCTCCACGCCGCCCAGCTCGGACATCTCGTGGTCGGTCGGCACGGGATCTGCCCCGAGCACGGCGAGATCATCGAGCTGTCCCCGGCAGCCCAGCCCGCAGTGGCGCTTCCACCGGCCGGGGAGTCGGCGGTGGTCGACGGTCAGTCCGAGGCGGTCGACCACGTGCACTGTCCGGTGTTCTACGGACGGCGGGACACGCTGGCGGCGAGCCCGCCTGTGTGGGGCTTAAAGATAAATTGGGACAATGGACTGACGATGTGGAGAAAATAACCGAAGCTGGTTCACTGCATCGTCCTGGACGACGCTTGATGGTTAGACCAATCTGATTGGGTGTCCCATCGAGAGGAGGAAGAAGGTGCTGAAATTCACACGACACCAAGGTTGTTTCACCAGAGCGCTTGCCCAGTCTGAATGGGACACACCCTTCGGCGAAGGCGACCTGGTGGACGAGATTACAAAATGAAGAGCAAAACGGCAACATCTTGATCGCTTATGGTGGCGCGACGTTTGTCTCGGTGGTGCTGATTAAGCACGGCTTGATTGACGGTTTCCATTTGTTCTATCAAATTCGAATGGTGATTGGAGGGTTTGATGATTTTTAAGGAACTTGACCACCAACAAGATTCAACGTTAGTCAAAGCGACGCCTTTCGACTGTGGGATTGTCGTCCGCAGATTACGAGCCGAAACGTTGAGCGTTCACCAATGAAATTCGAGTTCAGCGGCACACAATGGCATTGGTGTGGCCCGGCTTCTCATCACTCGATGACTGTTCCAGAACAAGTGAGACTTAAGAGTCATTGCAAGATCAGTGACTGATGGTTGGGACTGTCCTCAGGTTCGAATGGGCCAAAGTCAGTAACGGAAAATTTCCTTGTTCCCCAAAGATGGCGGCTACATTGTACCGATTCGCGTGAGTGCCCAAAAAGCCGAAGATTCTTGCATGGGCTTATACCGTGACGGTGCAGCTCGAGGTTGGTTAGAACCTGTTTCAATAAAGCCGCTGGCTAGGCATCCTGATGCTTGCCTACAGCATCTGCAAGCGTTATCAAACATATCGAGACAAAATTCATGAAGAACAAAGCCCTGTTCGCCTGTAGTGGTGGAAAAGACTGCACCGGGCACTCACGCGTCCACGCGCCAGCAGGACACCTCGATACTGCAGTCCGGCGCACCAGAATCACCTGAGGTGACGAAATTGATGAACATGATGGCACCGGTGAGTGGTCGTCCGTTGTGCAGCTCAGGCGTCAGTCACCCGCTGAAGAATCTGTATTTCCGCCGCAGTGTACCAACGAGATTTAGCAGCGTATGCAGCAGGCTTTGGAGAAAATTACAAGCTCGGGGCCACGTATTCGTCTTCTTGTGTCTTGTTTCTGGCCGACGTGTGCGCTCTATCGCGAAGAGCGTCTGAGTCGGATTGGAGATGCACGGCATCTTTCCGTGATGGGGAAGAAACACATCCGATTCGGCCGGAAGATTTATCGACTTGGGTTCCGGCAGTCATCTCGTCGTGTTGATACGACGATGCCTAGTGGCACATTCGCAGGGCGCGAGTACGACGGGCTCCCTGGATCTACCTGGAGAGGTGGATCCTTGCGGCGAAAATGGCGACTTTCACACCTTCGTCTACGCCGGGCCGAGCTTTGCTCAGCCTGTCCCAGAGAGCGTGGTGAGAAGTCTTGCGCGAAGATTGGTTCTTACTACTGCGCTCTAATCCGCGCCTGATCGAGAAGCAATCTCTTCGCGACCAGCGCCACGCGCCAAATCCGATCAATCCTGCTAGTGTTAACGCGCTGAGAGCACAGACGTAACTGAGCCAAGAGAGGTAATAGCTACAGGCACCTCTCTCTCTTTTGAAGAGAAGAATTGCTGGACGATGCGGCCGCGGCTGGGCCTCAGTCAGGCCGAGCAGTCCCGGACGCGCGCCTTCGCCTCCTGGCGGACTCGGATCGTGGGGGTGCGACTGTTCGGCCTCGAAGACGCGGCCGAGACGAAGCTTGCCGCGCACCTCGTGCATCACGAGCGGGTCGGCGAGGTCGGCGACGCTCGCGCCGAGCGCTGCGGCCACCGTCCGTTGGCTTCCTTCTCAGGCTGAAAACTGCATGCCCTTCGCCATCCCAGGCGCGCCACCAGGTCTCCAGCGGCGCGCAGCCCGTTCATTCCCGAGGCGACGGCGTGCGCGACCGGCATGCCGAAGATGTCCCCGGAGCCCACCGACAAGCCGTCGACCTTCAGGATGTCGACGCAGGCGCGCGAGCAGCGCGACACGGCGTCGACGGGGAGCTGAACGCGTTCATCGGGGACGCCGCCCACGCCCATGCCCACGTTGGCGTGCACGGGGATCTGTGCTACGTCCATGCACGGCTTCATGAGGTGTAAGCGCGCGGGCGACGTTCCAGGCCACCGTGCGGCTGGTGTTGACGTTGACGGGCGGGCCGAAGATGGGCGCGCTGGCCTCCGGCACCACCCTGCACTGGCCCTCCGGCTCAGGCCGGCCACCCGCGTGCCGCGGGCATACAATCTCAGCTCGCCGTGCGTGCCGAGCACGACCTCGGCGGCCATCCCGACCATGATGCCCATGGCCGGGTACGCGGCGCGCAGGCGCTCCACGGCGAGCAGGGTCGCCAGCAGGCTCCTGTGTCGCCACCGCGCCCGCGCGCGTCGAAGTCGACGCCCGGCCTGCTGGCCTCCCACAGTCGGCGGCTAAGTGGACCATGTCCTCGACGGTGATCTCCGATCCCCCCCCTCTTCTCCGTCCCCACGGGAACCTTATCGATGCGACATTGCTGGCATAGTTTGTCATAGTTGCCCTCGCACGGACCGTCTGGCTGTGAGTACCGGCCGAGGTCCGGCTGGGCGCCGTAGTGCACCGGGATGACGACGCGCTCCTGTGCGTGCTTCATCGCCGCCGCCTCGGCGCCGACGATCGGGTGAACCGCCTTGTACGAGTAGTCGATGTGGTAGAGTCGCAGGAGTCTTGCAACCGAGGCACTGCTCCGGACCGCACCAGGGCATCGACGCGGCTGCCCTGCTGCGGGGTGCGCCGCCGCTGGTCGAAACGCGATGGCTACCTTGTCCCCGACGTCGACGGCGGTCTTAGAGCGGCTCGCCTGAGGAACATGCCCAGGAGGTGGGCCGAGTTCGTCCGCGCCCAGTTCCGGAAGCGCGCGCCCGGGCGGCGGCCGCGCGCGTGCCCTCCACGCTTTCACTCCGAAGCTCGCCGCGCGTGAGCGCGCACGGCGGAGCCGTCCCCGCGACGCGTCACGATCCGAGGTTCCACACGCCCCCTGTTCCCGTCTGGCGGCGCCTCGTCTCCCTGGCGCCGCCTCCTGCCCCGCTGAGATGGTATGCACGGCTCCAACGCACGCAACGACCGATACTTGGGTAAACGTAGCCGTCTTGACACCCGGGCGACCGCGCTCGTGATCGTCGATTGGGAGATTCGGTTAGTTATCCGACTAAGCTTAATGATGATTGCCCGCGCGGGGGGACGACGGGAGGATCGATGACAAAACACATCCCGACCACGGCTCGGTGACGGATCTCTCGTGGCGATGACCCGAGCTGAGATCGAGGCCGATCTGGCACGCCGGCTCGGAGGCGGCCGGCCGACAAGGTCAAGGTCGAGCAGCTCACGCAGGACGAGATCGACCACCTGCTCAACATCTTCACCTCCCCGACGAAGTTCAGCGCCGTCGACTACGGCGACGAGCTGCTCCAGCTTCGACGGCTCGGGCAACGTCTATCTTGGGAGTCGCCACTCCTTCCAGCAACTGGGTACCAGAACCACCACGGCGCCGACATGATCGAACTCTGGCACCACGACTACTCGTACAAGGCCGTGCGCACCGTGCTCTCGTTCCAGACGCAGATGATCAAGGACGCGCAGCAGCAGCGATCCCCCCGACTACGGCGCGATGCCGGACCTGGGCCGCTACTCGCAGCCGGACGGCCCGGTCCAGAACTGGTCGGAGCTGATGCCGCTGGGCAAGATCGCCGAGGCGAGGGCCGCGCAACTGGAGGCCGTGGAGCATCTCAAGCACGACATGTGGCTGGTGGCCGAAGCGATGGTGGCCGCCGGAGCCGACGGTCCTCCGACTTCGACACCGCGGGGGCCGCCGGGCGACGCTGATCTGCTGGCCACGCCGCGCACGGCCCGCAGGGTCCGCGACACGTGGCCCGACATCGGCGTCGAGATCGGCCAGGCCGCCGAGCTCGTGCGGGCACGCACGCGCGTAGCTCAAGTACGAGGGCACGCGGCTGGCCGGCCAGTGGCCGCTCGGCCAGCTCAAGGCCTGCGAGGCCGCCGGCGCCACGATCTTCGGACCGGCGGTGAACGTCAACACGACGAAGTCGCTCGCCTGGAACACCGCGCGCGCCTGCGCGCTCATCAAGCCGGTGACCGCCGCAGCCACCATCCCCGTGCACGTACGCGCGGCATGTGGGCGTCGGCGGCGTCCCCATGACGCCGTACCCGCCCGTCGACGCGACGTCCCGGGCGTCGCGCCCTCGTCGACATCTGCAATCGACGGGTTGTAGGTGGGGGTCGGGGATCCCTCGGGATGGCCTCGTCACACGCGCTCGCCTCGGGGGTATGGCGGGATGCGGACTGCCGGAGATCTGGTGGCCTGCATGCAGATGACCCGGGGCCTGCGCCTTCCGCAGGCCGAGAAGTACGTCGCCGACAAGCTCGGCTGCTCCGTCGACGACCTCAGCGACCACCGTCCGCGACGACGACATCCGCCGGGATCTCGGCCTCGGCCGCATCCTGGTGCAGGACCTCACCTACGCCGACCAGCCGGGGACGATGGAGGCCAAGTTCCACATCGCCGAGGCGCTGGACATCCCGATCAACTCGGTGGAGCGTTTCAAGACCAACGCCGGATTGCTGTAAGGAGACCCATGGGCTCGCAGCTCGACCTCAGCCGGCGGCAGCCGCCTGCTGCTCAAGCTCCGGACTTCGCCGTCCGCTTCTACGATGACGCGAAGCTGGACCGCTACAAGGACGCCGTGCTCAGCGTCCTCGAAGCGGACCGGCGTCAGGTTCGGCTCGCCGAAGGCGCTGGACATCCTCGCCGAGCATGGCGCCGAGGTGATCGGCGTGTCGCGTCTCGTGCGCTTCTCGCTGATCTTGCGCGGGCCGCGCTGGTGAAGGCCCCGCGGACCTTCTGGTCGGTCTCCGCGACGGCGACCTCGACCTCGACCTCGCAGTGGGCGAGACGAACACGACCAACGGCTGCGGCACCGAGGTGATCGACTGGCGCAACGGCAGTCCTCGCCGGCCGCCGACCAAGGACGACCTCTCCGCCATCACGCGCATGGTCGACTACTGGGTCTCGTCCAGTTCTGGTGGCCCAACGTGGCCGGCGATCGGCGACATGAACACCCTGCACGAGCTGGACGCCGCCTGGAACAACACCGCAAGCACCTCCAGGGGATGGTGCAGGGCGAGCGCGAAGCCCGCGACGCCTCGCCGAGATGGCGACGGTGATCGCGGGCGGGGCGGCAAGCAGCGCCGCCGCCCCCCGATGAGCAACCTCATCGGCACCGTCCAGCCGCTGATCAACGACAAGGACGGCATCGAGGCGGCGCTCGTGTTCGCGGAGGCCGGCATCCCCGTGATGTTCGTCACGAACGCACTGATGATGATGGCGCCGGCCACCAAGGCCGGCGCCTACGTGATGGGCTTCGCCGAGCTGGTCAGCGCGACGGTCTGCGTGCAACTCGGCGCACCCGGGCGCGCCGGTCATCCTCTTCCCCTGCTGGTGTACGCGCTCGACCCGCGCACGGCGGCGCTGACCACGGCGCCGCTCAACCACCGCGGCCTCTTCCTGCTCTGGGGCTCACTCGTGCACCACTTCGGGCTGCCGGCGATGACGGGGTACGCCGGCACCGACGACGACCTGCCCGGCAGCTGGCTGGCCGCGGCGGAGACGGCGCACACGGTGATGCTCGCCGGCCTCGTCGGCTCCGAGGATCATGACCACCATCGGGCTGACCAACCGCGACCAGCTGTTCACGCCCAAGCACATGATGCTCGACGATGACCTCGACCGGCGCGCCGCGAACGCCTTCCGCGACCGAGCTGGACGAGGAGACGCTGGCGCTCGACGTCATCGACATGGTCGGTCCCGGCGGCCACTACCTGGGCCAGCCGCAACACGCGCCGGCACATGAAGGAGACCGTCGAGCGCTCGATCGGTCAGGAGATCGGCCCGGACGGCGCGCACCTGCGGGACGCCGTCGAGGTCGCGCGCGAGCGCGGCGTCGACATCGGGAAGCACTACGTGCCGGAGCCGCTCGACGCGGGGAAGGCGGCGGAGCTGGCGAAAATCTGCGCCGCCGCCGACGCGGAGCTCGGCGGCTGATCCGGATGCGGCCAACCTGACTGACGCCTGGCCGCCGCGGGCGTCAGTCGGGCTCGCCGCCCGACTCGACGTAACCGAGCACGAGCCGGCGCCACAGGTCGAAGGCCGGCTCGAAGTCCAGGTCCGGGTCGGCGAGCTTCTGCAGCGCGATGCCGTCGGCGATCGCCACCGTGAGCAGTGCCATGGGCGCGATGCGCGCCGCGGGCTCCTTGTCGCTCGCGTCCTTGAGCGCCCACGCGTCCAGTTTGCAGTCACCCAAGAACTCGCGCAGGCGCGGCTGCAGCTCATCGTCATCGAGCCAGCGGGTATGCAGCTCGAAGAAGTTGCGGTAGGCGTCGGTGTCCTCGGGCAGCCCCTCGTGCAGCGCGCAGCAGCCGCTTGCGCCGCTCGTCGCCGGCTGTGACGGCGGGTCAGTTGCTCGATCAGCTCGACGGCCTCCTGATACATGAC
>CAVZMH010000002.1:0-110603 GCA_963776345.1 uncultured delta proteobacterium | reverse complement strand
GGGACCAAGGGGTCGCAGGTTCGAATCCTGTCTCCCCGACTGGGTGAAGGGGTCGGAGTCGCCGGTGTTGCTGCCGCGCGACTCCGGCCCCTTCGGCGTTTCCGGGCTCGTGGGTAACACGGGGGTCACATGGCCAGCGGCCGCGCGCCCAGGAAGATCCGTCGTGCGTCAGATGGACAGGTCCGCTTGACCCTCGATGAAGCGCTGCTCGAGCCTGGGGCGTTCGCCTGCGCGCCACCGTGGAACGGTGTGAATGACGCGATAGCGCAAGGGTCCGCCATCGCGGCTCAGTACTTGACTGATGGGACGCGGGATGCAGACGAACTCGACTGCAAGCCTTTCGGCCTTCGCAGTCACGACGGCATAGCCGTGGCCACCCATGTCGATGAATTCGAGATGGGGCGCGTTGTCGGGGTTGGTCAAAGACCGCGCTGCCACGAGGTCGCCGGAGCGCGCATATTCGAGCGCGCTGCGAACGCCGCGCTTGAGCGTGAGATTGACCGTGGATTCATACCGCGCGTTCTCCCGCTCGACGGTGAACAGTGGCCTGAGCGGATGGCCCTTCAGTCCGTGCTCGAGCGCCTCTGCCAGACCCGGGGCCGAGATGGACCCGCAGATGAACGCGACCCCGATGGGCTCGAAAGGCCGGGGAGGAAGGTCCTTTGCCGCGTACCCGGCCCAGAAGCTGTGCCGGTCCCCCGAAACCGTGACGAACCCCTCGATCCGCTGGTCGCGGACGAACTCGTACAGCTCGGTGCGCTCGCGATAGCTCGAGCTCAGGTCCCCGCCTCCGAGGCAGGCATAACCCGCTCCCGGCCATGCGGTCTTTGCCAGACCCCCGGGCAAGTTCTGAGGGTCGGCGCGCCAGTCGAGCGTGCCGTTCGAGGCTCCCCAGATCTTCCACGTCGCCGTGGACCGGGCGAGCGTCCTCTTGAACCACGCCTTCTGCTCGCGGCCGAGAATCGTCGTCGGCGGCTCCTCCTTGCGGAAGTTGGGAATCGTCTTCGAGCCGAACGCGATGGTCTCGGGCGGTTTGCCGTCGTTATGCACGCGGCCGCCGTCCAGGATCTCCATCCCCTCCTGCGGGAAGAAGAATGGGAAGTCGTCCGAACCGAGTGGGTCGGTCTCGGCCCGCGACCCCGGATCCTCCATGGCATAGCTGTGCATGTCCGTCAGGATCAGCTCGACGTGCGCCCCGAACCGCAGCGCGCGGTACGCGGTCATGCTGGCGATCGCCGCGCGGTTGTTGGGCTCGTCGCCCAGCCCGTCCGCATCGAGCCGATCGATCGGCGCGACCTTCACCGCCGGCGGGTCGAACCGCTCGAGTCCCGGTCCGGAGGCCTTCGCGACCCGCGAGGGGATGAACTCCCACCACGCCTGGTTCGCCGCGACCCGCAGCGGCTGCGCAGGTTCTGACTTCCCGCCGTACTTGATGGTGCTCTGCCAGCCCTGCCACGAGAACTCGTGGTTGTCGCCGATGCAGACGAACGGCCACCAGGCGCGGGCATCCTGGATGTCCGGATCGGCGAGGTGGCCGCGATACACGGCGCGATAGCCCTCGAGCGTGGTCGGCACATGGAAATTGCCGACCTTGCGTCCGTCGGGAATCCGGCAGACCTCGTAGACCGTCCGGTCGTAACGATGTGCGACCTCCTCGGGATACTCGACGACCTCGTAGATGAAGTCGCCCAGGTGCAGAACGAAGTTCAGCCGCCCATCGGCGGGCGCGTGCCGGTCCTCCCAGAGCATGCGCCGCCACGCGTGCTGTTTGCCCTCGTTGACCGACTGGCACGAGACGAAGGCGAAGCGGACCGCTCGCGGGTCGTCTCGGTGAGGTGCGGTGATGGTCCGGCCGATGCGACTGCCGTCGCCCTTGGTGTCAACGAATCGATACCAGTAGACGGTGGCTGGCTTGAGGCCCGCGGCGAGCACCCGGCAGGTCCAATCGGATTCGGCGAGAACTGGCGCGCGCGCCCTCGCTACCACCTTGCGGAACTCAGAATCGAGCGCGACCTCGGCGGTGAGCATCGCGCGCTCCGTCGGAGTGAACGGCCGGCGCGTCCACAGAATGACGCTGTCTGGCTCGGGGTCACCGGATGCGACGCCTTCCGGAAAGAGGTCGCGTCGCTCTCGCCACCTGGGCACTGCGGAGAGGGCCGGCCTTACCCAGGCCAGTGTCGCCCCGACCGCGGCGGCTCTTCCAAGAAAATCACGACGGGTCAGTGTGTGCATGACTGTGGTGACGCACGAGAGCCGCTGCGGATGGCAGGAACAGCAGTCACGCGTTGGAGCCCAGGCGTAGACCCTTCGTGGCGATCGTCACCTTCCACAGGTTTGTGCACGGCTTGTGGGCACGCCCATCGAAGTCCCCGGTCTCCGCGGCTTCCGCACCATGGACGGCGGCGAGGTAGACGGCTGCCACAAGCCCGCGAACAACGGTCCGGCTTCGGTGGACAGGCATCGCGTGTGCTCCCCTCGGTGACCGAGCAGGTGGCGGCGGCCGGCGGGTCTACTCCAAGGATAGCGTCACCCGGCGCGGGGTTGCGATGCCGACCAGGCGAACTGCAGCCTCGTGCAGGCACTTCGCTGCACAGCTGCATCCACGCCGTTGCGCGAGCCATCGCCGACGGCGAGCGATTGACATATGCGAGCGTGCTTTTGTTCGCTGTCCCAACGCTCGAGCTGACTCTGGTGAGTTCCGGGTCATCATCGTGAGCGGGAGCCGCGATCGAGGATTGCGACGGCAGCCAGGTGGGCCACCCTCGGGTCATCGTCCTCGACGAGTTGAGCGAGGCGCAGCAGAGAGTTGCCGCGCGAGCTTTCGGATTTGCTTCGTGGTCGCAGGCTTGGACGGCCGACCCTTCGGGTTCCCCGAGACGGCTGGCCGGAAGCGGAATTCAGGCGGTGGGACGAGCCGGTTTCTCCCGGAACTGCGGGCTGACCGAGCAAGCGCCTTAGCTGTTTCCGCTCCGGGCTGGCCTTGTTCCAGTCCGAACCTCGCAACGCCCCGCTGCTCGGGACGGAGAGGGCGCGCGTGCCATCGTTCAGGAAGCACCCGGGCCACTCGGCGGCCACACTGCCAGGGGTCGCAGGTTCGAATCCTGTCTCCCCGACACGTTGAAGGGGTCGGAGTCGCTCGGGTTTCCCCCGCGCAGCTCCGGCCCCTTCGGCGTTTCTGGGGGAGTGGGTGACACGGAAGTCGGTTGCGAGGTGGCCGTAGGTGGCCTCCGTCAGCTTTGGGTCCCGGTGCGCCATCCTTCAGCGCACCAGCATCGCGACCGCCTGCGCGCGGGTGCGAACGCCGAGCTGCGCGAGGATGTTGGCCACGTGCCGGTGCACGGTGTGCTCGCTGCGAGTGAGCACCTGCGCGATCTGCCGGTTCGACCGGCCCTGGGCGAGCATCTCCAGGATCTGCCGCTGGCGCGAGGTGAGGGTGGACATCACCGGAGGCTTGCGCGGCGGTTTCGGCATGCGCCGGCCCGGCCGCCGCGGCAGCGAGGGGAGCCGCTCGAGGAACCGGTGCACCTCCCCCAGCAGCGCCGCCGAATCGCCTACGAACGGCCAGTGATCGGCGCCGGGCAGCTCCACGAACTGCGCGCCGGCGATGTGGCGGGCGATGAAACGGCCTTCGTCGATCTTCGCGTCGCGGTCGGCGGTGCGGTGCAGCACCAGCGCCGGCGCAGCCACGTGCGCGAGCGCGGCCCGGGAATCGACGTCGGCGTTGTAGCGGAGCAGAGCCGCGGCGGCGCCGGGGCTCGCGCTCTGGCGCAGGTAGGACGCGAAGCGCATGACGAAGCGGCGATCGTTCGCGCGCGACGGCGTCAGCGTGTCGAGCTCCATCGGGCCGCCCCACGAGCGCTGCACCAGCTCCATCAGCCTCGCGCTCGCCTTGTCGGACGGCGCCCAGGGGTAGTCGGGCGTGCGGCGGCGGCAGGCGAAGCCGCCGTAGGCCACGAGGCCCAGCGTGCGCTCGGGATACGTGGCAGCGAAGAGGATCGCCAGCGACACGCCCTCCGATGCTCCGAACACGACCGCGCGGCGCACCGCCGCGGCGTCCAGCACCGCGCGCACGTCGTCCATGCGCTCCTCCATCGTCGAGGCGCGCGGCATCGGATCGGACAGCCCGGTGCCGCGCTTGTCGAACACCAGCAGCCGGCAGCCCTGCGCCAGCGTGCGGAGGAACGAGGCCACCTCGGGGAAGCGCCAGCTCGCCTCGACGTGCGAGACCCAGCCGGGGATGAAGATCAGGTCGATCGGACCATCGCCCAGCGACTGCCAGGCGATGTGCACCTCGCCGCTGCGCGCGTAGCGGGTCACGGGGAGCGCCATCCCGTGGAAACGTAGCCCCGACCCGAGCAGCACTTCATCCTGAATGTCGACGCCGCGTCAGCCGACGGTGACCACGACCTTGCCGATGGCCTTGCGGTCCGTGAGCTGGCGAATCGCCTCGCCGCCGCGCGCCAGCGGAAAGCTGCCGCTGATCACCGGCTTCAATCGGCCCGCGTCGACGAGCGCGAAGAGCTCCGCCATGTCCTGCCGGAAGTTCTCGGGTTCGCGCGCGGCGTACGCGCCCCAGAAGACGCCCACCACCGCGCAGCTCTTGAGCAAGGTCAGGTTCAGTGGGAGCTGGGGGATGGAACCGCTGGCAAACCCCACCACCAGCAGCCGCCCACCCCAGGCCAAGGCGCGCACCGCCTCCTCCGACTGGGTCCCTCCGACGGGGTCGTAGACCACATCGACCCCGTCGCCGTTCGTGGCGGCCCTGAGCGCGTCCTTCAACTCTTGCGTCCGGGTATTGATCAAGATGTCGGCGCCTTGGGCTTTGCACACTGCGAGCTTGGCGTCGGTGCTGGCGCACGCGATGACCTTGGCGCCCATGGCCTTCCCGAGCTGCACCGCCGCGAGACCAACGCCGCCGGAGGCCCCCAGCACCGCGAGCGTCTGTCCCGCGCGGAGTCCGCCCCTTTGCTTCAAGGCGTAGTAGGAGGTCGCGTAGGTCATCAGGAAGCCGCCCGCCTCCAAGTCCGAGAGCTTGGGACTTGCCAGCTTGATGACTTGATATGCGGGTAGGCAGACCTCTTCGGCCAGCATTCCGAACGCGTTGCAGGCGATGACCCGATCGCCGACAGCCAGGCCCTCGACGCCCTCGCCGAGCTCCGCGACCCGGGCCAGGGCCTCGCCCCCCGGCGCGAAGGGCAGGTCGGGTTTGAACTGATATCTTCCTTCGATGATCAGCGTGTCGGGGAAGTTGATTCCCGCCACCAAGATCTTGAGTTTGACCTCGCCGGCGGACGGCTTGGACGACGGAAGCCCCTCGGTGAGGACGAGAGACTCGGGCGGACCGAGCCGGGTGCAGAGCAGCGCCTTCATGACGGACTCCTTGGCAACGCGATCGAGAACGATCATGGAAACCTCCTTGGCTTTCCCGATAGCAGGGCCGCGAAAGCCGCGAATGGCCCGGACGGGCCATCCTTCAGCGCACCGGCATCGCCACCGCCTGCGCGCGGGGGTGCGAACGCCGAGCGGGCCGAGGAGGTTGGCCACGGGTCCGCCAGGCCACGGTCGGCGACCTTCCCGGAGTCAGTGCCGGAACTCGCGAGCGAGGGAGGCGAAGGCCTCGTCCACCGCGCGGGCGATGGTGACCTCCAGACCCTCCGCGGCCGTCGAGCGCATGTGGGCGACCAGGGCCGCCAGGCGCCCGAGCAACGAATCGCCTCGCCGAGGGGTGGTGCTGCTCACTGCGTGGGTCACGGTGGTCACGACTGACTTCCTCGCTGAAAGGTGACTGACTGCACGTCCTGGGCGATCCGGGTCAGAAGTACCGCCGTGCGCACCGGCACGCCGGCCGACGCCCCCTCGGTCCGGCGCATCGCATCGCGGCCGGCGCCGATGATCAGCGTGTCGGGGAAGTTGATTCCCGCCACCAAGATCTTGAGTTTGACCTCGCCGGCGGACGGCTTGGGCGACGGAAGCCGCTCGGTGAGGACGAGAGACTCGGGCGGACCGAGCCGGGTGCAGAGCAGCGCCCTCATGACGGACTCCTTGGCAACGCGATCGAGAACGATCATGGAATAGCAGGGCCGCGAAAGCCGCGATTGGCCCGGACGGGCCATCCTTCAGCGCACCATCGCCACCGCCTGCGCGCGGGGGGTGCGAACGCGCAGCCTCGAGCACGACGACCTCAACGAGCATCTGGACTAGGTAGAAGCTCCTCGGGGCGATACCTCCGGTTCCCGTCCCCTCCTCAGAAGTACTGGTAGAAGACCAGCCCAACGGCCGGTGAGTGGCTCCGGGCCGGCTGCAGGTACGTGATGATCGAGCCATTCACCTCGATCACCTGCCCCTTCCCGAACCAGTTCGTGCCCAGCTGCAGCCCGGCCTGCATGCGGAACTGGTCCCACTTGTCCCGAGACGTGGACCAGATGAACTCCACGTTCGCGAAGGGGGTGAGCGAGGTACCCGCTTCCCGGGAGAGGATGAACTCGCGCTCCAGCTGGGGGCGCAAACGCAGCCGCCAGGTGAACGAGGTGGGCTCTTCGAGCTGCCACCGTGCCTCGACGCGATACCGCAGCGTGACCAGGATGCCGCCGGGAACGTTGGTCCGGGTGGTCGCCTCCAGCTCGAGCTGGAGCAGCTTGGATCCGCTGGCGTCCCCGGCAGCACGTGTTGGGTACCAGGAGAGCCCGAGCCGGACGTCGAGGCGGCGCCGCTTCGCGACGTCGGGGGTGAGGAGGGCGGGCATGAACGGGGCCACCAGCCAGTCGCCGTAGAGACTGACTCCCCCGGTGGCCGCGTCCTGGGAAGGGATGAAGCTGGGCTCGACCCTCCCGATGATCCGGAACGCGTCTCCGGCGCTGACGATGACGTTCAGCTCCGGCCAGAGCTGAAGGCCCTCCGAGGGCCCGAAGAACTCCGAGGCATCGGCCCGGAAGGCGACCAGCGCCAAGAGAGCCGCGATGGCGAGACGAAGCCCGCCCGTGGCCTGGCGGCGGGCATCGGAGCGAGCCATGGCTTTCAGTCTAGTCTCTCCGCCGTCCTTGCTACTCGGCCTCCGCGGCCTTCCTGGCGGTCTCGGCGTTGCCCATCGCCGCGGCCGTCTTCTCCCCAGCCCCCATCGCCTTCACTTCCACCACCACCTTGCGGATGGTGCCGGTGAATCGCGTGTCCTTGGGCTGGTAGTCCTCGATGACGGGCGTGCCCTCGTCCATCCCGACGTCTGCGGGATCGTCGACCGAGAAGATCCCCGGCTGCGTGCGCTCGAGCCGGCCCTGGCCGACCTTCTCGTCGTTCAGATAGAGGGTGACCACGCCGCCCTTGCCGATGCCCCCGCCGTCGTAGGCGAACTCCATCCTCAGCGTCGCCTTGCCGGGTGGGACCGGCTTCTTGCCCGCGATGGTGGCTCGCTCCAGACCGATGAAGTTGTAGCTGTAGGCCGGCTTGCCGCCCTTCAAGTAGAGACTCCAGCCGCCGAAGCGGCCGCCCTGCGCGAGGATGACGCCGTTGGCGCCGCCGGCCGGGATCTCCAGGTCGGCGGTGATGATCGCCGAGCGGTTCTTCACGTTGATGAAGGCGTTCTCCGAGATGCCCGTCATCCCCGCGTGCAGCGTGAGCGACATCCGGTCCCCCATCAGGTCGGGCCGCCCGACGAGCTTGGCATCGAGCCGCTCGACGCTGCGGTCATCGATGGGGAGGACGTTGTACTTCACCGCCTCCTTCATGAAGAGTTCCTGGAGCTCCTTCAGCTTGGCGGGGTTGGATGCGGCGAGGTCGCTCGCCAGGCTGAAGTCGCTGCGCGTGTCGTAGAGCTCCCACTTGTCCGCGAGGAGCGCCGCGCGCGGCTTGAACTCCCAGGGAGCCCGGTGGATCGTTCCCGCGAACCAGCCATCGGCGTAGATGGCCCGGTTGCCGAAGATCTCGAAGTACTGGACCTTGTGGTGGCTCTCCGCCCTCGGGTCGTCGAAGCTGTACACCATGCTGACGCCCTCGATCGGCTTCTGGACGGACCCGTTGACGCTCCTCGGCTCGGGCAGACCGATGGCCTCCAGGATGGTCGGCGCCACGTCGACGACGTGGTGGAACTGAGAGCGCACCTCCCCCCTGGCCTTGATGCGTTTGGGCCAGTGGATGACCATCCCGTTGCGCGTGCCACCGAAGTTCGAGGCCACCTGCTTGGTCCAGCTGAAGGGCGTGTCGCCGGCGACGGCCCAACCGGCCGCCATGTGGGGGTAGGACATCGGCCCGCCCAGCTGATCGTAGTGCTTGAGGATGTCCTCGACCTTCTCCTGAACGCCGTTGAAATAGGTCATCTCGCTGAACATCCCGTTCATGCCGCCCTCGGCGCTCGTGCCGTTGTCGCCCAGGATGTAGAAGATGAGCGTGTTCTCGAGCTGGCCCGTCTCCCGGATGGCCTCGATGAGCCGGCCGATCTCGGTGTCGGTGTACTCGCCGAAGGCGGCGAAAACCTCCATCTGGCGAGTGAAGAGCTTCTTCTCGTCGGCCGAGAGCTTGTCCCAGTCCTTGATCGCCTCGGGCTTCGCGGCGAGCTTCGTTCCGGGAGGCACCACGCCGAGCTTGATCTGGCGAGCCAGGACCTCGTCCCGCATCGCGTCCCATCCCTTGTCGAACTTGCCCTTGTACTTGGCGATCCATTCCCTGGGCACGTGGTGTGGCGCGTGCGTCGCTCCAGGCGCGAAGTACATGAAGAACGGCCGGTCCGGCGTCAGCGCCTTCTGGAACTGCATCCAGCCGATGGCCTTGTTCGTCATGTCGTTCATGAAGTGGTACTTCGGGTCCTTCGGCACCTCGACCGGCGACTGGTTGTGGTAGACCAGCGGCGCCCACTGGTTGGTCTCGCCGCCCATGAACCCGTAGAACTCGTCGAAGCCGGACCGGTTCGGCCAGCGCGTGGTCGGGCCCGACGGGCTGAGCTCCCAGGTCGCGGTCTCGTGGTTTTTTCCGAAGAAGCTGGTGCTGTAGCCGTTGAGGCGCAGCACCTCGGCGAGCGGCGCCACGCTGTCGGGCCGCTGGCCGGTGTTGCCCGGGAAGGCCGTGGCCGTCTCCGTGATGGAGCCCATGTTGTTGGTGTGATGGTTGCGGCCGGTGAGCAGGGCGACGCGCGTCGGCGAGCAGAGCGCAGCGGTGTGAAACTGGTTGTAGCTGAGCCCCTCGCTGGCCAGCCGGTCCACGGTCGGCATGTGGATCGGCCCGCCGAACGCGCTGGGCATCCCGAAGCCCATGTCGTCGATCAGGATGATGAGGACGTTGGGCGCACCCTCGGGCGCCTTCACCTCGAACCGCGGCGGCGGCGTCACCTTGCGCGCGTCGAGCTCGGTGATGGGCGGATAGGTCGGCTCGGGGATTGGCAGCACGGTGCGGTCTTCCGTCGCCACGGGCATCGCCTTCGTTGCCACGGGCACGGGAGCCGCGGGGTCGCTCGGTGGCGTCCTGGGATGGCATCCCGTGGCCACCGTCAGCGCGGCGGCCAGAACCCCGTTTGTGATCCAGGTCGTCAACTGATCCTCCCTCGCGGCCGGGGTCACGAGCCGCCACGTCCGCCGGTCCAGGCCCAGGGCAATCGCGGGTGCCTGCCGAGAAGGTCACGCTAGGGCACCGGGGGGGCGGCCTCGTATGCGCCCTTGGTCCTACGACCCGCCGGTTCCGGCGCACGGCAGAGTTCTCCTCGGGGCGAGCCTGGAGAGGGGGTATCTGCTGAGGGTGGGGTTCAAGAGCCGCCAGCCAGCGCTGCTGGCTCTCCTCGTCGGAAGCCTGACGGGGTCAACGGCCCTCGCCGAGGACCCCTGCGCCGACGACGTGAGGCAACTCTGTCCCGAGGTCAAGCCCGGGAGCGCCCGCATCGTGAGCTGCCTGCGCGAGAACGAGCCCAGGCTTTCCGTCGCCTGTCGCGAGAAGGTCGACGCGGACGCCCTGAAGGCGAGGACGCTCGTCGAGGAGTTCGGCAGGGCCTGCCGCGCAGACGTCGACCAGTTCTGCCCAACCATCGAGCCTGGCGGGGGACGGGTGCTGGGGTGCCTCGCCCAGCACCATCCCGAGCTGTCTCCCAGCTGCCAGGTTGAGATGAACCGGCTCGCCGAGGCCAGGGAGCGGGTCGCGGGCCTGAGGACGGCGTGCAGAGCCGACCTGGAGCGCGTCTGCAAGGGCGTGCCGTCACAGGCTGGGCCCCTCCTGGAGTGCCTTCAGGCGAACGAGGCGAAGCTCTCGAGCGAGTGCAACGCAGCCGACCTCCGTCAGGCGGTGGAAGCGTCGAGCCTGGTCGACGTCCTGGAGCAGATGACTCGCCAGGACCGGGTGCGAGAGGCCCTTCAGATCCTGCAGGGCCTCGACTCCGTCGCCTTCTCCCGCAGCCAGATCCTGCTCCAGTTCGACAGCTACGAGAGGCTGGGAAACAAGGCCAACGGTGGCCGCCTTCTCTTCAATCCTCAGTTCGTGTTCGGGCAATCGAGCGAGCTCGCGCTCCAGGTCAAGGTTCCCGTCTCGGCGCTCTACCCCGACGCCGGAGGCGGTCCGGCGCAGTTCGGGCTGGGGGCAGTCTTCACCTCCTTCGCCTGGAACTTCCTCGCCCAGGGGCGGGTGCGCCAGTACGTCGCGCTCGGCCTCCAGTGGCAGACGGCCTCGAACCCTTCCCTGGGCTCGCCCTGGGTAGGCGCACCCTGGGCGCTGGTCCCCTCGTATGCCATCGCGGTGGGCCTCACGCGGTGGGCGGCGCTCACCACACAGGTGATCTGGTACCGCTCGCTGGGGTCGAGCGCCGGCTATCCAGAGATCAACCGCCTGCTGCTCGAGCCGATCCTGGTGTTCAACCTCCCCGGCAGGTCCTTCCTGGCACTGGACACCAAGCTCGGCTGGGACTTCGTCGGCGAGACCTTCGTCCCGGTGATGAAGGGCGTGGCGGGCATGTTCGTGGACCGGCAGAAGTCGCTCTCCATCTCCGCCTGGTACCAGGCGTCGCTGTCGAGCACCGCCGCCGATGAGACCTTCAAGTACGGGGTGGGGCTGGGTCTCGCCTACTACTTCGATTGGTGACGTGACAGCGTCACGCTCGAGAACCGTGTCGACGCTGCGTGGAACCGCTACAAGTCGATCGCCGGGTTCGAATCCTGTCTCCCCGACACGTTGAAGGGCACGGATGCGGACGCTTCGGGACTGGCTGAGCGAGAAGTCGTTCACCCTGGCGATGTCGTCCGGGTTCTTCGGCTTCTTCGCCCACGCGGGCGTGGTCTCGGTACTCGAGGAGGAGAGGTTCTTTCCGGCGCGCATCTCGGGCTCGAGCGCCGGGGCCCTGGTCGGGGGGCTCTGGGCCGCGGGAGTCCCTGCCCCGCGCATCCGTGAGGAGCTCCTCCGGCTCCGGCGCGAGCATTTCTGGGATCTGCGCCCGGGGCTCGGGCTTCTCCGCGGCGCCCTGTTCCGTGCGCTCCTGGAGACGCTCGCTCCGGTGAAGACGTTCGAGGAATGCCGGGTGCCCCTGGCGCTCTCCGTCTACGACGTCCTCGGCGCCCGGACGGCCGTGCTGCGCAGCGGGCCGCTCGCCCCGGCGATCCATGCCTCCTGCGCCTTCCCGGTGCTGCTCCAGCCGGTCCGGATCGGCAGGCGGCTCTACCTGGACGGCGGGGTGCTCGATCGTCCCGGCATGGCAGGCGTCGGCGAGAACGAGCGCGTGCTCTTCCACCACCTCGCGTCGCGCTCGCCGTGGCGGCGGAAGGCCAGCCCTGCTCTTCAGATCCCCGACCGGAAGGAGATGCAGGTGGTCGCCCTCGACGGGCTCCCCTGGGTCGGGCCATTCCGCCTCGAGCGGGGTCGGGAGGCGATGGAGCGCGCCGCGGCCGGAGCTCGCGAGGCGCTGTCCCGCCCGGTGGAGGCAGACCCGTAGCTCACCTCGCCGTTGGACCAAACCGGCGACCGCCCTCCCGGTCCGAGCGTCAGTTGCTCGGAGGGCTGAGGCTCTCGATCTCCTGCAACCGCTTCAGCGCCGCCGCGGCCTTGAGCGTGCCGTAGTTGATGTTCGAGGCGCTCAGGCTGCCGCCTTCCTGGAAGGGGAACTGCGGGAGCGTGACCAGGAACTCCTTGAGCTTCTGCTGCACCGGCACGAAGAGCCAGAGGTTGTCGGCGTACCAGCGCATGTACATCTGCGATTCGAGCGGCATCCTCTCGTAGGGATCCGCCCGGAGGTTCACGATGAGCGGCCAGCCGGTGACCTTTCGGGTGCCGGTCGCGATGTTCCCGTCCACGACGGCGAAGTTCACCTTCCAGTCGTTCCAGCGCACGGCGTTGAGCTCGCCGCCCTGGCCGAAATAGAGGATCTCCTCGCGGGGAGCCTTCTTCACCTCGCCCTTGAAGTAGGGCAGGAAGTTGTAGCCGTCGGGGTGGATCTTGAACTGACGGTTGTTGGCCTTGTAGCCCTTCTCCAGCTTCTGCACGACGTCCGGGACACCCGCCGCCGCGAGCAGGGTGGGCATCCAGTCCTCCTGGGAGAAGATGGCGTTCTGGGTGGTGCCCGGCTTGAGGACCCCTGGCCAGCGGACGATCATCGGGACGCGGAAGCCGCCCTCCCAGGTGGTCCCCTTCTCGCCGTGGAACGGGGTGATGCCGCCGTCGGGCCAGCTGGCCGTCTCGGCGCCGTTGTCCGTGCCGTAGATGACGATGGTCTCGCCGGCGATCCCCAGCTGGTCGAGCTTCTTCAGCAGCTCGCCCACCATCGCGTCGTGCTCGACCATGCCGTCGGGGTAGAGGCCGATCCCGGTCTTCCCGTCCGAGGCCTTCTTGAGGTGCGTCCAGACGTGCATCCGGGTGGTGTTGAACCAGACGAAGAAGGGCTTCTTCGCCTTGACCGACTTGTCGATGAACTTGTCGGCGGCGGCGTAGATCTCCTCGTCGATGGTCTCCATCCGCTTCACGGTCAGCGGCCCGGTGTTCTCGATGCGCTGCCCGCCCTTGCCGTCGGCCCAGGAGTGGAGGACGCCCCGGGGCCCGTACTTCTTCCGGAACTCGGGATCCTTCGGGTAGTAGTAGGTCTCCGGCTCCTCCTCGGCGTTGAGGTGGTAGAGGTTCCCGAAGAACTCGTCGAAGCCGTGGACCGTGGGCAGGTGGTTGTCCCGGTCGCCCAGGTGGTTCTTCCCGAACTGGCCCGTTGCGTAGCCCTGCTCCTTGAGGAGATCGGCGATCGTCGGCGTCCAGTCAGGGATGCCGTGCGGCGAGCCCGGCATGCCGATGGTGAGCAGCCCGGTGCGGAAGGGGTGCTGGCCAAGGATGAACGACGCGCGTCCCGCGGTGCAGCTCTGCTGGGCGTAGGCGTCGGTGAAGAGCGCGCCTTCCTTCGCCAGCCGGTCGATGCCGGGCGTCTGGTAGCCCATGATCCCGTGGTTGTAGGCGCTGATGTTGTGAACGCCGACGTCGTCGCCCCAGATGACGAGGATGTTCGGCTTCTTCTGCTGCGCGTGGGCCAGCGGCGGCGCGAGGAGACACCCCGCGGCCACGATGGCCATGACCTTCGAGAGGCTCTTCATCGATGGGCTCCCCTGACGTGATGGCTGCAGCGGCCACGCCTCCAGTCGTTCCGTCGGGGCGCCGGTCCGCGCGTGGATGCAAAGGCGCGACGCCTTTTCACGGCCCGCCCGCGCGGGGATATTGGACCTAGGGCCAATCAGGGTGCTGTCGACCGGCCTCAGGGCGGGGGCGGTCGACGCCGGAGCAGGGCCCCGGCCTCGGCCGTGCGGCCCTGACGCGCGTAGACCTCCGCCAGCAATCCCCAGGCGTCGCCGTACTCGGGGTGGGCGCGGAGGAGGGGCTCGAGCGTCTCCGCGGCGCCCCGCAGGTCTCCCGACCGCGACTGGAAGTACCCGAGCGTCCACGCGTACCGGGCAACCCCGGGCTCTGCCTCCGCCGCCTGACGCGCCAGCGCGACTGCTTCCCTTGGACGACTCTCCCCGACCATCACCGCGAGGTTGTAGGCGGCGGCGGCCAGTCGCGGATCGGCCTCGAGCGCGGCGCGGAGCGCCTGCTCCGCCTCCTCGCGCTTGCCCCGCTCGGCGAGCAGCAGTCCGAGGTTGAAGGCCAGGCTCGCGTCCCGCGGTCGCGCCGCGCGGGCCTGACGCAGCAGCGTCTCCCCCTCCTCGAGCCGCCCCTGGCCGGCGAGAAGCATCGCCAGATTGGCCTTGGCCGCGAAGAGCTGGTCGTCGATGGCGATCGCCCGCCGGTACTGTCGCTCGGCCTCGGCCGGCCGCCCGAGCGCGACGTCGAGGTTCCCGAGGTTGTAGGGCCCGGACGGCAGGTCGGAGGTGTAGCGCTGCGCCTGGACGTACTCCTCCAGCGCCGCGGCCTGCGCCCGGCGCTCCGGTTCCGGGAGCTGGAGGGAAGGCGGGCCGGCGAGACGCGCGGCTGCCTGTGCGCGGACTGCCCGGATGGGGTCCTGGAGCAAGGGGCCCAGGAGCCGGGCCAGCGCGGCCGGCTCGCCGGCGACGCGCTGTGCGGCCGTGACACGCACCAGCGGCTCGGGGTCGGTGAGGGCCTCCTGGAACGCTCCCTGCGCGGCCGACCCGCGGTAGCCCGCGAGGAGATCGACCGCCGTCGCGCGGGCGACCACCGGCAGCAGCGCATCCTGCGCGAGCCTGATCAGCGCCTGCTCGGCCGCGGGGTCCTGCCTCCGCCCGGCGGCGAGCACGGTGCCGAAGTGCGGCTTCCTCTTCTTCCCGTACCACTCGTCGTACTTCGCCTGGACCCACCGGAGCGGGCGGTCCGCGTGGCAGCCCGCGGTGCTGCAGGCGTTGGGGACGCCGAGCGCCGCGGTGAGGTCCGGGCGGGGCACGCGGATCGAGTGGTCCCTGCGAAAGTGCACCCGCATGTAGTTCTGGCCCGGCATGTGGCAGGAGACGCAGAGCACCCCCGCGCTGGGCTTCCCCTGCCACTCCGCCGCGTGGAAGTGGTGCGAGCGGTCGTCGTAGGTGTCCGCCCGGTGGCAGCGGGTGCAGAGCGCGTTCCCCTCCCGGATCCGCTTCCCCGAGTGCGCGTCGTGGCAGTCGGTGCAGCGGATGCCGTTCGCGTACATCTTGCTCTGGGTGAACGACTGCCACTCGAAGTCCTCGTCGAGGATCTGCCCGTCGGGGTGGAAGACGCCCGGCGAGAGGAGCACCGGCAGGTAGCGGTCGAGCAGCTCGCCGCCGGGCGTGCCCTGGTCCTCGAACTGCGCGCGCCGGGAGTGGCACGGGGCGCAGAGGGCGCCGAGCTCGGGAGCCGCGAGCTTCGCGGTCCGGGTCGGCAGCCCCGCGTTCTCCAAGGCCGGTCGCCGTGTCGCCGGCTGGTCTGCCCAGGCCAGGTGGCGCGAGGCGGGGCCGTGGCACGCCTCGCAGCCGACCATGATCTCCGACCAGGTCGTCCGGTAGGTGTCGCTCTCCGGGTCGTAGCGCTTCCGGACGTCCGTCGAGTGGCAGTCCGCGCACATCGCGTTCCAGCTCTGGCCCGGGCGGGTCCAGTGCAGCCAGTCGCCCGGCGGGGCCTCGGGACCCGGGTTCACGTGGAACCACCTCCGCGCGTGCGTGTCCCAGGCCGCCGACAGCGTCTGGAGCTCGTCCCCCGGGAAACCCCACCAGGTACTGCTGCAGCGGCTCGACGCCGAAGGTGTACAGCACCTCGTAGTCGCGCATCTGCGCGTCCGGCCCCTCGGCGTGCACCATGAACTTCTGGCCGTCGCGAAAGAAGCGCCAGGTCTTTCCCCGGTGCACGAGCTGGGCGTCGCGGAAGTCGCCCAGGACCGTCCCGTCGCGGGCGGCTGCCATCGCCGCCGCGTGGTGCGAGCCCTTCCACGCGTCGTACTCGGCCTGGTGGCACGCCTTGCACCGCTCGCTGCCCACGTATGTGGCGGGCGGCGGCTGCGCGAGCGCGGGCGATCGACGGGCGACCAGGAATCCGATCCCGGTGAGCGCCATGCCGGCGAGCGCGAGGAGCGCCGCGATCCGCGCCCAGCGCTTCCAGTGCGAAGAGGGCGCCTCGCTCACCGCCGGCGGGCGTCGAGGGTCGTGTCCTCCGGCCATGCCCTCAGCCCGGGCCGGGCCCGCGAACGGCCGCCGCGAGGAGCCGGTGGAAGTGATGGATGGCCACCTCGCGGCGCACGCTGAACCGCCCCGTTCGGTACGAGCGGCTGCCCAGCCCCCGCTGCACGTCCTCGCAGACGCCCACGTCCTCGAGCTGGATGCGGTGGCCCAGCTCCACGCTCTCCCGGGCGAAGGCCTGGGCGCGCGCGCCGTCCAGATCGGCGAAGTAGAAGTCGATGACCACCCGGCAGCGCTCCGGGCCCAGCGGGAGCACCACGTTGGTGTCCATGACCCCCCGGTAGAGGTTCACCATCACGTTCGGGAACGCCCAGCCGTAGCGCGCGAGGTCGCCCTTCCGGGTCGCCGACGCCGACGGGTCGTCCCCGGCGTGCAGAGGGCTGGACTGGAGGCTGGTCCGCTCGAAGCACTCGGTCCGGTACTCCGAGTACTGGAGCACGCTGCCCAGCGCCGGGTGGACCGAGTTCACGTGGTATCCGCCGTCGAGGTAGTTGTCGACGAACACCTTCCAGTTGCAGGCCAGGCTGTACTCGCGGCGCTCGAGGAAGCGGAGCCCATCGAGCGCGTCGATCCGCTCCGGGAGCGGGGCGAGCCAGTCCCGCAGCGGTGGAGGCTCGGCGCCGAGGTGGACGAACACCAGGGGGCCCCAGCGGTCCACGGCCAGAGGCACCAGCCCGTGCTCCTCGCGCCGGAAGTCCTCGACCCCCTCGAACTCCGGCACGCCCCGCAGTCGCCCCCGGAGGTCGTAGGTCCACCCGTGGTACCGGCAGCGGAGCCGGCGCGCGCTCCCCTCCGGCTCCGTCACCACGCATGCCGCCCGGTGCCGGCAGACGTTGAAGAACGCGCGGAGGTCCCCGGCGTCGTCCCGGAGAACGAGCAGCGGCTCACCCGCGACCTCGGTGGTGACGAAGTCGCCCGGTCGGTCCAGCTGCTCGGCCCGTGCCACCAGCAGCCAGCTGTCGCCGAAGACGCGCTCGCGCTCCAGGGCGTCGACCCGCGGGTCGCGGTACCAGGTCGAGGGGAGTGAGCGAGCCCGCTCCAGCGGAAGGCCGGGATCGAACGCCGCCAGGAGCTCGTCGAGCGAGGCGTCCACGCGATCCGGAGGCTTACCCCGGTCACGGCCGCCCCTCAAACCGGGCCGCCGCCGGTTCCGTGGCAGGATGCCGCCCCTGTGACCGCCGCACGCCGCCCGGACCGGGCCGAGCACACCGCCGCGCCGGTGGCGACGCTGGTCCGCTCGCTGGGCGCGGTGGACGGAGCGCTCATCACCATCGGGGCCACGTTGGGGGGCGGCATCTTCCTCACCACCGGCGACATCGCGCGGCGGCTCCCGCAGCCGGGGATGATCCTCCTCCTCTGGGCCGCGGGAGGGCTCTTCGCGCTCGCCGGCGCCCTCGCCTACTCCGAGCTCGGGGCGATGTTTCCCCGCGCGGGCGGTCAGTACCACTTCCTCAAGGAGGCCTACGGCCGGCTCTGGGGCTTCCTCTTCGGCTGGACCTCGTTCCTGGTGATCATGACCGGGGGCATCGCGGCCATCGCCGTCGGCTTCGGCGAGTACCTCGGGGCGTTCGTCCCGCTCCTCGGAGCTGACACGGAGCTCCTCTCGGTCCATGTCGGCTGGCTGGAGTGGACGGTCAGGGGGCCGCAGGTCGCCGGCGCGCTGGCCATCCTCGCGCTCACCGGAGTGAACTGGCTCGGGGTGCGAGAAGGCGCGCTGGTGCAGAACGTGGCCACGGTGCTCAAGCTCGGCGCGCTCGCGGTCCTGGTGGCGATCGGCCTGTCAGCTCCGGCGCTGTCAGCGCATCCTTGGTGGACGCCGCTGCCGTCGGGCAGCCTCGTCGGGGGCGTGGGGCTCGGTCTGGTGGCCGTGCTCTGGACGTACGACGGCTGGTACATGCTCACCTTCTCCGCGGGGGAGATCCGCCAGCCCGAGCGGAACCTGCCCCGCGGACTGGTGCTCGGGGTGGCGATCGTCGCCGCGCTCTACCTGGCCATCAACTTTGTCTACCTGCGCGCGCTGGACGTGGGCACGCTCGCCCGGTCTGCGCGGGTGGGAGAAGCGGCGGCGGCCGCGCTCCTCGGACCCGGTGCGGCGCGTGCAGTCTCGGTGGTCATCCTGCTGTCGATGTTCGGATGCCTCGCGGCCAACGTGCTCTGCTGCGCGCGGATCTACCTGCCCATGGCGGAGGACGGCGTCTTCTTCCGGTCGCTGGCGCGGATCGACCCCCGGCGCCGCACCCCGTCGACCAGCCTCCTCGCCCAGGGCGGGCTGGCGGCGGCGCTCGCGCTGTCCGGGACCTACGCCGAGCTCTACACGACGGTGGTCTTCGCCGGGGTCCTCTTCCACGCGGCGACGGCCTCGGCGGTGTTCGTGCTCCGCCGCCGCCGGCCGGACGCGCCGAGGCCGTCCCGGGCGTGGGGGCATCCCTGGATGACCGGCGGATTCGTCGCCTGCTGCCTGGTGCTTGCGGCGGTCACCCTCGTCCAGGCGCCGGTCCGCTCCCTGCTCGGGCTCGCGCTCATCGGTAGCGGGCTGCCGGCGTATGCCTGGTGGTCCAGGTCCCGGTGATGCCCGGCGATTCCAGCGCAGAGGCGTGCGCGTCTCAGGGAGCGACCGAGCCTTCGCCGACGTCCTGGACCGGTCCGGGTTCCCGGGGAGGGGCGCGGCTCAGCAGCTCCACCGCGGCGGCGACTGCCTCCCGCGTCCCGGCGACCGCCAGGACGTCGCCGGCCCGGAGCACCTCGCCCGCCGAGGGCACGATGACCCCGGCCTCGCCGCGAACGATGGCCAGGACCGAGGCGCCGGTGACGCCGCGCACGCCGAGCTGGGCGAGGGTCTTCCCCACCGCCGGGCTTCCGGCGCCCAGACGCACCGGGACCGGCGCCCCGAGTCCCGGGAGGAGCTCGCTGACCCCCTCGAGCGCGGCCCGGTCCGGAGCGGCGCGTCTGCCCGCCCGCGCGATCAGCGCCTCGACGATGACCTCGGCCCCCGCCTTCACGTGGCCCTGGAGGTTGGTGGCGCTCCGCCAGAAGTGGACCCCGAGGAGCAGGAGGAGCGCGCCGAGGGTCGCCGCCGCCACCCAGCTGGAGACGAACGGCTGGGTGAGCGCCAGCACCGGGAGGCCCACCAGGAGCACCATCGCCAGCTGGACCGTGACCACCAGCGCCCGCCGTGGCGCGTCCGCGAGGTCCGTCTTGCCCCTTCCAGCCTTCGGGAGCGCACGGTCGGCGAGGGCGACGCCGAGGGCGCCGGCGATCCGGAAGAGGCCGACCACCAGCGGCGCCGCCAGGGCCGCGGCGGCCACCAGCATCGCCGCCCGCACCAGCTCCCCGGAGGCGCCCAGCCGCGTCGAGAAGAACCGCACCACGTGGGGGAGCGAGACCGCGGTTCCGATCGCCACCGCGCTGAGGAGCGCCGCATCGAGGAGCTGGAGCCTGAGCAGGCGGCGCACTCTCGCGGCCTCCGTCTGGCGGGGCGGCCTGGCCCGGAGCTCCTCGAGCCAGGTCCCGTAGAGCGCGGCGAAGGTCTGGATCGGCCGCGGCAGCTTGCGATCCACGTAGGACGCGACCGGGCTGGCGACGCGGACGAGCGCGGGGGTGGTCAAGGTGGTGATCGCCGAGACGGCCACCGCGACCGGGTAGAGGAAGTCGCGGGTCGCTCCCAGCGAGAGCCCGAGCGCGGCGATGATGAACGAGAACTCGCCGATCTGGGCCAGGCTCATCCCGGCCTGGAGCGCGGTCCGGGTCCCGTTTCCCGTCAGGAACGCGCCCACGGTCACCCCCAGCACCTTGCCCCCGATGACCAGCAGGGTGAAGACGGTGACCGGAAGCCAGTTCCGGACGATGAGGGCCGGGTCGATCAGCATGCCCACCGAGACGAAGAAGATGGCCGCGAAGAGGTCCCGCACCGGCAGCACCAGGTGCTCGATCTCGGCCACCTCGCCGGACTCGGCGATCAGCGAGCCGGCGATGAACGCACCGAGCGCCACCGAGTAGCCGAAGGCCTGGGCGAGCAGCGCGGTGGCGAAGCAGAAGCCGATGCTGGCCACCAGGGTGGTCTCCGGCCGCCTCAGGCGGTTGACCATCCGGACGGTGCGCGGGACGATCAGGAGCCCCAGCGAGACCAGGCCCACCAGGAACGCGGCCAGCCGGGCGCTGGAGGCCAGCAGCGTGCCGGCCGACACGTCGCTCCCGCTGGAGATCGCGGTGAGGACCGCCATCAGGAGGATGGCGATCAGATCCTCCACGATCAGCACCCCGACCACGAGCTCGCGGAGCCCGCCCTTGATCCGCTGCTCGTCGAAGACCTTGGCGATGATGGTGGTGCTGGAGATGGCGATCACCGCCCCGGCGAAGATGCTCTCCCGCGAGCTCCAGCCGAACGCGCGGCCCGCGAGGAACCCCAGCCAGAGCATGATGCTCGACTCGAAGATGGCCGTCAGCCCGGCGGAGAGCCCGACCTTCGCCAGCTTCCGGAGGCTGAACTCCAGGCCGAGCGCGAACATCACCAGGATGACGCCGAGCTCGGAGAGGGCCTCGATCGTCTGACGGTCCGCCACCAGGGGAATCGGGACGTGCGGGCCGACGATGAGACCGGCGAGGAGGTACCCGAGCACCACCGGCTGCCTGAGCTTCCGGAAGAGCACGGTGGTCACCGCGGCCACGCAGAGCACGACGGCGATCGCCTTGAGGAACTCGTGGGTCCCGTGCATGTCTTGGAAGCGGAGGCCGGCTCGAGGTCCGCTGGGGCCCCGAGTCTAGGAGGAGCTGGCGCCGGGCGCAGCCCGGCGCCTCACCGCGGAAACCATCGCCACTGTGCCCGGACCGTCTCGATGGGCGTGTGCTTCCAGACGTCCGGGTAGCGGAAGGCGCCCGCGAGCGAGACGGGGATGGCCAGCGCCACCAGCACCCCGATCGCGAGCACCCGCAGGCGGCCACCCCGTCGTGCGAAGTCCACCGCGAGCAGCGCGAGCCACGGGCACCATCCGACCCAGTAGCGCGGCCCCCAGCAGTCTCCGGCGCCTTCCCCGCGGAGCGCGAGCAGCACCAGGGTGGCGAGCACTCCCAGCCCGAGCGCCCGGCCGGGTCGAGGAGGAGCGCCCGGAGCGCCGGGACGCACGACTCCGAGGAGCGCTGCCCCCAGGCTCACCGCCGCCCAGGGGACGAAGGGCAAGAGGCCCGACGTCGACTCGAGGAGCGTCGACCGGAGCCCGTCGAGCCCCTGAGCCCAGACCCACCGGTTCACGCCGGAGATCAGGGGTGTCCGGGCGATGAGCGGTTCATCACCAGCACCACTGCCACGCCGCCGGCGAGGGGCGCGCCGAGCCGGAGCGCCTCCCGCCACTGCCGGGCCAGCAGTCGGTCCGCCACCAGACCCGCGCCGGCGAGGGCAAAGGGCGGCTTCAGCGCGAAGGCCACGGCACACGCCGCCCCGGACAGCGCCAGCCGGCCCCGGAAGAAGAGCCAGGCCGCCACGGCCAGCGCGCACCCGATGGCCACCTCGGGGAAGAAGCCGCGCCCGTAGGCGAGGAGGGGACTGGCCAGGCCGCAGACCAGCGCCGCGGCCAGCGCGCTCGGGCGGGAGAACGCGCTGGCGCGCGCGGCCCCGTAGATCGCGACGGTGGCGAGCCAGGCGAGGACCGCGTTCCAGGTGATGGCGAACGTCTCGACCCGGTCCGGCTCCAGGCCGAACGGACGGAGCAGCGCTGCGACGAGCAACGGAAAGGCGAGCGGGTGCGCGGGAATCTCGCGGACCCCGGGAATCGTGTCGAAGTCCACCGAGGTCGGCGTGAAGGGAGTGCACTCCGGGGTCGGGCAGGGTCTGGGCTTCGAGATCTGATACGCCTCCTGCCAGCGCACGGGCGAGGAGAGACCGGGAGCCAGCAGCAAGGTGTGGTGGTCCAGGCCGACCCCCGCGAACCGGAGCCCGGCTTCCTGGCTCCCCGCCCGGACGCGCGCGTATCCCGCCCGCACCGAGAATCCGTCTCCCCTCAGGAGCGCGTTGGTCGCGAGGAGGTAGTGAGGTTCGTCACCGCTCACCACCCGCGGCGGGAACGACGCGCTGCGGCCCCTCGACCTCGGGTTCCAGGCGCGGGTCGCGGAAACGAAGAGCACCCCGAGCAGCGCCAGGGCACCGCAGACCGCCAGCCGCTGTCGGACGTCGGTCCCCCGCACGTGGCGTGCAGCATACGCCGTCCGACTGATCCGCTGCGAGCGCTCCGGTGCTGTATTGGAACTTCGCCAAGCGACGAAGTAACAGAGGGGCATGAGCCTCGACCGCCGGCCGCGCATCACCGCCACCCACCAGGCGATCCGCGGGCAGGTCCGGCGCACGCCGGTGGTCCAGGTGGCCGGCGAGGAGCTCGGTCTGGACGGGGTGACGGGCACCCTCAAGCTCGAGCTGTTCCAGCACTCCGGCTCCTTCAAGGTCCGCGGCGCGTTCGCCAACCTCACGCTGCGCCGGGTGCCCCCGGCCGGGGTGGTGGCCGCCTCGGGAGGGAACCACGGGGCGGCGGTGGCCTTCGCCGCGAGGCGGCTCGGGGTGCCGGCGAAGATCTTCGTCCCCAGCATCTCGTCGCCGGCGAAGATCGACCGCATCCGTGGCTACGGCGCCGACCTGGTGGTCGGTGGCGAGTCCTACGCGGAGGCGCTGGCCGCCAGCGAGGCCTGGGTCGAGCGCAGCGCGGCGATGCCCATCCACGCCTTCGACCAGGAGGAGACCATCCTCGGTCAGGGCACCCTGGCCCTCGAGCTCGAGGCGCAGGCGCCGGAGCTGGAGACGCTGCTGGTCGGCGTCGGCGGGGGCGGCCTGCTCGCGGGCATCGGCAGCTGGTACGGCCGGCGGGTGCGGCTGGTCGGCGTGGAGCCCGAGGGCGCGCCCACGCTCACCCGCGCGCTGGAGGCGGGCCGGCCGGTCGACGCCCCGGTGGGGAGCATCGCCGCCGACAGCCTCGCGCCCCGGCGCATCGGCGAGCGGGTGTTCCCCGTTCTCCGCGACACCGTGGCGGAGGTGGCGCTGGTCACGGACCAGGAGATCCGCGCCGCACAGCGGAGGCTCTGGGAGCTGCTCCGCGTCGTCGCCGAGCCTGGCGGGGCCGCCGCCTTCGCCGCGCTGCTCGCGGGCAAGGTGCGGACGCGTCCCGGCGAACGGGTGGGCATCGTGGTCAGCGGCGGGAACACCACCGCGGTCGACTTCGGCCGCTGAAGGAGGAGAGTGCGATGCGAGACGCGATCCAGGGCGAGCGGTCTCCCGGCCTGCCGTTCTCGGCGGGCGTGCGCGGGCCGGGAGTCATCTACCTCAGCGGCCAGGTGGGCCTGGACCCCGCGACCGGGAGGCTGATCTCCGGAGACGTGGCGGCGCAGACGGCGCGGACGCTGGAGAACATCCGCGCGCTGCTCGAGTCCATCGGTTCGTCGCTCGACGACGTGCTGCGCGTCGGTGTCTACCTCACCGGCATGGAGTCCTTCGGCGCGATGAACGAGGTCTACGCCAGGTACTTCCGGCAACCGTTCCCCGCCCGGACGACGGTCGCGGTCCGCGAGTTGCCCATGGGCGCCGCGGTGGAGATCGAGATGACCGTGGCGGACCGGCAGAGGTGAGCCGGCCGGCGCGCAGGAGGGTCGCGTCGGCGCCGCCGGACACCGGGCCCGATCTCCTCGACCCGCTCCGGGCGCTGGACAACGAGCGCCGCCTGCAGATCCTCCGCTGGCTGAAGGAGCCGACGAGGCACTTCCCGCCGCAGGTGGACGGAGATCTCGAGGCGGACGGCGTCTGCGGCCTCCTCATCGCCGAGAAGCTGGGCCTCAGCCAGCCCACGGTGAGCGAGCACATGCGGGTGCTCGTCCAGGCCGGCCTGGTCCGCACCAGACGCATCAAGCAGTGGACGTTCTACCGGCGCGACGAGCAGCGGCTCGCGAGGTTCCTCCGCGCCCTGCGCGCGCTCTGACCTCGCGCGGCGGTGATCTCCCCCCTCGCCCGCGGGCTCATGTTACATGCCCCCCGCCCATGGTCGCCGTCGTCCACGATCCCGCAGTGGCCCAGCGGGAGAAGAACCTCGTCGCCCTCACGTCGGTGGGCGCGGCGATCCTCCTCACCACCATGAAGGTCGTGGTGGGGCTGGCCACCGGCTCGATCGGCATCCTCTCCGAGGCGGCGCACTCGGGCATCGACCTGCTCGCCGCGCTGATGACCTTCTGGGCGGTGCGGGCCTCCTCCAAGCCGCCCGACCAGGACCACCTCTACGGCCACGGAAAGATCGAGAACTTCTCCGCGCTCTTCGAGACCGGGCTCCTGCTGGCCACCTGCGTGTGGATCGCCTACGAGGCCATCAAGCGGCTGGTCGTCGGCGGCAGGCACGTCGAGGCCACGGTCTGGTCGTTCGTGATCATGGCGATCTCGATCGTCGTGGACCTCTCCCGCTCGCGGGCCCTGGCCACCGTCGCCAGGAAGCATCGCAGCCAGGCGCTGGAGGCGGACGCGCTCCACTTCTCCACCGATGTCTGGTCCTCGGCGGTGGTGCTGGTGGGCCTGGCCGGGGTGTGGTTCTCGCACCGGAGCGGTCTGGAGTGGCTGGTGCGCGCCGATGCCATCGCCGCGCTCGGGGTCGCGGGCATCGCCGCCCTGGTCAGTGTGCGGCTCGGCCGCAAGTCGGTGGACGACCTGCTCGACGCTGCGCCCACCGGCCTGCTGGAGGCGATCGCCCGCGCCGCCGCCGCGGTGGACCAGGTGGTCGGCGTCTCGCAGGTCCGGGTGCGGCGCTCGGGCCCGAGGACCTTCGCCGACGTCATCCTCCAGGTGGCGCGCGGGCTCCCAGTCGAGCTGGCCCACGAGATCGCCCACGCCGCCGAGGACGCCATCCGCGCCGCGGTGCTCGACGTGGACGTGATCGTCCACACCGAGCCCGCCGAGGGAGAGGCGAGCCCGGTGGACGGGGCCATGCGGGCGCCCGCCGGGGCCTGAGGCGGCGCGCGCTCGCTCAGGTGCTCGGGTTCAGCACCGAGGTGAGGCTCAGGTCGAGCCGCGGTCCGAGCTGCTGGAGCAGGCTGTCCAGCTCGGAGGGGGGGAGCGCCAGTGTACGCTCCAGCGTCGCCCGGGTCCGCTCGAGGAGCGTCTCCCGCGCCCGTGACATCCGCCGGCTGATGGTGGACTTGTTCACCTGGTACATGGCGGCGATCTGGTTGAGGCTCAGCCCCTCCATGAAGTGCAGCCGGAGCACGTTTCGCTCCTGGGGCTCGAGCGAGCCGAACGCCTCGCGCAGCGCCCGGCCGAAATCGGCGGCGTACTCTCCCCGCAGCAGCTCGAACGTGCGCTCCACGGCCGGGGCCATGGGCTCCCAGAGCGACGCCTCGGGCATCTGCTCCGGTCCGCGCTGGGCGTCACGCCGGGCGTTCAGCGCCAGCCGCAGCGCGCCGGCCCGCAGCCAGTTCTCCAGCGAGCCGCGCCCGGCGTAGTCGAGGATGCGGGGCGACTTTCCCTCCTCCGGGACCAGCACCCGGGTCCGCAGCCGCTGGAGGATCTCGTCGAGGAAGGAGGGCGAGGCGTCCACGCTGCGCACCGCGCCGGCCACCGAGCCCAGCAGGGTGCCGAAGGCGCGCAGCGCCGCGGTGTCTCCCTCTGCGCAGGCGAACGCGAGGTACAGGTCCGGGAGGTGGATCTGGTCGAGCGCCGTCCCGAGGTCGCCCGCGCGCGCGAGCTGCGCCGCCCAGTGCGCCACGAACCGGCGGCGATCGACGGCGAGCCCGGGCCAGCGCTCCTCGGCCGCGGCGAGCTGCCCGGCGAGCCGGGCGTCCAGGGCGGCGCGGTCGGCCACGCGTCGAGCCACGGGGAGCGCATCCCAGAACACGTCGGCGTGGACGAAGTCGGTCACGAGGGAGGTCACGAGTGAGGAGCCCGTCCCCTGGAACGAAGGGACCAGCCGGATTTCCGGGTGACTAACCCCAGCCAGGTCAGCATCGCCACCGAAGCTGCCAGCAGCCCCCACCGGAGCCAAGCCGCCCCGAGTCCCCCCTTCTCACCGGGGGTGAGCATCCGCACCACGTAGGCCTCTCCGGCCGGGGTGCGCGTCCCCTCGGCGCCCAGCCGGAGTCCGAGGACGCGGAGTGTCGTTCCCCCGACCTGGAGCTGCACCACCCGTCCCAGTGGGGGCGTCGCGGGCCAGCGGGCGCCGGCCCATCCACCGTCCGGGGCATGGAGGACGACCTCGGCGCCGGCGGCCCGGCCGAGCTCGTCGAGCAGCCCGGTGTCCACCCAGCGGCCGGTGAGCACCAGCCCGACGATGGAGCGGCCGCGGACGACGGGCCGCCCGGAGACGAGGAGCAGGTCGTCTGCCCTGACCCCGCTGACCAGCGGCAACCCGACCTGCAACAGCGTGGCGGAGGACCAGAGCGCGTCGGTGGGCGTTCCCTCCATGGTCTCCATCAGCATCGGGAGGGCGGGCGCGGGAGCGCCGAACGATTGCGGCGCCGCGAGGTTGAGGACCACGCGCCCCCAGGCGTTGGCCACCAGAAGCGCGTCACGGCTCTTCAGGCCGGGGAGGTCCGCCGAGCGGAGGATCTCGTGCGCCTCGGCGAGCTGGTGCTCGCGGCTCTCGTCCTCGACCAGGCCCAGCGCCGCGTCCATGTTGCTGGCCTGCCCCAGCGCGCCCAGCACGCCCTCGGCGCGCAGTCCCGCCTGGACCAGGAGATCCGTGCGCTCGCTGTGCGCCCGGAGCAGCTCGGGGAGCCGCGCGGCGGACGCGGCGAGCTCGTGGTCCACCCGCCGCTCCCAGACCACGTGCTGCCCCCAGGCCAGGGCGGTGGCCAGCAGCAGCGCCAGGGCGAGAGCGCCGGTGCGCCGCCGGAAGGGGAGCCTCGCCTCCCGGAGCGCGTCGAGCAGCGCGTCCATCGACGGCCAGCGCTGCTCCGGATCCGCCGCCAGCCCCCGGGAGAGCACCCGCGAGAGCCGGGCCGGCAGCGTGCGCCGCCGCAGCGACACCGGCTCGGGGGGGCGGGAGGGCGAGGCCTCCTCGACCTCGTCCGGGCGCTGGCCCTCCACCGCCTCGAGCAACGCCAGGCAGAAGCTGTACTGGTCGCTCCGCACGTCGGGCGGATGGCCACGCCAGTGCTCCGGCGCCATGTAGGCCGGCGTCCCCGCGAAGCGCGGCGCGTGCTCGCTGACCGCGCGGGCCAGGCCGAAGTCGGTCACCCGCACCCGCCCGTCCTCTCCGACCAGCACGTTCTCCGGCTTGAAGTCGCCGTGGACGATGCCCGCCCGGTGCGCGGCGGCGAGACCCCGGCCGGCGGCGACGTAGAGGCCGAGGGTCTCCTGGAGCGCAGCGAGGCCGGGCCGCTGGGCCCGCCGCAGCGTCTCGCCCTTCACGTACTCCATGGCGAAGAACACCTCGCCTTCGAAGGTGCCCACGTCGTGGACGGTGACGATGTTGGGGTGGGAGAGCCGGGCGATCGCCTGGGCCTCGGCCAGCAGCTGGGTCCTGGCCGCCGCGGGGTTGCCGTCCCGTCCCGGACGGAGGAACTTGACCGCCACCTTCCGGTCCAGCTCCGGGTCGAACGCGCCGTACACCACGCCCATCCCGCCCCGGCCCACCGGGTCGAGCAGCACGTAGCGCCCGAGGTTGGTGCCCCGGGCGAGGAGCCGCCGCGACGGGATGTCCTCCTCGGGCGTGAACATCGTGCGGACCAGCGCCGAGAGGAGCTCGCGGCAGCGGTCGCACCGGTCGATGTGCTCGCCCACCCGTGCCCGGTCCGCGTCGGTGCCGTCGCCGTCCAGGTGGCGGGCGACGTCGTTCTCGTCGAGGTGGCCGCCCTCGAGGTCGGCGGCGGAGGTGGTCATGGCGCGTAGCCGGGCCGCTTCTTGTAGGCCCGCCCGAACTTGTCGAGGTGCGCTGGGTTGAAGAGCCGCGGCCGCAGCGTGAGCTGCACCTCGGCAGGCTGGCCCTCGCCCACCACCACGTCCATCTCGAACGGCTCGGTCTGTCGCCCCCAGGCGTGGAGCGAGTGGCGTCCCGGCGGGACGTCGCGGATGACGAAGCTGCCGTCGGGCGCCACCCGGGCGAAGGCGCGGTTCGGCAGCACCAGCACGCTGGCGTTCATCTGCTCGTGGATGTTGCAGAACACGTCCACCAGGCCGGGGCTGGGGAAGCTCACCGTGCGCGTCTCGTGTGGCCCGGGCTGCCCGAGGTCGAACGAGCGCGCGGTCGAGGTGGAGAAGACGTTGTGCACCCAGGGGTCGTCGTTGGTGAACTGCACCGACTGGCCGGCGACCACCACCTGAACGTCGGGGACGAAGGTCTTGTCCTTCTGGCTGATGACCGGCGTGTCGGGCAGCGGCGGCTGACGGAACCCGGTGAGGTAGACCACGACGGGCAGGTCGCCGGTGGGCTCCACCCCTCCGTCCGCGGCGCGGATCTGCACCGTGCCGCGGATCTCGCCCCCGGCGGCCGCGGCCGCGAGGAGCAGCACCACCAGGGTCAGAGCGCGATGCCCCACAGCACCCGCGGATAATACCGGGACGAGTCGCCGGTCAGGCCGAACAGCGACCCGAAGGTGATCCAGAACGGACCGCGCGTCCAGGCGACCGAGGGCCCGAGGTACATCTGTGCCTGGCTCGGCCGGGTGTCCCCGTGGATGGGGAGCTGTCCGAAGAACTCGCCGGCCACCCGCCACTCGTGGCCCAGCGGGAACGAGACCCCCAGGCCCCCGCGGCCCAGCACCGAGAACGTGCCCGGGGTCGTCTCCTGGAGGAAGGGGAGCCCCATCAGCACCCCGACGTTGAAGGTGGTCCGCACGCCCTGGGCGCTGCCCACGGTGAGCACGAAGGTGGTCTCGAGCGAGGGGGGCCCCGCGGCGGGGTCCAGGGGGTGCCCGTACGCCACGCGGATGAGCGGCTGCCACCCGTCGTCGTCCTCGCGGGGGAAGATGCGGTAGCGGACGACCAGGCCGATCGAGTGCAGGTAGGTGTCGTCCGGGATGGCGACGACCTGGAGCGGCAGCTCGAACTCGAGGTGGTTGGAGACGGAGATGGCCGGCCCCCACCAGAGCCACATCGACGCCGGCCGCCCGATGCGGTTGGGGACGCGCCCGTAGGCCCAGACCCACTGTTCCAGCTCGATGCCGCCCTCGGGGATGAGCTGCGACTCGTCGAGGAAGAGGTGGCTCGTCCGGGCGGCGCGCGCCGGCGCCACCAGGAGCAGGAGAAGGGCCGCGAACCACCGTGCCAGCCGCGCTCTGCGGGCCACGAGGACAGTGTACCGGAACCCGGCACCCCGTCGCCCCTCCGGCGGCTCACATCGAGAAATGCAGCTGCCCGAGCACGCTGAAGCTGGGCTCGTGCCCACCGCCGGGGACCCCGAACTCGGTGAAGACCGTGTCCAGCCGGACCTCGCAGTAGGTGAAGAGGAACCAGGAGACGCTGAACCAGGCGCCGACGCTGTTGAGCTCGCTCTGCCGGAGCGCCTCTCCGGTCAGGATGAAGTGCAGCCCCTGGATGGGCTCGACGTCCGCCTGGACGAAGCCCGCCCCGCCCCAGGTCCCGAGGAACTCCCTCCGCGGTCTCCACCAGCAGATCCGCCTCGGCGAGGAGGACCCAGGGCCCGCCCACGTGCCAGCGCGTGAACAGCCCGTGCGACTGCCGCCAGACGTCCGAGGCGTTGGAGAAGCGATCGACGGGCAGGAAGGGGTTGGCGAACGAGGAGACACCCAGGTCGGCGTGCGTCACCAGGCTGCTGAGACCGAGGGTGAAGGCGTTGCTGAAGGCGCCCTCGACGTACCCGCTGTAGCCCTGCTCGCGGTAGGCGGGGTCGCGGATGAGGAGGTTTCCGGCGATCCCCATGAGGGCGGCGCGGAGGCCGGGGCCGTCCCAGACCAGCTCCCCTCCGTACTGCTGGGCGGAGTTGGTGTCGGTCCGGGTGGCGCTCCGCACGAAGGCGTTGTGCTCGACGTTGCGCAGCCCGAAGGGGAGGTTCAGCCGGCCGCCGAGCAAGTAAAGCTTCTGGTCCGCGAGCCGGACGCCGAGCCAGTGCTCGCGGGAGACGATGTTGTCCCGGGGCTGGTTGGTCAGCGCGGCCAGGGTCGCGCCGGTGGGCACGTAGCCGAAGCTGACCGAGGCGAGGAACGGTCCGGCGGTGAGGCCCGCGCGCAGGTCGGCGATCATCAGGATGTCGCGCCAGCGCGTCCCCTGCGAGGTGGTGGTGCTGAGGACGGCCCCGCGCGTCGAGAGCCCCACGTTCAGCCAGCTCGGGAGCGGGACGGCGCCGTAGAGGATGCCGGTCGTCGGCTCGACCTCCTCGGGGCTCTTTCCCCAGAGCGTGGGGAGGACGATCTGCGCCTGCGCCCGGCCGTACTCGGTGAGCAGGCCGAATCCCGAGGGCTCCACGTGGCAGCCGCTGCAGTTGGTGTAGCCGTGCTGGATCATCCACGGGTAGGCCCGGGCCGCCGCGCCCGGGAGCGCCAGGCCGACGAGCAGTCCGAGTCGCAGGAGCTGCAGGCGCCTGCCGAGGCTCGATCTCAAGCCCGCTCCGCGGTGAAGGTGGCGCTGGCCTCGACGTCCGGCTGCACCGTGATCCCGAAGTAGCTCGGCACGTCGATCCCGTAGTGGGTGATGTTCAGGGGCAGGGTCCCGCTGACCTGGTAGCGGTTCCCGCTGCGCGAGAGGCGGTACTTCACCTGCACCTCGTGGCTCTTCCCGTGCAGCGTCATCTTCCCCGCGGCCGTTCCCTCGGCGGTCTGTCCGTCCTCGGGGAGCTTCACCGCCGACCAGGGAAGCTCCAGCACCGCATCGGGGTACTTCTCCACCTCGAGGTAGCGCTCGCGCATGTGCCGGTCGCGCAGCGCGATCCCGGTCTGCAGGCCGGCGAGCGGGACGACGATCCGGAGGAGGGTGCCGTCGTCCTCGACGCGCAGCTGGTGGGTCTTCCCCTCCAGGCTGAATCCACCGGGGCCGCGCCCGTGGAACCCCGCGGTGGGCTCGCCGGTGACCTGCGTGGCGGCCGCGAGCAGGGGCAGCGCGAGCAGCAGCGCGAGGGCGGGAGCGCGTCGGGGCATTCGCTGGCCCTTCAGGCCCCGAGGGGCGCCGGCCGGCACGCCGCGCGCTGCCGGTCGACCCAGGCGCGGAGCGGACCGGTCTCCACCCCGTGCTCGGCCATGCCCGGGATGACGACCGACTCGAGCGTCTCGAGGTAGATGCGCTGCCGCTCGGAGTGCGGCACGACGCCGGAGCCCAGCAAGGCCGGATCATCCGTCCCCGGCAGGGCGGGACGGAACAGATCCGGGCCCGCGCTCCCCGCCGCCATGCCCGGCAGGAGCGGGGCGAGGAAGCCGAGCTCCATGCGCTGCCGCGCCCAGGCCAGGTAGCCCCAGCCGATCCGCGCGTGGTTCACCTCGTCGCGGGCGAGCTCGTGGATGACCGACTTCAGCTGCTCGTCGCGGGCCTCGTCCAGCAAGGTGACCAGGGTGGCCATGCTCTCGGTCTCCGACACGCAGGACTGGGCCACCACCTCGTACGTCAGGCGCTCCGCCGGGGTGAGCTCCAGGGGGGCGTACTCCAGCAACCGGGTCTCGGGGGGAGGCACGGCCGCATGCCGCGCGCGGAGGATCTCCTCGCAGCGGAAGGCGTGCCGTGTCTCGTCCCGCGAGGCCCGCGCCGCCAGCTCGATCAGGGCCTCGGGCGCGCCCGCCTCCCACATCCGGCGGGAGAGCGAGCCGAACCGCAGCGCGGCGCCGGTCTCGACCCCGTGGCGCCCCGCCCAGACCCGATCGACGTGCTGGCGAGCGGCGTCTACCAACCCGGCGGCCCTCCGCCGCCTCCGGGGTTGGGAGTGCCACCGTCCGGCAGGGTCTGCTGCTGCCCGCCGTTGTTGCCGGTCCCGTTGTCACCACCGCACGCGACGACGCCGAGCCCGAGCGTCGTCCCGCCGAGCACCAGCACCTGAAAGAGCTTCTTGATCTTCATTCCGTTCTCCTGTGGGTCAGCCAGAGAGTGGCCACCATGCCCGGAAGACACGGGGCAACCCCCCCCGTTGCGGGGGGCCTAGTGATTCCCGGGGTTCCGGCTGCTGGGCATCGCGAACTCCGCCCCGACCGCCGTCTCCGGCCACCGGGCTGTCACGGTCTTCAGGCGGGTGTAGAACCGGACGCCCTCCGGGCCGTGAATGGCGTGGTCGCCGAAGAGGGAGCGCTTCCATCCCCCGAAGCTGTGGAAGGCCATCGGCACCGGGATGGGAACGTTGATCCCCACCATCCCGCACTGGACGCGGCTGGAGAACTCGCGCCCCGCCGCGCCGGAGCGGGTGAAGATGGCCGTCCCGTTCCCGTAGGCGTGGGCGTCCACCAGCTCCAGCGCCTCGTCGAGGGTGCGCACCCGGACGACCGCGAGCACCGGGCCGAAGATCTCCTCCTTGTAGATCCGCATCCCGGGCCGGACCCCGTCGAAGAGGCATCCACCGAGGTAGAAGCCCTGCTCGCGTCCGGCGACCCGTGTCCCGCGTCCATCGACCACCAGGGTGGCGCCCTCGGCCAGCCCGGTGTCGAGATAGGAGCGCACCCGGTCCAGGTGCTCGCGGGTGACGAGCGGGCCCATCTCCACCGAGGCGTCCGTCCCGGGGCCCACCCGCAGCGCGCGCACCCGCGGGGCGAGCCGCTCCACCAGCGGTCCCGCCACGTCGCCCACCGCCACCGCCACCGAGATGGCCATGCACCGCTCGCCGGCCGAGCCGTAGGCCGAGCCGATGAGCGCGTCGGTGGTGAGGTCGAGGTCGGCGTCGGGCATGACCACCAGGTGGTTCTTCGCCCCGCCCAGCGCCTGGACCCGCTTCCCGGCCGTGGTGCCGGTCCGGTGCACCGCCTCGGCCACCGGGGTGGAGCCGACGAAGCTCACCCCGGCCACCTCCGGGTGGCGGAGCAGCGCGTCCACCGCCTCGCGATCGCCGTTCACCACGTTGAACACGCCCTCGGGGCACCCGGCCTCGGCGAGCAGCCGGGCCACCTCCAGGCTCGGCGAGGGGTCGCGCTCGGACGGCTTGAGGACGAAGGTGTTGCCGCAGGCCAGCGCCACCGGCCACATCCACATCGGGACCATCATCGGGAAGTTGAAGGGGGTGATGCCCGCCACCACCCCGAGCGGCTGGCGTACCGACCACGAGTCGATGCTCCGGCCGATCTGCTCGGTCATCTCGCCCTTGAGCAGCTGGGGGATGCCGCAGGCGAACTCCACCACCTCCATGCCGCGGGCCAGCTCGCCCCGGGCGTCGGAGACGATCTTCCCGTGCTCCGAGGTGATGAGCCGGGCGAGCTCGTCGGCCCGGGCCTCCGCCAGCTCGCGGAACCGGAAGAGCACCCGGGCGCGCACCACCGGGGGCGTGCGGGACCAGGTGGGGAACGCCGCCGCGGCTGCGCGGACCGCGGCGTCCACCTCGGCCGCGCTCCCGAGCGGGACCTGACGGGTCCGCTCCCCGGTGGAGGGGTCGAAGACGTCGCCCAGGCGGTTGCCCTCGCCAGGGACCGCGCGCCCGCCGATCCAGTGCCAGAGCCGCGCGGGGCCGGCGCCGGTGCGGGGGGACTCAGCGCGCATGGCCGGGGTCCCCCTTCGACCCCGGTGACCAGTCCGGCAACGGCTTGCCGGCCTTCACGTGGTGCGAGCCGGGTGTCTCGCGGATCAGCACGTAGATGTACTCGATGGGCGCGTCGATGGTCTCGTGCACCACGCGGGTGATCGCCTCGGCCAGCGCCCGCTTCTGCTCGGGCGTGCGTCCTTCGCGGATGTCGCACTGGATGATGGGCATGATCGGGGTCTCCTCCCTCGGAGCGGCGGAGCGTAGCGGTGCGACCACCATGTCTCCAGGACGCCGGGCGATCAACCCGCTCCGCCGCCCGCGCGTCCAGCACGAGTGCCGTCCCGGGCCGGTGCGTCAGAGACCGGCCAAGCCGTCGTACCACCAGGCGAGCAGCGTCTGGCGCGGCATCGGCCGCGTCACTGTCCGCGACCCCCGCCAGTCCGTGACTCGACCTCCGGGTCCGTCCGGCTCTCGACGGGAGGCGGCGCCGGCCGGGAGCCGCGGAGAGGGAGCCCGCCGGGCGCCCTCACCCGGAGGACCAGGTACGGCGGCCGGCTCTCCTCCTCCCCGCGGTCGAGCGCGGGGTGGAGGTTGAGCTGGTTGACGGTGAGGTGGATCCAGTCGTCCGGGCCGCGGGCGAGCCCGTCGGGCCACTGGAGCCGCGCGTCCTCCACCAGGACGACCTGCCCGGACGGCGCGGTGATCCGGAGGGCGTGCCCCTCGACGTCGGTGACCACCACCCGCCCGTCGTCGCTCGCGACCAGGCCGTTCCCCGGGGGACGCTCGGCGTGGGACTCGACGCGGGTGGCGAGCTCGGCAGGCTCGAGCCTGGCGTCCACCAGGTCCGCGGTGCGCACCCGCCACACCGAGCCCCCGTTGAGCGCGGCGAGGTAGAGCCAGGTGCCGGACGGATCGAGCGAGAGCTGGCTCACCCCGAGCCGGAGCCGTTCCACCGTCCCGTCCAGCTCACGGTGCGCCAGCGGGCGGCGGTCCACCGTGACCGGCACCGCGTCGGGCTCGAGCCCCGGGTGGTCCTCGAGGAGCCGCCGGGTCTCGCCGGTCTCCAGCGAGACGACGAGCACCGCGGGGTGCGAGTCGCCGGTCCAGTCGGCGCGCGAGCGGTCGGCGACGTAGGCGACCCGGTGCCCGCGGTCCACCGCCAGCGCGCACAGCCAGGAGTTGGCGCCGAGGGCGGAGGCGGGGATGCGGAGCGCCCGGAGGCGCCGCTCGTCGGTGGTGTTCCAGCCGGTGAGCCGCGGCGGCCGTCCCTCCCCGCCGCCGTCGAGGATCCACAGCCCGCCCGCTCCGTCCGAGGCCAGCGCGGTGACCGCGGCGAAGGCGCGGCTGAGGACGCCGCTGGGGTAGGGCTCCCGGCGCCCGCCGGGGACCAGCTCGACGAGCTTGGTCTCCGGATGCCCGAGCGGATGGAGCGCGACGAAGACCCGCGCGCCGACGACCGCGATGGCGCCCGGGCGCTCGGGAAGCTCCGCCACGGTCTCCAGCCCCGGAGCGGGCGGGGAGGCGGTCAGCAGCGACAGCAGTGCGAGGGTCGGCAGCGACACGCGTCCCGAAGCCGCCGTCTCTACCGCGAGAACGCGGGTTCGCGCCACCGGACCACGACGCGGCAGCGCTCGCCCGCTCGTTCGGCGTGGCGCCCCGGCGGCTTGCGGCGGGTGCAACGAGGGCGCATCCTCGGTGTCCAGGAGTTGTCGTGATGCGGTGGAGCGAGCTCGGAGTGATGCAGGTCGTGGGGCGGATCGAGCTGTCCGGACAGCCGGTAGAGGTGCTCCGGGCCGCGGACGGGACCGTCTACCAGGTGCGCCGCGACGTGGGCGTCTTCCGCGAGATTCGCCCCGGCGAGCGGCTCGGCGACTTCGAGCGCTGGGACCTCCTGATGCCGGACCCGTTCGGCGCCAGCGCGGGCGGCTGACGACCCCGGCGCGCCGAGGCCGGTCTGCGGCTCAGGTCCGCGGCACCAGCTCGCGGTACCAGCCGAGCCGGTCGATGGGCCGCAGCTCGCCGCCGTCCCGCTTCCGGAGCAGCACCTGGGCCACGGTGATGCGCCCGGTCTGGAAGGTGACCGCGCACGAGGCCAGGTAGAGCCGCCAGGCCCGGGCCCGGCGCTTGCCCGCGAGCTGTACCGCCTCGGTGAAGCGCCGCTCGAGCCGGCCGAGCCACTCGACGAGGGTGCGGACGTAGTGCGGGCGGAGCGTCTCGACGTCCAGCACCTCCAGCCCGGCGCGCTGCGCGGCGGAGACGACCAGGTCCAGCGGCGGCAGGTCGCTGTCGGGGAAGATCTCCTGCTGGATGAAGCCGCCGTGGATGCGCTGCAGCCAGGGGATGGTGCGCCGCCCGTCGCCGTTATCGGCGATGGCGTGGTTCAGCAGGAGCCCGCCGGGAGCCAGGTGGCGGGCGAGGCTGGAGAAGTAGCGTTCCAGGTGCTCGCGCCCGACGTGCTCCATCATGCCCACCGAGGCCATGGCGTCCCAGCGCTCGTCGGGCGGGAGCTGCCGGTAGTCCTGGTGCCGCACGTCGGGGACGGCGTCGGCGGGGAGCACGGCCCTCATTCGCTCGCGCGCGAGCTCGAGCTGGGCGTCGCTGAGGCTGATGCCCGTGGCGCGAACGCCGTGGCCCCTGGCGGCGTGGGCGATGAGCGCGCCCCAGCCGCAGCCGACGTCGAGGAAGCGCTGGCCGGGGCGAAGCCCGAGCTTGCGGCAGATGAGCTCGAGCTTGGCGACCTGGGCGAGCTCGAGCCGGTCCGCTCCCTGCGTCCAGTAGGCGCAGGAGTAGACCAGCTGCTCGTCGAGGAAGAGGCTGTAGAAGTCGTTGCCCACGTCGTAGTGGTGCCGGATGGCACCCTCGTCCCGGGCCAGGGTGTGGCGGGCGGCAGAGCGCAGGAGCTCGCCCGCGCGCGCCCCGACCTCGGCCATCAGCCCCGCGGCGACCGCGGCGGCGGGAAGCGACTCGGGTCCGGACCAGCTCGAGGCCCGCTGGAGGAAGTCGACCAGGTCTCCCTCGAGCTCGACGTCACCGGCGAGGTACGCCTCCGCCAGCCGCTCCTCGGAGGGAGGGATGCCGAAGGCGCCGGCGCCGCGCTCGTGCGTCACCACCAGGACCGGCATGCCGGGCTCGGGCTCGGGCGGAACCAGCGTGCCGTCCCAGAGCCGCACCCCGAAGGGCCGGTCCTTCCCCGACATCACGGCCTCCACCACCGCGCGCGCGTCCATCCGGTGCCCTCCGCTCAGGAGATCGCTGCGCTGCCGGCCGGTCGTCGTCAAGTCCAACCGGATCGCATCGTGTGCCCCGCGCTCGCCGCAGGACGTCGAGGGCCAGTCCCCCTGGGTGCTGCGCTGCCGCGCGCTGCTCGGCGTCCGGGAGACGGTGCGGGGCTGATTTCGTTGCGCGCGTCTCGGCGGGCTCGCTAGCCACAGCAGCTGGAGGGCCGTGCCACGTGATCGACCTCTACTACTGGGCCACGCCGAACGGGCACAAGATCACCATCGCCCTCGAGGAGCTCGGGCTGCCGTACCGGTTGAAGCCGGTGAACATCGGCAAGGGCGAGCAGTTCGACCCGGCGTTCCTCCGCATCTCGCCGAACAATCGCATCCCGGCCATCGTCGACGACGCGCCGGCGGACCGTGGCGGGCCACTGTCCATCTTCGAGTCGGGGGCGATCCTCACCTACCTCGCCGAGAAGACCGGCCGGCTGCTGCCGGGCGACGCGCGCGGCAAGACCGAGGTGATGCAGTGGCTGTTCTGGCAGGTGGGCGGGCTCGGGCCCATGGCCGGGCAGAACCACCACTTCGTGCAGTACGCGCCGGAGAAGATTCCCTACGCCATCGAGCGGTACGTGAAGGAGACCGCGCGCCTGTACCGGGTGATGGACACCCGGCTCGCGGACCGGCCGTACCTCGCGGCCGACTACTCCATCGCCGACATCGCCTGCTACCCGTGGGTGGTTCCCCACGAGAAGCAGCAGATGAGGCTGGACGACTTCCCGAACCTCAAGCGCTGGTTCGCCACCATCGCCCAGCGCCCCGCGGTGGAGCGTGCCTACGCCGTCGCCAGGCAGGTCCAGACGCAGCCGGCAGACGCTCAGAAGCGGTAGGCCACCCCGAACAGGAAGTAGAGGGTGAAGAAGGCGTTCCGGGTCCGGTCCGCGGTCCCGATGGTGGGCCCCATCTTGATGCGCGCGGTGAGCGCGAGATCCCGCTGGACGAGGTACTCCACCCCGCCGCCGAAGAGGATGGGGATCCAGCCCTCGACGGGTGAGGGGCTGAAGGTGATCCAGAACGGCAGGTCGAAGCTGCCCATCGCCCGGAACACCGGGGTGATGGGGAAGCCGAACTCGAGCCCCACCGGGAAGGTCATCCCGGTGACCGTGGTGCTGTTGGGGAAGTAGAGCAGCAGCCCCGGGTCGAAGCGGAGCGCCAGGTCGAACTTGGGCTTCCTGACCAGCTGCGCCCGGAGCGTGAACTGGAACTTCAGCCCCAGCACGCCGGTGTCGGTGATTCCCTCCTCGCCGTAGTTGAAGGTGAAGCGACCGCCGAGATCGACCGTGGGGCTCACGCCGTAGGCCAGGTCGGCGGAGATGCCCGGCCAGCCGAACTGGCCCCAGACCATCCCCGCGCCGGTTCCCAGCGTCTGCCCGGACATCGCGGACCAGGACTGTGCCCGCGCCTCCCCCGCCACCAGCCCCGCCACCAGCGTCATCCCGAAGACGACTCTTCGCACGTGTTGCCTCCCGCTGTGACCGGCCCTGGGGACTCCTTTCGCGCGCCGGGCGATGTGGGTTCCAGAGGAAAGGGGTGTGCTCGACGCCGCGCACCGTCCGCTGCGGAAAGTTCCAGCGGGCGCCGGTGGCGCGCCAGCTGGTCGGGTGCCTCGGCGGCGGCGGGCTCGGGCTCAAGCTGTACAACGCGATCCAGCTCGGCTTCCACGACCAGGTCTGCACGATGGTGCTCGTGATCTTCGGCCTCGTGGTCCTGAGCGATGGGCTCTCCGACTCGCTCCGGCGGAGCTGGCTCTCCCCGGCCGCGCTGCGACGCGAGACCGGCCGGGCCGTGGGCCCGTGGCTCGCGGCTCGTGGTCGAGTCCGGTGGACTCGCCGCCTGAGCGGCTCGCGAGCGCGTCTCGACCCGCGGAGGCTCCCGGCGAGGTGCCCCGGCGAGGTGCCCCACACCTCGTGACTAGCGAGGTGCCAGACACTTCGTGACCAGCGCCTCGTGACATCCTCGTGACGCACCTCGTGACCGTCGGCGCCGTCGCTCGGCTGTTCGACGATGGACTCCCTCCGCGGCCCGTGGTCGAGCCATCGCGGACACCGCGCACGGCATCCGTTGCCGCTCGCGCCCAGAGTCGAATGACGCCTGGCGTTACGACTCCGGAGCTTCTTGACACCCGAGTGCAGCGGGTTCAGCGTGCACCCGTCGCGGATTCATTGCGCTGGAGGGGTTCCATGCACGTGGACCGCCGCACGTTCCTCAAGGGGACGGCCGCTGCCGGTGGAGCGCTGGGGCTGGGGTTCTTCGATCTTTCCGAGGCGCGCGCGGAGATGCGCGAGCTGAAGATCTCCCGGACCACCGAGACGCGCAGCACCTGTCCGTACTGCTCGGTCTCGTGCGGGGTGATCATCCACACGCTGGGGGACAAGGCGAAGAACGTCCACGGCTCGGTGGTGCACATCGAGGGCGACCCCGACCACCCGATCAACCGCGGCACGCTGTGCCCCAAGGGCATCAGCCTCAAGAACGACATCCATCATCCCGGGCGGCTGGGCGTCCCCAAGGTGCGGCGGGCCGGCTCGGACCGGTGGGAGGAGATCACCTGGGACGCGGCGATCGCCGGCATCGCCAAGCACATCAAGGAGACGCGCGACCGGACCTTCGTCGCCAAGAACGCCGCGGGCGCGGTGGTGAACCGCACTCCGGGCATCGGGCTCATCGGCGGCTGCACCGACACCAACGAATTCAACATGCTGCAGTACAAGTTCGGCGCCGGCCTCGGCATCGTCTACCGAGATACACAAGCACGAGTATGACACGGTCCAACGGTGGCCAGTTTGGCCGCCACGTTCGGTCGCGGTGCGATGACCAATGGCTGGGTGGACATCAAGAACGCGGACGTCGTGTTCGTGATGGGCGGTAACCCTGCCGAGAACCATCCGTGCGGGTTCAAGTGGGCCATCGAGGCGAAGAAGACGCGCGGGGCGAAGATCGTGTCGGTGGATCCGCGCTTCCAGCGAACGGCGGCGGTGGCGGACCTCTACGCGCCCCTCCGCGCCGGCACGGACATCGCCTTCCTCAACGGCATCATCCGCTACGCCCTGGAGACGAAGCGCTACCACGCCGACTACGTCAAGCTGCACACCAACGCCCAGTTCATCGTCGGTGAGAAGTACGGCTTCCAGGACGGCCTGTTCAGCGGCTTCGACGAAAAGAAGGCCGAGTACGACAAGACGGCGTGGGGCTACCAGGCGGACGAGAAGACCAGCGCCTACGGAGTGGACCCGACGCTGGAGAACCCCCGCTGCGTCTTCCAGTTGTTGAAGAAGCACGTCGACCGCTACACGCCCGAGATGGTGGAGCGGATCTGCGGGACGCCGAAGGCGCAGTTCCTCAAGGTGGCGGAGATGGTCACCTCCACCGGGAACGCGGAGAAGGTCGGCACCATCCTCTACGCGCTGGGGTGGACCCAGCACTCGATCGGGGTGCAGATCATCCGCACCGCCGCGATGCTCCAGCTGCTGCTGGGCAACGTGGGCCGGCCGGGCGGCGGGGTCAACGCGCTGCGCGGGCACTCCAACATCCAGGGCGCCACCGACATGGGCGGGACGTTCGACATCCTGCCCGGCTACCTCAAGACGCCCAGCTCCAACCTGCCGGACCTCGCCACCTACCTCGAGAAGAGCACGCCCTGGACGCTGAACAAGATGGCCTGGGCGTCGATGAACTACTGGACCAACTACCCCAAGTTCATGGTCTCGCTGCTCAAGACGGTCTGGGGCAAGACGGCCACCAAGGAGAACGAGTTCGGCTACGCCTGGCTGCCCAAGGTCGACGGCAACTACTCCTGGGGCTACATGTTCGACGACATGTACCGGGGGAACTCGAAGCGCGCCGGGGGCGAGGAGCCGGCCCCCGAGGGCCTCATCTCCTTTGGCATGAACCCGGTCGGGACAGGTCCCAATTCGCTGAAGATGGTCGCCGCCCTCTCCAAGCTGAAGTGGCTGGTGATGGTGGAGAACCAGGAGAACGAGACCGCGGCGTTCTGGAAGGCGCCGAAGGAGCTCGGGGGCGCGGACGCCTCGAAGATCCCCACCGAGGTCTACCTGCTTCCCGCCACCAACTTCGCGGAGAAGGACGGCACCTTCACCAACTCCGCGCGCTGGGTGCAGTGGAAGTGGAAGGCGGTGGACGGCCCCGGCCAGTCGAAGAGCGATCAGGAGATCATCAGCCGCCTCCTGCTGGCGCTGAAGGACCTGTACCGCAAGGAGCCGGGCGCGCTGCCCGAGGCGGTGCTCAACATCTCCTGGCCGTACACCAACCCGGCCAATCCCGACCTCGCCGAGGTGCTGAAGGAGATCAACGGCAAGGCGATCACCGATCTGGTCGAGCCGCCCAAGGACCCGAAGTCCAAGGACCCGCCGAAGGTCCTCAAGGCCGCCGGGCTGCAGCTGGACAGCTTCGGCCAGCTCAAGGACGACGGCAGCACCTCCTGCGGGAACTGGCTCTACACCGGGGTGTTCACCGAGGGCGGGAACAACTCCGCGCGCCGGCTCACCACCGATCCGATGGGGCTTGGACAGTTCCACCAGTGGGCCTTCAGCTGGCCGGCCAACCGGCGCGTCATGTACAACCGCGCCTCCGCCGACGCGGCGGGCAAGCCCTGGGATCCCAAGCGCGTGGGCATCCAGTGGAACGGCGAGAAGTGGGTGGGTGACGTCCCGGACATGAAGCCGGACGCGCCGCCCGGGACGTTCGGCGCCTTCATCATGCTCCCCGAGGGCGTGGGCCGGCTCTTCTCGCCGGTGCTGAACGACGGTCCGTTCCCCGAGCACTACGAGCCGGTGGAGGCGCCGGTGGACAACGTGCTCCACCCCAAGGTCTCCGCGAGCCCCGTCCTCAAGCGCTTCAACAGCGACAAGGACAAGTGGGGCAAGGCGGACGAGTTCCCCATCGTCTGCACCACCTATCGGCTGACCGAGCACTTCCACTACTGGACCAAGAACCAGGTGGGGGGACGGCTCAACGAGGTGCAGCCCGGCATCTTCTTCGAGATCCCCGAGGACCTGGCCAAGGAGAAGGGCATCCAGAACGGGGAGACGGTGCGCATCTCGTCGGCGCGCGGGTCGATCGAGGGGCCGGCGATGGTGACCAAGCGCATGCCGTCCTTCATGCTCGATGGCAAGCGGGTCTGGCAGATCGGCTTCCCGATCCACTGGGGCTACAGCGGTGACGCCAAGCACGCCGGGCCGCTGGCCAACATCCTGACCTCGTCGGCCATCGATCCGAACACCTGGACACCGGAGTTCAAGGCGTTCCAGGTGAAGCTCGAGAAGGTGGGGAGGGCCTGACCATGGCGATCCCTGGTCTCGAGGTGATGATGTCTTCCGCGTCGCTCCGGGGCACCGGCTCCGGCGTGCGCAAGGTGCCGGTCGTCAGCAAGCTGATCGACACCTCGACCTGCATCGGCTGCAAGGCCTGCGAGGTCGCCTGCCAGGAGTGGAACGACCTGCCGAACGCGAAGACGGTGCAGGACGGCAGCTACCAGACGCTGCCCACGATGACCGCCGACTTCTGGAACCTCATCAAGTTCCACGAGGCGGAGGTGGACGGCAGCTTCGCCTGGCTGATGCGCAAGGATCAGTGCATGCACTGCCTCGATCCGGGCTGCCTCAAGGCGTGCCCCGCGCCCGGCGCCATCGTCCAGTACTCCAACGGCACGGTGGACGTGAATCCGGACCTGTGCATCGGGTGCCAGCTGTGCCGCACCGGTTGCCCGTTCGACGTGCCGCGCTTCTCGGAGAAGACCGGGAAGATGTCCAAGTGCACGCTCTGCGTGGACCGGACCCAGGTGGGCCTCGAGCCGGCGTGCATCAAGGCGTGTCCCACCGGGTGCCTCCACTTCGGCACCAAGGAGGACATGCTCGCGCTCGGAAACGAGCGGGTGAAGCAGCTCAAGGCCGACGGCTACGCCAACGCCGGGGTGTACGATCCACCCGGCGTGGGCGGAACGGGTGTGGTCACCGTTCTCAAGCACGCCGACAAGCCCGAGCTCTACGGGCTGCCGCGCGACCCGACCGTGCCCGGCTCCGTCCGGTTCGTGAAGAGCTACCTGAGGCCACTGGGGCTGCTGGGAATGGGCGCAGTGATCGTGGGCCTGGTCGGTCACTACCTCCGCTTCGGACCCCGGGAGCCACCCAAGGGCCCGCCGTCCTCCACTCCACCCGCGGCCTGAAGAGCGAGGAGACACGTCATGGCCGAGCCGCTGCGCGCCGTCCCCGCCCACTCCAGCGCCGATCCGGGCATCCTCCTCGCCCAGGCGCAGGAGGACCTGGTCGTCGGCGACGAGCTGGTCCGCTTCCGCTACTACACCCGGGTGGTGCACTGGGGGGTGGCGCTGTTCTTCTTCCTCTGCCTCTTCACCGGGCTCCCCATCTGGACGCCCATCTTCGGCTGGCTGGCCCCGCTGTTCGGCGGGCTGCAAGTCTGCCGCTGGCTCCACCCGTGGAGCGGAGTCGCCTTCGCGGTCTTCGCGCTGCTCCAGTTCGTGCACTGGGCAGGGGCGATGAAGATGACCGCGGCCGACAAGCGCTTCACCTCGAGCTTCGGGGCCTACCTGCGCTGGGAGACGCACGACGAGGAGGTCGGAAAGTTCAACGGCGGCCAGAAGATGCTCTTCTGGCTGAGCAGCCTGGCCTCGCTCGGGCTGCTCGCCACCGGTGTCATCCTCTGGTGGCCGGACTTGTTCCCGTCCGCGGCACTCCGCGAGACCTCGTGGGTGGTCCACGACGTGACGTTCATCCTCTTCATGCTGATGATCTTCGGCCACATCTACCTGGCCATCGCCGAGCCGGGGACGTACTCCGCCATGGTGAAGGGGACGGTGACCAAGGCCTGGGCGCGCCTGCACCACCCCGCCTGGTACCGCGACGTGACGAGTGGCACCAAGCGCTGAGCAGCTCGGCGCACGCTTCGAGGGACGGGCCGCGCGCGCGGAGGCGCTGGCGGAGTCCCCCTCGTCCGGCCGGGAGCCGCTGCGCTTCGCCGCCGGGCTGTTCCGGGCGCAAGCGCGCGCCGCCGCCGGAGTGCTCGAGGCCCACGGCCGGGCGCCGCTGAGCGGCACGCTCGACCGGGACCTCCCGCGGGTCGAGGCGCCGCTGCGTTCGGTGCTCCGCTTCCTCGCCAACTCGGGGCCGGTGGCGCTCCGGGACTCGGCGGGAGCCCGTGTCGCCGAGCCGGCGGACCTCTTCGCCGCGCGCCTGCGCGCCGCCTGGGGCGGAGGTCCCGAGGAGCGGCAGGACTTCCTCTCGCACGCCGTGCTCCGGGCCTACGCCGAGGCGGCGGTGCACGCCGGCGTCGAGCTGGATCGCCCCCGCGAGCCGGGCAGCGGGAGGTGCCCGGCGTGCGGCGCTCCGCCGAGCATCGCCTTCCGCCGCGAGATGCCCGGGTCCGACGGCGCCACGCGCTTCCTCGGCTGCGGCCTGTGCGGGACCGAGTGGCAGACCAACCGCATCCGCTGCCCGAGCTGCGGAGAGACGGACCCCGAGCGGCTCCCGGGATGGCAGAGCGAGACGCACCCGGCGGCGCGGGTGGAGGCCTGCGAGACCTGCCACCGCTACGTGAAGTCGGTGGACCTGAGCCTGGACGCGCGGGCGGTGCCGGAGGTGGACGAGCTCCGCTCGCTGTCGCTCGACCTCTGGGCCATCGAGCGCGGCTACGTGCGCCTCGAGCCGGGGATCGCCGGGCTCTAGGCGCCCCGAACCCAGGCTCAGCCGAGCTGGGCCAGCTCCAGCTCGCTGGACGGAGGCGGAGGGAGCAGCGCGGCCCAGGCGGTGGACATCGCCTCCTGCGTCCAGCCGAGGAACCAGCCGTCCCCGCGGAACAGCGTGCCGCCCGGCGTCTCCACCCGGACCAGCGTGCCGGCGCCCTCGGTGCCGGAGGCGGCCATGCGCCACGCCGAGAGCGTCACCGTGCTCTCGCGGAGTCGGATGGCCAGGCGCTCCAGCGGCCGCACCGTGGGCTCGGTCAGTCCGGCGATGCGCTGGGGGGTCTGGGTCGTCACGTCGGGCAAGGTAGCACCCCTGCCCCCTCGGCGGTGGGACGGGAGCGCACGTTCCACCCCCCGCGCGCTCGGTGACACCATGCCCGCGACGTGGACGTGCGTCGACTCGCAGCGCCCCTTGCCCTCCTCGCCCTGGCCTGCGGGAGCGGAACCATCACCGCGCCGGGCGGCGGCACCGGAGGCCCTCCGCCGAGCACCAACCACGCGCCGGTGGTGACGGTGGCCCCCAGCGCCACCGTCACGCCGATCGCCGAGGGTGGAGCGACGCTGCTCTCGGTCACCGCGACCGACCCCGACGGAGACTCGCTGGGCTACGCCTGGACGCAGACCGCGCCGGCCACGCCCCAGGGGACCTTCAGCTCGCGGACCGTGCGCAACCCGGTCTGGACGGCTCCGGCGGTGACCGCCGACACGGTGTTCACCTTCCAGGTGGCGATCACCGATGGGCAGGGAGGCTCGACGACCGAGTCCTGCCAGGTCACCGTGAACCACGCCACGGTGAACCGTCCCCCCACCGTCTCGTCCATCACCGTGTCGCCCGCGATGCCGGTCACCGGCGACGTGGTCACGCTCTCCATCACCGCCAGCGACCCCGATGGAGACCCGCTCACCATCGCCTGGACGCAGACCGCGCCTGCGCAGCAGGGCACGTTCGGCAGCCCGGCCAAGGCGACGACCACCTGGGTCTCCCCGCCGCTCGGCGTGGACTCGCTCGGCTTCTCGTTCCAGGTGACGGTCTGGGACGGGTTCAACCCCATCCAGCAGCAGCAGGCCACGGTGACCGTGACGACGCCGTCCTACGCCAACGACATCCAGCCCATCTGGACCTCGCAGTGCCTGCCCTGTCACGACGCCACGACCCTGTCCGGGCAGCTCGACCTCACCGCCGGGGCCAGCCGGTCGGCGCTGGTCGGCCAGGCCATGGTCAAGTCTTGTAGCGATGCGACGCGGGTGGTGGCGGGGGACCCCGGCAGCTCGGGGCTGATGGACAAGCTGCTCGGGAGCAGCTGCGGCACCCGGATGCCCGAGGGGGGCAATCCGCTCTCCTCCGGCGAGCTGGTGCGTGTGCAGTCCTGGATCCTCCGGGGCGCGCTGGACAACTGACCGGGCGGGCTCCGGCGCGGCGATCCCTCAGACGGTTCGCGTCACGTCGGCAGGGCCGAGGAGCGCCCGGGCGAGCGCTCCGGCCTCCTCGGGGTGACGCGGGCGCCGGATGGCGCCGACCACGAACGGCGAGCGCCGCACCGCCTCGGGGATGGGCTGCCCGGAGGTCATCACCACCACCCGGACCGAGGGCGGCGGCGGATTCCGACGGAGCGTCAGCACCAGCCACAGACCGTGGCTCACCGCCGAGCCGAGATCCACCAGGACCAGCACCTCGCCGAGGAGGCCGGGGAGGATGCTCAGCGCGGCCTCGGCGTTGCCGGCGAGGAAGGGCTCCCAGCCGTACTCCAGCGCGGCGACGGCGAGCGCGTTCCCCAGGTCGAAGCTCGCGTCGACCACCAGGAGCGTCCGGGGCTCGTCCGTCTGCTGCACGGCATCGAGCTTAGGCTCCGGACGGATTTCTGCGACAAGAGTGAACGGGCGTCACGGGACAGGATTGCCCCAGGGCGCGAGGCACGCACCCCGGCGCCACCGCTCTCACCCCTCGCGATCGTCGGACCCGGCCGCGGGCTCGATGGCCCCGAGCGCCTTCACCAGCCACTCGCGGACCAGCACCACCCGCTTCGGCACGTGCCGCGACGCCGGCCAGACCACGTGGAGCGGGGCCGCGACGCCGGTGTAGGGCGAGAGGAGACGCACCAGCCTGCCCCGGGCCAGGTCCTGTTCGCAGTGCAGCGCAGGCAATAGCCCGATGCCCGCGCCTGCCAGCACCGCCTCGCGGAGGAAGGTGAAGTCGTCACCGGCCACGGGGCCGCGCACGGTGACCCGGGCGGTTCCTCCCGGGCCGGTCAGCGTCCACTCGACGTGGCCACGCCTGGGGCGGAAGAGCACGCAGTCGTGCTCGGCGAGCTGCTCCACCGCGGTGGGCGTCCCGCGGGCGTCCAGGTAGCCCGGGCTGGCAAAGAGCCAGGGCTCGAGCCGGTTCACCCGCCGCGAGATGAGCGAGCTGTCCCGGAGCGTTCCGGCGCGCACCGCCAGGTCCACGCCCTCGTCCACCAGGTTCACCAGGCGGCCGGTGAGGATGAACTCCAGGGTGATGCCCGGCGTGCGGCGGGTGAAGCGCGCGGCGAGCTGCGCCAGCACCCGCGCCCCGAGGTCCACCGGGGCGGTGATGCGCACCGCGCCCTGCGGACGGCCCTCGAGCTGGGACAGCGTCTGGTGCGCCTGCTCGAGCGTGGACAGCGCCCGCGAGGCCTCCTCGAAGTACACCCGGCCCGCCTCGGTGAGCTGCACGCTGCGGGTGGTGCGCTGGAGCAGCTGCACCCCGAGCGACTCCTCGAGCCGCGCCACGCTCCGGCTGACGCTGGACTTGGGCAGGCCCAGCGCCTCGGCCGCGGCGGTGAAGCTCCGGAGCTCCACCACCCGGAGGAAGACCGCCACCCGGTTGAGGTCCACGTCGGAGGAGGGCGTCTTGGTCACCTGGGCCGGGGGGCAGCTTGTCCCCGGGCGCCGACCTCGCGCAAGGTTCGGTGGCGATGGCCCGCAGCTTCCTCCCCGAGCCCCTGGAGCGGTACCTCTTCGACGTGCTCTCGCCGCGCACCGACGTCCAGGAGCGGCTGCGGCAGGAGACGCGAGGCCATCCGCGGGCCTCGATGCAGATCGGCCCGGACCAGGGCCTCCTCCTCGGGCTCCTGGTCCGCCTGCTCGACGCGCGGCGGGTGGTGGAGGTGGGCACCTTCACCGGCTACAGCGCGCTGGCGATGGCGATGGCGCTCCCCCCCGGGGGACGCGTCGTCTGCTGCGACGTGAGCGAGGAGTACACCTCCGTCGCCCGGCGCTACTGGAGCGAGGCCGGGGTGGAGGACCGCATCGACCTGCGGCTCGCCCCGGCCAGCGAGACGCTGGCGGCGCTGCTCGCCGCCGAGGGGCCGGGGAGCCAGGACCTGGCGTTCATCGACGCCGACAAGACCGGCTACGACGGGTACTACGAGGCGTGCCTCGCGCTGGTGCGGGCCGGCGGGCTCATCGCCATCGACAACGTGCTCTGGTACGGCCGGGTGGCGGATCCCGCGGTGAACGACGCGGACACCGCGGCCCTCCGCGCCCTGAACCTCAAGGTGCGCGACGACGCGCGGGTGGACGCGGTGGTCCTCTCGGTGGGCGACGGCCTGACCCTCGCCAGGAAGAAGCGGTAGCCGCCCGGCGCCTCAGCGTCCGTTCCGCCGCACCCAGCGGTGCACCAGCTGCTCGAGCAGCTCGGCGCGGCTCAGGCCCGCGCGGCGCAGCTGGCGGTCCATGGCCGAGATGAGCGGCGCCGGGAGCCGCACCGCGAGCACCGGCTTCTCGCCGCGCCCTCGGGGACGGATGGGGCGGCTGGGCACGCGTCCACGGAGCAGCTGCCGGTAGTGGCTGGCGCAGTAGCCGCGGCTGTGGACCGGCCGTCCGCACTGGGGGACCTGACACCTCGTTCGCTGTGCAGAGCTGGCCATCGCTGGGCTCTCTGTTTGCAGCTGTCACGCCAGAGGAGGAACCGCGGGAATCCAGGCACTTCGCCTCGGGTCCGGCCGGGTCGTGGACGACCTTCGCGGTCCAGGGCGTGCGTCGCGACCCACGTACCCGGGCGCACAGCCGTCAACGCTTGTCACAGCAAGAACGCAAAACGCAGCCCGATGTCGATCCAGGCGTGCACCGCCTTGCTCTGCAGATCGCTGCTGCCCCCGACGTCGGTGCCCTGCCCGTTGATCAGGCCCAGGCTCCCGACGTCGTACTCGGCGATGTTGGCCATGACGAACGGGCCGAGCCGGAAGTTCCGGCCGAGGACGAAGTCGATGCCGAGCTGCAGGTTCGTCCACTCGAAGCCGCGGGCGCTGGCGTACACCTTCCCGCCGTTGCCGGTGACGCTGAGGTTGAGCCACTCGTAGCCCACCCCCAGGCCGACCCAGGGGTCCACCTTGCGGTCGGGCCCGAGATGCCAGAGCACCTCGAAGCCGACCCGGACGTCGCTCGCCGAGCGCGCGGTCCCGGTGTCCAGCGCGCTGCCCGTCTTGCCGAAGGCGTAGGCCAGGTAGCCGCCGACGAACGCCGGGCCGATGCGGGCCCCGATGTCGAGCTGGAGCGGCACCGTCCAGGCCACCAGGTCCCCGAGGCTCGTTCCGTTCGGCGTGTTCTGGGTAGAGCCCACGGCGTTGCCGATGGGAATGCCCATCCCCACCCGCGCCGCCGCCTCGAAGTGGGTGGGCAGCTCCTCGGCGCTCACCCCCGTCGCGGCGAAGCACAGCGCGAGCAGCGGCGCCCGGGCAAGGCCGATCCTCATCGGAATGACGTCCCCTCAGGCCAGCCCCGGGCGACAGCCGGACCTGCCGCCCTCCATCCCACCGGCCGGTGCCGGACTCTAGCCGGAGTGCGGCCCCCGGCGAGCGCCCCCGGGCGCGGTCTCGGCGTACCGGACAGTGCGCCCGGCGCGCCCGACCGCCGCCGCCGGCGCCGGAGCTGCCGACGCTCACCTCGGGGACGAGGAGAGCCCGAGCGCGCCCTGTCCGGTTGAGGCCCGCTCCAGCGCGGAGACCACCAGGTCCACGGTGAGGAGCTCGGGCAGCACCTCGGGCTGGTCGGGGTGCGCCGGCGAGTAGACCAGGTACATCGGGACGCCGGCCCGCCCGTGCGCGGCAAGACGGCGGGCGATGCCGGCGTCGCGGCGCGTCCAGTCGGCCACCAGCAGCTGGGTCCGGGTGCGGGCCAGCGCCGACCGCACCGGCTCGGAGGCGAGCACGGTGCGCTCGTTGAACTTGCAGCTCAGGCACCACTCCGCGGTGAAGTCGACCAGCACCGGCCGGCCCTGGGCGAGGCTCCTGGCCACGGCCTCGTCGCTCCAGGCCTCGCGCCCGACCGCCGACGCCGGCCCCGCGCCGAAGCGCAGCGCCAGGAAGCCGGTCACCAGCACCAGGGCCAGCCCCGCGGCGAGCACCGGCCCGCGGCGCCACGCGCCCCAGGCCCAGGCGGCGAGCGCGACCACCACCAGGAAGGCGAGCAGCCGCACCACCCCGTCCACCCCGGCGAGCGCCCCGAGGATGCCCGCGAGCCACACCCCGGTGCCGAGCAGCGCGAAGCCGAGGAGCTGCTTGCCGCGCTCCATCCATGCGCCCGGCCGCGGCAGCCGGGTCCGGAGCCCCGGCACCAGCACCAGCGCGCAGAAGGGCGCGGCGAGGCCGAGGCCCACCGCGGCGAAGACGGCGAGGACCACCGGCGCGCTGGCCGCGAAGGCGAAGCCCACCGCCGTCCCGAGCAGCGGCGCGGAGCAGGGCGTGGCGAGCACCACCGCGAGCACGCCCTCGCCCGCGCTCCGGAGCGGGCCGTGGGAGTGATCCACCGCCGCCACCAGAGACCCGGTGCCGTGGCTCGGCGGCGTGAGCTCGAACACCCCGAGCAGGTTGAGGGCGAACAGGAGCACCACCCCGGAGAGGACGGCGACGAAGAGCGGCTCCTGGAACTGAAAGCCCCAGCCGACGGCGTGGCCCGCGGCGCGGAGGCCCAGCACCGCCACGGCGAGGACCAGCAGCGAGGCGAGGATTCCTCCGGTGTACGCCAGCGCGTGCCTTCGCACCGAGCCGTGGTCGGCTTGGACGGTGCGCGCGAACCCGTACGCCTTCAGCGCCAGCACCGGGAAGACGCAGGGCATGGCGTTGAGGAGCACGCCGCCGAGGAAGGCGAGCAGCAGCACCCACGGCAACCCCGGCGTCCGCGCCGCGACCGGCGGCGTCGCGGCGGCGGGCCGGGGAGCGAGGCCGGGCGGGAGCTCGAACGGCCCGCTCACCTCGATGGCGCCGCCGCCGGCGAGGGTGACCACCCCGGCCATCCGCGACGGCGGGGCCGGCGCGTCGGCGGCGGCCTTCCCCCACAGCCGGAGCCGGCCGGGCCCCTCGGCGATGCCCGTGACCGAGACGACTCCGGGGAGCCGCTCCGGGACGAAGGCGTCGGCGTCGGCGAGCGGCTCGGGGCTTCCGTCGGCGCGCTCCACCGTCAGCTCGCCCTCGAACGGCTGGCCGGGCACGAAGGCGGTGGTCCGCCGGATGGCCACCCGCAGCCCCGCGGCGGCCGGGGGGCGGGGCACGCGAGCCGCCGCGGCCTCGAGGAGCGCCGCGCCCGCCGCATCGGCCTGCCGGGGACCGACCCCGAGCACGCGGGTGAGCTCGAAGCGGGCCGGGATGCACTGCACCTGGCAGACCAGCACCTCGGCGGTGGCCACCACCGTCAGCGGCGGCTGCACCTCGGGCTGCGCGCGGGCGGTGGCGAAGAGCACCACCTCCCCGCCATAGCCGTAGCTGGTGATGGTGCCGTCGGGGCTCCGGTGCACCTCCGGCGCAGGCCAGGTGAGTGGCCCCACCGTGACGCGGGGCGCGTCCCAGACCACCTCGCTCGGGAGTCCCGCCTCGCCCGGATTCTTCCAGTAGACGTACCACCCGGGCGCCATCCGGAGCTGCACCCCGAGCCGGAACGCGCCGCCCGGCTCCACCTGGGTCAGCTCGGAGACCAGGGTCGCATGCACCCTCGGCTTGCCCTCGTGGACGGCCCCGCTCGCGGTCGGAGAGGGTGCCGGGCCAGCGGCCACGAGCACGGAAAGGAGCAAGCCAGGAAGCACGGTTGGGACCCCTAACAGGTCTGGCCGCCCCCCGCTTCCCGGGGCGGCGTCCCGTCGGATCCTTCCTTGCAAAGGCTTCCAGGTGCCATGTCGGCCTACGTGGACCCGGATGAGCTGATGCTGTTCAGCGTGGGGATGGTGCTCGGCGTCGACTCGCTCGAGTACATGGTGGACGTGGTGCTCGACCGGCGGCTGACGCGGTCCGACCACCGGAAGCTCTCGCTCGCCCTGGAGCGGAAGGGCGGAAAGCTGCCGGTCCGGGTGGACGAGGTGGTCCACCTGATCGGGCAGCCTCCGTCGGCCCGCCCCAACTAGCCCCGACGCGGGCGGTCTGCAACGGCCACCCCCCGAGGGTGACACGGTGGCGGTGGGGCGCCGGTCCGGCTACACACGCCGCTCTGCACCCGCCCGCGGGTGCCGCCGGAGGTTCCACCCGCCGTGAACGCCAGCATCGAGTTCCTCCAGACGTACGGACCGCTGCTGGTCTTCGCGAGCGTGCTCCTCGAGCAGGGCGGGGTGCCCATCCCGTGCACGCCCTGGCTCATCGCCTCGGGGGCCCTGGCGCGGCTCGGTCAGGGGACGCTCGCGGTGCCGATCGTCCTCGCCACGGTGGCGGCGTCGCTGGGGCACTCGGCCTGGTTCCTCGCCGGCCGTCGCTGGGGCAACCGCGTGCTGCGGCTGATCTGCCGCGTCTCGCTCGAGCCCGACAGCTGCGTGCAGCGGACCGAGAACGCGTTCACCCGCTACGGCGCGCGGGCGCTGGTGATCGCCCCCTTCATCCCGGGGCTGACCACCCTCGCGCCGCCGCTGGCCGGGATGTCGGGGATGCGGCTCCGGCGCTTCCTGGGGCTGGACGCGATGGGGGACTTCTTCTGGGCGACGACGTTCGTGGGCCTGGGCTGGCTCGCGGGTGGCCCGTTCTTCCGCGCGCTCGAGCTGGCGATGGCCTACGCGGGCTCGGCGGCGGGCGTCCTCGCCGCGGGGTTCGCCCTGTACCTCGGGTGGAAGTTCCTCCAGCGGTTGCGCTTCCGGACCGCGCTCCGGGTGGCGCGGCTGTCGCCCGTCGAGCTGAAGCGGCTGCTCGACGGGGGCGAGGACCTGGTGCTGGTGGACCTGCGGCACCGGCGCGAGCTGGAGGAGTCGGGCAGCACGCTGCCGGGTGCGCTCCACATCTCGCCGGACGAGCTGGACCGGCGGCACGGGGAGATTGCCCGCAGCCGCCCGGTGGTCCTCTTCTGCAGTTGACCCGATGAGTGGACGAGCGCCCGGGTGGCGCTCCGGCTGAAGCGACGAGGCATCGACCGGGTCCGGCCCCTGGAGGGCGGCTACGCCGCGTGGGTGTCCGAGGGCTATCCGCTGCAGCGCTGGGTGCCGGCCGAGAGGACCAGCGCCTCGCTCGCCTTCGGGAGGTAGGGCGCCCTCCGGGCTCTCCCGCCCGGCCAGCCGCGCGCCCGGTGCAGGGATCTGCTGCAATGGGGGACATGACGGGCCGTCAGGCACTGTGGGTGCGCGCGCTGATCGACAACTTCCGGCTGGCGTTCTCCACGTTCTGGGGACACCGGCTCCGCTCGCTGCTGACCTTGCTGGGCATCGTCATCGGGGCGGCCACCGTGGTCTCGATGATGGCCCTGCTCGAGGGGCTGCGGAACAAGGTCGACGAGGACCTGACCGGCCTCGGGTCCAACGGGTTCCAGATCCAGAAGTTCCCCAATGGTTTCGGTAACTTCGACTTCGATCGCCTCTCGAAGAGGCCCAACCTCACCATCGAGGACCGGGACGACATCGAGCGCCGGCTCCCGGACGTCATCGCCACCACCGGCGAGGCCTGGGACTTCGGGGTGAAGGTCTCCACCGACCGCTACGAGACGCGGCCCAACATCCAGATCGCCGGCGGCACCGCCGACTTCTTCCTCACCAACGCCATGGACATCGCCTCCGGGCGCTCCTTCAACGTGAAGGAGGTCGCCGACGGAGAGCGCCTGGTCGTGCTCGGGTCGAACGTGGCCGAGGTGCTCTTCCCCCAGGTGGATCCCATCGGTCAGGAGGTCCGGATCCGCACCCGACCCTTCCGGGTCATCGGCCTCATCAAGCGCAAGGGAGCCTTCGTCGGCGGCTTCCAGCAGGACGACGTGGTGGTGATCCCGGTCAACGCCTTCTTCCAGCTGTGGGGGAAGAACCGGTCGCTGAACATCAGCATGCAGGCGGTCTCGACCGAGCTCCTGCCCCGGGCGATGGAGGAGGTGCGGCAGCTCATGCGCCGGCGCCACAACCTCAAGCCCGAGCAGGAGGACGACTTCTTCATCTTCTCCAACGAGTCGGCCACCCAGGCCTTCAACCAGATCTCCTCGGTGGTGACCGCGGCGAGCTTCGGGGTGTGCCTCCTGTCGCTCATCGTGGGCGGGATCGGCATCCTCAACATCATGCTGGTCTCGGTCACCGAGCGGACCCAGGAGATCGGGGTCCGGAAGGCGCTCGGGGCGCGGCGGCACCGCATCCTCGGCCAGTTTGCGACCGAGGCGATCATGCTCTCGCTGGTGGGGGGGGTGCTGGGCGTGCTGGGAGGCGGCCTGGTGGCCTTCCTCGCCCGCTGGGCGTTCAGCTTTCCCACCTCCGTCCCGACCTGGGCGGTGATGCTCGCGCTGGTGATGAGCTCTGGCGTGGGGCTCCTGTTCGGCATCTACCCGGCGGCCCGGGCGGCGCGGCTGGACCCCGTCGAGGCCATGCGCACCGAGTAGCTCGAGCGCTTCCGTCGGCCGCGCGCCCGGAGCATCCTCGCCAGGCCGCATGGTCGACCCGACGCTCGTGCAGGCCTATCTCGAGAGCCTCTACCGGGTGTTCCCGCCCGGCTCGCCCGAGCTCGTGCTCCGCATCGGCCAGCGCCACCCGGAGCTCGACGCGCGGCTCACCGGGTCCTCCCGCCGTTCCTGGGTGGTGCTGACCGCGTGGAATCCGGGCAGCGTGCCCCGGAGCGAGCCGGAGAACGCCGCCGCCCAGCGGGCGCTCACCGCCGCGCTCGACCGCCCCGGACGGGTCGCCTGGCCGGCCCGCGGCGAGTCACCCGGACGCGACTGGGTCGAGGAGAGCCTCTGCGTCCTCGATCTCGATCCGGAGGAGGCCCGTGCGCTCGCCCGCCGCTTCGGTCAGGTGGCGGTGGTCCAGGGCGAGGTCGGCGGCGAGGCCCGCCTGCTCTTCACCGGGTAGAGGCCGGGGTGAGCCGGCCCATCCGTGCGAGCTGCTGCAGCGACAGGATGTGCAGCAGGATGGTGAGCGGGACGATGAACGCCGGCAGGTAGATGAACGGGAAGATCGCCGGCACGAGGTTGGGCGGGTTCTCGAAGAAGCGCTGCTGCGGCCCCGGCGCCGAGAGCAGCCCGCGGACCATGGTGTGGGCCATGTCCACCAGCCCGAACACGTTCCACACCTGGGCCGCGGTCCGGGACCAGGCGAGGCCGGTGCCGAGCAGCAGGGCGACCGCCACCGCGCCGAGCCCCACCAGGATGTCTCCGGTCCCCGCCGTCGCCACCCAGCCCCAGGGCGCGAGGCCCGAGGCCCAGGCCGCGAACAGGGTGAGCCCGCCGCCGATGCGCATCGTCTGCAGCCAGGGAATCGCGGCCGGTGACAGCGTCTGGACCGCGGCCTGGAGCCAGCCCGCCCGCCAGAGCACCAGCGAGAGGAGGAGGGCTGGTACCAGATACCCGAGCGCCCGGGGGACTCCCGGATCGAGCCACGCGCCGGAGACCGCCGCCGCGGTGATCGCCAGGAACCACGTCCCGAGCAACGCGCCGAGGCGCGCCAGGAGGCTCCGGCGAATCGGCCCCGCGCAGCCGGACCGCCGCAGACCCGTGTCCAGCCCGCGCAAGGTGGCCCAGACCACGAGCAGCACGTAGGCGCAGATGGCGACGGTCAGCTGGAGCGGTGGCTGGGAGACTTGGCTCATGGGGTGGCCGCGAGGGCGAGCGGCGCGCCGCCGGCGGACGGGCGCGTGGCCCGCTGCGGCTGGATGGACTTCCTCGGGCCCCGGACCAGCACCTTCCGGGCGAACGCCTGGTCCACCTGGGCGACGAAGGCGCGAAACGCCGGATACTCGCTGGCCGAGACGCGGTCCCGGGTGAACACCAGCTCGCCCCGGCAGACCAGCAGGCCCTGCTCCACGACGTAGACCAGCGACAGGCGCCCGAAGCCGGTGGTGGTGGTGACGTCGGGCGGCAGGGCGTCCACGCTCCACCCCGGCGGAAGCCGGTAGCGGAAGGTGAAGCGGCTCACGCTGGGTCCGTCGAGGACCAGGTCGCCCCGGCGCTCGGTGAGCCCGGCGTACGTCTCGACGTAGCCGCGGCGGCTGCCGAAGGGCAGGAAGCGCAGCGTATCCCCGCCCGCCTCGGCGTAGCGCGGGATGCTCAGCTCGTAGTCGAGCGCCACGTCCTGGTCGAGCCGGTTCAGGTCGCTGATCGACACCTTGTCCACGCTCAGGCCCGGAAAGGTCTGGGCCCAGCCCTGCTCGAAGGTGGTGCGGCGCGTGGCTGCGGACTGGTAGCTGCGGCGGTACTCGGGGGCGGCGCTCCCGCGCACCCGGCTCTCGCCCTTCACCTCGGCGGCGCCGCCGGGCCGGAGCGCCAGGTCGAGCTGCACGTCGGTGACGTTGTCCTCCGGCCGGGCCTCGGGGGTGACGGTGAAGCGGCTCTTCCCGTCGGGCTCGACGATCAGCACGCTCGCCCGGCGGTCGGGGATGGGCAGCTCGGTCGCGCCGTGGAACTCGGCGGTGCCGTCCAGGTACCAGTCGAGCGACGGCACGTAGACGATGGCGTGGTTGAAGACGGCGAGCGAGGCGGGCTCGGGCGGGACGGCGCCGAGCTGGCGCATCCGGAGCAGGACGATGCGGCTGTCCACCCCGGAGACCTCGAGGAGCGCGTGCAGGAGCGACGCCTTGTCCTTGCAGTCGCCGAAGCGCCGCGCCAGCACCCGGTCCACGCGGTATGGCTTGTATCCGTGGATCCCGAACTCCAGCGCCACGTAGCGGGTGTTCTTCACCACGTACTCGTAGAGCGCGCGCACCACCGCCCGGGTGTCCTTCCGGTCCACGCCCCCCAGCGCGCCCTCGGCGGCGCGGCGGATGCTGTCGTCGGGCACCAGCTGGTCGCGGATCAGGCTCCAGTAGTACCGCCCCACCTCCTCCCACGTCCGGTAGGTCGAGACGTGGAGCGTGGCGGCGACCTCGGACCACCCCGGCATGCCCGGCTCGGGCGTGACCCGTGAGACGCGTTTGGCCTCGAAGCGGTAGAGCACCCGGCCGTCGGTGGCGGGCTCGCGGCGGGCGCTGACTCCGGCGCCCAGCGTCTTCTCGTTCCAGTACAGGGCGCGCCCTGCCGGCATGTCGACCACGTACTCCCAGCGGAGCTTCGGAGTGATGCCCTGCACGTACGCGAGGTCCCCCCAGTAGTCGGAGAGGAGGTTGTCGCTCGCGGTGTCCTCGACCCGGTACTGCAGCTCGAGCAGGTCCCCTGGGGCGAGTCCCGGGAAGGTGAGCATCTTGGCCTGCGCGTCGTAGTACATCCCGGACCAGGGCTCGTTCAGGCTGCGGTTGGTGTCCCCGAAGCTCTCCACCAGCGAGCCGTCCGGCTTGGTGATGCGCGCGCGGAGGATGCGCACCTCCTCGCGGCTCGGGCTGTAGGTGATGGGGTAGCTCCGGAACGCGTCCACCCCGCGGCGGGTGTAGACCTTCACCGCCAGCTGGTGGAAGCGGCTGGAGAGCCCGCTCCGCTGCACGCGCACCCGGGTGACGTCGGCGAGCGTCACCGCGTCCTCGGCGTAGCTGTCCGCCTCCGCGACCAGCGGCCGGACGTCGATGGCGTCGGTGGTCGCGGCGGAGGTCTCGCTCCCCCGGAGCGCCCGGACCGCATCGCGGAGCCCGGGGTTCTGGGGACGGAGCACCAGCGAGCGCTCCAGCGCCTCGAGCGCGGCGGCCTTCCGGCCGGCGTAGAGCAGGGCGCGGCCCTTGCGCTCGAACACCTCGGGCTCGTCGGGGCAGAGCGTCTCGGCCTCGGAGAACAGCGCCAGCCCCTCGTCCAGCCGTCCGTTGGAGGCGAGGAGCTCGGCGAGGCGCAGGCGGACGTCGTTGCTGGTGGGCGACAGCCGGAGCGCCTTCCGGAGCGCGTCGGCGGCGCCGGCCACGTCCCCGCGATCGGCCAGCATCTCCGCGAGGAGCGAGAGGCTCGCGCCGTCTCCCGGACGCGCCTCGAGCACGCTGCGGAGTCGCCCCAGGGCCTCGTCGGATCGGTCGAGGCGCCGCGCGCTGCGCACTCGCTCCCGGCCCGCCTCCGGGACGCGCCAGGCCGAGGCCGGAAGGGCCTCGATGCGCCGGGTGGCGGAGACGCCGTCGCCGAGGTCGTCCTCGGCGCGCGCGAGGAGGACCTGCGCGGGGACGAAGGCCTTCCACCGCTGCACCACCGGCTGGAGCAGGGTGAGCACCCGCTCCGGGTGCCCCTGGGCGAGCTCGGCGCGGGCGAGCATCAGCCGCGCCTCGAGCAGATCCGGGGCTGCGGCGAGCGCCGTCTCGAGATGCCGGCGGCGGAGGTTGTCGTCGTGCTGGAGCCGGGCGGCGAGCAGCTCGATGCGCGGGTCCGGATGGCCGTGGCGTGCGGCATCCGCCGCGGCCCGGTCTGCGGCCACGGTGTCGGCGTGGTCGCGCGCCTCGAAGGACTGCGTCGCCTCCAGCACCTGGCCGAGGTCGGCCCGTAGCCGGCCATCGTCCGGACGCCGGGCCACCTCGGCCTCCAGCGCGCTTCTCAGCGTCGGGAGCTTGCTGACCGAGACCGCCGGGCCGGAGGGGAGCGCGGGGAGCGTTCCGGGAGTCACCGCCCGGGCGCGCGCGGACTCGTCGCGGAGGTAGGCGCCGAGCACGCCGCTGTCCTCGTGACAGACCTTGAGCAGCACTCGGTTCACCCCGGCACGGAGCTGCACCGAGACGCGGTCCTGGTCCGGCCGGGCGGGGTGGTAGGCGTCGCCGCTGGCCGCCTTCTCGCCGTTCACCCAGAGGCGGAACCCGCCGGAGGTGCCGAGCGCGAGGACGGTGCGGCGGGGCGCCGGCTCGTCCAGCAGCGCGAGCACGTAGGCCACGACGCCCCGGGAGGGGCGAACCATGGCGCCGAGGTCGATCCCGCCGTCGAGCGAGCGCGCCGGCGCCTTCCGCCAGCGGGCGAGGTGGCCCTTGGCCTGGAGCGAGGCGTCCAGGTCGAGCGTCGCCTCCGGCCCGAAGTCGGTGTCGCAGCCCGTCTTGCCCTCGTTCTCGAAGCCGCCGAGGACGTAGACGTCCTGCAGGTACCCGAGCGCGTGCAGGCGGCGCTCTGCCGCGTCCACCCGACCCTGCAAGACGTCGATGTCCGCCAGGAGCTGACGGGCCAGGGTGCGGGTGAAGGGCTCGGCGCGGCCGTCGGCGGCGATGCGGGCGAGCGTGGTGTCGACCGGGCGCGGGTCGGCGAGGTCGTCCCGGAGCCCGCGAAGCCGGATCAGCGCGGCGGCGCCGCGCACCGAGCGGGACTGGGCGAGCGCCTCGTTTGCGCGGCGCTGGGCCTCGGCGGGGAGCGGGTCGGCGACGGGAGGCGGAGCGGACGCTGCGGCGAGGAAGGCCGAGAGAAGGAGGCTGGAGACCACGGTGGCTCGTCTGATGCGGGTGCGGGAGCCAGTGCGCTGGTCCGGGGCCGCGTTCCCCCGTCATAACCCGAAGCGCCCGGGGTTCGCTTCCCCGACCGCCCGGGCCAGGGTGAGGACGTACACCCCTCGGGCTCCGGCCTCGCGGAGAACGGCGGTCGCGGCCCGGGCGGTGGCGCCGGTGGTGAAGACGTCGTCGACCAGCACCACCGGCCCTCCGGGGAGCGGCCCGGTGACCGCGAAGGCGCCGTGCACGTTCTCGGTGCGCTCGGCCTCGGTGAGCCCCACTTGCCGCCGGGTGGCGCGGATGCGCCGGAGCAGGGTCGAGCACAGCGGGAGGCCGGTGGCGCGGGCCAGCGCGCGGGTGAGGAGGGCCGCCTGGTCGTACCCGCGACCTAGCAGCCGACCGCGATGGAGCGGGATGGGAACGAGCGTGGGCGGGGGGCCGAGGCGCTGCAGCAGACCGAGCCAGGGCCCGGACCCGGCGGCGAGCGCCCGCGCCAGGGGGAGCGCGAGCGCGCTGTGCCCCTCGTACTTGAACCGGTGGATGGCGCGGGCGAGCGGACCGGTATGCACGAAGGGCGCGTGGGCCGAGACGAACCGCGGCGGCGCGCGGCGGCAGCGGACGCACGCGCCGGGACGCTCGACGGGTTCCCCGCACCGCGGGCACCCCGGGAGCGGCACGGGCTCGGTCGCCAGCGTGCACAGCGGACAGAGGGGCGCCTCCTGCTCCAGGACCTCGCCACAGGCGGCGCAGGCCGGAGGGAAGACCAGCGCGAGCAGCTCGGCCACGAGGGACATCCGGTCCCGCCACAGCAAGGCCCGGACCCCGCTCCGGCGGATGCTCGGGGCCCGACGAGACCTCGGGCCAGGGCGCCGAGGTCCGGTCACGAGGTCGGTCACGAGGTGTTTGGTACCTCGTGGTCAGCTGGTCACGGTCGGTAACCGGTAACTCGGTAACGAGGTGTTTGACACCTCAAAAACTAGTGTAAGTCCGGATAGATATGACAGTCAGCGGTCGATGCCTGCGTTCCAGGCCGGTGGCCTGCCGGCCGACTTCGGGCGGGGAAGGGTCACGAACGGTGGCGTGCGCCCAGGTTCCCGGTGCGCCCCGGTAGGAGCGGTCGGAGGCACCGTCCGCCGAGACTGAAGGGTCCGCCGAGCAGGATGCCCAGGGACACCTCCGGCCGCTGTCGGGGCGCCCACGTCGATGTCCCGCTCAGACGAGCAGGCTGTTCCGGTCCATCTCCTTCGGCTGCGGAAGCCCCATGATCTGCAGCAGCGTGGGCGCCACGTCCGCGAGGATTCCCCCGCTCCGCAGCTTCGCCCCGGCGAAGTCCGGATGCACCAGATGGAACGGCACCGGGTTCGTGGTGTGCGCGGTGTGCGGCTGCCCCGTCACCGGGTCGCGCATCTGCTCGCAGTTCCCGTGGTCGGCGGTGATGACCAGCACGATGTTGGCCCGGGCGCACGCGTCCGCGACCTGGCCGAGGCAGGTGTCGACAACCCGGACCGCCTCGATCGCCGCGTCCAGGTTGCCGGTGTGCCCGACCATGTCCGGGTTGGCGTAGTTGACCAGGAGGAAGTCGTACTTCCCCGAGCCCACCGCCTGGACCAGCCGCGACGTCACCTCCGGCGCGGACATCTGCGGCTTCTGGTCGTACGTCTTCACCTCGCGCGGGCTGGGGATGAGGACCCGCTCCTCGCCGGGAAACACCACCTCCCGGCCGCCGTTGAAGAAGAAGGTGACGTGCGCGTACTTCTCGGTCTCGGCGGTGCGGAACTGCGTCAGGCCCTGCTCGGCCAGCACCTCGGGGAAGATCTCCCGCGGCTGCTCGGGCGGGAACGCCAGTGGCAGATTGAGGGTCTCGTCGTACTGGGTCATGCAGACCATCCGGCCGAGCTGCAGCCCGCCCCGGTCGAACTCGTGAAAGCCGGGGACGGCCAGCGCGCGGGTCAGCTCCCGCGCCCGGTCCGCGCGGAAGTTGAAGAAGATGACCGCGTCGCCATCGCGGACGGTGGCCACCGGGGCGTCGCCGTCCACCAGCACCGTCGGCGGGACGAACTCGTCGCCCACCTTCTCGGCGTAGGACGCGCGCACCGCCTCCAGCGCGCCCGGCGCCCGCCGGCCGACGCCGCGTACCAGCGCCTCGTACGCCTGCTGCACGCGGTCCCAGCGCTTGTCTCGGTCCATGGCGTAGAAGCGGCCGATGACGGTCGCGATGCGCCCGGTGCCGGTCTCGCGGAGGAACCGCTCCAGCTCCTCGAGGTAGCCCAGCGCGCTCATCGGCGGCGTGTCCCGGCCGTCGAGGAAGGCGTGGACGAAGACGCGCGCCACGCCCCGGGTCTTCGCCGCGCGCAGGAGCCCCAGCAGATGCGCCTGCGAGGCGTGCACCCCGCCGGGGCCGATGAGCCCCATCAGATGTAGCGCCGTCCCCCCGGAGCGTGCAGTGTCCATCGCCGCGACCAGGGCCGGGTTGTGGCCCAGCTCTCCCCGCTCGACCGCGCGGTTGATGCGCACCAGGTCCTGGTAGACGATCCGCCCGGCGCCGATGTTGGTGTGCCCCACCTCCGAGTTCCCCATCTGGCCCTCGGGGAGACCCACCGCCAGCCCGGAGCTCAGCAGCTCGGTGCGAGGCATCTTCCCGGCGAAGCGGTCGAGGTTGGGGGTGCCGGCGAGCAGGATCGCGTTGTCCTCGCGCGCCGCGCGCACGCCCCATCCGTCGAGGATGGCCAGGAGCACCCGGTGTTTCGGTCGCATGGGCCCTATCTAGCCAGCGCCCCGGCCAGCGTCGACCACGGACAGGTCGAGGGAGCGAGGTGTCGAGGCCATGAGGTGTCTGGCACCCCAGGTCGCGGGGGGATTCGACGTCCCGCGTGCTCCCTCCCTGGTACAACCGGCCCGTGTCCAGCCCGCCCCAGCCCTCCGCCCTGGCACGCGTCCGGGCCTTCGACTGGCTCCGTGGCCTCGCGGTGCTGGTCATGGTCGAGACCCACGCGATGGTCCTGCTGCGCAAGGAGCTGCTCGCCACCTGGACGGCCGGGGCGCTCGACTGGGTGAACGGGCTGGTGGCGCCGTCCTTCATCTTCGCCGCCGGGTTCTCGCTGGCTCTGGTCCAGGTGCGTGCCGCGTCGGCCGGCGGAGCGCGCAGCCCGCGCGTGCTCCGTTCGCTCCGGCGCATCGGCGAGGTGCTCGCGGTCGGCACGCTGATCAACTGGGTGTGGTTCCCGATCTCCGTCGAGCCGGCCTGGCTCCTCCGGGTGGACATCCTCCAGTGCATCGGGCTCACGCTGCTCGCCGCCCTGCCGCTGGACGTGGCGCTCGCCCCGCGCCCGCGCACGCTCGCCATCGCCTCGCTGCTGGTCGGCGTGGCGCTCTTCCTGGCGGCCCCGTTCGCCGACGGGGTGACCGGACCGCTGCAGGACCTGTTCAACAAGGACGGCCCGCACCGGTCGGTGTTTCCCCTCCTCCCCTGGGCGGGCTGGGCGTTCCTCGGCGGGGCGGCGGGAGCGACCGCGGCGAAGGGGAGCGCGGCACAGGTGCGCCGGCTCGCGCTGGGCATCGCCCTCGGCTCGGCCGCGGCATGGTTCCTCAGGCCAGTCTGGCTCGCCCTCTACCCGCCGCACGCGTTCTGGGTCACCGACCCCGCGAACTCGGGCGCCCGGGGCATGATGGTGATGGCAGTGCTCCTGGCGCTGCTGGCGATCGAGGCCCGCGCTCCCGCTGGCGCGCGGCGCTCACCGTCGGTGTGGCTCCTCGAGCTCTTCGGCACCTCGTCGCTCGCGGCGTACTTCTTCCACGAGATGCTCATCTACTACGAGGTCCGTGGCGTCTCGCTCGCCGGCGTCGCCGGCGGCCGGTGCGGCTGGGCGGGCTTCGCCGGACTCACCGCACTCGTCATCGCCGCGACCGCCGCGCTCGCCTGGGTGACGGACAAGATCTACCGGCGTCTCGATCGGCGCAGCGCCCCGCGGCGGATGTCCGCCGCCGGCCCGGTCAGCGCTTGAGCGCGGCGCCCACGGCCTTGACCACCGCCTGCTCGTCCGGGAAGCCGCCCAGGCCCTTCTTCGCCACCACCTTCCCGTCCACCGCGACCTCGAAGATGCCGCCGCTTCCGGGAACCAGCTCCGCCTCCACGCCCAGCGCCTTCTTCAGCTCGGCCGCCGCACGGGTGGCCCTCGGCAGGTAACCTCAGACGTTGCAGTAGGTGATGGTGATCATGCGCGGCGCATGGATAATGCCGGGACCGCCACGGCGCCAGCGCCTACTTGTGGTACGGCTCGCCACGCAGCAGCGAGAAGGCGCGGTAGAGCTGCTCCATCAGCACCAGTCGGGCCAGGCGGTGGGGAAGCGTCATCCGCGACAGCGCGACCACCTTCCACGCTCGCTCGCGCACCGAAGGGTCGAGGCCCTCGTCGCCGCCGATGCAGAAGACCAGCTCGCGGCCGGCGTCCCGGGCGGTGGCCACCAGCCGTGAGAGCTCCACCGAGTCGAGCAGCGTGCCGCGCTCGTCCAGCGCCACCAGCCAGCTGTCCGGACCGAGCTTCGCGAGCAGCGCCTCGCCCTCGCGCCGGCGTGCGTCCGCAGGGGGGAGAGCGCCCTTCGCCGCGGGGAGCTCGACCAGCTCGAGCTGGAGGTGCCGCCGGAGCCGCTCCGCGTAGCCCTGGACCCCGGGCTCGAACCAACCGGACCGATCGCGCCCCACGGAGAGGACGCGCAGCTTCAGACCACCTTCTCCTTGGGTGCGTCGGCCCAGAGGCCATCGAGGTCGTAGAAGGCGCGCACCTCGGTGAAGAAGACGTGGACCACCACCTCGCCGAAGTCGAGCAGCACCCAGTGGCCGGTGTCGAACCCCTCGGTGCCGATGGTCCGGTGGCCGGCGGCCTTCAGCGTCTCGCGCACGTGCTCGGCGGTGGCGACGACCCCTCGCTCCGAGTCGCCGGAGGCGAGGACGAAGTAGTCCGCGTAGCTGCTCATCCCCCGGACGTCGAGCAGCACCACGTCGGTCGCCTTGCGGTCGACCAGGAGCTGCGCCGCACGCCGGGAGAGGGCCAGCGCCTCGGGGTTCTCGCGCCGCGGCTGGGCGGCAGGCGCGGCCGGACGGCGGGCAGGGCGCTTCCTGGGACCGGCGCGGCCGGCGGCCGGGCGGGGGCGCTTGGACTTGCTCTTGGCGGGGCTCAACGGCGGCGCACCATAAGACAGAGCGCTTGCTCCCTGCGAGTGGTACGAGGGCGATCGCGATGGGCAGCGAACGCGAGGCGCAGTTCCGGAAGCTGGCTGCCGATCATCCGGGCTCGCCGATGGTGCACCTCTCCCTGGGCAAGCTCCTGCTCGAGGAGCGCCGGTACGCCGAGGCGGTGGAGAGCCTGAAGACGGCGGTGTCGCTCCAGCCGGACTACGCGGCGGCGCTGGTCTCCCTGGGCGACGCGCTCGCCGGCGCAGGCCGCCGGGACGAGGCGCGGAGCGTGCTGGAGGGCGCCCGGGAGCGGGCCCTGGCCCAGAACCATCCGTCGCTCGCCGAGGAGATCGACGAGCGGCTCGCCGACCTCTGAAGCGCGGCGCTCGCCCCGGGGCGCCGGGAGCCGACGACGGGGTCGGCGCAGGGTCATGGATCGGGTCGCTCGGCGCGTTCCCCGTCCCGGCGGCAGAGTCGCTCCAGGAGCGGTTCCGGGGAGGAGGGGAAGGCGAACCCCTGGATCTGCCGCGCCCGGACCATCTGGACGGGGAGCTCGGCACGCCAGGACCGCGGCGGCTCGGGCTCGCGCTGGTACACGGGGTCCTCGAACACCTCGTCGAGCGGGACCCAGCGCGCTCCCGCCGTCTCGTATGCGGCGAGGAGCCGGTCCAGGATGTGCGCGTCGAAGGCGCCCGCGTGCAGCAGCAGCACGTGGGGCACGGGCCGGCCGACGAGCCGGCGCAGGGTGTCGTCCGCCCAGCGGAGCTGCGAGATGGCCGAGTCGAGGAACATCGACTCGAGCGCCTCGACGCTGGCCGTGTCTCCACGCTCCAGGCACCGGACGTAGGGCCCGTTGTACGCCCAGTCATCGAAGTCGATGGTCACCTCGGCGATGCGGTAGTGGCGCTCGACGAGCGCCCGCCGGAGCGCCAGCCGCGAGGGCACGTCCGTCCCCTGCCGGAGGTACGGGTAGCGGAACACCTTCCAGACCCGGTCCTGTCCCGGGCCGAGGAGCTCGGCCAGCAGGGGCTCGCCGGCGTCGACGTCGGCGAGGTAGGCGTCGATGCCGACGCTTCCGAGGTCCGGGTGGTGCGCGGTGTGGTTCCCCAGCGGGTTCCCGGCGGCCACCCACGCCTCGAGCGCGGCCCGATCCCCCGGATGCGCGCGGCCGGAATTGACGAACCCGTAGACCCGCGGAACGTGGTGGCGAGCCAGCGCCTCGAGCAGCGCGCGGTGCAGCGCCAGCCGATCCTGCCCCGGAGCCTCGGGCCCGTGGCGCGGGAGGTCGTCGACGGTGACCGCGACCCGCAGCGCCCCGGCGCTGGCGGGCGACGTGGGGGGCGCGGCCGCGCAGGCGGAGACCGCGAGGAGGAGAAGGCAGAGGGGTGCCCTCATCGAGCAGCCACCGGCACCGCCTTTCGGACGAGCTCCCGGACGCGCTGCTCCACCGGCCACACCTCGGAGACCTTTCCCCGGACCACCAGGACGCCGACCAGTCGCCGCTCGGTGTCCACCCAGCCGGTGAAGCCGAACACGCCCTGGGCCACGACCTCGAGCGCCCGTCCGTCGGGCGCGGAGCGATCCCGGTAGACGCCGAGCCCGGCCCGCAGCGACTCGCGTCCCGGGGCGAGCGAGTACGCCGACTGGGCCAGCGGCAGGCCTCCGGTCTGGTCGGCGAGCACCGCTTCCCGGAGCGCGGGCCCGAGGAGGTCGGGGCTCGGGCCCGGGAGGAGCTGGCGCAGCGCGCGGGCGTACTCGGCCGCGCTGGCCTGGGCGCCGCCGGCGATGCGCGGGTTGTCGGTCCGGCCGAACCCGGTGCTCCGGAACCCGAGCGGATCCATCAGCCGGGTCTGGATGAGCAGCGCCCACGGCTGGCCCGAGGCGAGCTCGGCCATCCGCCCGGCCACCTGGAACCCCGCCCCGCCGTCGATGAAGGCCGTGCCCGGCGGCGCCCGGAGCGGCGTCCTGGCGATCTCCTGGGTGCAGGCGGGGAGCGTCGTCGAGCGCGTCTCGAGGCACGGCGAGCGGGCCGGCAGCCCCGAGGTCTGGGCCAGCAGCATCCGCAGCGTGACGGCCGCCTTGTCCTTCGGCCAGTCGGGGACCAGCGAGCGGACCGGGGTCTCGAGCGCGAGCCTCCCATCCTTCACCAGCGAGAGGATGACCAGGGTGCTGAGGACCTTCGTCGCCGAGGCGATGGGCACGGCGTCGGCAACGGTGTAGCCGCCGTAGGCCCGCTCGAAGATGACCGCGTCGCCCTGCTCCACGCGGAGGACGCCGCCGCCCCACGCGGGCAGTGACTCCGCGAGGAGCGCGTCCACCTCGGAGAACCCGGCGGGGGTCGCGGGGCCGATCACGGCCGATCCGCCGTCCGCCGCGATGGCTCCCGGGCCAGGGGTGGCCGCCGGGGGCTCGCCACTCGCTGGCGGCGGACGCTCCGTCGGCGTGGCGCAGGCGAGCGCCAGCGAGACCAGGACTGTCGCGGGCACCCTCACCGGGCCGGGAGACTACCCCACCCGGCGATCGGCGAACGTGCGGAGCTGCTCCCTGTCCGTGAACGACAGCGCGCGGGCAAAGCGGGCGGCGAGGGCGCCCGCCACCGCGGCCACCGCGACCAGCTGGTACATGATGACCAGCTGGTACCGCACCGCCTGGTCCGGCGCGGTGCCGCTGACGATCTGGCCGGTCATCATCCCCGGGAGCGCCACCAGCCCCACCGTGAGCAGGCCGTTGATGGTGGGCCGGAGCGCCGCGTTCATCGCCGCCCGGACGTGCCGCTCCACCGCCTGCTTCGGGCTCGCTCCGAGCGAGAGGAGCTGCTCCACCCCCGCGGCGTCGTCGTGGACCGAGGCGAACACCCGCTCGAAGACCAGCGCCACGCCGTTCATCGCGTTGCTGAGGATCATCCCCGAGATGGGGATCAAGAGCCGCGCCTCGTACCAGCGCGCCGGCCGGATGACGAAGGCGAACACCGGGACCAGGACCACCATGCCGGCGGCGAGGACCGCCAGGGTGGCGTGGCGGAACAGCACGCCCGTGCCGGGCCCGTGGGCGATGCGCCGCGCCGCGGTCCAGCCGGCGACCACGACCATGATCCCGATCAGGCCGAGGACACCGGCCGGGTGCTCGTTCTGGAAGATGAGGCTCAGGAGCAGCCCGACCGCGAACAGCTGCACCGCGGCCCGGACGGTGCCGACCAGGAGGTCCTTCTCCAGCCCGAGCCGGTTCTGCGAGGAGACGGCGATCGCCAGCGCCATCAGGCCCAGCGAGAGCACGAGCTGCGGGAGCGAGACGCTGACGTAGCTCAAGGCGCCACCTTCTCCTTCTCGGCAGGCGCGAGGCGCGACCACGAGGCGCCGGCGTCGAGAGCTCCAGGAGCGAGCCGCCTCGGTCGCTCGCGGCTCGACGTCCGCGGCGAGTCCATGCGCCGGGGCGCAGGAGCGACCGGCAGGAGCGCACCGGCGGCCGGCGGCGAAACGGAGAGAGCGCTCATGCCGCTGCCTCCTCCGCCAGTCGCCCGGCGGCGAGCAGGAGGTGTCTTCCGCCGAGTTGCTCGAGCGCGCGTGCGTCGTGGGTGACGACCAGGATCGCCGCGCCCGCCGTCGCGAGCTCGCGGAGCAGGCCCACCAGGAGATCCGCCCGCTCGACGTCGAGCGCCGCGGTGGGCTCGTCGAGGAGCCACACCTCCGGACGCAGGGCCAGCGCCCGTGCGACGGCGACTCGAAGCTTCTCGCCACCCGAGAGCGCCCGCGCGTCCTGGGTGAGGAACTGCGGCTCGAGGCCGGCGCGGACGATCAGCTCGCGCGCGGTGGCTTCCGCGAGTTCCTCCCCCGCGAGCCGTGGGCCCGTCCGCACGTTGTCCAGCACCGTGCCCTGGAACATGGCCGGCGCCTGGGCCACGAGCGCGACGCGCCGCCGGGTGGCGCGGGGCGAGAGCGTGCGGACGTCCGCGCCGTCGAGCAGCATCTGTCCGTCGTCCGGCTCGGCGAGGAGGCCGAGGATCCTGAGCAGCGTCGTCTTCCCGCCGCCCGACGGCCCGCTGAGGGTGGTGATGCTCCCGCCCCCGAGCCGGAGGTCGACGCCGTCGAGCAGCACGCGACCCTCGTAGGTCTTCCGGAGATGGCGGGCTTCCAGCGAGACGGGCATGCGCCGAACCGGCGTTGGTAGGACACCCGGTGCGAGAACGCCAGGCCTTCGTGTGCCGGTGTCCGCTTTCGGCGGGCGATTTCGTGTCACTGGGTGGGGCGGCGCCTGAGCCACCCCTCTCACGGGGAATCCAGATGCCTGCCAGAGCCTGCGTCATGGCGGCCGCGCTGCTGATCGCCAGCGGAGGCGCTCGCGCCGAGCACGAGGAGAGGAGCCGCTCCGAGGCGGCGGAGAACGCCGGCGAGCGTTCGCACGCCCGGCGAGATGGACCTGTCGACCCGCGCTCCGAGGAAGCCGCGGAGGGACGAGGCTTCCGGCCCGGCCACCGGTCGTGGAACGGGCGCGACCGCGACCCGCCGGCCCGGGATGTGGGCTCGCCTCACGTTCCCGAGCTGGGGCATCGACAGCCGCAGTGCCCCTCCCATCGCCAGGTGGTGGACATCGTGGCGAGCGAGGATCCCGCGGTCCGGAGGAGCCAGCGCCAGCAGCTCAAGGACTCGCTGGCGATGGACAACATGCTGGTCCGACTCGGACCGGGTGTGGACCTGGATTTCTCGGATCTTCCGGGCGATTGGTTTCCGCTGATCTTCGGCCGATGCGTCACCCTGACCAGCGTGGCCTCGTTCGACGCCCCGACGCCTGTCGGCGCTGGGCCACCGCCGCCTGTCGGCGCGGGGCTCCCGACGCCCGCGGGGCCGGGCCGGACGCCGCATTCGCTCGGGCCCGTGCTGCGGTACGGAAAGGCGCGCGACAAGGGCCCCGGCATCTTCCTGCACATCGCCTGCGCCCAGGGCAATGACGGTGCGCCGGTATTCGAGGGTGACGGGGCCCGGATCTCGGGCTTCCGGCTCTTCGGCCCGTACCTCGGATTCCAGAAGACCTCCGAGAAGGGCATCCGGGTCTTCCGGTGCATCGACGTGGAGATCTCCAACATGGAGATCGCCGGCTGGGGTGGGGTCGGAATCGAGGTGGTCGACGAGGTCGGTCCCGACCACGCCTCGGAGAGCAACGCCCCCGGCGGTCGAATCATGAACCCGGACCAGGTCCGCATCCACGACAACTTCATCCACCACAATCAGCACCCCGATGAGGGCGGTTATCCCATCATCGGGCTTGGGCACGCCCTGGGCTACGGTGTGAACACCGACAACGGAGCCTGGGCGCGGATCTCCAGGAACGTCTTCGACTTCAACCGGCACGCGATCGCGGCGGGCGCCCCGACCGGAGGGTACTGGGCGGAGCAGAACCTGGTGCTCAGGGGCGGCGGGTACCAGGGGGACTTCTTCAACTCGTACACCCACATCTTCGACGCCCATGGGAGCGGCTGCTGGTGGAGCCACGATCAATGTGGCGACGCCGGGATCCAGTTCTGGATCCTCTCCAACGCCTTTCAGTACCGGAAGGACACCGACATTCACCTCCGCGGGAAGCCGGCGATCGGAGCGCTCATCGACGGCAACGTCTTCCCCTACGGACAGGACGACGCGATCGACCTCTACACGAACGACAACGTCACGGTGGGCCCGCACAACACTTACGATGTCGACACCTTCGGGCAGTATGGCGTCTGCGACTTCGATGGGGATGGGGTGGACGACCTCTTCCTCGCCACCGGGAGGACCTGGTGGTTCTCGAGCTACGGCGAGCTCCAGTGGTCCTTTCTCGCCGCCAGGACGGAGCGGCTGGAGCAGGTCAGGCTCGGCTACTTCGACGGGGACCAGCGCTGCGACGTGCTGACCGAGCGGGACGGACAGTGGCTCGTCTCCAGCGGCGGTACCGGACCGTGGAGGTCGCTCGGCGCGTTCGGTGTTCCGCTCGCCGAGGTCCAGCTCGGCCGGTTCGATCCATCCGTGAGGGACCACCGGCCCGGCGTGACGCTGCAGACGACGCACGCCTTCTTCCGCAGTCCCGTCGGCCAGTGGTACGTGACCCCGCTCTCGGGAGCGGCCTGGAGCCCCGTCGCGAGTTCCAGCTTCCCGATGAGCGAGCTCCGCTTCGGGGACTTCACCGGCGACGGCGTCACCGACGTGCTGGCGGTGGTGGACGGGCACTGGGCGATCTCCGAGTCGGCGATCGGGCCCTGGCAACGGCTCAACGCGACACTGGGCGATCCGGTCAAGGACCTCTACATCGCGAACATGGATCCCGACGACAACATCGACGACCTGCTCAGCCTCGAGCGTCACGTCTCCACCTACAGCGTGGCCGGCGTCAGCTACGAGCACGTCGATCTCACCTGGTGGCGCTCCAGGAACGGGATCGAGCCGTGGCAGCGCTGGAAGACCTATGCCTTCGAGTATCCGCTGGACGCGGAGACCGAGTCGGTCTTCCGCGCGTTCGTCGGCCGGTTCGGCGCTGCGCCCGGCGGGGCCACGATGGTCATCGACGAGAACCGGATGGGCCGCTTCTTCAGCCCGGCCGAGGTGCTCGCGGGCGGCTTCTCGGACTGGTCATCCCTGTACCCCTACTAGGAACGCGGCCCGGCTCCGGGTGAAGGCCCCGGCGGAGCTCGTCGCCCGGCACCCTGCCGGGACCAGGACCGATGTCCGCGCCACGGGGCCCATGCGCGGTGGCGTGAACCGTGGGAGCATCGGCCCGCCGCCATGGACCGACTGGACGCGCTGCTCGCCGCCGTGGTGCCGACGGATGACAAGGAGCAGGCCGATCTCGCCCTGATGAAGGCGCAGCTCGGGCTGCTCCCGGCTCCGCTCTCCCGGAGCCAGCCGGCAGCGCACTTCACCGGGAGCGCCGTGGTGACCGACGGGACGCGGGTGGCGCTGGTGCATCACCGGAAGCTGGGGCGCTGGCTCCAGCCCGGTGGCCACGTCGAGCCGGGCGACGGGCAGGACCTGCTCGCCACCGCGCTGCGGGAGGCGGAGGAGGAGACCGGGTGCCCGGTCGTTCCCCACCCGGCGGCGCCGCGGCCGCTCGACGTGGACGTGCACCCCATCCCGAGCCAGGGGACGGAGCCCGCGCACCTGCACCTCGACGTCCGGTTCCTCGTGCTGACCGAGCAGCCGGAAGCGCTGCGGGTCGACCCGGCGGAGAGCCGCGGCGTGCGGTGGTTCGAGTTCGACGAGGCGCTCCACGGGGCCGGGACGCCGGAGATGAAGCGGCTGCTGTCGAAGGCGCGCGCCGTGCTCGGCGTCTGAGGCTCCGGCGCGGACGGGCGGAGCTTCGCTGCCCGTGCCGCCTCGCCTCGTCGTGGAACCCCCTGGCCCCCCGAGCGACAGGCCATCGCGCCTCGTCCTGCCTCGCCGGGTGCGCCGGGCCGCTCAGGCTGCCGCGGTGAACGCGAACGTCCGCATCGACAGCGTCGCATGCCGGAAGCCGAGGTAGACGTCCTGGAATGCGTCCCGGTCGGTCGACGCCCCGAGGGTGACGAAGGCGGGGGCGAGGTGCTCGGGCGTGGGCGCGGCCAGGCGCATCCCGGCGTCCTCGCTGGCCAGCTGCACCGCGCCGGCCACGTCCCGCGTGCGGACCCGCTCCACGAAGCGTGACTCTGCCTCCGTGGCCCAGGGCGCCACGGGGGCGTCCGCGTCGTTCCACGCGAGCTTCCGGAAGTTGTGCACCAGCCCGCCGCTGCCGACGACCCAGACGCCCTCGGCCCGGAGCGGGCGCAGCTGCGCACCCAGCTGGACCAGGTCCTCCCAGCCCGCCTCCGCCGGGAGCGAGAGCTGCACCACGGGGATGTCCGCCTCGGGGAACAGGAAGCGCAGGGGAATCCACGCACCGTGGTCGAGCCCTCGGGTGGGGTCGACTGTCGCCGGGCGGCCGCCGGCCCGGACGAGCTCCACGACGCGCGCGGCCAGCCCCGGGTTGCCCGGCGCGGGGTAGCGGAGCCGGTACAGCGCCGGGTCGAAGCCGCTGAAGTCGTGCACCGTCTCGGGGTGCTCGGCCCCGGTCACGGCTGCGCCGCCGCCGGTCTGGAAGTGCGCCGAGACAACGAGCAGCGCCCGCGGCCTGGGGGCCCCCGATGCCCAGCCGTGCAGCGCCGGACCGAAGTCGCCCGGATCGAGGGCGATCTGGGGAGAGCCGTGGGAGATGAACAGCGCCGGTGCGTCCATGATCGATGAAGGCATAACGCCGGTTCCCCTTGCCGTGCGTTGCCCGGTGACGAACGCTGTGGTGCATGGGCCGCACCCGCACCCTGCTTCGACCCCTGGCGGTGCTGCTCGTGCTGTGCGGCGCGGCGTTCGTCTTCCTGAAGCTCGGGGACGAGGTGCGGGAGGGCGAGACGCAGCGGATGGACGAGTGGGTGCTGCGCTCGCTCCGGACTCCAGGCAACCTGGCGGTGCCCGTCGGGCCGGCGTGGCTGCCCGGCGCGACGAGGAATCTGACCTCCCTGGGGAGCCTCCCGGTGCTCCTCCTGGTCGTGCTGGCCGTGGCGGGGTTCCTGGCGCTCGCCCGGCTGTGGCGGAATCTGCTGCTGGTGCTCGGAGCCTCGGGGGGCGGCCTGCTCCTGATGCTCACGCTCAAGCGAGCCTTCGAGCGTCCGCGGCCGACCGTGGTGCCTCCGCTGTTGCTGGAGACTTCGGCCAGCTTCCCGAGCGGGCACGCGATGATGTCGGCGGTCGTCTACCTGACGCTCGGGACGCTTCTCGCCCAGCTCTGCACGCGGTGGCGCGAGCGGGTCTACGTCTTCACGGTCGCCGGCATCCTGACCGTCGTCATCGGCCTGACGCGGCTGTACCTCGGGGTGCACTACCCGACGGACGTGCTGGGCGGCTGGTCGGTCGGGCTCGCCTGGGCCCTGGCGAGCGGGCTGGCCGCCCGGGGGCTGCGGACGGCCAGCCGGCGGCTCCGCGCCGAGGTTCCGGAGGCCGAGGGGGCCGAGACGGGCGCCTGACGAGGTGTCCCCTGACGAGGTGTCCCTCGACGAGGTGTCTGACACCTCCCGCGGGGGGACACCTCCGCCCCTGAGGAGGTGTCCATTACGAGGTGTCTGACACCTCCCGCCGGGACACCTCCCGCCGGGGACACCTCCCGCCGGGGACACCTCCCGCCGGGGACACCTCCCGCCGGGAGGACACCTCCGCTGGACGCCTCCACTGAGCCGAGCTCGAGTTCGGCAAGCGGGGCATGCGTCCGGCGTAGTGGACAGTGCGACCGAGCCCCGGGACGGTCGCCTCCCTGACTTGACCCGTCAGGCCGTGATGACCCCTCCCAGGAGCCACCCGGGCTCCCGGTATGCTCCCCGACGTGTCACGCCGTGACCCACAGGACCGGGCCGATGCCGCAGCCGAGCGCGAGGCGGAGGACCCGCTCGTCCAGCTCGAGCGGAAGCTCCGTGACGGGAAGCCGGTGGACGTGCACGACGTCCGCACCGCCTGGCGAGCGACGCAGTATCCGCGCGCCATGATCCAGGTCCTCGCACAGCGCCGGCGCCCCGAGCTCGCGGTCCGGGCCGCCTCGATGGTCGGGATCGAGATTGACCCGGCCGAGCCCACCTGGCGAGAGGACCTCGAGGCCGAGCTCTTCGAGCGCTTCTTCGGGATGCCCTTCAGCGAGACCGACGCGCTCGCCGACGCCATCCGCCGCGCCATCCCGGACCCGTCGGCCTAGCCGAGGCCTGCCGGCTCAGCGCGGGAACAGGACCTCGAGCGCCTCGCCGAGCGTCTCGACCGGGAGCAGCTTCACACCGCGCGACTCCACCCGCCGTGCGCTCCCCTTCGGCAGCACCGCGCGGCCGAAGCCCATCTTCCCGGCCTCGGCGAGCCGCGGCTCGATCTGCGCGACCGCCCGCACCTCGCCCGCCAGCCCGACCTCGCCGAGGACCAGGACGTCCTGCGGCATGGCGACGTTGCGGAGAGACGAGACCAGCGCCGCGCACACCGCCAGGTCCGACGCCGGCTCGGAGAGCGTCATTCCGCCCGCGACGTTCACGAAGGTGTCGCAGCCCGTGAGCTGGACGTCCTCCTTCTTTTCCAGCACCGCCGCGAGCAGCGCCACCCGGTTCCCGTCGACGCCGATCGCCGTGCGCCTCGCCGTCCCGTACCCCGTCGGCGCGACCAGCGCCTGCACCTCCACCAGGAGCGGTCGGGTGCCGGAGAGCGTGGCCGTCACCGCCGAGCCGGGCTTCCCCGCGGGGCGCTCGGCCAGGAACAGGGCCGAGGGGTCCGAGACCTCCTCCAGACCCGAGCCCTTCATCTCGAACACGCCGATCTCGTTGGTCGATCCGAACCGGTTCTTGTGCGCCCGGAGGATGCGGAACGGGTGCCCGCGCTCGCCTTCGAAGTAGAGGACGGTGTCCACCATGTGCTCGAGGACCCGGGGGCCCGCGATGCTCCCGTCCTTCGTCACGTGCCCCACGAGGAACGTCGGCACGCCCGAGCGCTTGGCGTGCGCCATCAGCCGGCCCGCCACCTCGCGCACCTGGCTGAGCGTGCCGGGCGCGCTCCCCAGCTCGGCGAGGAACATGGTCTGGATCGAGTCGACCACCAGAGCCACGGGGCGGAGCGACTCGGCCGCGACGAGGACCTTCTCGGCGTCCGTCTCGGCGAACAGGTGCACTGCGCTCGAGCGGACGCCGAGCCGGTCCGCCCGCATCTTCGTCTGCCGCAGCGACTCCTCGCCCGACACGTAGAGCACCGGACCCGAGGCCGCCAGCCGCTCGACCGCCGAGAGGAGGAGCGTGGACTTCCCGATTCCCGGGTCGCCGCCCAGGAGCACCAGCGACCCCGGGACCACGCCGCCTCCGAGCACGCGGTCCAGCTCGCCGATGCCGGTGCGCCGTCGCTCCTCCGCCTCGCCCTCGACGTCGACCAGCTTCACCGGCCGGGCCGATCCACCCGAGGCACCCCACGCCGGCCGGCGGTCCTCCGCCGGCGCCGCCTCCTCGACCAGCGTGTTCCAGCCGCTGCAATCCGGGCAGCGGCCCAGCCACTTCGCGGCCTGGAACCCGCAGGCCTGACAGGTGAAATGGGTGCGCGGCTTGGCCATGGAAGTCCCCCACAATGCCCGGTGCTGCTGACAGCCGGACGGACCGGACGAAGCAAGCGGCGGGCCGTCCGCGCACGATTCGCTCGATGGACGAGTGCCGGTGCGCCCTCCAGGCCTTCGAGTAGCATTCGCGCGATGGCAGGCGCGCTCGGAACGTTGGTCACGCTGGGCAAGGAGACGTTGAAGCGCTGGACCGAGAACAGGGCCAGCACGCTCGCCGCGGCGCTGGCGTACTACGCGCTGTTCTCGCTCGCGCCGCTGGTGCTCATCGCCGCCGCCGTCGCCGGCCTGGTCTTCGGCCGGCAGGCGGCGGAAGGCCTGCTCTACACGCACCTCGCGGGCATGATGGGCGAGGCGAGCGCCAGGGCGGTCCAGCGGCTGGTCGCCAACCTGAACCAGCAGAGGTCCAGAGGCATCGTCGCCACCATCGTGGGCCTGGCCACCTTGCTCTTCGCGGCGAGCGGCGTCTTCGCCCAGCTGCAGGGCGCGATGAACATCATCTGGGAGGCGAAGCCGCCGACCACGAAAGGCATCGTCGACTTCCTCCGGGTGCGCTTCCTCTCCTTCAGCATGGTGCTGGGGATCGGGTTCCTCCTGCTGGTCGCGCTGATCCTCGCGGCGCTGGGCGGGTACCTGAGCGCCCTTCTCCCGGGCGGCGCCGCGGTGGGCGAGGCCCTCAACACCCTGGTGAGCCTGGTGGTGGCCACCGGGCTGTTCGCGATGATCTACAAGGTCCTCCCCGACACCGAGGTGGCCTGGCGGGACGTGTGGCTCGGCGCGCTGGTCACCTCCCTGCTCTTCACCATCGGAAAGCTGGCGATCGGCTTCTATCTGGGGAAGGTGAGCGTGGCGTCGAGCTACGGAGCGGCAGGCTCGGTCGTGATCCTGCTGCTCTGGGTCCACTACTCCGCGATGCTCCTGTACCTCGGGGCGGAGTTCACCCACGTATACTCGATGCGCCACGGCAGTCGCCGCGCGGCGACGTAGGTGCCCTTCCCCATCGCCGCGACTGCCGCGACCTCGACCGCCTCATCCCACCTCGAGGCGCGGCCGCCAGGTCCTGAACGCTTGACCGGCGCGGCGCCCGGCTGCGAGACCGGCGTCCGTGCGCCGTTCCTTGCTCGCCGCGATCTCCCTCGCTCAGCTCCTCACTGCCTGCCAGCGCGGACCGCAGTACTGCATCTTCGACGGCACGAACATCGGCGCGGCGCCGGTGCCGTTCGTGGCCATGAACCCCGACGGCACCGTCGACGAGAAGCCCAGCCGGTACACCTGGCGCGAGTTCGTCTGGCCGACGGATCCGGCGTGGACGCACGTGCGCCCCGATCGAGGCGCCTGGCTGTTCGAGGGAACCACGGGGGGAGTGCCCTGGACGTTCCGCGGCGTCTTCTCCCCGGATGCCGGAGGTGCCTTCGTGCGGCTGGACGCGACCGGCACGCCGCCACCGGTGCAGGTGATCGGTAGCAACGGAAAGCCGACGCTTCTCGTCTACCGGCTCCGGCCCTGCCGGGAGTTCGAGGGGAGCCAGAGCGGCGTCCGGACCTGCATCCGCTGGGGGGCGGAGGTGAACGCACGGACGAAGCTCACCTGCGAGTGAGGCGTGCCGTCCTCTGGACCCGTGCGTTCAGGGTCGAGCGGGCGCGGCTGCCTCGAGGGGGTGCTCCAGCCTTGGACCGGTGGCCAGGTCGCCCAGGGCCTCGGCCAGGACGTGGAGCCCGCGCTCGAGCGAGCGGATCTCCACGCGCTCGTCCGAGTTGTGGCCCGGGTACACGCCGTCCTCCCGGAACCACATCCCGAAGGCGATGGCGTTCGTCATCCGCCGCGCGTACGTCCCGCCCGCGCTCACCACCGGCTTCCCCGGCCGGCCGGCGCCGCGCGCGTACGCCCCGAGCAGCCGCTGCACCAGCGGCGCGCTCGCCGGGACGACGAACGGCTCGTACCCGAACTCACCTCCGGTCTCGAACCGCGCGCCCCTCCGCGTCGCGAACGCCTGGGCGTGCGCGTCCACCCGCGCCTTCAAGGCCTCACCCCAGAGCGCCGGCGGGGAGCGCAGGTTCACGTGCAGCGCGAGCCCGCCCTTCTCGTCGCGCTGGATCATCCCGAAGTTGGTGTCCACCGCTCCCCAGAGCGGATCGTTCAAGGTCAGCCCCAGCCCGCGCCCCCGCGTGTCCGCGCCGGCCACCCGGGTGTACTCCAGGAGATCTGCCGCCGCGCTCGGGGGAAGCCGCCCGTGCACCGCCACCCCCAGGGCGACCAGCGCGTTGCGCCCCCGCACCAGCCCCACCCCGGCGTGCGCCGCCCGGCCGTGCGCGACCAGGGTCCGCTCGGCGCCCGTACCGGAGATCTCCAGCGACGTGTCCCGCGGCAACCGCGCCGCGCGCACCGGGGCGAGCCAGCGCTCCCAGTCCGGCGTGCCCGAGCGCCACCGGAGGGTGAGCGTGGCCCGGTCCGGAACGATGCTCACCGCCTGCCCCGCCGCGAGGTCGACCACCTCCACCGGCCCCTCCGCCGCCGCGGGCCGCTCGTCCGCGGTGACGATCCACTCCGCCCAAGCCTTCTCCCCCGCCACCACCGGGAAGTCGCTGTCCAGCACCAGGCTCACGTCCGGCAGCGGGTAGCGCTTCTTGTACTCCTCCAGGTCGGAGGCGCCTCCCTCCTCGTCGGTGCCCACCAGGAGCCGCACGGTGTAGGTCCGCGCCAGCCCCGAGCTCTTCAGCGCCGCCATCGCCAGCAGCGCCTGCACCAGCGGCCCCTTGTCGTCCGCGGCGCCGCGGCCCCACACCACGCCGTCCTTCACCGTCCCGGAGAAGGGCGGGACGGTCCACTCGGAGGCGTTCACCGGCTGCAGGTCTCCATGGACCACCAGCCCCAGCACCGGGGCACCCTCGGGACCGGGGAGATCGATCTCGGTCATCGTCTCGCGGTCATGAACCACCAGCCCCAGCTCCGGGGCCACCCGCGCGAGCCAGGCCCGCTGCGCCGCGAGCGCCTCCTGGCTCCCGTGCACCGTGGGGAACCGCAGCACCTCGGAGAGCAGCGGCTCGAGCCGGGGCCGCCAGCGAGACTGCAGCTCGGACCACACCGTCCCGCCTGGCGTGGCAGCGAGCGACAGGGCGACGAGGGCAGCGATCATCACGGAGCCTCCGGAACGGCGTTCCCAAGCCGCCCGCTGCTCTAACGCCCCGGCGGGCCCTGGCGGGAGCACAACCGGGAGCCCCGCTCGACGGAACACATCGTCAACCCGCCGCCGCTTCCAGGTTGACAATGCCGCCCAGCCCGTCGAGCGTGCCCCTCGACACCAGGAGCCAGGAGGTTCATTCGTGCCGAGCGTCTCGTCCATCCCCGAGGTGGTGGTCCGTCACGACTGGACCCTCCCCGAGGTGCGGACCATCCACGACCTCCCGCTGCTGGAGCTCGTCTACCGCGCCCAGACCGTGCACCGGGCCATCTTCGGCGACCCGAAGGTGCAGCTCTGCAGCCTGCTCTCCATCAAGACCGGCGGCTGCCCCGAGGACTGCGCGTACTGCCCGCAGTCGGCGCGGTACGACACCGGGGTCAAGGCCGAGCGGCTGATGGAGACCGGGGACGTGCTGGAGGCGGCCCGCCAGGCGCGCGCGGCCGGAGCGACCCGGTTCTGCATGGGCGCCGCCTGGCGCGAGGTGAAGGACGGCCCCCAGTTCGACCGCGTCCTGGCGATGGTGCGCGGGGTGCGCGGGCTGGGGATGGAGGCCTGCGTGACGCTGGGGATGCTCACGCCCGAGCAGGCGCGCCGGCTCAAGGAGGCCGGGCTCTCGGCCTACAACCACAACCTGGACACCAGCCCCGAGTTCTACGGGGAGATCATCAGCACCCGCGACTACCAGGACCGGCTCCGCACGCTGGCCGCGGTGCGCGCAGGCGGGCATCGGCGTGTGCTCGGGCGGAATCCTCGGGCTCGGCGAGTCGCTGGACGACCGGTGCGAGCTGCTCCGGACGCTCGCCAACCAGGAGGTCCACCCCGAGTCGGTGCCGATCAACGCGCTGGTCGCCGTGCCCGGGACCCCGCTGGAGAAGCAGACCCCGGTGTCCCCGGTGGAGATGGTGCGCGCCATCGCCACCGCCCGCATCCTGATGCCGCAGGCGATGGTGCGCCTCTCCGCGGGCCGGATGCAGATGAGCCAGGAGGCCCAGCTCTTGTGCATGATGGCCGGGGCGAACTCGCTCTTCTTCGGCGAGAAGCTGCTCACCACCGGCAACCCCGAGTACGCCTCGGACATGGCGCTGCTCGAGGGCGCGGGCCTGAAGCCGCTCGAGCCCAGGGCCGACACCCCCAGCGGACCGTGAGCTCCGTCGCCGACGCCTGGGCCCACGAGGAGCTGGCCGAGCTGGGCCGCCGCGGGCTCCTCCGCAGCCTCGAGCCGCTCGCCTCTCCGCAGGGGCCGGTGATCCGCATCGGCGGGCAGTCGCTGGTCAACTTCTCCTCCAACGACTACCTGGGGCTCGCCGCCGACCCGCGCATCGCCCGCGCGTTCGCCGTCGGGCTCGAGCGCTGGGGCGTGGGCGCCGGCGCCTCGCGCCTGGTGGTCGGCGACACCGAGGCGCACCGGCGGCTCGAGGCGCGGCTGGCCGCCTTCGAGGGCACCGAGGCGGTGCTGCTCTTCAACGGCGGCTACCCGGCGAACCTCGGGCTGGTCCAGGCGCTGGTCGGCCGGGGCGATCTGGTGGTCTCCGACGCGCTCGACCACGCCAGCCTCGTCGACGGCTGCCGGCTGAGCCGCGCCGAGGTCGCCGTCGTCCCGCACGCCGACGTCGACGCGTTCGCCCGCGCCCTCGCCGGGGACGGCTTCCGCCGCAAGCTCGTGGTGACCGACGCGGTGTTCTCGATGGACGGGGACCTGGCCCCGCTCCCCGCGCTCGCCGAGGTCTGTGCCCACGCGGGGGCGGCCCTGCTGGTGGACGAGGCGCACGCGACGGGAGTGCTCGGCGCGCGCGGCTCGGGTCTGTGCGAGGCCACCGGCGTTCGACCCGATGTCCGGATGGGCACCCTGGGCAAGGCGCTGGGGGGATTCGGCGCGTACGCGGCGACCAGCCGGGCCGTGGCGGATCTGCTGGTGAACCGCGCGCGCTCGGTGGTCTTCTCCACCACCTTGCCGCCCGCGCTCTGCGAGGCGCTGGTGGTCGCCGTGGATCTCCTCGAGCAGGACCCGGAGCTGCGCCCGCGGCTCTGGCGCAACATCCGCCGGTTCGTGGAGGGCCTTCGCTGCCTGGGGCTCGAGGCCGAGTCGAGGAGCGCCATCGTCCCGGTGGTCCTCGGGACGCCCGAGCGGGCGCTCCGGGCCTCGGCGTTCCTCCGCGAGCGCGGCCTCCTGGCAAAGCCCATCCGCCCCCCCACCGTCCCCGAGGGCACGAGCCGGCTCCGGTTCGCCCTCTCCGCCGCACACACGGAGGCGCAGATCGACCGCGCGCTCCAGGCACTCGAGGAGGCACGCGCGCATGGACTCGTCGCGGCATGAGCGGCTGCTGGCCCTGGACCGGGCCCACGTCTGGCATCCGTTCACCCAGATGGCGGTCTGGCCCTCGGACGACCCGCTGATCATCGAGCGCGCCGAGGGCAACGAGCTCGTCGACGACCTCGGACGCCGCTACCTCGACGGGGTCAGCTCGCTCTGGTGCAACGTGCACGGGCACCGAAAGCGCGAGATCGACGAGGCGGTCCGGGCGCAGCTGGACCGGGTGGCGCACTCGACGCTGCTGGGGCTGGCCTCCGTCCCGTCGATCGAGCTGGCCGAGGCGCTGGTCCGCCTCGCCCCGGAGGGGCTGACCCGCGTCTTCTACTCGGACTCGGGGAGCACCGCGGTCGAGGTCGCGCTGAAGATGGCGTACCAGTACTGGCAGCAGCGCGGACGGCCGGAGAAGACGCGCTTCGCCGCGCTGGCCGAGGCGTACCACGGCGACACGGTGGGCTCGGTCTCCGTCGGCGGGATGGAGCTGTTCCACGGCGTCTTCCGGGGGCTCCTGTTCGACGTGGAGCGTCTGCCGAGCCCGAGCCCGTTCCACTGGACCGGCGGGGGCGACCCGCTCGCCGGAGCGCTGCGCGCGGCCGAGCAACTCCTGGCGGAGAAGGGGTCGACCCTGGCCGCGGTGGTGCTCGAGCCGCTGGTCCAGGGCGCGGCGGGGATGTGGATGCATCCGCCCGGATATCTGAAGGCGATGGCCGAGCTGTGCCGGAAGCACGACGTGCTCCTGGTCTGCGACGAGGTGGCGACCGGCTTCGGCCGCACCGGGACGATGTTCGCGGTGGAGCAGGAGGACGTCCGCCCGGACTTCCTCTGTCTCGCCAAGGGGCTCTCGGGCGGGTACCTCCCGCTGGCGGCGACGCTCACCACCGAGCGGGTGTACGAGGCGTTCCTCGGCGAGTTCGCCTCGGGGCGCACCTTCTTCCACGGCCACACCTTCACCGGAAACCCGCTGGCCTGCGCCGCGGCCCTGGCGTCCTTGCGGCTGTTCGAGACCGAGCGGGTCCTGGAGCGGGTGCGGCGGACGGCCGAGGTCCTGCGGCCGAAGCTCGCCGCCATCGCCGAGCTGGAGCACGTGGGCGACGTCCGCCAGCGCGGGCTGATGGTGGGCATCGAGCTGGTGCGCGACCGCCGGACGAAGCAGCCCTACGAGTACGCCGAGCGGATCGGCCACCGGGTCTGCCTCGCGCTCCGGAAGCGAGGAATCCTGCTCCGGCCGCTCGGACCGGTGGTGGTGATGATGCCCCCGCTCTCGCTCACCGAGGCCGAGGCGGTGCGGCTCGGCGATGCGGTGCGAGAGGCGATCGTCGAGGTGACCGGGGCGTGAGCCCCCGCGAAGGTGCAGGCCACCGGCGAGTGACGGGCGCGGCGGCAGGACGCTCGCCGCCTCGTGGCGCTCGGGGTCCCGGGCGCGGCCGAGGAGTCGCCGCGCCGGATGCTCCCTTTCGCGTGTTCGTGACCGCCACCGACACCGGGGTGGGGAAGACGCAGGTCGCCTCCGCGCTGCTCTCGCTCCTGGCGGACGCCGGGCTGTCCCCGGCGCCGTTCAAGCCGTACGAGAGCGGATGTGCCCGGCTGTCGCGGCCGGCCGACGCGCTCGAGCTCCGGGCCGCCGCGCGGAGCACCGATGCGCTGGACCGGGTCTGTGTCCACCGGTTCCGTGCGCCGCTGGCACCTGGCATCGCCGCCGCACGCCTGGGCCGGGCGCCGGACTTCCGCCCCGTCCTGGCCGCGTTCAGGAGCTTCGGAGATCGCGCGCTCGTCGCCGAGGGAGCAGGCGGCCTCCTCGTCCCGCTCGATCCACGGCGAGACGTCATCGACCTCATCGAGGCGCTCCGGCTCCCGGTGGTGCTCGTGGCCCGCGCCGGGCTCGGGACGCTGAACCACACCGGGCTGTCGCTCCGTCTGCTCGAGGCGCGTGGGATTCCCGTGCGCGCGGTCGTGCTCTCCCGCGGCTCGCCGGCGCACGACCCCTCCATCGAGGACAACGCCGCGTGGCTGTCCGAGCGGCACGGGGTGCCGGTGCTCGGCCCGGTGCCCTACCTCGAGAACGCCGCACGTCGTCGGCGTGCGTTCCGGAAGGTCCTCCGGCCGCTGCTCGGCTCCCTCGCGCAGGACTGACCGGACAACACGCTCCGGAGCCCGCGCGCAAGTTCTCACCACCTGCCGCACGGAGCTGTAGCGCGTCCCGCTCGGCCGCTCGGCACCGAATTGGACGGGTGAAGTGTTCCAAGCGACAAGAGCTTCGACACATGGGAGACGTCATCGACCTGACGCTGGTGAGCGATTCCCGGCGTTACTTCCAGAAGCTCCTCGACACCCGTGGCCTCAACTACTTCCTCCGCCAGGACGGCGGACGCCTCTTCCAGATCGAGCAGAGCAAGGTCGAGATGATCGTCCGCACCGCTGCCCGCAACCGGCCCTCGCACCTCCCCCGGCCTCCGCAGCACGCGGTGGACCACTGCCGGAAGGAGATCCGCCGCGAGCTGATCCGCCGGGTGGTGGAGGCGATGCTGCAGACCGGTCTCTGAGCCCCTGCGCCGCTCCTTCAGGCGTGCTGCCTGGGGTAGGGTTCGCGGCCGCTCGTGTTCTCCGCCCGAACAGCCTGGGACCGGACGCCGAATCTCCTCTCCGCGCGTCTGGAGATGCTCGGTCGTCGCGGCACGCCGCCGCTCGACCTGACCGTGACCAACCCCGCCGACTGCGGCCTCGGTCCGGACGAGGGCTGGCTCCGCGCCGTCGTCGCCTCGCAGCCGCTCGCCGCCTACGCCCCCGAGCCCCTGGGACGGCTCGCGGCCCGGCAGGCCCTGGCGCAAGACCTGACCCGGCTCGGAGCCCACGTCGAGCCCGGACAGCTCTTCCTCTCGGCATCGACCAGCGAGGCGTACGGCTGGCTGTTCGCGCTGCTGTGCGATCCGGGTGACTCGGTGCTCGTCCCGGCCCCGAGCTACCCGCTCCTCCCGTACCTGGCCGAGCTGTCCTCGGTGGAGCTCCGCACCTTTCCCCTGCCGGAGGATCCGCTGGGCGCGCTCGACCTCGAGGCGATGGAGGCCGTCGCTGACGAGAGCACGCGCGCGGTGGTGCTGGTCAGCCCGGCGAACCCGACCGGCTGGGTCCTCGGCGAGGCGGACCAGGCCCGGCTCGACCACCTCTGCGCACGACGAGACTGGGCGCTCATCGTCGATGAGGTCTTCGTCGAGTTCCCGCGGCGCGGGCGTCGGCCCCGGTCGGTGGCCGCGCGGCCCGGCGAGGCGCTCACCTTCGCGCTCCAGGGACTCTCCAAGTCGGCGGGGCTCCCCGGATGGAAGCTGGCGTGGACGGCGGTGCTCGGGGCCGCGCCCCAGCGCGACGAGGCGCTCGCCCGCCTGGAGCTCGTCGCCGACGCGCATCTGTCCTCATCGGCCCCGGCACAGCAGGCCCTTCCGGCGGTGCTCACCGGAGCGCCGGCCTGGAGGAGCCGCGTCGCGGCGCGGCTCGATCAGAACGCGCGCCTCCTCCAGGAGTCCCGTCCACCGGAAGCAGCCTGGGACGTGATGCCCTCCGCCGGTGGGTGGTCGGCAGTCGTCCGGCTGCCGCACACCGCCGACGAGACCGAGGTCTGCCTCGCGCTGCTCGAGTCCGGCGTCCAGGTGCAACCCGGGCACTTCTACGACTTTCCCCGTGGCCGGTGGCTGGTGCTGTCACTGCTGCCCGCGCCGGCCCGCTTCGCCGAGGGCGTCGAGCGGATGGCTCGCACGCTCGGCCGCCTCTTCGGCGGCCCCTGACCGACCAGCGGCCGCCGGGCGCTCGCCCAGGTCACGCCGCGGCGGGAGCGGAACCCCGGGCAGGCGAGGAAGGCGGCGCCGGGCTGGGGCAGAACGCCTTCACCACCGCGAGCATGCGGGTGAGCTCGAAGGGCTTGCGCAGCACGCCCACCACGTGGGGAGACCGGGTCTCGACCGCGGGCCCGCTCAGCAAGACGACGGGGCAGGCGATGGGAACGGGCCCGGAGGACAGCGCGTGGAGAATGGCCTCGCTCGCTCCATCGGGGAGCTTGGCCTCGAGGACCAGCAGGCACCCCGAGGCAAGTCGCCGCAGCGCCGCGAGGGTGTCTGCCTCGCGAGAAACCAGCAGGACCTGGTAGCCGGCCTCATGGAGGACGTGCAGGAGCACTTCCCGGAGACCGGGGTCGTCCTCCGCCACCACCACCGTTCCGCGCATGCCACCCGCCTTCGTTCGGGCCCAGTCGAGTCGTCAGAATCTTGGGTCCGGGGGTTGGCCCTGTCACGGTGAGCGGATCAGCCCCGCTGCACGCAGGTGTCGGCCGGTGTCAGTGGGGGTGGCCGTGGTTCTTGCCCGGTGGCTGTATGGTCCCGCCCCGTCCAGATGCGTCAACGTGCGGTGAGAGCCGGAGTGCTGCGCGGCGTCGCGTTCGGAGTCCCGTTCGAGGCCCGGGTCGATGACCGCCGCCTGCTCCCCGCCGTGCGCGCCCGCTTCCCTCCTGGCTGGACCGTGGCCCGCCAGGCGCCTGCCGTCGTCCTCTCCCTGGTCCACGAGGTGTCTGACACCTCGAACGACACCTCGAGCGGGACGGTGGGTGCCGCGGGACGGACGGGCGGGCCAGGCGCGAGGTCCAGGCCGGTGTACGGGTTGTCCGTTCGCCTGGACGGACAGCCAGTCGCGCGGGGGCTGAGCCACGCACAGGCCCTCGACGTCCTGGAGAGCGAGCTGCAGCTCTCGGTCGCCCGGCTCGCACGGCCCGAGGTGTTCGTCCACGCCGGGGTGGTCGCCGTCGGAGGCCGCGCGATCCTCGTGCCGGGCCGATCCGGCGCCGGGAAGACCACGCTCGTCCGCGCGCTCGTCGAGGCGGGTGCCACCTACTACTCGGACGAGTACGCCGTGCTCGACACCGCTGGCCGTGTCCACCCGTACCCGCGCCGTCCCAGCGTCCGGGTCCGGGGAGGGCGAAAGGAGCGGCATCCGGTCCCCCGCGTCCGCGGCCGGACACCGGTCCCCGTCGGCCTCATCGTCCACACCCGCTACCGGAAGGGCGCCCGGTGGGAGCTCGCCCCGCTCTCGGCTGGCGAATGCGTGCTCGCGCTCCTGGCGAACACCGTCCCGGCACGCGACCGTCCGGGCGAGGTGCTGGCGGCGCTGGCTCGCGCCACGGCCGGCGCCCGCGGATTCCGTGGCGACCGTGGACCGGCGGGGCAGACGGCGCGCGCGCTCATCGCGCTGGCGCGGGACCTTGCCCAGGCGCGACAGCTCCCGAGTGGGCGCGGGCCTCGGGGTCCGGCGCGTGGGCCGCGGCGTCCGCCACCTCGGCGGCGGTGACCGCGACCGGCAACCGAGCAGTCGCTGCATGCTCCACGAGCAGGTGGGCCGCGGAGACCGGGAACACCGGGCGGAGCAGCAGCTTCACCACCGGCACCAGGGTCAGTGCGCGGCTGAGCGCGAGGCCGGCGAACTCGAATGGCTGTTCCTCCACCCGCTCCGACGGCCCGTAGAACCGCCTCGCCATCCGCTCCCAGATGCGCCCCAACATGCGCGGGAGCGCCCAGCGGAAGAGGAAGAACCGCTCGGTGAGCGCGAACCAGCCCCTCAGGTACCAGGGCCGGGGCGTGCGCTCGGGAGGGCTCCAGGCGCGCGCGCTCTGTCCGGCGGTCATCACCATCCACCAGTACGCCGCCCAGATCGTGGTGAGCACGGTGGTCAGCGTGCGGTGCGGAGGCACGAGCCAGCCCAGCACCGAGATCAGCGCCTGGCCGGGCAGGAACCCGAGGAAGAACTGCGCGCGGCGGTTCGCCTTCCGCCGAACCCACGGCAGGTCGAGCCGGATCTTCGGCCGCATCGGCGGATCCTCCGGCGCCAGCTGGACCAGCAGCGACAGCTCACGCGACAGCGCGTCGTGGAAGTCGCGGGAGAGCGCGAGCACGCCGGTCTGGGCGATGCTGAGCGAGGCGTAGATCGCCGCCAGCAGCGCGAGCACCGCGCCGAGGCGTCCGGCCAGTCCCCGCTCGTGCCGGTGGACGACCATGAGGGCCGCCCGCGCGCGCTCCAGCTGCGCCCGCTCCGCTTCGGAGAGCGGGGGCGCGCCCTTGCGTTCCAGCGTCGCGGCCTCCTTCTCCACCTGGTCCAGCTTGCGCTCGAGGTGTCGTCGGGCCTTGCGTGACGCGCCCGCGCTCCGGGGAGGCTCTCGCGCCAGGACCTCGGCGGCCAGGGCAAGCTCCTCGAGGGTGTCCTTCACCGCCTCGCGGTCGTCGGCAAGCTCCGAGGCCGCGTCGTTCGCCTTGCCCTTGCGCTGCCCCGCGCGGCCTGCCTCCTTCTGCGCCCGGGCCACGGCCGCGGCGACCAGCTCGGCGGTCCGCTTGCCGCGCTCCTCCGGGGTCGCGTTCTTGAGGGCGTCGATCTGCGCCTCCAGCCCGGTGTCCGCGGCGTCCTCGGTCTCCTCGGCGTCCTCGTCGTCGGCCGCGGCCTGCTCGGGGGCGGGGCGCTGCTCGCCTGCCGTGGCCGGGGTGGCCGCTGCCCCGTGCGGCTGGACCGCGGGAGGAGGGGGAGCCGGGCGGGCCGGCGGAGAGGGCGCGGGTCCGGAAGGCTTCGAAACGACCGGAGGGCGTGGCGCCGGCGCGGTGCTCGTCGCGGCTGGCTCCTCCGGCCCGAAGGCGTCGTTCCAGGCCTCCGCACCCTGCTTTCCGACCCAGAAGACCGCCAGACCGGCGACGAGGGTCAGCCCGGCCTGGACCAGCACCGTGCGCCAGTAGCGCGACCACAGGCGGCGGTCCTCGCGCATGCGCCCCAGCAGCTCCCAGGGCTCGCGCACGCCGCGCCAAAACCTGGTAGGCGCCGACCCGGTCATCGGCGGCACCTTCCCACAGCTTCCGCACGGCCCAACAGCCCCAAGCTGCCCCCGCGCTCAGGACGGCGGGTCGAGCAGGCCCTCCGCCTCGTCGAGCGAGAAGGCCAGCCGCGAGTCGTAGCCCACCGACCGGCTGATGCGCTGGAACTGCAGCGCCGCCTGGCCGCTCCGGCCCACCACCCGGACGTGTGTCCGGAGGCCGGCCAGGACCATCAGCTGCGCCATCCGGGTCACCGCGTCGACCGCCTCGGGACAGAGAGGCTCGGCCCCGGAGACGTCGGAGATCACGTCGAAGGCGGGCGCCAGGCGCGCGAGGGCGCCCCGGAGCTGCCGCTCCGCCTCCACCAGCTCCGCCGCGACCACTTGTCCCCCGGAAGACGATCGTCAACCGCTCGCGTCCGGGAAGCGCTCGAACCTCAACCATGTGCGGCGCTCAGGCTGAGCGCTCGCGGCGATCAGCGTCAATCAAACTTCCGCCAGTGGATCTGACAACCGCACTCGGAGTGTCAAACAGGTCCGACCGCGGGCTCAGGGGCAGTGCGTGACCGGGGGAGGGTCGCGAACGCTCCAGCAACCGTTCCCAGATCCGGTACATCACCGGGAGCAGCAGGAGCGTCAGGGCGCAGGCGGACAGCGTCCCGGCCACGATGACCACCGCCAGCGGTCGCTGGGTCTCGCTGCCGATCCCCCGCGAGAGCGCCGCCGGCACCAGGCCCAGCGCCGCCAGGCTGGCGGTCATCAGCACCGGCCGCAGGCGTTCCCGGGCGCCGGCCATGATCGCCTGGTCCAGCGGCTCGCCGGCCTCCCGCCTCCCGGCGATCGCCGAGAGCACCAGCACCCCGTTGAGCGACGCCTGCCCGATGAGGGCGATGAATCCCACCGCCGCCGAGACGCTGAGCGGGAACCCGAACGCCCAAAGGCCGAACACCCCGCCCAGGAGCGCGAAGGGCACGTTGAGCAGGGTGAGGAAGGCCAGGGACAGCGAGTCGAAGGCCTTGAACAGGAGCACCAGGGTGATCAGCAGCGCCACCGGCACCACCGTCGCCAGCCGGGCCATCGCCCGCTCCTTGTTCTCGAACTCCCCGCCCCACTCGATGGACATGCCCTTGCCCAGCGGCGCCTCGGCCTCCACCCGTTCCCGCGCCTCGTTGACGAAGCCGCCCATGTCCCGGCCGCGCACGTTCATCCGGATGCCGATGTACCGCCGGCCGTTCTCCCGGTTGATGCTCGCCCGCCCCACGCCGGTCTCCACGTCGGCCAGCGCCGAGAGCGGGATGGTCAGGCCTCCGTCCACCGGCACCCGGAGCGAGCGGATCTTCTCCACGTCGTCGCGATCGGCCGGGGGGAGGCGGAGCACCACGTCGAACTTGCGCTCTCCCTCCCAGAAGTCCGCCACCGGGCGGCCGCCGAGCGCGGTCTGGAAGACGTGCTGGAAGTCGCCGAGGTCCATGCCGTAGCGCGCCAGCGCCACCCGGTTCGGCTTGACCCTCACTTGAAGCACCGAGGCGCTCTTCACCAGCGCCAGGTCCGCGGCCCCGGGCACGCGGGAGATGGCCGCCTTCACCTTCTCGGCCTGCGCCTGCAGCGCCGCCAGGTCGTCGCCGTAGAGCTTCACCGCGATCTGCCCCTGCTGGCCGCTGATGCTCTCGTTGACGTTGTCACGGATGGGCTGGCTGAAGTTCACCTCGATGCCCGGGATCTCCGCGATGCGCTGCTGCAGCACGTCCAGCACGCTCCCCAGCGTGGGGGTCTCGCGCGGCCAGCGGTCCGGCGGGGTCAGCTTGACGAAGAACTCCAGATTATTGGCCAGCTTCGCGTCGGTGCCGTCCTCGGGGCGGCCGAGCTGCGAGAGCACCGACTCGACCTGGGGCGCGCCCTGGAGCAGCTGAGTGATGCGCGGCACCAGCTTCCGTCCCTCGGTGAGCGAGCTGTTCGCCGGGAGGGTGAAGGTCATGTACAGCGCGCCCTCGTTGAGCTCGGGGAGGAACTCGCTCCCCAGCCGGGGCATGACCAGCGCCGCGCCGGTGAGCAGGAGCGCCACCGAGCCGAGCAGCAGCGCCGGATGCTTCAGGCAGTAGCGAAGCGAGGGCTCGTAGCGCGCGGCGACCCAGGAGAGGAGCGGCGACTCGCCGTGGGTCACCGGCTTCCGCCACACCAGCGCGGCGAGCACCGGGACCAGGGTGACCGAGAAGAACAGCGCCCCGGCCAGCGCCGAGACCACCGTGTTGGCCATCGGGGAGAAGATGCGCCCCTCCACCCGCTGCAGGAGGAAGATGGGGAGGTAGGCGGCGATGATGATCAGCAGCGCGAACACCGTGGGCCGGACCACCGCGGTGGTCGCCTCGCGGATCTTCTGCTCCACCGTCTCCGCCGTGCTCCGCGACACCGCCATGCGGGCGAGGATGGCCTCGACGATGACCACCCCGCCGTCGACGATGACCCCGAAGTCCACCGCCCCCATCGAGAGGAGGTTGGCGCTCATCCCGCGCAGGTGCAGGTAGATGAACGAGGTGAGCAGCGAGAGCGGGATGAGCGTGCCGACCACCAGCGCCGCGCGCAGGTCCAGCAGGAAGACGAAGAGGACCAGGGTCACCAGCACCGCGCCCTCGAGCAGGTTGCGTCCGACGGTACGGAGCGTGGTCCCGACCAGGTCGGTCCGGTCGTAGAACGGGTCCAGCTTCACGCCGTCCACCGCGAGCCGGCGGTCGATGCCCTTCACCGCGGTGCGGATCCGCGCCAGCACCTGCGAGGGGTTCTCGCCCCGGCGCATCAGCACCACGCCCTGCACGGTGTCCATCGACTCGTTGCGGCTGACCACCCCCTGGCGCGGAGACCAACCCTCGGTCACCGTGGCCACGTCCTTGAGGAAGACCGGCGTCCCCTCCTCGGTGGCCAGACGGACCGCCTTGAGGTCCTCCACCGTGGTGAAGAGGCCCTCGCTGCGGATGACCAGCTGCTCCGCGCCGCGCTCGAGCACGCCGCCCGAGGCGTTCACGCTGCCGCCCTTGATGCCTTGCTCGAGCGAGGCCAGCGTCAGTCCGTGGGCCGCCAGGCGCGAGGGGTCGGGCTGCACGTGGATCTCCCGCTGGAGCCCGCCGATGCTCACCACGTCCGCCACGCCGTTCACCCGGAGGAACGCGGGGCGCACCACCCAGTCTTGAAGCGTGCGGAGCTTCATCGGGTCACCGCCCGCGCCCGCCAGCGTGTAGCGGTACACCTCGCCGATCGGCGTGGCGTAGGGACCGAGCTGCGGGACGATGCCGTCGGGGAGGTCGGCCTCGCGGAGCCGCTCCAGGACCTGAGAGCGCGCCCACAGCCCGTCGACGCCGTCGTTGAAGGTGAGGGTGACGAAGGAGAGCCCGAACAGGGAGAGGTTTCTCAGGTGAGACAGCTGCGGGATGCCGTTCAGCGCCCGCTCGAGCGGGAGGCCCAGCTGCCGCTCCACCTCCTCGGACGGCTGCCCCGGATAGAGGGTGATGACCTGGACCTGCGTCTCGGTCGGGTCGGGGAACGCCTCGACGGTCAGATCGCGGAACGAGAGCCAGCCCCAGACCGCGACCACCGCGGTGAGCGCCAGGACCGCGGGCTTGTTCCGGAGCGAGAAGTCGACCAGGCCCTGGAACAAGGTCAGTGCTCCAGCTCGAGCTGGTTCAAGAGCAGGATGGCACCCTTGCTCACGAAGCGGCTCCCGGGCTGCAGCCCGGAGCGCAGCTCGATCTCCCCGCCGCGCTGTCGCCCGGGCGTGACGGCGACTCGCTCCAGCTGCCCCTCGCCGCGAGAGACGAAGACCACCGAGCTCTGGCCGTCGGTGACCACCGCCTCGGCGGGGACGCGGATGCGCTTCTGCGACGGGTCGGACTGGAGCTCGACGTCGACGAAGGAGTTGGGCCGGAGCGCGCGGTCCTGGTTGGCGGCGCGGATCCGCAGCTCGACGGTGCGCCGCTTCGGGTCGACCACCTCGGAGATCCGCTCGATGGTGCCCGTCCGGGTCACGCTCCCCGCGCGGGTGCGGATGGTCACCTCTCCGCCGACGTGGAGGTCATAGGCGTCGCTCTCCTGGACGTCGGCCAGCACCAGCACCTCGGACAGCTCGGAGATGCGCACCAGCGGATGTTCTCCCGAGGGCTGGACCTCCTGGCTCGCCACCACGTCCAGGTCCACCACCGTGCCGGAGCGCGGGGCGATGACCCAGAAGAGGTTGTCTCCCTCGGGGGCGATGCGCAGCGAGGACCGCTTGGCCGCCGAGGCGCGCGCGGCCAGCTCGGCCTCGTGCAGGTCCGCCTCCGCGGCGAGCGCGTCCTTCTCCGGGGCTGCCCGGATGGCCACCAGCTCGCGGGTGCGCGCGGCGATGCGCTTCTTCACCTCGACGTTGGCCCGGGCCGACGCCATCTCCCTTTCCAGATCGGCCCACGCAGCGGAGCGGACGTTGAACATCCGGTCGCCCTCCTGGACCCGATCTCCGGTCCGGACCAGCACCCGCTCCACACGGCCCGGGAGCGGGGCGCTGAGCGAGGCGGTGCGCTTCTCGTCGAAGCCCACCCGTCCGGGCACCGGTGGCGGCGGGAGCGGGGGGGCCTCGCTGGCGACGGAGAGCTCCACGTAGCGCCACTGCGGCGCCTGGTCGGGAATGTGGATGGTGTTCCCCTGCACGCTGAGCCGATGGATGGTCTCGGGGGCGGTCTCGCGGGTGCGGAGCAGGAGCCAGCTGGCGAAGATCAGAGCGACCAGCGCGACGCCGCCGCCCACCAGCAGCGAGGGGCGGGTCCGGCGGAAGCCCTGGATGGCGGAGCCGACTTCAAGGGACATGTGGAACGTTCTCCGGCAAGGGGGGCAGCTCCCCGGCGGCGCGGGCGTGCGCCACCGTGAGGTGGAAGGCGAAGAGATCCAGATCGGCGGCGTCGAGCTGGAGGTCTCCCAGCGTCCGCCGCGCGAGCAGGAGGTCCGGCAGCGGTGCGCCGCCCCGGGTCACGGCGCTCTCCAGGCGTTGCACCACGTCGCGGGCGAGGGGCAGCGTGCGGTCCTGGAGCCGGGCGCGTCGGGCGAGCGCGTTGATGCGCTGTTGCTCGAGCGAGGTGAGGTCCCGGATGCTGGCCGCCTGGAGCAGGAGCCGCGCCTGGCCCGCGGCCTCGGCGATCGCCGTTGCGGCCTTGGCGTCGGCCTGGCCGTGGTCGAAGAAGGGCAGGGGGATGCTCACCCCGACCATCAGGCTCTGGTGCTGGTTGCCCGCGATGACGAACTGATCGAGCACGTACCCCAGCCGGAAGGTGGGGTCGGGGATCCAGCGGCGCTCGGCGAGGGTGAGGCTCGACCGGGCGGCCGCCTCCTGCGCCTGGAGCGAGCGGAGGTCGGGGCGCTGATCGAGGTTCGGCGCCGGAGGGCTCGCGGCGAGCCGGGCGCCGAGGAAGGCGCGCGCCACGTCGGGGCTCCCGAAGGGGCGGCAGGGGAGGCCCACGGTCTGGGCGCAGAGGAGGAGCGCGGTGGCGAGCCTCTCCCGCTCCTGTCCGAGGTTCGAGGCGTACTTCTCTGCCTCGAGCACCGCCCGGTCGACGTCGAGGCCGGCGATGTCGCCGCGCTTCTGGCGCTCGAGCTGGAGATCAGCGAGGCGCTGCGCGTCCCTCACCGTCTCGTCGAGCGCCCCGACGCGGATCTCCGCGGTGGCGACCTCGGAGATGCGCTCCAGCAGGTCGAACCAGCGCTGGCGAAGCATCTCCAGCGCGTCGAACGCCGCGGCGTCACGGCTGGCGCGGCTGGCGGCCTTGCGGGGTCCGCGCTTGCCGATCTCCACCGGCTGGCTGAGGGTGAAGGCGTAGTTGGGGACGTCGGCGAGCTTGTCGAGGCCGGGCGGGTTGGTGGGGCCGAGCGCGAGGGTGCCCCACTGGAAGTCGAAGCCCGGATTGGGGAGGACCTCGGAGCGGGTGACGTCGGCCTCGGCCTGGCCGAGCCGCGCGCGGGCGGCGACCAGGTCCGGCGAACGAGACCAGAGCACCGCGACGAGCTCGAGGTCTGAAGGGGAGCTGGAAAGGTCGAGTGACTCCGGACTCGCCGCGGTGGCGGCGAGAAGCGAGGTCAGGACCCAGGGTGCGCAGAGAAGCACTGCACTGAACGAAGCAAGGACTCTGCCACCTGGAAGATCGCGGGCTTACGACCCCCTGGGGAGGGAGAATGCCAGTTGTTTGCAAACGCGGCTGAAGGAGCGTTTCACGCCCAGGGCAGGTCGTTGCCGAGGGTCGTGCGCACCGCGCCGCGCTGGTCTGGGGTCCTGGACGGCGAGAGGTGTCGGTTCCTGTCTCCGTGCCGGTGCACCGGGGTGTCCGCGGCGGCGAGCCAGGTCTCTCAACGACCAGTTCTCGGGGCCTCGTTCCGCTGGCTGCCCGGCTGACGAGGGGGGTACTCTCGGCGCATGGCCTCATCCAGTGGCTTCGTCCCGCGGCGCCAGCCGAGCGGGCTCGTCACCGAGCATCTCGACGGTGAAGTCCTGCTCTACGTCGAGGCGACGCACAAGGCGTTCTGCCTCAATCCTTCCGCAGCGCGCGTCTGGGAGTCGATCGACGGCGCGCGTGACGTCACGGCGATCGCGCGCCATGCAGCGCTGGAGGCGGAGCTGGTGAACGGAACGCTTCGCGAGATGGGCGAGGCGGGGCTGCTGGAGGCGGTTCCGGAGGATCTGTCGCCCGGCGTCGACCTGTCGCGGCGCAGGCTGGTTCGTGCCGGCCTGGTGGCGATCCCGCTGATCCTGGCGATCACCGTCCCGCGGGCAGCGGAGGCGGCGTCGGCCTGCACGGTGGGCCTGCCGGGTGGGCCGGCCTGTTCACCCACGACGCCGTGCTGCTCGGGCAGCTGCAACGAGAACGGCGGGACTTGCGGATGACGAAGTCGGAGCAGCGGCTCGCGCTGGCCATCGCCGGCGTGCTTTGGAGGTCGTGGGCAGCCGACGCACCGCCCGTGGCGAGACCGGAGGTCGACCTCCAGCGTTGGATCGAGCGGCTGATCGCAGGGGGTGTCGGTGGGCTCGCCTGGTGGCGGCTCAGGGAGACCGAGCTGGCAACGGTTCCCGAGCTCGCGGCGCTCCGCGCTGCCTTCCAGCATCACGCGCTCACGGCGGCGAGACAGGAACGCGACCTTCCCCACCTCCTCGCTCATTTCAATGCGGCAGGGATCGAGCCCATCCTCTTCAAGGGGTGGAGCCTCGCCCGGCTCTACCCCCACCGCGCGCTTCGTCCGTTCGGCGACTTCGACCTGCTCGTTCGTGTGGATGAGGCCGAGCGGGCCCGCGCCGTCCTCCGCGCGCTTGGCTCGGACCTCCAGTCGCGCGCGGATGTGGACACGCCCGAGACGCTGGCCCGCTATCTGCCGGATCGGACCGAGTCCGAGCTGTTCGGGCGTTCGCGCCCGGAGTCACTCGGTCGGGCGAGGTTTCGGGTTCTGTCCTGGGAGGACCACCTCCGGCTGGTCGCCATCCACCAGCTGCACCATGGCGGCTGGCGACCGCTGTGGCTCTGTGACATCGCGGTACTGCTCGCGGCGCTCCCGCCGGACTTCTCCTGGGAGACATGCCTGGCTGGCGACGCGCACCTCAGCGAGGGCGTGCTCGCGACCGTCGCGCTTGCAGAGGAACTGCTCGGCGCAAGCCCTCCCACGGGGACACCGAGGGTGGCGGTGCCCGGATGGTTGCGCGGCGCGGTTCTCCACGGCTGGGTTCACGGGTACGAGAGCATGCCTCCCTCGCTCTACGAGCTGAGAAAGCTGGGCTGGGCTGGCGCGCTCCGGGCGCTCCGCGACCGCTGGCCGGATCCGGTGAGCGCGACCGTCCACCTACGCGCGCCGTTCCGCGCAGTTCCACGGGTCGCCGTGCAGCTGGCCGAGTGCTTGCGCCGTGCGGCGGACTTCGCGCGTCGAGACCTTCGCTGGCGGGTGGGCCTGGACTCGCAGCTCGCGACGGTCGGCAAGGGGGTTGTGCCGTGAGAAGCCACGTCGTTCGTTCCGCGCTGGTCACGGTCCTGCTGGTTGGGGGGTTCTCCCAGGCGCAGAGTTCGTTCACGTGGACGGGGGCCACGGACAGCAACTGGAGCACCCCCAGCAACTGGACGCCTCCGGGTCCTCCGAATCCGGGCGACTTGGTGACGCTCAGCGGCCTCCCGACGATCGTCATGGATATCGACGGGGATCTGCTTTCGTTGACGGTCAACTCGACCTCCAATTTCACAAGCGTCGGTGGCGTCCTCGGGATCGGCGTGGGGGGACTCACCCGCAACGTCGGCAACCTGACCTTCGACTCGACGATGGCCATCATCCTGACCGCCAGCCAGACCTGGAGCATCGGAGGTGGGGCGAATTCGATGGCCGGAAACCTGGTCGGCACGGGATTCACGCTCACGAAGACCGGCGCTGGCTCCTTCACGTTCTCGGGCGACAATACCCAGCTCAGCGCGATCGACTGGAACGGAGGGACGCTCTTTGCGAACAGCGCGGGTGCGATGTCGAGCGCGTTCACTCTCACGAGTGGAACGCTCAATCTCAACGCCCCCAACAACACCGATTACGCGACGTCCGTCGTCGCTGACGGTGCCGCTGGAACCATCAACGGTCAGACGAGCGGCAACCGCTACACGCTTGGGACGTTGACCGTCAACGCGGGCACCAACCTCGCCCTCGGGGGCCTCACCGGCGCTGCGGGAACGGTGGTAACCGTTCGCGGGCTGACTCTGAATGGCGCCCTCACCAAGACGAGCGCCGGCTCCGCGCTCTGGGTCGCCGGCCCGGTGTCGGGCGCTGGAACGGTGGTCCTGAGAACGCTTGGAACGAACCCGAGCGGCTCCGGGCTCGACCAGGGCCTCCATGTGGCGCAGACCAACACCGTCGGCTTGCCAATCTCCAACGGATCGGTCTCCGGAACCGGAACCATCCTTGGCGCGGACAGCGGGGCCACGCTGACGTACACCAGCACGCTCGACATGGGTGCGCTGGGCACCCTCGTCCTGACTCCGCGGGCGAGCGGCGTGATCATCATGGGCGCCGGATCCTCGGTCAACACAGCGTTGCCGATGCTCTTCCGCGGCGACGGGACCGGCACGGTGCGGCTGAACTCGGCGTTCACGTTCCCCGCGGTGGACCTGACCGTGGACGGGGTGACCTGGGAAACCAACTCCAGTTCGCTCCCGGCGAACGTCATCTTCACCAGTGGAACCTGGGCGGTTCGGACCGCCCCTCAGACCCTGACCGGCACTGCGACCTTCAATGGGGCGACGACGCTCGACACGGGGACCAACCTCACGCTCGGAGCAGTCACCGGCGCAGGCGCGCTGACCAAGATCGGCGCAGGGACGCTCACGATCTCGACCGGCGGAGCCCACACCGGTGGCATCACCATGGCCGCGAACGGCGGAACGCTCGCGGTGACCGGGACTCTGACAGGCGAAGGCGCGGTCTCGATCGGAGCGAATGGCACGCTGACCGTTGACGGAACGCTCAACACGTCCGGTGTCTCCGTTGCGGCGGGAGGCCTCCTTCAGGGAGCGGGCACCGTCAATGGCGGTGCGAATGTCGCCGCCGGCGCGACCCTCACGCCCGGGTCGGGCGGCGCGGGGACACTGACGACCGGAGGTCTTGTCCTTGCGGACACCACCAACCTGAACTTCACCCTCGGCACCACGTCGACCAGCGCGACCGTCGGCGCCCTCACGCTCGATGGCGTGCTCGACGTCACTGCGGGCACCGGCTTCGGTCAGGGCACCTTCACGCTGTTCAACTTCTCCGGGGCGGTGACGAACAACGCCCTGCGCACCGGGACCCTCCCGGCGGGCTTCTCGTACGACTACCAGGTGACCGCCTCGCAGGTCCTGCTCAAGGTCGGTCCCGGGGCGACAGCGGTGGAGCTCGCGGGCTTCGACGCGGTCACTAGCCGGGGCGTGACCCGGATCAGCTGGGAGGCCGGAACGGAGATCCGGAACCTGGGGTTCCGCGTGTACCGCGACGAGGGCGGACGGCGCGTGCAGATCAACCCGGGCCTGATTGCCGGATCGGCTCTTCGCGCTGGGAGCGACCTGCTCGCTGGCCGGAACTACGCCTTCACCGACGCCAACGGGTACGCGGGTGCGCAGTACTGGCTCGAGGCGATCGACATGAAGGGCCAGAGCCAGTGGTTCGGCCCGGTCCAGTCTCGCTCGGGCACGCTCTCCGGGAAGCAGATCCAGGACGCGACGCTCGTGGCCAACCTCGGTGCGAACTTGCTGCAGGCCGATCGTGGGCCGATGGGGACTCCGGTGGATCCTCCCGGTTACAGCCGGTCGTGGAACGACCGGAACCTCGCGTCGCAGTGGGTCGTTGCCGCGAGTTCCGCGGTGAAGCTCCTCGTCCGTCAGGATGGGGTGTACCACGTCGGCGCCGACGCCCTCTTCGCCGCGGGGCTGCAGGTGGGAACGCCCCTGTCCTCCATCCAGCTCTGGGCCGGCGGGCGGCAGGTCGCCTTCCGCGTTCTCTCCGCGAACGGCACCACCCTGCAGCCCGGTGACGCGATCGAGTTCTTCGGCCAGGCAGCCGACACCCGCTACACCGACACCCGCGTTTACTGGGTTTCCGCCGGGCTGGGCACGCCGACGTTCATCGATGTCGCCCCGGCGGCCCAGCCGAGCTCGACCGCCACCAGCTTCCTCGAGACGCTCGAGATCCGCGATCGGACGCTGCACATCCCCGCTCTCAAGAATCCGGAGACAGGCGGGTTCTTCGGTAAGTTCATCATCTTCACCCAGCCGATGGACCGGACCTTCTCCACCCCTGCCATCGATCTGACCTCGGCGGAGCCTGCCCTCCTCGAGATCAGCCTCCAGGGCCTCACCAACGGGGCGCATGCCGTGGACGTCAAGGTGAACGGCACGACCGTCGGAACGGTGCAGAGCGTCTTCCAGGACGTTGCGAAGGCGACCTTCACCCTTCCGGCGGGGGCGCTGCTCGCTGGAGACAACACCGTCACGCTCGTTGGCCGCGCCGGGACTGAGATCGCGGTCGAGCTCTCGCAGCGGCTCACCTATCCACGCCATTATTCGATGAGCGGACCGCTGCGGTTCACTGCTCCCGGCGGAGCGCTGGTACAGCTCCTGGGCACGCTTGCCGCGGGCGCGCACGTGCTCGACGTTACCAGTGTGGTCAGGCCATCGACTGTGCCGACCACCGCCGGCGCCTCCGCCGCAACCCTCACTGCCCCGGGGAGCGGCTCGCGGATCCTCTACGCCTACCGCGATCAGGACGTGCTCGCGCCTGCGGTCGTGGCCAACACCCCGAGCAGCTGGCACAGCGCGCCCGGCGCGGACCTGGTCATCATCGGCCCCAGGACGCTCCTCCCCAGCCTCCAACCGCTCGCCGATGCGCGGACCCGCGAGGGTCTCCGGGTCGCGCTCGTCGACATCGCGGACGTCTACGACGAGTTCTCGGCGGGGCTGAAGGACGCGACGGCGATCCGTGCCTTCCTCGCGAACGCCGCACAGAACTGGTCCACCGCACCGCAGTTCGTGCTGCTTGCGGGCGCCGCGACCTACGACCCCCGTGGCTGGCTCGGGCACCCCGAGCTCGATCAGGTCCCGACGATGTTCATCTGGGCGCAGACGCCCCAGTTCGAGACGTTGACGGCATCGGACGACGCGCTGGTCACCTTCGACGGCGCGACCGAGCCGGCCCTGGCGGTCGGCCGGCTCCCGATGCCCACCGCTGCCGAGATGGACACGGCAGTGGCGAAGATCGTGGGCCGCCGGCTCGCGGTGCCGAGCGATGCGCTGCTCATGGTCCACGACCATGACGGCATCAGCTCCTTCTCCGCGGCCTCTGCCGAGGTGCAGGCCGCCCTCTCGGGCTGGACGATCCAGGAGATTGCCCGTGGGACGGGCACCGACCCGGAACAGAAGGCCCTCGACGCGGCCACCCACGCGGCGCTCCTCGACGCGCTCCGCGGCGGCCCCGTCGCCGTCGACTACCAGGGGCACGGTGCGGAGGACTTCTGGACGGGAGGCCGGATCCTCGCCACGACAGACGCCGATGCGCTTGCCGGCACCGGCAAGAGCGCGCTCTTCGTTGCCGCGACCTGCCTGAACGCCTACTTCATCGACATCGGGCGCGAGAGCCTGGGCTCCGCGCTGCTCCGCACCTCGAACGGTGGCGCCTGGGGAGTTTGGGCGTCCTCCGCCCCGACGATTCCCATCGAGCACCCGCTGCTGAGCAAGACGCTGCTCTCCGCGGTGCTGAACGACGGGCTGACGCTCGGAGAGGCCACGCTCAAGGCGAAGCGGACCGTGACCGACCCGGACGTTCGCGCCACGTTCCACCTGCTCGGCGACCCGAGTGCGCGGGCCACCCTCGCCCGGAGCAGCGCGCTGTCCGTTCCGACCCGGCCCCGGTCCGGCGCTTCCGGATGCGGGAGCACGGGTGAACCGGCTGCCGCGCTCGCCCCGATCGTTCTCGTCGTTCTGGCGTTTGCCGCGCGACGGTCCCGACCGAGCTGACCTACCGAGTGAGCGGCCCCGCGCTGCTCTCCCACATCGGCAGAGCGGGGCGCTCCCTTGCCGCGCTGGTCGCAGAAGCGGACGGGTGGGAGAGCGGTGGTATCCTCTCGGTGTGGCTCACTCCAGCGGCTTCGTCCCCCGGCGCCGGGCGAATGGGCTCATCTCCGAAGAGCTCGACGGCGAGACGCTGCTCTACGTCGAGGCGACGCACCGGGCGTTCTGTCTGAACGCGGCGGCGGCGCGGGTGTGGGAAGCGATCGACGGCACGCGTGACGTCAGGGCGATCGCGCGCCATGCGGCGCTCGAGGCGGAGCTGGTGAACGGAACGCTTCGCGAGATGGGCGAAGCGGGGCTTCTGGACGCCGTCCCAGTTGACCTGCCGCGAGGCGTCGACCTGTCGCGGAGGAGGCTGGTCCGTGCCGGCCTGGTGGCGATCCCGCTGATCCTGGCGATCACCGTCCCGCGGGCCGCAGAGGCAGCGTCGGCCTGCACGGTGGGGCTGCCAACTGGCACAGCCTGCTCGCCCACGAACCCGTGCTGCGCGGGCAGCTGCAACGAGAACGGCGGGACCTGCGGATGACCCACGTGCTGCTGGCGATCGGGAGTCGTAACGCGAGCGCGTCGACGCTCAGGCGGCTCGGCCTTTTGGTGCTCTTGCTCGCCGGCGTTCCGGCGGCGGCGCAGGTCACGTGTCCCGGTGGGGCGAAGACTTGGATCGGGCCGGTCAACGGCGCCTGGAACAGCGGCGCGAACTGGAATCCCGCCGGAGCCCCGGGCTTCCTCGCCAACGCGTGCTTCACCACGGGGAATCCCACGCCGGTGCTCCCCAACGGGAACACCAACGTTGGTGCCATCTACGTACTCGCTGGGGTGAATCTGACCATCAGCGGTGTCGCCGGGACGGGCAACTTCCGGATCACCAATGGCGTCAATGCGGATGGAACGTTCAGCTTCGGAGGCGCCGGCGGGACGCTCCGGATCAGCGCCAACCAAACGTGGCTGGTCAGCTCGACAGGGAACACGGTCGCCCGGCCCATGGCCTTCGGCGGGCGGTTGACCAAGACGGGCACCGGCGATGTCACCTTCTCCGGAACCGGGAGCACGCACACCGGCGGGTTCACCATCAACGCCGGTCAGCTGAGCTTCCGCGGAACCTACGCGGCGGGGACGACGGAGGCTGCCGTCGCGGTCAACGGAGGAACGCTCTCCGGGTCTGGCGCGCTCCCAGCGTCGATCACGGTCGCCGCCGGCGCCTCCTACACCCCGGGCTCCGGCGGCACCGGGACCCTGAGCACCAACGCGCTCAATCTCAACAACACCGCCGTCCTGAACTTCACGGTCGGGACGAGCACGACCCGCGGTGCCGTGACCGGAGCACTGACGCTCAATGGCGTCCTCAACATCACTGCCGGTCCCGGGTTTGCTCAGGGAACGTACACCCTGTTCACGGCCACCGGTGCCATCACCAACAGCGCCCTGACGCTGGGCACCGCTCCCGCCGGCTTCTCCTACGACTACCAAGTGAGCGCCGGCAGCGTGCTTCTCAAGGTCGGCCCCCCCGCCACCGCAGTCGAGCTGGTGAAGCTCGACGCCGTGAGCGGCGGCGGCGCCACCGAGGTCTCCTGGGAGGCCGGAACGGAGATCCGGAACCTGGGGTACCGCGTCTACCGGGAGGAGAACGGCCAGCGCCGTGAGGTGAGCGACCTCATCGCCGGCTCGGCGCTCCGGGCCGGGTTCGACCCGGTCGCCGGCCGGAACTACTCCTACGTCGACCCGGGCCGGCGCAGCGGCGCGCGCTACTGGATCGAGGCCATCGACCTGAAGGGCCAGAGCCAGTGGTTCGGTCCGGTCCAGACCCGCGGTGGCACGTTTTCGGGTCTCCGGTCCTCCGCGCTGGTCGCCACCCTCGGATCGAGCCCGCTCCTCGTCGCCCAGGGTGGTTCCGCCGGCCATCCAGCAGATCCCCCGGGGCTCGACCGCGCGTGGCGCGACCCCACCCTCGTCCGGCAGTGGGAGATCGCCGCCAGCAGCGGGGCGGTCAAGCTCCTCGTCCGGCAGGATGGGGTGTACCGGGTGCCTGCGGACCAGCTCTTCGCGGCCGGGCTTCCGGTGGGCACGCCGCTCACCTCGCTCGCGCTCTGGGCGGGTGGCCGTGCCATCGCCTTCCGTGCGCTCTCGGCGGAAGGGAACACTCTACAGCCCGGAGACGCGCTCGAGTTCTTCGGCCAGGCGGCCGACACCCGCTACACCGACACGCGGGCGTACTGGGTGACGCACGGTCTCGGCGCCGCGAGCCTCATCCACTCGGCACCGGCCATGGACGCCACCAGCTCGGCCACGAGCTTTCTAGAGACGCTCGAGGTCCGTGACCGGACGCTCCACGTCTCCGCGCTCTTCAACCCCGACACGGACGGCTTCTTCGGTCCACCGATTATCGGCACCAAGCCGATGGACCGCATCTTCTCCACGCCGGCGTTCGACCTCCTCTCCCCGGAGGCCGCGACGCTCGAGGTGAGCATCCAGGGTCTCACCGCCGGCGCACACACGCTGGACGTCCTGGTCAACGGCGTCGGGGTGGGCACCGTCGAGGGCAGCTACCAGGACGTCGCCACGGCGCGCTTCACGCTTCCACCCGGCACGCTCCTCCCGGGGGACAACACGGTGTCGCTGGTAGGGCGCACCTCGAGCGAGATCGCCCTCGAGCTCTCGCAGCGACTCACCTACCCCCGCCAGTACGCGTTCGGTGGACCGCTCCGCTTCACCGCCCCGGCCGGGGCACAGCTCGAGCTGACCGGCGCCGACGCCCCGGGGGCGCACGTCCTCGACATCACCAGCGCCCTGAGCCCCGCCGCGGTGGTCACCGCCGCCTCGCCCGGTGGCGCGAGCCTGACCGCCGCGGGGAGCGGGACCCGCATCCTCTACGCCTACCGCGACCAGGACGTGCTCGCGCCCACCGTCGTCGCCAATGCCCCGAGCAGCTGGCACTCGGCCCAAGGGGCTGACCTAGTCATCGTCGGGACCGGCGCGCTGCTCCCCAGCCTGCGCGCGCTGGCCGACCAGCGCACCCGCGAGGGGCTCACCGTGGCCCTGGTCGACATCGAGGACGTCTACGACGAGTTCTCCGCCGGGGAGAAGGACGCCACGGCCCTCCGCAGCTTCCTCACCGCCGCCGTCCGCAGCTGGTCCACGACGCCCCACTTCGTCCTGCTGGCCGGCGCGGCCACCTACGACCCCCGCGGCTGGCTCGGCCACCCGGAGCTCGACCAGGTGCCGACCATCCTCGTCCCGACCCACTACCTCGAGACCGCCTCCGACGATGCCCTGGTCGACCTTCCCGGCGTCGCCATCGGCCGCCTCCCCGTGTCGACCCCGGAGCGGATGGACGCGGTGGTGGCGAAGATCCTCGGACGGCGCCTCCCGGGCCACGACGACGGGCTTCTCCTGGTCAGCGACCGCGACGGGAACATCCAGTTCTCGGCGGCGACCGCCGAGGTCCGCTCGGCGCTGAGCGGCTGGACGACGCAGGCGCTCGTCCGGGGCATGGACGATGCCGTCACCCACGCCGCGCTGATCGACGCGCTGCGCGCCGGACCCATCGCCGTCGACTACCAAGGGCACGGGGCGGAGGATTTCTGGAACGGGCGCATGCTCTCCACGGCCGACGTGGATGCCCTCGCGGGCACCGGCCGCGCCTCGCTCGTCGTCGCAGCGACCTGCCTGAACGCCTACTTCATCGACATCGGCAGAGAGAGCCTGGGTGCGGCGCTGCTGCGCACGCCCGAGGGCGGGGCCTGGGGCGTTTGGGCCTCCTCGGCGCTGACCCTGCCCACCGAGCACGCCACGCTGAGCAGGGCGCTCCTCTCGGCCGCGCTCGACGACGGCAAGACGCTGGGCGACGCGACCCTCGCCGCCAAGCAGGCCGTCACCGACCCGGACGTCCGGGCGACCTTCCATCTCCTGGGCGACCCGAGCGCCCGTGCCGTCGCCACGAGGAGCAGCGCGCTCTCCGTGCCGACGACGACGCGGTCCGGCGCTGCCGGGTGCGGGGTGCCTGGTGCTCCGGTCGCCGGGCTCGCGCCGTTCGTGCTGGCCGCGCTCGCGCTCTCGCTGCGGCGGCGGCGTTCCGGGCACTGACCCGGGCGCCCGCTCAGTCCTCGAGCCGCTTGAGGAACGTCGGGTAGCTGAGCCCCAGCACCTTCGCCGCCTCCACCCGCCGCCCGCCGAGCTGGCCGAGGACGTGCCGGACGTACCGCTTCTCGATCTCCTCCAGCGGCCGCGGGTCCCCGGTCACCACGAAGCTGCCCGCCGGCGCCGAGCCCTCCACCGGCTCGCGCAGCGTCTGGAGCACCGAGAGCGTCAGCTCCGGCCCCGGCTCCAGCACCAGCGCCCGCTCGAGCACGTTCCGCAGCTCGCGCACGTTCCCCGGGAAGGGGTAGTTCTGGAGCCGGGCTCGTGCCTGCTCGCCCAGCCGGAACCCCTTGCGCCCCAGCTCCTGCCCCAGCTCCGAGAGCAGCTGCTCCGCCAGTGGGAGGACGTCCTCCGCCCGCTCGCGCAGCGGCGGGACGTGAATGGCGAACACGCTGGGCCGGCCAATGTCGCGGAGCGCCAAGACCGCCGCCCAGCGCTCCCCGGGATCGTGGCTCTTCGCCCGCTGCGCCGCCTCATCGCACGACGCGCGATCCCAAGTCCTGTTCCCCTCGACGCCGCTCACTGTGTGCCGCCCCCGTACCCCGTCTCTCCCTCTTGCGGATTGTATCGGCTCGCTGGCTTGCGTTCCTAAAGAATCCCGACCTGACAGACGGCGTGTGCCTTTGCGGCCGAATCCGATGACGAGCGACCTAGCGGTTCTCGGCTAGGTCGCCGAGCACTCGCTGGCGGCGCGGGTCACCACTTCTCGGGCGTTCTTGCAGTCGAGCCGGTTGTGACCGAGGACTGCCTTCCAGGCTTCCTTCGCCGCTTTGCCCTCGGCCGGAATCGCCGAGTAGCTGCCGTACTCTTCAATGGCTTCGCGCATCGCCTTGATGCCCCTGGCCGCGACGTTCTGTCCGTACTTCTCCGGCACGTGGATATCCATGAGCTCGCAGTACGCGGCGAGCTTGTGCTTCCCACCCCAGGTCCTCTCGAGAACCTCCTCGGGATAGAGTCCCGCTGCCACTTCCTCGCGGTCGGCAGGGCATTCATGAATCGCGCCTGCGCACGCTCGAACAGCGCGGGGTCATCCACGTGGCTCTCGATCTGGTTCAGGTCGAAGCGCGCCCAGGAGACGATCTGTCGGTCGTAGCCCTCGGCGAAGGTGACCAAGTAGTCGACCGCCTGGTCCAACGTGCACTGTCCGCATCTCACCGCGCCGCCGGTGTGCGGCACCGTCCGCGCGGCGCTTTGCAGGGCGCCCTCGACGATCCACTGAGAGAACTGCTCAGCGCCGTCGTCGAGCTCGAATGACCAGCCCAGCAACGACGGTGCCTCTCCGACGCACCCCTCGAAGTCGAAGTAGATCGCCCTTGCCGCTTGCTCTTGCGTCAGTAGTCTCGACACACGCCCCCCTAGTCATTGGTCCGCCACAACGCAGGCTTGCACGATGTGACGGCGCCATCCGAGCCCTATGCCGCCGTGGTCGCGGCAATGCCTCTCTCTCATTCACTCTGGGCGACTGCGCGACGAGCGAAGTAGCGCCAGGAAAGCCTCGCCGTAGCGTTCGCACTTCACAGGCCCCCACCCGGGAACGGCCTCCAGCTCTTCGATCGACTGCGGCTGGGCTGTAGCCGTCGCGAACAGCGTGGAATCGTAGGCGATCTGGTACGGCCTGAGTCCCTCCTCGAGGCCACCGCCGTCTGAGCTCGCAGAGGTCGCGAAGGAGCTCCTGGTCGTATCCGGGCAATCCCTCTGATCCATATTCCAGGGGAGCCGTGCCCGATGCGGGTTGCGGCCAGCCAACTCCAGCCGTCCACTGGGCGCGACTCTGAGCACCGGCCGCTCGCGGTTGTCGTCAACGAACGCGATCTCCAGCAGCCGATCCTCCACCAGTCCGTCAATCACGAACCGAATGTCGGGGGAGCGCATGAACTTGAGGCGTCCGAATGCCGGGTTCACGTCGTAGCCGTTCTCCAAGACAAAGCGAGACGGCTTGCCGCGAAGAATGTCAGCGATCTTCGCTTTGCCCACGCAGACTCCGGAGTCGTCCATCACCGCGACGCACTCCACAACGATGTGGGTTAGCTTCTCTTCGAGGCACGGAGGAGCGAATGAGTCAGCCAAAGTCGCCCCCTCCAGACGCTTCGCGAGTCAATCGAACATCGGGCTGGTCGCCGGGACAAGGCCCCGGGTTCTCTCTCGGAATCGTGGCGACCTTGCCATCAGCGAGCATCGGTCAATAGCAGATCGCCCTTGAGGACAAAGGTCGCCGCGGCTAAGGAGGTGTCACAGAAAAGCACCACGGCGCAGATCCTCTATCGTCGAGGCGCTGGAGGTCTTGGAGACCTGCGCGACGCCGAAGACCACGCAAGGTGCAGCGTGGTCCTAGCGTCTGCCGCCAATGCACCGACGGGCGTGTCATTCAGCACATGCGGCGCCCGCCGGCCCTTGAACAGCTCCGGGGTCAGCCGACGCCGATGCAGCGGGTCTCGGTAACGTCGCCCTTGCTCCATGCCGCGGCGTGTCAACCCCTCTCGCGGGTTCGCCGCGTGGGAGCGCTGCCGACCGAGGCGGAACCGGGTGACGTGGGTCGTGGGCCAAGTGGGAGTAGCCGCTCGCATGAGAACGGGCCAAGGAGCGCGCTCGGCGAAGCACCGGGTTCAGAAGCGCTGTCCGAGACAAAGGAGTCGGCGGCCAAGAGAGGTGATGTTGGTGCGGCCAGAGGCTCTTTGGCTGGGCGGCCGCTGGGCGAGCTACCGCGACTCCGTCTCCCGATACGTGAGCAGCCCTTCCAGCTTCCGGCCTCGCGCCGACCAACTGGCAAGATCCTTCGGGAAGATCGCCACCAGCTTGACGTTGTGTCGCTTGCAGATGCGCTTCTTCTCCTCGGCCTTCGCATCGTATGCGGCGTCTCCCGTCAGGCCGAAGTACTCGACGAATACGTCTCCGACCAGCCAGTCTGCACGGTAGTTGCCCTCCGGGTATGCGGGCTCCCTCTCGTGGGGAATGCCGTTTTCGTATAGCCAGTCGTCAATCGTCTTCTCGCCGAGCGAGAAGCACATATGGCCGTCACGGGCGAGGGTCTGAATGCCGCGAGCATTCCGTCGGGTGCCGTCCTCCAGCAAGCCAGCGGCGAGTAGCGCTTCGAACCAAGTCCCAAAGACGGACTTGACCCTTGCGGAGCTCGGCGACTCCCTGAGCAGCTCAAGAAGCTCGACCCGCCGACCAGGCTCAGCAATCGCCAGAATCTCGAGATTGTCGGCTGCGGTCTGGGGAGGGACCGCGCCGAGGAGACCCGATAGGCCACGAAGATACTCAAGTATCTCCTCGGCGGCCATCTCGTTGTTGCCTTGCCCCGGAAAGAGATGAGCACTCGAGACGCATGGCGCGCAGAAGTCGACATGGTCAATGCCAAAGCGCTTCACCAGAGGGAAATGGCACCGAATCCTCCAGGAAGAGCTCGCCGCACACGAGGCAGTTCTTCTCATGAGGCTCACGGATGGCATCAGTGAGCAGCAGCTCGTCGGCTCGCGCAACGCAGAAGTACATGAGGACGTTGTACCAGGCGTGTTGCTTGCACCTTGAGTCCGACTTCTTCCAACTCTCTAGCACGTCCTTCGGCGTTATCTTCTCGACCTCCGTGCGAATGTCGTAGGGCCAGCACCACTGCCACTTGGCGATCTGCCGAGCTAGCAGTCCGTCATGTGCGTCGGTCCACCAGCCAAGGATCTGCTGGTTCTGCGCGTAGTGCGGCTTGGCGTAAATGTAGTGAAGATGCTCGTCTCGCTGGTCATAGACACTTCCAGACCGAGTACGAAGCCCGCCATGCTCAGCCGTGGCTAGTCGATGGTTGTAGTCGGTGCTTGAAGTAGACTCCGCGCTGGCACCGGCTGCTCGCGCTGGAGCTACGGACTCTTCGCTATGGCGCCCCGCCGCGGCCTTAGGCAGCTCAGACGTCGGGGTTGTCTCTTCGGGATTCGGCTTTCGTGCTTTGAAGAACCGCAGAACGCCCACTCCGCTCCCTTCGGTCAGCAATGCCTGCGACCACTCACCGTGGTCAGACGCCCCTTCTGCCACGGGCACCGCTTGTCAGTTTCGCACAGCTCGGAGTAGCTGCAATTCGAACACCTCCGTCCACAGATCCACCGAGCTTGAGGCTGACACCTGCCGAGTCGTCTGACATGCCGTTGGGCGCACAGGTCTTGAAGACGTCACGGACGCTCAGAAAGCCGCCCGCAGCAGGCAGCTAGCCCAGCATTCCGACGCAATGCCGACGTCACGCCCGACCGCCACGCTGCCTTATTTGTCGAACGTGCGCTTACCGGCAGTGCCGAGGCTGAGGATCAGATCGACCACCTCGGGGTCGGTGGAGTCGTCTTCCGGCTTTGGCGTGAAGTGATGCGAGATCCAGCGAATCTCGGACGTCCTTGCGCTGAGGACTCGGCTATAGAAGTAGCAGGCTCGGTCCTCTGCTCGAGGCACGGCTGTCATCCGCACGAGGGGCGCAAGCGGAATTGGCCTCGGCCAGTCCGCCTTCAGATCGACCAGATACAGGTATGCCTTGTCCATCGCGCTCACCAGTCGGACCGTGCGCGAATTGAACATGATGTTGCTGCCGGTGAGACACTCGACTTCGCCGACGTAGACGCCATGCTCCAACTCGAATCGACCGGGCTGCACGAGTGTCCAACCATCAAACGCTTCCGCGAGGGCCCGTCGTAGTCGCACGAGCTCGGCCTCAAGAGGCACCAAGCGGCGTGCGCATTCCTCCTCGCTCGCTGCACCGCCGTGCCCTTCCCACCTGTCTCGGTATCCCTTTGCGACGCTCAACGTGCGAGAGGTCTTTGGAGCAGACAGCCTCGAGGAGGCCGCGCCGATCTGCCTTGAACAACTCGAGGCACAGGTCCCTGGCTTCTTCGTCCTCTCCGTCGAGCATTCGACGCACACGCTTCGCCAGACGCTCGACGAGCAGCAGCCAGCTGCCGAACGTGCCGACCATTGGCGCCTCGTATCCTGCGCCTATCAGTTCCGCTCGATTTAGGGAGAAATAGTCGGGATCAGCTTGGAATCCGCTCAGGAGCACTATGGCAGCGAACTGAGCTGTGGCCTCGAAGCATCGACGGAGGTACTCGACCTTGTGCTCTGCCGTGAGATCGATCTCATAGCGCCTGAGGATCGATGCGATAGGAAACGGCAGCGACTCAACCCAGCTGTCGAAGCTTGCCTCGCTTTGATCGCGAAGCTCCTGTCTGACGGCGTCGGTAGCTCCCGGCCGCTCCCACAAACCGTGCCGCAAATCGAGCAGTCGCTGCTCCACCTCAAGGATCATACGGTGGGCCCGCACTGTCTCGGCCTGGACATCCAGCGCGGGCACCACCAGCAGAACGTGTCCCAAGCTGCCTTTCGAAAGCTTCGGAATGAAGCCACTCGTTGCCGCACGACGAACGACGCGACCTAGCTCGGAGTCCAGCCAGCCAGCCGCATATTCGGCGAGGGCGCGCTCTGGATCGAGCACGACTTGGACGTAGTTCTGCGGCTTGATACGAAGGTCCGAGACGGACGTCAGAACTGGACCCTCGCCTATCAGCGGCAAGTAGATCGCGTTCGGCAACGGCTCAAAGCCGCCGTCTTCGGATCGCTTGCCGAGGTTCGCTTCGACCGCGATTTCGCCCAGGCCAACAATCTTGCCGTCGGACTCATCCGCGCTGCGGCGCAGCTCCTCATCGAGGACAACACGATCAAAGGAAGAGTAGCCCTCAAGGGAAACGAGTCGGCCGATCTCAGGTGCGTCACCAGACCTGCGCGCCGCCAGGTTCTCGAGGAGCGCAGCATTGCCACCCTGTGCGGCAAGCCGGCCGACGAAGACCAGCTTCCGCGGCTCCCGCGACCACACGACGACTTCCAGCGGAACCGTTGCGGGCCCGGTGCGCGTCGCCGGTGGCAGCGCGATCAGTGCGGAAACGTGTAGATCGAATCGTGGCAGCTCCGCGACCAGGGCCTGGCGGACCTTCCACGGGACCACAGCTGTACCGACGCCGTCATGGCTCAAGAGTGAGCTCCCGGCAATCAGGGCGAGCACTGCCGGGTCTGCCCGTAGCTCCACGGGCCCGTCGTCCGATTCAACGACATGG
>CAVZMH010000001.1:0-237415 GCA_963776345.1 uncultured delta proteobacterium | reverse complement strand
CGATAGCTCAGGGGACGCGTGCGCCAGGGTCCGCGGCGAGGCGCTCGCGCTGCGCGCGGGTCTCCGTCGCGATGCGCTCGAGCACGGTCTGAAAGCGGGGCGAGGACCGCAGTCCGGCCAGGGCCGGGTCGACCTTCAGCCACCAGCCCCGTCGCCAGCCCAGGTCCACGGCCTTCTCGAGCTGTGCCAGCCCCGTGGCCTGGTCGCCGCGCAGCGCGGCGATGCGCGCCTTGTGGTAGCCGATCGCGTGCCAGATGTTGCCCTGGCGCTCGTACCGGTCCACGTAGGCCTCGGCCTGCTCCAGGAACGGCCTCGCCTGCTCCGGCTCGCCGAGCCAGGTGTAGACCGTCGCCACGTCGATGAAGATGTGCTGGCCGAAGCAGGTCTGCCACCAACCGTAGAGCGGGATCGGGTCCGCGAGCATCGGCCCGACCGCCGAGGTGAGCGCCCTCCGGGCGGCGTGGGTCTGGCCGAGGACGGCGAAGAGGACCGCGGTGTCGATCTCCACGTCGCGCGTACCGGGCGGTGGAAACTTGAGAGCTTCGAGGTAGCGCGCCAGCCCCGGCAGATCGTCCTCGACGACGAAGGCCCGCCCCAGCGCGGCCTGGGGTTGCGCCACGGACCCGGCGAGCGCGATCGCTTGCGCGAACGCCGCCCGAGCCTGCTTTGGCATCCCGAGGTCGAGGTAGATCCAGCCGAGCTGCGTCCAGAGATCCTCACGACGGGACTCGGCCTGCAGCGCCCGCCGGTAGCCCCGGACCGAGTCATCGAGCCGGCCGCGCGCCCAGCCGATCAGCCCTGTCCCCCAGTGGCCGTTCGGATGGTGCGGTCGCCAGCTCGACGGCCCGGGCGTAGTGACGGACTGCCTCCTCGTACAGGCCGAGATGGATCGACTCCAGCCCGGCGCGCGCGTGGACCAGGAATTGAAGTGGGTCGAGCTCCATCGCGCGCCGGTAACTCTCCAGCGCCTTCCTCGGAAATCCGTCGCTGGCCTCGTTGATGCCGAGCCAGAAGTGGGCGGTCGCGCTCTGCGGCTGTGCGGCGACGGCACGCTTGAGGAAGGGTCGGGCCTCGTCGGCGCGGTTGAGGTTCGTCTTCAAGTGCCCCTGCGTTGCCAGTGCTTCCGGGAGCTCTGGCTGCAGTGTGAACGCTCGGTCGAGCAGTGGCTGGGCGCGAGCGTCCATGTCGCGCACCGTCAGCCCTGAGCCGTACTGGTACTCGGCGATCCAGCTGTGGGCGAGCGCGGTGTAACCCAGGGCAAAGCTCGGGTCGGTGTCGACCGCGCGCTGGAAGTAATCCCGGGCCTTGCGGATCGATTCCTGCGTGCGCGCCTGGATGAAGTGGCGCCCGCTCAAGTAAAGCTCGAACGCCCGCGCGGAGGGCGCCGGAGGCAACGCACCCGGGGCCGGGGCGTGGAGCGCCTCGAGTGCGCCCTGCGCCACCCTGAGCGGAAGACCGCTCATCGCGTCGGCCGGCTCCTGGAGCGCGTCGTGCCACACCACCTCCTCGTCGGCCACGGCCCGGAGCCGTACGGTGAGCCTCACTCGCTCCTTCGTCCGGAAGACCTGGCCATCGAGGACATGGGTGACCCCGAGCTGCCGCCCGATCTCCCCGAGGGGCAACGCCGTGTGGCGAAACTGGAACGCCGAGCTCGCCGCAGAGACGCGGACCTGCTCGTGGCGCGTGAGCACGCCGATCACCTCGCCCGCCAGGCCGTCGGCGATGGGTTGCTCGACACCGCCCGGGGAGATGTCGTCGAAGGGGAGGACGGCGATGGCCAGCTTCGATGGGTCGGGGTGAGGCCGCGCCCGCCACCACCAGCGCAGTGCTCCGCCTGCCGCCACCGTCATCGTGGCGGCTCCCACGCCGATGAGCCATCGACGGTCCACCGTCACGGCGCGGACGGGTGGGGCATCCGGATGCAACCCGGGCGGCGGTTCGGGAGGTGCCGGAGCGCTCGCGACGGCGTGCGGAGGGTGCAGGTCCGCATCGGTGGGAGTGCTCACCGCCGCGACCAGGCGGTAGCCCTTTCGTTGCACGGTGGCGATGAACGTGGGCGCCTCCGCGTCATCCCCCAGCGTCTTCCGGAGCTGAGCGATGCTCTGGTACACGGAGCTCTGCGACACGACGACCCCGGCCCAGACGGTGTCGAGCAGCTCTTCGGTGGTCACCAGCTCGTTCGGCCTCTGGGCCAGCGCCATCAGCAGCTGCATCTTCCGCGGCTCGAGCTTGACCCGGGTCTCGCCGCGACGGAGCTCGTCCAGAGATGGATCGACGAGCCAGTCGCCGATCCGAAGCTGCGCTGGCGAGGCCCTGCGGTCCATTCGGACACACCCAAGTGCTTGAAAGCTCGATGGTGAGGAAAAGATCAGAAAACCGCAAGTGAGCCCTGAGGACGGGCTCCGGCCGGTGGGGGCACGCTTCGCCCGTGAGCACCTTGGTGGAAAGCGGACCCCGGGCCGCCGGGCTCGTGCAGCGATGGATGATGCCAGTGGCACTCGGTGTCCTCGCTGGCTCGGGTGCTCTCGTCATCGTGTGGCTGGCGTCATCGCCCAGGCCCGGTGCGCCGCCGACCCCGTCCGCTGCGCCTCCGACGGGTCATGCGGTGGTGGTCGTCTTCGTCCCGGTTCAGCCGATGGTCGCGCCTGACAGACCTCCGCGGAAGTGCCCCGGTACGCGCGCGCCGATCCTCGCAACTGCTCGAGCCCGGCAGACCCGCCCACTGGAACGAGACCACGGAGGTCGACCATGAGGGACCCGAGAACCGCATCGTTGGCACGAACCGCAATCCTCGGCGTCGCACTGGCCGCTGCCGCGGGCGGGTGCACGACCAGCGTGGGCACCGATAACGCGGTGACCCGACGTTTCGATCAGTATCCGATCCTTCTAGAAGTCGCCGGGGGAGGCACCTTCGAGTCTGGACAGACGGGTACCTTGACCATCATCGCCGATGGCCTTCAGGTCCGCGCCAATCCCGGTTTCACTTTGTCCGAGTCCTTTGGCGTCGAGGTGACCAAGGATGCGGCGGTCGCCGTGAATCCCTCGATGCCCATCCTCGAGCAGCGGTGGCATCCACCACACTTCTCCATTCCCGAAGAGTTCATGGAAACCACCATCAGCGTGACGATGCCCGCGGTGACCTCCGTTCGACGGTTCGAGTTGCGCGCCACCAACCCGCGCTCTGACATCAGCCGTGCAGTGTTCGTCGTCCCGCCGGACGTGATCTACGTCAAGCTGCTGACCCTCTCCGAACGCATCGCGGAGACCGGTCAGGAGATCCAAGGGACCGTCGCACTGTCCGCGCCAGCCGGCACCGGTGGCGTCGCTGTGACGCTGGTCGCCTCGGATTCCGGCGCCACCGTACCGTCATCGGTGACCGTGCCCGCCGGACAGAGCGAGGTCTCCTTCGACGTGCTCGCCAATGCGCCTGCCGAGGCCGGGAGCGGGCAGAGCTGGACGAGAATCACAGCCGCCCTCAACGGCGCCGAGCAACAGGCCGGACTGTGGATTCGTCAGAGCACACCGTTCCTGCTGGCGTTTCGCCCGAGGGCAGAGCTCGAACCCGTGCGGGTCACACTTGTGGGCGGCAGCTGGCTGGTTCTCTCCCGCCCCGCGCCGGCCGGTGGGGCAAGCGTCGCACTTGGCAGCGGCAATTCGCTCGTCACCGTGCCGGCAAGCGTGACAGTGCCGGAAGGGGCGACTCTCGAGGAGTTCAGCCTCAGACTGGAGCAGGACGTGTTCGAGCGCACCGCCGCGCGTCTCACTGCCGCTTACGGCGGCGTGCAGCGGATTGCAGACGTGTCCTTCGGCACCGGGGTGCGGGCTTCGCTCAAGCAGCTGAGCGTCGCTGGGCCTTTCGGGAGCTGTCTGTCCCAGAACGACGGGGAGCTCGGTGTCGGAGTGGATCTGGAGGGAACCGCTCCGCCCGGATACCGGGTTGAGATCTACTCCACCACTGTGCGCGTCCTTCGTCTGCGGTCGGAAATCAGCGCCATCGGGGGCGAGAACTTCCTGGAGCTCCGCAGAACCCTGTCGCTGCCACTGTTCGGTGACGCCCTCGACAGTCCGGACTCGCGGGAGCGGGACCTGGCGCGTTTCATCCAGATCGGCGCCCGAGCGGTGGACACCGGCCAGGAGCTGCGCGCTTATGTGGGCGTTCGCCTCGGATCGGGCCCGATCACCGACCTGCGCATCGACTCGATCGAGGTGGATGCCGAGCCGGTGCAGGGCAATCGGCCGCTCACCGGCCGGGTCGTCCCCAACGTCGTTCATCCATTCGACGACGTGCCGTACTACATCTTTCTCGAGATCCCGAACCATCCGTCCGTCGAATATCGCGGCGTCATTCCGAGAGGACGTGGTTTCGGGAACTTCTCCATCGATGTCCCGGCAGTGTCCGCCGTCGCAGATGCCACCTTGCGTGTGAGGGTGGATCCTTGTGGCGGGGAAACGATTGAGCGCCCGATCACGGTCATCCCCGCGGGTGGCCTGCTGGAGAGCATCAGCGTCGACCGGCCGTACCTGTTCGTCGGCGAGACGGCGCAGCTGGCGATCCGCTTGAGCGCTCCGGCCCCCATCGGTGGCGCGATGGTGCACCTTGAACTCAACGACAACTACCTCTCGGCGGCTGCGACCGATGTCTTCATCGCGGAGGGAAATGAGGCAGCTCCCCTGATCGCGCTGACAGCGCTGCCGATCAGCGGCGTCCTGCCGATCAACATTCGAGCCACCAGCGACGGCGTTGCACGCAGCACGACGGTGACCGTCATGCCGGAGCCGGCGCCGGGCGACCTGACCCTGGCCATGATTCCCCCGTCGGTGGTCGGCGGTCAGAACGCCAGCATCGAGGCCAGTCTCCCACGGTCATATCCGGTGCCGCTGGAGGTGAGCCTCAGCGACAGCCATCCGTCGGTCTCCGTGCCGGCGACGCTGCTGATACCGGCCAACCGCAGCTCCGCCCGGGGAACTGTGACCACCACGCCGGTGATCGCAACCCAGGACGTCAGCATCCTCGGCCTGCTGCGTTCCATCAGCGGCGGGACGTCGCTCAACGTCACGCCACTGGCCTCCGGCCTGTTCAGCCTCACTCTCGAGATCTACGGCACAGGCAATGGCGTGGTGACCAACGACGTCACTCATGATCTCTGCACGCGCAGGGACGGCGGCAACACGCCAACCGTCTGTGTGTGGGGGTTCGCGGCCGGAACGCCCGTGACCCTGACGGCGTTGCCCAATGCCGGCTACACCGTCGGCGACTGGGTTGGCTGTGCCAGCATCAACCCGGCGGGCACCGAGTGCTCCGTCGCCCTCGATTCGGACCGGAAAGTGAAGGTCTTCATCAACACGCCAGCGCCCTAAGACCCTTGCCTGCGGTGTGCGAGGTGCTCGTCCCGTCCTGCAACGCGCGCCGGGCGCGCGACACCGCCATCCACCTCACCGAGCGCGTCCTGCCCAGAGCGCTTTACCGGCAGTGGACGCTGTCGCTGCCCATGCCGGTGCGCTTCTGCCTGGCCAGGGACGCCCGGCTCCTCTCCGAGGTGCTGGGCCTCTTCGTCCGGGCGCTCTTCGCTTTCCAGCGCCGGACGGCGAGGCGGCTTGGGCTGTCCCGGCCTGTCACCGGAGCGGTGGCCTTCGTCCAGCGCTTCGGCTCGGCGTCCAGCTGACGCCGCACTTCCACGTCCTGCTCCCCGAGGCCGTCTTCGAGGAGGTGGACGAGACGGACATGCGTCTGTACCCCGTGCCTCCGCCCACGACGCCGAGGTGGAGACGCTGGCCCTCACGGTGGCCCGTCTTCGCCCCCAACGCCCGGGTACGCCCCCGCGTCGTCCTCACGCCTCCCGCCCCTCCACCACTGGCCCAGACAGCCTCTTGCCCGGTGGCACCCGAGCCCGTCCGGCGGCGCCTGCCCCGACGCCCCATCCCCTGGGCCGAGCTCCTCCGGCGGACTTTCCAGACCGACGTCCTCACCTTCCCGCGCTGCGGAGGTACCCGGCGCGTCGTGGCCGTCTATCCCGCTCCCCTCTGAGTTGAAGCCACCCTTAAGACGCGGTGGAGTTGGCCGCGGAGAGGTGGGGAAGGAATGGCAGGCGAGATTCCGGAGGACCTGCAGCGCTGGACGGCGAAGCGACGTGTCGCCCTCGTGACGAGCATCCTGAAGGGCGAAACGTCAGTGCAGGAGGCGGCCCGAAAGCACGGGCTGACCGTCGCTGAAATCGAGGATTGGCGCGACCGATTCCTCCTCGCCGCGGAGAATGCGCTTCGAGCGCGGCCGAAGGACGACGAGGCGCTGAAGGACGAGCAGATTCGGAAGCTCAAGCAGAAGGTCGGCGAGCTGGTGCTCGAGAACGACGTTCTGCGGGAGGCGACCAAGGACCGCCCTTTTGTGCCGAAGACGTCGGACGAGTGAGGGCGGCGATGCCGGAGCTGTCCGAACGTCAGGCGTGCCGCATCCTCCACGTGGCGCGGTCACGACCGCGTCGGCAAGTGCGTGCGCCCGCGCCCGTGCTCGACGAGCTCCTGGTTGCCCGAATCAACTCGCTCATCCACGAGCACCCGACGTTCGGCTACCGGCGCATCTGGGCGATGCTGCGCTTCCGCCAAGGCGTCCGTGTCAACCGGAAGGCCGTTTACCGAGTGCTGGAGCAGAAGCGTTGGTTTGTCCATCAGCGCACCTGGACGCCCCGGCCACGCGTGCATGGGAAGCGGAGCCAGGCTGAGCAGAGCAACCAGCGCTGGGCGATGGACATGACGCACGTGCCCTGCGGCGGCGACGGCTGGGCGCATCTGGCCGCCGTCATCGACTGTCACGACCGGGAAGTCATCGGCTACGAGTTTGCGCTTCGTGGGCGCGCCAAGGAGGCGGAGCGAGCCATCGAGGAGGCGTGCATCGCCCGTTTCGGGACCTTGCGGCCCGAGGGGCCAACGCCGCTGCTCCGGAGCGACAACGGGCTCATCTTCCAGAGCCGGCGGTTTCGGGCCGCTTGCCGCGATTACCGCCTTCGGCAGGAATTCATCACGCCCTACACGCCGGAGCAGAACGGGCTGGTCGAGCGCTTCTTCCGCAGCCTCAAGGAGGAGTGCGTCTGGCAGCGGAACTTCGAGAGCTTCGCCGAAGCTCGAGCTGCCATCGCGCGCTGGATCGACTGGTACAACGACGGCAGGCCTCATCAAGCACTCGGCTACAGGAGCCCGAGGGAGTACCGAGCGGAAGTCTCACGTGTGGCTTGATCTCGGGGGAGCACTACAGGGGAGTGGCGGAACCTTCAGCTTGTGCCGGACGGCTGATCGTGGGCAATCCACTTGGGCCATCACTCGGCAGGTTCAGTCCGCACGGAGTTCGAACAGCGAGCCGATCCCAATACCGGACAGGACCTCCTTGACCCGTTCGAGGAACGTCTCCGCTGCCAACGTAGGCGGATGCTGAGCCGCAATGACGACGGTGATTTCCGGGTCGGGAGGCACTTTGGGGCTGGTCAGCTTGAGCAGCTGGCCCGACTCCACGAAGGCCAATGTACGTGTTCAGCTTCTCTTGCAGAAGCTGAAGGTGGGTGTCTTCGTCGGACCAAGGGAGTCGATCCGGTGATGCACGAGCCGAACCTCACGGGAGTCCGGCCGACGTTGCCACGATGTCAATCGTCTGAGGTTCCTGGACGCTCATGAGTTCTAGTCTCGCCTTACATCAATCAGGGCTCGAATCATTCCGACTTCGACGCGCGGTGATCGTGTATCCGCCAGGCACGTTCGGCTTGCCCAGCCCTCGGACAGTTGCGCCACATCGACCCGATCTCTGGGAACGCTGCACGCTGGTTCGGAGTGAGCGGAGCCGTCGCTGACGAGCTTGCACTCAACGCATCGAACAGCCCCGCCTTTGGTGCCGACGATGTCGATCCGGGTGCGAACACCGGACGACGTCTCGACCGTCACTTCTCGTCCGACGGCCCAGCCTTCGGCTTCCGTCTGCCCAGCCACTTTGGCCTCGAACGCCTTGCCTGCTGCCTGGTTAGCACCAACCCCCTTTGCGGCACTCGAGGCCGCCTCGGCTTCGCGCGCCACGAGCTTCGCCTCGGCGGCGACGACCTTGGCCTCGCGCTTCCACCGCGGCGATGGCCTTTCCCGACCTTGACGAGCCTTCGTTGCTCCCAGCCGGGACGTACGGGATCGCCAGCGCCGCGAGGTCCCAGGCGAGCGCCTCCCTGTCGTCCACGGCGATGTCGTAGATGACGTTCGCGAGGTCCCAGATGGTGTCGATCGGAATTCGCCCGCTGGGATCCTCGTAGCGGTACGGATTGAGGCGGCAGTACCCGTACCGGTTGAGCGTCTGCGGCTCCTCGAGCGAGCCGAGCTGGGTGTCGGGCGAGAGGAACCTGCCCAGCGCTGGACTGAAGTTCCGCTCGCCCAGGGCGATCAGGCCGGTGGCGTCACGAACCCGTGAGTTGAACGACAGGTCAACGGTCGAGCGCGCCCCCGAATAGAGCTCGCCGTACGGGAGATAGTCGTACCGGGCGACGACGTTCCCCGACGCGTCTGTCTGGGCGTACACCGAGCCGAGCGCGTCGTCGTGGCGGTAGGTCTTGGTGAAGCACGCCTGTGAGGTGTCCGTCACGCAGGAGGTGTTGATCCCCGAGCAGTGATCGCAGGAGTTGGTCCCGCACTCCGCGCTGGCCGAGGCGAACGCGTCCGAGGGGCAGGCGTTGCCCGCGCCGTCGCATGTCTCGGGCGCGTCGCACGCGACGGTCGCCGGGCGACAGACCGTTCCCGCCAGCTTCTTCCGGTCCAGGGGGCAGCCGCTCGGACTTCCGTCACACGTCTCGGTGACATCGCACGGTCCGGCTGCCGCGCGGCACACCGTCCCCGCCGGCTTCGCCGAATTCGCCGGGCACGCGGCCGAGCTTCCGTTGCAGCTTTCCGGGAGGTCGCACGCTCCGACTGCCGCGCGGCACACCGTCCCCGCAGCCGCGAGCTGATCCGGTGGACAACCCTGGGGACCGCCGAAGCCGTAGCAGACCTCTGCGGGATCACACGGGCCCGTCGACGGCCGGCAGACGGTGCCCGTCGGCTTGCGGAGGTCGGCGGGGCACCAGCTGTTCACTCCGTCGCAGTATTCGGGCACGTCGCACTCGCCCCCGAACGACGGAGGCGGACGGCAGAGCGTCCCGGCCGACGCGATCCTCGCCGCGGGACAGCCCAGGTTCGTCCCGTCGCAGACCCGGTCGGTCCAGCAATCGTACGCGAGCTGGCAGATGATCCCGGCCTGCCAGGGGCCACCGACGATCAGATGGCCGCCGCCGCCGCAGACGTCGTCCTTCTGGCAAGTGCCTGGATGGCTCGCAACGACCGTGCCCGCGGGCTTGGGGGCGGAGAAGCACGCACCGGTGTAGCTGTCGCAGCTCCCCAGGTTGTAGCAAGGGCCGAGTGTGCACGATGTCCCGCCCGCCGCGTGGACGTCTGCTGGACAGTAGAGGGTGACGCCGTCGCAGACCTCCGCCGGATCGCAGGTCGCGTTCACGGACGGCCGGCAGACGGTGGCCGCGGACTTCAGCGTGTAGGTGCAGCTCGATGTTCCATTGCACGTTCCGACCGCGCATCCGGTGTCGCCACACGAGATCGCCGTGCCGGCGCAGTCTCCGCTCCGGCAGATGTCGCCGTAGGTGCAGGCATTCCCATCGTTGCAGGAGAGTCCCTCGTTCTTGGGCACGATCTCCCAGGACTGGGACTGCGAGTCGCAGACCCAGCTGAAGCACTGCTCACCCGGTCCCGGGCTCGGGCCGCAGATGCTGATCTCCTGCTTCTTCTGTTCGACCTCCTCGCTCTTCTGGCTGCGGGAGCAGGAGACTCCCAGGCACAGCAACGACACGAGCAAGAGTCTGCCGAGGCACCGGTTCATCGAATGTCCCCCCACGGCTAGCGCCGCCCGTCGGCTGCGATGACGGACCCGGCGACCCTGATGAAGTCCCGCAGCTTCTTCCCGGTCGACGTCGTCTCGGACATCAAGGTGCCCGAGGGCGAGTGATGGAAGAGAATCGTCCGGCCTGCCTCGACTCGCTTGAATCTGAAATCACGACCGTCGTAGGCGTACGACGAATTCGGGGCCGTGCTGAGCCGCCCGGCGACGTCCCAGGTGTAGGTGGCCGTCCCGTCGCTCTTGAGCCGACCCGCCAGGTCGTACGTGTAGGTGGCCGGTTCGGCGCCAGTCGCAGAGCTCAGCCGATTGTTGGTATAGACGTAGTCGGTGTGCCGTCCGTCGATCTCCTTGTACCAGCGGTTGCCAACCGCGTCGTAGAAGTGATCCGCGTGGCGCCAGAGGCCGGTCGCATCCACGAACCTGAGTCGCTCGAGCGGATCGTAGGTCATGGTGCGCGACGAGTTCGGCACCGCCGTGTTGTCGAACAAGGTGACGTTCCCGATCTCGTCGTACCCGTACACCAGACCGATCACTCCCGGGACGTTGATGGTCCAGGGTCGCTGGCGCGCATCGAAAGTCGTTGTCGAGACCTTCCCGTTGGCGAGGGTGACGGATTTGATCTTCCCGGTGGGGTGGTAGCTGACAGAGGTCGCGTAACCGGTGACTGCCTTCACCCGGTTGGCGGTGTCACAGCTCTGCGAGACGGAAAGCCCGCTCGGGTAAATCACGGTGGTGTTGCATCCCACCGAGTCGAACCTCCACGAGCTGCTGAAGGTCATGCTCAGGTAGCTCCAGACCTGGTCGGTGAGCCGGTTCAGGTCGTCGTAGGTGAGGGTGAAGGTCCCGCCGTTGGAGTTGCTGACGCTGGTGAGGTTGTTCTCGTTGTCCCAGCCGAACGTCGTGTCGTCGCTGGACCCCGACCCGTACTTGACTGTCTTCTTCCGGTGGAGCGTGTCGTAGGTGTACGTCTCCTTGAGCCCCTCCGCGTCGGTCCGATCCGTCGGTTGCCCGAGATCGTTCCTGTTCCAGATGATGGTCCCGTGGTCGAGCGAGCTCTCGGTCTTGAGGAAGTTCCGTGTGTCGTAGCCGTAGGTGCGATCCGCGAGGCCGATGGGTGCATGGATCGCCGTCAGGCTGTCGTGCGCGTTGTAATCGTAGGTCCAGGTGTAGTTCGCCGCGTCGAACACCTTGCTCAGCCGGCGCGTGTCCGGTTCGCCCGCGGAGGCGTAGGTGAGCTTGGTGATGTACCCGCGCTCGTCCGTCCTGGTGACCGTCGCCCCCGTGAAGGAAACGCTCGCCGCCTTCCCATCGGAGTGAGTGATCTTCGTCGTTCGGCCGATCCCATCCAGCTGGAACGTGTCGCCCGGTGGCGACCCGCCGATCAGCGTCGTGCCGTCGTACGGGTATGACTTCAAATTCAAGCGCCCGAGTGCGTCGTAGGTGAGCTGGGTGAGGACCCCCTCCGAGTCTCCCTCTCCGGTGCTCCGACCGAATCCGTCGTAGCTCCGGGTATGAAAGTTGGGAGAGCCGACCGTCGCCTTGCTCCACGAGTTGTCCGGCGCGTAGCTGTACGTGACTCCGGCACCGATCGGCCGGGTCATCGTGAGTGGCCGGCCGAGGTCGTCGTACGTCCAGCGGGTGAGCTTGTTCCGACCGTTCGTCTCGTCCTGGATCCACCCCTCGGGGGTGAAGTTCCGGGTCACGCTGTAGACGCCGTTGTAGTCGACGATCCGCGGCAGACCCTTCCCGCCCGGGTAGTCGCGGAACTCGATGTACGAGCCCAGGGGATCGGTGGTTCTCAGCCGCGTGCCGTCGGCATTGTACGAGAAGGTGGTCTTGACGGTGGACCGGGTCTGGCTCAGGAGATCCCCCTGCGTGTTGAACTCGTTGCTGTCGTCGAAGTAGTCCGCGCCGACCTGAGTTCGCTGGGTCGCGATGCGTGGACCAACGAACTGGTAGGACGGCAGCTGCGTCAAGGTGAGATAGGTCAGGGTCTTCACCCGCGTGAACTGCCCGGTCTCGGTGATTGTTCCTGGACGGCCGTAGCTGTCGAATCCCGAATAGGTCGTGCCCCAGGTCGCGCCGTCCTGGGCGACGCTCCGACCGGCGAGCACGGGCATGATGATGCTCGAGTCGTAGAGCTGGGGATTCAGTCCCGGGCAGCTCGGGCCATACGACGGGGCGGTGTAGTAGGCGCCGAACGTCACCACCGGACCGGCGTTCCAGGTGAAGGTCTCCACTCGGTTGGTGGTCGCGGAGATCGGAAGCGAGACGGATTTCGGAAGACCCACCTGCCACAAGATGCCGGTCTTGTTCTGCGGCGCCGCCCAGCCGAATCCGTAGTAGCGGTGGAACTCCTTCAGCGCGTCCGGGCGGGTGATGGTGGTCACGTCCTCGGTGCCGGTGCTCGTCGAGACGTAGTCGTAGGTCCAGGTGCCGGCCGTGGCGCGGCCGCCCTGCACACGCTTCAGCAGCGCCTGCAGCTTGACGGTCTCTCGACCGGCGAAGAAGTCCCTCTGCCCGTACTGGTAGCTGAGGGTCCCCCCGAAGGGGGTGGTCAGCTTCGAGAGTCCGTACTTGTTCTCGGGAATAGTGACCGTGGTGGCGTACTCGTACTTCCATCCCGGCCCCGCCGGTGGGGTAACCCCGGTGAGGAACTCCGTGTTGCCGCCTCCGGGACGCTCCGAGGTTGGGACGGACGTGTACTGGAACGTGAAACGCTTCCCATTGTGCGTGAAGTACTGCAGGCGCAGCCGGTCGCTCGTGCTCGGGGAGTTGTAGCTGAAATCGATCTGTCTCCCCCACGCGTCGATGATCTGGGTGATCGCCCACTTGTAGGTCGCGTGGTAAGTGATGGTGATGTAATTGTTGTGTGAATCGAAGATCTGCCCGGCGGGGAGTACGGGAACCGTTCCCGAGTACGCATAAAAGAATTGGTCTGTCTTCCTGAACTCGATGCGAATGCCATTGTCAGTAAAGACGCAGACAATTCCCGTTTTGCAGTTCGTATCCAGCTTCCACCAGTTCTTCGAGTAGTAGTTCCCCGGGTTCAGGGGATAGAAAACGATGTCCTCGCCTTCGGAAGTCGTGTAGACGGGGAAGTCTCCGCCGCAAGTGCCCAGGGTCGGCACCGAGTACGGATTCCGCAGCTGGCCCATGTGGAAGGTCCAGCCCCAGCCGAGGACCGACGGTTCCTTGTAGCCAATAAGGGCGTCCTGGAGCACCGTGTAGTCGGCGCGTCCCCAGATCTTGCTCCGGTAGCTACGCGTCAGCCGCACGTCGAGGCCCGCCCTGCCCGGCAGGACCAGGTCGGTCTGGCTGAACTTTAGCATTCCAGAAAACGGCTCGACGGATTCGGACTCCAGCCCGACGAAGGTCGTCTTCCCGTCGCTCGAGGTGAAGCGCCGGAAGGAGTCGAAGACGTCGTCGTTGGCTGCGGAGACCGCGCTCGCGGCGAGCAGCACGGCTGCGCCGAGCCCGGCACGACGAGGCGAGATGCCCATGCGTGTTCCCCCAGCGGGTGCTGACCCGCTCGCGAGTGACGCCCGCTCCGCTTACTCGCGGCATGCGTCCTACGCTCATGCAACTTGGTGGTCAATCCGGGAAAGGTCGCGGATCCGTCTCGAAGTTCGGACGGTTCAGCGGTCGCGGCAACCTTGTGCCTGCGCCTCATCTAGTCCGCCGGACGACGATGCAACCCTGTTGACTCCGAATGGAGGCCGCTCGTACGGTGCCGCCGTCCGGCAGTCGTGAGACCGGACGGGGGGGGCGATGAAGACGATCGTCGCGTGTCTCGTTGCGTTCACCGCGGCCCTGCTGGTGAGTCCACGTCTGGGGCCGGCAGACACCGGTCGCGGTCGCGAGCTCCAATCCCGCGGACCGACCCTCGGCATCGAGCCTGAGATCCGTGCAGAACTCGAGCCCGTCGCCGCGCTGAAGCAGCGCGGAAAGTCCACGCTGCGGCTGCGCGCGACCACGCGTCACAGCTGGGAGCGCGCATCGCTCGTCCACGCAGTGGAGGCGACGGACGACGCCGGCAAGATCGTCCACCGGAGTCGCTCCGCCGTTCTTCGGAGCGCCGGCCGCGACCAATCAGCAACGCACGCATTCGATCTCGGCGGCGACCTTCCGGACGGCTACTACCTCGTCCGGCTCACCTCGGCCGCAGTCGACGGCGACCGTCAGTCGACCGCGACCGCCGATCTGCATCTCAAGGTGACGCAGGGGACCCCGGGCATCATCGGCGCGGAGGAGTACTACCGGGATGCTCCGGGCGCACGCGGCACGCAGACCGCCTCCTCCGGAGCTGGCAGCACCGGCCTCCTCGCACCGGGGCCCATTCCGAATCTCTGCCCGGTGACTGGCTGTCCAGGTCCGGACCCGGAGCCACCTCCGCCACCGCCAACGCCCGGGCGCACCGGCGTGGTGAGAGGGAAGCTCGTCTTCTTCAACAACAACGGGAACTACTGCCACCCCGAGGTGCTGCAGGACTGTGTGGGCTCACTCTATCCGGAGAGCCAGTTCAGGGCCGTGCTCCCGGTGCGGCGAGTCAAGTACCAGATCCGGGCCACCTCCAACGGTGCGGTGCTTGCTCAGGGAAACACGGCCGCGGACGGCTCGCTTTACATCACCTGGAACACCACGACCGACGTCACCTCGATCCAGGCACGGCTGTACTGGTGGATGGAGCAAGACCAGTCCCGTTTCGTGGTCCTCGATTCGAATCTGAACCGGATCGAGCTCTCGACCTCAGCCTTCATGCTGTACCCGAACACCACCACCGCGAATCCCCAGCAGCTCGGGAGCTTCCAGTGGGGCAGCAGCGGCGCGAACGCGAATCCGTACGCCAACGTCTACGACGCTGCCTTCCGGATGGAAGATTCGCTCGAGCAGTCCTCCCGGATGCAGGCCTATTTCAGCGGCGTCCGCATCCAGGCCTTCGACCAGCAGAACGTGTGCCCGACTTCGTGTGCTTATCCGGAGGGACTCATCCGCCTCGACCCGGGTGCCGCATTCGCTCCTCAGGCGCGGATCATGCACGAGATGGGTCACGTTGCGACGGTCAAGGCCGTGTTCGACCGGAGCTTCGACTTCGGGGGCAACGAGCAGTACTGCTTTAATGAGATCGGCTATCCCCATTGCGTCTGGACCTACGAGGGTCCCGAGCACGGGATGGCGCAGATGACCGAGGGGTACGCCACTTTCCTCGGTGACCTCGCGGTCAACGGACGAAGCATGACGCGGCCGCGCTCCTGCTGGACGGCTGCCGCTCCGTGCTCCAACTCGGACACGCGGCAGGACGAGGAGCTTCCTCAGAGTCCCTGTGCCGACACTCGCCCGCGGTGGCCCTTCAACTTCACTCGTTACCTCTGGGATCTCTACGACACCCACCAGGACTACGCGGGCGAGACCCGCAGCTTCCCGTACTCGTACTTCATCGATGCCATCACCAGCTTCATGCATGGAACAGGCAATCACCAGCTCGAGGAGCCCTGGTCCTGTGCGGGGTCGCTGTGCGAGCCGGATGGGCGGGCTCCGCTCGACTACGCCTTCAACATCGGCGACTCGCTCGACCCTACCCTGAAGGTCAACAACTGCATCACCATCGGTGATTGAGCCATGGAGCTGCCTTCGAGGAGCGCGAGCCTCCTGCTCGTCGTGGTCGCTGCGCTGACCGGGCTCGGCCTGGGTCAGCTGCGGGCTCGTCCTGAGGAGCAGGCCTCGACGGCCCCCGTCCGCCCTGGGAGCGTGGACCCGTCGGTCCCAGCGACGGCGCCGCTGTTCGAGGACCATATCCGTCCGGCGTCCAGTTCCCCCGCACCGCCCGCGAACGTTCAGCGGCAGCCGCGGCCCTTGGGCGAGTGGGAAGCGATGCGAATCGACGACTCCATCGGGCCACCCTGTGAGCGCTCCGCGAGCTGTTCCGTCGCCCGGGCTTGCGTCGAAGGACGCTGCCTCTCATGTGTCCGCGACTCGGAGTGCGGTCCCGGCGAAGGATGCGTTCTCCAGCACTGCGTTCCGGACCGCGCTATCCAATGCCGCAGCCGAAAGGACTGCCAGGCCGACGAGCTGTGCGTTCTGTCCGGATACTCGCCGGACCTCCGAGGAAACGGAGACATGCGGGCGTTTTGCCTCTCGCCGCACGGCGGGACGGACCGCGCGGGTCCTCCTCCCACAGAAGTCATCCCGGAGCCCAGGGTCGAGACCGTCGCACCCGCAGACCTTCTCGACCTGCTGAGGGATGACTGAGTGCGCAGCCATGGCCCTCGAGCCTGTGGCATGGGATCTTCATGAGCATGGGTGTTCGCAAAGGATTGCCGGTGCTGGCGGCGATCGTCATCACCGGATGCGGAGAGGCACCCCCTCCTGACATCGCCGTCAACACGACCTTCAGCGACTGTACTGCGAACGAGCAGCTGGCGGCCGGGATCCTCCAGCAGGCGTCCGCGGGACGTGTCGGCTGGTCCGCCCTTCTCTACGAGAACTCGGATTACCTCCTCTTCGCCCGCGACGGATGCGTGTGGGCGCGCTCGGGCAGCGTGTGGGAGCCGGTCCATGCCCGGCGACTCGGGCCGGAGGAGAGAGCCGCGCTCCAGGCCAGCGTGGGGTTGGAAACCTGGGCCACGCTCGGTGGCGTCTACCAGGGGGATGCGTTCGACGGGAGCCCGTATCTGTTCTGGAACGGTCAGACCTCCGGACTGACGATCCTCTGCAGTGGTGCCTGCCAGGGTGCTTCGGTTCCCACCGCGATCTCCAACCTCGCCGAGAGCTACCGAACCGAGCGAATCCGCTTCGCCGCGGAGGCACCCGCCTATGCCGGCCACGTCCGCTTCATGCTCATCCGGCAGGAGGCCGGGACCGACTGGCGCGAGCCGCTCCCGTGGCCGCTCGCCGATCCGCGCGCCTCCGCGGTGGCGCTCGAGCCGACGGACCCGCGGACGGACCAGTTCGGGAATGGCGTTCTCACCTCGACCCCGAAGCAGGCCGCGCTTCTGCGCTGGCTGCGGACGGAGTTCCTCGCCCGGCCTGAGCTGTCGCATACCAGGCTCGACGTCCCCGTGATCGACCGTGGAGTGCGGTACTCGTTGATGCTCCGGGACGCGCTCCCGATCGAGACCGCCGAGGGACGCGTTCCCTTTCCCTGAGCCCGGCGCGCTCGCGGCGTCCAGCGGGAAACGGGCTGGGCGAAGCATCTCCGCCGTGCTGACGCCAGGCTCGGGACTGCTCTACCCTCGGCAGCGGTGAGTACCTCCGCCGAGCGCCTCCGGCCCGACTCTCGCGACCCCGTTCCGGCCGAGCGGCGCGGCCCGCTACTCGTCCACGCCTCGGCCTCGGGAGCGAAATCCCGCTTTGTTCTTCCTTGGATCTCATTGGCGTGGACGCATTCACGGCGGCTCCGCGGGCGAAGTGCGTGGCCATAATCGTCTCGGTCGGGGTGACGAGTGAGACTGAGTTCCCGTTCCTCGTGCCGGAAAATGTCTGCACATGTGAAACTCCGCCCGATCGTTTGGGTCGTTGATGTACTTCCACCCCGCCACAGCACCGGCGTCCTCCGTGATTGTGAGTCGCAGGATTGCCGTCCTACTTCCCGCGTCGATCGGCCCTTGCCAGACCCCGGTTAACGGTTTGAGGCTTGGCGGAGCCGGAGGAGGCGGGCCCATCCTCGAGCACCTGCGGCTCCCCTCCAGGCCGCTCCCCCTCGCCCCGGCCACCTCCCCGCCCCAGCTCGTCTGGTGAGCGCAGCAGCGCAGTAGCAGTCCGAGCCCCGAGACTTCCCCTGCCTGACGACCGGCCCGGGACTGCTCTATCCTCCGAGGGGTGAGCACCCCTTCAGGGCGCGGCAGGCCGGGAGGCGAGGACGGAGAGAAGCTTCTCGTTCGTCCATTCCTCGGGGATCCCGGCCCTCGGCCCCTGGAATGAAGTCACCCAGGCCCTCCCCTGGACCGGTGCGACCGCGCCGCGTGCGTAGACGGCGAGCCGCTGCGCCGGCGGCGTTCCCTCGATGATGACGCCGAAGAGGAAATGGCAGCCCACCGCCTCACCGGGGAGCGCCCGCTCGCCATGACGGGTACGGGCACCATCGGGGCACCAGACGTCGGGAGCGAATCCAGCGGCTGGAAGGTTGTCGGTGTAGCGGTCGCGCTCGGCGAAGTAGCTGGCTTCTGCGGTCCACAGCGCGCGCGTGCCTGCCTGCGCCTCGGCGAGGAGGCTCGCTGGGCTGGGATCCCCCGACGCCGGCCCTCCGGATCCGGGCACGACTGTCGGCGGAGCACCCGTGCCGACTCTGCGGACCCCGTGGCTGGCGCCGAACGCGACCAGGGCGAGGCCAGCGGTCACCGCGGCGACCAGCAGCGCGCCGCGACGGCGTCCGACCCGGTACGGCGAGCGCAGCCACTCCAGGGCCTCGGATGCCGTGGAGAACCGGGCGCCCCGCCTCGGTGCCGTCAGTCGTGCCAGGAATGCGTTCTGCTTCGGGGACAGACCGGGCACCGGAGGAAACGTCAGGTGCATGCCGTCGACCAGAAAGGTCGCGGGGCTCTGCCCGGTGGCCGCATGCAGCAACGAGGCGCCGAGCGCATACAGATCACTCGATTCGTCGACCGTGCCACCGAGCTGTTCGGGAGGCATGTACCCCACCGTCCCCACCAGCGTCGAACCGAAGGTGGCGCCACGTTCCAGGTGGCGCGCCGACCCGAAATCCACCAGCACCAGCTCGCCGTTCTCGCGAAACACGAGATTGGCGGGCTTGATGTCCCGGTGAACGATGCGGGGTGTCCGTCCGTGCAGCGCGACCAGCGTCTCCAGCACCTGGATCGCGACGTCGTCGAAGGCCGACCCGATGAGCGGTTCGCGCTGGAGTCGGGCCAGGAGCGATTCGCCCTCGATGAATTCCTGGACCAGGTAGAAGCGTGTCTCGACCCCGTCGCCAACGCTGAATGCGTCGATGAAACGAGGCGTGTGCCGGTGGGTGAGGCCCCGGAGAAAGGCGACCTCGCGGGTGAAGGCATCGACCTGCGCGACGCTCGGGACCAGGGCGAAGAGGAGCTCCTTGACCGCCACCCGGGCGCCGTCAGATGACCGGGCCGCGTAGACCCGCGCGTGCGCGTGCTCGGCGAGAACCGCCTCGACGACATACCCGTTCACCCGTGCCGCAACCCCGCACGAGGCACAGCGTGAAAGGGCGAGCAGTCCCCCACCACAGGCCGGACATGTGGGGCGAAGCGCGTGCTCCATCGGCGTCATCGTAGCGCACCACTCCAGGGCCGCCCTGGGTCGGCGTGACCCGGGCCGCACCTGTGGTTTCGGCGGGTGAAAGGTGCCGGTGGGCTTGGGTCAGGACGATGCGGTGAGCTCGACGCCGCGCCGCTGCCCGGTGAGCGCCACCCCCCGGGCGATCATCGGCGCCTCCACCGCGTGGTAGAGCACCACGGGCAGCAGCACCGACAGTGCCGCGCAGGCTGCCACCCGGAACGCGAGCGGGGCGCTCGCCAGCACGACGAAGGCGACCCAGAAGACGACGAGGTGGGCGAGGTAGATGCCATACGAGTAGCGGGCGATCCATTCTGCGCAGCGGCGGATCCACCCCACGTCGACCTGGCGGAAGCGGCCCACCGACATCCCGAGCAGCAGGCACCCGAGCCACCCCACCTCGAGCCCGAGCTGCCGGAGCGCGAAGGCCATGGCGATGACCACCGGCCAGCCGAGCCAATGGAGCCGCGCCCCGGTCCTGCGTTCCTGCGCGAAGGCCACCACCCCGGCGACGAAGCAGGGCGCGTAGCGCGCCAGGTCGAGCCGGGCGGCGGTGGTCCCTTCCTGGACGAGCGCCAGCACCACCGCCAGGAGCCAGATGAGGACCGGCGCCGGCGCCCGAGGGTGGGTCACCCAGAAAAAGAGCGGGGGGAGCAGCAGGTACATCTGAACCTCGTACGGGAGGCTCCAGAGCGGGTCGAGCACCGACGGGGTCAGAGTGAGGTTCTGCACCAGCATCAGGTTGGCCACGACGTCCGGCCACCCCGGCCACTGGTACACGCGCGTCGGGAACGAGGGGATGCGCAGCAGCACCACGGCCGAGACGACGAGGATGCTCAGCGGATAGATGCGGAACACGCGCCGGACATAGAAGCGGAGCGCGCGATCCTGCGCGGGGAGCCGGCCGAGCGCGCGCATCAGCACGTAGCTGGTGTGGACGAAGAAGATGGCCACCCCGCCTTGCGCCAGGAGCCGGAAGGACAGCGGTCCGAGCCGGTCCACCTCGAAGAGCTGCGCGAGGTGCCCGACGTAGACGGCGAGAACCGCACAGGCGCGGAGCAGGTCGAGGTTCGCGAAGTGTTCGGCGCGGTCCTGCAGGGGCGGGGTCCGGGGAAAGGAGGAAGCGTACCCGGGAGCGCGAGGGGTCGCCAGGGAGAGTCCCCTGTGTGAACCATCGTCCGCGGCGGCGCCGGTAGGTGCAGTCGTGCCAGAGTGCGCCGTGAAGCCACGCCGAGGGGAGAAGAGCATGCGCAGGACTCTTGCCGCACTTGCCATCATCGGGATGACGGGATCGGCCTCCGCATCCGACAGGACGGACGTGGTGGCGGTGGTGAATCAGTTCATGGACGGCTTCAACAAGGGGGACACCAAGGTGGTGCTTGCGACGTGCGCCGCTGAGGTCGCCATCATCGACGAGTTCTCCCCGTACGTCTGGCAGGGCGCGTCAGCGTGCTCGGACTGGGCGGACGACCTCGCCGCCAACGCCAAGAAGAATGGAATCACCGATCCGGTCGTCACGCTGGGCAAGCCCAGGCATGTCGACGTCGACGTCGACCGCGCCTATCTGGTGATACCAGCCAACTTCAAGTTCAAGGTGAAGGGGAAGCCGGCGTCCGAGACGGGCTCCATCTTTACCGTGACCCTGCGGAAGTGGCCGACTGGCTGGCGCATCACGGGTTGGGCCTGGACGAAGCACTGACCGTCGACTACGAGCAGGAGACCAGTTCTTGCCCTTGAGTACTCCTTTGTCGGAGAACGCTTTCTAAGGGTAGGCAAGGTAGGCATTCGGATTTGGCACTTTGTCCAGCGAGGGATCGAGCGCATATGCGCTGAGTGCGCCTCCCGATCAGCCTCCTCGTCCTGACCCTCACGGCAGTTCTGGCCCAGGGATGTAGTGGAGAAGTCGGGCAAGTCGGGTCAGTCACCTCCGACGTCTCCGTCGTTCCGCCAACGGCCACCACCTCTCGGGGAGGGGAGGTGCAGTTCCAGGCCTCCATCTCCGGGGATAGTTCCATCCAGGCGGCAGGCTTCAGCTGGTCCGTCGAGGAGCCGGACGGTGGGGCTGTCGACTCCTCCGGCCGGTACACCGCTCCCCAGTCGAGCGGGACCTTCCACGTGGTGGCGGCCAGCAAGGCTGACCCGACCAAGCGGGCCAGGGCCTCGGTGACGGTCCAGTCCTCGGTCGTGGTCTCGGTCAGTCCGAAGAGTGCGAACGTCATCGTCGGGGCGTCGTCCTCGTTCACCGCCACCGTCACCGGGACCAACCCCGGCGATTCCACGGCAGTGACCTGGTCGGTCGAGGAGCAAGGGGGCGGGACCATCGATGGGTCGGGGACCTACGTCGCCCCGGGAGCGACCGGCACCTTCCACGTGGTTGCCACCAGCGTGGCCGATCCCTCGCGGGCCGACACAGCCAGCGTGGTGGTGGGAGCCGCCCCGGTCATCGCGGTCAACATCGTTCCGTCCAATGCCTCCACCACGACCGGTGGCTCCCTGACCTTCACCGCCACGGTCACCGGGACCACCGCCGGCCAATCCACTGCGGTCACCTGGTCGGTCCAGGAAGGTGGCGGGGGAACCATTGACTCCTCCGGCCACTACCTGGCTCCCAGCACGACGGGGACGTTCCATGTCCTTGCCACCAGCGTGGCCGATCCGTCGAAGACCGCGACGGCCACCATCTCGGTGACCGCCACGCCGGTGGTGGCGGTTTCGGTGTCCCCCGGCACGGCCACCATCCGGGTGGGAGGGACGGCAACCTTCACCGCCACCGTCACTGGAACCACCGCCGGCCAGTCCACCGCCGTCACCTGGTCGGTCCAGGAGTCCGGAGGGGGCACGGTGAACAGCTCCGGTCAGTACACCGCCCCGGGGACGCCAGGGACCTTCCATGTGGTGGCCACCAGCGTGGCCGACACCTCCAAGAAGGCCACCGCCACCGTCACGGTGACTCCGAACATCGCCGTCTCCCTCAGTCCCCCCACCGCATCCACGACCGTCGGCGGAACGGTGACCTTCTCCGCCACCGTCACTGGAACCACCGCCGGCCAGTCCACCGCCGTCACCTGGTCAGTCCAGGAGGGAGCCAGCGGAGGCACCGTCGATGCTTCTGGTCACTACACCGCTCCCAATACAGCGGGCATCTACCACGTGGTCGCGACCAGCGTTGCCGATGCCTCGAAGAAGGCAACGGCGACCGTCACCGTGACTCCGCCACCCGTCATATCGGTGACCATCTCGCCTTCGTCCGCAACCGTCGCCCCGAGCAGCACCGCCACCTTCACCGCGACGGTCACTGGAACGACCGGTGCACAGTCGACCGCAGTGACGTGGTCGGTCCAGGAAGGCGCTGGCGGCGGTAGCGTCGACGCCAGTGGTCATTACACTGCCCCCGCAACCGCCGGGACCTACCATGTGGTGGCGACCAGCGTCGCCGACACCTCGAAGAAGGCGACCGCCACCATCAGCGTCGCCACAGTGAGCATCATCCCGGCCAACCGCCGCACGACGTGGAGCCCAGGAATTCTTGCCGACCAGCCGCTCGGGCTGGCGCTGGGAACCGACGGGCTTCCGCAGCGAACGACGGTCTGTGCAACCGTCAACCCGGGGGGCAACATTCAAGCCGCAATCAACGGGTGTCCAGCAAACCAAGTTGTGCAGCTGGGCGCGGGCACCTTTACCATCACCTCCACGATTCAGCTCAAGAGCAACGTGGTGCTGCGCGGCGCCGGTTCTGGCACCGGCGGCACGACGATTGTGAAGAGCAACGGTGGCACGGTGATGGCAATTGGAACACAACGTGACCGAATCTGTGCAGCGGGCAACGGGCAAGGCGTGGCGCTCACCGCCGATGGGGCAAAAGAGACGAACACACTCACGATCGGGAGTGCGGCGTCGAACTTTGCCGTTGGCGACCTGGTTCTTGTCGACCAGATTGACGTCAGCCCGGTTGTCCTTGGCGATTGCTCTTACAACAACCTCAAGCGGAACAACGGAGACGGTTGGCGCTCGCTCAGCCAGGTCGATGAGGTCGTAGCGGTCAACGCAGGTTCAGGGACGCTCACGCTTGGTTCTCCGCTCCATTGGACGTTCCAGGCCGGCGGATCGACCAAAGCCGAAGTGGTTCGAGTTACGAGCGCGCCCACCGTCAAATGGGCCGGTATCGAGCATCTCCACCTCCAGGGCGGCACCAGAGGTTCGTACTTGGGCCAGTCAGCCGGCGGAATCGACATCTCGAATGCCGCATATTGCTGGGTCAAAGACGTTCAGACTGACGCGACCAATGACGGAATGCACGTGCGGCTGGGTGGCACCTATCGCTGCGTCGTTCGTGACTCCTATTTTCATCATTCGGCCAGCTACGGTTTTGCGCACGATTGCTACGGAATCGTCTTGGGCTGTGGTGTTGCCGAGACGCTGGTCGAGAACAACATCGTTCGCTACATGAACAAGCCGATCATGTTTCAGATCAGTGGTGGCGGAAACGTCATCGGCTACAACTACGCCGACAATTCTTGGGCCGACGGCACCTGGCAGGAAGTGAACATCGACAGTCATTGTTCCTTCAGTCACATGGAGTTGATGGAGGGAAATCTTGCTCCGCACATGGGGGCGACCTCGACGCACGGCAATGCGGGCTACTTCACCTTTTTTCGCAACTATTCCTCCACCCACTTCGCTGACCCCTCGGTCGCCGACACCAACCTGGCCCGCACTGGAAACATCACCGCGCTCGACCTGGAGGCAGGTGCGGTCGGCATGAACGTCGTCGGCAATGTGCTCGGGGCGGCCGGAATCACTCAGCAGTACGACCACTTCTCAAACGGCTCGCCTGGCGCGATCTACGAGCTTGGCAACGGCGGCGGGGGACAGAACGACATCGCGGCGACGAGTCTGTTCCGCACCGGCAACTACGACTACTTCCACAACTCGACCCAATGGGACGGGAGCACGGTGGTCACGATCCCATCTTCGCTCTATTTGTCAGGTGCGCCTGCGTGGTGGCCGAGCGGGACGGCCTGGCCTTGGGTGGGGCCGGACCTTTCACCGATGGTGAAGACGCTTCCGGCGAAGGCAAGATCCGATTCGATGTAGTGCAGCGGACGATGCGGGTCACGCCGGTGAGTGAGATCTGGTTCGTCGGCTCGACGCACTGAGCACCGTGCCCGCCGAGGCGACGCGCTGTTCCCAGCGGCGCGGCAGATCGGCATGAGGGGCCGGACCCGTCTAGGCTCCGTTGCGTGCGGGCACCGCGAACAAGCGGTCGGGCAGCGCTGGGCTTCTCGGTTCACACCGGCTGGGCCGCGCTGGTCGCGGTGTCGCTGAAGGGGTCGAGTGAGATCACGCTCCTGGACCGGCGCCGGATCGAGATGATCCCGGCGACCGATCGGGAGCGGCCGCGCTTCGTCTATCACGCCGCACGTGAGCTCTCGCTCGGAGAGGCCGGGGCCCGGGTTCAGGAGGCCTCGGCGCGGGCCCGGCGAAACGCGAGCAAAGCGATCGAGGCAGCCGTCGACCAGCTCCAGTCTGGCGGTCACGAGCTGGTCGCCGGCGTGATCGTCGGGGCGAAGGCACAGCCGGCCGTGCCGCTCGAGGCGATCCTCCGCAACCACTCGCTCTTGCACTCCGCCGAGGGCGCACTCTTCCGCGGCGCCGTCCGGGCCGCGAGCGAGGCCCTGGGCTTGCCGGTCACCGAGGTCGCGTCGAAGGAGCTCGTCGCGCGCGCAGCCCGAAGGCTCGGGATCTCCGACTCGCGCCTGGGCGAGCTGCTGGCCCACACCGGCCGCGAGGCGGGTCCGCCGTGGAGCAAGGACCAGAAGGACGCCTGCCTCGCCGCGCTCATCGTCCTTTCGAGCTGAGGCGTGGCACCTGCTCACCGCGCGGCGAGGGACGCCTCGATCCGCCCGCTCCTCGCGGTTCATTGCTTCGCTGGCATTGGCCGTACCGGCACAGTCCTGGCCGCGTGGCTTCTTCGCCAGGATCCTGGGCTCTCACCGGCGCAAGCAATCTCGCACGTTCGCGAAGAGTACATCCCTGAGTACGCGCGAATGCGTTTCCCGGAGCACCCGTCTCAAACCGAGGCTCTCGAGCGTTTCGCCGCAGGACGTTAGAAGTCGCACCCAGACCATGCTCGGTGGGACCCGAGCCCATCCCGCGCCTTACACCTGCGTCCGGTAGCCTCCCGCTCGTGCTTGATGGGCCAACGACGTGGGAGGCCGGGCAGCAACTCCGGAACGGCTCAAGAGCCAAGCCAGATACCCTGCCGCGGTGACGTCGAAGGTCAGGCAAAACGATGGCCACCACGGGGGCACACCTGGATTCGCCACCAGGTGAGCGTGGAAGAAATCCAGGATGCCGTGCGTCGCCAGGGCAGCGGCAACGAGCCAGAGGTTGATTCGAAACCCGGCGATCGAGAGGACTACGAATCCCGCCATGAACAAGGACTCGATTCCCAGCGCCCGGGCCGAGCCACCCATGATCGCGAAGAGGCCGTAGTAGGAGGCAATGACGATCATGACCACGGGATAGAAGGCCCGATCACGATCAAATCCGACGAGTGCGGCGAGGACCGAGACGCCCAAAGCCAGACATATCCCTATCAAGTAGGCCATTCGCTAGAGCCCGGGCCGGCCAGGCTCGCCGGCCCTCGTGGAGCCCCGGTCCTGCATGACGTCCAGGAGGTCTGGCGCAATCGGCATCCGCTTGAACATGCTGATCTCGGTGCCGCCCGTGTTCCCGGTGGGCACCCTTCCGATCGCGGATCCGAGTCCACCGAGCACGATGCGGAGACCTTGGCCGAAGACGGCGACGGGATCTCGACGACGAGCCGCGATCTTGAGCATGAGCCAGTGGGAGCGGAGATGTGGACGGACATACTCCTGACCGAGGACGTGCGCGCGCTCGAGGTGAGCAAATGCTTCCTCGTCTCTCCGCTGCCGCATCAAGAGATTTGCCAGCGCGAATTCTTCCTCGAGGGTCTTCCTGTGGGCTGCGTTCATTGTCGGGCTCCGCAGCAGGGCGACCGAGGATCGATGAGGAACTCGCTATACATCAGCAGAGCCTCGAGGTGTGTCTTTCGCTCTGCCGGCCTCGCGAGACGCTCGAGGCTCAGCCGGCGAAGCCGCTTGCGCTGAATCTGCGCTCACCCCCGCGGGCCGAGCGAAGAAGGCCTGGCTCATACGTCCGCCAGCATGGGACCCACTAGACAGGCGCGTGCGAAGCCGTGAGGGTGCCCCCCCGGGTGGGCGTGGCCGCTAGGCAGTGGGCTTCCTGAGCTGCGCTCGCACCTTCTGCAGCTTCTTCTGCGCTGCGGACAGTGTGCGCTCGGTCGCATCGAACGCCACGGCCCTGGCGTCGCCGAGAAGCTTCTTCCCGAGGCGCTGCAGGGTTCGCCCGATGTTCTCGACATCTTTCTGGACCTTGGAGGTCAGCTTCTTGCGAGAGGTCAGCTTCTTGCGCGCCGCCATGAATGACTCCTTCCGGTTTTGGGGCACTCTAGCGCCGCGCCGGCTCCGGCTGCGGACTTCATTACACCCCGGCTCGCACTGACTCGAGGGGGCGCGCCTCAGGCCCCGACGACGACCTGACGACGAGAGCCACGGCCAATCCTCGCTCGGTCCGGCTGGCCTGGTGAGTGCCGTCCGAGCCTCGAGACTCACCAGGCCTGACGACGGGCCCGGCACTGCTCTACCCTCCGACGCGTGAGCACGCCCGCCGCACAGAAGAGGCCTCCTGCGCCGGGTGATCGAGAGTCGCCAGCTCTTGGCACCGATCGACTTCATCCTCACCTGCCGGCGCCGGTGAACGGACCGCGCGGCTTCGCTGGCTGGCGCTGGTCGTCGCCGCCCTGGGCGCGCTCCACGCCCCGGACTCGGCCGCAGACGACGGTCCAGCCATCGACGAGCTCCGGCAACGCTATGCCGGCGAGTACCGTTTCGTCGGAGGCGCCGCGGAGCGGGCGCTGGTCCCGGCGGCGGTCGAGCGGTCGGTGGACGGGATGTTCTTCATCTCACGGGGCATCGCCTATGACCGGCTCATCCGGACCTGCGAGATCTGCTCCAGCTACTCGCTCGGATTCGGCAGCGGGAACATCTCCGTCGCCGGACCGTGCCAGCTGACGGACGTCAGCCCGGACGATGGCCGGGAGGCGGACCACCGGACGAAGCTCGGCGACGAGAGCAAGCTCAGCCAGCGCTTCGTCGGGGGGACGCTCGTCCAGAACTTCCGCGGGGAGGATGGGGCGCGCCAGGTGATCTGGACGCTCCTGCCGGACGGCCAGACGCTCCGTGTCCAGATGATCATCACCAGCAAGCACCTTCCCCACCCCGTCGACTACACGCTCACCTACCGGCGGAAGAACGCCCCGCTCCCGGTGCCGCCGGATGCAGGGCCCCGCGACGCTGGAACCTCCCCTGGCTGGTAGCTGGATCTCGGCCGGCCGCCGCCGGGCGCTCGCTGCGGTGAGCGTCGCCTACGCGGCGGCCCTGGCCGTCGCCCTCTTCACCGGCTGGGCCCTGCGCGGCCGCAGCCCCATCCTCGTCGCCGCGCTCGCCGACGTCGTCGCCACCCTGGTCGTCTTCGGCTTCAGCGTCCGGCACGACAACTCGAGCCTCTACGACCCGTACTGGAGCGTGGCGCCCCTTCCCATCGCGGCCTACTGGGCCACCACCGCGCCCTCCGCCCTCGACGTCCGCGCCGCCCTCGTGCTGGTCCTCGTCGCGGCCTGGGGCGTCCGGCTCACCGCGAACTGGGTGGCCCGCTGGCAAGGGCTCGGGGACGAGGACTTCCGCTACGCGGAGATCCGCGGCAAGACCGGGCGGCTCTACTGGCCAGCGAGCCTGGTCTCCATCCACCTCATGCCCACCGCCTGGGTCTTCCTGGGCCTGCTGCCCACCTGGCCGGCCCTCTCGGGCCGAGGGCGGCCCCTCGGCTCGCTGGACCTGGTCGCGCTGGGTGTGACCGCGGGGGCCATCGCCATCGAGGCCCTCTCCGACCTCCAGCTGCGCCGCTTCGTCCGCACCCGCCGCGACCCGTCGGCGGTGCTCGACGAGGGGCTCTGGCGGCTCTCCCGCCACCCGAACTACTTCGGCGAGGTCAGCTTCTGGTGGGGCCTGTGGCTCTTCGGGTCTCGCCGCCGAACCTCGCTGGGCCTGGACGGCCGTCGGCCCCGCCTCCATCACGCTGCTCTTCATCCTCGTCAGCCTCCCCTGGATGGATCGGCGCATGCTCTCCCGCCACCCCGGGTGGGCGGTGCAGATGAAGTCGACCTCTGCCCTGGTGCCCTGGCCCCGCCGCCGGTGAGGCCGTCAGCCTGGGCTCGAGGCGCGCCGTCAGCGCGGACCCACTCTCGCGTCCTGGCGCACCGGCGGTACGAGGTCGGACTCCCTTGCCAAGCTCGATCTTGTGAGGGGAGGGGACCGACCGCGGGCACAGATGTTCTGTTGCCCACGGAGTCGCATCTCGCGGTCAACTCCTCGTATCCTTTTCGTCGGGGGGACTTCCCGAGTGCCACACGCGATCCACGTCGATCCTTCGAGCATTGGTGACGACGAGCGTCGGCGCCGCCTGTTCGATGGAGAGCTGTTCGTCTACGCGCCGCGGCCGGCGGCGCACGCGCTCGTCGAGTTCACGCGGGGGCTCCTCCGCGAGGCCTTCGGCAGTCGTGATCCCGAGACGGCGCAGCACGAGATGGAGGTCAAGGACTTCGCCGAGCTCCTGGGCCGGGTGAAGCCGCAGTTCATCCATCATCCGGAGAGCAAACGGTTGCTCCGGGCGCTGCTCGGGGAGATGGGCTGCGACCCCGAGCTCACCTACTTCGACGTGCCGAGGCTCCGGAGCCGACCAGCGAGGGCCAGGGCATCGCCTCGGGAACGTCCTGGACCACCTTCGGGGGCGGCTTCGTCTTCAGCGCCACCTACAATTGAGGTGGTGACCTCGCGACTCGGACCGCCATCGCCTTCCATCCGGCGTACTGGTGCCGGACACGGTGGAATCGGCGCGGCCGAAGTCGGCAAGATGACCCTGTAACGCCGCAAAAGCTCGAGCGCGGGAAGCGGTCCATGAGACACACGCGCATCATCGTCACTCACTACGGCGGGCCCGATGCACTTCGGGCGGTTGAAGAAGAGTGCCCCGAGCCGAAGGGTGGCGAGGTGCGGGTGAGAGTACTGGCCGCGGTGTCTCCTTGCCCGACATCATGGCGCGCGAGGGCGTTCATCCCGAAACGCCTCGGCTGCCCTCACGCCAGGGTGGATCTGGTTGGTGTGGTGGATCGTCTCGGCGCCGGCATCTCTGGAATCGAACCAGGCCAGATGGTTGCCGCGCTGCCGATCAGCGGTGCGTACGCGGAGTTCGCTCTGCCTGCCGCAGCGTGAACTGGTTCCGGTGCCACCTGGGTTGGATGCCGCTGAGGCTGTCAGCCTCGGGCTGAACTACATCACGGCGTACCAGATGCTGCATCGTTCCGCGAAGGTCAGATCGGGCCAGCGCGTGCTGATCCACGGCGCAGCAGGCGGGGTCGGCACGGCGCTCTTGCAGCTTGGGCGCCTCGCCGGGCTGGAGATGTACGGGACCTGTTCGTCGCGAGGGGCGTCGACCGTTTCCGATCTGGGCGGTATCCCAATTGATTACCAGCACCAGGACTTCGTGAAAGAGATTCACCGCCTCACGAGAGAGGGCGTGGACGCCGTCTTTGACCCCATCGGTGGCACCCACCTCTGGCATTCCCGCAAGGCTCTCCGTCCTGGCGGGATGGTGGTGGGTTATGGCCTTATTTCCTCGATACGTGGGAAGGGATTGGCTTCAGATCGTCCAGGTCGTCGTCAACGCTTTCGTGGAAGCGCCACCTTCGGGTTGTACATCGCCGGCGGCTGGCTTCTCCCGGGCCGCAAACGGGTGGTCCCCTACAGCATCCAGTGGCTCAAACGGCGGAAACCAGAATTGTTTCGACAGGATTTGATCGCCCTGCTTGAGCTCCTTCAACAGCAAAAGATCAAGCCGCTCATCGCGCAGCGATTTCCTCTTGCCGAGGCAAGACCGTGCAGGAGTTGCTCGCGAAGGGAGGCGTGACAGGCAAGATCGTGCTCGTGCTCAACGGGGCATCACTTGGCGGGTCCGGAGGCTAGCAGGGAGCGGACAGCTCTGGCCCGTCGGGATGGTGCTCGGCGCAGTGTTCGCGGCGATGTGGAAGATCCGTGGACTCACCCTGGCCTGGGGGGTCGCGGCGGGCGGGGTCGGCGGCGTGGTGGGCGGACTGATCGGTCGGACCGTCCTCCCCTCCGGAACGCTCTTCACGGGACTGGCCCTGGCCATCGCCGCCTTCGGTGCGGTGCTCGCGATGTTCATCGCCCGGGCCAGCATTCGCAAGGAACGGGCGGGCACCGTCTGATCGACTGCGGAGCGCGGTGGCGAATCTCAGAGGACCCGAATCACCCGGCCCAGCGTCACCCCGCCCGCGACCAGCATCGCCACCGCGACGAGCCAGCGCAGCGCGCGCTGGGAGAGCCCGTGGGCGAGAGGCGTGCCGATGGCGATTCCGGCGGCCAGCGCCGCGGCGAGCGTCCAGCCAGCGACCCAGTCGATTCGACCCGCCGCGAGGTTCGCGGCCGAAGCGACCGCCGAGATGGGCACCTGGATCGCCTGTCCCAGGCCGACGGCCAGCAGCACCGGTTCCCCGAGCGCCACCAGGAGAGGAACGAGCAGGAACGCTCCCCCGGCTCCGAGCAGCGCGGAGGCGAAGCCCGTGACTGCGCCGAGGCCGACCAGGGTGCCCCAGTTCAGTGGACGCCGCTCGCTCGATCCGTGCAGTGGCCGCACCGTGTACAGGCCGCCCAGGAGCAGGACCGCGGCGATCAGCCCCTGGACCACGACCCCCGGAACGATTCCCAGTGCTCGCGCCCCGAGAAACGCGCCCGGCACCGCGGCACAGCAGAGCCATGCCGCGGGGCGCCCGGGAATCGAGCCGCGGCGCCAGTAGAGCGCGATCGCCAGGAGGCCGCTCCAGAGGTAGCTCCACAGCGCGGCCGCCACCGCCCCCTGAACCGGGAATCCGAACGCGTAGATGAGGAGGGGAACCAGCAGCACGCCTCCCACGCCGGTGCTCCCGATCAGGACTCCGATGACGACTCCCGCAATGGCCAGGGGAATGGCGAACGGGGGCACGGCCCGAGGTCACCACAGTCGCGGGAAGGGGGGCAGGGATTCGCTCTTACGTGGCAGCGCCCGACGCCGCGTCAGGTCGCCGGGGTCGCGACGGGCGGTCCGAGCATCGCCTCCACCCGCGCCTTGAGCTCGGTGCGCTTGATGTCGTCGCCGCTCAGCCGCTCCACCTTCTCCGTGCCCCCCTGGAGAAAGACCAGCGTCGGGCTCGCGGTGACGCCGAGCCGGGCGGCGAGGGCCGAGTTCGCCTGGCGTGAGACCTTCAGGAAGCGAACCTTCCCGGCGAACTTCTCCGCGACCGCCGCATACCGGGGGGCAAGGTCGGCGCACGCCTTCGACTCCAGGGCATAGAAGTCGAGCACCACGGGCAGCGTCGTCCCGACGACCTCCGTCTCGTAGTCCTTCTCGGCGAGCTCCTTCACGTGATGGGTCACGACCTCCTTGCGGTCGGGGTCCTCACTCCAGGAGAGCTTCACGTTGAATCGGTTGCCCATTCGGTGGTTCCTTTCGGTGCGGACGGGTGGAGCGGGCTCGTGCGCCCGCGGTCGTCGCGCGGTATTCGGGTGATTGCTCTCGCTGCGTCGAAGCGCGGGGCGTCGGCTGGAGACGAGGCCGCGTCACGCCGCCGCGCGCAGGTAGGGCAGCCGACCCGCCCAGTCCAGCGCGAAGAAGCCGTGGTCGGCGCCCCAGCGTGCCCATGGCAGCTTCGACCCGTCCTGCACCCACACGGTCTTTCGATCGAGCGCGCGCAGACGACTCCGCTGCTTCGTGCACCACACGCGGCGCGCCAGCACGCGCCACCCCGGGATCGCGTTCGCCAGCAACTCTGCCAGGTGCGCGGTCGCCGTCGTGCTGGACTCATAGCACCGAAGGCCCGTCCACGCCGCCGTGGGCCGGGGCCGATGCCATTCCTTCCCGCCGCGGCGGGCACACTGCGACTCACCTCGCTCCGCAGCACGGCGCGACACGTTTCCGGACAGCGTGTTGCGCAGCTGGCGACACGGGGCGAGGGCTCCTCAGCGTTTCCGGTGACTTGAGAGTGGCCCCACCGATGCAGTGAGGACCGGGCGTACCGGGCAACGAGGTCCTCTCCCGGATCCACTTCGAAAGGAAGCCCGCCATGTCCGCCACCGCCGCTTCGACGCTCTTCTCCTCGTCGGTCAAGAACCAGGGCCTCGGCCTCATCGTCGCCGGCGTCATCCTCTTCCTGCTCGGTGTCGGTGGGTCCGGCGCGCTCTATGGCAGCTACGTTCAGACCGCCTCGGCGCAAGTTCCCGCTGTCTCGTCGGCGAGGGTCTAGCGTCCAGGTCCGCTGTTGCCAGGGGGGTGCATCAGCCGCCCCTGGCGATGGCTCCACGGACCGTTGCGCTGGCCGTGCGCCGAGCTGGGAATGTAGCGTCGCCAGCAAGTCTCAACGGTCCTGCGGTGGAACCGCGGGCGCTCGAGGAGGGTTGATGTCTCGAAAGACATGGTGGCTCGTGGCAGCACTGGTCGGAGCCTCGACGGCGCAGGCTCAGGATCTCCACGCGGGGCAGCTGATCTATTCGGATCACTGCGTCATCTGCCACGGGCCCAAGGGCAAGGGCGATGGACCCTCCTCGACATTTCTCGACCCCAAGCCCACCAGCTTCATGACCGCGACGCCGAACGACGAAGAGTGGTTCACGGCGATCAAGTTCGGCTCCAAGGCGGCCGGAAAATCGAACGGCATGAAGAGCTTCCAGACGAAGCTGACCGACGCCCAGATCCGGGACGTCCTCGCCTACTGCAAGACTCTCAAGAAGTGACGTTCAACTACCATCCCGAAGAGGTCGAGGGCTGGCCGGCGCGGCGTTTCCCCGACACCCGGCTTTGAGGCTTCAGGAGATGACGGGCGCCGAGGCCGGCGCGGGCTCTGGCGACGTGTCCTCCGCCCCGTGGGTCATCCGGTGGAGCGCCGGGCCGAGCACGAACAGGATCGCCCCGGCCGCCGCGCAGACCACCGCGATGCCCAGGAACACCGCCGCGTCGCCGTGTCCCTCCGCCAGGGCCCCGATGCTGCCCGCGAGCTTGTTCCCCGCCGCGTTGGAGAGGAACCACACCCCCATCAGGGCCGAGGCGTACCGCTCCGGGGCGAGCTTGGTCACCATCGAGAGCCCGACGGGGGACAGCATCAGCTCCCCGACCGTCTGCAGGAAGTAAGCGCCCACCATCCACAGCATCCCTGCCTTCCCCGCCGCCTCGGCCCGCTGCGCCGCGACGAAGAGCAGGACGAAGCTCGCGGCCACCGCCAGGAGCCCCATCGCCATCTTCCGCCCGGTGGACGGTTCCTTCTCGACCCGGGCCAGGCGCGGCCACAGCGCGGCGAGGACCGGAGCGAGCAGGAAGATGAACCCCGAGTTCACCGCCTGGAACCAGGTGGTCGGGATCTCGTGGCCGAGAAGCATCCGGTCGGTGGAGCGGTCGGTGAAGAGGTTCATCAGCCCACCACCCTGCTCGTAGCCTGCCCAGAAGATGGCGACGAAGAAGGTGAGGACGAAGATGACGACGATCCGGTCGCGCTCCTCGCGGGTGAGAGGGCCACCTGCGCGGAGTCCCGCCGCCGTCCTCGGTCGCTCGCGGGGCGGCGCGCCCACGCCCTCCCCGAGAAGTCGCCCGCGAAGGAGCAGGAACACGCCCACGCCCACCGCCATGCCCAGCCCGGCGCTGGCGAAGCCGAGCGACCAGTCCACCTTCTCCGCCAGCGTGCCGCAGAGGAGCGGGCCCACCGCCGCGCCAAGGTTGATGCCCACGTAGAAGATGGTGAAGCCGCCGTCCCGCCGCGGGTCGCCGGGGCGGTAGAGCTGCCCCACCATGGTGGAGATGTTGGCCTTGAAGAGCCCGTTTCCGACGATGAGCAGCGCGCCGCCGGCGTAGAGCAGCGGCTCCTGCTTCAGCGCGCAGAGGAGCTGCCCCAGCATCATCAGCGTCCCGCCGATGACCACCGCCCGGCGCTGCCCCAGCACCCGGTCCGCCGCCCAGCCACCGGCGACGGTGCTGAGGTAGCAGAGCCCGGTGTACCAGCCGTACAGGGTGAGCGCGCGCGCCTCGCTCCATCCGAGCCCGTGCACCCGGTCGACCAGGTACAGGACCAGGAAGGCCCGCATCCCGTAGTACTGGACGCGCTCCCAGGCCTCGGTGGCGAAGAGCAGGAACAGCCCCCGCGGATGTCCGAGGACGGTCCGCTCCCGGGCGGTCGCCGCGGTCATCCTCGGGCCCGCTCCTCTCCCCGGCGCTGGAAGTCTCGACGCGGGGCGGTTAAGCGAGCGGCAGAAGGAGTCACGCCGGCATGCCTTTCACGCCCGCTCCCACAGAGCTCGACTCGGCGATCCGCGCGCTGAAGAAGGAGCTCAACGCGGTCATCCTCGCGCACTACTACCAGGAGAGCGACATCCAGGACGTCGCCGACTTCATCGGGGACAGCCTGGCCCTGGCGCAGGAGGCCGCGCGCACCGAGGCGCGGGTCATCGTCTTCTGCGGCGTGCACTTCATGGCCGAGACGGCGAAGATCCTCAATCCCACCCGGCAGGTTCTCCTCCCCGACCTCCAGGCCGGCTGCAGCCTCGCCGATCGGACGCCTCCGGCAGCCTTCGCCGCGTTCAAGGCCAAGCACCCCGGCGCCTTCGTGGTCACCTACGTCAACAGCTCCGCCGAGGTGAAGGCGATGAGCGACGTCATCTGCACCTCGTCCAACGCGGTGAAGATGGTGGAGAAGGCCCCCAGGGACCGGCCGATCATCTTCGCCCCCGACCAGCACCTCGGGCGCTGGGTCCAGAAGCAGAGCGGGCGGGAGCTGATCCTCTGGCCGGGCAGCTGCATCGTCCACGAGATCTTCAGCGAGAAGCTCCTCGTCCAGCTCAAGGTGCAACATCCGGACGCGGAGGTGGTGGCGCACCCCGAGTGCCTGGAGCGGGTGCTCCAGCACGCCGACTACATCGGCTCCACCAAGGGCATCCTCGAACACGTGCTGAAGAGCCCCAGGCGCGAGTTCATCGTGGTCACCGAGGCGGGAATTCTCCACCAGATGAAGACCCGGGCTCCGGAAAAGACCTTCATCCCCGCGCCTCCGGACAACGGCTGCAGCTGCAACGAGTGCCCGTACATGAAGATGAACACCCTGGAGAAGCTCTGGCGCTGCATGGCCGAGCGGTCCCCGGAGCTGGTGATGCCCGAGGCGCTCCGGCTCGCGGCCTACAAGCCGCTGAAGCGGATGCTGGACTGGTCCTGAGCGGCGGCCCGCGCTGCACCTTTGCTCCCGGAGACGGGCGAGGGTAAACCCTTCTCCTGATCGTGGGCATCCGCTTCTTCTCCATCCCCAGCCACCGGCTGGTCGCGCCGCCGCAGCTGCTTCCTCCCGACGCGGTCATGGAGCCGGAGCTTCCGGCGAGCGCGGGACTGATCGACCGCGCCGTGGCCGGGGTCGAGTTCCGGGACCAGCGCGTCCGCGACCGCCTCACCCAGATGTTCGCCTCCGAGAACCTTCCGCGGATGGGAGCGCCGGGCCCGCAGGCCTCGCCCTCGCTGGTCTTCGCGCAGCCGCCCCAGGACCTCCCCGCCATCCTCCGCATGGCGGACCAGCTCGAGGTCGCTCGCCGCCGCCGAGGAGGGGGAGCGGGCCCTGGTCTGGAAGTGCCAGCGCTGCGCGACCCGGTACGCCGTCCCGCTCGGGCTGGTGAGGGACGTGAGCATCCGCTGCGAGCGGTGCGGAGAGCCGGTCTCGCTCCGCCGCGAGCGAAGCGCGGGCGAGGAGGCGCTGGTGGATCCGATGCAGGCGTCGGTCAACCTGACCCGGCGGCGGCTGGCGGCCTTCCTCCGCGAGTCCATGGCCAGCGGGTGGCCGGTGCTGGTGTCGCAGCAAGCGGGGACGTGACCGCCGGCGACCCGAGGGTGGCCCGCACGGCGTTCACCCTGGCCCTGCTGGCCGGCGTCGCCCCCCTCTGGTGCGCGCGCCAGCTGCCGATGGTGGACCTGCCGCAGCACCTGCACCTCATCTCGGTGCTCCACCGGCTCGACGACCCGACCACGCTCTACCCGCGGTTGTTCGCCGCGCGCGCCGAGCTGACGCCGTACCTCGGCTACTACGTCTCGGTGTCCGCGCTCTCCTGGCTCGTACCGCTCGAGCTGGCGAACCGATTCTTCCTCTCCGCGATGGTCGTCGGCCTTCCGCTGGCGATGGCCTTCCTCCTCCGCTCGCTCGGGCGGCCGCGCTGGCCGGCGGTGCTCACCGTGCCCTTCGGCTACGGCGACAGCTTCGGCTGGGGCTTCGTCAACTCCAGCGCCTCGTTCGTCCTGGCCCTGCTCGCCGCGGGGCTGTTCGTCCGCGCGCTCGCCGACGCAGACCGACGCCGGCGATGGGCAGCGGCCCACGCCGGGGTGCTGCTCACCGTGGTGCTGATGCACGTGCAGGGGTTCCTGTTCCTCGCGCTCGCGCTCCCCTTCCTCCTGCTCACCACCCGGGTGCCCGAGGACGCGACCCGGCGCACGCTGCGCCCGCGGCTGCCCGCCGTGCTCTCCACGTTGCCGGCGGCCCTGCTGTTCCTGGTGTGGGGCGCGGGGCGACTGCTCGCCCCGGCCGAGGTCGAGGAGGGTGCGCCCTGGAAGGCCTGGGGCCCGCTGCTCTCGGCGCGGAACCTCTCCTTCAAGCCCTTCCGGCAGAACGTCCAGGAGTTCCCCGAGGTGCTCGCCAACCTCCTGCGCGATGGCTCGGACCGCTGGGGCCTCCGGGCGGTGACCGCGGTCGCGGTGGTCGCGCTCGCGCTGTGGATCGCCGGCCAGCGCTCCAGCTCCCGCGAGGGGCCGGTGGAGCGGTGGCGGCTCCCAGGCCTCGCCCTGCTCGCGGGGCTCTTGTTCCTCGCCCTGCCCTTCGACATCCGCGGCGCCGTCTACTACCTGAACACGCGCTACGCGCACCTCGCCGCGCCGCTCGCCGTGGCCGCGCTGCCGCCCCTCGCCGCGCGGCTCCGCCCGCTGCTCCTCGGCGCGGGCGCGGTGGCGGCGCTGGTGCTCGCGGTGCCGCTGGGCATGGGCTTCCGGGCGTTCGACCTCGAGGCCGCCCCGCTCCTCCGCTTCGCCGAGGAGACGCCGCCCGGCCCCCGCATCATGGGCCTGGTGTTCGATCCGGGCTCGCGCGTGGTGCGCCATCCGGTCTTCCTCCACGCGGCGGCGGTCCCGGCGCGCCTGCGGGGCGGCATCACCAACTTCAGCTTCGCCCGGACGCCGCACTCGCCCATCCGCTACCGCGGCACGCCCCCGCCCACCTTCCCCAGCGAGTGGCGGCCGGACGGGTTCCGCTGGGACACCATGGGCCCGGCGTACAGCCACTTCCTGGTCCGGGGGGTCGACCCGAGGGCGGTCTTCGGCGCCCGGTTCGGGACGGAGGTGACCCCCGTCGACACCGCGGGTGGTATGGCCTGGCTGGAGAACCGGAGCCGATGAACACCGACGAGCTGGCGGAGGCGCTGCGCGCCGGAGAGGCCGCCCCCGAGGGGGTGCTGGGCGAGGACTGGGAGCTGGCCCGGAGGACCCTCGCGGGCGAGACCGCGGACGCCGGGGCGCTCCCGGCGGAGCTGGCGATCGCCGTGCTCGAGGCCGCGGTGGAGATGCGTCGGTCGGGCCCCGCCGAGCAGCTCTCGGGCTCCGCCGATCGCGAGGTGGCGAAGGCGGCGCGCCGTGCCCTGTACCGGCTGCGCTCCGCCGGGGTGACGGTCGCCGAGCGCGCCCGTCCGCCGGAGGCGCCGGCTCCCGCTCCCCCGCCGCCGGCCGAGTCGCTCCCTGGCTTCGCCAGCGTCCCGGACGGGACGGGACAGCGCGCCCTGCTCCTCGCGGGGCCCATGCGCGGGGGGGTCGAGGTGATCGAGGCGCTTGTCTCGGACGAGCTGGGCCTGCTCTCGCTCAGCCGCGCCGAGATGGGCCGCAGCGCCTGGCGGAAGCTCACCCGGAGCCCGGAGATGGAGCGGCTGCTCCCGCTGTCGGCCGAGGAGGGCCGGGCGCTGCTCTCCGAGGCCGTGCGCTGCAACCTGGCCTCCCGGACGCCCTTCCCTCCCGACAGCGACCTGGCGCTCCGGCACCTCGGCATCGAGGCGGCGGCGGCCGAGCTTCCCCCTCTCCCCCTCCCCGACGAGGGCGACGCGGCGCTGACCGTGGAGAGCGGGGCGCTGCACCGGGAGCCGGAGCTCGCCGCCTGGCTCCCGCCCGAGCCCGAGCTGAAGCGGCTCGCGCTCCGCCTCGACGAGCTGCGCACCAGCCCGCTGGCCCTCAGCCCCGAGCAGCAGGCCGAGGCGCTCCGGGAGCGGGTCCGCAGCCAGGCCGAGGAGTTCTTCGACGCGCCCCACCGGCGGCTCTACGCCCGCCGGCTCTGGGCGGTGGCGCCGGCGCTCGAGCGGCGCGGCGCGGAGCAGCCGGCCAGGGTGGCACGGGCCACTGCGCGGCGGCTGTTCCACGCCTCGGCGGGGCTCTTCCCCCCGTTCGCCGAGCAGCTGTTCGTCAAGGTGCTGGCGCTGATGACCCGCCGGGGTGCGCGCGGGGCGGCCCAGGCCCCCCGTGGCACGCGCGAGGAGGGCGCCGGCGCCGCGCCCGACCCCGAGGCTCCGCCCGGCGAGAGGCGGAGCCCGGGCGGTCTCATCCTTCCCTGACCGACCGGATGCTCGACTGGGGCGACATCCGGGTCTTCCTCGCCGTCTGCCGCTCGGGGAGCTTCACCGCCGCTGCGGGGACGCTGGGGGTGGACCAGACCACCGTGGGCCGGCGGGTCAGCGCGCTCGAGGCCGCGCTCGGGACCCGGCTGTTCCGGCGAGGGCGTGACGGTCCGGTCCTGACCCCGGCGGGTACGGAGGCGCGGCTCCGGGCCGAGCGGATGGAGGAGGAGGCGCTCGCGCTGGGCCGCGCCATCGACGCGACCGACGCCGCGGCCTCGGGTCCGGTGCGCCTGACCACGCTGGAGTCCATCGCCAGCCGGCTGCTCGCGCCCCGGCTGCCGCAGCTGCTCCAGACGCACCCGGCGAGTCCGGCTCTCCCTCCACGTGGACAACCGGGCGCTCAGCCTTCCCCGGCGCGAGGCGGACGTGGCGCTCCGGCTCGCCCGCCCGGACCAGCCGGGGCTGGTGGCCCGGAAGCTGGCCTCCGTCGGCTACGCCGCCTTCGCCTCGGAGACGTACCTCGCGCACCGCACCGCGCCGCGGTCCCTCGGCGAGCTGACGACGCACCAGCTGGTGGGGTTCGACCAGGAGCTCGCCGGGACACCCGAGGGAGCGTGGCTCTCCGCGGCGCCCGGCGAGACGTCGTTCCGGACCAACAGCGTCCCCTCGCTCGCTGCCGCCGCGCGAGCCGGCGTGGGGATCGCGGTCCTGCCCACCTGGTACGCCGGGAGCGAGCCTGGGCTCGTCCATCTCTTCGACACCGGCGTCCAGCGAGACCTCTTCTGGGTGGTTCACCGCGAGCTCCAGGCAGCGGGAAGGGTTCGCGCGGTCGCCGCGTGGGTGCAGGACTGCCTCGTGGCGGCCGGACTCTCCCCGTCGCGCGCCGGCCGCTGACCCTGCAGCCATGCATGCCGGCCAGGCGCCATCGCCTTGGCGTGGGCGCGGCCCTCGCGGGCATCCAGGGGCCATGAACCGAACCCACTCCTGGCTCTCCCCCGTCGCCGTGTCCCTCCTCGGCGCGTCCCTCGGCACGTCCGCGGGAGCCGCCGCCGAACCCACCACCCTGCGGGCGATGTACAAGGTCCCCCCGACCGAGGCCATCGACCCGGCCCGCACCGCGCTGGTCCTGGTCGACTTCCAGGAGGAGTTCGTCTCCGGGAAGCTGCCCATCCCGACCGCCGCCGCCGCGGTGGAGCGCGCCGGCGTCCTCCTCGCCTGGGCCCGTGCCTCGGGGGTGCACGTCATCCACGTCCAGAACGTCACCCGCCCCGGCTCGATGCTCTTCGCCCCCGGATCGCCGACGGTGGAGCTCCTCCCCTCGCTCCGCCCCCGGCCCGGGGAGGTGCTGATGGTCAAGCACGTCGCCGGCGCGTTCTCCCGGACCGACCTCGACGCACAGCTGAAGGCGCTCGGGATCCGGACGGTGGTGCTCGCCGGGATCATGACCCACCTCGCCGTGGACACCAGCGCCCGGGACGCCGCGGTGCTCGGCTACGAGGTCATCGTCGCGGCCGATGCGACCGCCACCCGGACCCTCCCCGGGGTTCTCGGTCGGCCGCCCGTCGATGCCGCAGTGGTGAAGGAGGTCGCGCTGGCCTCGCTGGCGGACCGTTTCGCCGAGGTGCTCGAGGTCGAGCAGATCCGCACCCTCCGCCTCCAGCGCTGAGCCGCACCGTGGGCACCCTGCTCGCGCTCCTCTCCGCGGTGCTCGCCGCCTCGCTCGGGCTGCTGAGCACCGTGCCCGCCGCCGACGGCCTCGGGCCGCTGCAGATCTCGTTCTGGCGCGCAGCGCTCGCCGCACCGGTGTTCCTCCTGCACGCCCGCCTGGCGCGCGCACCGGGACTCCGGCGGGACGAGAGGCGCGGGGCCATGGTGCTCGGGGGCGTGCTGCTGACCGGGCTCTCCGCCTCGTACCAGTGGGGACTCCGCACGGCGGGAGTCTCGCTGGGAACGGCCATCGCCGAGGCGGCGCCGGCCTTCGTCGTTCCGCTCTCCTGGCTGGTGCTCGGCGAGCCGCCGACCTTCCGCCGCCTGGCCGGAGCGCTGGTCAGCGTCAGCGGGGTCTGGGTGGCCACCGGGGCGCCGCGGCCCGGCGAGGTCGCCTGGCCGGCGCTGCTCCCGCCCGCGCTGGCCGCGGTGGCCTACGCGCTGTTCTACGTGGGGAGCGCGCGGCTGGGGAGGGCGAGCGGCTCGCCGCGGGCGCTCGCCCTGGCCACGGCCACCTCCGCGCTGGTGCTCCTGCCCTCCGCCCGGATCCCGGCCCACCCATCGGGGACGCTCGGCGCGCTGGCGCTGCTGGCGCTGGTCTGCACCTACGGCGCCTACCTCACCAAGGGCACGGCCATCGTCCGGCTCGGTGCGACCCGCGTCGCCGCGCTCTGCGCCGTCGAGCCCGCCCTGGCGGCGCTCGCCGGGGTGTGGGTCCTCGGTGAGCGGGTCCCCGCGGGCTTCGTCCCCGGGCTCGTGGTGGAGGTGGCCGGGGTGGTCCTGCTCTCGACGGGACAGGCGAGGACCCACGAAGGCTCGAGGCGCGGGAGCACCCGAGCCCCCTCGGGACCGCTCCCGGGCGGGCGAGCCCGTGATGATCCCTGGCCACGCCTGTCCGCTCGGTTAGCCCACGCGGGCCCGGAGCAGCAGGTCGAGGTTCTCGTTCTCCCAGGCCTGGGCGCGGTGGAAATCGTGGAAGCGGCGCTCGTGCTCCACGAACTGGGGCGGGTGCACGCACCGCCGGCCGTCGTCGCCGACGCGGGCGCGGTAGACGTGGTGGAGCATCTCGTGGAAGACGATCCACTCCACGAAGTACCGGGGCACCTTCGGCTGATCGAGCGCCGGATGGATGCGGATCACGCGCGAGTCCGCCGAGTAGCTCCCCATCTTGATGCTCTTCCGTGGACGCCGGCTGCGCGGCGCCGGGCCGAAGGTGATGGTCGCGGCGATGCGCCCGGCGAAGTAGCGCCGGTTCAGCGCGGCGAAGATGGCCGAGAGGTCGTGGTGGCGGCCCACCGGCTCGATGCGCAGCCGCCGGCGAAGCTGGGCCGGGGAGACTCGCCGGATGAAGGCCTTGTTCCGCTCGATGAACCGGTCGAGCACCGCCGAGCTCCGCGCGTCGGCGGAGCGCACGAACTCGGCGAGCGCCGTCACCACCTCCTCGGGCGCGGCGAGGAACATGTGGTGCAGGCGGAGGCGCCAGCCGCCGCGGACCCGCTCGAAGGTCACCATGGTGTGGGTGTTGTCGTGAACCTCGACCAACACCTCGGACCGGAGGCGGGCCCGCAGCCTCCGCTCGAGGACGCGCTTCCACACCCGGAGCAGCCGCTGCGGTTCCGGCAGACGGGACCGGACCACGGCGAGTCGCCCTGACGCGTAAGTCCTCTTCTTGACGATGTTTTTGTGCGTCCGCGGGCGTGCCATGGCCAGCCCTCGAATTGTACGTGCCGGTCTCCCGGGAGAGCCAGCCCCTGGAATTCCAGCCGCTTGCGAGACCGGGCCCGGACGTCACATCGGAGGAGCACAGGACGGCCGAAGAGCGGACACTGAGGTCGTATGCGCCACCCCTTCCTCGAGGGGCTCCGCCCCACCCTGCACATCGCCCATCGCGGCGGGGCGCTGCTCGCCCCGGAGAACACGCTGGCCGCGTTCCGGGCGGCGGTGGACCGCTGGCGGACGGACATGCTCGAGCTCGACGTGCACGCCACGCGCGACGGCGAGCTCGTCGTCTCGCACGACCCGACCCTCCAGCGCTGCACGGACGGCCACGGGCGCATCGCGGACCACACGCTGGCCGAGCTCCAGCGGCTCGACGCCGGGTTTCACTTCTCACCGGACGGCGGACGCACCCACCCGTTCCGGGACCAGGGCGTGCGCGTGCCCACCTTCGTGGAGGTGCTCCGGTCGTTCCCCGGGCTCCGGCTGAACGTCGAGGTGAAGGCGGAGGCGCCGGGCGTCGAGCCGGCGATCGCCACCCTGCTCCGGGCCGAAGGTGCGGTGGGCCGGGTCTGCCTCGGGAGCGAGCTGGATCCGCTCGCCGAGCGCCTGGTCGAGGCGGCGCCCGAGGTCTGCGCGTTCTATCCCCGCGACGCGCTCACCCAGCTGGTCCTGGCCATCAAGTCCGGCGCCGAGGCGCCCGACGACCCGAGGTTCCAGGTCCTGGACATGCCGCTGGACTACGGCGAGGTCCGGCTGGTGGACGGGCCGTTCCTCGAGGCCACTCACCGCCTGGGCCGCTGGGTGAACGTCTGGACCGTCGACGACGTGGAGACGATGCGGGCGCTGGTCGGCATCGGCGTCGGGGGCATCATGACCGACAGACCTGATCTGCTCCGCGAGGTCCTGGGCTAGAGAGCACTCCCAGCATGGAGCCCAAGAGCCCTTCCGAGAGCGTGGCGGTGATGATGCAGATGATCCTCCCCTCCGACGCCAACCCGCTCAACGCGGCGTTCGGCGGGCGGGTGCTGGAGTGGATCGACGTGTGCGGGGGGATCGCCGCGGGACGGCACTGCCGGCACGCGGTGGTGACCGCGAGCATGGACGACCTCCACTTCCACGCCTCCATCCGCGTCGGCTGGGTGGTGACGCTCCGGGCGCGGGTGCTGGCCGCGTTCCGCAGCTCGATGGAGATCGGGGTGGGGGTGACGGCCGAGAATCCGCTCACCGGTGAGCAGCACCTCACCACCACCGCCCTCATCACCTTCGTCGCGCTGAACCCGGACGGCAGCCGGGCGGAGGTGCCGCCGCTCAGGCTGGACACCGCCGACGAGCGGGCAGCGTTCGAGGCCGCTCACCTGCGCCGGAAGGAGCGGCTCGGCCGGAGGGACAGCGTGCGCGAGTGGCAGCGCCTGCTCGAGCCCTGAGCCCGGGAGGTCAGGTGGAGAACGAGGTACCGCAACCACAGGTGCTCTTCGCGTTCGGGTTCTCGAACTTGAACCCCGCCGTGGTGGTGCCCACCACGTAGTCGACCTCGGTCCCCGCCAGGTACTGCTGGCTGAGCGCGTCGGTGACCAGGCGGATCCCGTCCTGCTCGCCGACGACGTCGTTGGCCGAGATGTCCTTGACCAGATCGAGGTCGTAGCCGAACCCGCTGCAGCCTGCCGGGGCGACCCGAATCGAGAGGTAGTACCCCTCGAAGCCCTGCGCCTTCTGCACCGCCTTGACCTGCTCGACCGCACGGGCGGTGAGCTTCAACGGGAACGCCGGCGTGGCAGCGGGGGCGGGAGCCGCGGGGGTGGCGGTCGAGGTGTCCATGGCCCCTGTATATCCACGGCGGGACCGGGTTTCCACGGGTGGGCCCCCATCCGCCCTGGCTCAGCGGCTCCCCCGGAGCCGCCCCCCGTCCACGGCGACCACCTGGCCGGTGATGAAGTCCGGCCCGGCCACCAGGAAGCGCACCGTCTCGGCCACGTCCTCGGGCGTGCCGAAGCGCTGCATCGGGATGCGGGACCGGAGCTGTTCCCGCTCCTCGGGTGAAAGTGACTCGGGGGGGAGGACCGTGCCCGGCGCCACGCCGTTCACCCGGACGTGCGGGGCGAGCTCGAGCGCCAGCACCTGGGTCAGCATGTGCAGCGCCGCCTTGGTCATGCAGTACGCGGAGTAGTTGCGCCAAGGAACCAGCGCGCCGCCGATGTCCAGCACGTTCACCACCACCCCGTCCTTCCGCTCCACCATGCCCCGGGCCACCGCGCGGGTGAGGAGGAACGGCGCACGGGCGTTGAGGCGCCACTCGGCGTCGAGCGTCGCCGCGTCGGTGTCGAGGAAGGTGGCCCGGGTGAAGCGCGCCGCGCTGTTGACCAGCACCGAGACCGGCCCGAGGGAGCGCTCGACCTCCGGGACCAGCGCGACGAGCTCGGCGTCGTCGGTGAGGTCGGCCCGGAACGCCTCGGCGCGGCGTCCGGCCTTCCGGAGCTCGGCCACCAGCCCCTGCGCCGCCTCCCCGGAGCCGTGGTGGTGCACCGCCACCGTGGCGCCGTCGCCGGCCAGCGCCTGCACGATGGCCCGGCCCAGCCGGATGCCTCCTCCGGTCACCAGCGCCACCCGTCCGTCGAGCGTCATCCCCGTGAGGCCTCCTGGCCGTCCGGCCCGCGTCTGTTATACGCAGGCGGCCGCCGATGCCCACCTTCCGTCAAGTCCTGGAGCAGGCCCGCGCCGCCGTCCCCGAAGTCGGCCCGGAGGCGGTGGCCGGGCGGCTCGACTCGGCGGACGCGCCCCTGCTGCTGGACGTGCGCGAGCCGGACGAGACCGCGGAGGGGCACCTCCCCGGCGCGCTCCTCCTCCCCCGGGGGAACCTCGAGCTCGGCATCGAACGGCTGGTGCCGCGCGAGCGGGAGATCGTCCTCTATTGCGCGAGCGGGGTCCGGTCGCTCCTCGCCGGCCGCACGCTCCAGGAGCTCGGGTACGCCCGGGTCTCGTCGCTCGCGGGCGGGTTCGGTCGCTGGAGCGACCTCGGGCTGCCGCGGGTGCGGCCCACCCAGCTGCGCGCCGACCAGAAGGCGCGCTACCGGCGGCACCTCTCCTTGCCCGAGGTCGGCGAGGCCGGACAGACGAAGCTGTTCGAGTCTCGGGTGCTCCTGCTCGGCGCCGGGGGGCTCGGCTCGCCCGCGGCGCTGTACCTGGCCGCGGCGGGCGTGGGGACCCTGGGCATCGTCGACTCGGACGTGGTGGAGGTGAGCAACCTCCAGCGGCAGGTGCTCCACCGGAGCTCGGACGCAGGGCGGCCCAAGACCGACAGCGCGCGGGACGCGCTGACCGCGCTCAACCCCGAGCTCAAGGTCGTCACCTTCCCCGAGCGCCTCACCGCGGCGAACGTCCTGCGCATCGTGCGCGGGTTCGAGGTGGTGGTGGACGGAGGCGACAACTTCCCCACCCGCTACCTGCTCAACGACGCCTGCGTGAAGGAGGGCATCCCGCTGGTGCACGGGAGCGTGTACCGCTTCGAGGGCCAGGCGACGACGCTGCTCCCCGGCGTGGGGCCGTGCTACCGCTGCCTGTACCCGTCGCCGCCCCCGCCGGAGCTCGCGCCGTCCTGCGCCGAGGCCGGGGTGCTCGGGGTGCTGCCCGGGCTCATCGGGTTGGTCCAGGCCAACGAGGTGCTGAAGCTGCTGCTGGGCATCGGCACCCCGCTCGTCGGGCGGCTGCTCACCTTCGACGCGCTGGGGACGCGGTTCTCCGAGCTGGCGCTGCGGCGCGATCCGGCCTGCCCCACCTGCCGTCCGGGCGCGACCATCACCCTCTCCGACGAGCCGCCCACCTGCGAGGTGCCCGGTGCCCGTGCGTGAGGTGAGCGCGCGCGAGCTGGCCCGGGCCCTGGAGGGACCCGAGGTGGAGCGGCCCCTCATCCTCGACGTCCGGAACCCGGACGAGGTCCGCGTCGCGTCCCTCCCCGGCTCGCTGCACGTGCCGATGCACGAGCTGCCGGCGCGGCTGGACGAGGTCCGCGAGGTGGCGGACCGGCCGCTGGTCGTCCTCTGTCACCTCGGGGTACGCAGCTACCACGCGGCCGCCTTCCTGGACTCGGTGGGCATCCCCGCGGCGTCCCTGCGCGGCGGCATCGAGGCGTGGGCGGTGGACGTGGACCCGCGCATGCCGAGGTACTGAGGCCCGTGACTCGCCCGTCCTCTGGCCGCCGGCGCGACCGCCGCCCGCGTCAGGCCTCGTCCGAGGTGTCTGACACCTCCGGGCGTGCCACCTCCGGGGGCGCGAGCGCCACGACGGGGCGGAGCGGCCGGAGCGCCCCCTCCGGGAAGACCTGGTGACGCAGGCGGCGCTGGAGGCCTACGGCGCGGTTCGCCACGAGGGCTGGCTCGCCGACCGCGCGCTCGACCACGTGCTCCGGACCAAGCGGCATCTCTACTCGAACGAGCGGCGGGCGGTGGCCGAGCGCGTCTACGCCCTGCTCCGCCGGCAGCGAACCGTCGACGCGCTCCTCGATCGCGCGGGCGCCACCCTCGAGCGGCGCCCCACCACCCAGCAGGACCTCCTGCGGCTCGCCGCCTCGCAGGTGCTGCACGGCGAGACCGCCGAGCGCGTGGCCAGGACCAGCGGCCTCCGGCCGGACGAGTCGCAGGTCCTCGAGGCGCTCCCCGCCGCCGCCGCCGCCCTCCAGGCCCTTCCTCGCCCCCAGCGCTTCGCGCTCGACGCCTCGCTCCCGGACTTCCTCGCCGAGCGCTTCCTCCGGGAGTTCGGCGATCGCGCCGAGCTCGAGGCCGCGGCGATGAACGAGCGGGCCCCGCTCACCGCCCGGGTGAACCTCCTCCGGACGACCCGCGACGCGCTCCGGGACCGGCTCCGTGCCGAGGGCGTGGAGACGCGCGAGACGCCGCTCTCGCCGCTCGGGCTCTTCCTCGAGACGAGGCAGAACGTCTTCGCGCTCCCCAGCTTCCGCGAAGGGCTCTTCGAGCTCCAGGACGAGGGGAGCCAGCTCCTGGGGCTCCTCGTCGACGCGCCCCCCACCCGCGTGGTGGACGCCTGCGCCGGCGCCGGCGGCAAGACGCTCCAGCTCGCGGCCCAGATGCGGAACCGAGGCGAGCTGTTCGCGCTCGACATCGACGCCCGGCGCCTCGAGGAGCTCAAGCGCCGGGCCCGCCGCGCCGGCGTGCACAACGTCCGCATCCGCGCCATCCCCGCCTCGGGCCCCGAGGTCGGGCCGGCGCTCGCCGACCTCGCGGAGAAGGCCGACCGGGTGCTGGTCGACGCACCATGCAGCGGCACCGGCACCTTCCGCCGCAAGCCCGACGCCCGCTACCGCCTGACCGAGGCGATGCTCGGGCAGCACGTGGAGCGCCAGCGCACCCTCCTCGCCCAGTTCGCGCCGCTGGTGCGCCCGGGCGGCCGCCTGGTCTACGGAACGTGCAGCGTGCTCGAGGAGGAGAACGAGGCGGTGGTGGCCTGGTTCCTCGAGCGTCACCCGGGGTTCCACACCGTCCCGCCCGCCGACCGGCTCGGCCCCGAGCTGGGCGCCAGGGTCAGCACCGGCGACTTCCTCCGGCTCTCGCCCGGACGCCATGGAACCGACGGGTTCTTCGGCGCCATCCTCCTGCGCGCGCGCTGAGCTGCCCCCGGGTGCTAGACGTGGGGCGCATGACCGAAGCGGTCCGCTACCGCGTCTCGATGCCCCGGCCCCACTCGCACCTCTTCGAGGTGGAGGCCCAGTTCCCCGCCGCCGACGTGCTCGACCTCGTGCTGCCGGTCTGGACGCCGGGCAGCTACCTGGTCCGCGAGTTCGCCCGTCACGTCCAGGAGCTCTCCGCCTCCGACGACCGCGGCGAGCGCGTGACGGCCGAGCGGGTGGACAAGCGGACCTGGCGCCTCCGCCCGCAGGGCCGCCCGGCGCGGGTGCGCTACTGCGTCTACGCCAACGAGCTCACGGTGAGGACCAGCCACCTCGACGGGACGCATGGCTTCTTCAACGGGGCGACGCTCTTCCTCTACACCGAGGCGCTCCGGGACGCGCCGTACCACCTGGCGGTCGACGCGCCTCCGGGGTGGACCGTCTTCACCGCGCTGGAGCGCACCGACGGCGGCTGGCAGGCCCCGAGCTACGACGTGCTGGTCGACAGCCCGGTGGAGATCGGCCCGCACCGCCCCATCCGGTTCGAGGCCGGCGGCGTGCCGCACGAGGTGGTGGTCTGGGGCGGGACGGTGGACGCGAGCAAGCTCGCGGCCGACCTCGCCGCGGTGTGCGACGCCGAGGCGGCGCTGTGGGGCGGGCTCCCCATGCCCCGCTACCTCTTCCTGCTCTACCTGGTGGACAAGGGGCGCGGCGGGCTCGAGCACGCCGCCTCCACCGCGCTGGTCTACCCCCGGGCGCAGATCTCCACCCCCAAGGGCTGGGAGGACTTCCTCACCCTCGCCTCGCACGAGTACTTCCACCTCTGGAACGTGAAGCGCCTGAAGCCGCGGGCCTTCGTCCCCTTCGACTACTCGGGCGAGAGCTACACCCGCCTGCTCTGGGCGTTCGAGGGCATCACCTCGTACTACGACAATCTCTTGGTGCGGCGCGCGGGACGGATGAGCCCGGCGCGCTACCTGATCCGGCTCGGCGAGGCGTTCTCCACGCTCGCCACGACGCCGGGCCGACGGGTGCAGACGCTGGAGGAGGGCTCGCTCACCGCCTGGGTGAAGTACTACCGGCAGGACGAGCACACGCCCAACAGCGCCGTCTCGTACTACCTGAAGGGCGAGCTGGTGGCACTGTGCCTCGACCTCGAGATCCGCCGCCGCACCCGCGACGCGAAGAGCCTCGACGACGTGATGCGCCTCCTCTGGAGCCGCCACGGCGACGGGAAGGGCGTGCCGGAGGACGGAGTGGAGGCGGCGGCCTCCGAGGTGGCCGGCGCGGATCTCAGGTCCTTCTTCGACCGGGCGCTCCGCAGCACCGACGAGCTGGACACCTCGGCGCTCGAGCACGTGGGACTCCGGGTGCGCACCCGCATCCGCGAGTCGGTGGGCGACAAGGGTGGGACGCCGCCCCGGCTCAAGGAAGGCGACACGCGGGCGCGCGGCTGGACCGGCATCGTGGCGCGCGGCAACGCCATCGCCAGCGTCCTCGAGGGCTCCCCCGCACAGGCGGCGGGTCTCTACCCCGACGACGAGGTCATCGCGGTGGACGGGGTGAAGGGCGACGCCGCGGCGCTGGTCTCGCGCGCCGACGACCGGAGCCCGGGAGAGGTGCTCCGGGTGTCGGTGTTCCGGCGTGATCTCCTGGTCGAGGTCCCGGTGACGCTCGAGCGCCGTCCCGAGGATGCGGTGTGGCTCGCGCCGGTCGAGTCGCCCACCGACGCGCAGCGCGCGGCGTTCGAGCGCTGGGCGGGCGCACCGCTGGACGGCGCCGGGTGAGCCCTGGATGGATCCCGGGCCACCCGGGCGGCGGCGCCGGCCGGTGTCCTCGGTGCGGCGCCGCGCTGGTGCATCCGCCGCTGGTGCTGGAGCTGCCGCCGGAAGAGGCCGACGAACGGATGCTCGCGGTCGCCCGCTGCGGCGGCTGCAGGTTCGAGGGCCTCACCGAGGTGACCGAGTCGCGCCACGGAGACCTTTCCTCGGAGTCGGTGCACGTCCGTGCGCACCCGGTCGGGCCAGGGCCGCTCTCCCGGCTCGAGTCCTGGATGCGCTCCTGCCCCTCGCCCCGGACACCGCGTTGCGGCTGCCTGGCACACCGGACGGTTCTGGCGGCGATCGACCTGGACGCCTGGGGGCTGCTCCAGGCTCCTGCGCCCGGCGAGTGAGCGTCTGGAGACACTTCCGCGCTGTCGGTCCACGCGTGTAGCGTTCCGGGCCGCCACGATGTCCGACCTCGAGCGGTTCCTCGCCCAGCCCATCGGTCAGCTCCGCGAGCGGTTCCTCACGCGGGGGCGGCCGGTCCCCGAGGGCCTCGTGGAGGCCCTGGAGCAGGACCCGCGGCGCGCGGCCCGGGAGCTGGCCCGCGCCATCCGCGGCCCGCCGGGAGAAGAACCGCTCCGAGGGCCAGCGGCTCCGGAACCTCCTCCGCTACGAGGTCGACCTGTGGGAGGCGGGCCACCTGCACGTCGCGGGGGTGGACGAGGCGGGGATGGCGCCCCTCGCCGGTCCGGTGGTCGCGGCGGCCGTCATCCTCCCGCGGCACTACAAGCTGCGCGGGCTCGACGACAGCAAGGTGCTCGACGCCGAGACCCGCGAGCGAATGGCCGGCGAGCTGAAGCGGGACGCGGTCGCCTGGGCGGTGGGCGTGGCCGAGGTGGGGGAGATCGACCGGCTGAACATCTACCACGCCGGGCTCCTCGCGATGCGCCGCGCGCTCCTCGGCCTGCCGCTGCCCCCGAGCTTCGTGCTGGTGGACGCCCGCCGCATCCCCGAGTGCCCGGTGCCGCAGCGGGGCATCGTGCACGGCGACGCGCTCTCGCTCACCATCGCCGCCGCCTCGGTGCTGGCGAAGACCACCCGGGACGCCCACATGGCCGAGATGGACGCGACGTACCCGGGCTACGGGTTCGCCGCGCACAAGGGATACCCCACTCCTCAGCACGAGGCTGCGCTGCGCTCGCTCGGCGCCTGCCCCATCCACCGGCGGAGCTTCGCGCCGGTACGCCAGGCGCTCGGGCTCGAGCCCATCCAGGAGCTGCTCTTCGAGCTGCCGCCGGTTCCGCCGGAACCGGCCGGTCCGTGAGCCATGACGTCGACATCGACTCCTGGCTCTCGGCCGAGGGCTTCGACCTCCCGGAGGTGCGGACCCGCGCCCGCGAGGCGCTGGAGGCCGCGGGGCTCACCCGGCCGGGCAAGGCGCGGATGAGCGCGGCGAAGGAGGACCGCGCCCGATTGGCGCTCGACGGGCGATTCTTCAAGCACTGCGCGACGCCGGCCTGCGCCGCGGCCGCGGAGCGCTCCGGCAGGACGCCGGTGCGCACCGCCCATCGCACCGCGTGCGCCTCGTGCGGCGGCTCCGACAATCGCCGGGCCGAGGAGGCGCTGGTCGCCGCCTGCCAGCGCTCGGGCATCCGTCGCCTGACCATCGTCGGCGGCTCGCCGTCGGTGCGGGAGGAGCTGCGCGATGCCCTCGGCGGGCGGCTCGAGCTTCGCCTGGTCGACGGCACCGAGCGAAGGACGCTCGCCCAGGCCCGGCTGGACCTGGACTGGGCAGATCTCGTCTTGCTCTGGGGCGGCTCGGAGCTCGATCACCGCGTGAGCACGCTCTACACCGGCGGGCCTCCGCCGCTGCGGCGCAAGCTGGTCCACACCTCGAAGCGGGGGATCGCCGCGCTGCTCGAGGCCGCGGTCGTCCACCTCTCACGCCATGGCTGAACGCCGGAGAGAGGCGGTGGTGCTGGCGCTCCTCCTCGCCGCGGGGGGCTGCAAGCCGGCCTGGCCGCGGTACGAGGCGCCGGACGGGACGTTCAGCGCCGAGCTCCCGCCGCCCCTGCGGACCGAGGCCGAGCGGACCGAGGGCAACCAGCGCCTGCTCTCGGTCGAGTCGCGCGGGACCGAGGACCAGGCGTTCCTGGTGCAGCGGCGCCGGCCCGGCCCGGGGCGCCGGCTCGACCCGGAGGGCGTGCTCGACGGCTTCTGCGCCGAGTTCGCCCGCGCGCGGGGGTACGACATCACCACCGACGCGCGAGGCAAGCGCCGCGACGGCCGCCCTGCCCAGACCTGCGCCTTCCACGCCCAGGGGCTCGAGATCCGCATCCAGGTCGTGGCCGCCGGCCAGTGCATCTACACGCTGATGGCCATGTGGCGAGGACCGGCACCGGACGTCGACCGGTTCCTCGACGGCGTTCCGCGTGGCGAAGGACTGCACGGCGGACGAGCACTAGCGCCCGAGCGAGGCATCGAGCCCCTCGACGAGCGCCCTCCGGTCGGGCCGGGCTACTCCTCGTCCTTGCGCAACGCGGCGAGGACGTTGAGGTCCTCGAGCGTCGTCGTGTCCCCGGTGGTCTGCTTTCCGGCGGCGACGTCGCGGAGCAGCCGGCGCATGATCTTCCCGGAGCGGGTCTTCGGCAGCCCCTCCGCGAAGCGGATCTCGTCCGGACGCGCGATCGCGCCGATCTCCTTCGCCACGTGCGCGGCCAGCGCCTGCTTGATCGCCGCGGTCGGCTCGATGCCCTTCTTCAGGGTGACGAACGCCACCAGCGAGGTGCCCTTGAGCTCGTCCGGACGGCCCACCACCGCGGCCTCGGCGACGCGGCCCTCGGAGACCAGCGCGCTCTCCACCTCGGCGGTGCCGAGCCGGTGCCCGGCGACGTTCACCACGTCGTCCACCCGGCCCATCACCCAGAGGTACCCGTCCTGGTCGACCCGCGCACCGTCGCCGGTGAAGTAGACGCCGGGGATCTCGCTGAAGTACGTCTTCTCGTATCGCTCGGGGTCGCCGTAGAGGGTCCGCAGCATCGCGGGCCACGGCCGGGTGATGAACAGCTTCCCACCCGAGCTGCGCGGCACCGGCTTGCCGTCCTTGTCCAGCACCTCGGTCTTGATGCCGGGCAGCGGCAGGGTCGCGCTCCCGGGCTTGGTCGGCGTCGCGCCGGGGAGCGGCGTCACCATGATTCCGCCGGTCTCGGTCTGCCACCAGGTGTCGACGATCGGGCAGCGGCTGCCGCCGATCACCTCGCGGTACCAGATCCAGGCCTCGGGATTGATCGGCTCACCCACCGTGCCCAGCAGCCGCAGGCTGGACATGTCGTGCTTCTTGGGATGCTCGTCCCCGAGCCGCATGAACGCCCGGATCGCGGTGGGCGCGGTGTAGAGGATGGAGATCTTGTGCCGCTCGATCATGTCCCAGAAGCGGTCGGGCCCCGGGGTGGTGGGCGCGCCCTCGTACATGAAGGCCGTCGCATGGTTCATCATCGGCCCGTAGACCACGTAGCTGTGCCCGGTGACCCAGCCCACGTCCGCGGTGCACCAGTAGATGTCCGTGTCCTTCAGATCGAACACCCAGCGAGTGGTCAGCGAGACGTAGACCGAGTAGCCGCCGGTGGTGTGGAGAACGCCCTTCGGCTTTCCGGTCGAGCCCGAGGTGTAGAGGATGAACAGCGGGTGCTCGGCGTCCACCCACTCCGGCTCGCAGGTGGCCGGCTGCTTCGCCACCAGCTCGCTCCACAGCACGTCCTTCTCGCCCATGGCCGGCGGCTTCTTCGCGGTGCGCTGGGCGACGATGACCTTCTCCACGGTGGTCATCTCCGGAAGCGCCGCGTCCACGTTCGCCTTCAGCGGGACCGCCGCGCCCTTCCGCCATCCGCCGTCCGAGGTGATGACCACCTTCGCCCCGGCGTCGTTCATCCGCTCCCGGAGCGCCTCCGACGAGAATCCGCCGAACACCACCGAGTGCACCGCGCCGATCCGCGCGCAGGCCAGCATGGCGATCGACGCCTCGGGAATCATCGGCAGGTAGATGCCGACCCGGTCCCCCTTCTTGACGCCGAGCGACTTCAGCCCGTTGGCCAGCTTGCAGACCTCGGCGTGCATCTCCCGGTAGGTGAGCTGGCGCTGGTCACCGGGCTCGCCCTCGAAGATCAGCGCCGTCTTGCCGCCGTGGGTGGCGAGGTGCCGGTCGAGGCAGTTGTACGAGAGGTTGGTGGTCCCCCCGACGAACCACTTGGCGAACGGCGGCTTCCAGTCGAGCACCTTCTGGAACGGCGTCTTCCAGAAGATCTCCTCCTTGCCCCGCGCGCCCCAGTACCCCTCGGGATCGCGCTCGGCCTGCGCGGCCAGCTCGCGGTACTGCTCCATGGATTTGATGTGCGCCCGGCGGGAGAACTCAGGTGGGGGCGGGAACACGCGACCCTCGGTGAGCACCGAGGTGATCTCCGGGGAGGTTGAGTCGGCCATGGCGACGCTCCTAGGGACAGGCGCTTCCAGAATTGCTCAGCGAGGCCTGGTACTCGAACCAGGCCTGGCACACACAGGTCTCGGGTCGAAAAGTAAAGGTGCTGATCCGGATCACCCCCGAGAACCTCGAAGCGATCCGCCGCGTCCGAGGTCGCGTCCAGGTGGACGTCGACCAGATCGATCTGGCAGGCCTGCCCCTCGATGGGCAGGAGGACGTTCGAGGCCGTTCCGTCGGCGCTGAACGTCTCCTGGTCGTAGGAGAACTGGCCGGCCATCGACACGTCGAGCAGCGCACCCTGGCTCGGGCTGGTGAACCGGAAGTCGAGCTCCACCACGTCGCCTGACCGCGTGAGCCGCGCGCCGAGATTCGCGGCGGCGTCCGCCAGCAGCTGGCACTCGTCGCGAAGAATTCCGGTGGGCCGCACGGGCAGCAAGGCATAGCACCCTTCCTCCTGGGCGTGGGTTCTTCCGCCGCAGCCGGCCAGGGAGGTGGCGAGGATCACGAGTGCCATCCGTGCGTTCATCACGAGCGGACGGGCGAGTCTAGAGACCACGCCCCGGGGCTTCAATCGCCGTCCCCCCGGGCTGCGGACCACTGATACGCTCCCGGACGGACCGCATGCGAGCCCTCCTCGCGCTGCTCGCCCTCGGTGTGCTCCTGGCCGTGCACGAGCTGGCGCACCTGCTCGCCGCGCGCGTCTTCGGCACCCGGGCGATCGTCTTCTCCTTCGGGATTGGCCCCCCGCTGTTCAGCGTCCGGGCGCTCGGCCAGCGCTGGGCGGTGGGGGCCATCCCCTTCGGAGGGTGGCTCCGGCTCGAGGGGGAGAATCCCCACGATGCCACCCGCGCCTCGGGCGTCCCCTTCGCCACCCTGTCCGTCGGACGGAGGCTGGCCATCTTCGCCGCGGGCCCGCTGGGGAGCTGGGTGGTGGCGGTGCTGCTGCTGGCGGGGCTGTTCGCCGCCGGGACCCACCACCCGGTGGGAACGGTGGTCGGTGCGGTCGAGCCGGGCTCGGTGGCCGCGCGCGCCGGCTTCCACCCGGGCGACCGCATCGTCTCGGTGGACGGCGCGCCCGTCCATCGATGGTCCGAGCTGGTCGCGGCGCTCGGCCGGCCCTCGGAGACCGCGACCGTGGTGGGCCTCGCTCGCGGGCCGGACACGCTCTCCCTGGAGGTCGAGCCCGGGCTCGATGCCGATGGGCGGGCACGCATCGGGCTTCGACAGCTCTACGCCTTCGAGCGGCTCCGGCCGGGCCGGGCCCTCGTGGAAGCGGTGCGCCACACCGGGGTGGTGCTCCGGAGGATCCTCCACGAGGCCGGCCAGCTGCTCGCCCAGCCCTGGGGCGGCGCGGCCCGGAACCACACCGCCGGCGCGCTGGTCTGGGGCGCTGCGGAGGCGGCCGGCAGGAGCGTGGACGCCCTCGTCCGGACGCTGGCGGCCCTCTCGCTCGCGCTGGGCCTCTTCTTCCTCCTGCCGCTCCCCGCGCTGGACGGCGGACGGATGCTGCTCACCCTGTGGGAAGCCTTCGCTGGACGTCCGGTCGATGGGCGGGTCCAGACGCTGCTGCAGACGCTGAGCCTGCTGGCCGGCGTCGCCGCGGTGGCCTGGCTCGCGTACGGCGAGGTCCGGCAGGTGCTCTCGATGACGCTCGGGCGCTGAGCACGTCACGGGGTTCATCGAAGCCATCAGGGCCGCTTTCATCGGCGACCCCTCTCAGAAGCTCACCCCGACGGAGGCGACGAAGTACTGGTCGATGCCTCCGGGCTGGAACCAGTACGCGGAGAGACCGACCTTCCACACGGTCACTCCGAGGAGCGGCCCGAAGACGACCTCCCGGGCGGTGTGAAACACGCGCGTGCGCTCCGCGACCACGCCCGCCCGGAGCCACTCCCACGGGCGCACGTCGAGCTCGGTCCAGGCGTAGAAGAAGCCGCCGGTCCCTCCCTTCAGGTCCGAGACCCACTCGTCCTGCGAGCTGAACGAGACCGGGCCCCAGCCGACGGAGACCAGGACGCCCAGGGCGGGTCCCCCGGCCTCCCCCAGCATGCATCCGGCCATGGGCGTGAGGCCGAAGGTGACGGTCTCGCCGAACTCGAAGTTCCACCCCACCCAGACCGAGGCGGTCCGGAGCGCCTCGTAGTTGTAGCGGAGCTCGAGGTGCAACGGCCCGTGGTCCGCGGTGACCGTGGGCACCCCGTGATTCCCCTGGTCGGGGACGAAGTACCAGGTCAGCGCGGCTCCGAAGGACCAGGCCTTCTCCGCCTCCTCCGCCGCGGGAGCGCCCTGGGCGAGGGATACCGCCGGGAGCAGCAAGGCCAGCAGCCCCGTGGCGCGCCGGCGTCTCATCCGCCCAGCGCCGAGACGAGCCCCACCAGCACCACGCCGATGCCGACCATCGCCAGGCCGACGACCACCGGGCGAAGTCCCGCGTACCAGCCCACGGCGAAGCCGCTGAGGAAGAGGAGCACCAGTGACAGTGCCCGCGAGATGTCCTTCGCCAGCGCGGGATCGCCGATCAGCAAGAAGGGCAGCGCCACCGGGAAGGTGCTCGCCACGACCAGGAGGAACACGCCCACCGCGCCGATCAGGTCGTCGCGGTGCAGACTCGGACGGGCGGGCAGCTCGGGGTGTCCGGCGATCTTCTCCCGCAGCGCCCGGACCTCTCCTCCGCTCAGGGTGCCCACGAACGGCTCCGGGAGGACCTCGGTGAGCAGCTGGGTGGCGTCCGCGGTGTCCGGGCTCGCGCGCAGCGCGCGGACGACGAGCGAGCGCCGTCCCCGCTCGAAGAGCGCGTTGAGGACGTACATCACCCCGTCCACCAGTCCCCAGGCGATGTTGCAGGCCAGGGTGCTGACGAACAGCGCCCGGGTCTCCTGCTCGGTGGCGTGCGCCACGCTCAGCGCCCCGGTGATGGTCAGGGCCATGATCAGGCCGAAGAGGACCTCGGAGGCCCGCTCGAATGGGCTCAGCACTCCGCGGAGCAGCGGCCGCGGGGGCTTCGGGCTCATCGCGGGAGCGGATGTCGGCGGGGGCGTCATCGCTGGGTCGAGCAGCCATTTCCTCCTCCGGGGCTCGAGTCAGGCCATGAGACCTTGGTCCGATGGCCCGGGTCGGGGGCTCCTGGGAGGTTTGGCTGTTCCCTGAACCAGGTCTGCAAGAGAGGGTCCAATGAGCTTGCGACGAAGCGTCGTCCTCGGTGCCTGTCTGGCGGTCAGCGTGGTGGCGGCACAAACGAAGCCCCCGGCTCCCACTCCAGCCCCCGCTGCCCCGGCCGCCGCGCAGGCAGCGCCGGCCCCTGCGGCGGCCGTCCCGCCGGTGGTCGCGGTGAAGTCGAGCTCGCCGTGCAAGCAGGACGCCGAGGCGTTCTGCGCAGAAGTTCAGCCCGGGGGGGGCCGCGCTGTATCCGCTGCCTGAACGAGCACGAGGGCGAGCTGTCCAACAGCTGCCGGGCACGGCTCACCGAGATCCGGTCCACCGGCGGCGAGTGCAAGGAGGACATCGCGAAGTTCTGCGCCGAGGTCCCCCACACCAAGGGCAAGCTCGCGGACTGCCTGACCCAGCACCACGACGAGCTGAGCGAGGCGTGCAAGGCGCTGTCCTCGCAGGTGAAGGCTGCGGCGGCTCCGAAGGCCGCGGCTCCGGCGGCTGCTCCAGCTGCGGCCGCGCCCGCTCCGGCTGCGGCGACCCCCGCGCCCGCGGCGCCCGCCCCCGCGCCGGCGCCCGCTCCTGCTCCGCCGAAGAAGTGACCGGCGGCGCGCGGCAGAGCGCGCGGAGCACAGCATGACGGAGCTCGAGGTCTCGGCGCGTGGCGATGGCCCGTGTCGAGACCACTCGCCGGGACGGACACCGCGGACGAGGTGCTACGGGCCCAGGCCGACCCACTCCTCGCCGTCCTCGAAGCGCTCCTTCTTCCAGATGGGCACGTCCGCCTTCAGCCGCTCGATGGCGTGGCGGCAGCCCTCGAAGGCCGCGGCGCGGTGCGGCGCGGAGACGGCGATGACCACCGCCGCCTCCCCCGGAACGAGCGTTCCCACCCGGTGGACGATGGCCGCCCGGCTGCCCGGCCATCGCTCCTCGATCTCCCGGCCGATGGCGGCCATGGAGCGCTCGGCCATCCCGGGGTAGGCCTCGTAGCTCAGCACCTGGACCCGGCGGCCCTTCGTCTCGGAGCGCACCGTGCCGGTGAAGGTCACCAGGCCCCCGCGCTCCGGTCCGCCGACCGCGCGCACCACCTCCTCGAGCGCGAGCGGCGCCTCCGAGAGACGGAAGCAGCCCGAGCCGCCCGCGACGGGAGGCACCAGCGCCACCTCGGCCCGGTCGGGGACCGGGGCGTCCAGCGGCTGGAACTCCTGGTTCACCGCGACCCGGAGGTGCGGGAGCAGCGGGCGGAGGTCGGGGTGCCGCGACGCGAGCTGCTCGAGGAGCTGCCGGACCGGTCCACCGGCCCACTCCACCGTCTCCTGCGCCGTGCCCGCGCGTTCGCGCGCCGCCGCGAAGTAGAGGACGGTGACCGCCACGCTCAGAACTCGAAGCCGAGCCCGAAGGTGAAGTAGCGGGCCGACAGGTTGAGGCCGACCTTCCCGAAGTCCGAGAGCTGGTCGAGGTTGTACTCCGCGAAGATGTAGCTGTGGCGGATGCCGGTGTCGTTGGTCAGATCCTTGGCCATCTGCCTGGACAGCACGTCGAGGACGAACGCCATGCCCCCGGTGAACCCGTAGCCCCACTTGATGCCTGCCCCGCTCTGGCCGTTTACCACCTCGGTGCTGCCACCCTTGGTGACCTTCCACGGCGTCGCCAGCAGCGCCAGCTTGACGTAGGGCACGAACGGGATGCGCCACCGCGACCAGGTGACGTCGAAGCGGTAGGACACGGGGACGCGGAGGGGGAAGAGGATGAGCGCCGTCTTCTCGGTGGACGGCTGCCCGTTGCTCACCAGCAGCGCCGGGGCGTACTTCTCCGCGTAGCCTGCGGCGAACCCGACGCTCACCGCTCCGTACCCGTGCCAGGCGATGAAGCCGAACTCCCCGCCCCCGTACAGCATGCTCTTGTTCTGGAAGATCGTCTGGTAGGGGTTGGAGGAGAGCCCCTGCTCGTCCCCCACGCGGGGGATCAGCGTGCCGAGCTTCAGCTCGAGGAAGAAGCCCAGTTTTGGTTCCGGGACCACGTCCTGCTTGACCTGGACGACGGTCTGGGCGGACGCCCCCGCCGCGCCGAGGAGAGCCAGCATCGCCAGCGCCCTCATCGCCGCCTCCAGAGGAGCGTGGCGAGCACCACCAGCGCGCCGACGAGGGAGGGCACCGTCGCGTCGGCGGCGCTGCAGCCTCCGAGCTCGTGTCCCCCGGCGGACTTGTACTCGGCCCAGAACCCGTTGGACGCCAGGGGCGTCGCGGTCTGCTCCGCGGAGGGCGGGGACAGGTTGAGGACCTCGTCGAGCGAGTAGGCCCGGACCACGTAGGGCTGGTCGTTGGTCAGGTCGGTGATCGTCTGGCTGTTCTTCGTCGCTGACAGGTCGGGAATCACCTGGAGCCACGCGGGGCCGGCGTCGCTCGTCGAGAGCAGCGGCGCGTACTCGACCCGGTAGTAGGCGACGCTCGACTCTCCGTTGTTGCCCAGCTGCACGACGATCTTCGAGTCCTGCCCGAGCAGGCTCACCGTCGGTGGGACGGGCGGCTTGGCGTCGTAGCGGAGCGTGAGGTTGGTCGAGCTGGTGAGCGGGCTGCAGGTCGTCGCTCCGACGGTCCGGAAGTTGACCGAGGCGCAGACGGCGTTGCTGATGTCGATCCCATCGGGGCAGCTGCCCCCGAGCCCGGGCATGTCGGCGATCCGGTAGGCATCCAGCGTGCCGGTCCCGGCCGCGAGGTCGGTGATGCTGACCGTCCCGATGATCTGATCCGCCGTCCCCCCATCGGTCGAACCCGTGCTCGGCGTGTCCGGGCAGCTGCTGCTGTTGGTCACGAAGACCTGCATGTTGTTGCAGACGTCCCCCACGACGGCGCTGTCCACCGTCCAGGTCACCCGCACCGAGTTGCCGTTGTTGCAGTCCGCCTGGTTGATGCTGTTCGTGGTGACGCTGCTCCCGGCGAACCCCAGGGTGACGGTCTGGGCGAACGCGGCCGGGCTCGCGAGCACGAGAACCAGGAGTCCCGCGCGAAGGGGTGGGGGCATCCGTCCGAGGGATAGCAAGGGTGAGGCCAGCTGTCGCGCCCCGTACCGAGGGGAAACGAGGGGCCCGGGACGGTCAACACGACAGCCGGCCGGGGCGGCCTGTGTCAATTTGTCACGGGCGTCCGGGTCACCAGCTCGGCGACCTCCAGGCAGAGCCGGGCCGTGGCGCCGGCGTTGTCGATGGCCGCGACCAGCTCCAGGGCGTCGGGGCTCCCGGCGAAGGCGCGGATCCGGCCCACGTGGATGGCGTCGTCGGCGGTGACCAGCATCGGCATCGGGTAGACGCGCTCGGCCGGGACGTCGAGCACCTTGAGCCCCGGTGCGGCCTGGAGCAGCTGGCGCGCCTCGGCCGGCGTCATCGGCCGCCCCAGGCGCACGTGCATCAGCACCAGGTCCCCGTAGAACGTCGGGACCCACACCGCCGTGCCGTCGAGTGCCGGCGCCGCGCGGCCCCAGAGGAGCCCGGTCTCGGCGCGCCACGACAGCTCCTCCAGCGTCGAGCCACTGCCCTCGCTGAACGGGCCCACCTGGGGGACGAGGTTGAAGCCCAGCCGGTGGGGAAACTGGGTGGCCTCGAGCTCCCGCGAGGTGAGGAGGCCCGCGGTCTGCTGCTCGAGCTCGGCCACCCCGTCCCGCCCCGCGGCCGAGGAGGAGATGAAGGCCGAGCAGTGCACCTCCCGCAGACCCGCGGCGGCCCGGAGCGGCTCGAGACAGGTGAGGAGCGCCTGGCTCACCGGCCCCGGCACGCGGAAGCGGCGGGCGCCCGGCACGCGGCCCAGCCCAGCGCCTGGCACGCGCGGGAAGACCACCGGGGTCCTGAGGTCCGAGACGAAGGCGCGGCTCGCGTCCACCACCAGCGCCCCGCCCGCCTCGGCGACGTGGGCCAGCGTGCGGGAGACGTCGGCCGGGGTGGCGAGGAGCGCCAGCCGGGTCCCGCGCAGCGCCTCCGCGGTGGCGACCTCGACCTCCAGCGTGCCGTCGCCGTACGGCAGCTCCTCGCTGGCGGAGCGCTCCGACGCCAGGAGCCGCACCCGGTCCGCCGGATGCCCGGACTGGGCGAGCGCTCCCACCAGCTCCCGTCCCACCACCCCCGTGGCGCCCACCACCGCCACCTCCCAGCTCCGGTCCATGCCTCAGCTCTCCTCGCCTCGGATGCGTGCCGCCGGCGCCGGGCCGGGCAGCGGAGGGAACTTTGGGTTTCGCTCGGCCTCGGAGGCCCGGACGTAGTGCGGCTCGAGCGCCGCCAGCGCCTGGACGTCGAACCCGGACGGCTCGCCGGCGAGGCTCGCCACCGCCCAGGCAGAGGGGATGTCGGGCGTCGCGAGGAGGCAGGACTCGGGAACGCCCGCGGCGAGGAGCGCAGCGTGGACCTCGTGCACCGCGGGCCCGAGCACGCGGGCGGCGGGCTCGGAGACGAGCCAGCGCGCGAGGTCCGCCTCGGTGCAGGCTTCCTCGGGAGCCAGCGCCTCCACCTTCGAGCCGGAGCGGCGGTAGCGACCGAGGTACAGCTCTCCGCGGCGGGCGACCGCGACGGCGGCGAGCGGGGTGTCCTCGGGTCCTTCGAGCGCGAGCGCGGCGAGGGACGACGCGCCGGCGACCGGGAGGCGGCGGGCGTACGCGAGGCCCTTCACCGTCGCCAGGCCGATGCGGAGCCCGGTGAAGCTCCCGGGCCCGAGGCCGACGGCGAAGCCGCGGACGTCCGCCAGCGACAGCCCGGCCCCGGCGAGCAGGTCCAGGAGCGCCCCCGGCAGGAGATCGCTCATCTTCGCCGGCGGCCCGTGCCGCGCGGCCGCCAGAGGCGCGGGCGCCCCGGGGCGGCCCACGGCCAGCGAGAGCGTCAGGGTGGAGCTGTCGAGCGCGACGATCATCCCGGGGCGGGTGCTTTGCGCGGTCTGCCCGGTGGACGCAACCCTGGATTGCCCCGGGGGGCACTTGCGACGGGGGATGCGGGCCCGGACACCTCCCCGGGCCGGGCGCCGCCCAGCTCCGCGCTCCCGCCACACCGGTCGAGCCGGACGCGGGTGACCCCCTTCCCGAGCATCCCCAGCGCGCGGGCAGCCGCCTCGGACACGTCCACGATCCGCCCGCCCGCGTACGGCCCCCGGTCGTTGACCCGGACCTCCACCACCCGCCCGTTCTCGAGGTTGGTCACCCGGAGGCAGCTGCCAAAGGGCAGCGTCCGGTGCGCCGCGGTGAGCGTGCCCGGCCGCAGCACCTCGCCGCTCGCCGTCTTGCGCCCGTAGAGGCCGGGGCCGTACCAGGACGCCTCGCCCTCCTCTCCCGCTCCGTCCGGCCTCAGGTTCCGCGCGCAGCCCGCGACCAGCAGCAGCAGGACGCAGGCCCGCAGCGCCCGGCCCGACCGCCACCGGGTCAGCGCGTCAGGTCGTTCACGCAGACCAGGACCATCAGGACGATGAGGGCCACGATGCCCACCGCGTTGGCGATCTCCCGCGCACGCATCGGGATGGGACGGCGGCGCACCGCCTCCCAGCCCGCCGACAGCAGCTGGAACCCGTCCAGTGCGGGGATGGGGACGAGGTTGATCAACCCCAGGTTCACCGAGATGAGGGCCATGAGATTCAGGAAGTTGTCCAGCCCGGCCTGCGCCGCCCTCCCGGCGATGCCGTAGATCATGATGGGCCCGCCCACGTTCTTGAGCGAGACCTGACCGGTCACCAGCTTCGCCAGTCCAGCCGCGGTGGCCGCGACGGTCTCCCCCAGCCGGTGCGCCGCCGTGACCAGCGCGAGCCCGGGACCGACCCGGACCTTGGCGTCCGAGGGCCTCTCGCCTGGGATGCCCGACTCGAGGCGGATGCCGAGGTCGAACCCCTCGCCTTCACCGCCGACCGCGTCTCCGGCCTTCCCTGGCCGCAGCCGAAGCTCGGCCTCGCGCGCGGCGCCCTCGTGCACCCAGGAGAGCCGGAAGGGCCGGTCCTTCAGCTCGCCGAGGCGCCGGAGCAGCTGCTCGCGCGAGCGGACCGGGTTGCCGTCGATGGCCTCCACCCGGTCGCCGCGCACCAGCCCCGCATCGGCCGCGGCGCTCCCCGGAAGGACGCGTCCGACGTAGAGGAGCGAGTAGATGTCCGCGGGCGAGAGCCCGAACGCGGCCATGCCCGCGCCGTCCTGCCGTGGCACCCGGACCGTCTCCAGCACCGGCACGGTGGCCCCCAGGCCCGGGACCTCGGCCGGCATCTGCCGGACGATCTGGAGCGTCAGCTCGGGGCCGCTCGCGCCCGCGACCTCGCGCTCGAGCGACGGCAGGTCTCCCACCGGCCGGCTGTCCACCGAGATCACCCGGTCGAGCGTGCGCAGCCCGGCGCGGTCGGCCGGACCTCCCGCCTGCACCCCGACCACCGGGGGCGCACGGTTCGGCGCGATGCCGACCAGCCCGCGGCCGCGGCTCGCTCCCTCACCCGACGGCGTCACCATGAGCCTGACCGGCCGACCGTCGCGCTGCACCACGATGGGGATCCGCTGCCCGGCCCGGCCCACCAGGGACCACTGCATCTCCTCGAGCGAGCGGACCGGACGCCCGTCCACCTCGCTCACCACGTCGCCCACCCGGATCCCCGCCTCGGACGCCGGCATCCCCGGGACCACCCGCAGCACCGCCGTCGACGGCTGCGGGTAGCTGACGATGACCCCGAAGAAGATGAGCAGCGGGAAGATGAGGTTGAACGCCGGCCCGGCGACGACGATCAGCATCCGCTTCCAGGGCGACTGGGCGAGGTAGCTGCGGGCCTCGTCCTCCGGCGTGGCGTCCTCGCCGGGCACCTCGCCGGCCATCTTCACGTAGCCGCCGAGCGGGAGCGCGGCGATGCGGTACTCGGTCTCGCCCCGGGTGAAGCTGACCAGCGGCGGCCCGAACCCGATCGAGAAGCGCAGGACCTTCACCCCCACGGCCTTCGCGAAGAGGAAATGCCCGAGCTCATGGACGAAGACGAGCGCCCCGAGCAGCAGGACGAAGGCGGCCAGGTTCTGGAGGTCCATCCGTTGGCCCGAAGTTAACCGCCGCTCGGCCCGGTCACAACGCGCCCGGGAGGGGTGCGCCCAGAAGTCCGCGGAGGGCGACCACGTACAGGTACACCGCCGGCGCATTGAAGAGCAGGGCGTCCACCCGGTCGAGCAGCCCCCCGTGCCCCGGGATGATGTTGCCCGAGTCCTTCACCCCGTGCGCGCGCTTGAGCATGGACTCGCAGAGGTCTCCCAGCGGCCCGAGCGCGGCGCCCAGGAGCCCGAGGGCCCAGCAGTCCGTCGTGCTCAGCGCGGGGAACGCCACCCCGCGGGCGATGAACATCCCGGCCACCGACCCCACCGCGCCGCCCGCAAACCCCTCCCAGGTCTTGTTGGGGCTCACCGCCGGGTGGAGCTTGTGGCGCCCGAGCAGCCGTCCGGCGAAGTAGGCGCAGGTGTCGTTGCCCCAGGTGATGACCAGCGTCGAGATCACCCACTGCAGCCCCGCGGGGCCCACCCGCAGCGCGGCGATGGGTGCCAGGCCCAGCCCGGCGTACAGGCAACCGGTGACGGCGTGCGCGGTGCGTGTGGGCTCACGCTCGCGGTCGCCGGCGAACAGCCCCTCGACCGACGAGGCGACGAACACCCCGGCGAGAATCCAGAGCGCGATCGCGGCGAAGCCGAGCGGGCGGGCGGCCGCGGCCAGCGGCATCAGCGCCGCCCCGAACACCGCCAGCGCCTGCGCCGGCCCGAGCTGCCGCTGGGTGATCCACTCGTACTCCCGCGCGCAGATCCCGGCCGCGGCCGAGACCAGCGCCGCCCACCACCACCCGCCCAGCACCAGCAGCGCGAGCACCGCCGGAAGGAGCAGGAACGCGGTGGCGATGCGGACCACCAGGTTTCGGTTCTTCTCGTTCACTTGGGGAGCTGCGCCGAGGTGAGCCCGAACCGGCGCTCGCGGTGCTGGTACTCCAGCACGGCCTCGAGGAATTGCCGAGCGCGGAACTCGGGCCACAGCGTGTCCACGAAGATGAACTCGGCGTAGGCCGACTGCCAGAGCATGAAGTTGCTCACCCGCGTCTCGCCGCTGGTGCGAATGACCAGGTCCACGGGGGGGAGCCGTCCGGTCCACAGCGCCGAGGCGAACGTCTCCACGTCCACCGGCCCCGGGGGGAGCGTGCCGGCGCGGGCCCGCCCGACCAGGAGGTCCGCCGCCGCGGCGATCTCCTCCTGGCCGCCATAGCTGAGCGCCAAGGTGAGCACCATGCCCCGGTTGCGCGCCGAGGCCTCCCGCACCGCCTCCAGCGGGGCGCGGACGAAGCGCGGCAACCGATCCAGCTCGCCCACCGCGTCCAGCCGGATCCCGTTCTCGAGGATCTCCTGCCGTTCCGACTCGAGGTACTCCCGCAGCAGGTCCATCAGCCCCGCGACCTCCTCCGCCGGCCGCGACCAGTTCTGCGCCGAGAACGCGTAGAGGGTGAGCGCCTGCACGCCGATGCGGCGCGCGGTGCGGGTCACCTCGCGCACGCTGTTGCTCCCCTCGCGGTGGCCCTCGAGCCGCGGGAGGCCGCGCTCCTCGGCCCACCGGCCGTTGCCGTCCATGATGATGCCCACGTGCGCGGGCACCGGTCGCTCCCGGATCTGCAGCTCCAGCGGGTCGCGCTCCACGGCCGTCACCATCACAGCGGCGCACCCTAGGCGAGCGGGGCCGGAGCGTCCACGCGCAGCGTCATGCTCCGCCGTGCCCTCTCCAGAGCGCGATGCCGCCGAGCAGCCCGGCGACGTTCGCCACCAGGTGCACCTCCGGCGGCAGCTCGACCTCGAGGTGCTTGGCGTTCCCACCGCCCAGGTACAGCCGGCGCGGGTTGAAGATGGGCAGCAGCTGGGCCACCACCCGGGCGACCCGGCGGTTCCACTGCTTCTTCCCCACCGCGGCGAGTGCGCGCGCGCCTACGTAGTCCTCGTAGGTTTTCTTCTTCCGGAACGGGTGGTGGGCGAGCTCGAGGTTGGGCACGTACACCCCGTCGTTGAACAGCGCGCAGCCCATGCCGGTGCCGAGGGTCAGGAGCATCTCCACCCCCCGCCCCTCCACCACGCCGTAGCCCTGGATGCCCGCGTCATTGAGGACCCGGGCCGGGCGGCGGAAGCGATCCTCCAGGGTGCGCGCGAGCGGGTAGCCGGCCCAGTCCGGATGAAGGTTGGGCGCCGTCCGGGTGACGCCCTCCACCACCACCCCGGGAAAACCCACCGAGATGCGCTCGAAGGAGCCCAGCGGCTCGACGAGGGACCAGAGCGCCTGGAGGACCCGCCGGGGAGTGGCCGGGCGTGGGGTCTCCACCCTCACCCGCTCGGTCAACGGCTCGGCTGCGGAGTCGAGCACCAGGGCCTTCAGGCCCGTCCCGCCGACGTCGATGCACAGGGTCCGGGGGATGTGCGGTCCGGGGACCTCGGGCAGGGCACGGGCCATGGGCCCCCTCAGTCTACGGCGAGGTCCCCCAATTCGTTGACCCCTGTGTCGCGCGCTTCTTACAATTCTGGAGCTTCGCTCATGCCACCCAAGGTCATCGGCCCCTACCGCGTCCTCGACACGCTGGGCAGTGGAGGCGCGGGGACGGTGTACCGCGCGCTCGACCGCCGAACGGGTGAGCCCGTGGCGTTGAAGCTCCTCTCCACCGGGCCGGCGCTGGACCCCCGTGCGGCGCGGCGGCTGGCCCGGGAGTTCGAGACCCTGGCCGAGCTCTCCCATCCCAACGTGGTGAAGGTGTTCGACACCGGGGTGCACCACGGCTACCCGTATCTCGCAATGGAGCTGGTGGAGGGCCTGACCCTCCGGAACTACCTCGAGCTGGACCTGAGCGGCTCGCCGGACGCCCGGCCCCCGATCCGGAAGCGCGACGAGCCGAGCGTGCCCTGGAACGACACCGACACCGGGGAGTGGGGGACGCCGACCTTCACCCTGAGCAGCTTCGCCGAGGAGCCGCCGAGCGAGGAGGTCTCGTACTCCACCGGCCCGGAGAGCGTGCGGGCCCTGGCGGACGCGGCCGACGAGCCGGACACCCAGGAGTCGCGCGAGGTGAGCGTGAGCGAGGCCCCGGATGCGCCGCCCGTCGAGCAGCCCGCCCCCGAGCACCTGCACCGCGCTCCGGACCTGCCGGCGCTGAACCGGCCCGAGCGAACCGGGCGACTGAAGGACGCGATGACCCAGCTGGCCAGCGCCCTGAGCTACATCCACGGCCACGGCCTGGTGCACCGCGATCTCAAGCCGACCAACGTCATGGTGGACGAGGACCGGCTGGTGCGCCTGATGGACTTCGGCCTGGCCAAGTTCCTCGCCGACGACGGCGCGGTGACGGCCGATGGCCGGCTGGTGGGCACCTTCCGCTACATGGCGCCGGAGCAAATCCTCGGAGAGGGGCTCGACGCGCGCGCGGACCTGTACTCGCTGGGGGTCATCCTCTACGAGATGCTCACCGGCCGGACGCCGTTCGACGCCCGTACCCCGCACGAGCTCTGGCAGAAGGTGCTGGAGACGGAGGCGGCCACGGTGACGTCGATCAACCCCGGCGCCGATGCCGCCCTGGCCCGCATCGCGCACCGGCTGCTGCGGAAGGAGCCGGCGGAGCGCTTCCAGACCGCGGAGGAGGTCGCCGAGGCGCTCGCCGAATGAGCGATGGGCGGAGAAGCCTCGAGGTCCCGCCCGACGCCGCCGGGATGCGGGTCGACGTGTGGCTGGCCGGAGCGCTGGAGCTGCCCCGGGCGCGGGTGAAGGAGCTGCTGGAGCTGGGGGCGGTGCGGATCGGCGGACGGCCTCCGCGCAAGGGCGACCGGACCGTCGCCGGGGCACGGGTCGAGGTGACCCTGCCGACCGAGGACCCGCGCCCGGTGCCCCAGCCCGAGCTGCCCCTCCACCTCCTCCACCTCGACCCGCAGCTGGTCGCCGTCGACAAGCCGGCGGGGATTCCGAGCCATCCGCTGGCGCCGGGCGAGCGCGGGACGGTGGTGAACGCGCTGGTGGCGCGGCATCCGGAGTGCGCGGACGCCTCGGCGGACCCGCGCGAGGGCGGGCTGGTGCATCGCCTGGACACGCTGACCTCGGGGGTGCTGCTCGCCGCCCGGACCCCGGAGGCCTGGCGCGCGCTGCGGGACGCCTTCTCCGAGCGGCGGGTCGACAAGCGGTACCTCGCGGTGGTGACCGGGCCCGTGGCCGACGCTGGCGAGATCGACCTGCCGCTCCGTCACCGCGGGGACCACGTCGAGCCGGCACTGGACGGCTCGGGGCGGGAGGCGCTGAGCGAGTTCCGGGTCCTCTCCCGGTCGGGCGATGCGGCGCTGCTCGAGGTGCGGATCCACACCGGCGTCCTGCACCAGATCCGCGCGCATCTGGCGGCGATCGGCGCGCCGGTGCTCGGCGACACCAGCTACGGCGGACGGGCGCACCCGGGGCTGGGCCGCTTCTTCCTCCACGCGTCGCGCCTCGGCCTGGCGCACCCGGCCACCGGGCGGCCGCTGGAGCTGGCGGCCCCGTTGCCGCTGGAGCTCCGGACGGCGCTGGGCGAGCTCGGGCTCGCCGCCGTGGACTGACGGGCCTCCCCCGGTCGGGCGGCGGATGGGTCCCCCGGGTTAGCGTGTCCGCCGCTCCGGACCCCCCGGCATGCGAGCCATCCTCCACGTGGACATGGACGCCTTCTATGCGTCCGTCGAGCAGCGAGACCAGCCCGAGCTGCGGGGCCGGCCGGTCATCGTGGGCGGGCATCCGCGGCGCGGCGTGGTCCTGGCCGCGAGCTACGAGGTGCGGCCCTTCGGGGTCCGCAGCGCCATCCCGATGGCCAGGGCGCTGGTGCTCGCACCGGGTGCGGTGGTGGTGCCGCCGCGCTTCGCGGCCTACGCCGAGGCGAGCGAGCAGGTGTTCTCGATCCTCGAACGGGTCACCCCGCTCATCGAGCCTCTCTCGCTCGACGAGGCGTTCCTGGACGTGACCGCATCGCAGACGCTCTTCGGGACGCCGGCGGAGATCGCGCGGAGGCTGAGGCGGGAGATCGCCGAGGAGGTGGGGCTTCCCGCGTCGGCGGGGATCGCCTGGTGCAAGTTCGTGGCGAAGATCGCCTCCGATCTCGCCAAGCCGAACGGGCAGCGCGAGGTCCGGCCGGAGGACAGTCGCTCATTTCTCGCGGGACTTCCCGTGTCGCGGCTGTGGGGCGTGGGGCCGAAGCTGGAGGCGCGGCTGCATGGGCTCGGGCTCCGGCGGGTGGGTGATCTCGCGGCCCGCGATCCGGACTGGCTCACCTCGCGTCTGGGCGAGCTCGGGAGGCACCTCGGCGCGCTGGCCCGCGGAGAGGACGACCGACCGGTCGTGCCCGACAGGGGCAACAAGAGCATCGGGGCGGAGGACACCTTCGAGGAGGACGTCTCGGACCCATCGCTCCTGCGCCCGAGGCTTCATGCGCAGGCGCTCCGGGTGGCGCGGCGGCTGCGGAGGGCGGGCCTGCGGACGCGCGTGGTTCAGCTGAAGCTCAAGCTGGACGACTTCACGGTGCAGACCCGGCGCCGCACCCTGGAGCGTCCCACCGACGACGGGCAGGAGATCTACCGGTATGCGCTGGAGCTCCTCGAGCGCGCGCCGGTCACCCGACCGGTGCGTCTGACCGGCGTCTCCGCGCAGGAGCTGCACGACGGCGCGGAGGGGCAGCTCGCGCTCTTCGGCGAGCGACCCGGACGCTCGGAGGCGCTGAACCGGGCGCTCGACGCGATCGCGGTCCGCTTCGGCCAGGGCGCCGTCGCTCCGGCCGACGTCCTCTCGCTGGACGAGGACGACCCTCTGGACGAGGTCCGCGCCCGGGCGGGCGCATCGCGTCTCGACGTCCCCGACTGACGGGCCCTTCAGGAGCCGAGCGGGCCCTTCACCCCGAAGCGGGTGCGGAGCTCCTGCAGCCACGCGTCCGGGCGTTGGTAGCGTTGACGGGTGGTGTGCGCGCCCCGCGTCTCCATCCGGTACCGCTCGGTGAGCGTGGTCCGCCCCCACGGCCGCGCCAGGGTGAAGATGGTGTGGTTGGTGAAGGGCGACTCGGGACTGGTCTGGTGCCAGTGGAACATCCCGGCGAACTCCGCCATCACCCGCGGCCGCAACGACACCCGGTACAGCGGCCTGGAGTGCCCCAGCACCGTGGCGTGCTCCAGCTGGAGCTCACCGCCATCCGGGAACAACCGGTACGACCCGCTCACGTCGCTCCTCGCTCCCGAGGGCAGCGGCAACGGCGTCCGGAACGAGTCGCCGTACCCCACGTCGACCAGGTAGTCCCCGCCGTCGACCCTGACGTGGAGCGCGAGGTGGTCGTACTCCGGACCCCAGGCCCGGGTCGGCTTGCGCCACACCTTCCCCGAGAGCAACGCGACATCGAATCCCAGCCGCTCCAGCGCCCAGCTGAACAGACCGTTGAGCTCGTAACAGAAGCCGCCGCGCCGGCGCCGGACGACCTTCTCCCAGGCGTGACGGACGTCGAGCTGGATCGGCACCCGCCAGTGGATGTCGAGGTTTTCGAAGGCCACCGTGGTCAGGCACCGCCGCTGGAGGCGCCGGAGGTAGGGGAGCGACGGGCGCTCGCGGCGCACCGCGAGCAGGTCGAGGAACGCCCCGAGCTCGGCCTCGCCCAGCTCGATCGGCACGGACGGACGCTCCAGCGCGACCGGATAAGGCCTGGGCGGGGCGTCGAGTAAGGAGGGATTCAGCACCGGACGGGCTCCAATTGGCGCGGAACGGGCCTCTGCGCAACATCAAGGCGATGACTCGCGGCGTCAGGCCGCGGGTCCGCCCCCCCCTTCCCCGGAGGGCGGGCCGGAACGCGGGCCCCGCCTGCGACGCCGCCGCCGACGCCGGCCCCCCTCGGACCCCGGACCTCCGGTCGGAGGCGCGGGCGCGCCACCCGCCTTCCAGGCCTCGAGCGCCTCCCGGTGTTCCCCCGTGGCTTCCACCGAGAGCTCGAAGACGGTCAGCGCTTCCTGGAACAGGGGGTGCCGCCGGAAGCTGGCCGGGCCGCCCCGTCGCCGCCGCTGCCCGGAGAGGGTCGCCTGCGCGAGGAGGATCATCCGGCACCGCTCGGCGATGCGCCGGGGGAGCCGCGCGGTGCGGACGAGCTCCTGGAGGAGGTCCTCCACGGCGGGCGGCACCGAAGGTCCCACCTCCTCCGACTCGAGGCCACCGGCCGGAGCCTCCGCCGGAGCGGGCGCCGAGCGCACCAGCGGCAGCAGCAGCGTCGCCAGGAGCACCGCGTCCTCCGGCACCACGCCCGAGCGGACGCGGGTATCGAGCCGCTCGGCATGCGCCCGCAGCAGCGCGGCGCCCTCCGGGCCCCGCTCCTTGAGCCACCCATCCACCGGCGGCAGCAGGAAGCGCAGCGCATCGAGCGCGGCGAGCAGCTGTAGGCCTCCGGCGCTCACCCCGCCGCGGAGGATCCGGAACGTGTCCTCGAGCAACCGGGGCGGGGCACAGCGCGGCAGGTCCTCCACCGTGCCCTCCATCGCCGCATAGGTCCGCGACTCGATGTCGAACTCCAGCCGGCAGGCGAAGCGCACCGCGCGCAGGATGCGGACCGGATCCTCCCGGAGGCGGATCTCCGGGTCGCCGATGGTGCGCACCTCGCGCGCGCGCAGGTCCCGCAGCCCCCCCACGAAGTCGATCACCCGCCCCCCGGCGACGTCGTAGAAGAGGCCGTTGATGGTGAAGTCCCGGCGGCGCGCGTCCTGCTCGGCGGTGCCGAAGACGTTGTCGTCGCTGATCAGGAGGTCGTCCTTCTCCTCACCGCCCTCGCCAGCCTCGGCCGGGGTGTCTTCCAGCTCGCTGGGGTTGGCGCGGAAGGTGGAGACCTCCACGATCTTCCCGCCCTTGAAGTAGACGTGCGCGAGCCGGAACCGCCGCCCGATGAGCCGGCAGTTGCGGAAGATGCCGCGCACCTCGCTGGGCACCGCGCTGGTGGCGACGTCGAAGTCCTTGGGGGTCCGACCGACCAGCAGATCCCGGACGCAGCCGCCGACCAGGTACGCCTGGTGCCCGTACTGCAGCAGCCGGTTCACCACCTTGAGCGCGTCCGGATCGAGCTTCTCCGGATCGATGTCCGGCGCGTGGTCCCGCGGGACCGGGGCGGTGGGATCGAGATGGTCGGCGTCGCTCTCCCACAGCGCGGGCGGGACCGGCTCCGGCTCCTTCTCGTCGTGCGGCGGCGGTGGCTCCGGCACCGGCCCGGCGAGCGGATCCGGCTCGTCCTCCGCCTCGTCGTCGTCCTCGGCGGCCTCGAGCTCCGGAGCCTCGCCGTCCAGCGCGGGCTCGGCCCCCGGGTCATCGGAACCCCCGGGCAGTGCTTCCGCGGGCCGGGTGGCAGCGACGGTGGGTTCGGGCTCGGTGGGATCGTCCGTCATCAGCGATTGACGCCCCGGGTCGGAGCGGGCTTTGAAGGGCACGCGTCTATACCATGCGAACGCTCCTGACGGGCGCCACCGGACTCATCGGAGCAAATCTCGTCCGTACCCTGCTCCGGGCCGGCGAGCGGCCGCGCGTGCTGCTCACCCCCGGCTCCGACGCCCGTTCCCTCGGCGGGCTGGAGGTGGAGCGGGTGTCGGGCGACGTGCGCGATGCGCACTCGCTGGCCAAGGCGATGAACGGCGTCCAGCGGGTGTTCCACGCCGCAGGGCACGTGCGCTTCGACGACGCGGGACGGCTCCTGCTGTGGACCATCAACGTCGAGGGGACCCGGCAGGTGCTCCAGGCGGCGCGCAGCGCGGGCGTGCGCAGGCTGGTGCACGTCTCGTCCAGCGTCACCGTCGGACACGGCACCCTCGACCAGCCGGCGACCGAGGACGCCCCCCGACCCGAGCGGAGCACGCCCTACGCCGAGAGCAAGCGCGCCGCCGAGGAGCTCGCCCTCGGCGACTGGGGAGGTCTTCAAGTCATCGTCTGCAACCCCACCTTCGTCGTCGGCGCATACGGGACCGGGGCCACCAGCGCCGAGGTGGTCCGGCTGGTGGCCTCGGGGCTCCTCCTGGCCTACCCCCCCGGGGGGGCGAACTTCGTGAACGCCGACGACGTCGCCGGTGGGCTGGTGCTGGCGATGCGCGCCGGCCTACCGCGCACCCGCTACATCCTCGGAGGCGAGAACCTCACCCACCACGCGTTCCTCGCCCAGATCGCCGAGGAGTGCGGACAGCGCGCACCCCTGGTCGCTCTCCCCGGCTGGGCGGCCCGGGCGCTGGGGCGCACCGGTGACGTCCTCGGGGCCCTCTCCTCGGCCCGGCTCGGCTGGGTGAACACGCCCTTCCTGCGCCAGCTCTTCGAGCCGGCGTACGTGAGCTCGGCGCTGGCCCAGCGCACGCTCGACTACCGGCCACGCCCGGTGCGGCACGGCATCCGCGACGCGCTCCGCTGGTACCAGGAGCAGCAGCTCTTGCCGCGGGACCGCCCGCTCACCCCGCGCGGCGTGCTGGTCAGAAGCTGATCGGCCGGCGCACGACGTCCACCGTGGCGGTCGTCCCGTCGGCGCGCCGGATGTCGAGCCGGACCACCGTCCCCTCCTCGCCCCGGAGCCGCTGGATCGCGTCCACGAAGCCCAGCTCGCCCACCGGCTGCCCGTCCACGCGCAGCACCAGGTCTCCCGGGTGCAGCCCTGCGGCGGCGGCGCCGCCGGACGGCATCAAGTTTCCGAGCACGATGCCCTCCTCGCTCCGGCTCACCACCGCGCCGATCCCCACCAGGTCGGTCGTCGGCGCCTGGTCCGTGGCCAGCGGCCGGAGCGAGACCTCCACCTCGGTCCTGCCCCGGGCGAGGGTCACGATGCGGCGGTTGTACCGCTCCGACTCGACCGAGATGCTCACCGGCGCGTCCGGCACGCCTTCCAGCTCGAACCGGCCGTCGGGTCCAGTGAACGTTCCGGTGCGGACCAGGACCGAGTCCTCTCCCGGCGAGGCCTCCATCGCCACCCGGGCTCCGGCCACCGTCGCGCGGGTGTTCGCGTCCCGGACCACCCCCGACAGCCGCCGGCCCGCGCGGAGCCGGAGCTCCCTCTCCACGCGGGCGCCGGGCGTGGCGGGAAGCTCCACCCGGACGGTCTCCGAGGGTCCGCTGTCCCGGGCGAGCGCCTGCAGCTCCCACGGCCCCGCCCCCAGCCCGCGCACCTCCCAGCGGCCGTCCGGATCCACGATGGACAGCGTCCGGACCGGCTCCGACCGCCGCGGCCGCGCCAGCTGCACCGCGAACGCGGTCGCGGGCCGACCGTCGGCGTGGAGGACCCGCCCGGCGAGCACGCCACCGGGACGGACCGTGAGGACCACCTCGGTGTCCCCCGGCTGGACGACCACCCGGTCCGAGAGGAGCTCGCCGGACGAGGCCTGGGCCCAGCCCGCCTGCGCCGGCACCGCCTCGAACCGGAACCGGCCCTGGGCATCCGTGGTGACCGGAGCGGGGAGCGGCGAGCCCCCTCCCCGCGGCCCCCGCCGGGCGGCGCCGAGCGTCACCACCGCGTCGGGCACGGGCGCTCCGCTCGCCTCCACCACCCGTCCGGCGATGGGCTGGTCCGGGGCCGCATCCTCCGGTGCGGGCCTGAGCCGGAGGGTCACGGTCTGCGAGCGCCCCCCGCCGCGCAGCGCCTCGACCGCCGGCGCAAAGCCGGCGGCACGCGCCACCAGCATGGCCTCGGGAGGGGCCGTGCCGGAAAACTCTCCCCGAGCGTCCGTCGTCCACTGGCGCTCCGGACCGAGCAGGCCCGGCCGGCCCCCCGGGACGCGCAAGGTCACCGTCGCGCCGGCGATGGGAGCGCCTCCCTCGGTGGCCTCGACGCGGCCCTTCAGCCGCACCTCGGGGTCGAGCCACACGAGCAGCTCGGGAGTCCCGGGGGGCGCGGGCGCGACGAGCCGGATGGGGCTCTGTCCCCACTCCGGGCCGAACGGCACGTAGCCCTCGGCGAGCACCGCCGCGAGCTGGTGTGGACCGGCGCGCGACGGCACGAGGCGGAAGCGGCCGTCGGGCCCCGAGCGGACCGAGGTCGCTCCCTCGGGGGCGAAGAAGGTCACCTCGGCGCCGGAGACGGCCTGTCCGTCGACAGAGGAGATCACCCGGCCGGTGAACGGCGGGAGCGCCTCCCGCGCGGGCGCCACGGGCTCCGGCGCCGCCACGCGTCCGGGCGTCCCGGCGGCCCCGGGTCGGGCCGGAGCCGCCGCCCCGGTCGCCGGGCCGCGGGTCGCGGAGCCGCCGTCGTCCGCAGGACGCTCCCTGTCTCGAATGAGGAAGAGCGCCAGGCCGACCAGCGCGAGCAGGGCGACGAGCCACGGCCAGAGACGGCGACGACGGGACGGGGTGTTCGAGCGCATGGTGCTCAAGCCAGCTCGCCCGGGCGCTTCCTCGCGCGGTGCGTCCTCGGGCGCGCGTCGTCGAGGACGCTCAGGTAGTCGATCGCCCGGGGCGCCTGCGGCGGCGGCGGAGCGCCGAGCGCGGCGACCCGGCGGGTGAACGCCTTGACGATGTCCGGCAGCGGGCGGAACGCCTGGAGCACGGCACCCGGGCCCTGCAGAGCACCCTCGAGCGCCTGGAGCAGCGGCGCCGCCACCGCCTGGATCGGCAGCCCTCGCCGCACCAGGTCCTGGAACGAGTTGCTCAGGGTCAGGAGGTTGTGCCCCGCGGTCTGCACCATCTCCACCGCGACGCGGGCCACCTGGCCCGGGTTGAGGTGCCCGTCGGCGAGCAGCACCAGCGCCGCCTGGAAGTAGTTGAAGACCGGCACCACCCGCGGGCCGTAGCGGCCGAAGTACGCCGGCGGGGTGAGCCGGTCCAGGTGGATGAAGATGCGCCGCACCGGGTCGGCGCGGGGGATCGCGCGCCAGGCGGTGAAGATGCGCGCCCGGTCGTCGGGGTACACCTGCGCCGTCTCGAGCACCTGGCCGAGGACCGCCTCGTCCACGCGCCCGGCGATCAGGTCGGCGTAGAGCGAGTAGACGAACGCGTCGGCCTCGGCGTCGTCGCCGAACAGCACCTCCTCGGCCTCCGCCGGCGCGTGGATGCGGCTCTCGAGGAGGACCGGGAGCTTGTAGCCGACCTGCCCCCGGAGGGCCCGGAAGCGCCCCCGGAGCAGGTTGCGGACGTTGTCCTTGAGCACCAGCTCGTCCCACTCGACCCCGTCGAGCTTCAGCTTGGCCTCGAGCACCGCCCGCATCTGCTTGGGGCTTCCGGAGATGATGCACAGCCGGGTGTCGCCCTGCGCGCGGAGCTCGCGGATCAGCGCCGCCGCGCCGGGCACCGCCTGCTTCTCGCTCGCCTTCTCCAGGGCCGTGCGCACCAGCTGGGCGAAGGTGTCGAACTCCGTCTGGAGGTAGGTCTTGTCCAGGTCCCAGCGGTAGATGCGACGGGGCGGCCGCGGGTCGATGCGGTCCGGAAGGGCCATCGGTCAGGAGCCGCCGGGCGACAGCCCCTCCCGAATTGCGTGGACCAGATCCGAGGTGACCGCCTTGGCGGCGACCTTTCCGGCGTTGGCGATGGCCCGGGCCTTCGAGCGGCCGTGGGCCTTGATGAACAGCCGGTCGAAGCCGAGCACGGGCGCTCCGCCGTACTGCTGCCAGTCGGTCACGTCCTTGAGCTGTCTCAGCCCGTTGCTGAGCAAGGCAAGGCCGATCTTCCAGCGCAGCGCCGAGTGGTAGGCGTAGTTGGCCAGCTCGACCACCGTCTCGGCCACGCCCTCCAGCATCTTCAGGCACACGTTGCCGACGAAGCCGTCGCAGCAGATGACGTCCGCCGTGCCCTTCGGGATGTCCACGCCCTCGACGTTCCCCACGAAGCGGATGCCCGGGAGCTGGGCCAGCCTGGCGTGCGCCTCGACGACGCGCGGCGGCCCCTTGGTGGCCTCGGTGCCGTTGGAGAGCAGGGCGACCGACGGATTGTGGTTCTGGCTGATGATGCGGGCGTAGGCCGACCCCATCACCGCGAAGGTCACTAGATCTTCGGCGGTGGCGTCCACCGTCGCCCCCACGTCGAGGATCAGGCTGAACGGGTCCTCCTTGGTGCCATGCCAGGTCCGGGTCGGGTAGACGGCCGCCAGGGCCGCGCGCCGCACGCCGGGGATCAGGCGGAAGGTGCGGGAGCAGGCGAGCACCCCGGCCCCGGTGTTCCCGGCGGTCACCAGGGCGTCGGCCTCGCCGTCGGCGACGAGCTGGGTGGCGACGAGGATCGAGGCCTTGGGCGTGCGGCCCAGGGCCTCGGAGGGCTTCTCGTGCATCCCCACGAAGTCCGGGGCGTGGTGGACGCTGATCCGCTCACCGCTGTGACGGGTCTCGGCGAGCACCCGGTCGATCTGCTGGCCGTCGCCGACCAGGAGCGCGTGCACGTGCGGCGCCTCGAGCGAGAGCGCGGCCGCTCCCCGCACCACCTCGGCCGGCCCGTGGTCGCCGCCCATGACGTCGAAGGCGATGGTGGTGGCGCGGGGCGGCATGGAGGCCCGCGCATCCTAGTGGAGTCCCGGCCTGCGGACCGAGCCCGATCCGCACCCCGGAGGACGAGAGACGCGGGAGCGGCTCGGGCGCTCGCCCGCTCGCCGCGTGTGCCCCTGAGGACCCACCGGACTCGCGCCGCAGCCGGGCTCCGCGACCGCAGCGGGCGGGTCCCGCGAAGCAGCCGACTGGTCAGGAAAGTCACCTGTCTATTTCCCGGAAGTAGTCAGGCACGTTTCCTGTCCAATCGACGCGCGGGCCGCCGGCTCTCGGCCAGGGACCGGCGTGACCTACGCCGCGTCCTCCATCCGACCCAGCTCGAATTCGATCCGAGCGCGGACATCGGCTGGAGACACCTCGTAGCCATTCGCCCGGCGACCGCTCCAGTTGACTCCCACGAGCAACCTGTCGCGCTCCAGCCTCTCCTGCGGTTCGAAACTTCGGTAGGCCAGAGCCGGCGATTGCGGGCGACCTAGCGAGCGAATGCAGCCCACTGGGCGGATGCGATGCTCACGGAAGGCAGCGGACTACTTGGGCGTCGCCGGCGCGCCCGCTTCCGACACGTTCTGGTTCGCGGTCTTCCGCTCGATGCAGCCCTTGGTGAGCGTGTACTGGTACGTGCCCAGCTCGTCGCGCCAGAACTCGCCCTGGAAGGGCCAGTAGAGCTGATCGTCGTTCACCGCCACCGAGTACCGGTACTTCTTGATGATCGCCCGGCGGCCACCCGCCTGGAGCTGCTCCTCCAGGAACTCCTTCTCCTTGGTGGTGGTCTCGAACTTGATCCGCTCCCCGTTGCCCAGCAGCGTCCGGAGCTCGGTCTGCTCCTGCTCCAGCTTCGCCCGGGCCATCAGCCCGGCCTTCTGGATCAGCGCCGACCGCTGCTTCTTGAGCAAGTCCTGGAGGTGCCGCGCCAGGTCGGTGTTGTTCAGGCTGGGGTGGCTCTTCTCCGAGTCCAGCTCGTTCTCCAGCTCGATGATCGACTCGTTGGTGTTCTTGAGGTCCTTGTCGCTCAGGGCCAGCTTCAGCACCCGCTCGAGGATCAGGTCCGGGCTCTGGCCCGCCTTCTTCGCCGCCCGGTTCTTCTTCTGGATGTCGGCCAGGACCGCGTAGTAGTCGGCCGCCTCCATGTTCTTCCGGGTCAGGTTCTCCAGCGCGTCGTAGACCGGCTTGTACCGCCGCTCGAACTCCTGGACGATCGCCGTCGACTCGGCGTAGCGGCAGTTCTCGTAATAGATGACCGCCTTGAGGATCAGCGCCTCGGGGAAGTACTCGTCGCGGAAGAAGGGGCTGGAGAGGGTGATGAGATTCCCCAGCGCCTGCTCGTACTGCCCGATGCGGTAGTTGGCCCAGGCGGACTCGAACAGCGCCTCCAGCCACTGCGGCTTCCCGCGCTCGATCTTCGCGTAATAGTAGAGCGCGTAGCGGTTCTGCCGCGCCCCGTAGTGGATGCGCGCCAGCTGCATGAACGCCAGGTCGCGGGTCGTGTCCGCCACCTTCGCCTCCGCCGGGCTCCGTTCGGGGGCGGGCCGGGTGACCCGGACCACTTCCTTCATCGCCTCCAGCGCGTGCGGCATGTTCCCGTCGCGGAACCAGGTGAGACCCTCGAGGTACTTGGCCTGGCCGTAGAAGCGGTCGCTCTTCGGGATCTGCGCGCTGAGCTTGCGCGCGTCCTCGAAGCTCTTCCCGGCCTCGCCCTTCTGCTCCACCGTGTCCAGCGCCCGGCCACGCACGAAGTAGTAACGGGCCAGCAGGTAGTGGAACTCGTCCTGGTACCGCTCGGGCCAGTCGGCGTTGGCGTAGCGCGCGACCTCGTCGAGGATGACCGACTCGTTCACCGTCTTGTGGCTGATGAAGAAGAGCCACTCCAGCGACTTGCTGAAGAACCGGGTGTCCTTGCCCTTGGCCAGGATCTGGCTGAACTCGCCGAGCGCCGCGTGGTACTGGGCCATGCGGTACAGCGTCTTCCCGAGGAGATATTGCGACTCCAGCTGGAGCGGCGCCATCTTCGGGTCGTTCATCAGCTCCCAGGCCGCCAGCGCCGCCTTGTCGTACTCGCCGCGGTTGAACGACGCGTTGGCCGCCTCCAGCCGCTGCCGGTCCGCGGTCCGCCCGGTGACGTCCAGCGCCTCGAAGGTGGTGGTCGGCGCCGTCCCCTTCTTCGACGGGGGCGGGGGCGGCATCGGGAGAGCCGGCTTGGCCGCCGGCGCGGGCGTGGACAGGTCCAGCCCCATGTCCTGCGCGCCCGAGGACGCCGCCGGCGTGCTGGTCCCCGGCGCCGGCGTGGCGGTGCTCGAGGTGCTCTTGGGCTTGGTCTTCTTCTTCGGCGGCGGCGGCGGGGAGTCGAGACCCTGGAAGGTCTGCCCCAGCGCGCCTCCGGCGAGCAGGACCGAGAGCGCGAGGGCGACGGGGCGGAGCGAGCGGAACATGTCGGCGACCCCTCCCTAGCCCTCGTTGAAGTTGTTGGGGAAGAAGAACGACAGCCCGATGTCGAAGAAGAGCTGGTTGCGGATCTGGTACGAGGCCCCGGTGGTCTCGGTGGCCCCCACGGTCTTCTCCCGGTAGATCATGTCCCGCAGCTCGAAGCGCAGCGCCATCCAGCGGTTGAAGACGAACCGCATCCCCAGCCCCGCCTCGCCTCCCAGCGCCCAGGCCGCGTCGCTGCCGGGCGCGCTCAGATCCTTCGGCGCCTGGTACATCACCGCGACCGGCCCGCCGATCAGGTAGAGGTTGAAGTGCGCGAAGCCCTCGGCGAGCAGCGAGATCTTCCCGTAGAGCGGTGCCCACTCCACGTCGAGCGCGGTGACCATCTTGATCTGCCCCGGCCCCTTGCCGTCCAGCTCCTCCACGGTGGGCTTGCGGCAGGCCTCGCCCGGCGGGCAGATCTGCGCCGAGCCGCTGATCGAGGTGATGGCGTACCCGCCGCGGAGCGCGAGGGCCAGCGTCTCGTTGAAGTGGTAGGTCGCGGTCGCCCCGAGCACGTACTTGCTCCAGAAGGCGTCGCGGAAGCTGATGCTCACCGTGGGCGCGATCTCGAACCGCCGCGCCATGAGGAAGGTGTACCCGGTCACCGGCGGTACGCGGTCCTTGAGCGGACCGATGTCCCGGTCCATCGCGGCGGTATCCCCGGCCTCGCTGGAGGGGGCGAGGTCCTGCGCCCGGGCGACCGGCGCGAGCGCGAGCAGGAGGAGCACGAGGCGTCGGGCGCTCACTCGGACTCCCTCCCGGTGCTACGGAACGGGAAGAACAGCGACACGCCGGCATTCAGGGCCAGGATGTTCTGGATGGCCCCCTTGTTGGTACCCGCCGGCTGGTCCACGTAGCTGGTGTCGATCAGCGCGAGGTTCACGCTCAGCCAGTCGGTGGTCATGAAGCGGAATCCGATCCCGAACTCGGCGGCGATGTTCGGCCCGCGCGCGGACCCCGAGGGGTTCTTGCTGTCCAGTGGCGTGGAGGAGGTGTCGCTCCAGAGCGCCCCCATTCCCGCGAGGATGAACCCGTCGAAGTGGATGATGCTGTTGAAGATGGTGGCCTTGCCGTAGATCGGGCTCCACTCCACCGCGCCGAGCAGCGACCACTTGGGCACCGAGTAGAAGATCCGGCTCTGGAAGTTCGCCTTCGCCGTCCGCACGTCGTCGGTGGGCAGGAGGTCGTAGATCGACGCGTGCACCGCCACCGCCAGGGTGTCGGAGAGGAAGAACGAGCCGCGCAGGCTCCCGCCCCACTTCGAGTAGTACGGGTCGTTGACCGACACGAAGATGGTGGGGAGGAGCTCGAAGCGGTGGGTCTTGAGGAAGACCTTCCGCTGGATGCTCTTCACCCGGTCGTCCTCGACCAGGGACTGCTCGTCGAGCACTGGCGCGTCGGTCTTCACCTTGTCGCTGGGCAGCGCCACGGTCGACGGCGCCGGCTTCTTGGCCTCCTCGGTGAGGTCGAGGCCCAGCCCCTCGGTGGTCGGCTCGGGCGGCTTCTCCGGCGCAGCCGGGGGGGTCGCCGTCGCCGGCGGGGGTGGTGACGAGGCCTGCGCGCGCACCTGCTGCGCCGACAGCATGAGAAGCAGGCACGTGACCGCTGCCAGAGGTCGCGTCAAGGTGAAGAATCTCCGTCCGGGACTACGGTGCGGCGTGTCGCATCCGTCGTTGGCAACGCAGCCGCGGACTCTACCATCGTTCCGCTCTCGCGGAAGTGCGTGTCGCCCGGGCGAAAGGTGGGACGTTCGTAGACACGGCGCCGCACACCGCGTGACGGGTGAAGCTGACCTCCGGAACCGTTGTGCTACCGTGCCGGGGCGAATGGTTGCATCCCTCCGCGCGCGCTTGCCCCTGGCCGTCGCAACCGCAGTCGCCGTCTCGATGATGGCGTGCAAGGCCGACACCGACCTCGGCAAGCCCAACTGTCATCTCCTCAAGGCCTTGCCGGACGGTGGCCCGACCAACGTCATCGTCGCCGAGCTCAGCGCGGGGAAGGACTTCCTCAGCTTCGGCTCGGTGGAGTGCGAGGACCTGGTCTGCGTGCTGGACCAGAACGGGGTCAGCGCGGTGCTGGCGCAGGCCACCGCCAATCCCGCGGTGCTGGCCGATCCGGCCACCGGCTACTGCAGCCACGCCTGCGCACAGGGCAGCACCGGCGGCTGCACCCCGCAGTTCCAGGATCTCCAGAACGATCCGTCGCTGGTGATGAGCTGCCGGCCGCTGGTGCTGGACAACGACACCATCGCCGAGATCTGCAAGGACCCGGTGAAGTGCCAGGAGTACTTCAACAACAGCCGCTCGGCCTTCTTCTGCGCCCGCGGCGACGGCGGGACCTGACGCTCAGGGCTGCCCGGGCCGATCCTTGAGCCCACCCTCCAGCTCGACCGTGGACCCGGCCCGCACCCCGTTGCGAGAGGTCCAGCCGCCGGGCACCTCCAGCACGTAGAGCGACGGCTTCCCCACCGTCCGCGAGGTCAGGGTCCGCGGCTCGGCCCACTGCACCACCCCCACCACCCGGAGCCGGCGGTCGATGAAGACCATGTCCAGCGGGATGAGCGTGTTGCGCATCCAGAAGCTCTGCACCACCTCGGCGGGGAAGATGAAGAGCATCCCCGTGCCCTCGGGCAGCTCGGTGCGCCACATCAACCCCCGCGTCCGGAGCGGGCTGGTGTCGACAATCTCCACCGTCAGCCGGTGCGCGCCGCCGAAGGCGTCACGGACCACCAGCGCGCCGCGGTCCGGGAGCGGGCCGTCCCAGGTCTCGGTGGTGGGATCCACGGAGGTCGAGCGTGCGGTCGACGGGCCCGCCGCCGCGGGGAGCGCCACCAGGAGGGCAGCGACGAGCCCTGCCCTCAACCCGCCCCAGCCTTGTTCAGGAGCCTGAGGGTCAGCTCCCGGCCCAGGCTCTCGCTCATCAGGCGCTCCACCACGTCCTCGAAGGCGAAGCGCTGCGTGTCGTCCTCGTACACGAACCGGATGCCCATGCCCGCGTCGTCGCCCTCGCCGCTGCTCCAGGCCACCTCCCCCAGCAGCTCGAACGGGTCCTCCCGGGCGGGGATGGACAGCTTGAACAGGAAGCGGGTCCCGACCGGGAGCGGCTTGCGCGTCTTGATGAAGGTGCCGCCCTTGCTGATGTTCCGGGTGTAGTCGGCGAAGAAGCTGTTGAGCTTCTTGTAGTCGACCTTCAGCTCGATCGGCGCCCTCGGGTAGGTGCGCCCTTCGGTCTTCGGTTCCGTCACGGGAGGGACGGGCAGTATACGGAGATCCGATGCCCCCCGTCGTGCGCACGGCCCGGGATCTGCTCCGACGACCCGCCGGGTGGCTTCCGGCCGCCGCGGTGGCGCTCGGCGGTTCGGCCCTGGTGCTCCTGCCGCTGTTCGAGCTCCCCGGGCTGGAGCTGGGACTGGCGGTGTCGGCGCTGTGCACCCTCCTCGGAGGCTGGCCGGGCGCTGGCGCCGCCGACGAGCTGCGCAAGGTGCCGCGCCCCAGCGTGCCGCGCGTCCGGCCACCGGGCCCGTTCACCGCCGCCGTCCGCGCCACCGGGGCGGCCGCGGGGGTGCTCTGGGCCGCGGCGGCGGTGCCATTCGTCGCCGCGGTGCTCCGCGCCACGCTCGGCACCCGGTGCAGTCCATTCGCGCAGGCCGGTTTCTTTCCGCTCCTGGTGGCACCCGCGGCCCTCCTGGCCGCCGCGGCGGGGGTCTTCTGCCGCACCGCGTTCCCCGCTCGCGCCCGCTGGGTCGGCCTCTACGGGGTCCTCCTGCTCGCCTCCCTGGCCTGGACGGTGTGGCCCCTGGTGCAGGGACCGCAGGTCTTCGTCTTCAACTTCTTCCTCGGGCTGTTCCCGGGGCCGCTCTACGACGAGGCCCTGCGCATCCCGGCCGCGCTCGCCTGGTTCCGGCTGGAGACGGTGCTCTGGGCGGCGGTGCTCGTCACCTGCGCCGCGGCCCTGTTTCCAGCGCCCGGACCCACCCATCCGCGCCACCGCTCTCGCGTGCTGACCACCCTGGCCCTGCTCGCCCTGACCGTCGCCGGGCTCGAGGTGAGTGCGGTGCGGCTCGGGTTCCGCAGCTCCGACGCCGCGGTCCGCGCGGTGCTCGGCGGACGGACCGAGACCGAGCATGCGGAGATCTTCTATCCACGCGAGAAGCCGCCCCAGGAGGTGGAGCGGCTCCGCCACGACGTCGAGTTCCGCCTCTGGCAACTCGCGCGGTTCTTCGGCGCGCCGCCGGCGAGCGTGCGGGTCTACGTGTTCCGCTCCCCCGAGGAGAAGCAGCGCTGGGTCGGCGCCGGCGGGACGCAGTTCGCCAAGCCGTGGCTCGGGAGCGTGTTCCTCAACGACGCGCCCTTCCCGCATCCCACGATGAAGCACGAGCTGGCCCACGTCGCCGCGGGCGCGTTCGGCAGCGGGCCGTTCCGGGTGACCTCCCGGTGGATCCTCCCGGTGATGGGCGTGGTGGAGGGCGTGGCGGTCGCCGCCGACGACCCCACCGGCGAGCTGACGCTGCACCAGTGGGCCGCGGGCATGCGCCGGCAGGGCCTGATGCCGGATCTCCGGTCGCTCCTCGGGCCGGCTGGATTCTGGAGCGCCGCGCCGGCCCGGGCCTACGCAGCCGCGGGGAGCTTCCTCCGCTACCTCCAGGACACGGAAGGGACGGACCGGCTCCACCGGCTGCTGGCCCACGGCGACTTCGCCGCCGCCTACGGCCGCAGCCTGGACACGCTGATCGCCGGGTGGGAGCGGATGCTGGACGCGCTCCCGCTGGACGACAGCGCGGTGAACCGGGCCTTCGCCCGCTTCCGTGCGCCGAGCCTCTTCCAACGCCCCTGCGTGCGTGAGGTCGCGGCGCTGGCCGAGGAGGCGCGCGCGACCGCCACCACCAACCCGTCGCGGTCGCTGCAGCTCTTCCGCGCCTGCGCCCGGCTCCAGCCCGCCGAGCCCGACTTCCTGCTCGGCGAGGCGAGCCTCCTCCGGCGCATGGACCGTCCCTCCGAGGCCGCCGACGTGCTCGAGCGCGCCGAGGCGCTGGTCTCGGGGCTGCCCTCGCTCGAGGCGCAGGTGGCGCTGGCCCGGGCCGACCTGGCCTGGAGCAACGGTGACCTCCAGGCCGCGGGCGCCTCGCTCGCGCGGGCCGCGGCGCTGCGTCCGGGGCGGGACCTCGAGCGGGAGGCGGAGGTGAAGCGCGCTGCCCTCTCCGACGTCCGCATCGGCCCCGCGCTCCACGCCTACTTCGAGGCCAGCACCGACGAGCTGCGGCTCTGGACGCTCGAGCGCGCGCGGCAGCTCGCGCCGGAGGACGGGGTGGTGAACTACCTCCTCGGCCGGCGGCTGCTGGCGGTGGGCATCCCGGGCGAGGCCGGCGAGGCCCTGGGCCGCGCGCTCTCCACCACCCTCCCCGAGCAGGTCCACCGCGAGGCCTGGCGGCTGCTGGTCTCCGCGCACTACCGGGCGGGTGACTGCGCGGCCGTCCGCTCCGACCTGGGCCGAATGCCGGATCTGTCCGAGGCCATGCGCGCCGAGGTGACAGAATGGCAGTCCCGCTGCGTCTTCGAGGAGCGGGCGTTCAACGGTCCCCTGGTGCCCCGAGGGCCTTTCCGCTAAGCCGCGGCGCCGCATGCGCTTCGAAAAGCGGCAGTTCCTGGACGGGACGGTGGACGAGGTCGAGCGGGCGATGCTCGACCAGAGCTACCTGGACTACCTCTTGCAGCACCACGGGGTCCTCCTGGAGGTCCAGGCACTGGAGCGCACCGAGGAAGGTCCACTGGTCCGCCGGCGGGTCCGCTACCGGCCCCGCCCCGTCATTCCGTCGGTGGGCCCCAAGCAGGTGCCCCCGGAGTGGTTCGCCTTCGTGGAGCAGTCCACCTACGACCGCAATCGCAAGGAGATGACCTTCAGCAACGTGCCGACCAGCCACTCCATCTCGAGGATGCTGGTGAACACCGGGACGCTCCGGCTCCGCCCCTCGGGCGGACGGACCGAGCGCACGCTCGATGGGGAGATCAAGCTGCAGCTGCCCTTCCTGCTGAAGCCGCTGGCGATGATCGCCGAGCGGCTGATCCACTCCGAGGGCCTGAAGATCCTCGACGCCGAGGCGCCGGTGCTCAACCGGTACCTGGCCGAGGTGCGGGCGGGGCGGGCGTGAGGCGCGCGCTCGTCCCGCTCCTCGCGCTGCTCGGCCTCGCCGGCTGCGGTCCGCGCCGCATCCCCGGAACCGACCTCGAGGACACCGGCGACACCCGGGCGATCATCGACGTCATCTCGCGCTACAACTCGGCGCTCGAGGCGCGCGACGCGCAGGCCATCCTGGCGCTGGTCGACCCGGCCTTCCGGGACAACGCCGGAACGCTCAACCCGGACGACGACATCGACCTGCAGCGGCTGCGCACGGTGCTGCCGCAGCGCCTGGCCAAGCTGCAGGACGTGGCGGTGCGCATCGAGATCAAGAGCATCGAGGTGAAGGGAGACCGGGCGAGCGCGGTCTACACCTGGGTCTCGCAGTTCAAGCTCGGCGGCAAGAGCATGACCGAGTCGGACATCAAGCGCATGGAGCTCAAGCTCGAGGCCGACGGCTGGAAGATCCTCAGTGGCGTGTAGCTAACGCACCGGCTCGACGTGGGCGCGCACCGCGCGCCAGGTGCCCTGCTCGCTGGCGAAGGTGGCCTCGACGGCCCGCTGCCCCAGGTCCAGCCCGCCCGAGGTCCGCCCGAGCAGGAGGCGCCCGGTGAAGTGCACCTGTCCCTCGGGCAGCGCCTCCACATGGGCATCCAGCACCCGGGCCTCCACCACCCCGCCCCGCAGCAGCTCGCCGAGGAGGTAGCCCCGGAGCTCGGCCTTGCCCCCGAGCTCGGGCGACCGGAAGGTCTCGGAGACGTGCTCCAGCACGCCGGCGGCGTCGTGGGCACGCGCCGCCCTGGCCATGGACTCCACCGCGGCGCGGACCTGCTCCTCCGGGGAGGCCGGCGGGGGCCGGAGCAGCCACAGCCCCGCTCCGACCGCGGCCAGCCCGGCCAGCACCAGCGCGATCGTCGACACCCGCATTCGAGCTCCTCGACCCGGGACCCCGGAGCGCGGCAATCTCCCACCCTCCCGACCATGCCCGCCACCTCCAGGACCGCCCGACAGGTTGCCCGGAAGCGCAAGACCCCGCGCCGCAAGAAGGCCACGCCCGCCCAGCGCGGACTCTCTCCCCCCGAGACCGGGGAGAAGATCCCGGAGGCGGCGCGGGCGCTGGCCGCCGAGGTGGAGGCGGACGGCGGGCGGGTGCTCGCCGTCTACCGCGAGCCGCTGGGGGGACACGCGGTGCTGTTCGCCGCCCTCCCGGTGGACAAGGTCCAGCCCACCCCGTACCAGCGCGACCTCTCCGAGCCGCACGTCAAGCGGCTGGTCTCGGCGATGGAGCGGGTGGACCGCTTCCTCGACCCGCTGATCGCCGTCCGGCACGAGGGCAGCTACTGGACCCCCAACGGGAACCACCGGCTGGCGGCGATCCGGGCGCTCGGGGGCAAGACGGTGCTCGCGCTGCTGCTCCCCGAGCCCGAGGTGGCCTTCCAGATCCTCGCCCTCAACACCGAGAAGGCGCACAACCTGAAGGAGCGCTCGCTGGAGGTCATCCGCATGCTGCGGGGCTTGATCGAGACGAGGAAGGGCACCGAGCTGGACGTGGCCCCGCTCCTCGAGGAGCCGGCGTTCGCCACGCTCGGCGCGGCCTACGAGCAGCGCCCGCGGCTGTCGGGCGGCGCCTACCACCCGATCGTCAGGCGCATCGACGGGTTCCTCGACGAGCCGCTGGCCGAGGCGCTGGCCATCCGGGAGGAGCGCGCCGCGGCGGTGCTGAAGCTGGACGACGCGGTCACCGCGGCCGTGAGCCGGCTCAAGGCGCGGGGGATGACCAGCCCGTACCTCAGGCCGTTCGTGGTGGCGCGGATCAACTACCTGCGCTTCATGAAGCCCGGCTCGGCGCCGCCGGAGTTCGACGCCACGCTGGAGAAGCTCACCCGCGCCGCCGAGCGCTTCAACGCCGAGAAGGTGAAGGAGTCCGACATCCAGCGGGTGGGCGGACCGGTCGAGTCCGAGTGAGCGTCAGGGGAAGCGCAGGCAGCTCGGCGTTCCGCTCTCGGGGCAGAGCAGGAACGAGAGCCGGGGGTCGCCCGAGGTCTGGGTCGGCCGGCCCACGATGAACACGCTGTCCGCGGTTCCGCCGGGCACGCTGAACTGGCCGGAGAGCCGCAGGTTGGTGGTCCCGGTGTCCACGATGGCCAGGTTCGCCCCGGTGACCCCGCCGGGGTAGACGAAGTACTGCGAGTCGGCCGGGTAGCCGAGCGTCACCGCCGGGTTCAGCGGGAGGAAGGTGGCGCCGGAGAGCGCGCCCAGGTCCACGCCGCCCAGCTCGGGCGAGACGTGCACGAACCTCAGCTTGACCGCCGGGCTCGCCGGCGCAGCGGTGTCGTCGACGTAGGTCCTCACCGCCACCGATCCGTTGCCGGTGCCACCGAGAAGCCCGACCAGCGCCACGGTGTACGCCCCACCCTCCCCGAGGGCGATGCCCCCGACGTCGCCCAGCCCGTTCAGCGAGGTCGAGCAGTCGGTCGCCGATGCGCCCACCACGCGGAGGGAGTAGGTCCCGGCGTCCACGTCGGTCCGCGACGAGAGCGAGGCGAAGGTCAGCCCGCCCTGCTGCACGAACCTCGTCGAGAACGCCGCCGTCCCGTCCGGCTTCAGGCAGACGTCGATCGCCCCGTTGCCCGGAACGTCCGGCACGAAGTGCGCGATGCGGACGGACGCCGGCGCGGGCGGACCGGACTCGCAGGCGAGGCCCAGTGCAAGGAGGAGCAGGGACGAGAGGGCGGCGAGGCGCGGCATGCGAGCGGTGCTCCGGTGAGGACGTGACCTCCCACCACTCTCGCAGGCCTGCGCACCCCGCGGAAAGAAAACAGCGGACGCTCCGCGCCAGGGAATACGCGCGAGGGTCACCGGGTTGCGCGCCGACTGACCTCGGGGCGGGAGGTCGCCCTCCCGAGCGAGCGGCGGTCCGGCGCGCGGACGAGTCTGCGGTACACTCCTCGGTCTCCCGATGTCTCCCGCCACGATTCTCGTCGTCGACGACGACCGCGCCAACCTCGAGTCGGTGGCGCGCATCTTCCAGCACGAGGGCCTGAGCCCGCTCACCGCCTCGGACGGAGCGGCGGCGCTGGAGCTCCTGCGCCGGCCCGAGGTGGCGGTGCTGCTCACCGACCTCATGATGCCCGGGATGGACGGCCAGGAGCTGCTGGCCACCGCGCGCGCCCTCCGTCCCGACGTGGAGGTGGTCCTGATGACCGCCTACGGCACGGTGGAGGCCGCGGTGAGCGCGATGAAGGACGGCGCGTACGACTTCCTCACCAAGCCGCTCAAGCGGCACGTCCTGGTGAAGACGGTGGAGAAGGCCCTCGAGCGCCACGCGCTGAAGGCCGAGAACCAGGAGCTGAAGGCCCGCCTGGCCGACCTCGGAGCCCAGCGCAGCCTGGTGGGCCAGTCGCCCGCGTTCCGCTCGTTCCTCGACACGCTCAAGCAGGCCGCGCCCTCCTCCGCCACGGTGCTCCTCCTGGGCGAGTCCGGCACCGGCAAGGAGCTCGCCGCCCGCGCGCTGCACGAGCTGTCCGGTCGCGCCGCGGGCCCCTTCGTGGCGGTCAACTGCGGCGCCTTCCCCGAGACGCTGCTCGAGGCCGAGCTGTTCGGCGTGGAGAAGGGGGCCTTCACCGGCGCCACCACGCGGCGCCCGGGACGCTTCGAGCGCGCGAACGGCGGCACCCTCTTCCTCGACGAGGTGGGCGAGATGCCCATCGGGGCGCAGGTGAAGCTGCTGCGGGCGCTCCAGGAGGGAGAGATCGAGCGCCTCGGCGGCACCCAGACGGTGAAGGTCGACGTGCGGCTGGTGGCGGCCACCTCCAAGGACCTCGGGCACGAGGTGGCCGAGGGGCGCTTCCGCGAGGACCTCTACTACCGGCTCAACGTGGTGGAGATCCGGCTGCCGCCCCTCTCCTGGCGCCGCGAGGACATCCCGCTTCTCGCCGACCACTTCCTGCGCCGCTTCGCGGCGAAGAACGCCAAGTCGGTGCGCGGCTTCAGCCCCGAGGCGCTCGCCGCGCTCGAGGACTACGCCTGGCCGGGCAACGTCCGCGAGCTGGAGCACGCGGTGGAGCGCGCCGTGGTGCTGGCGCGGAGCGAGGTGCTCGACGTGGGCGACCTCCCGGACACCGTTCGCAAGGGTCCCCGCGGCGCAGCGGGGCACGTGGTCATCCCCATCGGCACCCCGCTGGAGGAGGTGGAGCGCCGCGTGCTCCACGAGACCCTCCGCCACACCGGGGGCGACAAGAGCATGGCCGCCCGCCTGCTGGGCATCGCCACCCGGACCATCTACCGGAAGCTCGAGCGCGACGGCGCGCGGCGCGACGACGACGAGCCGGGCGAGCCCTGAGCGTCCACGGGCGCGCTGACGTTCCGCCCCGGGCCACCGGCCGGAGGAGTGACATTTTGTCTCACCGGCCCGCGGCTCCTCCCGGCGAGGCCCCCTGACCGGGAAGGTTGCGGGGAAACCCGGCTGTCCTCGGGCGCTTCGCCGCTGGCACCGGGCTTGCTGACGGTGTCCTGGCCCCGCCGTGGGCCACCCACATGGAACTCGTGATCCGGAAGTACTTCTGGGCGGTCAACCTCTGCTTCGTGGCGCTGGCGGCGCTCCTCGCGGCGAAGACCGTCAACCTCTTCCTCGAGGCCGCCATCGCCCCCGCCCCCTCCGCTCCGGCGGCCCGCGGCGCCGGACGGACGGTCGCCGCAGAGGCGCCGGCCGCGCTGGACCTGCCGAAGCTCGCCCAGCTCACCAACCTGCCGCTGCCCAGCCCGGAGTCGCTGGAGGAGCAGGAGAAGCCGGACATGAGCGCCGAGCCGGTGCGGACCTCGCTCCGGGTGAAGCTGCTGGGCACGCTGGTCAGCACCGCGCCCGGCTGGTCGATCGGCTCCCTCCTCGACCTGAGCAACCAGAGGTCCTCCACGGTGATGGTGGGCGACAGGGTGCAGAACGCCGAGGTGCTGCAGATCCAGCGCGACCGGATCATCATCGCCAACAACGGACGCCGCGAGTACATCGGCGCCGAGGCCGGTGAAGGCGCGCCGGTGCCGCCGCCGATCGCCGCCACCCGCCCGGTGGGCGAGCCGGCCATCGGCGCGGGCATCCAGGCGCTGGACGAGAACAACTACAACGTCCCGAAGAGCGAGGTGGACCGGGCGCTGGCCAACCTGAACGACCTGGCGATGCAGGCCCGCATCGTGCCCGCCTTCAAGGACGGGCAGGCCGAGGGGTTCAAGCTCTTCTCCATCCGACCCGACTCGCTCTACTCGAAGATCGGGATCGTCAACGGGGACGTCATCAAGCGCATCAACGGCTTCGAGATGAACAGCCCGGAGAAGGCGCTCGAGGTCTACACCAAGCTGAAAGACACCAACCGCATCGACATCGAGCTCGACCGGAACGGCTCCTCGCTTCGCAAGACCTACAACGTCCGCTGACCATGAGCGCTCTCCTGCCTTGCCTTGCGCTGGCCCTGCTCGCCCAGGCCGGCTCACCGCCGCCCCAACCGCCGCCGGCCTCGCCTCCGGGCCCGATGCGGAGCGGACGGCCGGTCCCCACCCCCGCCGGAGTCCCCACGACGCCGGCCGCCGCGCAGCCCGCGCCCGCCCCGGTGGCCGCGCCGGCCCAGCCGCCGGGCCGACAGCCGTCGGCGGTGCCCGCCGGTGAGGCCACCACCGCGTCCACCACCCCCAACTGCTCCGAGGTCCGGAAGAAGGCGCGCTTCAACGTCTACTTCGACAAGGTGGACATCGAGAAGCTGGTCCAGACCGTCTCCAACGCCACCTGCCGGACCTTCATCCTCGGCGACAACGTGCGAGGCAAGATCTCCATCATCGGCCCGGACAACGGGAAGGTGGACGTCGGCCCGGAGGAGTTCTACGCCGCCTTCCTCGCCGCGCTGGACGCGAACCAGCTGGCGGTCGTTCCCTACGGACGCTTCTCCAAGATCGTGGAGAAGGCCAAGGCCAAGCAGAACAACATCCCGGTGGTCGGCTCGGACGAGCCGTACACCACCAACGAGCAGATGCTCACCCGCATGTTCAAGATCCGCTACGCGGACCTCGAGCCGCTGCGGGGCGTGGTGCAGCAGCTGGTGAGCCAGAACGGCGACACCATCCCCTTCCAGCCGGACACGCTGATCGTCAACGACATCGGCTCGAACATGCACCGGCTGGAGCGGATCATCGAGCAGCTGGACAGCCGCTCCAGCTCGGACGAGATGCGGGTCATCCAGGTCCGCTACGCCTCGGCGCAGGACCTGGCCGCCACCATCCAGAAGCTGTTCGACGCCAAGGCCAACCGACCCGGGGCGCGCCCCGGGCTGACCGTGGCCCCCACCCCGGTGCTTGGAGTGCCCGCAGCGCCGGCCGGCAGCACCCCGGGGGTGGCCACGCCCGGCGGTCCGGCCACGGTCACCACCCTCATCGCCGACGAGCGCACCAACAAGCTGGTGGTGGTGGCCACCCCCGCGGCCAACGAGCGCATCGACGCGCTGATCAGGGAGATCGACGTTCCGATCAGCGGCGAGGGACGGATCAACGTCTACGGGCTGCAGAACGCCAACGCCGAGGACATCGCCGCCACCCTCCAGTCGCTGGCCCAGGGCACCGCCAACCGCCCCCGGAGCGGCAGCCAGCCGGGGCCCAACATCCCCGGCGTGGCGCCGCCGCCGGTGCGCCCCGGAGCACCGGGCGGGGTCACCGCGGCCGAGCTCTTCCAGGGCGAGGTGAAGATCTCGCCCGACAAGGCGACCAACTCGCTGGTGGTGGTGGCCAGCCAGTCGGACTACCGGAACCTGGTCCGGGTCATCGAGAAGCTGGACATCTCGCGGCGGCAGGTCTTCGTCGAGGCGGTGATCATGGAGGTCAACCTCGACCGGAACACCGAGTTCGGCATCAGCCTCCACCAGGGCTACACCGTCAACACCTCGCAGGGTCAGGCCGCGGGAATCGTGGGGACCAAGTACACCAGCAGCGGCGTCCCGCCCTCGTTCTCGCTGACCAACCTGGCGTCGTACGGCGGGTTCCTGGCCGGCCTGCAGGGACCGACCATCCCGGCGTTCGACAAGCTCGGGCTCTCCATCCCCTCGTTCGGCATCGTCCTGCACGCGCTGCAGCAGAGCTCGGACGTGAACGTGCTCAGCACGCCCCATCTCCTCACCAGCGACAACGAGGAGGCGGAGATCACCGTCGGCCAGAACGTTCCGTTCCAGGCCGGCTTCGCGCCCCAGCTCCCCACCGGCACCGGCACCACGCTCCCCACGGGCTCGCTGGCCGGCGCCGGCTCGCTGCTTGGCGGCATCGGCTCCTACTACGCGCCGATCAACCGGCAGAACGTGGAGCTGAAGCTCAACATCAAGCCGCAGATCAACGCCAGCGACTACATCCGGATGGTCATCAACGAGAGCACCGAGGAGATCGCCTCCACCGACCCGGTGCTCGGCCCCACCACCAGCAAGCGCACCGCCAAGACCACGGTGGTGGCCAAGGACCAGGAGACGGTGGTGATCGGCGGCATCATGCAGGAGCGGACCATCGAGTCCATCGGCAAGGTGCCGATCCTCGGAGACATCCCCATCCTCGGCTACCTCTTCCGCGAGACCACCCGCCGGAAGGTGAAGGTGAACCTCCTGCTCTTCCTGACCCCGTACATCATCCGGGACGCCTCGGACTTCCGGCGCATCTTCGAGAAGAAGATGGCCGAGCGGCAGCGCTTCGTGGAGGAGTTCTACGGGCAGGTGCCGGGCTACGACGTGCCCATCGACTTCGGCCGCAAGCCGGGACCGCTGGCGAAGATGAACCAGCTGGTGATGCGCGAGGAGATGAAGGTCGAGAACGGCGGACCCGGGCTGCCGGGCGAGCAGGTGTTCCGCCCCGGCACGCTGGGCCAGGGCGCGGCTCCGGCGCCGGCCGGCACCCCGACCTCGCCGGCGGGCATCGGCCAGCAGCTGCTTCAGTCCGGCCAGCCGGTGCCGGCGCCCGCCCCCGCGGGTCCGCTCGGGCCGCCGGGCACGGTGACTCCCGCGCCGGGCACGGCGCCGCAGTCCGCGCCTCCTCCGGCCCCGACCGCGCCCGCGCCCCCCACCGACGACCGGCTGAAGGTGCAGCCCGGGGGTCAGAGCCGTTAGCCAACCCGTCATGCGTGAATCCGTCGAGCTCCGTTCCGTTCCCCCTCCCGCGCAGACCTCGCTGGTCGGCCGTCCGCTCGGGGAGATCCTCCGCGCCGTCGCCGGCCTGAGCGAGGCCGTGCTGGAGGAGGCGCTCCGCGCCCAGGCGGACGAGGGCGGGCGGCTGGGCGAGGTGCTGGTCGCCCGGAAGGCGGTCTCGGCCGAGGACGTGGCGAAGGCGCTCGCCCTGCAGCTGGACCTGCCCTACGTCGCCCAGGTCTCGCTCGACGCGGTGGACGCCGAGCTGGTTCGCCAGGTGCCGATCAACTTCGCCAAGCAGACGCTGATCCTCCCCCTGGGGCTGGACGGCGAGTCGGTGGCGCTGCTGGTGGCCGACCCGCTGGACACCACGGTGCTGGACCACGCCCGGATGCTGCTCCAGCGCAACATCTCACCCCGGGTGGCCACCGGCGCGGTCATCGTCGATGCGATCAACGCGGTCTATGACCGGGCGGTGAACGAGGCCGAGCAGCTGGTGGGCGAGATGGAGGCCCAGGACCTCCAGAGCCTGGCCCACGAGCTGGAGGAGCCGCAGGACCTCCTCGACACCGACGACGAGGCGCCGATCATCCGGCTGGTGAACTCGCTGCTCTTCCGCGCGGCGAAGGAGCGGGCGAGCGACATCCACATCGAGCCGATGGAGCGCGAGCTGCTGGTGCGCTTCCGGATCGACGGCGTCCTTCAGGAGATCATCAAGCCGCCCAAGCGCTACCAGAACAGCATCGTCAGCCGGGTGAAGGTGATGGGGCAGCTGAACATCGCCGAGAAGCGGCTCCCGCAGGACGGCCGGATCCGGATCAAGCTCGCCGGCCGCGACATCGACATCCGCCTCTCCACCATCCCCTGCACTTTTGGCGAGCGGATCGTGATGCGGCTCCTGGACAAGAACACCACCCTGCTCGACCTGACGGACATCGGCATGTCCCAGGACACGATGCACGGGATGGACGCGGTGATCCGCCGCTCGCACGGGATCATCCTGGTCACCGGCCCCACCGGCTCGGGGAAGACCACCACCCTCTACGCGGCGCTGAGCCGGATCAACACCCCGGACCTGAACATCCTCACCGTCGAGGACCCGGTGGAGTACCAGCTCCAGGGCATCGGGCAGATGGCGATCAACCCCAAGATCGGCCTCACCTTCGCCGCGGGGCTGCGGAGCTTCCTCCGCCAGGACCCGGACGTGATCATGGTGGGCGAGATCCGCGACCGGGAGACGGCGGAGATCGCGATCCAGGCCTCGCTCACCGGCCACCTGGTCTTCTCCACCGTCCACACCAACGACGCGGCCAGCGCCATCACCCGTCTGGTGGACATGGGCGTCGAGCCGTTCCTGGTCGCCTCGTCGCTCACCGCGGTGATGGCCCAGCGCCTCGTCCGGCGGGTGTGCCGGGAGTGCCGGGAGGCGTACCGGCCCACCGCCGAGGAGCTGAAGGAGGTGGGGCTCACGCCCGAGGCGGTGGCGAAGGCCGGGAACCCCCCCATCTACCGGGCGAAGGGCTGCGAGGTCTGCGGAAACGGCTACCGCGGCCGGACCGGCATCTACGAGCTCCTGCTGGTGGACGACGACATCCGCCAGCTGGCGCTGAAGAACGTGGACTCGACCAGCATCAAGCGGGCAGGGGTGCACAGGGGCATGCGCACCCTGCTCGACGACGGGGCCCGCAAGGTCCTGGCCGGAGAGACCACCCTGGCCGAGGTGCTGAGCGTCACCCAGGAAGACATCTGACGTCCGATGCCCGTCTTCGAGTACAGAGGTCTCACCCCCGCCGGGAAGCAGGTCAAGGGCCTCCTGGAGGCGGACACCAGCCGCGCGCTGCGCCAGCAGCTCAAGCGCTCCGGGGTGTTCCTCACCGACGTGCTGGCCGAGCGGGAGTCCACCGGCTCGCGCCGCGCCAACGGGACGGCGGTCGCGCAGCCGAAGCCGTCTCTCGGCAGCCGTGACGTCCATCTCGGCAAGCTGCTGCGCGGCCGGGTCAACTCGGACGACGTCGCCATCTTCACCCGCCAGCTCTCCACCCTGCTCCACGCCGGCGTGACGCTGATCGACGCGCTCACCGCCCTGGTGGACCAGACGGAGAAGGAGCGGCTCAAGCGCATCATCTCCGAGGTGAAGACCCGGGTGAACGAGGGCAGCTCGCTGGCCGACGGGCTGGCACAGCACGGGAAGATCTTCAACTCGCTCTACGTGAACATGGTGCGCGCGGGCGAAGCCTCGGGCGCGCTGGACGCGGTGCTCGCCCGGCTGGCGGACTTCACCGAGGGGCAGGCGAAGCTCCGCCAGAAAGTATTGGGCACCCTCATCTACCCGGTGATCATGAGCATCATCGGATCGGGCATCCTGGCTCTGCTGATGACCGTGGTGGTCCCGAAGGTCACCAAGATCTTCGAGAGCATGAAGGTGACGCTGCCCTGGACCACCCGGCTCCTGATCTTCACCAGCAACGTGCTCGCCGACTGGTGGTGGCTGCTGTTCCCGCTGCTCGCGGGCGGAATCGTGGGCTTCATCCGCTGGAAGAACGGTCCGAAGGGCCGCCCGGTGTGGGACCGCTTCGTGCTCCGGGCCCCGGTGTTCGGGAGCCTGGTGCGGATGCTGGCCATCTCCCGCTTCAGCCGGACGCTGGCCACGCTGCTCCGGAGCGGCGTCCCGCTGCTCACCGCGATGGACATCACCAAGAACGTGATCAGCAACGGGGTGCTCTCGGGCGTGGTGGAGAACGCCCGCGACGCCATCCGCGAGGGCGAGAGCATCGCCGGGCCGCTGAAGCGCTCCGGCGAGTTCCCGCCGCTGGTGCACCACATGATCGCCATCGGCGAGCGAACCGGGCAGCTGGAGGAGATGCTGCTCAACGTCGCCGACAGCTACGAGAACCAGGTCAGCGTGCGGATCGGCGCGCTGACCGCGTTGATGGAGCCGCTGATCATCGTCGCCATGGGCGTGGCGGTGGCCTTCGTCGCCTTCAGCATCCTGATGCCGATCCTCCAGCTCAACACGGCGATCCGATGAGTCCTGCGACCGACAGCTTCGAGAGATGGATCACCCGGCTGACCGCGGCGACGGTGCTCGCGGTGGTGGCCGCGCTGCTCGGGCTGGGCATCGCCTTCTACGGGCCCGGTGCGCAAGGGCGGGTCCTTCATCCCCAGGTCCGCCCGGTGGCGGAGGGAGTCACTCCATGAAGCGAAAGCTCAAGGGACGCCGCGCCCCACGCGGCATGACGCTGATCGAGATCATGGTGGTGCTGGTGATCCTCGGGCTGATCGCCTCGGCGGTGGTGATCGCCGTCTTCCCGCAGCTCCAGAAGGCGCGCATCGACCGGACCAACCTCGACATCGGGAACATCGACTCGGGGCTGAAGCTCTACAACGCGCGCAAGGGCAAGTTCCCGGACACCACCACCGGGCTGAAGGCGCTGGTGGACATGGAGATCCTGGACAAGATGCCCAAGGACGCCTGGGGCAACGACTACGTCTACACGCTGGAGAGCGGACGGCCGATCATCACCTCGTACGGCGCGGACGGCGTGCCCGGCGGCGACGGGGCCAACGCCGACATCTCGAACCGGCCGACGACCGCCGCGAAGCCGTGAGGTGAAGCCGTGTGCCCGTCGCCATGGGCCCTGCCCCCCCGCGTTTCCAGAGGCTTCACCCTCATCGAGCTCACCGTGGCCATCGGCATCGCGGCGGCGCTGTTCTCGGCGATCGTGCTCGGCCTCGGTGCGCTCACCGGCGCGCGGGCCCGCCAGGCGATGGGGGAGCTCGGTGGGGCGGCGCGCTCGCTCTACGACACCGCGGCGCTCACCGGGCACACCTGCCGGCTGGTGTTCCTGCTCCCGCGCGACGACTCGACCGAGTTCGCCTACCGCGCCGAGTGCGCCAGCGGGCCGGTCACCAGCGCGATGGACCGCGACCAGGAGATCCGCGACGCGACCAAGGCCGCCGTCGACGCCTACCGGCGCGCCAACCGCGGGTCGAGGCCGGCAGATTCCGCGGCCCCGACCGGACCGCGACCCACGGGCTCCACGCTCCTCGACGTGCTCGACTCGGAGAAGGCCCGGGTGGAGAAGGCCGCCGCGTTCTCCGCCTTCACCACCCCGGAGATCCAGCCCCGCAAGATGAGCGGGGTCCGGGTCTCGGTCTGGACCTCGCACCAGCGGGCGAAGATCGACAGCGGCCTGGCCTACCTCTATTTCTTCCCCCAGGGCTACACCGAGCGCGCCCAGGTCACCGTTCGCCAGGGCAAGAACGTCTGGACGCTGCTGGTCTCGCCCATCACCGGCCGGACCTCGATCGTCGACGGCGAGCCGGAGATCCCCCGGTCATGAGGCGCGGCTTCACGCTCCTCGAGGTGGTGGTGGCCCTGGCGATCCTCGGGCTCGCGCTGATGGCCATCTTCGACCTCAACTCCGGCGCCATCGCCAGCCACGCCTACGCCAAGCGGATCACCGTCGCCACCATGCTCGCCCGCTCGAAGATGACCGACCTCGAGCAGGAGCTCTACGACAAGGGCTTCGACGCCGACGACCGCGACGTGGCGGGCGACTTCCGCGCCGAGGGCTGGGAGGCGTTCACCTGGAAGGCGCAGATCCTCACCCCGCGCACCACCGAGGTCTCGCCGGACAAGCTCATCGCGTCGCTCTTCAACCTGCCCCCGGGCAAGGACGGCGTCTCGGGGCTCGCCGCGCTCCTCGGCGGCGGGCGCGACGGCGGGGTGGCGGGGCTGGGCGACCTCTCCCAGCTCCAGCAGAGCCTGGGCAACCTCGGCGCGCAGTCCGGCCCGCTCGCGGGCGCGCTTCCGCCGGGAGCCACCGGTGCCTCCGGGCTCTCCGCCCTCGGCCCCTTCGCCACGCTCGCCCAGAGCCAGATGACCATCCTCCTCCAGCAGATCCAGCAGGGCGTGCGGGAGATCCACCTCACCGTGAGCTGGAAGGAGGGCAAGCGCACCGAGAGCGTGGACTTCGTCAACGACGTCTTCTCGCTCCGGCAGGGCTCGGACCGGAACGGCACGCCGGGCGCGCCGCTGTCCGCGGGAGCGACCGGCGTCCCCGGCGTGCCCGGTGTCCCCGGCGCTGTCCCCGGTCTGCCCGGCCAGCCTCCCTTCCCCGGCGGAGGCATCCCCGGGGTGAACACCGGGGGTCAGAACATCTTCGGGGGTCCCATCCGCGGCAACACCCCGCCCGGCACCGCGCTCGACCCGTCGGGGAGGCCGATCCGCCCGTGAGACGCGCACGTGGATTCACCCTCATCGAGGTGGTCATCGCGGTGGGCATCACCGCGATGATGGGCGCGCTCATCGCCGCCGCCTTCCAGAGCGGGTACCGGGCCAAGGAGCTGGTCGAGAGTGAGGCGGACCGCTACCGCGCCCTGCGCACCGGCACCGACCGGATGGTGCGCGAGATCTCCGCCGCCTTCGTCAGCGACCACTACGACTTCCGGCGCTACCGGGACCAGAACGACCGGCCCACCAACTTCATCGGCACCCGCGACCGGCTCCTCTTCACCTCCATGGCCCACCAGCGCCTCTACGCCGACGCCAAGGAATCGGACCAGATGGTGGTCGAGTACTACGCCAAGTCGGCGCCCACCAAGGGTGGCCAGACCCGGATGAACCTGATGCGCCGCGAGGACTCTCTCCTCGACGATCGCATGGACCGCGGCGGCACCGAGGACGTGCTGATCGAGGGCATCAAGCGCATCGACTTCGCCTACTGGGACTCGGACAAGAAGGACTGGGTCGACGAGTGGGACACCCGCCGCCTGGAGAAGAAATCGATCCTCCCGGTGCGGGTCCGCATCTCCATCTACGCCCTGGACGAGACCGAGCGCGACGCGCGCTACGTGACCCAGGCCCGCATCGTGCTCAACACGGAGATCCCGAGGTTCTGATGCGACGGCCTGCTCGAGCACAGCGCGGCGTCACGCTCCTCATGGTCACCGTCTCCATCGCCATCCTCACCGCGGTGGCGGCGGAGTTCGCCTTCCAGACCCGGGTGGATCTGGAATTGGCCACCCACCAGCGCGACGGCCTCCGCGCCGAGTACCTGGCGAAGAGCAGCGTGGGCCTGGCCCGCATGCTCCTGCTCTTCCAGAAGCAGCTGGACCGGAGCATGGGCGCGCTCCCCGGCGGACTGTCGGGGATCAACCTCCAGCTCTGGCGGATGGCCCGGCTCGACTGCCACCTCCTCCAGACGGTGGTGCCGCAGGCCGGCGCGGGCCGGCGCCCGAAGTTCTCCACCGCCGGCGCCGGTGGGCTCGACGACCAGGGGCGCATCCAGTACGGCGGCTTCGCCGGCTGCTTCGACGCCCGTATCGAGGACGAGCAGGAGAAGCTCAACGTCAACGCCATGGCCGGCCTGCAGACCGGCAGCGCCCAGGGCGCGGTGCAGCGCCTCTACAACCTGGTCTCCGACAAGCGGTTCGACTTCGTCTTCGACCGCGAGGACGCCAACCACGTTCGCGCCACCCCGAACGACGTGCTCCTCGCGCTCAAGGACTGGGTCGACGACGACGACACCCAGTCCGCGCTCAACGTGACCGCGCTGGGACAGGTCGCGCTGCAGACCGGCTTCTCGGACGAGGCGGCGCTCTACTCGCGCTACACGCCGCGGTACCGGCCGAAGAACGCCTGGTTCGACTCGCTGGGGGAGCTGTACCTGGTCAACGGGGTGACCGACCGCTTCATGGCCGCCTTCGCCGACCGCCTCACCGTCTATCCGGATGCCAACGCGCCCCTGAACGTGAACAGCGACGACCCGCTGCTCATCGCCCTGGCGATCCGGAGCATCGGAGATCCGTCCCGTCCGGACCCGCGCCTCAACGACCCGATCTTCCTCGACGGCATCGTGCAGAAGATCCGCGCCGCCAAGGCGATGATGCCGATGGGGTTCTCGGTGCAGGACTTCACCGCCATCGTGCAGTCGGCGGGCATCGGGGTGAACCCACAGGTGACGCAGCGGCAGGGCGTGGGCGGAACCACCGCCAACAGCTTCCTCGGGGACAAGAGCGACACCTTCCGCATCGTGGCCACCGGGCAGGCCGGGGACGTGGAGCGGCGGGTGACCGCGGTGATCCGCCTCGCCGATCCGCAGCAGGACGGCCTCGGGCGGGTGCTGTACTGGAGGGCGGACTGATGGCGCGGGTGCTGGGCCTCGACCTCGGCAGTCATTCGCTCAAGGGCGTTCTCCTGGAATCGACCGGGCGAGGAACGTCCGTGCTCCACTACGCCGAGACCCGCCGGGCGGAGGAGGCGCCGCTGGACGAGGCCCTGGCGGTCTTCCTGGCCGAGAACCCCTGGGCGCCGGACCAGGTGGTGGTCGCCCTTCCGGGCCCCTCGCTCGCGACCCACGCCTTCACCCTTCCGTTCACCGACCCCAAGCGCATCGCCGCCACCCTGCCCTTCGAGGTCGAGGGCGAGCTCCCCTTCGAGCTCTCGCAGGTGGTGTTCGACCACCAGGTGACGCGGCGCCGGGCGAACGCGACCGACCTGATCGTCGGGCTGGTGCACCGGGAGGAGCTGGCCGAGCTGCTCAAGACGCTCGCCGTTCGCGGGCTCGACCCGCGCGTGGTCACCCACCCCGCCATCGCCTACCAGAACCTCTTCCTCGCCGCGCCGGAGCGGTTCGAGGTGGCGCCCGGCGCCGCGGTGGCCGTGCTGGACATCGGCCACCGCCGGACCTGCGTCGCGGTGGGGCGACCCTCCGAGGGCCTGCTCTTCGCCCGCACCTTTCCCGGCGGAGGCCGGGACCTCTCGCGCGCCCTGGCCGCCGAGTTCCAGGTGCCGCTGGCCGAGGCCGAGGCCTGGAAGGAGCGCGACGGCTCGCTCGCCCTGGGCGGCGGGTCGGAGCACGAGCGCGCCCGCACGGCGCTGGCCCACGCCCTCGGCTCCATCGTCCGGGAGACCCGGGCCACCCTGAAGGCCGCCTCGGGCCGGGAGCACCTCCCCGTGGCCCGGCTGCTGCTCGCCGGCGGCACCGCGCGGCTCCCGGGACTGGTCGAGCACCTCGGGTCCGAGCTGGGTCAGCCCTCGGACGTGCTCCTGCTCCCCGCGAACGCGACGGCGGTCGTCGCGCCGGAGATGCAACCCCGGGCCGCGCAGGCCTACACCCTGGCGCTCCGGGGGGCCATGTCCGGCGGCCGCGCGCCGCGCTTCAACCTCCGCCAGGGCGAGTTCGCCTTCCGCGGGCACGTGGACTACCTCCGCCAGCGGCTGGTCCGGGTGGCGGCCTTCGCCGCGGTGCTCGCGCTGCTGCTCTGCGTCTTCAACATCACCCGCGCGGTCGTGCTCGGGCGGCGCGAGGCGGCGGTGGACGCCCGGCTGTGCGCGCTCACCCAGCGGGTGCTGGGGAAATGCGAGAAGAACTACGACCGGGCCCTGAACCTCCTCCGGGGACAGCAGAGCCCGGCGGCGGCGGTGCCGCCCGTCTCCGCGACCCGGCTGCTGGCCGAGGTGGCCCAGCGCGTTCCGCCGGAGGTGACGGTCACCTTCAGCCAGATGGTGTTCGACCTCGACCGGCTCCAGCTCCGGGGCGAGACCGACACGACGCGCAGCATCGACAAGCTCGCCGCGGCGCTGAAGAGCTACCGCTGCTTCCGCGAGGTGAAGGAAGGGAAGGTGGAGCGCTCGCGCGATTCGTCGCGGATGCAGTTCCAGCTCGACGTCCAGGTCGACTGCGGCGACGCCGTCGCCAGCGCGGGGAGCGGATCATGATGGAGCGGCTCAGGCTTCTCTGGGGCGACCTCCAGGCCTGGTACCTGAAGCTCAGCGCGCGCGAGCGGGTGATGGTGAGCGCCGCCGGCGGGGCCACCCTGGTGGTGGTGACCTTCCTGGTGCTCTTCCTTCTCTCCTCCTCGGCCGACGCCACCCGGCGCCGCACCCAGAGCAAGCTGCAGCGCCTCGCCGAGGCCGAGCAGCTCGCCGCCGGGTACGCCGAGGCCGAGCGTGTCCGAAAGCAGGCGGAGGCGGCACTCACCGCCAGCGAGGTGAGCCTCATCACCTACGTGGCGGAGAAGGGGAAGCAGGTGGGTCTGGAGATCCCCTCGCTCAACCCCAAGGGCGAGATCCCGGTCGGCGACGGACGCATCGTCGAGAACAGCGTGGAGCTCACGCTCACCGACGTTGCCCTCCCCAGGCTGGTGGACTTCCTCGGTTCGCTGGAGCAGGGTCCGGGCGTGGTGCGGGTCACCTTCCTGCGCATCGAGCCGAGGCCCAAGGACGGTGTGCTCACCGCCTGGACCACGGTCACCGCGTACCGGCTGAAGGCGGCGCCCTGATGCAGCTCACCGAGCTGACCGAGCGCTTGCGCGCCTGGAGGACGCCACCGCTCGTCGGCTGGCAGCGCACCGCGGCCTGGGTAGGCGTGGGGGTGTTCCTCTTCTCGCTCTTCCTCGCGCTCACCTTCCCGTACGACGCGGTCCGGGCCCGGATCGCCGCCGAGGCGGACGCCGCCGGGCTCTGGGTGCGCATCGATTCGATGGGCCCGGCGTTCCTCGGGGTGAGCGCCCGGGGCGTGCGGGTGGGGCAGCGGCCCGACGGGCTCGGGCCGCCGGATCAGACGGTGCGGGTGGACCGGCTGACGCTGCGGCCCTCGATCTTCCCCTGGGGGGTGGGCTTCTCGGCATCTCTCTTCGGCGGCGATGCGGGCGGGGCCATCGGCGCCGGCAGCGCCCCGCGGCTGCGGGTGCACTTCGACCACCTGTCGCTGAGCAAGGCCGGGGTGGCCGCGCTCACCGGCGTGGACGCGGTGGGCACGCTCGACGGAGAGCTGTCGCTCGACATCCCCACCAGCGGCCCGGGGAGTGGCCAGCCCGACCTCTCGCACGCCTCCGGCAGGCTGCGGCTCTCCGGCAGCGGCCTGGAAGTGAAGGGGGGGACGGTGACCGTGCCCCTGATGGGCCAGATGACTCCGGTGGATCTGCCACCGGTCAACTTCGGGAAGCTCGACGCCGAGCTTCCCATCGAGCGGGGCACCGGCACTCTGAAGGCGCTCCGGATCGAGGGCCCCGAGCTGGACATCCAGGCGTCGGGGACGCTGCGGCTCGCCCGGGCGCTGCCCTACTTCGAGCCGGACATCGTGCTCCGCATACGCCCCACGGCCGACTTCCTCCGGCGCATGGGGATGATCGCCGCGGGCTTCACCCAGCTCCCGGTCGATCCGGCCGACTCGGCGTACCGCAACGCGAAGCTCACCGGCTATCTCGGAAAGCCGAGCCTGAGACCGGGCCGCTGACGTCCGCCCCCGTTGGACTCCGGGGCACCCCGCTGTTAGTTTGGCCCTCACGTACGGGGGGGCCGTTCGATGCCGGAACTGGTGTTTTTGCGCCGTGGCGAGGAAGTGCTCCGCTTCGCGCTGGATCGCCCGAGGATCGTCCTGGGACGTGGGGACGGCTGTGACGTGGTCATCCCCGATCCCGAGGTGAGCAGACAGCAGGCGCTGGTCGTGCTCTCCGGGGAGTCCGCGGTGGTGGAGGACCTCTCGGGCAAGGGGACCCTGGTCGGCGGCGAACGCACCCAGAAGGCCACGCTCACCGACGGGGTGGAGATCGCCCTCGGCCAGTGGCGGGCCGTCTTCCGCGCGCACGGCGCGAGCGCCGACGAGGCGCCGGAGACCGAGGTCCGGGGCACGGTCGCCCATCCGCGGCCCGACGCGTCCGAGCGCTGGCAGGCAGCGCAGCTCCGGCTCCGGAACGGCAGCACCGAGTCGGTCCATCGGCTGGTCGGCGACGGCGTCACCCTGGGGAAGGACCCGGGGAACGACCTGGTGCTCGAGGATCGCTTCGTCTCCGGCAAGCACCTGCGCATCACCCGGCACGGAGCCCGGTTCCTGGTGCTCGACCACGCCAGCACCAACGGCACCTGGCTCGGCGCAGTGCGCCTCTTCGAGGCCGAGGTGCCGCTGCACACCCAGCTCCACCTCGGCGAGACCGACCTGGTGCTCGAGCCGGCCGCACCGGCGCGCAAGGACGCTCCGGCGACCTGGCAGGGCCTGGTGGGCGAGGACCCGGCGGTGCGACTCCTCATCGACCTCATCGAGCGGGTGGCGCCGTCGTCCGCGGCGGTCACCGTGCTCGGCGAATCCGGGACGGGCAAGGAGCTGGTGGCCCGGGCGATCCACGCCCGCAGCCCGCGCGCCGAGCGGCCCTTCGTCCCGGTGAACTGCGCGGCGATCAGCAAGGAGCTCATCGAGAGCGAGCTGTTCGGCCACGAGAAGGGCGCCTTCACCGGCGCGGTGGCCACGCACAAGGGCGCCTTCGAGGAGGCGGACGGGGGCACGCTCTTCCTCGACGAGATCGGGGAGCTCCCGCTCGACCTCCAGGCCAAGCTCCTCCGCGCGCTGGAGTCCGGGGAGATCAAGCGCGTCGGCTCGAGCCGCCCAACCCACGTGGACGTCCGGGTGGTCGCGGCCACCAACCGCGACCTGCTCGCCGCGAGCCGCTCGGGACAGTTCCGCGACGACCTGTACTACCGGCTCTGCGTCGTCCCGCTGACCCTTCCGCCTCTGCGCAATCGCCGCGGCGACATTCCCGCCCTGGCCCAGCACCTGCTCGCCCAGTTCTCCCCCCGCGGACAGACCGTGCGCTTCACGCCGGCGGCGCTGGCGCGCCTGGAGGCGCACCCCTGGCCGGGGAACGTGAGGGAGCTGCGCAACGTGGTGCATCGCGCCCTGCTCCTGCGCCGGGGGACGGCCATCGACGAGGCGGACCTCTCGTTTGATCCGGATCCATCCCCCCGGCTGCGGGACGGGCTCGCGCTCGTCGGGCAGTACGTCCCCGGCCGGAAGCTCGAGGAGATGCTCGAGCTCGCCGAGCGCCAGATCGTCGAATCGGCGCTGCGGCAGTTCAACAACAACCGCGAGCGCGTGGCGCGGGAGCTGGGGGTCGCGCGCTCCACGCTGTTCAAGCGGCTCAAGGACTGGGGCATGACCCGCCACGACGAGCCGGACCCGGCGCAAGACTCGGCGTAGCCCCCCTGTCCCGGAGAGGGCTCGCCGCAGGCCTCCAGGCGCAACTGGACCACCGTTGAAATAGAGCGGGGGCCTCGAGCGTCCAGGATGGTGGACCCGCCCGTGCCCACCTCCCTGCGCCCGCGTCCCGGCCTCGATGCCTGGCGGCTCGCCATCCTGGCAGTCCTGCTGCTTGCCGGCCTCTGGGCCTGGAACGCTCCCTGGCTGGCGCCGCTCCGGCTCCTGGTCGTCCTGGTGCACGAGACGGGGCACGCTCTGGCGACGCTGCTCTTCGGAGGCCGGGTGGAGCGGGTCCTGGTGGGCGCGGACGAGTCCGGGCAGTGCCTCTCGTCGCTGCCCGGGGGATGGCTCCCGCAGATCGCCGTGTACTCCGCCGGCTACCTGGGGAGCGCCGTGTCCGGCGCGCTCCAGCTGGTGCTCGCCTTCCGCCTCCGCCTGCACCGGGCGGTGCTCTACGCGATGGGCGTGTGGGTGACGGCGATGGGGCTGGTCTACGCCGGGAACGCGTTCACCCTCGGGTATTGCCTGGTGATGGGCGCGGTGCTGCTGGTGCTCGCGCGGATGCTGCCAGCGGGTGGGGTCCGAGCGCTGGTGATGGTCGTCGCCGTGTTCACCGGCCTCTACGCGTTGTTCGATCTCCGAGACGACCTCTGGAGCCCGCGCGGTGGAGGGCCGAGCGACGCGCTGCTCCTGGCCGCGCAGACCCACGTGCCGGCGCTCGTCTGGTCCCTGCTCTGGTCGGCCGCCTCGGTGGCGGTGCTGGCCCTGGCCACGTCGTTCTCTCTTCGTCGCGCGGCGCCGGCTCCGGTCGACGCGCTCGAGGCGGTCAGGTCCGCGGCCGCATCCGGTATGCGACGAACGACGCCGAGTCCTTGAACTGAAAATAGGGATTCCGGGACGCCTCCCGGTTCAGCGAGGAGACCTGGACGTCGCCGTAGTCGTGACCGGGGAAGAGCCGGGTCGCGCCGGGCAGCTTGCGCAGCGTCTGGTACAGCGTCCCGTACATCTGTCCCGGGTCGCCGCCGCGCAGATCGCACCGCCCACAGCCGTTGACGAAGAGCGTGTCGCCGGACAGGAGCGCGTCCCCCGCGTAGAGGCACTGCGAGCCCGGGGTGTGGCCGGGCGTGTGGATGACCTTCGCGGTCACTCCCCCGAGCGGGACCGAGTCACCGGGTCCGAGCGGCCGGAGCGCGCCGGTGAACGCCCTCAGGTCGTCGGAGAAGTCGAGCTCGCTCTTCTGCACGTAGACCGGGAGGTCGCGGCTGCCGAGGAGCTCCCCCACCCCGTTGGTGTGGTCCTTGTGGGAGTGGGTGAGCACGATGCCGCAGAGCCGCTTCCCGTGGAGCGTGCAGGTCTTCTCGATGGCGCCCACGTCCCAGGCCGGGTCGACGACCGCCACGTCGCGCTGACCCTCGGTGCCCACCAGGTAGACGAAGTTCTGCATCGGCCCGAGCTGGAGCTGGTGCAGGAAGAGCTGAGCAGGCATGGACCGACCGACGACCTCCGGGGAGCCATTGTGCCACCACGGGAGGGGGCGCGCCTTCCAGGCCAGGCCTGGTTGCAGCGTGCCGCCGGGGCCTCAGAGGCCGAGGTCGGTGAGGCCAGGGTGATCGGCCGGCCTCGGGCCCTGGGGCCAGCGGAACTTCCGGTCCTCGGTGCGGATCGCCACATCGTTGATGCTGGCCTCGCGACGGCGCATGTACCCCTCGGCGTCGAACTCCCACTGCTCGTTGCCGTGGGCCCGGAACCAGTTGTCCGAGTCGTCGCGGTACTCGTAGACGAACCGCACCGCGATGCGGTTCTCGTGGAACGCCCACAGCTCCTTGATCAGCCGGTACTCGAGCTCGCGCGCCCACTTCCGGCGGAGGAAGGCCACGATGGCCTCGCGTCCCTGGAAGAACTCGGCGCGGTTCCGCCAGCGGCTGTCGGGCGTGTAGGCGCCGGCGACCCGTTCCGGGTCACGGGTGTTCCAGGCGTCCTCGGCGGCGCGCACCTTCGCGGTCGCGGTCTGGAGGGTGAAGGGGGGAACGGGCGGACGGGGAGCCATCTTCGGAACCTCCTGCGGGCGACGCGCCTGCCCCGGGTATCGGCTCCGCCCCCGCGGCGCAACGACGCGTGGCGTCGTGCAGGGCGTCCAGCCGCGTCTCGCTCCGCGTCAGGCGCTCGCCCGGAGGACCTGGCCGAGGCCGTGCGCCCGGCCCAGCTCGTCCGTGGGCCGCCCGTCCCGGATGGCCGCGCGCCCGCGGACGAGCACGTCCGACACCGCGCCGCCGTTCTGGCTGACCAGCCGGACGAATCCGCCGAACTCGGGCATCGGCGCCTCGACGGGCACGTCGAGCTCGGACCCGAGGCGTTCCGGGTCGAGCACCACGAGATCGGCCCGCCTCCCCGCCGCGAGGACGCCTGCGTCGATGCCGAACCACTCGGCGATCTCTCCGGTGAGCCGGCGCACCGCCTGCCCGGGGGTCATGAGCGGACGTCCCGCCCTCTCGGCATCGCGCACCACCCGCAGCATCCGGAGCGGGAAGTTGTAGTGCGCCATGTTGCGCAGGTGCGCGCCCGCGTCCGAGAAGCCAATCAGGACGTCCGGGTGGGCGACGATGCGCTCGACCTCGCGCGGGCGGTCGTTGGCCATCACCGTGTACCAGCGGAGCGCGGGGCCGTGCTGGGCGACCAGGTCGAGGAAGACGTCGACCACGTCCTGCCCCCGCTCGCGCGCGACCGTGGCGAACGACTTGCCGACCAGCGCCGGGTCGGGCGCGCGCAGGATCTCCGACTGGTTGAAGTCGCGGTGGAACACCTTGGGGAGCAGCTTGCTGGTCCACTCGCGCCGGAAGCGCGCGCGGTAGCCCTGGTCGGTCAGGAGCCGCCGCCGCTCGGCCGCGTCCTGGAGGTGGAGCGCCGCCGCACCGGCGCCGAACTCCTCGAAGACCACCAGGTCGATCCCATCCGCCCAGAGGTCGAACACCTCGGGCAGCGCCTGCCACCGGAAGTCGCCGCCGAGCAGCCGGTTCACGCCGCGCGAGAGCACGCCGATGATCCGGTGCAGCCCGCGCGTCGCGCGGGCGTCCATCATCGAGATGACGGTGGTCTTCAGCGCGCGGCGGAAGAGCCCCACGCTCTCCAGCATGAAGAGCAGCACGTTCACCTTGGTGGTGACGTTGGGGACGCCCTGGAAGACGCGGCCGCGCTCGCGGAGGAGGCGCGTCAGCCGGCGGTACTCGCTCCACCGTGCGTAGGTGCTGGGGAGCGGCCGGCTCCGGAGGTCGCGCGAGCCACCCATCTTGTCCCAGGGCAGCGTCTGGATGCTGAGGCCGAGGTAGCCGGCGTCGAGCCCGTCCCGGAGCAGGCCCTCCATCCGGGCGAGCTCGTCAGCGGTGGGGCGCTCGCCCCGGGTGAGGCTCCGCTCGATGCCCATCACGTGCGCGCGGATGGCCGAGTGGCCCACGAATGACGTCACGTTCGGCCCGAGCGGCAGCTCGCCGAGGTGGTGCAGGTAGTCCTCGAGCGTCTCCCAGTCCTTGCGCTCCTCGAGCAGGGCGCGGACGGCGTCGTAGGGGATGGCCTCCACCCGGCAGAACATGTCCGCCAGGTCCTCGGGCGTCCCCGGCGCGAGTCCGAGCGAGCAGCTCCCCATCGAGACGGTCGTGACGCCGTGACGCACCGACTCGACCAGGCCTGGCGCGAGCTCGACCTCGGCATCGTAGTGGGTGTGGAAGTCGATGAAGCCCGGCGTCACCCACCGGCCGGTCGCGTCGATGCGCGTCGTCCCGGGGTCGATCGGGAGCGGGCTCTCGCTCAGGACGACGATCTCCCCGTCCTTGATGCCGACGTCGGCGCGCAGGCCGGGACCGCCCCGCCCGTCGAAGACCGTCCCGCCCGAGATCACGGTGTCGAGGAAGTTCACCACGCTCCGAGATCTAGCCTCGCCAGGGGCGCCGGCGCGAGCCCCCGAAGCGGGCCGCCAGCGCGTCGACCGCACGCCGCTACTTCCCTGCGAGGTCGGGTGCCGAGCGCAGAGAACGCCGCATGTTCTGATGCGGGACGCCCACCTCGACGTACGGCCCGCCGAACGTCACGTACCCCAGCCGCGCGTAGAAGCCGACCGCGGCGTCCCGCGCGTGCAGGGTGATCTCCCGGAACCCTCGGGCGGCGACCTCCTGCTCCAGCGCCCGGACCAGCCGCGTCCCGAGCCCGCTGCCCTGCCGCTCCGGCTCCACCGCCATCTGGAACAACCGCCCGCTCTCCGGCCCCTCCGGATGGAACAGGACGCAGCCCACGACCCGGCCGCCGTCGAGCGCCAGCAGATGAAGGCTCTCTGCCTCGAAGGGGAAGGCCACCGCGTCGCGCCCGTGCCCGAGCGGCCTCCGGAGCACGCGCCACCTCAGATCTCGCTCCTGGGCGTACTCGGGCCCGTCGACGCCGACGAAGGCCAGCCGCTCGCCGCTCAGATGTCCAGCTCCTCGCCCTCGACCTCGCGCGCCCGCTCCATGATGAACTTGAAGCGCGCCGAGACGTCCTTCCCGAGCAGATCGTTGATCACCCGGTCGGTCTCCAGCTCGTTCACGATGCTGACCCGAAGGGAGTTGCGGCGCCTGGGGTCGAGGGTGGTCGCCTTGAGATCCTGAGGCATCATCTCTCCCAGCCCCTTGAAGCGCATCACGTTGGGCTTGGCGTTCCCCTTGACCTTCTCCTTGAGGATGCGGTCGCGGTCGGCCTCGTCGAGCGCCCAGTAGGTCTCCTTGCCGATGTCGATCCGGTACAGGGGCGGCTGGGCGATGTGGACGATCCCGTTCTGGATGAGCGGCCGGAGGTGCCGGTAGAAGAACGTCAGGAGCAAGGTGGCGATGTGGTGGCCGTCGCTGTCGGCGTCCATCAGGAGGAACACCTTGCCGTAGCGGAGCTTCTCCATGTTGAGCTCGGCGCCGATGCCGCAGCCGAGCGCGCTGACGATGTCCTGAAGCTCCTTGTTGCCTGCCACCTTGTCGGTGGAGGCCTGCTCCGCGTTGAGCACCTTCCCGCGGAGGGGAAGGATGGCCTGGGTCCGCCGGTCGCGCCCCTGCTTGGCCGATCCGCCGGCCGAGTCGCCCTCGACGATGAACAGCTCGCTCTCCTCGGGGTTGGTGGACGCGCAGTCCGCCAGCTTGCCGGGGAGGTTCAGCTTGTGGCTCACCGCCCCCTTGCGGCTCACCGCCTGCGACGCCGCGCGGCTGGCCTCGCGTGCCCGGGCCGCCAGGGTGATGCGGGCCACGATGGACTCGGCCACCGACTGGTTGTCGTTGAGCCACTTCTCCAGCGCCGGGCGGACCGCGCCGTCGACCAGTCCCGCCATCTCCGGGTTGTTCAGCCGGCCCTTGGTCTGCCCCTGGAACTGCGGCTCCACCACGTACGTGGAGAGGATGGCCACCATCCCCTCGCGGATGTCCTCCGCGGTGAGCGTCACCCCCTTGGGCGTCAGCTCGTGAGTCTCGATGTAGTTGCGGACCGCCTTCACCAGGCCCGAGCGCAGGCCCGCCTCGTGCGTGCCACCGTTGGCGGTGGGGATGCCGTTGACGTAGCTGCGGACGTGCTCGTCGGTGGCCTCGGTCCAGGCGATGGCCAGCTCCAGCCGGGGCTCCTCGCGCGAGACGTAGAACGGCTCGGCGCCCTCGGGGGTCAGTGCCTTGCCGCGCTCGGTGATCACCTTGCCCAGGTACTCGGCGATCCCCCCGTCGTGCCGGTAGCTCACCTCGGTGGCCGGCGAGGCGGTCTGGTCGCGGAACACCACCTCCATGCCCTTGTGGAGGTAGCTCTTGGCCTCCAGCCGCTCGCGGATCAGCTCGGCGTCGAAGCGCAACTTCTCGCCGAAGATGTCCGCGTCCGGGGTGAAGGTGATGGCCGTCCCCGTCCCCCGCGCCGGCCCGGTCGACTTGAGCGAGGAGGTGGGCTTGCCGCGGGAGAACGTCTGGACCCACCGCTTCGACTCTCGCTTGACCTCGGCGAGCAGCTTGCTGCTCAGCGCGTTCACCACCGAGCTGCCCACGCCGTGCAGGCCGCCCGAGTGCAGGTAGTTCCCCTGCTCGAACTTCCCGCCCGAGTGCAGGGTGGTGAGGATGATCTCCAGCGCCGGCTTCCGGTAGCGCGGGTGCACGTCCACCGGGATGCCCCGGCCGTCGTCGGTGACGGTGACCGTCTTCCCGTCCTTGTGGAGCGTGACCTCGACCCTCTCGGCGTAGCCGTTGATCACCTCGTCGACGCTGTTGTCGACGATCTCCCAGAGCAGGTGGTGATATCCGGAGTCGTCGGTGCCGCCGATGTACATCGCCGGCCGCTTGCGGACCGGCTCCAGGCCCTCGAGCACCTGGATGTCGCTGGCGTTGTAGCTGCCGCTGCGGGCCGTGGCCTTCTTCGCGGTCGCCATCTCAGCGGTCCTCCTTCTTCTCTTCGGGCAGCGGCGTCCACTCGAGCGGCCCAGGCAACAGCTTCACCGTCTCCTTCCGGGCCATCTCGCGGCCGCGGCCACCGCGGGCACTCACCTCGTACTTGACCGGCGAGAGCACCAGCTTCCTGCCCTTCGAGGTCTCGAGCTCCAGCCGGGCCTCCTTGTCCGTGGTGCAGAGGAAGGCCAGCACCCGGTCCTCGGGCTCGACCTTGATCACCGTCACCCCGCGTCCTGGCCCGGCGAGCTCGTTCACCTCGTTCGCCTTGGTCACCAGCGCCCGGGCGTGCTCGGTCACCACCGCCAGGAGGTCGCGGTTGCCCACCGGCATCACGCCCAGGAGCTCGTCGCCCTCGCCCGGCCGGGCGTAGCGGCGGCCCGAGCGGGTGGAGGCCTCGGTGTGCGGGGCGAGCGGGAAGCGCAACCCGTATCCGCGCCGGCTGACGCCCAGCAGCAACTCGGGCCGGGGCAGCCGCGGGTCGAGCGAGAGCGCTCCGACCACCCGCTCGCCGTCGTCGAACTTGAAGAGCTTCTGGATCGGGTCCCCGTATCCGGTGGACGCCGGCACGTCGTTGAAGCGGGTCACGTACGCCGAGCCGAAATTGGAGAAGAACACCAGGTTGCTCTTGAGCGAGCCGGCGAGGACCGCCATCACCTCGTCGCCCTCGCGGAGCCGGGTGGTGCTCGGGTCCTTCATCTCCCGCACCCGCTTGACCCAGCCGTCGCGGGTGAGGACCACGTGGGCGTCCTCGTCGGCGATGAACGCCTCCTCCGAGTACTCCACGTCGTCGCCGCCGCCGCCGAGCCTGGTCCGCCGTGCGTCGGCGTACTTGGCCCTCACCTGCCCGAGCTCGTCCTGGACCACCGCCCAGCGCTTGCGCGGGTCCTTGAGCACGCCGGCGAGCCGCGCCGCCTCGGCCCGCTTCTCCTTGGCCTCCTTCTGGATGACCAGGATCTCCAGCCGGGCCAGCTTGTAGAGCTTCAATTCGAGAATCGCCTCCACCTGCTCGGCGTCCAGCTCGAAGCGCTTCATCAGCTTGCCGGCGGCGTCCTGCTTGCCGTCGGACTTGCGGATGATGCGGATCATCTCGTCGAGCGCGTCGTAGACCTTCTCGAAACCCTCGAGAACGTGGAGTCGCTTCTTGACCTGGGCGAGCTCGAACTCGTGCCGCTTGGTGACCACCTCGAAGCGGAAGTCCAGGAAGTGCTGGAGCATCGCCTTGAGGTCCAGCCGCTCGGGGGTGCCGACCTCCGGATCCTCGCCGGGGACCAGGGCGGTCATGTTGACGTTGAAGTTGGTCTGGAGCGGGGTGTGCTTGAAGAGGTACGCCATGACCATCTCGGCGCCCGCGTCCCGCTTGAGCTCCAGGACGATCCGCACGTCGGCGGTGCTCTCGTCGCGCACGTCGGTGAGCGGGGCCAGCTTCCGCTCCCGCACCAGGTCGCCGATCTTCGCCACCAGGCTCGACTTGTTCACCGCGTAGGGGATGGAGGTGATGACGATCTGCTGCCCGCCGCGGGGGAGCTGCTCCAGCTTCCACTCGCCGCGGACCCGGATCCCTCCCTGACCCGTCTCGTAGATCTCCCGGAGCTCCTTCTTCGTGTTCAGCACCTGGGCCCCGGTGGGGAAATCCGGGCCCTTCACGAACTTGAGGAGGTCCTTGGTCTCGAGCTTCGGGTCCTTGATCAGCGCAGTGAGCGCATCACACAGCTCGCCGACGTTGTGTGGCGGGATGTTGGTGGCCATCCCCACCGCGATGCCGGTGGTGCCGTTCATCAGGAGCTGCGGGGCCAGCGCCGGGAGAACGACCGGCTCGGTCCGCGTCCCGGTGTAGTTGGGCCGGAAGGGGACGGTCTCGCTGGCGATCTCACGCACCAGGTCCGTCGCCAGCTCCGTCATGCGGCACTCGGTGTACCGGTACGCGGCGGCCGAGTCGCCGTCGAGCGAGCCGAAGTTGCCGTGGCCGTCCACCAGCGGGTAGCGCAGCGAGAAGTCCTGGGCCATCCGGACCATCGCGTCGTAGATGGCCTGGTCGCCGTGCGGGTGGTAGCGGCCCATGATCTGGCCCACGACCTCGGCGCACTTCTGGTACTTGGCGTCCGGCGTCAGCCGGAAGTCGGCGAACATCCCGTAGACGATCCGCCGCTGCACCGGCTTCAGGCCGTCGCGCACGTCGGGCAGCGCGCGCGAGGTGATGACACTCAGCGCGTAGTTGAGGTACCGGCGGCGCGCCTCCTCGTGGAGCGCCGCGGGCGTGTCGTTCCCGCCGCCTCCACCCAGGGCCAGCTCGCCGTTTCCGCCGGGGGGCGCCTTTCCCCGCGCCTTCTGTGCCGTGTTCTGTCGTGCCATCGCCTCGCTCCGGACGCCCGCCTGCCTGGGAAGAAGGCGAGGAAATCCGCGCGGTTCTCCCCTGTAGCGCCCTGCAGCAGCGCCAGCATCCTAACGGCCGAGACCCACGTGGCAAGAAACGGAGCCCGATTGAAGAACTGTCCGGCCGGCCGCCGACGGCCGCTTTGTTGCTGCCGAGCGGGCAGGACTGGGCCAAGCAGTGGGCGTGACTCGCTCCACCGCGCTCGTCCTGCTCCTCCTCCCAGCGCTCGCCCGGGCCCAGGCTTCGGCCATCGGCGAGCTCCGTCCCACGCTCCCGCCCACCAACGCCGCGCTCGCCGACGAGGTGACCGCCCCGGAGGTGAACCCTGCCGGGCTCCAGTTCGTGGGCGGCCCGATGCTCGTCTACCAGCACGAGCGGAACCTCCACCTCGACTCGATCGTGGACGGCCTGTACTTCGGCAGCACCTTCTTCGACTGGTTCGGCTTCGGCGTCGGGCTGGACTGGGTGCGCGGGCCATACGCCGGCTCGGAGCGCAGCGGCTACCGCAAGACCTCGTACACCGCCTCCGTCGGCGGCCAGTGGCTGGCCCTGGGGAGCAGCTTCAACGTCTACACCCCGAACCTCGGCACCGCGCCCGGACCGAACACCTGGGACCTCGGGCTCTCCAGCCGACCGAGCCGGACGCTGTCGCTCGGCTTCGCGCTGAAGGACATCGGCGACGAGGCGCAGTCTCGCACCTGGGAGCTGGCCTTTGGCGTGCGGCCCTGGGGCGACTGGCTGACCCTGGGCGCGAACTGGCAGTTCCCGGGGTTCGACACCCTTGGCGAGAGCCGGGTGGGCGCCGTGGTCCAGGCCGAGCTGGTGCGCGGCGTGGTGCTCGGGACCTCGGTCACCAAGAGCTGGCGCGAGGCCGGCGAGCCGTGGTTCTGGCAGGTGTCGCTCACCCTCAACGGCGCGTACGCCGGCGTCGGCTACGCCGTCGGCGGAGGTCCGGACGGCACCGATCACCTGGTCTCCGCCCGGGTCTCCGCCTCCCGCTACCGGGGCGTCGAGCTGTTCGGCGGGCGAGTCGGCCTGGTCGACCTCGCCTCGGCGCTCGCCGGCGGCGGCTCGGCCCTCGGGCTGCTCGGCATCCGCGACGAGGACCCGTACGTGAAGCTGCTCCGCCGCCTCCAGCGGGCCTCCGAGGACCGGACGCTCGCCGGCCTGGTGGTGAAGATCGAGCGGCTGCCCATCGGCATGGCCGAGGCCGAGGAGCTCCGCGCCGAGCTCATCCGGCTGCGCAAGGCCGGCAAGCGCGTCGCGGCGATGCTCCTCTCGGGCGGGGACAAGGAGTACCTGGTGGCCACCGGCGCGGACCGCATCTGGGTCTCGCCCCAGTCCTTCCTGGACGTGAACGGGCTCTCGGCGAACGTCATCTTCCTCGGCGAGACGATGCAGAAGCTCGGCGTGAAGTGGGACGTCGCCCGGGTGGGCGAGTACAAGGACGCGCCCGACCAGCTCACCCGGGCGAGCATGAGCCGCGAGCAGCGCGAGTCGCTCGACGCCTTCCTCGACGTCGAGTCCCGCCGGTACGAGGGCCTGGTCGCCGAGGCGCGCGGGCTCCCCGTGGAGCGCTTCCGCAAGGTGCTCGAGGAGGGGCTCCTGCCGCCGCGCACGGCCGTTCGCGAGAAGCTGGCCGACGAGGTGATGGACCCGGTGCAGCTCGACCGGGCCGGCGCGGCGCTGGTGCCGGACGGCCGCTGGGTTGGCGCGTACTGGCCCGCCGCCCCGGAGCGCCGCTGGGGAGAGCCGCGGCGCATCGCGGTGGTGCCGATCGTGGGCTCGATCACCGGGGGACGGAGCCGGAGCGATCCGCTCGGCTTCTCGCAGTCTGCGGGCGCGGAGACCATCGAGCGCGCGCTGCGCGACGCCGAGTCGGATCCCCGTGTGGCCGCGATCGTGGTCCGGATCGACAGCGGCGGCGGGGACGGGCTCGCCTCCGACATCATGTACCGGGCCGTGCTCCGCGCCCGGGCGAGGAAGCCGGTGGTGGCGACGATGGGCGGGGCGGCGGCGTCGGGCGGCTACTACGCGGCGATGGGCGCGGACTGGGTCTTCGCCGAGCCCACCACGCTCACCGGGAGCATCGGCGTCTTCGTGCTCAAGCCGGGGCTCGAGGGGCTGGGGAAGAAGCTCGGGGTGAACGTCGAGACGCTCAAGCGTGGGCCGCTCTCCGACATCCTGGGGCTCTACCGGCCGTGGACCCCGGCCGAGCAGGCCGCCGCGCAGCGGTGGGTGGACGCGTTCTACGACGACTTCGTCCAGGAGGTGGCGCGCAGCCGGAAGATGGACCCGGCGCAGGTGGATGCGGTGGCGCGCGGACGCATCTGGTCCGGAGAGGACGCACGGGCGCGGGGCCTGGTCGACGCGCTCGGCGGCCTCCCCGAGGCGGTCGCCGAGGCGCGGCGCCGCGCGGGCGTGCCGGAGGGCGAGGAGCTGGCGCTGGTCACCTACGGCGGCCCGACGGGCCTGCTGGCCGCGCTCGCCGGGGAGAGCGGGGTGCTCACCCAGCTCGGCGTCGGCGCCGAGCGTGCCGCCCCGGAGCCCGATGCGTTGCAGCGGATGGCCCGGGAGGTCGGCGTCCCGTCGCTGTTCCTGCTCGAGCCGGGGATGAAGGCCGCGCTGCCGTTCGAGCTGCGGCTCCAGTGACGGCACGGTTCTGGAGCGAACCGGCCCGTCTTCTGCTATAAGCGGACCTGTCCTCGCCGGGTCGGGCCCACTTCCCGGGCTGGCTGGCGAGGCGAACCCCGGGGCGATGCCGGACCGGTCGGGGGCTCTCGAGCGCAGGAGCGCTCAGCCGCCTGTCCACCGCCACGCCTCTCAGCCCCCTCGAGAGCACTGGATGAGCAACGACAACGACACACTCGACACCCGCCCCGCCCCGGCCGCCGCGCCCGAGCCGCCCGACACGGACGGCGACGACGGCGCGGACGACGACGGTCCGGAGGAGGCCGAGCCGGGCCCGGGCGCGACCGCGGCTCCGGGCGGAGGACCCGCCCCGCTCCCGGGACAGGGCGCCGCTCCCGGCCGCCGCCGCCGTCGACGCCGCCGCCGTGGACGGGGCGCTCCGGTCCTCTTCACCCCCGAGGGCCAGGCGTACCGGATGCTCGCCGGTCCCGACGGCCAGCAGACGCAGGTCTTCCTCACCCCGCAAGAGCTCCAGGCCTGGCAGGCGCGCCAGCAGCAGCCGCCGCAGCCCCAGCCCGGGCAGCAGGCCCCCGCCGGTGCGCCGCGTCCGCCTCCGGTCCAGGCGCAGCCGAACCTGGTCCCGGTCGAGGGCGTCCTGGACACCGAGGCCAAGGGCCCGAACGCGTTCCTGCGGCAGATCCGCCGGAATCTCCTGCCGGGCCCGGAGGACGCCGAGCTCCCCAAGAACCTGGTGCAGAAGCTCCGGCTCCGTCAGGGCCAGTACGTCACCGCCCTGGCGCAGACGCGGGGGCAGAAGGGCCTGGTCCAGCGCGTGGAGACCGTGGACGGCCGCCCGGCCGAGGGCGCGCCGAAGCTCCCCCACTTCAACGACCTGACCAGCATCGACCCGGTGGAGCGCATCAAGCTCGAGCACGGGCACAATGAGATGGTCACCCGGGTGCTGGACATGATCGCCCCGCTGGGGAAGGGACAGCGCGCGCTGATCGTCGCCCCGCCCAAGACCGGCAAGACCATCATGCTCCAGCGCATCGCGCAGGCGGTGCTCAACAACCACCCCGAGATGCACGTGATGGTGCTCCTCATCGACGAGCGTCCCGAGGAGGTCACCGACATGCGCCGGAGCATCAAGGCCGAGGTGCTGGCCTCGAGCAGCGACCGGGCCACCGGCGATCACCTCAAGCTGGCCGAGCTCGCCCTCGAGCGCGCGCGGCGCATGGTGGAGAGCGGGAAGGACGTCATCATCCTGCTCGACTCCATCACCCGGCTCGCGCGGGCCTTCAACAAGGAGGTCGACAGCTCGGGCCGGACGCTCACCGGCGGCGTGGACAGCCGCGCCCTCGAGCGCCCGAAGCGCATCTTCGGCGCGGCGCGCGCGACGGAGGAGGCGGGCTCGCTGACCATCGTCGGCACCGCGCTGATCGACACCGGGAGCCGGATGGACGACGTCATCTTCGAAGAGTTCAAGGGGACGGGGAACAGCGAGATCACCCTCGACCGGCTCCTCGCCGAGAAGCGCATCTTCCCCGCGATCAACATCCCCCAGTCCGGGACGCGGAAGGAGGAGAAGCTCTTCACCCAGAAGGAGTACGAGAAGGTGAAGAAGCTCCGGCAGATGCTCTTCAGCGTCAAGCCGGTGGAGGCGATGGAGGCGCTGGTGAAGCGGCTGTCGCGCTACACCTACAACGACGAGTTCCTCGACGAGCTCTAGGCGGCCCCGGAGGATCGATTGCCCGCGCTGCCGATCATGCCGGTCATCGCCGTGCTGCTGCTGGCGTTGCCCGTCAGGCTCGCGCCCCGCTGGCTCGGGTGGCTGGCGTTCGGGCTGTGGCTCCTGGGCGGCGCGGTGCTCCTTTCACTGGGAACGGGCCGGCTCCTCCAGGCGGCGCGGGGACCTGCTGCTCCCGGCCTCGTGGTGGCCGTCGCGGCGGCGGCGCTGGCGATCGGCGTCGCCAAGGGCCGGTTTCTTCTCCGGAAGACCGCCCGGCGGAACATCGACCGGCTCACCGCACTCACCGAGGAGCGCCGGCCGATCCACGTCTACGGGACCCGGAGCTGGGTGGTCATCGGACTGATGACCGCGCTCAGCATCGGGCTCACGCTGGCCGGCGTGCCCCCGCTCTGGCGGGGGATGGTGAACCTCGCGATCGGCGCCGCGCTGGCGACGAGCAGCCTGAACTACCTCGCGCCGCTCCGGGCGGGCGTGCTGCGGTCGGCCTGAGCGGGAAACTGCCCGCGCGACGAGGGAGCAGGTGCCAATCACGGTCGCGGGAAAGCTGTTCTGCCTGGGCTGAGCCTCATCGTCGCCGGGACGCGCTGCGCTGGCACCGACAAGGTGTGCAGAAGGGCCTGGCGGGATAGGTCGAGAAGGATGCTCGGGCGCCGCGCGAGTCTCCCCGAGTTACGCGCTGCCGAGTCCTCGAGCACTGCCGACGTTCCGCGACGATGTCGAGACGGCAGAGGACGTCGAGGCATCGTGGCTCCGGGGCGTGTTCCGACATCGCGTGCTCTGGAGCAGGCTCCCCGCGGAACACGTCAACGTGATCCGCGTTGCCTACGCTTGACGACCTGGCGGGCGCGCACGCTACTCGTGCCGAAGCGAGACGAAGCTCGACCAGTCTGCCGGCGTTGTTCAGGCGGACGTCCGGACCGCGCGGTGTTGCGCCGACATCCAGTGCGCCGGAGGCGTGCTCCTCGAGTAGCCGTTCCTCGCGCCGGAGCCGCCGGTGCCACGCCTCCCGCTCCCGGCGCTCGAGCAGCCGCTCCAGCACCGCCAGGGTGGCCTCCGCCCGCCCCAGCGTGTCCCGCGCCTCGTCCGCTCCACTCGACCGAGCCGCGAGCGCCCGTCGTGCCACGTCGCGCCCGAAGGCGAGGACCTCGAGCTCACCCCGGAGCCGTGCCTCGTGACGGGCGTGGAGCACCGCGCGCCCGGCCACCCCGCCGCCTTCGAGGACCGAGAGCCGCGCCTCCGCGCGATCGGAGCACCGGCCTCGCTGCGACTCCCAGCGCGCGGTCGCCCTCCGGAGGAGCTCCTCGGCCAGGCGAAGCTCCGAGAGTCGCCGCGCGAACGCCTCCTGCGCGGCGTCGCGGGCGTCCCTCCTGAGCCGCCGGAGCGTCCCCAGACCGCTCATCCTTCGACCGCCTCCCGGAGCCGCTCCAGCAGCGCGCCGGCAGGCTCGTCCCGCCCCTGGGCGAGGAACGCCTCGAGCGCCGGCCGGCGAGCGATGGCCTCGTCGGTCAGCGCGTCCGTCCCCGGAGCGTAGGCCCCGAGGAGGATGAGGTCCCGCCGCTGCTCGTGGGCGGCGAGCAGCGCCCGGAGCCGCGACGCGAGCCGCCGGTGCTCCTCCGAGGTGACCTGCGGCATCACCCGGGAGAGCGAGGCCAGCACGTCCACCGCCGGCCAGCGCCCGCGCTCGGCGATGCGTCGGTCGAGCACCACGTGGCCGTCGAGGATGCCCCGGACCTCGTCGGCGATCGGATCCTCGAGATCGTCGCCCGCCACCAGGCAGGTGTAGAGCGCGGTGCAGTAGCCGCGGGCCGAGTTCCCGGTCCGCTCCAGCAGCCTGGGGAGCATCGAGAAGACGGAGGGCGGATAGCCCTGGCGCGCGGGCGGCTCTCCCGCTGCGAGCCCCACCTCGCGCTGCGCACGGGCCAGCCGGGTCACCGAGTCGAGCAGGAAGAGCACGTTGCCGCCCTGCTCGCGGAACCACTCGGCGATGGCGGTGGCCACGAAGCCTGCCCGAAGCCGGACCAGCGCCGGCTCGTCCGACGTCGCGCACACCACCACGCTCCGGCGCAGCCCTTCGGCGCCGAGCGCGTCCTCCACGAACTCGCGCAGCTCGCGCCCCCGCTCGCCCACCAGCGCCACCACCGTCACCTCGGCCCGGGTCTGCCGCGCCATCTGCCCGAGCAGGGTGGACTTCCCCACCCCCGCGCCCGCGAAGAGACCGAGCCGCTGCCCGCGGCCGACGGTGCACGGCCCGTCGATGGCCCTGACGCCGAGCGGGAGAGGCACGTCGACCCGGGCACGACGGAACGGCTCGGGACAGGGCCGGTCGACCGACCAGCGCAGCAGTCCGGTGGGGAGCGGACGCCCATCGAGCGGACGACCGAGCCCGTCGAGCACCCGGCCCACCAGCGCCTCCCCGACACCCACGGTGAGCGATTCGCCACGGCAGTCCACCTCGGCGCCCTCGCCCAGGCCCGCGGCGCTGCCGAGCGGGAGCAGCTGCACCCGCGCCCCGGCAAATCCCACCACCTCGGCGAGCACCTGCGCGCGAGCGCCGGTGACGGTCACCACCTCGCCCACCCGCGCCCCCGGGAGGGTGGCCTCGAGGAGGAGCCCCCGGACCAGCTCCACGCGGCCGGTCACGCGGAACGGCGGCACCGAGCGCACCGCCTCGAGGAGCGCCGTGGCGCTCACCTCGGGTCCTCCACGCCCAGCGGTCCACGGAAGGCGGCGAGCATCGTCGAGAGCCGGCCGTCCACCCGGCCGCACTCGGAGACGGCGATGCAGCCAGCCTCGTCGACGGCGCCGTCCTCGACCAGCGCGATGGCGCCCGAGGTGAGCTCGGCCGAGAGCGCTGCCCGGACCGCCGGGGCGCTCGCCGGCGCCACCCGCAGGGAGATGGCCCGTGCCCGGCGAAGCGGCTCGGCGGCCTCGAGCAGGGCACGGGTCCAGGTCCCCGGGTCGGCGCTCCACGACTCTCCGAGCACGCGCCGGGTCATCGCCAGCGCCAGCTCGATCGCGGTGCGGCGGAGCCCGTCTCCCTCCAGCTCGCGGAGCCGCGCCTGACGGATCTCCAAGAGTAGACGCTGCGCGTAGGCCAGACCCTCGTCCCGGCCCGCGTCGCACGCCACGCTGCGGATGGCCTCCGCCTGGTGCTCCGCCTCGGCGACCAGCTCGGCGGCGCGCGCCTCGGCGGCGGTCAGGAGCTCCCGAGCCTCGTCGCGGGCCTCCAGGATGGGGGCGGGGAGGATGCGCGCCCGCGGTCGGCTCGACGTCCAGGGCGTCTCCACTTGTCACCTCCTGACCCGGGGGGAGCGGCCAGCCGCGGTCCGGGTCCAGGGTGTCGCCCGGTGCAGGGGACATGCCCGAGCTGAGGAGGGCGACGACCCTCCGGGCCGCTGGCACGCGCCGGGCTCCGTCTCTCCGCGGTGGCGACCGCGCGGCGGGACCCGGGTCCGCGCCCGTCGACGGCTGCGGCGGCGAGACGCCGATCGCCCGCGCGCCCGCCCCCCGACACCGCATTCGAGCGCCTTCACCGAACTTCACACCACGCCAGCGGTGCTCCCAGCTCCGGCGGCGGTGAGGGCAGGAACGCACGGCTCTCGTTGACGCGCGACGTGGCGCCCGGTAGCACCCTGCCCGTGCCGAGCCCGACCGGGCTGCCAACCCCCGCGCTCCGTCCACGGACCTGCGGGCAGGGCGGCCCCGCTCGACCCAGGCGCGAGGAGCACCGTGAGCGAGCCGATCGTCAGCATCGTCGACGTGGTGAAGGAGTACCAGCTCGGGTCGACCGTGGTCCCGGCGCTCCGGGGCGTGTCGCTCGACGTGTACCCGGGCGAGTTCATCTCCATCGCCGGGCCCTCGGGCAGCGGGAAGACCACGCTCCTGAACCTCATCGGCTGCGTGGACGTGGCCACCCGGGGGACCGTGCGCGTCACCGGGCACGACACCGCGGCCCTGAGCGAGCGCGAGCTCACCAAGCTCCGGCTGAACACCATCGGCTTCATCTTCCAGAGCTTCAACCTGGTGGGCGTGCTCAGCGTGTTCCAGAACGTGGAGTTCCCGCTCCTGCTCCAGGGGAAGCTCCGGGGGCACGAGCGGCGCGCGCGGGTGATGACCCTGCTCGAGCAGGTGGGGCTCGCCGACCACGCCCGCCACCGTCCGAACGAGCTGTCCGGCGGGCAGCGGCAGCGCGTGGCGGTGGCGCGGGCGCTGGTGGGGAGCCCGCAGATCGTCCTCGCCGACGAGCCCACCGCGAACCTCGACTCGGTCACCGGCGAGCGGATCATCGATCTGATGAAGGAGATGAACCAGCGCGACGGGACGACCTTCATCTTCTCCACCCACGACGCGAAGGTGATGGCCCACGCCGACGGAGTGGTGAGGCTGGCAGACGGGAAGATCGTCGGGCGCGAGACCGCGGCGGCCGCCATCGCCGTCTCCGGAGGGCACTGACCGTGCTGGAGCGCGAGGGCATCCTCCTCCGCATCGCCGGCCGGAACCTCTTCCGGTCGCGGATCAACCTCCTCATCGGGGCGGTGATCCTCGGCGGCACGTTCCTGGTCGTCGTCGGAGGCGCGCTGCTGGACAGCGTGGTCAGCTCGATGAGCCGGAGCATCATCGGGAGCGTCGCCGGGCACGTGCAGGTGTACAGCGCCCGGAGCAAGGACGAGTTCGCCATCTGGCCCACCGGTGGCGCGGACCCGGACCTGAGCCCGATGACCGACTGGGAGCGGACCCAGGGTCTGCTCGAGAAGGTGCCCAACGTGAAGGCCGTCATCCCCATGGGCATCAACGCCGCGATGGTCACCAGCGGGAACACGGTGGACCTCACGCTCGAGGAGCTGCGCGACGTCGTCCGTGAGGAGAAGGAGCAGGGCGTCACCCCCGAGCGCGAGGCCCGCCGCGACTCGCTGAAGGAGCACGTCCGGCAGATCGTCCGCGTGCTCCTGGCCGACCTGGCCCGGGTGAACGAGATGAACACCGCCGGCGCGCTCGAGCCCGAGGTCCGCGCGGCCATCGAGCGGGCGTCCTCGGATGCCTTCTGGGCCGGGTTCGACAGGGACCCGTACGGCGCGCTCGAGTTCCTGGAGAACCGGGTGGCGCCCCAGCTCACGGACGCCGACCTCATCGGCCTGCGCTACGTCGGCACGGATTTGGAAGCGTTCCAGAAGAACTTCGACCGGATGCAGATCGTCGACGGCCAGCCCGTGCCTCCGGGCCACCGCGGCTTCCTGATGTCGAAGTTCGTCTACGAGGAGCAGCTGAAGCTCAAGACGGCGCGGCGGCTGGACAAGATCAAGGACGCGCTGGACGCCGGGGGGACGATCGCCGGGGACGAGACGCTCAAGCGGTACGTGCGCGAGAACCGGGCGCAGACCCGGGAGATCCTCCTCCAGCTCGACCGGCTCCGGACCGAGAAGGCGGTGGCAGTCCTCCAGCGGACGCTGGCCTCGTCGAGCAAGGACCTGGACGCGCTGCTCAACCAGTTCTTCGACACCGACGACCGGAACTTCCGCGAGCGCTACACCGTGTTCTATCGGGACCTGGCGCCGCTGCTCGAGCTGTACCGGCTTCGGGTGGGCGACGTGCTGACCATCACCGCCTTCACGAGAAGCGGCTACGTGCAGAGCCTCAACCTCAAGGTGTGGGGGACGTTCCAGTTCAAGGGGCTGGAGAAGTCGGCGCTCTCCGGGAACATCAACCTCATGGACATCGTCAGCTTCCGCGAGCTGTACGGCTACCTGAGCTCGGACAAGAAGGCGGAGATCGACGCCATCAAGAAGGAGGCTGGCACCCGGGACATCGACCGGAGCCGGGCCGAGGAAGAGCTCTTCGGCTCCACCAGCCACCGCCTGGTGGCCGAGGCGACCCCGGGCCTCATCGACGAGAAGGAGAACTTCAAGGGCTCGGCGAAGGCGCTCCGGAACGAGGACCTGGTCAAGCGCGTCTACGATCCGAAGGAGATCGGCCAGGGGGTGGTGCTGGACGCCGCCGTCATCCTCAAGGACCCGACGAAGATCCAGGAGACGATGAAGGAGATGCGCGCGCTGTCGGACCGCGAGAACCTGGGCCTGCGGGTGGTGTCGTGGCGCGAGGCGGCCGGGCTCCTCGGGCAGTTCATCCTCCTGGCCCGGGTGGTGCTCTACCTTGCGGTGGGCATCATCTTCGTGGTGGCGATGGTGATCATCAACAACGCGGTGATGATGGCCACCCTCCAGCGCACCGCCGAGGTGGGGACGATGCGGGCCATCGGGGCGCAGCGCGGCTTCATCCTGGCGATGGTGGTCATCGAGACGCTGACCCTGGGGCTGGTGTTCGGCGGGGCCGGCGCGCTGCTCGGCTCGGCCACGGTGGCCGCGCTCCACGCCAGGGGGATCGCCGCGGCGAACGAGACCCTGTACTTCTTCTTCTCCGGCCCGCGGCTGTTCCCCACCCTGAGCGGGACCAACATCCTCGCCGCGCTGGTGATCGTCATCGTGGTCACCACCCTCTCCACCCTCTACCCGGCCTTCCTGGCCACCCGCGTGCCGCCGGTGCGCGCGATGCAGACGGACGAGTGACGCCCATGGCCCAGCTCTTCCTCATCGCCTTCCGGAACCTGGTCCACCACGGCCGCCGCACCCTGCTGCTCGGTGGGGCCATCGTGGGCGTCACCGCGCTCCTGGTGCTCCTGGTGGGGCTCCTCAACGGGATCCGGTTCACCATCCTCGAGTCGGCGACCACCCTGACCACCGGCCACGTGAACGTGGGCGGCTTCTTCAAGGTGACGGCCGGGCAGGCCTCGCCGGTGGTGACCCGCTACCGCGAGGTGCTTCAAGTCATCCGCAAGGAGGTCCCGGAGCTGGACTACGTGACCCAGCGCGGCCGGGGCTGGGCCAAGCTGGTGAGCGAGACCGGCTCGCTCCAGACGGGCGTCAGCGGCATCGAGGTGAGGAACGAGCCCGGGTTCCGGCGGGTGATCCAGGTCCAGGAGGGCTCGCTGGACGCGCTCTCCGAGCCCAACACCATCCTCATCTTCGACGAGCAGGCGAAGAAGCTGGGGGTCCGGGTGGGCGACCAGCTGACCCTCAGCGCGTACACGCTGCGCGGCGCGGCGAACACCGTCGACGTCCGCATCGCCGCGGTCGCCAAGAACGTCGGTCTGCTCAGCTCGTGGAACACCTTCGTGCCCGAGTCCTCGCTCCGGGCGCTCTACCAGATGAACGAGGACGCCACCGGGGCGCTCTTCCTCTACCTGAAGGACGTGCGCGACGTGCCGCGGGTCCAGGAGCGGCTCCGGACGGTGCTCGCTGCCGCGGGGTTCCAGATCATGGACCCCGACCCGCGCGCCTTCTGGTTCAAGTTCCAGTCGGTCAACCGCGAGGGCTGGACGGGCCAGAAGCTGGACGTGACCTCGTGGGAGGACGAGATCTCCTTCATCCAGTGGACCGTCACCGCCATCACCTGGCTGTCGTATACGCTGATCGGCATCCTCCTGGTCATCATCGCGGTGGGGCTGATGAACACCCTGTGGATCGCCATCCGCGAGCGGACGCGGGAGATCGGCACGCTGCGCGCCATCGGGATGCAGCGGGCCCGGGTGCTGGCGATGTTCATGACCGAGGCCTTCACCCTCTCGCTCCTCTCCACCCTGCTCGGGGCGGCGCTGGGGCTGGCCATCTGCGCGGGGCTGAACGCGGCGCACATCCACGCGCCGGTGGCGCTGCAGCTGTTCCTGATGCGCGAGGAGGTCCGGCTCCTGGTCCGGCCCATCGCGGTGCTGGGCGCCATCGCGCTCATCGCCGGGTGCACCACCTTCATCGCGCTGTTCCCCTCCTTCCTCGCCGCCCGCATGCAGCCGGTGACGGCCATGCACCGGGTGGGGTGACAGGGAGATGACATGAGGACCACGACGCTCCGCCTCGCCCTGGCGCTGGTGAGCCTGTTGCCCTGGACGGTGGTGCGGGCGAAAGCCCTCGCCCCCGCCGAGCTGGGGGAGGTGGTGAAGACCATCGACGACCGGCAGCGGAACTCGGGCGACTACCGCTCGCTCGCGTACCTCGAGCAGAAGGAGAAGGACAAGACCGACACCGCCCGCGAGGCCATCGTCTACCGGCGCAGCGCAGACGAGAAGCTGATGATCCTCTTCACCAAGCCCAAGGGCGAGGCGGGCAAGGGCTATCTCCGGCTGGAGAAGAACCTCTGGAGCTACGACCCCACCACCGGCAAGTGGGACCGCCGCACCGAGCGCGAGCGCATCGCCGGCACCGACAGCCGCCGGGCGGACTTCGACGAGTCGCGGCTGGCCGAGGAGTACACCTCCGCCTTCACCGGCGAGGCCAAGCTGGGCGCGTTCGACACCTGGATCATCGAGTCCAAGGTGAAGCCCGGGGTGGACGTGGCCTTCCCGGTGCTGAAGCTCTGGGTGGACCAGGCGACGGGCAACGTGCTCAAGCGGCAGGAGTTCGCGCTCTCCGGCCGGCTGATGCGGACGCTGTACTACCCGAGCTGGAAGAAGCTCTTCAGCGAATCGAAGGGAGCGGACGTCTGGTACCCGGGCGAGATCCGCATCTACGACGAGGTGGAGAAGGCGAACAGCACCATCGTGGTGCTGAAGTCGGTAGATCTCAGACCACTCGAGGCGAACATCTTCACCAAGGCCTGGCTGGAGTCGAAGAGCCGATGAGACGCTGGGCCGTCGTGGCGGCACTCGCGATCTCGCTCGCGGCCCGGGCCCAGCGTCCGGACGAGGACGCGCTGTTCCGCGGCAAGGCCGACGCGGGCGCCGGTGTCCGAGCTCGACCGAGCGAGGAGTCGCTGTTCGGAGGTGCCCCCGACGCCGGAACCCCGGCCGGCGCACAGGAGTCCCGTGGGCTCGACGCGGCGCCCTCCTCGGATGCGTTCGCCAGCGGGCGGGTTCAGGAGGATCCGCTGAAGATCGGCGGGCTCTTCTACACCCGGGCCTTCCTCCAGGTGAGCCAGGACCAGCCGTTCGGCGAGTCACGGATGTCCGCGCCCACGCTGGTCGACGCGTACCTGGATGTCCGGCCGACCGAGCGGCTCCGGGCGTTCGTCCTCGGCCGGCTGACCTACGACCCGTTCCTCTCGGCCACGGTGGGCGGCACGGCGCTCCCGGGTGTCCCGGCGTCGACCACCGCCAGCAACCCGGCGGTGCTGCTCGATCAGGCGTGGCTCGGGTTCGACATCGCCCACTCGGTGTTCGTCACCGTGGGGCGCCAGCACGTGAAGTGGGGCGTGGCGCGGTTCTTCTCCCCCACCGATTTCCTCGCCAGCCAGCCGCGGGATCCGCTGGCCCTCTTCGACGCGCGGCTCGGGGTGACGATGATCCGGGCGCAGGTGCCGTGGGAGAGGATGGGCTGGAACTTCAGCGCCGTCGCGGTGTTCGAGCCGACGCAGAACGTCGGTGGCGGGTACTCGGGGAGCGGCTCGGTCGAGAACCCCGGAGGCACGGGCATCAACCCCACCGGGACGAGCGGAACCGCGCTCCAGGACGTGGGCGGCGCTTTCCGGGCGGAGTTCGCCTTCAAGAACGGCGCCTTCGGCCTGGACGGGCTCGCGCAGCGGAACCGCGCGTCGCGGCTCGGGGCGGACGTGACGATGGCGCTCGGCGACCTCGATTTCTACGGAGAGGTGGCCTGGAAGAACGGGCTGGATTCGCCGACCACCCGAACGTTCGCCCTCAGCACCCCGGTCGACGTCTCGGGGCTCGTGCCCGGGGTCCCTCCGGGCACCACGGTCACCACCACCAACCAGGTCACGGTGACCATTCCCCCCCGTTCCACGCCGGTCATCCAGGCGGCGGGCGGAGTGACCTACTCGCTCAACTTCGAGGGAAACAAGAGCATCACGTTCGGAGGGGAGTACTTCTACAACTCGGCCAGCTACTCCCGGGACGAGTACCTGACGCTGCTCCTGGTCGGCGGATTCCAGCCGTTCTACGTGGGCAAGCACTACCTGGCGCTCAGCGCCACGCTGCTGGACACGACCGCGAAGACGACGTGGATCCTCTCGGGCATCGGCAACCTGAGCGACGGGACCTACCTCGCCCGGCTGGACTTCGTGGTGACGGTGCTCAGCTACCTGACGGTGGAGAGCTACGTCGCGGGTCACTTCGGGCGGACGGGCGGCGAGCTGAGACTGGGGTTCCCGCGCCAGTCGCTGGCCTCGGTGCCAGGGGTGAGCGGGATCCCTTCGAACGTCGACGCGGTGTTCGGTCCGCTGAACGCCCCCATCCTCGACGTGGGCGTGGGCCTGCGGCTGAGCATGTAACGTTGCAATCGGCGCCCGAGGGGAGCAGTGGATCCTCGGAGGGTCTCCCGATGGATGCCAGCAAGAGGGCCGAGCGGAGCGAGGCGCGGCGCAGCCAGACGTTCGCCGCCTTCATGACTTACTTGCGCCGCGTGGGCACGATCTCCGAGGCGCTGGCGGAACGCTCCGCGGTCGCGGTGCTCTGCGCGCTGGAGCGACGGATCCAGCCCGAGGAAGGGAAGGACCTCGAGGCGCAGCTGCCGGCGAACCTGCGAGATCTCATGGCCCGGTGTGACAAGCACGCCGGCGTCCGTCCCCGCGCGCTGGACCGGGCCGAGTTCGTGGCGATGGTCGCCGAGGAGCTCGGGGTCCCGCCGGACCGGGCCGAGCATCTGATCCTGGCGGTGTTCCACGCGCTCCGCGCACAGGTCAGCGAGGGAGAGGCGAGCCAGGTCGAGTCCCAGCTCCCGGCGGACCTCAAGGAGCTCTGGAGCCGTTCTCTCCGAACGCACGGCTGACGCGGTCCGCCACCGACCGCCCGTCGGAGGTGTCAAACACCTCTGTTTCGAGCTGTCGCGCCACGACACGGTGCGCCCGGGAACGCCCCTGGCCCGCCGACGCCCGCTCGGTCATGAGCCGAACAGGCAGACGACAACAGCCAAGCGGTTGTCACTCCTCCGATTTTCGAGGTGTCTGACACCCTCGAGCCCGCCCGCGGAAGCCCGCCTCATCGGGGGCAGTGAACGGAGGCGGCCGCCCACATTTGAGCCGGGTCAGCCACTTCCCGTACGCTGTGAGTTTGCCGCTGTGCGGCAGACCGGTCGTTCGGGAGGTCTTGGAAATGCCCCTGCCCTCGAGGCACGGACTGTACGAGCCCACGCTGGAGCACGACGCCTGCGGGCTGGGGTTCGTCGCCCATCTCCGGGGGGAAAAGTCCCGGGCCATCGTCGAGCAGGGGCTGGACATCCTGCAGCGGCTGTCACATCGCGCCGCGACCGGCGCGGATCCGCAGACCGGCGACGGCGCCGGCATCCTCCTCCAGCTCCCGGACCCGTTCTTCCGCAAGGAGGGCCTCCGGCTGGGCTTCGAGATGCCCGAGCCGCGCTGCTACGCGGTGGGACAGGTCTTCCTCCCCGCCGACCCGGCCGCCCGCGCCGCCTGCGAGCGGGTCTTCGCCGAGGTCACCGAGCGCGAGGGACAGCGGATCCTCGGCTGGCGCGACGTCCCGGTCGACGCCTCCCGGCTCGGCTGGCTCGCCCGCCGCTCGATGCCGGTCCTCCGGCAGGTCTACATCGCGCGCCGCCGGGTCGTCCCCTCGGCCTTCGAGCGGAAGCTGTTCACCATCCGGAAGCTGGTGGAGAACCACATCCGCGCCGAGCGACTCGACCCCGAGCGCCGCTTCCACGTGCCGAGCCTCAGCTCCGAGACCATCGTTTACAAAGGTCTCATGCTCCCGGCGCAGCTCGGGCATTTCTACCAGGACCTCCAGGACCCGGAGATGGAGAGCGGGCTGGCGCTGGTCCACTCGCGCTTCAGCACCAACACCTTCCCCACCTGGGAGCTGGCCCAGCCGTTCCGGTTCATCGGCCACAACGGGGAGATCAACACCCTCCGCGGCAACCGGAACCACCTCAACGCCCGCCGCAGCCAGCTCTCGTCCGCCAAGTTCGGCGGCAGCCTCGACCGTCTCTTCCCCATCGTCCAGCCCGAGCAGAGCGACTCGGCGCAGTTCGACAACATGCTCGAGCTGCTGGTGCTCGGCGGGCGCAGCCTGCCGCACGCGATGATGCTGATGATCCCCGAGGCCTGGGAGAAGCACGCGGCGATGGACGAGAACCGGCGCGCCTTCTACGAGTACTCCAGCGCCCTGCTCGAGCCGTGGGACGGGCCCGCGGCGATCGCCTTCACCGACGGTTCGCTGATCGGCGCCACGCTCGACCGCAACGGGCTCCGCCCCGCCCGCTGGCTGATCACCGACGACGACCGGGTGATCCTCGCCTCCGAGACCGGGGTGGTGGACGTGCCGGCCGACCGGATCCGCAAGAAGGGCCGCCTCCAGCCGGGCCGGATGTTCCTGGTCGACACCGTGGAGGGCCGCATCCTCGAGGACGAGGAGGTGAAGCGCGACATCACCGGACGGTGGCCCTACCGCCAGTGGCTCAAGCGGAACGTCTTCACCTTCGATGAGCTCCCCCGCGTCCCGGCCCCGCCGCGGCTGGAGGAGCACGAGCTGCGGGTCACCCAGCGCGCCTTCGGCTGGACGGACGAGGATCTCAAGTCGCTCGTCGTCCCCATGGCCGAGAGCGGCCACGAGCCCACCGGCTCGATGGGCAAGGACAGCCCGCTGGCGGTGCTGAGCGATCAGGCGCCGTGCCTCTTCCGCTACTTCCACCAGCTCTTCGCCCAGGTCACCAACCCGCCCATCGATCCGCACCGCGAGGCGCTGGTGATGAGCCTGGCGACCGCCACCGGTCCGGACGGGAACACGCTCGAGGAGACGCCGGACCAGTGTCACCGGCTCACCCTCCCCGGCCCCATCCTCACCAACGGGCAGCTCGCGCGGCTGGGGCAGGCCGAGCATGAGGGCATGTTCCTCCCCAGGACCCTCCAGGCCCTGTTCGAGCTCCACGCCGGCCCGGGGGCGCTCGAGGCGGCGGTGGAGCGGCTCTGCCAGCAGGCGGTGGAGGCGGTGGACGAGGGCTGCGGCCTGATCATCCTCAGCGATCGCGGCGTCGACGGGCGGCGGGCGCCCATCCCCGCGCTGCTCGCGCTCTCCGCCGTCCACCAGCGCCTCACCCGCGACGGCATCCGGATGCAGACCGGGCTCCTGGTGGAGACTGGCGAGGCGCGCGAGGTGCACGACTTCGCCGCGCTCTTCGGCTTCGGCGCCGCGGCGGTCAACCCCTACGTCGCCCTGGACACGGTGCGGGGGCTGGCGGACTCGGGCGAGCTCCAGCTCGACGAGACCGAGGCCCAGTCCCGCTACATCAAGGCGATCGAGGAGGGGCTCCTCAAGGTCATGTCCAAGATGGGCATCTCCACCCTGCAGTCGTACCGCGGGGCGCAGATCTTCGAGGCGGTGGGCCTCGACCGCGCGGTCATCGACCGGCACTTCACCGGCACCCCGTCCCGGCTCGGCGGCGTGGGGTTCGCGGAGCTGCAGCGCGAGGCCGAGGAGCGGCACGCCCGCGGCTTCGGACCACAGCCCAGCCCGGCGCTGCCCATCGGCGGCCTCTACCAGTGGCGGAGGCAGGGCGAGCAGCACCGCTGGAACCCCTCGACGGTGGCCCTGCTCCAGGCGGCAGTCCAGGGGGCGGACTGGGAGGCCTACCGGAAGTTCAGCGCCGCGGCCGACGACGAGACCCGCGGCGGAGGCACGCTCCGCGGGCTCTTGGACCTGGTCCCGGCGGCCGAGCCGGTGCCCCTGGCCGAGGTCGAGTCGCTCGAGTCCATCGTGCGCCGCTTCGTCACCGGGGCGATGAGCTTCGGGAGCATCAGCGCCGAGGCGCACGAGACCCTGGCCATCGCCATGAACCGCGTCGGCGGCCGGAGCAACTCCGGCGAGGGCGGCGAGGAGTCGCGGCGCTACGTCCCCGACTCGAACGGCGACCTGCGCCGGAGCGCCATCAAGCAGGTGGCCAGCGCGCGCTTCGGGGTCACGGCCGAGTACCTGGTCAACGCCGAAGAGCTGCAGATCAAGATCGCCCAGGGCGCCAAGCCCGGCGAGGGCGGCCAGCTCCCGGGCGGGAAGGTGGACGAGCGCATCGCCCGCGTACGCTGCTCGACGCCGGGGGTGACGCTCATCTCTCCCCCGCCCCACCACGACATCTACAGCATCGAGGACCTGTCGCAGCTCATCTACGACCTCCAGTCGGTGAATCCGGCAGCCCGCATCGGGGTGAAGCTGGTGAGCGAGGTGGGCGTCGGCACGGTCGCCGCCGGCGTCACCAAGGCCGGGGCGGGCTGCATCGTCATCGCCGGGTACGAGGGGGGGACGGGCGCCTCGCCCATCTCCAGCATCCAGCACGCCGGCCTCCCCTGGGAGCTGGGGGTCGCCGAGGCGCACCAGACGCTGGTGGAGAACGGGATGCGTGGCCGGGTGCGGCTGCAGACCGACGGCGGGATGCGCACCGGGCGCGACGTGATGATCGCCGCGCTGCTCGGGGCCGAGGAGTACGGGATGGCGACCGCCTCGCTCATCGCCATGGGCTGCGTGATGCTGCGCAAGTGCCACCTCAACACCTGCTCGGTGGGCATCGCCACCCAGGATCCGGTCCTGCGCGAGAAGTTCCAGGGCACGCCGGAAGGGGTGGTGCACTTCTTCCTCTTCGTCGCCCGCGAGGTGCGCGAGCTGCTCTCGCGCCTCGGCGCCCGCAGCCTGGACGAGGTCATCGGCCGGCGCGAGCTGCTCCGCCGCCGCGAGGGCGTGGAGCACTGGAAGGCCCGCCGGCTCGACCTCTCGCCGATGCTGGTGCAACCCCGCGCGCCCGTCGACGCTCCCCGGCACTGCGTGGAGGTCCAGCACAAGGACGTCTCGGACCACCTGGACCGGGTGCTGCTCCAGCGTGCCCGGCCGACGCTCGAGGGCGGAGCCCCGAGCCTGATCGTGGTCCCGGTGCGCAACGCCCACCGTGCGGTCGGGGCGATGCTCTCCGGGGAGATCGCCAGGCTCCGGGGCGCTGCCGGGCTGCCCGACGACAGCGTCCGGGTGCGGCTCCAGGGCTCGGCGGGGCAGAGCTTCGGCGCGTTCCTCGCCGCCGGGGTGACGCTGGAGCTGGAGGGCGACGCCAACGACTACGTGGGCAAGGGCCTCTCGGGAGGCAGGGTCATCGTCCGTCCGGCGGCCGGCACCCGCTTCCTGCCCGAGGAGAACGTGATCATCGGGAACACCGTCCTCTACGGCGCCACCGGCGGCGAGCTGTACGCCTCGGGGCTGGCCGGCGAGCGGTTCGCGGTGCGGAACAGCGGCGCCTCGGCGGTGGTCGAGGGCGTGGGTGACCACGGCTGCGAGTACATGACCGGCGGGGTGGTGGTGGTGCTCGGGCCGACCGGCCGGAACTTCGGCGCCGGCATGAGCGGCGGCATGGCGTTCGTGCTCGACCGCGAGCGGCGCTTCCGCGAGCGCTGCAACACCGACATGGTGGAGCTCGAGTCGCTGGTGGACGAGTCGGACATCTGGCTGGTGTTCGGGCTGGTGGAGAACCACCTGCGGCACACCGGGAGCCCGGTGGCGCGGCGGGTGCTCGACCACTGGACGCACCTGGTGCCGCAGTTCGTGAAGGTGATGCCCACCGACTACAAGCGGGTGCTCCAGGCGCGGCGCTCGGCGCAGCGGCCGCCCACGGCCCCGGCGCGTCCCCGGCTCCGGGCGGTGGAGGGTTAAGTGCTCCGACCGGGGGATGCTGAACGCTGCGGCATCCGATCCTCTCGCTGCGACGCGCAGCCTCGTCGCTCCGCTGCTCGACGTGCCGCAAGGCACGCCTCCGCGGCTCGCTCCTCTGGTGCGCCGTCTCGCTTCGGTCTCGGCCGCCTCGCTGTGTTCACCATCCCCCGGTCGGAGCACTAATGGGCAAGGTCACCGGATTTCTGGAGTGGCAGCGCGAGGCGCCGCCCAAGCGCGCGAAGTCGGAGCGGGTGCACGACACCCGGGAGTTCATCCTCCCGCAGGCGACCGAGCAGAGCCGGCGCCAGGCCGGGCGCTGCATGGACTGCGGCATCCCCTTCTGTCACCAGGGCTGTCCGCTGGGGAACCTCATCCCCGACTTCAACGACCTGGTCTGGCGCGGGCGCTGGGAGGAGGCCTGGGCCACGCTGTCGTCGACCAACGACTTCCCCGAGTTCACCGGACGGCTGTGCCCCGCGCCCTGCGAGGCGGCCTGCGTGCTGGCCATCGACCAGGCGCCGGTCACCATCGAGCAGATCGAGAAGGAGCTCGCCGACCGGGCGTTCCGCGAGGGCTGGGTGCGCCCGCGTCCTCCGGCGTCCAGGACCGGCAAGACGGTGGCGGTGGTCGGGAGCGGTCCGGCGGGCCTGGCCGCGGCGGCGGGGCTCAACCGCGCGGGGCACACCGTCACCGTGTACGAGCGGGCTCCGGCGCCGGGCGGGCTGCTCCGCTTCGGCATCCCCGACTTCAAGCTGGAGAAGTCGCTGGTCGAGCGGCGGGTGGCGCTGCTCGAGGCCGAGGGCGTGACCTTCCGCTGCGGGGTGGACGTGGGCACGGCCCCGGGATTCGACCAGCTGGCGGCCGAGCACGACGCGGTGGTGCTGGCGCTCGGCGCGCGGCGTCCCCGGGACCTCGTCGTCCCCGGGCGCGAGCTTCCGGGCGTGGTCTGGGCCATGGACTTCCTGGAGGCGCAGAACCGCCACGTGGGCGGCGCCCCGTTGCCGCCCGAGCTCTCCGCGGCGGACAAGCACGTGGTCATCCTCGGCGGCGGCGACACCGGCTCGGACTGTCTGGGCACCTCGCTGCGCCAGGGTGCGGCGCACGTCGAGCAGATCGAGCTGCTCCCGGCGCCACCTCAGACCCGCGCCACCGGGAACTGGTGGCCGGACTGGCCGCTGGTCTTCCGGACCTCGTCGAGCCAGGAGGAAGGCGGAGAGCGGGAGTTCGGGCTCTCCACCACCCGGCTCATCGGCCGGAACGGCTGGCTGGCGGAGATGGAGCTGGCCCGGGTGCGGCTGGACCGCGACGAGACGGGCCGGACCCGCATCGCGCCGGTCGCCGGCTCGGAGACGACCCGCCAGGTGGACCTCCTCATCCTGGCGATGGGCTTCCTCGGGCCGGAGACGGCGGCGCTCGAGTCGCAGCTCGGGCTCGCGCTCGACGCCCGCGGGAACGTCCGGGTGGATGGCCGCTTCCGGACCTCGCGGCCCGGCGTCTGGGCGGTGGGCGACACGCGGCGCGGCGCGAGCCTGATCGTCTGGGCGATCTCCGACGGGCGCGAGGCCGCGCGCGACATCGACTCGGTGCTGACCGGCGCGCCGTCGCGGCTTCCGACGCGGGGCAACGACCTGCCGTTCACGATGACCGGCTGACCCCCGGGGGCTGGAGTTTCCAGCGCCGGTGGAGCCAGAGCCACTGCTGGGGAGCCTCCCGGATGACGCGCTCCAGGGCCGCCGTCACCTGCGCGGTGTGGGTGAAGAGGTCTCGCTGCCGGTCGCCGGTGTCGGACACCTCGAACGGTCCCTCGACCCTGAACCGGAGCCTTCCCTGCTCGCGGAGCGCGACCACCAGCAGCGTCGGCGCGCCCGTCCGGAGCGCGGCCATGGAGAGCGCGGGCGTGGTCGCCGCCGGACGGCCGAAGAAGGGCACATAGAGCGCATGCTTCCCGCCGATGGCCTGGTCGATCAGCATGGCCACCACCTCGTTCCGCCGGAGCGCCGCCACCATGCCGGACAACGCGCCGCGCGCCGGAATCAGCCGCAGCCCCGCCCGCTCCCGCGCCTCGACCAGCCGGGCGTTCAGCCCGCCGCGCAGCGGACGGACGACGGCGTGGAGCGGCACGCGCTGGGCCATCGCAGCGCCGAACAGCTCCCAGCTCCCGAGGTGCGCGGTGGCCACCAGCAGCCCCCGCCCGCCCGCCAGCGCGCGCTCCACCGGACCGAAGTCGTCCACCTGCACCTCGGCCAGGAGCTGCTCCCGCGGCGCGCCGAGCGTGCGAAGCGCATCCACCACCACCCGCGCCATGTTGGCGTACGCGGCGCGGGCGATGGCCCGCCGCTCCGGCTCGGACCGCTCGGGGAACGCCCGGGCGAGGTTGTCCAGCGTCACCCGCCGTCGGATGCCCAGGGCGTAGGCGAGCGCCGCCACGCCCCGGGCGAGCGCGTCCACGGCCCGGAGCGGAAGAGCCTGGAGGAGCCGGACCAGCCCCCCGGCGGCCGCGCGGGAGAGGACAGTCGACCGAACGAGCGCGGGCCTCTCCACCCGCGTGCCTGCTAGCACGGGCCGAGCCGGCGCTGGAGGAGGGGTTCGGCGGGGCTCATGGAGCGGCGACGCTGGGCCGATTCACCGGTCGGAGTCGTCCGTGCGAGCCCTGCACCGGCGAGAGCGTCATCGACCCATCGTACCGCCGCGCGGACGACCGGGCGCCCGCTCCCGAGGTCCCTCGAGAGGCGGGCCTGGACCCGGTGCCCCGAGTTAAGTTCACCGCGTGATGACTGCTCTGCTGCTCCTCTCCGCCGTGCTCGCCGCCCCCGACGCGGGCGTCCCACCCCGGGTCGCGCCCCAGGTGGCGCAGGTTCCCGACGCGGGCGTTCGTTCCAGCTCTCCGGACGCCGGCGTCAGTCCGTGGCGAGGCACCGCACACCTCCCTGGATGGTGGACACCCCGGGACGCCCCCCCGCGATGCCGGAACACGGACCGCGGTCGACCCCCCCGAGCCGCCCACCCACATCTCCGTCCAGGAGCCCGCGAAGCCGGACGCCGGCACCTCGCGGAAGAAGAAGGCCCACGCCGACCGAACGGACGGTCAGAGCGACCCGCAGATGGACGCGCTGCTCGAGCAGTCGCGCGCCCAGACCGAGGCCCTCCAGCAGATGGCCGCCCAGCAGCGGGCCTCGGAGGAGGCGCGGCTCGCCGACCAGCAGGCGCGGAGCCAGCGTGCGGCCCAGATGGACGGCGCCCGGAGCTCGATCGACGGCACCATGCAGTCGCTCCAGAACAGCGGCAACTGGAACGCGGCGGCGCTGCAATCCACCCGTGTGTCGCTCCAGCAGACGGCCGCCGCGGCCTCGGCCGCCGGCTCTCCCGTCGAGGCCAGGAATGCGGCCGAGGCGGCGCGCCTGGTCGAGGCGGCGGAGGCGGCGCTCGTCCAGAAGAACGCACAGCAGGCGCAGTACTACCTCATGCAGGCCAACCAGATGCTGCAGGGCGCGCAGGGCGTGCGCTACTGAGCGACCGCGACGCACGGCGGCACCGGGCCGCGAGCGGAGCATCTGGCAGTGGGAGGGGATAGATTGGCCGGACGATGAATCCGGGTCTCCCCTTCGCTGGCGCAGCGGACTCCGCACCCACCGCGGGCGCCGAGGACATCGTCCAGCTCGATCAGAACCATCCGGGGTTCCGCGACCCGGAGTACCGCGCGCGACGGAACCACATCGCGCAGCAGGCGCTCCGCTGGCGGCCCGGCGACGCGGTGCCCGAGGTCCAGTACACCGAGACCGAGCAGGGCGTGTGGCGCACGGTCTGGGAGCACCTCGCCCCGCTGCACGGCAAGCACGCCTCGGCCGAGTACCGCGTCTGCTCGGACCGGGTCAGCTTCTCGCGGCAGCGCATCCCGCAGCTCCGCGAGGTGAACCAGAAGCTCTCCGGGACGACCGGCTACTCGATGGTCCCCGTCGCGGGCCTGGTCACCTCGCGCGCCTTCCTGGGCAACCTTCGCTTCGATCAGTTCCTCTCCACCCAGTACATCCGGCACCACACGGTGCCGCTCTACACGCCCGAGCCGGACATCGTGCACGAGCTCGTCGGCCACGCCGCCACGCTCGCCGACGAGGGCTTCGCCGCGCTGAACCGCGCCTTCGGCCGCGCCGCGGACCGGGTGAGCGAGGACGTCCTGAAGCAGATCGAGCGGGTCTACTGGTACACGCTCGAGTTCGGGGTGGCGAAGGAGGGCGACCAGCTGAAGGCGTACGGAGCCGGGCTCCTCTCCTCGTTCGGCGAGCTGGAGCGGTTCCAGACGCACGCCAAGCTCGTCCCGCTGAACATCGAGCAGATGACCGCGCGGCCGTACGACCCCACCGTCTACCAGGAGGTCCTGTTCGTGGCCCCCTCCTTCCCGGACGCCGTGCGGACGGTCACCCGCTGGCTGGACCGCGTGGCGAAGTGATGTAAGCTCCTGTCCCGACGGTGGATTTCACGACGCCGGGTGCATCGTGAATTCTTCTGTCACCGGACCAGGCCGGGCATCAGTTTGCGTGATGTCTCGGCCGCGTTAGGTTCCTCGGGCGCTGGCAATCGGGCCCGTTCGGCAGTACAGGGCCGCCGCCCGTCGCATCGAAGGGCGGGCCTCCCCCCTCCAAGCAGTCGTCGAGGAAGCAGACACACATCATGGCGTCCAACATCCCCATCGAACGCGTTCGCAACATCGGCATCTCGGCCCACATCGACAGTGGGAAGACCACGCTGACCGAGCGCATCCTCTTCTACACCGGCCGGATCCACGAGATTCACGAGGTCCGTGGCAAGGACGGGGTCGGCGCCAAGATGGACTCGATGGACCTGGAGCGTGAGAAGGGCATCACCATCCAGTCCGCGGCGACGTTCTGCCTGTGGAAGGACGTCAACATCAACATCATCGACACCCCGGGCCACGTGGACTTCACCATCGAGGTGGAGCGCGCCCTCCGGGTGCTCGACGGGGCGATCCTCGTCCTCTGCTCGGTGTCCGGCGTGCAGTCTCAGTCGATCACCGTCGACCGGCAGATGCGCCGCTACAAGGTCCCGCGCATCGCCTTCGTCAACAAGATGGACCGGGCCGGGGCGAACTACGCCCGGGTGGCCGCCGAGCTCAAGGAGAAGCTGAACCACCACCCGGTGATGCTGCAGATCCCGATCGGCAACGAGGACCGGTTCCAGGGCATCGTCGACCCGATCGTCGGCAAGGCCTACTATTTCGACGGAGAGAACGGCGAGCACGTCCGCGAGGAGGAGATCCCCGCCGAGCTGGTGGAGCAGGCCAAGCAGGCCCGCCACGACATCATCGAGGGCGTGGCCAACGTGGACGACCACCTGGCCGAGCTCTTCATCGCCGACAAGCCCATCTCCAACGAGGAGCTGAAGGCCGCGATCCGCCGCGCCACCCTGGCGCTGAAGATGACGCCGGTCATGTGCGGCTCTGCCTACAAGAACAAGGGCGTGCAGCTGCTCCTCGACGCGGTCCGGGACTACCTCCCGAACCCGAGCGACGTCACCAACGAGGCGCACGACCAGAAGAACAACGAGGCCAAGCTCGTCCTCGAGTCCAACCCGGACAAGCCGTTCGTGGGCCTGGCCTTCAAGCTCGAGGATGGGCGTTACGGCCAGCTGACCTACATACGCATCTACCAGGGGCGCATCGCCAAGGGCGACTTCATCGTCAACCAGTCGAACCAGAAGCGAGTGAAGATTCCCCGGATCGTCCGGATGCACAGCAACGAGATGATCGACGTCGGCGAGGGCAGCGCCGGCGACATCGTGGCCCTCTTCGGCGTGGACTGCGCCTCGGGCGACACCTTCACCGACGGCGAGCTGTCGGTGACCATGACCTCGATGCACGTCCCGGACGCGGTGATCTCCCTCGCCGTGGCGCCCAAGGAGCGCACCGGCCAGGCCAACTTCTCCAAGGCGCTCAACCGGTTCACCCGGGAGGATCCGACCTTCCGGGTGCACCGTGACGAGGAGTCCGCCCAGACCATCATCAGCGGAATGGGTGAGCTGCACCTCGAGATCTACATCGAGCGGATGCGCCGCGAGTACGCCTGCGAGGTGGTGGCCGGCAAGCCCCAGGTGGCCTACCGCGAGACCATCACCCAGCGCGGCGACTTCGCCTACACCCACAAGAAGCAGACCGGGGGCTCGGGTCAGTTCGGGCGCGTCTGCGGGTACCTCGAGGCGCTCCCGGCGGACGCGGTGGAGACCTACGAGTTCGTGGACGACATCGCCGGTGGTGCCATCCCCCGGGAGTTCATCTCCGCGGTGGACAAGGGTTTCCGCGAAGCGATGAAGAAGGGCTCGCTGATCGGGTTCCCGGTGGTGGGCGTGCGGGCGGTGATCAACGACGGGGCGAGCCACGCGGTGGACAGCTCCGAGCAGGCGTTCAAGACCGCGGCGATCATGGGCTTCCGCGAGGGGTACGAGGCCGCCAAGCCGACCATCCTCGAGCCGATCATGAAGGTCGAGGTGCAGGCGCCCGAGGACTTCCAGGGCTCGGTCGTGGGCCAGCTGAACCAGCGCCGCGGGACCATCCTCAGCACCGAGAACCGCGAGGGCTACGTGGTGGCGGTGGCCGAGGTGCCGCTGAACTCGATGTTCGGCTACAGCACCGACCTCCGCTCCGCGACCCAGGGCAAGGGCGAGTTCACCATGGAGTTCGCGAAGTACGCCCCGGTGCCGCGGATGGAGCAGGAGGAGATGATGAAGGCCTACCGCGAGAAGCTGGCCGCCGAGCGGCGGTAGTCACCCGCCTCGCATCGTCGAAGGACCCGAGGGCGCCCCGGAGCACATCCGGCGGCGCCCTTTCTCGTCTCAGTCCTGGAGCGGCCCGGCGTCCGGCAGCCCCTTCGAGCGCGAGCTCTTGCCGCTCGAGCCCGTCTTGCCCGTCTTCGGGGGCGGTGCAGGGGCCGGGGTGGCGATGGCCTTCTGCAGCCGCGCCGTGGCCGCGTCGAGCGAGGCTCCCGCGGCGACGGTGGTCTTCTTCTTCTTCGGCGCCTTCTTCTTGGTCTTCGCCGGCGGGGCCGTCTCCGGGACCGAGGTCAGGGACGGGGCGAGCTCCGGCTTGAACAGCTCCTCCGGCGTCAGGACCTTGGGGGGAGGCGGCGGCATCGGCGCGTCGTCCACCGTGGCGGTCATCTCCGTCTCGAGCGCAGCCCGGAACGCCAGCCGGTTGCGCGACTCCTCCTGGTCCAGGTGCTCCTCGACCCGGAGGTGCACCACCAGCCGGAGCCCCCGCTGGGCCTGGAACTCGACCTTCCCCGGCACGCGGTAGACGAACGAGCCGCTCCACGGGTACGCGCCCGTCCGGGAGCCCCGGTACGTGAACTGGGCGGTGAGCACATGGTTTCCAGGGACCACCGGACCCCGGAAGAACGGCTTCCCCCACCCCGGCTCCACCGGGCCGGGGAGCGCCCGGCCGTCGAGCTCCACCGTGCCCTCGACCAGGTCGAACCGGGCCGGGTCCGGGCCGTCGGTGACCACCACCAGCTCGGGCTCGGGGATCTTGACCTGTTTCGCGAGCTCCGCCTCCAGCTCCTCGGCGGGAGAACGCCCTGGCGTGTTCGCCGCGAGCGCCAGCGCCGGCAGCATCCAGCACGCAACAGGGAGCATGGTCCGCACCTCGGCCCCGGAACATGCCACACCTCAGAGGTCGATCTGCATCCCCAGCTCCACCACCCGGCCCGGGGGGATGGAGAAGTAGTCCGTGGTGGCCCGGGCGTTCCGGGAGATGACCCGGAACAGCACCTTCCGCCAGTAGGCCATGTGGCTCCGTCCGCGGGGCAGCACGGTCTCACGCCCCACGTAGAAACTTGTGGTCTCGGGCTTGGTCAGGAGCCCCAGGGAGCGCGCCCGGCGGAGGATCTCCGGCACCCGGGGGCTCTGGCGGTACCCATACTTGGCCGTGACCCGGAAGAAGCCGAGGGGGAGCGGCTCCACCGAGACCCGTTGCTCGGGGGGGACCTCGGGCACGTTCAGGGGGAGCACGGAGAGCAGCAGCACCTGCGCGTGCAGCACCTGGTTGTGCTTCAGGTGGTGGAGCAGCACCGGCGAGACCAGCGTGGTCGATGAGCTGAGGAACACCGCCGTTCCCCGCACCCGGGTGACCGGGCTCCGGGCCAGGTCGGCGAGCAGCTCGTCCACGCTGAGGGCGCTCGCGGCGAAGCGCTCGGCCAGCTCGGCCCGGCCGCGCTTCCAGGTGGTGAAGCAGGCGAAGACCGCGATGGCCACCAGCACCGGGAACCACCCGCCCTGGACGAACTTGATGAGGTTGGCGGTGAAGTACGGGATGTCGATGCAGAGGAAGAGCAAGGTCACCGACAGCGCCTTCCACAGCGGCCAGCGCCAGGCGTTCACGATGATGAAGAAGAAGACCAGGGTGGTGATGAGCATCGTCCCGGTGACCGCGATGCCGTAGGCGGCCGCCATCCGGCTCGACTTCTCGAACCCGAGCACCAGCGCGATGCAGGCCACCATCAGGGCCTGGTTCACCGCCGGCAGGTAGATCTGCCCCTCGTTCTCCCGGCTGGTGTGGACGATGTTCAGCCGTGGGACGTAACCCAGCTGCACCGCCTGGCGGGTGAGCGAGAACGCGCCGGAGATGAGCGCCTGGCTGGCGATGATGGTGGCGAGGGTGGCCAGGACCACCGACGGGACCAGCAGCGGCCGGGGGACCAGCGCGTAGAAGGGGTTGGCCCGGGCCGCGGTGTCGGACAAGAGCAAAGCCCCCTGGCCGCAGTAGTTGAGGAGCAGCGCCGGGAACACCACGCTGAACCAGCTCATCCGGATGGGGTGCCGCCCGAAGTGCCCCATGTCGGCGTAGAGCGCCTCGCCACCGGTGATGGCCAGCACGGCGGCGCCCAGCACCTCGAAGCCGCGGAACCCGTTGGCCCGGAAGAACCGCACCGCGTGCCAGGGATTGACCGCCGCCAGCACCCCCGGGGTGGAGACGATCTGGACCAGCCCGGCCACCGCGATGAAGAGGAACCACAGGAGCATCACCGGGCCGAAGATGCCGCCGATGCGGGCCGTGCCGCGGCGCTGGACGAGGAAGAGCAGCCCGAGGATGACGCAGGTGATGGGAACCACCAGCGGCTCGGCGGCGCTGGTGGCGATGCTGAGTCCCTCCACCGCCGAGAGCACCGAGATGGCCGGGGTGATGACCCCGTCCCCGTAGAGGAGCGCGGCCCCGAAGAGCGCCAGCAGCACCACCGCGGTGCGCTGCCGGATCTCCCAGCGGGTCTCGGCCCGGGGGATGAGCGCCAGGAGGGCGAAGATGCCGCCCTCGCCCTGGTTGTCGGCCCGCATGATGAAGCCGAGGTACTTCACCGCCACCACCAGGGTGAGCGACCAGAGCATCAGCGACAGCACCCCGAGCACGTTCTCCGTGGTGGGCGTGACGCCGTGCTCCCCGAAGCACTCCCGCATCGCGTAGAGCGGGCTGGTCCCGATGTCGCCGAAGACGATGCCCAGCGCGGCGATGGCGAGCTTCGCGCCGGGCCACCGCTGGGGCGCGGGTTCACCAGGACTGGACATGCGCCGGCCGACCCTAGCAGCGTCCGGGCGCAAACCAGCCCCGATGAAGACCAACGCCGCCAGGCTACTGGACTCACTGAACATCCGGTACGAGTTGCGGACCTATCCGGTGGATCCGGACGACCTGTCGGCACTCCGGGTGGCGGAGAAGGTGGGGCTCCCGGCCGCCCAGCTGTTCAAGACGCTGGTCTGCCGGGGAGACCGGACGGGGGTCTGCCTGGCGGTGGTCCCGGGCGACCGGGAGCTGGACCTCAAGGCCCTGGCGCGGGCCCGGGGCGATCGCCGCTGCGAGACGGTTCCGCTCAAGGAGGTTCAGCCGCTGACCGGATACGTGCGCGGAGGCGTGACCGCGCTCGCCGGGAAGCGGGACTACCCGGTGGTGCTCGACACCTCGGCGCTCGACTGGCCGCTCATCTCCATCTCGGCGGGCATCCGCGGAGCGCAGCTCCTGCTCGCGCCGGCGGACTACCAGCGCGTCATGCAGGCGCTCGTCGCCCTCATCCAGAAGGCCGGACCCGGGAGCGGCTGAGGCGACGAGAGGGTCGACCTCCGTACCGGGGGGAACGCCCGGGAGACCGACGAAGGCGAGCGGGCCGCCCGGGCTCAGGCGGACGGCGTCTTGGCGGCCTTCTCCGCGGCCTCGTGCGCGGCGATCTCGGCGCGGACCTTCTCCATGTCCAGCGCCTTGGCCTGGGCCACCACGTCGGCCAGGGCCGCCGGGGGGAGCGCGCCGGCCTGCCGGAAGAGCAGGAACTTGTCCCGGAAGATCATGAGCGTGGGGATGCTCTGGATCTCGAACGTCGCGGCGAGCTGCTGCTCCTCGTCGGTGTTGACCTTCCCGAAGACCACGTCCGGGTTGTCGCCGGCGGCCTTCTCGAAGGCCGGGGCGAACCCACGGCAGGGGCCACACCAGGGAGCCCAGAAGTCGAGGATGACGATTCCCCCGGCCTCGACGGTCTCCCGGAAGTTCTGGGCGGTGATGGTTCGCGCAGTGCTCATGACGCCGAGCCTTAACCCGTGGGCCACGCACTTGCAGCGAACGACTGACTGCCATTCGCGCAACGCATTCTTGACTCGCTGCGTAAGGGCCCGGAAATGGCCCCAATTCGCTTGGCGCATGCACCGAAACCATCTACAAGCCAGCCTGATTTCCGAGTCAGTGGCCGAGGCTCGGGCGGCCCTTGCGGAGGGGGTTCCCAGATGAAGAGGTTGCTGCTTCTCGCGCTCGCGGTGGGGTTCGCCGCGTGCAGCCCTGACATTCCGACCGGCCCGGACAACTCGACCAAGTACGTGGAGGCCGAGTTCGATCCCGCCAACAGCGTCATCCCGCTTCCCAACGACCTGGTGTTCCTCGACGCGAACGGGAACTTCGACACCGTGCTCCACGCGCCGACCACGGGCGGGACCGACGCGCAGAACGAGTTCAACCGCGACTACCTGAACCTGCTCGACGGGTTCCCGATGGAGTCGACGGCGTCGGTCCTGTTCGACAAGCCGATCGACGTCACCTCGGTGGAGCTCTTTTCCGGGGTGGGCGGGAACCTGGCGGTGTTCGACATCACCGCCAACCTGCCGATCACGACCGTGAACATCAGCGTCTCGGATGCGCCGAACGGGGCGCAGTCGCTGAACATCAGCCCCGAAGAGCGGCTACTGGACCCGTGGCCACCACTACGGAATCGTGGTGGTCGGCGGCGCCAACGGGGTCAAGGGGAAGAAGTCCGGGCAGACCGTGACCGGGTCGCCGACCTGGGCGCTGGTCGCTGAGCGACACTCCGCTGGTCACCTGTGACGCGAACGGCTGCGTCCTGGGCACCAGCGCGATCCCGACGACCGAGAAGGACCCGGCCGCCCAGTACGCACAGCAGGTCGCGCTGGCCAAGCAGCTCGAGGCGCTCCGGCTGAACTACAAGCCGCTGATCGACGGTGTGACGGCAGTCGGGGTGAAGCCGACCGACATCGCGATTGCCTGGACCTTCACCATCACCAGCCAGGCCGAGGTCACCTTCGATCCGGCCAACAACATCATCCCCTTCCCCAACGACATCCTGAACCCGACCGGGAAGCAGGTCACCCTGCCGGTGCCTCCGGACGCGGGGCTCCTGACCCAGCTCTACACCGGCCTCAACACCCTCGACGGGTTCTCCACCACCGCTCCCATCGTCAGCGAGTTCGGGACGGAGACCGGTGCGCTCATCCAGGGCAAGCTGCCCGGGACGCCGTACAACCTGGGGGCGACCAGCCCGATCAACATGCTCGCCGTCGCGAGCAGCGGGGCAGACGCCGGCATCCCGCTCAACGCCTTCGCCTGCGTGAACTGCACGGTCAGCCCGACGCTGATCGACGGCGGAACCAAGCCCGAGACCCTGGAGATCGTGCCGCGCGTCCCGCTCACCGAGCGCACGCAGTACGCGGCGTACATCACCACCGACCTCACCGACAACCTGAGCAAGAACGTCATCCCCAGCCCGGCCTTCGCCCTGGCGCGCTCCTCGGCTCCGCTGTTCGCCAATGGCAAGAGCACGGTGAGCCTCCTCACCGATGCCCAGGCCGGGCAGCTGGAGCAGCTCCGCCTCGGCCTGAAGCCGCTCTTCGATCAGCTCGCGGCCGGCGGGCTGCCGCGGAAGAAGGTCGCCCTCGCCTGGGCCTTCACCACCCAGAGCACCGTCTCCATCCTGGCCCAGATCCACGCCGCCCCCACCGTCGCCCAGGTCCCGGCGACCCCGCTGTGGGTCGCCGACATCACCGCCACCGTGACCGCGCAGCTCGACGCGCTCGGCGTCCCGCACGCCGCGGTGGCCGCCTTCTGGGCCGGTGAGATCCTGGACCTGTGGGCGCTGAACTCCACCCACTTCACGCCCGGGCTGGCGGACGCGGTGGCGAAGAAGATGCCCTTCGTGATGGCCATCCCCGCGGGCACCGCTCCGGCCAACGGCTGGCCGGTGACCATCTTCGGCCACGGCCTCACCGGCAACAAGACCAACGCCTACGCCATCGCCAACACCCTCGCCCTGGCCGGCCAGGTCACCATCGCCATCGACGAGCCGTGGCACGGTGACCGGAACACCTGCATCGGGTTCGGCCACTACCTGAACCTCGCCACCGCGCAGACCCTCTTCACCGACGCGTACGCCTGCTCGAACCCGACCACCCAGAGCTGCAACGCCGCGGGGCGGTGCCAGCTCACCAACCGGGGCACCGCGGCCTGCACCTTCGCCGACCCGACCTCGGACCTGGTCTGCCTCGCCGCGGGACAGGGCGCCTGCGCTCCGGACAACCACTGCGAGGGCACGGGCGCCGGGTTCGCCGCGGGCGTCACCGTCGCCCCGGGGGTGACCATCCCCGTCTCCGGCTGGAACCTGCTCAACCTGGTGGACTTCTTCGCCACCCGGGACAACATCCGCCAGCAGGTCATCTCCCACGGGCAGCTCGCCCGGGTGATCGCCACCGCGGGTCCCGCCGGCATCAACACCACCCCTCCGGGCACGGCGGTGAAGCTCGACCCGACGAAGATCAGCTACGTCGGCCAGAGCCTGGGCAGCTTCCTCGGCGCGCTCTACACCGCGGTGGCGCCGGAGGTCGGCAACACCGCCCTGGACGTGGCCGGCTCGGACTGGGTGCTCAATCTCCTGACCTCGCCGAGCTTCGCCGCGCAGAAGAACGCCTTCATCGCCGGGCTGGCGGCGCAGGGCATCGCCCAGAACTCGCCGACGTACGATCAGTTCCTCGGGATCGCGAAGTGGATCATCGACCCGGCCGACCCGGTCAACGCGGCGTACTACCTGACCCACTCCGCCAAGTTGCCCGCGCCGCTTCCGCCGAACATCAATCCGGCGACGCGCCGGGCGCTCGTCCAGTGGATCCTGGACGACCAGGTCGTGGTCAACCCCACCACGGTGGAGCTGGTGAACGCCGCGTCCGGCTCGGTGGTCGCCGACCCCACGCGGCTCTCGGCCGCGCCCCTCTGGTCCTACCAGTACAACGACGCGACCAACCTGGGAGCGGGGAACGCTCTGTCCAACGTGCCGGTCGCCGCACGCCACGGATTCCTGCTCCAGCCGTACCCCAACGCCTCAGGTGTGGCACTGACCACGAGCGGGCAGCAGCAGATCGGCGCCTTCATCGCCGGTGCGCCGCCGCCGTTCCCCTGATCACCCGAACACCCAGGAAAGGCACATGCACATGAAGAAGCTCATGTTCGCAGTGATGGGCCTGGCCGCGGTGGCCGGGGGCTCTGCCCGGGCAGCGGGCATCGCGGTCGACCTGCACTCCGCCCGCGGCGTGGGGATGGCCGGCGCGCAGATCGGCCTGGTCGACGACGCGGCGGCCATCTACTACAACCCCGCCGGCATCGCGCAGGGCCAGGGGATGGAGATCATGCTCGGCGCCTCGCCCATCATCCCCACCTTCAAGGCCACGCCGACCACAGGTCCCTCCGCAGGCCAGGAGATCAGCGGCGTCACCAACGTCATCCCCCCGCCGCACGTCTACTTCACCTACGGGATCAGCGACGAGTGGACGGTGGGCATCGGGGTGTTCTCGCCCTACGGCCTCAAGGTGGAGTGGAACTCGGACTGGATCGGCCGGACCATCATCACCCAGGCCAACTTCCAGACCTTCGACATCAACCCCACCGTGGCCTTCAAGTCCGGACCCTTCCGGATCGGCGCCGGCTTCCAGCTGGTCCGCTCCACGGTCGAGCTGCAGAAGGACATCGGCCCGCTCTCCGGACAGTACGTGAGCGCCGACCTGGGCGCGGCGACCTGGGGCTACGGCGGAAACGTCGGCGTGCAGTACGAGGCGATCGAGAAGGTCCTGCAGCTTGGCGCGTACTACCGGAGTGCGGTGAGCCTGGACTTCACCGGCCGGGCGCACTTCACCAACGTCCCGCCGCCGTACGCCTCGACCTTCGTGGACCAGGAGGTCACCACCAAGTTCAACCTCCCGCACACCATCGGGTTCGGTGTGGCTGTTCACGCGACGCCCGAGCTGGCGCTGGACGCGGACATCACCTACTTCACCTGGCAGCAGTTCCAGGCCATCGACATCCGCTTCCAGAACCCGTCCCTCAACACCTACGAGGCCAAGTTCTGGAGCCACAGCTGGAACTACCGGATCGGCGCCGAGTACACGCTCAGCGAGCACGTCCAGCTCCGCCTCGGCCTCCTCTACGACAAGACCCCGAGCGGGACGTACACCCTCCTGCCGGACGTCCCGGACGCGGACCGCCTCAACGTGGCGATCGGCGGCACCTACCGCTGGGGTGCGTTCCGCATCGACGCGGGGTACCAGTACATCTTCTTCTTCGGGCAGACGAGCACCAGCCCGTACTTCCCGGCCTCGTACAGCGCCGGCGCGCACGTGCTCAGCCTGACCCTCGGGTTCAAGATCTAGGTGTGCTTGAAGGGGAGCCGTGAGCGAGTCTCCGGCTCCCCTTCCCTTTCCGGACAGCCTCTGCCACCGCTGCGCGGCGCCGCCCAGGTACGTCCACACCGCCCGGAGCACCTTCATCCTCTGCCCGCTGGTGCCGGAGCGGTACCCACGCCAGCCGGTGCACGCGTGCCAGTACTTCCGGCCGAGAACCGAGGACGCGCCGCGCGAGTGAGCCCCCGGGCTCAGCCCCCCGCACCAGGGGGACGCCTGCGGGGCCGGCGCAGCGGCGCGCCGGCGTCGATCTGGCTCAGCCGCCGGCCAGGCGGTCCCGGACCCGCTCGGCCCAGTCCGCCTCGAGCTCGATGCAGACCACGTCGCGCCCGAGCCGCGCCGCCGCCGCGGGGATGCTCCCGCTCCCGGCGAAGCAGTCGAGCACCAGCTCTCCGGGGCGGCTCCAGGTCCGCAGCAGCGGCTCGAGGACGCCGAACGGCTTGTGGTTGGGATGGCTTCCCCAGCGCGCCGCCTCACCCTCCTCGTCGTAGCCGGCCACCACTGCCCAGGGCCGGGCCGCGTCGCCGGGGACCGGTGCAGGCAGCGGCTCCCGGCGCAGCACCAGCGCCACCTCGTACACCCGGGCCAGCCGCTCGTTCCCGCCGCCCTCGGTGGTCAGCTTGGCCCAGAGGAACTCGCCGGCGAGCACGCCGAAGCCCGCCTCGGCCGCGACCGTGAGGATGGGCTGCCGTCCGAGGAAGTTGGTCCAGATGGCCAGCGTGCCGCCGTCCTCGACCGCGCGGGCCGCAGCGGGGAGCCACTCGGCGGTGAAGCGGCGGTACGCGCGCACGTCCTCGAAGCGGTGGATGGGGTCCTGATCGATCTTCCGGCGCGCCCGCCGCTCGCGCTCGTCCCCGCCCTTCCGGCGGCGGGTGAGGAGGCAGTAAGGCGGGTCCGTCAGCAGGAACGTCGGCCGCCGTCCCGCCAGCGCCTCCGCGAGCACCTCGGGCCGGCGGGCGTCCCCGCTGACCACCACCGCGCTCACGGGGCCGCCCCGACGGCGGGAGCGCCCGGATGGAGCTCGCCGACGAGCTGGCCCACGGTGACCAGCGTGAACCCGCGCTGGCGCAGCCCGGTGATGATGTCCGGCAGCGCCTCCGCGGTGTGGAAGCGGACGTGGTTGATGTGCATCACCACGATGCTCCCGGGTTTGGCCTGCGAGAGCACCCAGTGCACCAGCTTCTCCTTCGTCGCGTGCGCGTCCGGGTCTCCCGAGGGCAGGTCGTACTCGATGGTGGTGAGCCCGAGCTCGGCGGCGATGCGCACCACCCGCTGGTCGTACTCGCCGTAGGGCGGACGGAAGAAGCGCGGGGTCTGTCCAGTGAGCGCCTTCACCTCGGCCTGGGTGCGGGCCAGCTCGGCGCGGAGGCGCGCGTCGTCCTTCATCGCCGGCAGGTGCGGATGGGTGTAGGTGTGGTTCCCGAGCTCGAACTGCGGATGGCTCGCCAGAGCCTTCACTTGCGCCGCCTCCTCCTTCGCCCAGCTCCCGCCGAGGAAGATGGTGGCCGGCGCGTTGGCGGCGAGGAGCTCCTGGGTCACGCGGTCGTCGTATTTGCTGACGTCGCGGGTGGAGCAGGCATCGAAGGTGAGGGCGATCTCCTTCCGGTCACGCCGGCCGTGGGCCACGACCTCGGGCGTCACCGCTGGCAGCGGAGGTGCGGGCGGCGCGGCGGCCGCGGCCAGATCACGCTCGGCCTTCGCCGCCCGCTCGGGGTTGGCGTGTCCGGTCTCGGCGAGCCGCTGCGACTGCGGAGCGCAGGCGACGAGGACCGCCACGCATGCCCAGGCCGTTCTCACCCTGGCCTGGGAGTCTGCCACGGGGCTGCCGCACGGCCAGCGTCAGAGCTGGAAGCCGAGCCGTCCTCCGAATGTCGCTCCGTTGTTGAGGTACGAGACCTCACCGCCCAGGAGCAGCCGTCCAAACCGCCAGCCCGCGCCCATGCCCACGTGGATCCGCGCCACGTCCCCCTTGAAGAAGAACCACGGACCGATGAACCCGTCGACGTAGGCCTGGCCCACGTTCAGCCGGGCCTTGAAGTCCAGTGGGATGCCGGCGGGGATGTCGCCGGAGGTCGTGAGGAAGAAGCCCGGCTTGAACCCGAGCTGGAACCCGGGCGCCACGCGCCAGAGCGTGTCCAGCCCGAAGGAGAAGATTCCCATCCCGGGCGACTGGGTCCAGTAGTCCGCCCCGACCCCGAGATCGAACTCCTGCGCCTCCGCCGCCCGGGGCGCCATGGCGAGCGCCCCCAGCAGCGCGAAGAGCAACCACCACCGTCTTCCGTGTCTCACGTCTCCTCCGTCCGGCCCAGCGCCCGAGGGGAGTTAGGCCCTCCACGCGGGAGGGGCAACCTACATCCTGCTCCCCACGCGCCTCGACGCCTCCGCGGCTGGTGTCGTAAAAGTTCCAATCTCTCCCCCCAGTGTCGCGAATCGCCCTCCTCTCCTGCCTCGTCATCTCGCTCGGCGCGGCCGCGCAGGAGGACCCCGTTCACCAGGTGGCCCGCGCTTACCTGGACGCCCTGACGGGCGCGGGGGACGACGCCGCGCGGGAGTCGCTGCTCGGTGGGGTGACGATGAATGCGTCGATCGCCACCATCGGGAGCTGGCGGATCATCGCCGAGGACCCGGTGCGCAAGGAGACCGGAGCGCTCCAGACGGCTACCCAGCTCATGGCCGACCTCGACAAGGCCGGCCGGGTCACGCTGGCAAACCTCCTGAACGAGTCCGGCGCGCTGAGCAACGACATCCAGGTCCGCGAGCTCTCCGAGGCCGAGGCGAACAAGCTCCTCGCCCCAACCCGCGAGCGGGCGAGCCGGTTCGTCCGGACCCTGCCCGTGCTGGCGTACATCGCCCGGGTCTCGAAGCCCGTGTACTGGCACCCGAAGAACCCCCTCCGGCCGCTGCTGGCGCAGGCGGGGACGGACGGCACCTACACGCTCGAGGTGCACCGGATGACCATCGAGAGCCTCGAGGGCCCGCGGAAGGAAGTGCGCCGCTGGCCGCTGCGGGTGCTCCGCTTCACGACGTCCAGGGGCCTCGACACCAGGTGGAAGATCCTCCCGGCGTCCGACTGGAACGGCGACTGAACGCCGCGCTCCGGCGAGCCTGGCTCGGCCCTCGCCGGACGGCCGGCTGGTAGCTCTTCCCAGCGTGTTTCCGGCGCGAAACCGCTGCCTTCTTCGCGCTTGTTGATTATCGAGTCAGTCGCGTAGGGTGCGCCCGACACGGCGCGTCAGCGGACGCAGGAGACACTCCGATGAGCCTCATCCGAAAGGTCGCGGTCCTGGGGTCCGGCGTCATGGGGAGCGGCATCGCCTCCCACGTGGCCAACGCCGGCATCCCCGTCCTGATGCTGGACATCGTCCCCCCGGAGGCTGGCCCCGGAGAGGACCGCGGCAAGAAGTCCTTCCGGAACAAGTTCGCGCTCGCCGGCCTGGCCAATCTGAAGAAGGCCCGGCCCGCCCCGCTCTTCACCCCGGCCGCGCTCGAGCTCATCGAGGTGGGCAACTTCGAGGACGACCTGCACCGCATCGCCGAGTGCGACTGGGTGGTGGAGGTGGTGAAGGAGGACCTGGCGGTCAAGCAGGCGCTGTTCGCCAAGGTCGAGCCGCACCTCAAGCCGGGCGCAGTCATCAGCTCCAACACCTCGGGCCTGTCGGTCACCGGGATGCTCCAGGGGCGCGGTCCCGCGTTCCGGAAGAGCTTCCTGGTCACCCACTTCTTCAACCCGGTCCGGTACATGAAGCTGCTGGAGCTGGTGCCCGGTCCGGACACCGACCCCGGCGTCCTGGCCCACATGGCCCGGTTCGGCGAGGAGACGCTGGGCAAGGGCATCGTCTGGGCGAAGGACTCGACCAACTTCATCGCCAACCGCATCGGCACCTACGGGATGCTCCGGGTGCTCCGCGACATGCAGAAGGCGGAGCTCACCGTCGAGGAGGTGGACAAGATCTTCGGACCGGCGATGGGGCGCCCGAAGAGCGCGGTGTTTCGCACCACCGACATCGTGGGCCTCGACACCTTCGTCCACGTGGCACAGAACTGCTACGACACGTTGTCCAAGGACGAGGAGCGCGAGACCTTCCAGGTCCCCGAGTTCGTCAAGAAGATGGTCGCCGCGAAGATGCTCGGCGACAAGACGGGCTCTGGCTTCTACAAGAAGGTGAAGGGCAAGGACGGGGAGAGTGAGATCCAGGCGCTGGACCTCGCCACCCTCACCTATCGGCCGCAGGCCAAGGTGCGCTTCGACTCGCTCGGCGCGGCCAAGGGCGTCGACGACGTCGCCGAGCGCATCCGCACCGTGCTCAGCGGGACCGACAAGGCGGCGAAGTTCGCCGAGCGGGTGACGCTGGACTCGCTGGCCTACGCCAGCCGCCGCATCCCGGAGATCTCCGACGACCTGGTCAACATCGACCGGGCGCTCCGCTGGGGCTTCGCCTGGGACCTCGGGCCCTTCCAGGTCTGGGACGCGTACGGCGTCCGCAAGGGCGTGGAGCGGATGAAGGAGCTGGGCCTGAGGCCCGCGGCGTGGGTGGAGCAGATGCTCGCCTCGGGTCGCGAGAGCTTCTACGCGGTCGACGGGACGAAGGACACCGCCTGGGACATCCCGGCGAAGAAGGCCACCCCGGTGAAGGAGAACCCGCGCACCCTGCGCGTGGACCACCTCCGCCGGGCGAACAGGCGGCTCGACGGGAACGACAGCGCCACCCTCTGGGACATGGGCGACGGGGCGCTGCTGCTCGAGTTCCACACCAAGATGAACTCCATCGACGACGGCATCGTCGCGATGATGAACAAGGCGCTGGATCGCGCCGAGGCCTCCGCCCGGGGCCTGGTCATCGGCAACGACGGCGGCAACTTCTCCGCCGGGGCCAACATCATGGCGCTGCTGATGGCCATCAAGAGCGACGACCTGCCCTCGGTGGAGAAGCTGGTCAGGGACTTCCAGGCGGCCAACCAGCGCCTGCGGTACAGCCCCATCCCGGTGGTCGCTGCGCCGTTCGGCCTCACCCTCGGCGGCGGCGCCGAGGTCACCATGGGCGCCAACGCCATCCAGGCCGCGGCCGAGCTGTACATGGGCCTGGTCGAGGTGGGGGTGGGTCTCATCCCCGGGGGCGGCGGCAATCTCATGCTGCTCCGGAACCTCTACGGGCCGTTCGCCACCGACCGCGACTTCGACCCGCTGCCCTTTCTGAAGAAGCTGTTCCTCACCATCGGCACGGCGAAGGTGGCCACCTCGGCCGAGGAGGCACGGGAGATCGGGTTCCTCAACCGCGCCGACGGCATCAGCCTGAACCGGGACTTCCTGCTCAGCGACGCGAAGGGTCGGGTGCTGGGGATGGCGGAGTCGGGCTTCCGCCCGCCGCGGCCCACGCACTTCCGGCTCCCGGGGCGGAGCGGCGCGGCCACCGTGGACATGATGCTGTACGACATGCAGGTCAACAACCAGATCTCCGAGTACGACCGGCACATCGGCCAGAAGCTCGCCCACGTCATCACCGGCGGCGACGTCTCGGCCTTCACCCCGGTCAGCGAGCAATACTTGCTCGACCTGGAACGCGAGGCGTTCCTCTCGCTCTGCGGCGAGGAGAAGACCCAGGACCGCATCGCCCACATGCTGGAGACGGGCAAGCCGCTCCGGAACTAGAGCATCAGGAGAACCACGACCATGGCTTCCCGAGTCGTCATCGCCAGCGCCGTCCGCACCCCCTTCACCCGCGCCCTCAAGGGCGAGTTCAAGGACACCCGTCCCGACACCCTCGCCGCCGATGCCATCCGGGCCGCGGTGGCCGCCGTCCCCGGGCTCCAGCCGTCCGCGGTGGAGGACGTGGTGCTGGGCTGCGCCATGCCCGAGGCCGAGCAGGGGATGAACGTGGCCCGCCTGGCCGCGCTGCTCGCCGGGCTGCCCGACACCGTGCCGGCCATGACCATCAACCGCTTCTGCAGCTCGGGCGTGCAGTCCATCGCCCAGGTCGCGCAGGCGATCGCCGCGGGGATGTACGAGGTCGCGGTGGCCGGCGGCACCGAGTCGATGAGCATGGTGCCGATGGGCGGGAACAAGGTTTCCGCCAATCCGGAGCTCATGGAGAAATATCCAGAGGTCTACACCTCCATGGGCGCCACCGCGGAGAACGTGGCCAAGCGCTTCGAGATCTCCCGGGCCGACCAGGACGCGTTCGCCTACGAGAGCCAGCGCCGCGCGGCCGAGGCCCGGAAGAAGGGCATCTTCAAGGAGGAGATCGTCCCGGTGAAGACCGAGGTGTTCGACGACGCCGGCACGGCGCACGAGGTCACGGTCACCGAGGACACCATCCTCCGCGCGGACACCACGCTCGAGGGCCTGACCAAGCTCAAGCCGGCGTTCAACCCCAAGGGCACCGTGACCGCCGGAAACGCCTCGCCGCTGACTGACGGCGCGGGCGCCGCGGTGGTGATGTCGGAGGCGAAGGCGCAGCAGCTCGGGGTGAAGCCGCTCGGCTACTTCATCGACTTCCAGGTGGCCGGTGTCCCCCCGGAGATCATGGGCATCGGCCCGGTCCCGGCGGTGCGCAAGCTCCTGGCGAAGAACAAGCTCGAGGTGAAGGACATCGCCGTCTTCGAGCTGAACGAGGCCTTCGCCGCGCAGGCGCTGTACTGCATCCGCGAGCTGGGCCTCGACCCGGCGAAGGTGAACCCCAACGGCGGCGCCATCGCCCTCGGGCACCCGCTGGGCGTCTCCGGCACGCGCATGACGGCGACGATCCTCCGCGAGCTGAAGCGGCGCGGCGGCCGGTACGGGGTGGTGACGATGTGCATCGGTGGAGGGATGGGCGCGGCGGCGCTCTTCGAGGCCGCCTGATGCGGGCCACCATCCTGGCCACGCTCCCCCTCGCGCTGATCGCCTGCTCCCACGGTGGACCCGCCCCCACCGCCGCTCCCGCGCCCGCGGCTCCGGGCCCGGACGCGGGCGTCGCCCTCGTCTACCCGGTGGCGCGGAAGGTCGACGTCGTCGACGACTACCACGGGACCAAGGTCGCCGACCCGTACCGCTGGCTCGAGGAACCGTCGAGCCCCGGGTACCAGGAGTGGATCGCCGAGGAGAACGCGCTCACCGAGCGCTTCCTCTCCGCCATCCCCGAACGCGCGGCGCTCCGCGACCGCCTGACCGCGCTCTGGGACTACGAGCGGTACGGGGTGCCGTTCCGGGAGGGCAACCGGGTCTTCTTCGAGCGGAACAGCGGCCTGCAGGCCCAGCCGGTCCTCTACGTGGTGGACATGCCGCGGTTCGAGCCGCGAGTGCTCCTGGACCCCAACACCCTGAGCAAGGACGGGACGGTGGCGCTCAGCGGGACGGTTCCCTCGCGCGACGGCGCCCTCCTCGCCTACGGCATCGCGGAGGCGGGCAGCGACTGGGAGGAGTGGCGGGTGCGGAAGGTGGACTCGGGCGAGGACCTGCCCGATCGCATCCAGTGGGTGAAGTTCTCCTCCGCCTCGTGGACGCCCGACGGACGCGGCTTCTACTACTCGCGCTACGACGCTCCGGGCCCGAACCAGCTCCGGGACGTGAACTACTTCCAGAAGCTCTACCACCACCGCCTCGGCACGCCGCAGTCCGCCGACCGGCTGGTCTATCAGCGCAAGGACCAGAAGGAATGGCAGTTCGGAGCCGTCGTCTCCGACGACGGCCGCTGGCTGGTCATCCACGCCACGCAAGGGACCGACCCGCGGAACCGGGTGTACATCCAGGACCTGGCGAAGCGCGGCTCGAAGGTCCGCCCGCTCGTCGACGTGCTCGAGGCGAAGTACGCCTTCGTCGGGAGCCAGGGACCGGTGCTGTGGTTCCACACCACCCTGGACGCGCCGCGCGGCAAGGTCATCGCCATCGACATGCGGGCGCCGGACCGGGGGCGCTGGAAGACCCTGGTCCCCGAGACCGAGGCCCGGCTCGAGGAGGCATCCGCCGTCGGCCGGCGGCTGGTCCTCAACTACCTGCAGGACGCGCACAGCGTGGTCGAGCTCCACGGGCTGGACGGCAAGCTCCAGCAGACGCTGAAGCTGCCAGCGCTCGGGACCGCCAAGGGCTTCTACGGTCGGCTCACCCAGGAGGAGACCTACCTCTCGTTCGAGACCTACGCCGCACCGGCGGCCATCCTCCGGCTGGAGCCGGCGAGCGGCGACCTCCGCGTCTTCCGGGCTCCGCAGCTCAAGTTCGAGCCCAGCGAGTTCGAGAGCCGGCAGGTCTTCTACCCGAGCAAGGACGGCACCCGGGTGCCGATGACGCTCACCTTCCGCAAGGGCGTGACCCCCGACGGAAAGCGTCCGGTGCTGCTCTACGGGTACGGCGGGTTCGACATCTCGGAGACGCCGTACTTCTCTCCGACCTGGCTCGCCTGGATGGAGCGTGGAGGGGTGCTCGCGGTCGCCAACCTCCGGGGCGGCGGCGAATACGGCGACGCCTGGCACCAGGCCGGGATGAAGCTGAAGAAGCAGAACGTGTTCGACGACTTCATCGCCGCGGCGGAGTGGCTGATCAGGGAGCGCTGGACGCAGCCCTCACGCCTGGCGATCGAGGGCGGGTCGAACGGTGGGCTGCTGGTGGGCGCGGTCATGACCCAGCGGCCGGACCTCTTCGGCTGCGCGCTGCCCATCGTGGGGGTGATGGACATGCTCCGGTTCCAGAAGTTCACCATCGGGTGGGCGTGGACGTCGGACTACGGCTCGTCGGACGACCCGGAGCAGTTCAAGGCGCTGGTCGCCTACTCGCCGCTGCACAACATCAAGCCGGGGACCGCGTACCCGCCGACCTTGGCGATGACCGCCGATCACGATGACCGGGTGGTCCCGGCGCACAGCTTCAAGTTCATGGCCGCGCTCCAGGCCGCGCAGGCCGGCCCCGCGCCGGTGCTGATCCGGATCGAGACCCGCGCCGGGCACTCGGCCGGGAAGCCCACCGAGAAGAAGATCGAGGAGGCGGCCGACATGCTCGCCTTCACCGTGCGGGCGCTCGGGATGCCGGGGAGCCGGTAGCTCACCAGACGCTGGCTGCGATGTTCGGGCCCCGGACGCCTGCGCACCGGTCCTTCCTGCGTTCTCCCAGGGCCGCATGCTCGACGCTCGCCGTCCACGGCCGACCCCGAGCGGGAGCACGTGGAGGTCACGCCGCGGCGTCGCGTGCACCCCCTGGGCTCGCGGGTACCGGCGGGATGTACGGCCATCCGGGCAGACCGTCGCGGCCGATCGCCTTCGCCAGGTAGTCGGCAGCGATGTTGGCGCTCTCCATGATGGTGAGCAGGCCGCTCCCGGGGTGCGTCCCTCCCGCCGACCCAGTAGAGCCCCTCCACGTCGGGGTTCTTCACCTTCGGACGGAGCGGACCGAGCTGCAGCCAGTTGTGGGCGAGGTTGAAGACGGCGCCGCGGAAGACGTTGAACTCGTCCCGCCAGGTCTCGGCGGTGAAGGTCCGCTGCGCCCGGATGTGCCGGGCCACGTCGTGCATGCCGACCTTGGAGAGCCACCCGGGGACGCGCTCGGCCAGCACCCGCTCCGTCCGCGCCCAGTCCACCGGCTGGTGGGTGTTGGGCGTAGGAACCAGCACGTAGAGCGTCGAGTGGCCAGCGGGCGCGCCGCCGGGGTCGGTCACGCAGGGGTTGCAGACGTAGAACGGAGGGTCGTCCTCGTCGACGAAGCGGTCGTCGAGCGCCGCCGCATCGGTCCGGCGCGCGCTGTTCGAGAGGTAGATGAGGTGGTGCGGCAGGTCGTCCCAGCGGCGGTCGAGCCCGAGGTACAGCATGAAGGTGCTGCACGAGTACCGGGCACCCTCCAGCACCCGGTCGCTGAGCCGCGTTCCCTGCGCGCCACTCGGAGTCGACCAGCCGCGTGGCCGCGTACGGCAGGTCCGCGTTGACCACCACCGCGTCGGCCTCGATGCGCTCGCCGCTCGCCAGCTCCACCCCCCGGGCGTGAGCGGCGTCGATCCACACCGTCCGCACCGGGCTCGAGAAGCGGAACCGCGCGCCCAGGTCCTCGGCGCAGCGCTGCATCCCGCGGGCGAGCTCCCGGAAGCCGCCCTGCACGTGCCACACGCCGAACGCCAGCTCGAGGTACGGGATGACCGAGAACACGCTGGAGCACGTCGTGGGGTGGAGCCCGAGGTACTTCGACGGATAGGCCAGCGCATAGGTGACCCGGTCGTCGCCGAAGAACTCGTCCAGGTGGCCGTACAGGCTCTGCCAGGGCTTGAAGCGCAGCGCGGGCAGGAGCCGCCACGGCGCGTAGTACCCGAGGTTCCCCGCCGGGGTGGCCATGAACCTCTCGTAGGCGACGGCGTACTTGTCGCGGCTCAGCTCCATCCAGCGGCGCATCGCCATCGGCAGCCGGCGGTCGAGCCGGGCCAGCGAGGCCTCGAAGCGCTCCTGGTGCTTCGAGGTGTCCAGCTGCGTGCCATCCCAGAAGTGCACCCGGGTGTTCGGGTCCACCGGGACCAGCCGCAGGTAATCCTCGATGCGCTTGCCCGAGCGCTCGAAGATGCGCTCCAGCACCCCGGGGAGCTGGAGGATGGAGGGTCCCGTGTCGAGGGCGTACTCGCCTCGCTCGCCGAGGGTGAGCCCCTTCATCCGGCCACCCGGGACGGCGTCCTTCTCCACGACGGTCACCTCGAGCCCCAGCCCCGCCAGGTTGATGGCCGCGGCGAGGCCTCCGGGTCCCGCACCCACCACCACCACCCGCAGCGGGCGTCTCGTCGTCTCCATCGCGGCGAGGCTTCTAGCGCGGAGCGGCAGCGCGCGCCGCCAGGAAAGGCGCCCCGCTCAGGCCGCCTCGTGCCCGCCGCGGCGCCCGGGCGGGAGCGCGGGGATGTCGAGCTGGCGGACCAGCGTCTCGACCGGCTCGAGCCTGGGGATGTCCGACTCGCCGCCCGCGCCGAGCTCGCGGAACTTCCGCGCGGTGACCAGCGCCCGGGACTCGAGCGAGTTGATGGCCGAGTTGTACGCGTCCACCGAGCCGCCCAGGCGCTGCCCCAGCATCGCCAGGTGCTTCACCACCGTCACCAGCCGGTCGTGCAGCTCGCGGCCGAGAGCCTGGATGTCCCGGGCGTTCTTCGCCACCTGCTCCTGCCGCCAGCCGTAGGCCACGGCCCGGAGCAGCGCGATGAGCGTGGTGGGCGTGGCGAGGATGACGTTCTGGGTCGCGCCGAACTCGATCAGCTCCGGGTCCTTCTCCAGGGCGGCGAAGAGGAACGCCTCGCCGGGCATGAACATGACCACGAACTCGGGCGCGGACTCGAACTGGGCCGCGTAGCCTTTCTCGCTCAGCCGGCGCACGTGGCGGCGGACGTCGGCGGCGTGGGCCACGAGACGCGACTGCTTGGTGACCTCGTCGGTCTCCTGGTGCGCGTCCAGGTACGCCTGGAGCGGGACCTTGCTGTCCACCACCACCTGCTTCTCACCGGGCAGGTGCACCACCAGGTCGGGACGGAGCGAGCCGCCCTCCACGTCCACCCGGGTCTGCTCGGTGAAGTCGCAGCGGTCCACCATGCCCGCCAGCTCGACCACCCGGCGGAGCTGGATCTCGCCCCAGCGCCCGCGGGTGTTGGGGGCCCGGAGCGCGCCGACCAGGCGCTCGGTCTGCTGGCGGAGCGCATCCTGCGACTCGGCGAGGGCGCGGAGCTGGGCCCCCAGCGCGCCCTGCGCCCGCTCGCGGCTCTGGTCCAGCTCGGCGAGCTTTCCGTCGACCTTCTCCAGCGCCTCGCGCAGCGGCGCCACCAGGACGTCGATGGCGGTGGAGCGCGCGTCGAGCTCGACCTTTGCCACCTCCTGCGTCTTCTCCAGCTGGGCCTTCGCGTACTCGACGAAGCTCTGGGTGTTGGCCTGCAGCGCGTCGTGAGAGAGCGCCTTGAACCGCTCGGTGAGCTCCTCCTGCGTCGCCTGGACCAGGTGGAGCTTCTCGTCCATGGCCCGCTGCTCCTCGGCGCGGCCGGCCCGCTCGGCGGCGAGGTCGGCCAGGGCGCGCGACCGGGCCTCCTCGAGCGCCTCGACCCGGGCGGTCGCCGCGGCGAGGGCGCGCGCCTCCTCTTCCAGATCTGCGTCCCGGGCCCTCAGCCGCTCTCCGAGCACCTGGTGTGAGGCCTCGAGCGCCGCGCGCTCCCTGGCCACGGCGGCAGCGAGCCGGGCGCGGCCGAGCACCCAGCCGAGCACCGCCGCCCCGGCCACCAGCCCCCCCGTTCCCGCCACCCAGGACAGCTCCATGGAAGCACCGTACGGGCGTGGGCTGACGTTCCGCCCCCTCGGACGGGAGGCCGGTCCGACCCGTCCCCCGGGTCGGGCCCGCTTCCCCCGGGGCTCCGGCGGCGGTAAGTGGCCTGCGCATGAGAACCAAGCGCGCCCTTTCCCTGACCGATGCCCGCCGGATCCTCGACGCCGCCCGTGCCGAGGCCGAGCAGCGGCGGTGGAACGTCAGCATCGCCGTGGTGGACGACGGCGGCTTCCTCCTCGCGCTGGAGCGGATGGACGGCGCCTTCCCGCAGAGCGCGGAGATCGCCACCCGGAAGGCATGGACCGCGGCGATGGTGCGCCTGCCCACCAAGGCCCTCGAGGAGGTGGTGAAGGAGCGGCCCGCGCTGGTCGCCTTCCCCGGGCAGCTCCGGGTGCAGGGCGGACTGCCCATCCAGGTCGAGGGCGACTGGGTCGGCGCGGTGGGCGTCTCCGGCGTGGCCTCGCACGAGGACGAGCAGGTCGCCCGCGCCGGACTCGCTGCGCTCGGCTGAGGCCGAGCCCCGGCGGTGGGTCACCCGGCGGAGGCGAGCGGCTCCGCTCCCCGGCGGGATGGGACCCACACGACCGAGGCCACCGACGCGGCCACGCAGAGTGCCGCGCACAGGACGGCGGCGCGGTGGAAGCCCGTCGTCAGGCGCTCGGGGTCGACCTCCCGGCCGAGCCCCGACAGTCCGGCAGCCCATGGCACCGCGGCCACCCCCAGCAGCCCCGCCAGCCGGGCCACGGCGTTGTTCACGCCCGAGGCCAGACCCGCGCGCTCGGGGCCGACCGCGTCGAGCACCGCGACGGTGAGCGGCGCAACCGCCACCGAGAGCCCCAGGCCGAGGAGCGACGCTCCCGGGAGGACCGCCGTCCACCCGACCCCTGGCCGGAGCAGGACGAAGCACAGGAAGCCGCCCGACGCGATCAGCGCGCCCAGCGCCATGGGCCACCGTCCGCCGCGCGCCTGTCCCCACCGTCCGGAGAGCGGCGACAGCCCGAGCATCAGCAGGGTGACCGGCAGCAGGCTCAGCCCCGCGCGCACCGGCGAGAACCCCAGGGCGAGCTGCAGCTCCAGCATCAGCAGGAAGATGGCGCAGCCCAGCGCGGCGTAGAGCAGCAGGGTCACGCCGTTGGTCGCCGCGAAGGCGGCGTCCCGGAAGAGCGAGAGCGGCATCATCGCCTCCGGGCGGCGCTCGAGAAGGAGAAAGGCCACGAGCCACACCGCCCCGCTCCCCGCCGAGAGAAGCGCGAGGTTGCCCCAGCCGTGCGCCGGTCCCTCGATCAACGCGAAGGTCAGGCCACCCACCGCGAGCGCTCCCGAGGCCGCGCCGGCCAGGTCGAGCGGTCGCGGATCGCGGGCGGGCGTCGCGTCGGGAAGCCAGCGCCTCGCCGCCCAGAGCGCGATGGCGGCGAGCGGCAGGTTCAGGAAGAAGATGCCGCGCCAGCCGACGGTCTCGACCAGCCACCCTCCCACGAGCGGGCCCGCGGCCGAGCTCACCCCCGACAGACCGGTCCAGAGCCCGAGCGCCGCGCCCTGGTCGGTCTCGTCGATCTCCGCCCGGACCAGGGCCAGGCTCAGCGGGACGAGGAGCGCCGCCGCCAGCCCCTGGAGAGCCCGGGCCAGCGCGAGCGCGAGGACACCCGGCGCCAGCGCGCACAGCAGCGAGGCCGCGGCGAACCCCAGCACGCCGAGCTCGAACACCGGCTTGCGGCCCAGCCTGTCCCCGAGGCTCCCGCCGACGAGGAGAAAGGCGCAGAGGGTCAGGAGATAGGCATCGAGCGTCCACTGCAGCCCGGCGAGGTCCGCTCCGAGCGCCCGTCCGAGCGCCGGCAGGGCCACGTTCACCGCCGTCGAGTCGAGGAACGCCATCCCTGACCCCACGATGGACGCGAGGAGCACGCCGCGCCCCTGCGGACTCGAGAGCGGAACGCTCACCCCGGCTGCTCCGGACGGAGCCGGAGGCCCCGCGGAACGACGAGCCGCTCCACCCCCTCGAACGCCGCCTCCACCACCAGCGCCAGCGCCGCCGCCGGCACCGCGCCCTCGAGCAGGAGCCCGGTGTCGGCGAGCCGGATGCCGGTGAGGATCGGCTGGCCGAAGCCGCCGGCGCCCACCAGCGCGCCGAGCGTGGCCGTGCCCACGGCGATGACCGCGGAGGTCTTCACCCCGGCGAGGATGGACGGCGAGGCCAGCGGGAGCTCCACCCGGAACAGACGGAACGCCGCCGGGAGGCCGAGCGCGTCGGCGGACTCGCGCAGGTCCGGGGCGATGCCCACCAGACCGGCGTGGGTGTTCCGGACGATGGGGAGCAGCCCGTAGAGGAAGAGCGCGGCGATGGCCGGCCGCGTCCCGATGCCGAGCAGGGGGATCATCAGCACCAGGAGCGCGAGCGAGGGAACCGTCTGCACCACCCCCACCGCGGCGAGGACCGCCTGCCCCAGCCGGCGGCGGCGGGCGGCGAGGACCCCGAGCGGCACGGCGACCCCGAGCGAGAGCCCGAGCGAGACGGCCACCAGCGTCAGGTGCTCGCCGAGCCGGGCGGCGATCCGCCGCGCACGACCGGGCGCCGGGGCCACCGGGGGCGCGCCGGTCTCGCCGAGGCGCTCGCGGAGGAACGCCGCCGCCACCTCCGGCTCGGGGACGCGCTCCAGCCGAGCCCGGGCGTTCATGGCGATCATCGCCGGAGCGTCGATCCGGTCCCGGAGCGTCTCCAGCGCCGCGCGCGCCCCGGGCACCCGCGTCTCGAGATCCGCGCGCACCAGCAAGACCGCCCGGTACTCGGGAAAGTGCCGCAGGTCGTCCTCGAGGACCCGCAGGCGCTCGGCCTGGATCTCCGGGTCGGTGGAGTAGAGGTCCACCACCTCGAGCGCTCCGGCCCGGAGACCGCGGTAGGCGAGCTCGTGGTCCAGCCCCCGCACGTCCCGATGCGGGAGCCGGTACGCGCGCTGGAGGGCACGCCACCCGTCGGCCCGGTCGAGGAACTCGTTGCTGAACCCCAGGCGGACGTCGGGGTGGGCGCGCAGGTCCGAGATGCGGCGGACGCCCAGCCGCGCCGCGACGTCCTCGCGCATCCCGAGCGCGTAGCCATCCTCGAACCCCAGCGACGGCCCGAGCTCGACCCCCGCCGCGGCCAGCGCCGGACCGAGCGCGTCGGGGCGGACGCGCCCTCCGAAGATCTCCTCGGCCAGCGTCCCGGTGTACTCGGGGTAGACGTCCACGTCGCCGCGGACCAGCGCGTCCCAGACCACCCGGGTGCCGCCGAGCCCCCGGACGTGCTCGGCCCGGATGCCCCGCCGCTCGAGCGCCCCCGTCGCCAGCTCGCCGACGATCACCGACTCGGTGAAGACCTTGCTTCCCACCTTCACCGGGACCGGCGTGCCGGCGGCCGAGAGCGCCAGGAGAACGAGGAGCTTCACTGCGCCGCCCCCCGGCGCCAGCCGGCGAGGAACCGCGCCACCCACGGGTCCGCGGGCCGCGCCGCGAGCTCCTCCATCGGACCCACCTGGACCAGCGCGCCCTCCCGGAGCAGGGCGACGCGGTCCCCGAGCATCGCCGCCTCCTCCAGGTCGTGGGTGACCAGCACCGCCGTCGTCCCCAGCGCCCGGAAGACGCGCAGCAGCTCGCGCTGCAGCTCCCCGCGCGTGACCGGGTCCAGCGCTCCGAGCGGCTCGTCCAAGAGCAGCACCGCCGGCTCGAGCATCAGGGCCCGCATCAGGCTGACCCGCTGGCGCTGGCCACCCGAGAGCTGGAGCGGCCAGCGCGAGAGCACCTCCGGCTCGAGCCGGACCAGCGCGGCGAGCTGCTCCAGCCTCCGCCCGCGCCACTCCACGGGCCGCCGCAGGGCCCGGGCGAGGAGGGTGACGTTCTCCGCGGCGGTCAGGTGCGGGAAGAGTCCCCCCGACTGGAGCCCGAACCCCATGCGCCGCCGGAGGGCGGGGCCGCTCCCGGCGGTGACCGGCGCACCCTCGAACAGCACCTCGCCCGAATCCGGCGCGAGGAGCCCCGCCATCAGGCGGAGCAAGGTGCTCTTGCCGCTCCCGCTCTCGCCGAGGAGCACGGTGGTCCGGCCGCGCGGGACCTCGAGCGAGAGCGGCTGGATCGCGAGGCGCCCTCCGAAGCTCCGGGCGACGTCGCGCAGCAGGAGCACCGGCCCGGCGCCGTGGCCCGGAGGCGTTCCATGGTCTGCGCTCGGGGGCCCCACCCTGGAGCGCACTCTACGGCGTTGGCGATGGGCCGGGGTCAGGGCTTCCGGGCGACGAGCTGGAGCACCGCGCTCGTGCCGTGGTGGTGCGTCCCCTCCTGCACGTCCCGGAGCTTCTCCTCGGCGACGAGGAGCTCCAGCCCGGCGAGCTCCTCGCGCGCCGTGGCGAGGGAGAGGAGCAGATCCGCCGAGCGCGGCCCCCCGGTCTCGTACCGGAGCTGGTCCGGGGTGTACGACTCGAGGATGAAGATGCCGCCGGGGCGGAGCGCCTCCACGACGGAGCGGTGCAGCCGTCTCCGCAGCTCCGAGGGTGTGTGGCACCAGATGGAGACGATGCCGTCCCACCGGGCGTGCCCCAGCGGATGCTCGGCGAGGTCCGCCACCACGGTCTCGATGCTCACCCCGCGCCGGGCGGCGAGGGCCCTCGCCTTCTCCATCGCGACCCGGGAGCCATCGACCGCGGTCACCCGGAAGCCGAGCCCCGCGAGGTAGACCGCGTTCCGGCCCTCTCCCTCGCCGAGGGAGACGAGCTCGCCGCCGGCCGGCAGGTAACGCCGGGCCGAGGCGACCAGGAAGTCGTTCGGTTCCGTCCCGTAGGCATACCCTGGTTCGGAGTACCGCTGGTCCCACATGGCGCGCCTCCTCTCCTCGAACGGAGGGCCTGGAGACTAGCGCGGTCAGCGCACCGCGGCCCGGTCCACGAACTGCTGCATGAAGCGGCGGTCCTGGTCGACCAGGGTGATGAAGCGGACGCCGAAGCCGGTGGGCCTGCTGGGGTCCCCGCCGGTGTTCTCGAGGATGACCCGGCCGCGCGAGCGGACCTCGCGGTGCTCCTCCTCGAAGCGGAAGATGACGTCCACCAGCGTCCCGAGAGGCAGCGCCTTGGCGCAGGCCAGGAAGAAGCCGTCGGTCTTGAGGTTGGCCAGGGGATGCTCGGTGAACATCCGGCTGTTCCGGGCGGTGACGCGGATGGTCACCTCGACCCGGTCCCCCTGCCGCTCGAAGCCCACGAACTCGTGCGGCTTGTAGCTGTAGTGTCCCTGGTGCGCCGGCGTGGGCAGCGGCCCCGGCCGGGGCGGGGGCGTCAGGCTCCGCGGAACGACGGTCAGCGGGCGCCCGGGCTGCGGCGGCGACGTGCGGAACGGCGTCAGCGGCTCGTCGTCCACCGGGGGCGGGGGAACGGCCCGGACCACCGGGAGCGGCGAGACCGCGCCCCCCTCCGCCAGCTCACGCTCGATGTGCACCATCAGCCGGCTGAGGAACTGGAACGCGTCGGCGTACGCCTTGCGCAGGTCGGGGTGCGCCTGGGACCGCACCCGGTCCGGGTAGAAGCGCTTCACCAGCTTGAAGAAGGCGTTGCGGTAGGCATCGACCGAGGCGCTGCGGCCGAGCCGGAAGATCTCGTGCGGCGGGCGGCCGTGCATCGCCTGCAGCTGCTCGCGGACCCGCGCCGCCTCGTGCCGCTCGGACTGGAGCAGCGCCTCGGGCGAGGGCGCGTTGAGGAGGAGCGCCATCACCTCGGGGAACGAGGCCGGCACGCCCCAGTTGCGGCCGTCGCGCGAGACCTGGGTGATCTCGGTGAGGCGGCCGGTGTTCACCAGGTCCTGGACCACGTCCAGGCTCACCGGCCCGAGCACCCGTCCTTCCGCGTCTCCGATCCAGTACTCGGGCATTGTCCGGTCTAGCGTCCTCAGGCGGCCAGCGCACGCTCGACCGCGGAGGCGATCTCCACGGGGTGGAACGGCTTGGTGATGTACCCCGAGGCGCCGGCCTGGAGCGCCTCCTCCACCAGCCGATCGCTGTCCATCGAGCTGATGACCAGCACCGGGGTGGTGGGCCAGCGATCGCGGATCCGCGCCAGGGCCTCCATCCCGCTCATCTGCGGCATCAGGAGATCCAGCAGCACGACACTCGGCGCCGGACCGTCCAGGCTCAGCGCCTGCTGCCCGTTCTCGGCCTCGCGCAGGGGGTGCCCCTGGTCGGCGAGCATCTCCCGGAGCAGCGTCCGGACGAATGCGTCGTCGTCGACGATCAGGATTGGGCCATCAGACATGGTCGTCTCACCGTGCTCCCCGCTCGCGTGAGACGTCAACCCCCGGTGGACCTACCCGGCCCCACCGGAGGGGGCGTGCGAGGGCACGGACTTCGGCGGTGGGGCGTGGGGCTGGGGGTGGATGCCGAGCCGCCGGACCACCAGCTCGTGCAGCGCGTAGATGGCCGGGGTGAGCCCGATGGCGATGACCAGCTTGATGAGGTACTCGCCGACCGATTTGCTGGTGACCCACCCCAGGGGCCGGGGCTGGGCGTTCCCCACCGAGGGGAAGACGTACCAGAAGAGGTAGTTGATGACGAAGGTGTCCACCACCTGACTGGCGATGGTGGAGCCGGTCGCCCTGAGCCACAGGTGGCGCGACTGGGTCAGCGCTTTCCAGAACGCGAAGATGTGGATGTCGAGGAACTGTCCACAGAGGTAGGCGATGATCGAGGCGACGAAGAGCTTGCCGCCGACGCCGAACACCTTGTTGAACTCGGCGTCGGTGTAATAGCTGTTGGGGTCTGCCGAGGGCAGCTGCGAGACGTTCAGCACCACGAAGGCGAAGACCGCCATCCACATCCCCAGCAGGGTGAGGAAGCGGGCCCCCTTCGTCCCGTAGAACTCGTTGACGATGTCGGTCAGGAGGAAGGTCACCGGGAAGGCGAAGAGCCCGACCGAGACTGGCTGGTGGTAGCGGAGGCCGAAGAGGTGCACCTCGACCGAGAAGGCCTTGCCGCCCGTGAGGTCGCCGAGCAGCAGCGCCGCGACGAAGATGCCGCTGAGGTACGTGTAGAGCTGCTGCTGCCGGGTCAGCACCATGCGGGAAGCCCGCCTTCCTAGCCCCACCGGACCGGCCGCGCACGCATTCCGGGCGCCTCGCCGTCAGCCCCCCGCACCAGGGGGACGCTCGCGGAGCCGCGCAGGGGCGCGGCGCGTCCAGGCTCAGCGCTGGGCCTGGATGCGCCGACGCCGTGCGTAGCGCTCGGTGACCTGGTCCACGTAGGCGCGGGTCTCGTCCGGCCAGGGCGCCCCGCCCGCCACGGTGCCGGGGCCCGCGTTGTAGGCGGCGACCGCCAGGCGGATGGAGCGGAACCGGCGAAGCTGGTCCGCCAGGTACCGCGCGCTCCCCTCCACGTTCTCCCCCGAGTCGAAGGGGTCGCCCACCCCCAGCAGGCGGGCGGTGGACGGGAGCAGCTGGCCCGGGCCCACCGCGCCCGCTCCGGAGATGGCGTGGACCCTGAGCCCGCTCTCCACCTCCACCAGGGACTCGAGCAGCCCCGGGGGGAGCCCGTGGCGTCGCTCGGCCGCGGAGATCAGCGGAGGCAGCGGCGGGTGCGCCCGGAACGCGCACCGCGGCCGGTGCAGCGCGTAGAGTCCGAGCGCCCGGACCCGGGCCCGGACGTGCACCGGCGACAGGAGGAACACCTCCGCTCCCCCGATGGCGTTCACCGCGCCGTTGACCAGCGCCAGCACCACGCCCGCGAGGAGCGCCGCCCGGCCCAGACCCCGTCGCACCGGCGGCGGGAGCCTGGACCAGCCCCGGACCAGCGCCCCGGGGGCGCGGGCGATCAGTCCTCGAGCTCGCCGTGCCAGTAGGCCACGTCCCGGAGGAACTTCCGCCAGGACAGCGGCATCCCCGGCTCGTAGGTGAAGGTCAGGTGGAACGTCTCGGGGAGCTTCTTCGGCTTCACCGGCATGCTGAGCAGGCCCATCCCGGCCTGCGTGGGCGTGCGTCCGCCCTTCCGCTGGTTGCAGCCGAAGCAGCAGATGACGACGTTCTCCCAGGTGGTGTGGCCTCCCTGGGCGCGTGGGACGACGTGATCGTACGTGGCGTCCTGCCGGCTGACCCGCTCGGCGCAGTACTGGCACTTCCCGTGGTCGCGGGCGTAGACGTTCTCGCGGCTGAACTTGATGGCCCGCTTGCGGTTGCGCACCGCACGCAGGAAACGGATGACCGACGGCATCTTGACCGCGAAGGTCACCGAGCGGATGAGACGGTCCTCGTACTCCTCGACCACCTCCACCTTGCCGAGGAACAAGAGATTGATCGCCCGCTGCCACGGGACGCGGGCAACTGGCTCGTACCCCGTGCTGAGAACCAGGGTCTCCATGGGCGGCGCATATTAACCGCTCGGGCGAACGCCCGCTCTATGGTGCGTCAACGGACGCCTTCACGGACCGGGGCGCGGGGAGACCGCATGTCGCAGACGAGCCGGGTGGTGGTGCTGGTCCGCCACGGGGAGACCGACTGGAGCAAGTCCAAGCAGCACACCGGGAGACAGGACCTCCCGCTGAACCCGCAGGGTCGGCGGGAGGCCGAGCTCCTCCGGCACCGGCTGCTGGCCTGGCCCTTCACCCGGGTCCTCGTCAGCCCGCTGTCACGGGCCCGTGACACCTGCGCGCTCGCCGGCCTGGGGGACCGGGCCGAGCTGCGCCCGGACCTCATGGAGTGGGACTACGGGGCCTACGAGGGCCGAACCCGGACGGAGATCCTCCACGAGCGGCCGGAGTGGAACCTCTGGCGCGACGGCTGCCCGCAGGGCGAGACGGCCGAGCAGGTCGGCGTGCGCGTGGACCGGGTGCTCTCGGAGGTCCGCGGTATCGAGGGGGACGTCGTGCTCTTCGCGCACGGACACGTGCTGAGGGTGCTGGCGGCCCGCTGGATCCAGGCGCCCCCCTCCTTCGGCGAGCGGCTCGCGCTCACCACCGCCTCGGTGAGCGTGCTCGGCCGCGAGCACGCCTCGGAGGCGGTGTGGCTCTGGAACGACGTGAGCCACCTCACCGGCTGATCGTCAGTGCACCGGGCGCCCGGGCCCGTGCCCGTGCCAGGGGGCCGGCCCGAGCTGGGTCTCCAGCGCGCTCCGCAGCTCGGTCATCTCCAGCGGCTTCTGGAGCCGGGCGACGATGCGCGGCGAGTCGAGCGCCACGCGCTCGAGCACCCCGTGGCCGGAGACGAGCATCACCCGGACGTGGGCCGCCTCGGGCCGGCGATCGAGCGCGTGCAGGAAGTCGATCCCGTTCATCACCGGCATCATGAGATCGAGCAGGACGACGCAGGGGCCCGGGGCGGCCTCGAGCAGCTCCAGCGCCTCGGCGCCGTTCTCGGCTCCCACCACGTCGTACCCGTCCGAGCGCAGCCGGTCCTGGAGCGACCGGCGGAACAGGGCCTGGTCGTCGACCACCATCACGGTGAGCGGGGCTGCGTGGGCCACGATGGGGTGTCTTCCTAGCCGGACTCCGGGCCGCCTGGCGAGGGGTCCCCGGGACCTCTCCCCGGCAAGGCTCTCAGACTGACCAGGGTGACTCCCCACCCACCCCGGCCCTCGTCCGCCAGGGCGTGGTGGAGGACGTCCTCGCGCCCCTCCAGCAGCGCCCGGACGCGCCGCCCGAGCGCGCCGGTCCCCTTCCCGTGGACGATCTCCAGGCGGAGGACCCCCGCCGCCCGGCAGGCGGCGAGGTAGGCGTCCAGCAGGGCCGGAACGTCGCGAGGGTGGAAGAGGTGCAGGTCCAGCCGGCCGTCGAGGGGCAGCGGGACCGGCGCGTCCTCATCCACCGCCGGCTCCGGCCCTGGCGGCGAGGAACCGCGCCAGCGCCTCGGCCTTGGGCACCAGCGTCTCCACCTCGATGTGCTCGTCCACGGTGTGGAAGCCCTTCCCCCGGGGACCGAGCCCGTCGATGGAGGCGATGCCCATCGCCGCCGAGGTGCTCGCGTCGCTTCCGCCGCCGATGAGCGGGGCCTCGCCGGCCCCGAGCCCGGAGGCGCGCGCCGCCGCGGCGTACTCCTCCATCAGGGCCACGTTCGCCAGCGTTCGCTCGAGCGGCTCGCGCCCCACGCCGCCCGACAGCTCGACCCGGGTCCCCGGGACGGCGGCCCCGGCGTGCTCGGCCACCTCGCGGAGCCGCTGGGTCAACGCCTCGCCGTCGGCGCGGGTGAGGTAGCGGATGTCGGCCTGAGCCTCGGCGCGGTCGGGGACGGTGTTCTTCCCCTGGCCGCCGGAGACCTTTCCCACGCTCACCGTGACGCCGCGGTCGTAGTCGGTGAGCCGCTGCGCGGCGTCGATCCACCGCGCCAGCGCCCAGATGGCGTTCTTCCCGTCGGCATGGTGGTTGCCGGCATGGGCGGCCCTTCCGTGCGCCACGGCGGTGACTGCGCCGGTGCCCTTCCGGCGGGTGATGATCGCGTCCTCGGCGCGCCCGGACTCGAAGACCAGCGCCGCGGCGCTGCCGGCGATCGCCTCCCGGATGACGCCCGCGCCCTCGGGCGAGCCCACCTCCTCGTCCGACACCACGACCAGCCGCAGCGGCGGGAGCGCAGCCAGCCCCCCCGGGTAGCTCTCGGCGAGACCCCGGAGCGCGAACGCCACCACCACCAGGCCGCCCTTCATGTCCAGGACACCCGGGCCGCGCCGGAGCGCGCCGTCCACCCGGTAGCCCTCGAACGCCCCGGGCGGGAAGACGGTGTCCAGGTGCCCGAGGAGCGCGACCGGCTGGAGCCGTGGGTTCCCCGCCGTGCGGAACACCCAGTGGTCGGCGTACCGCGTGCTCGGGACCGGCGAGCCCTCGACCCCGGGCAGGGCCAACAGATCCCGGAGCCGGCGGCCGACCTCGAGCCCGCCCTCGCGGTTGTCGGTGAAGGAGTTGACCTCCACCAGCCCGCGCAGCGCCGCCTCGAAGGCGTCCTGCCGGCCGCGCCACCATCCGCTCCAGCCGTCGGTGCTCATCGACTCGCTGCTTTACCCGAACCGGGCCGTGGCGTCCTGCAGCTCCTCGGCGCTGATGCCCAGGAGGTAGAGGATGGCGTCGAGGCCGGTGGCGGAGAGCGAGGTGTCGGCGCGCTCGCGGAGCGTCTTCTTCGCCCGGAAGGCGATGCCCAGCCCCGCCTTCTCTAGCATCGGGACGTCGTTGGCTCCGTCGCCGACGGCGATGGTCTGGTCGAGGAGCACGCCCTCGGCCTGGGCGATGACCTCGAGCAGCTCGGCCTTGCGCTTGCCGTTGACGATGGGCCCGACGACCCGGCCGGTGAGCTTCCCGCCGGCGACCTCGAGCGTGTTGGAGTACGCGTAGTCGATGCCCAGCCGCGCCTTGAGCGCCTCGGCGGCGATGGAGAACCCGCCGGAGATGACCGCGGTCCGGTAGCCGAGGCGCTTCAGCACCTGGATGAGCTTCTCGGCCCCCTCGGTGAGCGGGAGCTCGGAGGCGATGCGCCGCAGGACCGAGACGTCGAGACCCTCGAGCAGCCCCAGGCGTTGCCGCAGGGACTCGTCGTAGTCCAGCTCGCCCTGCATCGCCCGCTCGGTGATGGCCGCGACCCTGTCCGCCACGCCGTGCGCCCGGGCGAGCTCGTCGATGACCTCGATCCGGATGAGGGTGCTGTCCATGTCCATCACCACCAGCCGCTTGCTCCTCCGGAACAGGCCCTCGCGCTGGAGCGCGACGTCGAAGCTCTCCTGCATCCCCAGCTCGAGCAGCGCGCGCTTGAGCGGCTCCGGGTCGGCCCCCGACGGGAGCCCGAGGTGGATCTCCACCGAGCCCAGGTCGCCCTTGGACAGCTGGTGGATGCGCTCGATGTTCCCCTGGTGGTCGGCCAGAGTGCTGGCCACCGCGTGGATCTCCCGCGCCCCGAGCGAGCGCCCGATGACGGTCACCACGAAGCGCTGGGTGTCCGGAGGCGCGCCCGGGTCGCCCGGGTCGACCGGCGCGAAGTCCAGCTCGACCCCGAGCGACTTGGCGGCGAAGAGGAGGTCCTTGAGGAGCCCGTCGTCATCGTCGAGGGCGAGCAGGAGGGCGAGCGTCAGCTGCCCGTGGACGACGACCTGCTCGATGTCCAGCAGCGAGGCGGTGCTGGTGGCGATGATGCCGGTGAGCCGTGCGGTGATGCCGGGTTGATCCGAGCCGGTGACCGTCACCAGGACTTGCGAGCGAGCCATGGCCGACCCTGGGCCTTACCATGCTCTGCTAGCGTGGAGAGGACTTCATGAACGACGTGGTCACCAGCACCGCCGGCGAGCTGGAGGTGCACGTGGTGCAGCCGGAGGCCGGCGCCCGGCCGCCGCTGCTGGTGGTGTTCTGTCACGGGTACGGAGCGTCCGGGGAGGACCTGGTGCCGTTCGTCCCCGAGCTGCTGGAGCGGGAGCGGCGGCTCGCTCCGGTGCGCTTCGCCTTCCCCGCGGCGCCCCTGAGCATGGGGGTCGCGGCCTGGGGGGACTCGCGGGCCTGGTGGCCACTGGACTGGGCCAGGCTGTCGATGCTCTCCGGGAGCGCCGAGGGCCGGGAGCGGCTCCGGAACGACGTTCCCGAGGGTCTGGCGTCGGCCCGCCGGAAGCTGCAAGGGTGCATCGAGGCGCTCCTCGCAGGCTCGGGGCTTGGACCGGAGCGGGTGGTGCTCGGCGGGTTCAGCCAGGGCGGGATGCTGGCCACGGACCTCGCGTTGCACTGGGAGCATCGGCCTGCGGCTCTGGTGGGCCTGAGCTCGGTCCTCATCACCGCCGACACCTGGAGGAAGCTCGCCCCGCGCCGCACCGGCCTTCCGGTCATCCTCTCCCACGGGCGGCAGGATCCGATCCTGCCCTACTCCGAGGGCGAGGCGCTGCGGGACCTCCTGACCGCCGCCGGGCTGGCCGTCGAGTTCATCCCCTTCGACGGCCCCCACACCGTGCACCCGGACGCCCTCGACCGGGTGGCCCAGCTCCTGGGGAGCCTGCTCCCCTCCTGACGCCCCATGCCCACCGCCTTCCGACGCTTCACCGGCACCGACCGCTACCTCACCAACCCCGCGCTTCAGGCCGCGGTGAACTGCGCGCTGGCCCTCGAGCGACCGCTCCTGGTCAAGGGCGAGCCGGGCACCGGCAAGACGCTGCTGGCCGAGGCCATCGCCACCGCGCTCGGGCTGCCGCTCTTGACCTGGCACGTGAAGAGCACCACCCGGGCCCAGGACGGGCTCTACGTCTACGACACCGTGCAGCGGCTCCACGACAGCCGCTTCGGCGACGGCGACGTGAAGGACGTCGCCCACTACATTCGCTGGGGGCCCCTGGGGCAGGCGTTCCGGTCGAAGGGCCGGGTGGTGCTGCTCATCGACGAGGTCGACAAGGCGGACCTCGAGTTCCCCAACGACCTGCTCCACGAGCTGGACCGGATGCGGTTCCGGGTGATGGAGACCGACGAGGAGATCGTCGCCGCCGAGCGACCGGTGGTGGTCATCACCAGCAACAACGAGAAGGAGCTGCCGGACGCCTTCCTCCGCCGCTGCGTGTTCCACTTCATCGACTTCCCCGACGCCGAGCTGATGAAGCGCATCGTCCGGGTGCATCACCCCTCGCTGGACGACGACCTGGTGGATCAGGCGCTGGAGGTCTTCTTCCAGCTCCGCGCGCTGACCCGCCTCCGGAAGCGCCCCAGCACCAGCGAGCTGGTGGACTGGCTGGCCGTGCTGCAGGCCGCGGGCGTCGACAACCTGAAGCTCGAGGCCCAGCTCCCCTTCGTGGGCGCGCTGCTCAAGAAAGAGCAGGACCTCGAGGCGCTGGCCGAGGCCGCGGGCGCGCGCCGGGCGCGGGGGTGAGCGAGGGGTGTTCGTCGGGTTCCTCTACGAGCTGAGGCGGCGGAAAGTGCCGGTCGGGGCGCAGGAGGCGCTGGCGCTCGCCCGGGCGCTGGAGGTCGGCCTGCACGACAGCTCGCTGGACGGCTTCTACGAGGTGGCCCGCGCGCTCTGCGTGCACACCGAGGCGCACCTGGATGCGTTCGACCAGGCGTTCCTCTCCCACTTCAAAGGCGTGGAGGAGAAGGGAGAGGCGCTGGCGGAGGCGCTGCTGGAGTGGCTGCGGGACGCGGCGGAGAAACCACCCCGGGAGCGCTCGCCGGAGGAGTCGGCCGCCCTGGACGCGCTCGATGCCGGAACGCTGCAAGCGCTGTTCGAGCAGCGGATGCGCGAGCAGCGAGAGCGCCACGACGGCGGCAACCGGTGGATCGGCACCCGCGGCACCTCGCCGTTCGGGAACGCCGGACAGGCCACAGCGCCGGAGGGCTTCCGCATCGAGGGCGAGGGCGGCGGGCGCAGCGCTCTGAAGACGGCGGACGCGCGGCTGTACCGTGGCTACCGGGACGACCAGGTGCTGGACACCCGGGCGATGGGCATGGCGCTGCGGAAGCTCCGGGCCTTCACCCGCGAGGGAGCGCCGGACGAGCTGGACCTGGAGGAGACCATCGACGCCACCGCCCGGAACGCCGGCGAGCTGGAGGTGGTGCTCCGGCCCCCGCGCCGGCCGGACACCCGGGTGCTGCTCCTCCTCGACGTGGGCGGCTCGATGACCCCGCATGCCCACGTGGTCGACCGGCTGTTCAGCGCGGCGAAGCAGGCCACGCACTTCAAGGAGCTGCGGACCCACTACTTTCACAACTGCGTCTACGGGCGGGTGTACCGGACGGAGCGGTTCTCGGATCCCATTCCCCTGCCGAGCCTCCTCGCCGACTGCGGCCCGCACTGGAAGCTGGTGATGGTCGGCGACGCGCTGATGGCGCCGTACGAGCTGATGCTCCGCTCGAGCGGAACGGACCTGTTCGATCCGGACGGGCCCGAGGGCATCGTCTGGCTGATGCAGCTCGCCGAGCACTTCCACCGCCACGTGTGGCTGAACCCGGAGCCGCAGAGCGCCTGGTGGGCGCAGACGGTGCGGACCATCCGCAAGGTGTTCCCGATGTACCCGCTGACACTCGGGGGGCTCGGGGAGGCGGTGACGCACCTGGCACGCCGCGGCGCGGCCCGGGTCTGAGGCGAGCGCCCCGGGGCCGACGAACTCGCCCATCGCCCTCTGCTCGGGCATGCTCCTCCACCCCGGGGGAGTGACTCGATGACCCGTGCGCTCGCGCTGACCTGCCTCCTGCTGGCCGCCACCGCTGCGGCGGCCCACGCCGCCGAGGCGAGCGAGGCCGCCGGGGTCCAGGCGGCCGAGGCCTGGCTCAAGCTCATCGACGCCGGTCAGTACGGCGCCTCGTGGGACGAGGCCTCGGCGATGTTCCGCAAGGCCGTTCCCCGGTCGACGTGGGAGAAGCAGGCCGCGGCGGCGCGTGAGCCGCTGGGCAAGCTCGTCTCGCGGAAGCTCGCCTCGAAGCAGCTGACCCACGCGCTGCCGGGGGCCCCCGACGGGACGTACGTCGTCGTCATCTACGAGACCCGGTTCGAGCACAAGGAGCGCGCCCGGGAGACCGTCACCACGATGCTCGACGCAGGCGGACGATTCCGTGGCGCCGGATACTTCATCCAGTGAGGGTGAGCTCAGGCTGGGGCCGGACTCGGCGCTGCTGGTCCTGACCGGCGCCGGCGTCTCGGCCGAGAGCGGGCTCCCCACCTACCGCGGCTCGGGCGGCCTCTGGCGATCGCACGCCTTCCAGCGGCTGGCCTCGCCCGAGGGATTTCACGCCGACCCGGCGCTCGTCTGGCGCTTCTACTCCGAGCGGCGCGAGGCGGCGCTGGCCACACGGCCGAACGCGGGTCACCGCGCCCTGGTCGAGGTCGAGCGGCGAATGGGCGAGCGCTTCCTGCTCGTCACCCAGAACGTGGATGGCCTGCACCGGCGCGCCGGGAGCGAGCGGCTGGTCGAGATCCACGGCCGGCTGCTCGGCACGCGCTGCTCGAAGTGCATCCGGCCCGAGACCCCGGACGAGACCGCCTACCCGGAGGGCACGGTGCCGCGCTGCGAGCGCTGCGGCGAGGCGCTCCGACCGGCGGTGGTGTGGTTCGGGGAGACGCTCGACCCGGCGCACCTCGAGGCGGTGGACGACTTCCTCGAGCGCTGGCGCGGGGGACGCCTGGTCTTCCTCGCCGCGGGGACCTCGGGAGCCGTGTGGCCCGCGGCTGGATTCGTCGACCTGGCCAGGGCCCGGGGCGCGGAGACCTGGCTGGTGAACGCGGAGCGGGCCGACAACGCGGGCCGCTTCGACCACGTCCGGGAAGGCCCGAGCGGGACGCTGCTTCCAGCCCTGCTCGGGAAGTGAGCTCAGACGAGCCCGCCGGGCGGATGCCCGACGCGGACGCTGTCCGGCCCGACCGCCACGTGCGAACGCGAGAGCCAGTGGCAGTGCGCGCAGTAGCTGTAGCTGATGCCAGGAGTCATCCGCACGGCCAGCTCCCCACCGCACAGCGGACAGCCGGTGGGGAGGGTGAAGTCGGCGGCCTCGCCCTGACGATCGAAGGTCCCATTCAACATGGGAAGTTACGTAACGCAGGCGCCACCGCGCGCAACCCACTCGTCCCCGGCGAGAGGACGGCGCTCAGTCCCGCCGGAACCTCACCGGGGTGACCTCGGCCTGGAACGCCTGCGTGGAGTCGATGATCCCGTTCGACTCCAGCTTCCGGACGAGGGTCCGGACGCGGTGCTGCCACTGAGGGCTGAGCCGGCCCTTCTCGTAGAACGCGTGGTACTTCACCGGATTGGGGATGATGGTCGCCAGGAAGGCGGCCTGCTGGACGCTGAGGTTCCTGGGGTTCACCCCGAAGTAGTGCCGCGAGGCCTCGCCCAGCCCGTAGAGGCCCGGGCCCCACTCGATGATGTTCAGGTAGATCTCCATCAGCCGCGCCTTGGGGAGCGAGGCCTCCAGCGCCAGGGTAAAGAGCGCCTCGCGCACCTTCCGGGCGAAGGTCCGCTCGCGGGAGAGGAAGAGGTTCTTTGCCAGCTGCTGGGTGAGCGTGGACGCGCCCCGGACCCGGCTGCCCTCCGCGGCGTCGATGAGGCTCTCCCTCATCTCGTCGAAGTCGAAGCCGGGGTGGAACCAGAAGCCGGCGTCCTCGCTGGTGGTCACCGCGCGGGAGACGTACCGGGGCAAGTCCGAGATGGGGACGAAGTTCGGGTTCTGCGGCCCGACCCAGATTTCCCGGGTGTGCCCGGCGGCGTCCACCGGCCGGTAGATGAAGGGACCGCGGAGGAAGAAGGGCGTCGCCTTGGCCACCGCGCGGAGCCCGGCCAGGTCGAGCTTCACCTCCGCCGCCCACTGCTCGGGGTCGCGCACCGGCCCCGAGACGCGGACCCTCGCGTCGAGCAGCCCGGGGATGCGCGGCGCCTCGTTGCCCAGGCTGAACTGCGGCGGCAGCGCGTCGACGGCGTCCTGGTAACGGAGCTGGTCGACCCGCGCCTCGGCGCGGAAGCGGGGCACGCGGGTGCCCTCGTACACACCCTCGAGGTTGACCCGCAACGAGTCGTTCTCGCCGAAGCCGATGTGGCCGTCGCGGAGCCGGACCTCGCGCGAGCCGCGGTCCCAGTCCACGGTCCCCGCGCCCGACAGGCGCCACGGGCCGACGGGCTCGGTGGCCAGACGGTTGCCCTCGAGGAAGAGCCCGTCGATGCGGCCCTCCACCTCGAGCTCGCCGCGCTTGAGGTCCGGCGGAACGAGCCCGTTGATCCGGGCGGTCACCGAGCCGGCGGTGGCGCGCACCCCGACCTTCTGCCCAAGGAGCTCGATCAGCGGCCGGAGGGGCATGCCCTCCAGGCCCGCCTCCACCTGGAACGGCTGGTCACGCGCCCAGCGGACGGTGGACCGGGCCTCCCCGCCGCCGTCCCGCTGCACCGCGACGTCCAGCGCGCGGGCGGATGGACCTCCGGTCACCTCCACCTGCGCGTCCCACGCGCCGAGGTCCAGCGGATGGCCGTCCTGGCTCGAGACCAGCTCGATGCGCAGGTCCACCACCTCGAGCCGCGGCAGGCGCGGGCCGGTGGACGCGGCCGCGGAGTTCTCCTTCGGCGGCGCGGCCGGCTTCGATTGCAGCCGCTTCGCCAGCGCCCGCAGGCCCTCGAGGTGGGTACCCGGGCGCAGGACCACGGTGCGGAGCTGCACCAGCCCCGGCTCGAGCCGACCGGCGAGCAGGGACGTCCACCGCGGCCGGACGCGCACCCGCTCGATCTCCACCACCACCGGCGCGCCGGGCTCGGGCGAGATGCGCACCGGGCCGAAGCTCAGCCGGAGGCCCCAGTCCACGTCGCTGTGGCTCCCCAGCTCCACGCCGCCCAGTCGCGCCGCCAGCGCGGCCTCCACCTTGTCCCGGAGCCGCATCCGGACCATCGAGGAGTTGAGGACCGAGTGGAGGACGGTGACGGCGCCCACCAGCGCGAGCGCGATGATCGCCGCCCGCTGCCTCCAGCGCCTCCAGCGCCGCCGGCGCGCACGCCGGGCACTGGGCGGACGCGGCACGGGTGTGCGCGTCCACGCTGAGCTCGTCGGCGTAGAAGGGGCAGGTCGCATCGTCGGCGGGTACGAGCCGGAATCCTAATGTCCCGACGGGACTTGCGTCTGCCTGCCGGGACGCCGGGGAGGCACACCCCCGACCGAAAGTTCCCTTGCACGTGCGCACATGGTGGGCGTTAGGGTGACGCCATGACGACCCGCGCCCCCATCTCCCTCGTGGCCGCCGTGGGACTGTTCGCCCTGGCCGGCTGCAACCAGTACGACCAGCTGATCGCCAAGGATCAGGTCTGCGACGCGAAGTGGGCGGACTATCAGGCCCAGCTGCAGCGCCGCTCGGACCTCGTGCCCAACCTGGTGGCCACGGTGAAAGCCTCGGCCCAGCACGAGGAGAAGACGCTGACCGACGTCGCGGAGGCGCGCGCCCGGGCGACCGGCATCACGCTCAGCGCCGAGGACCTTCAGGATCCGGAGAAGGTCGCCGCCTTCCAGAAGGCCCAGGACCAGCTGAAGGGCGCGCTCTCACGGCTCCTCTTGGTGAACGAGGCCTACCCGGATCTGAAGGCCAATGCCCAGTTCCACGACCTGCAGGTCCAGCTCGAGGGCACCGAGAACCGGATCCTCCGCTCGCGCGAGCAGTACAACGACGCCGTGCGGGACTACAACACCGAGCTCGGGAAGATCCGCGGAGCAGTGGTGAAGCGCGTCACGGGCGGCACGTTCAAGCCGCGGGTGTACTTCCAGGCCTCCGCGGACGCCACGCAGGCGCCCAAGGTGACCTTCTGATGCGGGCGCGGGCCTGGGGCCCGCTCTGCGCGACCCTGCTCCTCCTCGTCGCCGGTTCCGCCCGGGCCTTCAACGTCCCGAAGCAGACCGACTACGTCACCGACACCGCGGGCCTGCTCAGCCAGGCGGAGCTGACGGACCTCAACAACCGGCTCGGTGACTACGAGCGCCGCACCACCAAGCAGATCTTCGTCCTGGTGACTCCCTCGCTGGAGGGGGAGCCCATCGAGGACGTCGGGTACCAGCTCATCCAGACCTGGCGCCCGGGACAGAAGGGCAAGGACAACGGCGTGGTCCTGGTCATCGCGACCGGCGAGCGCCGCATCCGCATCGAGACCGGCAAGGGCGTGGGGGGAGACCTCACCGACCTCCAGTCGAACGACATCATCCGGCGGCGCATCGCCCCGCTGATGCGACAGGAGCGGGTCCACGACGCGATCCTGGCGGGGGTGGACGGGATCACCGAGGCGCTCTCGGGCTCGGGCACCACGCGCCGTCCTGCCGGCCAGCGCCCGCCCGACTGGCAGCAGCCCCCGGTCGTGCTGCCCCACTGGTTCGACCTCTGCTTCTGGGGCTTCATCCTCTTCGTCGTCCTGATGCTCCTCCTTCGCGCGAGCCGGCACCCGCGTCGCCGCACCTACTGGGGCGGCCCGCCGTTCATCGGGGGCGGCTGGGGCGGTGGGGGAGACGGCGGCGGCTGGGGAGGCGGAGGTGGCGGCTTCGGCGGAGGCGGAGACGGTGGGAGCGGCTTCTCCGGCGGCGGCGGTGGCGAGGGCGGCGGCGGCGGTTCCAGCGACAGCTACTGACAAAAAAAACGAGGCGCCGTGGGGAGGGGAGAGTGAACCCACGGCGCCCCGTGGCCCCAGGACGGCGGGCCGCCTCGACGTCGCTCCCCTGCCTGTGCAGTCGGCGTGCCGGGCCGTGGGCGGCAAATCGCCTGGGACATCGGTACCAGCGGACGGGGTGCAACACGTTGCACCCCCGGGGGGTGTTGCACCTCGGGGTGTTGCACCCCGCGCCCCCGGCTCCTCGCTAGGCGGCGCGGAAGCTCGCCGGGTCCAGGTGGAACCGCCGGCACCACCGCTGGATCTGCATCCGCGCCACGCCCATCTGGCGCGCCACCGCGCTGACGTTCCCGTGGTGCGCCCGGAGCAGCTCGATGAGCTCGGTCCGGCGCGTCACGTCGGCGTCGCTCAGCGGACGGTCGCCGCGGCTGGCCATCGCGTCCGGCCGGGGCTCGGGGGCGGTGCGCAAGACCTCCGGCAGGTGCGCGAGCTCGATGCGCCCGTCGCCGGCGAGCGCCACCCCGAGCGCCAGGGCCTTCTCCAGCTCGCGGACGTTGTGCGGCCAGCTCCAGCGGAAGAGCGCCCGCGCTGCCTCGCGGGAGATGCGGACCGCCGGCGGCGCGCCGGCCCGCCGGAGCAGCGCCGGCACCAGCAGCCCGAGGTCGGCGCGGCGGTCCCGCAGCGGCGGCAGCTCCACCAAGAGCCCGGTGAGGCGCGCGAAGAGGTCGCTCCGGAAGGTCCCCTCCTCCACCAGCGCGGAGAGGTCGCGGTGCGTGGCGGTGACGACGCGCAGGTCGACGCGGACCGGCTGCGCCGCGCCCACCGGCTGCACCTCGTTTTCTTGAAGGACGCGGAGGAGCTTCACTTGCAGCGCGGCGGGAAGCTCCCCCACCTCGTCGAGGAGCAGCGTCCCGCCGCTCGAGGCACGGACCAGCCCCGGCCGGTCCTCGACCGCCCCGGTGAAGGCGCCCCGACGGACGCCGAACAGCTCGCTCTCCGCCAGGTGCTCGGGCAGCGCGCCGCAGTTCACCGCCACGAAGGGGCCGGACCGGCCGGACCAGACGTGCAGCGCCCGCGCGGCCAGCTCCTTCCCGGTGCCGGTCTCGCCCTCGAGCATCACCGGCACGCGGGTGGGCGCCACCCGGGCCAGCGCCGACCAGGCGGCGAGGAGCTCCGGATGGAAGCTCTGGCACCCGAGCTCCGCGGCGCCCGGGGGGAGCGAGGGCGGCGGGTCGTCCCCGCGCGGGTGCTCCTCGAAGACCAGGAACGTCTGCCCGCACTCGATCGAGTCGCCGGGCTCGAGCACCGCCCGCCGCTGCGGGGTCCCCTGCACGCGCAGACCGTTCTTGCTGCCGGCGTCCTCCACCACCCAGCGCCCGAGCACCCGCCGCAGCCGCGCATGGAGCGCCGACATCCGCTCGTCCGCGAAGCTGAGCCGGACGACGCCGGGAGGAGCCTCGGGCGGCGACCGGCCGAGCCAGACCTCGGAGGCTCCCGTCAGGTCGACCGCGCGCGGCGGCTCGAGCGGCCGGTCGCAGGAGAGCGCGGCCACCAGCTGGCTGGACCGGGCGGGCCGGGACGACGGCCGTCCATCGGTCTCGGACCTCGTGGCGTTGGGGCGAGACACGTCAGCGACGGGAGTCCACGACTCCAGCTTGAGCTGGGCGTGCTGGAAGGTCAGACGCGGGCCCCCGGGCTTGCCCACCGGCCCCTCGCGCGTCGAGATCCAGTCGTTCACCGCCTGGCGCAGCTCGACCACGCTCGAGTCGTCGTTGGTCACCGCGTCGAGCGCCGCCTTGCTCTCGCGGGCGAGAGTCAGGGCGCGGTTCTGCGCGTCGACCGCGTCGCTCGAGTCCCAGATGGCCTGCGCGAGCGCGAAGCGCGTCTGGGCAATCTCCGGCGGGCTCCGGTTCTGGCGGATCTGCTGGTCCAGCCGGCGCTCCATCGCCGCGATGCTCTGCCCCGTCGGGTCCACCCAGTCCGGCCCCGAGCCACCGCTCAGCCCGGCCGACGCCAGCTGGACCGGGGCCGGGGTCGACGGGACCCCGCTCGGCGAGGACATGCCCGGCACGGGCGAGAGCGCGAGGAGCGGCCCCTGGGCGCTGCCCTCCCGGGGCTCGGTCAGCGCGCGGTAGAGCGCCTGGACCAGGCTGCGCAGCTCGGCGAGACGGTCCAGGTCGAGGCCCGGAGCGCGGGGCGGCGACGGGGAGACCTCGGCGGACGGCGCGCGCCGGCCGATGACCAGCGTCTCGGGCCGGACCACCGCGGCCGAGGTCGGTGGGGCGAGCGACGGGGCGGAGGCGGACGCCGGGCCGCTGCGGACGGAGGACGCCGCCTCGCGGAGCGTCGCTCCGGGCGCGGCGGGCGGGAGCGCCGCGCCGAGGACCGCCGGGGCCGCGGGCTCCACCCCCTCGGCCTGGAACTCGTACGCGGGCGGGAGCCAGGGCGCCGCCTCGGCGGAGGCCAGAGGCGCCGCGTTTCCGCGCGCCATGGCGAGCAGGAGGACGGCCAGCGAGGCGCCGACGGCGACGTAGCCTCCGAGGCTGCGGGGCGCCGGCAGACCGGGGGAGGTGAGCGCGTCGATCAGCGGAGCGAGGGAGGCCGGGCGCCGGTCGCGGTCCGGGCTCAGAGACGCGGTGAGGGCCCGGTGCAACCGCGGGGGGACGGCGCCCGACCGCGGCACGTCGACTCCGGGTCCGCGCGCCAGCCGCTCCTCGAGCGCCTCGCGCGAGGCTCCGCGGCTCCCGTACGGACGGTGGCCCAGCAGCGCCTCGTAGAGCGCCACCGCGAGGCTGAACTGGTCGGCGCGCGCGTCGAGCGCCTCGCCCCGGTGCTGCTCCAGCGGCATGTAGCCGGGCGTCCCGGGCCGCAGCGTCTCGCGGGCCGGCGCCGATCCGCCGCTCCCCGCGGTGATGGCCAGCCCGAGGTCCGCCACCCGGAGCCGCCCGTCGCGCCCGACGAGCAGGTTCTCGGGCTTCACGTCCCGGTGCACCAGCCCCGCATCGTGGATCGCCTGCAGCCCGCGCGCGGCCTGGAGGAACATCCCGCGGATCTCGGCCGGCGTCCGCGGCGCGCGGTCGAGCCAGCTCAGGAGCGTCTCGCCCTCCACGTGCTCCAGGGCGAGGTAGACCTCGTCCTCCCAGGTGCCGACGTCGTGCACCGCCAGGACGTTCGGATGGGACACCCGGGCCAGCGCCTGGGCCTCGGTCACCAGGCGCTCGCGCCGGGCCTCCGGGTCCTTCCCCGAGGAGCGGAGCAGCTTCAGGGAGACGCGCCGGTCGAGCGCGAAGTCGTGGGCCCGGTAGACGACCCCCATCCCCCCGCTGCCCAGGCAGTCCAGGACGACGTACCGGCCCAGGGTCGCCCCGCGCGGCAGCCTCGGGACCGGCCCCCCGACCCCGTCGTCAGGCGTGGCGCTCGCCGTGCGTCCGCCCGGGGACGCTGGTCGATACACCTCTCCTGGTAGGGCCTCTCGAGCCATCGCAGTCTCCCGAGGGGAAACGGCCGGGAAACTGTAACTCGCGGGCCTCGGGAGCGGCAAACCGGCCGTTCCCCGTCCGGCGACCGGAACGGGGCGGCTGGCTGCATTCGGTGCACCCCCCGAGCAGCGGGTGGCGTCCGGGCGCGCTGCTAGGGTGCGGAGCCCCCGTGCTCAACGGCATCTTCTTCGTCCTCGTCGTGGGCTCCGTCCTCACGGCGGCCTTTCGCGGCACCATGCCCCGGGTGACCGAGGCCTCGCTGACGGCCGCCAAGGCGTCGGTGGATCTCGCCATCGGGCTGGTCGGCCAGATGGCGCTCTGGCTGGGGATGATGGGCATCGTCCGGGAGGGCGGCCTGATGCGGTCGCTCGCCCGGGGGCTGCGCCCGCTCATGCGCCGGCTGTTCCCGGAGGTCCCGGAGGATCACCCCGCGATGGGGTCGATGATCCTCAACCTCTCGGCGAACATGCTCGGGCTCGGCAACGCCGCCACGCCGTTCGGGCTCAAGGCGATGGCGGAGCTCAACACCCTCAACCCGAACCCGGGGGTGGCGACCAACTCGATGGCGCTGTTCCTGGCGATCAACGCGGCCGGCGTGGCGATCCTCCCGCTCGGCGCGGTGGCGGTGCGCGCCGCGCTCGGGTCGAAGGATCCGGCGGGCATCGTCCTCCCCTCGTTCCTCTCCACGTTGTCGGCGGCGCTGACCGCGGTGCTGGTGGCGAAGCTCCTCGAGCGGCGCGCCCGGTTCCGTCCCGACCGCTACACCGTCGAGCCCCTCCCCGCCGCCGGCGCGGCGCCGAAGGGACCGGACGCGGCGGCCCTGGCCACCGCGGAGAAGCTGGCCGAGGCGCACGCGCCGGCGAGCCCAGGCCGGCGGGCGTTCGCGCTGGGGCTCCTGGCGCTCTTCGTGGCCGCCGCGGTGCGGGGGGGCTTCCGCCTGCAGCCGGAGCACTCGGGATTCGACCTGGTCCGCACCTTCATGAGCGAGTGGATGATCCCGGCGCTGATGCTGGCGATCATGCTCTTCGGCATCGCCCGGCGGGTGAAGGTCTACGAGGTCTTCATCGCCGGCGCGAAGGAAGGCTTCCAGATCGCCATCGTCATCATCCCCTTCCTGGTGGCCATCCTGGTGGGCATCGCCATGTTCCGGGCCTCCGGGGCGATGGATGCGCTGACCGGCCTGCTCTCTCCCCTCACCTCGCGGCTCGGCTTCCCCGCCGAGGCGCTCCCGATGGCGCTCATCAAGCCGCTGTCCGGGAGCGGCGCGCTGGGGGTGATGAGCGAGACGATGAGGACCCACGGCCCGGACTCGTTCGTCGGCTACCTGGTGTGCCTCCTGAACGCCGGGACCGAGACCACCTTCTACGTGCTCGCGGTGTACTTCGGGAGCGTGCAGGTCCGGGTGCTCCGCCACACGCTGGTGGCGTGCCTGGCGGCGGACCTCGCCGGCTACGTCGCCGCGACCAGCCTCTGCCACCTCTTCTTCGGCTGGGCGCCCCGTTAGGAGCGCTCGGAGAGCGCCCGCTCCACCGCGGAGAACGTGGCGTCGGGCGCGTCCACCTGGAGCCAGTGGCCGGCGCCGGGAACCTCCTCGAAGGTCACACTCGGCCCGAGCGCCCCGAGCCGGGTGCGCGCCGCGGGCTCGACCACGCCGGAGCTGCCGCCTGCCACGAACGCCAGCCGGTGACCGGACGGGACCGAGGTCACCACGTCCCAGTCGTCCTCGGCGAGCACGCTCCGGAAGAGGGACTCGAGCCCCGGTAAGTCGAGCGAGAGCTGGAATCCACGCCCGCCGGGCTCGAGCGCCATGGCGAGCCACTGGGCGATGGCCCGGGGCTGCCCGCCCGCCTCCACCGCGGCGACGAACTCGGTGCGGGTGGCGTACTCCCGCGGGAGCCTGGCGAGCAGCGCGAGCACGTCGCGGGTCTGCTCGGACCCGAGCCCCTCCGGGCGGGCTGACGGGGAGGCGTCGAGCACCACCGCGCGCGGGAAGCGCTGGTGGCTCGCGCGCTGCGCGGCGAGGACCACCTTCCCGCCCAGCGAGTGTCCCACCAGCGCCTCCACCCCGCCGGGAAGCGCCTCGACCAGCGCCAGGACGTCGTCGGCCGCAGCGCGCACCGTGTGGGGTGGAGCGAAGCCAGCGCGCGAGTCGCCATGGAGACGCAGGTCGACGAGCACCGCGCCCCAGGTCGGGTGTGTCTCCACCCACCTCCTGCCGAAGGAGCGCCAGTTTCCGCCTCGCCCGAGCAGCCCGTGGAGGAACACCACCCAGCGCTCCGGCGCCCGTGGACCCTCCGTCAACCGGGTGTGCGCCAGGGTGGCCATCGCGCCGGAGGGAACTACCACGGGGGGGCCGGCCTGCTAAGGTGGAGGCCCTGTGTCGACTACTGCCGAGTTCGAGGCGGAGTGGCGCCGTTCTCGACCCTCCAAGCTCCCCTGGATCCTCCTCGTGGCCGCAGTGGTGGTGGGCGGCTGGAGCTCCTGCACCCTGAAGGGCGCCAAGGACGAGGCCGAGGCCGCGCTCAAGAAGGAGAGCGAGCGGTCCACCGCCCTCGAGACCAAGGTGAAGGACCTGGCGAAGACCCAGGCCACGATGGAGATGAAGATCCGCGACCTCGAGCGCGAGAAGGCGCTGCTCGCCGAGCGGAAGGTGGAGCCGGTGAAGGTCGAGGAGCCGAAGAAGAAGCCGGCCGCGACGCCCGCCAAGTCCACCAGCTCCTCGAAGAAGACGACGACCAAGAAGGCGCATCGCTGAGCCTGGAGGGAGCGGCGCGCTCACCGCGGCCGGCGTCTACCCGGCGCGCTGTCTCGGCTCGTCTCCGAGAATCCCGGCGATGACCGGCGCGGTCGGCGTGCCAGCGCGCGCGACCTCCGCCGGCGACCCCTCGGCCACGATGCGCCCTCCGGCCTCGCCGCCCTCCGGCCCGAGCTCCACGACGTGGTCCGCGGCGGAGATGACCACCGGGTGGTGCTCGATGACCACCAGCGTGTCGCCCCGTGCGACGAGCTGGTCGAGGACCCGCAGCAACCGCGCCACGTCGCCGAGGTGGAGCCCGGTGGTGGGCTCGTCGAGCACGTAGAGCGTGGGCTCGTGCCGCGCGGTGGCGGTGAGCTCGGCGGCGAGCTTCAGCCGCTGCGCCTCGCCGCCGGACAGGGTGTGGCTCCCCTGCCCCAATTGCAGATAGCCGACGCCGAGCTCCGACAGGCAGCGCAGCGCGCCGGCCACCCGGGGGAGCGCGGAGAAGGCCTCCAGCGCCTCGTCGACGGTGAGCCGGAGCGTCTCGCCCACGTTGAGCCCGCGCCAGCGGACCTCGAGCGTGGCCGGCTCGAAGCGCGCCCCGCCGCACGCCTCGCAGGGCGTGGTGACGTCGGGGAGGAAGGACATCTCGTGACTGATGCTCCCCTGCCCGGCGCAGGCGGAGCAGCGTCCGCCGCCCGACGAGTTGAACGAGAAGCGCGTCGGCCCGAAGCCGCGGGTGCGTGCCTCGGGCGTTCCGGCGAAGACGCGCCGCAGCTCGTCCCAGATGCCGAGGAACGTCGCCGGCACGCTGCGCGGCGTGCGCCCGATGGGCGACTGGTCCACCGCGAGCACCCGGCGAACGGGCCCGAGCCCGGAGAGGCGGCGGAAGGGGCCGGGAGGCGGCGTGGTGCGGCCCAGCGCCTCGCGCACGGCGGGAAAGAGCACCCGCCGGACCAGCGTGCTCTTGCCTGAGCCGGACACGCCGGCCACCACCGTCATCCGCCCGAGAGGGAGCGCGAGGTCGACGCCGCGCAGGTTGTGGCAGCGCACGCCATCCAGCCGCAGCCAGTCGCGCGCAGGCGGGCGCTCCGGCCGGAGTCCGCGCACCGGGAGCTGGAGCGCCCGCGCCGTCGGTGACGCCTCCGAGGCGAGCACTTCGGACGGCGGACCGGCGGCCACGATGCGGCCTCCGAGCCGGCCACCCCCCGGTCCGAGGTCGACCAGGTGGTCCGCCGCGCGGAGCGTGTCCAGGTCGTGCTCGACCACCAGCACCGTGCTCCCGGTGTCCACCAGAGCCCTGAGGTTCTCCAGCAGCCGTCCGGTGTCGCGGGGGTGCAGGCCGATGGTGGGCTCGTCGAGCACGTAGAGCGCGCCGGTGAGCCCGGCCCCGGCCTGGGCCGAGAGCCGGAGCCGCTGCATCTCGCCCCCGCTGAGCGTGGCCGCGGCCCGGTCGAGCGAGAGGTAGCCGAGGCCCACCCGCTCCAGGAACTCCAGCCGGCGAATCAGCTCTCCGAGCGCCGCGCCTCCGATGCGGGCCCCGTCGCCGGCGAGCGACCAGCCGCGGATTTCTTGTAGTGCGCGCACCACCGGCTGCTGGACCACCTCGGGGTAACGCCGTCCGAAGAGACGGACCGCCCGCGGCACCGGCTGGAGGCGGGTTCCCTCGCAGCTGGGGCAGGGGGCGGTGGATTCGCCCTCGACGCCCGCGCCCTCGAGCCCCGTCCCCTCGCAGTCCTCGCACCGGCCCTGCGCGGTGTTGAACGAGAACCAGCGCGGGTCCAGCTCGGGGACGGCGGTGCCGCAGCGCGGGCAGCTCCGCTCGGACGAGAGCAGCTTCTCGCGGCCGGCGCGGAGGACCTTCACCGCGCCCCGTCCCCAGCGCAGCGCCTGCTCGAAGGCGGCGGGCGGGAGCTGCGCCGCGGGTCCGGACCAGACGCAGAGGTCGATGGTGTGCTCGCGGGTGCGCGCCAGCCGGGGTGGCGCATCGGTGGAGACGCGCGCGCCGTCGCAGATGGCCTCCTTCACCCCGGCGCGGGCGGCGGCGGTGAAGACGTCGAGGTAGGTGCCCTTCCGCGCCCGGACGACGGGGGCGAGCAGCTCGACCGGTCCGCGGAGCGCCCGCGCCGCGGCCAGGAGCTCTCCGGCGGAGCGCGGGGCGATGGCAACGTCGTCGTTGGGGCAGTGCGGGGTGCCGAGCTTGGCGAAGAGGAGCCGGAGGTAGTGCGCGACCTCGGTCACCGTGGCCACGGTGCTGGTGGCGCCGGCGCGCGCGGTGCGCTGCTCGAGCGCGACGGCCGGCGGAAGCCCGCGGATCCGCTCCACGTCCGGCCGGGGCAGCGTGGGCAGGAACTGCCGGGCGTAGGGGCTGAGGGTCTCGGTGAAGCGGCGCTGCGCCTCGGCGAAGATGACGTCGAAGGCGAGGGTCGACTTGCCGGAGCCGCTCGGGCCGGTCAGCACCACCAGCTTCCCGAGCGGGAGCCGGCAGCTCACGTCGGCGAGGTTGTGCTCACGGGCGCGCTCGACCTCGAGCCACCGCGCGCCGTCGCCGGCATCCATCGGTCTTGCCGGCTCGGGCGCCGAGGTGGCCGCACGGAGCGCCTCCCCGGTCCGGGTCGCGCCGCGGGCGACGTCCTCGGGCTTGCCCTGCGCCACCACCCGGCCACCCTCGCGGCCTCCGCCGGGGCCGAGCTCGACCAGCCAGTCCGACGCGCGGAGAAGGTCCAGGTCGTGGTCGACGACCAGCACGCTGGCTCCGGCGTCGACCAGCCCGTGCAGCGCCTCGAGCACCCGCGCCACGTCCTCACCATGCAGGCCGGCGCTCGGCTCGTCGAGGACGTAGAGCACGCCCTGCTGCGCGCCCCCGAGCGCGCGGGCGAGCTTCACCCGCTGCGCCTCCCCGCCGGACAGGGTGGACAGCGGCTGGCCGATGGGGAGGTAGCCGAGCCCGAGTTGCTTCAGCGGCCGGAGCGCCCCGACGATGGCCCGGTCCTCGCCGAACGCCTCCAGCACCTGGTCGACGGTCATCCCCAGGACCTCCGAGACCGAGCGACCCTTCAGCCGGACCTCGAGCACCTCGGGCTTGAAGCGCCGGCCGCGGCAGCTGGGGCAGGTCAGCGCCACGTCGGCGAGGAACTGCATCTCCACCGTCTCGCTGCCCTCGCCGGAGCAGGCCTCGCAGCGTCCGCCGTCGACGTTGAACGAGAAGTGGGCCGGGCCGAAGCCGCGGAGCACGGCGTCCGGGTCGGCGGCGAACCGCTTCCGGAGCACGTCCCAGGCCCGGGTGTACGTCGCGGCGTTGCCGCGCGAGGTGCGGCCGAGCGGCGCCTGGTCGACGAGCACCACCCGGGTGAGCGGCAGCTCCGCGACGACCGACTGCACCGGCCCCGGCGGCTCGACCTCGGCCTGCCCGAGCGCGCGGGCCAGGCTCCGGTGAACGACCTCCTCGGCGAGCGTGCTCTTCCCGGAGCCGCTGGGGCCGCAGACCGCGGCCAGGACGCCGAGCGGGAGCCGCACGGCCACCTCGGCGAGGTTGTTGGCCGTGGCGCCGTGCACGTCGATCCAGCCCGCCGGCGTCCGCCGGGGACGCTGGTGGTCGCGCGAACCACCCAGCACCCGGCCCGTGGCCAGATCGGTGCGCAGGGCGAGCGCGGCGGGGGTCCCGTCGAAGCACAGCCGCCCTCCGAGCGGGCCGGCGCCCGGGCCAAGCTCCAGGACACGGTCGCTCGCGCGGATGAGCGCGGGATCGTGCTCCAGGACCAGCACCGCGTTGCCGCGCCGGGCGAGCTCGGCGAGGGCGGTGGTGAGCGGCGGGAGGTCCGACGGGTGCAGGCCCACCGAGGGCTCGTCGAGGACGAAGAGCGCGCCGGTGAGGCCGGTGCCGAGCGCCGCGGTCAGCGAGACCCGCTGTGCCTCCCCGCCGGAGAGGGTGCGGCTCTGGCGGTCGAGCCCGAGGTAGCCGAGGCCGACCCGCGCCAGCCATCCGAGCCGGCCCACGAGCTCACGGCGGGCCAGCTCACCCTGCCCGGTCCGGGTGGCGAGCGCCTCCAGGCGGCGGTGCGCCTCGGCGACCTCCAGCCGGTGCCAGGCGCCGAGGTCGAGCATGCCCACCCGGTAGCGGAGCGCGTCGGGATTGAGCCGCGCCCCGTCGCAGGTGGAGCAGAGGGTGTACGCGCGGTAGCGGCTGAGCAGCACCCGCACGTGCATCTTGTAGGTGCGGGACTCCATCCACCGGAACCAGGCTCGCAGCCCGGGGTACCGGCCGCCGCGGTAGCCGCCCTCGCCGTCGAGCACCGCCTCGCGCTGCTCGGGCCGGAGCTCGCGCCAGGGAACGTCGAGCGGGATGCGGTTCGACCTCGCGAAGCGGACCAGCTGGCCGCGCTCCCACTCGCTGGAGCGGCCGTTCCAGGGCCGGAGCGCGCCGTCGGCGATGCTCAGGGACTCGTCGGGGATGACCTTCGCCCAGTCGATGTCCAGGGTGCGGCCGAACCCGCGGCACGCCGGGCAGGCGCCGACCGCGGACTGGTAGCTGAAGAGGCCGGGACGGGCAGGCTCGAAGCCGCGGGCGCACACCGGGCACACCAGGCCCTGGCGGACGGCGCGCCGCTGACCGGAGACCCAGAGGTGGGCGTCGCCGTGGCCCTCGGCCCAGGCCTGCTCGAGCGACGCCGCAAGCCGGGCGCGCGTCTCCTCCGACAGGGTCAGCCGGTCGACGACCACCTCGGCCCGGCCGGCGGCGCCCATCGCCTCGGCCGGGCGCAGCTCCTCGAGCGGGCGGACCTCGCCCAGGATGAGCAGCCGCCGGAAGCCGTCCTTCAGCAGGCGCGCGCGGACGCCGAGGAAGGTCTCGGTGTCGGGGACCCGGACCGGGAAGGTCAGCACCGCGGCGGCGCCGGCGTGCTCGCCGACCAGCGCCCGGGCGGCGGTCTCCGGGTCTCGCCGCACGGCCTCGACGCCGTGCTCGGGACAGAGCGGCAGCGCCTCGCGGGTGAAGAGCGCCGAGAAGTAAGCCTCGAGGTCGGCGAGCGTGGCGACGGTGGACCGCGAGCTCTTGACGCTGGTGCGCCGGTCGACGGCGATGCCCGCGGCGACGGGCTCGAGCCGGTCCATCGGCGGACGCTCGAGGCGCTCCAGGAACTGCCGGGCGTAGGGGCTGAAGCTCTCCACGAAGCGGCGCTGCCCCTCGGCGTAGAGCGTGTCCACCGCGAGGCTGCTCTTGCCGCTCCCCGACACGCCGGTGACGGCGGTGAGCTGTCCGGCGACGAGCTCGACGCTGACGCCCGCCAGGTTGTGGGTGCGGGCACCCTCGAGGTGGATGCGGTGCATGGAGGGGGGAGGTGCGGTGCTAACAGGAGGACCACGACCCTGCACCCCTCGGAGGGCAGGCTGAGGCCGGTGTCTCGCCGAGCAGGCAGGCCAATTTCTTGGCCGAGGCCGCGGACTCGGCCCGAGCGGGGCGACCGAGGGCCGCAGCGCCCCGGGGAGAACGCCGAAAGGGCCGGAGGTCAGCCGCCCGGGCACGCTCGTGCCTGGCCGAGGCCACCCACCGAGGCGGGTGGACACGGCGGCCACTGCGTCGCGCGAGGGGCCGTGCGGCGGACGCCCAGCATCGCGAGGTCCGCCCGGGGAGCCGCTCCGAGGCACGAGAGGCGATTGCAACAACTACTGAGGGAAGTTGGGCTTCGACGGCTCAGGCAGTTACGAGGGCCTCACTCGCACAGCGCGTCTCAGTTGGTGGGCGGGGCCGTCCGGCCCGGGCGGCGCCGAGCATCTGCTTCCCCTCGAGGCCCACGCCCGACGTGTCTGGCACTCGGCGGCCGGCACCCCGGCGGGCGGCGAGCGTGCGGACCGACCGGAGCGCGTGTAGACCCCGACCGGGATGGAGCCCTCGGACCAGACGCTGCGGCGGGAAGCCGCCCGGGCCGCGCTCGCGCTCGACGACGAGGCGCTGCTGCGGACGTGCGAGGTCTCCACCTTCGTGGGCGGAGGTCCCGGCGGTCAGCACCGGAACAAGACCGCCTCCGCGGTCCGCCTCGTTCACCCGCCGACCGGAGTGACCGTCACCGCCACCGAGCGCCGGAGCCAGGCGCAGAACCGGAGCACCGCGCTGGAGCGGCTCCGCGCCGTCCTCGCCGGCCTGACCCGGGTCCGCCGACCACGGCGTCCCACGCGCCCATCTCGCGGGGCGAAGGAACGCCGGCTCGACGCCAAGAAGCGGCTCGGCCGTCGGAAGGCCGAGCGGCGCGAACCCGGGCGCTGGTGACCGGCGCACGGCCACGCGCTCGGGCCGAGCTTCCCGATTCGTCCTCGGTGCCGTCTCGATCGTGACGGCTCAGCGCCCGACCGCGGAGGCGTCCGGCCGGAACCGTGTGCGGATGCGGTGCCGCACGGTCTCCAGCGCGTCGGCGACCGACACGCCCGCCTTCTCTCCGAAGGCCACCACGAACTCCTGCCGGTCGAGGTGCGCCAGCTTCCGGCGCTCCTGGACGGGCCGGCGCGACTGGAGCAGCCGCACCGATTCCAGCGGCACCGGGACGCCGTGCCGCTCGAGCACGTCCGCCCAGAACCGCCGCTTGAGCTGGCCCACCGTGGTGCGCTCCACCTGGACCGGGAGCAGCTGGACCGAGACGGACGCCGGGCCCATCCGGAAGCTCCACTCGGACAGCAGCTCGAGGTCGAGGAAGGCGGTGTTCAGCACCGACTGCACGTCCTTGCCGCGGGGCAGGAAGTAGCTCGACACCAGATGTCCGCAGCGCGGGCAGGCGCTGGCGTGCAGGTCGTCCAGCCCGCGCAGCCGGTAGAGCGGGACGGCGAAGACCTCCTTCTGGCACGCCGGGCACCCGGTGCGCTCGCCCAGCGTGCCCAGCACCCGCCGGAACTCCACCCGCAGCGGATGCTTGCGGAGGGCGAGCGGCACCGCGTCGCGCAGCACGGCGCTGCGGAACCGCAGACCGCTCTGGACCAGCCGCTCGCCGGCGCGGCGGATCCCGAACTCGACGAGCTCGGCGGCGTCCACCAGCGCCCGCTCCAGCGTCCGGGGCTCGTCGTCACCGGCGCCCAGGTGCTCGAACCGGAGCGCCAGGTCCTCGTACGTCCTGAGCCCGTCCAGCGGATGCGGCACCAGCTCGCTCGCGTAGGCGAACAGGACCAGCCGCGCCGCGGCCGGAGAGGTCCGGGCGAGCTCGGCGATTCGCTCCGCCTCGTGCCGCGCCTCGGGCGCTGCCCGCGCCGCCTCCAGCGCCTCCAGCGACAGCCGGACGAGCCTCTGACGGCCGAGCGGGTCGAAGGCGCGGTCCAGCGTCCGCCTCCCCTCGGTGGCCAGCGACCGACGGTTTGCTCGTCTCACCGCATCCTCCAGGGCCCCCGCCGCGTCGCGCACGTCCCCGAGCGCACCCTCGCACCGTGAGGCCAGCTCCGCCCGGAGCTCGTCGAAGAAGTCGCGTCCGTCCTCGCTCGCCGCTCGGGCCCGCCGGCGGAGCTCGGCCGTCGCACACCCCCGGAGCGCATCGAGCTCCAGCCGCAGCCCGTCACGGGCGGATTCGAACCGCATGCGGCGCTCCTCCAGGAGCCGGACCTCCTCCTCCAGCGAGACCGCCGGCTCCGGTAGCTCCGAGCCGAGGGCCTGGTCCGCGAGCGCCTCGAGGCCGGCGCGGTCGCCCGCCCGGTACAGCGCGTTGATCCGCGCCATCAGCGCCGCGTGTCGGACGTGCTCCTCCTCGGTCCGCGCCAGGTCGGGATGGAAGCGCCGCGCGAGCCGCCGGTAGAGCGACTTCAGCTCCGCCGCGGGCGAGGGCTCGGGCGCCGGCTCCTCCTCGACCTGCTCGGCTTCTCGTGACTCCCGGTGGAGCTCGCGGGTGCGCTCGCGCTCCACCCGTCGCGCCCGGGCCGCGCGCTGCCGGGGCTCGGCGTCCTCGAGCATCTCGACCCAGCGCTCCATCTGGCGGACGACCGAGGTGATCCGCTGGAGCCAGCGCTGCTCCTCCGAGAGCTCGGCGCGGTGCCGGACCTCGAACGCGGCGAGCTCGCTCCGGAGCGTCTCGCACTCCAGCTCGAGCTGGGCCACCTCGTCGCGGAGCGCCTCCAGCTCGCCGAGCAGGCGCTGCAGGCGCTCGCGGAGCGGAGACGGCGCGAGGACGATGGCGGCGGGTCGGGCGCGAGGCACGGGCGGGAACGCCGGAGTCTACCGGAGTTCGAGCCCCTGCCGGGGATGGCTGCGGAGCCGCGGAGAGCGCGGCGCGTCCAGCCTTCTCAGCGCTCGTTCTCGTGCGGGTCCGGCCGCTTGCGATCCTCCGGCGTCACCTTCGGAGGGACCGGGTGCGGGCGGGGCGGAGGCGTCTGGACCCGCGGCGTCGCCGCAGGCGCTGCGGTCTGCTGGGGCGCGCCGGTCTGGACCGGCGGCGGCCGGGGCGCAACATCGGGGCGCGACGCGGGCACCGGACGGACCAGCGGACCCTCACCGCCCGGCCGCTCCGTGTCCTGCCAGGGCCGCGGAGCGCCCTTCTCGCCGCCGAGCGCCTCGGGGCGGAGCACCGGACGCACCAGCGGCGGCGCGCCGCCCGAGGCCTGACCCGGCGAGGGCAGCGAACGCACTGGCACGGGGCCGGCACTCGGCTGGACCGAGACGGGCCTGCCCACCGGAGGGGTCGGCTTGCGGATCGTCCCGGCCTGAGGGTCGCCCTCCGAAACCGAGACCGGCGCAGTCCCACCCACCGCGGGCCCGACCCCGGCAGGCACGGGCGTGCCTCGCACCGGCGGCGGAGGCGCGACCACCACCGGGTGGACCGCGGCCGCGTCGCGCGGAACGACCGGCGCCTGGGCGGTGACCGGATGCCCCTCGCGGGTGACGCCGGCCGGAGCCACGACCTCGACCACGCCGCGGCCCGGCACCGGACGCACCACCATGCCCGGCCGGACGACCGGCGGCGCGCTGAGCACCACGGCCGGCGGCGTTCCCACCGGCGCCGGGACGATCACCCCCGGCTGCGAGCCGGGAGGCGCCGGGACGAACACCCCGTGCGGACCGATCGGTCGCGCGTAGCCGACGTGAACCACCCGCACCTGGACCAACGGCACGTACACCATCGGCGGCGGCGGGACGAAGACGCGGACCATGGGTCTCCAGAAGCCAGGGACGAAGACCACCGCATCGCCCCGGTACTCGTAGTACGGCTCGCAGTAGACGTAGGCCGGCGTGGGGGGACGCGCCCATCGCCCGCGCGCCCAGACCCACTCGCCATTCCACCAGGTCCAGTGGCCGCCGACCCAGACCGCGTCGACGAACGTTTGCTGCGGCGGCGGATCCCAGCGCATCGGGGGAGGCGCCCAGGGAATGGCCACCGCGGCCGGCTGATCGACCGGCGGATCGAGGTAGACGCTCGCCACGTCCATCTCCAGCTCCGGCTCGACCACCGGTGGAGGCGGCGGCGGAGGGCGGTACGCCACGGGAGGCGGCGGTGGCTCCCGGTACTCGCGGACCACGCAGCCCGAGGCGAGCAGCGCGCATCCCATCCAGAGCATCCTGCGCATCGTCGGTTCCGTCCTTCCTTGCCTGGTGGCGAGACGCCCTGTCCGGGCGCGCTATTCACCGACCACGGCGGCGAGGCGAGCGTCTAGCCTACCGCCCCATGGCGACTGGCATCCGCTGCAACGGTGTGGAGCTCGCGGTGGACGACGCCGGAGGACAGGGCCCGACGGTGCTCTTTTCCCACGGCCTGCTCTACTCGCGGCGGATGTGGGACGCGCAGGTCGCGGCGCTCCGCGGGCGATACCGTTGCCTCGCGTACGACCACCGCGGTCAGGGCGAGAGCGCGAAGCCGGTCTCCGGTCTGGACATGGACACCCTGGCCGAGGACGCGGCCGGGCTGGTGGAGTCGCTCGGCATCGCCCCCGTGCACTTCGTCGGCCTGTCGATGGGCGGCTTCGTGGGGATGCGGCTCGCGGCGCGCCGTCCGGAGCTGGTGCGCTCGCTCGCGCTGCTCGACACCTCGGCCGGACCGGAGCCGGCGAAGAACCTGCCGCGCTACCGCCGGCTGGAGTGGGTCGCGCGCTGGATCGGGATGCGGCCGGTGGTGGGGCAGGTGCAGGCCATCATGCACGGGGCGAGCGCACGGAGCGATCCCGCCCGGGCCGCGGACCTGCGCGCCTGGCGGGAGCATCTTCTGGCGCTCGATCGGCGGGCGATGCCGCGGGCGGTGGAGGGCGTGCTCCAGCGGGAGAGCGTGCTGTCGCTGCTCTCGCGGATCCGCTGCCCCACCCTGGTGCTGGTGGGCGAGGAGGACACGGCGACGGTGCCCGCGCGATCGGCGGAGATCGCCGCGGGCATCGCCGGCGCGCGGCTGGTGCGCATCCCGCGCGCGGGGCACATGTCGCCCATCGACGCCCCCGAGGCGGTGACCGCGGCGCTGCGCACCTTCCTCGACGCCCAGGGGTGACGCCCCGCTCGACCCTCAGCCCGGCGGCGCGTCCGGTCGCGCCGAGGCCCGGCTGATGGCGATGAAGAAGGCGACCACCAGCGGGCCGGCGATGAGCCCCACCGGCCCGAACGCCGCCAGGCCCCCGAGCAGCGCGAAGAAGACCACCGCCCCGTGCATCTCCACCCCGCCCTTGATCAGCAGCGGCTTCACCACGTTGTCGATCAGCCCCACCACCAGGATGGCCCAGAGCACGAGGAAGACGCCCCACCCGGTCCGGCCCTGGAAGAAGAGCACCACCGAGAGCAGCAGCGGCACGCTGGCCGCCCCCACCGAGGGAATGAAGGACATGAAGAAGGTCAGCAGGGTGAAGAGGATGGCGTTGGGCACCCCGGCGATGAGGTAGCCCACCAGCGCCGCGGTGGCCTGCACCGCGGCCGTCCCGACGATGGAGACCACCACCGCGCGGGAGACGTTCCGGAACTCGGAGAGGAAGCTGCGGAAGCGACCCGGGGGAAGCGGCGCCATTCGCTCCAGCCAGCCCACCAGCCGGTGCCCGTCGAGGAGGAGGAAGTAGAAGGCGATGAGCATCAGCACCGCCTCGACCACCGCGTGCGAGGTCGCGGAGAGGAGGGCGCGCGCCGCAGTGGCGGCCCTCCCGCTCTGTGACTGGACCATCTGCACCCAGCTCTGCCCGCCCCCGGCTGCCTGCACGGCGCGCTCGGCCAGCGCCTGGAGCGGCACGGGCAGTCGGTGGACGAGCCCCGAGACGCCGCTTTCTTGCAGACTCGAGCGGACCGAGTCGATGACCTGGAGGAGCTCTCTGGCCAGGATCCCGAGGATCGCGCCGAAGGGGAGCACGATGGCCAGCAGCACCAGCAGGGTCAGCAGCCCCGCGGCGATCCCCGCGCGACCCCCGAGCCGTCCCGCGAGCCGTGGCTGGAGGCCCGAGAAGACGCCGGCCAGCACCGCCGCCAGGAGCAGCGCGCTCCAGAACGGCTGGAGGATGGCCCAGAGCAGGGCCAGCGCCAGCCCCACCAGGATCCAGGAGAAGATCTGCGAGCCGTCGAGGCGGGTGGGGTCCATCTTCGGACCGAACCTAACGCCGAAACCACTTGGATCGATCCGTCCCTCGCTTGCCCTCGCGGCCCGATCGCCGCGTCGCTCCTCCGTCACGTGACGACGGCCACGCTCCGTCGTCGCTCCTAGGCCTCGGCCGCGATTGCGGCGCGATCATCCGGTCGATCCAAGTGGTCTCGACGTTAGCCCGCATCACCGTTCCGGCGAGCGGGCGCTACTTCTTCCCGTAGTTGGTGGCGAGGTAATCGACGACCCTCGTCAGCTCCTCGGGCTCCATCGGCGCGCCGAACACCTTGACCATCTTGTTGACCTCGGCCTCCCAGCCCTTGCGGTCCAGGAACGGCGAGTTCATGGGGATGTAGTCCTGGCTGTGGCAGGCGGCGCATCGGCCGAGCACCAGGTCCCGGGCCGGGCCCTCCTTGAGCTGGACCCGGTTCTCGTCGGGGTACGCCGGCGAGGAGGAGAGGAGGGCGAGGACGAGCAGCGCGGTCATCGGGGTGCCCCTATCCGACCCGGACCGTGACCCGGGAGACGACGTTGTTGTGGTAGCCGGCGGGATTGAAGACCAGCTCGAAGGCCTGGGAGGCCCCCATGCGGTTGGTGGCCTTGGCGAGGACCGAGACCTCTCCCTTGGCGCCGGCCTTGAACGCGTGGCGAAAGCCGCGGAACGAGAAGCGCCCGAGGTCCTGGTCCAGCGTCGCCGTCTGCCAGCTGCGGCCTTCGTCGGCGGAGACCTCGACCGTCCGGATGCCGCTGCCGTTGTCCCAGGCGATGCCCTTCACCTCGACCGGCTGCCCGGGGCGGAACCGCTGGCCTTCGCGGGGGCTGGTGAGGAGCGAGTTCACCACCATGTCGGTGATCGGCGTGTTGACCTCCGTCTCCTGCGAGAGGAAGCGATCGACGACCGGGAACTTCCCCTTGGGGATCCGGTAGGCGGTGGACATCCAGAAGTTCTTGAAGGGCTGGGAGACGACCTGGATGGAGATGACGTGCTTCATCCAGTAGGTCGCGGTCCATCCGGGGACGACGACCCGCACCGGTGCGCCGTTCCAGTGCGGGAGTGGCTCGCCGTTCATCTGCCAGGCGAGCAGCGTGTTCTCGTCGAGCGCCTTCCAGACGGGGATGCACTTCATGAAGTCCGGGGTGGCCTCGAGCGAGCCGTGGTCGGCGCCGTTGAAGACCACCTCCAGCGCCTCCTTCTTCGGTGCGGCCCTGGCGAGCACGTCCTTCAGGCGAACGCCCTTCCAGCGCGCGTTGCCCATCGCCCCGACGCCCCACTCGACGCCGGCCACGTGGGGGTCGGAGAGGCCGCGGCGGTTGCCCGAGCACTGGCAGACCGCGGCGAGCTCGACCTGCTCGAAGTCGCGCTGCAGCGACGGGAGATCGAGGGTGAAGGGCTTCTCCACCGAGTCGCCGCCGATCTCCAGCTTCCAGTCGGCCGCGGCCACCTCCGGGATGCGCGCAAGGTGATAGCGGACGAAGAAGGCGTCGTTGGGGGTGAAGATCTGGCCGAAGACCTCGAGCGGGGTCTCGAAGTTCGGCGGACGGTAGGTCCGCTTGATGAGCGGCCTCTTCCCCGGGAGCGTCTCCAGAAACGACGTCTCGAGCGTGCCGGGAGGGAGGGTGGCCGGGCCGACCGACGTCGCCTCCGCCGCGCGGGCCAGCGACGGCAGCAGCGCACCCGAGCCGATCAGCGCTGCGCCACCGGCGAGGTCCTTCAGGAACTGCCGCCTGGTCCCCATCTCGGCCCTCCCGGCAAGGATGCGAGCTGCGAGGAGCGCGCGAGCGTCCCCGGGCGCCGGCGCGAGTGTCAAGCACCGACGGCGAAGGCGCGCCGGCGCCGCGGCGTTGCGATTGACGTCGCGGTCAGCGGCTCGCGAACAGCACCGGCCCGAGCGACGGGACCAGGAGCACCATCGCCACCGCCCCGGCGAGCAGGCCCATCCGGGCCATCTCCAGCCCCACCGCCCACCGCCGGCCCTCGAGCAGTGCGGCCCCGGCGACGAGCGAGACCAGGACCCAGGCCACCGCGGTGGCCAGCGCGGTGAAGGAGAGCGCCTGGTGCCAGGTGAGGAGGGCGAAGGCGACGACGATGATCAGCGTGAGCTGGGCGCCGACGTACCAGGTCCGCTGCCGACCGGGCTGCACGTCGAACTTGGGCAGCGCCTCGGGGTCGACCCCGCGCCGCGGCGTGGCCGGACCGAGCCAATCCGGGTGCCAGGCCGGCGAGGCGAGGAGGAAACGGAGCGCCTGGCCCGGCGACGGCGCGCGCCGCACGGCCTGCACCAGCCCCCAGAGCGGCTGCACCTGCGCCCAGACCGGATCGAAGCTCCGGAGCGGGTGGCTGACCCCGTACACCGGTGGCGCCTCCTCTCGGCGCAGCGTTCCGAAGAGCTGGTCCCAGAGGATGAAGGTCGCGGCGTAGTTCCGGTCCAGGTACTCGGGGTTCACCGCGTGGTGGACCCGGTGGAGCGAGGGGGTGTTCACCACCTTCTCCAGCGCGCCCATCCGGTCCACCAGCTCGGTGTGGATCCAGAACTGGTAGAGCGTGCTGAGCGCGTTGACGATGAAGAAGACGGTGAGCGGGACGCCGAGCACCGCCAGCGGCAGGTAGAAGGGCATCACCGTCAGCGGCGAGAGCACCGCCTGTCGGAGCGCGACCGCGAGGTTGTAGTCCTCGCTCTGGTGATGCACGGCGTGCACCGCCCACAGGACGTTCACCTCGTGCGAGAGGCGGTGCCACCAGTAGTAGCCGAGGTCCACCCCCACGATGGCGATGACCCAGGGCCAGACGCTCCCCGGGGCGAAGGTCCACAGCCGGGCGTGCGCATGGACGAAGGCGTAGCCGGCGAGGAGCGCGGCCTCGAAGAGGAGCAGGACCACCCGCTGGGTCACCCCGCAGCCCAGGTCGGAGAAGCTGTCGGTGAAGCGGTAGACGCGCCGGTGCCGGACACGCGCGACGAGCAGCTCCAGCCCGATGAGGAGGAAGAAGAACGGAACGGCCAGCGCGATCGGATCCAGCGTCATGGGGTGCTCGTCACGGGGAGTCTACCCTCGTTGACTCGGCTGCTGGAGGAGGCGCACCGTTCCCCACGCCCCATGAGCAAGGCGTTCACCCGAGAGGACGACGTGGTGCCCCCGCCGCTGCCCGGGCGCCGTGGCCCGGTGGGCCCACGTCCGCTGACGGCCGACGGGCACGCCCGCCTGCTGCGCGAGCGTGCGGCCCTGGAGGGTACCGACGCGCCGGGCGCTGACGAGCGTCGCCGCGCGCTGGATGTGCTGCTCGAGCGGGCGGTGCCGGCCGCCCCCGATGCGGGCGCCGACGGACGGGCAGTGCTCGGCGCCTACCTCGAGGTGGAGGATGCGGACGGCAGCCGGCGCGAGCTGCGGCTGGTGGGTGGCGACGAGGCGGACGCGGCCCGGGGCTGGGTGCGGGTCGATTCGCCGCTCGGCGCGGCCCTGCTCGGGCGCTCGGCCGGCGACTCCGTGGTGGTGGAGCGCCCGAAGGACACGCTCGAGCTCCTCATCCTCCGCGTCTACTCCGGCCGCGCGCAGCCCGGCTGAGGGCGACAAGGGTCCCGGCGTCACCCGGGCGAGAACGAGCGCCCGGGACGCGCGCCCATGACATCACCCGGCACCTGAAAGCCTCATCGGCCCGACCTCGGCGCGAGCGGCCCGTGATCTCGGGAGCTTGCGTCCCGTCGACATCTCAAGTTGACGCTGGACACATCCAGAGTTACCACCAGCCACATTCAGGAGGTCGGGCATGTCCGTCCGCCGTGTCGCGCTGCTTTTCCTCGGTCTGTTCTCCCTGCTCGCCGGCTGCACCAGGCCGCCGGCTGCCCCGGCCACTCCGGCCCCCATCGCCGTCCGGACTGCGCCGGTCGTCCGGGAGAAGGTGCTCCGGCCGATCCGCGCCGCGGGTCGCCTCGGGGGCAAGCAGGAGATGGCGCTCGCCTTCCGGAGCGGCGGCACCGTGGACCGCATCCTGGTCCGCGAGGGCCAGACGGTCCGGCGTGGCCAGGTCCTCGCCACCCTCGACACGCTCGACGCCGACGCGGCGCTGGTCCAGGCGAACGCGGCCTACGAGAAGGCGGAGCGGGACCGGGCGCGCATCGAGCGGCTCGCCTCTGCGGGGGCGGTCGCCCGGGTCAGCCTCCAGGACGCCGAGACCGCGGTCGAGCTGGCCCGGGCCTCTCTCCGCCAGGCCCGCCACGCCCGGGTGGTCTCCGAGCTGCGGGCGCCGGACGACGGGCAGGTGCAGCGCCGGCTGGTCGAGGCGCACGAGCAGGTTGGCGCCGGGACGCCGGTGCTGCTGGTGCGCGGCGCCACCCGGGGCTGGGTGGTGAAGCTCGGCCTGAGCGACCGCGACGCGGTGCAGGTGCGGCTGGGGGACCTGGCCACCGTCCGCTTCGACGCCTTCCCCGACCGGACCTTCTCCGCCCGGGTGACCCAGATCGCCGGCGGGGCCTCGCCGCAGACCGGCACCTTCGAGGTGGAGGTGGCGGTGGAGGCGGCGGGCTCCACCCTCCTCTCGGGGCTGGTGGCCAAGGTGGAGATCGTCCCCGGCGCGCCGCCCGAGCTGTGGGCGGTGCCGGTCGAGGCGCTGGTCGAGGGCAGCGGGCGGAGCGCCGCCGTGTACACGGTCTCCGCCGGGGACAACCGGGCCCGCCGGGTGCCGGTGACCATCGGCTTCATCGAGGGCCCGCGCGTCGCGGTGCTCCAGGGCCTGGATCAGGTCACCGAGGTGGTGACCGACGGCGCTCCCTATCTCCGCCCGGGCCTGCCCGTGGCGCGGGTCCAGTGAGGCCGGCCGTGGGTCTCGCCGCCTTCTCCGTCCGCCGCTGGCAGTTCACCGTCGTCGTCTTCGGGATGCTCGCCGCGCTCGGCGGCTCGTCGCTCCTGAGCATTCCCAAGTCCGAGGACCCGAGCTTCCCCTACCCCAACTTCGCCATCGCCGTCGTCTACCCGGGCGCGGTGCCCACCGACCTCGAGAAGCTGGTCGTCGACCCCATCGAGGCCAAGCTCAAGGCGCTGGACGAGGTGAAGACGCTCAAGTCCGAGATGAGCGACGGCCTGGCGGTCCTGAGCATCGAGTTCAACGCCGGCACGGATCCCGACCGCAAGTACGACGACGTGCTGCGCGAGCTGAACGCGCTCCGCCCCACCCTTCCCGCCGACCTCCAGAGCATCGAGGTGAAGAAGTTCAACGCCTCGAACGTGAACATCCTCCAGGTGGCGCTGGTCTCGGACACCGCCTCGTACCTCAGCCTTCAGGAATTGGCCGACCGGTTGAAGAAGCGGCTGGACACGGTGCCCGGGACGAAGGACGCCGCACGCTGGGCCTACCCGGCGCAGGAGGTCCGGGTGGCGCTGGACCTCGAGCGGCTGGCGGCGCTGGGCATCACTCCGCCGCAAGTGATCTCCGCCATCCAGACCACCAACGCCAACATCCCCGCGGGGAGCGTGGACGTGGGCAAGCGCAAGTTCAACGTGAAGACCAGCGGCGACTACGCCTCGGTCGCCCAGGTGGAGGACACGGTGGTGACCGCCCGGGGCGATGCGCTGGTCCGGCTGCGCGACGTGGCCCAGGTGGAGCTCCGGGACGCCGAGTCGACGCACCTCGGCCGCTTCGACGGGCGGCGCGCGGTGTTCGTCACCGTGGCCCAGCGCGACGGGCAGAACATCTTCCAGGTGCGGCAAGGGCTGGAGCGGCAGCTCTCCGACTTCCGGGGCGAGCTTCCGGGGTCGGTGCGCCTCGAGGTGGGGTTCGATCAGGCGCGCAACGTCGCCCACCGGCTGGACGGGTTCCTCCGCGACTTCGGGCTGGCCATCGCCCTGGTGCTGCTCACCCTGCTCCCGCTGGGCTGGCGCGCGGCGCTGGTGGTGATGATCTCCATCCCGCTCTCGCTGGCGATCGGGGTGGCGGCGCTGCACCTCACCGGGTTCAGCATCAACCAGCTGAGCATCGTGGGCTTCGTCATCGCCCTCGGGCTCCTGGTGGACGACTCGATCGTCGTGGTGGAGAACATCACCCGCTTCCTCCGCGAGGGGCACACGCGGACCGAGGCCGCGGTGGAGGCGACGCGGCAGATCGGCGTGTCGGTGCTCGGGTGCACCGCGACGCTGATCTTCGCCTTCCTCCCGCTCGCTCTTCCTCCCCGGCGCGCCGGGCCTCTTCATCCGCAGCATGCCGATGGCGGTGGTGTTCACCATCCTGGCCTCGCTGTTCGTCTCGCTCACCATCATCCCCTTCCTCTCCAGCCTGATGCTCCGCAAGGAGGAGCACCCGGAGGGCAACTGGTTCCTCCGGACGCTGAACCGGGCGGTGGATCTGTCGTACCGGCGGCTCCTGCACGGCGCGCTGGCCCGTCCCTGGCTGACGGTGGGCGTGGCCGCGGCGCTCTTCGCCGGGAGCGTGGCGCTGGTGCCGGTCATCGGCTTCAGCCTCTTCCCCAAGGCCGGGCTGCCGCAGTTCATGGTGATGGTGGAGACCCCGGACGGGAGCAGCCTCGGCGCGACCGACCAGGCGGTGCGCTTCGTGGAGGCCCAGCTCGCCGGCCGCCGCGAGGTCCGCGCGGTGATGGCCAACGTCGGCCAGGGGAATCCGCGCATCTACTACAACGTGTCGCCGAAGAACCAGAAGTCGAACGTGGCCGAGGTCTTCGTCACCGTCGCCGACCTTCAGCCGCAGAAACTGGCGCGGCTGATCGCCGAGCTCCGGGGCCGCTTCGGGGGCTATCCCGGCGCGAAGATCGAGCTGAAGGAGTTCGAGAACGGCCCGCCGCTCGACGCGCCGGTCGCGCTCCGGGTCATCGGCGAGCGCCTCGACGTGCTCGAGCCGATCGCCGCCGAGGTGGAGACGCTGCTGCTCGAGACTCCGGGGACCACCTACGTCCGCAATCCCAGCACCGAGCGGAAGGCGGACCTCCGGGTGACCATCGACCGCGACAAGGCGGGGCTCCAGGGCGTGCCGCTGGTCGATGTCGACCGGAGCGTCCGGATGGGGCTGGCCGGCCTGGAGGTGGGCCGCTACCGCGCCGAGGGCCAGGTGGACGAGGCGTACAAGATTGTCGTGATGCTGCCCCGGGCCGACGACCGGCCGAGCCTCGACGCGCTGGACCGGGTCTACCTGACCAGCGCGCTCGGCGGACAGGTGCCGCTGGGCCAGCTCTCCCATCTGGAGCTCGAGGGCTCGCCCACCACCATCAACCACTACAACAAGGAGCGGAGCGTCACCGTCACCTCCGACGTGCTCCCCGGCTTCAACACCGACAAGGTGACCCGCGCGGTGCTGGCGAAGGTGGCGAGCGTGAAGCTCCCGCCGGGCTACCGCATCGTGCCCGCGGGCGAGTACGAGAGCCGGCAGGAGAGCTTCGGCGGGCTCGGCTCGGCGATCATCGTCGCCGCGTTCGGCGTGCTCGCGGTGCTGGTGCTCGAGTTCCGCACCTTCAAGAGTACCGCCATCGTGGCCTCGGTCATCCCCCTGGGCATCATCGGCGGGGTGCTGGCGCTCGGCCTCACCGGGAACACGCTCAGCTTCACCGCGGCGATCGGCTTCATCGCCCTGATCGGCATCGAGGTGAAGAACTCCATCCTCCTGGTGGACTTCACCAACCAGCTCCGGGCGAAGGGCGTGGGGCTGCGCGAGGCCATCGAGCAGGCGGGGAAGACGCGGTTCATCCCCATCCTCCTCACCACCGCCACGGCGCTGGGAGGCCTCCTGCCGCTGGCGCTGGAGAACTCCTCGCTCTACTCGCCGCTGGCCTGGGTCATCATCGGAGGCCTGCTCAGCTCCACCTTGCTCACCCGGCTGGTGACGCCGGTGGTGTACGAGCTGCTCGCGCCCGAGGTCGAGGTGGAGCCGGCCCCGGCGACCACGGAGGCCCGCGCACAGCTCGCGCCGGCCGCCGCTGCCTGACTGTGATGGCCAGCATCCCGGGCGACGTGAGACGGTCCGCGCATGCCCGACCTGACCCTCTGGGTGGATGCGTTCTGGATCAGTCCCTACGCCTTCTCGTCGTTCGTGGCGCTGGAGGAGAAGCAGCTCGCGTACGAGGTGCAGGAGGTGGCGATGCACAAGGCCGAGTCCCGCGCGCCGGAGTACGCCCGGCGCTCGCTGACCGCGCGGGTGCCGATGCTCCGGTACCGGGACTTCTACCTCTCCGAGTCGAGCGCGATCGCCGAGTACCTCGAGGACGCGTTCCCGGGCACTCCCCGCCTCTTCCCCGAGGACGTCCAGCAGCGCGCCCGCGCCCGGCAGGTGATGGCCTGGGTGCGGAGCGACCTGATGCCCATCCGCGAGGAACGCTCGGCCGACACCATCTTCTACGCGCCGGCGACCGAGCCGCTCACCCCCAGGGCGCAGCAGGCCGCCGCCAAGCTGCTCGCCGCGGCGGACGCGCTCCTCGCGCCCGGCGCGACCTCCCTCTTCGGCAAGTTCAGCATCGCCGACGCCGACCTGACCCTGATGCTCCAGCGGCTGGGCAAGAGCGGTCACCCGCTGGGGGACAAGGTGCAGCGCTTCGTGGACGCGGTCTGGTCGCGGCCGAGCGTGCGGAAGTTCGTCGACCGGAAGCGGGCGACGTACGTTCCTTACTGACGCGCGCTCAACCCTCGGTCGCCGGGGGCGAGGCAGCTGCCCGCTCGGCCTCGAGCGGCCCGTGCAGCTTCACCGGCACCTGGCGCGCGCGGAGCTTGAGATTCAGGAGCTCCACCCCGAGCGAGAAGGCCATCGCGAAGTACACGTAGCCCTTCGGGATGTGCTGGCCCATCCCGTCGGCCACCAGCACCACGCCGATGAGGAGGAGGAACGCCAGGGCGAGGATCTTGAGGCTCGGATGCCGCTCGATGAACCCGCTGATCGACCCGGCGAAGGCCAGCATCACCAGGACCGCGATCACCACCGCGGCCACCATCACCGACAGCGCCCGGGCCATCCCCACCGCGGTGATGACCGAGTCGATGGAGAACACCAGGTCCAGGAGCGCGATCTGCGTGACCACCGCGGCGAAGGAGGCCCGCACCGGCCGTTGCGCCCTGGAGTGGTCGACCTCCAGCCGGTCGAAGATCTCGTGAGTCGCCTTCCCCACCAGGAACAGCCCGCCGGCGATGAGGACCAGGTCACGCCCGCTGAGGCCCTCGCCGAGGACCGTGAAGAGGTTGGCCTCCAGCTTCACCAGCCAGGAGATCGCCAGGAGCAGCAGCACCCGCATCACCAGCGCCAGCCCCAGCCCCAGCCGGCGGGCCAGCGGCTGACGCTCCGCCGGGAGCTTCCCGGTCATGATGGAGAGGAAGACCAGGTTGTCGATCCCCAGCACCACCTCCAGCGCGGTGAGGGTCAGCAGGCTGATCCAGCCGTCGAGCCGGAGGAACGGGGCGAGTTCGAACACGGGAGGACCTCGGGGGCGTCGAAGGTCAGAACTGCTCTTCTTCCGGCGACGGCGGCTCTTCCTCCGCCCCGCCTCCGCCGCCCTGGCGGGCCTGCTCCGCCTCGATGGCCGTCAGCAGCGCCCGCTCCTTGTCGTGGAAGCGCGCCTTGCTGGGATCGGCCAGCGTGCGGCGCGCACCGGTGGCGTAGAACTCGAGGTCCTGCCCGCTCGCCCCGCGGATGGGCATCCCCCGGCTCCGGCCGTAGGGAGGGAACACCGTCGGCGGCTCGCCCGGCGCACCCGACGGCGCACGGCGGGCCGGGGCGGCGGCACGGACCACTCCCTCGCCACCGATGGTGAGCTCGCCCAGCCGCAGGCTGAAGCCGTCTCCTTGGCGCACGGCGGTGCCCACCTGCACCTGCTCGACGGTCCCGTCGGCACGCGTGACCGACACCGTCACCGGCATCTCGTTCTCGCGCATCCCCCGTGGCATCCCACCGTCGGGAAGCCCCTGTCAACGGCGGTGCGGCCTCTACGCGGCCCGTGCTCGGACCACGTCCCCGAGCCGCTCCAGGGCCCGCTCCACCACCTCCATCGAGGGTCCGAAGGAGAAGCGGGCGTGTCGCCGGAACCGCGAGGCCCGTCCGCGCCGGCGCTTGCCGGGGTTGATGTCGAAGAACTCGCCGGGGACGGTGATGACTCTCTGCTCCAGCGCTGCCCGGAAGAGCCCCATCCCGTCGTTGAGCGGTGGCGGCAGCCCGGCGAGGTCGCCCCAGACGTAGAACGTCGCCTCCGGCTCGCGGTCCACCCGGATGCCCAGGGCCAGGAGCCCGTGCAGAAGCCGCTCCCGCTTCGGCCGGAACGCGCCGTGGATGGCCTGCAGCTCGCGCTGGACGAGGCCCGGCTCGAAGAGCGGCAGCGCCGCCCGCTGCAGCGGCTTGCTCCCGCCCCCGTCGAGGAACGAGCCGGCGCTGCTCACCGCGTCGATGACCGACCGGGGGCCGACCGTCCAGGTGACGCGCCAGCCCGGGTACCGCCAGTTCTTGGTCAACCCGTCGAAGAGGATGACCGGGTCCTTGTTCACGTCGCGCACGTGCGCCGCCGCGCTGATCGGCGCGGGCGCCCGCGGATCGGTGGTCCAGACGTAGTGCGAGTAGAACTCGTCGATCAGCAGCGCGCAGTCGAGCCCGCGGGCCAGCTCCACCCAGGTCTCCATCTCCGCGCCCTGCACCACCTTGCCGGTGGGGTTCGAGGGGTTGGAGAGCAGCACCGCCGAGAGCCCCAGGCCGAGGATCTCCTTCTTCAGCGCATCCGGTCCGAAGGCGTAGCCCTGCTCCGGGTCGAGGAGGATGGGGATGGCGGTGAAGGCCTTGAAGACGTCCAGCAGCTCCTCGTAGGCCGTGTAGTCGGGGAGGAAGTGGCCCAGGTTGATGAGCCCGAGGCTCGCCGCGGCCCGGGTCAGCGAGGCGCGCCCCCCGCCCGAGACGCTGACGTTCTCCGCCGAGTACTGGGACGGGAGCCCGCGACGGTAGGTCCGGTTGTAGTGCGCGGCGATGGCCTCGCGGAGCTCCCAGAGACCCGCGACCGGCGCGTACTCCTGGTCGGCCGGGTCCACGGCCAGCGCCTGGATGCGCGGCGGCGCGCCGGGCAGCTCGCCGGTCTCGGGCTGGCCCTGGCCGAGGTTGCACCAGTCGGGGCTGGCGGGATCGAAGCCGCGCTTCTGCGCCTCGGTGGTGACGAAGATGACGCCGGTGCGGGGCACCGGTCGGAACGCCTGCGGGGCGCTCTCGCTGCTGGACATGTGGGCGCCCGACTTTACACCGCTCCGAGCTCCGCGGTGCGTCGAGGCCTCCGCGGGCCCCGCCGGCGCTCACTCCGGCGCGTCGCCCCGGAGCCGCTGGAGGCACGCCCGGTGGTGCCGGAGCACGTTCCGCGCATACGCGGCCGTGCTGTACCCCCGCCGCAGCTTGGGGCTCTTCAGCTCCAGCTCGGGGACCGCCGCGGCCGGCAGGGCGCTCCCGGTCCGCTCGCGGTAGACGCGCCGGAGCGCGAGGTAGCTGGGCGTCTCCTCGAAGGCCAGCTCCTTGCCCTTCTCGAGATCCTGGCGGAGCCGCGCCTCGGGCAGGGTGGGGACGAAGCGATCGCGGAAGACGCGGAAAGCGCGCAGCGTCTCGCTGTCCTCCGCGGTGGGCCGGCCGTCGGGCCCGATGAGCAGGAGGTCTCCATCCGCGGCGAGGGGCAGCCCGGTGAGCCGGGCGAGCGCCCGCTGCACCGCCGCGTTCCGCGATGCGTACTGGCCGGCGTTGTAGTCGGCGAACCGGTAGAGCGCGTCGGCGTCGGTGAGCGGGTAAGCCCAGAGCCGCGGCACCCCGAAGCGCAGTCCGCCGGCGCGGGTGTACAGGGCGTCGCGGACCGCCTGCTCCCCGTCAGGCCAGCCGCGGGTGTGCGCGTAGTCGACGGCCCACCGGACGCTGACCTGCATCGAGCCTGCGGTGGTGACCGGGTTCAGGTCCTCGAGGCGGCGGCCGCGGAACACGGTGTCCAGGAGGTTGGCGGTGGCGACCATCGCCGGGTGCTCGCGGCGCTCGGCCTCGAGCATGTCGCGGAAGAGGAGGTCGAGCTCGCGCTCGGTCCGCAGCCGGCGGATGCGCTGCTCGAACGTGCGCCGGTCCCCCGGAACCCGGTCCTTGAGCAGCCGGTCCATCGCCGCGGGCCCGAGCGGGCCGTACTTCTCGGCCTCCTCCTCGAGCCGCCTCCGGACCAGCGGGCCGAGGTTGGCGACCGGCGGGTCCGCCTGGAAGCCCGACTCCTGCTGCAGCACCGCCACCACCCCGCAGACCCGCGTGGCGTCCGGGACCAGTCCCGCGTCGGAGAAGGCGGACAGGAGATCGTTCGCCCAGCCGGCCGGGTCGCCGACCCCCTCGGGGAACGCGGCCTGGACCTGCGCGGGCCCGAGTGGAGGAGGAGGAGGACGGGGCGCCGGCGGCGGCGGTGGGGTCGCCTCGTGGCAGGCGGTGGACGCCGCGAGCAGCATCGCCGTCAGCCATCGATGGGAGCGAAACACGGCGGCCCTCGGCCCGGGAATACAGCGAGCGGCGCTCGACATCGCGTCGGGGCCACGTTACCCCCGCTGCTCCCCGGTTCCCTCATGACGTTGCGTGCGCTCAATCCCTGGTCGGACCTGGCGGGTCTTCCGCGCGACAGCTGGCTGCTCGCCCTGGCCACCCTGGTGAACCGCGCCGGGACGATGGTCATCCCGTTCCTGGCGCTCCACTTCACCCGGAACCTGGGCTTCTCGGCCGCGCAGGCCGGGGCGGCGCTGGCGGTGTACGGCGTCGTCTCGCTGCTGACCTCCCCCTTCGCCGGGCGCCTGGCGGACCGGGTGGGCTCGCAGCGCATCCTCACCGTCTCGCTGCTGCTGGGGGGCGTGGGGTTCTGGGCGCTGCCGCTGCTCCGGACCATGCCCCAGGTGCTGGTGGGGATGGCGGTGCTCTCGGCGGTGTCCGAGGCGATGCGGCCGGCGACGCTGGCCCTGGTGGGAGACCTCGCGCCGCCCGAGCTGCAGCGGCAGGCGTTCGCGCTCAACCGGCTGGCGATCAACCTCGGGATGAGCGTCGGGCCGGCGCTGGGAGGCTTCCTCGCCGCCCACTCGTTCCAGATGCTGTTCTGGGTCGACGGGGCGACCACCCTCGCCGCGGCGCTGGTGCTGCTGGTGTTCCCGCTCCGGGTCCAGTCGGTGGAGGCGCACGCCGGACCCGGGCCGTCGCTCGGGGCCATCGCCGACCGCCGGCTGCGGTACGTGATCCTCTGCCTGCTTCCCGTCCTGCTGGTCTTCTTCCAGCACGAGGGGGCGATGCCGGTGTGGATGGTCGATCAGCTCGGGCTCTCCACCCGGAGCTACGGCCTGCTCTTCACCCTGAACACGATGCTGATCGTGTTCCTCGAGGTGCGCCTGAACTCGGCGACGGCGCACTGGAGCCCGGCCCGCGCGCTCTCGGTCGGGTCGGCGCTCTGCACCGCTCGGGTTCGGGGCGCTGGCGTTCCTCACCAGCTACTGGGGCATCGTGGCCACGGTGGTGGTCTGGACCTTCGGGGAGATGATCCTCTTCCCCTCCACCGCGGCCTACGTCTCGGAGCTCGCTCCGCCGGCGCGCCGCGGCGAGTACATGGGCTTCTACTCGATGACCTTCGGCATCGGCTTCACCATCGGCCCGTGGGCCGGCCTGAACGTGCTCGAGGCGGCGGGGGCACGGGCGCTCTGGCTGGCCTGCCTGGCGGTGGGAGCCGTGTCCACGCTGCTGCTGGCGCGCATCCGCTCCGAGGATCGGGCCACGGCGCCTGCCGGCGCCATCGCTTCCGGCTGACGCGCGCGGTGGCGGGCGGCATGTGGGCAGCGGCGTACCCGTGCCCAAACGTTGACGCGGTCGGCGAAAGGCGGTGTCGTCTGGTCTCTCCCCGGACGAGAGAAGGCAATGCGCATCCCGCTCGTGGTGTACCTCGCTCCCCTGGCCCTGGCGATCGCCTGCAGCGACCAGGGGCCCATCCAGAACGTCGGCCCGAAGCTCACCATCTCGCCCGCGACGGTGAGCGTGGAGACGGGGTCGGATCCGATCACCCTCCAGGCAGTCGCCCAGAACGGCGACCCTGACCGGGAACGTGACCTGGAGCGTGCTCAGCGGCAGCGCAGGGTGCTCGGGCAGAGCAACGGCAGACCAACACCTTCACCCCCTCGGACCTCGGCAGCACCGGAGGCGCCGTGGTGATCCAGGCGACCGCGACCGTGGATGGCGCCCTCAAGCCGGCGACCGCCGCGGTGCAGGTGGTGCCCTCGGCGCACGGCCGGATCGCGCTGGGCATCGATCCGGGCGGGGCGGTCGGCTGGGTGGACATCACCGACCCCGTCGCCGGGACGACGGCCACCTTCGTGGCGTCCGGACCCACCGTGCTCCGCAGCCGCATCCTCGACGCCGGGACGTACGTGGTGACGGCCGATGCGGGCATCGCCGTGCCCGGGACCCTGGTCGACGGCATCTGGGACGGCACGGTCCAGTTCGACGGCGGAACCCCGGCGCGGTCTGCCCCGGTTCCGGTGAAGCCGAACCTCGAGTCCACCGTGGTGGTGCAGTTCGCCCTGCGTGGCGGCCAGGGGCGGATGTGGGTTCCGGCCGGTGACGCGATCCGCGGCTACACCGAGACGCAGCTCCTGGTGGACCACGCCAGCGAGACGGGTGTCAGCGTCTCGGGTGCGCGGGCCGCCGCCTTCGACGCCGACGGGAACCTCTGGGCCACGTTCTCCGATGGCGTGCGGATGTACACCCCGGACACGCTCGCCAGCGGCGGCACGACGGCTGCGAAGACCGTGGCGCTCGCCGGCGCGACCGGGATCGCCATCCGCGGTGACACCGTCGCCGTGGCCAGCTGCAGCGGCACCAACGGTGGAGTGTCGACCTTCTCGCGGAGCGCGGCGGCGCCCACGCCCACGGCCACGGGGATCTCCGTCGGCTGCGTCTGGGGGATCAGCTACGACGTCGGCAACAACGGCAAGCTCTGGGTGGTCTCGAAGTCCGGCAGCAAGGTCTACCGCTTCACGGCCAATTTCACCCTCGACCTGGCGGGCGTCTCCGTCACCGACGCGTATGGCATCGCGGTGGACGCCAGCGGGAATGCCTGGGTCAGCAGCTGCAGCGGCAACTCCGTGCAGCAGATCAGCCCGACCGGCAGCCTGGTCGGTTCGGCGCTCGCCCTCCCCGACTTCGCCTGTCCCGGCGGCCTGGCGTTCGACAAGCAGGGCAACCTCTGGGTGCTCTCGGCCGGGACCGGGCCCAGCGCCCGCCGGGAACCTCGTCTCGGTCACCGGCGCCAACGGCCAGGTCCAGCTGAACTCGCTGGCGCAGGTGACGTTCGGCGGGATCGCCTTCGACCCCGCCGCGGTGGGGCTGCCGGTCCGCCAGTAGCTCGTCGAGCGGTCGGCGCTCGAGGGGTCCTCGGGGTCGGGCTTCGCCGGACGGGAGCGGGCCCAGACCACGACCGCCCGGACGGCCAGCGTTCCGAGGAGCAGGGCGAAGACGAGCCGGGCCAGGGGCCCTCGCGGGAGCAGCACCAGGGCGCTGAATCCGAGGAGCAAGAGGGCCCCGGCAAACCTGGCGGAAACCCCGGACCTGGCGGCCCGCTCGCGGGCGGCGATCTCCCGGGCGATCGCCTCGCCGAGGGCCCGGCGCTCCTGCTGCAGCCGGCTCGCCGCCTCGAGATCGGCCTCGCGGGCGCGCTGGTGCAGCGTCTCGTGGACCGCCTGCTCCGAGCGATGCCGGTCCCAGAGCTCGGCATTGAAGGCCACCGCCTCGAGGGTGTCGAGCGCGGTGCCGCACTGGCACCGGCGCGCGCCGGGCGGCGAGTCCACGCCGCACGCCGGGCAACGGACGAAGGGCTGGTCGTCCGAGCGCGGCGCGAGCTCGAGCGGCGGCTCGACCGGAGGCGCGAACCGCTCCAGCTTGCCGGGATGGACCTCGGGGAGCGGAGCCGCCGGCTCGATCGCCCCGAAGCGCTCGCCGGTGGCGGAGCGCGCCGCGCCCTGGCTCCCGGCGAGAGCGCTCGAGCCGCTGGAAGCGGGGCAGGAATCTCACCGGGCCACCGCGCGGGAGGCGGGCCGGGTCCGGTCGTGCGCCCACTCGCGGATGCGGGAGATCTCCTCGCGCAGGGTGACCGCGAGCGGCACGGTCTCGGAGATCGCCTGCGCCAGGTGGGCGTCGGCGAGCTGAGTCCGGGCGTAGAACGCGGCGTGGAGTCCCTCGACCACGGCCTGCTCCAGCTCGGCCCCGCTGAACTGCTCGGCGCGGGCGGCGAGGCCCGCGAGGTCGAAGGCCTCGGGCGCGCGGCCGCGCCGCGAGACGTGGATCCGGAGGATCTCCTGGCGCTCGGCGAGGTCGGGCAGGTCGATGAAGAAGATCTCGTCGAAGCGGCCCTTGCGGAGCAGCTCGGGCGGGAGGCCCTCGACGCGGTTGGCGGTGGCGACCACGAAGACCGGAGCCGTCTTCTCCTGGAGCCAGGTGAGGAAGGTGCCGAGGACCCGGGCGGTGGTGCCGCCGTCGCTGACGTTCGAGGATGCCGAGCCGGAGAGGGCCTTGTCGATCTCGTCGAGCCAGAGCACGGCCGGGGCGGCGCTCTCGGCGACCCGGATGGCACGGCGGAGGTTCTCCTCGCTCGAGCCGATCAGGCCGCTGAACACCCGGCCCATGTCCAGCCGGAGCAGCGGGAGGGCCCACTGCGAGGCGATGGCCTTGGCGGTGAGGCTCTTCCCGCAGCCCTGGACCCCGAGGAGGAGGAGCCCGCGGGGCTCGGGCAGCCCGAAGGCGTGCGCCTCGGCGGTGAAGGCGCGGGCGCGGCGGTGAAGCCAGTCCTTCAGGCTCTGGAGCCCACCCACGCCGGCGAGCGAGTGGTCCACCGGGTAGTACTCGAGGAGCCCGCTCTTGCGGATGACCTGGCGCTTCTCGTCCATCACCCGCTGGATGTCGCTGGCGTCTAGGCGGTCGTCGTCGGCGATGGCCTTGGCGAAGGCGTTCTCCGCCTCCTGCAGTGTGAGCCCGAGGGCGGCCTTGATGAGCTGCTCTCCCTCCTCGCGCTTGAGGTCCACGGTGACGCGGCCGGCCTTCCGGAGGACGCCGACGATGTCGCGGAGCAGGTCGGCCAGCTCGGCGAAGGTGGGGAGCGGGACGTCGAGGACGGCGATCTCCTTCTCCAGCTCGACGGGGAGCTGGAGCACCGGGGCGAGGACCAGCACAGTGGTGTAACTGCTCTTCAGCGCCTGGCCGAGCTCGCGGAGCGCGCGGACCAGGCGGCGGTCGTCCAGCCAGGCGTGCAGGTCCTTGAGGACGACCAGCGCCGGCTCCTGGAGCCCCCGGAGCGCCTGGATCGCGGCGAACGGCTCCTCGGTCTGGTCCGGGAGCGCGACCCCGCGGGTGTCGTCGAGGCGGTGGAGCCCGCGCACCGCGGACCAGCCGATCAGCGACTTGCCGTGGCCGCGGGCGATGTCCCGCAGGAGCTCGTCGACGCGTGCCTCCTCCGAGGAGACGAGGTAGACCAGCGGGTACCGGGCGCGGATGAGCGTGTCCAGCTCGCCGACGAACCGGGGTCGGCGGGGCGAGGGAACGGGGCGCTCGGCGGTCTGCGTCACGATGTCCCCGCAGCATAGACGACGGGCTTCCGTTCGATACGTTGCCGGCGTCTGCAGACTTCGATTGAGACCTCGACCACATCTCGCTACCTGAGGTGCGTCCAATGGAGACCGAGATCCTCATCGTGGGTGCAGGCCCCTCGGGCGCCGCCGCGGCGGTGCAGCTGGGCCAGCTGGGGATCAAGGACGTGCTGCTGGTGGACCGGGACCGGTTCCCGCGCGACAAGACGTGCGGTTCGGGCCTGTCGCCCACCGCGCTGCACGTCGCCGAGGCGCTGGGCATCGGGCCCGCGCTGCGGGAGCGGGCCAACCCGGTGCTGGCGGTGCGCATCGTGACCCCGGCCGGGGACGAGCTCCGCGTCCCGGCGAACTCGGCGGCGGTGATTCTCCTGCGCAAGGAGTTCGATGGGCTCCTGGTGGAGCGCGCGCGCTCGCTCGGGGTGCGCTTCCGCGACGGCTACCGGGTGACGGAGGCCATCGAGGAGAACGGGCGGGTGGTGGGCGTCCGCGGGCTCGAGGGGAGCGAGATCCGCGCGCGCTGGACCCTCTTCGCCGACGGTGCGCACAGCCTCTTCAGCCGCGACGACCGGGAGCGGCGGCACATCGACACCCTGATGGGCTGGTGGGAGGGACCGGGGTTCGAGCCCGGGCGGCTGGACATGGTCTTCGACCGGGAGCTCACGCCGCTGTACGGCTGGCTCTTCCCGGAGACGGGGACGCGCGTGAACATCGGCATCTGCATCGACGCCCAGGACGAGTACGGGCGGAAGGTGCCGCGCGACCTGCGGGCGATGTTCCAGGGCTTCCTGGACCGGCACTACAGGGAGCTCCTCGAGGGGGCGCGGCCGATCGGCGGGTGGAGGGGACATCCCATCGTCCACACCACCTGGATCGCCAACGTGACCCGGCCCGGGGCCCTGCTCACCGGCGAGGCGGCACGGCTGACGCACAACGGGACGGGCGAGGGCATCAGCCAGGCGATGCAGTCGGGCGTCTTCGCCGGCGACGCCGTCGCCCGGGTGGTGCGGGGCGAGGCGTCCGAGTCCGTGGCCTGGCGGGGTTACGTCCGCGCGCTCCGGCGGCGGTTCACCGCAGAGTTCGTGGCCGGGCACGTGCTACGGGACATCGTGAATTCGGGAATGCTCGATCGGCTGGCGCGGACGTACAACAGCGCCTCGTTCCAGCGGGCGATTCACCGGATCGTGGGTTCGGCGCTGACGGGATCGACGTCCCAGGAGGCACCTGCCGCGTATGGCCGGACGAGGAAGGATCGGGTGGAGGCACGGCCGGGCGAGTCACGCCTGGTGTGAGCCTGAGCCTGGACGCGCGGCGCCCCCGCGCCGCTCCGCAGGCGTCCCCCTGGTGCGGGGGATGTGGGTGGTGGCGCTGGCCGTCGTGCTGAACGCCCACGCCGGCGAGACGTCGGTCATCGAGCACGCGCGGGTCCTTCCGTCCGCCACCGCCTCGGCCATCGAGAACGGGACGGTCGTGGTGCGCGACGGACGGATCGCGGCGCTCGGGCCGTCGGGAGCGGTGCCCGTGCCCGCGGGAGCTCGACGCGTCGACGGGGCCGGTGCGACGGTGCTCCCGGGCTTCTGGAACGTGCACGTGCACTTCACCGAGGAGCGCTTCGCCGATGCGGCGCACCGGCCGGCGGAGGCGTTGAGCCAGGCCTGCCGGGACATGCTGACCTCGCACGGGTTCACCACCGTCGTGGACCTCGGCTCCTTCGCCGAGAACACCGTCGCGCTGCGCGGGCGTGCGGCGTCGCTCGATTGCCCGCGGATCCTCACCACCGGGCTCTCGATGTATCCGGTGGGCGGCGTGCCGATCTACGTCCGGAGGGCACTCGGCGAGGAGCTCGCAGCGACGCTGCCGCAGCCCGGAACCGGGGCGGAGGCCGCGCACCTGGTCCAGGAGGACGTCCGCCTCGGAGCGCGCGGCGCGAAGTTGTTCGTCGGAACCTGGCTCGGGGGCAGCCGGACCGGGCTGATGGACCTGGCGGTGGTCCGGGGCGCAGCCGCCGAGGCGCACCGTCACGGGCTGGTGGTCTTCGCCCACCCTGGCTCGGCCGAGGGGGTCGCGCATGCGGTGGACGGCGGAGCGGACGTGCTCGCCCACACCGCGCCGGAGGCGGGCCCGTGGAGCCCCGAGCTTCTGGGGCGGATGCGCGCCCGGCACATGGCGCTCGCGCCGACGTTGAGCCTGTGGCGGGTGGAGATGGATCGGGCGGGCGCGCCGCCAGAGGTCCGTCAGCGGTTCATCCGGACCGGGGCCGAGCAGCTGCGGGCCTTCGTCGCCGGCGGCGGAGAGGTCCTCTTCGGCACCGACGTCGGCTACATCCCGGAGAAGGACGCGGACGAGGAGGTCGGCCGGATGGCCGCCGCGGGGATGGCCTGGCGGGCCGTGCTCACCAGCCTGACCTCGGCTCCGGCGCGGCGGATGAAGGATGGACAGCGGGGCGCGCTGAAGGTCGGAGCGACGGCGGACCTGGTCCTGGTGGAGGGCGACCCTCGAGCGGACGTCCAGGCCCTGACCCGCGTCCGGGAGACCTGGGTGGCCGGGAAGACCGTCTTCACCCGGTAGTCTGATCTCCTACCCCGCCAGGCGGACCGGCTAAGTGCCGCCAAAAACTTGGGGTGTCGCTACAGACCGGTAGTCTCGTGGCGGGCGATGTACGGGAGGAGCAGTCGGTGGACGACCTCGACAGGGCAAGGCTTCAGGACTTCTACGATGAGCTGGAGCGCTTCCGGGCGGTGTTCGCCAAGGCGCGGGCGCTGGTGGCGCCGATGATCGGCGAGGACGCCGGGCGCCTCGAGGCGATGGGAAAGGCCATCCGCAAGCTCTACGGGCCCGCGGTGGAGCCGCTGATGGCCCACGTGGACGAGGTGCTCGGCCACGCCAAGCGGATGGTGGAGCCACTGCCGGAGAATCCGCTCCACCGGGCGTTCGAGCGGCGCACCGGTGCAGATCGCCGCCGCGGAGACCGCGCGCAGCTCGGGCCGTCGTTCCGCGCGCCCACCGGGGTGTCGATGCCGGTGGCCGAGTCGATTCCCCTGCCCGCTCCCGATCGGCGATTCAGCGACGCGGATCTCCCGACGGTGCGAACGCGCTCGCTGCGGAGCCGCGAGCTCCCGGTGGCCATGCCGCGCGCGGCGACGCCCAGCGGCCACCCGGCCGACGCAGGTCATCTCGACGACGAGAGCCCCGCGCGCGCCGCGATCCGCGGGTTCGCCGCGAGCAACGCCGAGCCCCGTCCGCCGCGCCCGCCCGCCGTCTCGCAGACCGCGCCGAGCGTCCGGCGCGAGGTCCCCCGTCCCCCGCCCGAGTCCGAGATCCGGATCACCTACGAGGACCCGGGCGGCTGGGGCGTTCTCTAGCGCTCCTCGAGTTCGATCAGCCCCGCGAGCGAACCGCGAGCCCCTCGCGCCGTCCGACCGCTTTCGGGGGCACGGGGCGCTGCGGTGCGCTAGAAGACGCGGGCTTCTTCGGTCGTTCACGGAGGTTGCAGGTGAAGGTTCTGGTCGTGGTCCAGGCGCGCACCGGCTCCACCCGGCTCCCGGGCAAGGTGCTCATGCCGCTCGCCGGCAAGCCGCTGCTCGTCCGGATGCTCGAGCGACTCCAGGCCGCGCGCACGCCGTCGCAGATCGTCGTCGCGACCACCACCGACGCCTCCGACCAGCCGGTGGTCGAGCTCGCCAGGCAGGCCGGCGTCGCCTGCGTCCGCGGTCATCCCACCGACCTCCTCGACCGGCACATCGCCGCGGCGCGCACCACCGACTGCGACGCGGTCTCCAAGATTCCCTCCGACTGCCCGCTCATCGATCCGGCGGTGGTGGACCGGATCCTCGGCGCGTTCCTCGAGGATCCCTCGTACGACTACGTCTCCAACCTCCACCCCGCCACCTGGCCCGACGGCTACGACGTGGAGGTCATGCGGCGCGACACCCTGGAGACCGCCTGGCGCGAGGCGAAGCTCCCCATGGAGCGCGAGCACACCACGCCGTTCATCTGGGAGCGCCCGGAGCGGTTCAAGCTCAAGAACGTCGTCTGGGACCGCGACCTCCAGATGACCCACCGGCTGACCATCGACTACGCCGAGGACTACGAGCTCATCCGCCGCGTCTACGACGCGCTGTTCGTCGAGGGGAAGCCGCCCTTCGGGCTCCAGGCCATCCTCGACTACCTGGACGCGCACCCCGAGGTCTTCGCCCTGAACCAGAAGTACGCGGGCGTGAACTGGTACCGCCACCACCTCGGCGAGCTGAAGACGGTGGACGCCTCGCGCACCCGGATCCCCGAGCACGAGCGCAAGGCGCCCCCGAAGTCCTGAGCCGCTAGGCCAGCCGGGCGAAGCCGGTGTGCTTCACCGGGCCGAGCAGCCGCGAGAGCACGTCGCCCTTCGCCCGCGCATCGGCGATGCGGCCGAACGCGGCCTCGACGGCATCGAGGTACGCCGAGACGTGCTGCTCCTCGTGGCGCACCGTCGGGTAGAAGCGGTCCGAGGCCAGGAAGCCGCGGCCCAGCATCTCCTGGATGAAGAGCGTCATCAGCGCCGGCGCGTCCTGGTCCTGGAAGCCGAAGCTCGCCAGCGCCGGGATGCCGGTCACGCTGAGCGGCACGCCGGTGCGCTCGGCGGCCTTCTTCCACCCCGCCTGCACCCGGGTGCCGATCTCGGTCAGCGTCTTCCCGGCGTCGATCTTCCGGTGCTTGGTGGTCGAGGCGAGCGCTGCGGCCGGGCCGACCCGCTCGGTGAAGTAGGCGCTGGAGATGAAGGTCTTCTGCACCGCCTCCATGACCGACCGGCGCCCGACGATGGCCGCCATGGCGAAGCCGTTGGAGAGCGCCTTGGCGTAGGTCGCCATGTCCGGCTGGACGCCGTAGACCAGGTGGACGCCGCCGGTGTTCATCCGGAAACCGGCGGTGATCTCGTCGAACAGGAGCACCGAGCCGTTCTTGCTGGCGATCTCCCGCGCGCCCTCGAGGAAGCCCGGGATGCGGCCCGCGCCGCGCACCGGCTCCATCACGATGGCCGCGAGCTTGTTCCCGCGCGCCTCGACGATCTTCCGGAGCGCGTCCAGGTCGCCGTAGGCAAACGGGTGCGTGGTGCCGGCGAGCCCCTTGGGGACGCCCAGCGGCTCGAGGCCCGGGAGCAGGTGGCCCTGGAGACCGTCGGCGCCGCCGAGGTTCACCGACAGGTACCAGTCGTGCCAGCCGTGGTACCCGCAGAAGGCGACCTCGTCGCGGCCGGTGGCGGCGCGGGCGATGCGCACCGCCTTGGCCATCACCTCGCCGCCGCTCCGGGCGTAGCTCACCATGTCCGCCCAGGGGTGGAGCTCGAGCAGCAGCTCGGCCAGCGCCACGTCCTCGGGAGGATTGAGGGTGCACATCGGACCGGACTTCACGGCGTCGACGACCGCCTTCTCCACGTCCGGGTCGGCGTAGCCCAGCGTCGAGGCGCCGATGCCCACCATGGTGAAGTCGAGGTAGTGGCGCCCGTCGAGGTCCCACACCTCGCAGCCGCTGGCGCGCGAGTAGTACGCCGGCCACAGCTCTGGGAGGTACATCTCCGCCCGCTTGCCGAGGAGCTGCGCTCCGCCGGGGAGGATCTGCTTCGCCCGCGCGTACAGCCGCTGTCCAGTGCCGTTCCTGAAGTCCTCGATGCCCATCGTTCGTCTCTCCGTCAGGACGCCTTGCGCTGCGCGCCCGCTCTCTCCTGAAGCCCCCGGCCCCGGTCGCGAAGAACTCCGCGTACCACGTCCGCGATCTCCTCGGCAGCGCGCCGGTTCTGTACCGGCAGCAGCGCCGCGACCTGTTCCGGCGGGAGGTTGGTGTGGACCTCCTTGCCCAGGGCCAGACCGCAGAAGGTGAGCGAGCTGTGCTCGGTGATCAGCACCTCGCAGTTGGCCACCATCTCCTCGGCGTTGCCTCCGGCGAAGATCAGCGCCTTCGGTGCGACGGCAAGGATCTCCCTGGTGGCCCGCTCCACGTTCTCGTTGGGGTGCAGCTTGAAGATGAGCTGGCGGCCGGCGGCGATCTGCACGGACTTCTCGAGCAGCGCCGGCCGGTCCACCTTCATCATCGTCTCGCGGCCGTCGCTGGTGCAGACCAGCACGTAGCCGTGGTGCGGGAAGTCGTTGTCTTTGAACCGCGCGAAGTCGTCGAAGTTCGGGATGCCGGTGACCACCAGCTTCTCCGGTGGGATGCGCTCGGCGAGGAACTGCTTCCGGTATCCCTCGCTGGCGACGCAGAACTTGGTGTAGCGCTTGCTGAGCCCGAAGACGGCGGTGGTGGCCAGCCCCCGGGGCATGAGCCTCGTGTATCGCCAGACCCAGGTGCGCCAGTTGGGCTGCTCCATGATGCCTTCCTGGACCAGGACCCAGGGAGTGCCGGAGAGCGCGCGGGGGATGACGGCGTCGTTGGGACAGACCCAGAGGTCGTACGCGTTGCGCTCGGCGCCGAGGTCGACGCGCAGCCCCTGCGCGTTCAGCTCGTCGACGCAGATGCCGCGGCGCTTTTGGCCCTGGATCGCCGGCTCGAACCAGCCGAGCTTGAAGACCGCCACGTAGTGCGGCCGGTCCGAGTAGTAGGGCGTGAACCACGCCTCGACCTCGGGGAGCGCCCGGGCGATCTGGATCATCTGCCCGGTCTGGTTGGGTGACCCGCAGATGAAGAGCACCCGTGGGGTCCGGCCGACCGACCTCCTGCGGATCCGAGGCAACATCCGCATTGCCCCCGGTCCGAACCGGAGCATCCGCCGGGCCAGCGACACCGCCAGGAAGAGGCCCACCGCTGCTCCGACGACGAGGGCGAGCCCGAGGCGACCCGGCAGCGCGACGGCGACCAGCGCGCCAGCCACCCCGAGGCCGAGGGCCGCCGTCGCCCAGAAGAGCACCGTGTCCAGGGCGCTTCCCAGCGGGGCTGGCCGTCCGGTGATGCCAGCCCAGCGCTCGGGTTCCCGCGGGTAGATCCGTGGAAGGTCCGAGTCCGGGGTACGGACCCAGGCCGCCACCGCCACCGCACCGGCGAGCGCTGCGAGAAGGAGGAAGGGGACGGTCATCGAAGGAGAACGCCACCCCTTTCACCGGGACAAAGCCCCGCGTCAAGTCGGCATCCAGGCAGGCTGGACGGGGGGCGATAAATTTGCTGCGCAGCGCGTCTCACGCTGATAACTCCAAGGAGTTTGCTCCCCACGGCCCTCATCGTCCTCTGGGCGTTCCTGATGATCGCCCTCGAGCGGCGGTTCCCGTACGAGCCGCAGCCGTTCCTGCGTCGCGAGTTCTGGACCGACCTGCTCTGGTTCAGCACCGTCTTCTCGGTGCTCATGGGGTTCCTGGCGGCCAGGTTCGTCATCCCCGCGATCGACCAGCTCACCGGCTGGAGCCAGACGCGGGGCATCCGCGAGTGGCCCCTCTGGTCACAGATCCTGGTGTCCCTGTTCACCCACGACCTGTTCATCTACCTGTTCCACCGGTCGATGCACGTGAACAAGTTCCTCTGGCGCCTCCACGAGGCCCACCACTCGACCCCGGACGTGGACTGGGTGGGGGGCTCGCGCGGTCACGTCTTCGAGAACCTGATCACCGGGACCGCGGAGCTGGCCCCCATCGTCCTGTTCATGTCCCCCGAGGTCGCGGCCATCAAGTCGGTGATCGACGCCTGCTGGGGGATGTGGATCCACTCCAACATCGACTGGGACATGGGGAAGCTGAAGTACGTGATCAACGGGCCGTACATGCACCGGTGGCACCACGCCCGCGAGGTTCACGACATCAACTACGCCACCAAGTTCTCGTTCTGGGACTGGCTGCTGGGGACGGCGTACCTGCCCGACCGGAAGCCCGAGAGCTACGGGCTGGACGTGGACTGGCCGCAGAACATCGCGGTGCAGCAGGCGTTCGCCTTCCGGCCGTTTCGGCCCAGGGCGGTGCTGCGGCCCCGCGGTCCGAAGGAAGCGGCCAGGCTGCACGCGGGCGACCCGGAGTTCGTCCGTCCGGCCGAGGAGTACAAGCGCCGGATGCAGCGCAGGCCCGTCGAACGGCGGGTCGAGCCGAGCATCGCGGCCTGACGGATCGCCTCGCAGGGGAGCTCGCCCGCGCGGATCCGTTTCCCTACTGGCAGTAGAGCTGCACGCGAATGCACGTGCCCGCGTCACTCGTCATCCGCTCATCTCCGCCGCCGAGGCACGCGTCGGAGAGACAGCTGAACAGCTGGTAGTAGGTGCACCCGCCGTCGGGGAGATCGCTCACGCAGAACGGGTCCTCCCTCGCGCAACCCACGAAGGTTGACAGGCCTAGCACCGCGGCAAGTCCGAGCGCTCGCCTCACCGTGTCAGCTCCCGGCATCGGGGGGAAGACAGCAGACGCCGCCACAGGGATTTCGGTCCGGGTTGCAGTCCTGCGGGCCGATGACCCCGCCGTCGCAACCGGACGGCCCGCAGATGCATCGTCCCCCGGCGGCGACACACTCGGCGGGACCGTTCGGGCTCTCGCTGCAAGCGACCGCCAGGAGCGCGACGAGCGCGATGACGGTCCGACCAAGCTTCCGGGAAGCGTGCATGAATCCCCCCGTTGAAGGACCGCGAGCCCGCGGAAACTGGCACGAGCCTACCCGACCGCTCGCTCTCGCGGTACGCCCCTCCGGGTCGCTACGCCTCGGCCTGCGCCCGGAGAAGCGCAAGGACGTCGGCAGCCGGCAGGACCTTGCCGGTGGACTTCACCACCCCGTCGATCGCCAGCGCCGGCGTGCTCATCACCCGGTAGCTCATGATCTCGCGCAGGTCCTCGACCTTCTCGATCTCCACCGCCAGGCCGCTCTGGCGCGCGGCTTCCTGCACGTTCGCGGTGAGCTGCTTGCACTTCGGACACCCCGTTCCGAGCACCTGCACCTTCATGACGTTCCTCCGTTGCTCCTCAGAGCACCAGGTTGAAGAGGTAGCCGACCGCGAGAATGCCGAGCGCCACGGTGCCGACGAACGCGGCGATCAGCGGCGGCTTGAGGACCTTGCGGAGGATCACCACCTCGGGCAGCGAGAGGCCGACGACCGACATCATGAACGCGAGCACGGTCCCGAGCGCCGCGCCCTTTTCCAGCAATGCCTGCACCACCGGGATGATCCCGGCTGCGTTCGAGTACATCGGTACGCCGATGGCCACGGCCAGGGGCACCGACCACCAGGCCGCGCGCCCCATGATCCCGGCGAGCAGGTTCTCCGGCGCATACCCGTGGATGCCGGCCCCCACGGCGATCCCCACGACCACGTAGGGCCACACCTTGCCGACGATCTCGCGGACGGCCGCGCGCCCCGCGGCGAGCCGCTCCGAGAACGGCGGGGATTCCTCGAGGCCGGCCACCCCGCCTCCGCGCGTGGCTTCCCTCACCCAGTCTTCCAGGTGTCGCTCGAGATGGAGCTTGCCCAGGGTCCAGCCGGCGACGATGGCGATGGCGAGTCCGGTGCCGAGGTACAGCGCCGCCACCTTCCAGCCGAACAGGCCCAGGAGGAGCACCAGCGCGACCTCGTTCACCATCGGCGCCGAGATGAGGAAGGAGAACGTCACCCCCAGCGGCACCCCGGCCTGGACGAACCCGAGGAACAGCGGCACCGCCGAGCAGGAGCAGAAGGGCGTCACGACGCCGAGCCCGGCGGCGAGCACGTTGCCCACCGACTCGCGCCGGCCGGCCAGCAGACGACGGGTGCGCTCCGGCGAGAACCAGGTGCGGATGACGCCGATGCCGAAGACCACCAGCACCAGGAGCAGCAGTACCTTTGGCACCTCGTAGACGAAGAAGGCGATCGCGCTCGCGAGGTGCGACGGCGTGCCCGCGGGGAGGACGCCGGCGACCAGCGCCGAGAACGGGTGCAACATGGACCAGGCGACGGCCCAGACCACGCCCGCGAGCACGAGCTTCCACAGCTCGCCCGGCCAGCGCCCCCGCCTCGGGTGGCCGACCGCCGGGATGGAGAGCGCTCGGGTCATGACTCCCACGTCTGCAAGGCGCGCTCCACTCGAGGCGCACCACCGGTGAGAGCCATGATCCGGGCCAAGCGATTCCGCCGGGGAGTCCGCGCGAAAAATTTGCGCCCGGCCACGAGCGCGCACGCGGACGGCGCGCGCAAGGTGGAGGGGCAACCCCTGTGCCTTCAAATCCCCAGCCCTGGCTACAGAGTGAACCGCGGGACGATGAGCCCGGTACACTCCGCTCACGGCTGGCAGCCACCCGTTGGCCAGCGAGGGATCTGCTCCGCTTCCTGCTTTCGACCCCAACGGCCACTCATGGAAGTCCGCTGTCCCGCTGAGCGGATACAGTGATGTGACATGAACCATGCTGACGATTGACGAAGTTCGGGCCGTCCCGCTGTTTTCGACGCTCGCGACGGACCAGCTCGAGCTGCTCGCGCAGACGTCTGCCGACATCCACCTCGGCGCCGGGGAGTACGCCGTGCACGAGGGCGCGGGGGACCGCGCGCTGTTCGCGGTTCTCTCCGGCAAGATGGAGGTCGTCAGATTGTTCGACGGGGTCGAGCGCACCCTGGGCTGGCGCGTCCCCGGCGCCATCTTCGGCGAAATTCCGATCGCCATCGGCTCGCCGTTCTACGGAGGTTACCGGGCGTCAGAACCGTCTCGCCTCATGCGAGTGGAGGCCCGGCAGTATTTCGCGATCGCGGCGGCATCGCCCGAGGTTTCCTCGAAGGTCAGCGCGCTCGCGCGCGAGCGCATCGGCGGGATGCAGGGCATCTCTGCCCAAGCGCCCAAACCGCTGGTCACGTTGTTTGGTCAACGCTGGGATCCCGCGTGCGTCGACATGCGCCGGTTCCTCTCCCGCAACCAGATCACCTTTGACTGGGTGGCACCGGACTCGCCCGCGCTGCAAACGCTTTGGCAGGGACCTCTCCCGGGGGAAGGCGATTGCCCGGTGCTGCGGCTCGCCGACGGTCAGGTGCTCCGCCGACCGAAGGCGCGCGACGTTGCGCAGCTCCTCGGCCTGCAAACAAGCGCGCGCCTTGCCGAATACGACGCCGTCATCATCGGCGGCGGCCCGGCCGGCCTCGCTGCTGCGGTCTACGGCGCGTCCGAGGGGCTGCGCACGCTGTGTATCGAGCGCGAGGCGCCGGGGGGCCAGGCCGGGACGTCCTCGAGGATCGAGAACTATCTCGGGTTCCCCAGCGGCGTCTCGGGCGATGAGCTTGCGAGTCGCGCGCTGCAGCAAGCAAAGCGACTGGGGGCGGAGATCTTGGTCACGCGCTCCGTCACCCGCATCGATCCGGAGACGCATGAGGTCTTCCTCGATGGCGATGAGGTCGTCCGGACGCGGACCATCATCCTTGCCGCCGGCGTCAGGTGGCGCCGCCTGGAGATCGAGGGATTCGACCGGCTGCTCGGCAAGGGTCTCTACTTCGGAGCGGCGCGCAGCGAGGCAGGCGCCGCCAATGGACTCGACCTCTACCTCATCGGCGCCGGAAACTCAGCCGGTCAGGCGGCAATCTACTTTTCCAACTATGCCCGCAAGGTGACGCTCGTCGTCCGGGGCGATTCCCTGGAGAAGAGCATGTCACACTACCTGATTGAGCAGTTGCGCGGGAAAGCGAACATCGCGGTCCAGCTGCGCTCGGAAGTGCAGGCGGTCTACGGTGACACTCACCTGACCGCCATAGACATTCGTGACGCAAGCAAAGCGGTGCGCCGGCATGACTGCGGTGGCCTTTTCGTCTTCATTGGAGCCGACGCCGAGACCGAGTGGCTGCCAACCGAGATCGCGCGTGATGCGCACGGGTATGTCCTGACCGGAGACGATACGGTGAAAGCCGGGCGCTGGTCGCACAATCGCGACCCGTACCTGCTCGAGACGAGCGTCCCCGGCGTCTTCGCCTGCGGCGATGTGCGGGCGAGCAAGGTCAAACGCGTCGCGTCCGCCGTCGGCGAAGGAAGCATGACGATCGCGTTCGTCCACCAGTATCTGCAGCACGACTGACCAGAGGACGCTCGAGCGCAATCAGACGCCCCGCCGCGGAGCGCCCGCTGTCACCGATTCCGGCGCCGTTCCTCTAATGAGCAGTGGGTGTCGACGATACCCGCTCGCTTCAGAACCAGGGCGCGCAGCAAATCACCCAGCTGGAGGCTGAGATGAACTCGAACGGCACCTCGATGCTGTTGTGGATGGGTCTGTGCTCGCTTGCGCTGGCAGCGGTCACGGCCTGCAGCAGCAACGACAGCGGCGCGCCCGACGCAGCCCTGGTCGCTGAGGGGAAGCAGACCTTTCGCTACGACACCTTCGGCGACGAGACGAAGTGGACGGATGCCCTGCACATGGAGCAGGTGGTGAGCACGGTCGATCCGACCACTGCACTGGCGGTTGGCCTGAAGGTGGATGCGGAAGCCCTCCCGCCGGCAGTGGTGACCGGAATTCAGAACGGGTCGATCAGTCTCACCGATCCCGCGACCACGGTGGCGCTGCTCAAGCTCGGCGCCGTCGTCGGCGTCAAGGGCACGGTCGAGACCATCAACGGGAAGGACACGCTGACCCGCGTCGGTTTCACGTGCGCCCTGTGCCATTCCACCGTGGACAGCTCGTTCGCCCCCGGGATCGGGAAGCGCCTGGACGGCTGGCCCAATCGCGATCTGAACGTGGGGGCCATCGTCGCCCTGTCGCCGGCGCTCGACGCAGCGACGCGTGCGGTCTTCAATTCCTGGGGCCCGGGAAGGTACGACCCGCGATTCAACCAGGATGGCCTGAACGGGCCACAGGTCATCCCACCGGCCTATGGCCTGAACGGCATCCATCGCATCACCTCGACCGGGGATGGCGCGGACATCGCCTACTGGAACCGCTACGTCGGCGTCACCCAGATGGGCGGACACGGAACGTTCTCCGACCCGCGGACGGGCGTGAACGTCACCAACGGCGCCGACGATCTGATCAGCAGCAAGCTCCCCGGTCTGCAGGCGTATCAACTCACGCTCACCGCCCCGCCCCCGCCCGCCGGGAGCTACGACCCTGCGGCGGCATCCCGGGGGCAAGCGCTCTTCGCCGGTTCTGCAGGATGCTCGACCTGCCACAGCGGAGCCGAGTTCACCGATGCCAACACCCGGCTGCACCCGCCCAGTGATTCGATGGGAGAACCCGAGGCAGCCGGGGTCCCCAGTTACGCGTCACGCAGCGCGACCAAGCAGTATCGGACCGCGCCACTCAAGGGTGCGTGGCAGCACCCTCCGTACTTCCACAACGGATCTGCGGCGACACTGGAGGATGTGGTGAGCACCTACGACACCAGGCGCTCGCTGGGCCTCACCTCCGCCGAGCGTGCGGATCTGGTGCAGTACCTGAAGTCGCTGTGAGCGTGTGCGAGCGAGTGGACGGCGAGTGCCGCTCGAACGCGGCAACCGCTCGACTTCTTGTGGAGGCGGCGGGGATCGAAGCCGTGCTGGCGAAGACTCTTCGGTGAGCACGTGCGCGCAGCAGCCCGCAACAGCGCCCGGTTGCTGGCCCCAGAGCGCGCACGAGCACGCGTTCGGCCGCACCGCGTGTAGTACGGAAGTAGCGGCCCCTGGCGAGGCCGACTCGGTGAGCATGGCACTCGCGGAGGTCGCTGCGCGGTGGCGGGCGCTGCGGAGCCCGGAGCAGCTTCGTCAGTCCCTCCTGAAGTTGGCCCTTCTGATGGAGCGCATCCCGCTCCCGCGCTCTCCAGACGCCACGCGCGACGACGACTGACGCTGTCCTGCGCGATTCGCCCACCACCCCGAACCCGACGGGGCTGGACAACATCGTCGTCAAGTAGGTGGCAGACGGTTCTCGGCGTCTTCGCACCCCCGCGCGCAGGCGGTGGCGATGCTGGAGCGCTGATGGCCCGTCCGGGCCATTCGCGGCTTTCGCGGCCCTGCTATCGAGAAACCCAGGGAGGTTTCCATGATCGTTCTCGATCGCGTTGCCAAGGAGTCCGTCATGAAGGCGCTGCTCTGCACCCGGCTCGGTCCGCCCGAGTCTCTCGTCCTCACCGAGGGGCTTCCGTCGTCCAAGCCGTCCGTCGGCGAGGTCAAACTCCATGTGCTGGTGGGCCCCGTGAGGGACACCCACGCCCGCCGAAGGGCCTCGTTGCTCGAGCGCCTGGTCAACCTTGTGATGGGGATCCGTGCGACCGCCGGTGAGGGCCTCGACGTGGGCATCGCCCGGGCGGTGGACGAGGCCTTCGCCTCGATCGCCCGCGAGTATCGGCGCTGACCCCCCGCAGCGCCGACATGATCCGCCGCTACGTCGTGCTGGGAGTGGTGGCCGGCTGCACCGTCGCCCCGCCCGGCGTTCACACCCCGGCGAGGATGGCCCTTCCGGGCCATTCGCGGCTTTCGCGGCCCTGCTATCGGGAACCCAAGGAGTTTCCATGATCGTTCTCGATCGCGTTGCCAAGGAGTCCATCATGAAGGCGCTTCTCTGCACCCGGCTCGGTCCGCCCGAGTCTCTCGTCCTCACCGAGGGGCTTCCGTCGCCCAAGCCGTCCGCCGGCGAGGTCAAACTTCAGATCTTGGTGGCGGGAATCAACTTCCCCGACACGCTGATCATCGAAGGAAAATATCAGTTCAAACCCGACCTACCCTTCGCGCCGGGCGGCGAGGCCGTGGCCCGGGTCGCGGAGGTCGGCGAGGGCGTCGAGGGCCTGGCCGTCGGCGATCGGGTCATCGCCTGCAACGCGTTCGGAATGCTGGCCGAAGAGGTCTGCCTACCCGCATATCAAGTCATCAAGCTGGCAAGTCCCAAGCTCTCGGACTTGGAGGCGGGCGGCTTCCTGATGACCTACGCGACCTCCTACTACGCCTTGAAGCAAAGGGGCGGAGTCCGCGCGGGAGAGACGCTCGCGGTGCTCGGGGCCTCCGGCGGCGTTGGTCTCGCGGCTGTGCAGCTCGGGAAGGTCATGGGCGCCAAGGTCATCGCCTGCGCCAGCACCGACGCCAAGCTCGCAGTGTGCAAAGCCCAAGGCGCCGACATCTTGATCAATACCTGCACGCAAGAGTTGAAGGATGCGCTCAAGGCCGCCACGAACGGCGACGGGGTCGATGTGGTCTACGACCCCGTCGGAGGGACCCAGTCGGAGGAGGCGGTGCGCGCCTTGGCCTGGGGTGGGCGGCTGCTGGTGGTGGGGTTTGCCAGCGGTTCCATCCCCAAGCTCCCACTGAACTTGACCTTGCTCAAGAACTGCGCGGTGGTGGGCGTCTTCTGGGGCGCGTACATCGCGCGCGAACCCGAGAACTTCCGGCAGGACATGGCGGAGCTCTTCGCGCTCGTCGACGCGGGCCGATTGAAGCCGGTGATCAGCGGCAGCTTTCCGCTGGCACGCGGCGGCGAGGCGATTCGGCAGCTCGCGGACCGCAGGGCCATCGGCAAGATCGTGGTCACCGTCGGCTGACGCGGCGTCGCCATCCAGGATGAAGTGCTGCTCGGGTCGGGCGAAGGCGCGCTGGGTCTGCTGTCACATGCTCCTGACGACAGCTCCTTCTCCAGCGGCTGAATGGGCTACGTTTCCACGGGATGGCGCTCCCCGTGACCCGCTACGCGCGCAGCGGCGAGGTGCACATCGCCTGGCAGTCGCTGGGCGATGGTCCGCTCGACCTGATCTTCATCCCCGGCTGGGTCTCGCACGTCGAGGCCAGCTGGCGCTTCCCCGAGGTGGCCTCGTTCCTCCACACGCTGGCGCAGGGCTGCCGGCTGCTGGTGTTCGACAAGCGCGGCACCGGGCTGTCCGATCCGATGCCGCGCGCCTCGACGATGGAGGAGCGGATGGACGACGTGCGCGCGGTGCTGGACGCCGCGTCGGTGCGCCGCGCGGTCGTGTTTGGAGCCTCGGAGGGCGTGTCGCTGGCGATCCTCTTCGCTGCCACGTATCCCGAACGCACGCTGGGCCTCGTGGCCTATGGCGGCTTTGCCTGCCGCCGCCGCACGCCCGACTACCCCTGGGCGCCGTCCGACGGGGCGAGCGCAAGGCTGATGGAGCTGGTGCAGCGCTCGTGGGGCGGCCCGATGGAGCTCGACACCCTGACGCCGTCGCGCGCGAACGATGGCCGCTTCGCCACGCGCTTCGCCTCCTACCTGCGCCAGAGCGCGAGCCCTGGCGCCGCCGCGGCGCTGCTCCGCTACAACACCGACGTCGATTCCCGGGCCGCGCTCGCGCACGTGGCTGCGCCGGCGCTGGTGCTGCACCGCACCGGCGACCGCGACGCGAAGATCGACGAAGGCCGTTTCATCGCCCGCCACATCACCGGCGCGCAGTTCGTGGAGCTGCCCGGCGCCGACCACTGGCCGTTCGTAGGCGATTCGGCGGCGCTGCTCGGGGAGGTGCACCGGTTCCTCGAGCGGCTCCCGTCGCTGCCGCGGCGACCGGGCCGGCGCATGCCGAAGGCGCCGCGCAAGCCTCCGGTGACGTCCACGCTCACCTCGCGCCAGCGGCAGATCCTGGAGATGCTCGCCCAGGGCCGGTCGAACCGCGAGATCGCGCAGGTGCTCGCTCGCAGCGAGCACACCGTGCATCGGCACGTGGCCAACATCCTCGCCCAGCTCGGCGTTCGCACCCGTGCACAGGCGGTGGCGATGCTGGTGCGCTGAAGAATGGCCCGTCCGGGCCATTCGCGGCGCTCGCGGTTCTGCTATCGCAGACCTTCCGAGCGACATTGATCCCTACATCGAAAGGAGTGCGGCATGATTGGTGTATTTGTAACGTTTAGCTACGGAGACAATTTCGATGAACAAGCCGTGCGGAAGATCGCTGAGACCGCACGCGCAAAGTTTGAAGGAATGTCCGGATTGCGTTCCAAGGCTTTCACGGTCAATTCCGGAAAGCGCACGGCCGTCAATTTTTACGTCTGGGATTCAGAGGTCGCAGCCAAAGCCTTTTTCACCGATGCGCTTCTGGAGCGCCTAACGGGTCTCTACGGTGTACGCCCCAGCGTCGAGTTCGTGCAGATTGCCACGCTCGTGGAGAACGCTCGAGCATGACACGGCCAAGAGTCGCGGTTCTGGAAGCATGACGCCCAACCCCGCGTTCCAGCGGACGGCCTCCTCGCTACCTTGATCGGGTACGGGCCCGACATCAGGACCCCACTGCCCGGGGACGACGCCGGCAGCGGTCCGCTGGTCTCGTTCGCGCGCAGTGGCATCGCCGCACACTGGAAGGCCTCGGCCTACCAGAGCATCCTGGAACTGGCCGAGGCGTGTGACGTCCCGGTCCGCTGGTCGTGCCGGACGGGTGTCTGTCACAACTGTGAGAGCGGTCTGGTTTCCGGAGCGGTGGTCTACGGACCGGAGCCGCTCGACAAGCCGGCCGACGGCAACCTTTTCGTCTGTTGCTCAAAACCGACTGGTGACGTCGTCATCGACCTGTGAAGACGCCCGGGGCCTCCGGCCGCACCTGGAGGATCAAAGCGCCGCAGAAAACCGAATCCGAGGCGTGGCGCGACGAAGGCAATCAGCATGGCGGTCGTGAAGCTCGCAAGAACACCGAGTGTTCGGCGCCTCGCCATGCGCCGCGTACGCGTGGAGACCTGCGTGGCATCCGCACCGGCCAGTACTTCGCGTTCGAAGACGTTGCAGGCAAACTTTGGCTCACGCATGGATCGCGTGTAATCACGCATACCGGTGGCAGTTTCGAGAATGCTCGGGTTCGCTCCGCGCGTCTTGTAGGATGGGGGACGCAGGTGCGAGGAATCCTCTGCTTCGGGGAGGTGGCCGATGACCAGGACACGCTGGAAACCGCGGTTGCAGCTGGTCTGCGCGCTCGCGATCTGCGGCCTCGGCGGTATCGCCCGGGCGGCACCGGCGCCGTGTGGGTTGCTCACGCCTGCGCAGGTCACGGCCGCGCTCGGCGGAAGCTTCGGCGCCGGACAGCCGATCGGTACCACGGGATGCTCGTGGACCTCGGAGAAGCCGCACGTCATTGTCACCGTGTCGCTGTGGCCTCCCGCCGAGTGGGACCGGATCAAGGCCGGCCCGCTTCCGGGAACCACCATCACCCCGGCGGGCGGGCTCGGCGACGATGCGTTCTACGCGACGCTGGCGCAGTACACGGTGCTCTACGTCAAGAAGGGCCAGACCGTGTTCCTGTTCAAGGTCTACGGGGTCGCGGACAAGGCGAAGCAGATGAGCGCCGAGAAGACGCTCGCCCAGGCGGCGCTGGCCAACACCTGAACGTCGAGGGATTCCCCAGGCCTAGCGTGGTCTGACCTCCAGAATGCTGAAGGCTGTCCCAATGCCCACCAACGCACCGAGCTGAATCCGGTCGCCGCGAACAGGTCGTTGTATTCCTGCTCGGTCCGTTGCCGCGCCTCGCCGCCGACCATCATCATCGCGATATCAAGAATGGCAATCCCCACATCGGGCTGGCCGGGCACGGGAACCATCTCGACCAGCAGGAGCCGGTCCCCGGATCGCATCCGCTCGCGGCACCGCATCAGGATCGTCTTGGGATTCCGCATCGGGCCAGTCGTGCAGGATCTGCATGAGGATCCAGACGTCTCCCTGGACTGGTATCGGCTCGAAAAAACTTCCTCCGACCAGATCGCACCGTGCGCGCACTCCTCGTCCTGTGAGCAGGTGGTGCGCGTCGGGCAGCACGTCCAGCCGATCGAACAGAATGCCCCGAACGCCGGGATTGCCGGCAACGATGGAAGCCACCAGCGAACCCGCTCCGGCCCCGATGTCGACCACCGACGGGCCGTCGTTCAGTCTCTGCGCCGCTCGAGGTCGACGGGCGCACCCGGCTCGCAGGAGATCGCCTCCACATCCGCGAGATGCGGCCGCTGTCCGGATCGATCTCCACCCGGGTGACGGCCCGGACGGCCTTGCCGTCGTGGTGCTGGTACCAGGAGACGAGCCGCGGCTCGCCGCGAAACTCGCGGATCTCTGCCCGAGCGGGCCTGGGGAGACCAACCGCGTCCCGCGCAAGTCCGCGACGTTCCGTCGAGCGCGTAGCGAATGGATAGCGATTGCCGCCCGAAAAACGCGGCAAGCGGCAACCGCTCGACTTCATTGTGGAGGCGGCGGGGATCGAAGCGCCCGCCACGGGCTGTGTTCGGGCTGCGACGGGCGCTCGCACGAGGGGGCGCGACCCGCGACGTCCAGCGCGCAGCCCGAGCGCAGCCCGTTTCGGCCAGTACCGTACTGGCCGGAGCCGAGCAGCCAGCCAGACGCCCGATCGCCCGTCGTTGGCCCTAGTGCTCAGATTCGAAGACCGGGCCAACTGTGTCGCCAAGACCGACCCATGTTTCGTGGGCGATCACCCTGGCGTTCGCTCGTGAGAGTCGGCCGGTCTCGCTGACTGGATTCGAAGACCTCGGCCAGCGGTCACTTCAGGGAGCGCGCGGGGACCGTTGCCCGAGGAGAGCGGCGCCCGAGCTAGTGCCCGGAGAGCGCGCGGGGCTCAGTCTGGACAACGAGACGTTGCCGTGTATGTCGGGCAGCGAGCCCAACTACCCCTACTGTGAGTGCTCGCGAAGTCACCCACACGGACTAGGTTCGCGGCCCCCCATGGGCATCGCCGAGATACTCAGCGCCGTCCAGACGTTCCTACGCCGCCATGTCGTCGGGGTGGTCTGCGGGGCTGCGGTTCTCGGCCTTCTCGCGACGCTGCTACGCCCCGTCCATCTCCCGACCTTGGGCATTCTGGTCTGTCTGCTGGTGGGGAGTTGGCTAGCACTTCGACTTGGCCG